>NZ_JPRN01000031.1 GCF_000737715.1 Chryseobacterium sp. JM1 | reverse complement strand
GGATCTTCACCTGGTGGTCGATTCTTCCCAAATACTCGATATTACCATCGGGAAGCCATCTTCCCAAATCTCCCGTGCGGTACATTTTGGTGCCTTCCACAAAAGGATTGGCTACAAACTTCTCCGAGGTAAGGTCTTCTCTGTTTAAATAACCACGAGCCAAACCGGAACCTGCGATATAAAGTTCACCGCTTACGCCGATAGGAACTAAATGTTTATTTGAATCTAAAATGTAGACCTCTGTATTGGAGATGGGCTTACCGATCGGAATTGTATTTAATTCTAAATCATATCCTTTATCTATCTTATATACACTGGCACAGATACTTGTTTCGGTAGGTCCATAAGCATTATAGAATGTCCCGTATTTGAGGAATTCTTTAGCCTTGCCTACTATTGCAGCTTCTCCTGCAGTGATGAGTCCTTGTAATTTTTGCAGTCTTTCAATATGTAATAAACTGAAAAAGGCCGGAGGTAAAGTCACCAAATCAATTGAGTACTTATCAACGTATTCTTCAAAAGCATGAGAGTCTTTTCTCACCGCATCACTAAGAATATGAAGTGTCTTCCCGGACAGCAAAGTCATAAAAATCTCAGAGATGGATGCATCAAAAGAGAAAGATGAAAACTGCGCAATGTTGTTACATTGGGAAACCTTAAAGAAATTCTTCTGAAATAGCATGGTATTTAAAATACCTTCATGGGTATTCAACACGCCTTTAGGTTCGCCCGTAGAACCGGAAGTGTAAATAATATAGGCAATATCACCACCGTCCAAAGCTGTAGATTCAAAATCCTCAGAACCCTCCCCTGTCAGCTCTACATCTATAGCCAGGGAATCTCCAGAATAAAAATCCAGGTCAAAGAAGTAGAAAGATTCGGTAATAATCAATTGTAAATTATCAGCCATCACAGATTTTCGTGATTCAGGAAGGTTAACATCTACAGGAACATATACGCCTCCTGATTTTAAAATACCCAGAATCGAAACAATCTGCTTTTCACTGCGGTCTATCATCACCCCTACATGATCCCCTTTCTTGATTCCATAAGCCGTTTGAAGCTGAAATGCAAGATCACAGGCCTGCGCGTTAAGCTCCTGATAGGTCAATTGTGTATCTTCATATACCAGAGCTGTTGCTTCCGGAGTAAGGACTGTCTGTTTTTCAAATAAACTGATAATTGTGGAAGTTGAATCATAGGATTCTTCCGTATTGTTGAACTCTTTTAACAATATTTCACGCTCAGAAATACTTAAATATCCGAATTCCGAAAGCGGTGTATCAACGAAAGTTTTGAAATGGCACAATGTATTTCTTAAATGAGAAGCCAAAGCTGTAATAGCAGAAGAATATACCGATGTATTATATTCAAAGTCTATATTCAGGCTGTTTTCATTGGGTTCTATAGCTAATGTAAAATCATAATTAGACTGGTCAAAAACCTTTACATTCTCAAAGCTCTCTTTTTCATTTTTTACATAATTTTCAAATATGACGATATTGCTGATCAAATCTTTACCTAAAGGAGATAAAGACTGGATTTCTGCCAGACTATTGAAATGATTCCCGGTATTCTGTACAGAATCCTGATGCAGCTTTTTCAAAAGGCTGCGTGGAGTATCGTCTTTATTGACCGTAATTCTTACAGGAATGGTATTGATAAAAAGACCTACCATATTTTCAATACCCTCTATATCAGGAGGTCTTCCCGATACCACGGCTCCGAATATGATTTCTTCAGAAGCGTTATATGAACTCAAAAGATAAGACCATGCTGCCTGTACATAGGTATTCAGAGTAATGCCTAACTGCTGACATAATTGATTAATCTCTTTAAGCTCATTGTCTTCGATGCTGAACTTTTCTGTAGCAAAATGAGGTTTCTCTCCTTTTATACTCTTTTCGAAAGGGATTAATGTTGGAGCACTAACCCCTTTTAAATAATTTTCCCAATATTGTGATGAAGAGTTTTTGTCAATCTTCCCTAGCCATTTAAGATAAGAAGAATATTTCTGTGGTTCCGGTAAACTGAGCTCCACCTCCTGTTGAAGGGAGTCTAAAATCGCAGAAAAATCATTGATCAGGATGCTTAAACACCAGCCATCCATGATAATATGATGGTAGCTCCAGATAAATTCATAAGCGTTATCCGGTAATTCTACCAGTATCAAACGCAGTTGTGTAGGATTATTCAGGGCAAAACCACGGATGATATCATTATTTCTAATCATCTCCAGATCATTTTCAAGGGAATCTTTGGATTCTATCACCTGATAATTAAAATCCACATTGGCTTGTGGGTGTACAATCTGAAGGGGAACTTCTCCGAAACGGTTGTCGAAGGAGGTTCTGAGAATGGTATAACGGTTGAGCAGCTTGCCAAAAGCTTTTTCTACTTTGGAAGGATCAAGACTTTGGGATTTCATCCGGTAAGAGGTCTGCATAAAATAGGTAGAACCTTTAGGATCCAGCAACCAATGGTAGTACAGGCCTTGCTGCATCGGGGAAAGCTCGTAAATATCTTCTACCTCATTATTCTTAGTGATCTCCTGAATGGTTTGGAAAGATAATCCGTTGTAGGTAAGATCGGAAGGGGTTAGAATAACTTTTTGTTCGTCATCCGTAATGATCATTTGTTCTAAATGAGCCTGATAGCTGCTTAACACCTTCTGAACAGTAGATTCATCAAATACTTTATCTGAATAACGGATATTGATGGTCATTTCTCCATTCACGGTCATTCCGGAAACATCCAGTAAAATATCGGTTCTCTGGTTGTCTTTTGAGACTGGGTCTCCCATATTTTCAGTGGTATACTGGAATGTGGAACCTGTGGCATCATCAAAATCACCCAGGTAATTGAACTGGATTGAAGGACGTTCTGCTGAGGAAAGTCCCTGACCCAGATATTTCAGAATCAAATACTTTATCTGAATAACGGAAATTGATGGTCATCTCGCCATTCACGGTCATTCCGGAAACATCCAGTAAAATATCGGTTCTCTGGTTGTCTTTTGAGACTGGGTCTCCCATATTTTCAGTGGTATACTGGAATGTAGAACCTGTGGCATCATCAAAATCACCCAGGTAATTGAACTGAACGGAAGGACGTTCTGCTGAGGAAAGTCCCTGACCCAGATATTTTAGAATACCATAGCCAATGCCTTTATGAGGAATGTTTCTTAAACTTTCTTTGACGCTGACCAAAGCCGGCTGGCTGATATCACTGATGTCCAGAGAGAAGGGATACACACTGGTAAACCAGCCCACGGTACGGCTGATATCCAAACCGGTGGTTAAAACTTCTCTTCCATGTTTTTTTTTCCAATAAACGAGTTCTTTGGATAAAGCAGAACTGCTGCTGTATTGTTCCAAAGCATGACCCCAGGATTGGAATGAATCTGTTTTGGAGGGTAGCGCATAGGTTTCTTTTTTTATTCCGGATTCATAAAGTGTTCCTAAGTCTTCGAGCAGGATTCTCCAGGATACGCCATCCACAACCAGGTGGTGTATAATGAGAAGCAAGCGGTCTCCATCGCTCATGGAAACATGACCGATGTGGAACAGAATGCCAGATTCTATGTTGATGCTGCTTTGAAGGTTCTCCCCTATTTCCTGTAAGCGTAATAGTTCTTCTGATTCACTGCCGCTGTCACGCAGATCGAAATACTCCAGACGGTAGTGGCTCTCTTCTATGCCCTGATTATACTGGCTCCATAATCCAAACTCTTCGCGGTAGACCATCCTCAAAGCATCATGGTGGGATACTAAAGTTTTGATTGAAGATTCCAATACATTACCGGAAAGTCTTTCGCTGCTCTTTAAAATAACGGATTGATTATAGTGGTTTTTATTGACAATCTCCCCGCTCTCAAAGAAGTATCGCTGGATAGGGGTTAAATTGGCGGAACCGGTTATTACAGCTTGGTCTATCACAACAAAATCAGTGGTGATATAGCGGGAAAGCTCTTCTAATACAGGGTATTGTAAGATGTGCTCTACTTTTAAGTGATATCCGCGCTGGCGCAATCTCGATACAATCTGGATGGATTTGATGGAGTCACCTCCTAAGTTATAATAGTTGTCACGAAGACTGATCGGACTGTGTTTTAAGACCTGTTCGCAAACTTCTACCAGGGCTTTTTCTTCAGCGGTTTGTGCAGCGATGTATTCGGCCTGGATTAGATCTTCAGAACTGACGGCGGGTAGGCTGCGGCGGTCTATTTTTCCATTGCTGGTTAAAGGAATATT
>NZ_JPRN01000030.1 GCF_000737715.1 Chryseobacterium sp. JM1 | reverse complement strand
ACATCTCTTCCTAAGGGAGAAGCTTTTACATTAACCACCTGTTTGGCTCTTCCCAAACCATCGAAATACTGTACAGTTTCTGAGGTCTTTGTCGGTTGTCCGCCCACATTATAATCAAGATAAGATTTAGAATACACATAGTTTTCTCCCTGGGTAAGCTGAGCATGCGCTGAATGAGCCATCAACAAAAAACCGATGGGAATGATTATTTTTTTCATGTCTGTGTTTAGTTTTTATAATTGTATTGGTATTCTTTTAACAGTTTTCCTACTTGATTATTTTCCCTTATCTCCATTAAACGATTCGCTGTATCATACAGATAAACCTCACGGATTCCAGATGGTGGAGTGATGCTTCTTACTCCAACTAATGGATCATAAGTATAAGTAGTAACCTGATAATTTAGCTGATTACTTCTAAATAAATCTAAAGCATTAAGAAGAGCTAGTTCCGAAGCCTCCGGCGACAACGAATTGCCGGCAGGATCCTCATCTTTATCTGAAGCAGTAATGATATCAGCAATATTGGAAGAAATATTATCATAAGCTATTCCTTCAATTTTTGCAATAGGTTTTGTTTTCTTGTATCCCCAAATGATTGTTATAGGTAGTCCGGTGTTTGTAGTATACTGAACCAGATTCCCTTTATCATCATATTTATTGTAGGTAACTTCTTCTTTTATTACATTCTGCAAGTCTGTAGACAATACTGAATACGGCAGCGGTAATCCTGCTGTTTTTAGATTGGCTTCCCCTTGGCTTAAAGGATATACTGTTTCCGTTTTTGATATTCTTTTATCATTATTTTTAGTCTCAACCTCCAAAGGAATACCTATCATATTTTTTTCAATCAAGTACTGATTGTTTTTATCCACAGCATATTTGTAGAAAGTAGATGTAACATTATTATCGGCATCTGTATTTGATTTGTCTGCAATCAAAGATTGATTATTATAATTGTAAAGCTCAGTGGTTTTAAGAAATGCACTGTTAAAATAATTCAACGTTTCTTTCTTTGATAAAAAATCATTGTAATAGAATACCTTTCTTGCATGCATCCAGGCATTAGCAATATTAATTACTGCAGTATATTGCCCAAATTTACCTGGAGATTCATTATAAGTCAACTTGTCTATAGAAAGAGTGTTACCAGCTTCATTTCTAATAATTCTCTCTTTAAGCTTTCCTCTTTCATGCCCTTTATCATTAGGTTCAATATAAATATTTTGAGCCATCGGCATTGGAGTGTATGAACCTCCTGTAAGCTGTTGAGTATTACCATCAAAAGTATCCGGTGTATCGATATACGTTTTAAACTTTGATTCAACAGATCCGTTTCCTGATTTTTTTTCCGTGACTGAAGAATAATTAATACCTGAACCGCTCAGTGTATTTCTGGAAATGTTGGAAGACTGTATATAACCATGCTTACTATTTGCCTGGACAAATATTGAACCATCATTAAATGTCGTTACAGCGGTCAGATAAAAGATATATCTCGGCCAGTCCATTAGAATTCCAGTTGAATTACCATTAGCATCGGAATATATAAATTCTCTTGACTGCATATTGCTATTCAGGCTGAAGTCAGTGATTTTTTTTATTCTGGTGCCACCAAAAATACCATTCACATCAAATAATGCAGGAAGAGAGTTACTGGAGAATCTTCTTTCAAGCCTTTTGGAATAAAGGTGAGGCTCATATTCAAAAACTGAATATCCTTTGGTAGGATAAATTACTTTCGTGAGTCGTGCGGTTTTGGAATAATCAAAATTAGGTTCTCTTTCATTCGTTGCATAGCTAAAATCCTGATTACTATCAAGATTTATTGTAGGAATTAATTTTTGATGAGAAGAATTCGGATCATTTGACAGCATTCCGTTATAAAACCCCCAATAATCGACAGCACATGTATGAGGAATTGGAAAGCTATTGGATGTTAAATCATATTCAAACGCATAATTCTTGTTTCCTGTCTGATTGATAGACTGAAGAAAAATTCTGTTGGCATTTCCAGTCGTAATAGCTTGATAGCCCAAATTAACTTCATTAATAATCTTATTATTATATAGAACCTGGATGCCATTCAATTTTTTTTGAGGAAAACCAGTAAAATCTGAGCCATTATTGGGTCCATAAATAGTGACATTGTTGTATAAATTATTTTGGATATCATAATTTAATTTAATCTTACTGTTTTTATAGGTAATAGATTCCAGATACGCTTTCTTTGTTATACTGTAAGTATTTCCTGATCCTGTACTATAGTTTGCATTGATGGTTATATTTCCTCCCATTGAAGTAGACTGGGTAGTCTCAGTAACCTTTCTATAATCATTTACCTTAACATTGAATTCGGCGAATAATTTTCTTTCAGCACCTGGAGCACCTTTATAATATCCGTAAGCAGTTGGAGAACATCCTACATTTCCCAGGCTTGAAGTAATATCCCTCTTATCATCCAGATAATTATAGAGGACTGTACTGCCATCCGGCAGATCAATTTTGTACATATACCATGCCGTAATAACAGGAGCTGGTGCATCTCCAATATTATATCCTTCAGGGTTTTCTCCCAAAGAAGTAGTGTATTCGAGATTTCTGCTGTTTCCACCGAAATAATATTTTGTTCCCTTATCATCTGTGATAATGATTTCTGAGGTATAAGATGGAATACAAACTGCAACGACAGGTTGAAATTTCAGTTTTGATATATCTATTTTAAGATTATTGGGTTCGTTGGTCCGAATCTTAAAATTCCCGGATTCGTCCATAAAAAAGGTTCCTGAAATCCCATTGAAATTAAAATGAAACAGGTCAGGTGTTGTCTCATAAGAATTCGTATTAGAATTTTGAGAATCTTTGTATCTCAATTCGTAGAAACTACTATCAGAAGCATCACGGGTAGCACCAAGATATGTATTACTAAAGCTTTCAACATGACCTGGAGTTGGAAGACTTGCGTTACCGTCCTTTCTTTTTTTAATTCCCACAAACAATCCATGTTCAAATTGCCCCTTTACTCCGTTCAGTGTTCCCGGTGATCCTTCCTGATCATCAGGTGTTCCTACCACCTCTCTTGAAATGACCCCTTCCCCCACTAAACTCCAGTTAAATCCTGCCATTCCTGAATTCTTTGAAGGAATAAAACCTGATGAATTATAAGTCAGTCCTATATTAATGTCATTGCCATTCTCAACAGGTAATGAAACTAATGGAATACTTAAATCCGCTTCTCCTACAAAATTCTTAGCCGGAATATTCCCATATCTTTCAAAATCTGTTAATTGAGGACTTTTTATATTAAATTTCTCAGTGTTTCCTTTCTCATATATGTTTTGAGCATTAGCATTAGCTGATATTCCTACTGTAAATAAGAATAGTATGCTCGATTTTATTTTTTTCATGGTTATTTCTTAATCAGTTTAGCATTCGCTGTTTTGTTCGTATCCGTTTTAATCGTCACCAAATAAGCTCCCTGAATCAGATTCTGCGTATTGATCTTCGTTACTTTATTCTTTGTCTTCAAGATCTGAAGCTGTCTTCCACCCATATCATACAGGATAATATCTGCTTCATTAAAGTCGAAACCTATTTCTACATAAGCATAATCTGAAACCGGATTCGGATAGATCTTAATGTCTTGTTTTTCTATGAGTTTGTTGATCTGACCATCTCCAAGCTTCACGATCTTCCAGTTCTCTTTTCCAAGTTCTTCAGCACTGGTTCCTGCCAGGATAATTGAACCATCTCTGTTTAACTTAATATCTGAAAGTCTTTCCTCTTTCTTTCTGGATTCCCCTTTCACATACTTTCTCCACTCTTCATTTCCGTCTTGATTCAAATACAGCATCCAGAACGTTTCATCATCTGTTTCTATCCTTCCTTCTGCCTGAGTATAGCCACCCAGTAAAATTCCTTTTGTGATGTCCTGATTCTTGGCTCTTGAATCTTGACTCTCATTAATCACGCTCATCCCCATCAGAATATCACGGTTCTTGAAATTGAAAGATTTCTGCCAGATTTCATCACCTTTTTCGTTTAAAGAGATCAACCAAAGATCAGTTCCTTCTTCAATTCCTACCGTTTTATTCCCTGACCTTTCAGATCTGGATTCTCCACCGATTACATACCCTGCAGATGTTAAGGCCAATGTTCTTATGTGATCATCGCCTTTTCCTCCGTAGTTCTTTTCCCATTCTACTTTTCCGGTTTTGTCAAGCTTGACGATCCAGTAGTCGCCCTCGCCGAAATTATCCGTAGACTTAGCGGTTCGGGATACAGGATACGAGGTTGCCGAAGACGACTTATCTGTAGAACCCGAAACCCGGAGTTCGGAGCTTCTCGAGTAAATTCCCAACAAGGCTCCACCATCTCTGGTAGGAATTATTTTTTCCACTTCATCCAAGCCCTTTCCACCTAAAACCGTTTCAGAAAGTATTTTTCCGTTTTTATCCAATCTGGAAATCCAAACGTCTTTTGATCCATAACCGCTGGTTCCCTGAGATTCTCGAAGGGAACTTTGTCTGTTTCCTGCCACAAAAAATCCCAGATCTGTAGTTTGGATAACCGATCTAGCTTCCTCATCAGAAGAACTTCCCA
>NZ_JPRN01000029.1 GCF_000737715.1 Chryseobacterium sp. JM1 | reverse complement strand
TTAATCCCGTATTTCTATTTGAGTTTTAAATGAATAAAGCATTTAATTCTTTATCAGCCCATGAATCTTATTCGGAGGCACTCTTAGTTTAATTAAATGCTTTCTCTTTCTCTAAAGTTAGTAACTTTTATCCTCTGCTAATCTAAAGGAGGTTCTCGAAGCCGCCATTGACATTTTTCCATCTCAACCTTAACCTAAAAGTCTTGCGTCTGAAATCTAAAAATCTCAAATCTAATCGTAACTTTATCCATATGGAACAACGCACAACAAAAAGGATAAAAACCATTACAGAGTTTCATCGCTCAAGAGGGCTGGAACCGCCTGAACATCCGATGATCAGTGTCGTTGACTATAATGCCGTGAAAAGACCTGCTGATATTGGAGAGGTCAGCTGGATGCTGGATTTCTATATGATCTCTCTGAAAATTGGAATCAATGGTCAGTTGAAATACGGTCAGCAGGCATATGACTTTGATGAAGGAACGATGTTTTTCATTGCTCCCAATCAGGTCTTCAGAATTGAGGCTGATGCAGATTCTCAGACAGAAAAATCGGGTTGGATGTTATTGATTCATCCTGATTTTTTGTGGAATACATCACTTGCCAAAACGATAAAACAATATGATTTCTTCGGGTATTCGGTGAATGAAGCCTTGTTTCTTTCCAGTAAAGAAGAAAAAATTATCAATGGAATTATAGAAAATATTCAGCAGGAATATCACGCTAATATTGATAAATTCAGTCAAAATATCATTATTTCACACATTGAAACCCTGCTCAACTATTCGGAAAGATTTTACGAGCGTCAGTTTATCACGAGGAAAATCAGCAATCATAAAACCCTAGACCGTTTAGAAGATATTCTGAATGATTATTTTGACAACAATGATTTGGTTTCAAAGGGATTGCCCACTGTACAATTCGTCGCAAACGAGCTGAATGTGTCTTCCAATTATCTGAGCCGGCTTCTTAAAACACTTACAGGACAAAGCACGCAGCAGATGATCCATGACAAACTGATTGAAAAAGCCAAAGAAAAGCTGTCTGTAACAGATTTATCGATCAGTGAAATCGCTTATGAACTGGGTTTTGAACATCCGCAGTCTTTTACCAAGCTGTTTAAAAGCAAAACGAATCTTTCGCCTGTGGAATTCAGGAGTTCTTTTAATACATAGGGAAGTCAGAAGTATTTAATCCAAATTAATTGACATTCAGAAAATGCAAAACTAATCGTAACTTCCATCCCTTCGCCCATCTCTATTTCTCTTTACGATTCGGTAAATAATCCGGGAGATATGCTTTCTCATTCCTCATCGTCTGAACATAGTCTTTGGAATATATTTTTAAACGGATATCTGTAACATCTACCATTTTTGAAATTTTATTCCCTGACAAATCGTAGGAGAGAATTTCTTCTTTCTTTTCATCTGTTGCCGACAGCACGTAATAAAAATTTGTATCTTCCCAGCAGCTTATTTTCTCTGATGACTGATCTTCAATATTCACTCGGGTACAATTTTTTTTCAGGAAACTGAGAATGTTGGCAACATCATTTTTATTTTTTGAGGTTTTGGTGGCCACTAAATAAACGAATTCCCCTTTGTTGTTCTCCGTCATGCCCAAAGAAGGAAATGCCACTTTATTTAAGATAGCCAGCGTATCTTTTTCCTCATCATAGGCAACTGTGCTGTATGCATAGCCAAAGTATTTAACAGGTTTCTCTTTCCTCGACATCCAGTCGTTGGTAGATTCTACATAAAATTCAGAGGGTAATCTTCCGTTGGATGGGTAAAAAGCCAGCGTATCTTTAGCAAACATGGCAGTTTCTAGAGCTTTTTTTGCTGCTTTCTTATCCATCTTTTTTACGTCAGAAGATAAAAGATCATCTGTTTTTTTCAGTTTTGGTTCATAAAATTGGGCAACCTTGAAACTTTTGTCCAGCTTATCAATCAACACAACTTTAGAATCCTGAGACTGACAGGCGTAAAAGAGATTCAGAAGAATCACCGTGGAAAATATTTTTTTTATCATACCATCCAAATATAAAGAATAAAGTGTTTTGAATGATCATTTAAAATTGAATGGATGAAGCTGCAAAATAGATGTCATCAGGAAATGGTACTGAAAAACTATTCTGTATATTTGAACTCTCGTACCTATTACAAATATATTTCGTGCAAAATTTTAGCAAATTAATACAGGAACATTTTGGACAGCTAACGGATCAGGAACTGGAAATGCTGTATTCCTATTTTACTGAAGAAAAGTTTCAGAAAAATGATATTTTCACAGAATCAGATAAAGTCTGCAACAAATTAAGCATTGTGCAGTCCGGTATTCTTAGGGTTTTTACCTTATCAGATGGAAAAGAAATCACACAATGGATTTCTACAGAAAATTACCTGATAACAGAAGTGATGGGTTTCTTTTTCGACCAGCCCAATCGCTGGACTATACAGGCTCTGACTGAAACTCAACTATTAACCATTACCAAAGAAAACTACCGCAAACTTTGCAAAGAATTCCCTAAATGGATTGAGATTGAAAAAAAATTCATTGTCAAATGCTTTACCATGATGGAAGAGCGGGTGTTCTCTCACTTATCCATGAATGCCGAAGAAAGGTATTACGCCTATTTTCAGCATAACAAAGCATTATTTAACCAGGTTCCTTTGCAATACATAGCTTCCGTTCTCGGCATGACCGCTGAAACATTCAGCAGAATAAGAAAGCGTCAGATTGAAAATTCATAATAGAAGTTTCTGATTAAAAACTGTTGATTATCCTTTTACTTCTCTGTTTTTATCCACCCAATACGAAAGTGAAATAATAAGTACAGAAGCGATAACAGAGGAAACGAATAAAGTCATTATTGAATTGGATGGAGTAGGCCCAAATGCATTTCCGAAATTAACTGCTAAAAGTAAAATAACCAACACCCAAAGTCCCCATTTTCCTATTTTATTTTTGGCTTTTGTACAAGAGATATAAATAGCTGTACCTATCAAAAACAGGGCAGTTTCAATCACCAGAGTAGCTGCTAAATGATTCCAGAGACCAAGTCCTACTTTATAATCACTGAAGGGAGTCAAAGGCAAGTCCGCTACATGCACAATCACATCCAGAAACCAGTGGCTGAATACGCAAAGCCCAACAATTATTGATCCTCGCTTGTCCCGCTTTATAAACCAATAGATAAGCCCTACCACGATTCCCCAAACCATATTCATCAGCAAACTGTGTGTATACGGATAAAAGAGGAATTCAAAAGCATTGGTTTCTGTATAACCCGGCACAATCGCTACTTTTTCAATATTGAAAATAAGCAGGAACGGCCAGAGAAGGTCAACAAATTGCGTTGCGATAAAAAGAGTTCCTAATGAAACCTTTGGGGCCAGTTTTTTAGCAGCGAATGAAAGTCCGAAGTGTCCTATAAACATAACAGTTTGTATTGATTAATTTTTTGATAAAAGTAGAGGAATACAGGAGAGCTTCTCTTGATAAAAATCAAGAATTTATAAAACTTGCGTGCGCTCATTCTGGCTTTGTAGAATATAAAAATCCGCGGCCTGCATGGAACATGCAGGCCGCGGACCGTCTAAACTTCATTATTGTAAAATCCTTATGAGTTTTGGCCGTTCAGTAAATCAAGTAATTTTTGAGCTACAGCGATAGATGATCCCGGATTCTGTCCGGTAAGCAAATGACCATCCTTTACGACATAGCTTTGCCAGTCTTCTGTTTTACTGTAAATTCCACCGAGCTTTTTAAGCTCATCTTCTACAAGATAAGGAACGATGTCTGTCAGTTGTACGGCATCTTCCTCGCTGTTGGCAAATCCTGTTACCTGTTTCCCTTGTACCAATGGAGTACCGTCTTCATTTTTCACGAATCTTAATACACCCGGAGCATGACAAACCGCTGCTACAGGCTTACCTTTTCTGTAAAATGCTTCAATCAGAGCAATTGAATTTTCATCATTGGTCAGATCCCAAAGCGGTCCATGACCTCCCGGATAAAAAACAGCATCATAATCTTCCTCTTTCACCTCGCTAAGTTTCAGGGTATGAGATAATCTTTCCTGTAACGCTTCATCTGCATCGAAACGTCTGGTTTCATCTGTCTGGAAATCAGGAAGCTCACTTTTAGGATCTAGAGGTGGTCTGCCGCCCAGTGGGGAAGCAAGGGTAACCTGCACACCTGCATCTGTAAGTGAATAATAGGGAGCTGCAAATTCTTCTGACCAAAAGCCTGTTTTAAGACCTGTTTCACCCAATTGTTCGTGCGATGTAAGTACGAAAAGTACTTTGAAATCTGTTGTTTTCATTGTATTGAATTTTAAAAATTATTTTATTGTTTGGAAAGACAAAAACTTTATGGAACATCATTTAAAAAGAACGGTTGCTTTAAAATAAACCATGATCATGTCAGTATAAAAAGTAATATCATCTGAGTCCGGATTAAGATATTTTTTAGATTTCAGACATTAGGCTAAGGTTGAGGCTAAGGTTGAGGCTAAGGTTTAGACTGAGATTAAGCATTTTTATTCACTACAAACCAGCAACTAACAACTAACAACCAGCAATCCAAAATCACTCCAAAATTCAAAATCCGCTCCCTCAATTACCGGTTTCAAGATAGCAGATGCTGCTAACAGGATAATATAGCTTCATTTTCTTTGTCTTTAAATAACAGTACGAATTTGGAGCAAAAAAAGAAGATGAGGGTGTGACCTATATCACTTTAAGAAAAAGGCTGTCGTTTTGTGATGCAGATCACATGCCTAGGACTGATACAGACGGCTCAGGGTTTCTCTGGAAACACCCAGATAGGCGGCAATCAGATTTTTAGGAACAAGATTGTAGAGTTCCGGATGTTGCTTCATTAATTCTTCATACCGGCTGCGGGCGTTATTATTCAGGAGAGAAAGAATCCGTTTCTGGAGTCCTACATAGCCTCTGTTGGAACGCCAGCGGAGAAAATGTTCTACTTCATGGATTTCGCGGCATACTTTTTCCCGGTCTTCACTATAAAGACAAAGGGTATGCGCATCGGCAACACAGTCTACACTGAAAGACGCTTTTTCATCATTGTACAGCGCATTATAATCGGAAGCCCACCATTGACGGGTCGCAAACTGGAGAATATGCATTTTCAGGCTGTCATTGGTATAGAATGTCTTTAAACAGCCATCCAGAACGAAATACTCATGATCCACATTTTGGCCTTCACTGATGAGGATCTGACCTTTCTTAAACGATTTAGGTTTAAACAGGGAGAAGAAATACTCAAACTGTTCATCGGTAAGATCAACAACTTTGTTCATGTGGGTTCTCAGAATTTCCTGTGCATTCATAGGGCAGTAGTATGATACAAATATACTTTATGTTGATAGGAGTTACAATGTTTATGAAAGCATGTCATGATAAGAATGAATTTTTTATGATTTTTGCTTGTTTTGGCGTTTTATTTCTGTCCGTAAAAATTCAGGAATATATTTATATTCATATTTCTGGAATCGTTTGTTCATAGTACTTTTAGGGATTTTGTAAATTTTTTATTTCATAATGCGATTATTTTTTTTACTTTCATGACAACCTGCTTTTTTCTTTGTCTGTCTGCGCAGAATCGGATATTCTGTACTGATGTATAGCATAATTAAATTCTTGTGTTATATCAGATAATTACTGTAAAATAACGCCAAAAATTACTTTAACTTTGCTCCCTGAATGATATACGCCATTACTCGATTTTTTGACGTAAATTATATCGTTTAAAACTAATAGCCAACAGACTTAAGTCATCAGAAAATTAATTTAGCTGATAAATAGATATGAAAAATAAATTCTTAAATTTTAAATTGAGGAAAATTGTTCATTACTCACTGATCATATGTATTTTATTGATACAGGTCATTATAGCCATATTTTTTTATAACGAATTTGTTAATGAAAAGAAACTGAAATTCATTAAAGATCAGCTGGAGGAAAGCAGAGCTTTGGGTGGGCTTACCGATGATTCCAGAAAGGATTTCATGGATGCCCAAAACCATTTGCAGAACTATATGGTCAGTCAGGATGATAAAGACCTTAAATTGTACTTTGAATCCCTTAAAAAGCTTAAGACTAATTTTGATAAAATAGGGGAGTACGAAAGCATACGTCCAAGATTAAAAAACAATCTTGCGATTCAGAAAAAAGATACCCTGGAAGTGAAAAGACTGAAGGTACTGATAGACTCTGCTTACGAATCATCCCTGAATCCACCGGCGAAAGTGGAGGATAAGCCCTATGAGCTGAAAAAGTATAAAAACAATTTTGAAGATCTGAAGATAGAGACCCATACTTATGCTGACACCATTAAAAAGAAAGGTTTTATGGGCCGTCTGAAAGATGCCATATCGGGGAAAGTAGAGGTTCAGAAGGAAAGTACGGTGATCACCATGACCAATAAGAAAACGGTAGATCTTTCCAACGTAAAATCTGAAATGGATAATGCCATCAAATCTATGGATAAGCATTATGCGGATGAGGTAAGAAAGGTTCAGCAGTCTGCAGTTAAAAGCCAGCGGGATAATGCCCATTTTTACAGTAATTTTAGTAAACTCCTGGTGTACAGCAATGGCTTGATTAATGTTTATGAAAAAGCGATAAAAGACTTTAAATCAGAGCTGGAAAAAGAGTACAACCAGCAGAGTTCGGATAATAACAGAATCAGAAAATACCTGGTCCTGGGATTAATGGTCCTGATGTTTATCGTATCCATCCTGATCATGTATTTTACCAGAATGGCGTTCATCTACGAATTAAGACTTAATGCTGCCAACAAGGAGATTCAAAAGAGCCTTACCTTTAAAAACAGAATTCTGGGAATGCTCAGTCATGAGCTGATGTCTCCGTTGAAAATTATTAATATTTTTATCGATAAGATCAACAGAACGACGAAAGATGAGACGACAAAAGACTATCTGAAATCAATAAAATTTACCAACAGTACATTATTGATCCAGTCGAACCAGATATTAGAGTACACGAAAAATCAGGAAGCTCAAAAACAGCTGAACAAAACCGTCTTTAACCTTAAAGATGAAATTAATGCTATTACAACAGCCATTACACCTTACATCGAAACAAGGAATAATAAATTTCTGGTAACCGACAGAATCCCTGAAAATGTTGTGGTAAGCTCAGACAATATTAAAATGAACCAGATCTTTATGAACATTCTGGGGAATGCCAATAAATTTACAGAAAACGGACAGATCGATCTTTCCATGGCTACCGAAATGAAAGGCGCTAATATCATTACGCTGACAACAACTGTCGCGGATACAGGCGTAGGAATATCAGAATCTGATCTCGAGAAAATTTTTGAACCGTACTATCAGGGAATGATATCAGATGAAATTAATAATTTTGGAGCCGGCCTCGGACTAAGTTTATGTAAAGAAATTATCGAACTTTTCGACGGAGAGATCGCGGTTTCAAGTAAACTGCATAAAGGAACAAAAGTAACATTCAGTATCAATTTAAATTTGAATAATAATGGAGGAACCAATTGAAGATAGAGAAATTGTATTCCTTTTAGCGGATGATCACAGCATTGTACGCCAGGGAATGGCAATTCTTATAGACGAAATCGTTCCGAATGCCAGGGTCTATCAAACTTCGTCTCTGCTGCAGATCGTAGAACTGATAGAATCAAAAGGCGTGGAAATAGCCGTCATTGATGCCCATTTTCCGGATGGGAACAGTCTGCACATCCTGTCACAGATGAAAGCAGCGAATCCAAACATTAAAATTCTGGTGTTTACAGGCCTTGAAGAAGATCTGCATGTCCTTAAATTTATTAAAGCCGGAGCCAATGGATATGTAAGCAAATTAAGCGAAGAGGAAGAAATAAGACAGGCAATCTCCGACATGGTACAGAAAGGCGAATACTTTTCTGCTCTTTCCCGGAACTTGATGGTACAGTTTGTTCATAATCCGGATCTGATCAATCCTTTAAGCCCCTTAACGAACAGGGAACTGCAGATCGCAGAAATGTACGCAGAAGGGAATGGAAACCTTGAAATCGCCAATCAGTTGAATATCAAGCAGAACACGGTAAGCACGATCAAAAAAAACATATTTGAGAAATTAAAAATAGAAAATCTCGTCGAGCTGATCGATCTGGTGAAAACACACCATAAAATCTAGAATTTTTACCATCCGTTCTTCATTTTCACACGATTCAAACCATTGCGTCGATAAACATCTATGCTTTTATCGATATATATCGATGCCCTTTGTGATTTATTTTTTCCTGCAATGTCGTTACTTTGTACCAACAAAAACAACAAATGAAAAAACGGATAAAATTAAAATCATAAACACAGTTTTAATTTTATGCGGATAAAAAGAGTAATTGTAGGTGTAAAGTTATAAAACTATAATTGCTTAAAAGCTAAGTGATGAATTAATATAAGTGTATGTATGACCTTTGGCTGAATTTCTCGAAAGCCACTATAAAAAAACACAAATTACTATAGAGAAGTTTTGGTATTTGAAGGTTGTTTAACACAGAAAAAGAGGAGCTGTCCATGGGATCAGCTTCTTTTTTTATGCGATTACTTCATCCGATCAAACATCTCCATAAAGAGGAATTAATCTCAAAATTGGGGAATAAAATAAATACAATCAAAACTATAGCCTGTTTAAAATTGACCTTAATTTCTTTCACCTCAATAAACTTTAGTTTATTTCTTAATGTAAACTGAATTCGGGATAAAATTTCATGTCAATATCCTTGTCATTCGTATCGTTTAATTCAATGGCCACAAGCTCATTGATTCTGATATTTTTGCGAACAATTTTTCCAAGTCTCATTAAAAATATTTGGCGATCATAGCGCTTAATAGTGTTTGACATTAAAATTTGATGATCATTCTTAAAAATGGATGCCTAATAATAACTTTCATCCTCGAGCTTCCATCTTCAAACCTTTTAATGTTTACTTCTTATTCCGAGCTCAGGTTAATTTAAACATTAAGGATTTAAGCCGTTTACTTATTGTTATGAATGAAGAAATCAATAAATTGATTTTTTTTAAGTTCTTTAAGCACCCCATCTTTTAAGATCTTAATGTCTTAATGTTTAAAAAAACCTTGCTCCCCAAGTTTTGAAACTGATCCATAAAAAGTAAACATCTGTGAAAATTCATGCCATCAATGGTTAATAAAAAAAATATTTCATTAGAACCTGAAAATAATTTCTTTTTCCTCACGCAGATTTTGATGATGGAACAGACTTTAATTCATACTTTTTTAAACATTAAGATCAATGAGGGAAGTAAGATTAGTTAAGACAAAATCAAATGATTTTTTAAGCTGTACGTCTTAAAGCGAAGCTCAAACTTAATATTCTTAAAAGCTTAACAGAATCTTAATGGTTTAAATTTTTTCTCTCGCAGATGATGCGGATAAAGCAGATTAATAAAATAAAATCTGCGCGAAATTTTA
>NZ_JPRN01000028.1 GCF_000737715.1 Chryseobacterium sp. JM1 | reverse complement strand
CGGTCAACCATTATAATACCAAACGACCTCATAATGCAATTGGAAGAATCTCTCCTCAAAAATTTGAAGAGAATTGCAGACAAAATATGAAATTTAATAAACCTATTTTGAATATATTTAACAACGAGATATTAAAGAATAATACGGTCAACTCTATTTAGGGATTTACAGCTAGATATCAGAGTTCAGACATGAGACTTTCGTCGAAAATTTTCCAACTAGCAACTAGCAACTAGCAACTAGCAACTAGCAACTAGCAACTAGCAACTAGCAACTAGCAAATCTACCCAAATCTCAAACCCAAAAACTCTCCGACTCTCAAACCTGCAATCTCAACTTCCCGATTGGCGCAGTTCAGATCGGAAACGGCTTGTCTCATAGCTTTCTTCTGCCGCCTGGTAACCGACATTGAAAATCTCTTCTAAACGGTCTTTTCTACGCTCAAATGTTCCATAACTGGACAGCTTCTGGGAGGAAATAAACCAGTCGCAATAATCGAATTTTCCTTTTTCTATTCTGTAGGAAAGAAGGTCATAAGAACGCGAAACAATGGCTTTGATTGATTTTAAGTCGTTGATATCAATGTTATGGGGAGGAGAAACAAAAACACCGATCAGCTTGTCGCATTCTTCTCTGATAATATCTGCTGGAAAGTTGTTCAGGACACCTCCATCACAATACATTTCATCCCCGATGATGTAAGGTGTCGTCACTCCGGGAATGGAGCATGATGCAATAATAGCATCTACGACTTTGAAGTTTTCGTCAAATATTTTCTCGGTTCCGGAAACCAGTTCTGTGGCTACAATTTTCACTTCCTTGTTCAGGTCACCCAGTTTCATATCATGGAAAATAGGTTTAAGATAATTCCTGAAAATAACGGAAGAAACCAGCCCCGGCTGATTAAAAGTAAAATGTTTCCAGTTGAAAAAGTACACTGAATTGAAGAACTCCAAAATTTCGTCCGGCGTTTTCCCGACCGCATACAGGCATCCCACAATAGATCCCGCACTGCAGCAGGACAGCACATCTACATCAATTTTCTTTTCGTTCAAGAATTTCAACACTCCTGCATGGGCAATCCCTTTGGTACCGCCTCCAGACAAAACCAGTCCTGTTCTCTCAAAATTCATAGAATAAATGTAAGGAATCGGGGTGAGAAAACGAGGTTAAATTTTAGAAATCTCTTATTTTAGAACTATTCTGACACGTAAACCAGTTCAGAGCTCTATTCAAATCCTGACGTTTTCAAAAAATAGTATTTATTTTAAAATTATCTCATGTTTTGGATTGCGTGGCTGCTATTGATTTTCGAAATTTATAGAATTAAACTCATAGGAGCTATAATACAAATACGAAGGGCAAGCACCGAAGATGCCCAACATATTGCTTTATTGGGAAGAATCACTTTTACCGAAACCTTTTCGGAATACTTCAGAGACCAGAAGGATTTATTTGAGTATTACGAACGTACATTCGATGTATCCAAGATAAGAGCCAGTCTGCAGAAAGAAAACAGTCTGTATTGGATCGCTTTCTGGAACGAACTTCCTGTAGGTTATGCCAAGTTAAAGACACATTCCAATACGGAAAGTATTAAAACCGAAAATGCCTCACAGCTGCAGAAAATTTACGTCCTGAGAGAATTTTTAGACCAAAAAATAGGAAAACAACTGATGAATGAGCTTATGAATTCCTTTATGACATCTGATAAAACCCATTTGTGGCTATCCGTCTTAAAATCTAATGAAAGAGCCGTTCAATTTTATGACCGAAATGGGTTTAAACATACCGGAGAGCATGAATTCAGGATAGGAAAAGAAGTATTTGACTTTTATATTTTATCCTTCAAAAAAAAGAAGAAATCATAGACTAGATTGCTTTTAATTTCATTAATTTATCTTGGATAACCTTTTCAAACAGAATAGAGTATAAATAAGTCCTTCCTAATTAATTTTTACAGGCGAAATAACGATTTGTCCCTTACTGAATAAAGTATAGATATAGTTTTTTTTATCCCTGCTTAATATTATATCAGAAGTTCCATTACCTTCACTATTAACGATTAAAGAAGGTAGGGCGATATCTTTAATTGGTGAAAGGACAGTTCCCTCTGTTAATTTTGAGATTACGATTGAAAATAGCTGCTTATTCCAATTCACAAAATACAGAGACTGGTCAGAGATTGTCATTCCATCCAAAAATAAACCTTTTTCCTTTTCGAAAATAATATCTATTCTTTTAGTTTTAAAATCAATCATTATTAAGCTGGATGGAGCCGTATTATTTTTATTGGCCGTTGCAAAAAAACGATTTCTTTTTGCATCATAAACCAATCCATTAATTCCATTCAGTTTTTTGCGTTCATTTTCATCCGTGATAAGAGGTTTACAGGATTTATTTTTTAAGTTAAGTTCAAAAATATTTCCAAGATCTGTAGAGGACAGATATAACGAGCCGTTTACATAGCAAAGATCATTAAGGCGGCTAGTATCAGGTACGTTAAACTCAAAAATTTTCTGCCGGGTTTTAAGATTAAATCCGATAACCAGATTTCCGCACACCATGTACAGACTATTTCCAACAACGATGGTACCCATAGGACCGTCTGCTTGAATAAACTGATTATCAGCAGGTAAAAAGTGAGTATCTTTAACCGAGGGATCTGCTAAATTAACTTTACTGATATACCCTTTTTTACCGGAACCTGATATATTAGCAACATATAAAGAATTCCCGTCCTGGCAAACGCTCTCAGGATTTGTAAAACCCGAAATAATAATGGGTTCTGTATTTAATTTTGTACCTGTCTGATTAGTTTTACAATTAGTAAGAAAAAGTAAAAAGATGACAATTATATTATTATTCATGATCTTATTATAAACATTTAATAATTAAAGCTGACATTTCTTCTCCCAAATAACCAAACAGATACAAAAATAAGGTAAAGGCAAATTGCCGGGTACATTATTTACATTTACTTCAACAGATATTCCTGCATAAAACGGATCACCGCAAGTCTCTGGAAATCTACATTTTCTTTTTTTCTGAATCCGTGGCCTTCGTTTTTAGCTTCGAGATACCAGACTGTTTTGCCCTGAGCTTTTAGCTTGTCTCTCATCTGAACAGCTTCCGTCACCGGAACTCTCGGGTCATTGGTTCCCTGGATGATAAACATCGGTTTCTTGATCTTGTCAATATTATTCAGAGGAGCAATTTTCGTAAAGAATTCAGCCATTTTAGGGATTCTTTCGTCACCATACTCTACTCTTCTCAGATCTCTTCTGTATTCTTCCGTATTTTTAAGGAAGGTATTGAAATCGGAGATTCCAACGATGTCTACAGAACATCTGATTTTATCGGCATATTCGTAAGCGGTAGCCAGGGTCATAAAACCACCGTAACTTCCACCCATGATCATAATTCTGTCTTTGTCCAGTTCAGGCTGTTTTGCAATCCAGTCCAGAAGGCTTCCGATATCTTTCACGGAATTCATTCTCAGATCCCAGTTATCCGCTGCAATGAATGTTTTCCCGAAGCCTGAAGATCCCCTTACATTAGGGTAAATCATGGCAACACCCATTTCATTGGTAAAATAGTTGGAAGAACCTATAGATGACGCCATAGATTGCCCTTCCGGACCACCATGGATGTTAATAATCACCGGCCTTTTTCCTGTAAATTTAGAAGGTGCAGGATAATAGAATCCAGAGATTTTCATTTGATCAAAGCTTTTCCATTCGATCAGTTTGGGAACGGACATGTCTGCCGGCTGCATTTCACCCTGCTCACTTTCCGTCCATCTTTCAATATTCTGGCTGGCCATATCCATTTTATAAACATCCGATCCGGAATTGGCCGCAGATCTTGAAAAATAAAGCGATTTTCCATCATTCGAAAACTTCACTCCTCCAATCAATCCAACCGGAATCTGACTTACCGGTGCATATTTTTTGGTTGCTGTATCAAGAATGTATAATTTATTAATTCCACTTTCGTTCGTTACAAAAGCAATCTTAGACTGATCTTCAGACAAATCATAATCTTCAACGTTCCATGGGATGGATGACGTCAGATATTCGGTCTTTTTTGTTTTTAAATTTAAAATTGCCAGTCTGCTGAATTCATTATTCCGGTCTGTCACATAGAAAATTTCATCCGGGTTTTTGCTGAAAGAAGCACCGCCCTGCACCACTCCTTTTTCTTTCCGGTCGGTAATAGGTTCCAGCTTTTTGGTTTCGAGATCATAGATGTACAGGTAAGAATCGTTGGCAGAAACATATTCTCCAATCAAAAGCTTTTTACCGTCCGCAGACAGGTCAGAGATTCCCCAGCCACCGCCTTTTACTTCAAGGATAAGCTGTGTATCTTCAGGTTTTAAAGGATTCATATAATAAATATCCCTGTCGCCACCGTTTCTTTTCGTAGATGAGAAATAAAATCCTGAACCGTCTTTTTTCCACTTCATCCCGCCGTTCTGAGATCTTCCGCCATCGGTAAGCAGTTTGGATTCCAGGGTTTTAAGATCAAGCTTAAAAAGCTGCCCGAATTCATTTCCTCCTGTATCTTTGGTATAAATCAGGTACTCTCCTTTTACAGGCTCGTAAGATGCTGAATTGACCGGTTCATCAAAGAATGTGATCTGTTTTCTCGCTCCCATTGGAACAGAGATTTTATGAAGCTGGTTGGTAGAAGCAAAACGGGTTACTGCAATGATTTCTTTCCCATTGGGATGAATGCTTGCAACCCCTGCATTTCTGCTTTCGGAATATTTTTTAATCGCCTGATTCAGATTTTTAGGAATCGGTAGAATATTCTCGGCAATGAGGTTTTCGTTGGGGCTTACAAATTCATTTTTCGTCTGCGCAGAGAGGAGTCCGGCCAATGACAGAGCAAGAATGATATAGTTGTTCTTCATTTTTAAAATTTTTCCTGAATTTACAAAAAAACCACAGACGAAATGTCTGTGGCTGTATATTAAGAGGTAAGATCTTCTTAATTATTGATATACTTTTCAAAGATGGCCGAGAAATCTTTCTGATTGTATTTCTCATAGCTGCTCCTGGACCAGTTGAAAACATATTCATTCACATGTTGCAATTCCTGGCTTTTGGATACATTTTCCTGCTTTCCGGCCGCAACTGTTGTAATTGCTTTCTGAAGGCTGTCTACAGAGAACCCTAAAATCGACTGATTATGGTGTACTTCCTGCTGAATCGCCAAAAGAGCTTTGTAAAGATCTTTTAACTGATCGATCTGACCTTTGCTTACACTGATCATCAACGGAACATTTCCGATATGGAATGAAATTTCCACGTCAAGATCAATGGTTCCCGCAGTTTGTAGTGCTATATTGGAAAAAGGAAACTGATAATATTCGTACCTTCTTAAAATCCTCTTTTTGTCCAGAGCGCTGGCTCCGTCGATATGAATTAATGCTCTGTTGGTAAAGCAGTATTCATCTCTTTTAGATTTGATTAAGAAGAAAATCCTTTCATTATCTTCCGATAAAATATAGTCGTCCGAGTCTACTTTGTCATAGTCCTGAGAAGGGATAATTTTCCCGATATCACCAAGACCCAGTGCTTCTGCAGCAAGTTTTTTAAACATCTTTGAATACGTTATTAGTTATGTTTGAATTAGATGTGAATCACTTCCCCATAAGCTGCAGCTGCTGCTTCCATAATGGCTTCAGAAACTGTTGGGTGCGGGTGGATCGATTTAATGATCTCATGACCTGTCGTTTCCAGTTTTCTGGCAACCACTGCTTCTGCAACCATATCTGTAACGCCTTCTCCGATCATGTGGCATCCTAACCATTCACCGTATTTAGCATCAAAAATTACTTTAATGAAACCGTCTGTGTTTCCGTTAGCAGTAGCTTTACCACTTGCAGAAAGAGGGAATTTACCTACTTTGATCTCATATCCTTTTTCTTTAGCCTGCTTTTCTGTAAGACCTACAGAAGCTACTTCAGGGTGACAGTATGTACATCCAGGGATATTGCCATAGTCGATTTTCTCAACATGCATTCCTTTGATTTTTTCTACACAAGTGATTCCTTCAGCGGAAGCAACGTGTGCTAAAGCCTGCGTAGGAATAATATCACCGATTGCATAGTAACCCGGAACTGAAGTTTCGTACCATTCGTTGACCAAAACTCTTCCTTTATCTGTCTGGATCCCCACTTCTTCCAATCCGATATTTTCGATATTGGCAGCGATTCCTACAGCAGAAAGTAGAATATCAGCTTCAAGGGTAATGGTTCCGTTCGCTGTTTTTACAGTAGCTTTTACGCCTTCACCGCTGGTGTCAACGCTTTCTACAGATGCATTGGTCATGATCTCGATTCCTGTCTTCTTAAGAGATTTTTCTAAGTGCTTAGAAATTTCTTCATCTTCTACAGGAACGATGTTTGGCATAAATTCTACAACGGTTACTTTAGTTCCCATTGTATTATAGAAATCAGCAAATTCTACCCCGATAGCTCCGGAACCTACCACAATCATAGATTTCGGCTGCTCAGGAAGAGATAATGCCTGTCTGTATCCGATTACTTTTTTACCATCCTGAGGAAGGTTTGGAAGTTCTCTTGAACGTGCTCCTGTTGCGATAATGATATGTTCTCCTGCATATTCAGTTACTTTACCGTCTTTATCTGTAACAGACACTTTTTTACCTTTCTGAACTGTAGCTGTACCAAGAATCACATCGATCTTGTTCTTCTTCATCAGGAATTCAATTCCTTTGCTCATTTTGCTGGCTACCCCACGGCTTCTCTGGATCACGTTTGGAAATTCAAAACTAGCTTCCACTTTATTCAGACCATAGTCTTCAGCGTGGTTGATATAATGAAAAACCTGCGCAGACTTCAATAAAGCTTTCGTAGGAATACATCCCCAGTTCAGGCAGATACCTCCTAAGTTTTCTTTCTCGATAATTGCAGTTTTGAAACCCAATTGTGCTGCTCTGATCGCTGTAACATAACCGCCAGGACCGCTTCCGATGACAATGATATCGTAGTTCATTATTTTAAAAATTTTTATGCGAATTTAAGGAAAAATATTGGATGTTTTATGTTCTGCCATTTCATATTTCACTGAACACTAACTTGATTTCGCCGGCTGCCAGGGAACCTATTCTCCATAAACGCATTTTTTTAATCAAATATTAAATACTATTCTAAAATTTAAATTCACACAAAAACATCACGTTACAGTGATGTACTATTAAAATAAGTAAAATAATCATTTGTAAATGAATACAGTATAATATTTTTCTTTATTTTTGCTGAAAATCCAAACAAATGAAAATAAAGAATTTAATTTTCGCTTTTCTTTTATGCAGTTTATTCTTCAATGCACAAGTTGGTATTAGGACCACGACCCCCAACAGTACATTAGCTGTTGCGGGATCTCTGGGAGCCGACTATAAGCAAATCACGGCTACTTCGTACAATATTACGGCTACAGACCACTACATTACATATGACGGAGCGGCCAATGCTACATTTACCCTTCCTGTCATCGGAACCGGAACGAGCAGCTATACGGGAAGAATCTATAAAATAAAGAATATCTCTGCATCCGGCATTACGCTCCAGGCATCCAGCGGGAATACCCTGAGAATCGATAATACGCCGGTTACCTCTTTTGTAATTCCTACGGGTGCTTATGCTGAAGTGGTGAATAACAGCAATACAACGGGAGGAACTTGGGATCTCTCCTTTACCGTGCTTCCGAAACCCAGCAATGTAGACATTTACGGGGTACAGCTTTCTATTCCTCCTCACGGGAATGGCAGTCCGGGAGTCAGTGACTGGACTAACCATACGGTAACGTCTTATGATATAGGAACCGGAACAGATTCGTGGTGGGTGATCAGCAAAGCTTCCACAACCTATGGTCACACAGCCTCCTTTTCCAATACCAGCCGAATGACCATCGTGTATGAATACCAAGGCCCGGCTTTCAATGTCACCAATATGTACCCGATTTTAACCGCGGGAAACAACTCCAGTTTTCCTGATGTTTTTACTGCTTCGTTTGTCAGTCTGGCCAATGTATCAGGAAAAACAAGACTTACGGTATCTGTTGCCCGTATCGACTTTATAGGTGTAAACGGAGGCAATAACAGTAACTGGACAGGGACTTTCCTACTGAATTTGCTGCTGGCGAGAAAGTTATACTAGAATTATATTGAAATAATGATGTAGAGGCTGCCCAAAATGGGCAGCCTCTACATCATTATTAATTTTTATGCATTTCCTTTTTTTAAATGATCCTTTTAGGTATGGTTTCTATTATTCACAAGATTCAGCATAATAAAAACCACTGCAATTTTACAGTGGTTTTGTTTTTATCTGAGATACTAGTGATGGTTGCACCAGTTGGGAGGGACTTCGAGTATTACTTTATTTGAATTGATTTCTTTAATCTGAAAAAATTCAAACTATCA
The DNA here is from genome assembly GCF_000737715.1 of Chryseobacterium sp. JM1. Lineage (GTDB taxonomy): Bacteria > Bacteroidota > Bacteroidia > Flavobacteriales > Weeksellaceae > Chryseobacterium. Next base: position 1,324 of record NZ_JPRN01000028.1, on the reverse strand, counting down.
ACTCCTTTTAATGGATGAAGTGTATAAACAGAAAAGTTATTTTTCTTTCCATCAACATTTTCGAAATATATACCCATTTGCCCTTTATCACTTTTCTTAGGCAGCATAACTTTTGCTAAATGATTACCGATTGTATCATAATAGTAATAATTATCTAAAAAAATTCCTTGACTATTATCTAGTTCTTTATTAATTGAAAATACTATACTTTCCTCACTAGAATTTTCTTTTAAAGTTTTATAGATCAAACTATCATTAACAATAATTTTCGATTCATTAAATGGATTATTGTAAGCTCCATATTCAAAATAAACTGTATCAGAACCAGATGTTATAAAAGCTGTGATTTTTGAGTCTATACCTTTGATATCTGTCTTCTTCCAATTTATAGGAACTTCAAAGCTAACTATTCCTATATTTTCTTTTTTTAATTCTTCTTTTTTATTATTACAACTTAATAAGAAAGAGCCAAAAGTTATTATAACGATTTTTTTCATTTAGGTATGTTTGCCGTTTTAAATTTTTTAGCTTCACTCACTGAGGAAGTTGAATACCCACCAGAATAAGTCTTTACTTGTTTCTGTTTTCCAATTGCCCCAGACACTATCTCTCCTCTTTGGTGTGGAGCTACAGAAGTTTGCCCTGTACCTTCTGCCCTCATAAGCCCTTTATCATTTGGAGAGTGTTTCATGCCCATATTATGCCCAAATTCATGTTTTACGACTTCATTAAAGGTCCCATTTTTAATTGTTGCTGCTTCAACTGCTGACACTCTTCCTGGGCTTTGCCCTCTACCAAGAACATCACCATCACTATTTTTAATTTCATTTCCTATCAACAAAACGTGATCATTTTTGCCTATATCATCCATACTTGTAACAACTTTATATTGAACATCAAAATTTTTAATGTTATCCATTGCAACTGTAGTATTATTGTTAAAAGAGCTGATTCCAGTACCTTCAAACTCATTTATACTAACACTTCCAGATTTTTTGTTAAACATCGTCTTAGATAAATCAGAACCGGATAAATTAACAATTGTCAAAGTCATTTTCACATTTACATCTCTTTGTATCAATTCTGATTTACCATCTGCTCCTTTTGTAACTGTTGATTTTAAAATGGTAGTTATAATATCGTCTGGAGCCATACCATCCGGATCAATAAACCTAATAGGATTATTAAACGCATAATTATAAGGGCTATATCTTCTCATCTTCTCCGCCAGCGGATCCACAACACCCCATCTTCCCAAATCTGCCATATAGAACCTCGCTCCATAATCATACATACCAGATTCGGTTTGAAGCTCTTTTCCATT
>NZ_JPRN01000027.1 GCF_000737715.1 Chryseobacterium sp. JM1 | reverse complement strand
CGGGTAAGCTGCGGCGGTCTATTTTTCCATTGCTGGTTAAAGGAATATTGTCAAGTTCTACATAGAAGCTTGGGATCATATATTGCGGAAGCTTAGACTCTAAATACTGAGCTAATGCCTGTTTGTCAACGGATGAATCTCCCACATAATACACCACAAGGTTCTTGTCGCCTTCGTGTTCTTTGACTTCTGTGACAGCGGATTTGATTTTTTCACTGTAAGAAAGTATCTGGCTGTCGATCTCGCCAAGTTCTATTCTGTGCCCATGGATCTTCACCTGGTGGTCGATTCTTCCCAAATACTCGATATTACCATCGGGAAGCCATCTTCCAAGATCTCCCGTGCGGTACATTTTGGTGCCTTCCACAAAAGGATTGGATACAAACTTCTCCGAGGTAAGGTCTTCTCTGTTTAAATAACCTCTTGTCAGACCGGAACCCGCGATATAAAGCTCGCCGCTTACGCCGATAGGAACTAAATGTTTATTTGAATCTAAAATGTAGACCTCTGTATTGGAGATGGGCTTGCCGATATTATTCGTATTATTCCCCGTATTCACAATAGAAGTAACCGTTGTTTCCGTAGGCCCAAATGAGTTAATGAGCTGGAAATTTCCTTCTTTTAATTTATGATACAAATTCAACGGAAGGCTTTCACCTCCGGAATTTAATATTCTAACGGTACCTGCTTGGGTGATATCTATAGTCTGTATTAATGAAGGAGTAAGATGTACGTAAGAAACATGATGATCCGAAAGCTTTTGAAGAAATGCTTTTTCATCAAGTAATACTTTATCTTTTATTAAGAGAAGGCTGTTTCCATTTAAAAGAGCAAGAAATATCTGCTCTACAGAAGCATCAAATACGTAATTGGCTGACTGAAGAAGCACATCGCTGTCATTCAATCCATAGCGGCGGTACACATCTGAAATTAAATTCACCACACCTGTATGTTCTACCATAACCCCTTTTGGATTCCCTGTAGTTCCCGATGTATAAATTACATAAGCTAAGTCATCTGATTTTATGACAGAGTGAGGGTTTTGTTCGGAATAATTGTGCCTTAATGCTTCAAATTCTGATAAGAACGTTTCATCGATATTAACTTTAGCCTGAGTATCTTTCAGAATAAAATCTATTCTTTCCTGAGGATAATCGGGAGATACAGGCACATATGCCGCCCCTGATTTTAAAATCCCAAGAATAGAGATGATCATGTTCTCACCCCGTGGCAGCTGAATACCAATCAAATCATCCGGCTGTATATCATATCGCGTTCTAAGATAGTGGGCTAATCTGTTGGACTGCTCATTTAATCCTCTGTACGTAAGTTCAGTACCCTCATCAATCAATGCTGTACGATCCGAAGATGCCTCAACCTGTTTTTCAAATAAACTTACGATTGTTTCCGTTTCCGGATATGCTATCTTGGAATCATTAAAGCTCTCCAATACTAATCTTTCTTCTGAGCCCAAATAATCTATGTTGGATAAAGCCATATCAGGAGAATGAACCAGAGCGTTCAGTACATTTTTAAAATGGTTGATGAATGAAGAGATCATCTCTTTTTCATAAATATCTGTATTGAATGCTGTAATCAGCGTTAAAAAAGAACCTCTATTGATCACCTCAAAATTAACATCAAATGCTCTTTGTCTTGATCCGAATTCCTGTATTTCCTCACTAAACACTAAGCTATCATCAGGACCCTCACTGATATAATCCTGAAATACCACTGTAATATCGAATAATGGATTTCTGCCGCTATGATGTGTTAATTGCAGATCTTCTACGACCATCTCGAATGGATAATCCTGATGGGAAAATGCCTGGGTAAAGGATTCTTTAGTCTTTCTGAATACATCTGAAAATGTATCTTCTTCAGGGTTTATGACATTGTTTAACGCTATGGTATTAACAAAAAGACCAAGCATTTCATCAATCTCAGGATGATTTCTACCCGAAGTAAATGTTCCCAGTGTAATATCTCTTTCCGAGGTATATTTATGAAGTAATATATTGATCACACTTAGTACGCCTACATACAGTGTTCCCTGATTAAGCTTAGAAAAAGCATCCAGCTTTTGGGTGAGTGCCTGTGAAATATCCGTCTTTAAAGTAAAACTGTTGAATGTCGTTGTATGAGGTCTGGATAAAGAGGACGGCAAATCTATGACAGGGATATTTTTAGATAAAAGATTGAGCCAGTAATTTCTGGAATTATTGTAGTTCCCGTTATCGATATTAGACTGCTTCCAGTATGTGTAGTCCAGGTACTGTAATGTTGGGGGCTCTATATTTTCTGAATTGGATAAGGCATTATAATAATCAAAAATTTTCTGCTTCAGCAGGACAGATGATACTCCATCCATAATAATATGATGGAAAATAAAGTACAATACAGTTTTATCTTTTAATTCAAAAATGATAGCTCTCAGCAAAGGTCCTTTACTCAGATCGAAAGCCAATGAATTTAGATGATCCATCTTTTCTTCGATCAGTTTTTCGGGATTCTCTTCGTCTTTAAGGTTGACGATATCTATATCAAAAGTATTCTTATCCTGATCTACAATAACCTGTCTCACTTCTCCATCCTCACTGAGTCTGAATACCGTTCTGAAGATTTCATGATCATTTGCCAGCTGTACAACGGAAGATCTTAGAATTTCTGTACTGTATTCCGCCGGTACTTCTACAGGATACTGGAGATGGTATGCTTTAGATCTCTCTTCCGTAATGCTTTGCAGCCACAGTCTCTTTTGAGCATCTGAAACAGGATGATCATTGCTGACGGAAGTATTTTTTATAATTCTGTTGGAACTATGCTTTAAAATGTAAGAGATGATTTCCTGTTTATACACCTTAATTTGATTGATAAGATCTTCTTCCACATCATCTTTAGTATCAATAACAAGGTTATCATTTTTTACAGATAAATGAATATTTCTAATTTTTAATTCTTCTAATAATTGTAACATATAAAAAATTGTATAGGAAATTTGAACTTATATTATAATTGTTTTGCGATCTGCATGGCTGTCCGGGGTAGCCTCAGTTTTTGAAATATACATGATCATGTCTATATGGAGCGCAAGTTCTTTGATGGTGGGCGAAGCATAGAGGTCCTGAGGGGTCATCTTCAAATCAAATTTTTTATTAATATTCCTCAGAATCGTCATAGCTTTCAGGGAATCTCCTCCCAATTCAAAAAAATTATCTGCCACTCCTACTTTTTTAGGCTCAAAGAAGCTGTTAAACATCTCACACAGCACTATTTCAGTATCCGAAACCGGTTCTATATATTCTTTGGTATACGTAGGAGTTGAAGGCACTGTTTCTGCTCTGCTGGAAGTTATTTTATAATCATACAGCAGGTAATTATTCGGATTTCTGACAGAAGTGATGATTTGATTACCATCTACTTGCGAAAACAAAGTAGCTTCAAGTATTGTAATCAATTGGCTGTCATTAATACTATTTTCGCTGAATCCGTCCAGATTAATACATTTCCAGTTTTTAAGATCTGATTTTCCGGTAATAAAATAATCCATATAAGAATTGGAAACAGCATAAGCTCCGAAAGTCTGGCCGCCTAATATGGATGACAGGCTGGAAGTTACCCAAACAAATTCAGGGTTTCTGTTTACAAAAGTTTGATACAAATTCCGGATGCCTTCTATCTTAGAAGAAAACTGTTCTTTCAGTACCTCTATTTCAAGGTTCTCAACAAGGGCTAAAGATTCCTGTGATGCGTTTCCGGCGAGGTTCAATACCCCGTCTATTTTACCATATTTTTCTTCAATATGATGAACAGCAGTATTCAAAGCTTCCAAATCAGAAATATCTGAACGGTAATAAGATACTTTATTTCCCAATTGACGTTTAATTTCTTCATCAAGATCTTTGGCTTCTTTTCTTCCCATGATGATTACCTTTGCATTCTGATTACAGAAATATTGGGTTAACACCTTACCTATTGTACCGGCACCACCTATTATCAAAATGACTTTAGAATCGAAATCATAGCGTTTTCCGCTGTCTAAGGAAAATTTTTCATAAAACGGCACATATCTTTGTCCGTCTTTATAGGCAACAACAGGATTGGAAAAGTTGTACTCTATTTCGTCCATTATCTCATGACCAGATACATCCGACGAAATATCCAGAAGTGAACTGTACATATTTTCATTTTCCTGCGCACATACATACAGCTGGTTAAATGATGACCGTAAAGCCATATTCTTTGCACCATGCGGGTTCATATCATTGAATCTCCCCAAAACCGTTATTTTGGAATGGCCAGCTCCGTCATTTAAAATACGGAACTTACTGATGACATTGAACAAGCTGAAAAGAGAAAGCATTGATTTAAAGTCATCCTGATGAATATCCCAGTTGAAAATAATCTGATGATAATGATTCTGATCTTTTTCAATTTGACTCAAAAATGTTTTCACGCTTTCGATATCAACACTGTGATCCTCATTTAGAAAGTCACTTTTTTTGGCTTCAGCAAAGTGATATTTTCTATCTGTTATTTCTCCAATGACAGTCTCTGAAAGAATTCCGGCATCAGAAAAAACAAGGTAAGCCTCTTCTGCCAGTTTCTTTTCTTTTCGAAGTTCACTTTGTTTCCATTTTCTTTTATAAAATAAGTCCGGAGAAGAAGGCTGATCACCTGTTACAAATCTTTTAAAGGGATTGACATGAAAATCCAACTTATTTTTTTCAAAAGCATACGTGGGAACTGGAATTTTTCTTCCGCTTTTATTTTCGTAATACTTTGTCCAGTCTACTTCCACTCCAGTCTGCCACAATTCTCCTAATGCCTGATTAACAAATCTTTGCTCCGAATCCTCATTTGATTTTCCCAACAGCTGAATGACTGTATTATTTTTACAGGATGCATTCCGTTTGATAGAATTGGTTAAAGTAGAAATTCCTATTTCAATGAATACCTTCTCTTTTCCATCATTCATTATATTTTCAATCCCTTTTTCAAAAAGAACCGTATTAAGCATCTGCTCTTTCCAATACGTCGGAGACATGGCTTCACTTTCTGAGATCAGCTTTCCGGTAAGATTTGAGATATAGGGAATCTGAGGTTTTGATAAGTTTATACCGGCGAATAGATGCTCAAATTCCGTGGCTACATCATCCATCAGATACGAATGGAAGGCATGGGATGTGCTTAGAAAAGCTGAACCTACATTCTTTTCATTTAACAGCGTAAAGAATTCATCAAGATCTTTCTCTCTGCCGGATAATACGGTTATCTTATCTGAATTGACTGCTGCGACGGAAATAGTATCAGGTATGATTTTTTGTATATTTTCATAGGATGAGTTTACCGCCATCATTTTTCCTACAGGAGCTTTATTCATTAAAAAAGCTCTTTCTGCCATCAGCAATACTCCTTCTTCAAAAGTAAATACCCCTGACATACAGGCGGCAACATATTCTCCCAAACTGTGCCCAATCATCAGAGACGGCTTTATTCCCAATTCAGTAAGCCATTGTGCCAGCGCATATTCCATGATGAATAACAGAGGCTGGGTGTATTGGGTTTCATTAATCAATTCAGGATCCGCGGTACTGTCATTATATCCCAGTATCTGAGCAAAATCGATATCAAATCTCTTATTTAAAATACCAAAACCTTCATCAATATATTTTCTGATTCCCTCTTCCTGATGGTACAGTTCCTCACCCATTTTGAAATACTGTGAGCCCTGTCCCGGGAAAACAAAGACAATTTCCTGAGAAGATTCTGCTTTTTTGTACTGTTCTTTTTGATGATCCAGCTCATTCAGCAATTCTTCTCTGTCATTAAAAATGATGAAGTTTCTGTATTCAAAACCGGCTCTACCTGTATTTAATGAGTAGGATATATCTGAAAGCGAAGTCTCCTTATTTTCCTGTACAAATGTTTTTAGTTTGGCACAATACCGGGCTAGTGCTTCGGGGCTTTTTGCAGAATAGGTTACAATGTGATTCCCTGTCCTATTTTTTCCCGTGTCAGATGATTCTGCTTGATAATCTTCTAAAATAGCATGTGCATTGGTTCCTCCTATTCCGAGGCTGCTTACCCCTGCAATACGCGGAAGATTATTTTTGGATTCCCACGGTTTGGTTTCTGTATTGACAAAGAAAGGACCTTTGTGAAAACTTACCTCTGAATTCGCTTTTTTATAATGCAGTGAAGGTGGAATAGCCCTATTTTTTAAGGCGAGTGCCGTTTTTATAATTCCTGCGATCCCTGCTGCATTACCTAAATGCCCCAAATTAGATTTCACCGTACCAATGGCACATTCAAAAGAATTATCATAGTTAAATGCTTTATTCAGGGCTTCAATTTCGATGGGGTCTCCTAATTTTGTACCTGTCCCGTGCGTTTCAATATAAGAAAATTCGTTCCCGGAAATCTTGGCAAAATTATGAGCATGTTTTATGCATTCGGACTGGCCGGATACACTTGGAGCAGTATACCCCACTTTTCTATTGCCATCGTTATTCACTGAGGTCGCTCTTATGATGGCATAAATATGATCATTGTCATTAATGGCATCTTCCAAACGTTTTAGTAAGATAACGCCTCCGCCTTCGGTACCTACAGTTCCTGAAGATTCATTATCAAATGCTCTGCAGTGCCCATCTTTGGAGGAGATCATGCCTTCTTCGTAGAAATATCCTTTTTCTTCTGAAGTTTTAAGGCCTATACCTCCTGCTACCGCCATTGCGCATTCTCTTAGCAGCAAGGCTCTGCATGCCGTATGTACTGCTACGAGAGAGCTTGAACATGCCGTATCAATAAAAAGACTCGGGCCTTTTAAATTGAGATTATAGGAAATCAGAGAACTGCAAAAGTTTTTATTATTGATTTGTGATAAATAAAAAGGATCTATTGTTTCTTTTTTATTGACCATCGTGTGAGCAATCCAGTTAAAATTATCATGGGCAGTAAGATATACCCCCACTTTCTCCTGAATTTTGAAAGGGTCATAGGAAGAATCTTCAAACACCTCCCAAACCAACTGATGCAAAATTCTGGTTTGCGGGTCCATGCTGTTGGCTTCATCTTTTGTGTATCCAAAAAAGGAATAATCAAAAGAATCAGAACCGTCAATAAACGTTTTTACTTTTACAAATTTTGGGTTTTCAATCGTTTTAGCCTCTACACCTTCTTCCAAAAGCTCCTGATCTGTATAAAACTTAATCAGCTCATTTCCGCTAACAAGGTTTTCCCAAAACATACCCGAATGTTCACTATCCTGAAATAAACAGGAAGTACCAATTATTGCGATGTCTCTTTTTAAGGATTCTCTTTTCATAGTAATATTAGTTAAAGTCGTCAATAAAGCTGTCTATGTGGTCCGACAGGTCTTCATCTTCATTAGTATTCGTCTCGGTATCAGGTGCATTCCTATTGTGTATGAATTTTGATAACTCCGCTATGGTAGGATGGGAAAAGAACTTGGCGATCTCTATTTCCCAACCGGCCCCTTGACGGAGTAACTGGGCGAATCTTATCAGGGATAGAGAATTCAGTCCCATATCAAAGAAGTTGTCATGGATACTCACTTCTTTAACATCATAGTTTAATAATTGAGAGAGGCTGTCCACTAATACATGTTCTATCTCCGTCTTTGGTGCTTCATATTCGTTCCTGATGAGATCTTCTGAGCTTACTTCAGGGAGACTCTTTCTGTCGATCTTTCCATTACTGGTCAATGGAATATTTTCCAGTTCCACATAGAACCCCGGAAGCATATACTGAGGTAATTTATTTTTTAAATATCCTGATAAACTTTGCTTATCTATGGCCTCCTCTGCCGTATAATATACTACCAGAATCCTGTCGCCATTATATTCTTTCACGTCAGTTACCGCATTTCTGATAGCTTTATGGTAAGATAAAACCTGACCGTCAATTTCACCAAGCTCTATCCTGTGCCCACGGATCTTGACCTGATCATCAATTCTTCCCAGATATTCGATGGTTCCATCCGGTAGCCATCTGGCCAAATCTCCTGTGCGATACATCTTTGTCCCTTCAACAAAAGGATTGTCTGCAAACTTTTCAGCCGTAAGATCTTCGTTGTTTAAATACCCCAGGGCTAACCCTGATCCGGTGATATGAAGTTCGCCGCTTACTCCTACCGGCACCAAATGTCCGTATCCGTCCAAAATATAAATTCCGGTATTGGCTATAGGCTTTCCGATAGATGGTGCTGAGAGATCAACTTTTTGGGCAATACATCCTACTGTTGCCTCTGTAGGACCATATTCGTCATAAACCTCAATATCTTCATTAATGGAGTGAATGATTTGAATATGCTCATGATAAAGCTTTTCTCCCCCTAAAATTATCTTACGGATACCTGTCTGATGAATTTCTGTATTCTTTAGTAATGAAATGTGAGAAGGTGTGAGTTTTAAGATATCTATATCTTTATTTTCAAAGGCCTTCATAAGAACCGATAAAATATCTTCTTCCTCTTCACCCAGCCATAATGAGCCTCCTCTGGTTAAAGAGCAAAATAATGCCGTAACCGAAAGGTCAAAAGAAATTGAGGTGAACAGCCCCCAGTTGCCACGATCTTCATTATTAAAATAGTACTGATTGCTCCAGCAAACATAGTTCATCAGGTTGGAATGGCTGATGCATACTCCTTTAGGATTCCCTGTAGTACCGGAAGTATAAATTATATAGGCCAGGCTTGAAGGATCCAAATCCATAGCAGGATCTTCTCTTGAATAATGATCCCTGTGTGTCATAAATTCTGACCAGAATGTCTCATCAATAAAAACTTTAGCCTGAGTATCCTTTAAGATATACTCCGTTCTCTCCGGAGGATGCGCTCTATCAATCGGGACATAGGCTCCTCCTGATTTTAATACCCCAAGAATGGACACGATCATCTTTTCCGTACGCGGAAGCTGAATGGCAATCAAATCATTCGCCATAACCGCATATTTTTTCTGAAGATAATGGGCCAGCTGATTGGCTTCTGAATTGAGTTCAGCATAATTAAGCCTTACATCATCAGATATCAATGCAGTATGGTTCGGACTATGATTTACCTGTTTCGCGAATAAGTTCAGTATGGTTTCTGAAGGATAAAATACCTCTGTTGTATTAAAGCCTTTCAGGACTAGGTTTCTTTCTTCTGCTCCCAAATAACTTATTTCCGAGACCTGCCTATCAGGAGAAGTTCTAAAGCTGTTCATGATATTATGGAAATGCAGTAACAGAGAGGCTACAGCTGAAGTATCATAAACTGATGAGTTATACTTAAACTCAATATGTAAGGAATCTGTATTAGGAATTACAACAATAGTAAGGTTATAGTTGGTATGTTCAAAACCTTGTGTATTTTCATAAACAAGACCTGTCATTTCCTGATCTTCCTTCCTTACATAATTTTCAAAAATGATTATATTGTTAATCAGCTCTTTGCCCAGTGAAGATAAAGACTGGATTTCTGCCAGACTGCTAAAGTGATTGCCTGTACTTTGGATAGAGTCCTGATGAAGCTTATTCAGCAGACTTCTCGGTGTCTCATCCCTGTCAAAGCTTACCCGTACAGGAATCGTATTGATAAACAGACCTACCATACTTTCAACACCCTCCAGGTCAGCAGGTCTTCCTGAGACTACGGAGCCGAAGACTACATCCTCCGATCTGTTGTATGAACTTAACAAATAAGCCCAAACTCCCTGTACATAGGTATTCAGGGTGATCCCTACATACTGGCAGAAGGCATCGATTTCCTGAAAAGTATGGTTCTCAATCACGAGGGTTTCTGCAAGATAATGGGAAGCTTTGCCCTGATCCGGTTTCTCGAAAGGAATCAAAGTAGGTGTAGTGATTCCTTCTAAATAATTCTTCCAATAGGTCATCGCCTCTTCTTTATCTACGCCTTCTAACCATTGGATATAGGAAGCGTATTTCTGAGGCTCAGCCAGGCTTAAGGATAATCCCTGCTGAAGGGAGTTCAGAATCGCAGAAAAATCATTGATCAGGATACTTAAGCACCAGCCGTCCATGATGATGTGGTGGTGGCTCCAGATAAATTCATAAGCGTTGTCCGGTAATTCTAC
>NZ_JPRN01000026.1 GCF_000737715.1 Chryseobacterium sp. JM1 | reverse complement strand
ATGGAAATAAAACCTATGAATATAAAAATGGAAAAGGGCAGACCATTTTGTTAAGAAAAATGATATCCGGTTCAGAATATGCAGATACCTATTATGTGTATAATGAATATAACCAACTGGCATTTGTTATTCCTCCAAAAGCTGTCAATCAAGCCATCACCGATACCTTACTGAATGATCTGTGCTATCAGTACCGCTATGACGGAAAAGGCAGACTGGTGGAAAAGAAACTTCCGGGGAAAGGCTGGGAATACATGGTGTATGATAAAGCAGACCGACTGCTTCTTACCCAGGATGCAATGATGGCCTCCCAAAACAAATGGCTGATGACCAAATATGATATGTTTGGGCGAGTGGCTTATACAGGACTACTCAATAACAACAGCAGCAGAAATACCTTGCAGAGTCAGATGGCAGATTTGGTTATTTATGATGCACGACATCCTACAGGTTTTGTAAGGAATGGAATCACCGTTTATTATACCAGTGTCTATTTAAATGTAGATACGCTTTTGTCCGTTAATTATTATGATTCGTATCCTCAGGGATATGGCTTCAATCCACCTTTTCCATCCGCTATTCTGGGCGAGCCTGTTTTAACAGAAACGCCTTCCTCTGACGGAAGAAGCACAAAAGGATTACCTGTAATGAGTCTGGTCAAGAATATTGAAGATGATAACTGGACCAGGAACTATACCTATTACGATACCAAAGGCCGACCAGTTGGCACTTATTCCATTAATCATCTGGGAGGGTATACCAAAACAGAATCCAAGCTGGATTTTGCAGGAACACCGCAGATGGTTATTACCAAGCACAAAAGGCTTGTTACGGATACAGAAAGAACCATCACTGAAAACTTTACCTATGATCATCAGAACAGACTTTTGGTCCACAAGCATCAGGTAGATGGAAATCCCGAAGAAATTCTGGCTCAGAATAAATACAATGAGCTTTCCCAGCTTGAAAACAAAAAAGTGGGAGGAGTGAATATGGGTTCACCGCTTCAAAGCATCGATTACAAATACAACATCAGAGGCTGGATGACCCAGATCAATGATCCTGTAAGCCTGAACGGAAAACTGTTCGGATATAAAGTAAAATATACAGATCCTGTTTACAGTAGTATTTCACCGGGGAAATTCAATGGAAATATTGCTGAAATAGACTGGAATATGTCAACGGTGAATAACCTGAAAAGATACAACTACACCTATGACAACCTGAACCGATTAACCGATGCCGAATACGCAGAACCTGAAACCACCAATCCTCATAATAAGAATTTTGATGAACGTTTAACCTATGATTTAAACGGAAATATTGCCTTCTTAAAAAGAAATGCCCTTCCTGTTTTTGGCTCCACCGCTACACAGGTAGACAATCTTGAGTATAAATATACCGGAAATCGTCTGAATCAGGTTATCGAAAGCTCTTTAAATGACACAGGATATGAAGGAGGAAACAATACCATTGATTATGACCTGAACGGGAATATGATCAATATGAAAGACAAAGGCATTCAAACCATTACGTACAATTATCTGAGTTTGCCCAATACTTTTGATATTGTACAGACCACGATGGGCGTTACTTTTCGTTCCAATCTCGGTTATCTTTACCGTGCAGACGGAACGAAGCTGAAAAAAATATATACCGGCAGAATGGATGGAAGAGGAGCTGTGACTACCACCCGAATGACGGACTATCTGGATGGGTTCCAGTACAGCTATATCGATACGGGAGATGGATTTCAACCCTGTCTGGGCTGCAGAACAGAGTCTGCTTTTGAAGAGCAGGCCTATGAAAATGTAGGAAAAACATTTCCCGGTCTTGGCGGAACGCCGGAATGGAAACTGGATTTTGTACCCACAGCAGAAGGATTTTACAGTTTCACAGAAAACCGTTATATTTACCAATACAGAGATCATTTAGGAAATGCCAGAGTAAGTTTTGCCAAAAACAGCACAGGAGCTCTTGAAGTAACGGATACCAACAATTATTATCCATTTGGCCTCAATCATATTGAAGGAATGCTTAGTAGTTCTAATTTTGGCGGGTATTATAGTTACAAGTACAACGGAAAGGAGCTTCAGGAGACGGGTATGTATGATTATGGAGCAAGATTCTATATGCCTGACTTAGGACGCTGGGATGCTATAGATCCGCTTGCGGAGAAAATGACAAGACATAGCCCTTATAACTATGCTTTTGATAATCCAATCCGATTTATTGATCCGGATGGAAGAGCACCTGTTGATGATCATTTTAATAAGTACGGACGTTATATGTACACTGATAATAAAAAAACCAACAATGTAATTATACATACAGATAAAGGAAATGCAAGTCTTTCACAATTAGATTACAGCAAGAAAGGAACTATAACAGCTGTTTCTAAAGTTTTAGCACACTATGCAGGAGAAAAAAATATTGGAGGATATGTGGGTGTAGGGACATACGGTAAAGGAGATGCTCATACAAATGGGCGAGGAAATATTTTCTTTAATACCACATCTTTAAAAGGTGGTGAGTATGATAATGCATATTATATCCGATCTACTTTAAACCACGAAGGAGGAAAGCTTGGACATAAAAATGAAAATTTCAAGGGAGACTATACTTTTACATTACACTCTAAAGTTTACTTAAACGAAGCTAAGGATCCTGATTTTGGAAAGACTCCAGATAATTCTCGAGCAGGTCAAGCCGCAAGTTTTGGTCAACATGTTCTTAATGCAGCAGAAAAAGAATCAAGCTATGGTAATAATCCCATGGATATGATTAATCAATATAATGAAGAGAATACGGGAGGAGTATATATAAATGTTTATAACTCAGGGAATAATCTGCCAACAAGTACAAAACTTACTGTTCAAATAGGAAATAAAATTTATCCAACAAAATCATATGAAGACATCAAGCATCCTCAAGAGTAGTTTACTTCTTTTAGCTTTTACTATTTTTTCATGTAAAGAAAGTAATAAAGATAAAATACAATCTGTCTTTGCAGGAGAAACTAGTAAAAAATGGTATTGTTATAGCATTGATGAAGATCATTCATTTTATCCATATAGAGTAAAAGAATTTTTTAAAGATGGAAGGCAGATCCAATACATAAATAATTCTACTACTAAGAATTTAGATACTATCCCAAAAGATGATATGTATAATCCTGAGAAATGGTTTATCATCAATGATTCAGTTGTTAGTATAGATTCTGAGAGAAATCCTAAAAGTGGCTATTATCATAAAAATACCAGTAAAATACTCTTTTATAATAAAGATACTATTATTTTACAAGGAACAAAGCGTAGTAATTACGAAGGTGTTTTAATCCTTACACGATATAAAGGAAAAACAAATAATAAATAAAATAAAAGCCACTCGGAAGAGTGGCTTTTATTTTACATAATCGATTGCAATTTAGTTTGCTTGAGGAACGCATCAAGGAGATCGAAGACATGTTGTCTATCGTTCTCTTTTAGTTTTTGGATATCCAAAATTTTAGAAACAATATTTTTTTCCAAAAGAACATCTGTAGCACCTATAAGATAATCCAGAGAAATTTCCAGAGCTTCCGCAAGTTGTGTAGCTACCTCAATAGATGGTTTTACTTCCTCACGTTCATATCTTCCGATGACAGCACCGTGAACACCCACAAGTTTGCCCACTTCGTCCTGCTACATCTTTTTATCTTTTCTTACCCCGAGTTGGCGCGAGCGTCTCGCTCGTGTCCCGAAAAAAACAAAACCACTGTAAAATTGCAGTAGTTTGTTATTTGAGAAAACCTTTTTTCCATTTGGCCTCAATCATATTGAAGGAATGCTAAGTAGTTCTAATTTTGGCGGGTATTACAGTTATAAGTACAACGGCAAGGAGCTTCAGGAGAGTGGGATGTATGATTATGGAGCAAGATTCTATATGGCTGATCTGGGCAGATGGGGCGTTGTGGATCCGCTGGCGGAGACATCCACAAGATGGAGCCCTTACACCTATGCTTATAATAATCCTATAAGGTTTATTGATCCTGATGGAAGGGAGGCAAAAGATATACGATTTTCTCAAACAGTCAGAGAAGATGGAACAACTGTAATTACTATGACTGTTACAGGAAAAGTAATTAATGATTCAGGCAGAAAATTTACATCTCAGCAAATGAATTCATATGCTAAAAGGGTAAGTGGCTCATTGAAAGATGTATATGGGATTAAGGAGAATAAATTTGAAGTAAATGTAGTTACTGACATCTCAGTTGCATCTGATAATAATCCTCTTTCTAAAACAGATCATGCTATTAGAATTGTTAATGATGGGGGAATTCCGAATGGAATCGGAGGATATGAAGATAAAGGAACATTAGGAAAAGCTCCTGTAGGAGATAATGTTGTTTATATTGGAGATCAAATATTAGATAGGCAACAGGCTGCTGACGGACAGTATGCGGGAACTGGAAAAACAGACGATGGGCAAGGTACTTTAGATCGTACTGTGGGACATGAGTTTGGGCATTCTGGTAATCTTCAAAATCATGATTGGCCATCTGGAAATGCCATGTTGCCTTCCAAAGCTCCAAATGCAGGAAAAAATATAACGAGCGATCAAATTTATCAAATGAAAGATTCATATGATAGGGGTAAACTCAATAGTGGTGTTCAAAAAATACCTGTTCAATAATTATTTTTTAAATAATAACGATAATGAGTAAATTTTTTTTTATAATTTATATGTTTTTTGCTGGATTAAGTATTCATGCTCAAAATTTTGAAAATAAATTTCAAGTATCTTTTCAAGATTCATTTCAAAAGGATACAGTTTCTCTAAGAATAGGAAAATGTGAAGTAATTAATAATAAAGTTCTAATATCCAGGGAAATTGGTTTTACCGGGGTAAGAGTGGAATTACATGAATTAAATAAAATTATAGTTTTTGAAAATGGAAATACTATTCTTGAAAAAAAATGTAGTTTTAATCTAAGTAAAGATTTGAAATTTTATTTTATATTAAATAAGAAAAAAAGCAGTTTAGATATTAATCTTAATAATGGCAAATATATTGGATTAAGTAAGAATAAAAAGGAAGGTGAAGCTTTTATATTGCAGCAGCTTAAACGCCCATTTGAATATGATTAATATTTCCCCCAGCTGGCGCGAGTGTCTCGCTCGTGCCCCGAACAAAACAAAACCACTGTAAAATTGCAGTGGTTTGCTATTTGAGAAAACCGTTATATTTACCAGTACAGAGATCATTTAGGAAATATGAGGGTGAGTTTTGCCAAAAAACAGCGAAGGAGCTCTTGAAGTAACCGATACCAACAACTATTATCCATTTGGTCTCAACCATATAGAAGGAATGCTAAGCAGTTCTAATTTTGGAGGGTATTACAGTTATAAATACAATGGGAAGGAGCTTCAGGAGACGGGCATGTATGATTATGGTGCTAGGTTTTATATGGCTGATCTTGGGAGATGGGGCGTTGTGGATCCGCTGACGGAAAAATACAGAAGGTTTTCATCGTATACTTATGCAGTTGATAATCCAATTAGATTTATTGATCCTGATGGTAGAGCTGTTAATGATATTATCATAGTAGGCTCAAATGGCAAATCCAAAGAAGCAATTAAAACATTAAAGCAAACTGCTGCGGGAAAAGCTATTTGGGACAAGTACAGTAAATCTAAAACTGTTGATATCTATATAACGGTAGGTTCAATACCTACAAAAGATGGAGCTGCTGCAGAAACTTTATACGGTATTCAAAATACTACTATGGTTACGGCAGGAAAAATTAAAGCTAATGAGAGATCTGAAAGTTCTGAATTTAAAGCTTTTAATGGAGTAGATATTTCGAAAAGTAAAGGAAAGGATGTAGCCCTAATTCTATTAAATTCTAATCCGGATAATGGAGCGTTTGGTACAACTGAGAAAGCTGCTGCAGCCAAAGCATCTAGATCGGGAGGAGAAGATAAAATTGTATATGATAATTCTGAATCAATTTATCATGAAATAAAATCTCATGTTGACTTAAATAAAAGCAAAGATCAGCATGGTGATTATGGTTCAGATCATTCAGGAGTACTAAGAGAAGATTTTAATCCAAAAAAAGGATCTCCAGCTGAAAAAATACAAACACAGTTAAAAGAATTATATGAAAAAAATAAATCAACTGACATTAAATAAGTTATTAATACTATTTTTCTTTTTTTTATTTGTTTTTTCTTTTTCTCAACAGAAAAAGATTAATTATACAATAATTAAAGATTCTAATCAGGAGCCATTAAAAAAAGACACTATTGTTTATTATTTTTTAATTAATAAAGAAAAAAATATTTTTATTAAAAAAGATAAACTTTATCAATTTACTTTTTCTAATGATAGTACAAAAGTTAGTGGTTTTTTAAATATTAGAAAGGACAAAATTATTTTTTCGGAAAATAAGAAGACAATCAAAACAATAGAATATCGTAAAAATATAAATCAATGTAATATAGAATACTTTGGGAAGTTTGGAGATGACATTTGTTTAATGTTTAAGGGAGGAGGAGAATTTGAAGTAATTCAAAAGGGATTGATACCCAGCCATAAACTCTACGTTTCAAAAATCTATTGGAAGAAGGGCTTTGAATACCCTGATAAAATTTATTTTAAGGAACAAGGCTCTGCAAAAGAATTTATTGCATTAGCACAACCAAATTAATCCCCTGAGTTGGCGCGAGCGTCTCGCTCGTGCCCCGAATAAAACAAAACCACTGTAAAATTGCAGTGGTTTACTATTTGAGAAAACTGTTATATTTACCAATACAGAGATCATTTAGGAAATGCCAGAGTAAGTTTTGCCAAAAACAGCACAGGAGCTCTTGAAGTAACGGATACCAACAATTATTATCCATTTGGCCTCAATCATATTGAAGGAATGCTAAGCAGTTCTAATTTTGGAGGGTATTACAGTTATAAGTACAACGGCAAGGAGCTTCAGGAGACGGGTATCTATGATTATGGCGCACGTTTTTATATGCCGGATTTGGGTAGATGGGGTGTTGTTGATCCGTTGGCTGAACAATATCGTAGGTTTTCACCTTATAGTTATACTGTGAATAACCCAATCAGATTTACTGATCCTGATGGAATGCAAATTGCTCCAGGAAGTCAAGAACAGTGGGATAAACATAAAAAAGACGTACAGGATAAAAAATCTGAATTAGAAACTACAAAATCAGGACTAGCTCAAAAAGCTAAAGACGAGGGATGGAGCTCTAAAAAACTAGCACGACAAGAGAATAGATTATCTGAAAGAATTTCGAGTCTAGGAGGCTCGCTAGATAATATGAGTGTACTTGAGCAAAGTGATAATGTATATGCATTAGAAGATTCTAATGGGAAAAATGGAGGTACCTATTATGACTCTAATACAGGAAATATAAATCTTAGTTTTGATGGTAGCACAAGTGAATTTGTTCATGAAATGACTCATGGATACCAATTCGAGACAGGTTCATTGGTATTATATAATAGTGGTTATTCAGCTGGTGATCTCCATGATGAAGTAGGAGCTTATAAAGCTCAATTTGCATATGATCCAGATAATCATAATTTTATAAAAACGAATGTTTCTGCTTTTGAAAATAATAAAATCCAAAGTATGTCGGATATAACAACTAGCTGGGTTAGGAATATAAAAAGTGGAATATATAGTAGTCATCCTAACACACAAGTTACTTTATCAACTTCAAGAGAGGCTTTACTAAAGATGTATCCAAAGGCTAATCTTCCCCAAAATTACTCTATTATGAAAGATCTAAATGTTGTAATTCCAAAAAGATTTTCAAAATGAAAAAGATAATTAGTTTATTTGTGATTGTATTTTTTGTAAGTTGTAAATCACAGAACAGAATAGCTCCTGAAAGTTTCCAAGGTAATTATACATATGTTGATAGTAAGCAATTTTTAAAAATAGAAATACTTGAAAACAATGAAATCACTATAGAGAAAAAAGTTGAAGCAAACAGGGTTAAATGTATTGGTAATTATAAAATTATTTCAAATAAAAAGATTAAAATCCATTGTGTAGATGAAAGAAATATGCATGAAGCAAATAGTATTATCGATTTTGTTCCTTTAAGATTTGATATAAAGAATGAAACAGTTTATTTCGAACCAGGTATAATAAAATACAAAAATATGGTATTAAAAAAAGAATGATAAAAACTATAATTTTCACAAATTTTATAATATGTGATAAATAAAAATTAACCCTCGCAAGAAGTGAGGGTTTTTATTTTATAAAGCGGCAACATTTTTATTAAAGAAGTCTTTAAATTTTTTGGTAGTAAGCATTTTATCGATGATTTTAAAGACGGTGCTTTTATCTTCTTCGTCGAGCTGTTGAATGAGTTCCATCTGTTCCAGAGTCGATTTATCTTCAATTACAATTTCTTTAGGTTTTACGTTTTCATCGTAATTTATAATCTGGTCTACAGACAAATTAAAGAGTTTAGCCATTTTGGTAAGCTCTGTTACGGTAACTTCCCTTAATCCTTTTTCGATTTTGGAGTAAGTAGATTTATCTACGCCCTTGGCTGGCGCGAGCGTCTCGCTCGTGCTCCGAACAAAACAAAACCACTGTAAAATTGCAGTGGTTTGCTATTTGAGAAAACCGTTATATTTACCAATACAGAGACCATCTAGGAAATGCCAGAGTAAGTTTTGCCAAAAACAGCACAGGAGCTTTTTTAGTTCTAATTTTGGAGGGTATTACAGTTATAAATACAATGGGAAGGAGCTTCAGGAGACGGGCATGTATGATTATGGTGCTAGGTTTTATATGGCTGATCTGGGCAGATGGGGCGTTGTAGATCCGCTGGCGGAGAAAATGAAAAGATGGTCACCATACAACTATACATTTAATAATCCTTTGAGGTATATTGATCCGGATTGAAGAGGACCTTTAGGCGATTTTTTTACAAAATCTGGGAGGTATTTAGGTAGCGATGGTATAAATGATCATAAAGTTTATGTTAGTGAAGGAAATAAAAGTAATTACCTTACGGAAGCAAAACAAGAAATCAGGGGGGGAGTTGCTTCTTTAGGAGCAATTTCGACAGCTTTGAAAATGACAAATTCACCATCGACACATTTAATAAGTCCTGATAAAGAAGGAGGACAACATGAAGTTCGTGCCGATATTAATTTAGGAGGAAATAGAACGACATACACAACGGGAGAGAAAATGACAATAAATAAAGGAGAAGCAAGTGGACATATAAATTTTATGGACATTGCTATTCAAAACGGTATTAAGAATAATATTAAAACGGATATTTTGTTACATTCACACCCAACAGCAACTTTGTTGGAAGGTGGAAAATCTTATACTATTACAGCAACAGAACCTTCTAGTGATGATATAAAAGCATTTGCAGATTTTGAAACTAATATAATTGTCGGTAATTTGGAGCGTAATCCTGTGACTTTAAAGTCAGATGGTTCTATGATAGATCCATATAATAAACAAGGAGCAGTGTTTTATGATAATAAAGGTACGAAATTAATGGATTTAAATATTAATGCAGTAAATAACATTTTATCAAATTATGAAAATGGCAAAATTAAAAAATAGAGTATTGACTTTTTTATTAGGATTTTGTTCTTTACTATATTCTTCCCAAAGTAAGCTGAATTTAATTATTGTAATTGATGATAATATTATTACTGATAGGTTATCTATGAGCTTTATTGAAGAAAGGCAAAATAATACTGTTTTGGATTTTACTTATACTACTGGAAAAGAAATTCACTTGGATAAAAAATTTGATGCAAGTGATAAACTTATTCTAAAATTCAAATATTCAAACTATATAGATAAAGATTATAATTATAATATTAATATTATAGGTGGTTTACTAATAGATACACCATATTTAATTGTCAGGATTTATAATTTAGATAAAAAGAAATACAAGAAAAAATATTGTCATTCAAAAGAAGATTATGTCGTTGAGCTTCAAAACAGTACATTATATGGTCAAATTCCTATTTGTAAATAGAAGAGTTGAACTTAACTGTTGCTCCTATCTCTAAAAAATCACCCCCCCGCTGGCGCGAGCGTTTCGCTCGTGCCCCGAATAAAACAAAACCACTGTAAAAAAGCAGTGGTTTTTATTATTTTATTTCAAAATGTTATATTTACCAATACAGAGATCATTTAGGAAATGCAAGAGTAAGTTCTGCCAAAAACAGCACAGGAGCTCTTGAAGTAACGGATACCTTTTTTACAATTATTATCCATTTGGCCTCAATCATATTGAAGGAATGCTTAGTAGTTCTAATTTTGGCGGGTATTACAGTTACAAGTACAATGGAAAGGAGCTTCAGGAGACGGGTATGTATGATTATGGTGCTAGGTTCTATATGGCAGATATTGGAAGATGGGGTGTTGTAGATCCGCTTGCGGAGAAGATGACTAGACACAGCCCTTATAATTATGCGTTTAATAATCCAATTAGGTTCATTGATCCTGATGGCAGAATGGCAATAGAAAACGATGATGAATTTAGAGCTGATCCAAGCGGTAAAATTACACAAGTTGAGAAAGCGGGAGAAGATGTTCTTGTAATGGTGGATAAAAAAGGTAATGAAACAGGAGTAAGAGTAAACATAGGAGAAAATGCAGAATTAGCACAAGGTAATGGAAGAACGCAAGCTCTAGTTGTTAATGATCAAGAAAAAGGTCACGAGGCATTCAAAGCTATAGCAGATCATTCTAAGGTTGAATATGCTAAGATAGAATATATTGATGCATCAGCAAATGAAAAAACAATGCTCTTTACAAACGGTGAAAGAAATGAAGTGCAAGCTTCTGATGTAGGGAAAGCTCTTGAAAATGCAGGTAATGTAGTAACTACTATTGATCATTCTCATAAGTTTGGATTGCCAACACCATCTTCATATAACAGAAGTAGTCAGTTAGTTGAAACCTCTAAGATGGGAGATGCTGCAGGTGCTACAAATTATCCTGTAAATTCACAAAGTAAACCTATTAATAGACACGTATATGTTCCAAATTCAGGTGGAACGGCATATAAATATGATAATGTTAAATATGAAAAAGTTGAAAATTACTAGATTAATAATAATTATATTTTTTTTTATTTCTTGTTCAACTCAGGTTAAGCAGAATGAAAACGCAGAAATATTTTCATTAATTAACAATTATAAATTTGAATTTGTTAATATGACAGGAGAACCTCCTTATGCTGTTGTAATAAATAAAGAAAATTCAAAAGTTAAAATAATGGATATTTCTAAAAACTCAGCTTTAGAATATTTAAATAATAATAGATTTAAAAAAAAAGCAGGATTATATTCTGATATTTTATGTTTCTATAATGATAAAGATGTATTTGGTAAGTCCTTGTTTAAAAACATTCCTGAAAAAATGAAAGAAGAAGCTAAAAAAGGAATGATACTTTCTTTTGATAATAAAAAACTTCAAGTAGATAGAGATTTCATAGAATGGCAACCAGAATTAGAAATTATTTATGATGGAGATTTAAATAAAAAAATTATAATTAGAAATCCAGATTTATTAAATTTAAAACCTGAAATAAATCAATAACGAAGAGGCTGTCAAAAAAGACCTACAGCCCTCTCTGCTGGATCGAGCATTTCTCCCGCTGGCGCGAGTGTCTCGCTCGTGCCCCGAATAAAACAAAACCACTGTAAAATTACAGTGGTTTGCTATTTGAGAAAACCGTTATATTTACCAGTACAGAGATCATATGGGAATGCCAGAGTAAGTTTTGCCAAAAACAGCGCAGGAGCTCTTGAAGTAACGGATACCAACAATTATTATCCATTTGGCCTCAATCATATAGAAGGAATGCTAAGTAGTTCTAATTTTGGCGGGTATTACAGTTACAAGTACAATGGTAAGGAGCTGCAGGAGACGGGAATGTATGATTATGGAGCTAGGTTTTATATGGCAGATCTGGGAAGATGGGGCGTTGTGGATCAGTTGGCGGAAAAGATGACTCGTTACAGTCCTTATAATTACGCTTGGAATAATCCGATCAGGTTTATCGATCCAGATGGAAGATTTGCTTTACCACCTATAGACTATGTTAATGAGAAAGGTAAAAAAATTGGAACTGATGGTACAACTGATGAGGGAGTTTTAATGATTACAAATAAAGCAGACCAAGCAGCAATAAAAGCCGCAGAAAAAAAAGGAGAAAATATTGCCTTAAATCAATTAAGTGTATTGAATTCCTCCCGATGGAACATTAAAAGAATCTTTAGGTGTTATGGATAGAGGTGATGCTAATGGTGGATTTAGAGAAGAGAGTTCTTCAATTTCAGGAGACAATGTAATAGCGAGAGGAGAAACAGGGCCATTACCTATAGTTGATGCAAGGGGTATTGGAACTGCACCTGCTTCAATGCCGACGAATGATAAGACTCATACATCAATACATCTTCATCCTGCAGGTATTTTTGAAGCAGGTGGAAAATTTTTTCCTTTTGACGCTTTAACTCCCACGAAAGGCGTTGATGATAAAACTTTTACTGGTAAAGGAACAAATATTATTGTAGGTAGACTACAGAAATACGATGGAACGAATGTGATAAAAAATTCTGATGGAACGTATAAAGACTACAGAGATGTAGGAGCTGCGGTTTACAGAGGTAATAATATATCAAAACCTTCAATGATTTTAACTAAATCTGTAATACAAAACATACTTAAGAGAAATGGAAAATAAAATCTTAAAATATTTTTTTTTAATGTGTTTGTTTTTTTCAAGCTATTTTTTATCTCAAACCAAGATAATTAATTTTTTAATTATGGTTGATAAAAACCTTGTTTGATGATAAATGATCTACGAATTAGCTCTACTTCTATAGGCATACTTGATGTGAATTATATTGTTGGTACGATTGATTTATCTGATGAAAATTATAATAAACTAGCAAATGACAAATCGTTAAATTTTGATATCAGCTTTGAAACGTTTTTACCTAAGCTTCCACTAGCGCAGAAGTATGTGTTTTCTTTACCTAAAGAATTTCTAAATCAGAAATACATTATTGTCAATATATTTAATAAGGGTAGTAAAATTTACAAAAAGAGATATTCTGAAGGAGACAGAAATAAAGAATATTATGTCGTAATCACAAGTCCAGATTTTTCAAAACTTGATTAAAAATGTGAAATATTCTCCCTCTTTACAGCACGATTATATCGTAGGGGTAGATAAAAAAAACCTCGCTTTTGCGAGGTTTTTGTGTTTTATAGAGTATGGTAATTTTCTACGAATATGCTTTTTTAGCTTTATAATCCTCCACTGGCGCGAGTGTCTCGCTCGTGTCCCGAACAAAACAAGACCACTGCAAAATAGCAGTGGTTTGCTATTTGAGAAAACCGTTATATTTACCAGTACAGAGATCATTTGGGAAATGCGAGAGTAAGTTTTGCTAAAAACAGAGCAGGAGGTCTTGAAGTAACGGATACCAACAATTATTAGATGGGCAAAAGCTGTAGAAGTATATGATGGTGGTGGAACTGCAGGCTGTCAAAAAAGTGTTTTACAAATGAAACAAGAATCTAAAAAAACTAAACCCTCAGATTATTAAAAATATGAAAATTTTTTTTTTAAGTTTAATTATAATTTCATTTACAAGCTGTAATAAATCAGATTTACACAAAAATGATAAAAATAAAATTACTGGGACAAAGTTAGACTATTATGAACGTTGTAGATTATTAGTTTTAGAACAAAATACTACTAATCAAAATTTTGGATTCACAAAAAAAGGAAAAGATATTGATGAACAAGTAGTCAAATATTTAGGAAATATTATTACCTCTAAAAAAGACACGCTAAAAATTTTAAACTCTGTTCATTATACAGGTATTTATGAGGATTCCAAGAGAGGAAACGGGCAAGTGTATATTTATAATTATCACAATAAGTTGTTAGGTTTTTATAATTTAGGTTCTTCTTCTGCAGTACCTAACAGCATTGATAACAGAGAATTGATTTTTAAATACAATAATGAAAATTGTAACGAGACGACCAAAATAAGTTTGAAAGATAGCATTCCTAAACAAATATTTGTTCAGTGTACAAAGGAGGGCGGAGATATATATAATTTAGAAACTGCTCATAACTAAAAGAAAAACCACCAAATCCCGCTGGCGCGAGTGTCTCTACCGTGCCCACCAATAAAAATAAACCACTGTTTTACAAGTTTAAATGACAGTATTCAACATGCAAAATCTTGGGTCAGCCTGAAAAGCTCTTATGATTTAAAAAAGATAAAAAAAATTGAAAAAAGCATCATTGAGTTTCTAGAATATAT
The DNA here is from genome assembly GCF_000737715.1 of Chryseobacterium sp. JM1. Classification (GTDB taxonomy): domain Bacteria; phylum Bacteroidota; class Bacteroidia; order Flavobacteriales; family Weeksellaceae; genus Chryseobacterium. The sequence continues at coordinate 23,226 of NZ_JPRN01000026.1, read as the reverse complement.
TTCTCAAAATACAACAATTAGCCTTATTTTTATATCAGTTAATTTACAATTTAGAATGGAGAATGATCAAAATTTTTTAATTAGAAAGCCTGTTAATTCGTTTCTCTCAAATATCATTGAGTGTTTCTTTTATATCGATATTCCGGTTTGTCAATTGACTGAGAAAGCTGAATTTATGATACCGTTCCCCCGTATAACAATGGGCTATTTTTTTGACCATCCATTTAGGGTAATTAATGATACATTAAATGAATCAAAACTGATAAACAATGCCATATCAAGAATTTCCACTCAAAAAATAAACGTTTTACCTGCCACCGACAGAATAAGAATTGTCGGAGCCCATTTAAAGCCTTTTGGCTTGGCTTGTTACACACAAAAAGCAGTAAATTCACTTCCTTGGTTAATCGACATAGAAGAACTGTTTGGTCATATGGCCAGGGAGTTTCTGTTAAAAATACATCATCTTGCCAACACAGAAGAAATGTTCACTGCAATGGAAGATATATTCTTAAATAATATTCTTGATCGTGATTTATCACTCATCATAAAGGCACTTGAACTGATAGAAAGTAACTCCGGAGATATTGAAATGACCTTATTATCTGAACAATTAAACGTGTCTGACCGAACAATAAGAAATCATTTTTATAACTATGTAGGCTGTTCTCCAAAAGAATACATCCGTATTGTGAAATTAAAACAAATAGCTTATCAACTAAAGCATTCTCAAAATTCATTGACAAATATTGCCTACAGTAACAATTATTTTGATCAGGCACATTTTGTTCACGAAGTAAAAGGTATCACCGGCCAAAGCCCCGGCCAATTACGTAAAGACATTCCTGATTTCCGATTTTTACAATTTTAGTTTTTACGAGATGCTGATATTTGTTCATCAAAGAAAATTGAAACACTTTCCAGATGAAAACAATTATAAACAACAATCTTGCAGAAAAGTACGGCAAAGGAACCATCATTATTCATTGGTTAAGCTTCTTATTGATTATTTTACTTATTCCTACGGGATTTATCATGTCAGGCATGGAGCCGGGAGCTGCCAAAATAAATCTTTTACGACTGCATCTCTTTGCTGGTATTTTAGTTTTTATCCTGACTTTAATACGCGCCTGGTTTTTCTTCCGGCATAAAAGACCTTCAAAGTTGAAAACCGGGAATTACCTGCATAATAAATTGGTTATTTGGATTGAAAATACATTCTATTACCTGTTGATCTTACTTTCTATATCAGGTATTGCGACTGTTATAATGGGCGATTTCGGAGAAGCCCTACAGACCGGTGATGCCTCCCTTTTACCAAAAAGATTGGACATTCCCTCACTTGGAGCTCACAAAACTTTATCCATCATATTGATTGTGCTTCTGATAGGACATATTGGAGGGGTCGTTAATCACTATATAAAAAATAAAGAAAATACATTAAAAAGAATTTTACCGTAAAATCATAAAGATGAAAAACAATCAACTTCTAAAATTAATCTCTCTGGCTGTACAGTCACTATTCACAGGCGGATGCCTGGTAATACTATTTGTTTTAGTTCCTTTTTGGCAAAAAAGTAATCCTGAAGATTTTTTATTGTGGTTCTCCATCAATTCACAAAACATTGCGAAGATAATGCTGCCTCTGGAAGTAATCCCTTTAATTTTATCTGTTCTGACATTTTATTTAGTCAATAAACAAAAAGATGAGACTCGTAAATGGTGGCTGCTTAATCTTACGGCTAACGTTATTATCCTCCTATTGTTTTTTATTTATTTTATGCCCGCCAATTCATCAATGTCATCAGGGACGATAATGAAAAACCAAGTAAAAAACGAATTAACGAAGTGGGAAATGATACACCTTGTAAGAACATTACTAACAGGGATTTCTACAGTATTTTGCATAGTTGGGTTACAATATATTCCAGTAAAAAAACAGTAGAAAAATAATTAATCCGGAATAACCTGGGGTTTTCTAATATTATGATGAAAGTTGTCAATCATATGTACAATCAAAAGACTTAATGGAAAAAATTAGTATAAAAAAAATTACAGTAAATGATGTTCACCAGTTGCAAAAAATTGGAAAACAAACTTTTTACGAAACTTTTTCGATATATAATACCGAGGAAGATATGCAAAAATATGTAACTGATAGTTTTTCAGTTGCTCAACTTAATACTGAATTGAATAATGAAAATTCAGAATTTTACTTTGCAGAAATCAACAAAAAAACAGTCGGGTATTTAAAACTCAATTATGGAATTTCCCAGACAGAACTCAAAGATGACAAAACTCTTGAAATAGAAAGAATTTATGTCCTTAAAGATTTTCATGGCAAAAAAATCGGACAAATTCTGTGTGATCAGGCAATTAATGTAGCAAAACAGAAGAACGTTGACTTTATTTGGTTAGGAGTTTGGGGAAAAAATCTACAGGCAATTCATTTTTATAAGAAAAATGGATTTGTAGAATTTGATAAACATATTTTCAAACTTGGAGATAAAGAACAAACTGATATGATGATGAAGCTAAAATTGAAGAATGAGTATCAAATTAATCTTTAGTGTCATTATAAATAGCAAAGCAGTATTATAATCTTACTATTTTTCAGCGTTATTTAATGAGATTGGTTTAAAAGATAGATAAATACTGGTTTTTAATACAGGTATCATTATTTTGTTTGGTATATTTGTGACACCACACAAAATCTTACGCCATGAAAAAGTTCCTTTTAATCATTCTGGGTATTCTTGTTATTTTAGTTGTCGTACTTTTAGTCAAAACGTACACATATCCGTTTAAAAAGAATACGGCAGGAAATTCTGAAGGATGGAAACCTGTCAAAAATGATTCCGCGTTAATGCGTCTTTCTGGCGGTATCAAAATACCTACAGTTTCTACGGGAAGCCTTGGAGAATTCAATTATGCTCCGTTTGATCAGTTTAAAGAATATCTGAAAACATCTTATCCGTTAGTCTATCAAAATACCGAAAACAGCGAGGTCAATACCCATGCATTGGTGTTTAGGCTTAAAGGAAGTGATCCTTCACTTGCCCCGATTCTTTTTCTTTCACACATAGACGTAGTACCTCCGGGAGATGCTGATGTGAAAAATAAAGAACAGAATATTTTCAGACCCGACGATCAACCATTGCCACCCGTTTCCAAAGTAGCCGAAGACTGGGATTTCGAGCCCTTTTCAGGAACTGTTGCGAACGGAAGAATCTACGGAAGAGGAGCCATCGATATGAAAGGAATGCTCTTTTCCCTTATGGAATCTATGAATATGATGGTTAAAAGTAAAAAGATTCCAAAACGTGATATCTACCTGGCTTTCGGTTTTGATGAAGAAGTAGGGGGACAAAAAGGAGCCGTACAGATTGCAGACTATTTTAAAAAGAAAGGATTGAGGTTTGATGCAGTCTATGATGAAGGGGGATTGATTATGGAGAAAGGAAATGTCGCAGGAATAGATTTCGATGTCGCCGCAGTGGGATGTGCTGAAAAAGGCTTCTTATCAGCAAAAATTAAGGTTAAAGGACTTGGAGGACATTCCTCGATGCCACCTATGGAAAGTGCGATTGGAAAAGCAGCCGTGATTATGCAGCGCCTTGAAGACCATCAGATGAAACCTACCATAACCCCACTGATCAAGCAGTTTTTTGATAATGTTGGAGGAGCGATGCCGTTTACGAACAGACTTGCTATTGCCAACCAATGGCTTTTGAAACCAGTTCTGCTCTCTCAACTGACCAAAAATACCACCACCAATGCCTTGGTGCGTACCACAACCGCCCTTACCATGATGAAAGGGAGCGATGGAACCAATGTGCTTTCTCCCGAAGTGGAATTTGTCGTGAATTTCAGACTTCTTCCCGGCGATACAGCAAAAGAAGTCCGTGATCATATCGCAAAAGCGACAGAAGGTTTCGATGTTGAGGTGGAAGAGATCGACAATACACGGGAAGCTTCCGCAGTTTCCCCTACCAATACAAAAGCGTATCAATTAATAGAAGCCGGAATCAAAGAAATTAATCCGGGTGCTATCGTGACGCCTTACCTTACCATGGCCGGCACTGATGCCTACAAATACCAGATCGTAAGCAAAAATATCTACAGATTTATGCCCATCAAAATCAACAACTCAGAAAAGCAAAGCATCCACAGCACCAATGAGTACATCAGTATTGAAAACTATATGAAGATGATTCATTATTTTGAGTTTATGATGACTAATTATGACAAATAGCTGCGGGTTTCGCGATGCGGAGTTTGAGAGTTTTAGTGTTTTGAGATTCGGGATTAGAGTGTCGGAGTGTTTGAGGATTTTTGATGTTGCTTACTGTTGCTTTTGATAGTAATTACCCCTGTATTTTAATACTCTGAAATTATCGAGAAATATTGAATGAACGACAAATATCTGGCGGCTGAGGCTCCCGAAGCCACCAGTTCTAAAGTCTCATCTAAAAATCTTGATTCCTGGCTCTTGCATCTTGGCTCTTTTCACAAAAAAAATAACACGTCAAGTTTTGTCGCATTACAGCAATAGCTTTGTCCTATCAAAATTACAGAGCTATGGAATTGCCGTTTTACTTAACATTTACAGAATTTGAAAGCCATTATTATGATAATCTTGAAAAATGGTTTGAAGAATATCACAACGCCAGTGAGATCGATTATCTTAAGACACTGGCAGACCTTTACAGCCCTTATCTGTATTACAGTTTTGCAGATGACAGACTGATGGCTGATGCTTCTATGGAAATCAAAGACTGCTTCTTTCCTTACCACGAAAAGATCGGGATTTCTTTCTGTACAAGTTGTGAAAATGGCAAAAATCCAAAGGTAACCAAAGGCATGAATCATATATTTGAGTGGAAAACCATTACGATGATGGAATACGCGCAACATATTCTGGATAAAATTAACAGATACTTGTTAAAAAACGGCAGTTCTCTGGACGGAAACAAAACAATTCCGGATTATATCAATGATCGTGAGATCATCACTTCAAGAGAAGGGGCTGGATATTGTGTCAATTACAGCAGACATCAGGCGGCGGTTCCGTTTTTAAAGGCTTACCTTCCTTATTATGGGCAGACAGTGAATATTGCCGTGTACAGGGATTTTATTTTCTCCATCGCACAGATCGCGGAATATATTGATAAAAAGCTGAGGTCTGTACAGGCTTTTGAGCATACCATTTATGCTAAACTCAAGTCAGAAGCCAAATTCAAAGTGCAGATGAGTCATCAGTTTCTGACGATCTGCAATTAAAATTTTCACCAACATTCATATCTAAATTATATTGACGGAATACCCTGACCGGTATTCCAGACAAATCCTGACAGCAATGCCAGGATTTTGTTTAATTTTACCCATTACCCATTACCCATTACCCATTACCCATTACCCATTACCCATTACTCATTACTCATTACTCATTACTCATGATTAGAGGGGTAAATTCCAAATCACATCCACCGCCAAATAGTGTACACCTCCTTTTTTTACACTTCTGCTTCCCCGGATCAGATCATTCACATATCCAATATCCACAGAGAAAGGAGAGTGGTGAATACTGAACATATAATAAACCCCGATACGCATTTCCCGGTATCCGAAGGGCGTCCATTTCTGTTCCGGTTCATTAAGGTAGCTTGTAGAAAACAGACCTTCAGCACTTAGAGCCAACTTTTGATTGTTTTTTTGGGATAGATTATAAGTCAGTTGACTTTTAATTCTTGTTCTCAACTGAAAATTCTCTTCAACCTCACGAAAACCGGCATCAAAAAACTTCCGGAACTCCTGACGGACGGTATTCTTAAGTTTCCATCTTTTCCCCAGTTTGAAAGTATAGGCATACCTTCCATAAATTCTGAATTCCTGCTCAGTAACTTCCTTTTCATAAGGTTCGGAACTTTCATATTTGGGCTGCCGACGATAACTGACTGCATAACTGTATTGTTGATTGGGGGCAAAAGAATGATAGACTTCATGGTTCAATACAATAATAGCCTGTTTTGATACTAAATTATAATTATCAGGACTGCTTTTTCTTCCCAGAGCAATATAGCTTAAAGCCTGTTTCTTTCCCAGCGAATCCAGTTGACGTCGTGCTCCAAAAGCCAACCAGAAAGCCGTATTCGCATCTCCAAGACCCGGCGGACTGATCTGTGCATGTAATGACCCGCATAAGCTTAATAAAAATATTCCGATAATAATTTTTCCCGTTCTGAGCATCCTGTAAAATCTGTTGAATCGTATGTTGAGTATCTGTTCAGTCATAAGATGGAGCTGAATATTAAGTGATACTGTAAAATGATGATTTGTTGTAGCCAATGTAGGTCCTTTATCCATTAAATAATGATGTAAATGATTTTAATACTGTTGATAAACAGGACAAATTAAATACAGGATTTAGGAATGTTTTAGGAATAGGGAAGGATCAGATACAAAAGTTGTGGACTAAATCAATTCCTCTCACTGATTATACAGATAGAGCAGATAAAAAATAAAAATCTGTATGATCTGACCAATCTGCGTGAAATTTATAGATTCATTCCCTTTATTAGAATCCAGGGAATTGATTTTATCTTTATTTCTTTAAAAAAAACAATAAAAAAAGTCTTAAACAATTAAGTTTAAGACTTTTAGATTCTTGCAGAGAGGAAGGGATTCGAACCCTCGATACAGTTACCCGTATACTACCTTTCCAGGGTAGCTCCTTCAACCACTCGGACACCTCTCTATTTGAGATTGCAAAAATAGAGTAATTTCTGGAATCTGCAAATTATTATTCAAAATTAGTCAGTAATTTCTCCACAAAGACTTCTGGTGAAGTTGTCAGCAAAGGTTCCTGTGTAATTCGGGTTATCTATAAGGTGCATCGCTTTGGTAATGGCACTTTCGGCGGTCATATCCCTTCCGCTGATCGCTCCGATTCTTGAAAATATATTGCTGTTTTCATATTTCCCGAAAGAGATACCTCCTGAAATACACTGACTTACCACCACAATTTCAGTTCCGTTGCTTCTGATTTCTTCAAGCGTTTCCTGCGTTTTTTTACTGCTGAAAATGGTTCCCGAACCGAAAACCTGAAGAATTAAAACCTTCATTTTAGGGATTTCTTTGAAATGACTCAGATGCATTCCCGGAAAAATTCGCCAGAATAAAATATCTTCAGAAATATGTTCGTCTACGTGAAATTCCACCTCAGGCTCACAACGGTAAAGATTGTCCTTTACAATATTTAAATGAACACCTGACTGTCCCAAAATAGGATAATTCGGGCTTGAATAGGCATCAAAATACTCCGCAGAATATTTCAGCGTTCTGTTTCCTCTTAATAATTTATATTCGAAATAAACGGCTACTTCCTGAATAACTGCCTCATCGTTTTCATAAAGACTGGCGTAATAAAGACTGGTCAGAAGATTTTCCTTGGCATCCGTTCTCAGATCTCCGATCGGAAGCTGGGAACCCGTCATAATAACAGGTTTTCTGAGTCCTTTCAGCATAAAACTTAAAGCAGAAGCCGTATAAGACATCGTATCCGTTCCGTGAAGGATCAGAAAGCCGTCATACAGCTCGTAATTCTTGAGAATGTAGTTCGCGATCACCTTCCATTCCTCAGGTCCCATATCGGAAGAGTCCAGCGGTTTTGCGAAAGGATGCACAAACACCTCGCATTCCATTAATTTCATCTCAGGCATTTTTTCGAAAATATTTCCAAAATCAAATGCGCGGAGGCTTCCGGTTTCATAATCTTTTTCCATACCGATGGTTCCTCCGGTATAGATGAGCAGGACTTTTCTTTTCATGAATTACTTTTTAGTAAGAAATTGAGCCTCGTTCAGGTTCATAGCTCAAAATTACGTTAATTTGCAAAGATTTGAAAATGAATGGAAGATTTAGCGCAAACTTTTGAATATTTAAAGCAGTTTTTAACAGAGGAAAGACTCTCAAAAATAGAACATTTCTCTCAGGAAAGTTCCGATTTTGTACTTCCTGTGATGGATGACGTCTACCAGTTCAGAAATGCGGCGGCTATCATCAGATCTGTAGAAGCCAATGCGTTTCACAAGGTTATAGCCATGGAGGAAGAGAATGTTTTTGATCCCAACCTTACCGTAACCAAAGGGGCCGAAACCTGGGTAGAAGTAGAGAAAATGGCTAAGAACATAGCTTCTCTGCAGAATATCAAAGACAGAGGCTATAAAATCCTGGCGGTTTCCCTTGAAAAAAACGCGGTGATGCTTCCTGATTATCAGATTACAGAGCCTATTGCCCTCGTATTTGGAACCGAGATGGAAGGAGTATCGGAAGAAGTCATAGATTTTGCAGACGAAACTCTGGCGATCCCCATGTACGGCTTAACGAGAAGCTACAATGTTTCCGTTGCCGCAGGAATCTGTATGTATGAACTGAAACAGAAACTGATCAAATCAGGCATCGATTATAAGCTAAGCGAAGAAAAAAAAATGAAAATGAAGATCCGTTGGGCCGTGAACTCCATGCGAAGCGGAAAACAGATCTTTGAAAAATATATGAGAGATCATCATCTGGAAATGTAGGATGATGTGATGATGAGTTGATTTGATAATTTGCTGATGAATGAATTTCCCTACCTTCTAATCCCTAATCCCTAATCCCTAATCCCTATCCTCTCATCATATTGAAATAATTCCACGCTGCCACAAAAACCCCTGCCGTTTCAGTTCTCAGCCTTTGGTTTCCGAGTGAAACAGCTTTTACGTTACTGTCGGATAGAAACTGGATCTCCCTTTCAGAAAAATCTCCTTCGGGACCGATTAAGAAAGTGATCTGTTCCAAAGCTGGAATATGATTAAGCTCAATTCTTTCCAGATTTTCATGACAGTGCGCCACAAAAGTCTTTTCGGGATTAATGTTTTTCAGAAAATCAGGAAGTTTAATTAAAGCATTAACAACAGGAAAATGAAATCGCAAACTTTGTTTTGAGGCCGCAATGGCTTGTTTTCTAAGCTTGTCGATACTGATGTTTTTACGCTCTGTTTTTTCAGTTTGCAAAATGGTAATCTCAGCAATGCCCATTTCTACAGCTTTTTCTACAAAAAACTCAATCCGGTCAATATTTTTCGTCGGAGCAATAGCAATGTGCAATTTTGGATTGAAATCCTGAGTGTCTTTTTTAATTTCGGAAACCTCGATATTGGCTTTTTTCCCTTCGATCACCAATGTTCCGGAAGCAACATTTCCTTTACCGTCGGTTACGTGAATTTCTTCACCGTCTTTCATACGAAGAACTTTCACAATGTGCTGCTGTTCTTCGTCATTAATTATTGCTTTTCCGTTATTGATTTCGCCAAAAAAAAGTTTCATATATTGATATTTAGAATGCGCCTGAATTGTATTAAAAGATGGGAAGCTGGAGGATGGAAGCTTGAAGTTGCTATTGGACGGTAAGTATTTAATAATTTCTTATAAACTGATTGAAGTTGTTTTAAAAATATAAGTAAAAATATCCTGTATTTCTAACTTTGGACTTCAATAACTTCCCTCTTCGAGCTTCTGACTTCCTTACAGAATGAATTATCAGGTTGATGATTAAAAGGTAATTTCATTCTCGCTTAAAAATGCTACACCGGTTTTTATCGTGGTATAAACATCACCTTCACAGTCTCTGTATGAACATGCGTAAATTTCTTCAATCCACTTATTATTCATGAAAATTAAATTCAAATATTCGTTTTTTCTTAAATTATTTTTGATGGATAAATAATCTCCTTCTTTGGGTTCGTAAGCAAAACTGAATACATTTTCTGAATTGATTTTCTCTACGATCTCTTCCTTTATATTTTGAACATATCCGATTTCTGAACTGATCATTAAATAATCTTCGTCTTCAGATTGTTCTGTCACTTCATTTTTTCCGATAACGGTTTCTAAAACCCAGTAATATTTTGAATTTTTTTTAGACTGCGTTCCCAGTACTTTTTCTTCTAAGAGTATTTTCATAAATCATATTTTGCAGTTGCGGACGTTTTCATATCCGTAAATTCTCCTCGCTCATATTTCAGTTGAGCCACCATCGCAATCATCGCCGCGTTGTCTGTTGTATATTCAAATTTTGGAATGTAAATATTCCAGCCTAATTTCTCATGATTGTCCTGCATTGCTTGTCTCAACGCAGAATTGGCAGAAACTCCACCTGCAATCGCCACTTCTTTTACATTTAATTCTTTAGCGGCTTTTTCAAGTTTCGCCATCAGAATTTCAACAATCGTTCTCTGAACGGAAGCGCACAGATCATTTAGGTTTTCCTTAATAAAATCCGGATTCTTTCTGACCTCCTTCTGAATGAAATAAAGCACAGACGTTTTGATACCGCTGAATGAATAATCATAATTTTCCATTCTCGGTTTGTTAAATGTAAAAGCAACAGGATTTCCTTCCTTGGCCAGTCGGTCTATAATAGGTCCGGCAGGGTAGTCCAGATCAAAGATTTTTCCGATTTTGTCAAAAGCTTCTCCCGCGGCATCATCAATTGTTTTTCCAATAATTTCCATATCAAAATAATCCTTCACCAGTACGATCATGGTGTGCCCTCCGCTTACCGTAAGACACAGGAAAGGGAATTGAGGCGGCATAGGATTTGCATCTTCGATGAAATGGGCTAAAATGTGGGCCTGGAGATGGTTAACTTCAATCAGCGGAACATTCAGACTCATAGCAAAAGACTTAGCAAATGACGTTCCTACAAGAAGAGATCCTAAAAGTCCGGGGCCGCGTGTAAATCCTATAGCTGAAATAGCATTTTGTTGTATATTTGCTTTAGTAATAGATTTTTCAACAACGGGGATTATATTTTGCTGATGCGCTCGCGATGCCAGTTCCGGGACTACACCTCCATATTCTTTATGGATAGCCTGATTCGCAGCAATATTGGACAGAATACAGTTTCCCTTGATGATAGCTGCTGAGGTGTCGTCGCAAGACGATTCAATACCTAAAATTATAGAGTCGCTCATAATAATGGCAAAGTTAGAGAATAATAACGAGAATGAGAATAAAAAATCTGTAGCTGAGAACCTAAGTGATCAGGTACAGAAGACTGTGGAGAATGTAGAAGGCGCTGTGAAGGAAACAGTTAAGGAAGCATCTGAACTGGCATCAGATGCCATTCATCATCCCGTAGAAACGGCTGGAGAATTTGGAAAGCAGGCGGTAAAAGATGTCACCAGCTATTCCTGGTGGGCCAAACTTCTCCTGATCCTTTTCTGGCTGGGAGTTATTCTTGTTGGAGGAGTTCTTACAGCCATTAATCTTCCGGCAACCAAGCAGTGGGCGGCAGATCAGGCTCTTCAGATCGTTAACAAAGACTTTAAAGCCGGAATGTCTACCGAAAGTGTAGAAGTGGATTATTTCGGAGACGTTATTATAAAAGGTTTAAAAATCAAGGATTACAAAGGCCTTGAATTCATCAAAGCAAGAGAATTTCGTGCGAATTCAGACTGGTTGTCACTTGCTTACAATGCGATTTCCGGGAACAGCAATTCATTAAGTTTTAATTCCCTGACCCTTGTCAATGCCGATGTGAAGGTCATTACCTACAAAGGTGACAGTATTTCCAACTTTATCAGATTTACACAGCTTTTCGACAGCGGAAAGAAAAGAGATCCAAAGAAACCTCCTTTTCAGCTGAATTCCCGTGTACAGATCATCGATTCAAAAGTTTCTATCGTTAGCCAAAACTCTCCGGGAGAACCGGGAAAATGGTTGACGGCTACAAAATTTAATTTAATAGCGCCTAATGTAAAGGTAAACGGCCCCAACATTTCCGCGCTGATCAATAATATGTCCTTCGTCACAGCAAGATGGGGGAAATCTCACTTTGTAGATACTTTTTCTACGGAACTCTCTTTGACCCATGAATTCCTATCATTAAAAGACCTGACGCTGAATACAGACCATTCCCTGTTGCAGGGAGATATAAAATTCAATCTTCATGACGGCTCATGGTCCGAATTTGCTGACCGCGTAAGCTGGGATATGAATATCAAGCAGGGAAGTCAGATGAGCGGGTATGACATCAGCTATTTTGTGACGAACTGGGATAATTTTAAACCTTTCAATCTGGCTGGAAAAATGACCGGCCCACTGAATAAATTCTATCTGGAAAACTTCCTGATCAGAAATCCTGACGTGAATATTGCCACCAAAACCATGAGAGTGGACAGGCTGCTGAAAGGAAATTTCTCCATTGAAACCAAAGACCTTTCCACAGATTTTACCTATAAAGACCTTAAAGCGATGATGCCTTCATTTATTTCCAAAAAGATGAAGAATTTCGCGGACGATTTTGGAAAACTGAAATATAACGGTGCTGCAAAAGTAGATCCCCAACAAATCTTTATTCCCAACGGAAATCTGATGACGGGAATAGGTCAGGCGAAAATCACCAAACTTTCACTGACGGGATACAGCACGGCAATGCCTAAATATTCAGGGTATCTGGAAGTCAAAGACCTGAATACCTCTGTTATCACTAAAAATAAAGCAGTAGGTCTTATCTCCGGTAAATTCGATCTGAACGGGCAGAGTTTTGACGTCAATACTATGCGTCTGACCACCAAATCCCAGATCAGCAGCATTGAGATTATGGATAAGCAGATCAGCAATCTGTATCTGGACGGTTTATTAGACCATAAAAAATACAACGGACTCATCACCGTGAATGATGAGCAGGCGAAAGCGACCATCAAAGGACTTATTGATTTCAGTACGCCAAGAATTGCGATGAATGTGAATGCAGATGTCACCTATTTGAATATGAATTATTTCACCAACAAACCCGGAAGCCAGATTGTAAGCGGCCAGGTAGAAGGTAAAATGTCCATGTCTTCCATTAATGATCTGACGCTGGATGTGGATGCCAATGAACTGCATTTTGCAACCGCAACACAGAAATATATTATTCCGAAAGCAAAACTTAAAACCTTTATAGAAGCAGGCGGACGTGTCATCGAAGTTGATGCACCTGGAGCTGCCAGTGGCAAGATCTCTGGAAAATACAATCTTGGTGATCTTGCAGGAATGATGGAAAATGGGATCGGAAGAATTCTGGTGGGACCTCCGCCGAGAAAACTGTACAGAGGTCAGAGTTTCAAAATGAATTTTGATGTTCAGCAGGGTGTTGTTAATTATTTTCTTCCCGATCTTAAACTTCCGCAGGGTGCTGTGGTAGAAGGCGAGTACAATGGAGATTCAAACGATTTGATCCTGAATCTGGATGCAGCTTCCCTGAAGTATATCATGACCAAAAAGGAGGAAATCACCGAAGCAGACAAAGCCTTGGCGGCCACCAATCCTGAGTATAAGCTTAATGACCGTACTAATATTTCCAGGGACAGTGCGATGATCGACAGTGTGATGGTCAGAATCAATACAGCCAAGCTTGATGAGCAGCTGTATGCAAGGATCAGTAAGCTGGTGTACAATAAAAATATCATCAAAGATTTTGAACTCAGAGGAAAGAATGAAAACAATACGGCGCTTCACCTGGCCACAACATTTAAACATGGAAGTCCGGAGGATGAACTGAGTGAAAGCCTTAAATCATATGCCATTAATGTAGATCAATCTACTAATGCAGCGGGAGATTATGTTTTCAGATTTGAACCTACGGAAGTGAAGTTCAATGATGTTACGTGGGCGATAGATACCAGTCCTGAACTGGATCATTCCATTACTTATAGAAAGAGTACGGCTGATTTTGACATTCATAATCTGAGGGTATTTTCAGATAAAAGTGCCCTGTTCATTAAAGAGGCACAGTTTAAATCTGCGAAAGACTTTTATATAGATGCGGATATCGAGGAATTTGCCGTAGAAAAGCTCCTTGAAATGCAATCCGGAGGAAATCCGATGGGAATCAAAGGTCTGGCTAACGGAAGTGTGAAAATCAAAATGGATAAGAGCACACTGCAGCCATTGGTAGATCTTACGGTAGACAATATTATGATGAACGGAAATGAAATGGGTGACCTTACCATTTCCGCCACCAACGGGTTCTCCCTGAATGTTTACGATGTAGATGTCAAAGTAGCTTCTGCCGGAGTTCTCGGGAATAATAACCTTCATGTAACAGGTACGGTTAATAACAATACCGCTTCTCCTACGATTGATCTGACAGCGGAAATGCGAGATTTTGACCTTGCCTTTACCCAGCAGTTTGTTCAGACTATTTTTGGAAATATTAGAGGAAAAGCGACAGGTGACCTTAAGATTAACGGAAAACTAAGCAACCTGGATTACAGTGGTGATATCGCGTTGAAAGGCTTCGGTCTGAAACTGCTTTTCACAGGGGTAGATTATTCATTTGATGATACTGTGATACCGCTTTCCAAAGGACTTGCGATCCTTAACAATATTGAAGTCCATGACGGAAGAACGAATTCTAAGGGAACAATCTCCGGGGCGATCCAGTTTGAAACCATTTCTTCTATGGGGGTCAACTTAATTATGAGAGCAGACAATCTTCTGGTACTGAATACTTCGCAGAAAGATTTTGACCTGTTTTGGGGACGAGTGTACGGACAGGGAGATCTCTACGTGGACGGACCTGTTTCCGGACTGAGTATTTCCACCCCGAATATGAAGGCACTCAATGGAAGTACCTTTACCTTTAATTCCAGCTCAACATCCAATGTGGAAGAATTTAAAATGCTGAGGTTCCTGAAAGAAGGAAAAGACGGACTGATCACGCTGGAAGAAAAGAAAAAGACGGGAGCGAATATGAATATCGACTTCAGTCTTGATGTAGATAAAGGAACCACCGTGAATGTACTTGTAGGTGATGATGTAGGAAATATTACCGTAAAAGGAACAGCCGACAGGCTGAGGTTCCAGATGGGAAGACGTGGAGGAATTGCCATGAACGGAACTTATAAAGTAGACAACGGAACGTTTGTTTCTAAAGCGATCCTGAATAAAACCTTCCAGATTCAAAAGAACAGCAGCATCAGATGGGATGGTGATGCGATGAAACCGGCACTGGATATTACAGCCAATTATGTGAGGATGGTATCAAATGCAGGGGAATATTTAAGCATGGGAAAACTACAGCCAATTAGTGTACTGCTTCAGGCCAATATCACCCAATCCTTAATCAACCCGAAAATAGACCTGAATGTGACCGCTCTTGACGTCTCCAGCCAGGTAAAGGAAACATTGGCCGCAAAGATGAGTCAGGAGGGCGAGAAAGTACTCCAGTTTGGTTCTGTATTGCTGTTGAGTACCTTTAACGTTTCCAACAGTGGAGGAGTAGATTTTGATGTGGCGGGTGTCGCGGAATCTTCAGGATATAATATGCTTCTTAAACAGCTGGGATCTGTACTAAATACTATGAGTAACGAATTCCAGATCGATCTGAATTATGTAAAAGGTGATCAGAATTCCAACACTGGTGACCGTGCCAATGCAGGGGTAAGTGTGGCGGTTTCGCCTAGGATAAATATCAAAACCGGACTGGGAATTCCACTGACAAAAACCGAAGGTGCGCAGAATAATTATCTCTCCGGGGAAGGGTCTATTGAATATGATGTTTCTAAAAAGAATGATGGTAGTCTTGTCCTGAGAGGCTATTCCAAGCCTACCAATATCGGAATGTTAAGTACGAATGGTTCTGCAAATCAGGCCTATGGTGGGGGAGTTGTCTGGAGTAAAAGCTTTAATTCTCTGTTTAAAAAGAAGAAAAAAGATAAAAAAGCCCCAGAACCTAAAACGGAAATAAAAACAGATTCTATAAAATCGAATGCTAAATAATCTGAATATTTTAATGATTTTTATCATCCGTGTTAATTATTGTTAATGTTTGATATAATTTTTTTAGTTAAATAATTTTTTATAAATTTGCAAAAAATACATGGATTTTTTAAGAAAATTGTAATTTAACTAATATGAACTATCAACTGGACGAAATAGACAAGAAGATTCTTGATTTCTTAGTAGAAAACACAAGAATGCCTTTTACAGAGATTGCAAAGCAGATGGATGTTTCTGCGGGAACAATTCACGTAAGAGTGAAAAAAATGGAGGATGCAGGTATTATTTTGGGATCATCTCTTAATATCGATTATGGTAAGCTGGACTATCACTTTACAGCTTTCATTGGGATCCTTTTGACAAAATCAAACCGCACTCAAGAGGTATTGAAAGAATTATCAGTACTTCCGAACGTAATCGAAGCGAGCGTTATTTCCGGGAAATATAATATTTTCTGTAAAGTAAGAGCTAAGAATACGGAAGATGCAAAAAGAATTATCTATCAGATAGACGACATTCAAGATGTAATGAGAACCGAAAGTATGATCTCCATGGAAGAGTACTTGAGCGACAAAAACAGATTGATCAACGCTATTTCTATATAATTCAAATTTTAAACGAATAAATATGCTGAAGAACTTATGAATTTATTCATAAGTTCTTTACTTTTGTACCTATGGAAGAATACAGTTACTTTGACGAGGATCCAAAGAAAGGATGGGGCTTTATTTTAGCATTTGCAGCTTTGATGCTGTTCACCATAATGGGGCTTGGAATAGATGTGGATGAATACCTGCAGCATGAATATCTTCAGATCCCGAGGTGGTATTTTTTCGTTATCTTTTCCATTGATGTTCTGATGATGATCGGACTGGTGCTGATGTTTTTCTACAAAAAGGTGGGCATCATTATGTTTCCGGCACTGTTGGTTCTGCATTTCTTTATGCATAATTATTATCTGTCTACATTTTTGTATACAGATGTCACCAATCTTTTCCTTTTTACAGGTTTTGGGATGCTTGCCATCATTCCGAAATGGAAGTTTTTCAGATAGAACTTTAAATGAGACCTTTAATCTGGTCTGTAGAAGTAAATAGCGGGTTGTTTTAAAGAGTTTTTGATTGGTTTCTACCATTTCCCTAAATTGTGGATAAGAATCGAATTTAAGGTGCTTAAATGGATTTTTTAGTTTCTACAGATTTTTCAGAAAGTAGAGAGGGTAATCCAGTTCAAAGGTTTGGTGAAAAATTTCAAATTTATTTTGAGTGTAAAAAGTACGGTTTTCAGGAGTGGTTGTTTCTACATAAATTAATTCGCCTTCATAAAATTGTAAGGAGTCGTTCAATAATTTTGTACCAATCCCTTTTCCCTGTTCTTCCGGGACAACTGCCATGAGCCACAAATGAATGAATTTTCCCTCAGGATGGAAACTTTTCAAAAGTTTTTCCCTTCTTAAAACTTTGAACATATTGTCTACGCCGATACAGACAAATAGCAACCTGAGCTCTAATGCGAATTTTCTGAAACTGAATGTATTATTGTCCAGGAATAAAATACATCCTTTATTGTGATCACTTAAAAATACACTACCATTCGATAGGGACACATCAAACTGAAATTCCATTAATGCTTTTAGTCTTTTGTATCTGTTACCGGATTTTTTCACCACAAAGTTGATAGAATTAGGAATAAGAACATCAATAAAAGCCTGGCATAATATTTCAACTGCCTTTTCCCGATCTCTGCGAGTCGCTCTTTTCATGGAATTAGTTTTTCCAAAAGTAGGCATAAATCTAAAATAACCTAAATTCAGAATAAGACATTTCTGTTTTTAATGATCCAGTCCGTAAAATCGAATAGCATGCTGTTTTAGCGGGTTTCGGCTCCAATCCTCCCATTTCCCCGTATAAGGATCGTAACCGCATTTAAGGGGCTTAGATATGTCTAATTCTTCGTTATTTTGATTAGCGTGTTCTGTGTAAGCTCTACAGTCTGTGCAGATATATCTGAACTCACAATCTTTGCATACCTCTATTTTATCTTTAGTGATAGACCAGTACTTTTTAAAATTGGCTTTTACCAGGGCTTCTTCAAGGCTTATCTCATGAATGTTTCCGAAACTTTCAGGCATTAAAGGGCAGTTTTTGATATTGCCGTGAAGGTCTATCCCCATTTTTTTATGAAGGCAGGAATTAAAATTTACAGCTTCGGATACTTTTGAGATATTGGTATTGAAGTATTTCAGATCTACTTTTCCACAGGAGGAAATTTTCACGTCTTCTTTTGTAAAATTCAGAACAAATCTGAATTCATCCTTTACTTTGAAAGGTTCTTTTTCACACGTGTAAAAAACAATATGGTACATCCTTTCTGTATTGTTGTGGATGGTGTTGATAAAATCCAGATTGACGGCTTGATGAAACGGAGAAAAAACTTCTATACCACACAAAACTGAGTGGGAAAATATCTGATCAATCTTTAGGAAATCCTTTTCAGTCAATACATTTTGAGTGTATATCACTAAATGCTTTATCCCAAGATTCTCCACAGATTTCTTTATTTTTTCCAACAACGAAATCTCCGTGAGATCTATAAAAAGGTCTGCAATCGTACTGGGCTCCTCATATTCGTAGGAGAGTGGCGGAAAATTTTTATCCCAGTTATTTTCGGTGATAAATCCATATTCTTTCTGCAATAAAATGTCCAGATATTCCTGAATGAAAGGTTTAGATTCCTCATCATAATTCTCCAAGACTTCTTCTACAGAATCATTTTTCAGTTCCTCAACTACATCATACAGTTCCAGAGGATACAGCTCCGAGACATTTCTTTGAAGATCGGAAATCAGGATCCTGCTGGCTCCTTTTGTGATGAGTATATTTGAAAACAGATTGAAGTATTTCATAATAGCCGGATAAGTGGTTTTACAGGTTTTTCTCTTACGTAAAAGCCGGTTTTGTATTTTTTACATCTTAATATGCATTTGGTATTACTGGTAATCATCTTGGAGTCCGTGTTGTCAAAAAAATCCATATACTTAAAGGATAAGGGAAGTTTGTGTTTTTCACCGAAATTGTCTTTCATAAATAATCTGCAATTTTTTTAAATAGTGGATAATTACAATGGTAAGCTACGTTCGCAAACTGACCTACAGGATTTACTTCTAAGAAATAATAGATATTTCCGCTTTTGATAAAATCCAGTGAGCCACAGTTGAGATCAAGCATCTTCATCAGCTCGTGAATTTTAATTTCCATTTCCCCGGAAAGTTTGTATCGGATATTTCTATTCGGCTTCTCATTGTTATACTTTCTGAAATCTGTTTTAGTCTGCTCGTCATTCTGTGAGAAAATGGCCATGGAGAAACATTCGCCTTCGAAATAAAAGGTTCTGATCTCAAAATCCTTTTCTATCTTTTCCTGAAAAAAAGAAGTGAAAAACCCCTCTTTCTCCGCTTCTTCGATGACCGTTGTATACATAATTCCATCTTGATTGTCAGATAGATTGTCTAATATCACATTCCCGGTGATCGACTTTGTGATGGTTGTATTCAGAAGAACTTCATCTGTATGGTCTGCCAAAAAATATTCAGGAACATCCAATCCTGCTTTCTGCGCATATTCCAATACCAAAAGCTTATTGACGTGGCTGTTGCTTTGTTTGTTGATATGCTTTTTGGTCTCTAAAGTTTTCAGTACGTAATCTTCCAGCCAGTGCTGGGTTTCATTCATATAGATATTAATAGAATCGTTATTGTAGTGTAGTCGCTTAAAATAAAGCCCACCTCTTCTGTGCCAAACGCTTTTTATATCGTCCAGAAAGAAACTGTTTTTCTGACTTTGCAGAAAGAATTTTTTTTCACGAAGATGAATTTCAAAAAACTCATCATCATTTACGAGAATAAAGTGTTTATTCATTGACGCCAGCCAACGGATCACTTCTATTGTTGTCCGGTCATTATTATCAGAAAATATCAGGATCATTTGGTTCTAAGGCTGTCTGCCTGGTCTTTTGCTAGTTTGTTACGATATTTCAAGCTTGGGAGACCAATGCTTTTCCTGTTCCGGTTTACTTTAGCTGAATCTGTTATATTTTGAGACCTCTGATAAACACCGTAAGTATAAGGGATTTTATGATGCAGATTATTTCGGTCAACCATAGCTGCATAATCGCGGGGAGGGCATTCACCGGACTTTACATACTCTAGTATTTTGGCTTTGAAGTAAGGATGATGTTGATCATAATCTGCCATGTGAAGAATGATTACATCCAAGGGCATAAAAATATCCTTATGGTATAAACCTATTTTCTGCATGGAAGGATAGCCATAATGCTTAAACGTCCATTTCAATAGTTCAGCATTTTTAAAGTCATTTTCAAAGATTTCTGAACTGTTGGAACGTCCATTAAACTGATCCCTGCCAATAGCTACTACAAATGAGTCTATCATTTTCTTGTCTAGCTTCTTTTCCCACTCTTTAACCTTCTGTTCCATTTTAAGACTGTCTATCCCGTATTTTTTGTAGAGGCTGATGAATTTCGGGTCTACTTTTTTGTATCTCCAATAAGGAGCAATTAAAGGAATTAACCGGTAAAGGTTTCTCTGACCTCCAAAATTTTTTCCAAGGTTATCAGAAATTCTGATATACGTTTCATATTCTTCGGTGCGTTCCTGATTAAGAGGCCGGTATTTCCTGAATAATTTACGGTAGAGATCGGTCGCTTTTTCCGGCTGTTTAGCTATTCGATAAATGCTGTCAATTTGATATACTTTCTGGTAATAGGTGATATAGTCCTTGCTTTTGCAACAGTAAAGAAAAAAGCAGATAAGTACAGGGCCCAACAGATACTTGATGTTATAATTCTGTTTCATATGTTTTGATTCTGCCAAAAATTGTCTGATGTTTAAATAAGACAGGACTGGTTGATTTAAAAACAGCCCTGCCTACATTATTACAAATTATTAAGGTGTGCTCGGATTAGGTCCTTCAATGCTTAGAGTCATTGTTTTTTTTCCATCTTTGTAATAGGCGGTATCTGAGCAATTAGAACCACACGCTGTTGGTTCTGATGATCTTGCTGAATCATCTCCTCCGTGGATAGACTGCATATCCTTCAGTTTCTTGTTTTCCAATGAAGAAAAGTTCTTCATTCCATTTAATTTTTTCATAATTGAATAATTTTTTTATTAAAATTTGTGGTTGTCATATAAACCCTGACATGGGCTTTGCCATTCTTCATTTCAGCCTGTACTGTACACTTACAGACGGATCTGCTGAATGTTTATCAACGTTGATGATTCCAAAACTATAGATTATTACATCTCTTTTGCGTGAATTAATGTGCTGTTTTTTTGTAAATTCGTGAGGCTTTTTGTACGGTTGTACAGATTAAAAAAAATCATGAAAATATCCTGGTGATAAAATTTTGTAAATCAAAAGATTGAGAAATATAAATCCTGATTTTATAGATTCCAAAAGCAGATAAACAGTCCCATATTTCTATTGTATGTGATAGTAAAATAGTATGCATACAAAAAAATACCTTACAGACAACGGCTTACAGCCTTAGGAATATTTAAATTTTCATCTATTTTTGTACATTGACTGTTATCACCCCAATCGAAATCACAAAATCACTGTATGCAAAACCTCAAACAGCTCAATATTGATTTAAAAACTTATCTTGAAAAAACCACAGAACAATTTGTTAAAGGCCTTGTACAAATACTTGAAGGGAAAAATGCAGATTATCTGAACGGAAAGAGCAAAACAGACATTGTAGCCTACTATTTCGAATATGAATATGATCATCTGGATATCTCAGCATGGACTATAGATAAATCCGGAGCTATCATAACCAATCCTGTACTTTTGTTAACTCAAAAAGAAGAAGAGAATGACGGCAAGGAAAGCTGGAACGCGCTTCTGCCAGAAAAAATATGGAAAGCAGCTTCAGATTTTCAGGAAGAGTACGAAGATGACGATGACAGGTGGGACGAATACAATGAAGAAAAATATGAGATATTTGAAAACTGGTTTTTTGATGGCTGGAAAAAAGCTTCAGCACAGACAGACAATAAGGCAGATGCCTATTTTTCAATTCATGATACCTACTTTAAAACAGATCTGAATACCCTGCAGACGATTAACGACGACGAAATTGCAGAACGTTATACCTCATAAAATAATACACATTAAAATACATCACTATTATTATGAACACCTATCAATTTTACAAAAAAGAAGGAAACCTGTTAATTTTTAAAAACCAACCCATCTTTGTATTTGTATTGGCTGCTCTTACATTCATTGCAGCAGGATTCTCGTATAAGTATAAGATTCCTTTATTAGCCTTATTTCTTGTTGCTTTTGGAGGCCTGATGATCGCCAATTTCTTTGCGAAAAAATTTGTTATAGATCCCCAGCAGCAGACTATTACCTGTAAACCAAGTGTTTTTGTTTCTACAAAAACCTATTCTTTCCAGGATTTTACCCATTTTGAAGTGCTGGCGATGAAATATCTGGGCTTCATCACCACCAATGTATTCCTGAATATTTATTTTGAAGTGAATGGAAAGGAACATAAATTTATGGTCGGACAGGCGCTTACTCATAAAAGCATACAGAAAATGGTCAATGAAACCGAAGATATCATGAGCCTAAATGAAAATAAGCGATGAATATCAAAGACCGATATAAATTTGAGGATAACGGCAGTGAAATAAGCTTTATGCCCAATTACAACTTTATAAACACCTTAAAATGGTGGTTGGGAGCGGGTATTCTTGCCATTCCGGCGCTGTATTATTTCAGAAATATACTGTCCGGAAATGCCTTTTCCATTGCTTCTGTTATATTGGGGATTTATATGGTATATTTTCTATGGGATCTTCTTTTCAGAGTTCCTGTAAAATATATATTCGATAAGCGGGAAAAGTGCATTTACCGCAAACTGTTTCTTACCAAAAGCATCATGAACTTTGATGAAATGACCTATTTCATTAATGAAGATAACGGTGGGTACTATTATGTAATCGGGAAAAAGAGAAACCAGTTTGTTAAGAACTACAGAATCAGTAGTTATTTTTCAGGCTCTAAAAAATCCCGTTTGAAAGAGGATGAATTCCTGACAGACATCCTATATCCTGTACTGGATGCCATAGATGTTCCGATCAACAGACCGCAGTAGTGAAGGGTTTCTGAGTAGGGGAGTTTGAGAGTTGGAGCGTTTTAGGGTCTATGAGTGTGAAAAGACAATTACTTGTTAATAGTAATTATACTTTATTCTTTAATTGTTTGAATTCTAAGAATCTAAAATCTGATATATAGAGGAATATTAAATAAAAGACAAACATCTGGTAGCTGATTTCTATGACGTTACCAAATTATTTATATAATTTTTTTCATAGGG
>NZ_JPRN01000025.1 GCF_000737715.1 Chryseobacterium sp. JM1 | reverse complement strand
GCACGAGTTTTGGGAATTTTAGGAGCAAGTTTTAATTTTTAGCGGAAGATTCCAGCCTTGAACTTTTGGTTCATTTTGTTTCAAGACAAAAGAACATTTAGCCTTACCCTTTGTTCAAATTTCAGATCTCCTTATATCTTCAAATATAATAACAAGTTATTCAGACATAAAAAATCCCGGAAAGTAATTTCCGGGATTTTTGTTTTATATGACTAAAATTTGTCAGTGAATCTATTTCTAGTGGCCTAGGAAGCTGTAGCGTTAAAAAAATTAAATCTTGATCCGTTAAAAAATTGCCACTGTTTGAGTGCGGGTAAAATATTGAGTCGAAGTAGCAACAGTAAATCCGCACGAGTTTTGGGAATTTTAGGAGCAAGTTTTAATTTTTAGCGGAAGATTCCAGCCTTGAACTTTTGGTTCATTTTGTTTCAAGACAAAAGAACTTTTAAACTTATCCTCTGATCCACTTCCAGATCTCCTTCAATGTTGCCTTATTTCCATACATCAAAATCCCTACCCGATAGATCTTTCCGGCTAAGAATATCATGAAAATAGTAGTTCCCAGCAATAGGGCAATAGATAAAGAAATCTGCCACGCCGGAACACCGAACGGTATTCTTGCAATCATAGCAACCGGTGAAGTGAACGGAATGATAGACAGCCAGAAGCCCAAAGGACCGTCAGGATTGTTCATCAGTGAAAAACTTCCATACATCCCTAAAGTAAGCGGTAAAATCGCAAATAAGGTAAATTGCTGTGTCTCTGTTTCATTATCCACGGCAGAACCGATGGCTGCATAAATTGAGCTGTAGAAAATATAGCCCAAAAGGAAGAATACAATGAATACAAAAATAATCAGCGGGAAATTCAGTTCTAAAAGACTGTGTGAGATCTGTGTCGCAATTTGAGCGATATCCAGCTTGCTGGCCAGTGCTTCATTACCTCCTGGAATATTCTTCTGGAAAGAAGCGAATCCTGTATTCAGAACCAGTGCTCCTACCACCGACATTGAGATCCAGATCAGAAACTGTGTCAGAGCGACCAGGGTTACTCCTAATATTTTTCCCATCATCAGTTCAAAAGGCTTAACGGATGAAATAATGATTTCTACCACACGGTTGTTTTTCTCCTCAAGAACACTTCTCATTACCCTAACTCCATAAATAATGATGAACATAAACGTTACATACATCAGAAGGATGCTTAAACCGCTCTTTACACCAAAAGCAAGGTCAGAGTCCTCTTTATTGTTATTGGAAACATTAATCGTTTTTAAAGTAAAGCTTTTATCAAGGCTGTTCAATTGGGATTCTTCAATACCAAGTTGCTTGATCTTTTCCTTTTTGATGACATCCGTAATATCCGAAACAATCTTCTGCTTCGTATCAAAGCCCATTTTGGCATTGACGATAAGTCTCGTGCTGTTTTCAAGATTGGTGTAATCATGATCTTTAAGCTCAGGAAGGATCAGAATACCGTCCAGCGATTCATTGTCTTTAAGATTATTGATTTTCGCTTTCTCATCCGCTGCGGAAACAAATACGTAGTTCAGTTTGTCATTCGATTTCAGCTGATCTTTAAAAAGTCCGCTTTTATCTACAACTTCAATGATGCTGTGAGATTCATTGGCTTTAAACATCAGTCCGATGACGGCTCCAAAACCAACCAGTAAAAGAGGCGCGAGCAGCGTTAATATAATGAAGGATTTTTTCTTAACCTGTGTAAGAAATTCCCTTTTTGTAATTAAAAAAATATTGTTCATAAAATTAAGAATGATTACTTACGGCATTAATAAACACTTCATTCATGCTCGGAATTCTTTCGTCGAATGATCTTACTTTTCCTACATTCACAAGATCCAGAAGGATGTCGTTCTGTCCGCTTTCATTTTTCAGATCAAAAGAAATAAGGTTATTTTCATGGGTGAAATTAAAAATCTCATGGTTTCCTTTAAAGCTGTTAAATTGAGCTTCATCCACCTCAGAAAGAGTAACCCCGAAAATATTCTTCTTAAATTTTTCTCTTACGTCAAAAACCCTTCCGTCAATAATCTTCTTGGAATTGTTGATCAATGCTACATAATCACACATTTCCTCAACACTTTCCATTCTGTGGGTAGAAAGGATAATCGTAGTGCCGTTATTTTTAAGATCAATGATCTGGTCTTTAATCAAATTGGCATTTACCGGGTCAAAACCTGAAAAAGGCTCATCAAGAATCAGCAGGTGAGGGCGGTGAAGAACGGTTACCACGAACTGGATTTTCTGCGCCATTCCTTTTGAAAGTTCAGATAATTTCTTTTTCCACCACTGGTCGATGTTCAGTTTTTCAAACCATTTTTTGGCTTCATTCAAAGCATCATTTTTGGTCATTCCTTTCAGTTCTCCAAAATAAAGAATCTGATCACCCACACTCATATTTTTGTACAAACCTCTTTCTTCAGGCATATAGCCGATATCTCTGATGTGCGTTGGATTAAGTCTGTTACCATTGATGAATACATCTCCGGAGTCTGCCTGGGTAATTTGGTTGATGATACGGATAAAAGAAGTTTTTCCGGCTCCGTTCGGGCCTAGAAGACCATAAATACTTCCCTGGGGTACATGGATGCTGAAATCATCCAATGCTACTTTTTTCCCGGAACTATAGGTCTTTCTGATATGTTCAGCTTTAAGCATTCAATTGTTTTTATAATGAGTATAAAAAAGTCCCTAAATTTACGGAAATATTAAGGGAGAATTGAGGTAAAATAAAAAATCCTGATGATTATCAGGATTTAATTTTTATTGTTTTACGATTTGCGTAACCTTTTGGGTATTATCGCTTAAAATATAGCGAATCAAGTATTTTCCGGGTTTTAATTTTTCAATATTGATCTCTCCGGAATTCATGTTGACAGAATAATTGGCTACCTGTGTTCCAAGAATTGAATAGAAAGTCACACTTTTGATCTTTAAAGCAGTATCTTTTGCTTTGATCAGAAGAAAATCTTTCGCAGGATTTGGATAAGCTACCAATACACCGTCATCAGACTTCTGTGTAGGGGAACCCGGCTCTCTCAGCTGTGCTTGCATATTGTTGGAAAACCCAACGAAAGCGCCAATAAATATAAATAAAAGTAAAAGTTTTTTCATCAAATTATAATTTCTCGAATGTATTGAAACAAAAATAAACAATTCTACAATTCTATACAATAGTTTTTTATATAAGTTGTAGTAAATTTGTAGAAACTTATTCAAAAAGTATTCCAAAATGATACATTCAAGAAATAGAAGACTTAGAGTTAATGAATCTATCAGAAGTTTAGTAAGAGAAAACATCCTTACAACTGATGATTTTGTAATGCCAATCTTCGTAATGGAGGGCGAAAACCAGCAGGAAGCAATCCCGTCTATGCCGGGAATTTTCAGGAGGAGCATAGATTTAACGGTGAAGGAATGTAAGGAATTATTTTCTTTGGGAGTAAAATCTGTCAATCTGTACATGAAGGTGTCAGAACATCTTAAAGACAATACCGGAAAAGAGTCTTGGAACAAAGACGGACTGATGCAGCAGACGATCAAAGCGATCAAAGATGCAGTGCCGGGAATGATTGTAATGCCGGATGTAGCTTTGGATCCTTATTCAATTTACGGACACGACGGAATCATTGAAAACGGAAAGATTGTGAATGATGCGACGAATGATGCATTGGCAAGAATGTCTGTATCACACGCTGAAGCGGGAGCTGATATTGTGGCACCAAGTGATATGATGGACGGAAGAGTTCTTGCGATCCGTGAAGCTTTGGAGGAAAGCGGATTTACCGATGTAGGAATTCTGAGCTATTCTGCAAAATACGCAAGTTCTTTCTATGGACCATTCAGAAGTGCTCTGGACAGCGCACCGAAAGAAAATATGGAAATTCCGAAAGATAAAAAAACTTATCAGATGGATTTCCACAATTCCCGTGAAGCTTTGAACGAAGTATTTAAAGATATTGACGAAGGCGCGGATATTATCATGATCAAACCGGGACTTCCTTATCTGGATATCGTTTCTAAAGTACGTGAAGCCATTGATCTTCCGATCGCGGTTTATAACGTAAGCGGAGAATATGCGATGGTAAAAGCAGCAGCACAGAACGGATGGCTGGATAATGATAAAACAATCATTGAAAGTCTTACGTGTTTCAAGAGAGCCGGAGCTGATCTGATTTTTACTTATTTTGCCAAAGAAGCAGCGATGATTTTAAATAAATAATGATGAAACCATCATCAAGTAAAAAACACCTCATGCTTTGAGGTGTTTTTTTTTGCAAAATATTTTTTAGTAATAGGATCGTAAAATAGATTACATGATGTTGAAATCTTTTCCTTTGGTGAATTTAGCCGCAAAAGGAGCCTGATTTCCGGAATATTTTAAAACAAAATGTTTCTTCGTATCCGTATCTATTTTAGCATCCACTTCCACATTTGTCGTTTGGAAACTGACATCCAGTCCGACACCTGATTCTTTTTCAAGAAAAATTTCTACACTTTCTGCATAAAAAAGAGACGTACTCAGATAATTGAACTTAATATTTTTTCGGTATGTTTTGGATTTGTCCTGGGTAAACTGGGAATAACTTTTCAAAATTTCAATTCCCGGCGAATCAATATTAGTGACTCTTGATTTAGTCACACCATTTACGCGCACCGAAAAATTAGTGGCATTTTTGATATTTCCATTGATTCCGATATTAAAAAGAGAAGGCAGCGACAGGCCATATTCGACCATGCTGTCTTTTGTGAATTCAAAATCCGGAATCAGCGCAGGATGTTTCGGAGTATTCACCAGCTGTTCTTTTACCTTACTGAGAACATCTCCGGAAAAAAGAAATCCAATAAGATTGTTTTCCGTAGTTCTCCAGTTTCTTCCGTTCCATTCAAAGATTTCACACAGCAAAGTGTCTGATGATGAATGGGGGAGAAGATCCATATCCTGCCATTTGAAAACTTCCTTGGCGTAAGGCCTTCTGTTGACAATATTGACACCCAGATCCAGCGCAAGCAGATCTGTCAGCTCCTGATTATTTTCCATAGTATTTTGATTCTTGATTGGGTGTATAAAAATAAGGAAATAAAACAAAAATGAAAACGCCCATATCAACGCATCATCTCATCGTCAAATCACCGCATCATCGAATTATCCCATCATCAAATCAGCATATCATCTAAAGCCAGCCTTTCTTTCCATACACATACGTGTCATCAAACTGCTTATCACTCATAAACAGATATAAAATCCCCTCAATAAAAGGAATGATGGAAGCCGCCCCGAGAGTCACAATATTTAGAACAAGCTGAATAACCCCTTCTTTGGTATAGCCCAGATAAAATTTATTTAAAGCCAGCCAGCCTACGAGAATTCCTAATAATGCCGCAGGAATTTTCTTTTCCGAACGGTAAGGAATAGTATTTTGCTGCTGGTTTTGTGTGCCGTCTGTTTTGGTATAACCGTAATTTTCCATTGTTAATTTTTTTTGGTGATGAATAAAATAATTTCCCAATACGTCGAAGAAAAATCGAGAGAGTTACATTTGTTTAAACTTTTAATTGGTCTATTGAACGGTCTACAATTTTATCGAAGATAAAATCCTCGCGCCTTAAAGCATTCGAATTAGAAAAAAAACTTGCATCCCTTTGCGCTTTTCCAACAAAAATTTTAAATAAGTGAGTTAAATACTTTAGTTTTTAAGGTGATCAACATTTTGCCCCAGTAGATTTGACAGGAATAATCAATGAAATTAAATTCAATCCATCAAAAAACCGGGGATAGCGTTTATAATCTAAAATTTGAATTCAAAAAAACTTTATCTTTGCTCCTATGATTTTACGAGGAGAAAACTTAATCAAAGAATACGGTCCTAAAAAAGTAGTAAAAGGCGTTTCTGTACAGGTTCAACAGGGAGAAATTGTTGGTTTGCTTGGTCCTAACGGAGCAGGAAAGACCACTTCGTTTTATATGATCGTGGGATTGGTTAAGCCTACTTCAGGAAAAATCTTTCTCGATAAGCAGGAAATCACTACGGATGCAATGTATCGTCGTGCTCAGAAAGGAATCGGTTATCTGGCACAGGAAGCTTCGATTTTCAGAAAGCTGTCCGTAGAAGAAAACATAATGGGCGTGTTACAGTTGACCAAGCTTTCAAAACGTGAGCAGCAGATCAAATGTGATGAATTGATTGAAGAATTCTCGCTTCAGCATGTACGTAAAAACAGAGGGGATCTTCTTTCCGGTGGAGAAAGACGTAGAACCGAAATTGCACGATGTCTGGCTACCAGTCCGAACTTTATCCTTCTTGATGAGCCTTTCGCAGGGGTAGACCCGATTGCGGTAGAGGATATCCAGAAGATTGTAAGAAGTTTGGTAGACAAAAATATCGGGATCCTGATCACCGACCACAACGTACAGCAGACCTTAGCTATCACCAATAAAACATACATCATGTTTGAAGGAAAGATCCTGAAAGAAGGACTTCCGGAAGATCTTGCCAATGATCCGCAGGTTAGAGAAGCTTATCTGGGTGAAAACTTTGTGTATCAGAGTATTTTAGACAAACCGAAAAAGAAAAAATATATATATAACATCTGGGCCGGTAATTTTGATTCTAAACTGCAGCTTCAGGGATTTGTAGATGAAAACTTCGGACAGTTTGATGATCTGAGACTGATGTACGGTTTTGAGGACGCCAGTTTTGCATCACTTGCCAATTCTGAAATTGAACATATCTTCAATGAAGTAGTAGATAAGAATGCCAATAATTCTTTTGTGTTTCAAAGAAAGGAACTGACCTCTCAGTACACATTGGAGCAGGCAGAAGCAGAATCTAAAGCCGCCAGCAGACCGGAACTGCATTATCTTACAACCTATTTCTACGAAGGATAATTCGGGTTTGAGAGTCGGAGAGTTTGAGAGTAAGAGCGTTTGAGGGTTTGAGAGTCTTCGAACTGGTTGTGAGTTGCTGGTTCGTATAGATTAAGTTAATAGGATTATGGTCTGACATCTTGGCTCTAGGATCTAGCATTCACCATTCACTTGCGTAGCAAAATTGACCATTGACATTTCTCAATCTAAAGTCTCACGTCTCGTGTCTGAAATCTGATGTCTAAATCAAACATTTTGCCGGCCCGCGAAGATACTTTCCCAGTTATTAAAAACAATATCAGAGAGTCTGTGCTGGTTCATGCTGTCTATAAATGCCTGATAAGCGGTATCCAGAAAGAATTTCAACTGACAGCTGAAAGGCATAAAAACACAAGGTTTGGAGTGGCAGTTGATGATGGGAGAATCATCCTGTTCCAGCAGGTGAATCAACGTACCGAGTCCTGTATTGAGGGCTTTGTCCGATATCATAATGCCTCCGTTTTTCCCTCTTTTGGTAATAACAAGTTCTTCTTTAGATAAAAACTGAACCACCTTAATGAGATGATTGCGCAATATATCCAACTCCCTGGATAGCTCATCCAAAGAAGATGAAGCAGTTTTGTCCTTTTTGTTGAGATAGATTAAGACACGCAGGCTGTAATCGGTAAAGTGGTTCAGTTTCATTGATAATTAATTAAAATGAAGTAATTGAGGTCCAAACTCTTCAAATAAAATATTTTCCTGTGCAATTCCAAGTTTGATAAGAGAATTATACTGCACTTTGATAAAGACCTCCGGACCACAAATATAATACTTTGCATCATCAATCAGTACCTCGTCTTTGAGTTCCGCTACATCAATTCTTCCTTCTTTTATAGCATTATTTTCATTTTTTGAAACCGTTTCATAAAAAATATGAGTCGTCAACCACTCGCTGTCCTGGTTCAATAGATCGATCTGATCTTTGAAGGCGTGAACCTTTTCATTCCTGCAGCTGTGAAGCCATACGGTTGTATTTTCCTGAAGTTTGTTTTTATTGGTTTCAAGCATGCTCAGAAGCGGTGTTACCCCAATACCACCACTGATTAAGACCAAAGGCTGATTACCGTCAACACCCGCATGGAATACCCCTGAAGGAGCACTTACCCATATTTCATCACCGGTATTTTTCTGATGCAGTACATTGGAAACGGCACCTTCCGGAGCGTTTGGATGGACCTCTTTTTTTACAGATATCCTGTAGTATTCCGGGTTAAAAGCAGATGAGAGACTGTATTGTCTGACCTGTTCATGGCCCAATCCCGGGATAAATAATTTCACAGAAAGATACTGTCCGGGAAGATAATCTGCGATGGAACCCTGATCTTTTGGCTTTAGATAGAAAGATTTAACTTCACTGCTTTCCTCAACAATATCCGCAATCACAAAGGTTCTCCAGCCTTTCCAACCTCCTTCTTTTTTAAGCGTAGACTGATAAAGGTCTTCTTCAATGGAAATCATAATCTGGGCAAGTTCATTATATGCCTGAGTCCATGCTTCTATCAATTCATCGGTGGCAGATTCTCCCAGCACTTCTTTAATGGAAGAAATTAAATGATGGCCAACGATATCGTACTGCTCCGGGCTGATATTAAGACTTACATGTTTATTGCCGATAGATTTCAAAACATTGATAAGGACTTCCGGATTTTCAATATGTTCGGCATAGGCAAGGACAGCGCCGGCTAAAGCATGCTGCTGTTTTCCACTGGCCTGATGGCTCATGTTGAAAATATTTTTCAGCTCAGGATGATGCTTAAACATTCTTGCATAAAAGTGTTTCGTAAGATCTGTACCATTCGTTTTTAAGACAGGTACGGTTGATGTGACTAATTTTTTTTGGTTCGAATTCATCTTGTTTTATTTAATAATGAGACAAATCTACAAAAAGATTTTTAATTGTTGTATTTTAAATGCAACAATATGATTTTAAACATTTATTGGAAAAAGACAGTAAATTCTCCCAAAAAATGCATAAATTTTGATTAACGAATTCTCATGGCAAAACCTTTCAACAGAACCGTCACCTTATTTGGAGTCTATAAACAGCTGGTTCCATTTATCAGACCTTACCGTTTAATGATTTACGGGACGCTGTTTCTTACTTTTTTAGGTGCACTTGCTGCACAGGTGAACCCCCTTGTATTGAAATATACGGTGGATGAGGTGACCACGCTTACTCATCTTCCACACCCGATGTCTGAAGGCATTCATATTCTGGTGGTGATCTCGATTATTTTACTAGGAAAAGAATTACTCAATATTTTCATCAATTTCGGGCAGAAGTTTTATGGTGAGAAAATAAGGATCAATGTGAGTTCTGTACTGGCCCAATCTGCTATCGACAAGATCCTTTCATACAGAGTAGCCTATTTCAATGATGAAAATCATGAGTCCGGGAAGCTGCAGATCAGGATAGACCGTGGTATTGAAAGCCTCACGAAGTTAGTTCAGAACTTCTTTATCGATATACTGCCTTTATTTTCCAATGCCATCATAGCCCTGATCATTATGTACATGCAGAATGTATATGTCGGAATGGTTTCGACGATCATTGTCCCGATCTATTTTTATATAAGTTCATTGCAGGCAAAAAAACTAGGTGGAGTACGTCGCCAGCTCAGAAATCAAAGGGAAAGAAAAACTTCCGGACTATTGAATCTGATCAATTCTATTATGGTGATCAAGAGTTTTGTCCGTGAAAAATTTGAAGGTAAAAAACAGTATGACCTGCAGATGGAGTTGATGGAAAGTCAGATGTTCACGAGGAAAACCAACTTTATTTATGATGGTTTGAAAACTTTTATCGAGCAGTTTGGAGTGGTTTTAATTATTCTTCTGACTGTGTATCTGGTATTGGATCAACAGATGACGATCGGAGCAATTATGCTTCACATTATGCTGTTCAATAATATTTCTGCACCAATTCGCCAGCTTCACAGAATCTATGATGATATGAATGATGCGATGATCTACGCAGAAGGCTATTTTGAGATCCTGAATGCTGATGATGAAAAAGAACAGAACGGAACCTATGTAGAAAAGCAGATCAAAGGAAATTTCGAATTAAAAAATGTGGACTTCACTTATCCGAACGGTACTAAAGCTCTGCACGATGTTTCTATGAAAATTGAAAACGGAAAAACCACGGCACTCGTTGGGCTGAGCGGAGCCGGAAAATCAACGGTGATCAATCTTCTCTGTAAATTCTATCTTCCAAATTCAGGAGAAATTCTGCTGGATGGAGTTGATTTAAATGAATTTGATAATACTTTTCTGAGAAATGATCTAGGTCTTGTTCTTCAGAGAAACCATATCTTCCAGGGAAGCATTGAAGATAATATCCGGTATGGCGATATGAATGCCAGCTTTGAGGAAATTCAGGAAGCTTCAAGAAAAGCCTATCTGCATGATCAGATTCTGGATCTTCCGGATGGTTATCAGCATGACGCTACTCAACTTTCGGGAGGGCAGCAGCAGAGAATTGCTATCGCAAGATTGTTCCTGAAAAACCCACCGATTATTTTCCTGGATGAGCCAACCGCCAGTCTGGACGCTATTGCTACGGAGCAGATCAAGAATTCGCTGGATGCCATTAAAGAAGGTCGTACGGTGGTTATAATTTCCCATTCACTGTCACAGATTTTAGATTCGGATACGATTTACGTGATGAAAAAAGGAAGGGTAGTGGAAAGCGGAACTCATGATGATCTGGTCCAGCTTAACGGAACTTACCGTGAAATCTTTGATGCTTCTGCCAGAAGTTTAAATCTGGATAAACTGGTGAATTCTTTTAAGGATAATTGATTTTATTTTTTCGTAAGTTTTTAAACGCTAGGGCGCAAGGCGTGATTAATAATGAGAATATTTTAAGGCGCAAGAAAATCAGAGATTTTCAGCTATAGGGTGAAGTTTAGATTACTTCGTCGCTGTACTCCTCGCAATGACAAGCGGTATACAAT
The DNA here is from genome assembly GCF_000737715.1 of Chryseobacterium sp. JM1. Lineage (GTDB taxonomy): Bacteria > Bacteroidota > Bacteroidia > Flavobacteriales > Weeksellaceae > Chryseobacterium. The sequence goes on along the minus strand of NZ_JPRN01000025.1, from coordinate 26,301 downwards.
TTTATCGGAGATAAAATCATTGCGCCTTAAAGCGTTCGAATTTGTTGAAAAAATTGCGTCCTTGCGTGGCTCCAACTTCAAGTCTTATTTACTTAAACGACTTTTCTCACAATCAATTCTGTTTTATTCCAACCAAATACTATTTACAAAAGATAAATATCTAAAAGCAGGCTGATTTATATTTTCCAGACGAAAAAAGATTGATAGATTTGCTGTATCAATATGAACGATCACTATCTTAAAAAACTGGACAGAGTAACGGCTATCCTCACACAGCTGCAGTCGAAACCTACAGTAAGGGCGCAGGACCTTGCTGCTAAATTTGATGTCAGTATCCGGACGATTTACCGTGATGTAAAGACTCTCGAGAATGCTGGTATTCCCATTATAGGAGAAGCCGGGAACGGATATTCCCTGATGGATGGCTATAAACTTCCGCCGATTATGTTCACTAAGGAAGAAGTGCTGAGTTTTATCACCGCTGAAAAACTAATGCAGAAATTTTCCCACCAAAGTTTGGGAGATCATTATCAGACCGCGATGGAAAAAGTGCGCTCTGTGCTTCGGCATTCAGATAAAAACCTGATTCAGAATATTGAAAAACAGATTGATGTTTTTAACTATCACATCCAGCCCGGCGGTGAACTGAAAAACGTAATTCCCACCATTCTGGAAAGTATTGCAGATAAAACACAACTGATCATTGAATATAAAACCGTGGATTCTACAGTAACCAACAGAACGGTGGAAGCAGTGGGTGTTTTCTTTGAATTCAATTACTGGTATATTATGGCGTTCTGTACCTTGAGAAAAGATTTCAGACAGTTTAGAGTTGACAGAATTTTACAGATCCTTAAAACTCAGAATCCGTTTTCACAGGAATACGGGCAGATCAACGATTACAGAAGATATTCCAATGGAGAGAAAACAAGGGTAAGACTTTTAGTGGAGAAAAAAATAATCGGACATATCGTTAATTCAAAAAGATATTATGGGTTTATTGAAGAAACGGAGACGGAAAATGGTATTGAAATGACCTTTGATACAGAATGGATTGATGAAGGTTTTCCACGTTGGCTCATCACTTTTGCAGATTATGCGACTGTTTTGGAGCCTGAATCTTTGAAAGTGAAGCTCAGACATTTAACGGAAAGTATTTCAGGAAGATTAGAATAACATTAGGATGGAAGCTGGAAGAGGGAGGATGGAAGTTACTATTAGACTTGCAACTTCTGGTGGTCATATAATTTAATGAAAGAACCTTGTAAAGAATTATAAAAAACTTCCTGTAGCTGTTTTTTGACTTCAATAACTTCCATCTTCCATCCTCAGGCTTCCTGACTTTTAATAAAATATAAAATTATGAAAACGATATTCTTACGCGGTTTTGTACTGGCTGCACTCTTATATTCCGGGATTCTTTCTGCCTGTTCAGTGTTTTTGCTGAAAGGAAAAGATCATTGTGTGGTGGGATTTAACGAAAACTGGAAAACCATGCCGGGAATGATCGTGGTGAACAAACGTGATATTCAGAAAAGAAATATCAGCTGGGAAAACCTTACGACCGATCATGCAAAATTTGCTAAAGAATGGACCTCTCAATACGGATCTGTGACTTTTAATCTTCTCGGATATGATTTCCCATGTTATGGAGTGAATGAAAAAGGGCTTTTTCTGGTTGAGTTATATCTTGAAGAAACGACAAAAGTAAACAACCCAAAACAGGCGAATATGTTCTGGGCTCAGTGGATTCAATACCAGCTGGATAATTATAAATCGGTACAGGAGGTGGTAGATCACCTGAATGATGGACCCAATATAGACTGGTGGCCCAATGCCGCTGGAAGTCATTTCTTTTTGAGTGATGCCAAAGGAAATACTGCCACTATCGCTTTACTCAATGGAAAGTATAAAGTATTGACCGATAAAGACATGCCGATGCCACTTTTGTGCAACAATCAATATAAAAAAGATTTCGACAACGCTAAAAAATTTGATTTCTTAGGCGGACAGGAAAAATTTGATTTTGCCAAAGAAGGAAAATGGGAAGACCGCTACAACCGGGCTTATTATATGCTTAACAGCTATCAGTATGACAAAAAGCCGGTAGATTATGCCTGGAATATTCTGAACTCCATTCACGCCGGAGAATGGCAGACTGTGATTGATGTGAAAAATATGAATCTCTATTTCCGTTCGGATTTGAAAAAAGAAATTAAAACCATCGATATCCGTAAACTGGATTTCTCCAAAAATGCTCAGGTTAAATTTCTGGATATTCATACGGAAAGCCTGGGGAAAGTGAATGATCAGTTCCAGGTTTTGACCATGAATAAGAATAATGAATATGTAGAGAAAGGATTTCCTATCGGATATGATAATAAGGAATTCGGGACCTCGGAAACCTTTGTCAAACTCAAGGAAAATATCATCCGATTTTTTAAAAATATTTTACCTGAATAAAAAAATAAACTACGGATTCACGAACGTGAAGCCGTAGTTGTAGAAATTTATATCATTTGAATAAAGAAACTTTTACCTGAACTAAAAGACAAAAATCAGAAACAACAAAATCCGGTGTCTATATTTAATGAATGGATAATCTGATTGATTGGTCTGGCGATTCTGCCATTTCATCTTTTTGTCTGAATTGAATCATCAATTTTAGTTTAAGCAAAGGCATTAACGATCCTAAAATCTCTCCCAAAAAAAAGGGGGTTCAATTCCTAAAGCTCTCAGATACGTATATCCCTGACCTCTGTGGTGAATTTCATTGTCTACGAAGTAAAGAACATTCTGGAACACTGGAAATTCATACTGTCCGAATAAATTGAAAGTTTCCTGAAAACGCTCTTCGGTGATCTGATTGAAATATTCATTGATCACTCCGGTCTCTTCATCCCACTTGTTTAAAAGTTCTTCTTTTGTTTTCGGGTTGAACCCTTCCTCGTTGTAAGCTTCCATGTTTTTATTTACGATTCCCTTTAAAGCAGGTCCCCCGATGCTGATCAGTTCTACTGCCAGTTTAGCGAAGGGTCTCATACCGCCTACAGAAAATTCGAATAATTCTTTTTCCGGGAAAGATTCAATGACTCTTCTTGTCAGGTTTCTGTGTCCCTGCCAGTGCTCTAATAATTGATCTGAAGTCATAAACTGTTTTGTGGCTGTTGCTGTAGTTGTCATAATTGTATTGTTTTAGTTTGTTATTGTTGATACAAAGGTAAGACGGGGTTATGACAACAGTTTGTCAGCAGTGTTTTTGAAAGTGAAAAAATATTTTTTTTCTTTATTAAAATATATAGTTTGTTTTACCGTTTAGATGTAAATTGCATGAATAAATAAAATGCTACGTTATTAAAATCACGAAATGAAGAAGTATATTTTGCCTGTTATTCCTGTATTTTTATTGATCTCATGTAATAAAATCGAAGAGAAAATAGACCAGACTGTTCAGAAAACCACCGAAACTGTACAGCAGAAAGCCCAACAGGCGGTAGAAGAGACCGTGAAGAAAACGGTCAGTGAATCCCTTAATTCTTTAACCAATTCCCAGGACGTAAAATTTAATCAGGTATTTCCTGATGGAGGAAAGCCCGTGGTTTCAGAAGAAACCGGAAAGAAGTTTAAATTCCCGAGCGGTTCAGAAGGCTACATCTTTAAATATAAATCAGATATTTCAGTACTGCTTCCTTTCCTTGAAGCGCAGCCTACTTCCGACGAAAATAAATCAGAAAAAACTGCCCGTAAAATAGACGGACAAAGCATCATCGACAAAATAAGTTTTGTCTCAAAATTTCTTCCTGAAAACACTTTTAATACCGGTTTTCTTGAAGATATTAAGAATGATAAAAATATAGAATATTACAGACTGAAAAGGTTCCCGAACAACAGTACAATAATCTATAACCCCAAAACCCAGACCATCATACAATATGTAGAGGTAAATAAATAATTTGTGAGTGGCCGGATTTATCCGGCCATTTTTTTATTAAATCTATATAAATTCAATAGGAACGGGCTTTAGCCGAATTCTAAATTTAAACACAAATGCCACAAATATTTTTCACAAATAACACAATCATCTGTGCAAATCCGTGCAATCCGTGGTTAAATGAATCTGAAATATCCTTCGACTACGCTCAGGATGACAGCTCTAATACTATCTGGGTTTTATTTCGAAGCATAAAAATGAAAGTTTACAAACGCAGGGGATGAAGGATTCTTTTGTGAAAATCAATGATGAAGGTATAACTCTGCAGAAACAAAACTACAAATCATTCCCACATTTTACTTTTCACATTGTACAAAATAAAGTATTTTAGTACTATGAAAATTTATACGAAAACAGGAGATAAAGGACAGACCGCTTTATACGGCGGTACAAGAGTTTCCAAAGCCAGTGCAAGAGTCGACAGCTACGGAAATATAGACGAGCTTAATTCATTCATTGGTATTTCTAAAAGTCATATTGAGGATGAAGAGGTTTTGAAGCAGTTGAAAAAAATTCAGTTTGATCTGTTTACAGTAGGTTCAGAAGCTGCTACACCGGTGGATAAATTAATGTTGGCCAACGGAAAATCACGTCTGCCATTGATTATTTCAGATACGGAGATCGAAGAACTGGAAAATTGGATGGATGCTTTCGAAGATAAACTGGAACCGCTTCAGTATTTTATTCTTCCCGGCGGTGGAAAATCGGCAACATTTTTACATGCGGCAAGAACCATCTGCAGAAGAGCGGAACGTTCTCTGGTATTCTTAAATGAATCTGAAGAAGTGCGTCCTGAACTGATCAAATACCTGAACAGACTTTCAGATTATCTTTTTGTTTTGGCAAGATACATTTCAAAAATCAATAACGAACCGGAAGAATACTGGAATCCGAATGAAAGATAAAGCATTACTTTTCATTAACGGAGATCATCCAGAAACTTTTCCAAATCCTGATCAATATGGCTTAATTGCCTGTACAGACGGCGCTTTTCATTATTTGAAGCAACTGAGTTTTCCTTTAGATAAGCTGGATTTTATTTCCGGCGATTTTGATTCTCATTCAGGGTCGGATGAAAGTGTTTATCAGGATAAATTTATTTTAACGCTGGATCAGGATAAAACAGATTTTCATAAAGCTTTGGAAATTATTCTCGAAAAGGGGTTTACAGAAATTGATGTCTTTGGAGGAAGTGGTGGTGAACAGGACCATTTTTTAGGAAACCTGACAGTAGCTTATGCTTTTAAAGATAAAATGAACCTGAAATTTTATGATGAATTTTCTGAATATTATTTCGTTCCAAAAAGTTTTAAACTGAAAGGAGTTAAAAATAAAATGATTTCATTATATCCTTTTCCTTCCGTTGACAATATAACGACAACAGGATTGAACTGGCCATTGACTCACGGCAGTTTAAGTATCACTTCGAGAATCGGGACCAGGAATTTTGCGGTTGAAGATGAGATTTCCATTCAGTATGAATCCGGAGATCTGTTGTTTTTTGTTGGTATTAATGAAATAGAATATCCAGAAATATATTGAGACAATTTATACCCATATCCGTTCTGCTTATCGCTTCATTTTGTGTTTTTTCCTGCAAAACACAGGATTTTACGCAGCCGAAATATGGCAAAAATGAAACCGGAAACAGCATTGAAATCAAAAAAGTATACAATTTCAGGACAGTAGGAAATATTAAAAATTCTGAAGGAAGAACTTTAAAAGAAGGAAAATTTTACAGAAGCGGACATCTTCATAAGCTGAAGAAAAAATCGTTCAGAGAATTGGAAAATCTGGGAATAAAAGAGGTTATTGATCTTAGAAATTCCAAGGAAATTGCAGACAAGCCGGATAACCTTCCGACTGATGTGGTTTATAAAAAATATTCTGCTTTCGAAGATGAAGGAGACCAGTTGACACAGGCAAAAAAGCTTGTTTTAAAAGGAAAAGTAAACGGTTCCGATGCCGATAAAAGAATGATTGATTTCTACCGCGAATATGTAACGGAAAATCCTGAAGTCATTAAAAAAATCATTACTGATATTCTGGAATCAGACCAGCCGGTTCTCTATCACTGTACTGCAGGAAAGGACAGAACAGGAATTACAACAGCTTTAATTTTAACGATTTTAAAATTTGATAAAGAAACGATTTACAACGATTATATCCTGTCCAATAATTATCGCAAAAAATTAGTTCTCAAAAGATTGAATCTTGCTGATAATCTGCATTTTCTGTATCCTAAAATGGATGTGAAGGTTCTGGAAAAACTAAGTTGGGTGGAAACCGCTTACCTTGATGCTGCCTTTGATGAAATCAATAAGAAATACGGTTCAATTGATGCTTATGTTCAACAGGTTCTGGGTATTTCGGAAAATAAGCGGGAAGAATACATCAGGAAGTTCACGAATTAATAATATGAAGGGGTTTTCAAACGATGTCATTTTGAAATTTATAATAAATTTAACGCTTAAAAATCAAACTTTTTTAGCAATTTTGCATTTCGTAATTCACTTGTCAAGAAATGAAAATAAAGTACTCGGAACTTATTGATCAGACATTGTACTTTCCTACAGAGGAATTTAATGTTTCTGAGAACAATTTGTTATTTCACGATGTTCCTTTAATGGAAGTCGTTGAAAAATTTGGCACCCCGCTAAAAATTAGCTACCTGCCGAGAATTTCTCAAAATATCCAAAAGGCGAAAAGCTGGTTTAGGGAAGCTTTTGAGAAAGCCGAATATAAAAAGAATTATACCTACTGCTACTGTACAAAATCCAGTCATTTCAATTTTGTGCTTGAAGAAGCTCTTAAGAATGATATTTCTATCGAAACTTCTTCAGCATACGACATGGACATTGTAAAATCTCTTTATGGGAAGGGTAAAGTAGATAAAAATATCGAGGTCATCTGTAATGGATTCAAGACCGATGATTATCTGGCGAAAATTTCCGAGATGATCAACAGTGGTTTTGAAAATATTACCCCGATCCTGGATAACTACCGTGAGCTGGATAAGCTTACAGAAAGTATTGATACCACATTCGATATCGGGATCAGAATCGCTTCGGAGGAGGAACCTAAATTCGAATTCTATACCTCAAGGTTAGGGATCGGATATAGAGATATCATTCCTTACTATAGCCAGAAAATCGCCGAGCACCCGAATGCAAGGCTGAAAATGCTTCACTTCTTCATTAATACCGGGATCAAAGACACGGCTTATTACTGGAACGAATTATACAAATGTCTTCGTGTATACGCACGTTTGAAGAAAATTGCTCCGGAAGTGGATTCACTGAACATCGGTGGAGGTTTCCCGATTAAAACTTCTTTAAACTTCGAATACGACTATCAGTATATGGTAGAGGAAATCGTTTCTCAGATCAAAAAATTCTGTGAAGAGGAAGGAGTGGAAGAGCCTAATATCTATACAGAATTTGGAAGCTTTACTGTTGGTGAAAGTGGCGCAAACCTTTATAAAATCATCTCTCAGAAACGTCAGAACGACAGAGAGAAGTGGAATATGATTGATTCTTCATTCATGACTACACTTCCTGATACATGGGCGATCTCCAGACACTTTATCATGCTTCCGCTGAACAGATGGGAAGATACGTATGAAAGGGTATTCCTGGGTGGATTAACTTGTGATTCGGATGATTATTATAATTCCGAACAACATACCAATGCCATCTACCTGCCGGTTTTCAGCGATACAAAACCTCTGTATATCGGATTCTTCCATACCGGAGCGTATCAGGAAACAATCGGAGGATATGGTGGTGTTCACCACTGTCTGATGCCTCAGCCGAGACACGTCCTGATTCAGAAAGATGAAAATGGTGAACTTCAGTACGAGGTTTTCCGTGAAAAACAGGAACCGGAAGACATTTTGAAAATCTTAGGTTACAAATAACAGGACTGTCATTGCGAGGAACGAAGTGACGAAGCAATCTCATCTTAATACTCTTAAAAACTCAATTGTTTCTTAATGTTTTAATTTTTAACCATTAAGATTTTATTAAGGATTAAGAACCGTTAAAAATCTTCTCTTCAGATGATAAGACTAATATAAAAACAAAAGCTCTCAAATTTTGAGAGCTTTTTTCATTTAAAAATATTTTGAAAGCTTATCCAGTTCCAGTTCTTCATAATCTGAAACTACGATATCCGCTAAAGTATAATCCTGATTTTTTGAATGCGGACTTCTGTAGGCAGCACAGAAAATCTCAGCTCTGCTTGCAGCAAGGATTCCGTTGGTAGAATCTTCAATCACCATGCAGTTGGCTACAGGCTCTTCTGCCATTTCTGCGGCCAAGAGAAATACCTCGGGGTGAGGTTTGGACTCCTTCAAAGCCGCACCGCTTATTTTCCCGCTAAAATACTGCTCAAGCCCGAATTTTTCAAAAACCATATTGATGGTGACCATCGTTGCTGAAGAAGCCAGGATAAGCTTAATGCCGTTCTCATGGTAATGCTTAATGAGCTCCTTTACTCCCGGAATCAGGTCAAACTCTTCATCATTATCGAAATAATCCTTGAAATGCGCTCTTTTGATGGCAGAAAGGGCTTCGTGGGTATGAGACAGACCGTATTTCCCTATGAGTGTTTCAAATACTCTTTTCGTAGAAGCTCCGGTAAATGAGGTGTATAATTCTTCGGAAACAGTAATTCCCAGTTCGTGAAATGTTGTGAAATAAGCTTTTCTGTGAAGTGGTTCCGTATCTACAATAACCCCGTCCATATCGAAAAGAACAGCTTTTAAGGACATATTTTGTTTTTTACAAAAGTAGGGAATTGGTTTGAATGGGGAAAGGGGAGGAGAAGCAAGAGTCAAGATTTTAGACATCAGATATCAGACACGAGACATGAGACTTTTTTGGTTAAGGTTTTGAAAATGTCAATAGTGAATTTTGCTTCGCAAGTGAAATGTGAATGGTGGCTTCGGGAGTCTCAGCCACCATATATTTGTCATTCATTGAATAGATCCAGATTCACAATTTTCAACTCTAACACATATCGAGTAGTATCAAGAAATTTCTAACTCTAAAACTCTAAAACTATAAAACCCTCAAACGCTCTTACTCTCAAACTAGGATGCCGTACCCCGAAACTTTAAACCCCTCAAACTCTCCGACACTTAAACCCAAGTACTCGCAAACTCATAAACTCTTCGTATCTTTACCCCGAATATTTCAATCTTTAAATCATTTAAATTTTTAAATAAAACATGAGAACATACGCAGGAATTCCTGAAGAAAATGCAACGTTAGAAAATTCTAAAGTAATGCTGGTAACCGTTCCTTACGATGGAACATCAACATGGGGAAAAGGAGCCGACAAAGGCCCGGAATTATTCCTTGATGCTTCCGAAAACATGGAGCTTTATGATATTGAAACTGGAACTGAGCCTTTCCTTGACGGTGTATATCTGGCAGGAGAGATTTCTGAAAATTCAAGTCCTGAAGCCATGACAGAAGCGGTTTATCAAAAAACAAAAGAGCTTTTGAACAACGAAGGAAAAGTATTTACCCTTTTTGGAGGTGAACACTCTGTATCTATCGGTTCTATCCGTGCGGTAGGAGAGAAGTTTGAAAACCTTACTGTTCTTCAGTTGGATGCTCATACAGACTTACGTCCTGAATTCCATGGTTCTACTTCTAACCACGCATGTGCGGTTTTTGAAGCGAATCAGAAGCATAACTTAGTTCAGGTGGGAATCCGTTCTATGGATGCTGAAGAAGCTGAATATTTACCGGAAGGAAGAGTGTTTTTTGCTCATGAAATTGCTGTCAATGACAACTGGATCAACGATGTTCTGGAAAAAGTTTCAGGAAATGTGTATATCACCATTGACCTTGATGCTTTTGATCCGTCTATTGCCCCTTCTACAGGAACTCCGGAGCCAGGTGGGCTTCAGTGGTATCCTACATTGGAATTATTGAGAAAAGTATTTGAAAAATGTAACGTAGTGGCATTTGATATTGTAGAATTAATGGATTCTCCGATGGCTAAGCCAACTGCTTTTTTAGCAGCCAAGTTATATTACAAAATGCTTGCTTACAACCATATTTATAACAACAACTAAAATTCCGCAAGAATCAGATTTTTTCTGCCCTATATTCTTTGGAAATTTGTGAGGTAAAACACTTATATTATGTCCGCACAAAGTCAGATAGATTATAACAGAATTGCTAAAGCGATAGAATATATCCAAAGCAATTTCAGGCTTCAGCCAAGTTTGGAGGAAGTGGCAGAGAATATTCACTTAAGTCCGGCTCATTTTCAGAAAATATTTACGGATTGGGCAGGAACAAGTCCGAAGAAATTTTTACAGTTCATCAGTCTTGAACATGCTAAAAATTTACTGAAGGAAGAAAAAGCGACTTTATTTGATACCGCCTATGAGACGGGACTTTCCAGTACAAGCAGGCTTCATGACCTCTTTGTGAACATAGAAGGAATGTCTCCGGCGGAATATAAAAACGGCGGAAAAAGCCTTAGCATCAATTACAGTTTTTCCAAAAGTCCTTTTGGATATGTAATGGCAGCATCCACTGAAAAAGGGATCTGTTACATGGCTTTTGAAGACGATAAAGAAACAGCATTGGGAAATCTGAAACATACATTTCCCAATGCTTCTTTTTTTGAAAAACAGGATGCTCTTCAGAAAAACGCACTGTCCATATTCGATAAAGACTGGACAAAACTCAACACGATAAAACTACATTTAAAAGGCACAGATTTTCAGCTTAAAGTCTGGGAAAGCCTGCTTTCTATCCCAATGGGAAAACTGTCTACTTACGGCAGCCTGGCCGGAAAGATCGGAAACCCGAATGCCTCAAGAGCAGTAGGAACCGCTATTGGCAGTAATCCTGTGGCATTTCTTATTCCATGTCACCGTGTGATTCAGTCTACGGGAAATATCGGAGGTTATAAGTGGGGAAGCGAAAGAAAACAGATGATGGTGGCTTGGGAAAGTTCACATATGTACGCTGAAAATTCTATAGTACTTTAATTATTAGATTTAAGTTTTGGCTAAAGCCCGTTTCTATTGATGTGAATACTCAAAAGACATCTATTGAGAAATAGTATTGCCCAATAAAAATCTCCGATTTTTCAAAAACTTAAGTGAACTTTATTCAGCGTTTTAATAATAACTCAAAATACTTAAGTGTTAAAAACTTTTGCGACTTTTGTGGTTAAAAAAACATTTAAAAAGTCATCAAATAATATACTTTTTACAAATTCAAAATCATGAACAGCCTGTTTGAAGAAATATCAGAATATCCCTTGAATATTCTTCCGAATGACGGAACGGTCCACTATTACGGAAAAGTCTTTGACAAAGAAAGATCAGATTTCTTTTATGATTATCTGCTCCATCAAATTCCGTGGGAAAATGATGAAGCCGTGATCTTCGGGAAATTAATTTTAACGAAAAGAAAAGTAGCCTGGTTTGGAGAAAAAACCTTTGAATATACCTATTCAAAACGGACAAAATATGCCAAGTTCTGGACTCCGGAATTACTCGAACTCAAGAGGAAATGCGAGGAAGTTTCCGGAGAAACATACAATTCCTGTCTTCTGAATTTATACCATGACGGAAGCGAAGGAATGGCATATCACAGTGACGGCGAAAAGGATCTTAAAAAACACGGAGCGATTGCTTCCCTGACCTTCGGAGCAGAAAGAAAGTTTTTATTTAAACATAAAGCCACCAAAGAAAAAGTGGAAATATTCCTTGAGGACGGAAGTTTACTGATCATGAAGGGAACCACACAGGAAAATTGGCTGCACAGGCTTCCACCCACCACAAAAGTAAAAACACCACGGGTGAATCTTACTTTCAGAACGATTGAAGAGTAAAAAAAGGTGGCTGAGGCTCCCGAAGCCACCTTTTTTATGGTAAGAATGGTATTATCGCCGTTTTTACCAAGGGAAATAGTACAACTGGTGGCTGAGGGACTCGAAGCCACCAGCGCCTATAAAAAAATCCGGTCACTGATTTCTCGAAGCGACCGGATTTTACATTTTATAAACTGATATTTATACTGTCAGTAGTGACTGAGATTTCCGAGGCCACCATCATTATTTTTTATTTCAACACTTCAGCTTCAATAGAGCTGTCATTATACACTTTGATAAAAGCTTTTGTATAATCTGCCTTTGTCGCAAAGTTTGGATTTTCCATAAATTTCTGAGGATTGATCGCAAAAAGCGGCCACCATGTACTGCTGATCTGAATCTGGATTCTGTGTCCTTTTTTGAAGGTATGCATCACATCCTGAAGTCTGAAATTCACGGCTGTTTTTTGGTTAGGAACCAATGCTTCCCCTTTTTCTCTTGAATTTCTGAATCTCGCCGGCATGATTTCACTTCTTACCATTTGGTGATAATTAGGATAGATGACACCGTCTTTCTTTTCCTGAGGTTTGAAATCTTCAGGATAAACATCGATCAGTTTTACAGCAAAATCTGCGTCGGTAGAGCTGGCTGCAATATTCAGTTTAGCCATGATTTCTCCTGCGAAACTCATATCTTCCGTTAAAACATCTGTAGTAAAAGTCAAAACATCCGGTCTTCCTACAGCAAATCTCTGATCTTCCGACATATAGTTTTTAGGCGTAAATCCGTTGAAGTCTTTCAGATTGTCAGAGCTTACAACAGGATTGTTCGGGTCACTGTAGTATTCTGAGAAACCTTGTCCTGCACTATTCTTTAATGTTCCGTCCGTTAGGTAGAAATTAACCTTCTGAGCATTCTTTGGAGGATAAGAAGCAAATTCTCTCCATTCTTTTGATCCTGTATCATACATCAGCGCTTCCGGAAGTCCGGCATCTTCTTTCGTATTTCCTTTTAAATAATGATTGAAAAATTTAGTCTCAATATTCTTCTGGTAATACGTGGCAATGCTGTCTCCAAAATAAATCTGGTTATGGAAATGCTTCCCTTGTTCCTGTGCCCAAGCCCCATGAGAGAAAGGTCCCATGACGATTGTATTTTTAGCTTTAGGGCTTGTCTTTTCTATGGTTTTGTAAATATTCAGTGGTCCTGAAAGATCTTCTGCATCAAACCAGCCTCCAACGGTCATTACCGCGTGGTTTACATTTTTTAAATGGGGAAGTAGGTTTCTTTTCTGCCAGTATTCATCATAATTAGGGTGATTCATAATCTCGGTCATGAAGAAATTATCCTTGTAATATTTTTCATAACCGTCCTTTAATGTTCCCATATCTCTGTAAAACTTAAGACCGTCTTCTGAAGTCTGTTTTACGAAAGTATCCATATACCAGGCTTTGTTTTCCGGCTTTGTCTTTTGAACTCCAAAAACTGGGAACGTTCTGAAATATCCCAGCATAAATCTTCCGTTGTGCAGAAAGTCATCATTCCAGAAGTCAGAAATAGGAGCCTGTGGAGAGGAAGCAACTAAAGCAGGGTGCTGTGCCAGTATCCCTACAGCAGTATAGAATCCCGGGTAGGAAGTTCCGTACTGTCCGGCTTTACCATTGTTGTCCTTAACGTTTTTCAACAGCCATTCTATCGTGTCATAAGTATCTGTACTTTCGTCTACATCTTTTTTAGTTTTGCGGTCCACCTGAGGCGTCATATTGGTGAAAGTTCCTTCACTCATATATCTTCCGCGTACATCCTGGAATACAAAAATATATTTATCCTTCATCAGGAACTTGTTAGGTCCCAGTTTCGTTCTGTATTCGGTTTCACCGTAAGGAGCAATGCTGTAGCAGGTTCTCTGCATCAGGAAAGGATATTTGTTTTTGTTTGAAATATCTTTCGGTACGTATATCGCTGTAAAAAGCTTTACGCCATCACGCATCGGAATATAGAATTCCTTTTTGGTGAAATTATCTTTTACGAACGTATCCTTCTGCTCGGTACTCTGCGCCCTTCCAAGGATTAAAAAGAAAATGAATAAAATTGAAATATGGATCTTCATAAATAAAATTTGCAGCTAATTTAGAAATAAAATAGCTCCGATATACTACCGATGCTCAATCTTTCATTGGAAAGTACTGAAGAATTCAAAAAAGCAGCTCTATTTTCCATCTGCTTAATCTGCCTGATCTGCGGGAGATTTTTTACACTTGCCGATTTTATAGATTGAACTCATTTTAAACTTTTTATTGAGGTTGTTCACTCTTTTATTTTCCTTAAGAATGAAATAGGAAAATAAGATGATGTGCATTGATGTGTTTGATGATAAGAGTTTTAAATCTCCCTTATAAGGTCCTGAAGCTATTCAGCCAGACATTTATTATATCCTTTCATAGTTGGAAAACGCAAAAGGAACGCAAAGCTTGATCAAAAATGAGGATATTTTAAGGCGCAAGAAAATCTAAGATTTTCGGCAAGTTCATTGTTGTTTATTGAACGGATTACCATTTTATCGGAGATAAAATCCTTGCGCCTTAAAGCATTCGAATTAGAAAAAAAATTGCGTTCCTTTGCGCTTATCCAACTAAAAATTTTAAACAAGTTGACTTTTTAATTGTACTCCCCAAGTTTTAAAATTGATCCAAAAAAGTTTAAATGACTTCATTAAACAAGTTTCCTTACTGCATTTTTTTTCCTGCAAATTTATTCAGCTTCATGCTCAGTGAGAACATAATATAGCGTTTCAGGATAAGATCTTCACGGTCTTCAATATATGAATTGGAAATGGTTCTTCTGACGCTCTGGTTTTGGTTTAAAACATCATAGATCTTTATCTTAGCCGTAAACTGCTTTTTGTAGAATGAATAACCCAAACTCGTATTCCAGAAATAGAAATCCTTTTTGAAACCGGGCGCAATATTTGAATTTGTATTGTATTCAAAATCATTTCCGAAAATCAGTCTGCTTTTAAACAGATAATTGGTGAGCTCCAGTTTCAGGGTCTGATTGGCTGTGTGTACATTATCAATGCTGTAATTGGTGTATTTTGAAAAATTATAGCCAAGTCGATAAGACGGTTTTATGCTGAATTTGTCCTTAAGTTCATACATCACATTCAAACCGGGAGTCAAATTATAAGAGGCATTCGTGAAAAACTGACCGTTAATAAAACCTTTATTATAACTATACTGTATATTGAATCTCGGGCTTATCGTCAGTTTATTGTCTTTCCATTTAAACGTTTTGTTGAAGCCGGCGCCTAAGCTCATATTCTTATTTCCACTGATGTTGTCATACGTTACAAGCTGCTTCCCCGCATCATCATATCTTGAATAATTGACCACATCATTGTTTCTGTACGTGAAATTAAGACTTACGTAATAGTTCATATTTTTGACCAGATTGTAATTATTGAAAAACAGGGAAGAGTTATTGCTCCATGTGTTTCTTAAATTGGGATTTCCGGTAGACGTCACCAAAGGATTTGAAGTGTCCTCATAAGGCGTAAGCTGTTCTGCACCGGGAATGGTGAAGGCTGCATAATTGTAAAGGCTCAGCATTTTATTTTCAGAGAACTGATACCTGAAGCTGAAATTATAGGCTGGAAGCGCAAAATTTTTCTGAAGACTGTATTGCTGGCCATTGTACACAGAATTGACATTCATATCCGAAATATCAAGATTCATTGTTCCCCACAGACTGAATTTCTTTTTATTCACTTCAAAAGACAGTTGAGGAGAAATTTGGTTGATCTTCTGTCTCAGGCTGTTGGATAAAGGTGAATTGTAATCAGAGTATTGTCCCGTGGCCGCATTGAAATCATTCACATCTCTGGAATTACTGGAAATATTTGAATTGTAGGCTATTTCAAAACTTACCGAAGCCGAATCCGAAATGGGTTCCGTATATCCGGCACTGAAATTATACATGCTGCTTTGGTTCCTGCTTTTTGACAGCTGGTTTCTGTTGTCATTCTGCTCAGGTCCCTGATAAAATTGAGTCTGAGATTTGTTGAGATTGTCCTGGTTAGACTGGGAAATCGTACTGTTTATTTTAGCATTCAGGGCACGTCTTTCCTTTCTGAATTGCTTGGTATAATAAATATAAGGGTTAAATGAATTGCTTTCTGACTCATTACTTGTGTAAGAATCACTTTCGTTCAGCAGTCCGTTATCTCTCAGGGTAGAAGATTTTGAACGGCTGATACTGGAACTTTGGCTGTTGTTAAATCTCGGTGAAATATAAATGGTACTCAAAGAATCCAGTGTAATTTTTGCCGAAGCATCTACATTGTTCTGGCGGGTTTCGCTCTCTCCATTGCTCTCAGAATGGGTGGTAAGCGTATATTCCGGAAGTAGGGTCGTTCTGGATGACTTGGAGGCCGTTTCCGTCTCAGAATTGGAGTGACTCAGACTGAAGTTGTCCAGATCCATTTCTTTCCCGATTTTATCATTGTAATTGATTCCGATGGTCGTAGATTTCTGAATTCCTTTTCCTCTGCCTGATGAAGACATTCCACCCTGCATTCCTGATGAATTCCTGCCTTCTCCCATACTGTCAAATACATCATCGTTGGAGAAACCCTGGGAATTGATATTATTCGATGAAGCGATAAGGCTGATCTTAGTATTATTTTTAAAGTAACTCAACAGTGCACTGCCTTCATAGCGTTTGTCCGAGCCGTATCCAAGCATCAACCTGGAGAGCAGTCCTTTGTTTTTTTTCTCATCAATATTAAAATTGATGGTCGTATTGTTAGATTTGGGTTTCTTTCCGCTTAATTCTTCTTCTTTCGTCTTGGTCGTGGTAAATTGAATGTTTTTAATGATATCAGCCGGAAGATTCTGAAGCGCAATTTTCCCGTCTTTATCAAAGAAAGGTTTTCCGTTGATCATGATCTGATCTACTTCCTTCCCGTTGACCGTTATCTTTTTGTCGTTGTCGATTTCCACACCGGGAATCTTTTTCAGAAGCTCTTCAATTTTACTGTCCGGACTTACTTTGATCGAAGAAGCATTAAATTCTATCGTGTCTTTTTTGATTTTGACGGGAGATACCGTAATCTTGATTTCGTCAATATTCTGAACATTGTTTTTTCCAAGTTCAATGTCTTCCAAAGTAAGAGACTGGTTTATCTTTTCCAGCTTTTTGGAATAGGGCGAAAGCTTTTCAGCGTTGATTCTTAAAATGGAAGACTCATTCAAAGCATCTGTTTTCAGAGAAAATTTACCTTCTTTGTTCGTCGCGGTATAATTGATGATGGATGAATCTTTTTCTTTAAGGAGATAAATGGTGGCGTTTTCCACTGGTTTTTTATCAGAATCAGACACCTTTCCGTTAATGTATAAGTTTTGCCCGTACAGGACCATACTATTGAATGCCAATGCCAGCAGCCATAAGATTTTCTTCATTCAGTGCTTTCTTTGAAGGCGTAAAAATATAAAAAAACATCCCCGATTGGGGATGTCTGTATTGATTTTTTTCAAAAAATTAATTTCCGAAAAATTATGCTCTTAAATATCTTGAATAAGCATAGCCTTCCTGACCATCGTCAGTCTTTACTTTCCACCAGTCATCAGAAGTCTGCTCGATTAAAGTTACAGAAGAACCTTTAGCAGCTTTTCCTACGACAGCAGCTTCCGTAGAAGGCTCCTGTCTGATGTTAAGGTTAGAATCTTCCGTAGCTACCGTTAAAGCAGCACCAGAAGTTAATCCTGCAACCTGTACATCAATGTTGATGTCTGAAGCTGAATACGTAGAATCGATAGTTCCCAAAGCATTCCATACTGCGTCTTTTGCAGCCGTGTTGGAAGCGCTTCCTGAAACATAAAGAATACCGTCCTGCTCCTGAACCTGAAGATTAGAAATTCCTGCAGACTGAGCTGCTGAAACTACACTTGAATATTTATCTTGTAATGTACTCATCTTAAAATTATTTTACCACTAGGTTATTGTTATACTTTCCGATTTTCAAAGCATCTACAGATTCTTTGATTTTTCTAGCCTGAAGACCAGAAACATTTCCTGTAAGCGTAAGCTGTCCGTTTACAACCTCAACTTTTACAGAAGGGAAATCTTTAACCGCATCCTGAACTTTTTTCTGAACTGCAGGATCTACAGCAGAAGCTGTTTCAACCGGTGCTACAGCAACTGGTGCTGCGATAGTAGACATATCCATTACCTCTTTTACTCCGTTGATAGCTTTTAATTTAGTGATCATAGCATCTTTAGACTGCTGGTCAGCGAAAGTTCCGCTTAGGTGAGCAACTCCTTCTTTTACTTCTACAGAAGCGTTGGGATTAGAAGTCACGACAGTTGTAGCCTGAGTCTGAAGATCGGCATCAGAAATCTTCTTTTTACAAGAAACCGCTCCAAAAGATATAGCTACAGCTAATGCAGCCATTGCGATAGTTTTTTTCATAGTTGTATATTTATTAATGTTGTTAATACAATCAAATGTAATAATAAAATTTGTACCAAAAGAATAAAAACTCAATAAATGTTTCTTAAATTTTTTGCAATATTTTCGGAATCAGCGATTTAATTTTAATGTATTATAATCTTAATCTAAACTTAACCCGGATTCATACAAAATCTTGTACCAATTGAAAAACTATTATATTTGTGCGAATTGAACTATATATATGAAAGGACAAAATAAACTTTTTATAGCCATTATCGTTGCGCTTATTCTGGGAGTAGGAATTGGAGGGGTGATACACACCCAATATCCTGAAAGTGCGGAACCTTTTTCCAAGAATATCAAACTCCTCGGAACTGTTTTTATCAGGCTGGTACAGATGATCATCGCGCCGCTGGTTTTTACCACGCTTGTTGTGGGAATCGCCAAAATGAGTGATATCAAAATGATCGGAAGGGTAGGAACAAAAGCCATGTTATGGTTTATCTCCGCTTCACTGGTTTCTCTCTTTATAGGACTGATGCTGGTTAACTGGCTGGAGCCCGGGCATGTGACTAAACTGCCTATCCAGGATGCCGCTGCTGCAGAAGATCTTCTGAAAAGCAGTAAAGGTTTTTCTCTGGAAGACTTTGTAAAACATATGATCCCGAAGAGTTTATTTGAAGCTTTTGCCACCAACGAGGTACTTCAGATTGTGGTTTTTTCCATTATGTTTGGAGTGGCTCTTGCTAACTTAGGCGAGGATTATTCAAAGCCGGTGGTTAAATTATTTGACATCATCGCCCATGCCATCCTTAAAATGGTAGGCTACATCATGTGGTTCGCTCCGTTTGGAGTTTTAGGATCTATTGCCGCTGTAGTGGCCATGAATGGGTTTAAAATATTTGAAGTCTACGCTGTTTATCTGAGAGACTTCTTCTTTGCCTTAGCTGTTCTTTGGCTTGTGCTTCTATTGGTCGGTTATATGATCTTAGGAAACCGCCTTTTCGAATTGCTGAGAAGAATTAAAGCGCCGTTACTGATCGCTTTCTCTACAACGAGTTCAGAAGCTGTTTTCCCTAAACTGGTAGAAGAATTAGAAAAATTCGGTTGTAACAACAGAGTAGTTTCTTTTATCTTACCATTAGGATATTCGTTTAACCTGGACGGAAGTATGATGTACATGACGTTTGCGTCCATCTTTATTGCACAGATCTACGGTATCGAAATGTCATTAGGTCAGCAGATCACCATGCTTTTGGTGTTAATGCTTACTTCAAAAGGAATTGCCGGAGTTCCGAGAGCTTCACTGGTAATTATCGTGGCAACCTGTTCCATGTTTGGAATTCCACCGGAAGGTATCGCATTGATCCTGCCAATTGACCATTTCTGTGATATGGGAAGAAGTATGACGAATGTATTAGGAAATGCATTGGCTACTTCTGCTGTTTCCAAATGGGAAGGGCAGCTTGAAAATACACCTCAGGAAGTTTAAGAGTCATGCCAAAGGAATCTACAGACCTGAAACCATCGATTGGAACACGGAAACTGAAGAAATCTGCAAAGTGGAAAAAGGAGGGATTATGATTATGAAGCCTTTAACACTTCATGGTTCAAACAGAACAACAGACGGAAGAAGGAGAAGGGTAATCCATATAGAATTTTCTGATATGGAACTGCCACAGCAGCTGAAATGGTCTGAAAAATTGAATTAAAATCCAGCAGTACAATGGAATCAGACAAAGATCAATTTCCGGCTATTGAATCCAAAATTTCTAAAGGCTGGACTTTGGCTGTTAAAACTGTTTTTTCAATATTCGCCGTATTGACACCCCTGATGACGATTATGATGGCATGGTTTACTGTAGATTCAAAAATCAATATTGAACTGAAAATTTTAATGGTTCTATTGGCGATACTCGTTACAGCATTATTTGTATGGCTTCTGATTGTAAAAATAAAAGAAAAACCAAGTGCGAAAATAATTCGGACCATGGTGGACAGAGCAGGAATTCATTATTACAGCAATCAGGGTTTAGTAAAATCAGTACAATACAGCCAACTGATGCCACATCCGGAGAACGGAAAATATGACGTTTTTATCAATCTTGATCAGACCGATACCAATATGGACTTGTGTTATTACGTATCCGATGAAGAGTCAGATAAAGTAGTCATAAAAGCATTATCCATAGAAGCAGAATCTGTAATTACTAATGGAAATTCATTAAGAAAACATTTCATAAAGGGAATCGCTTTTTTTAGACCCGACCTGAAAATTTCTCCCGGTGTTTTGGATTTGTATAAGATAAAGTGATAAACTTCAATAATAAAAAAAAGCCCTTCGAAAAACTCGAAGGGCTTTGTTTTTTGGTTAGGAAGATGGAGGATGGAAGATGGAAGTTACTGTTTGTCGGTCTAGTTCTGATAGTTATTTTATAGATATTTAATCTGGTAAATTTTCAAAAGTTAATAAAGCCGTGGTTCAGTCATTTTAGGGCTACTATTAACTTCCATCTTCCATCCTCAGCCTTCCCTTCCCATTATTTCACAGAAATCTCATCAATAAAGATATACGCCTCACCACCGGCGCCCTGATGCCATTCCGGAAGTTTGCCGTAATAATAAGCTTTTACCTTGATGTAGCGGGCTTCAGTCGGAAGAATTTCTGTTCCGAAATCCTGAATCTGTACTTTTTCGTCTTTAGCGTCAATCGTATTGTCAATGCTTTTCAGAAGGATAAAATCTTTCCCGTTCATCGATGCGTAGTATTCCACTTTTTTAGGCATTAAAATCCACGCTCTGCTGTCCTGAAGATAGGTAGAAGATAATTTCGTGATCTGTTGAGGTGATTTTAAATCAATTACAGCTTCAAAATCCTGTCCCTGATAGCCATGCCATTCCCCTTTTCTCCAGTTCACATCACCCTTGATGCCATCGATAAGCGCCAGTTTTCCATTAGCGGTATATTGCGGAGTTGCTTTTGAATGGATGGTAATATCCCAATAATTCGGTCTTCTGTTAAAATTAGCAACCGTCACAGAACTCTTTTCACCATTTCTTTCCGAATAGGCATGCACCTGAGTCGTTTTACTGATGGTGAAAGGGCTTTTATACGCTGAAAAGGTCTTCCTTACATTCGCATCATCTGAATTCATGGTCATATAATAGACTTTATCACCTGGATTCAGTGGAGTGATCTGTACTTTGGCTGAGAAATCGAAGATCCTGTCGGAGGCGATCACTGGTGATGCAGTCAGCTGTGTATATTTGAAATCTTTTGCCGGTTGGATGTTTTCAAACCCTAATTTTTGAAGCTCAGATCTGTTGGTGTTTTTTGTAATGACTTTTGTGGTACCGTTTTCCAGATGAATTTTAACCTCATCAAAATAAGGTGTCGTTGTCTGCCACTCCGGAAGCCCGGGAGTCACGGAATAAATTCCCATCGAGCTCAGAATGTACCATGCGCTCATCTGCCCGCAGTCTTCATTTCCGATAAGCCCGTCCGGTGTATTTTTATAAAAGTTATCAAGGATATATTTGATCTTGGCATCTGTCTTTTCCGGTTTTCCTACATAATTGTACAGATAGGCGATGTGATGGCTAGGCTCATTTCCCTGGGCATATTGTCCCATCAGGCCCGTAATATCTACCTGCTCCCTGCCGGTTGTTTTATCTGGTGCTGCGAAAATAGCATCAATAAACTGTTCAAATTTTTCCTTTCCGCCGTGAGCAGCAATCAGTCCTGGAATATCCTGCTGTACAGAATAGGAATAATGCCATGAGTTTCCTTCCGTATAATTATTGTTCACCTCCCTTGCATCAAAAGGTTCATACCAGTTTCCGTTCTTTCTAGGCTGCATAAATCCGCTGTTCGGGTTATATAGGTTTTTCCAGTTCTGAGAACGTTTCATGAAATACTGATAATCTTCTTTTTTGCCTAAAATCTTAGCCATTTGAGCAATGCACCAGTCGTCATAAGCGTATTCTACCGTTTTGGAAACACTTTCATGTTCATCGTCAATGCTGATATAATGGTTGTGCTTATAAGCATTTAAACCGAAAATATCCAGCATGGCAGAGTTTTTAGAGGCTTCAAATGCTTTTTCATAATCAAACCCTTTAATTCCTTTCGCCATCGCATCTGCAATCACCGAAACAGAGTGGTAGCCGATCATACATTCCGTTTCATTGGAAGCCAGTTCCCACACCGGAAGTTTTCCGCCCTGTTCATACTGCCTGATAAAAGTATTGATGAAATCTGCCGTTCTTTTTCTGTCGATCAGAGTCATCAGCGGATGAGCAGCCCTGAACGTATCCCAAAGCGAGAATACGGAATAATAGTCAAATCCTTTTGTCGTATAAAGCTTATTATCACGGCCTCTGTATCTTCCATCCACATCCATATTGATGTTCGGTTGGGTGAAAACGTGGTATAACGCGGTGTAAAAAACAGAAAGTTTATCTTTATCATCAGATTTTACTTCAATTTTTGAAAGTTCTTTATTCCAATCAGTTTCGGCCTGTTTTCTTACCGCTTCAAAATCATTGGATTTTCCTTCTACCAGCATGTTTTTCTCTGTCCCTTCATAACCTGTTGGAGAAATGGAAACTTTTACGCTGATCTTTTCTCCTTTTTTAACATCGGATGAAAAAGCCAGAGCCAGTTTGGTTCCGGTGAAAAGTCGGTCTTCATTCTTTCCGTTAACCTCTTTTTTAGAGATCTTCATCGGTTTTGAAAACTCAATTCTGGCATAGATATGTTGATTGGTAGCCCACGCTTCGCTTCTTCTGAACACTTCAATGGTTTTTTCATCAATGATCTTGACTTCACCTTCCAGTAATTTGTCCCTGTGGTTGAGGTCAAGAACGATATTGGCTGTTCCTGACTTGTTAAAAGTATATTCGTGATAACCGACTCTTTGGGTGGTGGTCAGACGGACATCGATATTGTTTTTGTCCAGTTTAACAGAATAAAATCCGGCCGAAGCTTTTTCATTTTTATGCGAAAACTTAGAAGAATAATCCTTGGGATTTAGGCTTACAGTTCCCATCGTGGGCATCAGCATGATATCTCCGTAATCCGAAACTCCGGTTCCGTTAAGGTGGGTATGTGAAAAACCATAGATCACAGAATCCGAATAGTGATATCCGCTGCATCCGTCCCAGCTACCGTCTATTCTGGTATCTGGTGAAAGCTGTACCATTCCGAAGGGAACAATAGCTCCCGGAAAGGTGTGACCGTGGCCTCCGGTTCCTATAAAAGGATTAACATACTGAGAATAATTCTGGGAATATATGATCTGGGCAATGCATAAGGAGAAAACGGCCAGTCTTTTTTTCATATTATCAATTTATACCCACGAATATATTGAAAAAACAGCAGAACGGAATGTAATAAAAGAAAGTCAGGAATTGTCTTATTAAAAACTATTACTACAAAATACATGAAGAAAACAATAATTTCCGTGATCCTGCTGCTGCCTGTTCTTGCCTTTTCGCAGCGCATCACAGGAAAAATAACGCAGACGGGGAATTCAGTTTCATACATAGAAATCGTAGCAGTGAAGGACAAAACCAGACAGACGGCTATTTCAGATGAAAAAGGAAATTATTCTTTAAAACTTCCGGATAACGGAAATTACAATATCAAACTGATCCAGGACGGAGCAGAAGTATCCACGGCAGAGATTAGCGTAAACGGAGAGACGAAGAAGGATTTTTTCATTGAGAAAAAACAGGAAAAACAAATTGAAGGCTTACGCTTACCGCAAGGAAAAAATTAATTGAAAGAAAGGCTGACCGTCTCATCTTTAATGTATCCAATTCTGTGGCTTCACAGGGAATGGATGGAGCAGATGCATTGTCAACGACTCCTTTGGTTAAAGTAGACGAGAATTCAGGAGTTTCAATCGTCGGAAAAAGCGGAGTCGCTGTGATGATCAATGACAGAATGCTTAACCTTTCAGGAAGCGAGCTGGTGACTTATCTTAAAAGCTTAAGATCCGAGAATATAGAAAAGATCGAGGTGATCACGACTCCTCCGGCAAAATATGAAGCGCAGGGAAACAGCGGGCTTATCAATATCATTTTAAAGAAAAATCAAAATCTGGGCTGGAGCGGAAGTCTTACAACAAGCCTTCAGCAGCAGACTTACACCGGGTTTTCAAACAATGCAACAGTCAATTATCAAAATGAAAAACTAAGATCTTCACTGAAATTAAGGCATTATGATTATCAAAAACGTTCCTATGAAAACTATACCATTGAAGGCGCAGACGGTCTTAAAAGTTCGGATGAGAGACGGGATTTCGGGAATGGGTTAGGTGCTAATTTAAGTGTTGATTATCAGATTAATGCTCAATCCAATGTAGGATTTATTTACGATTACGGTTTTGGGCATTCGAATATGGATGTTCAGAATACGTCGAGATATTTCCAGAACGGAATGTATACGAATACGCTGTCTACTTATGCGGAACATCGTGCTAATAGCCGTCAGCAGACGATAAGCGGATACTACGATCTTAAGTTTGGAAAGCAGGGGCATAAACTGAGCATTACCGGAAATTATTTTTCCAATATCCCGGAAAGTCTGATTGGTTTTACGACGACAGAAAGTTCAGGTGACGATTTTGTAGTGAGAACACCTTCTACCGTTGATTATAAAATTTACTCAGGACAGGCTGATCTTACCTTACCCTACCAGTTTGCAAAGATGGAAACCGGAGTTAAGTTCACCAATTTTGATAACAATTCAGATATTTCTTACCAGAATCTAACGAACGGAAATTTTACCACAGATCCTTTAAAGAGCAATGTATTTGAGTACAATGAAAAAAACTATGCAGCGTATGTCAGCTTTGAAAAAGAGTTTAATGAAAAATGGTCGGCAAAAGCAGGATTGCGCTATGAGTATTCCACGGTAAATGGTAATTCCTTAACCTCAGGACAGCAGACGGAAAACTCCTATGGAAAATTCTTTCCTACAGCTTATATCACTTACAAAAGCAATGAAAACAATACTTTCAATTTAAATTATTCCAAAAGGATCAACAGGCCTGGATTCCGAGCGATCAATCCCTACCGATGGTATATCAATGTGAATTCTTACTTTACAGGAAATCCATTGCTGACGCCTTCTATCAATCATAATTTTGAAATTTCACATGTGTATAAAGGGAAACTGTCCACCTCTGCGTATTTCCAGAGAACGGTAGAAGCATTTGGGCAGCTGGCCAATCTTCAGGGCGAAAACAGGATCAGCACGTTTGCGAATTATTACAACCAGAACAGTATGGGAATCACGGTCAATTATTCTGATACGTTCTTTAAATTCTGGGAAGCCAATTATTCTACGGACATGTCTTATATGGAAACGAAAGTTTTTGATACTGATGCAGCTTCCAGAAAAGGGAATAGCTATAGTTTTGATTTTCAGAACAACCTTTCGCTTAATAAAAGTAAAACAGTGCAGCTGATCTTCAATTACTGGTTCAGACTGCCATCCAATTCAGGAAATTCCTATATGAATTACGCAGGAAATTTCACATCCGGACTTAAGTTGAGTCTTATGGAGAAGAGTCTGCAGGTGAATGTATTTGTTTCGGATATTTTCAAACAGGCGAGAAGTAGGGGCGAGATCTATTATACAACGGGAACTCATTATTACAACAATTATTATGATTCCAGAAGGCTTACTTTATCAGCGACGTATACCTTTGGAAATAAAAAAGTGAAAGGGGCGGATCGTAATGTGAAGTTTGATGAGAAAAACAGGGCGAATTAAATGATAAACGAAGCTAGGTTTTGGCTAAAGCCTGATGAATTGGATGTATTTGTTAAACGGGCTAAAGCCCAATGTCATTAAGTTAAGGGTCTAATATTTTGATTTTCAGACGATTCACCTTGTTTATGTTATCTTTTTTTCGTATATTTAACAGTGAATCAATCAGTTAAACCTAGACGAAAAAATATTAATGATATTTTATCTTCTCTTCAATGCGAAATT
>NZ_JPRN01000024.1 GCF_000737715.1 Chryseobacterium sp. JM1 | reverse complement strand
ATGATCTTAGAGAATATTATTTAAGAAAGGTAGCTGAGGGAAAAAATAAAATGCTGGTACTGAATAATGTGAGAAATAAAATTATCCATAGGGCTTTTGCCGTTATCAATAAACAAAAGCCCTATGAAAAAAATTATATAAATAATTTGGTAACGTCATAGAAATCAGCCGCCAGAGATATTTGTCCTTCATTTAACTGGGAGCAACAATAAAACAGCAACAGACAACCCGCAAATCATTTACTCTAAAACACTCAAACGCAATATGCCTCTGCAAATTCTTTTGCAAAATCTGCCAGTTTTACTTTCCCTAAAACGGGTTTATTCCTGTTATAATCTTCATACAATATACCGCTTCCCTGGCTTGCCTGGGTTTCCACAAAACCTCTTGCTACCTGTTCATTAAAACCAATATTCAGCCAGTTTTGAAATAATTCTTCATCCGGAATAACCTTCCATTTCAGATCCGGCTGACCAATCGCTTCACCCAAAGCTTTTGCAATTTCATTCGGTGAAACTTCGTCACTCGCTACATAACGTACAGTCCTTCCATTAAACGGTTTTTCAATTTCTTCAGCAATCACATCTGCAATATCCAGCGGTGAAACCCAGGGTTCTTTCTGGTCGCCTCCCCAATTGGAAATGATAGAGCCTTTATTTTTGATGGTATTGATAAACGAAAACATATTGAAATAAATACCAACCGGACGGATAAATTTAATAGCAACATCCTCCGGCAGCTGTTTCAGAATATTTTCCACATGATGATGAAAAACAATAATTCCCGTTCCCTGATCCGTATGCGCGCCAATACTGCTGAGATGGATAATCTTTTTCACCCCCGATTGTTCCACCGCAGTTTTGTAGGCTTCCCCAATTTTGCTGATGGAGCCGATAAAATCAATACTTTTATCAAACAGATCTCCTGCAGCTTCCATGGTTTCCATTAAATAAATGATATCTGCTCCTTTAAATGTTGCAGTAAGGAAATCTGCATCAAACATGCTTCCTATGGCTGCTTTTGCTCCAATATTTTCAATAGCTGCGATTCTTTCCGCATTGCTGCTGATTACCGTCACAGTATGTCCTTTCTGTACCAGTTCTTCTGTAAGTGGCTTTCCGATGTTCCCGATGGAACCTGTTAAAACAATATTCATTTTTTATCTTTTTTGTTGGTGTAAAATTCTGAATATCCCGTAAAACAGGCTTATCCTAATCTGGCTTTTTCTTAACCAAAAATGAACTGATTGTGTATGTGACATTCTTAAATTTAAGTGCCAATAGATTTTTGCTTCAAACTATATGTTCATTTCAAATCACGCTCATTAGTATTTTCTATTTTTCATGAGGCCAATATTTCCCTAACTTGTATCCTTCAAACCAACTAAAGAAATAAAGAATACCCGCAGATAATTTCAGTTGAATCTAATTTCTGATGATTATCGTAAATATTTAAAAGCAAACAACAGCAAAACAGCTTCATCATTTTATGACGAATAAAGATTTTAATGCCCGCAAAGGGTTTATATTCAGCAGACATGTTCCGGAAGATATCTCTCATTTTGACCGGATCTTTGATGTTTTCAAAGATTTGCTGACCCACACTTCAGGGGACATTGAGGAAGCCTTTGAATGGCTTGATGTCCTGGATAAAGAATATGACATTTTCACCGACGAATATTCCCTTCAGGATTTTGAAGAGGATCTGAAAAAACGTGGCTATATCAAGGAGGAAGATGATTCCAAAGAAGGCAATTCAGGAACGGGGAAAGGCAAAAATATACTGACCGCCAAACTGGAGGCCGCTTTACGCGAGTACGCTCTGGATCAGATTTTCGGGAAACTCAAAAAAAGCGGCGCAGGAAATCACCGGACCACCAAAACCGGTGTAGGTGATGAGCGTGATGGTGAAAACCGCTCCTTCCAGTACGGAGATGACCTGTCTACGGTGAATATGACTGAAAGTTTAAAAAACGCACAAATCAATAACGGAATTTCAGATCTCCGCCTTACAGAAGACGATCTTATCATAGAAGAAACCAAACACAAAGCCCAAATGAGCACGGTGCTGATGATCGACATCAGTCACTCTATGGTTTTATACGGTGAAGACCGAATTACACCTGCTAAAAAAGTGGCGATGGCTTTAGTGGAATTAATTAACAGAAAATATCCCAAAGATTCCATAGATATTATTGTTTTCGGAAACGAAGCATGGCCGATTAAAATTAAAGATCTCCCCTATTTAAAAGTAGGTCCATACCACACCAATACAGTTGCCGGTCTGGAACTCGCAATGGATATTCTTCGCAGAAAAAGAAATACAAACAAGCAGATTTTTATGATCACCGACGGAAAACCAAGCTGCATCCAACTTCCCAGCGGAGAATTTTATATGAACAGCAATGGTCTGGATGAAATGATTGTTTCCCAGTGTCTCAACAGAGCTGCACAGGCCAGAAAACTAAAAATTCCCATTACCACTTTTATGATCGCTCAGGATCCTTATCTGCGTAAATTTGTGGAAGCTTTCACTGCGCAGAATAAAGGAAAAGCCTTTTTAACAGGACTTTCGGGATTAGGGCAAATGATTTTTGAAGATTACGAGAAAAACAGGATAAAAAGAATATAGACACTAGACATCAGATATGAGACTTTGAGATTTCTAATATATTCCCTTCGATAAATATTATTACTTAAAAAAGAAAATGAAAAACGATATTACATTTAAAGAATTAAAAAATTCCGGATATACGGACAAAACAATCAATCAGGAAATTCAGGCTAATTTAATTGCAAAAATTAAAGCCAAAGAACCTGTATTTGAAGGACTTTGGGGGTATGAAGACTCTGTAGTTCCCCAACTGAAAAAGGCTATCCTTGCCGGTCACCACATCAATCTCTTGGGTTTACGTGGACAGGCTAAAACCAGAATTGCAAGAAGCATGGTAACTCTTCTTGATGAATATATGCCTATCGTAAAGGGATCTGAGATTAATGACAGCCCGTTTCAGCCTATTTCAAAATATGCAAGAGATCTCATTGCGGAACATGGTGATGAAACTCCGATTTCATGGGTACACCGCTCGAACCGTTTCTTTGAAAAATTGGCTACTCCTGACGTGAATGTTGCCGATTTAATTGGAGATATTGATCCTATCAAAGCGGCCACTTTAAAACTGCCTTATTCAGACGAACGGGTACTGCATTACGGAATGATCCCGCGCGCCAACCGTTCTATATTCGTTCTGAACGAGCTACCGGATTTACAGGCCAGAATTCAGGTTTCATTATTTAATATTCTGCAGGAAGGTGATATTCAGATCCGTGGATTTCAGTTGAGAATGCCGCTTGACATTCAGTTTGTTTTCACGGCCAACCCTGAAGATTATACCAACAGAGGAAGCATTGTAACGCCTTTGAAGGATAGAATCGGATCACAGATTTTCACCCACTATCCAAAAACCATCGCGCTTGCAAGACAGATCACAGAGCAGGAAGCCCTGATTTCTTCTGAAGACAGGTCGCAGATCCAGATTCCTGGCCTGGCTAAAGATCTTTTGGAGGAAGTGGCTTTTGTAGCCCGCGACAGTGAGTATGTAGATGCGAAAAGTGGCGTGAGTGCACGTCTTACCATCAGTGCTATGGAAAACTTAGTGGCTGCTGCAAAATTACGTTTGATTGAATCTGATACTGAAAAAACAACAGTTCGTCTGCTTGATTTTATGTCGATTATCCCATCCATCACCGGAAAAATTGAACTGGTGTATGAAGGTGAGCAGGAAGGCGCAGATTATGTCGCGAAAATATTAATTGACCAGGCGGTGATGATCCAGTTTGAAACCCTGTTCCCGCGCATCTCCAAGTTGGAAAAAGAAGGCATAAAAACTCCATACACGGACCTGATCAAATGGTTTAACAAAAACCATCTGGAACTCAATTATACGGATACCGATGAAGAATTTTATACGAAGCTCAACAGCATAACTCCTTTGGTAGAAGTCGTTGAGGAAAACGCTTCCGAGTTAAGTACCGAAGACCAGAACTTCTGCAAAGAACTGGTTTTATGGGCCCTTACCATCAGTAAAAAATTAGACAAATCTGAAAACCAGTCTGCCTTTACTTTTGATTCTGCAGGGATTGGCCAGTATTTGCGTAATTAACAGAACTTATACATATAGAAACAGATTTATAACTGTATTTGAATAAACATAAGAGGCAGCCTTTTTGGTCTGCCTCTTTTTATATCTCATTCTTGGTCACATGTAAAAACTTATGAAGCATATCCAGTTTTATTTTCTAACGCAAAAAATATTATGTTATTTAAAAATTCACACCATTAATATTCTGTTAAGCCTGTAAGAATATTAAGTTTTGCCTGCTCTTTAAGACGTACAGCTTAAAAAATCATTTGATTTTTCTCAACAAACCTTACATCCGTCATTGATCTTAATATTAAAAAAAGAGTGAAATAAGAATTTGTTCTATCGGCAAAACCAAGAGCAAATCATTATAGATACGCTTTTATGGTTTTAAAAATCAAAAGGTATATTTGAGATAACGAAACGTTGTAAGTTTTGAAACCTATAATGTTTAATTGTATTTATTTTATTACCAAAGTTTTGAGACTGAGCTTGTATAAAATAAAGCCGAAGACGAAAGACTCCGACTATACGATAATAATACTATAGAACAGGTAAAGCCAGACAGAGTAAAAAACTGTAAGGTCCCTTTCTGGTACGGGGATATTGATAATTTGTGTTTTTTATTTATTATTGAACTCTATTATTTTTTATACTTACCAATCCATTTGTACAATGTTGTTTTGGGAATATGATAGTCATTTTGGATTTCAACTGCTGTTTTTTTGCCTGTTCTCATAAGTTCCAGCATAAAATCTATAATCTCCACCGTGTATACGTTTTTCCTGAATTGGGGAAGAGAGGTCCGGATATTTCGTTTTGCCCTTGTTGCAGGAGCATACAAAATCAAATGATGAGAGTAAATCCTGAAAAAGTCGTATTCAAGCAGCTTGCTCCACTTTAACAATACCAGAGAGTTAAGACTTTCTGATCGATACATTTTCTTTACTTCATCTTCATTGCATTTAAGGAAATTACATATTCTGGACATTTCTATCCTGTCTTCAGAAACCCTTTTCTCTATAAATCCACCTATATGAATATTTTTAAAACTGTCCATTGATATATAAGATATACTGATATTTTGTAAAAAATCCTTCAGCCAAACAAGCTGATTATAATGAGGGAAAATTAAAATCTGTCCAGCTGAAGGGAGGATGAATTACTTTGCTTTAAATTTTACTACAGTACTATTTGGATTAACCTTAAGCTATATTAAATTGTACTTTTATCAAGTTGCACTGACCCCATCTTAGCCGACGGATCTGAAAAAATAAACACGTAAAGAATCATCATTTGTTCTTTAGAATCGGGCTTCTAAACTTTGATTTTTATATTTAAGTAATTATCCTATTTTTTTATCACTTCCATTTGTCTGCTCATTTCTTCTGCATTCACTAACCTGGGACTAAACTATAATAGAAATCTGTTATCATCAAATTATCACCGTTAACATTTTGTTAGTCAAAGTAAAATTTTCAATATTTTTTTGTTAACCTAAACAAATTAAAACACTGATTAGCAATTTTTTAAAATTAAAAACATGTTATTTTTCTATCCAACCTATTTTCCGCCTTGATACAGACTCTCTTAAAAAGATAAAAAGCAGAAAAACCGCAGTTTGCCATGTACACCATAAGTATGGAAGATCCGAATCCCGCTGAATGTGCTATCTAATGACCGGAAAGATTTATCATCGCAGAAAAATAACGTAAATTTGCCCTGTCCTACTGAAAAAAGGATAGATTTCCAGCTTACATACAATGAAAAAAACGACACTTTCTTTATTCGCTATCTTTGTACATATTGCCATTCAGGCGCAAAACTTTGATGTTATTCCATTAGGTATATACGGCGGCGAGCAGGAAGATAACTTATCAGCTTATTTAGTGGGAGCTCCGGGAGAAAGTACCTTTCTCTGTCTTGATGCCGGTACCGTAAATACAGGAATACGAAAAGCAATTCAGCTGAAAAGTCTCAACGGAACGGAAGAAACAGTTCTGAAAGATCAGATTAAAGGCTATTTTATATCACACGGCCACTTGGATCATGTATCAGGTCTGATTATCAATTCTCCTGCCGATTCTAAAAAGAACATTTTCGCCATGGCACCGGTACTTCAAATTCTGCAAAATCATTATTTTATAACAGACACCTGGATTAATTTTGCGGATCAGGGCCAGAAACCTATGCTTGGAAAATACCTCTACAATGAGCTTCAGAATGGAGCAGAGATTCCCGCAGAAAACACTCCGTTTTTTATTACAGGCTATGAACTCAGCCATGTGAATCCATATAAAAGCAGCGCTGCACTGGTAAGAAAAGATGAACATTATCTGCTCTATCTGGGAGATACAGGTGCTGACCGTCTTGAGAAATCTGACCGTCTTCATGTACTTTGGGACCGTACCGCTGCGCTTATAAAAAAAGGACAACTCAATACAATATTAATTGAGGTCTCTTTCCCTAACAGTCAACCTGAAAATCTTCTGTTTGGCCACCTCACCCCTAATCTTTTACTGGAAGAGCTCAGCAGGCTGAAAGAAAAAACGGGGCAGAAAAATTTGGAAAATCTTCATATTGTGGTTACACACAGAAAACCTACAAAAGATAATCCGGAGGTTATAAAAAAAGAATTACTAAACAACAATCCCTTGAAGGTACATTATATCTTCCCGGAACAGGGCAAAAAAATCAGTTTACCCTAGATAATAAACAAGGCTGCCACAAAGGGCAGCCTCAATGTTTAAAAAATTATTTCCATCACTTTGTATTTTACTTTGCTAAATTCTGTCTGCTAGGCACTTATAATCATATTGGGAGAAGGCCTGAACTTTTTAAAGCTACATTAATCTAATTTTTCAACAAATAAAGTTGCCGAAGAAGCTACTGCAGGAACAGAGCCACTTGCTCCGATATTTCCGTTGGCATTAACAGTCACTCTGTAAACTTCTTTTGTATTATGCAGTATGATATGAGCATAGCCAATATCTCTACATGATTGACACAAATTTGGACTGTTATCGCTACCTGGCATACGATACCACGTTCCGGTAACAGCAGCGTTAGTTCCCCAAACTTCGACATTCGTAGCTCCGCTACCTCCTTTATGATAAAGCACTGAAGTATTATTATTTACAAGAGGCTGAAATTCTATAAACCCTGAGTTGTTAGCATTAGTTGCATTAAATCTTACTCTTAAATTACCAATAGTGACTACAGAATTAGTAGGGGTACTGGCATTAATAGGACTCACTATTGCCTTGGCATATTGAAGGGAAAGCAAGGTTCCTCCAGGAGTTCCTATTATTGAAAACGCCCAGGTAGTTCCCGCAGAAGATGTAACTCCGGTACTTTTGACAAATCCTGTGTATCCATTGGGTATTGTTACTGTATTGCTCCCTGTACCGGCAACATCAATCAATTCTGATCCGTTACCTTTTAATGTTAAGGTATTGCCTGATACATTTCTTATAAAATATTCCCTCCCCCAAATATTTTCAGCTCCTGTACCCAAAACAGGAAGAGTCCAAACCGGAGGAGTTGATCCTGTATTGGTACAGCTAATCACATGTTGTGTTGCTCCAATGGTATAGTTGGTCGAATTGCTTTCTGAATAGGAAGTTGCCAGAGATCCATTTACTTTAAGCGTACTTGTGGGTGTAGCGGTATTAATGCCCACTTGTCCGAAATAACCTACGCTTGAAACAAGAAGCATAAGCCTGATAAATTTATTTTTCATACATAAAAGGTTTTTAAATTTCATTTGTGTGTATTTGTTGCTTAATGAAAAAATTTTTCATGGGATAAAAGTAGACCGCACAGTATAACAAAAGAAGTAATACGCAATACTAATTGTATATGGTAAAGTTTATATCCTATCAGGCTGCACTTTTAAACAATTGGCTAAAATTATATTATATGACTCACTAGCAAAATGACAGATATCTGTCATTTTACAACAAATCCTGAATAAAACTCAATTGTACTTTACATTAACTGTGTTTACTTTCATAAAACCATACAGATCTTTGAGTTATTATTGTTGCTATATTTCTCAAGTTCGTACTATAGCCGGAGTGTTTCCTGTGAATAAACTAAGTGCTCCACCACTGTTTTATCCTTAGCTTTGATCAGCATTTTAACAAAAAAAAACACTTTATTAATTTTTCATTTTTTTCACCACTTATTGAATAAAAACACCAACAAATTAATAAATCAACATAAATAATCTTATAAAAAATTAACTTTCATTAACACCAAACACATTGCAAAACATAAAAATGACAGATATCTGCTATATGTTTTAATATTCCGGTCTATTAACTTTGCCATCAAGATACTACCGATATAATTCGGTAAAAAACACAAACATTTTACGAATCTGAATTACAGGCATTTTAAAGAATTGTAATTGATATAAATGAAAAAGAATGAAAAAAGCAATGATTTCAAATGGTGTAATCTCATGCACCTCAAGTGTCTTCGGACAGGTTGATATCAATTCAGCAACCCTCATCCAACAATTAACTCTTAAAAAGTCTGATAGCTCTATGCTACTGGACACCGCATCAAAAATGAATCAATTTTGAAGCAACAATCATTTTAAGATTTTTTATGAAAACAAATTTTATAACACTTATGACTCTCATGATAAGCCCTCTCGCAATCTCGCAAGTAGGAATTAACAATAGCAGCCCCCAAGCCACCCTTGACGTAACATCAAAAACTAGTGATGGCAGTAAACCGGAGGGTATTATTGCACCAAGGCTTACCGGGGATCAGATAAAATCTGCAGATTCCAACTATGCCACAAACCAGACAGGAACACTGATATATGCAACTTCTGCTGTGTCTTCACCTTCTCCAAAAACCACAAATATTATAGCTGCAGGCTATTATTATTTCGATGGCAACATTTGGCAAAAAGTTTCCGGTTCTTCCGGGGATACTACCAATGATGCGTGGATAAACGATCCTTCTAACACGATGGTACAGCTAGGCACCAAATCCGACGGTTCTACTGCAAGGGATCCAGGGACAGATTTTGTTGCAAAAGATAATGGGAATGTAGGGATAGGAACAACTTCACCTAATTTAAACCTGGAAGTAATAGGACGTCCCACAGATGCCAGCAGGCTAGATGGGATCAAATCTCCTCTCATTACAGGAAATCAGCTCCGGGCAAAAAATTATACGGCAGCGCAAGCCGGAACACTGATATACGTAACACAGGTAGATTCCGCTCCTGCCGGGCAAACGATCAATGTAACAGATATCGGATATTATTATTTTGATGGAAGCGTTTGGGTGAGGTTTCAGCCAGGAGGTAACGCACAAGAAGGGTTGTCCGTAAAGAAAACTATCTATAACGCATCAGGAGGAGATCCTTCTAAAACGATCACTGTAGGAGGAATGGTCTTCAGATTTAATTCGAACTTTAACGGACCTCAGATGGCTTTAGCTTCCAATCCTTTAACCAATAAGCGACTTTATATGGGGGTAGAAACAAATTATGCTACTAATGGATTTGAATATGATGCCAATGTGCTCACCTTTAATTCTTCCAATTTTGCTACTTTTCAGAATCTATTCAGTAATGGCAGTAAGCAGTCTCTGGCTAACGGAGAAAAGAATATGGCCAACATTTTAGATTATAATAACAATAGATATTATAGAGTGACCTGGTATGTAAACGGCCCTAACCCTTATACCTGGGCTATTATAGCGGAACAATTTTAAGCTGAAGTAATTCTTATACCCTAGAATTTAAATTCGTCCCTTTATTACTATAAAAGCACAGGATCAACTTTCTAATATTTGAATTAAATAACCAAGAAGTGTTACCGGCATCAAATTTAAAAAAACACATTTTATATATTTTATCATGATTACAAGCCTTTCAGAGGCTTGTGGTCTGGTAAAAATCAGAACAACAACAGGTTTCATATTCAGTAATTTAAATAGAGAATTAATGGATTTTAAAAATATACACATAGGCCAGATCATCCGGCAAAGAGTATCGGAATCTGGAATTGACACTTACCGTATCTGCAAGTTCCTT
Source organism: Chryseobacterium sp. JM1 (assembly GCF_000737715.1). Lineage (GTDB taxonomy): Bacteria > Bacteroidota > Bacteroidia > Flavobacteriales > Weeksellaceae > Chryseobacterium. Next base: position 62,464 of record NZ_JPRN01000024.1, on the reverse strand, counting down.
AAGTGTTCAGAGGATGAGATCAATGCCATGTATTCTTCAAAAAGTCTTGATTCTGAAGTCATATTGAGATGGAGCAAAATTTTAGAATATGATTTTTTCAGAATTTACACCCAGCATCTGATCTGGTATGCTCCGGCACTTGTAAAAAATCAGTCTGTCGTAAAGCACGAATCGGGATTGCCCAAATTCAGGAAAAACATTTATACAAAAGAAATTATTGATTTTATTTTAAACCTGATAAAAAGCGGAGAAAAGACTAGAAACCAAGTGATTACAGAATATAGAATTCCTAAAACCACACTATACAAGTGGCTTGGAAAATATAAATCATAAGAATACACATCCAAAAAACATAATAATCATGGAAAATCAAGGACCTGATTATGTGAAAATCTTTTCAGACATCGTTTCAAAAAAGTTTCCTGAAAAAATTTCCCGTTGCAAATATTTATTAGAAAAGAAAAAGTTATCGTCATTAGAGGTGATCACCCTCAACCACATTTTATTTCATGATGGTGAAACAAATAATGAACACAAATCTTATGATGATGAAAGTATTGCAAAAATATTGGAGTATCAAAGAAAAAATAACATGACTAATACTGCCATTGCTTCAGTATTTAAACTGAGCCGAAATACTTTGGCAGCCTGGAAAAAAAAATAACAGGAAAAGAATAAAAAACTTCACAAATAAAAAACACTCCCGGGATGAAAGCTAAAAGATATTATTTCCATGATAAAAACCACAATATTATATCTGAAGACCAATTAATTGGGAAAAACATAGACGATCTTGAATGTTTTCTTGTTGAATATAAGATCCAGAAATTACATACAAACGAGCGTGTTTTTATTCTGAAAAAATCGTTTTTCGGAATATTTAAAACAAAACTGTATCTGTATCTCACTGAAGATACGGTATATGATTATGCTATTCAAAAATAAACTTATTTAAATGTATAACATCGCATCGGTATATTTTTTATTCTTTCATATTTTTTAAGAGTTTGATTTAATTTTCATCTAATTATTTTGTTTGGGATACCGATGCTTTGTTATTATTCAGATTTCCATCTCTAAAATTTTTTTGGAATCCAATTTAAATACCCTATAAAATTCTTTAGCCTTAAAACGGCAAAACGCATCAATTCTACTACTTCTAACCATTTCTCATAAACAGCCGGAAACAACAAAAATGTTCAATATTTACTGAAATTTTGTTCATATAAATGCGTATGCATAACCAGCTAAACGGACATTAAGAATTTTTAATCTTAGTGCTTTTCATGTGTCTTTTCCCTTTCAACAGTACAGTTAATATCAAGTAATTATTGGTGTAATTACCGTTGCAAACAAGATATCAGACACATTTTATTTAAAAAATATTCCATTTTATTTATAATGTTATGAAGAAAATCAATCCTATCGATGAAGCACAGTTTAATGATTATTTTAATAAAATTGATGGTGACCTGCCTAAAAATTATTTTGATTTTTTTAATGATATCATTGAAAAGGCTAAAAACTTTGCCCTGGGCCCATACTTATGGTTTATCAGTAACAGTACAGAACTGAAAACAGAAAGAACCAGCGAAAATATTGAACAGTTTACTCCTTTTAAAAAGGAAGACTGGATAGATTCAGATATTGAGTTTTTTATGAATCTGTTCCATCCACAAGACAGAGCTTATCTCATGGCTTCTTTTGTATTTTCCGCCAATTTACGTTTGCAGTTTTTAAAGGAAGGAAAAACTGACATTACATTCAATCATTATGTCAGAATGATCAACCGAAATGGAGTGTATCGCTGGATATTGCTTCAATCACCCCTCCAAATTACCCATGATGACGAAATAAAAGCTTCCATAGTATTTATTTATGATCTTTCCCATTTTATTATTCAAAATCTGCCGTTGCTTTCCATTATGGATCTTACTAATAACGAAGTTCAGTATTTCAGGCATATTGATCAGCATTTGCATAAAATAGATGTAGACAAGCCTTCTATTACAAAACGCGAAAAAGATGTTCTAAAGCTTATGGCCCAGGGCTTCAACAGTCCGGAAATTGCAGAGAAGCTTTTCCTTTCCTATCATACAGTGGAAAACCATAAACGAAACCTTAGAAAGAAAACAAACACTAAAACTTCAGCCGAACTGATTGCGTTTACGATGAATCACAGTCTACTTGTGCTTTAAGTAAGACAAAATTTGATATTATATTAATGCTAAATCTTTTAAATTAAAATATGATACAGTAAAACGCGTTTAATAAAGATATTACCATTATAAAGATTATCAGAACCATTTTATATAACCATTTTATTTACAGTGCTATGAAAAAAAAGATCAACCCTATAAATGAACAGCAGTTCAATGATTATTTTGACAAGAAAGACGGTAAACTGCCCAAAAATTATTTTGATTTTTTTGATGATTCCATTAAAAATGCTAAAAGGTTTGCCATAGGACCTTACTTATGGTTTATTAATAATGGCACAAGAATGAAAACTGAACGGATCAGTGAAAATATTGAACAGTTTACTCCATTTAAAAAGGAAGACTGGATGGATTCAGGTACTGAATTTTTTATGAATCTATTCCATCCGCAAGACAGAGCGTATTTAATGGCGGCCTTTGTATTTTCTGCCAACGTGCGTTTACAGTTTCTAAGGGAAGGAAAAACGGATGTAACCTTCAATCATTATGGCAGAATGATAGACCGGAATGGAGAATACCGCTGGATATTACTGCAATCCCCTATTCAAATTACCCATAATTACGAAATCAAGGCTTCTATCGTATTTATTTATGATCTTTCCCATTTCATTATTCAAAATATGCCATTACTTTCCTTCATGGATTTTACGGATAATGAAGTTCAGTATTTCAGGCATATTGATCAGGATCTGCGTAAAATAGATATGGAAAAACCTACTATAACCCATCGTGAAAAAGACGTTCTGAAACTTATGGCACAGGGCCTGAACAGCCCGGAAATTGCAGAGAAGCTTTTCCTCTCCTATCATACAGTAGAAAACCATAAACGAAACCTTAGAAAGAAAACAAACACTAAAACTTCAGCGGAACTCATTGCGTTTACGATGAATCACAGTCTGCTCGTGCTTTAAAACTATTCGTTTTTTCAGAAAGTTCCTGATTTCATCATAGCATTCTATGTCAAGATTAAACGGTATTTCTCAAAGCTTTCATGCATTATATTTTATTGAATCATAGGGTTTTTAACATGAAAATATTATACAATAAAACTCATTTAAGAGAAATATTTTTATAATAATTTTATTTTAGTTAAAGAAAATTGATTAATTTCGGTTAGAACTAAACCTAAATTATATGAAAAATCTTAAAAAAATCGAAAGACAGAAATTGAAGGCTATTAAAGGAGGCATCAACTGCCCTGGCGGCCAGATATGTTTAATCAATGGAAAATGGCACTGTATGCCATATGACGGATGTGGCGGCGGAAATCAGCCCTAAATTTTAAGTTTAACCCAATTACTTTATTATGAAAAATATTAAAAAAATCTCAAGAGATCATTTAAAAAATATCAATGGTGGAGCATTAAGCTGCTCTGAAGCCTGCTGTCCGCCTCCGGGAATCAAAAGATGTCCGTGGGTGATATGCATTGCTCCATGCGATATATTGAGCTAAGACTAAAAACGTTATCATTTCTCTGATAACCATATCTTAAATACAATCATTAAAAAAAGCCTTAGAATCTCTGATTCTGAGGCTTTTTAGTGGAATAAGCCCTGTTAAAAAATTATACACACAAAAGCTATTTTCTATTCTCATAATATTAAAAGGATTGGTGAAAATGACAGATATCTGCTATTTGTGATGGTTAGTTTTATAGCTAATATTGCAATTAGATCGTATTAAAAAAACTTTCGAATATAAAAACACATCTCTACAAATGAAAAAAACGACTTTATTACTTATGCGCATTCTTGCCGGGATATAATTTCAGGTGAAAAGCGCACTATTCTACTTTATATAATCTCTTTTTACATTTTCATTATAAAATTATTCATCATGGTATTTTTTACTACCAAGAGCACTGTTTATTCCTTTTATTTTAAGGGATTACAGATATTACTCAAAAGGTGAACAGCATTTATTAAGCCGATGAAAATAAAGTCTGAAATATATTGTGCACAAAATATTTAATAAAAAACAATTTTAAAATACAAGAAGAAAAATGACAGGAAAAAAATTATTATTTCTATTATGCATCCTTTTATTATCAAATTTATACAGTCAGGGAGGCAAAGTTGGGATAGACACATCGTCACCTCATCAGAAAACAGTTTTAGATATTGTTTCCAAGACAAACAATACCGGTGTACTATTCCCAAGGCTTACAACATCCAATATTGCGTCCATTGGACCTACAATTGGAGATTCAGTTGTTGATGGTTTATGGGTTTATAATACCGATACAAAGTGTTATAATTACTGGGCAGCGGCACCTCAAAACCAATGGCTGGAGATTTGTGGAAGACCTCTAAACAGCGTTCCCGGCACTGCTACCTTGAATTGTACAGGAGCAAGTTCTACAGGTACTGCAGTAAGTCAGCAACCGGCAAATGGCGTTTCTGTTACGGTGCCTTATACTGCCGGTAATGGAGGAGCTTACCCGGCACAAAATATCAATTCTACAGGAGTCACAGGCTTAACAGCAAGTATTCCTGCAGGAAATTTCACTAATGGATCTGGAAATCTCGTATTCAGCGTAGCCGGAACTCCGGCAAGTAGCGGGACAGCTATTTTCACCATTAATATGGGTGGATCTTCCTGTTCTGTGAATGTGAATGTCAATATAAATCCAGGACAGGCCACATTAAACTGCGGAAGCGCCACTACGACAGGCACATTGGTTATGAACTCCACCGCTAATGGAGTATCGTTTACAATACCATACACCGCAGGTAATGGTGGCCCTTATGCAGGCCAAAACATTACATCAACGGGAGTTAGTGGCCTGACAGCCAATATCGCTGCCGGAAGCTTTAATACCGGCTCAGGAAGCATTACCTATACAGTAAGCGGGACACCAGCCTCAGCAGGAACAGCGAGTTTTATAGTGAATATTGGTGGATCCGCCTGCACTGTAAACTTTCCTGTTATTGCCGGATTTAGTTTATCAAAGCTGAAAATATTAGCCTTAGGCGCAAGTCCTTATTCAGTAGATAACGGAGGCAATGGAGGATTGGGAACTGCGATGTACAGTACTAATAATTTTGGACCCTCTGGAACCGTTAAAACAATAGGTAGTTGGGATGTTACAAGACGTAATGTGACTAGCGGTAATGTTTCGGATTTAAATACAGCGGGATATAAAATGCTGATCGTAGGTTATGCTTATGATGTGTCCAGCAGTAGTGATGCCAATCTTATTCTTAACTTTATTAACAATGGCGGGACAGTTCTCTGGTTTACCGAGACCAGGGGAACATATACTGTGCAGTTACTTAATAGTATTGTGGCAGGGTCAGTAAGTCTTGGAGATTGGAGTGACTGTACGGCTGTCAACTCAAGTACTGACGGGACACTGCTTGGAGATTTTGGAGATGCAAGAGGAAAAATTTTCGGCAATGACGCCTGTATCGCCAGAGATCTGAGAGGAAGTTATAATGCAAACTTAATTGATATCTTATCCAGAAGCGCATCCTCTAATAACCCGGTGGCATTCAAATCTAAAGCGAATGAGTTCTATTGGTTCGGAGATGGTGGAATGTCGGTTTATATAAACAGTGCACCTCCGGTAAACAGCAACAGTTATCCGTGGCTATTAGATGGTAATAAGAGACCTGTTTTGGGTCAATGGGGAAGCCCGTTAAGGACTAATGTATCCAATTCTGTTATGTTGATGAATATTATTGCCAAAGCTTTAAAAAATGCTCAGTAATTAGCTTTTAATAGTCAGCGATTATATGATTAATGTTAGATACAGTCTCAAAAGCGAGGCTGTATCTTTATCTTTAAAATTTATTGGTCTCGAAATAGCGATATAAAAATAGATCTATAATTGATGCGGTTTATTGGATCATCTGTAAAACTTGGTGAGCAGATAAAGCTTTTTTAATGCAAAGAAAATGATTATACTATTTATAAAGGTAAGCAAAGGAGGAATCATTAGTATTGATTCTGATAGAGGGAATGGACAAAGATCACATGATGCCGGTTTGAATTTTCGCTCATATGCTTTATCCATATCATCTGCGAGAGCAAAAATTCAAACCACTTAGAGATTCCTATTTTAATCTCTAAGTTTTAAGACTGAGACCACAAAAATAAAGCCTGCAATTTATAAATTGCAGGCTTTTTACGTTCTTTATATGCTTTCAAAAAATCCCGTCAGCATATCTATCTTGCGGAGAGAGAGGGTTTTTGTAACTTCTTCTCGTCCTTTTATTTATAAGCGTTTCGCTGTAGCATCTTGTGAAAGGCCTTAAATAGGGCATTTGCAAAAAGCGGTAAAATCCATTATAAAAATTTTACGTAGTAAAAGTAAAAATTTTCGTTGGAATTTGCAAGTAAAGATTGCTGAATTTTGAACACTTTTTTTTGAATTGATAATTGGAATTCAATGTTCTTTCTACTCTTGGGATATTTTTCAGATGAAATATTTCTAAAAGAAAACGAAGAAAAAACCAAAAAACCTTGACAGAATTTAGCAGCTGGACTAGGGATCGAACTATCTTTGGCTTTTGTTTTTATTACTTATCATCGATTTTTTTCTGGAATTGAGATATAGCAAATTTCTAATTCTTAATTATATTTAATAATTTAATTCCAATAGAATCATCTAATTGTCCGAAAGAGTTTAAAACAGAAATTTTCCCCGAACCACATTGATGATGTTCATTTTCTGTAATTTTTTCAAAACTTAAAAAACTCTCTAAACTATTATCATTTGAAGGATAAAGCAAAAGAGCTTTTTTACTTTTCCAATACTCGTTATAAACATACATCTGCCTTAGGTCGTGCGTTGAAGGTTGAGACTGATCAATATTCTTCCATTTCGTATCAATAATCAATACCACTTCATCATTTCTTTTCAGAACAATATCTGGGCGAATATTAGTTTTATTCCAAAATAGCTTTAAATCCTGTCCAAAGACTACAATACCACTATCTTGAGCAGCTTGCTTTAATTTAACCAAAACATACTCCTCCCATAGACCATTCATATCAAAAAGCAAGGCTATCATATTTTCTGAACCACTAGAGATACTAGGTGCATAACTTAGAATAATTAATCTGGCAATCGATAAAGCCATTTCGTATGGTGCAATTTTTCTCGATTGAGGAATTTTAGTAAACGTTTGTTCATTAACTTTGATGACTTTTACTTCAGGGAAATCAAGCTGCACTGTTTTACATTTACTATACAAATAAGTTCCTTTTGATAAATGTGAAATAATATCTAGAGCCTGACCTAAAATCTGATGAATCAAATGGTCTTTTTCATATACTTGATGTGTAGTATAAAATCTTTCTTTATGAATAAGGTTTTTATTGATATTTTCAGCAAATTTGAGCTTTCCTTTTAGAGCTTTTATATTTCCAGTTTCCTTGTAATATTGTTTGATTAAACCTTGATGAATCAGCAATTGCACTTCTTTCAGGAACCATTCAAAATAAATATCCAACAGATGAATCGACTGCTTAGAAACGTTTGCCTGACCAATCTGTTGAATTTTCACCTTTCGGGTTACCCGAAGCATTTCTATCAAAACCTTTTGCCATTTAATCTTGTTTGTCGTATTCTCCGTTTCGTAACGGTCAATCTTGGGAAGAATTTCTATTGTCAAACCATCCACCTGAATTACACCAACAAATTGTTTAAATACAATTCCATTGTGTTTTAAATCAAAATATTGATAATTATGTAGGGCATTAAGTTTTGATAACGCGACAAAATGACGTTTATCAAATCCTTTTTCGCCAATTGGTAAAAAGCTGTGTTCAAAAACCTGAATAGAATCTTTTCTAAACATCTCTATGCTAATAAGAATTCTATTGCGGAATTAAAATCAATTTCTTCAAACGGAATCAGCTCGTAGGATTTTATGATTTCAATTTCGTTTCTTATGTCAAAATCTGCAAATACATTTTGCTGATTAGTTTTTGAGATTTCCTTTTCCCTCACAAAACCTCTTCCTAAAACCAAACCTATCTTACCACAGTCGTTATAGAAATATTCCTGCAATAATGGAATAATCTCATTTTTAAAAGAAGCCTGGAAATTGTCTTTCATAAAATACGAATGTCCTAAAGTATAGTTCTTGTCTAGCAGTAGTTCTATCCTTTCATTAATTTTCTGCATTACTTGCACTCTTGGAAAATCTGAAAACTCTTCTTTTTCAACCACACTCAAATCTGGCATCATCTCAACAAAACTGAATCGTCTTCTTAACGCAGTATCTAAAGCTTCAACACTGCGATCTGCTGTGTTCATTGTGCCAATAATGTAAAGATTGGATGACACTCCAAATTTAGTTTTGCTGTAAGGTAAAGTCACATACAGTTCTTCCGGATTCCCGATACGCTTGCCCTCTTCTATCAGCGTAATGAGTTCACCGAAAATCTGTGAGACATTTCCACGGTTGACTTCGTCGATGATTAGAACGTGTGGTAATGGAGGAAGTTCAACCTCCTTAGTAGTTAATTTTTTTTCTGAGTTAATTTTATTATTGATATAATTAATCACTGCCCAATACGCAGTAGAATTGGAACCTCCTATTACTGCCCTAAATTCTTTATCTATATTTTTAATTACAGATAAATCAGGAAAAGCTTCCTGAAGTGTTTTCGTTCTGGAATACGAAACAATATATTCTTTGGCTTCTTCTGAATAGATGGGTTTTAGTTTAAGATTCCCTTTTTCAGTAACATCCACTATTTTAAGTCCTAAATTCGGTGTCTGGATTGATAATTTCAATGCATTGTTATTTTCCAATCCTAAATTTGCTTCACTAATAATAGCATCCCAAGCATCATCAAAGTCAAATTGATGATTTATCGTTTGTTCTTTTATCCTTTTTTCCAGCGCTTTTTCTGAGATTAGTTTAAAAACTCCATTTTTAATCTCATAAATGACTGTTTTATTACCATCAGAATCCTCTTCAATCTGAGGTTTTATACCTTCAATAAAATCTTCATAACTCATACTTTGGTGAAAAGTAGAAAATACAATCTGACCATTTTGAACCAGCCGATTATATTCTTTTTTAACAATATCTCGCGGCTGATGCAAATTGAATTCTGGATTGGCAATGCTAATTGCTCTATTGATGGTATTGTATGTTTTTCCTGTTCCTGGCGGACCGTAAAGTATTTGGTTAACAGGATAATCGTAATCAAGTTTAGGATCAACTATTAATAGCTCCTCTTCTTCTTCTAGTTCCTCCGTGAGATTTTCAATCACTTTATACTTGTCAAATCGCTCCTGCATTTTTTTTAACATTTTATCCTGATCGTCTGGGGAATATCGATGTGCTATAAATGTTGGATATTTTGTTTTTAAAACAGCAATTTGTCTGTCCACGATGGGAATTATCTTACCTAAAAATACATCTAAATCATTTTGCAACTCTTCGAAATTGCTATATACTGCTTTTGAGTATGCCGCAAAAAACTCCATTTTATTGGTATCTGGTGCGTAAAGACCATCGGGGAAAACCTGTTTGAATAAAGGTTTAATACTTTGAATCAACTCTAAAGCATAATTATTCTGATCATCGTGTGGAGTCTTTGTCTGATTAAACTGAAGATGAAATTCAATTTTTTTATTTCTTCTTATCGTGATAACTAAATTAATCAAATCACTTGAAGAGCCTGGGTATGCTACAGGTACATACCAAAAGGTTGTTGAAAAGTATTTTGATTTTTCAGTGCCAATGAAATAATTGAGTTCAGCTCCTTTGTTAGCTTTCTGACGAACTGAAAAAGTGAAATTATTGTCTTGGTTATATTTATTTTTAAGCCAATTAAAGACTTGAGCTTGTAATTCTTGATACATATTCAAAAAGTTAATATTACTTAATAAAAAAACTATAAATTGCTTGTATCAAAATATCGTTTCGCAAAATCTGAAATTCTAGTATGTCGATCTGAAATTTCATTTTCTGTCCAGATAGGCTGCTCACGAATTTCTGTGTAGCTAGAGAGAGCGGTATCTTGAAAAAGTATTTTTTTATCTTCAAATGATTTATTACTAAACTTACTATTTTGACTTTGGGTTAATAAAGCTAAATTCCCTACAATTTGTAAAAAATTATTTCTAAATTTATCTGTATATTCTCCTTCTTCTGGAGTTTGCGGTGTAATATGTTCTATTGTATAACTATTGTATAAATCTTTATCCAAGAGCGCACCCGACTTATTTTTTATTCTTAAGCTATTTTCATACTGCCAAAGAACAAATTTGATTCGATGAGATTTATAATAATGATTCTGTTCTGTATCAAAATAGTTTGAGATTATATTTTGAAAATAATCATTATTATTCCAATACCATTGGAATCCATATTCGGTTGCATACTTTATATCAGAATATAAACTTTCAATATCATAACCATCCGTAGATTTGAAATATTTTTTTGCAAAAGATGGTAAACTATCGCTTCTGAAATCGCCTAATTTTAATTTGAAGCATAGAATTTCAAGAAGTTTTAATATATACTTGAAAGTACTCCCTGATACTTCCCCTTTATTAAATATCGTCAATAAAACTAATTTCCAATTAGCCTCATTACCTACAAAAAATAGATTTGATATTTCGGGAATATGTTTATTACTAACAATACTTTTGGCACTGTGAGTTAATTCAACAAAGTTTTCAAAAAACAGTTTTATCCAATTGGTTTTATTTAGTTCTTTACTTAATTTCTCTTTAATTTCTTCTATATATCCGTTTGTATTAAAATATAAATTGCAGTAATTGTCTAATAGCTCATTTTCCGTAAAATAACCTTCAACAGCTTCAATATATCTATAAGTTTGGGATATTTCTCTTTGAATGTCCGCTATATCATTATTAGCTTTGATATTATTTTCACTGTGTATATAGATTTGATGCATTAAATATGCTTTAATAATTTCAAATCTTGATAATTCTTTTCCCCTGTTATTTTGATATTCAAATACTTGTGTCTCCTCTACTTTATTAGCTATATAGAAAGTACTTATTATAGCATTCTCTAATGTTTTTAGTAAAAGATATAAACTATCACTATCAATTTTTTCCAATTCTGTTTCAAAAAAACTAAATGCTGCTATAATTCTTTTTTGAGAAATTGTTTCAGTATCGTCGATTGTAGATACTAAATGTTTTTGACTAACTTTTTTAAAAATAATCTGATCATCCTCAATAGTTCTAAAAACATCATTTAGATAAGCACTTCTGATTTGCTCAACATTTTGTCCTTGTTTTTCTAGGATTTTTGCAAGTGCGGAAAGGATTAAAATTGTTGTTGTCAAACGCTGTTGTCCGTCAATTATAAACAATGTCCCACCCTCTTTTTCAAACAAAAACTGCCCTAAGTAATATCGCTTTCCTTTCTGCTCTAAAAGGTCTTCAAGAAATTGTGAGCATTGTTTATTTTCCCAACTGTATGCTCTCTGATAGGCTGGTATTCTGATATGATCCGTGTTAATAAAAAGAGATTTAATGCTTTCTCCTGATTTATTCTGTATTTCTTTTGTGGTTTCCATTAGTTTTTTGGACTATAAGTTCTTTATTTTGTTCATTTTTTTAAAAACAATTGTTATAAATTGGCAATGAATATTTTTTTCCGAGGTTAAAATTTTTTAAGTTCAAATTTCCAACTATAAGTAACAATGTGGATTCTATATTTATTAAGTTAACTCAGAACGAATACTTTCCGTTTTTGCAAAATAGTTTATAGGAAATCTTTTATTGAATCTAATATAAGGAGTATATTTATTCGAAATAATATTAATTAATTCACAATAACTTTGCCTCCATTTATAATCTTTTCTATCATAAAAATATGGAGAGATATAAACATTTTCTAAATTATTGATAATATGGAATGATAAATACTTTTCAAATTCTAAATCATCTGAAACTGTATCTAATTCGTCTAAATATTTTATTGCCAATTCGTCCTCAGGAAAAGCAGCTAATATAATTACTGTTCTGTCTTTTAATGGCAGTACCGTTGTAAAAATGTCAGAATATTTATTATTTGAATTTTCACTTAAATTAAATGGTTCTCCATTTTTAAAATGACCAGGTGTTGTTACTCCAGAGCAAGCGACAGGACAACGATAGGAATATTCATAACAATAGTATCTAAGACCATCGTATTTTTTATTAAGTAATAAATCATCAATACGTTTTTTAGGAATTTCCAAGTCTTCTAAAGCTAGCTTTACTCCTTTGACAATATCCTCTTTATCTTTCCCATACGTTTTGTTAAAATGTTCTACAACTTCCTTTTCCTCTGAAGTGAATAGTTTATATTCCTCATATTTTCTATGATACGAATGAGAAAAAGATCTATAGGTATGGAGAAAACAATGCATATCATTTTCAATATCTGTCGCTTCAGGGTCGTTTTCAACTTCCTTAAATAATTCAGTATCGTGAAATTCACAAAAACCAAAAAACGTTGATGCGTCTTTTCTACCAATAGGCTTCAAATCTAAGAAACCGTATTTTTTATTAATTTGTCTATCCGTATGTGAATAAATAAATGCATTATTATTTATCGTTTTCTCCAAATGTTTTAAAGAGCCTTGACGTTGTAAACTATGTGCACTTTTGATAGGTGGTTTACATTCTTCTTTGCTAGGATGTGAGCAATCTTTAATGGTTGCTCCTTTTCTAACCAACGCAGTTAGCTTATTAATTGCTTTTTGTTGCTCAATAAATTCTGATTGATCCATATGTTCATCGAAGTTTTTAATATTAATTCGTTCTTAATTTAACAAGTTTATAAATTACGGAAAACCGTAATAAGATTACGAAGCCACTCCATCAATAAACACATCCACAAAATCCTGAACTTTTTGGATAATTCTTTTTCCAATATTATTTCGTTCCGTAAGTTTTGGTTTTATTTCTAAAAGTTTTAGAGCATCGCTCATTTTAGGTATTTTAGAAGTGAAAAGAAAGCTGTCAATAGTTTCCTGGAATTTCTCTTTATTAAGGGATTCTTCTTCTGCAATTTTCTCAAAAGCATCAGTTCTTTCTTTGTTCCAGAAATTATCAAATTCATCACTTACAGCATCGCCGTCCGGAATATGTGGCAAGTTCTCGTCTATGAATTTTTCAATTAATTCTTTTTTGCTTCTTAATTGGGCGTCGCCGGATAGGATTTCACGAATTTCTTTTATTTTCGCTTCTCGTTTAATTCCTTTTATATCTGCAATATTTGCTAATAGTGAAAGTATATAGCTCACATTGATTTCATCACGGTGGATGAGCTCTAATTCAAAATCAACATCATCTAAAATGCTGACTTTTCCGTCTCCTGAAATTTTGGGATGTGTTGCAGTCCAGATATCAAGATATTTACTTTTATATCCATCAAATTCAAATTCTGTCATCTCTAATTGCTCAAAACTAAAATCTGTAAAGGATTTTAAAACATTTAGAATACGCATCAATTCTCGGAATGCTGTAACGAATTCAAATTTTTCCTGCTCGGTTTGATAAGTGTCTACACTTTGAATTTCTGGCGCAACCAACTTTAATTTTTCTAAAGAATTTTTGAAAAGTTCAATGTAATCTTCAATGGGTTGAATGATAATTTCCTGTATAGCTTCTTTATTAGAAAATAAAGTAACAGCATCATCTGTAGCAGATTTTAAATTGCGGAAACAAACAATATTTCCCTGCGACTTCTTCTCTCCGATAATTCTATTAGTTCTTGAAAACGCCTGAATCAATCCGTGATATTTCAGGTTTTTATCTACAAATAAAGTATTCAATTGCGGACTGTCAAATCCTGTCAAAAACATATTGACCACAATAATCAAATCAACTTCTTTGTTTCTGACTCTTTTTGCAATGTCATTGTAATAATTATAAAAAGTCTGGCTATCTTTAGTAGAAAAGTTCATCCCAAACATTTCATTATAATGACCAATATATCGATCTAAAACAGTCCTGCTATGTGAATCACCATATTTTGCAGGTGGCTCCGCAACCATTGACAAAACATCTTCTTCCTGATAATTTCCGTCTGCATCATTATTTTCTTCATTAGTTCCATAACTGAAGATGGTTGCAATTTTCAAATTGTGTTTTCCCTCTTCTTTTTTCTTTTGAAAGAGGTCATAATATTTCTGCAAAACATCTATGCTACTCACACAGAACATAGCATTGAATGTTTTCTGATGGGTTTTTCTATCGTGTTCCGTTATAATGTAATCCACGATTTTCTCCAGACGCTTTGGACTTGCTAATAACTCTTGAGTATCAATAGCTTCAACTTCCATATCTATGTAAGTATTACTACCTTCTTTTTCTTTGTATCTGCCAACGTATTCGACTGAGAATTTTAGAACATTTTCATCTCTGATAGCATCTGTAATCACGTATTTATGCAGACATTCTTTGAAAAGCATATTGGTCGTTGCAGCAATTCCATCTATTTTACCAACTGAATTCACTTCCGAAATTGGCGTTCCGGTAAAGCCAATCATTTGCGCTTTTTGGAAATATTTCTTAATATTTTGATGCGTTTCTCCGAACTGACTTCTATGGCATTCATCAAAAATGAATACAACTTTTTTGTCTTTTAAACGGTCTATTTTTCTACCGTGCTTTTCTTTGGTAATTGCGGTATTCAGCTTTTGTAAAGTTGTTACAATGAGTTTTGTATTGTCAGAAAGTTGCTTTACAAGATGTGCCGTATTTTCTGTAGCATCTACGCTGTCTTTTTCAAAAGCATCAAATTCTTTTTGCGTTTGATAATCCAAATCTTTCCTATCCACCACAAAAACAACCTTTTCAACTTTAGGAATTTCTTTGAGAATCTGACTTGCCTTGAAAGAAGTCAATGTTTTACCCGAACCCGTTGTATGCCAGATAAATCCGTTATTATCGGTATTCCTTACTCTGTCAACGATTTTTTCTACCGCATAATATTGGTACGGTCGAAGAACCATTAAAATTTTATACGTTTGATTAAGCACGATATATTTCGTAATCATCTTGGCAATGTGACAAGGCTCTAAAAATGCCTGTGCAAAATCTTCAAGTTGTGTGATATTATTATTGTGCTCGTCTAACCAGAAGAAAGTTTGTTTAAAACTCTGCTTGGCGTTATTGGAATAATACTTTGTATTGACCCCGTTACTAATGACAAACAACTGAACGTAGTTGAATAAACCTTTTCCCGAATTAAATGACTGATGATGATAACGGTTGATTTGATTGAAAGCCTCTTTCATTTCCAAACCACGGCGTTTGAGCTCTATCTGAACCAAAGGTAAACCGTTGACAAGAATCGTGACATCGTAACGGTTTTTATAATCTCCTTCCTGAGCAATTTGATTTGTGACCTGGAATTGATTCTGACACCAGCTTTCCTGATTGATGAATTCAATCCATTCCGAATTCCCGTCATCTCTGGTAAACTGAAATCGGTCACGCAATATTTTAGCTTTTTCAAAAACATTTCCTTTGGCAAGATGATTTAGAATCTTCTCAAATTCTTTATTAGAAAATTGTTTTTTATTATGAATTTCGAGCTGAGTTTTTAGGTTGATAATCAAATCTGCTTCATTGCAAATCCTGACTGGCTTATGACCTAACTGCTGTAATTGTTCTACTAATTTCTGTTCAAGAATATATTCGGGCTGGCTGGACATTTTGCGTTTACGAGTTTTATGGTTAAAAAAACATTGTCAGAGTTTGAAACTCTGACAATGTTGTTAATAGTTTTATCAAATCTAACAAAAAATATCATAACTAAAACTATTTAAGTGCTTTAAACATTTGATCTATTGCTTTTTTCTTCTGTTCTAGATTTGGATGGACATAAAGATTCAATGTTGTACTGATATTGGAATGACCCAGCAGGACACTCACAGTTTTATAATCACATTTGCTTTCAATACATCGGGTTGCAAAACTATGACGCAATCCGTGGAATTTAATTTCCGGGATTTCCAGTTGTTTCATCAGATTTTTATAATAGCTCCGGTAAGTTCTTGGCTCAGTTGGTTTGGCATCATTTGTTAGAACAAAAAATAAAGGATTCACAATTTTTTTAAAGGGCTTCAACATTCGCAAAAGGTCTCTGCTCATTGGAACTTCTCGAATTGAGTTCTTGGTTTTTGGTGTATCGAGAAGCAATTCTGTTCTGCGTTTTCCATCTTCGATAATGTAGATTCGCTGAATGGTTTTTTTGATGTTGATAATCCCGTTATCCGTATCAATATCTTCCCAAGTGAGTGCGCAGATTTCTCCAATTCTCATTCCCGAACAAAGACAAATATAAACCCCAAGATTCCGGAATGTAAAATGCTCCTGAATATAATTCATTACTTTTTTCTGATGGGTTCTGGTCAGAACTTCAATACTCTGATTTTCCCGAACTGTTGGATATTGGATGTCAAATGGTGTGTATTGAATCCACTTATACTTTGCCCCAAATTTCATTACCATTTTCAAAACGATAAGAACATCTTTGATGCTTTTCTGGCTCAATCCCTGTTCCAATTTTTGAAAAACAAATTGCTGAACTTCCTCTTCTTCTATGCTACTTACTTCAGCAAATTTGGGTAACAAATGGTTCTCCAGCAAAAGCACATAAGCCGAAAAACTTGATTTTTTCACATAAAGTTGTTTGTCTTTTTTCCATAATTCCACGATTTGAGCAAATGTTTTTTGTGTCGTCATAATTTTCTTTTTGATTTTAAATTATTATTAAAAATCAAAAAAGGTATGAATAAAGGATTTGAGAAGAAAACTCTGTAAAATTTAAGATTGGAAATCATTAATCTTTAGGTTTCCAACTTTGCGATTTCCAGAGTTTAAAGAAGAGTGGAAACCAAATAAATTAGGGAATTTATTAGAATTTAAGAATGGAATTAATGCATCAAAAGAACAATATGGAAAAGGAGTTAAGTTTATTAATGTTTTAGATATTTTAAATAATGACTTTATTATCTATGAAAATATTGTTGGAAAAGTTGATGTTGATAAAAATATAATAGAAAAATTTTCTGTTCAATATGGAGATGTACTTTTTCAAAGAAGTTCAGAAACAAGGGAAGAAGTGGGAACAGCAAATGTTTATCTTGATAAAGAAAATAATGCAACATTCGGTGGATTTGTAATTAGGGGAAAAAAGATTGGTAATTATAATCCCATTTTTTTTAACAAACTTTTAAAAACTAGTTCTGCGAGAGATAGTATTACATCAAAATCCGGAGGAAGTACAAGATTTAATGTTGGACAAGAGATCCTGAGCTCAATAGTTTTATATTTTCCTTCACTTATCGAGCAAGATATGATAGCTGGCTTTTTATCTCTTATAGATAATAGAATTTCAACCCAAAGGAAAATAATTGAGAAATTAGAAACCTCAATGAGGGTAAGCCGTGTAAATATTTTTTCTCAAAAATTAAGATTTAAAGATGAGCAAGGATATGATTTCCCTGATTGGAAAAAATTAAAACTCGGCGAAATTGGAAGTTTTCAAACAAGTAGTATTGATAAGCTTTCGAGAGAAAACGAAAATGAGGTTTATTTAGTGAATTATATGAACGTTTATAGACACGAAGATATAAACTCTAATACAATAAAATCATTTCAAAAAGTAACTGCAAAAGAACAGCAAATTATTAGTTGCAATCTAAGAAAAGGAGATATTCTTTTTACTCCATCATCAGAAACACCTGATGATATTGGTCATTCTGTCGTTATTTCTGAAAATCTTGAAAATGCTGTGTTTAGTTATCATTTGATGCGTTTTAGACCAAAGATTGAAATTAACATATTGTATTCTAATTACTTCTGTAATGTTCCAATCGTTTTAAGCCAGTTATCAAAATTTGCGACAGGAAGTACAAGATTTACAATATCAGTTAAGTCGTTTTCTAATGTTGAAATTGTTCTCCCAACCTTGTCAGAACAAAAAGTTATAGGAGATTTTTTTTCTTTAATTGAAAAGAAAATCGAAACAGAAAAGAAAATTTTAGCTCAATACGAAACTCAAAAGAAATACCTTTTGGCAAATCTTTTTATTTAACCAGCCTGTCAAGGTTTGAACCTTGACAGGCTACGTTTTAGACGAATAAATTGGCAAGCAAATACGTTTTTTGTTGAACAAGTAAATCGTAAATATCCCTTTCAGTCTTTAGTTTTTCATCAATTTTTGAAAAATAGTTCGCTATTTTATTTTGTATTTCTAAAGGTGGTAAAATAATAGAAATTTGTTCGATTTCAGAAATATAATGTCGTTTATGTTCGCTAGATGAAAAATTTAGAAAAGAAAAATATTCAAAAACATATTTCAAATTAACTCCTTCTTTTGCTGTCAAAAGTTTAATTGCAGAAGATTTTACCTTAAATGAAAAGTCTACATATTTCAAATCCATTGTAAAATCGTCTAAAATTATACAATTCCCTTTATCGTAAATTCCAAAATTTTCATCAGTATATCCCAAAACAAAGGCTTTATTTGCAGTTAAAACAGGAATTAATGTCTTATCAGATGAATAATCTGTACTTGTAACGATATATTTTGTTGGCTGTTCATAATTTAAAATTTCTTTGATCAATAAAGGTTCATACTCATCTTTAATAATTTTGGTAATCAGCCTTTTGCGTGTTTCAATCTTTAGTGTTCTTAAAACCTCAATTATTTTCATTGATAATCTTATTCTCTCATCTAAAAGGGACAAAAAAGAAGCAATTTTTCTTTGTTCATCTAATTTAGGTAGATTTAACGTCAATAAAGCTAATTGGCTTGAATATAGGTGAACAACAGAAATTCCTTGCGATAGTCTCGCTATATCCATTTTCTTTTTACTGTTCAAATAATATGAAAGAAATACCCCGTCATTTGAGGTTTTTATAATATTCAAATCTCCACCTAGAGCAACACCAGATTTCAATACGCAAGATGCTGTTGCAATATCTATTTGAGTTTCTCCAGAAGCGGGAATAATTACATCATTTCCCTCACTGAGTACCAAACTTGATTTGTCAATATTTGTTTTTGATTTTATATCCGTGATAACTTCTCCGTAATGAGTATATAGTTCTCCATATCTGACACATTCTGTTTCTCCATTTTCATCAATGTCAATTTTTGAAATTCCTTTTCCTTTTGAAAATTTAGCAATTCCCCCCAACTTCTTCCTTTCCCACTCTTCTTTAAACTCTGGAAATCGCAAAGTTGGAAAATTTCTGATACTTTTATTTTTTTCTGTCATCTTGATAATTTATTGTTACTGCTATAAAAATTAAGGATATTCTAAAGTCAAAAAAAATTTAACTTACTAATCCTAATTCTTTTAAATAAACTTCAATTTCACTATCGAGTTCGACACGTTTGGCTTCCAAAACTTTGATTTCTGCCATTACCGCTTGGATGTCAATTTCTTCTTCTTCCTCAAAAGTATCTACATAACGAGGGATATTCAGGTTGTAATCATTTTCGGCAATCTCCTGCAAAGTAGCGAGATGAGAGAATTTATCTTCCGTTTTTCTTTCTTGGTACATATCAACAATTTTATTGATATGTTTTGGAAGCAAGATATTTTGATTTTTTTGCTTTTCAAATTCTTTGCTGGCATCCACGAACAGAACATCTTCATCTTGCTCTCGGCATTTCTTGAAAACCAATATACAAGTAGGAATGCTGGTACCAAAGAAAATATTGGCAGGTAAACCGATTACAGCATCCAGATAATTTTTCTCTTTAATAAGATATTTACGAATAACCAATTCCGCTGCACCACGGAACAAAACTCCGTGAGGCATTACAACTGCCATAATTCCGTTCTCATCCAAATGATGAATCATATGCTGGATAAAAGCAAAATCAGCTTTGGAAGCCGGAGCTAATTTTCCATATTGTGAGAAACGCTCATCTAACAATAAAAGTTCATTGCTACTCCAATTCGCAGAAAAGGGCGGATTGGCAACAATAGCATCAAACGTTTTATCAAGGTGTTGAGGTTTTTCAAGCGTATCTTCCTGCTTGATATCGAAATTACTGTAATTGACACCGTGTAGAATCATATTCATTCGCGCCAAGTTATAAGTGGTTCGGTTCATTTCCTGACCATAGAAATCACTTACTTTTGCTTCACGGGCAACACGAAGGAGCAAAGAACCACTTCCGCAAGTCGGATCATAAACGGATTTCAACTGGGATTTTCTGCTGGTAACGATTCTAGCCAAAATGGTAGAAACTTGTTGAGGTGTGTAGAATTCGCCTGCTTTCTTACCTGCACCACTGGCAAATTGTGAAATGAGATATTCATAAGCGTCGCCTAAAACATCGGCATTGGTATCAGAAAGATTGAAATCAATATCATCCAGATGATACAACACTTTGGAAATAAGAGTATTTTTCTCGTCTTCAGTTTTTCCTAATTTGGAAGATGTTAAATCCAAATCTTCAAAAAGATTGTCAAAATCGTCTTCACTATCAGTACCTAAAGTGGACTGCTCAATATTAGTAAGAATCTTTGAAAGTTCTGCAAGGATAAAATTTGATTTACCTTCCTCTTTTTGATGACCTTTTTTAGCAATATTACTGAAAAGTTCTGATGGTTTTAAGAAATATCCTAAATCTTCAACAACCTCTTCATAAATTGCCTGAACGATTTCTTTTCCTTCTTCAGTATTTTCATCAACGTCATTATAGTCGATGTCTTCTCCTGAATCTAATAAAATTTTATTGGCTGTAAAATGAATCTTTTCGGACAGATATTTATAGAAAATAAATCCTAAAATATAATCCCGAAATTCGTCGGCGTCCATTTTCCCTCTTAAAGTATTGGCTATATTCCAAAGTTGCTGTTGCAACTGACGTCTTTGTTCTTCTGACATTTAGTATCATTAATGTTAATCCTCAAAGATAAAAAATGTTAGATGCATACAATGCTAAAATAGCTAAAAATAATAAAATTGATATTGAAAAATAATTGTCATAATGCATAAGTCCATAAAATGTCGCCAAATAACGTCTGCTATTAACTAGCACTTGGGAAATTCAGAAGAAATTTAATTTTTGATTCTTATTTGCTTAGGAGTGGGCTTCAATTCCCCCGCAAAATCAAGCATAAAAACCTGACTTCCTTTGAATGGATTATAAGACGGTTGATAATCAATATAGCCCGAAGAATGAAGATTCTTAAGGCATTTGTGATAGGTGGCTTTTGAGTGTATTTTACTGATTCGCATCACTTCATCCCGTGAAATACTGACCGGATTTCGGAAACGGTTGAAATTCCAGAATTGGAATAATGCTAAGTAGAGGCTGATGTGTGTGGGATTAAGTGTACTATCTTGAGCCACCTTTTCATAGAAACCTGTGAGATGTTTTATGTAATTCATTTTGTTACTAATAAATTATCCTTTGCCATTTAACATTTTCTCGATGTCTTTGTAATTGTAATATATTGTGCCTCCAACACGAGTGTAGGATAAAGTTCCACTGACACGAAGATTTTGTAATGTTCCGGTAGAAATTTTCAGAAGTTCTTTGACCTCTGATGAACGCAGCCATAATTTCTGCTCTGAAATTTTGATATTAAAAAGATTTTTAATGTCTTCAAGCAATTCGGTTTTGAACTCCTGAAGGTCTTCTTTGGTAACAAGGTTTACTCTCATAATTTCTTCATTTTTGTTTTTGATTAAAATTTCTTTTGCAAAATTGGAACATCAAAATCGTTAAAACAAGAGTGTTAAAGGGAGTTGGATTGAATAAGAACAATCTGGAATAATTTGGAAATAGGTGGAGATTAAAAAAGAATAAATAAGAATGATTTGGAATCTTTAAACCAATTTTAAGAAAAACAAAAAACAAGTTCCGCAGTTTTTTTCCCTTTTTGCAAAAAAGGCAAGAGCGTCTTTGGATATAAAACTTGAAAAGTTTGTATATACAAAGACACATCTTGCCGCTAAAATCAACGAATGTTATTTCAGAGCACTAAAACAGAAAAATAGAATCATAATTATTATGTAATTAACTGAAAACCAACATCTATTTTTTATAAATCTGTTTTGGAAGATGACAAATGATGAAAATAACACCTAGCCTCTTTTTACGCAGGTTGACCTTGTATTATTTTACACACGTCAGCCAAGAACCTGTGTCTAATTTACGCAGGTCAATCGAATACCTGTATCTCTTTTACTCAGGTTGCTATTGTACAGGAAAAATACCAACCTATATCTTTTTTACACAGGTCAGCTAAGAACCTGTATCTTTTTTACGCAGGTTGATTGAATACCCATATCTATTTTACACATCTATGAATTTTTAAAAGGTCTGCTGTTGTTGTGAAAACTTTGTTGGAATGTGGGAAACTCCGTGGGAAAAGCCGGGATGAGTTTTCCATATTTCAATAAATGCACTGGTTTTTTCATATTGCAGAATGTACTTTGGGACATCCAAAAGAGTAACACTGCATTTATATAGAAATCAATTCTCATCGATTTCCTTCATTCTATTCTTTATAAAATCTATAGGTCTTATTCCGTTAATTTCGAAAAAATGGGTTGAGAATAATTGTCGGCTAGACATTCCACATTCCTGAGCCAGGTTTTCAACTTTGTACTGCAGATACATTTTATTTTCCACAAGAAGATTGGTAATATATCCGATTCGTAAAACCTTTAGATACTGCGTGAAAGAAACATTCAGATGTTCATTCAGTACATAAGATAGTTGGGAGTGTGTTCTTCCAAACATTTTTGCAACCATTGGTAAGGTCAGGTTTTTGTCAAGAAATCGTTTGTCTTCTTCAAACTTTTTGAGTTTTTCTTTAATATCTTCAATGATTTCGGGACTGTGTGTTTTTTTCTTTTCAGAAGTTTTTTTGTTTGCAATTAGAAAAGAATAATACTTCCTGAACTTTTTCAATAGTTTAATAAATTTTCCAGGAAATTTAATTTCTCTATTACGCAGTCTGATTACTAAAAAAAATAGAAGAAAAATCACAACTGGCGTAGCAATTAGAAAGTAAAAATCATTATGCAGTTTATTCTCCCATATTTGTTTTTCTTCTAGTAATCTTTCCGTATCATATTCTTCGTGGATTTTTGAAGACAACATTGCAAAATCAACATTCAAGGTTGAATTCGTTAGTAAAAACTGGTCACTATAATACAGTCGCTTACCCAAACTACCGTTCTCTGTTGCATCCGTAATGAGGTACTTATAACTTGACCGGATCTCGGGAGTAGTAAATTGAACCTTGTTAATCATAGAGTCCACTTTATTCAGATAAACCAGTGATTCTACTCTGTTTCCTTTGAGCCAATATAGTTTCCCTAAGTAAAAATAAACAGCGGTTAATGAGTTATAATCCTGATTATTGACCAAAATATCGCGTGAAAGTTCCAAATGTTTAAGTGCTTCATCGGTGTTCCCTTTTCTTAAAAGTTGTACACCTTTCCCTTTTTGAAAGTAACCATATTCAAGTAAATGCTCATTGATGTTTTTCAATTTTTTTAACCCGATACTAATCAATGAATCTTCCTTGTTGTATAAAAGAAGATTTTCATAACAAGTACTCAGGCGGTAAATACTATTAAAATAACCCGCCTCATTATTCAACCTTATGTTTGGGTGAAGGTTTTCTTTCATATGTTCCTCAAAATATTTCGTAGTATTTCTAAAGTGAACTGCAGCTTCTTCGTAGTAGCCCAGATAACTTTTTACCATCCCAAGATGATAGTCTATTTTATTTATTAGATAATCGTTGCTTGAATTCCGAGAGAATTGATACGCCTTAAGGTATTGCTCCAAAGCATACTTATATTGTCTCTTGTTATAATAGTAGATAATGCCTTTTCCGAGGTATGCCCTTGAAATGATATCACGGTCACCAGATTTGAATGCTCCCACAATAGCACTATCTGCATAAGACAATTTGCGGTTTATGTCTTCGGTGTAGTATATGGCATCTTCATAACCTATAATCTGCTTTTTCCAATTATTTTCTTTTTTTGCTTTTCCTATATACTTATTTACAAAAACCATTGCCCTTGAATCGTTTTCAGGATAGTTTTCATACAAGTCTGAAATCGTCTTGTATGATAAACTTTGTAATTCCTGGGCGTTAAGAAAAAAGAAGAACAAATTAAAAATCAGAAATGAAATCTTATGATGATAATGCATAACATTATGATATATTCAAATTTACCGGAAAAATCTATTACAAAATGTACTTGAACAAGCTTCGAGTTCGGTTCTATTTCCACTAGCCTTATAAATGATTAATTTTCAATTAGTTAAAAATAAATATAGTGGGAAGGATGTATATTTCATTACGTAGAAAACATATTTCTTTCCCACTATTGTTTTTCTCAACCTCACAGTCAGTGTAATTTAGACTTCAGAATTCCAAGTGAATCAATCAGCAAATCAATTTTAAATAAATCATAAAATATTATGAAAAAAGTCAAAACAAGAGTCGTAGAATTCATCAGCTATTTCTTTATACTGTTGTTTTGTTATGCCAGCATCAGTAAAATAATGGATTTTGAAAATTTTCAGATTCAGATTTCGGAATCACCTTTATTAAGTGCATACGCCGGATTCATACCTTTTGCAATCATTATTCTGGAATTGATCATTGCAGGATTATTGTGTTATCGGAAGACCAGAAATGTAGGAATGATAGGAAGTTTCATTTTGATGCTCGTCTTCACAGGATATATTGCACTAATATTAAGTACAACCGAAAAGCTTCCTTGTTCCTGCGGAGGAATTTTAGAGAAAATGAGCTGGAATCAGCACCTGATTTTTAATATAGGATGCGTCCTACTCGCTGCAATAGATTTAGTAATGAATATAAAATACAGCAGGCCTGCTAGATAAGAATGTTACCGTAGTTACTTACGGACGATTATGATTGGAATTTGATATTAAAGTTTAACCTTAGAATTAGACGGTCGAAAGCTGTCTAACAATCCGAAACTCTAAAATGAATTTATTAACAACAATTTGTTTGAGAATATGTAGAATAGGGTATTTGGTACGACAAGATTCGTGAATCTATGGGTATAGCTAATTATTTTACCTTTTCAATCGTACTTCTCAGGCAGATTCTAAAAGTTTTTATGGTAATCTTTTTTGATGTATAAAAAGACCAATAAAATGAAATTCAATCAATTTTTGAAAATCAATGCAGTTGCTATTGCAGCTGTTATGTTTACGGGCTCAGTGATGTCATTTAAAATCGTCGAAAAAAAGACAGCTGACCAACAGTTCTATTACAATAGTACAGACACTTCTGCAGGTGCTTTCTCTCAAGAGTCTAACTGGGCAGTAGGAGCAGGTGCATCTTGTCTGACCACAGGAAATAAACCTTGTACAATCACAGTTCCGGAAGGGCAGGATCTGGTTGATGTGATCGGAGGAATGACTAACTCTCAAGTTCTTGCTATTCATCCGAGTGAGAGAAGACAGTAATAGTCCTTTCAATCAGGATTTAAAAGTAGGGTTGGCAATAATTTGCCAACCCTATTATTTTTTATCTTGGATTCTGTGGCATTTCTGTAAGCGTAATAATATCTTCGGGAATAGCGATGGCATATCTCAGATCATTAGGTGGCAAAGTGTAGGTTTGCCCATTAACAGTTCTGGTAAGCGTAATATTCGCACCATCACGATTGTACCTTTTTAGATCAGACCATCTTAGTCCTCGAATCAAGAGTTCTTTTCTTCTTTCTTTTAAAATAATATTCAAAGCCTCTGCCTGTGAATTGGCAGTCAGTGGGATATAAGTTCCTGTTTTCCATCTTTTGACAAGCAGGTTATTGAGATAACCCATACCTTCCTGAATCTTGTTCAGTCTAACATTACACTCGGCAGCTATCAAATAAAGTTCATCGGTTGCAACACTTACAATCGGTCCATTGACATTATTGTAATAGCCCTTGAATAAAACTTCATTAACCGTATTTTTTCTAAAAAATATTGTTTTTCGTAAATCATTGTTATCATACATCTGGTAAATGTGGTCAGGAATCTTTGCGGGCATCAAATGAGATTCATATGTTAGAGCTGTCCATAAAAGAATTTCTTTATTCATTTCCTCAATGGGATAATCAGCATTGGGATTGAGGGTATTAAAATCCATCAGGTCATTATTGATACTTAATGCCTGCAGAGTATTCTGAAGCGCATTATTATAATCTCCCATAAATAGATAGGTACGAGCCAATAGACCGTAAGCTGCTGCTCTCGATATCCTCATTCCGGAAATCTGTTTAGGCAAAAGTAGCGGTATTGCAGTTTGCAGGTCACTGATGATCTGGTCATAGGTCTGCTTGACTGTTGAGCGTACCGATGGGATATTCATATCAGGGTCTAATCTTAACGGAAGCCCCAAATCTATTCCCGCAGTTTGAGGATTATAAGCGGGACACCAGATTTGTGCAGCATCCAGATATCTGAATGCACGAAGCGCCAACGCTTGACCTCTGATATTATCTGCCTGCTCGCCTGTGAAGTTTTTATCCTGCATATTGAATAAAACGGCATTACAGATATAAATACTTCTGTAGCAGGTAGACCAGTCATTTCCTGATGAAATGGGACTCGCCACATTATCCGGCATCCATATATGAAGACGTTTTGTCGCCTCAAAGCTCAAACCGTTGTAATCGGCATCCGTAAGATAATAGTCATCCGAACTCGTTTCTCCACTCGAAGCAAAATCCACATTAAGGAAACCATAATTATTGAGAAGGATCTGGTTGTCTTCCAATCTATCGGGAGTCGCCAGCTTCAGGTCAGACTTTTCGTCTAAAAAATCACTGCATCCAAACGAGGTCAGAATTAATGATAATGATATCAATAGTATTTTAGTTTTTCTCATTTCTATCAATTTTAAAATTTAGCTTTTAATCCTAATGTAAAGGTCATAGGAGGTTTTAAGGTGTTGTTTCCCAAATTAAAATCGGGGTCGATCCCGCTTTTACTCTCTTGCCAGAGTATTCCGAGATTACTGACATTAGTATACAGCTGAAGACTTTTAAGCGGTAAACCACGCCATTGCCTTTTACTGATCTCATATCCAAGATTGATGTACTGCAGACGGATATGGTCGCCTTTTTCAATCAATGCAGCCGAACCTGCATAGAAGGCATCCCTGTTGGAATTAGTCTGGTATTGGTTGGAAGGAACATTGGTGAAAACTTCATCACCGGGTTTCTGCCATCTTTGTTCGTAATCCCTGTGACCGTTCCATTCCCTGAATAAGCTGGTGTAATTAATGGATGGTTTTCTGAAATAATAACCCATCTTATAGGTAATTCCGACATCAAGGCATAATTGTTTGTAAACAAATGTATTGGTTAAAGAACCATAAACAGTAGGTATTGCAGAACCAAAATACTGCAGGTCTTTAACATCGGCTCCCATTATCTTGGCGTAATCTTTACTGATCTCTCCATTAAGATAACCTCTTGGATCACCTGTCTGGGGATCTAGTCCTGCCCATTGATATCCAAACATCGAATACACAGGTAAACCTTCAATTCCGGATATCGGAACAGAGGCAATTACAAAGTTCCTTGCAATGGTACTGCTCGGATAATACTTCGTCACTTTATCTTTGTAAGTACTTAAATTAAGAGTGGTGAGCCATCTGAAAGATTTATTGATATTGATGGTCTTGAGTTCCACATCAACGCCTTTTCCTTCAATTCCTGCAACATTCCATACAAGACTGCTCAATCCGATGGTATAATCCAGCGGAACCTGCCCGAAAAGGTTTTCTCCTTTTTTCTGGAAATACTCCACAGAACCTGAGATCCTATTAGTACGGGTTGCAAAATCCAATCCTGCATTGATCATTCTGACCGTTTCCCAACGAAGCTGCGGATTGTAGTAATTGTCAAATCTTGCCATCTGCTCCTGCGTGTATGTTGAAACACCGAGTAATGCCATCGTGGTTACGGCAACCATTGCAGGATTGATATTCCCATTGAAACCGTATGAACCTCTTAGCTTCAGATTCGGAAGCCAGCTTACAGTATAAAACTTTTCATTGGCTAGATTCCACGAAATCCCTGTTGACCAGAAAGGATTCCATTGGTCATTGGTTTTCAGCCCAAACAGATTGCTGGCATCACGACGGGCACTTCCAGATATAGTATAACTATTGTCAAATGTGTAGGCTGCATTCGCATAGACCGATACAAAACGATTGGTGGATTCCCTTAAAGAGTTCAGATTATCGATAAATCCTGTACCTCCTGCAATAATCGGGAATCTCTTGCTGAGGTCTACCATTCCAAACGAAAGGTTGTTGGGGTCATAGCCATAATAACGGTTATTGCCCGACTGTGAATTTGCATCTCTTACCTCGCTTCCCAAAATAGCTGAAATCTGATGTTTGCCAAAACCTCTATTAAAGTTGAGCTGTCCTCGGAAATTATTGATCAGTAATTGCGAGTTGGTCTTATCTATTATCGCTCCTTTGGGAACATTGTAGGTCACACTGCCATTACTGTTGATAACTGTGAACCTGTTCACATAATCCCTTACAAAGTAACTTTCCTCATCATACAGCGTAGTGGAAAGTCCTGTGGTTCTCTGGTACTGATATTTTATATCAACATCCAATCCTTTTAATATTTTGTAGTTCAATCCTGCATTGAGAATGATCTCTGAGCTTTTGCTTTTGGCTGAATTATGCTGCCAATCGGTAAGCGGATAATAATTCCAATCTAATAATTTTCCGTTGCCTAATGTTGATTTATATCCCTGCTCATACGATTTTGAAACTGCCAATGCGTTTCCGAATGTGTCCGCCATCTCCATATAGGGAACAGCATTAGTTTTCATAATAATACTTCCATAAGCACTTCGACCGCTTTGGGTTGCGGAATGGGTAAAGAAGATTCCGGTGTTCAAAGTCAGGTTTTTCAACGGTTGCCAGGTATTCTGGAAGCGTAGGTTCACACGTTCATATTTTTCTCCGAGATTTCCGGTATTGTCATCATACCCCAAAGATGATGTCCAAGAAAATTGAGGAGCTCCGCCCGCCATACTTAAAGAATACTGTCTGTTTTCCAAAGGCTGATACATATATTTTCGATATTGGTCACGGGAGTCAATGGTCTTCAAACGATCTATTTCATTTCGTACATATTCGGATGAAAGCAATCCTTTCTTTTCCTTGTTCAGTAAGTCAACTACAGGAGATAATACTGGATGGCTGGTCGAATTAATATCTGTGTTATAAAAATTCTTCTTAAATAATTCCTGTTCCACATCGATAAAGTCTGAACTGGACATTGTTTTCAGATAATTGGAATCAGGCTTAGGGCTGGTCATTAAATAAGTGTTGAAATTGACCGTCACAGGTTGGTTGTACTTTGCCGTTTTGGTCGTAATGACAATCACACCGTTGGCTGCCCTTGCTCCCCAGATACTCGATGCGGCGGCATCTTTGAGAACAGTAATGCTTTCAACAATGTTGGGGTCGATGTTGCTGATATCACCATCGTAAGGAAAATTGTCTACTACAATCAAAGGCGATTTAGGTCCTTGAATGGTGCTTAGTCCTCTGACCATAATTTGTGACCCTCCTTGGGATGTTCCTTTATTGATAACAATTCCATTGGCTGTAGCAGCTAAACGGTCAAGGATATTGGTGGACACCTGTGTGTTCAGAGCTGAATTACTTACTGAAGAGAAAGAACCTGTGGAACGTTCTTTAGGGATTTTCTGATAACCTGTCGTGAGTACTACCTCATCAATTTGGGCTATCTTTTCGGATAAATTAATTTTTAATGGTTCTTTCAAAGGAAGTTCCAAAACAATCACCTGTTCTTCATAACCTTTACCAAGGATAACAAGATTGATTTTTTTGTCATTGGTACTAAGACTGAAGTTTCCATATCTGTCCGTAGTAGTTACGGTTTTTGAGTTCTGTATGGCGATTGCTGCTCCTCTTACAGGTAATCGGGTTGTTTCGTCGATAACGCTTCCCGTAAACATTTGCTGTGCCATAACTGGCACACAATAGCATATGACGGGAAGCACTAATAATTTCTTCATAGTTTGAGATAGTTTTGCGTTAATGTAAATTCAATAGTTTTTCGAACGGCGGGAATGTTTAATTCCGCTGGTCTTTGATAATCATCATCAAAATCTGACGTTCTTCTGGTATCAGGTCAAGATCGTATTTCTGAAGCTCTTTTTTTAAGGTGGCAATATCTTTGACTCCTGAAACTTCCAGATCTACATTGCCTGTGTATTCTGTCTCATCGATAAACAATTCCTTGATGGGAATCTCACCATTCAGCATATTGACCATATTTTTAAGAGGTACATTTCTCAGAATGGATGGGGTTCGTGGAAAGGTGGAACGCTTTTCTCCTCCTTTGGTCGCCAGTTTGTCTTTCTTGCTTGTTCTTACTAACACAAAACATTTTACAGGTCTTTTCTCAAGGGTTACGGTATAGCCTGAATAACGATTTAAATCTCCCAACATATAATTGTATAGAGAATCAGATTTCTGTTCTGGGATGATGAATTCGTAGTTGTAAAGATTTGCTCCAACATTCGAACCATCTGTTCTTTCCATCGGCATTAGCTGTTCAGGTTGATTGACCTCGATAATCATTCTTTTTTCGGTGAAAGATGTTTTATCCTGTTGTCTGAAAAGTTCAAATCCTATGGCATAATACATATCCCATAATGGCAGATTGGTAAACTGTCTGCCTTGAATTTTTCCGGATGCTGTTTTACGGTAGGTTCCTCCTGCACCAATGTCAGGAATTTGTCCTTTTGCAAAGAATGAATAATTGAGGAGTTGAACATTTCTTTGACGGTCGTAATCTTCGGAAAGCATAAATGGTCTTGCCCTATCAATTTGGATAATGGTTTGCAAAGATGATTTATCACCACTTAGAACTTCATTGATGGTCTGTTCACTGAGCTGTCCTGCATCGGTGGTATTAAATAATTTTCCATCCTTTATCCATATGATAAACGGAACACCTGCGTGTGGAAAAAGGTTGTGAAGCTTTTTGTCTTCATAGGTGGACATCATGCTTTTATATTTCTTTCCATTTGAAGAAGTGAAGAATTTTTCCAGAGCGGCTTTATCCTGGCTGCTTACCGGAAGTATTTTTATTTTATTTCCGAACTTTTGTTGCAATGATTCAATTTTAGGAAGATTGATCAGGCAGGCACTGCACCACGTACTCCAAAAATCGATTAGGATTAATTTATTCTTATCCTCTGAAAGATCAATCGTTTTCTGAGGATGATTGACAACCTGTAAAGGTGTTGTCCAAAAAATTTCAGGAAGGGAATCTCCAATTTTAAGAGACTTGTTCTGGGCAAAGGATGTGGTTGCTGACACTATGGTAAAAGCAAAGGACATAAATCCCCTGCAAAAAATATTTTTCATATTTTTGAATAGATTTTTAATGATTATTAATTACTGATTATGCTCTTTCCTGTGGTCTGCAAACTGAGGAAAGGGCTTTTTCTTTTTCTAATGGTTGCTTTAAATTATCTGTGTTTTGATATTTGTTTTTAGTTGCTGTTTGAAAATGATATGCTTGGGAGGAGACTTCCTTAGTAGAGAAAAATCTCCTGCCCAAACAATCATAAAAAAATTAATATGAATGAAAATTGTGTCCCGTGAAAGCTGTAAAGCCGCAATGAGTTGTACACCTCATTGTATCGTTTAATCTGATACTATGTTTTTGAAGGTGCTTAGAGTGTAGAAAATGAGGACTGCATTGGAAAATAAAACGGCATGGAACTCTACATTATCCAATTCGGGGCACTGGTATACCTTACATACAGATAAGAGAGCCCACGCCTAGGTCGTGAGCTTTCTGCTTATCATCTCGTATGTTAAAAATTACCAGTTTTCGAATTTGAGATTCTAAGCAATAGCTTCTATTATTCTTTGAAGTATCGCAAAATTACTTTAATAAGTAATTATTTCCAAATATAAGAATTTTTAAATTTGTTACAAGTACTTGTAACAAAATATGTGGGAAAATTTCCGCACTTTGTATAAAGTGCTAATAAATGGACATTTTAAAAGATGAAATACTAAGAAAATTTGGAGAACACGTTAAAGATTTAAGAATTAAATCTGGACTAACTCAAGATGAAGTCGTACTGAATAGCAGCAAAATCACTAAAGGCACAGTAAGCGATATAGAGAATGGAAAAAGAAATTTTGCGTTTACTACATTGATAGACTTAGCTAAAGGCTTAAATGTATCTCCTAAAGATTTGCTGAACTTTAAAACAGATTAGAATCCTAACGAAAGTTAGGATTTTTTCTTATGTAGAAAGTCGAGAAATATTTAGAAAGATACTTGTTATTTGATCAGTGTTTAGTATTTTGAAATTCAGTAAAAATACTGATTGAAAATTTTAAGATATTTTCCATCTTTACATACACGCAATATTATTTTATTATCAAATAAAATTAGCTCGAAACGCATAACAAATATTTTTAATGTAGCAGTATTTATGCATATAATTATAGATAGCACAGAATATAAAAAAGACAGAAATCTTAACAGCAAAAATTTCTCGCTTATCAGAGACTTAGGAAAACGTGGTCTTCTGACAAATCATCTACCGTGGTTTGTTTACAAAGAATATACGACTACAGGTATAAGTGAATCTATACAAAAAATAAAAGATGCAATATCTGCCTTGAGGTCACTTCCAAGGTTAGGAGTTATTAAAAATGAAATTGATAGTTCTGAACTTATAATTGACGAATTACAATCTTTAGAACAAAAGATTAGTTCATCAGTAATAAGTAGGTGGAAAGATTATATAAGTGCATCAAACTCCAAGTTGTACGAATTTAAAGAAAAATATTCAACACTTATTTTTGAAGATTATTTCAAAGGAAATAAACCTTTTAAAACTTTAAAAAGCAGGAATGATATCCCTGACGCATTTATTTTTCAAGACATAAAGGAGTTATGTAATCAAGTTGAACTGTTTGTAATATCCAATGATGGTGATTTTAGGAAGGCTGTAAAAACATTATCATCAAATGTCCATACATTCAAAAATTTAGATGAATTTTTTGGAGATGAAAATTTTAAGGTAACATTGGAAAAATACAATGACTTAATAGATAATGAGGAAAAACTTAAATTCATAAACCGCTATCTTCTTAAATTTCAACCCGAAATTGAAGAAGAGGTTTTAGAATTTATTAATGGAATAAGTTATTTGGAATTTTTTGATGACAAATTAAAGTCAGATGATAAAGCTGCAACTATACAAGATTTAACTGACCCTATTTTTCAAATATACTATGATGATATTGAAATCGTAGGAAAGGAGGCGTTTGTACCTATTTCAGTTATATGTAATTCAAATATTGAATATGCGGTTTTCAAAGCTGACTATTGGTCATACGACGATTTGCCTAAATACAGTGAAGAAATTAATAGACATTATTACTTAATTGAAGATTCTGTTCAACTAAAACTCGAGCAAAATGTAGTCATAAATTTAGAAGATGTGACAATTAATGAAAACGAAGAATTAGGTTTTGTACCTTTTGCGTTAGATAAATTTGACCGAGTGAAAATTCTTTAGTTATTGCTAATTAAATACTAATCAATATGCCAAATATTATAGATCCTGTAGAATATCACATAGGCTTACAATTGAGAGCAAGTCAAGATGCTTATAAAAGTACGTGTCATTTTTTAATAATTGAAGATGGAATACCAGATCCTCATGCAACTGGAGTATTTGTGAAAATTGGTGAAACATATTTTTTATTAACTGCTGCACACGTGGCCGAAAAATTAGAGAATAAAATTTCTATAGGAATTGATGCAAAAACAGCGCTAACGCTTGGAGGAATATGGACATTTAATAAATTAGAAAAAGATCAGAAAAGAGAGTACGACAAGATTGATATTGCTATTTTAAAATTAGATCTGGAAAGTATAAAAAAAGTGCAAGAAAATTACCTTTTTCTTAGTGAAAATCAGTTAGGAATAAATCATGAAACAGTAGAACTACCATATTATACTGCAATAGGCTTCCCAGCCACACAAAATAAACACAATAAGCACAAAAATGCATTACATAGCAAACCATTTATATACAATACAATTCCAGTAGAAAAAAAAAATTATAAAGACTTGTGTTTTGAGGAAAGTTCAAATATTATTGTGACATATAGCAAAAAAAATGTAATTGATAATGAAACTAAAATGAAAGTAACTGGCCCTGATGCATATGGAATGAGCGGAGGTGGTTTGTGGTTTATTCCTACACAAATAAAGTCTGATGATGAAAATGTAGATAAAAAGCTAGTTTCTATCTTGACAGAATGGTCAAGCAAAAAAAATATTTGGATTTCAACACGAATAGATGTTTTCACAGAAGTTATAAGAAAGCAGTATAATTTAAATATTCCTAAATCTACTATTCTTAAGGTAAATATTTAGATAGAGTTGATAAATAAACAATATTGTACAATTCAAAATTAAAAAATTGGAAATATTTAATTATGTTCTTTTCAGTTTCGCCTATTACGTCAGGTCGCTACAATTACCAATATCGTTCAGAAGAAATATCAAGTTCAAGAAGTTTTTTTTCTGAAACAGAAAAAGTAAGTGTTGGTGGAAGCTATAGGTTTGGATATAGTTACACTGAAGGTGTTTTAATCTGTATTGAAATATTATAAAATAGGGAGTTTTCATAGAATTATAAGATTTAATAACAACATTATTCAAAATCAATATGGAAAAAAAATTATTAGAATTTATTGAATATCACAAAATTGATAAATATGACATTATAGATGCAAATGGTCAAAGTATTTCTGATATAAAAGATGATATGAAAAAGAACGATATATTATTTGCCTATAATACAACACCTTGTGGAAATGCAGGCCATACAATAAGAGATCGACATTCCCATTGTATTGTTTGTAATACTGCACATATTGCTTTTATGAAAAGAACTAAAGAAACTGGTTATGTTTATATTGCAGGAAGTATTATAAAAAATTACATCAAAGTTGGGATGACAACTGAAGATCCTGAAAAAAGAATTGGAAAACTAAACTCAAGAAAAGTTGGAAATACTAATGATTGGGTGGTAATTAAAGCTGTCAAATGTGATTATGCAAATCAAGTAGAAATTGGAATACAACAACAACTGTTAAAATACAAAGTTGACGGAGATATTTATGACGGCGATACTGAATCAAGTGAAATTTATAGATGTAAGTATGATAAAGCAAATGACATATTCGAATCATACTTAGAAGAAAAAGAAGTAATTAGAAAAGATAATAAATCATATTTAGTTAATCCAGAAAAGTATAATAACTTTAGAAATTTAGCTAATCCTAAATATTTTTAAATCCCTCATAAAACATTATATTATCAAAATGTGGGTAAAAAAATCCAAACTGAAAATCTTACCTCTCGTTAAGATTTTTTGCTATAAACTATCAAAGATATTACTATAAATTATTTGGAAAATTCAGTATAAGTACTGTTTGAAAATTTTGTGCGGATTTTTATTTTTGTTATTTATGGGAATCCGTAAAATATTGTGGTTAAAGTTCATAGCTTTGTTAAATTACCATGATTAACAGAAAAACTAATAGCCGTGAATATTTACCAAATTGACAATAAATTACTTGAGAAACATCCTGTTGGTTTAAGTTGTAACATAAACTGTCTTCATATTAAAATTAATGATTTTAAACCCATCGTTAAGGAAATTGAAATTAACATTTCTGATACAAGCTGGATTAACAATTTAGATGAAATTTCTAAAAAAGTTTTTAAAGCAAACGCCGAAAAAACAATCAATAAGATTGTGAATGATATAATTGCAAAAGTTTCATCAGATGTAAATACAGATATTGGTGAATACATTGTTTCATATGCCGCACAACATTCACTTGAAGTAAATTTTTCTCATAAAAAGATACCCCTTGCAGAATTATTGAAA
Source organism: Chryseobacterium sp. JM1 (assembly GCF_000737715.1). Taxonomy (GTDB): domain Bacteria; phylum Bacteroidota; class Bacteroidia; order Flavobacteriales; family Weeksellaceae; genus Chryseobacterium. The sequence goes on along the minus strand of NZ_JPRN01000024.1, from coordinate 26,252 downwards.
GAAAAGATTTCCGGAAATCCCGGTTTCGATTTCCATAGTATTAGTTCAACTAATTATTTAATTTTTGGAGAAGCAAAATTTAGTATTGATTCCACTCCGAGATCCGAAGCATTAACTCAAATTGAGAAATTCATAAATAATAAAGATAATGGAGAACTATTATGGTTACAACCTTTTTTAGATGACACAACTAAAACAAATATCATTAATGATGAGAAGGGTTATGCAGCAGCATTCTCTTTTAATGGTGCCAACATAATTACAATTTTAAATAATGCTCTTGATTCTACCCCAATTGCAGAAATTATCAAACATAAAGAATTATATCTAATAGCTGTCGAATTATGTTAAGTGATATCCTATTCCAACAAGAAATTAACCTAGATCTAATCAAGGAAATTCTTTTTGACTTTCATAAAGATGGTCCTGTTAATAATAGCCATCTTGAATCTTTATCATATCTAAAAAAATACAATAGAGAAGACTTCCAAAAATATGAAGGAAAGCTAATGTTTTTGATGGGTTTATTTTATAAAACAAGTACACCGAAAACTTTTATTGAGACCATCTATAATGTATACGCACAAACAATACTTGAGGAAACCGGACACAATTTTACACCTGTACAAGCAGATGCATATAATTCAATAAAAAAATATACGAACTTTTCTTTTTCTGCACCTACTAGTGCAGGTAAATCCTATCTTTTTCAGGAACTAATAAAAGAAACAAAAGGCGATATCATTATTATTTTGCCATCGAGAGCATTACTCTCTGAGTATTTAATAAAGGTCAAAAAATTAGTTGCAAATGAAACTTTAGTATTACAATTCATTGAAATTATTAATACTAAACGAACAAAAAACAGAATATACATAATCACTCCTGAACGTGGTGAAGAGATTTTTAGAAATATTGAAAATTTAAATTTAGAGCTGATATTACTAGACGAGGCTCAAATATCAGAAGAGGGAATTAGAGGGATGAAATTTGACTCTTTAGTAAGAAGAATCGATAAAAAATTAAAAAATGTAAAAAAAGTTTTTACTCATCCTTTTGTTTTAAACCCCGATGCGCAATTTAAAAAGCATAATATAACAAATGATATAGATTCTGAAGCATATAATCAAAAGACAGTTGGTAAAATTTATATTGAGCACTTTGAAAATAAGTTCAAATATTTTTCTCCATTTGAGGACAAAATAAAAGGAAAGACAATTGACGGTAACATTGTTACAGATGTTATTAAAGATAATGGAACAGCTTTAATATATATATCAAAATCAAAAATATATGATGGTAGTTTTTTAGAAACATTTGCAAGCTACATAGAATTGTGTCCAGAGCTAAAAGATCAAAAAAGTTTATTTTACATAAATAAACTTGAGGAATTCTTAGGAACAAAAAATGATAGAGAAAAAAGTTCAATACTCATTTACTTAATGAAAAGAGGAATTGTTATTCATCACGGATCAATTCCTCTCAAAGCCCGTCTGATACTTGAGGAGTTTGTAAATGAGCATCATGCAAAAATATGCTTTTCAACATCTACATTAATCCAAGGTATAAATATGCCTTTTGATATTGTTTGGATTAATAACTTTTCATTTACGGGCAATGAAGACCAAAAAACTCTTAACCTTAAAAATTTAATTGGTAGAGCAGGTCGAACAACAGTAGATAATGATCATTTTGATTATGGATATGTAATAATTGAAAAGAAGAATAAAAGACTTTTTACAGAAAGGCTAAATAAAGAATCTTCGTTATCAATAACTTCAAATTTAGATAATCAAACAGATCCGAATAATGAGGATTTTGCTGATATTGTAGATGCCATTAAAAATGATACTTTCAACGTAGATCTGCAGCTTACAGATAGTCAAATAGAAAGAATATCAAACGCTAATCTTGATGACGAATTATCTTTCATACTAGATAATTTCTTAAATAAACAATTGGAGCCTTTAACTGTAAAAGAATATTACAAATTAAAAAATGATCAAAGGAAAAAAATCAAATTATCATTTGAAACCATATATAAATCTCATCTTAGACGTACAGAATTATCTAGTGGTGAAAAGAATGTTTTAAGTACTTCGGTACCTATTCTCCTTTGGCAAATTCAAGGTAAATCATTTGCCGAAATTATTTCATTGAGACATGCTTTTCTATCGGAAAAGGATTATAGAAGAAAACTTAGAAGACAGTTGCTTAGGAAAGAAATAAATATTGGGGAATTCAGATTATTATTGTCAAAGAAAAAAGTTAGATTTTCATGCATTGCAGAATCTTTACCCAATAAGTCTTTTAAAAGACCTGTCCCTCTATTCTCTGCAGATACTAGTATTATAGATATTGATTTTGACAAAATAATCTATGATACATACGACTACATTGATAAAGTTCTGTCACTATCAATAAAAGATCCTATCTCAAGTGCTTTTCTTATTTATTATCAAAAAACAAATGATATTAGAGCCAAGATATTAAGTAATTTCGTAAAGTATGGAACGAACGATGAAACTGAAATTTGGTTAATCAAGTATGGTTTCAGTTTCGATGAGATTGAAGAACTTATTGAATATGTACAAAAAATAGATGAAACAGAGATAGTTTTCAAAAAAAGTGTCAGTAAATATATTGAAATTCCAGATAATTTAAAATTAATTGAAAGATACTTATAGTTAACTTGTTATGGCTGAGATTATTTTTAGCAAATATAAACTAGATAAAACTAAAAAATCCCACATCAATAGTTCTAGTAAGATTATGTTCAAGATTCTCTAATATATCTCTAATAAATATGGATTTAAATTATACATTTTATCACCCAATAGTTGGAAGCAAATATGAAAATGGAATTAAATTATTAATTTTAGGAGAAAGTCATTATTGTAATGAAGGTTGTGATTTATGTGGAATTAAATCTGGTTATGATTGTTCACAATTTACGATTGAAGTTTTGAAAAGATATGTAGATTATAAAAACGGCAATGGAAATCATGAAAGTTGGATGACAACTTTTAAACTTTATTAGCTGAAATCAAATAAATAACTATATAATGTCTGTTTAGAAGAATAAATAAATTATTGTTAAATAATTTCATCCAAAATTGAAAACTTTAACTTAAATAAATATTAGAATAGTTGTTATTAATCTAATATTTATATATTTGAATCTTAACTAAATAACCATGACATTACTTAAACGAATTCAAGCTTTAAAAGAAAAAACACTAGCTATAATGATCACTTCGTTAGCTGGTATTTCTCATATGGACGCAAAGGATGTTAAAATATTTGAGATAGATAATGATGTTGATAAAACCAATGAAGAAAACAAAAAACTTCTAAAACCTAAGCTGGTTTTAAAATTAAATTTTTCTCCAAACGGTGAACATACCGCATCTATGCATACCTCCCATAGGTCACACTCATCACACAGTTCTCACTCATCGCACTCATCTCATTATTCCTCTAGTTATAGCGGCTCTAGCGGCTCTTCTTACACTCCATCATATACACCGCCACCTAGCACTTACTATACGCCTGCACCAAGTTCTACCCGTTCTTACACACCTAGTTCATCATACAAAAGTAGTAGTAGTAGTAGTAGTAGTAGTAGTAGTATCAAGACTAAGAATAAAAAAACAACGGGATATAGCAACCCAAGCATCTATCCATCTTATAATAATGACTATTCTACTAATAGTCTTTCTCTGATGGAAGGTCGTGTTCTGTATAAGGGATTGGAAGGAAATGATGTCGAGGAATTACAAAAAAAGTTAAAAAGACTTGGCTATGACGTGCCCACTTCCGCCTACTTTGGAGAAAAGACAGAACAGGCGGTCATCAGATTCCAAAAAAATAATGAATTGAAACCAGACGGGAGAGTTGGTTCTAAAACCATGGAAATTATTGATAGTAAATTATGAGAGAAATAAAGTTTATAGATACAACATTAGCTTTTTCTCTGGATAAAAGTTTATATAATGAATCGGTTATTTACAAATGTTTCTATTGGTACCTGGGTGACTACAGCTTTGACCTTCTTGACAATGTAAATCATTTTAGAATTACCTTAAAGAGCAAGGCTGCTAGACCGTTTGATGAAGAAGAATTAATTTTCAGAATTAAAAATGACTTGGCAGATTACAAATTAAGGGCAATTATTAATCATGAAACTCAAAACATTAGAGAACTGATCATTGCAAAGGCATTATCAAACTATGAGGAAGAAACGATAATGTCATCAATTGTTAGTGATCCTGTTGGATTTGACCCTAACGCTATTCATTGATATGATTATTACTGAAAAGTCGACAAGAAAATTTAACGACGAAAATTTCTACGTTAATGAAATTAGCACCTATTTTCTGCTACCATTCCGGTTTTTGAAAATCAACGAATCCCATGAACTTATAGTTAACGATATTGGAGATTTTATGATCACACCGATAGGAACGGTAAAACAAATTGTAAACCGCACATTTTCTAAAAATGAAAATACAGAATTATATTATGACCTTATTTCAAATTTCATTATATCTGAATCTGAAAAACCAGAACTTTTACCTGTTATTGAAGCCAGATATCGCACAAAAAAATCTTTTCTAGACAATTTTACCTCTCTTCATATTTTTGTAATTACTCTGAGATGTGAACACACTTGCCATTATTGCCAGGTCTCACGTGTTACTGAAAATAAAGGAGCATTCGATATGTCATTCTCAGATATTGATGAGGGTATAAAACTAATGATGCAATCCCCCAATCCTAACGTCACAATGGAATTTCAAGGTGGAGAAGCATTATTAGCATTTGATAAAATTGTATATGCCGTAAATTCCGCAAATGACCAAGCGAAAAAATTTAATAAAAACATAACGTTTGTCGTCTGCACAAATTTAGCACCCATTACTGATGAGATAATAGAATTTATAAAAATTAATAATATTCTGGTTTCAACTTCGCTCGATGGTCCGGAATTCATCCATAATAAAAACAGACGCAGACCAGGGAATAACAGCTACGAAGTTACAATCGAAGGCATAAACAAATGTAAGAATCAACTAGGACAAGACCGAGTTTCTGCCTTGATGACAACTACATCACTTTCTTTACATTACCCAAAAGAAATTATCGACGAATATATCAAGCAAGGTTTCAGTAATATTTTCTTGCGTCCAATCAGCCCATACGGCTTTGCTAAATACAACCCGAAGAAGAACCATTATTTCATTGAAGAATTTTTAGAGTTTTATAAACAGGGATTAAACTATATCTTAGAATTAAATAAAAATGGTCAATACATTGTTGAGGACTATGCATTAATCATATTAAAAAAAATCTTCACACCCTTTCCAGTCGGCTATGTCGACCTGCAATCCCCTGCCGGTTTGATCAATAGTGTGATTGTTTTTAATTATGACGGATATGTGTATGCAACTGACGAAGCAAGAATGCTGGCTGAAAACAAGGATTATACATTTCAATTAGGGAAATTGGGTTCCAACAGCTATAATGAGATATTTTATGGTGACAAATCCCTTGAAATTTCGGATATTTTCACAAATGAATCTCTTGCGGGCTGCAGTGAATGTGCTTTTCAGACCTACTGCGGCGCCGACCCTGTTCTTAATCATGCGACTCAGGGCGACATGTACGGTTTCCGTCCTACGAATATCTTCTGCAAAAAAAATATGGAAATCATCCGATACTTATTTGATTTGATGATACAGGACAAAAACAATGAGAAAATTTTTAAAAGCTGGATCACTGGATATAACTTATGATACTTAAAACAAAAGGTAACGCAGAAAATTTTGACGATATTGTAGTTGGAACAATAAATAGATCTGGATCTGCAGATGAAAATTCAATTCTGCTATTACAGGAAGATTTAGTTGTAGATATTGCAATTGAATCCAATTTTCTTGCTGTTATAACTGAAAACACCAACAAGACACATACTAATACTCGAGGCCCAATAATTCATTCCATCAAAACTCTTACACACCTGCAAGAAGGTGACATCGTCCTTCTAAATACCGATGGCGTAATAAATACATTATATCGTATTAATTCTCCGAACAATTTCATGTTTTTCACAGAAAGATGCAATAGCAATTGTTTAATGTGTTCACAACCTCCAAAAAACAGAGATGACTCAAGATATTTTTTTGAAGTGAATTCCAGATTAATACCATTAATCCCTAACGATTGTTTGGAGTTAGGAATCACAGGTGGTGAACCAACACTGTTAGGAAACTATTTTTTTTCTTTATTAAAATTATTGAAAAAACATTTACCTGATACAAATGTGCCTTGTCTTACAAATGGGCGTTCATTTGCTTGGGAAAATATAACGAAAAAGACTGCTGAAATAGAAAATGAAAATTTAATATTGTGTATACCAATCTACTCAGATATAGCTGAAATCCACGATTATGTAGTACAGGCAAAGGACGCTTTTCACCAAACTGTAAGGGGTATTTACAATCTTGCTCGTTATAATATTCGAATTGAATTGAGAGTCGTTTTGCATAAGATAACAATCCCTAGATTGGTAAGGTTAGCAGAGTTTATATACAAGAACATGCCTTTTGTTGAACACATTGCCCTTATGGGACTAGAGATCGAAGGATACACACCTCATAATATTGATAAGCTATGGATTGACCCCTATGACTATCAGGAAATATTAAAAGATACTGTATTTTATTTACATACCTTCGGGATGAAAGTTTCAATTTATAATATTCCACTTTGTTTGCTGCCCAAAGAACTATGGCCTTTTTCTAGAAAGTCCATATCCGACTGGAAAAACATCTACATGGATGAGTGTTCAAAATGTAATGTACTATCAAATTGCGGTGGATTTTTTAAATCTAATACAAAAAAAAGCAGTGCATATATAAAAGCTTTAAACTAAAGCTGGAGATTCCATCTTGAAAGATTAATCACAAACCATATAACTCTCTTTATCAATATTTTAGGGGATAAAAGCTATCAGATCAGGATGCTTGCAACCTATATACCCGGACAGGTTTCCGTTTTGCATTCGAAGCACTGAATCTACTTGCAACAAGCGTGGCAGAAGACCCCGACTGGCACGTTCAGGAAATGCTTACTAGGCGTTTGACTATTAGTGCAGTATGAGAGGCTACGAGAAAAGTCTTCCCAAGATTAAAATATGGCTCGCCGATCCCCCACGATCGAGGGACTTCGGATTTTGACAGGAAGACCCTATTTTAAGGAACATCCTAAAGTGGCTATCCATCTTATCAGCCCACACAAATCAGAAGACAGCGAATATCTCAGAAAGTCTGTTGGAAATGCGCTTCGCAATATTAGTAAAAAACATCCGGCAGAAGTGTCTGAAGAACTTGCCACCTGGAATCTTGAAGACAAGAAAACTTTTTTACCTATAAGCTCGCCAAGGGAAAGTAAATGATAAGCTGACCATTTACAGCAACAGTAATTAAGTTGTATTTAAAAATATTTTTGTGGAATACGGATTCCCGTAATCTAATTAGGAAAAACCAAATTACTTTTACTCATATTAACCAATAAATTATTTATTATGAGTACAACAGTTGAAGCGATCAAGCCTGGCCCAAAACCTGATAAAGCAGATGGAACACCAGACAGAAGACAACGAGTAACGCCAGAAACAAAACCTAAACATCCGGCTTTGAAACCTCATGTTCACAAACCAGGGGAATCGAAATAAGTTTTGTCTATTTTATTTTAAATCCCAACTTTCGTTGGGATTTTTATTTTTTTTGGATATTGATTAGAAAAATACTTTAAAGCTCATCTTTAACTACCAGTTCTTATCCTAAACATTTTATTTCCTATCTACTTTGAAGTTTCCCCCTTAAAACTGACATATCATCACTCACTTTCTTATCCAAGATCTTCGCATAATGCTGAGTAGTTTTTATATTCGTATGACCGAGCATTTTGCTTACGCTTTCAATCGGAACACCATTAGATAATGTAACAGTAGTCGCAAATGTATGTCTTGCGATATGAAATGTCAACTCTTTATTAATTCCACAGACGTTCACAATTTCTTTGAGATAGGAATTCATTTTCTGATTACTGAGAACGGGAAACAAGACATTTGAATTTACACATTCTGGGTGGTCTTCATATTTTAAAATCAGCTCCTGTGCTAAAGGTAATAACGGAACTCTGGTTGAGGTATCCGTTTTCTGACGATGCGTGAATATCCATTTGTCACCATCTATCCCAATATTGACGTTAGATTTAGACAATTTCTTTACATCAATATATGCGAAACCTGTATAACAACTAAAAAGAAAAATATCACGTACTTGGTTTAATCTGTCTGACGCAAATTCCTTTTCATAAATCGTCTGAATTTCTTCTTTAGTAAGATATGGTCGTTCAATAGCTTTAAGCTTTGCTTTGTAGCTTAGAAAAGGATCTTTTGAGAGCCATCCATTTGCCATACATAACCGAATGATCTTTTTGAAATTCTTGATATACTTTACCGCAGTATTGTTTGCGCATTTACGCACACTTCGAAGCCAGAAGTCATAATCCATAATAAAAGCGTGATCAATCTTTGTAATGTCAATATCAGAAGTTTGATATTTCCAGATTAGAAATTCCTGCGTATGCTTTAACGATGTTTTATAGCGCTCCAATGTTCCAGGCGCAAAATCCTGACCAACCAGGGCTTCTACTTTATCATTGTGATCCTGAAAAATAGGAATGAGCATTCTTGTGGAAATATCGGTTCCAAGTAGTTTAGATTTTAAACTCTCTGATGTTACAAAGTCTTCTTCTTTCAGCATCAGGTAATGAGAATCGTAAACTCGCTGTTCCAAAGTTTTAAGATAGAGGTTCAGTGTTTTGGCTTCTTGGGTATTACCTAGTGCCTTGTGTGCTTTACCATCCCATTTCTGTGGGTCGATGTACCTTTTAGCGGCAATGTCCGCTGCCTTGCCATCTATCGTGATTCGTAAGTAGATAGGTGCTGTTCCGTTTGTTCGGATTTTATTCTTTTTTATAAAGAATAACAGGTTGAATGTTTTGTTCATTGTGTGGTAACTTTAATTGTTTAATAATTTAGTTTTTGTTACCACTTTTTGCAAGATGTACAATCGTTAGACTGCCTATTGGTCGGGCTTCCCTGAATTTTTCGTGACCTATTTTGAAATTTTCAGGATGGGTCACTAAAAAGGTCATATAAATCGTGACCTATTTTGATTTTTTTTGACTCTAGCGTAAAAACAAAAAACGCTGTAAACATTGATGTTTACAGCGTTTTAGCTTATTTTGGTTCCCCAATTGGCGGAGAGAGAGGGATTCGAACCCCCGGACCTGTTACAGTCAATAGTTTTCAAGACTATCGCAATCGACCACTCTGCCATCTCTCCTGAATCACGGTTATACCGTTGTTTTCAGTGGTGCAAATATATAACGTTTTTTGAAACTGACAAAATATTTTTTACACTTTCTGAAAAAACATTGATTCACGAAATCATACATGCTTCTATTTATAAGAATTCCCATACACAGCAGGCATTTACAACGATCTGATAATGAATAAAATTCAAAGATTCGGTTTATTTTGCCTGGCCGATATCCAATCTGTCAAATTTTCCTTCATTATTTTTGTGAAATTTAAAGAACGTGTGAAATGTACCCCACTTCCCTGCTTCGAAATTTCCATAAATATCTTTGCTATCATTTTCCACTTTGTCTATACTGAGAAATTTTTCTTTTCCCAAAGCATTGGAAAAAAATGATTTAAAATCTATGGTATTGCCGTCATCGGTCATCACAGGATTCTCAGTGAAGAAGGTGTACCAGCTCTGATTTCCATCCTGCAATGCCTGAATGGCCTGTTTCACTGTGTCATCTGTTATTTTTGATAGATCCATATTGTTTTGTTTTTGTGTTGTAATTGTTTTTTGATACTCTTTCTTCTTCGTTTGTCCACATGCCATACATGACAGGGAAATAACAGCTACAATAGCAAAGTTTCTGATCATAAGACCTCTTGTTTTAAAGGATGCTGGAGATAAATAATGAGCAGATTCAGCATAAGAAACGGAATTTCAATCATCGCTCCTTTAAAATCTCTGTCCTGAAGCTGAAAACACATAATCAATAATATTCCGGCGGCCATCAGAAAATTTCCCCAGACAAATGTTTTGGGAAATAGAATCAGTATCGCAGCGAGAATGGTTATTGCTCCATTGATCATCAGTCCGGTTTTGCTAAAGCCCCATTTTCCAAACATAGCCGTCATTTCAGGCTTGCCCATCACCATAGCTGTTCCCTGTTTTATTCCCATAAAAACAGCAGTCAGAATAAGTAGAGAATTGATAATTTTTAAAATCATTTATTTGCTTTTATACAAATATGCAGTAAATAAATGACTGATCTATGGTGAATTTTTCGGAAATTATTTAAATTTCATGCCTTATCTTATCTGGGAAATCCATCCGGTTTTTATTCTCCATACCGTATAATCCGGGTCTTTTGCGTCTATCTCCGGAATATCTTCTATTAAAGGAATTCTGTCGATTTCTTCCTGAGATAAAAGGCGCAAATTCATCTGTGTTCGTCCATTATTCAGAGTACTCTTATCTTCTACAGGATAAATAGTTCCTTCTGCGGTCAGCTGTGTACCATACCGTTGCGGTTTGCTCTGAAAAACCTGGATTCTGTCATACAGAAGAGCGATATTGGAAGGATTAATATCACCATTATTTTCAATCATCAGATCATAACACGTTTGAAGGAATTCAGGCTCACCAATAGCATGTTGAATAACCAGCCACGCGGCATCACTTGCCTTCTCTCCTACTTTTGAAATGGTTGGAAATCCAATTTCTCTGATAATCTCACGAAGCCGTTTTGCATTATGGCTGTGAACCTCCTCCATTTCAGGGTGATACCTTCCGAAAAGCGTACCTTCAGAAGCCAGTTTCTCTCTTACTGACAGATCTTTTTCGGCCAGTTCAATTAATTCTTTTGACAATACTTGGTTCATTCTTCTTTTTAAGTTTAATAATTCTAACTGAATAATCTAAAAATTTCAAAGTGGTTAATTTACTGAATTCGTCCTTTTTAAATATTATCATTTCGCAGTGCAGCGATTTCATCTCCATTAGTATGGAGGTATTGTTTGGACTTATATTCTTTTGATGAAAGCCAAAGAGAGTATTTCTTATTCAATAGGGCTTCCACTGGCTTATCCTTCATACTTATCTATTTTAGGGTTATTATTTTTTTTAATTGAAAATTGCCAAAAAATTTTCAAATATCCTTGCTATACTGGCTGATTTTAATTATAAGTTCTCCTGTTTTGGAAATAAAAGATCGGATTTATCCTAAAATTGAATATTTCAATCCAGTTTTAAAACAAATCCTTCACTTTATAGTGATATGGGCAGGTCATTATTATCTTCAATAAGTGTTTTAATCTACAAAAAGCCTATAAATAAGATATTTTATTGTTAACTCAAAAATACCTAAAGTACTAAAAAACAATAATTTAATAAATATTTATTATTAGCTCAGTCGCCCGGATGTAAAAACCTCATGTACTAAACATTAGATTTGGATCAGAAGATGTTTATCATTATTTAAACTCTGACTAATCTACTTTAAAAAGACAATTTGTATGAAAAAAAAATCCATTCTGCTGGGTGCTCTACTTGTAACCGGCCTCACAATCACCCATGCTCAGACTCAGAAAGAGAGAGCTGAAATCATTAAGGAAACCAATGTTTCTGCACTTCAAAATCTATCCAAGAAATACACGGAACAATTCACCCGTGAAAAAAAAGAAGCATTGGAATTCGCTAAGAAAAATAATATTCCTGTAATTATCAATAACAGAGATGGTTCTATGCAGGAATTAATGAAGATCATTGGTGGAAAACCTTTCTACTATACCAATAACAATGTAGCAGCAGCGAAATCCACAAGAGCTAACCACTTAAATTCAGGAGGCTCTTTAGGATTGAATCTGGATGGAGAAAACATTCAGGTAAATGTCTGGGATGGTGATGGGATCCGTGCAACTCATCAGGAATTTGGAAACCGTGTAACCGCTGGAGATAATGGAAATCCAGCTGGAGATACAGATGGCAATAAACATGCTACGCATGTAGGTGGAACTATTGCTGCTGCAGGTGTGAATGCTGCTGCTAAAGGTATGGCTCCTAAGGCTAAACTCAAATCATTTGAATGGAATAATGATACTGGTGAAATGGCCAGTGAAGCAGCACAGGCTCTTATTATTTCTAATCATTCTTATGGAGCTGATCCTAGATTAATAAGACAACACAATTTGGAATGGATTTATGGAGCTTATATCGAAGAGTCTGCCCAATATGATGACATTCTGTTTAATGCTCCTTATTATGTTCTGTGTAAAGCAGCTGGAAATAGTGGAGGAAGTGGCTATAATCCCAATCCTATAGGGGGTGGTTCCTCAAGTGTTTTCGATAACCTCAGTGATCGTTCTACTTCAAAAAATGTAATTGTAGTAGCCAATGCCAACGACGCTAATATCGATAGTGCAGGTGACTTGGTTTCTGTGTCCATTAATTCCACAAGCAGCGAGGGTCCTACAGATGATCTTCGAATCAAACCGGATATCACCGGAAACGGCACAGATGTATATTCAACCGTTTCTTCTTCCAATAGTGCTTATAATTCATTTAGCGGTACTTCAATGGCATCCCCTAATGTGACGGGAACGCTGGTGTTAGTCAATGAACATTTCAAAAATCAGACTGGAAACTTTATGTTGGGGGCCGCATTGAAAGGTTTAGCACTGCATACTGCCGATGATGCAGGAGCAGCAGGACCTGATGTGAATTTCGGATGGGGATTACTTAACGCCAAAAAAATGGCACAAACCATCACCAACCGCAATACCACAGCTCTTATTTCCGACAAAACATTATCAGCCGGAGGTACGCAAACCCTATCCATCAATGCAGACGGGATCAATCCGGTAACTGCTTCAATTTCATGGTATGATCGTCGCGGTACCACACAAACCTCAAGCAGTGATCTGAACAGCACTACCAAAAGGCTTGTGAATGACCTCGATCTCCGCATTGTAAGCGCAAACGGACAAACTTATTATCCTTGGGCACTTACTTCCAGATCTACTAATAATAAACAGGACAATAACAGTGATAATTTTGAACGTGTAGATGCCGGAGTTCTTCCTGCAGGACAGTATTCAGTAATTGTAAGTCATAAAGGTACTTTAGCCGGAGGCTCTCAAAATTACACCCTGATCGTAACAGGTAAAACTTCAACCCCGGGGACTACTCCTGTAACCCCAACATGCAGCGTACCTACCAATCTGGCCAGCAGCAATATTTCAGCCAGCGGAGTAACGCTTTCATGGACAGCTTCTACATCTGCTAACACAGGATACACTGTAGAATACAAATCAAGTTCTGCCAGCAACTGGACAACAGGTTATACAGGTACTGCTACTACCACTACCATATCAGGACTCACTTCAGCAGCCAGCTATGACTGGAGAATAAAGGCCAACTGCAGTGCAACGGTATCCAGCGCATATGCATCGGCAGGGTTTACAACAGCAGCCAATCCGGCTACATCTTGTGCACAGGCTTACGAAAATAATAATACTCTAGCTTCAGCTTACACTATCAGTTCAAATACGGACTATAAAGCTGCTATCGGAACCAACGGTGATCTGGATTACTATAAAATAACAGTACCACAGGGAACATACACCTTTAGTCTTACAGAGCTTTCCCATGATATAGATATTGAAGTACAAAACAGCACTGGTACCAGACTAGCCTTATCTGAACAAGGAGGCACAAGCAATGAACAGATATCAAAAACGTTAGGCGCTGGAACTTATTATTTAAAAATATATGGTTATCAGAGTTTTAATGCTAACAGCTGTTATAAACTTCGAGTGACAGGTAATTCAACCAATTCAGTTTTTGCTGTTGTCCACCCGGAATTATCTTCAGGTCATACAGATCAGCTCAAAGTATATCCTAATCCTGCTCAAGATCAAATCAATGTACGTCTTACTGTGAAGGGAGAGAAAGCATCTGTCATCAGAATTTATGACGCTTCCGGAAAACAGGTTCTTATACAAAGCGCTGTAAATGGTGAGAATATCATTAATATTTCCCGTATTCCGGCGGGAGCTTATATTCTTTCGGTAGATAGTGACAGCCAAAAGCTTAGTCAGAAATTCATTAAACAGTAACCTTTAACATGCTTCATTTTAGCAAATTTTAATATATTTTTTTAACCGGCCAGATTTAATGTTAATGCTTAGTTACATCATGGCCGGTTCTTTTCTCAACGTATCAAAACTGCAATCACAATAAAGATAAAGTACTATTTGATATCAGCAGATACTGAATTTTAAGTTGTCTAAAAATTAATTAAAAAAACACTACACCCCAAAATAGATTCTAGTAATTTTTTAAAGTATTTTTTCAGCCGGCCGGGTATAAGATTTAATTTATACCAAGGCCGGTTTTTCTAGGTTTAAAGCTAAATTCCTGCAATCTGTTCACAAATCCTTAAAACAATCGTAATCTATATTTCAGGCCGCTCTCCAAACAGACGTTTAATTTTGTTCAGATTTAATATACTGTATAAAGTGAAGAAAATTTTTACCTCTGTTTTATTTTGTGCATCTCTGTTTTTCTATGCACAGACCGGGACTGTCTCCGGAACTCTCAATGATGATTCAAAGTTATCCCTGCCGGGCGCAAAAATTTCTCTGGTACCGGGAAATATTTATACCACCTCGGATGATCATGGAAACTTCGTCTTTCTAAACGTTCCTCCCGGAAACTATACGATGAAGGTAGATTATCTGGGCTACGGAACCAGTGAATACAATGTAAGTGTAGAAGCTGAAAAGAATACAAAGCAAAACATTATTTTCACCAGAAAAGAAACTACTATTGCAGAAGTGGTTGTTACCGGGGCCACTCTTAAAAACCAGGCAAGAGCACTGAATAAGCAAAAAAACAATGCCAATATCACCAACGTGATTTCATCCGACCAGATCGGTCGTTTTCCTGATGCCAATATCGGGGATGCTTTAAAACGTGTTCCGGGAATCACGATACAAAATGACCAGGGTGAAGCCAGAAACCTGATTATCCGTGGTCTGGCCCCGAATCTGAATTCGGTGACCTTGAACGGTGACAGAATTCCATCCGCAGAAGGAGATAACCGGAATGTTCAGATGGACCTTATCCCGTCGGACATGATTTCTACTATTGAGGTAAATAAAACCCTGACACCTGATATGGATGCCGATGCCATCGGTGGTTCTGTAAACCTGATCACAAGAGCTTCCCCTAACGGACAGAGAATTTCAGCAACGGTAGCCGGAGGTTATAATCCGATCCGTGAAAAAGGAAATTATACGGCAGGATTCGTTTATGGAAACCGTTTTTTAAATAAGAAACTGGGCGCTGTTTTCAGTTTCTCCTATAACAATAATAATTTCGGATCAGACAATATTGAACCGACGTGGAGCCTTGCCAACGATGCTGCACAAACCGCTTACGTGAGCAAAATGGGAGTCCGTTATTATAATGAACATCGTATCAGGCATAGTTTTGATCTGAATATGGATTATGAATTTAATTCCAAAAACAAGATCTACGCTTCGGCGATGTACAATTTCAGAACGGATAAGGAAAACAGGTTTGCATTAGGGTATAAAGTAAAACCTGTCTATAACAGTGACGAAACAGAGATCACAGGCTGGAAAGGCAGCATTACCAGACAAAATAAGGGTGGAGATTCTGATAATGACAATACACGTCTTGAAAGGCAGAAAGTACAGAATTATGCTTTACGAGGAGAGCATCTTCTGGGTTCAAAAATTGATCTTGACTGGTCTATGAACTATGCTATGGCAAGTGAAAAGAAACCTCACGAACTATATATAGAGTTTGAAAATGGAAAGATGAATTTTTCTTCGGACCTGAGTGATCCGGGAAGACCAATGATCACGCCCCTTTCTGTAGATAATCTGGGCGTTTACCAGCTAAGTGACCTTTCGGATTCGAATAGCTTTACGCAGGAAAAAGAGTTTGGTGCCAAGGTGAATGTGCGTTTTCCGTTTTCTGTCATTGAGAATCAGAAAGGCAGGCTACGTGCAGGTTTACGTCTGCGTTTAAAGGAAAAAGAGCGAAACAATGATTATTATGCTTTTGAACCTTTAGATACTATGGGAAGTCTGCTGTCTGTTCCAACGGTTCATTTTGACGGGCAAAATTTCCAACCGGGGAATTATGTTCCGGGAACTTTCGTGAACCCTTCTTACATCGGTGGTTTGGATCTGTTTAATCCTAATTTATTTAAAGGAGAATCAAAACCTGAAGAATTCCTTTCCAGTAATTATACCGCAAAGGAGAATATTTATGCAGGATACATCAGATGGGATCAGGATTTCAGCGACAAATTCTCAATGATTTTGGGAGCGCGTTTTGAAACAACGAAAATTGACTATACAGGAAATTATGTGTTGAATGAAGAGGATCTGGCAGGAAAAATTAACCGGACCAATACGTACACCAATGTACTTCCGAATTTGTCATTTAAATATGTTCCGGTTCAGGATCTGGTACTTCGTGCAGCATTTACAACGGCTTTGGCCCGTCCGAATTACTACTCACTGGTTCCTTACCTTAATGTTATTTCCGCAGATGAAACCATCGCAGCCGGAAATCCGGATTTAAAGGCAACATATGCTTATAATTTTGATTTTATGGCGGAGAAATACTTTAAATCGGTGGGGATACTTTCCGGAGGTTTATTTTACAAGAATCTTAAAGACTTTATTTACACGTATTCAAGAAGAAATTATACAACCGAAGATTTCGCGAATGATTTTGCAGGACAGTCCAACCCTATTCCTTCGGGAGAAAATAACTGGAGATTTACCCAGCAGCGTAACGGTGACAATGTAGATATTTATGGTTTCGAGGTGGCACTTCAGAGACAGCTGGACTTTATTCCGGGAGCCTTCTGGAAAGGTCTTGGAGTCTATGTGAACTATACCTATACAAAATCCAAAGCCAAAGGGATTACGAATGAAGATGGCGTTGAGAGAACAGATGTAGGCCTTCCGGGCGCTGCGCCGCATATGTTCAACGGATCGCTTTCATGGGAAAACAAGCGTTTTTCAGCAAGGGTTTCTATGAATTATGCTTCTCATTATATTGATGAACTGGGTGGTAAATCATTTGAAGACCGTTATTATGATAAGCAGGTTTTCCTTGATGCGAATGCTTCCTACAAGATCACAAGCCAGTTGAGGGTTTTCGCAGAAGCCAATAATCTGACTAATCAGCCGTTACGTTATTATCAGGGAATTCAGAGCAGAAC
Organism: Chryseobacterium sp. JM1; assembly: GCF_000737715.1. GTDB lineage: Bacteria > Bacteroidota > Bacteroidia > Flavobacteriales > Weeksellaceae > Chryseobacterium. The sequence continues at coordinate 8,819 of NZ_JPRN01000024.1, read as the reverse complement.
CGCACAGGTTGAATATTACAGACCTAGATTCACTTTAGGGGTGAAATTTGATTTTTAAACGCATGAAAAAGATACCATTTATATTCGCTGTTTCAGTTCTGCCTTTTGTGGTAAGCTGCAGCACTCAACATTTAGGAAAAAAAATACAACCTTCCGTTATCACAGAAACCGTTATGCATGATACGGATGATCCGGCGATCTGGATCAATCCTGAAGATGCCACAAAAAGTATCGTCATAGGGACCGATAAAGATACGGATGGCGGACTTTATGCCTTCGATCTGAATGGAAAAATCATCCATAAGGTTCCGGGATTAAAGCGTCCGAACAACGTAGATCTTGAATATGGATTCATGCTAAACGGAAAAAAAACAGACATTGCCGCCGTAACCGAAAGGGAAACGAATACCGTAAAAATCTACAGTCTTCCTGATCTGAAGGAAGTTGGTCAGTTTACCGTATTTGATGGTGAAACAGAACGTGATCCGATGGGAATTTCGATGTACAAAAATCCGGTAACAGGAGAAATTTATACTGTAGTAGGAAGAAAATCCGGTCCGGCTGACGGCTATCTGTGGCAGTATCAACTTTCTGAAAAAGAGGGGAAAATAACAGGTGAAGTAATCCGTAAATTTGGAAAATACAGCGGGCTAAAAGAGATCGAAAGCATCGCTGTAGATGATGAAATGGGCTACATTTATTATTCTGATGAGCAGTTTGGTGTGCATCAGTATTACGCAGATCCGGCGAAAGGCAATAAGGAGCTTTTGGTTTTCGGAAAGGGTGATTTTAAATCTGATGTGGAAGGCATTTCCATCTACCCGACTTCAGTAAAAACAGGCTACATCCTGGTCTCCAACCAACAGAAAGATACTTTTAACGTATATCTGAGAGAAAATCCGGCAAAGGGAAAAATTGCAGAAATCCCGGTTTCTACCAGCGAAAGCGATGGTTCAGAAGTAACGAATGTGAATTTAGGACCGAAATTTCCTAAAGGAGTATTCGTAGCGATGAGCAATGGAAGGGTTTTCCATTTTTATGACTGGAGAGTTATTGAGGAGAGAATTCAGGCAGCACAGAATTCTGAATTAAAATAGATAAATAAAATGATAAACCCCATCAAAGAAAATAAGAGTTTTACATTATTATTTTTAAACATTTTTAATATTAAGTTTTTAAGTGGATTTGTTAAAAAAACGTTTGTTCCAACATATTGATTAATGCAAATTCCAAAAGTTGTATTAACTCATATACCATTTTTTTCAACCCAAATTCACACTGGAAATCCTCTAAATAATCTGAGTGTCTCTACCGAAGATTTTTCTTACTTTAATTGAGGCTAAAATAACAAAACCACTGTTTTTACAATGGTTTTGTTATTGATGGAGATTCCTATTTCATTATGCTTCTGTAAATTTTGATCGGATTGTTTTGTAGAAAAATACCCCAAATAAAATAATTCCGATTATACCATTATAAATACCATTCATTAAATCTAATTGGGAAATAAAATAAGTGTATAATAAATATTCTATTATTAAAAACAAAATATTAACGAGGATAAAATGTACTAACCTTTTTATGTTAAACGAAAAATAAATAGGCATAGAAAAAAGAATACTTATTAAGACCGGAAAAGACAAGAATGACCATAAATAATAAAATAAATCAGTACTATCCCTAATCCCTGGATTTATAAGATAGTAATCGTTATTTTTAAACATCATAAAAATATAAAACAATAAATATTTTATGAATATATAAAACAGAATATTTGAAAAAGCAGGTTTTATCATATTAATTTCTCTTATAAAATCTTGAAGGGTAGTATGAAAAATCTTTTCTAGGAGTAGATACGCCGCCTCTTCCATAATTTCTTTCTGTTTTTGAGTCTGGCGCCCTATGTGTTCCTGGGAATGAAGGTTGGTTATATTGCATCAGTGTAGAAGTATTTCCATTACCAGAAACAGTTAAATTAGCGGAAGGAAATATATTTGTTGAAGCTTCTACGGAAAGATTACCATTACTACTGTTGTAATTGATATCCAATTTTTGAGCAACATCTACAATTTTAAACCCCATCAAGTTCATTCCTGATTCTTCCTGCCAAGAAACGCTTGCATGCTGTTCATAATTAACATTAATTCCAGTTGAAGTACTTGTTAAATTAAATACATTATTATTTCCTCCTTCACCAGGATAATAATCTCGTGCAGTTCCAATAGGTGTAGATCCAACTTCATAAGAAGCTTCTCCAACTAACCTTGTTAATTCCCCTGCATCATTTTCTCTAGCAGTTAAAATAACTGTACTTGTAAGCTTATCTCCCGGAGCTTTACTATTGGGACCATCCCATCTTTTTGCATCAATATAACTATTGAATTTGAATGTTAATTCTTTCCCTAAGTAAGTTTCTTCTGATTTTGTAGTAGCTTGGTTATTCGCATTTTTATCCCAATAGATAGATCCGTCTTTTCTTTTAACAAAATCATCTGCTTGTCTTCCATCCGGATCAATAAACCTAATAGGATTATTAAACGCATAATTATAAGGGCTATATCTTCTCATCTTCTCCGCCAGCGGATCCACAACACCCCATCTTCCCAAATCTGCCATATAGAACCTCGCTCCATAATCATACATACCAGATTCGGTTTGAAGCTCTTTTCCATTGTACTTATACTGATACTGAGGATTGGCACCCACAATATTGTACCCTTCATGCTGTAATCCAAATGGATAGTAGTTATTCTCCGCAATGACCTCTATTCCTGAACTTCCTTTCATGTAACTTACCCTTGTATTTCCTAAATGATCCGCATAATTGTAAATATACTTATTTTTGATAAAATCAAAATAACCTTCCGAAGTGGGCACAAACTGAAGAACACCTAAATTAGGAGGACATAATAAGCATGCCGGTTCAGGTGCATACTGAAATCCATCCAGATAATCCGTCGTTACTATACCTATGGATGTATTATGGTCTTTTCGCAGTTTAACTCCATCTGCTCTATACATATAATTTACAAAAGAGCTTCTCCTTCCGGTACCTATAGAAATAACAGAAGGCAGATTCAGAAAATTATAAGAAATCTCCTGCTCTTTGTCCGGATTTTTTGTCATATTCCCATTCTCGTCATACTTCATTTCACCACCTACATACCCAACGAAATTGGGGATAGCATCCGTAACTGAAATAAGCCTGTTACCCTCATATGCATACCCCATATTGTTGATAAGAGCTGCTGTGGTATTTCCCCAAAGTTTTTTTTATCGTTGGGAGCTGTGGAAGTTCTCCAGTCTACTTCTGCAATATTCCCGTTATACCTGGGTTTTACTTTCAGATCTGTATAATCTGTATTGGGGCTTTCCAGACCTTCTACCTGATTGTATTTGATTTTATATCCAAACAAATCATTTCCTAAACTCGCAGGATCATTGATCTGGGTCATCCAGCCTCTGATATTGTATTTGTAATCTACGGTCTGAAGTGGAGATACGGCATCGGATCCCCCTATTTTTTTAGATTCGAGCTGGGAAAGCTCATTGTATTTATTCTGAGACAGAATTTCTTCAGGATTTCCGTCTACCTGATGTTTGTGAACCAATACTCTGTTTTGATGGTCATAAGTGAAGTTTTCAGTGATGATTCTTTCTGTTTCATTAGCTCCTCTTCTATGCCTTGTAATAACGGTCTGGGGAACGCCTGAAAAATCCAGTTTGGATTCTGTCTTAGTATATCCTCCAAGGTAGTTGATGGAATGGGTGCCAACCGGTCGGCCTTTGGTGTCGTAATAGGTATAATTCTTGGTCCAGTTATCATCTTCGATATTCTTGACAAGACTCATCACCGGAAGGCCTTTGGTGCTTCTGCCTGCAGATACTGTACCTGTAAGAACAGGCTCTCCCAAAACATCTGAAACCGAAGGATTGAAACTGTAGCCCGGAAGGCTGTCATAATAGTTTAAAGACAGTAATTTAACCCAGGTCGGAGATTTGGGGTATGTGTTTTCAGGATTGTCATAATAGACATCCATACCCTGCCTGTTAAATAGCACTGTACTGATCCGGCCTACATTATTTGAATTCTGAAGATTGGCCAGGGACTGTTCAGCAGATCTTGATCCGCCTGTACTTATTCCTGTAAGGGCAACTCTTCCGAACTGGTCATATTTGGTGTACAGCCAATGCCCTTTTGCATTTAAATTCGCATCCTGAGTAGCTACTAATCTGTCCTGTTTATCATACACCATAAACTCCCAGCCTTTTCCGGGAAGCTTCTTTTCAACCAATCTGCCTCTCCCGTCATAGCGTTTTTTTACTGATAACAAAGTTCGTCATGCTTTACTGTATTAGAAACAATATCGCCACGCATGCAGGCGATTGGAGGGAGAACAAATGCAAGTTGATCATATTCGTTATACACATAATAGGTATCTGCATTGTCGGTACTGTTTACAACTTTTCTCAGCAGGATAGTCTGTCCTTTTCCGTTTTTGAATTCTATGGTTTTATTACCATCTTCATCGGTTACGGTATTTTTATAAAGCTGATTGTCGGTATAAAGCCAGTTTTCTCCCAAAACAGATTTAGTCGCCCCATTTTCCCATGTGGTTACGGTGGTGAATTTTCTTACTCCATCTCCTACTGTAACAGCATCATATCCGAATGTGACAGGTTTATCATTCCAGGATGTTCCTGGGTTTTTCTGGGCTAAAATCCTGTCTAATGGAGAGTTTTCAAATATTTTCTCTGAAAAGATCTTTTCTGATCCGTAAATATCGGCTTGGGTCGCATTGGCTAATGAAGAAGGAACAATTCCTCCGTTTTGAGTTCCAGCCTGAGGAACAGGAAGAAAATCCAGAACATGTCTTCCAAATGCATCGTATTCTATATGGGTAACGACATCTCTTCCTAAGGGAGAAGCTTTTACATTAACCACCTGTTTGGCTCTTCCCAAACCATCGAAATACTGTACAGTTTCTGAGGTCTTTGTCGGTTGTCCGCCCACATTATAATCAAGATAAGATTTAGAATACACATAGTTTTCTCCCTGGGTAAGCTGAGCATGCGCCGAATGAGCCATCAACAAAAAACCGATGGGAATGATTATTTTTTTCATGTCTGTGTTTAGTTTTTATAATTGTATTGGTATTCTTTCACGATTTTGTAGACAGGTGCTCCATCATTATATTTATCCAGTTGTTTTACTTCTTTCAGTCGATTAGCAGTGTCATAAGTATAAATTTCCCGGATGCCGGATGAAGAGGTGATACTGGTAACTCCAATTAGTGGATTGTAAGTATACGTACTTATCTGATAACCCGATAATGCAGAATTATTTCTGAACGTATCTAACGCTGTTATCAGTGACAGTTCGGAAGCATCTGTACCCAATTGAGCATCATTGTCTGAGGCATTGACTACATTGTCAATTAACGATTGACTGATATCTGAAAGTTTTGCCCCTTCGATTTTAGCGATAGGCTGGGTTTTGTTGTAGCCCCAAATGATGGTTGTGGAAAGACCATTTTTTGTCGTATACTGCTGCAGGTTTCCTTTTGAATCATATTGGTCATAAGTAAGTTCTGTAGAACCTGTAGCTGGATTCTGTAAATCAAATGACAATGCAGACGTTGGCAGTAAATGGATTGGGCTGTCATATTTTGTTTCTGATTTATTGACTAATTTTCCGTTTTCTTTAGTCTCTGTCTCCAATGGAACACCTATCATATTGGCATTGATTAGTCTTTGATTTCCCTTTTCGTGAGCGTATGCAAAGTCGGATGTAGACACTGTATTATCCGGATAGGTTGTTTTTTGCTGGGTCACCTGATAATGAAGCGGATTATTATAGAAATAATTCGTAGTCGTGGTAGACTTTTTATAGGAAGAATCGTCATCCGTATCTACCGGAACATTTTCAAAATATAGGGTTTCTGTCTTATTATTCAGAGGAACAGAATAAGACTTTCTCGGAAGATAAAATAGAGCCAAATTGGTCACAAGGTTATTCGGGTCCTCTCCTGCTCCGAAGAAAAACTGCTCATACACTGATTTCCCCATAAGATTGTAAACCGTTTTAGTCTCTATAAAATCATAGTTAAAAACAGTTTTTTGTTTCATATAGGCTTTTCCATTATTTAAACTTGAAAAAACCCTATTTTCTATTAGCTTACCATTATAATCTTCGTATAAAACATTACGATTAAAATCTTTTACAGCAGAACCCGTAATTATACTTAAATCAGAAGCATCTCCAAAGAAGGTTGTTCCCGTAGCAGGAGGTGGCGGTGCATAAAAACCATCCGTCCCATCAAATACTCCGTTTATAAATCTTTTTTCTTCTCCGCCTTTTTCAAAATTATCTCCTCCATAACTAATCGTAACTACCGGAAAAGAAGGTGACTGATCAAAATAGTCGTTTGAGTTTTGTGATGAAAGAATAGACTGTTGAATAGCTTTAGGGTAAAATAAAGGAGTTCCATTCCCATTCGAACAGCCGGCTATATCATAAATATAAGTTGTATATCCACCTATCTGATAAAGATTGTCAGGAAGAAGGTCAGGTTTATTAATATCATCAAATGAAGAGTAATACAATCTTTTAATATTCGTCGTATTAACGCCATCAAAATCAGATATTCTTTTTAATCGTAGCCCCACATTGTTTACCTCTTTGTATTTATTCTTATAAACAACCAGATAATCGCCTATATCATGATAGTTGGTTCTTAGCAGTTTCATAACAAATTTATACTGTCTGTTTTTTACAGTGGCAAAATCAAAAACAACTGTTTTTTGAGACGGTCCCTCCTGTCCAAAAATAGGCTTAGGTAAAAGCAAATTCTGATCTTTTAAGACTTCATTGGTAACAGCATCCAGTATTTTAAAGTTGGCTGTATAATTGGCCGGAGGACCACTTACCATATGTTGGGAGATATATAATGTCACACTGATTTTATCATCCATGATCTCATTTCCATTAAGAAATGAAGTATTCTCTATATTGGCAGGAATTTCGTCGGCATCCAGCATTGCGCCCTGACTGCCATAGACAATACTTTTCTGGCCTAATCCTTCATATTCATATAATGTTTTTCCTTTGGTAGGATAAGTTATTGATTTCAGGGTACCTTTTACAGCATACTCAAAATTTGATCTTCTGTCAGCCAGCCCTGCCAGCCCGGGAAAATCAGTTTGAGTTCCGTCACCAATCAGTAAATTGAGATTGGGAACTAAAGTAGGCCCACTATTTCCGTTATAATAACCGTACAGATCTGTAGCACGAGCCATTCTTGCCGGTATCCGAAGTGGATCATTATATTCAAAAGCATATTCATTATTATATATTCTGGCATCGTTTACAACATCATATATCTTAATATTTGATAAAAAGAATCTTTTCTTAGGTGTTGAATCTATATAAATAAATTCAAATTCCTTATTTTTTTTATTTCTGTTAAAAACTTCTATTGATAATATTTTGTCAACATCCGCAGGATCATAATTGATTTTAATGCTGGACTGCTCACCTTTAATAGCAGTTAAAACTCTGGAATCATTTACTTTTAAAACAAAACCGGAATAAGTTTTGTTAAATCCCAACGATCTTGTAGGATTTTCACAATCCTGAAAAGTCTGAGTTCGGATCGTCTTATATTCAGTTTCTGATATAGGAGTACTCGTCGGACCGTTATTTTTATACTCAAAATTCAGTTCACTTCCCTGGACATTTTGAATTTTTGTCAGATAAAAACTCGTATATCCTCCAAGTTCCGGAGAATCTCTTACAAATGTTCTTTCAATAGCAGTACTTCCCCCGAAATAATATTTTATTCCTTCGTTTGTCGTCAGTATAAACGCATGGGTAGTTTTAAAATCTCCTACCGTCTGGATCTTGAACTGATGAGTATCTGCCAATAATACGGGATTCAAATCTTTGTCTAAATAAAAGCTGCCGGTAAGTCCATTAACTGAAATATTAAATACATCAACTTCATTATCAAGAGTGGCATCCTTAACATATGAATTCAGCAAAGCTGCATTTGCCGAACCGTTGGGTGATTGGGTCAGGGTATTGATTCCATATAAATTTTCAAAAATCAATCTTTTGGCAGGAATTCGCATCTCATCGGGGAAATCATATATTGTCCTTGTAATAACTCCTCCCATATCAAGAAGCCAGCTGGCTCCCACATTATTGGGGACATCATTTACTTTAACTCCTAATTTTGAATATCTCAGTTCAATATTGTTGAAGAGGTCTTTTTCCTTTATTCCTGTAATCGGAATACTGATCTGAGCCATTCCTTTGTACTCATTTAACGGTTGATTTCCGTAAGTCGTCATTTGTTCTGACTGAGGTGATGGCGGAACAATGTTGGTCATTTCATTTCCTAAATGACGCTGAGAATTTACACTCTGATAAATAAATAGAGTGAATATAATGGGGGTAATTTTTATCATTTCTTAATCAGTTTAGCATTCGCTGTTTTGTTCGTATCCGTTTTAATCGTCACCAAATAAGCTCCCTGAATCAGATTCTGCGTATTGATCTTCGTTACTTTATTCTTCGTTTTCAAGCTCTGAAGCTGTCTTCCACCCATATCATACAGGATAATATCTGCTTCATTAAAGTCGAAACCTATTTCTACATAAGCATAATCTGAAACCGGATTCGGATAGATCTTAATGTCTTGTTTTTCTATGAGTTTGTTGATCTGACCATCTCCAAGCTTCACGATCTTCCAGTTCTCTTTTCCAAGTTCTTCAGCACTGGTTCCTGCCAGGATAATTGAACCATCTCTGTTTAA
>NZ_JPRN01000023.1 GCF_000737715.1 Chryseobacterium sp. JM1 | reverse complement strand
ATAAGCAATAAGCAATAAGCAATGAGTAATGAGGGAGCAGAAACTACTACTACTACTACTACTACTACTACTACTACTACCACAGAATATCAATCATCTTTCATCAATCATCATTTATCTTTACCATAAGCCATAAGCGATAAGCCATAAGCTATGGGCAATAAACGGGTCGTTGATCCACTTCATCATTTATAGCCCATACCTAAATACTCATAACTTACTGGTTTAGCTTTTGTCCTAAATCTGTAAACTGATCTCCGATATTTTTCCTATAATATTCAATAGGAGCGGGTTTTAGCCCGCTTGCATTGTATATCCATTGCAAAGGCTTTAGCCCAAACCTAGACACCAGGATTTTCCATCTGTTCTCTTTCCACAATTAAAAGGTATCCGCTCAATCTGAAAGATCTGCGTGAGACATTTCACTGTAATTAAAAAAAATATACAGAATGTACATCCTTTTAATTGGGGCCTATGGTGAAAACGAGTTGAGAGCTATATGACGTGGCAGGAATAACTACAGAAACACCGGTTATCTGCAACTGCACATTTATTCCAGAGTAGGATACACTGTTACCCAACCCTAAAATTCCGGAAAAATTGATGGTACAAAATGCTGTATCAGTAGCCTGAAGGATTTCTAGATAAGTTGTTCCGCCATTGACAGTAGCGGTACAGCCAAGACAAAGCCCACTAATAGTAGCCGTTCCACCACTTCTTTTTGCATAGAGATGCAGCGCATTATTCCATGCCGTGGGGGTATAACGTACGCTTATTCTGGCTGCTCCATTAGAGAGAAGATTAAGAAAAGATCCTGGCATTGTCCCTGATAATATAATTGCATTAGTGGCACTTGCATAAGTTCCTGCATAGTTGTTCCCTGCTTCGGTAATAGCAGGCACACTTACAGTCCAGCCACTTCCGCTGGGAACCACTGTTTGAGCCTGCAGGCAACTACCCATTATTAATGGAAAGAGATAAAGATATCTTTTTAAAAGTATATTCCTGAGAAGGCGACTATTGATTTTCATTTTCCAATTTTATTCTGTGATGGTATAGGTGATGATAACAGGGGTGTTGGTACGGGCTGAAAGATTAGCATAAGAACTTACCGAAAGACTGATCGTAAGCATATGTCCGTTATTTGCACCATTTCCGGTAAATGCACCTCCTATTCCTGTAATAATAGTAGCAGCTGTTGTACTGAGAGTAACAAGGCCTGATGACGTTCCTAATGTTCCCCCGCCAGCTCCCGAAGCAGCAGCAGCCTGCACCCTTATATTAACTCCGGCAATGGGTGTATTGATAGAAGCCGTAATTCTTCTTGTCAGTCCTCCAGGTGCAATTGCCGATGTATAATTGACCCACTTTGTTGTATTGGCTGCCGGAAGACTTAAAGCCTGTCCGGCTTCTGTAGGAGCTGTAAAATTCAACGTAAAGTTTCCTGCAGGTTCTATATCCATCAGAGTGACTACAGGAAGGGTCATCGGGACTGTGGTTTGTGAAAATGTTGTTCCGGATATGAGACCAAAAACCAAGTATAAGATATGTTGCTTCAGTTTCATTTTTTCTTTTTTAATTCATTATATCCAACTTTGATCATTTCCTGCTGGTATTTGATTTCACTCTGCTGTTTTACAATATGAATCGCTACATTCTGTGTTTCCGATGGTTTAAGGCTAAATTGAAAAGAATCCGTTGCTATTTTATACCGTTTGTCAAGACCATTTCTGTACAGTTTAATTTTCCATTCTCCGGGACGCAGATACATGAAATCAAAAGTTTCACCGATGAATGCTATTTTCCGGTAGGTCTGTTCGCCGTTGGATGCTTCGATGATGATGCTTTGTCTTTTCTTCTTTTCTGTTTTTGGCTGATAATGAGCGAAACTGTATTGGTCCTTATCATCATTTTCAGCAAGTTCGATACTTCCTTTAATAGTGGATGCTGTAGTTAATCCGAAATTGAACGTATTCTCTTTGCCGGTAAGATGTAATGAAGCCGGTAAAGAAATATTGGTAATATCATTAATGCCGGCGGTCGACCGGTCTATCTCCAGAAAATAGTCGCCGGGAACAATATTTTTAAATTGATAATTCCCATCCTTGTCCGTAATAGATAAATGGTTGCCGAGCATCAACCTGATACCTTCTGTCTTTTTTACACCCAAATTACTTATGTTTCCTGATAATGAAGTGTACTCCGCGGTTTTCTGCACAGGAACATTTAGGCGAAGTGTGTAGCGTAAAGAAAATATAAAATCCTTATTACCCAGCTCACCGCGTTGTAAAGAATATCTTCCCGACAGATCAAGTTCGCTGCCGGGAAATAGTTGCTGATGGAACAAAACCTCAAAAAGATTCCGGTCTCTGAAATATTCCTCAGGCATATAATTATTCTGATAAAAAAGACTCAGACTGGTCTTATCCGAAAACCTGCTGAAGATTCTCGCTCCGTAATACACCTGTTTATCATTCTGAAGCTGATACCGTGATGTAATGGCATAACTGGCATAAACATTAAACGAAGTTTTAAATTTTTCAAAAGATATATTCGTCGTATAGAAACTGGAATTTCCGTTAAATCCACTCAGGTAGTTATTGGTTTTTCCAAACTGTCCCTGAAGATTCACCTGAAACATTCCGATCTGCTGATCAATACTGACTTTAAAATACTTTTCATAATAATCAAACTGTTTCGGTTCCAGACGGTCCTGGTACTTCTGAAATCCATTATACAAAGTAATCAGGCCACTCGGAATATATTTGTACTGAATTCCATACTGCAAAAAACTTCTGTAAGGAGCTGCATAGAACAATGTATCCCGCTGGAAATTCTTGGCATCCTGGATATAATTTCCAAATACATTCAGCTTTTTAGAGAGTCTGTATTGAATACTTCCGTTAAATGTGCTGGTATTGGTGAAATATCCCGCAAATTTTGGACTTGCACGCATATACATCAGATTTCCATTAAACCGCTCAAAAGTGGCCTGCGCCTGCGCCATATAAGCCGTTCCTTCCATCTGCTCAGTCTTACTGAACGCAGCCTCTCCCGAAAGAACTATATTTTTTGAAATCCTGAATTTTCCTGTCGTGTAAGGAAGATGAGCCTCAGAATCCAGCCTGATATTGCCGAAATTCATTTCTCCTTTTCTCGGAATTTTATAAAGATATCCCGCAGTGATTTCTGACTCTTTTCTGATTTTAAACGTTGAATAGATATTAAATTCATCTTTAATATCCCTGAAGAACCGGGGATGATTGTAAAAACCACCCAAACTGATTTTCTTGAAATCATAGCGGATTTCTGCTCCACGGCCATATCGTGCAAACTCCGTTAAATAAGAAGCAGAATAGGTTTTATCACCGAGATGAACAAAGAAATTCTCTCTTTTATAATTAATGAAATACTCTTCGTATTGAGTGAAAGAATTGAATTCAACAGGGTTTTTTGATACTGCATGGAATTCAATCTGATTTTTATTGTTTTTGTCCAAAGTTCCTTTACCGTATACTTCCCCCTGAAATCCGTCCTGATAAACACCCATATTCTTCATTCCTATAAAAGACAGGGATGCCGAAACAGGAAGCCGGTGATAAATATCGTCTTCCACAGGTTTTACCGATATAATTTTTACACTTACATAAGCCGTTTGATTTTCTTTTGGATTATCCTGAGAATATACAGACAGGTTTAGATTCTGAAATTCATTCTGGCCTAGTTCAGCATTGGTAACTTTATAAATGCCGATCACTTTAGATTCGTTCGGACCTAATGTGATGGAAGCATCGTGATCTACCACGGCATTTTTACTTTCCAAAATAAGTGTTTCGGTAACATTTCCATTATTTTTTAAAAGAAAAGAAGCCTGGATAGTTTCGCCAGCCCGGATAAACTCCGGTGAATTTAATGACGTAAGGCTGAGTTTTCTGCTTCCGGAAATAATCACCTTCGAAGTTTTGGTGAAAGTCGTACCGTCATAACGGTCGGTTCCATGCAGGATGACAGAATAAAGTCCCTGTGCTGCTTCCGCTGAAATACGGATGGGAACAAGATAAACTGTTTTCTCGTGCGCAGAAATTTTAAACTCTGCTTTTGCTAAAATAGGGGTAAGAAAAGGACTTGAAGCTGTAACGGTAAGATGATAGGTTTTATTTTCATCCGAATTATTTTCCAGCGCAAAGGAAATAGAAGTAGACATTCCCGGCATTAGACTATCTTTTTTACTGGCCAATGGACCTGGCTGCTGTTGAGAAAAAATAAGTACCGGGAATAGTGATAATAGGACGATATATAAAATCCAAGTTTTAATCATTCTTTACTTCTAATTCCACATTGAGCGCAAAGGCATTTTCTTCTTCATCCGTGGCTATAATGACCGCTTTGTACTGATCTGCCGGAACTTTGCTGATATCAATGTAGAATGATTTGGAGGTCTGTGGTAATAATCCCATCGCAATGCTCGTATAGCTTCCGATGCGTTGTCCGGTTTTCCGGTTGTAGATTTCTATAGAGGCTGTAGGTTTACAATACAGATTGCCGTTGTTGGCGATGGCTATTTTTGCGATCTGTTTGCCTTCTTCTTTCTCTATTTTTACACTTTCAAATTTAAGGTCCGGTTTTGCTTTTTCCGTTGCATAATCAGTGATGACCTGAATAGCATACCGTACAATAGAAGTGATGTTCACTCCCGCTTTATCATCGCTTGGTTTTATATCCTCTACAGGCTCAACAATAATCACACTCCAATAACTTCCCGGGTCTACCGGTTGATTGGGAACTGTGATTTCATAGAAGACTTCGGTCTTTTCTTTACCTTTGAGGGTGATCAGGTTTGTATTCAGTTTGATCCAGTCACCATTGGTTCTGTTATTCGTACGGATCGCCGTATAATTGATTGAACCATCCGCGTGATAGGTAAAGTCCTGTAAAAATAATTTTACATTCTGAGGTTTGCTTCCTGTATTTTCAATCTCTACTTTCCCTTTGTATACTTTTCCGTTTTCTACTTTATAGGCATGGGTAAGACCGTTCAGAACGACAATACCGGCATATAAAAAGCTAAACTGCAGCATCAAAAACATCAAAAGGAACATACGCTTCATCATAATCATGTAAAGTTTGAAATTAAATCACAGGCCATATACAACCTGGAAGAAACTGACGGGCGGTTTCTTCTTATAATATTTAAAATTGAGAATTAAGACTAGTTATCCGAGATCGTGTAGGTAACCGTTGCCACCGTAGTCGCTGTTGCCTGTAAATCTGCATAAGCTGCTACACCTCCGGGGCCGCTTCCTGCTGCCAGAGCATACGTAAGATTGTGTCCGTTGTTCGCTCCGTTGCCGGTATAAGCACTTCCGATCCCTGAAATAATGGTTTGATCCGCTGCACTTAAGGTAATCTGAGCTGCTGGTGTACCCAATGTACCGGCCCCACTTCCTGTAGCCGCCGCTGCCGTTACGTGAATATCAATTCCGGGAATAAGCGCACCTACTTTTACAGAGACATTACGGGTAGGATCTGCTACAGATTTGATGGACGAATAATTCAGCCAAAGTGTATTGTTGGACGCACTCGCTGTCACAGGGTTACCTGCTTCTGTAGGTGCCGTAAATCCTAATGTGATGTTTTTGGTTGCAGCAGGTTCAATATCTACCAGTGCAACTTCGGGAATAGAAATGGTGATGGTGTGATTGTCAGTATTCGTATCCTGTGCTTGTAATCCTCCGGAAAATGCGGCGGAAAGAAAGCATACTGCAAGGCTAAGGTTTAATTTTTTCATGATGTTTGTTAATTAGTTACGTGAATTTAATAAAAATCAACATATAATAGTAAAAAAATCTTCTTTTTTACATATTATTAACTATTCGTTTACAATATTGCATTATGGGTTGTGATATTTACATGTGAATTCTGTAAAATCTGCGTATTGATGCATGATTGGCACCCTATATAAAAAGCCTCGCATAATACTATGCAAGGCTTTGGTTTTTAATGTTTTCCGGGTTATCATACCCAGTGCGGATCTGAAATGGAAACTTTTCCGGTTTCCACTCTTCCTGCAAAATGCCAGATATGACCGTCCAGGCTTACTTTTATATCATACCAGCCCTTATTTTTACTGAGATCAAGTTTTATTTTTTCTTCAGATTGATGCAAAGAAACGGTCTTCTTCGTTTTATCATAGAGATCTTCTACAATAACCGAAACGTTGCCTTTTTTCTTTTTGAAAACCAGTTCTGCTTCATTTTTTTTGCCGTCGTTCATCAGCTGCACGTCTATTTCAGGTGTATTATTTCCACTGAATTTGCGGAAGAAACCATTAGGCCCGAAAACTTCATGATCATAGGTTCCGGGATTCACTGTATGCGACAGTTCCTGCTTTGAGTAGAGAGCATATGAAAAGTGATAATCATTACCGTTGAATTTTGTTCTGTCATAGACTAATAAAGGAACTCCGGCTTCTTTTACATTCGTCATTCTGATCTTTCCGTTGTCCAGATTGACATGGAAATGATAAGGAAGCGGGTTGGAAGGCTTACTTCCTCTCTCCTGAATTTCAAGCAGACCGTCATTGATCTCACTTTCAGCATACCATTTCAAATTGGGAACAGGTTTGCTTTTGGCAGCATTAATAGTCTTCGTATACTCTTTCTGATTCAGATAATCCATTTGGGGAGCTTTGGTAGGAGAAGAATTAAAGGCAGAAGTAAGATCTCCGCAAACCGCTCTTCGCCAGTCACTGATGTTGTCAACCTTGACGTCTTTACTGAATTTTTTCTGAATAAATTTCTCCAGGAACTGCAGCACGGAAGTATGGTCCGAAACTTCAGAATTCACAAAACCTCCCTTCGTCCAGGGCGATGCAATGATCATCGGAACTCTGTAGCCTAAGCCTACTGTTCCTTCTATTCTTTCATAGTCTTTCAATGAAGGCTGGGACATATATTCCTGCGATTGATCTACGTATTCCACTCCATCTTTACCGTTCATATCAACCGGCTGGCTTGGATTAACGGGTGGAGCAAACGGAAGAACATGATCGAAATAACCATCGTTCTCATCATAATTAATAATGAAAATGGTTTTCTTCCAGGTTTCCGGATCTTTGGTCAGAATATTTAAGACCTCTGAAATATACCATGCCCCATACCACGGCGATCCCGGATGATCTGAAAAATGTTCAGGAGCCACGAGCCATGAAACCAGCGGAAGTTTTTTCTCTTCCACATCTTTCCGGAACTGGAAAAGGACATCGCCCTTAGGAACAACTAATTTTTCTCCGTTTTCATCCTGCCCGATTTCAAGATTCCAATAGTCGGGATCATTGATATTGGTGGTGAATGCTTTTTCGTGAAGATTTTTTTCCTTCTGCGAAAGTTTCGCGTAATTTTCAGGCGAATATAGGATCTGATCTTCTTCAAGTTCAGCGATCAGCGTTTCAAACCTTTTCTTCTGATCCGGTTTTTTGGCCATCTCTTCTTTCAGATAAGCAATGATCTTAGGAATATTCTGATGATAACCTTTTGAAAATTTCACATTGAATTTGGAGAACCATTCAATAGGATTATCGGTAAAATTGCTCAGCCAGGCTTCCTGTTCACCGGACATTCCCTTTGGAAGACTGATTTCGTTCTGATACATCTTCCAGGATACGTTCTGTTCTTCTAAAATTTCAGGAAAACTTTTCCAATGGGCCTGTTTTGCTTTGTCGTAGTCAATATTTTCATTGTAAACATTGGCTTTTACTTTTCCGTTTTGCTGTTCTCTTAACGTTCCGGACCAATGGAAAAGTCTGTTCGGAGTTGTTCCTGTCAGTGATGAGCAAAAGTATTGATCAAAAATAGTGAACGCATCCGCCAGCTGGTAATAAAAAGGAAGATCTTCTCTGTTGTAGTAGCCCAATGTGAGCGGAATATTTTTATAGTCTTTGTTTCCGGAGGCCTTAAACTGAAGCCACTGATCATATTTTCTTTTGTTTAAAGCTTTCTGCTGATCAGACCATGAATGAGGCAGAGAACTCATCCACGTGGATTTCGTATTTCTTAGATCCAGTCGGGCAGGTGAAGCATATTTTCCGGCATTATCTTTTTGAAAGAAAACCGAATGTCCGTCCTGTTTCACGAAAGCTCTTTGGTCTAAAAATCCCCTTACGCCTTTTAATGCTCCGAAAGCATGGTCAAAAGAACGGTTTTCCTGCATCAGGATCACGACATGTTCTGCATCATAAAAAGTAGACAGTGCTGCAGGCTCTATCGCCAGTGCTTTTAAAATAGCAGGATGAAGGACACTTGAAGTTCCCAGTCCGGCCAGCAAAAGGCTTGATTTTTCTAAAAATTCTCTTCTGTTCATGTTCAATCAAAATAAGAAATAAACCGCAAGTTAAAAAGGATTTTCCTGCGGTTTATCTGTTTTTTTATATAAATTTCAATTTCTTACTGAAGCCACCATGGTTTGGAACGGATGTCATCATTTCCTCCGTACTGGGCTGCCAGTGCTGCTTTCAGGTTGGAGCTGTTATAGTTGTACTCAGCTTGTGGGTATCTGAACCTGAATGGTGCAGAAACTCCGTCTTTCAGCGGATACTGAGGATATCCTGTTCTCAGATAATCATAATACGAAGTCCACTGGCTCTGGTGAAACATCGTCATATATTTCTGAGTCATGATTTTTTCCAGACGTTTTTCCAGCAGATCAGAATCACTGTAAACTACCAGCGGCGATGCAAGATATTGATTCACATCAAATCCTGAAAAATACTGTCCCGGATTTTTTACATACGTCTGATAAAAGCTGAAACTGGCTTTAATGGCATTGTCATAATGCGTTTTTGCAGATCCGGAAATCCATCCTCTGCTGGCCGCTTCTGCAAGAATAAACTCAAGTTCCGGATAGCTTAAGATGGAAGAAGGTTCATTGGTAGGATCTTTATAGAAACGGTCGTTGACTTTTGAAATATTTTTTGCCGTGATCAAAGCGGCATTATCCAAATAAGAAGAATTAGGATCTCCTCCATTATAACCTGTAAAATCGGTAACAGGTTTTCCCGCTTCTTTGGCACCTGTAGTCTGCGCTGCAAAAGTGAAAAGACGAGGATCCTGTCTCAGTTTAAACAGATTGATAAAATAATTCGCCATATATAAACTCGACCCGTAACCGCTGTTGTTGAACATGGTATATCGGCTGTCCGCAGCATCGGCAAACTTAAGTTCTCCGTTATCTGAAATGGAAGTCATTAAAGGTTGGTTATTGGCAATAGAAGCAAATTCAGAAGTTACGCTATAACTTCCTAATGTCATTTTTTTAGACATGGTGATCAAAATCTTGAGTCTAAAAGAATTGATAAGCTTTTTCCATTTGGCAGCATCCCCGTTGAAAACGATATCTCCTTCAATTTTATCTGTGGTATTGATCAGATCATTGGCGTCTTTCAGTTCTGATAAAATTCCGGCCATTACCGTTTCCTGGCTATCATATTTAGGCTGGGTAATTCCTGATTCACCTTTTACAGCTTCTGTGTAAGGAATGCTTCCGAATTTTAAACTTAAATTAAAAAAATGATACGCTCTGTAGAATTTACCGATGGCCTGATAGTTCTTATTGTTGATCTTTGCGGCTTCGTCCATCATTTTTCCTACATTGAGAAGATTCTTGGTATAGGCTTCAAAAGAGGCATCATTCCATTTCATGTACTGATAGGAATTTTCACCGTCTGTCCCGATCATCATTCTGGAAGCATACATATTGTCACCATTGACCTGGAAGGTGTTTTTAGATACGTACGTTAAAAGAACTTTAGGATCTACGCTGGCCTGATCATTAGGATTTTCATTGATTTTGTCGAGATCAGTTTCACATGAAGCCAACAGCATGAGGCCTGCAAAAGCAACCGATTTTATGCTGAATCTTCTGAGCCATTTTGCCGTTGTACCATTCTGAGATTTCGATATAGTATTGATGTTGTTTTTCATTGTTCAGGATACTTATTGATTAAAATTTAAGATTAAATCCGATTCCGATCCATCTGCTGGAAGGATCCTGGATGTCATTCACATCTTTTGAACCGATCTGATAATCGGGATCAGAATACAGATTCTTAGACTTTTTCCACATGGCCAGATTGTAAGCTGAAATATTGGCAGTGAAATTTTTGATCATTCCTTTCGGATTAAGAAGATAAGAGAAGTCATATTCCAGTACCACAGACCTCAGTTTGATGAAAGTCCTGTCGAAAACATTCGCAAACAATTCGCTTTCGTCCTGTGTTACCCTGGCCTGATACGGATAATTCTGTGCCCATTCCTGGAAGTTGATTGGTTTTGTATGAGGAGTGTAGGTTCCTGTAGATGCGTTGTAATTCACCCCGTCCGGTACAAAATAATAAGTTCCCGGATTGGCATATTCAAGATCTCTGTACTCCGTTGAGTTCGGATGTTTTCCGCCCCACCACATTTTTTCTACCACCTGGGATCTCATGACACCGCCTATGCTTCCGTCTATTCCGATATTCAGGGTGAATTTTTTATATTTGAATGTGTTGTTGAAGCCAAACGTCCAGTCCGGATTGAAATGACCCAGATTGCTTGGTGCATCTGCTCTGGTCGGCATTCCTGTTTTGGCATCCAGAATGACCTTTCCGTCCGGAGATTTCTTCCAGGTATAATCATAGAAGCTGTCCATTCTTTCACCGAGCTTGATGTTGTTGTAGTTCGGCATATTGTCGTAGATCGAAGTCAGTTTCTGTTCGTAAGTACTCCAGTTGATTAAAGATTTCCACGTGAAATTGGCTGTTTTTACGGGAACCAGACCCAGGGAAATCTCCAGACCTTTCGTTGTATACTCGTTGCCGTTTACATATTGAGACGTAAAACCTGATGATGATGCAGTCGGAAACTGAAGAATATTATTATAGTCGAGTGTTCTGAAATAAGTAACATCCAAAGTAAGCCTGTTCTTAAATAATCCCGCACTCATTCCAAGTTCATAAGATTTGGTCTGTTCAGGTTTTAAAGAGTTTTCAATATTCAGGATCGTAGGATAATTGAACATCGGGTTTCCGTTGAAAGTAGCGCCCTCATTGTTAAAGTAATAGTTTCTGGTTGAATACGGCTTAAAATCATAAGCTACCTTAGCCCACGAAGCTGAAAGTTTTAAAAGACTTACCGCTTCCGGCATTTTTACCAGATTTGAAATCACTGCACTTACTGATGCAGAAGGATAGAAGTAAGATCTGTTGGCTTTCGGAAGGGTGGAAGACCAGTCATTACGTCCGGAGACGTTGATGAAAAAGGCATTATACAAACCGATATCAATTGTTGAGTACGCACTGTAGATCAGTTTTTCTTTAAGGTAATCAAAGTATTTTACGGCACCTGTAGAGTTTTCTAGTGAATACAGCTCAGGAATCTTCAATCCGTCTGTTGAAGCATTGTCTACGTTGTTTTTATAGTAAAAGGTAGAACCTCCTGCATTGATGGTAAAATCGAAATTATCAGAAATCTTTTTCTTGTAGGTAGCCAGTACATCGGAATTCAGATTCCAGGTTTTGGTGTCATTCAGAAGATAACCGCCGCTTCTTGGAGCACTGTAATTGAAGTAAGAATATGGACTGAAAATTTCCTGCTTATTGTGATTTTCCACTAGGGAGATCTTACCTTTTACAGAGAAATCTTCCGTGGCTTTATATTCCAGACCGGTCTGTGCATTGATGACATTGGTTCTGTTCTTATTTTTATAATACTCAGCTCCGAACCATGGGTTATTGTACCATGCATAATTCCAGTTGGCCTGTGCAGTGCCCTGTTTTCCCGGAACCCACATATGGTTTTTAAGATCTCTTCCGTCTACATCTGCTCCCATCCAGATCAGAATGGTGTACATATGTCCGCTTGGATTGTAGTCATAGTTGGGAATATTGGGTGTAAAGGTTTGATTAAAATTGAATTTGGTTTCAAAAGTCAGCTTTTCACCTAAATGATTCTCAGAAGAGAAATTGACCCCATAACGCTGAAGATAAGATCCGGGAACCCTGTCATCATAATTCATGAAGTTTCCGGAAACCCTGTAGATATCTTTGTTGTTTTTATAACTGATCGCAAAACTGTTGTTGTTAATGACAGCCGGCTTTAAAAATGTATTTAAGTTATCGTGGTATTTCCAGTCGATTGGAACTCTTTCGTATCTTGACTTATCATTGTACTGCGTTCCGGTTACCGCACCATACCAAGGCGTTACCTGTCCTGTCAACTTATCTCTGATCGGGCTGTTCCACTGGGCAATTTGCCGTCCCGGAATAAATTTTGGTCCCCAGATCATATCACCGTCATTCACACCACCGTCAGCCCCGTCCCAGAATTCATATTTTCCCTGTGAACCGTTTCCGTATTCAGTCTGGGTTTTGGGAAGGTTGGTAAATCCTGTGGTCACCATTGTATTTTGAGAGAACTCTACCGAGAAACCATTCTTTTTAGCACTTTTTGTGGTGATCAAAACAGCTCCGTATCTTCCTCTTGATCCGTATAATGCAGAAGCGGTTGCTCCCTTCAAAACGTTGATATTAGCAATATTATTAGGATCCAGATTCTGGAAAACTTCTTTTTCTACAATCACCCCGTCGATAACGAAAACCAGATTGGAATTTCCTCTCAATGTAAACTGGGGAGCCTGCTGCATTCCGGTAGGGTTGGAAACATTCAGACCCGCCACCTGTCCTGAGAATAAGTTTCCTATACTCGGTGTGGTGATGGTTTCAAACTGCTTTGTACCCACTTCCTGTGTAGAATACCCGATTTTTTCTTTCTTCTTGGCAATACCCAAAGCTGTAATGACAACACCTTCAATCTGTTTTTCATTGGCTTTGGTCAAAACAACAGAATATTGTCTTTTAGTAGAAACTTCCACCGTATACATGGAAAAATCAGGAGCATAAAACTCAAGGATGTCTTTGGGATTGGCAGAGATGGTAAAATTACCACTTTCGTCGGTCACCGTGGTTTTTCCGGTGTTTTTGTCGGTAATACTTACGCCGGAGACACTGGAGCCGTTTTCGGATTTTACATTTCCGGTAATGTTAATTTCCTGGGCAGTAAGATAAAGGGGGAGTAAAAAAACAGCAAAAGTAGCTAAAGTCTTCTTCATTTTTTTTGAGAACAAATTTAGCGGGGCAGTGTTACCAGTATTTTAATGTGGTATTAAAATAAAAATACGATTTTAATATTTTTTAACAGAAACATTTAACATAATAATAAAACGGAAAAAGCTCTCATGTCTTAAGATTTGCTTTTATTTTACTATGTATTATATTCTCCAAAAACCTGAATTTTTATCGATGAATGAACAAACTTTTTTAAACACAAAGTTTTAAGAATACAAAGAAGAAAATCAATTCGATGAAGCGTACGGATAAAACGTCTGCTTATTCAGTGGCGCAGCCACATCTCTTTGCCCACCTTGAAACTAAGGTACATAGTATTAAAACTTTGCGTTAAAATAAACGTTATCAGGCTTGTATATAAGTTAAAAAAATAATAAAGAAAATTTCCCCTAGAATCTACTCAGGATACCCCAGTGAATCTTAATATCATTAAATTTAAAAGGATTCCCAAACTCATTACCATTAGAAAGCTGGAAACTCATCAGCCCGATCGGGATGAAGAAGTTAAAACCAAGTCCAACACTATAAAGCTTAGGCTTGACATTTAACGATTTATTATTAAGCTGGCCGTATTGCCCAAAGAAGTCAAAGAATGCTTGGTTACCAATGAGATAACGGTATTCCAGACCTGCGTAGTAATAAAAATCAGCGGCAAGAGATTTCTCATTGAAACCCCGCATGGAATTCCATCCTCCGAACCGGTACAATTCATTCGCGGAGAACTCAACCTTGGAATCCATCATCGCACCTTCCGCTTTTATATTGAGGAAATGATTGCCGGAAATATGATAATTATGTTCCCCGAAGAAATAGAACTGGTTCTGATTGGCTTTAATATTATCTTTACTATAAGTCGTTGTAAGGTAGTCGTAGCCGGCATTGATCCTGGTTTTGTAAAGGAAAAGGTCAATATCTGTCGGATCCGTCATTTCAAACCAGATTCCGAGACCTTTTTTGTTATAATCTTTCCCCTGAACATACAGCGTATCAATGATGCTCGATGTTTCCAGAGTTCCTCTAAGTCCGATTTTATTACGGTTGTTGATGTGATAATAGAAAGCCGGAAGGAATTTTACATTGGCGAAAGTGGAATCCTGTCTGAAAATATTGACTTTGAGATTCATTCCGACATTGGATTTAAGCAGGTACGGAATATCGGTCTGAAGATCGAAAGTCTGTCCTTTATCCGGGTTTCTCTGCCAGTAGAGATTGACTGTTTCAAAACCATTGAACATATTCCTGAAATTCACGTTCAGGGTTCCGTTCAGGGTAAATTTTTCCGTTTTATCGTTTCCAAAACCAATTACCCCATCGAAAGTATTCGTTTTTTTCTTCTCCATAAACAGGTAAATGCTTGTGGAATCTTTGGTGAATAAGGTTTGTGGAGGTCGCTCCAGCGTAACGAAAGCATGGCTCTGGAAGTTTTTGCTGATGGCCAGAAGGTTTTTTTCGTCGTACGTTTTTCCTTTGAATTCCTTTTCCAGATTTTTCATAAACCTTCTCGGAACCCTTTCGTAGCCTTTAACGACAAAACCATTGATCGTACGTTTGTCATTTTTGTTGATATCCAGTTCTATCACCGGATAGCCGTTTTTCTGACCTTTGTATTTAGATTTAAGCCGGCTGAAAGAATAACCGTCATCAATATATTTTTTGTTGATGCTTTTCTTTGTTGAATCTAAATTTTTTGTGAAAAAATCTTTCTGAATTTTTAGTTTCTGTGTAATGGAATCCGAAAGTTCCACATACGTTTCATTGAAATTTTTTCCTTTGTCGTAGAAAATTTCTGTGCTGTCCCCTTTTGCTTTTACGTCCTTCAGTTTGGTGAAGAAATAATTGCTTTGAGATAGAGAATCAAGAAATTTAGCTGCAGAAACGGAATCTTTTACTTTTTTTCTGACTTTAGTTTCCGTGTCGATGAGCCAATATTGTTTCTTCTGCGCTTTAAAAAAAGAGCAAAAACAAAGGAATAATATGAAATATAAGCGAATCAAATAAAGGGGTTCAAAGGTTATTTGCTTTTATGTTCTTTTCCAGCCTCATCGATGTAAAACTCTTCTCCATCACGCTCTACCACCATCATTCCGTTTGAAAAGGTATTTAAAACTTTGTCGTATGTTTTATCGTTGATATATTTCTGATACGTTAAATTATATATTTTTATTTTTCTGTTTTTACCCGAAACCTTAACAAAACTTCCACTCATAGATGCTACAGAAAAAGGAGAATAACTTTCAATAAGAAACTTTCCATCCCGTAAGTAATATCTGTCAGGTAGCGGTTTCAAATTAACTCCTACAAAATATAAATCATATTTGCCTGCTGTAGTGGTTTCATACACATGTCCTTCTATAAAATCATTAACCAGAGGAACAATGATTCTTCCTGTATTGTCGATGATACCGCTCTTCTCATTATTTTTAACCAAAAATAAAAGTGAACTATTTTGAAACGCTTCTATTTTTTGATATTTATTCCGGATATCCTGAGGAATCTGGCTGATGCTCTCAAGATTTTTATCATCAGTTCTTTTACGTTGTTTTGTATAGTCATCTTGAGAAATTTCATAAAAGGAAGTTTCAATGGATGTCGACAGATCTTCTAAACTTGCACAATTTATTTCAGTGTTGTCCTCCAAAATACATTTAGACTTTTTTTCGAGCTTTACATTGGCAGACATTACATTTTTGTATGTTTTTTGCTGAGAATCGTAAATTTTATATTCTACAAATGGGCTGGCAAAATCATACTGAGGAGCGATGATAAATTTTTGTTTTTCGTCCGCAAACCCCCATTTATCTCCTTTTTTTAATGGGAAAAGCGTTGCTTTCTGGGCTAAAACAAAACAAGATGCAAATAAGAATAAATATTTTACCATGATATAATCTATTAAACTTAAATCATTTCAAATTATTATACTTCTTCATCAGATTTTCATACGTTCCCTGAGGAAGAATCCATTTCAACGGTACTCCGATCTTCTGCCCGAATTTACCAAAATAATAATGGGCCTTCCATTTATTCTTATTCAAAAGATTTTCAACGTAAGCAGCTACCTCAAGAGGTTCGGTTCCGTCGCCCACATGAGAATTCATTAAAGCATAGACTTTATCGAATACACTTTTATAGGGTGCGGAAACTTCAGTTCTTACCCTGTTCTCTGCAATATTCGTTTTAATGTCACCAAGGTGTAGCGAGCAAACATCGATATTCCATGGATAGACTTCATACCTCATCGCTTCCGTTACTTTGTCCAGTGCCGATTTTGATGCAGAATAAAAGCCGCGGAACGGAAGTCCCATTTCGCTTCCGATACTCGAAACATTGATGATTTTTCCGAATTTATTTTCACGCATTTTTGGAAGAACGGCGCTCATCATCTGCACAGAGCCTACAAGATTCAGGTTGAAGAGTTTTAAAATATCTTCCTTGGTAGAATCTTCCACAGCGCCCACCATTCCCATTCCGGCATTGTTGATCAGGACATCAATCCTCGATTCTGTTTTTAAAACTTCTGCGATGGCATTCTGAACGGCAACATTGTCGGTAACATCCGTCGGGATAGACCTGAAATACTGGCTATCCGTATGTTTTCGGCTTAAACCGTATACTTTATGGCCTTTCTTTCCAAAATATTCTGCCAGTACAAAACCTATTCCTGATGAGGTTCCAGTGATGATGATCGTCATTGAATTGTTTATAATTTTTTAGACTTTTTAATTTTTGTTCCGGATGCCGGTGAACCGTTTTTTACCAAGTGTCACAACGTAAACCGTATTTCCAGCAAATGTAAAAAAAGAAAAGTGAACTCTCTTATTTATTTACAGCTTAAAATCAGTCAGTGTGAATATTATAGAATATCGTCTCTCTAAATGAAGATGAATGATAAAATGGAATGATAAAGGTGGTATTTTTTTAAACTAAATTATTAGTTTTATAATGATAGGTCTTACAATCAGATGATTATATTTTCCTTCTAATAAATGCAGATTACGATACTGTTTTTTAATAAAAAGATAAGAAAACCTTAATGAAGCGGGCTGAGTAGCTTTCCTAATTTTGCCCGAACATATGATTACATTATCAAAAAACATAGCAGCGGTACTGGCTTTTGGTCTGTTTACCCAAAATCAGGCTCAGAATTATCTGAAATATACTGTGGGAAATGCCCATTCACATAATGATTATCGGCAGGAAATTCCTTTCTGGCAGGCGTATTATGCCAATTTTGGATCTGTTGAGGCGGATGTTTTCCTTGTAAAAGGAAAGTTGTGGGTAGCACATACTGAAAAAGAATTGTTACCAGAGCGAACATTGGAAAGTCTGTACCTTGATCCGATATCGAAACAGATCAAATTGAACAAAGGAAATATTTATTCTGATGCTATTAAAAAGCTGCAGCTGCTCATCGATATCAAACAGGATTATAAAACATCTCTCAGTGCCTTGGTGAGTATTTTGAAGAAATATCCTGAAATTACAGGCTGTCCGGGAGTTAAAATTGTGATCACTGGCGGAAGACCTCAGCCGGGTGATTTTAGAAACTATCCAAATTATCTCTGGTTTGACGGGAATCTTGATACAAACTATACCGCAGATCAGTTGAAAAGAGTCGGTTTGTTCAGTGCAGACTTTCAGGAACTGGTTAAATGGAACGGAAAAGGGATTCCAAGAGATGAAGAAACAGAAAAGATCCGACAGTCTGTAGCAAAAGCCCATGCTCAGCAAAAGCCTGTCCGATTCTATGGAGCCCCTGATTTTACGAATGCCTGGGTGAATCTGATGGATCTTGATGTGGATTATATCAATACAGACCATATTCCTGATCTAAAAAAGTTCATCAATACCATTCCTAAGAATTTTTATAAGAATACAAAGGAGTATGAGGTCTACCAACCAACGTACAAAACAGATAAAACCGATAAGAAGGTTAAAAACGTTATTCTTCTGATTCCGGACGGAACTTCTCTTCCTCAATACTATGCTGCTTTTACGGCTAATAAAGGAAAGCTGAATGTTTTTAATATGAAATCCACCGGATTATCCAAAACCAATTCATCGAATGCCTACATTACAGATTCCGCGCCGGGATCAACCGCATTTGCTACAGGCGTTAAAACCAAAAATACATTTGTAGGGGTAGATGACCAAGGAAAAGCTCTGGCTCAGATTCCGGATATCATTGCTGCTAAAGGAATGGTTTCGGGATTGATTTCCACGGGAGATGTGACGGATGCAACACCTGCAGATTTCTATGCCCATTCAGACAACAGGAACAGCTCGGAGTCTATCCTTAAAGATTTTGTCAGTTCTAAAACGAAAATTTTAATAGGAGGACCTACAAACGGATTGAGTCAGGAGAATGTGCAAAAGATCAAAGATGCCAAGATTGATTTCTACCAGGATCTGAAATCAGTCAGTAGAATAAATAACCGAACATTGATCATTGATCCTTTGGCTTCACAGAGAATAAGTAATAGAAGAGGAAACTGGCTGGCTGATGCTTTTGATCTTACCTTAAATGATTTAAAGGAAAACAAAAAAGGTTTCTTTATGATGATAGAAGCTTCGCAGACAGATGGCGGCGGGCACAGCAATAATCTGGAACAGCTGGTCACTGAATTACTGGATTTTGATCATGTGGTAGGAAAAGCGATGAAATTTGCAGATGAAAATAAAGAAACACTGGTTGTCGTCGTAGGAGACCATGAAACCGGAGGTCTGACACTTTTGGACGGAAGCCTTAAAGAAGGTTGGGTTTTCGGGAATTTCAGTACAAATGATCATACCTCAATTCCATCCAGTGTATTTGCTTACGGTCCGCATTCTCAGGAATTCACAGGACTGTTTGAAAATACAGAGATCTTTCATAAAATACTGGAAGCCTACGGAATCCGTAAGTAAAAAGTTGTTCATGAATTGTGGATAACTCTGTGGATAAGTAGGTGGATAATGTAAAAAATAAATGAGCAGGATTTTCATTTTGCTCATTTATGTTGTTGATAATCAATAATAAATTTCTCTTTTTAAACCTGAGATTTTAAATTTGTTTTCCCCAATCCTGAAATTGTTCATTTTGATCAGAGTCTTAAAAGGATGGATCAGTTCTTTGTGAATATCTTTGGGGATAATTCTTTCATCCTCATCGCAGGAACCGTGTTCTTCATCAATAATCACTTTTCCTGTTGAGAAATTGATCTCGTTCAGATTATTAAAATCACAGGTGTCTTCAAATCTGTCATGAGATCCGATGAGGTAAAAATCACCGTTCTGAAATCTGAAAGTATGTGTATAAGTTTGCGTATGCCTTGAATTCGTATTGAATATTTGGGTAATAGAAAGACTGTTATTTTTGATGGATATTTCAGGAGCAGCATTGCTTTCCGGATAAAATCCCATTCCACTGGAAAAAAGTACTGAGTTGTTCTCCTTCCATATTTTCAGCTGGCCGTCTATATCTTTTAAGATGAAAAATGATCTCAGGAAATCATCGCGATCATCCAGATTGGTTTTTTTATCCGTATTGAAAATAAGTATGGTTTCATCTTTTCCGTCTTTGTCCAGATCTCCTTTCGCTTCGGCAATTTTTTGATAGCCCTTCGGAACCGCAAAGTTTTTCAGATTCTGGGCATGAAATCCTATGACAAACAAAGAAGTGGCGAGAGAGAAAAGCTGTTTCATTTTAAGAGATTAAATTATGAACCAAAATCATCTTTCTTTACCTCTGTGTCTTCCAGATTACACAGGCATCCTTTGATGGTTTTGTAAACTCCTGTAATCTCAGTTTCTTTTCCCTTGCTGTCTGTAACGGTAATTCCTGTGGAAAATGATTCATCTTCCGCGGAATAAGTTCTGAACAGTTGATATTTATAGTTATTATTGGTAAAGGTCAGATAGTTGAGGTCCATACCTGCATTTTGTTTTCCGCCTCCTCTGTGGTAAGAACTGTAGGTGAACTGCTTCCAGCTTTCTTTGGTCCTTGTGGATGGAAATTTCATGTCTACATGGTCTTTACTCCCGAATCTATACTGAATATAACCGTTCTTTTTATCTTTCACCAAAGCCATTTTCTTTCCGTTTTTGGTGTCAAATGAGAAAACAGTTTCCTCATTAGGCAAAAGATATTGCGCCGAAAATACCATCGGAATCATGACCGCAAAAAGCAGAAAAAAGTTTCTCATAAAATCTGTATATTTTCAAATTACCCCATCACCGCATCATCACATCATCACATCATCAAATTACTGTATCAATGAACCATCACATCATCCAGGTCTTTCCAGAACATCGGGTAAGATTTCTCCACTACATCTTCCTCTTCAATATTGAGTTCTCTGATCAGGCAGAACGGAGCAAAACTCATTGCCATTCTATGATCCTGATACGTTTTGATGGAAATATTTTCTTCCGGTTCTCCAAAGCTTAGAGATTTGATGGTAAGATCTGTGATCTCTGTCTCGGTTCCCAGTTTTTTCAGTTCATTATATAAAGCCTGAAGTCTGTCTGTTTCTTTCACCCTCAAAGTTCCCAGTCCGGAAATTTCGAACGGAATTTTTAAGGCTGCTGCTGTTACGCAAAGTGTCTGGGCGATATCCGGGCAGTTGTTCATATCCAGAACAATTTTTTCCGGGAAAGAGAAATTGGGTTCAGGTATCAGCGTCAGTTTATGTTCGTCTTCTGTGAATATCGTTTTAATACCGAAAAAGTCTTCATAGATCTTAGCAATGGCAGAATCTCCCTGGGTAGACTCTTTGTAAAAACTTTTCAAATGAATGGTTTCTCTCCCCAGTGCACAGATCGAGTAGAAGTACGAAGCCGAGCTCCAGTCACTTTCTACTTCATAATTCACTGTTGACAATTCACTGTTCTCGTCAAAAGGTTCTACTTTAATGGTATTTCCTTCAAAGCTGTTTTTAATTCCGAATTTGGTCAGAATATCCAGCGTCATTTCGATATATGATCTTGAAGTGACCTCTCCAACCAGATTAATTTCCAGTCCGTTTTCCAGTTTCCCAGCAATCAGAAGGAGCGAAGTGATGAACTGGCTGGATATATTAGCCGGAACGTTCACCTGCTTTTGAGTGATTTTTTTTCCTGTAATTTTTAAAGGCGGGTAACCTTCATTCTCCAAATACTCGATTTCTGCCCCTAAGTCTTTCAGGGCACTTACAAGGTTTTTGATCGGTCTTTCCTTCATCCTTTTGGATCCGGTAAGAATTGTCGTTTTTCCTTCAAAGATTGAATAGTAGGATGCAAGAAAACGCATGGCGGTTCCTGCATGGTGGATATCTACGGTTTCCGTATTTTCAGACAGTGCTTTTTTCAGTAGCTGTGTATCCTGAGAATTGGATAAATTCCCGATATGTATGTTTTTAAATAAACTTTCCAAAATCAACAAACGATTCGAAATACTTTTCGAACCGCTGATCTGAACTGTTTTATCTGCTGATAATTTTGATTTTTCTAACTTCATTGTTTCTTCAAATTAGAGACATCAGATGACAGACATCAGATATCAGATTGTTTAACGTCTGATATCTGGTGTCTCATATCTGAAATCTATTTCTATTTTAACTTTTCATTATTCTGATGCCGTTCTTTGTCACGGTCAGTTTTGATCTTCATCTTTTTATCGAAAGCTTCCTGCAGATTCACTCCGGTTTGATTGGCTAGACATAATGTTACAAACAGCACATCTGCCAGTTCTTCGCCGAGGTCTTTGCTTTTATCGCTTTCTTTTTCGCTCTGCTCGCCATATCGTCTGGCTATGATTCTGGCTACTTCGCCTACCTCTTCGGTGAGCATCGCCATATTGGTCAGTTCATTGAAATAGCGGACACCGATGGTTTTGATCCATTCGTCTACCTGCTGCTGCAATTGTGTTATTTCCATTATTGATAAGCGCCAAGTGTAGGGTTAGTGGTTCTCGATACATTCACAATGTCAAGAGGTACGGTTCCCGCTACGGTTAAGTTTCCTTTTCCTCTGGCCGGAGATGTTGTTTTTACTCTTAAATTCATCTTAGCCGCAAAATAGTTAAGGAATTGTGGTTCCTGATTTTTGATGCTTTGGATGACATTAGCACTGGTGTCAAAATTAAATCCTGCTTCAGGTACGCCTGAATATTTGATTAATGAGTTCTGGATCAGGAATTCAAACTGCTGACCCGGAGTCTGTTCAAAATTCACAGAATTGTCTCTGTCTGAGTACACAATACTATTCTTGATGTCAAGACGCTGAAGAGCTCCCTGTTCTGTAGTTCCTGCAGCATTTTTCCATTCATTGGCAGCCGTAATTCCGTTTCTATTGAATGTTCCCATTGTTTTGGAATAATTGGCAATGGTAGCGTGCGTATAGCTGTGATTTCCTCCTCTGAAGATCCCTATGCAAGACTCGCCACAGTTATTCATGACTAAGTTTTTAGCAGTAACTGTTGAGCCAACGGCATAAATACCATATTCAAAAAAATTATAGATGAATGAATTGCTGATATTGGCAATATTCTGTTTCATATCCAGTCCTCTGGTTCCTCCGAAAAGTCTCGCGAAATTCATATTAAGATTAGAATTGGCTTCCATACGGATGGAGTTCCAGTTTTTAGGAAGGGTATCGTGATCCAAGTCATTACGGTCACCACGGAGAATAACTTCATCATTTAGTGCTCCATTAATATTTAAAGTAGCACCAGTGGAAACTTTCATCCCACTGTTGGTGTGGAAATATACTTTTGTTCCGGGTTGAATATCCAGTGTTATATTAGGATTGATGGTAAGGTCACCATAAATAATCTTCGCTTTATTTTTATTCCAGACTGTATGGGTAGCGATCTGATTAGGATTGGTAGGAGTTTGAATGAAGAATTCCGCATCCTGTACTACTGAGAATAAAGTAACATGCTGCTGTCCTGCACCGCTGCTGAATAGAATTTTGTCTTCAGCGATAGCCTCAGGTCCGGTGGCTTGTGGTGCAATTTCAACGAAAATATACATACTGTCTTTCTTTCTCAAAGGAACATCTTTAAAATCGTAGCCCGGTTTTCCGTCTACATTGATTCTATATAATGATGCACTTCCTTTTTCCAGATTGATTCTTGGGATAAGAACGTCTTTGTCTTCATTATTATATACCTTTACCAAATACGTTTCAGAACGTACCTGATGATAAACGGTGTCACAAAATACCGTATCCTTTGAAAAACGTAACTGCTGTGAAGGGGCATCAAAAGTAATATCGTCTTTATTACATGATACCGCTACAAGAAGCATCCAGAAAGAAAAAGCTAGTAATAGTTTGAATTTCATCGAAATTAAAGTTTAATAGATTCCAAATTTAACGAAAATACTTTGAATTTCTTATCAATAAAAAAAATTGAATGGAGTATTTGGATATTTAAAAAAATGTTGTATTTTTGCAGCCTAAAATTAGCAGAGAAATACCATTACTATTTCGAAAGCAAACTTTAATTTTTTAAAAATTGTATTATGAAAAAAGGAATCCACCCAGAAAATTATAGACTTGTTGTTTTCAAAGATATGAGTAACGACGACGTGTTTCTTTGTAAGTCTACTGCAGAAACAAAAGATAGTATCGAATTCGAAGGACAAGAGTACCCATTGATCAAAATGGAAATCTCTTCAACTTCTCACCCTTTCTACACTGGTAAAGTGAAGTTAGTTGATACTGCAGGTAGAGTTGATAAGTTTATGAACAAATACAAAAAATTCGCTAAGTAATTTTTTGTTATCAAACATACTGAAGTCTTCCAATATATTGGGAGACTTTTTTTTTGATATAGATGTTAGAAGCTAGAGATTAGAAGTTAGATGGGTGTATTTTGTACTTGTCTTTATAGGAAGTAATTGTATTCTTTTTAAATAAAAGGAAAGATATTCTTACTATGAGAATCATTAACTAACTTCTAATCCCTAATCCCTAATCCCTAATCCCTAATCCCTAATCCCTAATCCCTAATCCCTAATCCCTAATCTCTAACATCTAATTTCTCCATTCCCGCTATTTTCGTATTTTTGTTCAGAACAGAAGTCAGATGCCTTAAATGATTTGTGAAGCAGAATACTTCCATCTCGAGCATCTAATTTCTAATCTCTAACTTCTAACTTCTATACAATGCAATTAGTATTTTCAGATGCCCAGTATTGGGAAGATTTTCTTCCGCTTACCTTTACCCGTCCTGTTGCCGCCATGCGATGTGGAATCCTTACTTTTTCTGAGCGATGGCAAAAAATCCTGGGAAATACCGAAGTTTCCTATTTTACCGAAAATTATCTTCAGAATAAATTTAAAGCCCCAGAAGATAAGGAAAGTCTTTTCCTTGTGACCAATTTCCTGCCGACTGAAACTGTTATTCAGCAGATTAAAGATCTTAAGCAGGGTGAAGCTTTGGTTTATGAAGATGAGCTGGTGGCTGCGAGAATTAATATGAAGGGTTTTTCTCTGAATCAGATCGAAAAGATGACGGATATCAAAGAGAAACTGACTTTCTTTAAAAAGCCGTCAGACCTGTTTACTTATAATCACCTTGCAATTGATTTTGATTTTAACCTGATTACTGAAGGGAGAACTTCTCAGGAACTGTCTTCTACCAATGGACTTTTAGGAGATAAAAAAGACCTGTTCATTGAAGAAGGAGCACAGATAGAATTTTCTACGATCAATACGAAAACGGGAAAGATTTATATCGGGAAAAATGCTGAGGTGATGGAAGGTTGTAATCTTCGCGGGCCTATATCATTGGGAGAAGATTCCAAATTTAATTTAGGTTCCAAAATTTACGGAGCTACCACGGTAGGGCCACATTGTAAAGTAGGAGGTGAAGTGAATAACATTATTATCTTCGGCTATTCAAGTAAAGGGCATGAAGGATTTGTAGGGAATTCTGTGATTGGGGAATGGTGTAATTTCGGAGCGGATACGAACTCTTCCAACCTTAAAAATAATTACAGCCAGGTCAAACTGTGGAATTACAGAACAAAAGCTTTTGAAGATACAGGACTTCAGTTTGCCGGTCTGATTATGGGAGACCATTCTAAAACAGCTATTAATACGCAGTTAAATACAGGAACGGTAATTGGAGTGGCTTCCAATATATTTAAACCGGGTTTTCCACCTAACCTTGTGGAGAACTTTTCATGGGGCGGATGTAAGGATGATGAAAGGTTTAAATTGGATAAAGCCTATGAAGTGGCAGAACGGGCTATGGCCAGAAGAAAAGTGCCATTAACGGATAATGATAAAGCTATTTTAAAACATATTTTTGATACCTATTAATATTGAAAGCCTCCATTCCGGAGGCTTTTTTTTGCCACAAATGTACGATTGAGAACATTGGCACTTTGTCCATATAAAAATCTTAGATTTTTGCAAAAATTATGTGTTCTTCTATGTAGTTGTATGATCAACTTCAATTAACTAAAGTGTTAAAAAAACTTTGAATCTCTTGTGGCTAATATTTATTGACCACGGATTACACAGGTTTTCACAGATGATTGCGTGTGTTTTTATTCTTTTAAATGGGTGAAATATTTTTGAAAATGATCTTAGAGATCCGCGTAATCAGCGAAATCTGTGGGAGATTATATTTTTAACCACTGATTACACAGATTTTCATGGATGATTACGTTTCTAAAGCTTTGGTAAGCAAAAAAATGGCGTGTGAGTTTTCTATTTCTTTGTGAAATTTCAAATTTATTATAGAGAAAAATAGCAGAAAACTTAAGATTTTCATTTTATCTTCCAGAAAAGAAAAAAAATAGGTATTTTTAGAAACATCATAAAAAGTCTCTTGCAGAAGGGTTTTATGAGTATGAAGCGGAAACAGAATGCAAAAAACAGCAATTATTTTATAATGTAGTGTAATAGAATTAAGATTTTAATTGTCTTACTAATAGAAACAAAACTCATGACCCAAGAAACTTTCAAGAATACGGTGTTTATTCTCAAAGACGAGATGTATCGTTTTGCGAAAAGATTTGTTATGAGCAGTGATGAAGCAGAGGACGTGGTGCAGGACCTGATGATGAAGTTCTGGCAGAAGAGGGAGGAACTGGGGCAATTTGGAAATTTGAAATCCTATGCTTTAAAGTCCGTCCGGAACGAATGCCTGAACCGTCTGAAACACCACGATGTGAAGTTAGGATTTGCAGATTTGCAGCTTCACCGCTCAGAACTATACAGCATGGATATCAATAATCTGAAGGAGTATATCATAGGTTTTATCAACCAGCTCCCGGAAAAACAGAAAATGGTTATCCATCTGAAAGATGTAGAAGAATATGAAGTCTCGGAAATTTCCGAAATGCTGGAGATGGAAGAAAACGCAGTAAGAGTCAATCTGATGCGGGCGAGACAAAAAGTAAAAGAACAAATATCACAACTGATGAGCTATGAACAAAGATCAATCTCAGAATAAATACGACGAAATCTTCCGGGATATAAAGGAAGAGAAAATGGACTGGAGCTTTGAAGACTTTCTTCAGAAAACAGAAGAAGCAGCTCCCGGTATGGAAACAAACGATGCTCCCATCATCCCGCTTCAGAAGAATAAACCTTCTTTCCCGAAATGGTTCTGGATGGCAGCCGGAATAGTGCTTGTTTTCAGTGTAGGTTTTTTCTTTAATGATTACCGCACAGGGGTTATTGAAAAGGAACAGTTTGTAAAAAATGAAGTTTTAAAGCAGAAATCAAAATTTATAGAAGAGAATAACGACCACCAGGAGCAGGTAGCGGTAAACCACACCGATTCTATTTCCGGGGCGAAGAAGGATTCTATATTTCAGGAGAATTCGGTAGCGGAAAAAGATGTACTGGATGAGATTCTGCCCAAAAGAGGAAGACTTAAAAAAGAAACAAGGCCGAGATTTGTAAACAATGCCTCTTTTAAAAACAATAAGGCTTTAAAAGATTCTACAGGCTATAAAAATTCTTACGTTATTGTCAACGGTAAAAGAATCGATAATGTAGAAGAAGCCATCAATGTGACTAAATATTCATTCCAGATATTTGCAAATAACGTTAGTGAAAAGTTAGTACAGCCTACCGTCGTAGACGACGATTATTAACAAAAATAGATTATGCACCTGATCAGGCAAAAATAATCAGCTTTAAAAGAAATAAAAATTGACTCATGAAAAAAATATTCATAATATTCGCACTTGCCTTTTCCCACTTCTTTACGGTGTATGGGCAGGGTGACAAGTTCGACAGGCTTTTTGAAAAATATCAGGAAGTGGAAGGTGTAACCTCTATTAAAATTGCTAAACCCATGTTCGGCATGCTCAGCAGTCTTAATATTGATGATTCGCAGCTGGATCAGATCAAGCCGCTGTTGTCTAAAATTAACGGATTAAAGATTCTTATTACCGAAAATCCGGAGAAAGCCAATTCTAAAGAAGGTATTCAGGTGCAGACCCATCTGTCTCAGTTAAATAAAGATGTAGCTTCTTATTTAAAAACGCTCAATTATAGCGAAATCATGTCTGTAAATAGCTCCGGATCGAAGATTAAATTTCTTTCCGCCGAAGCAAAAGACGGAATCCTGGATGACCTGCTGTTAAGCATCGATGGAGGAAAAGGAGAAAATATCCTGGTGATGCTGGATGGGAAACTTTCCATGGATGATGTGAACAAGATCATCAATTCCAGCGAAACCAAAACCAAAACAAGTTCGGTAACCACTACCAGAAGCAGCCTTACCGCTGAAAGTAATTCCTCTTATATTAACGGGGAAGCAAGAAATGTCGGTGAATTTTCAGGAATTCAGGTGAGTACAGGCGTTAATGTGGTTTTCAAGCAGGAAAGTCCAACCAGTGTAAAGGTCATTGCCGATGCAGATAAACTTCAGTATGTGATCACGAAGGTGGAAAACGGAGTTTTGAAAGTATATATAGACAATAAAGGAACGAAGAATTTAAGATTTAGAAACTTAAGCGTTAATATTTCTTCCCCAAGAATGGATAATATCAAAGCTTCTTCAGGATCTAACTTCAATGTGGTGAATTCAATAAGAGAAAATAATCTTACGATTGATGCATCATCCGGAGCTAATGTACATGGAGATTTTAAAATTTCAAATTCAGTGGATATCGGGATTTCTTCAGGTTCAAATATCAGAGCGGGAATTACAGCGGGAACCATTATGGTAAAAGCTTCCAGCGGATCCAATGCAGCAATTGAAGGAAAAGCGAATTCAGGGATCATTGACATCAGCAGCGGAGCGCTCGTTAAAGCAGATGAACTAAAACTGGACAGCCTTGAGGCAGAAGCGACATCCGGGGCCAACCTGTCTGTAAATGTTTCAAGCAAACTGAAAGTAAGAGCCTCTTCAGGAGGATTGGTAAAATACAAAGGAAGACCTGAAATAGAAGCTAACATCAGCAAAACATCGGGAGGTACTCTGAAACCTATCGACTAAAAAATAACGGCCATGAAAACTTTAATAAACGTCTTTGTAGGAATCTTCGCAGTACTTATGCTTCAGTCATGTATAGCGTCTCGCAGACCCAATATCGATTTCTTTAAACAGTCGGGGTACGATTATAAAGGAGCCAAATTTGCAAGCTTCAATGTTCCGTTGTTTCTCGCTAAACCTTTTATCAAGAAGGCATTAAGAGAAGACGGCGAAAGTGAAGAAGTGATTGCCCTGATCAAAAAAGTATCGAAGATCAGAGTCATGACGGTAGATAACGGCAGCAAAGCCATGCTGAACGACTACTCCAAGTATTTGAATGACAATGATTTTGAAGACTGGGCTACCATAAAACACGACGGAGAAAACGTCAATGTTAGAGTAAAACAGAACGGAGAAACCATTAAAAATATGATGATCACCGTCAACTCAGATAAAGAACTGGTTTTTGTGGATGTGAGAGGGAACTTTACTGCAGACGATATTTCAAAAGTGATCAATGCCGCTACAGATAAATAAAAATCCCTGCTGCTATGGAAAAACTGATAAGAGAAGTACGTATCCTTAAAATATATGCAGTCTCATTAACGATTGTCTGTATCCTGTTTTTCATTCTTGCCTTTAAAGATAAAACATCACGTCAGCGTTTTGAAGAAATAGATGTGGAACGCATCAACATCATTGAAAAAGATGGTACCCTGAAAATGACGATCAGTAATAAAAAACGTCAGCATCCCGGAATGTTCAATAATAAGGATTTAAAGCCCAGAGAAAGAGAAGCCGGATTAATTTTCTTTAATGAATTAGGTGATGAATGCGGAGGCCTGGTATACGGTGCCGATGAAAAAGAATCGGGAATGGTGTATTCCTTTGATCAGAGACATACAGATCAGATCATGCAGCTTCAGTATCTGGAAGATGCTGGTGATAAAAAATCCAGAACGTACGGATTGAAGCTTTGGGACAGACCTGATAATTTTCCAATGGAAGAGATGATGAAATTTGAGGACTCTTTGAAACGTCTCAATGATCCGGTAGCCTCTAAAAAAGCATACGCCAAATTAAGACAGGAAGGAAAATTAACCAGTGAGCGCTTCTTTGCGGGAAAAACAGCAGCCGGAGATGTAGGTCTTTTTATCAGAGATACCAACGGAAAGGTGCGTCTTCGGGTCTATATTGATAAAAATAACCAAACCCATATGGATAAATTAGATGAAAACGGAAACGTGATTCAATAACAAAATCATCCTTCCGTAAAAGATATAACAAGTAGTTTCATACTATACTAATTATTTTGTACAGAAAGACCGTTCTTAATAAGAGCGGTTTTTTGATTTAAGTTATTGATTATTAATTTTTATTTAAACTATTGAAAAGGATTTTCATATCTCGTATAAATAACCTAATTTTGCAAAGAAAGTAAAGATGTCTATTCATAACAAAATTGTAGAGACAGCCATCACTTTCGATGACGTTCTTCTAGTCCCTTCTTATTCAGAAGTTTTACCTAACCAGGTATCATTAAAATCAAGACTTACCGACAAAATCACGCTGAATGTTCCGATAGTTTCTGCTGCGATGGACACAGTTACTGAAGGAGATCTGGCCATTGCTCTGGCAAGAGTGGGAGGTTTAGGTTTCATTCACAAAAACATGACGATCGCTGAGCAGGCTGCACAGGTAAACCGTGTAAAGCGTTCAGAAAACGGAATGATCTCTGATCCTGTTACCCTTTCTAAAGACCATACTTTGGCTCAGGCTAAAGAAACCATGGCGAAGTATAAAATCTCAGGCCTTCCGGTAGTAGATGCAGATAATGTGCTGATCGGGATTATTACCAACAGAGATGTAAAATATCAGGAAAACCTTGATATGAAGGTAGAAGAGATCATGACCAAAGAAAATCTGATCACTTCTGATAAAAATACCAACCTTGAAAAAGCAAAAGAAATTCTTCTGAAGAGCAGAGTTGAAAAGCTTCCGATCGTAGATAAAGACAATAAACTTGTAGGATTAATTACCATCAAGGATATCGACAATCAGTTGGAATACCCGAATTCGAATAAAGATCACAAAGGTCGTCTTATCGTAGGCGCAGGTGTTGGAGTTGGAGAAGATACGATGGACAGAATTGCAGCATTAGTGAACGCTGGTGTTGATATTGTGGCTATTGATTCAGCTCACGGTCATTCCAAAGGAGTTTTGGATAAAATCTCCGAAATCAGAAGAACGTACCCGGATTTAGACATCGTAGGAGGAAACATTGTAACGGCTGAAGCAGCGAAAGATCTTATTGAAGCTGGTGCCAACGTTCTTAAAGTAGGGGTGGGACCAGGTTCTATCTGTACAACAAGAGTAGTGGCAGGAGTTGGGGTTCCTCAGTTATCCGCTATTTATAATGTATACGAATACGCTGCATCTAAAAACGTAGCAGTAATTGCTGATGGAGGAATCAAACTTTCAGGAGATATCGTAAAAGCGATTGCGAGTGGAGCAGGAGCAGTAATGCTGGGTTCACTTTTAGCAGGAACAGATGAGGCTCCGGGAGAAGAAATTATCTTCCAGGGAAGAAAATTCAAATCTTATCAGGGAATGGGAAGCCTTTCCGCAATGAAGAGAGGAGGAAAAGAGAGATATTTCCAGAGTGAGGCTAAAAAATTCGTTCCGGAAGGAATTGAAGGAAGAGTACCACATAAAGGGAAGTTAGAAGATGTGATCTTCCAGCTTACCGGAGGTTTAAGAGCCGGTATGGGATACTGTGGAGCTAAAGATATTGAAGCTTTACAGAAAGACACCAAAATGGTGATGATCACCGGAAGTGGATTGAAAGAATCTCACCCGCACGATGTAATCATTACTCAGGAAGCTCCGAATTATTCTTTTTAGAATTATTTAAAATATATTCAAAAAATACCAATGCTTGATGTGTTGGTATTTTTTTATTTTTTTAATAATAAATAAGCTTTTTAGTTTATTTTTTCAATATAAATATCTAAAACAGGTTATTTTTAGATTTAATAGTTTTGTATGACTAATACAATGCAAAATTATGATGACAAAAATTACTTCTCTTGTTCTGCTGTTTTTCATGGTGTTGGGCTATCAGGCACAGCTTAGTGAAATCAACAATATAAAAACCAGGTATACGAATTGGTTGACCGATAATACAATATCCTCATATACACCGGGAATGGTATCCCTGCTTAACAGATATACCAATGGTTGTACCAATGCAGAAAATTATGTCAATACAAATATTAATTTTACGGCTCCGGGACCAGTCTGGAATATGACCAATTCTACAGACAATGGTGCTGCAATAAGTTTAGTACGTAATCAGCTTTTTTATCTGGTGATGGGGTATCATCTAAAAGGTCCTCTTGTGAATGGGCAGCCATCCAATACGAAATACCATAACCCCAATCTGAAGCAGCTTATCTTAAAGGTTTTTAAGTATATGAAGGATAAGGGAATCAGTAGCACAACAAATTTTAATTTTATCGAAAATCCACAGCAGGAATTATTGTATACCTATAATTCAGGTTTTGGGCTTCGGGCTCATATATATGGAGCCTGTGTGTTCTTAATGAAAAATGAACTTGTTGAGGCTGGTGAATTTTCTCATCATCAGGGAGTTTTGGCTAAACTAACTAATTTCATTAATCCTAATAATCCAAATTTTCATTTTACCTTTCCCGGATTTAATGCGGATGTAATCCGAGCTTTGATTGAGACCCGCCTCTGTTATGTTCTGGGCCAGGAGGATTCTGAATCCGGTAAATTGGCCAATATGGAATTCCTGAAAAATTTCAGTAATCATTCACTTTCCGTAAGCAATGGTTGGGCTGGAACTATAAAACCAGATTTTATGACATTTCACCATATGACTGCTTATCCCAACAGTTATGGAATGGATGCTCTTAACAGTATGGCTATTATGAATTATATTCTGGAAGAATCAGCTTATAAACTCAATGCCACGGCAAAGGCTAATCTTAAGGCTGCTTTGTTTGCTTACCCGAAATTTTGTGCAGATTATGAAATTCCCAGAGCGCTTACAGGACGCTTTCCGAACTCAACAGGACTTGGCAGAACTTCTTTTGCACTGCTTTATGCTACAGACCCGGTAAGTAATTTAGATGCCGGTAAGTTTTATAGAAGGATGCCGGATAATGGAAGCCCAGCTCCGTTAATGGGAACATTTATGCAAATGAAAATAGCTGCAGAAATCAATAATGCTGTAACCCCTGATACTCCCATCGTACAAGGTCATTTTGGATTTCCTTACGGTGGAATAAATATTCACAAATATAACGGCTATCATGTCGCTGTAAAAGGAACTAGTAATCAGATATGGAGTTATGAGAACAGTGCTTTTGAGAATATTTTTGGAAGGTATAATTCTGCAGGGAGCATGGAAATATTCTCAGCGGGAACGCCTAAAACAAGGCTGTCAAACGGGCTTGGTGTGGCAGGAACTAATGGTGCCGTGACGGATAACGGCTGGGACTGGGCGCATCTTCCGGGGGTAACAGGTGCTCTTGTTCCGTATACTGTGATGGCAGCCGGAACTCACCGTTTATTCAGTGGCAGAAGCTTTCTGGTGCATGCATCCCTGGATGACAATGAGGTGTTTGCTTTAGATTTTAAAGATGCTCATTCTGCAACCCCAATGTCTGCTCTGAAAACAGTATTTTTCTTTAAAGATAAAATGCTGTGTCTGGGGTCAGATATTAAAGATCAGGGAGGGACGTATCCGGTTCATACCACGCTTTTTCAGACAGGGCTGGCTGCTGTTACTACACCTACTTATATTGACGGAAATCAGCAAAGTGGTCTGGATGTCAACTTTTCTCAGTCTTCCGGAGCTCATTGGGCGACTGATGCGGTAGGCAATGGATTTGTCATTCCCACAGGTGACCTGAATGGGACACTGAATATTAAAAGGGGCACTCAACAGTCCCGAAACCAGGCTAACACAGCAGATACCCAGGGGAATTATGCTATTGCCTATATTGACCATGGTATCGCACCTTCTTCGGGAAGCTATCGCTATGGAGTCCTGTTACAGGGAGGTTCTTCCGGAACACAGGCTTTTGCCCAGAATTTTGCCAACTATTTTAATATAATACAGCAGAATTCGTCTGCACATGTGGTGAAATTCGTGGAGGATAATATCTATAATTATGTCGTTTTCAATCCTTCCTCTGTTTTTCAGGCAGATGCGGTGATCTCCCTGGATAAACCCGCTGTAGTGATGACCCAGAAAACCAATGCAGGGGAAAAAATAAAAGTGAGTCTTACCAATCCTTTGAACCTGCTGGCGGCCAATGAAAATTATAATTTCGGGCAATTAGCAAATGGTCTTAATCCTTATCGCACATCACCGGTCACTCCGGTGAAACTTACCCTTGCGGGAAACTGGCAGCTGGAAAACCCGGCAAACAATGTGACGACGATCTCCTCAGGCGGCAATACAGTGGTGACCTTTAATACCAAAGATGGCAAAACCATTCAGGCGACTCTTGTTAAAGCTGTTGTTTTAGGAACATCAGAAACAGAAAATAAGAATGAAATGTTTACGGTATATCCCAATCCGTCTGAAAATATCGTCCATATTGCTCTGCGTAATGATTCGAAAGAAAATCTGAAGATGTACAGTATGGCAGGAACAGATGTTACTTCCGGGATTTCTGTTCTTAAAAGACAAAGCAAAAAATTAGAGCTCAATATATCAAAGCTTATTCCGGGGGGGTATACCCTTTGTTTAGGAAATGAATGTAAAAAAATAATCAAAAAATAATTAAAGGAAATAGAGATAGAAAAAGCTGTACGGACGTGTACAGATTTTTTATTTCATTGGAGAAGAAGAAATTTACGTCCGATAGGTAGGTGTTATCTGTAAGTTTTCAGATACTGCCAGAAGTCAATATTTAATCCAAACTGAAATTAAATATGAATGTTACTGTATAATTTAAAAAATAAATTAATTCTAATATTTGGTTTAATTAATGAATTTTATTCAATTTATTTTTTATTTTAATTTGTATTTTTTGTTTTAACACTGTGGATTTCAGTTTAAAAAATTGTTTTTTTTACGGGATATTTGGTAAACACTTAAATATTTGTAACAAAAATGAATTTTTACTACTAATGGGGAATGTATTTATAGCTACCTGCTAGGGAGTAGTGAAAAATTCAATATAATTTATAATTAAAATATTTGAAGCATGAAGAAAATTTTCCTTTATGGAGTGATGTTGTTTTCTCTTTCATTATCAGCACAGCAAAAAAAAGATTGGTGTGATTTTGATACTGAACAGAGAGGACATGAAAAAGAGAATCATGAAATCGATGACGCAATCCGTAAAATCAGAAACCAGATTCTGAGTACTAATAAAAAAGGGGGTGCACAAAACGGGACTGGTTTTAAAACCGTTAATGGAGTTTACGAAATTCCGGTTGTGGTACACGTAATTGTACCTACAGGTTCTGCTATCGGAACTGCTTATAATAAGAGTGATGAGCAGATTCAGGCTTGGCTGGATCATTGCAACCAGATGTATGCCGGAACGTATCAGTGGGCTCAGGGAGTACCTGCAGATTTTGGAACGGCAGCAACAATGCCAATAAAATTGGTATTGGCTAAAAGAGACCCGAGTTGTAATGCGACCACAGGTATTGTACGATACAATGGGGGAACTCTTACAGGATACGATGCCAATGGGGTGAATCGTCAGGGTACTGCCGGTGTTACTACTGCACAGGTTAAAACCATTGCTCCACACTGGCCGGAAGCATCTTACTTCAATATTTACATCATGAATAAAGTAGATGGCGGAGGTGGTTACGGAATCATGGGATGGGCAGGATTGCCTCAGAATATTGATTCAGCGTATGAATCATTTATGAAATCGTTTGTGGTTACCCTACAGGATGATATTACTCTTGCGCATGAATTCGGACACAGTATGGGACTTCTTCATACGTTTGGGAACGCCAATGCAGAACCTCCGGCAGGAACTACAGCCACCACCTATTGTCCTGTACAAACAAATAATGACTGTACTAGAGATGATGATGGGGTATGTGATACGGAAAGATCAAGAAGTTTATTAAGTGACTTCCCTACACCTACCAATAATGATATGAACTATTGTACAGGCGCAAATTATCAGGGAGTTCAGTACAATATGATGAACTATACAAATCCTACAGCCTTCAAATTTACCAATGGACAGCATGATAAAGCCGCAACTTCTTTCTTTTTATTTAGAGGTTCTTTAAGTACTTCCCTTGGAGCTACAGCTCCTGGAGCATCTGCAACAGCTGTCGGGGCACCTATTGCAGCGTGTACACCTAGCGGTTTGGCGAATGCAGCTTCCAATAACTATTTTGTAGGACCTACTTTGGTTAAATTGGGAAATATTAATAATGCAAGTACGGGAGTTTGGCAAAATGCAACGAGTTATTACGTAGACTATACAGGTGCAAGCTGCTTGAGAGCAACTTCTACTCAGCTTTTGGTAAGCCAGCCTCAAAATCTTCAGGTTAATGTGTCCGGTAGTGAGAATGATGTAAGAGCATG
This sequence comes from Chryseobacterium sp. JM1, assembly GCF_000737715.1. Taxonomy (GTDB): domain Bacteria; phylum Bacteroidota; class Bacteroidia; order Flavobacteriales; family Weeksellaceae; genus Chryseobacterium. Next base: position 10,805 of record NZ_JPRN01000023.1, on the reverse strand, counting down.
GATTGATTTTAACAACAACGGAACATTTGAAGCCGCTGAATTGGTAGCATCAGGAGATAATATTGCCGCAGATCCCAGCACTCTAATTGGTACTTTCAATGCGACTTTTACAGCTCCGGCCTCTACAGTACTTAACACTCCGTTGAGAATGAGGGTAATTGTAGACGATGAGAATACCAACATGACACCTTGTGGACAGTTGAAATACGGACAGGCAGAAGATTACACGGTTAAATTTGTTACTGTTTTAGGAACAAGTGAAGTAAAAGCAGAAAACAATGATCTTGCTATTTATCCTAACCCGGTTGCGACAGGTGACAACGTATTTATCAAAGCTAAAAACGGAAAGAATTTAAAAGTTTCAATTTCTGATATGTCAGGAAGGCTTATTGCAAGCCCTTCTGTAAAAGAACAAGGAAATGGAATTTATAAAATCGACCAGCAACTTGAAAAAGGAGTGTATATGGTTCAGATTTCCAACGGAAAAGAAAGTAAAACTTCTAAACTGATCATTAAATAATCTTCAGATCATATAAAAAATGAATGCCTCCGGAAATGGGGGCATTTTTTTATTAGAGGTTGGTCAGCTCACCCTGATGTATTTAAACCTCCGCCTGATCACGGAATTCAGAAACCTCCCTTTTGATCTGGCTTCCCTGAATTTTTCAGAAATAGATAAAGGTGCTTTCAGATAGTCATACACAGCGCCGGACTGATAGATAATTCTCAACACTTCAGCCTCCGGAAAATAAATATATGAGTTCACAACACTTGATGGCATATCATACAGGAAGCAAAAATTATTCCTCACAAAAAATAGCCTCCGGAAAGGTCCAAAGGCTATATCAATAATCAATTAATGCTATAAAACATTATATCTCTATTTCTTCACGAATTTAAATTCATGAGATTCGAAATTTTTGGTAGTAATTCTTAAAACATAAACTCCAGCGGAAAGAGTAGAAACATCAATTTTCTGATCGAATGTATCTGTTTTTACCAACCTTCCGTCTACGTTATAAATCTGGATCGTCTGTCCGTTATCAATTCCTGAGATACGGATGACATCCGCAACAGGATTCGGGAAGATCTGGATTTTGGTCTTCGCCACATCCGTTGTTGCCAGTGAAGTGCTGTGTACATCACCTGTCATTGTAGAATTGGTTCCAGTAAGATTTCCTCCACACTGTCCGGCCGTACCGGTCGGTACTGCGTTTTCTATCCATGTTCCAAAGGTATTACTCGGAGGTCTTGGACTGGAGATGTTTCCGGTAGAATTGTAATAGATCAGCGTAGGAGTGGTAAAAGTTCCGTTCCCTTCATCTGCAAGGAATTCCCATCTTGTAAGAGCGTTGTTCCATTTGATTTTGAACTCACATGTTCCAAGTCCGCCACAAGGTTGTCCATCCACCGGTGTCGTGATGTAAATATTTTTATTATTGGCATCAACCCCGGTTTTCGAGAAAATAAAATTCTGGTTGTCGAACAGGTTATGACATCCATTGAAAGTGATGGTCTGTGCAGCCACCGAACTTCCAAGAACTATAGCTAATAAGTACAGAGTTTTCATGACTTATTAATTAAAAGATGGATAAATACCCTGTGTTGCAATGATGCATCTCAGCGTTACATAAGGCTGTCTGTTTTCATGAGCCTGGTTGCCTCCCGTAGGATTTACCATAGTGACCTTCATGGTGGTATTGGCATTGGCATCAGAATATTCTTTGTCTAAAAGCTTAGTGTCTGCAGGAAGGTTTCCTGTAGGGGTATTCTGGTTTCCTTCTGCGGTTACTGCATTTACGGTATGGCTGTGAGCTGGCATTTGCTGTTGGGTCAAAGTAACGCTTTCACTTCCTCCCATTTCCCCGATCAGATAGTTTTGGCTAATACCTGGGCCTTGTCCCTGAGATAGAGGCACTCTTCCTCTCATATCCGGCAAAGCGAAGGTCGTGGTTCCGTTTCCGCCATAGGTAGTTCCTAACAGGGAAAAAAGAGCTGTGTTTTGTGCGATAGACATGATCTGCCCGTTGCAGTCTGCCCATCCTACAGGTGTTCTGTTGTAAGGAACGAAAATGATCTGTCCAAGATAAGGTTCGATTTGTGCTTTTAAAGCAGATGAAAATGCGCTGCTAACAAGCAGTATGCATAATAGAATCAAGTTTTTCATGATGATTAGTTTTGTTGGTGTAAAATTATAAAATATTTTCAATAAAATAATTATGAAAAGAAAAAACCTTTCAGAATTAGCTGAAAGGTAAGATTATATTAATGTAAACTTGTGGTATGTTAGATTTTTCCTCTATTGGCCAAGCATTTTATGATACTCTGCAATATGAAGGTAGCCTTCTTCCTTTATGCTTACATCAAGGTGATGTTTTCTGGCTGTCTCATGGATTTCCTTAGGCAGCATGCTTCCTTTTTTGCTGAGCTCAATACTCATATCTTTCAGAAGATCCAAATGAAGAATAAGGTCTTCTCTCGTCTTTTTGGCCAGATCCTGCATCAGTTTCTCTATTTTTTTATCGGTAATATGATGCTGCATGCGGTGAGGATATTCTTCAAAACTGTAGACAGCCTGGTACTCTTCATCAAATCCGTATTTTCTGATATAATCGGAGGCCAGTATGGTTGCCTGCTCTCTGTCGTGGCTTCTTCCTATGCTTGCATTGTTTTCGCCAAATATAATTTCTTCGGCAATTCCTCCTGCGAGATAAATTTTGACTCTGTCCAGAAGGCTTTCCTTAGTATCATGGATCTGATGGGGGAAAGTAAATCCGGCGGCATAACTGCTGGCCACCTTGCTCTTCAGCTGCAATGGAGCAAAACCGGTATACAGCATATAACAGACAGCGTGTCCGCATTCGTGAACGCTGATGTTGGCCACGGCATCTTGTTGATTAGACTGGCGGATACTGTCGATTCTTCCAGTATAAGGGATATCAATGATTCTTCCGCCTACTTTTCCGGAAATCTTTTTCTCTTTGACATGATAATCGATTTCGATGGTTTTGTCATCATTGGTGATGGCTTCAAAAAGAAATTTGCTGAGGTTCGTATCCAGAATGTCCACAACGCTGCTGAATACAGGACGTACACCCTGAACTGGGAAAACTCCGTTTCTGTAAATCAGCTCATTGATGTTATTAGTGATTTTTAAACTGATCCCGAACTTTGATTTTGTCTTTGTCTTAAGATTATTGATTTCCCTTTGAACCAGATGCTGAAAATCTTCCGTCTTTAATGAAAAATAGATCAAATGAATGTTTCCGAATCTGGCTACCTGCTCAGGACGAAATTTCCTTGATAGTGCATTCTTTATATCAACCACGGTGATTTTCTTTGTAAAGGCGTGATAAATATTAGCATCAATGTCTGCTTCGCTCGTCTCGCGGGACATCTGAAAAGCCTCATCCAGATTTCCGCTGATGATGATCAGCATTTTGCTGTAGTCTACCGGCTCATAGATTTTTTTCTCTTTCTGCTTTTTAAGGATCAGCTTGATCATATCCTCCTCTTTCATATCAATGATGCTCATCACATCATCTTCCATGCTGAGGTATTTCTTAAGTTCTTTGGCATCCCAGAGATTCAGATACGGATTTTCATCCATTTCCGTTTCGCCGTTCTTTTTGCGTCTGTCATTTTCTTTTTTACGCAGAAGATAAGAGAATAGATAATGCTCAAGATCATCGCGTTCCTTTTTACTTAGTTTCCCGTCACTCAGAAGTTCCCAGAAATCAGTGAACTTAGTCTGTGGTACCGGAGTGCCGTCAGGATCTATAGTATTAAAGCGCTGGATCTCATCAAAGAGAACGATGCTCGGCTTTTCGTCATTGAGGCGGTTGCTCTGCAAAATATCGGAAACACTTTTGCTCCATGTGGTTTCATCGCTGTTGCTTAGTTCTATCTCTGCAAAACGGTTCTGAAATTCCAGAAACCGAACGGTTTTTCGCACCAGATCCGTCTTTCCTACGCCTGTCATTCCCCATAGATTGATCACCACAGGTCGTGTCAGGATTTCCGGCATCAGGTACCAGATCTGGATGTACTCCATTAAATCATCAATAATCTTATCAATTCCGATGAATTCTTTTTTCAGAAATGCTTTGCAGTCGTCCAGCTTCTTCTTTTTCTTCTGGATCTCTTCTTTATCAATAATCATGCGTGAAAAATACGCTATTTTTTTAAATTATCCTTAAAATCATCAATTCTGAAATCAGTCAGGGCATTTCCTTTCTCTATTTTTTCTTTGGAATAAAGCCTGAAATCGTTTTCCGTCTTTTCTAAAAGATGATCATAAGGACCTACATGGGAAATCAATTTAACCAAAACCGGAGAAATTTCAAGGCATATAAAAAGCCCCATAATGAAAGCTGCTGCCAGTCCTATAATTGCGGAATTCTTCCCAAGTTCATCCAATGCCTGCAGTCTGGCTGCAAACCCGTTGAATTTATCTTCAAAGGTTTCCGAAGATTTTCTTTCCGTTTCCAGATTGGTATAGACTTTGGAAATTTCTTTATCTAAATATTCCACTCTTGGGGCATTTTGTTTCTGAAAATTTTCCAGATCCAGACGGCGTTGTTCCTTCAGTTCCTGCTTACGTTTTGCATTAGGACCATAACCTTCCTTTCCACTGGTCAGCCCGGATTGTTTCCCAAGAATTTCTTTTTCAAGTTCTACAGCAGCAGAGTCATAAGCCTTCTGATACTGAATGGTTTTTTCAGCTATCTGATTTTTTTCTGTTTCAAACGGACCGCTCTGCTTCAGGATTCTGCCACTCATTTCACCCTCAAGCTGTTTTTTGTTTCTCTGAATAATGGTATTCAGCTGTTTGTTTACCTCTTTTTCAAAAATTTTAAGTTCCAAAGGTTTCGAAATAATAATTCCCAGGAAAGTAGCCAAAATCAGACGCGGAATCGCCATCAGAATCTGATTCCACCATGTTCCTGTTTTTTTGATGGAAGAAACGATATATCTGTCCAGATTAAAGATCATTAATCCCCACAGGATTCCAAATCCTACAGAAGTCCATACATTGTCAAATACCGTATACATGGCATAGCCGGCAGACAGGGTAGCAAACACTGCGGTGAACAATACAATCCCTCCAATTCCGGAAAATTTATTCCATTCACTGGGGGTCTTTCTTAAAATATGAATGTTTCCTCCGGAGCATACCATCAGAAACTTCTGGAACCAGTTTATTTTATGATTCGCTTGATTTATAGTTTGTTGGTTTGTTTTCATTAGTGAAAATTTATACAAATGTAATACTAAAAATCATACCAATGTAAAAGATAGTATTATGTTTTGCCAAGTAATTAAATCAAAACATTTAATTACTTGATTTACATTGTTTTATTTTGACCGTTAATGTTATTTAAAAATACGTCAGTTTCTGTCGTGTTGCAGGCTAATTTTGTTAGCCAAATAGATGATTGTAATTGAAAATATATTAGATAAAGACAACTTATATTAAATCTCGCTGAGGGGATTTGATTGGGTGTTAAAAAGAGTTAAATTTATCGCATTATTATAAAACTAACTTAAAACACAAACAATGAAGAGATTCTACTCTTGTGCATTTACTTTATGCACGCTTTTGGGGCTGTCTGCCCAGGAAGTATTGTGGCAGAAAGACATCAGGTCTTCTACACAGAATTTTCTAAGCCAGGTGACCACGACTATTGATCAGCAATATCTTGTTTTGGGAAGTTCAATTCAGGGAGGTTCCCTTCGAGAGCCTCAGGGAACAGGAAAGAAGAACAATGGTTACGATTTTCACTTAATCAAACTGAACCAACAAGGTGAGCAGGTCTGGGAAAAATATTTTTCAGGACAAAACCATGATTATCTGTCAGCTTCCGTAGCTACTCAGGAAGGAGGGTTCCTTTTGGCCGGAACTTCCTATTCCGGGAAAGGACTGGATAAAAAAGAAGATTGCAAAGGCGGATCTGATATCTGGCTGATCAGAATCAATGAATTCGGAGATGAGCTTTGGCAGAAAACATTGGGAAGTTCTTCTGATGAGGAAGCGCGATCTGTTATTCAAAGTACCGATCTTGGATTTTTTGTGGCAGGAAATGTTCAAAACTCATCTAAAGGGTATGGATCAAAAGATGTTTGGATTTCCAGATTGGATAAAACCGGAAAAATACTTTCTGAAACTGTTCTGGGCGGAAAAGGTTTGGATGAGGTTGAGAAAATGATTCCTACGAGGGATGGTGGAGCGTTGTTGGGAATTTACTCGAGAAGTTCCGGGATCCGGGTTTCGGGTTCCACGGATAAGTCGTCTTCGGCAACCTCGTATCCCGTATCCCGAACCGCTAAGTCTACAGAAAATTTTGGTGAGGGAGATTATTGGATCGTGAAGCTCGACAAAACCGGGAAATTAGAATGGGAAAAGAACTTTGGAGGAAAAGGGGATGACCATATCAGAACATTGGCCTTAACATCGGCTGGATATGTAATAGGTGGAGAATCCAAATCTGAGAGGTCAGGGAATAAAACCGTAGGCATTGAAGAAGGAACTGATCTGTGGCTAATCTCGCTTAACGAAAGAGGAGAAGAGATCTGGCAGAAGTCTTACAATTTTGGGAACCGCGATATTCTAATGGGAATGAGTGTGATTAATCAGAGTCAAGATTCAAGAGCCAAGAACCAAGACCTTACCATGGGAATTCTTTTAGGAGGCTACACTCAGGCAGAAGGCCCTTCAACAGGCTCCCATGATGAAACGTTCTGGATGCTGTATCTGAATCAGGACGGAAATGAGCAGTGGAGAAAATATGTGACAGGAGAATCCAGAAAGAAAGAAGAAAGGCTTTCGGATATAAAACTGAACAGAGATGGCTCCATCATTCTGGCAGGGACCAGCGCAGAGGAGCTAGGAAAAGAGAACTGGAAGATTGTGAAACTGGCAGACAGCCAGATCAATACATTAATTGAAAAACAGGATATTAAAATCTATCCGAATCCGGTATCCGATTATGCTTATGTAGAAATAGGCTTTGAGCCTTCGACAGGCTCAGGGCAAGGTTTTAAGGAAGCAGATATTATCCTGTATGATATGGGTGGAAGACAGCTTCAGAGCCTGAAGACAAAGAATAAAGTAACCAAGATCAATACCCAGAATCTGATTCAGGGGGCATATCTGGTGACAGTCAAGACAGATAATAATAAAACAGCAAGTGCAAAACTGATTAAGAAATAAACTAAGATGAAAAAAATAATATTAACTATTACGAGTCTTTCGTATTTAGTTTGCTTTGGACAAAATTATAGCAATACTACAGATGCTCCCTATAATGTAATTCCTCCGGCGCCTGAATCATTTTATAAATCCCAGTTTGGAAATACGGATATCAACGACTTCAGAGGTGAGCCAATGGTGAATATTCCTCTGTTTTCAATCAATCATGGAGGTATTCCTTTCGGTTTGGATCTAAAATACATTAAAGCGGGAGTAAAAGTGAATGATATTCCTAACAGTACCGGAATTAACTGGGTTTTGAATACGGGAGGCATTATTACAAGAACAATCAATGATATTGCAGATGAAAAAGTCGTAAGAGAACTATTTCCTCAGCTTCCCAGCATCAATATGTCTACTCCCGGAGAATGGGGAGCCTATATTTTGCAGAATAAAGATCATCAGACAGATCTGTTTAATTTTACGGTAGGAAACTATTCAGGCAGCTTTTTTCTGGATCAAAACTTTCAGCCTGTAATTCTAACAAAAGATAACAACTGTAAGGTAGAAGTTGTAGGCTCGTTCAGCCAGAGTTATCAGTTTAAAATAACGACCAATGACGGAACGGTCTACCATTTTGGCGGAACCGGATTTACAGAAAAGACTTTCAATAAGGAACAGGCATCAACAGCCGGCGTAACATCATTTTATTTAAAAGAAATCACCAGTAGCAGGACCAGCGAAACCATCAAATTTGAATACGAAGATGTAGGTGTTTTAAGATCCGTGCCGACAGATATAGTGGAAAGCTATAATTCAGCTATTACTGTCGTTGAAGAACCTAGCTGCGGGGGACACCCAACTCCTTCCAGCGATATTCAGCAGACCAATGTTTTCTTGAAAATTTCTGATCCCAAACGACTAAAAAAAATTCTTCTGGATGATAAAATTCTTTCTTTTGATTATTCTGATGACTATGTCCTGTATAATAAGCTGAACAGCATTAATGTTAAAATTAATAATACGCTGGTCAAGAAATTCGGTTTCAGTTATCTGGATAAACTCAATTTTAACAATACTAAGGTACTGAGGTATTTTTTGACAGGGATTAAATTTTATGAAAACAATGACCCAAATGTAACGCAGGAGTACCGCATGGAATATAACAATCCTTTGGAAATGCCTGACAGAATGTCTAAAGAAATTGATTATCTGGGATATTATAACGGGAAAACTAATTCCCTGCAAACACTTATTCCTAATACCAATCTTTTTGATAATACCAATGTTCCTGCATTTAATACTTTTGCAGACCGAAGACCTTTTTCCGAGCTGGCAAAATACGGATCTCTTACCTCCATTACTTATCCTACGAAAGGGAAGACTTTATTTGAGTACGAGCCCATTGCAGAAGCTCCTAAAAATGATGTAATTACAGTGTCCATAGATGCGATCCATAGAACTGATACTAAAGATTTATTTCCGTATCAATATTTAGGAGGAGGTGTCCAGTATAATTTTGTTCTGTACTCTATGGATCAAAATATAAGCAATCCAGTTATGAAGGCCAGGGCAGTATTTAAAGTTCTTGATGAACTTAATAATGTGGTATACACTTCTCAGAAACTGACAATTAGTAAGGCAACTGTTGATTTACATGCAAACATTGAAGGAAGCCTTACACTTGATCCTACTAAAAAATATAAATTTTTATTGGAAATTTTGGATAATTTATGCAGCAATTGCGAGGGATATGTAGATATAAAACTGAAAAAGCTGGACGCAGAAAACGGGCCGGGAGTGCGTCTGAAAAGACAATATGATATTAATGAAAATGGTATCGTAAACGTTAAAAGGGTGTATTACACAAGCTATGCTGATATTCCGGATATAAGAAAGAATAATAGATTTTTTGTTCCGGATTTTAAAAGCTATTTTCTTATGCAGTCATTGACGCCTAACCCTAATACAGCTACTAATTGCAATAATGGAACCGTAAGTTACTCAGGATCTTCCTCTATGGTGGAAAACATTAAATCTACCCCTTATTTGACTTCAATGGAAAATTTGGGAGTGCTCAATCCGGATGACGATGATAATAGTTATTTTAACCTGAGTGACCCTATGTATTCCAACATTACTTTAAGTTTTGGAGGAGATAATTTTGAAAAAGGAGGTGAAGAAAAGAAATATTACATAAAGAAAAGATCGGGAATTGAATTTGATCTTTTTGTTCCTCATTTTACTCAACTGGGAACTGATCAGGCATTTATTAAAACTGAAGGAAATTTATCTGCATTAAGTGAATCGGTGAAGAAAAGGTTTCACAGGTCTTATTCCTTTTCAAATGTAGATGGAAAGCTTCTGAGTGACAAAATATTTAAAGTCCAGAATAATGCAGTCAGCTATCTGAAAACTACCGAAAACAAATACAGTTTTAATGAAGTAAAAAAAATACATAATATTTTAGGATCAGATATTTTCCCCACAAGCGCAGGAGGGCCATATCAGCTTAAAAATAAACTGATCTCATCATATCCTATGATGGTTGATGAGGTTTTATTATCTGAAACAATAGCTACTGATTTTCCAAACCCAAGCAATCCGGCTACTACTATTGTTAAAACCATTAAAAATTTATATTTAAATCCCAATAATCAGCTTAGTAAACAGACTGTAGAATTACCGGGAGGCAATATTATAGAAACTTCCTATCAATATGCCTATGAAAAGAATAATCAGAAACTGATAGAAGCCAACATGATCAGTATTCCATTGGAAACTAAAGTTATAGAGAAAATCAGCAGCACAGATGCAGGGAAAATGATTTCCAGATCAGAGACTATTTATCCGGATCAGAGTAATTATCCTACAGCGCAGGCCAGATATCTTTTGTTGCCACTTTCCGCAGTTGCTTATAATGTGAAGGATAATAGTCCGTCCACAGAAATGACTTATGACTGGTATGATGAAAAAGGAAATGTATTACAGTATACTACTAAAGATGGTGTTCCAGTAACGATTATCTGGGGATACAATAAAACCCAGCCTATTCTGAAAATTGAAGGTGTTGATTACAGAAAATCACTTGGTTTTCCAGGACTTGCTGACCTTATTTCCGCTTCTGACAAGGATGCAGATCCTGCAAAGTTTAATCTATCCCCTGAAAATACTGAATCCACACTCATCACAAAACTTGATCAGTTTCGAAATAATGCAGAGTTGGCCGGTTATATGGTAACTGCTTACACTTATGATCCATTAATCGGTGTGAGAAGCATAACCCCATCATCCGGTATCAGAGAAATTTATAAATACGACACCTCCAACAGGATTGAAAAAGTAATTGATGTGAATGGAAAAGTGCTGAAAGAATACCAATATAACTATAAAAACTACACACAACCATGAAAAAAATAATCATTCCCATCGGGGCTTTGCTGATGGCTCATTCCGTGAATGCCCAGCTTACCCAGGGAGAAAACTATGTGTATTCTAAATCTTATCTTGATTATAATGCAGGCGGCCAACCGACAAAAACTTCAGAAACCGTTCAGTATATAGATGGTCTTGGAAGACCTAAACAGGTGGTGAACATAAAAGCTTCTCCTTT
>NZ_JPRN01000022.1 GCF_000737715.1 Chryseobacterium sp. JM1 | reverse complement strand
AATTCCATAAAGTTTTTCCAACTGAGGAACACTGTAGCTGCCTTTTTCAAAGAGAGAAACAATTTCACGTTTAAAATCTGCAGAATAAATCCTGTTCTTTTTAATAAGTCTGATGTTAGCTTTCATAATAAATTGATCTTTTTTTGGTCAACTTATTTCAGGGACGTACAGATGTCTAGCATCTTGGTTCTTGGTTCTTGTCTCTTATTCAGTTAATTATTTTTCTCCGAATCCTGCTCAGACTTTCCGGCTTCATTCCCAAAAAAGAAGCGATATACTGAATGGGAACATTCTGAATGATCTCCGGGTAATTGTCTATCAGTTGAAGATAACGTTGTTCCGCATTCAGGACGGATAGTTCTCTGGAACGGTTTTCATTGTAAGCAATGGATTTCTGAAATACTGAAATACTGAAATCTTTCATCGTCCGACTGCTGCTGACCAGCTTATCAAGGTTTTCTTTAGTAATTCTTAAAAGGCTGCAGTCCGTGATACACTGTACATGATCTTCAGATCTGGTCTGGCTGATAAAATGAGTATAAGACGTGAAAAATCCGGGAGGACAGTTGATATGTGTCGTCACTTCATTGCCGCCCTCATCCATATAAAACAGCCTGAGGTATCCTGAAACAATATAGTACAGATGTCCGGGAATATTTCCGGCTTCCTCCAGAAGTGTATTTTTTGGATAACTGACTGGTTCAAAGTACAGTTTAACCGTTTCAATTTCATCAGAACTGAAATTAAAATCAGAATTCATCTCCTGTAAAAGCCTGTCATGCATGATGAAATATTTTTCGGAATATATTACAAAAATAGCCAAAACAAAACCTGATTTACGGAAAGCTTCTCTTTTTTTTCCAACTTTTTATGTAATGCCACCATCCGGTGAACTGTTATATATGAAAAGCAAACCATGAACAGAAAGATTATCCTTCTTTTAAGCCTTGTCTCATCCACTTACTTTTTCGCGCAAAGCATAGAAGGAAAAGTTATCGACCTACAAAATAAACCGGCTCCGGAAACTGAAGTCCTCATTACAAAAGCAGATATCAAATTTTCTGCGATCACAGACGAGAATGGGATGTTTAAAATTCCATTAAAAGAAGACGGAAATTATATTCTTGAAATTATAAAAGACGGGGTAAAAACCAACAGTGAAAATATTACTGTAAAAGGAAATTCGAAAAAAGACATTCAACTGAAAGAAGCTCCGGTAGAACAAAAATTGGAAGGTGTCACTCTTACTGCCAAAAAGAAATTATTTGAAAGAAAAGTAGACCGATTGGTCTTCAATGTAGAAAATTCTGTAGCCTCACAGGGAATTGATGCTGTGGAAGCACTTGCAAAAACGCCGATGGTTCGTGCCACGGATGATGCGATCAGTATCGCCGGAAAAAGTAATGTCGCTGTTATGATCAATGACAGACTTTTGAACCTGAATGGCCAGGAACTTATCAATTATTTGAAAACCATCCGTTCAGACGATATTTTAAAGATCGAAGTGATCACCACACCGCCAGCCAAATATGAAGCGGAAGGAAAAAGCGGACTGATCAATATTGTCCTTAAGAAAAATTCGAGTCTGGGCTGGAACGGTTCCATTCAGACTTCGGGGAGTTCTTATTGGGGAAGACCTACGACATCAACCAGAAGTGGTGCTACTTTTAATTACCAAGGAGAAAAACTTTCGATTACCAGCAATTTATCTATCGGTGACAATTATTGGGAAAACCGCTCTTATAACTATCTTACCGGAACTACGGACAACAATTACTGGAAAACAAACAGTACCAACATCAACAATTATCGCTATAAAGGAGGCGGCTTAAAAGGTGAATATAAAATCAATGATAAAAACCTGGTAGGATTCAATTACAACTATTCTTTCAGTAATCCGATAGAAAGGGGCGGAAGCAAAGCCAGTATTTTCGACAAGGACGGCTATCTGGATGTTGCGTCAAATTTCAATAACAGAAACCGCAGAAATATTCATAATGCGAGTGCGTTTTATGATGTGAAAATTGATTCTTCGGGAAGCAAGCTGAGCTTAACGGCGAATATGATGCTTAATAATTCCAATGCGAGAAATTTTTACAATACCATTACTTCGGACATCGTTTCTACTTTTGCGAACCCGGTGAGTGAGTACAGAATTTATTCAGGTCAGGCGGATCTTGAGAAGAATTTCGGTAAGATTAAAACAGAAGCCGGGCTGAAGTATACGAAGATTAAAAATGATTCTGAATTTAATTTCTTCAATATTGAGAATGACCAGTATATTCTTAACACAAAAAGAACAAATACTTTCTTTTACAACGAACAGAATTACGCAGCTTATGCATCAGCCAATTTTAAGATCAATGATAAATGGGATGCTAAAGCAGGGCTTCGCTACGAATATACAACCCTGGAAGGAATTTCTATGAATGATGATTCTTCCGCGAAAATCAAATACGGAAAACTATTCCCTACTGCGTATATCAGTTATAAACCGAACGAAAGTAACGCGTTTTCCATCAATTATTCAAGGAGAATTTCAAGGCCGTATTTCGGAAATCTGAATCCGTTTAAATTTTATGTTTCAGAACTGGAGTACAGTACGGGAAATCCTTATCTGTTGCCTTCGTTCTCAGATAATATGGAGTTCGGATATGTCTTAAATAATAATTTTAATGTCACTTTATATTACAACAAAACGAAAGATGACTGGGACAGGATTCAGGTAGTGGAAGGGAAATCGAAATACAGTATTGTGAAAAATTTCTTTAATGAAGATCAGACCGGGATCAACATCAGTTATAATTATAACAAGCTGAAATGGCTGGAATCCAATGTTTTTGTGAATGCTTTTTATTCCAAAACAAAATCTTACGATCCAACGGCCATAGCTGCACCTAAAGGATATAGTGCGAATTTCAATGTTGATAATAATTTCTTCCTGAATAAAAGCAAGACCCTTACTTTAATGCTGGGACTTTGGAGCAATCTCCCGAACAGAGACGGAAATACCTATTATTTTGCCAATACCTCTGTTTATACCGGAATGAAACTGAATCTGATGGAGAAAAAACTTCTGATCAACCTGTATGTGAATGATATTCTGAATACCAACCGAAACAAGGGAATAGAATATTATCCGAATTATGATGTGGAATATTATAATAAAGGCATTACCCGAAATCTCTATCTTTCCGTAACGTATAAATTCGGGAACAATAATGTAAAAGGAGCTACGAAGGAAGTGAAATTTGAAGAATCCAAGCGGGCAGGCGGAGGAAATTAAACTTTATTTTATAATTTAGAAGCAGATACATTTTAACCATGCTGCTACAAAAAATACTGACCGGCAGTTTCCTGATTTGTACAGGATTTCTGCTGGTCTCCTGCTATAAAGACTATCAACCTGAATTATTCAACGGTGAGTGGCTTTCCGACTCTCTGGTCACCAAAGACAATGATCATTGGCGGGAATTTCTGCATTTTGAGAACGGTCATGCAGCACGAACAACCTATTGGGGTAAAAAGTATCTGCTCAATAAGAATCTTCAGTTAAAAGGATTGGAAATGTATGACCGGGACAAGGCCTTATTTCAAATAAAGGTTTTAGATTCCAACAAGATTATTGTAGAAGGAAAAGATTATTACGGAAGCTTTTTTCGAAATGATTTCCAGCTGGATGATATGAAAAAAGAAGTATCAAAGGCTGAAGAAACGGAAAAGCAACGAAAAAAACTACTTGGAGAATGGAAGACTGTTGATTTTAAGACAATTCCCTTATCAGACTCACCTGAAAATAAAATCATGGCTGGATACCTGCAGGATGAAGAAATAATTAATATCCGTTTAAAGGAGATAAGTTCACTAAATTTTAATTATAATACATTTTCAATCCATAATGCAGCAAAAACCTCAGTATTTGAGTACAGTGCGAAACCTAATAAAATAACATTCAATTCAGGAGATGCTATATATTCATTTAAATATTATTTTCAAAAAGAGCGACTCATGATTGAATATCAGAAAACAATGGGTTTTCTACATATCATCACCTTTAAAAAGCCTAATTAATCCAGCTCTGATAAAATAATAAACGATACCTCCCGCGAGATAAGCGACAACATCCAAAATATCTACTGTAAATTTTTCCGAAAGCATTGGACAGATTACTTCAAACAAAATTGAAAGATATAATGTTGAAGACAAAATAAATTTAAAATCGGGTTTCCAGTGATAGCCCAGAATGTTATTCATCAGATATTCTATCAGATAAGTGTACATGGGAACCGTGATACAATCAGTCAGATGATTGCTGATCACCGGAATGATAATTCCTTTCTTTCTCAGAAAAATAATCAACAGCCAGGCGGCAATCCCGAGCAAAAACCAGTATGAAATTTTATTTTTCATCACATATGAAGTATGGCCATGATGAATCCGATAATGATCTGTAGGATTTTCACGAGCGTTTCCTGTATCTCTTTTCCTTTTTTGGAGTCTCTGTTTTCGGCGGTTTCATAATTGAATATTTCTTTCCCTTCCATCCCGGTAGATTTTATAGGGCAAAGATATAAAAACTAGAACAAATGTTCTAATTTTGAAATATGATTTAAAGTCTCTTATATTTGGATCATGAAAACCAAGGATAAAATCTTATCGAAAGCATTGGAGTTATTCAATGAAAAAGGCTACAACAATATCACCACAAGGCATATTGCAGCCGATCTGAACATCAGTGCGGGAAATCTGCATTATCATTTTAAACATTCGGAAGATATTATCAAGATCCTTTTTTCTGAACTGATCCTTAAAATGGATGCTTTAATGAATGATCTCCGGATAATAGAAAATAAAACACTGGAAGATCTTTATCACTTTACTTTTTCAACCTATGAGGTTTTTTATTCTTTCCGTTTTATCTTCATGAATTTCTTTGATATTCTTAAAAAAATTCCGGTCATAGAATCACAGTATGAATCTATTAATATCACCAGAAAGGACGAGTTCAGGGAGATTTTCAAAGGTTTTCAGAAAGACCATATTTTCAGAAACAATGTTCCGGATTTTATCCTGGGAAGCCTCACCACACAGATTTTCATTATTGCAGACAACTGGCTCATCCACAACAGCCTTTCTTTTAAACTCAACAAAGAGGAGGCGGTAAAGCATTATGCATTGATTCAGATGAATCTTTTTTATCCGCTGCTTACCGAAGAACAGCAAAAAATTTATGAATTAAAATATATCAGCTAATTATGATCATCAGAAAAGGCAACTCCAGCGACCTGACAGAAATGCGCACCCTTTTTACAGATACCGTTACGACGGTCTGCCAAAACGATTACAGCAGCGATCAGATTAATGCATGGAAATCCGGAGCGGAAAATGAAGAAAGATGGCTCAGGGTAATAGATAGTCAGTTAGTCATTATAGCTAAAATTAATGGCCAAATGGCGGGATTTTGCACTCTGGATCGGGGAAATTATATTGATCTGCTTTTCGTTCATAAGGATTTTCAAAATCAGGGAATTGCCCGGAAAATGTATACCTTTATCGAACAGGAAGCCACCCTCCGGAAAGAAAAAACATTGGCCGCTGATGTCAGTAAAACAGCCAGACCTTTCTTTGAAAAAATGGGTTTTAAAGTCATCAAAGAGCAAACCGTCAATGTAAAAGGAATTGATCTCACCAATTATAAAATGGAGAAAGACTTAAATTAGAGTTATGAGTTATAAATTATAAGTTATGAGTTTTGGAGGTAGGGAATTTGGGATTGAAAGTATATGGATGTAACAGGTAACTCTTGGTTTGAACCACGAAACCCGCATCCCGATGCTAAAATTCACCATTCACTTGCGAAGCAAAATTCACCATTGACTTATTAAAAATCTTTACCATGCAGGAATCACACCCGGAATATCATCAGCTCAAAATATCGGTTCCACAGGAATTTGAAAGTGTATTTACGCATTTTTATTTTGCTGAAAATGGCTCTTCCGATTCTGTTACGAAAACCCTGCTTCCCTCCTATCAAACGATTATGCTCTTCTGTTTTGGGGAGAATGTTTTTATGACCACTCAGGAAAACACCATCGCTGAAGTGGACAAATGTGTTGTGCTGGGACCCGTACGGCAAGCCTTTGATTATACACTTCCTGCGGGAAGTTCTATTCTGGTGGCTAATTTTAAAGACGATGCTTTTTACCGTTTCTTTGGAAAAGCAATGATTTCCACTCAGGGCACTCATCCCGATGAACTTTTGAAAGACAATTGTTTTACGGAACTCTGGCATCAGATCTCTGAATTTGCTTCCCCACAGGAAAAAACCGCGCATATTCTTGAATTCTGCCGTCCTTATCTTCAGGATCAGGATGAAACAAGCCGCCTGCTGAGCAATTTTGAAAACATCAGTCTGAACCCTGTCAAAACCATCGCCGAACATACCCACCAAAGTGAAAGAAATATCCAGCTGAAGCAGAAAGAACAGTTTGGGTATTCTTCCAAAGAACTCGCCCGATACAGCCGTTTTCTCAAAGCAATTACTCTTATTGAAAAAGAACAGGAAAGTGGCAACAAAATAGAATGGTTCAGCGTTATTGACCAATGTGGTTACTATGATCAAAGCCAGCTCATCCATGATTTCAAACATTTCATTAATATTTCTCCTTCTAAATACGTAAAATTCCAAAAGGACATCTGCCGCTCCGGATCAGACTGATTCCGTTTCGTTTTCTTACAATTTCTGCAGTTCCTGCTGCGCTACATTTGTCTTATTAATTTAAACAATAAAAACGATGAGACATTTAATCATTTACGCACATCCCAATGAAAACAGCCTGAACAACGGTTTACTTCAAACCGTTATCGAAAGCCTGGAAAAAGACCATCACGACCTACAGATAAGAGATCTGAACAAAATAGGATTTGATCCGGTTTTTTCATTCGAAGACATGCAGGGACAGTTTGCCGGGAAAATTGCAGACGATGTAAAAACAGAACAGGATTATATTTCCTGGGCAGAACAGATTACTTTCATTTACCCCATCTGGTGGACCGGAATGCCTGCCATCATCAAAGGATACATTGACAGGGTTTTCAGTTATGGTTTCGCCTACCGATATGATCAGGGTGTACAGAAGGGACTGTTAAAAGGGAAAAAAGCGGTTATTATCAATACCCACGGAAAATCTCACGAAGAATATGAACGCATGGGCATGGACAAAGCACTCACCCTGACTTCCGACAACGGAATTTTCCTGTACAGCGGTTTTGAAATCATCCAACACTTCTTTTTTGATAAAGCGGATAAAGCATCTCCCGAGGAAGTGGATATTTGGAAAGAACAGATCAGAAATACGTATTCACAGCCGGTTTTTAACCTTTAAAATTTTTACGGATTACTTTTCTCGCTCATCGGCCTCGGAAGCTTGAGCGTTAAAAAAATTAAAATTTGATCCGTTAAAAAATTCCCACTGTCTGAGTGCGGGTAGCATATCGAACTGAAACTGTTACAGCAAATCCGCACGAGTTTTGGGGATTTTAGGATCAAATTTTAATTTTTAGTGAAAGATTCCAGCCTTGAATTTTTGGTTCATTTTGTTTGACTACGTCGAATCTTTGATTTCAAGACAAAAGAACTGATGAAAAAAATAAGTCATTAAATATGCATTATTTATAACGATTCTTTATTTTGCTTATGAGGGATTTATGGCATGGAATTAGCTTCAAGAGCGGTAAGTAAAATTGTTTTGAAACCTTTATTTTAAACCATTAGGACAAATAAACTGTTAAGAACAGTAAGTTTTTTTTTAAAATCCTAACTGATATGGAACTTTACAGCGGGTCTTAATGGTTTAGATATTGGATTATCATCAAAAAGCTTTTATATTTACATTATCAATGAAACAATTAAACAGCATATTGCGTCTTCCTTTTTTCAGTGAGTATTACTCCCCGGCGAACCGTTCGGGAAGACTTTCTATATCTGTAATTTAACAAGAACAACTAATTTATATATAGAGCCCGGACAGCATTGTCCGGGCTTTTTTTGTTTTAAAAACTCAATTATTATGATCAACACATTACAAGAAAATGCAGCCATCATCCTCCCGGAAAACGGTCTGGAACAAAAACTTAAACAAGCTGAACAGGAAAACAGGAAATTAATTATCAAACTGGGATTTGATCCTACGGCTCCGGATCTACATCTGGGTCATGCGGTGGTGCTTAAAAAACTGAAACAGTTTCAGGAACTGGGACATCAGATCGTGATCGTAGTTGGAAGTTTTACGGCCAGAATTGGTGATCCGACTGGAAAAAACAAGGCACGGAAACCGTTAAGCGTTGAAGATGTGAATCATAATGCCCAGACATACATCAATCAGCTTTCGAAGATTATTGATGTAGAAAAAACCAAAATTGTCTTTAATTCCGATTGGCTGGACACTTTAAATTTTTCAGAGGTCATTCAGCTGATGTCAAAGGTAACCGTAGCCCAACTGATGCACAGAAATGATTTCAATAAAAGGTTTACAGAAAATACACCGATTGCGATGCATGAACTTGTGTACCCAATTCTTCAGGGCTTCGATTCTGTACAGATTGAATGCGACATCGAGATGGGCGGAACAGATCAGCTTTTCAACTGTACGATGGGAAGACAGCTTCAGGAGGTTCACCAGATGTCGGCGCAGGTGGTGATGTGTATGCCTCTGCTTAAAGGTCTTGACGGTAAAGAAAAAATGAGCAAATCACTGAACAATATTATCGGACTGACGGATGAGCCTAATGATATGTTTGGAAAAACCATGTCGATCCCGGATAGCCTTATTGATGAATTTATTGACCTTGCTTCTGATTTTTCTGCTGAGGAGAAGGCTGATTTACAATTAAAATTACAAAACGGCGAAAACCCGATGAACATTAAGAAGCTGATCGCTAAGAATATCATCACCCAATACCATGATCATGCAGCGGCAGAACTTGCAGAAGAATTTTTCAGCAGTCAGTTTCAGAGCAAAAATTCTGAGGAGAAAGTCTATGAACCCGTTTCTTTAGCTTCATTTCATCATAAAGAAAACCTGATCACACTGGTGGAACTCTGCAGTGCGCTTAAAAGTGACCTCAGCAAATCAGCGGTGCGAAGAATGATCCAAAGCGGAGGCATTCAGATTAATCATATCAAAATAACGGAACCTGATGAAGAAATTGAATTACTCCCAGCGACAAAGGTAAAAATCGGAAGAAGAGATTTTTTTGAACTCGTTTAAATCTTCAGATTCGTGAGGTAATTTTCAATATCTTCGTTTCATTAAATAAAAGTGATGAGCTATATCATGGTGGATATTGAATCGGATGGCCCGATTCCCGGAGATTTCTCGATGATCTGCTTTGGAGCAGTCCTTGTGAATGAGGAGCTGGATACTACGTTCTATGGAAAACTGAAACCTATTTCGGAAAAATTCAATCCCGATGCTTTGGCTGTTTCGGGCTTCAGCAGGGAAGAAACGATACAGTTTGATGATCCAAAAGAAGTCATGCTGGAATTTGAAGAATGGATTGAGAAAAACTCCAAAGGAAGACCTATTTTCATCAGCGACAATAACGGTTTCGACTGGATGTTTATCTGCTGGTATTTTCATCATTTTACCGGGAAAAATCCATTCGGCTATTCATCAAGAAGACTTTCTGACCTATATTGCGGGCTGGAAAAAGACACTTTTGCCCAATGGAAACATCTCCGTAAAACAGCACACACGCATCATCCTATAGACGATGCCAAAGGAAATGCAGAAGTTCTGCTGTATATGAAAAAAGAAATGGGTCTGAAAATAGGTTTGAAATAGCTGATCATACAATCACGTGGGAAGAAATACTGAAATTTATATGTTCGATAAGGAGAAGGCATCTGTCCGTCTCCATGATGATCTGCAGCACAAAAGATTCCACACCAGAACATTTAAAACCTTTCTGGAAGGCAGAAAAAAAGAAATAGGTACGTATTATGTCACCTTTGAAAAAGTACTTGAAAAGGTCAGAAGTGACATCAATACCATCACGGCCGATGAACTGTTTGAGATCAATCTTTTTCTGAGTGAAGAGGTATATTCAGACTCTACAGGGAGCAATTATTCCGCAATGGAAAAACATCTCGGGGATTTGTATAACCGGTATGGAATTATTTTGCTTTATGAGCTTCCTACTTCAACGGTTTGCACCAGCTATATGTTTCAATATGGGAACTACACCCATTATTTCCCTATCTACGAACTGGAGAATTATGGATTAAAGCATAGTGACGGCGGCGTTAATATAGATTCAACAGATTTTTTAAAATTCAATGATTATATGATCCTGCTGATGAAAATGATCCTGGATAGAAAAATGGATGGTTATGAATATGACTTTACAAAAAACGAAGAGGACATCATCCAGCGTATAACGGCAGACCATCAGAATAATCTGATCATGTTCAAAGAAATTGAAAGTGAATGTGATTTTATAAAAGACTGTTCCTCTGATGAAAAGGGTCCTTACGCACAGACCATCTACTATGCTTATGCTTTTTTTAAACAGTCCATTGAAATGAAACTGAGAATTGATACAGAAAAAAATGCAAGAATCGTTATCTTAGATTCCTATTAATTCCAGACGGTTATTAATAAACCGGAGCTCATCAACAACTTATGAATACGATCATCACCTACAGAAAAGCCTCAGAAAACGATATCGGTTACCTTCTTGATCTAAGAATAAAAACCATGAATCCGCATTACGCAGATTCAAACCTCCCAACGGACAAGGAAACAACACTTCAGAGAATACAATATCAGTTTGACAAGGCTCACATTATCCTTTTAAACAATGAACCAGCCGGATTACTGAAGATCAACAAAGCTGATGATAAAACTGAAGTACTGCAACTGCAGATAGATCCCAGCCAGCAGGGTAAAGGACTCGGAAAAACGATTTTAACAGATATTCTGGAGGAAGCTTCCGCTGCAGGAAAAACAGTAGCCTTAAGCGTACTAAAAACCAATAAGGCTCAGTATTTATATACAAGTCTGGGATTTAAGACTGTGGACGAGGATGAGCATTCTTTTTTTATGGAATTTCAAGGTGGCTTCGATAACCTCAGCCACCTTTAGAGGATACTTACTTCATTGCAGTAGCCTACCATTAATGACTAAGCTCTCCGACGACAAAATCATTAATGACAAACATTTCTGGAGGGGGCTAAGGCTCTCGAAGCCCCCACCCTAATTTTTTTCAAACCACAAAAGTCACAAAAGATTTTAAACACTTAAGTGATTTTTTAAGCTACATACTTCGTGGATAAGAAGTACACATAAGTTCTCAAAAATCAAAGATTTTTATACTGGATAATGTGCGCAAACAGCTGTGAAAATCTGTGCAATCCGTGGTTAAAAAATATCAACGACAAAAGTCACAAAAGCCTTTCAACACTTAAGTGATTTTTTAAGCTACATACTTCGTGGATAAGAGGTACACATAAGTTCTAAAAAATCAAAGATTTTATGCTGGATAATATGCGCAAACATCTGTGAAAATCTGTCCAATCTGTGGTTAAAAAAGAATATTAACCATAAAAAAAATTATGATTGATTCGCCAAAGTAACAAAAATAAGCCTTCCGCCCTCTTCAGCAGACAGAAGTATTTTCTTTCCATCTGTCAGTTCCACCATAGATCCGGGTGGGATTTCTTTTTGCTCCGTCACATCTTTCATCGAAGTCAGACTCTGATTCACCAGCACCCACCTCCCTTCATGAAAAGTGAAATATCCGACAGGCATTTTATCCTGCATCGTAAGATTTTCATTTCTGATGACCTTTCTTGACACATGCCATTTGAATAAATACTGGTTGTTGTAAACCATCAGCCGGTGGTTTTCAGGTTTCCAAACCTCATCATCAAATTTAAAATAAAGATCCAGTACGGGAAGCGTTCCCCGGTGTGGTGTTCCGCAGAAAGGGCATTTAGGATTGCTGCTATTGTCGAAAACATACCATTTCTCGGTACATTCCGTATTATGGCAGGGCTGAATCAGATCAGCCGTCTTTAGCAGGGCGGTTTCCCATTCATTGGCGGTTGGACGTCGGATCGGATCGTGGAGTCCGTCTATAAATGCTTTTCTAAACAGTTCGGAAAGATAAGGACCCGCAGCCGTAAAAGGAATTTTCTGAGGATCGCCCCAGAACGCATCCCATTTTCTGAGATGATCTGCTTTCACCTGATTGGATGGATCCCTGAAATGTTCTATGAATAATGCTTTTTCCCCCATAGAAATCACTTCATCTTTTTCGGAATCCAGATCCCAGATTTTTCCGCCTCTCAAAGGATGCCTTCTGAACAGATACATGTAAATCAGCACTGCCAAAGCATGAAGATCCGTTTTCTGGTTGGGCAGATGCCTTCCCGGATCCTGCATGCTGAGATGCTTGGTCTTTAATACTTCGGGAGCGATAAAATCCGCCGTCCCGATAACTTCCGGTGGGAAGAGTTTCGGGACAACCAATCCGTCAATATCAATGATACAGGCAGATTTCGTCACCGGATCTATCAGAATATTGTTGTAGGAAAGGTCGGAATGCGCCAGCCCCATCTGGTGAAGCTTTTTCACGCCTCTGCTGATATTTATGGTGATCTGAAAATAGCTCAGCCAATCCCCAAGTTCCGAATGATCCAGCCTGAGCGGATACTGTTGATTCCTGAACATCGGAGCAGTGAACCATTTCCCGACTTTATCCTGCCCCTGAATATTATCTGATCCGATATACCCTTTTGCAAAGAAGAATTTTTTATGGTAAATGGGAACCACAATTCCAGTCAGTTTATTTTTTTCTACGATATCATACGGCCACCTGAATATTTCATTCAGAAAGTAATCTGATGAATTTCCTTTCTGTATATTCCCAAGATAAGTGGAAACAATCCTCATGATACGCTCTTTCTGTCCGGCATCCAGAGGAGTCCGGTAAAATGCCACCACATACTCCCTGTCCGGCGAAAAATAGACATCTTTCACTCCGCCGCGAATCGGGCTTTCATCTACATATTCATAGGATTTTGAGTTATCCAGAATAGAAGCAACTGTAACGGTTTTTTTCATGTTTAATAGATTATGGCGAGTGTTCTGTCATCATGATTTCCGCGGCTCCAGAAATCGGTCCAGGTAAGAAGCTGTTGGTCAATGTCGGTATCGTTAATAAAATCTACTTTCGTCCGGTCATCATTGTTTCCGGCCAGATCATTAAAGAATGCTTTCCAGCTGTCGATATCTTCAAGTTTGTTTTCGGTCATGAATTTTGGGTCGTAAATACCATCTGTCATCAAAACGAGGTAGGAAAAATCATTCACGCAGGTCATTCCAAATCTTGAAGCCGGATCATCGCTGAAGATCTCATTCATCGTGATAAAACGGGTTCCACCACCAAATTCTCCAACGTCCATTTGATTCAGAAGCTTTACTTCAGAAAAATCAGGACTGATCAGGTTGATCGGACAATCTCCCACTCCGAACGTGAGGATAACATAACCAAAGTCAAACTTTTTTGTCAGGGCAAAAATCAAAGTCGTGTGGAAATCTTTTATCGAGAATGAATGCTCTGTTGCCGTTTGATCCAAAACATGGTATACATTCAAAACTCCTTCATACAGAAGTTTTAGGACATTTTCTCTGGCTTCAGACTGTATTTCTTTTGACGGTTCAGAGCTAGTGTAAACGATTTCAACATTTCTTTCGATTCTGGTTAAAACTTCTTCTGAATTGAAAAAGCTGTTCACTGAAACTGCCGCCAGTCTTGAACCTTCTCTGGCCATAACAGCAGAACCGGCACCATCTGCCACTGAAACAATATTCCAGCCACCAGGAAGTTCGTCTACAGCAAAATCATCATCTCTGAATTTTCCTTCATGGGCATGGGAACGTCCTCTTTTCGAAACAACAGTGATTTTTTTATCCAAAAATTTCCCCTGGTAAGATGTTTCATCAGGTTTATGATAGACATCGTTGGTATCAGATGGAATGTTCTTCCAAAGGTCTTTCGGATCTGCATTAATGAACAGATGCACTTTCTTGATCTCCGTACTATTTTCATCATGGATATGATAGAATTCAATATCCAGATCATGGACACTGTTTACATATGGAATTCCCGATATTGTATTGTTTTCGAAAGTAAGTCCTGTCTCCTGAAGATTGCCGATATTTTTAATCTTTATATTCGGAAAATCATCCAGCTCAAAATGGTATTCATAGAACTGCTTTGAACTGGCATTTTTAAGCACCAGATGAACTTCTTTAAATTCTTCTTTTTCTCTGTAAATAAGAGCTTTTTCCATGGTTTTGTGTTGGGTCTCGGCAATAGGATTTCTTTTCGTTATCCCAAAGTTCGGTTAATATCAAATCCTTCGCTGGAAAATCCGTAATAATCCGAAGTTCCGCACCATGGGCATTTGTTGTACCCTTCTCCTTTCAGGCAGTGAATTCCGCCACATGAGCAGGTTGCTAATGCGATGGGATTGGCACAGTGAGGACAAGATGTTCCTCCCTGTAGTTCTTCAATCGAAATTTTCAGATTATTTTTCTGGGAAGCGGAAAGCCTGTAATAGGATTTTTCGTCAATTTTATAGGCTCCATCCAGTCGGTAATATCTGGTAGACATTCCCGGTATACTGGACTCGGCGAATGTTTTTTTAAACTTCATCAAATACAGTTTCTCCGTTTCTGAACATTTCCCGTTCAAAACAACAAAATTATTGTCCGGAAACTTCTGTTCCAGTTCAGGATCTACTTTTTCGAGAATAATAGAATCGATCTTGGAAAGGTTAATGCCTTCTTTATTGGCTTCGGTAACGCTCTGGCTGGTTGTTTTAATGGAATCTGTCACCCATTTGAAAAACTCTTTATAGGAATTTTCATCAGAATTATTAAACAGCAAAACGTTGTCAGACAATGTCCCAAGCAGTTTATAATTGGTATTTTCTCCTATCGACACTGCGATCGTATTGGACTTTCCATGGTATTTATTGTTCCATCTTTCAATCGCTTTTGTGGCATCGTCGGTAGGAACGCCGTCTGTAAAAAGAAAAACGATAGGTTTCCAGTCGCCTTTTCTGTCGTAAGTCGTTTTCACAATATCCCGGTCTATGCAGTCCATGACTTTAATTAAACCTTGAGACAGCGACGTTCCGCTTCCAATCGGGATCTTCGGAGGATAAAAACTGATGATATCCTGAAGCGGCGTAATGACCTCAGCCTCTCCCGCGAAACCTATAATGGAAATATAGACCGTTTCCAGGGAATACGGGTCTTTCTTTAATTCTCTGATGATATTGGCAATACCTTCCTGTACCTGCTCAATAGGCTCTCCAACCATAGATTCGGAGACATCGACTAAAAAATAAATGGGAAGTCTTCTCATGATGTATAGTAAGACAAGTGATTTAGATAATAATATTAAGCTCGGATGGCGGCGGCGGCAACGGTGTACTTTCTCCCGTTCCCTGCGATTTCCCTCCCATTGTGATGGATGAACTTACCCATTTGAAAAATGAGGAAAGCGTGATCGCATCAGTGGTATCCAGTTTTACAACATGGTCTGTAAGCTCCTTCAGAAACTGTTCATCTGCTTTTGGACCTGCAGCACAGCCTACGATAGCTCCAAATTCCAGATCTCTGATCACAGGGATCATCTGTCTGTATTTCTGGATATCGGATGGTTTTCCGTCGGTAAATATAAAAAGTAACGGCCTCCAGTCTTCTTTTTCATCCGAAGAACCTCTGATCAGTTCTTTCTTCACCAGCTCCGAAACCATCTCCAATGCCGCACCGGTATGGGTAGGTCCACTGTCCGGACAGGTGATTTCCATAGGGTAAAAACTGGCCAGATCCGTTAATGGAATGATATTTTTAACCTCACGGTCAAAAGTAATCACACTCAGATGGAGACTGTCCATCGCTTGCGGATCTGCACGGAGCATGCTTATCAGCCCGTTAAATCCGTTATTGAGTGCCTGGATGGGCTCTCCGTTCATAGAACCTGAAGTATCCAGTAAAAAGTATGCTAATAATCTCCTGCTCATGGTATGGTATTAATTCTGAAGCCGGCAGCGGAAGTTGAAAACTTCCCTGCCGGCTTTTGAGTTTGATAAATATTCAGGTTTAATTGCTGTACGCGTATTGCTTCAGGATTTCTATAAAGTTATCCGTCTGGTGAGGTTCTCCGATAG
The DNA here is from genome assembly GCF_000737715.1 of Chryseobacterium sp. JM1. Classification (GTDB taxonomy): domain Bacteria; phylum Bacteroidota; class Bacteroidia; order Flavobacteriales; family Weeksellaceae; genus Chryseobacterium. The sequence continues at coordinate 37,634 of NZ_JPRN01000022.1, read as the reverse complement.
CACGGAACTTCCAGTCTCCATTGTGACGGTAAGCTTCGGCAAAAACCATTGCACATTTACCATTCATACTGGAATCACCTGAAAGACTGTATTTTGTAATCTCTTTACCTTTCGCATCTACGGCTCTGATAAAGGCATTCTCGATCATTCCGAAATGCTGGTTATTTTGTTTTCCCTGATAAATAGTCACCAGGAATAATATTTTCTGATAGCTTTCATCCAGCTGGTCAAGTTTAACGATGATCTGCTCATCATCACCATCTCCGGCACCGGTTCTGTTGTCTCCGGTCAGCCATATATTTCCGCTTGGATGCTGCATGGAATTAAAGAAAACCACATCACCCTGGTAGAGCGCGATCTGTCTTCCGTCATTCGTCTGTACTGTTTTTCCAAGATTGGCTACTTTACCGTTTCCGTCTAAAAGAAATGCGACGGCATCAAGATCATATTCCGCTTCTTTGCTGAACAGTTTCCCAAAAAAACCGCCCTGCTTTCTTACATCCCATCCTAAACCGATCGTTACTTTTGAAAGATCGTAAACACTTTCTCCACGGTCATTTTTTCTTAAATCAATCGTTTGACCTTTCTGTAAATTAATTGCCATAGTTATCGTTTTGTGTATTTGAAAATATAATTATTTAATGATCTGTCCTTTGTAGTATTTCTCAAGGAAGAAAGCCAGGTCTGCTCTGTAACCGATTCCTGAAGCTTCAAATTTCCAGCTTCCGTTTCTTTTGTACAGTCTTCCGAATTCTACGCCGGTTTCGATGGAGAAATCCTCATCCAGTTCATATTTTGCGATCTCCTGGTTGGTGCTGTTATCCACAATTCTGATGTATGAATTTCTCACCTGTCCGAAGTTCTGTTTTCTTCTTTCAAAATCTTCAATAGTGACCACAAAAAGTATTTCTTCTGCTTTCGAATCTACTTTTTCAAGATCTACAATAATCGCCTCATCATCGTCACCATCACTGTTTTTACCGCTCGGATCATCTCCTGTGTGAGTCAGTGCACCATCGGGAGACTGGAGGTTATTATAAAAAACAAAACATTCCTCATTGATTAATTTTCTGTCGGAGTCAATCATGATAGCAGAAGCATCCAGATCGAAGTCGAAACCTGTTCCTTCATTCGGGTCCCAGCCCAGTCCTATCGTCATTTTTGTAAGCCCTATATCGATCTTTTGTCCTTTCTGTAAATTAATTGCCATAGTGTTTTAGATTATTAATTATTTTTTGTTTAAGATAAATTTGATTTGTGAACTGACCAAATTTATTGATAAAAAAATAAATGGCGTGCGATCAATAGTATAAATGTCTAATTTTAATAGGGTTTTAACATACGGCTGCTGATTCAAAACAAGACCTTCTAACTGTGGCATATTATTCAGTTTTTTCTAACGGGAGAAAATAATAAACCTTATAGGTTTTGGAAACCTATAAGGTTGTTAATGGGCGTAAAAATGGCATAAAAAAAATCCGGCTAAAAAACCGGACTTCTATAGATTAAAAAATTCTGTACAATTAATTTTTAAATTCCTGATCGGAAACAGCTTTTGCTCTTGCTTTAGCCAGCATCGGAATAGAGATCAATCCCATGACCAGCATGATGGTAATTTGCAGCGGAAGTGAAATAAATGAATAGGTCAGTCCCATTTCGCCTCCTAATTCCGCACTTTTACCCATAGAGATAAAAAGAGCCATAAAACCGAACTTCATCGCCAGATTGAAAGCCCCAATCCCGCCACTGGCAGGAATAATCATTCCCAGGGTGCCGACCACAATAATGAAGAAGCCGTCAGCAATGGTAAAATCAGAGGTTTCAGGAAGTGCAAAGCATACTAAGTACGCTGCAAAGTAGTAAGAAATCCATATTCCTAATGTATACAGAATGAATTTCCCTTTTTCTTTCAGTTTAAATATGGTTGCCAGTCCTTCGAAAATTCCGTCAATAAAATTCACGATCTTTCCTAAAAACGGAACGTTTGCAAGTTTCTTTCTGAATATAAAGAATCCCACCGTACCTCCAGCCAGTATCAAAAGAACCAGCAATACCTTATTTGGATTAATATTAACGCCTGAATTTTCGTAAAAAGACAGAATCGCTTCATATTTAAAGAGTAATGTCAGCCCCAGAAAACCCATCATACATATAAGGTCTACCACTCTTTCCAGAATAATGGTCCCAAAAGATTTGTCAACCGGAACCTTTTCCACACCATATAAAGCAGTAGCTCTCGCCAGCTCACCACTTCTTGGGATGGTAAGATTCATCAGATATCCGAAAGATATAGACCACAGTGAGTTTGAATTTGAAATCCTATGTCCCATAGGTTCCAGCATCAGGTTCCAACGCACGGCTCTGAACCAGTAAGCCAGAATACCAAATACAGATGCGAAAAGTACCCAGAGATAATTAGCTTTCGCCAAAGATGCTTTAATCACTTTAAAATCAAGACCTTTTAAGGCCAGCCATAAAAAAAAGCCTGCAAAAGCAAGCGATATTACTATTGTTAGTATTGATTTTAAAGGATTTTTTGATTTTTTATCCATGGATTAGGTTAGAAGATTGGTTTTTTCATCCGGGAAAACAATCTTCGGCTGGAAGACTTTAGCTTCTTCAGGTGTCATCTGCGCGTAAGCAATAATAATAATGATATCATCACGCTGTACTTTTCTTGCGGCAGGCCCGTTCAGACATACTTCTCCGGATTTTCTTTTCCCTTTGATAACGTAGGTATCAAAACGCTCTCCATTGTTCACATTGACGATATAGACCCTTTCTCCCACTACCAGACCGGCAGCTTCTATAAGATCTTCGTCGATCGTTATACTCCCAATATAATTAAGGTCTGAGGCCGTAACCCGTACCCTATGGATCTTAGACTTGAAAACTTCTATTAACATGTTGCAAATTTATTAATAAAAATTAATAAATCCGCCTTTTGAAATCAATTTAAAACTCCCACGAATCCAGCTATTTAATTTTGTATTACACAAGTTTTCAAGTCATTAATTATAAATTATGCAAACATATCCTTAAAAATATTAATAGTTTATACGAAATTCAGGATTTAATAAATGAAGGAAATAATATTAATTTTTTGCTAAAGTCAATACTCATAAGCATTTGGCATGATTTTAGTGAGCCGTAACGTAGATTTTACGTGAAAAGTCAAATTATCATATTTTAACTGTTTTCACCGAAAAGCAAAATTTTTTTATAACTTTTAATAAAATAATTGCACAATTAGAAAATAGTATTATATTTGCTATAATTACGAACTAACTTTAATATTAAAAATTATGAACAAGTCTGAATTAATCGACGCAATCGCAAAAGATGCAGGAATCACTAAAGTTGCAGCTAAAGCTGCTTTAGAATCATTCATTGGTAATGTAACTACTACTCTAAAGAAAAAAGACGGAAAAGTTTCTTTAGTAGGTTTCGGTACTTTCTCAGTAGCTGAGAGAGCTGCTAGACAAGGTATCAACCCTGCAACTAAAAAACCGATCAAAATTGCTGCTAAAAAAGTTGCTAAATTCAAAGCAGGAGCTGATTTATCTAATGCAGTTTCTGGTGCTAAGAAAAAATAATCATTCAGATTAAAAAAAATCAAGGGCCGCTTCTTAGGAAGCGGCTTTTTTTGTGGGCATAGGTGGCTTCGAGAATCTCAGCTACCCTGAAATAGCATCATCCGTAGAATCCGGAAGGCATTTACAGATTCCTTTAATGTTTTTATCATTTTTAGGTTTTGGCTGAAGCTGCTGAAATGTATATAAAGGGAAAGCGGACTAAAGCCCACTCCTATTGAATTTTAAATGACATCTCTTTAGATATAGAAAATCAGACTCAATAGATGGATAGAAAAGACCACAAAGACCAATTTCTCTACCAGAACTTCCGGTATCCAATTTCTAACTTCTAACTTCCAATCTCTAGCTTTAATTCCTATGGTGCCAGTCGTGAAATCTTCCAGTCCACATCCTCCAGCTGATAAATAATCCTGTCGTGGAGACGGTTGGGTCTGCCTTGCCAGAACTCAATTTCATAAGGTTTTGCGATATATCCGCCCCAGTTGGCAGGTCTTGGCACTTCGCTGTTTTCGTATTGTTTTTCGAGTTCTTTTAATTTTTCTTCCAGGTATTCTTTATTCGGGATTACGTGGCTTTGTGGAGATACAGCAGCCCCCAGCTGGCTTCCTTTCGGTCTTGAGTGGAAATATCCGTCACTGAGGTTTTCAGCAATTTTTTCAAGATCAGCTTTGATAATGATCTGTCTTTCCAGATTGGGCCAGAAAAAATGAAGGCAGGCTTTGTGGTTGTTTTCTATTGCTTTTCCCTTTTTGCTGTCGTAGTTGGTATAGAAAATAAAGCCTTCGTAGGTATATTCTTTAAGCAGCACCATTCTTGTCCTCGGACATCCGTCTTCTTCTAAAGTAGAAACCGCCATAGCATTGGCTTCAGAGACCGTCGGGCTGTTGCTGGCGTCCAAAAACCAGTCTCTAAACTGTTCAATGGGATTTTGTTTTATCTCACTTTCAATAAGTTGGGATTTCTCATACACTTTTCTTTTGTCGTGCAGGTTTTCCATAAATATTTTTTATTAAATTTGAGTATGAATTACTCATACAAAGGTAAAATATTAATTTCCACCCCTGACATTTCCGGAGATATTTTTTCGAGATCCGTCGTGCTGATCGTTGAGCATAATGAAAGCGGCGCATTTGGGTTGATTTTAAACAAGAAAAACAGCCAGATGAGTAGTAAGTTCAAAAACTTTTTTGACTTCAAAATAGAGGTCTATGACGGCGGACCTGTAGAGAACGATAAAGTCTTTTTTATCGTTAAAGAAAAGAAGGTTACCGAAATCTATTCTGAGATCAGCAAGGATTTCTATATCACGGAAGATATTGAAAGCATCATCAGTGCAGTTCTTAATAAGGAGTTGAGCATTAATGATGTGAAAATCTTTTCCGGCTATTCAGGATGGGCTGCCGGACAGCTTGATGAGGAAGTTCAGAGAAAGCTTTGGACGGTGGTGGATGTATATAATCTGGACTATACGCTTCCCAATGACCAAACGCTTTGGAAATCTATTATGCAGAACCTGGGCGGAGAATATCTGCTTTGGGCCAACTCACCCGAGGACATTTCGCTTAACTAACTGAATTCGTTTTTAATAGATGTGAAAACATTAACAAACTTTAAGATTATGTTAACCAATTTTAAAGAAAGAATTCACGTTATTTGAACAACCAAAAATCACTACCATGAGAGGATTTAAACTACTTGCTTTATCAGCCTTTTCCGCTTCATTTCTATCATTCACCCCAGTCAACAAAAAATACATCGTTATAGATGCCGGACATGGCGGGAATGACATGGGATCTGTTTATGGGAAAGTCTCCGAAAAAGAGATCACTGTAAATATTGCTAAGGAGATCAAGAAGCTTAATGAGAATCAGGACCAGTACGAAGTTATTCTCACCAGAGATTCTGATGCTTATCCTACTCTTCAGGAGAGAACAGCTATGATCAATAAGCTGAATCCGGAGATCGTTATTTCTCTTCATATGAACAGCAACCCTGAGAAGGAAACTCCAAAACAGGGAACTGAGGTATATATTCAGAATACTGACCATTCAAAAAAACTTGCTGAAAAAATTTCAAAGAAATTTAATGTTGCTAAAATCGAGGAACGCAATCTCCACATGCTGAGAGAGACGAAAGCGCCTGCGGTTCTGGTAGAGCTCGGCTTTATGAATAATACCAAGGACAGGGAGTATGTCACCAGTGAAAAGGGACAGAAAGAAATCGCACAAAAATTCACAGATATCATCCGTGAATACTAAATAAAGAAACAATTTCTGATCTATTCAGAATAAAACCCGGTAAAGGACTTGGGTACTTTGTTGTTTACCGGGTTTGTCAATTTATTGAAAACTATTTTTCCAGCTTTCCACCATTTCTATAAAACGGGAGCTTTCAAAAGTCTTATTTCTTATTTTACGTACAGAAAATATGCCTTTCTCGTCGGAGATCATTAAAATCTCTTCGGCTTTTTGTGATTCAAAAGCAATAATTTCGTGTTCCTGAATATCCGCAAGGTTATTTTTATGCAGGAAAGTGACAAAATTTTCCATCAAAGGAGAAATGTATGCGCCTTCAGACTGCTTGGGAACTTTGATCACATTGCCTTCCAGGAACAATAGATTTCCTGAAGTGGTACGTGCAATTCTTTTATTGGGATTAAGCAGAATCACATCATCCAGATCATTTTCTTCCGCATAGATGCCTCCGTAAATATTTTCCGGGGAGTGAACCCTGATATTGCTTAATAAATTATTATTGACATTGATTTCCTTGGTAAGGTCCATTTCCAGAGGTCTCTGATGAACAGTAAGCACATCATCCGACTCTGTTACTTCATAGAAATAGGACACTGAAGATTTCGAAACCGTTACAGCATCATGATTCCTGAAAACCTGAAAATTGATAATTCCGTTTTTAATTCCTTTACCATCGATAACATCTTTATGAAAAAGGGTCTGAAAAAACTCCAGCGTATAGGTAAGCGGAATATTCATTCTCATCTTTCTCATGGAAGCCATCAGGAAGAAATAACACTCTTCATCCATGATCAGTCCTCCGTTTCTTACGAAGAAAGAAACCTTCACTGCGTCGCCCAAAAGGAACGCTCTATTCTTTACATTTAATCCGTCTGATGTAAAATATTGATTTTCCAATTTTTGATGTGATTTATTTATAAAAAAATAATGAACGATAAATCGTTCATCAGTTTTACCATTTAATAGCGTCCGGCTTATGCCGCACCTAATTTTATTCTAAGGTTTTCTATCAGGTTTTCCCAGTACAATGCATTCTCTTCTTCAGAACCTTCTTCGCAGAAATCTGTAATATTCAGAGCCAGATCTTCTGTAATATCGTCTATTGTGATAGTCATTTCAAAGAAATTTTTAGTCCCCTCATCTTCTTCCCATCTGAAACGTACGAAACCTTCCGGCTTATATCTAATCAAAGTGGCCTTTTCGGCAGGTCCTCCGCCCCAGCTAAAAAAGAAATCATCGCCTTTCTCTGTAACCTCATCCGCAAACCATTCAGATAACCCCTCCGCTGTTGCCAGATATTCATATAAAATCTCTGATAAACAATGCATTGGAAATTCGTAATGGACTTTATGTTTCGCCATATAATCTTTGTTTTTATCGTCCCGCAATATATAAATTAATTTTTTTATTACACAAAAAAGCAATTACTTTTTTAAAGAATCTTCATGATATTTATCACTGGTTTTAAAACGCTGTAGAATATGATTTTCAGCATAAAAAAAGCCATGTGATGCATAAAAAAATCTCTCCGGAGTGGAGAGACTGTATCATTTAATCTTCGTTCAGAACATCCAGAATGATCTGACATCCCTGCCTGATTTCTTCTGATGAGATGGTAAGCGGTGGGGAGATTCTCATATACTCATTTCTATAGAGCTGCCAGAATACAATAAGGCCCTTTTCCATGCATTTTTTAGCAACGGCAAGGGTATACTCGGGTGTTCCCAGATTAACGGCCAGCATCAGCCCCATTCCGTTGATATTTTTAATCTTCGGGTGAACCAGAAGTTCTCTGAATAGTTTTTCTTTTTCAGAGGTCTCTTCCATCAACCCGCTTTCCAGAACTTCTTTCAAAGTAGCATGGCTGGCTGCTGCGATCAAAGGGTTCCCTCCAAACGTTGTAATATGTCCTAATTTAGGGGAATGTGACAGTGTTTCCATAATTTCTCTGGAACTCATAAAAGCACCTACCGGCACTCCGCCTCCCATTCCTTTACCCATGACAAGAATATCCGGAACAATTCCGAAATGCTCGAAAGAGAATAATTTCCCTGTTCTACCGAATCCGGGTTGAATTTCATCAAGTATAAGAAGCGCTCCTACTTCTTCACATCTTTTTTTCAGCTTAATCAGATAATCCCATTCAGGAACTAAAAATCCTGCTGCTCCCTGAATGGTTTCCAGAATGACGCATGCTGTTTTCTCTGTAATCTGATCAAGATCATTTTCATTATTGAATTCAATAAAGCTGACCATCGGAAGTAACGGACGGAATTCTCTTTTATGGGTTTCGTTTCCTGATACGCTCAAAGCTCCGTGTGTATTCCCGTGGTATGAGTTTTTAAAGGAAACAATTTCTTCTCTTCCGGTATAGCGTTTGGCCAGTTTCAGACTGCCGTCAATCGCCTCTGCTCCACTATTCACCAGATAAGTGATTTCTAAAGGATCAGGCGTAGATTCTGCCAGCAGTTTACACAATGCGATCGGTTTTTCCTGTGCATATTCTCCGTACACCATGACGTGCAGGTATTTGTCTGCCTGTTCTTTGATAGCTTGTACTACTTTAGGATGCGAATGTCCCAAAGTATTGGCAGAAACGCCGGCTACAAAATCCAGATATCTTTTCCCATCTGTTCCGTAGATATAGCTTCCTTCTGCTTTTTCAACTTCAAAACCTGCTGCAAATTTTGTAGTCTGTGCCTGATATATAAAAAAGTCCTTGTGCATCTCCATTGTCGCGAAATTTTCAGCAAAGCTAAAAAAGATTCGGCACATGCAGAAATTATCTGTAGGGAATAAAAAAATCACCCCTGATGATCTCAAGGGCAATTCAATATAAATAATAAAAAGTAGAAAGCTGGTTTAAAGTACTTTTTCCACCGTAACAAAACTGTTGTTAATAACGTTATAGGCGGTTGTACCTCCAAGTTCAGAAATCGCTTCCAGGGTGATGTACTGTCCCTGAACGATGTACACTGAGAAATCTAAGCTGATTTTCCGAATTGTACCGTCGAAATTCACTGTGTTTTCCAAAAGCTGAAATCTCTTGGCATCGTTAACATATAAACTTGCCCCTAATCTGCTGCTGAATGCGCCGGCTGCTCCGGTAAAATTCAGACTTACGTTCACTCTGTACAAACCGCTCTGGCGGATATAGAGTCTGTTCAGATCAGCACCTGTTGTTGCAGCATTGGTTTTAAGCTTTAACGGATCTGCTAAAAAATTAGGCTTATCAATCAAAGAACTGATGGGAAGCATCACGGAACCTGAACTGGTATTGACCGGATTTATTGCAAATCTGGAAACATTATCAGATTCTATTTCAAAAGCTTTACTCCAAACGAGCCCATCAAATACCATGACCTCGCCTGTGCTTTTTACAAACAGGAGCATTCCTCGCAAAGCTTCTATTCTGGTTGCAGGTGCATTTACGCCCGTGTTAGGCAAATCTGTAGGAGTATCAACAGCAGGTAATCCAAAACCTTTAACTCCTGTCGCTTCACTTGTATTGGTGATATACATCATTACCTGATCATTGCCATTGGCATTGGAATCAGGATTGGGTATATTGGTGAAATTGACTTGTGCGCTGTACACCGTTAATGAAAACATGAACAGGCAGAATATATATTTTTTCATGATTAGTAGGCTTTAATTAAACGTGCTCCGATATATGAGTTTATAGAATTGGTATCTGTCCCGTAAGCAGACAGAGACCCGCCTGAGCCTCCAACAGTTGTTATGGTAGGAACAACTCTCAGTTCAGCACCGGCAGGTAAAGATACGGTCTGCGCAAAGCTGGATGTTTTACTACCCTGAGTATCGATGATAAATACCAGAGAATAGTTCGTCTTGGTAACGATGGTTTCCCAGTCTGAAGCCGGCGTATATTTTACCTGTAATGTCAATTTAAATTCGGTAACTCCCAACTGAGCGCCCACACTGCCTCCTGTAAAGCCTAGAGCTGCCGCTATATCGTACATTCCGTTTTGTTTTATCGTTACCGAGCTTGCATTCTTCAGCAGCAGATTATCTACAAGCACCTGGCTTTTATTATCAGGAGCAAGATAAACCGGAGCCCCCAGAGAAAGACATATTCCAAGACCGAAAGCTAAACATGGAATGGTAATTCCTGAAGAAATGCCCAGTCTTGAACCTTTAGGCTGAAAAATTCCCTGTATCTGTCTTGCCGGATTCCAGGCAAAACCGTCATACTTATAATATTGGTCATCAGCTTTATTGTAGATAAGACCACCTACAAGATTGGGATAGTCGCTAAAGAGATCTGATGATGCAGCGTCATATTTGGGAAAAGCGGTAAAGGTCGTGGAATATGGAAGTATGACTCCTTTCGTTCCATCCTTTACTTTTACTATATTCTGATTGCTGATCATATTACCCCCAATCACTACCTGTGCGTTGATGCCATATTGAAATAAAAGCACTACAATTAATAGAATCTTTTTCATCTTATTGCATATTTATTTTTTCGACAATAATTTCTGACACGGCATTTCCTGTAGTATTCATTGAGAAAGACAGTACATTCCCTCCAATAATACCGGTACAAACACCTGAACCAATGTTCTGGTTTCCATAAAACCTTAGGCGTAAATTATCCCCAGCTTCAAAACTGCCTATGTACGTAAGAACCAATGACTGTCCTACATCAATAGATCCAGGCGATAAACTTCCTAAGGATAACGCACCGCTGGTAGAGCTTGTGGAATTGTTTGTAATAGGTTTCCAGGTAGTGGGAGCAGCGGCTGTACTTGTTTCCAAATCAACCTTTGAGTATAGATTAATGGTTACGCCTACGCAGAGAGAAGGTGTTTTTACATCAATCGCACCACTTTTAAAGGAGATCTTATACAATCCTTTTGTTTTGATATTAATGACATTACTGGTAGCAGCGGCAAGCGAAACATCTGCTGTAATATCATTATAACTCGGGCTGGAACTTGTAAAAGGAACATCCACTGCTCCTCCGGTCTGCGGACAAAGCCGGTTGACACCTCCACACCCCAATCCGCAGGTTCCGCAATCTGCAGTGATGGCAGCACTTCTTATAAAACGTGCCATTTTGTTGTTCTTCAAGGTCGTCACGATGGGATCTGAAATTTTCCAGGTTGTACCATCGTTCTGTACAATACTTCCGGTTTCTCTGTTGAAGATAATGGAACTTTGGGTACCGTTTCCTGTGGTACCGGTAACAGAGGTTGGGAGAACTGCAGCTGTGTTGGACCTGGGCATCCGTGCTGCATTGTTGTCTTGTTTTACATGCAGAAGTGTTCTTTCGTCAGGTTGGAAACCGGGCGCTTTTGCAATCCCAACCTGTGCGCTGATCCCTATAAAGCAAAGAATAGGAACCAAGAGGAAATAATTGATTTTCATTTTTAAAATTTTTTTATCATTCTAGGTGTATTAAATTTATAAAATATTAGCATTCAAAGAACAACCTTAGTAAAAAATTAATATTAATAATATAAACAAAGGATAAAAACCTAGATTTCATAAGGTATTTCGCGAGTCACCGATATGCTTATTTTTAAGATAAAAGTCTACAATTTTACTAGATATTAAGAATAAGTCCACTTTTTTGGTCAAAATAAATCACCATTTCTTACTAAAAAATGGTGATTTATTGTTTTTCGTTGAAAATTCCTGCTGTTATTTTCGTACCCGTTTCGGCTTTTTGGCTTCTTCTTTGGCTCTTTCTTTATCTACAGCCTCCTGAGCCTTATTAAACAACTCATTATCAGAAGTATATTTAATTTCCTCATAATTGGGACTGTCGACAAGGATGTCCTGCCATTTTCTGATCCGGTCTTTGGTATTCCAATTGAAGTCGGAGAACTTTCTTTTGTCCGGTTCTATCATACTCATGGGATAGGTATCCGAATTGGCACCTATGCTGCACGATATAATCTGTAATCCGGTTTCTTCAAATAAAGCTCCGATGATTCCACAGGTAGAAAGGGTAATTCCTATTCTCTGCGGCTGTTTGGTTTCCTGATCCACATCGTCTACGTAAGCAATGGATTGGGCATTCCCAACTACTCTCGCTTCTTTGATCTCATTATTCTGGTAGTAAACGGTCATGAATTTTCCTTTCACCTGGTTGAATTCATCTTTAAGGTTCAATGAATCCACTTTACTGATGGCGAAGGCATTTCCGATTACTTTCAGTGAATCTATATTTTCAGTTTTTGTATTGAAATAGGCTTCTACTTTGTCTCCGGTTACCTGTTTTTCACCGCTCCAAAGAATTGGGTTGGTATACATATGCATGATCCCGTCTGTTTCATTGAAAGCGATGGAATCTGCTCTTCCCTGTGCATTGGATTTGTAGATACGTCCTTTTTTATAAGCTCTTAAAAAACTTTTCTTAATGGTAATATCCGCTGAATCCGGTCGCTGGTAAGAAAGGATTTTTTCTGCTGCAAAATAGATAGAGTCTTTTTCCATGATCTTAACAGCATAAGGACTTTTGGTCATCATGGCTGAATCTTTCTTTTGGAAAACTTCTCCATACCCTCCTTTGATGTATCTTCTTTCTTTGGGATCGTCTAATGTAACATTTCCGGTTGCTTTTCCGAAACCTGTGATATTGTTAAAATACATATCATCCCCGGTCAGGATCTTGTCGTTATAAAAGATCTTGGAGTTTTTGTTAAGGAAAGCTTCCTTAGTCTCCATTCTATAGGTTCCTCTTTCGGTGTAGATTCTGTTTTTAGGATTGGCACGGTTGGTGATCGTAGTAGGTCCGAAGAACTCAGCTACTTTTGTATTCTGGTTCTGTTTGATATTGGGACCTTCAATGATATAATCAGGACTGTCTATTTTCACATTCCCAACAAAATCAATCATTTTGGTATCGAGGAAATAGGTCGCTGATTTCGTGTACATCACATTTTGTGCGTCACTGATTGTCCCTCCTGTATTGAAATAAGCTTGATTGGCAAGCTTGTCGTAATAAAGGATATCTGTTTTAATGGTCTGTTTAGGATCGGTAAGAACAACATCTTTTCTGGCAACCCCTTTCTGGGTAGCTCCGTTGTACTCCATTTCATGGGCAGTAATTACAGAACCGTCTGCATTCTGCAACTTAGCATTACCAATAGCTTTTACAATACTTTGATCGTTGTAAAGAATAACTTCATCTGCATAAAGAATAGATCCCTGATGCTCTATCTGAACATGACCTACCAAATATTGGTTTCCTTCGTACTTGGTATCTTTGTTAAATTCATCGGAATGGATGATTTTCACCTTATCTTCAGGGCGCACTACCGGAGAAGCTTTCCCTTTATTTTGAACATAAGGATCCACCTGCGTCGTTTTATTGTCCTGTGCGGAACTGAACGCAGAAATAAAAATTAACAGAAAAAGGATTATTCTCATTGATTAATCATTCTTAGTACCATAGAAATACAGCGAATGCGAATCAATATTTACGCCAAATGCTTCTTCAATTGCTTCTTTTATTCCCTGGATTCTTGGATCGCAGAATTCGATGATTTCTTCAATTTCTTTATCAGAGCCTTTTTTGTAGATCACCAAATGGTCATGCTGCTTGTCAAAATAAGACTTCTCATAAGATGAAGAGGTCAATGTTTTTTCTCCAAACTGATGCTTACGGATCAATCCTGCATCAAGGAAAATTTCAATAGTGTTGTAAATGGTTGCTTTTGAAACATGATATTTCTTCTGCATCATAAGGAGATACAGATCATCCACATTGAAGTGATGATCCATATTATAAATCTCTTCTAATATCGTATATCGTTCAGGCGTGTTTCTGAAACCCTTTTCTAGCAGGTAATTTCTTAAAACATCCTTGATCAAGGCAATATTTTTTTCTTTTTGTATTGTATCCATCAAAAAAATTATCTACAAATTTATTGATTTTTATTTAAATAGACCTCATGGTTTGCAACCCGGACTTTTAGGAGTTGTGACGGATGAAGCCAGACTGCTCAATCTTGTTGTCATAAATCGTAAGTTCTGTGATAGGCGCAGACTCCACTTCCACGTTGTGTGAGGATACTCCCCAGGCCTTGAAATCATCGCTTCCGATGTACTTCACAAAGTTGTAGATATTGAGTACAATCTTCTGTTTAACCGTTAAAAGTATATCGTTAATATACGTATTATCTATAATCACATATTTCAGATCCGGCGGGATATTATGGGCTCTCAGAGACGGATGGCTGCTTCTTGAAGGAATGGTTCCATCGGCCATAAGATCTTTCAATACCATATTAAAATAGTCATTGATTCTTCTGTCTACTTTAAATCCTAAAAGGAAATTGACTTTGTATACGGTTCCCGGCAGAATCTCGTCTACGGTATATTTAAATGTATACGGATCTTCCTGATTGACAATGCTTAATATAAAATAATGATCTGCCCGTTTCGGTTGCTTTTTGATGATAGAATAGATGATTTTAGATTCTACCTCATCATTTCTCTTAGCTCTGCTCAGATAAGCAAGGTTGGTTGCATATTTTGGAATGCTTTCATCCAGCTTCATATCTTTGATGATCGATACGTATTTCTCTATTTTTACAAACTGGATAAATGTTGTTTTTATCAGTCGTCCATTGTACCATGCATACATAGAGATACCGATAGAGCCTGCTAAAACTACAGTAATCCATCCACCTTCCATGAACTTGATGATATTGGCACTGAAGAATCCTAGTTCAATCGCCATATAAACTAAGGCAAAAAACACGATCAATACTTTGCTTACTCTATGTTTTAATAACCAGAAAACCAGCAGGACTGTTGTCATCAGCATTGTTACTGTAATGGACAATCCGTAGGCGGCTTCCATTTTTCCTGATTCTCTGAAATGAAGTACTACGATAATACATAAGATCAAAAGTCCCCAATTGATTCTCGGAATATACATTTGTCCTTTAACTCCGGAAGGGTAATCAATTTTCTGATTAGGCCATAAATTAAGTGACATCGCTTCAGAAAAGATGGTAAAAGAACCCGTAATTAAGGCCTGACTTGCAATAATAGCTGCCGCAGTCGCCATAATTACACCCGGTACAATCATCCATTCTTCCATGATTCCAAAGAATGGGTTCACCACAGAAAATCCGGGTTTAGCATGATTGGTTAAAAGCCACGCTCCCTGTCCAAGATAGTTTAAGATAAGCATCACTTTAACAAATCCCCAGCTTACTCTGATATTTTTTGCCCCACAGTGTCCTAAATCTGAATAAAGAGCTTCAGCTCCGGTTGTACACAGGAAAACAGCACCAAGAATAACAATGGCACTTGGAGAATTGACAATAAGCTTGTACGCATAATAAGGATTGAAAGATCTCAGAATTTCGAAGTTTTCACTTAAATGCATTACTCCCAAACCTCCTAAAACCAGGAACCAAACTACCATTACAGGGCCAAAAAATTTCCCGATAAAACTGGTTCCAAACTGCTGTACCACAAATATGACAATCAGAATTCCGATCGTAATAGGAACAACAGGTGTATGAGGATTATATATTTCAAGACCTTCAATAGCTGACATCACGGTAAGCGAAGGCGTGATGACACCATCTGCAACCAGTGCTGCTGCCCCAATGATGGCAATAAGATACAGCCATCCTTTTTTGAGGTTTTTAACTAATGAGAATAAAGCCAAAATACCTCCTTCTCCTTTGTTGTCTGCCCTTAGAGCGATGATTACGTATTTTATCGTAGTCTGAAGAGTAAGGGTCCAGATAATACAGGAAAGAGCTCCTTCTATGTATTCGTTGAAAGGCATATTACTACCGCCATCTCTTGCATTCACAATCGCTTTCATTACGTAAAGCGGTGATGTCCCGATATCTCCGAAAACAATTCCGAGAGAGACTAAAACTCCCATAAAGGAAAGTTTTTTTATGTCAAAATGATAACCATCTTCTGTAACGTCTGCCATGTCAGCTTATTTTTTTTAAACGCGCAAATTTATA
Organism: Chryseobacterium sp. JM1; assembly: GCF_000737715.1. Lineage (GTDB taxonomy): Bacteria > Bacteroidota > Bacteroidia > Flavobacteriales > Weeksellaceae > Chryseobacterium. The sequence goes on along the minus strand of NZ_JPRN01000022.1, from coordinate 21,806 downwards.
CTAATTTTATGAGGGCAAGAACTATTCTTCATGAATAGAATAAATGAAAAAACTTCCTTTCGGAAGTTTTTCTCTATAATAGTTATTTTACGTACATCGCTTTTTTAATTTCCTCTTTCACTTTTTCAAGCTTAGGGAACCAGTCTGCAAATAATGCAGCTGAATACGGCGCAGGTGCATCAGGAGTAGTAATTCTCTTGATAGGTGCATCTAAGTAATCAAATGCTTTCTGCTGTACCATATAAGTAATTTCTGAAGATACTGAACCAAATGGCCATGCTTCTTCAAGGATTACCAATCTGTTTGTTTTCTTAACGGAAGCTAAAACGGTATCAAAATCCAGAGGACGAACTGTTCTAAGGTCGATCACTTCTACAGAGATTCCTTCTTTAGCCATATCTTCAGCAGCCTGAATAGCCAGCTTCATGATCTTACCGAAAGAAACCAAAGTAACGTCTGTACCTTCTCTTTTGATATCTGCTTTACCTATTGGCAGGTAATATTCTTCTTCAGGGATTTCCATTTTATCACCATACATCTGCTCAGATTCCATGAAGATCACCGGGTCATTATCCTGAATAGCTGTTTTCAACAATCCTTTCGCATCGTAAGGGTTTGAAGGAACCACTACTTTTAATCCGGGAACGTTGGCAAACCAGTTTTCAAAAGCCTGAGAGTGTGTAGCTCCCAATTGTCCTGCCGAAGCAGTAGGTCCTCTGAAAACGATAGGACAGTTCCACTGACCACCGCTCATCTGACGGATCTTAGCCGCATTATTAATAATCTGATCAATACCTACCAAAGAGAAATTGAACGTCATATACTCTACAATTGGTCTGTTACCATTCATCGCAGCACCTACAGCAATCCCAGTAAAACCAAGCTCAGCAATGGGTGTATCGATTACTCTTTTAGGACCAAATTCATCCAACATTCCTTTTGAAGCTTTATACGCACCATTGTATTCTGCAACTTCCTCCCCCATTAAAAAGATGGATTCGTCTTTACGCATTTCCTCGCTCATTGCTTGTGCAATTACCTCACGAAAAGTATATTCTGCCATATTTATTTGAAAAATTTAGACTACAAAAATAGTGTTTTTTTATTACTAACATAACAAAAAAGGCATCTCATTGAATGAGAAGCCTTAATATCTATTGAATTAAAAAGCTTTTTCTTCCGCCTGGCTCAGTTCTCTGTAGTTTTTTCTGAGATCGGACAGAATTTTACCGTAAATTCTTTACCAAATTCCTGTAAAAATAATCAGCATATAACAAAAAACGGCATCTCATTGCTGAAATGCCGCCTTATCATTTTATTTAAACCTGATTAGTTTACTTTATCCCATGTCTGAGTTCTTCCAAATACAGAAACGCCCATATATCCTCTTACATTAAGCTTGTCACCACTTTTTGTGATGGTACACTTATACGTTTTACCTGATTTAGGGTCTGTAATAGTTCCTCCTGTAAATTCATCGCCATCTTTTTTAAGACCTCTGATGATTTCCATTCCTAAGATTGGTTTTCCTTTTCTGTCATCTTTACATCCCGTGCAATTTGGATCTGCAGGCTTTATAAGCAACTGGGAAACTTTTCCGTAATACTTTCCGTCTGACTTTTTAAAGATTTCTACCACAGATTTAGCCTGCTTCGTTTCATCATCTATAGTCTTCCATTTCCCTTCAATCTGTGCAAACGATAATACGCCAAACAGAGAGAGTACGAATGTTAATAATAATTTTTTCATATTTCTTATAGTTTTAATTCCGATATACGTTTTTTGTTATGTATCTATTGCTAAAAGTATAAATTAAATTTTAAACAGGCAAAAACTTTTATTATACAAAGCATATGATAGGCCAAAGTTCCGGAATGCGGGGTATGAGTTTCGGGTTTCGCGATGCGGGGTACGAACCAGCAACTATCAACCAGCAACTCAACTCTAAAACTCTAAAACCCTCCCACTCTCAAACTTATTTCAGTTTCCTGTTGATCACCCTGTCCATATAATCCTGGAACCAGGCTTTTGCCGTCTGCATTTCTTTTTCTGTTTCGGGGGTTTTCAACTGGCCCATCAGGTTCTTTTCAAAGCCGAGATCATTTTTATCGTATATCCCTGTGATCTGCTTTCCATCGAAGCGGTACATATGATTTCCGATGATGAACTGTTCTGAACTTCCGTCAGAATTCACCACAATAGAAGGGTATTTTTTATCGCTCACGAGACTTCTCCCCCAGCTTCTGATCTGTTTGTTGTATCCGATAAGATCTGCCAGTGTAGGATAAATATCGATTTGCTGAGCGGTTTCAGGATTTACGCCTTTCAGATTGTATTCCGGATTTGGAGAATAGAAGATCAGCGGAACGGCAAAACGGTTCATCGCTTTTTCATATTCGCCGTAAGCGATCTGGTTGGTATGGTCTCCTGTGAACACGAAAATGGTATTATTGAACCAAGGTTCTTTTTTCGCCGTTTCAAAATATTTTTTAATAGAGTAATCCGTGTATTGGATCGGCTCATGCATTTCTATCGTTCCTTTTTTAAATTTCCCTTTATATTTTTCAGGGATTTTAAACGGATGGTGTGACGAAGCTGTGAACACCGTTGTCATAAAAGGCTGTTTCTTTCCTACATTCTTTGCAAAATACTGAAGAAATGGTTCATCCCAAATAGCCCACATTCCGTCGAAATCTTCATCATGATTGTATTCATTTTTTCCGAAATAATGCTTAAATCCTAAGATATTTCCAAATCCGAGGAAGCCCATCGATCCGTTCGGAGCTCCGTGATAAAAAGAGGTATCATAGCCCAGATCATTACAAACCGAAACAATAGACTGGATTTTCTGGTTGGAATACGGCGAACTTGTAAATGCATCCGTAAGACTTGGAATTCCCGCCAATACGCTGCTCATCCCATGAATAGACTGTCGTCCATTAGCAAAAGTATTGGGAAAAATTAAACTCTGTCCCGCAAGGCTGTCTATAAAAGGCGTATAGGAAACGTAACCGTTGATGTTTTTATCTTTATTAAAAGCTCCTGAGTATTCTCTCCCAAAAGATTCAACGATAAAAATGACAATATTGGGACGGTTTTCTACCTTTCTGTCATATATTTTATAAGGCTGAACATTGTCTGCAATAAATTTTTCGTCTACAAAATGAACTTCTTTAAAATTATTGGTTCCTAATGTTCTGAAAAACGAAAATGTACTGTTCAAGACGATATTTCCCTGAAGCGGATTGACTACAAACCGGTTGGCGTCCACCAAATTGATAGGTCTTGTGCTATGCTTGAAATCACCACGGATTCCTCCCACCACCAAAACAGCGGTCCCACAAAGAACGAGTACCGACCAGATAAAGTATGGAATAAGTTTTAAAGGTTTCTGTTCTGTCACCTTCACCTTTTTGTAAAGGAAGACCCAAAGTGCCATTAGCACAACAAACCATATCAGAACAAATGGATGCTGCCCTACAGAAACTGTGAATACTTTAAAGACATTGGATTCGTGTTTTGCCACCTCCATAGCGGTAGATGTCAGTCTTGCCTGTGAAAATTTGTAGTAGATAAAATCCCCGAAATTCATCGCATAAGCAATACCATTGGTGATAAAATACAGCCAGAACAAAACAGCCTGATAGCCTTTCTTTGTATTGATGACAATGGGAACAAGGCTTAACAGAATAAACAAAGCGTTCACATATAGAATCGCCGTGGTATCAAAGGCCGTCCCGTGAAACGCGAGGTTGAAATAATCTGAAACAGAGTCCACTTTGATGAGTTCTTTATTGAAATACCAAAACAAAAGCCGGGCAATCTGATAAAAAACGTATGCTAAGAAAATCCGGTACAAAAGCGCCAGAACTTCCTGTTTTCTAAATTCTTTAAAAAATTTCATTCGGCAAATTTACATCAAAAACCGATTAATGTATTTTTTCCTTCCTAATATTTCGGTATAAAGTTTGGAAAAACTGTATTTTTGTGACATGAATTTCATAAAAAATAATCTTGCCAATTTATTGACCCTTGCCAATTTATTTGCGGGCTGTATAGGGGTGATACATCTTATTCTGGGCGATTACCAGACAACGGCCATCTGTATCATTCTTTCTTCCATTTTCGATTTCTTTGACGGGTTTGTGGCCCGCGCTGTAAAATCAAACTCCAATCTGGGACTTCAGCTGGATTCTCTTGCGGATATGGTGAGTTTCGGACTGATTCCCGGTCTTACAATGTATAAAGCTCTGGAACCGTTCGGAAATGAAATTTTAGGACTTCACCTTCCTTTTGACATCAGTTATGTAGGTCTTCTCGTGACAACTTTCTCATGCTTAAGACTAGCGATTTTTAATCTTGATGAGGAGCAGCGTTATTATTTTAAAGGTCTGAATACGCCTACCAACACGGTATTGCTGTTTGGACTGTATTATGCTTTCAAAGAAACCGGAACATTTGGATTCTTATTTGACAATTCATTGTTTCTGGTAGTATTAACGGTTATCACATCATGGCTTCTGATCAGCCCGATCAAGATGATGGCGATGAAATTCAAATCGAAAAAGCTGCAGGACAATTACCCGAAAGTTATTTTATTAGGCGGCGGAATTGCTATTCTGATTATATTTCAGATTGTAGGGATTCCGATGCTTGTTATTTATTATATATTAGTATCGCTGGTTTTTCAAAGACAGCTGAGTTAGAAATTAGAGGCTAGAAGTTAGAAATTAGTATATCATCAGCATCATCAAATCAACATATCATCAAATCAGCACATCAGCACATTATTAAATTAACCTATTTTCAAATTAAAGAAATGAATTTAAAACTCCATAAACCCCTTTGTATTTTTGACCTTGAAACGACAGGAACGAATATCGGAAAAGACAAAATCGTAGAAATCTGCATTTTAAAAGTAAACCCGGATGCTTCCAGAGAAAGCAAAACCTGGCGTGTAAACCCGGAAATGCCTATTCCCAACGAATCCAGTTTAATCCATGGAATTTATGATGCAGATGTAAAAGATGCTCCAACATTCAGAGATATCGCTCCAAAGGTGATGGAAATGCTTGCAGGAAGCGATTTGGGAGGATTTAATTCCAACCGTTTCGATGTTCCGCTTCTGGCTGAAGAACTTCTGAGAGTTGAAATTGATTTTGATTTAAGTAAATTCAGACTGGTGGATGCACAGACTATTTTCCACAAAAAAGAACCAAGAAACCTGGGAGCTGCCTATCAGTTTTACTGTGGAAAGGTTCTGGAAAACGCCCACTCTGCAGAAGCTGATGTGATGGCAACTTTCGAGGTACTGGATGCACAGGTTGGAAAATATGACGATATCCCGAATGAGATTGCTCCTTTAAGCGAGTTCACCTTCCATAATAAAAATGCTGACCTTGCCGGATTTATCGGGTATAATGATAAAACGGAAGCTGTTTTCAACTTCGGAAAATATAAAGGTCAGGTGGTAAAAGCTGTATTCCAGAAGGATTTAGGCTATTACGGATGGCTTCAGAATGCGGATTTCCCGCTGTACACGAAGAAAGTCTTCACCAAAATTCAACTATCAAGCAAGTTTTAATATATGTCAGATCTGGTCCGTTTTAAATTTTACGAAACCGCTCTTGAAGCCAACAGGGACAAACAGATCCTTGCCGAAAACGGAGTGAACGGTTTCATTGCGAACGAACAGCTCATCCAGTCTGACTGGCTGCTTTCACAGGCTGTGGGCGGCATTCAGCTTCAGGTTTTTGAAGATGATCTGGAAAAAGCGAAACAGATTCTGCAGGATTACAATGACAATGAGGCGTATTCACTGGAGGTAGAACATACCATCAAGGATCCGGCATTTGATTTTGTATGCCCGAAGTGTGGTTCAAATCATATCTACAGAGACGACAGAGCGACGAGCTTCTTTGGAATCTCCATTTTGTCCAGTCAGAAGTTTGTCTGCTACTACTGTGGGAATGAGTTTACGCATCAATAGGATTTAAGATTTAAAATAATTAGAGATTACTTCATCTTTACACATAAAACATCAATAATTAAGAGTTATGAAAATCATTTGTATTGGAAGAAACTACAGCGAGCATGCGAAAGAATTAGGAAACGAAATTCCTGAACAACCGGTTATTTTCATGAAGCCTGACACGGCGGTTTTGAAAGGAAATGATTTTTACATTCCTGAATTTTCAGATGACGTACATTATGAGCTGGAAGTGGTTGTAAAGATTTCAAAAGGTGGGAAATACATTCAGAAACAAGTGGCTCACAAGCATTATGAGGAAATCAGCTTAGGGATAGATTTTACAGCGAGAGATCTTCAGACTGACCTTAAATCCAAAGGTCTTCCGTGGGAACTTGCCAAAGGTTTTGACGGTTCTGCAGTAGTAGGAAACTTTTTCAGCAAAGAGAGCTATGATCTGGAAGGACTTCAGTTTTCACTTCTTCAAAACAAAGAAAAAGTTCAGGATGGCAATACAAAAGATATGATTTTCAGTATTGATGACATCATTGCTTTTGCTTCCCAGTATTTCACATTGAGAGTGGGTGATCTTATTTTTACAGGAACTCCAAAAGGGGTGGGGAAAGTAAATGAAAACGACGTTCTGGAAGCTTATCTGAAAGAAGAAAAAATTCTTGACATCCGAATATTATAAGTATTTAACATAAAATTTTGGCATTTTTTTCTTACCTTTAGAATAACAAAATTAGAGGTCATGATAAATATTGTACTACCCGTAGATTTTGGGGACAAAACAGAACAGCTTGTAGAAGGAGCCGTAAAATTTGCAAAACAGTTAAACGGCAGAATCTTTCTGATTCACGTAGCGCCAACGGATATTGGTTTTGCGATCGGTGATATGGGATATCAATATTTTCCTGAGGTAGAAGCCAACGAAATCCGAGGTGAACTGGTGGAGCTGAATAAAATTCAGCAGCGCATTATAGCACAGGATGTGGATTGTGAGCATCTTTTAAAACAGGGAATAGCCAAAGATACCATTCTGGACTATGCCAAGGCTAAAAACGCAGATTATATCGTCATGGGATCCCACGGAAGAAGTGGAATTTATGATGTTTTTGTAGGAAGCTTAACGAAGGGGCTTACAAAAGATTCACCCGTGCCGGTGCTGGTACTTCCCATCCACGACTAGAAGAAATTAAATTTTAACTGTTAATAAAAAAACCGATCAGACCTAAGTCCGATCGGTTTTTTACTATATAACCAATTAATTAACCTTCTTTTTTATAGATCTTAGGATCGTAGTAAGGGTTCTTACCCTCAGTCGGAGAATAATAGTCTTTATCTTTATCACCACCAAGAGTTACTACCAATACATAGCACCAGTAAGTAAACAGTACACAGCAAACGATAAATAAAATCCAGTTCAGAACATTTCCAAATGCATCAAAAAAACCGAAGGCCCATTTGAAAACTTTACTTAAGAATAACCAGAAAGACGTCATTATTTTCCTTTTTTAAATTAACTTTGTACAAATTTATAAAAAATGTTTAAATTACTTTCAAAAGAAAGCAATATTTTTTCAATTCCTGTTTATATTGGTTTTCTTCTATTAGTAGTTATAATATTTAACATACTGAATTTCAATACTTATGAAGCCATTATTGCCGGGGTAACTTTCCTGGGAATTGCTTTGGGATATTTTTGTTTTCACAGCATTGCGCTTAATTATCAGACGCATCTGCCGTTATTCCTGTATACATTTTTTATTTTCGGACTTTATCCGGGAAATCTGGACATCGGAATTGCCGTTTCGCTGCTTACCAATTCGTTTCTGCTTCTGCTCCTCACCAGTGCGGATGAAGATATCAGAAAGAAGTCGTATGTTCTGGTAGGAGCTATTGTAGCTTTGAATTTTATTTTCCTTCCCACCACCTGGCCCATGGCCCTTTTCGTGATTGTTCACGTGATCGCTACTTCTCAAAAAATAAGCTTAAATCTCTTCAGATTTCTCTTAGGAACTATATTAATTGCATTCAGTTATTTTTCCATCATGTTCTTTTTCAGTTTTACGACGTGGAATATAGATTATTTCCCGTTTGGAAAAATGAAACCGATGACGGATTATACGGATCTTTTTCCACTGATTCCTATTTTGCTGATGCTTATTTATGCGGTATACGACCACTTCACAAACTATAACAAGAAAAGCCCTATAAGCAGATATAAATATACATTTCTGCTTGTTTTCTCACTGGCTCAGCTGGTGACTATTATTCTGTACATGAATAAAAACTATGAGTATTTACTGCTTCTGGCATTTCCGTCGAGCATTATCCTGAGCAGGATGATGAGATTCTTGCCTAAATACTGGATGCAGGAGGTAAGCTTATGGCTTATCATTATAAGTTTGATTGCTTTTAAAGCAGGTACGTATTTTGATTTATTTTAAAGATTATGATTCAGATAGACGATAAATTGATTTCAGAGGATATATTTTCCGAAGAATTTGTTTGCAACCTTACGAAATGTAAAGGTGCATGCTGTGTGGAAGGAGATGTAGGTGCTCCCCTGGATAAGGATGAACTTGAGATTTTAGACAGTATTCTAGATAAAATAAAGCCTTATCTCACCCAGGAAGGCATCAAAGCCCTTGAAGAACAGGGAACATGGACTACAGATCCGGAAGACGGAATGTATGTGACCCCTATGGTAGAAGACCGAGAATGTGCTTATGTAACTTTTGATGAAAGAGGAATCACGAAGTGCGGTATTGAGAAAGCGTATGAAGACGGTGCTATAGACTGGCAAAAGCCGATTTCCTGCCACCTCTACCCTATCCGTGTTACAGAATATTCTACGTTCACAGCCCTGAACTACCACGAATGGAGTGTATGCAGTGATGCGTGCGCTCTGGGAAAAGAACTGCAGGTTCCTATCTATAAATTCCTGAAAACGCCCCTCACCAGAAAATACGGTGAAGCGTTCTACGGTGTTTTAAGTGAAGCTGCCGATGAATGGAAAAAAGCTTATGGCTCTTAAAACAATAAAAAACCGCAGACTGATCTGCGGTTTTTCTTTTATCAGATTGATATTCTACTCATGAGTAGCTTGAATTTATTATTTCAAAATCTTATAGGTGGTATAATCTTTAATCGTTTTCAACTCATAAATTTCTTCTTTATCTGCATCTATGATCCTGATATTGTCTAATGGAACATTCTGGCAGTGGATAAAGCTGATGAACATAGCATTAAAATCACCTTTTACAATAATATCAAATCCTTTTTCGGTTTCTAATGAACTGTACCATTCCCATTTTTTAATATCTTGGAAGTTATAGATAGCCATATCTATGTCATCTAACAATTCATCATATCCATAATCATCATCATCTAACTGTTTGACTTTGTTTACAATTCCCTGAGGAAGTAATTCTTTCCACTTTGGATCTTCATAGTGAATATTCTTGTTCTTTAAGAATGTTAATACTGCATTTTTAAAATTATCTAAAACCTCTTTTGCATTAACTATATTTCTTACTCTAACTACCTCATAGCCTTTTGATGGCTTCTCTCCTTTTGTATTATATTTTATGTTTCCTGATTCTGTCATGACTTTATTTTTTAATAATTACTGCTTTCTTATTAAATATATTTTTAAAATCTTCTATCTTCATAGAATAAGAAGTGCCTTGATTCATCGGCAAGGGATCACGTAAAAATACTTGTCCATTCTCAACTTTTTCCAGTACTACTGCATGATAACCAAATTCTTTTTGATATAGACTAATAATAGCCTTATCTCCATCTTTTAGTTTCTCCAATAACCTAGGTAAAACTATTTTATTTTCTGCTATAGCAACCACATCATCCAAATAGCTGTTATATAGTGCATCTGGAATGTCTTTAATTCTTGCTCCTTCTGTGGTGGTGTTTAAAGCACTAGCAAGATACTTTTCACTTTTAATAATTCCTTTATCATCCAATACCATTCTTAAAGAAGTTGAAACACATGTATAATCCATAGATTGTCCAAAGACCTTATTTTCACTTATCCATCGTTCAATTCTGATTCCTGCATTTTCAGCAAAAGATTTAGTTGGATCGCCGCCGCCTCTCTGAAGTTTTCTTCCTCTGATGATTACTTCTTCCAGATCATGAACTTCATCTGCCAGATCCTCCGCCTTCGCACCATTCTTCGCCCCCTGCATCAGTTCCTCTATAAACCTGAAAAAACCTTTGAAGCCATTGGTACAAGCTTTTCCAAATCTAATAATAAATCTTGAAAGAAAAGCCAGCAGGTCCGGAATTCCCAACGTGACCACAGAAAAAGTTTCCCGGGCCATAACTTTTAGCAGACTCGTTATTTTAGCCAGATAAGTTTCCCCTTTTACAATATTCCCGGCACCTCCTGTAAAGGTGATAAGCAGAATATTAATCAGTACTTCAAAAGCAATAATACCTGTAAAAAAAGCTATGGTGTAACGGGAAATATCCCCAAAATATTCCTTCATCTTATCCAGCATTCCTTCCATATCAGAGACTGAAAGGTTCCTACTTGATTTGAAAAGATCTTTAACTCCCTGTAAGAATTTAGGACCATTTTCTGCTACCCAGTCCAGTACATCTTCTGCTTTTTCCATCAGGTCTCTTCTTTCCAGATATTGCTGGTACGAAAAAGCTGTGGTAGGTTGTAAAAGAAATTCTAAAATATAGAGCAGACACTGTATAAGACTGATAAGACCACTGTGAATGCCACAATAAAAAGCATTGAAGAGCTTAAGGATTTCCAAACCCGACTTGACGAGGTCATCGAGGTCGTCTTTTACATTGCTGAGAAAAGATTTAATATCTGTAATAACTCCTGAGATTTTATTAAGCATCTTTTTAAAAGCATCCGGAAGGTGGTCTATCGAAGCATTTGCAATCTTTCCGGCTGCCCGTTCGACCATTGACCATACTTTTGTAAAAGCTGCCTCGGCTCCCTGAACAAAAGGATGATCTCCCAACCCCTCAAAGAACAGTGTTGCCTTATTGATATTAACGGGAACCGGAATCCCTCCGATAAAAGGAATTAATGGTGCATAATCTTTAGATCCAGGATTATAATTCTTTTCCGCAGGTTTTAATTTGTCCAGCTGTTCTGCACACCATCCGATAGCATCAGCCGGAATAGAAGAAATATTTCCGATGATCTCTTCAAACCTTCTGTCTCCGGTATAAAACTGATATTCTCTCATCAAAGCCTGATGAACAAGAGCAGCATTAATCTTATCTTTTTCAAAAGTATACGCCAACTGCGTGAGGTAAGCTGCTTCATCTTCCATAGAGGTGATATCCCTGAAAAACTGACCGTTTATTTTAGAAGATAATGGCTGGGGAAATCTTTTGAATAGATCTACAAAATAATCTCCCATTTTGGCAATATAGAAATTTCCTGAAAAGTTTGATTTTTTGGAATCCGGCTTCTCATAAAACAGAAATAATGCCTGTTTTTTTCTTTCATTAGCCTTATAGCTTCCATATACCTGAGAGCCCGTTTCACAAGACAGAACTTCTGCATAATATTCATATCCTTTTTCGCCTTTTTCATTGACACCGGTTGAAGCAAATACGGATACAGGATGATCCGTGAGATAAGAATAACCTAAAGGAGTGTTTCTGTCATCATGGAAAACACTTCTGTAATCAGGAGAATCATCATTGTTGATTATAGTATCTTTCAAAATACTATGATCTCCCACAAATCCTTTATTCAGATCTTCTGTGGAAATGATCTTAAACCCTGATAAATCATCACTCCAATCATCATCAAATAATTTTTTCATAAGCTGTGTTTTTATCAATTACTATTTTTTTTCAAATGTCTCTGAAGCGAAGCTAGCCGTTGATTACGACAGAACTTGACGTATTTAATTGAAACAGAAGAGAAAGGAACTGACAGTATCACACAACAAAAAAACCGCAGACTGATCTGCGGTTTTTCTTTTATCAATTATTCTGAAAAATATTATTTAGTGACTGATGCGCCTACCACTGCAGGTTTGGCATCAGCTTTTTTGGTATTTTCCCATCCGTCTTCCGGCATCAGTGTTGCTGTAATTTTTCCTTTAGCAAGGTATTTCTTGGCAACATCCTGAAGATCTTTTACGGTAAGCGCTTTTACTTTTTCCTGATAGTTCAGGATGTCGTATTTATCGCTGCCATCTAACTGGTTTTTAGCAAGAGAACTCAACCAGAACATATTATCCTTAAGTTCTGTTTTATTGTCGTTGTATTCCCCTTCTTTGTATTTGTCAAGGTCTTTCTGCTCCGGACCTTTGTCGATCAGTTTCTGAAGTTCGGTAATGGCACTTTTCGTTAACTTGTCAGCATTTTCAGGCCCGCATGGGAAGCTAATGCTGAAATTGTAAGTGCTGTAAGGAATTTTATTCATACTTCCTCTCGCTCCACCACCGTAGATTCCGCTTTCATCTTCTCTCAGTTTTTCGATCACTTTGATGGTCGCTACTTCTCCAAGTGCTGCAAGAGCTAAGGCTTCTTTCTCGTTGTAAGGTGTTTCTCCGCTGTAAGAGATCGTTACCATACTCTTAGGATCTTTTCCTTTTTTGTACACTTTCGAATAATCTCCGGTCAATTGTCTGTAGCCTGTATCTTTAAACGTTGCTGTTTTACCGGCTGATGAAAGGCTTCCGATGTACTGAAGTACCTGCTCTTTGAACGTAGCCTCGTCTATATTTCCAACGAAATAGAACTGGAAGTTTCCGGCATTGGCAAATTTCTCTTTATAGATATCGTATGCTTTTTTATAGTCTGTATTCGCCCAGTCTTTCTCCATTGGGAACAGTCCGATGAATCTCGGGTTCTTCTGGTTCATGAATTTTGCATGCTCGTTGGAGAAATACGCCTGAGGATTAGACAGAAGGTTATCCAGCATGGCAGACTGCTTTTCTTTGTAAGCATTGAATGCGGCAGGATTGTAATTTAATCCCGTAAAATAGGCATATGTAAGCTCCATAGCAGTTCCTAAATCTTTCTGGGAAGTTCTTCCTGAAATCCCTTCAAAGTAAGGTCCAATCATTGGATTTACACTCACCTGCTTACCTGCAAGATAATTGGTAAGATCCGCTTTTGACAATCCGCCCACGCCTGCTTCGGATAATGCTCCGAAAGCGAACTGAGTTTTGATAAAATCAGCATCAGAGATCAGAGAGTTTCCTCCTAAGCTTCTTGCTGAAAATACAATTTCGTCATCTTTGAAATCTGTCTTTTTGAAAGTCACTTTAGCTCCGTTGCTCAATGTCCAGGTGGTTGTTCCTAATTTCGCATCGGTTTCCGTTTTAGCAATTTTTCCTTCAGATTTGAAAGGCTTGATCAGGTTTTTGATGGCTGCTTTCTCCTCGTAAGGCTTAAGATCCGCCATTTTTACTGATTCAAAGGTATTGAGAACCATTGCTTCTGTAGGCATTGTCACGTTATCTTTTTTAGGTCCGGTGATCACGATAACTCTGCTGTCATCCTTCACCATTTTCTTGATAACGTCATTGGTTTGTGCCAAAGTAACTTTAGGAAGGAAAGCTTTCGTATCATCATATTCCCAGGCGATTCCCGGCATCGGTTCCTGCTCCAGGAAATTTCTTACATATTCGTCTACCAGCATATCGCTTTCTGTCTTGTCACGGTTGTTGTAAGATCTTTCAAGATTGGATAACATCTGCGATTTTGCTCTGTCAAGTTCAGTTTGTGTAAATCCGAATCTCTTTGCTCTTTCTACTTCTTCTAACAAAACTTTCAAAGCGTTCAGCTGGTTTCCTTCTTTTACCATGGCAAATCCCTGAAAAGCTTCTTTGCTTCTGGCATAAGTTCCTCCATGATATACAGATCCGAATGTAAAAGGCGGATTGTTTGAATTGATCAGTTCTTTCAGTCTGTTGTTCAACATCGTTGTAGAAAGGCCTTCGACGATCGTCTGGTTGTATTGCTCAACCGTTACGTCCGGCTTGTAAGCATCAGCATCTTTCATAATGAACTGAACCATAGAATTGGTAGCATCAGGGTCAGTTTCTATCGCTACTAATGTCTCTTTATGGTTAGGCAGGTCAAATACTTTTCTTTCTCTTGGCTTGGATGGATTTTTATATTTGCTGAAATTATCTTTGATTTTCTTTTCAACTTCATCCACGTTGATGTCTCCTACCACTACAATCGCCATCAGATCCGGTCTGTACCAGTCCTGGTGGAATTTTCTGATCACATCCGGTTTGAAGTTTTCCAACACGTCTTTTTTACCGATAGGAAGTCTATCTGCGTATTGTGATTTGTATAATAATTTAGGAAGATATTTATCTGCCATTCTTTTATCTGCCCCAAGACCCAATCTCAGTTCTTCCAGAACAACCCCTCTTTCTTTATTGATTTGAGCATCAGAAAGCGTAGCATTAAAAGCCCAGTCTTCCATTACTTTCAGTCCTGCATCCAGATTTCCGGGTTTATCCAATGGAACGGGAAGCATGTAAACGGTTTCGTCAAAGCTTGTGTAAGCATTCAGGTGTTGCCCGAATTTCACCCCGATAGACTGTAGAAAATCGACAAGTTTGTTATCCGGGAAATTCTTGGTTCCGTTGAAGTTCATGTGCTCCATAAAGTGAGCCAAACCTCTCTGGTTTTCATCCTCAAGAATAGATCCGGCATTGATTGCCAGACGGAAATCCACTTTCTTTTCAGGTAATGTATTTTTTTTGATGTAGTACTTCATTCCATTGGAAAGGGTACCGATTCTCACGGAAGAATCCACAGGGATATTCTGCCCGAAAACATTTGAAGACATCAGGAAGATGACCGCAAATGATGATAAAACTTTCTTCATATAATTTGAATTTATTTTCGTGCTAAAAATATCAATTATTCACCACGTGAAGAAATGCTAAAATTTTCATTATAGTTAAATTTGAGTTAAAATTATTCAGACCAAAAAAAAGCCGGAGAATATCCGGCTTTAATCTTATAAAAATAATTGTTTCTATTTAAAATCTGCATCAGAAACGGGAGCATTTAAAACAACCTTTGTCGTTTTAATGGTCACTTTCTGGCCATTTCCATCAATATCTACTTCAGAAGGGAATTTCAATCCTTCTACTGTAGTATAATTTTTTACAATGACATTTCCCTGTCCAACCGTAGACTTATATAAAAGTCCCGTTGCAGCGTCAAAGTAAAATTTCCCTTTATCTGAAGATAATACGTTATAATCTTTAGCGTCCAGTTTCTCTACTGTAGCGGTCTGAAAGTTAGCAGCATTAAAGCCTAAAGCTTCAACGGTTGTTCCTTTTTTCAGTTCAGCAATATTCTCGGCAGGGAAATCTGTTTTCTGTCCCGCTCTGTCTATATATCCTTTTTCACCGTCAAAAACCTGGCTTATGGTCTGTCCCATTGCTGTTTGTACAGACTTGAATTTATTACCCATTTTTGTTGTGCTCATGGTGATATCCATCCCCTGAACGCTAAGGCTGTTATCAATCACTGTAGATTTTACAGCTTCTAATTTTGCCTTACCCCCCAAAGCTTTGAAGTAATTGTCAACAATTTCTTTGGGTGTCAGTTTAGATTTCACGACTTCCGTCTTTGCGGGAGCTGCGCTGGTCTGCTGAGCTGCTGCCGGAACTGAAAACAATACGGCACAGAAAAACGGAATGATGATCTTTTTCATATCTATAATAAGTTTTAAAATGTAAATATAGGAATAATGGTCACAAGAAATAAGCCAAAGAATATTTATTGGAATACATTATAATACATTAGGATTTTTTAAGAAAACAAGCTTGTGAAAAGATGCTGCGAAATAGAATCACAGCCGGTGAAAATTGGGATTTTACTGAAAGGCAGAAGTTCCTTTTGTACCTTTAAGTAACCATGTGAAGATTTTGAATCTTGGTTAACAGAACCACTCAAATCCGGATAATCTCTAACTTTCTTATCCTCATTAAAACAAAAAGCTCTTATCCTGCATTGTGATTAAATAAACAAAAACTCCTTTAAATGGGACATAAAAAAACCTCCGGTTTCCCAGAGGTTTTCAAATATTTATATCGAAATAAATTATTTCTTAAGTTCTTCTAAAAACTCGTCGTGAGAGATTTTAGTTTCTTTTTTTCCTCCTTTTTCAAGGATTACATCTTTCAGTTTAGCCATAGCTACTTCAGAAGAAATTTGTCTTACCTGCTCCTGGTCTTTCAACATCTCAACAGCGTATTTCTGGATTTCTTCGTCACCTAGGTGGTGGATTCCGTAGATCGCCAATTGGTTTTTCACCAACTGCTCAGCCTGTGCCAATACATCAGCATAGTCTAATTTGATCTCATTATCCGTCATTAATTTACCTTCAATGATCTGGTATCTTAACTGGCTTTTTTCTGCTTCAAGGATTTCTTTAGCCTGTGCCTCAGACTGAATATTCTGGTTAGAGAATATTAACCATTTTACCAGGAAATTTTCAGGAAGTTTCACTTCTTCTTTCTCAGTAACCTGCTCCAATACTTTATTCACATAGTGAACGTCAGCATTTTGCTGGAAGTACTCATCCAATTCAGATTTTACTTTTTCTTTAAGCTCTTCTTCAGAGGTGATTGTTCCTTCTCCGTATACTTTGTCGAATAGATCCTGGTTCAGTTCAGCTAAGTTCAATGCATAGAAATCTTTTACTTTAACTTCTACTTCAGCATGGTGTAAGTGCTCAACTTCTTCTTTAGTGAATCCTAATTCTTTAGCTAATTCTTCGTCAGATGCAAGAGTTTCTTTAGATACTTTTACAGAACCGTCCATTTTCAAAGCTTTTACCAATTTGAAAGCTTCTTTGTTTTCAGCTGTAATGGTAGCATTCTTTGGGTGGTGGTGGTGCTCTCCTTCAGCATCTTCTTCTACAACCTGAGAAATCTCTAAAGCGATATAAGAATCTTTACCGATTTTATCCTGAGGAACCTGCTCCGCAAAACGTCTCTGCATGTTCTCAATGCTCTTCGTGATTTCCTTGTCAGAAGCCTCTACTTTATAATGAGGAGCTTCATATTTAGCTAAATCTATAGTGAATTCAGGCTCATATCCTACCTCGAAACCAACTTCAATTTGTTCAGCGTTGTAGTCCAATTGGTTTACTGGCTGAGGAACAGGCTGTCCAACTAATCTTAACTTGTTTTCGTTAACGTAGTTGTTCAATGCGTCAGAAACCTGTTTGTTGATTTCTTCGAATGCAATACCTGCTTCATATTGTTTTTTAACCATACTCAAAGGCACTTTCCCTTTTCTGAAACCAGGAACTTGCGCATTTTTAGCATAATTAATCAACTGCTTTTCTACTTTTTCTTTGTAGTCAGATTTTTCCAATGTCACTGTAAGTAATGCACTTACGTCATCATGGTTTTGTGCGGTAACCTTCATTATTGATTAAAATTTTAGGTTGCAAAAATATGAAAATTTTATGAGAATAACCTACTTCTAATCAATTCTTAGTCTTCAAATGTCTATAAATAAAAAACCACTGAATATATCAGTGGTTTTTTGTTTACAAGATTAAAGGATATATTAATTAATAATATTATAATTTGCCTGTGCGTCTGTTTCACCTCCTGTATGAGTTCCATAAATGACTCCGTTTCCACTTACTGCAGAAGCTTCAGAAACGGTTACCGGCTCGTGGAATAATGTAAGAACCAACTGGCTGGCTGCAGAAGCATTTTTTACAGCAGTATTTACTACCCATTTTGTTTTCAGTCCAACACGTTTTCCGTCTCCTCTTGTTGAGCTCGCATCATCTGTACGTGTTAAAGTAATATCAGAGTTTGGAAAGTTGTACACCAGGAAGTGTTCATCTTTAGCATCTTTAATTTCCTGAGTGGCATCTTCATTCCCATTTTTGAAAATGACTTCTACATTATAAGTATGACCGTTGATTAGTTTAACATTCGGGTTAGTCGTACTATTCACCTGGTAATCATACACTGCAGGAACTCCGGTAGCCTCATCTGTTACTCTTAGCAGAACATCTGAAAGTTCTTCCTGAGGAAGGTCATCCGCTTCATCATCGCTTCTGTTACATGAAGTTAAACTGAAAGAAACTGTTAGGAATAAAAGTCCAAGAATAAATGTAGTATTTTTAAAAATATTTTTCATTTTTTTGATTTTAAGTAATTAAAATTGATATTTAAGAGTTAAAATAAAGTTTCTTCCCATCTCGCTGGAAAAGAAACGAAGCCTGTTCAGATAATCTCTGTAAGACGTATTCAATACATTCCGGACTGAAAAGTCAATTCCGAAATTTTTAGACAAATTCACCCCTGTCTGAAGGTTCCAAAGCGAATATCCGTTTGGAGGTGTAGAAATATCCACTTCTTCATTATAAGCATTTCCATCTGAATCAAATAATCTGATGGGAACATTATAAATCGGAAATCTTGTTTGTTTCAAATAGGTATTGTTACTTACCGTAACATAAAAGTTCTTCCATTCTTTCTTGTTGAATTCCAATGAATTATTAAAATTCGGAGGCATCATCAGAATAAGCGGTACATCATGCGTTGTATCCTGTCCGTAAACATATGATCCGCTTCCCTTATAAGTAAGATGATCTGTAATATTAAGCTGAACATCAAGATCCACTCCATACATTTTTGCATTGATCTGCTGATAATTATAGACTACAAAAGCCCCTCCCCATTGGGTATTCTGGTATCCTGTAGGAATCTGATTGATGAAATTCTGAGTATAAAAGAAGTATGGGTTTACTGAAATATTCAATCCTTTTAAAACATTTGCTTTTACATCAGCAACTAAATTAAACTGGTTTCCTGTTTCACTTTTCATTCTCATATCCCCTCTTTCAATAATAGCTGCAGAATGGTGAAGTCCGTCTGCAAAAAGCTCTGCAACATTCGGAGATCTTGAAACTCTGGCATAATTAAATTTCAGATCAAAATATTCTGATGGATGATAGACAATCCCTCCGTTTACCGAAATATTATTATAGCTTAAAGATGGGTTTGTCAGAATTCTGTTTTGGTTGGTTCTTACTACAAAATCTGAATAATCCGCTGCATACATTTTATTCCAGTCACTCAGATCATACCACTTTGTGACTTCATAACGGTCATAATCATATCTGCCTCCCAGCTCAAGATCCAAATGGGGTGTCATCTTATATTTAAATACAGAATAAATTCCCGCATAATATCTGTCATAATTTGGAACAAGACGTCTTGCCTCGGTCTGGGTATTGGAATAGTTGTTTTGATATCCTGCATTAATTCCTGTTTCAAGATTCCATTTCGCTCTTTCTATCAGGTGATTCACACTCAGATCATTGGTTATCAGTTCAAGATCCAATGCCGGTTTTTTACTGAGTTCATCGGTACGTCTAATATCATATTCTTTTCTATGATTGTACTGGAAGCTGTAAGTCGCCGTAATCTTTCCAAAATTTTCAAACCTTTTGTAAGCAGAAACTTTAGCAATATGATGCTCGATTTCCTGTTTCGGATTATCAATATCATAACTAAAATTCCTTTGATAAATAGGTTCCGGTGCCGTAAGTGCATTACGCAGGTCTTCAGAGTTCCCTACATGAGAACTTCTGAGAATCCCTATTGTACTCTTCGTCAGATAATAATCAAAAGAAATACCTTTCTCAAATGTCATCTTCTGAACTCCAAAATTAAATCCGGAGCTCTCAAGCCCTGTATTCATCAAGCCATAATCCGGAGCTTCAAGATCCCCCAATTTTTTAAAACTTCCATTGGTTTTAACGGCCCAGCCATTTTCCCAGGTTTTAGAGAGTTTTACATTAAGATCACCTCCTTTTCCGTTGGAAATTCCTGAAAGAGAAATACTTCCCATTATCGTATCTTTCTTAGGTAAGATCTGAGGCTGTAAAACAACCACTCCACCTACAGCTCCACCACCATATTTCAGGGCAGATGCGCCTTTTATGACATCAATATGTTCAAAATTATTGACATCAACATTAGGGGCATGTTCTACACCCCATTCCTGTTCGGCCAGTTTTACCCCATCATTAAGAATAGAAACTCTACTACCATAAAGCCCATGAATAATAGGTTTTGTAATATTATTCCCCGTCTTGAGAACGTTAACACCTGAAATATTTGTTAATAGATTCCCCAGGTTTTCACTAACATTCCTTGAAATCATGGATTTGTCAATAGTTTTCACAACCATACTTCCATTGTTCTTATGGCTGCCGTGAACCGTAACCGTTTCAATATCTTTAATATGGTGCTCCAGGGTAATGACCAAGTGTACATCCTGAGTAACTGCTATATTTTCAGTATAATCATTACAATCAGGATGTTTGGCAATGAGTATATATTTTCCCGCAGGAATTTTGTTAAACGTAAACTTACCCTTAGTGTCTGTTTTCGCAGTGAATCCGCCGATGTTCACCACCGCATTTTCCAGCATGGTTTTATCGTGAAAATCCTGAACGGTTCCTTCCACCGAGTACGTTTTTTGTGCACTTATCAATGCCAGTCCGCAAAAGACCAACATCAGACTATATATCAATTTCATTGTCTATAGATTGATTGTGTACCGTTTCAGGTACATTTTTTCGTAAAAAATTTATTAAAGGGGTTTATTTTAAATTGTAAAAAGTACAATGTAAAATGTAGGAATGACTGATATGGTAAGTGATGAGATTTTAGATTTCAGACGTGAGATTAGAGACATGAGACTTTTGCCGTAATAAAGTTTTGGTGAGCTTTGAATCAACAACTCAACTCTACACTCATATAATCTCAAACCGCCTAACTCGATAATCCCGAATCCGTTCACAAGAAATGATACTCACACTTAAGACCTGCAGAGACTTCTGTCTTCCCTCTTCCATCTCCAGTCTTAAAAACCGAACTCAAAACTCGCATCCTAAATCCTGAATCCCAAATTCCGCATCCTGAATCCGTTTACAAGAAATGATATTTCATTTAAGACCTGCGGAGACTTCTGTCTTCCCTCTTCCATCTCCAGTCTTAAAAACCGAACTCAAAACCTGTATCCTGAACCTCGATAAACCAGAATTCGGAAACTCGAAATTCTCATCTATCAGCCATTAGCTTTAAACCCAAAGTACTGAACTTTAACATCAATTAAAGCCCATAAAAATCTATGATTTATGAAACTGCGGGAGGCCCCCGAAGTTGAAAAGTAAATTTGGTCTGAGACCATATTTTTTCCTGAACAGCAATAACCTGTTTTACCTCATGCGAAAAATGATCGAATGTAAAACTGTACTCGTCCGGAACTAATGTATTTCCTGTCGCTAAGAAGTGACACGCCAGACAGTCGCCCGGCTTTTCTTTAGCTGAAGATTTAGCAATTGTATTTTCTGTCTTTTTAAAGTGGAAACTTTTAAAATAATCGACAGCATCATGATGGTGAAAACTTTGGGAAAACAGCGCAATGAAGTAAATCCCAAACAAAAGTTTGGAAATAAAATTCTTCAGATTTCTGCTTTCCTTAAAAATCATGCTTCAAAAGTATGAAAATAATTTAAGTTTTATTAAACACTGTGTAAAAACTATTCGATATGTCGGTGAAAGTGATAGTTTGTTACAGGGAAGAGAATCAAGAATCAAGAATCAAGAATCAAGAGCCAAGAATCATGTACGTCCCTGAAATAAGTTGACCAAAAAAAGATCAATTTATTATGAAAGCTAACATCAGACTTATTAAAAAGAACAGGATTTATTCTGCAGATTTTAAACGTGAAATTGTTTCTCTCTTTGAAAAAGGCAGCTACAGTGTTCCTCAGTTGGAAAAACTTTATGGAATT
>NZ_JPRN01000021.1 GCF_000737715.1 Chryseobacterium sp. JM1 | reverse complement strand
GGTCAACCATTATAATACCAAACGACCTCATAATGCAATTGGAAGAATCTCTCCTCAAAAATTTGAAGAGAATTGCAGACAAAATATGAAATTTAATAAACCTATTTTGAATATATTTAACAACGAGATATTAAAGAATAATACGGTCAACTCTATTTAGGGATTTACATCAAGATGCCGGATTTCAGACATCAGACTATTGATAAGTCAATGGTCAATTTTGCTTCGCAAGTAAATGGTGAATTTTAGTTTCGGGATGCGGGTTACGTGATTCAAACCAGCAACTGTCAACCAGCAACCAAATACTCATTCACTCTCAAACCCTAAAACGCTCCCACTCTAAAACCCTATAACACCCTAGCTCAACTGAGAACCCAAATGCTCCCATTCCTGAAGGGCAACTTCAAGTTCTTCTTTCGTTTTATTATATTTTTCTAAAGTTTCTTCAGAAGGATTTTCTTTGGTGAATGAAGCTTCATATTTTTCGATTTCTACTTCAAGCTCGGAAATTCTTTCTTCTACTTTCTTTAATTTATTCTGAATATTTTTCTGCTCCTTACTTACGATAGTTGATGATTTTTCTTCAACTTTCACTTCTTTCGGAACCGGTTTTAACTCAATTTTGTCTTCGCTGTGAAGTTTTGCTTTTTCTGCGGAGATTTCTCTAAGGGTTTCCTTTTGTCTGTATTCAAGATATTCTCCGACACTTCCAAGGAATTCCTTCATTCTTCCGTCACGGAATTCGTAGATTTTATCACAAAGTCCGTCCAGGAATTCTCTGTCGTGAGAAATCACGATCAATGTTCCTTCAAAATTTTGTAGAGCCAGTTTGATAATTTCCTTAGACTGAATATCAAGGTGGTTGGTAGGCTCATCCATGATCAGTGTGTTGAATGGACGAAGCAACAGTTTACAAAGTGCCAGACGGTTTCTTTCTCCTCCGGAAAGTACTTTTGTCTTTTTGGAAACAGCTTCACCCTGGAAAAGGAAAGATCCTAATAAGTCTCTTACTCTTGGTCTCGTTTCTTCGGTTGCTGCATCTTCAGCTTCTTCTAAAACGGTTTTATTCGGTGTCAGTACTTCTTCCTGATTTTGGGCGAAGTATCCGATGTTTACGTTGTGCCCTAAATTCCAGCTTCCTGTATGATCTTTAATATCTCCTGCAAGAATTTTCGCTAAAGTGGTTTTACCCTGTCCGTTCTGTCCTAAAAGAGCAATTCTGTCTCCTCTCTGAACAATAAAGTCTACATTATCGAAGATTTGTTTTTTTCCGTATGCTTTTCCTAAATTCTCTGCTTCAAAAATAACTTTTCCGGGAACCATAGACTGTACGAAACGGATATTGAATTTTGAAACGTCTTCATTATCCACTTCAATACGCTCGATTTTGTCTAGTTTTTTGATCAATGACTGTGCGAAAGATGCTTTGGTAGCACTGGCACGGAACTTATTGATGTTGTCCTCCATCTGCTTGATCTCTGCATCCTGATTCTTTTTCGCTCCGATCAGTTTCTCACGGCGCTCTTCACGCATTACGAGATATTTGGAATAATTGGCCTTGTAGTCGTCAACTTTTTTATTGTTAATGTCAAAAGTTCTGTTGCAGACAGCCGTCATAAACTGCTTATCGTGACTTACCAGAACAATGGCACCGGGATAATCTTTAAGGAAGTTTTCCAGCCAGATAATGGATTCCATATCCAGGTGGTTGGTAGGCTCATCGAGAAGCATGATGTCATTTTTCTGAAGCAGCAGTTTTGCCAGTTCAATTCTCATTCTCCACCCTCCTGAAAATTCATCGGTGATTTTTTGGAAATCATCAGCTTTAAAACCTAAACCGAACAATACTTTCTCCATATCGCCTTCGAGATTATAAGCGTCATGGTTCATCAGAAGGTCATTCAGTTCTGTCATTTTATTGATCAGATCTGTATAGGCATCACTTTCGTAGTCTGTTCTCACAGCCATTTGATGATTCACCTCTTCCAGTTCGTTTTTCCACGCATTGATCTGCTCAAAAGCCTGCATGGTTTCTGCCCAGACTGTTCTTCCTTTTACGAAATCCAGATCCTGCTTCAGAAAACCGATGGTAGCACCTCCTTCACGGACTACATTTCCTTCATAGAAATTAATTTCGCCGGAAAGCATTTTCAACAAAGTGGATTTCCCTGCTCCATTTTTTCCTACGAGACCTACTTTATCATCCTTTTTAATGGTGAAATTTGTATTTTGAAACAGATAGTTTCCTGAATGATGTAATCCTAAACCTTGAACCGAAAGCATTGTGTAAAATAAAAATTAGTGATGAATAATGAATTTTCGGGTGCAAAAGTACGGAAAAAGAAATGAATAGCCCAGAAATAAAAACGGACTGCCCCGAAGCACCATTATTTGGAACAATAAAAGGGATGCCCTGCCAGACATCCCTTCGTAACCTAAATTTAAAACTGAAAAGTACTAACGTATTTATCTAATTCTGATCTGCCGTTACGGATCTCATTTCGATCGTACGGCTCCAGATATCATTATTGGGAACATTGGTTCCATACAGAAAATCTGCCACAAAGCTGTCTTCGGGAAGATGCAGCTCGGTAAGAAGTCTGGTATGAATGCCACGGTCTACGGATGTACTGCTGGGTACATTCAGACCATTATTAATAAGCTCTGCTTCAATTTCCTCCACGGTTTTATTGTCCGACGGGTCTCTGTACATCCCGTAATTCGCTGAAATATGAGTATAGGCTGCCAAAGCTGAATAATCATACTTCGGTTTCAGATCCGGTGTGAAGCTTTCAACATAGGTTGAAAGGGCTTTATAAAAATCCGAAAGGAAGGTATCATCTGTAATTTCAAGACCTGATTGGGTGAGATCCGTATTAAATATTCCGGACACGGCACTATTGGTTTCCTCCAGCATGATGCGTCCATATACGAACGGAAGCGTGTTCAGCACAAGCTCTCTTGAAATATAAGCCTGCGAAAGGACCACTCCTTTCTCAATTTGAAAATCTGAAAGCAGTGCATCCCAGATTTTATTTCCTTCGGCATCGGTTTTCGCGTTCCTTACATCTGAAACATAGTCATTAAGATCATTCACATTAATGAAATCAGTAGAAATATACACAGAATGTGCTGCCGGCAAGTAGCCTCCGCCTACATCAGCATGGGCTCCCGGAACAAAAACCTCTTTCCAGACAGAACCTGCTGTTTCGGTTTTGGTATCCTGCATATTTTTAGAATTCTCAAAAAATCCGGTAAGCGGGAAAAAGAATCTGCATTCATTGACCGCGCAAATATGGAGGGCATTTTCCACTTCCTGCGGCAGACCCATATCATAGGTATTGAAAGGTTTGGATTCAACCGTATCAAAAACGCCCAGAAATTTTATGGTAACATTTACTGATGGATATTTCGCGACAAGCTGGTTGCAAAATTCCCTTGCCAGCATGCTTCCTCTGCTGAATCCATAGACGTAAAACTGATACTCTATATTTTTATCAATCAAAAGATTCTGTACAAAAGTATCTGCTTTCTGCAGTTTATCATCGGAAGAATAGCCCTGTGCATCCGGTGGATTGGCACATGTAGCCATGGCGAAATTACTGTCTTCACCACCTGTAATTGTTCCTATTCCTTCTACATATATTTTATGGCTTCCGTTGAATAAATTGAATAATTTATAAACATTGGTGGGCGCCTCTTTATAACTTTCATTATTGGCTGAAGGTACTATGATGGCTTCCGTATTGATTCCGTTGTTTCCTGTTCCGTCAAAAAAAATTCCGACAGATAATATTGTATCTTTTTCCATCGCTGTGTTTTGCTTTAATTGTTAAAAGTTTTCCCGGACATCTTCATGATCTGATTCTGCTCTGAATTCCGTAAAAACTTATTTTTCAAATTAACGGAAGAAGGAAAAGCAATACTAGCGTGAAAAATACCAAATAAAAAATTCCGTATTTCTACGGAATCACATTTTATCTAGAGAATATATATTGTTCACAACGGCGTAGATGACAATCCCTACGGTGTTCTTGGCTCCAATCTTTTCCAGGATCCGCTGGCGGTGACTTTCCACCGTCCTCGGGCTGATGAAAAGCTTCTCTCCGATCTCGTTATTGGTGTATTCCTGACAGATCAGTTTAACCACATCTTTTTCCCGTTCAGATAATTCGTCTTCCATTTCAAAAAGTGATTTCTTCTTGGCAGAGCTGTTCATGTACGTAAACAGCATCTGATGATCTTCGGCCGTAAAGAAAACTCCGTTTTTATACACCATCGTAATGGCATCGATAAATGTTTTCCTGTCTGAATTTTTAGGAAGGAAAGCTGAAACACCCAACTTAACCATGTACCCAAGAATAGAGGTTTTGTAGTGGGAAGACAGGATAATGATTCTGAGCTCAGGATATTTTTCTTTAAGAACTTCTACCAGCTCAAAGCCGTTCATAGGCTGCATTTGTACGTCTACCAATGCGATATGCGGAAAATCGTCTTCGGAAAGGCTTCCCAGTTTCTCAATGAAGTCAGGGCCGTTATTGGACGTAAGGCAGACGGAAATATTCTTTTCATTCGAGAGCAGCATTTTCACCCCTTCCAGGATCAGCTGTTCGTCATCAATTAAGGCTATTTTGATTTGGGAGTTCATTGTTTTTTGGAATTATAATGATTAAACGGGTTCCTTTATTTAAAGTACTTTTCCATTTATGGACGGCATTCATGGATTTTATTCTGGATTCGATGTTTTTGATTCCCATTCCTTTTTTCACGAGATCATAATCAAATCCCTGTCCGTTATCAGAGATAATCACTGCCATATTTTGGGGATAATCTTTGATATAAATCCAGAGATCCGTCGCATTGGAATGTTTGATCACATTGGTCGTAAATTCCTGGATAATCCTGTACAGCTGTACTTCCACAAAGATATCTTTTTTCTCATATCCGGGCATTACCTGCATAGAGATATTGATCTTATGCGAAAGGTTCGCAATCAGTTCTTCCACATACAGAACAAATCCCACCGATTCAAGATTGACAGGATATAATGAATGGGAAATACTGCGCGCTGCATCAATGAGGGATGACATCTGGTTGTAAATATTTTTCTTGATCACCTCATCGCCTTTCGTATCCAGGTTATTCATCCACAGGGAAAGGATATTGAGACGGTTTCCGATATCATCATGAATCATGACGGCAATTCTTTTTCTCTCTTCTTCCTGTGCTTTGATGTTTTCCAGGACAAGCTTTTTCTGGTGAAGAACTTCAGCTTCATGCTGAACATTTTTCTCCTTAATGATCCGGCTGATAAAAGATCTGTACGCTATGAGAATGAAGGATACGATAACTGTTATGGTAACAATTATAAGGATCAGCAGGCTAATATTTAAGGTTACTTCTTTAATTTGATGAAGGTATATAAAAATGAACAGTATAAAATGCTTGACAAAATATTATTCACACTCAGAATAATATAATAATCATTTTCTGACAGATTCGCGAGCTGGTGCTGAATAATAAAAATAAAGACCGAAACGGAATAGTAGAAAAAAATGCACGCATCTACGAGAAGAAAACGGTTCTGTGTAGACGCATCTTTGATCTCGCGGATCAGAGCAAACCCTGAAAGGCAGATGATCATAATATTGGAAATCACTTTGACAATATCACTGTTAAAAGGGTAATTGAATACATATTTTGACACCATAAATCCTATGGCTAAAAGTGCTGTAATGCCCAGAAAATATTTGGGAAGATCCAGTTTTCTGATAAACAAGGCTGTCACCAGAAAAAACTCTCCGGCTATGTACAGAGGATACAGAAACGAGGTGTCATTAAGATTGAACACATATGGCAGAACCAAGTTCAACAGTTCAATAAAAAAAAGAAAAGCAATACAGTGAAAATATTGCTTCTCTTTAGTATTCAGTATACGGTATTTTGCTGCTCCCAAAAGTATGATGGATAGAAGCAGACCATAGTTTAGGAATAGAATTGCTTTAAAAAAATCTGTCATTCCTATCTATACTACGTATTTAAGATCCAAGTTCGGGAATACGGCAGACAGGCGGACATGGTTTCGCCCAATCGTAAGTATTTGAAATAGTTTCTTCACTGTCTCCTTCCAGAAGAAGCTCATGGAACGAAATAAAAATCACGGTTACCAGCATTCTCTGGTAAATATCATTGTGTCTGAGACCAAATGAACATTTAATGCCCGCAACTTCCGGATACGGATGTGACAAATCTGCAATAGGAATATAAAATCTTTTAAAGATTCTCTGTCCTCCGAATTCTGTACACTCACGGAAGAACCATTCCATTCCTTCATTTCTCCAACGTTCAATAGCTTCTACAGCGATATCCTGATCAAGAATTGGCTGATTGGTTACAGGAAGGGTTGTGTTGGTATTATCATCAATTTTGGTAAGGTTACTGGAAAGAACTGCATTTTTCACAACGGTGAATTGTTTTGTTTCCTGCAGTCTCAGATCATGTTTAAGCGGTTTCAGCGTAGTGTACTGGTATTCAACAACGCTTCTGTCAATAAATCCTTTTTCATCCAGAGGGACAAAGATCAGGACCATTTCGCCGTTAAATACACCTACCTGCGCACATGCATCTACGTATTTATTCTTTTCTTTGATTTTATCGAGCTGCTCTTTAGACAGATCAAAAACATAATTGGTTTGAATCAGTTGGGTGATCAGAAAATAATCTGACCGGTGCCTGTCCCATTCGGCGATCGCCAGTTTGTAATCGTTCTCGTTCATAATTTCATGGTTTATTTAGTCGCATAAAATTATATAAACTAAACCTACCGCACAAATAATCGTATCATAAATTTATTATTCGTAAAACAAATTTAATCTTAAACGCTAAAAATTCACAAAACAACGTCATGCGGTTTGTGATATATGATTTGGGATACTATATACACAAGCCGATACAGCTATAAAAGATCCGGCAACACCGTTATGAAAATTGTTCGTTGAAAATTCAGATATTGCAAAAAATAAAAACAAGAAAGAGGACAATAAAAGAAAATCAATAATTTCTGACGGTTATATGATAACAGCTCTGCTGTCTCTCTTTAATGTAATAAATTCTACCGGCAGCTACATAATACTTTAAAACTTTCTCCAAGGCTGCTTCCATTTTCGGATTGTATTTGAGAACATCATTGAACCGAATGTAAGAAATATCAAAAGAGTTTCCGTAGTTGTGAGAGCTGATTCCCATTGAAGCGTTGGAATTCACCCGTCTCAGCCTGCACTGGTCTTCAAGTGTTCTGGTCATGGATGAAACAGTGAAAGTATGTCCTTTCGTTTCTTTGCTGAATCTGGACGCCATCTTTTCGAGCGTGGCTTTAGCTTTGGAAACCATATAAGCACGGCTGTAATCCAGCTTTTGAACGCGATAGCCTTTTCCGCTCTTTTTTATTTTATGAAATTTCCCGCTGTTAATATACTTCTGTACCGTTTTGGAATCTGTCAGCAGTTTTACCCCGAAACTTTTTGAAGCATCCAGGTGCGACTTGTACAGTGCCGTTGGTTCCACTTTCAGTACCGTTGAAAGATCATAACAGGGAACTGCTTTTTTTGTTCCCTGCGAATAATAAAAGCTATACATAAAGGGCAAAAAAGCCACACAAAAATACTTTCTCATTAACCATGCTTTTAAATTACTAAACGAAAGATAAACATTTATGCCATAGTATTCAACCCCTGCATAATGACATCCTGAAAAAATTCCCAACAAACATTAAACCAAATTATTAAATTTTCAATTTTAAGTTAAAAAAAGTTAAAATATTTTTCCATTTTAACTTTTTATTTTAAAATTTAAATTTTACATTTGAGATACATTTAAATAATAAACAACATGATAAAAAAACTTTTTGCTGAATTTTTCGGCACATTTTGGCTTGTTTTCGGTGGCTGCGGAAGTGCAGTTTTTGCTGCCGGAGTTCCCGATATCGGAATTGGCCTGCTGGGCGTAGCTCTAGCGTTTGGTCTTACCGTTCTTACGATGGCTTATGCCGTCGGGCATATTTCTGGCGGACATTTCAATCCGGCAGTATCTTTCGGACTTTTAGCTGGAGGCAGATTCTCGGCAAAAGACCTTATTCCTTATGTGGTAGCTCAGTGTCTTGGAGCATTGGTAGCTGCGGGATGTCTTTACGTTATCCTTAACGGTTCCGGAGCTGTAGATTTTTCTAAACCGGGAGCTTTTGCCACCAATTTTTACGGTGAAGCTGTCTACAACGGAAAAGCTTTCAGTATGGGAGCCGCATTCCTTGCAGAATTTTTACTGACAGCCTTCTTCCTGATTGTGATCATGGGAGCTACAGACAAATGGGCTAACGGAAAGTTTGCGGGTATCGCTATCGGTCTTGCTTTGACCCTGATTCACCTTATCTCTATTCCGATTACCAATACTTCGGTAAATCCGGCAAGATCACTGTCACAGGCGGTATTCACCGGTGGGCTTGCAATGTCACAGCTTTGGCTGTTCTGGGTTGCTCCTATTGCGGGAGGAATCGTAGGAGGATTGATCTACAAGTTCTTACTTCAGAGAGATTCAACGGAAGTGGTTGCTGACTAATTAGTAATAATCATTATAAAAAACATAGGCTGTCAATTTTTTGGCAGCCTATTTTTTTGTGGGTACGAGTTACGAGTTTGAGGGTTCGGAGAGTTTGAGGGTTTGAGAGTGTATGAATGGAGCGTTAGTTGCTGGTTGTCAGTTGCTAGTTCGAACCATGAAACCCGCATCCCGAAACTGAAATTCACCATTCACTTGCGCAGCAAAATTGACCACTGACTTATTAAAAATAGTCTGATGTCTGAAATCTACTTCAACTTCTTAATATCAAAAGGATTTTTAAAGATAAGTTCTTCCTTTTTTCCTTTGATTTCCATTTTACGTTGTAGTAAATTCAGGGCCATTTTCCGGATAAAAAGATCTTTGTCATTCAGTTTCCAGTAAGGATCTTCATGTACTCTTTTTGGGCTGCGTATAAGGTAGAATTCCGTTTCCCAGGTATCAGCGTTATGGTAGAATTCGATAATGCCACAGTGTTCGGGGATCATACTATGCTCTATCATGCCCATCGGGAGCAGGAAACTGAAAGCATTGCAGATATAATCACCACATGAAATTTTGTCGTGTTTCAGAAACTTTTCTCCTGTTTCTTTATTGAGGTATGATTTTTTGAAATCGTTTTTAAAGTCGCTTTTCGAAAGCTTGATCTCTATTTCATGACTGAAACCATCCGCATCTATGAACAACATATCCGCTTCCCAGTCTGCCTGGAAATAATTCGTCAGTACAATTTCTTTTTCGAAATCGCAATGGGAATGAATATAGGCATGAACCAATTCTTCTATTTTCAGCACGATATATTACTTTTTTTGCAGTTCAACGACACCATAATGCAGCCATATTCCAAAAAAACCTGTTTTGGTAAAATAAGTTTCATCTTTTCCGAATGCAACGGTAGTATCTGGCGGTGTCTGACAGATAAAAAAATGTCCGCCATCAATACAATTGATTCTTCCCTCTTTATGCATATCTGTCAAGCCAAACTCTTTATAAGCATCCTTGTCATTAGCAAGATCAAATAAAAATCGCTTAACCGTGATTTTATCTTTGCCACCATCTCTTTTTGAGGTCATAGACCAGCGAGCCAGATCTGATTTTTCTTTATCTGACACTTCCTTAGCATCAGCATCCTGAATTCTGGCAATCACCAGCGTATCAGTCGTTGTTAAACCTCCGTCACTCTTCTTCTCATTGACCCTATAAGTTCCGGACCAGATATCCTTTTCTGCTTTCTTTTGAGCAGATACCAAGCCGGACCATCCGATCAGCAGCAAAAATATAAATCCATTTTTTATGAGATTCATGATAAGAAGTTTTTATTTGATGATTAAGAAACCAATAAACTGCATCCGCGAATATCGGAATGGTCTATTCTTCCCAGTACCTGAAATGTATCTCCCGGAAGCGTTTTACCTAAATCCTGCGTCGCAATAAAGCAGCATGAATGGATATTAGCCAAATCTATAATATTGACCGCTCCGGTTCTGCCTTCCTGTTCATAAGAGAATGGATCTTCTGCATTACGAACCAGTATTTTCATCCAATTGGGACATTTATACTCGTTATTTCCCAATGAATAGGCCTGTGAAAGCAATTCTGTCATGGAATATTCTGAGTAGATTCTGTGTGTTTTAAAACCATTCTGCAGAATTTTCAGAAGCTCATCTTTTGTCATTTCTTCTTTTCTGCCTTTCATTCCTCCGGTTTCAATAACGGTTAGATTTTGAGATCCTTCAATTGAAAAATCAAGAGACTCCACGGAATCCAGGAAATCTAAAAGAGCAAAAGATACCCCGAAAAGAATGACTTTTTTATCTTTCAAACGGTTTAGAAGTTCAAACAGTTCAGAATGATTATACAAAAAATAGCCGTTTTCAGGTTTTGCAGACTTCTTCATCAGATAATCTACCATATAAATCAAGGAAGAATTTTGCTTCTCCAGATAGCTCGGAAGCAGGCCCAGAAAAATAAAATCTTCCGGTTTTCCTATAAACTGTTCAAAACTTTTATAGATGCTTTCTTCATAAAGATCAGGAGCTGCAATAAAATGTTTCGAAAGATTCATCTGTGTGGTTCCTGAACTCTGAAAAAACAGATCTGTTGCCCTATTCCTGTCCAGAATCTGATGGTTTTTGAACATCTCTATCGGCAGAAAAGGAATCTTCTCCAGACTGTTGATTTCTTCCGGATTTATTTTCAGATAATCCACGAACTTTTTATATATCTCAACATTTTCGTACTGATAACGAAAAGCGGCCAACGAGGTATTCAGGAAATCCTGTTCTGTCTGTATGCTGAATATATTTTCCAATTTTCTAAGACTATTTTTAAACTCATTATCAATTCATAATGAATGAATTACATAATGAACCCTATTTTTTTAATATTTTTTTAATGGAAGCATTACACTTTGGTAAACTTCTTGCAAGTACTTACTCGGAATATGGATTAAAAACAAGAGTGAGCTTCGGTTCATTCGAAAATTACCTCTCTCAGGGGTAATTTTTTTTTGTGCCGTCTTTATAGGTCTTCAGTTCAAAATCACTTTCAAAAACTCCGTACGTGAAATAAGAAATCCAGTCGCCTAGATTGATGTATTTTGCCTTCTGTTCAAGATCCAGCACCATCGGAAGGTGACGGTGGCCATAGATAAAGTAATCGATCTTCTGGCTTTTCAGTTTTTCTTTTGAATAGATAATCAGGAATTCTTTATCTTCTCCTAAAAACGCCTTATCCTCTTCTCCGGAAATCATTTTGTTTTTCTGTGAAAGATACAAAGCCACCTTCATGGCAATATCCGGATGTAGCCATTTGAAAAACCACTGCGCCACAGGATTGGTGAACAGTTTCTTCATTCTTTTGTAGCCTTTATCACCGGGTCCTAGACCATCACCATGAGCCAGCAGAAACTGCTTTCCGCCCATCTCAAAATACTGCTTCTGATAAAAAACAGTACATCCGATCTCTTCTTCCAGATAGTCTTTCATCCAAAGATCATGGTTTCCCACAAAGAAATAAATATGAATTCCTCTGTCTTTCAGTTCGGCTATTTTTCCGAGAACGCGCACATATCCTTTTGGAATCACATGCTTCCATTCATGCCAGAAGTCAAAAAGATCACCCATTAAAAACAAAACCTGAGCATCTTCTTTGATCTCGTCCATCCAGCGTATAAATTTCTCCTCACGCACTTTGCTCTCCTTAGGCGTAGGAGCTCCAAAATGTTGATCGGAAGCAAAATATACTTTTTTTCCAGGTTCTAAATTAATGATCGTTTTTAACACCGGTCTGAATTTTTATGAATAAATTACTGTTACTTATTATCTTCAGCGAACCATTCTCCATAAGAGTTTTCCGTTTCGTGAAGTTTAAGGTAGGCCAGAGAAACCTCAGCCGGAAGTTTTGATTTTATTTTTGCAGCAATAGCGTACAGCATGTTCTCGCAGGTAGGCTGAAAGCTGCAGTAGATGACTTTATGTCCTTTATTTTCAAGATCTTCGCCCAGTTCTTTATGGGGCGACAATGCATTCACAAGAACGGCATGGTCCCAAAGATCCACGATTTCAGATTTTACGATACTTTTAATATCCCCAAAATCCACTACCATTCCATTCTTGGAATTCTCCAAATCATTAATCACTTTTCCTTTCACCGTTACAAACAGTTTATAGGAGTGTCCGTGCATATTTTTACATTTCCCATCGTAGTTGTACAGCACATGGGCTGTCTCGAATGTGAAAATTTTTGTAATACGTATCATAGTGCAAAGATATGACAAAACATAATTATAAGTGGTCTATTCGGTCTGGAAAAACAAATTGTGAGCGGTGGTTGTACGGTGAATCCATAGTTATCAAAAAATCACCAAATCTTCACTTTAAATTCGGCGCTTTTTTAGCAACGGTTCTTGTTTGTAAATAGAATAAAGATATTCGTTCTGAATGTATTAATCTTTGTCAGAAATACCAAGGTCTCTAAGAACTACTATACATCCAATATTTTTCAGTCTAGCTCCTTTTTTCAAATAAAATAAGACATATTCCTTTTCGCCCTTATTCAACTTATTAAAAATTGATATATCATAATGCTGAGTCCCTGGAGCTTGTTTAAGTCCAATTATTTGTACAAAGATCTCATGACAAGCATCTCCGTTATTATATTTATCTGCCATTAAAATTGAGTAGGGCAAAGTTTCATTATGAAATGGTGAGTTAAGATAATATAGAGTTAATTGTTTGTAGGCATCAATATTGCCATTCATCAGAATCTCTTTTTTATATTTTTCTATTGGGATATCATTAGGTTTATTTTGGTCTTTTTCCTTTAAGCAACAGATAAAGAATAAAAATAAGATTAGTGCGGTTTTGTTTAAATGTTTGATTTTCATTGTTCTTAATTTTATGGGATAGGATGATTACTATATTTACCCCAAACTAATATTAAGCTTCTCCTTTCAATTATATTGCCAACATTCTCACATCTTAAAAGCCTATTCAACTGCTACAATGTAAAATATCTCTTTTTTGTTAAGTTTTAATTTGAATGTATCCATATTTTTCATCTACTCAAATTACACCTATAATTCCTTTATCCATAGCTGACCCTCCTTTTACTAAAGAGTAAATAAAATATGATATTATAATTAATTTAATAACTATGATAATGTTTAAGTATCTATTTATTTTTTCAACCATCTATTTTTGACGTTGTTTTTTATTTCCTTAAAATTAAGATTTGGAATTACAGAATAACCGCCATACTGAGATAATCCAGCACCTGTAAGAGCAGCAGAAACGATACGATTACAGTTATTAAAAAGAAAGTGATAATTATTTTGTAAGTGATTAATTACTGTAATAGATGTTGATAAATCTTATTTACGATCGGTTTTAAATGTTACAGAATCATCATTTACACTAATTTGATAGTAATCGATTTGATTATGGTCAAAGTATTGCTTTCCATATTTTGGGGTAAATGTTTCCCGCTATGTTCATTTAATTGCTGATTGATATTAGTGTGATCTAGTTTTTTGCAACCTGAAACAATGTAAATAGTTATAAATAGCAGAGGTTTCATAGCAGAATGTAATTTTCAGGATTCATAGAATTAATAACTAAGATATTTATCTTTTCTGTATAAGTTTTATTTTACCTTTTAATGTTCCATCATATATTTTATATCCATGAACTACTAAACTATCTACATATTGCTTGCAGCCATAGTAATATGGAGATCGTTTAGTGTGTTCTGTTTCAAAATCAACTGTATACTCAGCATCATTATCAATTTTATACCATCCTCTCAAAATAGACAAATGTAATATTGCTTTTATACTTTTTCTGGCAGGAACCAACAGAATATTTTCTTTGCATTCCGTTTCATTCCAGCCTGCAGGTTCGGAGATAGGTTTGTATAAATAAGGATTTAATCTTTCCCCATTTTTATATACTTCTCCAAATTCCTCCATAAATCCGCGAATATTTATGATGTAATTTTCCTTTGTTTTATTTACAATTAAGAAAGAGTTTTTATTGTAATTGTCGGGAGAATTATTTATCATAACTTCTTCATTCATATATATTTTAAAA
Organism: Chryseobacterium sp. JM1; assembly: GCF_000737715.1. Classification (GTDB taxonomy): domain Bacteria; phylum Bacteroidota; class Bacteroidia; order Flavobacteriales; family Weeksellaceae; genus Chryseobacterium. The sequence goes on along the minus strand of NZ_JPRN01000021.1, from coordinate 41,383 downwards.
CATGAATCACTATTTAGTAAAATTTGAGACTTTACTTTTATTGTGAAAAGTAAAATAATGAATATTGTTTTTAAGATTAGATTTTTCATCGTATAAAATTAAAAAGTGAAAGATGTACTTGAATAGAATTTATAATATGATTTTGCCCTATGTCATTGATATAACCACCTGTCCATTTTGCTTCTTCCATGTATGCTCTGGACTCTATATAATCATGTCCTATATAAAAATTATTCCAAAAACCCTGCACACCAGACATAACATCTACAGAATGCACCATTTCGTGAATAAAACTACCAGCAAGGCTATAATTGTTTCTTCCCGTTGATAATAATACTTTTCCATTAATAGGATTTGTTATACCATAATCCCTACCGCCTGCTGAAGTATGAATTATTCCCGCTTTTAAAGTTAAATATCCTTTATATTCATTGCCTTCCCATTGTGTGATAGTTTCTTTTGTAGCAAACTCGGCCCATTTTGCACTCTTATCCCAATATTTTTTTAATATTATTTTAAGTTTATCCAGGGTTTCTTGTGTTGATAGCTTTGTTGGGTCGATATCATGCTTGTCTAGAATTTTTTGTAATGGATCTTTTTCTAATGCTGTTGCCACCTGATGCATCGTATGATTTAATCCAGCAACAAACCCACCAATTACAGCTCCCTGCCAAAAGTTACCTCCTGAAAGTTCAGCTCCTACTCCGCCTGCCACTGCTCCAAAAGAAATAGTTCCAACTGTACTGTTTGCAAACTTTCCAGCTACAGAACTGAATGCAGAAGCTCCCAAACTTCCTAGAAATCCTGAAGCAAAAGCGCTTCCAAAGTTCTCCCCTTGCATCAAAGAGAGTGTCCCTTGTGCCAAAGCATGCGCTGTTCCCTGGACGAAAATACCGAGATACAGGATATAATGAATGAATAGAAAATTTTCATATTCTTTTTCTTTGTGTTAATAAATTGATAAATAACGAATCAGAAAAACAGCTTATCTTTTTGTAACGTTTCTACCGAAGACCCTTCCGTCCTTCAACGTAAAGCGTAGAATATAAACTCCCCAGTCATAACCAGTCATATTGATTTTAAGCTGACGATTCAGCCCCGGGATATTCTGTTGCTGGAATTTCCAGTGCACGGTACTGTGCTGATAGAGTGAAACGGATTCTATAAGATGATCTGCTTCTTCAGTCCAGTCGATGGTAAGAATATCATTGACGGGTACCGGATACAGTCTGATTTGTTTCCAAAATGTTTTCTCATCCATTGCAACAGGCTGTTGCAAAGAAGCTGCGGCTGTAGTTTGTTTTTTTGCTGTTTCAGCTGGGGCTGCTTTTCCTGCGGCATGTGGTCCTCTGTATCTTTGGTCTCCAGCTTCGTCATATTTAAAATAGACTTCAGTTTGAGAAAAACCGAAAAAGCCTACAAACAAAGAAAATATCGAAAGTAATTTTGTTTTCATCTGTGGTGTTTATTTTTTGGTGGAAAGAATCTGTTGAACTTGTTTTTTCAATTCTTCAATCTCATGAGATTGAGACTTTAACGTTTTGTTCTCTTCCTGAAGATTTTTGATCTGCTTATTCTGTTGGATAGAATAAAGCGTCAATTCTTCAATTTTTCAAGAAGCTTTGCATTCATCTCTGCTAGATTGATCCCATCCTGCATTACCTTTTCTGCCGAAGGCATACTGGGAAGATGCCCTTTTTCCTGAATATGTTTTTCTACCTCTTCCAGGCTATTCAACTTATAATCTTTCTTAAATACATAATCCGCCCATACATTGGCTTTTACTTCAACTTCTTTAGCAAAGATTTTACCGTCAAATCTTGCCGTAGCATTATTAAAGAATTTCACCCAAGTACCGTTCGCCAGATCCTGTACCCCAACATAATACCTTCCCTCATTATAATCACTGGGCATAGAAAGGATGATATTATGAGTGTTCCCTTTATTTCTCAGAACCGTATCTCCCTTTTGCCCTCCCAAACATCCATCACAGGTAGATTTTACAATTTGGAATGAGCCCAATGAACTGGCTACTTCTAAGACAGGATTCTCCGCCCTATAAATTCTTACAAATGCTTCCCCGCTTCCTCCGGGATCACTTGTTCCTACTTTTATTTTTCCATCGGGAAGTATACGCATGGCCTCCACACTGTTGGCTTTAAATACGATAGGTTGGCTATCTGTTGTTCCAAGAAAGTTATTAGAGGGATTGGTTCCGTTATTTCCTGTCAAATTCCAGGATTGTGCAAAGGTGAGTGATGGCACGAGCAAAGCCAATGATAATAATTTTTGTTTCATCTTGAATATATAAAAATGTGTTTGTTTTATTTTTCTGTAAAAATATTCTTTTTTCACTCACAAAGGATAGATTTATTCGAAAAACATAAACCTTAACACATTGATTACAAATGTGTTGAATTTAAAATATACTACTAAATCAATGAAACAAACTTCATTATTCTTCACAACGTACACATTGTATTAAATTTTTAAATCAAAATCACATAAAACATTAACATACAGATAATTACAATTACATCTGTTATATTTAGCTCCTCAATTTAGAATTAACCAAATGATGTTTAGAAATGATATACAAGGGATAAGAGGCCTGGCTTTTTTATTGGTTTTTATTTTCCATTTAAATTATAACTGGTTGCCCGGTGGCTTTATTGGAGTGGATATCTTCTTTGTCATTTCAGGGTTTCTTATGACCTCCATTATTATTGATCAAAAGGATCATTTTACTTTCAATTTTTATGATTTTTATCTTAAACGTCTGAAAAGAATTTTTCCTGCCTATCTTTTTTTCATTACTGCCGTCACCTCGGTTGGATTTTTCATCTATCTGGACAGGGATTTCCGGACGTTTCAAAAATCTGTAGGAGCTTCTGTTTTATTTATTTCCAACCTTTTGTTTTCACGGGGAGATTCCTATTTTGGAGCCAGACTGGAAGACAATCCTTTTCTTCATACATGGTCTCTTTCTATTGAAATGCAGTTTTATCTTCTACTCCCACTCATTCTTGTATTTACAAAAAGGAAATATCTACCTGCTTTAATTCTCTTATTAATTGCTGTTTTAACAGTGTATACAGATATTTCAATGTATATTAAGAATGAAACATCGGCAAAATATTTTTCGCTTCCTGCACGAATTCCGGAATTTATGATTGGAGCATTTTATAGTCTTGTCTTAAAAAACAAAATAAACTTTGACAGGATTGGTAATAATATTTTTGCTTTCCTGAATTTAGCTGTATTAATATTATCTGCCTTTTTGATTGATAAAAACACTTTTTTCCCAGGGAGTTTAGCTATTATTCCCACGGCTGCAACTGCCAATTTACTGGTTGCCAACAATAATTTTATTTCCGATTTTTTTTCGAAAAAAATCTCTGTATATCTCGGAGAACTTTCCTATTCTCTTTACCTTTGGCATTGGCCGATTATTGCTTTTATCAGGTATTATAATGATGGCTACTTTTTGAGTATAAGGGAAATCATTTTCACCTGTGTAATGACATTTCTTCTGGCCTGGCTTTCATATTGTTTTATTGAAAATTACTTTAGAAAAAAGAATAATTCTGTATTCTACCTATATGTGGTCTTAGGATCTGTTTTACTAGCTCCTCTAACCTTTCTTCTTCCAAAAGTTGCTGAAATAAATAAAATACCGGATGTGTATACTTCACCTTCATTTGGATTAAATTCCCATAATCAGAAAAAGATTGAGACTTTCGGAGATAAAAATTCAAAGAAAAACAAAATACTGCTTATAGGAGACAGCCACGCCCTTTCGATTAAACCATTTTTAAATTATATCGGACAAAGGAATCATTTCTCTTTTACATCGGTTACTACTGATGGTCTTCCTGCATTAAAAGGAATAAAAAGAAGTGAAATATCTTCTTTTGGAATGAAATTTTACGATTCCTCCCAACAGTTTGCAGAATTTACGGACCAGAATGTTCATAAAAATAAAATCATCCTGATCAACTGCTCCTCGTTTATAAGCCCAATATCCATCTATCACACTGTAGAAAAAATGGTTTTATCTTTACAGCCTGATCAGAAATTGATTTTGTTTTCAACATTTCCCTCAGTTGATCTTGATCCAGTAAAAATGAACAGGGATTATATTAAAAAGACATCAAGAAAATTTAAAGTGAAGATTAACGAAGGCAACAGAGCAGCTCTTAAAAAGCTTGCTGCTTCCTATAAAAATGTCCATTTCTATGACCTCTCCAAGAGCAAAGTATTTAAAGATGCGCCATTTTATAAGGATACGTTAATCTATTATAACCGTTCTCACATAAATGTTTACGGTTCCATTTCTTTAGCAAAAGATCTGGAAGGAGATTTTATGTCTTTCTTTAAACCTTTTATTATTCACTAATCCTAAATACAGGAAAAAGATGTTTACTCCATAAGATCATCCATCCAGTCACTTTCCAATCTCTTTATCTTTTGCGTTTTCAAATCAACCAAAACCCAAAGCGTGCTTGAATCTACAACGAGTTTATCATTACAGTAAAACTCAACTTTTCTGGGCTGCTTTATACCTTCAGGAGCTTTCGGATAGGTTTTAACTGTAATGATGTCTCCAAGATACACCTGCTTCTTATACTGAATATGATGATCAACAAGTATCCAAGCGAATTCAGCAAACTCTGTTTTATGCTTTAAAGAATCCCAATGCTCAGCGGCTATTTCTTCAACCCAATGTACATACTGCACATTATTAACATGGTTATTCTGATCTATATGTTCTTCAGTTACCTGAATCTGTTTTTCATAAATTAAATTCATTTCTGTTTCGGCTTCATTAATAATCAAATATATGAAGTTTTAACTGTCGCTGCAGTGATCAATCAGTTAAAAACAGATTAAATTTTCAGGCTTTCTTTTTAGAAATTACTCCATAAAAAAAGATGAAGCAGGCCTGCCCAGCGGCGCATACTTCATCATCATCATTTGTGTTTTTAGAATCTACTTTTTCCCTATAGCAATGATCACCTTTTTAATATCTTAACTATTCAATTTGGTACAGTGGAAAATCCTTTTTCATTTTTACTTTTATTTTCGAGATACTCCATACTGTTTACAGTGATGATCTAAAATTCTGGGCATTGGCAGGGGCACCAATTTTTTGTATAACCAATCTGCAAGATCGGATGTATTTTTTTTAATTCTTTTTTACTTTTCATTGAATTGTTATAAGGTCTTTTCAGAAACGAAATAATGTCATAAAATCCAATCGTGTTTCGCTCTGTTCAAAACTAATATAAATGGTAAAAAAAATAAAGCATTTAGAAGAGCAGTTAACAATGAATATTAATAACCAATTGATTATCAACTATTAACAAAGGACTAGTTAACACATCTTTTCTTAATAGATAATGCTTTGTTAACAGAAAAACGACAACAGCACAGCTATAAAACGTGTAAAAAATTAACACAAATAAGATATATTATAAAAATTAACAGAAAAACGCCCATCCTGAATCTATATAATTAAAATGCATTACCTTGAGGTTTTCCATCTATTTCACAATCTCATCTGCTGATTAATTTCTTTTGCACCTGAAAAACCTCCTCAATAATGAGAAGGTTTGTATATATAAAAATTGATGGAAAATAATTAATGAAACTGTGCTGTTTCCGTAGAATCTTTCATCGCTACTGTTGCAGAAGAACCGCTAGTCACCACATTCTGAACCTCGTCAAAATATCCTGTCCCTACAAATGACTGGTGTTTTACAGCCCTGAAACCTTTTTGCTGAAGCGCAAACTCACGTTCCTGAAGTTCGGAGTATCCTGCCATTCCTCTTTCTTTATAAGCTAAAGCAAGTTCAAACATCGCAGTATTCAGTGCATGGAAGCCCGCCAGTGTGATAAATTGGAATTTATACCCCATTTTTGCAAGCTCTTCACGGAAATTAGCCATTTCTTCTACACTTAATCTTGCCGCCCAATTGAACGATGGTGAACAGTTGTAAGCAAGCATTTTCCCCGGAAACTGAGCATGAATTCCTTCCGCAAATTTTTTGGCCTGCTCCAGATCGGGATTAGAAGTCTCCATCCAGATTAGGTCTGCATAAGGCGCATATGAAAGTCCGCGGTCAATTCCCTGCTCTACTCCATTATTGACTACATAAAAACCTTCGGAAGTTCTTTCTCCGGTTACAAATCTCCTGTCTCTTTCATCAATATCAGAGGTCAGAAGATCTGCTGCATCAGCATCCGTTCTTGCAATGATAATACTTGGAACACCCAGTACATCTGAAGCCAAACGTGCTGCAATCAGTTTATTAATAGCCTCCTGAGTAGGAACCAAAACTTTTCCACCCAAATGCCCGCATTTTTTTGCCGAAGAAAGCTGGTCTTCAAAATGAACGCCCGCAGCTCCTGCTTCAATCATCTGTTTCATCAGTTCAAAAGCATTAAGGTTTCCTCCGAATCCTGCCTCAGCATCTGCAATAATCGGAACCAAATATTCTTTATCTCCTTTTCCACTTACCGACTGGATCTGATCCGCTCTTAATAAAGCATTATTGATCTTTTTCACCACAGAAGGCACTGAATTCGCCGGATACAATGACTGATCGGGATACATTTCCCCGGAAAGATTGGCATCTGCAGCCACCTGCCAGCCTGAAAGATAAATCGCTTCCAGCCCTGCGTCGACTTCCTGAACCGCCTGGTTTCCTGTCAATGCACCAAGTCCGGCTACATAATCCTGGTTATTCAGTTTGTCCCAGAATTTTTTGGACATTTCGGTCGCAATGGTATAATCAATTGTGTAAGAACCGCGTAGCTTTAATACTTCTTCAGCGGTATACGTTCTTTTTACTCCGGTCCAGCGGGGATTGTTCAGCCAATCCTGCTCTATAGCATGGATCTGTTCTTGTCTTGTTTTCATAATATTTTGGATTTATTGTTTTTGTATTAAGTTGGAGGGTATAAGTGTGGGAGGGTTTGAGTGTAGGAGAATTTTAGAGTTGTCGATTAATAGTGGTCAGTTCGAATCCCAAATTCCAAAACTCTCCCACACTCAAACTCTCTTACCCAATAAACGGGTACGCTTTCAAGGTCAGGAATTCTTCGAATTTTTCCGAGAATACCAGTTCATTGAAAAGTTCTTTTGCTAAATTGAATTTTCCGTTTTTAAAGCGTTCTTCGCCTACATATTTTTCAATGTACTCTATTTCTTCAGCCTCCCATTGAAGAATCATTTCTCTGGTTAGGATAAGATCGTTATCCAGCTTAGCATCATTTTTAAGCCATTGCCAGAGTTGTGTTCTTGAGATTTCTGCCGTGGCGGCATCTTCCATCAAATTGTAAATGGCTGCTGCACCTACTCCCATCAGCCAGCTTTCCAGATATAAAATACCTACATTGATATTTTTTCTTACACCCTTTTCAGTGATTTCACCTTGTGGAACTTCCAGCAGATCTGCTTCTTTGATATGGTAATCAAACTTTTTATCAATCTGGTTTTTGGCAGGCATATGCTGATCAAAAATATCTTTTGCGATCGGTACTAATGCAGGATGTGCCACCCAGGTTCCGTCGTGGCCGTTTTTCACTTCACGCTCTTTGTCCTTTTTTACTTTTTCAAAAGCAGCAGCATTGGCTTCATCATCGTTTTTTACGGGAATTTGTGCCGCCATTCCACCGATAGCATGAACGTTTCTTTTGTGGCAAATTTCGATCACTCTTTTTGAGTAAGCACTCATAAAAGGAGAAGCCATCGTCACCTGATCTCTGTCCGGAACCATGAATTCAGGAAGGTTTCTGAACTTTTTGATGAATGAAAAAATATAATCCCATCTTCCGCAGTTCAGGCCTGCACTGTGTTCTTTTAATTCAAATAAAATTTCATCGATCTGAAAAGAGGCTGTAATCGTTTCAATCAAAACAGTTGCTTTGATAGTTCCTGTAGGAATTCCAAGATAATTTTGAGCAAAAACAAAAACCTCATTCCACCAGCGGGCTTCTTTATAATGTTCTAATTTCGGAAGGTAAAAATAAGGACCGCTTCCATTTTCTATGAGTTGCTCTGCATTATTAAAAAAGTAAATTCCAAAATCTGTTAGTGAGCCGGATGCTTCTTCACCATTGATCTCTATGTGTTTTTCCTGAAGATGCAATCCTCTTGGGCGCACCTGAAGAATAGCGGTTTTTTCATCAAGCTCGTAAGATTTTCCATTTTCAGCAGTGAAATCTATATTTCTTCTTATAGCATCCTTTAGATTAATCTGGCCTCGAATACAGTTTTCCCAGGTTGGCGAGCTGCTGTCTTCAAAATCAGCCATAAAAGTGGACGCACCGGAATTAAGTGCATTAATGATCATTTTCCGATCTACGGGTCCTGTGATTTCTACCCTTCTATCCAATAAGTCAACAGGAAGTGGTGCACAAGTCCAGTCTCCGTTTCTCACCCCTTCAGTTTCTGGTAAAAATCCCGGAAGATTTCCCAAATCAAAAAGCTGCTGTGTATTTTTTCTTTCTTCTAAAAGCTTCAACCTTTTCTGATTAAAATTCTGATGGAGTGCTGTCAGAAAATCGGTCAGTTCTGGAGTAAAAACCTCTTCAAACTGCTTCTGAGCTTTTATTTTTAATTGAGTCCTGGTTTCCATAACCTATTGATTTTGTGATTTGATGTTACAAACATAAATAAAAATATTCACACACAGCGAACGTTCGCTAATTATTTTTAAAATTTATTATGCGGATAATCGCATCCAATTATTTATATTTGACTATGAATTCAGAAAGCGATTTTATCAAAACAGTTTTCGGACTAAAGCTCAAACAGCTTAGACAAAAGAAAAACTGGTCTCTGCAGGATCTTGCGGTAAAGACCGGTTTGTCTAAATCTTACCTTAACGAAATTGAAAACGGAAAAAAATATCCAAAGCATGATAAGATCATCCAGCTTTCGGAATCTCTGAGTTGCACTTTTGATGAACTGGTTTCCACCAAACTGGATAAAAGTTTAGCCCCATTCAACGAAATTCTACAGTCAGATTTTTTTAAAGAAGTCCCATTGGATCTTTTTGGAATCAGCAAAAACAATCTGATCAGCATTATCAGTGATGCTCCCAAAAAGGTGACTGCTTTTATCAATGCGCTGATTGAGATTTCCCAGAATTATAATTTAGGAAAGGAACGTTTTTACTTTGCCGTACTTAGATCTTTTCAGGAGCTTTATGATAATCATTTCCCTGAAATTGAGGAGAAAACAGTAGAATTTATCAAAGAAAACGGATTGGATATCAGTAAAGATCTAAGAGCTTCTGTTTTGGAGACTATTCTTACTGAAAAGTTTCATTACAGTATAAGATCTGAGGATTTTGAACAGTTCGGAACTCTGGATAATCTGCGTTCACTTTTCATTCCTGAGCAGAAATTACTGCTTTTGAACAGGAAACTTGAAAAAGATCAGCGAACATTTATTTTAGCGAAAGAAATTGGGTTCAATGTTCTGGAACTTAAAATACGTCCAAACACCTATTCATGGCTGGATTTTGGAAGTTTTGAAGAAATTCTGAACAATTTTTATGCTTCCTATTTCGCAGGTGCTTTATTAATTTCCAAAGAAAAAACGCTTGAAAAAACTTCAGAATTTTTACTTCAACATACCTGGGAGCCAAAAAGTTTTGAAGCGCTGATTGAAAGTTTTACAGATTCTCCTGAAACTTTTTATTACCGACTGACCAATTTGCTATCATCTGAATTGGGCATCAAAGATTTATTCTATCTGTGTCTGGTCAAGAAAAAAGATTCTGATAAGATCCAGATATTAAAGGAACTTCATCTGAATCACCAGCAAGCGCCGCACGCGAACGCTATGAATGAACATTACTGCAGAAGATGGATTGCTGTGAAAAATCTACACCATTTAAAGGAGAACGAAACACTTACCGATGCGCAAATCTCTCACTACAAGGATCAGGGTGTAAGCTATCTGGTGATTTCAACTTCACAGAAAAACCCGTTTTCAGACGGCAGCAACAGAAGCTATTGTCTTGGTATTTTACTGAATTCCCAGACCATTAAAAAAATTGGTTTTGTAAAATCCCAAACTTTAAAAACGGTGAATGTAGGTGTCACCTGCGAATCCTGCAGTATTCCGGATTGTGAAGTACGTCAGGCCCCGCCGGTCCGACTTGAAAAGGAACATTTTAACCTTAGTATGAAAAACGCAATTGAGAAGATCAGAAAACAGATGATGAGTGATGAATTATAAGTTATGAGTTTTGAATTGTAGTCAAAAAATTAAAAACTCCCACATCTAACTTCTAATTTCTAACATCTAACTTCTAATTTAAACACACACAAATGATATTAGATTTATTTTTCCCAAACCGCTGTATTCACTGCAGCAGGATCATAGACGCGAAGCTTTTAGTCTGCAGTTTATGTTTTGAGCAGATTCATTTTACACACTTTGAATATTTCGGTGATAACATCATTAAAGAAAAGTGCAGACTCCTGTTTCCCGTTGAAAATACATATGCTCTGATGAAATTTGAACAGGATGGACTGAGTCAGAAAATCATCCATGAGCTAAAATATAAAAGCAGGGAAAATACAGGAAAAACTATTGCCGAATGGACTACAGAACGTCTGGATTTCAAAGATGAAAAACCGGATCTGCTGCTTTCAGTTCCGCTTCATCCTAAAAAATTAAAGGAAAGAGGCTATAATCAGCTCCATTTATTTACAGAAACTTTGTCGAAATTTTATGACCTTCCATTCGATCATGAACTTATTCAAAGAAATCATTATTCCAAAGCACAGGCCTTAAAAGATAAAAAACACCGCCTGGAAACAGTAAATCCCTTTTCTCTTTCAAAATCAATTTCCGGAAAGCATATTCTTTTAATTGACGATGTTTTCACTACCGGAAATACGGTTTCATCCATTGCCTGGGAGATTTTGAATTCCGGGGATAACCGGGTGAGTGTTTTGGTGATGGCAGTTGATGCGTAAGAGTGTTTGAGAGTATGAGGGTTTTTAGAGTTCGGGGTGCGAGATTCAAGATCCGAACTATCAACCAGCAACCCTAAAACTCTATAACACTTTCACTCGAGGACGCTCTGCCCCTCAACCTCTCCTCCCCATAGCCCAAAATTCAATTCTTTTTCCTAATTTTCGGGTAAACTTTTGATTATGAAAAATCTGCTTTTACTGCATGGTGCATTGGGACACTCTGATATTTTTAAACCTTATGAAAAGGAGTTGTCAAAGCATTTCAATATCCATACGTTTTTATTTTCAGGACACGGAAGTACAGAGTTATCTGAAAACGGTATTAGCATTGAAAAATATACTGAGGAGATAAGGGATTATTTGGTAAAGGAAAACTTAGAAGACGTCTGTATTTTCGGACACAGTATGGGAGGTTATGCTGCACTTAACTGTAGTCTTAGATATCCTGAAAGAATTAATTCCATCATGACTTTGGGTACAAAATTCAACTGGACCGAGGAGCAGGCTTTAAAGGAAAGTAAAATGCTTGATCCGGAAGCTATTCTTTTAAAAGTTCCGAAATATGCCGAACAGCTGGAAAATCAGCATGGCGCCAGATGGAAGCAATTACTGCCAGCCATTGCTCAGATGATGGTTTCACTTGGTAAAAATCCCCCTCTGAATGAAAGCAGTCTGTGGGCTATCCATATTCCTGTCCAGATTATGACCGGAGATAAGGATAATATGGTGAGTATTGAGGAAAGCATCCGTGCTTACCGAAGTATCCCGAATGCAAAATTGGCCATACTCCCGGATACAAAACATCCTATGGAAAAAGTACGGCCTAATTTATTATCTGATCTGATGAAAGATTTCTGGAATCTCTCCTAATATTTATCGTTGTAGTTTTTCGCCGTAGCTTAAATCTCCGGCATCACCAAGTCCTGGTGTGATATATCCTTTTGAAGTCAATCCTTCATCAATAGCTCCTACCCAAATTTTTGCATCAGGATAAGCTTTTTCGATGGTTTCTACTCCCTGTCTTGAAGCAATTGCGGCTACAATATGCAGCTGGGTCGGCGTTCCGTTTGTCAAAAGGTCTTTGATGGCCTCAATTAATGAAGCTCCTGTTGCCAACATGGGGTCAGCTACAATTAATGGTCTTCCTTCAATGTTGGGACAAGTAAGATAATCCTGTTTGATAGAAAAATAATCGTTGGCATCGTGCTTTCTGTAGGCAGCAACGAAACCACAGTCTGCTCTGTCCAGGTAGCTCAAAATTCCCTCAAACAAAGGAACTCCTGCTCTCAAAATAGTGGTAATCACCGGCTGAACAGCTATTTCCTGAACTTTGATCTTATCTAATGGGGTTTGAATCTCTACTTCTTTGTATTCTAATCCTTTACTGATCTCAAACGCTGCAATTTCACCTATACGTTCCATATTTCTACGGAATCTCATTCTGTCATGCTGGATGTCTATATTCCTAAGCTCATTGATCCAGGAGTTTATTAAAGAAAACTGTTTTGACAATACAATTGTATTCATTATTCTGAAAAAACTTTTTATTAAAAATATTAAATTTAATATGAATAAAATCCCTCTTAGAAAAATCTAAAAGGGATTATTTTTTATTTCTGTCTGAAATACACTTCAATAGGAACTCCGGTAAACCCGAATTGCTTTCTCAGTTGGTTTTCAGTAAATCTTTTGTAAGGTTCTTTTACATATTGCGGAAGGTTGCAGAAAAATACAAACTGTGGTGACGGCGTTGGAAGCTGTACACAATATTTAATTTTAATATACTTTCCTTTGTTAGCCGGTGGCGGAGTCTGCTCAAAAATAGGAAGCATCACTTCGTTTAATTTTGAAGTTTTGATCTTTTTCTTACGGTCTTCGTATACAACCATTGCCATTTCCACGGCTTTCAAGATTCTCTGCTTCGTTAATGCTGAAACAAAAAGAATTGGAATATCACTGAACTGACCGATCTTCTCCTTAATTGAATTTTCAAAATCTCTAACGGTATTGGTTTGCTTATCCTCAATAAGATCCCACTTATTCACAACGATCACAATTCCTTTTCTGTTCTTTTGTGCCAAACCGAAAATATTCATATCCTGAGATTCCCAGCCAAGCGTTGCATCCACCATAATGATCACAACATCTGAAAATTCAATAGAACGAATAGATCTCATTACCGAATAAAATTCCAAATCCTCATTTACTTTAGATTTCCTTCTCATTCCGGCAGTATCAACTAAAACAAATTCGTGTCCGAATTTATTATAAAGAGTCTGAATACTGTCTCTTGTAGTACCTGCAACATCAGTTACGATGTTTCTTTCTACATCAAGCAAAGCATTCGTTAAAGTGGATTTACCAACATTGGGACGACCTGCGATCGTAATTTTTGGTAAGCCCTCGAAAGGATCTTTATAATCTGTTGTAGGAAAATCTTTAACGATATCATCTAAGACTTCTCCTGTTCCGGAACCTGTAGCAGAAGACAAAGTGTAATATTTTTCAATTCCTAACTGATAGAATTCAGTAGCATTTATTTCCTCTTTGGCAGAATCTACTTTATTGATAACGATATAAACGGGTTTATTTGCTCTTCTCAGAAGTTCATAAATTTCGTAATCGGTATCAGTAAGGCCTTCCTCTACATTCATCATAAAAATGATAGATGTAGCTTCATCTATTGCCAGCTGAACCTGTTTACGAATCTCTTCTTCAAAAATATCATCCGTTCCTACATCATATCCGCCTGTATCTATAACTGTAAAATCTACTCCGTTCCAGTCTGACTTCCCGTAATGACGGTCTCTGGTAACACCAGCCGTAGAATCTACGATGGCTTCTCTTCTTTCTAGTAAACGGTTAAAAAGTGTGGATTTTCCTACGTTGGGACGCCCAACGATTGCGACAATATTTGACATAAAAATGTTTAATAAATGAAATTATTAATGGGTATCTCCAACTTTTGGAGCCCAATTTTTTGCAAAGATAAGATTTTATTATTTAGCCGTTGAAAATTGGTCTCTATAAATTGTTTACAAAACAAAATTATTCATCAATCTATTTTATTAAAAATCATACAATTACAGACAGACACAGTGTTTTCAGTTGTTAATCCGTCAAAAAATATTTTTTTCAATCAAATATTTTTTATAATTTCGCGCCACCAAAATAAAGAGACCCATGGTGTAACGGTAGCACTCTGGTTTTTGGTACCATCAGTTGGGGTTCGAATCCCTGTGGGTCTACTTAGCAAAGCAATCTTCTGAATATCAGTTGATTGCTTTTTTATTTTGGTCATGTGGTCAAGATTTTAGTCTCCCTTTTTGTAAAAGAGCATCTCATTTAACTTATTTGAATCTGATTGTATTTCAGCAAAGAAAATAATAACCGTCTCACTTTGATTCAAATAATAAAATGATTGGCTTTACCTATTTAAAGTAGAACCAATCATTTTCCAATTATAGATATTAAGTGTAATTACTGTTTAGTAAAAATCAAATCTTTTGTTTCAGGAAGATAAATGTTGATATCTGTTCCAGGAGGGCACTTGCTATCATCAAGAATAATATCATTAGGTTTATATTCCCACGAAAGCTGTGTGGAATTTATTTTTTTCATAATTATTTTACCCCATCCGACACCACAATTAGTTCCGCTATAGCTCATTATAACAGAATTTTGATAAGGTCTTGTGCCAATACTATACAATTCGATATTAGGGATATTATTATTTTTTGTATCCTGTAAAATTGCACCCGTTGAGTTTTTAACAATGTATTTTATTACTAAAGCATCTCTATAAAAATTCTTTTGTAATCTTTTCGTCAGTTTATCTTCTTCTTTAGTTATATATAAGGTAATTTCTTTCCCCTGAAAATTAGCTCTATAAATTCCTATATATGGAGTAAGTTCATTATTAGTATCTTTTAAATGGGCATTGAGAGGAATATCTGTCATACTTGTATTCAATGGTAGTACTTGCGCTTTACAAGATAAAAAACTTATAAAAAAGCTAAAAAGTATAATTGTTTTAATATTTATTATTTTCATATTTTATTATTTACGAACAAGTTGTTGAAATTGGTTGATTACTGCTGTTTAATCCTATGATTTTAACTGTGCCATCACTTTCAATTCTTTGTAGATTAACTTTACCTTCCAACTCCATATTCTTTAATGTTTCAAAAAAAAGTTTTTCCACTCCTAGATTATTAATTGACCCATCACCATTCATGTAAGTCATTCCATTTTTTGCTTCATCTGTTAAATCAGACTCCAATTCTATGTAATCATTCTTATAATTATTTATGTCCTCCTGTGAAAAAGTTTTTACAGCATCCTCATAAGTTCCATTAAACCAAATAACATAATGCATGCCATTCGGTGCTACCATACCCACATAAGCATTATTGACATTTGCAGGATTGGAAGTTGGTTGTGCTCTTGCAAAGCCTAAAAGCTGGTCAATATCATTTGGTGATAACATAGGTATTCCCGTTGGAGTATGATTGTGGTAACCACCAGAATAGCCTGTTTTATCTCCAAAATTTACACTATGGGCACCTCCGTGTATTACATTTGAAGGCGTTCCGTCTGCTTTAATTTTATAACCATCCTCTCCTCCTTGTGTAGATTTTGTTTTTAAATTATCTATTGCTGGTTTGGATATAGCATTGTTAATAACTTTCTTTGTTTGCTCACATGGATTTGCAGGTGTATTGGGTCCATTTTCAGGCCCATTTCCTTCACCGCCACCAGTTCCTCCAGGACCTTCAGGATTGAGACAGTTGTCATAAGGCTGACATCCTCCAGGAGGAGGTCCTCCATTCCAAATTCCTCCTGGAAGAGTACCTCCTGTTCCAGGCATAGTGATAACGACCTCTCCTGTATCACAAGGGGATCCGTCAGAACTGCAATTACCATTTCCTTTAGCTGCAATTCTTTGTTTTAGCGTATTTTTAAGATAGGCTTCTCCAAACATTTCCAACATTTTACTATAGTTCTCTGCTTCTGTAGACAATTTTAAAAACTCCACCTGAGTACCATTCTCCTTGAGTATGGCAATAATAATTCCATCAACCTTCCGGTTTTTAATTAATGGGAAAAGTGTGAATTTTTCATTGGTATTTGTAGTAAAATCCTGAGAACGGATATTGAGTTCTACATATTCATCTGCCATTTCTGATGAATTTTTAAATGCCTTTCTTAATGCTTTCGCAGTGTGTTGGACATTGTTGATTTCATCATAGCGTTCCAATAATGTTTTGAAACCTTTCGCATAATTGACAGTTTCCTTCTCCTGAGCAGTAAATACTCTAAACTTAGAGGGTTGCTGTTCTTCACTACTGTTAAGAAGGTCCTCTGAACGGCAGGAAATCAAAGAAACGACCAAAGCAGCATTGAAAATAAGCTTGATCGATAAATTTTCTTCATTAAGTATTTGTAATTTTTGGTTGCTAATTTATAAATAATCTTTAATTCACTATATGGGGTTTTTCCCATAGTTTGATCTAATCTTTTTTCTTTTATCAAGATAAATTATTGATACGCCATAACTTGTCGCACTATAAATAGTTTGTGAACTATTAGCCTATTCTTTACTAAAGTTCTTTTTCAACCTATCTATAATAAGCTTTAGAGCATAGAGAAGGTAATAGGTGCAGCCAGTGTATAGAATGGTAATTGATAATAACGTTGAATAAATCTCTATGCTATCCCAAATGCTGTACTCTTTGTATGTGAATGTTGGCACGCATAAAAACTGTTCCCATTTTTTGATACTGGAAATTCTGTCCTTTTACACGCGCTATATTAAATACCACTTCCAAAGCGTATCATTATAAAATACTTTTTTAA
The DNA here is from genome assembly GCF_000737715.1 of Chryseobacterium sp. JM1. GTDB lineage: Bacteria > Bacteroidota > Bacteroidia > Flavobacteriales > Weeksellaceae > Chryseobacterium. The sequence continues at coordinate 24,520 of NZ_JPRN01000021.1, read as the reverse complement.
GTTCTTTAAAAATCAAAAGGTATATTTTGATAATGAAGCCTTCCTGATTTGATTGTATTGAATTTAGCACCCGTCTTTTGAGACTGTGCCATTTTAATTCCCATACACCATACTCAGTTCATAATAAACATATAACAAATAAAATAACCGCTTTTAAAAAGCGGTTATTTTTTCTTTTCATCAATTGTGTTTTTTTTAAAACCCTCTAGAATTTTTTTAAGCTTCCCAACCCTTCATAAAAAATTCTATCGGGCTATCATATTTTTCAGTACCCAATAAACGATCAGAACAAAAAGAGCCAGATAAAACATAAACTCAAACTTTTTCAGCATCTTGGTCAGCCTGTAAGTTTTATTAATTCTTTTTAATTCATCATCTGTATAATTTCTCACTGTATTACTTTTTATGGGAAAACTGATCTAATTGATGACACAAATATATATCATGACTTACTAAAATCATTTGTTCAAAGCGTTACTTTTTGTTAACTATATTTTAATTTAACATTAAGTAATTGTTAATTATTAATTTACAACAAATTGAAAATCAAAATATTAAAATCGAAATAAAGACATTCCATAAAACTCTTCCAAAACAACAAAATAAAATCATCAAACGGAAAGAAATTTTATTCTGATTATTCAAAGCATGATCAAAACACGAAACTAAAATGCGGTAACTTTAAGAATAGTTTTAAAATGTGTTTAAATACTTTTCAAAAATGTGTTCAGTGCTGACTCTTTTCCAATATTCATTTTATTCTTTATTTTGGTCTTATAAACCCTCGCACTTCCATCCGTAATATTTTCCAGTAACGAAATTTCTTTAGAAGAAAAATCCAGTTTATAATACACACAGAACTTCAGTTCATTATTAGTAAGTGAAGGAAATCTTTCAGAAAGTTTCTGAATAAACTGTTTATTTTCCCTGGAACTCTCATTGATCAAATCGTAATTCTTTTTATCAATCTGGATCAGGTTATTGATTTTCAAAAAAAGATCAGTGATTGTTTGCTCGGCATCTATATTTTTTGATTTTTTGATTTTTCTTATATTTTCCAGAAAAGTCTTTTCTGTTTCTATTTTCAGGTTAAGATTCAAATGCAGATTGGTGATCTTTTCCTCCTGCCGTTTCAGGTCCTGTTCCAGAATTTTTTTATTCTTCATGAGAATAATTTTCTCCTTTTCAGCCAGTTCTTTTTCTTTTTTGTTCGTGTTTCGAATAGTATAAATGGTAATTCCGAAAATAACAATCACAATACACACCGTTATAAGCATAATTCTGTTTTTTACTTTTTGATCATTGATTCTGTACTGATGCTTTTGATCAATAATTCTGATGATAAAACTGTTAAGCATATCCGAGATATAAGTAAGCTTTTGAGTGGAATTTTCATCATTCTTATCATGCAGAGAAATCAATTCGTGACATAAAGATTTTACAGACTGAGGGTCATTCATCTTTAGAGAATATGACTGAGCCATTTCATCAATTATAATTTTGTCCGGTATAGCCTGAATTTTTGATTTAATAGATCTTCCATATTCCACAATTTTTTTCATCTTATCATTTTGGCCGGTATCATTATAAAGTTTAAATAGTTTTTTAAGATTATTGACCGATTCACCATGAAAATTTCCTCCCTTTTTATAGAAGTTAAATTCCTCAAGAAGTAAACGTTCTGCTTCTGCATAATTTTTTGTTTTGTAATAATAAAACCCCATACTCCCTTTCATCTTTTCTAAAAAGGAGATTTCATTTAAATTCATTCTTTTTTCCCGTTCCAAAACTTCAATCGCTTCCCTGGTTTCCTTTATAGCAAGATCAGTACGTCCCATTTTTTCATAAGACAGGGCAAAATTATTATGCATAGAAGAAATATAGATCAGATTATTTCTCTTTTTATCTAAATTCTGAAGTGCCTTTTTAAAGTAGATTAAGGCCTGGGAATATTTTTTTTCATTAAAAAACAGTCTTCCTTTAAGATGATAGAGATGAGGCAGGTAAAATTTATTTCCGGATTTTTCATCAAGTTTAATGGCATCATTAAGGAACTGCATGGAAAGCTTAGGTGATTTATGCTCAAACTGATGAGCCAGATTAAAATTGCATGCAATAGTAATATAATCATATTCATTATTGTTGAGAATCAATAACTCATATACAATTGGAATCTGACTTAACCCATATTCATCATTCCTGTCTTCAGAATCATCAAAATCATAAAACAATTCTATATATTTACTGCTAATCTGATACTTACGATCATGTGTCCTTACATATTTTGTCTGTTCTCTGGCTTTAAGTTCTTTAATTTTTTGAGGCTGGTGAACAATTTTGGACACATCTTCGTTTATACGGTTAAAATAATTGTTAGCTTCTTCTTTTTTAGAGGAATGACATGAAATAACAAACACAAAAAACAGCAAAACGGTTAAAATCTTAATAATCTTATCTTTCATCAATGCATTTTTTCAACATTATTATTAACAACACAATGAAAATATGTGAAATCAGAGGGCTTGAATTCAATATATTCCCCTGTTGTGTATTAAAATTATAATTTCTGTCTCAAAAACAAAGCCGAAGTAAGCCTTTCTTATGGATGCATCAATACACACCAATAGTTAACATTAATTAATCAAAATACTATTAATAACCAGTCTATTACGAAATAATAATTAACTTTTTATTTCAAAAAAATGAATATTAGATAACAATTAGTTAACATTAATCCTGAATAGAGAGCAAGTTGAACCCATTATAACCGTTCCGTGAAAGAAAAATAACCGGAAAAAAATTTAAAAGTATAAATTTTCAAAATCACTAAACTGTTATTTTATTAGATATTAAACAAATCCCCCCGGCCATTCTGGCCGGGGGGATGGTTTATGTTATTTTTTAGCCGGTTTATTTGAGATCAAATCGGTCTAAATTCATTATTTTGGTCCATGCTCCTGAAAAATCTTTTATAAATTTTTCCTGTGCATCGCTGCTTCCGTACACTTCTGAAATCGCTCTCAATTCAGAATTGGAACCGAAAACAAGATCTGCACGGGTAGCCGTCCATTTCGGCTGTCCCGTTGAGCGGTCAGTTCCCATATACACTTCATTGCTTTCTGAAATGGATTTCCATTGCGTATTCATATCCAAAAGATTAACAAAGAAATCATTTGTAAGTAAACCGGGACGGTTGGTGAATACACCATGTTTGGATCCGTCAAAATTCGCATCTAAAGCACGCATTCCACCGATAAGTACAGTAAGTTCCGGAGATGTAAGAGTTAAAAGCTGTGCCTTATCAATCAGCAGAGACTCTGTAGATACACTGAATGTTTTTTTCTGATAATTACGGAATCCATCAGCTGCAGGTTCCATATAATTCATGGATTCAACATCGGTCTGTTCCTGTGAAGCATCCATTCTTCCTGGTGTGAAAGCTACTTTAATATCATGTCCGGCATCTTTCGCTGCTCTTTCCACTGCTGCAGTTCCTCCCAAAACAATCATATCGGCAATGGATATTTTCTTTCCACCACCTTGAGCATCATTAAATTCTTTCTGAATTCCTTCTAATCCATTCAATACTTTTTGAAGCTTAGCAGGATTGTTGACCGCCCAGTCTTTTTGAGGAGCGAGTCTGATCCTTGCCCCGTTGGCACCACCCCGTTTGTCACTACCTCTGAATGTAGAGGCAGAAGCCCAGGCTGTGGATACCAATTCAGAAACTGTCAGTCCTGAATTTAATATTTTATTCTTTAATGCATCAATATCTGCATCATTCACCAATTCATGGTTCACTTCAGGAATAGGATCCTGCCAGATCAGTTCTTCCTGTGGAACATCAGGACCTAAATATCTTGCTTTAGGACCCATATCTCTGTGGGTAAGTTTAAACCAGGCTCTTGAGAAAGCATCGGCAAATGCATCCGGGTTTTCGTAGAAATGTCTTGATATTTTTTCATACTCAGGATCCAGTCTCAGCGAAAGATCCGTGGTAAGCATAGTAGGTCTGTGTTTTTTATTGGGGTCAAATGCGTCAGGAATGATCTCTGCACCATTTTTAGCAACCCACTGATGAGCTCCGGCAGGGCTTTTGGTAAGCTCCCATTCGTTTTCGAATAAATTTTTAAAGAAGTAATTACTCCACTCGGTTGGCGTTTCAGTCCAGGTTACTTCCAAACCACTGGAAATGGCATCCGTTCCTTTTCCTGACTTATAATTACTGCTCCATCCCAGTCCCTGAAGTTCAATTCCTGCAGCTTCCGGTTCTTTTCCTACATTATCCGCAGGGCCGGCACCATGTGTTTTTCCGAAGGTATGTCCACCGGCAATCAGTGCCACTGTTTCTTCATCATTCATCGCCATACGTCCGAAGGTATCTCTGATATCTTTAGCCGCTGCAATAGGATCAGGGTTTCCGTCCGGTCCTTCAGGATTTACATAAATAAGTCCCATCTGTACGGCCGCAAGCGGTTTTTCAAGATCTCTGGAGTGAATATCACCATCTGCATCATCATCGGTAGGAAGCACACCATGTTGCTCAGCGACTCCTTCTGATCCGTGTGCATAACGTAAGTCACCACCCAGCCAGGTTTTCTCAGAACCCCAATAAATATCCATATCCGGTTCCCAAACATCTTCACGCCCACCTGCAAAACCGAATGTTTTAAAGCCCATAGATTCAAGAGCGATATTTCCGGTAAGGATTAAAAGATCTGCCCAGGAAATTTTCTTTCCATATTTTTGTTTGATAGGCCATAATAGTCTTCTGGCTTTGTCTAAACTTACATTATCCGGCCAGCTGTTCAAAGGGGCAAAACGCTGCTGTCCCGCACCGGCTCCTCCTCTACCATCTCCTACACGGTAAGTTCCGGCACTGTGCCAGGCCATACGGATAAACAGAGGACCATAATGCCCAAAATCGGCAGGCCACCAGTCCTGAGAATCTGTCATTAAAGCATGAAGATCTCTTTTTACGGCTTCAAGATCAAGGGTTTTAAATTCTTCAGCATAATCAAAGTCTTTATCCATAGGATCTGAAAGTGACGAGTGCTGGCGCAGAATATCTACTCTCAGCTGCTCGGGCCACCAGTCAAGATTTTTGGTTCCTCCACCGGCTACGGCTTCTTTTTTCATTGTTCCGTTGTGAAACGGGCATTTACTGATGTCATTTAAATCATTTTCCATTGTCGTTTAATATTTTTTATGTTGATTAATACAGTTTATTCTTAAAGACCTGACAAATCTACAAAGCTTACTTTATAAATACAATCTATTAATTTTAATTTAAACAATAGTTAAAAACTATAACAAATTCAGTTTTACAAATTCTCCGGGTACATGATAACAAAAGACATAATAATGCAATTAAGTTAATCAAAATTCAAGAACATCTGTATAAAAAGCAAGAGCAAACAGGCATATTTAGAATGATTCAAATGAAACTCATCCCAGTTCATACCAATTATCATTAACAATCACTAAATTTGAGTGTTAAGCATTTTTGAAATCAGAAATATATGATCTAAAACTGTATAAAACAGTGAATTTTTTAAATGAATATAAGAATATAATACCTGCTCAATGAGCATACACCAATTGACCCCATTCATTGATTTTAAAAACTACTTATGGCAACAGAAAATATGGATTATAAGGATAAAGGATTCTTAACATCTGATACATTTATGCAGCTGGCATTCCATTATATTAATGAAGAATTAAAAAAAGCTGAATATATCTTTACAAAGAAAGAACAGCTTCAGGAATATCACAGGATGGTAATCAATGGTGAGATGGGAGGTTGGTTTGCTTTCCTTTGGGATTCCTATATATCAGACTCTTCGGAAGAACAGACCATGATTCAAATTCTTCAAAACGTAAAAAATAGGATTCAAAATAAAGGAAGCTACATTACAACAGCAGAACTGCAGTCAATTCCTACTAAAGACGAAGATTTTAAGATGTTCTACAACAAACCTTTTCCCACAGAAGATCTCAGCAAAATAATAAGTGCCCTTATAAAAATGTTAGAAGGAACCCGGGATTTAACGAACTACGATATGCATATTAATTATTATTATTCGTGACTTATAGCAATACCACATTGTTCATAGAAACAGCAAAACTCATCAGATAGAAGAATATAAAGATGGAATCTTAGCTAAAATTTCATTATTTTTATACTATAAACAAGAATTCGATATGAAAAAAATAGTGGTTATCCTTCTCGTAGCATTTATCATCATTCAGTTTTTTCCCATCGATAAAACCAATCCACCTCCTACTCCGGGAATGGATTTCCTGAAGATTAAAAACACGCCGGAACCTATTGCAAAGATCATCAGCACCTCCTGCTACGACTGCCATTCCAACGAAACCCAATATCCATGGTACGCAAGTATTTCACCGGCTTCATGGTTCGTTAAAAATCATATAGATGAAGGCAGAAAGCATCTTAATTTCTCTACCTTTGCAGTGTATGAACCCAAACAACAGGCTCATAAACTGGAAGAATGTATAGAGATGGTCGGGAAAGAAGAAATGCCACTGGAATCTTACTATGTAGGACATCAGGATGCTAAACTGACCCCTGAACAGCGTAAAGAACTCGTGAAATATTTCAAAAAAGTAAAAGAAGATACCGAAAGAAAAATGGCATTCTAAATATCAACATCATGCGAGAGAACTGGCAACATCAACATATTGTATTTTTTGACGGCGAATGTGGCGTCTGTAATTTTTGGGTGCAATGGGTTCTCGAACGGGATAAGCATGACCGGTTTATGTTTGCGTCTTTACAGTCTGATTTCGGGCAGAAATTCCTGAATGAAAGAGGTCTGGAATCAAAAGTATTCAACACACTGTATCTCTGGAAGCCCGGACAGTATTACTATACGAAATCACGGGCGGTTTTACAGATTGCTAATGTTTTGGGTGGGGTTTATAAGCTGTCGGCTGTTGGGAAACTTGTCCCTGCGTTTTTAAGTGATCAGGTGTATGATCTTGTTTCGAGAAACAGAATGAAACTTGCCAATCAGAAGTGTTTTCTTCCGGACAGGGAACAAAAGAAGAAGTTTATTGAGGTTTGAGGTTTTAAATTTAACCACGGATTTTCATAGATGATTGCGGATTCTGATAAAGGTAATGCATATAGTGATTTAAAAATTTCACGCAGATTAATCAGATGATGCAGATTTTACTTTTGCTAATCTGCTCTATCCGTATAATCTGCGAGAGATCCTAAATTGCCCAAACCCATTCCTATTGAATATTTTTTTAGTATAAATAAAAAAAGCAAGGATAAATTACCCTTGCTTTTGTTTTTACATCATTAAAAATTTTATTGATTCAATGACCATATTGAATAGCTGTTCGGTGGACACTGGATTTTTACCCATTTATCACCCTGTGTCGTTGGGTACCAGCTTGAATGACCAGTAAAGTCTTTCATTTGCTGACTGCTCCAGTTGGTTTCTACCCATCTTTCCTGCCAGCTTGTCGAGTTATTGATATAGACTACGAGTCCTGGGTTTCCGTTGTAGCCGTTACGCCTTGCGATATATTCGTCGTTATCCGTGTAGAGGATTGAAGTAGTTCCGGTAGCTTTGTTGTTGTGGATCCAGATCAGATTGTTCAGTCTTTCTTTATTAAGCCATTCTTCATAATCGCGGTAAAAAATGGTAGGATATCCTTCATGAGTAAGAATGTAGGCATAGGCCGGCATTTTATTGTTAATGATATCGGTATCATGATTAGCTACGAAAGTCACGGCTTTGTAAGGATTTCTTTTCCACATCATGTCGTCATTCAGGACATTTAAATTGCCGTTGTCGAAAGCTTCATCCATCTTATAGTAAGCTGCAAAATCGAAAACGGAGCTGTTGGCATTATTGGCCCACCATTCTAAGGTATTCACATTGGAGTCCCACAATTCGCCTACGGAAAACCCGCCCACATTGCTATTCCAGGAGTTGACTACCCAAGGGCCAAAACCTTTCACATAATCAAATCTCCAGCCGTCGAATTTCATGACATTTTTATAGTATTTTCCCACAGAGTCATCTCTTCCCCAAAGCCAGTCCTGTACATAAGGATTTGCATGACACAGATCGGGAAAGCCTCCGAAAGCACCTTCGTCATTATTCCCGTAAGAATTTTTATAAAAGTCATTGTAGCTTCTCGGAAATTTTCCTGAAGCAATTCCTGAGAAATCAGTCCATGTATTCGTTCCGGTGAAAGGATTTGCCTGAGACTGCCCGCCACTGTTGTGATTGATGACAATATCTGCGTAAACCTGCATATTTTCGGCGTGAGCTTTTGTAATTAAAGCTTCCAGCTCTGTCCGGGATCCAAAACGGGTTTCTGTGCTTCCATTCTGGTTGAAATTCCCGAAATCATAATAATCGGTAGGATCGTATCCCATTGAATAGGCTCCGTTCTGAGCTTTTGATGCGGGAGGAAGCCATACTGCCCCGATTCCTGAATCTGACCAGGCCGTCAGTTTGTCTTTTACGACATTCCACCAGGTTCCGCCTTCGGGAACATCCCAGTAAAAGCCCTGCATCAGCACTCCACCTCCGGGACCGGATACAAATTTTCCGGCTACAGATCCGCTTCCGGTACTGAATGGGCGGCCGTCATGGGTAGTAACGTTTACGGTCTTCGTATGAGACTCTGATTTTCGGAGATTGTCATTGTCGTTTTCATCATTGTTCTGGCAAGCATTAAAAATTTTTAAAACCAGCATCGAAACGAGAAAATGTGTTTTTTTCATTCTAGTATTTTAATTATTAACCTATTAACTAAATTACAATTTTATTAAAACAAATTCTATAAAATGTGAAATATTTTCATTTTCACCGAAAGATCTCCGCAAAAGACTGCATAAAATTTTCATTAAAAAATCATAAACTTTTAATATTTTCAAAACAATTTTTCTTTTAATCCATATATTTGCATATTATGGAATATAACACCCAAAGAACTCAGCTTCATATGCCGGAATACGGCAGAATCATACAGCAGCTGGTTGAACGCTGCAAAGAGCTCCCTACCAAAGAGGAAAGGAGTGAAATGGCTATGGCCATTATCGATTTTATGGGTCAGAGAAACCCTCAACTCCGTGACGAAGAAAATTATAAACATAAACTTTGGGATCATCTTTTCATTTTAGCAGAATATGATCTTGACGTAGACTCCCCATATCCTTTCCCTACCAGAGAACAGCTGGCAGAAAAACCTAAAAGAATGGAATACCCTAAACTTCAGGGTGATTTTAAGTTTTACGGAAAAAGTATCCTTCAACTGATCGATAAAGCTATCGAACTGGAACCAGGCGACGAAAAAGAAGCCCTGATCGAAGTGATTGCGAACAATATGAAGAAGTCGTACAATGTCTATAATAAGGAGCACGTAACGGACGACGTGATTTTCCGTCACCTGAAAGAGCTGTCTGAAAACAGGCTGGACCTTACCGGAATAGAATCTCTCGAAAAGAGCAAGATCTACTACACCAGCAACAACAATAGCCGAAATAACAACAGCAACAACGGCAGAAATAATAACACACGAAACAACAGCAATACGAGTAATAATAAAGACCAGACTAATAAGAGAAGGCATAACAACAACCATAAAAACAGAAAGTAATGAGTGGAACATTTCAGATAAGAGGAGGAAAAAGGCTGCATGGGGAAATCACTCCACAAGGGGCTAAAAATGAAGCTTTACAAATTTTATGTGCTGTCCTGTTAACAGATGAGGAGGTAAGAATCAAAAATATTCCGGACATCCATGACGTCAACAGACTGATTGAAATTTTGGGTGACTTTGGTGTAAAAGTAACCAAGAATGGCCAGGGCGATTTCACATTCAAAGCCGATAAGGTCAATTTCGATTATATAAAATCAGACGAATTTAAAAAAGACGGTGCTAAACTGAGAGGTTCCATTATGCTGATGGGTCCGATGCTTGCCCGTTATGGTGAGGCTTATATGCCAACTCCGGGAGGTGATAAGATCGGAAGAAGAAGGTTAGACACGCACTTCCAGGGACTTGTTGAACTGGGTGCTGAATTCAATTATGATGAAGAAGAATATTTCTATTCATTAAAAGCTAAAGAACTTAGAGGGAAATTTATTCTTCTGGAAGAGGCTTCTGTAACGGGAACAGCGAATATTGTAATGGCTGCTGCCCTTGCCAAAGGAAAAACAAGAATTTACAATGCTGCCTGCGAGCCTTACCTTCAGCAATTATGCAAAATGCTGAACAGAATGGGAGCGAATATTTCAGGAATCGGTTCCAATTTGGTTACGATTGAAGGGGTAGAACATCTTCACGGTACGGAACACACAATGCTTCCGGATATGGTAGAGATCGGATCATGGATAGGTCTTGCTGCCATGACAAAATCTGAAATCACCATCAAAAATGTAAACTGGAGCCAGCTTGGCGTTATCCCGAATACATTCAGAAAATTAGGAATTCAGCTTGAACAGAGTAATGACGATATCTTCATACCTGCTCAGGAAAATTATAAAATCCAAAAGTTTATCGACGGATCTATCCTTACTATTTCAGATGCTCCATGGCCGGGATTCACACCGGATCTATTGTCTATTATTCTGGTAGTAGCTACTCAGGCGAAAGGAAGTCTTTTGGTTCACCAGAAAATGTTTGAATCCAGATTATTCTTTGTAGATAAACTGATTGACATGGGTGCCCAAATTATTTTATGTGATCCACACAGAGCTACAGTAATCGGACTGAACCAGGAAGCTCCTTTGAGAGGAACAACGATGGTTTCCCCGGATATCAGAGCCGGAAACGCACTTCTTATCGCAGCTCTTTCTGCAGAAGGAAAATCGATCATCCACAATATTGAGCAAATCGACAGAGGTTACGAAAATATTGACGGAAGACTGAAAGCCATTGGTGCTGATATTGAAAGAATTTAAGAATACATTTATTCCCATAAAAAAAGCGTTCAAAGTAATTTTTGAACGCTTTTTTTTTTCAGAATGGATGGCTACCAGCCACCGCCTCCACCACCGCCTCCGCCGCCTCCAGAGAATCCACCGCCACCGGATCCGCTGCCGGAACTGGATGGTTTGGTAGATGCAGACTGTATGGACTGCGTAAGACTTGAGTTCAGCGTATTCCCGAAAGCATAATGATTCATTACGCCTCCGTAATACCATGAATTGTTATATTCGGTTGAAGTTCTTTTTAATAAGTCATCAAATTTCTGTCCCCAGATCTGGTCCACTCCCATCACCATCGCAAAAGGAAGCAGGGTTTCAAAAACCTGTGGAGTCATCTGAGGAGGATTGTGGAATTTGAGCTGCTCATTCTCTGCTGCTCCCATATACATTTTGAAACCGTCTATCAGAGATTTCTTTCTCAGTTTCTCTTTCGATGGCTGTTTTATTAAATACTGATACAGTACCATCACTGAAAAACCAAGGGCAAGAAAAATATAGCAGACACTAAAATTAACGCTTTCGGCATCTGAGCCTTCCTGGGAAATAATTCCTCCAATTCCTAAAATAATACTAATGGGAATAGGAATCAGAAACAGAAGCTTCCATGATAATTTATTAGCTAAAAATGCAATTAAAACAAATGCAATAAAAAGAATAATATATAAAATAACTCCGGCGAATACTCTTTCAGCCTCAGGCAATATCTTAAAGCTTATCAATAAACCAAGACCATAAACTATTGTGATAACCAACCATGGCAGTACCAATTTTTTGGTATTATTTCCTTCATTTAAAAAGTCTTCGTACTGAAATTTGAGTGTTTCTTTGAAGTTAAGGACTGCTTTTTCAATTTTCGAATCATATTTTCCATCAAATTTAATGGAATCTTCATACTGCGAAAAGAGGCTGTTCATCAGATTGATCTCTTCTTTAGAAAGGGATTCATCGGCTGGTTTCAGTCTTTGCAGGGTAAAAGTTTTGGTATTAAAAAATCCCAGCACACCGGAATCTTCACCTTCAATAATTTTTACGTAGCCTTTTACAGCAAGATTGACGACAGCAGCGGTCAGATATTTATTTTTAAAACTTTCAGAATTGATATAGCCCATAGAAGCCGGCGAAAGATTTTCAGGAACGTTGAACTGCGGATAAACCGTCGGGGATTCAGGATCTATACCGTATTTTCTCCATGTGGAATAGAGATACAGCATTAGTCCAAAGAATATGATACATGCGCCTATCAGAATTCCATACTTTTCAAGGAAAGTAGGTGGTGGTGGCGGTACCATAATTCCTTTTTTAAAACCTACCGCAACAGTAAGACCTTCATTCGCTTTAAGCCCTGATGCGTTCCACTCAATAGACTGATCGGACAATACTTTAACTGTACAGTTCTGGCTGTTGCTGCCATATTCTCCTGTGTAACAAGAGTTCTGGATGATCCCTGCGCCTTCCGGGAGCGTTACTTTTGCAGAAATAGAATCTACGTCAAAGTCCCAATATGTTCCATTGACATTCCAGTAAAATTCATCGTACTTCGGAAAAAATCCAATCTGATTCTGTGCTTTATATTTTATTTCGTAATCGTAAGTTCCGGGATCCAGGATGATATCTTTGTTTCCGGCGTATATTTTCAAATAGCCGTCTCCTGTTTCTTCATGGTAATTTTCATCAATTCCGTTTTTTTTCACAGAAAGGATATCATATTGTACCCTCTGTGTTTTATTGTTCAGATTTCTTGATAAAGGAAGAGCCCGGAAAATTCCTCTTTTGATGCTATTTCCAAGGCTGTATACTTTAATGTTTTCCGTAACGGTAATTCCCGAATTTTTATCCACCTCAATATCCGAATGGAAAGAAATAATTTTTTCCGGCCCGATAACAGACAACTGATCTGCCCTCGCCAATTCATTTTGAGCAAAGGCGATGAGAAAGAACTGAAGAAAGAAAAGCAGTAACCACTTTTTCATTTCCTAGAATTTTACAGTTGGAACTTCTCTTTCTGCAATATTGTCCAGCTCGAAGAACGGGGATTTCTCAAATTTGTACATATTCGCGATGATATTGCTCGGGAAAGATTCTACCAACGTATTGTTTTCACGGACTGTTCCGTTGTAGTATCTTCTTGATTTTTCAATATCATTTTCTATAGAAGTAAGTTCTCCCTGCAATTGTTGAAAATTCGCGTTAGCTTTCAGATCAGGATATTGTTCAGCTACCGCAAATAAATTCATCATCGCCTGATTCAGGTTTTTCTCCGCAGCTTCTTTAGACTGAACGGAATCGGCACCTACAGCCTGAGTTCTTGCTCTGATTACACTGTCAAGGGTCTCACGCTCATGAGTAGCATAGCCTTTCACCGTTTCCACAAGATTGGGAATAAGGTCATGACGTTTTTTAAGCATTACATCTATGCTGCTCCACGCTTCCTGAACCAGATTTCTCAGTTTGACAAGTCGGTTGTAGATGGATACTGCGTAAAGCGCAAACACAACAGCTAAAGCAATAATAATAACTATGGTCATAATTTTTTATTTTGTATGCTTTAAAAGTAGTGTTTTTTTAAATCTGAACTGGTAATTAAAAAGTTGGATAAAAATATTTTAGCAAATTTTATTGTTTGAAACAAAAAAGTACCCGGAAAACCGGATACTTTCTGTAATTAAAACTATATGAATCTCCCCTAAAAATACTTACGGCAGTGGTATTCCACCATGGTATTTAAAAGTTTATTTTTATTCAGATAAAACTCCAGCTTCTGGTAGTCTTCTGAATTAACATTAATATATAACTGTACCGAACCAAAACTGTTTCCATTCACATATTCTACATTGGCAGACAACACCCTGTGGCATATCCCAAACTGATTATAAATGGTATTCATCAAATGCTCAAATTTCATTTTGCCATTCAATTCTATTTCCAGTATCAGTTCTTTTTTAGGCAGTCCAATGGTAGTATTGGGTATTATCTGCAGCGTAGGATTAGGTGTAATCATCACTAAACAATTTTTTGGTTAAACATTTTCTAGATCATGGTTGCTTTCTTGCGTTAAATCTTTGACAAAAATATAAAAAATTATTAGTCTACCAAATTAGTGGACTAATAATTTTAAATTTTAACATATTTATTTTTCAATCCGGGAAATAAGGAGAAGATATACTGAACAATCTTTGGGCTTAATTGTCTCACGCAGATTGAACAGATCATGCAGATTTTTTAAAACAAAAGATATTTCCCACGGATGACACAGATTTTCTTTTACTCATCATACATCAGCAAGTCCGCTTCATCGAATCAACGGAGTTGATTCTCTCTTTGCCATCTTAAAGTCTTCATGATTATCATAGAACTTTGCGTTTGAAAATTTCACACGGATTCAAGCATCTTTTTTTTACACAACAAAAAAATACCCTCAAAGATCATTCAAGTCTTTAAGGGTAATAGTATTGATGAGATTTTATTTACAACTCTCCTACTCTTTCCAGTTTATCGGAAGCTGCCAGTCCATTGGGGTTGCATCCCGGTTTTCCTTCCGGAACTTCTAAGTTTTTCTTCTTGTAAAATTCAGTCCAGAACTCATTGATTTTTCCGGTTTTTGGATCGATAAATGTCATGGGCTCCAACTTGAAGATATTATGTTCACGAAACGCTCTCTCAATATAATCTGAGCAGTAGTAAGAATTTTCGTCTAGAATATAATTGAAGTTATACGGCTTTCCAAGCATAGTTTCTGCTTTTTCAAGTGCTGCCGGAACAGATTTCTGATATTCAGATTTCAAACGGTATATCACGACTTTCTGCCCGTCATCGGACTGATCTTTAAGGAAAGAAGCTAAGTCCTGTTTTTGAGAACCTCCTTTTGGAGCGGCATGAAGCACATACCAATGATTATTTTCTTTTTCTGCTATTCCGATATGATCAAAGGATGCTTCTTTTTGTTTTTGAGTGACATTATTGATCGCTCCCGAAAGTCCGGTTTCTTTCGCCGTCACAAAAAGCAGGTCCCCATTTTTCAAAGGCCCGGTTTTCGGATGTGGCGTACAATACTGCAGCAGAAGCGTTACAGCAAAGAAAAGAACGCAGGTAAATATTTGTATCGCTTTCTTCAGCGGATCTTTATTAACTTTAATCATAGTACATTATCATTGAGCGGTCAAATTTACAAATTGTATTCATAACAGGTATGTGAAAATACTTAATTACCTTTGCAGGACAGCAATAAAACCAGATTTCTATGCCTCATATCCTACTCGTTGAAGATGACAAAAGACTTTCGCAGCTGATTGCGAGAGGACTGATGGAACATGATATGGAAGTCAATACCGCTGCTGACGGTGAAACGGCCTTAAAGCTTACTGAATTGCTGAACTTTGACCTCATCATTACAGATATTATTCTTCCTGTGAAAAACGGTCTGGAATTTTGCAAAGAAATCAAGGCTTTGAAACCTGAAATCCCAGTCATTATGTTAACCGCGCTGGGAACGACAGATGACAAACTGGAAGGTTTTGATTCGGGGGCAGATGATTATCTGACCAAGCCATTTGAAATGAGGGAGCTTTTGGCCAGAGTCAAGGTTTTACTTAAAAGATATTCCACCTATCGTCCGGAAACCTCAACTTTACTGCAATATGAAGATATTGAGATGGATCTGAAACTGAAAACCGTTACCCGTTCCGGAAACCTGATCAAATTGACTCCCAAAGAATTTAATCTGATGAAATTTCTGCTTGAAAATCCTGAAAGGGTGCTTTCCCGTCATGAGATTGCAGAAAATGTTTGGGATACTCATTTTGATACAGGCACGAATTTCATTGATGTTTACATTAATTATATCAGAAAAAAAATAGACCGCAGCTTTGAAACCAAGCTCATCCATACCAGGGCGGGCATGGGATTTATTTTAAAAAAGGGCTACGAAGACAGTTCCAATAATTAAAAAATACGGAATGAAAGTTAGAACCAGGCTTACTTTACTGTTTACACTAGTGACTGCAACGCTCATCAGCTTTTATGGGGCTGCCATTTACTATTCGTCAAAGGAAGCCAGGGAAACTTCGTTTTATACAGAACTTAAAAGTGAAGCTGTAGCCAAAGCCAACCTCTTTTTCCAAGGTGATTTGAGTGAAAAGGAAATGCATCAGCTGTACAAAAATAATACGCAGACTTTAAGCGAAGTTCAGGTGGCCATTTATGATTCCGGGTTCAATCTTGTGTATCATGATGATTCGAAAGTAGATTATGTGAAGGAAAATGCTGAAATGCTTTCCAAAATTTTCAAAAGTAAGCAGCTTTTCTTTTTTCTGGATGATTTTCAGGTGGCGGGAATTGTTTATTCTCACAAGGGAAAACAATATGCCATCACTGCGGCCGCTTATGATCAGTATGGTTATAATTCGATTAATCATTTGCTGACGATCAGTATTATTTCATTCATTATTATTCTCGTGCTTATTTATCTGGCGGGTCTTTTTCTCTCGAAAAAAGCACTCAGCCCAGCGGTTAAAATGGTGGAACAGATCAAAAGAATCAATGCCGGAAAACTACAGCTGAGACTGGATGAGTCCGAAGAGAAAGGAGAATTTCACGAACTTGAAAAAAGTTTCAATCAAATGCTGGAAAGACTGGATCATTCCTTCAGTACACAAAAGCATTTTGTTTCCAATATTTCCCACGAACTGAATACTCCACTAGCTGCTATGACCGCAGAGTTGGAACTGGCTCTACAAAAAAATTATACTCAGGAAGAATATCAGAAAATCATTCTGAATGCATTAACGGATGTAAAAAACATGAGCAAACTTTCCGGAAGCTTAATGGATCTTGCCAAAGCCAGCTATGATCCTGCAGAAATAAGTTTCTCTGAGATCAGAATCGATGAAATCCTGATGGATTCTTATGCTAAAATCAGAAAAGAAAATCCGCAGTATACCATCCATCTGAATATTGATCCCGAGATAGACGAGCAGAAACTGATTCACAGAGGAAATCCTTATCTTCTTCTGGTGGCATTCAACAATCTTATTGATAATGCCTGTAAATATGCTTCAGATGACACCTGCCGTATTGATGTCGGATTGGTCGCTGATCATCTTTCCATCCAATTCATCAATAACGGAATCTCCATTTCTGAAAAAGATCAGCAGAACATCTTCAAACCGTTCTACAGAGCCGAAAATTCTTTCGATAAAAAAGGATACGGAATCGGTCTCTACCTTACCCAAAAGATCATCGATCTTCATCATGCCAGAATTCAGGTTTCTTCTGGGAAAAACACGACTAGCTTTCAGATTGTTTTTTGAGACCAGATGCCAGATATCAGATTTCAGACAGAATCGTAATGAAATAGAAATTTAGATTTATTTTAATCGTTAATAAAGTTTCGAGATACACGTTTCGGGTTTCGAGGTTTGAACCAGCAACTTGCCAACTAGCAACTAGCAACTATCAACTAGCAACTAAATTCCACTTTCATACACTCTCCGACTCTAAAACACTCCAACTCTAAAACCCTCAAACCCTACTACTCTCCAACTTCTAACTTCTCTAATAGAATTCTAATAACATTCTAAAACATCTCTAACGGCCTGCCACAGCCGTTATTTCTACTTTTGCAGCAAAATAATTCAAACTATGGACACAGATCCTGCCAGTTATTATCAACCTTAAGGCTTTCCTGAGCATACTTTTTCCGTGTGCCTGAAAAAAGGCCTGCAAAAAAGAAAAAGTTATGAATACATTAGAATTTGGCACACGCTTACTGACCGCTCTTATTTTGGGTGCCTCCATCGGTTTTGAAAGACAGTGGCATCAGAAAAGTGCGGGCCTCAGAACGAATACTCTGGTATGTCTGGGATCGGCGGCATTTGTTTTACTATCCCTCAGAATCGGAGGTGATGCTACGGGAAGAATCGCTTCCTATATTGTGAGCGGCATTGGCTTTCTCGGGGGTGGCGTCATCATGAAGGACGGACTTACCGTACGCGGACTGAATACCGCTGCTACCATCTGGTGTTCTGCCTCTGTAGGCTCACTGGCAGCTTTGGGATTTGTTACCGAGGCAGGAATGACAGCCGGACTTATTATTTTAACGCATACTATATTACGCCCGCTGGGAAAAACATTAGGTTCAAAAACCATCCGCACCAGCACTTCCGAATACCTTATCACGATTAAATGCAGAACGGAAATTGAAAACCATGCGAGAGTTTTACTGATGCAGTCATTCAATTCCACCGATCAGATCTTGCTCAAATCCCTTACCAGCGACGATACAGACACCCCTGAAAACATTATTATTTCCGCCGAAGTATATTCCGCTTCCCCACAGGATAATATTATAGAAAAGGCAGTGAGCAGACTCACCCTGGAAGATAAAATCACAAGGGTAAGCTGGGAAATCATCGGCACTGAAAGCGATTTATAAACCTAAAAAATCAATGTAAAATGATCCATTTAAACAAACAACGACCTCTAAATATAGGCTCTATGAAAATACTGATCTTCTCTCCTGTTTTTGCCCTTATCATTTCCTGTAGCGGTAAAAAAGAAGAACCTCAACAAAAAGAAGCATTCCACATTCTGGGAAATCGAGTGACCATAAAGAACAACGATCCTGTCTTGAAGAAAATTACTACAGAAACGGTGACTGAACAGGAATCCGGCAACAGCATTACCTCAGCCGGAACCATAGAAACCATTCCTAATAATTATGCGGAAATAGCGAGTCCGTTTTCGGGAAGGGTGATCAGATCCTTTGTCAGTATCGGACAGCACGTCAATGCAGGAAGTCCGGTTTTTGAAATCCTTGCTCCCGGATATTCTTCGGTCCAGAAAGATTATTCCGATGCCTTGAATGATGTGAGACTGGCAGAAAAAAATTACAAACGTCAGCAGGATCTTGTGAAACATGGCGTGGGCATTCAAAAAGAACTGGAAGAGGCAGAAACCGAATATAAAAATAAAAAGACATCTCTATCCAATGCTTCATCAACATTGAATGCATATAACAGCAAGAGTTCGGGAGGAACCTACATTATAAAAGCTCCGATCAGCGGAGAAATTATTTCCAACAAAATCGTCACCGGACAATATTTAAAAGAAGACTCGGAACCTGTTGTGATTATCGCTGAACTTTCAAAAGTATGGATTAGTGGTGCTGTGAAAGAGAAAGATATCCGTTTTATCAGTCCGGGAGACCCTGTATCCGTGAAAGTCAATACCTATCCGGATATGGAAATTACCGGAAAAGTGTATCATATCAGTGAACTGGTAGATGAAGATACCCGAAGTATTAAGGTCCTGATTCAATGTGATAATCCGCAAAGAAAATTAAAACCCGGAATGTACGCAGCCGTTACCTACTCTGCAGGAACAGAAAAAGCGGTGGTGATTCCTTCCGGTGCTCTGATGCAGCAGGGAGACCGTCAGTATGTCTGGATACAATCCGCTAAGCAGGAATTTATAAAACGTATCGTTGTTCCCGGTAATACTTCTGAAAAAACAGTAAGAATCAATTCAGGACTTAAACCGGGAGATATCATCATGACTCAGGGTGGGATTTATATGCCGGATACCCAATAATAACCTTTAAAAGTCCGGAAACTTTCGCCTGCCAAACAAGAAGATTTCCAGACATTCAATACTCTTATGAAAAAATTACTCACACTCTCCATACAGAAGAGATGGCTGATGCTTGCCCTCTTCTTACTATTAGGAATTTTCGGATATTATTCATGGATTAAACTTTCCGTGGAAGCCTATCCGGATATTGCCGACACGACATCACAGGTGGTGACCCAGGTTCCGGGACTCGCTGCTGAAGAAATAGAACAACAGATTACCATTCCTCTGGAAAGATCTCTGAACGGTCTTCCGGGAATGCACATTATGAGAAGCAAAAGCACCTTCGGACTGTCTATCATCACGATGGTCTTCGATGATGGTGTAGATGACTACTGGGCAAGACAGCGTATTCAGGAAAGATTATCCGAAGCAGAACTTCCCTATAACGCACAGCCCGGTTTGGATCCATTGACCTCTCCTGTGGGAGAAATCTACCGCTACATCATTGAAGGTAATGGACAAAGTCTGAGAGAACTTACAGATCTGCAGAATTTTGTCATTATCCCAAGAATCAAACAGGTGACAGGCATTGCAGATGTGACGAATTTTGGCGGAATCACCACCCAGTTTCAGATCGAATTGAATCCTCAAAAACTGGATCAGTATGGATTGTCTTTATCTGAAGTCACTGAAACCATCACGAAAAACAACAGCAACGCCGGAGGAAGTATGCTCCCGAGAGGTGACCTGGCTTATGTCGTACGTGGAATCGGGCTCATCAAAGATTTAGATGATCTTGGGAAAATTGTCATTAAAACAGAAAAAGGAGTTCCCGTATTTCTGAATGATGTAGGAACTCTGAAGTACGGGAATCTTGAAAGAAAAGGAATTCTGGGCTATACAGACAGAAACCGTAATTATAACGAAAGTACAGGAGGAATTGTGCTTCTGTTAAAAGGGCAAAATCCTTCCGTAGTTTTAAAGGATGTTCATCAGGCTATTGAGGAACTGAACACCCATACTCTTCCGGCAGGTGTAAAAATTCACGCTTATCTGGACCGTACCGATCTCGTGAATACAACGCTGACTACAGTTACCCATACTTTAACGGAGGGAATTGTTCTGGTCATTATTATTCTGATTGTATTTCTGGGAAGCTGGAGAGGAGCATTACTTGTAGCGATCACTATTCCACTATCACTGCTTATTGCATTTATTCTGATGTACTTTACTCATATTCCTGCTAATCTTTTGTCATTAGGTGCAATAGATTTTGGGATTATTGTAGACGGATCCATCGTGATGCTGGAAGTGATTTTGAAAAAGAGAGAAGATCATCCCGAACAGGAACTGGAAGAAAAAACCATCATCCAGAGAGCAACAGAAATTGCAAAACCTATTTTCTTTTCGACTGTCATTATCATCACCGCTTATCTTCCGCTGTTTGCTTTTGAACGCGTCGAGAAGAAACTCTTCACTCCCATGGCGTTTACCATCGGATATGCATTGTTGGGAGCATTGGCAGCAGCACTGATCTTAATTCCCGGACTGGCTTACGTCATCTATAAAAAACCACAGAAAATTTTTCATAACCGATGGCTTGAAAAAATAAGCAGTCTGTATGGTAAAAGAATCGAAAGAATCATCAAAGCTCCTAAAAAAATGCTGATTCCCGCAGGTGTCATATTGTTTTCCGCAGGTCTCCTTTCTTTTATGGTGGGTAAAGATTTCCTGCCGGAACTGGATGAAGGATCTATCTGGCTTCAGGTACAGCTTCCACCCGGAATTTCATTAGACAAAGCGAAAGAAATGAGTGATTCTTTACGTACTCAGACCATGAAACATTCCGAAGTGACTTATGTAATGGTACAGGCCGGAAGAAATGATGACGGAACAGACCCGTGGACCGCTTCCCATTTTGAAGTTTCCGTCGGAATAAGGCCTTACAAAGAATGGGCATCAGGAAAAACCAAAGCAGATCTTATCAAAGAACTGGCTGATGATTATAAAAATATGCCAGGATTTTCCGTAGGATTTTCCCAACCTATGATTGATGGAGTGATGGATAAAATTTCTGGTGCACACAGTGAACTGGTCGTAAAAGTATATGGTGATGATTTTGGCGGAACCAGAAAAATTGCCGAACAGATCCTTTCCACTTTAAAAAAGATTCCGGGTTCTGCCGATCTCGCTATCGATCAGGAACCGCCGCTTCCTCAGCTGCAAATCATTGCAGACCGGGATAAAATTGCACAGTATGGTCTGAATGTTTCCGATGTAGCCGACCTCATCGAAACCGCTCTGGGTGGAAAAGCGATTTCACAAATATTTATCGGCAATAAAGTCTATGATATTTCGTGCCGGTATGCCGAAGACAGCCGGAATACTCCGGATAAGGTCGGAAATCTTATGCTGACTTCAGCTTCAGGAGCTAAAATACCGCTTTCACAAGTGGCTGAAATCAAACTGAGCACCGGAGAAAGTACGATTACCAGAGAAATGAATAAGAGACATCTTACGGTTAAACTGAACTTAAGGGATCGTGATTTATCTTCTTTCCTGAAGGAAGCACAGGATACCATCGAAAAAGACATCCGCTATGATCATCAGAAGTACCAGATCAAATGGGGCGGACAGTTTGAAAATAAAAACAGGGCCTATTCCCGACTGGCCTTCATCGTTCCGCTGGCTTTGGCTGTGATGTTCTTACTGCTTTACGGAGCATTCGGAAGTTTCAGACAGGCACTTGTTCTGATGAGTATTATTCCATTGGCATTATTCGGAGGTATGCTTGCGCTGAATGTACGCGGGATGACTTTAAATGTTTCTTCGGCGGTCGGCTTTATTGCGCTGTTTGGAGTGGCGGTACAGAATGGAGTGATTATGGTCTCGCATATCAACACGCTCAGAAAACAGGGATTGAATTTAAAAACATCTGTAATCAAAGGAGCGGAAGACCGTTTCAGACCTGTACTGATGACTGCTTCTGTGGCTGTCATAGGATTATTTCCGGCTTCATTAGCTACCGGAATTGGGTCGGATGTGCAGAGACCTCTGGCTACAGTGATCGTGTACGGTCTTATGTTTTCAACACTCCTTACTTTATTTATCCTGCCGGCGATCTATTATCTCGCAGAATATCGTTTTGATCAACCTAAATTAACATCAGATGAAAGCTAAAATCACTTTAATTATATCAATAGGCCTGTTATTTCCAATTGTACTGAAAGCTCAGGAAAAGGAAACTTTAAATTTCTCCACTTATCTGAATGAAGTCAGGGAAAAAAATTTAAGCTACGCTGCTCAGAAATACAATGTGAGCATGGCTGAAGCTTCCATCCTGACAGCAAGCATTTTCCCCGATCCTCAGCTTGAAATGGAAACCTCGGATAGCGGGGTTTCCAAAAAGATGGGCTACACCATCGGAACTTCATTAAGTTGGACACTCGAGCTAGGCAGAAAAAGAAAAGCAAGGATAGAAACGGCAAAAAATCAGGCTGAATACACCAAACTTCTGCTTCAGTACTTTTTGAGAAATCTTGTAGCCGATGCTTCTCTCGGATATATTGAGGCGTTAAAAACAAAAGCTTTGGTGGACGTTCAGAAAGATTCTTATCTCAGTATGCAGCAGCTTGCCCAATCCGACAGTATCCGGTACAAACTGGGAGCTATTTCTCAGGTTACCTCCAAGCAAAGCAGACTGGAAGCTTCTTCTTTACTGAATGATCTCTATATGGCAGAAAGCAGCAGCAGACAGGCTTTCTCAGCACTTTCCGTATTTTTAGGAACGGGTTTGGAAGAAAAGAATATTAGTGGAGATTTCAAAGCTTTTAGCAGAGATTTCAATCCTGAAGATCTGATTCTCGAGGCGGTTAATAACAGAACTGATCTTCTGGCTTCCAAACAGAACATCAATACGGCGGCGAGTCTTGTTCAGCTTGAAAAATCTAAACGGGTCATAGACCTCGGACTTAGTGTAGGCGCAGAGCATCATACATGGGCAACGAACGAAATTGCTCCCTCACCTGCCGTGAATGCTGTAAAACTGGGAGCAAGTATTCCTCTGAAATTTTCGAACCGTAGAAATGCGGATCTGAAAATAGCGGAAATGGCACGTATGCAGGCAGAAACAGACTACAAACAGATTCAAAACAGTGTCCGAACGGAGGTTATGCAGGCTTATCAGCAGTATTTTGCAACACAGAAGCAGTTGAAACAGTTTGATAATGGAATGCTTTCAGAGGCGAAAAATATTCTGGACGGCATCAGCTACAGCTATCAGCGGGGTGAAAGTTCTATTCTGGAAGTTCTGAATGCGCAGAGAACTTATAATGATATCAGACAGCATTATATTGAAACGTTAGCTGAAAATGCGGCAGCCCTTGTAGAACTGGAAAGGAAAACTGGGATTTGGGATATTGATTTTTGAGGTTAAACTTTTTTTGTTCCCACAGATTTTCCGGATGACGCGGATGATTATGTTTTTAATGTTTAATATTTGACCACCCCGTCAAAAATTCTTTGAATTTTCGCCACCCCTCCATGGGAGGGGAACGTACCCGCAGCTTGAATAGTCATTATATTTTCACTTCGGTACGCTCTGGCAATAATAAAAAAATCAAATATTTTTTTGAAACTTATGTGTACTTCTTATCCATGAAGTATTTAATCTTCAAATAACTTAAGTGTTCAAAAAATTTTGTGGCTTTTGTGGTAATTAAATATTCTTTTTTAACCACGGATTATTCATAGGGACACAGATGATTTTGGATATCTGTATAGAAAAAATTTCACGGAAAGGGGCTTCGAGAGCCTCCTTTAGATTAGCAGAGGATAAAAGTTATTAACTTTAGAGAAAGAGAAAGCATTTAATTAAACTAAGAGTGCCTCCGAATAAGATTCATGGGCTGATAAAGAATTAAATGCTTTATTCATTTAAAACTCAAATAGAAATACGGGATTAA
>NZ_JPRN01000020.1 GCF_000737715.1 Chryseobacterium sp. JM1 | reverse complement strand
CTAAACAGAGATGGCAGTATTATCATTGCAGGAACCAGTGCGGAAGAACTTGGAAAAGAGAACTGGAAGATTGTGAAACTTGGAGATAAGCAACTTGATCACTTGGTAGAAAAACAAGACATCAAAATCTATCCAAATCCAGTTTCAGATTATGCTTATGTTGAAATAGGCTTTGACTTTAAAGAAGCTGATATTATTCTATATGACATGGGTGGAAGACAAATCCAAAGTCTGAAAACGAAGAATAAAGTTACCAAGATTAATACGCAGAATCTGATTCAGGGTGCATATCTGATAATCATAAAAACAGATACAAATAAAACAACTGATGCCAAACTCATAAAGAAATAGACAAATGAAAAAAAATACTTTATTATGCTTTTTAATATTTATTGTAAATATTGGAGCACAAACGTTAGATCTTCCCAAAAGTATACAATCTCCCAATGCATCATCTTTAGGGAAGTACGGAGATATTCCTATGAATTTGTACACAGGAAGGGCCGATGTATCTGTTCCTATTCATACTTTAAATGAGGATGGTGTTCTATTAGATATTAATCTACGTTATGATACTGGAGGAGTGAGAGTAAGTGATGTATCAGGTTGGGTTGGCCAAAATTGGGCACTTAATGCGGGTGGAGTAATTACCAGAACTTATAACGGACCCGCATATGATGAATATGATTCTACAAGACCAGGAATAATTCCAGCGAAGGGATATTATCATCATCATAATAAGCTTAATGTTGACAACTGGAATAGTAATGATTATATGAGGCAATTGTCTATTAATTCAGCATCTGTTATTGCTGATTCATACCAAGATTTGGCCCCAGACACATTTACATTTAATTTTATGGGACATACAGGTAAATTCTTTTTAGGTCAGGATGGAGAATGGAAAGTTAGCTCTAGCAGCAATTTAAAAGTTATCATAAATATGAATGATAATGTAGTTCCTATGAATTTTCCTAGTATTGGTTATAACGCGAGTGGAGATCCAGCTCCACCTAAGTTTCCAAAATCAATAGGTAAAATAACTGTATTGGATGATAACGGAAATAAGTATGTATTTGGTGGTACCATGAATGCAATTGAGTTTACTAATTATAATTTTTTTGAGCAATCTAGTTCGGGAATGTTTTCCACTGCTTGGTATTTGACAGAAGTTTATAATAATTTGAATCAAAAAATATATTCGTTAGAATATGAAAGAGGAAATTATCAAGCTTCATTTTATAATTACAATATATATATAGATAATTACAAAGAAAGTAACGGTAATATTTTAACTTTCAATGGTGCCTGTTCTCAAAAATATACTCCTTCATCTGTTTTTGCAGGTGGCCAATTAATTATTCCCTCTTATTTAAAGACAGTAAAAGGAGTAAAATCTAACATTAGTGTTAGTATGAGTTCTTCAGAACGGCAAGCTATTCCATATTCTTCAAGTGATTTACCTATTGCTGTTGCGTATGAGAAATGGATTGATGAACATGATGATTACCAGCAAAACGTACCATTTACTGAATGGTATTTATGGTGTTTCTATTATATGACTCGGAAACAGGATGGAATAACTCCTGACTATACGTCAGGAATTGATACATCAACTGCAAATTGGTTATTAAATAGGTTAAAGTGGAGAAAATTAAATAGCATTATTGTAAGTGGAAGTAATATTAATAAGGTAATTAATTTTGATTATACGGACACTGCTAATCAGCGATTTACCTTAAATTCAATATTGTATGATCAAAAACGGTATTCATTTGAATATAATAATATGCCAATGCTTCCAGCATCACATTTGTCTACAGCCGTAGATCATTTTGGCTATTACACAGGAACACCTTTTAATATGAATCCTTCTGATCATTATGCAAGTAGAGGAATTAATCCAAATACTTTACAATATGGTACACTAAATAAAATTACGTACCCCACTACAGGATATTCCAAATTTGAATATGAGCCGCATACATATTCAAAGTCCGTTAATAATAATGCTGTGCTGATAACTGACAACGGAAAAATTAGCGGACTAAGAATTAAAAAAATCAGCAGTTTTAGCGATGCTGTAAACAAAATTGAAAAAGAATATTTATATACAACAGGAATATCTTCTACTATTTCTTCAGGAATTTTACTTAATAAAAGTCAATATTATTTTCCAGATTGGAAAATTCGAACTACTAGTGGTTCAATTTATACTAAAAATATTTTTAGCATTAATTCCATCATTCCCTTATCAAATTTTTCAGGCACGCAAATAGAATATTCGACTGTTATAGAAAAAACTACAGGAAATGGTTATGTAACAAACATATACAATTCTTATGAGGATTTTCCAAATTCATACAGTGGAACTATCTCTCCAGAACATAGTGTTTTTGACCCTAAAACAGATTATAGTTATAAAAGAGGAACATTAAAATTAAAACAATATTATAATCAATCAGGTACTAAATTGGTAGAAGAAATATATAATTATGCTGAAACTACTCCGCAGAAAATCCGAGCTTTTAAATATGAAAATTATTTACCCTGCCCTAGTCTAATGGATGGTGTTTTGACAGGTAATGCCTATGAGATTTTCTACTCGGATTTCAATTTAACCTCCAAAATTGTAAATACTTATACTAACAATAATAATGTAATAGAATCGGAATCTTATAATTACATCGTCCGAGGAAACTTTGGTGATAGCTTTTTAAGAAGTAAAAATAGAATAACCACCAATTATGGAAATCTGAAAGAAGAATACCAATATTCCTTTGATAAAAGTAATATTACTCCTTATGATATTCTTACCAACAGGAGAGAATTTTCGGTTATTAAAACAGATAAAACTTTGGGTTCAGCTCCATTATCTTCTTCTCAGGTAGATTATGCGCAGTTTGCAATGTATGACAATAGCGGAACGCTTACATCAGGCATACAAACATTTCCGCAGAAATTTTTGGAATCCAAAGTCACAAATACATTAGAAGAGAAATTGGTTGTGGATAAATATGACATTGACGGACATATTTTAAAAGCTCACAAAGCTAATGGAACTTATGTTTATTACTATTATGGATATAACAATTTGTATACCATATTAAAAATAGAAGGAGCGGAAATAATAGATGAAAGTGCAATCTTAGGATATTTGAATATACTGAAACCTTTATTGAATGCTGCTTCACCTGATTATACACAAATAAAACAACAACAATATAATATAATTAATTCACTACCTAACCATATGTGTGCTCTGTACACATTTAAACCGAATCAAGGAGTAAGCAGCATTATGAATTCGTCTGGTATGATTGAATATTATAATTATGATAATATTGGAAGGTTAATAAATGTAAAAGATCAGAATGGAAAACTTTTGAAAACCATAAGCTATAAAATTAAAAACCAATAATCTGATGAAATCAATATATAAACACATAAATCTAATATTATTATTTCTTTTATTTAGTACAACAATCATAAAAGCTCAATTTTCTAATTACTCGAAATATTACAATTGGAATAAATTTGCTCCAGCTTCTAACAGTGGAGGCGGGGGCGTATCATTAAATGTAAATAACAATATACTAAGTCTTAACTTTAGTGGCGGATTTACGGAAACACTTTTAAGCCAGGGTAAGGTGGTGGCAACTGACTATGCGGGGATTCTTCCCAATACAGAGATACCCATACCAGCTGGAAGTTTTTTTGCGGATAAAGGATATCGTTTTTTTATTATAGATAACTACATCGCTATTTATCATGAAAACCCTTTATCATTAACAAATTTTTCTGGAACAATATCTGTCGACCTGACGGCACCAGTTATGATATCAGGAGATCTCTCTACTTATTTATCAAATTGGACTTCTCAAAACGAAATTACTGAAATTGATTATTTCTCTGATCAAGGGAATGCCGGAAAGAAAAAAGTATCAATTATATATTATGATGGTCTTGGAAGAGAGATGCAAAATGTTGCCAAAGGAGCAACCCCATTAGCAAAAGATGTTGTTACTCCGTTTGAATATGATAGTTTTGGAAGAAGAACAAAAGACTTCTTACCCGTTCCAACTACACAGAACACTGGTCTATTTATAGATAATGTCGCTATATCATCCATCTCGTCTGCTTTTTATAATAATGAACGTGCTTTTTCAGAAAAAGTTTTAGAAAGCTCCCCATTAAACAGAATTCTTGAACAGAAACAGGTTGGAAATGCTTGGAGTAATAAGCCCGTTAAGTTTGAATATGGTGCCAATATAGGAAATGATGTGTTTCATTTTATCACAACAACCATCTGGGAAAATAATGCCACCAAATCCAGCCTCAGTCTTCCCTCTGCCTATGATGCCAATCAATTATATAGAAATGCTGTTATTGATGAAGATGGTAATAAAACGTATGAATATAAAAATATAGATAGACAGATTATTTTAGTAAGAAAAATGCTGTCCGGTTCAGAATATGCAGATACTTATTATGTGTATAATGAATATAACCAATTGGCATTTGTTATTCCCCCAAAAGCGATCAATCAAGCGATCACAGATACCTTATTGAATGATCTATGCTACCAGTACCGTTATGATGGCAAAAACCGTTTGGTAGAAAAAAAGTTACCTGGCAAAGGTTGGGAATACATGGTGTATGATAAACAGGACCGACTTGTTGCCAGTCAGGATACTGTTTTAAAAGAAAAAGGACAATGGCTGTATACCAAATATGATCAGTTTGGAAGGGTTGCTATTACTGGAATAGGGACAGGTGGTACTAGAAGTGCCGAACAAACTATTGTTGATGGATATGGCTCTAATAATGTAAATAGATTAACCACTGCTCTTTTCGAGAGACAAGGAGTAGAGGTATATTATGGAAATCAAGACAGTACTTATCCAAATTCAACAAAATGGGTTACATTAATGTCATTGAGTTATTATGATACTCTTCCAGGCTATAGTTTCAATCCGTCTGTTTCCAGTGTTTTAGGTGAGCCTATTCTTACAGGGACAGTATCTGATGGAAGGAGTACCAAAGGACTTCCCGTACTTAGTTTAGTGAAAAACATTGAAGATGATAACTGGACCAAAAACTACACTTATTACGATACCAAAGGTCGTGCGGTAGGAACCTATTCTATTAATCATCTAGGAGGTTATACCAAAACAGAATCTAAATTAGATTTTGGAGGAGTTCCACAAACTGTTATTACAAAACATAAAAGGCTTACTACAGATACTGAACGGATGATTACAGAAAACTTCACGTATGACCATCAAAATAGATTACTCGTTCACAAACATAAAGTAGATAACAATCCTGAAGAGATTCTGGCTCAAAACAAATACAATGAACTATCCCAGCTTGAATCTAAAAAAGTCGGAGGAATTAGTGTTGGATCACCGCTTCAAAGCATAGATTACAAATACAACATCAGAGGTTGGATGACCCAGATCAATGATCCTGAAAGTTTAGGAAATGATCTGTTTGGATATAAGATCAATTACAATTTGGTTGAAGGTCTAGAAACTCCTAATTCAGATTTTACCAATTTGAAGGTAAAACCTAAGTTCAACGGAAATATTGCGGAAGTATCATGGAAAACCTTAACAGAAGATAATGAACCTCTAAAAAGATATGGCTATGCCTATGACCCGCTAAACCGACTTTCAGCAGGGTTTTATCAGAAAGCAGGTAACGAAGCAGCAAAAGAATATTTTGAAAAATTGGAATACGACATTAATGGCAATATTACAAGATTACAAAGATCAGCAGGACTGCTGGCAGGAAACACAACAGCGGTGGCTATTGATAATTTAAGGTATGATTATACGGGAAATAAGCTGACCAAGGTTACCGACGAACAGCAGAATCCTTCAGGTTATCCTTATCTGGCTAACCCCGGGACTATCGGGTACGATAATGACAATGGTAACGGAAATGGAAACATGATCAGTCATCCAGACAAAGGAATTTCCGAGATCCAATATAATTATCTAAATTTACCCAAACAGATTACTCAGAATGCTAAAGTTACCAATTATACTTACAGAGCAGACGGAGCAAAAGTAAAGAAGCTCTTTAGAGATTTAGAAACTAATTATCTGGATGGATTTCAATACAAATCTACATTCGATATTGAATCATGGGATGGAGAAGGAACCTATCATCCAGACCCAACTGAAATCCCGGTTATACAGTTGAGAATTATTCCTACATCAGAAGGTTATTATGATGCACTGTTAAATCGATATGTATATAATTTTACGGATCATTTAGGAAATCTAAGATTAAGTTATACAGATATAAGTGGAGACGGAATTATCCAGCCGAGGATGTACAATGCTTCCAACTGTTCAGGTAAGTTTTGTTTCGATGACTGGAGACCTGGTGAAATTATAGAAGTTAACAACTATTATCCTTTTGGACTATTGCATAACTATACTGCAACTACCCAGAATGCGTATCAATATAAGTATAACGGAAAGGAGCTGCAAGAAACTGGTATGTATGATTATGGAGCAAGATTCTATATGCCCGATATTGGAAGATTTGGAACTCATGACCCATTAAGTGATTATACATTAGATCCTTATGGCTATGCTTTCAATAATCCTATATTATTTATTGATCCTGATGGAAGATCACCTGAAGAGGTTGATTTAAATTTTGGTAAAAAGCAAGATAATAAAAATGAGTTTTTAAATACAAGAGGAAATAATAAAATTTCGACTGCTTTTGTAAATGAGAGAAATGGAAAAACTGTAATTGTAAATGATGGATTAGATGATGTTTTTTATGTGGGAGAATTGGATTTTGCTAGGGCAAAATTTTATTCGAAAAACATACCAGATTTTAGTGCGGGTGATCAAGTAGCAAGTAGTTACAAAGATTTTTATTTTAGAATTAAGTATGGTACCTTTGCTGTACAAAATTGGAGATATTGGCTTGATTCAGGTCCTGATTGGGGTAAAATTTCTGCACAGATAATATTATCTATGGAGTTAATGCCAATCTCTTCTCAAGGAGAAGGAGAAGCAATCCTTAAACTTACCAAGGGAGGAATAAGAGCAATGGGAAACTTAACTCATTTAAAAGATATAACTGTTGCAGAAGCAGTAATTGCAAGAGGAGGAAAATTAGGAAACCTAAGTGTTATTGATGATGTTTATAAGAGTATGAAAGTTGGTGAGATAGCAAATAAAGCTGCACAGGGAGATGAAAAAGCAATGACGGCATTAAAAATAATTAAACAAGCATCCTCTAAAGCTCAAAAATATTAAGTATGAAAAGTGAATTAAATTGGATTATAGGAAAAACAATTCAATCAATACAGTTATCAAGAGATGAAGATTATAATAATAATATAACTTCAGTATCATTGCTAATAGACGGTAAAACTATTGTATTTAACATTGATACGGATACAGATTCAATACGGATTGACAATGCAATTCAAGAAAATGTAAATCATAATGAAGAATTAAAATTTAATAATCTATTTGTAAATAAAAAGGTAGTTTCCTTTTGGTTTCCTATTAATCATCTTGGCTTTAATGATGTATTTATACTAGGACTTGAGAAATTTGTTCCAACACATTTTTTTACTAGTGTTTCTTCTTGTATTAAAATCTGTTCAGTAAATCAGCTAGATTGAATCCGCTACGCAAAGCCTGTGACTTGGTAATGTTCGGTAATGTTCCAAAGTTAGTGATGAGAACAATTTCAAACACTAACTCATTGAAATTCAAATAAAATTAATTACAATAAGAAAGCCACCTCACGGTGGCTTTTCTTTTATTATTTCTATAGCGCTGCAGAATTTTTAGCAAAAAAATCTTTAAACTTTTTATTGGTAAGCATCTTTTCCACGAGTCGGAAGATGGTTTGCTTGTCTTCATCTTCGAGCTGTTGAATAAGCCTTATTTGTTCGAGTTCCGTTTTATCCTCCAGAATAACTTCTTTGGGAATAGAACCTTCATGATTAATGATCTGATCGGTATTCATATCAAAAAGCTGCGCCATCTTCTGCAGTTCTTCTACCACTAGACTTCTGGTTCCCTTTTCAATTTTAGAATAAGCAGATTTATCTACACCAATATAATTAGCAACCTCAATTTGTTTAAGGTTCTTCTGTTCTCTTATATCTTTAATGTTATCGGCTAAACTCATAAGACAAAAATTATCGAATCCCTGCTGATAGGCAGGCAAAGTATTTTGTTCTGGGTTTTTCTTAAAGTTCCCAAGCGTATCTTCACTTCAGAGTAATGAGGAAATGAAATAACTGTAAAAAACTATACAGTATATTATATGGTGTGAAAAAACACAATTGTTAACCCCCACTCACAAAAGTACCCTCACCAACTTATTCTCAAAAAATCAAATTTACTTTAAGTAGACTTTACGACAATTCAACATCAAAAAATATATTATGAGTGCAGGGACAGGAGTGACTAAGAAGAAGATGTACGGTGTCAGATTAACTTTTTTACCTACCCCCGCCGATTGCCAAAACTTTTTTCATACAGTTGTTTTGTTGTGGACGGTTTTTGTAGATCTGTTTTTATTTTCTACTTACTCTTTTGCACTGGTGATACTCTTCAAACTGCATGTTTTATTGTTAGCTTTTGTGAGAGTTTTTTGTATGTGCGGTTTATGTTTAAAAATATTTTAAAAACTTTAATTTTAAAGTTAAAATCCCTGTCAATTGGCATGAATATTGACTTTCTAACTATATCAAAGAACTGTTTCAAGTTCTTTTTTCTTCATAGATTTTCACAGTAATATATAAAAAATGCCTAAAGTACTACGAACACAATAGGCAAATCAATAAATTTTAAAATCAGTAAAAAATTATCGACATGGCAAATCTACAAAATTGTCTTGATTCTTGCAGTATCTATGTAGGAACGTACAGAAAGTACAATGAAGGCTCATTATTTGGTGAGTGGCTTAACCTTTCTGATTATTCAGATTATGACGAACTATTAGAAGTAATGAAAAAGCTTCATAGCGATGAAAAAGATCTTGAATTTATGTTTCAAGATTATGAACATTGTGAATTGTTTGAAAAGCTTGGATTAATTGGAGAAAGTCATATCTCAAAAGATATATATGAAATAGCAGGCCATATAAATGATTCTGGCTATAATCTCGAGGTTTTCAAGGCTTAATTAATTGTTTTGGGAAAGTAGATTTTCAGAGCGTTTATGAAGGTGTGGTAGGTTTCTATATGGGTGAGTATTTAGATGATGAAACTTTCGTACAGTCTCTTTTGGAAGAACGTGGGGATATCCCAGAAAACTTACTCTCATATATCTGTATTGATTGGGAAAATACGGCAAGAAATCTAATGTATGATTATTTTGAGAGTAACGGACATTATTTTAAATCTTAGTATATTTGTGTTATTATAATAACCTTTTGTATACTTTAAAATTCAAATAGGTTTAATTAGATTCAAGCAGATTTAAAAAAGTACATTTCAAAAATTCGGGTACAAAAACAAAAAAGAGAAAATGTAATTATTTAAATTTCAATAATTTGCAAATTCTCTTTGATTTTAAAAGTGGAGAATACGGGATTCGAACCCGTGACCTTTTGACTGCCAGTCAAACGCGCTAGCCAACTGCGCCAATCCCCCATTCTTTCTTTAATTTTAAAGCGCTACAAAAGTAAGTATTTAAATGGTATATGCAAATTTTTTATTGGTTTTTTTCTCTAGAATAAAAGGCTTTTTAGGAAAGTGTCTGTAAAATAGAGCAGTTTTAAAAAAATGAAGCTTTAAAATCTTTTAAAGAATGTAGTAGCGTTTTTACCTAATACAACATTTTCAAGTACAGACTCGCCTTTAAAATCTGGTAAAGAGGATAGATGTCCCACGCTTCGTTTTCTGCTTTTAGAAATTCTTTAGCACTGTCATTGGTAATTTTCAGCCAATCATTGCGTAATGACCCTGTTTTTCCGTTGTTCAATAGAAAGAAAAAGTATAGTTTTACGTATTCCTGATTTATGAAAAAAATCTCTCTCTTTTTTTCTGTATTCTATGCTACGGCTTTATTTTCTCAAAAGGAAGATTCGGCAACCCTTGTGTCAGAAGTTAAAATTGATGGTTACAAGAAACCGTCAGGCTTTATGTCTTCCACAAAATCAGTTTCTGTGGTTTCTGAAAATATTCTCCGTCAGAATACCCCCGAAAGACTGCTGGAATCCATCAATCAGACTGCTGGTGTTAGGATGGAAGAACGCTCTGCGGGAAGTTACAGGCTTTCTGTTCGCGGTAGCACTTTGAGATCTCCTTTTGGTGTTCGTAATGTAAAAGTGTATCTGGATGATTTTATTTTATCTGATGCTTCCGGAAATACGTATTTGAATGTGATTTCTCCTGAGCTGATCGACAGAATGGAAATTTACAAAGGACCTGAAAGCGGAGACTATGGAGCCGTTACGGGAGGTACAGTTCTTCTTAAAACCCAAAATTCAGAAAACCTTTCTGCCGGTCTTTCCATTGGAAGTTATGGAACTTTTAATGAGAGTTTTAATGTGTCAAAACAGCTTGGGAAACATTTTTTTGAAATTTTTCAGAATCACTACCAGACAGATGGGTACAGACAGCAGTCTGAAATGCTCAGGAAGCAGATTTTCATCAAAGATCATTTTCAGTATTCAGAAAAAGGATGGCTCAGGGCTATGCTCATGTATACTGATCTGGATTATCAGACTCCCGGGGGATTAACGTTTGGACAAATGCAGGTTGATAGAAAAATGGCAAGGCCTGCGACTCCTGCGCTGCCCGGTGCTTTGGAACAAAATGCAGGAATCCGTAATAAAATGGTTTTGGCAGGTCTTTCAAACGAATATAATTTTACCCCCGCCTTTTCCCATTTTATTTTAGTTCAGGGATCATATGTTGATTTTAAAAACCCGTTCATTACCAATTTTGAGAACCGTTTTGAAAAGAACTTTGCTTTACGAACCCATTTAAATTATGAGAAAAACTGGACAAAAATTTCATTAGCCTGGCGGTTTGGCTTCGAAGGAGGCCTCAACGATATCCTGGTGAAAAACTATGATAATAATAAAGGATATATAGGCAATCCTCAAAATTTCGACCGGATCAGAAATACTTCAGGTTTTTATTTTCTGTCCCAGAAACTGAATTTTAATGCTCAACTTTTTACTGACATTTCTGTGAGTCTCAATTCAAATTCCTATAAAGGAGAGAGACTTTATCCTCAGTCACAGAACCACAGCGTACATTTTAAGGACCAATGGCTTCCCAACTTTGGACTGACTTATATGCTGGCAAAAGGTTTTTCAGTCAGAGGAAAGATTGGTAAAGGAAATTCTGCTCCCACCAATGAAGAAATACGGTCATCCACTCAGGAGTTTAATGTTACCCTAAGTCCTGAATTCGGATGGAATAAAGAGGCTGGTATCAGAAAGCAGCTGGGAAATTATATTTTTATAGAAGGAAGCTATTTTGACTTCCGTATGAAAGATGCGATTGTGAGAAGGCAAAATGAAGCGGGCCAGGAATATTTTGTCAATGCAGGAGAAACAGTTCAGAAAGGTTGGGAAATCCTTTTGGAAACTAAAGATTTTGATCTGAAAAATGATTTTTTCAATAAAATAAAATTCCGGTTTTCAGGGGCATTTTACCGCTTTAAATTTCAAAATTACCGCCAAAATGAAAATGATTTTTCCGGGAATGATCTGACAGGAGTTGCCGGAACGACGCTTAACAGCTTGCTAAATTTTACTTTTTTCAAAAAATTGTCTATCGATTATTCCCACTTTTACACTTCAAAAATACCTTTGAATGATGCTAATTCTGTTTGGTCAGAGCCGAGCTTAATCGGAAATATACAATTAAGGTTTCCGGTCCGTTTTGATAAAACAACGTTAAATCTATTCCTGCAGCTTCAGAATCTTTATAATGAAGACTACGTCTCGGGTTTTGACATTAATGCTTTTGGAAACCGGTATTTTAATCCTGCTCCGAAAAGAAATTTTGTGCTGGGTATTAAAGCGGATTTTTAATCCCTGGAGCTCAAAAGGATGTATTACGGAGGTCACAAAGAATATTATCATCAGTATTTTCAGCAATAGATTTCCTCTAAATGATAGAATGGGATACAAGTAGCCCAATTTTTGCTTGAATTACTAAGGCTTGTATTATTTTATTGCTTATATAGTGTAAAAACGGAGTCAAATGCTCATAAACTATTAAATCACCTAGCGAAAAAAACATATATGAAAAAACTTCTTATCCTGCTGTTGTCATTTGGATACTTCAGCATTTTTTCACAGTCAAAAGTCTTAGTCAGAAATTCAGGAGATCAGTCACCTGTTTCTAATGCAGTAGTTTCCTGTAACAACAGGATAATAGGCAGAACAGATGCATCAGGGATGTCTGTCTTTACCACGAAATGTAAAAAAGTAGAAATTTCTGCAAACGGATTCCAGAATGATGATATCGTAGTTGATAAAGTGATGGAAGTCTTTTTAGTCAAGACAGATCCCAACGTTAAAAATATTCAGACCATTGTTTTGGAAAACAAAAGTGATCCCAGAGCATTGGAAATTCTCAGGAAAGTCAATGAAAATTATCAGCAGAATTCTCCGAAGAGCTTAGATTCTTACTCATTCAATTCTTATGAGAAAATTTCTCTGGATTTTGACGAAGACAGTATTAATGCTTATAATGCCTATATTACCAACCGTATCGATTCGCTTAAGAAGCTGCCGCAACGTTCCATGAAAGCAGCAGAGAAGAAAGACTCTCTGGAATCTGTCAATCTGATGAAGCTGGTTGGGGGAAGTAAAATGTTTTTATGGGAAAGAGCCTCTCAAAATATGTATTCAAAAAAGTATGGGGAGAAAATCAATATTTTAGATAACAAAGTGGCAGGTCTGAAAGATCCTATCTATGAGCTGATGGCTTTTCGCTCCAACAGAAACCAGATCCCAAAGGAAGTTCGTGAGGAAAACAGGAATCTTTACCGTTTCTTTTTAACAGATTCTATCGAAATAGAAGGACGGGAGAATTATGTCATCCGCTTCCGTCAGGTTGATGACAGACAGTCTGCAAAACAAAGAAAATTCAATGGTTACCTCTATGTGGATAAAGCAACCTATGCGCTGAAAAAAATAGAAAGCAACAGTAAAATTAAAAGCGAAGGAAGTATTACAAGTATTTGGAAACCTGTTGAAAACAAATGGTTCCTTGTCAAAGAAAACTATAAAATGAAAATGGGTTCTGCCTCTTTTGATAATGATGATGCCAAGGATAAAAATAAAACCAAAGAAGAAAAAGAATCCGCTAAAACGCATATCAAAAAGTTTGGCAGTTATGCTTTTGTCACTGCTGATTATTTTGATTTCAAAACCTCTATTGAAGAAATACCTGAAGATTTTAAAGGCTATACGATGAGCGTGAAAAATTCAGACGGAAACAGCATTGATCAGTACCGTACCGAAAATCTGACCGGCCGGGAAGCAGCTACTTATACCAAAATCGACAGTTTAAGCGCCAAATATAAACTCAACCAAAAGGCAAAAGCATTAACCGGTTTGCTCAAAGGAAAGGTAAGACTGGGAATGCTGGATTTTGACCTGGCTCGGGTAATCGGTTACAATAAATATGAGCACATCCGTTTGGGTGCCGGCGCTAAACTGAATGAAAAGTTCAATAAGTTTATTTCTCCGGATGCTTATTTTGCGTATGGTATTTATGATCAGGATTTTAAATACGGAGTAGGCGTAGATGTACGGACTACATTGCAGAAAAATTCATTTTTCAGGGCTGAATATTTTGATGATGTGATGGCAGCTGGCCGCTTTTCAGAAAATTTATGGAATTTCAGAATGAAAATAATGAACTCCGGAGTTGCTCTGAATAATAACATGTTTTTTGGATATAAAGGTTTTAAAGTGAGTTATGAAAATGACCTCACCAATGCACTAACGATCAATATTGCTGGTAAAAGAACTCAGGAAGAATCGAAATTTAATTATAATTTTAAAGAATTGGGAAGCCGCTTCGATATTGCATCATCAACTATCACATTAAAATATTCCCCTAATTCTAAAAATATAATGACACCTACCGGGAAATATACCTATGAGCAGAATCTTCCGGAACTCTATCTGAATTATGAACAGGCATATAAGGCGTTGGGAGGTGATGTGCAGTTCAGTAGATTCGACGCGCTATTTGTTCAAAATTTTAAGACTAAGCTTGGTTTAACCGGAGTGAGGCTGTATGGAGGTTTGGTTACCGGTGATGCGCCCATCTGGAAGAATTTCACGCTGAACGGGCTGGGTAATGGAAATGGCGGATTGAATTTCAACCTTACCTCTTATCTGGGATTTGCCACCATGGAAGGCGGAAAATATTATAATGACAAGTTTGTAGGTGCGTATCTGACACACAGACTGCCGTGGTATTTTAAAAGCTTTGGGAAGAATGTGTCAAGTTTTGACGTGATCTACAGGGGAACCATCGGTGATATGAAAAATCAGGAATTTCACCAGTTTGAATTTAAAAAATTAGATCATTTGTACAATGAACTGGGACTGGAGTGGAATAATTTCTTATCCTCTCAATTTAATTTAGGTTTTTTCTACAGGGTAGGGTATTACAATACTCCAAAATTTAAAGATAATTTCGCCATTCAGTTTAAGCTTAAACTTCTGGGATTCTAGAATTCATCCGGAATGCAGTTGCTGTAAAAGACGTTGCTGGGAGACTTTACCGTTTCTAATTTTTCCTTATTAAAAATTTAAAAATTAGATCATTTAAGAATGTAATATATTAAAAAGGAGTGTTTTTGATTAATTTTATATATTTGTGATAAGAGATCACCGTTAATAGAATAATAATATTGTTATCATTTAGACAGACTGAGAGTTCATCTGTCAAACTGAAAAAATAAAGCAATGCTATCATCGTTACGGTATACACCAAAAACTTTTTTAAAAAAATATTATGAAAAAAAAACTATTATTTTGCATGTCTTTACTGGCAGCCACATTGGCATACGCCCAAAATGATGATTGTTCAGCAGCAACATCCTTAGTTGTAGGTGCAAATTTTACAGCGGGTGCCATTACTTCCAATAATACAGGTGCTACTACTGATGGTTCTGTCCCATCTTGTAATTCAGACGCAGTGGAAAATACCTGGTTTAGCGTAGTTGTCCCGGCAAGTGGAAACCTTAAGATAGAAACCAAGGAAGCTTCCGGGTCTTTATTTGATGATTCAGTACTTACGGTGTACACTGGAACCTGCGGATCCTTAACTGAGATTGACTGTAATGATGACGGAGGAGACGGTTATTTTTCACTCCTTTCACTGACGGGACAGACCCCTGGAACAACACTTTACGTAAGTGTATGGAAATACAGTGACGGTACAGATAACGGAGAGTTTCAGATCTCAGCGTATGATCCTATCCCGCCGTCAAATGATAATTGTTCTGGGGCTACACCATTAACGGTAGGAACAGATTTCGCTTCAGGAACCATCATTTCCGATAATTCCGGAGCTACAACTGTAGGGGCAGTACCTTCATGTAATTCTGATGCTGCTGAAAATATTTGGTTTAGTGTAGTGGTTCCACAGAGTGGCAACATTACAATAGAAACCAAAGAAGCTTCCGGGTCCTCATTTGGAGACTCAACCATTTCTGTCTATAGCGGAACCTGTGGTTCTTTAACAGAGGTTGGCTGTAATGATGATGGCGGCGATGGCCTTTTTTCTCTGATTTCATTAACCGGACAGACTCCCGGAGCTACATTGTATATCAGTGTATGGAAATATGATTCGAGTGAAAGTAGTGGAGAATTCCAGATGTCAGCATACGACAGCACATCACTGTCTACCCAGGAAGTAGCGGAAAACTCAAAAAAGATCACCGTATCACCCAATCCGTTCAGTGATCTGCTTACGATCTCTGATATATCTAAAGTAAAATCTGTGAGTGTTACCGATACTTTAGGAAGATGGGTTAAAACTATTGAGAAACCATCCGCATCTATTCATCTGGGCGATTTAAAAGAAGGAATTTATTTTATCACCTTAAAAATGAATGATGGCAGTTCCAAAACTTTGAAAACGATAAAAAAATAATTCATTTTTTAGTATTAACAACAGGGAAAGCTGCCATTGGCAGCCTTTCTTGTTTACATCTCTAAACAACCGCCAAACCCAATTTTGTTACTTTTAAAATAAATATTATTACAATGGACAATAACAGTACTGTCAATTTTCCCAATCAAAGAAAGCGCAATGCTTTATTACGTTTCCTGCACCTGTATGTCATTTCTTATGTGTATCTTTTTATCTTCACGTCACAGTTTTCGCCTTTACAGGGAATATACAAAAACGGCGTGTTGTGGCTGTGTAAAAATGTTTTTCAGCAGCAGGTGGAGCTTATTAAGATGACCGGCAGCGGGGATACGACATTAGATTATTGGGTAGTGGCTGTCAATATTGGCCTAGCCGCAGTGGTTGGAGTTGTTGTACTTCTAACAGATAAAAAACAGCGTACATTTAAAGATCTTCATTGGTTTACGGTAGTGGTAGTGCGTTATTATGTAGCTATGATCATGCTTTCGTATGGTTTTGCAAAACTGCACAACGGGCAGTTTCCCGCTAATTCAATCGGAAGGCTCGAAGAAAAAGTGGGCGATATGTCGCCCATGGGTATGGTATGGACCATGATGGGATCTTCCACAGGATATACATTTGTTTCCGGACTGCTGGAAGCGATGGGTGGATTTTTGCTTCTTTTCAGGCGAACCAAAACTTTTGGTGCACTTTTTTCCATGACAGTGATGATCAATGTGGCCCTGCTTAATTTTTTCTATGATGTGCCGGTAAAAATATTTTCCAGCCATATTGTTTTGTTTTGTGTATTTATGGTAAGCGGTGATGCCATTGCGTTGTATCGCTTTTTTATTCTGCATCAGCCATCGCAGTTACGCTTTCAAAAACGGACATCCGACAAAAGATGGAAACGTATTGCCCTTATTAGCGTAAAGTGCCTCGTAATAGCTTTCTTTATATTCAGTTCTTCGTCAATGCTGTTTTATACACCTCCAGCTGTACCTATGGAGGGTGCATACAGTGTTGAAAAATTGATAATAAACAATCAGAGAGTACCGCTCTGTAGCAACGATTCTGTTGGCTGGAAAAAAATACTAATCAGTCACGCTGGCAAGACCAGTATAATTCTTAATAATGACAGTACTAGGGCGTTTCATGGTCTTGTAGATACAGGAAAAAAAACGCTTACCCTTCGTAAAACGGAACGGGATAACATATATGCCTTTCTGCATTACGATGTTCAGAAGGACAGCATCATTTTTGCTGGAAATATTGGCAGAGACTCTGTAAAGATGAAAACAATAAGAAAGAAAAAGGAAGATTATAAGCTAAACAGTCGTGGTTTTCACTGGGTCAATGAATATCCGTTTAACAGGTAAGTGATGCATGTGAAAATGCGTTGTTGGCATAAACAAAAGTTGTAAATTTTAATACATTTTAAATTATGCAAAAGAATAAATTACTGCGAATGGACAATGTAGGTATTGTCGTAGAATCACTGGATGAAGCCATTGCTTTTTTCGAAGAAATCGGACTGAAACTGGAAGGGCGCGCAACCATTGAGGGAGAATGGGCAGGCCGGGTTACCGGACTGGGATCACAAAATGTAGAGATTGCTATGATGGTCACTCCGGACGGACACAGCAGACTGGAGATTTCTAAATTTATACATCCACTCACGGTTTCAGATCATCGGACTGCTCCTGTGAATTCGCTTGGCTATCTTCGGGTGATGTTTACGGTGGAGGATATTGATGAACTGGTATCCAGACTTCTGAAACACGGCGCGACGTTAGTGGGCGAGTTGGTTCAGTATGAAAATTCTTACCGCTTATGCTATATTAGGGCAAAGGACGGACTGCTGATTGGTTTGGCCGAACAATTAATGGCAGATCGCAGCTCAAGTGATTAATCCACATTAATATTAATAGAAAATGACTCTTCGACCTTGGAGTCTGCTCATAAAAAAAGAAAGAAGATTAATCGTTAATCTTCTTTCTCACTTTTTTAGAATCATATATTAGATATTGATTGTAATTCCAACTTTTCAAAATTACCGGTAAAGACTACCTCTTTAATTGGGCCATCCAGTTCTTCATACACTTCCGTATCGAAGACTCTGCTTGATGTGATATAGATATGATCAAAATCTACATGCCCGCTCGGGTCGTTCGGAGATGATGATTTTTTAGCTGAACCACCGCCGCCAAAAGATTTTTTAGTGGTTACCGTTGTGGTTGTTTTTCCATCAGGTCCGGTTGTCACGGTTGTTGTTTTCTCATAATCAATGGCAGAAATGACAGCTGTTGCTACAGACGCTACCAGGCTTAAAACCAATCCGATCCAGTTTGTATGTTGTGAGTTGGGTTGGTTGATTACCGTATATTGATGAACTTCCTGCCCATTCTTGAAGAACTGGACTAAAATCTCTTTGCCTTCCAGCAAACTGTTGACTGCCAAAACAGAATAGTCTTTTCCGGGTTCATAGTGATAAGCCCATTGAGCTACTGTTTTTACACGCTTATATTTGTCAAGAATATTCATGGAAGCTCCAAATACAAGCCCTGCGTTAATATTAACCGGCTGTAATGAAAGTTCAAATTTATTTTCCCCGTTGGTATCGATGGTCACCCCGTCGGTACTTTTCGATAATTCTGTGACCAGGATTTCTCCTGAATCTTTTTTAGAAATCTTAGCATTTCCTTTTGGATATACTTTGTTTGCGTTGAGTTCGATGTAGTTTGACATAACTTAAAAATTTAGCAAGTTTTAATTGATATGGATTGAAGGCTCTTTTTAATAGAGTATTCTTCATTTCAGTCTTATTTTTTAAGGTGGTCTCTGA
Source organism: Chryseobacterium sp. JM1 (assembly GCF_000737715.1). GTDB lineage: Bacteria > Bacteroidota > Bacteroidia > Flavobacteriales > Weeksellaceae > Chryseobacterium. The sequence goes on along the minus strand of NZ_JPRN01000020.1, from coordinate 44,476 downwards.
CTAAAAGATGTCCACCCATATTTCTAATGTTCCTTTCCATCTTGATTAATTTTATTAAACAAATATCTATCGGGGTAACGACAGAACTTGACGTGTAATAAAATTTTTGCAATAGAAAATTAAACGCCTTGAAACTATAGTCGTTATCTGTTTTAAAATTATTTAGTATATAAATATTTTATTTTATTATAAATTGGTATATTTGTATACTATTATAATGATTATAATGAACTATCGCATCATAAAAAATATACTGACGTTACCGGAAGAATCTATGAAGATCCTATATAACCAATACTCATTTAAAAAAAACTGGAGATGAAAAAGAAAATTGCAGTTATAGGATCGGGTTTCTCAGGACTTTCAGCAGCGGCTTATGCTTCGAAAGACGGGCATGAAGTTCATGTTTTCGAAAAAAACAGCAGCGTGGGCGGAAGGGCAAGAGCGTTCAAAACCGAAAGCGGGTATACGTTTGATATGGGACCTAGCTGGTATTGGATGCCGGATATTATAGAGGCATTCTTTTTGGATTTTGGGAAAAAAGCATCCGATTTTTACGACTTGGTCGCTTTAGATCCGCAATTTGAAATGGTTTTTTCCGATGGAATTATGAAAATTCCCAGTGATTTTGAGGAAATGAAAACCCTGTTTGAAAGTTTAGAATCAGGTGCGGGCAAAAAGCTGGATGAATTCATGAATGATGCACAGTACAAATATGAAGTGGGAATGAAAGATTTTGTCAATAAGCCTTGCCATTCGTGGCTGGAATTTGTTTCTCCTACCATAGCTAAAAGTGCGTTGAACTTAGATCTTTTTACCAATTTTAAGCGCTTCGTCAGAAAATATTTTAAAAACCCTAAGCTGATTACTTTAATGGAGTTTCCGGTTATTTTTCTCGGAGCAGCTCCAAAAGATATTCCGGCATTATACAGTCTGATGAATTACGGAGGATACAAGTTGGGAACCTGGTATCCTATGGGAGGTTTTTCAAAACTGACCGAAGCCATGATGAAGATCGCCGTAGAGCAGGGAGCGGGTTTTCATTTTAATTCAAATGTTGAAAAAATTACGGTTGAAAATGGCCATGCTGATGGCTTGATAGTCAATGGAAAAAGCATAAAATTTGATATGGTCATTGCTTCTTCAGACTATCAGCATACAGAAAGTGACCTTCTTCCTGAGCAATACAGAAATTATAAATCGTCCTATTGGGAGAAGAAAACATTGGCTCCGTCATGTCTTATTTTTTATTTGGGGATTAAAGGAAAAGTGCCAAATCTGAGACATCACACCCTTTTCTTTGAGAACGATTTGCAGCTTCATACCCATGAAATTTATGAAGATAAAAAATGGCCTACAAAGCCTTTATTTTATGTGTGCTGTCCATCTCAGACGGATAAGGCTGCCGCTCCGGAAAACTGTGAAAATATATTTTTGCTAATGCCCGTTGCTCCCGGAATAGAAGATGATGAGGAAATGAGGGAAAAGTATTTTAACGAAATGATGGGAAGACTCGAAAAACATACCGGAACTTCTGGTCTTATTTCAAAAATTGAATATAAAAGAAGTTATTGCATTAACGATTTTAAAGAAGATTATAATGCCTTTAAAGGAAACGCGTATGGTCTTGCCAATACATTATCACAAACCGCTGTCTTAAAACCATCCATCCGGAATAAAAAAATAAAAAATCTCCTGTATACAGGACAGCTTACTGTTCCTGGTCCGGGAGTTCCTCCTTCTATTATTTCAGGTAAAATAGCAGCTAACGAAGCCAGTAAAATAAATTAATTATGAAAAAATTGTTTGACGACCTTTCGTACAAAGTAAGCCGAGAAACAACGAAGCAATACAGTACAAGTTTTTCTCTGGGAATAATGGCGCTTTCCCCGAAAATAAGAAATCCCATATATGCTGTGTACGGGTATGTCCGTCTGGCCGATGAAATCGTGGACAGCTTTCATGATTATGATAAGCATAAACTTCTGTTAAGGTACAAAGCCGAGACTTTTGAGGCATTGGAAGAAAAAATCTCCCTGAATCCGATTTTGCAGTCGTTTCAGGAAACGGTACACCGATATAATATTGACTATAGTCTTATCCATCAGTTTCTGAAAAGTATGGAAATGGATCTTCAGAAAATAGATTATAATTCAGATTTATATAAAGAATATATCGTAGGATCTGCTGAAGTAGTGGGACTGATGTGTCTTCATATTTTTACGGAAGGAAACTCCAGAGAATTTGAACGGCTGAAACCGTATGCCATGATACTGGGATCTGCATTCCAGAAAGTCAATTTTCTCCGGGATATGAAAGATGATTATCAGATTTTAGGACGCTGCTACTTCCCGAATGTTGATATTTCATATTTTGACAATACCGTAAAGGCCCATATTGAAAAAGAGATTGAAGAAGAATTTAAAATGGCTTTGGAAGGAATCAAAAAACTGCCGGGCTCTGCCAGATTCGGGGTTTATTTGGCTTACCGGTATTACATCTCGCTTTTCCGGAAAATTAAACGAACTTCTGCCGTTAATATGATTAACCAGAGAATAAGAATATCCAACGGTAAAAAATTATCTTTAATGATGAGCAGCTATCTGCAGTATAAAGTGTCGCTTCTTTAAACTCACTTACATTTAAATCATATAGAAAATGATACATAAAATTTACAGGGAACAGCAACTCAATTGTGATATAGAAACAGCATGGAAGTTTTTTTCTTCCGCCCATAATCTTTCTGAAATTACTCCGAAGGATATGAACTTTATAGTGCTTACGAAAATGGAGGATGATGAAATTTTTGAAGGGATGATTATTGATTATTATGTTTCTCCTGTACTGGGAATAAAGATGAAATGGAAGACGGAAATTACTCAGGTTGATTTTCAAAAAAGTTTTACGGATTTTCAGAAAAAAGGACCTTATACATTATGGAATCACCACCATGAATTTATAGTCAATGAAAAAGGAGTGTTGATGAAAGATACGGTACATTATGAACTTCCTTTAGGGTTTTTGGGCGAAATTGCCCACAAAATCTTTGTCAGAAAAAAGCTTGAACATGTCTTCAGCTATAGGTACACCGTTTTAGAAGAACGTTTCAATAAAAAAATAAAGTAATGAATCTCCTGATTGTAGTAAGTACATTTTTGATCATGGAAGGGATGACCTGGCTCATCCATAAATATATCATGCATGGATTTCTCTGGATGCTTCATAAAGACCATCATGATCACAGCAATGAAGGAAGTATGGAGAAAAACGATTATTTCTTTCTCATTTTTGCCTTACCTACAATACTTTTAATGTATTACGGGACAACACAGCATTTTAATGTGTGGTTTTATATAGCGGTTGGAATAGCATTATACGGAATGGCTTATTTTTTTGTCCACGACATCTTTATACATCAAAGACTTAAAATCCTTCGCAATACAGAGAATCCATATTTGCTGGCTATAAGACGTGCCCATAAACAGCATCATAAACATACCGGAAAAGAAAAAGGAGAGTGTTTTGGGTTTCTTTGGGTGCCCATCAAATATTTTAAAATGTATTTCAATAAATCTAAAGTCTGACCATGTTGCACTACACCTATCTTTTGATTAATTTTTTTACGGTAATCATCTGTTTTGTTTTTTCATTTCATCCTAAAATAAAATTCAACAGACATTTTCCTGCTTTTTTCAAGGCAGCGTTCATAGTGGCTCTGGTCTTTATTTTTTGGGATATATGGTTTACCAGCAGAGGAGTTTGGTGGTTCAATGATGCCTATCTTTTGGGTATCAGAATCGGTGGCCTTCCAATTGAGGAAATACTGTTTTTTTTCTGTATTCCGTTTTCATGTATGTTCACCTATTTCTGCCTTGACAAATTTTTCCGCCTGGATTGGAAACTGCTTCCTGAGAAAATATTTGTGATCATTTCCATCATTTCTGCATTGGGAATGGCTGTTTATTTTCATGATAAAATCTATACGTTGATTACTTTTTTATCCACAGCCATCAGTATGTTCACCCTGTATTTTGTGCTGAAAGCAAGATGGATAGGGAAAGCATCTCTGATTTATCTTTTACTGATGCCGGGATTCCTCATCGTAAACGGCATACTTACCGGAACCGGTCTGGAATCTCCTGTGGTGAACTACAATCCTGAGAATTTTATAGGGATAAGAATGCTTACCATTCCGGTTGAAGATACGGTATATGGGTATGAAATGATTTTATGGAATATCTATCTGTTTCAAAAATTTAAAAGAAATGAGCCCAATGAATAACCTTTTAGGTGAAAATTTTACTGTGTGATGTGATCAGTGTGAATCTCTCAGGTTTCATGTCAAATTGGGCTTGCTTTTAGGGCAGGCAGACGATCATCTGACAAATAAATCAAATCTTATTTAGTTTATTTGTATTTTAATATTTCAATAAGTGATATATTTGTATCCTATTTAACAACAGCAATGAACTATCCCATCATAAAAGACGTACTCACTCTACTCGAGGAATTTGAAATTGAAAACATTTCAGGATCTTATCCTTCAGATATTGAAGGGTTTAAAACTTGGATATCCGCAAAAAATACACCTCCGGAAATCAACGAACCTTATTGGGAAGGGAAGGAAAACGGAAGAACGCCCGAAAGTGCCATAAGCACTTTGCTGGTACACCTCAACAGGTATGCAAAAACCTATTCCAAATCTGCTATTTCAGACTCTCATTTTGCGACACAGGAAGATTTTATTTATCTGATCAATTTAAAAGCATTTGGTCAAATGACCAAAATGGAACTTATTAAAAAGAATATTCAGGATAAACCCGTAGGAATGCTGATTATCGCAAGATTATTGAAACACGGGTGGATAGAGCAGGCAGATTCCGATATAGATAAAAGGAATAAAGTGATCACCATTACTCCGGCCGGGCTTGAAGCTTTGGATCAGCAGATGGATAAAATCCGGAACGCTACGGATATTGTGGCAGGAAACCTGACTTATCAGGATAAAATGGAACTTATCAGGATTCTTAATAAGCTGGACCGTTTTCATTATCCTATTTTCTGCAGGAATATCGACACTAAAGACCTGATAAGAACGGTATTTGACGAATATTCATTTGAGAAAAACTGATCACAGCTTTCAAAAATTGAGAAGATGGACAAAATTAATATTTTCTGGTTCAGAAGGGATTTAAGGCTGGAAGACAATGCAGGTCTGTATCATGCTCTTAATTCCGGATTGAAAGTCATTCCTGTTTTTATATTGGATACCGACATTCTGAATCATCTTGAAGACAGGGAAGACAAAAGAGTAGACTATATTCACCAGGCTTTAGATGCAATTAATCAAGAACTGAAAAATCATAACAGCGGATTGAAAACCTATCATGGGAAACCATTGGATATTTTCAAAAATCTGATGAATGAATTTGAAATTGATACCGTCTTCTGCAACAGGGATTATGAGCCGCAAGCCATAAAAAGAGATGATGAGGTAGCCGGTTTTCTTGAAAAAAACGGAATCAAGTTTTCAGATTTCAAAGATCAGGTGATATTTGAAAAACAGGATATCCTTAAAAATGATCAGTCTCCTTATACAGTCTTTACGCCGTATTCAAAAAAATGGAAGGAAAACTTAGAAGAAATTGAATTTTATAATACAGATTTCAGTCAGTTTGCCATATTAAAAGGAGATGTAGAGATTCTGACCCTTGAAGACATCGGTTTTAAAAAGACAGAAATAGAATTCACAAAACCCGCAATTGAGAAGAAAATTGTAGCCTCTTATCACCAATACAGAGATTTTCCGGCGATGGATCATACTACGCACCTTGGAATTGCCCTTCGTTTCGGGACCATTTCAGTACGAAAGTGTGTGAAATTTGCTCTTGAACATAACGAAACCTGGCTTAATGAGCTGATCTGGAGAGAATTTTTCATGCAGATCCTGTTTCATTTTCCTTACGTTGTGAACCATTGTTTCAAGAAAAAATACGAAGATATTCCCTGGAGAAATAATGAAGAGGAATTCAAGTCCTGGTGCGAGGGTAAAACAGGCTATCCCATTGTAGATGCAGGAATGCGGGAACTCAACGAAACCGGTTTTATGCACAACAGGGTAAGAATGATCACAGCAAGTTTCCTCACCAAACATCTTCTGATCGACTGGAGGTGGGGAGAAGCGTACTTTGCCACAAAACTGCTGGATTATGACCTTTCCGCCAATAACGGAAACTGGCAGTGGGCGGCAGGTTGTGGTTGCGATGCAGCACCTTATTTCAGAATATTTAATCCCGAAGAACAGACTAAAAAGTTTGATAAAGATTTGAAATACATCAGAAAATGGCTTCCGCAATCTTATGTTCAAAAACCGATGGTCGAGCACAAATTTGCCAGAGAAAGAGCATTGGAAACGTATAAGAAAGCATTGAATTAGGTCTTTGACCAACGATTAGAAAAAGAGTATAACCAAAATATAGAACATTGGCTAAAAAAGGAATTTTATTGGTAAATCTTGGGTCGCCAAGATCCACAGCGGTAAAGGATGTAAGGGAATATCTCGATGAATTCCTGATGGATGAAAGAGTAATAGACTATCGGTGGATTTTCCGTGCTCTGCTTGTTCAGGGGATTATTTTAAATACCAGACCTGCAAAATCTGCAGAAGCGTATAAAACAGTTTGGACGGATAAAGGTTCCCCACTCATTGTGATCACTGAAAAAGTGCAGGAAAAACTTCAGAAAATCGTTGATGTACCGGTAGAAATAGGAATGCGGTATGCGCAGCCCAGTATTGAATCCGGCATTCAGAAATTGGTGGATCAGGGTGTTTCTGAAATTGTACTTTTCCCATTGTATCCGCAATATGCGATGAGTACCACGGAATCTGTGATAGAAAAAGCGGAAGAAGTACGAAAGAAGAAATTTCCGGGTATAAAAATCAACTATATTCAGCCGTTTTACAACAGAGACATCTATATCAATTGTCTGGCAGAAAGTATTAAAGAAAAGCTTCCTGAAAATTTTGATGCATTGCAGTTTTCCTACCATGGTGTTCCCGAAAGACATATTTTCAAAACAGATCCTACCAAAACATGCAATCTCAATGACTGCTGCTCAAGAGAGACCAATCCAAGCCATCAGTTCTGTTACCGCCACCAATGCTTTGATACTACCAAAAAAGTAATCGAGAAGCTAGGCCTGCCAAGAGAAAAGACCATCGTTTCTTTCCAGTCGAGGTTGGGCAAGGATAAATGGATGGAACCGTATACAGACGAAACTTTAGAAACCATTCCCGCAAAAGGAGTAAAAAACCTGGCGATCGTTTGCCCTGCCTTTGTTTCGGATTGTCTTGAAACGCTGGAAGAAATTTCAGTAGAAGGAAAAGAGCAGTTCCAGCATGCGGGAGGAGAGCAGTTCCATTATATTCCCTGCCTGAATGATGAAGACCGGTGGATAGAAGTAGTAAAAGAACTTTGTGAAGAAAAACTTCAGGAGTTTTATTTGGTTTAAATACACTGATACCTTGATACCTGTTTTTAAAATTTTAAATCCTGTAATGAACATTGCAGGATTTTATTTGTTGTGGCTCTGTCTTGTCAATACAGCGAAAGAAGCTACAGATCCGGAATGTATCACCTCCTTTACTTTTTGTTCATGAGATAAATCAACAATCTTGCAATGAAATTTCCACAATTTCATACATATTATCTTTTCAAATGGTCAAAACGATTGACATATTGTAATCATTCTTTCCTTGCCGTCTTTTGATTTTATTTTAGCATCATTTAGATTTTGTTTTGAACCATTCATGACCAGAGGGCTTATCACTGCATTTTTGTCCCTTATTGATACAATATGATAAATTTCACGTAAAACTGCTCTTTTTCGTAGGTCTCCGATGGGTGGAAAAGACTATATTCGAGCAAAATTTTAACAAAAAATAAATAACTAATAATCCATGCGAAAACTCTACACAGGTGCATTATTCCTATGCACTGCCTTGTGCGTTTCTGGTCAGGAAGTTATCTGGCAAAAAGATATCAAATCCTCTACACAGGATTTTTTGAGCCAGGTGATCACAACGATCGATCAGCAGTATCTTATTACAGGCAGCAGTATTCAGACAAAAAATCAGCAGGCAACTACCAACAAAAAACCCAACAACGGCTATGATTTTCATTTAATCAAACTGAATCAACAGGGGGAACAGATCTGGGAAAAATATTTTTCCGGGCAGGACCACGACTATCTTTCCACTTCTGTAGCGACACAGGAAGGAGGATTTCTTTTAGCAGGAACCTCTTATTCCGGCAAAGGACAGGATAAAAAAGATGATTCCAAAGGAGGTTCAGATATTTGGCTGATCAGAATCAACGAATCAGGAGATGAATTATGGCAAAAGACTATAGGTTCAAGTTCAGATGAAGAAGCCAGATCAGTTATTCAGACGACTGATTTTGGATTTTTTGTTGCAGGAAACAGACAAAGTCTTCCTTCTGCCAATTCTTCTCAGGGAGCAGGTGGATATGGTTCCAAAGATGTAGTGGTCACCAGGCTGGATAAAAATGGAAAGGTACTTTCAGAAATCCTCTTAGGGGGGAAAGGACTGGATGAAGTAGAAAAGATGATCCCTACAAAAGACGGTGGAGCACTGTTGGGAATGTATTCGAGAAGTTCCGAGATGCGGGGTTTAGGTTCCTCAGATAAGCCGTCTCCGGCAACCTCGTATCCTGTATCCCGAATCGCTAAGTCTACTGATAATTTCGGTGAGGGCGACTATTGGATCGTTAAGCTGGATAAAACCGGGAAAGTAGAATGGGAAAAAAACTATGGCGGGAAAGCCGATGATCATGTAAGAACGTTAGTATTAACATCAACGGGATATTTAATTGGCGGTGAATCCAGATCTGAGCGGTCAGGGAATAAAACCGTCGGAATTGAAGAAGGAACGGATCTTTGGTTGATCTCATTAAATGAAAGAGGCGAAGAAATCTGGCAAAAATCCTACAATTTTAAAAACAGAGATATTTTAATGGGCATAAGTGTGCTGCATGATGCAGATGATAAAGGTTCAAAAGGAATTCTGCTTGGCGGCTATACCCAGGCAGAAGGAAAAATAGAAAAAGATGATGAGACATTCTGGATGCTGTATCTGAATATGGACGGAAATGAGCAGTGGAGAAAACATGTGAAAGGGGAATCCAGAAAAAAAGAGGAAAGACTTTCTGATCTGAAACTGAATAAAGATGGCTCAATAATTTTAGCGGGAACCAGTGCAGAGGAACTGGGTAAAGAAAACTGGAAGATTGTGAAACTTGGAGATAAACAATTAGATAAGCTGATTGAAAAACAAGACATCAAAATTTATCCTAATCCTGTAGCAGATTATACCTATGTAGAAATAGGCTTTGACTTTAAAGAAGCTGATATTATCCTGTATGACATGGGTGGAAGGCAGCTTCAGACTGTGAAAACTAAAAATAAGGTCACCAAGATCAATACGCATAACCTCATCCAGGGAGCCTATCTCATTACCATTAAAACGGATGACAACAAAACGGCTAACGCCAAACTGATTAAAAAATAACCATGAAGAAAACTACAATAGCCATCATACTACTGGCTTCGTTAAACAATATATTCGGACAGGGAAATCAAAACCAGTATGATCCCAGTGTAAGAAATGTTCCCACGTCTCCTGAAGTAGCCTTATTAGGAAGGTTTGGAGATATTCCTGTAGGACATTATACGGGAACTGCTGAGGTATCTGTCCCATTATATACATTAAAGGTGGATGATATAGAAATACCGCTGGCATTAAGCTACCATACATCAGGGGTTAAGGTTGCAGATGAGGCTACGTGGGTAGGTCTGGGCTGGAATTTTATGCCGGAGGGTACTGTTGTTCAGGAGATCAGAGGAAAAGAAGATTATTGGCTGTCTGGCGGCGATGGTTTTAATAATAATGGAGGCTACACTATTTTTAAAAGCTATTTTCCAACGCTTTACGCGCATAGTCAAATATCAAGACTACAGGTAGGATACAACGGGTATAATGGTGGAGGTATGGTAATCACCAATCCGGCCGTAGACGATTCTCCGTTTATTATCAATGATTTGCAAGAACAGAAGGGGCAGCCGGATATTTTTATCTATAACTTTTATGGATATTCCGGGAAATTTTTCTTCAATCCTGAAAACAACAGTGAAATCCTGTTTATGGAAAGCAATGCGGATGTTAAATTTTCCAAAAACGGACAGGGGTGGATTGCGACCACAAACAAAGGAGATAAATTTTATTTTTATGCCATAGAAAAATCCAAAACTAATCTGACAAGCTATACGGATATAGGCTATACTTTTAAAGTTACTAAAATTGAGTTGGTAAGTGGTAAAGTCATCAACTTCATGTATCAGGACGAAAGCACCAATCAGTTATACCCTTCACAAACAGCGCGTATTACAAGTTTTGACGGTCCGATAAGTGCAAATGTAATTACCAATAACAATTCTACAACGAATGACAAAAAGACATTAATCGGGATTGAAACGGAGGACACCAAAATAGATTTCAATCTGGATAACAGGGAAGATATCCGCCCGCAGCAGCCATCAGTTCCCATTAAAAAACTGGCCTCCATTGATATTAAATCAAAATATCCGAATAAGATAATTAAAAGTTTTGTATTCGGGACTACCTATTTTAATCCTGTAACCATGAATGCAGAAGAAGGCTATAAAAATAAAAGGTTGAAGCTAAATTCAATTCAGGAAGTGAATTACAATGAAGTAGGAACTCCTCTTCAGAATATACCTCCCTATACTTTTGAGTATGACATGGCAAAAACGATGCCCTCTAAGATGTCCAGCTCAGATTTTTACGGATATAATAACGGTTCGAACAGTACGACTCTTCTTCCTGACCTGTCGTTTTTCGATTATCTGAATAAAGTTCCCTACAAGAATTATGGAATGACTGTCAGCTACCCTTATTATGGAACCATGCGATTTACAGACAAGAATTTCGTTACTACCAATATTCTTACAAAAGTAGCCTATCCCACCGGAGCACGTACTGAGTTTGAGTACGAATCCAATACATTTTCCAATCAGTTTATTCCTACACCGGAGCAGGCATGGTCTGCCTTTAAAAATTTCAGTGTAACCCACAGGGGAGCTTCTACCGTACCCGGAGGTTATACTTTTCTTGAAAGCCCTGTTTTTAAGCTCTCAAAGACTCAGATCATAAAATTCAATAATACCATTTATGACGGATTTTCTGGACCCAATTATCCGGAGTCCCATTATGAGCCTTATGGAATGTGGGACAGTAAAATAAAATTTTTCAAAAGAAAAATGGTCAACGGGCAGCCTGTTAATACAATTATTAAGGAATGGTCAATTGATGTGGGAGGGCCTACTTTTGAACAGACGCATCAACGTGTATGGGATGAAGAATTGACAGTGGCTTATGACAGCGATCCTACCACAGAGTATTATGTACGTGTGGAAAACCCTCTGCAATACCGAAGTAGTGACGGATCACATCGTGCTGTAGTATCCGCTCAGGTCAGATATTATGATGATACGGATGTTGACAAATCTATCTCTTATGGAAGTGGTGTGAGAGTGAAATCGATCAAAAATTTTGAAAACAGCACTTTATTATCTCATAAACAGTACAGCTATAAGCTGGGAAAATTAATCTACAAGTTCGAACCATTAAATCTGATTATTGGGGCAACTTATAAAAGCCAGCCTACTGTTCAGACGGGTGGCTGCTATGTGGAATCCGTTTCCATTTTTAACGACCTGTCAGTGAATTCAAGTGATTTTGGGATAAGCGGAAACAAGCCTTTTGGTTACAGCGAGGTTACAGAAAAAGACATCAATATTTTGGACGGAACAGCAAAAGGTTCAACCGTGTACTATTTTACCAATAATGAATTTACGAGTTCACTAATAAAGGGAGTTCCCAAGATTGATATTCCTTCCAACGGGGAAAATACACTGATCGAAAAATATGACCAGAATCAAAATAAAGTCACGTCCAAGATGTTTATCTACGATGATTTACCCAATACCTCCAGTGTTTATCCTTCCTTTAGCATGATAAATTCATCTACTGGGCCATTGGATCCTAATAAAAATTTCTATCCGTATGCTGTCAGCGGGTGTGGCATAACAGGATTGTCTTATACCGGTCATACCTATCAGAATCCACTGCCTACCACTAAATACCGTTTTATCTTTAATCCTTTAATTACAGGTAAAAGGAGATTAAAAGTTACATCTGATACTTCCTATTTTGGAAATAAGACTCTTGTGGAAAAAACAGATCTGAACTACACAGCCTCAGGTGATCTGGATACCAGTATTGTAACAACCAGTGAGGGTAAAGTAATAACGACCAGTTATGATTATGCGTCTGATGTAAATAACACCCGCTTAGTGAATAAGGGGATGACGGGAGTCCCTCTGAATATAGAAGTCAGGTCGGGTGATGCTGGTTCAAGCACACAGGTCAGTCGTGTAGAAACTAAGTTCGATCAGCAGGATAATTTCCTTCCTTCATCGGTTTTAAGCAGTAATCTTTCTGTAGTTAATATGGATACTGAAGTTACTTACGATAAGTATGATGCGAAAGGGAATTTATTGCAGTATACGAAAAAGGATGGTATTCCTGTATCACTTATCTGGGGCTATAACAGTACGAAACTCATTGCAAAGGTAGAAGGTGTCAATTATACTCAGGCTATGGCACTTGCTGGAGTTTCTGATATTATTACCAGGTCTGGTGAAGATGTGAATGGAAGTACAGAAAATATATTTATAGGAGCTTTGGATACTTTCCGTAAAAATAATGCGGGTCTCATTATGACCACCTATACTTATGATCCGTTGATTGGAGTAACAAGTATAACGCCTCCTTCAGGGATCAGAGAGGTTTATATTTATGATCCTGCCAACAGGCTTAAACAGGTGATAGATGTTAACGGAAATATCATGAAAGAATTCAATTATAATTATAAAAACTAACACACGATGAAAAAACTCATAATTCCAATAGGTACTTTACTGCTATCCGGTTTAGTCCACGCACAGGTGAGTAACACTGAAAATTATGTACAAAGCAAAACGTATTTAGAACCAGTCACCAGCAGCAATTCTACAGTTAAACAACTTGAAACGATACAATATGTTGATGGCTTAGGCAGACCTAAGCAGATCGTGAATGTAAAAGCTTCCCCAAGCGGAAAAGATCTGGTAACTACCATTCCTTATGATGGCTTTGGCAGACCCGTAGATTCCTGGCTTCCGGTTCCTATGGCAACTCTTAATGGCGGTATTCAGTCAGGAGTAAATACAGCGGGAACTGCATTTTATGGTGACAGTAACCCTTTCGGACATAAAAATCTCGAAAGCTCTCCGTTAGACAGAGTACTTACTCAGGTGCAGTCCGGGTCAGATTGGCAGGGGCATGCAGTTCAGTTTCAGTATGATGCTAATAATGACGGTGAAGTCTATAAATTTGTTACCACCACAACTTTTCCCAATGGAGCTACTTCTTCTGTTTTAAAGACTTCAGGAAATTCAGTTCATGCATCTTCAGGTTTTTATAAGGCTAATAAGCTGTATAAAAATATCGTTATAGACGAAGACGGGAATAAAACCACAGAGTTTAAAAATGGCGAAGGTCAGGTTTTAATGGTAAGAAAATTCATCAGCGCTGCAGAAAGTGCAGATACTTATTATGTTTATAATGAATATAATTTATTGGCTTTTGTTATTCCTCCCAAGGCTGTAGGGCTTTTAAAAGGTAGCGGCCTTGCCGATGGACAAACGGTAGATAATCCTATATTGAAAGACCTTTGCTATCAGTATCGTTATGATGCCAGAAGGAGATTGGTAGAAAAAAAGATTCCCGGCAAAGAATGGGAATATATGGTGTATGATAAACAGGACAGACCTGTGCTGACTCAGGATGCCAATATGGGAATATTGAAACAATGGCTCTTTACCAAGTACGATCAATATGGAAGGATCGCATATACGGGAATGTACACAAGTTCCCAAAACTATGGAAGTACTGGAAGACTAGCGGAACAGATTAATGTAGATTCCAAGGGCAGCAACAATGTGCTGAGGTCCGGTACCGTAGGTTTTACACAGAATGGGATGGATGTATATTATGATAATGGACCCGGCAGTTTTCCAAGTTCTATCACCAAGCTGTTGAGTATCAATTATTATGATAGTTATGCTTCATATACCTTTAATCCTTCTTTTACAGATATTTTAGGAGAACCTGTTTTAACGGATGCTTCGTCTTTAGAATCAAGAAGTACGAAAAGTCTTCCGGTGATGAGCCTGATAAAAAATATAGAAGATGATCAATGGACTAAAAATTATACTTTTTATGATAAAAAAGGAAGAGCGATAGGCTCTTACTCTATTAATCATATGGGAGGGCGCACCAAAACAGACTCCAAATTGGATTTTGCAGGGGCAGTTCAGCAAACGGTTACCAGACATAAACGACTTGACAGTGATGTTGATAAGGTAATTACAGAGAATTTCACGTATGATGTCAAAAACAGATTATTGACCCACACCCATCAGGTAGATAATAACTTTGTGGAAGTATTATCTCAAAATTCCTATAACGATATTTCTCAGTTGATCAATAAAAAAGTAGGAGGGTATCCGTCGCTGGGAGGCGGGGGCTTTATCCAGAGTATCGATTATCAGTATAATATCCGGGGTTGGATGACTAAGGTTAATGATCCTTCAAACCTTGGCGGGAAACTGTTTGGCTATGAAATGAGATACCATAATCCATTATCTGTTTCACAGACTACCGGGAAGTATAATGGTAATATTGCAGAAATTGACTGGAAGACCTCCAAAGATGGTATTTTAAAAAGATATTCATATCAGTATGATGTTTTAAACCGCCTTAAAAAAGGAATATATTCAGAGCCTGGTACTTCAATTCCTCAGAATAATTACTTCAATGAAAGTGTAGGATATGATCTCAATGGCAATATCACGGAGCTTCAAAGGAACAGAAATGCAGCGAATATAGGTGCGGAACTCATAGATAATCTGACCTATGTATACACAGGAAACAGACTTGATACCGTTACGGATTCCAGTCAGAACCATTTTGGCTATCCGGATACTTCAGGGGCATTAATTCATTATGATGACAATGGTAATATGACGGATCATAAAGACAAAAGAATTTCTGGAATTGTTTATAATCATCTTAATCTACCTAACAGAATTCAGAAAGAAACTTTAATAAGCGGAGGTTTTGGTAGCAATCTGCAAGAAAGTACCAGGTATATTTACAGAGCCGATGGAGCCAAACTGCATAAAGATTATAATTATTATACAGGAAGAAATAATAATCCTGTAACTTCATCAGTTGATTATCTGGATGGCTTTCAGTATACGGGAGAAATTTCCGGAGGTATTCTGGATCCATGGGGAACAGTAGGGGCTAATATGCAGCTTCAGTTTGTTCCGACTTCTGAAGGTTATTACGACTTTGTTCAAAATAAATATATTTACCAGTACAAAGATCATTTAGGGAATATCAGACTATCATTCTATAAAGACAGTAACAATGCGGCAACGATAGACAGAACGACTGATTATTATCCATTTGGATTAACTTTTGGAGATAACGGATTAAACAGCTACGGATCTTTATCACCGAATTATACGTATGGTTACAATGGCAAGGAGTTTCAGAGCGAGACTAAAATGTACGATTACGGAGCAAGAATGTATATGCCGGAATTGGGAAGATGGGGAGTAACAGACCCGCTGGCAGAGAAATATTTTAATATATCACCGTATGCCTATGCAGCTAATAACCCTATCATTTACGTAGATCCAAACGGAATGGATGTCATACTTTACGGGGAAGAAGCACAACAGCTATTCGAAAGATTAAAAAATGCGACATCCTTAAAGCTAACCTACGATAAAGAATCTAAAAAATTAGGAATTGAGGGAGCTGTCAATGTAAAGAAACTTAAAGGTTATGACAAAACCCTATACGATGCTATTACAAATGACAAAAAAGTGATCAATATTAAAACCGATAGTGATGTCTTACAGGAAACACTGCAATTATTCCATGGAACAGGTGCCGGGTTTTACGGAACTTTTAATAGTGATGGAAAGAGACAATCCCTGAATATTGTTAACTTTGATATTATTTCAATGTATGAAGATGCCAATGGTAAAAAATATGAAGGTGTTGCCTTCTTACATGAAATACTGGAAGGATATTTTGCTACTGAAGAAAAAGGTACACTAAAAGCTGCCAGAAATGATGAGACTTCATATGTTAAAATCCACAATAAGGCCCAAAAGGATTCGGATGGTGGAGACAGCAGAAGTCTTGAACTTTGGAAGAATAATGTCAATTTTAAAAGCAAAATAAGTGGAGATACAAAATCGGTAGATGGAAATAAATTGCAATTCAAGTATTGGAACAACGAAAAATCAATCCAATTCAACTATATATATAGAAAAACATGGAGAAGTTTATAAAAATTTTTGTCATTATCTTTATTGTCACATCTTGTTCTGCAAGGAGTATTTATATCGATAAAATTGAAACATACCCTTCTTTTTATAAGATTTATTTTAAGGAAAATGATAAAAAGGGTTTTTTTATTTCGACCAAAAATCAGTGCGAGTACTTTAAAACGAAAGACAGTATAATTGCCGGAAAAAAAATGAACATTCGAAAAGATGCTATTTGGTGGGAAGATCCTAAAGCAGTCATGTATCAGGATGAAATTTTAATCTGGGATAGCAAAAGCGAATACATGATGTATAATACTAATGGCTTTTGCGGTTTACATACAATTAAAGTTGAAAAGACCAAAGTGGTTCGGAAAAAAGACCTGCTGGAGTTGCTTAAGTAAAGCTTTAATTCATCAATCATAAGCCACTGCTAAAAGCAGTGGCTTATTTATTTTTTGGAGAATTAATTTAAAGATTTTCGTAAGACAATACATGAGCTTCATATAGGTAGTTTTTTAACCTAAAAATTGATTAAACGTAAAAAAAAAAATCAGTATCCCTTATGATAGAAAAATTCAGCAGTCATCACCCTTTGCACATACTTTAACTTAAGTTTAACTCTAATTATATTTTCAGCGGCCACCGATATCCTCAGTAATACCGTACTTTTGCGGTGAATAAAATAATGGAATATGGGATTGTTTGATATGTTTACACGGGAGATTGCTATTGATCTTGGAACAGCTAATACCCTGATCATATACAACAATAAGATTGTCATAGACGAGCCCTCTATTGTTGCTATTGATCGGACTACGGGAAAACCTATTGCGGTAGGGGCACAGGCGAAGCTTATGCAGGGAAAAACCCACGAAAATATTAAAACGGTTCGTCCCTTAAAAGACGGAGTGATTGCAGATTTTCATGCATCTGAGCATATGATTAAGGAATTTATTAAGCAGATTCCTGATATTGGAGGAAAGTTTATGCAGCCGGCTCTTAGAATCGTGATCTGTATTCCTTCGGGAATTACTGAAGTAGAAAAAAGAGCGGTGAAGGATTCAGCATTAAAAGTCAATGCAAAAGAAGTAAAACTGATCTATGAACCAATGGCAGCCGCTATCGGAGCAGGTATTGATGTTGAAAACCCTGAAGGAAACATGATCGTTGATATAGGCGGAGGAACTACCGAGATTGCGGTCATTGCACTGGGCGGAATTGTCTGCGACAGATCGTTGAAGATCGCTGGAGATGTTTTCACCAATGATATTGCCTACTTTATCAGATCTCAGTATAATCTGGATATTGGAGAGAGAACGGCAGAAAGAATAAAAATTGAAATAGGTTCAGCACTGGAGGAACTTGATTTTCCTCTTGAAGATATTCCGGTACAGGGTAGAGACCTGATCACTGGAAAACCAAAAGAAATTATGGTCAGCTACAAAGAAGTCTTTAAAGCGATTGATAAATCTATCATGAGAATTGAAGATGCCATCATGGAAACGCTTGCCATTACACCGCCCGAACTGGCATCAGATATCTATAAAACAGGTATTTTCCTTGCGGGAGGAGGCGCATTGCTGAATGGTCTGGCAGACAGAATTCACCTGAAAACAGGATTACCGGTTTGCGTAGCAGAAGATCCGTTGAGAGCTGTTGTACGTGGAACCGGGATTGCGCTTAAAAATATCAATAAGTTCAGATTTCTGATCAAGTAACTGAATCCGGCCGATGTCCTGATCATCATTAAAATGAATAATGAAAAAACTAATACTATCAGGTTTACTGCTCCTGTCGGGCTTAAGTGTCGGTCAGGAGAAGTTGCCTGTTGTGGATGTTATTAAAAATCAGGATAAAGAGGTAAACAGGAAAATGCTGGATATCTATCAGCAGGTAAAAATAGCTGATGATCATCCGCGATATGAAATAGAATTCAGTCAGGATGCCTGTGGTTATGAAATTTTGATCAATGATGTACCGGTGCATCGTTATCTGCTGTCCGGTTCTGTGAATGAGCAGCGCATTCCGGTTAATGATCATATTCTGCTCAGTGGAAAACAGGAAATTACCATACGTTTGTTTCCACCGATGCTTTCGGATGGAAGCTGGTCTCCGGTTTTGGTGGATGCATCCAGGTTTAAAATTAAAGTGATTCATCGTCAAAATAATGGACCACTGGAAGACGATCAATCAGTTTTTGAATTCAATACTTCCAATCAAACGCGAACAGAAAAGTTTCAGGCTAGCGGACAAAAGTTTTTTGAATTTAAAGGTGTTTTTAATGCAAAGGTTCCTTATCAGCTGGAAGGCTGGCGTCATTCCAAAGATCTTAGCAAAGAAAACCAGGATCAGTTATTGAAAGAAGCAGTAGCCGCTTACAACAGTTTTAGAAATGTCCTGATCAAGAAAGATACGAAAGCCTATGCATCACTGATGTATGACAAAGAAGTAGAACTTGCCAAAGCTTTTTACTGGAACATGGCTGCAGATTCTGAGGAACGATGGAACGAAATGAGCAGTATTATTCTCGAAAAAAGGGAGATTCTCCCATTGAAAGGTTTTAAAATGGTTCTTTATGCCGGAGGAAAAATAGTAGCCTTGCAGCCAACGGATGAAATGTATAAAGACTATCTCTCTGCCATTCATGCCCGGACTCCAGATGAAGATATTCAGGTTTCTTTCCTGCTGCACAAAAAAGCGGGAAGCAATGAACTGACTCCAATACGTTAAGTTTAAATCAATTTTCCGGTTAATACAAGATCTGTAATCACAACATTATCTTTATCATAAGAAGTAAAGCGTTCTATATGGATGATCTCAAAATTGTTCGCCTTAAAAGCTTCTGTTAAATAATCCTCCTGGTGATAATTCACATACACCTGATCACCGGTACTGGATTTTTGAAATCTGGACTTTGCATAATCATCTTCCATAGTACTCAGATAAAATACACCTCCTGGTTTTAACAGTTGGGATGCCTGAGCGATCAGATCAACAGCTTCTTCACGCACCAGATAGGGCAGACAAAAGCCGCAAATGATTCCGTCAAACGGTTTTTCAATCTGTCCGATGTCCCGGCAGCCCATAAGTTGAAATATGGCAGTAGGATTATTTGCCTGAGCGAGATCCAGCATCTTTGGCGACAGATCAATACCCAAAACTTGATAATCTGGTTTTCTGTCC
Source organism: Chryseobacterium sp. JM1 (assembly GCF_000737715.1). Classification (GTDB taxonomy): domain Bacteria; phylum Bacteroidota; class Bacteroidia; order Flavobacteriales; family Weeksellaceae; genus Chryseobacterium. The sequence continues at coordinate 24,739 of NZ_JPRN01000020.1, read as the reverse complement.
AGTATATATTTCGTGATGTTTCCCGGACCGCAAGCTATATCCAGAATCTCGGCATTATCCGCTTCTATATGGTTGCAGAAAAGATTAAAGGTTTCTGCAAACAAACTTACATCCATGAATTTATCCTGATAGATTTTTGCTGACTTGTCAAATGCTTCAGCCGCCTTTAGTGTTTTCATGGTATTACTTTTTTAAAATGACAGATAATCATTATCCAAATATAAAAAAAGACGATGGATTTTGTGTTTAAATGATCGAAAGCTCGTTTATTGATAAAAAATAGCCGCATCATGACAATGCAGCTATTCTTATATTTGAAAAAGATTTGTTTCTAGTTACTTCTTGAGCGCGATATAGATAAAAGATATACCAGATGCGCGAACATACTTCTCTTCACAGATTCTATCTTGACATCCCCAGTGGTTTGGTTAATCGTCGTTACAATATCTGCGTTACACTGTCCGGAAAAACTTCCGGTTCCTAAATAATTGGCAGAATTAGCCGTAGGATAGGAGATTCTTGGATAATCCGGTGCGACTTGTTCAGCAGCAGTTGCCCCGCCCACATATCCTTTATTGTCTATGAACCGCGAAGCCCATATTCCCTGAAATTGTCCGTTAGCTGTATTAATGTTTTGTCCTACTACAATCTGAGTGTCTACCGCCCGGGTAAAACCTGCACATGAACTGAAGTGATTCACTCTTACCGTACAGGAAGAAGCATTGTCTGCAGGTTGGAAGCATTGTCCTTCATAGATCGTCAGCCTTTGTTCCGTAGCTGAGGTTGAGGTGTTCAGTAATGCTTTTGGAGAAAAAATTTCATCCGGAGACAGGAGGTTTAAAACACCCTGTGCATTGGCAGCCACAATTTTGTTCTCAGCATTAGCCAGGCCTCTTACTCTAACCAATCCGTTGACATCCAAAGTATGGGAAGGGGTGGTGGTATTAATCCCTACCTGGGACTTCAAACTGCTGAAAAAAACGACTGCAACAAAAAAGATAATTCTTGTTTTCATGTTATTTATTAGGTTTTAATGAGTTCTTAGATTTTTTCACTAAATTAAGAAATAATTATTATTATGAAAACAAATTTCATTTAAATTATAAATATTAGAATAAAAATAATTTATATTAAAAAAATAGAGTAAAATAAACGTATTATTTTCAAATATTGCTAATCTCTTAATTGTCTTATTTTTTTGAAAGAACGCTGTGTGTTTGATTGTTTCCATTTGGGAAATAATTGTATTTTAGCCAAAATATAGGCTGAATTCATAAAAATATAAACAGCTGATTAAAATTCAGATAATCTGAATGAAAAAATTAGTAGATTTGCACGGAACAAGGCGGAAAAAATAATGAATATGTATTCAGTTCTCTTGTATAGGAGCAGAATATAAACAGATAATAATAAATTTGATTAGGTTATAAAACTATTAGAAACTATGAAGAAACTTTTTTTACTTCTTTTTACAGCTTTTTTATTTGTCGGATGCAGTTCTGATGACGATACTATTTATGATTATATAGGAACGTGGGCAGGAAAGTATACAGGAAGCGATGACGGAACCTGGAACCTTGTGGTAGCCAGCGACGGAAAAGTAACCGGAACCATGCATTCTACAGTAAATGATGAAAATTATAATATTTCCGGACACTTAACTGAAACCGGCGATCTTACCGCTGTAATCGGGCTTCCTTCTGATGGAGAATTCAAAGGAACCCTTTCAAGAGAGAAAAAAGGAAACGGAAGTTGGTCAAACGCTGTTCCTACACCGGCAAGATCCGGCACCTGGACAGGAGACAAAAAATAAAACAGAAAGCCTGCAGATCACTCTGCAGGCTTTTTTATTTGTATTAATTCGGGATAATTAAATTAAAATTATGAACTTCCTTAGCCTTAACCTTAACCTCAGTCTTAGCCTCTACATCCCAACAAATCCCATCTGGGTAATTCCCTCTTTATTCCTTATCACTAAAAAGTAGAGTAGGAGCGTGGCCTCTGAAAAATGTTTTTTAAAACGAATCTCTTTACCTGCTTCCACCTGAAGTTTCTCTTCAATATATTCCGCAGCATAAGCATCAAAATCAGGCTGTATGGTTATAATGATCACTTCATCTCCTGAAATTTGATTTCCAAAATTTAAAATTCTGTACTCTTTTTCCGCCGAAACATAAGCTTCCGGATGAATATTTTCTTTTTCTCCAAATCGGAATTCTTTCAGCAATTTTAAACCTTCCGGGTGCAAAAGTCCATTCTGTACCGTTCTTTTTCCCCGTCCTGAAACCGTATCAAGATCTTTAATCACGGTCATCAACTTAGCAAACTTCTGATAGAGTACAGGATCACCCGCTTCTTTAGTGTAAATTTCAATACAGCTCCGTATCATTTTCCCGGTTTTGGAACAGTGTCCGAATTCAGAGCTGTTCTGCCTTACTTTCTCATAAGAAGGACTTTTTTTGAACGCCGTTTTATTGAATCCGCTTTTTTTCCGCACCACATTTTTCCCGTTCAGGCTGTAAAAAACCAGATCGCCTACGCTTCCGTTGATTTTTATTAAACTTTCGTACGTCGCCATATCACAAAATTGAATTCAAATATACTAATAAATAAGAGAAATTAAAATTTTAACATATATTTATCATATAGTTGTAGTATACTTATTTTATAATTTAAATATAAAATGTATATTTGTGCATAATTAGTTACTTCATTTAAAATCAGATGAATATGAAACCGGGATTATTTGAAAAAAACTTAAGAATAAAGCAGATTTCTGTTCTGCTGATTGCCTCGGCGATGATCGTTTCCTGCGGATCTTCCAAAAATGTATCTTCCAAAAAAAATACAGGAACCAAAACCGTTGCGAAAGCCGAAAATCTAAGAAAACTGGATTCCAGATTTGATGGAAAGATTTCCAGATCCGTCAGCGATATTCTGAAAGATGCTGAAAAATACATCGGAACACCTTACAAATTTGGAGGAAATACGTCTTCAGGTTTTGACTGCTCTGGATTTACCGTAAAAGTGTTTGAGGAAAATGATTTCTCTTTGCCACGAAGATCTACAGACCAAGCCGATGCCGGACAAAAAATTGATATCAAAGAAGTGAAGCCCGGTGATCTTTTGTTTTTTGCGACAGCCGGAGGAAGCAGAGTCTCTCACGTGGGAATCGTTCATGATATCGGGGCTGATGGAGAGGTTAAGTTCATCCATGCTTCTACCTCAAAAGGAGTGATGATTTCTTCATTGAACGAAAAATACTGGAACAAAGCTTATCTGCACGCTCAGAGGGTTTTATAGAGTATTATCTAAACTGATGATTAATATGGAGAACCGGACCTTTGCTTTTATTAAAACAGATAAAAAACTGGTAAAACTGTTCTTTAAAGACATTACCATTATCAAAGGTTTGGGAAACTATGTGGAAATCAATACCACTTCCAATAAAAAATACATTTACTACAAAGCCCTTAAAGATTTAATTGAAAGTCTTCCGGATGAATTCATGAGGGTTCACAATTCTTATATTGTCAATTTAACGAATATCGACTATTTTGAAGACAACCAGCTTGTGTGTCAGGATCAGAAAATTGCTGTGGCGAAAACCTATAAAGACTGTCTGACTACAGCACTTAATAAAATGATGCTTTGAAAAATAAGTGTAAAAAACTACTATTTTAAATCATTTGTCGTTAAAAACCATGTCAAGGTTTTGAACCTTGACATGGTTCGAGGATTAGAATTTAACGACTTCGAAAAACAGAAAACATCAGAAAATCACCATTCTGAATAATATTTCGTTCAAACCAAATAATAAATTGGTTAAACTGCCGCATTCATTTTACATTCGTTAAAAAATAACAATGAATAAAGACAGAGCACTTGACTACATCAACAGTCACAATCTTACCGAAATAAAAGCAGGAAACTACAGAACCACTTTCCTTGAAATCTGGATGGTAACCGTTAATGACAGAATTTTCGCCAGATCATGGGGTCTCGCAGAAAAAAGCTGGTACCATACTTTTTTGGAAGATCCGGAAGGGCAGATCAGATGTGGAGAAGAGACTTTTAATATTAAGGCCCTTGTTCCTGATGATCTCAAAGAACTTACATCTGAAATTAATAGGGCTTATTTAACAAAATATAATACAGTCCCTAATCTCAGATATTCAAAAGGTATTATTGAACAAAAACACGTTGAGAAGACGATGGAGTTCATTATTTGCGAGTAATGTAGCTGCAGATAACCGTAAATAATTCCCGTTGAAGACTTATTTCCAAACTTGTATACTAGAACAATCTTTTGTACTTTTGACCTTCGGAACTGCGGGAAGCTGCAGGGATAATTTATACTAAAATCAAATAAGAAACATGTCGTTACAACAAACAATTGAAAACATTTGGGATCATAGAGATTTATTACAGAATGAAGACAGCCAGAAGGCGATAAGAGAGGTTATTTCTTTATTGGATTCCGGAGAACTTCGTGTTGCTGAGCCTACGGAAAACGGATGGCAGGTGAATGAGTGGGTGAAGAAAGCCGTAGTAATGTATTTCCCGATCCAGAAGATGGAAACTATTGAAGTAGGTCCGTTTGAATTTCATGACAAAATTCCTTTGAAGAGAAATTATGCTGAAAAAGGAGTGAGAGTTGTACCGCATGCGATCGCCAGAGAAGGATCTTTCGTAGCTTCAGGCGTTATTTTGATGCCTTCTTACGTGAATATCGGAGCGTATGTAGATTCAGGAACAATGGTAGACACCTGGGCTACCGTTGGAAGCTGTGCACAGATCGGTAAAAACGTTCACCTGAGTGGTGGTGTAGGTATCGGTGGTGTATTGGAACCGTTACAGGCAGCTCCAGTGATCATTGAGGACGACTGTTTCATCGGTTCAAGATGTATCGTGGTAGAAGGTGTGCACGTAGAAAAAGAAGCCGTATTGGGTGCGAATGTCGTATTGACAGCTTCTACAAAAATCATTGATGTTACAGGTGACCAGCCTATTGAAATCAAAGGAAGAGTTCCTGCACGTTCAGTAGTAATCCCGGGAAGTTATACCAAACAGTATCCTGCTGGAGAATACCAGGTTCCTTGTGCATTGATCATCGGTCAGAGAAAAGAATCAACAGATAAAAAAACATCTCTTAATGATGCTTTAAGAGAGAACAATGTAGCTGTATAAGCTGTGTTTTCTCTAAATTTTAAAGATTGATTTTAAAATTTATACAATAAACCCTGAATAGTCATTTAGGGTTTATTTTATTTATACCTTTAAACCGCTTAAAAAATCTTACTAAAAACATGGATATGAAGATTGCCTTCGACGCAAAACGTTTTTTTCATAATACGTCCGGATTGGGCAATTATTCAAGAGATCTGGTCAGGATTCTTTCTCAGTACTATCCTGAAAACGAATACCTGCTGCTGAACAAAAACCGTTCAGAAAGAGGAAAAGACATGCTCGAAAGACCTGATGTCCGTTTTGTGGAAACCTCAAAAGGAAACCTTTCCCGACAGTTTAAAATGGGTAAAGATGCCCAAAAGGAAGGCGCACAGATATTTCATGGCTTGTCCGGTGAGCTGCCTTTGAAGTGGGGCAAAGAACCTATCAAAAAAATAGTGACGATTCATGATCTGATTTTTATGAGATATCCTCAGTATTATTCCTTTTTTGACAGGAAAATACACCTGTGGAAATTTAAAAAAGCGGCTGTTTCTGCAGATAAGATCATTGCCATTTCAGAACAGACCAAAAGAGATATCATCACCTATTTAAAAGTTCCCGAAACCAAAATTGAAGTCATTTATCAGGGTTGTCACAAAGCTTTTAAAGAACAGCAGTCGGATGCTTTTATTCAGTTGACCAAAGAGAAATTCAATCTTCCTGAACGCTTCATTTTAAACGTTGGAACCATTGAAGACCGTAAGAATCTGTTAAACATTGTCAAAGGAATCAATGGAACGGAAATCCCGTTGGTTGTCGTTGGAAGAAAGACGAATTACTATAAAAAAGTACAGGCATTCATCAGAAAAAATAAAATGGAAAAGCAGGTGCTTTTTCTGGAAGGAGTTTCCATGGATGAACTGGCTGTGATCTATAAACTGGCCGATATTTTTGTCTATCCGAGCTTTTTTGAAGGCTTTGGAATTCCTGTAATAGAAGCACTTTTCTCAAAAACGGCAGTTATTACCAGCAATGTCAGCTGTCTTCCGGAAGCGGGAGGGGAAGACTCCGTTTACGTAGATCCGAAAAGTTTTGAAGATATCGGAGCCAAAATAAAATTTTTATGGGAAAATGAATCCGAGAGGAAACGCCGTGCAGAAAAGAGTTTCACGTTTGTTCAGAAATTTAATGACGAACCCATTGCAGCTCAGTTGATGGATCTCTACAAAAAAATTCTGTAAAAAAACTTTGCAGTTTAAAAATAAGTCCTACATTTGTACCACAATTCAAAACAATGAAACCGAATTTTTTAACACTTCATCATTATTATCATCATCTCTGCTAAGACGGAATTGGTTGATATAAACATGTGTTAAAATCAAAAATAATTAAAACCGTCTGAGTAAACAGACGGTTTTTTTGTTTCCCGGATTCTCCCGGAAATATCCAACAGATCAGTTTTCATTTACTCAGACCCCAAAACAATACAATGAGTAAATTAAAAATTGCGATCCAGAAAAGCGGCCGGCTCTACGAAGAATCTTTACAGCTCCTGAAAGACTGCGGGATCTTCGTCAACAACGGAAAAGACCAGCTGAAAGTCTCTGTAGACAACTTTCCCATGGAGATCATGTATCTCAGAAATTCAGACATTCCCCAATACCTCGAAGACGGAGTGGTAGATATTGCCATTGTGGGTGAAAATCTTTTAGCTGAAAAACAAAAGAACATCCAGATCGTGGAGAAACTAGGGTTCTCAAAATGCAGGGTTTCGCTGGCTGTTCCCAAAGAAGTGGAAACGGATGATCTTTCCTTCTTCCAGGGTAAAAAAATTGCTACTTCTTACCCCAACACCCTTAAAAATTTCCTTGACCAAGAAGGTATTACTTCCGACATTCACATCATTTCCGGCTCCGTTGAAATAGCCCCGAATATCGGTTTGGCAGATGGAATTTGTGATATCGTAAGCTCCGGAAGTACCTTATTTAAAAACGGTTTGAGAGAAACAGTGACCCTTCTGAAATCGGAAGCGGTTTTAGCAAAAACATCCGTACTCAATTCTGAGAAAGAGATGATTCTTAATAAATTTCTGTTCCGTATACAATCCGTTTTAAGAGCAAAAAATTCAAAATACATCCTGATGAATGTTCCCAATGACAAGATCAGTGATATCGCCTCCGTCCTTCCCGTTCTGAAGAGTCCTACGGTTATTCCTTTGGCGGAAGAAGGCTGGAGCAGTATTCATTCGGTGATTGATGAAGAAAGATTCTGGGACGTCATTGATGAGCTGAAAGAAAACGGAGCTCAGGACATTCTTATTATTCCAATCGATAAAATGGTTATTTAATGATGAAAATATACAGATATCCGGAAAGAGAAATCTGGCCAGACCTTGTAAAACGGCCGGTATTGAAGCGTGAAGAAATCTCAGAATTGATCGCGCAAATATTTGAAACAGTAGAAAAAGACGGTGATAAAGCACTTATTGAGTTTAATAAAAAATTTGATAAGGCAGTGACTCCGGAAATTCTGGTTTCGGAAGCAGAAGTTGTGAATGCTGAAAACGAAGTTTCTGAAGAATTAAAGAAAGCCATCAGACAGGCCAAGGAAAATATTTCCAAATTCCACGCGGCTCAGATAACGGAAACAGAGAAAATAGAAACGGTAAAAGGCGTAACCTGCTGGAGAGAAAACCGTGCTGTAGAAAAGGTTGGGATTTATATTCCCGGTGGAACAGCCCCTTTATTTTCCACCGTACTTATGCTTGCCGTGCCTGCGAACCTGGCGGGATGTAAGGAGATTATTCTTTGTACTCCTCCTGACAGCAACGGGAATATTAATCCGGCTATTCTTTTCACGGCGAAACTCTGTGGAATTACTAAAATATTCAAAACAGGTGGCGCACAGGCTATTGCTGCCATGACATTAGGAACAGAAAGTATTCCGAAGGTGTATAAAATTTTCGGACCGGGAAATCAGTTTGTGGTTGCTGCTAAAGAATATGCACAGCATTTTGGTGTGGCCATCGATATGCCGGCAGGTCCCAGCGAAGTTCTTGTCATTGCAGACAGCAAAGCGATTCCTGAGTTCTGTGCCGCAGATCTCCTTTCCCAGGCGGAACACGGAAGCGACAGCCAGGTCGTTTTTATCACGACTGATTTCAAAATTTTTGAAAAAACTATTGAGGCCGTAGAAAAGCAGATCAAAAAGCTTCCTAGAAATGAAATGGCCCAACAGGCACTGGATCACAGCCTTTTTATGCTGGCTCAGTCTATTGAAGAAGCTTTGGAATTCAGTAATCTGTATGCTCCGGAACACCTTATTCTGGCTTTGGAGGATTTTGAACAATATACTCCGATGATCAGCAATGCAGGATCTGTTTTCCTTGGAAATTATTCATGTGAAAGTGCTGGTGATTATGCCAGCGGAACCAATCACACGCTTCCTACGAATGCTTATGCCAAGAACTACAGCGGAGTTTCTTTGGACAGTTTTGTTAAGAAAATTACATTCCAGCACCTTTCCAAAGAAGGTCTTAAAAATATAGGAAAAACCATCGAACTTATGGCAGAGGCAGAAGGTCTTATCGCCCACAAAAATGCAGTATCTATCAGATTAAAATAATACAATGAAAGAATTCAATACCAACAGTTTAGTAAGAGAAAATATATTAAAATTACAGCCTTATATCAGCTTCCGAGATCACAATGAGTTCAATGCTCCGGTGTTGCTGGATGCCAATGAATGTCCGTTTGGGGAGTTCAACAGATACCCGGATTCGTCTCAGAAAAAGCTTAAAGCTAAATTAGCAGATCTTAAAGGTCTTTCACCGACGCAGATCGCCATAGGAAACGGAAGTGATGAACTGATTGATCTGATCATTAAAATCTTCTGCGAGCCTAAAAAAGATGCCATTCTGATGATGAATCCTTCTTTTGCGATGTACGGTTTCTATGCAACGGTGAATGAAAATGAAGTGGTTAAGCTTGATCTTGATGAAAATTTTGAAATTGTAAAAGATGATTTTCTAAAGATTACTCAGGAAAGGGAGATTAAAATTTTCTTCCTGTGTTCTCCGAATAACCCAACCGGAAACAGCGTAGAAGACATCGAGTTTTTCATCCAAAATTTTAATGGTATCGTGGTCATTGATGAAGCGTATATCGAATTTTCGGGTAACAGATCTGGGATTGAGTTGCTGGATCAATATCCTAATGTCATTGTGCTTCAGACTTTTTCAAAAGCATGGGGAACGGCCGGAGCAAGGGTAGGAACAGCTTACGCTTCCGAAGAGATCATCCGTTTTATCAATACGGTAAAAGCGCCTTATAACGTCAATTCTTTGAGTCAGGAGCTTATTTTGAGTATTCTGGATGATGAAAATAAGCTTAAAGAAAACGTGGAAAATGTCTTACAGGAAAGAGTATGGCTGGAAGAACAGTTTAAAACCGTTTCGTGCATTGAAAAAGTATTTCCGACAGACGCCAATTTCTTTCTGATCAAAATGAGAGACGGGAAAACAGTATATGAGAAAATGCTTGAAGAAGAAGTTTTGACCAGCCAGAGAGCACCTGCGATTCCGGATTGTATCAGAATCAACGTAGGAAACCGGGAAGAAAATGAAAAATTGATTAACGTTTTAAAAGAAATAGCATCATGAAAAAAGTACTGTTCATAGACCGTGACGGAACCCTGATCGTAGAGCCGCCGGAAGATTTTCAGGTAGATGCTCTGGAGAAGCTGGAATTTTATCCGGGAGTTTTTCAGAACCTTGCCAGAATTGTGAGAGAAATGGATTACGAACTGGTGATGGTGACTAATCAGGATGGCTTGGGAACTGAGAGTTTTCCTTTTGAAGATTTTATAAAACCTCACGAAAAAATGTTGAAAGCTTTCGAAAATGAAGGAATTATTTTCAGCGATATTCTGATTGACAAAAGTTTTGAACATGAAAATCTACCTACCAGAAAACCCGGAATCGGTATGCTTTCAAAATACATTTACGGGAATTATGATCTTGAAAATTCATATGTAATTGGTGATCGAAGTACGGACGTACAACTTGCTGTAAATTTGGGATCTAAATCTATTTATCTGAATGAAAACTTTAATGAAGAAGCAACGCTCAGTACAGACAGCTGGAACGGGATTTATTCTTTTTTAAAACAGGAATCCAGAAAGGCAAAAGTCTACAGAAAAACCAATGAGACGGAGATTGATATTGAAATCGATCTCAATGGAAAAGGAGTTTCTGAAATTTCAACCGGGCTTCATTTTTTTGATCATATGCTGGACCAAATAGCCAGACACGGAAATTTAGATATTAAAATTAAAGTGAACGGAGATCTTCAGGTCGATGAGCACCACACGATTGAAGATACAGGAATTGCTTTGGGAGAAGCCTTTTTAAAAGCGCTGGGAAACAAGAAAGGAATCGAGAGGTATGGTTTTCTGCTTCCGATGGACGATTGTCTGGCTCAGGCCGCTATAGATTTCGGAGGCAGACCTTGGCTGGTTTGGGACGTTGATTTCAAAAGAGAGAAAATTGGGGATGTGCCTACAGAAATGTTTGTTCACTTTTTCAAATCATTTACAGATTCTTCCCGGTCCAACCTGAATATCAAGGCAGAAGGCGGCAATGAGCACCACAAAATAGAAGCGATATTCAAAGCATTTGCAAAAGCTGTTAAAATGGCGGTGAATCAGTCTGATAGCAGTTATAATTTACCATCAACCAAAGGAAGTTTATAGATGATAGCATTAATAAAATACAACGGAGGAAATGTCAGTTCAGTCCAGAACGCACTGTCCCGGCTGAACATTGAATCGATAGTGACCGATGATCCTGAATTGATCCTGAAGGCAGATAAAGTCATTTTTCCGGGCGTAGGAGAAGCTTCTTCCACCATGAAGGTATTGAAAGAAAAAGGCCTTGATACGCTTATTCCTTCTTTGAAACAGCCTGTTCTCGGGATCTGTCTGGGGATGCAGTTGATGTGTGGCAATAATGAAGAAGGCAATGTAAGAGGAATGGGAATATTTGATGTTGATGTTAAAAGATTTCCACCGGAAGATCTGGTTCCCCACATGGGCTGGAACACGCTTTCAGATCTTAAAAGCCCTTTGTTTTCGGGAATTGAAGAAACTAATGATGTCTATTTTGTACACAGCTATTATTGTGGACTTGGAGACTCTACCGTTGCAGTATGCGATTATATTCTCCCGTTCAGTGCAGCGCTGCAGAAGGATAATTTTTTTGCGGTACAGTTTCATCCGGAGAAATCAGGAATGGCAGGCAGCAGCATATTAAATAACTTTATAAAACTGTAAATGATGAAAATTATTCCAGCTATTGATATTATCGACGGAAAATGTGTACGTCTTTCAAAAGGAGATTATTCGACCAAAAAAATATACAGCGAAGATCCGGTAGAAACGGCCAAAGAATTTGAAAGCTATGGAATTCAGTTTCTGCATCTTGTAGATCTTGACGGAGCCAGGTCCAAACACATTGTCAATCAGAAGGTATTGGAAAATATTGCCCGGGAAACATCGCTTCGCATTGATTTTGGCGGCGGATTAAAAACTTGGAATGATATAGAAACAGCTTTTAATTCGGGAGCGAAACAGATCACCCTTGGAAGTATTGCGGTACAGGATCGTGAATTCTGTTTTGAAATGATCCAAAAATACGGCAGTGAAAAGATTATTTTAGGCGCAGACTGTGAAAACCGAAAGATAAAAACGTCCGGATGGGAAGAGGAAAGTAATTTGGATATCATTGATTTTCTGTTGGATTACAAAGAAAAAGGAGTGGTTCAGACCATTTGTACAGATATTTCAAAAGATGGAATGATGGAAGGTCCTTCCACAGATCTATATCAGGAAATTCTGGAGAAAACAGCGATTAAACTTACAGCCAGCGGCGGTATTTCGTGCATCGAAGACGTCTACAAAATGAAAGAAATCGGATGCTCGGGAACGATTATCGGAAAAGCGATTTACGAGGGAAAAATAACATTACAACAACTTCAGGATTTTATTGAAAATGCTTAAAAAAAGAATTATTCCATGTCTCGACATTAAAGACGGAACAACGGTAAAAGGGGTCAATTTTGAAGGCTTACGCAATGCAGGAGATCCTATTGAGCTCGCAGTGAAATATGAGCAGGAAGGTGCTGATGAATTGGTTTTTCTGGATATTACGGCAACGGTGGAAGACCGGAAAACATTTGCCGGACTGGTGAAAGATATTGCAGCACAGCTGAGCATTCCGTTTACAGTAGGAGGAGGGATTTCTTCTATTGAAGATGTCAGAACGCTTCTGGAAGCTGGTGCAGACAAGATCAGCATCAATTCTTCTGCGGTTAAAAACCCAAAACTCATTGAAGAATTATCTAAAGAATTTGGAAGCCAGTGTATCGTTGTAGCTATTGACACGAGACTTACCAATGGATCAGATCTGGTGTATGTCAGAGGAGGAAAACTGGCCACAAGTTTAAACACTGTAGAGTGGGCGAAAGAAGCGGTATCTTTAGGAGCCGGTGAAATTCTTTTGACCTCAATGGATGGCGATGGAACAAAAAATGGTTTCGATATTCGCATCACAAAGCTGGTTTCCGAGGCGGTCAGTATTCCTGTAATTGCTTCCGGAGGAGCTGGAAATGCAGATGACTTTGTTAAAGTATTTAATGAAACAAAAGCTACAGGTGCATTGGCAGCCAGTATTTTCCACTTTAATGAAGTACCTGTTCAAGAATTAAAAAAACAATTAAAAATTCAAAAAATTCCTGTACGATGAAAATAGATTTTAATAAAGATAACGGCCTGGTTCCGGTGATCATTCAGGACAGCAGAACCCAACAGGTATTGATGCTGGGCTATATGAATGAAGAGGCTTTTGAAAAAACAGAAAAGGAAGGCATTGTTACTTTTTTTAGCCGCTCCAAAAATCGACTTTGGACAAAGGGTGAAGAATCTGGAAATTTCCTTACGGTAAAAAGTATAAGTATAGATTGTGATCAGGATACGATACTCATTCAGGCGGTTCCGAAGAATACGGTTTGTCACACCGGAAGCTTCAGTTGTTTCGGAGAAAAAGAATCGAAAGGGTTTCTGTATGAACTTGAAGCTAAAATAAGTGACAGAATAGACCGTAAGGCTGAAGATTCGTACACGTATTCGCTGTTTCAAAGAGGAATCAACAAGATGGCTCAGAAAGTAGGAGAAGAGGCGGTAGAACTCGTTATTGAAGCTAAAGACAATAATGATGATCTTTTTAAAAACGAAGCCGCAGATTTGATGTATCACTTTCTGATTCTCCTTAAAGCAAAAGGGTTTTCTATGGAGGATATTGAGGAGATTCTTCAGAGTAGGGATAAATAAATTGAGAAGATTATATGAAAAAAGCAGGAAGAAATCCTTCCTGCTATATAATTAGGCTGAGCCGTATTAAATTAATGATAAAGTCTTATGCCTTCATGCTTCAATAACTTCCTTCTTCCGGCTCCCAGCTTCCTTCCTTTTTTATCTTTCAATCAAAATTTTTCTCACAGCTGTCTGACCATCAGCTTTTATCACACCGATGTATGCTCCGGCAGTCAGTCCTGAAATATTGACTGTTGTTTCATTGTTCTTTTTTAAAAGGACTTTTCCAGACAGTTCAGTAATTTCAAAGCTGAAATCTTTACTGATTGTACGGGGAAGTTCAATATTAATGATGTCTTTAGAAGGATTAGGATAAATGGAAACCTCTTCAAGAGAATTGTTGGAAGCGGTCTCTTTGGTGCTCATAACAAGCGAGCTCGAGGATGTGGCAACGGCAAAATGCTGCAGCGCTCCAACGGTTGCTTTTCCTATTTTGAAAATATAAACAGGATCTGTATTAGCAAATGTATCATTGGAGGTATGAGGATAAGTACTTCTTATTCTTTCAAAAAAGCCGGTAATGATTTCGCCCTTTCTTTCAAAAGGAATGTAATCCGTGTCTTCTGCAGGGTCTACAGCCGTTTGAAGAGGAGAGTATAGCGTGGTACAGTTTCTAAGCTGCTGGGTTACTGCCGCCGCCGCTGCATTATTACTGGTAGGTCCGGCCTGATCCTGGTCGCAATATACTGTATTGTTATTGTTGCCCATAACACCGCCTACCTGGTCAAGATTGAATACCAGTTTGATATCCAATACACGTACACCGTTCTGGTACGCTACATTGTTCACGTAATGGGTACTGCCTCTCAATCCCTGTTCCTCTCCGGAGAAATGGATGAATTTGATAGAATATTCAGTTGGAATATTTCTTAAGATCCTTGCCGCTTCTAAGATAATAGAAGTTCCGCTGCCGTTGTCATTGACGCCAGGACCGTTGATACTGTCAAAATGCCCGCAAATAATGACGTATTTGTTTGGGTAAAGCGTTCCCGTTTTGGTAATCACAAGATTCTTTGAACTCGTACTTCCGAAAGTAAAAGGATCTTCCACGAGTTGGCTGGCAGAATATCCGAAAGCAGTGTATTTGTTTTTCAGCCAGGTTAATGCGTTGGCATTATTAGTGGAACCCGTGGTTTTGATCCCTAAGTTCGCAAACTGTTGTAAGTTCGTAGTAATATTCGTCTGTGAAACCAGATTGGCCCTGTCCTGATAAGCCTGAATAAAGCTCTGAGCCTTGCCGCCGAATGTTGCTAAACAAACCGACAGGATAGTAATTGTTTTTTTCATATCAAATAATTTATGGTGTGGTGATTGGTGATGAATGTGCATACTAAAAAGTCCCGATAAAAAACCAGGACTTATAAGTTGTAGTTATTTTTCAATAATAATTTTTCTGGTAACGCTGGAACCTTCTGCATTCACTGTACACAAATAAATTCCTTTCGCTAAACGTGAAATATTAAGCTGAGCCTGGTTTTCTTCTTTCAGAAAAGACTGTCCCGACAGATCACTAATTTCAACCGTGAAGTTTTTTGTGTTTGAATCAGGCAGCTCAACCGTTAAAATATCTTTAGCTGGATTGGGATAAATTTTTACAGCTTCTAATGACTTTACCAGTTTTTCTTTAGCTATCGGAGCTGGTGCAGCAGTAGATGCCGTTGCAAAATGCTGCATAGCGCCCACAGCCGCTTTTCCAACTTTAAATACATATACCGGATCTACGTTGGCAAATGTATCATTGACCGTGTGTTCATTATAACTTCTGGTGTATTCATAAAAACCTGTGATCACATATCCTTTCTGTTCAAAAGGCATATAATCTGAGGAATAGGCATTGGAAATACTGGTTTGAAGAGGAGAGTATAGGGTAGTACACGTTGCCAGTTGCTGCGTGATCGTATTGGAAGCCGCGTTGTTTCCTGACTGTCCTCCGGTATCTTTTTCACAGATGATTTTATTATTCACGTTGCCAATCTTGCCACCTACCTGATCAAGATTGAATACCACCTTGATATCTAGCTTTTTCACGCCGTTTTGGTACGCGATGTTATTGGCGTAATGGGAACTTCCATATAAGCCCTGTTCTTCTCCGGAGAAATGAATAAACTTGATAGAATATTCCGTAGGTACATCTTTTAGAATTCTCGCCACCTCCAGGATAACCGAAGTTCCGCTGCCGTTGTCACTGGTTCCCGGACCTGTGATGGTATCATAATGCCCACAAATAATGACATATTTATCCGGATAAAGTGTTCCCGTCTTGGTAATGACCAGATTCTTCGAGCTTGTGCTTCCAAATGTAAAAGGGTTTTCCACAATCTGGCTGGCAGAATATCCGAAAGACGTATACTTGTTTTTGATCCAGATCAGGGTATTGGCATTATTCACAGATCCTGTGGTTTTGATCCCTAAATTGGAGAATTCCTGAAGATTGGTGGTGATATTGGTTTGGGAAACCTGATCAGCCCTGTTTTTGTAAGTCTGAATCAGGGTTTGGGCACCGAGGCTCCCCACCGCTAATGCAGTACATAAAAATGGTGTTAGTTTTTTCATATTAAATTATATTTTGGATTTGGTGTGGTTTTCTTTATTTTTCAATAATGATCTTTCTGGATACGCTGCTCTGATCAGATTTTACAGTCACGATATACGTTCCGTTGGTGAGCCCGGAGGTATTCAGTTTCTTTTCGTTTTCTGTATTTAAAATCAATCGTCCGTTCATATCGCTGATTTCTACCTTAAAGTCTTTGTGATTCTTGGGAAGTTCAATGTGAAGTACATCGTGTGCCGGATTAGGGTAGATTTTGACAGATTCCAATGAATTTTCAATCTGAACATCATCTGTATTCAAAGTTGTAGCAGAAGCCACTGCAAAGTGTTGCAATGCTCCCAGAGCAGCTTTCCCTGCATTGAAAACATATACGGGATCTACATTGGCAAAAGTATCGTTGGGAGTGTGCTCGTTATTACTTCTTGTCGTTTCATAAAAGCCGGTAATAATGTCTCCCTTATTTTCAAATGGCATATAATCTGAATTGTATGCATAGGACATCGTAGGCTGAAGCGGGGAGTATAGAGTGGTGCAGTTAGCCAGCTGCTGGGTCATGGCTAATGAAGCTGCATTGTTTGCTGACTGGCCGTTCTGATCGCTTTCACAGTTGATATTCGTATTTGCATTCCCTATTTTTCCGCCTACCTGATCGATGTTGAAAACAACTTTAAGAGTGAGCTGGCGTGCATTATTCTGAAAAACAACATTGTTTACATAGTGAGAACTTCCCAGGTAGCCCTGTTCCTCTCCGGAAAAGTGAATAAACTTGATGGAATATTCAGTAGGTACATCTTTTAGAATCCTTGCCGCTTCCAGCAAAATAGAGGTTCCGCTGCCATTGTCACTTACTCCGGGACCAT
This sequence comes from Chryseobacterium sp. JM1, assembly GCF_000737715.1. Classification (GTDB taxonomy): domain Bacteria; phylum Bacteroidota; class Bacteroidia; order Flavobacteriales; family Weeksellaceae; genus Chryseobacterium. The sequence continues at coordinate 7,729 of NZ_JPRN01000020.1, read as the reverse complement.
TTACCGTATCGTAATGACCACAAATAATCACATAGGTATTTGGGTAGACAGTTCCTGTTTTGGTGATGATTAAATTTTTGGAAGTATTACCGTTATAGGTGAAACTGTCTTCGGTGATCTGGCTCGCGCTGTATCCATAGGTTTGATATTTTGCTTTAAGCCAGTTCAGTGCATTGGTGTTCTGAGTGGAACCTGTAGTTTTGATACCCAGATCTCCAAATCCCTGAAGGTTGGATGTAATATTGGCTTGAGATACTTTATCAACCCTGGTTTGATAAGCCTGTATAAAATTCTGGCCCTGAAGGCTATAAGCTGATAAAGAAAGGAGTAAAACAGTCGTTATTTTTTTCACTTTTCACTAAAGTTTTAAAGATTTAATAATTCAACAAATGTAGATAATAAAAACCAATTTTATTTTATGCAAAAAGGAAAATTCACTTATATGACTTTATTTTTTTCGATTGATTTAAAGTAATGAAATTTAATCTATTATATATGATTTTTAGTGAAAAATAATAATTAGCATTACTGAAAACAAAAAAAATCCCGAGCAAAGCCCGGGATTATATTGATAACAAAAAATTCTACATTATTTTACTTGATCTACAACTGCTTTGAAAGCTTCAGGGTGATTCATTGCTAAATCAGCTAAAACTTTTCTGTTAAGCTCAACGTTGTTCTTTTTAAGAGCTCCCATAAATTGAGAGTAAGACATTCCATGTTCTCTGGCACCCGCGTTGATACGAGTAATCCAAAGTGATCTGAAGTTTCTCTTTTTCTCTTTTCTTCCACGGTAAGCATATTGCATTGCTTTTTCTACCGCGTTTTTAGCTACAGTCCAAACGTTCTTTCTTCTACCGAAAAAACCTTTAGCTTGCTTAATAATTTTCTTTCTGCGAGCTCTTGAAGCTACTGCATTTACTGATCTTGGCATAATTTAAATTGTTTTTTTGAAATGTGCGGCAATTGTTTCATTACTCTTAGTGGCTCCATTTCAGGGTTAAATTGTTGAATTTGTTTTGAATTCTTATAAACCGAATATAGATTTATAAAAACTACTTAATTGCTAATTGACGTAGAACGCTTTTTGTATCCACAGCGGAAACATAAGAAGTCTGCGTAAGATTTCTCTTCTGCTTAGTTTCTTTCTTAGTTAAGATGTGGCTTTTGAAAGCATTTTTTCTTTTAATCTTCCCAGTTCCGGTAAGTTTAAAACGCTTTTTAGCACCTGATTTCGTTTTTAATTTTGGCATTGTTCTGCTTTTTTATTGTTTTGTTATCAATATCTTGTCCTTGATTCCTTTGTAATACTCAGGAATTACAGTTGGCAAAGATACAAAAAAAATTAATCCAAACTTTCATTATCTGTGATTTTATCATAGATATGAAAAAGCCGCCTCTGGTAAGAAACGGCTGTGAGTGAAAAATTAGGTTTTATAAGAAGTCTTCAACGATGATGTCGTTTCTTTCTTCATTATTTCCACCTAAAATAACTTTAATTCTGAATCCTGATTCAATTGCTGCTCCTGTTCTTGAATAGAGCTGAAGCTTCACATGCGGATTAGCAACATGATAATTAACTGCCGTATTGGAGCTCCAAAGAGGATTTCCGTCCCTGTAAATAACCATATTTCCATCGTTTTGTACAATAAGCCTTGGAGTACCTGAGCTTCTGTATGTATTTGAATGCCAGATGACAGTATTAAGCCCTGGTCTTTCTCTGTATAATACCAGATTATTATCCGTCTGCATAATGAATCGGTAAGTACTGCCGTTATATTCCATGCTGATGGATTGTCCCGCTTCTAATACCTGAGGATGATTGGTGCTTTCCTTTAAAAGCTTATAACGGTTGAGATCCAGAATACCACGGGATGTATTGCTTTTATCAAGAGTAGTATGCTTTTCAGCTTGTGCGTTCATATTCGTGCTATCAAGAACATCATCCTGAGCACAAGATGCAAGAAGCACCGGAAGACTTAATAAAGTCAGTAATTTAATTTTCATTAGTATAATTTAACACTACAAATATAGAAAATGGAATGTTAAATCACAAATATGAGATTAAATAAATTGTATTAAACTATTTATTAATGGTAGTTGTAGATTTTATTTAAGACACTTTTAAGTGTAATTAAATAAAAAGCCGCCATTGTTTTAAATGGCGGTTTCAAAATTTTATAGTACAAATTTATTATGATTGAAAAAATGATAATAAATCTTTATTGATTGTTTCTGCTTCTGTCGTTGGCATTCCGTGTGGAAATCCGGGATAAGAAATTAATTTACCGTTTTTAAGAAGGGTAACGGCCACTTTGCCGGTAGTTTCAAAAGGAACGATTTGGTCATCTTCACCGTGCAATACCAAAACAGGAACTTCGGTATTTTTAAGATCTTCTGTAAAATCGGTTTCAGAAAAGGCTTTAACACAGTCATAATGAGCTTTGATAGATCCCATCATTCCCTGTCTCCACCAGTTTCTCTGGATGCCTTCGGAAACTTTAGCGCCTTCTCTGTTGTATCCGTAAAAAGGGAAGGTGATATCGATATAGAATTGTTGTCTGTGATTAGCAGTATTGTTACGGATATCGTCAAAAACTGCAATAGGGACACCATTTGGGTTGTTTTCGTTTTGAACCATAATTGGAGTTACGGCACTTATTAAAACAGCTTTTGCCACTCTTCCTTTTCCGTGTTGTGCTACATATCGGATCACTTCACCACCTCCTGTAGAATGTCCTACGTGGATCACATCGGTAAGGTTTAATGCGGTTACAATTTCGTCAACATCCGATGCATAAGTATCCATATTGTGTCCTTCAGGAGTCTGTTCAGATCTTCCGTGACCTCTTCTGTCATGGGCAATCACTCTGTATCCTTTTTCTAAAAAGAATAACATCTGCGTGTCCCAGTCATCACTGGATAATGGCCATCCGTGGTGGAAAAATACAGGTTGTCCTTTTCCCCAGTCTTTGTAATAGATTTCCGTTCCGTCTTTTAATGTAAGTGTGCTCATTGTTTTCCTGTTTAAGTTATTAATAGTATAATAAATAATGTTGTTCGTTAATTACTATGCAAATGTATACTTATATCCTTCACTGGATATTGATATAGGATAATATTTAATGATAATTTAAAATTCTGAACTTAGTTTTTACGGGAAGCTGAACGCTTTCAAAATGCTTTGGTTTTTTATCAAACCTTCGCAAATGAGAATCAGGTATTCAGCAGGCTGTATTCTTTATGTATCATTTTTTATTCCAAAAAGAATTTGTTGCTGATTTTTATTGGTGAATGAAATGTTGCTTAGTTAAATCAATGCAAATGATCTATGCGTGAACTTCTAAAAATAGTTTACATCAAAGGCCCAAATTTTGCGATTTTTTAACCGTGTGTCAAGGTTCAAAACCTTGACACACGGTTAAGGACCTGAATAAATTGATACAATTGATCTACTCTTTGCATCCTTCAAAATATTCACTGTCAAGATAAGACTTTGCATTAAATAAGCCCGCTCTTTTATCATTAAAGGAAAGTGGGAATCTATAAAAAATAAAAAACCTCAAATCTCTTTGAGGTTTTATATATAGGAAACAGATAGTACATCTGTTAAAACTATTTAGCTGGTTTTTTAGGACTCATCATCATGATCATTCTCTTTCCTTCAAGCTTAGGCAGCTGATCTACTTTTCCAACGTGCTCCAGTTCCTGAGCAAGTTTTAGAAGCAAAATTTCTCCCTGGTCTTTAAAGATAATTGAACGTCCCTTAAAAAATACGTAGGTTTTCAATTTTGACCCTTCTTCAAGGAATTTCTCAGCATGTTTCTTCTTAAATTCATAATCATGATCATCTGTCTGAGGTCCGAAACGGATCTCCTTGACAACCACTTTTATTTGCTTAGCTTTTAGTTCCTTCTGCTTTTTCTTTTGCTCGTATAAAAACTTTTTATAGTCTAATATCCTTGCAATGAAAGGTTCAGCCTTATCCGAAATTACTACTAAATCCAATTCTTGTTCCGTAGCAAGTTGTCTTGCTTTGTCGATTGGAAAAATTCCCGGCTCTACGTTATCGCCCACTAAACGAAGCTCTCTCACACGAATTTTATCGTTGATCAAGTGTAAGTCCTCCTGTACAGGACGTCTCTGTGGGCCCCTGTTGTTAAATCTTTGTGCTATTGTATTATAATTTTATTGGTTAATTACTTATCTATCTTTCTAAATTTAAAGATTAAAAAATTCAAATCATTTAAAGATTAATCTAAACTCAATAATCTTTAAATTTTTTAAATTCTTAAATCTTTTAATAATTTAAATTTTATATCGCTGCTTCTTTTTTAAAGTAAGCTACAAAATCTTCCATATTCATGGTTCCAAGGTCACCTTCGCCACGTCTTCTTACAGAAATTGTGCCTTCCTTTTCTTCATTTTCACCTACAACCAGCATGAATGGGATCTTCTTCAATTCCGCATCACGGATTTTTTTTCCTGTTTTCTCATTTCTGTCGTCAATCAGACCGCTAATATCGTGATTTTCCAAAAATTGTGAAACTTTTTTTGCATAATCTACGTACTTTTCACTGATTGGTAGAATAGTGAACTGATCCGGGCTTAGCCATAACGGGAAATCACCGGCCGTATTCTCAAGCAGGATCGCGATAAAACGCTCCATAGAACCGAATGGCGCTCTGTGGATCATCACCGGTCTGTGCTTCTCATTATCGCTTCCGATATAGTGAAGATCAAATCTTTCCGGTAAGTTGTAATCTACCTGGATTGTTCCCAGCTGCCATTTTCTTCCCAAAGCATCTTTTACCATGAAATCCAGTTTCGGACCGTAGAATGCAGCTTCGCCATATTCCACGATAGTCTTCAATCCTTTTTTCTCTGCCGCATTGATGATGGCGTTTTCGGCTTTCTCCCAATTTTCATCAGAACCGATATATTTTTCTCTGTTATCAGGATCTCTCAATGAAACCTGAGTCACAAAATCTTCAAAACCTAATGATTTGAACACATAAAGCGTTAAATCAATTACTTTTTCAAATTCCTCTGAAAGCTGATCCGGAGTACAGAAAAGGTGAGCATCATCCTGAGTAAATCCACGAACTCTTGTCAATCCGTGAAGCTCTCCACTTTGCTCATATCTGTAAACCGTACCGAATTCTGCATATCTCTTCGGAAGATCTCTGTAGCTCCATTGTGAAGTTTTGTAGATCTCACAGTGGTGAGGGCAGTTCATTGGCTTCAGCATGAATTCTTCTCCTTCATTTGGAGTTTTAATCGGCTGGAAGCTGTCTGCACCGTATTTATCCCAGTGTCCTGAAGTTACATACAGTTCTTTTGACCCGATATGCGGAGACATTACAAATTCGTAACCTCCTTTTTTCTGAGCATCAGAAAGGAAATTCTCTAATTTTCTTCTTAAAGCAGTCCCTTTTGGCAACCATAAGGGAAGACCAGCACCTACCTTTTCAGAGAAAGCAAAAATTCCAAGTTCTTTACCCAGTTTTCTGTGGTCTCTTCTTTTAGCTTCTTCCAGTCTTTCAAGATATTCAGTAAGTTCTTTCTGTTTAGGGAAAGAAATACCGTAAACTCTTGTCAGCTGAGGATTTTTTTCATTTCCTCTCCAGTAAGCTCCGGCTGCATTTAGAATCTTAACCGCTTTCACGATTCCTGTGTTAGGAATATGACCTCCACGACATAAATCGGTGAAGTTATCGTGAGTTACGAAAGTGATTTCTCCATCATTAAGATTTGAGATAAGCTCTACTTTGTAAGGGTTATCTGCATATGTTTTTAATGCTTCTTCTTTAGAAACAGGGTATAGAGCGAATGTTGAACCTTTCTTGGCATTTTCCAGAACTTTCTTTTCAATCTTCTCGAAATCCTTTTCCGATAAATTCTCGTCCCCGAAATCTACATCATAATAGAATCCACTATCAATAGCAGGTCCGATCGTCAGCTTAGCATTAGGATAAAATTCAAGGATAGCCTGCGCCAGCAAGTGGGCAGAAGAGTGCCAGAAGGCTTTCTTTCCAAGATCATCATTCCATGTTAACAATTGTACCGTTGAATCCGTGGTTATAGGTGTGGTCGTTTCTACTTGTTTGCCGTTTACAACTGCGGAAATGGTATTTCTAGCCAATCCCTCACTGATAGATTTTGCCACATCTAAAGGAGTAACTTCTCCTTCGAATTCTTTGACACTATTGTCTGGAAGTGTAATTTTTATCATTGTTTACTAAGAAATTTTAAGTTGCAAAAATACGCATTTTTTAAATAATATGCTATTTTTAAAGTATATTTGAAATAAGAATTACGGTTGAATCTCCAAATTTCGATTCATGATTTTAAATGTATTCCTTCCCAATTTAAATTTTTCATAAAAAAAGACCCCTGCAATTTTTAATATTTTGCAACAATAAGGCTTTGGAAATGAGATTGATTCGATTTAAAATCCTATATGAATTTGAGAGAAAGAAATGATAAAATGTACGATGATATGAGAAACTTTAATATTGATCTGCACTGCGATCTGTTATGCCATTTATTAAGCCCGGGCGCTACAATTGATGATAAAGAGCTGGGATGTTCGCTTCCTTATTTGAAAGAAGGCCATGTAAAACTCCAGGTGATGGCTATTTATTCAGCAACCGGAGCCGGTAGTACGGCTTTTGGAGCGAGGCAGGCTGAACTCTTTTCTGATCTGTTGAAAAATGAAAATTTCTTCCTGTTTGAAGGCGAAAACTATAAAAATCCTGAGAATGAAAACAGGGTGGGAGTGATCGCTTCTATTGAAAATGCTTCGGGGTTTTGTGGAGAAGATGATTCCCTGGATTTCGGGTTTAAAAATCTGGATGCGATGATTGAAAAAACACAGAAAATTGTTTATCTTGGAATTACCCATCACACCGAAAACCGTTTTGGAGGCGGCAACAATTCGGATGCCGGATTAAAAGAAGATGGAAAAGTCCTGATCGATTATATTTCAGACAAGAGAATTCCTATTGATCTTGCACATACAAGTGATCAGTTGGCTTATGGCATTCTTAATTATATAGACCAGAAAAATTACAATATTCCTATTCTGGCCAGTCATTCCAATTACCGTGTGGTTCATGACAAAAACAGAAACCTTCCTGATGAACTGGCGAAAGAAGTGATCAAAAGAAAAGGACTGATTGGCCTGAATTTCATCCGAAACTGTGTAGATGAAACCAATCCTGAGGTATTGTATGAACACGTTCAGTACGGACTGGATCTGGGAGGAGAAGATGCCATTGCCTACGGTGCCGATTTTTTCTTTTGTAAAAACCATCCTGATAAGTCCCGTTTCCCGATTTTCTTTGAAGGATATGATGATGCTTCAGTTTTGAATTCAATCAACGCGAGAATTGAAAGAGACTTCTCCACAGAATTGATGGAAAAGATCAGCTATAAAAATGCTTTGAATTTTATTGAAAGGATATAGAATATAAGGAAATGGTGGCTTCAAGTTCCTCAGCCACCATTATGCTGTATTTCAAATGAATATTTCAAGGAATAACTGGTATTCCAATTGGTGGCTGATTTCTATGACGTTACCAAATTATTTATATAATTTTTTTCATAGGGCTTTTGTTTATTGATAACGGCAAAAGCCCTATGGATAATTTTATTTCTCACATTATTCAGTACCAGCATTTTATTTTTTCCCTCAGCTACCTTTCTTAAATAATATTCTCTAAGA
>NZ_JPRN01000019.1 GCF_000737715.1 Chryseobacterium sp. JM1 | reverse complement strand
TTAATCCCGTATTTCTATTTGAGTTTTAAATGAATAAAGCATTTAATTCTTTATCAGCCCATGAATCTTATTCGGAGGCACTCTTAGTTTAATTAAATGCTTTCTCTTTCTCTAAAGTTAGTAACTTTTATCCTCTGCTAATCTAAAGGAGGAACTCGAAGCCACCATCACCTATAAACCCAATTTACCCTCATACTCTCAAACCCTCATACTCATAAACTCTCCAACTCAAAACCCGCACCTCACACCCAAAATCTTAAAATTTGTTTAAAATTTTAGTTTACTGTAAATATATAGTATAAACTTTCGTAATTTTACCCCATGGAATTAAGCATTGGAGAAATGGCATTGATCGCAGTGGCGATTGTTGTATTATTCGGTCCGGATAAACTTCCTCAGATAGCGCGTGACTTAGGGGCGGGCGTTAGAAAGATGCGCGGTGCAGTGGAAGACATTAAAACTGAGATCATGAAAGAAACTGATAATCCGGTTTCTGAGATCAAGCGTGAAATAGAGAAGGTAAAAGATGCGGCAAAAGACTTCAATCCCATGAAGGATATTGAAAAAGATATCGTAACGGAACCTTCGACTACTAATGAACCTCCCAAATTAAAGCCTGCCGACGACGAAACCTACGAAGGGCCTGTAAGCAGATAATTCATGGAGGAAATCATTCAGGAGGACAAAAAGGTTTTTCTATACCTTAATAATTTGGGCGATACTTCCTTCGACCAGCTGTGGATGCTGATTTCCAGCACATGGATCTGGGTACCGCTTTATATTATATTTCTATACTTTTTATACAAAAACTATAAACTAAAGTCTTTAGTTTTCATTCTTATATTCATTGGACTTGGAGCTACGGTTTCAGATCAGCTGGCCAGTGTTTTCAAATATGGAGTGGCCAGGCTGCGGCCCTGCCATGATCCGAGTCTGGAACATTATATGAGGATTGTGAAGTGCGGCGGACAGTACGGGTTTTATTCTGCCCATGCGTCCAATACCTTCTTTCTGGCAGCTTATTTAAGTATTTTATTGAAAAAGAAGCTCAATTGGTTTCCATATGCTATATTTGTATGGGCTGTAGTAGTTTCTTACAGCCGAATATATTTAGGAGTTCATTTCCCGATAGATATTTTGGTGGGGGCGTTTGTTGGATCTTTATTGGGAGTGATATTTGGAGTACTCGCCAAAAAAGTCATCAACAAACAAACTATAACTTCATGAAAAAAACTTTATTACTGACAGCATTCATATGCTCCTCATTCAGCCTTTACGCACAGGACAAAAAAACAGCCGAAGAATGCTTCAAAAAAGCAGACTATAAATGCGCTGAAGAACAATACACCAAACTGGCAGAGAAAGAGCAGATTCAGAAATATCAGTCTGAATATTACAACAGTCTGGGGACAGCCCAAAGAAGACTGGGAAAAACTACACTGGCTTTGAGATCGTATGATTCAGCTTTAAAGGCTAATCCTTTGTCGGCTCCGGTGTATGCTAATCTCGCTTCATTAAACAGCCAGAAAGGAAACAAAACCAAAGCACTGGAATACATTGCAAAAGGCCTCTCCATCGATGCTGAGAATCCTGAATTTTATCTTACCCGTTCCAAAATTTATGACAGTCAGGGAAAAAAAGATCTTGCTTTAAATGATCTGAAGCAAATTTTAACCTTTGCTCCCGATAATATTTATGCCAAAACAGGACTGGCTAATCTGAAAAAAAATAACGGAGATCTGGACGGCGCTTTAAAAGATTACAATCAGCTGATCTCTGAAAAACCGGAATCACTTCTCTACAATGGAAGAGCAGACGTTTATTTCAAAATGAAAAAGTCTAAAGAAGCCCTCACAGATGTCAATAAAGCCATTTCCATTGATCCGAAATTTGCCCATTCTTACGTAACCAAAGCTTTGATTTTATTTGATACGGCAAAACCCAAAGAGGCATGTGAAAACCTGGACCGTGCCGTCAATTTAGGCTATGAAAAGGCTATTTTAGCAGATTATTATGCTAAGTGTGTTGCAAAACCAAAATAAATTAATAGTTCCTACTAATTTTTAACCCTAATAAAGAAAGATATATAGATGTTGAATATTGTTCTTGTAGAACCCGAAATACCCAACAATACAGGTAACATAGGACGATTATGTGTAGGGACAGAAAGTAAATTACACCTGGTTCACCCATTTGGATTTGTCATCAATGATAAAAACCTGAAACGTTCCGGTTTGGATTATTGGGTGCATCTTGATGTTACGGAATATGCAAATGTGGAGGAGTGGATTAAATGTATTCCAGATCCATCCCGCGTTTTCTTAATGAGTTCACATGCTGAAAAATCCTATCTGGAAAATGAATTTCAGGATGGCGACTGGCTGGTGTTCGGTAAGGAAAGTGTAGGTTTGAGTAAAGAAGTTCTGGATCATTTCGGGAATCATCTCACCATTCCGATGTCAAAACTGATCCGAAGCTTTAATATTGCCAATTCCGTTGCTTTTGTGATTGGCGAAGCGAAAAGGCAGATTGGGTTAAAAGTTTAGATATTCATTCTGAAACCCAGAAAAGTTTTAATCATTATGATAAGGCTTTTCCCGCAGGATCTCTTTAAAAATAAATTTATTGAGATTTTAAATACTTGTGAGTGGTATAATTTTAGCCAAAATTCTTGTATTAAACTCTTCGAGTTGAGTATAATGACTTCCTGTCATAAATAAACAACATATTGATAGAAAAACACTTCGATCTTTCTGTTTTTTGAATTGATCAATTGGGACTTTAGTCTTTGTGATTAGCTCGCATTTTCAATAAACGGAAATAATTTTGATGTCTTTTGTTATAAGTATACCTTCTATTTTAATACATTTTCAAATCCTTTTCTTTACAATCTCTATTCAGAATTTATGGAGTTGAACTCTATTAAAGCACTAGGGATAATTAATTGTGAATCAAATATTTTGGTTTGAAAAATTAAATTATTAAATTTTCAAATTCAGATGTTTTAGTCACTTCTTTAAGAATTAATTTGTAGTTTAGCTCAAAACTATGTGTAATTTATATATTAATAATCAGAATTTTATTTTTTTAAATAATTTGAATAATTTTTATACTGCACTATAGATACTATTAAATCAATAAACAATTAGAAGTATGATACCTGAATAAATTTTAATACAACCAATATATACGAAAAACTAATGATGACACATGAAAAATTAATTAAATTATTAAAGAATTATGGAGAAATTTCCAGGGAAGATGAAGTAGACATAGCAGCTAAATTTATATTTCAAAAAACTAAGAAAAAAGAAATATTAGTGGGACAAAATTCTTCGTGTAATAAACTTTTCTTTGTAATAGAAGGATTTATAAGAGCATACTCCATTAATGACAAAGGAAACGAGGTGACCAGGATGATAGCCTGGGAGGGTAACTTTTTAACGGATATTGTTGGATTCAGGGATCAGAATATCAATCAGGAAATAATAGAAAGCCTTACAGATTCATTTTTACTATTCATTACAAAGAATAATTTTGATTCACTGTTAAATTCATCTGAAAATTTTAAAAAGATTTATATCAAAGTGCTTGAAGAATATAGTAATATGCATATGAAAAAACTTCAGCTCAGCAATATTGTTGATATTTCCCTTAAAATGAAATACTTTAAGGAACACTTTCCTGATCTTGTATTTAAATTAAATGATAAAATTTTAGCTTCGTTTCTGTCAATTTCCAGAGAAACTTTAGTGAGGCATAAAAAAATTTGGTAACGAATTCAATAAAGTGTGATTTAAATCATACTTTATTTCATATTTGTTAAATATGTTTGTGTCGTTATAATATCCATTATTAGTACTAATTGTGATTCTCGGGTTTTCTTTTGAACCTTTAAAAAAAATCAACAGATAGTGAGATTATGCGAACACGATAAAATTTGTATAGGGTCATTTTAACGTTCAAGACCAAAGGAACAAAATAAATTAATATGTCATGAAAAAAATAATCTTTTTAAGCGCAGGTGTTTTATCACTTATGTTAATGTCTTTTACAGGCGACAAAGAAAAAGTAATTGAAAGTGATGGAAAAACTATTTTAATTAAAGACACCAGCAAAATCTCTGAAGCTGATTTGAAAAAACTAGGCGAATTAGTGGTTGGATGGACATTCTGTGATACACAGGGTATAAGCAATGAATGCAAAACCAAATCTTTAAACCACCCTGATGTGCCCGTACAACAAGCACAATTACAAAGGATCATTGACAAATATAACAGATAGTTCAAGATTTGTAAGATATGTAAGTTCCTTGCATTTTTATGTGAGGAACTTTTTTTACAACTTATACAATGAAATATATTAATATAACCCTATTTGTGATAATCATTACAAAATTGATCATAAACGGGATAAGCTCAACCACTGAAGGCTTTTGTACCTTTTATGATTATGAAAGAAATGAGGCAACAAAAAAAATAGCAGATGTCAATGATATAGGCCATTATTTTTGGTATTATACAGGCTTTAACACCGGGTATGGCTTCTTTGCACCCAATGTTTCCAGTGATTTCATTATTCTTACAAAATATAATGAAGGATCTTTTGTAAGTTCTGGTTTCTTACAGACCAGAGAAGGGAAATTAAGATTTCTAAATGCAAACGGTATTTTTTTAGAGAATATCAAAAATGGATGGTCTCCAAAAAATAAGGAAAAAATAAGCTACAATAAAGCAGTACTGAAACAAATAAATGCATCATTTAGAAAAAAACATAATATAAATGATTGTGAGACAAAAGTCTATCTTTATGATTTTCCGAGGCTTTATAGTTCTGATAAGAGGATTAATTTAATACCAATAGACAGTGTTAGATAGCGTACAGGAAAAATTTAAACTGAAGGAAATTTTCTATAATCCGGAGTTTATCTTATTTTTCAGGGTTTCCATAGGAATGGTGATCCTGTTGCATTTTATTTCTTACTGGCAGGATTTTGATTTGTTATATGGGAAGAACAGCATTATCCCGATTGAGCTTAACAGAGCTTTTGAAGGCACAAAATATGTTACCACAACAGATATATTATTATTTTTAGAAAAGTATTTCACCTATAATTCTTCGCTACTTATTTTTAAAGGTACTTTTGTTGCTTTATGCATTTGTATCATTTTAGGTTTTTACAGCAGGGTTTCCGCTTTGCTTTTACTTTTTCTTCAGATATCCGTTGTTAAGTCAGGCATACAGTTTTCCTATGGAGCAGACTATTTTGAAAGTATGTCTTTATTTTATATTATTTTCTTTCCTTCAGATATCAAATTTTCTCAATTAAATACAAAAAAAAGAGATTTTACTATTTTCAAAAGAACCATTCAGTGGCATTTATGTATCTCTTATTTTTTTTCAGGTTTTGATAAAATATTGGGATTCAATTGGTGGAATGGAGAATCAATCTGGAAAGCATCCCATTTGCCGAATTTTACAAGATATATTGAACTGAATTCTATAACAGATAATCCCATAGTTTATATTATATTGGGATGGATAACCTTAATAATAGAAATACTTTATCCGGTATTTATTAATATAAATCGTACCAGGAAAGTATGGTTATTTTTAACTATTGGAATGCATGTAGGCATAATAGTACTTTTTAACCTGTATTTTTTTGCCTCAATAATGATTATCTGGAACCTTACAGCCTATTATTTTAATTATTACGATGATGAAAAAGTTTAAACTACTAATCTTATTACTGATTTCCAATGTTCTGTTTTCCCAAAATTATAAAGTTATTTATGATTTAGCTTGGAAACCGTCTATAGAAAATAAAACTTTGGTGAACGATTTGGGAGTTTTAATTATCAATCAGTCAAAATCATTTTTTAGCGGGTATGAAAATTTCAGAGATGATTCTTTGAAATCTTCTGTTGTTAAAAAATTTATTGAGGGAACCCAAAAAGGTAATCTGAGATTTCCGGAAGCAAGAGATAAATCAAAATTTAAAAAAATAATTTTTAAAAACCTTTCGAATGATAGCCTTACACAGGAAGAAAAATTTTTTGTGACATCATTTCATATTAATTTTAACTGCAAAATGAATTGGAAGATGGAACAAGATGAACCGAAAAATTATTTTGGATATACCTGTAAGAAAGCTACATTAAATTTCGGAGGCAGGAAATGGACAGCATGGTATACAACAGAAATCCCGATCTCAGACGGGCCATATAAATTTCATGGTTTGCCAGGATTAATATTATCTATATCTGATAACAAAGGCGAATATGATTTTCATATAAAAGCAATAATAAAAGAGACTAATGATCTTCAATACAGAAGCTTCGGGCTACCTAAGCCTATAAAGTTGTCTCCTGAAAAATGGTTCGCTTATTATGAAAAATATAAAAAACAACCTTCAATAGTTTATGAAAACATTAATAGTGAAACTACTACTTATGTAATTAACGGGAAAGAAATAGGACGTAATGAGAAAAATGATTACGATATAAGGCAAAAGAAATATTTATTAGAAAATAATAATGAAATAGAAATTGTCAATACTTGTAAGTAATACTTTAGTTTCTGGTCTTGCTAAGAAAAAATCAGTCGTTATGATAAGGTTTTCCCTGCAGGATCTGGTCCGCACGGTAAAGCTGCTCCACAATAAATAAACGGATCATCTGATGCGTGAATGTCATTTTAGATAATGACATTTTTTCGTTGGCCCTGTTATAAATCTCTTCAGAAAAGCCGTAAGCACCACCGATCAGGATATGAACCTTTTTAACCGAAGAATTCATCCAGGTATCAATTTTTTGGGCAAATTCACGGCTGGTGAACTGTTTTCCTTTTTCATCAAGAATGATGACAAGCTCGTTTTTGTCAATATAATTTAAGAACAGCTTAGATTCTTCCTTCTTCAAAAGATCAGGAGAAAGGTTTTTTGCATTTTTCACATCAGGAATTTCTGTGATCTCAAAATTCCAGTGTTTGGGAAGTCTGGTCAGATAATAGCCGATTAGGGAAGTGATCTCCTTGTCATCTGTTTTTCCGATACAAAGTAAGCTGATTCGCATGTATAAAGGGTTTCAAAAGGCAAAGATACCATTTTTGTGTTGGAAAATGGGAGAGATGCATCAAAGCGAGACTGAAAACGTTAAAATTGGAAAACCTGCATATTTCGGTTTTTCCAATGCATCAATCATTTACTATTTAAATTCTTTCATTTTACATCTTTCTGTTTTAAAGGATAAACGTGGAAGGATTGATCTGTTGGATAATTGCTATTTTTTAGCGTGCCACGTATTGGAATAAGGATAAGGAAAATGTTTATATTTGTACAAAGACTTATGTGAAACAGCTGATGCTTCTCTGTTAAAGGAGATAAAATTCGTTGCTATATGAAGTGAAATACACCAAATAGATGAGTATTAAAATTCCCAGATTTATCTTGAAAATTCAAGAGTTTTTTGACGGCATACATATTCCTGTTCTCGGAATATCGCTTTGGCAGATGTTTCAGATCTATATTTCCGGAATCTTCAAAGGGAATATCGGGAGAAAGGCGGCGGCCATTTCCTGGAGTTTTACCATCAGTCTTTTTCCCTTTTTACTCTTTTTGCTTTCTGTTTTGCCCTATATGCCGCACTATGATAAGCTTCAGTTTTATATTTTTGAAGTGCTGATGCACAATGTTTTTCCATCCAATATGGAAGGCGATGTAAGAGGATATATTGAAACCAATATCATCCCGAATATGAAAGGGATCAGCAATCTGACGATCGTACTGGCACTAGTTTTTGCAACGAACGGAACTTTTTCTCTCATCAACGGATTTAATGAAAATTCAGACGAGAAACTCACGGATGTAAAGGAATTTATTCTTTCCTTCTTTATTACAATTGGTTTTATTACCATTGTATTTCTGGCGCTTTTCGGAGTGTATTACGTGGAGGTTGTTATGAAACTTTTTACGCCGGCCTATGATATTTCCTGGCTGGTGAATAACCTTTCTAAAATTATTGGATTTGTTTCTTTTCCGCTCTTTTATTTCATTCTTCTAACCCTTTTCTACTGGTTGGGTACTGTGAAAATTGCGAGATTCAGACAGGCGGTTCCGGGTGCTATTTTAACGACGGTTCTCTTCGTTCTGACTACTTTTATTTTCGCTATCTACGTTAAAGATATTGCCCGTTACAACGTCCTTTACGGATCCATTGGAAGTATGATTCTTCTGATGGTTTGGGTGAATGTTAATGTCTATTTACTTCTGTTCGGAAATGAACTGAATATGGCCCTGAGAAAGCTGAGGATAGAAAAACTGCTTTCCGATGAAATTAAAAGAGAAGCAGTTCATTTCCACAGCGCAATTACAGAACCGAATCTGGAAAGCGACGAAGAGCACCGGAGAAAGCTGGAAGAGAAGAAAAAAGATTAATTCTCTACAGCATTCACGTCTTCCTTCGAACTCATACTTAAGATCACAAATCCTAAAACTGCCGCTAGAAAAGAAGCGATCAGAATGGCAAATTTAGCCTCATCCTGAATCGGAATATCATCTTTAAAGGAAAGAAGGGCAATAAAAATAGACATTGTAAATCCTATTCCCGCGAGAAGTCCGACACCAGCCATCTGTGGCCACGTACTGTTTTGAGGCAGGGAACTGAGTTTTAGTTTAATCGCAATAAACGAGAACAGATTGATCCCGATCAGTTTTCCTAAAATCAAACCGCAGATAATTCCCATCCCTAATGTACTCGTAACTCCTGCTACCATTTCACTGGTAAACGCAATATTGGTATTCGTTAAGGCGAATATCGGCATGATCAGAAAACTTACCGGAAAATGAAGCTTATGCTCCAGTTTTTCAAGAGGAGAAATGTCTACATTCGAAACATTCGTAGGAATGGAGAAGGCAAGTAAAACCCCTGCTATAGTCGCATGAATCCCTGAATGATGCAGGAAGTACCATAAAAACAATCCCGGAATGATATAAAAAACAAGGCGTGTAACCTTTAAAAAGTTTAGTAAAAATAATAAAGCTGCCGTTCCAAAAGACAACAGAAGATACGTCCAGTGAATTTGTTCTGTATAAAAAACAGCAATCACCAGAATCGCACCCAGATCATCTACAATGGCCAGTGCAGCAAGGAATATTTTAATTGAATTCGGGATCTTTTTCCCAAGCATTGAAATGATCGCCAGTGAGAAAGCAATGTCCGTGGCCATAGGAATTCCCCAGCCGCTGCTGTAATCCGTCCCGGCATTGAAAAAGGTATAGATCACCGCAGGAACCAGCATTCCGCCTACAGCTGCAAAAATGGGCAGTGAAGCGTTTTTAAAAGAAGAAAGTTCTCCTTCCACCATTTCTCTTTTGATTTCCAGCCCTACCAGCAGGAAGAAAACAGCCATAAGGCCGTCATTGATCCAGATGCTGACCGGATAGGTAAGATGGAACAGTGAAGTACCTACTTCTTTATCTAAAAAGTTCTGGAAACCTTCACCGGCAGACGAATTAGCGATTAATAATGAAACCAGTACACAAAAAATAAGGATAATTCCTGATGCCTGATTACTGCTGAAAAATTTTTTAAAATATAGAGATAAATTCATGCTTATGATTGTACTCGTCTCACTCTTGAAACGCCGTCAATATTTTTAAGTTTTTTAAATGTTTCTTCCAACTGGCCTTTATTTTTCACTTCGAGATTAATATTCCCGGTAAAAATGCCGTTGTTGGATTCTATGGACATACTTTTCATATCCATTCCCATACTTCCACTGATCACGGTGGTAATATCGTTGATCATTCCCATTCTGTCGAGACCTTCAATTTCGATCTTCACTCTGTTCTTGAAGCTTTCCGCATTCACCCATTTGGCAGGGATCACACGGTAATCGTACTGGGCTCTCAGGTTGATGGCATTTGGACAGTTGTCACTGTGAACTTTAATACCATCAGAAATGGTAATAAATCCGAAAATTTTATCTCCGGGAATTACCGTACAGCATTTTGCATAGCTATAATTCAGCTTTTCTTCATCTTTTCCGAAAATAATCATGTCGAGGTTTTGCTCTTTCGGCTCCTCATAGTGCACATTTTTCGGTGGCGATTTTCTGAATCTGGAAAGTAAATTGTTGAATACGTTTTTACTTTCGATATATTTTCTCAGGCTGCTGACATCCAGTTCATTGCTTTGGAATTTAAGGAAAAGTTCCTGAGAGGTTTTTAAATTAAAGAATTTCTGAAGTTTGTTGACCTCTTCATCATTAAAATTGATCTTCGCATGACGCAGCTTTCTCTGAAGAATTTCTTTTCCTTCTTCTACCAGCTGGTTTTTCTGAGAATTCAGATAACTTTTGATCTTCGACTTCGCTTTGGAGGTAACCACAAATTCCAGCCAGTCAGACTTTGGTTTCTGGTTTTGAGAAGACAGAATGTCGATCTGATCACCATTTTGAAGCACATAGGAAATAGGAACCAGCTTTCCGTTGATCTTTGCCCCAAGACATTTCATCCCAAGGTCAGAGTGAACGGAAAAAGCAAAATCCAGCGCCGTAGCATTGGTGGGAAGGATTTTAATTTCCCCTTTTGGCGTAAATACAAATACTTCCTTAGAATATAAATTGAGCTTAATATTATCTAAAAGTTCAGAAGTAGAAAGGTTCTGCTGCTGTTCAAGAACTTCGCGTATCTCCGTTACCCATCTTTCGAAATTACGGTCTTCGGAGCTCTGTTTGTAGCCTTCTTTGTATTTGTAGTGTGCGGCAACCCCTTTTTCTGCGATCTCATTCATCCTTTCCGAACGGATCTGTACTTCGATCCATTTTTTATCCGGACCGAGAACTGTCAAATGGAGACTTTCATACCCTGTAGAACGGGGCTGTGTGATCCAGTCCCTCATTCTTGAAGGATTACTGTGATAAACGTCGGTTACGATAGAGTAGATCTTCCAGGCAAGAAATTTTTCATTTTTTGCATCCGATTTGTAAATAATCCTGATCGCATAATTGTCAAAAACTTCCTCAAAAGAAACCCCTTGCTTCAGCATTTTCCTGTAAATGGAGGAAATGGCTTTTGCGCGGCCTTTGATATTAAAGTTTAAACCTTCTTCTTTTAATCTCTCCGAAACTTCGGTTTTAAACTCCTCAATATATCGTTCACGGTTTTCTTTGGCAGATTCCAATTTCTCCGTGATCTCGTTGTAAACTTCGGGATTGTTATATTTTAATGAAAGATCTTCAAGCTCTGATTTGATATTGTACAGACCCAGACGGTGTGCCATGGGAGCGTAAATATACACAGTCTCCGAAGCAATTTTTTTCTGCTTATCCGGAGCCATGCTTTCCAGCGTTCGCATATTGTGAAGGCGGTCGGCAATTTTGATCAGAATCACTCTGAAATCTTCTGAAAGCGTCAGTAAGAGTTTTCTGTAATTTTCAGACTGTACCGAAATGTTCTGATGATTCATGATGGAGATCTTCGTGAGCCCGTTCACAATGTTGGCGATCTTTTCTCCAAAAATCTTTTTCAGATCTTCATAGGTGTAGTCCGAATCCTCTACTACATCGTGCAGCAGGGCACAGGCAATGGAAGTAGCTCCCAGACCAATCTCGGTTGCTACAATTTTAGCAACGGCAATGGGGTGGTAGATGTAAGGTTCGCCGGATTTTCTCCTTTGATCCTTGTGAGCATCCAATGCAATATCGAATGCCTTCCGGATGAGCTTGTTATTTTCCTCATCCAGAGTTCTGTATGTATTAGAAATCAAATCCTTATACCGGGCAAGGATCTCTTTATTTTCCTGTTCTAAATCGTAACTCATTTGTGCTAATGCCTATATTTAAACGAAAATACGAAATTTTTTAAACTTTTCACGCATAAAAAATCCGCAGAACGCTCCGCGGATTTCCGGTTATTAGATTTTATGTTTTTGTCAGAATTTCACTTCTGAATCCATGCCGCTGCTTGATGCCTTTATTTTCACATCGGGGCTGTTATGGATTTCGGCTCTGTTTCTGGCATCGATAAATCTTTTGAGATTATCATAGTTCGCCTGCCCAATACCCATATTCTCGAATAAATAGGTCTTCAGTACTGAATTTTGGCTAAAAATATTCCGGGCGCCATCAGTTTGGTTATTATCTTTTACCGCAACACTCGCCAGGTACTGAGAGGTTTCAGAGCCGTTGTTAAGATATACTATGTAATCTGAATTTTCAAATCCTGAATTTTCCAGATCGGCTTCAAGCTTTTTGTAATCGCTGTGATGTGCAAATAATCCAGCTAATATATTTGACATAAGCAATGGTTTTTTAAATTGTACTTAAAGATAATAAATATTTTTCAATATAACTAGTGTAAATGTAATAAAACTTCATGTTTATTATTTTATCTATAATATAATGTTAAAATTATTAGGAATATCTATTGAACGGGTGTTTGATTTTTGAGGAAGTTTAAATTTTACACATTTAAAAATGTTGTACACTTGGTTTAAATAATTCAAATTTGTTTTTATAAAAAATTAATCTACCATGAGAACAGTTTTATTTATTTTTTCCTTACTGTCTTCGTTGATGCAGGCGCAGTACAGCTGGACTACTTTTTCATATCCGCCTTCTAACGGAACCGGAAGATATGATGATGTGTTTTTTCTGAATGAAAATCTGGGCTGGGCGGCACGCGGAGGCAGTGGAGCTGTTTTTAAAACGACAAACGGAGGTAATACCTGGGTACAAAAGGCGGTGAACGGACCTGCTAATCAATATTACCGGAATATAGAATTTCTTAACGAAAATGTAGGCTTTTTGGGAACTTTGAACAACAGTTTCTATAAAACGGTTGACGGTGGAGAATCATGGCAAAAAGTAAATAATATTTCACCTTATCCTGAGGCTATCTGTGGTTTGGACTGTGTAGGAACTTCTACCGTTTATGGCTGTGGCGCATGGTTTTCTCCGGCCTATATTATAAAATCTACAGACAGTGGTAATACATGGGAGTATATCGATATGTCTGCCTATGCGAATGCTTTGGTGGAAATTAGTTTCATTAACGAAAATGTAGGTTTTGTTTCAGGAAACGACAATGACGGAGCTGTAATCCTAAAAACGCTTGATGGCGGGGCAAGCTGGACAAAAATTTACAACAGCAACATCGCCAGTGAATTTGTTTGGAAAATGCAGTTTCTGGATAATAATAAGATCTTCTGCTCTATCGAATCTGAAGCCACAAACGCAGGGAAACTTCTGAAATCTGTGAACGGAGGATTTACGTGGGAAACAAAAGATTTTCCGGATCCTTATGTACAGGCTGTTGGTTTTGTATCGGAAACGCACGGCTGGATGGGCGGTCACAGTACAGGATTTTATGAAACTTTAGACGGTGGAAATACCTGGACCAATACCGGAGTGGGGGGGTCTCTGAACAGAATCTTTTTTGTCAATAATAATCTTGCTTTTGCTGCCGGATCCAATATTTATAAGATGACGAGAGGAAGTTTGGACGTTAAAGAAAACCCCGGTGAAAATCAGGAAAGAAAGCTGAAAGTAGAAGTTGTTCCGAACCCTGTAAAAGATAAGCTGAACCTCAATGTTTATTATGTACATACCGATCATATTGTTATTGGGTTGTACGAAGCTTCCGGAAAGTTCATTAAAAATATTCTGAAAGATGACATCAGCGCTAAAGGATTGAAAAAATACTCTCTGGATTTCAATTATCCAAAAGGGAATTATCTTCTTGATGTGCATTCTAATCTGGGAAGACAATCGATTAAAATAATAAAGTAAGAAGTGAGTAAGTAAGTTGGAAGCGCGAAGAGGGGAGTTGTTGAAAGCTACAGGAGGAATCTTAAAACTGCCTTTTACATCTATATACAGGATCAATTTCAAAACCTGGAAATGAGATAAGCTTTTTTTAACGCAAAGATTTTTATTTTAGAGAGAGTTGAGTTTTTAGGAAGGCAAAGAGTGTGACTGCGTCACTGATGAAGCGATCGGTATAAATCGTCCGCTTAATTGAATCAATGAAATTGATTCCTTCTTTGCAGTCTTAAAATTTCACATTGTAATAATCAAACTTTGCGTTTAAAAACTTGATCTCCTTCCCAATTCTGTACCTCATATCCCTGAAACTTATAACTCATCATTTAAAACTCATCACTCTGTTGACCTGAGTTCAAGTTAAAAATAATAAATGCGCAGAGGTTTTCTGCGCATTTACTTTATCATGTTCAATCAGTTTACTTAACCGATTCTTTCATTTTTGATTTCTTCCACGATTTCAGGATTCAACAAAGTAGAAATGTCTCCGAAATTACTGAAATCTCCTTCTGCAATTTTTCTCAAAATTCTACGCATAATTTTCCCTGAACGTGTTTTCGGCAGCCCAGAAACAAACTGGATCTTATCAAGCTTGGCAATAGGGCCTATCTGGTCTGAGATCAGCTGATTGATCTCCTTCTTAAGGTTTTCTTTATCACGGCCTTCTCCGGTTTCTTTTAAGATCACGAAGCCATACAAAGCATTTCCTTTGATGTCATGAGGATAACCAACGATTGCAGATTCTGCAACGGCAGGATGCTCATTGATACTGTCTTCAATAGGAGCGGTTCCCAGATTATGCCCGGAAACAATGATCACATCATCTACACGGCCTGTAATTCTGTAGTATCCGACTTCATCTCTCAGTGCACCGTCTCCAGTGAAATATTTCCCTGGGAAAGCGCTGAAATAGGTTTCTTTATATCTTTGGTGATCACCCCAGATCGTTCTGGCAATTCCCGGCCATGGAAAACGGATGCAGAGATTTCCGGTTACCTGGTTTCCTGTAATTTCATTGCGTTTATCATCCATCAAAACAGGCTGGATTCCCGGAAGTGGAAGCGTAGCATAGGTTGGCTTAGTTGGAGTTACAAATGGAAGCGGAGAGATCATGATGCCTCCTGTTTCCGTCTGCCACCAGGTATCAACCACCGGACATTTTTTCTTTCCGACATGGTCATTGAACCAGTGCCATGCTTCTTCGTTGATAGGCTCGCCTACAGAACCTATCACCTTCAACGTACTTAGGTCGTGCTTATCTACCCATTCCGTGCTTTCTTTAGCTAATGAAC
Source organism: Chryseobacterium sp. JM1 (assembly GCF_000737715.1). GTDB lineage: Bacteria > Bacteroidota > Bacteroidia > Flavobacteriales > Weeksellaceae > Chryseobacterium. Next base: position 51,060 of record NZ_JPRN01000019.1, on the reverse strand, counting down.
GGATGGCGGTAGGAGCAGTGTAAAACTGAGTGATCTTATGTTTTTCGATCACTTCCCAGAAACGGTCCGGTTCAGGATAGGTAGGCACACCTTCGAAAATAACAGTGGTTGCCCCATTAAGAAGCGGTCCGTATAAAATGTAGGAATGTCCTGTGATCCATCCTATATCTGCAGTACACCAGTAAATATCGTTTTCTTTATAGTTGAATACATTTTTAAACGTATAGGCTGTGTACACCATATAACCGGCAGAGGTATGAAGCATGCCTTTCGGTTTTCCGGTAGAACCTGAAGTATATAGGATGAAAAGAGGATCTTCGGCATCCATGATAACAGTCACGAAATCAGCGGAGGCTTTTTCATACAGATCAGCCATCCAGTGGTCTCTGCCTTCTTTCATTTTGATCTCGTTGTGTGTTCTTTTCACTACCAGAACGGAGTCTACGCTTGGTGTTTTTTCCAATGCTTCATCTACGATCGTTTTCAGATCCAGCACTTTATTTCCTCTGTAACTTCCATCTGATGTGATGATCATTTTGGCATTACAGTCATTGACTCTTGAAGCCACGGCAGAAGCGGAAAATCCTGCAAAGATCACGGAATGCACAGCTCCCAGCTTGGCGCAGGCCAGCATAGTAACGGCCAGTTCAGGGATCATGGGAAGATAGATGCAGACTCTGTCGCCTTTTTCAATCCCCATTTCGCGTAAAACATTGGCAGTTTTGTTGACGCGGTTGTACAGTTCATTGTAGGAAATATGCTGTGCTTCCTCTTTCGGGTCGTTGGGTTCCCAGATAATGGCTGTCTTTTCACCTCTTACGGCCAAATGTCTGTCTATACAGTTTTTGGTGATATTTAATTTAGCATTCTTAAACCATGTGATTTTGGCTTCATTCATATCATACTTAACCACCTTGCTCCATCTTTGGTACCACACAAAATTTTGATCAGCTATTTTGTCCCAGAATTTCTTCGGGTTTTTAATAGACTTTTTGTACTCTTCAAAATAATGCGGCAGATCTTCAATTAAGTAATTTCTCATATCCCTTCGTTTTTTTGAAATTTGAATTTTATTAATATTAAATATATGTTTAATTTATCGCTTAAGCCCTATAGTCATTGATTTTTTCCTGAATTTCCTCGATGATTTTTTCATCATCAATGGTAGACGGAATCTGAAAATCTTTTCCGTCCAGCAGCGTTCTTATCAGTTTCCTTAAGATCTTTCCGGAACGTGTTTTTGGTAAGCGTTTGACAACCATAGCGTTTTTTAAAAAAGCCACAGCGCCAATCTTTTCCCGAACCATTCTGATGATATCTTTTTCTACTTCCTCTTCAGAGATTATTGTTCCATTTTTCAAAACAATTGTAGCAAAAGGAACCTGTCCTCTCAGTTCATCATCGATACCTACGACGGCACATTCTGCAACATCGGGATGCGATGAAACAATTTCCTCCATTTCCGACGTTGAAAGCCGGTGTCCGGCTACATTGATCACATCATCCACTCTTCCGGTAATGAAAATATAGCCGTCTTCATCCCGAATAGCGCCGTCTCCCGAGAAATAATACCCTTTGTACTGTGAAAGGTAGCTGTTCTGAAAACGCTCATTGTCATTCCAGATGCCTAAAAGTGCGCCCGGAGGAAGAGGAAGTTTGATGATTAAATAGCCTTCCTGATGAGCATCAAGTTCATATCCGTTCTCATCAAAGATCTTGATATCATATCCCGGAATAGGTTTTCCGGCGGAAGCTCTTTTAATTTTATATTGATCATCGAAAGTCATAAGTCCCAGCATAGGCCATCCGGATTCGGTCTGCCACCAGTGATCAATAGCGGGAACTCCAATGTGCTCTGCAAACCAGTCTAAAGTGGCCACATCACATCGTTCTCCGGCGAGAAACTGTTTTTTGAAATGAGACAGATCATATTTTTTAACCAGTTCACCGTTCGGGTCTTCTTTTTTAATCGCTCTGATGGCTGTCGGAGCAGTAAACATCGCAGACACTTTGTATTCTGAAATAATTCTCCAGAATGTACCCGCATCAGGTGTCATGATGGGTTTTCCTTCAAAAATAATCGTTGTATTCCGGTTGATAAGCGGTCCGTAGACGCTGAAACTGTGACCTACCGCCCATCCGAAATCCGAAGCTGCCCAATAGGTTTCTCCGGGCTCAACTCCGTAAATATATTTCATGGAAAACTTCAGCGATGTAGCATAACCTCCGGTGTCCCGTGCAATTCCTTTCGGTTTTCCTGTAGTTCCTGAAGTATAAAGAAGATACAACGGATGGGTAGACTCCACTGAAACACACTCAACAGGCTCTGATTTTTGAACCAGTTCTTCATAATCAATCAGTCCTTCGAACATTTCATTCTGATTGTCTACCAGTTTTCTGTTGTAAACAATAATGTTGTCCACTTTATCCTGCGCAAGTTCAATGGCTTTTTCAACGAGTGGTAAATAAGGAATTCTCCTGGCTATTTCTATACCGGCTGTAGCGGTGATCAATGCTTTAGGCTTGCAGTCATCAATTCTTACGACCAGTTCATTCGGGGCAAAGCCTCCGAAAACCACATTGTGAATCACTCCGATTCTTGCACAGGCCAGCATGGCAAAAAGTGTTTGCGGAATCATCGGCATATAGATAACGGCTGTATCTCCTTTTTGAAGGCCTAATGAAACCAGTCCTCCGGCCAATTTTGATATCTCTTCTTTGGCCTGATTAAAAGTGTAGGTTTTCTTCTGATTGGTAACCGGAGAATCATAGACAATGGCAATCTGATCTCCAAAACCATCTTCAATGTGCTGATCAATGCAGAGATAACACATGTTGAGTTTTCCATCCGCATACCACTGAGGATAATCATTTTTATCTTTAGAAAGAATCTGCTCCGGAAACTCAAACCATTGTATTTCTTTGGCCTGTTCTTTCCAGAAATTTTCTTTGTCTTCTATGCTTTGTTTAAACAGAATATCTGCGTCCATATTAATTTTTGTGTTTCATGTTTTTTTGTCATCAAGAAGAGGCTTCTTCACTTTAATCCCAAATATCCCAGTCTCAAATCTCGTGTCTAACGTCTTGATTCTTGGTTCTTGATTCTTGCATCTTGATTTTTATCTCTTCCCTTTCTTATTCTACCCAAACATCTCCTCAATCTGCTGCATCAGCTTCTTAATGGAATAAGGCTTCGTTACATACGCATCAGCGCCCATTTTTAGACCTTTTTCTATGTCTTTAGGGTTGTTTTTTGCGCTCAGAAAAATGACTTTTGTGTCATTCATCCTTTCATCTTTTTTGATGGCTTCCAGGGTGCTGTATCCGTCCAGATTGGGCATCATGATGTCCAGAAGGATCACATCGGGAGCCATGGTTTTCAGGAAGTCCAGAACTTCTGTTCCGTCTCTTGCGATATAAACGTCGTAGCCGTTTTTCTTAAAGCTGTATTCCAGCGACATTAATATTTTGTGTTCGTCATCGGCAATAATGATCTTTCTCATAGATGGTTATTGGTTTTGTTCAACTTCATTTATAATCTCTTGTAGTCTGTTGTAAGGAATGCGTATCGTAAAAGTGACACCCAGACCGCTGTTTTCTGCCTGTATGGTTCCGCTGTGAGCCTGAACGATCTTTTTTGAAATAGCCAATCCGAGTCCGCTTCCTGTAGGTTTTAAAATATTCTGGTTTTTTGACTGATAAAATTTATCAAAGATCATTTCCAGATCTTCTTCCGGGATGTGTCTTCCGGTGTTAAAAATGCTGATGATCAGATAGTTTTCTTTTTCTGATAATTTGGTTTGTATGGTTCCCTGATCATCGGTAAATTTTAAAGCGTTTCCTAAGATATTCTGGAAAAGCTGAATCATTCTCGCCTCGTCGTGTTCAAATGTAGGATGATTCAGGAGATTCACTTCACTTAAATGAATATTTTTCTGCTGTATCAGATGGAGTAGAGGATTTAACGCTTTTTTGTAGGTTTCAAGAATATTATTTTCTTTGATGTTCAGAGCAATTTCGCCGTGTTCCAGTTTATCAAGGTAAAGAATATCGTTGATGATCTCGCTCAGCCTGTCAGATTCCGTGATGATGTTGTTTAAAAATTCCTGTTTGATGTCTGTTGGAATATCGTCATCGTCTGCCAGAATTTCTCCTGCCGAACGGATGGCAGTGATCGGGGTTCTTAATTCGTGTGCAACAGAATCCAGAAAGTCATCTTTCTGACGGTCTTTCACGATTAAGTTTTCATTAGCTGTTCTCAGGTCATCAGAGAGTTTCTGCAATTCTTCAGACTGTTCCGTCAGCTTTTTATTGAGTGTAATATTTTCCTTGGATTCTTCTAAAATGTTTAAAACTTCCTTTAAAGATATTTTATCTTCTTTAGTCACGCCCTCGATCAGAATTTTTGCGGATGCAGTCCCAATTCTTCCTGCGAGAAGGTTTTCAGAGAATTTAATAAACCTTGAGTCTGCCGTTTCCGTTTTAGAATCAATATTATATTTTAAATTAAAAATCCTTAAGGCCTGTTCCGTTTTATTTTTGCCCAAAAATCTTTCCAAAATATTCCTGATATCTGATACATAAGCGGTTCCGCGCCATACAAAAGCATTCTCATGATTTAAGATATGCTTATCAATATCCACATATAATTCTGCAAAATTTCTTTCCCGGTAGTTTCCTTTAACGCTTACCGAAATAATGGTAAATAAGGCTGTATTGGTAAAAATGGACCAGAAAAATATTTCAGGAATTCTGCTTAAAAAAGAAATATGGAAAAATCCGAAAGCATTATAGGTTTCCCGGATAAAGCCTTTCAGTTCAGGGTTGTAAGAGAAATAGTACTGCGGAATAATGAGTCCGAAATAGCAAATGGCCAATCCTGCGAGAAGCCCTGTTACCGCCCCTTTATAACTTCCCCTTCTCCAGAATATCGCTCCGAAAAAGGATGGCGCCAGCTGTGCAATTACAACAAATGAGATAAGTCCCACAGAATCCAGCGATGTTTTCAGAATAAAATATTTATAGAAAACAAAGGCCATGATGATCAATGCGAAAATGCTGAATTTCCGGATGTTCGTGATGTTTCTTGTATTTCGGACTTCGTTGTCAGACTTGAATTTTCCCAATAAACCATAAGGAATGATGAGGTTATTGGAAAGCATGATGGATAAAGTGATGGCCGAAATAATAATCATGGAAATGCATGAACTCAATCCTCCCAGAAATACAAAAACAGTGATTAAAGTATTGTCAAAATATTGCGGAATCAGAATAGAGTAGAACTCAGGATTTACCTTTTCTCCGTCAAAAATAAGCCTTCCTCCCCACGCAATCGGGAAGATGAATATGGTAAAAATCAGTAAGTAAAGAGGAAAAAACCAGATCGCTGTTCTGATATGCTTTTCCTGTCTGTTCTCAATAATAGCGGTGTGAAACTGCCTCGGCAGAATGCAGATGGCTGTGGCGGAAATCATACACAAAACCATCCAGTTCATAGCACCTTCAATCCCATTAAACGTGTTTTTTTCTTTAAAATCTTCAAATTTGCTGGCTTTTTCATAAATATCGGAAAAGCCGTCGAATACAAAGTAAATCACAAAAATACCCAGAATAATAATGAAGAAAAGCTTTAAAAAACTCTCCAGGGCAATGGCGGAAATAATACCCAGACGTTTTTCTGAGGCATCTACATATCGGGTTCCGTAATAGGATGAGAATAAAGCGATTAAAACAACCACAAACGTCGCGTTGTCAGTCAGTATATTGCTGGACATCGATGTTTCAGTGACCAAATGGAAAGTTTCAGAAATTGCTTTGATCTGAAGTCCGATGTATGGAACGATGGCTAACAGGCAGACGATCGTAATGATTGCACTGAAGCTTCTGCTGTTTCCGTACCGCAAAGAAATGAAATCGGCAAGACTGCTGATTTTGTTGATTCTGGAAATTCTTACAATCTTCGTGTTGATGTAGATCCAAGCAGGAATAATCATGATGGGGCCAATGTAGATCGGTAGATAATTTAGTCCGCTGGTAGCGGCAACGCCAATGCTTCCGTAGTAGGTCCAGGCCGTGCAGTACACCGCCAGAGAGAGCGCGTAGATGTAAGGGTTGTTGATCCACCGCTTGCTCTTCTTCTTCTCTGCCAAGTGGGCAACTAAGAACAAAAGGGCGAGATAGAGTAAAACAACAAAAAATAACGCGAAACTACTCATCATACTTTTTTACGATTACAAAAGAAATTATGATGGAGATCATCCAGACCGCGAACAGATAGATCAGAATCATCGGGTAGCCGAAAACATCTTTTTCACTGTTGAAAAGCAGTGAAATAGGGATGCTGAAAGCCATCATCAGTCCGATGCTCAGGATAATCAGTTTTTGTTCGTGCCTTTTCTTCATAAATGATGATTGATAAAAGATAATTGATGGGTAACTATCACCCATCAATTATCATTAATCTTTATAAAATTAAATCTTGTCGTCTGAATATTCTCCCGTCAGCGAATAGTATCCGAAAATAGCCATTCCACCCGAGATGATCGGCATCAGCACAAATAAGATGATAATCCCGAATACCAGATCTTCCTGCTTTCCTGAGGTGATTTTGGGAATCCCCAGAACCGTAGTTCCGAAATATCCCACCACCAGCGCCACTGCAATCCAGAGTATGCCTAATATTTTTTTTAGTCCGTTCATTTTAGTAGTTTTAAAATTAGTAAAAAATTAAGTGATTCGGTATTTAATCATGAATATTATTATTCTTATTTTTAAGATAAAACAATCCGATGATTAAACAGACTGCGGCGACCCCAATCGGATACCAAAGTCCTTCCAGATACCAGGTAGGATGTCCTGCATCTTTCCCCTGAGTCACCAGATACGTGGCTACTGCCGGAAGAAGTCCTCCGAATACCCCGTTTCCGATATGATAAGGCAGAGACATAGAGGTGTAGCGAATCCTTACTGGGAACATTTCAACAAGGAAAGCAGCGATTGGTCCGTAAACCATAGTGACAAACAGTACCTGAATAAATACCAGGAATACCAAATACCATTTTGTATTGTCTTCCAGTTTCAGGGTTTGTGTCACTTTTGGTTCTTCCGCTTTTCCGTCTTTCATGACAGGTCCGGCCGGCGACCAGTGGACAACACTGTCTTTTTTAATCAAAGTTCCGTCCGTGTACAGGGTTTCTTTATGGAAAGTGATTAGGCTGTCTGAAGCAATATCAGCATGAATTTTTGCCGTTCTTTTTTCAGTAATTCCACTAGCTGCTACGGTTTTGTTTTCCAGACTTACACTCTTGAACATACTGTCATAGATCGGTCTGTAGGATAAAATAGCGACCAGCATTCCGGTCATCATAATGGCTTTTCTTCCCACTTTATCGGAGAGCCATCCAAAGAATACAAAAAAAGGAGTTCCTAAAAGCAGGGCAGTGGCCATTAATGAATCTACCTGTGAGGACTCTACATTCAAGACCTTCTGGAGGAAACTCATGGCATAAAACTGTCCCGTGTACCAGATTACCCCTTGTCCCATGGCGGCTCCAAATAAGGCTAGTAAAACAAATTTGAAGTTGTATTTATTTCCGAAACTTTCTTTTAATGGGTTTTTAGATGTTTTTCCTTCACTTTTAGCTTTTGCAAAAAGCGGAGATTCCTTCATGTTTTTTCTGATTACATACGAAACTCCAACCATTAAGATAGAAATCCAGAATGGAACTCTCCATCCCCAGTTGTCAAATTCTTCCGCAGAAAGTGTATTTTTAGTAATTAAGATAACAATCAACGAAATAAAAAGTCCAGCCGTTGCCGTTGTTTGTATCCATGAAGTCCAGTAGCCTCTTCTGTGTGGCTGTGCATATTCTGCTACATAAGTGGCTGCACCTCCATATTCACCTCCAAGGGCTAATCCCTGTAATAATCTTAGAATTAAAACTAAAACCGGTGCTAAAAAACCAATGGTTTTATAACTTGGAATACACCCGATCAGGAAAGTGGAGAATCCCATAATCAGCAGGGTGACAAGGAACGTGTATTTTCTTCCGATAATATCACCCAGTCTCCCGAAAAACAGAGCTCCGAAAGGCCTTACCACAAATCCGGCAGCAAAAGTTGCCAGTGTAGATAAAAATGCGGCAGTAGGATTATCGGCGGGAAAAAATTTAGTCGCTAAAACGATTGCTAAACTTCCAAAAATATAAAAGTCATACCATTCTATCAGAGTACCGAGTGATGAGGCGGTGATCACGCTCCAGATGGTGCGGTTCTTCTGCCGTTCGGTCATATTCTCGTAGTTTTCGTGGTGATTTTCGCTCATGTTGATTGATTTTGATGTTAATGAATTAAGATATTGAGTTCATCCCGTGTTTAAAGGTAAATTTGGAACTGTACAATGAATTCGCCTTTTGAAGAAGGGCTTTCTGTAGGGCTGGTGTAAACCGGTCTTGTGGAATATTGGGTAGTAATTTTTGCGTGATGCCCATCTATGAACCAGTTGGCTCCCACATCGAACTGAGAAGACGATTTGTCGAATGCTTCAAAGCTCTTGTGCGTATACGCTGCGAAAGGCTGTATTCTGATCTTCGGTTTTTCTGCCTGATTGGGAAGAAGTAGGCCTGCCTGAGCATACACTACATTTCCCGTTCCGATCATGGGTTGTAAGTTCCCGGGACCTGCGATGGCTCTGTTTCCTGCAAAATTAGGATCATTGGCTGCAATATTCATCGTTCCCAGATTTCTTATGTAGTTAGGTCCGAAATTGTAGTTATAATATCCGGCATAGGCGGAAACGGCCATTTTGTGCTTGGCATTTCCCAAAGGAATATCTGCAAAAGCATCCACTGCTACGAGGGTGATATCATGTTTTTCAATATTGGAATTGATGGAAGTTCTCGTCCCGTCAGCCTGATGATAAAAACCTGCACCCACATTGAAGACTCTCTTTGTTCCTAAATAAGAGCCCACTTTGAAAGGAAGCGTATTGGATTCTTCATCAAGGAACTGATATTCAACATAACCCGCTTTTGAAAAGCTTGGATTTCCATTATTGTCCACGGCTGCCGCTCTTGAAGGATCTGTAACATTAACCGGAGCCAAATCTGTCGCAAAAGGTTTGTTTAAGCTGAATCGGTATTCCAGTTTACCATATTTTCCTTTCGCAAACATTCCGAGCTGTCTGGCAAATTGGTCCGAATTATCGATTAACGGCCATGAGAAAATAGGGGAGTCCACAGTAAGGAAATTTAACGTAGAAGCCATCGTCATTCGGGAAAGTCCCATATAGTAATGAAGTCCTGCCCCTAAAGATAAACTGAATTTTCCGGCTTCTCCAGGTAAAATAACTGCGTACTCATTCCATGCGTCATGAAAAAATAACTGTGGTTTTTTTCCGTTTCCATAACCTCCTGTTCCTGTGGTGCCTGTAGCTCCGCCGTTGATGAAGGTTTGGTTATTGATCCCAAAGTGAGCAAGGATCATGTATCTTTTAGAAATTTGGGCATACATTAAAGCTCTTAATCTCCTGTTTCCCAGACTCCAGGAATTGTCAGTGGGTTCTCCGCCTACCATGCTTCCCGGATTCATTTGGGTATTCCTGAGCCAGAACTGGTCCCATAAAATAAATCTGATGTACTTATCTCCTTCCTGATTGAGGTTTAATTTTAATCCGCCTCCGTAATCAGGAGAACCCTGTGAATATAAAGAACTGCTTATTAAGGCTAATCCAATAAATGAAAGTAATTTCTTCATAAATTATCAATTTTTGGCGTTGTTTTTTGTGAAAGCCAAATTGTAATTAATAATTTAGTTACAAAAATTTAATATATATTAGTGGTAATGCTATAGTTTTTATGTAATGATTTGATTTTTAGATATAAGATACGAGTTTCCGGTTTTAGCGTTGGAGAGTGTGAGTGTTCGAGAGTTGGAGAGTTAATGATTCTGAAGGTTATTGTTGGTTGAATCTTGGCTAACGAATTGGTGTCTGGTGGTTGAGGTCCTCGAAGCCACCATTCCTACGTCTGAAATCTGATGTCTTGCATCTTGATTCTTGGCTCTTGAATCTAATATCTCATCTACTTCTTAAATCGCTCCCATTTAATCAGCATATACTTATCCGCAAACTGAGTAATGATAAGACCTGAGTTTTTGATGTTGTCTTCCTGGGCAATGTATTCAATCAATTCATTCTGTTTTAGAATTTTATAAACCGGATGGAACTCAGAATGGGGGGGCCTTGTGATGTTGTATTTTTTAATCCAGGAACTGATGGTGACGTGAGAAACCCCAATAATACGCTCTATTTCTCTAAAGCTTAAACCTTCAAGATAAAGCTGCAGGGCCTTGGTTACGTAGTAGTCATCGATCTGCTTTCCTATTTTTTTGACAGTAAAATAGTAGTTGCAGTCTTTGCAGAGAAATCGCTGTTTTTCGTTAATGATTCCGCTTTTTACAATGGTGCTGCCATTACATTTTGGACACTTATTTTCCATAACTATATGTTTTTAGCAAATATATAATAATTTAGCAAAGTTATATTTTGTTGCAAAGATAAAATTACCTGTTTATTTCTTTAAATCAAAAAAAATATCTTTTTAATTTGGTTTTTAAAGTTATTATGCTTTAAATTTGCCAAAAAAATCAGATAAATAAATGGAAATAGAAATTTCCTCATGCGAACATCTCATGTATGTGAGTGAAATACAGCAGGAAATGTATGATTCAGCACAGCGCAGAGGAACGGGGATCGCAAAACGTTCCATCGAATACTTAACGAAAAAGATTTCAGAAGGTAACGCTGTGGTTGCCACTGAAAATGGCGAATGGGTGGGATTCTGCTACATTGAGACGTGGTCGCACGGTCAGTTTGTAGCCAATTCGGGACTGATTGTATCTCCGAATTACAGGAACAGAGGAGTTGCCACTTTGATTAAGAATAAAGTTTTCCAGTTATCTAGAGAAAAATATCCGACTGCGAAGGTATTTGGATTGACCACAGGACTTGCCGTAATGAAAATCAACAGTGATCTGGGTTATAAGCCGGTGATCTATTCTGAACTGACTCAGGATGAAGAATTTTGGAGCGGTTGTAAGAACTGTGTGAACTATGAAATTTTAATGAAAAAGGAACGTAAAAACTGTCTGTGTACAGCGATGCTTTTCGTTCCTGAAAATAATAATAATGTAAACGGGACTGAAATTCAGCAGTCCGAAATTGATGATTACAATGGAGAAAAAGAAAGTAGTCTTAGCGTTTAGCGGAGGTTTGGATACCTCTTACTGTGCTAAATATCTTAGTGAAACACTGGGATATGAAGTGTATGCAGTCACTGTAAATACTGGTGGTTTTTCAAAAGAAGAAGAAAAAGAACTGGAGAAAAAAGCCTTCAATTTGGGGGTGAAAGAGTACAGGTGCGTTGATGCTCAGGAAGATTATTACAATTCTTGTGTAAAGTATCTGATCTTCGGAAATGTGCTGAAAAACAATACCTACCCGTTATCTGTAAGCGCTGAGCGTACGGTTCAGGCGCAGGAAATTGCAAAATATGCCATTGAAACGGGTGCAGATGCTATTGCTCACGGAAGTACGGGAGCTGGAAATGATCAGGTTCGTTTCGATTTGATTTTCCAGGTGATGTGTCCAGAAGTGGAGATCATTACGCCAATCCGTGATATGAGCTTGTCCCGTGAGGAAGAAATTGAATTCCTGAAAGCTCATGGTTACGAAATGGAGTTTCACAAAGCGCAGTATTCTGTAAATAAAGGACTGTGGGGAACGTCTGTCGGAGGAAAAGAAACATTAACATCGAGAAATTCTCTTCCGGAAGAAGCTTTTCCATCACAAATTAAAGAAACTCAGCCTTCAGAACTGGAAATTGAATTTAAAAACGGTGAGGTTGTAGCAGTAAACGGAGAAAATTTTGAGCATTCCGTGAAGGCGATTCAAAAAATTGAAGAACTGGCTTCCGCTTACGGAATCGGTCGTGATATTCATGTTGGAGATACCATTGTGGGAATTAAAGGAAGAGTAGGATTTGAGGCAGCGGCGGCATCAGTGATCATCAAGGCGCACCATTTATTGGAAAAACATACGCTTTCAAAATATCAGCAGATGATGAAGTCTCAGCTTTCCGACTGGTATGGAAACTGGCTTCATGAAGCATTATTCCTGGATCCTGTGATGAGAAATATTGAATCCTTCTTAACCGATTCTCAGGAAACGGTCAGCGGAAAAGTGTTTGTAACCCTTCATGCATACAGGTTTGTTTTAAACGGAATTGAATCCAAGCACGATCTGATGTCCGATAAATTTGGAAGTTATGGTGAAGCCAACAGAGCATGGACAGGTGAAGATGTAAAAGGATATACAAAAATTGTAAGCAATTCCTTAAACATCTACCACCAGATCAATTCAAAATAAAAAATAAAGAGTTCCAACGGAACGATTTACCAAAGGATAGGACGCAGTCCTATCAATAAGAACGATTTACCCAAGAATAGGATGAAATCCTATCAATCATAATCAAATCATCATATCATTAAAAATATGAAAAAAGTAGGAATTGTAGGCGCCAACGGCTACACGGGAAGCGAATTGGTCCGTGTGCTGGCTTTTCATCCCAATGTGTCATTGAGTTTTTTATATAGCCGTTCCAATTCGGGGACAAAAATTTCAGATTTGTACCCGGATTTAACGGCAGTTTGTGAGCAGGTTTTAACGGACCAACCGGAAGACGTGGATATTTTATTTCTGTGTCTCCCTCATAAGGAAAGTCAGAACTGGCTTACTAAAAACCCTGTAAAAGATGAGACTTTAGTCATTGATCTTGGAAATGATTTCCGTTTGGACGGAAGTTTGGGAAACAGAAATTTTATCTACGGACTTCCTGAAATCAATAAAAAAAATCTGGAAGGTGCAAAAAGTATTGCCAACCCGGGATGTTTTGCAACGGCGATTCAGCTGGCGCTTCTTCCATTAGCGGGAAAAGGTTGGTTGAATGAAGTGTACACGACAGGAATTACAGGCTCTACGGGTGCAGGTCAGTCTTTGCAGGCAACAACACATTTCACGTGGAGGAATGATAATATTTCGGCGTACAAAACGCTGACGCATCAGCATGTGGAGGAGATTTTACAGCAGTTAGTTTCGTTTAATCATAAAGATATCAGTCTGAATTTTGTTCCATGGAGAGGAGATTTTGCAAGAGGAATTTTTACAAGTTCTACAGTGAAAACAGATTTAGTACTTTCAGATATCGTTCAGTTGTATCAGGATTTTTATGAAGAAGAGCCTTTTGTAAAGGTAAGTGAAAATGCAATTGATTTAAAGCAGGTTGTCAATACCAATCGCTGTGTGATTCATATAGAAAAGAGTGGGAATGTAGCGGTTATTCACTCAGCGATTGACAATTTGTTAAAGGGGGCTTCCGGACAGGCCGTACAAAACATGAATATAGCGATGGGCTGGGAAGAAAACCTGGGACTGAACTTAAAGCCAGTAGCATTTTAAAAAAGTGAATGGTCAATAAGTCAATTGTGAATTGAAAAACCGAAATATTCGACTTAGGAAAATGGAGCGTTAAGAAAATTAATTCTATGAACGTTAAGAAAATTCTACTGTTTGAAGCGCGACAAAAATGTTGAACCGAAAAACAAATGCCGAATTCGCGCAAGTTTTAGAATTTTTAGAGAATAGAAATAATTTTTAGCGGAAGTTTCCAGGTCTTGAAATTTTGTTTCTTTTGTTTGACTACGTCGAATCTTCGATTTCAAGACAAAAGAAATTAATTAAAACAAAAAAAATGAATTTATTCAACGTATATCCATTATTCAACATAAATCCGGTAAAAGCTCAGGGTTCATTCCTTTGGGACGACAAAGGAGAAAAATATCTTGACTTTTACGGAGGTCACGCAGTGATTTCCATCGGACACAATCATCCGCATTATCAGACTCAATTGAAAGAGCAGCTGGAGAAAATATCTTTCTACTCAAACTCTGTTCAGAATGAATTGCAGACTGAGCTGGCAGATAAATTAGGGAAACTTTCAGGCTATGAAGATTACAACCTTTTTCTGTGCAATTCAGGAGCTGAAGCGAATGAAAATGCTTTGAAGCTGGCGTCTTTCCATAACGGAAAAAGTAAAGTACTTTATTTCTCAGGATCTTTCCACGGAAGAACTTCTGCGGCGGTTTCTGTGACGGATAATCCAAAAATTGTAGCTCCCGTTAATTTTTCTGAAAGGTTTATTAAGTCTGAATGGAATGATATCAAACAGCTTGAAGAGATCTTTGAAACTGAGGGAAGTGAAATTTCATCTGTCATCATTGAAGGAATTCAGGGAGTAGGCGGAATTATGATCCCGACAGCAGAATTTTTATCCAAAATTAAAGAACTGTGTGAAAAATATGACGCAGCATTGATTCTGGATGAGGTTCAGTCAGGATACGGAAGAAGCGGATATTTCTTTGCGCATCAGGAATTTGGAATTGAACCGGATATGATCACGACGGCCAAAGGTATGGGGAATGGTTTCCCAATCGGAGGTGTTTTGATTCATCCGAAGTTTGAGGCAAGTAATGGTTTATTGGGAACGACTTTCGGAGGAAATCATCTGGCCTGTGCCGCGGCCATTGCTGTTCTGGATGTGATGAAGGAGGAAGATTTGACGACAAATGCTCAGCAAATGGGTGATTATATTGAAAACGAAATTAAAGACTTTCCTCATATTAAATCCATTCGAAGGAAGGGTTTAATGATTGGAGTAGAGTTGGATCAAGACTGTTCAGAAGTGAGGAAAAGTTTGTTGTACGATCATCACATTTTTACAGGGAATTCCAATGATAAAAGTGTATTGAGGATCCTTCCGGCTCTTACTATCGGCAAAGAAGAAACAGATCTTTTTGTCGGTGCTTTAAAAGTAGTTTTAGATAAGATTTAACTTATAAATGGGTTAAGATTATCACAATTAATTAAAAAAATCATCAAATGAAAAAATTTACCTCAGTAAGCGACGTAAAAAACTTACAGGAAATCATAAAGAAAGCATTACAAATTAAAGAAAACCCCAATTCCGAACCGGAAAAAGGAAAAGGGAAAACAATAGGCCTTGTATTTTTAAATTCAAGTTTAAGAACCCGTTTAAGCAGCCAGATCGCCGCACAGAACTTAGGATTGAATGTCCTGACTTTAAATGCAGCCCAGGAAGCCTGGAATCTGGAATTTGCAGACGGAGCCGTAATGAATGGTGACACTGTTGAACATATCAAGGATGCAATAGAAGTATTAAATCAATATTGTGACATCATTGCAGTGCGTTGTTTCGCGGGCATGAAATCTAAGGAAGACGATGTTAACGAAAGTATCCTGAGCCAGTTTGAGCAGCACGCCAAAGTGCCTGTGATTTCCCTGGAATCAGCAACGCGACACCCACTTCAAAGTCTGGCAGACTGCATTACCATTACAGAAAACTGGAAAGAGGAACGCAAACCGAAAGTAGTTCTTACCTGGGCGCCGCACATTAAGCCGATTGCTCAGGCTGTAGGAAATTCCTTTGCAGAATGGATGCAGGAAATGGACGTAGATTTTGTCATCGCCAATCCTGAAGGCTATGATCTGGATAAAAAATTTACAAAAGACATCAAAGTAATCCACAATCAGGACGAAGCTTTACAGGATGCCGATTTTATCTATGTAAAAAACTGGTCCTCTTTCGATGATTACGCAAACATGCCGGAAGTAAAAGAAA
This sequence comes from Chryseobacterium sp. JM1, assembly GCF_000737715.1. Classification (GTDB taxonomy): domain Bacteria; phylum Bacteroidota; class Bacteroidia; order Flavobacteriales; family Weeksellaceae; genus Chryseobacterium. The sequence goes on along the minus strand of NZ_JPRN01000019.1, from coordinate 35,308 downwards.
GCTGGATGCTGACCGGAGAAAAGCTGGAAAACACCAACGATGCTAAAGTAATGCACTGTCTTCCGGTCCGTCGTAATGTAGAATTAAGTGATGAGATAATGGACGGAGAAAACTCCATCATCTATCAGCAGGCCAAAAACAGAATTTTCTCTGCACAAGCTGTCTTTTCAGAAATTTTGAATGAATTGAATTCTAAATAACTGGAATTCATAAGGATCTCAAGAACATTTAAAACCACAAAGAGTTCCAACGGAACGATTTAGCCAAGGATGGGAGGAAGTCCTATCAAACTATCGATCAAACATAAACGCATAAAAAGTTCCAACGGAACGATTTAACCAAGGATAGGAGGAAGTCCTATCAACCAAAATGAAAGAAAAATTATACATCATAAAAATAGGAGGAGCCCTGATCGACGATCCGGAGCTGCTTGACCAATTTTTAGAGCAGTTTTCTGAAATAAAGGAAAAGAAAATTTTGGTTCATGGAGGTGGAAAATTAGCAACTACACTGGCTGATAAATTGGGCGTTGAACAAAAAATGATCAACGGACGAAGAATCACGGATAAAGAGACGCTGGATATTGTGGCGATGGTCTATGCGGGAGGAATCAATAAAAATATTGTGGCAAAACTTCAGCAGAAAAAATGCAAAGCAATAGGTTTTTCCGGAGCTGATGCGAATTTGATTAAAGCCAAAAAAAGAGAACATCCCGAAATAGATTTCGGTTTTGTGGGAGATATTGAGAAAAAAAGTGTGGACAGAAAATTGATCTCGAAATTGATTAAACTTAAACTTGTTCCTGTTTTTTCAGCGATTACCCATGATAAAAAGGGAAACCTCTTCAATACCAACGCAGACACGATTGCTTCGGTCATGGCTCAGGCTTTATCTTCAAAATATGATGTGGAGTTGTTGTATTGTTTTGATAAAGAGGGTGTTTTGGAAAATATTGAAGATCCGGAATCAGTTATAAAAAGGGTGTCTGAGGAAGAGTTTTCTGTTTTAAAGGAAGCTGGAAAACTTCATAAAGGAATTTTGCCCAAACTTGAAAATGCTCTTGGAGCAGTAAAAAATAATGTAAACAAGGTATTCTTAATTAAAGAAACCGAATTAAAAAATCATATAGAAAGCCATTATGGAGGAACTGAAATCTGTTTATAGTAAAGAAGAGCTACTGACTCAAGCAGTTGAATTGCTTAAGAAACTGATTGCAATTCCTTCATTCAGTAAGGATGAATACAATACGTCTGTAGAAATTGAGAACTTTTTTAAGAAGCACCATATTCCTGCGAAACGTTTTAAAAACAACATCTGGGCGGTCAATAAAAACTTTGATGTATTGAAGCCTTCCATTTTGCTGAATACCCATCACGATACGGTAAGACCGAATAAGGCCTACACACTGGATCCGTTTCTTCCGGTTGAGCAGTACGGAAAACTGTACGGACTGGGAAGTAATGATGCGGGAGCTTCTCTGGTGTCTATGGCTCAGGTTTTTTTACATTTTTATGAGAAAGAAGATTTAAAATATAATTTAGTTATTGCGTTGACGGCAGAGGAGGAGATTTCAGGATTTGATGGAATTGAGGCCTTATTTCCACAGCTTCCGGACATCGGACTCGCCATTGTAGGAGAACCCACGCAGATGAACCTGGCGATCGCGGAAAAAGGACTGTTGGTAATAGACGGGGAAATGAAAGGAACTCCTTCTCACGCTGCTCATCCGAACGATGATAACGCTATTGTAAAATGTATGGAAGACCTTCAGCATATTCTGAATTTCAGATTTCCGAAGGTTTCAGATTATTTAGGGGAAGTTAAAGTGACGCTGTCGGGAATTCATGCCGGTGTTCAGCATAATGTAGTTCCGGAAGCCTGTACGTTCACTTTGGACGTAAGAGTTACCGATGAATATTCCAATCAGGAAGCTCTTGAAATCATTCAGTCGCAGATGAAATCTTCATTAACTGCCAGATCTTTCAGGTTAAATTCCTCAAAAATAGAAATGGATCACCCTTTTGTACAGGCAGGTCTGGAAATCGGAAGGACCACTTACGGTTCACCAACATCATCCGACCAGGCCATTATTCCATGCACATCCGTGAAGATTGGTCCCGGCGACAGTAGGCGCTCCCACACCGCAGATGAATACATCTATATCAAAGAGATTGAGGAAGGAATTGAGATTTATATAAAGATCTTAGAAAAAGTTTTATAAAGAGAAACTAGAGGCTAGAAATTAGATACCGGAAATTGATATATACACCATATCACTAACATCTAATTTCTAACTTCTAATATCTGAAAAAAATGTTTTAACCACGCTCAGCAGACCAACCAAAGTTCAGTTTTTAATAAGGATTTATGCAAAAAGACCATTAAAAACGAAGACTTTTCAATGCGGAGATGTTTTTTTATAGTTAAAGAGGCTTTGCTGAGCAGGTTGAAACGAATTAAATATTGTAAAGAATATTATTATGAAAAAAATATGGCAAAAGGATGACCTGGCCACCAATATATTAGTCAACACATTTACAGTCGGGAAAGATCTTGACTTTGACGAACGTTTAGCAAAATATGATGTTAAAGGTTCCATGGCACACTGCCAGATGTTGGCAGAAACCGGAATTATCTCCGGCGAAGAATCAGAACAGATGCTTTCTGTTTTGACAGATATTTTAAAAGAGATTGAGAACGGAAACTTTGAAATCGATAAAGAAGCAGAAGATATCCATTCTCAGGTAGAAGCGATACTCATTGAAAAATTAGGCGATACCGGAAAGAAAATTCATACCGCGAGATCCCGTAATGATCAGGTATTATTGGATATTAAACTTTATTTGCTGGATGAGATCCGTGAAATCACAGCTTTGACAGATGAGTTTTTCCAGATTTTAATCCAACTGGCTGATCAGCATAAAAATAAATTGCTTCCCGGTTATACCCATCTTCAGATTGCCATGCCATCATCGTTTGGATTATGGTTTGGAGCCTATGCGGAAGCATTGTTAGATGATGTTGAACTGTTGTTTTCGGTGAAGAATATTATTAATAAAAATCCTTTGGGTTCAGCGGCAGGATACGGTTCTTCTTTCCCTATTGACAGAGAAAGTACGACCTACAACTTAGGTTTTCAGTCGATGAACTATAATTCGGTGTATGCGCAGATGACCCGTGGAAAATCTGAGAAAATGCTGTCTATGGCAATGGCTACTTTGGCAGGAACGCTTGGGAAATTTGCCTACGATGTCTGCCTGTATTTAAGCCAGAACTTCGATTTTATCAGCTTTCCGAAAGAATTCACGACAGGAAGCAGCATTATGCCTCATAAAAAGAACCCTGATATTTTCGAGCTGGTTCGTGCACGATGCAACAGAATTCAGTCTTTGCCGAATGAACTTATCTTATTGACGAATAATTTGCCGTCAGGCTACCACAGAGACGTTCAGCTGACGAAGGAAATTCTTTTCCCGGCTATCGATTCATTAAAAGAATGTCTGGAGATTTTAAGCTACACCCTTCCGAATATTCAGGTGAAAGATGGAATTCTGGAAGACGAGAAGTATAAATATCTTTTCAGTGTAGAGAAAATCAATGAAGAAGTAAAAAAAGGAAGTTCATTCCGCGATGCTTATGTAAAAGTAGGGCAGGAGATTGAAAATAATGAATTTGAGTTCGAAGTTGGAAACTTAGACCACAGTCATCAGGGAAGCATAGGAAATCTATGTCTGGACAAAATAGAATATCAGTTTAACAAGCTGAAGAATAAACTATTGGGTTGATTTTGAACCATTAAGATTATTGAAGCTTTTAAGTTAAGTTAAGAAAATCTGCGATTTTTAAAAGCAGTTAGCTTGTTAGAATTCGCTAGCGAATCCTTAACTATCCTTAATCACTTAAAGAAATCTTAATGGTTTAATTCAATTTAAAAATGATTATTCCAGATCAATTTTAAACTTAGTTGATTTTTTAACCTCATGAAGCACAATAGAACTGTGATACTGGCCAATATTAGGAATATTTGAGATCACATTCACTGCGAAATCATTATAAGAATTAATATCCTTTGCAATGATTTTAAGCATATAGTCATACTCACCGGAAAGACTGATAATTTCCTGAACTTCATCATGTTTCATAATGTTTTTCTCAAAGGTTTCCAGTACTTTCTGAGACTGTTCCTTAAGACGGACATTACAGTAGACGACGATATTCAGACCCAGTTTTTCACGGTTCAAAAGACCGACATATTTCTCAATGATGCCATGTTTCTCCAGCTGCTTAATCCTTTCATAGGTAGGAGTAAACGTAAGACCTATCCTTTCTGAAATTTCTTTTACAGATAGCGTAGAGTCTTCCTGAATAATGCTGAGAATCATTTTGTCTTTTAAATCCATAGGGAGAATTGAGTTTTAACAAAAATATCAATTAAAAATGAAAATAAGGAAAGATTACAGGTTTAAATTTTTTTAGAAATTTGGTTTTGTAGATTCGTAAAAATATTATATCTTTGCACCTAATGAATAAAAGAGTATTTATATCATTAGATTTACCGGGCGAAAGCGCCCTTTACGATATTTATTGTTATTAAGCGAAGATCCTGTCTTCGCTTTTTTTATGCTCAAAAAATAAGAATTATGTTTACAATTACAGAACTAAGCACCGAGAGAATCAACAGTATACTGACCGAAGCACTGGCTTTTGCCAACGGAAAAACTGCAAAAATTGAAGGAGAAATTTTCTGCTCAAATCTTTTCTTTGAAGACAGCACAAGAACAAAGACAAGCTTTGACATCGCCGAAAGAAAACTGGGTCTGCAGGTAGTACCTTTTGATGCTTCCCACAGTTCTGTAAACAAAGGGGAGAGTCTTTACGATACTGTAAAAACCATTGAAAGCCTGGGTGTGAATCTGGTTGTGATCAGAGATAAGAAGGACAGATATTTTGAAGAACTGAGCAATATCAAAATTCCGATGATCAACGGAGGAGACGGAACAGGAAACCATCCATCCCAGTGTATGCTGGATCTGATGACCATCTATCAGGAATTTGGAAAATTTGAAGGACTGAAGATAGGAATAGTAGGAGATGTAAAACACAGCCGCGTAGCCAATTCAAATGCTGAAGCATTGAGAAGATTAGGTGCTAAAGTTTATTTCTCAGGACCTGAACACTGGTTTGATGAAGGCGCTTTAATTAACGGAACGTATTTACCGGTTGATCAGCTGATCGCTGAAGTAGATGTTCTGATGCTGTTAAGAATTCAGCATGAAAGGCACGATGCAAAAATGAGCTACACCGCTTCTGAATACCACAGAAAATACGGTTTGACGAAAGAAAGAGAAAAAGTAATGAAAAACGGAGCGATCATCATGCATCCCGCGCCCATCAACAGAGGCGTTGAAATAGATACAGACCTGGTGGAATGCGACCGCTCAAGAGTATTCAAACAGATGCAGAACGGAGTCTTCGCAAGAATGGCTATCCTGAAAGAAGCACTGGAAAAAGAAGGATATACCTTTAAAGAATTGTAAAAAGTAAAAAGTAAAAAGTAAAAAGTAAAAAGTAAAAAGTAAAAAGTAAAATGTATGAATATAAATACATTATACAACCGACATTATACATTGTACAAAAGAAATTATACAGAATAAAATAGAATAAAGAGATAAATAAAATGAAGAAAAAATTAATACTGGAGTCCGGTGAAGTGTTTCATGGAGAAGGTTTCGGAGCAGAATTGGAAACTGCCGGAGAAGTAGTTTTCAATACCGGAATGACAGGGTATCAGGAGTTGATCTCCGATCCGTCATACTGCGGTCAGATTGTTTGCATGACCTATCCGCTTATCGGAAATTATGGTATTAACCGTGATGATTATGAAAGCATCGAGCCGGCTATTAAAGGACTTATCGTAAAAGAACTTTGCGATCTTCCTTCCAATTTCCGTACCCAGATGACTTTAGAAGAATTATTTAAAAAGAAAAACCTTTCAGGGATTTCCGGAATCGATACCAGAAGACTGACAAGAATTCTACGTAATTCAGGAGTTGTGAAAGGGAAAATTGTAAACGTTGAATCTGATGAGAACCAGGTGGTTGCAGAATTAAAAGGAACCAACTTCCCAATCAATCAGGTGGAAACCGTTTCTACAAAAACAGCTTATGCCAATCCGGGAAGAGGATTGAAAGTTGTTTTGGTAGATTTTGGTTCTAAATTAGGAATTATCAGAGAGCTGTCTCAAAGAAACTGCGACATCACTGTAGTTTCCCACGACACCACTGCAGAAGAAATTCTGTTAATGGATCCGGATGGAATCATGCTTTCAAATGGTCCTGGTGACCCGGAAGATAACCCTAAGGCATTAGAAATGATCCGCGGATTACTGGGAAAAGTTCCAATCTTCGGAATCTGTCTTGGCCATCAGCTGATCGGTCTGGCTTGTGGCGCAAAAACGTTCAAACTGAAATTCGGACACAGAGGAGGAAACCATCCTGTATTGGATCTTGAGAAAAACAAAGTGTCTATCACTTCTCAAAACCACGGTTATGCAGTAGATCAGGAAAGTCTTAAAAACACAGACCTTGTAGAAACTCACATCGCCCTAAACGACAGAACCAACGAAGGTCTGAAACACAAGATCCACCCATGCTTCTCCGTTCAGTACCACCCGGAAGCAAGCCCTGGTCCTGAGGACGCGAACTATTTGTTTGATGAGTTCATCGATCTAATGTACCAATTTAAAAATGTAACAGTTTAACAATAATTAAATGATCAATTTCGAAAACAATCCTTTAATTGAAAAAACCGTGAAATTCTCTTTAGATATTCTTGAGTTTTGCGAATTATTGGAGCAGCATAAGAAATTCGTCATTGCTAAACAGTTATTACGCTCAGGAACAAGTATTGGTGCCAATTCTTTTGAAGCACAGAATCCTTACAGTAAAAAAGATTTTGTGAATAAAATGAAAATTGCAGCCAAGGAACTTGAAGAAACAAAATATTGGTTATATCTGTGCAAACACTCCAAAAATTATCCTTTTGAAGATAAGCTGGAAGCACAGATCATAGAAATTGGGAAAATTATTTATAAAATTTTAAGCACAAGTTTATCAAAGGAAAACGGTTTGTAAACATTGTTACACTGTTAGATTGATAAATTGTTACATTTTAAACCTATGAAAAGAAACGACATAAAAACAATTTTAGTAATCGGTTCAGGCCCTATCATCATCGGGCAGGCAGCTGAATTTGATTACGCAGGAACGCAGGCTTGTCTGTCTTTGAGAGAAGAAGGCTACAAGGTGATTTTGATCAACTCAAACCCTGCGACTATTATGACGGATGTAGAAATCGCAGATAAAGTATATATCGAGCCGATTTCACTTCAGTTTGTAAGCCACATCATCAGAAAAGAACGTCCGGATGCTTTGCTACCAACGCTTGGAGGTCAGACAGGTCTGAATATGGCGGTAGAACTGGAAAAATCAGGAATTCTTGAAGAATGCAAAGTGGAAGTTTTAGGAACTACACTTTCTGCGATCAACAGAGCTGAAGACAGAGATCTTTTCCGTGAACTGATGAGAGAGCTTAACGAACCGGTTCCTGAATCAGATATCGTAACTACAGTAGAAGGAGCAATCCGTTTTGCTGAAGAAATCGGATATCCGGTGATTGTTCGTCCTGCCTTTACAATGGGAGGAACAGGAGGAGGTATCGCCTCTACGGAAGCTGAATTGAAGGAGATTGCTGAATTAGGATTAAAATACAGTCCGGTAACGCAGTGTCTTATCGAAAGATCAATTGCAGGTTTCAAAGAAATTGAATACGAAGTAATGCGTGATGCGAACGACAATGCGATTGTAGTTTGTAACATGGAAAATATAGATCCGGTAGGAGTTCACACAGGGGATTCTATCGTAGTGGCGCCTTCTCAGACACTTTCTGACAGAGAGTACCAGTTATTGAGAAATGCTTCTCTAAAGATCATCAGAGCCCTGGGAATTGAAGGAGGATGTAACGTACAGCTGGCTTTAGACCCGCATTCATTCAACTACTACATCATCGAGGTAAACCCTAGAGTTTCCCGTTCATCAGCATTGGCAAGTAAGGCGACAGGATATCCGATCGCAAAAATTGCAGCGAAGATTGCGGTAGGTTTAACGCTTGACGAGATTATGAACCCGGTAACAGGAAAAACTTACGCATGTTTCGAGCCTGCTCTTGACTATGTGGTAACGAAATTCCCTAGATTCCCGTTCGATAAATTCGAAACCGCGGACAGAAGACTTTCTACACAGATGAAAGCAACCGGAGAAGTAATGGCCATCGGAAGAAACTTCGAGGAATCTTTACAGAAAGCCGTTCGTTCTTTAGAAACCGGTTTAAGACACCTGGGGTTAAAAACAAAACAGGCTGCTGCTTTAACGGACGAAGATATCGAAAGAAGAATCAGAGTTTGTGATGATGAAAGATTGTTCATTATTTGTGATGCTTTAAGAAGAGGGTATGATTGGGAGCAAATTGTAGAATGGAGCAAGATTGATAAATTCTTCATCTGGAAATTAAAGAAACTTGTTGATTTTGAAAAAGAAATTGCAGCCAATAAATTCAATAAAGAGACTTTAATTCAGGCTAAAAAATTAGGATTCTCAGATCAGAATATCGCTCACTTATGGGGATCTTCTCAAAGAGAGGTTTATAATTTCAGAAAAGAAAATGGCGTGATACCGGTTTACAAAATGGTAGACACGTGTGCAGCAGAATTTGAAAGTGAAACCCCTTACTTCTACGGAACTTATGAAGAAGAAAATGAAAGTGTTGTAACTGATAAAGAAAAAGTAATCGTTCTGGGTTCAGGACCAATCAGAATCGGACAGGGAGTTGAGTTTGACTACGCGACTGTTCATTCGGTTTGGGCCATCAAAGAATTGGGTTACGAAGCGATTATCATCAACAATAACCCTGAAACAGTTTCTACGGATTTCTCAATTTCAGATAAATTATACTTCGAGCCTTTAACGGAAGAAGATGTAATGAGCATTATTGATCTTGAAAAACCTATGGGAGTGGTGGTTCAGTTCGGAGGACAGACTGCGATTAACTTAGCTGATAAACTGGCAAGTTACGGAGTAAAAATTCTGGGAACTTCCCTGGAAGACTTAGACAGAGCTGAAAACAGAGATAAGTTTGAAAAAGCTCTTCAGGAAATGGGAATTCCACAGCCTTTAGGAAAAACATCAACTTCAAAAGAAGAAGCGATAAAAATTGCTAACGAAATTGGTTATCCGGTTTTAGTCCGTCCAAGTTATGTATTGGGAGGAAGAGCAATGGAAATTGTGTATACAGAAAGCGAATTGGCTCATTACATGGAGTTTGCGGTAGATGCGAGCCCGGAACACCCGGTTTTGGTAGACCGTTACATTACAGGAAAAGAAGTGGAAGTAGACGCCATCTGCGACGGTGAAACGGTTATTATTCCTGGAATCATGGAACACATTGAAAGAGCGGGAGTTCACTCCGGAGACTCTATTGCGGTGTATCCACCTCAGAATGTTTCACAGGAGGAAATCGATACTTTGGTAGACTATACACAAAGACTGGCCAAAGGATTGAATGTGATCGGTTTAATGAACATCCAGTATGTTCTTTTCGAAGGAAACGTATACGTGATCGAAGTGAATCCACGTTCATCAAGAACAGTTCCGTTCTTATCCAAAATCACAGAAGTTCCGATGGCGAACTTAGCAACAAAAGCGATTTTAGGCCAGAAACTGACAGATTTAGGGTACAAAAACGGATTGGTTCCGAATAAAGAAGGAGTCTTTGTAAAAGTTCCGGTATTCTCTTTCTCAAAACTGACGAAAGTTGATATTTCTCTAGGACCAGAAATGAAGTCTACAGGAGAAGTAATGGGGAAAGACACCACTTTGGAAAAAGCCCTTTACAAAGGACTGATTGCAGCAGGAAGAAAAGTTCCGATGCACGGTTCAATTTTGTTCACGGTAGCAGACAAGCACAAGCAGGAAGCGGCAGACCTTGCGGCAAGATTCCACGAAGTTGGTTTCAGAATCTGGGCAACGGAAGGAACGGCTAAATTCTTCGAAGAAAAAGGTATTCCTTGTAAAATAGGATACAAAATCGGAGAAGATGATGTCAACCTGATCGACCTGATTCAGAAAGGAAAAGTACAGTACGTCGTAAATACCATGACCAAAGGGAAGCAGGTAGAAAGAGACGGATTCCAGATCAGAAGAATGAGTGTGGAAAACGGTGTTCCTTGTTTAACATCCATGGACACGGTAGAAGCCATCCTGAAAGTAATTGAAAGTATGAGTTTCAAAATGGAGACGATGTAATCATCGGATTCAGATGATATATTTCAAGCCTCGCGAGTTTTCTTGCGGGGTTTTTGTTTAATTTTGTGGGTTTTTACAAACTTTAAATGCAGCACAGATGCTGGCTGCAATGATTAATGGCACTTTATAAAAGAGTAACACCTGGAAAACATGAACGAAATTTTGGACAAACTAAAATTAATTTTTAAACCCTTTTTGATTATTGCAATTTGTTTTATTGTAGGATATACTTTTTTGCATTGGATATTATTTATCAAAGCGGAAATTCCACTGAAAGAACAGATTGTGAGATTTTGGCTGCCTTTTGGACTTCCTTTTATTCCAATATTAATTTGGCTGAGGCCAAAAATAAAGTTGTTGTATTTCAAAAATGAAAATGCTTCATTTTTATACCAGTTTATTGCTTGCGTCGCTATAGCAATTCCTACCATAATTGCTCAGGAATATTTAGTAACTGCTATAGGTAAGCTTACAGAAGTTGAAAATATATCACAAATTGATAAGAGTGAAAAAACTAAATATTATTCTTTAAAGAATTACTACATCGACAAGAGACATATTGCTGTGCAAAATACAGTAACGGTAACCGGGAAAAATAATACAAACTTTAATATGCTGATCTATGTTGCGATGCCAATTTTAAAAAGCATTTCCGACACAGCAAGAGCAGAAAGTAAATTTTGGTTAGGAAAGCAATATAGTGAACGGATAAGCAACAATCTTTCAGATCAGGAAAAAAAAACTAAATACAAAATATTTGCAGAACAAAAACAAAAAGAATTTGAAAAAACTGACTTTAGCAAATTCAAGTATTTAGAAATAATGGGAAATACTGAAGATCATGATGAATTTAATAAAGCCATTTCAAATTTAGGAATGATCAATGGGAATGATCAGATAATTTTTAAAGCTCAAAATGAGCCTTTTGAAAATAGAAATGGTAAAAAGTTAGAATGGATTTTTGGTTCACTGGGAATTGGAATCTTAGTGTACTTTATACTTTTATTATTTTCTAAGTTTGATAAAAGGCGATTGGAAGATTTTAAAAGCGGGAGGACTGAAAAAGATACAGATCTGAAAGAAATATTTGAATTTTTCATCCCCAAAAAAGATTTTTTTATTACCCCAATAATTATTAACCTGAATGTACTCGTTTTTATTGCAATGGTTATTGCTGGTTTTGGCCTTATATCTTTCAAAGGAGATGATTTATTAAGCTGGGGAGCTAATTACAGACCAGTCACGACTGACGGCCAATGGTGGAGGCTCGTGACAAATACTTTTATGCATGGTGGGCTTATGCACATGTCAGCCAATATATTTGGGCTTTTATTTGTAGGTGTTTTCCTTGAACCGCTTTTGGGAAAGACCAGATATTTACTTGTTTATTTGACAACAGGGATACTAGCAAGTGCTGCCAGTATCTGGTGGTATCCTGCTACAGTAAGTATTGGAGCTTCGGGTGCTATTTTTGGACTGTATGGTTTCTTTTTAGCAGCCTTATTACTTAAAGTGTTTCCACCTGATTTTGGCAAAGCATTTTTATTAAGCACACTTGTTTTTGTTGGCTTTAATTTACTTATGGGTCTTACTGGCGGTGTTGATAATGCTGCCCATATTGGAGGCCTCTTAAGTGGATTTATAATTGGAATCATAATGTCAAGACAGCTTAAATTAAAAATTGATATGCAGAACGAAGAATAGGAGAAACGGCGCTTTTTGTTTAACATCCATGGACACAGTAGAAGCCATCCTGAAAGTAATTGAAAGCATGAGTTTCAAAATGGAGACGATGTAATCATCGAAACCAGATAATATAATTTCAAACCCCGCGAGTTTTCTTGCTGGGTTTTTGTTTTTAATGAGATGAAAAATACTTGTCCGTTTTTCGGTTGTACTGTGAACGGCGGCAATTTAAATTTGTAAAAAAAGGAAATGAATAATTTTAAATTTGAAGCATTGAACCATTTAGATTTTGAATATTTGAATGATTTATCAGAAACTGAACTCGCAGAGAATCATATTAAAAAGATGAAAGTAGATCAATTCCCGGGTTTTCCTTGCAGGACTACTTTGGAAGATGCTAAAATCGATGAAATGGTTTTTCTCCTCAACTATGATTTTCACAATGTCAATTCTCCCTATCGGGCAAACGGACCTGTTTTTGTAAGGGCAAATCAACCGACAAAGACTTATGAAAACAACGAAATTCCGGTAATGTTCAATCATAGATTGCTTTCACTTCGGGGGTATAATAAAGAGGAAATGATGATTTTTGCTGATGTTTCTGAAGGTAAATTTTTAAAAGAAAAACTTTTACAAATTCTGGAAAACCCAAAGATTGAATATATCCATTTACATAATGCAAAACCAGGATGCTTTAATTGTACTGTAAAAAGAATATAAAATACTTGTCCGTTTTTCGGTTGTACAGAAACAGGATCTGTATTACTTTTATAAAAAATTAAAATGACAGCAATTCATAAATTCAGAGAACTGCATAAGCAGGATGATCCGTTATTAATAGGAAACGTTTGGAATGTACAAAGTGCCAGAGCATATGAAAAGCTGGGTTATCAGGCAGTAGCCACTTCTAGTTCCGCTGTAGCCTTCAGTCTGGGATACGAGGATGGCGAAAACATGAGCTTTGATGAATACTTTTATATCGTTGAAAGAATTTTGAAATCCGTCACCATTCCTTTGTCCGTAGATTTGGAAGGAGGTTATGGAAAAACAGTGGAGGAAATTGTTGTAAATATTTCCAGACTGGCAAATGCCGGTGTAGTTGGAATCAATATCGAAGACAGTGTGATCATTAACGGAACCAGAAAACTATTGAGTACGCGTGATTTCTATGAAAAATTAAATGCAGTCATTCTCCAGCTTAAAGAACAGAACATAGATATTTTCATCAATGTAAGAATAGATCCGTTTCTTTTGGGAGTAGACAATGTAATTGATGAAACGATTAACAGGATGAAAATCATTGAGGAAGTAGGAGCGGACGGAATTTTCGTTCCATGCATTACCGAAGTACAGGACATTGAGAACGTTATTAATACTTCAAAACTTCCGTTTAGTGTCATGTGTATGCCGGAACTTCCGGATTTTCAAACCCTTAAAAAGTTAGGGGTTAAAAGAATTTCATCAGGAAATTTCTTAAATGGGTATATTTATGGTCAGTTAGAAACCGCGTTAAAAGCCATTGGAGAGGGCGGAAGTTTTTCTCCTATTTTTTAGATATCATGAAACTTACAGAAGAAAGAATGTATCAGGCATCTTTAGAAAAAGATTCCTCATTTGAAGGCATTTACTGGATGGCTGTAAAAACCACGGGTATATTTTGCCGGCCCACCTGTACGGCCAGAAAACCCAAAAGAGGGAACGTAGAATTCTTTGTCAATACCGAAAAAGCGATAGAAAATGGCTACAGACCCTGTAAAATATGCAAACCGCTTGAAAAATTGAATGAAACGCCCCGCTACATTCAGGATTTGCTGGACGAACTGCAGCAGAATGAATCGCTAAAGATCAAAGACGCAGATCTTCTGGAAAGACATATTGAACCGGTAACGATCAGGCGGTGGTTTCTGAAAAATCATGGAATGACCTTTCATACTTTTCAACGGGAATTCAGAATGAATAAAGCATTCAAAAAAATAAAAAATGGTGAAAGTATTATAGAAGTGGCATTGGATTCAGGCTATGAAAGTTTAAGCGGCTTCAATGAACGTTTTAAAGAAGTCATTGGTACCACACCTAAGAATACAGGCCGCCGGACCATCATTGATCTGAAACGAATTGAGACCCCATTAGGACCCATGTTCGCCTGTTCATGCGATGAAGGAATCTGCCTGCTCGAATTTACAGACCGGAAAAATATAGACCGCCAGTTGGCCCATTTGTCCAAAGTAATGAATGCCGAAATCGTTCAGGGTGAAAATAAACATTTTGAACAGCTGGAAAACGAGTTGAATGAATATTTTGAAGGAAAAAGAACAACGTTTGAGGTGCCTCTTTATATCACAGGAACAGATTTTCAGAAAAAAGTGTGGCAGCTTTTAACAGAAATCCCCAAAGGTGAAACCCGTACCTACAAACAGCAGTCTGAATTTTTGGGGAATCCTAAAGCCGTACGCGCCGTAGGAACAGCCAATGGAATTAATAAAATTGCCATTATCATTCCATGCCATCGTGTGATAGGCTCAGATGGTGAATTGGTGGGATATGCCGGAGGAATATGGAGAAAACAAAAGTTACTTGAGTTGGAAGGCGCTATCTTATTTTAAATATCTTTACAGAAAACACCGCCATGTCCTCAGAATTTGACCCCGTTCTACATCACTTCAGCCAATATATAAAGCTCAGCGAGACTTTAAAAAAAGAATTGCAGAACAGATTATCCCTTCAGACTTTTGAAAAGGGAGAGCTTTTACACGATGCTGATAAAATCTGCACCAAAAGCTATTTTATTCTAAACGGATTGACCAGAACCTATTATCTGAAGGACGGAACAGAGATCAGCGAATATTTCTCCAGTGAAAACGAATGGGTCAATTCCCCAAAAAGTTTTATAGGACGCATAAAAGATATCTATTCCATCGACTGTCTCGAAAAAACAGAAACCTTCTGCCTCAAAATAAATGATCTGGGCTATTTATTCGATCACTTCCCTGAAATGGAACGGTATGCAAGATTATCTATGGGAAGCGTATTCGGGCACCTTATGGAACGGATTACATCTCAAAGATTCACCACTGCTAAAGAAAAGTATAAACATTTTCTGATGGTTTACAAAGGAATTTATCACAGAATTCCGCTGGGAATGACGGCCTCTTATCTCGGAATTACCCAGTCTACACTCAGCAGATTGCGGGCAGAAAAGTAGTTTTTGATCTAGAGCAAAAATTATCCGGATTTGCTGAGATATTTTTGTTAAAAAAAACAATGAAACTATTATTTAAAATTTTCTGCCTCCTGACGTTTGTATGCTCATTGACTAAAGCTCAGGATACCATTCAATCAAAGAATACAGATGCCATTTTGTATCAGCCTTCCCAAAATATAAAGGGTCTTGTTGTAGGCCTTGGAGGATCGGAAGGAGGAAATGCATGGGCGTCGAAGCACTGGAAAACAGTTAGAGATCAGTTTTTAGATAAAGGATATGCATTCCTTGCGCTAGCTTATTTCGGATCAAAGAATTCTCCAAAACTGCTTGAAAAGATTGAAATTCAGGATGTACATAATGCTATAAACTTCTCAAAACAGAAAGTTCACACAGAAAAAGTGGCTGTGATAGGTGGTTCAAGAGGAGCGGATCTCGCTTTACTCCTGGGAAGCTACTATCCTGATATCTCATGTATCATCGGGCTGTCGGGAAGCCATGCTGTTTTCCCGGGAAATACAGATCATTTTTCGACTTCGAGCTGGACTTTTGACGGGAAAGAACTTCCTTTTGTTCCTGTGAATGAAGCAGCAGTTCCTTTTATGATGGAACGGAAAATAAGAAAAGCCTTTGAAGCAATGCTGCAGGATAAAGAATCTGAACAGAAATCCCTTATCAAAGTCGAACAGATCAAAGCTCCAATTCTCCTGATGTCCGGAACTGAGGACGAAATCTGCCCTTCATCAGAAATGTCTGAAAAAATCATTCAAAGATTAAAAAACAATCATTTCAAATACCGTTATGAACACCTACCGTTCAAAGGAAGCCATTCCGAACCGTATCAGCATTTCGATAAAGTCTTTGATTTTCTTCAGAAAAACTTCTAATCTACTTAACGCCAATTGTAGCCTTATCCTCATCCTTAACCTTTAGCCCCTCTATTCATCGTATTTTATAAGAAGTTAATTTTTATGACATGTATCAGTTTTTATTTAGAATTAATAAAAATAAGATAATTTTGCGGAACTAACTTACTTATACAATGAAAAGAATAATTATTTCTGCTTCCTTTCTGGCGGCAACGATGCTGAGTGCCCAGGAAACGGATACCATCAAAGTTTCTGAAATTCAGTCCGTGTCACTGCAGGGAACCCACAATTACAGAACAAAAAAATCTGAATCTGTAGCGAGACTACCTCTCGAAAACCTTGAAAATCCTACCGTGTACAACATTGTCCCGAAAGAAATCATCAGCGAAATGAACGCCGTTGATTTTAATACGGCAATGGCTTCCGCACCGGGAGTGGTGGTGAGTAATAGCGTGAACGACAGTGGAAACGATATCTTTCTAAGAGGCTTCAGCTCTTCTGCTAACTTCAGAAACGGTCTACTTCAGAATCCCAGAGTACAGTCGGAAATTGCCAATGTGGAGAGAGTAGAGGTGATCAAAGGGCCTTCGGGAACTCTTTTCGGCGGAACCCTCGCCAATTATGGAGGTATCGTGAATATTGTCACCAAAAAGCCACAGGAAAATTTCGGGGGAATCATCGGTTATACGACAGGAAGTTGGGGAATGAACAGGATTACAGCTGATGTGAATACCCCTTTGAATAAGGAAAAGACAGCATTGGCAAGATTTAATGTGGCAGCATATTCCCAGGATTCTTTTCAGGATGCAGGCTACAATAAAGGGCTGTTTTTCTCAGGAAGTATTCTGTATAAAGTGAGTGATAAAACAACGGTGACTTTGGATACAGAATTCCATGCACCGGAAAAAACACTAAATGCTTACGTAAGGCAGTCCGAAAAATTAACGATCGGTTCCATGAAAGACCTTACAGGAGCTCACGACAGATCATTTACCAGCAATGATATCGGCTCGAAAAGAACCAATTTTGTCACGATGGCTGAGGTGACCCATAAATTCAATGATCAGTGGACTTCCAGAACTTCATACCAAAGAGGAGAAGCTAATGAAAACGGATCTATATTTTTAGTATTAAGCTATCTCGACAATAATACGGTAAGTCGTGGAATTCGTCCTTTTGACAGCTATAAAGTGACTACGGATAATATTCAGCAGAATTTTATCGGAGATTTTAAGATCGGGAATCTGAGAAACAGACTTGTAGTGGGGCTGGATTATTATCAGCAAAGCACGAAAAATCAGTACGGAATGTTCAAAAGAAGTGCTACAGATACCGTAGGTTCTGTGTTTGCTCCTTATGATATTATTAAGCTGGACGAAGCCTCTGCCTGGCAGCCTATCTCCAGAAGTCTGGTTGAAAATCTTGAAAGAATTCCCAATGATCCCACCAGTAAAGTAAAACCGACTAATTACGAAATCAGCCATTTCAGTACTTTCAGCGTTTATGCGTCCAATGTCCTCAATATTACAGACCATTTACTGGTAATGGCGAGTTTAAGAATGGACAACTATAAAAATGATGATCTCAAAACCAATGGAGTAAAAGGAACCGGAAATTACAGTCAGACACAGTTTTCACCAAAATTCGGTTTGGTATATGAAATTGTAAAAAATGAAATCTCATTTTTCGCGAACTATGTCAACGGTTTTAAAAATTTTGCACCGTCTCTGAACCAGGATGGCGTTCTTACAAGCTGGGAACCTGAGCAGGGGAACCAGTTTGAAGGTGGTTTTAAACTCGATCTGTTTCATAAAAAATTACTTTCCACCATTACCTATTACAATATGAATGTCAACAACAGACTCATTGCTGTTCCGGGCGGTTTGGGCAGTATGCAGGATGGAAAGATCAAAAATCAGGGGTTTGAAATGGACGTTATCGTGAATCCTTTCAAAGGCTGGAATATCGTTGCCGGATACGGATACAATGACAACAAATACGACGACAGAGGCGTGAATAACGGAAAAAGAATCGCGTGGACACCAAAGCATGTCGCCAATCTCTGGACCAGCTACAAGATCATGGACGGCTCCTATGAAGGTCTGGGATTTGGGGCAGGATTTAATTTTGTAGACAAAACCTATATCAATATCACCAATCATTTCCTGGCACCGGCTTATACCACTGTAGGAGCCACTGTTTTCTATGATAAAAAGAAATACAGAATTGGGGTGAAGATGAATAACGCACTGAATGACACCTACTGGAATTTCTACGGCCAGCCTCAGAAGCCTAGAGAGATCCTTGCCAACTTTGCCTTTAAATTCTAACCTTAATAAAACAAAAATAAGAGCGGTAATTCTTTGCCGCTCTGCTGTATTGATAGATATGGAAAAGAAAACAACAGATAAAAAGAAAAAGCAGGGAAAATCCCTCACCAAAAAAATTACAGGATGGCTCCATCTCTGGCTGGGATTGGTCTCGGGGATTATTGTACTCGTTGTGACCCTTTCAGGAACGATGTTTGTCTTCTGTGATGAAATCATTGATTTATGCGGAGGAAGCGCCAAATATGTACAGGTTCCGGCTAATGTAAAAAAAATGTCACCGGAAGAACTGCTGGCTAAATTCCATCAGCAAGTTCCGGACAGAAAAGCATTTTATTTTGACACTTATAAAGAGGCGGACAGAACGTTCAGGGTAGCCTCGGCTAGGAAACCACCCAAAGATAAAAATGTTCCCAAAGCAGGAAAACCAAAAGGTCGCGGACCAAGAGGTGTATTTGCCTATCATTATCTTGACCCTTACACCGGGAAAATAACAGGTTCAACGAAAAGCTATGAATTTTTCTACATTGTGGCTCATATCCATGCTCAGCTTCTGGCCGGAAAATTCGGAAAAACAGTAGTAGGAGTAGCTTCCATTATATTTTTTGTTCAGTTAATTGGCGGACTCATTCTCTGGTGGCCGAAAAAGTGGAATAAAACGACAAGGACAGCGGCCTTTAAAATAAAATCAGGAACCAAATGGCGCAGGAAAAACTATGATTTTCATAATGTGTTAGGGTTCTATTCATTGTTACCGGCTGTATTTATTACGATTACGGGGTTGATTATGGCCTACAAAATTTTGACAGATCTTACTCAGGAAGCCTTTGGCGGAATCGCTGATGCCCATGAAATTGCTGAACAATATGAACCTAAGTTTGATCCTGAGAAAAAGGCGCTGTCTTATGCAGATTTCGTAGAGAAGAATTTCAAAAAATTTCCGGAAGCCAGACAATTCAGAATGAGCATTCCAAGGAATGATTCTGCTACAGTCTACAATGTCGTTGCGGCAAAATTTATCGGTTTGAAAAGCCTTGCCAGCGGTAAAAGCATGGAAGCCAATAAATATACCGGAGAGGAAATTCAGTATCCGAAAGAGGTCATTATGCATGAAGTGATCGAACATATGAACTTTGATCTCCACGTAGGATATTGGGGCGGTATGTTTGGGAAGATCTTCACCTTTGTGATCGGAATTATCTGTACAAGCCTTCCGGTAACGGGCTTTCTGATCTGGTGGGGCAGACGCAAAAAATCACCGAAAAAATCAACAGAAGTTAAAAATATTCATCAACATAGAAAAGAACATCATGAACAGCCGGCTTAAATTTTTATTATTGAACCTATTCCTTCTTTGCAGTTTCTCAGCAATGGCGCAGGAAAAAATAAACATCGGGGAAAAACAGGTTATATCCTCATCGATTCTCAATGAAAAAAGAGAGATTTGGATCCATCTTCCGAAAACCTATAACGACAGCAGCATCAGCCCTGCAAAATATCCGGTGATCTATCTTCTGGATGGAGAAATCAATTTCGAATATTACACAGGAATGAGCGATTTTCTGGCCAGACCGCCTTATGCAGATATGCCGGAATGTATTGTTGTAGGCATCAAAAACACGGAAAGAACCAGAGATCTTACGCCTACAAAATCACAGAAGAAAAGCCCGGTAAATCCGAATGTCGTTCTTTTCGGAGACAGTGGCGAAAGTGAAAATTTTGTCAGATTCATACAGGAAGAGTTGAAACCTTTCATTAGTAAAAACTACAGGACGCAGGATTATTCCATTCTAGTAGGGCATTCTTTCGGAGGACTTTTTGCCGTGAATGTTCTGCTTACCCATCCGGAATATTTCAATGCTTATGTAGCGAATGATCCTAGTTTGTGGTGGGACAACAATGTGATGATTTCCAGGACAAAAAGCTATCTGGAAAAAAACAGAACATTTCCGGCCCACAAATTTCTGTACGTTTCTCGGGCTAACAATGAAGAACAGAACAAAAACTGGAATTCCGATATGACTCAGGCGATTGAAGAATTTAAAGGAATTGTTGAGAAAAATGGCTCCCTTAACTATAAACACCATTTCTTTGAACGTGAAGTCCACGGAACGGTTTCCTATCCTGGGAATTATGATGCTTTGAAATTTATCTTTAAAGGTTTCAGAACAGATATTAAAAAACTGTCTAAGAATCCGCAGCTGCTTGAAGAAGAATACAAAAGGTTCTCAGAGAAATCTGGATCTAATTTTACTCCTTCCGAGACTTATCTGAATGTCGTTCTTAAATTCATGAAGAGTAATGATTTTAAAGAATCGGAGGATTATTTTATAAACTTAAAGAACAGACTGTATCCTAAGATTAAATAATTGATTAATCTTATAAAAACTCATTAAGTTTAGGGTAGATTGAGGAAGTAATTCAATCTGCCCTTTTTATTGGAGATTTTAAAAACAATAGGGAAGTGTAAACCCTTTTAAACGGTTTTTAATTAATTTTTGGTTTTACGAATCTAAGACAGACAAAATTGAATACTGCAGAAATCACCCAGAAAGGAGAGGCAAAAACGACCGCAAATATGAAAAGGGGAATGATTCCTTTTAAACCTGCAATGATGATTCCGTCCGTAGCCATGCGGGTAGCTATTGAAGTGAGAATGCAGGCAAGTAGTAAGACTGAAAGACTTAAACTTATAGCAATACCGGCCAGTTTCCATTTTCCTAAGGTTCCGGGATGGCTCTGTATTCTGTAAAATACAGCACTGCACATTAAACAGATCCCTGATGATATAAGAACAGGATAGATCAGAGATAAATCTGCAGCCATGATCACTAATGCAAAATTGGTGATCAGTACATTAATGAAAGTACAGAGTATAAAAAGAAAGACATTTTGTTTCATGGGCATTGGTTAATCAATGACTTAAATTACAACTATTTTTCAGACTTCATCCTGAAAAATAACCTACAGGTCCGTACTATATTAAAAAGAGCAAACCTGAACATTCACAGATTTGCTCCTTATTTCTATAGAAGAATCAGGCTCAGTTCTTGCCTAATGCCTGTTGTCACAATTGATGGTAAGATCTTTATGTGCTTTATCTAAAAATGTAATAGAAGGGCAGCCAAAAGATTGGGAAACAAATCCAAAAACCACAGTAGGTTTTCCCTTGAAAAGATTGCCGGTCCATTGGAATTTATTGGCTCCGTCGGTGTCTATTCCATTCAGTGGAGTGAATTCTGCACCATCGCCACCGGGAGTGATTGTTTTTTCAAAGATTTTTTGGTTACGGTTGTTAATCACTGCAAGTTGACGTTCCTGAACCATATCGCCTTCAAGAAAGTCCTGAAGATAATAAGTGAGGTCGTCGTTATCCTTAAACTGAAAAGTCTTTCCGTATTTAAATGAGGAACCGGAGAAATATTTTTTTGAAACCTCTGTGGATGATTTTACCCACTGCATAGGTTTGATCTTATTTTGAACAAATGGATCTTTATTTCCAAAATAGGCAATAGCGTTCGAATAACGGTCAAAAATATCCATGTCTTTTTGAGTTTCGATCTGGAAGCCAATCATATAAGAACCAGCGTCAACTTCTTCTCCTTCGGGAGCATATGGCGTAAGATAAGCTACGGCTTTTAACTTGTTGAGAGGCGTTTTTTGTAGTTTATTGAACTCATAATTGAAAAAATACAGAGAATCATTCTCAGTAAGATGCATACCGGTGAGCATTTTCTTTCTGTACTCACCATCAAGTTCTAAATACTGAAGCTTTTCAAAAGGAACATTTTTCTGATTTTTGATGAAGTCTGAAGGAATCGCATGAGAATCTGTATAGATATCTGATACGGAAATAAAAACATCCATCAGCTCATTACGCTGTACAAGAGAGACATTGTAAATATTGAAATGATTATAATCTATTTCATCGGTTGACTTCGCCGTTTTTACAGAATCATTGGGGATGCCTGTTGAATTGGATGCCGGTTTACTGACCTCTTTTTTACAACCCATCATAACCAGTTGTAAAAATAAAAGGACTAAGGCTGTACTGAATTTCATCATGGGTCTTACCTGAAAAAGTGAATAGTGTTTAGAATGTTGCACGGTTTAATTATTTTATGATATAATAAGGTTCTGAAAAATATTTACTCGGCTTGATATACGCCGTTTTTCTATCAGCATCAAAGACCCAGTTGAATCTTCTCAAAAGGTCCGCACCAAAATAATTAACCGTTTGTTTTTTCAGATCACCGATAAAAAATCCGGCTGAGACATCTTTTAAAACACTGTTTCCTACTTTCAGAAAAGGAAGTATGCCTTGTTTGGTGGTGATGCTTTTCCCACTGGAGTTTTTTAAGGTTTTTTCGCCTGTGATCTTCAGTTTTTTATCCAGTTCTTTTTCTGAAGCAAAATCGTTACTGTAGAGCAATCCTCCTGAGTATCCGGACTGAAGTACAAAATAAGCTTCCTGCTGTTTGTCACCGTCAATAACGTTGTCGGCTACAATATAAAAACCTTCATGATCATATAGGGTAACAATAGGTTGGTAGTCTTTCACATCAGGTGCTTTATCATAGACAATAAACTGATTGTGGTCGTAATCTATTTTAAATGCTTTTCCTCCAAACAGGACGGTTCCGATCTTTCCGTCGGCCTCATGGCCAGCCATTTGATTGTCTGTAAAACGGACGTTATTCAATGTCAGTTTTCCAATTTGCACGGTATTATTTTCACTGATTTCCTCTTTGTCAAAAACAATATGATCCGCTTTTCGCTGTCTTTCCGGAGAAATTGCGGCGTCTTCCATCGCGATCTGAAACATCAGATCCAGAGAATCCTTTTTATTGACTAAAGTTTTTACGATGATATTATTATGTTTGGTAAGTCTGAAAGGAATGGTCTGCTGTGCCTGTACACTGAAAAAGACCGTAGAAAACAGTAAGATAAGACTTGTTTTTTTGAACATGATGAAGTGATTAGTGGTTAAAATCCGGAATTTTAAAATTACCTATTATCTTTGGAACAGCAAACATTAATATCAAATGATTCAAAAACTGCTCAATGGTGGACTGCACTGGGAAAAAAGGGAATTCAAGCGGAATGAATTTCTGAAGATATCAGGGAGTGCCGATACCGATATTTATTTTGTGGAAAATGGCAGCGTCCGGATTTTTATAATGGATGAAAATGAAGAAAGGATCATCCGTTTCGGGTATACCGGGAATATTGTTGTTTCTATGGATTCATTTCTGTCGGGAAAACCTTCGGATTTTTATATTCAGGCGATCAAAAAAACAACCGTAAAAGTGGCTTCAAAAAAGGATTTCTATGCATTTATTCAGTCTGGTGAAGATCATCTTAAGTTTTGGATCTCAATTTTAGAAGATCTTGTTTTGCAGCAGCTCGAAAGGGAAAAAGATCTTTTGACGAATTCACCCAAAGAACGCTTTGAAAGAGTCTTAAAAAGAAGCCCGAAACTCTTTCAGGAAGTCCCGAATAAATATATCGCCAACTACCTCAGAATGTCTCCGGAAACTTTATCACGGCTTAAAAAATCTTGAGTTCAGTCAAGATTTAAGAAGAAAACGATCCCGAAATTTGCATAAAAATCATCAATGAAAATGTCTACACCACAATTGCTGGATGAGTTGAAGAGTCTTACCCAGACTCATTTAAAATATGCAGAAACCCTTTTGCAGCAGACGGATGAAAAACTCAATTCCAGAATGTCGGAAGGCAGCTGGAGCGTACTGGAATGCCTTGAACATCTCAACCGTTACGGAGATTTCTATATCCCTGAAATCAATCAGAGGATTTCTTCTTCAAAAACGTCTCCCACACCTGTTTTTAAACCTGGAATTTTGGGCAATTACTTTGCAAAATCGATGCTTCCGAAAGACAAATTAAACAAAATGAAAACTTTGAAAAGCATGGATCCCATCAACAGCCAACTGGATAAAAGAGTAGTGGAGGAATTTGTCAGTCAGCAAGGTCAGTTTTTAGATTTGCTGGAAAAAGCGGCAAGTGTTGATTTAAATATAGTAAAAACCAGCGTCAGCATTTCAAAACTGATCAAAATTAAACTGGGAGATACTTTTCGTTTTGTGATTTATCATAATGAAAGACATATGCGCCAGGCAGAAAGCGTTTTGAAGAATTTTTAATCAAATGAAATCGCTATTGTAATACCATATCATCGGGTAATTGGTTCAAACGGAGAGCGGGTGGGCTATACAAGAGGAATCTGGAGAAAGCAAAAATTATTGGGAGTAGAGAAGGCTGTTTTGTTTTGATTTTTGTAAATTTAGGCAAAAATTTACACGTGAAAAAGTTACTATTTGCACTTTGCATATCAGCTTCGGCTTTAAGTTTTGCTCAGGATTATTCTGTACCGGCTGCAAGTCCGCGTCAGAAGGTAGAGCAGCAGTTTTCAATGTCTAAGATCAGCATTGATTATGGAAGACCGGGAGTGAAAGGGCGTAAGATCTTCGGAGAACTGGTTCCTTACGGACAGGTTTGGAGAGCTGGCGCGAACTCATCTACTAAGATCACCTTCGGACAGTCTGTGAATTTCGGAGGGAAAATGGTTCCGGCCGGAACATATGGTCTTTTCATCGTACCAACAGAAAAAGAATGGAAAGTAATATTGAATAAAGATTTCCAGCAGTGGGGTGCTTATACCTACGATCCAAAACAGGATGTCGTAGATGTTATGGTCCCTGTGAATAAACTGGCAGACAAGCAGGAGTGGTTTGAAATTACCCTTAATCCTACAGATGAAAACTCAGGAAACTTAGTGATTAAGTGGGATATGGCTCAGGCTGAGGTGGCTTTAAAACCTGCAAAACCTGATGCGGTAATCAAAATTTCAGATAAGCTGAAAGAAATTAAAAAAATTGAAGCAGACGCAGCAAAAGCTAAAGGCTAAACAATGAAATTTTCAATACAACCTGTTTTAGACAGTGAAGAATATCAATTAATCCCCTTACAGCAAGGGGATTTTGAGTCTGTATATGAAGTGGCTTCCGATCCACGGGTTTGGGAGCAGCATCCTAATAAAAACCGTTATCAGAGAGAAGTTTTTGAAAGCTTTTTTAAAGGCGCTATGGAAAGCGAAGGTGCTTTTAAAATCATAGAAAAATCGTCTGGTGATGTTCTGGGAAGCACGCGTTTTTATAATTATGACGAAGCTGAGAACCGTATTTTCATAGGCTATACTTTCTACGGAACGAAATCCTGGGGAAAAGGAATCAATCCGAAAGTGAAAAAAATGATGCTCGATTATATCTTCCAGTTTGTAGATAAGGTACATTTTCATATCGGCAAAGAGAATATCCGTTCCCAGACTGCACTGGAAAGAATTGGCGGGCAGAAGATCGGTGAAGAGGAAGTGGCTTATTTTGCAGAACCTACGAGAACCAATTTCGTGTATGAAATAAAAAAAGAAGATCACTCATGAAAAAATACAAAATCCAGAAATCACCGTTCGTAGTACCTACTACAGACGGGAAATTAATAGAAGAACATTGGGGAAACTCCACAGGAAATTCAAATGTGTCCATCGCTCACATGGTAGCACCACCGGACTGGAGTGAGCCGCATCAAACGCCGGAATTTGATGAATTCACCCTGATCATTTCCGGAAAAAAGCAGTTTGAAATAGACGGCGAAATCATAACCTTGGAAAAAGGGCAAAGCATCCTGATCGAGAAAGGCGCAAGAGTGCGTTACAGCAACCCGTTTTCAGAACCATGTGATTATATTGCCATCTGCCTTCCTGCGTTTTCTATGGAACTGGTGAATAGAGAGAATTAAAAATGTACCAATATAACAGTGTAACAATGTACCAATTCGATTTCTCGGTAAAACCATTGTTACACTGTTACATTGATAGATTGTTACATTGAAATAAATTTATTTATTTCAGTATTTCCTTCAAAAACATCACCGTATGATTCCAGGATCTTTTAGCCATTACTTCATTGTAATCCGGTGACTTCGGATCGGTGAAGGTATGCTTGGAATGGGCGTAGGTGATGATCTGCCAGTCTGCATTTCCTTCATTCATTTCTTTGATTAAATTATTGTAATCCTCAGGAGTTACACCTTTATCATCCGCAGGGTTTTCAACTAAAATTTTTGTGGCAATAGGTCCGTTTTTTCGGGTTTGATCTTTTCCGATACTTCCATGAATGGATACAACGCCCACTACCGGAAGGCTTCCTCTGGCAGATTCTAAAGCACCTGTTCCACCGAAACAGTAGCCGATCACGGCAATTTTATCAGAAATAGCTCCATTCTTTTTCAACTGTTCCAAAGCTAAAGAAATACGCTTCTGATAAGCATCATAATTTTGTTTATAATATCCTGATGTTTTACCTGCAGAAGCATTATCTGCCGGGATATTTCCTTCACCGTAAATATCGGCAATGAAAGCAATATACCCTTGTTTTTCAAGTTCGGAAGCAGCAGTTTTAGCTTCGTCATCAATACCTTTCCACGCGGGAAGAATCAAAACTCCCGGAAGTTTTTTACCTGCGTTGGAAGTGACCAGGCCATTCAGTTTCTGTGAACCGTCCTGATAAGAAATGGTCTTAAGTTTCTGGCTGAAAACGGTTCCTGTGCACATTATACAGGCTGTTAATAGAAGGGTGCGTATCATATTGTAATATTTAATGTATATTTTGAATATTCACGGACATAAAAAATCCTAATCTAAATTACTGAAAATAACTTATCATGAGGATTATAAATTATAAAGACGAATAGCGTCAGAATTTAATTCCCAGGTTGGTCAGTTCATGTTCAAGATCCGTATCAGGATTGATTTTAATGGTGGTAAAGCCTAAAGTCTTAGCCATTTCAATATTCCTTGGGTTATCATCAATGAAAACAGATTCAGCTGCCTGAATATTGTATCTTTCCAGGAGTACATGCCAGATTTTTGGATCCGGTTTGATCAGTTTTTCTGTTCCTGAAACTACAATTTTCCCATTAAATATTTGAAAGAAGTCGTAGTTTTCCAGCGCATAGGGGAAAGTTTCTTCAGACCAGTTGGTCAGTCCGAACAATTGATAATCGGTGTTTTTTAAACGTCTTAAGATCTCTACATTTTGTGGAATATCACTTTTCAGCATCACTGTCCAGTTATCGTAATAGGCTCTGAGTTCCTTTTCCCATTCGGGGAATTTTTTCACCTGAATATCAGTGCCTTCTGCCAGACTTCTTCCTTTGTCCTGCTGCTCATTCCATTCCGACTGGGCAATGTTTTCCAGAAAGTACTCCATTTTCTCATCGTCCTTGAAATAATCTTTGAAAAAATACCTCGGATCCCAGTCCATTAAAACGCCGCCAAAATCGAAGATGATATTTTTAATTTCCATAGATGCTTTTAAACTTTTTTAATTGTATTTGATTACAAAAGTCGCAAAAGTTTTGGTATTTAAAGCCTTGATATTAATTAAATTTCAAAAGATTCTTATTCTGGAAATACTGGGTTCATATAAGCGGGAGATCAAGAGAAAATATAAACTTTTTAATCACAAAAGGCACAGATTCTCATTGTACGCTTTTAAAAGATTAAGATAGATGAAGGCAGTAAGGTGAGTTAAGAAAAAAATCAATGATTTTTTTAAGTTGGACGCTTCAAAGCTAAGCTAACCTTAATATTCTTAAAAACTTAATGAATCTTAATGGTTTAAAATTTTCTCTCACGCAGATTAAAATGATAAGGCAGATTTTTCTTTTACAGCAAAGAAAATCGTAGATTTTCATAGAACTTAAGTGTACTTTCTATACGCAATGCATTCACTTTAAAATAACTAAAGTGTTCAAAAACTTTTGTGACTTTTGTGGTGAAAAAAAATCAGCAGTCTACTCAGGTTTGTAAAACTGATACTGTTCATTTTCATAATACGCATTGATGTGATGCAGCCCATTCGTCAGGATGATTTCTTTTGCTCCGATGATGGAGTTGTACCTCGCCGTCTGTTCAAATGTTTTCTCCGTCAGTTTGATCTTCGGGGCTTTGCATTCGATCAGGATCACGGGTTCTGTTTTTTCCGTTACTAGAAGGTCGATTCTTTTGGTAAGGCCGTTCAGAAGGATCTTTTTCTCTGTGATCAGGGCAGATGGAGAATAGCCTTTTACCGTAAGATAATAGTGGATCCAGTGTTGGCGTACCCATTCTTCAGGAGTGAGCAGAAGGTAAGTTTTGCGGACTAAGTCATAAATAAAAAACTTATCTTTGTCTTTCTTGAATTTAAAATCAAAAGTTTCCTGAAAATTCAGTTTTGGAAGTTCCATTAATAAGATGAAAGAATTAGATTTAATCCTCAAAAATATTAAAAATAAAGAAGTTTTACCTATTTATTTTTTCCACGGAGAAGAACCTTACTTTATTGATGCTGCCGTAAAAGTGCTTGAACACGACTTTCTGGAGGAAGATGAAAAGGCTTTTAACCAGACTGTAGTGTACGGAAAAGATACCTCTTATCATGAGATCCTTTCCCTTGCGAGACAGTTCCCGATGATGGGCGACAGGCAGGTGATTATTGTAAAGGAAGCTCAGGATCTGAAATTTAATGAGGATGAAAACCGCGTTCTGGAAACCTATGTGGAAAATCCGGTTCCTTCTACAGTCCTTGTTTTTGCGCATAAACATAAGAAGTTGGACAGTAGAAAAAAAGCTGCAAAAGCACTGGATAAAGCCAAAGCGCTTTTCTTAAGTGAATCTGTGAGAGACAGCAATCTTCCAAAATGGATTGCTGATGAATGTGCCCAACTGAAAATCAAAATTGCTCCGAATATTTCCAATCTACTGGCAGAATATCTAGGAAATGACCTTTCAAGAATTGCCAACGAACTGAACAAGCTGAAGATCATCCTCAAAGAAGGCGAAATGCTGGATGGAACAATCGTAGAAAACCATATCGGGATCAGTAAAGAATACAATGTTTTTGAACTTCAGAAAGCTTTAGGAACCAAAAATGCCGATGCCGCATTCAGGATCGCTCATTTTATGGGCAAAAATCCAAAGAACAATCCTTTTGTGATGATGCTGGCGAATCTGTACAGTTATTTTTCCAATGTGATCATTTATCAAACGATGGCTGGACAGCCACCACAGGCTATTGCTTCACAAATGGGCGTTAATCCCTATTTCATCAAAGACTATGCGGAAAGTGCAAGGTTATATCCTTTAAAGCATGCTACCAGAGTCATTTCTATCTTAAGAGAATTTGACATGAAAGGGAAAGGCCTTGGAGCGGTGAATATGGGAGAAGCTGAACTGATCAAGGAACTGGTGTATAAAATTATCAATGTGGATAAGATTAAGATGAAAGTTTGATGAGTTTTTGAGTGGGAGAGTTTTAGTGTGGGAGTGTTTTAGGGTTTTATTTTTTGTTGGTATGAGAAAAAGTGTTTTCCTGATTGTTTTGTATGTGTTTTTGATGGTTTTTGCGAATCAGAATACTTTTGGACAGACGATAAAAGGCAGTCATTATGAATTAAATATTGCCCCGGATCAGAAAGCGGTTCTTATTTTATTTCCCTGTTTTCCCTGTAATATAGAACATACAAAAACGGAAGCCCGATTTTTAAAAGGCATCGACAGAAAAGGCATCACAACGATTCTTTTAGACTATAATCAGAAATTATTTTTAACGGAATCTGAAAAGCAGAAGTACGCAAAAACTTTACACAGGATCTTTAAACGCAACAAAATTTCGCCCGATAATATATACATCGGAGGTTTTTCCGGTGGAGGAAATGTTGCCCTTCTGATGACAGCTTTTCTCATTAAAAATCAGGATCCTCTACAACCCAGAGGCCTGATGGTCGTAGATTCTCCCATCGATCTTGAAAAGCTCTATGATAACGCCAAAAAAGGTGTAGCCAAAAATGCAGATCCCGAAGCTGTAGAAGAGGGAAGGTACCTGACGGAGCTTCTTGAAAAAGAAATAGGAAAACCGGATACGAGCCGTGAAAAATATAAAACGTTGTCACCCTATTTAATGTCTGCATCTCCTGATGAAGGCAATATCCAATATCTTAAACATATTAAAACAAGATTGTACTGCGAACCTGACCTGAAATGGCAGCTCGAAAAGAAGAACAGAACCTACGAAGAACTTAACGCCTACGTACTGGAAAAAGCCCATCAGACATTACTTAAAGCAGGAAATACACAGGCAGAACTGATCCAAACCAAAGACCGCGGCATCCGAGCCAACGGAACAAGACATCCGCACTCCTGGAATATCGTGGAGGGGAATGAGCTGGTGAAGTGGATGGTGGAGTAGTTGGGTATGAGAGTCGGAGGGTTTGAGGGTTTGAGGGTTCGAGAGTTGGAGTGAATGGTCAATTTTGCTTCGCAAGTGAATGGTGAATTTAAGAACCAAGAATCAAGAGCCAAGAACCAAGAAAAAAGATACAAGACATCAGATTTCAGATATCAGACGCTGAATTCATTAACTTAATTACTACGAACTAGCAACCAGCAACTAGCAATTAGCAACCTTTCAACCCAAAAAACCAGCAACCAGCAACTGACAACGCTTCCCCAACTCATTGACTCTAAACCCCTCAAACCCTCCGACTCTAATACTCTCCAACTCCGAAACCCTCCCACACTCAACCACATACCACCCAATCGACAGTCCCCATATTTCATATTGACAAGTATCATTAAAAATACTTTAATAAAACAGTAAAAATTACGAAATTAGCAGCCTGAATTAAAATCTTTTTGAACAAAGTAAATTATGGAACAAAACATTTTAGATTGTGTGATCGTTGGATCCGGGCCTTCTGGCTTTACAGCGGCTATTTATGCAGCAAGAGCAGACTTGAAACCAGAATTATACACAGGTTTGGAGCCGGGCGGACAATTAACCACAACTACGGAGGTTGATAACTTTCCAGGATATCCGGCAGGGATTACAGGGCCTGAAATGATGATGGATCTGCAGAAGCAGGCGGAAAGATTCGAGACTAAAGTTCATTACGAAATGATCACTAAAGCTGAATTCTCCAAAGAAGAAGGCGGTGTTCACAAATTATACGCAGGAAATAAGGAAATCCTGGCCAAAACAGTAATTATCTCTACAGGAGCTACTGCAAAATACCTAGGCCTTGATGATGAGAAGAAATATGCAGGAGGCGGTGTTTCCGCATGTGCTACGTGCGACGGATTCTTCTACAGAGGAAAAGACGTGGTGGTAGTAGGAGCAGGAGATACAGCGGCAGAAGAAGCGACTTATCTTGCAAAGCTTACGAAAAAAGTAACAATGCTGGTAAGAAAAGACGTGTTCAGAGCTTCTAAAGCGATGATCCACAGAGTTGAAAACACACCGAATATCGAAGTGAAATTCAACCATGAATTAATCGGGATTGAAGGGGAGAACAGCCTTGTTGAAAGAGCGATGATCATCAACAACCAGACTCAGGAGAAATCTTCGGTAGATGTAGATGGTATCTTCATTGCCATCGGTCACAAGCCGAATACTGATATCTTCGTTGGACAGATCGATCTTGATGAAAACGGGTATATTCTTACTGAAAAAGGATCTACAAGAACCAATCTTCCGGGTGTATTTGCAGCTGGAGATGTTCAGGATCATATCTACAGACAAGCGATCACTGCTGCAGGAAGCGGATGTATGGCGGCTATGGATGCAGAGAAATATCTTGCTGAATTACATTAGTATTCAGCTTTTACAATATAAAGCGTACCCGGTGGGTGCGCTTTTTTATTTTGCTTTAACCTGTATTTTAACCACAAAAGTCACAAAAGTTTTAAACACTTTAGTTATTGTAATGTAAATGAATGGCGCATAGAAAGTACACTTAAGTTTTTACGAAAATCTTTGATTTTCTTCTTATGTGAACTTAGTATTTTCAGGATGATAAAACTTCTGAAACTAAAGTGGCCTAAAGTGTTTAAATGCATTAAAACTTTTGTGACTTTTGTGGTTAAATAGGGCATTTTTTGAACCATTAAGGATCATGAAGGTTTTAAGAATATGAAGTTTAAGCTTCGCTTTAAGGTATACAGCTAAAAAAAATCATTTGATTTTTTCTTAACTCACCTTACTGCCTTCATTAATCTTAATGTTTTAAAAGCTTAAAATAAACTGTGAGAAACGATAAAATCAACCACAAAAGTCACAAAAGCTTTTTTAAACACTTTAGTTATTGTAAAGTAATGTATTGCGCATAGAAAGTACACTTAAGTTTTTATGAAAATCTACGATTTTCTTGAGTGTAAAAGTAAATCTATTGACCGAGCTTTAAATCTTGGAGATCATCATTCCCCTGCATTGGAGGGGTGGCGAAATTTCAAAGAATTTTTGACGGGGTGGTTTTAGCACCATAAAAAAAACTGCTTCAAGGGGAAGCAGTTTTGTCGTAATCATCTGTTGTTACAGATTTATTTTTTAATGATCTTAAAGGTTTTGTTTTTTCCATTTTGGAAGTTAATTTTTATAATATAAATTCCACTTGCGAGATGGGAAACATCAGCAGATTCATTAGTAAGTTTTTTTATCCATATTCCGGTTGAAGAATAAATATCAATCGTGCTCATCTTTTCTTTTGATGTAATGACTAATTGGTCTTTTACCGGATTTTCTATTTGTATTTCTTTATTCTGGGTAACTTCACTAGCGGATAAAGTAGAAGAGCTGTTAAGTACATATTTTACAACCTCAAACGCTCCGTTATACATACCTTCTCCACCATATACAAGGATGCTGTTATCAAAAACCTTAATGCTGACGATAGAATGGTTTTGCAAATTAGGATCATTTTCTACAAAGTTTCCAACTGAAGGGTCCACAGTTCCACTTTGATCAAGCTTAGAGATATAATAGGCATGTCCACCATTGGCATTTACATTTCCAGCAACATAATAGTGGCCGTTTTTCTCATAAAGATCAAAAAGCATCGCTCCAGCAGGGGGATTATAATTGAAGGCAGGATCTATGCTTCCGTCTGCGTTTATTCTTTTTACGGTACCAAAGCCGGAACCCGTGTCTACCATGTCTATGCATGCTATTTTATTATTGCTGTCTATAATGGCCTTACTTATCGCTAAGGGAGGATCTACGGCCACCTCTCCATTATTACCGAAGCTGGTCATAACCTGTCCGTTTGAATTGTACTTTTTTATGGTATAGGCATAAAAACACATAATACTGGACTGTTGATCCAATAATATATAGCCGGGAATAGCAGGAATTGCAAGTTCTCCGTTATTTCCAAAACTGGTATCCTCGGTTCCATCATTGTTTATTCTAAACAGATGGAGTTGGGAATCTGATGAACCATTCGGATGATATCCCTCTCCGGCGACCAGTATTTTATTATCCTGCTCATAGAGATCAGTAAACAGGACAGGATGGGCTAGAATTTTTGTTCCTCCGTTACCAAATGACAGATCCGGCTGTCCGTTTGGAAGGATTCTGATAACATCAAAATGAGAAGGGCTGTTGGTGGCAGGATCCATTTTTTTGCAAAGCAATGTCAGTTTGTTATCGGAATGTCTTAAAAAGCCAATAAGATCATCCAACTGGTAATCTAAGAAGATTTTTCCATTGGTTCCAAAAGTAGGATCTAAAGGTCCTGTATAGCTTGTCGCTTTAGAAATAACCAATTGGTGGGTGTTAGAATCGAAAGACCGATAAAAAACACTGCTGTTGGTATCGGTTAAATTGCCTGCTAAGAAAGTTCCTGCAGGCAAATGATGTATTCCATTGGAAGCGAATGAATTGTCCTTTAAAAGTTGGGAATAGATGACATTGACTGTAAGCAATGTTAATAGTAAAATTATTTTCTTCATTTTGGTTTTTTTTGCAAAAATAAATAAAATAGAGGGGTTTTACCTGTTTTTTTGCACATTAAAGTATTCATTGTTAGTGTTTTATACGCTTTTGAAATAACGATATATAACTAATAATTAACTATAAATATTTTAATTTCAAGAATAATATTTTTTTTCTCTGCTTACCACGATAGTAATCCTAAATATGTTGTCAATAATTAATTCATCAAAAAATGAAATTTATGAACTATTTTAAAGTTTATTTACATTTTCAAAGATTTTATTTGAATGGTAACCGCTCATTATATTCGAATTTTATTCAATAGGAAAGAGCTTCAGCTTTTGTCATTGCGAGGAGCGAAGCGACGAGGCAATCTCTTTAACCGCAATTTTTTGTAATGAGCTGCAGAAGATTGCTTCACCTACGGTTCGCAATGACAGTCTTGGTGAAAATGGCGTCTGTGGGATATGTAAACCATACACACAGATATAGTTTGGAAGATGTTTTATACTATTCTTTAGTGATAAAATTAGAACACCCCGTTTCATCAAAATCCTTGGTCTTCCATTGAACGGAAGCTTATTATATTCAACAGGAACGGGTTTCAGCTTTTGTCATTGCGAGGAGCGAAGCGACGAAGCAATCTCTTTAACCGCAATTTTTTGTAATGAGCTGCAGAAGATTGCTTCACCTACGGTTCGCAATGACAGTCTTGGTGAAAATGGTGTCTGTGGGATATATAAACCATACACACAGATATAGTTTGGAAGATGTTTTATACTATTCTTTTGTGGTAAAATAGAACACACCGTTTCATCAAAATCTTTGGTCTTCCATTGAATGGAAGCTCATTATATTCAATAGAAACCGGCTTTAGCCCAATGTCATTAAGTTAAGAATCAATTACAGGCTATCTTTGTGATTTTTAGTAATTATTGGCTTTGCCCTAGCTTTATATTTTGCTGTATTTCTTTGATGTGACCGAGCAGGTCTTATAGGGACTATATGTGATTTTAAAAGAGTTTTATATTCATCCATT
>NZ_JPRN01000018.1 GCF_000737715.1 Chryseobacterium sp. JM1 | reverse complement strand
AAGAAAGATTTCTGTTTCTACTGAAATCTTCAGCATTAACTATAAATCTTTTCTTTGTAAAACTATGAGAAATTTCGCATTGAAGAGAAGATAAAATATCATTAATATTTTTTCGTCTAGGTTTAACTGATTGATTCACTGTTAAATATACGAAAAAAAGATAACATAAAAAAGGTGAATCGTCTGAAAATCAAAATATTAGACCCTTAACTTAATGACATTGGGCTTTAGCCCGCCTGAAAAAAATGTACACAATTGGCTTTAGCCAAAACTTACATTATTCTCATAAACATTTGTGCAAATCCGTGGTTAAAAAAATACTAATCGGAAACACAAATCTAACCTCCAATTTCAATATTCTTCAAATATTTTTTCCTGAATTCAGACGGCGTTTCACCTGTATGCTGTTTGAAAAGCTTGTTGAAATAGGACAAACTCTCAAAACCCACCTGAAAACAGACCTCCGTCACAGAATAATCCTTCAGCAGAAATATCTTAGCTTGGTTGATCCTGTAATTATTGACAAACTCAGTGAAGGTCATATTCGTCTGCTTTTTAAAATAGCGGCAGAAAGCGGGCGTACTCAGACTGACAATCTTTGCAATTTCGTTGACGTTTGGTTTTTTATCATAATTTTCATGGATGTAATCGTAGATCGTTCCCATTCTGATCTTGTCGTTCAGGAACCACTTTATCCTTGTGTCTTCTTTGTTTAGCTCTTTTACTTCGTCTGTGGCGGCGAGGATTTGTAAAATTTCAATCAGCCCCATAAGTGAATCAAACGAGTTTTTATCTTTAATTTCATTGAGCTTCTCAACAACCGTTTTCTTGGTTTCTCCTGAGAAGGAAAGTCCCAGATAGGATCTTTCCAGAAGTTTTTTGATGTTGTCAAACTCAGGAACCGGGAAAATAATGTCCTGAAGAAAATTGTCTCTCATCTGCAGAACAAGCTGTCTGCATTCCGTCTGGATGCCATAATCGAAATTAAGATGCGGAACATTGGAACCAATCAGTAACAGATCGCTTTCTGTAAAACCTGAAATATCACGGCCTACGTGGCGGATTCCATTGACGGCTTCCACATAGACCAGTTCGATTTCGGGATGATGGTGCCAGAAAAAACAGTTCTTTAAAGACGGTGAAAAAAGCTTAAAAGACTTTCCTTTTTCAAATTCTATTACTTCTTTCTGGATCTTCATCTTGTTCTCATTTGATTGATTCTAATTTTAAAATTACATAAAAAGGTTAATATGGAGCAAATTTTTATCATCTCAGGAGAAGTAAAAGCCAATATTTCTTGCGATTTTTGCACTTTCAAAATAAAGGTGGGAGACTGTTTTTATTTTTCAGAAAAAATCATTTAAAATTTAATTCGAAAAAAGAAGTTTACTCACAATGAGGATTGATAAAAGAATAATACCGCTGGCCATAGGCGGACTGGGAATCGGAACTACGGAGTTTACCGTCATGGGACTGCTTCCAGATATTGCAAATACCCTCAAGATTTCCATTCCTGAAGCAGGACATTTAATCTCGGCTTATGCGATGGGAGTGGTGATCGGGGCACCTATCCTGATTGGATATTCCGTGAAATTTCCACCTAAAAAAGTGCTGATGGTTTTAATGATCCTCTTCACCCTATTCAACGGACTTTCTGCAGTAATGCCGGATTATACAAGTATGCTGATCATGAGATTTATGTCCGGACTTCCACACGGAGCATTTTTCGGAGTAGGAACAGTAGTAGCATCCCGAATGGCAGGAAAAGGGAAGGAGGCATTTTATATATCCTTAATGTTTACGGGGCTTACGGTGGCCAATCTGATTATGGTTCCGCTCGTTACCTATATCGGACATGCTTATCACTGGAAACTTTACTTTGCGATTGTAGCGTTAATCGGCCTTTTCGCGATATTATTCCTGAAATTATGGCTTCCTGCCATAGAATCAAATCAGGATACCCATTTTCTGGAAGAACTGAAATTCCTTAAAAATAAACAGTCTTGGCTGGTATTGGGAATTACAGCCATTGGTTTTGGAGGACTTTTCACCTGGTTCAGTTATATCACGCCTTTAATGACCATCGTTGCCGGAATCCAAAGCAATCAGATGGCCTATGTCATGATTCTTGCCGGCGCAGGAATGGTAGTGGGAAACCTTGCCGGAGGATTTATTTCCGACCGTCTAGGGCCTGAAAAAACATGTGCATTACTGATTTTCCTGATGATGATCTCTCTGGGAGGGGTATTTTTATTTGCCGAACATCAGAATATAGCACTAATCCTGACATTTATCTGCGGAGCGCTGTCAATGTCGGTTGCTGCACCTATTAATATCATGATGATGAAAGCAGCCCCAAAAAGTGAAATGATGGCTGCCGCGTTTATGCAGGCTGCTTTTAATATTGCCAATGCGATGGGTGCCTTTTTAGGAGGAATTCCTTTAGAATACGGATTCTCATTCAAATACCCTTCATTGGTAGGCGTGGGAATGACGTTTATCGGTCTTGTCATAAGCTTAAGATACAGATATCTTTATGGGAAAGAAACTCCTGATCGTGATGACACGGCTGTAGAATGCGTGCCTTGCGATAAATAAGAAATAGATAAAAAGTGAAGTAGATACATGGAATAATGGGATCAATTTCAAAAATTGGGGAGCGGATACGTTTTTTTAACGCAAAGAAATTGATTATCCTATTAATAAAGGGAAGCAAAGGCGGAATCAATTTCATTGATTCGATTAAGCAGACGATATATCTGGAAGCTTCATCAGCGACGAAGTCGAACTCTTTGCCTTCTTCAACTCAAAAGCATTTTTCATATAACTTTGCGTAAGAAAACCATCTATCCACCAAGTTTTGTACATGATCCGAATAATATAGTATTTAATGTCACTGACACATACAAAAAGAGACTTTGCACATTCATTTGAGCAAAGTCTCTTTTTTATTATAATATGGCCTAGATGAGAAGACGTCAATGGTGAATTTTGCTTCGCAAGTGAATAGTGAATGGATTTGGGAAAACAATATTTTAAACTACAAAAATATTTGTCTTAATGACGACAAACTAGCAACTGTCAACCAGCACCTTCATTCTACACGCGGATACTCTATCCCCTCAAACACTCATACGCTCAAACTCTAACACATAACGTTACACTTCTACTTCGTTTCCGTTTTTACACCAATACAGTGCGTTATATAAATTTTCTTTAGGAAAAGATTTAAATTCTCCCGGCATCAGGACACTGAAAATATCGGTAAAGTTCTGTACGGCTTCTTTGTCTGTCACAATAGCGGTACGGTTCCATTTGGTAAGGTTTTTTAATCCTAAAAGAGCATCCTGAAGCCATGCTCCCATAGTAAACTTATCCAGATCCGTGTCCAGATACAAAAGATAGTTGAGCTCGCCAAACTGGTCTACTTTATCTTTTACATGAGGGATGACAAGGTTTTCAAAATCTTCTCTGGTTATTTCTCCGGTTGCATTGAATGCAGCAACATTTTCCGGAGCTTCTGGAATAATCGTTATCATATAATTTATTTTTAATGTGGTTGGATTTTAGAACTGGGTACAATAATTGCACCATAATTTGATAATAAATCGTTAAAATACTTATAAACGTTAATATTTTAATATAATATTCAATTATGGATTTAAAATCGAACGAACCTTTCTGGCTGATAAAGAACGGATTGATAACGTCTTATCCTTCCCTGAAATCAAATGAAAACTGCGATGTTTTAATTATCGGTGGCGGTATTACCGGAAGCCTTATTGCCCATCAGATGATCAGTGACGGATACAAAACAATCCTGATTGATAAACGCGAAATCTGTAATGGAAGCACTTCTGCCACTACATCTATGCTGCAGTACGAAATAGACGTTCCTCTTTACGAACTGACTGAAAAGATCGGGGAAAAAGGAGCTGTAGCAAGCTATAAAGCCTGTTCCGAAGCAATAGATAATCTTGAAAAGATCACAAAGCAGATTAGGTCTGATGCCGGTTTTAAACGAAAAAAATCGCTGTATTTTGCTTCAAAAAAGAAAGATGTAAAGTGGCTTCAGGAAGAATGTAAAGCCAGAAAAAAGGCAGGATTCAACATAAAATGGCTCGAAGCAGAACAAATTGTAGAACAGTTTGGATTTGAAAATACCTATGGCGGTATTCTGTCGAAACAGGGAGCCAGCATTGATGCGTTTAAATTTGCCCATGAATTATTTGAGCATAATGTAAAAAAAGGATTAAAAATATTCGATAAAACCGAAATGAAGAAGGTAGAATATCACAAAGGCTTTAATCTGGCAACCGTAGACAGCGGTTTTCAAATCAAGGCTAAAAAAGTGATCTATTGCATCGGTTATGAAAGCAAAAATCTATTGAAGGAAAACTTTGTGGATTTAAAAAGTACTTTCGCCATCGTTTCAGAGATTGATGATGATAAATTCAAAAACATCAGCAGTACATTGGTCTGGAATACGGATGATCCTTATATCTATATGCGTACAACCGATGACGGACGACTTCTGATTGGTGGAGGAGATGAAGATTTCAGTGATGCCCAAAAACGGGATGCGCTTCTCGATAAAAAAGAGAAAGAAATTCTCAAAAATCTCAAAAAAATAAAACCAGATTATCATTTCTATACCGATTTTGTCTGGGCCGGAACTTTCGGGGAAACCAAAGACGGACTGCCTTATATCGGAGAGCATAAAAAATTTAAAAATTCATATTTTGTCTTGGGTTTCGGTGGAAACGGAATCACTTTTTCCGTGACGGGAATGGAAATGGCTTCTCAGTTTATGAAAAACAAAAAGCATCTGTTGTCTGACTATTTTAAATTCGGGAGATAAAAAAAACTGGTGGCCTCGGAAAACTGAGCCACCAGTTTCAAAACTATTTCGAAGTATATCCACTCGTTTTTGCCTGCTCCAGAATAGACCTTTCAATCGCTTTTCCAAGGTCGTCAGAATCTGCATTGCCCCGTTTTTTCATTTCGGCATCAATGTATTCTTGACGTTTTCTGGACAGCTCTTCAATCTCCTTCTGAATTTTTCCACGCTCTGCAGATTTTACAGCAACGGCTTTTTTAATTTCTTCCTTGCTTTTACCTTTCAGTTCGGCCGGAAGGGCATCGTCTTTTACGGTGGCGATAAAGCCTGCATCTTTTTCTGCTTTGTCTACCAAATCCCAGTGATCATTTTTATAAGCATTCTTCTTAGACTTGGCAACGGTTCTTTCAACATAATTGGAAACCGACTGTACCTCAGCATTCCTGTCCTGTGCAGCCTGTTTTAGTTTATATTCAGAGCCGTGATTTCCGTAGAAAATGTAGGTGTCATTCAGCTTGGTGTTGCATTCTGAAATTCTTACATCATATGGCGTTTCAATATAAATGACCTTTCTGTCGCTGTCGATATTAAAGTATTTCCCACCGCCTACAACCGCACCGTTTTGCCAGAAGGTTTGGGTACCTTCTTCTCGGCTTCCGCAGAAAATGGTATTCGTGTATATATTTTTGCTTTTTGCTTTGGAGATCACGTCTTTATAATTCACTTTTCCCTGATCGAACGGTTCATTACCGGCGATATAGATCAGCTTCATGCTTTTTTCGTTGCCATCCCAGTTCAGGTTCATCGAAGCATCACGGATCACCGCACCGCAGTATTCATTACCGCCGTTGGTTCTCAGAGCAAATAATTTCTCGGAAACCAGATCGAGATCCTGAGTAAGCGGAGTAACCTGACGGATGTAATTTTCATCACGAATACCGTCATTTCCGTATTCATACAAGGCAATTTCTACCTGAGGAGCCTTTCCGTTGTACTTCAGTGTGGTCAATGTGTTCACAATATTCCAAAGCCTTGATTTAGCCTGATCAATGAGTCCGTCCATACTGTTGGAAGTGTCCAGAAGAAGGGCAACCTGGATTTTATTATCCTTTGATGGCGTTGGAATCTCAGGTACGGAAGCATTCTGTACCAATGCTGCTCTGTCTCCTGTCGTGCTGTTTGAACAGCGGATGTCTGAAAAACTGCCGGAACTCAGAAAATCGGTAACGGCTGTCATTGCTAAGATTTTTAAAGTTGTCATACTGTTATTTTTTATTGGTTATCTGCTGTAATACTGAATCTGCATTTCTTTCGGATACTTCACTTCATAAGAGAAATTGATTTTGTCCGAACTTCCGCTGCCGATGTTTCTGTTCCAAAGAATGCTTCCTGTTTTCTCATCAAAACTTCCGTTTCCAATCTCTAAGGCTTTAACCTGAATTTTAGAATTTTCGCTGATCGGAAGTTGGTCAAGGATTTCCAGTTCAATGCTTTCTTTGGTGTTATTTCTGATGCTGATCTGGAAGGATTCTGTTTCCCACTTATTGCTGTTGAAGTTTTTCTGAGAGGTTTTATCCTCCAGTTTGATTCTTTTTACGGTAATTCTTTCATCCACACCTAGGGAAATAGGGAATTCATCTTTTACATAATTGCTTGCAATGCTGGTTTTCCCGATATAATTATCTTCAAAATAGATATTGGCTTCTCCGGAAATCAGATTAAGATTCTGCCAGTTTTTAATAAATGCCATGAGGAATACCTGGTTGTTCAGTTTCGGAACGGTGTGGTATTTATAAGTAGCATCGATTTGTTTTTTATCAAGGATGACATACTGTTCTTTTTCCTGGCTCAAGATCGTTTGGTTATAATTAAGCTCATAAATAACGTTCATCTGGCTGTCCGAAACAGTGGCTACAGGGATTTGACTTGGTTTAACTTCTACTTCAGCTCTCATCTGATAAGAATTCACTTCTTTTGCAGCAGCTTTCAGCTTGTAATTGGCAGTTTCAGCCTGTGCATTGTGTGGTGTATATTCAGCGACATACAAAGGAGAAAGAATCGGTCTGTCCTGATTGTAAGATGGTCTGTAGGTCGAAACAAATAATTTTACATTTTTCCAGTCCTGTCCGGTTTTCTGGTAGATTTTTCCTTTATAAACCATTTCAAGCGGCTTCTTTACAGATTCTGCGCGAAGATCATAAGATGGAACCCAGCCTGCGTCAGAAACGATATAGCTTACACCTAAGTTCAGATTCGTTTCATGGTCTGCAAGGATTTCCAGAAGAAGTTCTTTTCTGTTGGTATTTTTGTTCGTCTGTTCTTCTGCGAACTGATTGCTGATCTTCGCAATACCTTCGTCCAAAACCGTCTTCTGCTCATTCAAAACAAAAACCTGGTTGTCGATTTCCAGCATTCTTTTTCTGTAGAATTCAGTCAGTTTGATCAGCTGCTCCTGCGGAGTAGATTTATCGTTGGTAGAGATCTTTAGATTGTCATTGATGATATTTTGCTCACCCGTCAGATTCTTGATTTGGATATTTAACAAATTGACCTGTCTCTGTAATTTTTTTCTTTCATCATCCAGTTT
This sequence comes from Chryseobacterium sp. JM1, assembly GCF_000737715.1. Classification (GTDB taxonomy): domain Bacteria; phylum Bacteroidota; class Bacteroidia; order Flavobacteriales; family Weeksellaceae; genus Chryseobacterium. The sequence continues at coordinate 66,654 of NZ_JPRN01000018.1, read as the reverse complement.
CTTTTCTCCTGCAGAGAAATCTTCATCTTTCAGAAAGTTACTCTGTGGTGTGATAGAAAGAAGTGTTGTATTTTTTTCAAGATTGATCCTGTAGGTATTTTCATCCAGATTGTTGGGAAGGTTGATGATTCTTACCATATTTCTTCCTTTCTGCAGGGTAACGGATGTACTTCCGAAAACTTTAGCACCCTGAAGGAATACAGTGGCCTGTTTCACTTCAATTTCCTTCTTGATTTCCTGTCCTTTTAAGAATGAAACAGAAAATGCGATGAGTAGTAATAAATAGCGTTTCATAGTGTATTATTTTAATTCCTGTAGTAAAATTATCCCTATTTAAGGCTGAAAATGAGGAGACTTGGTGAAACCTGACTTTCACTTGGTGAGCTTAAATGTCAGCCTTAAAAAAGAAAAACAGCCCTTTCGGACTGTCTTTTTAAATCTGTTAATTCTAAAGGATTTCGTATCTTGTTTTGATGCTGTATTTCAGCTTGATGTTTTCGATATTGTCGAAAGAAAAATCTATCGTAGCGTCTGCTGCTTCCATCTGCATATTTCTCACACTGCTTTTGTAAGCTACAGGAAGAACCATATCGCTGGTGTAATCTTCAATTTCGATGATCTCAAGCGGAGCTCCAGTTTTTTTACCCATACTTTCCAGCAGATAATCTGCCTTTTCTTTGGCTGCCTTTAAAGCATTGATTTTAACCGTTTTTCTCAAGTCGGCTATCTTAGTGCTCTTTACTTCGGAAACATTCAGGTTGCTTACCCATTTCTGGTTCAGGTCTTCAAATATTTTGCTGATGTTCGCTTTCGTATTCACTTTGAACTGGTAGCTCTTCGTGAATTTTCCGTTTTTAGCATATATATTCTGGTACATGGATTTGAATTTGATGTCTTCGTTCTTTACACCTCCATTCTTCAACGTTTCAAACAGTTTCTTTTCATTATCTGCCAGATCGTTTTTGTTATCCGCCTTAATGCCTACGCTAAAGATGATTTCATCCGGTTCCACTTCCAATTCTGCAATCCCTGTAACTTCAATTGCATTTTTCTTTACTTCCTGTGCATTTACAAAACTTCCCAGGGTAAAGATTCCGATCAATAAAAAATGTCTCAATTTCATAATTTCTTGTTTTAAATTCTGATGTAAAATTACTGCGATCCGAAACCCGAAATAAAGAGACTTGGTGAAATGAGGTTTTCACTTGGTGGATGCCCATAAAAAAGACGATCCCTGTGAGAATCGCCTTTTGTAGCTTTTTTGAAATGTGATTTTAAACCATTAAGATCAATGAAGGATGTAAGGTTAGTTAAGAAAAAATCAAATGATTTTTTAAGCTGTACGTCTTAAAGCGAAGCTAAAACCTAATATTCTTAAAAGCTTAACAAGAATCTTAATGGTTCAAAAAATATGTTTAGTAAATAAAATAAACTTTTGAAATCTTATCGTTTTTAATCTCATAAATAGCGGTTGCTTCCGTCTTTACGCCAGGTCTCAGCCCTGAAACGCTCTCTTTATCAATAACAGAATTAAGATTGACGATCCTTTGTTTGATCTCACAGTGCAGATCCGGATATTTTTCAAACATAGCGGAATAGGTCTTTCTCATAGCTTCTTTTCCTTTACTGATCAGCTTTCCGGGGAACTGATAAAGCTCCACATCGTCTGCATAAGGTTCCAGAAAAGCATCAATATTTCTTGCATTATAAGCATTGAGCTGCTGCTGAGCCAGGGATTCCGGCGTTACTTTTACAATTTTTGCCAGATCTACAGGCAACCCGTTTTTCATAACCAGATCAATTTTTGTCAGATTATCCAGATGATCTATCGGATTGGCATTCAGTAAAACAAAATCAGCGGTTTTGCCAGCTTCTATGCTGCCGTATTCATTGTCTTTATTAAGGATCTTCGCAGGAATGATAGTCGCCGACTGAAGAATCTGCCATTCATTCATACCGCTTTCTTTCATCGCTTTAAGTTCTGCGAGAAAAGATGACGCATGCTGTGTTCCTATATTTCCTGCATCGGTACCGGCAGCAAGCATTACGCCTCCATCAGCCAGTTTTTTGAGATTGACTTTTCGGATGGAGTCTGTTTTTGAAATGTAGGCTTTTACCTTAGGGTCACTGAACCGGACTTTACGTTTATAGAGCATCGCAGAATCTGAGGTTTGCGTAAGATGCTTCAGGTCGTACATAGAGCCGATGCTTTCAGGATTGGAATTTTCCAGTTCATAGGTATTGTAAACTTTCTTTTGTCCGTAGGTGTCATAATAATTATCCATCACCGTAAGGGTAGGGCTTACAATGACTTTTTTTGATTTTAAAAGTTTTACAAAATCATCAGAAACAATTTCGTCTTCTATATTATGAACCAGAAAATCGGCACCGTTGAGTACTGCTGTTTCCGCGGTTAAGCGCTCTGTAGCGTGAATGGCTACTTTTAAATTATTTCTGTGGGCTTCATCAATCACCGCTTTTATAGTCGGTTCCAGCTTCTTCGTCTGTTCTTTCTTTTGACCGGGATCTCCAGTGATGATATACCATATTTTGATAAAGTCTGGTTTGTAGGGAATCTGTTCCTGTACCAGCTTTTTAGCATCATCAATAGACGTAAGCAGCCTGAAAGGTTCATTTTTATTGAGGTTTTTAAACACTTCAGGTTCATAGGTCGTAATCAGTGGTCCGGACATATAGACTGAAGGAAGACGATCATTGACTTTTAGAGAATCCCGAAGTTTCAACAAATTATAAGTCGCTCCCGGATCAATAACCGAAGTGATTCCCATTTTAAGATATCGCTGCATAAGATCTTCCATATGACTGTGGCTCCAGCTGATCTCTTTTTCATAGGGAACATGTTTTCTGAGATCAAGGGCATCAGGTCTCGTATATAAACCTCCGCTTTGGAAAAAATGAACGTGTGAGTCTGTCATTCCGGGGATCAGAAATTTTCCTTCACCATTGATGACGTGGGAATTCTGAGGAATTTTGATCTGCTTGCTGGGTTTTACGGCGGTAATGGTTTTTCCTGTCATGATAACAGTCTGGCCCGGAATCATCTTTTTATGGACCACATCGGCAACCGTTACATTCTGAATGTAGATCTGTGCATGAACACTGCCTGTACAAAATAAAGCTACAAGTATAATCCGGAGTTTTTTATTCATAATTTTGGTATAAAATCGTCCTACAAATATAAAGAAAGACTCACGCTTCTGTGGTATAATTTTATGAACCATTCAAAAATCAAAGGATTGATTCTTTGAAGGAGCAGACTTGGTGAATTGAAGTTTTGACTTGGTAAAGAATAGAAAAGGATACATAAAGTTTTAGTTACTTTGCATTAAAGATCTGAAATCCGTGAAATTAATTTTTAAAATACTTATTGTTTTCATTCTTGCTGCAGGAAATTTCTGTACAGCACAGGATTCTACACGGGTTACCCAGGCTTATAAATCTGCGGCAAGACTTAAAAAAGCAGTAGATAATAATGATAATAAAGGCGTGGCTGATTCTTATGTAGGCATTGCCAACGATTATTACAACCAGGGAAATTATGCCAAAAGTGAAGAGTTTTTGGTGAAAGCCCGAACCATCTATAAAAACCTCAACGATAAAAAAAATCTGGAATCCGTTACCCGGAAAATTGCCCAGTCACAGGAAAAGCAGAACAAAATAACGCCGGCTATCAGCAATTACAGTAGGGCGGCTGAGATCAGCTACAGTGAAAATAACAGAATGGTGAACGCCAATGATGCGGCAAGGCTTTCTTCTCCTACCAATGAGCAGAAAGTGGAAGCCATTCAGGATAACATCAATCTGGGGCTTAAAACAAAAGACAAAGGCGATCTGGCCGCAAGTTACAGTCAGATGGCAGATGTGAATATACAGCAGAAAGATATTCCCAGAGCGGAAGAAAATCTGAACAGTGCGTATGCCATTTCCAAAAAAGAAGCCCCTCAGCAGGCATTGGAAATCAATCAGAAACTGACCAATTTCTATGTTGAAAACAGGAATTTTGACAAAGCCATTGAGGCCAAAAAGAAAGTCCTGAAAGAAGATTTTGTCAAAGAAAATTCTCAGGAAAAAGTCAACCAGATTCAGGAACTGGCCGATATTTATATTAAGAAAAATGATCCGGAAGAAGCCGTGGTATTATTAAAGAATGCCTACGGAATCGCTCTCGAAAAAGGTCATACGCTGGAAGCACAGAAAAGTGTAAAAAGACTGGACAGCCTGTACAGTATAACAGGAAATACGGAGGCCTCAGTTTCGCTGTACCGTGATTTCCTGGGAAAACTTCCGGATATTGTGTCCAAAGACCGAAGTCTGGTTGATAATAAAATTCTGGAAGATACCGAACAGAGAATTTCACAACTTGAAAAAGAAAAGGAACTGAAAGACCAGCTTATCCGTAAGAAGAACGTTTTTAATTATTATCTGATCGGGGCTCTGGTGGTACTGACCGGACTGATTATCTTTATTTTCAGAATGCTGAAGAAAGTTCAGATTAAAAATAAAAAAATCGCTCTGCAGTCGTTACGCCGTGAAATGAATCCGCATTTTATCTTTAACAGCTTAAACAGTGTCAATCATTTTATCGCAACGAATAATGAATTGGAAGCCAATCAATATTTAACGAAATTCTCAAAACTGATGCGCGGGGTTATGGAAAATTCTGCCGAAGATTTCATTCCTTTTCAGCAGGAACTGGATCTGCTTCAGAATTATCTTGCCTTAGAGAAAACCCGTTTTGCAGATAAATTTGATTACGAAATTGACGTTGATGAAAGCCTGAATATGCAGAGCCTGAAAGTTCCCGGAATGCTTGTTCAGCCGTTCCTTGAAAATGCGGTATGGCATGGACTGCGCTACAGAAGCGACAAAGGATTTTTGAAATTAAGTTTTGAAAAAGAAGACCAGCATTTAAAAATCACGATCGAAGACAACGGAATAGGCATTGAAGAAAGTAAAAAACAAAAGACCCAGCACCAGAAGACCAGAGAGGGACGCGGGATGAAAAATACCCTTGAAAGAATTAAACTTCTGAATGACCTGTATCATCAGGATATTCAATGTAAAGTCACCGATAAAAAAGAAGAACCCGGGGTTTTAGTTCAGATAAGTTACAAAAACATCAATGTTTAAAAGACTTGTTTGATTTTTAATTGGTTAGCCCTGTTTTATTGTAACAATTTGTCAATAGTTTCGTCTTATTAGTTAAAACTAAACAGATGACTATTGAAAACAAAACAGCCCGGTTCGCAGGATTTATATATCTTATAGTCATACTTACTGGTTTTTTCAGTTTAATGTATGTACCCTCAAAGCTGATGGTCTGGAAAGATCCGGCGCTTACTTTCCAAAATATTTCTTCCTCTGTACAATTGTTCAGATTAGGTATTGCCGGCAGTATGCTTTGCTATATTGCATTTACCCTGCTTCCTCTGGTTTTATATAAATTGTTGAAAAACGTTAATGGAACCTATGCAAAGCTGATGGTTATTTTAGCATTGATCAGTGTTCCTGTTTCATTGATGAATTTGCAGAGTAAATTTTCAGTTCTCACTATTATTGAGGGAGCTGATTATTTAAAAGCATTTAATGCAGAACAACTTCAATCTCAAGTGATGGTTTTGCTAAACTCTTATAACAAAGGGATCTTAATCGTTCAGATATTTTGGGGGCTTTGGCTGTTTCCATTCGGTTATCTCGTTTATCGATCCGGATTTTTACCGAAAATTTTAGGCATTTTCTTGATGTTGGGCTGTTTTGGCTATCTGCTCAATGTATTTGGAAGAACTGTCATTCCTCATTTTTCAGACTATTCAGTATCGGATTATATAACACTTCCAGCTTCTATTGGAGAAATTGGGACTTGCTTATGGCTATTAATTTTTGGAGTGAAAAACAAAACCAGAGCAATTTTAGAAGTAGATTAATTTTAAATACAGATAATCATGAATAATTCCACACCATTTGAAGATATCAAAGTAAATGTTAAGGTCATACTTTCAGGGCTTTGGGCTGCTGTTACCCTGTGTTATCTGTATGGTGACTATTTCGAGCTTTATGTTCCTGATAAAGCAAAAGGACTTGTAGAAGGAACCAATCTACTGGATACTCCTTTGAAGCTGTTTATGGCTGCTGTTTTACTTTCACTTCCTGCCGTAATGGTGTTTCTGTCACTCATTTTAAAACCGAGGGTCAATAGAACATTAAATATTGTTTTAGGTATATTTTTTACTGCAGTGATGCTGCTTATAGCGGTTACTTCTCTTAGTTTGTGGCGTGCATTTTATGTTTTCTTAGCCCTGTTGGAAAGTTTGATCACCCTACTGATTGTGTGGTATGCGTGGAGATGGAAAAGACTTTAGAAAGAGAAAGACTTTGAGTTTTATGAATCAAAATTGCCCTGTAAGCTAAATATTTTTTACTTTTACTTGAATGCCGGATATGTTCCGGACGATATTGAAAAATGAACAAGCATTTATTTATAGGAATACTGATGTCTTTATGGGCAGGCATATTACATGGACAGGAGATCAGCAGCAGTCGGTTTGATATGGTTGTGAAAAGCTTAAAACTCGATAAAAATACGGTCAAAGAGGAGTTCTGTACCGAAAAGAAAATGCCGAATGAGGAAGATTCCTATATTGCTGTTTTGCCGATTCTGCAGGGAAAAGAAGAGGACGACTTTTTTGTGGTCAGGAATTATATTGTGATCACCAATGAAAATGGTGAAATCAAAAATCAGTATTTTGATCCGACTGAAATTACTTCAGATGCTATCATGTTAAGAAGTATTGTGATAGATACAGGTCTGTACACTATCAGTAATGGAATCCGTGCTTTTGGGGTAAAAGTGAGTGCTCAGAATGGCAGCCAACCCAATCCCTATTCTACAGAAACAATTTCCCTGTATTATCCGACGGGGCAGACCCTTAAAAAAGTTTTAAACGAATTTGAATTAAACAGTTATGGCGCAGAATGGGATACCCGATGTGCCGGAGAAGCTGATGATGACCAATCCGTGATCATGATGGATAAAACGAAAACAAATCATTTCACCGACCTTAAAATCAAAACCATTTCAATTCACAGAAAAACCAAAGAAGTAAACGGAGACTGCAAAGAACACGAAACCTCAAAAACCGCCTACCGCATCTTAAAATTTAAAAACGGAAAATACCAATAAACCCTACTCATTACCTTAATCCGCGATACCTGCAACCTATAATCTGCCACCTATTACCTGAAAAAAAATGAAAATACAATCCATAATCGTAGACGATGAGCTTATTGCAAGAGAAGTTCTCAGAAATTATATCACAAAATACTGTCCACAGATCGAAATTGTGGGCGAAGCGGAAAACATCAAAGAAGCCGTTCCGTTGATTGCTGAAAAGCAGCCACAGCTTGTCTTTCTGGATGTGGAAATGCCTTTCGGAAATGCTTTTGACGTGTTGGAAGCGACGAAAGAATTTTCCTACGAAACCATCTTTATCACGGCCTTTTCTCAATATTCACTGCAGGCACTTAATAAATCGGCCAGCTATTATATTTTAAAACCGATTGATATTCAGGAGCTGATTTTAGCCGTAAATAAAGTTGCAGAAAGTCTAGAAAAGAAAGAAGAGCTCAACCGGAATAAAATTCTCCTTGAAAATTTAAAATTAAAACCTGAAAAGCAACAACTGATCTTACCTACACTTCAGGGATTTGATGTGGTTAAAACAGAAGATATCCTAAGATTACAGGCAGACGGAAACTTTACACAGGTGTATCTGACCGACGGTTCAAAAAAAATGGTCTGCCGTTTCCTGAAACATTTCGATGATCTGCTGGAAAACCCTTTCGTAAGAGTTCACCGGTCGCATATCATCAATGCAGGATTTGTAAAATCTTACCACAAAAGCGGAACCGTAATGCTTGCTGATGATACCGAAATAGAGGTTTCCGGCAGTTTTAAAGACAATTTCCTGAAGGTCTTTTCCTAGAATTATTGTCCATTAACAGCGTAAAGGCATTATTTTTGAAGTTTTCAGGGCAATCACAAAAATATTCCCATTATGAAAACTCTTCAGAAAATTGCGATTCCGGTTACATTAGGTGTTTTAGGACTGATTATTTACAATTCGTGTTCTGCGGGAATTCCGAAAGGAGCAGTAGCGGTCAGTAATTTTAATGCTAAAAAATACCTCGGAAGATGGTATGAGATTGCCCGTTTCGACTATAGATTTGAGAAAAACATGGACAATGTCACCGCCGAATATTCTGAAAACCCGGACGGCTCCATCCGTGTCAGCAACAAAGGCTATAATTACGTTAAAAAAGAATGGAAAGAAGCCATAGGAGAAGCCAGGTTTGTAAAAGATAAAACTGATGCACGTCTTAAAGTGTCCTTTTTTAAACCAATCTGGGCAGGCTACAATGTCATTGATATCGATGAAGATTATCAATATGCATTGGTAGCAGGAAACAGCCTGAAATATCTGTGGATCCTATCCAGAACAACTTCTATTCCTGAAAGTATCAGATTGCGTTTCATTGAAAAAGCGAAAAAAATAGGGTATAATACGGATGAATTGATCTGGGTGAAGCATAATTAGGAGGCACTCGAAGCCACCAGGAATTTGTAGTTTATTCAATAGTACTCACTCTCCGAAACTAGCACCCCGTATTACGCAACTACTCTAAAACACTCAAACACTCCGACACTCAAACCCCTGCAAACTCCCTCCACTCCTCAAAACGCTGATCAATCACAGGTTTTATCAGATCATAATTTTCGAAGGTGTCTTCTACGTGGTAGAACGATTCATATTCGAAGTCGTTTTCTTCTGCTTTCCGGTCGAAGGTCTCTGAATAATCATCCCCAAATGAGTTGAATTTTTTCCCGAAAGGAGTATCATCATTGTAATAGGCCTGCGCAAAGCCGTTGCCCAGATCGTTGAGGTCGTGTTGGCTGAACTTTTCATCGCACAGATCGATCAGAAATTCTGCTCCGGTCATTTCGCGTCTTTTGACACTTTGGATCTCATCTTTGGCATCTTCTTCCAGTTCTTCAGATAATAAATTGTTGTTGATACACCACGTTAGAAACATACCGATATGGGTAGCTGCATTTTCATTGGATAAATTTTCCGGATATTCTCCGCCATAGTGCCAGGAAGCATCATCATATTTTGCCATCGCCGAATAATTATAGTTTTAAACAGTATCAGCCAAAGATAGAAAAAATCATTTTATGTTGTCGCAGCCGTAGATTTTTACGTCATTTGCAGGACATTTTCTTTCAAGAATTTATATATGGAAAAAGCTGTTCTGATTACTATCGGGGATGAAATCCTTTCCGGAAATACCGTTGATACCAATTCTAATTTTATTGCCACGGAACTTAAAAATATTGGCATACAGGTGACACAGATCTTCACCATATCCGATGAGATCGATATCATTAAAAATACTCTAAAAGCAGCTTTTGAGCTGGGTGATCTGATCATAACGACCGGAGGTTTAGGCCCGACAAGAGATGATAAAACAAAAAAAGCACTGGCTGATTATTTCAATGATGAAATTGCTTTGGACGAGGTGACTTTCAACCATCTTAAAAACTATATGGAAAGACGCGGCCGCGCGGATATCCTTGAAAGAAACAGAGAACAGGCTTTCGTCCCTACAAAATCTGTTGTTTTTCAAAACCACTTTGGAACGGCACCATGCATGATGATGGAGCAGGATGGTAAATTATGTTTCAGCCTTCCGGGTGTTCCTTATGAAGTGAAACCATTGATCAGAGGCCAGATCGTTCCTTATTTAAAAGAAAAATTCAATCTGTATTATATTCATACCAGAATTGTTTCCGTGGTGGGAATTCCTGAGAGTATTCTCGCGGATACCATTGAAGACTGGGAACTGGCACTTCCTGAAAATCTGGCGTTGTCTTATCTTCCGGTAGGAACCCGTGTCAAATTAAGACTAACTGCTTCAGGAGACAATGAAACAGCCCTGAAACAGCAGGCAGAAGAGGAGATCCAGAAACTTCTTCCTTTGGTCAAAGATCATGTGATTGCAGTCACCGAAGATAAAATTGAAAAGATCCTGGCTGAAATTCTTACGGAAAGACAACTGACGATTTCCACGGCAGAAAGCTGTACGGGCGGTGAGCTGGCCAAAATGATTACATCCATTTCCGGAAGTTCAGCCTATTTCCTGGGCGGAATTGTGCCATACGCTACGGAAAAGAAAATTGAGATTTTAAAGGTTTCTAAAGAGACGGTGGATGAGTTCACCGTGGTAAGTGAGCAGGTAGCAAGTGAAATGGCGGAAGGTTGTCAGAAACTGTTTGGAACGGATATTTCCCTTTCTACAACAGGGGTTGCAGGTCCGGGTAAAGGAGAGGATGGTAAAGAAATAGGAACTGTTTTTTACACAATCAGGATTAATGATCAGGAAGTTACTTCAAAATTATATATGCCTCATTTAGACCGACTTGATTTTATGAATTTTGTTTCTCAGAAGATTATTCAGGATCTGGTAGGGCTGCTTATAAATGCTTAGAAATCAGTTGGTTTTTTTAATTTTATTTTAATAAAAATAATTGAGTTTTTCACGCTTTTTGGAATCCATCATATAAATTTCATTACGTGGAAAACTCAAAACAGATTTTTCAGACTGACAATAAAAAACGCTGGAGAAGCGTACAGTGGGGAAGTCGTATCTTTATTTTCGTGGCCGTATTACTCATTCTGGCTTTAGGGCTTATGATGAAGCTGGAAAAAAGTCCGAAAATTCCTTTCAAAGAAGATTATAAAGCGGTTATTACAGCCAGTAAACCTTATCTTCAGGAAAATAAAATATCCAAAGAATACAAAGGTTTCAGGAATTTTATTTCTGAAAAAACCATGCATACCAGCCTTGCGAAAATTCAGCAGGCAAGAGCAGAAAGACTTAAAAATCAAAACCGAAGCTGGTCCATGTTTCCCGGCGGGATCCGTTCTGCATTCTATGTGGCTTGGGATCCGCAGTCGCTGATGTCTCTGAAAAGAAATATCAGACACATCAACCTCGTTTTCCCGGAATGGTTTTTCCTCGATCCCAAAACAGGGGATTTAAAGACCAATATAGATCCGGAAGGCTATAAAATCATCAAAAGAACCGGAGTGGCTGCGATGCCGATTTTAAGTAATAATTCCGATCGCGAGTTCCGTTCCGAAGGACTTGGAAAGGTTTTAAAAGATCCACAGAGAAGAACAAAACTGATTCAAAAGCTTACGCAGCAGTGTCAGAAATTTCACTTTAAAGGAATCAATATTGACTTTGAAGATATGAACCTGGATTCTGATGAATACCTGATTGCTTTTATGAAGGAACTTTCAGACACATTCAAACAGAATAAACTGCTGGTGACCATGGATATCATGACGGATAATGACGATTACAATATCCAGAAACTGAATCCTTATGTAGATTACTTCATCCTGATGGCGTATGATGAATATGCCGCAGATAGTGATGCTGGACCGGTTTCTTCACAAAAATGGATCGAAGCTCAGACTGAGAAAATCCTTAAAAAAACAACGCCTGAAAAGATAATTCTGGGGTTGGGAGCATACGGCTACGACTGGAGTACCAACAAAGAAGATAATACCTCCGTTACTTATATGCAGGCTATTACAAAGGCCAGTGCGAGCAAAGCGGTCATTAATTATGATGACAATACATTCAATTTAAATTACTCCTACACAGATTCTAAAAAAAATACCCACACGGTATTCTTCAACGATGCAGCTTCCATTTTCAACACGATGCGTTTTTCTTCCGAATATCCGCTGGCGGGAACTGCCGTTTGGAGACTGGGAAGTGAAGACAGCAGAATCTGGAATTTTTATGATAAAGATTTGACAACTGCAGGTATGTCAAAGCTTAATTTGAAAATGCTGGAGAATGTAAAAGGGCAAACGATGGTCGATTACATCGGGGACGGGGAAGTTCTGGATGTTTTGAATACGCCTCATGACGGAAAAATAGCTTTGGAAATAGATCCCAAAGAAAAAATAATTACCGATGAGAACTATATCACCTATCCAAGTTCTTATGAAGTTAAAAAATATGGGGAAGCTCCGCAAAAAGAGCTGGTACTAACCTTTGACGATGGTCCGGATGAAACGTATACACCACAGATTTTAGATATCCTTTCAAAATATCACGTTCCTGCCGCATTCTTTCTTGTTGGATTGAATGCTGAAAGAAACCTTCCGCTGGTGAAAAGAATTTACCGGGAGGGTCACGAGATCGGAAACCACACGTTTACGCATGAAAATGTAGCGAAAGTAAGTCCTGAAAGAGCATTAATGGAAATGAAACTGACAAGACTGCTGATCGAATGTATCACAGGGCACAGCACCATTCTCTTCAGAGCACCTTACAACGCAGATTCGGAACCGACCAGTTCTGAGGAAATTATTCCGGTAGCACTGGCGAGACAGCAAAATTATCTCGACATCGGAGAAAGCATTGACCCGGAAGACTGGCAGCCGGGAATCAAATCAGATGAAATTATCAAACGTGTTATGGCAGGCATTAAGCTGCAACGGGGAAATATCATCCTTCTGCACGATGCAGGCGGAGATACGAGAGAAGAAACCGTGAAGGCTCTTAAAATCCTGATCCCGACACTTCAGAAACAAGGCTATCATTTTACGAATCTTGCCAGTATTCTGCACAAAAGCAAAAGCGTGCTGATGCCGGAAGTTCCGAAAACAAGATCCTATTATATCATGCAGCTCAATCTGGTGCTGGCAACCGCGATTTATGGAATCAGTCATTTTCTGGTAGCGCTTTTCACTATATTTATCGGGCTTGGACTGATAAGATTAATACTGATGATGTACTGGGCTTTTAAAGAAAGAAAAAAAGAAAAACGATTGGGTGAGCTTCCGGTTTTGGAAACCTATCCGAAAGTATCCATCATTGTTCCTGCTTATAATGAAGAAGTGAATATTATTTCTTCTCTGAATAATTTATTAAAACAGACTTATCCCAACTTCGATATCATTATGGTAGATGACGGAAGTAAGGATTCAACCTATAAAAAAACCAGTGAAGCATTTCCCAACCACCCGAAACTGAAAATTTTCACAAAATCAAATGGTGGAAAAGCGACTGCACTGAACTTCGGGATTTCCCAGACCGATGCAGAATATGTTGTGTGTATTGACGCAGATACTCAGCTTGAGCATAACGCTGTAAAATATCTGATTGCAAGATTTTTAAACTCAGATCCGGAGGAAAAGATCGTCGCTGTAGCTGGGAATGTGAAAGTAGGAAACACCGTGAACTGGCTTACCAGATGGCAGTCTATAGAATATACAACGAGTCAGAATTTTGATAGATTGGCCTATGCTTATATTAATGCTGTGACGGTAATTCCCGGAGCAATCGGGGCATTTAAAAAGTCCGTGATCATCGAAGCAGGAGGATATTCTACCGATACCTTGGCAGAAGACTGTGATATTACCGTGAAGATTTTAAGAGCAGGATATACAGTGGCCAATGAAAACAGAGCCGTTGCTGTGACCGAAGCTCCCGAAAGTGTAAAACAGTTTTTAAAACAACGTTTCCGCTGGACTTACGGAATCATGCAGATGTTCTGGAAACAGCGTCAGACTTTCCTGAATCCAAAATACAAAGGGCTTGGACTTTGGGCGATGCCGAATATTTTACTGTTTCAGTATATCATTCCGTTCTTTTCGCCAATGGCAGATCTGATTATGTTTTTTGGAATTTTATCTGGAAACGGCGGGAAAATATTCACGTATTATCTGATCTTCCTGTTGGTAGATGCTTCTCTGGCTCTTGCCGCATTTATTATGCAAAGGGAAAAACTAACCGGTTTATTTTATGTGATTCCGCAGCGTTTCGGTTACAGATGGCTGATGTATATTGTATTATTCAGAAGTTTAAGAAAAGCATTGAAAGGAGAAATGCAGTCCTGGGGATTTTTAAAAAGAACAGGAAATGTAAAAGAGATCGTGACTACCTAATATTTGTTTAAATTTGTTTATTGTAACAAAACTTAAAAAAAACAGACTTATCATCTAAAATTTGCTATCATAATGAAAAAACTAACGCTTTCTTTGTTTTTATTGGCAGGTGTTTGCTCACTTAATACAGTGAACGGACAGGCAAAAGCCGTAAAAACAGCAGTTAACAGCACAGATAAAGGCTTGGATATTAGCCTTATGGATACTTCAGTACGTCCGCAGGATGATTTTTATAACTACGTAAGCGGAACTTGGATGAAAACAGCCAAAATTCCGTCCGATAAACCAACTTGGGGTAGTTTCAATAAACTGGCTGAAGATACAGACAACAACTCAATGACTATTTTGAACTCTCTTCTGAAAGACAAATTTGCAGACGGAAGCGAGGGTAAAAAAATTCAGGATCTGTATGCTTCTTACATGAATATGCAGAAGAGAAATGCAGACGGAATCAAGCCTATTCAGGATAATCTGAATAAAATTGACGCGATCAAAAACCTTACTGACCTTCAGAATTATCTGATCTCTGTAACTAAAGACGGCGAAAATACATTGTACGGATGGGGTGTAGATGCAGATCTTAAAGACTCTAAAATGAATGCTGTTTACTTAGGAGATGCTTCTCTAGGGTTAGGAAGAGATTACTATCAGAAAGTAAACGAAAAAAATACGGAAGCTATCGCTGAATATCAGAAATATGTAGCTTCTATGCTTAAAGAATTAGGCTACAAAAATGCTGATGCAGCTGCAAAAGGTATCGTAGACTACGAAAAAAGCATTGCACAGACTTACCTTACCAACGAGCAAAGCCGTGACAACACGCTTCAGTACAACCCAAGAACAATGGCTGAGCTTTCAACATTGGTAAAAGGCGTTGATATTCCTGCTTATCTTAAAAAAGTAGGGGTGAATACAGATAAAGTAATCATCGGGGAAATCGGGTATTATAAGAACTTTGATAAATTGGTGAATGCTCAGAACCTTCCTGTGATCAAGGATTATTTAAAATTCCACATGATCCACGGAAGTGCTTCTTACCTAAGTGAAAAGTTAGGAGATATGAGATTCGGTTTCTATGGCAAATACTTAAGAGGCCAGCAGGAGCAGAGAGCATTGAACAAAAGAGGATTTGAGTTAATCAACGGTTCTCTGGGTGAAGCTTTCGGTAAATTATATGTTGAAAAATATTTCCCGGCTGAAGCAAAAGCTCAGATGGTAGAATTGATCGATTATTTAAAGAAAAGCTTCGCAGTTCACATCAACAACCTGGCGTGGATGTCTTCTACAACGAAGGAAAAAGCAATGACCAAACTGAACAAGTTTACAGTGAAAGTGGCTTATCCGGACAAATGGAAAGACTATTCAAAATTAGAAATTCTTCCGGAAGCTAAAGGCGGAACTTTATACAAGAACCTTCAGAATGTAGCGGCTTGGCAGTATAATAAAGATTTAGCAAAAATCGGTAAAGCTGTAGATAAAACAGAATGGGGTATGACACCACAAACGGTGAATGCTTACTACAACCCGGTAAACAACGAAATCGTATTCCCGGCTGCCATCCTTCAGCCTCCTTTCTTCAATCCTAAAGCTGATGCTGCCGTGAATTTCGGAGGAATCGGTGCCGTTATCGGTCACGAAATGAGCCACGGATTTGATGATTCAGGTGCTCAGTTCGATGCAGACGGAAACCTTGTAGACTGGTGGACTCCTGAAGATAAAGCCAACTTCGAAAAAGCAACAAAAGCTCTTGCTGCTCAGTATGACAAATACGAGCCGGTAAAAGGTACTTTCGTGAACGGTACTTTCACAAACGGTGAAAATATTGCTGACTTAGGTGGAGTAAATATCGCTTACGATGCACTTCAGATGTATTTAAAAGATAAAGGAAATCCAGGGAAAATCAGCGGATTCTCTCAGGATCAGAGATTCTTCCTAAGCTGGGCAACCGTTTGGAGAACTCTTTCCAGTGAAAAATATATGGTAAACCAAGTGAAAACTGACCCGCATTCTCCGGGATATTTCAGAAGCTTTGGTCCATTGATCAACGTTGACGCTTTCTACAAAGCATTCGATGTGAAAAAAGGAGACAAACTATACAAAACGCCGGAAGAAAGAATCAAAATCTGGTAACAATAAACAAACCGTTCAGCAATGAGCGGTTTTTGTTTTTTTAGGTGGCAGGTGGCAGATTTTAGGTGGCAGGTAGCAGGTAGCAGGTGCGGGATACAGGTTCCGGGTTGCCAGCAGCCAATAGCCAGCAGCTAATTCATAGACGTATTTCTTGTTACCCTAAGACTCAAAAACTCTCAAACCCTACAACCCTCAAACTCTCAAACGCTACAACCCTCAAACCCTCAAACTCTAAAACCCTCATACTCTCAAACTCCGCAACTCACTACAAAGTCTTCATCATTTCTCAATTATCATTAATCACTTATCATCAAAGTTCGTATATTTGGTAAGTTTGTATACAATCAAAATTTTTTTTTAATGAAAAAGCTAAATATTGGAATACTTGCCCTTTCAGGCATTGTATTTTTAAACTCATGCGGAACGGCTAAAACTGCTGGTACAGAAAAGAAAACTGAAACTATGGTTGCCGTTGCAGAACCTGTGAAAGAAGAAGCAAAAGAAGAGGGGATCAATTTATCTTATATGGATAAAAGCGTTCGCCCGCAGGATGACTTTTTTAGCTATGTGAACGGAAATTGGGTGAAAACCACTCAGATTCCTTCAGATAAAGCGAGCTGGGGGTCTTTCAATGCTTTGAGAGAAAATGTAGATGATGCTTCTTTGGATATTCTGAACAAGATTTTATCCGAAACATATGCTGAAGGATCAGAAGGACAGAAAATCCAGAATCTGTATGCATCTTTCATGGATGTGAATAAGAGAAATGCAGATGGATTGGCTCCTGTCAAAGGAGATCTGGCAAAAATTGATGCGATCAAAAACCTTAATGATCTGCAGAAATACCTTCTTGAAGCAACCAAATTAGGCGACAATTCTTTCTACGGATGGAGAGTAAGCGCAGATATGAAGAATTCTAAAATGAATGCGGTATATCTGGGCGGTCCGGACCTTGGATTAGGAAGAGACTACTATCAGAAAGTAAATGAAGCCAATACCAAAACTTTAGCAGAATACCAGACTTATGTAGGGAAAATGTTTGGAGTTTTAGGAAATAAAAATGCAGGACAGGCCGCACAGAATGTAGTAACATTTGAAAAACAGCTTGCCAATTATCTTCTGACTCTTGAGCAGAACAGAGATGCCAATTTAAGATACAATCCAAAAAATGTAACTGAACTTTCAGGATTGGTTAAAAACGTTAATCTGGCTAAATACCTTAAGGAGGCAGGAATAAATACAGATAAAGTAATCATCGGCGAACTGAAATATTACCAGAATATGGATCAGTTCATCACGGAAAAGAACCTTCCGCTTCTGAAAGATTATCTGAAATATCATTTGATTAACGGTAACGCCAGCAACCTGAATGACAGTCTGGAGGCGATCAGATTTGATTTCTATTCCAAATATCTTCAGGGACAGAAAGAGCAGCGTCCAATGGACAAAAGAGGACTTGCCCTTGTGAATGGAGTTTTGGGTGAAGCTTTCGGTAAATTATACGTTGAGAAATATTTCACACCTGAAGCAAAAGCTCAGATGGAGACCTATATTGATTATCTCTTAAAATCATTTAAGACCCACATCAATGATATGGACTGGATGTCTCCGGCTACCAAAGTGAAAGCTCAGGAAAAGCTGTCTAAATTTACAGTGAAAATCGCATATCCGGACAAATGGAAAGATTACAGCCAGTTAAAAGTGGGATCTCCAAAACAGGGATCAACATTATATTCCAATCTTCAGAATGTGTCTGCGTGGCAGTACCAGAGAAGTCTTGATAAAGTAGGGAAACCAGTAGACAAAACAGAATGGGGAATGTCTCCACAGACTGTCAATGCTTATTATAACGGTTCAAATAACGAAATCGTTTTCCCTGCAGCCATTCTTCAGCCTCCTTTCTACAACCCTAAAGCTGATGCAGCTGTTAACTTCGGAGGTATCGGAGCCGTTATCGGTCACGAAATCTCTCACGGATTTGATGACAGCGGTTCACGTTTTGATGGGGACGGAAACCTGAACAACTGGTGGACAGACGAAGACCGTAAGAATTTTGACGCCAAAGTAGGACAGCTGGCTGCTCAGTACAGTGCCTACGAACCGGTAAAAGGAAGTTTTGTCAATGGTAAATTTACAAGCGGTGAAAACATCGGTGACCTCGGTGGAGTAGCCGTGGCTTATGACGCCCTTCAGATGTATTTGAAAGATAAAGGAAATCCGGGGAAAATCAGTGGGTTTACTCAGGATCAGAGATTCTTTATGAGCTGGGCAACGGTTTGGAGAACCAAAGCTACCGACCAGTATATGATCAACCAGGTGAAGACAGATCCGCACTCTCCGGGAGTGTTCAGGGCTTTCGGTCCACTGGTGAATCAGGATGCATTCAGCAAAGCATTTGATATAAAGCCTGGAGACAAAATGTATAAAGCTCCTCAGGACAGAATAAAAATTTGGTAAAAACAACCAAAAATTGTTAGAAAAGAAAGAATCCGTCTCCATTCAATGGGAGATGGATTCTCTTTTTAATAGGCTTTTTTATAATTCCGCAGAACGAAATTGATTCCAGTTTCTATAATGTCTCCCATGGTTTTACAATACTTGAAATTGATATCATAAGTGAGTTTCTGCAAAGCTGTTTTAAGCTCTGTAACATTGGCTTCCGGGGCAATATTGTCTTTTTTCATAATAGAAATGAGTTCATCGAATCTGTTTTGGCTGCTGGTCACTCTTTTTACAATTTGTGAACGCACTTCTTTACGATACTGTTCTATAGAATTGGGTTTCAGTTTTTCCAAAACCATATTCACCATGATATTGTTTTCTTTGAAATACTGGGGAAGATACACTTTCAGATTCCCTTCATAACTTTGCTGATCAAAATCGATAGGGCGGATTCTATAAATCACCTGATCGAAATCGTGGATAGGAATAATAACATAATTATAAGAGCGCATATCCCCAAGCAGCCCGATGAGGCAGCGTTCATTGAATTTTACAAATTCCTTGGAAATCTGTGCCTTTTCCGGTTCTGAACAATTGTGTAAATGTTTCTGAATAAAAACATCTCCGGGAATTCCTAAGATATGCTCTTCTATCAGGGTGTTTTTGTAAATCAGAAAGTTGATCCGGTTGGGAGAAAGCAGGTCTTCTATTTCCAGTCCGTAGATCCTTGAAGCATCAGCCTGTTTAATATAAAAATTGGTATAATTGTCATTCAGAATATTTCTTACCCGGATTCGGAAAGGTTTAGAGTTTCCGAAGGTACAGAAGTCGATGGTGTCCACTTTCAGATAAGGCAAAGTCGCCTCATCTCCGTCGGAATGAAGAAGGGTGTAAATCTTATTTAAATTAGCTTCAATTTCTTTAAACTCATACTCAGGATACAGGACACCGAGCCATAAAGTATCCTTGCCTTCCTTATCCAGAATATTCACACTGTCGCTGAATCTTAGCAGGTCTTCATACAGAAACTGAATCTGGGTCGTTCTGTTATGTTTTTCCAGATACTGCTGTAATGCTTCCGAAACAGGATATATGGGTTTTCTGAATGCGATCTTTACATCTTTCATGACTCTTTTACTTTAATTAAATATAGAGAATATTTTTTCCTCATGACCGAGGAATTCCGATTTTAACATGTGTTCGATGCTTTTTTATCAATTCAAAATGCACCCGGATTTTATTTTATCTGTCTTTCACTTTTTTTATTTATTTTTTCATAGTTTAGTGATATCGTAAAGCGATGATTTTACGACATATATATTATGGGTTAAATTAAATATTTCAAGAAAAATCTTGACAAAATTTTGTATGTTACAGTTTTTTTTTAAATTTAAACATTGGATTGGTAATTTATTTGATTCATCGGTAAATTACTCAAAGACAGATCCAAACCAAAATCAAAAATCTCAAAATAATAATAATATGGCAATGTTTAATTATGGTGTTGGCGGTAACGAAGTAAAAGTAGACGCTAATGAAGCTATTCAGGAAATACAGGAAAATAAATCACTGATAGTAAGCCAGCTTACAACTGACGAATCTTATACCCCTGAAATCGTAACAGGATTAAAAACAGTGGATGACGTTTTCAGACATTTTCAACCTTCCGTAGCAGTACAGCACGAAACAGAAGAAGGAAGTGTCGTAGAAGAGGAATTCCGTTTTCAGAATCTTGCAGACTTCACACCCAAAAATCTTACTCAGAAATCCGACTATTTACAACAGCTTAGCATGGAACAGGAGCAGTACAATAAAATCGTACGCCAGCTGAAAACAAATAAGATTCTGCGTAACATGCTTGAGAATGAGCAGACCAGAGCAGCATTCATCGAAGTATTGAAAGATGTGGCACAAGAACTTGAAAAATAATTATTTACACTAAATCAAATCATGGATAGCAAATTACAGGCACAAGAAAGCCAACAGCAGGGTCAGCAGCAACACTCAGGGCAGCCGAAAGGCAACCCGCTTGCAGAACTTAATAAAATAGGAGGGTTTGGCTTTGTTGAATCCGTTGTAGACGGTATCGCCAATATGAACCCTACAAGAAAAGCAAGGAAAGAAATTTTCCTGACAGACAGCAATAAAACCGACGAAAGAAAAGAACTAGCTCAAAAATTAAACCTTTGGGTAAGCCTTTTGGAAGGTAACGAATCTGCAGATAAAATGGCAGATACCTGCAAATCTAAAGCGCAGGCGGCAGACCAAAACTTAAAAACAAACTTAAAAAATACACTTGACGCAGTACGTCTGTTGGAAACCAACTACAGAACTGTAGCCCAATTCTATAAAAATACAGAACTGGATAAAGTGGACAACGTAAGCATCGTAAACGCAAGTCTTGAACAGGTTTCAGATCTTGACAATCCTTTATTTATTGATGCTATTTCCAACGAATTCAAAAACTATTACGACCGTTTGGATCTTAGAGACAACTATTCTATCCTGGCGATACCTGGATACTTAGGCTCGAACAAAGTCATTGAAAAATGGGCAAAGATCTGTAACGAAAACAAAGTAATGATGGTAACCGACTTCGCCAATCTGGATAAGCCGGATGACGTAGTAGACTTATTCCATTCTGCCAACCTTACCGGGGGCGAGCTTCACAGAAGTAACGTTATTATGACGTGTAACTGGCTTGTAGGTAGAGGAAGAGCTGAAGAAGTAGGTGAAGAAGACAACGTAGAACTTCCTCCTTCCACTTCATTGGCAGGAAAAATCCATAAAACACTGATGTCTCAGGTAGCAGCAGGTAAAAAACACGGTAACATCAACGAAGTAGACGCGGTAAAATTCGAATTGAAGAAAAGTGAAATTTCTCAGTTGGAAAAAATGGGTCTTGTTCCAATGGTGAACGAATATGGTAAGATCATGGCATTCTCTGCTAAAACATTGTTTACAGGAGATAACATCGGTCTTCAGACCTATTCCGTAGTACGTGTATTCGACTATGTAACTAAAGTTTTACTTGACTTCCTGAACAGAAGAGCGTTCGAAAACTGGAATGCCAAGAATGAGGACGATTTGAGAAGACAGATTGTAACGTTCCTTGACAATATCAAAGGACCGGATAAATTGATTGAAAAGTTCAAAATTGTTCGTTTCGAGCAGGACAGAGTCAATAAAGACAGAGTATGGCTGGATATCCGTATGACACCTTATTTCCCTACAAAAAGTTTCGTTATTAAACTGGACGGACACAAAGGAGATGATGGCAACGAATGGGATGCACAGTATACTCAGGAATAAGTAAGAACCCAATTTAAAATAATAAAACCGATGCATGAGTACATCGGTTTTTTACTGCCAATTCATATGAAAATTAATGTGATCAAAAAAAGTTTAAGCTTCATTTTGCCTGTACTCCTGCTCATTGTCTTGTCAGGATGTGAAAAAAAATATCAGCGGCCGGATCATTATGAGGTAGATCTTTTTAAAGACGAACGCCAGCAGGGGACAGCTTATATAATGGACCGTGAAGAATGCTTTGACGGCAGTGAACTCGTTATTACAAGTTCAGATGTAAAACTTGCCGACAGCTCAAAAGGAAGAGGAAAGACATTTTTTCTCTATAAAGTAAAATCCGGAAAAACAATGAAAACGATACGGGATTCCAGCGTGGATTATCCTTTCATGTTCCTTTCCCATCAAAGGCTGAAGCTGGAAAATGACTCCATTTATCTCTATCTGAAAAAACTGGATGGCTACCGCTTTATCGCTGCAGACAGAAACCTTAAATATGAATGGCTGAAAGCAGCGCCGGTATACACCGTTAAAAAGGATAATTAATTTATCTTTGCAGAGAAGAATTACAAGTCTGTAAATTCAGATGTTTCGACTCCGTTCAACATGATGTTTCTAACACTTTAGGGTACGATGTCATGCTGAGCGGAGTCGAAGCATCTATAATGAAGAAGAAACCTTTGGAAAAAATAGAAAACGACAACTTCAGACACATAGGAAACAAGCTCCTCAGCTGGTACGGAAAAAATGCACGGGATCTGCCTTTCAGACAGACAAAAGACCCTTATAAAATCTGGATCTGCGAAATTGTTTTTCAGCAGACCAGGATCAGTCAGGGGCTGAATCATTATAATAATTTCATCAAAAGATTTCCGGATGTAAAAACGCTGGCCAATGCTGAGGAAAATGAGGTTTTACTTTATTGGAAAGGACTTGGCTATTATTCCAGAGCCATCAATATTCATAAAGCGTCACAGCAGATCATGAATGATTATCAGGGTTCTTTCCCTGCAGATTATGATGAAATTCTGAAACTGAAAGGAGTAGGAAAGTACACGGCTGCGGCTGTGTCCAGTATCTGCTTCGGAGGTAAAATGCCGGCTGTGGATGGTAATTTTTACCGCGTTTTAAGCCGCATTTTTGCTGATGACTTCGATATTTCCAATTCCAGGGCTTTTTCTTATTTCTCTCAACTTGCGGAATTGGTGATGCCCGAAAATGTAGGTGATTTTAACCAGGCGATGATGGATCTCGGCTCGGAAATTTGTAAGCCTAAAAATCCACTTTGTGGGGAATGTCCGGTCAATGATGACTGTCTTGCATTTTCGCTTGAAAAGACAACGGATTATCCCGTTAAAACAAAGAAAGTTAAAACAGAAGATCTTGCGCTGATCTATTATTTTGTACACAGAAACGGTCAGTTTTTAATTCAACAAAGAAAAGATGATTTTATCTGGAAGAAATTATTTGAGTTTCCACCGACAATTTCTGAGGATCTGGAACCATTTATTAAAAATGTAAAAACAGTTACCCATAAACTTACCCATAAGAATCTGACCATTGAAATTTCAAACGTTGAGGTAGATTCTGAGGCCGTTTGGAACAGCTTTATCGCAGAAAATCAGTACATCATTACAGATTTTGAAGCTTCACATGATAAATCTTTTCCCAAACCTTTGGAAAACTACATTCAAAACTCACTGAAAGACTGAAATTTGTCTCCCAAAATCTGAAATCTAATTTGTACTTTTGCAAAATGATAAAAAACGTCATTTTTATTTTTGTATCACTGCTTTTAATTTCGTGCGGAAAAGATCATGTTCCAAAACCTTACGGGGAGCTTCGTCTGGAGTATCCGGCACCGAAATACCATAAGTTTGAAAATAACTGTGCTTATACCTTTGAATACTCAGATTTTGCATCCATCGCCGATGCCAAAAAGCCTTGCTGGTATTACATTAATTACCCGAAAATGAAAGCCAAGCTTTTTGTGACGTATTATCCCATACAGAATGATCTGGCAGACCATCTCAAAGAAACTGAGAAAATGGTCTACGAGCATACCATCAAAGCAAGCTCTATTGAAACCAAATCATTTGAATATCCTGACAAAAAGGTATATGGGAATTTCTATGAACTGAAAGGCCAGAGCGCTTCCAATCTTCAATTTTACATTACGGACAGCACGAAACACTTCGTGACTGCTTATTTATACTTTAACACAAGACCGAAACCGGATTCTTTGGCACCGGCAGTAAACTATATCAAAAACGATATGAAACACCTGCTGGACACATTTGAATGGAAAAATTAACAGACTTTAAAATACATTGAAAAATATATGAAACTTTTAGTTGTAGGAAGCGTTGCATTTGATGCAATCGAAACACCATTTGGTAAAACTGATAAAATTTTAGGAGGTGCAGCCACTTATATCAGCATCACTTCTTCTATTTTAGGCGTTAAATCTGGTATTGTTTCTGTTGTTGGAGGAGATTTCCCACAGGAGCACCTTGATATGTTCACAGACAGAGATGTAAATATTGAAGGTATTGAGATCGTAAAAGAAGGAAAAACATTCTTCTGGTCCGGAAAATATCACAATGACCTGAACACCAGAGATACTTTGGTTACAGAAGTGAACGTTTTGGAGAACTTCGATCCTAAAATTCCTGATTCTATGCAGGATTCAGAGATCCTTTTATTGGGGAACCTACACCCTGGAGTTCAGTTGTCCGTATTGGAAAAAATGAATAACCGTCCTAAACTGGTCATCCTTGATACGATGAACTTCTGGATGGATTCAGCTTGGGATATCTTAATGGATATGATCGCTAAAACAGACGTTATTACGATCAATGATGAAGAGGCAAGACAGCTTTCAGGAGAATATTCTCTGGTAAAAGCAGCTAAAAAGATTCACACGATGGGTCCTGACTATGTGATCATCAAGAAAGGAGAGCATGGCGCGTTACTTTTCCACGACAGTAAAGTATTTGCTATCCCTGCACTTCCACTGGAAGATGTTTTCGATCCTACCGGAGCGGGAGATACTTTTGCAGGAGGTTTTGCAGCTTATCTTGCTAAAAAAGGAAAGGTAGATTTCGAAACCATGAAGTCTGCTTTGATCGTAGGTTCAGCGATGGCTTCATTCACTGTTGAGAAATTCGGTACAGAAAGAATTGAGGAAGTTACCGAATCTGATATGTTCGAGAGATTGAGACAATTTAAAGAATTAACGACATTCGATGTCGAACTGCAATAAATAAGTCTTTTTAAGAAATATTTATAATAAAAAATTTAGACTAATTCGTTAAGAATTCTAAATTTGCAACTTGTTTAAAATAGTAAAATGACAAATAAACTAAAAATCACTTTTCTTCTTGGGATTTTCATGATGATATTCTCTTCAAACATGAATGCTCAGCTTAAACCGGGAGAATTAGTGGATGGTATTGCTGCTGTTATCGGTGATGAAATTGTTTTGGAATCAGATGTGAATGAGCAGATGAATTATGCCAAACAGCAGGGAGCCTCTGAAACTGACAAATGTGAGTTCCTTGAAAACCTGATCAGCAACAAGCTTCTTGTATACGAAGCAAAAAAAGATACATTGATTGAAAACCGTTCTGCTGCGATTAAGGAGCAGGCCAACGCAAAATACCGTCAGTTACTTTCTCAGTTCCCGGATGAAAAAACAATGCTTACCGCATATAAATTCAGAAACGGATTTGAAATGAAAAATGCTATCGAAAAGATAGACATCGATCAATATTACGGACAGGCTAAATATCAGCGTATTACTGAAAAAGCAGACGTAACACCGAATGAGGTAACAGACTTCTACAACCTGTACAAAATGCAGCTTCCGGAAGTAAAGGATGAAATTTCTTTAGCACAGATCATGATGTACCCTAAGCTTACAGAAGCTCACAAGGAAGATCTTATCAAAAGATTAAAGAAAATCAAGCAGGATATTGCTGGTGGAGAAACGTTCGAAAGCCAGGCAAGAATCTATTCTGAAGACGAAGGATCTGCTGCCAACGGAGGATTGTACAAGAACATCTATAAAGGACAGATGGTAAAGCCATTTGAAGCGGCGGCCTTAAACCTTCAGGAAAATGAGATCTCAGATCCTATTGAATCTGAATTTGGCTACCATATTGTACAGCTGATCAAAAAATCAGGGAAAGTATATGATGCAAGACACATCCTTCTAAAGGCTACGCCTACAGACGAAGAGATTAAAACAGCAAAAGCAAAAATGGACAGTATCAAAGGTCTTATCCTTGAAGGTAAAATGACATTTAAAGATGCTGCTTATAGATTCTCAGACGATAAGAAAACGAAGTTCAATGCAGGAATTATTGCAGGAGCAGACGGTTCTGATAAAATTGAAAGAGAAAGTATTCCGGGATCTATCAGCTACGAACTGGCTGGTCTGAACAAAGGAGACATTACTGCTGCTTTCGAGGATGAAGACAACAAAAGAAAAGTGGTAAAGATGATCAAACAGGAAGATGTGATTCCTGCTCATCAGATCACACTGGAAACGGATTATAACAGAATCAAGCAGATGGCGCTCAACAAAAAGCGTAATGAAATGATTGAAAAGTTTGTCAACGCTCAGTTGCCGACAACCTTTATATCGATCGACGGACGCTATGATAACTGTAAATTCAAAGCCAACTGGAAAAAAGAATCGATCAAAAAATAAATACTAAACCTTCAGAATTTCTGAAGGTTTTTTTTATGCTCTTTCTGAAAAAATGATATATTTAAATCATAAACTTTGAAGCAATGGATGAATCTTTTTACGGACATAAATTTCAGGAAGCTGTCGATACCCTTTCCGGAAAAGAGTTTATAAATTCAGACCTTCGATTGTCTGTAGACACCATTCTTGAATCCGTTGCATTAAAGATATACAAACCCGAGTGGTCCAGTACTCCCGAATCTCCGATGGATGCCCCGGGCCGGATCTTTTTTTCGGTTTGGATTAATGAAAAATCGATTAAAGAAGGAAAGCTGTATTACAACATTCATGCGCTGAAACTGAGAAATCTTAAAGGCTATAAAATACCGGCCAGGAACTTTGCAGAAGACTTTAGAAATCGTTTTGCAGAAAATCAGGAGAATTGGGAAAACGTAAGCGTACAATACGGTCCTTTGACCCTCATGGAAGGCTGGATAGAACTTAGACCAGATCATATTCAGAATGATCTGTGCGCACTGGCCCGGAAATTCTTAAACCTAAGCCCGGTGATAGATGAAGTACTGACTGCATACCGATTGAAGCCATAACCCGTTGCGAGATACAGATTTTTAGAGGTGTAAAGTGAACTGATAATGAAATTGTTTTTATTTTCAACATTCGCACCCCGCCGCACTCACAACTCACAACTCATAACTCATAACTCTTCTCAATATTTTACCCATTTTTTACCCGCTGAAAACCGTTGTTTTTAGTATTTTTACGCATGAGCAATTTTATAGATTTCAATTCAGCAAAAAAACTTCACGAAATGCAGACAAGTCAAAATAGAATTACAGAGCTTTTTAATATACAATACCCTATTATCCAGGCCGGTATGATCTGGCACTCAGGCTGGAAACTGGCTTCGGCGGTTTCAAACTGTGGCGGACTGGGAATTATCGGGGCAGGAAGTATGTACCCGGACATCTTAAGAGAAAATATTCAGAAGTGTAAACTGGCTACAGATAAGCCTTTCGGAGTGAATGTTCCGATGTTATACCCCAATCTTGAGGAGATCATCCAGATTATTCTTGAAGAAGGTGTGAAGATTGTTTTTACTTCTGCCGGAAATCCGAAAACCTATACAGAAACCCTTCAGAAAGAAGGAATAAAAGTAGCACACGTGGTATCTTCCACCAAATTTGCCGTAAAATGTGAAGAAGCCGGAGTAGATGCTGTGGTAGCAGAAGGTTTTGAAGCAGGCGGACACAACGGAAGAGACGAAACCACTACATTCTGTCTTATTCCCAATGTGAAAAACCATATTTCCAAACCATTGATTGCAGCCGGAGGAATTGCTTTGGGTTCACAGATGAAAGCAGCGATGCTCCTTGGAGCAGATGGTGTACAGATTGGCTCACGTTTCGCAGCTACTTTGGAGGCCAGCGCTCATGACAACTGGAAAAAGAAAATTACAGAACTTAATGAAGGAGATACGCATCTTACTTTAAAAGAACTGGCACCTGTAAGGATGGTCAAAAACAGGTTCTTTGGGGAACTGGAATATATCTACCAGTCAGGAAGAGATAAAGAGGCTTTAATCGCATCGTTAGGTCGCGCAAGAGCAAAACGCGGAATGTTTGAAGGCGATATGGAAGATGGCGAGCTTGAAATAGGGCAGGTTTCTGCATTAATCAATGATATACTTCCGGTAGAAACCGTTTTCACTAATTTGTTAAAAGAATTCGAAGCAGCGAAAGTGCCGGTGTTGTAATGGAGGAATGAATGTAATGGAAGAGAGATTAATTGAAGTAAGAGGTCAGAAACTTTATACCGCATATCACCAATCGTCTGAAGGAAAACCGGTTATTGTTTTTCTTCATGATTCCTTAGGCTGTACCCAACTTTGGAGAGATTTTCCGGTGAAACTGGCTGAAGCCACCGGTTATAATATCTTAATGTATGACAGACTGGGTTATGGTAAATCCGGACCTATGCTTACTCATGAAAGACCCGTTAATTATATGGAACTGGAGGCTGATCTTCTTAATGATTTGCTTGCCGAACTAAGCATTAGCAATGTCATTTTGTTTGGTCACAGTGACGGTGGAACTATCGCCTTGATTACAGCTGCAAAATATCCGGAAAAGATACATTCAGTGATCTGTGAAGCAGGACATATTTTCGTAGAAGAAGTTACCCTGAAAGGAGTCTACGATGCCTGGGATGCTTACAAAACCACCAATCTTGCTGAACGTTTACAGAAATACCATGGCGAAAAAGTAGAAATGCTTTTCAAAGCCTGGACCGAAACCTGGACCCGCGAAGACTACAGAAGCTGGAATATCGAATACCTTTTGAAGGATATTCAGTGTCCTTTGCTTTTCATTCAGGGAGAAGCTGATGAATACGGAACTTTGGATCAGGTGGAGAAAACAGTTTCTCAGGTAAGCGGAACCGCAGAAAAATATATCATTCCCGGAATTGGGCATACGCCTCACAAAGAAGTTCCTGATTGGGTTCTCAATAAAGTCACGGATTTTATAAAGCACTACAGCTGATGACAAAATTCGATTTATATAAATGCATCCTGATGATCAGGGTGCTTTTTTTATGTTTTAATGTGTACATATTTTGGATGGGTTTAAAAATTTGTATAAAACCTACATATTATAAATACAATTTCGCCCATTTTTTCGGCAGTATGATCTTTAGTTATAGAATAAATGTATTCTTTTCTGTACAGATTTTAATGAAAAACAAAAATTCAAAAAATGATTTTGGTATTAAATTTTAAAGTCATTTTAATTAATTTTTTAAAATATTTAACTAGAGTTGAAATCTTGATAAGTGCCTGTCATAGCTTTTTTTGGCCAGGATATCAGTTTGAAATTACACAAAATAAACAATTCAAATCACGTATAGGTGATATGTTAATTTATATTTTTACTTCATCAGACAATTGGTAAAAAAGTCATCGAAGATTGGTTTAGTGAATGTGTAAAAGTTGTGTTTGAAATGGATGCTTTTCATGTTGGGGATGCAGTTTTGCTGCATCCCTTTTTTGTTTTAATATTTTCTCTCGCAGATGATACGGATCAAGCAGATGAGCAAAAGTAAAAATCTGCATCATCTGACTAATCTGCGTGAAATTTTAAAATCATGTGGTTTGTATCCATTCTCTTCATCAGAATCAACGTCATTATCTTTGTAAATCCGTGCAATCTGTTACTTCTACAATGTACTTTGCGTGGTAAAATAAGCTTTATTTGCCCCTCAAGTTTTATAGGTTTACAGAAGCTGAAGCTCTGCAGTTAGATTTTGTTTAGCTTTCTGTTCATACCGCTCCCCGAAATCACTAGTTTTAAAAATGCTTTCAAGCTCCAGAAAATGTTTAAGCACTTTCCTCCTTCCCGGTTTATACAGTAGATCCGGATAAATGGAGTATTCCTTTCGGATTTTCCGGGTATAATCCAGATAAGCCTCCAGATCTTTTCCAAGGATAGAAAGATCAGCATCAAGAAGATAATTGGTATCGGAATCGTCAGAAAGTTGATGTGATTTTGTAGCTAAGATCTGTGATGAAACTTTTGAAATCATCTCTGCATTTAAACCCAGCTGTTGAAGCCTTTCTACGGCGCGCAATGCACTTTTTTCTTCATTCGATTTTGAAGCGGCATCATAAATAATATCATGGTAAAATACAGAATATGAAACAGCAACAGGATCTTTAATATATTCTTTTACCGTTTCCAGTTCCAGAAACATATTTTCCAGATGAAAAAGATCATGATAATGCCTGCCTTTTTCAGAATATTTCTTTTCAATTTCCTGCCAAAAGCGGTTGATAAGATCCTGGTCTTTTGAAAACGGAAGACAGAGATCTGTGAATTTTTCTTTCAGATTCATAGTGAATGAAGATAAAAAAAAGGAACTTAAAAAGTTCCTTGATTTGCTTCCAACGCAGCTTTCAGTTCAGCCCAGCCTCCGCCGTTATGACCGTCCTTCAGGCCTTGTCCGTTAAGATATTCCAATGCTTTTCCGCTTCTGTTTCCACTTCTGCAGAATAAAATCACTGGTTTTTCAATAGATAAGATTTCTTCTTTTCTGTCTTCTACTTCACCCAGAGGAATATTCTTGGCTCCGTCTATATTTCCGTCCATTTCAAGCTCCATGGGCTCACGAACGTCAATTAATTCATAATTTCCTGATTGTATTACTTCTATTAAAGACATAACTGTTTAATTTTAGATTAAAAAATAAGAACGAAAATACGCAATTTTTTTCTTAAAAAGATCCCTATCAAAACTTAAATTTTCGAAAGAAAGTCTTAAAACTTCGGGCTTATCCGCTTTAGCATTTAAAAGTATAACATTCGTAAATTAATCTTAATTTTGCAAAGTGAAAATTCTGAATTCCAGTGCCGAAAAACATGCCCAGTTAATTAAGTCCAAAGCAGAACGTTTTGGGTTTCAGAGCTGCGGTATTTCGAAAGCAGATTTTTTAGAAGAAGACGCCCCCAATCTGGAAAAATGGCTTAAAAACAATTTTCATGGCGAAATGAAGTACATGGAAAACCATTTCGACAAAAGATTAGATCCAAGGCTGCTTGTAGAAGGTTCAAAATCCGTTATTTCACTTTCCTATAATTACTTTCCAAAAGAAAAAATTTCCGCTTTAGAGAATTATAAAATCTCAAAATATGCCTACGCAGAAGATTATCATGAAGTGGTCAAAGAAATCCTGCGGGAAATGGTGGCAGAACTTCAGGAAGAGATTGGGGAGTTCGGATTCCGGGTTTTTGTAGATTCTGCACCCATTCTGGAGCGGAGCTGGGCTAAAAAGTCTGGAATAGGCTGGGTAGGAAAAAATGCCAATCTTATTACCAAGCAGAACGGTTCGTTTTACTTTCTGGCGGAAATCATCTGTGATCTGGAGCTGGCTGCCGATCATGCTACGACCGATCATTGCGGAACCTGCAGAAAATGCATTGATGCGTGCCCTACAGACGCCATTGTATCGGAGAAGATCGTTGATGGAAGCCGATGCATCTCTTACGCTACTATAGAGCTTAAAAACGAGATTCCTGATCATTTCAAAAACAAAATGGAAGACTGGATGTTCGGCTGTGATATCTGCCAGGATGTTTGCCCGTGGAACAGATTTTCTGCGCCGAATCTTCAGAGCAGATTTGCGCCTAATGAATCGCTGAAAAATTTTAAAAAAGAAGAATGGAAGGAAATTACTCAGGAAATATTCTCTGAGATCTTTAGGAAATCTCCCGTAAAGAGAACCAAATTTGCTGGTTTGAAGCGGAATATAGAATTTTTGGAACGTTCTTCGGACAAGCTGTAGGATAAATTTTTGGTGACGAATCCTTATCTGGAATTTTTCGGTTCCAAAACTCAGGAGGATAAATCGCCATCCCTTAAGCAGTGCGCCTTAAGGAGGATAAGATTTAATTCAGTAAGAATCTTCGGAAAACCTTTCCTAAAAAGAAAAATTGACCTTCAGGAGACTCATGTCCCACCGAAAATCAACGTTTTTTCTGTACTCTTTTTGGAGCTGTTTTCACTCTTACTTTAAATCTCTTCTGTGATTTTGTATTTTTAAGCATATTTGTGAATATTTCGTAACTAAATTTAATCATTTTTTCGATTAAAACAAATACTTTTACGGAAAATTGAAGATTAAATTTTATTAAAACATGAGCGTGAAAATTGTATTATTATATGTCCTGAAAACAGTAGGTGTTATTTTGGGAATTGTGGTCCTTTACGTTATTTTAGGGCTGGTGCTGCCACTTATAGAAGTTTCCGGTGAGGATGACGGGCAGCCAAAAGAAATACCGATCTATATTTACACCAACGGAGTGCATACAGATATCGTGATGCCTGTAAAAAACGACCTTCAGGATTGGGGAGCAAAAGTTCCGTTTGCCAATACTAAATCAAAAAGTTCAGATTATAACTATATAGGAATAGGGTGGGGTGATAAAGGTTTTTATCTAGATACTCCTACCTGGGACGATCTGAAATTTTCTACAGCTGTAAAAGCGGCATTTTGGCTAAGCGATTCAGCGATGCATTGCACCTACTACAAAACCATGAAAGAAGGGGAAGACTGCAAAATGATTATGATCAGCAAGGATCAATATAAGAATCTGGTAAAATTTGTTGAAGATAAATTCGACAGAGATCAGAACGGGAATTTCATCGTCATTCCTACGGATGCTGTATATGATGTGAACGATGCATTTTATGATGCTAAAGGCACGTACAGCTTCCTTTATACCTGTAATACCTGGGCAAACGATGCTCTGAAAGCTGCCGGACAGAAAGCTGCTCTTTGGACGCCTTCCGATTTCGGAATCTTTAGACATTATAAATAATTTCTGATGAAAATTTTTGCCGTACTTCTAGCCATTCATCTTATAGGGTCATGCAGCAATGAATCGAAAGGAAATCGTCCCATTGCAGCAAATCCCGTGGTTAAAACGGAAAAAAGGCCGGAAGCCGACTTATCTGAAATGAAAGCAAAAGCTGATGAAGCATTGAAATTTTGTGTTTCCAAAAAGCTCAGTACAGATTTTTGCATTCTGATTGATATGAGTCTTCATTCCGGAATTAAAAGGTTTTTTATCTGGGATTTTAAAACGAATTCAGTCGCTAAAAAATATCTTGTAGGCCACGGTTGTGGTGTAAATCCATGGAGTTTGGATGGTTCAAAAGACAATCCGAAGTTCAGTAATGAAGATGGAAGTCATCTTTCAGCTTTGGGAAAATATAAGCTGCAGGGAAGAGGTCGCAGCGAGTGGGGAATTAATATCAAATATCTGATGCATGGCCTGGAAGAAACCAACAGCAATGCTTTAAAAAGATATATCGTTTTTCATTCCTGGGATCAGATGAGTGATGACGAAGTTTTTCCAAAAGGATCTCCGGAAGGATGGGGCTGTCCCACCGTTTCCAACAATGCGATGAAAGAAATTGATCCTATGATTCAGAAAGCTGGGAAACCGGTTCTGATGTGGATTTATCAATAATGTACAGAAAATTATGAAACACCGTCTTTTCCGCGAGCAGCAGCTCAACTGCAATATAGAAACTGCCTGGAAGTTTTTTTCCTCTGCCAATAATCTTTCCGAAATCACCCCGAAAGACATGAATTTTATCGTGCTCACCACCATGGAAAACGATGAAATTTATGAAGGAATGCTCATTGATTACTACGTTTCACCAATCCTCGGAATAAAGATGAAATGGCAGACGGAAATCCTTAAAGTAGATTTTCAAAAAAGTTTTGTAGATCTTCAGAGAAAGGGACCCTACAAACTATGGCATCACCACCATGAATTCATTCCCAATGAAAAAGGTGTCCTCATGAAAGATACCATTGATTATGAGCTTCCCATGGGATTTTTGGGTGAAATAGCCCATCCGATGTTTGTTAAGAAGAAACTGGAACATATTTTCGATTACCGTTATAACGTGTTGGAGAAAATGTTCAATACTAAATAAGTCTAAAATGAAATAAGGTCTTTGAAACGGCTCAGGCTCGAAACTTGTGGAGTAAAATAAATACAATCAAACCTATAAGGTTTCGTTATCTAAAATAAGTCTTTTGATTTTTAAAATGTTTTTTTTAAACATTAAGATCAATGAAGGCTGTAAGGTGAGTTAAGAAAAAATCATTTAATTTTTTTTTAGTTGTACGTCTTAAAGCGAAGCTAAAACTTAATATTCTTAAAAGCTTAACACAAAATCTTAACAGTTTGAATTTTTTCTCTCGCAGATGATACCGATAAAGCAGATGTACAAAAGTAAAAATCTGCATCATCTGATTAATCTGCGTGCAATTTTAAAATCATGTGGGTCTTTGAAACACTTCAAAGACCTTATTTTTTAATGATATAAAGCAGTATTTAAGTTTTTTTAACATTCAGGATACCTTAGAAGCCGTCTAAAATCCATAGTTTCGCGGGACTATCGTTTTTACTAAAAAACCAAAGTTTTTCTTATTGACATGGCAGGTCTGAGGTCACTTATCTTTTTTTATTTCATATTGGTTTTTACCCTTTTCAATTCGAAATGGGCAGAAAAATCAATGGGAAATATTCCTTGTGTCCCGAATGTAGGAAATGTTCTTATTCTCGATTTCTA
Organism: Chryseobacterium sp. JM1; assembly: GCF_000737715.1. GTDB lineage: Bacteria > Bacteroidota > Bacteroidia > Flavobacteriales > Weeksellaceae > Chryseobacterium. The sequence continues at coordinate 31,867 of NZ_JPRN01000018.1, read as the reverse complement.
CGAGGAAGCGGATATGAACACCCACGCGCTGCCCGCTGCCTCAAAAATAGTAAAATACTCAGTCCGTAAAGACGGTTATATCCCGGCAGATTTCTCGGCCATTACTAAAATAACGTCCAGAATCAGCCTTCCTGTTATCGCCATATCTATTATCTGTGGCGTAAAATCTTTTCTCCATCTCCTCCAATTGTATTAATTTAAGTTATTGATAACCAGTTTATTTTAACGAAATTCTCATAACTTAAATACTTTAAGATGTATTCTAAAAACGTAATAATTTGCATTTTTGCAATATTATTCGCTGTGTCATGCAGTAAAGACAACCAAAAAAATAAAGCGAAGGACAAAGAAGTTCCTGTGCTTGAAATCAAAGAAAAAGATACGCTCGTCAACAACCAGTTCGTCACCGATATTCAGGCAAAGAAAAATGTCGATATCCGTTCACGGATCGGAGGTATCATTGAACACATATACGTCAATGAAGGGCAGTTTGTTCACCACGGTCAGACCCTCTTTAAAATCAGTGATGCTGAGCTCAGGATGGAACTTTTAAAGGCTGATGCTACTTTAAAGCAGACCGATGCCGACGTACGCGTTGCAGAAGTGGAGCTGAAACAGATCCAGAGTCTGCATACCAAAAAATTTGTTGCGAATAACGAGCTGGAAATGGTCAAAGCCAAACTATCATCCGCCAAAGCAAAACATGCCTTTGCCGATGCTGAAAGAAAAACAGTGCTGCAGAAGATAAGTTTCACAAGGGTTACAGCACCTTTTGACGGTGTGATCGATGTGATTCCCCACAAAGAAGGAAGTCTTGTTGAAAATGGAACCCTGCTGACGACTTTATCCCAGCTGAATGAAGTGTACGCCTATTTTTCCATTCCTGAAAACCTGTACTTTGAACTTTTGGCCAATGATAAGATCGGGAACCATCAGAAAATTGAACTTACTCTCCCGAACGGTGTCAATTATCAGTTTAACGGTGCCCTGAAAACGGCTGAAGGAGAAATAGACAGAACCACCGGCTCCATCAGATATAAGGTGCTTTTCCCGAACCCTGACCGCCTCATCAAACACGGAACTTCAGGAAAACTTATTATTTCCGAGCATCAGGCCAATGCCATTCTGATTCCTCAGAAATCCACATTCTCTATCCAGGATAAAACCTATGTATTTGTCGTAGATAAGCAGAACAAAGTGAAAATGACCGGCATTAAGATCGGAACTACCCTGAGAGATTCTTATGTGGTAGAAGGCGGTCTTAAAAAAGGAGACGTAATCATCTATGAAGGAACGCAGTCTTTAAAAGATGGCGATGTAATTAAAATTAAAAAGAAGTATTAACCTTTCATCATCTTTAAATCAACTGACATGGTAGAAATGTTTATAAGACGAAAGGTGCTTTCGTTGGTGATTTCCATTGTATTTGTACTGCTGGGAATTATGGCATTAATGAAGATGCCCATCACCCAGTTTCCGGATATCGTACCGCCTTCGGTAACCGTAACGGCAAAATACACCGGAGCCAATGCCGAAGTGTCTGCCAATGCGGTAGCGCTTCCTTTGGAACGTGCCATTAATGGAGTTCCCGGAATGACGTATATGTCTACGGTAACCTCTAATGACGGACTTACCTTAATTCAGGTATTCTTCGAAGTAGGAACGGATCCCGATGTGGCTGCAGTAAACGTTCAGAACAGGGTAACGACTATCCTTGATGAACTTCCGGAAGAAGTAATCAGAGCCGGAGTAACCACAGAAAAAGAGGTGAACAGTATGCTGATGTATCTCAATATCACGAGTGCAGATCCGGGCCAGGACGAACAGTTCATCTACAATTTTACAGATATCAACGTTCTTCAGGAGCTGAAGCGTATCGATGGAGTGGGGCGTGCCGAGATTATGGGGCAGAAAGAATATTCTATGAGGATATGGCTGGATCCGCAGAAAATGGCAGCGTACAGTATTTCGGCAGATGAAGTGATCAATTCTTTGCAGAAACAGAATATCTCAGCGGCACCAGGAAAAGTGGGCGAGACATCCGGAAAAACCTCGAGCCAGCTGCAATATGTAATTAAATATAAAGGTAAATTCTTTGAACCCAAACAGTATGAGGAAGTTCCGATCCGATCTGATGTGAACGGAACCATCCTGAAGCTGAAAGATATTGCTAAAGTGGAATTCGGAGCCATGAACTATGGAATGGTTTCCAAAACGGACGGAAGACCTTCAGCATCCATTATGATGAAGCAGCGGCCGGGTTCCAATGCCTCTGAGGTTATTGAAAACGTAAAGGCGAAAATGGAAGAATTAAAAGTCACATCATTTCCTCCCGGAATGGAGTATAATATGGCCTATGATGTTTCCAGATTCCTTGATGCCTCTATCAGTGCGGTATTGGTGACGCTTATCGAGGCGTTTGTTCTGGTGGGAATTGTGGTTTTTATTTTCCTTCAGGACTGGCGTTCCACTTTGATTCCTGTGCTTGCTGTTCCGGTAGCATTGGTAGGAACATTTGCTTTTATGGATATGCTGGATTTCTCAGTGAATCTTTTAACCCTGTTTGCTTTGGTTCTCGCCATTGGAATTGTCGTGGATAACGCGATTGTCGTCGTCGAGGCCGTCCATGTAAAAATGGAGGAGGGTATGAAACCGCTTGAAGCGACCATTAGTGCTACCAAAGAAATAGCAGGAGCCGTTGTAGCAATTACCATTGTGATGTCGGCTGTATTTATTCCGGTAGCCTTTCTGGAAGGCCCCGTAGGTGTGTTTTACCGCCAGTTCTCATTGACATTGGCGATAAGTATTGTCATCTCGGGAGTGAATGCACTGACGCTGACTCCGGCCCTTTGCGCAATTATTTTAAAGCCACATCATCATGACAAAAAGAAAACCATTGTCGACCGGTTTTTCCAGAGCTTCAACAAAGGTTTTGAAAGGCTGACTGAAAGTTATGTAGGGATTTTGTCAAAATTTGCAACAAGAACGGTAGTCATTTTTGGAATTCTGTTTCTGTTTATTGTATTAACTGTCGTCACCAGCAGATTCTTACCAACCGGATTTATCCCGATGGAAGATCAGGGAATGGTATACGTAAGTGTTACTACACCACAGGGAGCTACGGTGGAAAGAACAGAAAAAGTACTGGATGAGGTGACTGTCATTGCGAAGAAAATAAAAGGAGTAGAAAATGTAACCACCCTTGCCGGATACAGCATTGTAACAGAAATTGCGGGCTCTTCTTACGGAATGGCGATGATTAACCTTAAAGACTGGAAAGAAAGAGATCTGTCTGTCAATGATCTGATTGCCGAACTTTCCGATAAGACAAAAAGCATTGCCGATGCACAGATTGAAATCTTTGCTCCGCCTACCGTTCCCGGATTTGGTAATACCAGCGGCTTTGAGCTTCGTCTCCTTGACAGAACAGGCGGATCAATTGAAAATACAGATAAGATCACAAAAGATTTCGTCAAAAAACTGAATGAATCTCCTGAGCTTCAGAACAGTTTTACCAGCTTCGATGCTACTTTCCCGCAGTATATGATCCATATGGATTATGATATGGCAGCGAAAAAAGGAATCTCCGTAGATAATGCGATGTCTACACTTCAAACGATGTTAGGATCTTATTACGCCACTAATTTTATCCGTTTCAGCCAGATGTATAAAGTAATGGTACAGGCAGATCCGGAACACAGAGATACTCCCGAAAGTATTCTGAATCTGTATTTAAAGAATGACAAAGGCGAAATGGTTCCCTTCTCAACCTTTATTACCATTGAAAAAGTATACGGACCTGAAGTTTTAACGAGGTATAATATGTATATGTCTGCAATGATCAACGGAGAACCGGCGGACGGCTACAGTTCGGGGGATGCCATTGCAGCAGTGGAACGTGTAGCGAAAGAAACGCTTCCGAGAGGTTTTGATATAGAATGGTCCGGGATGACCAGGGAAGAGATTTTATCAGGAAATCAAACGGTCTATATTTTTATGATCTGTCTTTTGTTTGTGTACCTTTTATTGGCGGCACAGTATGAAAGTTTCCTTCTTCCGATGCCTGTACTGCTGAGTCTTCCGACCGGAATTTTCGGTTCCTATATAGCCCTAGTGCTTACCGGACTTGATAACAATATCTATGCACAGGTAGCCCTCGTCATGCTGATCGGGCTTTTAGCGAAAAATGCGATCCTTATTGTAGAATTTGCCGTCGCCAGAAACAAACAGGGGTATGATATTGTTCCGGCAGCGATAGAAGGGGCAAGACAACGTCTCCGTCCTATCCTGATGACCTCCTTTGCTTTTATAGCGGGACTTATTCCGCTGTGTATAGCTTCAGGAGCCGGAGCGATAGGAAACCGTTCTATTGGGACTGCAGCTGCAGGGGGAATGCTTATCGGTACTGTTTTCGGACTGGTAGTGATTCCGGGACTGTATATATTCTTTGCAAAACTTGAAAATAAAAAGAAAAATGAAGAGATCAAATCTTAGAAATATAGGGTATGGAATGGCGGTATTGAGCTTAGTATCATGCACCGTTCCAAAAGTGACTGAACTGAAAAAAGCGCAGACACTTCCGGATGAAGTGATAAAAACTGAAAACGCTTCAGATGCAGACCGTTTTCAGCAGATTAATCTCAAAGCCTATTTTACAGATCCATATCTGCTGGATCTTTTTGAGAAGGTGGTAAAAGCTAATCCTGATTTTCAGATTGCGCAGCAGCGGGTTGAAATTGCCAATAGTTTTCTGCAGCGTTCAAAGATGGATTTGCTGCCCTCTCTTGAAATTGGAGCTTCGGCTTCAGGTGACCGATATGGGAAATATACGATGGAAGGTGTGGGAAATTATGATACGAATCTTTCGCCCAACATTACAGAAGATCAGAAGATTAATCGTGATTTCACCCCGAATTACTGGCTGGGAGCAAGAAGCAGCTGGGAAATAGATGCTTGGGGAAAGCTCAAGAATAAAAAACTGGCGGCTCAGAAAAAATACCTGGCATCTACGGAAGGACTTCTGCTGCTGCAGGTAGAGCTGTTTACGGATATTGCTAACCTCTATTATCAGCTGGTTGCACTGGACAACCGGCTGGCGATTTATCAGAAAAACTATAATCTTCAGCAGAGAGCTTTCGAAATTGTACTGGCTCAAAGAGAAGTTGGAAAAGCAACAGAGTTGGCTGTTCAGCAGTTTAAAGCACAGAATAATAACTGGCTGGCTGAAATTGAACATATAAAAGTGGAAATTGTAACAGTGGAACAGGCTATCACAACATTGACAGGTAGTTACGGCGGCGGAGTCAAACGCGGGAATTTACTGATGCCTACTAATATGGATGTTTTAAATAAATCCATTAATGTAGAATCTGTGATTCATTCAAGGCCGGATGTCGCCGCGAATTATTATGTACTGGAGGCCTCACAGGCTGATGCAAAGGCGGCAAGAGCTGCATTTTATCCAAAGATCGATCTTGGAGCCAGTTTCGGGCTGAATTCTTTTTCTGCCGGAAATTTCTTCAGACCCAGTTCTCTGGCGGGGCAGCTGTTGGGAGGATTAATGGTGCCTGTTTTTAATAAAGGACAGTTGAAACATGATTTTAAGGTCGCGGGAAAAGAGCAGGAGATTGCTTTCCTCAATTACCAGAAGAGCATTACCACAGCATTTAATGAACTTCAGTCTATTCTGAAACAAACGAAGATCTATGAAAGGATGCTCCAGCTGAAATCTGAAGAGGTAGGTTTCCTGGACCGTGGTGTGGAAGTTTCCAATGATCTGTATTTAACGGGATATGCCAATTATTTTGAACTGATCAATTCTCAGAAAAGCAAACTGACCGCTGAGCTGGATCTTCTCCAGTTTCAGCATCAGAATACCAGGAATAATGTCTTGCTTTTTAAAGCATTAGGCGGAAAACTGGATTGATTTTTACTTTTTTTTACGATGAAAGCCGCCCCTGAGGGCGGCTTTCTTTATTGTTTCACAAAATCCGTCATTCAACAGATTTGTTATAGTAAAGCTAAACTAAAGCTTTGATTATTTAACCAACTCGATGTTAACTGCAGAGAAGCCTTTCGGAGATTTTTCTTTCTCGAAAGATACTTTGTTCCCCTTTTTTACAGGGTGTGCACAGCTGTTGTTGTGGAAGAAAACATTTTCCTTACTGTTATCTTCAGTAATGAAACCGTATCCTTTTTCACTGTGGAAAGTAATGATACCTGTCTTTCTGATGTCTTCCGCAATAATCGGAGCTGCACCAAGCTGGATCTCATCAATGTTTACTTCCAGTCTTTCTCTGTCTTCAGGAGGTGTAGAAGTCAATCTTCCGAATTCATCTACATACATGAAAACGTCTTCCGCTCCTTTGTTGTTATTCGTTTTACGATCTTCGCGTCTCAGCGCTTTTTCTTTTTGCTTTTGAATTTTTTTCTTGAAATTTTCTTTTTTAGAAAAAGAGTCTGCCATAAATTATTCTAGTATTTAATTTTATATTGTAATATTTGTCTACCTGATCTGCCATATGCTATGAGAGCCTGCAGTCGTCCGTCTGTACTTCTTTGTGAAACGAAACGTCGAAAGCAGTTTTGTTTTGGCCGTTCATCAGTAAAAGAAGTGATTTTTTAAAAAATGAGGCGTCTGAAAAAGCGGGAACTGAAAAGAAAGAATTTCTATACTATAACAGAGGGCAAAGGCAGCGGCCTATTAATTAATATACAAATATACGACAATTAACTGAATAAACCTATTTTAAATCATTGATTATCAAAAATGTATTTTGGCTCCCATAATAGGATATCATTCATTTCATCCTATTATATATAGAATAAAAGTTCGTTTGTATGAGAATTGATACGGTTAATAGTTTGAGACGCAGATATTGCTATTGTATCGGTGATTTTTAATAACTTCTTCGTTCAAAGTTTAGATTAAAATAAAAAAATCCTCAGCAAGCCGAGGATTATGGAAAATAATATATTATAAAAATGAAGTGGTGTATAATACGCTTAACAGAGCTGCAAATGCTGTGCCTAAAAATCACTTATTTTTGATTTCTATTGAAAAAATGTTGAATTTCAGGGCTTTTGAAGAGTGTATCCTGTTGGTACGTAATGTGATATATCCTTAGCGTGGTATCTTAAAAAAAATAATGTTTTTTTTAAATTAATTCGCTTTTTATCATGACTTACGTACGAAATTCTGAATTTATTACAGCTTCCGAAAGATTCACCATGATGAATTGAATGCTATTGTCCATCTTTGTTTGACAACATTTTAAAAAAAATACAATGTCAACACAAGATGTCAAAGGAAAAGTCGTATTAATTGCCGGAGGTGGCAAAAATTTAGGAGGGCTGCTGAGCAGAGGTTTTGCAGCAAAGGGTGCAAAACTGGCCATTCATTATAACAGTGAAAGCTCCAGAGCAGACAGTGAAAAGACACTGGCAGAGGTTCAGGCCCTTGGAGCAGAAGCTTTTTTGTTTCAGGGAGACCTTACAAAAGTAGACAATATAACAAAGCTTTTTGATGAAGCTGTTTCAAAATTCGGAGGAATTGACATCGCGATCAATACCGTAGGAATGGTGTTGAAAAAGCCTTTTGCAGAAACAACGGAAGAGGAGTATGATACTATGTTCAACGTCAATTCAAAATCAGCGTATTTCTTTCTTCAGGAAGCGGGTAAAAAACTGAATGACAACGGTAAAATCTGTACCATTGTTACTTCTCTGTTAGCAGCTTACACAGGTTTATATTCTACGTATGCTGGCGCAAAAGCTCCGGTAGAACATTTTACAAGAGCAGCTTCTAAAGAATTTGGAGAAAGAGGAATTTCTGTGACGGCAGTAGCGCCAGGGCCTATGGATACGCCTTTCTTTTACGGACAGGAATCTGAGGATGCGGTAGCGTATCACAAATCTGCCTCTGCATTGGGAGGACTTACTGATATTAAAGATATCGCTCCACTGGTAGAGTTTCTGGTAACACAGGGCTGGTGGATCACAGGACAGACGATCTTCGCAAACGGGGGGTATACAACAAGATAATTAAGTTGGGAAGCTGGAAGCAGGGAGACGGAAGTTATAAAGCCACTATTATAAATGTGAGGCCTGCTAATAACTTTCTCTTTCCTCTTCTTACTTCCTTTCTTTAATAATCATTTTTACAGAAGTAGAATTTCATCAAGCTATGAACAAAGACTATTATAAATAAACAGTCCTCCAGTAACTTCCATCCTCCCTCTTCCGGCTTCCTTTCCTTCATATACACTTTTAAGCCGTTGATACGCAGTGATTCCCATTCTTTTCCGTGATTTTTTAACTTGGATTCATGAAAAAGAACTTCTATATCCGTTCCGCTTTGTCGGTTATTCTATTGATGCACAGCGTAGTTTCTATTTTTAGTGGTGATGTCAATGATTTTGGACGTCTTTATCTGGATGCTATAGGGTTCAGCCCTTTCGGGATTTATCTGGCCTGGGCCGTTAAACTCATTCATCTTTTTTCTGTATTTCTGATCTGGTCAGACCGGTGTGTAAGAGTAGTGTCCATTCTTAATATGTTTATTTTAACCTTAGGAATTTATTTTTTGCACTGGCAGAATGGCTGGTATGTGGTAGGCGGAGGAGCTAACGGAATAGAGTTCAATGTACTTTTGATATGTTGCTTTTTACAGCTGTTTTTTACAGATTATCATTCTGAAAAAATGCACAAACGCAGTTCGTAGACCGTTGCTTCGGGTTAACCCGGACATATTTTTATTTTCCGTGGAAAGATGGTATTTTGCATAGTAAAACCCGCTACGCCTGATGCCTGACAGAAAATCAAAATTATATGTCCATCTGCTCTTTTGGATCCTGTATTATATGCTGGAAGTTTATCTGGACTTTTACTGGTCGAGATATCAGTTTCCTGATGCAGAATGGCAGACCAGACTTCAGAATACCATTCTTTTGGAACTGGGCTATCTTATGATTAAAATGCCGCTGGCGTATGCGTTGCTGTATGTGTATGAGAAAACGGGAATTAAGAAATTCCTCAGTTATATCCTCTATAGTGTTATTATCGTTGCTGCTGTTCTGGTTCACCGGTTTTTCACCCATTATATTATCTATCCCCAAATTTATGGGGTAGCAGAAACGTTGGATGGAAAGCAGAAGTCCGGATTTATCAACGGATTGGTGGTGTTCAATTCTTTTATGGACCTGATTTTCATGGCGGGTCTGATCTTTGGAGTAGAAATTACACGTCAGAAAAACCTTCTGAAAGAGCAGATTTCCCTCTTAAAATCAGAAAAGCTGGACCAGGAACTGACCATGCTGAAAGCCCAGATCAATCCTCATTTTCTGTTCAATACCCTTAATAATATCTATGGAATGGCCCTTAAAAAAGCAGATGAAACACCTGATGTGATCCTGCAGCTTTCCAAGGTGATGCGGTATAATATTTACGAAGCAGCCGAACGCTATATTTCGATTGATAAAGACCTAGAAAATATCAAAGATTTTCTCCAGATTCAGCAAATCCGGCATCATGATCTGGTGATCCGTTTTAATGAAGAGATCGATCATCCTTCCCAGGAAATTTCACCGCTTATTTTGATCCAGTTTGTAGAAAATGCTTTTAAACATGGGGTTTCTGAAACTTTGGGTGAAAGTTTTATTCATATTGATATTCAGCTTAAAAATGGAGTGCTTCATTACCATATTGAAAATTCAAAAGAAGAAAAACCTCACGGAAATTCCACAAAAATAGGACTGAAAAATATTCGCAGACAACTTGAATTACTTTATCCAAAGCATATTCTTACCGTTGAAAGCACCCAGGACCGTTATATCGTAACCTTAATTATTGATCTTAATGACACCTCCCGTTTCTAAAAAATACAACTGCATCATCGTAGAAGATGAACCTATAGCCGCAGAGATCCTGGAAAATTTTGTTTCAAGGGATGAAGAGTTTCATTTGGTGGCTAAATGTTCCGACGCTGTTTATGCCGGAAGCCTTTTAAACAGACATGAAATTGATCTCATGTTTCTGGATCTGCATCTTCCGGTGGTCAAAGGTTTTGATTTCCTTAAAAAACTGAAAAATCCACCTCTAGTCATTGTAACGACTGCTTATCATCAGTATGCTGTAGAAGGATATGAGCTTGATATTGTAGATTATCTGATGAAACCCATTCCATATGACAGATTTATAAAGGCTGTTGAAAAGTTTAAATACCTTATGAATGCTGAAGAAGCGCTTCTGGAAGCCGCAGACCGTGAGCATATTTTCATCAGCAGCGGAAAAAAACAGATTAAGATCATCCTTCACGATATCTTTTTTATTGAAAGCTTGCGCGAATACATTCATATCCACACCAAAACAGGAACGATTACCGTTAAAATGCCAATCAGCAGGATAGAGGAAAGCCTGGATCCGAAAATGTTCATCAGAATTCATAAATCTTACATTATCTCCAGATCCAAAATTGAAGTACGCTCTGCAAGTATGATACAGGTGAACGGTAAAAAACTTCCGATCGGTAGAACGTATAAGCCTTCTATAGAGTTTTAGGTAAAGGTAAAGGCTGAGAAATGTGAATGGTCAATTTTGCTTCGCAAGTGAATGGTGAATTTAAATTTTGAATTAAAAAGGCACAATGAAAAACCTCAATCACGAAACCCGCACTTCGCATCTCGAAACCAAAACCCGTATCTCTAAAACACTAAAACACTAAAACACTAAAACACTCCGACTCTCAAACTCTCAAACTCTCAAACACTCAAACTCAACCAGTAATAGACTTCAATCCTTATTTGATAGCTGTTTCTTTTATTCCTGCCTTGTTTTGTGCAATTTTGAAGTGTTAAACAAATCAAACGGACTCCACAGGATTGATTAAAGATTTGAAGAAGAAAACGACCGATTGCAATAATTAGAATATATATGTGGATGTAAGTATTCTCACTGAAGAATGCGGATTGGCTTAATGACCTTAAGCCAATTTTTTTATGGATCATAGCTAAAAAACATCTCCGGAATCCATGGATTCCGGAGATGTTTAAGTATATGTCTTTAAGATTAAGAAACTTTTATTTCTCTTTTATCACGAACACTTTTAATAATAAAGAACAGGCCCAGAAACAGGAAAGGGATACTTAAAATCTGTCCCATATTCAGGCTCATTCCTCTTTCAAAATCCACCTGATCTACTTTTATAAATTCTACGAAGAATCTAACAATAAAGATAAGCAGGGTAGTGATGCCGAAGTAAAAGCCTTTTCCCACTTTAAAGATATTTTTCGTGTAAATAAAATACACAACAAGGAAGATCGTAAGGTAAGAAATCGCCTCATACAGCTGCGCAGGATGTCTCGGGATATTGTCTACATGTCTGAATATAAATGCCCAGGGAACATCAGAAGGTGTTCCTATAATCTCAGAATTCATCAGATTTCCAAGCCTGATAAATGCTCCGGCTAAAGGAGTTGCAATAGCGATGACATCCAGAACAGTCATGAACTTGATCGAGAATTTTCTGGCATAAACCAGAAGCATAATGATCAGCCCGATTCCGCCACCATGGCTTGCCAGTCCGGCATATCCTGAAAAATGATACGCTCCGTCAGCTCCTTGTTGGATCGGAAGAAAAATTTCGATCGGATGTTGGGAATAATAATCGAAATCGTAAAACAGGCAGTGTCCTAATCTGGCACCCACTAAAATTCCTATAAATGCATAAGAGAAAAGGGCTTCATGAGCCGGCTGGCTTAGATTTTCTTTTTTATAGATGGTTTTTAAGATCGTGTAGCATAAAACGAGCCCGGCAAGAAATAACATCCCGTAATATTTCAGAGGAAACCCGCCGATATTGAAAATTTCGGGACTTACATCCCAGTTAACGTATAATAAATTCATTGATGATAATTGTAGAATTACTTTTTCGGGGACAAATATAGCAGGATATAGCCGTTTTTAAGGAACGGAAGTCAAACTTTAGGATATTTTGGGGGAATATATCATGTTTTGCGGCAAGAAAGACATAAATTTTTAATGTGAATTTAAGCAGAGATTCTGTTACAACTTATCTCAATTAAGATACAGTTTCATGAGGTGGATTGCGGAACTTTGTCATAGCAAAATCTTCCTGAAACAACTGGAAATAACAAAAAATTATGCAAACAATATTAGGAGCCAACGGACAGATTGGAGAAGAATTAGCAAGAGAACTGAAACGAAATTATACATCAGATATCAGAATCGTGAGCAGAAAACCCGTTAAAGTGAATGATACGGATACTCTGTTTGCGGCAGACCTTTCAAAGCGGGAAGAAGCTATCGAAGCCGTAAAAGGAAGTGAAATTGCCTATTTTACACTAGGAATGCCAATGAATACGGATTTATGGGAGAAACAGTTTGCAGTGATATTGAGAAATGTAATCGATGCCTGTAAAATCAGCGGGACAAAACTGGTGTTTTTTGATAATACGTATATGTACCCTCAGGACAGCAGGGTTTTGACAGAGCAAACTCCTTTTGCACCTGTAGGAAAAAAGGGTAGAGTAAGACAGCAGATGGCTGAAATGCTTCTGAAAGAAATGGAAACCGGACAAATAGAAGCCGTCATTTGCCGTGCTCCCGAATTTTATGGCCCCGGAAAAACGCAGAGTATTACCAATACTTTGGTTTTTAATAATATCAAGGAGGACAAAAAACTGAAAGTTCCATTAAAAGACAACACTCTAAGAAGCCTGATCTGGACACCGGATGCCAGCAGAGCAACAGCACTGATAGGAAATACACCGGACGCATTCGGGCAGACGTGGCATCTTCCGGTAGATGAAAATAAGCTTACCTATAAGCAATTTATAGCCTTAGCTTCACAGGTTTATGGAAGAGAATTAAAATATGCTGTCATTCCGAAGTTTGTATTTAAAATTGGTGCTGTTTTTAACGAAAATATGAAAGAACTTCAGGAACTCCTTCCAAGATATGGGTATGACAATTTATTTGATGACTCAAAATTCAGACAACGATTCCCGGATTTTAAAGTGACTTCTTACAGACAGGGAATAGAACAGATAAAAGAAGAACAGAAAAAATAGTAATTTTAAAGAAGGAAGATGGAAGAAGAAAGGAATCAAATTTAAAAGTAGGAATTGAAAAAAACGCCTACAGTAACTTCCCTCTTCCAGCTCCCATCTTCCTTACTCATTAATTGAAAACCTCATGAAAACACCGGAAAAAATATCTTCTATCAGCTTGTTGCATCGGTATTTGAAACTTAAAAAACCTTCCCATCCACTGATCAGTGTTTTTGATTTTGCAGATGTTTGTGTAGATCCTGCTACTCTGTTGAGTGCTGTAACGACGGATTTTTATGTTGTGGCGCTTAAAAAAGACTGTGCAGGAAAATTTAAATACGGACAGCAGTATTATGATTTTGATAATGGAATTATGTATTTCACGGCACCGCAGCAGGTTATGCAGTTTGAAGATATATTGCTTTCCGAAGTGGAAGGCAGTGTTCTCGCGGTTCATCCTGATTTTTTGCAGGGCTATCCTTTAGCCGGAGAGATCAAAAATTATGGATATTTTTCATATTCCAGCAATGAAGCCCTTCACCTTTCCGAAAGAGAGGAGAAGTCTGTGATGGATATTATTGACAATATCCGAAAAGAAACGGAGAATAATATAGACTCCTTCACCCAGGATCTTTTGGTGTCCAATATAGATCTTTTGCTGAAATACTGCGACCGCTTTTACAGCCGCCAGTTCCTGACCCGGAAAAAAGTGAATAATGACCTTCTGACCCGGCTTGAGAATCTGCTTGATCATTATTTTAAAAGTGATCAGTTGATTATTAACGGAATTCCCACTGTTCAGTTCATGGCGACCGAACTTGGGGTAAGTCCTAATTATCTGAGTGACATGCTTCGGATTCAGACCGGTCAGAGTACACAGCAGCATATTCAGAACAGGCTGATTGAAAAGGCTAAGGAATTGTTATCTACCACCTCATTATCGGTTTCTGAGATCGCTTATCAACTTGGTTTTGAGCATCCTCAGTCTTTTCACAGATTGTTTAAAAACAGGATGTCTGTCTCACCTCTGGAATTCAGGGATTCTTTTAATTAATCTGAGTTTGAGTTGGAGAGTTTGAGCGTCGGAGAGTTTTAGGGTTTGAGAGTAAGAAAGTTGCTGGGTGAGGGTTGCTGGTTCGGAACCCAAAACATATCTAACATCTAGCATCTTGGCTCTCAACTCCAGTATTCACCATTCACTTGCGAAGCAAAATTCACCATTGACATTTGAAAGTCTGAAATCTAAAAATGTCTAAAACAAAAAACCTCTCACATCAAGTAAGAGGTTTTGAACGGACATCGAATGAAAAGTATCGCTACTGATCAGCCAATGTTCGCCTAAACGTTATATTCAAACTATGCTAACTTTACGTTAACTGCATTTAAACCTTTATCGCTTTTTTGTACTTCGAAAACTACTTTATCGTTTTCACGGATAGATCTTGTGTCTAATCCTGAAGAGTGTACAAAAATGTCTTTGCTCCCGTCTGCTGGAGAAATGAATCCGAAACCTTTTGCTTCGTTGAAAAATTTTACTGTGCCTTCTTGCATTGTAATTGTATTAAAAATTGTTGTATTAATTATTTTGTGGACCTTTTCTGAAACGTCTCAGAAATGTCCGGGTATTATATTATTGTGATTTAGTGTATATATTGGAGTTTTCCTACAGGCATGATAAATCCTATCAGCTTTTGGATATTCGTTAAGTCAGAACGTTCTCCTTCGTCACAGAAAGAAACCGCTGTTCCTTTTCCTGTTCTCCCTGCCCTTTTGATTCTGTGAATATAGGTTTCAGGGACATCGGGAAGTTCGTAATTGACTACATAAGGAAGTTCCTCAATATCAATCCCTCTGGCTGCAATATCAGTAGCTACCAGAACACGGATCTTACTGTTTTTGAAATCTTCCACGGCCTGCTGTCTTGCGATCTGGGATTTATTCCCATGAATAGCGGCTGCAAAAATTCCTGTACGTTCCAATTGTTTAACCAGTTTGTCTGCGCCCTGCTTAGTGCGGGTAAAAACCAGTGAACGTAAAATGGATACATCCTGCAGAATATTGATCAACAAATCTGTTTTCTTGGTCTTTTCAACAAAGTAAACGGACTGATTAATGGCCTGAACCGGTGATGAAACCGAATCTACCGTAATTTCTGCCGGGTTATTCAGCATACTGTCCCCAAATTTGCGGACATCCGATGGCATCGTAGCGGAAAAAAATAAGGTCTGTCTTTTTTGAGAGATGAGCTTAAGGATCTTTTTCACATCGTCTGCAAATCCCATATCAAGCATTCTGTCTGCTTCATCCAGAACCAGTATTTCGATTTTGGAAAGATCGATATGTCTCTGGCTTACCAGATTTAACAGTCTTTCGGGAGTTGCAATAAGGATATCCACTCTTTTTCTCAGAGCGGCCAGCTGGCTTCCTGATAAAACGCCTCCAAAGATGGAAAGCTGGGATAAGGGTAAATATTTGCTGTATACTTTAAAACTTTCTTCCAGTTGCAGGACCAGTTCCCGGGTTGGAGTTAATATTAAAGTACGTATTTCTTTATGATCGGGGGTATTTCTTTTTAACAGCTGCAGAATAGGCATGGCAAATGCCGCAGTTTTTCCTGAACCGGTTTGAGCATATCCTATAACATCCCTTCCCGCTAAAATGTGTGGAACAGCCATGTACTGTATCTCTGTGGGCTTGGAATATCCGGCTTCTGTAACGGCGCGGACTATAGGATTTATTAAATTTAAATTTTTAAAACTCATTGTAATCTACCGGACATCCGGTTCTGAGTGGCCAAATCGGTTAAGATCTGAATTGTTGTCTTGTTTAAAAATAATGGCTATCCAACGGATAAGCATTATCTTTATTTATTATTTTACTTTGCATTAACTTTGACAATAAATTCATTTTTGGGAATATATTTGCTGAGCTTTGCAATATCGTATCGTTCTCATTCTTAAAGCAGGATTTGATGAATCCGTACTGTTCTGAATTTTATAACTACTTTTTTTTAACCTGAAAACCAAGGAAGCAGTATTAAAAATTATTTCAAAAAATAAGTTTTAATTGGGCAGCTGAAAAAGCAAAACTGAAAGAGAAAAATGAAGATTTTAAACTATTACAGAATAGCAAAAGGCAGAGGCCTGTTCTTATAAATGCTTTGCAAAACTACAATAAAGAAACTGAATAATAATTAGTTTAAATAATTGATTATCAAAAATTTATTCGTAGCTTCCGCACGTTAACTGAATTGTTTGCACCCGCGGATGATTTTAAATCCGTAGCTATGCAGACTTCCGTTCCTACACCCAGCCCCCGGCCTCAAGTTCTGGAATCTCACTCAGACCAGCATGTGAGAATTGCCTACTTTATTATGGTTCATCATAAGCCGGAAGTTTTCAAAGCCATGTTTCAGAAGATTTATACGAGGGATCAGTTTTACCTGATTCATATCGACCGGAAGGCTAAGGAAGAGATCACCGATGAGATTCAGATGTACCTTGTTCAGTTCCCTAACGTCTATATTCTGGAGAGTATCAACATCGTTTCCGGCGGATTCAGTATGATTCAGGCCGAGCTTGATGCCATGGAGTTTCTGCTTAATGTAAGCCAGGAATGGGACTATTTCGTTAATCTGAGCGGTGAAGACTATCCTTTAAAATCGCAGAATATCATCAGGAGATTCCTTACCGCGAACAAAGGAAGAAATTATCTTTTCTATTATGATCAGAAGTTTTACCGTCCGGATACCCTGCAGAGGATTCAGAATCATTTCACGGAACTTTCCTATAAGATCTCATCTCTTATGTACAAAAGAGAATTTATGAAAGGAGTGACGCCTTATATTGGAGGGAAATGGGTGATTTTCACCAGAGATACCTGCGCTTTTCTCGCCAATAATAAAAGGGTGATGAATTTTGAGGATTATTACCTTCATACATTTCTCCCGGCAGAATCATTTTTTCAGACCGTTCTGATGAATACCTCGTTCAACGATCTTATTGTGAATGATGACAAAAGAGCTGTCATTGAAAAATCGATATTTGGAAAGAAACAGACCTCAAATGAACTCATTGTCTATTTGAAAGCCACGAATCATCTTTTTATCAGAAAAATCAATGATAAAACGGAAGAAGAAGTGCTGAAGTACATCTCAGAAAGCTATGATTTTCCTTTGCCGAACGTCAATGAAGTGGAAAGAGAGCTGAAAATAGACAGAAGACAGGATAATTAATACTGTATGTACTTAAAATATTCCCCGATTTCCTTGCCGATGGCTTTAAACAAAACCTCCTGCTATTAACAAGAGGCTAATGAACATATAAACTGTTCCAACTTAAATGTTCTTTAATCGTACATCAAGACCTTGAAATATCGTTATTTGAAATAATTTCATTAAAATCCCCATGACGGGGATAGTAGAAATATAAAGTATTGTGTTTTTTTATAAGTCCTATTTCTGTATTAAATGTAGGGGATTCAAAATGAATACTATCACAAAAAATCATTTATTTTCAATGGCTTATGGCTTTAAAGTGTCGTAGAACAGAATGCAGATGATTCTTTCTAAAGACAGAATTCCCGGGCACTGATAAATAAACAAGTGATTATTTCAATCCATGAGCAATCCAGGCTACTGTTTAAAGTAACGAGTTTATGAGTTGTCAATGAAAAGTGGGTAAAGTAGTTATTAGATTCCGCCCATCACATACATATTCTCCATGGTAGGAACTGCGCTGCCACCCTCTTTTTCAAGGGTAATAGCGAATGCTTGGGCCTTCGGAATATTCGCGAGCGCTATTTTGCTGTCTTTCTCTTCGGTATACATTCCTGCACTTACAGGTTTGCCATCCGCGATCGCCCACAGCTGATACTGCATTCCTTCAGGAGCTTTCGGAAGACTTTCGGCGTTGAGATAGACTTGTTTCGTCTTTTTGTCCCAGAAAACCATGGCTTTGGAGTCCGTATGCTTTTCTACGCCTTTCAGCATAACCATCTGCATATCAGGATTGGAAACCATATCCATTTTCTGATTCATTTTTTGCATAGCGAGATCCTGAGTTTTTTTCTCGGTCTGCATTTTAGCTATTTCTGATCTTGTTTCAGACTGGCTGTTCATCCAGAAAAGATTTCCTGCCGCACTGACCAGAAATAGGACTGAAGCGGCCACTGCATATGTTTTCCAGCTACTTTTACTCTGAGGTTGAATGTCCTGTTGAGGCGCAATATTCTCTTGAGGTCTCACAGTTGGAATATCTCTAATAACCGCAGGCTGTACTTCTTCCGTAGTCTGTTCCTGCTGGATCTTATTCCATATCTTAGATTTTAAATCGGCTGGCGGTGCCACGGCCTGGCTTGTCGCCAAATCTTCCAAAGTTTGCTGCGCTTCTTCAAAAGCCGCTTTTACTTCAGCATTGTTTTTCATCACACACTCCAAAATGCCTGCCTCCTCAGGAGAAGCAAGACCTAGAATATAAGATTCTATAATTCCGGATGATATGTATTCTTTAGTGTTCAATTTATTGATAATCTTTTAACAAATCCTTTAATTTCATCAGCGCGTTCCGCATTTTGGTTTTCACCGTTCCAAGGGGTATCTTCAGCTTTTCCGATATCTCGTTCTGAGTATAACCCTGGTAGTATGCCAGGTCGATAAGTTCTTGTTTATCAACCTCCAGACCTTTCAGTACATTATTAAATCCAATAAAATCGGATGAATTGTTAGACGTTGAAAGTTCTGCAGAATTATATACGAAATCTGGAAGCGGTTGGTTTTTTAGTTCGTTTTGGAAACCTTTTGATTTTAAATAATCTATCGCCGTATTTCGGGCAATATTGATCATCCAGGTGTAGAATTTGCCTTTTGAAGAATCATACTGATGGATGGCATTCCAGATCTTGACGAAAACATCCTGAATAATCTCTTCAGTGTATTCTTTAGACTGGACGATTCGGAGAACCACCCCATACAGTGCTCCTGCATAGTGGTCGTACAAATAGTGAAAGCCGGACTCGTTTTTTTCCTTAAGTAAAACGATAAGCTCTTCTTCCGAATAGGTTGTTTTAATAGCGTATGATTTTCCTTCCAAATGTAATAAAATAAAAGATATAATAAACAACATCCGAAAAAACTTTTGCATCGTAAATGATTTTAAGTAATCGTTTAAAATTATCGAATATGAAAAGTCTCATCGTAAAAACAGCCCTCGTCTTCTTTTTGGCAGTCACCGCAGAAAGAAGTTTTGCCCAGTCTGGTAATTTTAAAACAAAGAATCCTTACTACTCGCGTACAGTAACCACTCCTTTGAAAGTGAGCAATACGGAATGGAAGAAGATCCTGAAGCCGGAAC
This sequence comes from Chryseobacterium sp. JM1, assembly GCF_000737715.1. GTDB lineage: Bacteria > Bacteroidota > Bacteroidia > Flavobacteriales > Weeksellaceae > Chryseobacterium. Next base: position 12,450 of record NZ_JPRN01000018.1, on the reverse strand, counting down.
TGTATCAGGTGGCCAGAGAAGGGGCTACAGAAACGGCCTTCACCGGAAAATATTATGAATTCGATGAGAAAGGAACCTATTTCTGTGCAGTATGTGGAAATCCTCTGTTTTTTTCCACTTCAAAATTTGCGACAACCTGCGGTTGGCCTTCCTTTTATGAGCCGCTTCGTAAAAACAGTGTGGTCTACAGAAAAGATACTTCCCATAACATGACAAGAACTGAGGTATTGTGCGGAAGATGTGATTCCCACCTCGGACATATTTTCGATGACGGCCCGAATCCTACCGGTAAAAGATTTTGTATGAATTCTGTCTGCCTCGATTTTGTCCCGGATTCTAAAAAGAAATAAAGGATTTTGAAATTTTTAATAAAAAATCAATTTTTTTAAATCCAAAACAAAAACCACCTCGTAAATGATTCTAAGAACACAACTTAAATAGATATTAACTTAAAAAATCAACAAAATGAACACAAGCTCAAAAATCGCAGTTTTAGGAATGGTCGCTTTATCATTCGCTTTCAGCGGGAAGGTAACTGCACAAACGATGAAAGAAAAAACAGTAATGGTAGGCGGTGCGCCGATGTATCCATCTAAAAATATCATTGAAAATGCTGTAAACTCTAAAGATCACAAGACTTTGGTAGCAGCAGTAAAAGCGGCAGGTCTGGTAGAGACATTGCAGGGAGCGGGACCTTTCACGGTATTAGCTCCTACAGATGCAGCCTTCGCTAAACTTCCGAAAGGAACGGTGGAAACTCTGGTAAAACCGGAAAACAAAGAAATGCTTACCAAAATCTTAACATATCATGTGCTTGCAGGGAAATACAGTGCTAAAGACATCTGGGCAGCTGTGAAAGCCGGAAACGGTAAAAGTATGATGAAAACAGTAGAAGGTGAAGGATTGACTTTCTGGACAAAAGGAAAAGACCTTTATGTACAGGATGCAAAAGGAAATAGTGCAAAAGTGACGATCGCTGATGTAAATCAGTCAAACGGTGTGATCCACGTGATTGATACGGTGTTGATGCCGTAATGTTTTAGTTTTCAAACAGCATAATTTATTATGCTGTTTTTTTCTCCTCTTTTGAGAATTTAATAACACTCAAACCTATAATATTATGAAAAAAACTATTAATGTTTCTAACCAGGGAGCTACTCTGGATACAGGCAGAAGAAACTTTTTAAAACTGGGCGGTATAGGACTGGCTATGGCAGGACTTACACTGATCGGTTGTGATGATGACAATGATTTCGGAATGACAGACAACGGGCAGGTTTTCGACCTGGGTACCGGAGATGTCGGCGTTCTGAATTACGCCTATGCACTGGAACAGCTGGAAGCTGATTTCTATACCAAAGTAGTTAACAATTTCTACTCCGGAATTTCAAGCGTTGAAAAAGACCTTTTTACAGATCTTTATCACCATGAAGTGATTCACCGCGATTTCTTTAAAGCGGCTATCAGTGGGGTAACTGCGAATGTTTTACCTACGCTTCAGTTCCAGTACGCTAATGTGAATTTTAACGACAGAAATTCTGTTCTGGCCACAGCAAAAGCTTTGGAAGATACAGGAGTGGCAGCATACAACGGTGCAGGAAAATATATTACCAACCCGGCGTATCTGGTGATTGCCGGAAAGATCGTTTCTGTAGAGGCAAGACATGCTTCCGCGATCAGGAATATTATTAATCCAGGATCTGCGGATTTCTCAGGTGATGATGTGATTGATGCCAATGGACTTGACCTTGCCAAAGAACCTAAAGATATCGTCATGGCGGCAGGAGGATTTATAAAAACTCCTTTCACATGGAAAGAAAGAGGAATCAGCTAATTATTCATTTTCAAAATCTACTATTATGAACATTCTTAAATTACTAGATAAGCTTTCTAACGATAAATTTTTTACCACAGAAGCTACAAGATTAGAAACAATTACCAATATGTCAACATTTGGTAAAAAGGCAGCAGTAGCCGCCATTCCATTGGGATTGGGAGCATTAGTGTCTACTCCTGCCAAAGCGGAAACTACAGATCAGTCAACATCCGCGACTTTTTTCAAAAGTGCCTTGACGGATGCCTTACAGCTGGCATTGGTCTTGGAATATCTTGAAAATGAATATTATGCCATAGGTCTTGCAGCGGCCGGATTGATCCCCAATTCAGACCGACCTGTTTTTATGCAGATTTCAAAACATGAATCAGCACATGTAGGTTTTCTTAAAAGTACCCTGACTTCTCTTGGAGAAGCTCCAAAACCAAAACCTACTTTTGATTTTACGGCTGGCGGAAATTTCACGCCTTTCACAGATTATAACCAATTTCTGGTTTTAGCTCAGGCTTTTGAAGACACCGGAGTCCGTGCATATAAAGGACAGGCTGGAAATGTAATGTCTAATAAAGCTGTATTGCAGGCAGCACTTCAGATCCATTCCGTGGAGGCAAGACATGCTTCACAGGTGAGAAGAATGCGTGCCAATAAAGGCTGGATAGAACTGGCCAACGGAGGAAATATGCCTGCTGCCACAAACGCTGTGTACGCAGGAGAAGATAACACAAATCAGGCGGGATTCAATACAGCCACAGCCTTCGGAGCGGCGGCGGGATCTGCAGCTTATGATGAAGTTCTTACAACAAGCGAGGCGCAGACTATTGCAGGTCTGTTCATTGTGGTCTGAAACAATTTTTATTATTTAGGTGAGAGTCCTATCCTTAGAAAATATCTGGGGATGGGATTTTTTTTTGGTTTAAATCTGTCAAAACGAAACCGGAAGCAAAAGATTTTCAAAACTCTCGCCACTGATGAGTGAAATTCTGATTCAATCTTAACTTTGGAGCAAAATAAATAATAAATATAATCAAACCTTATAGGTTTTTAAAACCTATAAGGTTTCGCTACCTAAAATAATAAAATGCTCTTCGAAACAGCATCTTATTAACGATGTCACACTGAGCGAAGTCGAAGTGTGAGATATCACAACTGTAAATGCTTTTACAAAGTCGAAGCCCTGTACACCAAAACCGCATCCATTAAAACCGTCCTGCTTGGTGTTGAGTTGTCTTTTATTTTCTCAAGCATCAGTTCCGCAGCGGTTTCTCCCATTTTCACTAAAGGCTGCTGAACGCTGGTCAGCTGCGGATAAACAATTGTAGATAATTCGGTTCCCGAAAAACTGGCTACTGCTACATCACTGGGAATTTTAATATTGTTTTCAAGGAGAAAATTCATTGCTCCTATCGCCAAAGTATCGCTGAATGCAAAAATACTGTCAAATTCTGTCTTTTTATGGAGCAACTGTTTCACCGCTGCGTTCCCGTAATCAAAGCTCATTCCTTCCGTGCTAATGATCAGATCTTCATCGAAAATATTGTATTTGGTCATAATGCGCTTATACCCGTTGGCTCTTTCCACAGCGTTCCGGATGGTTTGCGGTCCCATGATGTGAGCTATTCTTTTTCTTCCGGTCTTAATCAGGTATTCTATCATCAGGGAGGAATTGATGTAATCATCTACGACCACTTTTGATACGTCTAAAGATTTGCTGGGAATTCTGTCAAAAAAGACCAAAGGCGTTCCCTGATTTATGATTTGATGGTACAGATCATTATTATAGGTCTCATGGCACAAATTAATGATGATCCCGTCTACATTGAATCCTTCCAGAAGCTGCAGGTTTTTTCTTTCAATAAGCGGATTTTCATCAGATTGAGTAATGACAAGCCTGTAACCGAGAGGGTACAGTACATTCTGAATTCCTTCAAGAACCTTTGCGGAAAATGGAGTAATCATCTCCGGAACCACCACGCCTATCGTTTTGGATTGCCCGGATTTTAAATTCAAAGCCGTAAGATTGGGTTTATATCCCAATTGATCCGCAGCATCGAGTACCCGTTTTCTGGTTTCATAGCTTACATTTTTATCATTAAGGAGCGCCCGGGAGATGGTAGACGTCGATAATGACAAAAATTTTGAAAGATCTTTAATGGTTGTACGTTTCATCAGCCCATGTTTTTTGCTAAAATTAATAAAAAAATAAGCAATTGGGAACGTTCCCTGAGTTTCGGGAACGTTCCCAGTGTAAATTTTATAAAAAAAACGAAAGATGAACTGATTGTTAATATAGTTTTAACACAATGACTAACGTATTAATAATCCTTTGCATATGAATACCATTTCTTATCATTATGATGCCGAAAAAATCACCACAGGAATTCTGCACATAGGTGTCGGAAATTTCCACCGGGCGCATCAGCAGTTTTATACCAATGCCATACTGGAATCTGAAGATCAGAAGCAGTGGGGAATCTGTGGAGTCTGTCTGCTCCCTTCCGACGAAAATATAGTTCGTAGTTTAAGAGCTCAGAATCTTGAATATTCCCTCACCGTCTGCGGAAGAAACGGAACCGATGAGGTGTATAAAATAGGATCATTGCGTGAACTCATCTGGGGCGTTGAAGATCCGGAAGCCGTAATCAACAAAATTGCCGATCCTTCTATCAGAATAATTACATTAACCATCACTGAAGGCGGATACAATCTGGATAAAGAAACAGGAGCATTTATTTTGAACGGTGAAAAAATCCAGCATGATGTAAAAAATCCTGCAACTCCTTCAACCATCTTCGGATTTGTTACTGAAGGGCTTCGTCGCAGAAAACTGAATAATAGCGGAGGTATTACCATTCTTTCATGTGATAATCTTCAGCACAATGGAAATACAGCCAAAAGAGCGTTTACAGCATTTGTAGAAGCTCAGGATAAAGAACTGGCGGAGTGGATGAAAACTCATGTTTCATTTCCAAACAGCATGGTAGATCGCATTACGCCTGCCGTATCTCCTGAAGATGTGGAAAGGCTGAACCAAAAAAGTGGAATTGAAGATCTGGCCCCTGTTTATTGCGAAGATTTTATACAATGGGTGATTGAAGATAACTTTATTGCAGGAAGACCTGCGTGGGAAAGAGCCGGGGTAGAATTCACCGATGATGTGACTGCTTTTGAAAATATGAAACTGAGCCTGCTCAATGCATCACACACTTTATTGTCTTATCCTTCTTTTCTGATGGGCTACCGAAAGGTGGATCAGGCCATGGAAGATCAGGATGTGGTAAGATTTGTCCGCAACTTTATGCATACGGATATTACGCCTTTAGTTCCCGCTCCTAAAAACACAGATCTTGAAGACTATAAAAAAACACTGATCGAAAGATTTGCCAACCACAGCGTCAGCGATCAGGTGAGCAGACTGTGTTTCGATGGGATTTCAAAATTTCCGGTGTATATCATTCCTAATCTGATTATTATGATTAAAGCAGGCATGGATCTTACCCGAGTTGCTTTTCTTACCGCTTCCTATAGACATTATCTCAAATACAGAACAGACGACCACGGACACTCTTATGAAATAGGAGAGCCTTGGCTGAATGCTGAAGATCAGAAGCTGATTGATGATGAAGATGTTCTTGCTTTCCTTGAACTATCTGCTTTTAAAGGTGCTGATTTAAAAGGTTCAGTCAAATTTGTTGAACTGTATACGGAGTTTGCCAACCAGATTAAAAACAAAGGAACCGGTCCGGTTTTAAAATCAATCATAAAATAATTGACCATGATTATAAATTCTGATATCCAGCCTTCAGGATCAAAGGCGAATAACCCGATCCTGCCATTCGTTATTATCACATTCATCTACTTTATCGTAGGGTTTCTGACCACTGTCAATGAACAGTTGCAGGCTCCTTTGAAATTCACATTTCTGAGCCAGGCCGGAGGGCTTAAAAATACGTTCACCACGCTGATCTCTTTTTTCTTTTTTCTGGGCTATCTACTGAATGGAACTTTAGGAAGTAAATGGGTGAATGCTTTCGGATACAAAAACACAATTCTCCGCGGACTTTTCTTTATGATCTCAGGATTGTTTATGTACCTGTGTTCATCATGGTTCGGGTATCAATATCCGGATATGAAATTCAGTATCAAAGATGCGGTGATTCCTTTCGGTTTTGTGATTTTTGTGATCGGGTCTTACTTAATGGGAACTGCAGCGGCTGTTATTCAGGTAGTTGTGAATCCCTACGCAGCTTCCTATGAATTAAAAGGAACTCAGCCGGTACAGCGCTTAAATATTTTAACGGCTATTAATTCAATAGGAACTACGTCTGCACCGTTTTTCGTTACGGTAATCATGTTCAGCGGAATTTCAATTGAAAAAATAGAGATCAAGCAATTGCTGTTGCCACTTGCAATACTTATTCTGTGCATCCTGATTATTATCGTGATCACGAAAAGACTTCATCTTCCTGATATTGCCCATACCAGAGCGGTAGCAGGAGAAAAACTGGAAAGAAGCATCTGGTCTTTCAGACATTTTGTACTCGGTGTTCTTGCGATTTTCTTTTACGTAGGAACTGAAGTGGCCATCGGAGCAAATATCAATTTATATGCTTTTGAACTGATGGATTCCGGACATCCGATCACTTTTTTTGGAAAGACAGATATTATCATCGGCGGGATGGATCTCGGAATTCATGCTTTATTATCAACATTATATTGGGGAGGATTTCTTGTAGGCAGAGCGGTATCAAGCTTTTTGAGCAATATTTCAGCCAGAACACAGCTGGCAGTGACGACGGTTTTAGCAACAATACTTGCCCTGGTTTCAATGATTACACAGAATCTGTGGTTTCTCGTAGCGATCGGTCTTCTGCATTCTTCCATGTGGAGCTGCATTTATTCCCTGTCTATAAAAGGGTTGAATAAATATACTTCAAAAGCGTCAGGAATTTTTATTTCTGCGGTATTTGGAGGAGCTGTTTTTACCCTTGTACAGGGAGGTCTGGCGGATATTTTAGGCTCATGGAGATGGACGTGGTCCCTTACGGTGATCTGCGAATTATTAATGCTGGCTTATGCGCTGTTCGGATCCCGTGTCCGCGAGAAAGATCTTATTATCTAACTGATTTTCATAAAAAAAACACAATATGCTTAAATATAATCTGTTACTCTTTTTCTCGGCAGTCATAGGAAATATATCATTGAACGCACAGGAGCTGCATTCTGCCTTGCAGCTTAGGAACAGTCACTTGTGGAGAGGGCTTGAAGTATCTGCAGGAGCTATTTATACCGGGGATGTACATCTGGATTTTAAAAATTTCTACGGAGGTTTTTGGGCAGGGGGTAATTTCGATGGTTCCTACAAGGAATTTAATCATTATGTAGGATATAAAAACAAAAAACTCGTTTTGGAGTTATGGGATATTTATAATTTCTCTCCCGGTGCCACCTATAACAATAAGGAGTATTTTAATTATTCTGCCCGCGAGACCGGTCGTTTCTGGGATTTCAGATCCTATTACACCATGAGTGAGCAGTTTCCCTTGGTGCTCAGCTGGAATACGGTTGTTTTTGGGAGAGACCGGAACAGCATTAATACAGAAAATAAATATTCAACTTTCGTTTCGGGAGAATATCCTGTGTACAAAAAAGAAAGTCTGGAAGTAAGGGGAAGGGTAGGCTATAGTTTCGCGCTGAACAACAGCAACGGAGAGAAGAACAATTTCTTTGCAAAAGATGCAGGATTCAATGAGATAAGCCTTATCCTTTCAAAGAGTTTTACCATTGAAGGTTATAAAATTCCCGTTGGAATATGGGCGATGTGGAATCCTGTGAATAACAATGCGTTTCTTCAGTTCTCAGTTCAGGCGTATTCATTTTAATAGTAAAGATTTTGAGGGAGTTATGAGTTTTGAATGATGAGTTATGATTTTTAGGGGTAGTTTTGTTGCTGGTTGCTGGTTTATGAGTTGCTGGTTGGCAGTAATTAAGATGGGGAATTATCGTCTGAAATCTTAATTCCGGCGTTAAGCATTCACGGTTGAGAGCGTTGAAATATGACGGACTTTGAATTATGGATGTTGAATTATGAATTTTCTCCGTCATCAATTGACCATTCACTTGCGAAGCAAAATTCACCATTGACATTTTTACTCCCAGTTGAAAGTCTGATGTCTGAAATCTGAAATCTAATATCTAAAAATGTTTTATCCCGAACTCAGGTCAATACATATAAACAGATAAGAAAGTGAAATTTTCATTAAAAAAAACATGATTCACAACCCATTTTGTTTATCCGAATAGAATTTTTAGTAATTTACTGATAGATAACGGAACATAAGGATCCGTATGTCTGAAATACAATTTAATTAATCATGCAAGAAAAAAAATATAAAGCAGTCTGCTTTGGAGAGGTTCTTTGGGATATTTTTCCGGGTGAACAGAGAAGGATTGGCGGAGCACCGTTCAATGTGGCGTATCATCTTTTTAAAATGGGCCTTGATGTAGAAATGATAAGCAGTGTTGGCGATGATGAGCTTGGTCATGAGCTGCTGCAGAAAATTAAAAACTGGCAGATTCCTACGGATCATATTCAGGTTACAGAAGAACATCCTACGAGTACAGTGATTGCTTCAGTAGATGAAAACAATGATGCTCATTACGATATTGTAGAAAATGTAGCCTGGGATTTTATTGAGCCGACTCAGGAAAATCAAAAAGTTCTCAGTACAGCTGATGCATTGGTTTTCGGAACACTGGCTGCCCGAAATGAAAAGTCGAAAAGCACTTTGTTTCAGCTGCTGGAAGTGAGTTCTTATAATGTTTTTGATATCAATTTGAGAGAACCTTATTATGACATCAGGATTATTAATGAGTTACTGCACAAGACACATTTAGCCAAATTTAATAAAGCTGAACTCCGTATGGTCCTTGATTTTTTCAAGAAAGAATATAAGGATGAAAAAGACAGCATCAGATACCTGCAGGATCAATTTGAAATCCGGGAAATCATTGTATCTAAAGGAAGTAAAGGTGCGCTTTATGCCCAAGAAGACCATTTTTATCTCTACCCAACCATTCCTGTTGAGGTTAAAGATACCGTGGGTAGTGGGGATTCATTTTTAGCCGGATTTTTATCAAAAAGACTGCAAAAGGAAGCTTCTGCCCATGAAATCATGGCTCAGGCTGTGTCATTAGGGGCTTTCATTACCTCACAGGAAGGAGCGTGTCCGGAGTATACACAGGAAGATTTCTTTAAGTTTAAAGGGAAACATGAATTGTCTGCTTTGAGTTTTTAAAGGTACGGGATGCGGGTTTCGGGTATGAGAGTCGGAGAGTTTGAGAGTTTGAGAGTTTAGGGATGAAAAGTTCGTGTTTCGGGGTATAAAGATAGTCTGCAGCAGCCACACGCAAAATCATTGATGCGCTAGTAACCGTTAAGGATTCATGGAGCAGTTCAGTTGATTTTCTATATTATTTTTGCGGTATTCTTCAATGCCGGCTTTCTTTAGAAAATATCCTCTTTTCTGTTTGAAATCAGAATGGGAGCAGATACAGCAGAAACTCCTTAAAATCAACATCTGTATTTTGAAACTGGACCAGGTTCAGCTCTTCGGTTTTGAATTCATCAATCAACTGAAAAATATCATCGTTACCTTCCTCGCTGCTTCATTTGTGGAACAGGGAAGTATGACTTTGTGAGCTTTACTGAGCGTTTCCTGATATTATCGGACAGATGAATTATCCGGTGAATCAACTGATCTCTTTTTTCCGCTCTTTACAGGATGCAAAACTGAGTGTAGTCAGATTAAATGAAGTACAGAATCATTCTGAAGGAGAACACCTGAGCACATTTCGCTGATGAGCTGGAGTTGGGAAATTAACCCCTATTTATTTTTAAAATTATATCACATTCTATAGAAAGGCTTCTGAAAATTTATAATTTCAGAGGCCTTTTATGTTAGTTTAAGTAACGATTAAAATTTCGTTAATTTTTAACTTTTTTTGAAATTATTTTAACAGATTTAAGGGGGTAAATCTTTGTATTTATCATAATGTAGTGAATATTTTAAAATTTATTTGTAATATTTACTTTTTAATTACTTTTGTATTTTATTGACAATCAGTTGTTTGTTTGTTTTGTGGAATGGTTTTTACTTAATGTTAACAATAATTTTTTTTACTAAATATCATTTCGGAGTGATTTTTTTTTTACTTTAGCAAAAAAACTAAGGACTAAAAACACAATCGAAATTCTCAACATTTCCAGTAATTTTTTTCTTTTTTTTTAATTATAATTTTTTTCGCCTTGATGTGATTTAAGAGGCGAAGCTATAAATAACCGTTTTGAAAGATATGATTTTTACTAAAGAGTGGTATGCCTATACCCAATCTCGTTTTGAAAAGAAAGTTACTAATAAGCTTATTGAAATTAAGTTCGAAGTCTGTCTTCCTGTTAGTAAAATGATCACTCAATGGACCGCACGAAAAAAGAAGTCGGAGAGTCTTTATGCAATTCATATGTTTTTGTTTATTTAAAAGCTATCAAAGATTACTTAAATGCATGAAAAAGAAATTGTTACAGTAGAAATATTTCTTTATCAATATTCTGAAGTGGAACTTAAATGCTTGATGAACTTAATGTGGGAGAAAGGAAATAATAACTTCGGGACCATTTGAATCTTACCAATGTGACATCTTGAACATTATTAATAAGCAAAAAATTGGGTAAGAACACATTTCTTACAACAACGTCTAATTGCTGAAACCCCCTTATCATTCAATCTAATGTTAAATACATCATCTTTATCTAATATTTTTTGGCTAAACAGGACAAAAAATAAGGAAACTATTATTTCATCAGACGAAAAATTAAAGCATTTAAAAAAAGAGATATCGAAACAGGAGTTAGGAGGTTATCTGAAAATTTCAAAAGCCGGTTCATTATCTAAACTGAGTATTGTTTCATCAGTTTTTTCCTTTCTTATTGATAGGTATTTTGATGACTCTCAGAGTAGTATCAGAATTTGTCCTTCTGATTCAATTGATCTGGAAAACAGTGTGTTATTGGATGTTACAGATGAAAAAAATATAACATTTAAGGATTTACTGAAATTGACGGCGAATGATATTAAAGAAATTATTTTTCATTCCCAATATGATGCGCCGGATCTTGATTTGAGTGGATTCTCTCAATATTCTATTCAATTCGGTCGGGAGGCTGAATCTCCAAAAGAGAATCTTTGCCTTGTTTATAATGAATCAGAAGAAAATGTTGACTTAACTATCAGCTATAAAGCATTCTATCCCGATTATGTCATTGAAAGCATGATGAAAAATTTGATCATTATTCTTTCTGATTATGACACATTATTGGATAGTAATCTTATGGATTACCCTCTGGTAGATTCTCAGACAGCCAAAGATATTCTTACTCATTTTAATGTAAAAGCTGAGTATTCTTCAGATAAAACAATTTTGGATTTATTTGAATCACAGGTAGAAAATACGCCATCAGCCATAGCTGTTACCTATGAAGGTGTAATATTGAGTTATGAAGATTTAAATAATGAAGCCAACAGGCTTGCCCATTATCTTAGAACTGAATGCGATATTCTTGCCGGTGATTTGGTCTGTGTTCAGCTACCCCGCAGTGAGAAAATGCTTATATCAATCTTTGGGATTTTAAAGTCCGGTGGTGCCTATGTTCCTATTGATGTAGATTATCCTCAGGAAAGAATAGATTTTATTCTGAACGATACCCGGGCTAAAGTCAATATCGATGAGGCTTTCTTATCAGAATTTGAAATTGTAAAACATAGTTATTCTATACAAAATCCTTATTCTGTCGTACAATCAGATGATTTAGCCTATGTGATTTATACATCAGGAACGACAGGAAATCCAAAAGGGGTAATGATTGAACATCAGGGTTTGTTTCATTCTACTATAAACAGAATCAGTTTCTATTCGATTGAAAGTATGTTATTGGTTCCATCTTTTTCTTTTGATTCTTCAGTAGCTGTTATTTTTGGAATTTTATGCAGCGGAGGAAGGCTGTTCGTTGAAAAAAATATGAATATAAAAGATGTGGAGTATATTTCGCATCAGATTATAAAATATAACATACAGGGATTATTGTGTGTACCGAATTACTATTCGGGTTTACTTTCTTATTTTCAGGATGTTAAAGATGGAGGAAATCCGCTGCAACATATCATTGTTGCCGGAGAAGAACTGAGTAAAAACTTAGTCCTAAATCATCTAAAATACAGCAGTGCAGCATTATATAATGAATATGGACCCACGGAATGTACTGTCTGGTCATCTGTTTCTATTGTAGATAATACGAATGTAAATATCGGCAAGCCCATCTCCAATACAGAGATCTACATTTTAGATTCAAATAAACATTTAGTTCCTATCGGCGTAAGCGGTGAACTTTATATCGCAGGTTCCGGTTTGGCTCGAGGTTATTTAAACAGAGAAGACCTTACTGCTGAGAAGTTTGTAGCCAATCCTTTTGTGGAAGGCACCAAAATGTACCGCACGGGAGATCTTGGAAAATGGCTTCCCGATGGCAATATCGAGTATTTGGGAAGAATCGACCACCAGGTGAA
>NZ_JPRN01000017.1 GCF_000737715.1 Chryseobacterium sp. JM1 | reverse complement strand
ATAATTACTAAAAATCACAAAGATAGCCTGTAATTGATTCTTAACTTAATGACATTGGGCTTTAGCCCGTTTACACCTATAGATTGGTAGAATCCGGCTTTAGCCAAAACCTATAGACGATATTGTATAAAGAAAAGATTATTTCAAAAGTTGAAGATCCTGCTCAGCCCGGGAAAGCTCAGAATTTAAATGCTGTTTTTCAAAGAAATGCTTCAGATCCTCAAGCCGTTTCTTAGGAACATACTGAATGCTTGAATTCAATTTTTGCTGACAGAGAGAACATGCTCTTGCAAAGTGGAAATCAGTTTCGGGAAGTGTATTGGTTCCGTTCATCACACAGTTCGCGTTTAGACAATGGTTGAGCCCAAACATATGCCCGATCTCGTGCGAACTTACTTTGATTAATCTTTCTAGACTTTCATTAAAATTAGAATCTGCCAGGCCTCCATTGGCAAATCTGTACATAGACGTTACGCCCACACCGTCCTGATACGATGCGATGCCGAAAACATAATTCCATTCAGGTCTTGGATAAAGATCTTTTTCCGTGATTCCCATGAAGACTACGGCGTCTTTAGGTTCTCGTTTGATGAGGATACTGTCCAGAACATAGCCTGCCAAAATCTGCTCCTGACCATCTTTGAAAATTCTTCTCGCAGCCTTTGGGAAGATAGTATTGGATAAAACGGGAAGAACCTTGGTTTGCAGTTGAAAATATTTGCTTAAATACTCACGGGTAAGTTCTATTTCCTTTTTCTGTAATTCATTGAATTCTCCAATCGGTTGAAGATAAATTGTATTTTTCCCCGGTTCCGGTTTTATTTTCTTGAGCTTCTGAAAATCGTCGAAAGTCTGAAACTTTTCGTCCCGCGAATATCTCCAGTCGCCGGGTTTTGCTTTAGGGAGCTGAACATCGTTTACAGCAATGGTTTCAATATAAGTCTTCTCCTTTTTGTGACAAGAAAAAAAGAGTAGGAGTGTAATCAGATAAAAAAAGATAAAATTATATTTTCCCTGGTTCATAAAAGAAAAGGAGTCTCTTTTTGGCACCGTCAAATTCAGACCACGAATTGCAGTCTATTTCAAAACCGGCTACTCCGCAGGTCGGGAAATGAAAAATATCTTCAGAGATGGAATTCGCAAAATTGGATATTCCGTTGTTGTGGGAGAAAAGAGCCACAGAGCCTACGCTGTCATCCAGGTCGTAGATTACAGATTCAAAATTTCTTTCCGATGGATTATAAAGTTTATCTTCCGTAGCCACTTTAAGCTGGTAGGTTTGATTAAAGATCTTGCACGTATTCAGTGCGCGCACCGCCGGGCTTGAAACAAAATGATCAATAGAAATATTATTGCTTTTCATGAATCTGGACATGTTCATCGCATCTTTCAATCCCTTGTCTGCCAAAGGTCTGTCGAAGTCCTCCGTTTCTTCCGGCCAGTCGCTTTTCGCATGTCTTACGAGGATGAGTTTCTTCATATTTTCGTTTTTTGGAAGATTAAAATTATAAAAAAAATAATGGAATAAAACATGATTTTTATAAAAAAACTGCGTTATGAATAAAATCATTAAATTTTACTAAATTTGCACACTTATGGGACAGATCCTTGCGATAGACTACGGAAAGGCACGCTGCGGCATCGCTGCAACAGATGATATGCAGATTATTGCCAGCGGCCTGGATACCGTTGAGACACGGTTTTTGATGGAATTTCTGAAAAAGTATTTCACGGAAAACAAAGTGGATGACGTGGTAGTAGGCCTTCCTACAGACTTGAAAGGAAATGTTTCCGAAGTGGAGACGGATATTTTAAAATTCATTGAAGCATTTCAGAAAGAATTTCCGGATATCACCGTCCACCGTTTAGATGAAAGATTTACCTCTAAAATGGCTTCTTTTTTTATTTCCCAAAGTGGAAAAAGCAAGAAAAAGAGACAGGAAAAGGGGTTAATAGATAAAGTAAGTGCAACTATCATACTGCAGAATTTTTTAGAACAAAGAATAAGATGATTTTACCGATAAGAGCTTTTGGGGATCCTGTTTTGAGAAAAGTAGGGAAAGATATAGACAAAGATTATCCCGGTTTACAGGAACTTATAGATAATATGTTTGAAACGATGTACAGTGCCAACGGCATAGGCCTTGCTGCACCGCAGATCGGATTGGACTTGCGCCTGTTCGTGATCGACGTGACACCTCTTGCGGATGACGAAGATTATGAGGATATCAAAGACGAACTGGCTGATTTTAAGAAGGTTTTCATTAATGCTACGATTCTTGAAGAGTCCGGTGAAGAATGGAAATTCAATGAAGGATGTCTTTCTATTCCGGATGTAAGAGAAGATGTGAAGAGAAAAGGAACAATCGTTATTGAATATTATGACGAAAATTTTGTGAAACATACAGAAACTTTTTCCGATATTAGAGCCCGCGTAATTCAGCATGAATATGATCATATTGAAGGCGTACTGTTTACCGACCATTTGAGCGTATTGAAGAAAAAACTCGTAAAAGGTAAACTGACGAAAATCTCACAGGGTGAAGTAAGCATCAGTTACAAAATGAGATTTCCAAAGTAATTTAGACAAGGATTAAAAACAAAATAATAAAAAGCAAAAAGCCCCGTGCCTATTGCAGAATTTACAAAAAATAATAATATGCTGTTAGAAAAAATAATTTCAATTTCTGGAAAGCCAGGACTTTTCAAATTAGTTTCTCAATTAAGAAACGGTTTTATCATTGAAGATGTTACTACCAAGAAAAAAGTAAGCATTGGAAACTCAAGCCAAGTGAGTTTATTGGATAATATTGCCATGTTTACATTTGATAAAGAAGTTCCTTTGTTCGAAGTTTTTGAAAATATTGCTAAAAATTACGAGTATAAAGAAACTATTTCTCACAAATCTTCTGACGAAGCGCTTAAAGATTTTATGACGGCTTCTCTTCCTAACTATGATACAGAAAGAGTATATGCTTCAGATATCAAGAAACTGGCTCAGTGGTACAACCTTCTTCAGAAAGCAGGATACATTACACCAGAAAGCTTCGTAAAAGCAGAACCTGAAACATTGGACGGTGTACAGGAAGAAGTAAGTCTTGACAAAGATGCTCCTAAAAAAGCCGCTCCAAAAACTGAAAAGCCTGCCGCTCCAAAAGTAAAAGCTACTTCTGCAGCAAAAGCAGCTCCAAAAAGTACGCATACTAAAAAAGGATAATCTATCCTGAATTTAAAATATAAATCTCTGTCAGAAATTTCTGACAGAGATTTTTTTATCGCCAATTTAAAACGGCTTAATTAAAGATTTACCCTAAATTTGCATCACTTTGAATTCTCGATTTATGAATACCAGACAGGAAAAACTAGAAGCTTTCGGAAGATTATTAGACATCATGGATGATTTGCGTGAAAAATGTCCGTGGGATCAGAAGCAGACGTTACAGTCTCTTCGTCATTTGACATTGGAAGAAACCTATGAACTTTCGGATGCTATCTTGCAGGAAGATTTACAGGAAATCAAAAAAGAGTTAGGCGATGTTTTGCTGCACCTTGTTTTTTATTCTAAAATAGGATCGGAGAAAGAAAGTTTCGATATTGCAGATGTCATCAATTCTTTAAATGAAAAACTGATCTTCCGCCATCCTCATATTTACGGTGATACAGAAGTGAAAGACGAAGAAGAAGTGAAGCAGAACTGGGAAAAACTGAAACTTAAGGAAGGAAATAAATCTATTTTAGGCGGTGTTCCCAAGAGCCTTCCAAGTTTGGTAAAAGCCTACAGAATTCAGGATAAAGTAAAAGGAATCGGGTTTGAATTTCACGATGCAGAAGATGCGTGGAAGAAAGTAGATGAAGAGATTCAGGAATTCCATGAAGAAACGGATCCGGATAAAAAAGAACTGGAACTGGGAGATGTGTTTTTCTCTCTCATCAACTATGCCAGAATATCTGGACTGAACCCGGATTCTGCACTGGAAAGAACCAATTTAAAATTCATCTCAAGATTCCAGAAAATGGAAGTGCTCGCAGAAGAATCAGATTTGAAGCTTGCGGATCTCTCTCTGGAAGAAATGGATGTGTTGTGGGAGAAAGCGAAACTGATGCCATAATATGAAGGTACAGCGCGCCGTACACCACCGGTTTCAGTATTTGCTGGAATTCAAAAAAACAGAAAGGAAATGGCATTTTCCGTTCCTTGCAGCGCTTTGCATTGGAAGTTGCCTGTTCATTGGATATTTTTTAGGAAAACCCAATTATGGAAGCTTGTCCAGTTTGGGAGCTCTGACGATTTTGTATTTCACTTCGGCGCCTATCACTCAGCGGATGGTGCATCTGGCGGTCTGTGCATTCGGGATGGTTTTCTCCTTTTCCATCAGTCTGTTTTTCAGCTTTAATGCTTATGCGGCAGGTCTGTCATTAGGAATTGTATCTTTTCTTGCCCATTTTATTACGTCATATTTTAAAGTTCCTCCACCCGGAAATTTTTTCTTTATTATGCTGGCGGCCATGGCAAGCACCTATCAGTTTGATCTTGAAATGATTCCTACACGGGTTGGGCTTGTAGCCATGGGAGCGATCTTATCCTGCACGTTGGCATTTCTGTACTCTGTTTTTATCGAAAAAGGGGATATCTTATCAATACCGAGAAGACGAAAATTTAATAAAAGGAGATATACTAAATTTGTAGAAAGCAGCATTATCGGCTTCTTTATGATGCTAACGCTGATGGTGGGGCATCTTCTGAAATTTGAAAATACGTATTGGATCTCTATTGCTGCAGTAGCTATTATTCAGGGCCGGAATTTTGAACATGTCCGTCAAAGGAATACGCACAGGATTTTGGGAACCTTTATTGGAATAGGTTTTGCATGGCTCATCCTGCTGTTTGATCCCGCAAAAATAGAAATGATTATCATTATTACGATCCTGCAGTTTATTATCGAATTGCTTATTGTAAGAAACTACGGTTTTGCCGTGATATTTATAACCCCATTAACGATCCTTCTGACGGAAACAGGTAGCCTTGTTCATCATCATGTAGAAAATCTGATGCATGCGAGACTTCTGGATACCATTATCGGAAGTTTAATCGGGCTGGCTGCTGGTTTTTTTCTTCACCATCAGCAGATTATTAATAACTTAGAGAAAAATATACGGTACTCGTATTTTCAGTTTAAAAAATTAAAAAAATAGCTATGTTGCGTATTCTTACCCTATCCGCTTTTTTACTGTGGAGCTGTAATCCGAAAGCTCAGGATACCCCTAAAACTTATGAATTAACAGTGGAATTTACTTTACCGAAAAAACTGAAAGAAGTGTCAGGGATGGTTCTGTCCCAGGATAAAAATACCATTTGGGCTATAGAAGACCAAGGAAATAAAAATGTAGTCTATGGTTTGGACAAACAGGGCAAACTTGTAACGGATGTTCTGGTAGAAAATGCTGAAAACAACGACTGGGAAGATATTACAAAAGACGCTCAGGGAAATATTTACCTTGGCGATTTTGGAAATAATGAGAACGACAGACAGAATCTGGCTATTTTAAAACTGGATTTAAAAGATGCGACCCAAAAAGTATCCAAGACCGTTCAGACCACAAAATTTCATTATGAAGGACAGACTGAATTTCCTCCCAAGAAATCAAACCTGTTGTATGACTGCGAAGCTTTCGTAGAAATGAACGGAAACTTCTATCTTTTCACCAAGAACAGAAGCAAAGGTTTTGACGGAACTTTTCTGGTATTCCAGGTTCCTAATAAAGAAGGGGATTTTGAAGCTAAATTAATAGGGAAATTAAAGCTTGACGGAAAGTACAGCGACGCCGCCATTACTTCTGCTGCTTTGAACAGTACTCAGGATAAAATCATTCTGCTTACCCATAAAAATATCCATGTTCTTTCAGGATTTACAGCAGACAATTTCAATACTTCCAAAATTGAAAAAATATCTTTAAATCACAATTCCCAAAAAGAAGCAATTCTTTTCCTTGATGATAAAACTCTTCTGATTGCGGATGAAAGAGATAAAGATACCGGTGGAAATGTGTATAGATTTGAATTTAACCCTCAAGCCAAATAACGGCAAAAGGGTTAAACCCAAAAATATCTTATGGAGTAAGATAAGAAATGTGAATATTCCCAGCAGATAATCTGAAACTTTGGGTATATACACAACGTACTCTGAAGGTATCATCCTTATTAAAATACGTAATAGACGACAGGTTGTGATTCACAGCAAGGGTACGCTCGCCGTGTCCTGTAGAGATGGACGCCAGTGTTTCCGTTGCCGGAGAAACCTTCTGGATAGACGATTTTGCCGTTCCTGCGGTGTATCCGTTTCCGTTTAAGCTCAGATCATACGTAATATATGGAACGATGTTGTAAAACCCGGGCTTTACCACTGTAAATAATCCTGTCGTAGAGTTATACTTCAGATAAGTATTATCCACTTTATTGCTCACATTATAAACATAGCTTTTGGCATAGCTGTCATGCGTGCTTACAGGGTTACTTCCCGTTCCCGTATAACTTCCGGTGCTTGGGTTGGTATCCGTCTTATTCCCGACAAATACTACTTTTAAAAAGTTCTGAGATTCAATAGTGCCCCAGGTGGGTGCAGATCCAGCTCCGGTTGACATTAAAACTTCACCGCGGTTTCCAGAGTTTCCTCTTGTTTTTGCATTTCCGCCTACATTAAAGTCTTTGACTACCTGAAGGCTTCCGTTGACGTGTAAAGTACTTTGTGGTGTTGGGGTTTCTATACCCACTTGTGCGTGTGCGTTTAAGGACATGACAAGTAATGCCATGTATAATAGCGTTTTTTTCATCCAATAGTTTGTTTTTGTTGAAATAATTTAAAACAAATATAGATTCTTTTTAAAACATTGAATTTTTAAAAGATGCACAAACATATTGGGCTATGGGTGTAATGGTTTAAAGCCATGGATGATATGAATTGGCTTTTTTGATCGTATTTGCTTTATTTGTAATGATTTACAAATGAAAATGGGAGGATTTTAAATTTAAATAAAATTAGAGTTAATTCATAAAATACATCATTCTGGGTTCTGAAACGCAGAATTTGGAGTGAAAAATGGAAACCGGACCAACCTAAAAAGTCATGCCTACCCCTGCAGAAATTCTGCCTCCATCCGAGCCGTGAAAATAATTCAATCTCGCAGAAAACATATCTACAACGCTCATCCAGAAACCTGCTCCTACAGACTGATGCCACTTCGTAGAATCTTCATTGTCATTCCATACACGGCCAATATCATAGCCGATAAGAACGCCCATATTGGCAGGAATAATATTGTTTCTTACCCTTCCGAAATCCCAACGGATCTCAGAGTTGTTGGTGAAATAGGATTTTCCTGAGAACCTGTCATTTCTGAAAGCTCTCATTCCATTGTTTCCACCGATGCTTGCCGCCTGGTAGAATTCAAAATTGTTATTGCTGATCCACATCGCATTACTGGAGTTGGCAAAAACAAAGTTTCCTCTCTTGTCAAGTCTGTGATCAAGCGTCAATGTTCCGTTCAGAGTGAAGAAATTCTTCTCCGTATGGGCAAGATTTGTTCTCCAGTCTGCATTCATTAATAATTCCAATCCTAAAGTAGGGAAGGCTGTATTATCTAAATTTTTGAAACTGAATGTATAGTTGGCTCCTGCAAACTGCTGGCTTTTGAAAACCTCAGGTCTTACGTCCGGAGACTGGTCTACAAAACGGTTTCCTTTCTGCTGAACCTTATTATCCTCAAACGTCAGCTGGAACTGATGCTGAAGGTTCATCCAGCTTTTTTTAGAGATAGACGGAGCGAAATTAAACTTAGAGATTCTCGCTCTGTTGTATTCCCTTTCCGTATTTTCTTTGTCGTATTTACTTTCGTTAGACAGCCCGAAGAAGTTTTCGGAAAATCTTGGTGTCGTATACGCTGCATCCAGATTGAAATCCCAGCCCGATATGGCCTTTTTGAAGATCCCTTTATAGGCAACGTTAAATCCGCCGGTTGCCGTATAGAAATTAGCTCTCAGACTATGTTTTTGTGTATAAGGGTCGCGGATGAAATTATTCACGGTATAATTAGCCAGAACCCCTATGATCACCCCATCATCCGGGTTGTAATCTAAATTCGGATACCCGGCAAAGAAATTGTATTTCGGATGCTTGTAGTTGTACGTGTTGATATCATAATCATCAGAAATATTTTTCGTCCCGGAACCGTTATAGGTATTTTTCTGGGATTTAAAATCATAAATTTTCACGCTTTTTCCGTCAGCGATATTGTACACATCGTGATTATAGCCGCCAACAAGCCTGATATTCATCTTAGGTCTTCCATCTCCTGAAACATCATAAATGTCATCATCTTCAAGACCATAGATCCAAAGTTCCTTTGTTTTAGAATCGTCATAGGTTTTCTCAAAAACCAATTCAGGATTTTCTTTGTTCTTGTCTAATTTATATTGTTTTACCGTAACGGAATGACCGTTTTTTGTAATAACAAACTGATCAGGATTTACCGTTCCTGCCAGAGAAACTTTTTTCTGCAGCACGTCATAATACTGAGCCGCATAATCCTGAAGCTTTGTCTTCCTTACTTTTAATTTTCTCTGAATGTCAGCAATGGTTTCATCCTTTACTTCTTTCGGAAGATTGGTGAAGGCATCGTCGATATCAGCATCCGTAAGATGTTCCTGGATATATTTCGCCTGTGCGGTCCATTCTTCCTGGGTAGCTCCTTTTAAGAAAAGAAGATCCATAGGGTACGGTTCCATATTCATCCACTTTACATTTTTGATCTCTTCTTTAAAAGTCTTCATGTGGCGGATCGCCGGAACATTCATAATAATTTTGAAAGCAGCACCGTCATATTTACTGAAAGCCTGATCTCTGTCTTTAGGAATAGGTTTGTAAATCACTTTATCCCCATTCTGGTATTCTGCCCATTTCCATTGATCTGAATGTCTATCCCAGTCGCCGATCAGCATATCAAATAACCTTGCTCTGATATAGGATTCACGGTCTACAGAATACTTATAATTTTTGGTGAAATTTTTCAGAACGTCATCTGTAGAAACAATGTCTTTGGCATTATCCAATGAAGCCAATGTTTTAGGATCGGAAGAAAAACGCTCTTCAATCATATACATTTCATCCCCGTAATTTTCATTGTATTCTCCTAAAGCATATTGCTTCGGAATATAATATAATCTTGGATTGCTGTGGAAAATATTCAACTTATCCGCCATGTTTCCTACTGAAAAAGGCGTAAATGGATGATTGGTCGTATAAAAATCAAGCAGGAACTTTTCAGGAAACGTATTGTTCAGTTCATTTCCGAAAGTACTCTTTTTAAAAGCCATATTGTTCAGGAAACGGACTGCACTCTTTTTTACGCCACGCATTACAAATTCCTGTCCGTCCGCAGCCTTCAGTCTTAAGCTGTTAGACTGGTTTCCGCCACCTTCTCTGAAAGGGGTAAATCCTCCGTTCAATGCAGCAAGATCTCCGGTTGGAGCATCCACAGGGATTCCGTAATATTTTCTGTAATGTTCACCCCAAAGCCAACGGTAAACACCTCCTTTTTGGGTAAGTTTTACAGGGTAAACGCTGGATTTAACTGTTCCCGGAAATGATGTTGGATAATTGTTGACGAATACATCCGGTTTTGAGATCACCGAAATATGCGTAAGCTTTTTCAGATTGTTGTCTTTTGTAGAGAAATATTCTACATCTGTGCTTTGATCTTTTCTGATATTAAGAATGGCAAAACCGCTGCCTCCGTAAGAAAAATCAGTCTTTTCAGCGATGGTGGAAGGATCTGTTTTAGAACCGGCACCACTTACGATCTGTCTGATGTTTCTTTCTTCATGATACTGTAGGTTGTGATCATGTCCGGAAACGAAAATAATGTTTTCTTTATCCTGAACGATACTTTTCAACCGGTTGGCCAGATCTGCATAGTGCTGATTGTTGATATCTTCAAGACTTGCTCCTGAAGAACTTCTCAAAACATTAATTACACTCGCAACCACCGGAACCGGAATCTTACTTTTCAAAGGATAAAGATGTGATTTCGCAGAATTGAATCCTGCATGTGTACCACTGCTGATCACCGGGTGATGAAGGGCAACAATGATTTTTTTATCCTGGTTTTTGGTCACAAGATCTTTAAATTCTGTGAAGAAATCTTCGCGGGTTTTGATCGTGCAGTTTTTATTGACACCCGGATACTGATCCCAGTTGACCAATGCCCATTCGGTGTCTATAACGATAAGTTTAATGTCTTTTGATAAGTTGATATCGTCGATACCACAGGAATTTTTGGGAAGGAACGCTTTTTTATCATTGAAATAGGCCTTCACCAGATCTTCCTGAGCTTTTAAGCCGTCCAGACCATTGTTCCAGTCATGATTTCCTGGAATAACGAGTGTTTTTCCCTTGAAATTTTTGGTGATGGAAAGCTGGTTTTCCAGTTTCTGTTTAGCCAGTGCGTAGTCTTTATCAGATTCCTTCGGCATTCCGTTGGGATAGATATTATCACCAAGAAAGATCAGCATAGAGTTGCTGTCTGCGGAATCCAGTTTATTTTTGAGTAAATTTAAAGTGTTTTGCGCCTGAGTTTCATCTGAGTCTCCGGCATCTCCGATCAGGAAAACCTTAAAATCATTTTCAGATTTTATATCAGAATTTTTAACTTCAAATAAGTTTTTACCCTTTTTTACGTTATATGTTGCGCAGGAATAGAGAACTCCTGCAGACAATACTGCTCTAAAGGCAATAGAAGTATTTTTTAAATGAGTTTTAAAGGATAAATTCATAAATTTACATTAACAAAAATTCAGGAATGAGCATTTTACACAAAGCTAAAGATTATGTCGAAATCTTATTCAAAGATAAGTTATCTTCTGTATACTTTTACCATAATTTTATTCACACGACTTATACCGTCAATAAGGCTGAGGAGATCATGCGAAATACGCCTGTATCCAAAGAAGATCAGGAAAAGGTTCTGCTGGCACTGTGGTTCCACGATACCGGCTATGTAGACTGTGCCCAGAATCATGAGGAAAAAGGGGTGACTATTCTTACCGATTTTCTGAAACAGGAAAACTATCCTGAAACCTACATTGAAGATGTTTCTAAACTGATTCTGGCGACAAAGATCACTTACGAGCCACAGAATTTGTTGGAAAAGATCGTTAAAGATGCGGACTGCAGCCACTTTGCAAGCCATGATTATAATGATATTTCCGATGCACTGAGAAAAGAATGGGAACTTACCAATGTAAGATGTTTCTCCAATGAAGAATGGAATGCCGGAAATCTGGATATGCTGAAAAACAGACATCATTATTACACGGACTATGCAAAGGAAAACTGGGATCCTCTGAAAAAGAAAAATATCAAAAAGATAGAAAAGAAGCTGGAAAAAGACGAGGATAAAAAGGAGGACAAAGACAAAAAAGAAATCTCAGACAATAAAAAAGAACCTAAGGAAGCAAAATCTGACCGCAGTGTAGACACGCTGTTCAGGGTAACTTTGAATAACCATACAAGACTGAGTGATATTGCAGACAGCAAAGCGAATATTCTTCTTTCCGTTAATGCCATCATTATTTCAGTGTGTCTTTCTGTCTTAGTACCAAAGTTGGATACTCCGAAGAATGCGCATCTGATCATTCCAAGTTTTGTGCTGTTGCTTTCAAGTGTTTTAACGATCATATTTGCGATTTTATCTACAAAACCGAATGTAACGAAAACCAATTTTACGGCCCAGGATATCACCGACCGAAAAGTGAATCTTCTGTTCTTCGGAAACTTTCATCAAATGATATTCAACGATTATCACAATGCGATGAAAGACCTGATCAAGGATAGAGATTATATTTATGATTCTATGGTAAAGGACCTTTATTTCCTTGGAAAAGTTCTTGACAGAAAATACAAGCTTTTATCGGTTACGTATCAGATATTTATGGCCGGAATTATTATTTCCGTGCTTTCTTTCGCTTATGCGTTTCTTAGCCTTTAATTAAAAAAATAAATACAGATGATTGTCAGACAGCGTACCAATTGGCTGAAAATGTTGTTTATATGGAGAGGTTCCGTGTTGAAGAAAATAATTGTTCAGCTCAGTGTTATTTTGCTGTTTTCGCTTTCTGTCTATTATTTGAAAGGAAAAGTTTTTGACTATAAAGTTCACCTTAATCCTACTATTTTTACCCTGCTTGGCCTTGCACTGGCTATTTTCATGGGTTTCTGTAATTCTGCAAGCTACGACCGTTTCTGGGAAGGGCGTAAACTCTGGGGTTCACTCGTGATAGAAACCAGATCTTTTACACGACAGATCCTGTCACTAGTGAATGATCCTTCGGTTGGTGCAAAAGAGGAAAAAGAAAAGATTATCAAGTTAATATCAGCGTTCTGCTGGTCTCTGAATTATCAGTTAAGGGAAAAATCAGGGACGGAACATCTGGCTAGACTTCTTTCTCCGGAACAGGCAGAGCAGGTGAAGGACAAGAAATTTATTCCAAGCATTATTCTCGGATTTATTGCAGACTGGCTGAATGAGCAGCAACGGAAGGGAAATATAGACACCATCGTCATGACTTCCATGGATCATCAGTTGAATCAGTTTTCCAATATTTCGGGAGGCTGTGAGAGAATTTTCAATACGCCGCTGCCTTTTGCTTACAGTGTGTTGCTTCATCGTACGGTTTATCTGTACTGTTTCTGGCTGCCTTTCGGGTTGGTGGATTCATTGGGTTGGATGATGCCGCTGATCGTTCTGTTGATCAGTTATACCTTTATAGCTTTGGATGCTATTATCCAGGAGATCGGGGAACCGTTTGGAGAAGAGGAAAATGATCTTGCGCTGAACAGCATGTGCAGAACCATTGAATATTCCATTTTCGAGCAAGCGGGAATACCACAGGGCGAACTTAAAAAGCCGGATTCTTATTTTATAGACTGATGCGGAAAGAAGGGAAGATGGAGGTTTGAAGAGGGAAGTTCTGGAGGTTGAAAAACAAATTTAAGCCGGTTTTTATTCAATGCTTACTGATGAATTATTCAGAGAAATTCTTAACGCTAATAATCCTGTAATTCCCTGAAGATCTTCTACTTTCAGGAACTCTACGTCATTCTGAAGAATTCCTTTTTTCTGAAGTTTGTTGATGTATTCCAGATATTCTTTCTGGTTCTCCATCCCGAAATACACGATGGTGATTTTTCCAGGACAGGTAATTCTTTCCGATGAATCTTTTACATGAGCTTTATCCAGACGTTTTTTTACAATTTCGTAATAAGAATTGTAAGCACCGTCTACATCAAAACGCTTTTCATCCATTCTGAAACGGATGTCTATTTTTTCATTATATACAAAAATAAGTGACGCGATATCCAGCTGAATCGGAAGATCTCTTTTAAAGTTGTGGAATTCGCGCTCCATATTACAGATGGTCTTCAGCTGCCAGTATCTTAATTTATGGACTTCTTTTGAGGTATAAGCCAGATCCGGTGCAATATTATGTCCAATGTAAAGATTATGCTCCACACCGTCAGATTTAAACCTTTCAAAATAATGAGGAAAAATCAGCTGAGCCTTTACCTGACCTTCATCCAGCATGTCGGCAAGCTTTCTGTTGACCAGGGTAATTGAGTCATCCAGGCTTTTTCTATTGGCGTAAAACAGATCGGTTTGGGTGAAAATCTGCAGAAAATAATCTTTGATCTTATTCTTAATTGTGGCTTCTGCTTTCAGTTCCAGTTTCGCCTGAAGATAAGGATGAACCTCTTCTCTCAGGAACCTTTGAAAACGCTGTTCCGTATCGGCTTTGATCTCGTTGTTCAGTTCATTCTCGAAAATGTCCAGCGCCAGAAGATATTTCTCCGAATCAGAATTGATCATCGTGAAAATATCATGAAGGCTTTCCAGCTGCTGGTTGAGGTCCTCCAGCATCAGATTGAAACGCTTCTCGGAAGAAGAACGGATGTCAGAAAATCCAAATAATGGTGTCAGGTTTTTAAAAGAAATCTGCTTCAGCGTATACATTTTCTTCCCAAGCGAAGCATTGAAATATTTCTCCGCCTCATTCCTGAATTTCCATACCACACTGTCGTGGATGGATGTATATTCACGCTGAATAATCGCTTCTATCTGGTAGTTTTTCTCAAAGCTGAACCTGTTCAGGGAGAACAGAATCATATCGGTGAAAAACTCCATTTTTTTCAGCTTTAATCCGTTAAAACTGTTGGCCTGCGGAGAAGTAAATTCCATGATAGCCAACAATTCATTGTCCTTCATGATCGGAATCACCATGAAGCTGTTGATATGATTATCTCTTAAAATACTGAAAGAGGGAAGTGATTTGATATCGTCCTCCAGATTGTTGACATTAGAAATGACAATCGGTTTGGAGTTGTGGTTTAAATTATTAAATGTGTTCTTTCTGGTTTCTTCGTCAAATGCGTTGATCCAGAAATCCAGCACATGGTGGGTGAATACATTTTCGTAGATCGGGAGTCTGCCCAGTTTCTGGTCTTTTTTGTCGAACAGCATTAATCCGAAATTAAGTTCCGGAACATCAAAGTAAGACTTGAAAATTTCAACCAGATTTTCATCCGGGCTCAGATCTTCGGGATCAATTTCAATCATGCTCGATTTAAGATCAGACAACGCCACCTCAGAAGTACAGTCTACCAGGGAAATAATAGTGAATCCCTTTAAAACCCATGATTTTGAAGGGAAATATTTTTTCCACAGCTTGAAATCATCCAGGTTTTCCAAAAGCATATCCAGTACATCATCCGTTGGAATCTTTGCTTCCTCGGTAGGATACACCACAGTAAAGTCTGAATTGACTGTGATCTTATAATGCTTCATGATTCCCAATCTGTTCGGAATATCATAATAAAGAGGCATTGTACTTTTGATATCTCTTTTAAAGTAGCTTTGAAGGATAAGACAGCAGCAGAACACATAAAATTCATCGTCACCAATATTCCTAAGCTCTATTTCAAAATCCTTTCCGGCATCTCTCAGAATATCTTTGAATCTTTCAGTGTAATTGAACGTCGTTTTGGAAAGCGGAATACTGGCCGCCTTGATTTCATTATGAGTAAGACCGGTAGGAAACAGGTCTGCAAGCAGCAGTGTGATGAGGTCTTCATGTTTTTCGAGAAGGGCTTCATCCAGGAATCCATCTCTCAGCTCAGGAAATTTTCTTGTCCTTTCAATTAAGGATTCTGCATAGCTGACCCTGTACTCCAAACGGTCGTTATAGCGTATATGTTCAAGCACATCCAAATATTTTTCGAATGATATAAGAACCTGAAATGGAGCGTCTTTTTTGTAAAGATTGGCCAAGAGCTGAAATTTAAAGTAAAGTTATGAAAAAAACACAACTTCCAAATGGGCATTGGATTGGTGAAAATGATCTTTTGGAGCTGCTTTCCTTATTTTTTCTAAATAATATTCAGAAATAAATAGAACATTATCTGTTACTGCTTTTCTTTTTGAAAAATTCTGCAGTTTTGCGATAAAGATTAGGATAGAATTCTGCAGTTCCAATCTTTAATTCCCGGGTTACCGGAAAGAGAAATTTCATTAAAGGAACAGAAAATATGAGCGCAAAAGGGAGAATGAACATTCTGTAATTCACAGTATCATTTTGGTCTTTACTGACGAAAAAAACAAGGGCTGCGATGAGCAGAGCAGTAAGTAGGGTGATAAGGATTTTTTTCATGGTGATTAATAGGTACTCAAATTTAAGTGTTTTCACGGAGATTTAAAATAAAATTCAATATTAATGTGGCCAGGAAGTGGGAAGCTGGAAGAGGGAAGTTATTGATGTCAAAACCATTACTAAAAACCTGTTTTGTTAATTTTCAAACCTACTTCATCAGAATTTACGAAAACAATTGAAAATTATTGCCCCATAGAAACGTCCAGTCTACCTATTCCTGCTTAGATTCGTTTTTTAATCAAATAGAAAGACCCCGTTCCAGCAGTCTGGAAGGAGTCTTTCGTTATGGAAAAATAGATTTTTAGGGTTAAAATTTAATAGAATATCCCAAAACAAATTGGGTCCCGAATATGCTGAAATGCTGGGCATCGTAGCTGGACTGAGGATATCTTCCGTTAAAAGTAACTGTATTGTAAATTTCATCATATGTTTTATCTGCCGGCATTCTTAATAATCTCCATTTTGGTAAGATATTGAATACATTCATGACCCCGACATTGATCGTGTTTTTATCATTAATAATATAGTTCAGGGTTATATCCGTAGTAATTCTCGGATCAAATCTTAAATAAGACTGTTGGTTGGCTATCGGATCATTCCAAGCCAGATTCGCTCCGGGCATACCGCTGTTGGCATATAAAGCTTTACTGAACAGCGTATTGTTAAGAGAGAAATTCAACTTTCCAATGGCATAGTCTATTCCTAAAACCGCTTTTAAGGCAGGTCTTGAAGTGGTTGCCAATGCTTCTTCAGTTCTGTTAAAAGGCGCTACAAGATTGAGCCCGTCCAGTTTATCAGAATTTTTTGTAATTTCAGAATGGTTCATGTTCATGGCCAGATTAAAGGCGAATTTTCCGGATAGCCAGTTGATGTTTCTGTAATTGGCCACGATATCCAGTCCGATCGTTCTTGTATCTACTCCATTGATAAAAAAACTGGCTGCGGCAACATTACTCACTCCGATTTGTGCCAGCGGATCTAAAATGGTGCTTTTGTCGCTCATCCTGGAGCTTAGCAATATTCTGTCATACACATTGATAAGATATCCGTCTACGGTCACTGAGAAGTTTTTGTTGGGCTGGATACCTAATCCTAAAGTGAAATTCAGAGACTTTTCAGCATCCAGGCTTGGAATGCCAATAGCTTTGGCTTCTTTACCGACATTGTTGAATAATCCTTCTGCAACGATTTTTCCATTGTTAAAAACATTCTGGATCGTAGAGAGATAAACCTGCTGAAGGGTAGGCGCTCTGAAACCGGTAGAAACAGATCCCCGGGCTACAAGTTGTTTACCAATGATATTCTGCCTCCCACTTATTTTCCAAACCAGTGCATTTCCAAAATCACTGTAATTTTCGAAACGGGCGGTAGCATTCAATGTGGTAGCATCAGAAATATCAAATGCAGCATCTGCATAAGCCCCGATATTATATCTTGAAAATGTTCCTGAATTTTCAGGAGAAGATCCAGGAAAGGAAATCGCTCCGGTCTGATAATAGGAAGCAGGATCACCGGCAAAAATTTCGTAGCCTTCTCTTCTTGCTTCGGAACCGAATGCGAGGGCAAAATGTTCTGAAAATCTTTTTGAAACATCAAGGTTTCCTACAATGTTGCTGAATTTAAAACCCCCGGGCTTGAAATTGATGGGGCTTGAATTTCCCATAGCAGCATTGAACGTATTGCCCACCGTATAAAGAATTTTGTTCCCTCCGAATGTGGCACTCAGGTCAATGATCCAGTTGCTGGCTGTTTTGGTCTTGTAACCCACCGTTCCTCCGTAGTCTGAAAGATCCCCTATAAATGAAGGTGTGAAACCGTCCGCAGCATTTAACACATTCTTTGGATTTACCCAATACGGAGTCCTGTGATTGGCGAAGCTGTTGACTTTTTTGGTGGCAAATGAGGCATTTGCGTAAATAGTGGCATTCTCAGAAACAGGAATAGAGGTGTTAACTAAAAAGCTGATGCTGCTTTTTTTAGGATAGGCGTTTTTGTTTTGAGCATCAGGATATTTTGCCAGATATGCTTCTACATCGCTTTGATTGGCTCCGAAAGTCTGAGCTTCCCAGTAGGCATTTACTTTTCCGTTTCTGTAAGCGTAATCATTGTTTTGGAGATTAGTGGCAAGAGTGATAAAACCTCCGTTCTTAAAAGTGGAACCTGTGATCGCGCTGAGGTTTTGTGAAAAGCCATCTCCTTTGGAATAGAGGCTTAAATTGGTATTGATTTCTGTAAAACTGATTTTATCTTTTAATATGACGTTAATAACCCCTGCTATAGCATCGGAACCGTATTGTGCGGAAGCTCCGTCTCTCAGTATTTCTATTTTTTTGATGGCAATGGGTGGAATAGAAGAAAGGTCAGCACCAGTTTCTCCTTTTCCGATGGTATTTTGGGTGAATATGAGTGATGATTGGTTTTTTCTTTTTCCATTGATCAGGATTAAGGTTCTTGAAGATCCTAAATTTCTTATTTCAAAGGGATCCAGTAAAGAGGTTGCATCCTGAACGGCTGCACTGGTGGAATTGAAGGATGGAATTCTGTACTGAAGTGCCTGTCCCACTGTACTGTGTCCGGAAGACTGGAGCATGGCGGCATCAATATTATCAACAGGTAAAGGAGTGGAAACACTGGATCTTGGTGCTGTTCTGGTTCCTACCATGACAACCTCGTCTATTTTCTTTTCTGTTGTGCTGATGGAATCGTTTTCCTGAGCCTTTAACAAAGCCGCAGAACATAATAGAAATGCTGCAGCGATGCACATATTCGTTTTAATCATACATTTGTGTTTTTATTGAAGACAAATGTATGATTTTTATATTTTAATTAATTTATTGATAATATTTTAATAACTTAAAATGTTTATTTATAAATTATTGTTTGATTTGTTGTTTGATTCATAATGGAGCCTTTTTTTAAGAATTAGGTAATTTTTTTTAACTTAAAACTGGTGAAAAAATAAATTGATTTTTTTTTGTTCAGATGTAAAAGCTGGTGTAGAAACTCCCATTAATGTGATTTTAATGATGTGGAAAAACTTTATATTATGATTTTTTGGGTGCTTTTTTTAAGTTTACGTGAATTGGGAATAATAGGTACTGAGGGAGTCTGAAACTATTCGTATCTGAGTGGTTATGTGAACGATGTGAAGGTTCAAAACCTTGCCAATGATATAAGCCGTCTTTTTCATAAGAGTCTGTTGCACCTGGTTCCCAGATAGGCACAAAAAAAAGCACAACTGAAAAGTTGTGCTTTGTATATTTTTATATGGGAATTTTATAATCCGAACTGTCTTGCGAACAGGTCAGGGAAAACACCCAGCATAATAATAGATGCAATTATAAATACCGCTACGATATTGTACGTAAGGGTTACTTTCTCTGAAGATTTGAATGTAGATTCTTTGAAGAAGAACATTGAAATGATCAGTCTTAAATAATAAGCAATAGATACTGCTGAACCCAGTACAGCTACCAGTACTAAGAAAACGCCATGCTTAGAATTCATCGCCTGGGAGAATAATGCAAATTTCCCCATAAATCCGGCTGTAAGTGGAACTCCTGCCATTGAAAGCATAGAAATAGCCGCTACTGTAGCCAATAAAGGTTCTGATTTTGCCAATCCTTTGAAGGCACCAAAAGAGGTTTCTCTTTTTAATTTTTCCACATAAATCAGACACATGAAAACGCCTACGGTTGATAATGAGTAAGCGAATAAATAGAATGCCAGGTTGTAGGTAGAAAGGCTTGTCATTCCGAAGAATACCAATCCGATATATCCTGCATGCGATACGGAAGAGTAGGCCAACATTCTTTTGGCGTTGGTTTGGGCAAGACCCATAACGTTCGCTAACAGTAATGTAATGATCAGAAATACTCCGAAGATATTAATCCAATGTTCCGTAACTCCTCCAAATCCGATAGTCATTAATCTGAATAAAGCAAAGAATCCTGAGATCTTTACCACACTCGCCATAAATGCCGTGATCAGTGAAGGCGAACCTGCATATACATCCGGGCTCCACATGTGGAAAGGGGCTAATGCTACCTTGAATGCCAAAGCACAAAGAATAAGCAGAACACCTAAGATGAACATAACGTCCTGCGGATTTTTAACTCCGAAATCCTGTATTTTATACAAGTCAAAGCTTCCGGTACTTCCGTAGATAAATGCAATCCCGAACAGTAAGAAACCTGTTGCGAACGCACCCATTAGGAAATATTTGATCGAAGCTTCGTTTGATCTTAAATCAGTTTTGTTGGCACCGGCCATTACATATAACGGGATGGAAAGAATTTCTACTCCTAAGAAAAGAGTAACCAAATTCTGGAATCCGAAAAGGACGATCCCTCCGCATAATGCAAAAAGCATCAGTGCATATAATTCTGACTGGTGGCTTCTGTGGTTGCTGAACGCAAAACCTCCCAGGAAGAATAACAATAAGGTTGTTACAATAGAAATTTTGGTGAATAACGCCGTATTTGCAGTGTACTCATACATGTGTCTGTACTTTTCGAAGAAAGCACATTCAGGTAAGAAGCTTACATATAATGCGATGATCAATCCTAAAATCCCAATGTATCTTGCGAATTTTCCCTGTTCAAAAACTCCCGAAAATAACGCAATAACTGCCGTTAGGAAAACAATAATTAAAACACTCATAATATAGATTTGAGATGTGAGACATGAGAGCTGAGACAGAATTTCTGATTCCTCATTTCCTAATCTCTTAATTTTTTAATTTTTAAATCTTTTAATCTTCTAATTAGCCATTGCTGTGTAGATAAACTTCAGCGAACTACTCACCATATCGATCACCGGCTGTGGGAAAATCCCCAACAGGATCACGAAAACCGCTAAACTTGCCAATACAGAAAATTCAACAGCGGATAAATCTTTAGCTGTACTTAAAACGGCTTCGTTTCCTTCACCGAACATTGCTTTTCCGTAGAATCTCAGCAGGTACACGGCACAAAGAATTACAGTAAGACCTGCAATCACTGCTGCCAGTCCGTTGAAATCATATACGGATTTCAGCAAAATAAATTCTCCGATGAATCCATTGGTTAATGGAACTCCCATTGAACCTAATATAATGATCAGGAACAACACGGCAAACTTAGGAGCCACTTTGGCTAAACCTCCCATTTGTCTGATGTCTCTTGATTTAAATCTCTTGTATAAAATATCACAGCAGTAGAATAATCCCACTACGTTGATACCGTGAGCAAAAGTCTGTACCAATGCTCCTTCAGCTCCTTCGATATTGAATGTTCCTCTTAACGTGATCACTGCGGAAGAGAAAATCCCTGCCACCATTAATCCTACGTGAGAGAAAGAAGAATAGGCAATGATTCTCTTCATATCGGTCTGGATGATCGCGATTAGAGCACCGTGAACAATTCCTACAATTGCTAAGATAATTACGATCTGTCCTGAAATTCCTGCAATCGGAATTGGAGTGATCGGAAGCAAATAACGGATAACACCATACACCGCCATCTTCAGCATGATCCCTGATAAAAGCATGGATCCCTGAGTAGGAGAGTAGGTATAGGTATCCGGCTGCCATGTATGGAAAGGGAATACCGGTAATTTCACTGCAAATGCAAAGAAAATGAACCAGAATACTACCGTCTGCTGTACTTCATTAAGCTGAGCATTGTATAAATCTGTTAACGCGAATGATGCAGAGTGGTTGTACACATAGATCAATCCGGCTAACATAAATAATGACCCAACGAATGTATAAACGAAGAATTTCGTTGTGAATTCGAATCTTTTATTTTCCTGGCCCCAAAGTCCGGCGATGAACCAGATTGGAATTAAGGTTACTTCCCAGAAAATGTAGAACAACAGTCCGTCTAAAGAAGTGAACACGCCCACAAGACCGAACTGCATTAGCAGAATCAGGCCGTAGAATGTATTTCTGTAGTTTACATTTTCGTTAAACGAAGATAAAATAATGATAGGCGTTAAGATGTTGGTCAACAGTAAAAGCAGCAGACTCATTCCGTCTATGCCGAAATGAAGTGAGCTTTTAATGAATTGTGACCAAGGGTAGTTGATTTCGTGCTGCAGTACACTGTCCACCGTTGGATTAAAATCAAAATCCGCTGCGATGTAGAATGTAATAAGCATTTGGATCAAAGCTATTCCTAGCGCCAAATATTTGCTGGATTTATTTTTCCATGCAAAAACTAATCCCGAACCTACTAGAGGTAATAGTAATAATGTTAATAATAAACCAGACATTATTGTAATATAAAGTTAACAATCAGTATAATTCCCACTGCTAAAGACATGATAAGAATATAAGTCTCTACATTTCCGTTTTGGATACGCTTCATCGCTTTTCCGCTGTCTTCAGCGCCTTCGCCTACAAAGTCTACAAAACGGTCTAAGATCCCTTTATCAAACATCTTTCCTCCGCGTCCTAATCCTTCAACAGTTTTTACAATCAATGCATTGTAAAGTTCGTCTACATATAATTTCTTAGCAGAAAGTTTCTCCCATCCGGTATAGCTTTCTTCTGCCAGAGCCTTTTTTTTCTTTTTCACGTAGGTGTTTTTTACGATCAACCATACGGTGAAGAACATCAGCACTGTAGCGCCTAATAAGATCATTTCAGTCCCAAACGGAACTCCCGAAAGAGTAGCTTCCATCTGGTTGTAGCTTTGCTCGGTAAGAACAGGCTTCAGCCATTCCATTAATTTAGCATAATGACCGTGTCCGATGAAGTGAGGAAGGTTAATGAAACCTCCAAGCACAGAAAGGATAGCCAGAACGATCAACGGAAGGGTCATATTAGACGGGCTTTCGTGTAAGTGATGTTTCTGATCTTCCGTACCTCTGAACTCTCCATGGAATGTCAGGTAGTACAGTCTGAACATATACGTTGCAGTCATTGCCGCTAAAACAAATAAGATCACCCAGTAAACAGGGTTTTTAGCGAATGCTGCTACTAAAATTTCGTCTTTTGAGATCATCCCTGATAATAGAGGGAAACCTGAGATTGCCAGTGTCCCGATAAGGAAAGTGGCGTGGGTGATAGGTATGTATTTTTTCAGACCTCCCATGAAACGCATATCCTGCTCGTTGCTCATCGCGTGGATCACAGAACCTGCTCCCAGGAATAATAGTGCTTTGAAGAATGCGTGCGTCATTACGTGGAACATCGCTGTAGTGTAAGCTCCCAATCCTAAAGCAATGAACATAAATCCAAGCTGTGAAACGGTAGAGTAGGCCAATACTTTTTTGATGTCGTTCTGACGGAGTGCATAGAATCCAGCCAAAGCAGCTGTTAAGAATCCGATGAATAAAATTCCTCCCTGAACCGTAGGTGCCAAAGTAAATAAGAAGTTTGATCTTACCACTAAATAGATACCTGCCGTTACCATCGTTGCCGCGTGGATCAACGCTGAAACCGGAGTAGGACCGGCCATCGCATCCGGTAACCATGTATATAAAGGAACCTGAGCCGATTTACCGGTAGCTCCGATAAATAAGCTGGCTGTAATAAAGATAATTACTGTTCCGTCTAATTCAAATTTTGAAGAGTTCTGTGCTACGGTAAGGAAATCCACTGCATTGGTCTGAGCCGCGATCATGAAGATCCCGATCAGTAAGGCAAGGTCACCAATTCTGTTCATGATGAACGCTTTTCTTGCTGCTTTACCATATTCTTCATTGGTATACCAGAATCCGATCAACAGGTAAGAACAAAGACCTACACCTTCCCATCCGATGAACAGGATCAGGTAGTTGCTTCCCATTACTAAAAGTAACATCGAGAAGATGAAAAGATTCAGATAAGTAAAGAACTTATAGAAACCTTTGTCATGGCTCATATATCCGATAGAATATAAATGGATCAGGGATCCGATACCTGTGATGATCATTACCATCATTAATGAAAGCTGATCAATCTGGAATCCGAAATTGATCTGAACGCCGTTTACTGTAAACCACTCAAAAGCTTTAACAATGACAGGCTGACTTTCAGAATCAAATTTCAAGAAAAGACTTACTGCGATACAGAATGATCCGAAAACCATAGCTGTAGCCAGAGAGCCTACAAATATTTTTGGAAGATTTTTCCCGAATAAACCGTTAATAAGAAACCCTAATAGTGGTAAAAGTACTATTGCATACACTAAATTTTCCATTCCTTATCCTCTTAATTTATTAAATATACTTACATCCACAGAACGGGTATTTCTATATAGCATAGCAATAATTGCCAGACCTACCGCAACTTCAGCGGCGGCTACCACCATAATGAAGAAAACTAAAAGCTGTCCGTCTCCGTTTCCTTTATACGCTGAAAAAGCAGCCAATAAAAGGTTTACAGAATTCAGCATAAGCTCTACACAGCCCAAAATAACAATAGCGTTTTTTCTCAACAATACTCCCAATACTCCCAGACAGAACAATACTGAAGAAAGCATGATGAAATAGTTAAGAGGGACGCTTTGTATAAATGTATTTACTTCTCCCATAATTTTATAAATCTTTTTTACCGATTAATACCGCACCTACAATACCTGCCAAAATAAGGATGGATGCAAGCTCAAACGGTAAAACATATTGATTAAACAAAAGTCTGCCCAGATTTTTCGTAAGACCTACACCCTTGTCTACATTTTCAACAACAATGTGATTGTCCTGAACGCCTCTGAATACGCCTAAAACTCCAATTAATAAAAGACCGGCTGTAAAAACTCCAACAAATTTTAAAGTATTGTTCTTCTTACTTTCGTCTTGTTTATTAAGGTTAAGCATCATCAGGATATAAAGGAATAATACCATGATGGCTCCTGCGTACACTATGATCTGAATGATTGCAAGGAACTGGGCATTCAGAAGAATGTACATTCCCGCAATTGAAAACATCGTAACAATTAATGACAAAATAGCATAGAGCGGATTTCTTGCAAACACAAAATACACTGCACTAGCTACTGCTAAAAACGCCACCAAGAAAAATAAAAACTGATCCATTATTTTACCGCATTTTTTTGTTTCTCGGATTGTCTTGTCGTAATGTCAATCCTTTCATTTATTTTTTCAACCAATTTGTCTTTTCCATAGATGAAAGATCCTCTGTTGGTTTCTACATCCACCAATCTGTCTGTAAGATAGATCGCAGATTTAGGACAGGCTTCTTCACACATCCCGCAGAAAATACATCTCAGCATATTGATTTCATAAACTGATGCATATTTTTCTTCTCTGTAAAGACCTTTTTCCTCCTTCGTTCTCTCTGAAGCCGTCATGGTGATGGCTTCTGCAGGACAGGCTACGGCACAAAGTCCACAGGCTGTACATCTTTCTCTGCCTTCTTCGTCTCTTTTCAGAACGTGCTGACCTCTCCAGATAGTGGTTCTGGGTTTCTGTACTTCCGGATATGAATATACTGCCGGAGCACCTTTTATCACGGTTCTTACAGCATGCTTAAATGTAATCCCCATCCCGGTAAAAATAGCAGGAAGGTAGATTTTTTCAGCAAGGGTCATTTCTTTGTTGGAAACAACTTTTGATCTGTTTGTAAGTTTCATTTAATTATAGATGTTAGATGTTAGACGTTAGATGTTAGAAGATGGAAGTGGGTTTTTATTTCCCGCATCACCATATTATCACATCATCACATCATCTCATTTTCAAATTATTCTAGTTGGCAAATGCTAAAATTACAGCACCTGTAATCAATAGGTTTACTAATGCCATTGGGATAAGTGTTTTCCATCCTAAGTGCATCAGTTGGTCATATCTAAATCTTGGAAGCGTCCATCTGATCCACATAAAGATCAGAATTCCGATTACCGTTTTCGTTAAAAATGCTACGATACTCAAAATTCCTGCAGCGTTTTCACCCCAGTTCTGAGTAACCCATTCAATTCCTGGATAGTTGTAACCACCGAAGAAAAGAACGACCATGAAAGCATTGGAGATAAACATGTTCACATATTCACCGAACATATACAATCCTAACTTCATGGAAGAATATTCCGTAGAATACCCTGTTACCAATTCAGATTCACATTCCGGTAAATCGAAAGGGTGTCTGTTGGTTTCTGCCAAAGCAGCTACGAAGAATACAAGGAATGCAATCGGCTGGTAGAAAATATTCCAGTTCATACCGGAAATCCAGGGAATAACTCCCCATAATTTTCCAGTGGTCTGACTTTCCGTAATTTCTTTTAAATCTAAACTTCCTGACATCATGATGATAGAAAGCAATGCTAATCCCATCGCCAGTTCGTAAGAGATCATCTGTGAAGAAGCACGGATAGCACCTAATAATGAATATTTGTTATTCGAAGCCCAACCTCCGATCATGATTCCGTATACACCGATTGAAGCCATTCCGATGATGAAAAGTACCCCAACGTCGATGTTGGCAACCTGTAAATCAAAAGAAGTACCTGCAATATTTAAACTTTTACCCCAAGGAATAACCGCTCCTGTGATCAATGAAATAAACATAACCAATGCCGGTCCCAATACGAAAAGAAACTTTTCAGCATTGGCAGGGGTAAAGTCTTCTTTAAAGAAAAACTTTCCACCGTCGGCCAGTGGCTGCAGTAGTCCGAAAGGTCCTGCTCTGTTGGGACCAATTCTATCCTGCATGATAGAGGCAACTTTTCTTTCAGCCCAGGTAGAGTAGGCGGCTATCGTAAGAGACAGCAGGAAAAGTGCTAGTACAAGTATAAGTTTAAATGTTAGTAAATCCATTTTTTATTTAGATGTTAGATATTAGAAGTTAGATGTTAGAAGATAAAGATTAGTCATCGTATCATCACATCAACTCATTATCAATTATTTTTCGTCTTTTTCACTGATTTCTTTGGCCATAGGATTGTCTAATACTCTTAGCTCATCCTTAGGTTTTTCGTAGTGGTTCAATGAAATTACCGAGTGTCTGTCGATATGTCTAGGACCTTCAATATTCCAGTCAGAAAGTTCTTTTCTTTCAAAACGACAGGTATCGCAGATGAATTCTTCCACTTCACCCCACTGATCTTTTCTGGCAGTAACTCTTACAATTTCGTCACCTTTCATCCAAACTACGGCTTTTCCTGAACATTTATCACATTTGCAGGTCGCATTCATTGGCTTTGTAAACCAAACTCTGCTTGCAAAACGGGAAG
The DNA here is from genome assembly GCF_000737715.1 of Chryseobacterium sp. JM1. Classification (GTDB taxonomy): domain Bacteria; phylum Bacteroidota; class Bacteroidia; order Flavobacteriales; family Weeksellaceae; genus Chryseobacterium. The sequence continues at coordinate 54,160 of NZ_JPRN01000017.1, read as the reverse complement.
TTCTGTCTGTTAATGCACCTACAGGGCAAACATCGATAACATTTCCGATAAAGTCATTATCTAAAGCTTTATTTAAATAAGTAGAAATTTCAGCGTGATCTCCTCTGAAAAGAATACCATGCTCTCTTTCACCTGTTAACTGATTGGCTGCCAATACACATCTTGCACAAAGAATACAACGGTTCATATTCAACTTGATATTCGGACCAAGATCGTCTGCTTCGTAAGTATTTCTTTCAAATTCAGTTCTTGTCTCAAGGTTTCCGTGCTCGTACCCAAGATCCTGAAGGTGGCATTCACCAGCCTGGTCGCACACAGGGCAGTCCAGAGGGTGGTTCACCAATAAGAATTCGGTAACGGCTTTTCTACCTTCCTGAGCTTTTTCAGAAGAAAGATTTTTCACTTCCATACCGTCCATTACGTTAGTTCTGCAACTAGCAACTAATTTAGGCATAGGGCGCGGATCTGCTTCAGATCCTTTCGAAACTTCGACTAAGCAAGTTCTACATCTCCCTCCACTGGTTTCCAATTTGCTGTAATAGCACATTGCAGGAGGTACAGATTTTCCACCAATTTGTCTGGCAGCTTCCAAAATAGAAGTCCCAGGCAAAACTTCAGTAGTCTGTCCGTCTATAGTTATTTTGAATTTTTTAACCTCTTCGCTCATATTCTTTCGCTTTATACTGCGGTAAGCATTTAAATTTTATTAAATTCTGTTATTGAGAAATGATATTTTGTTTCAATGATATATTCCAAATGCTTTTTCAAAGTTAAGATGTGATTATCATCTGTATCATAATTTTGAATTACAACATCTATTATATTTTTGAATCTGATATCCATTTCTGGTTTTAATGATTTTGATGTTTGCATAAATTTATCAAAACTTTCAAAATCAAAATCTTCTACATTAATGTTTTTATTTTTTAAAAATTCATTAATCCAATGTTCAAATTGTCTAGGACCAATGGCTATTAAAAATTGACAATTTTCTGTATGTTTAAAAATTTTGGTATGATTATTTTCATAGATCAAATTAAAATTTTTAGGAATTTTTTTGTTTTTATCAATGTCAATAATACCAACACTAAAGTTCCCTTTACTTTTGACTGCAACACTTTTTATAACTTCGGTATCATTCCTCTCTTTTCGGATAAGGCCTTTATTATTTAAAAGTCTTCCAAAAAAATATCTATCAGCATTGCATTCTACACCAATGATACTCATCTTTAATTATTTTCCCAAAGATTATCAAAATTAAAAAACACGTTCATTCCATATTCATAAACTTCATCATTATTTAGTTTATCTAATTTTTTGACTTCTGTTTTTCCATCAACATTATTAACTAAATAAATCTGTAAATTATCTTTACTTTCCTCGTCTCTTAAGAATTCCTGTATTATAAAATCGCTGTGAGTAACCATGAAAAATTGATTGTTGTTTTCATTGTACTTTACTTCATTAGTAAATTCTAAAATATACGGTTCAAAACAATGTGCTTCAGGTTCTTCAAAGAGTAAAACGGAATCATTATTAGTGATAATTGCAGCTTTGTAAAAAATTAATCTTTGTAAAGTTTCAGCAATCATAGAATAGGGGAGTGAATATTCTACAAATGGTGTAATTTCTTTTGAGACAGTTAATTCATAATTATTAGAATCTATTTTTATCTTAAAATTTTCCGGCACTAATTTAGCAATAGTATCAAATAATTTTTTTTGATTTAAGGTCGATTCTTTATAAATTATTTCTCCTAAATTTCTCCCAAAAACATTTAACCTTTTATTATAAAAGAATTTTTTATTGATGTATTCTTTATGCTTATATAAAAGAATATTGTAATCAAAAGGTTTATAGTTTTTAGGAAATCCTCTTTCTTCACCATGAAAAATATTTATGTAATTCTCGTCATCAATATTAATTTTAAACATATTTTCTTTGTTACCAATCAAATATGAGATTCCAAATAATTCAAACGCTTCAAAATCTATAAAACCTAAATTGGAAGTTATATTTATATTATTTTCTATATTACCAAAATAGGTTAAATCATCATAGTTTTTAAACCTTAGATATTCTCTGAAATCATCTTCAATAATATCAAGTCTTAACATTGAGATTGCCTCTAAAATATTACTCTTTCCAGCATTCGGTTTACCCGCAAAAATGTTTATTTTTTTGCAACCATCAATTTTCAAATCTTTTATAGACTTAAAATTGGAAATTTCAATATTTTGAATATGTTGATTCACTTTTAATTATACTTCTTCGTGTTAAATGTATACCCGACTCCTGCCAGAACCTGCCCGAAAACAAAATCCTGACGTGCTTTATCCGGCTTGTTATTCAATGTAGTCTTGATGTCCCACATATTGATATAACCGGCTTTAGCCTCTGCTCTGATCATCCAGTTTTTCCAGAAAACCATGTTAAGGCTGGTTCTAAGGTCGGTTCCCATACCTGCAACGTGAAAACGGTCACTTCTTTCATTTCCGAAAAGCTTGATATTACTTTTTGGAAACATCACCCCGATTCCTGCTCCATAAGACCATACTAAATCTATATTTTTCTTATGAATAAGATTTTTGTATTTCTCAAGACCTAAATTTTCATAATTCAATCCGTCTGTATGCTCGAAAGTAAGGAACTGGCTGTCGGCTAAATTAACCTGTCCGTTCTGTACCATTGCTGCATATTTCGGATCTGAAATTGTTCCTGAAAAATTAGCCGTCTGGTCTTGTTTCATCACATATTTCATATGATCTATCCCTAAAACAAGCGCCAGATTATCCTTTATAAAATATCCGATTCTGAAGTTATACTGCGTTACAGTAAACCAGCTTGGATCGATATAAACGATTCCGAACTTGGTAGGTTTATCCCTTGCCTGTACATTATTCAACTGAAAATCGTAGCCGTTTCCTGTGAAATGGATATCAGAATTGCTGAAAGCGCCTCTGTTCCATCCGTAGAAAACAAATACCTGACCTTTTTTACTCAATGGTAAGGGTTTTTCTTTCTTTTCAGCTTTGTATGGAGTTACCTCCAGTTTATATTCCTTGTCTAATGTATCTTTTTTAACTTGCCCGAAAGCAAACCCCGACATCATTATACCAACAACTAATAACTTCTTCATTTCAGTTATGCATTTTTTTCAACAGCAGGAATAGGATCAGCATAATGTGCCAATCCATAATTTTGTGTCTGAGATAATTCAGGGTTTTTCACGTGCCATTCGAACTCGTCTCTGAAGTGACGGATTGCTGCTGCAACAGGCCAGGCCGCTGCATCTCCTAATGGACAGATGGTATTTCCTTCAATTTTTCTCTGTATATCCCAAAGAAGGTCGATGTCTTCCATTTTTCCTTCTCCTTTTTCTATCTTTTTTAAGATCTTATGCATCCATCCCGTTCCTTCACGGCAAGGGGTACATTGTCCACAGCTCTCGTGATGATAAAATCTCGCTAAAGTCATGGTATGTTCTACGATACACTGGTCTTCATCCAAAACAATGAAACCACCTGAACCCATCATGGTTCCGGTAGCAAAACCACCGTCTGCCAATGATTCATAGTTCATATATCTTGGCTCTCCGTTTACCGTTCTTAATAATAAATTAGCAGGAACAATCGGAACAGAACTTCCTCCAGGGATACAAGCTTTTAATTTTTTCCCGTCTTTAATTCCACCGCAGTATTCATCAGAATAAATGAATTCCTCAACCGTAATGGTCATATCGATTTCGTAAACTCCGGGTTTGTTGATGTTTCCACAAGCCGAAATCAATTTCGTTCCTGTAGATCTTCCTACCCCGATTTTAGCATATTCAGCTCCTCCCATATCAATGATCGGAACGATAGCTGCGATAGATTCCACGTTGTTTACTACTGTTGGTCTTTCCCAAAGTCCTTTTACAGCCGGGAATGGTGGTTTTAATCTTGGATTTCCTCTTTTTCCTTCAAGGGATTCAAGCAATGCCGTTTCTTCACCACAGATATAAGCTCCACCACCTCTTTGAACATAAATTTCCAGATCGTAACCTGTTCCTAAGATGTTTTTACCTAAAAATCCTGCTGCTTTAGCTTCTTCAATAGCTTCTTCCAAAATATCCGGGATCCATGAATATTCTCCACGGATGTAGATATAAGAAACATTTGAACCTAAAACAAAAGATGAGATCAACATTCCCTCAATCAATAAATGAGGAAGGAATTCCATCAGATATCTGTCCTTGAAAGTTCCAGGCTCAGATTCATCGGCATTCACAACCAGGTGTCTTGGAACGCCTTCAGGTTTTGCCAGAAAGCTCCATTTCATCCCTGTCGGGAATCCAGCTCCACCACGTCCACGAAGTCCTGAAGTTTTAACTTCTTCAAGAATTTCGTCAGGTGTCATTTTCAAGGCTTTTTCAGCTGCGGTGTAACCTCCCTGTTTACGGTAAGTTTCAAAGTAGCGAATGCCTTCTATATGTGCGTCTTTAAGTAAAAGTTTTTTACTCATTGTTATTTGCTTGTTGCAATTGGCTTTTGGCTTTTTGCATTTAATTATTAAAACTTAGTGAATAATTTAAAATCTAAAATTTAGAATTTAAAATATTTATTTAGTCCAAAGCAACTTGTCCCTGTCTGCAAAGATCAAGGATTTCGTCTACTTTTTCTATCGTTAAATTTTCATGAAAGAATTTCCCCAGCTGAAGCATTGGTGCGTATCCGCAAGCTCCAAGACATTCAGCAGGTTTCAGGGTAAACATTCCGTCTTCGGTAGTTTCTCCGTCCTTAATGTTCAGCTTGGTTCTGATATGATCAAGGATTTTCTCGCTTCCGCACACCATACAGGGTCCGGTTCTGCATACTTCCAAAACATATTTACCAACCGGCTTCATATTGAACATGGTATAAAAAGTAGCTACTTCATATACTTCAATTGGCTTAATACTTAATAATTCAGCAACATAATCCATCACAGGAACGTCTAACCATCCTCCGAATTCTTTCTGTGCTAAGTGAAGTACAGGAAGAAGAGCAGACTTTTGTCTTCCCTCAGGGTATCTTGCGATAATTTTGTGTACCTGTTCTAAACTTTCCGGTTTAAAAGCTATTGTTTCGCTCATTTTATTTTGTTGTAAAATGTACATTGTACAAAGTACAAAGTATTTATTATCTATTTATATTTTCAAGTACATTGTACATCCTACATTGTACTTTTTACATTTTTTATGCGTCTAATTCTCCCGCAATAATGTTCATACTACACATGGTAACGATCGCGTCTGAAATTACAGAACCTGTGATCATTTCAGGATATGCCTGATAGTAGATGAAACATGGTCTTCTGAAGTGAAGTCTGTAAGGGCTTCTTCCTCCGTCGCTCACCAAATAGAATCCTAATTCTCCGTTTCCACCTTCTACAGCATGGTAAACTTCTCCTTTAGGCACTTCAGTTTCTCCCATAACGATTTTGAAATGGTAGATCAACGCTTCCATTTTCTTGTAAACATCTGCCTTTTCAGGAAGATAGAAATCAGGAACATCCGCGTGGAATGGTCCTTCAGGAAGATTTTCGTATGCTTGTTTGATGATTTTCAGTGATTCCCAGATTTCCTGCTGACGAACCATGAAACGGTCGTACGTATCACCTGCAGTTCCTACAGGAATGATAAAGTCGAAATCCTCATAAGAAGAGTAAGGTTGTGCAACTCTTACGTCATAATCTACTCCGGCTGCACGTAAGTTAGGACCTGTAAAACCATAGCTTAATGCTCTTTCTGCAGAGATTGCTCCTGCACCAATGGTTCTGTCCATAAAGATTCTGTTTCTTTCCAGTAAAGTTCCGAATTCTTTGAATCTTGCCGGGAAAGTTTTTAAGAAATCCTGTAATAGCTCATGGAATTTCGGGGTGAAATCTCTTTCAAATCCTCCGATTCTTCCCATATTCGTCGTCATTCTGGCTCCGCAGATCTGCTCGTACATATCGTAAATACGTTCTCTTTCGATGAACATATAGGTAAGACCTGTAATAGCTCCTGCATCCATCCCGGTTACCCCGTTACAGATCAGGTGATCACCGATTCTGGCCAGCTCCATTAAAATAACACGCATATAATCTACACGCTTTGGAACTTCTATGCCGATCAGTTTTTCTACTGTCATGTGCCAACCCAGGTTATTGATAGGCGCTGAACAGTAATTCATACGGTCGGTAAGGGTAGTGATCTGAGCATAATTTCTTCTTTCGGAAATTTTCTCAAATGCTCTGTGGATGTATCCTACCGTTTGCTCTGCGTGAAGGATTCTTTCTCCGTCCATCGTTAAGATATTCTGGAAGATCCCGTGGGTAGCAGGGTGGGTAGGTCCTAAATTGAGGGTATAAAGCTGCCCGTCAATCTGCTCCTTACTTTCGTACTGGTTAAGTATATTAGATAATGAGTTATCTTTCATAATGATTGCTTTAGCTATTTGCTTCCGGCTATTGGCTGGCTGCCATTGGCCATTCGCTTTTTATCTTCCGAACATATTATCGTCCTTATCTGTTCTTGTTCCATCTTCCAGACGGTATTCCTTCAACATCGGATGGTATCCAAGATCTTCCATATTAAGGATCGCTCTCAGATCAGGATGTCCTTTGAATTTAATTCCGTAGAAATCAAAAGTTTCTCTTTCCATCCAGTTCGCTCCGGCAAATAATTCTACAAGAGAATCCACTTCCACATTTTCTCTGGACATAAAAATCTTCAGACGTAATCTGAAATTAGCCATCATATTGTGCAGATGATAGATAACACCGATCTCTTTTTCAGGAAACTCAGGGTAATGAATACCGCAGATATCAGTAAGGAAATTAAATTCCAGTGATGAGTCTCTTAAATAATGAATGATCTTTTTGATATCTTCCTTCTTCACTTCAATCGTCAGCATTCCATAAGGTTCTGAACTCGAAATCACAGAATCCGGAAATTCTCTTGTAATAGCTTCTAATACAAATTCGTTTGTCATTTCCCTTAGTTGCTTATGTTGTAAGAATCTAGTAATTTCTGGTATTCAGGCATATCTCTTCTTCTGATGCTTTCGCTTTCGGAAAGAGCCTGAACCTGCATTACACCTTCAATGATCTGCTCCGGTCTTGGAGGACATCCCGGAACGTATACGTCTACCGGAATAATTTTATCGATTCCCTGTAATACAGAGTACGTGTCAAAAATACCACCGCTGGATGCACAAGCACCAACAGCCACCACCCATTTTGGCTCAGCCATCTGAGTGTAAACTTCTTTTAGGACGGGTCCTAATTTTTTAGATATCGTTCCGCAAACCATCAGCATATCTGCCTGTCTTGGAGAGAAAGAGTTTCTTTCCATACCAAATCTCGAAGCATCATACGTAGGGTTCAGGGTAGCCATAAACTCGATACCACAACAAGAGGTTGCAAATGGTAAAGGCCAAAGAGAAAACTTCCTGGCCATCCCGATCACACTGCTCAGTTTCGTTGCGAAAAACCCTTCTCCTTCAAATCCTTCGGGAGCAGGTGCATCTGTTCTTATTACTGGTTTTTTATCTGACATTTTTATTAAATATTTAAAGATTCAAACATTTAAAAACTTAAAAACTTATCCATCTTTAAATTCGTTAAATACATTAAATCTTTTAATGTTAAAATTTATTTATCCCAATCTAATGCACCGCGTTTCCAAACATAGAAAAACGCCATGAAGAAGATCGCGACGAAGGTAAGTACGGCTAGGAATCCTTCAACGCCGAATTCTCTGAAGTTAACCGCATACGGGTAAAAAAATACGATTTCAATATCGAATAGTACGAACAATACCGCAGTCAGGAAGTATTTAATGGAAAACGGTGTTCTTGCATTTCCTTCAACAGGAACTCCACATTCCCAGCTTTGGTTTTTCACAGAATTTCCTTTCTTCTGTTTCGGTCCCAGAAAATGGGCTCCAAGCAAAGAAACGGCTACAAATGCCACTGCTACACCTGCTTGAAGAAGGATTGGAATATAACTTTCAGGTAAATTCATTTTTGCATTATTATCTCAATTTGCAAATTTAGCGAATAAACAAGAAAGCATGAAATTAATAAGCCTAAAAGTGGGTTGAAAATAGGGAAAACCGGTAATTTAGAATCAATAAAAATAGTGCTTATTTCTTCATTTTTCTGAGCAGAGAATAGGCCATAAAAGATATGTATCCGAAAAGAATACTGGCTAAGATTATGTTAACTATCGTGTTCAATCTGTCATCCTCGATCCGGAAAAAGAAGTTGTAGGCAATAAATGCTGCGATCAGAACGGCGAAAACAATGAGATGTGGTTTCATGGGATAGGGGATGTGTGTTACGGATTGAGAGATACGGGGTTCGAGTTGTAAGATGAAAAATATGAGTTATTAGTTTTAGATTTGAAATAAGTCACTAATAACTCATCAACGATTATTCATTACTCATTACTTATCATTAATGAGTAGGTTCTTCTTCTCTTATGGTTTACCGGATTGTAATCCTGCCACAGAACCTGAACGCTTTTATTTTCTTCCAGTTCCGGATTAGTTTCGGCAAAATCAATTCCCATACTGGTAAAACGCACGAAAATTTCTTTGAATATAATGGCTGTAACGCCACGTCTCTGGTATTCCGGGTGAATTCCGATCAGATAGAAATTGGCGCGGTCGTTTTTCTTTCCGGCCTGTAAAAAGTGCCACCATCCGAAAGGAAACAGTTTTCCTTTAGATTTCTGTAAAGCCTTTGAATAAGAAGGCATGGTGATGGCAAATGAAACAAGTTCATTATTTTCATCTACGACGCAGATGACGTAGTTTTTGTCTATAAACGGGAAATATTTTTCTCTATACGTTTGAATCTGCTCATCCGAAATAGGCGTGTAGGTAGAAAGATGTTTATAGGTTTCATCCAGAAGCTTAAACATCGGTTCTACAAATGGTAAAATCTCCTGTTTTGACTTGAAGTTGAGAACCTTAAGCTTGTATTTCTGTGCGATCAGACCGCTGAATTTTTCTACTTTTTCAGGGAGAACTTTCGGGAAATTCATCTCATATTCTACCCATTCTTTTTCTTTGGTCAGTCCAAGATCCTCCAGATGTTTAGGATAGTATGCATGATTATAGATTCCGATCATGGTGGCCAGCTTTTCAAATCCCATGGTCAGCATTCCTGCCTTATCAAGATTCGTGAAGCCCATGGGTCCTTCTATCTTATCTATATGATGTTCTTTAGCGTAATCTATCGCTTTTTGAATCAGAGCTTTAGAAACTTCTTTATCGTCAATGAAATCGATCCATCCGAAACGGACTTTTTTAATGCCCAGTTCTTTTTCCTCCTTATGATTGATGATCACAGCGATTCTTCCAACTACTTTATTGTCTTTTAAAGCCAGATACTGTTTGGATTTTGAATAATGTAAAGCCGGATTTTCTTTGGCATCCCAGATTTTAAATTCGTCTTTGATAAAAGATGGAACGTAATAGGGGTTGTTTTTATAAAGATCCATTGGAAACCTTACGAATTGTTTTAATTCGCTTTGGTTTTTTACTTCAATAACTGAAACTTCTGACATAATTAGAGGGTAATTAGAGGACAAATATAAATAATAAAATGTAATACTTTGGCACAGTTTTTACATCATTATGGTTAAAATTTAAACACAAAAATCTATATAAAATGACGGGTTATTATATCATTATCGGTATTTCAATGCTGGTGAGCTGGTGGGTTTCATCAAGATTGAAATCGAAATTTGAATACTACTCCAATGTACATCTCAGAAATGGTCTATCGGGGAAAGAAGTGGCAGAAAAGATGCTTAGAGATAACGGGATCAATGATGTACAGGTAATTTCAGTTCCCGGTCAGCTGACGGATCACTATAATCCGGCAGATAAAACAGTTAATCTTTCTGAAGGAGTCTATATGCAGAGAAATGCGGCTGCGGCTGCAGTAGCAGCTCACGAATGCGGTCATGCGGTACAACATGCTGTAGGGTATTCAATGCTGAATCTGCGCTCAAAACTGGTTCCTGTTGTCAATATAACGTCTAATCTTATGCAGTTTGTTCTTATCGCAGGTATAGGAATCATGGTTGCTACAAGATCTATTGAAGATCCGAATGGAAATACAGCCGTTCTCGCGATTGGAGTAGCGATGTTTGCTATGACGACACTTTTCGCTTTTGTAACGCTTCCCGTTGAATACGATGCGAGTAACAGAGCGATGAAATGGCTTAAAGATACAGGCACGGTGACTCAGGAAGAATTTGTAGGGGTACAGGACAGTCTGAAATGGGCGGCAAGAACCTATTTGGTGGCAGCCATCGGATCACTTGCACAGCTCCTTTACTGGGGATCTTTACTGCTTGGCGGAAGAAGAAATTAATCTTTAAATTCAAATGTAACATACTGCATCTCGGATAATTTATCTGAGATGCTTTCTTTTTGGGCCAATTTTAAAGAGGCAGTCAATATGCAGTTTTCATTAGCGTCAAAATTCAAAACCTTCGCATCAAATTTAGAAAGCAGGGTAAATATGGTATTCTGTTGATTGAAGTTGAACTGGATTTCGATTTCTGCTTCAAGTTCTCTGGTAATGATATTCGCTTCTTCCAGGGTAATTTTTGCACATTCTTTATAGGCCTTTACCAAGCCGGAAACGCCGAGTTTTGTTCCGCCATAATAACGCACGGAAATAACGAGAACATTGGTGATTTCATGAGCTAAAAGCTGGTTGTAAATAGGGAGTCCCGCACTTCCTGAAGGTTCTCCGTCATCGTTGGCGCGGTAGTTTTCCCCTTCCAGACCCATTCTGAAAGCATAACAATGATGGGTAGCTTTTGGGTGTTCTTCCCTTACTTTCTCCAGTGCGTTTTTCAGTTCTTTTTCATTATTGACAGGAAATGCAAATCCGATGAACTTGCTTCCTTTTTCTTTTAATAAAGTATTTTCTATGGGTTTTTCTATCGTTTTGTATTCGAACGTCATTACAGCCGGCTTTATACCTGCAAAAGTATAAAATGTAGGATAAGTTACACAATGATCACGAAAGAAGCCGCCAAATTATTTGACAGCTCCTTGTTTTTTTTTTGAATATTAAACTTAATGACTAGATTCCATCACCGCAAAGATCCATTGGAATTAAGCACATATAACTTGTAGGGCCGCAAAAATCCTGCGGGCACCTATCTCTGCATCTTGTAGATTGTCCGTTAGGTAGCGTACAGGTTACAAATGCGCCACCGCTAATACTTTTTAAGCCGGTTCTTGAAATTTTCTTTAGATTTTTCATGTAATGATGATTTGGATTCATATTAATTAATTCACCATTAAGTTACTTAATTAATTTCAACTGAAATATGATTTCATGAAAATTTTATTATGTTAAATTGATTTTGTGATCGATTTCATGATTGCTGATGGTCGAAATGGGTTTGAATCATTTTAATTTATATAATCTTAATCGTTAAAATCAAGCAAATAGAATGAAACGGTATTGTCCCTGAAAGCTTTGATATCATGAGGTTTTACACCAAGTGCAGGAGCCTTCGTTCCGTTTTCAAGTTTCAGACCTTCGTTTTTAATGACGATGGTTTCATCCCAAAGCCCTGCATGAATAAACTGTAGTAGGGTATAGCTTCCGCCTTCTATAATGACGGATTGTATCTGTTCCTTATAAAGTGCCGTCATGAGGTCCGGCAGGAAATTCTCTTTTCCGACTTTGATGAATTTTATGTTGTTTTCCGTTCCTTCTTTTTCAGAATTGATGACCAGCGTTTGTGCTTCATCATTATATATTTTAAAGTCTTGGGGAACTTTTAAGTCAAAATCTATGAGAATTCGTACAGGATTCACTCCTTCGGCATTTCTTACGGTCAAACCTGGATTATCATTTAAAGCCGTCTGTGTTCCGACTAAAATGGCGTGTTCATCAGCTCTTAACTGGTGTACAAACTGATTGACCAAAGCATTTGAAATAGCAGTAGGTTTAAAATCCTTATCTAAAAATCCGTCTCCTGATTCTGCCCATTTCAGAATGATATACGGCCTTTTCTTTTCGTGATAGGTGAAAAATCTTTTGTTTAATTCAATGCATTCTTTTTCCAGTACTCCGGAAACAGCTTCTATTCCTGCATCCAGGATAATTTTCTTTCCCTTCCCGTTTACTTTATCATGAGAATCCATAGCACCGATGACCACCTTTTTGAATCCTAATTCTTTAATTTTTAAAGCACATGGAGGTGTTTTCCCGTAATGCGCACAGGGTTCCAGGGAAACATAGATGGTAGATTCCGGAATCAGGTTTTTATCTTCTACAGAATTGATGGCATTGATCTCCGCATGATTTTCACCGGCTTTATGGTGATAACCTTCCCCGATGATCTTTCCGTCATGGACGATCACGCTGCCTACAAGAGGATTGGGATAGGTTTTGCCCAGTGCTTTTTGGGCGAGCTCAATGCATCTTTTGATATATAATTCGTCGTTGTTCATAGGGTGAAAAGAAAAAGCGAAGACAAATTTCTTTGCTCCGCCTTTATTATATTGTTTAACAGATTATTCTCCTGCAATAATATTGTGAAGATTTTGTCTTAAAGTTTCAAGATGTACTTTCTTCTCGTCGATGGTATTGAAGGTATCTCTTAGAAGTGGATTTTCTTTTGACGGGTTTTTGAAGAATGCCAGGTTGTTTTCCAGTTTTACAATTTCGCCTTCAAGGTCAGAGATTTGGCTCTTGATCTTTCTTGCTTTATCGGTAAGCTGGTTTTCCGTTAATCCTTCTTCCTTCAGTTCAAGCTCATTGATTTTATTCAACTTCAGCTTTTCTCTCAACGTTCTGTTGAATTCGGTATTGATGGCGATTTTGTCTCTCGGTACTTTCCCGATGTTGTTCCAGGCCGTTTTTATGGCTTCAATTTTTTCAATGCTGCCTTCGTCGTTGGAAACCGTTTTCAGGTCTTCGAGAATTTCTTTTTTCTGCTTGTAATTCTCTTTCCAGTTATCGTTAGACGCATTGTTTTTCTCTCTGTAATTGTTGAAGAACGTATTACAGGCATCACGGAATTCATCCCAGATCTTATTGGTCATGCTCTTTGGAACGTGCCCGATCTTTTTCCAGTCTTCCTGAAGCTTTTTGAATAACGGAACGGCAATGTCCCATTCTTCGTTGTTCATATTGTCCTGAGCAGTCTGTATCAGTTTTAATTTGTCTTCCAGATTGGCTTGCTGAGAACCTTTCAGAGATTTATAGTAATTGTTCTTTGTCGTGTTGAAACCTCTAAGCGTTGTTTTGAAATCATTCCAGTTCTGGTTGGACAGTTTTCTTGGAACACTTCCTGTTTTCAGGAATTCGGTACGAAGATCTTCCACTCTTTTGATGGAGTTCTGCCAGTAACCGTGATTAGGCGTTTCAGCAGGCTCAGACAGTTTTTTGATTTCCGCGATGATCTGGTTTTTCTTTTCCAGATTGTCATTCTGCTCTCCTTCAATAGCTGCAGAAAGTTCAGATTTTCTTTCGTGAATCTTGTTGGAAATTTCTTTAAACTCTTCCCATGTTTTTTCACGGAATTCTTCTGCTACCGGTTCAGCTTCTTCTTTCCAAAGTTTGTGAAGGTATTGAAGTTCGTTCAGTGCCTTTTGAATCACAGGCTCGCTTTCCAGTTCTTTGGCGCGGGCAATGATGTGCTGTCTTTTCTCAAGGTTGTGGCTGAATTCCTGCTCTAAGAATTCTTTATTAAGATCCAGCATCTGATAAAACTGATTCAGGTGGTGGAAATAATTATTGTTAAGGATCTTGAATTCAGATTTTGCTACCTGTCCGGCTTTTGACCATTCTTCTTTGATCTCACGGATGGATTTGAAAAGGTTGGTTCCCGCCTCAGAATTCGTGTACAGATTTTTAAGTCTTTCTATGATGTTCTGACGGTGATCAAGGTTTTTCTTTTGCTCTTCATCCTGAGATTTCTGATAAGTGTCGTGCTTTTCTCTGAAAATATTGATCAGGGCAGACAGTTTAGACTGTAAGGGATGCTCATAGCTGAAATTTTCAGGAGCATTTCCGCCTTCTGCATATTCATGCTTTTTGTCTTCCACTTCATCATGGATGTAGTGACTTGCTTTTTCTTTTAACTGATTGAATCTTTTGAAATTTTCACCAGCATTGGCCGTGTTGATGATTTTTTCCATTTCTTTCAAAGCATCAGCCAGAGAGATATCATCAGTGTGATCCTCTTCAAGGTGTTCAGCCTCATCATCATGAGCAGTTTCACCATGAGGTACGGGCGTTTCTGACGTTTCCTCCTGAGGTACTTCGTTAGGAATTTTATTTTCTTCGTTTTCAGAAAGATTGTTTTCTGTAGTCATAGCAAATCTTTTATGTGAGTGGCGTTAATATCCTTTTGATATATAGCTGTAAAGCCAATTAAGGTACTAATTTAGGTTATTTTTTTTGAAAATTCCAAATTTCCCAAGCTTTTTCTGCTTGCTGTTCAAGCATGTAATACCCGTTCACAGTTTTGGCTCCTTTTTCGGATGCTTTAATGATGAATTGAGTGTAGTTTGGGTTGTAGATCAGGTCAATGATCAGGTGTTCCGATGTGATCCCGTCAAAAGGGAATTCCAGGCAGTCTTCCACATTCGGGAATGTACCGACTGGAGTACACTGGATAATAATTTTATGGTCGATAACCGTCTGGCTGTCGAGGTTTTCAAAATTGATCTCAGAATTTCTTGAAACCGTGATGGATGGAATTCCGTGTTTATCCATTACATATTTTACAGCTTTTGCAGCGCCTCCGTTTCCAAGGATCAAAGCTTTGTCCTGATAGGTTTTCTTATGGAGCAGAAGTGTTTTTTCGAAACCGAAAGCATCCGTATTGTAACCTGTTTTTTTACCGTCTCTGATCAAAACACAGTTCACGGCACCAATTTTTTCAGCCTCATCGCTGAGTCCGTCAAGGTAATCAACAATCTTTTCCTTGTATGGGATGGTGACATTGAATCCTAAAAGTTCCGGATCGGTAAGGAGATTCTCTACTTCATCAATTTCATTCAGGTCAAAAATATCGTAGGTAAAGTCTTTCAGCATCAGCTTCTGAAACTTGTCTTCAAAGAATTTTTTGGAAAAGGAATAGGAAATATTTCTTCCTATCAGCCCTAATTTTTTATTGGATTCCATACATCAAAAATAAAAAAAAGACCGAATAAATCGGTCTTTGTTATCAAATATTTTTCAAGTTTATTCTACAATGAATTTTGTAGAGAAACGGTCTGTTTTCAGGATGTAATTTCCTTTGGTAAGGCCTTTAAGGTTTATTTTATTAGAGTTTTTGAAAGGGTTTTCAATCACTTCAATAAGTTTTCCGGAAAGGTCATAGATCTGAGCTTTTGAAATTTTGCTTAAGTTTTCACCTTTTACAAATAATTCATTGTTTTTTACCGGGTTAGGATAGATGGTGAATTCAGATTGATCTTTTTTCACATCTGAAGTACCCAGAGAACTGAAACATGTCCAGCTTAGTCCGTCCAGGACAACTCTGTTTGAACCTAAAGTATTGGTTATTTCAATGATTACATTTCCGCTTACATTAATGTTGTTAATGGTCACTGCTGATGCAGTAGCAGAGTAAGGAATTGTTCCCACTAAAGTTCCGTTGATTTTAAGATTTAAAACAGCAGGATCTCCGCTAAATCTAAGTTGCGGAGTGATAGTAAGGCTTTGGATACCTCCGGATATAGATGTACTTTTAAGACTTCCGTTCTGAATAGTAATTGCTTTTCCTCCTACATTTGGAATCGTAGCCCCTGTAATAGCCTGGTCTGTTCTTGCGTCCGTAGCAGTCCAGGTGATGCTATTTTTAGTCCATGTTCTTACAGCATAATTTGAAGCCGATGCAGGGATGGTTTCAAAATCCTCAATTCCACAGCTTGTATTTCCTCCAGGTTGACCTGCAAGAGTAGTTTCTGTAGCGGTATTACTTTGAGGAGAAGGATTTCCTGCTGCATCTTTAGCAACTACATAGAATGTATAGGTAGTAGAAGGTGTCAGCCCCTGAACTGTGGCTGTAGTTCCTGTAACTGTTGTTTTTAATACGTTGTTAGCATATACATCATAACCTACAACACCAATATTATCCGTAGCAGCTGTCCAGCTTAAAGATACCGTACTTGAAGTTGGGTTTAGAGTAACAAGGTTGGTGGCTGCTGTTGGAGCCTCTGTATCCGGAACCTGTGATCCCCAGATGAGTTCAACAAATTCAGGATGATCAATGAAAGGATTCTTGTTTCTCTGATATTCGTAAGTAGCATTGTTTCTTGAAATTTCAGCAGGTGATACAGGATCTGCTGCATGCCAGGCTCTTAGCTGCTCAAGCTCCCAGGATTGCAGTCCAGGAAATGCTGTTGTTCCAAGCATACCTCCTGTTCCGTTTGCAGAAGTAAAACCTCCAAGCTGAGACTGATATCTCGTTACAAAATAAAAGATCATTCTTGCCACATCCCCTTTGAAAGCATCAATAGGTTCAAATACAATTCCTGAATATCCAGGAGATACAGATGATCCTAATTTTGATCCGTTTTGAGATGTGAATGATGGGTTAAGACCTACTTTCCCGAAAGGATAATTAGACCTCATTCCGTTTACTTTTCCGTCTGTTGCTCTGATAAAGTTGACGTCAGCTACCATTGGTGAAGCTTCATCAAAAAGACTTTGAGGAACAATATGTTCTCTGTTATAGCAGTTGCCTTCAACAGAGTATTGCCCACATTGGTTAGTACCGATGGTATAGTTGTATGGATCTGCGCCGGTTGGGTTTTCAGAATAAATATCTAAAACACTTCCGTCGTTTTCATAAAAGTAGTCGCGATCGGTGGTTTGGTAAGCTGTCCATAGTCCGTTATAGGTTTTAGCCTGGTGACCATCCGTGATAATTTGGTTTAGCTTATTTTTTAAAGCTACACCGGTCAAACCTGCAGTTCCATCATAGTAGGTGGCAGGTGCTTGCGCTGATGCAAAAATAATTGCGAAGCTCAGCAGAAAAAAGGATAAAATTCGTTTCATTTAAAAAAAATTGGGCCGTAAAGGTACAAAAAATTGAAAATGAAGTATATTTTATTTCAAATCTACTGTATTAACTTTTAGTAATATAGTCTTTGCTGATCTTAGAAAAGAACCATGAAATAATGATTCCGAAAAGAGAAGCCGTGAGGGCTACAATAAGATAATTTTTCCCGACAATTTTGACAGGGAAAGGAAGTAATTCATTAGCTCTGAAGAATTCCGTATAAAGCTGGAAATAGCAAAGTAGAGTTCCCATGATCAACCCTGAAATCACCCCTGAGATCACAATGAGGAGTCCGGTGTAGAAATAGGTCATTCTTAAATGGCTTATCGGGAAACCTAATGAAATAAGAGATCTTGACTGTTCTTTTTTGTCAAGCTGGAGAATAATAATGGCTCCGGCAAGATTAAAGGTTGTAATGAAGATCACCAGTGCAAAAATCAGATAGATGAACATTTTTTCTGTATTGATCATCTTCCAGAAAGCTGCATTTTCCTCTTCCTTGGTTTTTATCTCGATATTTTTCCCTAATGAATTAAGAAGACTCTGCTTTACTGCATCTGCATTTTCCGGATTCTTTAATTTAATAACGATCTGGTATGCTGATTTTTTTGGTAAGCTAAGCAGTTCCTCGGTCAGTTCAATAGGAGCAATGATATAACTGTCCAACTGGTCTTTCCCCGGAAAAACGCCCGTAACAAGAAAATCTCTCTTATTATAGATGTCCTCTTCTTTATTAATGATACCGGTTCCAGGCTTAGGCATGAATATCGTGGCATAATTGCTGGTGGAATCAATGGGAATGGATAACCTGTTGTGCAGATTGGTTTCCATCAATACTTCATTGGAATATTTGAAACTTGGATACGTTCCGTAGAATACATCTTTATCGATAGGGTTGACCCTTGTATAAGCGGAATCTACTCCTCTTAAATAAGCGATATCACCTTTACCTTTATAATTGACGTAAACTTTTTCCTCAATGACACGGGAAAAACTGCTGATGGCTTTGTTGTTGTTTAAAACAGAAGTGACTTTATCCAGATTCTTCACCGTTTTTCCTGAGGCACTTTTCAGAGTCAGGTCTGCATGGAGATTGGAGATCAGGTCTTTGTTCAGGGTTTCAAGTCCTGAGAATACTGAAATGATCACGAACATTGCAGTCACAGCAACCGTCATGGCACCTACCGAAAGCCACGTAATGAACGTCACGGCGGTACTGCCTTTTTTTGCCAAAAGGTATCTGGATGCTATGTAAAATGCAATATTCTTCAAGATCTTATAAAACAGGATTGTCGCCTTCGCCTCTTAATTCTCTTTCCAATTTTTCAACGTCATCAAGAGCCGTATCTAAATAAAAATTAAGTTGTGGAATGATACGTACCTGTTTTGCCATTTTCTGGCCGATAAAATTTCTGTATTGAGCTTTGTTTTCCTCAATTTCCTTCATCACCGCGGAACGGAATTCCTGCGGGAAAATGCTTAAATAAATTTTAGCAATACCCAGATCTGCCGATACTTTTACGTCTGAAACGGATACCAATATACTTTGCTTGCTTTCTGAAGCCTGTTTGCGGAAAAGCTCTGCGAAGTCTTCCTGGATAATCTGTGCTACTTTTCTTTGTCTGTTACTTTCCATAAGTTATGCAAATTTAGTACTTTTGTTTGAATTGATACCTTTGAAATTCAGCTCCGGTATCAAATTTACGATTTAATTATATTTATTAGTATTTTATGAAGCTAGAACATATCGGTATTGCCGTAAAATCTTTAGGAGTCTCTGATGAGCTTTTCGCCAAATTATTAGGAAAAGAATCCTACAAAAAAGAAAGTGTGGAAAGAGAAGGAGTGGTTACTTCTTTTTACGGAACGGGAGAAAGCAAAATTGAGCTGCTGGAAGCCAGTAATCCTGAAAGTCCGATCTCTAAATTTATCGATAAAAAGGGCGAAGGCATCCATCATCTGGCCTTTGGTGTAGAAAATATTCTGGAAGAAGTAGAAAGATTAAAAAAAGAAGGATTCCAGTTTATCTCCGAAGAACCGAAAGAAGGTGCTGATAACAAATTAGTTGTCTTCCTGCACCCGAAATCCACGAATGGAGTGCTGGTAGAACTTTGTCAAGAAAAGCAATAAAAAGTTTTGTAGTGAAAGAATTTTTGCTATTTTTGCAATCACAAAATTTAACCAAGTTTTGAGGTCCTATAGCTCAGTTGGTTAGAGCACCTGACTCATAATCAGGTGGTCCCTGGTTCGAGCCCAGGTGGGACCACGAAAGTGAAGAATGAAATTTTCTTCTGAAATTATAAAGCCCCTATTTACGGGGCTTTTTGTTATCTATAATGAAAATGTATTCGTCATTATTCGTTGTAATTAGTCATAAAAAAGTTCCCCCTTTTTCTCCCCGAAAATTATTTGATAAAAAATGAGGTAATCCGTAAAATTATCTCCGTAAAATGGCTTATTTTTAAATATAGTTGGTTTTAATATTTAAATAATTGATTTTCAGTTTTTCAATTTATATATAACATATATATTAAACGTAAAAGGTGAAAAATAGCACAAGTAGAATGTAAGTAAAAGCAAGATATACTTAACTTAAATAATAAAAGAAAAGATATAAGACCGAATGCAAGGAAAGCAAGTAAATGTTACCTACTAAGATTATATGATACTAAGAATTGAAAAATAGGAATATTTAGAGGAGATTTCATCTTTTTGACTTGAAGAAGATTCGGGAATGCAAGTAGAAGAGTTGGAAAGTACCGAAAACTCACGTTAAAGATAATATGAGTATAAAATTACCTCTGCCGATATGATTAGGCAAAAAAATAAATGTTACGACGACTTTTGTCGCTTTTGCGAAATAGATTTGTAAAGAAAATAATTTATTGCTGATGCTATAAACAAAATGATGATTTAAAATAATGAAAATTAATTTTACTGTTTTGATTTTTATTCTCTTAGGAATAAAAGGATTTTCGCAGATACCTGATTTTCTGGGTATACCGAACCTTACTCCCCCTTTAAATAAAAATCCTGCTCCCAAATCTCCGAGTTCTGTAATTGTTAATTCCGCTGTTCTGTCAACGGAAAAGCCTTCTTTTGATGTAAAGTCTTTTCGTTTTAAAGGAAAAGGTGGTTTTGACCAGATACGACTTACTTTATATAAAAACTAACTTTCCTGAGGTTTATATATAAGATATATATTAGACGTAAATTAGTATAAGACTAAGATAGTAGACCTCTTTGCGAATTTTTTGACGTAAATGTCAAATATGTTTTCTAATCTCTTGGATGTGTCTCGAAAATCAATTTAAAACTTACTTTAATATAAATTGACCTTTAAAAAATTTTAATTGATTTTTATTGTTTGAAAATATTTAATAATTAAAAACTAATATTATGGAAAAATCTGAATTAGAAAATAATTATGAAACATTGATTAAGATATTAAATGATTTTGATGATGTTTATTATGACTATAAAAATGCTAATACAAAAAATAAAAGAAGTATTGAATCGAGACTGAATTTTCTAATAAGGAGAGCTGAAAATTTGATTACTGAAAATGATATTTTTTATAATATTATTACAGGTGGAGATGATAGAACTGATTATGAAAGGGTCATTTCTCTTGAAGAAACATTTACTTTGAGATACTTTTCTAATGATATGAGTAAAATTTTAGCTGATTTAAAGAAGTACATATTTAACTTAGAAGGTGAGTAAAACCATAAAAAGAATGTTTTTTTTGACCTAGAATGTTAAGTTTTATTTTTTACTTTTGCAGGTTTAAAAAAAGCGTTATCTTGTAAAATTAATTTGTAATAATCAATATGGTATTAAAGGATAAAAATCTTAATATAGAGGATTTTTCTGTCGTTGATCTTTTTTGTGGAGTTGGGGGATTAACTCACGGCTTTGTTAAAGAGAATTTTCAGGTGGATGCGGGTATAGATTTTGATAATACCTGCAGTTATGCTTTTGAAAAGAATAATAATGCGAAATTTTATCATGAAGATATTACGAAGGTTACAGGTGAGCAATTAGATAAAATATTTGATAAAACAAAACGTAAAATTTTAATTGGCTGCGCTCCTTGTCAACCTTTCTCTATCTATAATAGTAGAAGCTCTAATCAAACTAAACTGAAAACTAATGATGAAAAATGGAAGCTTCTATATTCTTTTGCAAAATTAATTGAAGAAACCCTTCCTGATATAGTTTCGATGGAAAATGTCCCTTTATTAGTTACATTTGATAAAGGAAAAGTATTCAATGATTTTGTCGAAAACTTAAAAATAAATAATTATCATGTTTCTTGGTCGATTGTTAATGCTCAAGATTTTGGAGTAGCCCAAAGAAGAAAAAGGCTTCTTCTTTTAGCGTCAAGACTAGGTGAAATTAAGTTGATAGATAAAACTATTCAAAACGGTAAATATGTTACTGTAAAAGATGCTATTGGTCATTTACCTGCTATAGAAGACGGAGTTTGTCATCCTGATGATATGCTTCATAGAGCAAGAAAGCTAACTGATTTGAATAAAAAAAGAATTCAAGCAACAAAGGAGGGGGGCTCTTGGAAAGATTGGGACGAAAGCCTTTGGTTAGAATGTCATAAAAAAGAATCTGGTAAATCTTTTAGAAGTGTTTATGGTAGGATGAAATGGAATGATGTTGCCCCAACAATGACAACATATTGTATTGGCTTGGGAAATGGAAGATTTGGGCATCCTGAACAGGATAGAGCTATTTCTTTAAGAGAAGCTGCATTGTTTCAGAGTTTTCCTGAGGATTATGATTTTATAGATCCTGCAAAGCCAATGTCTTCTCCTGCTATTGCAAGGCAAATTGGAAATGCTGTTCCTGTTGAATTGGGTGTTGCTATAGCTAAAAGTATTAAACAGCATTTAAGCGAAATTAATTATACAAACTAGGTTATGCCTACGAATGACCAAATATTAAAGTGGCGATTTGATGTTAATACCTTTAGGTTATTAGGTAGAGACCTTATTACTGATAGAATTACTGCTGTTTATGAATTAGTAAAGAATTGCTATGATGCTAATTCTACTACTGTAAATGTTGCTTTTGAAAATGTTTCAATAAGGAATAATAACGGCAAAATAGTAATAGCAGATAACGGTATTGGAATGTCTTTTTCTGATATTGAAAATAAGTGGATGGTTGTAGGCACAAATAGTAAAAGAACTCAGCAGTATTCTGACCCTCCCTTTAATAGAAAATTTGTTGGAGAAAAGGGCATTGGTCGTTTTGCCGTAGATAAACTTGGCGAAAGGATTGAAATTAAAACAAAAAAATTAGGTTCGGATAAGTGGTTAATTGTTAGGATTAATTGGGATGAATACGAAAATTTAGCAAAAAAATCGGATAAAGATGGTGCTATTCAATTGTCATTATTTACAGAAGTTGAAAATGAGTATTTCTATGAGCTTGGGAATTTAAATGAACAAGGAACTATAATAACTATTACAAGTGTTGCTGAGCAATGGTCTGAAAATGATATTGAAAGATTAAATAAAGAGCTTTCAAAGTTAATATCTCCATTCTATCCTGTATCTCCACCTTTTGATATTTGGATTAATTCTAATGAATTTATTGACTATAAAAATAAGCCAGTAAAAGCTGAACCTATAAAATACTATTCACATCATGCCGAAATAGGATTTGATGAATTAAAAAATACGCAGGAAACCCTTTATTTTAATTATCAATTAGGGAAGGTTGAAAAAAGAGAAACTCCAATTCAAAAATTTGGTCCCGTAAAAATTAAAATTTTTTATTTTAATGAATCGGCAAAAAGAAAATATAATGCTGCTTATAGAAATGATGATACACGAATTGACGGTATTAAAATTTATAGAGATGGTGTTATAACCACTCCCTTTGCAGAATACGAGGCTGATACGGATAAAAAAAGAGATATTCTTGGGATTGATAAAAGGAGATGGAGAGGAACTTTTGATTTAATAGGTACTAGAGAAGTAATTGGTGTAGTTGATATAACTAAGGAAAAAAATCCAAAAATAATTGATGCTACTAATCGCCAAGATTTTACTGCAAATGAAGAATATAGTGAACTAAAAGAATTTATTTTAAAACAATTAAAAGCTTTTGAAGACTTAAAGATTTTTGAAAGAACGCAAAAAAGGTCTACCGTAGAAAATGAATTAATTGTTGCAGGGAAAGATATTAAACTCTTTGAGAAAGAATTAGATTCTTTAGCAAACGAAGCAGAAGTAGTTCAAAATGATAGAATAAATAAATTATTAATTGATTTAAAATTCAGAACTAAAGAAGCTCATAATTTAATAAATAAAAGTGTATCTGAGCAAAAAAGGTATCAGAAGGAAGTTGAGCGCAAGGAAAAGGTTTTGTATAGCTTAGTTTCTATGCAGGAATACGCTTCCATGATAGCCCATGCTGTAAGAACTTCTATTGCTAAAGTGAAACACTTAGCTGAATTTATAAAAGAAAATTATCCTAATCCTAAATTTGATAAATATTATAGTTTATATGCTATATCAATTTATAAAGAAATGGATAATTTAATTTCTGTAACAGATTTTATGTTAAGCTTTGCAAATATTGATGGAAATACCGAAGAGTTTAATATTTCTGAATTAATTACTGACCTTCTTAAAAAACAATATGAAAGTCTGTTTAATACTACAGGAGTTTCTTTAGAAATAGATATAAAAGATAATTTTATTATAGAAACTAATAAAAAGGCTTTTCAAGACATATTCCAGAATTTAGTTTCTAATTCTCTTAAAGCTTTGAAAAATACTGACGATAAAAAAATTAAATGTACAGGCTATCTTGATACAGATAATTTTATTATTTATTTTTCTGATAATGGAGAGGGGATTAATGAAAATGATAAAGAATGGATTTTTGGACTATTTAATACTAGAACTGCTGAGTTTGGAGGAGCAGGAATTGGTTTATATATAGTAAGTTCAATACTTAAATCTTTAAAAGGAAATATAGAGGTTGTTGAGAACGAATTTAAGCCGACGGGAGCAACTTTTAAAATAACTATACCATTTAATAAATAAAAATGACATCGGAATTAATTTCTACGAAAATAGTTGTTGTCCATGATGATATGGATGAAGATTATCCTTTAATTGTAATGTTAAAAGATAAATATTCGGATGAAAATGTAATCTTTTTTAAACATTCTCAGGAAGGTTTAAATTATGTTCTTGAAAATCTCGGAAAAAAAATGGTCGTTTTGCTAGATAAGAATTTCAAAGATAAAGATGATATTTCAGGGCTAAAAGTTTTTGAAAAAATCAGAGAAAAAACGGCTTTAGTATATATTGTTTTAATTTCAGCAAATAGTATTACTGACTTTTCTGAAGAAGAACTTAAAATATTAATTAATAAAGATTTATTTAAGCTCGAAAAATTTACTACGGATTATAAATCAATAATTGAATTAATTGATGAGGCTGTTAATAGTATTGATATGAGAGTGGACGCTGCTATTGAAGATTGGTTGATGATTAATAAATTAGAAGATACAAAACCGATTTTAATAACCGAGACTGCGCAATATACCCTTAAAGATATACTAAAAGAGATTCGATTAGATTCAAATGTAGGTAAAGATTTTGTTCGTAAGGTAAATGCCCTTACAATTGAACTTATAATGAGAAATAAGGAAAAAATCTCATGACAGAAGTTATTATTGCCGTTGATGAATTAGATGATTGCCTAGGCGATTTTTTTAGTGAGTGTTTACAGGAGCTTGAAATAATCGAAAAAGATGCTAATTGTGGAGCAAAGTATATTAAAAGTAATCAATTAAATGAAGCCGCTATATCCTTTACGGTACCTGCAGATAAAGCTTTTATTTTTTTAGCATATTCCCACGGTTCTGAAACTGAACTGCTTAAAAAAGGAACGATTCCATATATATCTGAAAAATTAAATATTGAAAAATTTAAAAAAACGTTTTTCTATACATGCTCATGTAAGACTGGGAAAAGTTTAGGGCAAACTTTGGTAGATAATGAATGCTATTGTTATATTGGATATAATGAAGAATTTACCGTTTGGGACTTTAACAGAAAACCTTTTGTTGAATGTGCTAATTTTGGTTTTAAACTTTTTTTAGAAGGAAATGAAGGAGGAGAGGTTATTAATATGATGAAGGAAAAATATGATGAAGCTATAGATAATTATGAAAATGATTTCTTTGGAGCAGCTCATCTTCTTTCTAATAAAAATGCTTTAACTCTTAAAGGAGATTCTACACATTCGATAGCGAAAATGACGTAGTATTACTTATAGGTCAAATTTTAAAGATAATTTTATATTTGTAGTAAAATAATTATTATGAGTATATATAAAATTGAAGATATAAATGTTGGTGATGAAGTTTATTTTCGCTCGAAGGAGTTTCAAAGTAATTTTGATCTTGACTGGGAAGTAACTTCAATAAGTGGAAAATGGCTTACTGTAAAATTAGAAAGAGAAGGAGATTTTCAGGCAACGATTATTACTATAGACGAAGTGGTAAGACATACCCCTAAAATTAGTGAAATAGATTAGAATATTCCCTATTTTTCTCCCCTCTAATTTCATGAATTGCTAGACTACCATTAAATAAAGGAAAAAATAAAAAAAGTTCGAGCCCAGGTGGGACCACAATAAATTGACACTTACAGTAATGTAGGTGTTTTTTTATATGTTGTTGCTAGAAAATAATATAGGATTTAGTTCTGATGACTCTCTTTTCCGCTACCTAAAAGAGATATCTTTGCCCGCTCAATACAAGCTATGTCAAAAGAAAACATAAAAAATATCTTACTCAGCCTCTTCACTATTGTATTAGGAGCATTTATTGGGTTTAATGTTTGGTGGACGGGTAGCGGGGCAAGATTTTTAGGACTAGTAGCCTTTTTTCTCATTCCCATTGGCTCCCTTTTTTTAAGTATCGCTCTGACCAAAATGATGATTCCGACCCAAGCGGATATTAGTTTTTCAACCCTTTCAGACAAGCATAAATATCAGATTCTAAAAAACACTATAGGTCCGAAGAAAGTTCAAATGGTAAATATCTGTTATCTCTCCCTATTTTTTATTTTTTGTGGAGCCACCGTTTTTGGATTAGTCATTTCCGCCAATAATCACGAAAAATACCAACTGACAAATTACGGAGTGACTCAGAAAGTGAAAATAAAAGCTATAGACTACAAAGGAAAAGAATCTCGTTATGCATTTTTCGATTTCTATCTGGATGGTGAAAAATATTCTGCAGATTTATCTCAAAAAGATGATAAAGCAGGCGATAGTGCCGTCATTATTTTTTCTACTCATAATACGGATATTATAGAGTGGGCAGAAGACTTTGATCCCAATGAATAAGGCTACATCTTTCTGAAAACAAGAAAATCCAGAAAACTGATTTCTGGATTGGTTTATATCTACATAGCTTCGGGCAAAATGCCGTGCTGTTAGGAAAGATTGTATGTGTTGTATGCTATCTCGGTCTGTCTGGTTTTGTAGGATCGATGGTGTCGTCCGGTGGAGTAGTGGTACCAATTGGTCCTTTTCCTTTTGGCCCATCATTATGGGTAGTGGTGTTGTTTTTGTTTTGATTGATTTCTTTTGCAAAAGAAACTACGCTCATTAATAGTAAAGAAGCCAGAGCTAATTTTAATGTTTTGTTTTTCATGTGTTTAAAAATTTAGTGATGGTAAAGTTACATAAAACAATTATTTCTCAATATCGTGAATCATATAATAAATGTTAATTTTATACTTTAAAATCTCATATATGTCTCAAAATTCACCATTCACTTGCGAAGCAAAATTCACCATTCACACCTGTCAATCTTAAAGCCTTGTAACTGAAATGATGTCTTATTCCTTAATAAACTTGGCCGTAATGACTTCCTTCGAAGTTTCCAGCTTAAGAATATAATTTCCGGAATTCAGGGCATTCACATTGATGAAATTATTTTTTACAGGAGTGGCAGAATGCATAATTCTTTTCCCATTCATATCATAGATTTCAAATCCGTTGACAGGAACATTGGATGTGAATTGCAGATTGTTTCCGACTGGGTTGGGGTAAATTTTTATCTTGTCGCTGCTTTTTTCCGGATCTGTTGTTGCCAAATTGTTTGAAGAGAAGAAATATTTCCGCGCAGTCCCCACATATTTCGTTTGGGCTCCGTACCAAATAGAATAGATGCCAAACAATACGATAGAATTTCCATATAATTCAAAACCCTTATTATAGACAAAGGAGCTTCCGGTACCAATAATAGGGGTAATGATTTTGCCGTCCACCCCGAAAGAAGTGTCCAGTTCTCCATTAGCCTTCATTCTTAGGGCATACATCGTATGATTACCGGTTCCTCCGATCATAAACGAGTTATCCGGCATGCGTCTTACTTCTACAGGATCGGAATTTGACTGTATCGGCAGTACGAACGCCCCTCCGTTTTTATAGGAAGGATCTAAGGTTCCGTTGGGAAGAAGACGGTAGGCGATCAGGCCAAAGCAGTTATTTCCAAAGCAGAAACTTCCAGAAGTAAAGCCCTGTATTTTTCCGTCTTCCAGAAGTTCCAGGCGGGTATAATCACCAACATACTCTCCTGCAGAGCGTGTGAAATGCCCGTTTGTTCCAAAGGTAGTCACCAGATTTCCGGCGGAATCAAATTTTGAAACCAGCATATAACGGTTGTTTTGTGCGATCTGATATTTTCCTCCAATAAAGATTTCGTTGTTGGCATTTACCTTCACTTGTCTGTACTGGTAAGTTGAACCTAACGCGATCTCCCCGTTATTCGCAAATGTTGTATCCACAAGACCATTGGGAAGCAGGCGGACTAAGAAGTGATTATTACTGACCCTCCTTATAACATAAATTTTCCCACTGGGATCAATATGCATATCCACATAGTCCCCGGATGCGTTATAAGTGGTAAAACCGTTTACAGAATTTCCGTTTTCGTCTATTTTTAAGATTTGTCCGCCTGTACTGCCATCCAGCACAATATAATTACCGTCTCCGGCAGGTTCTACCATATTATAGGTATGGGCAGGAGAGATCAGTTTATATCCCAACCCATTATTAAAAGTTGGATCTAAAAGTCCATTTGCTGTAAAGCGGGCATAAAAACTGGCCCCAACCGCCAGAAGCTTTCCGTCCGGAAGTTGGGTCGTGTCATGGATTTGAAGACCACCGCTGGGCTGTCCATTGGTGTAAAATGCAAAAATCGAAGTACCGTTGTTTTGCCCGTAGTTCGGATCTAACAAATTTTCCTGAGCGGAAAACGTAGATAAACAGGATAATCCTAGAAATAAGAGAATTTTTTTCATGGTTTTCGTTAAAGGGCCAAATATATGATTTTAAAGGCTCTGCCACAAAAAAGCCTCTGATTATTCAGAAGCTTTGTATGTGGGTACAATGATTGAATTGTATATCAATACATGAGATTATTTTCTGCTTATTGGCAGTAAGCGGAATCTATATGTCTGCAGACTCCGTCAGCACAGCAGAATTTTATATTGCAATACCGTTGTTCATTACAATACGAAAGACCGCCTTTGATCGTTTTTAAATGTTCTCTTGAAACTTTCTTTAAATTTTTCATAATATTTTAGTTTGTAATTAATCACTAATGTATGAATAATTTAAATATGATGTATATTTTTATGAAAGTGTTCAGCTGCTATTAGTTTCCTGCGGTTTTAACATCCGTAGTCTTAATATCCGTTCCTAATCTCTGCAGATAAGCAATCATCGCAACAATTTCCCGTTTTTCCAGAGGAACAAATTGGTTTCCTTTAGCTGCTTTTTCTTTTTCTATCTGCTCTTTGATATCTGTTGCTTCCGCATAGATTCTATTCACAATTCCTGATGCCTGGCCATCTGCCCATGCGTTTGCAGAGTCAATCTGAGCTTTGTTGTAAGGAACATCAAATGATTTTTTCATCAGTTCCATTTTGCTCAGCATCTGAGAACGGTCCAGTTTATTGGTGATCAGCCATGGAAAACGCGGCATGATAGATCCCGGAGAGGTTGATCTTGGATTGTACATATGCTTCAGGTGCCATGAATCCGGGTTTCTGGCTCCTTCTCTGTGCAGATCCGGTCCTGTTCTTTTAGAGCCCCAGAGAAAAGGATGATCGTACACAAATTCTCCGGCCTTCGAATACTGTCCGTTTTTACCTTCGAATCTCACAATTTCGTCCCGGAAAGGTCTGATCATCTGGGAATGGCAGGCATTACAGCCTTCACGGATATACAGATCACGGCCCTCGAGTTCTAATGGGGAATAAGGTTTAACCGCCGAAATCGTAGGAACATTTTTTTTAATCGTCATCGTGGGAATGATTTCCGCAGCACCTCCGATCGATAAAGTAAAAAACGCGCCTATTGAAAGGATAACCGGTTTTCTTTCGATCCATAAATGAATACCTTCTCCGGCTTTTCTGCCGTGTATTCTCGCCAATGCAGGAGCTTCTGCAGCAACTTCTCTCTGAAATGAGCCCTGTCTTATGGTTTTAAAAATATTAACAACCATCAGTAATCCGCCTGTAAGATAGAATGTCCCTCCAAGGAACCTCATCTTGTAGTAAGGGATGACAGCAGTTACCGTATCCAGCCAATTTTTATACATCAAGGTACCGTCAGGATTAAACTGTTTCCACATCAATCCCTGGGTGAAACCGGAAATATACATCGGTACAACGTAAAATAAAACGCCTAACGTTCCCAGCCAGAAATGCCAGTTGGCCAGCTTTACAGACCATAAATTGGTTCTCCACATAATCGGAACAAGATAGTACATGATACCAAACGCCATAAAGCCATTCCATCCGAGAGCTCCTAAGTGTACGTGACCAATGACCCAGTCTGTGTAGTGGCCGATTTTATTTAAAGTTTTAGTCGCTAAAAGAGGTCCTTCGAAAGTAGCCATCCCATAACAGGTGACGGCAACAACAAAGAATTTCAGAACCGGATTGTCCCGTACTTTTTCCCAGGCACCTCTTAGAGTCAGCAATCCGTTAAGCATTCCTCCCCACGACGGTGCAATCAGCATAATGGAAAACCCTGTGGCTAATGCCTGTGTCCATCCAGGAATAGCAGTATAATGCAAATGGTGAGGTCCTGCCCAGAGATATACGAAAATAAGGGACCAGAAGTGAATAATAGACAGCTTATACGAAAATACAGGCCTGTTTGCTGCTTTCGGAAGGAAATAATACATCATTCCCAAAATAGGAGTGGTCAGGATAAATGCAACAGCATTGTGCCCGTACCACCATTGGATCAGAGCATCTTTAACCCCAGAATATAAGGAATAAGATTTCCAGAAATCAAGCGGAACTTCAAGATTATTGACGATGTATAGTAAAGCCACCCCAATCCATGTGGCAATGTAAAACCATATGGCAACGTACAAATGTCTTACCCTTCTTTTCGCAATCGTTCCAAACATATTAATTCCGAAAACAATCCATGAAAAGGTGAGTAGGATATCCAGCGGCCATTCATGTTCTGCATATTCTTTTGAAGTATTGAAGCCCATAGCAAACGTGATCCAGCTGGCTACAATCATGATCTGCCATGACCAGAAATGAATCCATGAGAGGGTTGCATTGTACATGGGAGCTTTTAACAACCTTGGAAGACTGTAATAGGTGGCACAGAAAAAAGAATTACATACGAAAGCAAAGATCACCGTATTGGTATGCATCATTCTGATTCTCCCGAAGCCCAATATCCCCTGCGAATTCACAAGCCCCTGAATATTTCCTTCCCTCAAACTCTGAATCGTCATATCATCCGTACCGAAGAGAAATTCCGGCAGTTCAGGATAGAAAAGCATCAGAGCGGTGGTAAGCCCTAATATAAATCCTGCAATACCAAACACGACGGTGGCATACAGGAAAGCACGCACGATATTATTATCATAACTAAATTTTTGTATCTCCATTGTATAATATCAGTATTTGATGGACAGTTAATAAGTTTAAAGCAGTTGAGTCAGGGGAAAAAGATAAAGAAACAGGGATTTCTCCCTATTTCATATCCGTTTGTTTTTTCATGTCATACCCCTCGTAATCACAAACGGTTTCCCAGGATAGATTTAGCGCTTTTGCAACTCCTTTTCCATAGTTGGGATCGGCTTTATAGCAGTTTCTGATGTGACGGATCTGGATAAATTGCTGGGCGCCTCCCACAGCATCCGCAGTATTGTTAAATAAAAGTTCTTTCTGCTCATCGGACATCAGTCTGAAAAGATTTCCGGGTTGGGAAAAATAATCATCATCTTCACGGTGATCCCAATGTCCGGCATATCCTGACAAAGCCAAAGGTGGTTCCTCATAAGCCGGTTGCTCCTGCCACTGGCTGAAACTGTTGGGTTCATAAGCAATCTTGCTTCCGTAGTTTCCATCAGTTCGCATTGCTCCGTCACGGTGATAAGCCATATATGGGCATTTCGGAGAATTTACAGGAATCTGGTGATGATTGACACCTAAACGGTAACGCTGAGTATCGCCATACGAGAACAACCGTCCTTGCAGCATTTTATCGGGAGAAAAACCAATTCCGGGAATGATGGTAGCCGGATTGAAAGCCGCCTGTTCCACCTCAGCAAAATAATTGGAAGGATTTCTGTTTAGGGTGAATTCTCCAACAGGAATCATCGGGTAATCTCCGTGTGGCCATACTTTCGTTAAATCAAACGGATTGATGTGATACATGTCTGCATCCGCTTCTTCCATCACCTGAATGTACATTTTCCAGGTAGGGAAGTTTCCATTTTCTATATTTTCATATAAATCTTTCTGATGACTTTCACGGTCTTCAGCAATGATCTGTTTCGCTTCAGCATTGGTGAGATTTTCTATTCCCTGCTGGGTTTTGAAATGAAATTTAACCCAGAAACGTCTGTTTTCATGATTAATAAAACTGTACGTATGGCTTCCGAAACCATCCATATGACGATAAGATTTGGGAAGCCCACGGTCGCTCATGGTAATGGTCACCTGGTGAAGAGATTCGGGAAGAAGGGTCCAGAAATCCCAGTTATTGTCGGCACTTCTCATATTGGTACGCGGGTCTCTTTTCACAGCATGATTTAAATCCGGAAACTTTAAAGGATCACGCAGGAAGAAAACAGGTGTATTGTTTCCTACCAGGTCCCAGTTTCCTTCTTCGGTATAGAATTTCAGGGCAAAACCTCTGATATCCCTTTCTGCATCAGCTGCACCTCTTTCTCCTGCTACCGTTGAAAAACGGATGAATAGTGGTGTTTCTTTACCTATTTCACCAAATAAATTGGCCTTTGTATATGGCGTAATGTCGTGGGTAACTTTAAAAACTCCGTAAGCGCCAGAGCCCTTAGCATGCATTCTGCGTTCCGGAATCACTTCCCGGTCAAAGTGAGCCATTTTTTCCAGAAACCATACATCCTGAAGTAAGGCAGGACCACGTTTTCCGGCTGTTAAAATATTCTGATTATCTGAGACTGGAGCACCTGTTCTGTTTGTTAGATTGTTTTTTTTCATCTGAAAAGCTTTTTAATTTGGTGTAAAGCTACCCACTTCCGTTTTTTTTACTCTCATCCAGAATGATTAAAAAAATGTGGTCCAATAGTTCAGATCAAGGGTTTTTGCTTGAACAGATGGACATGATTTATGTAGAGCCCAAAAACAAAAACAGCAAAAACCCTGGGATTTCTGCTGTTTAATTTATTTTTTGTCTGATGAATTCTGAAATGTTTTTTCAGGACTTATCAAGGTTAAATCGCTACTTTATTTTCCGCCGCCGCTGTTTTTTTCAACATCCGTTTTCGTGTTTCCTTTTACTTTCTGGTTTCCGAAACGTTTCACGAACGAAAGTGAAAAGCCATACCAGTCGGATCTTGTAGCAGTTCTGGAGGTTCCTTCCTGGCTGTAGCTTGTGGAGTCAAAATTGGGCCTGCTGAAAATATTCATCAGCTGAAGACTCACTTCCATCTGTGTTTTAGGGAATATTTTGGTGGCTGAAATGTTATGGAAAATATTCGTTTTATTCGCGTATGAATTTCCGTTATTCTGATTAGAAAGCTCTGCCCAGACACTCAGATTGATGTTTTTGTTAAACAGATTCGTGTAGGATAAATTGGCTGAGGCTCCTAAATAATTGATGTATTTTTGACCTTTCAAATCGTTGATCTCATTAAAGTCATGATTGTCAATGTAGTACCATCCGACTCCGACATTCACATTCAGCTTGTTTTTCAGGAAAGTCTGGTTGGTATTCGCAAAAAGGTAATACTTCTGCACTTTTCCGTTGAAATTATCAGGAAGGGTTACCAGCCTGCCATCTTCCTCAGCTAAAGATGTCCAGTAATCCTTGTCGGTATACATATATCTTGCGGAAAGGAAGTATTTTTTAAGAATTCCCAGCTTCATATACACCCTGTGACTCGGGTTGGGTTCCAGATCCATGTTTCCGCGGGAGAATGTTCCGTCATTTGTAGGAACAAGAAAAGGATTGAACTCCGAATACCATGGACGCCAGAGATTACGGTTGTAGGTCAGGGTCAGGTCATATTTATCTGAAAAAGAATATTTCAACAATAAATTCGGAAGCAAAGTACTGTAGGAATCCTTTCTGTTTTTTCCGGATACATCTTCTCTCATTTTATAGTCGATATGCTCGTAACGGACTCCGACTCTTGTTTCCAGCTTTTCGAAGAAGGTTTTGCTGTAGTTCGCATACAGGGAATTGATATTGTCTTCGTAATGAAAAACATCATTGGTACGGAGATTATCCACATTATTTCCTGAAAGCGTATTAGGGATCACATTATTATTGAAATCCATTTTTCCACCCACTTCAAAGCTTCCGCCTTTTCCCAGAGGCTGGGTATAATCTACTTTGATATAATAGTTTCGGGTCTGCTCATGAGAATTGATTCCCAGCTGACTTACTTTTGAGTTATTGCTGTATGTTTTTAAAAATTCATTGAGATTCTCCTGAGAATTGTAATTGGAACCTAAGTTGACATCCAGAATTCTGTTTTTCTCCTTGTCATAGTATTTATAAAAAACATTCGTCCCCAATGTGCGGTATCTACCTGTTACATCCTGATCCTGATGATAAGATTCGGGATCGTGACTGTTCCTGGTTCTGAGGAAATCTGCGTCAGAAGTTGAAGTGTTTTTACTTTGATAATATTCCAGAATAAGACCTATATTGTTTTTGTCATTCAATTCATATTCGGAAGTAGAGGACATGGATGGGCTTTTGCCGCGTCCCAAAGTTTCGTTGCTGCTCTGGGTAATATCATTATCCTTATACAGCATATTAAGACTGGTATTTCTCTGGAAATAGGTATTATCGCTATAACTTCCGATAAGGGTCTGCGTGAAATTTTTCTTGTGATAATTAAGATTAAGGTTCGTATACTGAGAATTTTTGGCGTTTTGTCTGTTATTAAAAGTCACACTGCCTTTCATTCCTTCATCATCCCTTCTTTTAAGAACGATATTAATGACTGATCCTGCCGTTTCGTAGCGTGATGACGGACTGGTGATCACTTCAATTTTCATCAGGTTATCAGCAGGAATGGTTTTCAGATATTCCTTTAATTCTTTGCCGGTAAACACAGATTTTCGATCGTTGATATAAACCGTAACGGATTCACCTTCTGCCTTCACCGCATCATTATTGTCAATACTTACCAAAGGCGTCATTCTCAAAACGTCCCAGGTGGTATTTCCTGCCAGGATAGAACTGTTGGATACATTAAACACCGTTCTGTCTGCCTTAGATTCCACGGTGGGTTTTCTAGCTGTTAATGTAACGCCTTCAATTTGATTTTCCTTCTGCTTGATGGTATCGTTTTTAGCCTGTGAAAAGACCAGAGATCCCATCAGTAAAGCTGCCGAACATATAATTATCTTCATTCAAAGTGATATTTCACCAATAAGACACTTATTGTAGGATGTTTGTTACATCAATCAGAGAAAATAAATAAAAAATTAATAAGGGAAGACAATAAGTTAATGTTTCTGTACTGTAAACCTATTCATAAATCTATGTTTCACACGGAGAAATAAAGTAAACGACCTCCTTTATTCGTTGATCTTTTTAAATAAAGAATCTAATCCTTATATTTATTATTCTGATTTAATCCTGATCGCAAAGGTTCAGAACAAAAACAACAACGGAATGAATTTAAAGAAACAAATGGGACAGTTTCCCAATGAAAAAAGAAAAACCTATTTTAATACACTTCCTAATTATACCAACGGAAAATTTCAGAATATTCTTCCTACGCCAGCATTGCTGGAAGGGGAAAGTATGACCAAATTACTCCTGCAGACCCTATGTAAAATAGAAAATGTAACGCCAAAATCCCCGATTCCGTTTGTCACCACAGACCTGAAGAACCTGAAACCCGAAAACAATGTTCTCGTATGGTTCGGGCACAGCTCTTATTTTATTCAGGTTGATGGTAAAAAGTTTCTGGTAGATCCTGTATTCAGCGGGAATGCTTCTCCAATGCCCGGTTCTATAAAGGCATTTTCGGGATCAGACCATTACAAACCGGAAGATATGCCGGAAATTGATGTTCTTCTTATTTCCCATGACCATTGGGATCATCTGGATTATTCGACAGTTCAGGCGCTGAAAGATAAAGTAGGCCAGGTCATTTGCGGACTGGGAACGGGACAGCATTTTGAATACTGGGGCTGGGAAGCAGAAAAAATAATTGAAAAAAACTGGTGGGAAAGCATTGACCTGGCAGATGGTTTCAGCATTATACTGACTCCGGCAAGACATTTCTCGGGAAGACTTCTAAACAGGAATATTTCCCTGTGGACTTCATTTGTGTTGCAAACTCCATCCAAAAAACTGTTTCTGGGTGGCGACAGCGGTTACGGAAATCATTTTACAGAGATCGGCGAGAAATTCGGACCTTTTGATCTTGCGATAATGGAATGTGGGCAATACAACGAAAAATGGCCCTA
Organism: Chryseobacterium sp. JM1; assembly: GCF_000737715.1. Taxonomy (GTDB): domain Bacteria; phylum Bacteroidota; class Bacteroidia; order Flavobacteriales; family Weeksellaceae; genus Chryseobacterium. The sequence continues at coordinate 18,068 of NZ_JPRN01000017.1, read as the reverse complement.
CATTCACAGCCTGCCCGAACAGATTATTCAGGAAGTACAGGAACTGAAAGCCCAGAATTTCATTCCCGTTCATAATTCAAAATTCAAACTGGCCCAGCATCCCTGGTTTGAACCTTTGGAACTTGTTTCAAAATATGCGGAAGAAAACAGTATTCCGGTTACTCATCCGATGATTGGTGAAAAAGTAAATCTGGATCAGCTGGGAGAAGTCACCTGGAAGAAATGGTGGCAGGACCTGATGTAAGAAAGACAATGCTGCTTCAATGATTTTATTGAACATGATGATACGATCATAAGCTTATTTAAAAAAAGACTTCGGCGGCCCTTTGGGCCGCCGAAGTCCATCCATGATCAACTAACTTAAAAAATATCTATGGTTCCTTATGATCTACTTTGGTATGGATGATATCGTAGTAGACAGAAGGGTTTCCTGCATCAGGAGCGATTCTATAGGTAAATTCAGAGCTGTTTAGCGTAAGAATATCAACGGTTCTGGTGAAAAGTACATTACCGTTCGCGTCCAGAGCGGTGATTGTTCTCTTCTTGCCGTCCGGAGAAATAGACCATGTTCCCTGGGATCTCAGCAAATTATTCAGCCCGTAAATGGTAAAAGTACCATTCGCTTTAAAATAAGAATATCCAACAAAACCGGAAACACTTGGATCCGTTAAGGCTACAGGATTTCCGCTGCTGTTTTTAGCGCCTGTAGTTTCCCACGGGGTAGAAGCCAAAGTAAGCTGGCCATTCGCTGGTTCAGCGTGGGCCGTTTTGGTATGGATAATATCGTAATAAACAGAAGGATCACTTGGATTGGTATGAATTCTATACGTGAATTCATTGTTATTCAGCACCAGAATATCCACAGAACGGGTAAAGATGGTCGTCCCGTCTGGATTCAGTGCGGTGATGATTCTGGTTTTCCCCAGTGGATCTACAGACCATGTTCCTCTGGATCTTAAAACGTCATTCAGCCCGTAAATCACAAAATTTCCATCGGCTTTAAAGTAAGCAAAACCTACAAAACCGTTTACACTGGCATCGCTGAGATTCACAGGCTGACCATTCTTGTCTCTTGCAGCCGTAGTTTCCCAGGGAGTGGAAGAAAGCATCTGTGAGGGAGTGATCTGTTCCATGACCATGTCGTCGTTATCAGAACATGATACAAAAGCAACAGACAAAAGCATTGTGGTCAGCAGGTAACATAATTTTTTCAAAGTATTCATAATCGATATTTTTATTCTCTGCAAACATATTCCTTATGAAAATCAAAACGTTGTACGAAATATCTCTTTTGTTGTAAAATGTATAACTCCACCTTTCAGATGTTGATAAATTAATACCAATTCGGGATAAAGTTGAGATCTTGTCATAATGAGGTAAGGAAGTTTGAAGATGGAAGATGGAAGTTTTTGAAGACCAAAGCAAAACTGTAACTTGGCGCTATTCATTTTTTATAATTTCATCAAATTTTACAGGAATTGTTGAAATTAGCGTCTAACAGTACTTCCAGCCTCCATCTTCCATCTTCCGGCTCTTCGAGTTAAATTTAAAATCATAGCCAGTCAGAAACAGATTCCTGTAATTATATCCGCTTAAAAAACTATTTTTGAGTATGAATAACAGAAACCGCGGAAAAAACACCGGTGATGATGTGATTTTCGGTTCGCAAAAACAGGTTGATAAGCTGAAAATGGCGGTTCAGGACATGTTGTATCTATTAAGTAGAGACTATCCTGAAAAAGCCTCCTCTGAACTCGTAGGAAACAGGTATAAGCTGAAAACACGTCAGATTCAGGCATTGCGCGGGACTTCCGCATCTGAACAGCAGATACAGCATAGAAAAGATAAACAGTTGGATGTTTCGGATCTGAAAAATAAAATCCTTTATCTTGATGGTTTCAATGTATTGATTTTAATGGAAAGTTTACTGTCCGGTGCTTACATTTTTGAAGGAGCAGACGGATGTTTTCGTGATCTTTCAGGCGTTCACGGAACGTATAAAAGAGTCAACCAAACTCAAAGAGTGGTGGAATTGGTGGCTGGATTTTTTCAAAAAGCTGAGGTACAGAAGCTCGTCTGGATTTTTGACAAACCGGTTTCCAACAGCGGACGGATAAAACAAATCGTCCTTGATTTTGCAGAAGAAAACAAACTGAACTGGGAAGCAGAACTGGAGTTCAATCCGGATAAATTCTTAGCAGAAAATTCAGAAATTGCCGTGTCTTCAGATGCATGGATTCTGGATCATTGTCAACAATGGTTCAATCTCATTGCACATCTCATCACAGAAGAAAAACTGGAGGTTAATCTCATCAAAATGGTTTGAGAATGAATTTGTTAACACCTTATATTCGGTTAATTTCAGATTCCTGGACAGAAAAGTACCAGGCCATTCTCGCTGAAGAGCATCTGCAAGCGATGGAAAACAATATCCGTAAATTTCAGGAGAATACGCTGGAATGGGAGCTTCCATATTTTAATGAAGAAATAAAACCGGACCGAACGAAAAGTTTTGAGCTGTTCATCGATATATTCCAAAGCAACGACTCTGATGAGGTCAAAGCATCGCGACTGGAAAATATCCCATTTGAGCATTGGCTGGATATTCTGGGGCAGCGACTGACATCCGCCAGCATCCGCGATGAAAATGCTGTTCCGCCTTTAAAAGAAATGTTAATCGAAGCCTGCATGAAACCTTTTAACAGTGAAATTACCATTGCACAGAGAGCCTGTGAAAAGCATATCGGAAGAATGGATGATCAGTTCTGGGGCGAGATAAAAGGAAATAATGTGCAGAAACAGGAAAAAGTGATGGAAAAGATCAGTTATATTCTGGATAACAGAACCTGGTGGAATGTTTTCTATCATTACAAGCATGAACTTGTTTTTGAAGTCAGGGAAAAAGAAGGTCACGGAATCCGGTGGAGCCACGGTGGGAAACAGTTGATCGGTTTTCTTGAAAAATTTATCAACGAATAATAAATAAAATTTCAGTGCGTAAAAAGATTGCGTACTGCGCAGATAATTTTGCAGATATAAACTGAAGCTATGAATTTTTCAGATCAAAAATTTTCGCAAAACGAATGGGAAACATGTCTCAAGGTACTGGATGCCTTGAAAGACGATCCATTCCTCAATCCTGACAATAAAACATTTTCAGGACTGATCACGAAAATTCATAAGAACGCAAAAAAGCAGAACCGTCAGGAAAATTATTCCAGAATGAAATCTCATGATCTCGCGGTGAGTTCTGATGCTGTCCTGATGCAAAAGGCATTGGCAGGTGCTTCAGCTTTCTATGATGAAGAAAAAGGGGAAACAAAACTCACTCCGCTTCAGATCCCGAAAAACTGCTACTGCTGTAACCATAGCTATCAGTATGCTCATTCTTTTTACACAAGACTTTGCCCGAAATGTGCCGCAGAAAACTATGAAAAACGTTTTGAAACGGCAGACCTCAAAGGAAGAAATGTGATCCTGACAGGAGGAAGAGTAAAAGTAGGATGGGCCACCGCACTGAAACTGTTGAGAAACGGGGCCAATTTGGTTTTGACAACCCGTTTTCCGGCATTGGCGCTGGAAATGATGCAGCAGGAAGCAGATTACGAAGACTGGAAAGAAAGACTTTGGGTATACGGTTTGGATTTGAGAAATCTAAAGGCAATACAGGATTTTATAGATTTTTATAAAACCCGTTTTGATACACTGGATATCCTGATCAATAATGCCGCTCAAACCATAAAATATCCGGATGAATACTATCTTCCGATCATTAATCGTGAAAGAGAAAAGTTAGTTGAGTTTAAAAATATTCAGAATCTTTTCCCCAATCAGACGGAAATTTCAAGCGAAATTGCAAAACTTGAATATGCACAGAACGATGAAACTCCGGTGGCGCTTACCCGTTTCGGACAGCCTGTGGATAACAGAGAAAAAACCAGCTGGAATTCTACACTGGAAGAAGTTTCCATGTACGAACTGGTAGAGGTGAATCTGATCAATCATATCGCACCTTATTTTCTGATCAAAGAACTGAAACCTTTGATGAAAAACTCAGCATTTCAGGAGAAGTTTATCATCAATGTGACATCTTCTGAAGGTATTTTCAGTTATGATAATAAAACGGTATTTCATCCGCACACGAATATGACAAAGGCGGCCCTGAATATGATGACGCTTACCTCTGCAAAAGAATTTGAAAATGATCAGATTTATATGAGTGCCGTGGATGTAGGATGGATTTCTACAGGTGCAAAAGAAAGTCTTCGAAAGAAACAGTTTGAGCAGGGATATATTCCGCCACTGGATTCTGTAGACGGAGCTGCGCGAATTTTGCATCCGGTTGTTGAGGGAATAAAAGGAAATTATTACAGCGGAGTACTGCTGAAAAATTATAAAATAAATGCCTGGTAAAAGGAGAAACGTTAGCTCAATGGAAGAGCGCTGGTTCGGCAAGCCAGAGGCGCAGGTTCGAATCCTGCCGTTTCACAGAAAATAACAAGGAAAGAAATAGTTTAACCCGGAGAAAACCAGCTTCTAAGAGGCGAATTATCGGTTCGAATCCGATTTTCTTTCTGTTTTTTATCATCAAAAAATAAAAGCCATGTTGAAAAAGATATTTGATTTTTTTAGAGAAAACGGTCCTGTTGAAGAAATAACAGTTGTTCCTGTACCACAGGAAAGTACACTTCATTTTGTAGAAAACACGAATGTTCCCGAATTATCTGACATTAAGCCTTACCTAAGAAAAAGTTCAGAGGCAAGAGAAAAAATCAACAACCTGGAAGAACACACCAAAACCTATAAAGAATACTGTCTGGAAAAGACAAGCAACCAGCATACCCTGAAAGCACCCGGATATAAGATCGTTGAAAAAGATGGTAGTATGGAAACTTTTAGAATCTATGGTGATGGCTTTATTTTTCACGGTGAACATAAAATCCTTCGCATAGAAAGTGACTATTTTGTGAAGTACATCCAGCAGGAATACAATCCCATAACCCAACTGACAGAAAATGCATACGACTGATCCCATCACAAGATATAAAGTATTCTCCGCGGAAGACCTTCCGGAGACGGCTTTTGATGACCACGTGACCGTAGAAATATATGGCAGAAACATCACATGGGACATTGAAGAACTGAACGGAACCCTGCTTCTGCGTGGAGAAGGATGTCAGTTTCCAAACCTGAAAACAGTCAAAGGATCTTTGTCTGTAGATGCGGCAGACTGCTCTCTTCCCAATCTTAAAACGGTGGAAGAAAACTTCACGCTTCATTGTTTCGCCCAAATCCAGAAGCTGGAAACAGTAAAAGGTCATTTCAAATGCATCATCGATTTTGATTTTAAAAACCTGGCAACGATAGGAGGAAATATTTCCCTTAAAAAAGCCAATGTCATCGCAAGAGGTAAAAAACTGGTGCAGTCCAGAATTGTCATCCCGGTCAATCATCAGTATGAAGTGGAATTTCTTCCGAAAGAAGGTATTTTTAATGTTGATATTTTCGGTAACGATATTATTATTCCGCACTATGAAATCCGTGGAAGAATCAATGTTTATGGTAAAAATGTATCTTTTCCCTACCTTGAATTTCTTCAGGGACAGATCAATATGGAATGCCGTGACAAAACCGGCCATTATTTTACCCACGATTTTCCGGAACTGAAAAAAATAGTCGGACACCTCAGATTTGAAAAGACAAAAGCTTCTTTTCCGGTACTTCAGGAAATCACGGGAAATATTCTATTGGAACAGGGTTGCTATGCAGATTTTCCATTGCTGGAGACTTCAGGCAGCATTTCTGTTAACCGTAATTCAGGGGTAAGATTTCCATTGTTGAAGAATGTGAACGGAAATATTCAGATTCAGGGGGAAACCTGTCATTTTATATCTTTGGAAAAAGTAAAAGGAACGTATAAAACCCACCAGACGATTGCCCCTAAGATTCAGGAAGTCGGGGATCTGGAGATGCATACTTCTTTGGAATTTGAGCATCTTAAGAGAATCAATGGAAGGCTGATCAATGCATTTAAAGTTAATTTTAAATCTCTGGAGTATATTAATTTTTTCGGTGATGAAAGGCAGAACGGTTCCCGTCTTCCGGCATTGAAGCAAATTAATTTCTATCTGTACCAGAAAGACGATCATTTTGAACATCTGGCTAAAAATATTTATTTTAAGATCAATGACAGAATGTATCTTTCCAAAGATAAACTGATCCTCTCCGGATCGTCTTTCAACTATGTGGTGCATCAGCAGAATTACACCATCCGGAAACTGATTTCCATCCTGAAGCTGCGTCACAGTAGTTTTCAGAACTTTATGACAAGAGAATATGAACGCCAGTGGACGAGGTTTGAAACCCCGTTTTTTACCAAAATTCTGGAAAAAATAGAAAAACTCTGGAATATAGTGGAAACCATACAGTTTGAAGAATTCTTCGAATCTACGGACAGAAACCTACGTCTCTTCTGTTTTAATTACATAGGAGTAGGAAATCTGATGAATCGTCTGGAAGCAGAAAAGATCAATGAAGAAGAAGTGGAACTGAATTACAACGAATACGATCAAAACGGAAATAAAACCCAGATCCGAAGAATCAACCGTTATGAGGTGTATAAAATTGAAAATAAAAAATTAGGAATTTATACATGGCGTGAAACAGATCAGTATTCCTACGCCGTAAAATGCTGGTGCCCTTCCACAGAAAAGGAACACTGGCTTTGGATAGAACAGGAATATAAAGGAAATGCACTTACCGCCATCGCATCTACTTTCAGGATACATGAAAACATTATTCCACACATCAAGTGTCTGAAAAGACAGGGCGATCTTCTGATCTGTGAACTGGAAAGGGAAATTACGCCACGTGGCTTTCCCAGAGCGCTCACCGCTTCAGAATATTTCAGCCTGCTGGAAGTGGAAGCATAACTAAAGAAACAGTAGTTTAACTGGAAAAACATTCCCTTCACCGGAAGGTTGCAGGTTCGGGCCCTGTCTGTTTCTATTTTAAAAACTAAAACAATGAAGAAAATACTAAACTCTTAAATTTTCAAATAAACGGAAGCAATAGTTTAACGGAAAAACGCACACTGCTAATGTGATATGCGGGTTCGACTCCCGCTTGCCTCCCTTTTTAATGTGAATAAAAGATGAGAAACACTTATAATAAAGGCAATTTCAGAGCCGGAGAAGATGGAAAAATCTCTCAGGAACTTAGAAAATATGGCAATAAAAAATGGCGAAGAACAGCAAAAGCAGTCATCAAAGATCAGCTAAGCGAAACCTTTACATTTAAAAAAGCCAGAAAAGCCAGACACAAAATCATCTGGGTGAAAATAACGAAAGAATTCAACGGAGTAAAACGTTCGGATTTCAGAGGATTTTATGCTGAAAAAGAATTCAAAAACGTTTTGAAAGACCCCAAGATTGTAAGATTTTTTATATACAAAGACAAAACAAAAACAAATGAATACATACATTGATATTGGCATTAACCTGACCAATAAACAGTTCTATAACGAACACGAAGAAATTATCAACCGCGCCCTGGATAATGGGGTAGAGCAAATGATCCTCACCGGAACAAGCGTACGCGGAAGTAAAGAATCTGCTGAAATTGCAGAAGAATATCCTGATATTTTATTTTCTACAGCGGGAATTCATCCCCACGATGCCAAGTCTTTTAACCAGGAAAGTATCCGGGAACTTAGAAACCTTTTGATATTAGATCAGGTCGTATCGGTAGGCGAGTGCGGGCTGGATTTCGACCGGGATTTCTCTCCCAGACCTATTCAGGAAAAGTGCTACAGAGCCCAGCTGGAATTAGCCGTTGAGGTTAATAAACCCCTTTTCCTGCATGAACGATCAGCTTTTAAAAGATTTAACGAAATTACAGATGAATATTTTTCCCGGTTACCGGAAGCGGTTGTTCATTGCTTCACAGGAACGCTTGGAGAAGCTAAAATATATCTTGACAAAGGATTTTATTTAGGATTTACCGGCGCGATAAGTGATGACAAAAGATTTAAACAGCTGGAAGACGTGATCAAATATACTCCGCTGGACCGCATGATGATAGAAACCGATGCCCCGTTCATGCTTCCGAAGAATATGCCGCGAATGCAGAACCGCCGGAACGAACCGTCTTTTCTGCCTTATGTAGCACAGACGATCGCCCACTGGAAGAAGATGAGTATTTCTGAAGTCGCGGAGGAAACCACCGAAACCGCCAGGAATTTTTTCAAACTATAAAAAAGAGCTCTACTGATGAAGTAAAGCTCTTTTTTTATGGCGAAACTGCAAAACTGCAGCTTAACTTTCTTTTCTGTTAAAGACTTTTTATTGCAGATTCCAAAGCCAGTTCCATCATTGGTTTAAGGGCTTTTTCTCTTTCGTCAGCAGAAATTTTTTCGTGCGTAGGAATAATATCAGTTACCGTAAGAATCGTCGCTGCATTTTTTCCTAAATGCTGGGCATTCGCAAATAATCCGAAAGCTTCCATTTCTACAGCCGGACAGTTGTATTTGGTAGCAATCGCAGGAACATTAGGATCTTTTCTGTAGAAAATATCGCTGCTGTGTACATTGATCGCTTTGGTCGCTAAAGAAAGCTCCTGAGCCGTTTCATTGATCGTTCCGAAAATATTTCCCTGGTGAGGAAGAATATCATTTTCAATTTCCCATGCATATTTTGCATATGTACTTTCGCTGGCTGCATTTTCAATATTTAAAATATCAAAAAGTTTAAGGTCTGTTGTATAAGCTCCGCACGTCCCGATTCTGATGATGGTATCTACTTCATACTCCGTAAATAATTCAAAAGAATAGATCCCGATGCTCGGAAAGCCCATTCCGCTGGCACCTACAGTGATCTCTTTTCCTTTATAAAGACCTGTATAATAAAAGATTCCTCTTGTTTTGCTTACCAGTTTAGCATTTTCCAAATAATTTTCAGCAATATATTGTGCACGAAGCGGATCCCCCGGCTGCAATACTACTTTAGCAATTTCTCCTTTTTTTGCACTGATGTGAATACTCATAATGTTATTTTGAAGGGACAAAGATAGCAACTTTTAGATTGAAATATCTAAAGATTTGTAGTTCAATATCCTAAGTTTTCTAAGCACAGATTCCCCTCCGCCGGAGGGGTGGCAGATCAAAGATCTGACGGGGTGGTCAAAAAAGGAAAAAATTCCCCAAAACCAACCTCATAGGTTTCCAAAACCTATGAGGTTATATTAAGCAAACGCAATAATCTGCACCATCTGCCCAATCCGCGAGAGCAAAAAAAAAGAAAAAGACTTTCCACAGTAATTAAATCACCAGATTTATGAATGATTCACCTCAAATATTATCTAACGATCAACGATTCTCTGCGAAATAGTTTTATTTTTGTTAGATGATGGAAACCAGGTCCCCATTTCTAGACACTATTTTTCTGCTGCGAAACAGCGGATCGATTACTGTATTTTCAAATCTGCATGAAATCTCAAAAAAAGAAGAACAGGAAGCCGGAGATTATTTTGAAACAGAGTTCGAAAAAGAGAGACTGGAATTTTTATCGACAGCTATACACTGTGATAAAGAAGCCGCAGTTTGGGGAGCAAAAGTTCTGTATCATAGTGCTCAGCTCTACCTTATCCGCGAAAATACATCAAAAGATCTGGATAAACTGATCCCTAAAATGAAAGCATCCTCTGATATTTCCTCCGTTTTGTCTGCGGATTTATCCCTGAGATTTTTACCACAAATAGCTTCCGTATTGCAGACCGCTGATCCATATGATCCATTGGTGAAGATTCTGGAAGATATTCTCACACAGTTTCATTATTCCGGAATAGGATATCCGCTGAATCTAGATAAAATTAACTGGGAAAAAGAGCTTCAGGATAAGGTGTACAGGAAATTGTATCTTGAAAGAATTGTGGAAAAGAAAGCCTATTCGCTGGCAGAAATTCCCTATATTAATAAATTGCTTATGGCAGATTTTGGACTTCATAAGGATGTTTACTGGCGGGATTTAAAAATAGTTGCTCATGGAGATTAATACTGCAGTTGCATTGGGAGGAATAGTTGCTTCCTACTTTTTTGTGTTCTGTATTTTGGCATATTATGCCAATATTTTGATGTTTAAAACAAAAGTGAATGAGATTTGGATGTTCATGTCCTTTTCAAAACCCTTATATGCCTACACCATAAAAAATGATCTCAGAATTAAGTTTGGCTATATTCCCCTTTCCAGCCTTGTGAAAACAGATTCAGGAGGGGATGTGGGGCTTAATGACGATGAACTGAAGAAATATGATAGGCGGACCATGAAAAATGCCTTTATTTTTCATGGAATGATGGGAACTATGCTCACCGTTTTAATTGTTGCTGTCAGTTGGATTTCAGGGTATGATCCCCTTGTGATTTTTAAAGATTTCGGAAACCATATCTGGCTGCTGTTTTCAGGAAAGAATGACTTTTCTGGGTTTGTAAATTTTATTCACAGCCAATACACCGCATACGGTAAGCATTTTTTTATTTTTTTAAGTGTGGGAATATATTTTATTTTTATCTCATTGGTCCTGATGATTTCCTCACTGTATTCCTTCCTATCGGCGCTTATGGGCATTGTGATAATAGTTGGATACTTTGTTGTAGGCTTTAAATTTCTAGAACTTCCATTTACTTTTTATATTGATCTTATTCTTTCACTGATTGTAATTGGATTTATATACTTTTTACTGTTAAGATTTTTCATTAAATAAATACTAATGACTCAAAATATTACAAAACTCAATACCGTTCTCAACTACGTAAAAGATACCTTCGTAGGAAAAAATGATGTGGTAGATCTGCTGGGAATATGTCTTCTGGCTAAAGAAAATGCATTTCTGTACGGGCCTCCGGGAACCGCAAAATCTGCAATTGTAAGAACGCTGTCCAAAACAGTGAAAGACGGCAAAAACTTTGAATATCTGCTGACCCGTTTCACAGAACCAAATGAAATTTTCGGACCGTTTGACATCAGAAAATTAAAAGAAGGCGAACTTCTTACCAATACCGAAGGCATGATGCCGGAAGCTTCACTGGTTTTCCTGGATGAGATCTTCAATGCGAATTCTGCCATCCTGAATTCACTGCTGATGGCTCTGAACGAGAAAATTTTCAAAAGAGGAAAAGAAACAAAACATCTGCCTGCGCTTATGTTCGTTGGGGCGAGTAACGTTCTTCCCGAAGATGAATCTTTGAACGCATTATTTGACCGTTTCCTGGTGAGAATTAATGTCGATTATGTAAATCCTGAGCTTCTTCAGCAGGTACTTCTTGCCGGAAGAAAACTGGAAAACGAAACGGAAACTGATATTCCCGAAATTCTCGCAGACGAAATAAGAGAACTTCAGAATCTGTGTAAAGCAGTGGATTTAAAACCTATTTATGAAGTCTATTTAAATACAATCATCAGCTTAAGAAATACAGGAATTGCCATTTCCGACCGTAGAGCGGTAAAACTTCAGAATCTGATTGCGGCCAGCGCCCTGATCTGCGGAAGAAATGAAGCTGTACTTTCAGACCTTTGGGTGCTGAAACATATCTGGGATACGGAAGAACAGATTGAAATCCTTGAAGGCATCATCAACAGAACCATTGAAAAAGATGATAACCCGAAATCCCATCCACAGGCGATGCAGAATAAAACTCCAAATCCGGAGGAAGTGATGAAGGACGTGAAGATTCTCATAGAAAAATGGAACAGCGGAACGTTGAGTTTTGAAGAACAGAATGTGATCAAAGATAAATTGAGATACCTGCAGACCCGTTGCGACTGGATCAGAAATCCGGAGCAGAAGCAGTATATTCAGCAAGAAATTGAAAGCTTATGGCAGAAGATCCTTCAAACGGTGTAAAAGAATTCTGGGCAGAACTTCCCCGCGCCGATGAAGATTTTCTGGGTGCTATCCGGGACTGGAAAAATGTACAGATTGTAGTAGACGACGAGACGGTTTGGCTAAAGGGCTTTACCGAAGAACAGTCTATGTCTGCGGATATCCAGCAGCTTCCTAATTTTATGCTGTACGAACTGCGCGACGGACTTTTATTCAAAAAAGAAGCACTGGTCCCAAGCAAAAAAATGAGAACAGCTTTGCTTTGGTCAGCTATAGATAAAGCATTACGACTTACTTTTCCCGCTTCCAACAATAATTATTTTGGGATCAGCGAAAAAGTGGAAGTAAGATTAAAACCCGGAAATGAAGAACACCCTGCCATTGCATTGTTAAGTTCAATAGCAGAAATTAAAGACAGTATTCCCACACAGCCGAATTTCAAACTGGATAAAATAGAATGGGCAGTGATTGACGATAAAGCCTTATTTCTCGGAACACCGCTTTTGAGCCTGCCCGGAAAAACCTACTGGACCAGAGACGGTCATCTTTTGCCTTCAGGTTTTGATTTCGAATTTAAAAATTTGAGCTCACTCCTGCAGCAGCAATATAACAAAGCGTCGGACAAATGGCTGTTATGGAACGAAGACGGAACTTATCTTCCTGTGAAAAAAGAGGATTTCCGGAAACTGTCCGTAAGCTCATTTCGTCTTACTGAAAAAACAAAAGAATGGATTTAAACGAATATTTCCAGTCATACGAAAACTACTTTTGGGAGTGGGAGACCGACGAGGATATCGCCGGAGATTCCGGGTACCATGATCATAATCTCATCTCTATTCCGGGCGTTGGTGCGATAGCCTACAGACCTTATGTGATGGAGATCCTGAAAGAGCTGCAGCCGCAGGGATGGCCTCCTTTCGGGGCATTGCTGATGGTTTTGTATGCCATGCAGGACGGTTATACAGATTTTGCAGGTCCTTTGAAACATACGGCTAATTTTCACAGCATTGGAAATTTCGACTTCACCGCCGAGAAGAGTATTGAGTTCCTTGAAAAGCTGAAATCATTAAACAGAGTTTATAAACACGGGCAGAACAGAATTGTTCTGTTTCAGACTCTTTTTCAGGATGCCCACAACAGGATCGCTCCCGGCAAAGCAGAAATGATCCTGACCATCTACTACAAAAGACCCTACATGCTGGCGGCAAGTGCGGAGAAAAAATATGCAGGACCATCTGCCATCAACAGGGATTTAAGTGCCCTTGATCTGCTAAATGAAAAATTTCCTACCGTACAGTCCATCATTGATGCCATGCGCGATCACATTGATGAGCCTGAGCTGGATGATGAAGTGGTGGAAGAGGAAACTACCGTAGAAACCGATAAAGATTTTATCCAGCAACTGATCGAAGAACCGAAAACTTTTCAGGTAGGAAGTCTGATCAAAAGGATATGGAGCGGACTGAGAATTCCGATGCGTCATTTATCTCCCGGGGAACAACCCATTGGGGGAATTTCTGATATGGCGAATAAAGGCGACCTCCACAGAATGCTGCTTTCCGAATTTGCCAATGAAGATGAAGTGTTCATGAACCGTATTGCCAATAATGAAGCCCTGTACATCCAGAGAGAGATTCCACCGGAAGAAAATATATTTGAAAGAGCCATTTTAATTGATACCTCCCTGAGAAACTGGGGAACGCCTAAAGTCTTAGCGTTTGCATCGGCTATTGCTGTGATCAGACATCCGAAAGCCCATTCGGAGTGTAAGGTTTTTGCCTTGGGACAGGCCGGATTACCGGTGTCTCTTGATAAAATGGAAGACGTTATTGAAAACCTGAATCAGGTGAGTCCGATTCTGGAAGTTTCGGAAGCGCTGGCGAAATTTTTTAATGAAGATCATCGGGAAAAAGACCTTGAAGTGTTCTACATTACCCATCAGGAAAACCTTGCCGATGAAAAAGTGCGGAAAGTGATTCATGAAAACAGGGACCGCCTGAAATTCCTGATCACGACCTCTTCGGATGGCGAACTGAATTTTTATAAGCACCATAAAGGAGCCCGAAAGCATATTCAAAAGATAAAACTTCCACTACAGGAATTATGGGCCAATCCGCCACAGCGTAAACTGAAAGCGACGACTATTAATGGCAAGAAAACGGATCTTCCACAAAATTATCCGATCCTGTTTCCTACTCCGTCCAATAAAATTGCCCAGTTTTTATACGAAGGGGAATTTTACATTTTAAGTTCAAAGAAACAGCTGCTGAAAACGTATCTTTCTGATAATTATTATGACCGCAGCTCCTACGATTACTACAAAACATATCATGGATGCGAAGTCCTGATCGAAGATATTTCCGTAAAACCGAGAGGACAGTTTGCCCTGGCGAAAAATAAGCAGCAACAGTTTATCCTCTGCCAGTATCAGCCGGATAAAAAACTCATTTCCAAACTGAATCTGAATACGAAAGAATATTCTGAATTCAACGTTACAGGACTGAATATCCCGAGCTCGTATCATCTGACCTATTTCAGCAGAAATTTTTATCTGCATCAGCCTACGAATTCTTCCCTTTACAAAATCAGTTTGGAAGGAAGTATATCCGTAGAATCCGTTTTTAATGATGACCGTGAAATAGACAGAAATATTGCAAAAGCTGAAACCGAAGTGGCCAAGCTGAACCGAAGCGGAATGAAAATTATCAGCAATTTCAACCGGATGGGAATCAACGAAAATAATAATCTGGTGATCTCAGGAAATGAACTGTGCAGATTGTATGACAATTCACTGAACCTTTACAAAAACAGGTTTACCGTTAAGATTCTTGCAGAGCAGAACAAAAATAAATTTACCTTTCAGGACGGCAGTGAGATCATTACAGATCCCCGTGGAATGCTTACTTTTAAGAGCAGCAACACAGGAATTCCTACATTTTATATTCCCTCCACGGAGTATGGTTTCCTGGCATTGTCTACGAATACAGAATATGGCGGTTCAGAATATTACCTTCCGAAACAGACGCTTTTGAAAGTGAAAACCCTGGAAGAAATGTATTCACAGTATTTAACAGCGTTTATTGATCAAATCCTGGATTATGGAGCTTAGAATAAAACCTTTTCCGAAAAACAGCTATCCTAAGAAAGGGGTTTTAATCAAAGACCCGTCACCGGAGGTATGGCTTCACGAAATGGAAGTATTGGGACTCGATCTCAATAAAGTAAAATCCTATGCGATTCCGGCAGATCAGCCTAATGTTCTGTACGGATGTCTGCTGGTATTTTATCATGAAGCTCCTCAGGAAATTGGGAAGAATGCCTATTTTCAATGTGTAGACGATCAACTTTTTATCCCTGAAAATACTATATTTTATCCTAAAATTAATCCGGAAGACTGGCAGTCTGCAGGAACAAGATTGATGATGATGCATCCTGATTTTGGGTTTGTTAAACTGTCAGAAGAAATAGATTGGCTTTCTGTGTTACAGGAACCTGAAATAGCACAGGGTAAAGTAAGGAAACCTTCGAATGGCGTGAAAACCCCTCTGCATATTAAGAGTTTTACGGTTGAGATGGATGATGAGAAAATTCTGGCCGCCCTTCAGCAGCCGAAGAATGAGGAAGAATGGATGAAGAACCTGCCTTTTGATCTTAAAAAAGTAATGGCCGGAAATAAAAAAGAGATTGAAAAATATTTACAATATATAGAAAAATATCCTGACAGAGCGGTAGAGCTGGGCGTACCATTGGATATTATGGGAACTTCCCGTGGTGATGGCTTTGGAAACTTTACTTTTGGAAACAGTTGGCTGAGCACCCTGTTCGGAGGTTCCGGAGATAAAAAAGAAACGGCTGGAACCCGTAATTTCAGAAGAATATTCTGGGCTGTTGTCGTCATTGCGATACTGTTCAGGATTTTTATGCCTTCAGATAAAGACAAGACGCTGAAAGAAGATTTTCTGGTTTCATCCGGTAAAATCATGAACGGTGCTGATAAAACCCGCGCCGATATGATTGCGTACCAATCCGGTGTGACGGATATTGATATGAAAATTGATTCCATTTACGGAAAAGAAAGAAAAAAACTGTCCCGTGAATATTCTGCAGCCGGTGCCGCCATGTCAAAAGATCAAAACGAAAGGGAACAGTATAAAAAAGCAGGAGGGAGAAATCTTGGCGAGGTGGGTAACGACATCGAAAAACTCAACAGCAGAGAACATAACAGCCGGGATTCTCTGAAAATTATTTACTCAAAAAAGATAACAAAACATCTGGTTCAGCAGGAAGCTACGATGAAACGCCGTATTTCGGATTCCCTGAAACAATACAGTAAGGGAAAACCTGTCAATGGTGAAGTTGTGAAATTTGTTTTAAAGAAAAAGCAGGTGCTCATGGCAGATTCTCTTGGAAAACTGTACGGGACCCTTGACATGATGGAACTTCCTCCGTCTCCGATTAAAGATTCAAAAATAGGAAAGCTCGAGTCCGGCAAAAGCAGTTCACCTGAAAATACAAAAGTTTCAGATATCCTCTATCTTGTGATTTTTATGTTTGGAGCGGTGGGAATCTATTCTTTTATCTTCAAAAGAAAATCTTTAAACCTTGGCGGAGACAGTGTTCCGCTTTGGGTGAAGATTATTTTGTCGGTGTTCCTTGTGTCCATGCTGGTGTATCTGTTTTATCCACTGATAAAAATGTTTGGTTACAACTGGTTTGTATGGATTCTGGTGATCTGCGTCATTCTTCTCCTTTACCGACTGTTCAGCGAAGACAAAACCATTTTAAACCCTGACAACGATGAATAAACAGAAATTTATAGACAAATTCCTGATCGCATTTATGATCCTGGCGGTGTTTAAAATCATTGGGATAGGAGCACAGCTGTTCCACGAAAGCTTTTGGAGTGTTGTAGGAACGTTGGCTATTTTCCTTGTGGTAGCCTTTATTATCATGATTGTTATCACGGCTTTAAAAGATAAAGAACAGAACAGAAAAAACTCAGGAAGACGGGGTTCCGGAGGCGGAAGTTTCTATCTCGAAGCCTCTTTATTCGACAGAATCCGAAGCAGGTATGAAGAACTTGCCGAAAAATATATCGCTGAAAAAGACTACAAAAAAGCAGCAAAAGTATATATGAGCCTCCTTCAGGATAATTTCCGCGGAGCAAAAACACTGGAGGACGGTGGTTTCTACAATGAAGCGGCGGCCGTGTATCTTAAAAAATTAAACAATAAATCAGAAGCTGCCTCCTGTTATGAAAAAGCAAAACAGTACAAAAAGGCAATCGACCTGTACAAAGAACTGCAGCAGAAAGAAAAAGTAGGGGATCTTTACCGGGAAATTAGTGATATAAAAAATGCCCACATCTATTATCAGATGGTTGCAGATGACTATACAGGCAATAATCAAATGGTAAAAGCTTCTTTGGTGTACAGTAAAAAAATGGAGCAGCCTGAGGAAGCCCAGAAAATTTTGCTGAAAGGTTGGGAGGAAGATAAAGATGCCTTCAACTGTCTGAATAATTATTTCGCCAATGTTTTTGATGTCAGAAAACTGGAAACGGAAATTCAGAAGCTTTATCATAAAACACCGTCCTATAAAAAGACAATCTACCTTGAAGCAATGAAGCATGAGCTTAAAAAGGATCCGAAACTACAGCCTGTAATACGGAGTATCGCCTATGAAATTATTGCAGAAAAAGTAGGTACCCGTTCTGAGATCATCAATGAACTGAAATATTTTAACCCTGATGACAATGTTATCCTGAAGGATATTTCGAGGTTTAAGACGGGGAGGAATAAGATGTTGAGGAATTAAAGAATTTAAAGAATTTAAAGATTCAAGCATTTAAAAATTTAAAAAATGGAAGGTGGCTTCGAGGCCCTCAGCCACCCAGAACTGTAGCCTTAGTTTTAATGACATATTTTCTGTATGAATGAAGGAGATAGTTATTTTAAAATTAAAAGATTTAAAAATTCAGGCATTAAAACGATTAGAAGAAATTTCATATACCGGTAAATACAAGGTGGCTGATTTCTATGACGTTACCAAATTATTTATATAATTTTTTTCATAGGGCTTTTGTTTATTGATAACGGCAAAAGCCCTATGGATAATTTTATTTCTCACATTATTCAGTACCAGCATTTTATTTTTTCCCTCAGCTACCTTTCTTAAATAATATTCTCTAAGAT
>NZ_JPRN01000016.1 GCF_000737715.1 Chryseobacterium sp. JM1 | reverse complement strand
ATTCCATAAAGTTTTTCCAACTGAGGAACACTGTAGCTGCCTTTTTCAAAGAGAGAAACAATTTCACGTTTAAAATCTGCAGAATAAATCCTGTTCTTTTTAATAAGTCTGATGTTAGCTTTCATAATAAATTGATCTTTTTTTGGTCAACTTATTTCAGGGACGTACAACAAGAATCTAGATTTTGAATATAAAAGCCTAGATTTTTGTCAATCGTGAATTTTGCTTCGCAAGTCAATGGTGAATTTTAAGGCTGTGTCCTTACAAACCGTGGTTTACTTTTTACATTCTGGTATTTCTCTTTTGAAATTTGAGGTCAATGGTGAATTTTGCTTCGCAAGTTAATGGTGAATTTTAATGCTGTATAGCTATGGCTATCATTGACGATTCACTTGCGAAGCAAAATTGACAATTCACTATTCTGTTTTATTTTTTTTCAATTTCGCAGTATTGTGTTCATTGGTGATCATTTATACATTTAAAAAATTTCTTTGTGAAGCAAAATTCACCATTCACTATTCACTTTTGTGTCTTTTTGTGCAATAGATTTAAAAGGTTATCTTTGCAAAAATTTTGGTTTCCAGTGTATTGGAAATAATAGGGAATTGGGTGAAACGCCCAAGCTGTCCCCGCAACTGTAAATCGCAATAAGAGTTTCTGCAAAAAACCACTGTTCATACGGGAAGGTGCAGAAAGCGAAAGTCAGGAGACCTGCCAAAATACTAACTAAAAAAACACATTACTTTCGGAGGAAAAGTAAAATAGTATGGGTATAAAAAGATCTTTATTACTGCTTTGTTCGTCTTACGGCAGCTTTCTTTTCGGACAGGAGAAGGCCGTTGACACTATTTATATTTTTGATAACCAGATGAGCAAAGTAAAACTTTTTCATCCAGTCCGTACCATTACTCAAAAAGACATTGAGAAAAACTCAACCAATCTTTCTGAACTTTTACGTTATCAATCTTCTATTTATATCAAAGAAAACGGACGTGGTGCTGTTTCTTCGCCCTCTTTTCGTGGAACTACTGCACAGCAGACCGCTTTTGTATGGAACGGAATCAATATCAATTCCAGTTTTTTAGGACAGGGAGATGTCAATAATATTCCACTGTTCGGATATGATCAGATCGACGTCAAAGCTGGCGGAGGAAGTGTTGTTTACGGAAGCGGAGCGATAGGAGGAAGTATTCATTTAAACAATATTTTAGATTTTAACAGAGGTTTTAAAGGTTCTGTTTTCTCGGAAGTGGCTTCTTTTGACACCTTTAATAATTTTGCACAGGCTTCGTTCAGCAATGAAAAGTTAAGTGTTAAGGTTTCCGGAAGTTATTTAACGAGTAAAAATAATTATAAAGTTCCTGAATTTGTAGTGGGAAGTACCCCTTTTGAAAATATCAACGGAAGGTATTACAATACTTCAGTCAACTTTGGGGTTTCCTATAAAATTGCTGACCATCAGACTATTTCATGGCAAAATCAGATCTTTGATGCTTCGCAGCACTATCCTATTTTTGAGGATAATGGCAACAGAACAAAATATAATGCACAGACTCTGAGAAGTTTGATTGCATGGGATGTTCAAAAAAGCAATCTTTCCAACAGCTTAAAAGTAGCGTATACGGAAGATAATTTCCAGTATTTTTCAGATATTAATCAGCCTAAGGCAAGTGGCGCAGAGGGAAAGAATTACATCTTTAAAAATGATTTCAATTATTTCATCACGCCAAAGATCAATATCAATGCTATCGGAGAATTTCAGGTGAATAAAGGGGAAGGTTATAAATCCGGAATTGGAGTTATCAGCAGAAATGTAGGTTCCTTAGCTGGATTGATCAGATATTTCGCGACTAAAGATCTTCGTTTTGAAGCAGGGATTAAGAAGGATTTTGTGGAAGATATCTCTTCTCCTCTTCTGTATTCTTTTTCAGGAAAATGGAATGCTACACCGTGGTATCATACCGGGATCAATTTTTCAAGGAACTTTAGATTTCCATCATTTAATGATCTTTACTGGCAGCCGGGAGGAAATCTGGATTTACTTCCTGAAACGTCCACTAATATTGATATGAACCATGAGTTTAGTCTGGGAGATTTTAAAATTATAGTAAGTCCTTACTATATGGACATCAAAAATCTCATTAGCTGGCTTCCTACATCTTTTGGATATTGGGCACCAGTAAATACGGGCAGAGTTCAGTCTTACGGTCTGGAATCGCAGGTTACCTGGAATAAAACATTCGGAAAGCATTCTTTGAGGCTGGACGCGGGTTATACTTACACAAAATCTATTAATAAAGAGACTAAAATGCAGATGATGTATGTTCCTATTCACAAGGCTGTCGGAAATATAGAGTATGGATATTCTTTCTTTAAGCTCTATACTCAGGGATTATTCAACGGGCTTACCTATACTGCTTCCGATGAACGGAGATCTACAGCTCTTGATCCTTATTTTACCTTAAATACAGGAATCTCTGCAACAGTCTTCAAAAAATATACTGTAGGATTTAAAGTGAACAATCTTACCAATGAGGTTTATCAGACGGTATCTCTCTATCCGATGCCGAAGAGAAACTACAGTGTTTATGCAACAATCAATTTTTAAACTTAAAATATTATGAAACTGAACAAACTTCTACATTTTCTTTTTGCTTTTGTACTTCTTGCCGGGATTGTATCCTGTAGCAGCGATAATGATGAGCAGGAAGTATTCTATGGCAACGGTTTTTTAATCGCTAATGAAGGTACTTACGGAAAACCTGAAGGAGAAGTAACTTTTGTAAGTGCAGACTTAAATCTTAAACAGGATGATGTTTTCGCACTTAATAACGGAGGAGCTAAACTGGGTGATGTTTTACAGATGATTGCTTTCAAAGGTGAAAATGCTTATCTGCTGTTGAATAATTCCAACAGAATCCAGATCGTAAACCGTTATAACTTTAAAGCCGCAGGTGAAATTAGAGCTGAACTTAATTCTCCCCGCTACATGGCTTTTGCGAACAACAATCTTTATGTAACGAATGATAAATATCTAGGGGATAAATATGTGAGTATTTATAAAGCTTCAGACTTTTCTTTCATCAAAAAGATTTCTTTCACGGATGCTGTTGAGAGAATTGTGGAAGCAGGAAACAATATCTTCGTACAGAATGCTTCATTCGGTTTTGGGAACAAAATTACTTACATCAATACCTCTACCAACGATATACAGTCTACGATCACTTTACCGAACGGAAACATCAATAAAATTATTTCCAACAATCAAAATGTGTATGCTATTGCCAGTGGAACTACAGATTCTTATATCTATCAAATCTCAAGTGCAGGTACTATTACAAAAACTACGACTTTAACAGGTATTGCCAATGGAGCAAATCTTGAGATTTCGAATGGTAAATTTTATTTCTCTTCAGGAAAAAATGTATATACCATGGATATGAGCGCCACCACAGTACCTACATCTCCTCTATTCACAGTAGCAAATAGTGTTGACAATTTCTCTGCTCTGTATGGATTCAGTGTAATCAACGATAAGATTTTCACTTCAGATTCCAATGGATTTAAACAAGCCAGCAAAATTGTGGTTTATTCTACTACAGGATCTGTTATCAGAACGTTTACTGCAGGCATGGGCTCAAATTCAGTTTATCCAAACTAAGACATTAATACTTCGGTATTATCTATAAATTTTTATTTTTTTTCATCATTTGTGTTTTTTATCAGGCCGCTTCTTCGAAGCGGCCTGATTTTGTTTGTAGCATATAAAAAAAGCTTCGGCGGGACTTTGTCCCGCCGAAGCTTTTTTTATTTAGTTTTAATTTAATTGTATTTCAATCCCAGCTTTTCCGCCTCAGCAATCACAAACTTTTCAGCTTCTTCCTTATCATTAAGGATCTCACCTTCCAGAATAGCTTCTTTCACTTTCTCTTTCAGGATTCCGATTTCTTTTCCGGGTTTAAGATTAAACATCTGCATAATCTCTTCTCCGGTGATGGGTGGCTGGAAATTACGCACCTGATCCTTCTCTTCCACTTCCTTGATCTTCACCGCAACATATTCAAAATTCTTCTTGAATCGTTCCTGCTTTTTGGAATTTTTGGTGGTAATATCTGCTTTACAAAGCGTAAAAAGGTCTTCCAGATTTTCACCGGCATCGAATAAAAGCCTTCTCAGTGCGGAATCTGAAGCATCATCCGTGATCAGTGCAATTGGTCGTGAGGAAAGCTTGACCATTTTCTGAACATACTTCATATCGCTTCCCAGCGGTTGTTTCAGTCTGTGGAAAAGGGTTTTCACCATTTTTGAGCCTAAAAACTCATGTCCATGGAAAGTCCATCCCGTTCCTTCTACGAATTTTTTGGTTGGCGCTTTACCCACATCATGCAGCAATGCCGACCAACGCAGCCAAAGGTTGTCTGTATTTTCAGAAATATTGTCTACGACCTCCAATGTGTGGTAGAAATTATCTTTGTGAGTCTGCCCTTCTACTTCTTCTACTCCTTTCAGCTCGATCAGCTCAGGAATGATCAGTTTCAGAAGACCCGTTGCTTCCATTAATCCAAGTCCTATGGATGGTTTTTTAGACATCATGATCTTGTTGAATTCCACCATGATTCTTTCCATAGAAACGATCTTAATCCTTTCTGCTTCCTGTTTAATGGCGTTCAGAGATTTCTCTTCAATCACAAAATTCAAGGTAGATGCAAAACGAACCGCTCTCATCATCCTCAACGGATCATCAGAATAGGTTTGGGCCGGTTCCAAAGGCGTTCTCAAAATACCTTTTTCAAGATCTTCAACCCCATTGAAAGGGTCTATAAGTTCACCGAAATTAGCCTTATTTAAAGAAATCGCCATTGCATTAATGGTAAAATCTCTTCTCTTCTGATCATCTTCCAGTGTTCCGCCTTCTACTTCAGGCTTGCGGCTGTTCTCGGTATAACTTTCTTTTCTGGCGCCAACAAATTCCAGCTCAAGATCTTTATATTTGATCATGGCCGTTCCATAGGTTTTGAAAACAGAAACTTTTAACTTGGGATCAATATCTTTCGCAACAGTTTGGGCAAGCTCAATACCGCTCTGTTCTGTCACAAAATCAATATCCGTGGATGCTGTTCTTTTCATCAGAAGATCACGGACATAACCACCGACAATGTAGACGGACTGGTTGTTTTTTTCCGCAGCATCAGCGATGATTTTGAATAGTTTTAAATTTTTATTTTGGGTAAGATTAATTTTCATCGTTAATAAATAGATCGTCTTTTTTCTGTCAATGTATCTTTTACCTTAATCATAATGGGCGTACATTGTATTAATTTTTCCTTCATCATTAAAAAAACAGGACTTTCACATCATGTTTATTCAGTATCCAGTTTAAGAATGCAAAGATAGAAATTAAAAAAAAGAAATCCTGCCGATATACATTGACAAGATTTTAAAATGAAGGAATTATTATAGAATTTTATTCACGAAGAACCTTAATTCTATTATCACTCCATATCTTAATCACGGAAGATCCTGAATATTTTGAAACTTTCTCTCTGTCTTCCTCTACCGCATAATCTACCAGCTTAATCATTTCCGGAGAAATATCCGAAAACTTCAACGGGCTTTTATCACCACTGAAATTGGCGGAAGTAGAAACTAAAGGCCTGTTTAGTTTGGTGATCAGTTTTTTACAGAAATCAGTTTTTATCAGCCTGATACCAATGCTTCCGTCTTCAGCAAGTAATTCTTTCGGAAGTCCGCGGGGATTTTCATAAACAATAGTAACCGGTTTTTCGCTAAGGTCAATGATTTCCCATGCCATTTCCGGAACATCCACTAAATCCTGAAGCCTTTTTTCAGATTCTACCAGAATGATCATCGATTTGTTTTTTTCCCTTTTTTTGATGTCAAAAATTTTATTGACCGCTTCTATATTGGTAGCATCACAACCTATACCCCAGATCGTATCTGTAGGATAAAGAATCGTTCCGCCGGATTTGAGTATTTCAACAATATTTTCCATAATTCATAAGGGTATTAAACCCGTGGATAAAGGTAAAAAAACGGAAAGGTTCCGCCAAAAAATATGGGCTAAATGTTTGGTTTGGGTGATTTTTTTATGTTTTGGCTAAAGCCGTATTGGTATGATTTTCATAAAAAAAACGGGCTAAAGCCCGTTCCTATTGAATATTTTTTTACGTTACGATTCATTAAAGCACAAAAATTCTCTATATCCACAGTCTTGGCTCTTGGTTCTTGTTTCTTGGCTCTTAAATCTTGGCTCTACACACCTATTTTACCCCCGGCAAATACCTCTCTTTAATAATGCTTAAATGATGATAATTGTGTCCAACAATCAGTTTTCCGATTGTTTCCACGGCCAACTTATTGCCGTTGGCGATACCTGTATTATTCAAAACACCGGGTTCAAGGGTTTCGATGAGGATTTGTGAAGATTTTCTTACAAATTTATACTCTTCCAACAGAGATTCTAATGATCTGTTATTTCCATAAGAAGCCGCAGCATATTCTTCTTCATCAAAACCCGGCAATTGGGCTTTATCTCCTCTTGCAAAGGCCAGAATTCTGTATTGGAATATTCTTTCGGTATCAGACAGATGGAGCAAAAGTTCTTTCAGCGTCCATTTTCCGTCTGCATAGGCAAAAAGAGACTGTCCTTCTGTAAGGGCTGCATATATTTCTACGGTTTTATCTCCCGATAATTTTAATTCTCCGATCCAGTCCTCTGAAGGGATCTGATCCAGATATCTTTGTACGTATTTTTGAAAATCAGACATGGGTTTTTAGTTATAAGTTATGAGTAATATCTCCAATGAAATTCACAATTGACAATTCACAATTGACAATTCACTATTGACCTTTTCACTTTTCTTTGTTCATCCATTCGTAAAAATTCACAGAGTCATAGAGTTCGAAGCCGCAGGCGGGATATAATTGGTTTCCGACATCGTTGCTTTTCCCTGTTTCCAGGAGGACTCCGCAGGCATTGGATGATCTGCACAGCTCTTTGGCTTCTTCAATCAGTTCTTTAGAATAGCCTTTTCCTCTGTAACTTTCATTGACATAGAGGTCGTTCAATAACCAATAGCGCTGCATTCTTGTGGATGAAAATATCGGATACAACTGGACAAAGCCTGTCAGTTTACCATTGTCTTCTGCCACAAAAATTTCAGAATCTTTGTGCTCTATTCTTTCTTTGAGAAAATGTTCAGCTGCTGGAATATCAGATTCTTTATGATAAAAAATCCTGTATTGGTCGAATAATTCGGCCAACTGACTGATATCTTCAAAGGTTGCTTTTCTAGTGTTTTTCATATGGTTTATAAATGATGATCGTAGCTCAATACTCTTTTCATTTTCCACTGCTTATCTTCCTGGATCCAAAGAATCGTAAATTTCGCACGGCTCCCCTGATTCCATTTTCCATCTGAAAATTCGAAGAAATCATGTTCTCCTTCTTCTATGAAAGCGTACAGAACATTATTGTTGTACAAAGGATAGACTTTCATACTGTTGGGCACAAGATCACGCTTTACTTTGTTTCGGTTACCACAGATATTATTTTTAATGGAAGCGGTAAAAGCCGGCTCACCGGAAGTGATTCCTCCTTTATCATGATAAAACTCCAGGTCTTTGCTGACTATAGATTTATAATGAGAAAGATCACATTTATTAAATCCTATATCAAATATCAAACTGTCCAGCTTTTTGGCTGTTTTATACAGTTCATCGGTAGTTTTTACCTGCGAGTATACAATCTGACTGACAAAACTTAAGATCAAAAAAAATTGAATCTTTCTCATTATATTTTATTTTAAGGTGTTAAGAAAAAGCTTTCTCCAGATCTGCGATCAGATCTTCTGCATCTTCGATACCCACGCTTAAACGAACTAAGTCGTCTGTAATCCCAAGCTCCTCACGTTTATCGGCAGGAATAGAAGCGTGTGTCATCAAGGCAGGGTGATTTGCTAAAGATTCTACGCCTCCTAAAGATTCAGCCAGAGTGAAGACTCTTACTTTCTCAAGGAATTTTACAGCATCTTCTTTTTTACCGGATTTGAACGTGAAGGAAACCATTCCTCCTGATTCTTTCATTTGGGTTTTAGCTAACTCGTACTGAGGGTGAGATTCCAGTCCAGGGTAAATTACTTTATCCACTGCAGGATGAGTTTCAAGATATTTGGCTACAGCAAGTCCGTTATCTGAGTGACGCTGCATTCTTAATGCTAATGTTTTGATTCCTCTTAAAACAAGATAAGAATCGTGAGGTCCTAAAATACCACCGCTCGCAAACTGAATAAAGTGAAGTTTTTCTCCCAGTTCAGCATCTTTTGCGATCAAGGCTCCGGCGATCACATCTGAATGCCCGCCTAAATATTTTGTAGCCGAGTGCATCACGATATCCGCTCCCAGATCAATAGGTCTCTGGATGTATGGTGTTGCGAAAGTATTGTCTACAGCAACCAGGATATCTTTTCCTTTTGCCATTTCCACTACCGCTTTGATGTCTACCAGTTTCATCAGAGGATTGGTAGGGGTTTCTACCCAGATCAGTTTTGTTTTGTCTGTAATTACATCTGCAATTTTCGAAACATCATCGAAATTCACGAAAGTAAATTTAAGCTGATATTTTTCGAAAAGTCTTGTAAACATTCTGTAAGTTCCTCCGTAAAGGTCATCTACCGCTACGACCTCATCACCTGGATTCAGTAATTTCAAAACACAGTCGATGGCAGCCAGTCCTGAACCGAAAGCAAGACCTCTTGCTCCGTTCTCAATGCTTGCCAAAGAGTCTTCCAATGCCTGTCTTGTAGGGTTGGCAGCTCTTGAATATTCATATCCGGAATGTACTCCCGGGCTTTTCTGTGCGAATGTAGAAGTTAAAAATACAGGAACATTTACAGAACCTGTTGCAGACTCGTGATGCTGCCCTCCGTGAATTACTTTTGTATTAAAATTCATAATATTTTTATTTTTTATAAGCCCCCCATGAAAAAATCAAGGCTCTTTGAAACGTTATCGGATTTTCTTTTCACTTCCAGCTTTCCGTTAAAGGCATAAGCCAGAACTTCTATATCTTCGGGAACTTTATCAGGAACAGTTGTGGTAAAAGAAGCCAGATATTCACTGTTTTCATATTGATCCTTACCTGTTTCTTTCAGTTCCTCAAATTTTCCGTTGATTTTGAGAATTATTTTTTTCAGGGAATCATCTATATAAGCAATATCCGAGCCGTTTCCTTTAATGAAATCATCCATTGTGGGAACAAGCTCCATGATAGATTCACCTTCCATATCGTGGGGATGAAGGCTCCCCTTCAACATCGCAGCAGGAATTTCTTTTTCCTTGAATAAAGCGATGTCCATAGCACTGTTTTCGGAAACTTTCTCCGTTCCGGAAACTTCTTTATTTTCAGAAGCCGGAAGTTTTTCCGCCGTTGCAGCAGAATCCGGTGTTTGGGTTTCTTTGAGTTCAGTTTTTTTACTGCATGCGGCCAACAATACCGCTGTACTGATGAGTAAAAGTCCTTTTTTCATATAATTTTGTGATTGGTGTGGAGTTTTGCTATACCGACCTGATGGCTGATTTAATAGCGAATTCATCTGCTATCTGCTCCAGCCACTCTGCTACATCCTCTTCTCCGGTAGCTCTCTGGTACGTATTCCCTAAAGATACCAAAATCTGGTGAATGAACATCTTCATCTGATCCACCGGCATTTCTTTCGTCCAAAGATCGATTCTTAAAGCTTCCATTGTTTTATCATCCCAAACAGAGATCATCGTCGCTTTCGTTTCCTCTTTTTCCACACCGCCGTCCTGAGCGTTCCATGTT
Source organism: Chryseobacterium sp. JM1 (assembly GCF_000737715.1). Lineage (GTDB taxonomy): Bacteria > Bacteroidota > Bacteroidia > Flavobacteriales > Weeksellaceae > Chryseobacterium. The sequence goes on along the minus strand of NZ_JPRN01000016.1, from coordinate 78,984 downwards.
ATACTTTCAGGAATGTGGTTCTCATCCAACTCTACATCTATTGTAATCTGAGTTTTTCTCATATCAATCTAAAATTTTTCCGCAAAGTTACTACTTCTTAAGCTTATCTAAAATTTCTACGAAGTTATCTTCATCAGGAAATGGCGTATTAAAATTAAAAATCTTCCCGTCCGGATCTATAATGATAAATCTTGGAATAGACTGTATCCTGTATTTGTTCATAAACTGCTCTGCATTGGTAAGCCAGAACTGGGGAACATTGGATCTTTTGGTCTTCAGATAATTCTGCCATTTGGATTTATCCTGATCCAGACTTATTGAAATAAACTGAATATTATCATCATATCTGTTCTGATAACTTCTGGTCTCAAATACAGGGCGGATCTGCTTACAAGGCCCGCACCATGTCGCCCAGAAATCGATCACCACATATTTCCCTTTATATTTTGAAAGCTGAATCTTTTTGTCCTGATCATTCAGCAGCACAAGATCCGGAAATACAGAACCTTTCTGCGACCTGTTGATCTGATCGATCTTGGAATACAGCATTCCTTTATAATCCTTATCATTTATTTTTCCAATTTCAGCAGCAAAAAGTTTATTTCTCGCCAGGCTGTCTGTTTGCAATTCAATGGCTTTTGCAAGGTGTTTAGCCATCAGCTGGTCTTTGGAAATTCCTTTAGGCATCTGATCGATCTTTACAAACAGAATGCTGTCCGAATTGGAAGCCTGGTCTTTATCTGAAAGCAATTGGTCCAATTTATACTGAAGAAAGTTATCATCCTTGCTTAAAAGAGGTCCCGGCTTCTGAATATTTTCATTAAGTTCCTTCGTAAAAGACACAGGAGCAGCAAATTTAGGATCGTTCCATGAAGTCATTTTTCTGTAATTATTGATCTCGTTCAGGTATTCGATGGCCATTAGTTGTCTTCTGTATGATTTATAATCTTCTGAAAGGGCATTGTTTTCAGAATCAGCAAAAACATTTAAAATCCTTTTGTTGTCTTTCCAGTCAGATTCTGCCAGTTCATAGAACTTCTGTGGATCATTATTGTAATTCTGTCTCTCAAGAGCATAACTGAATTCATTACCAAAAGAATTTTCCGTATTTCTGTACACCTGATCTGCTTTTCTGTTGGATTTAACATAAGACTTCATATTCGCCCCATTGAGTTGAATTTCAAAATCAAACCAGTCGCCGCTCCCCATGAAAATTGGCAATTTTTTGTTCCCCACTTCCAGTACATATTCGTCCAGGGGAATTGACTTTGCAGTCACCCAATTGAATGTATTGTCTTTAACTGCCGCAGCTCCGATCTTTTTGTGGAAATCCTTGGAATAAATCCGTACAGAATCGATTTTAAGATCGGTTTCCAGTTTTCCTTTAATCACAACACCAGCTCCATCACTCTGATAGGATTTTGGCTTTTTAAACATATAAAGAAATCCTGCTGCAATAATCAGTGAAACGGCTGAAAATATAATCTGTTTATTACTTTTAAGAAATGCATTCTTAAATCCTTTTTTGCTGTACCAGAAATAGCCTAATACAAGAAAAACAACCATCCAGAAAAGACTCATGTACTCTGAATAGGAAATGAAATGGTTCAGATTTCTTACTTCAGGAGCCTTCCAGAAAGCATATAATGAATTGTAAGGATTAAAAAAATAAGACTGTTTTTGGACCAGAGACGTAATATTGGAAGCCAGCCCAAGCATACCGATCAGGAACGACCAGATAAACCCCTGAAATACCACGGAAACACAAAGCTGTAAAGCAGCAATTCCCAAAATGGTTACACAAAGTCTTATAAAAGTCTGGATCATCCACGCCGCATCAAAAGTCAGTAATTTAGCCGGATCCGGATGGATATAATAATCTGCAAGTGCTAAAACAATATTAAACCCGAAGTAGGAAACCACACAGATAAAACTCAGCAGCAGTACAATAATATATTTGGAAAAATAGAGATCAAATCTGCTTACCGGCTGCGTCTCCATTAGTTGCCAGCCATTGTTTTTATGATCAGTCTGGGCTATTCTGTTGGCGGCAATAATGACAAACAGAAGCATAATAAAAAAGGTAAAAGATTTAATAGCATCTCCTCCTATCGCATCCTCAAAAATGGAATACGGAAGATCCCCTTCCTTTACCATCCGGGATTGGAAAAAACCGGGTACATAGCTTATCAGAGGAATTAAAGCTCCTAAAGCTATAGCAATATAAGTCAGTCCCAGACCTTTTGTTTTCAGCCATTCTACATTGATGGCGGTGAATAGTTTTTTCATCTGTGTCTTAGTTTTTAGTGATTTCCATGAACCAGTCTTCAAGACCTGCACTGTTCTTAATTTCGAAAATTTCAGCATCACTGAGGACCAGCTTTTTGATGAGAGACACAATGTTCTCCTTAGACTCAGCTGTAATTTCAATGGTGGATGAGTCTATCATTTTAGGCGAATAGCTTTCCGGAATCTGCTCTATAAATTGTGATGCGTTGTTCAGACCAATTCTGATGTGATCATATCTGTAGAGTTCGTTCAGATCTTTGATGCTACCCATAAAACGGATTTCCCCATGAGAAATAATCGCCAGATGGGTAATCATTTTTTCGATTTCCTGAAGCAGGTGACTCGAAATAAATATAGTTACGCCTTCTTCCCTGTTAAGCTTGATCAGCAGTTCACGCATTTCCAGCATTCCGTTCGGATCAAGACCGTTCACCGGTTCATCAAGGATCAGCAGTTCAGGCTTTCCCAAAAGAGTCATTGCGATGGAAAGGCGCTGTTTCATTCCCAGAGAATATCTTTTCATCTTCATGTGTCTGCTTTCCCAAAGGTCTACAAGATGAAGCACTCTTGCACATTCCGGTTCCGACAGGTTTCTGAGTCTGGAAATAATCAGAAGGTTTTCCCATCCTGAAAGATGGTCGTAGAAAGCGGCAGTGTCTATAAGGCTCCCGATTTTATGGAACCCGTCGGGATAAAGTTCTGCTAAGTTTTTATCAAATATTTTAATGGCACCGCCTTCGTCAGGAATACTGCCGATCAGCATTTTCATCGTGGTCGATTTTCCGGCTCCATTGGCACCCAGAAATCCGAAAATACTTCCTTTCGGAACGGAAAGATTTATATTTTTAAGGACAGGTTTATTCCTGGAAAATTCAAAATTTAAGTTTTGGATCTGGATTATATTTCCCATAAATGTGTATTTCGTTGGAAACAAAAATACAAATTAAATAGTAATATGCAATACAAAGTAGTGTGTTTTTAGGTATTATTTAAAAAAAAAGCCTCCAAACTGATTTGAAGGCTGTCATTTATTTAAATGTTTAAGGTTTTTTAGGCTTATACACCGCTTCATTAAATATTTTGGTGGCATCGAGTTTTAAAAATTCCTGCAGTTTAGTTTCCTGTTTCTGTCTGAAATAAGCTTTACAGATTTGCCATCCGGTAAAAATTCCGATCATAGGGGAAGACTCATTATCAATTTCCGTATAAAACTTTGAAAAAGGTCCGGGAGAAATGAAACGCTCTACCAGTCTTGGATCATCTCCGAAGATCAGGTTGCTTTCCACAAAATAATTCCAGATATTGGATTCATTGGCTACCGCCCATTCGTACTGCTTCTTCGTATAATTTATTTTCAGATAATCCGGCGTATCAGGAAGGAAAGCATCCTGGAGCATCATGATTTTTCCGTTCAGAATCACCTTGTCTATGAATTTCTGGTGATCCGGAGATTCCGTCACAATATTTTCAGCAAAGATCTGTGAAACTTTCGGCACTATATTCTGAGGATTCATCGATTTCTGAAAATACAGTTCCAATCCTTTGTAATGGGCATTACCATCACCCATAAATCCTGTTATGTCTATGAACAGAAGATTTCCTTTCGAATCATAGAAAATAGGATCCTGCGCCATTTGTAACGCCGATGAAAACAGGTAAACTTTTGGGCTTTTGAACTGTGGGAAATAATATTTCATGTGAGCAAACAGATCCTGAAGCCCTTTCTGAATCTTGGCTTCATCTATTTTTCCGGCGGCTTCTTTATAGATTTTGATCTCTTCCGCATCTGCTCTTCTTTTGCTGAAGTCGGCATCAGATACCGTTCCCTGGAACCATGGAAATTTAGCTTTAAACTGGTCCAGAGGAATATCCTGGTTATAAAACTCCTTGGAAATATCAGTCACTTCCAGTTTTTCAGCAGGTTCTTTTACTTCAACTTTCCATTGATTTTCGGATTCTTTTTTACAGGAATCCAAAGCAAGAACTAAAATAGACGAAACGGCAATAATTCTAAAAATCTTCATTATTTTTACATGAAATTTAAGTACACAAAAATAAGGATTAAAAACACAATCGATGATGAAAATTAAAATATTTGCAAGCCTCAGCCTGATTATTTCAGGATTTTCTCTTCTCTGTGCCCAAAAACTCAATTTTAAAGATCAAAACTTTGAAAAAGCTGTCGTTGAAAATTTTGACCTTAATAAAAACGGTGCACTGGAACAGCTGGAAGCCGACATGGTCACCAATCTGTTTCTGGTTCAGAAGGGTATACAATCAGCTGACGACATTAAGCTTTTTCCCAATGCGAAAATGATTATGCTGGATGACAATACTATTTCCAGTGTATCTATAGTCGGTCTCCCCCGTCTCGAACTGTTTTCCTGTACGGGATGTAAGATATCTTCTTTTAAAGGAGAAGGTCTTAAAAGCTTAGCTTCCCTATATCTTGACAACAACCTTCTGGAGAATATTTCACTGAAGGAAACCCCAAGAATTGATCAATTAACATTATCTTTAAATCAATTAAAAACCATTGATCTCACCGCGCTCAAAAACCTGAGAAAACTGAACGTTGAACATAATAAAATTCTTAAGCTTGATATTTCCGGAAACCCAGCCCTTCAGACTCTGAATGTAGGTGGTAATAAAATGAAGGAAACAGCAATTAAGATGGGAACGAAGACCGACGTCACTGTTTTCGGAACTGAGCCCTAACCTATTACTATGAAAACAGAAACAAAAAGACTGCTTTTACGAGAACTTGAAGAAACAGATATTGATAGAATGTTTCTGCTGGATTCTAACCCGGAAGTGATGAAATACATCGGGGTTCCGGTACTTACAGAAAAAAATGAGGCATTAGAAGTGATTAGAAAAATCAGGAAGCAATACGATGAAAATGGTACAGGAAGACTGGCTGTGATCGAAAAGGAAACCGGATTACTGATCGGCTGGAGTGGTCTGAAATTTCTGACTGAAGAGATCAACGGGTACAAAAATGTTCTGGAGCTTGGCTACCGCTATTTACCTGAATCATGGGGAAAAGGTTACGCTATGGAAGCTGCAAGAGCCTCTCTTGACCTTGGATTTATTGATATGAAGGCGGATGTCATCTATGCCTGTGCACATTTTGAAAATGAAGGTTCCAATCATATTTTAACAAAATTAGGCTTTGAAAAAACCGGAGAATTTGAGGAACCGGACGGGATCTGTAACTGGTATGAACTCAAACGCAATAAATATCTGCCATAATATGCTGACGATAAGACAGGAAGAGGAAAAAGATCATAAAAAGGTATTCGAGCTTACGGAAGAAGCTTTCAGAAATATGGAAGAAAGTGACCATCAGGAGCATTTTCTTGTGGAAAAATTAAGGGCTTCCGATGCTTTCATTCCGGAACTTTCTTTGATTGCTGAAACTGAAGAGGGTGAAATCGCAGGCCATATTTTATTCACAAAACTTAAAATAGTGAATGGTGACACAACATTCGAATCACTGGCTCTGGCTCCTGTTTCCGTACGTCCTGAATTTCAGAATCAGGGAATTGGAGGACAGCTTATCCTTCGCGGACATTCCATTGCTAAGGAACTGGGCTACCACTCTGTCATCCTGATCGGGCACGAAAATTATTATCCTAAGTTTGGTTACGAAAAAACCAGTAATTTTGGAATCTCTTTTCCTTTTGAAATTCCTGAGATCAATGGCATGGCTGTTGAACTCACGAAAGACGGATTAAAAAATGTAAAAGGTATAGTAAAATACCCTAAAGAATTTGGAATAAAATAGTAGCTAAGAGAACTTTTTAAATTATATTTTTAATATTTTTTATAAACATGAAGAAGTTAAGATGTTTTTGATGTAAATAATGAAAGATTGTTTAAGAATTTGCCGATGGCAAAATGAAGTACATCGCTTAAAATATCGAAGATATGCTTAATCAATCTTTAAAGTTAGGATTCTAAATGCCTTAATGTTTGAAAAAAATAACGTTAAGAATTCTTTCAACATGACGAATTAAGAAGAATATTTTCATATTGAAAACCAGTAAATATAAACACACTAAAAAATAAACAATGCAGACTCAAAAAGTAACAGATCATATTGTACAGTGGTTAAAAGATTATGCGGTAAAAGCTAAAGTAAACGGATATGTCATCGGAGTTTCCGGAGGTGTAGATTCCGGTGTGGTTTCTACGCTTGCTGCCATGACAGGCTTAAAAACCCTTCTTATTGAAATGCCGATACGCCAGAAACCGGATCAGATAGACCGTGCCTGGGAGCATATGAATGATCTGAAATCCAGGTTTCCTAATGTGGAAGCGATGTCTGTGAACCTTACTCCTGCTTTTGAAGAACTTTATAAAGCATTTGATGTAAAAGATGATCTGTACCCTAATGAGAAGCTGGCTTTTGCCAATACGAGATCGCGCTTGAGAATGCTTACCCTGTATTATTACGGACAGATCAATGGTCTTCTGGTATGTGGAACAGGAAATAAAGTAGAGGATTTCGGCATCGGGTTTTATACAAAATACGGTGATGGCGGTGTAGACGTGTCTCCTATTGCAGACCTTTACAAAACAGAAGTGTATATGCTTGCAAGATCATTAAATCTGGTTAAAAACATTCAGGAAGCGATTCCTACAGACGGACTTTGGGATGTGGACAGGACGGATGAACAACAAATTGGAGCTACCTATCCTGAACTGGAAAAAATCCAGAAGGAATACGGAACTAAAACTGCCGACGATTACGAAGGCCGTGACAGAGAAGTCTTTTTGATTTTTGACAGAATGCATAAAGCTGCTCAACATAAAATCAATCCTATCCCGGTTTGTGATATTCCTGAGAAATGGAGAGAAGGCTAATGCTGAATTATTAATGATAAGCTATAAGTTGATATGAAAGGTAAAATAAGATCGGTATTTTTTATTTGTCTGGGACTTCTCTTTGGGATGTCTGTGATGTATATCTACAATAATTTTATTGCAGACAAAAAGGGAAATACGGAGATCACAAAAACAGAAGCTTCCAGCAATGGAAAAATGTCTACTGATTCTCAAAGCACCGGCGGAAATTCTTCGTCACAGTCCATCGACCAGCTGACAGAAGAAAAAAAAGTCATTACTTATGTGAAGCAGAATCACAGGCTTCCGGATTATTATATCACTAAAAATGAGGCAAGAAAACTTGGCTGGAATCCTTCAAAAGGTAATCTCTGCGAAGTGCTACCGGGAAAAGCTATTGGCGGCGACCATTTCAGCAACCGTGAAAAAAGACTTCCTCAGGGTGAAAAATATTTTGAAGCGGATGTCAACTACAGCTGTGGAAACCGAAATTCAGACCGAATCATTTTTACCGGAAACGGTGACGTTTATCTGACTAAAAACCATTATAAGAGTTTTGAGAAGCAATAGTTAAACTTGTCATTGCGAGGAGCGAAGCGACGAAGCAATCTTTAATCATAAAAATAAACACACAAGTTATGAAACCAGGATTTATTTACATTATGACCAATAAGAATCTTACAACTCTTTATACAGGAGTTACTTCAAACCTGCCCAAACGCGTCCAACAGCATAAAGACACTTATTACGAACAAAGTTTCACGTCAAGATACAAATTATACATCCTAGTCTACTGGGAATCTTTTCAGGAAATCGGAGATGCTATTTTCCGGGAAAAGCAAATCAAGGCAGGCTCAAGACAGAAAAAACTGGATCTCATCAATTCGTTAAATCCTGAATGGAGAGATTTAACGGATGACATTGAAGATATTATGGATGTTTTTTGAGATTGCTTCGTCGCTGCGCTCCTCGCAATGACCAATATTAAATTAATAAAAAATAAAAAAAGAATATGAAGACAATATATATCGATTTTACAGACATCGGCGACTACGAAGATTTTTATGCTCAATTAAAGGAAAAAATAACGCTTCCTGACTATTTCGGGGACAATCTGGATGCGCTGTCTGATGTGATTACAGGAGAACTGGAAATGCCACTTCACCTTGAATTCGTCAATATGACAGTAGACCAACTGGAGATTTTTGAAGATCTGCTGACCACTCTGGAAGATGCAGAGGATGAAAGAGAAGATTTCACTTTCACTTATTATCTGGAACAGTACGAAGATGAGGAAAATGACGATGAGGATGAGCAGGAAGAGGAAAAATAACCATTATCTCAACTGAAATAGTTTAACTCAATATTATTCTCTTTTTTAGCAGGTTTTCAAAATAAAAGATTAATATTTGCAGCATAGCAATCATTAATCTTCTTGTAAAATCAAACTATGAAAAGAGTACAATTCTCTATGATATTCTTATTGGTGAACTTTGCTTTCATCAATGCGCAAGTAGGTATAAACAATTCATCTCCCGCCTCTACACTGGACATCACTGCAAAGGATGCTACAGGAACTTCTGGCAATACGGATGGATTGTTGGTGCCTCGGGTAGACAGACTAAGGGCGCAAAATATGTCTGCCATTCCCATATCTACACTGATTTATGTAAACAGTATCGCTACAGGAACTCCGGCCGGAACAGCAGCTAATATAAATTCTGTAGGATATTATTATTTTAACGGAACCCTCTGGACAAAGCTGGCTACTTCACTGAACATCTATAATTCTGATGGAACTTTAAACAGCTCACGAACGGTTACCACCAACGGAAATCTTTTAACCTTTGTAAACGGCGGCAACAATGTAAAAGTAATTACTTCTGCAACGGAAGGTGCACTGTCTGCCAACGGTTCTTCAAGAGGTTTTTTAAATCTGGTGGGAGGCTCTGCGAATATTGATTACTATGTAGAAAACAACGGCATCGCCCAGTTCAATGCTTCCGGAAATTCGACTAAACTCAGCATAGGTTCTACCAACGCTACTCCACTTGGACTGAAAACAAACAGTATTGAAAGACTAACTGTTTTAAGCGGTGGAAATGTAGGGATCGGAACTACATCACCTAATACAAAACTCGAAATTTCTTCTGGAACAGCCAATGTTTCAGGGACAAGACTGGCCAATCTTAATTCGGCATCTCCTATCAGCACAGGACAAACCTTAGGGGTAGACAATCTTGGAAATGTGATAACAGTGGCCAACCCGACTGCTGCCAGTGTAACAACCGCATCGGTCAACAGTACTACAGGAGCCAGTTTTAATGTGAATGATACGACGGTTACCCTAGTACCGGGAACTTCTCAACCGATCACCATTCCTACTGGCGGAAAAGCTTTATTCATCAATTTCATGCTGGGGATTGATTATGGAAGCAATCCTGCAGGAAGTGGCGCATCCTATTATGAAGCAAGATTATACATAGATGGCGTTGCTACAGACTGCTATATGCGTACCCAGGAATACGGACCGGGCGGATTCAGTGCTCAGTTCAGCTTTAATACGGTGAAATTTCTCGCAGCCGGAAATCATACGATAGATGTAAGAATGACAAGAACCTTTAACAATGGGGTGGCTTCAGGAACAAATATGGCCTGTGCTCCAATTTCTATGTCATTTAATGCGACTTATTTGAATTAATTTAAATAACATCAGCACAGTTTTTACTGTAAAAAATGAATTATCATCTTAAAAAATTTCCCATGAAAAGAATACAATTCTCCATCATACTCTCTATTTTCGGTTGTTCACTCATCTTTGCACAGATGGGAGTCAATAATAATACTCCACTTGCCACATTAGATATTGCCGCTAAAAATGCTACAGGCACTTCCACGGATGTGGATGGACTTTTAGTACCCCGAGTAGACAGGCAACGGGCGCAAAGCATGAGCAGTGTTCCAGTTTCCACCATGATCTATGTAAACAGCATTGCTACAGGAGCCCAAACCGGTACTGCTGCTAATATAGATGCACCCGGATATTACTATTATAACGGAACTTCCTGGATTAAACTGAATCCTATTAACAATATCTACACCTCAGACGGCACTTTAGGCGGAATGAGAACAGTTACGACTAATGGAAATACCATGAATTTTGTCAACGGAACCAGCAATGTAGGAATTATTACTACGGCAACAGAAGGACGATTTTCTGCTAATGGCTCCACAAGAGGCACCTTGACTTTATCCTCCGGGACCAATATAGTGGATGCTTATGTGGATAATGCCAATGCAGCACAGATCAACACTTCGGGAACTGCCACAAAATTAAGTATAGGAACGACCACTGCGACTCCTCTTGCCCTTAAAACAAACGGCACAGACAAGCTAACTCTTCTGAGCAACGGAAATGTAGGCATCGGAACGACAGCGCCTTCTTCTGCATTTGAATTAGCATCAGGAACGGCCAATACATCCGGATTAAGATTCACCAATCTTACTTCTGCATCGCCTATAAGTACAGGACAGGCCCTGGGTGTGGATACCAGTGGAAATCTGGTAACCGTTGCCAATCCCAGCCCCACGAATGTTAGTACTTCTTCGGTAAACAGTACAGCGGCGGCAAACTTTAATGTTACCGATCTGGCTGCAACTATCGTATCCGGAACTTCGCAGACCATCACTGTTCCAACGGGCGGAAAAGCTTTATTTATCAATTTCATGCTTGGGGTAGATTATGTCAATAATCCTGCTGGTAGCGGAACAGCCTATTATGAAGCCAGATTATACATAGACGGAGCGGCTACAGACTGCTATATGCGCACCCAGGAAGTGGGGATAAGCACCAATGCCTCTTTTACCATCAGCACGATTAAGTTTTTGGCAGCCGGAAATCACACGATTGATGTCAGAATGCAGAGAACATTCAATAATGGAACGACTTCGGGAGCGGGTATGACCTGTGCCCCGATATCAATGTCGTTTAATGCCTCTTATTTAAATTAAGCTTAAGCACAATAAGGTAGGACAATCTAGGCATTGCAAAAATTAATCATTATCTTAAACTTACGTCATGAAAAGATTTCAACTTTCAATTATATTTTTATTAGCGGGCATTTCAGTTGTCGTGGCACAGACGGGAATTAACAACAATACTCCTTTGTCTACGCTGGATATCACGTCAAAGAATGCAACCGGAACCACCACCAATGTAGATGGTCTCCTAATCCCAAGGGTAGACAGACAAAGAGCACAAAGCATGACATCAGTGCCGATTTCAACACTGATCTATGTCAACAGTATCGCAACGGGAACATTAGCAGGTACCGCTATCAATATAGATACAACAGGCTATTATTATTTTAACGGAACAGTCTGGACTAAAATAGACGCTCCTGTGAATATTTACACCTCAGACGGAACATTGCCGGGGCAAAGAACGGTAACCACCAATGGAAGCCCTTTACTTTTTGTAAACGGAGGTACCACTGTAGGAATTGTCACGAGCGCAGGTTTAGGAACAGTCGCTACAACCGCATCCACAAGAGGATCTGTTACCTTAACCGGAGGGACGGCTAACCTTGACATTTACACGGATGATGCTAATCAGACCCAGATTAATTCATCCGGAAGTTCAACCCAATTAAGCCTGGGAACTAATAATACAGGGATTCTTGGCTTAAAAGCTAACGGAGCAGAAAAAATCACCATATTGAGTAACGGAAATGTAGGGATAGGTACTGCCACTCCCAATACAAGACTTGAAGTTGCTTCCGGTACCGCCAATGTTTCAGGAGTAAAATTCACCAACCTGACTTCTGCATCACCCATCGGAACGGGACAGTCTATAGGGGTGGATGCAACAGGAAATATTGTCACGGTAGCGAATCCTACTCCGGCCAGTATCAACACCGCTACGGTAAACAGTACGACCGGTACCGATTATAATGTCAATGATCTTGGCGCCACTATTGTTACGGGAACTTCCCAATCTATTACAATTCCTGCAGGCGGTAAGACTTTATTCATCAATTTCATGCTTGGAATCGATTATGTAGGCAGTCCTACGGGAGGTGGGCAGGCTACTTATGAAGCGAGGCTTTACATCGATGGAGTGGCTACAGACTGCTACCTTCGTACCCAGGAAGCTTCTGCCGGAGCCAATACCCAATTTACCATCAATACCGTAAAATTCCTTACCGCAGGAAATCATACGGTAGATGTAAGAATGACCAGAGTTGTGAATAACGGAACAACTTCCGGTGTTAATATGCCCTGCAGACCTATTTCAATGTCTTTTAATGCTTCTTATATCAACTAAAATTGAGTTTGAGAGTCGGAGGGTGCGAGGGTGCGAGGGGTGTGAGATGCGTGTTATGGTGGCTTCGAGACCCTCAGCCACCATTTGGAATGTCAGTTATTCGTTAGGATATTCAATTAGGAAAGTAGCATCCTGTTGACTGGAATTCAAAACCACCAGCAGTATGTCTGAAATCTCCACTCAAAAATTCACTATTTACTTGCGAAGCAAAATTCACCATTGACATTGTCTCAATCTCAATCTTACCATTAACCTCAGTTCCTACATCACATACAAAACTCGCAGAAAATTCCTGCGAGTTTTTTTGGTCAAGTCTTTTAAAGTACGCCTAATTTTTACTTTACTGTTTAATAAATTTAAAACTCTGTGAAGTCTCCCCTTTCACGAAAATCTGCAGGATATAATTTCCTTTTGATAAAGAGGAAACGTCTATTCTGCTTTCCACAGCATTGTCTGTTTTTACTTTTTGACCGACCATATTGTATATTTCCACTTTATCTATCTTTGTGATTCCCTTGAAATAAAGAACATCTTTTACAGGATTTGGATAAATGGCTATATTGCTGTTGTGTTTTGTGCTTTCACTGGTAGAAAGCTGTATTTTCGAAAGATCCAGATAAAACGCAACGATCTGATTGGATGCATTGGTTCCTATCCCGGCTACCCTTCTTCCATCCTGGGAAATAGCCAGAGGAAGTGACATATTCACACCCTGGGTATTGATGCCCAAACCTACAGCATAATCGTTCAGGTTCACACGGCCACTTGCGGCAGTCCATATAAAGCCTTCTCCGGACATTGGAGGCGCCGCGAAAGGTCTGAAGAATCCGACTACTTTTTTACCGTCGGCAGAGATTCCGGTTGCTCCTCCTCTGAAAAAGGCTGAGGAATTTGGATGGGTAATATATGTCAGGCCGCTTACGCTGTTCCATACGTATGGATTGGGCATAGCAGCTCCTATGATCGTGGTTCCGTCGGCAGAAACATCCCCTGCTTCGCCTACATAATCGCCATTACTGTCTGTGATAAAACTTTCTACTCCATTTACCCATTGGGCACCGCTTCGGGTTCCGTTATCCTGATCCTGCCATCCGACAATGACAGATCCGTCGGCATTGATAGCATTGGCTCTGGAACTTCTGTTGGGAACTATACTTCCGAGATCTGTTACACCGTTTGTGGCATCCCATTTTATGGCATGTGCGCTTCCGGCGGTTACCCATCCCAGACCTACGATGGTATTTCCGTCTGAAGTTATTCCCCAAGTAGAACTTACATGGCCGTCCCAGCCTGTAGGAACCAGACCTCCGTGATTGCTCCAGGAAGCTGACACTGTATCATACGTAGATATTTCATTGAATCCGGTTCCGGAATTGGTCGTGGAAGAAGCTATTTTGGTACCGGTAGCATTGATGAGGGTTCTTCCGGCAGCTGGATATCCGTTGGAGATCGACCCGATCTGAACAAGACCATTGATCTCATCCCATTTAAAGATCTGCCCCGCACTGGTATGCATACTTACGACTCCTCCATCGGAAATACCCCCTACTGTATAATTTCCAACCGCCATCACAGTCAGTTGGGCATAGACAGATACAAACCCAAACAGAAAGCAAGCATATAGAGCTTTCATTGAAATTTTGTAAATCTTTTTCATAATTAATTAAGTTTAATATTTTGAATTAGCAGAAACAATATTAATATTATATTTGCCTTTTCGAAAGAATTTGACTTACATAATTCGTTAAATTTAAAAGAACAAGGAATATAAATCATTAAAATACAAACATATAACAAAAATCTATTTTGAGGACTGATCATCAGGAAGCTGTAAGAAAAACCGAAAAAAAATCATTTTTTTGCCATACTATTCTGGCTCAAACCGTTCCCATTCTGCTGGTCATTCTCTGCTCAGTCTGGGTCAAAGGACAATCCGGTCCCGACTTCAGTATTTTGGCAGATAAAGCTTTTCAGAAGTTATACCAGAATCCGGATGACTGCATCAATCATTCACAGAGCCTTCTGATCAGCGACCAAAATCCGGAGCACAGAATTGTCCTGCAGAATATCATCTCCCAGGCCTATGCTATGAAAGGAGATTATATCCAGTCCGTGAATATTTACAGCCAAAAGGAAGATTCAAAAGAAAAAGAAAACCTCTCCTATTTCCTTCAGGCCGCCGGCGATTACAATCTTGCAGATCAGTATCAGAATCTGGATCTTTACAGCCAGTCACAACGCATCATTTCCGGTCTTTTGGCTGACCATAAATTATTAAAAGTCGATAACCCACGGATGAATGTCATTACGGCTAAGCTCTATCAGCTTCAGGCCCTAAATTTCGGAATTAACAGAAACTATAATCAAGCACTGGAAAACCTCAGCAAAAGTGATCAGTATCTAGGTTTCAACAACCAGGAAAACAGGATTCTTGAAATGGAAAATAAAGTGTTCAGGGCTTCTTTTTTAATGAGACAGAATAAACTGGAGGAAGCGAAGTATCTTCTTGAATCTACACTTGTTTTAGCTCAAAAGACAGATTATTATTTTATCCAGGCATTGGCTTATGAAAACCTTTCCCGCTATTATTTTTTAAAGGAAAACTATGGTACTGCCGTTGAAATTCTTGAAAAAGGACTTTCCAGAATAGAAAATCTCCCTTACAACAGCCTGAAAGCAAAGATTTACGAATCTTTATCCAAAAATTATTTCGCTCTTCATCACGATGAAAAATACCATCAGTATAATAAATTGTATACTGAACTCCGGACAAAACTGGATTCCAGCACCAAAGAAGGCATCCGCTATATCGTCAAACTCGTGGAGACCAACCAGAATAATAATCTGGAGTTCCAGAAACAGAAACAACTTAAAAAGATAAGTTTAGTCTCAGGTGGCTTCTTCATGGTAATTTTGAGTCTTCTGATTTATTTTTTAATGCTGAAAAACAGCAACAAGGATCTTAAAAAACAGTCAGATTTCTTTGAAAAACAGAAAAACCAGGAAGAACTGGCAATTCAGAATCTTTCTGGAGAAACCTCAGCTGCTGATAAAACGACAGAAAAAGACCCTCATAAAATTTCAAAGGAAAAGGAAGATGAAATCCTTCAAAAACTGGAAGACTGGGAAAAACAGCAACGATATCTGGACAAAAGCATGACGATTTCCGCATTGTCTTCCCAAATGGGTGTGAATACAAAATATCTTTCCGAGGTGATCAACAGCAGTAAAGGGAAAAATTTCAATGCTTACATTAATGAATTAAGGATCAATCATATCGCACGTCTGCTGAGAACGGACCCGGTTTATCTTAACTACAAAGTAAGTTATCTGGCGGAATATTCGGGATTCTCGTCGCACAGCGCATTTACCACCGTTTTTAAATCTGTGACGGGAATGTCTCCCAATGCATATATCCAGGAAATCAGTAAAAGCAGAACATTATGAAATTGACATTAAAAATCATTACAGCAATCTTTTTGTGCCTCTGCCTCTCAGTTTCCGGACAAAAAACTTCTTTTGATTCCCTGATGAAAAAAGCCCGTCTTGAGATTTATGACAATCCGGATAATACCATCAGGATTGGGAAAAACCTCATTGCAAAAGAGAAAGATATTCATAAACAGATCAGCATTTATCAGCTTCTTTCTACGGCGAATATCGCAAAGAGAGATTTCGACCAGTCGCTTCAATACCTTTTAAAAGCTAAAGAAACCGCAGAAAAAACAAATGACCTGAAAGTCCGTACCAGTGTTCTGATCTCAGCTGCCATCCAGTACCAGCAGATGGAACTGTTTAGCAAAAGTCTTGAAACGCTGAACGAAGCCGATCAGTATCTGGCTAAATTTTCGGATGACGTACCAGAAAAACATATTGAAACGGCAAGAAGCTACGCGATCCGTGGAATGATTTATAAAAGCCAGTCGAATCCCGAAATTGCCCTTGAAAAATTTCTAATCTCCATCCGGAATTTTGAAAAAATAGAACATAAACAGACCACGTATTCCAATATGAGTGTGGTCTTCTATAATATCGGCTACTGTTATCTTAATATTAGTCAACTTGAAAAAGCCCATCAGGCATTTATACAGTCTGCAGAATATGCCCGCAAAAACAAAGCAAAAAGTCTGGAAGCCTTCGCATTAAAAGGAATGGCTGAAATGTTCAAGCAGAAAAAGGAAAATGAAACAGCCTTAGCATTGCTTATCAAAGCCGAAGATCTCAGCAAAAATACCGGTGACCTGATTCTCAATGAAGGAATATACAAGGAAATGTCCGAAAACTATCTCGCCATGGGGAAACCCAATTTGTATCAAAACTACAGCAAGAAGTATTTTGAAATGCGTTTTCAGAGGGAACAGAACGAATTGAGTTCTATCAATCATTCCATCAATGAGCACAATAAGGAAACGATGAAGAAAAGTACTGAAATGAAAACCCGGTATCAGTATTTTACAGGGATTATCGTTGGTATTGGAAGTCTTATCGTTATTCTACTCGTTTCTTCCATTTTCAGGATCAGAAAAAGGAATCTTCAGTATAAACAAAAAATCCATAATCTTATACAATCTTGAATAAGGGATTATCTTATCAATAGGAATATCTAAAAATAAGCTGTCATCTCTCTTTTTACTCTCCACTTTTTTATTTTTTACGAAAATAACAATTTCCCGAACACTATATAATTAACTAAATATCAATTATTTACAAAAACAACATGTAAATACATTGATATTTTTTAATTTTTTTTTGAAAAAACAAAAACCAAATAACGATTAATCTCGTATGTATTTGAAGGAGGATTGAAATTATAAAAAACAAATATTAAAATACAGTTTAAATCAAAAGTAAAAAAACTAAATCAACACCATAAAACTATTTAAAGTGATTTTTACTCAAAATAATTGCAAAAATTAAGAATAAAATCAGTTGTCGGAATATTTTTTGATAAAACCTAAATAAATTAAACAGCGATGAAAACGATACACTTTATTGTTCCCTTATTATTTGTGGGCTTTTCCTTAATGGAAGCACAGGTAGGCATTGGAATAAATTCACCCAACGCCAATGCAGGTTTGGATGTAACCAGTACCAATAAAGGTTTACTCCTCCCAAGACTTTCTCTAGTTTCTACCAATAGTGCGTCTCCCCTTTCAGCCCATGTTGCCGGAATGACCGTCTACAATACAGCTACCAATACTTCTGTGCCCGCCAACCCTGTCTATCCGGGAGAATATTATAATGACGGTACCCAATGGTTAAGGAAGTCTTCCTGGAATGATGCCAGAATGATTACCGGAGGAAGTATAACCGACCCTATTGCTCTGATCACAGCAGATGCCGTTGCCGAAACAGCATCGAATACAACACTGAGTACTGTTTCTTTTACCTTAGACAGGCCGTCTACTGTGGAATTCAGTGCTAATATTTCCACAAAATATACTGCTTCCGGAAGCAATACGACTCCTTTATCAGACGGAGCCATAAAACTGTGTACAGTTAATTTTCAGTTTACTACAGCGCCGGCCGGAGTTTCTACGACTGCTTTTTTTGGTGATCACTCTACCGCTTATACCAATTCACTTTCTGCTGCCGGAACTGCAACCGGAGATGTTTATCTGAATCCATATAGTGTAGCCAATTTACCGGCAGGAAACTATGTCCTCATTGTAAGAGGCACGGTTTTAAGCGGAACGGCCTTTAGGATAGGCTTCGGCGGAGGTACGCGCGACATGATCCAAGTCAAAGCGACTCCATTACAGTAATTGAGAATCTGCCTTTTTGAACATCATTAAAATACTAAAAATGAAAACAATTAAATATACCATTCCGTTCTTTCTGGTTTGTTTTTTATTGACCAATGCACAGGTTGGCGTGGGACTAGCGAGTCCAAATGCCAATGCTCAACTGGATATAACCAGTACCAACAAAGGCTTTTTATTGCCCAGGCTGGCATTAACCGCTACCAATAATCCATCGCCGTTAACTGCTCATGTAGCCGGAATGACGGTGTACAATACTGCGACCAATACTTCTGTTGCGGCCAATCCTGTGTACCCCGGTGAATATTATAACGACGGAACCCAGTGGCAGAGAAAATCAGCTTTGAATGATGTGAGAATGATTGCGGGAGGAACGATCGCTGATTTGCTTACTCCTATTACCGTGGATGTTGCAGCAGGCACTCCTGCCACAACTACTTTAACGACTTTTTCCTTTACTCTGGACAGACCATCCAGCGTAGAATTCGGAGGCAATATTTCTACTTCTTTTACGGTAAATGGTGACAGTAATACGCCATTAGGAGATTCGGCAGTAAAGTTGGCGACTGTGAATTTTGTATTTACCACAGCACCAGCTGGAGTATCGGTCAATGCTCCATTTGGAGACAGCACAATCACTTATATGAATGCGATCACGGCTAACATCACGACTATTACGGGTAATCTTTATACAGCTCCGCATGCCATCCTTCAATTACCCGCAGGAAATTATGTGGTTAATTTAAACGGAGTGGCATCCAGCAGCAATGCTTTTAGAATTATGTATGGTTCCGGCGTCCGTGATATGGCGCAGATTAAAGCGACACCTACAAAATAGTTTTTAGGCTAATGTTGAGATTGAGGTTGAGAAATGTCAATGGTCAATTTTGCTTCGCAAGTGAATGGTGAATGGCAGATTTAGAGCCAAGAATCAAGAGCCAAGATTTCAGACATCAGACATCAGATTAAGTTTAAGGCTGAGATTGAGGTTGAGAAATGTCAATGGTCAATTTTGCTTCGCAAGTGAATGGTGAATGGCAGATTTTAGAGCCAAGAATCAAGAGCCAAGATTTCAGACATCAGACATCAGATGATAACTCATTAACTTAATTACTAATAATAAGCAACCAACAAACTAGCAACCAGCAACTAAATCTAGACTCAGATACTTTCAACCCAAATAACTAAAACATATCATGAAAAATATATTTCTTACCATCCTTACTTTTCTAGGCATTTCATCCCAAATGACAGCTCAGGTGGGAATAGGCCTTTCTTCACCCAATACCAATGCAATGCTGGAGGTAAGTAGCACAAACAAAGGGATATTACTTCCCAGACTAGCTCTTACAGCGACCAATAATCCATCCCCACTTTCTGCACATGTTGCGGGAATGACGGTATATAATACTGCAACCAACACCTCTGTAGCAGCCAATCCAGTGTATCCGGGAGAATATTATAATGACGGAACCCAGTGGCAGAGAAAATCCGCTTTGTCAGAAAAAACAATGCTTTCAGGAGGTACCATAGGTGGAGATGCATTAACCACAACAACGCTGGATGTTCCGGCAGCTACAACTACCGGATCTATTTCTACTATTACGTTGGCCACCATATCGTTTACTTTAAACAAGCCTTCTTTAGTAGAATTTAATTCCAATATTTCTGCTATTTTCACTAACTCAGGTATTGCCCCTGGCGCTACCGGAGCAGGAATAACAGATAATGCGGTGAAAATTTGCAGTGTTTACTATTCTTTTACGGCTGCGCCTGCCGGTATTCCTGTCAATAATGCATTCGGAATATCTTCTTTATCTTATATTAACAGTTTTACCACTTTTATCACGACCGGTAATTTTTATCTTGTACCCCGTTCTACGCTGACTTTACCAGCCGGAAATTATACGATTACGGTGAACGGTGCGGGAGCGAGCGGAATGGCTTTCCGGATAACATTTGGTTCAGGAAACCGTGACGCCATTAATATAAGGGCGACGCCTTCGAAATAATATCTAGGCTATTATAAGTTTGAAATTAGTAAAAAATCTATCTTTCTAAATTGTGAGATGGATTTTTTGTATTTACAGGAAGTAAAATATTTTATATTTTGGACTTTAGTTTTGTGTTTTCTTCCTTCAATTTTTTATTATCTTCCTTTAATTCATGAACCTGATCTTTTAAAAGATTTATACAATCCTGTAATGTATCTATCAGATTGTTTGGAATATTGAAATGCTGAATATAATAGTTTCCAGAATTATCATTAAATGATGAATTATCATTATGTACAACTCCACCTTTTGTGTCCTCTTTTATTTCATCAAGAGGAACGTTCAAAGCTGCTGCCATCTTTTCCCATTCTTCATCATGTATTTTTACTTTTCCCTGTTCCTTACGCGAATAGTTGGATGGATCTGTAGATAATATTTTTGCCATTTTTTCCTGTGTTATGCCTTTTTCTTTTCTGAGGTTTCTAAGTTTTTCCTGGATCATCATTTTGTTTGTTTTTACAAATGTATATAAAATCTGCTCAAATTATATTCAAATCCTGTACATTTTTTTGCTACAAATTACAAGAAGCATGCAGGATAATTCTTATTCAGGAGAAGTGTAAATTATTAGTTTTGAAATGTTAATAAAATATAAAAACACATTATGAAAAAATTCAATGTTTTGATGCTACTTGTATCCGTATTCTTCCTGTTCAACTGTAGAACAGAACTTGAAGTAAACGAACAAACTTCTGACAAGGACACCGGAAAAGGAAAACTGGTTTCGTTTCAAACCATGCAAATAGGTTTGGGGAACGTAAATATTCAGAAAGAATTTAGGGTTACTGCTTCTTCTCTTTCGAAAACAACAGAATTGACCGATTTTGTGATCGATGAAAATAAGATTATCGCAGTAGAAAATTCTCCCTCAGATATCCACTACTCAATGGTTGTATATCCCAAAATACCCAAAGAAAAGAATGTTTTTTATAACTTGATGGTTCGGAAAAGAAATGGTGAAATTTCGAAAATCATCTATAAATATACCCCGGATAAAGATTGGTTTAATGACTACAATAAAAAAATACACCGGATGTATCGGGGTGAAATAGATTTTATTTACAAGGAAGGCAATTTTTCCGAAGCAGCTTTATCAAAATCGGCTTCATGTTATGAGCAGTTTTTAGAAATTCCCTGTGAATTTGGATATTATCATGATGATGCTCATTGTGAAAGCACTGGCTCTACTATGATTAAAGTTACTATTTGTCAGGATATGGGAGGAAGTCCTACCATATCTTACGGAAGTGATTCTGGTTCCTCCAATGGTTCCGGAGGGTCAGGAGGAACACCTATAACACCAATAAGCTTGGAAGAACCTCTTCCGAATGGAAATGAATATAACAATGCTTATCAGGCATTTAAAGTAGACAGACGTTTCTCATTTGATGAAAGGCAGTGGCTTTCTCTTTACCGCAATGAATCTTTAAATCTCTTTTGGTATACATATAATATGGCGGACCAGAACAAAGCGTTCGCATTAGCAAAAAAATATATGCAATTTGCCATTGCAGGACAGAATACAGGGTTTAATTCTATCCCTTTTTCATGGATAATGAATTTTATAACGATTAATCCTGATGTTACTGCAATACAGTTTAAAAACTGGTTTTTAACAGATATTCAGGGAAATTTCTTGGAACAGATTATTTTAGAAGATCCCTCTACAATCCTCAATTACGAAACTTTATCATCTCCAAATTTTAAAATGAGAAGATTGGACCAAATAAAATATCCAAGATTCACACAAATTGTAAAGGATTTAAAATCATATGTTCAAAATAATCCATTAATTCTTAATAAGCTCGTTGAAATATCTGGAATGTCTAAGAATCAGGTCTTAGATAAACTAACTTTTGGGCAAGGACCTCAAATTGAATTGATTCCAGGACTTAAATATAAAAATGATCCTGTTTTTGGATTATTTAATTCAACCACTTCCGAGATTTTGTATATTAACGAAAATTTCACTCTAGGTCTTCAACAAGCTTCTACAACCTCAACCATAGAAGCAACATCATTTTTAATGGCAGTTACAATGCTACATGAATTTGTTCATTATGGTAATTATCTAACAGGTTTTGATCCTGATGGAGATGAAAGTGGCGAATTATTTGAAAATTCCGTTTATGGAATGATAATAAACAGGGTAACTGCAGGGCAATATATTTTAAAATTTAAAAATAAGTAATATGAAGTATTCTCCATATATAATCATCACGTTGTTGCTGCTTCTAATTAATTGCACAAAGAAAAAAGTTAATACTGAATATTTACTAAATTCAACTATAGAAATATATAAAAAAGATCTTCCAAAAAAGATTATTTTCTATAGAGAGAAGAATAATATAGGTATAAAAGATACAAAAAATTATATTTTTTTAGATGCAAAAGGATTGCTAGAACGAAACGATGAGAACTTTCTAAGTCTATATGTGAAAGAAGATGAACAAACCAAAGTTGTTGGAATTTTAAGTTTCAAAACAGGAAAAGGTTTAACATGCATTTTTGATAAAAATGGAAAATTAGTTTCTAAAGAGATGATTCAAACAAAGTTGGTAGAAAGCAAACCTTACTATATTTATTACGAAATTTTAAAAAGAAAATATCCCAATTATATGAACTGGAAATTATTTCCTATTCCTAAAGATAGTCTGAAGTAATTAAAAAACATCTAATTCGGCCATAATACCGTTTTACTTAGAATGATTATTATTGTGTTTAAAATAACAAAAAAAGAGATGCAACATCTGCATCTCTTTGATTTGATAATATGTAAAAAATATCCCCCGATATTTTAGCACTTATATTTCCGCCCGGGAACTGAAGTCGTAAAGTAGATCAGATACCAAGCTTGGCTATCATTATATTTCTTCGCAATTAGGTAAATGTTCTATTTCGGTAGTTTTCAGGCAAACCTGATTACAGCAGACATGCTTTGTTGGACACCTATTGTCAACTGAACATGCTAAACCTCCACTACCCTTGATCATTTTTAGATTTTCTCTTGATAATTTTTTCATGCTTACATATTTAATTAGTTTTCCAAATATAATAATATATCCCTAAAATTAGAATTAAATAAGAAATTAATATTTTATCCAATTAAAACTTTCACTTCAATTTTAATAAGCAGAAAGTATACATCAAAAAAAAACATTCCCCGAAAGGAATGTTTTGTATTATATAAGAATTAAATTATCTTCCAATAACCTCCGTAATCGGGTTTCCTACATTTCCACTCGGGAACTGAATTTTCAGCAGTGATGAAACGGTAGGCGCAATATCGGTCATATTATAGGCTTTATTGCTTTCTCCTTTCTGAATTCCCCAACCCATAAAGATCAATGGAATGTGAGAGTCATAAGAATTCCATACACTGTGTGTGGTTCCTGTTTTAGAGTATGGAGGAAGCATAGAATCGTGGGAGATCAGTTGGATATCGCCACTTCTCTGTCTGTTGATTCCGTTGATGATTCTCTGCTTGATCGGTTCCGGAATGGTAGCTTCCTGAACTTCATCCACAGATACTGCGTATAAAACCGTTGGATCTTTCTGTAATTCTTTAATCGTGAAATCTCTAAGATCATCCAGTTCAATTTTGTTATCCTGCATCAGCTTTCTGTCGAAATAGATCTGGTAATTGTCTACTGCATTGATCAGTTTATCAACCCCAAATTTATCCTTCAGTTTCTGATTGATATCTTTTTCCATTCCTTCTCCGAAGAATCCTGTCGTGATCTTATGTTCTTTCAGGAATCCTACAGAATGTGCTCCACCGTGGTCAGCAGAAAGGAAAACAGTGTACTCCCCTTTTCCTATTTTTGAATCCAGGTAATTGAAGAATTGAGCCAGATCCTGGTCAAGTCTCAAATAAACATCTTCCACTTCAATAGAATTCGGTCCGAATTTATGCCCTGCATAATCCGTAGATGCAAGATTGATCGCTAAGAAGTCAGTAATAGTATCACCTCCTAATTTTTCTCCTTCTACAGAAGCTTCAGCCAGTTTCAGCGTCAGCGTATTTCCGAAAGGTGTATAACGGATGTTGTCTTTTTTAGTTTGGTAATCCTGAGCTAAATTGCTGTAAGGGAACACCGGTGTTTTTGCACTTCCCAGCAGTCCTTCCCATGGAGAATTATCCGGAGAACTTTCTGTATATTGGTTAATCGGAAGTAAGGTATTCCAGCCGTTTGCTACTAATTTTTCAGGCAGATTCTGTGCATTAAAAGACTTCATCCACTGAGGCAGGTCATTCATATACCATGAACTCGTAATGAAATTTCCGGTACTGTCATCAAACCAGAAGGCTCCGTTCGGCGTATGGCCCGCAGGAAGAATAGAAGCACGGTCTTTTAACGAAACCCCGATCACTTTCCCCTGGAAGTTGGTCGCCAGTCTCAATTCGTCGGTTACGGTGGTAGACCAAAGGTTTTTCGGAGAATGACTTCCCGTCTTTGCATTGGTTGTTCCTACCGGCTGCACGCTCTCGTCTGCTGTACAGTATACATTTTTTCCGGTTTCTTTATCTGTCCAGTCGTTTCCGGCAATCCCATGGATCGCAGGTACAGAACCTGTATAGATGCAGGTATGTCCCAATGCCGTAATGGTAGGTACATAAGGGATGTGGACGTTATTTAAAGAATATCCTGTATTCAGAAGTCTTTTAAAACCATCGTTTCCGTATTTGTTATAAAAACGGTACAGGTAGTCCCACCTCATCTGGTCTACAACTAATCCTACGACTAATTTAGGTCTTTCTAATTGAGAATTTTTGTTCTTCTGAGCATTGATTGTAATTACGGACAGTAAAGCCGCTGCCGCAATTGAAATTTTCCTAAGCATCTAGTAAATTTTTGTTGCGACAAATTTAAGGGTTTTGAAAGTTTTGGAGTATGAAATTTTATTAAATTTGAGAACCACCTTTAAAACAAACAATGCAGCCATGATTTTAGGAGTCTACTGGTATTTTAAATTCCCGGAAAATCTATACCGTTTCCAATTTTTTAAGTTTTTCAAAGGATTTGGAGGCCATGCTAACAATCTTGCCGAGCTGGAAGCAAGAGTTTCAGTAGATCATCCCGAAAACCTCATCAGGAAACTGGAAGAATTACATCCCCGTTTTAAAAGGATGTATTTGAGTATAAAGATCAATGAGAATAAATTATTGATATCAACAGGTGATTATACCCTTTTTGACGAACATTTCCAGTTCGTTTCAGAAATAGAAAAACTACTGATTCTCGCCAATGCTCATATGATCGACACTCCTTTCGAAGTACAATCAAGCAGAAATTTAAGCCCGGAAAATGTAACCTATGAAACCATAGAACATCGGTTTATGCAGATCACCGGCTCAGATTTCAGAAAAAACAATGCTGAAAATATTTCAGTAAGGATCGACTGCAATCTGCCTACCATACACAAAGAAAACTTAATCAATGATCTGATTTGTATCTGTACTGAAGAGAATATCCATGTATTCTACTACTATGACTGCGATTTTAAAGAACATTCCAATCTGATGTTTTTCTTTTCCAACGGAAGACAGATGGAAAATGCGGTTCAACATGTTGATATCAATGCTTTCGGAAGCAAGGTACGTCAACTGGAGCAGAAGTATCCGCTTCATTTCGGCATTTTCGGAGGGATGGAATATTATCCCCGGAATGGTCCAAATATAGAGATGATCACAGACGAAGACTATATTTTAAATACCCATTAAAACCATCATTATGATAAAATTCAAGTATGTTATTTTATACGTTGAAGATGTGGAGAAGTCAATGAACTTTTACCATCAGACTTTTGACTTACCCATTAAATTCATCACCCCTGAAAAAGATTACGGGGAACTGCTTACTGGGGAAACCAGTCTTTCTTTTGCCTCCATAAGTTTAGCCAGTTCCAATATAAAAAAAGGATTTTTGTCTTCTAAATCTGAAGAAAAACCATTTGGAATCGAATTGGGATTTACTACGGATAATGTGGAGAAACTGGTAGAAAAAGCGGTTCAAAACGGAGCTGTTCTATATGAAGATATAGCGGTAAAACCTTGGGGACAACAGGTTGCTTATGTCAAAGATCCGGATCATTATTTAGTAGAAATCTGTACTGAAATTCAATAACAATCAATCATATTTCCATGGAAATAAAAAAATTAGAAAAACTGACTGAAAATCCCACACTCAATTGGGGACTTAACGGATACAATACAGACAAAATCCTCTCCGTTTCTTTTGTTGAATACGCTGGCTCTTTTGAGTTTGTATTAAAAGAAAAAAACATACCCTACTCTAAGGTCTGGGAAACTCATTCCAACGACATTGAAGAGCTTAATGAAATCATTGAAAAAGGACATTCTTTCGGCATTTTTGAAGATGGAGAGCTTATGGGCTGGATCATCTGCGAACACAGAACATGGAATAACAGCTTTTATATTGAAAATATTCTGATCAGTGAAAAATTCAGGAGAAACGGAGCCGGAGCCCAGCTCATCAAAAATGCTGTTCGTGAAGCCAGACATTTAAACTGCAGAATTATTGAGCTTGAAACGCAGAATACCAATTATCAGGCGATACAGTTCTACGGGAGAATGGGATTCAGCATTACAGGAATCAATACAAGACTGTATGAAAATCCGGAGGAAACGGCTGTTTTTATGACTTTAGATTTATAGGATGAAGCATTTTTACTCTATCTCTTAATTTTTTTGATCGACAAAAACTATAAAACATATTGAGTTTTTTATTTTGTACCGAATAGTACAATTGCATACCTTTGTCGCAGAAATAATCCCGATGGCAGGAAGACCTAAAATATTCGACGAGCAGGAAGCCGTTGCAAAAGCAACTGAAGTTTTCAAAGACAAAGGCTATGATACAGCTTCTGCCGATGAACTGCTTTGCGCTATGGGAATCGGGAAAGGCAGTTTTTATCTTGCTTTTAAAGGGGGAAAACAGGAACTTTATATCCGTTCGATCAGACAGTTTTCAGACAGTTTCTATCAAAAATTCTCCGGAAATTTGGCTGTCTCTGATGATCCAATTCAATTCATTAAAGAGTTTTTTCTGAGTTTGGCCGATGCTTCAGACTGTGATAAAGAACGGGGCTGTTATTTGGGAAATGCCCTGGTACAGCTTTCTGAAAAGGATCATGACATAAAAAAGATCACCGCTCAATTGCTGAAAAAGCTACAAGCCCTGTTTGCAGAAACCATCAGAAATGCACAAAAAAACAGACAGATCACCAGTACTGAAGATCCGGAAATGATCGGCTGGCACCTGAGTAATTTATGGAACGGAATCCATGTCACCAGAAGAATGGAAAGCTCACCGGAAATTTTGAGAAGCATTCTTAAAATGAATCTTAACATACTGGATTAAAAAAATTTAATCAATTTTGTACCAAATAGTACAATTTAAAATACTTATTAATTTAATACAAAAAATGTCATGAACATTACCAACAACACTATTCTAATCACTGGCGGAGGCTCAGGAATCGGACTGGAAATTGCAAAATTACTGAATGCATCCAACAAAATTATTATTGCAGGAAGAAACAAAGAAAAGCTGGACGCTGCGGCAGAAGGTCTTGAAAATGTCTTTACCCTACAGGCTGACATCACCAACGAAAAAGATGTAGACCGATTGGTGGAAGAAATTAAGCTTAATTTCGGGGGATTGAATATCCTGATCAACAATGCCGGACATGCTTACGCGTACACGCTTTCTGATGCTTCAGATACGTATACCAAAGCTTCTGCAGAATTTGAGACCAATTATTTTGCCCCCATCCGCCTGACTGAAAAACTGCTTCCATTACTGAAACAGGAAGAAAATTCAGCGGTAGTCAATGTTTCTTCCATTGTTGCGTTTGCTCCGGGTTCACACGTTCCTACCTATTCTGATTCTAAAGCCGCTCTACATTCTTATACACAACTGCTCAGATACGAGCTGGCTAAAGACACTTCTGTGAAAGTTTTTGAACTGATGCCTCCCCTTGTCAATACAGATTTTTCAGCAGAAATCGGAGGCAGAGAGAATGGTATTCCCGCTTCAGAGGTGGCAGACAGTTTTGTAAAAGGCCTGCTTGAAGATACCTACGAGATCCGTGTCGGGAATACAGAAGTCCTGTACACCAGCTTTTTTACAGGCTCTGAAGGTGCTTTCAGTGTTATGAACAAATAGCTGGTTCCATATATCCGGTCTTAACTGCGGGGGAGAAATAATTCTTTTCCGCAGTTTCATTAGTAAACTACATAAAAAAGTTTCTTTGCTATCCATTTTTTTAATTATTTCAATGATTAAACATTTAAATTTTAAATAATATCATTTAAATCACATTATTGTGTATTAAAATTTCTTATATTAGTAATCAACAAATGAAAAATATTAACTGCTATGAAAAATTTAAAGAAATTAACAAGAAAGCAGCTTGAATTCATCAGCGGAGGCGATATCGCATATGGTATATGTGATGCCGACGGTAACTGCCCACGTACCATAGGCTCTTATTACTGCAATGATGGTATCTGCTATAGAGTTGCGGGAGGAGGTCATCCGGGAGGAGGCTGCACTGAGCCGATGCATCTGTGCCAAGAGTGGGAAACCGGATGCGGATGTGTTTATATTTAAAAAATTTTTGTTAGATAAATCTTGAGGGCGGTGTATTTATACCGCTCTTTTTTATTTTGCTTCTATTTTTGATAGTGGAAAAATAATATCTTAGTGCAATGAAATATTTAGAAAAAATTCAATCATTTCTTCCATTATGATATATATATTTAATAATACTTGGATTATTAAAGGAAACTATCCTTTTTTATCCTTTAGGAATCAATATTTTGAAGTATTCTTCTCTTACGGATATTCTGATCAGTCCAGTTTCAGATATGATCTCCAATCCTATACTGATCCTCATGGTGCTTTCGGTAGTGTTACTTTTCTTTTTAATTCAGGTTTTATTTATTAAATACAGCCATACCAATCTGGTTCAGAAAATACTGAAAAGCTATAGAATGAATCCGGATCTGGATAAACGTGAACTTCGAAAAGCCTTGATTCCTGTATTTTTGATATTGATAGGATTTGAGTTTTTGGCTCTGTTTGTAGGATTGGGAATTGGGCAGGGAGTGAAAATAAAAAAAAGGCTGGATACCCAGACTTTAAAACAAAACTACACCCTTACCACCGGTTCGGGAGAAACATCCCCGATCTATCTGATTGATATCAACAGTATTTATTACTTTTATGTCAAAAAGGGTGAAAAACAGAT
Organism: Chryseobacterium sp. JM1; assembly: GCF_000737715.1. Taxonomy (GTDB): domain Bacteria; phylum Bacteroidota; class Bacteroidia; order Flavobacteriales; family Weeksellaceae; genus Chryseobacterium. Next base: position 49,423 of record NZ_JPRN01000016.1, on the reverse strand, counting down.
TAAAATAGCTCCTGTCGGAAGTATCGGCCATCTGCAAGTCATCAATAAAAACTAATATGAGAAACAAACTAATAACCGAATACACTGATGAAGAACTGATAAATAATGAAAAGAAGCTCAAAATTCTAACCGTTATACTGGGAGCCTCCATAATACTGCTATTTTCTGCCACCATCGTTCTGGCGCTCAGTAAAGGGTTTACTCCCCTCATGATTTTTCCGATCTGTCTTCTTCCTTTACTCATCGTCAGTATCATTAACTGGAAAGGATTTGAAAAAGAAATAAAACGAAGAAATTTAAAATGAATTGTCTCCGTTGAAATCAGGATAAAAAAACAATCTATCTTAAAGTAATAAACCATGTCTTTCAACTGTTATTATACTATGAAAAACATCTGCTTACTCCTGTTTTTATTTCTGGCTGCCAACATAGTTTCGGCGCAGAAAGGCAATATGGAAAGGTCTTTTGAAACCTCCGACCATGTCAGGATCAATTATAAAGTTTCCGGAAAAGGAGAAGCATGTATTTATGTTCCGGGAGGTCCGGGGCAGGGATATCCTTCATTTGAACTTTTGGGCGGAAGCAGTCTAGAAAAAAATATGAAGATGATCTATATGGATCAGCGTGGTTCAGGACAGTCGGGGACATCAGACAACTATCATCTGGAGGCAATGGTTCAGGATATTGAAGAACTCAGACAACACCTAAAAATTGATCAAGTCTTTTTATTAGCTCATTCTTTTGGAGGAATTATCGCGACTCATTACGCTAAAAAATACCCACAACATACGAAAGGATTGATTCTGGCTAATATTACACTTCATTTTCTCAACAATGAATCTTTAAAAGAGCAGATTGAATATGGAAATAGCCTGCTGCAACAGCCTAATAAAGCCGTTCCTGAAGACAGCCTTTCTGCTGAGCTGTCAAAAATAAGTGCAGCATTAAGGAAGAAAAGAATCGGATATAAATTTCTCACCGAAGATATTGAAACCATTAAGCAGACCGATAAAATAGATTCCCTTCATCCAAGAATCATAGATTTCGGGATGGCCGTCATTTCGAAACCAAAAGATTATCCTGAATATTACATCGATCATGCACCATTTACCAAAGATATTCACATTCCTGTTTTAATTATCACCGGAAAAAAAGATAAAGCTGTAGGAACACAACACTACAAAACGTTTCAGTTCCCTGATCAGAAAGTGGTATCTATTGATGGCGGACATCTTCTGTATTATGAGAAAAATGCGGAATTTTCGAATGCCGTTTGCAATTTTGTGCGAAAACACAAAAAGTAACTTATTTTAGCCAATAACTGACTGGTACACTCTTTTGTTTTAGGCCAACGGTAGAATTTCATTACTTTCGGGCTCTAAAATTAATACCAAAATGAAAAACAATTTGTTTTTATCCGGTTTCTGGACCAGAATATGGGCCTTACTCATTGATTCGTTGATCCTTGGAATCTTAGGGTTTATATTAGGGTTCACCTTTGAAAATATCTTTATTTCCATGGGAGAAAGCGCCAAATTCATTGGCTGGGCTATTTCTCTGACTTATTTTTCAATTTTAATTACTTTCCGCCTGACAATAAAAAACCTGTCTATACTATATCCATATGAACGGATCAAAAACAGGAATTCAACGGCAATATGGAGAATGACCCGGTTGTCAAAGAGGCCGTTGAAACATTTATCAGCAGCAATGTCTATAAAACAGATCAAAGCATACTCAACGTAGTGATCGGCTCAGGATTCGATATTGGTATTGCAAGAAAGTATTATTCTTACAATGTTATCAAACCTATTTATCAATGGAGAGAAATACTCAAAAAATAATCTACTGAAAATCAACATAAAAACGCGCTCTGAGTGCGTTTTCTTTTTTTATATGAACGGCGAGCTTTATTTTATTTATTTTCGGCGCGGCCTGCGGCCGCGCCGAAAATAAACATACACTCACCAAACCCTCAAAAAGTCACTCAAGAGTCCTCTAGTACGGATTCCCGTAATATTCATACCATACATGTTATTATATTTAAACTGAAAATTTAAATCAATTATCATGAAAAGAATCCCCATTATTTTCTTTTTGTTCTCATGCTTATATATTTCAGCGCAGCAAAAAGAGGATTTAAATTCTAGTACACGAAAATTCATTGATGGCGCAGACTTTACCCAAGTCAACAAAAATTGGAATATTACAGCAGATTTTAGATCAGGTATAGGTGAAGAAGTTTCATTCTTCCCTGTCGAAGCAATCAATTTAAAAACCAATCAGAAAATAAAATCCATTCAGGTTGATATGGATGCAAAATATGATTTTATGGGAAAATCAAGAAGGTTTTTCAAAACGTCATGGCTTGACTTAAATGAAGTGGAAGAATTTATTCACTTTATAGAATTATACGTTATTCCCAACATAAAAGATAAGACAGAAAAGAAACAATCTACCACCTATATTTTTAATTCTAAGGAAATATCATTTAATTTTTACATTGAAAAAAATACGAGAAGAATTTCTATTTACTTAAAGGATTTCGGTGTAACCGATAATGAACATTATTTCTGGACCGAATCACAGGTGAATAAAATTCCTGAGTTATTAGACGTTTTAAGACAGATAAAATAAAAAACTCGATGTAGTTTTTATTAGTACAAAAGAATTTACTTATGGTTTTCCATATTTTTTAAGCATAAAGATTCTGTAGCTTTAAACTATTGCAAAACAACAATTATGAACGTAAAACTTAATCTAATCCTGTCTACTATAACATTAATTTCTCTAAGCTGTAGCAATAATAAAAAAGAGCAACACCAAATAACAAACTCAAGAGATGGCCTTACAACATCAAATCAAGAAGGAAAAAACGATGCTCATATTGATATACAACCCAAATATAATAATGATAAAATGAAAGTAATTGACAGTAAAAAGGAAATAAGAAGTGATGGTAATTTTAATCAAATGACACTTTTCGAAGTTGATAAAGATATTAGTTTGAACCAATTAAAAGACTACTGTTCAACTGCTAAATCTGATTACACAAATGGCTATTTTCAAATATTAGTTTTCTTTAAAAAATCTAATACCGCAAAATTCCCAAACAATCCTGTCACTGGATTATATATGGAGGATGAAGACATGAAAAATATAAAAGCCATTTATACAATCAACAATATGAACGGATATAGTAAACTCGATTATTATGATAATAATAGTTTTGAGAGCCTAGCCAAAACAATTGATATCAATTAAGATAAAACTATTATATTACTTAAAGTAATAACTAAAATTTAATTATAAATGAAGAAAACACTCTTAATTGCTTCTATATGCGCACTATTAAGCTGTAGCAATGATAAAAAAAACGAATCAGTTATCACAGAAAACGAAACAAAAATAGAAACATCTCAAACACAAAATATCAGTCCATCTGAATTAAAAAAATATAACTCTGTAAAAGAGATGCTAGAAGATGCTCATGATTTTACGGTTGAACAAGGAACTCTAAAATTCATAAATACTGATGAGAAAAACTTACACATTCAAGTTTCCAAGCCTACCATAGAGGGAGATTCGGACAAAACAATTAGTGAAATGGTCAAAAGAGATATTGTATATATTGCATTTCAGGCATTTGCCAAAACTTCAATTAATAAAATTACGATAACATCAATTCCTATTGACTTCAACAACAAGAAGAAATATTATGATGAATATAAAAGGACAGCTATAGTAACCAGAGATAGAGCTGATCAAATTATGCAAAAGGAGTTTGGTTCTAAAGATTATTCAATTCTTTTTGTTAGCTTAGATGAGATTCAGACTCCTAGTGATAATTTTAGTAAGTTAAAATTTCAGGATCTTGATTTGGTTTACTCAGAATTGTCCAAATAGAATTACACTCTTCATAAAATTCATTTTTATAATAAAAGCGGCCTGCGGCCGCGCCGAAAATAAATAAAATTCCGACAAAAAATTCAGATAAAAAAAACTCAGCGCGGCCTTTGGCCGCTCTGAGCTATTATATAAAGCTTAAATCAATTAAAACTTAAGATCTCCGTTCACTTCTCTCACAGCATTAGCCGCTTCAGCAAACTTCAACTGCTCTTCTGCAGTAAGCGTTACGTTAACGATTTTTTCTACTCCGTTCGCTCCGATAATAGCTGGAACACCTAAGCAGATATCATTTTGTCCGTATTCACCTTCAAGCATTAGAGAACAAGGGATCATTTTTTTCTGGTCGCAAGCGATAGCCTGAACCATTACAGAAACTGCTGCACCTGGTGCATACCAAGCTGAAGTTCCTAATAATTTAGTTAAGGTAGCACCTCCTACTTTAGTTTCTTCGATGACGTATTTTTGTTGCTCCTCATCTAGGAATTCAGTTACCGGAACACCATTTCTTGTCGCTTTGCTCAATAATGGAAGCATTCCTGTATCACTGTGTGCAGCGATTACCATACCGTCTACATCAGAGATCGGACTTTCCAAAGCTTCAGCCAATCTGTATTTGAATCTTGCAGAGTCTAATGCACCACCCATTCCGATGATTTTGTGCTTTGGAAGACCTGAAGTTTTGTGTACTAAATAAGCCATAGTATCCATTGGGTTAGAAACCACAATGATGATCACTTCCGGAGAATGTTTTACCAGGTTTTGAGTAACATCTTTCACGATACCTGCATTGATACCGATCAGCTCTTCTCTGGTCATTCCAGGTTTTCTTGGAATACCTGAAGTAATTACTGCTACATGAGAACCTGCAGTTTTGCTGTAATCTCCTGTTGTTCCGGTAATTTTTGTATCGAATCCGTTCAGCGATGCAGTCTGCATCAAATCCATTGCTTTACCTTCCGCAAATCCTTCTTTAATGTCTACTAAAACTACTTCTGAACAGAAGTTTTTCATTGCGATGTATTCTGCACAGCTTGCACCTACAGCGCCTGCACCTACTACAGTTACTTTCATATTGTATACTTTTTTTAAATTATTTTTTAGTTTAGTCTAAAAATTGAAACGCCCAAATTTAACAATTCCTGAAAATGTGGGCAATTTTTCAGGAATTTAATTAGGGTTCAATGAAATTAATTGACGTTCAGTAAAAACGTATATAGTTTTTTTGCTCCTGAAAGGACTTCATTGTAGTTGTCTTCAGCCACTTCAGTATCCAGAACCTCTTTGAAGTTTTTCCACATCGGGCCTGTATTTTCCTGGTAGCATCCGAAGAAATTGAAAGTCACATTGTCAAAACCTTCTGTTTTAGAAAGCTGTTTTGCGATCACGTTTCCACCCAAAGTAGAACCTTCGATCACATACATCGCTCCTAAAGCTTCATGCTCGTTGTCAAATTCAAGATCATGGGAAACAGTTTGGTTTTCCAGAGAAAGGCTTTCAAGATCCTTTTCGATAAGGGAAAGTTTCTTTCTGTTGTTAAGTTGAAGCTTCTCGGAATATTTATCAGAAAGGCTTCCGAATATTTTATCTTCACTGTGAAGAAGCATCAGATAATTCGTGTGAATGATCTTTTTGTAATCTTCCAGAGTGAATGTTTTATTAAAAATTTTTTCAGAATTGAAAAGTTTCTCTGCAGCATCGTGATATTCCGCTGTATTTTGCTTAAGATACTCTGATACCATAAATAAGGTTTTTAAAGTTTCCCAAATTTACGGTTTTTTGAACGTTAAAATGAAACAAGTACCCTCTTTATTGTTATCATAATCCACATTTCCACCAATCCTTTTCATGATTCTGTGCACAATGGACAGCCCTACTCCATTTCCCTTAAATTTTTTCGCATTATCCATCCGGTTGAAGATTTTAAACATCTTATGCTTTTCCTCCTGTGGAATCCCGATTCCGTTATCTGAGATCCTGTACACAATATGTCCGTCCTCTTCCGCTCCCCAGATTTCAACCTTTGGTTCATCTTTATGGGAGGAGTATTTCACCGCATTATTGATGATATTTAAAAACACCTGATGAAGCATCGTTTTATCTGCTAAGACATCCGGACATTCCTTAATAATGATTTCACTTCTCGGACTTTCAAAAGTGATTTTTGCGTTTTCTGAGATTTTCAGAATCGTATTGGTTGGCTGCAGACGTTCCAATTCTATTTCGCTGTGTTTTGCACGGCTGAGCTGGAGAACATCATGCATCATTTCCGCCATATTGTCGATTTCCTCAACAATAGACGTCAGTTTATTTTTATTTTTTTCTGTCTTTTCAAAATTAGCAAGCAGCATCTGAGCATTTAGCTTCATCACGGTCAAAGGCGTTCCCAGGTCATGCGAAATTGTATAAGAAAAACTGTCAAGCTCCTCATTGACCTTTCTCAGCTCATTATTCAGGGCTTTGATGGCATTGTACTGTTTGTGTGATGTCTCAAGAATTACATCCCGGACAGTCTGCACCGAACTGATATCTCTGGAATTCCATCTTCTGGAGTTTCCTTTAATATTTTCTGTAAATATGTTAAAAGATGTTCTTGGCGAAACAATGTGTTTTTCCTGCCCATCCTGAACTACCACCCCGATTTTCTTCTCAGGATTTCCGGCCCAGCTGATATGTTCATCAAATTCTTTACGGAACCAGATCAGCATTTCTTTTTTACTTCTTTCGATAAAATAGATAATGATTCCGGCTGCACTTTCATCCAGCCTAAGTTCCTCACCATAATCTTTAAGGAAACTTCTGCTGACAAAAATACTTTCCGTGGTATTTTCGAGGGCCCAATGCGCAATGGCATCAATGATTCCCCGTTCAGGAACTGTTCCTACAGTCACTATATCACCTTCTGCAATAATAACCAAACCATCTGCTTCAGGCAGTTTTCTTATTTTGGCTTTATTGTCCGCCAAAGAATCGAACAGATTATTATGTTTTAAAAATTCCGCTTTCAGCTGTGACGATTTTTCGTTCAGTTCAAGACGGTAATTTAATTCATTTTTAGATTTAAACGAAGAATAAGCATTGGAAGCCAAAGCCGTAAAAATACCGGCCTGCACTCTATCTTCAAGGTCAATATGTTTAGCCTCCGAATTCTGGCACGTCACCAGTCCCCAAAGATGATCCTCAATGATAATAGACACACTGAAACTGGAAGAAGCTCCGGAGTTTTTTATATATTGCCCGTGAACAGGCGACATTCCGCGCGAAGCCGCAAAAGTAAGATCAATAGTCTCATCCGTTCTGCTGATCAGCGGAACCGTATCTGCGTAGACATTGCTGAAAATTCTCTTTCTTTTCTTTAAATAAAGTTCCCTGGCCTGTCTCGGAATATCAGATTCGGGATAATGAAGGCCCAAATAGCTTTCCATATCCTCATCTCTTCTTTCTGCAATCACTTTTCCGGAACCGTCCATCATAAATTTATAAACCATCATCCGGTCATAATTTACAATTTTGGAAAGGGTACTCAGCAGCTGCTCCCAAAGCTCCTTTTCATTGTCGATCACATAGAAATTGTCATATTTATTGGAAATACGTTTATTTGGGTTTTCCAGTACTGCTTCAAATTCCAGAAAAATATGTTTCCCGCTTCTGAAAATGGAAAAATGATATTCCTTCCCGCTGATAAACACCTTATCAAAATGCGTTTCGTTTTCTCTTTTTGTAAAGTCTTTCAGAGAAGCGTACAAATCAGAATCCATCACAGAACGGAAAATTTCAGGAAAATCCACAAGACTTCTCCCAAAAAGCTCTTCCGCATTTTCGATTCTGAATATATCCGAAATATTCCTGCTGAAAAAAGTAATGGAATGCGATCCTGCATCAATGCCAATCAGGTATCCAAAACTTTGTATATACCCAGGAATATGGATGGGCTCCTCATGACACTCTACAAAATTCATATTTTTCTTTGATCTACCAAATATAACGATTTTTTTAACGACATATTACTTTGTGGTACGAAATCACGGAAGTCCTTAAAACACCGTCATCCCTGCAATCCGTGACATGAATACATCTGATTTTCAGCTCGGATACGCTTGCTTTTTCAATACTGATAATGGCATTTAATTTATAATATACTAAAAATTTAAAAGCCGGTCAAGTTTAATTTTCCCATCATGATTCATCACATGAATTTTACATTAACTCCTAAAATAATTATGTTAATTAAACAAAATTTATTAAATTTATATCACCAAATAATGAATACGTTTAGAAATTATTGAATTTTTTTGCATTATTTTCAATTAAACTCTCATTTAAATTCAAATAATCAGACTATGAAAAAGTTCCCTTTAATTATCCTCACCCCTATCCCCATATCAGGAATCGGAATTCATTGCGAAGCCTGTAGTGGAAAAGCCTACAAAGATTCGGAAAACTCGATGCCTACGCTAAGTTCCATGAATTGGAGGAAGTCCATTTCCAATTTCCAGGCGTCTCAATAATAATTTTTTAAACACAAATACTATGACCCTTTTTTCACCAAAAAAGAGAAGTCTGATCTTTTGTGCCCTGTTGGCAGGTTTTTCCGCCAGCGCACAGATCCAGGATTCTCTGCAGCAGAACAAGCAGGAGGAAGACCATGTGAAATATCCGGTGCTTCAGATCAAAGGCCTTTTCCAGGCACGTTATCTCGTAGGCATGACTAAAGATGTAGATGTAAACGGTTTGCATCATGCGGATGGGTCGGGAACCAGCAACAATTTCATGCTCAAGTACATGAGGGTTCAGGTACGCGCACAGATCAGCAAAAGAACGGAAGTCGTAGCACTTGCCAACCTCGCTGACTTTAAAAACGATCCCAAAAGCAGGGTCCTTGAAAATGCTTACCTGAAATACACCTTCAATCCCAAGCTCGCCTTTACAGTCGGACAATTCAGACCATGGTTCGGAATTGAAGAAACGTATCCTATTGACATCATCAAATCTCTGGATTGGTCCAATCAGTATACAGAATTTGGAAAACTGGGCTGGACAAGCTTCCAGATCGGGCTTTCTGCAACAGGGCAGCTTCAACTGGGCCAAATTCCTTTCCAGTATGCGGTATCAGTCGTCAATGGAAACGGGAAAAATCAGATCAATGACAACGACGACGGGAAGCAGTATTCCACGAGATTGGTTTTCGGTTTGTCTAAAAAGTATAATTTCAACATCGGCCTGAACGGAGGTGTCGGTGAAGTATTAAGCAAAAAAGTATACGCCGTAGGAATTGACCTCAGCTCACTGATCCAGTTTGACCCGAAATGGAGTCTGGATATGCAGCTGGAAGCCAAACAGGCGACCAATCACGTTCTTTACAACACGATAGATCCGGAACTGAGGCCTTCCAATCCTGACCAATATCTGATCCGTGGCGCTTATTTCCTTCCGAATGTACGCTACGAGATCAATCATAAAAACCTCAGCGCCTTCGAACTCTCCTGTCGATACGAATATCTGGATACCAATTTCAGGCTGAACTCCAATCCAAGACAGACCATAACGCCGATGTTCGGGCTGGAATTCCTGAAAAACTATGGAGCAAGAATCCAGCTGGGTATGCAGTTCGACCGGTACAAACATCAGGTAGACAACACATCACAATACAACAACAATCTATTCATTGTTCAGGTGCAAAGTAGATTTTAACCGCTTAAATATTTATAGATCATGAAAGAAATTAATATCAGAAATACCGCGATAACGTTTGCCGTTGCGCTGATCATATGGTTTATTCCGGCTCCGGAAGGCGTCGCTGAAAATGCCTGGCATCTGTTCGCTATTTTTGCGGCCACCATCTTAGGAATCATCCTTAAAGCAGCGCCAATGGGCACCATGTGTATGATGGCCATTGCATTTACAGCGCTTACTCAGGTAGTTGCACCGGGAGATGCCGGAAAATCAATTACAAAAGCACTTTCCGGATTTGGGGATAAGGTGATCTGGCTGATCGGGATCTCATTCTTTATCGCCAGAGGATTTATCAAAACCGGACTGGGAAACAGGATTGCTTTTTTATTCATCCGAATCTTCGGGAAAAGCTCATTGGGACTCGCTTACGGGCTTGGACTTGCCGATGTATGTCTGGCTCCCGCCATTCCGAGTAATACGGCAAGAGGAGGCGGAATCATCTACCCGATCATGAAATCTATGGCCATCAGTTTCGATTCCGTTCCTGAAAAACCGGAAACCCACAGAAAACTGGGTTCTTTCCTTACCCTGAACAGTTATTATATGAACCTCATCGCTTCATCTATGTTCCTTACCGGGACTGCGAGTAATCCGATGTGTCAGAAATTTGCAGCGAATTTAGGAATCAATATTACGTGGATGTCATGGGCTGCAGCCGGTTTCGTTCCGGGCTTAGTTGCATTCTTCGTGGTCCCGTTGGTTTTGTATAAATTATATCCGCCTGAATTGAAAAAAACTGGTGATGCCCCGAAAATGGCAGCTCAAAAATTAAAAGAAATGGGACCTATTTCCAGAAACGAATGGTTGATGTTACTGGCTTTCTTTATTCTTTTGGCCCTTTGGATATTTGGAGGAGCATTGTCTATTGATGCCACCACAACGGCTTTCATTGGACTTACCATGTTACTTCTTACTTCAGTTCTGACGTGGGAAGATATTAAAGGCGAAAAAGGCGCCTGGGATACCATCGTTTGGTTTGCGGTTCTGGTGATGATGGCCAGTTCTTTAAACGAGCTCGGTTTCATTGGATGGTTCAGTGATCTGATCAAAGTAAAAATAGGCGGATTAAGCTGGCAGGTTGCCTTTCCGGTGATCATTGTCGTGTACTTTTTCAGCCACTATATTTTCGCAAGTGCAACGGCTCATGTGGCTGCGATGTATGCAGCACTATTGGGAGTTGGTGTTTCTTTGGGAATTCCTCCAATGTTGTTGGCTATGATGCTTGGTTTCTTAGGTTCAATTTATGGGGTACTTACCCACTACGGTCATGGCCCTGCTCCGGTATTCTACGGAAGTGGCTATGTTGAACTGAAAGCCTGGTGGCTGAGAGGCCTTGAAATCGGAATTGTTTTACTCATCATCTATATGGTCGTAGGAGGACTTTGGATGAAAGTTTTAGGATATTATTAATCATTAAATCAAAAATATGCTGTCAACCTTGTCAAGAAAAATGCTGATGTGCCTTACAGGATTATTCCTGAGCTTCTTTCTGTTGATCCATTTCTTGGGAAATCTCCAGCTGTTTCTTCCGCCGGAGCAGGCGCACCTGCAGTTTAATGCCTATTCGCATTTTCTGTCCGGAAATATTCTGATCAAAATGGTTTCATACGTTCTGTATGCAAGTATTATTCTGCATGCTCTGGATGGACTGGTGATTACCCTGAAAAATAAAAAATCGGGAGGTCATTATCAGTCGGAAAACCGCGGAAGATCCAGTAAATGGTATTCACGCAATATGGGAATTCTCGGTACGCTGATCCTGATCTTTCTGGTGATTCACTTTCAGAATTTCTGGTATGTCTACAAATTCGGAAAACCGCCGCTGGATGCCAACGGGAATAAGGATCTGTACATCCTTGTCGTAACGGTTTTCAAGGAATGGTGGTATGTTATTATTTATGTGCTATCAATGGGAGCTTTATGCTATCATCTGATTCATGGAATTCACAGTGCCGCCAGAACGCTGGGATTATTTCACCCCAAGTTTGTAAAATGGTTCAAAACCGCCGGAATTGTCTATGCACTGATTATCAGTATAGGTTTTGCGCTGATGCCCGTTTACGTATTCTTTACTGCCCATTAAACAGAAAAGTTATGATTTTAAATTCAAAAATACCTCAAGGCCCATTGGAACAAAAATGGGACAATTATAAAAAGAAAGCTAAGCTCGTTAATCCTGCCAACCGTAAAAAGCTGGACGTTATTGTCGTTGGAACCGGACTGGCTGGAAGCTCTGTTGCTGCTTCTCTGGGTGAAATGGGTTACAATGTCAAATCATTCTGTTTCCAGGACAGCCCGCGGAGAGCCCACTCCGTAGCAGCACAAGGTGGCGTGAATGCCGCTAAAAATTATAAAAATGATGGCGACAGTGTTTACAGAATGTTCGTAGACACTTTAAAAGGCGGAGATTTCAGAGCCCGTGAAGCCAATGTTTACCGGATGGCGGAATGTTCTTTAAACCTCATCGATCAGGCCGTAGCGCAGGGCGTTCCGTTCGGACGCGAATATGGCGGATATCTCAACAACCGTTCCTTCGGTGGGGTTCAGGTGAGCCGGACCTTTTATGCAAGGGGACAAACCGGACAACAGCTCCTTCTTGGAGCTTATCAGGCGCTGATGAGACAGGTTGGAAAAGGAACCGTACAGCAGTATTCCCGACATGAAATGCTTGATCTGGTGATGATCGATGGTAAAGCACGAGGCATTATCGTCAGAAATTTAGATACCGGAGAAATTGAAAGACATGCTGCTCATGCAGTCGTTCTGGCTACCGGAGGTTATGGGAAAATTTATTACCTATCGACCTTAGCCATGGGATGTAATGGTTCTGCAATCTGGCGGGCTCATAAAAAAGGAGCTTTGATGGCTTCCCCGAGCTGGATTCAGGTGCATCCGACTTCTCTTCCGCAATCGGGAGATTATCAGTCTAAATTAACCCTGATGTCAGAATCATTACGTAATGACGGAAGAATCTGGGTTCCCTCAAAAGCTGATGAAACGAGACTTCCCAATGATATTCCGGAAAACGAAAGAGATTATTATCTGGAACGTAGATATCCTGCTTTTGGAAATCTGGCTCCGAGAGATATCTCTTCCCGTGCTGCTAAAGAAAGAATTGATGCCGGTTTTGGAATCGGGCCTTTGAAAAATGCAGTGTATCTTGATTTCTCTAAAGCGATACGGGAACAGGGAAAGGAAAAGATTCAGGAGAAATACGGAAACTTATTTGATATGTATCTTAAAATCACAGGATACAATGCTTATAATGAACCGATGATGATCTCTCCTTCTGCCCACTTCTCAATGGGCGGACTTTGGGTGGATTATGAACTGATGACTACTATTCCCGGACTTTTTGCTTTAGGTGAGGCTAATTTTGCAGATCACGGAGCGAACAGATTGGGAGCCAATTCACTGCTTCAGGCTTCTGTAGACGGTTATTTTATTGCGCCTTATACCATTGCCAATTATCTGGCTGATGAGATTCATACCGGAAAAATTTCAGCGGATAGTCCTGAGTTTGAAGCCGCCGAAAATGCTGTAAAAAAACAGATTCTGGATTTCATCAGCATCAGAGGGACCAAAACCGTTGATTATTTCCACAAAACTTTAGGAAAACTTTTATATGATTACTGCGGTTTAGCCAGAAATGAAGAAGGTCTGAAATATGCCATCGGAGAAATCAGGAAATTAAAACAGGAATTTTACCGGGATGTACGGGTTTCAGGACAGGGTGACACGATGAATACGGAACTTGAAAAAGCCGGCCGCGTCGCCGATTATTTCGAGATCGGTGAGCTGATGTGCTATGATGCATTAACCCGAAATGAATCCTGCGGTGCTCACTTCCGGGAAGAATATCAAACTCCGGACGGAGAAGCTTTAAGGAATGATACCGAATATCAGTTTATCTCCGCATGGGCATGGGCTGGTGAAAACAATGAACATGAGCTAATCAGAGAACCACTGGTATTTGAAGAAATACAGCCAACGGTAAGAAGCTACAAATAAAAAACAAACATTATGGATTTACATCTTAAGATATGGAGACAGAAAGACACAAAGAGCGAAGGGAAACTGGTCAGTTATGATCTGAAAGAACTGAATCCTCACATGTCTTTCCTGGAAATGCTGGATACTTTAAATGAAAAACTCATTACGGAAGGCAACGAACCTGTAGAATTCGATCACGATTGCCGTGAAGGAATTTGCGGACAGTGCGGTATGATGATCAATGGAATTGCCCACGGACCATTAAAAAATACGACGACCTGTCAGCTTCACTTACGGTCTTTTAAAAATGGTGAAACGATTTTAATTGAACCTTTCCGGGCAGAAGCTTTTCCGGTAAAAAAAGACCTTAAAGTAGACCGGTCGGCTTTTGACAGAATTATTTCTTCAGGTGGATTTGTATCCGTCAATACAGGGCAAGCTCCTGATGCTACAGCAATTGCAGTCACTCATCAAACTGCTGAGGAAGCTTTTGATTCAGCCGCCTGTATCGGATGTGGGGCATGTGTGGCCACCTGTAAAAACGGAAGTGCTGCCTTATTCACTTCTGCGAAAATCACTCATATGGTTCTTCTTCCCCAAGGTAAAGAGGAAAGAAGCGGCCGTGTCCTGAATATGGTCAGCCAGATGGATCATGAACTTTTCGGGCATTGCTCCAATACGGAGGCCTGTGAAGTGGAATGTCCTCAGGGAATTTCTGTACTGAATATTGCCAGAATGAACTATGAATACGGAAGAGCGCTGTTCTTCAGGAAAAAATAGTTGTGAAGACTACCCTTGTCAAGGTTCAGAACCTTGACAAGGGGTAACTTCCAGCCTAAGGATTGATAATCGCCACTACCCTGGCCGGCGCGGCAGAACCACCTACAATTTTCAATGGAAATACACTGATTTTAAATCCTGAAGACGGCAATGCCGCGAGATTGGTAAGCTGCTCGATGTGTAAATATTCTTTTTCTATGCCGACACGGTGCCCTTCCCAGAAATATTCCGGATCATTGAGTTCTTTAGCTTTTTTAGCCATAAATTTTAACGGAAGATCCCAACCCCACTGATCGATTCCCATTACTTTTACACCCTGGTTGATCAGCCATTCGGTGGCTTCCTTGCTCATTCCCGTTCCTTTTTCTACAAAATCCGGGGTTCCCATCATTTTATCACGATCGGTTCGGATCAGTACAATATTTCCTTCCTGAATTATAATTCCGTTTTTATCCAGATCTTTTTTCAGATCGTCAATGGTGATGGCTACAAAATCTTCTTTATGCGTACAGTCGATGACAATACCGTCTCCATAACACCATTCAAGAGGAATCTGATCAATCGTCTTGGCAGGTTTTCCTTCAACCACCGGACCGTAATGCCATGGTGCATCAATATGGGTTGTCGCATGAAGTCCCATATTTTTAATAGAATCATCTGCCCATCCTGTCCAGTTTTTCGGAAAAAGCCTGAACGGAAGATTCAATGCCAGACGGATCAGCCAATGTGATTTTTTGTGAGCCTTATGCTTGATCTTAACCCTCATAAACCAAGGGTCTCCGGCATTGTACTGAATCGGTTTGGACAGATCGATAATGGTTGTTTTCATCTCACAAAGGAAGGGAAAAGGGGTGAAATACCCAATACGAAAAGAGGACCAATTTAAAAATTAGCCCTCGTTGATTTTTTATATGTAGAATGTCAATAGTGAATTTTGCTTCGCAAGTGAATGGTGAATGGTAGATTCAAGAAACAAGAGCCAGGAACCAAGATTTTTAGACAATCATCTTATTAACTTCATCACTACCAACCAGCAACCAGCAACCATTCCAAAACTCTAAAACCCTCTCACTCTATAACTCTCCGACTCTCTCATGTAATTACACTTCTTTTTCGAAGTAAAGTCTGTAGTATTTTCCTTTGTCGTCCTCGCCCATTTCCAGCTTCTGTCTGTCGCCGTGGATGTAGATATGGAAGTTTTTATCCAGTTTAATGATACTTTTGAAGTGACGCTGTGTTTTCTTTACAGCCGCTTCACTGATCGGGAATTCTTCAGCAATATTCACCTGCATATCCTGCTCGTAATCGGTTTTGAAATTCACAAAACTTTCGATGACATGCTCATCTCCCAATACTTCAGTGGCAAATTCGTCCAGCTTAAATTCTTCCTTTTCTTTAAAGAAATTGATAGATTTATTTAAGAAATCTGCCTGGTCTGCTTTTGAAACTTCAAATTCCTGTGGAAGTTGTTTGGTGATATAATCTTTGTACACCATTAAAGCTTCCTGCGTGTGGAAATATTCATCGTCACGTTGTTTTACTTTCAGGAAATCCTCGAACCAGTAATACATATCTCCGTTTTTGTTGTTGTCAACCACAGAAAGCACATACCCCGTTTCTTTATTATTGTTGTAAATTAAAGCTGCCTTATCGATTTTAGACAAACCGATTCCCTGGTCTTTTTCAATGTCAAAAGTTTCTTCCTGAGGAGAAATTTTAAGGAAAGATTCTCTCTTTTCCGTTTTAAAGATCCCGATTTTATCTACTTTATCCGGACGGTCACTTTCTTCTTCAAAAAGTACGATAAACAGTTCTCCACCCTGAACTCTAGGGTTTTCAGCGGCTTCAAAAAGGTGTTTTGCAATATTTTCAGATTCCCAAAGGAATTTCGCTTTGTCTTCAAAGATTTCGGATACGGAACTGTATACCGGATTATTGACCAAATACGTGTCACTGTAAAAATTGAAGGTCTCTTCCGATTTAAAAGAACCTAAAAAGTAATCTTCAAGCAATTCTGCCATTCCTTCTTCCAGCTTCAGCTCTTCCTGAGACAGCGTTAAAGATTCTCCGTTGATTTTATTTCCTACTCTGTGTACTATAATTTTTGAAAACATGTCCTGAATAATTTGGAGTGCAAAGATATTCATTCTATTCTTTCTATCATACAAATAAAATAAGTCGGCTGATAGTTTAGATGAAATCAATGGCTGTGCTTTTTATCGCTCGCGGATCTGGCTGATCATGCGGGTTTTCTTTCAAATGTAGATTTAAACCATTAAGATTAATGAAGGAAATAAGGAACGGTAAGGTAAAATCTGATGATTTTTTTAAGGGGATCAGATTGCAAAGCAGCGTTTCTTTATATTCTTAAAAACACATTCATTCTTATTGATTTAGAATTAAAAATAAGTTCTCCTCATTTCGTTTTGATAAAAACCTTATCATTTTGGCATGTTTTTTTTAATTCTGGCACCTTCCACAAAACAAACAACATGCTGATTATAAGCATATTGCATAAAATACACATTCAAAGGAACGCCGTTGGCTTCATCATCTTCAAAACATACAATATGGACTTAAAGACTTTAAACCGCATTGACAAGTTAAGAAGATTAAAAAGCAGAGGACCGGAAACCCCGAAGTGGCTGAAACCATACCATTTGCTTCTCATGGCTTTTATGACCGTTTTCGTCCTTGGAGCCATCATTAAACTTTTAGAACAAAATCATTAATCATATGAACTATTCAGAAGCCGTCCGGGAAATTACAGAAGTTATTCCTGACTTTGAAAACGAACTTACGAAAACGATGCCTCAGAACTCGTACAGCGTCATCCGCACGTTCACGGAACGTATCAAAAATATGGTCCGCCAGAATGACAGAAATGTTTTATTCAAAAGCATTCAGAAAATGGACAAAATTTACACAAACGGAGATCTTGCTTTAAAAAATGCAGTCGAGGGCGTTTTTATTTATTCTTTGGACAATTTTACAGCGTTCTGTAGCGGAGAATACCGTAAAGTGATCTTCAGCCATATGTCAAAAGAGCTGCAACAAACGTATTCGAGACAGATTTACAATCACGGAATTTAAAATTTTCGTTACATTTTTCGTCTGTTTCATTACAAAAGCAGATTTTGCTTTAAAATCAAAACCACTCAAATTCAATAGATTATGAAAACAAAAATCAGAAGAATATCCGACTGGAAAACCTGGAAAACTACTACCAACAGGCACAATACAGAGCTATTGGTTACTCACATCGCTGTGATTATAGGCGTTTTTATTTTTGCTGCCATGTTGTAAATTTTGGTACACATTTCGCTGCAAGATAAATACTGAAAAATATTAATTATGATGAAAGTACAAATGCAGGCTATTAATAAGAAAATAGCCGTTGAATACTTAAAATTTTTCTATCCACCACTCCGAAGTGAAATCACTCAGTTATCTGTGCAGGAAAACTTTGCCGGTGTGATTCAGGCCACCATTAACTATTTAAAGAATATGCTGCAGGAATCGAAAATCTACATCGTAGCCCATCATATCAAACTGATGGACTGGATCTACAGAAACGGTGACTCCTACGTGAGAACCGTGATCGAAAACCTGTTTGTAAGATCGCTGGAAAGCTTTAAAAAACATTCAAAAATCCAGCAGTGGAAGCTTCTTTATCAGAATATGCCTGATAATTTTCAGCTTATTTATAATGAGCAGCAGAAACAGGACGAGATCTTTTTCGGTAAGTAAGAAATAATTTAATTTGTAAATAGGGCTCCTCAGGCATTTTTGTCTGGGGAGTTTTTTTTCTAAAAATTATATTTTTCACTCTAAAATATTTAACTCAATATCAACGGTTTATTACCCAAAACAACCTACTTCATTACGTTTTCAATAAATTTCATGAATTATATTTCACGGTATGGTGCAAAATATTATCTTTACACCTGTAAATTTCACTATACAAGGAATTACTTGTATGCTGAAATTTCAACCGCACCGGATTCTGCTCTTTTCTATTTCAGAAGACAGTATCCGGAGTAAAAACAGACTATGAGAAAATTTATATATGTTATGGCTGCTTTTTCTTTAGCAGTCTTGGGGAGCTGTACTAATGAGGCGGCAAAATTGGATGATAATCAGATGGCACGTACGCCTGAGCAGGTTATTAACATTACTTCATACGGAAGTTATCCTTTATCACTTTCAAAGTTTAAAACTTCAGCGAAGGGAGCAACAGATCCTGATGATTTTACAGAAACCCGTGAATTTCAGTCTTCAGAATCGATCGTATTGCCTCATTTACAGGCATATATTTTCCCGGGATCTCTTCTGAAAGGGAATTCTATCCAGAATATGGATTTTAAGCCTATTTCAGCTTCAGTAAAGCCAGTTACCGTTTCTATGTCTATTCCGGCTTTGAACAAGAAAACAGCATTTACGATAGATCAGCCTTCATTGTCCAAGACCAGACAAATGGTACAGGATTATATTCAAACTGCAGATTTTACGCAGAACGGTACTTTAAGTTACAGTGTTGAACAGTTTACTTCTTATGATGAGCTGAAGGTAGCCTTCGGATCGAATGTGAACACCAGATCATTATTCGGGAAAAATTCTTCTTCTACAAGTATTGAAGAGGGAATGATCTCAAAAAGAAGCGGATTTTATGTGAAATTTTACCAGACTTCTTTCACGCTGGATATGGATATTCCGGCAGGATCGCTTGTTAATGATAATAATTTTGACAGCGGCGGTGTGGAACCGGTGTATGTAAGTTCTATTTCTTACGGAAGAATGGGCGTTCTGTCTATTGAAACGAATGAGCAGGCAGAAACAGCAAAAAAGACGATTAACGAAACCTTCAGCAAGCTGTTTGTAAAGGGAGAAAGTTCTCTGACCCAGGAGGAAAAAAACTTCCTGAATGGTGCTGATTTTAATTTATACCTGATTGGCGGAAGCGGCGTTACAGCAGCACAGTCTTTTCAGGGATATGCCGCTTTCGTGAACCATATTTCTAAGGGAACGTTCTCAAAAAGCCAGCCGGGAGTTCCTATCTTCTGTTCTTATTCTTACCTGAATGATAATTCTCCAGTGAAGACCACCTTCAAATTCGATATTAAAAAGAAACCCGTTTACGTAGAGCTGAAAATAGAAAATATAGAAAACTTCAGAACTACGTTTGGACCTACACAGTTTGGTAAGATGGGGAAACTGACACTTCATTATTACGACAGCCGTTCCAGAACCAAAATGATTGCTCCACCGTATGTAAAGTTTAAGATTAAAGCAGACAGAACGGCAACAGGAGATAATATTCTGGGTATGAAGAGTCCTTTCATTGATCAATATAGCTATCCAAGGGAAATTACCCTCCAAAATGCCGGCGGTGATACTTTCACCAATGTTTCAGGGTTTTACTCTACATCATGTATTTTTGACATCGCCAATCCCAATAACCCCACTTACTGTGTAAACCCGCTGAACATTGTTCTGGATAACGAACTGAGAAATTTCGTGAACGGCCGGAATATGAGTCAGAGTGCAAAATACACCTATACCATTCTGCCTGATCCAGGCAACAGTTATATCGTAATCAATTAAAATTATGAAAAAATCATTCTACATCATTCTTACTTCCCTGCTTGCCGTGTCATGCAGCGGTAATGACGATCAAATTATTGAAAATCCTAAGCCTGTAGAAAAGGACGTGTATCAATTTCAGTACAAAAATTACACAGTACAGAATATTGCAGTGTACAAAGGTCCTTCCGGCCAAAAAACTGATGTTTCAGAATCTTATCTGAACAGCTACTGGAGTACGTATCAGGAGCCGGCCTGGAAAAAAATCAGTCTTGATCTGAAAAATAATTCCCTGCAGCTGATTTCAGGAAATTCGGCGGATATTAAATATGCTGTGAATATTGAGAAGGATTCAGTATTTATTAATGAAAACAGCGGAAAGAGTTTTGTAGGTATTTTTAATAAAAATGAAGCTTCATTTACGCTGAAGAGATCGTTCAGATATGTGAAAAAGATGCCAAGGGAAAATATCAGTGCTCTCACTATTTCCCAGAAAACTGTTTTTGGAATGACAGCTTATCAGGATATTTTCGGGAACAGTATTTTCAGCAGTCCGTCTGAAATGACAGAGGCGGGAGATGATGTTCTTTGGAGTACTATAGATTATTATTTTTCTTCTTTATAAATTTTCACGATGTGTAATCAGATCCTAGAAATATCCTTTCATACATTTATTTGATCTGAAAACAGCCTCCCCTAATGAATTGTTGGGGGAGTTTTTATTTTTTTTCACTCAGAACCACATGACTTTTATCACTATATAGAGAACTATATTAATTAGAACCAATCAGTTATACATAATTAATCTTTCATTAATAGTAGTTAACAGAGATTTAATGCATATATATTTCACCATAACGTGTAAAAACTATACTTTTAGGGCCTCAAATTAAATTTATGAAAAGAATCATTTTACCTATCGCATTACTGGTTGTAGCCAGTATTACTTCAATTTCCTGCCGTCAGGATATCAATGAGGAAGCACAAACCGTTACAGAAGGAGCAAAAGCTTCAAAACTAAATCCTGTTGTCGCTTTACCTTCGAAGTATTTAAATTATGACGAAGTATCTGTAGGCGGAAAAGGAGTGGCTTCCAAAACCACTACAGTAACGCTAAACAGTGATCAGATGGTCGTAACCTCTCCTAACAAAACGTTTATCGGAGGTGTTTACAATTCTACTACGCTGGACAATCTTTCGTACACCCCGATTTCTTATCCTGTAAAGCCGATCACGGTTTCTTATTCATTCCCGTCTGACTTTATTGTAGACACGATTGAAAAGCCTACCCTTTCGAGTATGAGATCTTCTATCTTTAAAGCGATGCAGAGTGCTAACTTCAGCGGTCAGCAGTCGCTTGCTTTTGATTATAACATCAAGCAGTTCTCCTATTACAGCGAACTTAAAATTGCATTTGGCGCTAACGTTAATATCGGAAGTATTTTCAGCATCGATATCAGCGGAAGCAACAATAAAGTGAAAAGAAATACAGGAATCTTTGCTAAGTTTACCCAGAAGAACTTTACCATCGATATGGACCTTCCTGATAACGGAAATATCTTCAAAAATGAATCTGACCTGAATCTGGCGGCTTCTAAAAATCCGGTTTACATCAACTCTATCACGTACGGAAGACTGGGAATCATCTCTCTGGAATCTGATTATTCTTACAATGAAACGGCTTTTGCATTAAAAGCAGCCTTAAATGCTAAAATGGTGAACGGATCCATCAGCATTGATGTTCAAAGTAAAAAAATCCTTGAAGAGTCGGATCTGAAAGTATACATCCTGGGAGGTATCGGATCTGATGCAGTACAGGTGGTACAAGGTTACACCGGCTTTATCAACTTTATCGTGAACGGTGGCCAGTTTACGGCTAATGCTCCGGGAGTTCCAATCAACTTTACAGCAGCTCATGCAGGGGACAATTCTGTCTACTACACCACGTTTACTGTAGATAAATAAACATGAAAAAATTAATATTCCTAATGGCAGCTATCTCTATAGCTGCCTTAGAAAGTTGTACGAATGAGCTTGAAAGATCTGCAGAAGCCCAGGAAATGGTACGTGCACCGCAACAGGTGGTGAATGTGACTTCATTCGGAACCTATCCATCTGCATTATCCGGTAAGAATACAAGTATGCTTGCTAAAGGGGGCAATGCGGAAGAATTTATAGAAACGAAAGAATTTGAATCTTCGGAATCTATCGTGCTACCCCACCTTCAGATGTACATTTTCCCGGGATCTCTTCTGAAAGGCAATTCCATACAGGATATGAATTTTAAGCCCATTACGGCTTCGGTAAAGCCTGTTACGGTTTCGATGTCTATTCCAGCTTTGAATAAAAAGACAGCATTCACCATAGATCAGCCTTCTTTATCCAAAACAAGACAGTTGGTACAGGATTATATTCAGTCTGCTGATTTTACGCAGAACGGAACGCTTAGCTACAGTGTGGAGCAGTTTACGTCTTATGATGAGCTGAAAGTAGCTTTCGGATCAAATGTGAATACAAGGTCTTTATTCGGTAAAAACTCTTCATCTACGAATATTGAAGAAGGGATGATCGCAAAAAGAACGGGATTCTATGTGAAATTTTACCAGACGTCTTTCACGCTGGATATGGATATTCCAGCCGGATCGCTTGTTAATGACAATAATTTTGACAGCGGCGGTGTAGAACCAGTGTATGTAAATTCTATTTCTTACGGAAGAATGGGCGTTTTAACGATCGAAACCAATGAATTGGCGGAGACGGCAAGAACGACGATCAATGAATCATTCAGTAAATTATTTGTAAAGGGTGAAAGCTATCTGACTCAGGAGGAAAAAAACTTCCTGAACGGAGCGGATTTCAATCTTTATCTGATAGGCGGAAGCGGCGTTACCGCAGCACAGTCTTTCAAAGGATATGAAGCTTTTGTGAACCATATTTCTAAGGGAACTTTCTCAAAAAGCCAGCCGGGTGTTCCGATTTTTTGTACATACTCTTATTTAAAGGATAATTCCCCGGTGAAAACTACCTTTAAATTTGACATTAAAAATCCACCGGTTTATGTAAAACTGGTGAAAGAAAATGTCACCAGCGGCCGTAACAGAAATGTGGACTTAAAACTGTACTTCTATTCCAGTAAGAGCCAGACCAACACAATTGCCCATCCGAGCATCCGCTTTGTGATCAACAAAATATCAAAAGTAGGGAGAAAAAATGGCGGTATGAATGGACCATGGACATACACCACCACCAATGAACCCATCATTCTTCAAAATGCCGGAATGAATATTAATATGAGTATTCCCAATCAGGTGCTGTCCCGTGAAAATGGGCCTTGTGTACCAAGGGGAAGATTCGGATGTGAAGTGGTACCCATCTACACAGAAGATGTGGAATACAGCATCGCACCAAGTGACAAGTACAATTATCTTGTAATCGATTAATAAGATACTTTACAGATGTATGATCAGATTACAGAGCTTTTCATCTGAATAAAAAACTCCCCGGACCATACATCCGGGGAGTTTCTTTTTATTTATCTTTTTTCACAAATACTTTCTGAATGGTCAGAAGTTCTTCTTTATTCATTTTTGAGCTTTTTTCCAGCTTGGCCATAAATGTGGAAACTTCTTCAGGCGTTGCGGGAGATCCTAAATTGTCTCCTTTACTGTCGAAAGAATCGGCAAGCACCTCTCCTTTTGGATTCAGGATCAGCCAGAAAGGAAGTCCGGCATTTTCTCCTTTGTACTTGTTCATCAGTTCCTGCCCGCCAGGATTTTCAAGTTTTTTCTTTTCCCCTCTTTCCTGAACATCGATGTAGGTAGTTACAAATTTCTTATCGAAAATAGGTTTGGTTTCAGGAAGGTTCATGTTTTTCTCCATCAGCTTACACCAGCCACACCATGAAGCATGGAATACCAACAAAACATTTTTCTTCTGAGCTTTAGCTTCTGTAAGCGCTTTATTCAGTTCTACATCTGCCTTTTCCTGTGCAGCATTCAGCTGAAACAGAAATAAAGAGGCAACAAGGATTACTTTAAAAAATTTCATTTAAATTTTGTTTTAGGTTTACCTGTACGAAGTTAGAAATTTTTCCTTTGATATCTTCTACTTATGCTGCAATGTCTTACTTCCAAAAGATATAAATCTCATGTCATTAACACTTTAAGCTTTTGTATAAAAAAAACGACTTCTGTTGTTGAAGCCGTTTTATTATATTTTTCTGAAAGATTATTTTTTCAAATCTGCTTTTACATCTTTATAACCGTCTGCAACTGCATCTGCGCCTTTTACAGCGGTCTTTTTAACGCTTTTCGCACCTTTGGTGGCTGTTTTACCTACCCATTTTGTGCTTTTTTTAACCCCTTTTTTTGTAGCTGTTGCTCCTTTCTTAGCTTTGTCTCCAACCCAGTCAGCGCCATCTTTAACTCCTTTTTCCGTGGCTTTTGCTCCTTTTTCAATGGCATTACCTACATTTTTTGCTTCCTGCTTTACTGTTTCCTGAGCATGAACAGCTGTTGATAATAGACCGAATGCTAATAAGGTCAATACATTCTTTTTCATATTGTCTTTTTTTTAAGTTAGTTTGATAAATATAACATAAAACAAGCCAAACCTGTATGATATGAAAATAATTTAATTCAATTAAAAAAAACAATAACTGCCATTTTCCGTTCCTGCTTTCTTTACATGATCACTTCAGTACAGTTTCATCCACTGAAATAGGCTGTTCAAGAACGATCACCGTTTTTTTCTTTTTCAAGAGATCCAGTAATTTCTGAACTGAAAATGTCAGAATCATATAAAGTACAATTAACAATAATACGGATCCGATGCCATGCTGTCTGTATCCGAAAATTCCTTTACCCCAGGAAATCAATATCCATTGGATCATATACATTGAGGTCAGGTTTCTGCTGCAGTATTTTAAAAGGCTGGTGAATGCATTATCTTTTATTTTTAAGGTGATCCTGAAAATAATCCATAAGAAAATCAATGTCCATCCGGCAAAATAGATCACTCCCCCGGGTCCCATGTGATAAAAACCATTGTAATTATAGGCATCAAATCCGAAAACCAAAGGAGCTCCAATAGCGACGAACACCAATCCTACATACAGCATATTCCTGAATAATTTCTTGCTGTCGTGGTTCAGTTCCAGAAACCATTTTCCAAAAAACATTCCGATGATTATAAAAGACATCCACGGAAATACTGGAAAATAGATATAAGCAGGATAATCATTGCTGAAAAAAAGATCTGTGATATAATTGATCACCGGATAATCAATAATAGTTCCGCTGACTTCTCTGGATACCAATGCGATCAGTAATCCTATCGCCAGAATAGCATATTTATTTTTCACATACTCCCGGATAAAGCCGACAAACAGTAAGGAAATACCGGCCAATTGTAAGATATCTCCCAGCATGACCAGATACATATACTGTTGTTCTATCGGGCCGTGCCATCCGTATTTCTGAATAAAATGATCAGGAGCGAAACCTAAAACTGCCGGAACAATAAACTTCATAAAGTTCATGAAAAAAGCAGCTAATAAAAGTAAACCGCCCCGTTTTATTGAGCTTTTAAGACTCTGATGACTGGACGTCATAAAGGTGATCCCCATACAGATCAGAAAAATAGAAGTTCCTCTGCCGAGAAAGACAATGAAACTCCCTACAGCGGTCTCCGACTGCGACTTCACATTCGCGTAAATAAGTAAGGTATGGATGATAATCATGCCGATGACACTCATCCCTTTGATTAAATCCAGTGCTGCAATTCTTTTGCTTTGCTTTTCCATAGTTTTTTTTAGTTTTAATAAGGCTGCAAAACGTATCGTGGATTAATTGATTGAGATTATACGATAACAATTTGCAGGAGATCAATTCATTTTTATATATTAATATTTAATTATTCTAAATAAAAACAAAGATACATATTAAAACTAAATTATAATTTATTCATTCTTAAATTATCATGAATATTTTTTAACAATAATCAAAGTGTCATTCCATTCCATCATATACACCCACCTTAAATAACTCATATAATTCACAACAAAAAACCGCAGTAAACTAGGTCTACTGCGGTTGTATATTAAAGGTAAGTGTTACCTTACACTTATTATTTTACTTCTTCGAAGTCTGCATCCTGTACATCATCTGCACCTCCTGCATTAGCTCCGGCGTTTTGAGCACCTGCTCCGGCGTCTCCACCCTGAGCTTGTTGTCCAGCTGCATACATTTCTTCTGAAGCGGCCATCCATGCTGCATCTAAAGCTTCTGTTTTAGCTTTTACATCGTCAACATTTTTAGTTTCGAAAGCTGCTTTCAATTCTGTGTGAGCTGCTTCTACTGCTGCTTTTTTGTCAGCAGAAAGTTTGTCACCGAATTCTTTCAATTGCTTTTCAGTCTGGAAGATCAATCCGTCAGCTTTGTTGAAGATTTCAACTTCTTCTTTTTTCTTAGCATCTGCTGCAGAGTTTTCCTGAGCTTCTTTCTTCATTCTTTCGATTTCTTCGTCAGAAAGACCTGAAGAAGCCTGAATTTTGATCGTTTGCTCTTTTCCTGTTCCTTTATCTTTAGCAGAAACGTTCAGGATACCATTCGCATCAATATCGAAAGTTACTTCAATCTGAGGAACTCCTCTTGGTGCAGGTGGAATATCAGAAAGATCAAATCTTCCGATCTCTTTGTTATCGTTGAACATTGCTCTTTCTCCTTGTCCTACTCTGATGCTTACAGCCGGCTGGTTGTCAGAAGCTGTAGAGAATACTTCAGATTTTTTAGTTGGGATTGTAGTGTTCGCATCAATTAATTTAGTGAATACAGAACCCATTGTTTCGATACCCAGAGAAAGCGGCGTAACGTCAAGAAGCAATACATCTGTAACGTCTCCTGTCAATACTCCTCCCTGAATAGCAGCTCCAACAGCAACTACCTCATCCGGGTTAACTCCTTTTGAAGGTTTTTTACCGAAGAATTTTTCTACTTCTTCCTGAATGATCGGGATTCTAGTAGAACCTCCTACCAATAGTACTTCATCGATATCAGAAGTTGATAAACCTGCATCTTTCAACGCTTTTGCTACCGGCTCCATAGATCTTCTTACAAGATCAGAAGCTAACTGCTCGAATTTAGCTTTAGTTAAAGTCTTCACTAAGTGTTTAGGACCTGTAGCTGTAGCCGTGATATATGGTAAGTTGATCTCAGTCTGTGCTGAAGAAGACAACTCGATTTTTGCTTTTTCAGCAGCTTCTTTTAATCTTTGAAGAGCGATAGCGTCAGTTTTTAATTCTACACCTTCTTCAGCTTTGAATTCGTCTGCCATCCAGTTGATGATCACATCATCAAAGTCATCACCTCCTAAGTGAGTATCACCGTTTGTAGACAATACTTCGAATACACCGTCTCCTAAATCAAGGATAGAGATATCGAAAGTACCCCCTCCAAGGTCATATACAGCGATCTTCTGATCTTTGTGGCTCTTATCCAAACCGTAAGCTAATGCAGCAGCGGTAGGCTCGTTGATGATTCTTTCTACTTTAAGACCTGCGATTTCTCCAGCTTCTTTAGTAGCCTGTCTCTGTGCATCGTTGAAATAAGCCGGAACAGTGATTACTGCTCTTGTTACTTCCTGACCAAGATAATCTTCAGCAGTTTTCTTCATTTTCTGAAGCGTCATTGCAGAAATTTCCTGTGGTGTATATTCTCTGTCGTCGATTTTTACTTTTACAGTATCATTAGGTCCTGCTACTACTTCATAAGGTACTCTTGAAATTTCTTTAGCATCTTCCTTAAAATGAGTACCGATAAATCTCTTGATAGAGTATACAGTTTTCTTTGGATTCGTTACAGCCTGTCTTTTTGCAGGATCCCCTACTTTTCTCTCACCATCTTCTGTAAATGCTACGATAGACGGAGTTGTTCTTTTACCTTCAGCGTTAGGGATAACAACAGGGTCTTTCCCCTCCATTACAGCAACACAAGAGTTGGTTGTTCCTAAGTCAATTCCAATTATTTTACTCATAATATTTATATTTTTTCTAATTTTTATATTTTAATTTACACTCTCAATTTCTCAATATCTGTACCATCCCGTATTTTGTGACAAAATGACATAATAAAAATTAAACCCCGAATGAATCGGGGTTTAATTGAACTGATATTGGAAATATTTTCACTTATTTTTTGATAAACTTCATCGATTTGACAAAATCTTTACCGTTGTAAGTTCTGACATAATATACTCCGCTTGCGAAATCTTTTACATCAATTTGATCCGTTTCATTTTTAATGAATGATTTTTTCATCAGTCTGCCTTCAGCATTGAAAATTTCAACTTCATCAATTTTTGCCAGTGGTGATGCAATAGATATATACTGTGTAGTTGGGTTTGGGAACAGATTGATAGAATTGGCTTTTTCCACTTCATTCACTGATAAAAACGCACATCCGTTTGAGTTCAGAAGACTTGCTCTGGGTCCGGACATGGTATTGGTTTTAATAGTTTTCTGATCGTTGGTAAAAAGGGCCATCTCGGTATCGGTAACATAATCCATAAAATTCATAAACATGGCACCATTATCTGAAGGTGAGCACATATTGGTATTATCGGGGAAGACATTTCCTCCGAAATAAGGATTATTGGTAGCAGGAGTATCGGCACATCCGTCATCATTATCAGGTGTTCCACAAGCACTGTCATCTTCCCCCCAAGGGTGCAGAAGTCCAAAATAGTGACCAATTTCATGGGTGGCCGTTCTTCCTCCGTTGTAAGGAAACTGTGCAGCACCTGTGGTTCCGAAGTATTTGTATCCAATGGCTAAACCATCCTCAGGAAATCCGGCAGCATCCGGCAGATAAGCCCAGCCCAAATAAGGACTTGGCATATCTCCTACCCAGATGTTCAGATATTTGGTAGGATCCCACGCTGTAAGTCCGGTAGCCAGATAATAATCATCGGCAAAATTAAAGTTGGAAGCTACAGATTTTCGTTCAATACCATTGGTAGGATTGCCACTTGGATCTCTTGTTGCCATACAGAACGCCAGCTCCATATCTGCTCCTGCAGGCTTAAATGGCGCAGGGACCACCGTATTAAAATCCGCATTCAGTTTTCTGAAGTCATTATTCAATACTGCAATCTGGGATGCAATCTGAGCGTCGGAAATGTTCTGTGTCGTATTTTTATATAAAACGTGTACTACAATAGGAACTGTAATGACCGTCTGTACATTTTTTCCAGCTGTATTTTTGCTTGTAAGAAAATTTCTCAGATCTTGTTTCTTTACCAAAGCCTGTGGGTTTCTGGCAAAGAATTCATTCATCTTTTGAGTAGTTCCGCATTCCCGCTGTCCGTAAACGTTGGCCATTAATAGGCCCACTGATAAGAGTAAAAATTTTTTCATAACTAATAAATGTATATGAAACAAATATAAATATATTATTAACTCTGAGCTCGAAATTACGATCTTTTATGCCACCACAAAAACCAAAATAACATATCACGTATATGTTTGTTGATAATACCATAAAATACAAAATTCAATATAGTATTGATAAAAATTTAACGATCAGAAAATGACTAAACTAGTGTTAAAATATATTTTATGATAATTCTGTTAAAAAATTAATCAAAGTTTAACCTTGAAAATAGAGAACAGAACTTTATGAATTGCTATTTTTGATAAAATATACACTTTAGAATGTCAGTACACTTTAATCCGCGAGATATTACATGGCTTGCTTTCAATGAAAGGGTTTTACAGGAAGCCATGGACGAAAATGTTCCTTTACATTTAAGAATACGTTTCCTTGGAATTTTCTCCAACAATTTAGATGAATTTTTCAGAGTACGTGTAGCCGGATTAAAGCGGGCAATGGATTTTAAAGAAAAAGTGATTGCAGAATCTTTCTATCAGCCTCCTTCAAAGATTCTTCAGAGAATCAATGAAATCGTGATCAGACAGCAGCAGAATTTTGATAAGACCTGGAAACACATTCAGGCTGAAATGGCCGGCCTTAAAGTTTCTATTAAAACTTCTAAAAACCTTACTGCCAAACAAAAAGAATTCGTAAGAGAGTATTTTGATGATGTAGTAGAATCCAATGTGATCCCTATTCTGCTTCACGAAAACACGCCGATGCCTTACTTAAGGGATAAAAGTCTCTATCTGGGCGTGGCGATGAGAAAAAAAGACTGGCAGTATTCCAGTAATTATGCAATTATAGAAATTCCTTCCCGATTTGTGGGAAGATTTGTCCTGTTGCCAACGGAAGATCCGGAAGAAAAAAATGTCATGCTGCTTGAAGATGTTATCACGTTCAACCTACCGCATATTTTCTCCTATTTTGGCTATGACGAATTTGCGGCCAACGCTTTCAAGGTAACTAAAGATGCCGAACTGGAACTGGACAATGATATCCGGACCAACTTCGCAGAAAAAATAGAAAAAGGACTTAAAAACAGAAGGAAAGGAAAACCTACCCGTTTTGTTTTTGATAAAGATATGGATAAAGCCCTGCTGGAGCTTCTTATCCGAAAATTAAATTTAACGAAAAAAGACAGCATCATTCCGGGTGGAAAAATTCACAATTTCAAACACTTTATGGATTTTCCTGATGTATTTGAAACCTATGAAAGACCGGTGGAGAGATCTTCCTTTACACACCAGGCTTTTGAACATGGTGAAAGAGTCACCGATGTTATTTTAAAGAAAGATGTTCTTCTCTCCTTCCCTTATCACAAATACAACCCTGTGATTGATCTTCTGCGTGAAGCGGCGATGGATCCGGATGTAAAATCTATCCAAATTACAGCGTACCGTCTTGCCGGCAACTCAAAAATCAGTAATGCTCTGATCTATGCAGCAAGAAATGGTAAGGAAGTAACGGTTATGCTGGAACTTCAGGCAAGATTTGATGAAGAATCCAATCTGAAGTGGAAAGAAATGTTTGAGCCAGAGGGAATCAATGTACTTGTAGGTCTTCCGAACAAAAAAGTGCACGCCAAACTTTGTATTATTAAAAAAAGGTCCCACAATAAAACACTCCAATATGGCTTTGTAAGTACCGGAAATTTCAATGAAAAAACGGCAAGAATCTACGGTGACCATTTACTGATGACGGCTGACCGTGGCATCATGGCAGATATCAATAAGGTATTTAATGTCCTGAAAAAACCGAAAGATGATTTCCTTCCAGTCTTGAAAACGTGTAAAAATCTGATGATCTGCCCGCAGTATATGCGTGAAAAGATCGTTCACCATATCGATAAGGAAATTGAAGAAGCCAAAGCAGGAAGAAAAGCAGAGATCATCGTCAAAGCCAACTCTATGAGTGACAGAGCTCTGATAGAAAAGCTCTATGAAGCAGCCCAAGCCGGAGTAGTCACCAAAACCATTGTCAGAGGAATCTATTGTCCGGTGAATCAAAGGGAATTTAAAGAAAAAATAAAAGCGATCAGTATCGTAGACGAATACCTGGAGCATGCCAGGGTCATGTATTTCTATAATAAAGGCGCAGAAGACATCTACATCTCATCTGCCGACTGGATGACCCGAAATCTGGACTACAGAATTGAGGCCGCCGCGAAGATCACAGACAAGGAGTTAAAGAAGGAATTGAAAGATATTCTGGACATTCAGTTGAGAGATAACGTAAAAGCTCGTATTTTAGACAAAAAATTGAGCAACGAGTATGTCAGGAATGATAAAAAGGAATGCCGTTCTCAAATAGAAACCTACAAATATTTAAAAGCTAAAACAAGCAAAAAATGAAGATCGCAGCGATAGATATAGGAAGCAACGCCGCCAGACTTCTGATCAATGAAGTAAAGATCAGCAACAGAAAACCTGAATTTATAAAACTTAATCTTTTAAGAATCCCTTTGAGACTGGGAATGGACGTGTTCACCATGGGCATGATAGGCGAGGAAAGGGAAAAAATGGTCATCGATTCGATGAAAATTTTCAGCGACCTTATGAAGATCTACAAAGTGGATCATTACCGCGCCTGTGCCACCAGTGCCATGCGGGATGCCTCAAATGGAGATGAAATCATCAGACAGGTGAAGGAAACTTCGGGCATCAATATAGAGATTATCTCCGGTGATGAGGAAGCAACCCTGATCTATGAAAACCATGTAGCAGAAGGTCTTGACAAAGAATTCGCCTATTTATACATTGACGTGGGAGGAGGTTCTACAGAGCTTACTTTTTATGAAAACGGAAAAATGGTGTACGAAAAATCATTCAACATCGGAACTATCCGACTTCTGAATAATCTCGTTAATCCTGAAAACTGGCAGGAAATGAAGGATGAGATCAAAGATAATATCGTCAGCAAACGTCCAATCGTCGCTATCGGTTCAGGAGGAAATATCAATAAGGTGTTCTCGATGAGTAAAACGAAAGACGGAAAACCAATGACGCTTGCCCATCTTAAAAAGGTGTATAAAGAATTCAATGAGCTTTCTGTAGAGGAAAGAATGACGAAACATAACCTAAGAGAAGACAGAGCGGATGTTCTTGTTCATGCTTTGAGGATTTTCAACAATGTGATGTCATGGTCAGATATCAACAGGATTTTTGTTCCTAAAATCTCCGTGGCAGACGGATTGATCCACAATATTTTCAGTCAGCTGCACGAAAAAAAATAAATTTCTTACACAGTATTTTTAAAAAACCGGTCATCTTTTGGCCGGTTTTTGTGTTATCTAAGCGCTACTCATTCATAATTTCTTCAGAAATGTAATTTTTTTACTGTACATTTAAAGTAATACTATATCTTAGTACGTCATGCATAATATCAACAGAAAAAAATGAATCCGATCAAAATAATTCTTACAGGTGCAACCGGTATGGTAGGCGAAGGTGTTTTAATGGAATGCCTTGAAAATCCTAATGTTTCAGAAATACTAAGCGTAAGCAGAAAACCTTCCGGAAAAACGCATCCAAAGCTTAAAGAATATTTAGTTCCGGATTTCCTGGCCATAGATCTCAACGACGAAAACCTGAAAGGATATGATGCCTGCTTTTTCTGTGCAGGAATCAGCAGCGTGGGAATGAATGAGGAAGAGTATACAAAGATCACATACGACACCACCGTTCATTTTGCAAAGGTTGTTCTGAACCAAAATCCGGACATGGTTTTCAATTATGTATCAGGAGCTCATACAGACAGCACAGAAAGCGGAAAGCAAATGTGGGCAAGGGTAAAAGGCAGAACTGAAAATGCATTGAAAAAACTAGGTTTTAGAAATGCATTCAATTTCCGTCCGGGATTCATGAAACCCGTTGATGGTCAAATACATGTAAAATGGTTCTTTAAACCTATTATTTGGATTTTTCCTGTTTTTTTACCGTCAAAATCATTAACTTTACACGAAGTGGGCAAAGCAATGATCAATGGCGTGCGCAAAGGTTACCCCACATCAGTTTTGGAAATCAGGGACATTAAAAATTTAGCAATATGAGAGATATGGTAAAAAGAATTGTTCTGGTCATTTTTGTTCTTCTAGTCCTGACAGCAGTTTCAGGCTATTTTTATATGCAGAAACATCCGCTGGATGAAAAAGCATCTGTGAATAAAACCATGAATATTACAGGAAGCAAAGTCAGCAAGTAGATTAATAAAAGGAGGGTTTTTGCTGTTTTATATTCCGTTTCAACAGCAACCGTTACCTGTTTGTTAAACATTTATTAAAATTCCATTAAAATACTTGCGCGGTATAAAGTTCATTTTTGCATAAATCTAATGCAAGTAAAAAATGACCAACAACTATCTATTAAAAGGATCTGTCATTGCCGCATTCTTCCTTCAGGGCGGACTTTTCGGACAGACACTGATCCATTACTGGAATTTTAACAACAATGCATCTTCAGCATCCATCACGATCCCCTCTTCCACTTTGGTAAGCGGATCTCTTGCTGTCATAGCCGGAGGAACCAGCGAAATAGATTTTGCAGGCGGGACCGGACAGAATTTCAGTATTGATAATTTAAATACAAGAAACGGCGATCCGGCCGGAACCCATTTACGATTCAATAATCCCATTGGTGGAAGTTTACAGTTCAATCTTCCTACGACAGGGTATCAGAATGCTGTTGTTAAATTTACAACAAGACGGTCCGGGCAGGGTGCAGGAACTCAATCATGGTCTTATTCAACGGATGGAAGTACTTTTGTTCCGTATCAGACCGTCAATCCACAGGATGCCAATCCTCAGCTTGTCACTTTTGATTTTTCCGCAGTTTCCGGTGTTTCCAATAACCCGAATTTTAAATTAAAGGTAGAATTCTCTGCTACAGGAGGCGGAACGGGAGGTAATAACCGTTTTGATAATTTCACGATGGACGCCACAGCATCCGGAGGTGCCGACACAACCCCTCCTACAACCACTTATCTTCCCGCTCAAAACACAAATAATGCTTCCACTACTGTAAATCCAACCATTTCTTTCAATGAAAATGTAAGACTTACAGACAATTCCGCGATCACCGATTCTAATGCACAAAACCTTGTAGATTTCCGTGTAGGAAATGCTTCAGGTACTTCAGTTCCCTTCACAACGACTTTCAGTAATAATAAAATCACAGTAATTCCTACGGCTGCCCTTATTCCCGGACAGACGTATTATCTGGCCCTTAAACCCAATACCGTTGAAGATTTAAGTGATAATGGCGTTACAGCAGTGACATCAACCACCTTTACAACAGCCGGGACAACCGTTTCTCTTGATAAAAACTTCATTAAAGTAAATGAAAATGCAGGAAGCCTGGCTTTCAAGATCAATGTTACCAATCCTTCAGCTGCTACGGTTAATTTGGTGGTAAAATCGGCACCGTTCAGTACAGCCGACAGCAATGATTTTACATTAGCCAATCAGACCATCAATATCACTCCCTCTACAACAAGTTATACGGTCAATATTCCGATCATCGATGATACATTGGAAGAGCAGCAGGCAGAATATTTTGTGGTAAGCCTTGAAAATCCTACCGGAACGACGATTTCCGGAGATAATACGGCTACTGTTTACATTGTGGATAATGATAAACCTGCACCGGTTCCTTCAGGGCAGATTCAGCTAAACTATGTAGGAAGTTTTGATCCTTCCGGAAACAACAACAGTTCTACGGAAATTGTAGTTCATGATCCGGCCAGCCAGAAGTTATTTACCATCAGTTCCATCACGGATGTTTTTGATATCATCGATTTTAATAATCCAAATGCTCTTTCTGTTGTTAAAACGGTGAACATGGCCCCTTATGGCGGGATTACAAGTATCGCTGTTAAAAACGGGATCATTGCAACGGCTTCCCCGAATGCTGATCCACAGCAGAATGGTTCTGTAGTCTTTTTTGATATTAACGGAAACTTCCTTAAACAAGTGACCGTGGGAGCCCTTCCTGATATGGTGGCGTTCACTCCGGACGGAACAAAAGTGATTACAGCCAATGAAGGAGAACCCAATGATGCTTACACCGTAGATCCTGAGGGAACCATCAGCATTATTGATATTTCGGGCGGTATCGGAAATCTGACACAGAGCAATGTCACAACGCTCAATTTTAACAGCTTCGATTCTCAAACCGCTGCTTTAGTGGCTACAGGACTGAGGAAAGTAAGAACCAACAATACGCTTTCTCAGGATCTTGAACCTGAATATGTGACGGTAAGCTCAGACAGTCAGAAAGCCTGGGTAACGCTTCAGGAAAACAATGCTGTGGCTGAAATCAATCTAGCCACAAAAACAATTTCCGGAATCTGGGGATTGGGCAAAAAAGATATGAGTCTTCCGGGTAACGGTTTTGATGCCTCAGATAACAATGGTGAAATACTAATCGCTAACTGGCCCGTGAAAGCCTACTACATTCCAGATGCCGTTCAGAATTACAAAATAGGAAACACCAATTATATTGTAACCGCTAATGAAGGTGATGAAAAAGATCTTTCAGGATACAGCGAAAGAACTACTGTGGGAGCAAATACCTATACTTTAGATCCTGCTCTATTCCCACAGGCATCCGTTTTAAAAGCATCTCATAATTTAGGCAGATTCAGAGTGTCCAGTGCAACAGGAAATACCGATGCGGATACAGATTTTGAAGAAATCGCAGCTTTGGGAGCACGTTCATTCTCTATTTTTAATGCTGATACCAAACAATTGGTTTACGACAGTGGTGACCGGTTTGAAAGGTATATTGCAGCCAAACATCCACTGATCTTTAATGCAGACAATGAAGCCAACGGTGCCAAAAACAGAAGCCGCGCGAAAGGTCCTGAACCGGAAGGAGTTGCTTTGGCGACCATCAATGGACAGACTTACGCTTTCATTACTCTGGAAAGAACCGGAGGGGTAATGGTTTATAATATTACAGATCCTAATAACCCTACGTTTACTGACTATAAACATTCACGTTCTACCTCAGCTTATGGTGGCGACAACGGTCCTGAAGGGATTACCTACATTGCTCCGGGAAATACAACAAACGGAAAAGGCTATGTCATTGTTGCCAATGAGATCAGCGGAACATTATCCATGTATGAAGTGGCTTCTACTCCAACATTAGGAACCGGTGAAGTAACAACTGAGAAAGCAACCTTCAATGTATTCCCTAATCCAGTAACGAAAGGAAATGCGCTATACTTCAACAGAGCTCAGGATTATGAACTTTATGATCTATCAGGAAAAATGCTTGGAAAAGAGAAAAATGCTTTAACCATAGATACTTCAAAACTTTCTGCGGGTGTTTATCTTGTGAAAACTTCAGAAGGACATGTGAAGAGAGTGATTGTGAAATAGTGAGAGGTTGCGGGATAAGAGTTTGAGAGTCGGAGCGTTTGAGGGTTTGAGAGTTTCGAGGTGCAAGATTCGGGATTGAGGGCTGTTGAATAAACCCAAATATCTGGCGGCTGAGGCTCCCGAAGCCACCAGTAGTAATATCTGAAATCTGATGTCTGAAATCTAACATCTTGATTCTTGTTTCTTGAATCTACCATTCACCATTCACTTGCGAAGCAAAATTGACCATTGACGTTTCTCAATCTCGGCCTTAGCCTAAAGTCTCATGTCTGACATCTTGATATACCAATAGAAATACTTTATATATAATTCAGTTGATGAGGTCCCGGATTTTCCGGGGCTTTTTTTGTTTTCATTAATTTCAGTAGGTTTAATGATGTGCTTTCACAGATTGAGTCAATGGAAAAGATTCTCATTTTACGCTTTTTTAAAACATTAAGATCAATGAAGGATGTAAGATGAATTAAGAAAAATCATTTGATTTTTTAAGTTGTATGTCTTAAAGCGAAGCTAAAACTTAATATTCTTAAAAGCTTAACAGGAATCTTAATGGCTTGAATTTTTTCTCTTGCAGATTATATGGACAAAGCAGATTAACAAAGTAAAAATCTGCATCATCTGATTAATCTGCGTGAAATTTTAAAATCATGTGAAAAGTTATTCCTGAATAAAAAGGCTCAGGCGGAAAGCTTCGCTTTCCGCCTGAGTCCAAGTCTATCTATATATTTCAATATTATGCCTTCGGAGCTTCAGCTTCCGGATTCATATCATCAAAATTCTTTTTCTCTTTCTTTTCAGGAACCATGACAATTTCTTTCTGAACTTCTTCCGGCCTTCCTTTTAAATATTCCGGTAAATTAAGACCGGCCATATTAAACAGATCGTTCAGTGGCGGTACTGTTTTCATCATTCCTGAAACAAAATTAGCGGTAGAACCGTTTCCGTCCTGTCCATTTCCGCTGTCCCAAACCGTAATTTTATCGATTTTAATATTTTTAACAGCTTCCACCTGAGTCTTAACCAATTCAGGAAGCTTTTCAATTAACAGCAACTGGAAGGCACTGTTGGTATCGCCTCCTGCAGCCTGTACAATTTTATCGTAACCTTCTGCCTGTTTGGTCAGGATTTCATAAAGACCTTTTGCTTCTGCTTCCATTTTAGCGAAAATAGCATCTGCCTCCCCTTTTGCCTGGAGTCTGATTTTCTCAGCTTCTGCCTGTGCATCAATGATGGCTTTTTGTTTTGCGATTTCTGCGTGTACTACAATATTCGCCTGTTGAGTAGAACGTTCTCTTTCTCCCCTCGCAACTTCCGCTTTCTGTTCAGCAAGGTAAGATTCCTCCAAAGATCGTGCAGCCTGTACTTTTTCTGCAGCCGTTGCAATTCTTAATGCTTCCGCTTCTTTTTCTCTTCTTTCGGCATCAGAATTCGCGATGGTAATTTTGGCTTCGTTTTCCCCTTTTACAGCAATAGAGTTCGCCAAAGAGGTTGCAATTCTCGATTCTTTTGCAGCTTCTGCCTTACCGATGGATTCATCCTTGATGGCTGAAGCAATACTGATCTCTTTATCTTTTTGTGTGATGGCAATTTTTACGTCTCTGTCTCTTTGTGTTTCGGCAATCTGCGTGTCTTTTTCTCTGTCGGCAATTGCTTTTCCGGTTTCCCCGATCTTCGTTTGCTCGGCAACACTGATAATGGCTTCGTTAATCGCTTTTGCAGCCGCTTCTTTACC
Source organism: Chryseobacterium sp. JM1 (assembly GCF_000737715.1). Lineage (GTDB taxonomy): Bacteria > Bacteroidota > Bacteroidia > Flavobacteriales > Weeksellaceae > Chryseobacterium. The sequence continues at coordinate 10,884 of NZ_JPRN01000016.1, read as the reverse complement.
TAAAGCTTCAATATATCCGGATTCATCTCTGATATCCGTAACGTTTACGTTGATCAGCTTTAAACCGATTTTCTTTAATTCCGTATCTACGTTTTTAGAAATATTGTCTAAGAATTTATCTCTGTCTGAGTTGATCTCTTCAATGGTCATCGTGGCAATAACCAAACGAAGCTGACCGAAAAGAATATCTTTGGAAAGTTCCTGAATCTGCTCCTGAGCCAATCCCAATAATCTCTCTGCTGCATTTCCCATAGAATCCGGTTCCGTAGAAATGGCGATGGTAAATCTACACGGTACATCTACACGGATATTCTGCCTGGATAACGCATTGGTAAGATTAGCCTCGATAGAAATAGGTTTCAGATCAAGGTAAGCAAAATCCTGGATAACCGGCCATACGAAAGCACCGCCTCCATGGATACATTTTGCTGAGGTGCCGCCCGTTTTACCGTAAATAACCAAAATTTTATCCGACGGACATCTTTTATACCTCGAAATAAGGGCTAAAAATGTGACGAATAGTACAAGTACAATGACTAATGTTAAAATAAGACTTCCTGGTATTGCCATAAATAGTTTTTATAAAATGGTTGATAATGAATTAAATTTTTGAAACGACAAGAATCTTGTCATAGATGTAGGTTACCCTCACAGAACCACCGGACGGGATATTTTCCTTTTCTTCCGTCATAGCAGGAAGTTCGTGGCTGGTTCCGTTCACAGAGATTGTAATCTTTCCTTTTCCGCTCATATCTGCCGGAATCGTAAGGTAGACCTCTCCTGCCCTGCCGATCAGGTTTTCCATCTTAAAAGTATTATCTTCCGTAAGTTTCATGATCTGAAGGATAAGGATAAAGAATAAAAAGATAAATCCAGCCCCTACAAGCGCAGAAACAAAAATCAGCAGCGACTTATTTCCTATGGATCCATAGAATGCCACGCCGCTCCATCCGAACCCTAAAAGGAAATTAATAAGGTTTCTGAAAGAAAATAACTGAAAAGGACTGTCAGCATGGCTGTCTCCGCTAAAATCAGCGTGAACCACATCTCCATGGCTGCCTCCGACAAAAGTAAGAACCGTTTGAATCAGAAAGATAAAGCTGGCTGCGATGGCCGTATACCAGAACCCCTGCTGAAGCGGTTCTAGATTTTGCAGAAATTCAAACATAAGATGCGTTTTTCACAAATATAATTAAAAAAAATCAATAAAACCAATAAAAAACGGCATAAAACAGACCTATAAAACGTCGATTTGCACAATTCTCAAAGAACTTTCAATCAGCATGATAAAATTCCTTTTAAGTATAAACTTCTGCCAGAATTCTATAACACCACATCCCGGATTACCTCTAATTTTATCCCGCGAAATGAAAAGAGTATTCCACCTGTTTTTCCTGCTTCTTTACGTAATAATTTCTTCGGGATTTACTACGAGTAAGCACGTATGTAAAGGAAATTCCAGTGAACTCCACGTGGGACTGAAAAACCTTTCCGACATGGACTGCCCGAAATGCAGTACCAACAAAGAGAAAAACCACGGAAAATGCTGCAAATTAGAAGTTAAAAAGGTGTACAGAGCAGATATCCTGACCTCTTCCCACAAAAACTTACCGGTTAAATTTCTGTCGGCTTCCATTCCCTATCACAATTTAGGAACGGTATTCGAAGTTTCAGCATTATACTCAGAAAAGACTTCTACCCTCTTTGATTTCGCCGAAGATCACTTTAATTATCCTTCTCTCTACATTCTCCATTGCGTTTACAGAATTTAGAATCGTATTGAATTTTGTCATCCCGAATCCGGGATCCTATTTTCAATATTCATTCTAAATCAATCTTATGAATTCAAAATATAATGCCCTCATCATACTGCTGGGCTGCCCCGCCATTTTCTTTGGACAGCAGACCGGCTTAGAGGATGTACTGATGAAAGCCGGGAAAAACTACCAATTCATCAAAAAAAAGGAAGTGAATATCGCAGCTTCCCATGAACGGCTCAATCTTCAGAAAACCTATTATCTGCCTGAAGTCACCCTGATGGCACAACAAAACTTCGGAACCATCAATGCACAAAACGGCCCAATGTACAGCCAGGGCGGTCTCGGGGTAGCTTCTACCTCAATGCCTCTCGCAGAGCAGAACTGGAACGCTGCATTCGGAAGTTTATATTTGGCTAATGTCAACTGGAATGTCTACACCTTCGGACGTCTGAAAACCGAAGAACAGCTGGAAATTGCCGATGTGGAAGTTCAGAAATCTGATCTCAGCCAGGAAATTTTCCAGCATCAGATCAAAGCAGCCAGTGCCTATTTTAACCTTTTGGTAAGCCAGCGGCTGGAAAATGTACAGCTGGAAAATCATAAACGCACCGAAGTGATCTATACCATTGCCAAAGCGAGGGCCGAAAGCGGATTAATTCCTGAAGTGGATGCCTCACTCGCAAAAGCGGAAATGTCCAATGCACAAACCTCGATTATTAATGCCAATGATCATGTTCTGGAATACAATAAACAACTGGCAGATCTTTTAGCTGAAAATTTCACAGATTACCAGCTGGACCATTATTTCAGCGAAAATATTCCTTTAACGACCTCTGAAAATTCTTCATTGGAACAACATCCGAATATGCTCTTCATCACCCAAAAATTGAATAAAAGCAAGGTCCAGGAAGCGCATTTGCTGACTACAGGACTTCCTTCACTTTCTCTTTTCGGGGTTTTTCAGGGACGTGGATCAGGTTTTGGATGGAATTATGTTCAGGATAATACCGCCTATTCTCCATCTTATTTAAAAGGAGCCGGCGTAGACCGGATGAATTATATCTTCGGATTGAATGTAAGCTGGAATCTTACCGATTTTTACAGGAACAGTTCTAAGGTTAATGAACAAAAACTGATGACTAAGGCTCTGGATTTTGACCATCAGCTGCTTCAACAGGAGCTGACCAATCAACAGAGTCTCGCAGAATCGAAATTCAAAAATGCTTTGGCTAAAATAACGGAAGCCAAGGTACAGATGGAAGCCGCAACAGATGCCTACCATCAGCAGAAAGCTTTATATGAGAACGGACTCACCACCATTCTTGATTTTACGCAGGCTTTATACCTGCTGAACCGTGCTGAGATCAATTATGAAATTGCAAAAAACAATTCATGGCAGGCCACCGTACTCATTGCTGCCTCAAAAGGCGACATTTCGATCATCACCAAAGCTATTATTCACTAACCCAAAAACAGAAACATGAATCTTATAAAGTTTGCATTGCGCAGACCGATATCTGTAATGGTATTGGTACTCGGCCTGCTGTTCTTCGGAATCAAGGCAGCCAAAGATGTAAAAGTAGATATCCTTCCGGAAATGGACCTTCCGGTAGTGTATGTAGCCCATTCCTTTAACGGATATACGCCGCAACAGATGGAAGGCTATTTCACCAAAATGTACGTTAATATGCTTTTGTTCACGAACGGGATCAGAAGTATAGAATCTAAAAACACACAGGGGTTAACCCTGATGAAAGTTAATTTTTATGAAGGAACGAATATGGGAGAAGCGATTGCCCAGATCAACGCGCTTTCCACCCGTTCCCAGGTATTTCTGCCACCGGGAGCACCGCCTCCTTTTATCATCCGTTTCGACTCGTCTTCGCAGCCCGTGGGACAGCTGGTTTTCCGAAGCAGTACGCAGACCAATAACCAGCTGCAGGATATTGCGAATTTCAACGCGAGACCTTTCTTAATTAAAATTCCGGGACTTACTACTGCTCCACCGTTTGGAGGAAGTCCGCGGACGATAGAAATCAATGTGGATCCTTACAAGCTCCGGGCGCACAGTTTATCGCCTGAACAGGTGGTAGAAGCCATTAGCCGAAACAATATTACGTCTCCTTCCGGAAATGTGTACATCGGTGATACCAATTATTTAACCCCAACCAATAACACGGTAAAAAAGGTGGAAGAGCTTGGCGATATCCCTCTCTTTAAAGGAACAGCAGACAATGTGTATATCCGGGATGTGGCTACGGTAAAAGATGGTGCCGATATTGCTACGGGATATGCCTTAATTGATGGAAAACGCTCCGTTTATATCAATATTGCAAAAGCCAGCAATGCTTCCACACTGGAAGTCGTGAACAAACTGAAGGAAGCGCTCCCAAAAATTCAGAGAAATATGCCTGAAGGGGTACAGATCTCCTATGAGTTTGACCAGTCGGTTTATATTTCCAACGCTTTAAAAAGTCTCATCATCGAAGGAGTTCTGGGTGCTTTGCTCACAGGATTGATGGTGATGCTATTTCTTAAAGACACACGTGCAGCCCTGATTGTTATTCTGACCATTCCGATCTCCATTATTTCCGGGGTCCTGTTTTTAAAATTATTCGGACAATCGATCAATATCATGTCATTGTCAGGTCTGGCACTGGCCATTGGAATTCTGGTAGACGAAAGTACGGTAACCATCGAAAATATTCACCAGCATTTTGCGATGGGTAAAAACAGGGCACAGGCGATTTGGGATGCATGCAAAGAGATTGCTTTTCCAAAATTGCTGATCATGCTCTGTATTCTGGCAGTATTTGCTCCGGCATTGATGATGAGTGGAATTCCGGGATCTTTATTTATGCCTTTAGCGATGGCGATTGGTTTCTCGATGATTGCATCGTTTGTCCTTTCACAGACTTTTGTTCCGGTGATGGCCAACTGGATGATGAAACACGATCCAAAAACCTGTGAAAATCATAAGCCGGACTGGTTCAGCCGTTTCCGTGACCGTTTTGTCAGGTTTTTATCTTCGTTGATGAAAAGCAGGAAAATCATTGTCAGTACAAGCCTTGCTGCTGCTTTATGTGCAGGATTTGGGCTTTATCAGATTACCGGGAAAGACGTCCTTCCATCAGTCAATTCGCGACAGTTTCAGGTACGAATAAAAGCTGCCGAAGGAACCCGGATTGAAGTCACCGAAATAAAGGTGAAAAAATTTCTTGAACATCTTAAAAATAAGGTAGGAAAAGACAATATTGCGATCTCTTCCGTATTCATAGGTCAGCATCCATCGACGTTTGCAGTGAGTCCTATTTATTTATACAATGCCGGACCGCATGAAGCATTAATGCAGGTGGCTTTAAAAGAATTTAAAGGAAATTCAGATGAGTTGAAGGATGAACTGCGTGGGTATTACAAAGAAAAAATGCCCGATCTGCAGATTTCTTTTGAACCTATCGAACTGACTGAAAAAATTCTCAGCCAGGGAGCCAATAATCCTATCGAAGTAAGGGTTTCGGGAATGATGAAAAAGATGAACCGGATGTATGCCGAAAAACTTTTAGTCAAACTGAAAGAAATCAAATACCTGCGCGATCAGCAGATTCCGCAATCCATGAACTATCCTGCCCTGCAGATCAATATAGACCGGGTTCGTGCGGCGCAATTGGGACTGGATGCTCAGGATATCGCAAAATCATTGGTGGCTGCCACAGCTTCAACCCGCTATACCAATAAAAATTTCTGGGTTGGCGGTATGATGGGCATTGCCTATGATGTACAGGTACAGACTCCTCAAAATATCCTTAACAGCAAGGAGGAATTGGCCAATCTTCCTCTTTCTAAGAATTCAGACCGTCCGGTTTTGGGAGATGTCGCTTCCATCACCTCAACAAAAGAGTTGGGAGAAAGTTATAACCTTGGAACGATGGGCTATACAACAGTGACCGCCAATACGCACAAAACAGATCTGGAACAGGCTTCCAAAGATGTGAAAAAAGCTATTGAATCATTGGGTGAACTTCCGAAAGGAGTCAATATCGAAGTGGCCGGAATGGCTCCGGTACTGGATGAAACATTAAGCAGTCTGGCTTCAGGGCTTCTGATTGCTATTGTGGTGATCTTTCTGATGTTGTCAGCTACGTTCCAGTCTTTCCGGGTATCGCTTGTTATTTTAACGACGGTTCCATTTGTAGTCGTAGGATCATTAGCCCTGCTGAATCTGACGGGCTCAACGCTGAATCTCCAGTCTTATATGGGGCTGATCATGTCCATTGGAATTTCCATTGCCAATGCTGTTTTATTGATCAGTAATGCGGAAACCATCCGGAAATCAACGGGCAATGCCTTAGAAGCAGGTCTTGAAGCAGCCAAACTCCGTATCCGTCCTATCATCATGACGACACTGGCTATGGCCGCGGGAATGCTTCCGATGGCTATCGGTTTCGGAGAAGGAAGTGATCAGGTTTCGCCTTTGGGCAGAGCGGTTATCGGAGGACTGATTTTCTCCACGTTTTCTGTGCTTGTTATTCTTCCGCTGGTTTTCGGGTGGATGCAGAAAAATGCGGGAATTATTTCTCCATCACTGGATCCAGAGGACGAAGAAAGCATTCATTATTTAAATCCCAACTCTTAATTTTTACTTCAATGAAAAACATTATATATACAGCCATTACAATAGGACTTATGAGTATTCCGGCTTCCTGTAAAGAAGAAAAGCCAATGGACATATCCAAAGAAGCCAAACCGATGATGATGCACAGCATGGAAACTGTGGAGATCAAAAAGAGCAATCCGAAAGTTGAATTAAAATTGGCCGGCGAACTGATTCCGGATCAGGAAACCGCTTTATTTGCCAAAATACCCGGATATATAAAAAAGATCAATGCAGACATTGGTTCATATGTGAGTGCAGGACAGGTTTTAATGGTTCTGGATGCTCCTGAAATTCAGTCACAGGAAGCCAATGCCAAATCGAAATGGCAGGCGCAGGAAGCCATTTATGCTGCTACAAGATCCAATTACGACAGAGTGTACCGGGCGAATGAAACGAAGGGAGCCATCGCTAAAGATGCCCTGGATCAGATCACTGCCCGAAAACTGTCGGATCAAGCGCAGGTTAATGCCGCAAAGTCAGCCTACCGTGAACTGCAGGACATCAGTCAATATCTGGTGATCCGTGCTCCTTTCAGCGGAATCATTACGGAAAGAAATGTAGACCTCGGCGCTTATGTAGGTCCAAACGGCGGCGCTCCATTGATGGTCATTCAAAATACGTCCAAACTTCGTCTGAGCCTTTCTGTTCCGGAAGCAAGTGTTCAGTACCTGAAAACGGGAGATACCATTTCGTTCAGGATCAATGCGATGCCTGAGAAAAGTTTTAAAGCCCGGATTTCAAGGAAGTCGGGTTCATTGGATATAAAGTTGCGTTCGGAGAAAATTGAGGCTGATTTTATTAATCATTCACGGGAATTAAAGCCGTTTATGATCGCAGAATCTGTCATTCCCCTGCAAAATCAGGAAGCCACTTTCTTTATTCCCAGATCAGCTTTGGTGGAAAGTAATATGGGAATTTACATCATCAGGAATGAAGGTGGCAAAACCAGGTTTGTTCCTGTAAAAAAAGGAAGAGTCCTGAATGATATGATTGAAGTTTTCGGGGAACTAACCGAAGGCGATAAAATCATTAAAAAAGGAAATGAGGAAATTTTAGAAGGAAGTTTAATTAAATAACATCAAAATGAAAGCATTATTCAAAAACACAGTCATCATTATTTTCGGATCAGCCGTTTTATACGCGTGTGGTCATGAAAAACAAAAGAACACGCCGAAACCTGAACCACAACCTGTACAAAAAGTGCAGCCAGTTGCCGCTACCGGAACATATAGAAAGGGAGATCATGTCCCTAGTGAAACCGTCTGCATGGTAAACAATGCCTATATGGGCAAAAAGCAGATGGAAGTTCCTCACGGTGGAAAGATGTACTACGGTTGCTGCGAAATGTGTGTAGAAAGGATTCCGAATGATAAAAGCGTGAGAGAATCTGTAGATCCGTTTACCGGGAAAAAAGTGGATAAAGCCAATGCATACATCGTGATGGTAAGTGATGAAGGAGAAGTAGCTTATTTCGAAAACGAGGAAAACTACAAACAGTTTTTAGCACAAAACTCATAATCTATATTTTTTTAATTTTGTTTTCAGGGCCTGGTAATTTATTATCAGGCCTTTTTTATGTAAATGTAAAGTTATTGAATGTGAAAGGGTTGGTTTACGCTAAAGGGCGCAAAAATTCTTTAATTTAATGCTGCTTTAAGGCGCAAAGATTTTATCTCCGGTACAATTGAATACCCACTAACTGAATATTTATACCTATCCAACCCTGCCGAAAATCTTCGATTTTCTTGCGCCTTAAAAAAAACACTTTTAATCATCCTTTGCGCCCTTGCGGTAATCCAACAGTAAATACTTTCCACGTTCAAACCTTATAGGTTTTAAAAACCTATAAGGTTTAAATCAAGCAGCTAATAAAATACAAGCATCAGCGAAATCCGAGGAATCCGCGGGAGATTTTCACTCCAACCCTCTGAAATCAGAACAAAAAAAGACAGGCTAAAAAAACCTGTCTTTAAAAAATATTTCGTGTAATTTTTTACTCTACATTGATTACTTTTTGAATTTCCGGAGCATGTTGCTTGATGGTATTTTCTACACCCAATTTCAGGGTTGAAAAATTCAGCGAACATCCGGAACAGTTCCCCAAAAGTTTTACAAAAACCTGGTTATCCTTCACGTCAATAAGCTCGATATCACCTCCATCCTTGTTCAGGAACGGCCTGATGCTTTCCAGAGCTTCCATTACTCTCGTTACTGTATCTTCGTGTGTTATATTTGTTTCCATATTTCTTTAGTTCAATTCGGCTTTTTTCAAACTTAATTGAAAATAATTATTTTTTAGCTTTCGGCGAGCAACCCGCCATCGTTGAAATCTTTACGGCTTCTGTAGGGGGAAGATTTTTATTTCTTTCCAGTAGACTTTCTACCATTTTTCTTGCCGTTTCAGTGTAGATTCCTTCAATTTTAGAACCTTCCTGAAGCGCAGCAGGTCTTCCTACGTCTCCGGCTTCTCTGATACTCTGAATCAACGGGATTTCTCCCAGTACCGGAATTCCCAGATCTTCAGCAAGATACTGAGCTCCCTGTCTTCCAAAGATGTAGTACTTGTTATCAGGAAGTTCTTCCGGCGAAAAATACGCCATATTTTCGATTAATCCAAGAACCGGAATGTTAATACTTTCCATCTGGAACATCGCAATTCCTTTTCTTACGTCTGCCAAAGCTACATGCTGAGGCGTACTTACGATCACAGCACCTGTTACAGGTACTTCCTGAATGATAGATAAGTGAATATCTCCTGTTCCCGGAGGAAGATCGATTAGTAAGAAATCAAGTTCTCCCCAGGCTGCATCTCTGATCATCTGGTTCAAAGCTTTTGAAGCCATAGGGCCTCTCCAGACTACTGCCTGATTGGCTCCTGAGAAATAACCGATAGAAAGCATTTTTACCCCGTAATTTTCAACAGGCTTCATTTTACTTTTTCCGTCAACGTCTACAGAAATTGGCTTTTCACCTTCCGTATCGAACATGGTAGGAACAGACGGTCCGTAAATATCGGCATCCAGTAATCCTACTTTGAAACCCATTTTCGCTAAAGTAACGGCCATATTTGCCGCCACTGTAGATTTTCCTACGCCTCCTTTTCCGGATGCAATAGCAATGATATTCTGAATTCCAGGGATCTGTTTCCCTTTGATCTGGCTTAGCTGGATCTCACTCGGTTCCGGAGAAACGATTTTAAGTTTTAAGTGAATATCTTCTCCAAACTCACTGGCAAAAGCCTGCTTCATCGCTGCCTCCAGCTTTTTCTTTTCGTGCATTGCCGGTGAATGGGCAGTCATGTCGATATACACATCGTTACCCATGATTTGAAAGTTACTCACCAAATCGTCTACTTCTATCTCTTTAAGGAAATCTTGAACCTGTTCTTTCGTCAACATACTAAATATAAATTGTTCACAAATTTACGCATTTTTTCGATAATTTAGAATCAATAAAATCTATAACCCCATGTGATAAATAAGATGACAAAAGAGATGTCTTTCCTGTTTCTTATCTTCATCTTTATCACATCCATTCACCATTGTAAAATATCACTTATGAATTCTACCGCTTATCCTTCTAAATATGTTTCTCCGAAAGGAATCTTCACCGTCGGAAAAACCCGATTCAAATGGTATGATCTCGCAGAAGATCCGGCCGCTGTTTCATCTCAGGATATCCATCATGCTAAAATATGTATTGAAAATGCTGTTGAAAATTTTCAGAACAAGGAAGATCTCGGATTTGTCATCATGCACAGATGCGGCGAAAAATATTTACTTTTAGTCTGTACCTGGAGAAGCGAAAACGAACTCTGGGAAAGTGTTTATTATAATGGTTCCGGAACCTTTGAAGTCTGGGACAGAAACCAAATTCATCTTCCAACGTACTGCGTCTGGGAAATGGGCATTGTGTACCACGAGTCCCAATCCTGGAAAAAATTTCTGGGCACAGACCGTACAGAACCCCATCAGCAAGATTATTTACATGATATTTTCGAAGGGGAAGTTTAAGTGTTCTACCACAAAAGACGCAAAAGTTTTTTACATTTAAGTTTCTTGAAGTTTAAATACTTTATAAATCATAAGATCACATAAGTTTTAAGAAAAAATCAAAGATTTTATTCAGAATACAATCCGTAAACATCTGTGTAAATCTGTGCAATCTGGTCAAAAAACTAATAAACATTTCCTTTTTTTAATCATGCAAACCTATCATATTCAATAGAAACGGGCTTTAGCCCAATGTCATTAAGTTAAGAATCAATTACAGGCTATCTTTGTGATTTTTAGTAATTATTGGCTTTGCCCTAGCTTTATATTTTGCTGTATTTCTTTGATGTGACCGAGCAGGTCTTATAGGGACTATATGTGATTTTAAAAGAGTTTTATATTCATCCATTGCCTCACTTATATCTCTCTTAGAAAAAAGTAAATCAAGAATTCTGTTTTTAAAAAATCCATAAGACAG
>NZ_JPRN01000015.1 GCF_000737715.1 Chryseobacterium sp. JM1 | reverse complement strand
GTAGGATTAAAATTTCAGTGAGAAAAAACAGTTTTGTTTTATTGTAAATAAAAATGTAAAATTAACCACAGATGACACGGATTTTCACAGATGTTTGCGTTTTATGAGTTTATGAATTTGTGAATTCTGGAAGATCTTAGGGATAAAAAAAAGTGCAACGGTTAGGTTACACTTATCTATTTTTTTTGTTTTTTAATTTGTGGAGACCAATATCTTCACTTTCTTTTTCTTGGGTTTCTTCTTTTTTCTATTGATATAAATAATGAATCCTGTGATAGGAAGTGAAGCGGCAATCATACCTGCAAATAGATATAAAATCCTGCCTGTCATTCCAAAGATACTTCCTGTATGAAGGTCATAATTTCTTTCTCTTAACGCAGTTCCATTGCCAATGTTTTTGTCATTGTAGGATTGATGTTTTAAGATTTTTCCTGAGTATTGGTCAAAACTGAACTGCTCATTCTGGTATTGCTTATTTCCGTACGTCACCTCAGCATAATAAGTTCCTTCTTCTGTCTTCGGAAAGCTGATGAGTGCAGATTTTTTATCTGCGAGGCTCTGTTCTACCCTGTTTCCGACCATATTCAAAATATTTCCTTTGTCTGAAGGTTCTTCGGAAGGAATGATGCTTTTGGCTTTCTGTTCGGTTTTTGTTGTTCCGTTCAGTGTTTTTTTGACCCATTGATCTACATCCTCAAAATTCCATATCAAAGCAGCGTATGAAATAAGACATAAAGGAATGACTGCATAAAATCCCAGGACATTGTGCATGTCATAATTAACCCTTTTCCATTTGGCGGATGTTTTAATAAAAAACATTCCTTTCAACGCGTTCTTATTCATTTTGCGGGGAAACCAGATCACCAGTCCTGAAAAAAGCATGATCGCTAATATCAGTGTAGAATATCCTGTAATAGTTTTACCAATTTTCTCCCCCAATAAAAGCCTGCGGTGAAGATCCATAACGATCTCAAAAAAATCATTTTTGGCATTTTCCACCTCAAGAACTTTTCCGGTGTAAGGATCTACATACACTCTGTAATAATGAATATAAGAACCCCAATACGTCAGAGCCTCTTTATTCATTTTCAAAGACCTAAAAGTATAGCTTCTGGATGGGTCTGAGGATATTTCTACCCTGCTTACCTTTAAACTGTCCGGAAGTGCCTGTTCAGCTTTTAACTTAAGAACGGAAAACTGCAGCTTTTCTTTTTTTATGGTTTTGACGAAATATTTTTCGGGGTGTATGGCATGTTTCAGCTCTTTTTCAAAAGCGAGAATACATCCTGTCACCGCCATTATGACAACTATAAGCCCGGACGTTAGTCCGAGCCATAGATGTAATTGATATGCTGTCTTTCTTAGTATAGAATTCATATTAAAACTTAAGAGTAACCTCTGCCACAAAGTTACGAGGCATTTGGGCAACTATAACACCCTGCCCTGCGAAATACTGCGCATTTCCTAAATTATTCATTTTAAATCCTAGTCTGTATCTTTCTTTTTCAAGAGATACGGAAGCATTCACTAAAGTATAAGAAGGGAATATAAACTGACCGGTAGTCACGGTGTCTACGCTAACCTGCTCACCCACACGGTTTACCCCAAAACCTAATCCAAGACCTGAAAGTCCCTGGATCGGCAATATGTAGCTCACCCAAGAATTGAATACATTAGCCGGACCTGAAGAAGACGGACGACGGCCATCTACATTGGCAGCAGCTTTTACAAACTTACTGTCGTTATAAGAATATCCTGCCATAATATTCAGACCCTGAATAGGGTTCAGGATGGTTTCAATTTCAATCCCTTTACTTCTCTGCTCTCCGTCCTGGATGGTGACATTGTAGTTTGTTCCGCCACGATTCACAATATCTGCTCTTAACATATTGTTGACTAGAATATCGTAATATCCTACTGTGAAATTCACTCTGTTTCTCCAAAGATTTCCTTTGAATCCTACTTCCCACTGATTAGACCTCTGCGGTTTGAAATCTCCACTATAGTCAGCAAGTGGCTGCGCAACCGGAGCTAAATTACTGAAACCATTCATGTAGTTAGCGTATGCTGACAAACGCTCTTTAATGATCTGATAAGATAAACCAAATTTTGGAGACAATGCATTCTGATTGAATGGCCCCGAATTAGAATTCTTAACCAAATCAAGCTGTCCTTTGCTTTCATAATGGTCAAAACGTAAACTCAACAAAGTAACCAAACGGTCTGTAATATATACTGCATCGGAAATGTAAGCGCCATAAATATTACTTGATGCCGTATTTCGTACTAAAGGTGCTGTAGAAGTCTGAATCTTCTGTAACGCCAAATCTCTGGTTATATTACCATATGTACCTGTTATCGGCGGAGCTATAGGCGCTGTAGGATTTTTAGGATCAATGTAATCATATACAACAATTGGAGAAAGGTTATTATTCATAGACTGGTTTAAATAATCCAGTCCTACAAGAACTTTATTTTTAATTTTTCCTATTTTAAATTCTCCGTTAAAGTTCTGCTGAACGCTGGTAGACGCTCCTTCACCATTCTGCCACTGTACATTACGTTCCAGAAGGTTATCTGTAGCTCCTCTCATGAACTGATACTGATACAATCCTTCCGTTTTCCTGTAATTTCTTGAGATCAAAGTCTGAGAGCTCCACTGATCTGAAATTTTGTAATTAATCTCAGCTTTTACATTGATGGAAGGCGCCTTTAAGCTCATATCATTATTGGAATATGATTTTTTCCAATCGTACCCAAGCTCATCCGGAGTGGTTGCGATGAATGGTCTGGTTCTCGGCAAAAAGATGATCGGCGTATTGGTTCCTTCATAGGTGTAAATCTGAGCTCCCAAATTAAACTTTAACCTGTCATTCACCTGGTAGCTGAATGTAGGCGCCACAAACATGGATTTTCTGAACTCAGAGTCTCTGAATCCGTTTTGGTACTGATAGGCAGCATTCAAACGGAATAAAGTCTTTCTTGATTCCGTGATTGGACCGTATACATCAGCCGTCACACGGTTCAGGTTATAACTTCCCAAAAGATAAGAAGCTTCTCCGCCGAAATAATCTTTAGGCTTTTTCGTCACTACATTTATTAATCCTCCAAAAGAATTCACCGCACCACCGTAAAGCGTTCCGGAAGGTCCTTTAATCACGTCGATACGCTCAATATCCGCAGGATCAATTTCTGAGTTGGTGGTCGCAGGAACACCATCTACCATAGAAACCCTGGTAGGAAACCCTCTTAAATTGTAGTAGAAACTTCCGTCTCCCGCTCTACCCGCACTTCCCTGCATTTTTACAATACCCGGAACGTTTTTTAAAGCATCTGACATATCATATACCAACTGCTCTTTCAGGATCTGCTGGTTGATGCTTGTATACATCTGCGGATTTTCAATGTTTCTCAAAGGCATTTTAGAGATCGAAGTACTGTCTCTGTCCAGAAACTTATTTCTGCTGAAGGCATATACCGTAATCCCTTCAATCACATTGTTTTCTGTTTCAGGATAAATCACCGGAATTTCAAAGACATCTTTTTCAATACGGATCTGCTCACGCATCAATTCAATGTCATTTAAAACTACCTGAAGCGTATATTCTCCCGGTGGCACATTATCAAAATAGTATTCTCCTAAACTGTTGGTCTTAGCCTGATACGGCGTATTAACTAATCTTAAAAGTGCATTCTTCACGGGAACCTTTTCAGACAACATAATCTTTCCGTTAACACGTTCACTCTGCTGGGCAGAAACAAATAATGGAAGACCGACAAGAAATAAAAGTAATATAGGGGTTTTAAATATTTTCATGCTGTAAATTTTGTAACAGGGGATAATTGATTTTGCCGTTTTGTGATAATGGAAATGATTCTATGTGCTCGGTGTGTACATACTGCGGATTAATGCGCAGCTTATTTTTAATGGTTTCTTTAATGGTCTGGGGATCAATTTCGATGTTGTCATACAGAACAATGATCTTTTTGTCATTGCCGTTCAGACAAACCACTGTATTCCCTTCCAGTTCATTCTTAAGGATAAACTCTACCTCATCCAGGTTAAGACGGATTCCGAAAAGCTTCATGATGCGTTTGATTCTTCCTGTGATGTAATACAGTCCGTTCTGCCCTCTTCTTCCCGTGTCTCCTGTATGAAGAAGCTTAGGCTGTTCGTAGGTAGACAGATCTTCAAGCTTGTTGGCATAACCTCCGCTGATGCTTGAATGTAAAAATAGGAGTTCATCTGTTTCTTCATCAATCTGGAAGCTTCCTCCGTGTACAGGAGTACCAATAGACGTTTCCTCTTCAAGAAGTCCGTCTGTGGTAAGATAAGCCATTCTTCCGCCTGCTTCGGTTTGTCCGTATTGGGCAAAGAACTGTTTATCGAACTCAAGGCAGTAATTGAAGATGGTTTTTCTCAATTCTGCATTGATCACCCCTCCCGTATGGGTCATGTATCTCAGGCTGGTGCTGTCTTTTCTGAAGAATCCGATTCTGTTCAGGTTTTCATACAGATACGGAACGCCTCCCAGCGTGCTGTAGCCGTACTCTTCCATTTCATCCCAGAATGCTTTCTGCATGATGTCTTTGTCCGTACAGACTATTCTTCCCGCACGCATACAGTTGGTGGTAAAAATAGAAAAACCGTACACGAAATTAATCGGTACGTTGAGCGGAACTACATCAGATTCCAGGATAGGCATGTATTGAAGGATGCTCACGGCATTCTGATAAAGGTTTTCATCCGAAAGCTTCACCAGTTTTGGAACCCCGGTGGTTCCGGAAGTACTTAAAAGGATTTTGATATCAGGATGAATGGTCACTTCCGGCTGGTAATCTTCTTTAGCAAAAATTTTCACCGTTTCCGAAAACTCCTTCAACGAATATCCCTGAACCTCATCTCTTGAGGGATCAAAGATATATTTGGGACGGTATTCTGCTTCCAGACGTTCTTTAAATTCCGGATGCAATTTCTGTCCCAAAACAGCAATGGCATGTGCGGTTCCATAGAAATTGAGGATCACTTCAATACTGGGCACCTGATTGTCATTGTACAAAAAGATCAACCCTTTTTCTACAGGATTGAGGCCTAAAGAACGGTACAGGGTTCCAACCGGCGTGGAAACACCGGTGGAAGCATCTGTAAACAACAAGTTCTTGTTGGCAATTACATTTTCTAAAATTTTCATATACTTAGTTTTCTACGAGTACATCGTATTTTTTCATTTTTTCGCGGATCTTTCCGACGGTTCCCATTTCAAGGATGTCGTTAAAGTCAAACTTGACACGGTAGAACTGCTCCAAAGCTTCTACAATAAGCAGATGCGACATAGAGTCCCACTCAGGAATCTCCTGATAGGTAAGGTTTTCGTCTACTATTTCTTTTTTCACAGCGATTGCTGATGCGATAATTTCATAAAATTCGTCTGTTGTGTGCATTTTAAATTTTTATAGTTTTCCATTTACCATTTTTGAAGATCATGAGGAACAGTACAGCCAGTACGATTTCCGAAGAAACAATGGCCGTAAATATTCCTTTCAGTTCCCATTGAAGTCTTACCCCAAGCAGGTAAGCCAAAGGAAGCTGAATCACATAGAACATGATCATGTACAGCAGGGTTACCTGCATAATATTGCCGGCTGCATTAAGCGCACGGCTGATCACCATTGTAAAACCGAGTAAGAGATAAGCCATAGATACCACATGGATGTATTGTACCGCATATCGTGCTACCTCAGCTTCCTTGGTGAAGAACGTCACCACATATTCCGCAGCGAACTGCCAGAATATAGCAACTACTACCAGATAGGTCATATTAATTCCTCCGGCTCTCCATACCGTTTTCTCAGCGCGGTCCGGATTTCCGGCTCCTAAATTCTGTCCCGTAAGAACGCCTGCAGCATTTCCTATTCCCCAGGCAGGCATCGTGGCAACAGAAGCAATTCTCTGCGCAATAATGTATCCTGCAAGAGCAGTAGTCCCGAAGGTTGCGATGATTTTAACCATAATCAGCCAGCTTGAAGCAGGAATAATATACTGAACCAGCCCGCCAAAAGTAATTTTCAGGATTTTCTTAATTAAAGGCAGATCAAGATGAAATTTCACAAGGATATTCACACTGGTTTTGCGTGTCAGAAGAATAAAGAACTGATATAAAACTGCCAATAATCGTGATAGTATGGTAGCATAAGCCAATCCCATCAATCCGTAAGCGGGAATAAAACCCAATCCGAAAACAAGAATCACGGCAAAGACCATACTGGAGATATGACAAAGCCAAAGCGACTTCATCGCCAGATCTGCATCCCCTGCTCCTCTGAAAAGACCATTGATGGACAGACGCAAAATCACCAGACCGATACTAAGAAAGACCAGTTTGGAAAAAGGAAGTCCGTTATCTACCATCCCTGTATTGAATCCAAGGAAACTGATGATCTCGCCAGCAAAAAGGAATGACAGACCGCCAATCAGTAATGCAAAAGCAGAGGCCAGCAATATGATATAATGTGCCGTGCGGCTCATACCTTCCTGGTCTTTTTCTCCGGCTCTCCTGGCCGTAAGTGTTGCAGCAGCGATACCTAAACCAATGGCAATCGCATTGGCAAAATTGATATAGTTATCTGCAATTCCCACGAGTCCAAGAACCTTATCTCCTAATCTTGCTATGATTAAAAGATTGATACTGACAAAAACAGATTCCATCACGAGCTCCATCACCATCGGAATGGCAAGGCTGAAGATAGAACGGTTGATACTCCCTGAGGTAAGTTCTACTTTTTTTCCCGCTAAAGCTCCGTACGCAAATACAGAGCCTTCTTTTACAAGATGCAGAAACTTTCTCATACCGTCGCTACAGAGTTTTTATTCGCAATCTGATACAAAGGATTCGGCAGTGCACCGTCTTTCTTTGGAATAGCAAATGCTTTATTTTCACTGTAGCCGTTGTTTTTCAAACGAAGACTGTTGATGTAGAACCTTTTGAATGTAGGAACATACAGGTCATATTTTTCATACCGCTCATTCAGATGAGGATTATGGTTTTTGTAGTTCTCTATACACTCATGAACAAGCGTCCAGAAGGTCTCTTCCTCAAAGTTGGAATGGGTATGCAGAACATTGGATAAATACCTGAAGAATGCATCAAAAACCCCTAAAAGTATAGACAAAGGAACATTTTCCTTGTTGGAAGACTGGATCAGTCCGTCTGCCAGATGATCAGGAAGTTTCTCCCTTGCTTCTGTTGTCAGGACAATATCATCCACAAAATCTTTGATGACAATTCTCTGTGGCACTCCGTTTTTTAATACTACCATGATGTTTTCTCCATGAGGGGTTACACAAAGAGAATGGGTGTAATAAATGTGAAGCAACGGCGTAAGATAAGCATCCAGATAATCTCTGATCCACTGTTGAATACTGATTCCTGCCTGCTCTGCAAAAGCCTGTACCAATGGAATTCCATTCTGATCTACAAAAAGTAAGGAAGCCATTGTAAACATTTCTTCGTCTTCCTGTAAATAGTTGGAAGCACTTTCGCGCCATAAAGCTCCCAGAAATTCGTTATACTGATAAGGAACACCGGCAATCGCGCTGTATTGAGGATGCAGATAAGCAATAGAAGCTTCTTCTCCTAAAAATATGGTTCCTTTTGTTTCAAGATATGCATCACCTTTGATCAGTCCTTTCACCCAGTCTGTAATGGATGGGGCAATTTTCATCTGCTTAGGCGACAGTCCTCTGATATTTCCTGTACTTAAAATAGAAACAGCGGTTTTCAGATATCTTTTTCCAGGATGATCTGTATTGAACAAAGTTCTGATGCTCTGTTGCGGGCTATACACATCATTTCCTTCTCCTAAAAGAATTAAAATACCGGATGCAATATCACCTGCAAAGTGAATTTTCAGTTTATGTTCCCACTGCCATGGATGTACAGGAATTAAATTATAATCCTCAGGAGACTTTCCGGAATCAATCAACCTTTGTTGAAAAGCCTGATACAATTCGTCTCCAATTTCAGAGCGGTAAAATCCTTCCTGATCTATGTGCTCCAGCGACTGGAACGCTGATCTGTCCTTATGAGCAGCCAGCCACAACACTTTTAAATCCTCTCCCGCTTCCGGAGCAAACGTTTCAAGATCAGTAGGAGAAAATCCTAACCTGCTTTTGTTAACGATCACCCAAGGATGGCCCGTCATCTGATGTTCTACCGTTTGGTAATTACTTGATGCCAATTCTTTTGAAGACATAACACCTCTGGATAAGATCAGTGCATCACAATATAACGTATGAAGCAATTCTTCGGTATATCTCGCCAGCGTATTGGCATCTAAATCGAATACGGTCTGCATTTCAAGGAAGAACTGGGGAATATTCAGCGCTGAGGTTGGTACTCCATTCTCTATTTTCGCGATACTGTCTGTATCAATATGCCAGTAATCCATCATCCTTTCCTGTCCGCGGAAATTGTATACTATAGTTTCAATCCCGGTTTCCAGTTTGAAGACTGTAAATCCAGCTTCGTCCTGTGAAACGGCAACAGGTTTTAACCGTTCTTCATGCATTAATTCTGCAATCGTCTTGGCCATAAGATCTCTGTTGGCCTGTAGCCAGATTTCCTGGCTGATTGTATTATTTTTTAAGTTGGTGTTCATTGTTCTGTTATATTTTGACAGTTGATACAGCAGCGTGTTTCTCTACATCAAAATCCTGGAAAGCAATTTTCTTTTCGATTTTATAATGTTCTCTTCCCAAAATGTCATTGATGATATAGGAATTACGGTAGGCCGCCATTCCAAGATCGGTAGAAATGTAACTGTGGGTGTGTACTTCTGCATGAAGCACATAAATTTCACCGCCGTTATGGTCTATGGAATAATTCCTGTTGACCGCAAATAGTCCTGTCGAATCTCTTTTAATTCTGGACTGAATATTTTTCAGGAAAGCAGGTTCATGATAACGGTATCCTGTTCCTACCACCAGATAATCAGCTTCCTGTTCGTACGGAACCTCTTGTTCCAATTGTGTGAATTCAAGGGTCAAATGATCAGGATTGCTGTTGTCTACTCTATCCAACTGACTGTTTGGAATGATGGTAAGGTTTGGATCAGCATTATCAATATTCAGGTCGTAGATGAAATCATAGATCTGGTTGATGAGGTCGTAATTGATTCCTTTGAACTGTGCCTGTTGCTTGCTTAATATTGATTTTCTCGCCGCTTCATCCCTGCTGTAGAAATAATCTACATAATCAGGAGAAGTCAACTCCAGTGTCAGTTTTGAATATTCCATCGGGAAGAAACGGTCCGGACGTGAATACCAGCCCAATTGGGTGTTTTCATCACGGCTTTGCAATAAATCATAAAAAACCTCAGCAGCACTTTGTCCTGAACCGATCACAGCAATTTTTTTACCTTGAGCTAAAAGTTCTTCCTTACGGTATAGATAAGAGCTTGTATGAAGAATACGCGAATCCTCTTTCGGAATAAACGAAGGAATATGAGGCTGTGTCCCTGTTCCCAGGATCAGTCTTTCTGTTCTGAAAACTTCTGTTTCCTTGGTTTTGGTATGAATGGTTGTGATTAAATACAGTCCGTCTTCATACACAATATCAACCACCTGCGTTGAAAAACGGCACTGTGGAAGCTGGCTCACTACCCATTGACAGTAACGGTTGTATTCTTTACGTGGAATGAAAAAATCTTCCCTGATAAAGAATTTGTACAGCCTGTTCGTTTCTTTCAGATAGTTCAGAAGGCTTAAAGGATTCGTAGGATCTGCCATAGATACGCAGTCGCACAGAAAAGGCGTCTGTAGGGTTACGTGGTCAATCATTAATCCCGGATGCCAGTCGAAACCATCTCTCTGGTCAAGGAAAAGTGTTTTTAATTCAGAAATCGGATTGGATAAAGCGGCAAGTCCTAAATTAAAAGGACCAATACCTATTCCGATCACGTTATATATCGTGTCGTTATTCATGTTCAGTGATTTTTACGGTGAATTCTACATCTTTGTTTTGCGGGAATTTTTCCCAGTACCATTCCCTGTAGCAGAAATTAAGATTGGCTTTTTTATGAGGCATTTCTATAACTTTATCTACTTTGAAGCCTACATGGGCTTTATTCATCATAGAAGCCAGAGAATCTACCGAACCTTCTCCTACCATTTTTCCAACCTCAGGCTGGGCAAATACATAATCTACCATAGACTGTGTGGAAGGAGAAACGTATTTCTTCTTCGGATCTGTAGGTGCAATAAATTGGTGGGTTCCGTAATCGGTAGGCAGTACATCATAATAGTCGCCTACAATGTCTCTGCACGGCCAGTATACTTCGATATTGCATGTAGGTTCGTCGTTGCTCATGACGATGTAGCTGTGTGCTTCATCACCCGGCAACATTAAACGGTAATAAGTTTCCAGCTCGTCAATCGGCCAGTTCATCTGCCAGATTTTGATCGCGTGTTCACGGTTGAACCACTCATGAAGCATCTCAAGGTCTTCATCAAGATTAACAGGTCTCATGGTAACCGTGACATCATCTTTCTGGAAATAACGCTTGAAGAAAGTTTCTTTTCCTTTTGGATGGATCAGCTGATCTGAGAAGTAATGGTAGTGAAGAAGATTTGGAACTTTAGCATAAGAAATGGCTGCAGCGCTTGTAATTCCGTCAATTTCATTGGCAACCGCCTTAAAGTTAGTTTTTGTTCCCCAATGACGGTTTTCAAGTGCATAACGCGTAAAATCTGAAGGCATTTCTTGATGAACCTGTTCAAATTCGCTGTGCAGGATATTGATCAGAGTTCTTTCTTTCACCCATCCTGTCTTTCCTAATGACGCCACAAGTGCTGAAAGATTGCTCACCAGAACATGGTAAGAGATAATATCTAAAAGACGCTCATCCCTGATGAAAAGATCTTCAATCTCAGGATACGTTTTGGAAAGCTCTGTATATTGTTCTCTTGCACTTTCTCTTAATAAATATCCCTGTGCATCTCTTACAAAAAGAGTCGTCGGCAGCAACTGATCATCCAGTTGGATCAGAAGATTCTGTTGATGCGCCTCAGGAGCCATGCCGTATTGGCTGTATAAATGGTTTAAAGGAGCAATCAGCAGATGAATATATTTTGAAAACCAAGTGGTCACCGATTCTTCCGGACTGGTTCCCAGTTTTTCAGAAACATCCGTAAAGAACTTTTGGATAAAATTCTGTTCGTCTGCAGGTTCGTCCTGACATAATCTTGCTAAAAGAAGGATTTTGTCTTCCGGCTGGAATGGGTTTTCGCGGATCAGAAGATTAAGGCTTTCAATATTTTTATCCTGATGATAAACGCCTAATGTTACAGGTTCCAAAAGCAGTTTAAACTGGTTGAAATCCTTTTCAAATGCTGCGCCTGCATGTTTTCTCCATAAAGCCGATGCGTAGCCTCTTTTGAGATCTTTCTCCGTATTGATCCTTATCGATCCTGTTAAAAGAACATTTAATGAAAACTTAGGCATCCACGGAATTTGAGGACTGTACATACTTCTGATGGAAGAGGTTGAATAAAATTCTTCCCCAAAAGCCCCGATATGGATTAACGTACGGTCTTTGATCATTTCCGCTCCTTCTTCGATAGACAAAAGATAAGTAGCTTCCCACGGATGACACGGAACCGTATAGAAATCAGAAAGTTTTTCACCTTCTTTAAGGTATTTTGCTTCCAGATCTTCCGGTAATGAAACGATACTCTTCAGAAATTCATGATAAGGCTGCTCTAAAACCGACTGTTCCTGAACACAGCTTTTGTGCACCAGAAAATACTCCAGCTGAATGCCTTTATTGAATTCCGGGCCGTAAAGAAGCTGTTCTGCTCGGGAGAATCCCATTCTTGCTTTTGTGAAAGGATGAAGATTGTGTCCTACAGGAAGCTGTTGTTCAGATTCCAGGAAAGAATACGTCAAAGCATCCTGATCCTGTAAACCTTCTTCCATGATCATTTCCAGATTTCTTAGGCTACTGTGAATCCTTTTGGTAAATAATTCAAGGCCTTTTTCACTGAACTGCTCAGAAAGTTCGCGGTATACCAATTCGGTAAGCTGATCAACATCCGGTTCATAAACCTTCTGATTGTTATGATCAACCACCGACAAAGTCATTCCATAATTGTGGAAAGCACTTTCAGAACGGTAAGAAACCGGAGCGAATAAAAAGATATCGCTTTTCTTTAATTCAAATCTTATATGAAGTGGATAGGTACTGTTTTCCAGCGCCTGAGCCGTAAGGGCGTCATATTTCGGAACTCCCTGATAGAACTTTCCATTTCCAAGCTCACGAAGCATTCCGTTGAGCAGGATTCTGACCGTGATTTCCTGTGCTTTTTCCGTAAGCTTAGTTTGCTGTACCAAAGTCTTCTCCATGCGATTGTATTGTATTTAAAATTTGGTGAACATCTTCTGTCGTGGTGATCGGGTTCAGGAAGGTAAACTTCAGGTAGAAATTCCCATCTACTTTGGTACTTGCCACCAGAATTTCCCCGCTGTAGAAAAGCTTCATTTTGATGTGCTGATTCAAAGCATTCAGGTCTGCAATATCAGGTCTGATATAACGGAAAACCAGAACGCTCAGATCCGTATCGGAAAGCAGTTCGAAATGAGGATTTTCAGTGATCATAGACGCTACGTCTTTGGTAAGGTCTATCACCGTGTCTGTATATTCTGAGAGCTGTTCTTTGCCCATCATTCTTAAAGTAAACCACAGTTTCAGAGCATCGAATCTACGGGTACTCTGAATAATGGATTTGTTGATCTGTGCAGGAATTTCCTCTTCATCCATTTCCGCAGGATTCAGATAGTCTGCATGGTGTTTCAGGATTCTTAATTCCCTTTTGTTTTTAACGATAAAAGCACTGCTGCTGATCGGCTGGAAGAAAGATTTATGATAATCTATCGTCACAGAATCCGCTCTTTCGATACCATTCAGAAGATGACGATACTTTTCGCTCAATAATAAAGCACATCCGTAAGCCGCATCTACGTGCATCCAGATATTGTACTGCTCAGCAATATTGGCAATATCTTCCAGTGGATCTACGTTTCCAAAGTCTGTGGTTCCGGCCGTAGCCACAATTCCGATAGGAATATTTCCCATCTGCTCTTCTCTCTTAATGTATTTCTTCAGTAAACCGATGTCCATACAGAATCTTTCATCTGTAGGAACTTTAACGATACATTTTTCGCCCAATCCCATGATAGAGGCATTCTTTAAGTTGCTGAAATGAGACTTATCAGAAACAAAAATTCTGAATCTGCCCGCTTCCTGTGGAAGGCCATCCAGCTTGATATTATGATTGTATCTCTTCTGGGAAAAGCAGTCGCGCATCATCACAAGCCCCATCAGATTGCTCTGTGATCCACCTGCTGTGAAAACGCCATCGCTTGTTTCTGCATTGTATCCTAACTGCTCTGCGGTCCAGTCGATCAGTTTTCTTTCCATGAAAGTTCCTCCTGCACTCTGGTCGTACGTATCCTGTGAAGAATTGATGGCACTTACAAGGATTTCTCCTGCCAATGCAGGAATAACGATAGGACAGTTAAGGTGTGCCACGTATTGTGGAAGGTGAAAAGCAGTCGCATGCTTTACATATATAGTATCTACCTCTTCAAGTAGCTCCTGGTATGAAGATAGTTTTTGATTAAGGTCTATCTGCTGTACCATGCCTTTCATTTCTTTGGCTTCTATTCCGCTGAAGGGTTTGTCATTTCTGTGAAGAAAAGTTCCTACAAGGTCTAAAGTTTCTTCTACAGCGGAACGATAATGATCATAATTGTCAGTATGAAAAATATTTCCAAAATTCCCCGAAATGTGAGGTAATGAGGCACCCAGGATCTCTCCGGCGGGCATTTGATTGTTGTTCATATGGTATTTGTAAGGTGATTTTTTAAATCAATAAGTTGTGTGAATATTGTATAGTATATAGATGTATATACTTGAGTGTCAAGTTTTTATTTTTTGCATTTTTTCAAGTTTTTTTTTGGTGATTGATAAATTATTCCTAAATTTGACCAAGCTATTGTTATTTAGAATAATTAAAAACAAATATAAAAATTATATTAACACACCAAATATTTTTTTAATGAATTCGCTAGAAATTTTAGATAACGACAGTATTACTGCGGTAAAACTGCTTCCAAGAGTCATTGAGATCACCTCTCAGGAAAGAAGAATGATACAAGATGCGGCGGTGCATCTTCAGAGAAAATATGGCAGCTATGAAAATAGAGACTTCATTACTCACGTTCATCAACTGGCCTCTTATTTTTTGCCGGAAAGAATTCTACATATAGCCGCTGACTTTGCCAGCGACTTCTCAATAAATCAATATGGAGCTCTGGTATTCAGAGGATTAATGGATATCGATCAGGAAAGTATCGGGAATACACCACCGAACTGGCAGTCTGCGGATTATTCTAAATTCAACATCTATGGTTTTGCGTGTGCTTTGATTCACGGAGCACTTCCATCGAAACCTGTACAATACTATTCTCAGCGTAAAGGAGGAGGATTAATGCATGCGATTATCCCTGACGAGAAAATGAGAGAAACACAGACAGGATCGGGGTCTGCAACAGATCTTTATGTGCATACGGAAGATGCCTTCCTGAAACACCAGGCAGACTTTTTAAGCTTTATGTATATCCGTAATGAAGAGCAGGTACCTTCTACCCTATACTCTATCCGTTCTCACGGAGCTATCGGGGAAAATTTCAGACCTCTTTTTGAGCGTATGTATAAAATACCGAAAGATGCCAATTTAGAGACCGGTATGGAGGAAGAAGAGAAACTGGATGCCGTGTTGTATGGTAATTATGAACTGCCTTTTATGAGGTTTGATGCTGCCGAACAGCTATTCAACCCAAGCATTAAGCAGACTGATGATGCCCACAGCCATCTGACAGAATTCTGGGAAGAGGCAAGAGATCTTATCTATTCAGGGTTCACGCCACAGGCTGGAGATGTGATATTGGTGAACAACCACTTATGTGCCCACGGAAGATCAGCTTTCCGTGCCGGAGTAAGAAACATCAACGGCGTAGAACACGAATGCCAAAGAAGAATTATGCTCCGTATGATGAGCAAAGTGAGCCTGATGGAAATGAGAGCCCACACACTTACAGAAGACCCGTTCTTTGTGATAGAAGAACATTTGGGTAAAAATTTCGAAAACATTTAAAATGTTCTATTAGATATTTATTTGATAATAATTATGATGGATCCTTTTAAGCCTTGTGCTTAAAAGGATTTTTTTTGCTGAATACTTTTTTAAACTTTTTGTTGGAAAAGCGCAAAAGGCCGCAAAGAAATTTGAAAAGATGATGCTGTAAGGCGCAAGGATTTTATCTGCGATAAAATTTCAGATCGTTTATTAAATGCTAATGAACTCGTTGAAAATTTTTGATTTCTCTGGGTTATAATATGATCATTTTTATTCTAGTTTTTAAACAGCTTCCCCAAATATTTTTTTAACCTGAAGAAAATATTTAAACCATTAAGAGCATTTAAGTTTTTGAGATAATTAAGGTGAGCTTTGCTTTTAAAGGTATGCCTTAAAAAAATCATTTGATTTTTCTTAACTATTCTTATCATCCTAATTAATCTTAATGGTTTAAAGATTTGAGCCTTTTAACCATGTGAAGGTTCAAAACCTTCAAATGGTTAGGAGATATAGATTTCAGCTTTAAATGAAATAATATAAAGCACTATAATTAAGATAGATATAGTAATTTACATAAACTCAATTTTATGGTTTAAAAAACCGATCAAATAAAGTCAATTGTTCAGATAAAGATCTGCTCCAGTATTTAGGATCATGGATTCCTAGAGACTCAATGTATAGATGCTGAATCTTAAGATCAGTCAGCTTTTTATGAAAATTTCTGTTCATGCCGATCATCTGGGTATCTTCTGTCCCGCAGTCAAAGATGTACTGCTGATCAGCTGAAGCCATTGTCTTCAACTTATTATCTGTAAAAAATTTAGGATTTAAAGAGATCACAGGACCCGCCACTTTATCTACCTGATACTTTGTGTACCCTTCTCCAAATGAGGCCAGATCCAAAGCGCCACAAGAACTTCCAACGATGCCAAACGTTTTATTGTATGTCGTACCAATGTTCACAGCGCCATAACCTCCCATGCTCCATCCCAGAATACCTCGAAATTTTCTGTCGTTTTTCACAGGATAGTTTTTATTGACAAAATTTACAAGCTCCTGCCCGATAAAAGTCTGATACTGTGAATCCTTAACCAACGGACTATCTAAATACCATGAATTGAAATTTCCGTCCGGCAAGACATAGATCATCTTATACTCTTGTGCTTTCTGAACCAGATCAGGAATATCCTGCTTGATCGTTCTGTCTGGATTTCCGCTATACCCGTGAAGAATATAAACCGACGGATAGGTTGCGCCCTGCTGCACATCCGGTGTAATGATAATGGTTTTAATGTTCTTATTCATTCTGGCACTGAACACTTCTTTATGAATGATTTTCTGTGCGGAAAGTTGTGCAGAGACTGTTAATACACAGACAATGCTTACTATATTTTTCATAGGATATAATTTTAAATCTGATAGGACTGCATCCTATCTTAGGCTAAATCGCCACGTTGTGGCTGGCTACCATCCAATTGTTCTTGATTACGGTACAAATATGCGGCCGATACAATAAAAAAGCCTCAACATATGTTGAAGCTTTTGTCAGTTTATTTCTTTTTTTATGCGGCTCAGCTGAGTGGGTGTAATGCCCAGGTAAGAGGCAATATGATGCTGTTTAAGACGGTCATGCAGATGTTTATTCTGCAATAACTGTAAATAGCGCCGTTTGGCTGTTTCATGCTTTAAAGAAATTTCCAGCGGTTCTTTTTTTACGACCCAATTTTTTTCCAGATAATGAATTTGAAATAATGCCAGATCGTGATACCGGTTGATCAACTCTCTGAAAGCCTTTGCCGGATATTTGATCACCGAACAGTCTTCAAGGGCAACAATATTAAAATCACTGGGTTTAACCTTGATCACAGCCGCAGTAGAAGCAACAAAACTCTTTTCTTCAAAGAAAATTTTATACACAGAATCTCCCTGTTCATCCACAGTATAATAGCCCACCAGCCCAGATTTTATAAAGTAATAATATCTCGCGCCAGTTCCGGCTTCCTGAAGAAGATCATTTTTACTGAATTTTTCTTCAGTACAGATATTGATCAGGGCCTCAACTGTTTCTGCTGATAATGGGTAATAGGAATTGATTTCTTCTAAAAATTCTTTCAAAGCTGATGGTTATTAATCTAAAATTTTCTTCATCATCAGATCGGTCTGATCATCATTTCCCAACGTAAAAGTATGACTTCCGAATTCCTCAAAACCATTTTTTCTGTAAAAACTCAGTGCTCTCAGGTTCTTTTCCCACACCCCAAGCCAGAGATAATTTTTACCAAGACTTTGAGCGCTTTCTAATGCTTTGTCATACAGTAATTGCCCTACTTTCTGTCCGTGGTGGCTTTTTTTGACGTAAATACGCTCTATTTCCAGGGAAGTATCATCATCCTTCAGTTCAGTTTGTGCCGCTCTGGAATTTAATTTTAGATAGCCAACAGGATTGTCCTCTTCCCAGGCGATAAAGAAATGAGAATCGGCATTGGCTAATTCTGATTTTACTTTTTCCGTATTGAAACTTTCATCCAGATACGTTTTCATAGCCTCTTCGGAATTACTTTCTGCAAAGGTTTCAGAGAATGTCTGTCTACCCAGACCCTGTATGGTTTCAAGATCTTCAGCCGACGCTGTATTAATGATAATTGATGCCATTTTTCTTTTTTGTTAAAATAATATTTTCTTAAACGCTTCAGAAGCCAGATGTACCTGAACCGCCCAGTCGTCTGCGGCATCACTTCCTGCATCGTCGGAGATATATTTCAGGCACAGGAAAGGGATGTTTTCTTTCTTAGCAATGAGTGCAAGCGGATAGGCTTCCATATCTACAATATTATAATCCGTTTCCGAATGATTCATCTCAAAACTGTCGCCGCTGCCACAAATTCCTTCTTCCAGTCCGTTCATCTGAAGACCGTATTCCAAAACAGGCGGAATTCCGGATAAAGGAGTTTCATAAAGACTGAAGCCGAGACCTCTCACATCCATATCGCGCTGGATAAATTTTGTACAGCAGACCACTTCACCTTTCCCGAAGCTTTTACTTCCTGCAGACCCCAGATTAACGATCAGTTTGGGTTTTCTTAAATGAATTTCTCTGGTCAGTTCAATCGCAGCATTTACTTTTCCTATTCCTGTCACCAGTTTATTTTTTCCTTCAAAAGCCTTTCCAGCCTCCGAATCCAAAGCAAAGACAAACAGCGTTTCAGAAACCGGATAATGAGAATCGGTATTGATTTTTATCATTGAACATAAATATTTAAACAAAAATAAGCATTGAACGGCTAAAACGGGAACCTTTTTCCTGTTTTTTATAATCTGTACTGAACAAAAAAACACCCCGGGTTGAGGTGTTTTTATACTGAATATGCTAAATTATTTTTCATTGAAAACACTAATGTCAATAATCTTTTTTACAAATTCCACGAATGTTGCTGACATTCAATAGTGACATTCGTGAATCTATTAGTGTTATTTGTGGTTAAAAATTTAACCTAATCAGGAAGTTGGAAGAGGCAGGCAACTTTAGCGATTTAAGGAATTAACCTTAAAAATTTAATAAAACGGCATTGTCATTCTGTATTTTGAACCTCAATAACTTCCCTCTTCCAGCTTCAGACTTCCATACATTATTAGACACTGCATCCATCCGTATCACAAGATGCACCTCCTTCTTTCGAAAGATCCTTAAACGGGCTTACCGTTTCTTTATACGTCTGTTGAAGAGCATCTGCAAAAACTTCAGCAGGTTGTGCTCCGGATACAGCGTATTTTCCATTCAGAACAAAGAAAGGAACGCTTGAAATACCATTGTTTTTAGCCTCCTGAATATCCTGGTTAATTTCAGAATCGAATACATCTGATGTTAAAGCCTGTCTCGCCTCATCCTTATCAATCCCTAAATTCTCAGCAAGAGAAACAAGTTCTTCTATATCCCCAACATTTTTTCCGTCGGTAAAATGAGCAATGAAAAGCGCTTCTTCCATTTCATTGGCCTTACCGTATTTTTTAGCAAGATGAAGCAGTTTGTGTGCTGTGAATGTATTGATGATCAAAGCTTTTTCGAAATTAAAATCAATTCCGGCACTTTTCCCCATCTGAGCCACCTGACCAATCATCTGGGATGCCTGTTCTGCAGGAAAACCTTTTTTCTCTTTAAAATATTCAACGGTATTCTGAGGCTTTGAAGCATCTAAACTAGGATCTAACAGGAAGCTCTTCCACTCTACTTCGATTTCGTCTTTAAACGGCAGTTTTTCAAGAGCCTGCTCAAAATTATTCTTTCCGATATAGCAGAACGGACACATAACATCCGACCATATTTCTATTTTCATTTTTTTTGTTTTAATTTTTGATGAAATTAATTAATCCATCAAAATTACTGCTTTTCGCCAATGTAACAAAATTTGTTACAATATATTACGGACACGGAATAATGATCTTCTCCTTTTCAGCTCTTTTCTCCAGAATACTTCTCAGAATGATCATCAAAAATGCTAAAATCCCAAACACAAGGCCTATCCACGGATTGTATGAAGCTCCTTTGGCCACAATCATCCAGCCTCCCAGGGTTGTTCCCAGAGTTACTCCGAGGTTTCCAAAGGAAGTCGCTAAACTGTTGGCAAATTCAAGAGAATCCGGGACGGAAGAAATCATGTAGGAGGACGCATTCTGAAAACTCGGAGAATAAAGAAAGCCCCAAACCGCAATACTGATGATATTCGCAGGCAGACTGTCTCCGGAGAAATACAGTAAGAACGGCATAATGACAGTTCCGGAAAGGAACAGAGCGGTCGTTTTCGGGACATTCCAGCTCAACATTTTTCCCGCAATCCAGTTTGAAAACACACCAATAATTCCGAACAGAAAAAGCATGTAACTAACCATCGTTCCGTCCATTCCTTTCGCTTTATTCAGATAGTCGGCAAAATAACTGTAGGTAGAAAACCAGGCGGTAATCATGAAAAAATTCATGGCTGTACTGATGATAAATGTAGGTTTAGTCAGAATCGTGAGCTGACTTTTATAAGATTTTTTTTCCTGCACAGGCATTGCGGGAAGCAGCAAATAGATCACGGCTAAAGCTACTGTACTCACAATCCCCTGCACGATGAATGAAGATTCCCATATCCATATACTGGCCAGCCACGTCGCAAAAGGAACTGTAGTCACCATAGCCAGAGCTACCCCGATAAAGACAATTCCCATCAGCTTATTCGCCTGTTTTTGATCTGCTCCAGAGACTGCGACAGACAAGGCCGTGGCAATATAGACCGGTTGTAAAAATGCAGGAAGTATTCTCACCAGCATCAGAAGCCAAAACGGTGGCGACATCGCCGAAACCACAGCCGTAAACAGAAAGATCGCAATAGCGGTCAACATCACTTTTTTACGGTCAAATCCGGACATCAGCAAGGTCATAAAAGGCCCCGTTAATGCAATAATCAGTGCAAAAGCACTGAGGAGCCAACCGGCTTTGTCAATTCCTATCTGATAATGTTCTGCAATCTGTGGCAGGATTCCTATTACTCCGAATTCTGTTGTGATGACCGCAATGAATCCTAAGCATCCGATGTAGGCGTACTTTTTCATGCTTCTTTTTCTACAGCTATTTCAAGGTGTTGATGGGCAAAAGCTGCCATTTCATTGGCTGCCCGATCCACTTCATTCAATACTTCTCCCATATGCATAAAACCATGGACCATATCTTTGTAAAAACTGGTACGAACAGAAATCCCGGCATCTTTCATATGCTGTGCTAACAATTCTCCTTCGTCTCTTAAAGCATCATGTTCGGCAATAAGAACCAATGTAGATGGTGTATTTCTGAAATCTTTTATTAATATAGGAACTGCCAATGGATCCGGATTGTTTTTACCATCAGGATAATACCAGTTCCAGGCCTGGATACCTCCTTCTTTATTTAAAACCGGGCCTGTTTCATAGATTTCCCATGATTGAGTACTAAGTTGATTATCAGCTGCCGGATAGATCAGTATCTGGAACTTCAGAAGTTCTCCAATCTGAGTGGAAGCGCTGGCTGCAAGAGCTCCACCGGCACTGTCACCTATAATTCCGATCTGATTTTTATCAATTCCCAGGGATTCTGCATGGTCAACCAACCATTTTACGGTATTAATAGAGTCATTTAATCCCGCAGGAAAAGGATGTTTGGGAGCCAAGCGATAATCAACGAATATCACTGTTGATCCTGTTTTATTGGCCAGTTTACGGACTACAGCATCATGGGTTTCAAAACCACCGGCAATAAACCATCCGCCATGTATGTAGACAATACCTGATGATTTCTGAGTCGTTTTTCCTTTCGGACGGTAGATCCGGATCGGGATCTGGTGGTTTTCGATAGGAATATTCAGTTCTTCGATCATTGCAACGGATTCTTTTTTTCCGTTGAGCTGAAGCGACATCGTATCAAGATATTTCCGGGTATCATCCAACGGATTCTGTACATTAAATGACTGTATTTTTTCTAAATGACTGATGATTTGTTTGATGGGTGATGTAAATTCCATTTTTTTAAATTTTCCTGTTAATACTATTTTCGGGGGAACGTGAGCGCTATTGTTACCCAACTGATGTTTATTTTCAGTTTCTGAGGACAAAATTAATTTTCAAACCTTACATTTGCACTGTATACAGCGAATTGTATGGTACTAACAAATTTGTAAGCTATGGGGAAAATAAAGGAAAATTCGACGAACAACATCAATAAAAAGTACATACAGGAATGTGATCTGTCTTATGCCGTCTGCAAAATCGGAGGAAGATGGAAACTTTTGATTTTAAACAGATTGAAAGACGGAAAACTGCGTTTCAGCGAAGTCCGGGACCGGATCTGCGGAATCACTGAACGGATGCTTACCTTACAGTTGAGAGAACTCGAAAAAGAAGGTCTGGTGAAACGAACCGTACACGCCGAAGTTCCGCCAAGAGTAGACTATGAACTTACGAATATAGCACGGGAACTGATCCCTATCTGGGAAGACCTGGAAAAATGGGGAAATAAGCACAGAGACTTAGTTCAAAGCAGTGAAGTTGAGGCTAAGTTTTAGGCTGAGATGCATTGACTTTATTGCAAAACAGGACGTGAGCAATGATCGCAAGCAGCCCGAAAGATGCCCCTACCAAGCAGACACCAGACCATTGAGCATATTGCCAGGCCACAGAAGCCAGCCATGTCCCCAATGATCCGCCAATAAAATAAGAAACCATATAAACGGTATTTAATCTGTTGACCGCATTGGATTTAATTAAAAAATAATTGGTCTGGTTCATGATATGGCTCGACTGTACCCCAAGATCCACCAGAATAACGCCAACGATCAGTCCCCAATACGTTTCACCCGCAAAATAAGTGAAAGCCCAGCTTCCTACCACAATAAAAAGCGAATACAAAATGATTCGGTTAATGTCCAGATATTTCTGGAGTTTTCCAACTTTTGCAGCCGCCAAAGCGCCTACAGCTCCGGCCAGTCCGAAACTTCCCACTACAGAAGATCCTGCATTAAAAGGCGGTTTTTCCATATGAAAGACCAATGTTGTAAATAAGGCACACATCGATCCGAACGCCATCGCCCCACGGAATGAAGCCAGCTGCAGAATAGGTTGTGTTTTAGCCAGATGAGCTACAGATTTCATTAATTCTCTGTAAGTTCCTTTGAAATTTGGCTGCATTTCAGGTAACATTTTATACACCGCAATCCAAACCAGAATCATCAGCCCTGCCGCAATACCGAACATCGCTCTCCAGCCCCATACATCGCCAACAATTCCACCGATAAAACGGGATAAAAGAATTCCTAACAACAATCCAGACATTACGACTCCGATATTGGAAGATTTTTCTTTATCTGAGGACAATTCAGCGGCGATCGGTATAAATAATTGAGGGATTACAGAAGTAGCTCCAATCAACAGGCTGGCTGCGTACAGCATCCATAGTTGAGTCGCGAATGTCATCCACAATAATGATCCAAAAACCAAAAACAGATCAATCAAGATAAGTTTTTTACGGAAAAATTTATCTCCCAAAGGTACGAGCAGCAACAATCCCAAGGCATATCCTATCTGTGTCAGTACAGAAATCCGGCTTGCAGCACTTTCAGAAACATGTAGATCGTCGGAAATAAGGGCCAGTAAAGGCTGGTTATAATAGTTATTGGCTACCACAAGACCCGAGATGATGGCCATAAGCCAGATTACTGTTCTTGAAATACCGTTCGTATTGCTCGCCTGCATAGTTGAATTAAAATTTGACTTCAAATGTAAGAATAGAATTAATGAATAAGAGGCATTCCAAATTGTTAATCATGAATGATTCAATTAATACATTCAATCGGAAATACCACCTTTTTTTTAAGAAGGACAAAGGTAAAGAAATTAAAAAACTTAGTCTAACTCAATCAAACCTTATCGTTTTGTTATTTAACATATACTTTTTATTTCTTTAACCACAAAAGAGTGACAAAAGCTTTTACTCTTAAGTTAATTGTAGTTTAATACTTTGAATATTAGAAGATCACATAAGCTTGATGAAAAAATCAAAGATTTTTATACCGGACAATATGCGCAAACATCTGTGAAAATCTGTAAAATCAGTGGTTAAAAAAACACAAATGAAGTCACAAAAGCTTTTAACACTTAAGTTACTTGAAGTTTAAATCCTATGAAAATAAGAAGATCACATAAGCTTCAAGAAAAAATCAAAGATTTTTATACTGAATAATATACGAAAACATCTGTGAAAATCTGTGAAATCCGTGGTTAAAAAAACAACCACACAGAAAGTCACAAAAGCTTTAAGAAAAATCAAAGATCTTTATACTGAATAATATGCGAAAACATCTGGGGAATCTGTTAAATCTGCGGGAGATTATTAATAAATTGAGTTAATAATTAATAAAAAAAGAGACCGTTTGGAAACGACCTCTTTCAATCAACTATGGCATTTAATCTTAAAATAATTTACAGGCAGGAATAGAGGGAGATTTTTCGTCATCAACAGCTTTACAGAAAGTCAGCCGCGGGTTTTGTGTATATCTGTAACGGAAAAATAACTGTTAATATTTTATAACGCTATTTTTTTTATTCATTTTATTTAGTCCCAACTATATTAAATACCTTTATTTAAAGGATTTTTGGTGAAAATTCATTTTTTTTTAGCACATTTGTACTAAACACATTTCACACAGGTTCCATGGATTCTAAACAACAGCTTTTACAGCAGTCAATCGCGGCAAAAGAGGTTTTTCTGCCTCATATTTCAGCTGATCCGGTTATTTTCGGGTTTGAGCATAATGAACTTAAAGTTCTTCTTTTGAAAACCAATTACAGACAAAAATGGCTGCTTCCCGGCGGTTACGTAAAAAAGGATGAAGATCTGGATGACGCAGTCAAAAGAATTTTGAAAGAAAGATCGGGAGTAACGGATGTGTATCTTGAAGAATTCGGTGTATTTGGAAAGAAAAACAGAAGTGAGTTTCATTTCGAAGATTTTGATGATACCCTTTTCCAGAAACAGCGCTTTGTTACTGTAGGATATTACGCATTGTACAGTCCTTCAAGGTTTCGCCTGATTCCCGATGAGTTCAGTGAGACCTGCGAATGGGTCTTTATAAGCCAATTGCCAGAGCTGGAATTTGGAATGGATCATTATGAAATTATCCAGAAAGCTTTATTTACCCTGAGACAGAAAATATCCACAAAACCTATTGGCCGAAATCTTCTTCCTGAAAAATTCACCCTTCCGGAACTGCAGAAATTGTACGAAGCTGTTTTAGGAAAAGAGCTGAATCGTGGGAATTTTTACCGTAAAATAAAAAACCTTGGTATTCTTAAAAAACTTGAAGAGCAAAGACGTGGTGGTGCCCACAAAGCACCTGACCTCTACTCTTTTGATGAAGAGAATTACGTTAAAGCTATGGAAAACGGGCTTAACAGCTGGTAACTTCATTGTTTTTTCCGATAGTTTCTATTGAAAAAAAGGTTTTCAGGTTTTAGAAATAATAGGGAAATTTGCAGAATGAAAATTATCCCGCTTAAAGAAGGCAATTTCTCGGCTAGCAGAACAAAAGATTTTACGCTTTTAACTGATGAAAATTTTGATACCGCAAAAGGAATCAGAATGTCTGTGCAGCCGTTTCTGATCATTACAGATCATGATTATATACTTCTTGATGCCGGTATCGGATGGAAAAATGCAGACGGAAAGACCGCAGTCTCTGAATTACTGGAACAAGAAAATATTAAGCCTGAACAAATCACCAAGCTCCTGCTCTCACATCTTCACAAAGATCATATCGACGGCAGTATACAAAAGACTGACAATGGTTTTGTACCCACTTTTCCAAATGCACAAATATATATTCAGAAACGTGAACTGGCTTTTGCCATGGAAAATCAAGGGAATCCTTCTTTTGATTTTGACATTCTGGAAAAGCTGATTACCCTGCCCAATATTGTATGGATGGATGAAGATCAGGGGAAAATCAGTGATGAAATTTCTTTTGAAGTAGTGGGCGGCCATACCCCTTTTATGCAGGTATTCTGGATCTGTGAAAATAATGAGACCGTCTTTTATGGAGCAGATGACCTTCCTCAGGAATCTTATCTGAAATACCATCTGGCATATAAAAGCGATTTCGACGGTAGAAAAGCCATGGAATTAAGGCTGGAATGGCAGAAAAAAGCAGCCGAGGAGCAATGGAAAATACTGCTTTACCATGATCTGGACAAAGCAGTAATCCAAATATAATCTGATTCAAAAATTAGGTTTAAAGATCATTAAACCATTTGTAAATATCCAGATCGGAAGGAATACTGAGTTTTTTCCGTATCCTGTTTTTCCTGTTCTGAATGGCTTTTGGAGTCACAAAAGTATAAGTCGCAATTTCCTTGGTGGTAAAGTTGAGTTTCAGGTAAATGCAGAAAATCAGTTCAGAATTTTTGAGATTGGGATGTACATTCGTGATCTTGTCAAAAAAATCCGGATACACTAATCTGAATTTATTCAACAGGCGCGGAGAATTTTCTTTAGCCAATGCCATGATATCGTCCTGCACTAAAATTTTTTGGTTCAAATCTTCTAAATTGGATTGCGGTTTTTCGTTTTTCATAATATTTTTCTCATCTCTACTTATTTCTGATGCCTTTAAACGGGCAGCACCAGTACAAATTCTTCTTCTCTGGCTATTGTATAACAGCTGTTTTTAAAGGGAGGCTTAAGACTGCATGTTTCCATTTCATTTTTTATAACTCAATAATCTGCGTAATACTTTTTATAGTTTCAACATTTGTTCTTAAAAATTCTCTAACTGAAGTTCTTCTTTTCAATTATTTTTAAAACAAACAAAGAAATAAAAAATGATTAAAATTTTACACAATTAAAATACCACATACATACCACGCCATGCCTATAAACACTGTATTTGTTCTATTTTGAACCGAGTTTTGAAATTGAACTGCTCATTTATTTATTTTAAACAAATTTAGAAGATTGTAAATCCCGTTTTTATGATCCTAATCAATATTTTCCAGGATTTTATTCTATGCCTGGAATAAGATTTACGGATGTTTCCAGGCGAAATTGAAGCTTTATTCTGTGGTATGTAAATGGTACCGGGTTTTGAAAAAACTCATTGAAATTAAACTTTCTTTACATTATTGAAATTTGGGGCTTTTCTGTTGATGACATAATGAAACACATCCATGGTTAAACATTTGTTTAAAATTTTAATTAACCTTTCACATTTATGATTGCTGAAGATGTACTCTTTTCATTTGGAGCAGAAACCAAAGAATATAAACCGGGAGATATTATTTTCCGGGAAGGCGAATTTTCCACGTTTTATTACCAGATTGAAAAGGGGCAGATCAAACTCAACAATTATACAGAAGCTGGAAAGGAATTTATTCAGAATATATTTTCCGGAGGACACAGTTTCGGCGAGTCGCTGCTGTTTGTAGACCGTCCTTATCCTATGAATGCTATTGCCATAAAGGATTCTCATATTATAAGACTTCCCAAATCCAATTTTTTGAATTTAATCAAGGAAAATCAGGACGTTTCCCTGAATGTCTATCAATGTATGGCCGAAAGAATGTACTACAAATACATCATGCTGTATAACCTCTCTTTTCAGAATCCCATGCTGAAACTGAAACAGCTCATGGATTATCTCAAAAGCTATCAGGAAGACAAAAGTCCCTACTCTTTTGAAATCCCGCTTACACGACAGCAGCTGGCTTCCCTTACCGGAGTCCGCGTAGAGACCGTTATCAGAGCTATAAAAACAATGGAAAAAGAGAAGATTCTGAAGATTGAGAAGAGGAAGATTTTGTATTAGTCAGGAAGATGGATGATGGAAGTTATTTATAACCACACATCAATCATAACTTATAACTCCCCATCAAGCTGTCTCTGAAACTCCTCCAGATATTTCGCAAGATGAATACCATCTGCCAGTCCATGGTGGGCTTCCACAGAAACCGGAAGGTACTTTTTACCGTCGCGGATACTGAATTTCCCGAATGTAATTTTTGGGACAGATTCCGAATTATTAAAGCTGGTAGGATGCAGCAGCGCGCTGAAAGAATTCCAAGGAATGGTTGAATGTCTGATGAGATCTTTTCCAAGCTCACCGTTATTCATCCTGATCCCAGATGTCCGCTGTACATCTTCTATTTCTTCCTGCATCACCGCATTAAACACGTTGAAATCTTTTGAAAAAGGGATAAATGCAAAACCGAAAGTACCGTCTGCCCTACCGATCGTAGTTCCGGCGTGAATAGCATCGTATAAAACCACCTGACCATCTACGATTCTCAATTTCAATTCATCTACAGCATTGACCGCTACCATCGACCGGTGAAGATAAGTTGCGAAAAAAGAATGTCCGTTTTCCTTTGCATAGGCATACGCTTTTGTACAGTCCACTTCAGTAGTAAAGCCAAAGTACGGGCTTGCCATTTTGGAGAAAAATTCAAAATGTTCTTTTCGGTTCCAGTTTTCGATGTCTATGATCTTCATTGATTTTATTTGCTGCAAATTTCCGTAAGTTTTCCCGGTTTTAAAAGTTTATCCTGAAAAAATTATAGAAAATAAACATCAGAGATATATTGAAAACTTAATATCTGTTGCTTAATTTTGGTCAGTTTTTTGATGCAGAGAGAACAGGTTTACACTATTAGATCTTATTCTGTACTGTAAATTTCTCGCTAACATTCTTTTGGCTTACTCACTAAAGAAGCCGGATTTAACAATAATTGAACACATACAATATGGAGACAGAAAAAATTGGATTCATCGGATTAGGAAATATGGGCCATCCTATGGCTAAAAATCTTGAAAAAGCAGGATTTCCGCTCTCAGTTTATAACAGATCACCCGAAAAGGCTGAAAGTTTTAAAGAAAAATCAACCGTTTATACTCAAATTTCGGAGCTGGTTCAGAACAACAGCATCATATTCACTATGCTTACTGATGATCGGGCCGCAAAAGCGGTTTATGAAGACGTTTTAAAATCAGATATCAGCGGAAAACTCTTTATCGATATGAGTACTATTTCTCCGCAGGCAACCGGTGAAATTTCGGGAGCCGTGAAAATCAAGGAAGGGTCTTTCATTGATGCTCCGGTAGCAGGAAGCACCACGCCGGCTGCAGAAGGTACGCTGATCATAATGGCCGGTGGTGAGGAAAAAGATCTCCAGAGAGCCATGCCTTATCTGGAAAAACTTGGAAAAGCAGTCAAACATCTGGGCGAAAATGGAAAAGGAATTGCCGGAAAACTGTCGATCAACTATTTTCTTTCTGCTATTTATCAGGGGTTGGCAGAAACCGTTTTGTTTGCTGATAAACTGGGGATTGAACGTACAGCGATGTTGGAAATTATTAATGAAAGTGCAAGCGGAAGCGGTGCCACAAAAGTAAAAACGCCTCTATTGATCAACAATAATTATGATCCTG
Source organism: Chryseobacterium sp. JM1 (assembly GCF_000737715.1). Taxonomy (GTDB): domain Bacteria; phylum Bacteroidota; class Bacteroidia; order Flavobacteriales; family Weeksellaceae; genus Chryseobacterium. The sequence goes on along the minus strand of NZ_JPRN01000015.1, from coordinate 81,513 downwards.
CATTTGCTTTGGATTTGATGCTTAAAGATATTCTGTTGGCTCAAAATGCAGGTGCAGATTTTCCATTATCAAAGGTTTTAGGTGAAACGTATCAGGCAGCCCACGATGAAGGTTTTGGTAAAGATGATGTGATCGGCATTATCAATTATCTGAAAAAATAAATTACGAAATATTTTTGATCTCAGAAATAGCATTTAACGATAGACAGGATGGATACACAAAATTTTAAAGGAGATAACTGGTCTGCAAGAAAAACAGGACCTATTTATATTGTCAGCATCAAAGACCAATCAAGTATCGTTGAGGCTTTGACTGATTTTGTTAAAAGTCAGAATATACAGGCTGGCGAAATCACGGGTATTGGTGCTGTCAGCGAAGCTACCCTTCGATTTTTTAAACCTTCCGATAAAAAGTATGTCGATAAAACTTTTCATGAGCAGATGGAAGTAACCAATATTTCCGGAAATGTTTCTGAGATCGATGGAAAACCGGCGCTTCATATGCATATTACACTTGGGCGAGAGGATTATACGGCTTTGGCTGGACATCTTTTGGATGCCAGGATTCGCGGTGCCGGAGAATTTATTTTCTATCCGTTAGATACAAGAGTTGTGAAAGTAAAGAATGAAGAAGTCGGGATCAATTTTTATGATTTTGAAAAATGAAAGAACAGACTGCTTTGAATGTAGTATTTTTGAATAAATATTTTCCTGATGTTTGACATCCTTCTTTCCCATATCCAAAACAAAGTTGAGCTTTCCGAAGAACAGAGCCATAAGATCCCATCTTTCTTTACGTCCAAAAAATTACGTAAAAAGCAATATCTGTTACAGGAAGGTGATATTTGCAAATGTCTTTCATTTGTAAGTAAAGGCCTGCTCAAATCTTATGTTTTAGATGAAAAAGGAAACGAACGGATCAATATGTTTGCCTTCGAAGGATGGTGGATTTCTGATTTCAACAGTTTTATTCATCAGGAAAAAGCAATTCTGAATATTGATGCGGTAGAAGAAACGGAAGTATTGATGATCACCCTGGAGGGTTATGAAAGAATGATGCTGGAAATACCTGTAATGGATCGCTATTTCAGGATTCTGTATCAAAACAGTCTGGTCACAAAAGATTACCGACTGATGGTTTCCAACAGCTTTACAGCAGAAGAAAAATATATGCAGTTTGCCCAAAAGAACCCGGAAATCATCAAAAGGGTTCCGCATAATCTTATCGCTTCTTATCTTGGCCTCGCTCCCGAAACCGTAAGCAGAATACGAAAAAAATGGTCCCTGAATACTTGATCTGGATCAATACTAATCCATGACGCAGGTCAAGTGTTTCAAACCTCTCCTGTTCCTAATTTTGTAAAAGAAATTTTACAGAAATGGACCATACAAAAAACATAGCACTGGTAGTGGGTGCGACAGGAATTACAGGCAGCAATCTTGCCGAAGAATTGATCTCACAGGGATGGACCGTTTACGGACTTTCCAGAAATACAAATAACAATATCCCGGAACTTCTTCCGGTAAAGGCTGATCTACTGGATATCGACAGTTTAAATTCAGCATTGGATGGAATCTCTCCTACTCATGTATATTTTACAACATGGATGCGAAATGATACCGAAGAAGAAAACATCCGTGTGAACAGTGCATTGGTGAGAAATCTATTGGATGTTTTGGCTCCAAAAAAATCGGTAAAGCATGTAGCTTTGGTGACAGGTCTGAAACATTATTTAGGGCCTTTTGAAGCGTATGCTAAAGAAGGAAAACTTCCTGAAACTCCGGTCAGAGAAGAACATCCGAGACTTCTCCTCCCCAATTTTTACTATGCGCAGGAAGATGAAGTGTATAAAGCTTCGGAAAGAGATGGATTTACGTGGAGTATTCACAGGCCTCATACGGTAATCGGATATGCGGTGGGTAACCTGATGAATATGGGAACTACTCTTGCGGCATATGCCAGTATCTGCAAGGAAAAAGGACAGAAAATGATCTGGCCGGGATCTGCAGAGCAATGGAACGGTGTTTCAGATGTGACGGATGCCAGAATCTTAGCCCAACAACTCGTCTGGGCTTCTACTACAGAATCTGCAAAAAATCAGGCTTTCAATATTGTGAATGGAGATGTTTTCCGATGGAAATGGCTTTGGAAAAGACTTGCAGACTGGTTTGGTATTGAGGCCGAAGATTTTGACGGAACGGTAAGGCCTTTGGAAAATGTATTGAATCATGAAGGCGAAACCTGGAAAGAAATAGCCAAAAAATATGGTTTGAAAGAGAATAACCTCGACAGACTGGCTTCTGCATGGCACACGGATCTGGATCTCGGAAGACCTCTGGAAGTGATGTCTGATATGGCTAAAAGCAGAAAACTTGGTTTTACAGCGTATCAGAATACGGAAGATTCTTTCACGGAACTGTTTGAAAAACTGAAGGCGGAAAGATTGATTCCTTAATCTGAGTTTAGAAGCTGGAAGAGGGAGGCTGGAAGTTATTCTTGATATCCTTGTCAAGGTGTAAAACCTTGACAAGGATACTTACCCAAATACACAGTCCTGCAGTTCTGGCCGTGGTATCAAGAACTTCCATCTTCCCAACCTCAATATAAGAAAGGAGCAGTTTATCGCTGCTCCTTTTTTATTATTAATGTGTTTTTTTATTGTTAAATCTCACTGGTAGTCATTCCGAACTTCTGTTTGAACGAATAGTAGAAATGAGAAAGATTTTCAAATCCCAGCTCAAGATAAATATCTGACGGTTTTTTATCTCTGTGGCGAATCAAATAATACGCTTCTTCCAGTCTTTTCTCTTTAAGCCACTGTTTGGGGGTTGTATTGAATGCTTTGTTAAAATCACGCTTAAATCCCGACAGACTGCGGCCTGTAAGCCTGGCAAAAGTTTCCACCGATACATTGAACATAAAATTTTTATTCATGTATTCTTTCAGATCAATCTTATGTGGTTCAGAAAAGTCAAAAAGAAGGTTTTTAAAATCAGGATTACTTTGCAGAATGAGTTCTATCGCTTCTTTGATCTTTAAAATAACCAATCTGGAGGTTGCTGTTTTAGTCTTGTCAACATAGGGCAGCAACGAAACAAAATATCCTCTGAAAAACTCATCCGGTTCAAAAAACAGCTTTTCGGTATCGGGAAATCTTTCCGTGGCAGCCATTTTATTTTCAGCAGCGTATTGGCGGAGCGTTTCCTGATCCAGCGTTATGGAAATAAACTGATACTTTTCATTTTTTGAAGGATGTTTTACGGTACGAATCAATTGATTTTTCCGTACCAGAACGACTGTATTTTCTTTTATGATTGTTTTTCCTTTGTCATGAAAAGCATGCGTTTCACCTGACAGCTGGAAACCCAGAAAATGATCCGGAATAAATTCCTCATGTCCCCTGTACATTTCAAAGGCACATGAATACACCAGTTTGTCAAATATGATCTCAGAAGTTCTCTCCATGATACAAATATCTGAAATTTAACCCATAACAGAAGCACCAGCCTCTGCAATCTCTTTGTCCTGCTCGGGAGTTCCCCCGGAAGATGCTATGGCTCCAATGATTTTTCCCTCAGCATCTTTGATCACTACTCCACCGGCAATCGTTAAAAGTCCGCCATTGGAATTCAGCATACCATATCCGTGCATATCTGCTCCGGCAATGATACTTCCCATGACATCGCTGTCAACTCCGAACATTACTGCGGTTTTTGCTTTTTTAAGAGCAAAATCGATAACCCCGTAAACGCTGTCCAGCCGTGCTAATGTCATCAGGTGTCCGCCATTATCTACCACCACAATACTTACCGGAATATTGATGGATCCGGCTTTTTCAATGGCTGCCTGAAGTGCTTTTGCAGCCTGTTTATAAGTGATGCTCATGATTTAACTTTTTGCCGTCCAGGCATCAGCCTGAAGCTGTTTTACAAAATCTTCCGTTTCTTTAGGATGCACGTTTCTGAAATTGGAATTTTCATCCAGTGCTACATTCACAATCACATCAGCCATAGACTGAGGATCCAGCTGATGCGCCAGAGATTCAGCAACGCCATCGAAAGAAGACTCCGGTGTGAAATTCACTTTCGGATCATACCAACGGAAGATAGAATCTACTCCTCTGTCATTGAATCCTGTTCCGAAAACTCCGGGATTACACGTTGCGATCTTGATGTTGAACGGAGCCAGTTCGGTTTTTAAACCTTCTGCAATAGATTCCATAGCGTGTTTTGAAGCACAGTATGCCGCTACATAAGGCACTGTCCATAAACCTCCCATAGAAGTGGTGAACACAATTTTACCCGGTTTTTTCTGCTCAATGAATTTCTTAACGAAACCCTGTGCAAGTTCCAACCCACCGAAAACATTCACATCAAACATAGAACGGATAAATTCCAAAGGCTGCTCTGCAATAGGACCACCTTCCATAATACCTGCATTGCTGATTAAAATATCAATATCATATTTTTGATGGATATAAGCGATATCTCTTGAATTGGTGACGTCCAGTTTATCAACGGTTAGTTCAATTCCCAATTCACCCGCCTCACGTATTAAATCACTTACCTGTGGATAAACCTGTGCGGTTGCGATTACTTTGTGTCCTTTTTTAGCAAGATCAAATGCGGCTATCTTCCCGAAACCGCTTGCTGCACCTGTAATTAAAATAGTTTTGCTCATTTTGTATTTCTTATTGTTACAGATACAAATTTCAGGGATTTTGAAGGGAAGATTGTTGGTGGGTGGTTCAATGTTTTGTTGGTGGGGGGTTCAGGTGAATAGCGCTATATAACCACTAAAAAATAAGCTTTTTGCTATATATTACTGTACATTATACTGTATGGGTTGTAAAACTTTATTTTTATAGGTATCTATACAGCCGGGTCTTATATTTCCCAGATCATTTCAGTGAAATTCTTAGCAAAGAGAATATCCGAAGACTCTTTTTGGCTTAAAATATAATCTCAGAGGCTTATCTGTGATACAAAAAGAATGACGGAAGACTCTTTTAGAGTTAAAATACAGCCTCAAAGATTCATCGAAGATATAAAAAGAATGGCGGAAGACTCTTTTAGTTTATTATTTGAATATAAAAGAGTCAAATTATAGATTTATATAGGGTTCCAGAGAAGTAGGAAAAATATAAAGAGTTATGTGTATAAACTCTTATTCTTGCCTGCTACGTTTCCTACATGGTCTTCTTATTACCAACACATCTGATACATCAACTATGATCTTCAACATTTTAGGCCGCCTATTTTATTGTTTCTTCTGCACTAGCGACCCTAAATATCATTTCAAAATTATATTTTCCTTTCATTTTTAAAACTTAGTGCACTGAAAATCAACACCCTAAATTATTACCAACACATTTGATACATTATCTTAAATCATACCTCCTCATCTTTATTTATTTCAAACTTTCCACCTTTCATGAGGAATCTGTATCCGAAAGGCAATGCTAAATATTTTAAAATATCAGGCCGAGCAAAGGCAACATGATAAAAATGCACCATTTTTAATGATTTAATATCCTCATTATAATCATCTGTGATAAGGTACCATCCACTCTCATCTTGAGGCGAGGCATATCTTATTCCTTCGATATCTTTTCCTTCATAGACACCATCCGATATAACAACTGACTGATTGAAGTTTGGAAAAAGAGGAATAAGATTTTGCTGCCAACATATTTCCCCTTGCTGCCTGACAACTGAAATTGCCGTATCACAACCTTTATTTAAATCACTTCCGTCAGCGTTTGCTTCATATAGATCATAGCAGTTATCATCCTCATCCAGCCTAAATTGTAAAAGCCATGAATAATAGCCAATATTTTGGTTTTCAGAAATAATAGGTTTACTATCTACGATATAATCTATAATATATTTAATAACCTCGATATAGTTTTCGGGCTGATTATTATCAATGGCAACTCTAATTTCTTTAGTTATATAAGAATCTAATCCTTTTGTTTTCACGTAAAGATTATCTACTACATTTATTTGAATTCCTTTATATGTTATCATATATTTATTCTATCAAAAACTTTGGAAGATTACCACCTTTTCTTCTGAAAATCAATTTGAAAATCACGCATCACTAACCTTTGATACACGAGGAATGATCATCAACCATTTAAGATCATTTTTAACGGCTAAAATAAGCAAGAGCAGGATAACCTACCCTCGCTATTTTAATTTTAGAATTGATTTTCAATAAGTTAATTATATAAATTATCCAATCAATAACTTTGGAACATTACCCTGATTACCACCTACCATATCTCATTATTGACAAACATACAAACCTCTGACATATTCAGAGAAATACAATTTGTGACCTGAAGGAAGAATAAAATCATCTACACCCATCATGTAAGTATTTCCATCATTTTGATGAGGAATAGTAATTCGAAACATCATAATATTGTATTTTTTACCCTTATATATTTTTACACCATTATCACAAGTATCTTTTTTATAAGAAAAGAAGTAATCTATCTTTCTTGTCTTCAAATTTTTAAATTTAAAAACATAAGATTTTTCAAATTCAATTATTTTTTTAATTCTTACTTCATTTTCTTGTTGAGCATAAAGAAATGAAGTTAAAATGAGCATTAGAATAAACATTATTTTTTTCATTTTATTATTTTTTAATTTCTTATTCTTACGTCTTTTGCCGTTGCAACAGGAACTTTAGTAACGCTTGTCACCGTCTTTCTCCTATGTGGTTCTCCATTGCTTTTAATTAGCGGTGTTGTTTTTGTTACATTAATATAACTCGTCACTGTTCCAAATTTAGTACCTCCGATAATCACATCCACGGAGTCTGTGGTCTGTGATATGGTATAATTTTTATGCGAAGGATCTAATTTGTTTGCTGCATTATGTGCATCAAGATATGGCTTTTCACTCAAATCCCCTCCAATTCCAAACCCAGGTGCTCCGGGATTATTTTTTCCAGCTATATAAGACTCAAGTATTTCATGTAACACTGTTCCTCCTTTAGGCCTTCCAATAGCATTTTCAATTATTTCTGCTTGATTAGGATTCATAATTTGATTTGTTTGAACAATACCATTATCATCTATTTCACTTCCACCAAAAGCCCCCCCGAAAAGCGGTGTATTATCAATACTATTTGCACTTGTTGCGTCTAAATTAACCATAACAGAAGAATCAACTGTTGCTTCCAATAATTTTAATTCAGCCGCTGTTGCTGTCGCACCACTTTTAATACTTCCAGTAACTTTTCCTTTTGAATTCATTTGTAAATCAAGATTGCCTGATTTTGCTTGAAGTTGTTCAAATGCTTTATCTTTAAGATCCCCTGACATTATAACATCATAATTTTGCATACCATCTGGGTCAATAAATCGAATAGGATTGCTATACGCATAAGTATAAGTACCCCACCTTCTTGAAATTTCTGCCAACGGATCTACTACTCCCCATCTTCCCAAATCAGCCATATACATTCTTGCTCCATAATCATTCCAACCTGTTTCTTTTTGTAGTTCTTTCCCGTTATATCCATATCTATAGCTAGGCAGTTGGGTTGTGTTAAAACCTTCATATTCTAACCCAAAAGGATAATAATTGGCTTCACGGTCTATAGCAACATCTTGGGTAACAGTATCCCAATAGTAAGCCAGTCTTATATTTCCTACATGATCTTCGTAATTGTAGACATACCTTTTCTTCTGGTAATCATAATAGCCTTCGCTGGTAGGGAAAAACTGGAGCGTTATGCTATTTCCCTCCTGGTCATACTGAAAGCCATCCAGATAGTCGGTATTTCGTACCGTAATCCCTCCCTGTGCATTGAAGAACCTGTAGAGTTTTTTCTGCTTTACACCGTCTGCACGGTAGATAAACATAAGCCTGTTCTTGAGATCCGGAAACTTTACCTCATTAGGCAAATTTAAAAAATTATACGAGATAGCCGTTATCCCTTTATCCAAATGATTGGTCATATTCCCATTCAGATCGTAGGTAATGGCATTTCCGCCCCCAATATAGCCTGAGGGGTTCCCTGTCTTATCTTTTACAGATACCATTCTATTCCCCTGATAGATATATTCCAGGTTGTCTATGTAAAGTGGTGTAAGGTTTTGACCCTTGGTATTTCTCTTGAGATTGATAATGTTTCCGTTCAAATCATAATCCAGTTCCTCATTATAGAGCTTATTAAAGGGGGCAGTAGCATTAGGTTCCTGATAATAGGCAGCCCTCATCCTGTTTAGTACATCATAGCTGTAGGTATATCTCTTTAAGGCATCATCTGTACCCATTGTCCTCCAGGTGATTTCCGAAATATTGCCGTTGAACTTAGCATATTGTGAAAGTCCGGGGTTCTGGTATTTGAGTTCATACCCAAAGAGCTGTCCGGGAAGATTGGAAGGATCGTTCACGTTCGTGAGCCAGCCCCTGATATTATACCCATAATTTACAGACTGCAACGGCGTTCCCGAGGTGTTTCCCGTTTTTTTATTGGCAAGCTGGCCCAGCTCATTATAGGTATTCTCAGCAAGAAGTTCCTCCTGGTAGTTTTCTGTGGTATGGTAATGTTTCAGAAGTCTTTTTTGGTCGTCGTAGATAAACCTTTCTTTTACTTTCAAATCACCATCAGTGGGACTTCTTTTGTGCCGGGTAATGATAGATTCTGTTTTTCCGGCAAAATCCAGTTTAAATTCCTTGTCAGTATAGCCACCCAAATGATTGGTGGATTTTGTGGCTATCATCCTTCCGCTGGAATCGTAATAGCTGTAGGTTTTGGTCTATTTGTCGTCTTCTATGTTTTTCACATAAGAGGCAGTAACCAAACTTTTGGTAGAAGCATCATCCGAAGCACTCAATTCCTGCGCCAGTGTGTACTGCCCCTCCACAATTAGAGGTACGCCCGGTGCGTCAGGTGGATAGGTATCGTAGTAGTTTAATGACAATAAGCTAACCCATGCAGGCGATTTGGGATAAGTCCCTTCAGGATTATTATAATAAACATCCATTCCCTGCCTGTTAAAAAAAACAGTCCCAATCCTTTCTACATTATTTGAGTTTTGAAGGTCTGCCAGTGCCTGTTCGTATGATCTGGCCCCGCCTTTACTTAATCCCGTAATGGCAACCCTCCCAAATTTATCATACTTGGTATACAGCCATTGGCTCTTTTTCCTTAGTTCAGCATCCTGGGTGGCTACAAGCCTGTCTTGCTTATCATAGAGCATGTATTCCCAGCCCTTGCCGGGAAGCTTTTTTTCCACCAGCCTGCCTTGCCCGTCATAGCGGTATTGGTAGCACAATTCATTTAATAAGGTTTCGGTTATGGCTTGATTGACGGCTTTAGGGGGAATGACAAATGCCAGTTGGTTGTATTCATTATAAACATAATAAGTGTCTGCATATTCTGCACCGGACAGCATTTTTCTTGATAAAATGGTCTGTCCTTTTCCGTTTTTATATTCATAGGTCTTATTTCCATCTTCATCTGTAACAGCATTTCTATATAACTGGCCTGCTGCATAGGTAGATGAAAAACTTACGCTGGATTTTGTAGCATTATTTTCCGGAACGGTAGTAGTGATAAATTGAAATACATCATTTCCTATATTGACACCATATTCAAATCGAACAGGCTTAGTGCTCCACGCATTTCCTGGATGTTTCTGCTCCAAAATCCGGTCTAACGGAGAGTTTTCAAATACTTTTTCAGAAAAGATTTTTTCTTGTCCGTAAATATCCGGCTGGGTGGCATTAGCTAATGACAAAGGCACTATACCTCCATTCTGTGTTCCTGGCTGGGGAACGGGAAGAAAATCATAGATCTGTCTCCCAAAAGCGTCATATTCTATGTGGGTAACCACATCTCTTCCCAGGGGAGAAGCTTTTACCCCTACGATCTGCTTTGGCCTTCCAAGGCCATCAAAATAGGTGACCGTTTCGGCCCTGCTGCTACAGTCCCCATTGAAACAGGTTTTGGACTGTACGTAGTTTTCTGTGGAAGTCTGTGCCTCTAGCCCTGCTACCAGGAGCAGAAAGAGTACAGACAGCATTTTAAATATTAATGTTTTTTTCATGATCTGTGTTTTATGGTTTGTAATTGTAGCTAAACTGTTTTACGGTTTTATAGGTATAATTTCCGCTGGTGTCTTTTTCGCGTATTTTTACTTCTTTCAGCCTGTTTGCAGTATCATACCCATAAATTTCCCTGATTCCGGATGGAGGGGTGATACTTGTAACCCCAATCATTGGATCATAGGTGTAGGTAGTTACCAGCTTATCTTTCAGGATAACCAGTTTTCTGAATCTTTCGTAGGTATCAAGAAGATTGGCTTCCTGGGCCGGGTCTGCTGCATCCGCATCTGAAGCTGTGGCCATCCATGGCAGGTTAGCCTCTATTTCGGCATAGGTAATGCCTTCTACTTTTGCAATAGGCTCCGTTTGGTTATACCCCCATAGGAAACTACAGGTATCCCTTCCTTTGTAGTGTACTGAAGTAGGTTACCTTTATCATCATACCTGTCATAAGTCACATCGGTAGCAGATACTGTAGGACTTAATATATCGTAAGACTTTTCAGATAAAGGAAGTGCAAAATTGCCGGAAATTGTATTTGGAAGCGACTGTGGATAAATGATTTCTGTTTTGGACAGCATTTTAGTGGAGCCTGCTTCAGTCTGGCTGGATGTGGTTTCCAATGGAATACCTACCATGTTCCTGCTGATCAGAAGAGGGTTGTTTTTCTCATGGGCATAGTTGTATGCCGTTTCATTAATTATCCCATCAGGAAAAGTAGTTTTCTGGCGGCTGAGCTGATAATGTGCAGGGTTAGTATAAAAATATTCTGTTTCCGTTTTAATAGGAACACCATTTAAATAATCAGTTGTTTTCTGGTTTTTCAGATAGGTAAAACGGCTGATATTTTTATAGTATACAGCATCTAAATTTTCAAAGTCATTCCAGGTACTATTCATTAAAACCGGTTCAAACAACTTACGCCGACTTATAGCTCCCATGTATGATGTTCTGGAGGCATCTTCTGCAAAATTATACTCTACTTTTTTTAACGTGGTATTGGCGTTGTCTTTATAAACGGTGAGGATTTCTTTTCCGTTATTCCAGCCAAAATTGGTCCACGGAGCTGATATAATTGGACTTCCCTTGATTAGACTACCCGAGAAATCCTTAACTGCACTGAAATGGTGAATAATTTTTCCCTTCCCTTCAATTTCTTCTTCCACCGTATCATAAAAGATATTGGGATTGGAGGAAAATAATCTTCCGATATTTGACGAAGTAATCGCGGTATAATTAAAAAGAAGGGTTTGTGCGCTGGCAAGAGACCCTGCGCATGTGGAACCGGCATTTCTGTCTTCCTTAAACAAAGGCTCCCGGGTCTGATGAATGGAATATTCTCCCTGATCATTGACATAATTATACTTTCTGGTAACCGGGAGCCCGTCATTCGGGGTATCTACGGTTGATTTAATCCTGTAGCCACCCAAAAGTACATCCTGTAAAACATATTTATCGTCTTCGTTATAATAATAGATCTGCGCGTATGCATCGCAGCAGGCAAACATAGCTGTTAAAACAATTTTGATGGATTGGTTTTTTTGAACATTCACAAAAATTGTACTGCTGTTTCCTAAGGAAGAATCTGCATTTCCTATAAGATTCCCTGCCATATCAAATACTTCTACACTGCCTTTTTGTTTTCCCGTATCAAGGTCAGGGCTGTTCTGGCATGTGCCATAGGGGTACAGATAATTGGCAATCCTTACTTCTACCGGCCCTGTTTTTTGGGGAGTTATGATAATTTGATTCGATGTGGAGTACGTATTTGAGGTATGCGTTGAAATTCCTACATTTATTTTTGGTGCCGGCACCAGAACATTCTCTTTTTTTATATGATTTTCATAGTTTAATAAAGTGTTTCCTCCTGTTGGATAGATGATGTTCTTTAATAATCCATAATACCCAACCTGGGTACTGACACCTTGAATAGCTCCATTATAAACGGGTGCCAATGGATCATCAACTCTAAATATCTGAGGTACAAGAGTGTTATTGCTCATTCCATTATAATAGCCCCACATATCTCTGGAAAAACTTAGTCTTGACGGGAAATTCGCTGGATTGTAATATGAAAACTTATGTGAAGAATTGTTTTTATTGTTACGAATCTCTGTGAGAAATAATCTTGAAGAATTTGTAGTCAGATAATTCAAGGTAACATCGTCTATTACTAAATCATTATGATATTTTTTAATACCTGTCAGTTTTGAATAATCCTCGCTTTGAGTTGAATAGGTAAACTCAATGGAATTATTTTTAGAGTCATATATCTTTTTGATCTGTTTTCCTGATACTTCCTGCTGGGAATCTGCTATAAGGCCGATATTATCTGGTGGCAACGTATAATTAAATACTGGACAGTAACGGATTCCATTTGAGTCTGCATCTAGACCTCCGTACTTTTGTTGCACCCCTTTCGTATAGGTCATACTCTGAGACTGAGAAATAGTATTGGCATAAGATACATCCTGATATTCCAGAGTAAGAGTTTCCCCAGTGACAGTAACCACGGAGGTTAAATACCAGGATTGCGGATATTGTAAAGGCGGCTGATGCTCACCCGTATTCAGAGTTCTGTTCAGGACATGCTCTACCGCATTAAAATTGTACCGTACGCCATTATCTAAAATAATTGAAAATAGATTTCCATTATCATTCCTTCTAATTTTGTAGTCTTTCTGATCAATCATAAAGATATTCCCGGCTTTATTGATCAGAAATTTCACATTATTACCTGCAAAATTGGCGGTGTACAGATCCGGCTCGGAATCAAAATCGTCTATTTCACAGAATTTCAGATATTCTGTCATTTGAGTAGCTGCGTTTTCTAATAATGGAACATCACCACTGTTGTAACTGCTGTCTTCATCCGGTTTGTCCCTTATTGTTCTTGTAATTACTCCTCCCGAAAGAAAGGTCCATCCCAAGCCAACAGCTCCATTCATTTCATCGACGTTAATTCCATTGGAAGAATAATTTAGAGAAATGGGAATACTAACTTCGTCTATGGACAATTCCGTAATAGGGATATTAATGTTAGGGGCTCCCGTAAACATTCCAATGGGAATATTTCCATATTGACTGAATTTAAATGATTGTGGGGATGTAGGTAATATCTTAGAAATATTCTTCCCTGCATCATTTGTATTTTTCGTATAATCCTGATTATTACCCTGACTATATATCAGTGCTGAAAAGGCAATTCCAGCTAGTGTTAAAGATTTTTTCATTTGTGTTTATTTTTTAATCAGTTTTGCACTTGCTGTTTTATTATTATCTGTCTTGACTGTCACCAGATAAGCCCCCTGAATCAAATTCTGGGTATTGATTTTTGTCACCTTATTCTTAGTTTTCAAACTCTGAAGCTGCCTTCCGCCCATATCATACAGGATGATATCCGCTTCCCTGAAATCGAGACCTATTTCTACATAAGCATAGTCGGACACTGGATTTGGGTAGATCTTGATATCCTGTTTTTCAATGAGCTGATCAAGCTGTTTATCTCCAAGTTTCACGATCTTCCAGTTTTCCTTTCCGAGTTCTTCCCCACTGGTTCCTGCGAGGATAATAGAGCCGTCCCGGTTCAGTTTGATATCCGAGAGTCTTTCTTCTTGTTTTCGGGAATTTCCTTTCACATATTCCCTCCATGTCTCATTCCCTAGCTTATCAATATAGAGAAGCCAAAAAGTTTCATCATCTGCTTCGATTTTTTCTTCAGCCTGCGTGTAGCCGCCTAAAAGGAAGCCTTTCGAAGATTTGTCATTGGCTGAATGAAGTGCACTCATACCCATCAAAATATCGCGGTTACCTAAATTGTAAGACTTCTGCCAGATATCATCTCCCCTTTCATTTAAAGAAATAAGCCACAGATCTGTTCCTTCTTCAATTCCAACAGTTTTATTCCCTGATCTTTCAGATCTTGATTCCCCACCGATCAGATATCCTTCTGATGTTAAAGCAAGTGTCCTTAAATGATCATCGCCTTTTCCACCAGAATTCTTTTCCCATTCCACTTTATTGTCTTTTGACAGTTTTATGATCCAATAATCTCCTTCACCAAAATTTTCGGTTTTCTTTGAACCGCCAATATTACTTCTCGAGTATATCCCTAACAATACACCTCCGTCCATAGTTGGGATCATTTTTTCCACTTCATCGAGTCCCTTTCCGCCTAAAATAGATTGGGACAGTTCTTTTCCATCTTTGTCCAGCCTGATGATCAAAACATCTTTTGAACCGTAACCTTTGGATGGATTTTGGACGTTACCGGCAACAAAGAATCCAAGGTCTGTGGTCTGTACAACGGATCTGGCTTCTTCATCAGATTGCGATCCAATTGTTTTCTGCCAAAGTTCGTCACCAAATTCATTGAGCCTGATTAGCCATATATCGGAGCCGCCTTTGGAATTGTCTTTTTTATCCAGACCTTTTCCTGAGTAGGATGTTCCGGCAAGAAGAAACCCTCCTTCTTGGGTAGCTACAGCAGCTGACAGATAATCATGGCTATTTCCGGAGAAATATTTTTCCCACATCCCATTCCCTTGCTGATCAAGTTTGACAAGATGAAAATCGTAGCCGTTGTTTTGCTTTTGGCCATTAGATGCTGAACTCTGGCTGTTCCCGGGGCTTTTCGAAGGATAGATTGAGCTTCCGCTTATCAGGTATTGCTGGTCTATAGTCGTGGTGACCTGGCTGAGGAAATCCTGTGTACCGGATTTAATGTCCTTTTGCCAAACGACTTCTTGAGCGTGTAAGCTCCATAAAGTGCATATTATAAATGCACCTAAATAATTTTTTTTCATAGGCATTTGTATTAATTGTTGAATTTTCGGTGATAAACTTAAAACAAAATGTTATTTCGGGACATCAGGGTTTTCCCCATATTTTATATTAATATTTTTGCCGTGAAATAGGCATTGTTTTACGTAAGCTTTTAACCTTTAACTTATTGTGGCGAAGATATAGCCGCGTAACGACAGAATGTGTCGCATTATATTTCCTTTTTAAAACACGATATTTTTTTTTCGAAATCCTAATTACAGTGAAACAAATCTGAAAAGGGGCTAAATTAAGTTCTAATTGAGTAAACTCTTATAAAATCATTAACTTTCTCCAATTTGGTGGGATTTTTGAATGTAAAATATAAACCAATCACACCATTGAAATTAATCACATTCACAAAAAAAGGCATTTATTGTCCGCAGGGAAAATTTTACATCGATCCCTGGAGACCCGTTGATCTCGCCGTTATTACACACGGACATGCCGATCATGCCCGCTGGGGAATGAAAAAATACCTTTGCCATCATTATACAAAACCAATTCTGTATCAAAGGATTGGAGTAGACATCGAGTGCCAGAGCGTTGAATATGGGGAAACGGTGATGATGAACGGTGTAAAAGTTTCGTTGCATCCTGCCGGACATATCATCGGATCAGCTCAGATCAGACTGGAATACAAAGGATATGTTACCGTTATTTCAGGAGATTATAAGGTACAGGAAGATGGTTTGAGTACTCCATTTGAGTTGGTGAAATGCAATGAATTTGTGACGGAAAGTACTTTCGGACTGCCGATCTACAACTGGCTGGACGTTCCTGATCTCAATAAAAAACTTCAGACCTGGGTGCTTAAAAATCAGGAAAACTCCAAAACCTCAGTATTCATCGGATATTCGTTGGGAAAAGCTCAGCGAATTATGAAAGCTGTGGAGGGCTTAGGAAAAATCTATGTTCACAATTCTATTGGTAGACTCAATGAAGCTTTTGAGTCTGTAGGCATCAACCTTCCGGAATACAAAATCGCTGATTTTAAGGAGAATCCAAAAGAAGTCCAGCACGAAATTGTTATTGTTCCTCCGGCTTTACTGGATAGCAATATCATTAAAAAAATACCGGATGCTGCAACAGCGATCTGTTCAGGATGGATGCAGGTACGCGGAGCCAGAAGATGGCGCAGTGCCGATGCTGGATTTGCCATGAGCGATCACGCCGATTGGAAAGGACTTTTACAGGCCGTAAAAGCTACAGAAGCCGAGATTGTACATGTTACGCACGGACAGACCGAAATCTTCTCAAAATATTTAAATGAAATCGGTATCAAATCCGATGTCGTAGAAACCCTGTTTGGTGAAGACGAAGAAGAATCTGAAAAAGAAATCATTGAAAATCCTGAGCCATGAAACATTTTGCAGATCTAATCAATGCTTTGGAAACGACCAATAAGACCAATGCAAAAATAGATGCCATTATCGATTATCTGGAACGCGCTCCGGATGAGGATAAAGTATGGTTTATTGCATTGTTTACGGGGAAAAGACCTAAAAGAAATGTCAACACCAATTATATGAAAGAATGGGCGCTTGAGATCACAAAACTGCCGTTTTGGTTATTTCAGGAAAGCTATTCTTCAGTGGGAGATCTGGGCGAAACCATTTCCCTGATTCTTCCTCCGCCTTCGGAAAAAATTGACCGTACCCTTTCGCAATGGATGGCAGATATTATCAGTTTGAAGGATAAATCAGAAACAGAAAAGAAAGAATTTGTACTGCAGTCATGGGATGGGTTGGATTATACAGAACGTCTCATCTTTAATAAATTATTGGGCGGAAGTTTCAGAATCGGCGTGTCAGATAAAACGTTAATCAATGCCCTCACCAAATTTTCATCTCAGGAATCCAGTACTTTAATGCACAGTCTGATGGGAAAATGGATACCCGGAGAAGTTTCATTTCAGGAACTGATTTCAGCTGAGAATATCAATCCGGATAATTCAAAACCCTATCCTTTCTGCCTGGCTTATCCGCTTGAAAAAGAACTGGAAGAACTTGGAAATCCTGAAGACTGGCAGATCGAATATAAGTGGGACGGAATCCGCGGACAGATCATTAAAAGAAATGATGAAGTCTTTATCTGGTCGAGAGGCGAAGAACTCGTAACTGATCAGTTTCCGGAAATCAGGGATACCGTACAGGCTATGAAAGGGAACTTTGTTTTAGATGGAGAAATACTTGCGGTAAAGGATTCTAATGTTTTAAATTTTAATGAATTACAGAAAAGGTTAAACAGAAAAACTTTAACTAAAAAAATGCTTGCAGACATTCCGATTGAAGTCTTCGTTTATGATCTTCTGGAACTGGAAGGAACCGATCTCCGCGAAAAATCCATCGCAGCCAGACGGGCCATGCTGGAAGAATTACTGCTGAATGAAACTCCTCAAAATATTAAACTCTCTCAGGTTATTGAGTTTGAAAAATGGGAAGACCTGAATGGAATACGGGAAGGCTCGAGGGACATCAACAGCGAAGGTCTTATGCTGAAACAGAAAAATTCTCCTTATCATTCCGGAAGAAAAAAAGGCGACTGGTGGAAGTGGAAAGTCAGCCCGCTCACGATTGATGCAGTCCTGATTTATGCCCAAAAAGGAAGTGGCCGACGAAGCGCTTACTACACAGATTACACATTCGCCGTAAAAAACGGAGATACTCTGGTGACGATTGCCAAAGCCTATTCGGGACTGACCGATAAAGAAATTATGGAAGTCAGTCGGTTTGTCAACAAAAATGCTATTGAAAAATTCGGACCGGTAAGAACGGTAAAAGCTGAACTGGTCTTTGAAATTGCATTTGAAGGTATTGGTTTCAGCAGCAGGCATAAAAGTGGTGTGGCCCTGAGGTTTCCGAGGATTGTAAGATGGCGGAAAGACAAAACTGTAGAAGAAATAGACGAACTTGAAGAAATAAAAAAACTGATTCAATAATTTGAAAGCATTTGAAAATAGCGACGGATTCAAAGTCATTCAGCAATGGATGGCTGATAAAGGCATTTCCCCTTTCAAATTTCAGATCGACACCTGGCAGAAATTCGGCAGCGGATACAGCGGAATGGTGGTGGCACCTACAGGATTCGGAAAGACATTTTCAGTTTTTCTGGCGCTGGTTTCAGACTTTATGAATCATCCTGAGCATTACAAGAAAGGATTGAAAATGATTTGGATCACTCCCCTGCGTTCCCTGTCCAAAGATATTGCAAAAGCGATGCAGGAAGCTATGGATGAAATTGGCCTCGACTGGACCGTTGGCGTAAGAAACGGAGATACAGACCAGAAAGTAAGGCAACAGCAGATCAGGAATATGCCTGAAATCCTCGTTGTCACTCCTGAAAGTCTTCATCTGCTTTTAGGCCAGAAAAACCACACAAGATTTTTTCAGGAATTGAAATGTGTCGCTGTTGATGAATGGCATGAACTGTTAGGTTCAAAACGCGGTGTCATGGTCGAACTGGCCATTTCTCAGCTAAGAAAATATGTTCCAAAAGTGAAAATATGGGGAATCACAGCTACCATAGGAAATCTGGATGAAGCAATGGATGTTTTAATTCCCTACGACATCAAAAAGACAAAGATTACCGCTAAAGAACATAAGAAAATAGACATCCTTCCGGTTATTCCGGATGAACTGGATATTCTGCCGTGGGCCGGACATTTGGGGGCCAAATTAGCCGATAAAATCGTTCCCATTATTTTGGATTCAAAATCTACGATCGTTTTTACCAATACCCGGAGTCAAAGTGAAATGTGGTATCAGCTTTTGCTCGATGCCTATCCTGATTTTGCAGGCCAGATCGCGATTCACCACAGTTCCATTGATGCCCATCTAAGGATCTGGATCGAAGAAAATTTAAGTGCCGGAAAATTGAAAGCTGTCGTTTCCACTTCTTCTTTAGATCTTGGAATTGATTTTAAACCTGTTGACACTGTGATTCAAATCGGTTCTGCTAAAGGAGTTGCCAGATTTTTACAGCGTGCCGGGCGAAGTGGCCACTCCCCTTTTGAAACCTCCAAAATCTACTGCGTTCCTACCCATTCTCTCGAACTGATCGAAGTGGCTGCTTTGAAAGAAGCCGTGAAACAGAAGGTAATCGAGCCTCGTGAACCCCAGGTTTTGTGTTTTGATGTATTGGTTCAGTTTCTGATGACCTTGGCGGTCGGTGACGGATTTTATCCCGAAGAAACCTTTGAAAGAATCAAAAAAGTATTTGCTTTTCAGGAAATGACCGGTGAAGAGTGGAAAAGTATCCTGGATTTTCTGACCATTGGTGGAAGTGTTTTAAAAAGCTATGAAGAATTCCATAAGATCGTCATCATGGAAGACGGTTTGTATAAAGTCACTTCACGAAAAATTGCCATGCTCCACCGAATGAATATGGGCGTTATCGTAAGTGATGCCATGCTGAAAGTGAAATTTATTTCCGGTGGTTATATCGGAATGGTGGAAGAATATTTTATCTCAAAACTAAAAAAAGAAGAAAAATTTATTCTGGCCGGACGAACCCTTGAAGTTGCGATGATCAAGGATATGACTGTCTACGTTCGCGCTGCAAAAGGAAAGGCAATAGCTCCAAGCTATCTGGGTGGAAGACTGCCTTTGAGTTCTAATTTAGGCCACTTTTTAAGAGAAAAGCTATCCCACGCCTTAAACCCGAAAGCTTCAGAAAAGGAACTGAAATTTTTGCATCCGTTATTGGCCAGTCAGGAAAAAAATTCACACATTCCCAAAGAGGATGAATTTCTCGTTGAACTCATCAAAAACCGAGAAGGTTACCATCTTTTCATGTATCCTTTCGAAGGACGTTTGGTTCATGAAGTAATGGCTGCATTGATCGCTTACCGTATTTCAAAGCTTGCCCCGATTTCTTTTTCCATGGCTATGAATGACTATGGTTTTGAACTTTTCAGCGACAAGGAAATACCTCTGAACGAAGATAATTTAAACCAAATTCTAACCCGCGAAAACCTCATGAATGATGTCATCGCCAGTATCAATTCCGCAGAAATGGCAAGAAGGAAATTCCGCGACATAGCTGTGATTTCCGGAATGGTGATTCAGAATTACGCAGGAAAACAACGCTCGAATAAGTCATTGCAAAGTTCAGCGGGACTTATTTTTAAAGTTCTGGAAGATTATGATCCGAATCATTTCCTTGTCAGACAAGCCTACACCGAAGTTTTCAATATGCAGCTTCAGGAACCGCGGCTGGTAGAAGCTTTTAAAAGAATTGAAAAATCAAAAATCATTTTAAAATATTCCCATACCTTTACTCCACTGAGCTTCCCTATCAAAGTAGACAGTCTAAGGCAGACGCTTTCGAGTGAAAGTCTGGATACGAGAATCAAACGGATGGTGGAACAGGCGAGGAAAAGAGGGTTTTAATTTTAGAGTTTTAGAGTTTTAGAGTTTTAGAGTTTTAGAGTTTTAGAGTTTTAGAGTTCAAAGTTATAAATTATGAGTGATGAGTTTGTTGCGAGATTCGGGCTCTATGTCACAATATAACACTTCTCTTTATCATCTTTCAGGTTCATTAATACATTTTACATCAATACATTTTACAAAAAAAATTGAATATCGCAGTTAAAAATATCACCGTCAACAATGAAGTTTTCACCCTGACCAATCAGCGCGCTGCATTTTGGAAAAAGGAGAAAGCATTGATTTTATCAGATCTTCACATTGGAAAAACCGCCCATTTCAGGAAAAACGGAATTGCTCTGGCCAACCATATCATGAAAAGTGATCTGGAAAGACTTTCTTTTCTGATTGAATATTTTCAGCCGGAAAAATTCATTGTCGTTGGGGATCTGCTTCATGCCGGAGATAACTCGGATGTGGATGAATTCTGCAGTTGGAGAAACCAGTATCCGAATCTTCAGTTTTATCTGATTAAAGGAAATCATGACCGTTTATCGGCTTCGTTGGAAAAGAAATTATGTTTAAATTTTAAATCCGAAATTCTAACCATCGAAGGCTTTACTTTTATCCATGATTTTGACAAAACATTGCCGGAATTTCAGATTACAGGGCACATTCATCCGGGTTTTGTCCTTAATTCTGCCGTAAAGAACATCAGACTTCCATGCTATGTTCAGACGGATAAACAGTTACTGCTTCCCGCATTCAGTGAATTCACAGGACTGGATACCAAAAACATCCCTAAAGGAGGGAAATTTTTCGTATTTACAGATTCTGAGATTCATGAAATATAAGCTTCTAAATATCCATTCAATAGAGATGGGCTTCAGCCCATCTGACCAAGGAAAAACATTTAACGACTTTAGCCAAAACCTGAAAATATAGAATTTATTTCATTTTGATTTCTCGCTGATCTGGCGAATAAAGCAGATTTTAATTTCTGATTAAGGCTGAATACATAAAATAAAAAGACTGCCCAATAGCGGACAGTCCTTGAAAATATAAAAACTGGAAAAATTATTTTTGATTTTTACTTAAACGGATACTGTAAAGTGTGATCAGCACAGTCGCTACTAAAAATAAAGCTCCGATCCACGGTGTACTGGCCAACCCCAATGAAGATGTTACAATAAGACCTCCGGTATAAGATCCAATCGCGATTCCTATATTGAATGCTGCAATATTGATCCCCGACGCTACATCTTCAGTTCCCGGAAGTTCTTTTTCTGCAATCTGCACCACCAAAAGCTGAAGTCCCGGTACAGATGCAAACGATAATCCACCTAAAAGAAACAGGGTAATAATACTTAAGATCTGATTACCTGCTGTGAAATAAAAGGCCAGCAATACCACTCCCTGCGCAGCAAACATCCAGAGAAGTGCCTGTAAAGGATTTTTATTCGCCGTTTTCCCACCTAAAAGATTTCCTAACGCAATTGCAATTCCGTAAATCAGAAGGATAAAAGTTACTGTAGATTCCTGAAACCCTGTGATCTCTTGTAAGATCGGAGATAAGTAGGTAAATACCACAAATGTTCCTCCATATCCCATGGCTGTCATTAAAAAGGCAAAGATCATACGTCTGTTTCCAAATACTTTGGGAAGACTTTTTAAAGAGGCCGTCTGGTCGCTTTTAAGGTTTTTCGGCACCAAAAGCATACTCGCTATTAAACCTATGATTCCAAGAATAGAAACTCCTATGAAAGTGGCTCTCCATCCGAAATGCTGTCCTATAAAAGTTCCCAGTGGAACTCCGGTGACAATCGCAAGGGTAAGACCGGCAAACATGATTGAAATTGCTGTTGCCCTCTTCTCCTCAGGAACCAGTGATGCCGCAATGGTTGAGCCGATGGAGAAATAAACCCCGTGAGCAAATCCGGTCAGAATCCTGGCCATAACTAATGTGATGAACCCTGGAGCAATAGAAGCCAGTCCATTCCCGATCACGAATAAAAGCATGATGGATACGAGTAATGCTTTTCTTGGAATTTTTCCCGTTAATGCAGTCAGTATCGGAGCACCTATTGCTACTCCAATGGCATAGAGACTTACCAAAAGCCCTGCTGACGGAATGCTGATCCCCAGATCTCCTGCTACCGTAGGAAGAAGTCCCACAATCACGAATTCTGTAGTTCCAATTCCAAATGCACTGATGGTTAGTGCCCACAAGGCTGCCGGAAGACCTTTGCTTTTGATGGCAGGTTCCGTTTTGATCTGTATTTCTTTTTGATAATTCATTGCGTTAAAATTTTGTTGAGTTTTGACAGGACAAATTTCCGACGAATTATCGTATTATAAAAATAAGTTAAATTCTAGCAAACTATCAGAATAGTGATAGTTTGTTTTTTTGAACAAAAATTCCGTTCCTTTGCAATAAAGCCAGTTATCCTAATGAAAAAATCGGAAGCCACCCGTATGAATATCCTCCAGAAAGCCTTTGAACTGATCTATGTGAAAGGATATAAAACCACCAGCGTTGATGAGATCATTGCCACTACACAGGTGACAAAAGGGGCCTTTTATTATCATTTTAAAACGAAAGACGAAATGGGACTGGCTATCATCAATGAACTTCTTAAAACCAACTTCAAAAGCACTTTTATTGAGCCTCTCGACAACACGGATCATCCATTAGAAAGTATTTATCAGCTGGTCTACGGGATCTTAATGGAAAATGATCTTCTAAAGGTTGAATATGGATGCCCTACTTCCAATTTAACCCAGGAAATGGCTCCCTGGCATATGGATTTCACCAAAGCACTGAACGAGCTTGCAGAACGTTGGGAAAATGCAATGATCACCTGTATCGAAAACGGAAAGAAAGAAGGTTCCGTAAAAGAACATGTAGACGCCAAAGAAGTTGCGATTTTTGTGATGTCCGGGTATTGGGGTGTAAGAAATTTAGGAAAACTGGAGAATTCAAAATCTGTGTATCTTATTTATTTAAAAGGACTTAAGAATTATTTTCAATCATTGGAATAATTTTTCTCCAAAAAACATACTAGTTAGTATGTTTTTATTCTATCTTTGGTGCGTTCAAAAAAGTTATCCATGTACCAGACCCTTACCTTTTTGCACTCCACATTCCGGTGGATCGTTTTATTAAGTCTTGTTTATGCCTTATGGCGAGCCTATAGAGGATATTTTCATCATAAAACATTTACCAAAACAGATGACTCAGTCAGACACTGGACGGCAACGATTGCTCATATCCAGCTGATATTAGGGATTATTCTCTATGTTAAAAGTCCAATCGTTAAGTATTTCTGGAAGAATTTCAGTGAAGCCAAAGAATCTCTGGACCTGCTTTTCTTCGGACTGATTCACATTTCCCTTATGATTACCGCTATTGTACTGATTACGATTGGTTCCGCATTAGCCAAAAGAAAACCTACAGACCGGAAAAAATTCAAAACGATGCTTATATGGTTCACAGTGGCCCTTGCTGTTATTTTTATAGCGATTCCTTGGCCGTTTTCTCCTTTTGTTAACAGACCTTATTTCAGATAATTATGATACATTTATTAAAAACAAAAATCGGACGCCTGAGAATTCTGGCTATTCTGGAGGGAATCTCTCTGCTGACCCTCGTATTCGTTGCCGTTCCCATGAAATACTGGCTTGGAAACCCTGCGCTTGTTAAGATGATGGGGCCGATCCACGGAACTTTATTTCTTCTCTTCCTGTTTAATACGTTAAGTGTAGGTGTTGAGCAGCACTGGAAATTTAAGGAAACCACCTGGAAAGTGATTCTGGCATGTTTTATTCCTTTCGGGACTTTTTATATTGACAGCAAAATTCTAAGTAAACTATGAAAACGATACTGATATTTTGCGGAGCAGCACTTACCATCTATGTCTTATACCGGGTTTACAAATATCAGACTTTAGATGATGGCCTGGATCAATTGATAAAAAAAGGAGCTGTCATTCTTGATGTAAGAACCGAAAAAGAATATGAAATGGGACATATTGAAGGCTCAGTAAATATTTCTTTGGGAACCATCAGAGAAAGATATGTTGAACTGGATCGTGAAAAAACGTATATCACAGTATGCTCCCACGGACTTCGAAGCGTAAAAGCTGAAAATATTTTAAAAGAAAGAGGATTTAAGCATGTGCATAATGGTGGTGCCTGGACTGATCTTCAGGGATTGATAAAGTAAGGAAGACTAAAGAGGGAGGATGGAAGTTATTGAGGTCTTAAAACAACTACATTTCTATTTTATTAAATTTTTCATTTGGTAAAATATTCTAAGACAGTTTCGGGGAATACCTTTGTCAAGATTTAAAACCTTGACAAAAATATCTTCCCTCTTCCAGCTTCCCAACTAAACAGCACTATCCTTCATCCAAACCACTTTCTGCTCAGAATGATGTTCCATACCAAAGATGTCACGATACAGTTCCGGCCTTCTTGCCTTTACATATCTGCTTCCGCCGGCCTGAGTAAGCTTTTCAGGAGTAAAAACAGCAGTTTCAAAACTGTCATCGAACGAACGGCATTCCGCAATGATATCTCCAAAAGGATCAATAATCATTGAACATCCGTTTTTCAGCTGATCATCATCCATCCCGATCGGATTGGAGAAAACAGCATAAATTCCGTTGTCATAAGCTCTGGCGGGCAGCCATTTCATCAGCCAGTCACGCCCTTTCATTCCGTCAAATTCCAGACGAAGCGATGTAGGATCAGCTACTCTATTTTTCCATAATTCAGGATCTATAAAACCGGCTCCCGGCCTTGTGGAAGGTGTACACATCGTCACATGCGGCATAAAAATAATATCTGCCCCTAAAAGCCTCGTAGCTCTTACATTTTCAAC
Source organism: Chryseobacterium sp. JM1 (assembly GCF_000737715.1). Taxonomy (GTDB): domain Bacteria; phylum Bacteroidota; class Bacteroidia; order Flavobacteriales; family Weeksellaceae; genus Chryseobacterium. Next base: position 56,365 of record NZ_JPRN01000015.1, on the reverse strand, counting down.
GATATTGTTGTCATAGCAGATCAGGATTCCACATGTCCAGCCATGAATCTCAAAAACACAATACTCGTTTCCGGGCGTCAGATGTGGATTGATAAATGGATGAAGTTTTCTGTATTTGGCTTTCAGTCCGGTTTTATCTACGCAAACGTAGGCTTTGAAAATATGATCATTTTCGTCTTTTTCGAATAACCCTGCCAAAACAGTAATATCATGCTCTGTCGCGATTTGCTGCAATCTTTGAATGCTTTTCCCATCAGGAATGAATTCTGCAACATCCAGAAGCTGGTCTTTGGTTAAATTTCGGGCAAAAGTGTAGCCTGTAATTGAACATTCATGAAAAACAATGACCTGTGAGCCTTTTGAAGCGGCTTCTGCAGCTAATTTTTCTATGACGGATAGATTGTATTCTTTGTCACCGCTTTTATTTTCGAACTGTGCGGTTGAAACTTTAAGATTGTCCATTCTTTTTTTTCTGCAAAGCTAACAGGCACAAACATCCAAAGATTGTACAAAACCGACATTGGCTAGGTAAACGGAATTTCGATAAAATTGACAGCCAGTTTATTTTCTGTTTTCAGATACTGACCGGGTGTCAATCCGATTGTATTTTTAAATTCCCTGATCAGGTGGGATTGGTCTGAATATCCCGCTTCGTAGGAAAGACTGGCGATGCTGTTCTGATCTGTGCTGTTTTTCATCAGACTTAAAAAATGATGAAGACGGATAATGGTACTGTATTTTTTTGGGGATATGCCGATATTTTCATCAAACTTTCTTTCAATATGGCGCTCAGAATATCCAGTGAAGTGCTCCAGTTCTTTCAGAGATAAAGCTCCCTTGTTTTGAAGCATATATTGCTGAACCTTCATGAGCCATGAGTCCGGATTGTTTTTTGTTGAGATCAGCTTCATGAAATAGGTATTCAGGGCCGCTATTATGGATTGCGGATCTTCTTTATTATCCAGCTTTTCCTGAAATGGCAGCAACTGATCTTTTAAAATATCCGAAGCCGAAACGATTTCATTTTTAATGTCTTTAGCAGCCACATCAAACAGCAGATTGAAAAAATAAGGCTGAAAAACGACTGCCAATAAGGAAAATTGACCTTTTGTACTCAAATCTTTATACTTTGTAGGCTGTCCATAAAAAAAGGATAAAGGCAGATTGCTATCCTGCCCGTCGCGCATATTCATATCCGCAGAGATGATTAAGCCTGTATTTCCATCAGCAAATAAGCGCAGATTTTTAGTCATATCTTCCGGATTTTCTAAGAAGATATAGTGTTTGATGTAGTTGGCCAACTGTTTCGGAGGAGAAATCTGCATGATTATAATTTAAGTTTTTTTATAATCCACGGTAAGGTAAGTCCCTGTCCTAAAAGCGAGATCAGCACAACCGCTATGGATAAAAAGACAATTTCACTGCGTAATGGAAAAGGCTCGCCGTCATTTAATGTGGCCGGAAGACCCAGCGCAATGGCTAATGAAACAATTCCACGCATTCCCGACCAGGTAATGATAAAACTTGTTTTAGAGTCAAATAAAGCTTCTTCACTGATTTTTCTTTTTCCCTGAAAGGCTTTCTGAAGATTAAGCTGTTGTAAATAAACCCTTGCCATTCTGATCAGTAAAGTCACCAGTACAATAATGACAGCATATCCGGCATAAGTCCAGACTTGGATATGAGCCATTTTTCTAAGAATAATCGGAAACTCAAGACCGATTAATAGAAATATCAGCCCATTCAGAAGGAAAATAATGATGTCCCAGAAGTTTCTGGACTGCTCTTTTACGTGATCAGGAAATTTATTTCTGCTCAGTTTAGACATTCCCAAACCGAGTACAACCACCGCAATCACGCCTGATACTCCGAAATGTTCTGCAATAAGATAAGTAACGAAGGGCATGAGAAGAATCAAGCTGTTCACCACCATGGCATCTTTACGAAAGAAACCGATGGTAAGAGCCAATGCTTTAAAAATAACCCAACCCACTAAAAGACCGCCTCCCAAAACGACAAAAAACTCCAGTGAGGCTTTCCACGTAACAAAGGTAATTCCGGTGACTGCCGCTACTGCAAAACGATATGCAACCAAAGCTGAAGCGTCATTGATCAGGCTTTCTCCTTCCAGAATCGTCATGGTTCTGTGAGACAGGCCTAATCCTTTTGTGACCCCAACGGCAGCTACAGCATCCGTAGCGGACAGAATAGAACCCAATACAAAAGCCAATGGCCAGGTCATTCCCGGAATTAAATAATACGAAATAACTGCAATTCCGGCTGTCGTTAAAAACACCAGCCCGATAGCTAATGTGCCGATGGTATTGATATTGGTTTTAAACTGCTGAAAAGAAATATTAAAGGCCGCATCATACAAAAGCGGTGGCAGAAACAGCAGCATAATAATCTCGGGATTGATCTCAATTTCAGGCATTGCAGGAACAAAACCGATCATAATGCCGACAATTAAAAGCAGCATTGGTACCGGGATCTTTATTTTACCCGCCAAACCGGATATCCCGATCATTAATGCCATGATCACTAAAATGACCGCGTAGTTTTCCATCAGATTTTATCGTATTGAAATGGTTAGAATTCCTTTTTGAAAGAGGTTCTACCAACAAAAATAATTATTTCTGACGAGCACAAGTCTTTTTTTAGTCTTAAATCTATACTGATCTTCATTCAAATCATTTTGTGAACAATAGTAAAACTGAGATTTTTAATGGCTGTTTTTTACAGTAATATCCTTTTTGGTTAGATTTTTGAACTAAACAAGGTAACAAATGCTGTATTGCATTTCTATTCTAAAATTCCAATCACTAAAATATAATATTATGTCAACAAAAAATTTAACCCACCTCGAGGCCATTAAAAAGATCCAGGAACTGTCTGAAAAGGCAAGAATATGTATGTTCTGTACCGAACTCGGAACCACACCTGTGAATTCCCGGCCTATGACGCTTCAGGAAACGGATGATAGCGGAAATCTATGGTTCATCAGCAGTGCAACCAGCAATAAGAATTTTGAGATCAAAGATGACCGGAACGTACAGCTTTTCTTTATGAACAACAGCGATTCTCAATATCTGTCGGTTTATGGACAGGCTTCTGTTTATAAGGACAAAGCTACGATTGAAGAAAAATGGTCGCCAATGGCCAAGGCTTGGTTTGACGGAAAAGATGATCCGGATGTGAGCATCATTCGTGTAGAACCCAAAGAAACGTATTACTGGGATACCAAAGCAGGGAAATTAGTCAGTCTGTTCAGTTTTGTAGCTTCAGCTCTGACTGGGATTAAAACCAATAACTCCGACGGTGTAGAAGGAAATGCTGTCGTATAAAATAAAGTTGGCTGAGGAAATCCTCAGCCAACTTTTCTACAACATAAATATTAAACTGACATCAAAAAACTGGTGGCTTCGAGAGCCTTAGCCGCCATTTTTTTTATTTTTTCACATCCCTTGAAATTGATTAATTGACAAGGGTTTTAATGATACTTCTAAGTTCTTCCGTTTCTTTTTCGGACAGAGGTTTCAGCGGGCTTCTTAAGCTTCCACCTTCTTCTCCTAAAATATTCAGACCAGCTTTCACAGCCCTTGGAAGGCCTTTATTCACGATGAATTTTAAAAGATCAAACTGTTTGTAGAAAACTTCCTGTGCTTTCTCCATATTTCCTTCTTCAATAGCTTTATACAAACCAACATTAAGTTCAGGAATCAGGTTGGGTGCCGCAGTACACCAGCCTCTTGCTCCGGCAGTAAATGCAGCCAGCGCCAATGGATTGGATCCGTTGTAGAAGGCAGTTTCCTCGCCCAGTTCTTTTCTCAGATAATGCATTCTCTGAATATCTCCAGTACTTTCTTTGATCATGGTAACATTGGAAATCTCCAAAAGCCTTTTCAAAAGTGTCGGAGACATATCTACTCCACTCGTTGCCGGATTGTTATACGCCATGATAGGAATTGAAATCTTACTGGCCACAGCATCATAATGGGCTACGATCTCGTCATCTGTCAGCTTCCAGTAGCTCATGGGAATGATCATCACAGCATCAGCACCAGCTTTTTCTGCAAACTGAGCATGATGAACAGTCTTTTCTGTGGTAAGATTTGACACCCCTACCAATGTGGGTACTCTTCCTTTAGTCTGCTGTATAGAGGCTTCTGTGATTGCTTCTTTTTCTTCATCAGACAGGTAGGGCATTACTCCTGTACTTCCTAGCGGAGCAATTCCGTGGCTTCCTGAAACGATGAGTCTTTCTACAAGTTTTTTAAAAAGAGGAATATCTACTTTCTCATTCTGGTCAAAAGGCGTAATGGGATAAGCAATGATGCCTTTGAATGGAACATTTTTCATGTTTTATTTTTTTAAATTAAATGATAACTGACGATAAAGATTAGGGATTAGGGATTAGGGAAAATTCTTTATTTCCTATTTAAAAAGTGTTTGGTTGGATATGAATGAAGCCGATCAAAGCATTCTTCTGAATCTTAAATTGAATCCACCTAACCCCTAAATCTTATCCTTAGACTTAATCTTGATCTTAACCTTCGAATTCTAAAGGTCTCTTCCTTCTTCTTCTCTCAGTGCAACGCCTAAGTTCTGAAGCTGTGGAGCATTTTCGCAGGCTAAATACTTTGCAGATTCTGTATCGCTAAGATTCTGGTGTTTATGCCAAGCCCAAGAAGGAATATAAACTGCGTCTCCTGCTTCCCAATGTACTCTCTCGTCCTCTACTTCTGTCCATCCTTTTCCTTCGATTACATACAGTACCGTTTCATAGGTATGACGGTGTCTGTTGGTCTGCTGTCCCGGAGTTAATCCACCAATCGTCATACTTACATTTTTACTTGGAAGGTCTACAAAGAAAACCGGGTGCTTTCTTTCTGTTGAAAATTGGTTGTGCTCCCCTGCATTTTCTACATTTTTATGAATCAAATGGCTGGGTTTTACGTACTTTGGTCTTGCAAATGTTTCGTGAAAGTCTTTTGAACTGAAATCTTTTTTGTCCATGATGTTTTAAATTTTAATTGTTTGTGCGTTATTGCATGACAAAATTACCTTATCTTTGGACTGTTTAAATGATTCAGTTTTTACATAAATAGGTAGTCCAGATGCTTCGTCCTTGGAAATTAGAACTTGAAATAAATAAAGAGCTTGAAAAAGCCGTGTATCTGCAGATCGCGGATATCATCATTGCGGACATACGTTCCGGAAGGCTCAATGCCGGGGATGCGCTTCCCGGAAGCCGAAACCTTGCTTTGATGCTGAAGATCAACAGAAATACAGTGGTAGAAGCCTATCAGGTGCTCATCAATGAAGAATGGGTGATCTCCAAAGAAAGAAAAGGAATCTTCGTATCTGACAAACTTCCGGTTTTACAGGAAAGGCAAAGCATAAGGGATCCTGAGGCTGAAGAGGCTTCGTTCGCTTTAAGCAAGCCTATGATCAATTTTGATGATGGGCATCCCGACAGTAAAATAGCCCCGGTAACAGAACTCGCCCGCGCCTACCGCCAGATCTTTAACAGGAAAGCAAAATGGCAGATGATGGGTTACAGCAGTGAACACGGAGATATTGAATTCCGGAAAACCATTTCCCAGATGCTGAATCACCAGCGGGGAATGCATATCAATGAAAATGAAGTTTCAATCACGAGGGGAAGCCAGATGGCGATGTTTCTGACTGCTCAATGCCTGTTAAAACCCGGAGATCAGGTTATTGTAGAAAATCCAGGGTACAAACCCGCATGGAAAGCCTTTGAATATGCCGGAGCAGAACTTCTTCCGGCAGCAGTAGATGAGGAAGGGATTGTTACTAAAGACATAGAAAAGCTTTTAACAGAGAATAAAAATGTAAAAGCAATTTATATTACGCCTCACAGACAATATCCTACAACGGTTACTTTAAGTTTAGCACGAAGACTGGAATTAATTGAATTATCCAACAAACATGGAATGACTGTTATTGAAGATGATTATGACAATGAGTTCCATTTTGGGTACCGGCCTATCCTTCCGGTGTCCAGCTTTGATGAACTCAACAGCTATGTCTACGTGGGTACATTGAGTAAAGTAGTGGCTCCTGCCCTGCGGATCGGTTATCTGGCATCCAAAGATCCTAATTTGATTCAAAAAATAGGAGACTTGAGGAAGATTATTGACGTTCAGGGTGATGTGATTATGGAACAGGCCGTATTGCAACTCATTAAGGAGGGCACTGTGAAAAAGCATATTAAAAAAGCCACCGTCCATTACAGAAATAAAAGGGATCTGGTGAACAGTCTTTTAGAAAAGCATTTGAAAGATGTCGCCGATTTTACCCTTCCCGAAGGAGGTCTAGCCTTCTGGATCGTTCCGAAAGAAAATCTGGATTGGGATGCTGTAACAGCTTCACTGCTTGAAAAAAGCATCAATATCATTCATCCGAAGCAATACAGTTCTGATCATATTATCAATGGATTCAGACTTAGTTATGGATCTCTTTCCGAAGAACAGTTGGAGGATAGTATAAAAATCATTTCTAAGGTTCTGAAATTTCATATCGGCCGGGTAAAATAATTTTATGTTTTCAGGCTTTTGCTAAAGCCGTTGTAAAACGTTTTTTATTATTTAAACGAGCTAAAGCCCATCCCTATTGAATATTCAGAAGGTAATCAGAAATAAAAAAATCTGCTCTATTTGCCAGATCAGCGAGAGATCAAATGAAATTTTCAGTCCATTTTTTCCGCATATAAGCAAATAAAGAAGATTTATATAGGTTTATAAGTGATTTACTCCACTTCAAAAATAGCCTGAATCTCCACAGAAGAATTTACAGGAATAGAGGAAGCTCCCAAGGTAGCTCTCGCATGTTTTCCTTTTTCTCCCAGGATTTCTACCGTCAGGTCTGAAGCTGTATTCATCAGGTCTGCATGCTTTGTATAATCATCTTTTGTATTGAAAATCCCTGTAAGTTGCACACATTGTTTTACTTTATTAAGATCACCGCCTACCGCTTCTTTTAAAACGGCTATAACGTTCAGCATCGTAGCTTTTGTAGCTTCTTTAACCTGCTGTTCATTAACGTCAACCCCTAATTTTCCAGGGTTTAAAATTTTCCCGTCTTTTAAAGCCACCTGATTGATAAACACCAGATTTCCTGCACGCACATAAGGCTTATAATTTCCCGCCGGTTGTGGAACTTTTGGAAGGGTAATGTTTTTCTGTTTCAAAAGAGCGTTGATATCTTCGGATTTTTCTACAGCGGCAACTGCTGTCAGTTTTTTACTGAATGTTCCTTTCAAAGCTAAAGCTGTTTTAGCAAAATTACTTCCCTGAAGTTCTGCCAGCGCGCGTTCATCTTTTGTTGGTCTTTCCACATCTTTCAGTGAGGCCATGCTTGTTACGCCTAGAACCGTATTGCCCTGAGGAATCGCTTTATTGATACTTTCCGTTCCTCTGATTCCATTGGAAACCAATACCATTCCATGAACGGCTAACGTATTCCAGAATGCATTAAGAGCCAGTTCTTTTCCTGCACCACTTCCTGCAGACATAAAAACCGTTGCAGGCATTCCTTCCAGCGCATGATTGGTCCATAAATTAACCGTCTTCGATAAAAATTCACTCATCCCTGTACTGATATTCCCAAAATAAACGGGTGATCCAAAAGCAATTCCATCGTAAGAAGGCAGTTCTTCTACGGATGCTATGGGAATATTTTTCAGTTTTGAGTTTTGTGATTCTTTGACTTGCTTAATGACCGCCGTAGCATTTTTACTGCTTTCGATTCCGGTTGCTATTTCTTTAGCCAATTCATAGGTCCCTCCATTATCTGAATGAATGAGGACCAGTATTTTAGCTTTGTTTTCCTGTGCCATGATTGTGGTGATTTTTAATAATAAAATTAATACAAAAACCGTACTTAGTTTTTTCATTTTTAATAGATAAATAATTACCATACAAAATTAGTATTGTCGTTTTTATTAACTTTGCCAAAAATTCTATGCAGAACGACATCATAAAATGTGGTTTAACGGAACAGACCGACAGCCGATTTGTAGATACCATCGGAAAAGAAGCGTATGTCTGGTGTGAAAAAGGCTGGAAACATGATGATCATGAACATGCCCATCACCGGGCCCAACTTACCTTTGTAGAAGAAGGTTACCAGTATTTCCATATCGATCAGAAGATTTATCTTGTGCCTCAGTATCATGTGATTTGGGTTCCTTCAGGGAAAGCTCACAGAATCTCTTCAGAAGCAAAAACGGTCAATCTGATGGTTTTTTTATTTAAAACTGTTTTTGAGGATGATTTCTATCGGAATGTTCATGTTTTTGCAGTCCCTCCTGTTTTGAAGGAAATGCTTTTGTATGCTTCCAAGTGGAATCAACTGATAGAAGAAGATGAGGAACAGGATCTGTTTTTTAAAGCGATTTTAAAAAGTCTTCCCAATTTCTGCAGAGAAAGCAGTTATCTTGAAATTCCCGTTCCGTCTGATGCAAGGCTTATTCCCGTCTGTACATATATCAATTCCAATTTTAAATACAACCTGAACGCTGATGAACTGGCAGAAAAGGCACAAATGTCTGTCCGAAGCCTCCAAAGAATATTTAAGAATGAAACCGGAATTACCCTTCAGAAATACCATCAGCTTGTAAGAATTCTGAAAAGTATTGAGCTTATCGACACCGGAAACTTTACATTAAGCCAGATCGCTTACAAAGTGGGTTACCAGAGTTTATCAGCGTTTACCTCTTCTTATTATGCCATTATGAAATCTAAACCTAAAGTAAAAAAAGTAAGTTAAGGCGTTTCATCATGTGCCATATCTACCGGCTTAGATTCAGGAGATCCTTTTTCACGAAGCCAGATAGAGAGAATAACAATAGAGAAAACCGCCAGAAATTCACTCTGCCAGTTCTGAAAAGATTCAAACCAAAACCGGGAGTCTGATATATAGTGCATAGCGGAAACCGTGGGTTCATGTTTTACCATCTGTTCTTCATTATAGTCTTTGAGACTGCCATAAAAGTGCATTCCAAAACTTGCCAGAAACAAAAGGGCAAATGCTAAGGATAAGGAATGTTTGTATAGAGCAAGCCACATTCCGCCTTTCTTAACGGGCCACGGAGCTTTTGCATGAGGGTGCGGTTCTTTGTCCACGTCTTCTTTTTCCTCCAGAGATTTTGATTCACTGGAACCTTTTTGTCTTAAAGAAACAGTCAGGACAATATACAGCATCATCTGGAGGAATTCGCTTTCCCAATTCTCAAACGTGGCCTGTATAAAATGTCCGCTGTGAATATAGTCACCCAGACTGAGCATAGAACTTCCCTGTTCTGCCAGTTCTTTATTCAGCGTTTTCCATCCTGTAAAAAACTGCCCCAACAGACAGATAAGCATCAATCCAAGAACAACAATACTTAAACTGTTACGGTAAAAGAAACCTTTTTTGGACATGGTAATGAACTTAAAGTTTAACATTAAATTCAGTATATAGATCTCTGAATTTTTGAGACTGATCTGCTTTACTTTCTTAATGAAATTATTTTAAAATCAACAGCTGATTGATCTCACTTTTAAAACAACCTAAAATAAACTCCGTATAATACATCTGGGCATTCAAAGCCTGTGTTTTGGGATGCAATTCCAGTTTTTTAGTGAGAATAACCTCTCCTTTATATGAAAATGAGAAATACGCGAAAATTTTGTATAATGATTTTCTGATCGGAGTACAATATCCCGTAGTCGCAATGGACCAGTCGGAATTAAAGAGTTTAGCGACATTCAGAGCCATCGTTTTGGCAACATTCTCTGATACACAGTCGCAGTCCTGGGCTTCTTCTTTATCTACCTGAAGCAGTTCTACTTTCTGAGGCAGCGTATAAGTGGTCATCCCTCCTTTGAAAAATAAAGAAGCATTGGGCATCTGTGAAAAAGCCAGCTGAAGGCATCCTGAAGTAACACTTTCTGCGACCGAGATGGTTTCACCTGCGGTCAGAAGCGACTGGCTGATATATTCTAAAAGATTTTTTTGAAATTCCATAATTTTAAATATTTAGTGATGTGAAGGTGTCTGTTGTATCTACGCGTTTCTTTCCGGTTCAAGATCCCAAACCCTGTGTTTGGAAACAGCTTTGATAAACTGCTGATCGGAATTGTTATCTTTCCAGATCACAACTGCCGGATCTTCATGTTTTTTCTGGGCTATATTGCTATTGTTATAAAGTTGTTCCGTCTCTGCTCCAAAATAGACGGCTTTACAGTGTTTATAAGCTTCATTGATGAATTGCAGCACATGATGTTTGTTCTCAGGAGCCATAAGTTCTTTCGTTGATTTTTCTCCGGCACCGATGTATAAGGCATCAAAGCATACACTGGCAATACTGGTAAGTGAATGTTTCGGCGTAAGGGATGATCCATCTTTGGTTTTAACGGGAGCGACACTTGGGGCAACAAGCTCTACTTTTGCTCCTTCCGATTCAAGTCTTGATTGTAAATCATTGAGTGCATTCCCGTCCGTCCCATTGGCTATGATGAAACCTATCTTCCTGCTTTTAATGGTATCTTTTACCGTATCTTTCATACTCAGCGCATCAGAAATCTTAGTTTTAGGCTCTTTTTCTTCGCTCTGAAGTTCAGCTGCATTTGTGTCTGCCGGTATACTTTGGTTCGGTTCTTTCAGTTTTTTAACTTTCACACCTACTTTATCCGCTACTTTCTGAGCCAGATTTTTATCAATAAAAGCAAGCTGTCCTACCATTCTTTCACGGATCTCCGGAATCGTTACTTTTGAAAGTTCAAAAATAAGAGCATTCTGAAGGTGAGTCTGTTCAGGAGCCGACTGGCTGTTGTAAAATAATTTGGCCTGTGAATAATGATCCACAAAACTCTCACTTCTTCTTCTGACCTTTTCACCGGAAACCCTTTCTTCCTGAGAAACAAATCCTCCTTCAGACATCATCGCCTGATAAGGACATCCTCCTCCGATTGAATTGGGTTCATAGCTTACTTTTCCTTTTACAATCTGCTGTCTCATATGCCCGTCACGCTGATTATTGTGAACGGTATTCACAGATCTGTTGATCGGGATCTCATGGAAATTAGGTGATCCCAATCTCGATAACTGGGTATCGGTATAGGAAAACAGTCTTCCCTGAAGTAGAGGGTCATTGGTAAAATCTATGCCGGGAACCAGGTGTCCCGGATGAAAAGCTACCTGCTCGGTTTCAGCAAAAAAGTTGTCTGGATTTCTGTTCAGCGTTAAAGTTCCAAAAATTTCTACAGGAACTTCTTCTTCAGGAATTAATTTGGTAGGATCCAGAAGATCAAAATCAAATAGATGTTCGTCTTCTTCCGGAATCAGCTGTACACCGAAATCCCATTCCGGAAAAGCCCCGTTTTCAATGGCTTCCCATAAATCCCTTTTATGAAAATCAGGATCCACTCCGGATATTCTCTGAGCCTCGTCCCAGGCTACAGAATGCACTCCCAGTTTCGGTTTAAAATGAAACTTAACGAAATGTACTTTACCTTCTTCATTAATGAATTTAAAAGAATGTACCCCGAAACCTTCCATCATCCTCAAACTCCTTGGAATGGCTCTGTCACTCATTACCCACATGATCATGTGCATGCTTTCGGGCATCAGCGAAATAAAGTCCCAGAAGGTGTCATGCGCAGAAGCTGCCTGCGGTATCTCATTATCAGGTTCCGGTTTTACGGCATGGATAAGATCAGGAAATTTCATGGCATCCTGTATAAAAAAGACAGGTACATTATTACCTACAAGGTCATAATTTCCTTCTTCCGTATAAAATTTAATCGCAAAGCCTCTTACATCTCTGGCCAGATCGGTACTTCCTTTACTTCCGGCTACTGTTGAGAATCTTACAAAAACAGGAGTTTCGTCACCTACATTATTCAAAAATTTGGCTTTGGTATACGCTTTAAGACTTTTGTTAAGCTTAAAGACCCCGTGAGCTCCTGAACCTCTTGCATGAACTACTCTTTCAGGAATTCTTTCATGGTCAAAATGGGTGATTTTTTCCCTCAAAATGAAATCTTCCAGCAGTGTGGGACCTCTGTCTCCGGCTTTTAATGAGTCCTGGTTGTTGTTAATCCTGAGTCCCTGATCGGTAGTCAGTTTTTCATTTTCATTAGAGGTACTGTGTGTATTCAGCTGGTCTAACTTTTTATTCTTTTGTGTGTCGTTTTTCATATCAATTTTTTGGGTGGTGTGAAGGGTAAAAAGTCAAACAGTATGGATGAGATATTTATTCCGGCCCTATCCTGTCTTTTTCTAAAGTATTCAGGAGTCTGTTCAGGCATTCTTCTTCTTTTAATACTTTGTAATATGCTGTTTTGGCATATAAAGTAAAAGACGAATTTTCAATTTTAATTTCTGTATCCACTGGTGTTGGAGATACTGTTTTTTCGCCGTGGTATTCACGGATATTCAGGATATACTCTTTGATATAAGTGTCGATCACATTTTTCAGAATATCGCACTTGGCATTGTTTTTTATCTTTTCCAATGATTTGATCAGAAAAGCAGTGACTCCGTAGGAATTGATAACGCTAGGGAATAAAGATTCATTCTCCAGCATATTGTTTTTATCATTCAGCCCGGAATGTTTCAAAGTGTCGTTTTCAAATATCATATGCTCATCGGTTATTAGTTATCAGAAATTTTTAAATATTTCTCAAAATAATGAAGGTCCTCTTTGTCTTTGATCGAAAGATAGAACATGATCTGTTCCGGTTCTTTCAGTCCTATACTGCTGAAACTGTCAAAATGAGCAATCAGCGCCTGAATATTTTCAATCTCAATGTCTTTTAAAATAACAAACAGCAGAAAAATATTATCCTTAATCTCTTTCGCATATACAGCCGCTCCGTCCTCAAACCAGCTTCCTTTATGGGGAACTTTGATGAAGTCTTTGTGCTTCAGGGTTTTTACTATTTTCTGACAGTCCATATCTGAGTATCGTGGTTTATTGGGTTTTCAGATCAACTTATACAGTTTATTCTGAACCAACTTTCTTATTTCAATTCAACCTTTCAGGACAGTGGTCGTCAAAATCTCCAGTATGCTCAACTGAATTTTTATGAGTTAATATGGAATGATGTTTGCAACCCCGCAACGGTTTGGAATCTGATCATCTCACCCGGAAAGCCTTAGCTTTCATGCTGCCCTTACTGAGGTCTTAAGAATTGTATCGAAACTTGATATTTCAAATATACGCTGAAATAATTCACTTTTTTATGACCTTGATCATAATCATAATGGATTCCTATTAATAAACAATTTTCCTGTTTTCAATCGTAATATTTCCTTCCTTTTCCATCTTTTTTAATGCTCTGATTACTGTTTCTACCCGAAGTCCTACCAGATTGGCGATCTGCTGTCTGGTCAGTTCTATCTGAAAACAACTTCCGCAACTATCATCATGATAACTTTTAAGGTAGTCCAGAAGTCCCTTTAGCCTTGAAATGGGGTTCAGTGACGCCATACTCTGCAACATAATCGCTTTAAAATAAAGCCTTTGAGATAAGCACGCATTCATTTCCAAAGACAGATGGGGATGCTTTTTGATCAGGTCCAAAAAACGGTCCTTCGGCACCCTTACAATTTCTGCAGGACTGATACACACTGCATTGGTCGGATAAAATTTATCCACGAAAAGCAATGAATCCCCAAAACTCTGTTTTCCTCCAAAAATGTTGTGGATAAACTCTTTCCCCTCCTCATCATAATTATTGAGTTTCACTTTTCCTTCTTTAATCTGGAAATAATAAAGAGCATGGTCTCCTTCTCTGTATATAAGTTCCCCTTTTTTATATGGTTTCACTTCTCCTCCCGATGAATATAACAGCTCTTCGTCAATATTCATGCAGCTTATTGTTTTCATACGTATCTCTTTAAAATATTTTCAATAAAAAATAGGGAATTTTATTATTGAAACCGCTTTTTTAATATAATATTTTTCGATCTTTAATCTGAACAATTTTATTTTTTTCCATATGTTTGATCGTTCTTATCGCTGTTTCTACCCTTAATCCTGTAAGACTGGCCATTTGCTGCCTTGTTAATGGAACCATGTAGGAATAAGGACTTTCGTCTTCATGAAAGCTTTTAAGATAATCCATGAGCCCCTTAAGTCTTGTCTCAGGATTCTGGGAAGATATATTCTGCATCATGATGAATTTATAATAAAGCCGCTGTGACAAAAAGCTGCTGATCTCGAGGCACAGTTTGGCAGAGGAGTTTAATAAATTAAAAAAAGCAGACTTATGAAGCCTTAAAACCGTACATTCCGTAAGCGCCTGAGCATTCATGGGATAAGGCTTGTCTATAAAAAGAATAGATTCTCCACAACTCTGCCCTTCCGAAAGAATGTTCTGTATAAACTCCTTTCCTTCTTCATTGTAATTGTTCAGTTTCACCTCTCCGTGGGTGATCTGATAATAATAAATTGGGCTTTCTCCCTCGTTGAACAGATAGTCCGAGGGTTTATAATGTCTGATTTCCGCCCCCGCTGAATGTAAAATATTTTCGTCGATAACCATGATAGTTTTTATTTAAGTTTTCTACAATCCTTCTCAATCTTTTCTTAGTAAAAATTTCATTGGGAACTTGGTTCTGTAAAGCACATGCAAATATTGAACCTTATCGATTAAACAAAACGTTAAATAAAGTTAAAATAATTAATAAAATTTATTATAATTAAATTATTGTTTGAATTTTTAACACTAATTTCATTCATAAATTAAAATATCAACAAAAATAAAATTACAACACAAGAAATCGCTCCTCACAGCCAGCCGGAGGATATTAAACCCCGCTTTAATACAAAAACGGGCTTTAAAAATTTATGACGGTAAAATTATTTCTTAATCACTTTTGCAGTGTCCATTTTTTTGGCAGCAGCAGTGTCTTTCATATGTAAAGTATCGGAAGGCATAGGAGCAGCAAGTGTATCAGCAGGCATGGTATCAATAACCACACTGTCTGATTTAGTGGAAGTGTCCACTTTAGTTTCTTTTTTGCAGCTCATTACGGTGAAGCCCAAAGACACAAGTAAAATAGTGTATTTCATAATTATTATATTTTGCAGTTGTGCCCAAATATAATTCAATTCTAAAATGTCATTTTATGATCAGAATCATAATGTTTTATTTTTGATTATTTCACAAACTTTTTGGTTCCTGCAACACATAAGATAACACCAATGGTAACCACCACCATTCCTATGCTTACCTGCTCATGAAGGAAGTATGCAGCAAGGCCCAATCCAAAGAAAGGCTGTAACAGCTGCAGCTGTCCTACCGTGGCAATACCACCCTGCGCCAGGCCTTTGTACCAGAATATAAACCCAATGAACATACTGAAAAGTGAAATATAAGCCATTCCAAACCAGCCCTGAAAACTTACCGTTTCAATATTTTCGGGGAAATAGATGAAAAATAAAGGAATCATCAATGGTAAAGCCAACACCAGCGCCCAGGAAATCACCTGCCAGCCGCCTAATGTTTTGGAAAGCTTTGCCCCTTCTGCGTAGCCCATTCCACATAAAATAACAGCCAGCAACATCAGAACATCGCCCACAGGTGAAGCTGAAATTCCCTGCGAAACCGCATATCCGATCACTAAAAGACTTCCCACAACCGAAAAGAACCAAAATATAGGATGCGGCCGCTCGCCACCACGCAAAACTCCGAATACAGCAGTTGCCAATGGAAGCATTCCCAGAAATACGATAGAATGTGCCGAAGTAAGATACTGAAGTGCCAATGCAGAAAGAAGCGGAAAACCTACCACACAACCGATGGAAACAAGCAACAAAGGAATCAGCTGCTTCTTTTCAGGACGTTTTTCTTTACCGATCCATAAAACCATCAAAGCCAATATCCCTGCAACAGCTGCACGGACTATCGTTACAAAAATCGGGCTCATTTCCATGACCGCTAATTTGGTTGCCGGCAGACCACCACTAAACAGGACTACCCCAATAAAACCGTTGATCCATCCGTTTAAGCTTTCGTCTTTAACTACTATTTTATCTGTCATCATTGTACTATTTATTTAATACGTCAAAATTAGAAAGATGAAATAAATAAACACAGTCTCAGTTTTGTATATTTGCATGAGCACAGTTACAAAAATATGAACAGAGAATTTATATACAATGAGATCGCAGACGGAATAGCTTCCCAGATCAGGAATGGCGTATTGAAAGCCGGAGACAAGCTTCCTTCGGTAAGAATGATGTGTCAGGAACATCAGGTAAGCATGAATACAGCCAAACGTGTGTTCTTGGAACTGGAATCCCAGTCGCTGATAGAATCCAAACCGCAGTCCGGTTATTTTGTCAGCAGATTAATGTCTGTCAAGCTGCCTCTTTCCGAAGTGAGCCGCCCATCGCTGATGGCCAATAATAATGAGCCGGACGAACTCATCAGCAAGGTTTATGAGAATATGGGTAAAAAAGGAATCACTTTTTTCTCTATCGGAATTCCTTCAGGAGACCTTCTGCCACAGGCTAAATTAAAGAAAGAGATCATCAATGCCACCCGTGAATTAAAAGATGGCGGAACGGAATATGAGGAGCTTCAGGGAAATTTAAAGCTCCGGAGAATGATTGCTGTCCGGTCCCTTCAATGGGGCGGAAACCTCAGTGAAAATGATCTCGTGACCACCAACGGCGGGATGAATGCTCTCTCCTTCTGCCTTATGGCTTTGGGGAAACCCGGAGATACGATAGCTATTGAAAGCCCTTGTTATCCGGGAATTCTTCAGCTAGCCAACGGTCTAGGTTTAAACGTCCTTGAACTTCCAACGCACCCGACCACAGGTATTGAAATTGAAGCGTTGAGAAAAGTAATTCCCAAAATCAATCTGTGTTTATTAATCCCGAATTTCAATTCACCACTGGGAAGCTGTATGCCGGATGAAAATAAAAAAGAAATCGTAAGACTTTTGTCAGAAAATAATATTCCCCTGATTGAGGATGATGTGTATGGTGACCTATATTTTGGCTCTACCCGTCCGAAATGCTGTAAATCTTTTGATAAGGATGGAAATGTTCTGTATTGCAGCTCGATTTCAAAGACATTGGCTCCCGGATACCGCGTCGGATGGATTGCTCCCGGCCGTTATAAAGACAAGATCATGAAACTTAAACTGCTCCATTCTACTTCTTCTATTTCGATTGTGAATGAAGCGGTTGCCAATTTTCTCAAATCAGGACGTTATGAGAAGCACCTCCATCAAATGAGAAAGGCCGTTCAGAGTAATTATCAGAATTACGTACAGACCATCGCCGATTATTTCCCTGAAGGTACAAAAACCAGCCGTCCACAGGGAGGTCTGTCTCTCTGGATAGAATTTGACAAAAAAATCCGGACCACTGAGCTGTATGATCTGGCGATTAAACAAAACATCAGTATTGCACCCGGCAGAATGTTTACCCTCCAGGATCAGTTTGAAAACTGCATGCGTCTCTGCATCGGACTTCCATGGACGGAAGAAACAAAGCTCTGTCTGCAGAAGGTCGGAAATCTTGCGAAAAAGATCTGATATTATTTATCCGGAACGAAATTTTTTCTGGCCAGTTCTTTCCTTACCCGGCTTAAGCTCTCAGGTGTGATACCAAGATAGGAAGCAATCATCCATTGCGGGACTCTGAGAAGAAGATCCGGGTACATTTTGATGAATTTCATATACCTTTCTTCCGCCGTTTCGCCCAATAGAGAATTGATCCTGTTCTGAAGACTTCTGATGTGTTTCTGCAATAAGAAATCACTTCTTTCGATACTGTTCGGGAACTGTTCTACCAGTTTGTTGAAGAAATCGGGATGAAGAAACAGAACTTCCGTGTCTTCCACCGCTTCTATATAGTAAATGGATTTTTCGTTAAAATATAAACTGCTTCGGTCAGAAATCAGCCAGCTTTCAGGAGCGAACTGTATGATGTGTTCCTTACCGTTTTTATCGATGGAATACATCTTTAAAAGCCCTTTTTCTACAAAGAATATATGCCTGCATATTTCACCATACTGTAAAAGAAACTGGTTTTTAGGTATTTTCTTTACTTCATAGTGTAAGCTGCACATGTTCACTTTTTCTATGGGAACATTGAGTACTTTAGCTAAATACGTGTTGATATTCTTCATTATACAATCTGGCTTATGGATATATCTTCGTGCGAAGCGCTGTTGATCACCTTCCCGTCTTCAATGATGATCAGCTGCGGGCTTTCATGCCTGATTTCAAGATCCTTGGATATTTTATTTGAAATCGCTCTGTGTTCCAGCAAATCTAGGTAATATAAATCCAGTTTATGATCTAAATTATCTATTTCTCTTTCAAAGTTTTTCAATACCGTTTTGCTGATGAAGCATCGTGTTGAATGTTTGAAAATAGCTATTGTATGGTGATACGAACTTTCAATGGCTTGGGCCAGATCTTCCTCAGATTCTATATTTTTCCAGAAAGATTTACGTTCAGGGGTGCTTTCTTTTCCTCCGAATATTTTATCAAAAAAACTCATACATTAAATTGTTTTAAATGATGATCAAGATGTTTGTACTCTAAAAATCCCCAGTCCTTTTCAGTCATTGCACCGAATAATCTGTGATGGTCCGGAAGCTCTTTTTTTTCAGATGCTGTCCGGAAATCCTTCAGTGTATTCAGCAGATTGGTTTTTGATTCATCAAAATCACATTCAAAATTAACGATTAGTTTTTGAAAAGTGGGCATGTTTCGGGGAATTCCGTTGTTAAAGACCTGCATTTCTATTTTGGTTGCTGCTCCTATCGCCTGAAAAAAGAGGTTAATATGAGGAAGTTCAATTTTCCTCAAAGGTACCTTAAGAACAAGCTCACAGTGCTTTAACATCTGGGAAACATTCATTTTCCCCCACCTTTTCGGAGCGTTTTTATTGAGCAGGGAAATCCTTTGAATGATCTCTTCAAAATAAACCGGATTGTGCAGACTCTTTTTTACCACCCTTTTTCCTTCTTCAGATTTTCGATGTGGGCAAAATGATGGTTGCAGTGCCAAACATATAAAGCAAGATAATTTCTCAGATCATAATTCTGATTTTGCTCGGGGTGATGAAAAGTCCTCTCGAACTGTTTATTGGTAAGGGTTTTAAGCAAAGCCGCCCATCTCTGGTGCGTTCCTTTGATCATTCTCATGGCCGGTTTTATCGGCATATTGGCGCTGTCCTGAAGTTCTGCCCATTTGGCCTCGTCATAAGGTCTTATAGTAGGATTATCCTCCGTTAATGCCAGTTTAAGACGGATAAAACTGTTGATATGACTGTCTGCAATATGGTTGACAAGCTGTCTTACCGTCCATCCTCCTTCTCTGTAAGGCGTGTCCAACTGATCATCAGAGAGGTCTTCTATCAAGGTTTTAAGCTTTTCAGGAAAATTTTTGATGACTTTAATGTATTCATCAAGTTTAATATCGCAGATGTTCTCAGGCTGTTGGTACTCACCTATCGGAAACCTCTTCTGTTCTAAGTTGCTCATTTTGTTAATTTTAATTTTTAAGTCTCAGTTTTTGTCCGGTCATTATTTTTTGGACGTTGTGTAGATGGCAGTTTTTGTAAATTTATCAAAAATCCAAGAATCTAAAATGAAAAAAGCGTTAATTGTATTTATTACGGATCAATTTTAAAAATTGGTGGCCAGGCAAAAATTGAACTAGTCTCAAAACTTAGTTAGCAGATGATCCGATTTGTTTTGCTAACAAAAAAAATATTATAAACATTAAGAAATTAAGATCTTAAAAAGATCGCGTGCTTAAAGAACTTAAAAAAAATCAATTTATTGATTTCTTCATTCTTAGTAATAAACACACTGCTTAAATCCTTAATGTTTAAATTAAGAAATAAACTAAAGTTTATTGAGGTTAAGAAAATTAAGATCAATTTTAAACAGACTCTGATAAGTTTGATTATACTTATTTTATTCCCAAAATTTTGAAACTAAGCCTTCATTACATCGAAATCCGGAATAATTTACTGATAAAAAAAGCTCCAATTCTATTAAAATTGAAGCTTATTATTTAAATCACTGTGCTAGTAACCGTGCAAATCAATGCCCTCGGTTCTTTGTAACGTTATTTTCTTACCCATTTTCTTTTGAATCACTCTGAAATGCTGTAATTCGTCATCTGTCAGAATATTGATCGCCGTTCCTTTTTCATTGGCACGACCTGTTCTACCGATACGGTGAATATAATCTAACGGGGAACGTGGTAACTCATAATTGATCACACATGGTAAAGACTCGATGTGGATACCACGGCCAATAAGATCTGTAGCTACTAAAATCTGAGCTCCGTTTACTTTAAACTCTTCCAGGTTATTTCTACGGGCACCCTGTGATTTCTGACTGTGAATGGCTACTGCCTTAATTTTATTCTTTTTAAGTTTTTCCACTAAATTATCAGCTGATCTTGTAGAGGAAACAAAGATCAACGCTTTTTCCACTTTCTTTTCCTTAATTAAATAACGTAAGAAAGGTCCTTTGTTTTCAGGAGAAACATGATAAGCTAATTGCTCAATATTATCAATTTCAACTTCTTCCTTTTTAATCTCAATCATTGTTGGATTAATGGACAAACGCTCCTTCATTTCAGCTACTTTATCATTTAAAGTTGCCGAAAACAAAGTCGTTTGCCTTCCGACAGGCATCAGGGCGAAAAGTTTATTCATTTCTTCTCCAAAACCTAACTGAAACATTTTATCCGCTTCATCTATAACCAAATGCTGAATTCCTGAAATACTTAAAGCATTATGATCAATCAAATCCAATAAACGGCCCGGTGTGGCAATAAGAACTTCCACCCCAAACATTCCTTTCATCTGCGGATTGATGGAAACCCCTCCATAAACCGCCATCGTACGGATCTCACGCTTCAGATTATCTGTAAAAGCTCTGAAAACTTCATCAATCTGAATCGCCAGCTCGCGGGTAGGAACCAATATTAAAACCTGAACATTACGGTCTTTTTTAACTTCTGCGTTTTGTAATTTCTCTAAAATAGGCATCACAAAACAGGCTGTTTTTCCGGAACCGGTCTGTGCAATTCCCATCAGATCTTTTCCCTGCAAAATAACAGGAATAGCCTGCTCCTGAATCGGGAACGGCTTCAGATACCCTAATTTATTGACAGAACGAATAATATTGTGTGATAATCCTAACGACTCAAATGACATAAAATACTTATTTCCTGCAAAGATAAGCTATTGATATTTGGTTTATATCCCGAAACCGGATGCTGACTGCAATTATTTTCTTTTTAGGGCGAAAAATTTATATTGCCGATTTGTCCGATAATTCAGTTTTGGACGATTTTTTGAGTATTTTTATCCAAAATTCGAGAAATCTCAATATGAAAAAAGCGTTAATAATCGTAGATGTACAGAATGATTTCTGTGAAGGCGGCGCATTAGCAGTTCCGGAAGCGAATGAAGTGATTCCATACATCAATCTTCTGATGGAGGAAAATGAATATGACCAAATCGTTCTTACTCAGGACTGGCATCCTGCCAATCATAAAAGTTTTGCCAGCAATAACAACAGAAAAGTCGGTGAAAGCATTATCCTGAATGGTGTTCCCCAGTTTATGTGGCCTGATCACTGTATCCAGGGAACTTTCGGGGCAGAATTTCATAAAGACTTAAACAGAGATAAAGTCACCCATATCATTCAAAAAGGAAAAAACACTGAAATCGATAGCTACAGCGGGTTTCAGGACAATAATCACTTTATGAAAACAGGACTTGATGATTTCCTTAAATATCATGAAATCCAATTGGTTGAAATTGTAGGTCTTGCGATGGATTACTGTGTGAAATTCACCTGTACAGATGCAGTGGCCAACGGATACATCACTTGTCTTCACTTCAACGGAACAAAAGCCGTTAATGTAAAACCTGAGAATGGTAGAGATGCTATTTATGAAATGATCCAGAAGGGGGTTACGATTTTGGGATAAGCTTGATGATTAGAAATTAATTGGGTGCGGGTTCCGGGTTTCGGTATCTTGCTGCATATTAATTTTCAGTTTATCATTGACTATAAATATTGAAGACGTGGAATTTTTTCTGCGTCTTTTTTGATTGTTGTCTGGGCTGGATTAACTTATCACTTATAACTCATAATACATAACTTTCTAAACTACCCCGTCTTTTTGCTTCGCAAAAATCCACCCCTTCAGGGAAGGGGAATTAGGGTCGAGAACTATTTGTCGTAGGCAGAGAGATATTTCGGAACCCGGAATCCATATCCCGCATCAAACTCATAACTCCTAACCCAGGTTTTCAGATAATTATCTATATTTGAAAGAAATACACCGAATGAAAAAAAGCATTGTATTGGCAGCATTTTTCACTGCTGTTCTGGGAAAAGCTCAAAACACAACCCATAATGAATTTAAATATCTGGAATATGATATCCAGAAAATTCAAAGTCTTTACAAAGACAAAAAAACGACGGTAAAAGAAGTAGTGGAAGCTTATCTGAAGCGCATCAATGATGTTGATAAAAACGGAGTCAAGCTTAATTCAATCATCACCGTCAATCCGGATGCGGTCAGAATTGCAGATTCTTTGGATCATATCAGTTCAAAATTTAAAAATAAACCACTGTTTGGAATTCCTGTTTTACTGAAAGACAATATAGACACCCACGATAAAATGCCGAATACCGCAGGATCTTTGGCATTAAAGAATTCTTTTCCGCTACAGGACAGTTATCTGGTAAAAAAATTAAGAGAAGCCGGCGCCGTTATCATCGGAAAAACCAATCTCAGCGAATGGGCCAATTTCCGGGGAATGAAATCTACCAGCGGCTGGAGCGGACTCGGTGGCCTGACAAAAAATCCATACATTTTAGATAGAAATACCTGCGGATCCAGTGCCGGTTCCGGAGCGGCTATCTCTGCCAATCTGGGTATTGTGGCTATTGGCACGGAAACCAACGGATCTATCGTCTGTCCTTCCAGTATCAATGGAATCGTAGGGCTAAAACCAACGGTGGGATTAATTTCAAGACAGGGAATCATCCCTATTTCAAGTACACAGGACACGCCGGGACCTATGGCAAGAACCGTGAAAGACGTTGCGATAAGTTTGGGAACTATGGTAGGTGAAGATAAAAATGACGTGAAAACCTTTGGAAATACTCCATTTCTTCATAAAGACTACACCCCATTCCTGAATTTAAAAGGATTGAAAGGAAAAAGATTAGGATATGTAAAAGGAATCACCAACGGCGCCAGCAAAAAAGTGGATGAACTGTTTTTACAGACCTTAAAGGTTTTAGAAAGTCAGGGAGCTGTTATCGTAGAAATAGAAAAAGATCTGCTTTCCCAAGAAGTATATGAAAAATCTCTGGAACTGATGATTGATGAATATAAAGATGGAATCAACGATTATCTTGCCTCACTGGGTAAAAATGCACCAGTAAAAAATATAGACGAACTGATTGCTTTCAATAAAAATAATAAAGAAGAGCTAAAATATTTCGGGCAGGAATATCTGGAAATGGCTGCAAAAAGTAATGGCACCAAAGAAGAAGGCTATGCCAAAGCCATAAAAACAGCACAGGAAGGCAGCCGTGAGAAGGGAATTGATCTCGCTATGAAAAAATACAATCTGGATGCGATCATTTCCCCAACAACGACAGAAGCCTGGAAAACCGATTTAATAAACGGAGATCATTACACGTTCGGAAGTGCAGATGCGGCAGCCATTGCGGGATATCCAAGCATTACGCTGACGATGGGCTATATCGACGGACTTCCTGTCGGTATTTTATTTTCTGCCGAAAAATGGAGCGAAGGAAAACTGATTAATATGGCTTATACTTTTGAACAGGCGAGTCCGCAGAGGAAGGTTCCGCAGTTTTTGAAGGAATAACAGGTTGTGGGTTCTGAGAAGATAAGGATTTTATTTTGACTTAAAGTTAATGGGATCAATTTAAAAACTTGAGGAATGGGAAAGCTTTTTTCACGCAAAGGTCTATTTTGATACCGATGATTTAAGGCTGCAAAGAAGGAATCAATTTCATTGATTCGATTAAGCGGATGTTGTAAACCGATCACTTCATAAGTGACGCAGTCAAAGTCTTTGCCTTCCTCAAAACTAAACGTTAGCAAGATGAAGCTTTACGTTAAAAAATTTTACCCGCTCCCCAAATTTTGCAGGTAATCGTTTAATTGATATAAAAAACAAAAAAGCGCGGAAATAAAATTTCCACGCTTTTTATACTTTATAATTCTCTTCTAATGCTTAGAATTCAGCTTTCCATTGTGATTCATAACCCGAATACCGACTTCTCGAAACTCCGTACTACGAATCCCACAACGGGCTATTAAAGCATTTTAAGATTATTAACTTCCAGTTCTGTAAGGATTCTCCAGTGTCCACGTTTGATGTTTTTCTTGGTCATTCCGGCAAACATTACTCTGTCTAAAGCTTCCACTTCGTATCCAAGTCTTTGGAAAATTCTTCTGATAACACGGTTCCATCCGATATGAATTTCAATTCCGATTTCATTTTTAGGTTTCCCTTCAATGAATGAAATCTGATCTACTACCGCGATTCCTTCGTCAAGACGAATTCCTTCTACGATAAGTCTCATGTCTTCATTGGTCAGTTTTTTATCCAGTGTCACATGATAGATCTTTTTAGCATCAAAAGATGGATGCGTCAGTTTTTTCGTCATGTGTCCGTCATTCGTTAAAAGAATAACTCCGGTTGTAGAACGGTCAAGTCTTCCAACAGGGAAAAGACGGTACGGTGATGCATTCGCTACCAGATCCATTACGGTTTTTCTGGCTTTGTCATCTTTAGTGGTAGAAATATATCCTTTCGGTTTATTTAAAAGCACATATACCGGTTTTTCAGGGGTAATACCCTGTCCGTCAAAAACTACTTTATCGGTCTTCTGAACCTGATAGCCCATTTCGTTCACCACTACTCCGTTTACTTCTACCAGCCCCTGCGTGATCAGTTCGTCAGCTTCTCTTCTGCTGCAGATCCCGGAGTTTGCGATATACTTATTAAGACGGATGGTGTCTTTATGAACATCTTTTTCAATCTTGTTTAACCTTCTTTTCTGTACAAAAGATCTTGCCTTATCTTCATTTTTGTCATCTCCACTTGATGGTCTTCTTCCGTACTTCAGGCTGCCTCTTTCATACTTGTCTCTGGCATCAAAACTCTTTGCACCTCCTCTTTTTGCAGCTGGCTTACCAAAAGTCTTTCTCTCACGTCCTTCAGTTGAATTGGTAATGAAAGCTCTGCTTGCCGGTTTTTCACCAGCTTCTTCATCGCTGCTTTTTGCACTGTCATCACTTCTTTTGAAAGGTTTCTGTCCAAACTTTGAATTACCGCCTTTACTGTCGAAATTTCTTTCGCCTGCTTTAGGAAAAGGTTTCTTAAAAGGTTTTGATCCTGAAGAATTTCCAGATCTGGAAGCACGAGAATCATCAGAATTGTTTCTTGTTGAAGTTCTTGGTCTTTTGGGTCTTTCTGAATTATTATTATCTCTGCTCATTTCTAAAAATTTCTGCAAAGATAGTAATTTAGTTACGAGTTAAAAATTAAGAATCATAACTTTGCAGAATAGTTTTATTTTAATTTTAAAGAAACTCCAATAATGATAACAATATTAAACGATGATTTTTCTCAATTAAACAGTTTTCTACACGAAAAATCTTTCAGTAAAATCTTTATTTTAGTTGATGAAAACACCCATGAATATTGTCTTCCGGTCCTTTTGGGCAATATGGAAACAGACTTAGGTTTTGAAATTTTAGAGATTGAGGCGGGTGAGGAAATGAAAAATATCCAGACCGCGAATCAGCTTTGGGAAATTCTTACCGAAATGCAGGCGGACAGAAAAGCATTGGTCATCAATCTTGGTGGCGGTGTGATCACAGATATGGGTGGTTTTATTGCATCTACCTATAAAAGAGGGGTTCAGTTCATCAATATCCCTACTACCCTTTTATCCATGTGTGATGCTTCTATAGGCGGAAAAACTGGAATAGATCTGATGCATTATAAAAATATGGTAGGAACTTTTGCCTTCC
The DNA here is from genome assembly GCF_000737715.1 of Chryseobacterium sp. JM1. Lineage (GTDB taxonomy): Bacteria > Bacteroidota > Bacteroidia > Flavobacteriales > Weeksellaceae > Chryseobacterium. The sequence continues at coordinate 30,253 of NZ_JPRN01000015.1, read as the reverse complement.
CGGAACAGATCTTTATTTATCCTAAATTTTTAAAAACCCTTCCTTTTAAAGAATTACGCAGCGGTTTTGCAGAAATGCTGAAGCACGGTCTTATCGCTGACAAAGCACATTGGGACAGTCTGATTCAGATTCATAAACTGGATGTGGAAACGGTGGTTCCTCATATTCAGACTTCCATGGATATCAAGCAGGACGTTGTAGAAAAGGACTTCCATGAAAAAAACATCAGAAAAACCCTGAATTTCGGGCACACGATAGGACATTCGGTGGAGAGTCTTTGTCTGAGCCAGGGAAATCCTATCCTTCATGGAGAGGCAGTCGCTATGGGAATGATCTGCGAAGCGCATCTGGCCAATCTTGAAGATCTTATTACTGAGGAAGATGCCACTTTTATCATCGAAAATATTAAGAGGTATTATCCTTACCTTGATATCAGCGACTTTACAGACGAGAGTATTACGGAACTTCTGCTTAATGATAAAAAGAATTCTGACAGCAAAATTAATTTCTCCCTGCTTACGGGAATAGGATCATGTACGTATGATTACCAGTGCAGCCAGGAAAACATTTTGAAATCTTTAGAATTTTACAGAAAGCTGGACACAGTTTAAGTTTAAAGTTAGAATCTACAAAAGATTAAGATATGCCAACTAACCATGTCAAGATTTCGAACCTTGACATGGTTCTAATTAACGGAAACTATTAAAATTATCAGCTGATACTCCATCTCCCGCTTCCATTCCTAATTCCCCGATATTTTTCGCTGTAAGCGCCCTTTAATCGTTTGATAAACCTCTTCCAGCTCGTTGGTATCATTATATAAATAAGGAAGGTAAAAACCTACTCCTTCTACTTTAACTCTTATCTTGTTTCCCATCCACTTATCGATTACCATATTGACTGTCAACTGATCTGTAAAATAAGCTTTCTCCATTTTCGTTCGAAAAAACATAGAGACTGCCTGAAAGTTCCGTGTTCCGGTCCCAAAGTCATAGATTGGGAAAAATTCAAAACTATCGTCGTTTATAATAAGCTGTACAATCTTTTTCCTTCGGATGAATAATTTGATTCCGGTGAAAATGCTGTACACTGATGCCAGAAATAAAATAAACAATAAAACCAACATCACAATAAGCGCAGCAGACTTTCCCGTTTGAATTTCTTTTACAATTCCGGGAACCATGGGAAGTAAAAAATAAATAAAAAACGCGGGCAACACGATCATCACCAGACTGAGCGTTGTGCTTCTGTAAGATGAAATAAAGAACAGTTTCTGTTCGCCAGCATCCCGATGAACTGTCGTCAAAGGCGGAGGAACTGCTGTAAAAAAGTCATAAATGAATTTTACCGTCAGGAGCAGGATCACAACACCCACCCCTGACATCACATAAATAGTGAAAGGATATTCAATGATGCCTGAAACCATTACAAACATGGCTGCCACCATTAATACAATAAGGCTTACCGTAAATCTTACTATCTTTTTATGTTCCATCGGAGCCTTTTGTTTATGGTTATATCATATACGAAATCACTGAAATGATTCTTTATCAGGTTTTTCCGACTGAGTACAAATCATTAAAAGCTTTCATTACAATATTACATCTTATTATGAAATAACATTGTTTTTAACTTATTTTAATAGAATCCAGAACAGTTTTAGACAAGTTACAATTTAGATCATTTCTAAACAAACGTTTAATAGGAAATATAAAATACTGTAAATCAAATAATTGAATACTACTAACTTTAAAATATAAGCTACTAAACAACTGACTTTTGTCATGTAAATTATTTTTGGCAAGCAATTTGAAAGATACTCTGCGTTCAACCAAAAAATTGAACGGTAGTAAAATTTAAAATTAAGAATAGTAAAATATTAAAAAATTAAAGTTATGAAAAAGTTAATTTTAGGATTAGCAGTAACTGCAAGTTCACTGGCATTCGCACAACAGACTCCAAAGTCTTCATCTAACCCGGTAACATTTGGTGTAAAAGGTGGGATGAACGTATCTTCTCTTTCTAAAGACGAAGGTTTAGATGATCAAAAATCTAAAATCGGTTTCAATGCAGGTGTATTTGCTAACATTCCAGTTGCAGAATCATTCAGCATTCAGCCGGAGGTTTTATATTCTCAGTACGGTTCAAAAGCAGATTATACTGTATTAGGAAATAAGTATTCTTCTTCAACTAAATTAGATTATATTGCTGTACCGGTAATGTTCCAGTACAACCTGATCCCTAATCTATTTGTAGAGGCAGGTCCTGAGTTTGGTTTTATGGTGAGTGCAAAAAACAAAATCAAAAACGAATCTAACGGAAACTCTACCACTTCTGATAACTACAAAGATGATTTAAAAACATTCAACTTTGGGATCGGTCTTGGAGCAGGATATTACTTCACAGACAACTTCGGAATTACAGCTAGATATGTTGCTGGTTTAACAGATGTAGCTAAAAACAGACCTAACGGATCTGATGCTGTAAGAAACAACACATTCCAGGTAGGATTAGCTTATAAATTCAAATAATAAGCTTTAACATTCAGATAACAAATTTTATATTCAATAGAAAGCCGGACTATGTATTTAGTCCGGTTTTTTTGTGTGGAAAATTTTCTCCATTCAGCATTTTTGGCAAGGAGTTTGCGTATATCAGATAAGCCGGAAGACATTGATGTTTTAATCAGTATCTGAAAGCAAAAAGTTTCTTCATATACAAATTGATTTCAATAGAAAAGGTCAGGTTTATTCATTTAAACCTGACCTTTTCGCGTAAAACATGATATTTATCAGTTTAATCCCTTTGGCGGGAATTTTGCTGCAGTGTGGGAACATAAGTTTAAACTTTAAAAAATCATGAAAAAACTAATTTTAGGATTAGCATTTGCAGGAAGCCTTTTGGTGAATGCACAGGAAAAAACTAAATCTGCATCTGCATCACCAGTAACTTTCGGAGTTAAAGCTGGATTCAACGCTTCTACTCTTAGTAAAGCTGACCAGTATGACAACGATCAGAAACTGAAGCCAGGTTTTAATGCCGGAGTATTTGTAAACATTCCGGTAGCAGAGAAATTCAGCATTCAGCCTGAACTTCTTTTCAGCCAATTGGGTTCAAAAACTGAAGAAAGAGAGCAGTACTACGTTAATTCTGATAAATACAGAAGAGAAGTTGAGTACAAAAAAACACTGAACTATCTTACGGTTCCCGTAATGGTACAGTACAATATCCTACCTCAGCTTTATGTAGAAGCAGGACCTGAGTTCGGATTTCTTTTAGGAGGAAAGGACAAAGGAGATATTACCACGACTGTAACTTCAGGAAACACTACAACTACACAAACAACAAGCTTTTCGGATAAAATTGTTAAAGATCTTCACAATAAATTCAATTTCGGTATCGGTATCGGAGCGGGATATTATTTCACTCAGAACTTTGGGGTAACAGCCAGATTCACTGCAGGTATTACAGATATTTATAAGGACAATAGTTCAGATGCCATTAGAAATAATGCATTCCAGGTGGGTGTAGCTTACAAATTCAAATAATCAATATTTATATCGAAAAATGCTGGAATTTTATTTAATTCAGTGTTGGTAAAAAGAGTACAAAAGGTCAGGTTTATTCGTTTAAGCCTGGTCTTTTGATTTATAATAAGACTTTTTTAAATTTACTCATCTTGATGGGAATTCTACCACAGGCTAAGAAAATAATCTAAACTTCATAATCATGAGAAAAATAATTTTAGGATTGGCCATTTCATTGGGCTCGCTGGCATTTGCACAGGAAAAAACAGAAACTAAATCTAAATCTCCTATTACTTTTGGAGTAAAGGGAGGAATGAACATTTCTTCTCATACCAATGGAAATGAAGATAACTATTATTGGTCAAAATATGAGCGAAATGCAAAAATTGGCTTTAATGCAGGTGTTTTCGTTAATATCCCAATCTCGGGTAAATTCAGTGTTCAGCCGGAAATCTTGTATAACGGACTGGGTTCAAAAATAAAAAGTTCCATCAATTTTGATATTCCTTCAGCCAGAATGGACAATAAAGAAACTCTCTCTTTAAGCTATCTTTCAGTTCCTGTAATGCTGCAGTACAACCTATTACCTGAATTATATGTAGAAGCAGGTCCTGAATTCGGGTTTCTGCTGGGTGGAAAAAGCAAAGGTGACTTTACCCAAACCAGCAATATAGACGGGTCAAGCAGTACACAGAGTTATTCTGATAAAATTGCTATGTCCATGTTCAATAAATTCAATTTCGGAATCGGTATTGGAACAGGATATTACTTTACTCAAAACCTTGCGGTGACGGCGAGATTTACAGCAGGTCTAACCAATGTTTATAATTATGGTAATTCGGATGCGGTTAGAAATAATGCATTTCAGGTAGGCTTAGCATATAAATTCAAATAGAGATATATTATTTTCACCTTAATGTCGGATCTCTTCGGAGGTCCGGCATTTTTTATCTTAACATGATTTCAGAAAGGCTTTGTCGTTTGTAATCTTTTCAAAAGTTTAAAAAATGGATATTAATCATCTTATTTTCCCCGGTTTAATTTCTATATTAAATCATCAACATAAACACGTTTTAGCATAAAATCATGATCAAAAAACTGGATTTCATAATAAAATTTTTCATAAAAATTCGTTAAAAGAAGATAAAACACAATAACCAAAACCCTTCCTAAAGCCCTTCAAATAAGGATTTTCCGAGTTTGGCAAGCATTTTGCAAAATAATTCAAGTCTGATTGAAAAACCGGACACGAAGTACAACAGTAAAATTAAAAAATAAAATTATGAAGAAGTTATTTCTAGGGTTGGCAGTTACTGCTGGCATGATGACATTTGCTCAGGAAACAAAAACAGTAACTCCGGAACCTATCAAAAAAGAAAAACAACCGATCAGATTTGGTATCAAAGCAGGGGGAAACTCTTCTTACTTCAGTGAGCAGAAATTAAGCCTTAATAACCAGAAAGTCGGATTCCATGCTGGGGTTTTAGTTAATATTCCAATTTCTCAGAAATTCAGCTTGCAGCCAGAGGTTTTATACAACCAGTTAGGAGCCAGAAGCGTGATCTCATCTACAGATGTAACTACGGGTGCTACGAACGTTAAAACGAAAAGCGAGTACAAAACTACCATGAACTATATCTCAGTTCCTCTAATGGTACAAATGAGACCTACTGAAAGATTTTATGTAGAGGCAGGTCCTGAATTCAGCTATTTCATCAACGGAAAAAACTCCGGAGACAGCACGATTTCTACGACAACAGGTGGTATTACCACAACTCAGTCGGTATCTAACTCTGAAGACATTAACAAAGATAATGTTAACAAATTTAATTTAGGATTAGGTTTAGGTCTTGGATATGATATTACTCAAAACCTGGGAATCAACGCAAGATACATCAACAGTCTTACGGATATGAGAAACCAAAAGCCTGAGGGTACAGAACCATTGAACCACAGAGCATTTCAGTTAGGTCTGAATTACAAGTTCTAATAAGAGACAATCAATTATTTAACCTATAGTAAAGTCCGGATTTAATTTTTTTAAGTCCGGACTTTCGTTTTTTGGTTAATTATGATTTCAGATGCTAGATTTCACATATTATGGATGGTGGCTTCGAGTGGCCTCAGCCACCAGGTATTTGTCATTTATTCAATGCTTCTCAATGCATTAAACTCTCAAACCCTAAAACCCTAAAACACTCCGACACATAAACCATAAAACACTCCGACACATAAACCATAAAACGCTCCGACACTCCAACATACAAAACCCGCACTTCGCATTCCGAAACTCTCAAACCCTAAAACACTCCCACCCTCAAACCTCTTTACCGGTTATTCAAATATCCGCGGATCATCGCTGATCACTCCGTCTATTCCCATCTCTTTTAATTCTTTTAATCTTTCTTTGGTATTGACGGTCCATGGGATCACTTTCATCCCCAATGCGTGGCATTCCTGTACCAATTTTGAAGTCACAAGTGTATGTTCAGGGCTGTAAATGGTTGGGGTAAAACTCAGAAATTTCATATCTCCTGCCACACCATTCAAATGATTCGGATACTGTTTGAATTTTTCAACAGGTATATTTTCGAAATGAGTCTGCTGCTGGGCTATCTTTTTATCATCGACTTTTTCTACCAGCAAAGCAGTCATGATCTTAGGGTATTCTTTATGGATAATTTCCAGTGTTCTGGGATCAAATGACTGAATAATGACCCGGTCCTGAATGCCTTTTTTGACGATAATCTTCATCATCAGATCGACAAATTCCTTAGGTTCCGGATGAAATATATTGTCGGAAAAAGGACGTGTTTTGGTTTCTATATTATAAAACGGCAAAGGTCTTTTAAGTTCGCGGGAATAAGCCTCACAGGCATCTACTACATCTGCGAAGAGCGGTTTCTGAACCTTCATTTTCTTCTGGTCAGGATAGCGGTCAAGCTTCTTTGAACCTACGTCAAAGGTCTGAATCTTTGCATAGGACATATCATAAATTTTATAGTAAAACCCGGAGTCTTTCGGAATATAAGTTCCGTCCGGTTTTGTTATTAATTCAGGGGAAAGAAAAGCATCATGGGAAAGGATTACTTTTTTGTCTTTCGTGATCGCAAGGTCCATTTCGAGTGTCGTTACATTCATTTTCAGGGCATTCTTCATGGCCGGAATTGTATTTTCAGGATACAGGGACTTTCCGCCACGGTGTGCCTGATTATCAAAAGTCTGAGAGGAATACCATTGGGTCAGTACCAGAAAAGCACCGGTTAAAAATACGTTCTTCATTTTGCTACAGTTTAAGGAAACAAATTTAGAATTTGCCCCTGTACTGTATGATAAAGGAATATTAAGCTTTTGATACATTTATAAAAACAAAAAGAGCCAGACTCAATGCCTGGCTTCTTCTTTTTTATTTCGAATCGTAGATGATTAATTAAATAATTCTATTTCCTCTCCTTTTTCTACCGGATATTCTTCTGTGAAACATCCGAAACAGTGGTTGGAAGATCCTAAAATTTCTTTCAGGTTTTCTGTGCTTAAAAACTCTAATGAGTCCACACCCAGATAATCTCTAAGCTCTTCCGTAGTCATATTGGCTGAAATCAGGTCATCTTTTGACGGAGTATCGATTCCTAAGTAGCACGGAGCAATAATAGGAGGAGAAACACTTCTGAAGTGGATCTCTTTTACGCCTGCATCCTTCAATATTTTCACCAATCTCTTGGAAGTAGTTCCTCTTACGATAGAATCGTCGATGATCACTACTCTTTTATCCTTGATCTCAGAAATAATCGGGTTAAGCTTAAGGTTCACTACCCTTTCTCTCATTTCCTGTGTAGGAACGATGAAACTTCTTCCGATGTATCTGTTTTTGATCAGAACGGGACGGAAAGGTATTCCGGAAGCTTTTGAGAAACCTATGGCAGCCGGAACTCCTGAATCAGGAACCCCGATCACGATATCAGCTTCTACAGGAGCCTGCTCCCAGATCTTTTCACCGGACTTTTCTCTGATTTCATATACGTTGATGTTTTCCAGCGTAGAGTCAGGTCTTGCGAAGTAGATGTATTCAAAAGAACAGATTCTCTGCTTCCCTCTTCCTTCATTCACCATATAAGACTGAAGTTTTCCAGGCTCATTTTCATTGGTGTAAATAATCTCTCCCGGAAGGATATCACGCACATACTGAGCGCCTACAGCATCCAAAGCAACAGATTCGGAAGCTACCACATAAGTATTTTCGTCAACGGCTCCTAAAACCAATGGACGGATCCCATTGAAATCTCTGAATGCAAAGAATTTATTTCTCGTCATCCCTACTACGGAATAAGCACCTTCAATTTTCTCCATGGTAGCTTTGATAGCTCCACGAAGTCCTAAGTCAAGATTTTTCTGGATCAATCTTAAAATAACCTCAGAATCAGAAGTAGCTCTGAAGACAACGCCTTCAGCTTCCAGTTCATTTTTTAATTCTCTCGCATTGGTAAGGTTACCGTTATGCGCTATAGAAAGAATAATCTGGTCGTACTCGTTTTTCGCGAAGAACGGCTGGAAATTATACTTCTTTTTGTCTCCTGCAGTGGTATAACGGGTATGCCCGATCGCAGAATTTCCCATAAAAGCCTCAGGTTCCTGAATTTCTTTATAAACGTCTAAAACCAATCCTTCGTCTTTCATGTTCGTGATTTTCCCGTCTTTTAAAACGGAAATACCGCAGGCTTCCTGTCCTCTGTGCTGGAGGGCAAAAAGTCCGAACTGTGAAAGCGAAAACGTATCGAGATCATTGTCAGAATACAGTCCGAAGATTCCGCACTCCTCATTGGGAGCATCCAGTCTTTCTTCTTCCTGCGTTCTGAAAAGATTCCTCCCGTAGGTCTGGCCTTTAAACTGTTTTAAATATTCACTTTTATGAATGTCTAAACTTTTCATTTCTATTTTTTCTAAATTAGAAGTTAGATATTAGATGTTAGAAATTAGTCTAAGTCAACTTCAATTATAATTTTAAACTTTCTTTTAATGAGTATATCATCTTCTGAATTTCAGCTAAAAGTTCTTTTAAAGGTACTACTTTAGCTTCAGAAATAAAATCCAGATCTATTAACAACTGTAATTGGGTTTGCAGTTCATAGGTAGAACCAAATGCAATTCCAAGAAATTGATAGAACTCATTCTTATTATTTCTTCCAGCTCCTTCAGCAATATTAGAGGGTATTGAAACGGCACATCTTCTGATTTGAGACAGCAGACCAAATTTTTCTTCAGCTGGCAGTTCTGCAGAAACTAAATAAACTTCTTTTACCAAAGCCATTGATTTCTTCCAGACCTTCAAATCTTCTATCCGATGCGATTTCATACTAACTTCTAATATCTAACTTCTAACTTCTCCAATTTACTTACCAAGTAAATTTTTCAGACGGTTGTAGATCTCTACGTAAGCTTCCGTCACTTCTCCAAGATCTCTTCTGAATCTGTCTTTATCCAGTTTCTTCATGGTATCTTTATCCCAAAGTCTGCATGTATCAGGAGAAATTTCGTCAGCAAGGATGATTTCCCCGTCTGCCGTTTTTCCTAATTCAATTTTGAAATCAACCAGGATGATGTTCATTTTATCAAAAAGATCGATCAGGATTTCGTTGATGTCAGAAGTCAATTCATACATTTCATCCAATTCCTCATACGTTGCTGCTCCTAAGAAAACGGCATGGTGATCGTTGATAAGCGGATCTCCCAACTCGTCTTTTTTGTAGCAGATATCGAAGATGGTCACCGGAGATTTAATTCCTTCTTCTACTCCTAATCTTTGAGCCATACTTCCTGCAGAGTAGTTTCTTACCACCATTTCCAATGGAATGATGGATACTTTTTTTACCAGCTGCTCTCTCTCGTCTAATTGTTTGATGAAATGAGTTTTAATCCCTTTTTCATTTAAGTATTCAAAAATCAGCGTAGTGATCGCGTTGTTCATTTCGCCTTTCAAATCAACAGACCCTCTTTTTTGAGCGTTAAATGCTGTAGCGTCGTCTTTAAAACGTACCACTACTTCATTAGGATTATCGGTAGCAAATACCTGTTTTGCTTTACCTTCGTACAACATTTCTTTCTTTTCCATTTCTAAATTCTTGTTAGTTAGATTTATTTTATATTACTTTATTAAAATTCCTGTTAAAACAGCTAATCCGAAACTCAACAATGTTCCGATCAGTACATATTCTGTAAGTTTCCGTTGTTTAGCCTGTGCCAGATCACTGAATCTGAAAACCGATTTGGCAGCCACCATAAAACCTACGCCTTCCCAATGGTTCACCATAATAAAAGTGAAAACCAGAAGACGTTCCAATATTCCGATATATTTTCCTGCACTCGACAGCGATTCGGTCTGTAAACTGCTTTGTGTCTCCGGAACCGGAGTCCATGAAGACAATAATATTTTGATAAAGATGGATGCTGGTGTTGACAGAAACAATGCCGCCATCCCAATTTTTAAAACTTCCTGATTGCTCAGAAAATCAAAATTGAATTCTTTGAAATAGAATGAGATGCCCAGAATAACCAGAATATGCAGCATCTGATCAATGAAAAACCATCTCTTCTTATTCTTTACGTTTTGAAAGATCAGTTTTGAAGCATCAATAATAAGATGCGTGATCCCAACCAAAATGGAAACCCACCAAAGATCTGTATTCCAAAGGAAAACAAAACTTAAAATAGTATGGATTAGAACATGCAGGTACAAATACGGGCTTTTCAGCTTACGGCGTTCTTTATCTGCAACCCAAGAATCTGGCTGAAGAATAAAATCTCCGAATAGATGTGCCAATATGAGTTTAGTAAAGATCATGCTTACAGTTCTGAGATTTTCTTTCTAAAATATTGATTAGTTTCTACGATAAGTTCGTAGTTGGCGCGTTTCAGCCTCTGACTTACGGAGGACTGTGAAATGGCAAATTTCTTAGCGAGATCTTCCTGTGTGATATCCTGATTCATGATCATTTCGTGAATGATCTCTGCCGTGGCTACCGTCCAGCTGTCGAAATCTTTGGAAGACCATTTCAGGAGGATATTTAAATCTCTGTCTACGGCTTCGTTGGAGGTTTTTATAGAAACGGTGTGTCCGTCACTCTTAAGGTCGTTGAGCAGTCGTCCGGAATGTACATAAGCCGTTCCATTGGATTCGGTGATTTTTTCAGAGGAAAAATTCTCTTCACCAATGCCTATAGCAATTCTTACATCTAAATTTTCCTGACTTCTTATGAGGGACTTTATGGCTAGAAAACGCCAGAACACTTCATCAATGCTACACTTAAACTGGAACTCGTCTCCTCTGTAGATTTCCCATGCGAGCGGTGAACTTCCCCAATTTTCCAGGAGATTCTTGAGTCTGGTGATCCAAACTTCCGTGTCTGCATGCTGTGAATTTATAATATCACCGGTTATGACCGCTATCATTGTGCAAATATAAGCATAATTACTTATAAATAAAAAATATAAGCAGAAACACTTATAGATATTGATTATTAGTGAATCTGCTTATATCAATTATGTATTGTTTATAAGCTTTTTAGCAAATATTGATGAGATTGCATCGCTTCGCTCGCAATGACTGGTTGGGTGTATTTTTTATTTTTTGATAAACTGATACACTTTTTCATCAAGTTTTAAGAAATAAAAACCTGCAGAAAGATTCTGAAGAGAAATATTCTTCTTGTTTCTGAACGGATCTTTTTCAGTATAAATTATTTTTCCTGAAACGTCCAATACCTGAGCCATCTTAATATCCTGAGTTTCTCCGCTTACAAAAAGATCGTCATGAATCGGGTTCGGATATATTTTAAATTCTTTATTTGAAGTGATAAGATCAGTCGTAGATAAAGTTCCTCCAAGATTCTGGCAATAATTCACAGGATAGGAATCCCACTCTCCTAAAGTAAATGTGCTTGTTGGCTGGTTGATGGTACTTTTTCTGTAAAGAGAAATATCTCCATATGAATTGCTTACGAATTTACTTCCTATAGCATCAACCGTTGTTGATTTATAGGCCAGCTCTACATATTGGGTTCCTGCAAAAGTCAATGCTTCACCTGCTGTAAGAAAACGTGCATCATCATTGGTGTAACATGATAATGCAGATTTAGGGTTCATAATGACAAAATTTTGGTTATTGGATATTTTTCCCTCAAGTTCAAAACTGTTGCCATAATAATAAGAACCACTTGAATTGTTGTAGTACTGCACTCTTATGCTGTAATTTTTTAAGTCTACCTCATGACCTGTCTTGTTTACAATTTCCAGAGCCTTGCTATTTCCTGTCCCTTCAATATATTTAATTATAAAAAGATCTTTAGAATTGGTATCAGGAGCTATTGTAGGTGCCGTAACCGCATTACTGTCAATAGATTGCAGGTAGCCTTGATCATATGCTTTTACTGTAAAAGAATAAGAGGTAGAAGGTGTCAGATGATCAATTACTATTGATGTAGATTTTGTGGTGGCCACTAAAACACCATTCTGATAAATATTATATCCTATAACATCTGAACTTGTACTTGGTGACCAATTTAAATTGGCAAAATAAGCTCCGGTCTGCGAAACCGTAAGATTAACTGGAGCCTGAGGTGATACTGCATCCGGAGTCTGTACCCAAATAGCGTTCACCCACTGTGGATTATCAATGAGAGGATTTCTGTTTTTCTGAATGGCATATATAGCATTATTTCTGTCAATCTCCCGCTGAGAAACAGGATCCTGAGTATGCCATTGAAGTAACATTGCAATATATTCCGGGTCGAAAGCCCTTTCTGCCGTTCCATCAAAAGGAGATCTGTCTATCGCAGGATTAATATTGGTGAAATAATTAAATGATGGCAGCTTATTTTCATATCGTATCGCAAAATATAAGAGCATTCGTGCAATATCACCTCTAAATTCAGCAACCGGCTCATAAACCCTATTGGTATATGCATAATTAGGAATCGCACTGTTAGCAATTCTGGACGTGTTTGTAAAGGTATAATGTACGGTAGAATTACCCACCCCGTAAGGATAATTATTCCGTAACTGATTAATTCTTGCATCTGTAGGAATCACAAAGTGTAAATCAGAATACATTGGATAGTTACTGTTAAAAGTACTTTGCGGCACAGCATGTTCCCTGTTGTATCCCAATCCTTCAGCTCCTGATGTACTTATTAAGTTGGCCGATGTATACTCATAAGCATCAGCTCCGGTAGGGATTTCGGAATACATATCAAGCAAGATCGTAGTATTACTTGGTCCATGATCATAATATTTATCTAAATCTGTCTGATTATACAGGTTGGGTAAATCACTGTAGTTCCAGTTGACATTCTTTTCAGCAATAATATCATGCAACTTAGACTTCAGCGCATAGCCGCTAAGTCCCACTGTTCCGTCATAATATCCCGCCGGAGCCTGGGCGGAAATAAATGAGGAGATTAAAATAATAGGTAGTAGAAGTTTTTTCATTCCTTAAAAATTGGGAGGCTAAAATAGTAAATTAAAACACTTAAAGTTCTGAAAAATTTATTAAAAAATCATTAATTATTAAAATATAAAAAATTGATTATTAAAATATTGCGTAAACAATGCTATGAGCTCAATAATTATTTTTGGCTTTCCGTCAATTTAATTATCTTTGGGAACTAACTATTTTATCTATATGAACACAGAGACTATTGACAACATTAAAATGATAGCGGAGACAGCAAGAGAATTTGCTGAGAAAAATATCAGACCGAATATTATGGAGTGGGACGAGAGCCAAACATTTCCAAAAGACTTATTTCACCAGTTAGGAGAGATGGGATTTATGGGGATCGTAGTTCCTGAGCAGTACGGAGGTTCCGGTCTGGGTTATCATGAATATGTTACCATTCTGGATGAAATCTCTCAGGTAGACCCTTCTATCGGTCTTTCTGTAGCAGCTCATAATTCACTTTGTACCAATCATATCTATGAGTTCGGAAATGAGGAGCAGAGACACAGATGGCTTCCACAGCTTGCTTCAGGAAAAGTGATCGGCGCATGGGGACTTACAGAGCACAATACAGGTTCTGATTCAGGAGGTATGTCTACAACTGCTGTAAAAGACGGTGATGACTGGGTGATCAACGGTGCTAAAAACTTCATCACGCACGCGATTTCAGGAGATATTGCCGTAGTAATGACCAGAACAGGTGAAATAGGAGCTAAAAATAACTCTACTGCTTTTGTTCTGGAAAAAGGAATGCCTGGCTTCACATCAGGAAAAAAAGAAAATAAATTAGGAATGCGTGCTTCTGAAACGGCTGAACTTATTTTCGACAGCGTTCGTGTACCGGATTCTCACAGATTAGGTGAAGTAGGTGAAGGTTTCAAGCAGGCTATGAAAATCTTAGATGGTGGTAGAATTTCTATCGCTGCTTTAAGTTTAGGAACAGCAAGAGGAGCTTACAAAGCGGCTTTAAAATATGCTAAAGAAAGACACCAGTTTGGAAAAGCAATTGCTGAATTCCAGGCCATCAACTTTATGCTTGCTGATATGGCAACAGAAATTGATGCTGCTGAACTTCTGATCCAAAGAGCATCTACATTGAAAAATGCTAAACAAAAAATGACCAAAGAAGGAGCAATGGCTAAACTGTACGCTTCTGAGGCATGTGTAAGAATTTCCAACAATGCCGTACAGATCTTCGGAGGTTACGGATATACAAAGGACTTCCCTGCTGAGAAATTCTACAGAGATTCTAAATTATGCACCATCGGTGAAGGAACTTCAGAAATCCAGAGAATGGTAATCGGAAGAGATATTACAAAATAACTGATCATTTTCAAGTTCTGACCTAAAAATCAGATTGAGAATTATTTTATGAATAAACCAATAGCATACGTATTTTGCGTATGCTATTTTCTTTTTATGAGATAATGTGTTTTCAATAATATTCAATGTATTGCATAATATATTAAATGAATACTCTAAATTTTTCTTAAATAATTTTGTTTTTCGTAACATAAAAATTATTAGCTTTGATATTCCACAACCAAAACAAATAATTAATATGAAAAAACAATTATCCATGATTGGAATGCTTCTCATTACGGGCATTTCTTTCGCGCAGACTGACCGTCTCTGGAGCGAAGGTTCAAAAAAAGCACCTTCAGACATTTTTGAAAACAAAACCCAAATCAATAATCCGAAGATTTACAGCTTAGATTTTGACGGATTAAAGAATGCACTTGCCAAGGCTCCCAAAAGATTAGCTGCGGGAGAAAAATCAGAAACCATCATTTCTTTCCCTAATTCTGAAGGGAAGATGGAAAACTTTAAAGTAAGGGAAAATTCAAACTTCGACCCTCAGCTTGCCGCGAAATATCCGGATATCAAATCTTATGTAGGCGAAGGCCTTAACGATCCCAATTCAACAGTTTATTTCAGTATTTCTTCACTCGGACTTTCTTCTATGGAGATTTACGGTGATAAATCTGCTGTTTTCATTGAACCGTATGCTAAAGATCTTTCGTCTTATGTAGTATACAGAAAATCAGACAAAAAAGACAACCTCAACAAATTCGAATGTACCGTTATTGATGTGGCTCAAAAAGGAGTATCCAACACCAATATCGCTGCAAGACCCAACGCAGACGATGCCAAACTTAGAACATTCAGACTGGCGCTTTCCACTACCGGAGAATACACTGTATATTTCGGAGGGACTAAAGCCAATGCGCTGGCAGCCATCAACAACACCATGACGCGTGTAAACGGTGTGTTTGAAAAAGATTTTGCCGCAAGAATGGTCCTGATCGCCAATAACGACACTGTAATCTATACCAACGCTTCCACAGACCCTTACTCTGCCTCTTCAGGAATGAGCAGCTGGAATTCGCAGCTTCAAAGCACCCTGACTTCAGTGATCGGTGAAGCCAACTATGATATCGGACATTTATTCGGAGCTTCCGGAGGTGGCGGAAACGCTGGCTGCATCGGATGTATCTGTACCAACGGTTCTAAAGGGAGCGGATATACTTCTCCGGCAGATGCTATTCCTTCAGGAGACAATTTCGATATTGACTATGTTGCCCACGAAATGGGACATCAGTTCGGAGGAAATCATACTTTCTCTCACGGTAATGAAGGTACCGGTGTCAATATGGAACCGGGCTCAGGATCTACTATCATGGGATATGCGGGAATTACCGGCCAGGATGTTCAGCCTCATTCGGACGCGTTCTTCCATGCAGTAAGTATTCAACAGATTACCAATAATATTAAAGCTAAAACCTGTCCGGTAAGCACTTCTACAGGAAATGCCATTCCTACAGCCAATGCAGGTCTTGATTATACGATTCCAAAAGGAACGCCATTTATGCTGACAGGAACAGGAACTGACGCTAATGGGGATTCATTAACCTATATCTGGGAACAGATGGATAATGCTTCATCGTCACAAACCGGAGCGAGCTCTGCCGCAAGTGCTACGAAAGCATCAGGTCCTACTTTCAGATCATGGACTCCAACAACTTCCCCGGTACGATATTTCCCTAGAATGTCATCTATCTTAACAGGAGGTACTACTACTGCCGGCACAGAGATCGCAGTGGAAGCATTGTCCAATGTAGCCAGATCATTAAACTTCAGATTTACTGTTCGTGACAACCGAGCAGGAGGTTCAGGAAACAATTCAGACGATGCACTGGTTACTGTAAACGCAACTGCGGGACCATTCAGTGTATCTTCCCAAAACTCAGCCATATCTTATGCGGGTGGAAGTTCCCAGACCGTTACATGGAACGTAGCAGGAACAACAGCTAATAATGTGAATGCTGCGAATGTAGACATTCTTTGGTCTACCGACAGCGGAAATACATGGACTACCCTTCTTGCCGGAACTCCTAATGACGGATCTCAGGCGGTAACGATTCCAAATTCATCTACTACGACAGGAAGAATTATGGTAAAAGGCTCCAATCACATCTTCTTTGATGTGAACAATGCCAATATTACCGTTAATGCAGGTTCAGGTACAGATACCGTAGCTCCTACAGCTCCTACCCTTGCTGCTTCCGGAACTACAGCAACGACCACTAATCTTTCCTGGAGCGGCGCTACCGACAACGTAGGCGTTACAGGATATGATGTGTATATGAACGGATCTGTGATTGGTAACACAGCGTCTACTACTTATACTGTAACCAGCTTAACCCCTGCAACCACTTACAGCTTCACTGTTAAATCTAAAGATGCGGCAGGAAATGTATCGCCTTCAAGTAACACAGTAAGCGTAACAACCCTTACAGGAGGAACTGTAACTTACTGTTCTGCTTCTGCTAATAATACTGCGGACGAAAGAATCGGAAACGTGAAATTCGGAACCATCAACAATACTTCAACAGGCACTGCAGGATATGAGAACTTCACATCCGTTTCTACTAATGTAACAAGAGGAAGCGCATACACCATCTCAGTAACTCCAACGTGGACTTCAACGGTTTACAGCGAGGCTTATGCAGTATATATCGATTACAACGGTGACGGCGACTTTACAGACAGCGGAGAGCTAGCATGGACTAAAGCAGGTTCTACCACCACTCCGGTAACGGGAAGTATTACGATTCCTGCGACTGCAACCATTGGCTCTACAAGAATGAGAGTAATGATGCAGTACAGCTCCGTTCCGACATCTTCATGTGGTTCATATACTTATGGTCAGGTTGAAGATTACACGCTTAATATCGTTTCTTCAGGCAGAGGAGAACTTTCTGACACCAAAGATTTAATTGCCGGATTCAGACTGTATCCAAACCCTGTAAAAGATGTATTATATATTTCAAACACAGCATCTGAAGAGTATAAGATCTTCGATATGGGTGGAAAACTAATCAACTCAGGAAAACTGGAAAAAGGCAGCGTGAATGTAAGCGGACTTATCAAAGGAGCTTATATGATCCAGATTGAAGACCATGCCAAGAGATTCATTAAAAACTAATAACCACAAACCTATTTATTCAATACTGCCTCATTCGGGGCAGTATTTTTTTTGAATTTTTTTAACCATTTAAATCAAATTTAGTGTATTTTTTTCGGTAATGTAAAATTTGAATTATTATTCAACATTAAAAAACACAAATTAATGAATGGCAGTATAAAATGTTGTAGATGAGCGATTTTCATATAATTTTATTCACTAATTTTAGATTTACCAATTATAATATATTTATATGAAACAACAATTATTCATGATCGGGATGCTTATGATGACAGGCATCACTTTCGCTCAAACAGACCGCGTATGGTCTCAGGCTTCACTCAAAAATTCTTCTGAAGTACTCGAAGACAAAACAGGTATTGAAGATCCAAGAATCTTCAGACTTGACATCAATGGATTAAAGAATACGCTGTCTGCTGCTCCTAAAAGACTGGTCGTAGGGCAGAAATCAGAAATTATTATTTCTTTCCCCAATTCTGAAGGGAAGATGGAAAATTTCAAGGTAGCCGAAAATTCAAACCTCGCTCCTGAGCTGGCTGCAAAATATCCGGACATCAAGTCTTACGTGGGACAAGGTATCAATGACGCCAGTTCTACCGTCTATTTCAGTATCTCTCCATTAGGATTATCATCAATGGAAATTTATGGTGATAAGTCGGCTGTTTTCATTGAACCTTACACCAAAGACCTTTCTACGTATGTGGTTTACAAAAAATCAGACAAGAAGGAAAGTCTCAACAAGTTCGAATGCACGGTGCTTGATGTAGCACAAAAGGGAACTGCTGTTGCGGCTAAAAATGCCAACGATTCTACTCTGAGAACTTTCAGACTGGCATTGTCGTGTACAGGAGAATACACCACCTATTTCGGAGGAGCTAAAGCCGATGCATTGGCAGCCATGAACAATACCATGACCCGTGTGAATGGTGTTTTTGAAAAAGATTTTGCGGCAAGAATGGTTTTGATTGCCAATAATGACGACGTCATTTACACCAATGCATCTACGGATCCTTATTCAGCATCCTCACAAAAGCAGAAATGGAGCTATGAGCTGATGCAAACTTTAAATTCTACCATCGGAAATGCAAATTTTGATATAGGCCACGTATTCGGGAAAGATGGCGGCGGCGGAAACGCAGGATGCATCGGTTGTCTATGCAGTAATGACACTTCCTATACAACACAGTCTGGTGTAAGATATCCCAATAATTACAAAGGCAGTGGTTATACCTCCCCAGCCAATGGGGTTCCATCGGGAGATACTTTTGACATCGATTATGTTGCCCACGAAATGGGACATCAGTTTGGTGGAAATCACACCTGGTCTTACTCTACACAAGATGGACTACAGCCTGTTGAGCCTGGTTCAGGATCTACGATTATGGGATATGCCGGAATTACCGACTATGACGTTCAGCCAAATTCGGATGCCTTTTTCCATGCATTGAGTATTGAGCAGATTACCAACAATATTAAATCAAAAACCTGTTCAGCTGATACCGCTACAGGAAATTCAATACCTACAGCCAATGCAGGAGCAGATTACACCATTCCTAAAAGCACACCGTTTATGCTGACCGGAATTGGAGCTGACGCCAATGCAGGAGATGTTCTTACTTATATCTGGGAACAGATGGATAAAGGAACCTCTTCCCAAACAGGAGCCACTTCCGCTGCAACTGCTACGAAAACAGCAGGCCCTACTTTCAGATCATGGACGCCAACAGCTTCTCCGGTAAGATATTTCCCGAGAATGGCATCTGTTTTAGCAGGTTCTACCACCACTGCGGGCACCGACATCAATGTAGAAGCCTTGTCATCAGTAGCCAGAACATTAAACTTCAGATTTACCGTTCGTGACAACAGAGCCGGAGGAGCAGGAAACAGTTCAGATGATACAAAAATCACAGTGAACGGAACCGCAGGACCATTTAATATCACTACTCAAAATTCAGCAGTAACTTACACCGGAGGAACTTCTCAAACAGTAAGCTGGAATGTGGCAGGAACAACAGCCAATGGCGTAAATGCAGCGAATGTAGATATCTTATGGTCAACAAACAGCGGAAGCACATGGACTACCCTACTTGCAGCAACGCCAAATGATGGATCTCAGGCGGTAACCATTCCTAATGTAGCCACTACAACAGGAAGAATTATGGTGAAAGGTTCGAATCATATTTTCTTTGATGTCAACAATGCGAACATTAAAGTCAATGCAAGTGCTGCAAAAGCCGTTCAGGAAACTAAAGAAGTCCTTACAGACATTAAAGTATATCCAAATCCTGTAAAAGATGTCCTGAATATTTCCAATACCACATCTGAAGACTATAAGATCTTCGATATGTCCGGAAAAGTCATCAGTTCAGGAAAACTGGAAAGAGGCAGCGTGAATGTAAGCCAACTGATCAAAGGAGCTTATGTGATCCAGATTGGAGAAACTGCGAAGCGATTTATAAAAAACTAACTACATTTTAATATTCTTTGAAAGGCCGTTCAGCAATGAGCGGTCTTTTTTCATGAATGATGATTGATAAAATATAAATAAAAACAGAAAATGATATTACAATAGCTTTCATCTTCCAACTCAGCAGATAAATATTTATTGTTAAAAATGAATCAATTAACAGATTTTACGCAGTGATAATATTTTATTTTAAAAACATCCACTAAAATTTGATTTTTTGCTTTAAATTTATCACTCAAAATCATCTTCAATTGTACCCTTGAACCCGCTTCTATATAAAGGAAGTTCAAAACTGAATTTTCTTCAGTGATTGCATTTGTAATTTCTGACAGGTATAATAAATTCAGCACCTTTACTTTTTCTATGTAGGCTTTTCACCTACTTTCTCATTCTCACCAATAGGAACCGGAAGGATGAATACTACACTTCTTCAAAAAAAACTAAAACCATAAAAACTTTTACCATGAAACACTTATTTAAGTACATTTTCTTTTTGGCAATTGCTACGTTTTCGATTGCCTGTAGCTCCGATAACGATGAGGTCATCATCAATCCGGGAGGCGTTACCCACGTATTTTACAAAAACGCAGATGAATTTGCTTTAACCTATGATACGGCAGGAACCGTAAGTCAGACCATCAGAAATCAGGCATTTGATTTATATAAACAAGGTCAATGGAGCGCTCTGGAAGCTCTTTTTAATGCCAATAACCTGAATGGCGGCTGGCCTCCTGCCAACGGCGGATACAATATCTATGATGATGTTCCTTTTCTGACCGGACAAAAATTTGACAGGTACAGTGGTGCAGTCGGTAACTATGACGGAAACGGAATTCCTACTTTAGGAGGCAGTTTTACCAGTCCGATCACCAACGGATATGTTTATACTTTCACTCAAAGAGCATTAAACCAGCCTGAGAACAAGTATGATTTTTATTATGAAATTGATGTTCTGAATAATTTACTCCCTTTCAAATCTCAGGTAGCAGATGTTATTCCTTGGTTTAATCAAGCGGGAGGCGGAAAACAGACGATGTGGAAAATCCCGATCGATATAACCACAGGCTATCAGAAAACATGGAATAAACTGGCACAGGAAGGTTATATAAAAATTACCATTAAGAAAAGTCCCAGCGGAAAATATAATAACTTAGTGGGCACAGTTATTCAGCAATAAATAAACGTACATGTATTCAATCTCAAAAAAAATAAGTATTGGCCCGCAGGCTCTTATCGCCAAGAATTTTTTCAGCAATGAAGAAATCATTCCGGCTGCTGTAACGACATTCACGTGTTATGATTGCGGGCATGCCAATACCTTTACAATAAGGCCTTACGAATCCGGATTTCCGATCTTTCAGATTTACAGTGAGGACAAAGTATTATCAAAAACGGAATTATTAAAAAACAAAATGGTCACCGAAACTTCAGCCAGGATGATTCATTCCGGAGCATTAACGGTTATGGATTTACCCACTTTATACTTCGGAACCCAATGCGAATCCTGTCATTCAAAATACATCATAGTATTCAGTTATGGGGAAAAGCAACCGGGACTGACGGTCTTAAACATCTCAGGTGTCTGGAAATATGAAGATTCGGAATAATTCATTTTGAATACAATAGGCAAAATTTCTTCCTGGATACTTGAAATTCAGAAGATCATTCATAACAAATCCACAGTTTTCACGCTGTGGATTTTTCATGGACCTATGGCCACAATATGCAGTCTCCATTACAAATTTTCCAAAATCGTTTTCTATCTTTGCTGTAAATAATAAAATTCATGGATAAAATTGATAGTCTGAACCAAGTTGCAGAATTCCACACCACTTTTAAAGCCCCTATTTTAGATACACCACAGATCCCTTCTCAGGAAAGATGCAATCTTAGAGTTGAACTTTTGCAGGAAGAATTAAATGAACTGAAGCAGGCTATTGCTGATAATGATATCGTAGAAATTGCTGATGCCCTGTGTGATCTTCAGTATGTACTGAGCGGTGCTGTCCTTGAATTCGGACTTGGCAGTAAATTTGTAGAGCTATTCAACGAAGTACAGCGTTCCAATATGTCTAAAGCCTGCGACAATGAAGAACAGGCAGAGGAAACTGTAGCATTTTATAAAGAAAAAGGAGTAGAATCTTTTTATGAAAAATCAGGAGAGAAATTTAATGTCTACAGAAAAGCAGACCATAAAGTTCTTAAGAATAAGTACTACTCCCCTGCAGATTTAAAAACAATCATCGAAAAATAATATGAAAAAATTTATTACCAATATTGTTGCCGTTTCAGGTCTTTTTCTGGCTTCACAGCAGTTCAGCGCCCAGAAAGTGGTGATGAACCGTGAAGTGGAAACTCAGAATGATGGCAAAATGCTTTTAGGAAACCAATTCAAAGAGCAGTTTCTAAAAGCGCCATATGCAGACTGGTATGTGAAAGAGCATGATGAATATGCTGTAGATCAGAAAGCTATAGATCAACTGAGAAAGGCCAAATTCAATACTTATTCACTGGTTGTTTTTATGGGAACCTGGTGCGAGGACAGTCACAGAGATTTTCCAAGGCTGATGAAGATCCTGGAAGATTTAAAATATCCTGACAATAAGGTAACCATCATTGCTGTTAACCGTAAAAAAGAGTCTCCTACCGGAGATGAAGTACGTTACAATATTCAGAAAGTTCCGACTATTATCGTAGAAAAATATGGTACAGAGATTGGAAGAATCATAGAAATGCCAACCTCCGGATATATTGAAAGAGATCTGGTTGAAATTGTGAAAAAAGATGACAGTTCTGTAATCAAAGAAATCTTTGGCAAATAGTGTTGAGAAATTATAAAGTAATTATATCATTCGCAGCGGGAATTCTCGTGATGCTGATTCTGTTTTTCGGACTAAAATCATGTTTTAATCTAAGCGAAAAGACGGAAAAGTCAGATTATTATATCCTGACCAACCAAATTTCCAAGATGAACAAAATGGTGGTCATGGAACAGGACATCTCCAGCATGCAGAAAACTAAAATGGGCTACGAGGTGTTTGGAAAAGAAATTTCAAACAACAGCATTATCACGTACACCAAAACCAATGCACAGGTTTCCTATGATCTTAACAAAATGAAGATCGAAGTGGATTCTATCAACAAAAAACTGGTGATTACGGCACTTCCTGACGCAGATATCAGAATTACGCCAAGCGTTGAGATTCAGTCGATGGATGATTCTTTTATCAACAGAATTTCTGAAAAAGATATTAAAAATGTAACCCAGAAAGCAAAGGAAACCGCAATTAATTCCGTTAATCAGAATCAATTGAGAACCGAAGGGCGCAAACAATTAATGGAAAATCTTAATAATATTTTCGTTTTGGCAAAAGCTTTGAATTATACCATAGAAGATGAAACCGGCAAGCTCGGTGTTCTAGGACTCTAAAAATTTTAAGCTATGAATTCAGAAGACAACAAAAAAAAGGAATCTGCCAATTCAGCAGAAACGAAAAAACAGAATCAGGATTTTCAGAATATTCCTGCTTCCTCAGAAAAAAGCAACCCGCCTGATATTGACAAAGAAGATGTTCAGAAGTCTTCTAAAAACAAATCAGGGAAAACGGATAATACTAAAAAATAAACCAAAAGGTTCTGCTCATTTGAGTGGAACCTTTTTATTGATTTTTTTTAACCACAAAAGTCACAAAAGCTTTTTGAACACTTAAGTTTATTTCAAGTTTAAATTCAAGCTGCAGAGAAGAGCACTTAAGTTTTATAAAAATCGAAGATTTTTACTGATGACAGCTAAAAAACACATGATCTGTGTAATCTGATGGAAAGAGAATCTTAAACCATTAAGGCTCATTAAGGTTATAAGAATATTAAGGTTTAGCTTCGCTTTAAGATTTACGGCTTAAAAAATCATTTGATTTTTTCTTAACTTACCTTATATCCTTCACTGATCTTAATGTTTAAAAAAGCTTGAAATGAAAATCTGTGTCACCTGAGAAATCTGCGGGAGATAAGAAAAGTAAGCCGACAGAAACAGAAAGATTCCGCTCAAATACATGAACAGAACCTTTCTTACTAATCTATTATTATATGGACTTAAATGATCATACGATGGTGGATTTTCCGATTTTAATATTCTCGAAATTGTAATAGGATTTCTCAGAATACTTAATATAATCTGCGATAAAACTTCCCACTTCACTGGTGGAATAATGCTGCTCCGAATTAAGATCTATGGTCACATACCTGTTTTCTATAGCATGCTCCACCGCTCTTCTCAATTTTTCTGCAGCTTCCGGGAGTTCAAGATAATCAAGCATCATAGCTGTACTTAAGATTGATGCTACAGGATTGGCAATACCTTTTCCTTTTGCCTGGGGATAAGACCCGTGAATAGGCTCAAACAATGCATTCTCCTCACCTATCGACGCAGAAGGTAAAAGTCCGATAGAGCCACCGATAACGCTCGCTTCATCAGAAATAATGTCTCCGAACATATTTTCTGTCAGAATCACATCAAATTGCTTCGGATTAAGGATCAGCTGCATCGCTGCATTATCTACAAACAAATAATCCAGCTGCACATCAGGATATTGAGACGCTATTTTCTGGCAGGTTTTTCTCCAAAGCCTAGAAGTATCCAAAACATTAGCTTTGTCGATAAGGGTCAGTTTTTTATTTCTTTTTTCTGCTTCTCTAAAGGCCATGTGTGCGATAGGAATAATCTCTTCTGTGCTGTATTTACAGACATCATAAGCGTATTTTCCATCAGGATCTGTAAATTTTTCACCGAAATAGATTCCGCTCACGAGTTCCCTGAAGATCTGAATATCCGTTCCTTCAATAATATCTCTTTTTAAAGGACTCTTGTCAATCAGTGATGCATAGGTTTTCAAAGGTCTGATGTTCGCATATAGTCCCAGTTCTTTACGAAGTTTCAATAAACCCTGTTCAGGTCTTACTTTAGCTTCAGGATTATTGTCGAAAACCGGATCTCCGATGGCTCCGAACAGAACTGCATCAGAATCTCTGCAGATGTTCAATGTCTCATCAGGCAGCGGATCGCCCGTTTTAAAAATAGCTTCAGCACCCATTAATCCATAGGAAAACTGAAAATTACATTTAAAAACTTCCGCCACAGCATCCAGTATTTTAATGCTTTCGCCGACTACTTCTGGCCCAATCCCGTCTCCGGGAAGGACCGCAATTTTAAAATAACTGTTGCTCATACTTTTGTGTTTTTAGTTCAAACTGTTTTATCGCCTGTTTTTTGCTGATTAAAAAATCAATATCATCATAGCCGTTGAGAAGGCATATTTTTTTATAGGAATCAAGTTCAAAAGTTTCTGTTTTTCCATTAAAACTGATCGTTTGCTGTTCTACATCCACATCAATTTCAGATTCAGGATTTTCTGTAGTATTTTTTAAAATTTCTTTTAAAAATTCTTCTGAAACTTTTACAGGAAGAAGTCCGTTGTTTAAGGCGTTACCTTTAAAAATATCCGCAAAATAACTTGATACAATGACTTTAAATCCATAATCCGTCAAAGACCACGCGGCATGTTCCCTGCTGCTTCCACAACCGAAATTATTTCCTGCAACCAGGATTTCCCCGCTGTATCTGGTATTGTTCAACACAAAATCAGGATTAGGTTCTCCTGTGTGCATATTAAACCTCCAGTCTCTGAAAAGATTTTCTCCAAAGCCTTTTCTGTCAATGCTTTTCAGGAATCTGGCAGGAATAATCTGGTCTGTATCTATATTTTCCGCCGGCAATGGTACCGCGCGGGATGTTATATGTTTTAATTTTTGCATTACGTCTTGATCTTTTAGTTTAAGCTTTCAAAAGCTGAAATTCTACCTTCTATCGCTGCTTTGGCTGCGGTAAGCGGACTGGCGAGGATCGTTCTTGCTCCTTGTCCCTGTCTGCCTTCGAAATTCCGGTTGGAGGTAGAAACACAATATTCACCTTCCGGAATTTTATCATCATTCATAGCTAAACAGGCTGAACATCCCGGCTGGCGTATCTGAAATCCTGCATCATTGAAAATTTTATCCAAACCTTCTTCATAAATCTGTTTAACGACCTGCTGAGAACCCGGAACGATCAGGGCTTTTACATTCTCTGATTTATTTTTCCCTTTAATATACTGAGCGGCAGAACGGAAATCTTCTATCCTCGCATTGGTACAGCTTCCGATAAATACATGATGAACCTTAATCCCTGAAACCTCCTGTCCGGCTTTCAGTCCCATATACTGAAGAGCTTTTTCTTCAGATTCATTCTGTGGGACCGGAATAACTTCATGGACTGAAATTCCCATTCCCGGGTTGGTTCCGTAAGTAATCATTGGAAATATCTCTGAGGCATCAAAGGTTAATTCTTTGTCAAAAACGGCTCCTTCATCGGTTTTCAGCGTTTTCCAATATTCCAGTTTATCAGTCCACTCCTCACCTTTTGGCGCAAATGTTCTTCCTTTTACATATTCAAACGTGGTTTCGTCCGGTGCGATCATTCCGCCTCTGGCTCCCATTTCAATGCTCATATTGCAGACGGTCATTCTTCCTTCCATGGACATCTCTTCGAAAACGTTTCCGGCGTATTCGCAGAAATATCCTGTTCCGCCATCGGTTCCGATTTTAGAAATAATATACAGAATCACATCTTTTGACTGAACATTTTCATTCAGCTTTCCATTGACGGTGATTCTCATAGATTTAGGTTTATTGAGTAACAGACACTGACTGGCAAAAACCTGCGCCACCTGACTGGTTCCGATACCGAAAGCAATAGCGCCAAAAGCACCATGCGTAGAAGTATGACTGTCTCCGCAAACGATACTCATTCCCGGCTGAGTAATACCCAGTTCTGGGGCAATAATGTGTACAATTCCCTGGTACTGATGCCCCAATCCGAATAATTCAACATTATTCTTTTTACAGTTTTCCGTAAGCTGCTCCACCTGGTTTCTTGATAACTCATCCCGGATCGGCTGCTCCTGATTCAGAGTCGGAACATTGTGATCTGCCGTAGCAACGATCTGTTTAGGTCTGAAAACTTCAAGATTTCTGGCTTCAAGTTCAGCAAAAGCCTGAGGACTGGTTACCTCATGAATCAGATGTTTGTCTATATAAATGATTTGAGGTCCGTCCGGAACCGTTTCCACAACGTGAGCATCCCAAACTTTATCAAAAAGTGTCTTTCTATTATTATCCATATTCAATATTAAAATCAATCCCTATACTATTTTACGGCTGCAGACTTCCATGATCATGTACAGATCGTCGTTTTTCACTTCTTTTTTCATATCGGCAACCTTTAAAAACTCCTGATATAAGAAATCAAGTTCGTTTTTCGTGATATCGAAACCGATGTGCTTGAAACGGTAAGCTAATGCTGAACGACCGCTTCTCGCGGTAAGAATAATCGATGAAGCATTTACGCCTACTTCCGCAGGATCTATAATTTCGTACGTTTCTCTGTTTTTAATCACCCCATCCTGGTGAATTCCTGAACTGTGGGCAAAAGCATTGGCTCCGACAATAGCTTTGTTAGGCTGAACCGGCATTCCCATCAAATCAGAAACCATCACACTCATTTCATTCAGCATTTTTGAATTGATATCGGTATGAAAGTTTAAATCTTTATGCTGCTTTAAGATCATCACCACTTCTTCCAAAGCTGTGTTTCCGGCTCTTTCCCCCAATCCGTTGATGGTACATTCGATCTGGCGGGCTCCGTTGACCGCTCCTGCAATGGAATTAGCGGTAGCAAGTCCCAGATCATTATGACAATGGCACGAAATAATTGCTTTTTCAATGCCTTTTACATTTTCTTTCAGGTATTTGATTTTCTGACCATATTCTTCCGGAAGGCAATATCCTGTAGTATCAGGAATATTTAAAACGGTGGCTCCTGCTTTGATCACTTCTTCACAAACCCTTGCCAGATAGGCATTGTCTGTTCTTCCGGCATCTTCAGCATAAAATTCCACATCTTCTACGTAGCTTTTGGCATATTTTACAGCTTCTACAGCACGTTCCAGAATATTTTCACGGGTTGAATTGAATTTAAACTGAATATGAGAATCTGAGGTACCGATTCCTGTATGGATGCGCGGCCTTTTAGCATATCGCAATGCTTCCGCGGCTACATCTATGTCTTTTTTATTGGCTCTTGTCAGTCCGCAGACCTTCGCATTTTTGACCAGCTTTGAAATTTCTGAAACCGATTCAAAATCTCCGGGACTTGAAATCGGGAAACCAGCTTCTATTACATCAATCCCTAGCTTATCGAGCCTCTCTGCGATCATCAGCTTTTGCTTTGTATTCAGTTTACATCCGGGAACCTGTTCCCCATCCCTCAGCGTAGTATCAAAAATTTCGATTTTTTCGGAATTCATAATGAAGTTTTTTACTTAATTTTGATCAAAACTACAGCTTACAATATTTTTGCGTTTTCATCTTTTCTGAAAATTACAATATTCAACAGCCGATCAAATAGCCGCATTTATTTAATAATCAATTTATTACATTTTATAAATTTACAATGGCAGAATTGCAGAAAGATTTTTTGTTTGTCCTGATTAAGTCATTAACCACTTCTGAAAAACGTCAGTTCAGGCTCTACGTGAACCGTCTCGGCATTAATGTCGATGCTAAATTTCTGCTCCTTTTTTCGGAACTGGATAAGATGAAGGAATATGATGAACAGATCATCATCGAGAAAAAAATCTCTACCAAACAGCAGCTTTCCAACCTGAAAGCTCATTTATACAAACAGATTCTCGTGAGCTTACGAATGAATCCAAGTCATCAGAACTACAGGATACAGCTTCGGGAACAGCTTGATTTTGCCAATATCCTTTACCAGAAAGGGCTTTATAAACAGGCTTTAAAAATACTGGACAAAACCAAACAGTCTGCCCTGGAGCTGGATGAAAAAAGCATTGCATCAGAGATCATCAATCTTGAAAAAGTCATTGAATCACAATTCATTACCAGAAGTATTGAAGGCCGTGCCTATGAACTGATCGAGCAGTCTACAGAAATCAGCCGACAGAATCATTATGCGACAGAACTGTCTAATCTTTCGCTGAAACTATACAGTGAAATGCTGACCTATGGCTATGTAAAAAATGATACGGACCGGGAAAAGGTATTACACCTGTTCAATGATCAGATTCAGAAAATTAAACTTGATAAACTGAATTTCACGGAAAAACTTTGGTACTTCAAAGCCCATGTCTGGAAAAACCAGTTGCTTCAGGATTACAAATACACGCTGAAATACGCCTATCAGTGGGTAGATCTGTTTCATAAAAAACCTGAGATGATCATCAGTCATCCGGTGTGGTATATCAAAGGAAACACTTATCTGTTGAAAATCCTGTTCCTGTACGGAAATATTGATATTCTGGAGGAGCATTTTGAGAATTTCAATGCGATGGTGAACTCCCAGAATTTTGCCCAGAATGAAAACCTGCAGTCCCTGATCTTTCTTACCCATTACAATACTTTAATGAACATTCATTTTGTAAAAGGTGAATTTTTTACAGGAACTAAACTTATTCCTGAAATAGAGCTGAAGATGGAAAGACTTCGGGAAAGGATTGATGAGCACCATTTTATGATTCTTTATCTGAAAATGGCAGCCATGTTTTTCGGAAGCAAAAAGTTTAAAAAATCAATCGAATATTCCATGAAGGTTGTTGAGTGTAAAGGCAACGTTCAGGAAGACCTTCTGTTCCACACAAGAATCCTGATCTTAATGGCGAAATATGAATCAGGCAACGATGAAGACTATGATGAATTCATCAATTCTACCCGGAAGTTTGCCCGAAAGATGAAAAAACCTGAAGCATTTCATTTTGAAAGCATTGAGTTTTTCAAAAACATTAACAACCTGGTATTAGATCAGCACCAGAAAGCTTTTGAGGCTTTTGATGAAGTGCTTGACGGATTCTCTAAAAATGAATACTACAGGAGATCACTGTTCTATATTGACATCCATGGATGGGTGCAGTCTAAGGTGAAAAATGTGGATGTAATTGAGATTATTAAGCAGAAAGTAAAGTATAAGAGGAAGAGTTAAAAACGGTCTTTGCTGAAGTGGTATGGTGGCTTCGAGTCCCTCCTTTAGATTAGCAGAGGATAAAAGTTATTAATTTTAGAGAAAGAGAAAGCATTTAATTAAACTAAGAGTGCCTCCGAATAAGATTCATGGGCTGATAAAGAATTAAATGCTTTATTCATTTAAAACTCAAATAGAAATACGGGATTAA
>NZ_JPRN01000014.1 GCF_000737715.1 Chryseobacterium sp. JM1 | reverse complement strand
TTAAGTGAGCGCGTCAGGATTCGAACCTGAGACCGTCTGCTTAGAAGGCAGATGCTCTATCCAGCTGAGCTACGCACCCATTAAGTAATTTTGAGAAAATTAATAAAACTGTCGGGGCGGCAGGATTCGAACCTGCGACCTCCTGGTCCCAAACCAGGCGCGATGACCGGACTACGCTACGCCCCGAAGTATATATTGATAGTGAAAGAAAAAATAGCGGAGGGTAAGGGATTCGAACCCTTGCGACGCTTGCACGTCGACAGTTTAGCAAACTGCTCCATTAACCACTCTGGCAACCCTCCTTTTTTCTTATTTTTTAATGATCGTTGTTCCGTTATTGCGAGTGCAAATATAGAACAGATTTCTTTATTTACCAAATAAAATTCAAGAAAAATTTGCGTATTTTTGAGGTGATAAATGATTAAAAAAATAAACTGATGCGTAAGACATTATATATCATCGGATTAAGTACTTTTGTTTTTTCATGTACTTCCCAACAAAATGTAAAAAAAAATACATACAAGCCGAAAACCCCGGTATCACAGGTGAAACCGACTGTTAAAACTCCGGTCGCCGAAACTCAAAAACCAAAAATTACCAACGAGCACGGTGTAGAATTTTTTACAACCAATTTGGCTGATCCAGCGAAAAATGATAATACAGCAAGCTACGGTTCTATAGTATCAGCAAAACCGGCCGGATATAAAGTCGTGAAGACTTATTTCCCTGCCATTGCACAGAATTTCAGACAGCGTTATCTTATACTGCATTATACTGCACTTCCTGATGATACATCCATTAAGGTGCTTACCCAACAGGGAGTAAGTGCCCATTATCTGGTGAACAATACCGGAGATAATGAGATCTATCAATTGGTAGACGAAAACAAACGTTCTTATCATGCAGGAGTAAGCGCCTGGAGGAATGACAAAAACCTTAACGATACTTCTATAGGAATTGAAATCGTTAATGCAGGTTATACTGCAGATGCTACAGGAAAAAAGATATTCGCAGGTTTTAGTGACGAGCAGGTGAGAAAAGTAGCTGCACTGGCTAAAGATATTGTAACAAGATATCAGATCCCGGCAACCAATGTGTTGGCGCATTCAGATATTGCGCCTACAAGAAAACAGGATCCGGGACCTATGTTTCCATGGAAGAAACTGTATGACCAATACCAACTTGGAATGTGGTACGATGAAACGGCAAAACAGAATTTCCTGTCTCTGGCACAGGAAGAAGTCCCTTTAAAATATAACGATCCGTCGTTTATCTTTGTGGTTCAGACAGCATTGCAGAAATTTGGGTATTATATTGATCTGAGTGGAAAGTGGGATGATGCAACAAAAAGAACCATTGAAGCCTTCCAGTATCATTTCCGTCCGTTGAATTACGATGGAATTATGGACGCCGAAACATGGGCGACTCTTCAGGCTTTAAATCAAAAATATCCAGCGAAATAACAACTAAAACGCATCGGTTCAGATGCGTTTTTGCTATATTTAAACAATAAAAAACAGTTAAAATATCTGTAATGGAAAATTTCAGAAAAGAGAGTGATCTGTTAGGCGAATTGAATGTGCCTGCAGACGCATATTACGGGGTACAGACGCAGAGAGCGATCGATAATTTCAAGATTTCAGGACAGCTTCTGTCTTCCTATCCGGATTTTATCAAAGGTTTGGCTTTCGTGAAAAAAGCGGCGGCAAAAACCAATTATGAATTGGGTCTGCTTGATGAAAATCTTTATTTCAAAATTGCGGAAGCATGTGATGAAATTGTAGCAGGGAAGTACCACGAGCAGTTTCCTGTAGACATGATCCAGGGAGGAGCAGGAACTTCAATCAATATGAATGCGAATGAAGTAATTGCCAATATCGTTTTAGAAAAATTAGGAAAAAATAAAGGCGAGTACGAATTCTGTTCACCGAATGACCATATCAACCTTTCCCAATCGACCAACGATGCTTATCCTACAGCCATCAAAATGGGACTGTTGCACATGAATATCGGACTTGTGGAAAGACTGGAGAAGATCGTTGCCGCTTTCCGTGCCAAAGGAGAAGAATTTCATGATGTGATCAAAATGGGTCGTACGCAGCTTCAGGATGCTGTTCCCATGACTTTGGGGCAGGAATTTGAAGCCTATGCCGCCACTTTAGAAGAAGATATTTCTAAATTAAATAACAATGCCGATTTATTTGTAGAAGTAAATATGGGCGCTACAGCTATCGGGACAGGATTGAATGCTCCTGTAGGTTATGCTACACTTTGTGCAAAAAACCTGGCTCAGATTACGGGTTTCCCGGTTATTTCCGCACCCAACCTTGTTGAAGCAACACCGGATACAGGTTCTTACGTGATCTATTCTTCCGCTACAAAACGTCTTGCTGTAAAGCTTTCAAAGATCTGTAATGATCTGAGACTTCTTTCTTCAGGACCTAGAGCCGGATTATTTGAAATCAACCTTCCGCCAATGCAGCCGGGATCATCCATTATGCCTGGAAAAGTAAATCCTGTTATTCCGGAAGTAGTGAATCAGGTGTGTTTTAAAGTATTTGGAAATGATCTTACCGTGACTTTTGCCGCAGAAGCAGGACAGTTACAGCTTAACGTAATGGAGCCGGTGCTTTCTCACGCGATCATGGAAAACATCAATTTCCTTTGTAATGCTTTGGATACGCTTCGTGAAAAGTGTGTGGTAGGAATTACAGCCAACAAAGAGATCTGCCTGAATATGGTGAAACACAGCATCGGTATCGTAACGGCTCTTAACCCTTACATTGGGTACAAAAAGTCTACGGAGATCGCTAAAGAAGCTCTGGAGACCGGAAACAGCGTTTACAATCTGGTTTTGGAGAAAGGCGTTCTTTCTCAGGAAAAATTAGATGAAATTCTTGATCCTAAAAACATGCTGAAACCGCACAACAAATAAAATAATATAAGCGATAATTGATCAATGATATACGGATCAATTATCGCTTATTATTCATCATTTATAAATTCTAAGCTTGAGGTTTTTAATCATCATTCCTGCCCATAACGAAGAACAAAATCTTCCTTTCACTCTGGATTCTTTACAGCAGCAAAGTTTTAAGGATTTCAGAACAGTGATTGTTAATGACGGTTCCACAGACAGAACAGCTGAAGTGATCGGGAAATATACGAATCACGATTCCCGTTTTGAAACCGTAAATCTTCAGAAATCAGCACACCAACCGGGTTCTAAAGTGGTCAATGCTTTTAAAAACGGCCTGAAAACTCAAAATACAGACGAATTTGATATCATCTGTAAATTTGATGCAGACATTATCCTTCCTGAAAATTATCTTGAAACAATAGAAAATGCCTTTAAAAACAATCCGGAATACGGACTTGTAGGAGGATTGCTGTATGTAGAAAAAGACGGAAGCTGGGTGTATGAAGGAAATTCCAATAAACATCACGTGAGAGGCCCTATGAAAGCTTATCGTAAAGAGTGTTTTGTACAGATCGGAGGCTTGAGAGAAACGCTGGGCTGGGATAATATTGATTCTATTTTGCTGGAAAATCTGGGCTGGAAAGAAGTCGTTCTTCCTGAACTTCAGGTGAAACTGATCAAGGTGAAAGGAGCGGATTATACCATCAGACCGGCAGATTATTACGGCAGGTATTTTTATTTTTTAGGACTGAACCGATTTCTGGCTTATATTGCGTCTTCAAAGGAAGCTGCGAAAAGTAAATCCATTTCTTTTTTCTTTAATATCATCAAAGCTTACGAAGCCTGCAAAACAGCAAAACTGGAACTGAAAATCTCAAAAGAAGAGCAAAAAGTCATCAACGGCAAACGCTGGAAAACACTCAAGAAAAAATGGCTAAAAATATAAGAAATGCAGACTGAGATCCAGTCAAACACTTTACCTTTGCTAATCCCTAATCCCTAATCCCTAATCCCTAATCCCTAATCCCTAATCCCTAATCCCTAATCCCTCCTTGAAAAAAATCGCCTACATAGAAATAGACACCCACGCAGAAATTGCACAGGCTTTCATGAATATCATGAAGGATTCTTCTGGTTTTAGGGTAGATTATTATTTTTCAAAGAAGATCAAGGATCTGGTGGACGAGAATGATGAAACGGTGTTTTTATCCGACGGTTCTATGATTTTGGAGCAGCTGAAGTTAAAGAAATACGATCTTATCATTATTGGAACGGTTCATAGGTATTTCAATACTTTCCATGCATTGGTTCAAAAGTATAATGCAGCGGTGATTGTTCATAATATCAATTTTTCAACGGCTTCCAAGGGGGCTTTGATGAAAAATATTTTCAAAGGAGATGTCATTTACAAACTTAAACTCTGGTGGAAAGAAGGTTTATTTTATACCGGAAAAACGTATCGCAATGCTAAAAGTTTACTGGTGTTGGATCAGGAACTCTCATCAGATATGTATCAATTTCTGCCTGTTTTTTACAGCGAAAACTTTGAAAAGAAGGAAAATGAAGCGCTGACTGTTGTGATTCCTGGTGGTGTTTCTCAAAAGAGGAGGGACTACGATCATGTTTTTAAAACCATTCAGAATTTAAAAACCGAAGAGAAATATGCGTTTGTATTTCTGGGAAAAGCTAAAGATAACGAACTGAAAAAGCTTGAAAAATTAGCAAAAAAACTTCCCGAAAATATCTCCATACAATATTTTTCAGACAGAGTTTCCAATCACGATTTCGAAGAAGGGATGCAGAAAGCAGATGTTTTGTGGTGTCCGATTCGGCAGAAAACTGAATTTTTCGGCAGAGAAGAAATTTATGGACTTACTAAAATGACCGGAAACCTTGGAGACACCATCAAATATGGCAAGACAGCCGTTTTTCCTAAGGATTATCCTTCGAAACTGGAATTTATCATTCCTGAGGCGGAAAATATTTTAGAGCAGTTTAAAACGCTTAAAAACGGTCGTTTCGATTTCCAGAAAGAGTACAACAAAAAGTCTGTACTGAAAAGGCTTGAAGATGTTCTTTCGGGCTTGATTTAGAAGATTTCAGATATGAGACTTTAGGTTAAGACTGGGATTGAAAAACGTCAATGGTGAATTTTGCTTCGCAAGTGAATGGTGAATTTTTGAGAGAAAGAATCAAGAAACAAGAAACAAGACTTTAGATGCCAGATGTCAGACATTACTATCAACCAGCAACTATCAACCTTCTACACCCATAAACTCTCAAACACTCAAACTCTCCAACTCTCCAACCCCGCATCCCGTCCTTATTTAAATTTAAAAATACTTTTGATAAAATTTACATTCAGATAATTCTCAAGTGGGAATACTTTGGTGAAATAATTTCCGATGTAGATCAGGATCAAAACGACAGCCGGTTTGTAAACAAGGTTGATGAAATTATTATTGAAAGTAGGCAAAACAATTGCTACTGTAATCGCTAAAGTACAGATAATGGAAACAAAAATCATCTCAATGGTTAATGGAGAAACCTTGAATACAAAGTAATTGAACGCGATCTTGATGACATTATAAGTCGTGAGTGAAATAGCAGTAGATAAAGCAATTCCGATCAGTTTTAGATCTGTATTTTTAATGAAATAATAGTTCAGTCCTATTGTAAGTCCTGCTAGCAGAATCATGACAAGAATATTGAATCTGTAGTATTTGGAAAGTGAAATGATATTTCCGTTAAAGCCTGTTGCCAGGTCAATTAAAACAGCAGAACCCCAGATCCATACTACGGGCTCATATTCCCTAAGCAACGTTCCATTTTTAGGCATAAATTCAGTCAGATAAGGAAAGCCAACCATAATGCATGAAAACAGGACAGCACCTAAAAAATATAAAGATAAAGATGTCTTTTTGTGAAATCGGTCAAGTTCCTCCATATCGCCGTCTGCCAGTGTTTTGCTGATAATCGGGGCTGAAATATTAAAAAGTCCCAGCTGAGGAATAGAAATTAACGAAATCAAAGCATACAACACAGAGTAAATTCCAACTTCCTCCATTCCCATAAACTCTCCAATCATGAAATTATTTATCGCGAGATAATTACCGAAAGTTCCTAAGAATCCGAAAAAGCTGTATGCTGCAAATTCTTTATAAAAATTATCTTTTTTAAAATAGTCTGTACTGAAATCAAGGGTAATCTTTTCCAGCTTATTGGTGTAGAAAACATATCCGATAAACATAAGGAAAAACATTCCGAAGAAAAATATCAGTGCCGTTCTTTCGGGTATTGGTGAGGTTTCTGTGTATTGGGAAACCAGATAAATGAAGATCAGAAAAGCTCCAAGGTTGGCAATTTTCGGGAAGAGATTGTCGAAAATATTTGAAACGACAATTCTTTTATAATTTGAAATATATTTATTGAAAATCGCACAAAAAGAAAGCATTAAGGTAAGAGGAAGAATGATTTCTTTGATTTTCCAAGCTTTCGTATTCTTAAACCCCGGAAAAAAATAGGGGAGCAGGAAAAAAACACATAAAAATAAAATGAAATTAATAAAAACGGCTGCTAATGAAAGCGAAAGCATATTTTGCTTTTTTCCGTCTTTATCTACCTTATTGAAAAATTTTACGTTGGAATAAGAAATCCCGAAAACAACAAAAGGCACGAGTATTTCAGCGGTCGGCATGATGTATCTTAACGTCCCGTAGAACTCAAGATTATTCATGAAAATAAAAATGGAACCGGTACCCAGCAGAAAGCCAATATAACCTATGATGGAATACTTGAACCCCTGTCTCGCTACTACACTCATACTGTTCTTTTAATGGTTTTTTGGCGTAAAAATAATGTTGTTTATATAGCTGGTCTTGTTTTTTTCATCGTTCGTGTTGTGTAGTAAAATCTCTTCCGTCAGGAGTTCCAGCTTAAAACTGTCACGGTTAAGATAGTTGGCTTCATATCCCCAGGTTTTTACTTCAGAAATATCATTCCAGATGGGATTTTCGTGGTGTCTCTGTTCCATTTCGACCATTAATGTCGGAAGAAACCGTTTGATGATTTCTTTAGCACCGGATAAGGTTTTCATTTCATTTCCTTCCACATCTATTTTGATGAAATCCAGTCTGTCAAAATGTTCTATAGCAGCCCATTCATCCAGCTTGATTACTTTTACCTTTTCGGTGTAGCTTTTCTCTTCGCCTTTTTCTTTGTATGATGTGTTCAATGTCCCGCGGGAAGCGATTTGCCTGCCATTGATGATCGGAACTTTAAATTCAGCGGTCGTGTTTTCGTCAGAAAGTGCTAAAGGGAATATTCTCATCCTGGGAAAAAGCCTTTTCAGACGTCGGTAAAGCTTTTTGTTGGGTTCAAAACCATAAACGTGCTCATGGTTCAGTTTGTTTTCCAGTTGATAAAGAAAAGTTCCAACATTGGCTCCGATGTCCAGTATTACAGCATTTTTGGGAAGGTATTCCTTGATCCATACCAGTTCCGGTTCTACATTCCGCGCCGAAAAATTACTTTTTGTAAGATTGTTTAAATTCTTAAAATATCTTTTCTTGTAAAAACTCGGACTTATATATTGTAGTTTTTCTGCAATTGTTTGGTATAAAGACATCCTTAGTTGTTTGACGAAAAGCAAAGATAAGCAAAAATGTTAAACTGATGTTAAAAAATAATAAATATAACCAATTGATTATCAATTTATAACTTTTAAGTTGTATTTTATAAAAAATTGAATTTTAGAACATTGACGGTTTGCCGTAAAGACGATTCCTGAAAATGATATTCTGAAATAGGATTTTGTGTGATTAATGATAAAGTGAAAGCTTGTTTAAATTTATAATTATGATGATGACAAATCTATAGATTTACAGAATTTTTTTTTTTAACCACAAAAGCCACAAAAGTTTTTAACACTTCAGTTATTTGAAGTCTAAATATTTTGCGCATAAAAGTTCACATAAGTTTTGGAAAAATCAAGATTTTTGGACTGAATACTATCCATAAACATCTGTGAAAATCTGTGCAATCTGTGGTTAAAATATCAACCACAAAAGCCACAGAATTTATTAACACTTCAGTTATTTGAAGTCTAAATATTTTGCGCATAAAAGTTCACATAAGTTCTGGAAAAATCAAGATTTTTATCCTGATGAGTAACGATTATTTAACCTGCGAAACATTCCCCTCCCGTGGAGGGGTGGCGAAAATTCAAAGAATTTTTGACGGGGTGGTTTACAAGTAACCAAAAACAAAATTCCCACAGCTCACAACTCCAAAAGCAATAAATTACTTCTGAAATCCATGCATCTGCGGGAACTTTAAAAATAAAACTCCTTATTTAATTTTGAGAATATTTAGCGTAAGCCTTGGCTAGTTTTTCATCATATTTATTTTGCTTGTAACCGGCTCCGTTATAAAGTTTGGCAAAACCTGCCCAGTTTTTATTTCTGAGATGAACCAGACAATTATTTTTCTCCAGAAATTTTCCAAAAGCTTTCAAATGCTCACCCTCATTGATTTCCATTTGCGAAACGAAATGCTGAACATCCGTGTAGCCTAGATTTTTAGCATGATAACCCATAATCTGGAAACTTCCCCACGACGCAGAAGATAATGCAGCCTCTTCAAAGCTTGGGCTGTTGTCAAGGCTGATCGCTTCATTAAGCCGATCATATTCTTTCACGCCTCCCTGATAATAGGCTCTCGTCCATTTGGGATAAAGAACATTCTGGCTGTTTGAATTGTAATAGGAATTCGGATCGATACCTCTTTTCTTAAGTTCGCTCCAGAACACATGGCCTTCAAACAGTATTTTGGGCTTATTGTTGATTAAAAAACCTTTTCCGCTGCTTTCAATTTCATTCACCGCTTTTACAGCAGCTAATTCCAGATCGTATTCTTGAGCAAAGTTGATAAGATCACTTTCTTTCAGGAATTTATCAGTCTGGCTGACTGGTCTTTCATCTTTTTCAAGGAGAACGGCCCAGGTTTTTACCCCAACGATTCCGTCTACGACCAAACCGTTTTTGCGTTGAAAATCCTTCACTGCTTCATCGACTTCCAAAGTGAATGAATCTGAAATTTTAATGCTGTATCCCCGTTGATAAAGGATCTCACATAGTGTTTGTACTTCCGGTGCTTTTGTATAATATTTTAAAAGTTTCATGACAATAGTTTTTATTAAATAGTGAATTGTGAATAGTGAATAGTGAATTGTGAATTGTGAATTTTTTATGATAGACCTTAATAATTTCATCCTTAACCTTAGTCTGCCATCTAAGTAACCGGTATCCTCGGCATCTTCTCACAAATCATTCCGATCAGGAAAAAAGATTTAAATTTCACTTCCTCCCTTTGAAGTTTATATTCCAAATTGAGAGGCATGGCATTGGTGACACTGAAATTCTGATTTAAAATCGCATAATCATCAATTCTCAGTTCGATACTGTATTCCCCGGGAGGAATTAATTGGTTGATCATCCCTGTTTCATTGCTTTCGATTTCAAAAATCCGATTGTTATTGGTTCCTTTTATGGAAATACCGCATTTATAGATCGGTTCGCTGTTGATCTTATCTAAAATTCTGAACTGTACAACAGCTCCGGCAGGCGGTAGCGGAACAGGGATGGGAATAGGTGTCGGAGTAGGAATCGGCGTGGGAGTCGGTGTCGGTATTGTAGGGAATTTAGGTCCCCAGGAACCCCAGGGTACTTTGATGGGGTTGGCTGGCTGGGGAGCAGGCTGTACCGGACTGGCTCCGTGAGGAACAGGATTGAGAGGTTGTAAGTTTTTAATATTATTGATGATGTTTCCCATATTCGTTTTGCCCACAAAAGATGCGTTGACCGTTGTTTTCATGGCATCTATAGGTTCCGGTTCTACAGCTGTTTTAGCATTGAAGCTGTTGATCACGGTTGCTTTTTGGGTGCCAACAATAGCCGTCTTTCTGGCCATATAATTTAACTGATCAGATTTAATGGTTTTTACATTCGTGATTGCCTTCAGGAACTTCTGATTATTGTTTTTATTCACAAAAACCTGCTGCTTCATCACCATTGGACCGAAATAAACCAGCTGTTCCGCATTGCTTACACTGGCATTGATTATTGACGGATCTAAAATCACTTTCAGATTTTTAATCAGAATCATGGTTTTTGGATAGGCAGGAAGTTTAAAATCGTTGGAAATGGTCTGCCCGTCTGATATTTTTTTAGGTTCTTTCCATTCAAAATAATTGGAAAGCATGAAATTTTTATTGAACCAGTTTCTTTTTAAATGAACAAAAGAATAATCCACTTCCACAGCCTGAATCATACTTTCATCATAATCAATAGATAATATTTCAGAAGGAATATTCTCATTGTTGTTTTTCGCTTCGGAATGAAGTCCCTCCAGTTCAGATTTTTCAATACGCATGCTGTTCCATCCGGATTCATTTTCCATAAAATCATAGGGGATGAAATTGATGTCATGAATCGACGAGTTACTTATCACATCTGTCTTCTCAGCAGCTTCAAAAGTATGTTTTGCATTCTGTGCCATGGCGAGATAGAGATCAGCGTCAGATGATTTGTTAATTCTGGTCAGTTCCTTTTCAATCGTGTCTTTACTGCCTTTTACTTTCCATTCAGAAAAAGCGAGTTCTTTTAAATTGTTCAGGGCTACAAGCCTGTCGTTCCAGTTGTTTTTTTCTTCCTCCGTATCAAGTCCGTCAAATAACAAAAGATGATCAGTCACTTTATTAACGGTATCTTCAAATAATGTTCTGTATTTTTTGTAAGCTTTAAATTCCTTCGTATCGCTGTTTTTAGCATCAAATAAAACGGTGCTTTTGTTGTCGAGAACTTTATCCAGATTTTCTTCCAGGTTTTTCGGATTATTTTTGTCAAGAATATCCCTGTAAATATCAAACAGAGAATTGTTCGGATTCAGATCCCAGAAATTGGGTGAAATAGGAACAGAATTAAGTTCATAGGCGACATTCTGCTTTTTAATAATCGAAAGCGCTTTTTTCTGTTCATCGTTCAACAGGCTCTGAGGTTTCAGAAGTTCCAGTTCCTCATTGTCATAGATTCTAAGCGATGGACAAATCATCGGCAGATCATTCTCCATCGAACTTTGCGACATATAAATGTTTTTAAGCTTCTGGTAGACGGCTACAAAATATTTCATGGGTATAGTTTTTAGTTTAGGTGAATAACCGGCAGAAAAAACTTCTGCCGGCTATTCTTATTGAGAAGGATATATGAAGTGATAAGATAGGAAGAGGGAAGAAGGGAGGCTGGAAGTCAGTATTGTACACTCATCTTTTAATGGTTTTTAAAACTAAACCGTGATTGAATCTTGTACTCAATAACTTCCTTCTTCCGGCTTCAGACTTCCTTTCTGCTTATGATTTCCCGTCTGCCCATTTCTTGATCTCCGGATTTGGGTTTGGAGATTTTGGAACGATGTGGCATTTGTAACCGATAATGTAAATTCCTGTTGAAGTAAGCTTTTTGCCTTCCCATTCATAGCCGGATTTTACATTTTGGTTGTCGTAGCTATAGCTTCCTCCGATTACGAAAGGTCCTATTCCCACAGCACCACCTGCTGAAACTGAATTTTTAGCTTCCGTATACGCAGAACTGCTGTCCTTAAAGTTGAATGAAACATCTTT
Organism: Chryseobacterium sp. JM1; assembly: GCF_000737715.1. Classification (GTDB taxonomy): domain Bacteria; phylum Bacteroidota; class Bacteroidia; order Flavobacteriales; family Weeksellaceae; genus Chryseobacterium. Next base: position 111,250 of record NZ_JPRN01000014.1, on the reverse strand, counting down.
CGCAATAATTAGTTCAGTAATGATAGATGGCATTAATCCTTTACCTTTTCCGTCACTGATCATGTCGCCATTTAAGGTTTGTGGAGACTGTTCGTGAAGCTTCCAGTATTTGGATTCAATAAACTGTTGATTGAACCAGCCTCTTTCCACTCTTACCTTTCCGATTTTGAAAGAGATATCCATGCTTGTATAATCAGAGTTGATCTGTGTTTTTTCATTTTTTCCTCCGGCTTTTGCCCCGATGGAGAAAAGTCCCATGCTGAAACCGCCTGCAGCTCCCCAGTTATGAATGGTTTTAGAATAGTCGTAATTGGCTTTCCCTTGTGAGATAGAGATTTCGGGCCATCCTTTTGATTCTCTTAATGCATTGGCTGCTACAGGAATACATGGGGAATAATTCGTGTAATCCAAAATTCTGGTTCTCTGGCTGTTTCGGAATTCTGCCTGGATTCTTTTCTTGATCACAAGCATATGTTTTTCTTCAATTTCACTCAGATAATTTTGAATTCTTTCTACAGCTTCCTTGTATCCTAAAGACTGCCATGCTTTTAAAGAGGCCTCTTCACGTTTTTTCATGTTTTTCCCGTCGATGGAAACTTTGGCCATTGCATCAGGATCTCCGTTATCAGCAGCTGTTCTGATCTCATTGTTGGCATCTACAATATCATAATACTTCATCTGATACTCTACATATTTGGCATAAGTAGGCGCTACAAAAGTGTGGATCAGTTCAGGCTTGTTAAAGTCGTCTACCGGAGCATTCTCATCAAAATCAGGGTTTTTTACCTTTTTTATTTTGAATAATTTATCTCTCAGAGAATCCAGCTTTTTCTCTGTTTTTTTGTCAAAATCGGTGTCTACTACAACAGACCACTGCAGAAGGTCTTCGTATACTTTTGAAACTCTCTTCTGAGAATCATTCATAATGGTGATCGCTCTTCCTTTTCCGTCTGCCGTAAGTGGCGGAAGCTGAGAAGGAATGGCATCGGTCATTGCAGCGAACTGCTCCATCTGAAGATATTTTTTGAATTTGCTGTTGGATAATGCAGTCTGGTAAGCTTCCATATCCACTTTCGGATTTCCGTTCGCGTCAAGGATGGGTTTTCCTGTTCCGTCCAGCATGGGTTTTGGTGAAGGGGCATCTCCGAAAAGTCCGTTCAGGGCATAATCGAAAGTATCTTCAGAAAGTGTAATCCCTACCGGATCAAAGGCGATGAAATCATCAGTTCCTAAATGTTCAGGATTTCCTCCGTTGGTTACCGTGTCATAAACCTGCTTTAAAAGCATGCTCATTAATGAATTTGTTTTGGCTTCTTGAGTTAAAGTTGGCATAATTATAAGTTTTTAAATTTTTCTTTGCTTACTCTTTTTGGTTTTCAGCATCCCCTTATTTTCTATGGTACAAATGTATTTCGGTTCTGAAATAAATTCAACAGTGGTTTTCCTGTTTTTCGATGTGGTTTTCACTGTTTTTAAATTTATGTTGTATATTTTATAAATAACAGGTGTTTTTCTGAGGATAACAAAATGTTGAAAGGATGAATTTTGAATATTTCCTATGAAGAAGAATGTTAAAGTTTGCATATTGTTATAATATTTTTTAAAATATTGATGTTTTGATAAAATTTTGGCAGAAGTTTTGATATCGAAACAATACTTATCGATAAGAACACCTAAAACTAATAATCACTGATTTTAACAGTTTAAATATTTAATAGTGATGAAACACCTAAACCAAAACCAGGAATTTCGTTTCAACGAAGTTCTGTTTGAGCACCGAAACAAAGAATACGGTGCCTATGCATTAAGAAATGAATCAGATAGAATATTAACCAAAGCACTTTTTGTTGGGGTGAGTTTATTGGCTGCCATTTCGATAACGCCGTTTGTGATTTCAGCATTTCAGAGTGATGTGCGATCAGAAAGCGGAGATGGAGTAGAAATAGTATTAGTGGATCCGGTTGTTCCACCTGATATTCAGGTTAAACCACCTGTACAGATTCAGAAGACTGAAGTTCAGCCACCGAAAGTTAAAACTTATGATGCAACTCTGGGAGAGCCAAAAGCCCATGTGACAAATGAAAAAGTGATAGAGAAAATTGAAGGTGCTGTTGCAGGTCCGGAAAATAATAAAGACGGGATCATTGCCACAACAAATTATCATTCTGTACCTCCTCAGGCAGGAACAGGACCGGCAGTACCTTATATTCCACCAACTTCACCAGCAAAAGTTCCTGATAATCATATCGCAGATCCTACAGAACTGGCTTCTGAAGCCGTATTTGCAGGAGGAATTGATTCATTCAGAAATAAAGTAATGAATAATTTTGACGGTTCAGGATTTGGAGACGATGGAGGTATCATGAAAACGGTGATCACCTTTATTGTAGAAAAAGACGGAACCATCTCAGGATTAAAAGCAAATGGCAAGGATGCTGACTTTAATAATGAAGCCATCAGAACCATTAAAAATATTAAGGGTTTATGGAAACCTGCTAAAAATAAGCAAGGGGAAACCGTAAGAAGTTATTTTAAATTTCCGATTTCGATGAACTTTGAATAGTTGATGAAAAACAAATCTTGATAGTTATCCACAAAGAATTTTTTTTGTGGATAATTTTTTTTATCGCTAAAGTGTTTATTAACAATATTTTAACTCAATTTTGAATTTCGCCACTCATCGAGAGCAAAGAAAAAAGTGTATTTTTGAAACCTAAAGTTCTAATAATGGCAAAAATCATAGGTATCGCTAATCAAAAAGGAGGAGTTGGAAAAACTACCACAGCTGTAAACTTGGCGGCAGCATTGGGGGTATTGGAAAAAAGAATATTGATCATTGATGCCGATCCGCAGGCTAATGCAACCTCGGGGCTTGGTGTGGAAGACGTTCAGTATTCTACCTATAATCTTCTGGAGCACAGCGCAGATACAAGAACCTGTATCAAAAGAACCGCGACTCCCAATCTGGATATTATCCCTTCGCATATTGACCTGGTAGCAGCAGAAATTGAGCTCGTGGACAAAGAAAACCGTGAGTACATGCTGAAAAAAGCATTGGCGGAAGTGAGAGATGATTATGACTATATCATCATCGATTGTGCACCGAGTTTAGGACTTATTACAGTTAATGCGCTTACGGCGGCAGATTCTGTGATCATCCCGATTCAGTGTGAGTATTTCGCATTGGAAGGATTAGGAAAGCTTTTGAACACAGTAAAAAACGTACAGAAGATCCACAACAAAGATCTGGGTATCGAAGGTCTTCTTCTTACCATGTATGACAGCCGATTGAGATTATCCAATCAGGTAGTGGAGGAAGTGAATTCTCATTTCCCGGACATGGTTTTTGAAACCATCATCAGCAGAAATGTAAGATTAAGTGAAGCACCTAGTTTTGGTGAAAGTATCCTGAACTACGATGCAGAAAGTAAAGGTGCTATCCAGTACATTCAGCTTGCAGAAGAAGTTTTGCTGAAGAACGAAAATTTAGTAAAAAATTAATTTAATAATAAATGGATCCTAAGTGAATGCGCATCATCACTTATTAATTATCATTTATCAATTATATCTATGAAGGACAAAAAAAGAGCTATGGGACGTGGTTTGGGCGCTATTCTAAGTGCTGAATCCAAAGCGAGTATCAACTCCGCTACCGATGAAGGAGCAGATAAGTTTGTAGGAAATATCGTAGAGGTAGCCCTGGAAGATATTTATCCGAATCCGACCCAGCCGAGAACTTATTTTGATGAAAAAGCATTAAACGAACTTGCCCTGTCGATCACAAACTTAGGCGTAATCCAACCGGTTACCTTAAGAAAAGACGGCGAGAAATTCGAGATCATATCAGGGGAAAGACGTTACCGAGCCAGTAAAATTGCGGGACTTCCGACGATTCCTGCCTATATCCGTTTAGTGAATGACCAGGAGCTTCTGGAAATGGCTCTTGTTGAAAATATTCAGAGAGAAGATCTTGATGCTATCGAGATCGCTTTGACTTACCAGAGACTTTTGGATGAGATTGGTCTTACCCAGGAAAATCTGAGCCAGAGAGTAGGGAAGGACAGAAGTACCATTACCAACTCGATCAGATTATTAAGACTGAATCCGGATATTCAGAACGCCATCAGAAGCGGTGAAATCTCTGCCGGACACGGAAGAGCCATCATCAGTCTTGAAAGTGAGGAGCATCAGCAGATTCTATTTGATCTGATCATCAAAGAAAAACTCAATGTACGTCAGGCTGAACAGGCTGCAACCGCATTGAAAAACCCTAAATCACCGGCAGCGAAAAAAATAAATGCTGAGCTTTCCAACAACTTTAAGAGAGCCCAGAAAACGATCGCTGATATTTTAGACGTAAAAGTAGAGATCAAAACCTCCGGAAACGGTAAAAAAGGTAAAATAGTCCTGGACTTCAAAAATGAAGAAGAACTGGAGTATATTTTATCCCATATTAAATAATGAAGAAAATATTTTTCACATTTTTTTTGTGCACTTTTGCTTTTGCTTATTCGCAGGTAGTTCCTGGCGATACAGTTCGTATGGGACCTCTCCCTAAGGACAGTGTTGCGGTGATCACTAAGCCCTCAAAGCCGGCAAAACCTGTGAAAACAGAAGCTAAGATTATAGAAGATCTTGAAAATGCAAACGGGCCCACAAAAAAAACAATCAAACTGAACCCAACAAGAGCCGGACTGTATTCTGCAGTGTTTCCGGGGCTTGGGCAGTATTACAACAAAAGGTACATTAAAATTCCTATTGTATGGGGTGCTGTAGGAGCCGGTATTGGATACACCATCTGGAGTAATAATCAATACAAAAAGTACAGGGAATATTATGTAGCTAAGCTTAACGGAACACCTAATGAGTTTGTGGACAGTCACCCATGGCTGGATAAAAAAGCTTTTGGAAATGCCCAGGACAGATATAAAAGACAGCGTGATTATGCTATTGCTATCACAGGTCTTATTTACATCCTGAACATTGTAGATGCTGTGGTAGATGCTCACCTTTACGAGAGCCGCCATGACCCGGATCTTAGTTTTAACCCTACGGTGATCCAGGATCAGTATGGTTTTTCTACTCCGAAAACAGGTTTAAGTTTAAGTTATAGATTTTAAAACAGAATTTTAATAAAGTTGATATGAGCCGAAAGGCTGATACCATCATCATAAATAAGATATCACATGAGAATAGCATTAGTTGGATACGGTAAAATGGGGAAGATCATTGATGAGATCGCACAGAAAAGAGGTCACGAAATCGTTGCCCGCCTGAAAGAAACTCCAACCGCTGAAAATCTTAATAATCCGGACGTAGCTATTGAATTTTCATTGCCGGAAGTGGCTTATGATAATATCAAAGCATGTCTTGAGCATAAAATTCCGGTGATCTGTGGAACCACAGGCTGGCTGGAGAAAAAAGAAGAAGTTGAAAAATTGGCTGTAGACAACGACAGCGCGTTCTTATATGGTTCCAATTTTAGTTTAGGTGTCAATCTGTTTTTTGCCCTGAATGAAAAAGTAGCGGATATCATGAAAAATGTGGATGAATACTCCTGTCAGCTGGAAGAAATTCATCACGTCCACAAAAAAGATGCTCCCAGCGGAACGGCAATTTCCATTGCTGAAGGAATCATCAAAAATAATCCTAAATTTAACGCCTGGAAACTGGAAGAAACCCAGGGTAAAGAATTGGGAATCTTCGCTATCCGTGAAGATGAAGTTCCGGGAACCCACAGCGTTTATTATAAAAGTGAAGTAGATGAAATTGAAATTAAGCATACTGCCTTCAACAGAAACGGGTTTGCACTCGGAGCTGTAGTCGCTGCAGAATGGATTAAAGATAAAAAAGGAAACTTCACCATGAAAGACGTTTTGGGGCTTTAATTTGTAACAAATTCTTTAAATTGCAGACCAATACAAAGAAAATGATGAATAGTAAATTATAAATAGCAGAACGCTGGAATCATTTATTACTCATCATTTATCATTTATATATTTAGAATAGGCACAGAAAAAACTATGAATTATTTTTTAACTTACACAGTATATGTTCTCATTTTGTCTGTACTGATGGGGATTTCCACTTGGAAACTGTTCAAAAAAATGGGGCACAGTCCCTTATTTGCATTTATACCTTTCTATAATTATTTCATTATTTTAAAGGAAACAGAACATCCGAAATGGTGGGCAATCCTGTCCTATCTTCCGATAGTAGGGCCTATTATGATGTCTGTTTTCCATATTTATCTGATGAAGAAATTTGGAAAGACCCTGTTTCAGAACCAGCTTCTAACCGTGATCCTGCCGTTTATTTATATGGCTACGGTGAACTATTCCAAAGATGTGGAAGTAGAAGATGAAAATGCCAACGACCTTTTCATTACCGATGAAGAGAAAAGTGCAAAAAAGAAAGATACTTTCATGGGGTCTATTACTTTTGCCGTGGTTTTTGCCACCATTATCCACGTTTTTGTAACGCAGCCGTTCGGGATTCCTACAGGATCCATGGAAAGAACACTTCTTGTGGGGGACTTCCTTTTTGTAAACAAGTGGAGCTACGGATACAGAATGCCGATGCGTCCTGTGGCTATACCATTCCTTCAGGGAACCATTATGGATACGGGTCAGAAAGGAAACCCGAAAGATGATCCGAAATCATATGTTGATGGCATAAAACTTCCTTATACAAGAATTTTCGAGTTTGGAAAGCCTCAGAAAAATGATGTGGTTGTTTTCAATTATCCAAGAGACTCCGTGCATACAGCAATCGACAGAAAGGATCCTTATGTTAAAAGATGTGTGGCCGTAGCCGGTGATACCTTTGAAATGAGAGCCGGAAGACTTTTCGTGAACGGAAAACCAGAAACGGTTTTAGGTGATCAGGAAGTTCAGCACAGATATATTGTGAATACAAGCAGTCAGCTGGATATTCCTGGATTGTATAAGACTTACGGATTCTTACCGGTACAGGAGATTCAGGGTGAAAAAGGATATATGTATGCTTTCCAGGGGCTGACGGACAAAACGGCTAAAGAAATCAAACAGCTTTCTCAGGTCATAGACATGAAGGAAGATATTACACCAAAAGGTGAAGCAGCAGTATATTACAGAGACGAAGCCAAAACAAAAATAGATACGACACAATCTATCTTCCCAATCAACCAGCCTTGGAATCAGGATTGGTACGGGCCGCTAAGAATTCCTAAAAAAGGAGATGTTGTGGCCGTTAATAATGAAACACTTCCATTATATCAGTGGATTATTTCTGATTACGAACACAACAGGCTTGAAAAAAAGAACGGAAAGATCCTTATCAATGGACAGGAGACCAATCGTTACACAATTCAGCAGGACTATTATATGATGGTAGGGGATAATAGAGATGCTTCCCTGGATGCCAGGTTCTTTGGTTTCGTTCCGGAAGAAAACATTGTAGGAAAACCAATGTTTACATGGATGAGTCTTCAGGGAGCTTTCTCAGACAGCAGCTCTACATATCAGGCTCCGTTCAAAGTACGTTGGGACAGGATGTTTAAAGCAACCAATACAGGAGAGGCTAATAAAACTTCATACTGGTGGATTGCAGCCATGATCCTTATATTGTTCTTCGGATGGGAATATTTCATGAAATTCTTCGGAAAGAAGAAAAAGGAAGAAGAGGTATAATTGAATCTAAAACTTAAAGATAGAATGAAGTATTTGAAAAAATACTTCATTTTTTAATATGATGAATATGACAAATGTATTATTGCCGGTATTTTATATGCCCCCGATTTCATGGTTTTCAGTATTTTTAAATCCTGAGAACGAGATTGTATTTGAACAGTTTGAAAATTTTCCAAAGCAGACCTACAGAAACAGAACCAACATCTATGGGGCCAATGGAAAGCTTTCTTTAATAATCCCTATCAATCATAACGGTAAAAGAGAATTCAAAGACACGGAGATCTCTTACAGGGAAGACTGGAGAAACCTGCACTGGAAATCCATCAAAACTGCTTATCAGAGCTCGCCTTATTTTGAATACTATGAAGATAAATTCAGAAAAATATATGATCTGAATGAGAAGTTCCTATTGGATTTTAACCTGAAAGGATTGGAAGTTATACAGCAGATCCTTAAAACAGAAAAGGCACAGTCTTTGAATGAAGAATATATCAAAAATCCTGAAAGCATTAATTTCAGAGAAAAGTTCTCGGCTAAACATCCTTCTGAATTTCAGATGGAAGAATATTACCAGACCTTTTCAGATAAATTAGGATTTTTAGAAGATTTGTCAATTTTAGACCTTATTTGTAACAAAGGTCCTGAAACTCTGACTTATATAAAAAATATTAAATAATCATACTAAGATAAAATCGCCGTTAAAAGAATTCTCTGGAAAAGAAACCAATGAAAATGGCGATCGTATATAACTTTAAAGTAAATATCAACATATGAAAAAGGTATTATTAGCAGCTGTTTTTCTGACAGGTTTTAGTTTCTCTTATGCTCAGGAAGCTCAGGCTAAAAGCATTGATCCCAAAGAAGATAAAGATTTGATGACTTGGTATCATAAAGATTTCTCAACATCAAAAGTATACGGAGTAAATACGGCAAACGCTTATAAATATTTAGAATCCAAAGGCCTTAAGCCTAAAACTGTGGTAGTAGGAGTTTTAGACAGTGGTGTTCAGGTAGATCACCCGGGTCTTGTGAAAAACGTATGGTCAAATCCTAACGAAGTTCCCGGAAACGGAAAAGATGATGATGGAAACGGATACATCGATGATGTACACGGCTGGAACTTTATCGGTGGAAAAAACGGTGATATTGATATCGACAATATGGAGGTAACAAGAGTTGTTGCTAAATACAAACCTGTTTTCGAAGGTGACGATTCTGCAAAAAACAAAGCAAACCAGGCGAAAATGCCGGAAGAATTTGCGATGTACATGAAGTCTAAAGAACTTTTCAACAAAAAAAGTATTGAAGCAAAACAGAATCTTCAGACTTATACAATGATCAACAGTTTGATCCCTAATATGGTGAAATTGTTGGGAGGTAAGCCTGTAACTGCTGAAACCTTACAGGGAATTAAACCTCCGACGGACCAGAAAGATGCTATCGCGGTGCAGGTTCTGGGACAGGTTTCTCAAAGTCCTGAATTCAAAGGGAAATCTTCCGCAGATTTCGAAAAACTGATGAAAGAGCAGATGAAAGAAGCCATCGATCATTATGCACCACAATCTAAGCAGTACGATCTGAGCTATGATCCTAGAAAAGAAATTGTAGGTGATAACTATGACGACTATGCTGAAAAAATCTACGGAAACAATGACTACGAAGGACCTGACGCAGAACACGGAACACATGTTGCCGGTATTATCGCAGGTCTTCCGCAAGGCAAAGAAATACAGTATGGGGTAGCTTCTAAAGTAGCTAAAATTATGTCTGTAAGAACCGTTCCAAACGGAGACGAAAGAGACAAAGACGTTGCTAATGCAATCAGATATGCGGTAGATAACGGAGCTAAAGTATTAAACATGAGCTTCGGGAAGCCGGTTTCTCCAGGGAAAAATGTAGTTTGGGATGCTTTTAAATATGCTGAAGACAAAGGAGTTCTTTTGGTAAAAGCAGCAGGTAACGAAAATGAAGACGTTGCAGAGCACCTTGCATTCCCTACGAACTTTAAAAATGTTACAGATGAAAAACCTTTTGTAACTAACGTATTGGTTGTAGGAGCCAGCACCAACAGAAATAACGAACTGAGAGCAGATTTCTCCAATTACAACAAGAAAATGGTTAACGTTTTCGCACCAGGAGAAGAAATCTATTCTACAGTACCTAAAAACGAATATAAATATCTTCAGGGAACTTCTATGGCATCGCCCGTAGTAGCAGGAGCAGCAGCCGTATTATTAGCTTATATGCCCAACCTTAAACCTGATCAGATCATTGAAGCACTAGTGAAGAGCAGCAACCTGAGCTCAGAGAACAAATTTCCTGAGTATTCTCAGGCCGGAGGGGTTATCGATCTTCAGAAAGCAGCTGAATATGCTTACACGAATTTCTACAACGGAAAATCTTCACCATCGAAGAAGCCTGCGAAATCCGTAAAAAAGGCTGTTAAAAAATAATATATCTCCCTGTATATAAGGAGAAACCATTTAAAGTCCGAAATTTTCGGACTTTTTTTATTTTTATTTTTCAATTTGGCACGGTTTTTTGTAACTTTATAAATAACAAAATAATAAACAACAAAATGAAAAAGTTACTACTTGCAGGGATGATTGGAACATCACTTTTTGCAGTGTCTTGTTCCTCAGTGAAAAAAGCAGAAACGTCACAAAACCAAAGAGTTGAATATCTTAAATTAAAAGGCGACTGGCAGATTGTCAGCGTTGATTATGAAAAAGGATTCAAAATCAAGCCTTTTGACGAAGGTGCAGATGCTCAGTGTTTTGTAGGAAGCCATTGGAGATTAATCCCAAATAATTACACCGGTGCCTACACTTTAAACGGAGGAGGAGCTTGCCCAAGCATTACTCAGCCAATCAAATTTGAAGTAAAAGACGGCAATACTTTCATGTTTAAAAAAATCGCTGAGGGAACTAAAGCTAAGCAAAATCTTGCAGGATATTCTTTAACGATTACCAACCAGTCTACAGATCAGTTCTCACTTGTACAAAGCGTTCCATTTGATGGAAATACAGTGCAGGTTGTTTACAACTTTCAGAGAACATTCATGAAATAATTTATCAACATAAAAGATCAAAAAAATGAAATTTACTAAAACATATATAGGAGCGCTTTTCTTATCATCAGCATTATTATTAACCAGCTGTGAAGCTGTTCAGAATTCTAACCACCAGCAGAGAGGTACAGCAGTAGGTGTTGCATCTGGAGCTGTGATCGGAGGTATTTTGGGGAATAATGTAGGAAGTGGTAAAAACTCAGCTTTAGGAGCAGTATTGGGAGGTATTATCGGTGGTGTTGCAGGTAACGTGATCGGTAACAAAATGGATAAGCAAGCTAAGCAGATTAAAGAAACTTTACCAGGTGCTGAAGTAGAAAGAGTAGGTGATGGTATTAAGATTACCATGAATGAAAGCATCGTGAACTTTGCTTTTGACTCTTCAAACTTAACTTCTGTTGCACAGACTAATCTTAATAAGTTAGCTCAGGTTCTTGCTGACAACCCGGATACGAATATCAATATCTATGGTCATACAGACAGCAAAGGGGCAGATTCTTATAACTTATCTCTTTCTCAAAGAAGAGCAGATGCAGTAAAAGCTTACTTATCTGGAAAAGGAATCGCTTCTGCAAGAATGATTACAAAAGGTGAAGGTGAATCTATGCCTGTGGCAAGCAACGATACTGAAGAAGGAAGAGCTAAAAACAGAAGAGTAGAATTCGCTATTACAGCTAATGAGAAAATGATTAATGACGCCAAGCAAGGGCAGTAATTAATTTAATATATAAATATTTTCGTAAAAGACCGCTCCGGCGGTTTTTTTTGTATTTTTATGCTATGAATTTTGAATTTGCTATTTTTGTAACTGAATTAACATAAATGAAGAAATATCTTAAACTCCTCCGGGTGGAGCAATGGGTGAAAAACCTGTTTGTTTTTGTTCCTCTGTTCTTTTCGGGAAACATTACAAACATAGACTTACTAAGCAAAAGCATCTTTGCATTTATTATCTTTTCCCTCGCAGCAAGTGTAGTCTATATTCTCAATGATTATAACGATATAGAGGCAGACAGTAAGCATCCCGAAAAAAGAAGAAGACCTCTCGCAAGCGGGGCTATTTCAAAACCGAAGGCCTTAAGCATTCTTGCAGCACTCGTTATTGTTGATGTGGCTCTGGTAGGTCTTGCTCAACTTTATTTTCACGAACCTTTATGGAAATTTGCCACGATCATAGGACTTTATATTGTGATCAATCTCGCCTATACCTTTAAACTGAAACACGTTCCGATCATTGATATTTTCATCATCGCTACAGGTTTTGTACTGAGAGTTTTAGCAGGTGGTTATATCACCGGAATAGGGATTTCACAGTGGGCGATCCTGCTGACTTTTGTGCTGGCTCTTGTTTTAGCCATCGGAAAAAGAAGAGGAGAGCTGATTAATGCACAGGTTTCAGGAAAGACAAGAAAGGCTTTGGACGGATACAATGTACAGTTTGCAGATATTGCCCTATCTATTTCAGTAACGTTAGCCATTGTCTGCTATCTGATGTTTACCCTTTCACCTGAAGTTCAGGGAAGATTTCATCAGCGTGTTTTTTATACCGTTATATTTGTAGTCTTTGCTTTTTTAAGATATCTGCAGCAGACTCTAGTATACAACAGAACAGAATCTCCTACAAAAATAGTCTACAGAGACCGGTATATCCAGGTGACATTAGTACTTTGGGTAGCCGCATTTTTAATCCAGATTTATTTTAAAAAATGAAGCCGAATTTCACACAGAAAGTTACTAACTGGGGCAATTTCCCGGTAGTAGAAAAAGAAATGAGATCTGAGGACAGCTTCAAAAGAATCAGGGAGTTTGTACTTAATCATAACGAAATTATTGCCAGAGGAAACGGAAGATGCTACGGCGACGCTTCTCTGGGAGAAACCATATTTTCCACCAAAAAATTAAATAAATTCATCAGTTTCGACCGTCTCAACGGGGTGATAGAATGTGAATCCGGGGTACTACTTTCAGATGTACTTGAAATTTCAGTTCCGCAGGGATATTTTCTGTACGTAACGCCGGGAACCAAATTTATTTCCGTGGGAGGAGCTATTGCTTCAGATGTTCACGGGAAGAATCATCACGCAGAAGGTTGCTTTTCAGAATATGTGATTGAATTTAAGCTGATGACCGAAAGAGGAGAAATCATCACATGCTCCAGAGAAGAAAATTCGGATAAATTCTGGGCCACTATTGGCGGAATGGGACTTACCGGAATTATTCTTACCGTAAAATTTAAGCTTAAAAATATAGAATCTGCCTACATCCGCCAGGAAAGCATTAAAGCTGAGAATCTGGATGAAATTTTCAGACTCTTTGAAGAAAGTGAGAACTGGACGTACACCGTAGCGTGGATAGACTGCCTGCAAAAAGGAAAAGATCTGGGCAGAAGTATTCTGATGAGAGGAGAACACGCCTTTCAGCATGAACTTCCTCAAAATCTGACCAAACAGCCTCTAAGACTGAAGAAAAAGTTTCAGCCTACGGTTCCGTTTTATTTTCCGGGATTTGTTCTGAATGCACTGACCGTGAAAATATTCAATCTGCTGTATTACAAAAAGCAGACTAAGAAAGAAGTGAAGTCTTTTATCGACTACGAAACCTTTTTCTATCCGCTGGATGCCATCACCGACTGGAATAAGATCTACGGAAAATCAGGATTTATCCAATACCAGATGGTGATTCCGAAAGAAGCAGGGAAAGAAGGGATGAAACAGATTCTTGAAACCATTGCAGCAAGTGGAAACGGATCGTTTTTAGCGGTTTTAAAACTCTTCGGGAAAAACAATCCGGAGGCTTACAATTCATTTCCTTTTGAAGGTTATACTTTAGCCCTCGACTTTAAAGTGAATTCAAAACTGAAGAAACTGGTAGAGAAATTAGATAATACCGTTCAGCAGTTCGGAGGCAGGATTTATCTGACAAAGGACAGTATGAGCAGGTCTTCGCTCACGAATTACCTTAAAAATATTCAAAGTTCAAAATTTGTGTCTTTACAGCACAAAAGAATCATAAACAACAATTCATAATGATAGTTCTGGGAAGTACGTCTGAAGTGGCGCAGGCTTTTGTGGAAAAGGCTCTTCAGGAAGGAGAAAAGTTTGAGAAAATATACCTTTTCACTTCAAATAAAGAGACAACGGAAAGATTTGCGAGACACATTGATGTCAAATTTCTGCAGCAGTCCGAAGTCATCGAAATTGATCTGATGAAAGAAATTGATTACAATTCATTTGATCATGTCAGTTCAAATGTATTATTTTGTGCCGTAGGATATTTGGGAGATGGGGCTGAAGAAGGTCTTTATGACAACAGGAATACGGAAAGAATCATTACTATCAATTATTCAAAACTGATTCCTGTGATGAACTATTTTGCACAGAAGTTTGAAAGCAGAAGATCCGGAACTATTATCGGGCTTTCATCGGTAGCCGGAGATCGAGGAAGACAGAGTAATTTTATCTATGGTAGCGCAAAAGCGGCTTTTACGGCTTATCTTAGTGGTCTTAGAAATTATCTTTTTGAGAAAAAAGTACATGTTCTTACTATCAAACCGGGCTTTATGGCGACGAAAATGACGGAAGGACTGCCTTTGAATCCTAAATTAACTGCAACTCCCAAACAGGCGGCTGCATGCATTTATAAAGCATTCAAAAAGCAGAAGAATGTGGCATATGTTTTGCCGGTTTGGAGTATTATTATGATGATTATCAGGAATATACCTGAATTTATATTCAAAAAATTAAAGCTTTAATAAAAATGAAAAAATTGTATTGTTTTGATTTTGACGGAACCCTGACGTATAAGGATACCATGTTTATGTATCTTAAATTCTACGATTCTACCAAATTCCGGATACAGTTTTTGAGACACGTTCCTCTTTTCATTTTGCTGAAACTGAAGCTTGCCGAAACGGAAAAAGTAAAGAAAAGCTTTATCGGGTCTATTCTGAAAGGACAGACGCAGGAAAAGATTGAATTGAAGTCTAAGCAGTTTTTTGAACATCATTATCCCAAAATCGTAAGGGAAAACGCCCTCGACTTTATACAAAATATCGATAGGAATAATACACAGAGTTTATTGGTAACCGCATCGCTGGATATCTGGGTGAAACCTTTTGCTGAAGAACTGAAAATGCAGCTGGTATCCACACGTGCAGAGTTTAAAAATGGAGTTTTTACAGGAAACTTCATCGGCAAAAACTGCAACGGAAAAGAGAAACTGGTGAGAATAAAAGCTGAAATTCACGACTCTAAATACGATAAAATAATCGCTTTCGGAGATACTTCCGGAGATCGCCAGATGCTTAAATGGGCAAATGAAGGTCATTACCAATTTTTTCACTAATTTTGGATGGTAAAAATGTAAAAATGAAAAGACTGCTTGTGATAGGTACTGCAATCTTAATGAGCTGTACAGCTACGCCATCTCAAACATCATCAGATATGCAGAAAAATGCAGAACTTCTGGTGTCTGAGTCGCAGGGCGGTAAAGATGAAGCCGGATTTACCATTATTAAGAATGAACAGGAATTCCGTAACGCTATTAAAGGCAGTTTCGGTCTTATCGATTTGAAAAAAGAGCCGTCCGTTAACTATCCTAAATTCCCAAGAAACAAAAAAGTGGTTTTGTATCATATGGGACTTTTCAGATCGGGTAGCCACAGAATTACCAGCATTAAAAACACATCCGTAAAAAATAATGTCCTGTACGTGGAAGTTCCCGCTACAGCTTCAGGCGGAATGGAAATTCAGGTACTTTCAAATCCCTGGTTTATTTTTGCTGTTCCTTCAGATTATCAGTTTACCTCAGTAGAATTAACATATTCCAATTAAAAATGAACAAAATATATTTAGATAACGCTGCAACGACGCCTCTTGCGGAAGAAGTCATAGACGCAATGGTGGGTACCATGAAAATGAATTTCGGAAACCCTTCTTCTACCCACAGCTTCGGTCAGGAGGCGAAAATTCTTATCGAAAATGTAAGAAGACAGATTGCAGACTATCTTCATGTAACTCCTGCGGAGATCATCTTTACTTCGTGCGGAACAGAATCGAACAATATGATCATCAAATCCAGTGTAGAACATCTTGGAGTAGAAAGGATCATCAGCTCTCCTCTGGAACATAAATGTGTTTCTGAGAGCATTTTAGATATGAAAAACAGAAGGGGAGTAGAAGTAGTCTACATTCGCCCTAATGAAAAAGGAGATATTGATCTTAATAAGCTGGAAGAGCTTTTAAAATCTTCAGATAAAAAGACTTTAGTAAGCTTAATGCATGCCAATAATGAAATTGGAAACATTGTAGATATTAAAAAAATTGCAGAATTATGCAAAGCCAACAATGCTCTTTACCATTCTGATACGGTGAAGACCATGGCTCACATGAAATTTGACTTTTCAGATATTCCTGTAGATTTTGCATCATGCAGTGCTCATAAATTCCACGGTCCGAAAGGAATCGGGTTTGCTTTTATCAGAAAGGCGACAGGAATGAAAGGAATTATCACTGGCGGACCTCAGGAAAGAAGTCTGAGAGCTGGAACTGAAAACGTTTCCGGTATCGTTGGTTTAGGTAAAGCTTTGGATTTATGTGTTAATAATATGGAAGCATATGCCGGTCATATAAGAGAAATTAAAGAATATGCTATTGAAAGATTAACTGCAGAAGTTCCGAATATTAAGTTCAATGGACGAAGCGGTGAAATGGAAAATAGCGTTGACAGTGTTTTAAGCGCCTTACTTCCGTATAAAAATCCATTGATAGGACTTCAGTTGGATATGAAGGGAATTGCGATCTCTCAGGGCAGCGCATGCTCTTCAGGAGCATCCAAACCTTCTATGGTGATGATGATGGTGCTCTCTGAGGATGAAATGGACCATTGTACGCCATTGCGTATCTCATTCAGCCATATGACGACCAAAGCAGAGATCGATGCTCTGGCAGAAGCTTTGAAGGAAATTTCAAAAGACTTTGCTATAGAAAAAACAAATGTTGAGCATAGATAGTCTTATTGCTTAAAAATCGTAATTTTGAATATCCAATTACGGATTGAAATAAGAAAATAAATATTAATTTAAATAAAAGAAACAAAATGGCTTTAGAAATTACGGACAGCTCATTTCAGGAAACGGTTTTAAAATCAGATAAGCCGGTATTGGTAGACTTTTGGGCAGTATGGTGTGGACCATGCAGAACTTTGGGACCAATCATCGAAGAAGTAGCATCAGATTTTGAAGGAAAAGCAGTGGTAGGAAAAGTTGATGTAGATAACAATCAGGAAATTTCAATGCAGTATGGTATCAGAAATATCCCTACAGTTCTGATTTTTAAGAACGGTGAAGTGGTTGATAAATTAGTAGGTGTGACTCCAAAGGAGATTATCGCTGAAAAATTAAGCGCGCACTTGTAAAAAATAACTTTGATAATGAAGGCCTTCCGTTTTTGGAGGGCTTTTTATTTAGAAATAGTTTGCAGGTAATAAAAAAAGTTGTAGTTTTGCAATCACAAAAAAGAAACAACGTTCTTTATAACAACAGAAAATGATCCGGTAGTTCAGCTGGTTAGAATGCCGCCCTGTCACGGCGGAGGTCGCGGGTTCGAGTCCCGTCCGGATCGCAAAAGTTTTTCAATTTACTTTTAAAAAAAATTAGATCCGGTAGTTCAGCTGGTTAGAATGCCGCCCTGTCACGGCGGAGGTCGCGGGTTCGAGTCCCGTCCGGATCGCAGAAGTTTTTATTCAATTTCTTTTAAAAAAAATTGATCCGGTAGTTCAGCTGGTTAGAATGCCGCCCTGTCACGGCGGAGGTCGCGGGTTCGAGTCCCGTCCGGATCGCAGAAGTTTTCATCAATTTACTTTAAAAAAATTGATCCGGTAGTTCAGCTGGTTAGAATGCCGCCCTGTCACGGCGGAGGTCGCGGGTTCGAGTCCCGTCCGGATCGCAAGATCTTTAAACCCCCTTCAAGTAATTGGAGGGGGTTTTGTTTGTATGTCTATCGCCGACCTAAGGAGTAAGCTTTACCGGATAAGGTGCAAAGATCAAAAAAATAATACACTATCAAACCTTATAGGTTTTCAAAACCTATAAGGTTTCGTTATCTAAATATGCTTTCTGTTTTTTTTTTAGCGATAAAAGAATGTTTATAATGATGTACTCTAGCAGATTATACGGATAGAGCAGATTAGCAAAAGTAAAATCTGCATCATCTGATTAATCTGCGTGAAATTTTAAAACTATATAATTTACGAAACAATATATTCCACAATAGCCTCGCAATGTATTTTTGTAGTATCAAAAACAGGAACGGTAAAATCATCCTGACTGATGAGCATAGGAATTTCCGTGCAGCCCAGAATAATACATTCGGCGCCACGGCTGATCAGTTCTTCTGCAATGGAAATATAATTGGTTTTAGTTTCAGGATTAATAAATCCTACTCCCAGTTCATCCTTTACAGTATGCTGAATATAATCCCTTGTTTCCTGTTTTTCCGGGATCAGTACTTCAAGGCCGTATTCTTTAAGTTTATTTTTGTAGAAATCCATTTCCATCGTAAACTTTGTTCCGATTAAACCGACTTTTGTAAGTCCGGCTTTCTGTATGGCTTTTGCGGTTTCTGTACCGATATGGATAATCGGAAGTTGTACAGAGGCTTGAAGCTCGTCTGCGAAGAGATGGGCTGTATTGGCACAAAGCACAATGCTGCCTGCTCCGGTGTTTTTAAGGTGATTGCAGGCGTTTAATAGTAATTCGAAGGAATTCGTCCATCCTTTAGCCTGAAGGTCTCCAAAATTCAGGGAATAGATCATGCATTCCGCAGCATTCAGTCCTCCCAGCCTTGCATTGACTCCTTCATTGATGAATTGATAATAATCCAATGTGGATACCCAGCTTATTCCGCCTACCAGTCCTATTTTTTTCATACGTTTATTATTTACTGCAAAAGGCAAATCTAGATAAAAGTTTTGATGGATCCCGTCTGTCTGTTCGAATATTAACGGATTCAATGATTGATTTATAGATGCATCGGTCAGTCCGTAACTGCAGGCGGTTCTGGTGTCAATATCTATTTTCGTTAAACACGGGTTCAGTTTTTCAAAGTTTTGTGGCCTTGTAATTATAGCTGACTCATATTTTACTGTTATTTTTGTTCAGATACACCATCAGATCAAATAATTTATTCAAGGTTTATTGTTACATTAGTTAAATTCATAAACAGATTCAATGTCACAGAGAAAATTTATACTGCTTTCCATCCTTAAAACAGGGTTTATTGCTACGGTAATTTCGACGGTTATCCTGATTATCTACATGATGATCACAGAAGTTCCGCGTGATGATGAACATCTCCGAAACTGTGATATGAGTGGGATTGCTTATGTGCTTCTGATCTTTTGGGTTTTATCTATGACTATAAGCTCCTTCAGCAGTCTTTTTTCACTTTTAAAATCATTTCAAGGAAAAATCAGAAGATGGCTGTGTTGGTTTTTACTTCCCATATTGATCACCGGATACTTTTTCATTGAAATTTCCGGTGGAAAGATGGATGGGCAGGGAGTTGTATTTTTGTTGATCTCCAATCTTCCCTGGTTTCTTCTGTGGGGAGTGTATTATTCTAAATTTAATTCGATGTACAAATGACCATTTCAGGAAGTTTGAAGATGGAGTAAGGAAGTTATCGGCCCCAAAGCTGGCAGGTAGCAGATATTAGGAGGCAGGTGGTAGGGATTAGGAATTATGCCGAAGGTTGAAACTGTTATTTTTTGGTTTGATTAAGAGCTAAGAAACAAGATATCAGACATCAGACAATAATCTATAAACTTAATCATTACGAATTATCAATTATCAATTATCAATTATCAACTATCAACTATCAACTATCAACTAACAACAGCAACTATATCACTCCGTATCCCGAAACTGGTAACTCATCATTACTCTAAAACCTTCAAACCTTCAGACTCTCAAACTCTCTGACGTTACATCCCCGAAACCTTAAAAAAAATTATGTCTTAGCACCTAATAATTCTCTGATCTGATAGAAGAACCTTTCAATCAGTCTTAAATCTTTGGTTACGATGTCAGCATTACCTTTCAGTTCCTTATTAAAAGGGAGTTCTTTGTTGAATGAAGTGGATAGTTTTTTAGGAAGGCTGATCTCTGCATAATAATTCCCTTCCTTATCCGGAACTGACGATATGTTTTGCACTCTTCCTTCCACGATTCCGAATTCCTGAAAAGGATAATTATCCAGTTTTATCAGCACTTTCTGCCCAGGCTTTACTTTACCGGAGTTGTTTGATGGTATCATTAATCTGCCAATCAGTGTTTCGTGCTCTTCGGGCATGATGGAAACAAGGATTTCTCCGACTTTTACGAACTGGTATTTTCCCAAATGTTGCTGGAAGCTTACTGTTCCGTTGATGGATGATCTGAATACATAATTTTGTTCCCATTCTTTCAGGGATCTTCTCAGCTGCTCAAACAGCTGTGTGGTGCGGGAAAAAAAGTTGATCTTATCTTTTTCTGCGTTGATTGATGCTCCGCTTTTTGTCCGGTGAATTCCGGAGATTCCTTCCTGAAGCTGTGATATGGACAGATTGATATTTTCAACATTCTGTTTTGCCTGCAAAAGGTTTATTCTTTGCTGATCCATTTCTGAGGTAGAAATAACACCCTGATTATAGAGCTGCCGGGAACGGTCGAATTCTTTTTTAGACAAATCGTATTTGGCCTGCTCCATCCGTTTTTGCTGCTGAAAAGACTGAATTCTGCTGTTGGATTCCAAAAGGCTGCGCTCGGCTGAAACATTTTCCGGCGTATAAGGCTGTAGACGGGTGTAAAGCTGCTCATCCGTCAGAGCCTGTGCAAATGTATTATAATCCGCCTGAACTTCTCCCAGATTGAGCGATGAGGCTTCTTTCAGGGGAAAGTTTTGCAACTGCGAGTGATCTAAAGCACCGGTGATATTAATAAGCCTTAAAACATCCTGATAACGGGCGGTAGACTGCAGAACCAAAAGAAGCTGACCTTTTTTAACTTCTTCATGGTCTTTAATGAAGATGGCTTCTATTTTACTGTTGACCCTTGATTCTATTTTTTCCGTTGGATTCCACGTGGAAATAATGGCCTGAGAAGTAACCGTTTCAGGATACCGAATGATATAACTCATCAGAAGGATGAACAGTAAAATCATAAAAATGACCGTATTGCCCCGGCGGATCATCCAATGCGGTGCAGCTGTTAAAATATCCTGCACACCCTCGGAACGTAATTCTATTTCATCTAAAACGTCTGTCTTTAACTTCATTTTAATTTCCAAGTTCTAACTGGTTTTTTACTAACCGGTAATATTCTCCCTTCCGGGCCACAAGTTCTGTATGATTTCCTTCTTCTACGACTTTCCCCTGGTCCAGCACAATTATTTTATCGGCATGTTTTACTGTTGATAAACGGTGGGCAATAACAACGGCCGTTTTACCCCTGAAAAACTGTTCCATATTTTCCATAATTACTTTTTCGTTATTGGCATCCAAAGCGCTCGTAGCTTCATCAAAAAATATGTATTGCGGAGATTTGTATACGGCACGGGCAATGAACAGGCGCTGTTTCTGGCCGCCGCTTACGCCTATGCCCTCATTTCCGATCTTGGTATTATAGCTTAAGGGGAGACTTTCTATAAATTCCTTGATATTGGCCATTTCAACTGCTTTACGAAGTTTCTGTTTGTCTACGTAATCTTCTCCAACGGCTATGTTGTTGGCTATCGTATCATTGAATATATAACCTTCCTGCATCACTACACCACAATGGCTTCGCCAGAATCTGGGTGAAATATTCTTCAGTGGGGTGCCGCCTATTCTTAATTCTCCTTCCTGAGGTTCATAGAATTTCATAAGGAGTTTCAACAGGGTTGTTTTTCCACTTCCGCTGGCGCCAACAATGGCGGTTGTTTTTTGATGGGGAATGGTAAGGCTGAGGTTTTCAAAGATATAATTGGTGGAACCTGTATACCGGAAAGAGAGATCTCTGAGTTCTATATTCTGCTCAGGAATTTCTGAGACATAGTGGTCATCCGTATTTTCTTCATCATCTTTGTCATGAATTTCTCCCAAGCGTTCCAGTGAGATTTTCGCATCCTGGGTCTGTCTGATAAAATCGATGAGCTGCATCAGGGGACCATTCAGCTGGCCAATAATGTACTGTACCGAAAGCATCATCCCTAAAGTGAGGTTTCCTTCTAAAACGAGTTTAGCAGAAAGAAAGCTTACCAGAATGTCTTTCATCTGGTTAATGAAATTTCCTCCCACGGATTGCCATTGCTCTAATGAAAGGGATTTTATCTGGATTTTAAAAAGTTTTACCTGCAGAAATTCCCAGCCCCAGCGTTTTTGTTTTTCGGCATTATGCATTTTAATTTCCTGCATTCCATTCACAAGTTCTATCACTTTGCTCTGTTCCTGAGAAACCTGAGAGAATTTTTTATAGTCGAGTTCTTTTCTTTTTTTCAGAAAGAAAGTAATCCATCCTATATACAGCGCGGCACCCAGCAAATAAATAATAAACAGTCTGTAATCATATAAAAGCAGGACTATGCTGAACACAATAAGGTTCACCAGTGAAAAAAGGGTATTTAATGAAGCACTGGTCAAAAGCTGTTCTATCCTGTGATGATCATTGATCCTCTGCATGATATCTCCAGTCATACGGGTGTCAAAAAAACTGATGGGCAGTTTCATGAGCTTAATAAAGAAATCGGAGATAATAGAAATGTTGATCCTGGCCGAGAGGTGGAGCATGATCCAGCTTCGTATGACTTCTATTCCCATTCTTCCGGCAAAAAGCATGATCTGCGCCATGAGAACCAGATAAATGAAATTGAGATCATTATTCTGAATACCTATGTCTACGATGCTTTGCGTAAGGTAGGGAAAAATAAGCGAAAGTAAGCTGCTGACCAACAGCCCGAGACTCAACTGGAAAATCAGTTTTTTATACTTAAAAAGGTATTGTGAAAGGAATGCAAAACTGGCTTTACTTTTCGCATCATCCCATTCTGTCTGGTAAAATGCGGGAGTAGTTTCCAAAAGGAGTGCAATACCTTCTGCGGTTATGGAATTGGCTTTTTCTCCGATCCAGAGTTTGATGAACTCTTCCAGGGGATAACTAATTAAGCCATAGCTTGGATCAGAGATGTAAAGGGTATACTTATTCTTATTTTTTTCTATCTTGTAGAGGACAACGAAATGGTTTTTGTTCCAGTGGATAATGCAGGGCAAAGTAACTTCGGAGACAAGATCTTCAAAGTTGATTTTTACACCCATGGTACGGAACCCGAGGTTTTCTGCGGCATCGCTTAGTCCAAAGAGGCTGCTGCCTTCACGGGTTGTTTCGGAAAAGCCGCGTATCTGTTGCAGCGGTATGCTTTTTCCATAATATTTGCTTACAATCCGTAAGCATGTAGGACCGCAGTCTTTTGCATCCGGCTGTTTGTAAAAGGGAAAGGCGCTCAATTTACAGATACTTTTGTTTTCCTGTTTCCGATCTGTAATATTTCCATAGAAAATGGTACAGAACGAATTCATTTTCTCTTGGAGAGCTTCTGAAAATTCTGTTGCAGGACATATGAATTAAACTGGTTAAAATATTCATCGTATCATTTTCAGACAAATGATTTTTTATTTCCAGAATACTGCTTTTCATGGCTGCGTACCGATGTTCACTACAGGTAGTGAAAAAAGGATCAGACATGGCATTTTGAATCCTGTCTTTAGAGGCTCTGTATTTGAGATCCAATTCTTTCGACATGTATTTGTTGATCTGGAATTCTTTACTGAAAGAATCGTTTAATATGGTTGATAAACGCAATTTGTCATCAAGATTAAACCCGAAATTGGAAAGCAGGGCATCTATAGAATGAATGGCAAAAAGCCATCGCTCGTCTTCATTGAGATCCTGCTCATAAAAAAGCTGCAGATAATTAAGGATCATGATGCTGTCCTGAGAAAAGATGTTTTCAGCAAACGGCATGCAGCTGTTATAATACCTTTCCAGCTCTCTTTCGTAAGTGTCGGTCTGTACTTTATAAATGACTTTTCTTTCTACCAAAGGATGGATAAGCTCATGAAAATCGGTGATAAGGTTTCCTAATTTACTTTTGTCTTCCACCAAAAATCTAAGCCTCAAATGATAACCTCCTTCGCTGTATCGGATATAGAAGAATTGGCTGATAGAATCTGTTAAATGCTTTTTAACAAAGGGCAGAATGAAATCCGTTAATACAAAATCCGAATTAAATTCCCCTAAGAATAATTTATAGTATAACCAATCATCTCCTAAAAAAAAACTTCTCTTAATCATTGTATGTACTGCTTTTGGCATAAAGAAAAAATAAACTCATTACAATAGTCTTCACCCTTGTCATTTTTGACGATGGAATTGTATTCGCTGTATAAATATTCCTCGAGAACAAGATCTCTCTTTTTTTGAAGAATGTCGATAAAAAGGCTTTGGTAGACAGGATTTTCAAGGTTGAAATACAGCTTGTTGTCAGCCTCTACAAGAACCACTTCTGCGGGCATCTTGATTTCACTTCGCCATTTTTTCAGTTCGTCCGCCAGGTTTTCCTTATCCTTGAAACGGGTGATCAGATTGGGTTTCAGATACCAGCAGGCTTTGGAGATAATGATATTTTTGTACTCTATTCTAGGGTAGAAGACAAAGCTTCTGGACATTGAGCCCCAATCGAAGTTTAAAAACATACGCGTATTCTGATACTGGATATCGCATAAGAAACGGTATATGGAAAGCAGAAAAGGATTGGTATAGTTATGCGCATTGGTGAGCATTGGGATCACATACTTATTCAGTTTTTTCGATTTTAAAACAATCCTGTCCTCAATCAGTCTTACGTAGAGATCATCGAGGGAGATCTGACATGAAGGGTCAATATTGGATTTAGCCAGATAAGGAATTTCGTATTTTCTCAGTGCCGGTCTCAGCAGGATATTGCCCACTCTGGATTCCGGTAAATGGGTGATTTCTGCAAATACCACCTGATCATTCAGATATTGGTCTTCTTTATCTATTATTTCTGAACAGAGATCATATACCTCCTTATTGGAATTGGAAAATCTCATTAAAAGATTGGCCGCAGAAGAGCCCATGCATCCGGATATATGAATCACAGGCTGCTGGTCTTTCTCATAAATTTCTGTAGAAACGGACATGGTTTTAGGGAGATCATCCCAGGTATCGTTTAGCTGTTTCAGATCCTCATCATTGATAGAGATGCTGTATGCTCCGGAGAGATAAGTTTCAGACAGTTTATACAGAAAAGAATTGGCGATGCCGTCCTGAGGTGATGCCCCATTGGCATTCCTGTCCATTTTGAAATGAAGCCCTTTAAGAAGCGGGGATTCTGTTTTATTCTGAGACATCCCGTAAGGAATACCCGTATCACTGTCGAGAACTTCAAGAATAGGAACTTCCTGATCCTGAAATCTTGTATAAAATGTGTTTTTAAATTGATCCAGAGATGGGTTGGATGTCTTTTTTCCTAATTTATTTAAAATTTTCACCCCTGCCATCAGATCTTTTTTTAATGATGGAGAAAGGGTATTATGTGTTAAGCTGGTGTTGAGGTTGGACTGAAATAGATTCTTATCATCCACCATATTGATTTCGGTAGAGCGCAAGGCTGTACCTACCTGTTCGTATTTTTCTATATTATCTGTTTTTCCGGGAATATCTACGGCAGATAACGTATTTTTTATTTCATCCAGGAATGTATAAAGTGAATGTAATTCCGGAATGTTTTTAATTTTTTCCAGGATAAAATCCAAAATATCATCCCCTGTGGTATAAGGCTCCAATTCACTGATCAGGATCTGGGAGTCTATCAGTTCGTTGATGAAATCATTGGAATCTTCTTCATCGAATCCTTCTGCAACAAGCATTTCTACCAATGATGTAAAAGGAGTGCCGTCTTTGGTTTTTTCCAGAATAGCCTGAAGGATATCCGATGTTTCTATAGAGGTAAGAAGATGGTTTCTTATCCCGCTGATGTATTTATACTCAATGTATTTAAGAGTGTCGGTATAGGTGTAATGGCTGATGGAAGTATTGGGAAAATACTGGAGATACTTTCGGACTTCTTTGTTTTGGTTAATGATCTGGATCACCGAAAAAAGAATATTCATATCCAGCTGAACATGATTTCTGAAATCATTGATATTTCCTACCACCGTTTTGTTTTCTTCTCCCGTGAACGTACCTACACTGATTCCTGCAAAAAGGCCGAAAGGAGTACACCGGGTACTCATTCTGGAGAAATATTTTAAGATTGAGAAGTAGGCTTTAGAATCTAATTTATTTTTTGTATTTCTAAAACTGATCAGGGTATTATAGAAATCTCTGGAAGCGATGTACAGGGCTTCCATAAAGACAGGATTGTCTGTAAGGCGTTCAAGATCATCAAAAGAGACGGTCTTGAAAAAGTCAGCATTACAACTTAATAGGGGAGTTCTGAGTGCATATTTATCGAGAATTCCGTAGGTTATCTTTTCCATTGATAAAAAAATCTGTTAAAAAAACTGTGAGTATCGTGATACACATGATCACTCCAACTCCATTAAAAAGGTCATTCCCGTTTTGTATGATCATTTTTTCGCTGAATACAGCGGCATACGCATTAAAGCTGCCATGCAGGATTCCTATGAGGTATAAGCTGTTGCTCTTTTTTAGAATATAGGAAAAGTAAAAAGATACGATGATGCATAGCACACACATAGTAATGATTCCCCAGAAGGGATGAGAAGGGTAGTTATGCCCGTTGAGAATAAGAGGAGCATGCCACAATCCCCAAATCATACCTATGATGATATTTTTTTTGAAAAAAGGAAATGAAAGGTGCTTTTCCATAAAGCCTCTCCAGCCAATTTCTTCTCCCAAAGCAATCAGTCCGTTCAGGGTAATTCCGCTGAGGGTGTTGATGATAAAAAATACAATGAGAAGAATAGGTATAGACAGAGCCCTTGATTCGGGAAGTACTTCCATAAACTGAGGAACAATATCATTCAGATCTAAAAGCTTTCCAAAACCGGGAACCTGAAAAACATTTCCGATGAGGTACTGAAAAATGAGATATACAACAGGGATCACCAAATTGAAAATAACAAGATACTTCAACAGCATCCTGATTCTTATCTTCTTTAAAGACAGGTTATAGTACCGGATGAAGGTCTTTACATTTTTTTTTTCGATGATAAAAGCAACAATGGCGGGAGTCATCATCAGAATAACCGAAAAAATGATCTGAATGAGCGTTGCATCATACTGAAATGTATCTTTCAATATATAGATGAGCCCTCCGGCAATGATTGAAATAAGGTATACGGCTGCTACAAAGAATTTAACTTTTTTATTCATATTAAAATTTAAACATAAGAAAACACAACTTTACCCATTCTGTTTGAAGAATTGTAAGTTTTTTCAAAGAAACTGATTTCTTCCCCAATAGTGAAAACTTCGTCTATTAAAATATCAAATTTACCTTCTTCATAATGCTTGACAGCCATATTGAAATCTTCCTCCAGTCCTATACAATTCCCTATGATTGAAATATTTTTTGCCAAAACCTGCATGATGATATCTTTCATAAGGCCAGGTCTTTCGTTGTGTGAACGTACAGAGAAATCAGCATACTGGTCATACAGCCCGCAGGTAACATATTTGGAGTCATAATCCATAAATTTCAGAACCCTTTCCAGATAAATATCAGACATAGGATCAATGACAGCATTGAACAAACCGTTCTGTCTGGTAAAGTCTACCAAAGCTTGCCCTTCTTCAGGCTTAGCTTCATAACGGTCTACCACAAACACTTTTTTCACACCGTAATTGTAGAGAATGTCATGATCTTCGTGGGAAGACGTGATGGCATATACTTCTACCGGAAAATTACGGAGCGCACTGATAACGGCTAACGAAGTATTGGATCTGGCAGATGTCACCAAAACTCTGGCATTAGGAAAAACAACCTTTCGGATCATGGAGTAGGTGGTAAATGCGGCAATAGGAAATGCTGCTGCCACCGCATCAGGCATAGAATCTGGAATTTTCACCAGTTTATTTTCTTTGAAATCATCTATCCTTCTGGAGGCATGGTTGGATGGAATACCGCCCACATATCCTTTTGTATACGATGGATAGGAAATATTGGGAATAACACGGTCGCCAATTTTAAGTCCGGTAACGTTTTTACCAATTTCTATGACTTCCCCAACGAACTCTGAGCCCATATAAGAAAAAGTAATTTCATCATCAGCTTCCATATCCTGGACCTCTTTATTGTAATGCAAAATAAGGGTCTTATCCCTGTAATTACAGGAAAATGCCGTTTTTCTCACCACTACACGGTCGTCATCATTGATAACATTAGAGATGCTTAAATCATTTTCAGTCACCAAGCCGATATTCACCGTACTTTTTTCTAAATTAAAATGACCGCAGTGTTTGATCTCTTCAATTTCTTCAATATATTCTTTACTTCCTATTATTGATAAACTTTCCATATGCAACTATTAAAAAACAGCGTCCCTGTGAAGAGACGCATGTATTAAAAAACTTTAGATTATAAACACCACCATCCAGAGAACTGAAGAGTCTTGCTTTTAGACTTAGAGTAAGAAACGCTAAGTGAAAGGCTTACAGAAAGGCTTTCCAATTCTTGTGATGCATCAATACCTCCACCTTTGATAGTTTCCATTTCTCTCTGGTTAAGGTTAGTGATCGTTTTCTTTTTTAGTTGCGGTAATTGCTTCTTTTGTAATTTCATTGTTGTAATTTTTTAAAATGGTTAAAACTTTATCTTGTCATTTAGTCCCTGACATCGGGATTTTGCTGATCAGCAAAGCAGTGTCTGATTTTTGCACTGTACACATACAAAAATTTTTCATCGCTTTTGTGGCCGCAAAGATGTGGGAAATAGGCAGGACAATCCAAATACAACATCTATAGATTCATGAAATTAAGGGTGTAATTTCATGAATCTATCAATTGTATTGTGTTGAAAAGTAGTGTTATAGGTTGTTTTTATTGCTCTTTAGTTCTCTGATTTTTCAATTTCTTTCAGATAGATAGAAAGTGGAGTTCCGGTTCTCTTTTTGAATGCCAGAGTGAATGCCTGTTCATTATTATAACCCAGTTCATCTGCAATAAACTGTATTTTGTAAGAACGGAATTTTCTGTCATTGGCCAGTCTTCTGATGGCATAATCGATACGAAGATCATTCAGATAAGCCGCAAAATTTTTCCCTTTATAGGTATTAATGGTTTCAGATAAATACTTGGAATTGGTTTTTACCCGCTTGGCAAGACTTCCCAAAGTAATTCCTTTGTTCAGAAACTGATCTTTTGCTTCAAAGGCGGTAAGCTCTTTCAGAATATGCTGCACAACATCTTCAGAAATCGTATTGGCATTTCTTTCTTTCGGATCTTCGGACGGTAGCTCTACCATAATATTTTCTGGCTGAGGAGCGGGCGCAGGCTCATTTTTATTATTTTCCTGAACCTTCTGGATTAAATCCTGGGCAATTTGCCTGTGTTGTTTTTCTGCTTTTTTCGATTGATAATACAGGTATATAAAAACCAGTAATACGGATAGTAAGCTTATAGAAGAAACGTAGAAAATAATTTTTTTGTTTTCCAGCTCATGAGTGATGATTTCTTTTTCCTTGACCAGCTTCGGTTTTTCATATCGTCTTGGAAGCTCCCGCGAAATATATCTGAACTGAGAATCAAGAACCTTATCAATTTCTATAAATCTTTCAATATAATAAAGTTGATTCTCTCTGTCTTTTTTTTCTTTGTAATAGTTTATGACATAAGGGTAGATCATTCTCAACTCTGGAAAAATATAGTTTTTTTCCTTAATATGAGCATCTAATAATTTAAAATTCTCTACCGCTTTTTCTTTATTACCCAACCCTATATAAGAGCTTACCAGATAATACAGCGTATAGCTCTGGTTCCGTACATCATGGGTCGTGAAAAAATAATCCTTACACTGCAGCAGATCATCAACAGCTTCCTGGTATTTTTTAAGCTTAAGATGGTAATACCCCGATTCAACTAAATATCCGTGATACTGATAGGTTCTCCCTGCTTCAGATGTCAGATTTAAACCTTCTTTTATCAGTATATTGGCAGAATCCATTTTATTAAGGTCGATGTAGGTATCCGCCAAATTGACATGCATGTTATCATAATCTTTTTGATCCAGATAGTCCGTTTTATACAGATAATGCTTTAATGTATTGGCAGCGTCTCTGTACCGCCCGACATAATTGTTCAGGTAGGCTATATTAATTTCAGCAAAAGCAATCTGCCTTTTATTTCCTTTTTCCCTTGCGTGTTCAAGAGTGAGAACATAATTTCCCAATGCCGCTTTAACATTATAAAACTTGGAGTACAAATTGCCACGGAGAAGATAAACTCTCGCCGGGTAAAATGGCTTCGTTGATTTACGGGTAATGACCTGTAAGCTGTCCAGATATTTTAATGCATTGGGTAAGTTCTCATTAAAATGCATCATGACATAGCCTTCTGCCTTTTGTTCATCATCTTTTTCAAGATGGGCCTTATGAAGAAAATACGTGGAAATTCTTTGAGCATGGTCTGTCTGATTACTGTTATTATAATTGTAGAATTTCTGCTGCAGTTCCTGATATGAATATTTTTGCAGTGAATCAGGTCCTTTATTTTGTGAAAAAAATAAACTGTAAACTAAAATTAACAACATACAATACTTAAACCTCATCATGATTGTGTTTTTTTTTTGCAAAATTATTACATTTACATTATTCAAATAGGCATCAGCGCTATAAATTTTAATTTAATTTTTAAAGATTGGTAATCAGTAAGATGGAGTGTTTTTATGGTCTATAAATTCATGAATTTATCAATAATAGTGTGATAGGATTCAAAAAAAAAATATTTCCTTTGCAGTCTTAAATTAAAATTAAGCCTTATGAAAAAGCAAATTAAAAAAGAAAAAAAATTATCTTTAGAAAAATTACAGTTGGTAAAAATTAATAACCAAACCAAAATCTTTGGCGGAGGCGGAACCAGACCCACCAGAATCGACAGCTGCATTGATCCTGAAAACGGAAGCGGTAACCAGCAGGGAGGTGTTGGAGGTGTGGGATATTAATTACTGTAAATTTCTGTAATAAATCATTGCCCCATTTTAATTATTCTATATCATGTATTATAAGTTATTTCTATGTATTTTTTTATTTATCGTAGCTTTTTTTAAAGCTCAAAAAAATAATCAGGCAATATCGGTACCTGTTACAGACGAATATTTTGGAGTGAAGATCGTAGATGATTACAGAAATTTAGAAAACCTGAAAGATCCGAATACACTGAATTGGATGAAATCCCAGACTGATTATTCCAACTCTGTTCTCAATACAATTCCAAAACGGAATTATTATGTAGAAAAACGCCTGGAGCTCGATAAAAAACAGGGGTATTCTACTTCAGACCTTAAAATTACACAAAACGATACTTATTTCTACCTGAAGAGGAATGCGGGTGAAAAAACGGCAAAAGCATATTACAGATCGGGTTTTGCAGGAAAAGAAGAATTATTGTATGATCCGGCTTTCTTTAAAACTAATAGCCATGAAAACACACATAATCATATAATTAATTTAATCAGTCCAAGCTGGGACGGAAGCAGGGTAGCGATTTCTTTAACTGAAAAAGGAAAAGAATTATCCGAAGTGGTCATCATAGATGTAAAAACAAAATATATACATCCTGAGATCATTACCCATACCAATCCTTCCCGCATTGGCGGTATTAAATGGCTGGAAGACAACAGTGGTTTCTTCTATGTCTACTACCCGGTCATTGATATTAATTCAGATCAATTCAGAAAAGATACTCAATCTATCCTGTACAGGATAGGAGAAAATCCTGAAAAACTGAATGACGTTTTTTCCAACGCAAACAATTCAAGTCTAAACATCAGCAGGGAGGAATTCCCTGCTGTATTGGCTTTTAATCCGGACGATAAATATTACATCGGAATATTGGTAGATGCAGAAGATTTTAGAAAAACATTTATCATCGGTAAAAATGATTTACTGAAAGGCGGGAAAAACTGGAAACTCCTCTACGATAAAGACAGTAAAGTAACCTACATAAGGCTTTCAGGAGACGAAATTTACTTTTTATCCGGATTTAATACGCCTAATTACAAATTATGCAGAACGACCACTACTCAAAAGAATTTTAAAAATCCCGAAGTACTGGTTCCTGAAAAAAAGGATGAAGTAATCACTGAATACGCCATTACCAGAGACGGAATTTACTACACCACCACAAAGAACGGAGTAGAAGCAAAACTGTATATCTACAGAGACGGAAAAGAAACCGCTATAAAACTTCCTTACGTGTCAGGCAGCATCAGTTTGCAGTCAAAAGGTAAAAATTCTTCAGACATCTGGATCAATTGTTCGGGTTGGGCCAATGAAAACCAGCGGTTCAGATATAATTTGGCCACAAATACTTTTGCAGCCGAAAATTTGGCTCCCATCACCGAATATCCTGAATTTAAAGATATCATAGCAGAAGAAACCGTCATTAAATCTTTTGATGGAGTAGAAGTGCCCCTGACTTTAATCTATAATAAGAATTTAAAACGGGACGGCAAAAATCCTGTACTGATACAAAGTTATGGTGCATTTGGAACTTCCTTTTCACCCTTTTTTGCAAGAAGCTATCTGGTATGGGCCAGTGAAGGCGGAATTTTAGCCATTGCCCATGTAAGAGGCGGCGGAGAAAAAGGTGTTCAGTGGCATATGGACGGGCAGAAAACCAAAAAATCCAATTCCTGGAAAGATCTTATCGCCTGTTCGGAATATCTGATTGATAAAAAATACACCTCACCAAAGAAAATAGGAATCTGGGGAGCCAGTGCAGGAGGAATTACGACAGGAAGAGCCATGACTGAAAGACCGGACTTATATGGAGCCGTAATCATAGAAGCAGGGGTTCTGAATACGACAAGATATGAAGGTATTGGAGAAACCGGTTTTAAGGAATATGGTAATCCGGCCATTGAGGAAGAATTTAAAAGCTTACTGGACATGGATGTCTTTCAACATGTGAAAAAAGGAGTAAAATATCCGGCGACACTTATTACTTCGGGAGTGAATGACCCGAGAGTCGCTACATGGGTTCCTGCAAAATTTGCAGCTAAGCTCTTATCTCATAACGCTTCAAAAAAACCTGTTCTCTTAAAAATTGACTATGAAGGGGGCCATGGCAATGATATACCTGTAGCACAGGCCTATGCTAATCTGAGCGATATATTCGCTTTTGCGTTCTGGCAGCTGGGGCATCCTGATTATCAACCCAAAGAAAAGAGTCAAAAATAAATGACACCAGTTTCTTATCAGTTTTTTAATGATTTTGTAATCCGGACCCCTTTGTTTTCTTTTCATAAGCTAAAGAAAACTCTTGAAGAGCCGGATAAAATCATAAACGGAATATATCATGACCCTTTATTTCTTGAAGCTCTTTATCTCGCTTCGCCTGATTTGTATGAAGCCGTTAAGAAATGGCAGGATGCTGAGGATAATCCACTAAAACCGAATGCTATTCCGAAAGAGCTTTACAATACGCTTCTCAAGTATTTCATCCGAATGAGTACCCGCTGTACCCCTTTTGGCTTATTTTCCGGAGTTGATATCGGGCGGTTTTCAGAAACCTCTCAAAAATCCGGTACTGAAGAAAAAAAAACACATACATCATATATACGCGATACCAAGCCGGATATGCATTTTCTGGTCGTTTTAGCAGATTATTTAAGCAGTCTTCCTTATATCAAAGAAAAGCTGCTCTATTATCCCAATAACAGTATTTATAAAGTAGGTGAAAAAATCCGTTATATAGAATATCAGTATCATCAGGGTAAAAGAGAATACATCATTTCTTCTGCGCCACTATCAGCAGAATTGGCCGCTATTATCCATGTGCAGGGCGGAATGACCATTCAACAATTGAGCAGTCTTCTTACGGATGATGACATTACCGGGGAAGATGCGAAAGAATTTATTGAAGAATTGATAGACAATCAGGTCCTGGTGAATGAGCTGGTTCCCAATGTATCCGGAAATGATTTCCTGGAAAACATCATGTCGGTCTTACAGAAAACCGGTGCTGAAACTGAATTTTCCAGGATAAGTACAATCAGGGAAAAAATTCATGAACTCGATGCGAAAGTAGGAAACTCTCCCGCAAAGTATAAAGCCATAGAAGATCTTGTAAACGGTTTTCCTATAGATTTTGACAGGAAATATTTACTTCAAACGGATCTGTATTACAGGAATAAAAATGTGCTCAGCCATGTCTGGAGAAAAAAACTCGGAAAAGCATTAAAGTTTCTGAATATAATCACATTACCTTCGGAAGATTCTCATTTTATACAGTTCAGAAAAGCTTTTTATGAAAGGTTTGAAATGCAGGAAATTCCTCTGGCTTATGCCCTGGATACCGAAATAGGAATAGGATATGTACAGAATAGCGATGCAAAAGGAATTCATCCCTATCTTGATGACCTTATGATCCCTGAATCACCGGAGACCGGGAAACAGACTATTCAATTATCGCCAGTCCAGCAGCTGCTCAACAGAAAAATACAACAAGCAGGATTCAGTAAAGGAGGCATTATCCGGCTTAAAGATGAAGATTTTAAAGATGATCATGAAAACTGGGAAAACCTCCCCGACACCCTTTCGTTTATATCGGAAATAGCTGCTGAAAACGGAGTGGAGAAATTAATGATCAATGGCAGCGGAGGGGGCAGTGGCGCTAATCTTCTGGCCAGATTCTGCACAGACAGGCATGAAATAAGAAACCATATAAAAACCATTATTCAAAAAGAAGAAGACCTGAACCCGGATGTTATTTTAGCAGAAATTGTACATCTGCCACAGTCAAGGGCGGGAAATATATTAAGAAGACAGATCCACAGAAAGTATGAAATTTCTTATCTGGCAAAATCTTTACTACCGGACGAATATGTGATTTCTATAGACGATCTGTTCATCAGCATCAGGAATGGCAGGATCATTTTGCGTTCGAAAAGACTGAATAAGGAAATACATCCTTACCTGACCAATGCCCACAATTATCCGGCATCTTCTCTGCCTGTTTATCATTTTTTATGTGATCTCAACACTCAGAACAAACGTTCCGGAGTTTACTTTAACTGGGGAGATATGGAGAAGATCTATGACGATCTGCCAAGAGTGGAATACGATGATATTATTCTCTCAAAAGCAAAATGGAAAGTAGACCTGCAAGAACTGAGAAACCTCTATTTATTGAAAGAAAACAGCATTGCCTTATTGAGCGAAATCAAAAAATGGCAGGAAAAAAGACATATCCCTGATTGGATTGCATGGGCAGTTTCCGATAACAAACTGGTTATTCATCTGCAGAATTATGATATGGTTCTTTTATTTCTAAACAGCGTAAAACGAAATCAGTCTGTCACAATAGAAGAGTTTTTACACCTCGATAATGAAGCTTTTATTCATGAGTATATCTTTACAGCCTACAAAAACAAGCATGAAAGTTAAACGGAGTTTTTTGCCGGGAGGCCATTGGGTTTATCTGAAAATTTATACCGGAATAAAAACAGCGGATCTCATCCTGGAGGAAGTCATACAGCCGCTTACGGATTTATTTCTGCAGGAAAGCAAAGTGAACTGCTGGTTTTTTATCAGGTACAGAGATCCTGCTTCCCATATACGGCTGAGGCTTTCTCTCAACAGCCCGGAACATTATCATCATATACTCACCCAACTGGTTGCCGGCATGGAAAAATATGTAGATTCCGGCGAGATTTCTACTATCGTGAATGATACTTACATCAGAGAAATTGAAAGATATGGTGAGACTACAATTTCTTATGCTGAAACATTATTTTGCCATAACAGTCTGCTTACCCTTCAGTTTTTGTGGGCAAAGGATGAAGAAAAACTGATCATTATATTATTTTATATCGATCAGCTGCTGTCGAAAATTAATCTGCCGGTCGCACAGAAATTAATCTGGATAAAGGATTATAATCATTATTTTAAAAAAGAATTCAGAGCGGATAAAAAGCTTAACCGGCAGCTGGATAAAAAATACAGAATGTTCTTTCCAAAGTTTTCTGAATTTTTGGAGTCATCAGAATTTACAGAGATCCGGGAACTGATTCTGAATAATATTGCTCTAAGTGAAGCGGAACTGGAGAAAATTGTGGACGAATTTGAAAACAGCCCGGAGCTGAAATCACTGCCTACTTTTTTTCAAAGCATCTTTCATATGGCTGTAAACCGATTGTTCATTTCAGAACAGCGTTTGTTTGAAATGGTAGTATACGATTATCTGCACAGGTATTATAAAACCTTAAGTTATCAGGCTACAGCAGCTAAAAATGGTTATTAATGACAAAATATTATTAATGCGCTGAATGCCGTTTAAAAAAAACATTTAAAGCATATATTTGCTAAGCTCAAAATACTCAACCGTACAATATGTAAGAATGAATTATTGCAGAACTGCAGTGTGACGGTGAAAAAAAATAATCCTATGAAAAAACTTTTTCTGCTCTTTGTAGCTGCTATTTTCGGGACTTTTCTGCACGCCCAGCCGATCACTTTAAAATACGTTACTGAAATGAAAGAACTCAGGCTGAAACTGTATTATGGGAATGGCGGGAAAGGAGCTTTTATACAGTATGAAGGGAAGAAAGAAATTATTCCGTTAAATGTCAAAAATTACAGACTGGACACCATTTCGCAAGGCCCCGGTCAACCGGCCCATCATTATTTTGTATGGGATGAAATGGTTAACGGAAAACTTAACGGAACCTATAAAATGATGCAAATGAATAATGTGATTGTAGATCCCTCTTACATCAGAATACGGGATTTCACACATTTTAACCTTGACCTTGTGGAAGAAGAGGGAGAACCGGACGGCGAGGATAAATACCTGCTGCATGGTGCCATAATCTCCTTTAATCATTTTTATAATAACAGACTGCTGATCGAGTATCCTGACGGAAAAAGGATGACCACAGAACTTCCTTTTCCGGACAGCCCGGATCCAGCCCAGCAAAGCATTATTGAGGATTATAATTTTGATGGATACGATGATCTTTCTTTCATCATTCCCGATGCCGGAATGGGTGTCTACAGTACCTTTACCATTTATCTGTATAACCCGAAAACGAAGCGTTTTGATCTCTTTAAAGAGCCGGATTACTCCAAGTCAGCCTGTTCGTGCCTTTGTGATGTATCGATAGACAAAAAAAATAAACTGCTGTACACCGGATGCCGAGGAGGAGCTTCGTGGCATCAGGATGCGTACAGTTTTGATAAAAATGGAACTTTGAAATGGATGGGGACAAGGTAGCAGGTGGTAGGGATTAGGGATTAGGGATTGTGCCGAAGGTTGAAAATAGGGAGCAAGAATGTCAATGGTGAATTTTGCTTCGCAAGTGAAGATGAATGGGTATTAGAGTACCAATACAAAGAATAAAGAAATAGACAGATTTCAGACCTATTGCTGTTGGTTTCGAGTACCTCCCGGATGCAGCACTTCTATTTGAATATCCCAAACAAATAACCGGCATTCCAAATGGTGGCTGAGGGACTCTAAGCCACCATAACCAGCACCTCTCGCCCCCAAAATCTCCACCCCTAAAACCCTCCGACACTCAAACCCGAAACCGGACCAAAAAAAATTACTGCCCAAAAAGACAGTAATAGATTAGGATCAGCTGTTATGATGTTTCAAACAGTTTGTGGTTTTTTTTTCAGAAAATAAATTCTGTTATAAGGGGAGCTGATCTCTAAGGGCTGCTTTAATTCGGCCGGCGTTATTTATTATTTTCAGTCTGAACAAGCCCTCTTGGGCTGAATTATTTACGATAAAAACTTCATGGGTGAAATCTACTCTAACTTTGACCGAATCATTCTTGGGCAGCTCCTTTATTTCATGGTTATTGATTGCATATTGAAGGTCGTCTTTCTGTGAAGGATTATATAAAACCACTTCAAGAGTCTCTTTCGACGAATTTTTGATTTTCAGATTTTTGTGAGCAGGAATTTTCCACTGATTGCGGTAAAGATGTCTGCCTTTGGTGATCTGGAAAGAGGACAGAAGAATAACAAGTGCTGCAGAAAAAATAAATAGAGGATAAAGACAGATACTTTTCATCTTTGGGCTATTAATTTGTTTTTAGGTACAGAACTAAGGTTATTTACAGCAAAAATAGATCACAGTATTTTGATAAGCACTACACTTTTGTGTAGATTTGTATAAATGATGTAAATACTACACTTTTGGGTAGTGATTGTGCCAATTTATTAAGGGTGTATGGAAGAAATTAATAGATTTTTTAACGAAAAAAATGATGTCAGCACCAATGCTGAAATAGACCGCAGCCAGGTAGGAAACTATCTGGAAGCTATAAAGGCTTTTTCCAGACTCACGTATCAGAGTTTATATGTGATCGATTATCAGACCAGAGCTTTTGATTATGTCTCTGAAAATCCGCTGTTCCTGTGTGGAAAATCATCGGAAGAGGTGAAAGCCTTGGGCTATGCTTTTTATTTTCAGAATGTAAAACCTGAAGATGTGGAGCTTTTAATAAATATCAATGAAGCCGGATTTGAATTTTATGAGAATATTCCTGTGGATGAGCGGAAACTGTATTCCATTTCGTACGATTTCTACCTGATTAATGGCAAAAAGAATAAGGTTCTTGTCAATCATAAACTCACACCCATTTTTCTTACTGAAGGAGGACAGATCTGGAAAGCATTGTGTATCGTTTCACTTTCGAACAATACTTCATCGGGGAATATCGTGATAAGCAAAGAGAGATCGGATGAGTTTTGGAAATTTGATGTGGTAGCCAAAAAATGGGAGAAAGAAGAAAAAATAAAGCTTTCCCAGAGAGAATATGAAATTCTGAGTTTGTATGCCAGTGGATTGACTATCAATGAAATTGGAGAAAAACTGTTTATTTCTGCCGATACTGTAAAATTTCACCGGAAAAAGCTCTTTGATAAAATTGGTGTCAATAACATTGCTGAAGCCCTTTCTTACGCCAAAACCAATAAACTGCTGTAAAACAATATACTTAAATACCGTTTTTTTACGGTATTTTTTACAATGTCTTTTGTGATTCAAATTTAGGTCTGATATTTGCAATGGGTAACCAAACTAAATGGCCTGTTTTATTTATGAAAAACATATCTGTGAAAAAAATATTTTTATATGCTTGCTTTAGCGCCGCAATGCTGGTTTCATGTAAGAAAGAAATTGAAAAAATAAGCGATACTCTTAAAGATACGGTTTCCTCATCAGAGACTTCTGCCGTAGAAAAAGATTCCATCAAAAAAGATTCTGTAGTACAGAAAGAATCCGTTCCGCCGGCAATGCAGGAAAACGGTTTCTATAACGCTTTTGTCCTTCCGAAGGATAAAAAGATGAGAGATTCTATCTACGCGGAATTCAGTAAAAAATACAGCGAAAAAGAACGTTATGCGATTTTAGCATTAAACAGGCTTGATTCTAAAAACAGATTCAATACGGATACTTTGGTGGTTCCTGCTAAAATAGATACCACGCTGATGTCTTATTCACCATTTCCAATGCAGTTGGATGTATTAAGCGGCGTGAAAAAGTTTGTGATATTTTCTTATCCTATACAGGCTTACGGAGTATATTCTAACGGAAGTCTTGTCAAATGGGGACCAACCAGTATGGGTAAAAAGGCTGCACAGACAACGCGCGGACTTACTTTCGCCAACTGGAAAAAGAAGCTGTCTATCTCAACCGTGAGCACAGAATGGAAACTTCCTTATAACTTCAATATTCATAATATCGGAGGAATCGGATGGCACCAGTATGATCTTCCGGGTTATCCTGCATCACATTCATGTCTTCGTTTGTTAATGAAAGATGCACAGTGGTTATATTCATACGCAGATACCTGGATCCTGAATCCCGGAGGGGCTACTACCAAAGCGAAAGGTACTCCAGTAATGGTTTTCGGAGATTACAAATGGGGAGGAAGAAAGCCTTGGAAAAAACTTTTGGATGATCCCAATGCCAATAATATTTCAGTAGAAGAAATGACCAAACTTCTGGAACCTAATGTAGACAGAATGATAAAAGAACAGGACAACAGAGAAAAAGTTGCAGATTCCATTAAAACCGCTAAAGCAATGGCTCCGGTTCAAAGTGAAAAACCTGCAGAAGTTCCCGTTAATTAATTTTCTTTTCAAACTGTAAAGTAGATTCTTCAGCAAATCTTCTAAGCTTAAGCATCTCTTCCTTGCCTTTGTGCTGCCCGAATCTGGCCGCTGCATACGTAAGAAGAATACAGAATAACATCATAAATGAAGCGCTCAGGGCCCACGGGAACTCAGCGCTTTTTATTTGTTTTTCCACGTAATACATGGTGAAAAAGGTCATCCATAGAATGGAGAAGGAAAAATAAAGAAACATAAAGAACGTCCACACTGCAGAACTAGGGCCGAATACGCCACGTATGGCAATGTCATCATCTTCAATCTCTATTCTTAAAGACAGCCTGGGTTTCCAGTAGTTATCATATTTCGTTTCTACCCAGATTGTGGCCACTTCCTTGTTGATGTTTCCGGAGAATTCGTCTTTGTGCCCGGCGAGGTATTTTTTTAAGTTTTCCGCGTATTCTTCCTTGGTAAGATGGGTAAACATCTTAAATCTCGGGCGGGTTCTTATTTTATCTATTGTGCTTTCTTCGGTTTTCATAAGCTATTCTTGATAGGGTATAGGATCTTCCAGAACAAAATTAAAGGTCAGTTCCATATTTTTTCTCTGAACGACCATGGTGATGTTTCGTCCATCTTCAGATTTCATCAGTTCCATGATTTTTTCCATAGTCATGTCAGAAGTACGGCTTCCGTTAATAACCAGCACACGATCGTCTTTTTTCAGGCCTGCCTTAAAGCCGGGTGAGTCTTTTCGTATTCCTGCGATGGAAAATATGGGTTTTAAAGTAAATTTATACTGAAAACTACCATATGCTGAAATTTCAGTACTGGCGTCAGATATTTTTTTCGGTTCAATTTTTACCCGGTCTTCATGCCATTCCAGTCCATCCTGTTTAAAGTCTAGTCCGCTCATGTTAAAATGAAAAGGATCATCGAAATTTTTATTTTTTTTCAAATATATTTTCCCGCTGGGATAATCAAAAATAGTGGTAAACCTACGGATGATTTCTCCGCCTACGGACCCTTTCCGGTTAGCAACAAGGTTTACGTGCTGGATAGAGTATTCATCGGGCATTGCGGTAAGAGGCATCTCGAACTTAAAATCCCCCAGATAGAAATTGTGGATTCTGCTTCTTTTACCATAAATGTCTCCATTGAATCCGCGGCCCAGATAATCATCAATATTGGGTCTGTTGTACACAAAATCTTTGATCAGGGTAGGGAAGAGCCAGATGGCATCACTGTTACCAAGATCGATCAGAAGCTTTGAGCTTTTCTTTTCATTCGTCATTTCTACATCAGCATTGATGTAAGGTTTGTCCTTTTCTATAGTCATGGGC
The DNA here is from genome assembly GCF_000737715.1 of Chryseobacterium sp. JM1. Taxonomy (GTDB): domain Bacteria; phylum Bacteroidota; class Bacteroidia; order Flavobacteriales; family Weeksellaceae; genus Chryseobacterium. Next base: position 69,824 of record NZ_JPRN01000014.1, on the reverse strand, counting down.
AGCTCCGTGAACTTTCTAATCTTCCTTTTAAGAACATCAGTATCCTGATAAACCGTTATTTTTTTAGAAATATAGTCTATCGATATCGGATGGTTTTTGAAAAAATGAGCCCCGATCACCCCGTTCACAGGAATTCCGATATGGGACGAGATATTGAATTCCTCATCAATAACAATATACAGAAGCATCGATGAATTGATAAGATGATCTCCTATTTTAGCAATATTACGGTCAGATTTAAAACCGTCTATACTTACATTTCCACCAAGGCCGGAAAATTTTATTTTTTCAACATTTTCCAGCTTCACTTCCTTATTGTCAAGACTGAAAAGAATGGTTTCAGCGACACCGGTATCCAGCATAAATGTCAGTTCAGCACCATTGACGTTGATTGGGATAAAGATGAGATTGTTGATGAGTTTAAAAGGGATAACTACTTTTTTGGCATTAATGAGCTCGAAAGAGTTCTGGGCACTAAGAAAAATGCTAAAGAATAATGCCAGTAAAAGAAGCTTAAGTTTCATTTACTGAATTTAGTGAAATTATCATTACTATGCATAAAAAAACATTCCAAAGGCAGGAATGTTTATATAAACTGCATAAAGCAGCGGGTATTGATTAAATTTATGTAAAATAACCTGAATTCGGGTTAAGAAGATTTAGCTTCAGAGAGTTTGAGAGTGGTAGGGTTCTAGGGTTGGAGAGTTTCGGTATACGGGATGAGAGTTGCTGGTTACTAGTTGCTAGTTTGTAATGATTAAGTTAATAGATTATTGTCTGATGTCTAAAATCTTCAATCTTGCTTCTTAGCTCTTGACTAAAACCAAAAAACCACAGTTTCGACCTTCGGCATAATCCCTAATCCTAGAACCTCCTACCTAATATCTGCTACCTGCCACCTAAAATTCTATTTTGAGTAGAATTCCATCAGATCCATATAGTTTTTCTGATTGACACCGTGTCCGCTCATATATTCTCTGAACGAAAAATAACAGCTTAGATCATACAGAAGGTCTGCTGCCTTTCTTCCCCACTCAAGAGGAATAACCGCGTCATCTGTTCCGTGGGAGATGAAGAAACGAAGTCTTTCCAGTTTCTTTTTGTCTTTAACGATACCGTCCAGAAGTTTTTCCTCAGGATAGCTGCTCAGACAAGCTACATAATTAAATAGTTCTGGGTGTTTTAAAGCCAAAGCATAGCACAATATTCCACCTTGGCTGAAGCCGCACAAATGTACCTTCCCTTCAGTGATTCCATAATGATTGACTATCTTCAGGATGTTTTCCAGTACGCTGTCCAGTGATTCCTTCGCTTGGGCAAGATCAATGAAATTTTCAGCATTATTGAAATCTATGTCAAACCATGAATATCCTTCAAACTGAGTGTCTCTGGGTGCTCTGAAACTTATGATAAGCCAGTCGGCAGGAAGTGTTTCCCTGAAGCTGAAAAGATCCTGTTCGTTACTGCCATAGCCATGCAGCATGAAAAGTACAGTAGTATCTGGGGTGATTTGTTCCGGTTCTCTTACTATATAATCTAAATTCATACGGCAAATATAATTAATAAATCACATTGTCAACTTCAAAACCGGAACCCATATATCTATATTTAATATTGACCGGATGAAAGGCGCAAATACGGGCCGATCCTGAAATTATGCTTTTTGCTGATTTGATATTATTTGGAAATCTTTATTGGAAATTTTTCATAAAAGTTATTTTTATATTAATAAAAAACTTATATTTGAAACATTAAAAATCTATTTGGAGAAATGAAGCAATTTTACAAATCAAAAAGTTTACTAAGACTTTCTTTTTTATTCGTTTTATTATTTTCTGTAATTACTGTGGTGAATTCTTGTAAAAAGGATAATGATGACGAGGAGTTTGCAGATCACGTTGTACAGTTTGAAGTGAAAACAACAACCGGTGGTGTTATCAGAGCAATTGTAACACAGGTGGGAACCGTAAAGACTGATATTTTCGATCCTGTAGGGACAACCTGGACGAGCGGAGAGTTTTTCGTTAATTCAAGCCAGGCACAGTTGAACCTTGATGCTAAAGCAGATCTTCCTGACGCTACCTCTGAACTGGTAGTTAATCTTTGGATAGACGGGGAAATTGTAAAAACCAAAAAGATGGTTGGAGCAGGTCCTTTGGTAGCTTCTATTGATTACAGCTTCTTAGAATTATAAAATATATTTCTTATATATAAATAAAAACCGCTTTTTTAAAAGCGGTTTTTTTGTTTTTTACTGGATCACGGGCAAAATAGGTAGACTAAGCAAAAATCTGCACCATCTGATTAATCTGCGTGAAATTTTTAAATCTTAAAAAGAATATAAAGGCATATTTTAGAAAACGAAACCTTATAGGTTTTCAAAACCTATAAGGTTTGATGGTATTTTATTTTTTTGACTTTTGCGTTTGATTTGAAAGACTTTGTTTTTTATTCCTCAATCATATGATGCTGAGTGGCCCGGTTGATAAGCTCGGTAGAATTCCTGGCCTGGAATTTTTGTAACAGATTCTTACGGTGTGTATCTACAGTAAGCGGACTGAGAAAAAGCTCTTCTGCAATCATCGCGCTTGTTTTTCCCTGTGCGACCATTTGCAGGATCTGTTTTTCACGTTTCGTAAGCCTTGGAATCGGTAAGTCATTTTGAGAAGGCCGGCTGATGATCTGTTTGGTTTCATTGCAGAAAACAATATTTCCTGAAAGTGCTCCTTTGATGCAGACCACAAGTTCGTCTATCGAAATATTTTTCAGAAGATAACCACTGGCTCCGTTTTGTATAGACTGCATGATAATGCTCCTCTCCGAACGGTTACTGAACATAATCACAGAAGTCTCCGGTGATATTTTCTTAATTTCCCGGCACAGTTCAGTTCCATTAGCATCCGGCAGTGTGATATCCAGAAGAATAATATCCACCTGATGGGAACGGATAAAACTGATGATTTCCGATCCGGAAGTAAAACTTTCTGAAATGTTGAAAAAAGGCTGACTTTTCAGCATCATTTTGAGTCCTTCTATGACGATAGGGTGATCGTCTACGATGACAATATTTATTTTTTCATTCACCATGGATATTGAGTTCGATGTTAATTGTTGTGCCCTGGTTGTCTGAGCTTACTTCCATTTTTCCTTTAAGATAATTGATCCGGTTTTTCAGATTGTGGAAACCCATGCTTTTCGATGGTTTCTCGATGTCTTTATCAAATCCTTTTCCATTGTCTTCTATGGTAATCATGAAGTTTTCGCCGGATTGAGAGCATTGAAGAAGAATATTGCTGGCCCCGGAATGTTTCACTGCATTAGCCAGAAGTTCCTGTACGATTCTGTAAATATTAAGCTGGATCGTAAGCGGAAGGTCTTTTTCTATATTTAAGGGTTGGAAATAGATATCCAGATCTTTACGGATATAAAACTCACAGAGGTCATTCAAAGCCGTTTCAAGGCCGAAATTAAGTAAAGACTCCGGCATCAGGTTCCTGGCCACATGTCTGAGTTCCTTTATTGAGAGGTCAAGATGATCCAGGATCTTATAAAAATCTTTGTGTTGTTCAGCTTCAAGGTGTCCGGCAGACCAGGTAGAGAAATTGATTTTAACGCCTGCGAGCATTCCGCCCAGGCCGTCATGAAGATCTTTTGCAATACGTTCCCGTTCTCTTTCTTCGCCTTCCAGAATGGCTTTCGTTAATGCCAGCTCTTCTTTCTGATTAATGTCTTCAATCTTTTGTTGAAGGTTGATCTCTTTCTGCTCAGACAGCTTTTTATTGTTCCTGTAAATAATGAATAAAAATACCAGAACGATCGTGATAAACAGCAGGAAAAGGCTCAATACCCAAAGATAGTAATTCTTTTTATTAACCTCCATTTCCTTCTGATTCTTTTCAGCATTCAGGAAAGCGATTCTCTTTTCCTTTTCAGAAGTATTGTATTTGGTCTCCAGTTTATTGATCTCCAATTTGATGTTTTCCGCATTGATGCTGTCATTCAGTTTGGAATATTTTTTCTCCCAAACCAAAGCCTGAGTAGGATTTCCCATGATCTCATTGATGTTCGATAAATGGCTGTAGAGTGTTTTCTTATTGTTGAGATCTGTGGCAAGGGTTTTTTCTGCAAGAATTTCTTCCAGCAAATCTTTGGCTTCCGTATATTTTTGCTCCTTTTTTAAGATGTCATATTTGTGAAAATAGAACATCTGAATAAGCAGTTTCTGGTTGAATTTTTTAGTATAAAACAATCCTTTTTCAATGGCTGCCAATGCATGATCATGTTCCTGCTTGCTGATGTAATACAATGTTTTGCTGTAATACAATAACGCATTGGACGAAGAATCAGGATAGGGTGAAATCATTTTCTCTGCCTTGTCCATATATTTTTTTCCGATACCGGCTTTTACCTGATAACAGTAATTGGTGGAGATATTCAGGTAATTGTAAAATAACTCCGTAGAATGAGGTGCTTTTTTCTCAAGAATATCGAGCGCTTTCGTGTTATAATTGGCGGCTTTTTCAAATTCAGCGTTGTAAGTAAGCATGAGTCCTAGCTGAGTGTATAAAAATCCTGTAAGTTTATCGTCGCCATATTTTTCAGAGGTTGGAATGCTTTTCTCAAGCATGGTTTTAATTAAATAAGGATAGCCTGCCTTATTCTTTTGGGTAACACCATAGCCGTACCAGCATAAAGATGTGTAGAGATCCGCTTTTTTGTCCTTTAATTTTGAAAACTCTTCTATGGCTTTATGATACGATAGTGCTGCTTTATCTTTATTCTGATCCAGAAAATACTGTCCCTCATAATAATGGTATTTGGCGGCGGTGAACGGATCCTTTCCACCCAATGCTTTTCCATTATTTAAATAGGTGCGGCTCCTAACCGTATCGGTATTTCTGTAATAATTGGATAACAGAAAACAGGCATCAGCCTTCGAAAGGACATTCCCATTATTTTTAACCACAAACTCTAAACTGTCCGTGAATTTTTTCTCATTAAGTGGAAACAACAGCTGAGCCTGCAGTACAAGGCCTGTCAGCAGGTATAAAAAAAATAATATTCGCTTTATCATTCAATTTCAGAATAAAGGTTGAATGTAATCAAAAAACCAACGAATAAAAATACCTAAAAACCAGTAGAAAAAATTACTTTTTTTTAAGGATTGTTTCCCGTTGTGCTGGCTTATAGTTTTGCAGAAGTCTTGTAACAGACCCAAATACTAAACATTGAAAACGATAAATATATAATGAAAAAAAAGATCTTTTTACTGAGCTTAATTTCCTTTTTCGGAATCATGAATGCCCAGAGAGTACAAAAGGGAGAAGCTCAGATCAATGCGGGGATTGGTCTTGCCAATGGATGGGGAATGCCCGTTTATGCAGGAGTTGATTATGGAATCCACAAAGACATCACAGTAGGTGCTGAAGGAAGTTTTGCCACCGAAAAATACTCAGGAGACGTAAAAGGCAGATGGATTTCGGTAGGATTGAACGGGAATTATCACTTCAATACCCTGTTGAAAATTCCTAATAAATTTGACGTATATGCCGGTGTTACCCTAGCTTACAACTCTTTTTCTTACCGTTATAATGGCTCAGACTATGATTATTTCGGAGGAGAGAGTTCAGGAGTAGGTTTTGCAGGACAGGCAGGAGCCCGTTATTATTTTACAGAGCATTTTGCCGTGAATGTAGAAGTAGGAGGGGGAAGTATAGCATCAGGAGGAAAAGCCGGAATTTCATATAAGTTTTAAACACAGATTAATCAATTCAATCAAATGAAAAAATCAAAAATATCTCAAATCATCCAATATACATTGTTCGTATTAGTAACAGCAGTCCTTTTAGGGTTTTCGACATCGTGCAGCAAAGATGATGACGATGATACGCCTGCCGGGAAAGCGCATAAAGTTGTTTTTAAAGCAACCGCCTCAGCCGGAAGTAATATTGATGTAGCCGTTTATGGATATGACAGCACCATCACCACCGCATCAAGCCTTAGCGGAACTACATGGACGAGTCCGGAAATTACAAGCCCTGCAGGTGCTTACAACGTTAATGTTGGTGTGAATGCAACAGGTGCTTCTTCATCATCAACACTTAAGGTACAGATTTACGTAGATGGAGAATTGAAAAAAGAGGGAACTTCAAGTGGCCAGATACTTTCTGCCAGTGCCAATTACACATTTTAAAAACTGAACTTCTAAAAAGAATTAAAACAATCACCAGACACTTAACATATCTTTTTTATAATAGTTTTTTCATGGCTCTTCAGAATCAATAACAAGAGCATTTTAAAAGTGATAACTTTCTCTACGAAGGCCGTGAGCTCCTTTCACGGCTTTTATTTTTTTAGACTGATAACAACCCTGTTGAAAACTCTACTCAAGACCTGTAATATCTTTCTTGATATTCAATAAAAAAGAGACTGTCCCGGACAGTCTCTTTTGATTTGTTATATGCTTGTATTCTTATTGAGCTTTTACAATAAAGTAACTTTTCTTACCCTTTTGAAGTAGTAAAAATGTTCCGTCAATAAGGTCGCTTTCATTAGCGGTATAGGTATCGTTTACTTTCTCTTTGTTTACAGAAATTGCATTTCCTTTAATTTCTCTCTGAGCTTCACTTTTAGATTTTAAGAACCCTGATTTTTCAGAAAGAAGATCTATAATATTTACTCCGATTACATCAGCCTTTGGAAGTTCTTTTTGTGGAACACCGTCAAAAACTTCAAGGAAAGTTTCCTCATCAAGACTTACCAGATCTTCAGCCGTAGAACGACCGAAAAGAATTTCTGAAGCTTTCAGAGCTTTTTCATATTCTTCTCTTCCATGTACCCAAACCGTTACTTCCTCAGCCAGTTTCTTTTGAAGTTTTCTTTCGTGAGGAGCCGTTTTGTGTTCCTCTACTAAAGCTTCAATTTCCTCTTTTGATAGGAAAGTATAGAATTTAATGAATCTTTCTGCATCATCATCCGTAGCATTCAGCCAGAACTGGTAGAATTTGTACGGTGAAGTTTTCTTTTTGTCCAGCCAGTAATTTTCTCCGCTTTCAGACTTTCCGAATTTAGAACCGTCAGCTTTCGTGATCAAAGGAACCGTTAATGCAAACGCTTCTCCCTGAGCTTTTCTGCGGATCAGTTCAGTTCCTGTCGTGATATTTCCCCACTGATCAGAACCTCCCATCTGAAGCTTCACGTTATTATTTTGGTACAGGTGAAGGAAATCATATCCCTGAATCAGCTGGTACGTGAATTCCGTAAAACTCATCCCGTCTGCTCCGCCATCGCCCGAAAATCTCTTTTTTACAGAGTCTTTCGCCATCATATAATTTACGGTGATATTCTTACCGACATTTTTAGCAAAATCGAGGAAAGAAATATTCTTCATCCAGTCGTAATTGTTCACCAATTCAGCTTTATTGGCACCTTCACCTTCGAAATCTAAAAATCTTGAAAGCTGGTTTTTTAAACAGTCTACATAATGAAGAAGAGTAGCTTCATCCAGCAGATTTCTTTCTGCAGATTTCCCTGACGGATCTCCGATCATTCCTGTAGCACCTCCTACCAAAGCAATCGGCTTATGACCGTGCTGCTGGAAATGCGCTAAAATTTTGATCTGGATAAGACTTCCGATATGCAAAGAATCAGCAGTCGGGTCGAAACCAATATATGCAGTAGTTACCTCTTTATTCAGCTGTTCATCGGTTCCAGGCATCATATCGGCAAAAAGACCACGCCATTTTAGTTCTTCTATAAAGGAATTCATCTATACTTTTCTTTAAAATTTTATGGTGCAAAGATAGTAAATTCAGGAGTATAGAGAACAGGGGTGGGAAGGTAAAAAAATGAAAGGATAAAAAGGCTTGTTTGGCCCTTTGCCCTTTCATTTAAAAAAATTATATTTGTTAATAATGAACGACGAACAGCTATTCCTGCTTATTCAAAAGGCCAAAGAAAAGGACCAGAAAGCCCAGACCAAACTCATCAATGTTTTTTGGGTGGATGTCTTCTCTTTTGTCATGAAGAAAGTGAAAGATGAAAATGATGCAGATGAGATCACGGTGAATGTTTTTTCAAAAGTGCTGTCGAAACTGGATATGTACGATCCGCATTTTCAGTTTAAAACTTGGATATTAACCATTGCCCAAAATACGGTCATTGATTTCTGGAGAAAAAGAGCCCGTGAAAACCAGGACCCGACTGAGAATCTTGATGAGGTGAAAAACCAGTTCGCAAAATCTCCGGAAGAGCTCATGATCTCCAATGAAGAGCAGAAAAAGATCATCAAAACCATCGAGTCGCTGGATGCCAATTACCAGGATATTATTAAATTAAGGTTCTTTGAAGAAAAAAGCATCAAAGAAATCGCAGAAGAACTCGGGATTTCCGTTGCCAATACCAAAGTAAGGGTGATGCGTGCCAAGAAAGTCCTGGCAGAACTGCTAAAGAATAATGAATTTGATGATAATTAGACTGAGTCCGCAGTGCGGATTTAGTAGTTCAAACCGACAATTAGCAGCTCAATCTTAAGAGTTTACTATTTACCGGTTCAAAATTTTCACAGATACACTTCCTCCTTCGTTTTTGGAAGAACAATCTTTCTCTGATCCTTTTGATTTCTGTTCTGCAGATCGATTTTTAATCCCTTTTTGATATAAGTTTCCTGTTTGGATTTCCCATATTCTTTAGTATTTTCCACATCTTTTTTGTAGTTGAGCTGTCCTGTGGAAAGATTAAAATCTACCTCCGCCCAATAATCTCCGGGCCTGCCGGATTCTGAAGAATAACCGATCAGTTCAAAATGTCCGTTCTGAAACCTGTATTTATCTGTATAGCCCCATTTCCAGCTGCTTCCTCCTGCCTGGGTAATGCTTAAAATTCCTTTTGAAACACTTGTACTCTGATATGGGTCGCCCATCATACCTCCGCCGGCACTTTCCAGAATCGCATTCCTTGATTTACTCAGAACCATCCATGTTCCGCCGCTCTTTTTCTGAATCTGAATTTCACGGATTTTGCCCAGTTCACCTTCATCTTTTGTATTATAAATGACGACTCTTTCAGGAATTTGGTCACCATCAAGATCTCCCTCCACAGTTTCAATGATCTCCGAACCCACCGGCTGAAGTTCTTTCTGAGCAAAGGAAAATGTACTGATGATAACAGATGCAGTTAAAAGAATCTTCTTCATAGTTTAAATTTGGTCATTTAAAATTACAATTATATTCTGAATTAAGGTTAATGAGGATGGAAACCGGAATATACTGCTTGATCAAACTTGTAAAAACAGTATTAAATTTGATAAATAAGACTTAAACGATTAATGAAATCGTCCTATAGTTGTGCTTGAGACCTTAATAACTTCCCTCTTCCAACTTCTGACTTCCTGACTCCATAAAGATTATCTGTTCCATCAATTTTTCCATTAGATGGTTTCCATGAAAAATTCCTTAACTTTGAACTTCAATTTTAGAGATGGAAAATTTAGTTCAAGATACTACCGTTCAAAAACCAAAGTGGATCCGTGTAAAACTTCCTACCGGAAAAAACTACAGGGAGCTTAGGACTTTGGTCGACAAATATAAATTAAATACCATATGCCAGAGCGGAAGCTGTCCGAATATGGGTGAATGCTGGGGAGAAGGAACGGCAACGTTCATGATCTTAGGAAATATCTGTACCAGAAGCTGCGGCTTCTGCGGTGTAAAAACAGGAAAACCGCTTGATGTGAATTGGGATGAGCCTGAAAAAGTGGCCCGTTCTATCAAATTAATGAAGATCAAGCATGCTGTTCTTACGTCTGTAGACCGCGATGACCTGAAAGATATGGGTTCCATCCTTTGGGGTGAAACCGTAAATGCTGTAAGAAGAATTTCTCCGGGAACCACGATGGAAACACTTATTCCGGACTTCCAGGGGCTTACCAAGCACCTTGACAGACTGGTAGACGTAGCTCCTGAAGTGATTTCTCACAATATGGAAACCGTAAAACGTTTAACAAGGGAAGTGAGAATTCAGGCTAAATATGAGCGAAGCTTAGAAGTATTGAGATACTTGAAAGAAGCAGGCCAGAGAAGAACAAAAACAGGAGTAATGCTAGGTTTGGGCGAAACTAAAGATGAAGTTTTACAAACCATTGAAGACATCAGAAATGCAAACGTTGATGTTATTACACTTGGGCAGTATCTTCAGCCTACCAAAAAACATTTACCGGTGAAAAAATTCATTACGCCGGAAGAGTTTGATGAGTTGGGAGACTTTGCAAGAAGCTTAGGTTTTAGACATGTGGAGAGCTCACCTTTAGTAAGAAGTTCTTACCACGCTGAAAAGCATATACACTAAAAATATAGAAAATATAGCCGCTTCATTTTTGGAGCGGTTTTTTTGTTTTTAGATTAGAAGAGTAAAATATTTCTGATAAAATTCAATAGGGGTGGGCTTTAGCCCAATGTCATTAAGTTAAGAATCAATTACAGGCTATCTTTGTGATTTTTAGTAATTATAGGCTTTGCCCTAGCTTTATATTTTGCTGTATTTCTTTGATGTGACCGAGCAGGTCTTATAGGGACTATATGTGATTTTAAAAGAGTTTTATATTCATCCATTGCCTCACTTATATCTCTCTTAGAAAAAAGTAAATCAAGAATTCTGTTTTTAAAAAATCCATAAGACAGAGATGTATTTATTTTATAACAGTACTTCTTAGAGCCTTGCTTTTCTTTAAGTTCTTCATTAAGCTCTTCAATAATAAGGCTTTGAATATTACTTACCAACAGTGTAGAATAAAAATCCTGCAGTATACTTTGATTTGAATAGCCCGAAAACTCTTCTATCCTAAGTTTGTTTTTAAGCTCGTCATAAAAAGTTTCTATTTTCCATCTCTCAAAATAAAGTTCTTTGAATATTTCAACAGCATACTGCTTTTCATTTTGAAGAGAAGTTGCCAATACTTCAATCTCACCTCCTGGTAAAATAACACGTACTAATCTTACTTTTATGCAAGTTAGTTTATCATAGTTTTTGGTCCGTAGATCGGAGTTTTTCCAGGGATACATATCTACTATTTCAGAATAGTTACCCCTAAGTACAAAATCTTTTATAACCTGATTAAAATCTAAACGAACACGCATCACAAAATCTAAACCAGCCTGCTGATGTTCGTAGATAAAATCAAACGAGGCAAAACCTCTGTCATAAATAATTAAGTCTCCTTTTCTGCAATATTTAAAAAGTTCTTTTGCCTGAATGCGCTCATCCGTATCAACAGATGAGAGTATTCCACCTATCGCTATCTTATTAAGCACATCATACACTACACAAGCTTTGGCCTGAACGGAATAAGTCTCTGTTTGATTCTTTGTTTTACCATAGATCTTTTCTAACTCCTTTGTTTTGGGAAGAACTAAACGAGAGCCATCCACCGATAAAATGCGTTTCCCAGAAAATCTTGTTTTTACGGCACTATTGTCAGTGTAAAATTCTTCGGTCAGTTTTTCATTCAGATAATGAAAGACCTCAGGTTTTATTTTTTTACGGGCTTGCACGAAAGCACTCTTGCTGAATGATTTCTGAGGAATTTCTTTTCTCTTGAGAAAACTTAAAAAGTTAACAATCTCAAGGGATAAACTTTTGGTCAAAAAATTGATCATAAATAAAATCGTTACCGAAAAAGAAAGATTTCTGTTTCTACTGAAATCTTCAGCATTAACTATAAATCTTTTCTTTGTAAAACTATGAGAAATTTCGCATTGAAGAGAAGATAAAATATCATTAATATTTTTTCGTCTAGGTTTAACTGATTGATTCACTGTTAAATATACGAAAAAAAAGATAAGATAAACAAGGTGAATCGTCTGAAAATCAAAACATTAGACCCTTAACTTAATGACATTGGGCTAAAGCCCGTTTCTATTGAATAACAGGACATTCGATTAAAAATCATTTACTAATTAGATATTTCATATACAGGATAATTGGAATAAATTCCAGTTATCATTCTACATTGTCTTACACGAACAGTCATTTTCCTCTATTCATGATATTTGTCAGACCCCTCGGGATTTTATTTTTAATAAATTACTTTTGTTTAAATTTAATTATTCTAAATAAAAATAAAATGAAAAAACAATTTTATCTCTTAGTTTTAGTTCTGCTTTTAGCGGGAAACAAATTGTATTCTCAAGCTTCAGCCAATGTATTTATTGAAAATCTTGGAACACCCAATCCAATGGTTATTGACGGTAATACGATGTATATCGGTATTTATTATCTGGACAAAGTCGTAAAAGTAAATCTTGATGATCCCAGTGCACCGCCAGTTGATGTGGTAACCGGAGTGAACCGTCCTTATGGTCTTGCCTTAAAGGATAATATTCTATATGTTTCAGAATTTGGTGCGGGTAGACTTTCAAAAGTTGATCTTACCACTTCTCACCCAATTCCGCAGGTCATACTGGGTGGAATAAGCAGTCCGCTTGGTCTTGAATTCGTAGGAAATGAACTGTATATGGCTCTTGAAGGAGATAATAAAATTGCTAAAATAGATGTAAGCCAGCCTAATCCTCAGCTTATTGATGTGATCCCGGCAAAATCTCCGTTTGAAATCGAGATTATTAATAATGTGATTTATTTTACGGAACGGTTTGAAGGAAAACTTTCAAAATTCGATATGACTACATCAACCGGTCCTACTACGATAGCACAGGGATTAAGCTACCCATCAGGTCTTGCTTTCCATGGAAAAGATCTGTTTATCTGTGAAGCGGGTGCTTCTAAAGTGTCTAAAATTAATATCAATCAGCCCAATTCAACGGTTTCCACGGGTCTTGTTTCTACCGGATTTGATTATCCTTCCGGGTTAGCTGTGAAAGACAATCTCATCTATGTCACTGACTTTTTTGCAGGTTCTGTCTTAAAAGCAGACTTGGCCGCTTTATCAGTTTCAGATCAAAAAAACCGTGACCGCAAAACATCAATTTATCCCAATCCGGCTAAGGAAACCTTAAAAGTTATGAATGCTCCGTCACAGGATTATAAGATTTTCGGGATGGTTGGAAACCTTGTACTTTCAGGAAAACTGGAACGTGATTCTATTGACGTAAGCCAGTTGACAAAAGGGGCTTATATTATCCAGATCGGGGATGTTATTAAGAAATTTATTAAGAATTAAAAGGCTGGAAGCTGGAAAAGGGAGGTTTGAAGTTACGATTAGACTTAATAGTTCATACAGTCATTCTTTCTAGAATCTAAGTGACTTCTTTCTTCCACTTTTTACTCACATATCATCTATTACATCGGAAGAGCTCCACCGAATATTGGAGCTCTTTTTTTAGGATTTGGCTAAAGTCTGTTTGCCTGTGATTAATAAAAAAACGGGCTAAAGCCCGTTCCTATTGAATATTATTAAGTTATTTAATTAATTTAAATGTATCCTTATTTATCTTCTCAGATCCAGATCATCAAAATCGAAGCTGAAGTCGGTGACATCTGAAATCGGTTTTAATTTGGCAGATTCTGCTTTTCCGGTTTCATCATAATTAAAAACAATGTAAGCATCGGCATCATAGCTTCTGTCGTCCCACTTAACGATGAATGAATTGTTGGAATAAGGAAGGAGTTCTCCTTTCAGACGCGGAGAATTTTTACATGAAATTCTATAGGTATTTCCCTGCTGCGAAATTTCTACATCTCCAAACCATTGATCATTGTATTTTCCTACGAACTGCTCTGCTTTCGGCTGAAGATTTTTTTCTTTTTTAAAGGCATCGGATTTAGCAAAGGCTTCTTTTTTCTGCTTATCATACTCAGCATTAACTTTCGTCATTCTTTCTCCGTAAGTTTTCAGCCAGTTTCTGTCTGCCACTCCAAGGTAAGAATCTTTCACCGTATTGGTGATCGAGTTGAAAGCAGCTCCTGACTGCTGGTTGGTAAGCACTACAATTCCCAATTTCAAATCCGGGATTAGTGTAAACTGGGTAACCGTTCCGATAAGACCTCCTGTATGCTGAATCTGCTTATGTCCTTTTACATCACTCAGGAACCATCCCAATCCATACCCGTAAAAGCTGGTATCATATGGATTTTTCATAGCCACTCTGTCCGGAATCTGTAAACTCCATAACTGTTGCACATTTTTATCGGAAACCAGTTTTTTTCCGTCTTTCGTGGTAAAATTATTTAAAAGACAATCTGCCCAAGTCGTCATATCTTTAATGTTACTCATAATTCCTCCTGCTGCATTTCCTGTTTCATTCCAGTCGTGTGGAACGGCAATAGCTTTTCCATCTACAGGAGCATGAGCATCGATCTTGTTGGCTACAGCTTTGGCTCTGCTATAACTACCAAAACTTGAAGTCATACCAACCGGTTTCATAATTCTCTGCTCGATAAATTCCGCCCAGCTCAGTCCGGAAATCCTGTGGATCACTTCTCCGGCAACGATAAACATCACATTATTATAGTCTAATTTAGTTCTGAAAGGATTTTCAGGTTTCAGATATCTGACGTTGTGAATAATATCATTAACGGTCATACTTCCACCTTCAGGAAAAAACATCAGGTCGCCCTGCCCCAAACCTAATCCGGCTCTGTGCGTGATAAGATCTTTTATGGTTACATTTTGAGAAACATAAGGATCGTACATCTGAAATTCAGGAATATATTTTGAAACTTTATCGTCCCAGTTCAATTTTCCTTCATCCGCTAAAATAGCCAGGGCAGTACAGGTAAAACCTTTTGAGTTAGAAGCGATTCCTACCAATGTATTATCATCCATCGGTTGTTTGGTGGCTAAGGAGCGTTGTCCGAAACCTTTGGAATAGATCACTTTTCCATCTTTTATGATCCCAACGGACATTCCGGGTACATCGAAAGTTTTTAAGGTATTCTGGATCAGTTCATCCAATTTTTTTTCTTCAACCTGAGCATTGAAGAGCCCTACCGCTGCGAGAAAAAGTAAAAAAGAAAATTTCTGCTTCATTTTTTTTAATTTTCTCAAATTTAGTAAATATTCAGCGACCCAAATTTTGTAACAGAGAAAAATTTATCTATTTTCCCTACTTTCAATTGTATCTGAATGAAAAAATCAGTTTATAGCCTTTTATTCGTATGTTTCGCAGTTCTTTCCTTTAAAAGTCAGAATAAGATTGATGCTTCATTTCTCTTCCACACATGGAAGCTGGCAAAATTAGATAGATTGACTTACATCTATAAAAGTCAGAAAACTTTTGATCAAAAATGGGGTGGAATCCGGTTTAAAAAGAATGGAACAATTGTATCACTTAATGCGGAACCGGCATGTGCCACGGCAATAATAGAAAGAATTGAAGCTGACAAATTAAAGCTGTATCGCCATCGTGGAATCTGGGAAATGGATTCTGACACCACCATCATCATAACCAACCCCAAATTTCCAGCAATTAATGGTAAATTTATAGTATCAAAACTTCCGGATAATAGCTTGGTGTTAAAAAGATTTATTAAAATAGCTGAGAAATAAATCTTTCCTAACTTTGCACAAATTTCAGATCTTCATGACAAAAATCCTTCTGCTTTCCGATTCCCACTCTTATATAGATGACCGTATCTTAGAATACGCGTCTCAGGTCGATGAAATCTGGCATTGCGGAGATTTTGGAAGCATCGAAGTTATTGAAGAACTGGAAAAGATAAAGCCATTAAAGGGAGTTTACGGAAATATAGACAACGCAAAAATCAGGGCAGAGTTTCCTGAAGTGAACCGTTTTTTCTGTGAAGATCTTGAAGTTCTGATGATCCATATCGGAGGTTACCCAGGAAAATATACGCCGCTCACCAATAAGGAAATCTCTGAAAAGGCTCCGAAGCTATTTATTTCAGGACATTCTCATATTCTGAAGGCGATGTTTGATCAAAAGAATAATCTTCTTCATCTGAACCCGGGAGCCTGCGGAAAACAGGGATGGCATAAGGTGAGAACCATGATGCGCTTTGTGGTGGAAGGCGATGAAGTGAAAGATCTTGAGATCATTGAACTGGGACCGAAGAACTAATTTTGAAAATAATAAAAGAAGAGGCACAATACATGAAAATCGGGGACAAAGTTTCTGTGGTAGATGAAAATTTAAGCGGGACAATCACTTCTGTGAAAGGCAATATCGTTGTTTTTAAAGATGAATATGGATTCACCTATCAGTATTCAAAAGAAAAGCTGGTTCCAAAAGATGCCGATCTTTATGAAAACATTCGCGTAGTTAAAAAAGCAGAACCGAAGAAAGTAGTTTCTAAAAAGCATCAGAAAAATCACATGGTTCTCGACCTGCATTTTCATCATATGGTTAAAAATCCCAGTGATTATGACAGTTTTGAAAGGCTGTTCATTCAAAAAGCAAAATTAATGGAAGTCCTTGATTTCTGTAGAAAACATAACCTGAAAAGGTTAGAGATCGTGCATGGCATTGGTGACGGAACGCTGCAGAGAATGGTTATGGATGTTTTGGAAAGCCAGTCGGATATTGATTTTTACAATAAGGAAATACTTCACCATCAATCAGGTGCCGTTATGATAGAATTTCACTAAATTTGCATCAATTGAAATATGAACGTACTTAATTTACTTTTTACCAAAGACGGATTAATCTGCCAGATTGCAAAGAACAAAAGCATTCTGGAGGAAAAGTCTTATTTCGTTACTGAAGAAACACCGGAAAATCTCATCGAGGATAGACTTGATGAAATTCTTCTTAAACAAAGGTTTGAAGAGATCCATGTGATCTCTGCACTGAATCATTTTACCCTGATGCCGGAAGGGTTTTCAGAACATGATGCGGGGTTTGAACTGATTGCCTTCAATGCTCCTGCAGACAAGGAGAAAGAAGAGCTGATGCTTTCTGTGAATAAAAGATTCGGAGTACAGTTTTATTATACGTTCCCTAAAAACTTTTATAAGAAAATAAAAGAGCTGGCGGTTCCGGTTCATTTTAATTTTTCGGGAGAGAAGTTTTTAAATTCTATCAATAATAAAAACAATAAAGAAATTCATATCAATTTATACCACAACCAGTGTGAGTTTTTTGCCATCGATAACAGGAAGGTGATTTTATACAATAATCTGGATGTGAATTCTGAAGTAGATTTTCTTTATTTCGTGATGTTTACCCTCAGTAAAATTGGCTTTGGAATCAATGAAACCAACTTTTATGCGTACGGTGAGACTACGGAAAATGAAACTTTTATTTCTGAACTTCAGAAGTTCGTCAAGAATATGAAAATTGTTTACGACAACGTTCCCAATAAGAATTTTATCCTTAATTAATCATATAAAAAAAGGTACCGTTTGAAACGGTACCTTTTTTACATTCTTTATGTGTTTAATTAAAATAGAGTGTATCCTAATATAACAGAGAAGTTTTTGTAGTCTGCAGAATACGTACTGCTGTCATCTTCAAATATACTTCTTTTCGTGTGCATATTGAATTCTACACTGAATCTGTCATTGTATTTATAACCTACTCCAAATCCGAAATTGGCCGCAGATCCTATCTTTATTTTTTCGTCAGCAAACTGATACCTTTGGAATACCGCTTCAGATTCTCCCACAGGGATATCAAAAATAAATGAAGCATTGAAGAACAATTTAGATTTCTCACTTAGAAATGCGTAATATCTAACACCAACAGGAATTTCAACTGAAGAATATTTTACGGTTGCTTTGTTTGATACAGTTTCACCTAAAATCGTAGTAGTAGGAACATCTTTTTCTGTCTTCTTGAAATACTGATAAGTAGGTTCTAATATAATTGCCCATTTGTTATTGTTAAACGGCATTACATATTCAAGCTCTACCCCGATTCTGAAATTCGTCTGGCTTCCAAAATCTGATGAGAAAATATCTGCTTTTTTCTGATTGGTAATCTCTAAAGATGAAAAGTTCGCTCCCGGTCTTAGCGACACATGGAAAAAGCTCTTCTTCTCTTTTTCCTCAAAACTCTTATAATCTGCGTTTTTACAGCTGTTGAATTTGATGAAAAGATCTCTCAAATCACTTTCTCTGTATTCAAGACCTGATATTTGCGAAGCTTTAACGTTTTCACAGTTTGATAAAGCTTGTAGTTGCTTGATGTATGTATTATTTTTAGCAATACTTGATCCTGAAATCATGTATCTTTTAAAAACCAACGGTTCTTTTGTATCTTCTTTCTGATAGAAAAAACGTTTTATGTTTTCATTACTGTATCCATATAAAGTATATTCTCCCTCAACAATAACTTTAAGAAGGACCGTCTTTTTAGTGTATGAAGGTTTTTCCTCATCATCCAAAGAGCTGGTATCATCACTGGACATATCAATCTCCACCTCAGATCTTACGTATTTTGCCTTTCCATCTACTTCAAATTCTTTTATAGCATCAATCCCTACCAGCTTGGAAACTGCACTGTTATCCTGCTTGAATTCTATCTGGATAGGAGACCTGTTCCAGTCCATATTTTTAATCAATCCTTCGACCTTGCTGCCGTCATTGTTAATAATATAACCTTTTTCAAAGTTATTTTGCGCAGATAATTGTACGCATAAAATGACACCCAATAAGAATGTCAACAATTGTTTGTTCATAATCATTATTTTTTCAACCGCGAAAATAACCATTATCAACCGACTATAGAATATTTTCTGACTAAATTATTTTTATTAGCCAACATTTAGTAATTTCGTTGCCTAATATTTTTTCAGTATGTACAGAATAATCTCAGGCAAGTGGAAAGCCAAAAAAATAGCCGCTCCTAAAAATTTTGACGTAAGACCTACAACAGATTTTGCTAAGGAAGCGCTATTCAGCATCCTGGAAAACAAATATGACATGCAGTCTATTTCGGTGCTTGATCTTTTTGCAGGCATCGGTTCTATCACTTTCGAATTTGCATCCAGAGGATGTCAGGATGTCACTTCCGTGGAACTGAATCCAAAGCACACAAGTTTTATTAATTCTACGGCTTCAGAGCTGGATATGTCTCAGCAGGTGAATGTTCAGCGAGGTGATGTTTTCGACTGGCTTAAAAAATTCAGAAACAAGAAAAGTTTCGAGATCGTATTTTCTGATGCTCCTTTTGAAATGGAAGAGAAGAAATATTACGAACTGCTGTCTTTAGTTCTGAACAATAAATATGTGAAGGAGAACGGTGTTCTGATCATAGAACATCAGAGCAGGATGAAATTGGAACACCCCAATTTAGTAGATACCCGAAAATACGGAAATGTAAGTTTCAGTTTTTTCGAAGCAAATAAAGAAGATAATCAGGAAATTTAATTCCTGATTATTTTTTTTACGGAAAGATCCGGCGCAGCAATTCCCCAATTCGTAATCGCTTCAATCACCGGGAGCAGTGTTTTTCCGAAATCCGTCAATGTATATTCTACCATCAAAGGTGGCTTTTCCGTATATACTTTCCTGTTGACGATATGATCTTCTTCCAGCTGTTTCAGCTGCAGACTTAAGGTTCTCTCTGTAATCGTAGGAATTAATTTCCTTAATTCATTATATCTTTTGGCACCATCCGTCAGATGAAATAAAATTACAGCTTTCCATTTCCCTCCTATAAACTTCATCGTAACGCTGGTGCAGCACGGATATTCTTTGTTATCTATTGTATACATTTTTATACTATCCTTTTTTACCGTTATTGCAAAGGTAATAAACTTAAATTACTTTTGTAACTATAAAAATGATAGTACAATAATTTATGAATTTTTTAGAACAAATGAAAAAGAGGTATACCGTAAAAAAGTATAATCCTCAGGGAAAAATAAGTGCAGAGCAGATTGCAGAATTGAAAGAGATTCTTAATTTAAGTCCATCTTCTATCAACAGCCAGCCATGGAATTTTATTTTCGTGAATACGCCCGAGCTGAAGGAGCAACTGGCCGAAGCATCTTATTTTAACAAAGAAAAAGTATTGGAAAGCAGCCATGTGGTTGTATTCCAAATGATGAAAAATCCGGAAGAATTTGAAAGACAGATCGAAGAAAACCTTCCTGAAGGTTCCGTGAATTACTACAGAACTATGGTAAAGCCCAACGGCGAAGAGGCTATCCGTTCGTGGTTTGGGCATCAGGTTTATCTATCGCTGGGTGTATTTCTTTCCGCATGTGCAACGATGGGAATTGATTCTACTCCGATGGAAGGAATTGAGCCTGAAAAATATGATGCTATCCTGAAAAATGATTCTTACGAAACACTTTTCGCTGTTGCGATTGGTGAAAGAGCAGACAGTGACAGCAATCATCCGGCAACAACACCTAAAAGAAGGCTGAATCGTGAAATGGTTATTTTAGAATCTTAAATTTTTAATCGTTAGTAAGGAAGCCAGAAGCTCGAAGAGGGAAGTTATTGAAGTCCAAAGATAGAAATACAGGGTGCCTTTATTAATCTTTTTAAAACTACTTCAATACATTTAAGTGGGATTGTTGAGTACTTACTACCCAACAGTAACTTCCATCTTCAAGTCATTGATGATATTTCCTCGAAAAATAAAAGCTGTTTCAGGAGAAACAGCTTTTTGTATTATAGTACTTTCAGTTCAAGATCTATGGTCTTTCCGAAGAATTTCTTGGAGATTTTCTCAAAGTTTTTCGTCAGATCCGAAAGATAGAAATGGTAGTTTGGTTTTGGATTATGATCATTCAGAAGGTGGTATTTATCCAGGATGATCTTCAGATGATTGGCTACAATATTGGGAGAATCGATTACTCTGACTCTGTTTCCGTAATACTGCTTGATCTCATCGATTAATAATGGGTAATGCGTACAACCAAGAATTAGGGTTTCAATATTTTTCAGCTTTTTATTGCTCAGATAATTATAAATGATCGCATGCGTGATCGGGTGATTCTTGAATCCTTCTTCAATGGCAGGAACCAGCAAAGGTGTGGCAAGTTCATCTACTTTGATCCATTTATTCTGCTTTCTGATGCTTTTTTTATACAGTCCTGAATTCACCGTTGCTTTCGTTGCAATTACGCCTACATTATTATGAATCTCATAGGCTACTTTTTCAGCAACCGGATTAATAACGTCAATGACAGGAACCTTTCCGTTCACCGACTGCATCACTTCGTTCAAAGCATTGGCTGTAGCTGTATTGCAGGCAATAACAATCGCTTTACAGTTCTGCTGAAGCAGGAAATTGGTGATCTTGGTAGAATATTCAATGATCGCGTCTTTGGACTTTTCACCGTACGGAAGGTGCTTGGTATCTCCGAAATAAATCAGGTCTTCATGAGGGAGAAGTCTTTTGATTTCTTTGGCTACGGTAAGTCCTCCCACCCCACTATCGAAAATACCGATAGGCTGGCTTGGTGAAAGATGTGAATAGTCTTGTTTTTTAGTTTTCAAGTGAGCTGAAATTTTACACAAAAATACGAAGATTTTTAGATTTCTGTATTCCTGATTCCGGACTTTATTTGTACAATACTAGTTATTGCGCTTAGATATTATGCTTCGACTTCGCTCAGCATGATATCACTAATACTGTTTTGTTTTGAAAAGTATTCAATTGTACTTAAACAATAAACAGATCAGAAGCAATTCCATCCGCCATAAACCAATGTTTTTCCGGGATTTTAAGGTGATTGTTT
Organism: Chryseobacterium sp. JM1; assembly: GCF_000737715.1. Lineage (GTDB taxonomy): Bacteria > Bacteroidota > Bacteroidia > Flavobacteriales > Weeksellaceae > Chryseobacterium. Next base: position 48,215 of record NZ_JPRN01000014.1, on the reverse strand, counting down.
TCTGTAATCAGAATACCTTCTTCTAGCTTAGATTGTATCTCACGTCGGAAATGTTCAAGAGTCTGCTCGCTGAACTTACTGTTAAGGCTTTCAATATCTACACCCCAGATTGTTCTCAACCCGATCATGATCATTTCATTAAACTGATCGTTCTGTGACAGGATTTCTTCTTCTTTGGCAAGAATACCACCATCAAGCTTTTTAATATACTGCTGGTTATTGGCTACATTCCAGCTTCTGACATCAAATCCGTTGTAAGAATGTGCGGAAGGACCTATTCCAAGATACTCTTTATACTTCCAATATGAAGAATTATGTCTTGAATAGAAGCCTGGTTTCGCGAAATTGGAAACTTCATAATGCTCAAATCCGTTGTCTTTTAAGAAATCCGACAGATAATAGAACTCTCTATTCTGTTCTTCTTCCCTCGGACTGGCGATTTTTCCTTTCGCTATCCAGTTTTCCAAAGCCGTTTTCGGTTCAACGGTCAGGGCATATGAGGAAATATGGGGAACTTCGAGGGCTATGGTTTTGTTTAAATTCTCTTTCCAGATCTCCAGATTGGAGGTTGGTGAGCCATAAATCAAATCGATGCTTAAATTTTCAAAGCCAAAATCCTGTGCTCTTTTGATGGAACCTTCTGCTTCGGAAGCGTTATGGGCACGGTTCATTAACCTTAAATCTTCATCAAAAAAACTTTGGGTACCGATAGAAAGTCTGTTAACCGGAGATTTTGCAAGTTGCTGAAGAAAATTTTTATTCAGATCATCGGGATTGGCTTCTAAGGTAACTTCAATATCCCGGTCAAAACTGAAATATTTTAACACTTCATCGATCATTGAGCTGATCTCATCTGCAGAAAGAATAGACGGTGTTCCGCCTCCAAAGTACAGTGACTTTAAGTTTTTATTCTGCAGTTCGTCTTTTCTCAGACGGATTTCGGTCTTCATAGCACTGATCATTTCATCCTTAAAGTTCAAAGATGTGGAAAAGTGAAAATTACAGTAGCTGCATTTCTGTCTGCAAAACGGGATGTGAATGTATATCATAAAAAAAGCTCTGAAAATTTCAGAGCTCAAATTTATTTAAATTAAATCAGATTAATATCTATATCCTCTATGATTAATAAAGTTATCGAAGTTATAACCTAAGCTCAACATAAAGCTGTTTCCACCATACGTCTGGATATCAGACATTCCGATGTTATAAGTTGCTCCAATCATTAATTTATTAATTCTTACTTTAACAACCGGTGCCACCTGTAACTGCTGGCTGTCGAATCTGTTCTGTACCGTTCTGTAGCTTACACCGGCAGAGAATGAATTGATGTCGTTAAAGAAAGTTGCCATTAAGTTGTAGTCGATCATTCTTGTTGAATTCGTATTCAGGTTGATCAACGCTGATGGCGTTACGTAGATATTGTCAGCAAAATGCCAGTCATATCCTAAGTTTAAGAAGAATTTAATTGGTGAAGGCTCGATTCCGTTTACGATAGCCTTGTCATTGCTTAACGCGATATCATTTACAGAGATTCCTGCAAAGATGTTTCTGTACGTTGCAGCTGCACCAAAGTTGGCATAAGCCATAAAAATATTCCCTTCTTTCCCGATCAACAATGGATCGTAACCATCTTCAACATTCACTGAAGTATAGTCGAAGTTCATATTATAAAATGAAACACTAGTACCGAAAGAGAATTGGTCTTTTCTTTCTCCTTCACTGCTTAGTGGAATAAAGTATGAAGCTCCCGCTGTAATACCGCCTGCAGAAATAGGTCCATTACTGTCTCTGAAAATAGAGAGCCCTGCTCCCACTCTGTCGAAGATGTTCCCGTTGATTCCTATAGACTGCGTATTTGGAGAATCGCTAAACTTGTCAAATTGTTTGTGGTAATTAGCATTGAGCTGTACGTAATCGGTCTTTCCGTACTGAGCTGGGTTGAACAGAAAATCACCATCCAAAAGATATTGCTGATAGTATGGTAGTGATTCCTGTGCTTTGTATGCATTTGACAAAAGAGCTAAACATACGATAGCATATAGTTTTCTCATAACAAATCTTGATTTCAATTCAACAAATATAAAAAAATTCTCAATATATTTTTAGTTTTCTAAATAATTTCTCCATTTTTTTACAGCATCCGCCATATCTTTGGGCATTGGGCTCTCAAAATATAATTCCTTTTTCGTCGTTGGGTGTATAAACCCTAAAGTGTGGGCATGGAGTGCATGCCTTGGAAGAATTTCGAAAACATTTTTTATAAACTGCTTATACTTAGGTATATTCACTCCTCTTAGAGGCGTATGACCTTCATATCTTTCGTCATTAAACAGCGTATGGCCAATATGTTTGAAATGAGCACGAATTTGATGCGTTCTTCCTGTTTCAAGTTTACATTCTACCCATGTCATATATTTGAAACGCTCCAATACCTTGTAATGCGTCACCGCATGCTTTCCATGGCTTCCGTCTTCATAAACCGACATCTGCATTCTGTTTTTGGGATGTCTCCCGATATGCCCCTTAATGGTCCCTTCATCTTCCTGAGGATTTCCCCAGACAAAAGCCCAGTATAATCTTTTTGTCGTTCTGTTAAAAAACTGTTTCGCTAAAAAGCTCAGTGCATATTCATTTTTTGCAATCACCAGAAGTCCGGAAGTATCTTTATCAATTCTGTGAACCAGCCCTACTCTGTCCAGATCAGATTTTTCACCGCTCTTTTCGAAATGGAAAGCCAGTGCATTTACTAAAGTCTTATCCCAGTTTCCGTGTCCGGGATGCACTACCATTCCCGGTTCTTTATCCACCACAACCAAATCATCATCTTCATAAATGATATTTACAGGAATATCCTGAGGAATGATCACATTTTCTCTCGGCGGATGAGCAAGAAGCACTGAAATCTGGTCACCGGGCTTCACGCGGTAATTTTGTTTTACCGGAGCTCCGTTTACCACTACATTTCCGGCTCTGCAGGTTTGAGAAATTTTATTCCGCGAGGAGTTTTGTCTGTATATTAATAAGAACTTATCAATCCTTAACGGCTCCTGGTTTTTATCGACTTTGATGTTTACATGCTCATAGAGTCCCTTATTTTCCTCATCAATATCGATGTTCTCGAGACTGTCGGACTCTATTAATTCTTCATCTAAAAAGTCTTCGTTATCTTCTGCCATTGTTTTATCTTTTTTACGCAAAAGGCCCCAACATTTTGCAGTTGAAGCCTATATTTTATATAATAAATCGTTATTATTCTACGACTACTTTTTTAGCTTTTGGCTTTTGAGCCGGTTGCTGAGTGGTTCCTGTGGTAGCCGGTTTATTTCCTGAACCCTGACTGCTTGATGCAGTGGATTTAGGTTTTTCAGCTGTAGTTCCTGCAGGCTTAGGCCCGGTAGCTACGCTGGTCTTAGCCGGTTCTGTTTTAGCCGGTTCCACTTTAGGAACTTCTTTTCTAGGAACAGGTACTGCTGCAGGCGGATCATAGCTTGGTTCCGGATGGTTGGGAACTTCGTCATAATGTACCGGAGGCAGTGAAGTATCTACCTTCATACGGTAAATCGCATTCAGCTGTTCTACTTTCGCTCTCAGTTCAGCAGGAGTTCTCTTACTGGCCCAAAGGTCAATCTGCATTCCCTGGTCTCTTACATCACCTGAAGCCGGATCCTGATAATAGATAATATCAGATTCGTCTTTGCTTCCGTCTTCATGTTCTACCAGTCCTACTTCAAACATACTTTTCAAAATAACGGCTCTCGCTTCTTTTACAGAAAGCCCTACCACACTAGGAATAGAAATGTTTCTCATAGGTCCGGATCCCACGACTACATCGATTACAGAGAATCTTGGAAGACGTGATCCTGGATTTACAGCATTACCTTTATATAATACTCTTAAAAGAGCATCTTTCTGAATACTCGGTTCGTAGATGGTATCGCCAATCTTCAGACCTACCTGATCCAATCTCTGGAACGCAAGTCCTGAATATTTGTTGATCACATCCGGAACGGTAATTGGAGCCCAGGTTCTTGGGTTAACAACAATTCTCACCAGCGATCCCGGCTTTACACGGGAACTGGATAAAGGGTGCATCTTTAAAACCTGAAAAGGCTTATATTTAGGGTTATACTCTGCACTGTCTACTTCATATTCAAGACCTGTATCCTCTAATATTTTTACGGCATCGTACACCGATTTATTAATAACATTAGGCACAGGAATTTCCTGACCGTGCTTGGTATGATATTCCAACCAGCGGAAAGTAAGCCACACCAACCCCACAAAAACACCGATGGCGACTACTAAATTCAGTAAAACTTTCCAATTGAAAAGTGATTTAAGCATACTTAAAAATACTTTAATTATAACGGCAAATATAGCTAATAATTTTAAATGTCCTTTTATTTAACACAATTCATTTTGAATTTTAAAATTTCTGAATTTCCCTTATTGCATTACATAAAATGATTAAATTTGCCTTAATTGATACTATAATGGTTATGAGCAAAAAAAGTGTTGCCGTTGTCATGGGAGGCTATTCAGATGAATATGTAGTTTCCTTAAAAAGCGGTCAGTTGATCTACGATTCTCTGGACAGAAATCTATATGACGTATATAAAGTAGTTATTCTAAAAGATGAATGGTATTTTTTAGGAGACAACGACAAAAAATATGAAATCAACCGCGGAGATTTTTCAGTGACATTAGATAATAATGAACAGCTGAAATTCGATGCCTGTTTCAACATTATCCACGGAACTCCGGGTGAAAACGGAATTCTTCAGGCCTATTGGGATGCCATCGGGCAGAAATATACCGGTTGTGATTTCTACCAAAGCGCTTTAACCTTCAATAAAAAAGATACTTTAGCGGTATTGTCCAAATACGGAATTCCTTCTGCTAAAAGCATTTATTTAAGAAAAGGAGAAGAGATCAATACAGACGAAATCGTTGAAAGTCTTGGGCTTCCGGTTTTCGTTAAACCTAATCAATCCGGATCCTCTCTGGGAATTTCAAAAGTAAAAGAGAAATCAGAATTAATTGCTGCCACGGAAATCGCTTTCAAAGAAGATAACGAAATTCTTATCGAAAGTTTTCTTGACGGAATGGAAGTTTCTGTAGGCGTTATAGATTTCAAAGGTGAAACCATCGTTTTGGGAATCACCGAAATTGTACCTACCAATGAATTCTTTGATTATGAAGCTAAATATGAAGGCGCTTCAGAGGAAATTACCCCTGCAAGAATTGATGATGCGACCAGAATCCGGGTGGAAGAAATTTCAAAAAGAGCTTACAATTCCCTTGGTATGAGTGGTTTTTCAAGGAGTGAATTCATCCTTATGGACGGCATTCCTTATATGCTTGAAATGAATACCAATCCTGGATTCTCTCCGGCCAGCATTCTTCCGCAACAAGCTAAAATTTACGGAATATCCATTACAGACCTTTGCGGAAACGAAGTAGAAAAAGCGTTGAATAAATAATAATAGAAGTTGGAAATCAGAGGTTAAAGGTTAGTGGATGGAAGTTTGAAAAGAAGATACAGGCAACAACCAACCAGTATCCCCAAACTCACCACTTAACTCGCACCCCATAACTCATCATAACACGTAAAACATGAAAATTGCTGTTTTCCCCGGATCATTTGATCCTATCACCCTGGGACATTATGATATTATTGAAAGAGCGGCTCCGCTTTTTGACAAACTGATTATTGCGATCGGGCAGAATTCCCAAAAAAAATATATGTTTCCCCTTGAAAAAAGGATGGAATTTATCCAAAATTCTGTCGCCGAATTCCCCAATGTGGAAGTCGATTTTTTTGAAGGATTAACGGTAGATTATTGCTTTGAAAAGGATGCACAATACATTCTGAGAGGCTTAAGAAATCCTGCCGATTTTGAATTTGAAAAAGCCATTGCCCACACCAACAGAACGCTGGCTCACAAAAAACTGGAAACCGTATTCCTCTTAACCTCATCCGGAAAATCTTTCATCAGCAGCAGCATTGTAAGAGAGATCATCAATCACGACGGAGAATACGAACTGCTGGTTCCGGACTCTGTCAGGGTGAAAAAATAAGTAATGAGTAATAGGTAATGAGTAATTTGGGAAATATGGATTACAATTAGGTTTTTCGGGAAAGGACTAAAAACTTTTCCATTCTTGTGATCAAATCCCTCTCTTCATTACCTTATTCAGATGATGTCTCGGTCATAAGGAAACAAATCATAAGATCTTCCACTTCAGTAGCTGCAAATTACAGAGCTGTTTCAAGAGCAAGATCTGAAAAAGAAAAATTTGCTAAACTCTGCATTGTTGTAGAAGAAATTGATGAAACTCAACTTTGGCTTGAAATCATTGAGGAACTGGAATATTTAAGTCCTGAAAAAATGATACTTTTAAAATCAGAATGCGAAGAACTTGTAAAGGTGATGACCAAGTATAAATTTAAATTATCCCAGCTTTAAATGGCATAATTTTTATTACTCATTGCCCATTACCTATTACTGATAAATATATGCACGAACAGTTCAATTTTGCCATAGAGGTACTCGGAACCATTTCCTTTGCGATGTCGGGAAGTTTTGCAGCGATGCAGAAACGCCTGGATCCGTTCGGGGTACTGATTATCGCATTCGTCACTTCTGTGGGCGGAGGAACTGTAAGAGATCTCCTGCTGGACATTCCTGTTTTCTGGATGCATGATCTTTTAACCTGTGCATTAATCCTCGGAACAAGTATTTTTGCCATGATCTTCAAATCCATTGAAAAGAACTTCAAGGTAACCTTATTTATTTTTGACAGCTTCGGATTGGGATTATTTACCATTATCGGCGTTCAGAAAGGACTCAATGCGGACATTCATCCATTGATATGTATCGCACTGGGAACCATCACCGGCTGCTTCGGAGGGATTATACGGGACATTCTCCTCAACCGGATTCCATTGATCTTCAGGAAAGAAATCTATGCAACAGCGTGTATCGTCGGAGGATCTGCATTTCTTCTGATGACGAAGTTTATCCCGCTTTCTTATACACTTATCCAGATCTTCACCATTTTACTGATTGTAGCCATCAGAACGCTTGCCGTGAAATACCACTGGCAGATGCCTAAATTTTATGGGTATGATCATAATTCAGAAATGTGATGTAAAATGAGTTTAAAATAAAAAAAGCACCTGAATCAGGTGCTTTTTTCGTTTTGTATAGTGTTCTTAGAAGAATTTTCCTCTCTGTCTCATATTCGGGTTGTGCATATGTTTCTGCATAGAAGGCATTTTCAACTGATCTTTCATCATTTTGATCTGATCTGTCATCATTCCTGCCGTGTCTAATCTCTTAGCCTCATCCAGAAGCTTCTGCCCTTCCTGTTTTCTTCCTTTAGAAATGGCTGCTGCGGCAAGATTCAATGTGGCCATTGCTCTGTCGTGCTTCATATTCAGACCATATTCCAAAGCTTTTTTCATCAACGGTTCCACTTTCGCAGGATGTTCCTGAGCTTGGGTTAGTCCCTGTAAATAGTGGAAATATCCATACTGGGATTTATGAAGCTGCGCCTTGTAGTTGGTGATTCCGTTTAACCATTTTGAAGCTTTTTCCATATTCTGTTTTCTCAGCTGCCAGAAGGCAAGAAGGATATATTCATTTTTGATGAAAAGTATAATAGGCAGTGCTGCAAGAAGGAATACTACAATCCCCCAGCCCAGACTTCTTGTGAAAATCATCATATAAAGTCCTAAAAGGATAAGAACTGCTGCAATTACAATTTTTATGTACTTATTCATTGTTCAATTTTAAGAGTGCAAAGATAGAAAATTTAGAGGTTAGAAGCTAGAGGTTACCCGTTAGAATTTTCATAACTACTCAGTCTTGATTCGCTCATACGTTTGAAAGGAGAAATCATATTCATTCTTTTCGTCTTTTTCATGAAAGATCTCTTCCGTTTTTTTCCATACTTTCGGATTGATCTTTGGAAAGAAAGTATCAGCCTGAAGATCAGCTTTCACTAAAGTCACTTCCAGTTTATCCACAATCTCCATTGTCTGTTCATAGATATTTCCACCACCGATGATGAATACATTTTCATCGATTTTCTTAGCAAATTTTACGGCTTCTTTAATGCTTCCCACGATCAGAATCCCTTCCTCAAACCAGTTTTTCTTTCTGGAAATAACAATGTTTGTACGGTTCGGCAACGGTTTCCCTATACTTTCATAGGTCTTTCTCCCCATAATAATAGGATGTCCCGAAGTTATATCTTTAAAGTGTTTCAGGTCTTTCGGAAGATGCCACAGCAGTTTGTTTTCAAAACCGATCTCGTTCTTCTCACCCATAGCCACCACTATTGTTGTCATTCTAATAATTTTTTACAAAATTAGCACATAATTTGTATATTTGATTAGCACAAAAAATTAAAAAAAATAAACTATGAAAAATAAAGGCTGCCTGAGCGCAGGAACTATCGGTATTGCTCTGCTAATCATTGTAGGTGTACTATTCTTCTGGGGGAAAAACGGTTATAATAATTTTGTTTCGAAAGAACAGAACGTAAATTCCAAATGGTCTAATATTGAAACAGTATATCAGAAAAGGGCCAATCTTATTCCAAATCTTGAAAGAACCGTGAAATCCTATTCAAAATTTGAACAGGAAACATTAACGAAAGTGGTTGAAGCTCGTTCAAAAGCGACTTCTATCCAAATCGACCCTTCGAATATGACAGAAGCTGATCTGGCGAAATTCCAGGCTGCACAGGGAGAACTTTCCGGAGCATTAAGCAGATTAATGGCTGTGGTAGAATCTTATCCGAACTTAAAAGCGGACCAGCAGTACATCAACTTCCAGAGAGAATTTACAGCGATAGAAAACAGCATCAGAACCGAAACGGTTTATTATAATGACGCTGCCAAAGATTACAATACAACGATCAAAACGTTCCCGAACAATATCCTGGCGAACTTTACCAACTTTAAAGAAAAACCATTCTTCAAGGCTGAAGCCGGTGCAGAAAAAGCGCCTGAAGTATTTAAATAATGAGCCGTTTTCTGACAAATCAGCAAATCACTTCTCTTGTGGAAGCGATACAGTCGGCAGAAGAACATTCTACAGGCGAGATCCGTATACATATTGACTCGAACACCGAAACCCAGAATGCACAGACTGCATTTGAAGTTTTCAAAGAACTCTGTATGAATAAAACTGCCGACAGAAATGCTGTGCTTTTTCATGTGAATTTCGAACAGAAATATCTGACCATCATCGGCGATATCGGAATCCATGACAAAGTACACCAGTCGTATTGGGATCACCTCCACGATTATATTACCGCTGAATTTGCCAAAGGAAATTATTATAAAGCTTTAAAAAGCGGCATCCTGGAGACCGGTCTTGAATTAAAAAAATATTTTCCTGTTCAGGGAAAAAATCCCAATCAGCTCTCTAATGAAATTACGTTCTCTTAAACTTGTATTTTCATTCATACTCTTCTGCTTTTACACTTTTGTATCAGCACAATACACGATTCCGCAAAAACCTGCGGTTCTGTATCCTGTGTTTGATGAAGCAGGACTGTTGACACAACAGCAAAAAGATGAGCTGAACAACAAACTGATCAAGTTTGCAGATTCCACTTCTACAGAAATTGAAGTGATCATTATTCGTTCTACCAAAGGAGAAGATGTCAATTTTCTGGCGACCATGTTCGGTGAGCAATGGAAAATTGGGAAAAAAGGTGTAGATAACGGGGTCGTTTTCCTTGTTGCAACAGAAGACAGAACCATGTCTATCCAGCAGGGACGCGCCGTAGAACAATACCTTACCGCTTCTGTGGCGGGACAAATCCTTGATTATATTGTCACACCCAATTTCAGGCAAGGACAGTGGTATGAAGGTATCAACCGTGGTACCTCAGCCATTATGGAGGCTGTGCAGGGGAAATTCAAACCTACGGAAACCTCAGCGCCTTCAGGCAAAGGAAATACTTTTAAAATCCTTCTGATTGCCTTTGTCATTTTTATCATTATAGCCTTTCTCTTCGGAGGTAGAGGCGGCGGACGTGGCGGCGGCAATAATGATGACGATGATGTGATTATCACCAGAAGAGGACGCAGAAATTATCCAGGTGGATTCTTCCCATTCCCGGGCAGCTTCGGAGGAGGCGGTGGCTTTGGTGGTGGAAGTTCCGGTGGCGGCGGAGGTGGATTCGGTGGCTTTGGCGGCGGAGGAAGCTTCGGTGGAGGTGGCACTTCGGGCGGATGGTAAATAGAAATAACAAAATTCAATATAATCGGGCTCATGGCCCGATTTTTTATTTAATACGCTAAAATACCATCATTTCTTTGCCTTATTTTAATACTAAATTCAACTTTACATATTAAAAAAATAACAAAACCACTTAAAACCCGTCTTTTAACTAATTTTTTTTCATTATATTTACTGAAAACAGGTTTATGAAGAAGACGCTGGTAGTTTTTGCACATCCCTATTTAGAGCACTCCAATTCCAACGTAGAGCTTTTTAATTTCTATGTCCGTCACCAGCACTTTACCCTCAGAGATCTTTACGAAGAATATCCTGATTTTCATATCGCGGCATTCAGGGAGAGAAAAAGGTTAAGAAATTATGACCGTTTTATTTTTCAGTTCCCTCTGATCTGGTTCGGAATGCCTCCTTTATTAAGATTATGGATCGATGAAGTTTTCGACAGAGACTGGCTCAGAGAAGGTGAAACCAATCCTCTGGAAGGAAAAGAAATCTACATTCTGATCACCACCGGTGGAAAAGAAAGATCGTTCACTAAGACCGGGACATACCAGTACACGGTGGAAGAACTCGTCAGCGGCTTGATCGTCTCTTTAAAGGTTTTCAAAGCGGATATCAAACATATCAAGATCGTTTACGAAGCCAATAAACTGAGCAAAAAAGACATTATTTTACATAAAAAAGAATTTACAGAACTACTCAATCAATAGCGTATGGAGTCCAGCTTAGCGATGAATACATTACTTTTCTTAGGTGTAGCCATTATTATGGTTCCGCTGGCCAGAAAATTTGGGTTAAGCTCAGTGATTGGCTATATTTTAGGAGGTATCATCATTGGTCCTTATGTGCTGCGGCTTACCGGAAAAGATGTCAATGATATTATGCACGCCAGCGAATTTGGGGTGATCATGCTGCTTTTTTTGGTGGGACTGGAACTTGAGCCCCGGAAATTCTGGGAAATGCGGAAGAAAATTATGGGCCTCGGACTGACGCAGATGTTGCTTACTATTTCACTGTTGTTTCTTGTTTTCATCAGTGCCGGATGGCGGATCGACAAAGCCATTGCCATCGCGATTTGTTTTGCCCTTTCCTCTACTGCTATCGTACTGCAGACACTTCAGGAAAAGAATAACTTTAAAACCATGGCCGGAGAAGCCTCATTCTCTACCCTTCTGTTTCAGGATATTGCCGTGATTCCTATCCTTGCTATCCTTCCGATTATTGCGAATTATAAAGCCAGTCATCACGATAATGAAATTCAGATCATCATCCAGAAACTTCCGGAATGGCTGCAGGCCGGGACTGTGATTTTAGGGGTTGCTATTTTGATTCTTTTGGGCAGATATGTATTTGTCCCATTTTTACGATATGTGTCAAAGTCAGGAATGACGGAATTGCTTACTGCCTCTTCCCTGTTCCTCGTGATTGGGGTTTCAGAGCTTATGGCTGCAATTGGGCTTTCTCCTGCTTTGGGAGCTTTCCTTGCGGGCGTTATGCTTGCCAACAGTGAATTCCGGCATGAGCTGGAAGCGCAGATCAATCCTTTTAAAGGACTGCTTCTTGCCGTATTCTTTGTGAGTGTTGGGTCTACCATCAATTTTAATATTATTCAGCAGGATCCGTTATTTATTTTCTCTACTGTTTTTGCCGTGTTGGCTATAAAATTTATGGTCCTGTATGCAATTGGAAAGTTTTTCAAAATAGATACTCCGCAGAGTTTATTTTATGCTTTTGCTCTTTCTCAGGTGGGAGAATTTGCTTTTGTTTTAATCAATTATGCTTCGGATCTTTATCTGCTAAGCCCGGAACTCAATGCCCAAATGATGGCCGTTACAGCCATTACCATGTGCATCACTCCTATCCTTCTGATCATTAACGATCGATTCATTACGCCTAAATTTATCAAAGAAATTCCTGATGAAGACAATGATTTCAACATTCTCGATAATAATGTAAGCCAGAAGAAAATCATTATTGTAGGTTTCGGACACTTTGGAAGTACAGTAGGCCGTCTTTTAAAAGCGAATAAAATATCAGCAACTGTTCTGGACAGAGATTCTGACCGGGTGAAGCTTCTGCGAAGTAATGGTTTTAAGGTCTATTACGGAGATGCTACAAGAATTCCCGTTTTAAGGGCTGCGGGCATTGAAGATGCGGAAATTTTAGTTTTGTGTCTTGATGACCGGGATGACAATAAATTCATTGCAGATCTTGTACGTGAACATTATCCAAAGGTGAGAATTTTTGTACGGGCTAAGAACAGAATAGATGCTTATGATTATTTAAACAACGGCATTGAAAATATTTACCGTGAAACATTGGGAACAGCCGTTGATATGGCAGTAGATGTTCTTCATGAAACCGGGATGAGAAAATATGCAGCAAGACGTCTGGGACAGAGATTTATGGCTATAGACAAGGCTTCTATCCGAAGATTGGCCAAAGCAAGGGGTGACGATGAGATTTTAAAGTTTACCACAAAAGAATTCCTCCAGCGTGAGGAGGAATTATTAGCTTATGATAATCTTAATTTTGATAATAGAGACTGGGAAGGCTCCTCGTCAGTAGATGACGATAATGACGAGGAAACTCCCAATTGATTTATTGAATACTGACGCTTCCGCCACTGCTTTCCTGCTTGGTTACGTTTTTAAGTTCTCCTTTTTTGGAAATATCTACGCTTCCTCCTGAAGATGCTTCGGCATTTACTGAATTCACAGCACTTACCTGAAGGCTCGCTCCACTGGATGCATCTGCTTTTACATTGTCTGCAATAAGATTTTTGGCTGAAACACTGCTTCCTGATGAAGAACTGATGTCCGCATTTTTGCTTTTCCCAGAAATATCAAGACTTGCAGCTGAAGATGCTTCAATATCAAGATCCACCGCCCATACTTTTCCACTGTAGCTGCTGCTGCTTCCCGCTGAGATATCGAAATCGTTGGCTTCCAAATCACCGGAAACGCTGGCTGCACTGGAAATATCAATGCTTACTTTATCCTGTGTAAATTTATCTTTGATGCTGATGCTTGCTGCAGAATTGGCCGTAAGCTTCGAGAAATCTTTTGTATAGATCTTAGCCTTTACATTATGGCTGTTCATCACTCTGATTCCTTTTTTGTAGTGGATATGAAGCTTTCCGCCATCGTTGTCCACAAGAATTTCGTTGATGATATTTTCCGGTGCGGAAATCACCACTTTCTCGACATCAGATTTGATCACCTCAGCATCGATCGCCTGGGAAACTTCTATTTCGTCAAAATCTCCGTTGAATGTTTTTTCTTTCACCGGGCCATTGTCTTTGTCGATTACTTTGTCTACCCACCCGTTACCATTATTGTCATTATCATTGTTCCTTTTATTATGATTTTCATTGCATGAGGCCATCAGCGCGAAAGCTGACAGCATAAAAAGAGTTGTTGATTTCATGTTTACTGCGTTTATAAATTAAGTTTTTAATATCTTTATACTTTAATAACAACTAATTTATGAAAAATATTTCATCGGTATTGTTAATTTCTGCGCTGGCACTTAACCAATCTTGTACTACAATGAAGAAAACCGATACTCAACAGGAGATTCCTGTTACCGATCCATCCTTATCTTCAAACCCTTTTATGAAGAAAAGCAAGCTTCAGTACGAAGCTCCGGAATTCGATAAAATTAAAAATGAACATTTCAAACCTGCTTTCGATTTTGGACTGAAACAGCATGATGCTGAGATCCTGAAAATCGCCAACAATCCGGAAGCGCCTACTTTTGAAAACACCATTGTAGCCCTTGAAAAAAGCGGTGAAGTTTTAAAAAGAGCCACTATTGTATTTTCTAATCTTACAAGCGCGAATACGAACCCTACCCTTCAGGCTTTAGATGAAGAATTTGCTCCTATTTTTGCAGCACATTCCGATAAAATGTACCTGAATGAAAATTTATATAAAAGAATCAAGTCTATTAAAGAAGATGGCTTAGACTCCGAAGGAAAAAGACTTGTACAGTTTTACAAACAGAATTTTGAGATTGCAGGAGCGAATCTTTCTGCAGCGGATAAAGAAAAATTAAAGCAGATCAATCAGGAGCTGGCTTCACTTTCTACGCAATACGCCAATAAATTACTGGAAGCAAGAAAACAGGGCGGTGTATTCTTCTCTGATGCCAAAGAACTTGACGGACTTTCTGCAGATGAAATCGAAGCAGCAGCAACGGATGCTAAAACGGCAGGACAACCGGGAAAATATCTTCTTGCTCTTCAAAATACAACCCAGCAGCCACTTCTTCAGAATCTGAAAAACAGAGCTACAAGAGAAAAATTGTTCAAAGCCTCATGGCTGAGAGCTGAAAAAGGCGACGGAAATGATACCCGCGAAACCATTGAAAAGCTGGCTAAATTAAGACTTAAAAAAGCTCAGACCCTTGGAAAGAAAAGCTTCGCTGAATGGAAACTTCAGGACCAGATGGCTAAAACGCCTGAGGCAGCAACCAAACTAATGAACCAGATCGCGACTCCTGCTGTGGAAACAGCAAGACGTGAGGCTAAAGATATTCAGGATCTGATCGATCAGCAGAAAGGAGGTTTCAAAGTAGAACCATGGGACTGGAATTTCTACGCAGAGCAGGTAAGAAAAGCAAAATATGATCTTGATGAAAACCAGATCAAACCTTATTTTGAAGTGACTACTGTTTTGGAAAAAGGTGTTTTCTATGCCGCTGAAAAGTTCTACGGTCTTACCTTTAAAAAGAGAACAGATCTTCCGGTTTATCACCCGGATGTAGTAACATACGAGGTTTTTGACCACGATGGAAAATCTATCGCGATCTATTATCTAGATTTCTATACCAGAGATTCTAAAAATGGTGGTGCATGGATGAGTAATTTCGTTGAGCAGTCTTATCTTTTAGGAACAAAACCTGTGATTGTCAACTGTTATAATTACCAGAAACCAGCTCCGGGAAAACCTTCACTAATCAGCTATGATGACGTTTCTACAATGTTCCATGAATTTGGACACTCTATCCACGGAATGTTTGCCAGCCAGAAATATCCATCTCTTTCAGGAACAAGCGTTCCGAGAGACTTTGTGGAATTTCCGTCGCAGATCAATGAGCACTGGGCTTTAGATCCTGTGGTTCTTAAAAATTATGCCATTCATTTTGAAACAAAGCAACCGATTCCTCAGACTTTAGTTGAGAAAATTAAAAAGGCTGCGACATTCAACCAAGGATATATGACGACAGAACTTGTTTCTGCAGCAGCTCTGGATATGGATTGGCATACTGTAACAACTGAAAGCCAGCTCATTCCTGTTCTTGATTTTGAAAAACAGTCATTGGCAAGCCACGGATTTACTCTGGCTACCGTGCCTCCAAGATATCACACGCCTTATTTTGCACACATCTGGGGCGGTGGATACTCAGCAGGGTATTATGCTTATTTATGGTCTGAAACCCTTGACAACGATGCATGGGAATGGATTAAAAGCAATGGCGGTCTGACCAGAGAAAACGGTGACCGTTTCAGAAAATATATTCTTTCTGTAGGAAATTCTGTAGACCTGAATCAGGCATTCAGAGATTTTACAGGACATGATCCGGATATCAAGCCTTTATTGAGAAACAGAGGTTTTATAAAATAAATTCTTAAAAGCATTCGTTTTCGGATGCTTTTTTTATTTAACCACAAATCACACTAATATTTTCACTAATAACACCATTATTCTCACACAAATTTTGCAGGTCATACAGATGTTTTCGTTATAATTTTTTTGTTGTTTTAAATCTGTGCGATCTGCAAAATCTGCGCGAAACAAGTAAAAGGTAATCGTTTTAATGAAATAAAAAATCGCGTAAATTTGTGCTTTAAAATGTATAACATGAATTGTCCCTGCTGTTCAGGAAAATCTTATGAAGAATGCTGCAAGCCGTATCACACCGGAGAAAAGCATGCGCCTACTGCGGAAGCCTTGATGCGTTCCCGTTTTTCTGCATTTGCTATTCCGAACGGAAAATACCTGATGGAAACAACGTTTCCTCCAAAAAGGAAATATCACAATACAGAAGATCTGCAGGAGTGGGGAGAAATTAATGAGTGGACAAAACTGGAAATTGTAGATAAGCCTTCCGTGAGTAAAGTTGAATTTAAAGCTTTTTATACGGATGAGGAAGGAAAGAAACAGCTCCATCACGAATTATCAAAATTCAAAATGATTCAAAACCGGTGGTTTTATGTAAGTGGAGAGTTTTTAGAATAAAGAAAAAAATGTCCGGAATTTTTTCCGGACATTTCTTATAGTTTAGTGAGCGTCAGTTCCGTCAATTCCATGAGCGTGACCGTGCGTCAATTCTTCTTCTGTTGCAGGACGTGTATTTACAATTTCCACCTGGAAATCTAAAACTTTCCCAGCCATTGGATGGTTAAGGTCTGCGATTACTGCTTCAGGTGTAACCTCTACTACAAATGCCTGGAAATTATTTCCCTGACCGTCAGATAAAGGTAAGATAGCTCCTATTGGAGGTACTCCTGATTCCTGAAACATATCGATAGGCAACTGCGTGATAGAGTTCGGATCCTGTTCTCCGTAAGCTTCTTCCGGCTGAATAACGAAAGCTGCTTTATCACCAGCTTTAAGGCCAAGGATATTCTGTTCAAATTTTGGAATCATCATTCCTACACCATATAAAAATGTAAGTGGGTTTTCTGCTGTTGTTTCTTCTACAAGAATCTTACTTCCATCTTCTTCGATCGTGTGAAGTATGTAGCTTACTGCTACAACATGGTTGTTTTCAATTGTCATATTTTATCTTTTTTTTCGCGATGTTTTTCACGATTAACGGCACAAATATACTATTTTTGAAATGATTGACTATTTAAAAACTGTTAAAACAAAAATCTCAAAACAGCCTCTTTTTTTACTTTCCGTTTTTTGTTTCGTTTCGTTTTTTCTGTCTCAGTACAAAGAGGTACAGACTTTCTACTTTCGCTCTCGCCCAATCTGTTTTTCTTAAAAATTTCAGAGAAGACTTGATGCTCGGATTATCTGTAAAACACTTGATATTGATCTGTTCGCCCAGTTTCTCGAATCCTTCATAGTATTCTACCAGTTCCTCAAGAATGGCGTCGAGTCTTTTTCCGTGCAGAGGATCTTTTGATTTTTCTTCCATAACGCAGTAAAATTAAAATATTTTATCTGACTTAGCGACTAAAATTGTTTAAACTCCCAATCTTTAGTATTTTTGATGCGTGTATTTTTACCGAAAAACGATTCATTCCGAAAATAAATATGAGCAAAAATAACGAAGCCAACCGGCAAAAACATAAAAAGAAAATTGATCAGAAAAAACGTAAAATACAAAATGCTGAAGTAGAAAGAAAAGCACGTTTAAAACAAATCCGGGAGGATTTTAAAGCTAGAGAGGCCGATAATAAACCTTAACAGTCATTCCTGTTTTAAACTTTATAAGTTTTAAACCCCATTCGGCTAAAAACTGCCAATTGTCTTTTGCTACAGACAGGATTATTTTTCCTAAATGTAATTTGCTGCTTGTAACAGTGTAAACCTTATCTTTAAAATTACATTTCCTATTTACTTTAAAACCATAATAGAATTTTCATGAAAATCCTCCACACCGCCGACTGGCATTTGGGAAAAAGGCTGGACAGATTCTCCCGTCTGGAAGAACAGGTTTCAGCAATGGAAGAGATCATCAGTATGGCTGATGAAGAGAACGTTGATCTTATTCTTGTCGCCGGCGATCTCTTTGATAATTTCACGCCTGGTGTAGAGGCTGCTGAACTGTTTTATAAAACCCTGAAACGTTTATCTCACAATGGAAAACGCCCGGTTATCGCTATTTCCGGAAATCACGATTCTCCTAACCTGATTAATGCTCCTGATCCTCTGGCAAGAGAATGCGGTATTATTTTAATCGGTCATCCTAAAGCGGAAATTCTTCCTTTCGGGACTGATCATTTTAAGATTGTCAATTCAAAAGAAGGTTTCATAGAGCTGGACCTTGAAAATACAGATTTCCCGGTGCGGATTTTACATACACCTTTTGCCAATGAAGTCCGTCTGAAAGAATATTTCGGAGAGAATAAGGAAGAAGAAATCAATAAGGTCCTTTCTGAGACCTGGAAAGAACTTGCAGATCAGTATTGTGACGCTTCCGGAGTGAACCTTCTGACGGCTCATTTATACATGAACAAAAGAGGAACTGAAATTTTAGAAGAGCCGGATGGCGAGAAACCTATCAAAATAGGAAATGCAGACCTCATCTTTTCGGATAGTATTCCGGATCAGATTCAATATACGGCATTGGGGCATTTACATGCCTTTCAAAATATCGGAACTCCGGAAAAGCCTGTTGTCTATTCATCTTCGCCATTATGTTACAGTTTCAGTGAAGCGGGACAGACCAAGTATGTTTCCATTATTGAAGCGGAACCGGGACAGCCTGTATCATTCATAAAAAAACCTCTTAAAAGCGGACGAAAATTGGTAAGAAAGACCTTTACTTCCGTTGAAGATACCGTTCAGTGGCTGGCTGAAAATCCATATACGTTTATTGAACTTACCCTGGAAAGTGAAACCTTTTTAACCGCTGATGAACGAAGAATGATCTATCAATCCCACAACGGCATCGTTCACCTGATCCCGAAAGTTAAAAGCAAGGGACTTACCGAGCAGGAAAATATAGAAATTAATCTGAATCAGGATATAGAGCCTTTGTTCAGAGATTATTTTAAGTCTAAAAATGGCGGCCAGGAAGCCAATGAAGAACTGATGAATTTGTTTAACGAAATTTTAAATGCCTAAGCCATGATACCTGTTCAATTAACGATCGAAGGTTTGTATTCCTATCAGGAGCGACAGACCATAGATTTTAAAAACCTTACCGATGCCGGGTTATTTGGTATTTTCGGCGCTGTAGGTTCCGGGAAATCATCGGTACTTGAGGCTATTTCGTTTGCTCTTTATGGCGAGACCGAGCGTCTGAATATGCGTGATAAAAGGGCTTATAACATGATGAATCTAAAGTCAAGCAGTTCTTATATCGAGTTTGATTTTATCAATTATGAGAATAAAATGTTCCGGGCAACCAGAGATTTCAGACGAAATTCTAAAAAATTTGAAGATGTAAAACCTTATTCTGTTACGTTTTATGAAAATGTCGAGAACAAATGGATTCCTCTGGACCATTCCAATGCGGAAGCTATTATTGGCCTGAGTTATTCGTATTTCAAACGGACCATCATTATTCCGCAGGGCCAGTTCAAAGAATTTCTGGAATTGGGCGCTGCTGAAAGAACCAATATGATGAAGGATATCTTTAATCTTCAGCGCTATGATCTTCAGAATAATGCTTCTGCTCTGTACGGGAAAAACAGGTCTGAACTGGATCAGCTGGAAGGTCAGTTAAAAGGTTTTGAAGAAATCAATGAAGACAACATTCAGCTTCAGAAAGAACTTCTGGTGGAGGAACAGAAGAAGTTCGAAGAATCCAATCAAAAATTTGAGAAGATTTCAACGGCTTATCAACAGCTGAAAAATTTAAAGACAGATTTTGAAGGTTTAAAACAAAATAGAGCGAATTTTAATAATTTATCTGAACACAAACCCCGAATTGATGCTTTGGAGCTGCAGACAGAGCTTTATGACAGAGTATTTCGGGTATTCAATCCTTTAATTGCTGAGAAAAATAAGCTTTCAAAAGAGATAGAAGCCAAACAGATTGAAAAGGAGCACCAGATAAAAACTTTACAGGAAACTGAAAAAGATTTTAAAGCCATTACAGAACAACTCAGTGTACTTGAACCGCAGTTTAAAGCATTGGAACAGTCAAGAGCTCAGGAAAACGACCTGAATCTGATCGTAAAGATCCTGACCTTTTCCAATGAAATAAAAGCACTTAAAGACAGAACCCAAAAAGGTTCGGAAAAGTTAAAAGAAGTAGAAGAAAACAGAAACAGTATTCAGAAAAAAATCGATTCCCTTTCCAAAGATGCAGATATTCTGAAGGCACAGAAACTGGATTCGGCGGTACTTTCAGCGGTTGGAAACTGGTTTATTCAGCAGAAAAACTTCAAGAAATCACAGCAGGAGCAGATCAGCAAAATAGAAAACCAGCAGAAACAGATCACAGAAATTTCTGAGGAACTGAAGCATTTTTCTTACCATGAAAATTTTAAGGAAGACTTCAGAAGTAAAAAGGAAGCGCTGGAAAAAAAGAAAAAAGAGCTTTCGCAAAAACAGGATCATTTAAAAATCCAAAAGGAATTATCGCGTTTTGCCAGTGAACTTCATGACGGTGAAGCCTGCCCGCTTTGTGGCGCTTCGGAACATCCGCATATTGTGGAAATTCAGGATGTAAATGTTGAACTGCAGGAAATCCAGGAGAACATTCATGTTGCAGAACAGGAGATTTTAAAAAATCAGACACAGGAAACTGAAATTGAAAAAATATTAGCCCGAAAAAAAATATTCGAAGAGCAGTTGGCTAATGAGCAGAAAGCCTTGATTGAGATTCAGAAAGATATTGAAAATCACCTTCAGCAATTCGTCTGGACATCATTCAGCGCAGATCATGAGGATGAATTTGAGAAAAAACGCTCAGATTCTTTTGCCATCGAAAAGAAGATGGAGGAAAATAACCAGCAAGTTGCTTTGGAAAGGGAAACCTTGGAAAGAGAAACCAAGACCTTGGATAAATACAGAAGCGCTCTGGAAACTTTCAGACTGGAAGAAGCTGCGAAACAGGAACAGATCAATATCAGCCGTTCCAATCTGAAGACACTGGACTGGAACAGCTATGAACAAAAAACTGTACAAGAGGTTGAAGATGCTTACCACAAGCTATTACAGTTGAATATTGAAACGGAACAGAATTACCAGAAAGCATCACAACAGGAAAAAATACTTGCACCCAAACTGGCAGAACAAAAAACGCTAGTCGCTCAATCTGAAAAACAGCTGACAGAACTTGAAAAAGAAATATTAGACAATAAAGAAGCCATCACTTTAGCACTCATTGAACAGAATTTTGCGGATTTTAAAGAAGCCGAACATATTTTACAACAGGAAATCAATGTACAGGATGCCAGAGCTGAGATTCAAAAATTTAAAATTGATTATGAAACTTTAAAAAAAGTCATTGAAGGTCTGGAATTAAAGTTGAAAGGTCTTTCCTTCGATGATGAGCAGTTTTCTATGGCTGAAAAACAGTTCACTGAAGCCCAGGCTGATCTGAAACAGATGAATGATGCTGTTGTCAAAATCAGGGCCGAAATTGAAAGACTGGAAAAGGAATTCCGGAAGAAAGAAGATTTGCTGAAGAATCTCGCGAACCTTCAAAAGCGTTCTGAGAATTTAAAACTGATGATGAACCTGTTCAAGGGAGCCGGTTTTGTTCAGTACGTTTCCTCTATTTACCTAAGACAGTTGTGTGATCACGCAAATATCCGTTTCCACAGGATGACAAGAAATCAGCTGAGTCTTCAACTGAATGAAAGCAATGATTTTGAGATCATCGATTATCTGAATGAAGGAAGAAGCAGAAGTGTAAAAACCCTTTCCGGCGGACAAGCGTTCCAGGTTTCACTGAGTCTGGCTCTTGCTTTGGCGGAAAGTGTTCAGTCTCATGCGAAGGCTGATAAAAATTTCTTTTTTATAGATGAAGGCTTTGGAACTCAGGATACGGAATCAGTCAATATCGTTTTTGAAACCCTCACGAATCTGATGAAAGAAAACAGAATTGTAGGGATTATTTCTCATGTGGAAGAGCTTAAAGAAAAGATTCCAACCGCTCTCAATATCGTGAAGGATGAAGAAAGGGGAAGCCTGATTGAGATTGTTTAAACTTTAAAGACCATAAAAAACCTCTGCTGTGAACCAGCAGAGGTTTTATTTTTTATAGATCCTGAAGATTCGGTTTTACTTCGTCTCCAAACAGCTCAATAGATTTCATCATGATATCGTGAGCAGGATCACCAATGTCCATATGCCCGATGAATCTTGTGATTCCAAAAATCTCCTTCATGTAGGCTATTTTATCCGCCACTTCTGCCGGACTTCCGATGAATAATGCACCTTCTCTTGCTCTTCCGCCATCATACTGCATTTTCGTGTAAGGAGCCCAGCCTCTGGTGGCCCCGATTCTGTCCATCTGAGATTTATAGTTATTGAAATAACCGTCTACTACAGCCTGATCATTACTTACAAACGTATGGGAATGAATTGCAATCTGCATTTTGGATACGTCATGTCCCGCTTTCTGATATTCCTGCTTATAAAATTCTATCAGACTTTTAAACTGTACCGGCATTCCTCCGATGATGGCTACCACCAAAGGCATTCCTAATTTTGCTGCACTTAAAACAGATTGCGGAGTTCCGCCAACTGCTCTCCAGATCGACAGTTTTCCGTCATTTTTGGCTCTCGGATAAACCGTTTGGTTCTGCATCGGTGCACGAAGTTTCCCTGACCACGTCACATTTTCTTCTGAGTTGATCTTTAAAAGCAATTCTAATTTTTCGTCAAAAAGTTCTTCATAATCATTCAGTGAATAGCCATACAACGGAAACGACTCGATAAAGCTTCCTCTTCCAACGAATATTTCAGCTCTTCCGTCTGAGATCAGATCTAAGGTTGAAAAATCTTCATATACTTTCACGGGTTCCGAAGAACTTAAGACCGTAACTCCACTTGCCAGTTTTATATTTTTGGTGATACTTGCAGCAGCAGCCAAAACCATTTCCGGTGACGAAACTGCATAATCCGGACGGTGATGTTCTCCCATCGCAAAAACATCAATGCCCACCTCATCCATTAATTTTACCTGATCCAGTATTTCACGGATCTTCACACCTGCATCTCTATATTTTCCAGTAGCCTGATCAAAAGCCAGGTCACCAAACATTCCTATTCCTAATTCCATATTTTTAGATTTTAGATACACAAAATTACGGATGAAAAAGCTCAAAAACATTGATGTTTGTTAAGAACGGATTTTACCTATATTTGGCACTTTCTATAATGATAAAAATGAAACATACCTTAACAGCGTTCTTACTTCTCCTGACCGGCTTCTGTTTTTCACAAAGCAAAACCGAAATTTACGTCATCGGCAACATCCATGACAGTGTGCCCAATTATCATCCTAAAATACTCTTCGAAATACTCGATAAAGTAAAACCGGATATCATCCTTCATGAAGTAGACAGCCAGGGAATGAAAGACTATGAAAACGGCATTAAGATTACAGAAAACGAGATCAAAGCAAGCAATGCCTATCTGAAAAAATATCCGAAAACATTAAGGTTCGCTTTTGATTTTGAAGGCAGAAATCAATACAGAAAAGACAGAGGAATGGTTCCTACGGATAATTTATCGGTAAAACTGATTGACAGTTTGTATAAAGCAAAACAACTGGCTCCTTCGGAAGTGAAGATCTATGAAAATTTCAACAATCTCACGAAAGACCTGATGAAGATTGCAGAATTAGCTCCGGAGAATTTTAATAATGCCACGACCGACCAGCTCTCAGGAAAGAGACAGAATGCCCAGTATTCTGAGCTTTTAAAGATCATTGAAGCAAGACCTGAATTTGCGAAGAGATTTGTGGTAAAGCCCAATGGTGAAAAGATCAGCTACAGAGACGGTTTTAAATTAATGTCCGGATTCTGGGACCTCCGAAACCAGACTATGGCTAAAAACATTAACAAAGTCGCAGAAACCCATCCCGGTAAAAAGATCGTTGTGCTTACAGGTTTCCTGCACCGGTATTATATATTAAAAGAGCTGAAAAGAATCAATGACGGCAAGTATTTGACAAAGGAATTTTATGATTAACCTGAATTCGGGTTATAATTAGAGCCTGTTTAAAATTTATATTAATCTTAATAACCTTTAGCTTATTTATAATTTAAACATTAAGGATTTAAGCAATACGCTTACTGTTGAATGAAGAAATCAATAAATTGATTTTTTTAAGTTCTTTAAGTATCAAACCTTTTAAAAGCTTAATTTCTTAATGTTTAAAAAAATAAATCTCCAAGAAATTAAAAATACATTCTAATACTAAAAACAAAAAATCCAGCCTTTCGGCTGGATTTTTCTATTATTTCTTCAGGTACTGGTCAAAGTAATCCGTCACTTTCTGCATCAGGTGAACTCTGTCTTTCCCGATCACATTATGCGGATGTCCCGGATAAGCAAAGTAATCCAGCTGAACTCCATTGTCTACTGCAGATTTGATAAATTTAATGGAATGCTGCCATACCACCACATCATCCTGAGCTCCGTGGATCATCAGTAATTTTCCTTTCAGGTTCTGAACTTTATCCAGAAGATTCGCTGCAGCATATCCCTGAGGATTTTCCTGTGGCGTATCCATATATCTTTCTCCGTACATGATTTCGTACATTTTCCAGTCGATTACCGGCCCTCCGGCAACGCCTACTTTAAATACATCCGGCTTGCGAAGCATGAAACTTGTCGTCATAAATCCACCAAAGCTCCATCCGTGGATTCCCATTTTCTGAGCATCTACATAAGGAAGAGATTTTAGGTAGTCTACTCCTTTCATCTGGTCATTCATTTCCGTTGTTCCCAGATTTCTGAAAACAGCCTGCTCAAACTTCATTCCACGGTTGGCAGAACCTCTTCCGTCCATCGTGAAAATAATGTATCCGTTTTGAGCCATATATTCGTACCAAAGGTTTCCTGATGCCGGGAACGTATTCGTTACCAGCTGAAGGTGCGGTCCGTTGTACAGATACACAATCACCGGATATTTTTTGCTTGCATCAAAATCGGTTGGAAGAATGATCTTTCCGTAAAGCGGAGTTCCGTCATCAGCTTTTAATTCTACATTTTTAATTTCAGGTCTCTGATAGTTTTTCAATGTATTTTCTGCCGTCAGGATATTCGTAGATTTTGCCGTACTGGTATTGATAATGTTTATAGATCTTGGAGTACCTGCATTACTGTAAGTATCATACAGATAATTTCCATCGCTGCTTAAAACTCCTGTGTGTACACCGGCTGCATCATCCAGACGCTGCATTTTGAAGTTCGTCCAGTTGATCTTATATAAATGTTTTTCTGTAGGAGTTTCCTTCGTAGAAGTGAAATAGATCTCCTTTTTCTTTTCGTTAAAACCTAAGATATCAGTAACCAGCCAGTCTCCTTTTGTAATCTGGGAAACCAGTCCTTTCTCAAGGCTGTAGTGGAACAGGTGATTGTATCCGGTTCTCTGACTCTGCCAGATGAAGTCTGTATTCGAATTCGGGAAGAACGTAAGCGGATGCTGAGGCTCAACATATTTGTCATTGCTTTCCTCAAATAACGTTTTGATCAGATTTCCTGTAGTGGCATCGTACTGATTCATTTTTACATGATTCTGTCCGCGGTTCAGAACGCCTACAAAGATGTATTTTGAATCCGGGCTCCAGGTAACTGCCGTTAGATACTGATCTTTTTCACCTTCTATTTTAAGGAAAGTGGTTGATTGATTTTTAATATTATAAACACCCAAAGTGACTTCATGAGACTTCTGCCCTGCCATAGGATATTTAATGTTGTGATTCACAGCCGGCGTTACAGACCAATCGATGATCGGATAATCCGCCACCATCGTCTGATCCATTCTGTAGAATGCTACCGCTTCAGAATTGGGAGCAGGGAAAATTCCTGTATCAATTCCGAATTCATTTCTGTGAACTGCTGCCCCGCCGTTGATGATATTTTCATCAGAATCATTGGTTACAGCAATTGTTTTTCCGTTTTTGTTGACAAATAAATTATTCTTTACTGTAAAAGCAAAAGTCTGGTTATCTCCGAACATTTTCACGTTAGAAGCATTTCCTTCTACAGCAGCAGCTGATTTCACTTTCCAGTCGTTTCCGGATTTTTCGATCCAGAACATTTTGTCGTTGGCATTGAAATAACCATTTGAACCGTTTGTAAATTTAATCTGGGGAACCGCTTTCAGTTTAGCATCAGAGAATGATTTGTTCAGTTGCGTCAAAGATACTAAGGTATCCTGCTTATTCGTCTTAAGATCGGTGATCAGATAACCGCCTTTTACTGCCTGGATATAAGATTTACCATCCGCAGCCCATGAAAATTGGGAAATATTTTTCACGGCAAGATTCGTTCTCAGTCCGTTTACTGCCTCCGCCATTGTGAATTTTTGGGTCTGAGCAAATGCAGAACTACCCAAAACCAGCATCAATAAAGAAAATTTATGTAATTTCATTGTATAAAATTGAATCCCTCAAAAATAAGAAATAAAAGTCATCCGTTAATAAATGTTAAATTAAAACATTCATAAAACAGGATTAATGTACTGATAAGAATAAATTCTTAACTTAATAGTAGGAAAAATGAAGGGAAACGGATGTGAATAGTGAATCGTCAATTGTGAATTTTATAGCCTCAATAATTGACATTTCACTTGCGAAGCAAAATTGACATTTCACAGAAAATATTTTGTGAATTGTGAATCGTCAATTGTGAATTTTTCAGCCTCAATAATTGACCTTTCACTTGCGAAGCAAAATTCACCTTTCACAGCAAACATTGTGTCAATCGTGAATCGTCAATCGTGAATTTTTCAATCTCAATAATTGACATTTCACTTGCAAAGCAAAATTCACCTTTCACAGCAAACATTGTGTCAATCGTGAATCGTCAATCGTGAACTTTTCAGCCTCAATAATTGACCTTTCACTTGCGAAGCAAAATTCACCATTGACAGTTCAAATTCACACAAAAAATCATTTCTTATCCTAAATCAATGACCCGTATATGTTCTCTGTCTTAGATTTGCAGTATCAATAACAAACAAAAAATACAATACAATGGCAACAAAATGGAACCTAGACCCAACGCATAGTGAAATTACTTTCAAAGTAAAACACATGATGATTTCTAACATCAAAGGAAACTTCAGAACATTCAATGCTGAAATTGAAGCTGATGATGATACGTTCAAAAACGCTAAAACAACGGCTACGATTCAGACTGATTCTGTATTCACCAATAACACAGACAGAGATAATCACCTAAAATCTGCTGAATTTTTCAATGCAGAAGAATATCCGTCTATCACATTTGAATCTCAGGCTTTAAATGATACCATAACTGGAAACCTTACGGTAAACGGTGTTACAAAACCAATTACTTTAGATGTAGACTTCGGTGGAATCAACGTTGACCCTTGGGGAAATACAAAAGCAGGTTTTTCTTTTGAAGGAAAAATCAACAGAAAAGATTTCGGACTGAACTGGAACGCAGCTCTTGAAGCAGGAGGCGTAATGGTAAGCGAAGACGTAAAAATCGCCGGAGAATTACAGTTTGTAAAACAGGCATAATAAAAACGGAGTTTTTGGCGTAGAAAGGGAGCCACGAAGTGGCGACTTAACCAGGAATAGGATGCCATCCTATTAAACAAAAATTATCCAATTCATAACATAAAAGGTTCAGGGATTTTTCTAAAAGCCTTGAACCTTTTTTCTAATTACAACCTCATTATGAACCTCAACGATCTGCAAAACATCAGCAACAATTTTGGAAATACCCAAAGAATGCCCGTTTTATTTCTCGGGCACGGTTCGCCGATGAATGCTATTGAAGAAAACCAGTTTGTACAGGGATTCAGAAAAGCAGCACAGGAAATTCCAAAACCTAATGCGATTCTGTGTATTTCCGCACACTGGTACACGCAGGGAACTTATGTCACTGCGATGGATATGCCGAGAACCATCCACGATTTCGGCGGTTTTCCAAAGGCTTTGTTTGATGTGCAGTATCCTGCTCCGGGAAGCCCGGAACTGGCCAAAGAAACAGTTGAACTTTTAGCTCCGGCTTTGGTAGAAGAAGATCATAACTGGGGACTTGATCACGGCGCATGGTCGGTAATTAAACATATGTACCCGGATGCTGATATTCCAGTGATCCAGCTGAGCATTGATTATACAAAACCTCCTCAATATCATTTTGACCTGGCCCAAAAGCTGAATAAGCTTCGTGAAAAAGGCATTCTGATCATCGGAAGCGGAAATATTGTACACAACCTCCGTCTGATCGACTGGAAAAACATTGATACAGTAGGTGCCGGCTGGGATTGGGCAATAGAAGCAAGAGAAAAGACCAATAACTGGCTTCTGGACGGAAATTTCCAGAATATCATAGACTATCAGAAACAGGGAACATTCCTTCAGTATGCTGTTCCTACACCGGATCATTACCTTCCGTTGATCTATTCATTAGGCTTAAAAGATAAAGCGGAGAATCTGTCTTTATTTAATGATGAACTAATCGGTGGGTCTCTAAGTATGACGAGTGTAAGGATAGGATAAACCTGTATTAAACTGAGTTCGGGATAGAAATTAAGAGTAAAAGGTTGAAAGCTGGAGGATGGAAGTTACTGTCGGGCAGTAAGTATTTAACAATTTCTTTTAAATGTATTGAAGTAGTTTTAAAAGATTAATAAAAACAGGCTGTATTTCAGTCTTTGGACTTCAATAACTTCCCTCTCCGAGCTTCTGACTTCCTTCCATACTGATAAAAACGGAAATGTAATATCCCGAAATCACGTTGTTTTTAAGAGTCTTTTTTTATCACTAGAAATTTAGTAATATTGTTTACCATGAAAAAAACGATATTACTATTTTTGTTTATACTCCCTCTGTATTTTGTAAGCGGTCAGATTATTAAAGGCCGTGTAGTCAGTGATACCGGCAATCTCATTCCCGGCGTAAATATTTATATTGACGGAACCAAAACAGCAACAGTTTCAAAAGAAGACGGAACCTTCAGTCTTAGTATTTCCTCTGCCAATCTGGGAAATGTTGTTTTTCAGAAGGACGATTTTGAAACTTTTACGACACCCGCTTCGGAGGTTATCAATAAAAATCTGAAAGTGGTTCTGACAAAAACCACTGCTATTGAAGAAATCAGGCTGGTTCCCTATACTCCGGAAGCTTATAGAAGTTATATCAATTATTTTCTGGAAACTTTTATCGGCAGTGACCGCGAGCACGTAACAATCAAAAACCAAAAGTCGCTAAAGTTTTCCTACGACAAAAAGAATAAGTTCCTGAAAGTAAAAGCTCCGAATACTTTAATCATAGAAAATAAAAATCTGGGATATGAGATTCAGTACAGTCTGATCAACTATTCGTCAGACTTTAATACCCATATGGTTAATTATACAGGAACAAGTTTTTTCAAAGAAACAAAGAGCTCCGATAAAATCAAACTTAACCGGATGAATGCTTACGATGGAAGTCAGCTTCATTTTTTCAGAAGCATTTACAATAATCAAGTCCCAGAAGAAAAGTTTATTGTGAATCATGTGGTAAAAGTTCCCAATCCGAAATATCCAACGGAAGAAGAACTGAAAATCCTTGATGATTTTAAGCAGATTGTAAAAAGTTCGGCAATGCTGAAAATACCCGAAAACATAAGTGATATTTCCCAAAGGAAAAACAACCAGAAACCTTATGCACTTGCCATTGTAAAAACACAGATCCCTGATTCTGCATACGTGGAAAGAAAAGATGGGAAGGTGCTGTTCAGTTTTAAAGATATGCTGCAGGTGAACTATCAGAAATATTTTTACGGAATTAAAGGAAAAGAATTTACTAAAGAGGGATTACCCATTACATTGTCTTCCTATCTGCATCCCGAAGGCGAAGTCTTTGAGGTAACAAAAGAAGGGAATATCACCAATCCGGACCTGCTCATCAACGAAGGTGATTTTACAAAAAATAAAATTGAAAACCTGCTTCCGTTAGATTATCAGCTGGGAGACTGAGATATTCCCTTCGAAATTTTTTATTAAAATGGAACTTATTGTACTGCTTTCAGAACATTGATGTTTCCGTACCCGTAGCTTGAATTAACCGTAGGATAATACGTAGCAGACTGTCTCATTTTATTCAGTACCTGATCTCTCGTCCATGATGGGTTTTTAGACCAGACAAGAGCTGCAATACCAGCCGTAGCTGCTGTTGCCACTGATGAACCGCCTACATAATCAGACTGATTGTTATAATAACTTAAAACAGGAACTGTATTTCCATTAGCTCTTTCCATCTGGAATGTAAAATCGATCTGACTTCCGGAATGGCACACATCACATTTCTGATTAGATGTTCCTTCCTTTACACCGGTTACAGCCTGTGTTTCGGACATACTTGCAGGAAAAATAACTCCAACAAAATTAGTAAAGCTCGTAGAAGTTCCTCCTGCACAGAAGATTAGCTTTCCTTTAGAATAAGCATATTTTACCCCGTCTTCAATTTTTCCGACAGAGAAAATATGTCCCATCGACATTGAAATAATCTTCACACTGGTATTATTGGCCAGATCTGTAAATGCTGTTTTCACCCCATTCTGCTCGCTGGAAGTTTCCAGTACCACATTGGAAGCCGCACGGTAAGTGATCAGATTGGCATTGTAAGCCACACCTACAGGAAGTCCTGCATTATTTTTCGGGGCTGCCATTACAGAAGCCATTTTTGTCCCGTGGCCGCACTGATCTGCCGGTCCGTCTGTAGTAGAACCATTTACATATGATCCGAACTTGCTGATCGTTCTTCCGGAAGAAGCTCCTGTATTAAAACTGCTTCCCAGTAAGGTCTGTTCCGGTGAAACTCCTGTATCGATAAGGCCTATCGTAACTCCGGCTCCTGTGCTGTGACTCCATGCGTTAGGAATATTATGTTGGGTAAAAGACCACGGCACTTTAGCATTCGGTGTTGTAGTAGTATAATCTGCAGCACTTAAAGCAGTAGATTCAAAGCCGCATCCTGAAGAAGAACCGCTGGATTTTGCATTGGGATTAAGCCCGTTTTCTATTGCAAAATAATGATAGTCTCCCGGTTCTACATACCTGATGGTTTTCATCTTTCTCAGGGCTGTGATCGTTTCCTCTTTTTCTACGATGACATCAATCTGATTAAGATACTGATCTGAAGCCATCAGAAATCTTTCCTGACCTGCATTTTCATATTTTTTGATCAGATCCAGAACTTCAGCTTCCATGGTTTTACTGTCTGCAGAAAGGCTTCTGTCAAAATCATCCTTTGAAGACCCGAATCCGATGGACACCATCCTGTTTCCTCTGAAAATGGCGCTCCAAAGCAAATGATCGGAAGCATTTTTCCAGTTGAAAGACCCGGTGTTTTTGATCGAGCTGTTAATTTCTGCGTTGATCTGTTTTCCCGTTAAAGGATCTTTCTGAACATTTTCAATGGTGGGATTTTCATTTTGAAGTTGGTCGCTGGTACATGAATTCATGACAAAAAAAAATGCCAGTAGGTAAAATACACTTTTTCTCATAGTTTTAATTGTATGGTTTGGACTCCCAATATAACACTTTGATGGGAATTAAAAGCTTAGAAAAAATGAATTTACTATTACAAGAATATGAATCCTTACCGTGAGGCTTTGAACAATTTATAATATTTTATCATAACAGACACTTTTATCCACACCAATATACGGTCCATAGTTAGGAATTCTGCAATACCCGCTTTTCTTGTAGACGGAAAGGGCTTCATTCTGTTCAAGTGAGCTTTCCAGAATGGCTTTTGCATACCCTGATTCTCTGGCCCAGGATTCCAGTTCCTGTACAATAGCTGTGGCCAGACCTCTTTTCCTGAAATCCGGATGAGTGTACATCCTTTTGATCTCTACCGTATCTTCAGAAAACTTTTTGAAAGCTCCGCATGCCGCCGGCTTTTCATCAATATAGATCACAATACAGTTTTTGATATTGTCAATTTTATTAAACTGGTCATAGAATGAATGCTCATCTCCATTACGGATGGCAAGATCTGCATCGAGAAGTTTAACTAAATTCTGAAAATCTATGTGGGAGGAATCTGTTCTTGTGGTAGTCATTTTTTTGGATTTAAAAATTTAATTGATTTAAAGATTTAAAAATTGGGGTGTAATACAAAAGCTTCCCCGGTGAGAGGAAGCTTGGGATTTATTTATTTTTTAGGAGTGATGGCTATCACTGCTTTTGGCTTTTTTATTAAACTTCTACCTTGAATTTTCTTTCATTGATAAGCTCTGCAATCGCCAGCATATCTTTTCCGATCAGTCTGTCATCTTCCAGCTTCTTCACTTTTGTGCGGATAATAGTAAAGTTTTCTTCAATGATCTTTGAACATTTGGAAGGTCTTCTGAATTCTAATCCCTGAGCTGCAAACATCAATTCCACAGATAAGATATTCACCAGATTTCCTAAAACCTGATTGAATTTTCTACCGGAAATACTTCCCATAGAAACGTGGTCTTCCTGTCCTAAACTTGTAGGAATAGAATCTGCCGATGCCGGGAAACACAATGTTTTATTTTCCGTCACCAAAGCCGCAGAAGTATATTGAGGAATCATAAATCCTGAATTCAGTCCTGAGCTTTCCGTCAATAATCTTGGAAGTCCGTATTTTCCTTCTAACAGTAAATAACTTCTTCTGTCTGAAATATTTCCTAATTCAGCAGCAGCCAGTGTAGCATAATCCAATGGAAGTGCCATCAGCTGTCCGTGGAAGTTTCCTCCGGAAATAGATTCTTCGGCGCTTAAAACAATTGGGTTGTCTGTTACAGAATTCAGTTCTGTTTCAGCCATCAGCTTAAGGTGTTCAAAAGCATTTCTGCTGGCACCATGAACCTGAGGAACACATCTCATGGAATAAGGATCCTGCACTCTTTCGCATTCTTCATGCGCTTTCATGTTTTCAGAACCTTTTAAAAACTTAACCATTCTCGCCGCCACTTTTTTACTTCCCTCGAAAGGTCTGATCTCGTGAAGTTCTTTTTTGAACGGGCTTTCAGAGCCTCTGTACGCTTCAATACTCATAGCCGCGGTCATATCAGCCAGGTTCAGTAAATATTCAAATTTCTCCAAACCTTTAATCGCGTGAGCCAAAATAAACTGGGTTCCGTTGATCAGTCCCAAACCTTCTTTCGGGCCTAATACCAACGGTTCAAGACCATGTCTTTCTAAAACTTCAAGGGTTTCGAAAACCTCATCTCCTTCCCAAACCTGTCCTAATCCAAGCAATGGAAGCACAAGGTGAGCAAGAGGAGCTAAATCTCCGGATGCCCCTACAGAACCTTGCTCCGGAACAACCGGAATAATATCTTTTTCAAGCATCAGGATCAGTCTTTCGATCACTTCAAGAGAAACTCCTGAAAAACCTTTAGACAAAGCATGAACTTTGGCAATGATCATGATTTTGGAAAACTCCTTATTGATAGGCTTTCCAACACCTACTGCATGGGAAATAATAAGGTTATACTGCAGCTGGGCAGTTTCGTCAGCAGATATTTTAGTATCGCAAAGGGGGCCGAAACCCGTATTGATCCCATAGACACATCTATCGGATTCTACTATTTTCTGAACGTTTTTCTGAGATTTTAGGATCTGTTCTTTGGCTACTTTATTAAGTTTAGCTTTATTGGGTTTTTTACAGATTTCCAGAACATCATGGAAAGTGAAAACATCTACACCGTATATCATTTCTAAAAATTTCCTTAAAATTACGCATTTAACGATAATTGTAAAAGCTAAATTTCACAGTCTTATATTTTTCTGACAATACGTCAATTAATTTCCTATTTTTACCGCCAAAATTAAAAACAATTATCAATAACTTATGAAACTTAAAACTCTACTGCTTACGTTATGTCTTGCAGGTACAGCCACTTTCGCCCAGAAAGTAAAATACTCCAAAGAAGACATCAAAAAAATGGAAACTTATCTCTTCAACGAGGGCTTCAATACACCATCTCCTAAGAAAACATCAACCATTGTTTTAAAAGACGGAAGCTCTCATAAAGGTTTCTGTGGCAAGATTGAAACAAAAAAAGGACAGATTTATGAAGTTTCTTTGAAAGACAGCATCACGAAAAAGAATGAAGTCTTTAATGCTGAACAGATCAACGAGATGTATGTATACCCTACCAATGCTGAAAAAATAGCAAAAGTTGGAAAGTATATGGGAAACATCAGAAATTTCGGCACCAAAAAACTGACGAAGAATACAGCGGGTGGCAGAATACATTTCGTCAATCAAACCGTTTCCCTGAAAAACAAAAAAGATGATAAGGAATTCCTTATGCAGCTGATCAACCCTGACTTCAGTGATATCATTTCTGTCTATCATGATCCTAGAGCTAAAGAAACCGGAGGTTTTTCTATGATGGGTTCTCCTCAGCTTGGTGGTGGCGTTATCAAATCTTATTATGTAAAGAAAGGTGATAAGGTGATGTGGCTTCACAAGGATGACTTCGAAGATAATTACGATTTCCTTTTTGGTGATAATGCAGAATTCATGAAGAAATACCCTAAAAACTCTGTTGAGTGGGATTATTTAAGCTTCCTGATCAATGAATACACTGCGATGAGCAACGGATAAAATTTAATTTTAATCTGAGTTTGGGATGAGCAAACTAAGAGTCAATCGTGAATTTTGCTTCGCAAGTGAATGGTGAATTTTTTGAGTAGATATAAGATTTCAGATATTGTAAGACCTGAAACATTCATGTCAAAACTTTCAAACCCTAAAACGCTCCGACTCTCAAACCCGGATCTGATTTACATATACCTCATAAAACTGCAGAAAATTCTGCAGTTTTTTTGTTCTTTTAAATCCCGGATGGATTCCGTAATTTTGTTATATGAATCCTTCTTTAGAATTACAGCTTAAAACTTTACCATCAGAACCAGGCGTTTATCGTTATTATGATAAAAACGATCAATTGCTGTATGTAGGAAAGGCCAAACACTTAAAGAAAAGGGTTCTCTCCTACTTCAACAAAAACCTTCCGGGCTACCGTATTAAAATAATGGTAGGAAAGATTGTCCGTCTGGAAACGACGATCGTTAACAGCGAATACGACGCTCTTTTACTGGAAAATAACCTGATCAAGGAGCACCGTCCTTTTTACAATGTATTGTTGAAGGATGATAAAACCTACCCGTGGATCTGTATTAAAAACGAAAACTTTCCAAGAATCTTTCTCACCAGAAACGTGATCAAAGACGGATCTGAATACTATGGACCTTACGCCAAAGTACGTCCTGCAAAGATTCTACTGGATACCATTAAACATATTTATAAGCTCAGAACCTGTAATCTGAATCTTTCGCCGGCTAAAATAGACGAAGGAAAATATAAAGTCTGCCTGGAATATCATATCAAAAACTGTGAAGGGCCTTGCGAGGATCTGGAAAGCAAAGAAGATTATGATGAAAAGATCGATGCCATCCGTGGAATTATCAAAGGAGATTTCCGGAAAGCAAAGGAATATCTGGTGAATCAGATGATGAAACATGCAGAAAACCTGAAGTTTGAAGAAGCACAGATCATTAAGGAAAGACTGGATATTTTAGAAGATTATCAGGCTAAAAACACAGTGGTGAATCCCAATATTGATGATGTGGATGTATTCGGAATGACCAGTGATGAAACGGCTGCTTATGTGAATTTCTTTAAGATCAGAAACGGAAATATCATCCAGAGTTTTACTACGGAAATCAAAAAAATCCTTGAGGAAACCGATGAAGATATTATGGAAGAAGCGCTCATCGAGATCCGACAAAAGTTCAGCTCGGATTCTAAAGAGGTCCTGCTTCCGTTCCATCTTTCGGTAGAGATTCCGAATGTAAAACTGATTGTTCCCAAAGTAGGCGATAAAAAAAGGATTGTAGAACTGTCCGAGAAAAACGCCAAGGAATACCGTTTGGAAAAATTAAAGCAGGTACAGATTGTAGATCCAGAAAGACATACCAACAGAATCATGGCAGAAATGCAGAAACTGTTGAGAATGCCGGTAGAACCAAGACATATTGAAGGTTTTGATAACTCGAACATTCAGGGAACAAATCCTGTCTCTGCCTGTGTTGTATTTAAAGACGGAAAACCAAGCAAAGCCGACTATAGAATTTTCCATCCGAAAACGGTAGAAGGAGCCAATGACTTTGCTACCATGGAAGAAGTAATTTACAGACGCTATAAAAGACTGCTGGATGAAGGAGAAGATCTTCCGCAGCTGATTCTGATTGACGGTGGAAAAGGCCAGCTTTCTTCTGCTGTAAAAAGTCTGAGGTTATTGGGACTTTACGGTAAAATTACCATTGTAGGGATCGCGAAGAGACTGGAGGAAATATTCTTTCCTGAAGATTCTATTCCTTTGTATCTGGATAAAAAATCAGAAACCTTAAAGATCTTGCAGCGCGTAAGAGATGAAGCTCACCGTTTCGGAGTAAAGCACCACAGAACGAGAAGAAAAAACTCGACCATCAAATCTGAGCTGGAAGAAATTCCGGGTGTGGGTGAAAAAACGATTGAACTGTTACTTTCCAAATTGAAATCCGTTAAACGGATCCGGGAATCAAGTATGGAGACACTGGAAGAGATTCTGGGGAAAAGTAAGGCGAAGGTTATTTACGATTATTTCAATGGTAATTCGTAACCGCATAAAACAAATAAAAAAGGCTCTTTCGAAAGAGCCTTTTTTGTAATTATTTTTTGATGATCTTACCGAGATGTTCTCCTTTATCAGTTTTTATTCTAATGAAATAAATTCCTGAAGAGATATCTGATACATTAATCTTATCAGTAGTGTTTGTGATATTTCTGATCAATTTTCCAGAAGCATCATAGATCTTCACGGTTTGGATCTTACCATCTCCTTTTGCCTTTACTGAGAAATATTCTGTTACAGGATTCGGGTAAATCTGAATATCTGCCGCTGTATTTTTCCCATCGGCTCTACGAATATCGTCAGTAGCCAAATATACCGGCAGGGTATCTGTGATTTCGTACAGCTCACTTCCGTGATTTTTTGTTGCAATAGACAGATATAGTCTTTCGCCGTCAGTTGTTAATTTTTCAATATTTTCATTCGCCAGCAGCTGACTGTCATCATTGGTTACAAAAATATCCATCGGGATTGTATTAGAGGCTGTACCATTGGTTTTCCATACCTTCTTGGAATCCCCATTCAGAAAATACAGATAATTATTGACACAGATCATCTCTTTTACAGACGATAAATTGGAAGATAGACTGAACGTACCACTAGCGGTTCCATCTGTTCTCCAAAGCTGTGTACTATTGTTATTGGTAAAAAATAACTGGTTTCCACATTTTTTAAATTTAGTTTCGCTGAAAAAATTACT
Source organism: Chryseobacterium sp. JM1 (assembly GCF_000737715.1). Classification (GTDB taxonomy): domain Bacteria; phylum Bacteroidota; class Bacteroidia; order Flavobacteriales; family Weeksellaceae; genus Chryseobacterium. The sequence goes on along the minus strand of NZ_JPRN01000014.1, from coordinate 10,749 downwards.
GCTTAAGATCTCAGTAGTTCCCGCCACAGTACCATCTGTTGAGTGAAGACCTGAAGGGTAGCCTGTTGTGATATAAAACAATTTATCATTTAAAACTTCAGTTTCTCTGGAAATATTACCACCACCAGAAGGTATCGTATAATCTTTTAATAAAACTGCAGAAGCCTGATCTCCATCTGAAGCCCATAGTTCATTTTGGGCATAGCTTGAGTTATTTTCTTTTCTTTTTGTGAAGAAAAGTTTGTTATTAAAACTCTTTAATACCTTGATATCTCCATCATCTCCACTCTGATAATTAAACTGAATGGCTTTTGAAGTTCCCGCAGAAGTACCGTCAGATTTCCAGATTCCCAGTTTTCCATTTTCTTTGGCTACAAAATAGGCAAAACCATTCAGAACCGCTGTCTGAGAATCTGTGTTATACATGCTTCCCATATCATCCGTTGAAATATCTTTTACCAGTACTGCAGTATCGGAAGTATTATCAATTTTCCAGAGCTCAGTTCCCAGTACGTTGTTGTATCCGGAAAACAACAGGGTATTGTCATTCAGACTGACAAAAAAAGATTGATCATAGGTTGACGTTCCGGGAGAGGTAGATACTTCCACTGAATTGGCTGCTGTACCGTCTGTTCTGTACAATCCATTCATTGGGTTCGGGCTACCGTTTTTGGTATACAGATAGTTTCCTACTTTAAAAAATGTATCTTCAGGTCTGGAAAACATTCCTACAAATGAAGATCCTCCAAAGCTGGAAAGTCTTTCAAGCTGGGTCGTATTTTTGTTTCTTTTATACAACTGATTATTATACTGGCGATCTGCAGCAACAAAGATGAGTTCATTATTCAGAACGCCGAAAGAATGCGGGGCAGAATTTTCAAACCTGCTGATATCAGAAGCTAAAGCAGAATTCTGAGAAACCGGATCTACAGAGAAGAGTTCCGTTCCATTTTTTGGATTATTTCCCGTGAGATAAATCTTAGAATTCAGATCTACAAAGCTGTTGTTATAAGGCATCCCAATATCTGTAATTTCAAATGTCTGAGATGAGTTTCCGTTCGTTACCCAATATCTGTTTCCATAATTAGGTTTCGTAAGAATCAGATGCTTACCATCTGAACTTTTGCCGTACAGCTCAGTTTCAGGTGGTGTATTGAATACAACAGTTCCAGCTTCAGTACCGTCTGTTTCCCAGATATAGTCTCCATAAGCCGGGCTTACTCCATTACTATTGCTGTCAAAATATATTTTATTGTTAAGTCTGATAAATTTGCTGTTCGCCATGGAACTTGTATTTCCCGGCATTATATTTTTAAGCATCTTCGTTCCGGCAGCGGTTCCATCGGAGATCCAGGGTTCCATTCCTCCTGCATCAGGATCAAATCCTTCAAATACGAAATAATTATCTGCCGCAACTCCGTTTAAGCGAGGTGCTCGTAATGGTTTTACAGGAACTGTTCCGGCTTCTGTTCCATCACTGGCATAAAGTGCATATCCAGTTCCCAGATTAGCTATAAAGTAAAATTTACTGTTAAGAAGCAATATATTAAAGTCTCCTGAAATACTGCTTCCCGTATTAGGAGCAATATCTTTAAGTAAAACAGTCCCGGCTAAAGTTCCATCCGACTTCCAAATCTCTTTTCCATGAACTCCGTCATCGGCAGCCAGTATCAGTTCGCTATTAAATGAATACATTTTTACGTCTCCGGAATACACAAAAGTCTTCACTTTCAGCAGATCCTTTGATAGGGTATCATACGACCACAATTCATTTTGGACATAATAGAAAATTTTATTTCCGGCTACAACGAGATTCCCGATAGAATAGTCTGAAATGAGGTCTTTTTCTTTTTCCGTTCCAGCTGCAGTTCCATCCGTTACCCAGATCTGATTCCCTGAAAAACTTTGCTTCGCCAGAAAATATATTTTGTCATTTACTTTTACAAAAGACGGGGAACCGGACATACCACTGTTGTGACCCGGAAAAATATCTTTCAGCAGTGAAGATTTTTGAGTCACAGAATTAAAGCTCCACAATTCTGTTCCTTCATCACTGAATCTTGTAGCTGGAAAAATGATGAAATCATTCAGTTTAATTAAATCACCGGGGGTGCTGGAGGAACCGAAATTAATTTCATGCAGTTTGGCATTAAAAACATTTTGTGCACTGGAGTATACCGACAGCGCTACCAATAAGGAAACATAAATCTTTTTCATAGATAATAAAATTAATCCTTAACTCATTCTTACGTTTGAATTAAGGATAATATATGGTTTATTTAAATGTATTTTTATTTTGATGAAAATACTTCTTTGGAAAACTCTCCGTTAGCTTGTGGCATATCAATAATGATATTTCCATTTTCAAAATAACCGATGGTATAAGTTCCGTCTGCCAGTTTTACTCTGAAGACCTCTTTTTTTGAAGACGTTTTAAAAACTGCGAACGGTACAGAACTTCCGCTGTCCGCAAGAATAAACTGACTATTGTCTACCTGTATTTTCTGAAGGTTCCACTTCCCGTTTGAATACTTCCCTGATTTATTTTCTGAAACAGGTGCGGAAGAGACAGGAGTATCATTTTTAACTACAGATGATGTGGCTACTGGTTCTGCTGCTTTTACGGCTAAATTTGTTTCTGAAGGATATGAAACAGGAACAGCTATGACAGCCTGTTTAAGAGCATCCTGAAATCCGTCCTTAAAATCTTTAATATTGGAAGAGCCTTTGGAAGTGAAAATAGCTTTATCATTACAATCCTTCACTTCAATGCGTACTCTGTTCTTTAAAAAATTGCTGTCGTCAAAAACATTAGCGTATGCAACACGGCAAGGATTTTCCCTGATATCAGCCGGCCAGTCTTTGATATTCTGTACAACGCTATATTTTTTATTGGTCAGGCTCTTGGACAATAATGCTTCAAGCCCGTAAGGATCTTTATCAAAATCTTTAAATTTTTCCGGAACGGAAATATATTTATAATCAGAAATCTTCTGCCCAAAAACAGCTGTTACCAGGAAGAAAGATGCCAGTATTGAAATTTTTTTCATTGCTTTTAAATTACATGTCAAAGTTAATCATTTCTGAATGCTCCCATATCCAGCTTAAGAGAGAAAAAATTAGAATAGAAATTAGATCCTCCTATTCCTGAATTGGTGATGGCGTAATCCAGTGTAAGTCCTCTGTATTTTATCCCGATACCTGCGCTCGGCTGGAAAGAAACTTTTCTTTTTAGGTCCTCAATATCTGTGATAGACTGGAATCTGTTTACCCCAAGTCTTACGAAAATCATTTTCTGATAGCCAAGTTCAGCCCCTGCGTAAGGCGTAAGGCTGGCAAAATCTGTAGAAACCAAAGCGGCCGTTTTCGCGAAATCCACGTTAATTCCTGCTTCCGGTAATACATAAAGGCTGCTGTTGATATTGAATATTTTACTTGCCCCAACATTCAGTTTAGGCATGGTAAGCTCCATTTTATCTTTTGGTGCCGGGTTAAATTCTTCTCCGTTTACCACAGTAGAAAGCTCCTTTTGATTGATGCTCCAGAAGTTGACAGTGGTTGTTGCATCACGCAACATACCCCCAAATTTCCATCCGTTGTCTGCTTTATAAATAGCACCGATATCAAAACCAAAACCATAACCGTTGGCAAATTTCCCTACATTTCTATAAACAATCTTAGCATTGACCCCCACATCCAGTTTCGGATTTCCGGCAGGATGAAATGCATAGGAAAGGATGGCGGCATAATCAGACTGGGAAAATTTTGTGATTTTATCATAGTCAATATTCCCCTCTGAATCGATCATCTGTGTAGTGTTCAGGATATTGTCTACCCCTAATCTTACTACAGAAACTCCGAATACACCTTCTTCCAGTACTTTTGCGTAGGCTAAATAATCATATTTTGCAATAGATTCGAAATATTCTGCGTGCATTGCTGCGCCCTGCCAGTCTCTTTCGATAGCCATTAAACCTGCGGGGTTCCACATCGAGGCGTATACGTCGTCCTGATTGGAAATTACAGCTCCACCCATGGCCAGTCCTCTTGCTCCAGCTCCTATATTTAGAAATTCATTGGAGTATTTTCTTATGATCTGAGATTGAGACAGCCCAAACAGCAGTGAAAATGCAAGTAAAAAATATTTCTTCATCATATAAATTTGATGCTTAGTTAAAGTTTTTTTAGTTTTTTAGTTTTTCTGGATTTCATCAATCCATTGACAATGATTGCCAGTATCATAACGCCTGAAGCTCCATAAAATACTGGACTCATTTCTTCTGATTCCCCAAAGATAAAAAAAGCTAGTATAATTCCGTAAACAGGTTCTAAATTAACTGTTAAAATTAGAGTAAACGGCGAAATATACTTCATCAGGTTTACAGATTCCAACATTGGAAACGCCGTAAAAACACTGGCCAACAAGCATATTAACGCCAGATCTCTGTAGTTTATTTCATCCATGTGAAAAATCTGCCCTGTCCCCATATAAAATAGAGCAAGAACCAGCCATCCACAGAAGATTTCATAAAATATAATATTTCCGGAACTCGTTTTTCCAAACATCTTCCCGTTAAAAACAGAAAAGATGGTCCCGAATATGGCACAGAGGATCCCATAGATGATCCCTTCTTTAAAATGAAACTCTGTTTTAAAGATCAGTAAAATACAGGCAACAATCACGACACCCATGATGACTTCTGATATATCGATCTTCCTTTTAAAAATAATGGGTTCAAGTATTGAAGCAAATAAGGTAGAAAGAGAAAGGCAGCTTAATGCGATGGAAACATTCGAAACTTTAATGGAATAAAAAAAGCAGTACCAGTGAAGCGCCATGGCACACCCGATACCTGCCAGCTGAAAAAAGATCTTCTTCGATACTTTTATACTCTCTTTTTTATAGATCCTGATAAATATAAATAGGAATATGGCCGCAAACAGCATCCTGTAAAATACGAGAATCTGAGCATTGGCATGAATCAGTTTTCCCAAAATTGCAGTAAACCCCCACAAAAAAACAATCAAGTGCAACCTGAAAAGTGCTAATTTTTGCATATCCTAACTTCTATAAATTTTTAACAGGCAAATTTACAAATAGCATTTAGAAATAGTGCTAAAAAGATAAGTTTAGTGAAATAAAAAGCAGAAAATGTGAAATTCTGCTCATCTATTTATTATGGGGACGTAAAAAAACCCTGAAAATTTGTTCAACGTTCAGGGCCTTCAAATAATAAACTATTAAAAAAATAAACTAGGAACTTAGAGTATTTAGCAGGGAATATCATCCCTTTAACTCTGTAGTAAAGTTAGAAAAAATATCAGTAATTTAAAAATAATTTTTTGTTAAAAATTTCACAAATTTCTGAGAACCAATATATTAAACACTTGTTTTACTTCAGTGTGTATTCTTTATAAAAATAGTATCTTTAGGCGTAAAAAATTGAAATTTTATGGACCTTGAATTCAACAAGCGGGAAGATCAAAATAGATTAAAATTATCCGATCTCAATCAATTGCTCGCTGAAATAAAAAAAGGAGGCGGTGAAAAGAGGCTTCAAAAGCTTCGCGACGAAGGAAAAATAACAGCAAGAGAAAGAGTGGAATATCTTCTCGACAAAGGTTCAGATTCCATAGAAATCGGTGCATTTGCTGGCTATGAAATGTATAAAGAACATGGTGGATGCCCAAGCGGAGGAGTTGTGGTCGTGATGGGGTATGTTTCAGGCAGACAGTGTCTGGTTGTGGCGAATGATGCTTCCGTAAAAGCAGGTGCATGGTTCCCGATTACCGGAAAGAAAAACCTGAGAGCCCAGGAAATTGCCATGGAAAACAAACTTCCGATCATTTATCTGGTAGACTCTGCGGGTGTTTATCTTCCTATGCAGGATGAAATTTTCCCTGATAAAGAACATTTCGGACGAATTTTCAGAAATAATGCTAAAATGAGTTCCATGGGGATCATTCAGATCTCTGCGGTGATGGGAAGCTGTGTAGCAGGAGGAGCTTATCTCCCTATTATGAGTGATGAAGCGATGATTGTGGATAAAACAGGTTCTATTTTCCTTGCCGGAAGTTACCTTGTAAAAGCAGCCATCGGTGAAACTATTGATAATGAAACATTGGGAGGCGCTACCACGCACTGTGCTATTTCAGGAGTGACGGATTATAAGGCTAAAGATGACAAAGATGCTTTAGACAGAATCAAAAACATCATGAAATCTCTTGGAAGTACTGAAAAGGCTGGATTCGACAGAATAGAAAGCTTTCCTCCAAAAGAAAACCCTGATAATATTTTCGGTATCGTTCCTGTTTCAAGAGCGGAACAGTATGACACTTACGAGATCATTAAATGTTTAGTTGATAATTCAGAATACGAAGAATATAAACCGGATTACGGTAAAAGCATCATCTGTGCTACCGCAAGAATTGATGGCTGGTCCGTAGGAATTGTAGCCAACCAAAGAAAGCTTGTAAAAAGCGGAAAAGGCGAAATGCAGTTCGGAGGCGTAATTTATTCGGATTCTGCTGATAAATCAACAAGATTTATCGCTAACTGTAACCAGAGAAAGATTCCTTTGGTATTCCTTCAGGATGTTACAGGATTTATGGTAGGGTCGAAATCTGAGCACGGTGGTATTATTAAAGATGGGGCTAAAATGGTGAATGCCGTTTCTAATTCTGTAGTTCCAAAATTCACAATCATTACAGGAAATTCCTACGGAGCCGGAAACTATGCGATGTGCGGTAAAGCTTATGATCCAAGACTGATCGTAGCATGGCCTTGGGCGGATCTTGCTGTAATGGGTGGGTCTCAGGCTGCAAAAGTTCTAGTGCAGATTCAGGAGTCTACCTTGAAAAAACAGGGTAAAGAAATCTCTGAAGAAGAGCACAACGAAATTTTGGATACCATTACCAAAAGATATCAGAAGCAGACAGAAGCTACTTACGCTGCTGCAAGGCTTTGGACGGATGCTATTATCAACCCTACCGATACGAGAAAATGGATTTCTATGGGTATTGAAGCAGCTAATCATTCTCCGATTACGGAAAAATTCAATCTAGGAGTTATCCAGGTATAAAAATATTCACAACATACAAAAACTAAGTTTATTTTTTTAATAAATCTTATAAAACGGCAATATGATAAATAATTCATATTGCCGTTGCTTTTTATTGATTAACTTTATTAAAAGAATCACTTTATTATGAAAATTAAATTAACCTTTTTCCTATTAATTGTTTTTAACATTTTTTGGGGACAGAACATTTCAAAAGAAGCCTCCTTACCAGGCAGCGTTTTCCCTTTTGACTTCCAAAGATTTGATAGCCAGTTTCGGCAAAGCCGATTAAAAAAAGAGAAAATCTCAAAGGTCTGGATCAGCATTCCTGCAGAAAACGGGAAAAGTATAAGATTTAATCTAAGCGAAAACAGTCTTACAGAGCAAAGGCTTAATTCAATCCTTACTTTTGACGGTGTAAGTGAAGATCGCAGTTCTTCTTTAAAACTGTCTGTCTTTAAAGATCACTTTAATGCCATTATTAAAAATGATGAAGGTTATTTTATTGTAGAACCTTACAAAACATCTCCCGGCGAGTACAGGATATACAATGCTTTCTCTCAATTTGATGAAAGATTTACCTGTGGGGTAGAAGAAAATGATGTGATTAAGGAATTAGCAGTAGTTAAACAGTCTTTAAACTCAAAATCAGCGGTCAATTTTCCATTTGGAAACCAGATCAGAAAATTCAGACTGGCGGTTGCTACGACTGGTGAATTTACCCAAGCCTTTGCAGGAAATACAGATGATGCTTTGGCAGAAGCTGTCAATATGGTCAATCTGATTAATAAAATTTATGAATCTGAGGTTTCAGTAACATTCGGTCTTATCGCTGATACGACTAATAAAACTCTGATATTTACTGATCCTGCTACAGATCCATTTACTGTGGATCCTTCTTTTGCCAGTGCAGCCAATTCTCAAACCGGTTTTAATACTTTGAACACCAATACGACCCTTGTTTATAATAAATATGATATAGGGCATACATTCAATATTCTAAGCAGTGGCGGAGCTCAGGGCCAGGCTGGTCCGCAACCGTGTAACAATACTTCAAAATCAAGGGCATGGAGTCAATGGGCTCTGACAATGCCTAAGGGAATTGTTGCCGGATTAATTGCTCATGAAATGGGACACCAATTCTCTGCAGGACATACTTATAATGCCGTTGGAGGAAGTGCTAGTAGTCCTACTTTTTGTACAAGCGGATGGAATGCAGGTGCTGCCATTGAACCCGGTGGAGGATCAACGCTTATGGGATATTCAACTAACTGCTCAACCCCAAATAATCAAACAAATACAGGAAATAATAATCTAAGTTATTTTAATGCAAGAAGTTTAGATCAAATTTTGGCTTATCTGCAAACTCCTGCGAACTGTTATACTATTGTAGCCAGTACCAACCAGGCTCCTTCTGCCAATGCCGGAGTAGATATTACCATCCCGAAAAATACACCGTTTAAATTAAAAGGAATCTCCTCTGACCCTAATGACAGTAACCTATCTTATACCTGGGAACAGGCTGATATAGCTACAGCGAATGATAAAGGAGCATTCGGATCCACAATTACCGGAACAGGTGGCTATACCGCTGTAAACAGTACGACTGCACCATTGTTCCGTTCTGAACAAACGGTTTCCACTACAGAAAGATATTTTCCTAAGATGCAGTTTGTCTTGAATAATCAAAACAATCCACCTACAAATGATGCCGAAGCTCTACCTTTGGTAGCAAGAAATATGAAATTCCGTTTTACCGTAAGAGATAATAATGCAACAAACGGAGGACTGGATTCTGATGAAATCATTGTAACGGTTAGCAACAATGGACCATTAACTGTTTCATATCCGAATGCTACAGGTATTTCCGTAGCCTCAAACACAAATATGAACATTACCTGGGATGTTAATAATACCAATACAATTAAAAGTAATGTTGATATTTTACTATCTATCGATGGAGGAGTATCGTTTCCTTATACATTAGGATCCAATGTTCCGAATAACGGCAGCTACAGCGCTACTATTCCTTATATTCCATCTACCGATAAAGCAAGAGTGAAAGTAGTTGGTGTTATCAATCCTTCTGCTGAATTTTTCGATGTCTCTGACAATAATTTTACCATTACATCGGACTGTGCAGCTTATTCCACTTATATTACTCCACAGACTGCAGCTACAGCTGTTGCGGGTAGTCCGGCATCTAATCTTAATATGATAGCTCCACCAGCGGCAGATGCAGCATATTCTTCTAAAACTTTTGTATATAATGTAGGAACCAGTACAAATAACGTTATTGTATATAGCAGTTCTGCAATGACAGCTCCTGTTTCTGCAAGCAGCAATTCTGTAACCAATACATTTAAATTCAGAGTTACGGAAACCGGTTCATATGTTTTCTCCAAATCATCCGGATTTCTAATTACGTCCGTACATTCTGGAAGTCCTGCTACACTGGCTAACTTTTTAACTTCAAATGCTTATTATAACGGCTCAAATTATACCTCTGTAACATCTGCAAAAGCTGTTGTATTAAATGAAGGAGTTGATTATTACTTTGTGATTTCAAATTTTTCCAATCCAGCGAATGCAACCAGTTATACGCTTACGGCTGCCGGCCCCGGAAGTTTGTATGAGACTGCTACAACACCTGCAGGCTACAGCTACACATTTGTCGCCATTAATAATTCGACTGGTAAAATTCAGGCAGTAAGCCCAACGGCAAACTTCACAACTCTTCCAGCCGGTACTTTTACTGTAAAAGGGATCTCTTATGTCAGTACAGCCAATGTATCAAGCTTTGTTGGAAAAAGTGTCGCTGAACTTGTTGCTTTAAATATATGCTTAAATGAGAGTAAAAATTCCAGAGTACTAACACTTACTTCAAGTTTAGGCACAAAGGAGTATCAGAATGTTAGTGATATCAAAATCGTTCCTAACCCTGTGAAAGATATTCTTTCTGTGATTACTGACAAACAGGTTACTCATTACGAACTATATGATATGTCCGGAAGAAATATGACAGGTAGAGTGAAATATTCAGGAAACATCAGTTTCACAGAATATTCAGCAGGATCTTATGTATTGAGACTTTTCGATAAAGAAGGTCTGATCTATACAACGACTGTTATTAAAAAATAATATTAACTTTTAAATACAATAAGAAGAGATGGTCGAAAGGCCATCTTTTTTGTTCTATATATTAATTAAGCTAAGATTTAACAAGAATTAAAGATCTTCGATCTTTATGAAAACCCTTAGTCTAAGTTTCGGCTAAAGCCTTTGCAATGGATATACAATGCAAGCTAAAAAATCCGGTACACTTCTGTACAGGACTTTGCTTATGGCTTATGGCAAATGTAAAGATAAATGATGATTGATGAAAGATGATTGATATTCTGTAGTAGTAGTAGTAGTAGTTTCTGCTCCCTCATTACTCATTACTCATTACTCATTACTTATGTTTGGTTTGGGTATTGGTTGGTATTGGTATAGTTATAAAACAAAAAAAAGTCTCACACATTGCTGTATGAGACTTTTAAATAAAAACTGGCGGCGGCCTACTCTCCCGCTTTCGCAGTACCATCGGCGCTGGTGGGCTTAACTTCTGTGTTCGGAATGGGAACAGGTGAGCCCCACCGCTAAAACCACCCTAAAGAAGGTATATATTGTAGAATGTCGGATGTAT
>NZ_JPRN01000013.1 GCF_000737715.1 Chryseobacterium sp. JM1 | reverse complement strand
TGTTTTCTGCCAAAGCTCATCCCCGAATTCATTGATTCTGATCAGCCAGATATCCGATCCACCTTTGGAATCTTCTTTTTTATCCAATCCTTTTCCGGAATAAGAAGTTCCGGCCAGAAGAAAACCTCCTTCCTGAGTGGCTACGGAAGCTGACAGATAATCATGGTTCTGCCCTGAGAAATACTTCTCCCAAACCTGCTCACCCTGCTGATTTAATTTGATTAAGTGAAAATCGTAACCGTTATTTTGCTTTCCTGTTCCCTGAGGCTCTCGAAGGGAACTTCCCTGAATTGAGCTTCCCGAAATAAGGTATTGCTGATCAATAGTCGTGGTCACCTGGCTTAGAAAATTCTGTGTAGAAGACCTGATGTCTTTCTGCCACAATACTTCCTGGGCAGACAGTCCCAGAAGTGTGCACAGCATCAGTGCTCCGGAGTATATTTTTTTCATCCATTTAAGTTTTTAAGTTACTATTAGTTTTATAAATAATGTGGTAAATTTAACATTTTTTAACACGCCCACAAGTCTCTTTATTGAGATTTAATATGAATTTTGTCACCCTTTGGTGTCTTTTAAATGATGCGCATTTTTAATGAATTATAGCTATCACTATACAGTGACAGAACATGACACATATAATTTTATATCCACAAAAAGTAGAAACTATCAATAAAATAAATATTTTCACGCCCGATACGTTCCAAACAGCCTGTCCCAAACAGAAGTATAAAAACCAAAGTTTTTGTTTCCGTCCAAATGATGCTGATTGTGAAACTTGGTTGTTCCCACAAAGAAACGGTCAAACGATGCGGGAAAGAATTCCCTGTTCAGATGACCTATGGTTCCCCAGATAAGATTGATGAATACATAAAGACTTATAGAAAGTATAGAAAAATCATAGCAGATCAATAACGCTAAAATCATGAATCCAAAGCCGATGGTTTCGAAAGGATGCAATACAAAAAGGCTTAGAAAATTGGTACTTACATGTTCATGATGTCTGCCATGCAGTATTTTATACACATAAGGCAGATGGGCTGCATAATGAAAAAAGTACATCAGAAGATCCATTAAGAGAATGAGAGCAATGGTTTCTAAGAAAACAGAAACTGCAGATGGATCAGAGTCAAGGATAATCCAATGGGTTTTCCATAGAAATGCTCCCAACAGCATGACTAAACTGTTACAGAAAACCGTAAGAAGGCTGAGATAAAAATCTGATTTAGTAATAGGATGGTTTTGTTCCTGCAACACGTCTTTGCGGCATGTTTTTTCAATAACCTGATATAATCCTATTGAAAATGAACATAAAAAAACATTTGATAAAAGACTGAATATGACCCATTGCGGCCATGAAAACTGCCAGAATATCTTTATTACATACTCAGAAAATTGAAACCAATCAAAATGCATACACACTTGTTATCTGTCAACCTGATAAATGTATGAATTTCATAGTAAAGAATCTAATGAAGACGGAATAAATACCCCATGAAACCTTTTAAACACTTAAAACTCTGCTTGAAATGTTGAATTCATGAGGACATTAAATTCTTATAAATCAAAGATTTTCAAAAAACTTAAGTGAACTTCTTATTTTCAACGCACTCAACTTTAAAATAACTAAAGTGTAAAAAACTTTTGCAACTTTTGTGGTTAAACAAAAATCACTTCTGCCTCGTCTTCCGTCTTAACTCCCGCACCCGTAAAGTCAGCTGTTTACGCAGATCATTATGGTATTGTCTGTAATTTTTAATGCTTCTTTCCAATTGTCTTTTATTGGCCAGATAATCTTCATACAATTCTCCCAATTCCGAGATCTTTGAGATCATATCAGAAGGCTGGATATCCGAAGTTCCGGCTGTTTTCTTCAGGAGACCGCGGTAATACTCCATCCGGTCTGTAAGGCTGCTGTGAAATTTAGGTTCTATTCCCTGCATGGCTGTTGGTTTATGTATTAAAGCTTAAAAAGACGTTCACTTCCCGATGGCTGCAGAAGGCGTATCGCTTTGAAATAAAATCTTAACACCTTTGTCCATAACTTCCCTGCGTGCTGATTTTGAATAAATACTGTTCAGGGCCGATGAAATTAAAGCTTCTTCTGAATCTCCCAGCGGAAGCAGCGGAAGTGCGGCAAATTCGTTAGCTGCAACCTGTGGAACAATCCCGTTGCTATAACCTCCTTCCCCACTGGCATTAAAAACTTTATAAATCACCGGATGAAGCTGCCAGGAAATCTTTTTGGGCTTCCGTTTATCTTCCACCATAAATCCCGCCATATCTTTCCCCAGCGTCACATCTCCTACCTGAACAACCTGCAGATAAGGTTTAAGATTATTGATGACAATCTCTGATGCAGAAGCCGTACTGCTTGAACTTAAAACATAGACTTTATTCAATCCCAGAGCATTGGCTCGAAGGGTATTGAAATCGACGGCTGCGGGATCATAAGCAATCTGCTGGGCAAATGTTCTTTTCACCTCACCTCCGTTTTTGTTTCCTTTATATACAATGAATGGTGATGTTGATGTAATATTTGACGGAATTAATGAACAAAGTGCCGCAGCTGAAGATACGGAACCGCCATAATTGTAACGGAGATCTAAAATCAGTTCCTGTACTCCGGAAGCTTTGAATAAAGCGAATTTCTGATTCAGTGCCGATGTCATTCCATCCGGAAAATCGTAGATGTAGAGATACCCTGTCTTTTTCCCGTTTTTCTCAAATATTTTAGATTCCAAAGGCTGTTCAAAAGAGTATCCGTAATAGACTTTGATGTTCTTTTCATCCGCAACCATTCCGTTTTTCCAGTTCCCTACCGTGAGATCTATTACGGTTTGGTCTTTAATCGATGAGGTTAGCTGTTCCGCATTTGAAGCCGTAATCGCCTGGCCATTGATTTTTGTAATCATCATTCCTCTCTGCAACCCAGAATTGAACGCCGGAGAGTTTTTCATCACCAGCTTAACGATGGTCACTACATTTCCATTGGGTAGCTGTATCACTGCGTAATCAAAACCATACATATTGCGGACAGACCGCGGATAAGAAGAAGGGTCCTGAGGATCTACCGCAAATGAAAAACGGTCCTGAGGGGACAACAGGCTTTTAAAAAAATCTTTTACCGGAAGATGATAATCCGGTTTCGCCGGCATCTGATCTGCCCAGTAATAGTACCGCCTCATGCTGTCCTGTACCCAAAGGTTGACAGATTCTGTGCTTCCGTCCGGAAAATTGGGACCACCCTCATCATCGTTATTGCATGATAAGACCAATAGTGAAACTGCCACAAGGAGCAACAGACGAAAATAAATAAAGTTCTTCATAGAGTCGGGCTGGTATTACAGATAATCTGCTACATCGATATCTCCTTTGACCGTAAGGACACCATTTTCCATTTTTTCCTGAATCACGATCAGATTCGCTCCCATATCCTGTTTTATTTTAACTTTGATGATTTCAGATCCGATATAGGGAGTGGTAGTTCCGGGTTTATAGAGTTCAAGATAAACCGGAGCTGTATTACTGAAATAATTATATATTTTTACCTCCGTAAAGCTCTTCTTTCCGATATTGTCAAATTCTGCCAGAACTACTCCATTTTCTCTTCTCAGAATTCCTTTCACATTGGCTAATGTGGTCCCGGAATATTCACCCAGGTTTGGAAAAATGAATTCAAATCCTACTTTTCCCAGATTGACCTGTGGTTTTACGGCTGAAGCCTGAAGAAAGATCCCTGGAAGATTGAAGAAGTTCAGGGTTTTGTAATCGTCGATATTATTGTAGGTCATATTATAATGGGCTACCTCAGCGCCCGTTTCATTGTTGTAGATTCCAAGTCTGTCTGTTTCGCCTTCATCCAGGACAAAATCAAGTCTGGTTTCTATTTTATTGGTGTAAGACGTGCTTCCGTTAATGGATACCGGGGTCCCGTTCAGTCTCAGCTGAAGAACATCCGGCTTTGAATATCCTTTGATCGTAACCTGAGCAGGTTTCTGTGATTTATCAAACGGCTGCATTACGCTGCTGTCTGCACAGGAAACCAATAGAGTAAAAAATAAAAGTGCAATGAACTTATTCATTTATATCAATTTAAATTATAAAACCGGACTTAGAAATATTGTCCCGCCCGTTGACTAGCGGGACAATAGGATAATTATAAAAAAACTAAGTCAGATATGTTTATGGTCAAAAAAAGTCTCTGCGGGGAAGCTTCAAATCATTTTTGACCGATTAAAGTTTTCATGTCAATTCCTGCAGAATGCTCTGTAGGTGGTTGGATAGCTGCTGTCTGATTATTTTTTAATAAACTTCAGTCTTTCCGTTGTTTTTCCGTCAGAAACTTCAGCGATGTACATTCCTGCCTGTAATGATGCTACATTCACAGCTCTGTTATATGGTACTGAAAGCACTTTCTGTCCGGCCACACTGTAAATATTCACCTCCGTCTTATTTTCATTAAAGTCTGGGTTCAGTTGAAGCTGAAGGAATTCCTTTACCGGGTTTTCCGTTATTTTAGTTAGATTTTCTTTCTTCTTTACATCCTTAGTTCCCAAAAATGTTGAAGCATAAATCGCCATTTCATCGATGTTAATATTCTGCAGATTGTTTCCTGTCGTTTTTCTGTTAGACCATAAAGCGATGTAGATCTTTTTACCGGCAAAAGCAGAAATATCTAAAACGTTTTCTTTAAACTGAGTAAGATCCGTTGGAAAAGGGTTGCTGAGCGTCCCGGCGATAATTCTGTATGGACTTGGAATATCATTTCCGCTTCCGTCTACGGTCATTGCCTGAAAATCTGCCAATGTAGGAACAGGTTTCTGGGGTGTGCTTACATAAATATATACATCACGTCCGAAATTAAGGTGCGTTGTTCTCTGTCTTCCGATATACGCTGCCAGATTGATGGTTCCGGATGCTCCTTCCAGATTGATCTGCGGAGAAATGATCCAGTCGTTTTCAGTAGCAAGGCTTGGAACTGTACCTGAAGGAACCAGACTTGTTGAATAGCGAAGCGTTCCTGAAGTACCATACGTAAGAGCGGTACCGCTTAAATAAATATTTTGTCCCTGTACCCATCCGTTTCCGTTGTTGTTAAGGTCATGAGTAGTCCATCCCTGAAGATCAGCAGGTGTATCAAAAGAATTGCTCCATACCTGAATCTGCGATACTGCAGCCTGAGATACCAATACAATAAATAATAAAAATAGTTTTTTCATAATACAGATTATTAGAGATTTTAAAAAAAAATAAAAGCAGGGAAAGACATGGGAAGCTTCCCCTGCATTTCATGTTTTATTCTACAATAGAGAAGTCATATTTAGTCCATGCTCCCTGGAAGTTTCCGCTATTTCTAGGAGATACGTTCCATGGTCCTTCGTTGAAGAACGGCTGGCTCATACCCCAAGATGAAGCGGTAGTTCCTGTTAATAGGTTGGCTGCAGGAATTCCTGATGTACCTGTACCTGTAACAGAAGTTGTAAATCCGTGTACCTGGATTGAGCTTAGGTTAGAAGCTGAAGTAAGTTCAGAACCTGTACCTTCTACTTTAATTCCAACAGGATATCCTGTTACTACGGCGTTGTTCAACGTTAATTTTCCGTTTCTTCTGATGTGGATACCATTTTCATAATAAGATCCTGAAGGTGTACCTGTAGTATACAATACATTAGTACGAGATCCTACAATTGTCAGATTGTTGATTACCGGATTAGTGATCAATGGTGTAGCAGTACCTGTTGCGTTATTATCCAGCTCAATACCGTTAGTATCAGAAACACCACCACTTAAACTGTGCGTAGAGTTAGTATCTGCTAAAGCAAGTGCATTGGTAATGGTTCCTGTGTACCCGTTGTCAAAGTCAAAGTTATCATCATCTGCAGCAAAAGAAACAAGGTTAGAAGCATTTACTGTACCTCCGAAGAATTCGAAAGAGTCATCTTTACCGTAAGAAACCTGGATATGATCTAAAGTAGTACCGTTTCCAACACCTCCTAAAGTAAGACCGTTGATCTCATTTCCTGAGTTTGGCGCTAAAAGATCGAATCCAGCAAATTCAATACGAACATATTTCAATGTACCTCCGTTGTGAGCTGCATCGGAACCTCCGTAATAAAAATCTGAACCTGTTAATCCTTCAATCGTTTTAGTATCAGGTGTATTGGCAGGTGCATCACCTAAAATAATTACTCCACCGAAATCTCCAGGAGCAGCCGTTGTGTTTTCGTCTCCGTCTAACAGTTTATAACTTGTAAAAATAATCGGCTGAGATTCTGTACCGGTAGCATTGATTTTACCTGTCTTAGAGATTACTAAAACTCCTGTAGCGGTATTGGATGTGTTTGGTTTTGCCTTAATGAAAGTTCCTGGCTGAATAGTTAATGTAGCACCATTCTTCACAGTTACGATACCATCAAGTTCTACAACACCACTCCAAGTAGTGCTTGAAGTAATATCACCGCTTACAGTAGTTACAGGAAGAGAAGAAGCTGTAAGATACTCAGCAGAAGCAGGCTTCATTTCAAAAGGAGTAGAAGAATCTGCAAGGTTATCATTTTGACAAGCAGTAAGAGATAATGCTGCAAAAGCAATTAAAGTTAGTTTTTTCATTGTTATAATTTTTAGTAGACCCGTTCATATTATTTTTATGACCGAATTTTTAATATTTAGGAACATCCGCCTCTATATTCCTGCGATTTGGTTGTATGATTACCCTGCATTTCAGGAGGAGCTGTCCTGCCGGGTTTCCCTGCTTATCCGCTGCTGTCCGGGAAAAAATAACAGCGGCCGGTTTTTATCTGATCCTGTACTGCTGTGCGCATCATCAGTATTGATCCGAATCGTCTTCAGGTTTCCGAAAACCTGTGCATTACATCAATGAGCTCTTTTATTCTGTTCTTTATAATCTTTTAAAACGTATAATTCACACTTACCCCGAATATCCTTCCGCTATAAGCACGGAATGTGATCTTATCGATATTCTTGTCATATTTGTCTGTAGCGCCCGGAAGAAGCTGCCATGCCTCCCGGTCCGTTGATATGGTACTTCCTCCGGATCCGTTGGGCACTGAATAAGAATTGAAATTGTTATAAAACTCCTTCACCCTATTAAAAAGGTTTCTGACATTGAATTTAACCTCCAGATTTCTGTTTCTTAAGAATTTATAGGAAAGCTGGGCATCTGCTACCGCATAAGGACGCTGTATTTCCTCTCCGTTATAGTCATAGCCTACTGTGATGTACTGATCACCCTTGGCGTTGTATAAAAAACTGGCACCAAAACGGCTTCCGTCGTAGGTCATTCCTAAATTATAGGCATAAGGAGTCTGTCCGTATAATGGTCTCTCCACTTCATAGGTTTCACCGTTCTCCCCTGTTTTATACTGATCTTTGAAAGCGATTACCTTTGTGGTATTATAGGTGAAGTTTCCACTTACAAAAAGTTTTTCCAGCAGAGATCCTTCGGAAATAAATCCAAGATTTTTCCTTACCTCCACTTCTAATCCTTTCAGCTTTGCATTTTTAGAATTCCCATTGTACAGAAAGAGATTTCCTTCATTTGAGAGACGGCCTTCACGCTCGATAGGTCTGTCGATATCCTTGTAATATAATCCGGCAGAGAATATTTCTCCCAATCCTGGAAACCATTCAAATTTAAAATCGTAGTTGTTAACAACCGATGAGGTCATTTCTGTATTATAGATCAAACCGTTGGCTACCGGATCAAAATATGGCAACCCTGTTCTTTCATTAAACTGAGGACGAATTACTGTTTTATTATAAGCCAATCTTACATTGATCTTATTAGTAGGACTGTAGGTAAAATTGACAGAGGGCATCCACTGCCATGCCTTATCATCAATAGGCGCTTTTTTAACGTTTTGATTATCCGAATCGTCCATTTGCTGAGAAATAAGGTCATACTTAAAATATTCCGCACGAACTCCCCAAACTAATCTAAATTGATTCTTCCATCTGTTGTCAAACATGACATAAAATGCATTTTGGGTTACCTTCCCTTCGTACTTGTCATTTTTGTACATAGGCTTTGTTTGCCAGCCAATTCCTCCCGGAACATATTTAGAACCATCAAACCACTGATTCAAAGAACCATATAACGATGTAAATCCTTTTTCACTGCTGGGAACATCCCTGTTTTCATCTACTCTAAGAAAGAATTTCTGCTGTTGGTTGGTATTATTCTTTATCACTCCGGCGTAACCTGCTTTAATGTCGGTTTTAAAATTTCCCGTATCTATATTCCACTTTAGGGAAGTTCCGTAGTTATAATCCGTTTCTTTATTGGCGATATATCCCCTGTAAAAATTAGATGCTGAGTTGTATACCATATGATAGGTAAGAATCTCACTCCCCACGAAATCGTATTGGCTCAGATACTGTGTGTAGTCTTTGGTGTCAGACTTCACGCCTGTTCTTGCAGCAAACCAGTTGATATCTACATTTCCGATTTTATGATTTCCTTCCAGTTTATTCTGCAAAAGCGTCTGATAAATAGGATAATTGGTATTATCGGTATATGGTTTGTCCAGAGCTTTGATCTGTGCAGGATCATTATTGGGAATAATTCCGTTGTAGAAATAATTATAGGATGCTTCCGCATTGGCCGCCATTCCGCTTCCTCCTGTATATTCATTCCAGCCCGTCACTCTTGTCAGTGTATTATCATAGATATGGGTGTATGAATTACGGAAGGAAATTCTGTTTTTCCCCAGCTGTAACCCGAAATTCAACATTCCTGCCAGCGTGGAATTATAATTATAGGAAGCTCCTTTGTTTTTAAAATTGTAAAATACGATAGGATTCGTTCCATTCGCCTGCCAGTTAGGATCATAGGGTGCTGTAGTATCCAGCCAGTTTCCTCTCCCCGTATGGTCAATATCCAGTGTATTCTGCTCGTTTCTTACCGTAAATGCTCCTGCAAATCCCCATTTGTTATTATTTTTAAGGGCAAACGTTCTTCCCAGTGCCAACTGCAGATTAGATCCCATATCAGCTTTCGTTTTGAAAGTACTGAAGTTGTCATTGGTAAATCTTTTCGACTGTTCGAAAAATAAGGGATTGTTCCAGTCTGTTGGTTCAAGGCCTTTAGGAAAATCTCTTGTTCCGTCGTCATATCCGAAATAATCATATTTACCCTGCTTTCGGGTTAGAAATTCTTTAAACGCCGACTGATCATTATAGGAAGTTCCTACACTTACCGTCGTAAAGTTTTCATTGGGAATATCTTTGGTTCTTACTTCTACATAACCACCTGCAAAACTGGCATTCATATCCGGTGTTGCCGTTTTGCTTACCACAATACTTTCCACCATCGCTGTGGGAATAATATCAAATGAAAAGTTCTGGTTATAGGCCTCGGTACTTGGAAGATTGATTCCATCCATAGCGGCTGTATTCCAACGCTCTCCCATGGAACGTACCACTACATATTTGTTGTCGATCGTCGTGATTCCCGTTACTCTTTTCAATGTTCCTCCAACGTCATTATCAGGCGTTTTTGCAATCTGTTCGGCAGAGATTCCGTCACTCATCTGAGCCGCTTTTTTCTGTTGAGCCAATAGGCCTGCCTGAGTATCTGCTTTTCGGGTGGCCGTAAGAACGACTTCTTTAATGTCCGTTATTTTATCCGATGCCTGCTTCATTGCAAATGACACCGTACTCGTTTCATTGGTATTCACTGAAAGCTTTTCTACCCTCAATGGGCTGTATTTTGAAGCTTTTACTGTAAGAGTATAAACTCCCGAAGGAACATCTACAACAAAATCACCGTTGTTATCCGTTAAAATGGTCTTCTTTGCCACGGTTACTTCAGCTCCGGCAACAGGATTCCCTACTTCATCCACTATTTTCCCTGAAATTTTCCCATCTCCTGTTACCGAGATGCCGTTTCCTTCATATTTTATTGAAATCAGGTCTCCACGGAGGCGGAAGGCTACCGGAAGCCCGTTTGTAATATCTTTAAGACAGTTGTTTACAGAAGTATTTTCACATTTTACGCCTTTTACCTTTAGCTCCTTAATGTCCATTTTAGAATAGGCCAGCCTCATTCCCGTTTTTCCGGCAAAATCTTCCAGCACCTCAATGAGAGGTCTGCTTGCCGGGACAGCGAATGATACTTTCTGGACCAGTTCCTGTGCTTCGGCTGCTACCGTAAAAAATACTGCCGCAACGGTAAGACCGCATTTCAATCTTTTCATATGTTCAAGTTCTCTTATTAAAAGTTTTATTTTGTAGGGTTAATTCTGTAGGGTGATTTTATTTTTTCAAGGTGTAGATATGATCTTCTTTATGCACTTCCAGTCCCAGTATAAAGGCCAGTGCTTCCATATTTTCATCAGCGGTACCTCCTGTAAAATCTGCTGTGATTCTTTTCTCTGCCGTTTCTTTCGGGTACACAATCTTAATTTTATAGTTAGCCTGCATGACATCGGCCACTTCTTTAAATGAAACATCGTTGAAACTCAGTGACAATAATTTTGCTTTCTGCATTCCCGATTTTTTTTCTGTGGTTAATGATAATACCGCAGCGGTATGGGGGATCCCGAAATTCGTCCACTTCTGATTAGGCTTCAGGTAAGAAACTTCTGTTCCTACTGATGATACAGCTACTTTTCCTTCGTAAAGGTGTACTGACTTATCTTTCCCGGACTGAGAGATTTTAAAAACAGTTCCCAATACTTTGGTACTGAAACCGTCTGCACGAACAATAAACGGATGCGTCTTTGATTTCGCCACGGAAAAAACGGCATCTCCTTTCAAATCCACAATTCTCGTGGAAGCAGGGAATGACTGATCTACCGTAAGTTCTGCACCTTTCAGTAAAGTGACTACAGAACCGTCTGCCAGATAGACTTTCCGGTTTCCGGTTTCTGCGGTGTAAGTATCCGGCTTAAAGAAAGTAGTATAGGTAAGGATTCCTCCAACTGATAAAAGAAGTATCACTGCGGCGGCAGCGGTATAAGCGTATTTTTTTAATGGATAGATCGGGGTAGTTTTTACCGGCTTGATAAAATACAATTCCAGCGCAGACAAGACTCTTTCTTTAGATTCTTTCATATGGATCTTATCAAGATCTCTTTCTGACTGGTTTTTCCACTGACTCAATAATTCATCTTCCTTTTCTGAGATTTTTTCTTCGGAAACTTCCCTCTGCCAGAGCTTAAAAACGAAGGCGGCAGTATTTTTATATTTTTGGCTTTTCATAAAATATTTCATGGTATTCACAGATACTTCTATCTATAAGACTGTGAAAATGAAAAACTTCCCCAGGCCATTCTTAATATTGTATTCACATTAAAACCAACTTGTTAATAATTTTAAGCCATTTATCTATTTTCTCAACATTTGATTCACATTTAAGGGATATTTTTCAGAAATAATTAATCTTAGGATCCCCAAAGTTCATAAAAAGTTAATTTTCCTTTAGGTAATTTTGCGGTAACGATATGAAACCAACAGACTATACGATATTAAAGAAAATAAAATCAGGCGACCGTCCTGCATTCATGCTGCTTTACGAGCGGTATTGGGATAGTCTTTACCGTTTTGTTTTCACGAGAACGAGAGATAAGGAGATGTCTGAAGAACTGCTGCAGAACCTTTGGATCAAGATCCTTGAAGATACAGCTGCCATACAGACCGATGAATCAGAAAGTGCCAAAGGCTACCTGCTCCGCTATCTTCATTACAGAATTATTGATCATTATAACAGCTCTAAAAAGATACCGTCTACCATTAGCATAGATGAGTATGATCCTACCGGCGAGATCGATATATCAGACACGGAATATTTTGAGATTCTGGAGGAAAATGAGATCACTTCTTTATTATTGATGATCGATGAGGTTGTTTCACAGCTTCCTTCTACGGAACAGAGTGTGTATGACATGAGAATCAGAAGAAATATGTCTGTTGATGAAACGGCAGAAGCTCTGGGAATAAGCAACAAAACCGTAAGCAATAAATTAAGCAAAGCTTTAGGGGAAATAAGGGATCAGCTGAACCCGGAATACCAGTCTTCTAAAAAACTGGTATCTATCCTGATGCTGATGGAACTCCTGACGAAGTATTAAAAAGAGTGGTTATTCGTACACAACATAATTGACTTTATCTACGCCTGTGTTTCCTGATTTCTCATGATAGGCATACAAGATCAGTTCATAGTTTCCGGGCGTATTTAACAGGTCACTTCCTTCAAACAGATTGGTAGAGATCAGTGAGAAATTGACCTCTTTCAGATATTGGCCGTCTTTTTTAAGAATTCCTTTGACTTCAATTTCGTCGGAGTTCCAGACGCCGTTTTTATCAATAACACAGCCACACATCATGACGATATTGGCCTGAAACGGAAAAGGTTTTCCCTTAATGCTGTTTAATGAAATATACTGATGGGTTCTCGGTTTCAGAATATCAATGATGAATCCGGGGATTTCTAAAATAATCCCGTCACCCAGAATATGTTTTCCGGGAATCAGCCACAGCTCGGTAGTTACAGTAGCCTGCGCCTGTTTATTATTGAATGGAGAGATTACTTCAATACTAACAAAAGTTGGCTCATTAATATCTAAAGATACAAGAAAGCCTGCCGTTTGCGGATCAGTGATGGAAATGCCCCTTGTTTTGGCTCCTTTCATGATCAGATCTGTATTTCCAGTACTTCCTGTTGTATTTCCTTCAGCCAAAATCTGCTGATTGACTTTATTCCGGACAATAATATGGGCACCGCCCAAAGAGCTTCCGATAAATTTTGCATCTCTTGCTTTTGCCCTGATCATAATCTTTGTCTCAGCTGCAGAAACCGTCAGACCTAACATAAGAAAAGCTGCGATAAATAGGAGTGTTTTCATACAATATTGGTTTTTAAGTATTCTTTTTTAAATCTGTCATGAAAAGAGTCGTCTTTCAATCGGGCATCTATACTGTCCAGATAAGCCAGAATTCCCAGATCATCGGAAAGCACTTGTAAAATCGCTTTTTCACAACTGTCCCATATCTGTTCCAGCTGGGGAAGCATTTTCACGGCCTTTTCTGTAAGTGAGACCATCTGTTTCCGTTTATCTATACTATCTTTTTTGATGACCAGATAATCTTTGTCCGCCATTTTCTTTACAATAGCAACTACCGAAGGATGGGAATATCCCAAAGGCTCAGCAATATCTATAATAGACATTTCTTTATTTTTTTGCAGCAGCATAAAAACAAGATACCAGTTAGGTTCTACGTCAATATTCATTTCTTTGTAAAATTTCCGGACATCATGGGACATCCGGTCACTTATTCTTTTCAACCTGCTATCCAATGCTTTATATCCTAATTCTTTAATAAAATCCTGATTCATTTCCTACTGATTTAATTACAAATATATAAATATAAAGTCAACTATATAGTTGACTTTATATTTATTTTGAATGAGCTCGTTAAAATTTTAAGAATCTGATTGATTTAAAGCACTCTTCCTGTATTCTTTAGGTGTCATATTTCTGTATTTCTTGAAAAGCTTAGACAGATGGCTTTCATCGCTGAACTGAAGTTCGTAAGCAATTTCACTCAAACGGGCACTGCTGTATTTCAGATAAGTTTCCACCAGTTTGAGGCGGTAATCCAACAGATAATCCTGATAGGAAACACCAGTATGCTGCTTAAAATATTCCCCGAAATAATTCCTTGAAATGCCAAAATGATCAGCGATCACCTGAATTCTGGCTTTCTCCTTATCTTTTACATGCTCCTGAATATAGGTGATGATTTTCATGATGGAAAAAGCTTTCCTGTTCTGCTGCAGATCAGAAGTTTCACTTTCAATGATGTTTCTGGCGATAAGATTCAGCAGAATCGAAATACAGTTCCGGATGATCAGATAATCATTCGTTTTGTTCCTGTACTCTCGTGCAGTCTGTAAAATAAGAGCTTCTGCAAAGCGTTCATCATCCTTATTCCGGAAAACACATCCTGCCCTTGCATGGTAATTATTACTGATATATTGAAGTTTATAAAGATTTTCGCAGCTTTCTATACGGTCGGCTTCCAGTCTTATTTTATCAATAAAGTCAATCGGACACTGTATGGCAACAAATTCTGCATTTTCACTTTTAAATTGATACAGTTCATTTTGGGGAATAATAAACAACTTAGATTCCTTAAAAGTAATGGTCCGCTCGTCATAAGTAAGCGTTCCATGCCCGTTCAGAACATAAACCAGGGAAAGAAAGGTTTTCGTTTTGAGTAAAATTTCTTCCTGACAAAGTTTGATTTCATTAACATCAATACGTTCAACGGGTAAGATTTTCATGTGTGAGTACTTATTTATCCTCCAAAAGTACAATTTTACCAGTACAATAAGCGGGTAATTTTGCAGAAAAAATGTGAACATCTACCCCAAACGGTGGCAGGCACTCGGTTATCTAACCGCGGGCGCTTTTCTTTCGCCTCTGGATTATTTTATCGTCAATATGGCACTTCCTTCCATTAAAAAAGCGTTCAACGCCAGTGATCACCAGCTGCAGTTGGTTGTCGCGATTTATGGATTGACTTATGCCGCTTTGGTAGTATGCGGAGGCCGTCTGGGAGATGTGTATGGCAGGAAGAAGATATTCATCCTTGGATTGTACATTTTTTTACTTTCTTCCCTTGCCTGTGCTTTTTCTCCTGATATTACATTTCTCATTATTGCCCGCCTGTTTCAGGGAGTCGGAGCTTCTTTTCTGGCACCTCAGGTTCTGGCTTCCATAAGGGTTTTGTTCAGTAGTCATGAGCAGCCAAAGGCAGTCAGTATATTCAGTTCCGTATTCGGGCTTGCGTCTGTTGCAGGGCAATTGCTGGGTGGTTTTCTGCTTAATCTTCACTGGACCGTATTTTCATGGGAAATGGTATTTCTGGTTAATGTTCCTGTCACCATATTGTGTATCATTGGTATTCATTTTACCATGGATAATAACCGTGAAGACAAAAGACAAAATATTGATTTTTCAGGAGCTTTCCTGCTGATTATATCATTGTTGATGCTCATCTGTCCTATTATCTTCGGTCGGAAATACCATTGGGCCTGGTGGATTTTTGCGATTCTATTATCCGGACTTTTACTGTTAATGATATTTTACAGATATGAGGTTAAATCATTGCGTAAGAACAATCCTGTATTGATAGACCCAACTCTTTTGCAGTACCGCCCATTCGTTCTCTGTCTTCTGATTATTTTCTTTTACAATTTCACATCCGGACTGTTTATCTGTTATCCGTACTATCTGCAGCAATTTT
Source organism: Chryseobacterium sp. JM1 (assembly GCF_000737715.1). GTDB lineage: Bacteria > Bacteroidota > Bacteroidia > Flavobacteriales > Weeksellaceae > Chryseobacterium. The sequence continues at coordinate 113,056 of NZ_JPRN01000013.1, read as the reverse complement.
TGCATCAAAACCCAATAGAAACAGGTTTGGCAATTATTCCTTATGGGATTGCTTTCTTTCTTGGTCCGTTACTTGTTCCGAGGATAAAAATTTCTTCCCATATTATGATCTATATAGGCCTGGGTCTATTGATTACAGGATTTTCCCTGACCTCCCTATTCATTGATCTTCAGGAAAAACCTTCTTTTGGAACAGATGTCAGTCTGTTTGTAGCAGGACTGGGTCATGGTATTATTATGCCGGTAATGATGCGGAAAGCGATTGCTTTGATCAGTAAAGAAAAAGCAGGACAGGCATCAGGATTGATCAGTATCAGTATACAGATTGGAAGTGTAACCGGAGGCACCATTATAGGAACCATCTTTTTCAGTGCTATAGAATATTGGGGATTTCCGAAAGCTTTTGCGCTGGCTGTTTTGATGATTGGTGCCCTTCAGATTATTGGAGTTTTCATTAATAAAATCCTGCTCAGACTCAGTAAAAACTAGTTTTCATTCTTCATTAATACAAAACATTATATATTTAAACTTATGAACAATACAGAAAAAGTCATTAAAGAAATTAAAGAATTCCATACGGATATTGAAGCATGGTTTCGTGGGGTAAAAGATCAGGAAAGCCTTTATAAAAAGCTTTTGGCGGGTTTTAATACAGATTTCAAAATGATCAATGGTAATAATGATACCATCACCTTAGCCGCCTTTTCAGAATGGCTGCCGGGAGCATATGGCCAATTTCCGGACCGAAGCATCGTTCTTGAAAATATAGAGGTACATACTACAGAAGGTCATGGATTGGCATCCTATGTTGAGATTCAGACGACTGGAAGTACGGTAACACGCAGGAAATCATCAGCCGTCTTTGTGATTGATGAAGAAAGAGCATTTTGGATTCATCTTATTGAGAAATGGATTTGATGTTTGATTCTTAGGTGTTTTTAGATTTTGGCTAAAGCCTTTATTACGATTAAATTGAAAGCGAGCGGGCTAAAAGCCCGCTCCTATTGATGTTTACTATAATCTGCAACCTTTTACCTGCAACCTCCTACCTAAAAAAATCACCCACTTATTTTATACACGCATCGCTGCCCACCGGATAAAATGTGATTGATCCTTTCCACCTGATAATTTTTACCAATCAGGTTTTGGAAATTAGAGAGTTCAGCACGGCAAAAACCCTGACATTCAGTAGCAGCAGCACAGATCGGGCAGTGATTTTCAATCAGGAAATAATCATTTCCTTCTTTGATCCATTCTGCCATATATCCTTCTTCACTACGGACTTTTACAAGGACATCCAAACGTTGCTCCAAAGATTCTGCTTTCACTAAAGCCTTTTCATAGCGTTCATAAGTATTTTTTTCTCTGTCATTGATGAGAAGATTCAAGGCATTTTCTCCAAGAAGATTTTTTACAGACCGAAGGATCTGAACCGTTACATCCGCATGAGAATCAGGAAATTGAGAAAGCCCTTTCTCCGTAAGTGTGTAGTAAGTAGATGGCCGTCCCACTCCCTCACTTTTGGTGACAGATCTGATGAGTCCTTCCTCAGCAAGGTTTAATAAATGCTTCCGTGCTCCCTCCTTTGTAATAGCGAGTTCTTTAGAGATCAAAAGGGATGTTGCTTCTCCTCTCATCTTTAAAAACATCAGGATACGGTCTGCTGCCGGCTTCTTCATTTGACAATATTTGAGTTGTTTTATTTACTACAACAAATATAGTCATTTTCTATAATTTATCATTTTATACATCAAATACATACAAATCAACCAATTGCATTCAATTCATATCAATATATAAAACAACCAATAAGTTGTTTTATTAAAATATATGTTTACCTTTGAAACACATTAATCAAAAAAATAAAAGAAATGAACTCATTTACATTGCCTCAGCTTCCTTATGCTTATGATGCACTGGAACCATTTATAGATAAAGAAACAATGACGATTCATCATCAGCGCCATCACCAGGCGTATGTTGATAATTTGAATGCAGCCTTAAAAGCATCTGAAGAAACCTCTACCGATTTGGATTCCATCCTTCAGAGAATAAGCGAATATAGTCCCGCAGTAAGAAATAACGGAGGTGGCCACTACAATCACTCTTTATTCTGGGAAATTCTTTCTCCTCAGCCTAAATTAAACCCTGAAGAAAAATTGGCAGAAACAATCAATTCCACTTTTGGAAGTCTTGAAGATTTCAAAGCCGAAATGAAAAAAGCCGGTTTAGGGCAGTTCGGATCCGGATGGGTTTGGTTATTTGTGAAATTCAATGGTTCGCTGGCTATCGCTTCAACACCCAATCAGGACAATCCTATGATGGATACCCAATCTGTCAACAGAGGTTTTCCGATTCTTGGGATCGATGTGTGGGAACACGCTTATTATCTGGCTTATCAGAATAAAAGAGCAGATTATTTAGATTCTTTCTGGTCGGTTCTCGATTGGTCGGTTGTAGAAAAAAAATATGAAGAAGCGCTTTCAAAAATCAGATAAATCAAGTTTAACATGACCTGAATTTGGGTTAGGAAAATTAAGATTTGGAGATTGGAAGTTGTCAGGATGATCTTTTCTTATAGTCATCTTAAGTTCTTTTGGGCTTAATAACTTCCCTGTTTCAGCTTTAAATTCCTTATCTTAACAAAAGAATCAATTATGGATCAGAAAATTTTCATCAATAAAGCAGAAGTCTCGGGAATCATTGCGCTTGATCTTTTAAATTATAAACCTAGTACAGAAATTGTAGAACTGGATATCAAGGACCATCTTTTTATGGGAATGATTGTAAAGGAGAAAGAGTTTAAGGAATCCATTGCTGCTGTAGATTTTTCTGTGTACAATGAAAAAGCGGTAGGGATCATCTGCTCTACGGATGCTATCATTCCGCCGTGGGCCTATATGATGTTAATGGAAAAATTATCTCCGTATGCAGTTTATGCAGATTTAAACAATGCGGAAACGATCCTGCTGGATCTCTGGAAGCGCCGCCTCATGTATGCAGATTTGAAATGCTATAAAAATCAGAAAGTGGTCGTCAGGGCAAGAGCCGATCATGATCCATCACTCTATTTATTGGCTGCCGGTCTCCTGAAACCTTTAGTTAAAACCCTGATGTACGGCGAAATAGGCCTGCCGAAAGTAATTTTTAAAAGTTAACTCATCATGAAAGCAATTATATTTAACGGCTCACTGGAAAGAAGATCTGAATCCACATCGGGCCGGATTTCGCAATATTTCGCAGAAAAGCTTGAGCAATCAGGTTTCAGTAGTGAAATTTTCACATTGGCTGATTCAGGGATTCCTCTATTTGATGTTACGCTTACTAAAACACCATTGGCTGTAGAACGTATGACTCAACTGTTTCTGGATGCAGATATCCACTTCTGGCTTGCCCCACTCTATCACGGAAGCATTCCCGGAGTGATGAAGAACTGCCTGGATTGGCTGGAAGTTACCTCAGGACATTATCAGCCTTACCTTACGGATAAAACGGTTGGACTGGTTTGCTGGGCAGATGGTCTGCACGCAATGCAGGGCATCAATACCATGGATGTTGTTGCTAAATCTCTTCGCGCCTGGCCGTTACCGTTCAGCGTTCCAGTCATTAGACCGGCACTGTTTGATCATGAAGATCCAACGAAAATATCTTCCCTTTACGCTGATAAATTTGATAAACTGATCAGCATTGCTACCACAAAAAAGATAGAAAGAATATAATAAAACGAATACGATAAGAACTATTAAAATTGGCAGATTACAATGAAGGATGAAATTACAATTACAGTAAAAGATCAGGAAGGAAATATTCATGAACTAATTTGCCCTCTGGAAATGGGCCTTAGCCTAAAAGATATCTGTAAAGCTTACGATCTGCCTATGGAAGCCATGTGTGGAGGAATGGTCATGTGTGCAACCTGTCACTGCTACATTCTGAATGAAACAGCAGTGTTGCCGGAAAAAGGAGATATGGAAGAAGCTCTTTTATCGGAACTTTTCACAACCACTCCTGCAAGCAGACTGGCCTGCCAGATTCAGCTCACCGCTTCAATGGACGGACTTTCCATAGAAATTGCAAAAAATTAATTCAATAAAAGTATAAAGAAGACTGCTTGAGCAACGATCTGATCAATGCTTAAAGCCAACTGTTTTTTTCATTTAAGTTATGTTTAGACGGAGGGGTTTCCAGGGCCGTAAACCGAAGGAAATCCCTTTTTTAAAAAAAAATCTGTAAAATCAATATATATGGCTATCACAATAACAGATGACTGCATCAACTGCGGAGCCTGTGAACCTGAATGTCCCAACTCAGCAATTTATGAAGGGGCGATCGACTGGCGTTGGCAGGATAAAACAAAACTTTCCGGAAAAGTTGTCTTTCCGGATGGAACAGAAGCCGATGCAGATGCCTATCAACAGGCGTATTCGGATGATGTTTATTATATCGTACCCGGAAAATGTACCGAGTGTAAAGGTTTTCATGAAGAGCCTCAGTGCAAAACAGTTTGCCCTGTAGACTGTTGTGTAGACGACCCTGATCATCGTGAAACAGATGAAATCCTGTTTGACCGTCAGCACTTTCTCCATATGGAATAACGCTTATTTTGATAAGTTGGATCAACTAACACATAATAAAAAACAATACATTGATTAACAAAATATTATATATTTTCAAGCTAACAAAATAAACGATTGATCTTCCAAACTGTTAACAACTTTTTAATAGCCTCTGCTTTACACATTATAATAAAGTTCTTTTAATTGCAGAATCATTTTTGATGTAAATTTAAAAACACTTTATGTATGAAGAAACATCTATTCCTTATCAGTACACTGGTGACTTTTTTAGCCACGGCCCAAGATAATGAGGCGCTTAAAAAACAATTTGAAAAACAAAATAAAGAGAATACCGAAAGATTTGATTCATTTATTTCAAAACAATATGGATCAAAGGAAAAAACTCCGGAAGTTCAAAAAGAAATTGAAGAAAATAAAAGCAAGCTGGGAGGTTTTCTGCCGGACGGAAAGCCATTTTTTCTTCAGACCCATGACATGGACCAAATCAAAAATTCCAATTCTGATTTTCTTCAGAATGGAACAGTAAGCGGTCTGACGGGTAGTTTTAACGGGGAAAATATAAAATTTACTATTTTTGACGGCGGAGATATTGCCAATTCAGGCCGGGTATTTGCGGAGCACGTATTTTTCAACAATCTCCCCAACAGAATTAGCAATAAAGAAGCATCAACCATGAACTATGGGGGTCATGCGACTTCTGTTGCCGGATTCATCGGAGCAAAGCCATACACTCAAACCGTAACTTTCACAAACGGAACGACCAAAACTATCAATTTTCAGGGAATTGCCAAGAATTCCACCATCGATTCCTATGCTTTTGCAACAACGACTTTACCAGGCAATACTTCTTCAAGTACTGTCTTTCAAAAAATATTAACAGCACAGCCTAAAATATCCAACCATTCTTACGGGGTCAATGCCGGCTGGAATTTTCAAAAAGTCAATGGAGCAGATGCATGGGTATGGAAAGGCAGTTTTACCAGTCCTGCCACTTCTTATGATCTTCAGGGAACTTATTTTGACAATGATCAGAATTATGATCAGATTGTATATACCAATCCTTCCTATGTCATTGTAAAATCAGCCGGAAATTACTATGAATACGGTCCTACTTATCCCGGAACTTCAGGATTTTTAAAATACTATACAGACAACAATAACAACCCTGTTCAATTTGCAGCAACCGATACCCAACCTGCTACGAATTGTGGGTCAGGATACGACTGCATCGGTCCGGGTTCGCTGGCTAAAAATATCATTGTAGTAGGTGCAACTGATATTATAACCGCCAATGGAGGAAGATATACTGTTGCTGCTGATGTCGTACATTCCGATTACAGCAGTGCAGGACCAAGAGATGATGGTGCCGTAAAACCCGATATCACTGCAGTTGGCACAAACGTTGGGAGCGCTTTGTCGGCAGAAAATACTACAGGTAGCCAGGCATTTACTGTGGGCAGCGGAACTTCTTATTCTGGGCCGGTAGTCGCGGGAGTTATCGGACTTTGGACACAGATCAGCAAACAGCTTTTTGGAGGTGCGGAACTTAATGCAGCCTCTGCTAAAACTTTAGTGGTCCATTCTGCATTGGAAGCCGGCAACATCGGGCCGGACCCACACTTCGGGTGGGGATTTATTGATGCTAAAAAAGGAGCAGAATTATTAATAGGCAAATCAAACAATACCATTCTGTTTAATAATGAGACTTTAGCCAGTGGCACCCCCAATAAAAAGAGAGTGATCGCTTCGGGAAGCGAACCTTTGAAAGTAACCGTTTCATGGGTAGATCCTGCCTATACAGTTCCTGCTAATTTAACATATGAAGCAGCTTACAATAACAGAGCTTCAAGATTAATCAATGATTTGGATGTAAGAATTATTGACACGACCACCGGTGCCGTTTATGAGCCCTGGAAATTAAACGCCTTAAGCCCGATGACCCCTGCTACAAAAGGAGATAACACGGTAGACAATGTGGAACAGGTGATCATCCCAACACCAGCTGGCGGACGGGAATACCGGATTGAAATAACGAACAAAGGCAGTCTCATCAATGGTACCGGAGCTAATGCACCACAAAATTATTCTATTCTGGTTTCAGGATATACTCAGGTTCTTGCTACGGATGAAAAAGCCACACAACAGGAAGATATTGCTGTGGTCCCTACAGTGACTAAAGATATTGTTCAAATAATAAAAGCTCCGAAAAAATCTGTTTATGCAGTTTACGATATGTCGGGTAAAAAACTGCAGACTGGCATCATTAGCAATGACCGGGAAACTTTGAATTTGTCATCGTATGCCAAAGGTATTTACCTCATTGAAATTAAAACCGAAAAAATAAATATTTCAAAAAAAGTGATGAAGGACTAGTGTGTGATACTGCAGGTAGGATTTTAAATTATACCTGCAGTTATCTAAAGAAATTCTAAAAAATTTATTCATCTCCTATTTGAAATGAGTCTTATTTATATTAATTCAAAGACACCAATATTATGAAAAGAAAGCTAAAGCTTCTAAGCATTATGTACAGTTTATTAACCGTTTCCATAACCCATGCTCAGACCGGAATCAAAACAGAAACTCCTCAAAGGACACTTCACGTCAATGGATCATTACAGGTCACCAAAGAAGTGAACGTAGGAGGAAATGCCAACACAGCAGGTTCTGCAGGAACATCAGGCCAGGTGCTTACTTCTAATGGAACGGGTGTAGCCCCTTCCTGGACCAATCCGTCCGAAATCAGCAGTGGCATCTATATGGAGGACGGTACATTAAAAGGCAACAGAACCGTAGCACAAGGTGATAAAACGATGTCTTTTACCGGAACTGCTGTTAATGCTTTTTCGGTAGATGGGCCCACATTTTCCGTAGATGTTGCTGATAACAGAGTAGGAATTGGAACTTCTACTCCTCAAAAACAAATACACGTCAACGGGGATCTCCAGCTTACCAATGAACTTAATGTAGGAGGAAACGCAACAACGGCTGGAAGTGCTGGTACAGCAGGACAGGTTCTTACTTCCAAAGGTGCTGGTTTCGCTCCTGAATGGCAGGCTGTAGATGCATTGAAGGGAGCTATAGCTAACTCAATATATATTCAGGGAACAACTACTTTAACGGTAAATCAGGGAAATACTTCGGATGTACCGGGCGTTTCAACAACGATTACCGTACCGGCAGGCAAAACCCAAACTGTTCTCTTTATGATTTTAGGATATGCTATCCGGCAATTTAATGCAAATGGAGCTTCCTCTCAGGGCGTTTTTTCCTTATTACAGGATAACGTAAAAATTTCCTCAGGCTTTGCATCTTCAAATTCTTCCACTTCTTCTTATGTTGGAGCGTTACTCAATTTGCCCGCTCCTGTGAACTTTTTTAAAGCAATCCAACTATCAGAAGGAACATATACTTTCAAAGTACAGTATAGCGCGTGGGCCTCATCACAGGTCGTCAATTATAATCCAACCAACTATGCCGGTTACAATGGCGATAATGAAGCTATGTTGACGAAAATGCAGGTGTTTGTTTTTAATAATTAATATCAAAAATAAACGCACACAGAGTAATTATAAAAAATAATAAAACCATAACATTCTTTTTATAAATGACAGACAGGAGGGGTTCTTTTTTTCTCATCCTAGATGATTTAGAATATTCGATTTCATTCTCCCGCCCTCCTGTACTGTTTTTAGTCTATCATTTAAAGGCTTTTATTTCATCATATATTTTTGTGGTAAAAGGTGTTTCCAGTCCCAATTCTTTTCCGAAATTCAAAACGGCACCACCCAACAGTTCCAGTTCATTATTTTCTTTACCGGAATTCACATCAAGTTGCAGAGAAGTTGGTGTTTCAAAGGGAAACGTTGCTGCTTTGTCAAAGGTTTTCTGAATGATATCTTCCTCTAAAATAATTCCTTTTTGATCCGCAATCATTTTTATTTCTTTCATCATCTCAGAAGCTTCATGTCTCTGCCCTTCATCCATCGCTACCATTCCGATAGAAGAATTATGTTTCGCCGTTACCAAGCCAAAACTGGCGATGAAAATATATTTGGTCCAGATATCTGTCAGTGAGTTATCTTTAAAATCAAAATCGATTTTGCTTTCTTTCAGCAGATCTGCGATCCAGTTTATATCCGAAGAAAAATGCTGAGGATCTCTGCCTACGATCATCTTTCCTGTTTTTCCTTTATGTTCCACTACCCCTTTTTCTTTAATATGGGAAGCTACATAAAGACATGTGGGCAGAATAATATTATCAGGAAGTATTTTTCTTATTCTTTCATAAATATCCGCACCGTTCATCATAGGAAGCAATACTGTTTCCCTGTTTATCACACCTTTGAGCTGATTACATATATTTTCCAGATCGTATTCTTTCACACAGATCAACACCAAATCCGGATCTTGTACATCATTAATATTCTGTACTGTGGCATCAGGATGAGTATAATGTACAGTATGTTCAGGTGATAGGAGAATTAGCCCGTTTTCCTTTACTTTCTGATACGTTTCTCCTCTTGCTATAAAAGTGATCTTATATTTTTTGGAAACTTCATTTTCCTGACTGATCTTAAAACCGAAATAGCCGCCTACTCCGCCCAATCCGGCCACTACAATATGTTTCTTAGTCATAAATTTATTTTTAACAAAGATGGCTTTCATATTTGAATCGATCACTTGACAAATGCGAAGAAATTGGATTTCAGAATAAGGCTGAGGCAAAGGTTTAGACTAAGATTGGGGTGGAAGATAGATTCAAGAACCAAGAGCCAAGATGCCAGACGTCAGATTTCAGATTTCAGATTTCAGACGCGAGACACGAGATTTTTTAGGTTGAGGTTAGAAATGTCAATGGTGATTGGTAGATTCAAGAGCCAAGACACAAGATGCCAGATACTAGCTCAACAATTTCGAACCAGCAACCGACAACCAGCAACTCATTACTCTAAAACCTTCCGACTCTGAAACCTGTACAATTACATTTTATTGATGTCTCTTCTGATCCTGCTCAGTGAACTGTCTTTAATTCCCAGATAAGATGCAATAACTTTCAGTGGTACGTGCTGGAAAATATCTGGATGTTTTTTCATCAGATTAAAATACCGTGTTGAAGCTTTCTGGCTTGCCATTTCTATCAGCCGGTCGTGGATGCTGTAATAATTCAGGACAAAAAGAAGCCTGCTGAATTCTCTGAATTCCGGAATGTTATGAAAATTATGCTGCACATTTTCGAGGCCCGTTTCCCAAAAAGAACAGGCCGTCATGGTTTGATAGGTTTCTTTTGCCGGCTGCTGTCTGAAGAACGACAGAAAGTCATTGACAAAGCAGGGAGCCGCGTAAATATTGGTGGTGATCTCTTCATTATCCTCATTCAGAATAAAGGAACGGACATAACCTTTCTCCAGAAAAAATGTTCTGGTACTCACCTCATCTTTACGCAACAGGATTTCACCCGCTTTTAACCCAAAGTGACTGAATGTTTCTGTAATTTTCTCCACCACTTCTTCTTGAATGTCAAATAAAGAGTGAAAATAGGTGTTAATCGATGATTTGTCCATAATATTCAATGAATTTCCCGCAACTTTCAAAAGTACAGAAATTCCATGAGAATTTCCATGGATAAAGACATTGTGACTAGAACTCCTCCCAGCCTTCATTCTGTGGATCATACTTGACAAATTCGCCGGTATCGGTAAATTCAGATGCCGTCATTCCCACTTCAAAAATAGAGCTTTCACTTAAATTCGCATTGAAATACAGTCCTTTATCCGTCAGTAAAACATTTCCAAAATCTTCGTCAGGATGACTGAAATGAAGTCCGAAATCATCTTCTTTGGCCAGCTCAAATTTATACTTTAAAAGACGTTCTTTTAAGCCTGCCACCTGTTTTTCTGTAAAGGGGGCAAGATTTTCTTCACGGTCAAAAAAGCTGTCGTCATTGGCTGCCTGCTCTTTTTCTTTTGTTTCAAGGGTGAATAACTGGATACTGTAGCTCATAAAGGAGGATGTAATTATTAATGGGCCAATATAATACTTTTATAGGTATCCAGGCGGTCTGTTTCCCGATACATATTACAAAGAAGCAAAAGTTCATCTGTATGATACTCTTCAGCCTTTTCCCGGAGCCTTCCTGAAATATTTCCGGGAGTATCGAGAATAATATGATCCAGGATTTTAAAAAATTCTTCCTCGTCTTCTGTTCCCAAAATTCTCTGTTCAATGGTTTCGGTGGGGAGAAGAGCTTCGGGAGCCTGAATATGTCTCGCCTGCAGAAACTGATAAGCCATTCCGTAGGCATTATACCGGGCAGATCTCAGATCTTCCGCGACGGATACTGCAACAGCAACCTGCAGTGAAGGAGCCGGACTGTATTGGTTTCTGTCAAATTCATTTAAATAGGTTTCTGTACTTTCCAAAGCATGACCGTTTCTCATAAAATCTGCATAGGAATATCCTACTCCATGTTTTGCAGCTTCTGTAGCAGACTGAATCCCGGAACCTAACCAAAGGATTTCGGGAAGTTGGACAACATCTGTGGGTTGAGCGATAAGCCCATCATAGATCCCTTTTTCTTCTGTGATATATTGGATAATTTCTTCAAGTTTTGTTTCCTGACTGGATAGAATAACAGGTCTGTGATTATTTAGAGCAGAAACAGCATCTTTTAAACCTCCCGGCGCTTTACCTAAACCGAGAATAAAACGGTCAGGATACAGACTTCCCAGCATTTTGGCCCATTCAGCGATTTTATAAGCAGAATAATTCTTCATCATAATGCCTCCCGTTCCTACTTTGATGCGTTTTGTCTTACTTAATACCACTGCAGAAAGAATCTCAGGACTTGAGCTTCCATAGGCTTCTATGCCATGATGTTCGGAATAGATGATACTGTGAAAACCTGCTTCATCTGCAAATACGGCGAGATCAATACTGTTCTTTAAGGCCTGTAGAGGACTTCCACCTTTAATAGTTGGAGACTGATCCAGAATGCCTAATTTTAATTTCATACCGCCTGTTTACTTTACTGTAAAACTAAAATAAATTATTGATTGAAAGGCTTATGTTTTTGAAGTTAATGCCGTGATCCTTGCTTTTGCATAGGCGATTTGTTCTTTCTCTTTATCTTGATCCGGTTTATTTTTCAGGTATAGATTATAGTAAGTCACTGCATTTTTGGGCTGTTTCAGGTTGAATTCAAAGAGAAGTCCCAGATGGTAATAAATAGCGCTGCTGTTATTAAACATAAGGCCTCTTTTGTAAGCCTCCAAAGCCTCTGAAAACTGATTTTTCTTCTCATAAATACCCGCTAACGCAATATAATAAAGTGCTGTATGATTAGATATTCCTTCTTCTATAGTCTTTTTCGCATATTCAGTGGCCTTATCGTATTCCTTCAGCTCACGGTAGCTCAACGCCATATAATACAAAGTTCCCTCATTCTGAATGCCTAGATCTTCCAGTGTTTTAAAGACATCTGCACACCTCTTATACTCCTTCAAATAGAAATACGCCTGCCCCATCTCATTGATCACATTGGCATCCGCTTTCTCTTTCACTAGTTTCTCGCCGGTTTCAATGACCTCTTTATACTTCCCCAGTTGATTGGCCAATGGAAGCTGGGCCAGCTGCAAAGTAAAATTACCCTCATCAGCATCTATAGCGGTCTTTAGAATGTCATAGGCCTGCTGATACTGCTTAAGTTCACGGTAAGTTGCAGAAAGGTCATAAGCAACATCGGGGTCTGTTCTGTTTAAAGTATTAGCTTTTTTAAGGTAGTTTAATCTTGCTTCCGCAGTATCTCCAAAACCTGCCAGTTGTCTGTAAGCATTGAAATTAAGGCTATCTAACTGAATAATCTGTAAGAGATAAGTTTTAGCTTTGGTTCCGTTTCCCCTTCTGGAATTAATATGGGCTAAACTGAATAGAACAGGAATATTATTGGGTTCAGCAGCATTCACTTTGATATAATTTTTCTCTGCTTCCGAAAGTTTTCCGGACATCATATAACAGTAAGCCATTTGAGTTAATGCTTTGATATCCTTTGTATCTTCCGGATAGATGCTCTGCAGATATTGTGCGGCATCGGCATAACGCTGAGACTCATAATATTCAAGAAGTTTTTCTTTATCAATACCCTGAGCAGTAAAGGTTGAAATACCAAAAATAAAAAGACAGATACAAAGCCAGATTTTCATACTTGTGATTTGTAACTAAATTATCAGTTATTTAAATATCTTCCAAATTTTAAACCCAAATTATTCACATTATGAAGATTTACGCTTAAAGAATGTCAATGGGGAATTTTGCTTCGCAAGTGAACGGGGAATGGCAGATTCAAGAAACAAGATTTTTAGACATCAGACGATTATCTATTAGTTAACGATCAACCAGCAACTAATAAACCAGCAACTAGCATCTTGAAACTCAAAACTCATCATTCATAACTTATAACTCTCTACACCCCTTACCCAGTACCTTCATGTAACATTACTATCCCGCACTCAGGCTAAAAACAGGTCGCCGTGCAGAATTATTCTGTTCAATTACAGTTTTTTCGTAATTTTCTCTTTTGAAATACCGGACTGCCATTCTATGAACAACGAATTCTACTGTCAATTTATCAAGCCTGATTTATCTCTGAACAGCTTTGTAGAAAACATCGGTATGTTTCATAATCCGACAGATATACCTAAAGAAGTTGTGGTAATGCCCGACGGAAGAGTTGATCTCTTTTTTATGCGGTCCGGACCCAATGATCCTTTTCATGTTTTTCTTATCGGCCTGGAAACGGCACCGGAACAGAGAGAAATTCCACCGGGAACCATAGCCTATGTGGTCAGCTTCAGACCCATAGCCGTTGAATATATTTTAAAAACCTCCATTGCAGATCTGCTCAATACAGCAAAAGTTCTTCCTGATAACTTTTGGAATCTCACGGCAGACGATCTCAAAGACCTTGAAACATTCACAAAAAAAATAGCCCAAATCGTAACGGATCTTCTCCCGGAAACCGTTGATGAAAGAAAACGTAAGCTTTTCGACCTTATCTATTCCTCAAACGGTGAGATGAGTGTAAAGGAACTTTCGGAACAGACAGGCTGGAGCAGCAGGCAGATCAACCGTTATTTTAATCAGCAGTTTGGACTTTCTTTAAAGGCTTATTCAACTATTCTTCGTTTCAGAGCATCTTTGGAGCATATTGCTGAGGGTAAGCTGTTTCCGGAACTTAATTTTGCAGATCAAACTCATTTCATCAAAGAAATCAAAAAATTTTCCGGCGTGGCTCCTAAAGAATTATCCAAAAACAAAAATGACCGATTTATACTATTATCTGTATTGAAACAGAAATAATTTTGCATTAGTAAAACAAATTACAATGCTACTAGAAAATAAATCAATCGCTATAGTAGGCGGAGGTCCCGGAGGGTTGACGCTGGCCAGACTTTTACACCTTAAAGGTGCTGACGTAAAAGTATATGAAAGAGATCTCAATAGAAATGCAAGAGTACAGGGCTCTCCGCTCGATATGCATGAAGGTTCGGGAATGGATGCTATACGCGGTGCAAAACTGCTGGAAGAATTCAAACAGAATTATCGTCCCGGTGCCGACAAAACACTGATCGTGAATGAACATGCAGAAATAATTTACAGTGACCATGAGACAAAACCTAATGAGGATTTCGGGAATCAACATTTCCGTCCTGAAATTGATCGTGGACCGTTAAGAAATATGCTTCTGGACTCTCTAAAACCAGAAACCGTGGTATGGGACAGTCATTTTGTCTCGATGGAAGCGCAAAATGGAGGCTGGCTTTTACATTTTAAAAACGGTTCCTCAGCATATGCAGATATGGTGATTGCAGCAGATGGAGCCAATTCAAAGATCCGCCCTTATCTAACAGATCTGAAACCGATCTATTCCGGAATTTTAATGCTTGAAGGAAATGTTCCCAATGCTGAAAAATCCGCTCCTCATGTTAAAGAACTGATCAAAGACGGTAAAATAATGGCTTTCGGAAATAATAAAAACATTCTGCTGGGTCAGAAAGGAAGCGGGGATCTTGGATTTTATGCCAGTTTCAGAACATATGAAAATTGGGCAAAGGAAAGCGGGCTTGATTTTTCTGATCAAAAGCAGATCCTGGAATGGTTTAAAAACGAGTACCCCGAATGGAACAGCATCTGGTACGAGCTTTTCGAAAATGCTTCGGTTCCTTTTATTCCGCGACCTATCTATTCGATGCCTCTGGATCAGACATGGGAAACTCAGCCTAATCTGACTTTGATTGGTGATGCTGCTCACGTGATGCCTCCTTTTGCAGGAGAAGGTGCCAATATGGCGATGCTGGATGCTTTAGAACTTAGTCAGTGTCTAACGTCTGATCACTTCAGCACACTACAGGAAGCTATTTCCCATTATGAGCATCAGATGCAAAAAAGAGCTGCTGAAGCCACCAGAGAATCTTTGGAAAACGGTGATAAGATGCATTCTGAAACCGCACTGGCTACGATGCTGGAATTTTTCACCAGTCATTAAGTTTTAACACAAAATAGTTTGAAATGTTTTGCCCGTTCCTGAATTTTCAATAATTTACATGATCAAAAGATCGAGTCATGGAAATCACTTCTGTACAGTCATTTATTGATTATTATGAAAAAGTACGGGCCAGAACGCTTCGGCTCATTGAAGTTGTTCCGCCGGAGCATCTTGATTTCTCCTATAAACCGGGAAAATTTACCATCGGTGATCAGATCCGGCATATTGCTGCCATCGAAAGGTATATGTATGGGGAAACCATTTCGGGAAGAAAAAGTGCTTACCAGGGTTGTGGAAAGGATCTGGCAGACGGTTATGACCCTATTCTTACGTTCTTTAATGAAATGCACCGACAGACGATAGAAATCATCAGCGGACTTTCTGATGAAGACCTGAACCGAAAATGTCTGACACCTCCGGAGAATGAAATTTCCATCTGGAAATGGTTAAGAGCTATGATAGAACATGAAATCCACCACAGAGGCGAACTGTATATTTATCTTAATCTTCTGGATGTGAAAACTCCGCAGATCTACGGCTTTTCGGCTGAAGAGGTTCAGGATATGAGTGTGAAGTTGTAGCTACAGGTTGCTGGTTATCAGTTGCTGGTTGTCAGTTGCTAGTTAAAATAATGCCGTTGGTTTGTTGGTTCTTTGTAAATAAGTTAACCCGACCATTGTTTAGATGCTTAGAAAAGCGGATGGATTTTGGATAAACGCAAGGGCGCAAGGTTTTTCTAAATGTGAATAGGTAAGGCGCAAGAAAATCAAAGATTTTCAGCAAGGTTAAAGGTGGTCTAATGCATATTTTGAATCTTAAAGGTTTTGAAGCCCAACTTTAATCTAAAATTCTAAAATCTGGCATCTTGGTTCTTGGTTCTCAAATCTACCACATCTTCCACCTCAAACTCAGTCTAAACCTTTATCTCAACCTTAGTCTGTTATCTGCTTTAATCATAAAAATCAAGTTCATCAAAATCCTTGATCTCTGAAAGGGTCATCAGTTTTGTGGTTTTTAGTTTTTTCCAGCTGTCTTCAAATACTTCGTCACCACCTTCCGCGCCTTCATTGACGTTGCTTTTATCAAGCTGTTTTCCGGTTAAAAAATTAATACTGGTTGTACTGTTCACTCTTGGCCCTGTATTGGAGCTGTCATCATAACCTATCAGTTCAAAATCTGAGCTTCCATATCTGAAAGTATAGGTCCAGTAGCCATATCTGCCATGGGCATAATGAATGTACAGCTTTCCTTTTTCAGCGTAAACATCCAGTTCGGGTGCGTAGTAAACGCCTCCTTCTTCGTTCTCTGAGGAGAAACAGGTTTCATTTTTGGAAGCGAGTTCATACACCTGACCTTTTTTAAAAAGAACAATAATTCCACGGCGGTTGCGGTCTAGCTTTCCGCGATATTCGTCGGTAATGATATTAGCAGGGTCTATTTTTTTGATGATAAGGATGCAGTCTTCTGCCCCATCTTTATTTAAGTCTCCGAAAGATTTATCAAAAATCTTATAGCCATCCGGGACAAATTCGGCGGGATATTTTTTAGTTTCAACAACGGGTTCTGTCTTTTCAGAGTTGGTAACTGTTGTCGTATTTGTTGTGGTTTTATCAGAAGATTGAGGCTTTTTTTCCTCTTTTGCACATCCACAGATCAGGATAAGTAATAAAGGAAACCATGTGAATTTGAAAAAGCCATGCATATTTTTTTTCATAAGTGATCAGGTTAGCCATAGAGGCAGAACCCAAATGTAAGCATTTCAGTAAATTCCTTCAAAATAGTTTTTTGAATCAGTTAAAACGAAATCCTGCTCTGAATTCTAAAGGAGCCATTCTGGTTTTCTTCTTAAATAATGTACTGAAAGACTGAGCGTGTTCAAATCCTAAACTGTACGCGATTTCACTCACTGACAATTCAGTTGCAGACAACTTTTCTTTGGCTTTACTGATCAGCTTTTCATGGATATGCTGCTGGGTATTCTGGCCTGTCTGAATCCGGAGAAGATCACTCAGATAATTGGGTGAAAGGTTCATGGCTTCTGCGATGAGATGTACGGTTAAAAGGCCTTTTTCTGCAGACTGTTCCTGATCAAAATAATCATTCAGAAACTTCTCAAATCTGGCCAGAAGCTGCTGATTGCCATTTTTCCGGGTAATGAACTGGCGCTCGTAAAAACGGTTGGAATAATTCAGTAACAAATCAATTTGAGACAGAATAATTTCCTGGGTATGCTGATCGATATGCTGGCATTCCTTATCAATTTTCTGAAGAATCTCAATCAGGTTAGTTTCTTCATCTTCAGACAAATGCAAAGCCTCATTCACTGCATAGGAAAAGAATCCGTAAGTGGAAATGGTCTGGGCTAAAGGATGTCTCAATATAAAATCTTCATGAAAGATCAACAGATATCCTGCCCCACATTCCATGCTGTCCAAGTCGAGATACTGCACCTGATTGGGCGCAGTAAAACTCAGAACTCCTTTATCGTAGTCATAATGCTGCTGGCCATACCTTACTTTTCCTTTTGATTCCCGTTTCATGGCAACACAGTAAAACCTGTTGACAAAACCCTTCCAGACTTCGTCCTCCAGAAATATGCTTTCGGATAAATTGATGACACTTACCAGCGGATGTTTGGGCTCCGGCAGCGACAGTAAACGGTGAAAAGCGGAAACAGACTGAATGGTATTCATAGCTTATGATGTATAGTTTAATCTAAAAGCCCCATGCTGAACTCATCATATGGAGCACCTGTATCTGTTCCCAAAGGTACGATACTTTCCAGTTTTAAAAGATCGGCTTCACTTAACTGAATTCCAGCCGCTTCAATATTCTGTTCCACATATTTTCTGCGCTTGGTTCCGGGAATCGGAATGATGCCTTTACTGATGATCCAGGCCAGAGCCAGCTGTGAAGAAGTGATATTCTTTTCTTCAGCCATGCTTTCTACAGCTTTTACAAGTTCAATATTCTTATCAAAATATTCTCCCTGAAAACGGGGAATTCCTCTGCGGAAATCATGTTCCGGAAGATCATCGATGGAACGGATCTGGCCTGACAAAAATCCACGACCCAATGGTGAATACGCTACAAAACCTACTTCCAGCTCTCTCAGTGTTGCTAAAACTCCTTTCTCTTCTGCTGTTCTTTCGAATAAAGAATATTCGCTCTGTACAGCAGTAACGGGATGAATGGCATGTGCCCTCCTTACGGTTTCGGAAGATACTTCGGACAAACCGATATATCCAACTTTTCCTTCCTTAACAAGATCACTCATGGCGCCAACGGTTTCTTCAATCGGAGTATTTTTATCAAGGCGATGCATGTAATACAGATCGATATAATCTGTTTTTAAATTTTTGAGGGATCTTTCCACAGCCTTTTTCACGTAATCTTTGGTTCCGTTGATGGCCCAGGTTACTTTATCCGAATCATCTATTTCCCATCCGAATTTCGTTGCGATAATGTACTGATCCCGGTTATTTCCGATTGCTTTGGCGATAAGCTGTTCGTTTTTAAACGGTCCGTACAGATCGGCGGTATCCAAAAAGTTTCCGCCTAATTCAAGGGAACGGTGGATGGTAGCAATGGCTTCGTTTTCATCTGCTTCCCCATACATATTGGCCCCTTCAAAACCGGTCATTCCCATGCAGCCAAGGCCGATATTGGGGATCATCAGACCCTGGCTTCCTAATTTTACCTGATTCAATTTCATATTGTTGATTTTTATTGATACAAAATTCAGCATAAATCAGCAGGCGGATGTTTGCAGAATCACGAATGTTGTATGTAAATCACCGAATTGTATTTTTCTTAAACCAACAGCTTTTATTCTATGATCATTTATATTATTTCATCCGGAAAAGCTTATTATTTAAAACGAAAAGAATATTCCGATAAAAAGTTTTACATATATTTGAAAACAGACGGAAGCACAGATCAGCTTCCCGATGATCTTAATTCTAACGATTAAAAAATAGACATGAAAAAAGTAACAGGAATCGGAGGTATCCTTTTCAAATCAAAAGATCCGGGCGCAATGAACGAATGGTATAAAACCCATCTTGGCCTTGAAACAAGTCCATACGGAACAAGTTTTGAGTGGCGTGAAAGTGAAGATCCCAACAAAAAAGGGTTGACTCAATGGGCTCCTTTTGCAGAAAATACAAAATACTTCGAACCTTCTGAAAGGGATTTTATGATCAATTACCGGGTGGAAAATCTGGAAGCTCTGTTAGAGGAATTGAAAAAGGAAAATGTTACAATCCTGGACAGTATTGAAACTTATGATTATGGAAAATTCCTTCATATTCTTGATCTTGAGGGCAACAAGATTCAGCTGTGGGAACCCATTGGCTAAAAACAGAAAGAGTCCGACAATACGCCGGACTCTTTCTTCACAAAAGGTACCATGAAATCTGTCTCCAGTTCAGGACAGGTGATTAATCTGCCTTTTCAACCTGAAGCATCTCATTTTTTATTTCTTAATCAGCCTGGTGCTGTAAGTTTCAGTCTCGCTGGTAATTGAAATGATGTACACTCCTTTAACCAATGCTGCCAAATTAGTTTTCTGTCCTTCCAGTTTCCCTTCCAGTACCAGTCTTCCGTCTGCACTGTCAAACCTCAGAAACTTCAATTAAAAAAATAAATCTATCATTATTGAAGCGAAACCATTATAAATCCGCCTACTACTCAGATACTTCGTGAAGATAAAACGCTTATTTACAGATCATTAAAAACTAGTCACAATTGACTATACTTAACATTATCCCTGGGATTTGCCGGAAAAGCCTGAAACCATTAGCAAAATTAAGAATATCTGAAACTGAGTTCTTGCCTGAGAGTTTCGGGATGCGGGTTGTTTTGGTTGTGGGCTTTTGTCAGTTGCGGTTGAAATACATTGCTCATTTCTGCTTTGTAGTCATTAAGTTAATGAATACAGCTTGTGATATCTGATATCTTGTGTCTGCTATACAAATTCACTATTCACTTGCGAAGCAAAATTCACCATTGATATTTTTAAAAGTCTCATGTCTCGTGTCTGAAATCTGACGTCTGGCATCTTGGCTCTTGAATCTTGAATCTATCTTCCATCTCAATCTTAGTCTCACCTTAACCTTAACCTTAACCTTAACCTTAACCTTAACCTTAACCTTAACCTTAACCTTAACCATAAACCTCTCTTAATTCTCCGGTCCTTAATGATCTTAAAAATAAAAAAGCTACCTGACAGAGCCGGGCAGCAATTCCTAATTTTTATTAATGAGAACAATTCAAAAATCATCCTTTTCAAAATTCTTACATATAGAATTTAAAACCAAAAATTAACACTCTACTTATATACTACTCCAAAAACAAGTAGCAATATTTAAATAAAATTAAAAATGGGGCAATTTTGACAGTTATCCATTAAGATTACAGTCTGTCAGCTTTAAAAACCACATTTTACCGTCATTAGACTTCTAAAAACCAGCAAGATACAGCTATTAAAATCCAGTTCGTCGTATCATTAAAAATTAATCATATTTTGATAATTAATGAAAAAAAATAACAATGTAGTACCCATGTAGTATAATATTTTTTCTATTTTCTTAATAAAAAGTGCAAATTTGAAACTACAAACAACAAGTGATGAAATTGGTTTTCAGTTATGATGGAAAAAAATATTTCGAAGGCTGTCTGATATGATCAGGCAGTTTTTTTGTCCAAAAATGTGGGATGCTGAAGATGGAAGTTATAGAGTGTACAAGGTACGGGTTTCGGGTTTTAGAGTTTCGGGTTGAGATAGCGCTGCGGGTTGCTGAAGTTCGTGTTCCAAATTTGAGCATTTAATCTCAGTTTAAACCTTGGCCTCAATCTTAGTCTGAAATATATCATCCTCTCTCAACCCGAATCTGGACCCGGAAAATCCGAAACCTATCTCACACCAAACTGTCGAAAAACTGATAGGTATCTGTTTCTGTAGGGATGTTCAGTTTTTTTCTGAGTCTGTATTTTTTCTGCTGAACAGATCTTGGCTGAACAGAAGTGTAGCTGGCGATTTCTTTAGATGTAAAATGAAGTTTCAGCATGGCACAAAAAACCAGGTCTGAATTTTCAAGCTCCGGGTTTACAGCCAGTACATTTTCAATGAAACCGGGATAAGCTTCTCTAAAACTGTCTAAAAACGAAGGATCATTCTTCCTCGCCAGTTCTAAAACCTCTTCCTGGCTGTTGTCGTGCATCTGATTTTTCAGCTGCTCTGCTTCACGTTTAAGCATTTTTCTTTTTTCCTTCAACTGCTTGATGGTTTTCCAAAGGTACATGGCTACCAGCGAAAGAATAAATACAGACACAATGCACAAAAGCAATACCTTGCTTCTATGCTGTTCAGAATCGGTCTCTGTTTCAGTGATAAAACCTTCCATATCATGATTGATGGCTTCCAGCAAAGCTGTGTCAGATTTGTTTCTTTCCTCAGTATAAGCCTGCAGATATAAAAGCGCTTTTTCTTTGTCCCCCATACCTTCATACAGAGATTTAAGATCTGTATAGACATATTTGGTGTACTGAGCAAAGACATATTTCGTTTTCTTATTGATTTCCAAGGCTTTCAACAGTGACTTCTCGGCTTTATCATACTGTTTGGTGATCATATAATATTCACCTAGAACGGTATTAGCATTAAGCGCGACCCCATCCGTCCTACCCTGCCGGTTGGATTTTTCCGCTATTGTGGAGAGATAAATCCGCGCTGAATCCATATTTTTAAAACCATACAGATAGAGATCACCAATGGCACATTCTACCCGTCCTGAATGGTCTAATTTTCCTGCTTTACGGAAATATTCCAGCGCAGGATCATACATTTTCTTCCGGTAAAAATAGTCTCCACGTTTGTAGTATATTTTAAAAAGAACATCATTGCGGAAGGGAGAATTTTTCGTATCTTTTATATAATTCATTGCCAGCGCATTATACTCAAAAGACTTATCAAGCCGCTTGAGGTGAAGCTGGAAATTGCTAAAGTCATTGTAAAATTTGGCTCTGTGAATATTACTTTTTGAATATTTAAGGATTTTCTCTGCTTTATTAAAGAAAAATTCAGCCCTCTTATAGTTTTCAAGGGGCAGATTTACATTGCCGAGATTCAGGAAACACAGTGCTTTTCCTTCTTCATATCCTTTTTTTTCCGCTTTTTGATAATAGTCTTTATTCAGTTTTACCAAAGCATCATAATCACCGGCAAGACGCAGCTGCTCATTCTGTTTCAGTAAAGGAGTATCGAAATCCTTTTCATAGCGATGGGAATCCGTACTGCAAGAAAGGAGGATGAAAAATAGTGCGAAAATAAGACAGCGTATCATGATACGTTTTTGTATATAGTTATTTCAATCCATAAAGGTATAAAACCATTGTCCCGGCTCCAAAACAAAACAGGGTTTAAACAGCATCTAAAAATTCATAAATATCCTGATCTCCTTCAATATTCAGTTTTTTTCTAAGCCTGTATTTTTTCTGCTGAATAGATTTATGCTGTACAAAAGTATAATCCGCTATTTCCTTAGAGGTGAAATGCAGCTTCAGCAGGGCACAGAAAGCCAGTTCTGAATTTTCAAGATCAGGGTTAATAGTCAGCAAACTGCTGATAAACTCAGGATGCAGTTCTTTAAATTTCATCAGGAATGAAGAATCATTATTTTTAGCCAGATCCGTTACTTCCTGAAGTTTCTTTTCATATACGCGGTTTTTCAGCGTGTCGGTTTCCGTTTTCAGACTTCTTTTTCTGTGTTTTAAATGCTGTATATTTTTCCAGACAGACATCCCTGATACGGAAATGATAATAAGGGACAGAATTCCGATAATCCACAGATCGTTTTCCCGTTTATCCGATTCTTTTTTAGCCTCGGATATAAAACTGTCCGTAGTGGTATTGATGGCTGCAAATCTGGCTTCGGCGAGTCTGCCATCTTCTTCAAGGTATTTATTGAGATAGAAATAAGCCTTTTCACTGTCTTTTTTCTTTTTGTAAAGATCTGCAAGCGCTTTGTATACCTCTTTTATGTGAAAAGAATAGGTAAGCCTGGTTTTTATACTGAGTTCCAGTGCGTTTTTCAGCATTTTCTCAGCTTCGTCATAATGGTTGATTTTATTATTGTAATACCCGACTGTATAATAGATCCAAAGTCTTTCAATATCAGGTGTTTTATGACGGTTCATCATATCTTCTGCCCGTAATGCATATATTCCCGCAGAGTCCAATTTGTTGGTATAGAGATGATATTGGGCCATCATACAGTTGGAATACGCGGATTTCTCCAAAGCATTTCCTTTGTGAAAATTTTTCAGTGAGTTTCCAAACTGTCCTTTCCATGCAAAATAGGTTCCCCGGTTGATATAAATTCGCGGCATCAGCCTCTTTTTAAGTTTTGAATCCGGTGCTTTTTTCAAGGAATAAAGTGCAGAATCACTATAGATAACTGCTTTGTCATATTGTTTGAGATGGGAATAGTAATGCGCGTAGCTGTCATAAAATTTAGCCTTGTGAAAATTATTTTCTGATTTCTTTAGACTTTCTCCGGCTTTATCCAGAAGAATGTGAGCTCTTTCATAGTCTCCTTCTGTAGAATTGACATTGGCCACATTGAGAAAGCAAAGCCCTTTCCCCTCTTCATAGCCCATTCTGCCTGCTTTTTTAAAATATTCACCATTCAACTGAACGAGTGCTTCAAATTCACCTGAAGCATTCATTTCATTATTCTGTGTGATCAAAGGCAGATCATAGTCTTCTGTATGGTTGTAGGTAGAAGTCTGGTTGCATGAAATAATAGTACATAATATAATCATCCGTAGGGTGCGGACTATCAATTTTTTCATAGTAGGATGGTATTCATATACAATTTATCCGTTATTTTTTCCAGGATTATGCCTTTCTATGCAACTTGTAGTTTTTTCAATGTCTAACAGCCCGTATTAAACATATTAATGGTTTATTCGTTTTTTCGTTATAAATATATGCAAATTTAAGCTTTTAATTAAATAAAAAACAGAAAACAAAAATACTAATTAGAAGTATTCTTATTAAATATGTTAATTAAAAAAGAGAATAATTTGTTTTTTATTAAAAAGAATGATTTTATTTTAAAAATATTTTCTCAAATTTAATAGATAATACGAAAAAATTAATTAAAATTTTTAATCTACATGAATATTAAAAATCGTTTTCTCTTACCTCACGAAAGTAAAAATTACAGAATCATCCGGCTGGAAAGTCTGAAAAAATTTCCGGAATCATTCGGGGCTGTTTACCAGGAAGCGTTACAAATTGAAAAGTTCAGAATGGAATCTGATATAGAAAATCAGACTCAGGACAGATTTGTGGTTGGGGCATTTTCTGACGATGAACTGATCGGGATCTGTGCTTTTGTAAAAGAGGAAAACCATACAGGAAGTATCTATCAGATGTATGTGAAAGAACATTTTCAGGGGAAAAATATTGGTTGGGGATTAATTCAGGCTGTGATTGGAGAAGCTTCTGAAAGATTTCCCGACATCACTATTTTTCTGGAAGTAACCGATAAAAATGAAAAAGCCTATAATCTGTATAAAAAAATAGGGTTTACAGAAGTCATTGGTGATAACGGAAAACAAGAAAATTCCGGCAACACTCAACTTTATCTTCATACAGCAGACTAAATTAGACTGACTAAGGGTTAAGAAAATTAAGATTACAAGGTTAAAGGTTTCTGTTGATATCCTTGGCAAGGATTCCCTACGATATAAGGATAAAAAAAGTCCACCGAATCGGAGATTCGATGGACTTTCAACTTATTTTTCAATTATTTAAACAACAGGAGTTTCCTTTACAGATGTCTTTTTATTCAACTGGGTTTTGTAGAACTTCAGCATGAAATTGTAAATCACCAGTTCCTGCTTTCTATGCTGGGAAACAAGCAGCCTGTTAAAGAACATATGAATTAAGCTTCCCACGTAACTGTTGCGGTCTTCTGTGCCCTTTTCACTTAAAAGATTATCAAGCGAGAAAGAATTCAGGAATGAATCAAGCAGTCTGTAAACATTGGCTAATTCATTATTTTCCAAACCAATAGAGCTGTGAATTGCCTGTTCGGAAGACTTATATTTTGTCGCTATTACTTTTGTCAGGGCTTTGTTGGAATTGAACTCCTGATTGAACTGGCTGCTTAACTGAGTGAAAAATTCCATTTTCCCATCCAGCGTATAAGCGAACTTATCCATCAGTTTATCTATGAAAACAGTTCCCGCAAGCCATCGGTCTTCAAACCCGATTTCTTCCAGCTCTCTCAACAGAAGCATGACCATGGTACTCTCTTTACCGAAATAGGTTTCAGAGAATTCAATGCCGGCATAGTCATATCTTTCGAGTTCTCTTTTGTAGGTAGTGATCTCAAATGACTTGATGATATCCTGCTCTATGTATGTTCCCATCGCTTCACGGATATGGGCAAACAAATCATTGTATACCTCATAGTTTTTGATGAAATACCTCAGCCTGATGTGGGTTCCGTTTTCATTATACCGTATAAAGAAGAAATTATTGATCAGATCTTTTTCAAACAATTTTCCGTTCAGTTCAAAAAGCTCATTCCTAAGTAGGGAATCCATTTGTTGTTCGCCCGTGTAAATATTCATGTATAAACATTCTGACAGCGGAGACAGCTTGGAACGGTTTTCGGAAAGGTCTTTAAACTCGAAATTCTGTTTTTTATCCTGTATAATAACAGGAATCAGGAGCTCAGAATAAAAGGGCTTTTTATCCGGGTTCACCACATTGGAGTTTTCTGTAACGAGATCTTCAACCAGGGTAATTTTCTCCTTTTTTGCAATCATAGAAACGAAAAGACGGATAAAAACGTCAGAAGAAAGATCAAAAAGAAGCTTATTATCTCCTTCCACAAGATAAACATGATCCGGAATTTTCCATTCTTCTTTGAATTTTTTGAATTCTGAGAAAAGATTTTCGTCTTTTGCCTTTAAAAAGGTAAGATCTGTCTGGTTCAGATTCCAAGCAGCTTCTTTAACGATTATTTTTTCAATTTTAACACGAGGGGTAAACTTGGCAAAGGAATCGATAAAGCCCCATGAAAAGCTGATCGAGCAATCCCACTGTACCTGAATCAGCGACAGGAATCTGTAAATATGAGACAGGTTCTGCAGCTGGAAATTATGGGAATTACTCAAACGCGGAACGATGATCTTTCCTGTATTTTTATTTCTTAAAATCACCTCTTCACTTCGTATGGAAATGGTAATATCAGACAGTTTTATAGTATTTTTGCCCGTATCTGACGGAGCCGGAATATTGATCAGGATCTCGTCTTTCAGATAGTTTTCCCTCACCACTAGATTTCCATGCCTTAAACTTGGCAGATCTACAATTTCTGCATATTCTACTGATTCATGCAGGTTTTCATATTCTATTTCAACAATTTTTTCGGCCAGCTTCTGCAGCTTTTCAGAGCCGTGCGTAAATCTCCCCATATTATTGACCGCACTGGAACCGAATGCCCCATGAATAGCCGTTACTGTCTGACCCTTCTGATCTTTAAACAGCGACATATTACAGTTCAGCGTCTGGCTGAAAACCCTTGAATAGGAAGGTTTGAATTTTGCACATTCCTCTTTCGTCAGGACAACCTCAGTTTTCCCAAACTGTAAAGCATTTTGGTATTTACTGAACAGATATTGATCTACTTCTGTAAATTTATAATCCTTTCCTCCTCCGGTCTGAAAAAGAATTCCATCCAGAAATGGTGTGGAGATGCTGCTTACACGATCTGTAAAGATACCCAGCTCCGGATCAATCACATGTAAAAGCGGAAGTTCCGATTCTCCGTATTTATCTTTAAATTCATCAATAAACTGGGTCAGTGAAGGATCTTTTTCTTTCCGTCTGGAATTCAGGTAGGAAAGTGAAAAGAGTGTATTTTTTACATTATGAAAGACTTTGCTGCCAATCTCTGCCTCACCGTCTCTGAAGCTGGTAACATCAATATTCTGCATCTCATTCAGAATCAGATCCTCCAGCTTTTCTGATGATCCTGCTTCTGATTCTTTGATCCCGTTTTTAAGATCATCCTGAAGCTGCGTCACTTCTTCAACAATCTGATTAACCGTTTTTTCCTGTCCCTTTATTGAAATAACTTCTCCGTTATCTTTAAATTTTTTCAATTTTTCTATGAATGCCTCTACGTAATGATTGGTGGCAGGCGACGGGAAAATATCCATCAGCAGGGCATTATTTTCAATCAGTTCATCAAGGTATTCCTCTACTTCTTCCTTTTCGTAGCCTTCTTCCTGAAGCTTTGCTGACAGATCTTCAAAATAGATTCCCTGTCCGCTTTCTGAAAAGATATATTCCAGAACATCGTTGGACGCTACTGATGACAGTCTGTAATTCATAGAATAAGGCTTGATATACAGCTCATTGTACCGAATATCTTCAGCAATCTTGAAAGCCGTTTGATTGGGATACAGAAAACTGTACTTCCACAGATTTTTGCTGCTGCTGATTTCTCTGCTTAATTCATAGATGTAGCTCAGGCTTATTCTCATACGGATTTCGCTCTCCTCTATCTGCACGGAAAATGCATCACCTCCTTCTTTAAAATCACAAACCCCATAAGTAGAAAACAGCCCGAACGGTGTAGATCTGGAGCAGTATCTTACATAATATTTTATATAGCTGAAAAACATTTTCTCCGGAAGATCTTTGGTCTCTAAGGCTTTTGTAATTTCCTCAAATAAATTTTTTGTAGCATACAGAAGCGCCAGTCTGAAGTGTCCTGTAAAGGTTTTCTCCACAAATTCCAACCCTTCTGTAGCAATATCTTTAATCTCACGGATAGGTTTAAGATCATCAACAGACCCGATGGGTGTCCTGAGGATCATTTTATCTATAAATTCAATGTTCATGGTCTAGTAAAAATAGTTTTTCTAATGGGTTTTTATAGTCTTTATGGGTTACGGCATAGAGTTGCAGCAGCAGTCCTGTACGTCCTTCCAGAATGGTATCCTGCTCTATCCAACCTTCACTGCCCAGCCATGTTCTCATCCCGGTTTCCGGATGGCTGCCAATGCTAAGGGTATCCTGGGTCCAGAAATCTGTAGCTTTTTTAAAGGCTTCATTTCCGGTAACTCTGTACAAATAATGATACATCATGATCAGCCCTGAGCTGCCGTGGCATAAGAACACATCTACAACGCCTGTTTTTCCGTATTCTCTTTCCGTAGTTTTTAAAAGTATTTTTTCAGCTTCGGAAACACTTTCTTCATTTCCCAGTGCCTTTCCGTAATGGAGCATCGCAATCCCTACACTCAAGTCGCCATAGCACCAGGCCAGACGGCTGCTGTCTGTGGCAATACGTTCTCCGTCGCGTACAGTGATAAAATTCGGGAAGCTTGAACCGTCGTAATCCCCCTGTACGGATCTGATGAAATTGTAGGACTTATCCAACATTTCTTTGATGATTTCCTTTTCAATACCAGCCGTGTACACATTACTGAGCAGACTTATGATACTTGGAATTCCATGGGCAAAACCAAATGAAAAGCCTTCCACTTTACTGTAAAGCCCTTTTGATATCCAGGCAATTTTATCTTCGTCAACTGGTACTGACAGGGATTTCAGCAGGTGAACGACCGTGATGATTCTATCTTTTATTTTATGTTTAAAATCATCATCCGTGCTGAAGGAATACAGCTCAAGGCATAAGAACAGAACACCCATAAAACCATGCAGATAATCGAAATTTCTTTTTCCTGCATAATACTCCAGAAGATCATCGGCATATTCAGGGAATTCTTCGAAAGATTCTTCTATAGGCTCATCAAAATATTCGTTTTTGGTAAGATAAAAGATCAGATAATAGATGCCTACAGAACCGGAGCATAAAGAAAAGACCTTGTCTTCCTGCAACCCGTTGAGGGATTTATCCAGATAATGTTCAAATTTCTCAAATGCTTCACTGTCATTAAACAGCTTATGTTTTTCAAAATAATACAGGGCCAGTCCGGGATATCCGGTGAAAATGCCCAGATCTACAATATCTTCTTTGATCTCTTTTTCACAGATTCTGATCAGTGTATTAAGTTCATCTAGTTTTTCCATGCAGCATTTTTTTTCTGATCAGATAAGCAATATAATAAATCACCAACAGTACAATAAACAGAATCATTGTTCCGAAAGCCACTTCCATGGTAGATTCGGAGTTTCTGTATATTTCTATCAGTGAAACAGTTTCATAATCTAAGTACATTAATAAGTTTACCGTGATAAAACTTATCAAAAAAAGGGTTAATATACGTTTGGTTTTCATAGTTTTTTGTTGATATAATTAATAGCTTCTTGCAGCTGAATATCCTCACCTTTCATTAAAGAAGCTGAATTTTCCTGAACCAGAATATCAGGTCTGATTCCCGTTCTCTGAGTGGCACTGTAATCAGGCAGCAGTACCCCTATTCCGCTCATCCGGATCTTTGTTTTTCCGGGTAGCTTGATCACCATCACATTTCCGTTGGTTCCTGCTGTATAATCGCCTAAAGTAACTGAGTTTTTTATTGATTTCATAGCCAGAAGCATACTTTCGCCCTGACTTTGGGTATATTCATTGATCAAAATAACCACTGGTGCCGTGTATGCGTCTTTTTTAGCATCAGGAATATGCATTTCGTTTTCTATGGTCCTCATCATTCCGGGATAGGTGACATCTGCCCGGTATAAATTCATGGTTTGAAAAGGCCTGGTATCGAAATACTTCAGAAAATCTACAGCAATTTCATTAGGATAAGCCCTTACATCAAAAATAATGGCCTTAGCATTGCTGATTTTCTCAAAAGAAACTCTGAAATTTCCGGAAAAGATATCATTGATCCTGATATAACCGATATTCTTGTCTATCATTTTTGACACCGCCTTTCCTGCATTGCTTTTATACTGTTTTTCTTCAGTTTCTCTTGCGGTATTGATATGCGTTAAATGTTCCTGAACGGTAATCATTCTGTTTTGCCTTACAATCTCGAGCTTAGCTGTTTTCTTTTTGGAAAGCAACAGTAAACGATTGATATCACGGCTTAAAACAATGTCATTGGAACCTGAAGTTTTTTCTTTTAAACTGTCCTGAACCGAAATAATATTCTTCCCGTTAATCGTCAATATTTCATCACCTTTTTTGAGTGCACTCTGAACAGAATTTACAATAAAACCTTTTACAAAAGTTCTTCCTTCTATTGTTTTTAAAACAGCATTACCAACATATTTTCCGTCGTACTCATCAGAATCTCCCATTTTGACGGCAACATGACTGTCTTTTAACCGGGAACCGAAAATCTGAACCGCTGCATAATATTTTTGCTCAGTGTCAGCATTGATGAATACAGGCAGCATTTCAAAAAAGACATGATTCCAGTTTTCGGAAATAGTTTGAAAATAAGGATAATAATAACGGGTAATATTCCACAGCTTGCATAAGGAAAGGAAACGTTGTGCAGGTGTTGTTTTTGATTCGTCATAAAACAAAGAATCATCTTCAAAGCTTAATTCCCCATTGTCTTCAGCTGTTACCAATCTTTCTCCGGATTTCTGGTAAGATGCAGCAATAAAGTCTATTAAATTTCTTTTATTTTCCTGATTAATGATTTCGGAATTTTCAATCCAGTTTTCATCCGGTAGAAAACCGATATAGGATGGATGGACATCAGACTGATTATTTGCTGGCAATTGAAGATCCCGGGAGATTAAGAGATTTAGACCAGCTTTGCCCGTCATGATTTTCCCATATGCTTTGATAAGCGAGACATCGGACGACCGGATGAGATCGCGGTCGGATGAATGGTATTTTATAAGACCCCAGACTTTACACAATTCCAAAAGTTCTTTCTCTTTTCCTGCAGCAGAATCGCTTCCCACACTCTGAATGGTATTGTAGAAAAGGGTCGTACCTTCTTTCGGTGCATTTCTTTTACTGAAAAAAAAGATCCCGATCAAAACCGAAACAAGAATTCCGAAAAAAAATTTGAGTTTCATAAAATTAGCAGCTAAGAAGTTCCTCGCAGTATATCCATATAAAAACACAGATGATCTGTTAATTAAAACAAATCATCTGCAGCCAATAATTAGCTATTTTTTACCACTTAGTACTGTGGAAGAAACCACACCATGTACAAGCTTTTCTGAAAGTTGTAGAACCTCCGTCGAAACACTTGTCATTAAATGTTGGGGTGTCAAAATCTTTGGAAACACCTACTTCCTGCTCCATTCCTAATTCACCTCCTTTTACAGAGCTCTGTTCTACTTTTGTTAACTCATTGATAACTTTCTTATCAAATTTAAGTTTTGTTAATTTTTTCATGGTTGTTAATTATTTTAATTGCAAAACAAAAATAAAAAAATATTTTACATACAAAACAAAAAATCACGAAACAGGGAGGAATGCCGGTTATTCCGGTTCGATGCAGGTTTCTTCTGGCAGGCTATTTCATAAAGTATTTCATATCACAAATCACCTGCATTAAGCCACAGCAAAGGGAAAAACAATAATTGGTGAAAATATTTACTTACTAAAAATAACAGAATTTACTCCTTAAAAAAAATTAAAAAAAAATTAAAATCTGAACTAAAATAAGGTGACAATCGGTCTTTTGGCTGATTTTTCAGCTCAGCTGACTCCCATTATTTCACCGAATACATAGATCAGGACTCAGAATTTTCTTCAATCATCCGGTTTTTAGTTTTGGCTTTACACGAAAAATCCGCCAAATTGTGATTTGACGGATTTTGGATCTTATTGAAATACTCTACTTAAAGAAGTATCTATTTTACTGTGTGACCTTAATCATAGCCTTAGTAATCTGATCTTCTTTTTCTTTTGAATAGGTGGAATCAAAAGGCTGCATCACATCGAACAGATATTGATAGAAAGGAGTAATTTTCTGTACATTTTCGGATTCCTTCGTCGCTTTTTCTTTGCCCATCTGCTGTAATTCTTTGATGAAAACATTGAATTTTTTATCAATTGGCTCTATAGATTTCACAAGGTAAGCATACGCTTTCTCATTCTGTCCCAT
This sequence comes from Chryseobacterium sp. JM1, assembly GCF_000737715.1. Lineage (GTDB taxonomy): Bacteria > Bacteroidota > Bacteroidia > Flavobacteriales > Weeksellaceae > Chryseobacterium. Next base: position 80,855 of record NZ_JPRN01000013.1, on the reverse strand, counting down.
TTTTTTATACGCATCTGTGACTGCTGCTACCACCATAGAATATTCCATCGGCTTCACTCTCATCTGTCTGGCGGACTGCTTCTGGAATGTTGGAGAAAGGCTCAGGTAATAATCATATTCTTCGAAAATTTCTTTCTTCAGAATTTCAGCCAGCTGAAGGCCTTTTTTCTCCTGTCCAGCCATGATATATCCTGTTACCACAGAACTCAGCGAACGCGGATCATTGTATTTTTCTGCCGGAATTTCTTTTGAAACCAGGTCTAATATTTCCAACGCTTTTCCTTTTTGTCCGCTCAATGCCAGTGCTGAAGCGGCTCTTCCTGCTGCCATTCTGTACACCATGATATTGGATGTGGCGGCTTCGTCATAATGAATACTGAGGTCTTTAAAATTCCCCCATCTGAAATTTTTCACCGCATTATATAAAGAATTCACATCTACCCTTCCCATGTCACCGTCCGGGCTTGGAGCCGTATGAACAGGCACCAGCTTGTAGCTGAAACCTTCAAACTGCAGATATTCATCCAGATAGAAAATATTCTCGCTGTCATAAACTCCTCCTGATGAAAAGTTGATAGGACGTTTCCAGTCAAAATTGGCCAGCATATCCATCATCATAAGGTTGTTTTTGTAAAGGGTATTTCCTTTATAAGTAATCATGATCTGTTTGACAACGTTCGGAAGATCAGCTTGAGTGATAATTCCTGCCTTTAATGCATTTTCCTTATTCACCGGAAGGATGAATTTATTGACCGGAAGGATATTGTACTCCTCAAATTTTTCCTCACCAAAGTACATTTTTAAAAGATGATCTTTTTCAGAAGATTTAAATTTTAAAAAGCTCATCGCTTCTTTCAACGTCATAGAATCCTGAGTAAGGTATTTTCTAAAGGCCCCGAATTCTGTATCCGGAACGCCCTGTTCTTTTAACATTGAGAAAACGCCTTCCCAATCCTCTTTTTTCATCATATAAATCTGGTCGTTCACCCCATCTCTGTAATCATCGTGAGTCAGCTGGGTAGGAATTCCTGTTGCATTATAAGTCTTTCTTTTCACCTGATCAATATACCACGGAGTTGCTAAAAGCGTAAAGTTGACTGTTTTCACATCATCCCGGAAGCGTTCTGTCTCCTGAATAGCCCACACCGGGAACGTATCGTTGTCTCCATAGATGAAGATAATATCATCTTTAGAAACTGATTTTAGGAATGAATAGGCATAATCCCTCGCCGCTGATTTTTTGCTTCGGTCATGCGGTACATAGTTCTGGAAGCCCATCATAAAAGGAATACCCAATAATACGACACCTAAAACAAGATTAATGGAATTGGATTTTACTTTGGACTGGATAAACCATAAAACAGCACCAGCTCCAAGCCCTATCCAGATAGCAAATGCATAGAACGAACCAACCATTGCATAATCTCTTTCCCTTACTTCAAATGGTTTTACTCCAGTGTAGAAAACAATCCCGAAACTGGTTAAAACAAATAGTGAAAGAAGTGCGTAGAATCTTCCGAAGTCTCTGTTCAACTGGAAGAAAAATCCGATCAGTCCTAATATCAAGGGTAAAAAGAAGAACTTCACCGTGCTGTCATTTTTAAATTTAGCAGGTATTTTATCCTGATTTCCCAGCAAAGCATTGTCTATAAAAGAAATTCCTGAGATCCAGTTTCCTCTCGTGTTTTCCATTTTCCCTTCAAGGTCATTCTGTCTTCCCACGAAGTTCCACATCAGGTATCTTACAAAATAATATCCATTCTGAAAGGTGATGAAATAATCCATATTCTGAGCCAGTGAAGGCTTCTGAACATTGATAAGGTTATAAGGTTTCACTTTCAGATAATCTGCTGCTGTGATGGATTTATCTTCGTATTTAGATCTTAATTCATCAAAAATCTGTTTCGCCTGAGGATTGTCTGCTACCTCTTCGTTATCGTAATTGAAAGTAAAATCCGGAGCTCCGTACATCGCAATATAATTGGCCATCACCTCCTTATCCTGGTTGAACATTCTCGGCAGTAAGCTTACCTGAGATTTACTGAAAACATAATTGAAACGGTCTCCTGTTTTTCTATAGGTTCCTGTTTTTTCATCCTTTTCATACGTTTCGCCGGTTTTTTTGGTTTTAAAACTTCCGTCTTCGTTCTTTTCCATCCCGTTAGCATCAAGAAAAGCAGTATAATTTTGGCCGTAAATGGTTGGCCAGTCACCATATTGTTCTCTGTTGTAATAGTCCAACATTCCGATCGCTGTATCCGGATCATTAAGGTTCATAGGAGGATTGGCATTGGCTCTTACAGGAATGACCATCCAGCATGAGAAACCAATAACCATATACACCACTGATAAAGCGATGGTCTGGTACACATTCTTTTTAGCTTTTCTGGCATATTTAATCAGGAAATAAGAGATAGCAACCATCAGTACAAATGCACCCACCGTTCCTGAGTGAAAAGGCAGTCCAAGTCCGTTCACAAAGAATATTTCAAGTCTTCCGAACATGGTCATGATCAACGGGAAGATAATTTTGAAAACAATGATCAAAATTCCTAATGTGATCGCATTGGCCCAGATAAAGTTTTTCCAGGTGAATTTGTAATTTCTGGCATAATATACCAGACATACGGCAGGAACCGCAAGCATACACATCATGTGAACCCCAACGGAAAGTCCCAGTATAAAAAAAATAAGGATGACCCATCTTTCATTATCAGCTGCTTTGTACTCATTTTCCCATTTGGTCACGAGCCAAACCAACAGGGCGATAAACATAGAAGCCATAGAATACACCTCCCCTTCTACCGCAGAAAACCAAAATGAATCTGAGAAGGTAAAGCACAATGCGCCTACCGCTCCTGCAAAAAGAATGGAAATTTCCTGATGTTTGGTTATTTCTTCAAAGTCTTTATTTAAAAGTCTTCTTAAAAAATGGGTAATGGTCCAGAACAGAAACAGAATCGTGAATGCGCTGAACAGGGAAGACATCGAATTGATCACTATGGCATAATTCTCTTCATTTCCCAGAGCAAATATACTGGCTACAGCTCCTACAATCTGAAACAGAGCTGCTCCGGGAGCATGCGTTACTTCAAGTTTTGAGGCGGAGGAAATATACTCGCCGCAATCCCAGAAACTGAGATAATGCTCCATCGTGGAGAAATACGTAATCAGGGCAATGGTGAATATTACCCATCCTAAAACGGTGTTCCATTTTTTAAAAGACCAGTTCTTCATATACTATGTAATTTCAATACATAGTAAGACAACCCAGACAGGTGAATTATTACATTACTATTAAAAAAATTCTATTCCACTTTAAATTTTTCGTTTTTGCAGTCTAAAATCAGTTTAGAATTAATGAAAAGCTGATTCCCTATCATTCCCTTCATACCAGAGGTTTTCATGAGAAGATTTTGCATCTGCGAAGTTCCCTCCACATAGGTCACCTCCGAAAGTTTCAGTTCACGGGTGCCAATTTTGATGCTTTGATCAGCGGGAGCAGAAATTACTGTTAATACATTTCCCCAGGAATTTCCTTTTTCTTCTTTAATTCTTCCGTTCGGCGTTCGGTATTTTCCCCATTCTTCTTTATTGGTAAGAAGTTCATAGCCGCTGGTTCCTGAGTCATAAAGCAGTTTTAATTTCTGATCTCCAATGGTTCCGGGAATCAGGATTTTTCGTTTTTTAAATTCTAATGATTCAAAACCATTTTCATCAATATTTTCGATAAATGAACAGCTTGTGTTTCTGAAATCCAGAATGACAGTTCTCTTTTCAAACAGATCGGTTCCAATGGTTCCAATGATGTGATTCGTTGTAGCATCGTTAAAGTCCACAGCATGACCATAATTCAATAATTCAAAATCAGAAGCTATGTTCATACTTCCTATGCTGAACTGCATTGAAAGCTTATTTTCGCCATTCTTAATCTGAATCTGGTCCGGAAATTTTGTACGGATGGATTCCAGTGATTTTTTATAAAACAACGTTGTAGGAGAACCGGAATCGAGCTGCATATAAAAGGTCTTTTCAATTCCTTTGAGACCGACGGGTACAAGAACTGCTGCGTGAGAGTTACCTTCTGCAACCTCCCATTTCAGCTTTATATGTTCTGCAATTCCTGAAACCTTCAGATGATTTTCCGGCGGACTGAATTTTTTGTCAAAATAGAAGTATCCACCCAATAATGACAACGTGATCAAAAGCGCAATTGATAACAAAATTTTCTTAAAGATTTTCATGTTGAAATTTTTCTGCAAGATTCAGCATTCTGATCTGATTTTCCTGCAAAAATAAGACGACATCTTTACGTCATCTTCATGTAATTAATCATAAAAAACTGTTTTTCAACTTAATACACAAGTCACCGTTTTTATTCAGGCACATCCCATTTTTGATGATAATGAGCAGCTTGACACAGAGAAATGCAATTAAAAAGATGAGGAAAAGAGGTATTTTCAGGGATAATTCCTTTTGGATAAACGGACTTACAATCATTAAAACGGAAACGATAACCGCCAGAATAATCTGAATACTCACGATATTTTTTCCTAGTTCTTTATTGATGGGATCATTGGTTTTATAAGTTAAAATTAAAGGAAATATCACTCCGCCATAAGGAATAATGAGACCGGATAAAGCAACAAGATTAATCAACTTTGCCCGGTCAATGTTGGGTGTTTCTTCATTGGAGAAGATCAGATTTTCAGGTTCTGTTTCCAAAGCTTTAGCAAGAGCTTTCAGGGTAAATCCTTTGAGAATGCTCCCCGCTTCAATCCGCTGAACCGTCCGTAAGGAAAGACCTGACCTTTCAGCAAGCTCAGTCTGAGTCATATTTTTTTTCTCCCTTAAAATTTTAACCGCATTTTTCATTTTATATGGTATAAACCGGCTTCATTCTATGAACTTCTTAATACACCTATTTCTTCAACCAGTTTCGGGTACATTGTCTGTAAATCGGCACCACCTTTTGGTTCACGGTTCATGCTGCGTTCCATGCCATCATAGTCGTTTTCAGGGTATAGTTCATACACCGTATCTTTTATGATAGATTCTTCATCTTCATGGTTTTGGGCATACGCATCATCCGCAACATAAAGCAGTCCTTCCGCCCAGCAGTCTCCAATATTAAAACTGTATTTTCCACTTACAAACGACTGAATATCCGCTTTTATATCATCAAAAAACTCTTTCCCCTTTAAGATCAGCCAGCATCTGAAATAGATAAAACCATCATCTGAAAGATAATCATCAAAGACATAGACTCCATTTTCCTTCTTAAAGTCACATTCAAGGATAATTGAAAGTTCTGCTATTTCAGCGGTATACAGTTCGCTTAACTTTTCCTGCAGTGATTTTTCAAAAAGGATCATTCTGTCCTTTCCAAACTTGGATAAATAATCGGTCAGGTTTTCAATATGTTCCTCAATATCATATTCGCTCCAGTGGGCTTTTTTATATTTGTTGGATTTCTCAATGGCTTCCCAAAAATAAATATCCGCCTTTTCATGATCCGAAAGTTCAACTTTCTGAGGAATGGCATCATTTTCCTGAATTTCAGTGTAGCCCTTTTTAATTTTCTGATGAATCAGCTTTTCAGATTCCAGAATACATTCTTTTTCGTCGGCATATTCTTTAACTGTTTCCCGGCCTTTGGTTCCGGTTTTCCCAAAAGATATTTTCTGTACATTTCCGGAACACTCAATATTCCAAAATTTGTCGGACAGTTCTTTCTGGTTGATAAAGTTTCTTTTCATAGGAGATTGTGGTGGTATTTTTATTAAAAGAAAGTGAAACTACGAAAAAACATCGGAACCGGAAAGGAAGAATGGCCTGATGATGGAGGTTTCTAATGAATAGTTAACCACAGATGGCACGGATTTTCACAGATGTTTACGTTGATTCTTTCTGGTTTTTGGGTTGTATTTTTTTTTAAACGCAAAGTTTTAATCTAAAAATGCATAGTTTCAAGGAAAGCAAAGAAGGGTGACTGCGTCACTGAATAAGCGAGCGTTTTATCCATGTTCTTCATCGAATCAATTTTAATTGATTCTCCTCTTTGCATTCCTAAAAATATGAAGTATGATATTCAAACTTTGCGTTAAAAAATCCTCTGAGTTAATATGTATTATTCAATCCCCCATCTAAAGGAATACTGGTTCCGGTAAGATAAGACGAATATTCTGATGCCAGGAAAGCTGCCAGATGCCCATATTCTTCGGTTTTTCCAAGTCTTTTCATTGGAATTTTATGTTCTCTTGCTTTTTTGATTTCTTCCTGAGATTTCCCGGTTTGCTGGGACTCATGACTGATCAGATTCTGAATACGCTCCGTATCAAAATATCCGGTTAAAATATTATTAACCGTGATCTGATGCTGCGCCACTTCATTGGATAATGTTTTGGCCCATGCAATCACTGCCGAACGGATGGAATTTGAAAGGGATAAATTATTGATAGGTTCCTTTACAGACAGTGAAGACACATTGATAATACGTCCGTTTTTCTGTTGAATCATATGTGGTAAGGCGAGTAGCGTTGTTTCACAAACTGTTTTAAAAAGAAGATCAAATGCTTTCTGATAATCATCCACGCCTTTATCTACAGCTAAACCCGGTTCCGGACCGTTGGTATTATTAACCAGAATGTCTACAGAATGACTTTCAAAATAATTAGAAATAATGGTTTTGTAGTTCTCAAAATTGGAGAAATCCGCCACGAGATACTGATGTTTCTGATCAGAGTTGATGACCGGTAGTGATGCTACCACGTTCTTAAGTTTCGTTTCATTACGAGCCATTACGGTAACATTGGCTCCACATTTGGCGAGCTCCAAAGCTATTCCTAAACCGATTCCCTGCGTAGCTGCTCCTACTAAAGCATTCTTTGAAAAAAGCTGAATATTCATGAATTGATGGTATTACTGATTGATTACAGATAAATGTAGCAAAAAAGCTTTACATTCAGATCAACGAATCTTTAATAATTATTAGATTTTGAGCTTTAATTACTGAGGAAGTGCAGGAGGAAGAACTCTTTCCGGTTTTGTAGATAAAGTCCGCAGGAATGCTTCAAGTTGAGCAATTTCTATATCAGTAAGATCCAGTAATCTCACAAAAGTTGATTTTTCTGAGGAAAGTGTAATGCCCTGATGAACTGTTGAGCGTTTTTGGGAATGTTCCGGATTTCCTCTGCTGTAAAACTGAATCACTTCTGTGAGTGTGGTCATAGAACCATTATGCATCCACGGTCCTGTTCTTGAGACTTCACGAAGACCCGGCACACGGAATTTTCCGGCATCTTCAGCTTTTTTAGTCACAAGATAACGGCCAAGATCTTCTTCTTTTGAACCTAATAAAGAAGTACCGACATTTTCAAACTGGTTATTTGAAAAGTACCCCGAACTGTGACAGTTCATGCATTGCGCCTTAGTTCTGAAAAGATGCAGCCCCATCAACTCATCATCAGAATAGAGTTCTGCTTTTCCATCAATAAACTGATCGAATTTGGAGGTTCCACTTTTTATTGTTCTTTCAAAAGCTGCTATGGCTTTGGAAATCCGGTCCTTTGATACTGTTTTATCACCAAAAGCTTTTTCAAATAATAATTCATAGCCCTTGATTTTGGCTATTTTTCCAGCGGCAAGATCGATATGACCACTCATTTCCCTTTCATCCCGGATCGGCATTTCCGACTGTTCTTCGAGAGAGGCGGCACGTCCGTCCCAGAATAGAGGTTTTGCATAGGCTACATTCAGAATGCTCATGGCATTTCGGATCCCGAGCTGTCTGTCGTGCCCGAAAGAAAAGGTTCTGTTGTCGCACCAGCCCAGTTCCGGATCGTGGCAGGACGCACAGGCAATCTGGTTGGATTTGGAAAGTCTCGGGTCGAAGAAAAGTGTTTTTCCCAAGACTGCTTTGTCTTCAGAATAGGGATTATCCGCAGGAAACTGAATGTCAGGAAGATGGCCTATTTCAGCAAAAAAGGGTTTTGCATCGGGATCTAAGATGGGTTTTGGCCATTTTGAAGCATCTCCGGAGGAATATAATTTCCTCAGCTCGGCCAGAAATGAGGCTTTCTCCCGGATTTCCTTCTGAACACTGTTGCTGAAACAGTTATTCAAAAGGGAAACCGTAAGAAATGCAATTAATATCCAGCTTAGGACACTTTTCATGAGTCATGGAGTTTCCGCAAAAATAGGGAAACTGGGTGAGATGCCAATGGGGAAAGATAGATTCTAAAGCTAAGAGCCAAGATTCAAGAGCCAAGAACCAAGACATCAGACTTCAGACAATAGATGTCAAAAATGAAACGATTATCCATTGATTTAACAACTAGCAACTAGCAACTAGCAACTAGCAACTAGCAACTAGCAACTAGCAACTAGCAAAGTTATTTTAACCAGTACACCTAAAAAGAGCAACTCAATTACTCTAAACCCCTCAAACCCTCCAACTCTCAAACTCTCAAACTCTCCAACTCATAATCCAAATTCAGGTTATTTAACAACCGTCGCTTCCAGTTCTACTTTTAACGTTTCGAATAATCCGGTTACTTCCAGCATTGTAACAGCCTGCTCGATGTTGTGCTTTGCAATCCATTCTTGAAGGATCGGGAAATGGGGCCAAAGTTCTTTCGTGGAAGTCGTATAGATATTTAATCGGACAATTCCCTTACATTCATAATCTGCAGTTCTGATCACTTCTTCCAGATTGGCTATGGCCTGTTCCAGCTGGGATTTCATGTCTTTATCACTGGAAGTTCCGTCCGGATCAATGGCGGCCTGACCGGAACAATATAAGGTTCCTGATACGTTTTTCACTTCCACTGCCTGAGAATAGCTTCTTTCCTCCTGCCATTTCCACGGATTTACGGTCCTTTTTTCTAATGTAGTCATTGAATTTTGTTTTCTGTTTACTTTACAAAATTGCTCAATAGGCACCATAAATCCGCGTGATTATGATCACGATTATCAAGTGATAAAAATCACAAAACTAAAGAGACAGACGGCTTAATGTTTCTCTGGAAACGCCAAGATAAGCAGCAAGAAGTGACTTTGGAACACGTTGGATCAGGGAGGGATATTTTTCAACCAATTGCTGATAACGTTCTTTGATTCCAACAGTCATTGATGAGATGATACGCTGCTGAGCGGAAATAAATCCCATGTAGGCCTTTTCGAGAAAGAAATGTTCCAGTTTTGGAAATGCTTCACACAGTTTTCTGTAATCTTCGAGACGGAGACACAGTACTTCGGTATCTTCTATGCATTCCAGAGACATGGATGCTTTGGTCTGTTTGTAATACGCCTGAAAATCGGTTTCCCACCAATCTTCCATGGCGAATCCTACAATATGTTCTTTGGCCGTATCATCCGTATACACGAGCTTTAATAAACCTTTGATCACAAAATAATTGCACGGCACCAACTCGCCTTCCTGAATCAGAAACTGGTGTTTTTTATATTTTTTACAGGTGAAAAATGATGAAATATGTTCAAATTCTTCATCACTCAACGGAACAATTTTCTCAATATGAGCTCTTAACTTCGTAAACATTCTAATTTTCTGATGTATAAAAGTAATATTTTTCTACGCATTATCTATGCATATTATGGTTTAGAATATACTATCATATAATTCTTTATATTTACAATGGAGACATTAAACTCCAACATTTTTTTGTTCTTCCAGCCTTCTATCTTCCAAATGCAGATGTAAAGCACAAAAGGGAAAATATAACAGTTGATCATTCATAAATCAAAAGATATGAAATACAATATGATATTTATTTTTCTGCTGTTTATAGGAAATCCTGCCTTTTCTCAACTGCAGACGATACGAAAAATCGATGGCACCACTGTAACTCCTTCACAGGTTGATCTCATAGTAAAAAAACTTATGGATACAGCTCATATTCAAGGGCTCAATCTTGCAGTTCTGAATAACAATAAAACAGTATTTATAAAATCATACGGTTTTAGAAATAAGCCTGAAAAAGCATTGATGGACACCGCAACAATCGTATATGGAGCATCATTCAGCAAAGCGGTTTTCGGATATCTGATTATGAAACTGACGGAAGAAAAAGTTTTAGTTCTCGACAAGCCTCTTTATCAATATCTGAAAAAGCCAATTGCTGAATATGAGTACTTTTCTGACCTTCAAGGAGACAGCAGGTGGAAATCTATTACGGCAAGAATGTGCCTTGATCACACTACCGGACTTCCAAATGTAAGGTGGTTTCACCCGAAAACCGGAAAGCAGGATACCATCGGAACCATGAAAATTTATTTCAATCCGGGTACAAAATATGCTTATTCCGGAGAAGGATATAAGCTCCTTCAGCTGGTGGTGGAAGAACTTACCGGAAAAAATATTGATGAACTTGCCCGCGAAAAAATATTCAAACCTTTTGCAATGACCAGAACCGGGTATATCTGGCATGAATCATTTGGAGACAGCAATGTAGCAGTAGGACATATGAATAACGGCGATATCGACAAAAAAAAGAAACGTACCGAGCCTGTAGCCGGAGGTTCTCTGGTGACAACCATTGCCGATTATACCCAATTTATTGAAAACATGATGCAGCAGAAAGGGCTGAGTAAAAAACTGTACAGGGAAATGCTTTCGCCACAGATTGCTATCTACTCAAAAACTCAGTTCCCTCCTATTCAGGAAGAAACCACCATGGAAAATACGGCTATCCATCTTTCCTATGGCCTTGGCTGGGGATATTTGAAATGCCCCCGTTATGGGAAAGCTTTCTTTAAAGAGGGCAACGGAATTTCCTGGAGGAATTATAATATCAATTTTCCGGAGAAAGGAATTTCAGTGATCATTATGATCAACAGTGAAAATGGAGAAAAGGTATTTCAGGAACTTGTAGAAACTGTAGTTGGAGATACGTGCATACCCTGGAAGTGGCAGGATTATATTTCTTATAATCAAAAATAGCCAAAAGCTTTTGATCTTTATTCTGTTTATGAAATACAATTAATTCAAAAGTTAGATCTGCTTATTTTTGAGTCTCTGCATAAAACCCACGGTAATATTCAACCAGGTCATCCAATGAAAACCCACGATTTAAACCGCTGGTATTGGGCAGAACCCAAACGATGGAACCACAGAAATCTTCAGGCTGCGGACCCCATGAAATCTGCTTCTTTTTAGAGAAAGCCTGATAAGCCGCTTTACCTAGAAATACGATATACTTCGGTTGAAATTCTGTTATTTTTGTTTTAAAAAATTCTAAGGAACTGTCAAATTCATCTTTTGACAGCTCATCAGCACGGGAAGTAGCTCTTGCTACCGCAGTGGTGAGACCCAATCTGAAATCTAAAATATCTCTGTCATTCTCCGCGTCAATCTGGTAGGGTGTAAAACCTGACTGGTGCATTACTTTCCAAAACCGATTGCTTCTTCCTGAAAAATGATGGCCGTCTTCAGCAGATTTCAACCCGGGATTAATTCCACAAAAAATAACGGTAAGATCTTTGGCAATGATATCTTTTAACATAAATATAAGGCTATAGTTGTATGGATCCGAGTTTTCAAAGGTTATCCTAAAAACTCATCACAGACAGCAAGATAATATTTATTTTAAAATATACAGTGATCATCTCTGTTGTCGCTGATTATCAATTAAAAAAAAATTAAAAGAACAACTATGGCATGAATATTATTGTATATCTTATAAATACACCAGGATGGAAAATATGTTACAAAATATCGACCTGATCCATCGGTACCTGTCAGTCAGTATAGCAGATCAGTTTCATATCCATGTAGATTTGGAGGGTGAATATATCTTTACACAGAATATTGTTTCTAAAAAGACCATCATCGCCACTACATTTACAGATAAAATACTGTCTGACCGTCAGTTGAAATTATTTTTATCAGCTTTGATTGTTGAAATTAATAATGGAAAATGCACCGTTGAGCTTATTCGGGAAAGGATCAGACATTTTGAAGAATTGCGGCGAAGACCGATGAGAAGGATTATTTAGAAAAAATCCCTACAATGATGTAAGGATTTTTTTTATTATAATTTCAATTGATTATTTCAAATATTTAGCCACTTTATCTTCCAGATCATCCAGATTAAACGGTTTTGCCACATAATCATCGGCCTGAGCTTCTTCAGCCAGTCTCACAATATCATTATTAGCCGTCACATAGATGACAGGAATAGATTTGAACTCATCATGACTTTTTAAAAGTTTGGTAGCTTCTACCCCGCCGATTTTTGGGATCCAGTTATCCATAAGAATAACATCCGGCTGAAACTGGGCCACTTTTTCCAATATGTCATGAGATGTTTCTGAAATTTCGACCTGATAACCATTCTCTTCGAAAATGATGGTAATAACTTCTAAAATAGTTATATCATCATCAAAAATCAAAATTTTCTTTGTACTCATAGTAGTTCTATTTAAATCTTTAGTTTATTTAATTTCTCTTTTACAGCTGATTGATATAGTCCGCCAAATTATCCGGTTTAATGATCAGGTCATAATCCACTTCCTGTACCGCATGTTTGGGCATATAATCTACTTCAGCGGTTTCCGGTTCCTGGATCCAGACTCTTCCTTTGTTCTTTTTGATAAATCCCAGACCTTCCACTCCATCTGCATTGGCTCCTGAAAGCAAAACTCCGACAAGGTTTTCACCATACACTTCCGCCGCAGACTTGAAGGTCACATCAATAGACGGTCGGGAATAATTCATCTTTTCGGAGAAATCCAGCGACATCATTTTTTTATCTTCAAATAATAAATGATAATCTGCAGGGACTATATATATTTTATTAATTTCAATTTCCGTTTTGTCGTCCACCTCGATCACTTCCATCGGTACAAACTGCTGCAATAAGGTCTGTAAAACATTCGTTGAGGATGCTTTACGGTGTACCACCAGCAGTATGGGGAAACTCAATTCGGTTTTTATTTTTTTCAGCATTTCCAGAATGACCTGCAGGCTTCCTGCTGATCCTCCTATCACTACCAGTTCTGTCTTTGTGTTTTTAGGTTCCATGGTCAATGTATTAGATGTGCTCTGTTTTTTTCCAGATTCGCTGGTCATCGACCTGGTGGTATACTTTATCCAGTTTTGAAAATCTCAGGGTTTCCTTTGATCCTAAAGCCAGATACCCCAAATTCTCAAGGCTGTTGTCAAAAAGTTTAAAGACCCGTTCCTGCAGTTCCCGGTCAAAATAGATCAGTACATTTCTGCAGATGATCAGCTGGAAACTATTAAAAGAGCTGTCTGAAACCAGATTATGAGTGGATAATATTAACTTTTCCTGTAAGCTTTTATCAAATTTTACACTGTCGTAATTCGCCGTATAATAATCTGAAAAATCCTTTTTCCCGCCGGACAACATATAGTTCTCCGAATACAGCTTCATCTGCTGCAACGGAAAAACTCCTGCCCTCGCGGTTTCTAAAACGGTAGGATTCAGGTCTGTTCCGTAGATCAGTGATTTGTGGTAGAGATTGGCCTCTTTAAGCAAAATAGCCATTGAATAGGCTTCTTCACCTGTAGAGCATCCCGCCACCCATATTCTGATCAGCGGATAGGTTCCCAACTGTGGCAAAATCTTTTCTCTGAGCTTTTTAAAGAACAGCGGATCCCGGAACATTTCGGTAACGTTCACTGTGATTTCTTCGACAAAACGTTTCAGGTATTCAGGATCATTGAGAACGGTATACCGCAGCTCCGCAAAACTGGTAAACCTGTCGATCAGACAAATCCTGTTGACCCGGCGTTTAAAAGAAGCCCTGCTATACTCGGAAAAATCATACCCATACATCTCATACACATCTTTTATCAAGTATTCTACCTCTTCATCTTTTACGATACTTGGTTCCAGCATTTATGACAGTTTTTCGATGGCAATCATTAACTGGTCTACATCCACAGGTTTTGAGACATAGTCCTGAGCTCCCACATCCAGGCATTTCTGACGGTCTTCCGGCATGGCCTGAGCTGTAACGGAAATCACAGGAATCTGGCTTATAGACGGTGTACTTCTAATCATTTTGATGGCTTCATACCCATCCATTTCAGGCATCATCATATCCATAAGGACGATGTCTATTGCCTTTTCTTGTAATATCTGAATGGCTTCCTGAGCCATTGTACAGCTTTCAATCTGATATCCTCTTGATTTCAGCGTCAGCTTCAGTGCAAATATATTACGTGGATCATCGTCCACAATCAAAATCTTCTTATTCATCATTTAACTTTCATATAACCAGACGCGCAGTAAGGACAATAACTGATCGATATCCACCGGTTTTGAGATATAATCCGAAGCACCTGCCACTATACATTTTTCACGGTCCCCAATCATGGACTTCGCCGTTACAGCGATGATAGGAAGCCTTGTAAACATCGGCATTTTTCTGATTTCTCTTATGGTTTCATAGCCATCCATTTCAGGCATCATCATGTCCATTAAAATTACATCTATGTCTTTATGTTCTTTGATTTGCTCTAAGGCGTGTTTTCCGTCCATTGCCACTACGACTTCCACTTTATATTTCTCCAGGGCTTTCGTCAGAGAGAAAATATTGCGGACATCATCATCGGTAATCAATATTTTTTTCCCGCTCAATACTTCTGTCAGTGATCCTAAAACTTTGTTCCTTACCGTTTCAATAGAGTTGTTTTTTTCTTCCACCAAATGTAAGAATAAACCTACTTCATCTAAAATTCTTTCGTAAGAATGAGCGGTTTTTACAACGATTGAATCTGCATACTGCTTGATCTTAAGTTCTTCGGATTTAGATAAACTGTGTTCCGTAAAAATAATGATCGGCAGGTTTTCCAGTCCTTCGTGGCTCTTGATGGATTCAATCACCTTATATTCGCTGCTTCTTGAGTCTCCGATATCTAAAATCACACAGTCAATCTGATCTGAGGTCAATGCTTTCACACTGTCTTCCACATTATTTTCTACGGATAACGAAATATTGAAATTACTCAGATAGTATGATAATGCTTTGGCATGTTTGGCATTATGCTCAACAATTAAAACTTTTTGAGGAGACATCAGAAGCGCATCTTCAATTTTCTTGAAAACATCTGTCATTTTATCTAAAGCGAGCGGCTTGTTGATGAAGTCGATAGCTCCTTTCATCAAGCTTTCTTTTTCAAGCTGCAGGACAGACATCATGTGCACAGGAATATGTTTCGTCGCAGAATTAGATTTAAGCTCATCCATTACCTTCCAGCCGTCTTTTACAGGCAGCTGTACATCCAGTAAAATCGCCTGCGGATGGTACTGAACCGCTGCAGACAAGGCATAATCTCCTCTTACCACCACAACTCCCTTATAATTGTTCATACGGGTGTATTTCAGCAGTGCTTTCGCAAAATTGATATCATCTTCTACGATTAAGATCACTTTATCCTCGGCAGTGATCCCATCGCGGTCATCATCTACATCTTCAGGAATTTCAAGGTTTTCTAAATGCAATGCTGTTGAAGCTTCCGTATCCTCCAGGATATTTTGAATTTCTTCCACATCTTCACGAATGGTCGCTACCAAATGTTGATCATTTTCCGGCTGAATAACTTCAGAAACTGCTGTTATAGGAATGATAAGGCTAAATTCACTTCCTTCATCCACTTGACTTTTCAGCGTCAGTTCTCCGCCTAGCAATCGTGCAATTTCACGGCTTATAGAAAGTCCTAATCCGGTACCGCCAAATTTGCGTCGTGTAGAACCATCCGCCTGCTGGAATGCTTCAAAAATAATCGCCTGCTTCTCTTCCGGAATTCCGATTCCCGTATCTTTTACACTGAAAACAATGAAGTCTTTGTTTTCAGTATCTTTTCTTATGTTTAAACTGATGCTTCCTTCTGTTGTAAACTTTATGGCATTTGATAAAAGGTTACGCAATACCTGATCTACACGAAGTCTGTCGGTTTCAATGGTTTTTTGTACCTCTTCATCTACATGAATATCAAATTTGATCTGCTTCTCCTGAATAATCGGGTTAAACAGACTTCTCAGGTCTCTGATGACATCATTCACGACTACATCCTGATATTCCAGGGTCATTTTCCCGGATTCTATTTTGGCCAGGTCTAAAATCTCATCAATAAGCGTCAACAGACTGCTTCCTGAGCTCTGGATCACTTTTGCAGATTCTACCTGATCTTCATTCAGATTTTCGTCAGGATTTTCAGCCATTAACCTTGAAAGAAGAAGGATAGAATTCAGTGGTGTTCTCAGTTCGTGGGACATATTGGCCAAAAACTCAGATTTATATTTGGTGCTTAAAGCAAGTTCTTCCACTTTTTTCTGGATCTCACCGTTCCTTTGAGCGATCATGTGATTTCTTTCCTCAAGAAGTCTTGAACGTTCTTCCAGTTCGGCATTGGCCTGCATCAGCTCTTCCTGCTGTACTTTCAGTTCTTCTTCGGAGGCCTGTAATTTTTGAGTCTGTGCTTCCAGTTCCGTATTCAGGTTTTCCAGTTCGGAATGCTGTACCTGCAGTTCTTCTGACTGCGCCTGGGTTTCTTCCAGTAACTGCTGTTCTTTTTCGCGGCCTTTTGCTGCATTTAAAGCAATCCCAATATTTCTGCTGCACTCTTCGAAATAATCCAGCCTGTCCTGATCGAAATCTGAACCGGATCCTAACTCGAGTACACCGATGCAGTGTCCGTCTGCATGGATCGGAAGTAATAAAATTCCGTTTATTTTTATTCTGCTGCTGGCGAAACTTGCCACAAAATCCTCTTCAAGAAGATTGTTGTACACCTGCATTTTTTCATTGGTATAGGCCTGGCCTACCATTCCTTCTCCCGGTTCGAAAGTTTTCTTCATGGTATTTTCCAGACCGAAAGCTGTACTCAGCTTAAGCGTTCCTTCATCAAACAGATATAAAGCACCGTTGATGCATTTCCCGTATTCCACAAGCTGGTTTAATGAGGAGTCGGAAACTTCCTTCACTGATTTATTTCCAACTAAAGATTCATTCAGTAAAGCAAGACCTTTCTGGCGCCAGTCGCTTTTATTAATCTTATCAAAAGACTTCTTCAGGGAATCGGTCATGTGATTCAATGAATCTACAAGATCTCCTAAGTCGTCTTCTGCATTATCAACCACTTTCTGACTGTAATCACCATTGGCTACTCTATTTGCAATTTGCTGAATAGCACTTACACGTCTGCTTATTTCAAGGTCTTTTGCACGTAATTCGCTTTCTAATTTATCCCTCCGGATCAGATCTGCTCTCAGTTTAATATAGAAGAAAATAGTAACCACCACCGCTGCTATTGCTGAAACAATAATGAACATCACCGTAGTGCTGGATGAGCGGTTAAGATCCTTGTTTTTAATTTCAAGCTGAGCTTCTTCGTACTGAACGAAATCACGGACGATCTGGCGGCATTTATCCATATAGCTTTTGCTCAACAGGATCTGCTGCTGGGTCATCACAACACCATTTCTTCTGTTCTGAACAAACTGCTTTAAATTATCAATATTGCTGTTCACATTTTTTTCCAAAGCATCCAAACGATCAAGCTGTTTTCTGTCTTTAATATCTAAAGCCTTTACACGTTCAAACGCCTTTGTATACTCTCCTAAACTACGGTTATAAGGTTCCAGAAAGTTTTCTCTTCCTGTAAGCTGATACCCTCTGTTTCCGGTTTCGGCATCGAGTAAAGCAACAAGAACGTCTTTTACGCCAGTGATGGATCTTCTGCTTTGAGACAGGCTTTCCCGGTGATCCATCTGTTTCTGGATACTCATATAAGATGCCACTGAGCTGGCAATCAGGATCAGTAAAGAAAATGCGACCCCAAACTGAAGATTTCTGATTATTTTTTTCGGCATGAGATTAATTTAAAGGTAAGGTAAAATAGAATGTGGAGCCTTCTTCCAGTTTGCTGGATACTCCAATGGTTCCATGATGCTGTTTGATGATCTCGGAACAGATAAACAGTCCGATTCCCATTCCCTGGAACTGCAGTGATGATTCTTCTACACGGTAAAATTTTCGGAATACAGCATCCTGCTTAAAGTCCGGAATTCCAATTCCAAAATCGGTGACACTTACTTTAACTTCCTGTTTTTCTTCATCTACAAATGTGGTGACAATGACCTGGTTGTTCTGAGGAGAATATTTAATGGCATTGGTCAGGAAATTGATCAGGACCTGTTCTATGCGTATTTCATCCAAAGGAATCAGGATTTCAGGTTTTATTCCGTGTCGTTTTATTTTGACTTTATTTTCGTCATGGGTCTGTATGATGGTTTCCACAGCACTGCTGATCAGGTTTTCAAGACTGGTAGGTTTTCTGTTGATCTTCAGCTTTCCGTTTTCTATTTTGGAGACATCCAGAAGATCTGTGATCAGGGTATTCAGTTTTTCAATCTGATCCTGAACTTTACCCATAAAACCGGCTTCAGCGCTTTGCTTATCCAGTTTTAATTTACGGTCCAGCAGCTGAACATAGGCTTTGATACTGGTTAAAGGTGTTTTCAGTTCGTGGCTGGCAATACTCAGGAATTCATCCTTTTCTTTTTCCACTTTTTTCTGATCGTCGATATCGGTAAAGGTTCCTACCCAGTTTTTGACTCCATTTTCATCGTTTACAGGTGTCACTCTTAAAAGGTGGTAACGGTAGTCTCCGGAATCTATATTTTTTATTCTGACTTCAAGCTCAAGGGCTCTATTTTTTTTCCTGCAACGCTCAAATTCTTCTCTGATATCCAGATCATCAGGATGAACTTCCGGAAAATCCAGATCTGACACTGAGTACTGGTACCATTTAAAGTTCACAAATTCTATTTCTCCCTCTTCATTGAGTGTAAACGCAATTTGCGGCAGAGATTCCAGCATCAACTGAAAATGATCAATCTGCGACTTCATGGTCACCTGAGATTCTCTTCTTCCTTTGACTTCCAATTCCAGACTCTGCTGGGTCTTTTTCATGGCAAGACTCTGTTCCTGAAGGTTATAAAACGTTTTCACTTTAAGCAGCAAAATTTCAGGATCTACAGGTTTTGTGACATAATCCTTTCCTCCTGAGGCATAACCACGGGTGATAAATTTTTTCTCCGTATTGACTGCGGATAAAAATATAATAGGAACTTCTTTTGTTTTGCTGTAATCGGCTAAGGTTTCAGCCACTTCAAACCCATCCATGCCGGGCATCTGCACATCCAAAATAATCAATGCATAATTATTTTTTATGGCTTTCCCTAATGCTTCTTCTCCGGAATCAGCCGTATCTACCTGAAAATCTTTGGATTCCAGTAGTTTTTTCAGTGAATAAAGATTACTTTGGTTGTCATCAACAATTAAGATCATAAGATGAATCAGTACTTGGTGGTTTGTTTATATTTAGTCCCGCCAAAAATACTCACAAAATTCCGAAAAACATTGATATTTTAATCATTTTATGGCCACATACCACACATATACACTTATAAATCAATTTTTAAAAGAAATATTTACAAAAATTTCCTTATAACTAAAAAAAGCATCAATCTGTTAGATAAATGACATTAAACTAGCCGTTTATTCACCCAAAAAATCTAGGATTGTAAGAATTCCAACCATTCCTGTAATAAGTCTCTGATGTCAGCCAATGGAAAAGCAGTGGGCTGCCCATCAATTATAAAATAGGGATAGTCAATTTGTAAATCCATATGCTCCAGCACCATTGAATCATAAGGTTCCCAGATGGGATCGGGAGTGTGATCCAAGAAGTAGTTTATTTCTTTCAAAAGAAATTCAGTTCTGGAGATATTTAAATAACGTAAAAACTGTAACAGATTATTTTCATCAATGATTCTGTCTTTCCGGACACAATCATAGCCAACATCACCGCCTGCCGTTACTTTCAAAAATTCCAGGCCGTATTGATCTTTTTTACACATGTTTTTTTTATTCCGTGTTTTGTGAAAACCAATGTTTTTATTTTCTTAGTAAAAATAAGAACTGCCTTCAGAATATGAAAGCAGTTTATTTTTATAATGTTTTTAAAACCTTTGCAGCATTTTCGTTTCTTGGATTGATCTCCAGAACTTTTTGATAATTCTGTTTGGCTTTATTCTTTTGTCCGGCCTTCAGGTAAGCTTCTCCCAAACTGTCGTACACATTTTCACTTTTAGGATACAAGGCAGCATTTATCCTGAAAATATCAATGGCCTTTGTAAAATCTTTATTCCGAAGCATGGTGTAACCTGCTCCATTCAGAAAGCCCTCAGAGAGAAGATCATTTCCGGCATCTTCAGTTTTAGCTTTCTGATACGCTTCCAGGCCTTTGTCATAATTTCCGTCCAGCACCCATTCTAAAGGCGCTTTCTCATCCGGGCCCATCTGTGCATCTGTTGATCTTATTTTTCCATTGGAAAACACCTGTACGATATCTGTTTTTCCGGTATCGGCATTTTTCACAAATTTTACCGTAAAATCCCAGTCCCGAAATGCATACTTATTGTCTCCTACTTTAATCATTTCAACCGGAGTATCCATATTAGCGGAAGTTATCAGCTTTCCATTTTCACGATAAACTCTGTAAAAACCATATTTTCCACTTTTGTAACGTCCAACGTTTTTGAAATCATCCTGATTTAAAGGCAGTATTTTCTGAACCGGGCCATTAAATAAAGGCCATTGATAGACTTCTGCCACTGAGCGTACGAGTTCTTCTACAAACTCAGGTTTGTTGGTGTTCGTTAATACAACAACCCCGTCACCACTTGTTTTACTGGCTATAAATCTGCTGGAAAACCCTTCATTCCAACCACCGTGGTTAAAATACATATGACCTCTTCTGTCTTCCAGAAAGATTCCCAATCCCATAAACGGATCAATAAAAGAAGTGGTAAACTGCTCAGCTGTCTTTTGTGAAATAACCTTGTTGCTTTTCCCGCTCAGGGTATTCTGAACATCTATGACAAATTTAGCCAGATCTTCAGGTGTGGTCCATAAACCGGCAGCGGCCTGCTCGGGATAGATATGAGATTTCCCCGGAACTTTTATCCCATCCTGATTGTATGCCGTAGCTGCGAATTGGGACTGCGCCTCGGATAAGGGCTGTGAAAAAGTACTGTTCTTCATATCCAGCGGCATGAGAACCTTTTCCTTCATAATGGTGGTAAAATCTTTTCCTTCCAGATCGATAAGCATCTGCTGTAGCACACAGTATCCACCGCCCGCATAACGGAAAGGTGTTCCCGGAGTTTTATCTACGAAAACTGCGGGAGTATTTGCGGGAATCTGCCCGTTTAAAACCTGAACTAAGGTAGGAATGGGCTTTCCG
The DNA here is from genome assembly GCF_000737715.1 of Chryseobacterium sp. JM1. Classification (GTDB taxonomy): domain Bacteria; phylum Bacteroidota; class Bacteroidia; order Flavobacteriales; family Weeksellaceae; genus Chryseobacterium. Next base: position 59,554 of record NZ_JPRN01000013.1, on the reverse strand, counting down.
GCTTCATATCCGGGGAATCCGCTTACTGTAAAACCGGCTGTATGACTGACTATATTTTTAAAAGTGACTTTTTTTTCTTTGGTGAATTCATTTTCCGGAACTTTCCAGGATTTCAGGTAGGAATTAACATCAGCATCCGGATTGATCTTTCCCGCTTCTACTTCTGTCAATGCCGCATAAACACTTACCGGCTTACTCATGGATGCCGCCTGAAACAGTGTTTTGGAATTGACAGGAGTTTTAGTTTCCACATCTGAAAAACCATAGCTCTTCGCCCAGATCACTTTTGAATTTTTAATAACAGCAATGCTCACTCCCGGAACATTATAATGCTTCATTCTGGACTCCAGTGTCCACATAGGTTCACCCTGAAAGCGAACCGCAGGTATCAATCCTGCTTCTACTTTGGCAATTTCGGTATTCAACTGGGATTTTGTCTGTGCAAATACCGGAACATACATCATTCCGATCAGGGCTGCAGCGTATAAGGGAGTTTTGGTTCTCATTTTATTGTTTAAAATATATGGGTCAAAAATAGGTAAGTTTTAATCACAAATAAGAGATTTTTTGGCTATAATTATAGTAAACTATTTACAAGACAATACTTACATCTTATTTATTACATCATCGAATACTGTTTCGGGTTCATCCCCACATGCTCTTTGAATATTTTAGAAAAATGGCTCAGGTTGGTAAAACCTAGTTTATAGCCGACTTCTGAAACGGAATATTTTTTCTCTTTCAGCAGAACAGCAGCTTCTTTCATCCTGAATCCCTGATAGTAGCTAAAAATACTGTCACCGAAAATCTGCTTAAACAGCCGTTTCAATTTTGTAGGACTCATTCCTGCCTCTGCTGCCAGTTTTCCAATAACAGGAGGAATGTCGAGGTTTTGAAGGATCTGATCTCTTATTTTGTAAAGAATTTCTATATCATGACTGTTCAAAGCATATAGACGTTTTTCGTCCCGCTTTTCCAGTTCCATCAGCAGCCTGCAGATCATTTCCTCAGCTTTAATTCTCATAAAAAACAGTTCAAAAGTTTCTCCAACGGATTCTGAGATAATTTCATCCACCACTTTCTGCAACGAGGGATAGATGATTTGTTCAAAAAGATAAGGTTGGTTATTCTGCAGAAGGCTTTGCAAAACCGGTGAGTGGTCTGATGCACTAAACAATTGGCCAAGATAATCCGCCTCTACTTCAATATTAATGGTAGATGTATTGGAATGAATGGAAATAATTTCATCCGTATTGATGCGGCTAGTTGCAATTAAAACGGACGGCATTTCTCCCGGATGTTTTTCAGCAGACCATGATTCCGCTTTAGGGAAAATATTCTGAAACTTAAAAAATATCACTTTTCTGCCTGCATTCCGCTCCGGATTCTCCAACACCAGGTCATCATTCAGCTTATAATTACTGATCAGCATTCTGACATTTGTATTGAAAACAAATCCGGTACAATACCCGCTTCCAAACCCGGAAGGGATTTCTAATCTTCTGTTCTTTAATTTTGTTCCCAGTACATGAGCCAACTTTTGAAGAATGACCGGGATGGTTTGATCCTCTTTTTCCATAAAAGTCTTTTACAGCTATTTTTAAGTCTAATGTAATTATTTTATTTCTAAAGTGACCCTCAATTTTGTATTGATATTAAACAACACAAAAAATCATGTTACTTAAGAATAAAAAAACAGCGATCATTGGTGCTGGACCTGCAGGTCTCACATTAGCCAGATTATTACAGCAAAATGGTGCAAATGTTACCGTTTACGAAAGAGATCAGGATCCGCAAGCCAGAATTTGGGGCGGCACATTAGATCTTCATAAAGGTTCAGGTCAGGAAGCTATGAAAAAAGCAGGACTGCTGGATAATTACTATACGCTGGCATTACCCATGGGTATCATTATGACGGATGAAAAAGGAGAAACTTTATTTACGAAAGAGTCTACTCCCGAAAATCAATATGACAATCCTGAAATCAACAGAAATATTCTGAGGAATATGTTGTTAGAGAGTTTAACCGCTGATACTGTAGTCTGGCACAGAAAATGTACCGGACTTGAAGCTTCAGACGGACAATGGCTGTTGCATTTTGAGAACGGAATTCAGGAAACAGCAGATGTTGTCATCGGGGCCAATGGCGGAATGTCTGCTATACGATCTTTTGTTACAGACACGAAAGTAGAAGATACCGGAACCATGATCATCCAGGGAGATATTCCTGATCCGGAGCTTCATACTCCTGAATTTTATCAATGGTGCGATGGAAAAAGGCTCATGGCAGCTTATGAAGGTAATTTATTAGTGGCCAATCCCAACAATAATGGAGTATTGACCTATGGTGTTATTTTTAGAAAGCCTGAAGAATGGACAAATTACAAAGAACACAACTTTCGGGATGCGAACCTCATCCGTGCCTTTCTTCTGGAAAGATTCGCTGCCTGGGATAATAGATTCAAAAAGTTATTCCTTTCTACAACATCGTTTAGCTGTCTTCCGACAAGAAAATTCCCACTGGACCGACCGTGGAACAATGACCGTCCTCTGCCTGTAACGCTTATAGGAGATGCCGCTCATCTGATGCCTCCTTTTGCAGGTCAGGGTGTGAATACCGGTCTGTTGGATGCATTGATCCTATCTGAAAAACTCACTCATGAATCCTATGAATCGCTGGAGGCTGCTATCAAAAGCTATGAAGCTGAAATGTTTATCTATGCCAGAGAAGCACAACTTGCCTCAAGCACAAACGAAATTGAGATGCGCCAGCCGGATTTTTCTTTTAAGCAGCTGATTCATTAGAGAAATTATAAAAAGTAAGTTTTTCGGCGCGAAGTCGAAGACTTCGCGCCGAAAAACTCTATAAAAATTTAATGATTACTTTTTTAGCAATATCTCGGATGCCGTTTTCATGTATTGAGCTTCTGAAAGGTCTTTCAGCAGTATATTTGGCGTAAATCCCTCTCCTACTTTGGCATACTCCTTTTTATTACGATCTACGATATTTCCTGTTGTCAAAATAAGAAATGCTCCGTCAGAAAGTTTGTACTCCTGATTTCCTGAGGTCAGTCCCATGGTATTCTGACCGATAACCGTTGTGTTTTTTTGTCCGGCAAATGCAACCGTGCAGAATTCGCCTGAGCTTGATGTTTTTTTGTTGACCATTACAACCATTGGTTTTGTGATGCGCTGAGGGATATTTTTGACATTAAAATGATGAGCAAGCTGTTTACCCTCATAGAGATTTCCTTTGTCATCATAATCATAAAAAGCATATTTTCCTTCTGCATCTACGGTTCCTATCACATTTTTCTTGTCCAGCATCGGTGACAAAGCTGCAAACATGGGATAAAACATGCCTCCGCCATTGTCTCTGAGATCCAAAATCCAGCCTTTTGGGTTGTGTGCATTCAGCTCTTCTATTTTTTTATAAAATGTGTTGACAAACTCATCCCATTCTGCAAAATGATAACAGGCAATCCCGGGAAGCTTGATATAAGCCATTTGATTTTCCGTCATTTTTGTTTCAATAACAGGAAATTCCTGTCCCGTAGCTCTGTAACCCAATGTATAGGCCTTAACCATTTCCGGCGGAAAAAAATTGGAATGGGCATCTTTCAGGGCACCGAGTATATTTTTAATAAGCGGATAGGTCTCTTTAACCGTGTGAAGGCTTTCTGTCTTTTTACGGGAATCCGTGTAAAGCGAATCCCAGTTGATCCTGTGTTTGTTGACTGATTTGGCCTTCATAAGATCAAGCGCGCTGACTACATAGTTCTTTACGCTGTCGGACTGCGCATTTGTATTGATCCCTGTAAACATCAGAAAACCGGTGATCAGAAAGTAAAATCGTTTCATTATGTATTGATTCATTGGAATTTCGTAAAGATAATCTTTTTGGTAAAACATAAGCTGTGCAGAGTAGGACTTTGCACAGCTTACTTTTTTAACGCTCCCTTATTATCATTATAAAGTAAACAATTCTTTTATCTACAGATTAAACATCTAATTTTTGACTTATATTTATTTTCCTAAAAATATCTTGCAAACATCTCAACACTGAACAAAATACTTCTCCATAAACTGTTGATATACTACATATTTCAACTTCGGAATCGAATTCTAAACTGGAACATATTTCCGGATTACGCCTTTGAAGTGGCTTAGGAATTTCAAATTTTGAAGTGCCGCTGAGGAGTATAATTTATTTCCAATTTATTTGTAATAAATCACCAAATATTTCCCTTAAGTAAGAAATAAAATTTTCAGGTAAATTTACTTCTTCAATATCTATTAGTATCTCGCTATCCTGAATGATAAGTCTTAGTTTTTTATTATCAATACTTATTTCGCTACAACAATTAAAGCACGAATCACCGTTACACTCAACATATATACCATTAATTTTTGCATTTGGATCATCATTTTTACCTAATTTATACGGCTTTTGGAAAATTATATATTTTTCATAATCAAATTCATCTTCAGCAAGGCCCACTAAATAATAATTGTCTTTTTTTTCAATTGATGCGTGCGCAAATTTTGCTTTAATTTCTACTTTGTACATATTTTAATGATGTTTTGGATGTAATTTTTTATTTTTACTTGTACTATCTACTACTTTCTTATTCTTTTGCCATTGAACTATCTGCATTTTACCGTTGTCATCCATCCAAGTATAAGAAACAATGCCGCCTGTACCATTTGTAGCTGAACGCATTTTTCCTTTGCACGAACAGCAAGGAGGATATTGCCCAATTATATCTAGACGTTGTCCTTTAGATAATGGAACGTTTTTAGTAATTCTTGCTTCAGTATGAGTTGCAAGAGAGGATTTGGGAAAACCTAATGCTCTCTCTTCTACAGTCATTCCCCCACTTTTCATGGAACCTTTATCGATAAGCTTGCCATTTTCATCATATAAGAAAAACTTTGCTGAGTGTTGCCCTTTACCCGAACCAAAATGTAAACCTAAATTATCAACCCAAATATTGCTATCACTAACATAATTATAAAGATTAAGAATGTCGCCGGCTAACCTAATGGGATCTTGGCTTATATAATTTCCACTCTCATTATCATAATACCGAAAACGGTTATAAACCAACCCTGTTTCTCCATCCACATACTGTCCCTGGTATAAAAACGGAACAAACTCATTATCCCCTTTTCGCAGAGAACCATATACATCCAATTCCCTTTCCCAGACAAGAATACCTTCATGATCATAAGCATGCGTTGGTGTTCCCAAATAATCGCTGATGACACTAAACTCTTCTTCTCCAACAATTTTTCCACAAGGCACAAAGCTTCCGTCCTGATAGAGCCAAGTTATTACATTTTCTGCAGATTCAGAAGCTTCCTCTACATTATTTTCTTGATCAATACTCAGCTTTGGTGGGAATTCTCCGTCATACTGCCATTCATGTAAAGGGACATCTTCATCCCATAACCAGCGAGTTACTTTATTTTTATACTGTTTGGCAATACGCCGTCCCAGAGGATCATATGCAAAACTGACTTCCCCCCCCTGTGGCAATATTACTTTGGCAAGCATTCCGTTTCCTTTCCATTCATACTGCCAACCTACACCGCTCCCCATCAGGCTGATTCCATACTTATGCTCTACGGTGGAAGAGGAAATAGCTGCCCGTTGGGTACTTTTCCTGAATTCTTTAAAAATCAGGTTTCCTTCTGCATCGTAGTAATAATTATACCGTATATCGGTCAGCAGTTTTCCTCCCGGTCCATAGCTTCGGTCAGTTTGGTTAGGAGTTTCAAAAAGGTTACCGATAGCATCCGGAGCCTTATAAATGGTATCCGTTTCTTTACCGCTTTGGTAGGTTCCGCTCACCAGATTATCCCAGGCATCGTAATTGAAACTGGCACTCGTTCCGGTGATTTCATTGACAGTTTTCAGTAAGCGGTTCGCAGTTCCCCACATATACCGTGTACGGCTTTTCTCCACATTATGACTGTTGATACTTCGGCGAACTACTCTGCCCTGCTGATCATGTTCTGTAATCTGACTGATACCGCCGGTAAGATCGCGCTGTATTTCCAGTCCTGTGGCATCGTATTGCCATTGGGATTTCCAGCTTCCGCTTTCCATGGTATTGAGCTGTCCGAAATGGTTATACTGACTGGTAATGTGGGCTCCCAATGAACTTGCTGTCAATAAAGAATCATTTTGTTGATCAACTGTTTTACTAACCCAATGCTGGCCCTGTTGTTCTTTAATGATGCGGCCATCTTTTCCACGCTGTATTTTTATGCTGATATCCTGGTTTAATCCACCGATTAAAAATCCGTCTTTATTGTAGCTGTATCCGGTGAATGAAAGATCACTGTGCTGTTCTGCAATGATATTTCCAATGCCGTCATAGTCATATTCTGTCCAGCGGTTGTCCGGGCGGGCTACTTTTTTCACTCTGCCTACTGCATCCCGTTCATACTGACGGTGCAATCCGTCAAATCCCCATTCACTGATCACATCACCTACTCCGTCCAGCGCAAAGCGGTATACTTCACCTTTTTCATTGCTGATACTTTTTAACTGTAATTCCGTATCATATCCGAACTTTACTGTACGATTGTTCTGTGTGCGGCTCAGTAAAATCCCCAAGCTGCCATATCTGAACCTCACATCATGTAAGTCGTCCTTCGCATGAATAATATTGTATGAGGTGTCATATTCGAAATAATGCTCGTTTCCGTCAGGTTCTTTTAAGTAGATCACATTTCCGGCATCATCATATTGAAAAAACGTTAAATTTCCCCTTGGATCACGCTCGCTTATCACATTTCCCAGTTCATCATAATCCCATTTGCTGTAAGTTTCATTGGGATAAATCATCTGTACCAGCTGATGCGACTGGTCATAGAAAAAGTGAACCGAACGGTTTTTGTCATCCGTAATTTTTCTGAGGTGCCTGTCTTTATACTGATAATGAAGCTTTTCCCCAGAAGGAAGCTTCTTTTGAACAATCCGGTTGAATTCATCATAGGTCCATTCTATTTCTGCACCTCCCGGACTTGTTATTTTAACTAAATTCAAAGCATCGTCATATTGAAACTGGTTCTGCCCGTTATTTTCGTTCTCAATTGTTTTTAATAAACCGTTTTCAGTGTACAGGTATTTCTTTGTGAAACCTTCTGCATTGATCACTAATTCAAGCTCCTGATACTGATTGTATTTCTGATGAGTAACGCCTCCGTTTTCGTCTATTATTTTATAGATCAGTTTGCTGTCATCATAAAAGTATTCTGCCGTGAAGCCTAAACTGTTTTTGGTAATGGTTTGTCCCGGATTATATTCTGTAAAATATTCCAGTACACCGCCGTCGCCCCAGGTATGGATACATTTGGCATCATCACCTGCTCCTTCATATTCCCAGTAAAAATTCTGCCCGGTCTGGTTGGTCAGCTGAACCAATAAATGACCCTTATAGCGGAAATGCTTTTCTGCTCCTATCACATCTTTATTGTATACCATATTTCCCAGATCGTCATAACTGTACTGGATATAGGTGATCTCACGGTTTTCAGCAACGGTGTAGAGACGGATAATGCGATGATCAGAATCGGTTTCTACCTTTATGATTTTGCCTGTGCTGTCTGTTATCTTTTTTAAACATCCATTGGAATGATAATCAAAACTTATTGTAAATCCCTCTGCGGTGGCTATTGAAGAAAGCATTCTATAACCTTCCTGATTCAGTGCCCCATTGAAACGGTATTGCAGTTTATTGGAATCAATTAATACATATCCTTTTTCATCTTTGCTAAAGGTGAGCTGTTCTTTTCTGTTAAAATATTTTTCGCCTAAATCGAGCAACGGAACTACAGTTTCCCGTCCGTCTGATAAACGCACGGATGCAAAATCATTCTGCAAGTCAAAAAGCCCCATATTGTAGCTGTGATGCCAGTTAAAGCCCAATGGTCCGTTTACCTCAGCATCACTGTAGTAGGTACGCTGCCATACAAAAGGAATAGGTCCCGGCAATTCAATATCGGTGTTGGTGGAATATACTCTTCCAGTGGCAGCATCTACAGGTTCACCGAACAAACGGCATTTTACCGGCTGTAATACTTTGGCCAGCTTAGGTTTATTAGGCTGAACCCTGTGAATGAAATCCTGTAATTTGTTGCCTGCTTTTTTCCATAATTTTCCCATTCCTTTTAAACCGAGACTCATGGCCAGCTGGAAAAGATCAATCGTTGGCGGACCACCTGCTAGAACAGGCTTTCCGGCTGAAGTGATGATCAGCAGCATGGAAGTAGGCGCCATTAAAGCAACCTTTGGTTTTGGTTTTGTAATACGGAACGGTGCCGGAATCCCAATCAGGTTACATGATAAAGCAAGGTGAAACTGGGTACTGCACGGCCCGCCATCTGCTAAAACAGTGCTGCTTCCCAAGAACATTTCTGAGCTTGCAATAGGTTTTACGATGGGAAACGGGATATGTAAAAAGATCCCTGGCAAATGCTGAATCCCCGTACCTGCATTGGCTACCCATTGTCCGTGAACCTGAACGGATGGCTTCATTCCGTTGACAATCGCTGTACAGATAGAAGCTAAGCTTGTTGGAGGTTCAGAACCATCTGCGGGAGGAGCCGGAGGTTCGGGTAAAATGCTTGAAATGGCATTCATTATGGCGCTCATGATATCGAAAACCATCCCGATATGCGGTACCGGCAACAAAGGCATTGGCGGAAAAATGGTTTCGTGGAAATCTATCCCAATCGCGAGATCAAAATATTTTCCTACAGGCATTCCGGGCATGGCTGGAAGAATACTGGCCATATCTTTCTGCAAATGATCCAGTTTGTTTTTGGCTTCTCCAAACAATTCACCGAAGCCTCTTCGCGGGGCGGGTGATGTGGCTACTTTTCCTATTAAATCAGACATAGGTTAGTTTTTAAGTTTTGATAATTGCTTTTTCCAAACGGACTGGTCCATTTTTAACGCTGCTGAATCTACTCCAGCCTGCGCCAATAACATTTCCCAGTCATCACCTAACCAATCTGCCAGCTGCAGTTTTATTTCGTTTACTTCTGTGGGTGTTTTGATCTGTCCGCCTAAATAAAGTGCCATAAATGCTGCATGTAAAAAAGTAGACTGTCTTCTTACACTGATATCTAAATAGGCTCCTGCTGCCAAAGAAAACAGTACATTTTCAAAGGCTTTCTGCACATTGTTCTTTTCGTAATAAATATGAGCAATAAGTCTGTTCGCCTCCATGATATAATAGACATCCTGACGCTCGGAGGCTTTTTCGGACAGCTCTTCATAAATCAATAAAGCTGGATCCGTTTTTTTGTTTCCGTATAATAATGCTGCCTTTAAAAGCATGCACGATTTCCAGACCGGATATCCCGTAGCATCGTCTTCCTGCATCGCTTTTGAGGATTCTTCCAGGGCTTTATCTGTATATTCTTCGCTTTTTTTAGTATTCTGTATGGAAAAATAGGCCTGTGATGCGACCAGTAAACCTGCTATTTTTGAAGATACAGTGTCAATCTCTTCTGTAATATTCAAGAGGCGTTTTACTTCTACATCTGTACGGTTCTGTATTTTCTTGGTAGTAGAATCCATGACCACAATGACCTGTTTTCTGAATCTGGCATCCGGGTCAACAGTATTATAGCTGTCGCTTGCTTTGTACATCTCATTTTTAATAGCTTCTGCCATTTTGAGCTTTGGATGCAGATAGTGATAAAGAGATTCTCCGTTCTTTTTACCCTGCAGTTCCACGCGTCTTTCTTCTGCAAGATCCATGGTTATGAGGCGTAGATCATCCGGTACCGTTTCGATGACCTGCTGAAACCAGTGGGCTATATTTTGTTTGGAATGGGCCAAAAGAGGAAAATACAGACAGAAATAAAAATCTTCCGTTTGATCTGTTATACTCATCTTAAGGCGTTCCAGCTCACTAAAGAGACTGGATATATTGGGTGGAAGCTTATCATCCGGAACGAATGCTTCCCTGATCATATTATTTTCCCAAAGCGCCCGGTGAAGGTCTTTATTTTTATCCGGATGGGGGGTAAACCAGGTGAGAAATTCATTCCATAACTGTTCTTCAAACCATTCCCTGTTGCCGTTGTATTCGGTTTCGAAACGAAAAAAAATATCGTTGGCTTCTCCCACAGGAGACTGTTCGATCTGCATAAACTTATCGATGATCTCCACATCTGCATACTGTGCCACCCAAACCGCCAGTTTCCATGACTGTTTTTTTTCGGCTGCAGACCACAGATTTCTCAATTTATAATATTCCTGTGCTATTGAAGATGTTTCCATAATTAAGAATTCAGTTTAACCAAACCTCCTGTAATGATAGTCTCCCCATCTCCATTCATTGAAACCTTAGCTCCGCTGATGCTTGTCTCTTTTCCTGTGATTTGAACTTCTTTGCTTCCGGATGCAGTGACTGTCACTCCGCTTACGGCTGCTACATTTTCTTTCGAACTCAGCTCTACTCCCGCTTTACCACTTCCCATAGACACAATGGTTTCGCCTACCACATGAATATTTTTAGCATGAATCGTAATGGTTTCATCCTCAATGACAATGGATGATTTTCCGTTGTCCAAAGAAATTTTCTTACTGGCTACTGCGGAAATGGTATTGGTTCCGTCTACCGTTATGATGTTGCCGCCTGATTTATCTTTAATGGTGATCGCACCGGCATCATCAAGGCTTACGATATGTCCGCTTTTACTGCTGAGGCTTTTGATATTATTGCCCTGTCCGCCTCCGCCTCCGGCACCACCGTGAAACATTCCGCCCATCACAAAAGGACGGTCAGGATGCTGGTGAACAAAATTGACCATAATTTGATCATCTACTTCCGGAATGGCCATAAATCCACGGTTTTTACTTACTTTATCGCTGCTTCCTCCATCGGGAGTCATGACCCTGATAAATTCTGTCGTATCGGGACCGTTTTGCCAGTCGAACTGTACCTGTACCCTTCCCTGGTTTAATGGATCCGTGTTGGAAATGATCTTTGCAAACTGAGGTTCTGCTTTTGGATAATTGAACTGAGGTCTCGGCATAAAACCGGTATCTGCAGCAATCGCGTCAAAAGATCCTGTATAATATCCTCGTGCGTCTACTTCATGTCTTACTTCCGTCATCATCAGTTTTGTAAAATAGGAAGTTTCATTGGTATCCGGTTTACGCATTTCGATATCTGCCGTACATCCCGGATATAAAAACGGTACGGAAGTGGTTCCGGAAGTGGTGAATACATCTACTGAATTGCTTCCGGCAGCGCCTTTTTGGGAAACATCAATATCCATTACTTTTGAAGCCTTTATAGGAGCTATGCTTAATGATGGAGTGATAAACGTCTTTTCTGAAATTTCGTAAGCACGCCTCGCAATATCTGAGGTATGGTTTATTTTTGAAGCTCCGGCTGTGAGTTTTTCGTTTTTACTGCTGTTATATCCGTAAAAAGAAGGCTTCACATGTTGAGCTAACATCTTAATTTTCACATCAGCTACATTGCTTCCGTACGTAAGCTTTACCGGTTTTTGCTGAGGGGGCAGTTTTCCGAAATGCAGAACTTCTCCATCATAGAAAAACTGTTCTCCATAGGCTTCTGCCATTCTTGCCAGATAATTGTAATGGGTCTCATGATACTGGGAACTGTAAGAAATATTCCCATACTGCGCATCTACCCGGACATCAAATTTACTGGCTCCTAAACCTTCTTTGATGACATGATCTGCAATATTGTTGAGGCTGATTTCCTGCTTGCCTCCAAAACTTTGGGTATGGGGAGCAGAATCCAGCAGGATCGTTGGGCTGTAGCCTGTAAGAATGACATTTCCAAGGCTTCCGTTATCCTGATCGAATCCTACTTCGGTAATAACACCGACGAAGTTTCTTTCAGGTCCGTCTTCTACATCTTTGTATTTGAAGACGACAGTGATTCTTTTTCCCAGAAAGCTTTGGGCTTCTTCCAGGTTATGGTTTTCGGCGCTTCCGAGGGTATCGTGGGCAAGCGTCAGATTAAATTCATGGTGTTTAACGGCACTTTGGGTCAGCTTAAAGTGTTTGAAAAATTTGATTGGTTTTCCTTCAACAAAAATTTCAAGTTTCACGACTCTGTTGATTCCTGCAATGGCACTTTCAGGGATGGCCTGGGCATTGAAGATATTGGAGGTGGGCTGCTTTGCCCATACTTTATTCTCTATAACAGTCGGAGTATTTTGCATAAAAGGCTGATTCATAAAATTTTGCGCTGTATCACTCACTGTTTTTATCTGTGACACGGCTTTTTGTGAATCCTTATTTTTTACAACGTCCTGAATGTTGTCGGCTATATCTATTTTAGCTGAATCTAGTCCCTTCTTGGACAGATTCTTTCCTTCTTGAAACATAGTATACTTTTTTTCGGTAGTGTGGATGTGAAAACGGAATTTCTTCCTTAAGAGAAATGAGACCATTCTGCTCATATAAACAACCGGTACTCAGCATCGGTCTCCTTTTGCAAGTACAGTTTTGATTGTTCTGAGATGGTTCTATCAGAGCTTTTCTCGAATAAACTCTGCCTTAACTACTTATCAGTAATAGCTTTAGATCAATTCGGTTTTTTTTCATAAGTTTTTTCTGTGGTTTGGTTTTGAAATTTATCACATAAAAAAATCACAGGCAAATGAATTAGCTGTTTTTTGGAAAATTGTCGTAATTCTACGATTGAATTCAGGGGAAAACACAGGATCAATTTGAGACAATAAAATACTATGAATTAACGAATTACAGATAATAGGAAATTTAAATTAGATTATCTTACAGAAAACCTGTTTAAGTTTTGTATTTTAAAGTGTTTATGTTAATTTTTTTTCGGTTGAAATTATTTAATCTTCCGGTTCAAAATAAGCAACTCTTTATTTTTCGTCTTCCGGTCATCCAATGGATAAAAAATAACGGCATAACTCCCTTCCCCAGTTTTATTGATGCTTGAAATAATCATATCTTCCTTCTCCATGGGCAAAACCTCATCGGTCAATATATTTCTGTAGCCTTTTTCATTTTTGCTGTAAAATAATTCCAACAATTTATCATTTTTTATTGTGAACCAGCCGTTTCCGAATTCTCCGTTGAAGTTCGCGGTAAAAGTATCTTCAGCAATTTTTACAGGCTGCCAGGTATTGAAAAATTCATTGTCTATATCCGCGATATCTTTAGTCGTACACTGAAGATCCGGTGTGATCACCTCAACCGATATTGTTCCCTCTTCTTCACAAAGAATGTATGAATTTTCCTCAAAGGACAGACTGAGTATTTCCCAAAACCATTCTTTATTGGGATTAATAAACCTTTCACGTATTACATTTCCCAACTCATCAATCTGTCTGTGCAGCCAACCTTTTTTATCATTAGCCAATAAATGAATCTCCCCATTATTGATGAATATTTTATTATTCCTCGGAAGGTCTATTTTAATGTTGTGCTTCTTTTTGATCGCATCGTTTTTAAATTCGATGGAAAGCATTTTGTCAGGCTTCGTTTCAGACCAGATATCTGCCTCATGAAAGATGGAAAACTGATTGATCGTTCCTATGAATTTTCCGGTAAAAGGTCTGTTTCCCTTTGGTATTTCTGTACTGTCACGGTTAAAAACCGGAACACTGATCTCCATTTCTTTATCGGGATGATAAGGAACAAACGAAACATAATTTTCCTGGGCCGGACTTAAAAATAATGTGGGCAAAATCCCATTATCTTCTGCAAAACTTTCTGTATTTCCGTCTGTATCGATGATGGTGTAGACCAATTGATAGGTTCCTATTCTATCATAAACGTAGTTGGCTGAAAGGGTTTTATCTCCGAAAGAAACACTTCCATGCGTAGAAACACCGGCTTCTGACACTAGGGTTGTCAATATTCCAAAATCTGTTTTTTTTACCGTCGATTGGTAAGGATTTACCTGATCTGGATTTTTCATAGGCTGTTTATTTCTGTATGATACCAAACTTTTTACATTTCCCGTGAATCCGAATAGAAAAAACTATAAAACAGATGCGTTTTGACATAAAAATACAATGTGTCCGGAATTACGTTACAGGAACTACTAAGATAGATAAATTTCATTCCTAGCCAAGAGTAGCGTATGGAAATCCAGGATTTTGATTGATATTTTAAACTTACACGTCAAAATATGATGATCAGATTAGCCTGGCTAAAGAATCACAAAAAAATCAGAACGAGAATCCAAAGAAGGTAAAGTAAATTTTTGCGCCGTTCAGAGGACGGGTAGTCAGAAAATCTCTCCATAAGGTTACAATTTCCTTGAAATCCTTCAAAGGTATACTGTTTACATAGCCCTGACGATCATAAAAATCTACCAGATGATTACACATGATGATATCTACTGTCGCCGTATCACTTTCAATTTCTAAGGCAGGATCCGACAAAGCTGCATTAATATCCTGCAGCAATGAATCGTTGATTTGTGATGCTGAGTTCCAATAGATTAAAAAACAGGTTAAACAATAATGATTGGTATCTATGATTTTACTGTTTTTCTTTCCCCGGAATCCTTCCCAGCTCATCGTTTTATTTTCGAACTTAACCGCATATTTATTGATAACATTCTGATCCATCACAGGATGTTTTTTTGCCTTGGTGTCCATACAATTTTTCATAAGAATCCATCAGCTTTTCAGCCAGCTTAAACATTCCGTGATCTGTCTTTTGCTGATGAATACATCTGAATTGATTTCAGGGGCAGGTGACAGTTTCAGTTCTACTTTCTGGCTGGAATGTTTGATGATCTCCACAATTGCATTTTTATTGATGATAAATTTGCGGTTGATTTTAAAGAAAAGTTGTGGGTTCAGTTTATGGATGACGTCTTTAATGGTATCATCATAAATATAGGTCTGGTTGTCCGTTGTTGTCAGAAAAAGGTATTTTCCGGAAGCGAAAAAATAGGCTGCATGGTCTTCGTCTATAGATTTCAGTTTATTCCCGTCACGTACCATAAAACGTTTCATCACATCAGGGCTATCCGCCTGGCGTAATGACGACATCGATTTAAGGACAGGTTCGGGGTCGTAATTAGACCGGATGGAAATGAATTTCTGTAATGCTTTATGCAAATCCTCTTCCTCAAAAGGCTTCAGAAGATAATCTATCGTGAAATGCCTGAATACTCTCATGGCATATTCGTCAAAAGCGGTTATGAAAATAATGGGCGTGAACAGTTCCACAGATTCAAAGATCTCCAGACTCATCCCGTCTCCGAGATGAATATCCATAAAGATAAGATCCGCTGAATGGTTTTCGAAGAGGTCTATGGCCTGTTTTTTTGAACGCAGAATCACCATCTCCGTCACAGGAACGATGCTTTGCCGGTCCAACAGGTTTCTGAGATAATTCACAGCCAGCAATTCGTCTTCTATAATGGCAATTTTCATAACATTACAAAAGTACAAAAAAACCGCTAAAACTATTAAGTTCAAGCGGTTTCAGGGGTTGTTAATATGAATGTTTATAAAAGAGGGTTATTCTTCTTAGCACTCATTGGAAATTCTATGGTATATCTCACATCATTCTGCTGAAGAATATAGTCTGTACCATTCACATTATGAATGATTTTTTTCTGATCTGCTCTTCTTAAATCCATCCAGCGGTGACCTTCCAGAGCAAATTCTCTGAACCTTTCCTCAAGAATAAAATTCATGAAATCTGAAGTATTCATTGGATTGATCTGGTTTTGAACTGTGAGATATCCGTCAGGTGTGTATCTGTTCTTCAGAACTTTTAGGATGGCTTCTTTAGCCTCAGCCAATCTGTTCAGTTTTAATAATGCCTCAGCCTGTATAAAATACATTTCCGCAGTTCTGAAAGACACTCTGAAATCTGTAGTTCCTCCTTTGATCACTTTGTATTTGCTGCCGTTCTTTTCAAAATAAAGACTAAATCTTTTATCTGTTGTAGTATTATATTTTGAAGTCAGTTCCGGGGAAGCATAAGATACGTTCTGCACGGCAATATTCAGGGCATTATCCAAAGCTAAAATAGATTCTACCGAAGCATAATGATTAGGCGCAGTAGGTGTTGTATTCAGATTGCTTAATTCTCCTTTCACTGCAATTACCTGTTGTGCATAGCTTAAGGCCTTGTTCCAATCGTTTTGATAAAGAGCGGTTCTCGCCTGAAATGCCTTCAGAGCTGTCTTTGAAAATCTGTAATTGATTCCGGCCGGCTGCTTCTCCTCTACCATTAGTCCTTCTGCCTTTGCCATATCTGCATGCACCTGATCGTATACTGCTTGCACAGAAGAAGGTTTCAATACCTGCTCAAGATCAATTTCAAGGCTGATCGGCACTCCTCTGTCTGTTGCGGCTGTTGCACTGTTATAAGGCTTTCCGTACAAATTAACCAAATCAAAATATAAGTATGCACGAAGCGCATAAGCTTCTGCCAGAATCTGATTCTTTTCAGGAGAGTCTGCCATGGTCTTGCTTCCTTCGTTGATGACCTGATTCAGATAAAAATTTACGGAATAAAAAGCTACCCATGGAAACTCGGCTGTGGCCTGATCGTTGTTGGAATCTTTCCACATCGCTATTTCGCGGTAGACATTAAATTCATTCAGGGTTTCATCTATCGTCAGCTCATCTGTTCTCAGAGCGGTCAAAGATTTGTGTACCGGATATTGAGAATAGGCTGATGTAAGCACTTTGCGGTAATCCTCTGCGTTCATCGGGATAATTTTCCCTTCAGGCTGAATATCTAAAAAACGGTCACATCCGATACTGGAAAAGCTTAAGGCTGCGATCGCAATGAATGTTGTAATTTTTCTCATTTTTTTCAAGTTTTAAAAAGAAACATTAAATCCTACTGTTACTGACTTGGCAATGGGCTGTGCATAAATATTACCATAGGTTTCCGGATCAAAATAGCCTTTGTACCCGTTACTGAATACAAAAAGGTTACGTCCCTCAACGCTCAGTCTCAGACTGCTGATTCCCATAGGACTGGTAAATTCTTTAGGCAGTGTATATCCCAAACGGATGCTGCTGATTCTTACATAGCTGATCTCTTTTGCCCATACATCAAGCAGACTGTAGGCATTGGAACGGTTGTCCGCAAACCATTTATTGGCCATCCATCCCGGATTGCTTTCCATATCCGCACTGGTGATTCCCGGAAGTGTAGTTCCTGCTTCGTAGATATCTTTGGTATAATTTCTTCCTCTGTCCAGATCCATTCCACGGTAAGAAGGCGTTCTCATCACCGTCTGTTTAAAATTGAAAGCGGCGGAAACCGTCAGATCAAAGCTGTGTATTTTGAATGTATTGATGATACCTCCGGTAAATTTTGGATCTCTGTCTCCTACATACGTGAAGAGATTTCTCAGTTCCTCGTTGGAAAGTTTAGTATCCACAAGCTGCCCCGGAAGGAAGTCTGCATATACATCGTACAGTTTGAAAAATTCTTCTGCTTTTACCTTTTCATTTCCTTTCCAGAACATCGGATTTCCGTTCTCATCCATTCCGGCTGTTTTTAAAGCAAATACAGCATTCACAGGAAGACCTTCTCTGGAAGGAAGCAACGCGTTATTACGAGGCTGCTCGCTCAATACATTGCTCTTGTTGTGCGCAAAGTTGATGGTGGTATTCCATTTGAAATTCTCGTTATCGATATTTCTTGTAGATAGCGCCAGTTCGAAACCTTTGTTGGTCAAGCTTCCCCAGTTCATCATCGTATATTCAAACCCGGTTTCGAGTGGCGTTTCTTTCATACTGATCATATCCGTTCCTTTTCTGCTGTAGATATCTGCGGTAAGGTTCACGCGGTTCTTCAGCATTCCCAGATCAAGACCAAAGTTAACGTTGGTAGTTTTTTCCCAACGAAGTTTATCGTTTGGAGGACTGATTACGTTAATGATATTCTCTTTATTTCCCGGAAGAATAGTAGTTTCCTTGTATTCACCGATAAAGAACGGTGACGTGTTACGGTCTATATTTCCCTGCAGACCGTAAGAAGCTCTTAATCTAAGGTTAGAAATAGCCGTAAGGTCCTTCATGAAGTTTTCCTTCGTTACCAGCCATGAACCTGAAACGGCCCATATCGGCAGGTATTTGTATTTTTTATTCACCCCGAATAAATTGGTTCCGTCATATCTCACACTTCCGAAGAATGTATATTTCTGGTCGAAAGTATAGGAAGCCGTTGCAAACATGGATGCATAGGCATTTTCAACAGGTGCCATTTCACGGTAGGTTTCATATTTCTTATCTCCGGCAAAATTTGAACTTGGGAAAACGATAGGTGTCCCGGTTCTTGTCATGCTGTTATACCCAAAAGCTCTGGTCAGTGTTGTATTGTCATTAGTTCTTCGGATTTCTGATCCGGCCATCAAATCAATTTCATGTTTTGAATTGATTTTTGTACTGTAGGCTGCCTGTAATTTCCAGTTGTACTGGAAAAATTCATTATCCCAGTTTTGTTTTACCCCTCCGGCAGGAAGGAAATAACGGAATGCTCCATCTTTATAATAGCGCGTTCCCTCTTTCATCTTTCGGGTGGAATATGTATTTTCAGCGGCAAATTTTTCTGTCTTATTGCTGTCATACTGCATCCCGAACTGAGACGTAATCTTCAGGTCTTTGGTGATTTTATATTCTAAATCCAATATCCCTTTTATTGAACGGTTTTTTAGGGTATAGTTTGTATTTTCCCTTTCTTCCAGGAAGTTGAAAGGCACATAGGCATCTCTCAAACCATCGATATCCTGATCATATCTGTAGCTTCCGTCTGCATTGTAGGGGCTCAGATAAGGATTGGCATTTCTTGAATAATTGATAGGGTTAATAGAAGCATCAGCATCCGTTACAAACGATGTACGTTCACTGTTGGTCCCGAAAATAGAGATTCCTGCATTTAACTTATCACTTAGTTTATAATTGTTTTTTAACGTCAGGTTATAACGTTCGAAACCTGTTCCGATTGTTGTTCCCTGCTCGTCATAATATCCCAAAGAGAAATAGTAGTCTGAACGGTCACTTCCTCCAGAAACACTTAATCCATACTGCTTATTGATGGCATTTCTGTACAATAATTTTCCCCAGTCTGTGCTATTGTTTCTTAATCCATCCAACTGCTGACGGGTGAATGAATTCAACGCGCCCAGACCTCCGCTTCTGTACGCATCCAGCTGTCCGTTTTTCGTTAAAATTCTCATCACTTCCCCTTTGTCTGCACGGTAGGTTAGATCTGCACGGCTGGCAAGCATTAATTCCAGGTCTACTTTTTCAGAAGCATTCAGAAGATTAAGCTTATCAAAATCCGGGCGGGAGGTTACAAAAGTATCCGCTGAGAAATTGATTCTCATGCTTCCTTTTTTTCCTTTTTTGGTAGTAATAGAGATCACCCCGTTGGCTGCTCTGGCTCCATAAATAGCAGTCGCCGCAGCATCTTTTAAAATGGTGATATCCTCAATATCATTAGGGTTTAAACCTGCAATAGAAAAATTCTGAAGCTGGTCTATATTGTCTTTATCGCTAAAGTTGGGAACATCATTTCCCTCTAAAGGAAGACCATCCACTACCCAAAGCGGATCCTGCGGACCTGAAAGAGAAGCTGTTCCTCTGATTCTGATTTTTGCAGGACTTCCGGGAGCTCCGGTTTCAGGCGTCACCACTACTCCAGCGATCTGTCCTGCCATCATCTGGTCTACACTTGCAACACCAGCCTGGTTGATATTATCCATCTTCACCGTAGTAACGGCTGAAGTCTGCTTACGTTTTTCAATTTTCTGATATCCGGTAATGATGACCTCCTGAATTTTATTTTTGTCTGAAACCTCAGGAATCAGTCTTACCGTATAATTGGTCTGTCCTTCACTGATCTGAATTACCCTGGACTCATAGCCCGGATAACTCACCAGTACAGACTTGGTGTCTGCAGGAATTTCCAGAATAAATTTTCCGTTACTGTCGGTTACTGTTCCTACAGATACACTTTCAATAATGCCTACCAGATCTGTTTTTGTAGAAACGGACTGGGTTTCTATCTTCACCGTAGCCCCGGAAATCACTGTCGTTGTATTTCCGTCTTCTATTTTTCCGGTAATGGTTTTCTTTTCCTGGGCCAATGCAATCTGAGCCGCCAAAAGAGGTAAAAGTATTAGAGTTTTTTTCATAGCTGATTATTTATTTAAAGCCTCTTTTATTCGGATGATCAAGTCTGCATAATGAGCCCTGGAAGCTTCATCTCCTTTATTCTTACTTTTATTTAATAAGTTCAATATTTTCTGTAGTTCCGCCCTTTTGTAGGTAGTGACTTCAGATACTCTTTTCATCGATGAGTAGTTGATATTCCTCAGACCGTGGTCTTCTTCATGGAAATTACAGATCATCGGAATGTTCAGTGTATTTTCCACCTTTAAGGCTTTCACTGCCGTTTTTTCAAACAATTTATTCACGGAAACAATCAAGGCATCTACATAATTTTTCTGCGTCATCTTTTCAAGAATCGTCAGGCTTCCTTTTTTACTGAAAACCGATCCACGAAGCTGGTCGAATAAATCTTCCACGGTGTAGATTTCTTCCTTCGAACCTGAAACTTCGTTTTTTAACTGATTTTCAATCATTCTCAGAAGTCTGTCGTCCATCAGAAGGGAATAGATATTGGCATACTGCATTCCTCTTGCTAAGGTGTACGGCGTCTGCTCAAATGGTCCCATCGGGGAGTTTTTCACAGAATACGTTTTCTCCGTAATCGGGTTGAAAAACAACCATTCCGGAAGGTTGATGGAGTTTTTAACCAAATAATCCACCGCTCTTTTCTGAATTTCTGCAGGTACAGCTTCATAAGCTTTTTTCTTGCTGCCGAACACTGTATTATCCAGATAAATCCCTCCTACATTCGCCATAACATGGCCTGTGTACAGATCCCACTGCCCGATAGCGCCCATATACAATTTCCCTGCATCCGTGTACGTTTTTCCGTCTTCATAAGTCCACTTCAGAAGGTTGTCTACAACGATTCTTAAGTTTTTCATTCCGTACTCGCTGGCCTTCATCGCATCATCTCCCAAATCCTCAGACTGTGAACGCGGATCGATGGTTTCCAGATAGCTCTGCTGTTCGCCATAGAAATACAATGGATCATTTTCATGCTTTTCTATTAAATCCCTTAGCGCTTTTTTCTCTGATGCTGCATCAGGATACCAACGGTAACCCCATTCAATAGCATGTTTATCGTAAATTCCGATCTTTGGAGTAATCGCAGTTACTCCGTCTTCCGGCTGTGCTACGTAATTGTATCGCGCATAATCCATAATGGAAGGTGCAGTACCCCCCATTTTATCTGTAAACTCTTTTGAACGAAGAGATTCTACTGGAAAAGCAAAGGAAGATCCCATATTGTGTTTCAATCCGAAGGTATGTCCCACTTCATGTGACGATACAAAACGAATCGCCTCGCCCATATGCTCATCGCTGAATACATTTCCACGTGCTTTTTCATCTATTGGTCCGGTCTGAATTCTCATCCATTCCTGAAGAGAAGTCATCACATTGTGCCACCAGATGATATCCGATTCAATGATTTCACCGCTTCTCGGATCTACTACGGAAGGTCCCATCGCATTCGATTTTGGGGAAGCCACGTAAGTAATCACCGAATATCTTACATCATCAATATCAAAGTCTTTATCGTTTTCATCTGGCATTTTTGCAATAACTGCGTTTTTAAAACCTGCCTTTTCAAAAGCGGCCTGCCAGTCGAAAACACCTGCAATAATCTTCTCGCGCCACTGGATAGGCGTTGCAGGGTCTATATAATAAATAATCGGCTTTTTGGGTTCTACCAGTTCGCCTTTCAAATACTTTTCTTTATCTTCATCTTTAGGTTCCAAACGCCATCTGGTGATGAACTGTTTTTCATCCATTTTCTGCTGACGGTCGTTGAATGCCCAATGTTTTTCACTGAAAAATCCAACTCTTGCATCTCCAATTCTCGGCTGCATCGGTTCTTTGGAAAGCAACACCAGATTGGTCGTTACTCCAAGGGTTACCGGCAGATCTACACCACCTTCATTCACGGATGTCGTCAGCTGGGATTTCACGACCAGGTTTTGAGGAAAAGTTTTCACCCCTTCGATGTAGGAAAGATTGGATTTCACAGATCCTCCAAGACCTACATTAGCCAAAACATCATTAAAGCTTTTCTGATTTCCGTCAAAAATCTTATTCACTTTAATGGCTACAGACGTAGAGTCGCTGTTCTGGGCTTCAATATCAAAAACCTCAATCACAGATTCTGAGAAATTGTCTTTCACAGATTTGGTGATCACATCATTTTTAGGTGATGATACCTGTGGAACCACAGTTTTTACCCACACCTTTTTGGCTACTGCATCGCGGTGAAAGGAAATGACTTTGTTTTCGTAGTTCATTCCTTTGTTCAGCCCCGCTTCATTCACCTGCATCGGTACCTGAGACAGTTTATTGACCACCAAAAACTGACGTCCCATCAGGCTGTCCGGGATTTCAAAATACACATCGGTCTTCACCTGGATGGTATTGAAAAGGCCTTTTTTATAAGTTCCTTTTTTAATCAGATCATCAATTTTCTTTGCTTTTTTTGATGAAGTATCTGTTTTCTCCGATTTTTCTTTATCTGTTTTTAAAGTGTCTTTTTTCTGTGCCAGTACTGCCGGTGAGGCTAATGCCAGTCCTAAGTACAATGCAAGTCTGTAGTTCTTCATTACCATAGTCCGATTCATTCCAAATTATTAGATATCTCAGTTTCAGCCCGCAAAACTATACGGAAAGAAATAATATCAACAGCGTTAGGGAGTGAGAGGACGTATTTCGGGAGTGAATGGATTTCATTTTTTATTCTAATAATGGTAAAATGCATATGAAATATTCACCATCTACGGAAATATTAACAGAATTCTTTTTAAAAAAATCATAAACCTGATTCAAATAATCAATTCCGAATTTGGCTCCCTGTACATCTTCATCCGTTTTGGGCTGCCTGGTATTCTTCACGATGATTCCTTCGTCTTCCACGGTGATGAGAATGTCCAACGGATGATCTATGGTGGCAATATTGTGCTTGATGGCATTTTCTACCACCATTTGAAGAGACAGATAAGGAATGCGTTTTTCCAGACTTTTGGGATTATGGATGATCAGATCAAAGGTGAGTTCTTCATCAAACCTGCTTTTCAGAAGCTCCATATACTGCTGGATGAACTTAATTTCCTGCGCTACCAGAACGATGTTTTCCTGAGGCGGTACGATAAGATACCTGTAGATCTTGGAGAGATTCATCGTAAACCGCTGGGCATTGTCTTTATTGATCCCAATGAGCATGTAAAGAGAGTTTAATGAGTTGAAAAGGAAATGCGGATTGATGTTATTTTTAAGCTGCTGAAGCTGGTGCAGGGCTTCTACCCTATGCATTTTCTCATTCTCAACCAACAGCAGGTTTTTCTCGGACTGTATCTTTTCTTTTTCCTGATAGGCTATATTGGCCGCCCTCTGAAACAGGATAAAAACGGTCACGATCAGGAATAAAGCCGCCAGGAAAATATATACGGTGTACATTTTCGTATTGCTGACACTTTCATCGATCAGGAAATTGACGTGATTGACGACTGCATAACCATCAAAATTATCCGTCTTCAATGGTTTTATGAAACGGGTTATTTCCAAATCAAAATACTCTGAAATCCCGGTTCCTTCTGTGTAGCCGGATTTTGTTGTACTGCATATGGTATCTTTGGGCTGAACATCCGTAAAATCAAAAATATTTCTTCCCAGATATTTCTTTTCGGGATGGGAAATGCAAATGCCTTCTTTGGTGAAAACATAGGCATAATTGTTCAGGCTTTTGTCAATATTGGAAAAATACTCGTGAAGATCGTTCAGGCTTACCGCAGAACCATAATACAGGATATTTTTCTTTGGCAGCACCAGCGAATCATAACTTACCCAATAAGTGGTGTCCTTGCGTGTGGTGAGGAAATCTCTGAAATGTCCGGATCTGTTGTTTTCAATTTTGGTATACCTTGCCTCTACCGATTTTTTTGTGAGCACATCAGATAGATTACTGTTGCTAACAGATTTCCCGGAAACGGCATCGTAGTAGGAATACCAGCTGTAGGGCATTAGATTTTCTTTCCGGTTCATATTATTCAGGACGGAAGAATATTCTTTGTAGTTTTTCAAGCCGTCTTTCTGAATCAGGGCACGCAGCAGGTACTGGTATTCTTCTATATTTCTAAATTCTTTTTCCAGCGTTTCATATTTCTGAAAAAAGGTTTTCTTAGCAAATCCTTCATTGTTTTTCCGGCTGTCACGGGTAATGAGGAAGCTCAGAATTGCAAATGCAGCTACCGCAATGAAACAGGCCGATAAAGCCGCTATATAAATAGATTTCTGAGCTAATATGTGTTTAAAATTGGTCTTCATTCTTTTCTCCTTTCCTTCTATACCATTCGATTTAATCGTCAATCTATTAGAATCTTATCATAAGATTATTCTTATACATCCAGTTGGATGCATTTCTTTTGGCGTGATTTTGTAAGGTGTGTGTTATATGTTCTTTTGTCTTGAAATCAAAGATTCGACGCAGTCAAACAAAAGGAACAACTTATGGTTATAGATTTATAAAACAAAACGCTTTTTTAACGCAAAATTTTATTCTCATAGTGCATATTTTAAGGATGCAAAGAGGGAATCAATTATATTGATTTGACTAAGCGGTTATTTTATTTACCTGATTAATCAGCCGACATTCTGATCTCCAAAAATAGATCAATCTCCAAACTTGGGGAGTGAAGTAAGTACATTTAAACCTATAAAAGTCTGTTTAAAATTGATCATCATTTTCTTAACCTCAATAAACTTTAGTTTATTTCTTAATTTCAAACATTAAGGATTTAAGCATAATGCTTATTCTTATCAATGAAGAAATCAATAAATTGATTTTTCTTTAAGTTGTTTAAGCACCTCATAACTTATGATCTTAATTTCTTAATGTTAAAAAAAACTTGCTATCATGTTTTGAAATTGATCCTCCAAAATTTACATCCTGTATCCGTGACTTTTTTCCATAAAAAAGTTCCATTAGCCTTCTAATGGAATTAGTTTTTTCAGCGGAGATGGTGGGTGGATTACATTCGGGCACCTAATGCCCTTTTTAACCTTTTTAGATACCATTAAAAATAGGCTGCAAATATACTACAAAATATTGAAAGCTTCTTTTACTGAACGCCATTAAAATCAAATAAATATCCACGAAAAACTGCTCTATATGTTGCCAGACCCTATTATCCGGGGCTTTTCTTCCACTTTCCCACTTCATCATATCTGTGAAATTTCTTGAAGGATAAGGCTGATATTATGGTACAATAGTGCGTATTTATCCTCTTGCATTTCTTAGTAAAAAAATTTAAATTGGATGTATGTATAATATGTCTGATATTGATCATAAGAAGCCATGAACCCACTGATTCAACAACTCAAAAAATACGGCCCGATTACCACTGAAGCTGAAAAAGCAATTGAGCAGAAAACGAAACATTTTCAGAAAAAGAAAAACAGCCACCTGCTGAAACAGGGACAAATTCTGGCCAGCTATTTTGTATTGAATAAAGGGATTATCAGATCTTATATTTACCGGAATGAAAAGGAGATTAATGTTTGGTTTGGGGCAGAAAACCAGATTTTCGGAGCGATAATGCCGATGTACGCTAACAAACCTTCTCCCGAAAACATTCAGTTTCTGGAGGATTCCGAAGTATATTCTATTTCAGTTGATGATTTAGAGAATTTATACAAAACATACCCCGAACTTAATCTGATTGGTAGAAAAATCGCGGAAGAACTCTGTGTTATTCTTGAAGAAAGAATTAATTCATTGCACTTCGAAACGGCTACAGAACGATATCGAAACCTGATTATTCAAATGCCATACCTGCAGCAGCGTATCAATCTTGGACATATTGCCTCTTTTCTGGGTATCACGCAGGAAACGCTGAGCAGAATCAGAAAATCCTGATCGATTGTTTTGATGTACATCAAAAAATTCATCCTTATTTCCCACCAACTTTGCATCCATAAATAAAGATATGCAAAACAAAAAATTAAGTACAGAGGAAAAAGAAAGTACGGTTAGCCTCAACAAAGCTATTATTTATGAAGGTTATGGTGCAGAGCCTGACAAAACCAGATTTGTCCGTGAAAGCGCATCGGGTCGGCTCACCATTGTGGCGATCGGTGATCCTTCAGAATCTCTTTCTGCCGCTATAGCACTGGTGGATGAAGGCGCAGAACTTATTGAACTCTGCGGTGCTATTTCTCCCACCTGGAGAGCGAAGGTTAGCGAAGCAATCGGCAATCGGGCTAGGGTGAGTTCGGTTACTTTCGGATTCGAATCATTGGTATTAGCTGCCCATTTCAGCACCTCATTCCACGAAGGCAATCCGCCCCGCGAAGCATTTATTATTCTGGAAAGTGGCAGTGATCCTGGCCGCGACCGTTTCGAGAAGGCATTCGATCCTCAGCACACGACCTTCATTCCTGTCCCGGACGAAGCTACAGGAGCTAAAGTTGCTGCAGAACTTGCGGAATCCGGCTTTGGACTGATTGAACTGTACGGCGGATTCACTGCTTCCGGTGCTGCTCAAGTTATTGAAGCCGTCAATGGCCTTGCGCCGGTGGGTGTAGGAAGCTTCACACTGGATGTGACGAATCCATAGATTTATTCAACTACATAAAGAAACATTTAACCCAATTCAAAAAACCATAAGTGATTTTGATTTACATCAAAAAAAGCGTTCAAATTGTGATCGACCTTTGCCTTATTAAATATTAAAATATTCGTCGCTGATTTGGCCGAAAAAACAAACTAAGAAATGAAGTATTTATTTTTAGGACTGGCAATTTGCTTTGAAGTAGTAGGTTCCAGCTTTTTATCAAAATCGAATGGTTTTTCAAAATTGATCCCAAGCATTATAACCGTAATCGCTTTCAGTGCCTGTTTCTTTCTTTTTTCTCAGGCTTTAAAATCTATTCCTTTGGGTATTGCCTATGCCATTTGGGCAGGCTTAGGAATTGTGCTTACCGCAATAGTTTCTGTAGTGATATTTAAACAGAAATTAGATACTCCTGCCCTTTTAGGAATGCTATTAATTGTATCAGGTGTTGTTGTAATCAATGTATTTTCAAAATCCTCAGGTCATTAATTCATTTCTCTAAAGTCAAGAAAAGAGGACCTTCATGCAGAAGATCCTCTTTTCCTATTGAAATGAACTACACCCTAATTTATCTCTTTTTCATTATTTTAAATTTACAGTTACTGATTCTTTTTGAAAAGCCCTGCCTTTATGTTTGAACCTATCGAACCTTCTGCCAATTGCAGATAATTACGCTTACTCTGGTCTTTTTCAATGTTTACAGTTCCGGTAGTTTGCACGTTTTTCATGGTCAGAAAATCAGTTGAAGTGGCAGCATCACCACTTAACGGACCACTTCCATATCCTGCCAGATTGGTAAAGCCGGCAAAAAGGGAATCAGACGCTTTGTAGCGGCGTGTACTTCCTTTTTCTCTTATCCATACCGTATTGCTGTTTGCGATGATGTTATGATGAAAATCGAAATAGTCTCCATCCGTACTTTGCGTTGTCCAGACCCCACTGAAATAACTGCCATATACCAGTGAATAACGCATGGCATTACGGCTGCCTGTCCCTCCGTCGGTTTTCCAGAAAACAACCGGATTTTTGCAGTTGAAGAAGACACAATGATCGATAACCAAACCATAACCATTAGCTATAACTCCCACGTGCAAAGGCAATACATCCCTATCTCCGGCAAACAGACATTGTGTTACGAGCAGATCATCCAATTTTTTTCCGTCACGCCATATCGGATAGGAACGGCGCAGATTATCACCATCTATATATGAGTAATCCGGGCTGCCGGAAAATCGTAAACCTTCAATGGTTACATGGCTCACCTCCGGCTGTATTCCTTTCGCTTCTTCTCCGCCCACGCCTGGCATAAGCGGTACTGCTGTTACTACAACCGGCATTTTTTGAGGTGTCCAGTTCGCATCATCAGGCATAATCTCTGCACGAATGACAAGACGGTTTGTAAGGGTATACTTATCATTGGTGAACATGACAGTTTGCGTTAAAAGATGTATACCTTCTGAAAGGATAATTGTAGTTGGGCTCTGTTCTTTGTTTAAATTGACGCGCTTCGCGGCCTCCAGAAGGGTCTTTAACGGATGTGTCTTTAATCCGGAATTGGTGTCGTTGCCAGTCTGAGGATTCACGTATAGCTGTTCTGCCTGTACCAACAGTACGCTCATGACGAACAATAGAAGACTAAATGTGTATTTTATCATATCCTATTTTTTTTGTAAAATTAGAATATTCCTATCCTCCAAAAATGGTCATTATATCTTTAAAATGGTCAATTAGATCTTCTTCCGATATTGTTGTGGTGTGGTACCCGTAAGTTTTTTAAAGAAACGGTTAAAATTAGATGGGTCTGAAAATCCAAACTCGTAGGCAATTTCTTTTGCGGATTTGTTTTGATACAGTTGTTTCTTTATTTCTGAAATCAGTTTGTAATGAATCATTTGCTGGGCGGATAATCCGCTAAATTGTCTGCAGATTTTATTAAGAAATCCTGGGCTCACATTCAACATTTTAGAATACCCTTCAACACTTCGATCCTCCACAAATTTCTTTTCCAGCAAAGACCGGAATCTGTAAAAATCTGAATGAACATAGGTATCTCTCTGAACATTATGCACACCTGCATAAAATCGATTGAGAATGACCAATAACTGATACAGAAGTGATCTGATCAAATGGCTGCTATCATTTTGGAGCTGGCCAAACTCCTGTTGTATACCCTCTAAAAGTTCCAGACATTTTTCAAATGATACGCCGGATAGCTGCATCTGGCTAGGCCTTGAATATTGATGGAAATATTGAAACCGATACAGGAACAGTTCATCCGAGAAAAAAAGATGGAGAAAATCTTTTTCAAAAAACAGCGTATAGCCCTTTACCTTTTCTTCAATTTCCCAACACCGCACCTGTCCCGGACTTGTAAAAACCACAGTTCCCGGAGCTATTACGATCTTGTTTTCGTCCAATGTAATAGTACCCGTTCCCTCTTCAATAAAAAGAATTTCGTAGAAACTAAGCTGGTGTAACGTGGTATCCAGCACATAATTTTTCAGTGTTTCAATACGTCCAATATCCAATAACAGTTCCGAACCATATTTGTCTGGGAGAAAATGATATGTTTTAATTTTTGTAATTGATGCCATTTTTTACAATCCTTGTTGCTTTACAAATGAGCTAAAAGTACAAATTTCCGCTGTCCGTATTCCCGAAAAAACAATATGCACTGCAGAATAGTGATGAGATTCATTGTTTACATATTTTTCAAAAACAGGTTTAAGTTGGCTTCTTTTCCAATGTTCATCTTGGCTTTTATCTTGGTTTTGTACACCCGGGCGCTTCCTTCCGTAATGTTTTCCAAAATAGCAATTTCTTTGGAAGACAGGTCCAGTTTATAGTAAATACAAAATTTGATCTCATTATTGGTAAGATCAGGGAATTCTGCGGAAAGTTTTTTGATGAGCTGTCTGTTTTCAGCAGAGCTTTCACTGACCAAGTCAATATTACTTTTATCAATCTGGATCAGATTATTGATTCTTATAAAAAGTTCATTAATGGTCTGCTCAGAATCTCCATTTTTAGTTTTTTTTATTTTCTTTATGTACTCTAAAAATGTTCTTTCGGTTTCTACTTTAAGGTTGAGATTAAGATGCATCCTTGTGATCTTTTCTTCCTGCTCTTTGACATCCTGCTCAAGGATTCTCTTATTTTTGATCAGAATTATTTTTTCTTTTTCTGCAAGTTCTTTTTCTCTTTTACTGGAATTTCGGATAAAGTATATAGTCCATCCAAGAATAATAATAAAAATACCTGCTGCTGCCATCGCAAGCTTATTATTAAATTTTTGGTGGTCCATGGCAACCTTTTGTTTTAAATTAAGTTCTTTGATGATATACTTACTCATGATGCCTGAAACCTCGTTGAATTCTTTTTGTTTTTGTCTATCATCTGCGGCATGAAGCTCAATCAGTCTTTTACTGACCTTCTCCAGCTTCTCACGATCATTGGTTTTAAGATAATAAGACTGAAACATTTCATTAATCAGAATTTTACCCGGAATATTTTTCATTTCAGATTCTATCGACATCCCGTAATTCATTAATTCCTGCATCTTGGCATTTTGCTCCGTATCATGATATAAATTAAACAGTTCTACTATATTCTCTGCATCTTCGTCAGTAAAATCATTCTTATTTTTATTTTTATTAAAATCAAATTCCTCAAGCAGAAGAGATTCTGCGAGATCATACTTTTTTAATTTGTAATAACAAAATCCAATATTTGCTTTTACATTGACCAGAAAATCCTGCTGTGCTGTATTGCGATTTTTTATGCGTTCTAAAATCTGTACGCACATCTGCATTTCTTTCACAGCAAGATCCAGTTTCCCCATATTTTCATAGGCCAATCCTATATTATTATGCATTGAGGAAATCAATACCAAATTTTTATGGTTTGAAGAAAACTTTTCAAGCCCCTTTTTATAATAGACTATAGCTTCCTGGTAATTTTTCGCTCTATAATATAATGCACCTTTGAAAGCATAAACAAGAGGCAGAGAAAATTTTTCTTTAGTGTTCTCAGATAAGACAGTGGCTTTATTCAGAAATTCTTTTGAAATTTGGGGGGAGTATTTTTCAAACTGGTTAGCAAGCATATAATTAAGCCGTATGGTGATAAAATCATATTCGTCATTATTAAAAAGCAAAAGATCATAAGTGTGGGGAATTTGTTCTACTTCCATTCCCTCTCTATTTTCAAAAAGTTCCACATACCTACTTGCGATCAAATACTTGCGATCACCTGTCTTTTTATATTTTGCCAATTCTCTATTTTTAATCGCAATTATTTCATTTCTTTTATACGGTTTATAAAATATATCTTCAACAGTGGTCCTAAAATACTCATTTGCCTGATCTTTTCTGGCAGAATGGCAGGACAATATAGAAATAAGCGCTAATAGGAGCAGAAAATATTTTTTTATCATCGGTATGGGTACTAATACAAAATAACATTCAAAAATAAAGCCGAAACCATTAATTATTACTTAAAATTATTAATAAAAAACATAAATACAGCAAAAAATAATAATAAATTAAACCAATAAGCAGAACAAACAGGAATATGCTAATCAAGCTTTAGATAATAAGCCTAATTTCATCTCTACACTATCTCCGATATTTAGGACCTAACTCATCTTTTCTTTAAAGTTGACCCTGCAAACATAATGAATTTCTGCTCTCAACTTAATAGAAAGAAGATAGCTAAACTCCATCGGTATATTAATCTATTATGCTGGGCCGGGAAATCTTTTATTTTTTAAGTTGTCCAATTTTATTTATGATGAATTATAACCAAATACCTTTACAGACTCCCCTTCCCAGATCTGTTTATGACGAAGACATCGCCTTAAATTGAGTGGGTCTCATATTGGTCAACTGGTAAAAATTATTGCTGAATGCAGATATATTGGAATACCCTATTTCATAAGCAATCTCTGTCATATTCAGGTTGCTGTCTTTGATCAGTTCCATAGCCCGGATCACCCTCAACATTTTCACATACTGAATAAAGGTGATATGAAGTTTCGTCTGAAACAGTCGGGTCAAACTTCTCACGCTAATTCCCCATTGCTTTGCTGTTTCTTCTAAAGTAAGATTTTCAGTAAGTGTATTTCGAAGTCCCTCCACAATAGCATTGAGCCTTTGATCTTCTGTAGTAGGAAGCTGGATCGAAAACTTTTTGAGATTTTCTTTGGGCAACACATTTCTCAGTGTCGTTAAAAACTCGAATTCCCACGATTCTCTGTAATAATCGCCGTGCCATTTTTCGCTGAAAGAAAGCATTTCAGATAAAAGTTTACTCACCGGATAAATTCCCATTTCGTCGTAAAAACCACCGGGACTTTTCCCCGGAAAATAGATATTGATAATATGCAGATCCTGTGTATTAAACATTAGGTTGTGCGGATAATTTTTCGGGATCCAGATATAATGATGGGCCGGAATATAGAAATCCTTTTCGTCTGTCTGCAGGTATGCTATTCCTCCAAAAACCAATAGAAGCTGAGCCTTATCGTGCTGATGGGAAGGCAAACGCTGCTCGGTTTGCTGCCTTACGACCAAAATAGAGTCCGGATTCTGGTCAACACTGTCGATAAGTTGCTTAAGAATTTCCATATGGCCAAATATAACAAATATTAGGCTAATTATATAAAAAGACACTTTGCCCGTATGAATAATTTTGCTGTGTAAATAATACAGTCATTATGAAACAGAACACCATCCATCCGAATAAAGACATCCAGCCCGGAGCACAGGACCAACCTTGTCATGATACAGTATCGCACTCAGTGGAAGAATATGAGGCACATAATATCTACCGGATTGACTACTCTTATCCGTTCATGCCCATGACGGACTTAACCATTGTCTTCGATGAATTAAAAAAGATAGTGAAAAAATGGCTCTTCAATAAAAGAGAATGTAGAATCATTGATAAAAAGAAAATCCATGAAACCATATAAAATAATTCCAATCTTGGGACTTATACTGCTGTTATTCTCACAATCACTCAATGCTCAGGATACAGAAAATGCCCGTAAATTGGGTTTGGAAGACCTATGGAAAATCGCAGAAACCCATAACCGGCAGCTAAAATTATCGGATTTAAATCTTCAGCAAAGCCAATTAGAAATTCTGGAAGCCAAAGACCGTCTGCTTCCGGAACTTTCAATAGTTGGAGACGTAAAACTCAAATCTAAATTCCTCATTTACGACAACGGATTATTCTCAGCCCCACAGGATGTGCCTGTAAAAAACTACGGCTACGGCGTAGGATACAACTTAAATTACAATCTCTTCAATGGTGGTAAGGACAGAAGAAATATCAAAATAAGGCAGGAGGAAAGAACGCATAAGCAATATGAAGCTGATCTGCAAAAAAACAGCGTAAAATACAATGTTGCTGTTGCTTATTTTGATCTGTATAAGTTTTTGAACTTCCATGATTTTATTGCTGCAGAGGTTGCTGCAGAGAAAAAACAACTGTCACTCATTGAAAGTTTACACAAAAACGGGATTGTCTTAAAAAGTGATGTGCTGAGAACCTCTGTGAAATTGTCACAGCTGGAATTAAGCCTTTCCGATATTGAAAAGAAAATTGCTGTTACCACACAGTGTCTCAACATCCTGATGGGTCGCGGTTATGACGAAAAGCTTGAGATCCCCTATCAAAGCAGTTTTGAAATGAATCCCATTACAGATTCTCATTACGAAGATTACGTAGATATAGCACTCAATCAATCGCCAGAGTATAAGATGGTGAATAGCGACATCAGATTAAGTGAGATGAATATCAAACAAATTAAAGCGACTCTGTTGCCTAAAGTTTCCCTGTACTCCAATTATAATTATACCTATCCGCAGATTTCATTTTATCCTTACTCGAATGATTTATGGGGATTTGGCCAAACAGGAATTATGGTGCAGTTTTCTGTTGATAATCTATACAAAAGCAAACATACCATTGCCCGCGCACAGGTCACCAACAGTCAGGCCAAAGAAAAAGCCAATATCAAAAAGGATGAAATTTCCATTCAGGTAAAAGAAGCCTATTTACAAGAGCAACAGGCATCGGAAAGCGTAGAAACGGCAGAAAAAAACATCGCTAAAACCACCGAAACCGTTCGGGTTATCAGAAACAGTTATCTCAATCAGGAATCCCTTCTGACTGATCTTCTGGAAGCAGAAAACGCCTTGTTGGAGGCGAAATTTAATCTAACCACCGCACAAACCAATTTAAAAATCAGCCATATCCGGCTACTGGCCATCGCAGGAATTATTTAATACAAAAATTATGAACAAAAACAGGACAGATAAAATAATTGTGATCCTTACTCAATGGTTCGGAATCGCTTTATTGGCAGCAATCAGCATTTGGGGAATCCTCTATTTCTTAAAAGGACACCGCTATGAACAAACCAATGACGCCCAGGTAGACGCGTATTTATCACCCGTAAATGCAAAAGTAGGCGGCTACATCCGCAAAATTTATTACAAAGACAATCAGCTGGTTAAAAAGGGAGACACACTTGTGGTTATAGAGCTCGATGAGTACGGCCTGAAAAGAGATGCCGCCTCAGCAGAACTGATGGGTTCGCATGCCAAATTGCCTATTCTGGCGGCGAATGAAGAAACACAAATCAAGAGCATTGAAGTCATCAAAGCCCAGCTTTCAGGGGCAAAAGCGAAGCTAAACCAGCAGCAAAGAGAATTCGACCGGTATAAAAATCTATTGGCTGATGAATCTACCACACCCCAAAAGTTTGAGAACATCAGCACATCGTTGGCAATCACACAATCCGATTATGATCAGACAAAAGCTTCTTTACACGTCGCCGAATCCAGACTCCATGATCTGCGTGCACAGCGTCAGGCCATAGGGGCAGAAATAAAAATTAAAGAAGCCCTGCTCGGACGTCAGGAACTGGACATTAAATATACTGTGCTTACTGCACCTTTTGACGGGCAGATCGGTAAAAAGACCATTCAGGAAGGTCAATTAATACAGCCGGGACAAACGCTGGCATTTTTGGTGAACAACGCTGAAGAAAAATGGGTCATGGCAAATTTTAAGGAAACACAGGTTGGCCATTTCAAGACAGGGCAGCCGGTAGCCATAACCATAGATGCTTTTCCAAACGAAAAATTCAGCGGAGTCATCGAATCGCTTTCCCCAACTACAGGTTCCCGTTATTCATTGTTACCACCGGATAATGCCACCGGTAACTTTGTAAAAATCACACAACGTATTCCCGTCAGAATAAAGCTTACCGACAACCCTGAAAAATTAGCCAGACTCGCTGCAGGAATGAATGCTAATGTGGACGTTTTAAAAGATTAATCATGCAAGCACATCAAATTCCGGTTTTCAAACCATGGGTATCCGAATGGATGGCAAGATCTGTGATATTTGCCATTCTCATGACCTGCCTTTTTAGCTTTTCTCTGTATAGCAATCCTGTAACGGTCATGGGCTTTTATGGGGTACAGCCTACTGATGTTCAATATGGCATGGTGGTTATCTATGGCTCAACCGTGGCTTTTTTAGCTCTGGACTTTCGGATTGTAAAGTATTTTGCACCAAGAAAATATCTGGTGACGGCACTTGCTATCAATGCGGTATGTTCTGTCGTTTGTTTTTATTCCAAAGACTGGGCTCTATTTGTGATTTGTCAGTTTGTACAGGGAGTTACCTGTGCGTTAATGTCAGGTATTGTTCTGCAGCTCACTTTTCCAAGGCTGGAGTCTACCCGTGCCCGGGTGATTGGGTACAGTCTGCTTTATGGAAGTATACAGATTTCGGTTCCGTTCTATTCTATATTTTCCAGTGCTGTACTTTATTTTTATGACTTCAACTGGTTGTTTTTGGGTTTCGGTATCATGCTCATCCTTCTGACATTGATTGTTCTGCTGACGATGAATGGCAAAGCAAGGTTTACAAAAAAAATACCGCTTTATCAGGTAGATTGGGTGGGCTATCTGTTCTATGCCTCTTTTATTTTGATCTTAGGATACATCCTGATCTACGGGCGGCAATCGGGCTGGTTTGACAGTTCATTAATCGTTCTGCTCTGCCTTGGCAATTTAGTCATCCTTATGCTGTTTGTTATGAGAGAATCAAGGCTTAAACGGCCCCTGATCAACTTACAGATTTTCAGGGTGAAGAATTTCGTCATCGGCCTGCTGCTGCTTTTTACATTTTACATTTTCAAAGGAAGCACCGGGCTTGCCTATGGGTATCTTGAAATCATTTTGGGTAATGATCCGCTAAGTACAATTCCAATCTGGATCGCAGTAATTGCCGGAACCATACTGAGTATGTTGGTTACCTCCCGGTTTATCCTGATGGGTTTTAATTTGGTCAGGATTATCATAGTAGGTTTTGGCTGTATGGCATTGTATTATGCCTACATGATCCTTTTTGTGTCGGTACAGGGAGAAACCAATGACTTCATTCTGCCTATGTTTATCTATGGAGTTGCAACGGGCGTTTTATTTGTTCCCATTGTTTCATTCACCAGCTCCGCAGCACCACCAAAGATTGCGTTCAATGCTTCACTTATCGGAATATTGGCGAGGTTCACTGGTTTTACAGCCAGTATGGCTCTTAATAACGAAATTCAATTATTTTCCAAATCTGCAGTCAGGGAAAAGCTTCGGGAAACAGTAACGGAAACTAACGCGCAATTGCCTGCTACTTTACTGGATATTCAAAACCGATATATCAATGCCGGCAACGATATTTATACCGCAAAAGGCGTTTCAAACGGATATTTTAATCAAATGGTAGGACAGCAGATATTCGCCCGCGCCACCCGGGATTATTATGATCTGATGCTCATTGGTGTGGTGTGTGTTATTCTGATACTATTATTACTTCCACAAATTCAGAATGTGGTTCTTAGATTGAGAAAAGGAAATATACCTTATTAGGGGCACCTATTTTAAGAGGTTTTGGTATTAAGAACAAACTTCAGGTTCGCAAAATCTGTATTGGCTTCCACTAAGGTGCAAATTCCGTTGCTGTATGTATAAGTAGTTGTGTTTCCGTTTGGCAGATCAATCCTGTATTTTTTGGAATTAACCTTTTGAATAGGAATCATTTTCTGGAATTTTTCCGAAAAAACAGATTTTATATTTCCGGGTTCATTAAAATAAAGACTTGCCGTTGAGCTGAAAATAGACTGTTTCAAAGAACCGCTGGCGCCATCTTTGTCCGAAAGATTATAAAAACTTCCGTTCCATGTTGCGGTATTATTCACTTTGAGTTTCCCGTTCATTGTTCGGTACAGCTTGGCCTGCTGCATCATATTCTGTTTAAACGTGACTCCCATCTTGTCGTAAATTTCAATACTGTAAAGGATTTTCACTTTAGCCCGGGATTCAAAAAGATATTCGGTAACATCGTCTTTCAAAGAACGTTCCACGCGGATATTACCAATGGTTTTATCATCTTTTATAATAGAATAATTCAGATATTCTTTGCTAGTGGGTGTTGCTGTACCGGGTTGAAAAGAATGGAGCAACATCATTGAAAAAATCAGGAGTGTTTTCATTGTTTTTTTATTTTTCAGAAATAATCAGGGGTTGTCTTAGTGTTTTTTATATTGACAGATTTTGAAGATGATGCAAAATTAGGCTTGGGAAAAGCTTAAAATGTTCCGCAGGATAAATGTGAACACATTAAATAGACACAGCTCAACAAACTAAAAATAAGCAACTTAAATACAAAGTTACGTTCAGATTTATAATCCTGAACCGGATCGCATGTAAAGAAAATTATGATCTCATTGATAAAGCAAGCAAAGATGACATCAATTTTATTGATTCTGAGCAAGGGAATAGATATTCACAGATTAAAAAAAAGATCTCACGCAGATTTTCACTTTTATTAATCTGCTCTATCCGTACAAGAAAATATTAAAGATAAATTTGAAATTCAAAAAACAAAATTCTTCTAATCCTTTTAAATACATCAACATGTTGTGAAAAATGACAATATAGTATCAAATAATGAAAAAAAAGACAAGCCCTAACATGGATATATAGATTAACTTTAGGAAATATGGATGTGATGAAACAGTATATCAAAATTGATTAGGAAGGGATGGAAAATTTATGAAATTATAGATTCACCGACATATAGTTCTCATAAATTATTAGTTTTTTTAATACACCAAACTTATGACTTTAAATATATCATTATGAAAAAATTACTATTGTATTTCTTTGTTTTATGGGGATCGCTTGTATTTTCACAGCTTTATCAGGTTCCCGTATATTCAGGTACCTCTTTGCAGCCGGCACAGTCCGGAGCTGAATTTGCAAAGTTGCTTGACGGTGACAATACCACTATTTATCATTCCAAATGGTCTCAGAGCGGTATTCCGGATGAGCTTAAATTCTATTTTACCTCCAATGTTACCAGCATCAAAAAACTGGTTTACACGCCCAGACAATCCGGTA
Organism: Chryseobacterium sp. JM1; assembly: GCF_000737715.1. Lineage (GTDB taxonomy): Bacteria > Bacteroidota > Bacteroidia > Flavobacteriales > Weeksellaceae > Chryseobacterium. The sequence continues at coordinate 21,324 of NZ_JPRN01000013.1, read as the reverse complement.
CCAATGGTATGTGGACTAATGTAAGTATTTCCTACAGTACGCAGGCGGCTCCCAATACTTTCATTCCGGTAAGCAATAATTTAATTTGGGCAACCAATGCTCAGGATAAGGAAGTTATTTTTCCAACAGCTATCCAGAATCCTTACATTATTAAAATATCGGTAAACGCCGGTGTAGGAAACTTCTCGAGCTGTGCCGAGATGAAATTCTTTTCTGAAACACAACCTGTAATTGCTGACGGTACAGATTGTACCATCAATACTTCAGAACTAAGTGTAAATGGCGCCAACGATATAAAGGCCACCATCATTCCTTCAGGAACTACAGCATCATCTTATCAGTCCGGAGAAAATATTGATAAGTCTTATGATAATAATGTAAACACGCTGTATCACTCTTCGTATGGCAATACTATTTTTCCGGTAGTGTTAAATTACAGATTAGACGGAGTTACTCCTATTGATTATCTAAAATACACGCCCAGAACCAGCGGCGACAACGGTCGGTTTGGAAGTGTGAGCATCAGTTATAATACTACGGCAAACAGCACCTTTGTTACCCTGATGTCGTTTGATTTTCAGCATTCTTCTTCTCCTGTGAATGTCTATTTTCCAAGCCAGATTACTCCTCTAAATGTAAGAATTACGGTAAATAACGGACAGGGAAATTTTGCCAGTTGTGCTGAAATGGGCTTTTACACAGCGGGCTCTTCAGGAGCGGCAAATCCTTACACTAATATTTTTGCCAACACTCTTTATTCAGCATTAAAACCTGCCGTTACTCAGGCAGATATCGACGGGATGACATCGCCGTTTTATAAAGGCCTGGCGCAGTGTCTTTTCAACAGAACTTATATTAATAAATACAGGGTGCAGGATTATAAGGTTTATCCACCCATTGCTGTTACGACAGGTAATTTAAAAGTGGGAACCGGCTACGACAGTTTTGAAAATCCTACAGGTATGGTGTTTGCACAGGGAAATAAGGTGGCTATGTTTGTGCAGAATATCCCGTCAGGAGCCAGTATTTCGTTGCAGGTGAAGGATTTTTCTACCGTTCTTGGCGGTACCACCTCCTATTATGAACTTCATAATGGTTTGAATGTATTTCAGCTGACCAACAGTGGTCTGGGGTACATCAGTTATTATAATACCAATACGTCACTGGCTGATATTAAGATCAATATTGTTTCCGGTAAGGTCAATGGCCTTTATCATTATCAGACCTCTGCACAAAGTGACTGGCAAACGGATCTTACGAATTCAGCCTATCATATGATTGACGTTGTGGGACAGCATTCTCATTTGGTTTATAAAAAAAGTATGCTGAAAAATTATGCTCCTTTTAATCCTTCAGAACTTATTTCAAAATACGACCTTATTGTAAAAAATGAGTGGCTTGTGATGGGATTGTATAAATATAATTTAATTCCAAAAAACCGTATGTTCAGCTACAGTAATAATGGCGGAGGCTGGTATGCAGGAGGATTAGGGATCAATATGGATTCTGACTGGGGCGAAGAAAGTATGGCAGATGTCAATCAATTGTCCTTATGGGGGCTTGCGCATGAATTCGGACATGTCAATCAGATCAGACCGGATATCAAATGGATTGGAACTACAGAAGTTACCAATAATATGCACAGTACATGGGTAGATTATCATATGAATCCACAAAACGATGGAATGTCCCGTCTGGAAAGAGAATCTGTAGAACCAGCCACTGGAATGACCAGTATCGCGGGAGGAAGAATAAACGGAGCCATTTTGAATACCACTATCAATCAGGAAGCTTTACAGGGGAATGCCAATACGGATGTTTTTAAAGTGCTGGTGCCTTTCTGGCAGCTTGAACTGTATTATCAACTGGCCGGAGCTTCACGAAATGCGCCGGTTCTTTCCTTAAATTATCCAACCAATTATACGGGAGTAGATTATGCACACTGGTTCGGGACGGTTGCCAACAAAGCAAGAAGTTATAATGCTTCAGGGGTTTCAAATGGCGAATTGCTTCTGAATTTTGTGAAAAATACCTGCGATGCAGTACAGGAAGATTTAACCGGATTCTTCATTAAAACCGGGTTTTTAAAACCAATAAACAGATCTATTGATGATTACGGTATCGGACAGCTTACGATTACGCAGGCTCAGATTGATGCTACTGTTGCATCCATACAGGCTAAGAACTATCAGAAGCCTGTTTCACCGGTGATGCATTATATTTCATCCCGCAGCATTGGGGCTTTCCGCAACCAGCTTCCGTTAAGCGGGCAGACAGGTCAGGGAGCTGCTTTAAGTAATAATTATCTTACGGTACAACACAGTATCTGGAAAAATGCAGTGGCCTATGAGACATTCAATGCCAATAATCAATTGATTTATGTATCTGTAACGGGTACGGGTGACATCACCAACCAGACGACAAAAGTATACTACCCTTCTAACGCGGCAGCTGTTTATGCAGTGGGTTATGATGGCCAGAAAATTCTGGTTTATCCTTCTACGCCACCTGCAACACTTAGAGTTACGGAAGTGGAAAATAAAGATTTTGAATTGATTGTTTATCCTAATCCTGTGGAGCAGAATGGCTCCATTCATATTCAATTAAAAAATGCTTCAGGAAATTACAGTGCACAGATTTCCGGTATGGATGGTAAAATACTATTCAGTTCAAAAGGAAGTCTTGAATCTATTGAAAAATCGATCAATGCAGATCTTTCTAAGTATCCAGCCGGTACTTATTTACTTTCTCTTAAAGATGATAAGGGCAATGTCTTTAAAACGGCAAAGATCATCAGGAAATAATATTTTTTGAACTTATTTAAAATAGAAAGCACAGATTTTGGTCTGTGCTTTTTTAATTTATAAAGGATAGCAAAACTTATTTTAAAAGTAAAAATCCCTGTGATAGATTGGATATTCTTTCTGGATAAGAGGAAACGTGCCTTCATACCTGAAAGGATTGACCCCGAATCCATAAAACAGATTGGCCTGAATTCTCGCTTTCAAATCAATAACACCTTTTCTTTCAGGGATAAGAACTACCCCAAGCGAAGGAACGGCAGACACTCTTCCTTTCAGACCCGAATTGGCTAAAGGAACGGTGATAAACATCAGGCCGACAGCACCTTTGGCTTCTACTCCAGCCTCCGCATTAATGTTGCCTTCCAGATTGGTGATCCTCAGATCATCTTCTTTTTTCAGTGAAACATTCATGGACGGATTTCTTCCCACCAAAATATTGGCATTTCCGGTAATATCAAGAAGTTTAATCTGTGCTTTTCCTGTAGCGGCTATTCCCACATAAGGACCCGCTGAAACGGTCGGGCTCAATATTAGACCTGTAGGTCCCAGTACTATTGGCGCAATAGGAATATTAAGATAATCTGTTACACTGACAGTATACCCTAAACTTCCCTGAATATTCGCAAAAGTCTGCAGGGCTATTTCATCCATGATAAAGTTGACTTCAAAATTGGTTAATCTTCCGAAAGAAAAATCAATTTTATAATCAATTTTTGGTGTGAATCCTCCTTTTATATGGATATTGGATGCTATAGATACAGGACCTGCCTGTTGGGTAGGCAAAGGAATGGTTTTATCAAAGTTGAAACGGTTGAATTCGATCAGTTTTTGTGATGCGTCTGCTGATTTTCTTTCAAGATTTTCAATGCCGTTCACCAGATTGGGAGTCGTAAAACCTTGCAAAGGAACATAATTAGCCATCTTTCCATTAATATTGATCGGCTTATTTTCAGCCGGGTCATAGGTTCCGCTGATGGTTCCGCTATAAATAAATTCTTCAAGTTTTGCGCTTTCCGTTTGCACGAAGATCTGATTCTGCACCTTAGATACGGAAGTCACTTTGGCCAGAATCGTATGTACCTGATCCCCTTCTAACTGGGTTCCGGTAATGATGTTTCCCGTGTGGATACTGTCTGTTTGTGGTGAAGATCTGCTGAATATAATTTTATGATTATCGGTAGAAGAAATGGCCGATATCGATTCTTCATTCAGAATAATCACATTTTTCTGCAGGGTAATATCCCCCATTTTTTTCAGATTTTGGGTTTCAGGCGCACCCAAAGTACCATTCCCTTCCGGTTCATTCTGTTCACAGGAAGTGAGCATTAGAAACGAAAATAAATAAAAGATGATCAGTAAACATCCTTTTTCATAAATTTTTGATTTTCGGTAGTTATTTTTCATGCTGTCAAATATTTCACCTAAGTTAGAATTTAAAATTCCGATAACTTAATTTTTTGTTAAAATCTATTATGCAAACAATAAAGATCATTCAATCAATAGTTTAATGTTCAGAGATTATAAAGGATCAATTTCAAAACTGGGAAAGCTTTTTTTAATAATTAACCACGGATTTTCACAGATGTTTACGTTTATCAGGCTGCTTGATCTGCATAATCTGCAGGAAAAATATTCAAGCCATGAAAATTCTATGTTAATCTTTTAAGAATATGAAGTTTAAATTCGCTTTAAGTGATGTGGCATAGCTTAAAAATCCATCGGATTTTCTCTTAATTTTTCTTATCATCTTCATCGATCTTAATGGTTTAAAAATAATCTTCCGCAGAATATACAGATAAGTACAGATGATTGGGTTGATGTTTCCAAGTATTTTTGGGGATAAAATTTAATTTGACACAAAGAAATTGATTATTAAAAAAAACCTCCAGATTAAATCTAAAGGTTGTTATCTCTTGAGTGTTGATCAATTCTACTAATTATTTTTCTCAATCCATTCAATAATTTTTAAGGCAACACCATTGGATGATTGAAAATTTTGTCCTGTGATAATCCGGCCATCCTGTTCAACATACGATTCATTTTTCTTTGAAAATTTAAAATGACCGCCTCTCTCTTCTATGGTCTTCTGAATTAAGAATGGGAATTGTTTAAAATATTCGCCATCCTGTTTTTCAAAGGAGTCAGGATAACCGCTTATTTTTTTCCCTTCCACTAAGAATTTACCATTTTTAGTTTTCAGGTTAACAATACCCGCCGTTCCATGACATACTGAAGAAATAATGCCATTATTATCTTCATACACCTGCATAGCAATCCGTTGAATAGCTGAATTTTCAGGAACATCATACATGGCACTTCCGCCTCCGATATAATGAACGGCTTTGTACATTGTATAATCAATTTCTTCAGGTTTCACCGTATGTTCTAAGGCGTACATAAAGTCCCGGTTATATACATATTGCTTTTGCAGGCTGTCAGAAGTATTGATATAGCCCAAAGGAATAGCACCACCCTTTGGGCTTACAAACTCAACAGTATACCCTGAATGAACAAAAGTATCATAAGCATTTACGATTTCGGCAAAGCTGTTTCCTGTTGAAATGGTTGAGTTTCCGTAATAATGGGCATTAGAAACAATGAATAGTATTTTTTTTCCGGATTTATTGCTTGTTTTGCTGCTTGCAGATTTGCTGATTATTTTCCATTCGCCCTGAATTTTTTTGAGCAGGAACATATCCATAAATTCCTGTTTTTTTTCAGGGATGAGTATTTCAGCTTTTGCAACAGCAATATCATTATAAGATTCTATCGAGATGATTCTCCCTAAACGACCGTTAAATACGCCTTTACTTCCTTTTTCAAACCAGCTAACATATTCTGAAATGGGAACGATCCATAAAGGTTTTTCTTTGTGGCTCAGAAAAAGATTGGCTTCAGCATAAAAAGCCTTGCTGATATGGTCGGGCTTATTATAGGAAGTGCCCTCAATATAGTTTTCAATACAGTTTTCAATCAGAACCTGATCCGATTGTGAAAAACATAAATTGGATACTAATGCAAACAGGATGGAAAGAAAGATTTTTCTCATAAACTTAGGATTTTAACGTTTTAAAAATGTTTCTCAAAATTATATTGATTCATTTTTAAAACGTTCCAGATTTATGAATATGAAGTCCGGATGTATATTTTAGGAGTATAAATTATCTTTTTGATAATTTGAAGGCGTCATTCCTGTGATTTTTTTAAACGAACTGTAAAATGTACTGCTGGAATTAAACCCGGATTCAAAGCCCACTGTATCTATTTTGAACTGAGTATTTTCTTTTAATAACCGTTTTGCTTCATCAATCCGATATTCATTGATGAACTGGGTAAAACTTTTCTTCAAATTGTCATTGATAAACTGTGACAGCAATTGAGGGCGAATATTTAATTCTTTTGCTAAAATTGATAATGTAAGATCCGGATTGGTATATATTTTTCTCGTTTCAAAAAGGACACTGATTTGTTCCTGAATTTCCTTTACTAATTTTTCATCTATTTTATTGATATACTTTTCCTTATGAGTCACTGAAACTGATGTTTTGCTTTTCACATAATAAATCAGAAGGAAGGAAATGTAAAAGCTGAAGGAAAAAGCCAGGGATCCGGAAATATAGGATGTATATCTGGCTAATGTATACGAAAGCCAAATAGCAGAAACCCAAAAAATAACCGACAACACCCAGGTTTCGTGATAGCTGATTTGCTTGCGATTTGTCACCAACTTCCTGAAAATATGTATCGCTTCATAAATGGAGAGTACAATAAAAATAAACCATTGAATATTGATCAGGTAGTAAATTATTCCTTTCCATAGGACAGGGTTATCCTTGTATGGAAAAAGAAAACCAAGCACGCTTATGATGATAATGATTAGCGTAAGACTATATTTTGCAAAAGAATAATTAAGATTTTGCAGTATTGATCTGATATAAAAATACAACAGAGGACCAATTAAAAAACAAGCCGACAAACCTATTTGCAAGTACGTTTTTGACAGCTGCGGATTGAAGTTATAAAATACGGACTTTCCTATCCTTACACTTAAAGACAATAATAAAAGCCCAAGAAACAAATCAGACTGGGCTTTGTGGTGCTTGAAGAATAAAAAATAAAAACTCAGAACAACACTATTAAAAACACCTAGGGCACTTAAAAAAAATAATATTTGATCGTCAATATTCATGAGTTGGAAAATACTTTCTTTTTGGGATGGTTTGCCGTTCACTTCAATAGGCCCGCTCAACCGGTGGAATTAGTTTTTACAATACTAATAAAAATATCAATGAGATAAGTATTTTTTTTATGAATCGGGTGTTTTTACGCTAAACAGTATGGGTCCCACTTCGTTATCTGTAAACGCCGTTTTATTTTTTGGGTACATATTTTTTTAATTTGTCGTCAATATAGTATGCTCTTTCTTTTTTTTCTTCCCGAACCAAAAAATAAAATTTTAATTTTTTTCTATCTTCTAAATCATATTTTTCGTCTACATTCTGATCTGTTGTGTAATTAATTTCATCAATTTTAAGTGCTTTCTGTGGTTTAATGAGCCACGTCATGGTCAACAAATCCAGTACTCCATACGATTCCTCATTGGATTCAATAGAATACCCATAATATTTTCTTCTTGTAGAATGTTCTGAATCAATAAAAGAAAAATAACCTTCTGTCTGACTTCTGCTGTTGCTGATGATGTCATTTATAAGTTTTTTCTCTCCATTCATATTGATGAAACCCAGTTCTCCACCTACCGTTTTGTATTTGAACCAAATGTTGTCATTTCCTATGTCTACAATTTGCAAACTTGAATAATCAAAATCAAGGTTTTTTAAAGTTTCACCATCAGGTTTTATGACTGCATATGTATTATCCTTAATGGCGATAGCAAAATCCTCATTCCTGTATTTAAATAATTCCGGACAGTACGTATAAGTGTCTGAAAAAGAAAAAATTGAATTATTGACTACATAAAACCCTTTTGAATATGCTTTTTTTATGGGGCCATTTCCTGGAGAAGCTTCAAAAATCTGCCAATTCTGTAAAAAGACTTCCATCTTCTTTGTTGTTTTGTTGATTTCAAAATAGGCAATATTATCGTAATTCCCTCTTAAATTGGGTTTGGCAAAATCTAACTGATAATAGTTGGGCTTTACAACAACTTTATTGTTTTTTGAGTTTAAATACCCCATTCCTTTTTCAGTTTCATAAGGAACCAGATTTTTGAAATCCGTTGCCTTAATGTTCACAAAGTCTTTTTCAATAATGTTTTTTATGCTGTCTTCATATTTTTGCTGGGAAAAAGCGGAACTAACAATAAAAAGGGATAAAAAGGATAATTTTCTGATCATATTTTTTTCTTGTTTATTATAAAAGATGGCATATTACGTTTTCGTTCTTCTCAACGTTTGTATGCTGTTAAAGTGAGTAGTACATGTCATTCAGAAATAAAAAAAACTTAGAATAAGATTTCTTTTGCGGAGACAGGGATTCGAAACCCGGATCTGTTACAGTCCATAGTTTTCAGGACTGTCGCAATCTCATCAAACTTCTGCTGGCAACGTTTTTTGTTAAAGATTTTATTTCTTTAATTCCATTTGGATAGTGTCCTTGTAGAAAATCATATTCCATTGCATTGAGTTATTTCTAAAATTGCTAATCTGAACAGGAATTGTATCAGGTTTTTTCGGGTTCTTTTCGTAGGATATTACCTTAAAATTCTGTTCTTTATCATCGTGATGATATTTCATAAACAGTGAAGTACTATCTACATACATATATGGATTCGGACAATAGTACATTTTTCCTCTTTCTTCAATATAAATTGTTTTCCAGGCCAAAGTATCCTGCTGCCATTGATTTTCTTTAACCAATTTCCCATTACGTGTCATGGATGTGACTTTCCATTTTCCAAAATATTTTTTCGAAAGATGAACGTCATAATTATAATAAATAACAAACAGTAAAGGAATTAGAATACATAACACACGGGCGATTGAGCGTGAAAAATTATTACCAATGGATGGCAGTCTGTTTTTGTATTGATTAAAGAAGTTTATGATATCAACTTTTTGCTGTAAAAACAGATTAATCAAACCTAATGTTATGAGGATAGATGTAAATAAGGTAATGGGGCCAATACTATAAAAAACATTAATCAAAACAATGTTCAGCATGACAGGTAAAAGTATGGTAATGCCTAATAAAGTGGTACGTCTGAATAACAAAAGAACAGCACCAATTATTTGAAAAAAGGCCAAAATCACAGCTAGCCCGTAAGAAAACCCATAATACTTCCAGGTTAATTCCGGCCCCGTTAATACGCCTGATAAAGAATCATTTATATGATATGAATAATTAAAGTTGACTTCAAATATTTTTTGAAAGCCAAAATCCAACAGTAGAAACGCCATCCAATACCGTAGCAATATTGAAAACCAGGAAATATATGGTATTGAATTAAATGTTCCTTTATTTTCTTTTCTGTGCCAATAAATAGAAAAACCAATTGAGAATAGTATGGCCAATCCTAACGCAAGAAATCCTACAGGAAATATAAACTGTGAAATTTTATAAGGTAAAAGAGGCAGGATTATAAAAAGAGCAGTATTTGTAGCGCCAACAATGGCTAAAAACGATAATGAAAATTTCGAAAACCATTTTGTATTATTTATTACTTCGGCTGAACTCATAGATTTTTTTAAATTAATATTTTTTGGTTACTGTTTTTACAAAATGACGCCGAGCAATATTTTCCACGAAACAAAAGATATGTACAAACCTCGTAAAAAAAATACCTATATCCACATTTCGTGACATTGGCCGCTAAGATAAATATTTATTTATGAATTAGGCGCTTAATAAAAAAACTTTCATGGATACCAAAGATTATGAGTAGGAGCTCTAAAAAAAACAGGTAATCATATATTTGAATGTACCAGATTACTTTTATAGAAAATAATAAACCTAATTATAGTCCGTAATTTTACAATTAATACATTCAGGTATATTGTCTCCTGCATTAAAAGACAGTACCCATTCAAACACAATATTCGAAAACTAAATAAGGCAGAATCATCATTAAACCAGCGCTTTAGATCTTTTCACTTTTTTGAATTCCGTCAAACTCATATGATGTCGCTTCTTAAAAAATTTATTCAGGTGGCTTTCATCAGAAAAACCAAATTCCGTGACAATTTCATTGACACGCATATCACTGAACAGCACACGATGTTCAATCAAGCGCATTTTATAATTCAGTATATAGTTTTGAATCGTTTCGTCGCATTGCTTTTTAAAATAACTCCCCAGATAGGTTTCGGAAAATCCGAATTTCTTAGCGATCGCGGAAACTTTCAATAATGCAGGATCATGGATGTTACCCTGGATATAATCCATAATCTGAATCACCCTTTTATCCGTATTGGACGTAATCTGCTTTGTCCTCATCTTGCAGATATTCCTTGCCGCGATGACAATCAATGCATTGACGTAATTCAACGTCAGCTCATCCTGATACAGATCCGGATGATGTATGCCGTGAAGCAGTGAGTCCACAATTGAATTCACCAAAACAATGTCAGGCTTATTTTGCAGAATACATCCTGACAGAAAGGAAGCACCATAAAGTATGCATTCCATCGAATTAATACTGTTCCAGGGATAGTTTTTCACATACCGCTCGCTGAACTTCACAAGTAAAAGATCCGTACATTCCAGGACTTCCAAATAGTGCTGATCATTGGGTGTCAGTAGAAGCAGACTTCCTTTGCTGTACGAAGCCATATTGTTGTTGATCTTAAGAAATCCCTTTCCAGAAATGACATAGACAATCTGAAAAAAGGAAAACTTGTTATCATGAAGTGGACAGTGTACTGCCTGGTGGTACTCCACCTTAACCAGTTGATCGATATTCTCGCGTTTCATAAGGCAAAAATACCCATTTATCATGAATATGTACTGATTTTTAAAAACATTTCTGTTTAAATTTGCTAAATATTAATTGTAATAAAAAATGAAAACATCAATTTACGCGTTAGCACTTGGCGCTTTTGGCATTATAACAACAGAATTTGGGATCGTTGGCATCCTCCCGACTATCAGTCGGGAATTTGACGTATCCATCGATACAGCTGGTTGGCTACTAAGTGCTTTTGCGATCACCGTCGCGGTTTCTTCCCCATTTATCACCTCATTTACGACCAAAATAAACCGGAAGCTTTTATTATGTATGGTCATGAGTATATTTGTTCTGTCCAATTTAATTTCAGCATTTTCCACTAATTTCACCGTCCTGATGATCGCCCGTATCTTACCCGCGATATTACATCCCTTATTCTGGAATATCGCCATCGCCATTGCCTTCAAAGAAAGGGGTGCAAAAGGCGTTTCTACAGTTATGCTTGGATTAAGCTTGGCGACGGTACTCGGTATTCCACTCACTACCTATGCTGTAGATCTTTTCCAGAACTGGCAAGCCTCATTTTTCCTTAGTAGCGCTATCAGTTTAATTGCTTTTATTGGCCTATTGTTGTTTATACCGACTATTCCGCCAAATCCTGAGATATCCGGCAAAAATAAGATGGCAGTCTTGAAAAGTCCTGTTTTATGGCTTAATCTGGTTTCTACCCTCGCCACGCTAGCTGCCATGTTTGCGAGTTATACCTACCTGACTGCTTACCTTGAAGAGATCACCAAGATGGACGGTGCACAGATCAGTATGATGTTACTCCTTTTCGGTGGAATGGGAACATTGGGAAACTGGTTGATGGGATTAGCATTGAACCGCAATGTACTCCTGGCTTCCAGGATGTTCTTAGTACTTTTAGTGGCCGTACAGATACTTGCTTACTATTTTGGAGGCTATTATATTCCCATGGTTATACTCGTATCCTTTTGGGGAATGGTCCATACCTGCGGATTTTTGGTATGCAATGTCCGAACCTCACAGTCTGTTCCCCATCATTCTTTAGAATTTGTCAATAGCTTATTGACTTCATCCTTTAATATTGGAATTTCCTTAGGTGCATTTCTTGGAGGATTAGTCAGTGCCTATTACGGAGTTCATTATACTTTATGGGTAAGTATACTTTTGTTGACGGTAACCTTTCTTCTGAGTTTTGTGACCTTTCCTAAAAATATTACAGAAAATGAAGAGGCAAAACAATTGAAACCGGTAGCATCTGCATGTGAACATAGCTAAGTGTTTTACAGTTATTCCACTGGTAACCTTTGACTGATCCAAGCAATGACAGTGGAATTGCAACTATTCCAATATCGTACACTTCCTATATAATTTCATAAACAAATACTTATGCTTAACAATACATTAATTACCGGCGGCTCCGGAAAAATTGGAAGCCACTTTATCAAATCTTTTTCAGATCAATATAAATTTAGAATTTTTGATCTCCATCCTCCCAAGATTCAAGATGCATCCATTGAATATTTTCAAGGAAATCTTACGGATAAGGAATACCTCATAAAGGCTTGTGAAAATGTGAGCATTGTTATTCATCTGGGTGGTATTGCCAATCCCGATGCCACATTTGATGATTTACTGGACGCCAATATCATTGGAACAAAGAATGTTATTGATGCAGCTATTACGGCGGGTTGTAAAAAAATTATTTATGCAAGTAGTGCACAAACGATAGAAGGTTATCCAAAAGACATTCAGCTTAACACCGAGATGCCTGTAAAGCCTGGCAATTTATATGGTGTTTCTAAATGTTTTGGAGAAGCCCTGCTTTCCTACCATTGTTTCAGCAGTGACTTAAGTGCAATATGTCTTAGAATTGGAGCCTATGAATTTCCGGAAGATTTCACAGAAATGAATGCCAGGGATTTAAGCGCCTATCTGCATCCCGATGATTTAAATCAGCTCCTGCATCTATGCATTGAATCTAAAAACATAAAATTTGAAATAGTAAATGCCATTTCCAATAATACCTATAAGCGGCTTGACATTGAGAAGACTAAACTTTTAATGGGTTACGATCCCCAGTATAATTCTTTTGATCTATTTAAGCTCAAAAAATAAAATTATAATACGTTTGAAAAGCAAAATTTTTGAAAATAAAAAAAACCTTAGAATAAATTATTCTAAGGTTTTCTTTTGCGGAGAGAAGGATTCGAACCCCCGGACCTGTTACAGTCAATAGTTTTCAGGACTATCACAATCTCATCAAACTGCTGCCAGGCATTATTTTTTATTAAACATCCTATTTCTTCAGTTCCATTTGAATAGTATCAATTGCTTCAAATCTTCCGTATTCATATCTTACAATAAAGACTTCCACAGTGGTTTTCGTTTAAACAAATGTCTGTTTTCCTGTAAATATTCTTCCATAATACGTGGTTTTCTTGACATTAAGCCGGTAATATTGTCCCCTTCCGGTTCAGGAATTTTTATGGCCAGCTCATCAAGTTCCACAATATGGTTAGCCAGCCATACGGGCAATTTAGCTCTGTTGATTAACTGGTTAAACAGTTCATCTGGTGTTACATTTACATATTCAATGGTGCGCCCGGTTACATGAGATAATTTTGCTGCCATTTCTATATGGCTAATGGCTTGTGGACCTGTAAGAACCACAGATTTTTCTTTTATTTCTTCGGGTGTCAACAAGTAATTTACCGCTATATCAGCTACATCACGACAATCGATATAATTTCTTCGTGCTGTACCAAGTGCTCCGTAAATTTTCCCAAAATACTGAATGGTAAAAGTATTTCGTTCCCAATTTTGCATAAAAGAATGTGGTCTAAGGCAGCAAAATTCATCCATATTCTGCCAAAGGTGCTCATCTATTCTCCTATGCCATTGACTCACCTCTACCTTGGCAGGCATCGTAACTATGGGAGCCGATAACTTGACAATTCGTCTTACACCATTTTGCCTCGCAGCATCAATAATATTAATTTCATGTTCTACCTGATTGGGACCAGTTGCTGTTAAAAGAAACAAAACATCTGCCCCTTTGCAAACCTCTTTAAGCTGGTTAATAGAATTTAAATCGGCACTAACATAGGTTATATTCGATGGGCCTTTATCCAATGGTACCGGATAAGGTCTTTCAGGGTTTCGAAGAACACCTCTTACCATGCAATCCCTACCCTTGAGCTCCTGCATCACAGCAGTTCCAACGGCACCTGTACATCCAAAAACAACGATAACTGGTTTCATTTTTTTCATTGAAATAAATTGATTCTTTTAGTAAGGATTAAACGTTCATTATCCCTTTTCTTCATGGGTATTCTATTGAGTTTATTCTTCATTTCTTCTAAGTTTGAGATGTTTCTGTTGATGAGTTTTTATGGATAAATGATTTAGCTGTTACGTTTGATCACAAGGTCGCGAATGATAAATATGGTAGCCCCCAAAAAGGTGGAGAGTAAAATATTAAAACATTCGTACTGTAAATTGAATAGCCATATACATAAGGTTCCTAAGCCCATCATCAGTACAATGATCAACAAAGATCTGATCAGCTTGTTTCGCACTAATATTCGTTGCGACTCAAGCCGCCAAAGCAAGATAAAACTGCAAAGTGTTGACAATAAAGAAGACAAACCAATGCTGCTATAACTGGCCGTCATAAGATTGTTGTTCTGGAGCAGAAAACCAGATATAAAAGACATTAAAGTGGGAAAAATATAAGCAGGCAGAGCTGCAGTAATCAGGGCCCTAAAGTTAAAAGCTGACTGAAGAGAATGGGTACTGTTCATAAGATTGTCATTGGATATTGATGATGAAAATCGGTTTTGATTCACTTAATTTTCAGGCGCTGACAATACATGGTACAGGGTATGGTCACGAAACTGAAAATGATTGTTTTGATTATTTTTATTTGTTTATTTTCTGCCGATACGATAGGTAATAGTAACTTTCCCATAAGCCATATTGGAGGCAGAAAAATCATTGACTGTCTTTTGATGGGTATCGAACAATTCATAACGATTTAAAAGTCCCATTCCGGCTTGCGCCTGCAGCCAAATTCCACCCACTAAGCGTTGATGAACCTGAAGGCCTCCATGAATGGTAGAAAACTGAGCGTAATCGACTTCTTTAAGATGATAGTCTTTATAATTTTTCAGGTTGAAACGTGTCCAATCGATCGATCCGGCCAAACCTATTTGTGTATTCGGGCTTAGGCTGTAAAGCACGTTTAATCTCGGCCAGTAAAACTGGGCTAACCATTTTTTATCTGTACTTTGGTAATCAATTGATATCCCCGGGGTAACCAAAGTTTCTCCAAAAGAATGTAAAACATGAACTCCGAGTCCGACTTCAAGGTTCGACTCCCTCCCGAATTTCTTTGACAATCCGATTATTCCATCCAGAATTAAATCATCAAAAGAAACCGATTTTTTAAAGTCGGATGCAATAGTGGGCATAGCTATTCCTAAAATCGACCATTTTTCGGAAAGTGGGTGCTTAATTATAATGACAGATTTTATCTCGTGAATTCTTTCAATACGATTGGCATCCTGTATAGAATTTCTGTCATAATTAAAATCCATCATCCGATAGTTCAAATTACTAAAAACACTTGTTTTACCAATTTCAAAAGGAGGTGTTGCTAACCATGCGTCATAAGTATTGAGTTGGAATTTATTTTCTGACAGGGAACTTTCTGAAGGTACATCTTTAAAGCTAACTTTATGATGAGCCGTGACGGCAATACCGGCGACATCCTGAATAATCTGTCCGTGGCTTTTGTTTGAAAGGAAGAAAGCCGAACCAATTAAACAAAGGCAGGATCTTTTGATAATCCCGATGTGTTTAAAGGAAAAAATCATTTCAACCTCTTTCCTGATGGCATTTCTTACAGTAATCAATGTTTTCATTTTCTTTGAATTTTAGTAATACAAAGGTGGTTTGAAAACAGGAAATGCTTTAAAACTAAATCACTCTTTACTCGGACAAATCCTGCATAAAGGTCATTCTGTATTCTGAAGGGGTTACTCCGCTTATTTTCTTAAACAGGCGTCCAAAATAGCTGGGATCACCATAATTAAGTTCGAAAGCTATTTCGGAAATACTCTTGGTTAAATCCTGTAAAAGTAATTGACTTTGTAAAATACTTACTTTATTAATCCATTCTTTTGGACTCTCTCCAATCGTTTCTTTAATGCACCTATGAAGATAATTTTCAGAAACAGATAGTTCAGCAGCGTAAAACAAAATCGTTTTATGTTCAATATAATGTTTATATACCAATTCTTTAAAATTGAAAGTAATTTCAGCATTTCGGTTAACTGCTTTCTTCAGTTCACTTCCTGAACTGAAAATTTTCTGCAACCCAGCCTGCAGAAGTGAATAGCAAATATCTAAGTTTGCATTTTGAGAATAAATCTCAGTACTCAAAAGTTCAAATAGAGAGGTTAGCCAGATGCTATTTTCTTGTGGCAAATGAATGATATTATTAACTGAAAACAGCTTGATGAGCTCCTGCTTTGATAGGATTTGGTTAAGCGTCTGGTCTTCAAATAAAATAATATGACCGGTTGCATCCGGGCTCACTTCCTTTAGTGAGGTGACATTTCCCTGTCTTACCAATAAGATTTCGTGTTCTTTTATTGATATTAAATCTGCATCTACCTGCTGTTTTGCATTGCCTTTGGTAACATGAACAATGAAATTGTACTGAGGCCTGTGTAAAGGCGTAGGTACTTTAATAAAGCCTGATGTTTTTCCAATATCATGAATCTGGACCGCTGTTTTTAATATTGGGAAATCAGTCGACATTTCAGGCATATAATGTCCCCTGAAATCTGTTGGAGTTATTCTTTTTATTTTAACCACCTTACAAAACTAGCAACAAATATAATAACATCCATAAATTTCCTTATTAAGATTTCTTATTAATGGAAGCAATAACTTAGCAATCAATCCATTGTCAGTCCGCTTTGCAGGCCTATATTCGTTTAATTAAAATATTAGTTATTGTTGATGGTATTTCATACATTTAGTCTGTTGATAGCATATAAAGCGAAAAATAATAAGCACATTAATCGGTAAGGTCAAAAAATCAAGTACTATATGGAAGCTGATAAAAACTTGCAAATCCGTCCAGATTTATTTTACAAAGTTGATATTGCGGTAATTGGAGCAGGACAGGCAGGATTGTCGGCAGCGTATCATCTTAGAAAAAGCGGAATAGAACCGGGAAAGGGGTTTGTGGTTTTGGATGATGAGTTTGGTTCCGGTGGAGCCTGGCAGCATAGATGGGACTCTCTAACGTTAAGTAATGTTAATGGTATTAATGATCTTCCCGGAATGGCATTTGCCGATGCTGTTGATACGATGGATACTTCATTACAGGCAAATCTGGCTCTTCCAAAATATTACGAACAATACGAAAAGCAGTTTGATCTTCCTGTGATTCGTCCCGTACGGGTAAGTGAAGTTACGGATCGAAATGGACGGTTTATGATTCATACCAATGGCGTTCAGTTCACTGCCCGTGGTTTGATTAATGCCACAGGTACATGGAAAACACCCAATTGTCCAAAATATCCCGGATGGGACAAGTTTCTCGGCAGACAGCTGCACACCGGTGAATATAAGGGTGCTCAAGAATTCATAGGAAAGCATGTTATCATTGTCGGAGGCGGAATCTCCGCCATTCAGTTGCTTGGTGAAATTTCAAAAGTTACTACAACCACTTGGGTAACCCGACGACCTGTAGATTTTAAAAAAGAGGAATTTAGTATTGAACTACGAAGAGAGGCTGTTGCATCAGTCGAAAAAAGAGTTCGCGAGGGCTTACCTCCAAGTTCGGTTGTTTCAGTAACGGGGATCCACGTTACGCCAGCTATTGAAGAGATGTTACTTAATGGCGTTTTAGACAGAAAACCTATGTTTGAAGAAATTACCGAAAACGGGGTGCGATGGGAAGATGGAACGACCATTGATGCCGACGTTATTTTTTGGAATACCGGCTTTCGTCATTCTCTGGATCATCTGGCTGCATTACATCTTTTAAATGATAAGGGAGGAATTGAAATGTCAGGAAGACTGGCCACACAAGTCAGCAAGGATCCAAGAATTCATTTAATTGGGTACGGCCCCTCTGCCTCTACCATTGGGGCTAATCGTGCTGGTGGGGCAGCTGTAAAAGAGTTAATTGAATTTCTTAAATTATAAATGATTGGAGTTGCTCAATAAAATTTTATTCACAAAAAAACCTGCAATTAATTAAAATTGCAGGTTTAAAAAGTTTTTAAGCATTTTTTGAGTTTTACTCTTGCTTTTCAGCGGAGAGAGAGGGATTCGAACCCCCGGACCTGTTACAGTCAATAGTTTTCAAGACTATCGCAATCGACCACTCTGCCATCTCTCCTGAATCACGGCTATACCGTTGTTTTCAGTGGTGCAAATATAAAACGATTTTATATTCCTGCAAAACTTTTCCCTGATAAATTTTAACGAAACTTAATAATAGGCTTAAAATCAGGGGAATTATTTTCAGTGATTTGTTGAAACAATCTCCCTGCATTCGGTTCCTGAACTAAAACTGTAGTCTCAAAATACCTTTGGGACTTTGGTTTTGCCTAGAGCCCCCTCACTTCTTCCCTATCTACTATAGAAATAAAGCTGTTTTTCAGAAGATCCGCCGGATATACAAACTGATCTCCGTTTTCTCCCTTCACCACAATGGCGCCCTGTTCATCGTTGAGACATTTGTCCAGCTGGGTTTGCATTTCGTTCAGTTTTCCCTCCTTTATATCAATGGTGTAGGTTCCTGTGACGTGTTTTATTTTTATGATTTTGTTGTGCATGTGGTTTTTGATTGGGGGATAAATTTAGGGATTTCAGTTTAATTATGGGACTGTTTTTTACCCAGAAAAAGAATTAGCTTAACAAGGATTCAAAGTATAGAAAATTATTTTCAATAAAGTATAAACAATATTATTAAGACCATAAGATTGGAAAACATCTCTATTAAGGTACTTCTTGCTTATTTTCCTATATTTTGTATATTGTTGCAAACTAACAAAATGGGGAATAACAAAAAAAATGAAGAGAATAAAAAGCTTTATATTGGTTGGATTTCTATTGGAGTAGCTATTGTAGTACTAGGAATGTGGTTTGCTACATATTTTCTTTTAAGAGGAAGGGGTACTGAAATTAGAGGTACATTTGGAGATATGTTTGGATCAGTAAATGCAGTTTATTCAGGATTAGCATTTGCTGGAATAATCATTACCATATACTTGCAAAGTCATGAACTCAAGCTTCAACGAGAAGAATTAAAAGAGACTAGGCAAGAATTCATTACTCAAAATGAAACATTAAGAATTCAACGTTTTGAAAACACTTTCTTCCAAATGATTTCATTATTCAATTCAATTACAAACAATACAATAATAAAAAACAGTGGGAATGTATATGAAGGAAGATCAGCTTACACTAGAATTTCTGACCTAATTCATCATAAAGCTAGAAATAAAGCATTAGTAAGTGGAAACACAAACGATAGCTTAGCTGATCAAATAAATAATTATTCCACAGATGAAATATTAAAATTTTATGATGATGAATATCATACATACAAAGCACATCTTGCACATTATTATAGGACATTTTATCATATAATAAAATTAATACATAATACATCAGATATTGATAAAAGACAATATATATCAATTGCAAGAGCACAATTATCCAGTCATGAAATTATATTGTTTTTATATAATGGTCTTCATAAAAATGGTAGCGAGAAATTTAAGCCTCTAATTGAAGAGTATACACTTTTTAATAATATTGATGAAGACTTACTAATTAACCTTAAGCCATTATCTCAATATAAAAAAACAGCTTTTAAATATATTGAAGAATTAAAATAAGTAGTACCCTTAATTGGAGGCTATTTTTTATTAATCATAATCTTCTGGCAAATTATTTTTCTTTGCTGGAAGAAAATAACTCTTAAGTACAATAACTGATAGCCCTAATATATTTAATGTAGTTGTTTCAAGTAATCTTACAAGTACTTCATCAGATAAGCACAAGTACTTATTGTTAAGACAAAGTATTGAGATAACCAATATTAACCAAATAGAAGCAACTGATGGCGCCCATTTCGTAAGCCAACGGCGATCTTTATTATCATTTAAACACTTTTGTATTTGTGCGTATTTTGATAATTGGGACATTTTCTCTCTTCCATATTTTCCTGTTCGTTTTCCCATGATGGTATTATTTTTAAATTATAATCAAAAGTAATTATCCGTTCTTCTAGTAAGGGCGACTGTAAATTTATTTTTTAAAAAAATATTATTCAGCCAATTTTTTAATACTTAATATAAATTTAGATTAGTGACGATTATGACTTAATAAATATGTAATTATTTACTTTTTTTTTCTTATAATTACACACATTACAGAAAATCAGTATTCTTAAATTTCTCTCACCTAATTTCACATTTTACAACTTCCACAACCTACAGACCACACATTTTTTTCTATATTTGTACAAAACACACCCCACTCTATGGAAAAGCTAAGAACTCTAAGAAAGCAAAGAGGCTATACGCAGGAGTATATGTCCAATATTATCGCTACTGATGTATCCAACTACAGCCGTAAAGAAAGCGGTGATGTGAGAATATTTGATGATGAGTGGGAGAAGTTGGCTAATGCATTGGACGTAAAGGTAGAAGACATTAAAGAAGAGAAACCGGGTAATACCGTCAATTTCAATGACTCGTCAACCAATTCCGGAACTGCGATTCTTAACAACCATTACAATATCCCCGATTATATCTTAGAAAATCAGCAGGAATACATCAACCTCCTGAAACAACAGATAGAAGCCCTAACCGCGGAAAATAAGAAATTAAAATCCAGAAAATAGGTCTGCACAACAGAACTCATTATAAAATAAAACTGCTCCACCGGAAGCAGTTTTTTTTGTTTTTAAGCCTCCACCCTCTCCCATAACCATTGACAGCCCCTTACCTAAGTCCCTCTACCCCCTTACCCAAGGGGTATCTCCCCTTCCATAAGTGGGTAAAACCCGTTCATCAACCGGGCCCAGATCGTTCAGTAACGGCCTAAAGACACTTACAAAGAGCCTGCAACCACTTCAAGAACCGGAGAGAGCCCGTTTACAGACCATCAGGAGGCAGTTTAGAGCTGCCTGAAGGCTGAAACCTTCAAAACGGACGTCACAATCTGCGTCATCTGAGAAATCTGCGGGAGATCAAAAAAAACATTAGGTTTTGGCTAAAGCCGAATGAAATTTTACTTCAGTTTAAACGGGCTAAAGCCCAATGTCATTAAGTTAAGGGTCTAATATTTTGATTTTCAGACGATTCACCTTGTTTATGTTATCTTTTTTTCGTATATTTAACAGTGAATCAATCAGTTAAACCTAGACGAAAAAATATTAATGATATTTTATCTTCTCTTCAATGCGAAATTTCTCATAGTTTTACAAAGAAAAGATTTATAGTTAATGCTGAAGATTTCAGTAGAAACAGAAATCTTTCTTTTTCGGTAACG
>NZ_JPRN01000012.1 GCF_000737715.1 Chryseobacterium sp. JM1 | reverse complement strand
CGGTCAACCATTATAATACCAAACGACCTCATAATGCAATTGGAAGAATCTCTCCTCAAAAATTTGAAGAGAATTGCAGACAAAATATGAAATTTAATAAACCTATTTTGAATATATTTAACAACGAGATATTAAAGAATAATACGGTCAACTCTATTTAGGGATTTACAATCAGATTTCAGACATGAGACTTTTACATTAATTTTCAGTAAGTCATAAAGTTTCGGGATGCGGGTTTCGCGGTTGGAACTAGCAACTATCAACCAGCAACCAGCAACAAGCAACTATCAACCAGCAACAAAACTTTACTCTCAAACTTATACCCGTAACTTTCGCATTAACTAACAAAAGTCAAGTGGTTCCGGAGCAGGGAAGGCGAACTTTACAGCATTAAAATCAATGCAATGATAAAGAACAATCTGGCTCTGGTTTCAGGGGCCAACGGACATTTGGGGAATAATTTAGTACGGCTTTTATTGAAAAAAGGTATTCCTGTACGGGCAGCGGTAAGAAATACGAAGAACACAAAACCTTTCGAAGGATTGAACTGTGAAATAGTGCAGGCCGATATCACGGATAAAGCTTCTTTTGTACGGGCACTTCAGGGTGCGGAAACTTTTTATGCAGTAGGGGCTTCCTTTAAACTGTGGGCAAAAGATCCGAAAAAGGAAATCTATGATGTGAACATCAATGGCACCCGCAATACCATTGAAGCGGCCGCTGAAGCCGGTGTAAAGAGAATAGTGTATGTGAGCTCAATTGCTGCTTTAAATTATTCAAAACTCCCGGCAAGAGAGAGTAGTGGCTACAATCCGGACAGAAGAGATATGTACTACAATTCTAAAAATGATGGTGAAAAGCTGGCTTTCGAACTGGCACACAAGCTGGGTATTGAACTGGTTTCCGTAATGCCTTCCGCAATGATTGGCAGTGATGCTTTTTTCCCATTGAATGTTTCCTACAATATCCTGAAACTTATTCTGAACAAAGAAATCCCAGTCGATACAAAGATTACCCTGAACTGGATTGATGTCAAAGATGTAGCAGAAGGATGCTATCTCGCTGCCCAAAAAGGACGTTCCGGTGAACGCTATATTTTAGCTAATGAAAAGTGTATGACGATTACAGATACCACTATTTTAGCAGGAAAATTATATCCCGAACTGAATGTAAAAGTACCGGGTTCAGTTCCCAAATTTTTACTGTATGCTATTGCAGGGATTATGGAGCTGACCGCCAAATTAAGTGGGAAACCGCCTTTGCTGACGAGGAAAGATATTGCGATGTTCTCCGGACTTCAGCAGGATTTTGATATTTCCAAATCCAGAAATGAATTGGGATTCAATCCCAAAAGTCCCGAGCAGGCTGTAAAAGAAGCACTGGATTATCTGATGAAAAATAAAAATATTCTGGGGGTTTGAAAAAGCCTCCTTTTACGGGGTGTAAAGCTGAATGATAGATCCTTTATAATATTTCGTCAGATCATAAAGCTCTCCGAAATAATGCTGCAGCGCAAGATCATTATTTTGACCTGAGCCTTTTGTACGGAACTGCTCTTCTGCAAGGGCATACAAAGCCGGATGTTCCGTTTTTAAGTAATGTGAAAGCACTGCACAACTCCCTTTTTCCTTGAGGGCAATGTCTGTAAAAAATAAACCATAAATCAGAAACTGATTGAAATTTTGAGAATTCACTCTGAAATCAAGCTTCTGTTGTGAATATTTCTCGTAATCGGAAAGGATTTCCTGAAAAGAATGTACATTTTCTTCTTTCGGGATTTCGTAGAAAAGATCGAGACCATGGATGAATAGCTGGGTTTTAGCTTCTTCATTATCCGTTGGATAAGCATTGCTGAACCAGGTGAAAATACTTGAAAGCTCTTCTTTGGAAAGTTCTTCCACAGAATCTTTAACTTTATTTTTGATAATTTCAAGGCTTACTTTGGCATCAGCCTGAAGAAAGTTTAGGATATTTTCTTCCTCACGGCAGAGTTTATTGTACAAATTGATTTTAGCAATATTCGGATTCGTTTTGATGAAATAAAGTTCTTCTGCCATTGCTTGATACCACATGATCTTTTCCAAAATGGTACCTAAAGATACGAAATATGTGACGATTAAAATCAAAAATATTATGCAGTGAATTATTAATCATTTTTGAGGGTTTCATGAAGCGCAATCCTGTTTCCCTCAGAATCTTCAAATTCAGCGACTGCAAATCCATATTTTTCATTGATTTTTTTAGGATAGAGTATGTTCCCGCCATTCTGAACCACTTTGGCTAATGATTGATCCATATTTTCTGTTTTAAAATAAATAATAACTCCATCTTTTGTTGGTTGGTACACATCTCCTTTCGCCAGAGCGCCTGTGATACCGCTGCTTTTTTCCTTAAACGGAAATAAAGACATTTCATACCCGTCAATATCTTCTTTTTCAAAACTGAAATTAAAAACATTCGTATAAAACTGCTCGGCACGTTTCATATCATTCACAGGGATTTCGAAATAGACAACGGGATTGGAAGTACTCATATTTTTTTCTTTTGAGGTGCAGGATAATAGGAGTAAAAGGATAGTGGTAGCATATAGAAATCGTACAAACGGATTTTTTTTATTCTTAATCATTAGTTTTTTCATTAGCATTAAAATATTCAATAGGAATGGGATTTAGCCCATCAACAAAAAAAATCAATATCATTTGGCTTTAGCCAAAACCTAGACAATCAGCATCAATAATAAGTAATTTCATATGACTTTGACCACTTCCAGTTTCTCTTTTCCGATGCATCTTCATAGTAGATCAGATTATTATGCATATCAAAAATATGAGTGATTTTGCGGTCACTATCTTCATCGCACTCCGTTTCAATCCGGTTTCCGTTCTCATAAGAAATATGGGTAACGCAGTTGCTGTCACCGGTAGTGATCTTTTTTATGATTCTGTTTTCAGCATCGAATTCATAAGTATATTGATAACTTCCTCCGAAATCATGATTCTTTTCAGTTATACTGTAGCTGTGAGCTGTCAGGAGGTTTTGGTTATCATATGTATGAGCAATGTATTCAATAAGACTAAGCTCTTTTTCATTAAAATCGGACCAGTAAGCATATTTTGCATGAGAAACTTCACGGTCGGCGTCATCATAAGTTACATCGGTGAGTTCAACAAAAAAATCAATGGAAGGTTGTCCCGGAAGCTCTTTACCTTCCAAATCATACCTGAATTCATTGAGGAGAGATTTAATAACGCTGGTGTAAAGAGATGTTTCATCCAGTGAGATTTTTGATATCTCAGGCAGGCTTTCATAGCTGATGTTTTTCAAATCATCCGTCGTAATTCTGGTCATATGTTCGGCATTATAACTTTCGTGATAATCCATACAGTCATTACCAATTTCTTCTCTTGAAAACTTAAAACTCTGTACAATCCGTTGCTTTTCATCCATAATCAGATGCCTTAGCTTGACTAATCTTTTTTCAGCATCAAATGACTTTCTTGTTATTGTATTTTCATGATAAAAATACTTGATGATATAAATGATTTGTCCTGAATCTGAAAACGAAATCTCTTCAAGAGCCTTGTGAGATTTGTCAAATTGTTTTTGAAAGAGAGTGATCGCATTTTTTGAAAAACTGTTTAATTTTCCTGTGGCATTATATTCTATTGAGGTTTTTCCAATGTCCTTTTTCTCAAGGAAATTAAAATCAGAGTCATAGTATTCTGTCCAGTTGAGGTTGCCGGATGAATCTTTGTAATGACATAGAATCATTTTAGGTGTATTTTCTCCCAAACGATGAATTTCTTTAACCTCCATACCTTCTTTTTCATACCTCTTTTCAATACTGGCCAAAATGCCTTTCTTATACAGTTTAATTTCAGAAATTGTACCTTCCGGAGTATACATACTTTCAGTCTTAAGTTCTCCTGAACTGTATTTTTTTACTGATCTTACCTTTCCATAGAGTTGATTCATCTTCTGAAATTTTAATATCGAATAAAGATACAGAAACTCAAAAAAATAAAATAGATAGACTTATCTATTTTTTATCTACCTTTGTAAAAATTTCGGGATGAAAAAAGAAAAAGTACAGGAAAGGATCATCAGGGTGGCTTCGGATCTGTTTTACAGACAGGGCTTCAATTCAACGGGGATCAACCAGATTATTGCCGAGGCAGACATTGCGATCGGTTCACTGTACAATCATTTCTCATCCAAGAATGATCTTCTCCAGGCTTATTTGATCAAACAGGAAGTAGAATGGTTCAAAGGTTTTGAAGAACATTCTTCCAAAATGTCTGACCCGGGAGAAAAACTACTTTCTTTGATAGATTACCGGAAAAAATTACAAAAATCATCAAAATTTGCAGGCTGCCATTTTATAAAAATTGTGGCCGAAGTAGGAGACAGCAGTCCTGTGGTTTCTGATTTTGCCAAAAAGCACAAGGAAAAGCAGAAAGAAATGATCCGAATAATGGTCAATGAACATGCGGAAAATAAAAAGGATATTGATACAGATATACTCACAGAACAAATTTTTCTTTTGATAGAAGGTGCTGTAGTTACTTCTACGATCAATAAGAATTCAGATTCCTTTGATCAGATCCTAAAAATGATTAAGGCACAGCTGTC
The DNA here is from genome assembly GCF_000737715.1 of Chryseobacterium sp. JM1. GTDB lineage: Bacteria > Bacteroidota > Bacteroidia > Flavobacteriales > Weeksellaceae > Chryseobacterium. The sequence continues at coordinate 128,244 of NZ_JPRN01000012.1, read as the reverse complement.
TTAATTTTTTTTCTTAATTAAAAATAGATATATCTATATAAAAATGAATGCTAAATATTTGAAATTGATCGTAATATTATCCGGTCAACTGTTGACGATTATGGATATCTTCATCATCAATGTATCCATTCCGTCCATACAGCGTGATCTTCATGCATCGAACGGAGAAATGCAGCTGATGATTGCTTCTTACCTCATTGGTTTTGCTTCATTCCTGATCACAGGCGGAAGGCTGGGCGATCTGTACGGAAGAAAAAAGATTTTCATGATCGGGTTGGTGTTTTTTATGCTGAGTTCGGTAGCGTGTGGAATTTCGGTCGGACCGGAAGTTCTCGTGATTTCCCGTTTTATTCAGGGAATCAGTGCGGCGATGATGTCTCCGCAGGTTCTTTCTATGATACAGATTCTGTTTACGGCGCATGCAGAAAGAACAAAAGCGATGGGCTGGTATGGGATTACCATTGGAGCGGGAACCATTTTAGGTCAGTTTCTGGGTGGTTATTTTTCATCGGTAATGTGGATGGAGGAATCGTGGAGACTTATTTTTCTGATCAATATTCCGGTATGCTTGCTGGCCTTACTTTTTACCAAAAAAATATTAAACGAATCTAAAATATCAGTTGAAAAAAAGACTTTTGATTTCGTTGGAGTAGCAGTCTTAGCTTCTGGGCTCTTCTGTTTTACCTATGCACTTACCCTGTCCGAACATCATGGAATTCAGGTCAAAAGCATAGTATTGGCCTTGATGTCAATACTTATTTTAATCTATTTTGTCAAAAACCAAAAGATGAGGTTAATACAAAGGAAATCTTATCTGATGGATTTTACTTTATTCAGTTATAAAAACTTCAACCTGGGAATATTAGCCGTTTCTTTTTTCTTCATTATGCTGGATTCTTATTTTTATATTCTTTCCCTTTTTTTTCAGGATGGTCTGAAAATCGGATCAATGGCTGCCGGAGAAATCATTGTGTTTCAGGGCCTCGGTTTTATTCTGGCTTCTGTGTTTTCAGCAAGATTTATTTTAAGATATGGTAAAAAGTTTCTAATAACCGGATTGGTTTTGATCATGATCGTTCTGATTTTGCAGATGCTTTTATTGGATCAGGGAACACCATTTTTTGTCTTTTGTCTTTTACTTTTTTTCCACGGAATAGGTGTGGGCTCCATTATCCCTTCACTGGCGAATATTGCTCTGTCCGGGCTACCCTCAACATTGGCGGGAAATGCTTCAGGAGTTTACAATACCTTTGTGCAGGCAGCTGCCATCGTTGGAATTATTGTAGTGGGAAGTGTTTTCTATTATTTTCTCGGAACAAAACCTTCACCACAAAATTATCACCAGGCTTTTTCGGTTGCTTTGACTGTCAATATTATTTGTCTGATGATTGTTCTGCTTTCGATGGCAAAAGTTCCAGGGTACATACTTCCTACAACAAAACGAAAAAACTCTAAGTTGTAAATTAATATCCAAAAGTAACTTCCATCCTCCCTCTTCCAGCTTCCCTCTCCATACTATTTCAAATGCTTTTCTATAACAGCTTCCAACGTTTCCTGCCCGCCCAGCTCTTTTGAAAGGATTTTTCCGTTTCGATCTACTACGATGAACAAAGGATAACCTCCGGCATTGAGCTTCCTGGTGAATTCTTTTGTAGTGTCAAAATAGCTTTTCCAGGTGACCTTATTTTCCTTGAATATTTTATTGGCCAGATCCATTCTTTGCTGCGTTTTGTCGTCTGCTACACTGATGAAATTCACGCCTTTATCTTTGTACTTTTCATACAGCTTAACAAGCTCAGGAAGTTCTTTAATGCATGGTTTACAGCTGGTAGACCAATAGTCGATCAGAGTGATTTTATAATCTGAAAAGGTTGTTTTTGTAATCTTACTCTCAGGACCGAAATCGATGTCGGGGAAATTTCCGCCTACATTAGTTGAATTTTCAAGAATTAATATTTTTTCGAAATCCTTAAAACAGGATGAATTTTTTATTTTTTTTGAAAATAACGGAAGATCAGTCAGGTAATTTTTATGGAAACCATACTTTGAAAAAGCATCTATAATTTCCCAGAATGCAGGATATGATTCCGGATTTTTTTTGATGTATGCTTTCAGTCGTTTTTCTTTATTTTCAAGATCTGCAGGATTATTTTGTTCAAAAGGCCTGAGTTTTTCGTCTGCCTGTTGAAGATATTCCTTAAGTTTCTTATAATCGTTATTGATAACCGCATCCGGGGGTAACATTAATGTTAAATTTTTGTCAGCGATCTGAATTTCTAAATTTCCATTTTCAATGAAGAACATTTTCGATTGCTGGAATCCTTTTTTATCTTCTTTTGGACCCATCATGATCATCGGCATAGGGCAGGGAACAGTTCCGCCGATGGTATTATCCTGAGGCTGGATTTTAACGAGTGCTCCCTTTGAATTTCCGATAGATTTTACGCTTTTATTGTCCGCATTTAAATTCAGGCTGTATATCGAAATAATGTTTCTTGAAGTAGCCGGAGGTGCCAACAGCAGTGAATCTTTTTCAAATGCAGGTGCCTTCAATTCAATAGTAAACTGTGTTTGCGAAAATGCTGAACTGCTTACTAAAAATAACAAAATCTGTGAAATTCTTTTCATATATATAGATTGAATCATAAAGATATTACTTCATCATCCGGTGTACAAATTTATTTGCTTTTTCAGTTCAGTGTGGATATTAAAGCTTGTGATTGAGATCAATAGAAAAACATTAATTGGTTAGAATACCATCTATTTTGGTGATCAGAAAGTTTTCAGGCGAAAGGAATTGATAAGAATCTTAATATTTATTGGAGGGATTATTTTTTAACGGACTGTAATGCAATCTTTGCCATGTTTCTGGTGATTTCTGTCGGCGAATGGCAGTCACAGTTGCTCAATCCTATTACGTAAATGTCTTCACCGGGAATATAGACGCCCATACTTTTAAATCCGAAAATACTGCCGCCATGCTCCCTGTCCGGGTTTCCGTTGATATCTTTCAGGTGCCATCCGTAACCGTAAGTGAATTCTTCTCCGCTGTTCAGTTTGTATTTCTGGAATGCTTTTTGGGTTTCTGCCGGATTGAGAAGGATATTTTGGTTCAAAGCCTTCTGCCATTTCAGCAAATCATCTACCGTAGACATCAAAGAGCCGGATGAAAAAGGAACACTAAAGTTGATCACTGTTTTATTGACATATCCATGTTCTTTCTGATGGTATCCGTACGCTCTTTTTGGGATCATCTGACGATCTGTGGCATAATAAGAATGTGTCATGCCTGCTTTTTCAAAGATATTTTTCTTGATGAAATCTTCATACGTCTGCCCGGAAACCAGTTCAATGATATATCCCAACACTACGTAGCCCGAATTATTGTAATCAAATTTTTCACCCGGAGCAAAATCTACAGGTTCATTTTTGAAAAAATCAACCATCATTTCAGGCTTCATTTCTTTCTGGGCAATGGTGGATATCGCTTTCATTTTTGTAAAATCCTTAATTCCCGAAGTATGGGTCAGAAGATGATGGATGGTAATTTTATCCCCTGAAGGATAGTCCTTAATGTATTTTGAAATCGGGTCGTTGACATTCAGTATTCCCTGTTGTTCCAGTATAAGGACAGCCACTGATGTAAACTGTTTGGTCATAGAACCGATTTGGAAAACATTATCGGGAGTCATATTCACATTCAGCTCCAGATTGGCTTTTCCAAAAGCTTTGCGGTAAATGGTTTTTCCTTTATACGCAATCATAAATGCTCCTCCGGGCCCATTAGGATCATTGAATTCTGTAGTTATTAAGCTGTCTATTTTCTTTTCCTGGAATTGTGCATCAATGGTACTGCAGAAAAGCAATAGAAACATTGAAAAAAGTTTTAGAGTAATCATAATTATTATTTTGTTATGCAAAGATATAAATTATTATCATTACTATGTTATGCTTTATAGTGATTCGTTAAAAATAACTTTTAATATGAGTTTTGTTCGATTAAAGGAATGGAAGAAGGAAGAGGGAGGATGGCGGTTACTCTTGTTCTCCCAATTGATGATTTATTTCGTTCGGGTTGTTTTCAGGGTAATCCCTGTTGAAATAATGGTCAGAGTATAGGTTCCATTGCTTTGCAGAGAAAATGTATAGCCATCTTCAGAATCCGGAGCATCGAAAAAAGAAGTTTGGGATTCGGGGTAAATTTTTGTTTTTTCGCCGCTTTTATCTGTAATGAAGAGGAAATGATTCTCTAAAGTGACTGTAAACGTCTGAGATTGGTCGAGATCCAATGCAAATTGTCCCGTATACTGCTTTAAAATATCATCAGAAACGGTAACGGCTTTTTTGTTGATTTCTTTGGGAACCGAGTAGGGCTTGCCTTCCAAAAGACTAATGATGTCGTCTGTTACCTTCTGAAAAGGCATATCGCTGAAATTGGCGGTGAAAATAAAAGTTACATTGGATTTTAAGTTCTGGTAATAATAAGCTCTGTATCCTGGTCTTCCACCAGCCTGGATGAGAAGACTGTCTTTAAACATTTTCAGAGCCTGGTCTTTTCTCATATGTTCTCCCGAAAGAAGCTTTTTACTGAAAGCGTATAGATCGGCAGTTGTAGAATAGTAATTACCTGTTTCAAACCTATTAATACTGGTCTTGGAAATGGGAACTATTTTGCCTTCTTCGTTATAAAACCCGTAAGCGAAATTGGGTACCGAACGGGTTGAGTTAAATTCTCCTGTATTTTTGAGTTGGTATTTTTTTATAATCTCGCTGTCAATAAAGTGTTGATATCCCTTTTCAGAAGATTGATCAATGATATAATGAAGAATAAAATAGCCCACATTGGAATAAAGAGTATTTGTTCCGGGCTCAAATTGTAATTTTTCCGACTTGGCCAGTTCGATGGTCTTTTTCAGGCTTACATTTTCATATTTCTCATAATCCTTAATTTCTCTGGGAAGTCCGGACTGATGATACAATAAATTTTCCACCGAAATCTTATTACCATTAGGAAAATCAGGAATAAATCTATCGATATGGTCTGATAATTTAATTTTCCCCTGCTCTGCAAGCTTCAGAATGCCATATTTTATGAAAACCTTAGAGACTGATGCAATAATAAATGTGCTTTTTTTGCTGACACTTAAACCGTTGGCTTTTCCCGGCATAGTATAGCTTTGATCCAAAAGAATTTTTCCATTTTGTGATACCAGCACATTCCCATTAAACTTTCTGAGATTGGTTAATGCCGTAAAATATTCGTCCAGTTCCTTCGCGTATTTTCCAGTACTTTTCTGAGCAGAAAGAGTCACTGAAAAAATAAAGACTAAAATAAAGGCTAGATGTTTCATAGGTTTACAATTTGGCAGAAATAATAGAGTTCCCTAATGAGTTCAATTCTTTGCCAAAAAGTTACATTTCAATGATTTGAGTTGTGTAGACCTACAGATTACGGCCGTTGAGCTAACTTTTATCTCTGATTCTGCTTCATCGCCTTAATCAGTTTTTCATTGCGCTGGTCTGCTCTTGCATTGTTTAATGATAAAGCGGCCCAGATAGCTGCAGGAAGCCAGCCAATCAAAGTGATCTGTAAAATAAGACAGACGATTCCGGTGAGAATTTTTCCACGGATCATAAAAGAGAGAAAGGGAAGTAAAATCGCTAGTAACATGAGGTATAGTTTTAGATGTTTTTAATTAAATTAATATCGAATTTTCATATTTTATTCATTCACTACAGTTTCTTCGTAGTTGTCCGGTTCATTTTCTAACGGAACCGGGAAGAAAGCATTTCCTTTTTTCGTATAGACTTCCGCCCGGTAAGGATGTTTTTCAATGCTGTTCTTGATAGCTTCAAACAGATCTGGTCGCGTGAACCAAACTGTTCCGCATTCACCACAACCCCAGAATGGTTTTTCGTCTTCTACATAAGAAATCAGACCATAGCATGAACTGACCGGACATCTCAAATGATCTTCATCCGTAGCTTTCTGTGGATCAGTCTGATCCATCGTTTGTGGATTCAAAGAGAAGCCGTTGTAGCAGGAAGGGCATTCCAGCATGATAAACCTCATTCCTTTTTTCTGTGAATCCAGAATGAAAGAAGTCTGCTCTCCGGATGCGGTAAATGTCTCTTTGCAATGATCACAAGTAATATTCATAATGTTTTCCGTTATTTTTCTGCTGAGATCAGCAACATCATAGGACGGCGCAATTCATCCTTCATATCAGAAAATTCTTTCAGCATTTCTTCACTAGGCTCCGGCTCAATCAGTTCATTAATTTTGAAACCCTGTTTCAGCAAAGTGTTCAGATAAGAAGACAGTGTTCTATGGTATTTTATTACATGTTCTCCTAAAAATGTGGTGTCTCTTTTTCCTTCTAAAAAATAACGGTCAACCGGCCAGTGCAGTTTTTCATTATTTTCACCATATGTCCAATCCTGTTTTCCCTGTGCTGTAAAAACGGGATGTTCCACAGAAAACACGAAATGTCCGCCGGGTTTCAGCCACTGATAAATATGATGAATAAGTGTATCCAATGATTCTACATAATGAAAAGTCAGTGAGCTCAATACAATGTCAAATTTTTCTGAAGGATACTCCAGATCTTCAAGAGCTTTTCGTACATATTCAATACCATCAAGACTGTTGATTTCTTTCGCTTTTTCAAGCATTTTTTCTGAAAGATCTACCCCAATCACAGATTTTGCTCCCATTTCAATAGCATAGCGACAATGCCAGCCGAAGCCACAGCCAAGATCAAGAACGTCTTTTCCTGTAAAATCCGGAAGCATTTTTTTTAGCGCAGGCCATTCTCCGGCACCTTCCAGTCCTTTTTGGGAGCGGAGCATTTTTTCGTACTGTTCAAAAAAAGATGAATGGTCGTATTTATTTTCTTTCATAGGATAGATATAGGACATGTTAAAAACGGCTTAGAAATGTTTGAATATCGCAACAGCGGCCGTTCCCAAAGTTTTTTATAAAACTAAATTAATGAAAATTATATAAGGTGAACCTGAAGATGGAAAAAATAATTTTTCAGGCGTTCCATTTCAAGAATAAACTGAATTGAAAATAATTCACCAGGATGAATACAGCCAGATAAAAAAGTATCATAAAAGCGGTAAGGTTAATAGAGGAGGCTCCAAAAGTTATTTTGGTATGAATGCATGATATCAGTATCAAAATATTCGTACCCACATATCCGATACCGAACATAGCAATATATCCCCAGGGATCACCTAATTGGATATTCATTCCCCGCCCCATATTCAAAAAGGGGATGATTCCGGCAGTGAGTACTCCAAACAGGACCGGATAAAGTAAAAAGGAAGCAATCTGTAATGTTTTTTGATTTTTAATCACTGATACAAAGGGCAGTTGTATAAATTCCAGTAATTTTTTCGACGTCTCACTTTTTTTTCCTTTCAGCAGGAGCCAGCACCGTTCAATTTCCAGGATTAAAAACAGCTGGAGTAGCATTACTGATAAATAGATTACTATTTTTATTAAATGGATATTCATTTTTTTTACAGCTTAATTAAGAATCAGAAGGTTGGGATTATCTCTTTCACCTGTAAAGTTTTTACTTCTGTTGTCTCTTCAATGCCCACCATGTAAGAACAGCTCCGATGATTCCTAAAAAGATCAGGATAAATACAGCCAGACCCGTTACCAGATCATAAAATAATGAACCCTGAAAATAAAACAAATCGGTGGATAAAAATAGTTTACTTTTTTCAGGCTGATCGGGATTGGTGAGAATAAGATAATCCCTTTTCTGTATTTTTTCTGAAACCGATTTTGAAAATTCATCTACCAGTTCCCTGCTCTTTTTTCTGTTCCAAAACGGATAATATCTGTATAAGGCTTCAGGCTCCAAGTTTTTATATGGTGTTCCGTTAAACTGGTATTCGTAATCAATATTGACGTAAGAATTTCCTTTCCGCTTATATCCGCTTTCCCAGGAAGTCAATGGCTGTATCTTTTGGGCATTCACCGGCTTCCAATCGCGATGAGACCATTTGAATTCCTGAATTTTCAGAAACGGAGAAAGCGATAACAGGGTAATTATAACGAGATAGATCAGGCCGGTTGTTATCAGAAGATTCTGAGCTGTTTTTTTTAAATCAGTTCTGATATTCCGGAGACTTTTAAAATTGGTCACAATGACCAGAAGCAGAGCATAGAAAAAATACCTGACCGGGTTTTCTATAAAGACAAAAAACACTATTCCGCCTGCAATTGCGATAGATCCTATAACAGTTAAAAAGATATCTGAGATTTTTTTGAATTTTTCAATCATAGGAATTGGTGTTTTATTTAAGTTTTGTACCACGGATAATATTAAAATTAAAGAAACCTTTGGATAATTCCAATTCAAGGAAATGGGCTTCGTCTATTTTTGCTCTCATACTTCGTTTAAATTCTATTCTTTTTGTACTGTTTTTTTCTGTTTCAATAATTACGGCAGGTGTTTTTTTACTACGGTTGTATTTGGGACCCGGAATTTCAGTTTTTCTGATGATTGTATAGGTCTTATTTTTAGTTGCTTTCTCAGCGAAACAGTAGTTGATGCCTAAAAATGATACTGTAACACAACTCCCTACAACAAAGACACAAAGGATGAAATTATTAATATGATTCCACGGACTTAGTGCTCCCAGCTTATTTTTGAAGATTATAAAAGTCAAAATTCCTAAAGCATAAAAAATGACAATAATTATTATGGGGATAATGGTTTCTTCAAATAATTTAAGGTTGACTAAATTCAGCAAAAGCGCAATGAATAATATGGTATTAAATAGGGTGGAACTGCGTTTAATCTTCACTTTAAATTGATGTTTGTAAATGTTTAGTTCTTAAAGCTAATATTTCCTTATTTTCACGCTGGAAGCACTTTTAACTTTCACTTTGTTTCCGGTCTTTTTTAATAACCCGGTTTGTGGATCGCGCTTGAATACAACAATATTTCCACTGCCTGCATTGGCCACAATGACAAACTTACCCGTTTCATCAATGTCAAATACTCTGGAGTGTTTCCCTATCGTCGATTGATAACCAACGTTCTTTAAAGTTCCGTCTTCCAAAATTGAAAAAATGGCGATATTATTTTCCACACCACGATTAGCAGCATACAAAAACTTTCCGTCCGGTGAAATGTGGATGTCTGAACTTTCAAAATCTTCTTTATACTGATCTGTATGGGTATTGACTCTTTGAATACTGGTCAGAACAGTATCTTCATATCGATATGCATTCACCGTACCGGATAATTCTTCAATACAGTAGGCAAATTTTCCGTTGGGATGAAACGTAAAATGTCTTGGACCGCTTCCTAATGTAGATTGAATGAATGGCTGTTTCGCCGTTTGTAGAGGCTCTTTTTGATCACTGTCAAATGTATAGGATCTGATTTTATCCGCTCCCAGATCGGTTAGGAATAAATGATCAAAGTCCGGAGAGAAAACAGCAGCATGAACGTGTGACCTATCCTGTCTGCCTTCATTGATACTTCCTTCTGAAAACCGAAAATTCTGTACAGCCGGCTGTATAGTTCCATTCTCAGAGACAGGGTAAACGGAAGCGCTGCCTTCTGTATAATTGGCATTCACCAGCCATTTTCCATTCCGGTGAGCACTTACATAAACCGGGTTTTCACCGCCACTTTTCTGACTGTTGATAAAGGTAAGCGTCTCATCTTCAGGATTGAATTTAAAACTGCTGACACTTCCTGCATTGGGTGTTTTACTTTCTGTGCAGGCAAAAATATACCGGCCATCCGCGGATAAGGTCAGAAATGAAGGGTTTAAAATTCCTTTCAGAGCAGTTACTTTGGATAATTTCCCTTTAATGGTATCCAGCTTATACACATAAATTCCTTCGGTGGTTTTGTCTCTGTTAAATGAGCCTATAAAGACGTATGTATTTTGCGAATAGAGATGGATGGACGCTACAATGATGGTGAGTAAGCTTAGTATTTTTTTCAATTTTTAAAGAAGTTTATGTGGGTCATTATTTAATTTCTACGCAAATCTGACAAAGGTATGAGATCGTAACTTCTGGTAATGATGATCTGAATTATTTTACATATTCAATCTTCCCTCTGAAATATCCTTTCCCTTTGTGTGGGATAACATTTCCATACGAATCATATTCTGTTTTTTCAAATTCTACATATCCATATATACTATCATTGGGGTGATATGACGATTTGTTGAGAATGAGTTTTTGTTTGGGATTTTTAAAAGTGGAAGGTTTTTCATGATCTGTTATATCATCACTCATACTATAAGGTGAAACCTCATATCTATTGTCATAAATGTTTATATTGAATCCTCCAGAAGTGAATCCTGTATGATTCACAATATTGATATTGAGCGTATCGGTGTTCTTCCAGAATACAGGCTCGCAAACATACCCACTGCTTTCATTGAAAATAAGTTTTGTTGTCTTTTTGCTTTTGGGAGGTTCAGATTCAATCATCATCTGAATTTCATTTTCAGATTCCATCTGCTTGAAAATTTTGTTGTGCTTCAGATTTTCATCGACAGAGAATGGTAGCCGTTCGCTTTTGATCTTTTCCTTTGAACAGCTCAACAAAAATACAGAAAAAACAAGGGCCGGAATTTTGAATTTCATTGTAAAATAAGTGTTTAATTTTTCGCCTCAAAACCATCCTTTATGGCCGCTTCCAGTATATCAATGTTGATATCTTTCAGTTTTTTGAATTTAATACAATATCCGGTGACGCTCGCTTTTCCTATTTTTTGTCCATAGATTTCGGATAAATAAGCCTTATCTTTAATGGTCAGGATATATACGGAGATTCCAGTGGTATTTGCACTGATTCCAATCTGATAAAACTCCCTGGTTTTCCCGCCAGCATATTCCATCGTTTGAAATCCATAGCCGATATTAGGGTTGGCAACGGTTTTATTGTCTTCGTTTTTGCCGTCCAGAAACCATAATGTACATCCGGGTGAGAGTTCCTGAATTATGCGGTGTAGCTCCTGCATATCGCTGCATTTGGGTTCGGGCTGGCTGTTGATATATTCTTTGATTTGTTCCTGTATGTTCATGAGATTATGGGGTGCTTTTTACGGATGAAAATCTACTTTGTCTAAGATCTGCGCTTACTTAAAATCACAGCCCTTGCTATTCTGGGCCGGTTATACCGCTGAAGAAAAATAGGGTAGATATTAAGAAGAATATTCAGTACCAGCAACCATAAAGATCGGAGAATACCAAACTTGTAGGCTACAAAAACAGTAAACCCCAGAACGATCAGCATAATAATCAGATGACCCAGTTCGTCCTGTTTTGTACGGTAATACAGATTCGTTAAAGCTTCCGTGTTTTTTTCTACCGGTTTGCTTTTTTTGTTCAGTTTTTCCCATCCTATTTTCACCAATAGTGTTCTGTACATATGGATGCCGATAGATTCATATATTTTCCCTTTCTTTTCCCACGATTTTTCACTGAAATAAGAAGAATTTAAAGGGCTTTTCAAAGTTTCGGTAAAGGTAAGTACGCAGGCCATCAGCATAAAATTCAGAGCGAATGCGAACGAAAAACCATCCATTTTGATATAATGGGTCAGCGCATAAAGCAGCCCAATGGTAACGATGACAATACAGGCGAGAATGAAGAGTTTTTTCATGGAGTTTTTTAGTTTGGATTCTATAATGTCACCAATAGTCCAGGTTTCCCATTCTGTCGGTACAAAACATTATAAAGCTGATTCCAAATTTAATAGAAAACCGCCAATAATATCTCGTGATAAGATATGTTTTTGTAAATTTTATGTATTTGGTATCAAAGACACAATCTGTATAGCAATCTGGCTCTTAAAACGTGGATAAAATAAAAAAGAACAGCCATTGACTGTTCTTTTTATTTTTAATCATTGTAATAATCATTGATGATTATCCAAATGCTCTCTTCAATAAGCTTTCCACCTTCGGTTCACTTCCTCTGAAACTTTTATACAGTTCCATGGGATCTTTGGTTCCACCTGAGGAGAGAAGAACTTTGTATTTTGCAGCCGTTTCAGGATTGAAAATTCCGGTTTCTTTAAAATACTGGAACGCATCTGCATCCAGAACTTCCGCCCATTTATAAGAATAATATCCCGCAGAATATCCTCCCTGGAAAATATGGGAAAAACTAGGGCTCATCGCTGTTTCAGGATTGATCGGGTAAAGAGTGGTCGCTTTTGTATATTTATCTTCAAACGCCTTCACGCTTTCACCTTTTAACTCTTCAACTTTCGTATGGTAGTTCATATCCAGAAGCCCGAAACCAAGCTGTCTCATGGTCTGGTAACCTTCCATAAAACTTTTAGACTGCTCAATTTTTTCAATCTTTTCATCCGGAAGTACTTCACCGGTCTTATAATGTTTAGCGAATGTTTTTAAGAACTCAGGCTCGTAGCAGAAATTTTCCAGAAACTGAGAAGGAAGTTCTACAAAATCCCACTTCACAGACGTTCCGGAAAGACTTGGATATTGGGTTTCAGCCAGCATTCCGTGAAGCGCATGTCCGAATTCGTGGAACAGAGTGGTCACTTCCTGGAAAGTCAGTAAACTTGGAGTATCTTTCGTTGGCTTGCTGAAATTGCAGACGATAGAGATATGAGGACGGGAATTTTCACCATCTTTTTTATACTGATTTTTATAGCTGGTCATCCATGCACCGGCTCTTTTGCCTTTTCTAGGGAAATAATCTACATACAGTAAAGCTTTGAAATGCTCTTCTGCTGAATCTTTTCCTGACTCAAAAACTTCATACACCTTCACATCCTCGTGGTATTTTGGAATATCATTTCTTTCCTCAAAACGAAGTCCGAAAAGTTTTCCTGCCAATCCGAAAACAGCATCCTGTACCTGATCAAGCGGGAAATAAGGCTTCAGTTCTTCATCGTTAAAGTCATATTTCTGCTTACGGAGTTTTTCAGCGTAGAAAGCATGGTCGTAGCCCTGCAAGTCTTCAATTCCGTCAGCTTTGGCCAAGGAACGTAACTCTTCAATTTCTTTGTCTGCGTAAGGTTTTGCTTTTGTTAAAAGTTCATTTAAAAAGTCAATCACTTTCACCGGAGATTTGGCCATTCTTTCTTCCAGAACATAGTCTGCATAGTTTTGATAACCTAATAATTCAGCTTTTTGCTGTTTTAACTGCAGAAGCTCCTTAATCAGTTCTTGGTTGTCAAATTCTCCACCGTCAAAAGATTTTTTCCCGCTCGCCAAAGCGATTTCCTTTCTCAATTCACGGTTTTCCGCATACGTCATGAACGGAATATAACTTGGATACTGAAGGGTAACCACCCAGCCTTCCAGTTCTCTTTCCTTAGCTTCTTCGGCATATTGGTCAAGAATAGCTTCCGGGATTCCTGCCAGATCTTCTTTACGGGTGATATGTTTAAAATAAACATTGGTAGAAGCCAATACATTTTGTCCGAACTGCAGGGATTTTAAAGACAGATCCATATTGATCTTCTGTAGTTTTTCCTTGTCTTCTTCATTCAGCAGGGCACCGCTTCTTACAAAACCTTTATATGTTTCGTTCAACAGCATTTCCTGTTCTTCATTCAGGTTATATTTTTCCTTATCGTCGTATACTTTTTTGATCTTGTTAAATAAAGCTTCGTTTTGAGAGATCTTGGACGAATGTTCAGTTAAAAGAGGGGAAACTTCCTGAGCGATCTTTTGAATCTCATCACTGGTTTCCGCAGAATTTAAATTGAAAAAAATACTTGAAGCCACATCCAGCTGATCTCCTGAATAAGCCAGTGCTTCAATCACATTTTCAAAAGTCGGGGCTTCTGAATTACTGACAATAGTATTGATTTCATCCTCAGACTGTTTGATCAGTTCTTTGAAGGCCGGAAGGAAATCTTCATTTTTAATATCGCTGAAAGGCGCTGCATGATATGGTGTAGTAAATTTTTCTGTTAAAATATTCATTTTTCGATTTTTAGGTAAGTAAATTTAATGATTCATTGGGAATCACACGTGAAAAGCGCAAAAATAATGCCCGGATATCCGGATGTGACAAAAATGCTTTATCTTTAATAATCTTGTCATATGAAAAGAGGCGGCGAGGGTGGAATGACTAATTTTGAAAACAGAAAACCACGAAATATTGAGTATGGACATTGATCTGTCTCTCAGAATTTTAAGGTTAAAGAATAAAACAAATAACTCAAAATATCAAAACTATGAAAACACTCTTAAAAATTCTTGGCTTCATCATCCTTTTGGCCGTAATCTATGCAATTGTAGCGATACTGGCTTTCGATAAAAACCATCATCTTGAAAGATCTGTGGTGATCAACGCACCAAAAGAGAAAGTATGGCAGCACGTAGGCTCATTAAAAGAATACAATGTCTGGGATCCATTTTCAAAAGCGGATAAGGATATTGTGATCACCTATTCCGGAGCCGGTGATAAAGTAGGAGATTCTTACCACTGGAAAGGCAACAGCAAAGTAGGAGAGGGCGAGCAGTCGGTGACAGAAACGGTGCCGAATGATAAATTCATAACCAAACTTCATTTTATCGAACCTTTTGAAGGCGATGCCGTTGCAAAATTTGTTCTGACTCCCGAAGGAAACGGAACAAAAGTCACATGGACAATAGACAATGAACTGAATGCCATGATGAAGATTATGAAACCTATGATGGATATGAATATGACAGGGATACTGGATCAGGGGCTGGGAGACCTTAAAAAGATTTCCGAAAAATAAACAACATAAGCCTTGTAGAAATACAGGGCTTTTTTTATGATGTTTCTCGAATTCAGGGTAATGAGTATTTTAAAAAATTATTATCTTTATGTAAAGATTAGATTTATGGAGAAGATCGTATTTGTGAAAAGTGATATAAGACATTATGTCAAAACAGTTATCTCTGAGAAAATAGAAAAACTTAAAAATTTTATAGAGTTTACCCTGGAAGCAAGTCGTGATATAAAAAAGACCCCGAAGTATGACAGCATGAGAGAGGAAATGCAGGAGGAGATCTACCAGATGCAGCGCCAGCTCGGAGCTTTGAATGATCTTAAAAGAAATATGTCAAAAGTTCTGAATACACCCACAGAAAAAATACAGCTGGGTTCCCTGGTAATCACCAACAAGGCGCGTTTCTATATTTCAGTTTCATTGGGAGAATTCTTTTTTGAAGGCGACCGGTTCTACGCTATTTCCCCTGAAAGTCCCATGGCTAAAAAAATGATGGGAATGAAGTCGGGAGATGCCTTTACCCTGAATAATATTCATCAGGAGATTGTGGAGGTGATTTGATTGGGAGAAGATTCAAGGGCCACGACGCTAGATGTCAGACATCAGATTTCAGACGGAAATTGTCAATTGTGAATTTTGCTTTGCAAGTGAAGGGTGAATTTTAGAGCCAAGAACCAAGAGCCAAGAATCAAGATGTTAGATTTCAGACACGAGATTTCAGAATTAAGGTTAAGGCCTTTTGTATTTCTGTATTTTTATAAATATATTAAAAACAACAAGGGTTGAGTATTCCAATATATGAAGAAATGACAATACTCAATCTATCACATTCAATAGGAACGGGCTTTAGTTTAACAGATCATCTCCATTTATCCGGCTTTACCCAAAACCTAGATTCAAGCACGAAAATATTTGCTATTTAATATGAAAAGTTTGGGTTTTGATCTAAGAAACAAGGTTTCAGATGTTAGATATGAGACGTTTTTACCGCAAATTTTGTAAACTATATAACCAGCAACCAGCAACTAGCAACCATCAACAAAACTCAGCTACTCTCAAACCCTCACACTCTCCAACCCAAAAACTCTCCAACCCTCCAACTCAAAACACGCCATGACATTTGAAAAACTAAGAACCAGCAGACGGAATCAATGGATTATTATTCACTTAAGGTATTTGGTGGGATTTGCATTTTTTCCTTCAGGCCTGACGAAATTATTGGGAAACAGATTTACCGTTCTTTCCATAGATACCCCGATAGGTTATTTTTTTGAAGCCATGTATCAGACGGGATTTTACTGGAATTTTTTAGGACTTTCCCAGATTGTGGCCGGAATTTTACTGATGACCCAGCGGTTCGCACTTTTGGGAACTCTTCTATTTTTAGCGATATTAAGTAACATCTGGATCATTACCATCAGTCTTTCCTTCACCGGAACATGGGTGATCACTTCTATGATGATGATGGCCGTAATTGTATTGCTGATCTGGGATCATCATAAACTGATGCCTGTTCTTGGCTATAACAAACCCATGACCGTAAAAAACTATCCGGATCCGGGACGAATCTGGATCAATGCAGGCATTATGTATACCCTTTGTCTTCTGGGGTTATCATGGCCGGGACCTGTAAAGGAAGGCCTGGAGCAATGGATAGCGAGAGGATTGGCTGTAATCGTATTACTTACATTCGTATTAACTCAGTATAAAACCTATAAAAGCCGCCGGTTATTGTTGAAAAATCAAAGTTAAATCATTGTAATGCTGTAATGCATTCAATTTCATATTGTAAATTTGCAGCATGAATAATGCAGAAATTTTAAAAGAAATCATAGAACAGAGGAGAAGCATCTTTCCAAAAGATTATGCTGAGACCGAAATTGCTCAGGAAGTCATAGATGAAATCTTACACTCAGCGACATTAGCTCCGAACCATAAGCGTACAAAACCTTGGCGTTTTAAGGTTTTCAGAGGGGAAGAAAAAGCAAAACTGGCTTTAGAAATGCAGGCTATTTACAAAGCGAGTCAGTCTGAACAGACTTTTTTAGAGAAGAAATATCAGGATATCGGTTTTAAGATCAATACATCAGATGCCGTGGTTTCCATTGTCGTTAATTTCAGCGGAATGGTTCCGGAATGGGAAGAGATCGCTGCCGTTTCTATGGCGGTACAGAATATGTACCTTACTTGTACAGCAAATAATGTAGGCTGCTACTGGAGTTCTCCTGCCATTGTCAACCATCTTAAGGAATCTTTGACCATCGAAGAAAACCAGAAATGTCTGGGGCTTTTCTATATGGGAAAAGTGGATTAATACAATAATAATGTAGCAATTTATCAGTGTAACAATATAACACTGGATTCTTTGGTAAGGAAATCCAAAAGCGCTGTTGTAATGGTCGATTGATAAATTGTTTCATTTAATAATTGTCGGATAAAATTTTTTATTTATCTTTGCACTCTTAAATATTTAACTGGGACGAGTTCCCATAAAATTCACAACATTATGTCAGTAAAAATCAGATTACAAAGACACGGTAAAAAAGGTAAGCCTTTCTTCCACATCGTGGTTGCAGATTCTAGAGCTAGAAGAGATGGTAGATTCATCGAGAAGCTAGGAACTTACAACCCAATTACTAACCCTGCTACTATCGATTTGAACGTTGATTCTGCTGTAAAGTGGTTAAACAACGGTGCTCAGCCAACTGATACTGCAAGAGCTATCCTTTCTTATAAAGGTGCCCTTTACAAAAAACACTTACAAGGTGGAGTTGCTAAAGGAGCTTTTGACGAAGCTGAAGCTGAAAAAAGATTCAATGCTTGGGTAGAATCTAAAGATCAAAAAGTACAAGGTAAAGTAGAAGGTTTAACTAAAGCTCAGGCTGACGCTAAGAAAGCTGCTTTAGAAGCTGAAGTTAAAGTAAACGAAGCTAGAGTTGCTGCTGCTGCACAAGTTGAAGCTGATGCTAAAGCTGCTGAAGAAGCTGCTAACGCACCTGCTGAAGAAGTTGTTGCTGAAGCTACAGAAGGAGAAGCTCCTGCTGCTGAAACTGAAGAAAACACTGAAGCTTAAAAATAAACCTGTATGCGTAAAGAAGATTGCTATTTACTAGGAAAAATCACACGCAGACATGGCCTTGCGGGAAATGTTATCCTTAAATTGGATACCGATCAACCCGAGCTTTACAATAAATTGGAATCAATATTCGTTGAAATCAACGGATTATTGGTTCCATTTTTTATTGAAAAAACATCCTGGAGCAAAAACGATGCTCTGAATATTGCATTTAAAAATTCTTCCGAAACACTGGTAGACCAATCTTTAGGGAAAAGTGTTTATCTGCCGCTTGCTACACTTCCGAAACTTTCCGGAAAGCAGTTTTATTATCACGAGATCATCGGTTTCGATATTCTTGATGAAAATGATAAAGAATGCGGGGTGATAAGATCTGTAAACGATCAGACGGCTCAAAACTATTTCGTGACCAACCTGGACGGAAAAGAAGTAGTGATTCCTATCATCAAAGACTGGATCCTGGAGGTGAACAGAGAAGAAAGATTCATCAAAATGCAGCTTCCGGAAGGACTTATCGACGTCTTTTTAGTGTCCTCTAAAAAAGACGAATAGGTCAAATCAATTGTTCAGATAACAGATCTGAAACTTCCCCTCTCTCTCATTACTTACTAAGAAATATTTCCCCGTTTTGGTCTTTATAGGATCAGAAGCGACTATTTTGGTATGGTCTTCTTTATCAGATTTCAGACACAAGATATGAAACATGAAACTTTTCCCAGTAAATTGAGCAACTACTAACTAGCAACAAGCAACAAGCATTTTCATTACTCATTGCTCATTACCCATTACTCATTATTTATCACCCAAGGCAGGTAACAAATACTCCTGAACAATCTTCTCAGACTGTACATGTGCATAAGATTTGTTGTATGCTTTAGCCGTAATAGCAATCACTACGGGGATTTCCGTGAACATAATAATTTTGTTTCCGCCGTTTCCACTGCATTGATATGCTTCAAAATTCCGGTTTCCTACTTTATAGATTTTTCTCCAGAATAAGTAGCCATAGCCTTCAGAATCAGGGTCATTGGTGAAATAATTAGTGAAAGATTTTTTTACCCAGTTTTTATTGATAATATTTTTTCCGTTCCATACTCCATTATTTTTATAAAGCTGTCCAAACTTAGCAAAATCCAGCGATTTCATACGTAATCCACCAGCCAGAGAAGGCTTTTGTTGTGGGGTGAACTGCCATTTATAATGAGTGATGCCAAGGGGTTGAAACAACTTATTATCCGCATACTTTTCAAGACCTTTTGGAACATTTTTGTCTAAAATATCTCCTGTCACCACAACGCCTGAAGTGAAATAATTCCAGACTTTTCCAGGCTTATTCTCTGTTGTAGGCAAATCCAGGGTGAACTTTACCCAGTTGTCGGTAGGATACATATTTTCCTCATTTCCAGGAGAGCTTTCATCCTGATCATTACCGTCAAATCCGGAGCTCATCGTCAGGAGACTTTTAATGGTAACGCTATCCTTTCCGGATGAATAGTTTTTGAACTGTTTAAGATCATAAAAATCTCTCAGCATCTGGTTTTCACTTTTAAGATGTCCGTCTTTTATGGCAATACCCATTAAAGCCGACGCAAAGGACTTTCCTACTGAACGCGTATCCTGCAAGGAATCTCTCCCGGATTGGTTGAAATATTCCTCCAGAAGAAGCTTTTCATTTTTGATCACGACAATACTTGTGATCTCTCTGAACCGGTTTTGAGCAATTTTTGTATTTAAAAGTTTTATTTTTTCCTGATCCAGTTTTTCATCTGATACCTTCCATCCGCTGTTGGGCTGTATCTTTTGAATGGCAACCTGTTGTTGTGGAATATTTTTACGCGGGATTGTTAAGCTAATTTCCCCTGTTGCAATCGTAGGTCCAACCTTTAATGATGGAGTTTTTAAATAAGGCTTGATTTCAATTTTCAGAACATGTTTTCCCTCTTCCAGTGCATCAATTCCGCCGTTGCCAAGATAGAATCTCATCCACAGATACCTTCCCCACGAATCTTCGTTTTTTGAACTTGATAAAGGGATTCTCAGCGTAGTTTTCGTCTTTTTGTCTTCAGCAATTCCCGCTCCGGTATTCAGATTTTCAGTGTAGATCAATTTTCCGTCAACAAAGAAATTGAATTGATAATTTCCTTTTTTCAGAAGCTCATCAGCGGATAACGACGGATCGATTTGGTGTAAATAATTAACCAAAGCATTGTCCATAAAAATACGGATGCCTAAATCCTTATCTTCCTGAAATTCCATCGTCTTAAGAAAATCGGATTCTTTTAATTGGTCCGGAGCTATGGTTTTATCCAGGAAAACAATGGTATTGATGTATTTTTTATGAAGGGGAAGCGTGACCGGATCCGGATCTGTAAGATTTTTGGATTGCCCAAAAGAAAGTCCGAAACATAGAAATAAGACAAACAGTAGAATAGATTTCATTTTAATATTTTATCTGAACAAAAGTATAAATAGGTTTTCAGAAAAAATAGAATGAAATTAACATTATTATTTCTTCAGAAGAGTTTTGTATTGCAAAGGAGTAATCCCCATATATTCTCTGAATGATCTGATAAAATGACTCTGGTCTGCAAAACCACATTCCAGTGCCACTTCAGCCAAAGAGGAAGGGGTATTGAGAAGTGTCATCGATTTATTGATCTTCAGTTTTCTGATGTATACGCCTAAAGTACATTGAAAATGTTTCTGAAAATCCCTGCTTAAGTGAACAGGATGGATATCCAAGGTCTTGGAAAGCCCTGTCAGACTTAGCTTTTCTGTAAAATTTTCATGAAGTATTTCATCAATCTTACTGACCCAGACTGGCTTTCTGTCAAAATTTCCGCTCTTTTCTGTTAGCTGATTGAATATATTAAGCAGAAGCTCATGAACAGACAGCTCAAAAGAAGGATCAGTCAATTTTGTTTCCCTGAAAATCCTGTACATGAATAATTTTATCGCGGGATCTTTCAGGTTAAAACTTCCTTCAATGGCGTCTTTGGAAACTCCAAACTGTTTAAACCAGTCTTCCGTAAGTTCAAGATGAAATCCTCTCGTAAAAATATCCGGTTTGATATTGTAATGAGCATCCTCCCAATGATGATAAAGCAGCGTTCCTGCAGGACAGTCATAGGTTTCCTTTCTGTTTCCCTCCGCCATATTTCCCTGCAGCAGAAAAGTGAAATAAGCATTTTCATGATAATGCCAGTCGACGTAGGGATGCGTGTATTCCGTATCCGTAATGGTCAATCCGTCGAAACGCAGCGTTTCATTGGTCTGGCCGAAAAATTCACCATTATGGAGGTTTTTCATATTATAGCTTTTGTTTTAAATTTTCAATCTGCTCGAACATTTTATTGAAAAATATTTTTCTGTCGCGGTTGCCGGACGTGTTCAGCGATTTTGAATTTTTAATCTGATGTTCAAAATAATTCCGGGTTTCACCACAGGTTTTTTCGTCATTAATCAAAATATATCCAAACATATTGATCGGTATGGCAAAAAGCGACTGTTGCGGATGATGGAAAAAAATATCATTGGACAGATGCATCAGTTCGTTTTCATACAAATGAAATTTTGGATTGCTTTCCGTTTTCAGCTCGATATATTGTATAAGTTCTTTGAGTTCTTTCAGGATAATTTCAGCTTCATTTTTCTGTAAAAGTCCGGTTTCGTAGTAAAATAAAATTTGTTGCAAAATACTGGAAATTGTCCTGTCATTCCACAATTCTACAACATTTTGTGCTTCGTATCTCTTCTTCAGCTCCTGCGTATTGGATTCAAAATAAGGCGGCGAAAACTGCAGAAAAGGAATGAAAACCTGTTTCGCATTAAGCAGATTCATCCAGACATAAATTTTAAAACGGGAAAGCAATGTGTCCGAAAGCGTGTAAAAAAAAGGAATATCCTTGGCAGAATAATAAACAGTCATCTCATCAGACAGTGGTAAATTTTCAAAAACGCTCAGATTATTCTGAAAAAAAGACTGAAGATCTTCTGTTTTGTCCACGCCTGAAGTTTTCTGAACCACTAGCTGGTGATCTGAAGTGATAAACTGATTGAGAGAAATCTGATAATACTTTGCCAGTTCCAGAGCTTCTTCAAAGCTGAACTTTGCTTTCAAAGACGTTCTTCTGTGGGATGCATCATAGCTTATATTGAGAATATTGGCGATCTCATCATTCAAAGATTTGTCCCCAATTTTCTTTCGGATTTCCTTAAGTAAAAGTTCCTGATGCATGTTTTTTGTGATTTTCACAAATGTAATCAAAATGTTAATGGTTTATCACATTTAGGAAAGTAAATATTCTTTTCAAATTTGGATAAATATTTAACAAATGAAATACAAAATAATTCTTACTATATCATGCATTTTTTTATCATTCACAATGAAGGCACAAAAGAAGATCCAGCCAATTTATTACATCGATTATTCTTATGCCAATAAACATCTGTTACGTGGAGGTATAGAATTTATGTTGATCAACGAAAGTACTAGTCAAACCAAACTTTTTTTAGGAACAGGTTACGGGGTGGTAAATTCTAATGGTAAAATACACGGAATTCCTGACCTGCATTTAAGCTATAATATAGGAACACTTTTATTTGTCAAGGCCGGCTCCTCTTTCTCTCATGCATATTCTTTAGCTGGGGTCTCATTGTTTAATGCTTGCGATATTGGAATAGGATATTCAAAATCTTATAACAACAGTGAAGTGAAAATACAAGGATTCACGGCTGGTATTACTTTTAGGCTGACCAATAAAGATAATGTTTACGGAAAATTAAGAATAGGATTTTAAAATGAAAAATTATGAAAACAAAATTTTTAATGATGATCAGCTTTTTTATAGTATGTATCATCAATGCTCAGGACAGTTTAAATAATAATTTGAATAAGCCAAAGCTTATTGCTTTTTCGCCTTCGAAGGCAACTAAAAATGTGAATGGAGTGCTTATTAAATATTATGATGAAATTGACCAGGAAATAAAGCCTAAGAAAGTCAATGGAGTTGGATTGGGATTTAATGGTTTAGGAATTTTCTTTCCTGTTTTGTTCCTTGTTAATATCACATCTATTGACAATTGGGGAATTAAAGATATCAGTTCAGATCCTTTGCCGGATAAAATGAATAAGATTAACGGAATGCAGCTTTCCATCGTCAATATGGAACCTACTGTGACCAACGGGCTGGAATTAAGTCTATCCAGCAATATCAGTGCACCTTCGGTTACCAATGGAATGGCTGTATCACCATTGTACAATTTTCATCATACAACGAAAGGTGTGGTCATTTCTCCTCTTGCGAACGTAAGTCAGAAATGCAGAGGTGTTCAGG
This sequence comes from Chryseobacterium sp. JM1, assembly GCF_000737715.1. Taxonomy (GTDB): domain Bacteria; phylum Bacteroidota; class Bacteroidia; order Flavobacteriales; family Weeksellaceae; genus Chryseobacterium. The sequence continues at coordinate 105,088 of NZ_JPRN01000012.1, read as the reverse complement.
TGGCCTTAATCAATGTGTGTAAGGATTCACGGGGCATACAGATTGGCTTTTGGAACGAGAATGAAAAAAGAAAACTTCCCCTGATCAATTGGAATTTTAAAAACAAAAAATTATGAAAAAGTTACCATATCTGCTGATCGCAACCAGATTTATCCTGGCTCCCGTTATTCTTTTATTAGCTTATTTTAAAGGAACAGAAGCAGGATCTTTAATTTTAGGATTAATGTATTTCGGCTTATTAACAGATATTTTCGATGGAATCATTGCCCGGAAGGTGGGCGTTTCCTCGGAAAAATTAAGAAGGTTAGATAGTCAGACCGATTTGATTTTCTGGCTCTCCTTAGGATTTGCATCCTATTTTCTGAATCCTGAACTGATTAAAAATGAATGGCAGGGGATTCTTTTAATCTTCGTCATGGAAGCACTTTGCTACGTCGTCAGTATCTGGAAATTCGGGAAGGAGACCTGTACCCATGCGTTTCTGTCAAAAATGTGGGGGTTGAGCCTGCTGATTGCCTTTACCTATCTGATCGGGTTTCAGCAAACGGGCTGGGCATTTTACCTCACGGTTGTATTGGGATTCATCTCTCATATTGATGTGATTTTAATTGTCTTACTGCTTCCGAAATGGCAGTACGACGTTCCAAGCTCTTATCACGCCTGGAGAATCAGAAACGGAAAAGAGCGTAAGAAAACAGTTTTTTTTAATTAGAGAGTGCATCTAAAGAATGGAAGTGGGAAGTTTAAAAGCAGAACTGTAATGTGGTTTTAATTGTCTTTTTCCATCCGGTAAAGGATCTTGGCTATATCCTTGGCAAGGTTTTAAACCTTGCCAAGGATGTCCAAAAGTAACTTCCAGCTTCCCTCTTCGGGCTCCCTTCCTTCCCAATTCACATTAAATAATATCCACAGCATAGTTTTAGATTGAATATTTTGATAAATGGTTTTTTAAAAAGACAGCGTAATCATCAAGTTGCGCTGTTTTTTTGTAACTTTGCAGACGTTAATTTTTATACGAAAATTTATAATCAACAAATGAAAAAGCAGACGATTAAAGAAATCCTACAGGATTACAAGAAAGTATTACATCATGACATTACTGTTTACGGATGGGTAAGATCATTCCGTGCCAATCGCTTTATTGCCCTTAATGATGGATCTACGATTAATAATTTGCAAATAGTTGTTGATTTTGAAAATTTTGATGAAGAGATCCTTAAGAAGATCAGTACAGCTTCTTCCCTGAAAGTAATCGGAGAAGTGGTGGAAAGCCAGGGAGCAGGGCAGGCAGTAGAAATTATTGCTAAAAAGATCATCATCTTAGGTGATAACTTCACAGAAGAACTTCAGAACACGATTCTTCAGCCTAAAAAACACAGCTTAGAGAAACTTCGTGAGCAGGCGCACTTAAGATTCAGAACCAATGTATTTGGAGCTGTTTTCAGAGTACGTCACGCGGTGAGTTTTGCCGTGCATTCATTCTTTAACCAAAATCAGTTTTTCTATATCAACACGCCGGTGATTACAGGTGCAGATGCAGAAGGAGCAGGTGAAATGTTCGGTGTAACCAACTTTGACCTGAACAATATGCCAAGAACGGAAGAAGGTGAAATTGATTTTGCACAGGATTTCTTCGGTAAAAAGACCAACCTTACGGTTTCAGGACAGCTTGAAGGAGAAACTGCAGCGATGGGATTAGGAAGAATTTATACATTCGGACCTACTTTCCGTGCAGAAAATTCAAACACGACAAGACACCTTGCAGAGTTCTGGATGATAGAGCCGGAAGTGGCATTCAACAACCTTGAAGACAACATCGACCTTGCGGAAGATTTCTTAAAATATGTGATTCAGTATGTTCTTGACAACTGTAAAGATGATCTTGAATTCCTGAACACCCGTTTTGAAGAAGAACAGAAAGCAAAACCGGAAAAAGACAGAGCAAAAGAAGGTCTTATCGAAAAACTTCAGAACGTTATCGCTAAGCGTTTCAAGCGTGTAAGCTATACAGAAGCTATTGAGATCCTATTGAACTCTAAAGAAAATAAAAAAGGAAAATTCCAGTATCCGGTGGAAAACTGGGGAACGGATCTTCAGTCTGAGCATGAAAGATACCTGGTTGAAAAGCATTTTGAATGCCCGGTAGTATTGTTCGACTATCCGAAAGAAATCAAAGCGTTCTACATGAAACTGAACGATGACAATAAGACCGTTGCAGCAATGGACGTTCTTTTCCCTGGAATCGGGGAGATCATCGGAGGATCTGAGCGAGAAGCGAGATTAGACGTATTAAAACAGAAAATGGAAGATATGCACGTAGATGCAGAAGAGCTTTGGTGGTACCTTGATACCCGAAAGTTCGGTTCTGTGCCACATGCGGGCTTCGGATTAGGGTTGGAAAGACTGGTTCTTTTCGTTACAGGAATGACCAATATCAGAGACGTGATTCCTTTCCCTAGAACGCCGAAAAGCGCTGAATTCTAGATCAATAAAAAAAGCCTTAATGTAAAAATTAAGGCTTTTTTATGTTCTAATAGTTTATTATATTAATAAGTGTAATGCAAAAATCATGCTAAATGTGTTTTTTGTCGAATTAATTTATTAAATTCGTAGAATATGTTATGTTAAAACACAAAGACTAATATGCTTAAACAACACTTACAACTCAAGTTAGGACAGAAGCTGGCACCTCAGCAGATCCAGCTGATGAAGCTTATCCAGCTTCACACCCTGGAATTTGAAGAGGAGCTGGAACGGGAGCTAGAAGAGAATCCTGCTTTGGAAATTGTAAAGGAAGATCCAAAAGAAGATGAATTCTCTTCTCTTGAAGATGCTTATCAGGATGAAGGAACAGCCAGCATTGAAACAGATTTTGACGTCAACGAGTATATCTACGATGACGAGCCCAATTATAAAACTGCATCCAGTAACTATTCTCCGGACGATGAAGAGTTCGATAATGAAAGCCTTCTGACGGAAGGACAGTCGTTATATGACTATCTGCTGGAACAGATTCACCTGGTGAACATTAGTGACGAAGACGAGAAGATCGCAGAATACGTGATCGGAAACCTTGATACGGACGGTTATCTGAGAAGAGAAATCAAAGCGATCGTAGATGATCTTGCTTTCTCACAGGGAATTTATACGACTAAGGAAAAGGTTGAAGACATTCTGGAAAATTACATCCAGAAGCTGGATCCACCTGGAGTAGGAGCCAGAGGTCTTCAGGAATGCCTGTTGCTTCAGATCGAAAAGAAAGTAAGTTCCGATAAAGCAGTTTCCCTGGCAGCCAATATCTTAAGACATCAGTTCGATGCGCTTACCAATAAGCATTACAACAAGATCATTCAGAAGTACGATATCGAAGAAGAAGATCTTAAAGATGCCCTTGATGAGATCTCAAAACTGTCTCCGAAAGTAGGAGGAAACTTTGATACACAAACCATCACGATCAACCAGGAAATTATTCCGGATTTTGTGATCCAGGTAAAAGATGGAGTGGTAATCCCAATGCTGAACAGCAAAAACGCTCCGACCTTAAGAGTTTCTGAAGAATATAAGGACATTCTGACCACGTATTCCCATGATAAAAACTCTTCAGAGCACAAACAGGCGGCATTGTTTATCAAACAGAAATTAGATGCTGCGAAATGGTATATAGATGCTATTAACCAGCGTCAGAATACCCTGTTGCAAACCATTACAGCGATCGTGAAATTCCAGAAGGATTATTTTATCACAGGTGATGAAAAATCTCTGAGACCTATGATCCTGAAAGATGTTGCAGATATCACAGGATTTGATATTTCTACGATTTCAAGAGTGGTAAAAAGCAAATATGCCGATACATCCAACGGAATCGTTTATCTGAAGGACCTTTTCTCAGACAGTCTTACCAACGATGATGGTGAAGAAGTTTCGACCAAAGAAATTAAAACGCATCTTCAGGAAGTGATCGGGAAAGAGAACAAAAGAAAACCGCTTACCGATGATGCTCTGGTAGTCATCCTGAAAGAACAGGGCTACAATATCGCCAGAAGAACAATCGCTAAATACCGTGAACAGCTGAATATTCCGGTTGCAAGATTAAGAAAAGAACTTTAAGTAGTTATCCATAAAAAGCAAAAGCCCGGTATATCCGGGCTTTTCTATTTTGAATATAAAATCTGTCTGCATTATTAGTGAGCATTAATAATATAGATAAAACAGTAAGATCAGCGTGATTTGCTCAATCTGCGAGAGGCTTTTTTTAACGCAAAGACTTATTATAACATTGAATATTTTAAGTGAGCGAAGTGGATCAATTTCATTGATCTGACTAAGCAGTCACTTTATCCATGAGCTTCATCAGCGACGGAGTCGAATTCTTTGCCTTTCTCAAAGTCAATATTATTTTATTTAAAAACTTTGTGTCAAAAAAAATTAAGAACGCTGTTTCAATTTATCCAGTTCCAGCTCTTTGATAGAAATCTCACGCATTTCCACTTTCCGTATTTTTCCGGAGATTGTCATCGGGAATTCATCCACAAATTTCCAGTATTTAGGAACTTTATAATGAGCAATTCTTCCTTTGCAGTAGTCTAGAAGTTCCGTTTCCGTTACGTCAAAACCTTTTCTCACCTTTACCCAGGCCATCACTTCTTCACCATATTTTTCACTCGGAATTCCTATGATTTGTACATCCAGAATATTCGGATAGGTATATAAAAAGTCTTCAATTTCTTTGGGTGAAATATTTTCACCACCTCGAATGATCAGGTCTTTCATCCTTCCGGAGATCGTGATATACCCGTCATCATCCATTACCGCCATATCGCCGGTGTGCATCCAGCGGGCATCATCCAGTACTTTTTTGGTGTTTTCGGGGTCATTCCAGTATTTCAGCATCACAGAATAACCTCTTGTGCAGAGTTCGCCATGCTCGCCACGTTCCAGCGTTTTTCCATTTTCGTCAATGATTTTAATCTCCAGATGATCCTGAACGGTTCCCACCGTGCTTACCTGCTTTTCTAAGGGCGTTCCGATCAAAGTTTGGGTAGAGACAGGAGAGGTTTCTGTCATTCCGTAGCAGATACTCATTTCTTTAATGTTCATAAGGTTTTCCACCTTTTTCATGATCTCAGGAGGGCAAACTGAACCTGCCATAACCCCTGTCCTTAAATTTGAAAAATCATAGGTTTCAAAATCCTTAACCGCCAGTTCGGCGATAAACATCGTTGGAACTCCATATAAAGAAGTACATTTTTCATCAGAAACAGTTTTTAACGTAATATCCGGATCAAAACTGTCATTAGGGATCACCATACAGGCGCCGTGAGCCGTACAGCATATGTTCCCGATAACCATTCCGAAACAGTGATAAAATGGGACCGGAATACAGACCCGGTCGTTTTGTGAGTACTTTAAGCGTACCCCAATGAAATATCCGTTATTTAAAATATTGTGATGGGAAAGGGTGACACCTTTTGGAAAACCTGTTGTTCCTGAGGTGTATTGAATATTCACAGGATCATCGAACTGTACGTGTTCTTCAAAGCTGTGAAGTGTGTCATCTGAAATATCCTGTCCGTTGTTCAGGAAATCTTCCCAGTTGTCATCAAAGAAAATTTCATGTTCCAGGCTGGGACAGACTTCTTTGGCATATTCTACCATTTCTTTATAATTGCTTGTTTTAAAGCTTAAAGAAGAAAATATAGAACGGATTCCCGATTGATTGATGACGTAAGTAAGTTCGTGTGTTCTGTAAGCAGGATTGATATTCACCAGTATGGTTCCGATCCGGGCGGTTGCGTATTGAAGCAGTACCCATTCATAGCGGTTGGAAGACCAGATTCCGATTCTGTCGCCTGCTTTGGCCCCTAAAAAAATTAAAGCTTTTGCAACAGCAGTAGTCTGATTATAAAATTCCTGATATGTGGCCCTGTAATCCTGATGAACACAGACTAAGGCTTCCTGATTGGGGTATTTTTCAACAGTCTTTTTAAGATTTCCTCCGATGGTTTGTCCCAGTAATGGAATCGAAGAAGCTCCATAGACGTAAGATAATGGCATAGTTTAAGATTTGGTGGAATAAAAATAATGAAAAATCTTGAACTGATGCCTGTTTGCATTAATTTTCCTGAGAATCTATGTCTTTAAGCTGTTTTAAATTTCTGTCCAGTTTTCTGATGATGATTCCGTATACAAGTCTGTAGTAGAACCAGATTAGAAGTACACAAAGTACCGTACTTACAATGATCCCGATAATAACAATGATCAGATTGGAGTTGGAAGGCTGTACATTCTGAGAATTCAGTACATAAAAAATAAATGCGGTAAAGACGAACATAAAGGCAACCAGCAGCGCAATGCTGATCAGAATAAAGGCATTGACTGTCTTTTTGAATTTAATAATTCTTATTATGAGACCTTTAAGGTTTTCCTCAATCCTGATTTTGCGATAATTCTGATAAAACTTCAGGACAAAATAAGCCGTGATCAGTAAGCTTATAATTTTGATGGCTAAATAGGCATGGTCAAAATTAGTTTCTATCTCAGGAGCTTCCTGAGCGCCCAGTTTTTCTAATATTTTGCGGAAACTGTCCGATTCTTCATCCTGAAAGAAATAAAATAGTCCTAAAACAGAAAAGAATAAAAACTCCAGTACACTGATCCAGAAAATATATTTCACATAATTGCGCGACTTTCTGTTCAGCATCTGAAGGATCTCAGTGCTGTCGTATTTCGGTTGAACAGGCTGCTCTTGCCATGTTTTCTTAAAGCTGTCTAAATCAAAATCAGGCATATTTTTCCATCTGTTCTTTAAGGGTTTTCTTTAATCTGTTCATTTTCACGCGGGCATTAACCTCGGTGATCCCAAGGTTTTCTGCAATATCCTTATAAGGCAGGTCGTCAAGATACATCATTACAATCGCTCGTTCTACATTGGGCAGGGTTTTGATCACGGTATACAGAAGAGAAATCTGCTGCTGCTTATCGTCATCATCTTCCACAAAATCCCTGTGGTTGATATCCAACTCGTTGGTAGGTAGGCTTTTGCTTTTTTTTCTGAAAAGAGTAATGGCTGTATTAAGGGCTACACGGTACATCCATGTAGAAATTTTAGAGTTCCCTTTAAAAGAATCGTAGCTTCTCCATAGCTGCAGTACGATCTCCTGAAACAGGTCCTCTTCATCTTCAAGAGAATTGGTATACAGACGCGAAACTTTGATAATCAGGCCCTGATTATCTTTGATAAGCTGCGCAAATTCTTTTTCTCTCGAAGTCATAGATATATAATGGCACGAAGATAATAATAATGCGGTGATTTGTTGATATGATGATGGGTTAATTTGTTGATGTGGCGTTGTGTTGATGCGGTGATGTGTCTGAATAGACTTGGAGGATTGTTGAAATGATATTGTTTTTTAGTTAAATGGCCTGAAGCCCATTCCTATTGAATATTATATTCTCCTAATCAATCCATATATTCCTCATCACCGCATTAACACATCACCACATCACCACATCATCAAATCACCACATCGTCAAATCATCACAAATAATCCGTATCTTTGCAACCGCGAGAAAATCGGCTTGTTGATTCCTGTTTCGGCAGGGGTAGGAAAGTCCGGACACCATAGAGCAGCAAAGCGGATAACATCCGTCACCCGTGAGGGTAGGACAAGTGCAACAGAAAGCAGGTACAGTTCGGCTGTAGTGAAACCAGGTAAACTCTTTGCGGTGCAATGATAAGTATATCGGTTCTTTTCAGTAATGGAAATTAGGGGCGGCTCGTCCTGAAAGCCGAGGGGTAATCAGCTCAAGTTTTGCAGCAATGTAAGACGCAGATAAATAACAGGCACTTCTTCGGAAGAACAAAATCCGGCTTACAGATCTTCTCGCGATTTTATTCAGGCTACAAAATTATTTATAAAAAGAAAGCGGAGAAAGTTCTCCGCTTTTTTTATGGATAGATACTGAAATAAGTAACCTTTCCGGTAGATGTTGAAATGGTAAACCACTCGGCTTCTATACCACTGTTCGGGCCTACCTGATAAGCATTGGCAGTGACGCCGGCATTAATGGCCACGTTCGGATCTCCCACAAGATAAGAGTCTATCGTATTTCCTGCACTGTCCATCAGGAAAAAGTGAAATGACGCCCACTCGTTGATGGAAGACATCGTAGAGGTGATGTAGCTGTGGTTATACGGATAGGATACATTATTTGCTGTGTTGCTGGGATCTGTGATATTCCAATAATTCATATTCATAGGAAAAGGTGCTAAACCTGTAGTTCCGAATGACGAATAGAAGGAAGAAATTCCTGCGGGCATTGTATATGAACCAAAAGATCCGTTAGGCGAAGCGTACATATAGCGAACAAGTCCCGGTGTAGGGCTGCAGGTCATCAGTCTTCCAACCGCATCATACCCATTGTAATTGTTAAATACAAAAGATGAAGTTTGTGCGGAGGAAAATATTCCCATTAAACCCAATAATAAAGCTGCTGTTTTTTTCATGGATATATTTGAAGATAAGTTGTTGTTGTACTCCCTGTTGAGATAGTAAACCATTCTGCAGTACCGTCCGGAGTGGAAAAATAATCTACGCTTGTAATACATGAGTTAGGAGTGGCGTTTCCTAAATTGGTATTGAAACCGATTACCTTGTTTCCTGTTCCGGCATAGTACATATGGAATTTTGAAGTCGCCCATTGGGTATTGTTGGAAATAACACCGCCCGGCATAAGGCTGCCGTGATTCCAAGATCTTATGGTTGAAGATGTTGTTCCCAGAGTTACAATCCAGTTATTCACAGGATATAGAGAAGAAGCGAACTGATCTCTGTAATTGTCTATTTTCCATGCAAGACTGTTTCCCATGTGTGAATTGGCGGGAACTACCATCGTGGCAGGATCGTTATTCATCACGGCAGGAACACAGCCATTGAAATTCATAGCCATCAGATTTCCGTGGAAATCATGCGGGGAATAATTATTAAGCATAAACATCCCCTGGGAATACACCAGAGATGCTGCTGCTATTCCAAATACGGTTAAAATTTTTCTCATGGATTATTTATCAGATTTAATGTTTTTTCTGATCTCATCGCTTTTCTGCATATAGATCTGGGTAGCCCAAACGATGATCTGGCTCATATCACCGCCGGTTTTTCTCGTTAGTTCAGCTTCCGTAATACCAGTGGAAATGATCAGTTCTTTAGAGGCAGGAACAAGAAGGGCTTTTCTTCTGTCACTCAGTTCGGATGTATTTCTTTTCTTTTCCTCTTCCGTAGGTCTGTTTTGTGGATCTCCCAAACTTTTAAAAGCTTTGTCGAACTTTTCCATTTGGGGCGTTTTCATACTTTCTACGGTATTCACGGCGCTCCCTTCATTATTACAGGATACTAAGGTTAAAGTGGCAAAAGCTGCTGATATAAAAAGTTTTTTCATAGTAAATTAGAATTTAGGTTAGATTTTTTTTGATTAATAAATTTGCAAAAAAGAATAGGTAACATTAGCTATCGTAATGTTAAACCATTCAGCCTCTCCATATGGGGTAGAAATATATCCCGGCGCACCCGTGCACGGATCAGGAGATTCCCCGATCTGTCCGCTGAAACCAGGTTCCGGAGTGGAGGTACCCGCATAATACATCTGAAACTGGGAAGATGCCCATTTCACATTCTCGGAAATAACACCGCCCGGTGCTATGCTTGGATGATTCCATGATCTTACCGAAGAGTTAGTGGCAGTGGTCTGCAGTGTCCAGTTAGTGGTAGGGTAAAGAGAGCTTGCAAACTGGTCTCTGAAATTTTTATAAGCCAGTTCTTTACCGTTACCCTGATGCGAATCTGCCGGAACAGTGATGGCCGTCGGAGTGCTCGATGTTACATAAGGATAGCAGCTGCCTGCGAAATTATGAGCCCCTATTTTTCCCTGAAAATCAAAGGTCGTAGAGTAGTTATTGACGATCATGAGACTGTGCTGTGCATAAGCAGATGACAGTAATGATAGTGTAAGAACAGTGAATATCTTTTTCATGATTTTATAATTAGTTTAAGTATTCGGAATTCTGCATTAAAACAGCTGCAGATAAGTGACGGCTCCTATCGTGAAAATTTCCGCACTGTTGTCTCCCGAAGGAGTATCGTAATAACTATACGCAGTTGGGTTGCAGGGATTTGAGAGATTTAAATTGGCACGAAAATCCGGTGAGGATATAGTGGTTCCGGCTTCCGTCATATCAAATTTAGTGGCAAACCATCGGGTTGTGCTTGAAATAGTTCCGGTGGGTGAAAGATTCGGATTATTCCAGGCCATGATGGAAGAATTGGTAGGACTTAATGTGACAGCCCAGTTAGCGGTAGGATACAAAGAAGACATAAACTGGCCGTAGTAATCTTTGTAGATCAGTTCCTTACCGTTCCCCATATGAGAATCTGCAGGAACTACGATCTCGCCATCATTTCCTACACGGGGATAGCATCCGGCTGTAGAACCGGCAGCAATAATAAACCCATGAAAATCAAATTTAGAATAATTATTAATGATGATGGTACCCTGCGAATAAACAAAAGAAGCAGCAGCTGTTCCTATGATAGCTAAAATCTTTTTCATAATTCAATCAGATTAATAAAGTTGAATGTAGGTGGTAGTGGATGCTCCACTCGAGATCGTAAATATTTCCGCACTGTTGTTCCCCGTAGTTGAAGTAAGATTATTAGATGCGGTATAGCATGAGTTGGTTGCAATAGTGATGGCACCGTTAAAATCATCAGGCGCCAGGTCCGTTGTTCCCGGATAATACATCACAAATTTTGTAGTGGCCCATCTGGTATTGTTTGAAAAAACGCCACCGGGTGCTAAAGAACCGTGATTATAGGGTCTTACGATACCAAGTGCACTGGAGGTAGATATGTGCCATGAAGCCATTGGATACAAAGATGAACCATACTGGTCTCTGTAATTGTCATATCTCAGCTCATGTCCGTTGCCCATATGAGAATCCGCAGGAACTCTCACCATGTCCGGATTGGCAGAGGTGATATAAGGGTAACATCCTCCGGCAATATTGTTGGCTATGATGAACCCATAAAAATCATAATGAGAATAGTTATTCAGAATAAGAGTTCCTCCCTGGGAATACCCTAGAGAAAAAGCGGCTATGCCTAGTACAGTTAGTAATTTTTTCATGATGATTTAATTTTAGGATTTAATGTTTTTTCTGATTTCGTCACTTTTCTGCATATAAATCTGAGTGGCCCAAACGATGATCTGGCTCATGTCTCCGCCTGTTTTTCTCGTCAGTTCAGCTTCTGTAACGCCTGTGGAAATAATCAGTTCTTTCGATGCCGGAACCAAAAGCGCTTTCCTTCTGTCACTCAGCTCCGACGTATTTCTTTTTTTCTCCTCTTCTGTAGGTCTGTTCTGAGGATCTCCGAGGCTTTTAAACGCTTTGTCGAATTTCTCCATCTGTGGCGTTTTCATCGTTTCCACAGTATTCACGGCAGCACTTTCATTGTTACATGATGCTAAGGTTACAACAGCTATTACAGCTGATAAAAAATATTTTTTCATAATTAATATTAATAAAGTTGGATATAAGTATAATTGATTCCTCCGCTCGATATCGTAAACATATCCGCACTGTTAGCTCCGGATATCGTGTTAAAAAAGTCATCAGCAGAATTACATGGATTTCCTGACAAACTTAAATTGGCATTGAACTCAGGAACATTCGATGTAGTACCTGCAAAACGCATTTGAAACTTTGTAGAAGCCCATCTTGTGTTGAGAGCAACAATAGAACCTGGCATTATGGCAGGGTGGCTCCATATCCGTGGCTGCCCGTTGGTGGGCGAGAGATTTACATTCCATTCGTATATAGGGTACAGGGATGAGGAGTATTGATCTCTGTAATTGTCATACCTCAGCTCGGTTCCCGTACCCATATTGGCATTGGCAGGAACGGTGATCATGCTGTTAGGGGTGTTCGGGCTTACCATAGGATAACATCCACCCGCGAAATTGTTTGCAATGATGGCTCCATAAAAATCATAGGGAGTATAGTTGTTCACAATAAGCGTTCCTCCCTGTGAATACACAAAAGAAGCCACTGTGATTCCCAGAATCGTCAATATTTTTTTCATAATGATACTTATTTATCGGATTTAATATTCTTTCTGATTTCATCGCTCTTCTGCATATAGATTTGGGTAGCCCAAACGATGATCTGGCTCATGTCACCACCTGTTTTTCTCGTCAGTTCAGCTTCTGTAACGCCGCTGGAAATAATCAGTTCTTTCGATGCCGGAACCAAAAGTGCTTTCCTTCTGTCGCTCAGTTCAGACGTATTTCTTTTTTTCTCCTCTTCCGTAGGTCTGTTCTGAGGATCTCCAAGGCTTTTAAAAGCTTTGTCAAATTTTTCCATCTGTGGCGTTTTCATGGTTTCCACAGTATTTACGGCAGAGCCTTCATTGTTACATGATGCTAAGGTTAAAACAGCTATTACAGCGGATAAAAAATATTTTTTCATAGTTCAATTTTTAAGATGATTAATTATATGAGGTTTTAATAAAGCTGTAGGTAGGTTTCAACCAGGCCTGTACCGGTCGTGATAGTGAAGATCTCCGCACTGTTGGCTCCGTTCGGAGTGGCATAAAAGTCCGGTGCCATGTAGCACGAGTTTCCTGCAAGGCTCACCGTAGTACTGAATTCCGGGATATAAAGATTGGTTACCGGATCATACATGGCAAACTTGGAAGCGGACCATTTTGTATTATTGGAAATGGCTCCTCCCGGTATTAAGCTCCCGAAGTTCCAGGGTCTCACATTGCTGTTGGTGGATGAGAGACTCACCGTCCAGTTCGGCATCGGATACAGCGATGAGGTAAACTGATCCCTGTAATTGGAGTATATCAGAGCATTGCCATTGCCGGTATGCGAGTTCGGAGGAACAATAACTGTGTCGGTAGTCCCAATGACAGGGTAGCATCCCCCTGCAAAGTTATTGGCGATTATACCTCCGCGGTATTCATATGGAGTATAGTTATTCACGATCATGGTTCCGCCCTGAGAATAAGCCAGAGAAGCCATTGTGATTCCAAGTAGGATTACTATTTTTTTCATGGCAGGAATTATTTATCAGATTTAATATTCTTACGGATTTCATCACTTTTCTGCATATAGATCTGGGTAGCCCAAACGATAATCTGGCTCATATCACCTCCTGTTTTTCTGGAAAGCTCGGCTTCTGTAACGCCGCTGGAAATAATCAGTTCTTTCGATGCCGGAACAAGAAGCGCCTTTCTTCTGTCACTCAGTTCAGACGTATTTCTTTTTTTCTCCTCTTCCGTAGGTCTGTTCTGAGGATCTCCGAGGCTTTTAAACGCCTTATCAAATTTTTCCATCTGCGGCGTTTTCATAGTTTCCACAGTATTCACAGAAGCGCTTTCATTGTTACATGATGCTAAGGCTAAAACAGCTATTACAGCTGATAAAAAGTATTTTTTCATAGTTAGATTGTTTAAAAATGATCAGTTTTATTGAGTTAAGGTTATGGATATAATGATGATTAATAAATCTGGAAATAAGTGATCTGGCTTCCGGATGAGGTAATCGTAAACCAGTCCGCAGAAGAGCTGGTGTTGGGCCCGTTTTGAGTAGATTGCAGAAAACCTCCTGAAAGTACAGGATCTCCTACCTCAAAGCTGTCATAGGAATATCCTGTGCTGTCCGTAAGGTTGAAAGCAAATCCCATCCATTCGTCGATAGGAGTTACGGCTGTAATAATAGGGTGATTGTAGGCGTAATTTCCTGTATTGGCACTGTTCAGCGGATCAATATAAAACCATCCGGGAATCGGGATAGGATTTGCTCCGCCTGTATTATCAAATTTATCATACTTGGTGTAGCCTCCTGCCGGAATCGTGTATACACTATAAGGTGCATTAGGAAGAGCATACATATAAGGCTGTGACGATCCAGAACCTAAGGAACCCACAGTCATAAACCTTCCCGCAGCATCATAAGCGCTGTAATTATTGATAACCAGTGTGGAAGACTGGGCTGAAATACCCATTCCCGCCAGAATACCCAGAATAATGCTTAGTTTTTTCATATTGTCATTCGTTTAATAGTTAGTGTTTATCAATTTTAAAGTGCCTGAAGATAAGTGTAGGTTGTTCCGCCACTCGTGATGGTAAACCATTCTACAGATCCTTCCGGAGTAAACATATAACCGGGAACAGGGTTGCAGGTATAAGCCGGATCACCTACGCCTCCCGATGTTAAAGCTGTTCCGGACTGGTAAAACTGGAATTGAGACATCACCCATTTGGTATTGCTTGAGATCACGCCTCCTAACATTAGACTCGGATGACTTCCCGGTCTTGGCGTGGCACCCGAAGATGATGTAGAAACCTTCCAAATCGTACCCGGAATATTGAAACTATTATAGCTCACCATACCTCCACTGGGAATCACAAGTTCAGGATTGTCTAAGGCTGCATAAAAATAACATCCCGGTGTAGTAAGATTCGCTGCAGTAATTCTGGTATGAAAATCAGCACCAGTATAATTATTAATGATAATGGGACCTCCCTGCGCATAAGCAAAGGATATGGACATGAATCCCAAAATGGTTAAAAGCTTTTTCATAATTTATTTCTCAGATTTTAAGTTTCTGCGTATTTCATCACTTTTCTGCATATAAATCTGAGTAGCCCAAACGATGATCTGGCTCATATCTCCACCTGTTTTTCTCGTCAATTCGTTTTCTGTAACACCTATAGAAAGAATCAGCTCTTTGGAAGCCGGAACAAGAAGTGCTTTTCTTCTGTCACTCAGCTCCGAAGTATTTCTTTTTTTCTCCTCTTCGGTAGGTCTGTTCTGCGGATCTCCAAGGCTTTTAAAAGCTTTGTCAAATTTTTCCATCTGTGGCGTTTTCATAGTTTCCACAGTGTTTACAGCAGCGCCTTCATTGCTGCATGATACTAAGGTTAAAACGGCTATGGCAGCCGATAAAAAGAATTTTTTCATGATTAAATTATATTAGAATAAGTTTTAAAAGGTTAGTAAAGTTTAAGCATAGATCTTCCTGAGAAAGCAAAAAGCTGCTTTCCGGATCAATGGCTTTCAATAAAACAGGCAGCTGCAGAACAGCTACCGGTTATTTAAAAGATCTGCAGATAAGTGGTTGGGCCGCTAGGCGTAGTGATGGTGAACCAGTCGGCACTTGAAAAAGTTCCGGTTGCTGTACTCACGAACCAAGGGTCTACGGCAGGATCTCCCATCCGGAACTGATCTACTCCGTTTTGGGTTACAGGATCCTTAAGAATGAAATCAAATCCCGCCCATACATTGGTAGGATCCATTACAGCAGCAATAAAAGGATGATTATACGCATACGTTCCATTATTCGCTGGATTCGTAGGGTCTCCAACATACCATAATGTGATCCCATAAGGAGCTGTCCCGGCTGTGCTGAATTTATCGTACTGGGTAAACCCTCCTGCAGGTATCGTGAATGATCCGTAAGGAATATTAGGGGCTGCATACATATAAGGGCCCGATGGATTTATTGAGCTCGTACGAAGTCTGCCTTCTGCATTATAGGCACTGTAGTTTTGAATAACGAGAGGAGAAGTTTGCGCAAAAGCAAGAAAACCTGCCAGAGCGGATAAAAGTAATGGTATCTTTTTCATAGTGATATAAGGTAAATGATTTATTGAATGACTAGATAGGTGTAAACATCTGTGCCTGCTGTGATGGTGAACCACTTGGCATTTCCCCAGGCTGTGTTGATCACATCGGGAACAGTATTACACGCAGCGACTGTTTCCCCGATATTTCCGTTAAAGTAGGTTTCAGGGACAGAAGTTCCGGCGTGAAACATCTGGAATTTGGACATCGACCATTTGGTGTTATTGGAAATCACACCACCAGGCATCAGACTGGGATGGCTCCATAGCCTTGGTAAGACGGTAGATCCTGGACCAAAATTAACATTCCAGGAAGTAACCGGAAAGGCGGAGGAAGAATACTGGTCTCTGTAATTTTCATATTTTGCAGTGGCTCCTGCCGGTACAACGATCGCATCAGGATTTTGGTTGGCGACAATTGGATAACAGCCTCCTGCATTGTTACTGGCAAAAATAGCTCCACGGAAATCGTAGTTGGTGGTGAAATTCTGAATGATCAGCATTCCTCCCTGAGCATATGCCGAAGAAACGGAGCATATGCCGAGTAGCAGTAAAACCTTTTTCATCTGTTATTCAGATTTTAAGTTCTTACGGATCTCGTCACTTTTCTGCATATAGATGTTGGTAGCCCACACAATAATCTGGCTCATATCGCCACCGGTTTTTCTTGTGAGTTCAGCTTCTGTAACGCCGGAAGAAAGGATCAGCTCCTTGGATGCAGGAACAAGAAGAGCCTTTCTTCTGTCGCTCAGTTCAGAAGTGTTTCTGCTTTTTTCCTCATCAGTAGGTCTGTTTTGTGGGTCGTTAAGGCTTTTGAAAGCTTTATCGAAGTTCTCCATTTGTGGAGTCTTCATGTTTTGTACCGTATTGACAGCAGTTCCTTCACTGGTACAGGAAATAAGACATATTACGGCGATTAACGGTAATAATAAGAGTTTTTTCATAGCTAAAGTTTAATAATTTGGGGTAAAAAATTAATTTTTGATAAATTTATAAAAAAAAATCACATGAACAATAAATTATTCACTTTTTGGTGTCTTTTAAGTTAAATTTATTTACCAGTACTTAGCTATGAGGTAATATTTTACATTTTTGGTTTATTCACTCTCAAGTGTTTTTTTAGCTTCGAGAAGCTCATTTTTTTCCTTTTCACCTACCTGAGGGTACTTGAGATCCATCTTTTCCAACGTATCGATAATGATCTGAATAGCGGCTACTCTTGCAAACCATTTATTGTCCGCAGGAAGCACATACCAGGGGGCATGATCTTTTGATGTTTCGTTAATAGCGGTTTCATAAGCTTCCATATATTGTGGAAAAAGAGCCCTTTCCGGAAGATCAGCAGCTGAAAACTTCCAGTTCTTCTCCTGTTCGTTGATTCTGTCCAGTAATCTTTTTTTCTGTTCATCCTTGGAAACATTCAGAAATATTTTCACAATGGTGGTTCCGTTGTGGGCAAGATGCTGTTCAAAATTTCGGATGCTTTCATATCTGTTTTCCCAGAATTTGCCATCGAAATCCTTTACAGAAGACCATGTTTTCTCACTAAGATTATATTCAGGATGAACTTTACATACCAGAACGCTTTCATAATGAGATCTGTTGAAGATACCGATCATTCCTTTCTGCGGAAGCGCCAGATAATGTCTCCACAAAAAGTCGTGGGCATATTCTTTTGAGCTGGGTGTTTTAAAGCTGGTCACATTACAACCCTGAGGATTTACCCCTCCGAAAACATGCTCTATCAGGCTGTCTTTTCCCGCTGCATCCATCGCCTGAAGGATCACAAGCAGAGATTGACTCCCATCTGCATACAGTTTTTCCTGGAGCTCGCGAAGTTTTTCTTTTTCTTTGATTAAAAGCTGCCCGCCTTCTTCTTTGGTCAGCTTGCCTTTATATTCTGTTGAAGCTTTTTTTATTGAAAATTTTCCTTTTACCAGGAAATCATCTGAGAAATTGGTGTCCATGTTTTTTTATATTTAATGATTGAAAAATTTAATGATTTAAAGATTGAGAGATTAAGAAATTAAAGGAAAGTTTGTAATTAACTTCTAATTTCAAGCTTCTAAATCTGATGTCTGAAATCTAACATCTAACATCTAACCTCTAATTTCTAATCTCTCACTTAAATGTAATAAAAAAACCGCCTCCAATGAAGACGGTTCCTTTATTTTTTTAGTAAAGATTTACTTTGCTGCTGCTTTTTTAGCAAGTTTAGCGGCTTTCTTTTCAGCTTTAGCGGCTGCTTTTTGCTCTTCAGCAGTTAATGGCTTAGGCTCAGGAGCACTTGCATCTACATTTCCTTTGATATAGATTACGCTTCTGCTATTAGCAGGGTCGTTAGAGAAAACCTCAATCATTTTGTTGAAAGGTCCGTTAAGTGTCGTGTTGTATCCTACTTTAATTTTAGCAGATTTTCCTGGCATGATCGGATCCTGGCTGAATTCAGGAGTTGTACATCCGCAAGAAGGCTTTACGTTAGAAAGGATCAAAGGCTTGTCTCCGGTATTCGTTACTGTAAAGAATCTTGTACCGTCCGCACTTGGTTTGATAGTACCATAGTCAAAAGTAGTTTTATCAAATGTAATAGTCTGTGCAGAAGCTAATGCAAATGTCCCAAATAATGCAATTCCTGCAATTAATTTTTTCATATTCTTGAATGTTAATATGTTTGTTAGATAAATTTTGAGAAACAAAGTTAAAAATTATTTTAATTCATACTTAAAATTTTTTTTCTTTAGACTATTTTTGCAAATTGTAAGCAAAAGAAATAGAATTTTATGCAGATTTCAGAAAAGTACAATCCACAGGAAACTGAACAGAAATGGTACAACTTCTGGATGGAAAACAAATTTTTCCATTCGGAGCCTAATGAGAAACCACCATATACTGTGGTAATTCCTCCGCCAAACGTAACGGGGATATTACACATGGGACATATGCTGAACAATACCATTCAAGATGTTCTCGTCCGCCGTGCAAGAATGCAGGGCTTTAATGCCTGCTGGATTCCGGGCACAGATCACGCTTCAATTGCCACTGAAGCCAAAGTTGTTGCTAAACTGAAGTCTGAAGGGGTCAGTAAATCAGATATTACCCGTGAAGAATTCTTAAAACATGCATGGGAATGGACTGACAAATATGGAGGAACCATCCTTGAGCAGCTGAAAAAGCTGGGATGCTCATGCGACTGGGACAGAACCCGTTTCACCATGGAGGAAAAATTATCTCAGCAGGTGATCAAGAGTTTCGTAGACCTATATAATAAAGGACTCATCTACAGAGGCTATAGAATGGTTAACTGGGATCCGGAAGCAAAAACCAATATCTCTGATGAAGAGGTAATATTTAAAGAGCAGAACGGAAAATTATATTTCCTTAAATATAAAATCGAAGGTTCGGAAGAATTTCTTTCCGTAGCAACTACGCGTCCCGAAACTATTTTCGGGGATACTGCCGTATGTATCAACCCTAATGACGAAAGATATGCTCATCTGAAAGGTAAGAATGTAATCGTACCGATCGTTGGCAGAGTAATTCCTATCATAGAAGACGAATATGTTGATATTGAATTCGGAACAGGAGCGTTGAAAATTACACCTGCTCATGATACCAATGACTACGAGATCGGACAGAAGCATCAGCTGAAAATGATCGATGCTTTGGATGATGACGGAAATCTTAATGAGCACGGTCTTCATTACGCAGGTCAGAACAGATTTGATGTAAGAAAGCAGATCGCAAAAGAATTACAGGAAAAAGATCTTTTACTGAAAGCAGAAGATTATGTAAATAAAGTAGGAACTTCAGAAAGAACAGGTGCCGTTATTGAGCCTAAAGTTTCTGTGCAGTGGTTCCTTAAAATGTCTGAAATGGCGCCGCCGGCTTTAGAAGTAGTAATGAATGATGAGGTTAAATTTTACCCTGAGAAATTCAAAAATACCTATAAGCACTGGATGGAAAACATCCGTGACTGGAATATTTCCCGTCAGCTTTGGTGGGGACAACAGATTCCGGCATTCTACTATGGAGATGGAGAAAATGATTTTGTGGTTGCAGAAAACATTGAAGACGCTTTAGTATTAGCGAAGCAAAAAACCAGCAATGAGCAACTGACAACCGAAAACCTGAGACAGGACGAAGATGCTCTGGATACCTGGTTCTCATCATGGTTATGGCCGATGTCTGTATTCGATGGTCTTCTGGATCCTGAAAATAAAGACATCAACTATTACTATCCAACCTCTGACCTGGTGACAGGTCCGGATATTATTTTCTTCTGGGTAGCCAGAATGATCATGGCCGGACTGGAATACAAAAAAGAAGTTCCGTTCAAAAATGTATACTTCACAGGGATTGTAAGAGACAGCCAAAGAAGAAAGATGTCAAAATCTTTAGGAAACTCACCGGATCCGTTGGAATTAATTTCTGAATTTGGTGCAGATGGGGTTCGTGTTGGAATTTTGTTAAGTTCTGCAGCAGGAAATGATTTGCTTT
Source organism: Chryseobacterium sp. JM1 (assembly GCF_000737715.1). GTDB lineage: Bacteria > Bacteroidota > Bacteroidia > Flavobacteriales > Weeksellaceae > Chryseobacterium. The sequence goes on along the minus strand of NZ_JPRN01000012.1, from coordinate 84,902 downwards.
TTGATAAAGATCTGATGTTGCAGGGAAGAAATTTTGCGACAAAAATCTGGAATGCTTTCCGATTGATCAATATGTGGAATCATGAAGACAAACCAGCCAATACAGCAGATAAACAAACTATTGAATGGTTTGAGAGTAAGCTTAATAAAACCATTGCTGAGATTAATGATCAGTTTGGGAAATTCAGAATTTCAGATGCACTTCATTTAATTTATAAATTGATTTGGGATGATTTCTGCGGTTGGTATCTGGAAGCTATTAAGCCCAATTACGGAGAAGGAATTTCTAAAGAAGTGTATGATCAAACCATATATTTCTTTGAAGAATTAATGAAGTTGCTTCATCCGTTTATGCCTTTCTTAACAGAGGAATTATGGCAGACGATTTCTGAAAGAAGTATTGAAGAGGCATTAATTATTGCTCAACAGAAAAAAGAGGAATCATTTAATGAAGACATCATTAAAAACTTCGAAACGGCTGAAGATATCATTTCCGGAATCAGAAATTACCGTCAGACCAAAGGGATTTCTCCTAGAGAAGCCGTTGAGGTGTATACCGGTGCTTCGGAATTTGCCAATGAAGCCGTAATCAGAAAGCTGGCGAATGTGACTGACATTCACTTCGGAGAAAAGACGACCAAACCTAGCTTTACATTCCTGGTAGGGGCAACTGAAGTTTCTATTCCTCTAAGTGAAAATTTAGATTTAGCTGAAGAGAAAAAGAAGACAGAAGAAGAAGTTGCTTATTTAAAAGGATTCCTGATCTCTGTAGACAAGAAGCTTTCCAATGAAAAATTTGTAGCCAATGCCAAGCCTGAAGTTGTAGAAATAGAACGTCAGAAACAGAAAGATGCTCATGATAAGATAGCTATTTTAGAAGAGAAGCTGAAAAGTTTGTAAATTTAAAAGATAGACAGTAAGTTTGTCGGAATGTCAGGCTGAGCACAGATTTTCTATCTCCGCTCAGCCTGACAGTTTAAACAACGAAAATTAAATGACACACATAGACAACATAAAAAAACTATTCTCAAAAAACTTCGTAGAAAGCCCTTTACTGGAAAGCTTCGAAGTAGGGAAACTCTATCTTTCAAGTGGTAAGCTGGTAGCTTGTGACCCTTTGATCACAAATGATATGCAGGCTTTCACGACAGAATTTCCGAAAGGAGATTTTTCTGTTTTACTGCATAAAGAAAGAGAAAGCAACTGTGTCGCGTATGCGGAAGTTATTTTCAGCACTGCGGAAATCGTAAAATGGGAAATGGCTGTGACTGCAGGACAGAATGTGAAGGATCTCGGAGAAGAAGAAATCTTCGGATATCCCGTAGAAAGCGGGATGGGATGTCTTATGGATGTAGATACCCAAAACAGTCTGAACGAACTTGAAAAGAGACTTTATCACAGCAAAGGAGCAGATTTCATGGGAATCTATGAAGAATTTTTCCATGAGTATTTCTTTGATGAAAAAGGAGCTATAGATCAGTATGCATTCCTGAAGCCGGCTGATGATCATCCCGGAACTATTTTCGCCTTTGAAACAGGATACGGTGAAGGTTTTTATGCAAGTTATATTGCCTACGATAAAGATCACAAGCCTGTGAAGATAATTACCGAATTTATTGAGATAAGTTAATTAAATTAGTTATTTTTGAAACTTAGTTTTTTGAATACAATATATTAAGCTAACATAAAACACCAATGAAATTCTCATCAGAACAACCCAAAATTATTGTTGTAGGAAGCTCTTCCATCGATCTGGTTTTAGAGACCGAAAAAATACCACAGCCGAATGAAACGGTTTTAGCCGTGAATTCAGACAGCTATTTTGGAGGAAAAGGAGCCAATCAGGCGGTAGGAACTGCAAGATTGGGAGCCAGCGTTTATTTTATCGGATGTGTCGGTATGGACCCTTTGGGACAGCAGATCATGAGAAATCTGGTAGGTGAAAACGTGAATGTAGGTTTCGTTCATGAAACGGATGCCGAATCTACGGGAACAGCCTATGTAACCACCAGCCACGGAAATGCAGCTATTGTAGTGGTTCCGGCAGCTAATAAACGTCTCAGCATACAACATATAGAAGAAGCTGACCGTTATTTTCATACGGTAGACCTTATTTTGGTTCAGCTTGAAGTCGCCATGGAAGTGGTGGAGTACACTATCAGAAAAGCCAAGAAATACGGTAAAAAAGTGGGACTTTATGCCTCACCGGCTATGAAAATCAGTGAAGGCATTATTGAGATGGTAGATTTCATTGTAGCAAAAAGCAGCGAGCTTCATACCGTTTTCGGAGAGGAAAAAAGAGAAGAAATTCTTAAAAAATATTTCAACAAGGTTTTTGTAAGAGACGATACGAATTCTACGATCTATTTTGACGGTACGGAAATGAAGTACTTTAGAAATGACAAAGATGAAACGGTTTACAAAATGGGAATGGGAGACGCTTTTACGTCTGGATTTGCCGTAGCACTCTGCCATGGAAACTCGGTGGAGGAGTGTGTGAAATTCGGGAATGAAGTTTCTTCAAGGGTTTCCGGAGGAAAAGGTTCGCAGACCGGTCTTCCGAGAATGTCGGATTTCTTTTCCTAAAGCTATTTACCACATATCGAAAGTCAGAAACTTAACATAAAAATATAAGTAAAATCTCCACTTTTATAGTGGATTTTTTCTTTTTACCCTATGGAAAAACTGGAACTCATTACAAAAGATCAGGTATCGCTGGCGGTTCATCTTTTCAGACCTGAAAAAAGCAATGGAAAACTGCTTCTGATCAACTCGGCGACAGGTGTGAAGCAGCAGGTGTACTTTTCATTTGCCCGTTTCTTTTCAGAAAAAGGATTTACCGTCATCGCTTATGATTACAGAGGAATCGGGCTTTCAAAACCTGAAAACATGAAAGGTTTTAAAGCGTCTATGAGAATCTGGGGTTCCGAAGACTATAAAACCCTTACCCAATATATTAAAAAGGAATTTTCAGACTATAAGAAGTACTGTCTGGGACATTCCGTGGGCGCATTGATTCTGGGAATGAATGAAGATTCTGCAATGTTTGACGAATTCATTTTCGTGGGAACCCAGAATGCATTTGTAGGAAACCTGAAATGGAAGACAAAAATAGAAGCTTATCTCGGATTTGGAATTGTTCAGCCTTTAACTACCGGATTATTAGGATATTTTCCGGCCAATTGGTTTGGGCTCGGAGAAAGTCTTCCAAAAAATTGCGCATATGACTGGAGAACCTTAATTTTAAACAGGAAATCAACCAACAGACTGTTGGAGAAAATTGATGACTATTCTAAAAATCTGACGCAAAAAGTATTTGTAATCCGGGCAGAAGATGATGTGTGGCTGACTGAAAAAGGAGTATTAAGTCTTTTGAATACTACCTATCCCAACCTTAAGCCTTCCTACAGGCTGGTAAAAACATCTGAATCCGACAAAAAAGAAATAGGACACGTCAATTTTTTTAGAAGCTATAATAAAAAACTCTGGAATATTATTTTAAACGAATTGACAGCTTAATGAAAAGTACGATCGAAAACACCGTAGCATTTGTAAAAGAAAAATTAGAAGGCGCTGAAGCAGGACATGACTGGTACCACATCGAAAGAGTATGGAAACTGTCCAGGAAAATAGCAGAAACAGAAAACTGTAATCAGGAAGTGGTAGAACTTTCCGCTTTGCTGCATGATATTGCAGATCCGAAATTTCATAACGGGGATGAAACCATTGCTCCCAAAATAGCAAGAGAGTTTCTGGAAGGACAAAAGGTTTCGGAAGAAGTGATAGAACAGGTATTATTTATCATTAAAAATATTTCGTTTAAAAACAGAGGTGAGGCTCCGGCTGAACTTCCGATTGAACTTAAAATTGTACAGGATGCCGACCGTATTGATGCCATCGGGGCTATCGGGATCGGGAGAACATTCAATTTCGGAGGGTTTAAAAATAATCCGATGTATGACCCGGAGATCCAGCCCAGTCTGAATATGTCCAAAGATGAATATAAAAAATCCAACGGTACGACAATCAATCATTTCTACGAAAAACTTCTGCTTTTGAAGGATTTAATGAATACTGAGAAAGGGAGAGAGATCGCTCAGCAAAGACATGATTATATGCTGGGATTCCTCGATCAGTTTTTCAAAGAATGGAATGTTGATTAACCTTCTTTCCGAAAAATCTTAAATCAGTATCTTTGCAGTATGGTATTTATCATTTTTGTTATCTTCTGGGCTAGTGTGCTTTCTTTGATTTTGTATAAAGTGAAATCAGGAAGGGTGGCAAAATGGGCAAAACTGTTCAGAATCCTCACATTGGTTTTTTCAATCTCTATTTTTACGTACTGGTTCATCCAAAAAAGTGCGGTAAGTTTTGTAGATAATTCAGTAGGGCTGCAGGTAGTCAATAAACTTCCCCAAACCCTGGACTTTTACCTCATCAAAGTAGACAGCGCTAAAAATGGAGTTCTTGAACCTAAACATATCGGAAAAATACGTCCGGAATACTACAGGATAGAATATCTTAAAATGGATAAGTCCGATGAATATTGGATCATAGGGTATCTGGGTAAAAAGAACATGGTCTATTTCTCCCAGCACGCCGTTCCGAACAAAAATATTGACCAGATTGTAGAAGTACAGAACTATATCAATCAAAGTGTAAGACTTTCCGAGGCCGCAAAAAAAGAGGTAGACGCATACAATTATGAAAATGCAAAACTGGGAATCTGGGTGTCCTTAGATTTCTTGCTTCTGTTTCTAAACCTCGTCCTTTTATTGAGAAAAAATAAGCAATAAGCAATGGGCAATGAGTAATAATAAAACAATTGATACTATTACTCATTGCTTATTACTCATTACCCATACATTTTATCAAGGATAATCCAGAATCTGCATCACCTGCTCCTTAAATTCTTCAGGGCAGTTTTTAATCAGTTTATCTTTATTCTGTTTGTTGATTTGATGCGGTTCCAGCCATTCGGTGCGGTTGGCGCTCAGGCTGTGATTATCGTAGACCCTTTTTATTCTGTGATCTTCGTAAAATGTATATTCATCACCAAGCCAGGTGCTGGTAATGCTTATCGTGCAAATTTCTTTTTCCATGACATTTTGTATTTTAAAAATACTGTGCCCCCTATATGAGCAGCAGTATATCCTAAGATACTAAATTTTTTCTACAAAAACAGTTTTTTAGGTGTCTTTTTGTAAGTGTGATTGAAAAGGTAGGGATGCCGGTCTGAGAGTCGGAGGGTTTTAGAGTCTGAGAGTTGGAGGGTTTTAGAGCTGGAAATTATGAATCCGAACATATTAAATGAACTACGAATATCTGGTGGCTAAGGCTCCCGAAGCCACCAGTACTACTATGTAAAAGTCTCGTATCTGAAATCTAAAATCTTGCATCTTGATTCTACCATTCACCATTCACTGCGAAGCAAAATTCACCATTGACATCTAAAACAGCGTCCCATTATTATCAGTCGCCATTTGCGGAATATGAATATCCGTCTTCCAGTCCTCATTCATCTTTTTAATGAAATAAGCAGAAAGGAGTGGCGATGCTTTTTCAATATTCTGGTGAACAAAGAAATAGACATTCTGAAGTCCTTCTTTCTTCCATTTGGTCAGGTGTTTCATCCAGTCATCCAGTCTTTCATAATCACTTTCGGCATTGGCACCTACGTAGCGGATGAATGCATTGGGCGTGGTAAGACGCATATGCAGCATATCTCTTCTTCCTGCCGTATCTACGATGATATTGGTGATATTGTTGGCTTCAAAAAGCTCACAGGTTGTATTGAAAATTTCCTCATCAGTGAACCATTCGGTGTTGCGGAGCTCAATGGCTAAAGGAACTTCTTTGGGCCAGTCTTTGACAAATTTTTCCAGCCTGTCATAATCTTTAGGTTTAAAATTATCATGAAGCTGCAGAAAAGCCATTCCCAGTTTATCATCAAAATTCATCACTGCTGATGCGAAATTGGTCACCGGTTCCGTCACGTCAATCAGTCTTCTGAAGTGAGAAACCGTGTTGGTGATCTTTGGGAAGAATTTAAAATTTTCCGGTGTTTTTTCTTTCCATACTTCCACCTGTTCCGGGGTAGGCATTCCGTAAAAGGTAGCGTTCAGTTCAATAGAATTAAACTGCTTCGCGTAATATGTCAATTCGTCTTTGGTTCCTTTAGGGTAAAATCCTTTAAGGTCGGTTTTGTTCCATTTAGCACATCCTATGGAAATATTTTCCAGTCCTTTTTTATTTTGGTTTAAAATTTCTTTAGTTCTGGCGTGGTCTTTAGGAAGTGTAAAATCTATTTTTGACGGGTCTTCTACTTGTCCGAATTTCATATTAAATGATTTTATTTTTTTAAAATTAAGCATTTTTTGCCGATCTGTGCAGGAATGTGGTCTAAATTCTTTACCCTTAGAGTAGGACCGTATTAAGTTTTTTTTAAGGAAATATTAAACATTCATTTACACAATGTTAATTCTATGTTACCATACTTGATATTTCTGAGGTCTAATTTTACTCCCGAATTTGTAACAATAAAATCATGAAGAAAAAAATAATCTGTGCTTTTGCTTTATTATCCTTTGGCTTTGCATTTTCACAGGAAACCAGCTCTAAAATTTTTGGAAGGCTCAAAGGAATTTCTTCCGAGGTTACTGTGAAGGTCGTACACATTCCTACGAACAGTGCTTTCGAAACCAAAAGTAACAGCAAGGGGCAGTTTAGTTTAGACAACCTTCAGCCGGGAGGCCCATATTCCATTGAAATATCGGATGGAAAACAGATTATTTATTCTAATACCAATGTGCAGCTTTCGCTGGGAAACAATGATTTGCCGGTAGTTGAAGTCAATACAGGTGAAAAAACAATTGATGAAGTGAAGATCACTTCTAAAAAGACCGGCGCGAAATATGGAGTAGGAATCAGTCAGGCTCAGATTTCAGGACTTCCCAACATCAACAGGGGAATTCAGGATGTGACCAAATTGGTGCCGCAAAGTGCCAATAACTCTTTCAACGGAACGAATTTCAGATACAACAACGTTACGATCGACGGATCCATCAATAACGACGCGATTGGTTTCAGCCCGTCTTTGGGAGGTCAGACAGGAACTTCCGGAATGCCGGGAAGCAGTACGCGTTCCAATTCCATAAGTCTGGATGCCATTCAGGATGTGCAGGTTTATATTGCGCCGTATGATGTAAAGCTTGGAAACTTCCTGGGTGGAAGTATTAATGCAGTAACCCGAAGCGGAAGTAATGAAGTGACCGGATCTATTTATGGATATGGAAGAAATGCTTCCATTACCGGAAACAACAGGGTGGGAGACAATTCAAAGATGCCGAGCGCTTTTCAGGATATGATTTACGGAGGAAGGGTAGGACTACCTGTGGTAAGAGACAAAGTTTTCCTGTTCACGAATCTTGAATATACCAAAAGAACAGATCCTGTATTCTATAACGCCAATGATCCCAATGCTTTGGTCAGTGATCCCGTGGCTCAGCAGATCTCAGATTTTGTAAAAAATAAATATGGCTTTAAAGTAGGGAGCTTCGACAGCTACAATAACTTTTCAGAAAGTGCGAAGCTTTTTAATAAGTTGGACTGGAAGATCAGCGATAAACACACTTTATCCATTAAAAACAATACGGTGTTTTCTCAAGCCTCGAATCTTGAAAGAGATGGAGCGAACTTCAGATTTTCAAGCATGGATTTTATTCAGAAAAATAATGCTTCCACCACGACATTGGAGTTGAAAAGCCGTTTTAATGATAAATGGAATAATAATTTAGTCGTTGGATATTCTTCCATCCATGATTACAGGGATCCTACTTCCGGGAATGCCATGTTTCCGCAAGTGGAAATCTCCTACAACGGAGGAACCGTACTTCTGGGGAATGACCGTGAGGCCACTGTTTTCAATATGAAACAGAAAACTTTTGAGATCACAGACAATCTTACCTATAAAACAGGACACCATACTTTCTTGTTGGGAACGCATAATGAGTTATACAACATCAATTACGGCTTTGTCAATGCCCTGAACGGAAGGATTTCCTATAAAAACCTGACCGATTTCTATAATTCCAGTCCATCAAGGATCAGAGGGACATATCCTTTTAACGGAGACAGCAGAGAAACACTCTTTGATAATCCTTACGCACAATATAAAGTCAATCTTTTCTCCCTGTATTTTCAGGATGAAATCAATTGGGGAAGGTTAAGATTATCACCGGGAGTACGTGTAGATTACACAGATTTACCGAACAAGCCCCTGCTAAGCAAAATGGTGCAGAGCTCTCCTCAGGATCCAAACTTTGGAAATACCTACAGCTATACGCCGCTAGGCCAACTTTCGAATGATTATCTTAATAAGCCTACCATCTCCCCGAGATTAGGATTTAATCTTGATCTTACCGAAGACCGGTCTATGGTGTTAAGAGGAGGTTCCGGTATTTTCGTGGGCAGAATTCCTTTTGCATGGTTAGGGTATGCTTATTATAATGATGGAGTAGGTTTCGGAAGCTATGATTATAATGCTCCGACTGCTGCTCAGCTGGCTGCCAACGGAGATCCTCTGGTAAGCGGTAATTTCCCGAAATGGCAGAACTCTTCAAAGGTTCAGGTAGACCTTATAGATAATAATTTTAAAATGCCGAGGGTATGGAGAAGCTCTTTAGCCTTTGATTATACATTGGCCGGATACAAACTTACGCTGGAAGGAATTTATACCAAAGTGCTTTATGACCTGAAATTCCAGCAGGTGAACAAAACAGATAATGTGACGTATTTCAGCTATGATACGAATCATGAAATGCCGATATACACCACCAATATCAACAGTAATTTCTCAAACGCCTATCTTCTGTCCAACACTAAGGAAGGCTACCGTTACAACCTGACAGCGCAGATTTCCAAAGCCTATAATTTCGGGTTTAATTTCTTCGTAGCCTATACGTATGGTGACGCAAAAGACATTACCAACGGAATCAGAAACTCAATGGAAAGTAACTGGCAGATGAACCAGTCTCTGACTCCGAATGATCCTAAGCTGACAACCTCCAATTTTGCTATCAAAAACAGAGTGGTAGCGAATCTGGGATACAGTCTTGAGCTTTCAAAATCCAACAGATTATCTGCTAACGTATACTTTAATGCTCAATCCGGAAATCCTTTCAGCTGGGGATTTGTAAACAGCACGATTGCAAATACAGGTCAGGCAGCAGGACTTTCTTATGTGTTTAAAGATGCTGCAGAAGCCGCCAAATATATTGTTCCTATTAAAGATGCAGCCGGAAACGTCCTGGTAACTGCCCAACAGCAGATCGCAGACTATGAAAATTTTGTGGGTGGAAATAAATATCTGAACTCAAGAAGAGGAAAGTTCACAGAAAGAAACGGTGATGTTACCCCATGGAACATTCAGGCCGATTTCAAAATTATGGATGAGATCAGACTCAGCGAAAAATCTAAAAATAATATTCAGATTTCAATAAGCATTATCAATCTTACCAATTTACTGAATAAAGATTGGGGCAAAGTCTATTTTGTACCTAATACCTTTAATTCTACCGCCAGCGTAGGGCTTACGAAAGTTGGAAATGTAGCTGCCGGTCAGCCTGCTGCGGGTGATCCTACTTATAATTTCAAAACACCGGGACTGCCTTATACCGTTGATCAGTTTGCATCAAGGTTCCAGGCGCAGTTGGGAGTGAGATATAATTTTTAATCATTAGTCTTTCATTTTTTACTTATAATTTTTTCAGCGATCCGGATTTTCTTTCCGGGTCGTTTTTTGTTTTTTAATTAAACCGTAAAAAATGTTCATCAAGGCGTTTCACTCAGTAAAAAGAGCAGTCAGTCTTTGGTTGTCAGTATAGAAGCAAATTGGTAAAAAACAAGTGAAATTTTTTTACAGTTGGAACAGCGCAAAGGCGCAAATTAAATGACAAGAACATGTTTTAAGGCGCAAAGATTTTATCTCCGATAAAATTGATTACGTCGTCATTGCGAGGAGCGTAGCGACGAAGCAATCTCATCATTCCCCTTGCTGAAAATCTTTGATTTTCTTGCGCCTTAAATATTCATATACCTTAAAAACCTTGCGTTCTTTGCGATCGAAAAAATAATAACAGCAATAATAGAGTTTGTTGATATCGCGTTAAAAAAATGCAGAAACAGGAGGTTTTCAAACAATCTTATCACTCAGGTATTATAAAACAAAAACCATAGAAAATTCTATGGTTTTTTGCTGCTTTTTTATAATGGAATTTGTGTTTTCTCCTGGGTTTTATTTTACACCCTGTGTTACCATTTTGTTGGAAATAACAGAATAGATACACCCTGTGGTTTTTAAATTCACAGTAATCGTTGCCGGAACTGAACGGTAAGCGGTGTCGCCATAAGGTTCAGTGATCTTTCCATTCGAATCCTTTACGGTTCTTCCTTTTATTGTATACGTCATTGTTGCTGTTCCTGTAAATCCGCTTGATGGATTGAACGTAACAATACCTGTGGATTTATTATAGGTCCATGTTCCTTCCGGAGTTACTTTTTTACGGTACAGTGTAAGGTCTGTATCGCTGCTCTTTGTAAAACTGAAGGTCGAATAATCGATATTCGCATTGCTTCCGGTGGGCGGAGTTGTAATGCTGATAGCCCCTTTATACGCTATATCATTAGCAAAAACCGGAATATTCACAGGCTGAAACTTACAGGTAGACGTCACATCATCGTTGGCAACCGCTGCATAGGGAAGAGTAAGTTTCACATTTCGAATAATCTGCTGTTGAAACGCTGCTCCTGTTGCTGCTGCAAAACCTAGTTTCAGAACAGCCGGAACCGTTGCATCCAGGGTTTGGGAAGTTGCACCACCTTCCGTATCTGAAGTATTAAAATCAGAGGTCTGAGGGTTTGCATTTTCAGTGTAAGGTACTGAAGTTTTATAGTGATAATAGTTGATAACATTAGTAGGCGTGCCGTTTTGAGTAGTCTGGATATCTACTTTGATATCAAATCCATCCGTTGTCGTTGGGCTTGTAAAATGTGGAATCAGATCCAGATATACTTTTCTGAATTCTCCCGCATTATTTCGGAGATCAAAAACAGAGGCCAGTGTATTGGAAGTAGCCAGATAGCTTCTGTCAGCCTGCAGGATTCTGCCCACTGTCCCTGTATTACTTAAGGTAGAACGGGTCACCAAAACAGGGTATCCTGTAAATCCGGCTCCCAGACCTGTCGTATTGATCGCAGCGCCTCTTGCGCCTCTTAAAGTCACATGACTTGTCGACTGGCTCCAGGTTACGCCTGCAATACCATTCACTCTGGAATCACCCTGAAAACGTTTAGATTTAAAATTCCCGAATTCATCCAGTGCAATACCCAAATAAGCTCCGGATAAACCTGCTTTTCTCTGACTGGAATAAGTATCTTTCGTTCTGTTATAGGAATACCCGATTCCGGCACCCGGTGATCCGATGGTAGGGCTGGTTACCGCTCCGTCATAAAGAAAGAATGATAAACCGTCACCATAAGTACCTCCTAAGGCGGTTCCATTTTTCATCTCATATTCAAACTCAACATGAAGTCCGTTTACCGAAGTAAAAGTTCTTCCGTTGATAAACAATCCTCCAAACTGGCCTGAACTGGCCGGAGTAAGTTGTACACCCGTAGAAGTATGCGACGCATTTCCCTGTATTGTAAGTTCAGATGCTGAAGAAGCATTCATCAGCGAACTCGAATAGGAATAAAATCCGTAGATACTTGCCACTTCTGTACTGTCTGTCTGCGCATACACGAAGTTGGTAAGCAGTGTGAAAACCAGGCTCATCAGAGACAGCCCTTTAAAATTCTTTTTCATGACTGCTTATTTTACAACAAATACGATGTTGATGAAAGAGGCTGAAGTAGCATTCGATAAAACATCATAATTCAATACACCCGTGTTGCTGATGCTGTTGATCTTGAAAACAGACGTATCATAACCCGTCACATAATAGTGCAGATCTGTTGCATTGGGAAAAAACGGAATCGAAGCAGGAGCAGATGCACTTCTTGCATTAGCCGGTACATTCGAAAACTGATTTTTATACAATGTGTACAAATCTTTCGTCTGCCCTGTTGCTGTTGTAGTCGTGTCAAAAACTACGCTTGGCATATAGAAAAATTTAGCTACATACGGAGAAAGACATACCCAATCCGGAGCGGCAGGTGTTCCTACGTTCTGGCTGATACATTTTTTGTTGGTATCAAAAATAACGAGCCCTGTTGCTGGGTTGGTAATTGAGGAAAGATTGCTGATTCGTGGTAGTAAAACTCCTTTAGAAGTGCTTGTAACGTCTAAAGCGGAGCTTGCATCTGGTGTTGTAGTATTAATACCCACCTGTGCGGTAATGGAGCAAAAAGCCATTACCAAAACTAAAGTAATAATTTTGTACATGTTCGAAATAATTTTTTTTTGTGTGTTTCTACTATTAACAAACTTCTTGCCAATAGAAAATTAATTGCTTAGTATGTGTGTGTTGTGTATTTTATATTAGAAGTAATATTTATTTATGATTAATTTTAATTTCTATCTCCTGATTGTGTTTAAATTCATTGTCGGTTAATTTGGATAATGTCTTTTATGTGTTTTTATTGGTGTTTATGCAGTTTTGTACTTCTTAATTTTTCCTTATATTTTTATGAATGCTTGTTTTTCAAACAGAACTTGAAAATGTATTATTTTAATTAATTCTGCGTTTTTACTTATAAATGTTGAATTTTATAAATATAATAGTCAGAACATAACAAGTACTTTATTCCACTCAAATAAAAGTCTAAACTTTGTGGGTTATCTATCAATTAATATCAAAAATATTCTGATTGTATATTGATATTTTCATTAAAAAGATGATTTAAGTAGTAAATTTTAAACAAATGTATATAAAATTACTTGATAATAATAACCTAAAGTCTGTGATAGAGCCACTTGATTCACTGTTCAGGGAGGGAATGGCTCATATTTTCAGTGTTAATGAATGATTAACGGGAAATAATTTTTTAAAACTTAAATGTTAAAATTTTGTTAAAATTTAATAATCCCCTTTTTAGCAGGCTTATTTTATGCATTTACGGTTGTTTTTCAGCTTTATATCTGAGTTTTTAGAGAAGAGAAACCATAGATATTCCATGGTTTCTGTACTTTATAATAAGGCTTAAAAGTCTTATTGATTTTCCAAGTTCTGTTACTGTCCCAGATACACAAATATGTATGCTGAAAGGTATTTCGGCTGCAGGCTCAACGCTGTATTTGATCCTCCCGTAGAAACGGAGAACGTGTGATTGTGAGCTCCTGCACTTGAAGTGGTAGAAGTGGTAGCATCGTTATCCACAACCGTTTTCGTGCTTCCTGCTTCTATACTGTTGGTCGTACCGCTTGCACGGTCGTTGTAAGCGTGTGTATGGGCTCCGTTTGTGGTAGTCGTTGCATTATATGTTACATTCGGAAGATTAGCTTGAGTAAGTGCTACGGAAGTGCTTCCGCCTATTGTTCCCAATGTTTCCGAACCAGATTTGGATTTAAGATATCTGTCGGTACTGTTCGGAAGTGTTGTAGAGAACCCCAGTGAAGTTGCCCTGCTCTGTACCGCTGAAGGAAGACTTGAAATAGCCCTTCCATCCAGAAGATACCATCCGTCCTGATCTGCAGGTGTGCTGCTGTATTTTATGTCGCCCACGGTTGGAAGCTGTACTTCCAGTTTGCTCCATGAGGTTCCGTCATTATAATAAAATCCGGGAGTTACACCGGTCAATGCTGCCGCTGTTGTGTTGGTGTTATAGACGGTCATTCCTGCGATGTGGCTTGGAAATGGATTGGGAGCGCTTGTAGCCGTAAGGGATACTTTGGGCATTAATAGTCCTTTATTTTTATTCTGCGCATACAGTTCCAGAACTGCCTGGCTGTTTGCGGTAGGCGTTGGAGAATTTCCTGCCGTGATAAGCACTTGCGCACTTAACGTATTGAAAGCGGCAAGAAGCAGTACTATATAATTAATTTTTTTCATTTCCGATTTTTTATTTTCCTAAATAGATGAAATACTGAACGACCATATGTTTGGGGTACTGTGCAAGGGGCGTATTAGTTCCTCCGCTGGGTACAGAAAAAGTATGGCTGTGATCTCCGGCTGACCCGGTGGTTCTTGTTTCGGTATTCACTGTTCTGGTGGTGGCTAAACTTCCTGCATTATAATTCCAGTAATTCACTCCTCTGTTGGTGTACGTATGGCTGTGTGCACCGTCTGTACTGGTTGTTCCTGTAAGGGTAAGGTTCGGAAGATTGGCCTGTGAAAGACTATAGGAGTTGGATCCACCTGTTGCTGCCATAGCTTCAGAAGCGTTCTTACCTTTTATAATCCGGTCTGCTGTATTGGGAAGGGCTGTTGTATATCCCAACGAAGCTGCATTAATCCGGGCAGATTCTGAAAGAGCAGATGCGCTTCTTCCATTCAGCAGATACCATCCGTTGTGGTCTGCATTGGTCATGCTGGATTTGATGTCTCCTATTTTGGGCATATCGCTGTTAATAGACATGAGGACCCATTTGGAACCGTCATTATAATACAGTCCCGGGATTACGTTATTGGGAGCTGTTCCTGCGGTAACGGTATTATAAACCCAAATACCTTCAGTATGCGTACTGAGAGGGCTTGCGGATGATGTGGAAGCCAATGAAACGGTATTCATCAGAAGACCTTTATTGGTGCTGCTCAGTTCTAAGACTGCTGAAGCAGAAGGAGTAGGTGTTCCTATACCCACTTGAGCATTTAAACCCGAAAAAAATAATAATCCGGTCAGTGTGTTTAAAATATTTTTCTTCATGATCAGCTTCCTAGATAAATAAATACATTAGTAATGATATTGTTCGGGACCAAACTTACAGGCTGACTGCTGCCTCCCAGAGAAAAGCTCAGCGTATGGTTGTGATCACCACTGCTGTTGGTGTTGTCGTTAACACTGGAGGTATCAGAGATTGGATTATTGGTTCCGCTCGCTACTCCGTTTGCTGCCGTATTTAACGGGTTGTCGGTGTAGGTATGGGTATGGTTTCCGGTCGTATTCGTAGATCCTGAAAAAGTAACGTTGGGAAGATTGGCCTGCGTAAGGGTGAAAGAGTTGGCTCCTGCCGCAGTTCCTATGTTATCTGTTCCGCTTGTGTTTTTTAGATACCTGTCTGAAGCATCAGGAAGATTGGTGCTGAAGCCCAATGCTGTTGCTCTGGCCCTTGGATTGACCGCCAATGTGCTCACGGTTCTTCCGTTCAGCAGATACCACCCGTTGTGGTCTGCACTTTGGAAACCGTTTTTAATATCTCCTACCTGTGGTGCCTTAGTGGTCAGTTTAATCCATTGTGTTCCGTTGTTGTAGTACAATCCGGGAGTTACATTATTGGGAGCAGTTCCTGCTGTTGCCGTATTGAAAACAACCATTCCTGCAATATGGGAAGCAAGAGGTGCTGCTGTATTGGCTGCCTGCAAAGCAATTCTGGTCAACAGAAATCCTCTGTCGTTGGATGAGCTTTCAAGGTGCAGTAAACTTTCTGAGTTGATGACTCCTGATGAATTGGAAATTTTGACCTGGGCATTTGTGTTTGCTATGGGGAGGCACAAAAGTAATGTAAGCAGTGTGCCACCGCCTAGAGTTTTTATCATAGGGTTTAGTTTGAAATAATTTTTTACAAATATATCAAATTTAAAACCATTATGTCTGTTGATAATCAGCTATATAATGATTATACTCACTGTTTGGAGAATAAGATGTGAATATTTTTAGTATTAATGAATGGTTAACGGTATATGTGTTATTCCATTTCTAATATTAATATTTTATTAAAATTATAAAAATAATGAAAAAAGCACGCTAAAAAGCGTGCTTTAATTCTATATTGATGTGTATTATTGATGAATAATATTATGCTTCACATGCAGAACAGCTCACAAAATTAACCATCATTTCCTTAGAAACGGAAGAACTTCTTTGGTAATAAAGAGTTTTTACTCCTTTTTTCCATGCCTCAATGTAAAGATAATTGACGTCTTTTACCGGCATTGTAGATGGGATCTGTAGGTTCAGAGACTGAGCCTGGTCGATGTATTGTTGTCTTTGGGCAGCCTGAGAGATAATTTCCATCGGAGAAATCTCTTTGAACGTTTTGAATACGGCTTTCTCCTCATCGGTAAGCTCTTTCAAATGCTGTACGGAACCGTGGTTCAGCATGATCGTTCTCCATGTTTCTTCGTTGTCCAGACCTTTTTCTTCCAATAATTTAGCTAGATACTTGTTCTTACGCATAAAGTTTCCTTTCGCAAGACCCGCTTTGTAATAGTTGGAAGCAAACGGCTCGATTCCCGGGGAAGTCTGTCCTAAGATGGCAGAACTTGAAGTGGTAGGAGCAATAGCCATTGTTGTGGTATTTCTTAATCCGTATCCTTTCAGTAATTCCGGTTCACCGTATATGTTGGCTAATTCTCTTGACGCAGTTTCTGCCTGCTCTTTGATGTGTCTGAAAGCTCTTGCATTGAACTGAGTCGCTTCAAAACTTTCAAACGGAATCATGTTTTTCTGTAAATAAGAGTGGTATCCTAAAACTCCCAATCCAAGCGCTCTGTGACGCAATGCGAAGTTTCTTGCTCCCTGTAGGTAGTAATTTCCTTCTGTTTTCTCGATGAATTCAGTTAATACTGCATCCAGGAAGTAAACAGCCAGTTTTACAGCATCTGTATCTTTCCATTCGTCATACAATTCCAGGTTCATGGAAGACAGACAGCAGATGAAAGATTCTTCTCTGGTAGAAGGAAGCATGATTTCAGAGCAAAGGTTACTTGCATTGACAGGCATTCCCAGATCTTTATAAACCTGCGGCTTGTTTCTGTTAACGTTATCGGTAAAGAAAATATAAGGAAGACCTTTCTGCTGACGGCTTTCAAGAACTCTTGCCCAGATTTTACGTTTATCCATATCACCATCGATCATGTCCTGCATCCAGTAATCAGGAACGCAAATTCCTGTAAATAAGTTCTGGATCGGGCTTCCGATATCTTTGATGGATAAAAATTCTTCAATATCACCATGGTCGATATCCAGATAAGCAGCAAAAGCACCTCTTCTTACACCTCCCTGAGAAACCACATCCATTGCCGTATCGAATAATTTCATGAACGAAACCGCTCCTGAAGATTTTCCGTTATCTGTTACCGCAGTACCTCTGTTTCTCAATTCTCCGAAATATCCTGAAGTTCCACCTCCGATCTTCGTCTGCATAATCACTTCACCCATTTTGTGGGTAATGCCTTCGATGCTGTCCGGAATGTGTACGTTGAAACAAGAAATAGGAAGACCTCTCTGTGTTCCCATATTCGCCCATACAGGAGATGAGAAACTGATCCATCCTTTGGTGATCATTTCTTTGAAAGCAGGTTGTAATTCCGGCTTGTATAATTTTTTTGCAGCTGCTGTTGTAATTCTGTCGATGGCTCCGTCTACCGTTTCCCCTTTTAACAGATACCCTCTGTTCAGCATCTGCTCAGACTCTTCATTGAGCCACCATATATTTGAATTTTGCTCTTCCATAGATGTTATATTTTCGAATTCCGGGGCAGTTTTTATGCTCCGGAATTTTGTTGCTTTTTATATTGATTGTAAAATTTCCACTTTGTGCGTGCCGTTCAGGCCGCTTTCATCTCTTAATCGTTGAAACTCTTTAAAAGACGGTACATTTAAAACCTCATGCTGAACCTCTTCATTGATATAGTTTGAATAATGTAAAAAAGTAACACCGTCTTCTTTTACATAAACCTTATACTCAAAGGTTTCCTGATTCAGATTTTTGAAATCCTCCAGAAACTTTTGGATATGGGTTTTGTTTTCTGAAACGTATTCAGGGTTTACGGTGTAAGTTACGATTACATTAATCATTTATTGTGCTTTGAATTATAGTGTTATTTCAGGGAACGAAAGAATTATTAAGATGATACAGACTTAGTATAATATTGCTAATACGATCTGCTTTGACGCTCGCTTCGCTCGCGCCCACCCATTTATTTAAAACAAATCGTTCGCCGTAATACTCTTATCGTGTTTTGTATAATCCACAGGTCTTTTTGCAAAGAAGTCATCCATAGAGTTCGCGAAAACTTCCTCTTCAAACCATTTCATTGGACGGTACTGCTCAGGAGTAACGTTGTAACGGGTTTCCATATCGATTTTCTTCAAACTGTCGTCTACACGATATTTCATGAAGTTCAGAAGGTCTTCTTTTGAGAAAACGGTTAATTCTCCCAGTTCAAAGATCCAGTCTAAGATTTCACCTTCCAGCTCGATAGACTGATCTACCAGCGTGTAGATGTCTTCGATATCAGAATCTGTTAACAGATCAGGTTGTTCCTCACGGATTTTGTTGATCAGGTAGATTCCGGCGTTGGCGTGGATTTGCTCGTCGATGGAAGTCCATGCGATGATATTGGAAACGTTCTTCATGTATCCTTTGAATCTTGTGAAAGAAAGGATGATCGCGAATTGTGAGAAAAGCGATACGTTTTCGATCAGGATACTGAATAATAAAAGGGAAGATACGTATTCTTTAGGCGTAGTGGAATTGGCGTGTTTCAATACATTTGAAAGGAAGTCAATTCTCTTTTTTACGGCAGGAATTTCAATAACGTTGGTAAATTCTTCGTTGTATCCCAATACCTCTACCAAACGGGAATACGCTTCGGAATGACGGAATTCACATTCTGCAAAAGTAGCTCCCAGTCCATTGAATTCAGGTTTTGGCAAGTGGTTGTATAGGTTTCCCCAGAATGTCTTTACAGACACCTCGATCTGTGCAATGGCAAGCAATGCATTTTTCACAGCGTGTTTTTCGTTCGGCTCTAACTGCGAATGAAAATCCTGAACATCTGCAGTAAAATCCACTTCCGAGTGCACCCAGAACGATTTGTTGATCGCCTCTACAAACTGAAGAACCTCAGGGTATTCAAATGGCTTGTAACTTACTCTCTTATCGAAAATTCCCATATTAAAATATCTTTAAAATTAAATAATCAGCATTACTGTGGATAACGTGGAAGTAATGCTTAACTTCTTGTATGTTTGGTATTTACGTTAGAAACATATTCACATTGGTGACTGGAGGTTTCTTGTAAAGAACTAATGACAAAGTTCGAAAAAAAGAACTGATTTTGAAAGGGGTAAATACTAATTGGCTGAGTTTTAACTCTAAAAGTTTTCCACATTTACATGAAACCAGCACGAATAATGGCTTAGAAGGGGTTGTGAGGAAAAAATAAATGAAAAAATACACTTACAGTTAAACAGATTAATGTAATATGCTATAAACAAAGGCGTAATTCGTTAAACAATAAAATATTCGAATAAATTATGGTTCTTGTAACAAATTGAAAGTATCATCTACTTATATGGGTATAAAACAAGCATCACTTCATGTTAGTAATTCAGGATCTACATAAATCATACGATACGGGGAAAAGCAAGCTGCACGTTCTTAAGGGTATTAATCTTAATATTTCCGAAGGCGAGTTTGTTTCTATTATGGGAAGTTCCGGGTCCGGAAAGTCCACGCTTCTTAATATCATCGGGATTCTGGATGAAAAAGATTCAGGGACTTATGAGCTGGACAGCGTTCCTATCGAACATCTCTCTGAGGTTAAAGCGGCAGAGTACAGAAGTAAATTTCTGGGCTTTATATTTCAGTCTTTCAACCTGATCAGTTATAAAACGGCTCTGGAAAATGTAGCACTTCCTTTATACTATCAGAATGTTCCCAGAAAAGAACGTAATAAGAAAGCTATGGAATACCTTGAGAAAGTAGGGCTTGCACAATGGGCAGATCACTTACCCAACGAACTTTCAGGGGGGCAGAAACAAAGGGTTGCCATCGCAAGAGCATTGATCACAGATCCTAAAGTAGTGCTGGCAGATGAGCCAACGGGAGCATTGGATTCCAAAACAACCCATGATATTATGAAACTTCTTCAGGATATCAATAATGAAGGAAGAACCATCATCGTTGTAACCCACGAACCGGACGTAGCCGCACAGACCAAAAGAAACGTCATCCTGAAAGACGGCGTCATTGAAAGTGATGAGTTTATCAAGCAGATTGTTTTATAAGTGAATGGTGAATTTTGCTGCGCAAGTCAATTGTGAATGTTAAATGATCAATTTTAATTAAGTAATAAAGAACACACAAACACAAATGAAAGAAAGTAACCATGTTTTTGAATCTGAACCATTATAAACTTGATGTTTATCAATCGGCCAGACAGTTAAGAATTGAATGTTATAAAATTTTATCTGTGATTCCGGATAGTGAGAGATTTAATCTTACAGATCAGATACGCAGAGCTTCCACTTAGGTCGTGTTGAATATAACGGAAGGATGCTCCAGAAGATCGGAAACTGAAAGGAAAAGATATTTTGAAATAGCCAGAGGCTCGGTGATAGAACTGGATTCTTGTTTTGACATAGTTATAGACTGTAATTATATCAAAAAAGAAGAATTAGTGAAAATTGAAAACTTAATAAAAACAACATTTATCCTCTTAAGTGGGATGTTGAAAAAAGAATAAAAAATAATTGTGAATTGTCAATAGAAGCAACTTTACCATTGACAACAGGGTTAATTGACTTCGAAGAAAATTCACAACGGAGTTAATTGACTTTTTACAAAGTAAAAAATAAAACTATGTTTGACCTAGATCGTTGGCAGGAAATATTCAGTTCTATTCGCAGTAATGTATTGCGGACGGTGCTTTCGGGGTTTACAGTGGCTTTGGGGCTGTTTATTTTTGTGGTTCTTTTCGGAATAGGAAAGGGGCTTCAGAATGCCTTTACCGAAGGTTTTGCAAGAGATGCACAGAATCTGATCACGATCTATACCGGGAAAACCACGATGGCTTATAAAGGGCTTCAGTCCGATAGAACGGTCACGATGAATAATGATGACTACGACTTCCTGATCAATGCTGATAAAGATAAAGTAGGCGATGCCAGTCCGAGATACACCACAAGTTTAATGGTGAAATACGGAAAAGAAAGCGGGACTTACCAGGTAAACGGTGCAGAACCGGGAGAAAAGGTGATTGAAAACAGAAAAATGCTGGACGGACGCTATCTTACGGATATGGATCTTCAGAGAAAGCAAAACGTTGCCGTAATCGGAAGAATGGTTCAGCGTGACCTGATCAAGAACGGTAGTCCAGTAGGGAAAGACCTGAACATCAATGGAACTATGTTCAAAGTGGTAGGGGTATTTTCTGATGACGGAGGAGACTGGGACGAAAGACATATCGCAGTACCTATCACCACCCTTCAGCAAATGAAAAAAGGCTCAGATACGGTATCCACGGTATATATCGCCTATAACGAAAAGCTGAGCCCTGAAGAAGCTATTAAATACGGTGACGAACTTAAAGACAGATTAAAATCAAGAAAGAATGTTGCTCCTGACGATGAAAACGGAGTCCGTGTCTGGAATAATGCCAAGAACATGAATGAAACCTTCCAGTTTATGGCCGTACTGACCATCATTGTTGGTTTTATCGGGATGGGAACATTATTGGCGGGGATCATCGGGATTAGTAACATCATGGTGTATATCGTAAAAGAAAGAACCAAAGAGATCGGTGTCCGTAAGGCCATCGGGGCCAAACCAAGAAGTATTGTAGCACTGATTGTACAGGAAAGTGTCGTGATAACGGTAGTTTCAGGTATTGTTGGAGTGGGAATAGGTGTTCTGGCACTCAGCTTAATCGGCGACAGCCTCGAAGAATATTTCATCAAAAGCCCGAGCGTAGGCTGGGTAACGATCTTTATGGCGTTTATTGCTTTGGTATTTTCAGGGCTTATTGCAGGATTTGTTCCGGCGTACAGAGCTTCGAGAATCAAACCGATAGAAGCGTTAAGAACCGAATAATGATACGGTGATTTGTTGATGTGATGATACGGTGATGTGATGATTAATCATCAATTATATTTTAAACTTATAACTCAAAGAAGTGAACATATTATTTAAAAAAGATACTTGGCAGGAAATTTATTATTCACTGAGGAATAATAAGCTTCGTACGTTCCTTACCATGATTGGTGTAGGCTGGGGAATGTTTTTGTATGTGAGTCTTCTTGGAGCGGCAAAAGGGATGGAGAATGGTTTTGATAAACTGTTTTCCGGATTTGCAACCAACTCCATTTTTCTTTGGGCTCAGAAAACATCCATTCCTTATGATGGATTCCCTAAAGGAAGACAGGTTCATCTCAACTTATCCGATATGGATATGCTGAAAAGAAAAGTGAGTGCTATCGACTATATCTCACCCCAAAATGCAAGAGGAAGCTTTACCGGAACACCTGGTGAATCGATGTCCAGAAACGGAAAAAACGGGACGTATTCTCTTACAGGAGATTACTCAGTAGGAAATAAAATTTCAGAAAAGAAACTTATTTTCGGCCGTTACATCAATGATGCCGATGTGATGGGAAATAAAAATGTAGTGGTGATTGGAGAAGAGATCTACAAGAACTTCTTTGATGCTAAGAAAAAAGAAAATCCGGTAGGAAAACAGGTCAATATAAAAGGAATATTTTTTAATGTGATCGGGGTTTTCAGGGTGAAAAAAGGCGGTGGATTTGAAAATGACCAGACGGCATTTATTCCGCTTTCCACCTATACCAAAATGTATAATGCCGGAGAACAGATTGACATGTTTGCCATTGTAAGTAAGCCTAATGCCAATGTAAACGGAGTAGAGGAAGATGTAAAGCAGGTACTGAAAACTCAAAATAAAGTATCTCCCGAAGATACCAATGCTTTTGGAAGTTTCAACTTAGGAAAAGAATTTAAAAAACTGACGGGATTCCTTACCGGAATGCAGCTTCTGACCATTATCGTAGGAACGCTGACCATTCTTGCAGGAGTTATCGCCATCTCGAATATCCTTCTGATCACGGTAAAAGAAAGAACCAAAGAAATCGGGATCCGAAGAGCTTTAGGCGCAAAACCGGCCGAAGTAAGAAACCAGATTCTGTTGGAAAGTGTAGTGATTACACTGTCCTCGGGGATTCTCGGATTCATGTGCGGAATCTTTGTCCTCATTATTCTAAATGCAGTGACGCAGAACCAGGATGAATTCCCTTTCTATAATCCGACGGTGAATTACGGAAACGTATTCGGAGCTATGGCAGTAATGGTTGTTCTTGGTTTAATCATCGGAATGATCCCTGCGCAGCGAGCAGTAAAGATCCGGCCAATTGAAGCCTTGAGATCAGAATAATAATGGGGTAATAGGGTTGATGTAGTAATTTGAAAATAATGACAGATTTTTTTAATGTTTAAATTCTTAAATCATTAAATATTTAAATCAGTTAAAAATCTTAATAGTAAAAAATAAACTAGATATATGAAAAAGAAATTCACTTGGAAAAAAGCCATTTATATTGTACTGGGGCTTTTATTTGCAGTGGCATTGTTCTCCGGGATCGGGTATCTCGTGAAATCAAATTCTAAAGAGAGTGAAGCTTTCCTGACCAGAAAACCATCGTACCAGAACATGGAAGACAAGGTAATGGCCACGGGAAAAATCGTTCCGAAAGAAGAAATTGAAATCAAGCCGAACATTGCGGGAATCATTGATAAAATTTTGGTAGATGAAGGAGATAAAGTGACAGCAGGACAGCTGATCGCTACCGTGAGAATCATTCCTAACATTGCTGACGTGAACAACGCTCAGCAGGAAGTAGTGAATTCCCAGCTGCAGATCAGTAATGCCAAGCTGAATGTGGATAACATGCAGAAACAATATGCTATGCAGGAAAAACTGTTTAAGCAGGGTGTGATTTCCAAGCAGGAGTATTTAAACTCACAGCAGCAACTGTATACTCAGCAGCAGACGCTTAGAAATGCCAACCAGCAGTTAGCGACCGCTCAAAAAAGATTACAGATTGTAAAAACCGGAGCGACTCCTGAACTTCAGGGATTGGCGACAACACAGATCCGTTCCAAGGCATCAGGTACCGTTCTTGAGGTTCCTGTAAAAGTAGGAAGCCAGGTGATTGAGGCCAACTCTTTCAACGCAGGTACGACGATCTGTTCTATTGCAGACCTTAATTCTTTGATCTTCCAGGGAGAAATAGACGAAGCTCAGGCAGGAAAACTGAAACAAGGGATGGATATGAAAATCGTAATCGGTGCCCTTCAGAATAAGACGTTCCCGGGAAAACTGACGATGATCGCGCCTAAAGGAAAAGACAATTTGGGAACCATCAAATTCCCGGTAGAAGGTGATGTGACGAATCCTAACAACGAATATATCAGAGCCGGATTCTCTGCCAACGGAGAAATTGTCCTTAAATCTGAGAAGAACGCATTGCTATTGGATGAATCACTGGTTCAGTACGAAAAGAAAAACGGAAAAGACACGCCTTTTGTAGAAGTAAAGCAGAAGGATGGAAAGTTCAAGAAAGTATATGTGAAATTAGGAGCCAGCGATGGAATCAATGTACAGATCCTTTCAGGAATTAGCAAAGACTCTGAAGTGAAAGTATGGAACCCTTCCGATAAAGACAAGGAAGAGCTTAAAGAAAAGAAAAAATAGTAAACAATCACTATATATTTAAACTGTAAGATCCTGGGAATTTTTTCTCAGGATTTTTTATTAGTCAGGTCTGTTCATCTCTGAAATAGAATTATTAGATTTGATATTAAAATAAAGACATGTGCAGGTATGCCCGAAAAACATATAAATCCCATTACACCTGTTTTAAATGCAGAAAATCATTTAAACAGACCGATATGTATGATATTCTTTCAAGAATTGAAAAAGAAAAAGTCTATCATCAGCCGGATGGAACAATAAGAAATGTGGGCGATGTGTTTACAAAAGCTAAAAAAGAAGAACTGGATGCACTGACAGAAGAGATCAGGGCAAGAAAGATTAAATGTCCCGAATGTGGAAACCTCATGGCTGACCTTGGATGGGATTTTAAAGCACCAAAGAAAACCGATGTTAAAGAATGGAAAATTGTAGAAGGCCTGTTTATCATAGGACGGTGTTTTCACAGCTGCGGGTGTGACGGGATTGGTTACGTTCCTCAAAATCCTAAAGACTATGAAGAGTACTTAAAAAATACTTTGGAAGAGTACAAAAATAATGTCCTCAGCGGCCAAAACAAAACGGACCGGGAATTTCCTGAAAAACGTGAATATATTCAATTTTGGACACGAAAAGTGTCAGATGTCAAAGCAGAAATAATCCGTCAGAAATTTGAAAAAGCTTAAAATCCTCCTTCATGAAGAAAAACTACCTGATTCTCTTTTTCTTTATCATCGCAAAATTCATGCTCCAGTATTTCCTCATCAGCCCGGAATATGAACTGCACCGGGATGAATACTTACACCTTGATCAGGGCAATCACCTTGCGTGGGGATATCTTTCTGTGCCGCCCGTTAATTCATGGCTGGCCTGGCTGGTAAAAATAGCCGGAGGTTCTGTCTTTTGGGTTAAATTTTTTCCTGCCCTCTTCGGAGCATTGACGATTGTTGTGGTATGGAAAATTATTGAAGAACTTCAGGGAAATTTATACGCTAAAATTTTGGCTTCAACGGGCATTCTGCTTTCGGTGCTTCTCCGGATCAATATGCTTTTTCAGCCGACTTCTGTGGAAGTCCTCTTATGGACCCTTATTTATTATACACTGATTAAATATTTCAATTCAGAAAAAGTAAAATGGCTCTACATCGCTGCTGTGATCTTCGGAATTGGTTTCCTGAATAAATACAATATCGCCTTTTCAGTGTTGGGAATGATCCCGGCTGTTCTATTGACGAAACAAAGGAAGATCTTTCTTCAGCCGCATCTTTATATTGCGGGATTACTGGCAGTGTTGATCATGTTGCCCAATCTGTTGTGGCAATACAGTAACGGTTTTCCGGTGATTCACCATATGAAAGAACTTACGGAAAGACAGCTCGTCCATGTCGATCGGTTTGATTTTTTTAAGTCCCAGATTCTGTTTTTTATAGGTTCCTTTTTGGTGATCGTTGCCGGATGGTATGCTTTGCTGTTTTATAAACCGTTTTATAAATTCAGGTCTTTCTTCTGGATGTATATCGTGACGATTGCGCTGTTTGTATTTTTTAAAGCCAAAGATTATTATGCGGTTGGTCTTTATCCGGTTTTTATAGGATTCGGGGCTGTTTTTCTGGCTCCTGTTTTTGAAAATGGCTGGAAGAAATTTCTTAAACCGGTCTTTATTGTAATCCCTGTTTTACTGTTTTTACCTTTGTATCAGGTCGCATTTCCCAATAAAAGCCCGGAATACATCATCAGTCACCCGGAACCCTACAAAAAGATGGGACTGCTCCGTTGGGAAGATGGGGATGATCATCCGTTACCCCAGGATTTTGCAGATATGCAGGGTTGGAAAGAACTTGCGGAAAAAGTGGATAAAGAATATTCCATATTGTCAAAATCCGGAAATACACTGGTGCTCTGTGATAATTACGGACAGGCAGGCGCCATCAATTATTATTCAAAAAAAGATATAAAAGCGGTTTCCTTTAATGCCGATTACATCAATTGGTTTGATCTGAGTAAAAAGTATGTTAATCTGATTCGCGTGAAAGAATTTTCCAAAGATGAAGATGAGCTTAAAGAAACGGGTACTTATTTTAACACCGGCAAAGCGGCTGATTCCATTGTCAATAAGTTTGCCCGGGAAAAAGGAACAACCGTCTTTAGTTTTGAAGGTGCTAAAATTGATATCAGGAAGAGAATTCAAGATGAAATTGATAAAATGAAATGGTGATAATTAACACTTAATTAACTATGGCTTATCACTTTAGAGGGAGAAATATTTTCTAATTTAGCTGTAATGAATTAAACCTATGAAATCACTGTCAAAAATTTTACTCTTATCCTCTGCACTGTTCGCTTTTAGCTGTACTTCTCAGAAAAAACAGGAGAAAGCTAAACTAATGTACAAAACTGATAACCTGTCCATCATTCAACTCTCTGACGGTATTTATCAGCACGTATCCTACTTAAATACAGACTCTTTTGGAAAAGTGGAATGCAATGGAATGATCGTGAAAGATGGCAATGAAACCGTAATCCTGGATACCCCAACCAATGATAAAAGCTCCGCAGAATTGATTTCATGGATCAAAAACAGCCTCCACTCAAAAGTGAATGCCGTTGTTGCGACGCATTTTCATGATGACTGCCTGGGCGGACTGAAAGAATTTGATAAAAATAATATTCCGTCTTACGCCAATAATAAAACCATTGAGTTGGCAAAACAGACCGGGGCCAATGTTCCCGGTCACGGATTCAATGAAAGCATGACCCTGAACGCCGGAAAACATAAAATTATATTGAAATACTTTGGAGAAGGACACACAAAAGACAATGTTGTTGCGTATGTTCCTGATGAAAAAGCCATGTTCGGAGGCTGTCTGATCAAAGAAGTAGATGCAACGAAAGGCTATTTGGGTGACGCCAATGTTCAGGCCTGGTCTCCAACCGTTGAAAAAGTAAAAGCCCAGTATCCCGATGTTAAAATCGTAATGCCGGGACATGGAGAAATAGGAGGGCAGGAGCTTTTAGACTACACGATCAAACTGTTTAAAAATTAAAGGATTAAAATGGCTGAAAGAGGGAAGCTGCAAGTTCTTACCAGCCGTTTTATTACTTCCGACATTTAAATGAAATGAATGAAAACTCCTATTTGGTCCTCTATATCTTCCATCCTCAAGCTTCCTTTCTTTAAACAAAACTTTTCCATCAATATATCAACTGACAGCTGATTTTAAATTCTTTACAGGTTTAAAATCAGCTGTTTTTCTTTGTTCTTTCCTCATCAATTCATCATGATAGAAAATATTAATGCAACAATATTGCTTTAATGAAATTTTGTTTTACCTTTGTCAAAGCAAAGATGTTGAGACAGGCTTATGGTAAACCTTCTCACATCAATCATTAATTATCATTCATCATTCATGAAAAGCTACGACGTTATCATCATAGGAGGAAGTTATGCCGGATTATCGGCGGGAATGTCTTTGGGAAGATCAGTAAGAAATGTTCTGATCATAGACAGTGGGAAGCCCTGCAACAGACAGACTCCGCATTCCCATAACTTCATTACCCACGACGGAAAAACACCAAAGGAAATCTCTGATCTTGCCCGCGAACAGGTGGCAGCCTATGATACAGTAAAGTTTCATGAAGGTTCTGTGGTCAAATTAGGAAAAACAGATGAAGGCTTCGAAGCAAAAACGCTTGCTGGTGAAAAGTTCCATGCTAAAAAACTGATTCTTGCTTCAGGGGTGAAAGATCTTATGCCCAATATTCCCGGATTTTCAGAATGCTGGGGAATTTCAGTGCTGCATTGCCCGTATTGTCACGGCTATGAAGTGAGAAATGAAATAACAGGAATCCTTTCCGATGGTGATATGGCTTATGATTTTTCAAAACTCGTGTACAATCTGACAAAAGACCTCTTTCTATTCACAAACGGACCATCAGTGCTTTCCAAAGAGCAGAAACATAAACTGGCAGAGAATAATATCACGCTGGTAGAAGATGAAGTAGAGAACATTGAACATGAAAACGGGAATATCAGAAAAATTATTTTCAAAACAGGAAAAGAAATTTCGCTGAAGGTTTTATACGCCAAAATACCTTTTGAGCAGCATATCAATGCTACAGGGGATCTTGGCTGTGAACTTACGGAGCAGGGTTTCATCAAAGTTGATATGATGCAGAAAACAAACGTTCCGGGGGTCTTTGCATGCGGAGACAATGTAACGATGATGAGATCTGTAGCCAATGCGGTAGCACAGGGAAATTTCGCCGGAGCAGTAGTCAATAAAGAACTTACAGAAGAATTATTTTAATTTATCCAGCTGGGAAGAGAGGTTGGAAGTTTTATTTAGAAGGACATGTTTTTTTAGAGTAATGTAATTTCCTTCTTCCATCCTCTGGCTTCCTTTCTCATTATCTTATTCGGAATTTCATATTCATATATATAAATTGGTGTGATCCCTGTAGAAGTTTTCTGCAGGGATTTTTTGCCTGAACCTGATTCAGGTTGGAAGATGGAAGAAGGAGGCTGGAAGTTACTATTAGACATTCATATGTAATAGTTACCTAAAAAATTACTGAAATATCTTATAGTACTGCCTTTGGGCTTCAATAACTTCCCTCTTCGAGCTTCAAACTTCCTGACGTAATAAAATTACTAAAATATTTTGCTGTAAAAATTT
Source organism: Chryseobacterium sp. JM1 (assembly GCF_000737715.1). Classification (GTDB taxonomy): domain Bacteria; phylum Bacteroidota; class Bacteroidia; order Flavobacteriales; family Weeksellaceae; genus Chryseobacterium. The sequence goes on along the minus strand of NZ_JPRN01000012.1, from coordinate 55,580 downwards.
ATTATCGTAATATTGCGATATAATTAATCTTATGGGAGCTACAAAAACAGATTTCTTTACGGACGAGCAAAACAAAATAGCGGTCATAGCCAAAGCTTTGGGACATCCGGCGAGAATTGCCATCATTGAATACCTTCTTAAAGTGAATGAATGTATCTGCGGAGATATCGTGAATGAACTTCCTCTTGCACAGCCTACCGTTTCCCAACACCTGAAAGAATTAAAAAATGCAGGCCTGATCAAAGGAAATATTGAAGGAAATTCCGTGTGCTATTGTATTGATGAAAAAGCTTTTGAAATTTTAAATGCTTTCTTTTCCAATATTATTTCCACCGTGAAAAAGCAGAATTGCTGCTAAAATTTTTTTGACTTTTATTATCGTAATATTGCATTATAACAATTAAAATAAATCTATGAAATTATCAGACATTAAATACATTTTACCGGCATTGGAGAATGTAGAATTCCAGCTGGAAAACGGGAAATTGGTACCGGAACATTTCCATGTGACGGAAGTAGGGATGGTGACCAAAAACTTCATCGACTGTGGAGGGACCATCAGAAAAGAAGAAAGAGTCAATTTCCAGCTTTGGGATGCAGATGATTATGAACACCGTCTGAAACCGGGAAAACTGCTTCATATCATCAATCTGTCGGAGGAAAAGCTAGGGATCGGAGATTTTGAGATTGAAGTGGAATATCAGGACCAGACGATTGGAAAATATGATCTGGAATTTAATGGTAAAAACTTTGTGCTGAAAAATAAAGTGACGGCCTGCTTAGCTAACGAAGCATGTGGTATTCCTGAGGAAAAACAAAAAATCAGTCTGAGTGAGTTAAAAACTGATCAGAATTCCTGCTGCACACCGGATTCAGGTTGCTGCTAGTATTAATTGTAATGCCAGTTGAAATGTATCCTAAATTACTAAAACATATAGAAGAAATTCTTTCTCAGAAGATCAGTGACGAAAGAAAGGCGGTATTGCAACCCTTAATTGATTTTATAGAAAATAAAAAAAGAAACCGGGAAGCAATAGATATTCATTTTATCTGTACCCACAATTCCCGCCGAAGTCATCTTGCACAGATCTGGGCACAGGCTGCCTCTGCTTATTTTAAAATTCCTGACGTGCACTGCTATTCCGGAGGAACGGAAACCACGGCTTTATTTCCTAAGATTGCTGAAACATTAATGGAAGTCGGTTTTAATATTTGGAAACTAAGCGAAGGTGAAAATTCCGTGTATGCAGTAAAATATGCTGAAAATGCTTTGCCACTCATTGGATATTCTAAAAAGTATGATGATATTTTTAATCCGGAAAGCGGTTTTGCAGCAGTAATGACCTGCTCCCAGGCAGATGGAGGTTGCCCTTTTATTGCAGGCGCAGAAAAACGGATTCCCATTACATTTGAAGATCCGAAGATTTCAGATGGATTACCCATACAAACCGAGACGTATAAAGAAAGAAGTATGCAGATTGGGGCTGAAATGTTTTATATTTTTTCCAGAATAAGTAAATAACTATGAAGCCCAAATTAAAACTTCTCGACAGATATCTGACCCTTTGGATCTTTCTGGCGATGCTGACCGGCGTTGGTTTGGGATATTTTTTTCTAGGTATTTCTGTACTCACCAATTCACTTTCTTCAGGTACGACGAATATACCATTAGCGGCCGGGCTGATCTTGATGATGTATCCGCCATTGGCGAAAGTGGATTATGCCTTACTACCGCAGGTATTCAGAGACAAAAAAGTAATAACTGTTTCGTTAGTGTTAAATTGGGTTGTTGGACCTGTACTCATGTTTGCGTTGGCTGTTATTTTTCTTAAAAATGAGCCGGACTTTATGATTGGGCTGATCCTTATTGGTCTGGCAAGATGTATTGCGATGGTGATTGTGTGGAATGATCTGGCACAGGGAAACCGGGAATATGCAGCTTTGCTGATTGCATTAAACAGTATTTTTCAGATCGTATCCTATAGTTTTCTGGTGTGGTTGTTTATTAATGTGCTTCCTCAGAAATTAGGACTCGGGAATTTTAATGTTTCAGTACCCATTGGAGATGTGACGGAAAGTGTTTTAATTTATCTGGGAATTCCCTTTTTAGCAGGTTTTTTAAGCCGCTACTTTCTCACAAAATGGAAAGGAAAAGAATGGTACAGCCGGAAATTCATTCCCATGATCTCACCTGTCACTTTATATGCATTGTTATTCACGATTGTATTAATGTTTAGTCTGAAGGGAGATAAAATACTGGAACTTCCTATGGATGTGGTGAAAGTTGCCATTCCACTGATCATTTATTTTGTGTTGATGTTTTTCATTAGCTTTTCGGTCAACAGATTGATCAAAGTTCCATATGATAAAAATGCAGCCATTGCTTTTACAGCGACAGGAAATAATTTTGAATTGGCTATCGCGGTAAGTATTTCTGTTTTTGGAATTCATTCATCTCAGGCTTTTGTAGGAGTGATTGGTCCTTTGGTAGAAGTTCCTGTTTTGATTGTCTTGGTTAAGGCGAGTTTATACCTGAAAAAGAGATACCAGCTGAAGTAAAAGGAATTACGAATAATAGCAGATTCAAACTTAAAACCCGAAATTTTGGTCTAAAATCATGCTTTCTGATACAGAAATCTTAAAGTAAATTCCGTACATTTGGGGTGAAAAATTTCAAAAACTAAAAGTAAAATGGACATTATTTTCGACCTGATTGAAAAAGAAAGACAAAGACAAGCCCATGGATTAGAGCTTATTGCGTCAGAAAACTTTGTTTCTGAGAACGTGATGAAAGCAATGGGAAGTGTACTGACCAACAAATATGCTGAAGGATATCCCGGAAAAAGATATTACGGAGGTTGTGAAGTAGTAGATGAGGTTGAAACATTAGCCATCAACAGAGCAAAAGAACTTTTCGGTGTAGACTACGTGAACGTACAGCCGCATTCCGGATCTCAGGCTAATGCTGCCGTTTATCTTGCAGTTTTGAAAGCAGGAGATAAGATCATGGGAATGGATCTTTCAATGGGAGGACACCTTACTCACGGTTCAGGAGTGAATTTCTCCGGAATTCAGTATCAGGTAGTTTCTTACGGGGTTCAGAAAGAAACCGGACTTATCGATTACGATCAGATGAGAGAAGTGGCTTTGAGAGAAAGACCAAAAATGCTGATCGCAGGATTCTCTGCCTATTCAAGAGATTTGGATTATGCTAAATTCAGAGAGGTTGCAGACGAGATCGGAGCAACACTTTGGGCAGATATTGCTCACCCGGCTGGTTTAGTGGCTAAAGGATTGTTAAACTCTCCATTCGAGCATTGCCATGTAGTGACTACCACTACTCACAAGACTTTAAGAGGTCCGAGAGGAGGGATGATCATGATGGGCAAAGACTTCGAAAATACATACGGTCACAAAACACCGAAAGGAGAAACGAAGATGATGAGCCAGGTATTGGACGGAGCTGTATTCCCTGGGATTCAAGGAGGTCCGTTGGAGCACGTTATTGCTGGTAAAGCAGTTGCTTTCGCTGAAGCTATCGACGGTCAATTTGAAACATATGCCAAGCAGGTTAAAGCCAATGCACAGGCATTATCAAAAGCAATGATCGAGAGAGGTTTCGATATCGTAAGTGGAGGTACAGACAATCACTTAATGCTGGTAGATCTTAGAAATAAGAACGTCAACGGAAAAGAAACAGAGAAGGCATTAGTGCTTGCAGATATTACCTGTAACAAAAATATGGTTCCTTTTGATGATAAGTCACCGTTCACAACTTCCGGTATCAGACTGGGAACTGCAGCGATTACGACAAGAGGGCTTAAAGAAAATGATATGGACACGATTGCAGGACTTATTTCTGACGTTGTAGACAATATCAAAAATGAAGAAGTTATCGGTTCTGTAAGAAAGAAAGTAAATGAACTGATGGAAGGCAGAGCGCTGTTCAACTATTAATTTAATTTAACATTATAATAAAGAATGGACAGCTTTGTCCATTCTTTTTCATATCTATTTATGGAGAAAAAGTCTTTCACTTTTGATGAAATAAAACTGAAACTGGTGAACTATTGCGTTTATCAGGACCGTTGTCATGCAGAAGTTGAACAGAAAATGCGGGAATTCCTGTTAATTGAGGAAGCCAAAGATGAGATCATCCTGTACCTTTTGAAAGAAAACTACCTGAATGAGGAAAGATTTACACGAAGTTATATCAGGGGTAAATTTTACATCAAACATTGGGGCAGGAATAAGATTAAAATGCATCTGAAGCAGAAACAGATCTCTGAAAAGCTTATCAACAGCTGTTTTGATGAAATACATGAAGAGGATTACGAAAAAATGATCAGAAAGATATTTGAAGATTATTCCTCCAAGCAAAAAGGTTTACAGGAATATCAAAAGAAATCTAAAACAATAAAATATCTGATGAGCCGGGGTTTTGAATATGAAAAAATAGCTGATATTTTTGATTAGGATTTTTTTAATTTCAACTATTAGGGAATTAATTATTCGTTAACGTTTTGTATGAAAATCATTAATCGAAGCTTTTTAATTGAATTTTTTTTATGGCACGCAGCTTAAATAGTTAGATTGATTGTCGATTTTAAATTTTTAACGTTTTCTTTATGGTATGATTTTTGTCAATGGTTTTTGTCTAGTAGAATAGAATTGCTAGTTTCGCAAATGAATAGGCATGCAGAAAAAGAATAAGTCAAATTATTTTGAATTTTAAATAGACAGATCGAATTTTATTTTATTTTTGCATGATTGTATCAGGATTATCTTTAATTTGGATAATCAGATCTTATACCTTATTATAAAAATATGAACACAAATACAGACAATGTACAGCTCTCTTAGGAAAAAAATATTTGGAGGGGATAATGTTGTCAATCTCTCAGACGTAAGATATCTTCCCAGATGGATAATACTAGTAATAGATATTATTATTCTGGTGATGTCTCTATTTATTTCAACTTACACAATTGAAAAAATCACTCAGAAAGAGTTTATTTATCACGAACAGAAAAGTGTTGTATTCGCTTTTATAATTGTGGTGAATACAGTATTTATGTATTTTTTCAAAACCTACGCAGGGATTATAAGGCATTCTACGTTTATTGATCTTTTTAAACTGTTGATCTCATGTTTCTGCACAATGACCGTTGTAGGAATTGTAAACCTTACTTATTTTTGGATAACAGGCGGAAAATTTATACTTACTCCGTTTCTGGTGCTGTATTTTATCATCTCTTTTATGGGACTGTTTCTCTTCAGGCTATATGTGAAAGAGTTTTTTCATGTGGTGAGAGAATACAGGAGAAGTTCTTTGAAAAAGAGAATTCTGGTATTGGGGATCGATGAGCAGTCTATTGCTATAGCTCGTGCCATTCTGGATAACCCAAGCCTGCCTTATCAGGTCGTTGGATTTCTTACCCAGCGAACAGACTCTAAAAGGGCATCTTTATTGGGCAAACCTATTTACGAAAAAAGAAGAATAGAAGAAGCTACAAAAGAAGATCTTATTATTGATGGGGTTATTATTGTTAAAGAAATGATGTCTAAGGACGAAATGAATTCCTGGGTGAATTTATTTTTAGAAAAAGACTTAAATATATTCAAAGCTCCGTCTGTACAGAAATTAAGAGACAGTGATTTGGGAGTAGCGATCAGAAATTTACAGATCGAAGATCTTCTGAACAGAAAGCCTATAAAAATAGAAAGTGAAGAAGTTAAAAGCCGACACTTCAATAAAAATATACTGGTAACAGGTGGTGCCGGTTCTATCGGTAGCGAAATTGTAAGACAGGTCGCACAGTTTAATCCTGCACTGATTGTTGTTTTGGATCAGGCAGAGACCCCTTTATATGATATTGAGCTTGAAATGAAGGATAAATTTCCTCATATCAGATTTAAATTTGTTTTGGCAGATGTTTCCAGTATCCATAGAGTAGAGTCGCTGTTCCAAACCTATAATTTTGCAATGGTTTATCATGCTGCCGCCTATAAGCATGTTCCTCTGGTTGAAGAAAATCCTAATGAAGCCATTCGTGTGAATGTTTTGGGATCTAAGAATATTGCTGTTTTATCAAGCCGTTATAAAGTAAACAGATTTGTAATGATCTCTACCGATAAGGCTGTAAACCCCACCAACGTAATGGGGGCTTCTAAAAGAGCCGCTGAATTATTCGTTCAGTCTTTACAGCATGTGGAAGGAAATACCACCAAGTTCATTACCACAAGATTTGGGAATGTTTTAGGATCAAACGGATCGGTTATTCCTCATTTCAAGAAACAGATTGAAGCCGGAGGTCCGGTGACCATTACCCATCCGGATATCGTAAGATACTTTATGACAATTCCTGAAGCCTGTGAACTTGTACTGCATGCAGGAACAATGGGGCAGGGAGGAGAGATATTTGTCTTCGATATGGGAGAACCTGTAAAGATTCTGGATCTTGCACGCAGAATGATTAAATTATCAGGTTTTGAACCCAATATAGATATAAAAATCATATACACAGGTTTAAGACCGGGAGAAAAACTTTATGAAGAACTGTTAAGCGATAATGCTAAAACACTTCCTACCCATAATGAAAAGATCATGATTTCAAAAGATCCGGCCATGACTTTTTCAGAAATAGAAAGCCTGATCAATTTGATCACAGATGCTTCGGTATTGAAGGATAAAGTGGAAGTCGTAAAGATTTTGAAAACCATTGTTCCCGAGTTTAAAAGTAATAATTCGGTCTACGAAGTATTAGATAAATAGAAAAAATATAAATGTATATTTGTACAATTTAAAATATAATGAAAGGTAAAGTATTAGCTATATTATCGGTGTTTTTGTTGGTTTCTTGTAAAACCAATCCGAAGGCTCATAATGATTTAAATTATATGCAGAATATCGAAAAAGTAGCTATCGAAGCATCTGCTAGAAATTCCATTAATACAATACAGGCAGGAGATCAGCTTGTTATTCTCATCACAGCAAAAGATATGGATGTGGTAAGAGTATTTAACCAAAACTATTCTTCATCAGAACTTGTTCAGACCAATGCAACGGCAGGAGGAAATACACCGAATCAGGGATTAATTACCATTACAGGGCCTACCTATATAGTAGATACTGATGGAGATATAGATTTCCCGGTATTAGGTAAGCTGAATACAAAAGGAAAAACATTAGTAGAATTTAAGGATGAACTGAGGACTAAAATGACGAAATATGTCATTAATCCTACTGTAAATCTAAGGCTTGCTAATTTTAAAGTAACGGTATTGGGAGAGGTCAACAGACAGGGAGACTATACTATAGCAAACGGACAGGCTACCATTCTGAATGTATTGGGTATGGCTGGTGATCTTACTGCGTACGGAAAAAGAGAAGACGTTTTGGTGGTCAGAACTGAGAATGGGGTAATTACCCATGGACGTATCAACCTTCAGGATGCCAATCAATTTAACTCACCTTATTTCAACCTTAAGCAAGGTGATGCAGTTATCGTTTCTTCCAACAATACAAAAGACGTTTTAGCAAAACAAAACCCAAATACAGGACTTATCTTAACAGCTGTTTCTATCGGTGTTACAGCCATCGCTGTTGTTGTAAGTTTATTTAATAAGAAATAAAAAATATTGATGGACAACCAGCAATCTTCCACACTTTCAGAAGCAGATAACAGCTCAAATGTAAATATTAGTGAAATTATAAAACCATATCTGCGAAAGTGGCCTTGGTTTTTAGCAAGCGCTCTTATTGCTGTTTTATTAGGCTATATTTCACTTAAATTTATGGTCCCTGTATATGACGTACAGTCTACCATATTTATAAAAGACGCTAAAAATTCTTCTTCACCCGTAGGCTCAGATTTGGGCGTTTTACCTGACCTGTCTGGTATTGGAGGGCTGAAGACAAACAGTATTGCTAATGAAATAGAAATACTGAAGTCAAAGAAAATGATGCGTGAAGTAGTCATCAATCAAAATCTTCAGACCAATATTTACGCAAAAGGAAAATTTACTACCCTGGAACTGTATAAGGAAACTTCTCCTATTGAAGTTAAAGTAATTTCCGAAAAGCCGGGTAAATCCTTAAATGGCGGACTGAAATTAGCGATAGATGGAGAAAAGCTTACTTTAAGTTCTGAAAAACTTTCTAAAGAAATCAATACTACCTATGGGAGAACGATTAGTTTGCCCAATGCCAATATTATAATTACTAAAAATCCAAAATTTGATCCATCTTCGGTAAAAGGATTGGATGTCAAAAATCTGGAACTTACTATTTCTGGGGTAGAATCCAAAGTAAATAGCCTTCAGGGACCTCTTAACGTGGCTTTGGCAACCAAAGATGCTACAGTACTTAAGCTTGGATACAAATATCCGCAGGTTTCGAAAGCTAAAGATATCTTGGATAATCTGGTAATGGCTTACAATAATGATGCTATTTCAGACAAAAATTCAGAGTCTAAAAAAACATTGGACTTTATTGAAGACAGAATAAAAAAATTATCAGGTGAGCTGGGAGAGGTAGAGAACCAGAAAGAAAGCTTTAAATCAAAAAACAACCTTACAGACCTTGAAACTGAAGCCAAAATCAATTTGGAAAGTTCTGCAGCCGCAAGAGCAAAACAGATGGATGTAGATGCTCAGGTAGAATTAACGGATGCTCTTATCGGATATATGTCCAAACAGGGACAGTTTCAGGTATTGCCGGCGAATGTAGGATTAAATAGTCCTGATGCCGTAGCAGGAATTTCTGCCTATAACCAATTGGTTTTACACAGAAACAGACTTTTAGAGTCTGCAACCACTGAAAACCCTGCTGTAATAGATGTTACCAAGCAGATTACTTCAATGCGTTCCTCCATCATGCAGAGTCTGCAGAGAAATAAAGTAGGTCTCGAGCTGGCCAGAAATGAATATTTGGGTGAGCAGAATAAAGTATCAGGGAAAATTTCTAAACTTCCTTCCATTGAAAAAATGTTCAGAAGTATTGAGAGACAGCAGCAGATTAAAGAAAACCTCTACCTGCTTTTACTTCAGAAGAGAGAAGAAACGGCGATCTCTCAGTCTATTATGGCTCCTAAAGCAAAAGTGGTGGATGCAGCATATGCTTCTCCCGGACCTGTTTCTCCTAAAAGCAGTGTGATTCTTATTGCTGCATTTGTGATAGGACTGCTGGTACCATTTATCTTTATATACTTGTCACAGCTTCTTAATAATAAGATTGTAACTAAACATGATCTTGAGAAACTGGTACATGCTCCGGTAATTGCAGAACTTCCTAGTCTTGAAAAAGGAGATTCAGATATTGTTCAGATGAATGATATCACGCCAATGGCTGAAGCTTTCAGAATTCTTATTACCAATATGAATTTTATGCTTCCTAAAGAGAAGAAAGGTAAAATAGTATTCGTAACATCTACCGTAAAAGGGGAAGGAAAAACATTTGCTTCCGTGAACCTGGCATTAACATTGGCCACTCCAAAGAAAAGAGCGATTATCATTGGATCTGATATCAGAAATCCGCAGCTTCAAAGATACAACCCGGCAAGAAGAGGACTTACGGGACTTACCGAATATTTGTATAATGACAGTACAAAACTGGACGAAGTAATACATGTGTCTTCCTTTAATCCGAATCTCGATGTTATTTATTCGGGTATGATTCCGCCGAACCCTACGGAACTTCTGTCTAATGGACGCTATGAAATCCTTTTGGATGAGTTGAAAGAAAAATATGATTATATTATTTTAGATACGGCTCCATTGCTTCTGGTAACAGATACATTCCTGATTGCAGAGCTTGCGGATGTTACCATCTATGTTTCAAGATCTAAGTATACTGAGAAAGCTCTTATGGAATTTGCCAACAATAATATTGATACAAGTAAGATCAGGAATGTTGGATTTGTCCTTAATGATGTGAGCAGAGAAAATCTTGGATACAGTAACAAATATGGTTATGGATATAATAACCACAAAGAACAGACTTGGTTTGAAAAAATTAAAAATAAACTTAGCTAATGATGAAAACATATAAAATAGCTGTTATTGGTCAAGGCTATGTGGGCCTTCCTTTATCTCTTGAATTTGCCAGCCACTATCCGGTATTGGGGTTTGATATCAATACACAGCGTGTAGATCAGCTTAATGACGGAGAAGACATCACGCTGGAGGCAGATCTTGATAAGCTTAATAATGGGCTGAAAAAATTCAAAGAGTCAAATGGGAGTTTAGGATATAAAGCAACCAGCCAATTGTCTGAAATTGCGGATGCCAATATTTTTATTGTAACAGTTCCTACACCTATCGACAAATATAATGCTCCGGACTTAAACCCTCTTATCTCTGCATCCAAAATGCTTGGAGAAATCATTAAGAAAGGTGATATTGTTATTTATGAATCTACGGTTTTCCCTGGCTGTACAGAAGAAGAATGTGTACCGGTTCTGGAAAAACATTCAGGTCTTACATTCAATGAAGACTTCTTTGTGGGTTATTCTCCGGAAAGAATCAATCCGGGTGATAAAGTAAACACGCTGACCAGTGTTAAAAAAGTAACTTCTGGATCTACCGAAGAAATTGCTGAAGAAGTAGATCAGCTGTATAAAAAAATTATTACTGCAGGAACGCATAAAGCATCCAGTCTTAAAGTGGCAGAAGCTTCCAAAGCGATTGAAAACGCACAGCGTGACGTGAACATCTCTTTCGTAAACGAACTTGCTTTAATTTTCGACCGAATTGGTATTGATACCAATGATGTACTGGAAGCTGCAGGAACAAAATATAACTTCCTTAAATATAAACCGGGATTAGTAGGAGGACACTGTATTTCAGTAGACCCGTACTATCTGGCACATAAAGCAGAACAGTTAGGATACCATCCTGATGTTATTTTATCAGGAAGACGTGTGAATGACTCTATTGCAAAATTTGTAGCTTCCAAAGTGGTAAAACTTCTTATTGCTAAAGGAGGAGTAATCAAAGATTCAAATGCACTGATTTTAGGCGTTACCTTTAAAGAAAACTGTCCCGATGTAAGAAATACAAAGGTGGTAGATATTTATAAAGAACTTAAAGATTACGGTGTAAACGTAGATATTTATGATCCTTGGGCAAGTAAAGAAGAAGTAAAACATGAATACGGAATTGATATTCTTGATGCTCTTCAGGAAGGGAAAAAATATGACTCACTGGTCATTGCCGTTTCTCACAACGAATTCCTTGAAATGGATCTTAATACTTTGAAGAAAGAAAATGCAGTGGTTTTTGACACCAAAGCATGTTTAGACAGAAATTTGGTAGACGCAAGATTATAATCAGATATGAACTATGACATCATTATCGTTGGGGCAGGCCTTGTAGGTCTTGCCACAGCGTATCAGGCTAAACTTAAGAATCCGGGTTCTAAGATTCTTGTTTTAGAAAAAGAAAAAGATGTTGCGCTGCACCAGTCCGGTCACAACAGCGGAGTGATTCATAGTGGAATATATTACAAGCCGGGAAGTCTTAAGGCAAAAAACTGTATCGAAGGTTACAATACCGTGATCAATTTTGCTGAAAAGTATGGAATCAAATATGACCTTTGTGGTAAAATTATTGTGGCTTCATCACAGGAAGAACTTCCCCTTTTGGACAACATCTACAAAAGAGGGGTTGAAAACGGACTTCAGCATCTTCAGTACCTTTCAAGAGATGAGTTCAGAGAAATAGAACCGCATTGTGAAGGAATCAGAGCCATTAAAGTTCCTCAGACCGGCATTATAGATTATCCGGGAATTGCTAAGAAAATAAAAGAACTTTTTGAAGAACTTGGTGGTGAGGTTAAATTCAACACTGAAGTTAAAGGCATTACCAACACAGGTTCAGAAATTATTGTCAAAACCAATACTTCTGAATTTAAAGGTAAAAAGCTGGTTTCTTGTGCAGGACTGTACTCAGATAAACTGACAAAAATGACCAACAGAGAGAACGATGTGGTCATTATTCCTTTCAGAGGAGAATATTATAAAATTAAAGATGAGAAAAAGCATCTGGTAAAGCATCTTATTTACCCGGTTCCGGATCCAAGTTTCCCATTTTTGGGCGTTCATTTTACCAGAATGATTGATGGTAATATTGAAGCCGGCCCAAATGCTGTTTTAGCCTTTAAAAAAGAAGGATACAGTTTTTTTGACTTTAATTTTGAAGAGACCATGCAGACTTTGATGTGGCCGGGTTTCAGAAAAATTGTCGCCAAATATGGAAAAACCGGAATGGGAGAAATGCATCGCTCTCTTTCCAAATCTGCATTTACAAAGGCACTGCAGAAATTGATGCCAGAAATACAGGAAAGCGATCTTGTTCCCGGAGGTTCAGGAGTAAGAGCTCAGGCATGTGACAGAAATGGGGGACTGATTGATGATTTCGATATTGTGAAAAATGGAAATATTATTCACGTAAGAAATGCTCCATCACCTGCTGCTACATCATGTCTTTCTATAGGAAACAAAATTAGCGAACTGATAGAAAATTAAAATCCGCCATCAAAAACGGAATTCAACACCTATACATTACATATGAAAATCCAGATGGTTGACCTTAAAGGTCAATATGAAAAAATAAAAACTGAGGTAGACGCCGGTATTCAGGATTGTATCAATAATACGGCATTTATCAATGGTCCTGCAGTGAAAGAATTTCAACAGGATTTCGAAAAATACCTGAACGCAAAGCACGTTATTCCTTGTGCTAACGGAACAGATGCCTTACAGATTGCAATGATGGCTCTTGGCCTGAAACCCGGAGACGAGATCATCTGTCCTGCATTTACTTATGTAGCGACTGCTGAAGTAATGGGACTTCTTGGACTGATACCGATCATGGTGGATGTGAATGAAGATACCTTTGATATTGAGCTTGAAGGTCTGGAAAAATACCTTACTCCCAATACCAAAGCCATTGTTCCGGTTCATTTATACGGACAGAGTGCAGACATGGAGAAAATTCTTGAATTTGCAGAGAAATACAATCTCTTTGTGATCGAGGATAATGCCCAGGCTATTGGTTCCGATTATACTTTTTCCGATGGAACTGTAAAAAAAACAGGGACGATAGGACACATCGGATGTACGTCATTCTTTCCATCAAAAAATCTGGGTTGCTACGGAGACGGAGGCGCCCTGATGACGAATGATGACGAAATCGCTTTAAAAATAAGAATGATCGCCAACCATGGGCAGGAAAAGAAATACCACCATAAAGTGTTAGGATGTAATTCCAGACTGGATACGATTCAGGCAGCGGTTTTAAAAGTAAAACTTACACATCTGGATGAATATTCTGCAGCCAGAAATAAAATGGCGGATTATTACGATGAGCATTTAGCGGGGATTTCTGAAATATCTGTTCCTAAAAGAGCTGAAAATTCAACCCACGTTTTCCACCAGTATACCCTTAAAGTTAAAAATGGAAAAAGAGACGGGCTGCAGAAATATCTTGCAGAAAAAAATATTCCAAGCATGGTCTATTATCCGCTACCGCTTTACAGACAGGGGGCTTTTCAGCAATATGTAACTGAGGGATTCAGTCTTCCGGTAACGGAACAGTTATGCTCTGAGGTGATTTCACTTCCGGTTCATACAGAATTTGATCAGGAGGTGTTGGATTATATCATCGCAGAGATTAAAAATTATTTTAATTCATAAAAAAATAAATATGTCGGATTTTTTTGCACACGAAACAGCTGTTATTGATGAAGGATGTCAGATAGGAGCCGGAAGTAAAATTTGGCACTTTTCGCACCTTATGCCAGGCTGTGTTTTAGGAGAGAAATGCAATATAGGACAAAACGTAGTGATTTCCCCTAAAGTAGTTTTGGGAATGAACGTAAAAGTTCAGAATAATGTTTCCATCTACGAAGGAGTAACCTGTGACGATGATGTTTTTCTTGGACCTTCTATGGTTTTCACCAATGTGATCAATCCAAGAAGCGCTGTCAACAGAAAAAATGAATACCTTAAAACGCACGTAGGAAAAGGAGCATCTATAGGAGCTAATGCAACGATCGTGTGCGGACACAATATTGGCCAATATGCCTTTATTGGAGCTGGAGCGGTGGTGACAAAAGAAGTTCCGGATTATGCCCTGGTCGTAGGGAATCCTGCAAGACATATGGGATGGATGAGTGAATTCGGACAACGTCTTCATTTTGACGACAAGGGAATCGCCGTATGTGAAGAAAGCGGAGAACAATACAGATTAGACAATAATAAAGTTTCGAAAATTTAAAAAAATACAGATGTCTGAAAAAATAAAATTTGCAGTAGTAGGCTGTGGGCATATCGGGAAAAGACATGCCGAGATGATTTCAAGAAATCCGGAATGTGAACTGGTAGCTCTGATTGACGTAAAAGATAAATCAATGCTAGGAATAGACTCTTATGATGTTCCTTTTTTTGCATCATTGGATGCATTTCTTAATTCAGGTATTGAAGCAGATATCATCAATATTGCTTCCCCGAACGGATTCCACTTTGAGCAGGCCCACCAGGTGGTAGCTGCCGGAAAACACGTGGTGGTTGAAAAACCAATGACCCTTAATAAGCAGGATGCGGAACAACTTATTTTTCAGGCACTTCACAAGCATAAGCAGGTATTTGCTGTAATGCAGAACCGTTATTCACCGCCTTCAGCATGGATCAAAGAAATTGTAGAAAGCGGAAAGCTTGGAAAAATATTTATGGTACAGTTAAACTGTTACTGGAACCGTGATGACAGATATTATAAGCCTGAATCATGGCATGGAAAGAAAGATCTGGATGGTGGAACGCTGTTTACTCAGTTCTCTCACTTTATAGATATTATGTACTGGCTTTTTGGGGATATTACCAATATTCAGGCAAAATTTGCAGATTTCAATCATAAAGATCTTACAGATTTTGAAGATTCAGGGTTCATTAGCTTTGACTTTGTTAATGGCGGAATGGGATCACTGAATTATTCCACTTCAGTATGGAATCAGAACCTTGAAAGCTCTATGACCATCATCGCAGAAAACGGCGCCGTGAAAATCGGTGGTCAATATATGGATAAAGTAGAGGTATGTAACGTTAAAGATTACGAAATGCCTGTACTGGCACCTACTAACCCAGGAAATGACTACGGAGCCTACAAAGGATCTGCAGCCAATCACCATTACATCATCGAAAACGTAGTAGATGTACTGAAAGGCAGAAATACGATCACTACCAATGCTCTTGAAGGGCTTAAAGTAGTGGATATTATTGAAAGAATTTATGCACTGAAAAAAAACGGTAATTATGAGCAGCTTTAAGAAAGTATTAGTTCTAGCACCACATACAGATGACGGTGAACTGGGGGCCGGTGGATTTATTTCAAAGTTAATTGAAGACGCGGCAGATGTCTATTATATGGCCTTTTCTACAGCTGAAGAGTCTGTGCCGGAAGGTTTATATTCTGAAAACTAAATTGAGAGCTGCTACCATGGTGTTGGGCGTTAAGGATGAAAATGTCATCATTTTTAATTATGACATAAGGAAGCTTAACTAGATGCAAGACAAGAAAAAGATTATGAATGAAAAATTATTTAAGTAGTTTTGAGCATTAAAAGCATTTTTACCAGTATAAAATCTAACCCGTTTTTACGGAATGTTGCTATTTTATCTAGTGGTACTATTATTAGCCAATTAATTGTAATAGCTACATCTCCATTTCTTACGCGACTTTATTCTGTAGAGGCATTTGGTCTTCTTTCTGTTTTCAGCAGCTTTGCGGTTTTTTTTGCTGTACTGTCTACGGGAAGGTATGAACTTGCTATAGGTCTTCCCGACGATAGTAGAAAAGCTGCTAAAATTTTTAAGCTTATTATTTATATTGGAACCTGTGTTTCGATACTATATCTTGTATTAATTTTTTTACTAAAAGATATTATTCATATACAGGATAAGACTGGTTTTCTTGCGAATAATCAGGCTTATCTTGCTCCTCTATATATTTTCTTTGGTGCCCTCTATTCTGCACTGGGATATTGGAACCAGCGAGACAAAAGGTATAAAAGAATTACTATTGCTAATGCGTTTCAGGTAATTGGGACAAGTCTTTTTAGTATGCTTTTCGGAGTTTTGAAATTTGAAAGCGGATTGATCCTTTCTCTTATACTTGGAATTATAATTTCAAGTATATTTCTGCTTTTAACAGATAAAAAGCTGCTTAATGAGTTATCAGGTTCAAACAAAGGAGTTTTGGAGGTGGGAAAAGAATACAGTTCATTTCCCAGATACATGATATTGTCTGATCTTTCCCTTACGGCGTGCCAGCAATTTATACCCATTTTATTTTCTGCTTTGTATAATACTACCATTGTAGGTTTTTTTTCAATGGCGAACAGAATGATACGGCTTCCAAATATTGTAATTACCTCTTCTGTAGGAAATGTATTTAGAAATGATGCTATCGATGAAATAAGAAAGCAGGGAAATTGTGCCAAGCTTTATAGTTCTACTTTTAAGAAACTGCTGTTAATGTCTTTTCCTATATATCTAATTGTTTTCGCTGTTTCTCCTAAATTATTTTCAATTATATTTGGTGCCAAATGGGAAATAGCAGGATATATGGCCAGAATAATGTCTGTGGCATTGTTTTTTGAATTTATTTCGGCACCACTGAATACTTTGTTTTACATTTTTGAAAAACAGAAAATATTAATGAGGCTTCAGATGGCTAATGCTATATTTATATTTATATCTATATTCTTGGGCTATTATTTAAAAAAAGATTATTTGCTATCACTAACTTTTTATATGATCATATCCGTATTGTCAAGTTTAGTATTTTTATATTTTACCCACAATTTATCAAAAAATGAAGGTAGAAAAATCTAATAAACTACAAGTTTTTTTCCTCACGCTCATGCTTTACGGCTATGAGCTTATATCCTTTTTACCGGATCTATTAAAAATAGAATCCAGACCCATCAGTATTGCTTTACGGGTCGTTGTTATGATGGCAGGGCTATTGGTGATATTTAAAAACAGAATGAAATTTACCAGGGTTCATTTCCTGCTGTTTTTTTTCTGGTTTTTATATTTACTAAGACTCCTTTACGATACCGCCATTACTTCGAAAAATATAATGTCGCCCATTAATGACTATTGGTCATTCTCATTGTTAATCATAGTATCAATGCTTGCCTGCGCGACAAAATTTTCAGAGAAAACCCTTTTGGATGTTAAAAACTATGTTTTAATTCTATTATTCATCGTTAATATATGGGGGCTGTATAATAATATTGTAAATCCCCAAATTGTTCCTGAGGATCTTTTAGTAAGGGTGGACGGTAATGGCAGTCTTAACACGGTGTCTTTTGGAAAGACATCTTCTGTTTTATTTTTTTTATGTTTTATTTCACTGCTGAAATACAAAAAAAATCTGCTCACCATTATATACATCATAGGGATGATCCTTGGACTGTATAATGTATTTATGGCCGGATCAAGAGGCCCCCTTGTTCAATTGATAGCTGTACTCGTCTTCTTTACAGCACTTAACATCAGGCAGGTTAAACTAAAATATGTAATTATTTCTTTAATTATCGGGATAACACTTTTAAGTTTTTTCCCAAGTTATTTTGAGATATCCAAACTTGTTTTCCAAAGATTAGGGGAAACAGGATATTCTGCCAATGAGAATGATCAGTACAGAGCAACACTTTTAAAATCGGCTTGGGATCAGTTTCTGGATAACCCATTCTTTGGAGATTCTATTGAAACCAAGATTGGCAATACCTATCCTCACAATATAGTCTTTGAGTCTTTTATGGCTATGGGGATTGTAGGAGGACTATTATCCATTATATTATACATACTTAATTTGATCTATGGGATCAAATTGCTTAGGGTTTTTGCCTATAGCTTATTCGGTGCCATTTTGATCATGGATACAGTTGGATCAATATCTGCTGGTTCTATCGTAAATTTTCTATTAATATGGCCGGTCTTTTCTTTAGCCATTAATTTATCTAAAAATGAAAAACACAAGTAAGAAAATAGTTATGCTGCAGGATTTTTTTGGTTTAGATTATACTTACCAGGAAAATTTGCTTACAAAGAATTATATGGAGCTGGGACATCAGGTGGTCATAGTTGCTTCTACTTTCGAAAATATTTTTGATTACGTCCATGAAAAATATGATGCAACCAAAAAGCAAAAAACGGAAGAGTATTATGGGGCCAAAATTATCAGACTGCCTTATAGTCTCAATATTTTAAATAAATTGAGAAGACACAAAGGTGTTTATGAAATCCTCTTGCAGGAGAAACCGGATTTAATATATGTGCATGACATCCATCTCAATTTAAAAGAGGCTGTAAAATATCAAAAACAGTTTCCCGAGTGTAAAATTATTTTGGATTATCATGCAGATTTTACTAACTCTGCAAACAATTGGCTATCATTAAATATACTGCATAAGGTCATCAGGAAATCTATTTTTTATAAGTATAAAAAACATATAAGTAAAATATTTCCCGTAGTTCCCGGAAGTGCAGATTTTCTTCATGAAGTATATGGTGTAGAACATGAAGAAATGACACTTTTGCCATTAGGATGTGATTATAATAAGTCAATAGAAATAATAAATACCATTCACAAAACTCAGAAAAGGGAAGAGTTTGGGATAAAAGAAAACGGTATAGTACTGATAACCGGTGGTAAAATAAATAAGCTTAAAAATACTCATATCATTGTAGATGCCTTTAAACAGATAAATAATAAGAATGCCCATCTTATAGTATTTGGAAAAGAGGATCGCGAATCAGAACAGTATTTTAAAGATATTCAGAAAAGTGCCGAAGGGTATAATATTCATTTTACCGGTTGGGTAGATAATACGAAAATATATGAATTACTTGCGATATCAGATCTGGCAGTGTATCCAAGCAGCCAGTCTGTTTTATGGCAACAATCCATAGGAATGCATCTGCCTTTAATTGTGGGAGATTCAGGAGGACAGGATATGTCCTATCTGAATCAAAATAATAATATTATAAAAGTGGATAAAGAAAATTTAAATGCTGATTATTTTGCCTCGTTATTGAATAGCTTAATCGATAACCCTTCGCATATTAATGACATGAAAAAAGGGGCAGAAAAAACAGCAAAAGAGTATTTAGATTATAGGATAATAGCAGAACAAACGCTGAAAAATTAATTGAAACAGTAAATGTGCTACTATGAGTATTAAAATTTTTCAAATATCAAGCGAAGTAAACAGTGGTTCCGTTGGCAGGATTGCTGAGCATATTGGTGAAAAAGCAATTGAAAAAGGGTGGGAAAGCTATATTGCATACGCCAGAGATAATAATCCCAGCAAATCCAAGGTGTTTCAGATAGGTGGTAAAATAGATCTGATAAAACATGGCCTTTTGACCAGACTTACAGATCGTCATGGATTTGGTTCAGCGTCTGCTACAAAAAAAATTATAGAAACCATTAAAGAAATAAATCCGGATTTGATTCAGCTTCATCATTTACATGGTTATTTTATAAATATTGAAATTTTATTTAAATTCTTATCAGAGTTTAATAAACCTGTCGTTTGGACATTTCACGACTGTTGGTCTTTTACAGGACATTGTGCTTATTATGAAATTGCAGGATGCAACAAATGGAAAGAGATGTGTTTTGAATGCCCGCAAACAAGAGAATATCCGAAATCTTATATTGACCAGTCTGAAAGAAATTTTAAAGACAAAAAACGAATCTTTACTTCCGTTGAAAACTTAACCATTGTTCCGGTATCTCACTGGGTGGGAGATCAGGTAAAGGAATCTTTTTTAAAAGAAATTAATCTACAAACTATTCATAATGGAATAAATGTTGATCAATTTTCACCTCAAAATACAGAGCAGATAAAGAAAAAGTATAAATTATCAAATAAATTTGTAATATTAGGAGTTGCTAGCCCTTGGAGTGAAAGAAAGGGCTTACCCTATTTTATCGAACTCTCAGATATATTGTCAGATGAATTTCAGATCATATTAGTAGGCTTAAGCAAAGAACAGATTAAAAGTTTGCCTTCGAAGATTATAGGGATAGAAAGAACAGAAAGTGTTCAAGAGTTGGCCGAATTTTATTCCGCTGCAGATGTTTTTGTGAATCCTACATTGGAAGAGGCATTAGGATTAACCAATATTGAAGCTCAGGCATGTGGAACACCTGTTATAACTTTTAATTCCGGAGGCTCACCGGAAACGATCAATGAAGATACAGGTATTGTAATAGAGCAGGACCATATCACCGATTTGGTGGAGGCCATCTATACAATTAAAAAAAATGGAAAAGAAAGTTATACAGATAATTGCAGACTCAGAGCACATTCAGTATTTAATAAAGGTGATCGTTTTGAAGAATATCTGAATTTGTATGATAACCTAATAAAATTACATTGATATGACTACAAAATTATTCACCATACTTATTGCCTCAATTCTTTTACTGTGTACAGGAAATAATAAAAAGCAGAATGTTGAATCATCAAAATTGATGAGTACTCAGAATAACCCACAGGTGCTTATTTGTTCTGATAATAACTCCAAAACTTTTGTGGATTTTATTACCCGTGAAAATATCCCATTTGTTCGCTATGTTAATGACGGACAATTTATGGATAGTAAAATCCCTTTTACATTCAGTAAAGATCTTCTTTTAAAAGAGTTGGAGAGGGCTTATCCTGATTCTAAATCATCAGGTATTGCCTACATAGATATAGAATATCCTTACACGGACTATCTCTTAAAAGGAGATGTTACTAGTACCAACCATAAAAAAAGTGCTAAGCTGTTTTTGGATGTACTGCGTTTTGTAAAACAGCAGAGACCCAATGTTAAATGGGGATATTATGGAATTCCTTTCACCACCTATTGGGGAAGAGACAAAAATTTTTATGATCAAAATAAGAAAGTAGACCAGATCATTAAAGAGAGTGATGTTCTTTTTCCATCCATTTATATCTTTTATAACAATGTAAGCTTTAATTTGGAAAATAAAACTTACATACAGGAAAATACAGAGGAAATGCTTAAGATCGCAGATCGATATAATAAAAAAGTGTATCCGTTTATAATGTCCCGTTATCATCCTTCTAATCAATTAATCGGGAGTAACAAAATAGATGAATCTGATTTTAAAACTTACGTATCTACCCTATTACAGACTCAATATAAAAATAAGCACATAGATGGCCTTGTTTTATGGAACGCAGACGGCTATGCATACAGAGTGAATGATCCGGTGATAAAAAAAGAAGTAGAAAAAAATAAAATAAGTAATTTTGATGTTTTTTATGATCAGTATGTTATTGGTTTATTAAATCTCATGAAAAAAGAAGTAAAACAAAATGTTTATGGAATCAAATAGAAAATTTCAGATATGTACCAAAACAATTATGGATACTACAGATCCTAATATTGTTTTTAATGAAAAAGGAGAAAGCGATTATTATTTAAATTATATAGAAAATATCCTGCCCAACTGGCATACTGATGAGAGAGGTCTCAGAGCATTGGAACAGGAAGCTGAAAAAATCAAAAAGGACGGAAAAAACAGAGATTTTGACTGTATTATCGGATTAAGTGGGGGACTGGATAGTTCTTACGCTGCGTATATAGCAAAAGAAGTGATGGGGCTGCGTCCTCTTATTTTCCACGTGGATGCTGGCTGGAATACAGACAGGGCTGTAAGTAATATTGAAAAATTAGTTAATGGTCTTAACTTAGACCTGTACACTGATGTTATCAATTGGGAAGAAATGAAAGACCTGCAGGTGGCATTTTTAAAATCACAAATTGCAGATCAGGATGTTCAGGATATTGCTTTCTTCTCAAGCCTTTATAAATTTGCGACAAAAAATAAAATAAAATATGTATTAACAGGAGCTAACTATTCTACAGAATGTTGCAGAGAGCCTGAAGAATGGGGAGCATATCCCGGCATAGATAAAAGATTGATTTTAGATATCCATAAACAATTTGGAAAAAGGGAGTTGAAGACATTTCCAATGGTAGATATCATGAATTACAAGCTGTATTACAAATATATATTGGGAATGCAGGTTTGTAAGCCCTTAAACAATGTTCCGTATATTAAAAAGGATGTTGAACAATTGTTGGCTGACAAGTTTGGATGGGAGAGTTTTCAGCATAAACACCACGAATCCAGATTTACCAGATTTTTTGAAGATTATTGGTTGCCGAGAAAATTTGGATATGAAAAGAGAAAAGCACACTTTTCTAGCCTGATACTGACAGGGCAGATGACAAGGGATGAAGCGTTAGATAGAGTTTCTAGACCTGAACTTTCTGACGAATTTTTACAAAAAGAATTTGAATACGTAGCACATAAATTAGACCTTACGACAGACGAGCTTCAGACAATATTTGAAGGAAAAAACAAAACATACCACGATTACAAGAATAAAAGAAAACTTATCGGACTTGGTGCAAAATCCATGAAGGTATTAGGGTTAGAAAAAAGATTATTTAGATGATAACACTTATTGATTACGGGGTAGGAAATATCAATGCCTTTGTAAATGTTTACAAAAGAGTTGATGTTCCTGTAAAAATAGCCAAAACTAAAGAAGACCTGGAAGGAGCCGAAAAATTGATTCTCCCGGGAGTAGGTCACTTTGATCACGCTATGACCCAGCTGAATAATTCCGGAATGAGAGATAAGCTGGATGATCTTGTGCTTGGCCAGAATATTCCGGTGATCGGAATATGTGTGGGAATGCAGATGATGGCCAATAATAGCGATGAAGGAAAATTAGATGGTCTGAAGTGGATTGATGCTTCGGTAAAGAAATTTGACGAAACAAAAATTCATCAGGTGACAAGACTTCCGCACATGGGGTGGAATGATGTAAAGCCGGTGAAAGATCTTGAACTGTTTAAAGGCCTTGAAACTGATTCTATTTTTTATTTTCTTCACACCTATTATTTTCACTGTAACAATCAGGAAGATATCATGGCTATTACAGATTATGGCGGTGAGTTTGCTTCGGCAGCACATCATGAAAATAAGTACGGAATACAGTTTCATCCCGAAAAAAGCCATCATTATGGCGAAATCCTATTACACAACTTTGCAAAATTATAATCACAAATGCTGAGGCCAAGAATTATACCGAGTCTTTTACTCCAGGATAATGGACTTGTAAAGACTGTCAATTTTAAAAATCCAAAATACGTAGGAGATCCCATCAATGCCGTAAGGATATTTAACGAAAAGGAAGTAGACGAGCTTGCCATTTTTGATATCGATGCTACAGCAAAAGGCCTTGAGCCAAACTACAGCCTGATTGAAAGAATAGCGAACCAATCCAGAATGCCGCTTTGTTATGGTGGTGGTGTAAAAACCGTAGAACAGGCTCAGAAAATTTTTGGACTTGGAATAGAGAAAATAGCACTTTCTTCCGCTGTACTTCAAAATCCACAGCTTATTACACAGATCGCAGAACGTGTAGGTTCACAAAGCGTAATCGTAGTCCTGGATGTAAAGAAAAAACTTTTTGGAGGATATGAAGTGTACACGCATAATGGTAAAAAATCTACGGGAATAGACCCCTTTAAGTTTGTAGAAGAAGCACAGAGGCTTGGCGCTGGTGAAATAGTTATTAATTCTATAGACCAGGACGGCGTTATGAAAGGCTATGACATGAATTTAATCAATAAGGTTAGAGAAAAGATATCACTTCCGCTTACGGTTTTAGGCGGTGCAGGTTCTTTGAGCGATATAAAACAAGTAATAGATAAACACGGAATAATAGGGGTAGCCGCAGGAAGCTTATTCGTATTTAAAGGAGTATATAAAGCTGTTTTAATAAATTATCCTGCTTTTGAGGATAAAGAAAGGTTGATACAAAAGAATTAAAAAACACAAAAAAAATGTGCGGAATATCAGGATTAATTTATAGAGATAAAACACGAATTGACAATACTATTCTGAAAAGAATGACAGATAAAATGTCTCACAGAGGCCCTGATGCAGAAGGTTTTTATATTAATGAAGATTCAAATCTGGGGCTAGGGCATAGAAGACTGTCCATTATTGATACCAGTGAAGCCGCAAACCAGCCATTTTTTTTTGAAGATAAACATGTTTTAGTATTTAACGGTGCTATTTATAACTATATTGAAATAAGAGAAGAGCTTGAAAAGCAGGGATATACATTCAAAACCAATTCCGATACGGAAGTTCTCATTGCATCATACGACTGTTGGGGCGAGGAATGTACAAAGAAATTCAACGGAATGTGGGCGTTTGCTATTTTCGATTCTGAAAATAATAAACTGTTCTGTTCCAGAGATCGTTTCGGAATTAAGCCGTTTTACTACTATGCCGATCATGACAAATTCATTTTTGCCTCAGAAATAAAGCCGATTTTAGAAGTCGAAAAGATTGAAAAAGTAAATGTTCAGATACTCCTCCAATATTTGATTATGAATATGGGGGATTATAAGGATACTTTTTTTGAAGGGATAACTATATTGCCGGCTTCTCATAATCTGGTCTACGATTTCAATACCCATCAGTTTCAGATGTATAAATATTATGAAATTGAATTTAATAAAGAAATAAATAAACTGAACCTTGATGAATCTATCAAACTTTTTGAAGAAAAATTTGAAGAATCGGTAAGGCTAAGACTAAGGTCAGATGTGAAAATTGGAAGTGCGTTAAGCGGTGGTTTAGACAGCCCTTATGTTACTTCTGTCGCCAATAAAATTATAGACAAAAAAAATAATAGAGACTTTACAGCCATCACTGTAGGATCATTAGACAAGAGAGATGATGAGAGCGGTTTGGCCAAAATAATTTCGGAAGCCTTAAAAGTAAATCATGATATTGTAATTCCAAAACCTGATGAATTTAATGAAATTCTGGAAGATGTGATTTTCATGCATGAAGAGCCTTTTGCTGAATTATCAATTTTCATGCAGAATTTTTTAATGAAGGAAGCTAATAAGTTGGGAATTAAAGTTTTTCTGGACGGCCAGGGTGCTGATGAAATTTTATTAGGCTACAGCAGATATACGGCAGCATTTTTAAGAAATCATGGCTGGATATCCAACATAAAATTTTTGAGGGGAGTTAAAAGCCACTATAATATTTCCATTCTGGAAGCAGTAAAAATCTATTTTTACTTTTCAAATTACTTTATAAGAAAGATGAGACTTCAAATAAGAGGCTCCATATTAAAAAAGAAATATTTGGGAGTGATCAATTTCGTCCAACTGAAAACGCTTGCAAAATCTTATAAAAATATTTTTGAACTTCAGAAAAATGAGATTTTTTATTTCCTCCTTCCCTGTATCTTAAGAATAGAAGACAAAAATTCCATGTTATATTCTATAGAGTCCAGATTGCCGTTTTTAGACTATCAGTTTGTAGAAACGGTATTGTCTATAAACAATAATTATAAAATAAGGGATGGATGGTCTAAATATATATTAAGAAGAGGCCTGGAGAAATTTGTCCCAGATGAAATTACCTATAACAATAGAAAAATAGGTTTAAATGCTCCCGTTGAACATTGGTGGCCCAGATCAGAAAAAATTATTGAAACCATTAATAATTCGAAAATTATTCAGGAAATTTCAAAAAAGAAATTTGATTTTATAGAAGACCGGGATTTGGAATGGAGACTTTATAACATCGCAGTTTGGGAAAAACTGTATAACATGAAGATAGAAAAATAATAAAAAAACGCATATGCAGATAAAAGATAAAATACTTCTTATCACAGGGGGAACAGGTTCATTTGGAACCGCTGTGTTAAGAAAGTTTATAAATACAGACCACTTTAAGGAAATACGTATTTTTTCACGTGATGAAAAAAAACAGGATGATATGAGAAATCAGTTTAAAAATGATAAACTGAAATTTTACATCGGAGACGTAAGAGATTATAAAAGTGTAGAACCCGCCATGAGAGGGGTGGATTATGTTTTCCATGCTGCTGCATTAAAACAGGTTCCCTCATGTGAATTCTTTCCTATGCAGGCCGTGAAAACTAACGTTGAAGGAACACAAAACGTTATTGACGCTGCCGCACAGAATAAAGTGAAAAAAGTGATCTGTCTCAGCACCGATAAAGCTGCTTATCCTATCAATGCAATGGGGATTTCCAAAGCAATGATGGAAAAAGTAGCGGTGGCAGCCTCTCGTAATTTAGAAGATACTACAGTTTGCCTTACCCGATACGGAAACGTAATGGCCTCAAGAGGATCTGTAATTCCACTGTTTATCAAACAGATTAAAAGTGGAGACCCTATTACCATCACAGATCCCAATATGACCAGATTTCTGATGTCTCTGGAAGAGGCGGTGGATCTGGTATTGTTTGCATTTGAACATGGAAATTCCGGTGACCTATTTGTGAATAAAGCACCTGCAGGAACCATTGGAGATCTTGCACAGGCATTAAAGGAAATGTTCAAGGCAGATAATGAAATAAAAATTATCGGAACTAGACATGGGGAAAAGCTTTACGAGACATTGTGTACACGTGAAGAAATGATCAAGGCTGAAGATATGGGTGATTTTTACAGAATTCCTGCAGACAACAGAGATCTGAATTATGCCCAGTATTTTTCCGAGGGAATTGATGATATTTCTAAAATTGAAGACTATCATTCTCACAATACAGAACAGCAGGATGTCGAAGGAATGAAAAAGCTGATGCTGAAACTTCCATTGATAAGAAAAGAAGTTCTGGGAGAAGATATTATGCAGTACCCTGACTAAAAAACGGATGGAAATACCTGAATTCATTGCAGGAGGGAAATATGCTGATGAAAGAGGCAGCCTGTTTTTCAATAACAGTTTTAATGCAGCCGGTATCAAAAGGATCTATTTTATAGAGAATGCGGATACGGAATTCATCAGAGGATGGACTGGCCATCAAATTGAACAGCGATGGTTTTCAGCAGTAAAGGGAAGTTTTTGTATAAGATTTATAAAAATAGATAACTGGGAAAACCCTGCTGCAGAATCTGAAATCCTGGAATTTGAAGTCAATGCAGATACCCTTGATATCCTGCATATGCCTAAAGGATATATAAGTGCAATACAGGCAAAAACGAAAGAAGCAAAACTGCTGGTAATGGTAGATCATGCTTTGGGAGAAGTTAATGATGACTATCGGTTCCCGGTAGATTATTTTAAAAAATTATCAAGATGAAGAAAATAGGAATTACCGGGCAGAAAGGTTTTGTCGGTTCACATTTATACAACACATTAGGCTTAAGACCGGAGGATTTTGAAAGAGTAGACTTTGAAAAAGAATACTTTGAAACTCCCGAAAAGATGGATGAATTTGTAAAGCAATGCGACGTCATTGTCCATCTTGCTGCCATGAACCGTCATCCGGATCCTGAAGTCATTTATGCAAGCAATGTAGAACTGGTACAAAAACTGGCTGACGCTCTGGAAAGAACAGGCTCTAAAGCTCACGTACTCTTTTCATCTTCATCTCAGGAAGAGAGAGACAATCTCTACGGGAAATCCAAGAAAGAAGGCCGCGAAATCCTTGCCGCCTGGGCAGAAAAATCGGGAGGAACATTTACTGGAATGATTGTTCCCAATGTTTTTGGACCTTTCGGAAAACCCAATTACAACTCATTTGTTGCTACGTTCTGCTACAAGCTTACCCATGGAGAAACGCCTGTGATTGATACTGACGGTGAAGTAAAACTGATCTATGTCGGAGAACTGGTTCAGGAAATAATCAGTCAGATAGAATCCGGAGAAACCCACAACTTGCATGAAGTTGCTCATACATCCGTTAATAAAGTGTCGGATGTACTGGCCAAACTGGAGAACTATAAAAAGCTGTATTTTGATAACGGCGAAATTCCGGTATTGGAATCTAAATTTGATTTAAACCTTTTCAACACATTCCGCTGTTATTTTGATATTAAAAATCATTATCCTGTTAAATTTACACAGCATACAGACCCAAGAGGTGCTTTCGTTGAGGTAATCAGACTGGGAATCGGTGGACAGTGTTCTTTTTCCACGACTGTTCCCGGAATTACACGCGGAAACCATTTCCATACAAGAAAAATAGAAAGATTTGCAGTGATCAAAGGAAAAGCCCTGATCCAGCTGCGCAAAATAGATACCGGTGAAGTTCTGGATTTTTATCTGGACGGTACAGAACCTGCCTATGTAGACATGCCGGTTTGGTATACCCATAATATCAAAAATATTGGTGATGAAGAATTGTATACCATATTCTGGATCAATGAACCTTTTAATCCGGAAGATGCAGATACTTACTTTGTAGAAGTTTAGTTTACATGAATAAAATAGTGAACCTGAAGACGCTGTCAGAAAATAATCTTGAAACCTATTTCTTGGTTATTACACTGTTTGGATATATCTTTTGTTATGTAAATCTTTACAATTCAGATACAGTGTCTCACACCCTTAATCTATTAATCAGAGGGACGGTTTTACTTTCATCATTATATTTTATCTTTCAGAATATTAAGATCATAAAGCAAAGAATCTGGGTTATTGCTATTTTTATTTTATTCTATTTTCTGTATCAAATAAAAGCAGTCTGTACTTTTACCAATTCCTATTTCGCTCCGGATGGCTTTCAGGTTTTGAAGAATGATTTTTATTATTACTGTTTGATTATCATTCCTTTACCAGTGGTTGCGCTCTTAAGTCTTGACTATGAAAAGGTAAATTTTAAACTGTTTTATAAAATTATTTTTTGGTTTCTTTTTATTATTTTAGGCGTAAATTTTCTGCATAGTACCCTAATAGTAAAACTTAAAAATGGAGGGGGGATATTCAGATCCTATTATATTTTAACAGGACATTATGGATTAAGCTTAGTTTTGATAGGTTTGTATAATTTCCTGTTTTTGAAAACCAAAAACTATGTGTATTTATTAGGAATCTTGCTTGGATTATTTCCAATGTTTATGTCTTCCGCAAGAAGTCCTGTATTAGCTTTAGCAACTGTCATTTTACTATTTATTGTCATCAAAAATAGCAGACGATATTGGATGTATTTTGGTTTAAGCTTAATCCTATCTGTTATTGGCCTTTTTGTTATTTACAAAAGTGGATTTAAAAATGATATATTATTTTTTAGAAGACTAAATGAAGCTGTTTTTGAAGGTAAAGCGTCAGGAAGATCTTATTTTCTGAATAAAGGGATTGAAGAGTTTACGAATAATCCTCTATGGGGAGGGAGAATCTTATTTGAAGATGGGATGTATGCCCACAATTTATTTGTTGATATATTGATGTCAACAGGGTTGATAGGATTATTTCTATTGATATGTTATTATAAATATGTTGCAAAAGGTTTTATAAAAATTTTAAAAAATATTGAGGCATACAAAGAAAGCGGTATGATAGCTTTTTTTTTCATGCAGTATTTTGTTTTGGCACAAACGTCAGGAAGCCTTTATTCATCGTTTGAACTTTGGTATTTTAGTGCTGTCATAATAGGGTTAAGTTATATAAATTTAAAAAATGAAAAAATTAAAAGTAATGACAGTCGTGGGTACGCGACCGGAAATTATTAGACTATCGAGAGTATTATCAGCTTTGGATGCATCTGAAGCCATCGAACATATCATTGTCCACACCGGACAGAATTATGATTATGAACTTAATCAGATTTTTTTCGAAGACCTGGGCCTAAGAAAACCGGACTTTTTTCTTGAAGCAGCCGGAAAAACAGCCACTGAAACTGTTGGAAATATCCTGATTAAAATCGATCCGCTTCTTGAAGAACAGCAGCCGGATGCATTTTTAGTACTTGGAGATACCAATTCATGTCTGTGTGCTATTCCTGCAAAGAAAAGGCAGATTCCGATTTTCCATATGGAAGCAGGGAACAGATGTTTTGATCAGCGGGTACCGGAAGAAACCAACCGTAAAATTGTAGACCATACTTCAGATGTTAATTTAACATATTCTGACATCGCCCGTGAATACCTTTTAAGAGAAGGTCTTCCTGCGGACAGAATTATCAAGACAGGTTCTCCGATGTTTGAAGTTTTAAACCATTATCTTCCTGAGATCAAAAGCTCAGATGTACTTTCAAGACTGAATCTGGAAGAAGGAAAATACTTCGTGGTTTCATCACATAGAGAGGAGAACATCAATTCAGAAAAGAATTTCAGAGGATTAATAGACAGTCTGAACGCAATCGCTGAAAAGTTCAGTTATCCTATCATTGTTTCCACTCACCCGAGAACTAGAAATATGATTGATAAAATGAAGCTGGAAGTAAGACCTGAAATTCAGTTTTTAAAACCACTTGGTTTTCACGATTACAATGCACTGCAGATGAGAAGTTATGCCGTTCTTTCAGATTCAGGAACAATTTCCGAAGAATCTTCAATATTGAACTTCAGAGCGCTTAACATCAGAGATGCGCATGAAAGACCCGAGGCTATGGAAGAGGCATCCGTAATGATGGTAGGAATGTCACCCGAAAGAATTCTTCAGGGGCTGGTACAGCTTGAGGAGCAGAAAATAGGAGATGAAAGAAATTACAGACAGGTTGCTGACTATTCGATGCCTAATGTCTCCCAGAAAGTGGTAAGAATAATTTTAAGTTATACCGACTATATCAACAGAGTAGTTTGGAGAAAAAGCTAAACAATGAATATATTGTTTCTTACTTTAGCGAAAATAAATACATTACAGGAACGAGGTATTTATCATGATCTGATGCGGGAGTTTTCCGACCATCAGCATAACGTTTATGTCGTATCACCTGTAGAAAGACGCGAAAAACAAAAAACAACATTAAAAAAGGAAGGCAATGCTGTTTTTTTAAATGTTAAAACCTTAAATATCCAGAAAACCAACTTTATTGAAAAAGGAGTTTCTACCCTCACCATTGAAAAATTATTCTTAAGGGCGGTAAAAAAACACTTTTCTCAAGTCAAGTTTGATCTCGTCATTTATTCTACACCGCCTATTACATTTACGGGGGTCATCAAATACATCAAAAAGAGAGACAGTGCCAGAACATACCTGCTGCTGAAAGATATCTTTCCACAAAATGCGGTAGATATGAAACTGATGTCCCATACGGGTATCTTATACAAATATTTCAGGAAAAAAGAAAAAGAGCTGTATACCGTTTCAGATAAAATAGGATGTATGTCCGAAGCCAATGTACAGTTTGTTCTCAATCACAATTCATACGTTCCAAAGGAAAAAGTGGAGATCAATGCAAACTCTATCCGTCTGCAGCCTTCCAAAATCCCTTCTGATCAGGAAAAAACTGCTATAAGAACGAAATACGGAATTCCTGCTGATAAAAAAGTCTTTATCTATGGTGGAAACCTTGGGAAGCCTCAGGGAATTGATTTCCTGATAGAAACTTTAAGAGCAAAAGCAGAAGATGACCATGTGTTTTTTGTGGTAGCCGGCTCAGGAACAGAGTACGATAAAATCAAAGGCTGGTTCGATTCTTTTAAACCTACAAATGCCTTACTTCTTTCTGCCGTTCCTAAGGCTGATTATGATTTGCTGGTACAGGCTTGTGATGTAGGTCTGATTTTCCTGCATAAAGATTTTACCATCCCGAATTATC
Source organism: Chryseobacterium sp. JM1 (assembly GCF_000737715.1). GTDB lineage: Bacteria > Bacteroidota > Bacteroidia > Flavobacteriales > Weeksellaceae > Chryseobacterium. The sequence goes on along the minus strand of NZ_JPRN01000012.1, from coordinate 23,926 downwards.
CCTCCAGACTGCTTTCGTATCTTGAGTACAGAATGCCGGTGCTTGCAGCCACAGATCCTAATACGGATATCGGAACAGATATCGTGAAAAATGGTTGTGGAATGTCTGTGTATTCAGGAGATTTAGCAGCAATGATCATTGCTGTGGATACCATGATCAATATGGATGGCCCCAAATTTGAAGAAATGAGCCGGAATGGACTGAAGTTTTTGGAAAGAGAGTTTCAGGTTTCAACTTCGTATCAGAAAATAATAGAATCATAATAAGGATCTGTTTAAAGACAGGAGGTCAATACAGACAGACACAGTAAAAATATAGATGCAGATGTATAAATTATTTATAAAAAGAATTATCGATTTTATTTTAGCTTTAATCTTTTTACTGATCTTCAGCCCGATATTTTTATTCGTAATGATAGGTCTTTGGATGGTTAATCAGGGAAGCCCTTTTTTCTTTCAAAAAAGAGCAGGGAAGAATGATCAGATCTTTAAAATTATTAAGTTTAAAACAATGAATGATAAAAAGGACAGTGACGGGGTCCTGTTGCCGGATACAGAAAGGCTTACATCATTTGGTTCATTTGTAAGAAAAACATCCTTGGATGAGTTGCCTCAGTTTTTTAATATTTTAAAAGGAGAAATGAGCTTAATAGGGCCGCGTCCCCTGTTACCGGAATATTTGGAATTCTATTCTGAATACCACAAAAGAAGACATTGGGTACGTCCCGGAATTACAGGATTGGCTCAGGTAAAAGGAAGAAATCAGATGAAATTTTCAGAAAGATTCAATAATGATGTTTATTATGTCGAAAATCTTTCCTTGACTTTAGATATAAAAATTATATTTTTGACTGTGAAATCTATTTTATTTAAGTCATCAACAATTGTAAACGGACAGACGGTAGATGAGGTTGATGATTTGGGAATCAGCAGAAATTTAAGTAAAAATCATTTTAAAAAATAAGAATATGAATATTAGAGGGAAAAAAGTAGTTTTGAGAGCAATAGAAAAAAGTGATTTGGAATTATTGCTTAAATGGTCCAATGACCCTGAAATTAACTATATGTTAGGAGGATGGCATTTCCCTTCCGGAATGAGCGATCAGGAAAAATGGTTTGATACATTATCACTGAATTCAAATAATCAGAGATTTGCTATAGATACTGAAGACCTGGGCCTTATAGGAATGGCCAACCTTGTAAACATTAATTGGAAGGACCGGAATGCATTTCATGGAATGCTTTTAGGAGATAAAGATATGAGAGGTAAAGGCTATGGAGTAGATACCATCATGGCGATGAACCGTTATGCATTTGAAGAACTTGGACTGATGAGAATGAATGGTTCTATGATTTCTTATAATGAGGCCTCAATAGGTGTTTATACAAAAAAATGTGGCTGGGTAGTAGAAGGTGTCAAGAAAAACCATTATTTCAGAAAAAATCAATGGTGGGATGAAGTTGTTGTAGGAATTACACGTGATGACTACTTTAAGGTTGTCAACGAAAATAATTATTGGGAGAAAGAGTAATGATTAAAGAATTTGGATCAGATTTTCATTATATATATTCAGAAAAAGGACAAAGCCATTTTCTTGATGATCAGGAGTGTCTGAATTTATTTTTTTCAGGAAGAGCAGCCGTATATAATCTTTTGAAGGTGGGTATTGCAGAATACAAATGGAAGAAGGTAGGCTTTCCTGGTTACTATTGCCATGAAGTAGTAGATTTTTGCCGGGATTTAGATATTGATATTGTGTATTATCAATATAATCCTCTTGAAAATAATAGGATAGAATGGGATGATAATGAAGGGGATGTACTGGTAAATGTGAATTTTTTTGGAATAAGAAAAGCAGATGTAAGTCATCTGAAAAAAACGGTAATTATAGAAGATGTGACCCACGATTTGCTAAGTACAGGACGGTCTTCCGCTGACTATGTTTTTGGGTCATTAAGAAAGCAGCTTCCTATAGGAGTTGGAGGCTTTTGTATAGTAAAGGAAAATGATTTTTTTACGGATACCCACGAAACCGTTGCAGCTGATGAAGCTTACCAAAAGAAATCTGTAGCCATGTTGCTAAAAGCTGATTACCTGAAAAATAATTTGGACAGTAATACACTTTACAGACATTATTATCAGGAAGCTGAAAAGATGTTTGAAAGCCGTCTGACAGATTCTCTTATGCCTCAACAGGCGATTGCTCAGTTGGGTACATTTCCTATTGAAGATTTGATCAATACAACCAGAGAAAATATTTCATTTGGTGTTAAAGAGCTCAAGCCGAACAATAGCTATCAGGTTCTGAATAATGAAAATGGTTTTTGTCTGGTGTTATACTGTAGAGCGAGTGAGATCAGAGATCATTTAAGAAACTATTTAATAGAACATAAAATATTTCCGGCAGTTTTGTGGCCCAATCAAATTTTTGAAAAAGACAAAGATTTACAAGGCCGGATACTGTGTATTCATATGGATTTCAGATATTCCCATGAAGAAGTGAAGCATATTGCAGACAAAATAAATACCTATTTTGAAAATGTATAGATTTGAAATTATAGATAGATCCCAGCCGGAATGGAACAAGATCGTTAAATCTTCTGATGTCTATGATTTTCATCATACGTCATATTATCATTCAATAGATAACAGTTTTTCAAATAAACTGTTTGTTGCTTATCAAGATAACGACTTTGTTGCTTTGCCATTGGTCATCAGACCAATCGGAGAAACCGGATTTTTCGACTGTACATCTGTATACGGATATGCAGGACCCGTTACAAACAGAGAAAATTTTGATTTTGAGGCTTCTTTTAAATCTTTTTTTAAGGAATCATTTGATCAGTATTGCATAGAAAATTCCATTGTGTCAGCATTTTCAAGATTACATCCCCTGATCGAACAGTCAGGATTCTTTGATGGCTTTGGAAAGACTGTTGACATTAATAAGACGGTAGCCATTGATCTTACCATTCCCGTTGACCACCAAAGAGCTCAATACCGGAAATCCAATAAATCAGAAATAAATCAGCTGAAAAGAAAAGGCTTCGTTGTTACGGAAGCAATAACTCAGGATGATATAGATCACTTCGTTTCAATCTATTATGAAACAATGGAACGGGTGAATGCTTCTAAGGGATACTTTTTTTCTAAAGAATATTTCAATTCTTTCCTCAACAATAATGACTTTGACAGTAAACTGCTTTTAGCTAAGTATGATAATAAAATTACAGCTGGAGCTATCTTTACAATGACTGAAAAGATCATGCAGTATCATCTTGCCGGGACTACTGAAGAATACATCAGAGAAACTCCGATGAAACTGATACTGGATGAAGCAAGACTTTTGGGAAATGCGCATCAGATGGAAACATTACATCTGGGAGGAGGTGTCGGTGGGAGTGACGAAGATTCTCTTTTCAGATTCAAATCTGGTTTTTCAGATAAACAGTGTAATTTTAGGGTATGGCAATATATAGTTGATGTTTCCAAATACAATGAACTCTCAGAAAGAATTAGAGATAAAAACAGTAGCTTTTTCCCACTTTATCGCAGTGAATAAAATAAATACAATATGAACAGTAAAATCTGGCTTTCCTCACCACATATGGGCGGAAACGAACTAAAATATATCAACGAAGCTTTTGCAGAAAACTGGGTAGCTCCTCTGGGACCCAACGTAAACGGATTTGAAAACGATCTGGAACAGTTTCTTGGAAATAATGTTAAAGCAGCTGCACTTTCAGCAGGAACGGCAGCACTTCACTTAGCCCTGATAGAATGTGGTGTACAGCATGGAGATGAAGTAATCTGTCAGTCGATGACGTTTTCAGCTTCAGCAAATCCTATCGCATACTGTGGCGCACAGCCCGTATTCATAGACAGCGAATCCGATACTTGGAATATGTGTCCTAAAGCCCTGAAAGAAGCTATAGAAGACAGAATAAAGAACGGTAAAAAGCCTAAAGCCATCATTGTAGTGCATCTTTACGGAATGCCTGCAAAAATGGACGAAATTTTAGCCATCGCGGAAGAATACGAGATTCCGGTGATTGAAGATGCGGCCGAAGCTTTAGGTTCTTCTTACAAAGGCAGAGGCTGTGGAACATTTGGCCGTTTCGGGATTCTAAGCTTTAACGGAAACAAAATTATTACGACTTCCGGGGGGGGCGCATTAGTATGTCATACTCAGGAAGATAAAGATAAAGTGGTCTTTTTATCCACACAGGCAAGGGACGATGCTCCGCATTATCAGCATTCTCATATTGGATTCAATTACAGAATGAGTAATATCGTGGCTGGAATCGGACGTGGCCAGATGGAAGTTCTTAAAGACAGGGTAGCAGCACGTAGAGCCATGCATGACTTCTATGTAGAGCTTTTCAGAGATATCGACGGTGTAACCGTGTTTTCTGAGCCTGCTGATGACTATTATTCCAATCACTGGCTTTCTGCTATTATCGTAGATCCTGAAATAACAGGAAAAGACAGAGAAAGTCTAAGACTTACTTTTCTGGAAGATCATATAGAATCAAGACCATTATGGAAACCAATGCATTTGCAGCCTGTTTTTGAAAATGCGCCTTATTACGGAACCAATGTTTCTGAAAAACTTTTCGATAACGGACTTTGTCTGCCTTCAGGATCTAATTTGTCTGACGAAGAAAGAGAAAGAATCGCCAGCGTAATTAAATCTTATTTCGGATCTTAATATTTCAGGCCAGCCGATGAGTGAGTATACATATTGGAAAAACATTTTTGATAGAACATTAGCTTTAATTCTGATTGTTTTCCTGATGCCTTTACTCATCATCTTAATATGTATTGCAGCGATTGATACAGCTTCCGGAGGATTATTTGTACAGAAAAGAATCGGACAGTATGGAAAACCGTTTATGATCTATAAATTCAGAACGATCCATAAAAATAAAGAAATCTGTTCCCGAACAGGACTTGCAATGAGAAAATTTAAACTGGATGAGCTGCCACAGATTTTCAATATTTTAAAAGGCGATATGAGCTTTGTAGGTCCAAGACCGGATATCGAAGGATATTATGACAGACTGGAAGGCGCAGACAGACAAGTGCTTGAATTGAAACCCGGCCTGACATGTGAAGCAAGCATAGAATACAGAAATGAAGAGACCCTGTTGAAAGAACAGGTTAATCCTTTGCAATACAATAATGAGGTCCTTTTTCCTCAGAAAGTAAAAATGAATCTGGCATATCTGGAAAAAAAATCTTTCAAAAATGATATGAAGATTTTGTGGAAAACGTTCGTAGCAATTATAAATTAAAAACTGACCAAGCCTTCTTAAACTTTAAAACATGAAAATAAAAGAAACCCCACTTAAGGATTGTTATATCATAGAACCCACTATATTCGAAGATGAGAGAGGTTATTTTTTTGAAAAATTTAATGAAAAAAAATTTGAAGAACTCACCGGAATGAACGGACATTTTGTTCAGGATAATATATCAAAGTCTTCCTATGGTGTTCTCAGAGGGCTTCATCTGCAGAAAGGAGAGCATGCTCAGGCCAAATTAGTATCCTGCCTTGAAGGAAAAGTTTGGGATGTTGCAGTAGACCTCAGAGAAGATTCTCCCACTTTCGGAAAATGGTTCGGAATAGAGCTTACCGCAGAGAATAAGATACAGATGTATGTTCCCAGAGGATTCGGTCATGGATTTTCTGTACTGAGTGAAACCGCTGTTTTTTCTTATAAATGCGACAACTTTTACAATAAAGAATCAGAAGGGAGCGTAAAATTTAATGATCCGGATTTAATGATAGACTGGAAGATTGACGAAAAAGATATGGTACTTTCTGAAAAAGATGTGAATGCCCCCGGTGTCAGCGAAAAAAACTTTTAAATAAAACCTTGAAAACCACTTTGCTAAAGTGGTTTTTATTTTTTGGTCACTACTCTTTTATTATTTTGTATCTTTGCACACTCAAAATCAAAACGATGCGCACAAAATCTGTAGGGAAGAAGAAAATCAATGTGGTTACACTTGGATGCTCCAAGAATGTATATGATTCTGAAGTATTAATGAGCCAGCTGAAAGCTAATGGAAAGGAAGTGGTTCATGAAGACCGCGGAGATATCGTAGTGATCAACACATGTGGGTTTATAGATAATGCTAAAGAAGAATCTATCAACACCATCCTTGATTACGTAGAAGCAAAAAACAGAGGCGAAGTTGAGAAGGTTTTTGTTACCGGTTGTCTTTCAGAAAGATATAAGCCGGATCTTATCAGAGAAATACCTGATGTGGATCAGTATTTTGGAACGAGAGATCTTCCGATCCTGTTAAAACATCTTGGTGCAGATTACAAGCACGAGCTGGTAGGGGAAAGATTGACCACTACGCCAAAGCATTACGCATACCTTAAGATTTCAGAAGGCTGTGACAGACCATGTTCTTTCTGTGCTATTCCATTAATGAGAGGAGGTCACGTTTCTACACCTATTGAAAAACTGGTTTTGGAAACTCAGAAATTAGCAAAAAAAGGAACCAAAGAAATTATTCTTATTGCACAGGATCTTACGTATTATGGTCTTGATATTTATAAAAAACGTGCGCTTGGAGAACTCTTAAAAGAATTGGTGAAAGTGGAAGGGATTGAATGGATCCGTCTTCATTACGCTTTCCCTAGCGGTTTCCCTGAAGATGTTCTGGATATCATCCGTGAAGAGCCTAAAGTTTGTAACTATATAGATATCCCTCTTCAGCACATCAATTCCGACTTGTTGAAATCCATGAAGCGTGGGACAACTCACGAAAAAACCGATGCATTATTAGCCAAGTTCAGAGAGAAAGTTCCGGGTATGGCGGTAAGAACTACTTTGATCGTAGGATATCCTGGAGAAACGGAAGAAAGATTCCAGGAACTGAAAGACTGGGTTAAAGAGCAGAAATTTGACAGATTAGGGTGTTTCACTTATTCCCACGAAGAAAATACTGGTGCTTATGTATTGGAAGATGATATTCCACAGGAAGTGAAAGAAGCAAGAGTAGAAGAGATCATGGAACTGCAGTCACAGATTTCATGGGAGAAGAATCAGGAGAAAATCGGAAAAACTTTCAGATGCATATTTGATAGAAAAGAAGGGAATTATTTCATCGGAAGAACAGAATATGATTCACCTGATGTAGACAATACAGTGCTGGTTTCAGCAGAGGAAACATACATCTCTATCGGAGAGTTTGCAGAGGTGAAAATAACTTCTGCTGAAGAATTTGACTTGTATGGAGAATTAGTCTGATAACTTGGAAGTTACAGCTCCTATTTCTGATTTTATTTTTTTAACAGATAATTAAAAATATTAATAAAATTTAACACGGATTATACAATCGCTTAATTATAGATAATGTTGATTTTCAATAGTTTATCATTTTGTTATATAAAACTATTTTATTTTTTTTATATAATGTGAATAAATTTGAAAATTATGTCTTAAATTTGCGCAATAAGCAATGTTTTAAAATCAAATGCTTCAAGCAGTTGCCTAGTTATAAAAGCTGAACACAAACAGTCTGAATGATAAGCACAAGTTGAGATGCATCTTCCATTTTGGAAATATTGATGGAAAATAATGTAATTTAAATCTTTAAAAACTTATGAAAAAATTTTTATTAACAGCGACAATGCTCGTTGGCCTTTCGGCAGTTTCCAAGGCTCAGCAGGGACGTGTAGGGATTAACACGACTACACCTTCCGCCACTTTAGACGTAGTAGCCAATACTACCGATAATGCCAGACCTGATGCCTTACTAGTCCCTCGTATGACCGCAGCACAATTAACTTCTAAAGATGATACTGCTGGTACTTATGGTGCTCCTCAGAACGGAGCTATTATTTACATCACTTCCGGAACTGGTGCCGGAGCAAGAAAAGCGAAAATTACCGGTGCAGGATTCTACTATTTTGACAATACTGTTCCTGAATGGAAACCTTTCGGTGGCGGTGCTGCTCCAGCTGGAATGACTGTAAGAGCGCAAACAGCGGCTACAATTTCAGATACAGATTTGAATAATGCAGTTCTTGTAACGTCCAATGTTACTTTTAACTTAGGTGGATTAACAAAAACTAATGGTAAAACAATTACATTTATTGATGCTACCAATGGTGCTTTTTTCAGCGTAACCGGAACTCACAGTACTGCTCAAACTACTCCTCTTCAATCTGGAGGTTCGTTGTCTTACATTTGTGATGGGACAAATTGGTATAGTTATAGTTCATTCTAATATAAAAACACAGTTATGAAAATATATTTAAAATCAGTGTTGTTGGCCCTTGTTGCGGCATCTAGCACTACTTTTGCTCAAGTAAGATCAAATGGTACTGTAAGTGCTACCATAGCTACGCAGTCTGTATTTTTAGATGCTTCAGCAAACGGATTTACAACTTCAGCTAATAATGGAAAAGGGATCGCTTTTCCTAGAACGAATTTAACTTCGTTTACATTTGCTACGCCAGTTACAAGTGCACTTAACTTTCCTACTGCATATGATGGTATGATTGTATACAACTCTGTAGCGGGTACTACTCCTGCTTCAGGTTCAGGTATTGGTGGTCAGACGGTTGCTGCAGGTTTTTACTATTTCAGCAATCCTACTCCTACACCTGCATTCTCTTCAGCATCTGGTCAATGGTTACCATTAGGCGGAAATCCAAAGGTGAATTTCAGCAGTGCTGAAGTAGCAACAAATTCATTGGTGAATAATGCTCAGGTGTATGCAATCAAAGGACAGTTTACAGCTACAGGAAGTTCTACAGCTGTTGATATTCCTTCTCCTACCGGAATGACTGCACTATACGGAATTACTATTTATAGAGCGGGTACAAACACTGTCTATGACAGAAGCTTATACTCTTATACTGTGGCTACCAGTGCAGGAAATGCAATTACAGGTTCTCCAAGTATGTCAGTTGTATATCCTTCAGGAACATATGACTATGTAATAGAATACTTAAAATAAGGTTTATTCTTATAAACTGCATAAAATGTAAAACCAATGAGCAATCATTGGTTTTTTGTTTTAATGAGCAGATGTTCATTGATTTTGAAGCGTGATGAATTCAGTATCTAATTTGAATAAGCATGGGGTCAATTTCAAAACTTGGGGAGCAACCTTTTTTAAACATTAAGACATTAAGATCTTAAAAGATGGAGTGCTTAAAGAACTTAAAAAAATCAACTTATTAATTTCTTCATTCATAGCAATAATCTTGCTGCTTAAATCCTTAATGTTTAAATTAAGAAATAAACTAAAGTTTATTGAGGTTAAGAAAATTAAGATCAATTTTAAACAGATTATCATAGGTTTGATTGCATTTTTTTTTACGCCCTAAGTTTTGAGATTGATCCTAATCATGCAAAGGGCTAAACTTCAATTCAAGTATTCAGATTAATGGCCTTCTATCATATATAGAAGGTATCAGAATTAAACCCCTTTGAATAAATAACAGAAATGCTGTTTTTCGCTCTAATTTTTGGAACTTATACATTCGGGATTTAAGACAGAAGAAGAATATATTATTGATTATAAGACGGATTTGGTATTCAATTTGTTTATACTAAATAGAGAACATTGAAAATGAAGATCAGAAAATGTTGGTTTAACAATGATTTTTACAGACTCATTCATTTGACTGTTAAAAATCATTGTTAAAATAAATACTGCTGATTGTAGTATATAGGCTTAAAAGACTTCTATCAAGTGGTTCTGCACATTAAAGTTCTTAAAACTTTTAGATTTTAAAATGATAGAAGTGATTTTATTTAATTTTCACAATTTATTTAAAATATTGATTATCAGTTATTTATTGTTTTTGAATTTTGGATTTTTTCGTTAATAAGTTAATTATGTTAACTTTTGACCTGTTTTTTTAACGTTTTTTAACAGTGTGGTCTAAAACCCCTGTTAATAGGAACTTACAGGCTTTGTTAACATATTATTTTGTTTTCGTTAACGGTTTTTAACATATAGAGTAGGGACTTTACAACATTCCTTATACTTTTGCTCCGTCAAAACCAATAAAATTCAAGATGATGAAAAGATTCATTCTCGTAATCATAATGATGATTTCAACCTTAGGTGTTTATTCTTTTACAGGTAATACCTTAGATGCGAAGAAAACAAGTTATGCATCGTACTACCACGATAAGTTTAATGGTAGAAAAACAGCAAGCGGAGAGATCTTTAGTAATTCAAAGTTCACCGCTGCAAACAGAACGCTTCCGTTTGGAACTAATATTAGAGTTACCAATCTGAACAATGGAAAACAGGTGATAGTGAAGATTAATGATAGAGGACCTTTCCATGCATCAAGAGCATTAGATATTTCTAAAGCCGCGTTCGATGAAATCGGAGATATCAGTCATGGTACCATTCCGGTTGAATATGAAATTGTCGACTAAATTTATGATTTAAATTTAAAAAAGCCAGCTGATTCAGCTGGCTTTTTACTTTTGTCGTCTTTTCTAGACATCCAATTCCAATAGAGCAGGGCAGTGGTCGGAATGCACAGCCTCCTTTAATATAACCGCTCTTGAGAGTTTATCTTTAAGCGTATAGGTCGCAAAATTATAATCCAGTCTCCAGCCTTTATTCTTTGCTCTCGAATTCTGCCTGTAACTCCACCAGGTATAATGATCCGGTTCACTATTGAAAAATCGGAAACTGTCGATCAATTCACATTCTTCGATAAAGCTGGTCATCCATTCTCTCTCCATTGGCAGGAAGCCGGAAACGTTCTTTAAACGGATCGGATCATGAATATCAATCGCCTGGTGACAAATATTGAAATCCCCGGAAATAATAAGGTTAGGAATCGTTTTGCGCAACTCCTTTATATAAGTAAGGAAGTCGTGGCAGAATTGCATTTTGAATTCCAGCCTTTCGATATTACTTGCGGAAGGAACATAGACTGAAATTACAGAATATCCGTCAAAATCTGCACGGATGATCCTGCCCTCATTATCATAGCTTTCGATACCACATCCGTATTCAACATGATTCGGTTTGATTTTAGAGGCAATTCCGACACCGCTGTAGCCTTTTCTTACGGCTGAGTGCCAATAACTGTGATAACCGATTTTTTCAAGGCTTTCGATGTCGATCTGATCGTTTCCCGCTTTACTTTCCTGAATGCAGACGATGTCCGGGTCAGCAGTTTTCAGCCACCCCAGAAAATCTTTCGTAAAGGCAGCCCTGATTCCGTTGACATTATAGGTGATTAACTTCATGAGTTTTTTATAAAAAAATTAAAGTGTTCGTTATATTTTGATGGAATAAATTCAATGATTTCATAATCCGCTACCTGATGAATATAAAAAGGGATCTTTCCTGATGATTTCTTCTACTTCATTCTTAGAACCGGCATTGGCAAGAATAATTCCCCCGATTCTAGGTTCTTTCCTTCCGGAAGCGATAAAATTTCCGGCAGTGTAGTGTTGGTCTAAAAAATCATTGTGTTCAGGAATGAAACGTTCTACGTTCTCCAGAGATGTTTTGTAGGTCAGCGAAATAATAAACATTGTTTTTTTGCTAAGATAGGAACTCTTTAAGATTATTAAAAGAGCTGTAAAAAAGAAGCGGCAAAAATCATTCGATTTTTGCCGCCTTAAACCCAAAATTTTAAATAAACTATGAAAAAAACTACTTGGGTTCTAAAACGCTGATAGGAATAATACATTCCTCCAATGAGATTCCACCGTGCTGGTAGGTTTCTTTATAATAATTGACAAAGTGATTATAATTCTTAGGATAAGCCAGGAAAATATTATTTTTCGCAAAAATATATTTAGAACTTAAATTTCCTTTTGGCAGGAATAACTTTTCAGGATTAGTGATTGCCCACACATCGCTGTCGTCGTAAGTTAAACTTTTCCCTGTTTTATAACGGATATTCGTTGATGTTTCACGGTCACCCACTACTTTACTAGGTCTTTTCACATACACTGTTCCGTGGTCTGTGGTGATCACCAGTTTGTAGCCACTTTCTGCTGCTAGCTTAATGATTTTTAAAATGGATGAATTTTCAAACCAGTTATAAGTAAGAGATCTGAACGTCTTATCATCACGGATTAGCTGATCTACAATATGATTATCCGTTTTGGCATGCGAAAGGATATCAATAAAGTTGTAAACAATGACCAAAAGATCGTTGTTCTTATGCTGGTTAAAATCATCATAGATCTTACGCTCAAAATCTGCATTCAGAACTTTAAGATACTTCATTGACTTAGAGCCTAAGCCGATTCTCTTCATCTGATCTTCCAGGAAGTCACGCTCAAATTCATTTTTATTTCCCTCTTCATTATCATTGAACCATTTGTCCGGGAAACGTTTCTCTATCTCAGACGGCATAAGTCCTGCAAAGAAAGAGTTTCTCGCATACTGTGTCGCCGTAGGAAGAATACTGTAATAATAATCTTCCGAAACTTTATTGTAGTATTTTGTGAATAAAGGCTCGATCACTTTCCACTGGTCATAACGTAGGTTATCCACCATCAGAAGAAGAACTTTTTCTTTTTCTACTTCAGTTTTAATTTTTTCTTTGAAAAGCGTGTGGCTCATCATCGGTTTGTCGGAATCCGTAAGCCAGCCTTCATAATTTTTTTCAATGAATTTAGCGAACTGAATATTAGCTTCCTCTTTCTGCGACTGCAATAGATCTGCAAATTCATTGTCCGCTACTTTATCAAACTTGATTTCCCAGCTTAGAATTTTCTTGTAATATTCAGCCCATTCCTGATAGGTTCTCAGATAAGAAAGTTCCATAGACAGGTTTCTGAATTCCTGCTGGTACTGAAGAATTGTTTTTTGCTCCACAAGATTGTCCTCCTGCAGATTCTTTTTTAATGATAATAAAATCTGGTTAGGATTTACAGGTTTAAGAATGTAGTCAGCGATCTGAGATCCGATGGCTTCTTCCATAATATGTTCCTCCTCACTTTTTGTCACCATGACGATCTTTAAAGAGTTATCTTTCTCTTTGATCATTGGGATGGCTTCCAATCCCGAAATGCCGGGCATATTTTCATCGATAAGCGTTAAGGCGAACTTTTCCGAATCCATAAGCTCCAGAGCTTCGTTCACGTTATTAACGGGGGTTACATGGTAACCTTTTTTTTCTAAAAATACGATATGGGGTTTGAGTAAATCTATTTCATCATCTATCCATAATATCTTTTCCGACATAATTTAATTTTTTACATGGTTATTGTATCAAAATGTTGACCAATTCCTTTTAAATTCTCACAAATTAGAGAGAATAATAGTTAAATATTGGTTAAATGAAAATCCAGCGATTCATTACTTCTATTTAATCTATTTAAAAACCGGTCTTTATATATTCTAAAGCTCTTTCCAGAACTTCATCTTTTCCTTCTAATATGCCCTTTACGGTAGGTTTTACTACAATATCAGGAATGATTCCTATCCTCTGGGTTTCTCTTCCGTCCGGATAATAAGCACCCAGTCCTGTAAAGCAGGTATCCAGATCCGCAATTTTAAACCTGATAATATCACCATTTGCTCCCGAAGTATTGCTTCCAATCACTTTGGCTTTCGGATGCTGTTTAAACATCATGGTCGTGGTCTCTGCCTGGCTTTGCGTATTCTCGTCAGCCAAAACTACTACATTCCCTTTATAATAATCTGGATTCTTTCTGCCGATGGTATTTTTTGCGCTATAAAATTTACTCAAATAATCGGTCTCCGGAAAATTAAATTGATAATAAATCGACTTTTCCGGCAGAATCATCCTACTTAAAGGAAAAATGGTCTGCTTAGGATAATTTCTGAGGTCGAAAATGATCGATTTCGCAGATTTCAATTCCCGGTACATATCGTCCAGATCACTCTTTTCAATAATTCCCATATTCACATATCCAATCTTTTGATCTGCATCCAGAAACTTCCATTTTTGTATCGCTGATGGCTTTTCCCAGACGATATCTTTGAGAAGATAGGTTTTAATTGACAAGCTTAAATTCTGTCCCTCCCGTTCAATTTTAACCGTAACAGAATCATTGTTGCTGAAAAGTAAAAGGTTTTTCACTTTTGTAATTTTTCCCCAGGAATTGGAGGTAGGAACATATTTCCCTAGGCTGTTCACCATTTGTGGGATCGTCCGGCCATTCACATCATAAATCACATCGCCCTTTTTCAGAGGAGTTTGTTCGCTCAGTTTAGTGGTGAGAATCTTCGTTACCACCAGTTTTCCTTCTGCGTACATATATTCTACGGGAACTTTTCGTCTTCCATACAGATTGGCGTTAATTAATGGAGAATATAAAAATGCGTGGGAGTCATCCACTTTTGTCACCAGCTCAGCGAGAGTCAGATGATAACTTTCTTCATTATTGACAGAGAGAAATTTCGGGATCATTTCCGTTAAAACATCATTCCAGTTCTGATCAGTCAGATATTTATAAGGAAAAAAATATTCTACCAGATTCCAATATCTGAAAAGTTCCAAAAGACTGATCTGTTTAGAGGTAAATTTTGAACCGTATGAATTTTCATTTTTGAAGTAAACCTTTTTTCCACCGTTTCCAATATAATGGTTGCTTCCAAGATTTCTGTTGTTTTGAATAAACGAAAGCTGGCGGCTTACTTTTTCAGTGAACAGATGTTGATCATTCATCCAGTTCAGATCAAAATTTCTTAAAAAATAAACTTTCACTTTATCCTCTTTCGAACATTTTTTACATTCATCAACTTTCCCAAGATTATTGATCCAGTTAAAATATAATTCATTCAATTGATCTTTATCCTTAATGCTTTCAACTTCTTCTATTTTCTTTACAAGCTCCTGGTCCCATTCAAAATCTCCTTTTGCCACACGGGGATGATAATATTTTAAAAATCCCCAGACTTTACAAAGCGACTCCAGTTTTTGGGTCTCGGATAAAAGCTGCGCAGAAAAATGTAAACTGAAAAAAAACAGGATGAAAAGAGAAATTTTCCTCATTAAGTAGAACAGATTATTTATACAATCAAAGATATATTTTTAAAACAGAATACGTAGAAAACAGCCGTATAAATCCAGGGTTGAAAAAAAATAAAACACAAATATCACAAATATCTTCACTAATGCCACAAATGAATTCTTAAAGCGTAAACATCTGTGTAAATCTGTGAAATCCGTGGTCAAAAAAATAAAACACAAACATCATAAATATCTTCACGAATACCACAAATGAATTCTTAAAGCGTAAACATCTGTGTAAATCTGTGAAATCCGTGGTCAAAAAAATAAAACACAAACATCATAAATATCTTCACTAATGCCACAAATGAATTCTTAAAGCATAAACATCTGTGTAAATCTGTGAAATCTGTGGTCAAAAAAATAAAACACAAACATCATAAATATCTTCACGAATACCACAAATGAATTCTTAAAGCGTAAACATCTTTGTAAATCTGTGAAATCCGTGGTTAAAAAAATTAAAACACAAATATCTTCACAAATGCCACAAATGAATTCTTAAAGCATAAACATCTATGTAATATGTGAAATCCGTGGTAAAAAAAATTAGAACATAAATCATACTGGCAAATTATCTGTTTTTACACGCGTGAAATTCTTTAACATCAATTTAATAACGCTTAAAATTTAAAATCCCTAACTTTGTTTACTAATATCGACGTTTCAATGCAGAACAAGCTAAAGATCATCAACGACCCCGTTCATGGTTTCATCAGAATCCCACATGAAATTTTATTTGACGTTATCGAACATCCTTACTTTCAAAGACTACGGAGGATAGGGCAAACCGGACTTCTGAATCTCATCTTTCCCGGAGCTACCCACACCAGATTTCATCATGCACTGGGAGCGATGCATCTGATGTTTACAGCATTGGAAACCCTTCGCCAGAAAGGAATTAAAATCTCTGAAGAAGAAGAAAAAGGTGCCATGCTTGCCATTCTGATGCACGATATCGGGCACGGACCGTTTTCCCACGCACTGGAAAATATGCTGATGGACGACTGGCATCACGAAAAACTTTCGCTGTTACTGATGAATAAGCTAAATGAAGAATTTGGCGGCCAGCTTTCTGTAGCGATCGAAATGTTTCAGGGAAAATACCATAGAAAATTTTTCAACCAGCTTATTTCTTCACAGCTTGATGTAGACAGACTTGATTATTTGAATCGTGACAGCTTTTTTACAGGCGTTTCGGAAGGAAATATTAATACACAGAGAATTATTTCCATGATGAATGTTTGCAGCGAAGGCGAATTGGTCATCGATGCAAAAGGCGTTTATTCTATTGAAAATTTCCTGACCGCCAGAATGTTTATGTATTGGCAGGTCTATTATCATAAAACTTCGGCACTCGCTGAGTTTCTTTTGGTTGAGATCCTAAAGAGAGCAAAATATCTGGTTTCCCAGGGCATGGACCTACCTGCAGGCGAGAATCTGAAGTATTTTCTGTACCGTGCAAAAAGCTCGGCTACCGATGAGGATATTTATCGGTTTAACCAGCTTGATGATAATGATATAATTCATGCCATGAAATCCTGGCAGAATTCTGAAGACTTTATCCTTTCTTATTGGTGCAAGTGCGTGATTCAGCGAAATCTTCCCAAAACGGTTATTTCTACGCGTCCTTTTGCTCCGGAATTTATTGAAGAAAAAATAAAAAAGACCAATGAATTTTTCGGAATCGATAATGGAAATGAGCTTGTGCATGAGATTAAAAGAAAATTACTCCCATATGACACAGAAAAGCAGCCAATTTACCTTCTACAGAAAGATGGCAAAAAGATAAGGTTGGAAGAGTCCCAGGACCAGCTGTTGTCGGGGCTTATGGTTCATAAGACGGCCAGATATATTCTCACTTTTCCACGGGAAATTTCCAACATAATTTCTTAAATAATATTAAAATTCACGTTCCTAAAATCAAAAAATGTTTGCGAATTACAGAATTTCTTATCTTTGCAGAATATGGAATTTACAGCTTCGCAAATTGCAAGTTTTATTGACGGACAAATAATAGGCGACGAAAGTACGGTTATTACTGGGGTTTCACCAATTGAGAATGGTGAATCAGGGCATCTTTCTTTTATAGCACAAGATCGATTTTCGCATTTTTTAGATACCTCAAAATGCTCCGTTATTATTGTTTCGGAAAAACTTATAGATAAAGTTAATTATAATCCTACCTTAATTGTTGTAAAGGATGCATACCTTTCTTTCCAGATCTTAATGAATCTGTACCAGGAAATGCAGGGAAGAAAAGAAGGAATCGAAACCGGTTCTTCTATTCATGAAACTGCTGTGATTGGTGACAAGGCTTACATCGGGGCATTTACTTATGTTTCGGAGAAAGCTAAGATCGGAGAAGGTGCGCAGATTTATCCGCATGTGTATATCGGTAAAGGAGTAAAGATTGGTAAAAACTGTAAAATTGACAGTGGTGCCAGAATCTATGACTACTGTATTATCGGGGACAACTGTGTGATCCATTCCAACACGGTTGTGGGTGGCGACGGATTCGGTTTTCAACCTACAGCAGAAGGATTCAAAAAGATTCCTCAGCTGGGTAATGTGATCATTGAAGACGACGTAGAGATCGGTTCAAACTGTAGCATCGACAGAGCTACCATCGGTTCCACCATCATCGGAAAAGGAACGAAGATCGATAACCTGATCCAGATCGCTCATAATGTGAAGATCGGACAGAACAACGTTATTGCAGCGCAGGCCGGAATAGCGGGATCTACGACCATCGGAGACTGGAACCAGATCGGAGGGCAGGTAGGAGTGGTAGGCCATATCAAAATTGGCAACCAGGTTAAAATTCAGGCTCAGAGCGGGGTGAATTCAAGCGTTAATGATAAAGAAACGCTGTACGGATCTCCGGCGATAAGCTACAATGACTATCTTAGAAACTATGTTCATTTCAGAAATTTTACTGAAATTGTACGAAGAATAAATAATCTTGAGGATACCTCAAAAGATAAAACTAATGAGTGATATGCAAAAAACACTCCAGGAAGAAGTAACGCTTTCTGGAATTGGCCTTCATACTGGTAAAGAAGTAAAACTTACCATTAAACCTGCTAAAGAAAATACAGGTTTTGTGTTCGTAAGAACAGACCTGGAGGGACATCCTCAGGTAGAAGCTGATGTTAATTATGTAGTAGCAACAGAAAGAGGAACAACATTAGAAAAGCTGGGCGTAAAAATCACAACTTGTGAGCACCTTTTGGCTGCTTTGGTAGGCTGTGATGTAGATAACGCTATTCTGGAAATGGATGCTTCAGAACCTCCAATTTTAGATGGGTCTTCAAAATTCTTTGTTGAGGCTATTGAAAGTGTAGGTATTGTAGAGCAGAACATAGCCAGAGAATACCTGGTGATCAAAGAAGTTTTGAGCTATGCAGACCCTGCATCAGGATCAGAAATCACGATTATCCCTTCAGATACTTATGAAGTGACTACCATGGTAGATTTTGGAACCAAAGTATTGGGCACCCAGAATGCTACGCTTAAAAATATTTCAGAATTTAAAGACGAAATTTCTTCTGCAAGAACATTCAGCTTTTTACATGAGCTTGAAATGTTGCTGGATCACGGATTGATCAGAGGAGGAGATATCTCTAATGCGATTGTCTATGTAGATAAGGATCTCACTCCTGAAACGACAGAGAAATTGAAAAAAGCCTTCGGAAAAGACAATGTTTCTATCAGACCGAACGGTATTTTAGACAATCTTACATTAAACTACCCGAACGAAGCGGCGAGACATAAATTACTTGATGTAATTGGTGACCTTGCTTTAGCTGGTGTAAAAATAAAAGGTAAAGTCATTGCAAACAAACCGGGGCACTTTGTGAATACCCAGTTTGCGAAAAAACTAAACCGTCAGTGGAAACTTCAGAAAAAGAAAAACGTGCCGGATTTTGACCTTACCAAAGAACCTGTATTTGATATCAACGGAATTATGCGTCTTATGCCGCACAGACCTCCGTTCTTACTGATCGATAAAGTTCTTGAACTTTCAGACTCTCATGTAGTAGGTTTGAAAAATGTGACCATGAATGAGCCTTTCTTCGTAGGACATTTCCCTAAAGAGCCTGTAATGCCTGGAGTTCTTCAGGTAGAAGCTTTGGCACAGACGGGAGGTATCCTTGTGTTGGCAAGCGTTCCGGATCCGGAAAATTATTCTACTTATTTTATCAAAATCGATAAAGTGAAATTCAAGAAAAAAGTAGTTCCAGGTGATACTATTATTTTCAAGATTGAATTGATAGAGCCCATCCGAAGAGGTATTGTACATATGCAGGGATATGGATATGTAGGAGGTACCGTGGTTGTAGAAGCAGAGTTAATGGCTCAAGTTGCAAAAAATAAAGTTGATTAAATGATTCATCAATTAGCCGCCGTAGATAAACGCGCAAAAATCAGCAAAAATGTTATTGTAGAACCTTTTACTACAATAGCAGGGGACGTGGAAATAGGAGAAGGAACCTGGATCGGACCGAATGTTACCATCATGGATGGAGCAAGAATAGGAAAGGATTGTAAAATTTTTCCAGGAACTGTAATCTCTGCGATCCCTCAGGATCTGAAATTTGATGGGGAAGATACACAGACCATTATTGGAGACAGTACTACTTTAAGAGAATGTGTCACCGTCAACAGAGGAACCAAAGCGTTAGGATTTACCAGAGTCGGCAGCAACTGCCTTATTATGGCAACTTCTCATATCGCACACGACTGTATCATTGGTGACAATGTGATCATCGCCAACGGTTGTGGTATTGCAGGACACGTAGAAATAGGTGATTTTACCGTAATGGGAGGATTATCTGCAGTACAGCAGTTTGGTAAGATCGGAAAACATACCATGATCTCCGGAGGATCTTTGATCAGAAAAGATATTCCACCTTACGTAAAAGTAGCAAGAGACCCGATTTCTTATGCAGGGATCAATTCTGTAGGATTAAGAAGACGAGGATTCTCCAATGAGAAGATCTTTGAAATTCAGAAAATCTACAGAGCCATCTTCCAGATGAAGATGAACGTTTCCCAGGCTTTGGCATTTATTGAAAAAGAAATGCTTCCGACAGCTGAAAGAGACGAAATTCTTCAGTTTATCCAGAACTCTCCAAGAGGTATTGTGAAAGGATACGGAACGACCAAGGATAGCAACTAGTAATTTATAAACACAACACAAATGAAAAAACTATTTTTAATCCCATTGTTTATCTCTTCATCAATAATATGGGGACAGGAGAAAGAAAGTATAAAAACTGAAAATAGATCTTTCAAACCAAACATTGAAAGACAGAAGATGTACAATCAGAATGACAATATAGCAAAAAATATAAAGTTGGATATAAATCAAAGTTTAAGAGACGTTTATATTAAAAACAATGGTTTTAAAAAAGACATAAATTATTTTGAATCTAATGAGCATTTTTCTGAAAAGGGATACGGACCAATAAAGTTGAATGAAACGAAAAGTGACAAAATAGGGTCCATTTTGAATATAATTCTTAACAAATAGTATAAAAAAGTAATATAAATACATTAATGGCAACAAGTAACGATATAAGAAAAGGACTTTGCATCGAGTTTAGCAATGATATTTTCAAAGTAGTTGAATTTATGCACGTAAAGCCAGGGAAAGGACCTGCTTTCGTAAGAACAAAACTAAAATCGGTAACGAACGGAAAAGTTCTTGACAATACTTTCTCTGCAGGACACAAAATTGATGAAGTAAAAGTAATCACCAGAAAATTCCAGTATCTTTATGATGATGAGAATGGTTTCCACTTCATGAATAATGATGACTTCTCTCAATTATATCTGAATAAAGAGATGATCGAAAACTCTCAGTTTATGAAAGCTGGTGAAGAAGTAACGATCATTTTGAAAGAAGCTGACGAAACTCCGCTTTCTGCAGAACTTCCTCAGTCAGTTTATCTGGAAGTAATCGAAGCTGATCCGGGTGTAAAAGGAAACACGGCAACGAATGCTCTTAAGAACTCAATCGTTGAAACCGGAGCAAGAGTAATGGTTCCATTATTCATCGAGCCAGGTGATAAAATCAAAGTAAACACTGAAGACGGTAGCTACTTAGAAAGAGTAAAATAATCATAAAATTTACATAAATTCGGTTTGCACTAGCAGTCCGAATTTTGTTTTTATAAGAAAATCTATTGTTATGAGATTCCACTCTCCGCAAAAGCTTAAAACGATTGCCGAATTAATAGGCTCAGAATTTGTGGGTCCCGAAGACTTTGAAGTATTGGGAACCAATGAAATTCACATGGTAAAACCGGGTGACATTGTTTTTGTCAACCATCCGAAATATTACGATAAAGCGCTGAATTCTGCCGCTACAATCATCCTGATTGACAAAAAGGTAGAATGTCCGGAAGGAAAAGCCCTTTTGGTTTCTGAGGATCCTTTCAGAGACTTCAATAAGATCAATACTCACTTTACGAGAATATATAATTTCACGGAAGAACTTCATGATGCTGAAATAGGAGAGGGAACAAGAATCCACTCATCCGCAGTCATTGGAAACAATGTGAAGATCGGGAAAAACAGCCTTATCTTTCCTAATGTGGTGATTGGTGACAGAACCGAAATCGGGGATAATGTAATTATCCAGTCCGGAACTGTTTTGGGTGGTGATGCTTTCTACTACAGAAAATTGAACGGTAATTTTGACCGTCTGATCTCTGTTGGAAATGTCATTATCGAAAACAATGTGGAGATCGGAAACAACTGCACCATCGACAGAGGAGTGACAGATTCTACGGTGATTGGAGAAGGCTCTGTTTTGGATAATCAAATCCAGATCGGTCATGATACGGTGATCGGAAAAAAATGCCTGATCGCATCTCAGGTGGGCATCGCAGGATGCTGTGTAATTGGAGATGAGGTGACCCTTTGGGGCCAGGTGGGTATCGCTTCCGGTAACAAAATCGAGGCGGGATCTGTCATTCTTGGTAAAACAGGAGTAAACAGAGATCTTAAAAAAGGCACCTATATCGGGATGTTTGCAGAAGATTTTAAAGGCTATCTGAAAAAAGAAGTAAAGCTGAGAAATCTCAAATAAACTATTCTCTTGGTTTTGTCCAAAATCAAAGAAAAATAAGTAAATTTGTGAGCATTAATAAAATATTTAAATAAATTAAAACATCAATAAAATGTCAATTTTAGTAAACAAAGATTCTAAAGTAATTGTACAAGGATTTACAGGGAACGAAGGTACTTTCCACGCAGGTCAGATGATTGAATACGGAACCAACGTAGTAGGAGGAGTAACTCCAGGCAAAGGAGGATCTGAGCACTTAGGAAAACCTGTATTTAATACAGTAGCTGACGCTGTTGAAAAAGCTGGAGCTAACGTAAGTATCATTTTCGTACCACCTGCATTCGCTGCTGATGCGATCATGGAAGCTGCAGAAGCTGGGATCAAAGTTATCGTATGTATTACTGAAGGTATTCCTGTAGCAGATATGGTGAAAGTAAAATCTTACATCGCTGACAGAGACTGCAGATTAATCGGTCCAAACTGTCCGGGAATCATTACTTCTGAAGAAGCTAAAATTGGTATCATGCCAGGATTCGTTTTCAAAAAAGGTAAAGTAGGTATCGTTTCAAAATCAGGTACACTTACTTACGAAGCTGCTGACCAGGTAGTAAAAGCGGGTTACGGTGTTTCTACAGCAATCGGTATCGGTGGTGACCCAATCATCGGAACGACGACAAGAGAAGCTCTTGAATTATTCATCAACGACCCTGAAACTGAAGCGGTAGTAATGATCGGTGAAATCGGTGGTGGTCTTGAGGCTGAAGCTGCAAGATGGTACAAAGCTAGTGGATCTACTAAGCCGGTTGTAGGATTTATCGCTGGACAAACTGCTCCTAAAGGAAGAACTATGGGACATGCCGGTGCTATCGTAGGAGGTGATGAAGATACTGCTCAGGCTAAAATGCAGATCATGAGAGAGAACGGAATCAACGTAGTAGATTCTCCTGCTGATATCGGAGTTACCGTTGCTAAAGTTCTTGGATAATAGCTATACAAAACAAAACATATGAAAAAACTTTTATTAACCTCAGCATTGACCCTTTCCACTCTG
Source organism: Chryseobacterium sp. JM1 (assembly GCF_000737715.1). GTDB lineage: Bacteria > Bacteroidota > Bacteroidia > Flavobacteriales > Weeksellaceae > Chryseobacterium. The sequence continues at coordinate 784 of NZ_JPRN01000012.1, read as the reverse complement.
TCTTTCGCCCAGATCGACTTTAAAAGTACAAGATTTGGTGTCACGGCAGGAGGTAACTATTCCAGAGTAAGAAATGCCCATAATCCTTCTGGTCCGAGATACGCGTTTCAGGGTGGAGTTTTAGCTCTTATCCCGATCGGAAAATCGAATCAGTTTTATTTACAGCCGGAGGTCGTGTACTATGGTGCAGGAGAAACGGGGAAAGATAAAGATGCTAAAGGAAAAGACGGTTATGATGCAGTATATGGTAACAACTACCTGAGTGTACCCATCTATTTTAAAGGATATTTTTCTGAAGCCGCTTCAGAATTCTTTGGAATGATAGGACCAAGATTTAACTTCCTGATGAGTCAGAATGTTAAAAATGCACCGGTAGGAAGACCTTATTATGACCCGGATTATGTGGTTACAGACTCTAAATATCCGGCAGGAGTTAGTGGAAAAGCAGCAAGCTTTAATTTCGCCCTTGGATTAGGAATAGGGTATAGCTACAAAAGACAGCTGGAACTAGCGCTTAAATATGACCTTGGTCTTTCAGATACTTATCCTGATCTTGCCAAAGACATAGGAGGTACTAACAAAGGCAAGTCTGAGCAGGTGATCAGCTTAAGCTTAAGCTATATCTTCAAATAGAATAACAAGTTATTCAGACATAAAAAATCCCGGAAAGTAATTTCCGGGATTTTTGTTTTATATGACTAAAATTTGTCAGTGAATCTATTTCTAGTGGCCTAGGAAGCTGTAGCGTTAAAAAAATTAAATCTTGATCCGTTAAAAAATTGCC
>NZ_JPRN01000011.1 GCF_000737715.1 Chryseobacterium sp. JM1 | reverse complement strand
TCTTAGAGAATATTATTTAAGAAAGGTAGCTGAGGGAAAAAATAAAATGCTGGTACTGAATAATGTGAGAAATAAAATTATCCATAGGGCTTTTGCCGTTATCAATAAACAAAAGCCCTATGAAAAAAATTATATAAATAATTTGGTAACGTCATAGAAATCAGCTACCATTTGGAATGCCCATTATTTGTTGGGATATTCAATTAGGAAAGTAGTATCCTGGAGGCTCCCGGAGCCACCATGGCTATGTATGAAATCTGATTGTCTTTACTTCTTTATTATTTATTCTCAAATTCACCATTCATCTTCTTGATCCCAATTGCAAATATGATGTCTTGAATCTAATAAATGATCATGGGAATAGAGGTTGCCTAAAAACCGCGAACTGTAGGCGGTGGAATTTCTTCAATTGCTTTCATTTTCATCACCTTTCCTTGTTGTTCAAACGAAATATCGAGATTGTTCAATAAAAAAAAGGAGAATTTATGGACACATTTCTGATAAGGTGTACTAATTCTGAAGGAACGGTGCCCCATTTGAGTGGTCATTGGCTCTTCTGTTTTTCTGATGATCTCGAAGGTTCCTTTAATTAAGCTTTTACAATGCTTCTGATTAATATTAATCCTGAAATTTGTATCATCAACAAAGTATAAAACATCCGGTTTGGCTGCATCTTTATCAAATGAAAGCTGTGTCTGGTCATAATTTTTAAGATCAAAATACCATTTAGATCCTTTCAATTCATCATTTAAAAGTTCTTCTTTACTGAATGAATATTCAGCCAGTTTTTCCGGAGGAAGCAGTGGTGGAGTTTTCTTTTTATGCTGGGCAAGTACAGCCTGAGAAAAACACAAAAAGATGAATATTGTTTTTTTCATATCTAAAATTTTTAACAACCAATCTAATATACCAATTTATGTTAAATAATAAGATGAAGTATTTACAGGAATTGTTCCTTTCAAAATGAAAACGTAAATTTGTATACCAACATATTGATAATTTTAAAATAATACAACATAATATGTCAAAAGCAATTTCGCAAGTACCATTTGCAGTAAACGAGCCGGTAAATTCTTATGTACCGGGATCTCCAGAAGTTAAAAGCCTTATCGCCACTTACAAAAAAATGTGGGCTGAGAAGATAGAAATTCCAATGTTCATCAATGGAAAAGAAGTAAAAACGGACGAGAAAGTTCAGCTTCAGTCTCCTCAGGATCATGCTCACGATTTCGGGTTTTACTATAAAGGTACCATGCAGCATGTAGATGACGCCATCAACGCGGCATTGGCAGCTAAAAAAGAATGGAATGAGCTGGGCTGGGAACACCGTGCAGCTATTTTCTTAAAGGCGGCTGATCTTTTAGCAGGACCTTACAGAGACGTGATCAACGCGGCAACGATGATCGGACAGTCTAAAAACGTACACCAGGCTGAAATTGATGCTGCGTGTGAGTTTATCGATTTCTTAAGATTCAACGTTGAATTCATGACGGAGATGTATTCTGAGCAGCCGGTTTCCGACAGCGGAATCTGGAACCGTGTAGAGTACAGACCATTGGAAGGTTTCTGTTTTGCAGTAACGCCTTTCAACTTTACAGCGATTTCCGGGAACTTACCTACGTGTATGGCTATGCTTGGAAACGTAGTGGTTTGGAAGCCTTCTGACAAGCAGGTTTATTCTGCAAAAGTGATCATGGATGTATTAATCGAAGCGGGTCTTCCTGCAGGGGTCATCAACATGGTTTTCACAGACGGAAAAGAAACAGCTGAGAAAGTATTGGCACATCCGGATTTTGCAGGTCTTCACTTCACAGGATCTACGAAAGTATTCCAGGGAATGTGGAAAATGATCGGTGACAATATCCATAACTACAGAACATATCCAAGAATCGTTGGAGAAACAGGTGGAAAAGATTTCGTAATCGCTCACCCTTCTTCTAACGTGGAAGCTGTAGCTACTGCTTTGGTAAGAGGTTCTTTTGAATATCAGGGACAGAAATGTTCTGCAGCTTCAAGAGCTTATGTGCCTAAATCTCTTTGGGCTGATGTGAAAAAAGTAATGGAAACTCAGATCAACTCAATTAAAGTGGGTTCTCCTGAAGATCCGTCGAACTTCGTTAACGCAGTTATTGACAAAAATTCTTTCGAAAAATGTAAAGGATACATCGACAGAGCAACTGCTTCCGGTGAAGCTGAAATAGCAATCGGTGGAAAAGTTGACGATTCTAAAGGATGGTTTGTACACCCAACTGTAATCGAAACTACAAATCCTCATTACGAAAGTATGGTAGAAGAGATCTTCGGACCTATCCTATCTGTTTATGTATATGAAGATCAGGACTGGAAAGAAACATTGAAACTGGTAGATTCTACGTCTCCTTATTCACTGACAGGTTCTGTATTCGCACAAGACCGTTATGCGATCAACGAAGCTTTCAAAGCTTTGGAAAACGCTTCAGGAAACTTCTATATCAATGACAAGCCAACAGGTGCCGTTGTAGGACAGCAGCCTTTCGGTGGTGGTAGAGCTTCAGGTACCAATGACAAAGCAGGTTCTAAAATGAACTTACTGAGATGGACGTCTGTAAGAAGTATCAAAGAAACTTTCGTTTCTCCAAAAGACTACAAATACCCATACCTGGGATAAGAGCTGTTGCTGATGAGTAATCAGTAATGAGCAATGAGTAATATGGGCCCTGGAATTTCTTCCGGGGCTTTTTCATGGGTAATGAGCAATAAGTAATCAGTAATACCATCGGAGTGGTAAATTTACCAGACACCTGCAACCCACTATCTGCCACCTCTCAACCCCTCCAGTATTTTTATATCCTCATAGTCCAGCTATTTAAGTTAGTAATCCTAACTACATTTGTCATGGCAATAATGCCTTCATTAAATACCATTGAATTATGAGTAAATCAGTTTTTTATCATGCAGGATGTCCTGTATGCATTAGCGCGGAACATGACATTGTTAACCTTATCGGATCCGAGAACGTAGAGATCATTCATCTTGGAGATCATCCGGAAAGTATTGAGAAAGCAGAAAAGGCAGGTGTAAAATCTGTACCGGCTTTGGTGACTCCTCAGGGGAATGTACTTCACATCAATTTTGGAGCTTCCATAGAAGACGTGAAACAGTAAGAAGGCTGAAAACACTGAAAAAACAGGCAGGAATGGCCCATTCCTAACATTTTACGATGATATGTGCCGTTCCTGCTTTATAATTAACCTTAAAAAGAATATACAATGAAAATTGCCGTTTGGGATACTTATGTTACTAAAAAAGACGGAACCGTGATGCATTTTGATATTCTGGTTCCGGATCACATCAACGATACAAAAACTATTTTTGAACACGGGCAAAACTATCTGGCCCAAAAAGGACAGCAGGGACAGGCTCTTACAGCCAAAGAATGCAACTTATGTCATATGGAAGAAGTCACTCCGGATATAAAAAAAGTAATAGATCAAAAAGGATATTATATCATTGAAATGGAGGGATGTAACTGATTTCAAAAACACAACTATTCAAATATACTTTCAGTGAAGATTATTTTGCTGAAAGTTTTTGTTAAATTTCAACATTCTAAATAATTAACCTATAAAGGCTTAAACACTCACAGAATACCATACAATGTTCCATTCACCCTTTAACCTGAATCAGCAAAACCACGAGATCGACAGCAAGATTGTTGTGGCTTTAGAGCGTCTTTCAGAGGCCTTCCGGGTATTACTCTGGAATGAGAGTAAGCTGAATGCGCTCAGCCCCATACAAATACAAATCCTGATTTTCTTACTCTTTCAGCCAACTGAAAAATGCAGAATAAGCTATCTGGCTAAAGAATTCAACATGAGTAAGCCGACAATCAGTGACAGTGTAAAATCTCTTTTACAGAAAGGCCTGATTGATAAAAAAAGTGATCTACTGGATTCCAGAAGTTATACGCTAAGCTTAACCGACAGCGGCAGGATTACGGCCTTAAAGTCAGCTGATTTCACAAGATCCATTGAGAACCCGGTTAGTTCTCTTAATCTTCAACAAAAAGAAATAATGCTGGATGGATTACTGAAAATCATTCAGGGATTAAATACAACCGGAATCCTCACCGTACAAAGAATGTGTTTTACCTGCAGCCATTACAGAATCAGTGATGAGGGTCATTATTGCAAATTACTTCAGATGTCGCTGGCTTATAAGGAGATCAGGATCAACTGTGCTGAGCACGCTGCCATCATTTAATGTCAGGAAGATGGATGAGGGAAGTTATGGAGGCCCAAAGCATGACTATTCCAAGCCTCATTAATATTTTTCCTAAACAACTTGATCAAATTTTTGGAAAACCATTAAAATTAATGTCCAATAGTACCTCCATCTTCCCTCCTCCCTCTTCCAAACCAAAAATCTCACTTCCTCCCCCATTCTCTAACACCTTTTAACAAACTTTATCTATGTTTTAATAGTTTACCCTCCTACTTAGGAATGGTTATTGAACTTTAAATCACAACACTAAAAATAAAATATTATGAAAAAGTTATTGTTAGCAGCCTTTGGTTTAGGAATAGTCGCTGTGAGCTGCGGAACCAAGGAATCTACCATGTCGACGAAGAATTCGGATTCGGCGGCCGTGAATACACAGACCATACAACCGGCAGCAACGGATACGGCATCTGCCAAAAAGATGAATCCTGACCCGGCTACCACTAAAGTAGATTCAACGGCAACAGTAGTTCCAGCTAAATAGATACCAACAGATGTTTAATCTAAATATGGAAAATCCGCAGATGAAAGCTCTGCGGTTTTTTTTTGTTTTATAATTTCATAGGAACCGGTTCTACGGAATATCCTAAACCTTTAAACTTCTCTATCAGCCCGCAGGTATAGGAAAAATGTCCTAACCGGACAGCGTTATCCTCTCAAAACAGCGGAGATACTCTATTTATGACATCAAAATAAAAGTTTCTCAGAATATATAGTAGACTCTTACAAAGCTCTTAATATTTTTCTATATTTGATGGTATTAAACATCAAAATCAACTATTATGAAAAAATTATGGATAGGAGCTATTCTAGGCGTTATGTTTTTAGGAAGCTGTGCCCAGAACAAGGAAAAGAGAGAAGAGTTCAAAGACGAGCACAATAAAGATTCTCTGAGAAATAAAATGGGAGATTCCGCTGTTGCCAATTCTGAACCGGCTCCGGTTTCTCATGATTCTGCCAAAGCAAAAACCGACAGTCTGAAGACTAAATAAAATAACAAATCCGCAGCTACGCTGCGGATTTGCACTTAAAAAAACTTGACTGAAAAAAACCGGGCAATCAACCCCGATTGTATTATAAAATCTTATATCGTCCCCGGATTATTCACCCAGATAGATAAAGGTATTTACTACCAGATAAGCAGATCTGTTATCCATAGATGCCCCCATACCTCCTGTAGGAACCGTTGCAATCCCCGACAGTGCATGAATATGAGCACCGGAAGTGGCTGTACTGCTCATCAGCCCGACTCCGCCCCAGGAGGAAATATCATTGTTCCCCTGATAATGGCCGGAACCATTATTTCCTACATCTGTACCTCCAAGCAGGAAACCTCCTTCTCCTGATCCGTGTGTATGTGCGCCCGCACTTTCTGCAGTTCCGCTTACCACCCCTGTCAGATTGATATCCGGAAGATTCGAGCGGGTAATCGTCATCGTATTATTCCCACCATGGCTTCCCAATAGCTCGGCACCATTTCTTGTTTTTAGAACCCTGTCTGCTGCGTCCGGAAGACTCGTGGTAAAGCCTAAGCCTGCCGCTGAATTCTGTGCCGGTAATGGAAGAGAGGAAACTGACCTTCCGTTAAGCAGATACCATCCGTTGTGATCTGACGGCTGCACAGAGTTTTTAATATCTCCTGCAGACTGGGGATGCAGTTTCTTAGGATCCCCCTGCAGCATTCTCTGCCACATTTTTCCGTCATAATAATAGAGTCCGGTGGCTGTAATATTCACCGTTTTGCTGCTGGGTACCCTTACTGCTGCCGAAGCATAAATAATGGTTCCTGCATGCCTCTCTGTGTACTGGAGATCAGCTGCCTTGATCTCATCTCCTGAAAGCCTTGGGGGCAATACCCCTTCAGCTGTGGATCCGTCACTTCTTTTCGCGACGATGTCCAGACTCGCAATCGGCACAGCTGTATTGATTCCTATCTGCCCAAAAGCAGCATTAGAGAATACAGATGCCAACACGACCGTTAAAGTTGTCTTCATCCGTTTAATTTACTAGTTAAAAGTTTTCATGGTTTTTTTGTATAAAATAGTTGGCAGATATTTTATACCGTCTAGTAATTTTCAGTTTTAGTATTTAGATGACTGAGCGCAGTTCTGCTTTAATGGGAATAAACAGATTAAAAAATGAGTGACAAATGCAGTAGATTCATTCCCATAAAGCTGGCGCAAAGATATAGATGCGAAGGTCTTAGATAAAACAATAGGTTATCTGTTTTCGCGAAAATGAAAAGACACAATTCCTAAAAACAATCTGATTCTTAAGTGTTTTCCCGAAAATGAACATTTTTATCTGACTGATTTTCAGCATCCAGATATTTTATATAAGACGATGGAGAAAAATCGGTCACAGCCTTGAAGACAGACGCAAATTTACTGTGTGAAGAAAAGCCGCATTCGTCTGCAAGGATGCTGATTTTATACTGTCTGTACTTTTCATCATTGATCAGTTTATCCACAATATAGTTAATCCTCAGGCGATTGACATAGGTTTTCACATCCGCATTTTTATGCTGATTGATCACATAGGAAAGATACTTTGTATTGGTATTAAGTTCAGCAGCCAGGAATGACAGTGACATATTCTTGTTGTTATACAGGTCTCCTTTTTCAAATTCCTCAAGAAGTTCCAGCAGTTTTGCCTCTGTTTCGGAAGTCATCAAAGATTCATTTCTTCTTTTGTCGGATCCTCCTGCCCGATCATCCACTTCTTCCACAGAAATATTGGAAAAGTCGGAATTTTCCGTTTTTAATGGCATAGATTCTCTGCGGGAGCTAATCATTTGAAGCTGAGTTCTTATAATATTCCGGAATTTTGAGCGCTGTTTTCTCTGTTTTGTTTTAAAAAAGATAACGATTCCAACCAGGGTAATAAGCAGTACTATGATGGCTGCATTTTTCACAACACTGATCTGTGCGCTTTTTTTACTGGGCTTTACCGAAGTTTCCGGGCCACCAAGTGAAACTTCACGGCCCCGGGCGGTAAGACTGTCGTAAGCTCTTACATACTTTACAGCGTATAGAGAAGCTTTAAAATTGTCCCCTGTTCCTTCATAATAATCATTGATATTGGAATAAACTGCTTTTTTAAGCTTAAGACTTTTGGAACTGTCTGCTATATTTTCAGCTTTTTTAAGGTAAGTTTCGGCATCTTTCCAGTTTTTCTGTTTCAGACGAATACCTCCGATTCCGTTATAGACCAGTCCGAGAATACAACACTTATTTTTAAGCATAGACTCTGCTTTCCGGTAATAGCTTTCGGAAACGGCATAATCTTTAAGTTTAAAATAAACATCTCCAAGAATCTGGTAGGAAGCTGCTACAGCCCTTTCATTATCCTGCGGGTTATCTTTTCCAAAAGAATCTAATGAATACTGAATATATTTCACCGCATCAGAATAACTACCACGCTCCATTTCGTAATAAGCCATTTCCTGGTTCAGAAGTCCGAGTATTTCCCCTCTTTTTTGAGAATCGGTGATACCTTTGGCAGCTTCTATACCTTCCAGGGTATACTTTTTTGATCTTTCATGAAGGCCAACCAGACGATATTCTTTAGCCAGAAATTCATTCACACGGGCAAACCATTCAACCTCATTAATCTGACTTAAAAGAGAATGGGCATTTTCACCGTAGCATATAGATTTTTTGAATTCTCCGGCGGAGTGATATAATTCGGCAGAAAGAAGAAGGCTTTTCACCTTATCCAAAGGTTTCTGCGCAGTCATGTACAACGAATCCGCTGTTTTCAGAGCTCCGGGAATATCTTTTTGTGTTGTCTGGATAGACGTTCTTTCACAGATTTGGTCGAAGCCGTATTTTTTCTGAGCCCAGATGGGGACAGCAGTTATGAACAAAAACAAAAGTTTTAGCAGACTTTTAGGCATAAAAAAATAAATTATTATTTGGATTTTATAATAATTCATCATTTTCATGGGTGTCTTTTTGTTTTTTACAAAGCTACTAATATTTTATATTTTATTAAAATATTCTTTAATTATTTAATTTTTTTAACTAAAAACAAGAATATTATTTAATTTAATAACACATCACTAACAATTTTCACATTAAATAGAATTATTATATATTAAAAATAAAATTTCCCGTAACTATTTTCATTTTACAGCTACTTATATAATCGCATAATTATTACATTTGTAATCAATAAAAAGTTTTATGAAAAAATTAGCAATATTTTCTTCTTTATTTATAGCTGCAGTAGCATTTGCACAGGGAATTAAATTTGAAGACAGTAATTTCGCTGCTATTCTGGCGAAGGCAAAAAAAGAAAACAAACTGGTATTTGTGGATGCTTATGCATCTTGGTGTGGACCATGTAAACTGATGGTGAAAAATATTTTCCCACTTCAGACCGTTGGAGATTTTTACAACTCCCATTTTGTGAACGCCAAAATTGACATGGAAAAAGGAGAAGGAATAGGTCTTGCCAAAAAATATAATGTAAAAGCATTTCCTACTTACCTTTTCATCAATGGTGACGGAGAGGAAGTCCACAGAACGCTAGGGTATGTAGAGGAAAAAGATTTCATCCAGTTTGCTAAAGATGCGGAAGATCCGAATAAAAGACTGACTGCATTAAAGCAAAAATTTGAAAACGGAGAAAAAGATCCTGAATTTCTAAAAAACCTTGCCGGACTGACCATCTATAATGATTCTGAACTGGCAGGAAGAGTATTGGACCGTTATTTCCAACAGAAAACAACCCTTGATCAGGAAGATGTACAAATGCTTCTTTCAGGAGTGCAGAGTACGGAAAGTCCTTTGTATAAAATATTCCAGAATAAAAAAGCGGAAATCATCAAAATCTTCCCTGAAGAGAAATACGCGAAATTTGACAAAAATATAAAGTTGAATACAGCGGTTAAAAAATCATATAACGCAGAAACAAAAACCTGGAATGACAGCTATTTCTTAACGGAAACTCAAAAATTCATGACCAAAGAGGAGTCTGAAAAGTTTCTGAAAAAAGTGAAAGCCAGCAGAGCTCTGAAGGATAAAGACATTCCTACTTATGAGAAATTAACGATAGAGCTATACAAAGATTATTCTGCAGCAAGTTCTGAAGAATTAAACTCTTTAGCATGGAATTTCTTTGAAAACGTAAGTAGCAAAGCTTCTCTGGAAAAAGCGGTTGCATGGGCTCAGGAATCTGTAAAGAAAAATGAAAACTATGCCAATACGGATACTTTAGCGAATCTTTACAACAAAATCGGAGATAAGAAAAATGCAAAAATGTGGGCTGAAAAGTCTGTTCAGCTGGCAAAAAGCACAGGAGAGGATTCTACAGACACTGAAAAGTTACTGAAAAGCCTTTAAATAATAAAGTATAAAAAAAGAAATCCGCAGAGCAAAGCTCTGCGGATTTTTTATGTTTAAACCATCTATCAAATGTATTGATAGCAGTCTCATTATTTTGTCTGATTAATATTGGAATAAAACACTTCCCCATGTAAATCCACTTCCGAATGCTGAAAGCAATACCAGATCTCCTCTTTTGATTTTTCCTTCTTCAATAGCTTCACTTAAAGCGATAGGAATAGAGGCAGCCGTTGTATTTCCGTATTTCTGAATATTATTGTGGATCTTCTCATCCGGAAGTCCGAATTTCTGCTGTACAAACTGAGCAATTCTAAGATTGGCCTGGTGAGGAATGAACATATCCAGATCTTCAATAGTTTTTCCTGCTTTATCCAATGCTTCCTGCATCGTCTCAGGGAATCTTGTTACGGCATGTTTGAACACAAAATTTCCGTTCATGATCGGATATACTTCCTTATCAGTAACATTTTCAGGCTCTTTTCTCATTCTGTCGCTCCATCCGAATTTAGAACCGGGGAACTGGGTACACAATTCATCGGCATATTTCCCTTCAGAATGCATATTCACCGCTAAAATATCTCCTGCATTGGCATCTTCCGTCGCTGAAAGCACAATCGCTCCTGCTCCATCTCCGAAGATCACGGAAACGCCTCTTCCTTCATCAGAAAAATCAAGTCCGAAAGAATGGATTTCTGCCCCTACTACCAGAATATTTTTATACGTTCCGGATTTGATGAAAGCATTGGCTACACTTACCGCATATACAAACCCTGAACATTGGTTTCTGATATCCAAAGCACCAATGGTATCGCATCCCAGCATATCCTGAAGTAAAACGCCACAACCCGGGAAATAATAATCCGGAGAAAGCGTCGCAAAAACAATATAATCTATATCCTGAGCGGTAAGTCCTGCTTTTTCAAGAGCTTTTTCAGAAGCTTTGAATCCTAAATAGGCAGTCGTTTCCTGAGAGTCGTTTCTGTTTTGTCTGTGTCTTCTTTCTTTGATGCCCGTTCTTTCCGTAATCCATTCATCATTGGTGGTCATCAGTTTTGCTAAATCATCATTCGTAACAACATTGTCCGGAACATAAAATCCAATCCCTTTTATTGTACTTTTAATCATATAGTTTTTTTAATTTTGGCAAAGATAAAATTATTTAACACATAGTTTTTCAAAATATTAGTATTTTTATTATATGCCAATCGACACGATATACAGAGATTCCCAATGTGAATGGGTAGATGTAGAGGCTCCCACTGCGGAAGACCTGAAATTTCTTCACGAAAGATATGAGATCAATAATCTTCTGCTGGAAGATACGATGGATCCGAACCACCTTCCCAAATACGAAGAAGATGGCAGTGTAAAATTCTTCCTCCTTCGCGAAAGCACCGAGCTGGAAAGAAAAAACCTCAACACGATAAGCGATATCAGTACGAAGATCGCCATCTTTCTGCTGGAAAATACCATCATCACCATCCACAGGATGAAAACTAAAAGCATTCTGGAAACGAAGAAACAGATTTCTGCCATCCAGACAGAAGTTCCTCCTTCAAAGATCGCTTTAATGATTGCCCTTCTGATTATGAAGAGCTTTGATGATGAGTCCATCAGCCTTCTGGAAACGATGGATAATATCGAAAACGAAATTTTCCTCAAAAACACCAACCATACCAACCAAATCAGAAGACTGTATAAACTGAAAAGAAAATCCGGGCTGAACTCACGGGTACTAACCATTTCAACCGATGCAGTAGATAAATTCAAACTCTTAAATCTTCAGGATTCAGAGATCGTCGATTTAAAAGATAAGCACAAAGATGTTGTGGCGGATTTTGATCATTTAAATATTCAGATCACCAACCTTATTTCGATGTTCCTTGCGCTTTCTGATCAGAAGGCGAATCAGGTGATGAAAGTTCTGGCCATCTATTCAGTGTATTTTTTACCGATCACGTTTATTGCCGGCCTTTACGGGATGAATTTCGAGAATATGCCTGAGCTGCATCATAAATACGGATACTTTATCACGGTTGGGGTTATGGCTTTGGTTGTGATCTGCACCTTTATTTATGCGAGGCGAAAACAATGGTAAAATAAAGGGTGAAAACACTTGAATTACAATAAGGATTTGTTGCTAACTTTAGCTAATATTTGACAGATAAACTTTTGAGCTTTTTGTTGGTTTTCGCAAAGACGCAAAGTTTTTATAATCGCTAAACTGTTTTAAGACGCAAAGATTTTATCTTCGATAAAATTGAATACTGTTAATTTTTAGTATTACAATTTTAGCTAAAAATCTTTGATTTTCTTGCGCCTTAACAACATAAACATTTTTAAACTCCTTGCGCCTTTGCGAAAACCAACAAAGACAAAGACCAAGTACAAATACCAAACACCCAATCACCCATGAAAACTGAAATCTTAAACCAAATTCTTGAAGAAAATGTACTTTCCAGGGAATCTAAGGATAAACTCGCTGCCCTGCATGAGCATATTTCGTTAAAGGAGTTTTCCGATCTGCTGGATGCGCAGGGAAGCCAGTATGTAGAGTTTGTTCAGGAAGGAGGAGGTGTCTGGGGAAGTGCTTTGGTGGGTTACCTTTATGGTTTAGAGATTTTCGGTGTTCGGTTTTTAAAAGTGGCTGGGACCAGTGCCGGTGCGATCAATACCATGCTTATTGCTGCCTGTAAGACCAAAGAGGAAGCTAAAAGTGAAGTGATCAAGGATATTCTCTTCAGCTGGAATTTTGCAGACTTTATGGATGGAAAGACTTATGTAAAAACTACCATTCATGCGATTCTGAACAATAAAGATTTCTTTAAGATCAATGCGATTATTTTAGCGGTCATTATGGTGATCCTCGTGATCATTCCTTTTGCCTCCAGACCGGAAACCACACTGAATGCGAAACTCCTTTTTCTTATTCCTTTAATTCCGGTGATTATCGCCTTTTTCTGTATTAAAAAATTCTACAATGATTTCCGGAAACAGAACAGCGGATTCAATCCCGGGAATACTTTTTCACAAACTATGCAAAGTGTTCTGGACAGTTTTGGAATTAAAACGGTGGCTGAACTTAATGAGAAATTTATTCAGAAAGAACAGGGCCTTAATCTTAATTACCGTTACGGAAATACACAGGAATATTACACCATCGCTTTAAAAAGTATTGAAGCCATTAAGAATAAAAACCTGGAGCATATCGACCAGACGCGTTACAGGATATTTTATGAAAGTGCCGTGAATAATGATTACTATAAAAACAATCCGTTTTACCAGCTCCGCTCGGAATATGTCGTTATCACAACGGATATCAATGCAAAGATCAAAGTAGAGCTTCCTACGATGGCCAATTTATACTGGTCTGAAGAAGAATTAAAGCACGTAAGTCCAGCCGAATTTGTAAGAGCTTCCATGTCTGTCCCATTCTTTTTTGAACCTTTCCAAAAACGGATCGATAAGGATGACAGCTCAGTGAAATACGCCTGGAAATTCTGGATGAACACAAAACCCGAGGATATCTACCCTGCCGGACTTTTCATTGACGGCGGAAGTATTTCCAACTTCCCGATCGATATTTTTCATGCCAGCGATGTCTTTTATCCGAGAATGCCACTTTTCGGGGTACAGCTTACGAGCGATTCGGATATTCTGTCTGAGAAGGGGAAAACGAGTGAAGAAATCCTCAAAACACCTTTTTCTTACGCAGGAAATATCATCAGCACACTAAAAGGATTTAATGACAAATCGTTTTTAACCAAACACAGTTTTTACCGTCTTTACAGCATTCAGACCGTTAATTGCGGAACGAGCAGCTGGCTGAATTTCTTTATGAAAAGAGAGGAAAAAGAGGATCTTTTCAACAGAGGTTTCCAGGCAGCCCTGGATTTCCTGAATCAGTTCGACTGGGAAAAATACAAATATGAAAGAATGATGCTTTCGATGAAGGAGAAAAAGATCCTGAAGGAAGAGGATACACCGACGGTGGGATAAGGAATTTTGAGTATTTTAGATGTTTAATATTGTCAATGAAGAAAAGATATTTTTTTGCCATCGGAATTGTAATCGTTCTTGTATTTATTTCTATCCCCATTATTCACGTTCTCAGAACGAAGTGGAATGAGTCCGATCTTAAGACTGAAACACCGAAAGGCTATGCGAATGATGTAAGCCAACTGAATTTAACCAAAATAGACACTTTAATAAAGGTTCCTTCTTCAAAAACAGAGATCGAAAACCAGCTGCGCCAGATTCTGAAATATGCTAAGGAAAAGAAATTAAAAATATCCATTGCCGGAGCTCAGCACAGTATGGGCGGACACACAATTTACCCAAACGGCATCTTACTTAATATGCTTCCGTATAAACATATGGAACTGGATGCTGAGAATAATATCCTTACGATTGGCTCAGGTGCTCTTTGGGAAGATGCTATACAATATATCGATATAAAAGGAAAATCAATTGCCGTCATGCAGGCTTTCAGTTCTTTTTCCATAGGCGGTTCGGTAAGTGTGAACGGTCACGGATGGCAGAAAAATATTCCCCCGGTTGGATCAAGTGTTGTTTCATTTACATTAATGAATCACAATGGTGAAATTCTCAACTGCAGCAGGGAGGAGAATCCTGAACTCTTTAAACTGGTGATCGGAGGATATGGTCTGTTCGGGATTATTTTGGATGTCAGATTAAAAGTGGTGGATAATACGAGCCTCAAATACCGGTATGTCCGTTTAAAATCTGATGACTATACGAATGATTATAAAAGGCTTATAGCTGATCGCCCGGAAGTCAGTCTTGTTTTTGGAAGGTTAAGGATTTCCGATAAGCATTTTCTTGAAGAAGCCACGATCAACTATTTTGAAAAGACTGATGAAAAACCGTCATCAATTACTGCTAAAAATGCAAAAAGTGAAGAAATAAAACGTCTTGTTTTCAGAAGCACTGTCAACAGTGAATATGGAAAAAGGCTTCGCTGGGATCTGGAAACCAACCTCAGCAAAATGGCTCAAAATATTGTCTATACGAGAAATGAACTTCTTGACGGCCATGTTTCTCTCATTGAAAATAAAGACCCAAATTCTACGGATCTCCTGCAGGAGTATTTTATCCCTGAAAGAAATTTCAACCAGTTTATCAAAGATATCAAGCCAATTCTCAAAAATTCCGAACTGGATCTTCTTAATATAACAATCCGCGCAGTGAATAAAGATGAAGACAGCTATATGAACTATGCAAGGGAAAATGTTTTCGGGTTTGTCTTATTATTTAACCAAAAGAAAACAACAAAACAGGAAGACGCCATGAAGATCCTTACCAATAAACTCTTAGATGCTACCCTTAAAAATGAAGGAACGTTTTATCTGCCCTACCGTCTCCATATCGACAGAATAAAGATGAGGAAAGTATATCCTCAGGCTGACTCCTTCTTCGCTATGAAAAGAAAGTATGATCCTCAGGAAATTTTTGACAACAAATTTTACCAGCATTATAAATAAAAATTTACTATCATTTTAAAAACCTGAATAATGGCCAGTTGTTTTATTATATTTAAAGACGGAAGATGTTTCTCCAGAAGATGGACTGGCTACGATTGTATCATAAGGATTGCGATCGAGGAGCTGGCTTTTATCGAAAACGGAAAGCCTCTGGCAGAATGGCTGGAACTTCAGATTCCCCCTGAAGATGAGGACGAATATGAAAGAGCAGAAAGTGGCTATGGCTTTTACAGCGCCCGCACCGATGAATGGATCAACCGGCATCTGGATACCAGAAGCCTGACAGAGGAAAACCAAAAGTTGTTCTGGAAAGCCATTGAAAACGGAAGAATCAAGGTGCATGACCCTGAGTTGCCGGATTATACGGATTTAAACCCTGAATATTTTGATTTGTTTTATGAAATGTACAGGCTTTCTGAGGATGGAGCTCCACCGCTGGAATATTCGCATTGGGGCGTTGTAACGGAATGTCATGAGAAAGACGGCCCGGGATGGGAATAAAAACAATTGAATAAATTAATGATCTGAATATGAACTGGGTGATCAGAAGCACAAAAACGGTAGAATTTCACACGAACCTTCATAAAATTTTAAAACCTATCTGGGAAGACCTCATTGAGTACGATTGGATCCTGACAGATCTTGATTTCATGACAGATGATCAATTACCAATCCATTATGATCAAGATTATTTTATTTTAAACAAAGAAGAGTTTAGTATAATTTATCAATCCCGGACTCAAATAATTTGGGGAATTATTTCTGCTGTTCCCAAAAATATACAATTGGATCTTAACCTTATTTCAAATTTATCTGCAGAAGATGAAAATGTATGGAGAGCCAATCAACATTTGATTAATGAATCTTATCTCGAAATTGTAGCATTTGACAGTGGATATACCGTCGTTAAATTCAAAGATGAAAAACTCTCAAATAAATTCAAGGCCTATTTTCAGGATGAAGCTATAGATTTATATGAGTTTAACAAAAAATATAGGTTATGAAATTAAGATCAATTGGTAAGTACTTTTTCCTTTGCGGAGTAGTGATGTTTCCCCTTTCTGTCATCATGTTCTTAATTGGGGCAGGAATGTTTACTGCCAGAGGAAACTTTTCACCAATAGTCAGAAGCTTAGCGGAGTTTTGTTTTATTTTTTGGCTGCCTTTTTTTGCATTGGGAATTATTTTTTCACTTACTGGAATGATTATTTATTTCATCAAAAATAAATCAAAAGATTAAATTATAAACCTTCCAAAAACTTCAGATACATCGGCACACTACTCTCAATCCATTCTTCTGAAGGATCATTTTCAATTCCATAATATACAAAAGGCTCTTTATAATCTCCTTTGATGTAGTCGAAAGTCAGTTCGTAAGGACGGAAAAGCTCATTCATGGTATATTTGTACTTTCCGGATTCGCTATAGCCTTCTTCATCAATTCCAGCCGTAACAGCCAGTGACATCTTCTTCCCTCCAACTTTGTAACCGCTCTTACTTCCATAGGCCCAGCCGTAAAGAAGCACCTCATCAAACCATTTTTTCAAAAGCGGCGGACTGCTGAACCAGTAAAACGGAAACTGGAAGACAATTTTGTCATAAGACTCCATCAGCTGCTGTTCTTTTGCTACATCGATCTTTTCATCCGGATAGGCTTCGTATAGTGAGTGAATGGTATATTTTTCAGGAGATTTCTTTAATTCTTCTATCCATCTTTTATTGATCACCGACTTTTCAATATCAGGGTGAATGACTATTACTAATGTTTTCATTTTTCTGTTTAAATTTTCTTCAGCAAAAATAATATACGTAACTTACATTTAAAATAGTAGTGCCCAATTGTATGGTACTATAAAAAATGTAAGTAATGACTAAAATAAAGGAAACATCGACCAATTTTGCCAATAAAAAAGCCCTTTCCGACGAGTGTCCGGAGATCTATGCTTCCAATACCATCGGCGGACAATGGGCGCTTGCCATCTGCTGCTATCTCATCAATGGAAAACTGAGATTCGGGGAGCTTAGAAAAAAGCTGAACAATATCACAGAACGAATGCTCACGCTGCAACTCCGCAGACTGGAAGAAGACCGTATTATCACCAGAACCGTGTATGCTGAAGTTCCGCCCCGCGTGGAATATGAACTGACAGAGATCGGTTATAAGTTAAAACCCATCATTCTGGAATTTGAAAAATGGGGCAAGGAGCATAAAGAGATTATGCGGGATAAGGAGGTTATTTCTGAACCGCAGAAGGTGGAAAATAGCTGAATTTAAGTTTCAGCTAAAGCCAATTGATTTTGTTTTATCTCATTGAATGGGCTGAAGCCCGCTCCTATTGATGAAATAAAGATCCGTTGCTAAACAATATTGATTAAATTATAAGAGTTATTTTCTACAATTAATAAATATTTCTTCTTGATGATTACATTAGATTTTTTAAAAGAAATTTTATCTTCTCAAGCCTTGAGAAATAATCCCAGTGCCAATTATTTTTATGAATTTGACATCGTTGCATTTGATCATTCCATAGACGCTCCAGACTTCATGAGAAACCACTTTGCTTTAAAAGATAATAAGGAACTGACTGTACAACCAATAACAGAATCTGAATTCACAAAAACAATACATAAGTGGTTCTTTGGGCGTGAAAGATCAAAGAATATCAATCCGGACAGCGCGGAAAACCTTGAAACAGTAGAAAGCTTTTACCTTTCTTTAAAATCATTCACCAAAGAAAAGCAGATTTTCCATTTTCAAAATGTTAATATGGGAAGGCACGAGTATCAGCTGGGAATAGATTATGACTATTTATACATTGAAGGCAAAGAAAATAATTTTCTCATTTATTTTAATGCACAGGGTTGATCATGTGTAATTTTAATGTATCTTAAATCCATAAACACCACAATATGAAAAACCTGATTTTATTATTCAACCTATCCCTTGTTCTATTCTTCGGAACCCGCGCCAGTGCACAGAAAATTTCTGACGGCCAGACTATAGATGTCGATGGTATGAGCGTTACTTTTAATATTTTAAACAAAGAAAGTGTGCAGGCAGGCGGAAAATCTTATGACCGTTATAAAGTTTCAGCATCCGTAAAAAATGCTTCAGATAAAGGGTACAGCATCAGACTGTCTTCCTACCCTCAGATTGTGAGCAATATCGGGCTTGTAGAACTCGACTGCATCAATGCAACAGGCGCGAAACTGACTTCCAAAAAAATCGAGCTGAAGATGAAAGCCCAGATGATCAATGTATCTTATTCCGCTTACGATAAATCAGGAAAATTCGTCACCAATATGATTCCTGTCACGGGAAGTTATTATTTTGATCCGGGAGATACCATCAGCGATAATGCTATTTTCATTGTTCCACAAGGTGAAAAGCCTGATGTTTCGGTGAGAAATTTAAGATAATGTGTTGATTTGATGATGGGATGATTTGGTGATGGGATGATTTAAAAAAAACACCTTCTCTCAAACTCTCAGACTCTAAAACCCTCCAACACGAATCTACTCCATCCAAAGTGGCTTTTGTTCCAACACGTGCTGATAAACAGGGCATGTTTCGGCGTGGGCTCCTTTCAGATATCCTGTGCTCATTAAAAATTCATTTACAATTTCTCCGCCGGTGAATTTAAAAGTCTTTTTGAACAGTTTCATCCATTCCTGAAGGGTTTTCGGGTGATGGTGCTCCAGCCATTTTTCAAAAGACCCGAATTCCTTCTGCAGTTCTATGATGGTTTTAGCATTTTCAATGGCTGCATTTATTTTCAGGCGGTTTCTGATGATTCCGCTGTCGTTCATCAGTCTTTCCCTGTCCTCTTCCGTGTAGGCAGCGATTATCTGAATATCGAAATTATGATAGGCTTTTCTAAAACTCTCTTCTTTCTTTAAAACAGTTTCCCAACTCAGTCCTGCCTGGTTGATTTCCAGGATCAACCTGCCGAAAAGTTCGTTGTCATCATGGATCGGAAATCCGTAATAATGATCGTGGTAGTTTTTGTGCAGTTCTTTTCTGCTTTCGGGCTGCATTCCGTCTATGGCTAAACAATAACTCATTAAAATAATTTTTCTGTTTTGGTTAAAAATTCGTCTAAAGCTTCTTTAATATCAATTCCTGTGCGGTCTGCCAAAACGATCAGCCACCAGATATTTTCACCCAATTTATGTTTTAATTCTGCTTCGGAATCTTTTTTAAGCCATCTTTTCTGGTGAGACATAATATCTCTGCCTACAAGCCCTGCATCAGTAAGATAAGCCAGGGTATCCTCTTCCAAAGTCCATTCGGTTCCGTGGTGCTGGCGCTCCAGTTCATGATAGCTTTCTCTGATTCCGAGGGAACGTTTAATGATTTCGTCTAGATTATTCTGATCCATTATTTTGTTTTTATTTGATTCTGATTTATTCAGACGATAAAGATAAGACAGGATTGTGACAACTGTTAGTCAGTAGCCTTTTAATTTTTAAATTTTATGATGCTCAATTTTACAAAAACATTATACATTTGAGGACTCTAAAACAACCTATGAAATCTTTCCTGTCTTTTCTTTTTGCTCTTGTTTGTTTTTCATTTAATGCTCAGCAAGTTTATTCCAAAGCTTATGGCAGCCCAAAAGACACACCTGTTATTTTCATCCACGGCGGACCCAGTGGAAATGCGACTCTATTTGAAGGAACTACCGCTCAAAAGCTTGCAGACAAAGGATTTTATGTGATTGTTTATGACAGACGCGGCGAAGGAAGGTCTAAAGATGATCATGCGACCATGACTTTTAAAGAAAGCTTTGAAGACCTCAACCAGATCTATACAATTTACCATCTTAAAAAGGCCAATATCCTTGCCCACAGTTTTGGGGGAATTATCGGAACCTTATTCACCAGACAGTTTCCTGAAAAAGTAAGTTCACTGACATTGGCAGGAGCTTTATTTTCTCAGCAGGAAACCTATGACCATATTTTAAAACAGGCTAAAGAGAAATTCAAAAATGATCCTTCACAGCTTCAGGAGATTGCGGAGATTGAAAATTTAAGCAAAAACTCGGCAGCTTACAGAAAAAGATGCTATGAAATGGCCAGCAAAATGAATTTCTTCAGCATGCCCTCTCCCACTCCGGAAAGTAAGCAATTGAGACAGGCATATGAAGCCGGTGAATTTTATGCCACTAACTTCAGAAATCAGGAATCGCCACTTAAGTTCTATAAAAATGAATCGCAGAACAACATTGACAATACTTCTGTTCTGAACGAAATTAAAAAACGTAGAATTCCAATTTTCGCCGTGTATGGAAAAGACGATGGCATATTTTCTACGAAACAGCTTAATGATATGAAAACGATCGCCGGAAAAAATCATTTTAAAATCATTGATAACTGTTCCCACTATCTCTTCGTTGACCAGCAGGATGAATTTTTACAATTCATGGGGGAAAATCTAAAATAAAATGTAGTTTTGTAAATATGCGAACCACAGGCACTTCTATGAAAAACTATAAAGCACTCATCATGATGCTGATACTGGCCTTTTCATTATCGCCGTGTTCTGTGAAAAGAGATCTTCTCAATATTTTTGATGTTCAGTATATCAGTGGTTTAAATAAAGTAAAAATTACAGATTCCGTTCAATCCTATTCTTGTGACAGTGTAACGGAACGTTTTTCAGCCAGAGCTTCTGCTTCAAAAAGTGTCTTAAAATCTAAGGGAACTCATTACTTTACAGATACCGTTCCATCTCCTGAGGAAGGGAAAATACGTTTTCAAAACAAATATTCCGGAACAACTACCGGGAACAGTCCGCCGAAATACATCCTGTTTAAAAGACTGAAATTGCATGTGATTTAGATTTTTATCCGAATCCAATTTTCTATAAACGTCTTTTAATACAATACAATTTCAATGAAACATATTTCAGACAGCCGGTCTTATGACCTGGCCGGACTCTATACTTTATCACTCCGTCTTGTGATCGGATGGACTTACTTTTCAGCATTCTGGCGCAGACTCGTCCTCGAAAACAAACTTATTCCCGATGAAGCCGGATATATCGGTGAAAAATTTAATCATTTTTTGCCTAATGCCTTAGGAATAAAACCCATTATTGAATATCTGGTTACCCATCCTGATGCTTTGGAAACTTCAATGATTACTTTTACGATTATTGAAGCTGTGGTAGGACTCTTCATTATTTTAGGGTTATTTACCAGATTAATGAGCATCGGAATTTTCGGGCTTGCTATGGGAATTCTTCTCGGTTCCGGCTGGATTGGAACAACGTGTCTGGATGAATGGCAGATCGGTGTCTTGGGAATTGCCGGAGGATTTGTTTTATTCCTTACGGGAAGCGCTCCTTTTTCACTGGATCATTATTTCATCAAAAAGAATACATCTTTCACTCACAAAAAATGGTTTCTGTGGCTGGGATCCGGCGTTCTTCCTTTGTTGAAACCTAAAACGATTGTGCTGGCGGGATCTGTTTTTATTTTCGGGCTTACGCTCTATACCAACCAGTATTTCCATGGGGGCGTTTGGGGAACACTTCATAATAAATCGGTAAAACCGAAGATTGAAATTTCCAATGTTTCGCTTAACGCTTCGGACATAACGTTTGAAATCTACAGAACTCAGGGCGTAGATGTGTACGGTTCTTTTCTGATCGGAATTCAGTTTCTGGATAAAAACGGAACAGTTTTAAAGGCATTAGACCTTAAAGATCTTTCAAAGTTTCCTAAAGAGAACATTAAAAACCATTATGTGGCTAAAGTAAAGCCCGGAAAGCACGCTCTGATTATTCCTTTGGGTTCAAAAGCTGATCTGACTTTCAGTCTGAATGAAATTTCTGTGAAACAGGAAGAGATTCATACGGTAAAGCTGATTGATATCAGTGGGATTGAATGGACTGCTGGGGTAAAATAAAAGCTTAAAATTGAATCATTAAGGGGCTTTAGGTTATTACGAATATGAAGTTTAAATGCTTCGTGGACTTCGTTCGTAAAAACTTAACAGCCCCACCTATTAAATATAATCCCTGTAGTTGATACGGGGATTAATTCTTAGTGAAATACCTAAGCATTTTAATTAGCCAAATTTGTCTTTTTCAAGACGGGAAAGCATCAAAAAGAATACTAAATACATTCAGAGCAATATGGCTTCCGGAAAGCTGATGATTTATCCTTCAGCTTTTCATTTTTTCTCCTTTATTTTTTGCTGGAATCCGGGCTGTACAAAACACCCTACTGACCGAACACACAGTCAACGTGCTAAAAATCAAAAATTTGCAATTATGAAATAAAAAAATGACAGATATCTGCTATTTGTTAATTGAATGAAGGCCAATATGTTTGCAAAACATATTAAAACATATTGAAAGATGAAAAAACTACACTTAAACATGGCACTGCTATTTGTTGGCAGTACGCTTTTCTCCCAAGTAGGAATCAATACATCGTCTCCGGAAGCAACATTAGATGTGAGGGGTAAAAATCATTTGGGAGCAGTGACTTCTAAAGACGGAGTACTTGTTCCAAGGGTAAATGATCTATCTGCCAGTGGTTCTGTAAATGGACAATTGGTTTATCTGATAGCAGATAACGGAACTTTTACAAAAGGATTCCACTATTGGAATGGCAATGTCTGGACCGGCTTTGGAAATGCTATAGCAGGAGATACCACTAATGATGCGTGGATAAATGATGTTGCCAATACAAGAGTTAAATTAAATTCTCAGTCTGACGGTTCTACAGCGAGACCTGCAGGAACAGAAATGGTGATACTTGATACGGGTAGTGTGGGTATAGGAACTTCAAACCCAAACAGAAAACTTCATGTTGCAGGAGCTCTACTTACTACTCCCAATACCACCAATGATGGAGCAACGGGTTCCAACAGTGAACCTGTAACTATAGAATTATACGGTAAACAAGGGACAGGTGGCGATACGCCTGTAGGAGGAGTAAAAATGTTATGGTATAATCAAAATCCGGTATCTATGAATATTCTTAGGGGAAGTGCTTCAAATGATGGAGCCGGAATAGGATTTAATATCTCAAAAGATGGCACAACCGAATCTGAAGCAATGAGAATAGCAAGGAATGGTAATGTCGGTATAGGAATTGATTCACCGACTAATAAAACTGACATCAACGGAGATTTAAGGGTGCGTACCATGATAACCGGACAGGATACAGAGTATATATTATCTGCTGACTCCAACGGGGTGCTGCATAGAACTACCTTAACTTCGCAGTCTGTTGGAGATACTAACACTTCAGGCTCAACAATTCGTAAAAACCAATATTTTGCCACCAGAGCTGATGGTACTAAAACCATAAGTGCAGGCATTGTAGAAGTGAGGATGATTCCTTTTGATGGTAGCAGTACACTGTATAATTATCCGCAGTTAAGATTAAACACCGCACCGGCATCAAATATCTCTGTAGTTGTATTAAATGATGAAACATACAATTCGGGCGGAACTCAAGGATCGGCAGTCACCCTAAACTTCACACCATCAAATTATACTACCTGGCGAACTGTGGGAAATGGAACTTTGAATGTTGATGAGAAAAATATCCTGACTTTTTCTATTCCCGGCACTACTGATTTGTACAGAGTGACATGTTATGTTACCGGTAATTCTGCTACTTCCGGTCAAGAAAGGTTTTATAATTTAATAGTTGAAAAATTTTAAAATTTAATAAAACATAGTACAATAATAGGATTGAGTAAAACTAAGCCGTAGAAGGCTGAAAAGAGTTGAATCATATTCTTTCAATAAAAAAATCAATAAAAAAACCTCCGGAAGTTCCGGAGGTTTTGTATTTCAACTGATTTAGTGCATCGCTTCACTTAAATCTATTTTTTCTTTGCTCTTTCGTTCTTTTACCAATAAGATGAACGGAATACAAATTAAGAAGGCAATTCCTAAATAAAGGAAAACATCCATGTATGACAGTACTGTTGCCTGTTTGGTGACCGTCATATCCATCATTTTATAAGCGGCGTTCATGGCTCCATCGGGAGTCATCCCTTTCGCCATAAAGCTTGCTTTTAATCCATTCAATCTCTGCTGGACATCAAAATCATTAGAGTCTAAATGAGAAATCAGATTGACCCTGTACTTCTGGCTTGCATTGGCGATAAATGTTGTGATCGCGGCGATCCCGAAAGATCCTCCCAACTGTCTCATCATCCCTGTAAATGCTGCTCCCTGACCAATTTCCTGACCTTTCAATGTACTTAATGATAATGAAGTGATCGGAATAAACAATAATCCTAATCCGGCTCCTCTTACCATCAACATCCAGAAGAATGCATCTTTACCGGTGTCCGGAGTCAGAATTTTATATCCCCAGAAACTGTAAACGAAGAAGGTAAATAATCCCAAAGATACCAAGATCTGCTGTTTTACTCCTTTTGAAAGTAACCTACCAATAATAGGCATCATGAAAGCGGTTGTTAATGCCGCTGGAATCATTAATGCTCCGGATTCTAAGGCCGTCCACCCTAATATACTCTGGGTATACAACGGAACGATAAACGTAGAACCATATAAACCAAATCCTAATACAAAGGACATGACGGTTCCAATCCTTAAATTACTGTTTTTCAAAACCCGCAGCTCTACAATCGGATACTTGAAAGTAAGTTCCCTCCAGAGGAATAATATAAATCCTAAAACTGCTGATACGGTAAACAGAACGATCCATCCACTCGCAAACCAGTCTTCTTCATGTCCTCTTTCCAAGATATACTGTAATGAACCTACTGTAACAGCCAATAAAGCGATTCCTAACCAGTCTACATCTGAAGCTTTACGTCTCTCAGCGTATTTCGGGCTCTTTATAAACTGTAAGGTCATTAAAGTGGCCGCAATTCCGATAGGAATGTTGATATAGAAAATATAAGGCCAGCTAAAATTATCTACGATATATCCTCCTAATGGCGGCCCCAATGTAGGACCGATAATGACTCCCAACCCATAAATAGCCTGAGCCATACTTCTTTTTTCAACGGGATACGATTCCGTAATGATGGTCTGTGAGGTTACCAGTAAGGCTCCACCTCCAATCCCCTGACAGAGTCTGAAAAATACCAGTTCCCAGATATTATCTGCATTACCGCATAAAAAAGAGAATACGGTAAAAATAATAATAGAGGCTGCAAAGTAATTTCGTCGTCCGAACTGTTGGGAAAGCCAGCTTGTCATGGGTACGATAATCACGTTACCAATGGCATAAGCTGTAATCACCCAACCCACTTCGGAAAGGGTAGATCCCAGGTTACCTTTCATCTCGTTCAGGGCAACGTTCACAATCGTGGAATCCACAATTTCCAGCAAAGCACAAAGAATAGCTGTGATCGTAATGATCACTCTTCGGGCTCCGTATTCTACTAATGAATCTTGCATAGTTTTTTACGATGTAAAAAGGTGAATTGTCAATGGGTAATCAACTTCGTTTGTCAATTTTCAATTTCATGTTATCCTCAGCAACTGACTTGCATCAGCAAAATTGACAATTCACTTATTTCACAGTTTTAATATTATTTAAGCGAAACCTCTGCTTTCACGTTCATTCCCGTTCTAAGCTTCTTAGCAATATTCGGGTCCAGTTTTACAAAGTCTATCTTCACAGGAAGTCTTTGTACTACTTTTACGAAGTTACCACTCGCGTTATCCGGAGGAAGAATAGAGAACGTAGAACCTGTAGCCGGAGAGAATGAACTTACCACTCCGTCAAATTCTGTATCCGGGAAAGCATCGATCTCGATTTTCACTTTCTGACCTTCTACCATTTTATCAACCTGAGTTTCTTTAAAGTTGGCTACTACCCATTTCTGGTCGTTTTTCACTAAGCTGAATAACTGAGATCCCGCCTGTAAATACTGTCCTGCCTGGATCGGAACTTTTCCTACAAATCCGTCTTCCGGAGCCAGGATAATGGTGTAAGAAAGATTCAGTCTTGCATTTTCCACATCTACTTCTCTCTGCTTAGCCACTGAACCTGCCACGCTGATCTGCTGAGAACTTGCAGCGGTCTGAGAAGATGCTACATTCGTTTGCTGAGCGATCTGGTTTCTCTGATCAACCAAAACCTGAAGCTGTCTGTCTGCAGATTGTTTTGCTGCCAAAGCCTGCTCATATTGCTGTTCTGTAATCGAGTGATCTTTTACCAGAACAGAATATCTTTTCAGATCCTGATTGGTTTTCCAAACATTTACCTTTGCTGCTTCTATCTGAGCATTGGCCGTTGTTACCGCTGCTTCTGAAGTATTGATACTTTTAGACGTTGCTGTAGTAGTAGCCTGTGCGTTTGAAATATTGCTTTTCGCAGTCGTTAATGCTGCTTCAGCCTGTACCAAAGCCATTTTCTGGTCTCTGTTGTCCAGGATCACCAAAGTATCCCCTTTCTTTACAAACTGATTATCTTTTACTTTTACCTGCGTTACATATCCTGAAACTTTAGAGATTACAGGGCTCATGTTGGAAGCAATCTGAGCATCGTCAGTTTCTTCATGAATCTGTCCGTAAGAATAAGTTCTGTATCCGTAAATCCCTCCTACCACAACGACAACCGCTAAAATAATTGGGAAAACTAAACTTTTTTTCTTTTTAGGTTCAATTGCTGGTGTATTATTATTTTCCATTTTTGGTCTTAATCTTTATTTAAATGTTAAAGTTCCTGTAGTTTGTAATAGTTTTCTGTAAGCCAGTGCTGCATCTGCTTTTGCATTGATAACCCCTACATTTGATGCTATCTGAGCGGCATCCGCATCCAAAAGTTCGGTCATGGTTGCCAAACCGTTGTCATATTTATTTTTTGTGATTCTGTAGTTTTCATTAGCCTGTTCAGCAGCTTTTTCATATACGGAGATTCTCTTTTTGGAGTAATCTGTATTCTGATATTCTCTGTTCACGTCAAGCTTAATATTGTCATTCAATAACTCATCCGTTGCAGCTAGCTGCTTTTCTCTCGCCTGAGACTGTCTCAGTGAAGAATTTTCTTTCCAGATATTGGATAAATTGTAAGAAATTCCTATCCCAACATTAACGGCATTGTATACGGTAAGAACTTTTGGAACATCTGCCGCTACATATCCTCCGGTAAATGCTATTGAAGGAAGATTTTCAGCTTTTGCTGATTTTGAACCAAGCTCGGCCGCTTTTCTCTGCTGAGCTAAAGCCTGTAAGTCTTTACGGTTTTCTCTGGCTTCATTGACGTAATAATCAACGGCTTTTACTTCGGAACCTTCATCGATATAATTCTGGTCCACTTCAATTTCTGTAGTTTCAGGAATCCCTAGCAACAAATCCATATTGATATTGGCAATATTGTAGTTATTTTTGGCTTCCAACAATTGCAGCTCGATATTTGAAGTCTGAAGATTGGCTTTTAAACGGTCGTTTCTTGCGATGACTCCGTTGTTTTCCAGTTTAAGAAAAGTCTCATCCCTTTTTTGAGAAGCCGTAAGGTTTTCTTCTAAAACTTTGATGGACTGATTGGCTTTAAATAAATTATTGTAAGCCTGAGCCACGTTGTAAGCAATCGCTATTTTATCATTCTCAGTGCTCAGTTTTGAAGCTTCCACCAGATATTTCGCAGACTGGATCCCGTATTTAATTCTTCCGCCACTGTAGATCGGAACACTTAAATTAACCGTTCCGTAAGCCACCTGATGTACATCCGGACTTGCTCCTGCTGCACCCGAACCACCGCCAATCTTTAGATCAATAGTGGGCTTGATAGGAAGGTACATATAACTTCCCGACACTTTCAGTTCCGGAAGCTGTCTGTTTTTGGCTTCCAAAAGATCTGCTGTAGCCTCTTCAATCTTGGCGGCATCAATCTTAAGGTTTTTACTGTTCTGGATTCCCAGCTGCACGGCTTCGTCGAGAGTGAGCTGTTTTTTCTCCTGAGCATTAATGGCTGCAATTCCCATAAACAGGGATAATGCGAACACCGAGTTATTTATTCTCTTCATAACCTAAAAGGTCTTTTAGTAAATATTTTATATGTTTATTAAGTTCTGTGTAATATTTTTCATCAAAAACTTCATCGTCATCTGGGTCATTAAGGAATTCTTTGTACATTTCCTTAGCATTGGATGCATAAAATAAAGTTCCACTTACCGTAGCGTGAAGTAAATAGATGGGAGGATTTTTGGTGAAAATTCCTTTTTTAAGCCCGCTTTCCAAAACCTGCGAATACATGGAAATAAAGCCCATCTTGGTCTGC
Source organism: Chryseobacterium sp. JM1 (assembly GCF_000737715.1). Classification (GTDB taxonomy): domain Bacteria; phylum Bacteroidota; class Bacteroidia; order Flavobacteriales; family Weeksellaceae; genus Chryseobacterium. The sequence continues at coordinate 200,292 of NZ_JPRN01000011.1, read as the reverse complement.
TTAAGAAATTCCACGATCTGTGGGTTTTGTGTATAAAGCTGCTCCCGCTGCATAATTCTGTAAAAACATTTGTGATGTCTTACTCTTCCGGAAAACTGGTCTACGACTTTCTCTATCTTCTGCCAATCGTTGATATCCGTTCTTTCCAGAATATCTTTGGCGAAGAACTGTCCTTCATTCATTCTGTATTCAACCAATTTCTCATACAGTTTTTCCTTGGATCCGAAATAGTAGGAAATCATAGAGATATTTACATTCGCTGCCTTGGAGATTTCCCTCGTGGAAGTTCCTTCAAAACCTTTTTCAGCGAAAAGCTTCTCAGCGGCAAATAGTATATTTTCTTCTTTTGAAACCATAGTCATTCTATTTTTCAGGGTGCAAATGTACACAAGATTTTCATAAAATCAAACGATTGATTGATTTTTTAATGTTCTTTTAATATTAGCTAATATAAATCGCTGAAAATTAATACAGTTAAAGCCTAACAAATTTGGATACTATGTGAAAATTATTTATATTCCTTTCAAAATGAGTCTATTCTGATAACTTAATTTACCCGAAAACAGACAGAGAACACAGATTATTCAGATGACTCCATAAAAAAATCCGGCTGACATGCCGGATCTTCTGTCTTGAAAACAGGATCTTTAGTGGGTAACAATCATTTTTTTTGAATCAATTAATTTTCCGTCAGCCTGAAGATTGTAGATATACGTCCCGGGCGTGAGTGTGCGGGCTGAGATGCTGGTCTGCTTTTCACCTCTTTTTACAGGAATAGATTGCAGCTGTCTCCCACCCATATCATACACCAGGATGGATACATTTTCTCCGGCAGCATTAAACCGGATGACCGTTTCCTGGTTAAAAGGATTTGGAACATTCTGCTCCAGGGAAAATGAAGAAAAGCTTGGTTTATCGGATACCGTTTTCTTTGTTTCAGAAACTCCGTTGATCTTCACTTCCAGTGCGGCCATTCTTTCTTTAAGGTCTTTGATTTCGCTTTTCTGCTCTTTAAGTTCATTCAGCAATAGAGGAATGAATTCTATATAATTAAGGGCATAGTTTCCTTTTTCATCAATCGTAACCAGATTCGGGAATTCTTTTTCCACTTCCTGGGCTATAAAACCGAAGTGCAGTTTATCATTATCTGCTCTTTTGTCTGTATTTCCTTCCTTAGACTTAAAAGTATAAGAGTAAGGCTTGATATTAAGCAACTTGGAAGAAAGATCTTTTAAAGGCATAATATTATCCTTTAATTTTTTATCTGAACTTAAAACAAATGCCTGCGCTCTGACTGACCCATAAAAAACATCCAAGTCATAAGTAGATGATGCATCAACCCCCACACCCAATCTGGCCATATAAATTCCATTGGCACCGCCTGAAACTGTACCAAACCCGGAGGTACTGCCGTTACCACCATTCAGAAAGCTTAAATAGGCTATGCCTCGTATAGAGTTAATACTGGTCCCATTTCCAAATGTAGGACTTGAATACATGGTAAGATTTGAAGATTTCAGGTTACCCAGATTGTCATTGTACATCATCCTGCTTTCATTAGCTGTATTGGACAAAGACCGAAGTCCGAAAACACCATTACTTCCCAACCAGTTGATTATTATTGGATCCATAGCTGGGATCACGTTTCCTGTTTGAGTATAAACTTCTGAAATATTTGTAGCATTATTACCAAACAGTGACACTACATTTTTAATCTTCAAAGCCGGAAGAGGTCCCGAACTGATAATATCCACTTTAGCAGCGGGAGCTGTAGTACCAACACCTACATTGGCAGCAGTGGTAGACGGTATCGTAGTGCCCGTCCATACATTGGCAAGAGAAACTTGTGCGGAAGCAGAAAAAGCAGCCGATGACAGGAATAACAAACATAAAAGGATATTTGTTTTTTTCATAATATATTTTGTTTTAATGGTTTTAGTTTGAATCTTAGAAATTCTTTAATAGTTCTATGAAGCTATTAAAACAAAATATATCCCTGTACTATGAATAAATAAGTGTAGGTGTTTTCCTAGTAAGTGTCTTTATTTTAGAAGCAAGTGTAATATTAATAAGAAATTGTCGATAGTGAATTTTTGAGAGGTAAGATTTTAGATATCAGATGTCAGACACGAGACATCAGACGATAATTCGTTAGCTTATTTACTGGCAACCAGCAACGAATAAACCAGCAACCAGTAACTGGCAACTGAATTCAGATTAAATAGAGAATTTTCTACGAATTTTTATGAATGTAACGCGATAATTTTATCCCGAGATCTGTCCAGACAATTTTAGGATTTCCGTTTCGCGTCAGGTGAAGATCCGCAGTATTGATTTCTTCTAAAATACTTTCAATATTAGCACCGCTTATAAACTTTGAAAAGCCGGCCCAGTTGAAGCCGTCTGCATCTATCTTTTTATAGACCAGATTTTCAGACTGGTAATTCTGAAGAAGGGCAAGCCTGAAGATTTCAGAGCAGTAATTCAGGAAGTTTTTCTGTTTTTCCCTGTTCCATCCTGCGATTTCTCTGGCCCAGAAGATGATACTTTTAAGGAACTGAGGTTTCTTTTTTACCATAAATGCATCACGTACCCACTGGATGAAAAGCTTTTCAAATTCGTCACTTTTGTGTCCGGAATTTAAAATTTTCAGAGCATCATTGAGATCGCCCTGCGCTTCGTGAACAATCTCTCTTATTTTTTCAGCAGAAACCGAAGCATTCTTTTTAAGATAATTTTCCAGATCCTCATCATTAAGTCTCGGAACTTCCACGATCTGTGTTCTGGAAAGAATAGTCGGAAGAATGTCGTTGGCTGTTTCAGCGGTCAGAAGAATAAGGGTTTTTGCAGGTGGTTCTTCTAAAAACTTCAGAAATTTATTGGCTGCAGCAACGTTCATTTTATCGGCTCTCCAAACGATAAGAATTTTGGTTCCGCCTTCAAAACTTTTCAGGGCAAACTTCTGGTTCTGGTCATCTATTTCATCAGCGGAAATAAAAAGCTGCTTATTTTCAGATTCCAGAAAAGCAGTCCAGTCGTCATAGCTCGCATAGGGAGAAGCCATGATCATTTCCCTGAAGTCCTCGAATTTATTTTTGCTTAACGAATTTTTGTTATCGGTAAAAACGGGGAAACTGAAATGCAGATCCAGATGGTTCAAATGCTCCACTTTTGAGGCTGCGTGCTCATTTTCTCTTCTAAAAATCTCCTTAGCATAGGCTAAAACCATCGGAAAAGTTCCATACCCCTCCTTTCCTAAAAAAAGCTGTGCATGGCTCACTCTGTTTTCGGTGATACTTTCCTGAAGAAGTTTTTTCAGATTTTCCTGTCCGGCGATGTTCTCCCAATTCATGTTCCAAAGATAAAAAATCTTATCTCAACTAAGAAGATTAAGTCTATTTAATATAACAGAAGAGTTACAGGTTGGAGAGTCGGAGAGTTTTTGGGTTGGAGAGTTTCGGGAGGTAGGCGTATTTTGGCTGCTGGTTGCTAGTTGCTAGTTGCTAGTTGCTAGTTGCTAGTTGCTAGTTGCTAGTTGCTACTTATTAGTTATTAAGCTAAAGAATTATTGTCTGAAATCTGACGTCTAAAAATCTTGATTCTTGACTCTTGGTTCTTGGTTCTAAAATCCCCAATAGGAAACATCAATAATCCAATTAGACTAAATCAGATTTTAAATAGCGCACAATATAATTTTTGGCAATACATTTGTTGCATCAATTTTAATTAACTTATTGATACTATTTCAACACCCCTTTTAATCATTAAATAATAAAAGAATGACTCAAGAATCGGAACAAAAAATAAGAGAAGTATTCCAGCAACAGAAGGCTTTTTTTAAAACCAATCAGACTAAAAATATTGAATTCAGAAAAGCACAGCTGCGAAAATTCCGTGACGTGTTTTCCAGTCATACCGATGCTCTTTGTGAGGCTTTGGACATTGATTTAGGGAAAAGCAGAAAGGAAGCCGAATATGTGGAAATTCAAATTGTCATGAGCGAACTCGATTATCTGCTTGAAAATATAGACGAATGGGCAAAACCCACCCCGGTAGAATCCAAACCGCATCCATCCGGAGCTGAAGTAGTAAGCAAAATAATATATGAGCCTTATGGCGTGAACTATATCATAGGACCTTTTAATTACCCGGTTCAGCTGACCTTCAGTCCTCTTATCGGCGCATTAATTGCAGGGAATACGGCAATCATTAAACCTTCAGAAAATACGCCTCACGTGGCCAAAGTTCTGGAAGATATTGTAAAGGCATCTTTTGAAGAATCTTATGTTGCGGTAGTTCAGGGAGCTATTGAGGAGAACACGTTATTACTAAGCCTCCCTTTTGATTATATTTTCTTTACAGGAAGCCCAAATGTTGGAAAAATTGTCATGAAGGCTGCCGCTGAACAACTTATTCCTTTAACGCTGGAACTTGGAGGAAAATCACCAACGATTGTTCATCATGATGCAGATCTGGATAAGGCTGTGGCAAGAATTTCTTATGGAAAATGGATCAATTGCGGGCAAACATGCGTTGCTCCGGATTATATTTACATTCATGAATCTGTGAAGGATCTTTTTGTCGAAAAATTTAAAGCTTATTTACATACTACGTACACCGACGGATCATTGGGGAAAATAGGAAAAATTGTGAACCAGAATCAGATCAAACATCTTGCAAGTTATCTGGAAGCCGCTCCTGAAAAGGTTATCTACGGTGGAAGCTATGATCTTGAAACCCGTCATTTTGAAGCGACTCTTATGGATCAGGTGACGTGGAATGATCAGGTGATGCAACAGGAAATTTTCGGTCCTATCCTACCGATACTGACCTATAGCGATATTAATGAAGCTCTGGAAGAAATAAACAGCAGACCTAAACCGTTGGCTTTATATGTTTTTTCAGAAAATCAGGAATTTGCAGATGATGTTATGAACCGCACAACAAGCGGTGATGCAGAAATCAACAGTACGATTATTCATGTAGGATCTCATTACTTACCGTTTGGAGGGGTGGGAACTTCCGGAATGGGAAAATACCACGGAAAGTTTAGTTTTGAAAATTTCAGCCACAGCAGATCTGTGCTTCAGGTAAAATAATTTACTTATTTAAGACTTAAAAAGGACCATTCACCGCATATGAATGGTCTTTTCTGCATAATAGAATTGCTATTTTTATTTGTAAAAAATTGCATTTTTCTTTTAAAGACAGGCCCTTAACAAACTTTAACCACATATAATTTTTACAATTCATTAATATTTAAGATATTTGCGCATTGTTTTAAAAATAAAGAATGAAAAAAATCTTTGCGGTATCATTCATATCAGTTGGATACTTCCTAAATGCACAGAGTCTAAGTAACTCTCCGTATGCAACTTATGGAATTGGAGATGTAAAATATGATAATACTATTGAAACTGCCTCTATGGGTGGTATTTCTACTGCTTATATCAGTGATTTCACAAGCAGCTTCAATTTCGCAAACCCTGCGAATAACTCTAATTTCGAGCTTACAAGTATCAGACTGGAAGCTACCAACGAAAACAATTATTTCAAAACTAATTACAACGATACGAAGTCTACCAAACATTCTACGTATCTTTCTAATATTGCACTGGCATTTCCCCTGTCTCCAAAGGTAAAAATGGGAATTTCCTATCAGCCTTACAGCTCTAAAAGCTACGATATTGTCAATAACGCAACCGGAGCAGACGGACTCATGTACTCCAACCGTTTTAAAGGAAGCGGAACTCTGAATACTGCACAGGCAGCTGTTTCCTATAAAATTGATCAGAATTTTGCAGTGGGTTTGAGAGCCAATCTTTATTTTGGAAACCTGTATGACCTGAACGAACTTAGAATTCAAAATACGGAATACATCAACGGGTACGAGACTAAAAACAGCATCAAAAACTTCAACTTCACCCTAGGAGGTAGCTATCAGACTCTGAACACGCGTACAGACAAGAAGCTAACCATTGGTGCAACTGCTACATTTGGAAATACCAGTAATATGACGACTGATTACACCAACAGCACGTACAGATACAGTGATGCTGCAGAAAGTGTAAAATCTTTAGAAACCATTATAGAGCAGAAAAGTACAAATTCTAAAAACCTTCTTCCGTTACAGGCTTCATTAGGGGTAGGTTACGGAAGTGAAAACCACTGGTTTGTATCAGGACAGGTTGACTATAAAAAAGGAGAAGATATTTCTTACTTCGGAAAATCTTTTGATTTCCAGGATACGTACAGAATCTCTGCCGGAGGATGGTATTTACCAAACTACAATAACTTTAGAAATTATTTTTCAAGAGTAATCTACAGATATGGAGCCTTCTATGAAAGAGGAAACCTTAAGTTAGATGGAAACAGCATCAATAAGTTTGGAATCTCTGCAGGGGTATTACTTCCATTCAAAACAAGCAGCATTACCAGAATGAGCGGTCTTGAACTGGGTGTAGAATTAGGAAAGAGAGGAACTCTTAATAATAACCTGATCAACCAGAATTATATCAACCTGAGAGTCGGTTTCAACTTTGCTGACAGATGGTTCAGAAAGACTCTTTACAACTAAAATGGATTTTTCAAAAAAAATATCATATAAAAATATAGCATGCCTTTTTAGTTGTGCTATATTTTTTATACTGACATCCTGCGAAGAGGACCTTACGAGGGCCAATGGAAGCAAAAGCAAGAACTTCCCTTCACAGATCATCAATAATGCCAATATTATCCAAAGGGATTCAGGGTTTATCTCCTTAAAAGCCAAAGCTAAGATCATCGAAAAATACGAGCTGATCGACAGTCCTTATATAGTGGCAAGAAAAGGGATCAACATTGAATTTTTCGATAAAAAGAAACCTAAAGTACCGGGTAAAATCACCGCCAAATATGCCCGTATTTTTGAATATAAAAAATTCTACGAAGCAAAAGGTGATGTAAGAATTACGACCAATGAAGGACAGCGTTTTGCGATGCAGAGTATTTACTGGGATCAGAGAAAAAACAGAATCTATACCAAAGACACAGTTTACGTTACCATGGAAGATGGCTCTACTCTTGTAGGCGCTAATGGGATGACAGCTAAAGATGATTTCTCGGAATACAAGTTCTTCAATAATTCCGGAGATTTCAGTACAAAGAGACTCGAAGAAAAGAAAACACCACAATAACATGAGGTTTCAGGCTATTGGACTCATGTCCGGCACCAGTCTGGACGGTCTGGATATATGTTTTGCCGCTTTTGAAAAACAGAACGGCTGGAATTTTCAGATCCTTAAGGCAGAAACCCTTCCCTATCCTGAAAACTGGGAAGAAAAGCTCAGGAACTCGATCCATTTATCTTCGGAAGAACTATTGGAGCTTCATTCGGAATATGGCTTTTATCTGGGCGAAAAGGTCAGAGAATTCATTGACAATAACCACCTTGAACAGATCGATCTGATTGCATCTCACGGGCACACGGTTTTTCATCAGCCTCAGAAAAAATTTACACTCCAGATCGGAGACGGAAGAGCCATCAAAATAGAAACATCCCTTCCTGTTATTTACGATTTCAGAAGTCAGGATGTCCTGATGGGAGGAAACGGCGCACCTTTAGTCCCTATCGGAGATGAATTTCTTTTTTCTGAATACGATGCATGCCTCAACTTAGGCGGATTTTCCAATATTTCCTTAAAAGAGGATGGTAAAAGAATAGCATTTGATATTGCCCCGGTTAATATTGTCCTGAACAGACTTGCACAAAAATTCAATAAAAATTTTGATGAAAATGGTGATCTGGCGAGAAAAGGCGCGATTGATGAGGATCTTTTAACAAAGCTTAATTCTCTTGAGTTCTACAGCCAGTCCCATCCCAAATCATTAGGTATCGAATGGTGTAATGAACATATTTTTCCTTTATTGGAAAACATGGAAACAGCAGATGCCATGGCCACTTTTACAGAACATGTCGCTCATCAGATTTCAAGGATCATTAATCAAAAGAATTTACAGAATATTCTCTTCACCGGCGGAGGCACTTACAATAGTTTCCTAATTGAAAAAATCAAAGAAAAAACTGAGTCTGCGATCATCATTCCGGAAAAAGAGATCATTGATTTTAAAGAAGCACTGATATTTGCCTTTATGGGAGTTTTAAGACTTAATAATGAAATCAATGTACTGGCTTCTGCTACCGGAAGCACAGCAGATCACAGTTCGGGCTTAATCTGTTGATTTCGGGAGACAAGGTCAATGGTGGATTTTTGAGAACCAAGAGTCAAGATCCAAGAATCAAGATTTTAGACATCAGATTTCAGACATGAGACATCAGACGATAACTCATTAGCTTAAACCAGACAATAAATACGTTTCACACCATTACACTCTCAAATTCTGCGACTCTCAAACCCGTATTCGTGCAGCAATAAAAAAGTCCTGAAAAATCAGGACTTCTATTTATTTGTAAACTTCGATCTTATCGGTGAGTGTATTGATAAAGTTTTGAAGCGGCTTTTCTACCATCATTTTGATAAAAGGATTGAACTTCCCTTCAAAAAGCATCTGAACTTCGGTCTGAGTATCATTAACAGCGTTTAAAGCGGCTGTCAGTGTAAAATCCAGACTTGAGCTTGCTGACTTCAAAACAGCTTTCTGCTCGTTCACTTCATCTATTTTCAAAGCAATTTCAGGCATTCCCTGAAGACCGAATTTGAATCCGTTGTCTCTTGTTTCGAATTTCTGAAGACCGTCCGGCATAAAATCTTTATAGTTTTCAGGCGATTTCAATATTTCAGACAATTCTTTAGATGATTTATTGACAATAATCTTTCGTCCTTCTAAATTCATTTTTTATTTTTGTATTTAAATTCTTAATTCTTACAAATATATGTATAAAGTTTTTGTGAACGAAAAAAAATTATTGGTGTCTAAGCATCCCGAGCATCTTGAAAAAGAACTTAGGTACGAAAGTTTCACAACTTTAGAGATGGCATTGGATATTTTGGAAAACACTTCTGTAAAAGAACTGAATGTTTTCGGTGAGAATATTGAAGAGATCTGGAAAGAGTTTCAAAAGCTTTTCAGAATCATAGAAGCTGCGGGAGGCCTTGTGAGCAATCCTCAGGGAGAGCTGCTTTTCATTAAACGTTTAGGCAAATGGGATCTTCCGAAAGGTAAGATGGAAAAAGGGGAATCCCGCGAGGAATCTGCCGTAAGAGAGATTGAAGAGGAAACCGGTCTCAAAGACGTAGAGCTGTTACAATTCATCAATACGACTTATCACATCTATATCGAAAGAAACGGAGAAAAGATCCTTAAATGCACGCATTGGTTTGAAATGAACTTCAATGGTGAAGATACCTCGAAGCCACAAATCGAAGAAGGCATTACTGAAGTAGCCTGGAAAAACACCACTCAGATAGAGGATGAAGTTTTCCCAAGCACTTTTCAGAATATCAAACTTATTGTAAAAGATTTCTGGAATCTGAAGCTTAAATAAAGTCTATCGATTTTTCAAGAGCAATTCCTCTTGACCCTTTTAACAGGATATTTTCAGACTGAATGGTATTCTGCTGAAGGTATTCTATCAGTTCTGCAGTATTGTCAAAAGACAATGCTGAAGGATTGACGGTTTTAAAATATTTTCCTACGGTAATAATCTGGTCAAAGGCCAATTCCTGAGCAAGTTTTAAAATGTTCTGATGCTCTTTCTCACTCTCTGTCCCCAATTCAAGCATATCTCCGATAATGATGGTCTTACTGCCTTCGAATGTAATAAAGTTATGCAGAGAAGCCGTCATAGAGCTTGGATTGGCATTATAAGTATCGAGTACCAGCGTTCTTCCCTCTTTTTTCACTACCTGCGAACGCATGTTCGTTGGTATGTAGTTTTCTACGGCATGCTTTATTTTTTCAAAGCTGATTCCGAAATGAAGGCCAAGGCTGGCCGCCGCACACAGATTGGTAAAATTATATTCTCCGGTCAGTTTTGACACTGCTTTTACTCCCTGAAATTCCAGTCCTACAAAATGTTCTTCTGAAAACAATCCGAACTGATAATCCGAAGTTTCTTTTCCGAAAGTGATTTTTGGGGTATAATTTTGAGTTTTTTCTGCCTGAATGGGATCATTCTCATTCACGACAATAGTTCGTCCGTTCGTTTTCAGATAATCATAAAGCTCAGATTTCCCTTTAATCACACCTTCAAATCCTCCAAAACCTTCCAGATGGGCCTTTCCAAAGTTAGTAATATATCCAAAGTCCAGTTGGGAAATGGTACACAGAAGCTCTATTTCTTTCTGATGATTGGCTCCCATTTCGATAACGGCCATTTCATGTTCCGGTTTAATGGAAAGAATCGTCAGCGGAACTCCGATGTGATTATTTAAATTTCCATAGGTATACTGCACATTGAATTTCTCTGATAGTACAGCATGAATGATTTCTTTAGTGGTTGTCTTCCCGTTGCTACCCGTAAGCCCAATGATCGGAATATCCAGCTGATTTCTGTGATAAATGGCAAGCTGCTGGAGAAATTCCAGGGTAGACGGAACATAGAAAATGTTTCGGTCTTTATTTTCAAATTCCGGCTGCTCCACGATAGAGGCCAAAGCACCATCGTCAGCTGCTTTTTCTGCTAAGGTTGCCGCATTGAAATTATCACCTGAAAAGGCAAAGAAAATATCATTCTTCCCGACTTTTCTGCTGTCGATCGTTACTTTATCTGACTTTAAAAATAAAGGATAAAACTGTTCTATATTCATAGTTCAAAAATAAAAAAACCTTCCGGAAATCCGGAAGGTTTTTTATAAGTATTTTGATAATATTATCTTCTAGTTCTGCTCTTATCGCTAGCTCTAGCATCCTGTGCAACACGGAAGCCGATCCATCCGTAAGCTTTGCCCTGGTTTTTGTATCTTCTTTGTCCCGGATCCAACCAATAGGCTGTATCCTGCCAAGAACCACCTTTTACAACTCTTACGTCGTTAGACATTGCTGAAGTTCTGTCTTTAGTATCTTTCATCATTTTCACTCTTCCTCCTGCATCTACTACAAATCTCTTTTGAGGAGAGTTGTACATATCATAAGAAGCAGCTGAATCTGAAGCTCTGTAGTATTCTAAAGAAGACTGTCTGTCTCCATCTCTGTAATTTCTGTAGTCAGCGATAGTTTCTCTTTCAAACTGTCCAGGAAGTCCTCTGTAGACTAATCTTCCGTCGGCTAACGTATCATACTTGATCGTTCCTTCGTCGATCATTTTGTAAGTTCCGTCACCGTTTCTTACAACAGCCTGAGGCATGTTTCCTCTGTAGTAGTTGAAATCACTGAAATCTTCATCGATGATAGGTCTGTAAACGTCAGCCGTCCATTCAGAAACGTTTCCGTACATACCGTAGATTCCAAGGTCGTTAGATGGGTATTGTCTTACATCTGCAGTTTGAGCAGATCCGTCATTTTTCCATCCTGCGATACCTGAATAGTCACCTGTACCCATTTTGAAGTTTTCAAGGAACATTCCTTTATCTCTTCCTTTAGTACCTCTTAACTTTTCAATTTCAGGTTTTTTACCTTTGTATTGGTTATATTCTCTGTTCTTAGCCATACCAAGAGCTGCATATTCCCATTCTACTTCGGTAGGAAGTCTGAACTTCTGAACCATTGAAGAGTTTGGTGCTCTGTTTGCAGAAAGAAGTCTCTGGTTGGTTGTTTTCATACCAGATTTTTGCTGCATTCTTTTCTCGTTGATATATCCCTGCATTTCCGGATCATTCGCTTTGAATTTATCCATGTTGAATGCTGTTCCTCCTTGGTTATTGGATTCGTTGATATACAAATCTTTCGCAATAACTCCGGCCTGCATCAAAGCTTTTTCATTTGCTCTGTCTGTAAGCCATTCACAATATCTGTTAGCCTGAGTCCAGGAAACTCCTACTACCGGGTAGTAATCGAATTCTGGCGAACGCAGATAAGTTTCATTATAATCGTTTCTAGCGAGTTTATTATCCCATAAAAGAGTATCTGGCAAAGCGCCGTTATAGATCTCCTTGAAGCTAGGATCACTAGGTGGAAATACGTACTTCAACCATGTAAGGTATTCGCGGTATTCGTAGTTAGTAATTTCTGTTTCTCCGATGAAGAATGAACTCACCTGCATTCTGCGCGGTGTGTTATTCCAATCATGCATAACATCATCTTTCACTAATCCCATTGTAAAAGTTCCACCTTCTACATATACCATTCCTGGCCACCCCTTCTGTTTTTGTTGCTTTCCTGCAAAAAACCAACCTTGTTTTTCGTTTGGTTTCCAACCCGTCTTGCTGACAAATTTTTTAGTACCGCCTCCTTTGCTGGTCCCGGATCCGCCACAGCTGGTTAATGCAAGTGTAGAACTTAATGCTATTAATGAAAACAACTTTAGTTTTTTCATAGTCGATATAAATATTTTCAAAGTACAAAGAAAAAATAAATTATTCAATAAATCAAGTAAACATTTGATTTTTTTGAAAAACGTTAACAAATTAATTTTATTGTATCACAATTTAATTCTAAAATTTTCATTTTATTTGTAATTCGGAAATTTCAATAATAAACATGAAACAAAAAATCACCTTTTTATTACTATTCTCTTTTGTATCAACACTTTGGGCCCAGAGAAAAGCCATAGAATGGGAAGGCTCTAAAATCCTGGATTTTGGTGACACAAAATTAAATCTTCCAAATTTCAAAAACGAAGGTTTTTCGTTCAGCCAAAATAACGTTTTTATCATCACCAAACAAAAAATAGGAGAAAAGCAACTGAAAGTTTCTGATCTCGCCTGGGAAAGTGTTTCGAATAAAGATCTCTATGATCTGGACAAAGGAAGACTGCCTGAATTTGAAGTGGCAGATGTTGCGTATTATACGCTGGAGGGAGAAAGATATGCCAGCATCAGCGTGTCTTTATTTAAAAATGTAAAAGGACGTGTCCTGAGACTTTCTTCATTTAACATTTCTGAAACTTCGGCTCCCAACAATTTCAGATCAGGAAACGCCAACAAAGTGGGAACGACGAACAACCCTCTTTCGAGCGGCGGTTTTTATAAAATAAAAGTAGACAGATCCGGTATATTTAAAATTACAGCACAGTTTTTAAGAGATAACGGGATCAATCCAGCTTCTGTAAATCCGAAAAATTTCAGAATTTACGGAAATGGTGGGGTTATGCTTCCTGAATACAATCAGGATACCAAGTACGGTGCACTTCAGGAAAATGCAATCCAGGTTGTGGGTGAAGAAGACAATGTTTGGAATGACGGTGACTATGCTCTGTTTTACGCTCAGGGTCCCAACGGATACAATCTTTATGACCGTTCCAACGGAAGCGGCTATAAAAGAACCGATACCCGAAACGACATGAGTAATAATCTCAAAAATATTTATGAAGATTTTTCTTATTACTTTATCAATTTCGACAAAGGTCCCGGCAAAAGAGTACAGCCTGTGGATGCCAATCTTCCGGCAGGAAATTTAATTACGAGGTATGATAATTACCAGGTGATCAACAATGATCAGAAAAATCTTTTAAAGGTAGGAAGAATCTGGGTGGAAGATGCACCGTTTACAACGGACAAGGCAGTTACTTTCACTACCAACTCTCCGATTCAGGGTGGTGATGTCATCAGATACAGAACTCAGGTAGTAGGATACAGAGCCCAGCAGAACACGATGGAGTTTAAGATCAATAATGTGAATCCAACACCTCCGTTGCCCGTTCCTTCCAATACGGCATCATACGCCTATGATTTCTACCAGATGAAATATGATGGTACAATATCTAATCTGAACGGAAACCAGATCACCATTAACTACAAACCCAATATTTCAACAAACCCGAACGGAGCATTTTACTTTGATTATGCTGAAGTGCAATACAAAGATAATTTAGCATTCAACGGTTCTCAGATGAGCTTCAGAGATTTCTCTATTGCCAGCGGATCCAATACGAATTATGGATTTGGGGTTTCCAATGCAACCAACCTTGAGCAGGTATGGGATGTGACTGATATTACAAATGCTAATAGAAGAATCAATAAAGCAGGTGCCGGAAGTTTTAATTTCGGTTATATCGCTGCTGATCCTAACTTCAATAATGAGTTTGTGGCTTTCAGAGCTGATGCGGCTTATAATCCTCAGTTTGTAGAAAGAATTGCCAACCAGAATCTTTCTGCCCTGCAGAATGTAGACTACCTGATCCTTACCGTTCCTGAAATGATGGGACAGGCACAAAAACTGGCCAGCTACCATCAGACGAAAAACAATTATACCGTAGAAATCGTAGACCCAACTAAAATCTACAATGAGTTCGGAAGCGGAAGCAGGGACCTTACAGCCATCAGAGATTTTGTAACTAAACTCAATACCGGCGGAAGACTTAAATATGTATTTATTTTAGGGGATGCTTCATTTGATTATAAAAACAGAATCTCCGGTAATTCCAATATTGTAACCAGCTACCAAAGCGAGCAGTCTGCAGATTTTGTAGGATCTTACGTGACGGATGACTATATTGTAATGACACAGCCACAGACCACGGCTTTCATTGAAAATAACCTTCCGGATGTTCCCGTAGGAAGAATTCCGGCAGCTAATGTAACGGAAGCAGGTAATATGATGAACAAAACGCTCGCTTATTATAATGCTCTTCCGGGGCAGTCCTCTCCTTTCGGAGAATGGCGTATGAAAGTAGACTTTGTAGTGGATGACGATCAGGATGGCGGAAGTCCGTTCCACAATGTAATGAATGCGACCCTTGAAAGTGTTTTCGAACAGCCGGGACAGCTTGACCTGAAAGAATATAACGTAAGAAAACTATATCTGGATGCATTCCCGGCTCAAAGTACGGCAGCGGGACAGAGGTATCCGCAAGTGACTCAGGCGATCTCCAATGATATCGGAAACAGTCTTTATCTTTTCTATTTCGGACATGGAGGAATCAACGGATGGGCACAGGAGAGAGTACTGACCAGTACAGAGATCCAAAACTCCAACAACTTCTCCAATGTGTACAGCAGATTTCCATTCGTATCCACTATTACGTGTGAATTTACATTATGGGATGAGCCGGGTACTTCTTCTGCAGGAGAACAGTTTATTAAATTAAAACAGGGAGGTGCTGCTGCTATGATTACATCCAGCCGTGCCATTGGGGTAGATTACGGACGCCTCTTTACAGATACCTTTACAAAGAATATTTTCAAGCTGACCAACGATGATTTTGAAACGTTAGGATATGCCCATTTACTTGCTAAAAAACAAAAAGGCCCAAGTATTGACCACCTGAAAGTAAATTTCCTTGGTGATCCTGCGATGAAGCTGAGCAGACCTCAGAGAAATCTTGTAATTGATAATATCGAGTCTCCGGTTCCGGGACTGATCAGAGGACTGGACTTTATTAAAGTAAAAGGACACGTCAACAATCCAAACGGAACACTTAATTCGACTTTCAACGGAAGAGTTTCCATCCACATTTTTGATAAGAGATTAAATAAAAAGACCCTTAATAATGACGGAGTATTAACTCCTGTTTTAGATTATACAGAAGAAGGAAGTGCTATCGTTAAAGCTTCCGGAACAGCAGTAAACGGAGTATTCACTGTGGAATTCTATGTTCCTAAAGATATCAACTATGCTGTAGGACAGGGAAGAATATTAGGATATGCAGATAACAAAGGAGCAGATGTATTTAATAATCAGGCTGTACAGGTAGGAGATATCAACCCGAACGGAATCAATGATAACGAACCGCCTAAAGTAAAACTGTATATGAACAACACCAACTTTGCAGATGGTGGTATCACGAATCAGAATCCAATGTTATTAGCATGTGTTACGGATGATACCGGGATCAACTCTACGGGATCCGGTGTAGGTCACGACATCACGGTTTATCTGGATGGGCAGATCATCAATACGGTTGTTCTGAATGACTTCTTTGCTTCCGGTGAAGGAAACGGATGTCTGAGCCCCAGTCTTGCCGACTATCAAAAAGGAAATGTAACGTATCCTTTCAGAAACCTTGCTATAGGACAACACCAATTAACATTTAAAGTTTGGGACATAAACAATAATTCTACAAGTGCTACGTTAAACTTTGAAGTTAAGGATGAAGCAGATCAGCATCTTGTCATCAACAGACCCCTGAACTGGCCGAATCCGTTTACCAATAAAACGTATGTACAGTTTGAGCATAACTGTGATGATATTTTAGATGTGAATGTTCAAATCTATACGATAACAGGAAAATTAGTAAAAACATTATCTCAGCCGGTAGTCGCAGAACCGTTCCTACAGGGCTTTAGAACGCCACGTCAGGCAATAGAATGGGACGGAAGAGATGATTTTGGGGCAACTGTTGCAAAAGGTACGTATATTTTTAAGATATTTGCAAAAAGTCAAAATCAAGAAAAATGCAAAGGAAGTGCTACAGCTGTAGAAAAAATGGTACTTTTGAAATAAATTAAATAATACATAGATAATAATATTTATAAAAAACTGATAATATATAAAAGACAACATATGAATTTAACTACTAAACTGCTTTTGGGATTTGGTTTAAGTGCTGGTTTTTTAGGCTATTCGCAAGATTTAAGTAAGATAAATCCAGTATTGACCGGAGCTCCTTTTCTAAGAATTGCACCAGATGCAAGATCTGGAGGTATGGGAGATCAAGGGGTGGTAACTTCACCGGATGCATTTTCACAATTCTGGAATGCTGCAAAATATCCTTTTAGCAGAACAAGTTCTTCCGTAGGTCTTAACTATACACCGTATATGGGGAAACTTACCAATGATGTATTTTTACTATATGGTGCATTCCATAAATTCTTAGGACAGGAAGAAAGATCTACGATCTCTGCCAGTATCTATTATTTCAATATGGGTGAAGTAGATCTTACTCAGTTAGTAGGTTCAGAGGTAACTTCTATGGGTACATCCAAACCTAATGAATTCTCCATCGACGTAGCTTACGGTCTGAAACTTTCTGATTCTTACTCCATGGCCGTTACCGGGAGATTCATCCGTTCAGACTTAGCCGGAGGTTTCAACACAGACACTACGCTTAAAGCTGCGAACTCATTTGCAGTAGACGTTTCCGGATACTATACTTCGCCAAGATTTTCAAGTTTCGGAGGATATGACGGAAAAGTGAACGCAGGTTTTGCCGTTCAGAACTTAGGTCCTAAATTAGACTATACAGGAAATGAAGAATCCAGATCTTACTTGCCTACTATGGCAAGATTAGGACTTGGATACGATATGTATTTAGATGATATGAACAAGATCGGTATCAGCTTTGAAGGTTCTAAGATTTTGGTTCCGGGATCTGAGTATGTGGGTATAGATCCTAACACAAGACAGCCAAGATATGAAATCCCTAACGTAGGGCCTATCGCCGGGATTGGAAAATCGTTCAAAAACAAAAACTCTGTCATGATGAGTGGCGCTTTGGAATATTCTTATGACAATGCATTTGCAGTAAGAACAGGTTACTTCCACGAAAGCGAAGAGCAGGGAGCAAGACAATTCGCTACAGCAGGTATCGGATTGAAATACCGTTCTTTCGGACTTGATATTTCTTATCTGATCAATATGTCAAAAATCAATACTGCTTTGGATAACACCATTCGTTTCGGTCTTACCTGGAACATCGGTGACGAAACATCTAACGTAGATAATTAAGATATTATACCTCAAATCAAAAGCCTCATTTTTATGGGGCTTTTTTTGTAAAATATAATTGGTCAATGGTGAATTAGCTGCGCTGTCAATTGGCTTCGCCGTGAATTTTACAACCCGTCTCACAAAGATTTACCATTCACAATAATCGTCAATGAGCTGCACTGTCAATTTGTTTTGCCGTGAATATTGTAACCCCGTCTTACACAAATTCACTATTCACCTGCGAAGCAAATTCACCATTCACGATTTCACACCAAATATTCCAATCAAAAGAAACCCAATCCTCTATTCCCAAATTCACCCTTCACTTGCGAAGCAAAATTCACTATTCACTATCTCACGCCAAATAGTTCAATCAAAAGAAACCCATTCCTCTATTCCCAAATTCACCATTCACTTGCGAAGCAAAATTCACTATTCACTATCTCACGCCAAATAGTTCAATCAAAAGAAACCCATTCCTCTATTCCCAAATTCACCATTCACTTGCGAAGCAAAATTCACTATTCACTATCTCACGCCAAATATTCCAATCAAAAGAAGCCCAGTCCTCTATTCCCAAATTCACCATTCACTTGCGAAGCAAAATTCACCATTCACTATCTCACGCCAAATAGTTCAATTCTTCATCCCCAATTCGTCATAAGCACAACCATTCAAATTGCCAATTGACAAATGATTACAGAAATATAATATATAAGTTTGCAAAAGTCTCATTTTTATAAGGCTTTTCTTGTTTTCAATAATTATTTTTGTAATATGAACTATTCAGCAGAACTCAAAAAATTCGTTACCAGCCAATATGTATATTCTGCCATCAGAATTACGCTGGCAACTGTTCTGCCCTGTTTAGTCCTCGCCCACTTCGGGATTCTCAAAGAATACTTCCTCTTCCCTCTTGGAACCAGCTTTGTAGCACTTTGTGATCAGCCGGGACCTTTTATCAGAAGAAGAAACGCGCTGACATTCGCGATTTTCTGTTTTGTCTTCGTGGCACTTATTGCCAGTATGGTCATGAACTTTAAAGTGCTGGTCATTCTGGAGATCATTGTATTCGGGATGTTTTTCTCGCTTATCGGGGTCTACGGACAGAGACTTGCTGCTGTGGGATCACTATCTCTGGTTGTGCTCGCGATCTTTATCGATGGCCATCTTACAGGGGGCAATATTTTCAAAAGTCTCCTGATTTTCGCATGTGGCTGTATCTGGTTTTTATTGATTTTCCTTGTGGTTACCACCATCCAACCATATAAACTGGCGGGGCAGATGATCGGGGAAAATTATCTCCAGCTTGCAGAATTTTTAAAGATCAAAGCCAATTATTATCAGAAGAATCCGGACTTCGACAGACTGACCATCCAGGTTATTGCCAAACAGGTAGGAATCAAAAACCTTCAGGAAGAAACCAGGGAAACCGTTTTCAAGACCAGAACCATCGTCAACGAATCTACGACGACCAGCCGACTGTTGATGCTGATGTTCCTGAATTCTATGGACCTTCATGAAAAACTGATGACCTCCGAAAGCGATTATCAGAAGCTGCAGCAGAGTTTTGAAGACAGTATGATTCTCGTGAACATCCATGACTATCTAAACCTTCTTGCTGAAGAAATCACCAATATCGGAATCGCACTTCAGAGTGGAACCAGAGCAAAACCTATGTTTGATCTGGAGCTTGAACTGAAAAACCTAAACTACCATTATTTCGAACTCCGCAATAAGCAGATGAGTCCCGGCAATCTGGAAAATTTCATGATCCTCCGTCAGATTCTGATGCGCATCAACGAGATTACCAAAGAGATCAACGAGATCTATAAAGTATTTTCCCAGGATGTAAAACTGGCGAAAAGTCTTTCCACGGGTCTGGATTTAAAAAAATTCATGCCTAATGAGGAGAAACTTAATTTTAAAGTTTTAAGGAATAATATTTCGCTTTCGTCCTCTCATTTCAGACATGCCATAAGAATTACCACAGCACTGCTGGTGGGATATATTTTCTCTATGTTTGATCTTTTGGGACTGGGACACACCTATTGGATTTTGATCACGATTGTCGCGATATTGAAACCCGCCTACTCCATTACAAAAAAAAGAAACCTTCTCCGTTTGTATGGAACCATTGCAGGCGCAGTCATAGCGTATACGATCCTTCATTTTATTCATATCAATGGTATTTTATTTACCATCCTTCTGCTGAGTATGATCATGTGTTTCAGTTTTCTGAAAGGTCGTTATTTTTGGGCAGTTCTGTTTATGACCATCTATATATTTCTGAGTTTTAATTTTTTAAATCCCGGAAATGTCAACGTGATCTTCAAAGACAGAATCATTGATACGTTCATCGCCGGAGTGATCGCTTTTGCTGTATCTTATATTGTCCTGCCGGTATGGGAACATACTCAGAATCTTGATCTGATGAAAAAGTCTGCGGCAGACAACCTCATCTATTTCGAAAGTGTTATTTCAAAATTTCTGGAAGGAAAATTTGACATTGAAGATTATAAAGTCAAGAGAAAAAATGCCATCATTTCGCTGGCCAACCTTTCCGATAATTTCCAGAGAATGATTTCTGAACCGAAAAACCAACAGAAGAAACTGGAAGTCGTGCATCAGTTTGTGGCCACGTCACACCTGATTACAGCATATACCGCCTCGCTTTCCCAATACTCTAAAAACGATGAAAAGTATCCTGAAATAGATGCTGAAAGCTGGAGCAGAAAGATAGAAGCAGAAATGCAGCAGACCTCCGTTTTGCTACACGGAAACGAGATCAATGAAGCTTTAAGAATGGAAAGCCGTCTGGAACCGGAAGATTCCTCTATTGAAGATATGCTTTCAAAAAGAAAAACGGAAATCGAGGAAAACGACCTCATCGATCGCAGAGATCCTGATAAAATTTCACATTTAACAGAGCTTAAGAATATCCATGATATCCTGGAACTCATCTACGACGTTGCTAAAGAGCAGAGAAAAGTGATCGAAAAATACAGAAGCGAAGAAGATCCTATTCCTCCACAATCGTAAAACAGTAGTCGTCAAAAAATTCCACTCTCGCTTTGAACTCGTCTGAAAACTGTTCATCATAGACCCTGCAGCTTATTTTATGAAGATGTTTAAGCTCAAAAGGTTTCACTTCATAATTCTTTTTCAGGGACCAGTATTTTGAATGATGGATTTTGTACATACTTTCTTTTACACTCCATATAATCGTATAGAAGGCTGCTTCATTATCTTTAGGGATGAATCCTCTTTCGTTTTCGTAGGTGAATTTATCGATAACCCTTAAGATTTTGGGGTTGAATTTCTCAATATCAATCCCTATTTTATTTTTGGAAACCGCAATGGCGGCAAAAGGAAACGAATGCGTGATAGAAATTTCAGCATCTTTGGGCGAAAGGAAAGGCTCTCTTTCTTTGTATAAAATTTTGGAATGAGGTTTTAAACTTTTCAGAAGTTTGCGCACCATCAGTACCTCCTGCAGTTTTTTCGGATGATAGTCTTTTACCTTTTCGGCATTTTCCGGTTCCAGAAGCTCGTGGATATCAAGTTCTTCACTTTCGTCATATTTCCATACAAGAATGGTGGCAGTATCATCAGAAAAATCGCGGTAAAGAGGCATTATTTTTTTATTCGATAAAAGTAGTAAAAAGATGTGGAAGATGAAAGAAGAAGGGAGAGGGAAGCGCGAAGATGGAAGTTAGTGTTCGTTTGCCCATTAACTTTTAAAGTTTTGATGACAAAGTATCTATTAAAAAAATATTCTTCTTTAATTAACCGTTATAAACTTCGATCACCCCGCTTCCTTCTCCCATTCTTAATATATTACTTCGACTGATGATTCACATCATTTCTGTGCTCAAGAATCTCAAGATTTTCATCTACAAAATAAGCACTTCCGAATCCATTTACATAAGAACCTTTTACCGGCTGCAAAGCGATTAAGATGAAATCCTGCATTTCAGCAATAACATCCACCACTTTTCCGTGTGTTTCTTTCAATTTGGTTACAACGGTGTTCCAGATTTCAGAATCTCTTTCAATCTGTGAAGTTGCCGCTTCAATTGTTAAACGCTCACGTGCATAGATCTGTTTGGTCGCAGATTCATCTTCAATGAACATAACTGAGGTTTTTCTTCCGTCAGCAAGGTTCTTTGTATGTTTAGCCATGAAAGAAACCAAGATGTATAAGGTATTGTCTACCTGTACAAAAGGTGCGTAGCTTGAATTAGGAGTTCCTTCCGCATCTACTGTAGCCAAAATCACACTTTTGGTACGTTCTATCAGTTCTTTTACTTTTGGCGCTACCGGTTTTGCTTTTCTGTTAGCTTCTTCCTGGGTATTGGTATGATTCATAGTATAAAATTTTATCCCACAAAAATAGTTATTTAGATTAAGACTAAATAATTTTTACCCATGTATAATCTCATAAAAGCCAACTTGATCTGCCGTTTTTTTATCTAAATTATTAATTGTAATTTTGCGTTTCGTTATCAACTGAATTTAAATTTATTCATTACATATGAGTACTACAACACAATACGTTCCTTACAAAGTGAAGGACATATCCCTAGCAGAATGGGGAAGAAAAGAAATTACCCTTGCAGAAGCAGAAATGCCAGGTTTGATGTCTATCCGTGAAGAATACGGACCGTCTCAGCCATTAAAAGGGGCAAGAATTGCCGGATGTCTTCACATGACGATCCAAACGGCTGTGCTTATCGAGACTTTGGTAGCTTTAGGAGCTGAAGTTACATGGTCTTCTTGTAATATTTTCTCTACACAGGATCACGCTGCTGCTGCTATTGCTGCTGCAGGAATTCCGGTTTATGCCTGGAAAGGTCTGAACGAGGAAGAATTTGACTGGTGTATTGAGCAGACTTTATTCTTTGGTGAAGACAGAAAACCATTGAATATGATCCTTGATGATGGTGGAGATTTAACGAATATGGTTTTCGATAAATACCCTGAATTCACAAAAGATATCAAAGGACTTTCTGAAGAAACCACTACAGGGGTACACAGACTGTACGAAAGAATGAAGAACGGAACTTTAGTAATGCCTGCTATCAACGTAAACGATTCAGTAACTAAATCCAAGTTCGACAACAAATACGGATGTAAAGAATCTGCAGTAGATGCTGTAAGAAGAGCTACAGACCTTATGCTTGCAGGAAAAAGAGTCGTAGTTTGCGGATACGGAGACGTAGGTAAAGGTACTGCTGCATCTTTCAGAGGAGCTGGTTCTATCGTTACCGTTACTGAAATTGACCCGATCTGTGCGCTTCAGGCTGCAATGGACGGTTATGAAGTAAAAAGACTGGATACTGTTGTAGACAACGCTGATATCGTGATCACAACTACCGGTAACTTCAACATTGTAAGAGGAGAGCATTTCCTTAAAATGAAAGATAAAGCGGTTGTTTGTAACATCGGTCACTTCGATAATGAAATCGATATGGCTTGGTTAAACAAAAACTACGGTCAGACGAAATCTGAAGTGAAGCCACAGGTAGATATCTACACCATCGAAGGTAAAGAAGTAATTATCCTTGCTGAAGGTAGACTGGTAAACTTAGGTTGTGCAACAGGACACCCAAGTTTTGTAATGTCTAACTCTTTCTCTAACCAGACTCTGGCTCAGATCGAACTTTGGACAAACTCTGCTGCTTACGGAAACGAAGTATATATGCTTCCTAAGCATTTAGATGAAAAAGTAGCTGCTTTACACCTTAAAAAATTAAGCGTTGAACTGGAAACTCTTTCTCCGGAACAGGCTGAATACATCGGTGTAGACGCAAAAGGGCCATTCAAGCCTGAATACTACAGATACTAAGATTTTTAAATCATATATCATAAAAGACTTTTCAGGTTTCTGGAAAGTCTTTTTCTTTTTGTGGCCAGTTCAGCATATTCCTTGCCCATTTTTTCAGAAGCTGTTTCCCGCTATCCGCTCATACTCCTCGCCCCAAAGCCTAACCCTTGCTGCTGTGGGGTAACCGCTGCTATCGGGGCTAGGGAAAAAATGATGAATTTTGATTATAGATTATGGATCATCATCCTAATAGAAATTCAATAGGAGCGGACTTTAGTCCGCTTCTACTATAAAACAAAATCACCCGGCTTTAGCCAAAACTTAAAGTGAATAAGATATCTGTTCCGGGTTTTCCCCTTTTGGCAGATCTATATTTATAAAAAATGAATATATTAGCCCTCTCAAATAAAACAGAAAATACATGAAAAAACAAAGAGTATCGAATGCATTCGTAGCCGCGTCTTGGGTAGCATTGGGAGCAGGAATGATCGGTTTCATCGTAGGCCTTGCCAGAGCTGAAATGCTGTTGAATGAAAAAGGATATTATTTCACCATCCTTTTGTATGGTCTTTTTGCCGTAGTTTCTCTGCAGAAAGCGGTTCGTGACAGGCTCGAGAATATTCCGGTGACGGATATTTATTACGGGATCTGTTGGTTCGCAACCCTTTCCTCCATTGTATTGCTGGCTATAGGACTTTGGAATGCCACTATACTTCCGAGTGAAAAAGGATTCTATGCATTTGCATTTCTCCTCGCTCTTTTCGGAGCTATTTCCGTTCAGAAAAATACACGGGACAATATGGCCCAGGAATAAAACTAACATAAGAACGCTTCAATAACCGAAGCGTTTTTTGATCTCATTTTTAAAAATATCAGGAAGTATCATATAAAGCTGCGGCCCCATCTTCGATGAGGCCGCAGCTCTATATGATCAATATCTTATTACAAATCAAAATGATTCGGATGCTTTGATTTGATATCATCCACTGTTCCCAGCACTTTATCTTTCAAGGAATCCTGATACTTCTGAAGGTTTTCTGCCACAGCATCATCGGAACTTCCTAGAATCTTTACCGCCAAAATTCCCGCATTCAGCGCTCCGTTTAAAGCAACCGTTGCCACAGGAATTCCCCCCGGCATCTGAAGGATAGACAGTACGGAATCCCAGCCGTCAATAGAATTGCTAGACAAAATCGGAACTCCGATTACCGGTAAAGTCGTGCAGCTCGCTACCATTCCCGGAAGGTGTGCAGCTCCTCCCGCTCCTGCGATGATCACTTTCAAACCTCTTTCTTTCGCCGTTTTAGCATAGTCAAACATCCTTTCCGGCGTTCTGTGCGCTGAAACTACCGTCAGTTCGTATGGAATATCGAGGCTTTTCAAAAAATTTGCAGCCTGTTCCATGATCGGCAGATCGCTCTGGCTGCCCATAATAATTCCTACCATCTTCAATTTTTATTAGATCTTCAAAGATAAAGAATAAAAGTCTTTTTTTAAAATCGCAGGTCTATTCATTCCTGAACGCGGAAGGTGACAGTCCTTTCTGTTTTTTGAAAAAGCGGTTCAGATGGCTTTTATCCGTAAATCCGAATTCAAAAGCAATTTCACTGATGCGCATATCACTGTATTTTAAACGGTTTTCAATAAGCCCTATCTTATATTGGGCGGCATATTCATTTAAAGTTTTTCCGGTATTATTTTTAAAATAGCGCCCGACATAGGTTTTAGAAATCCCAAACATACTGCTGATATGCTCCCCTGTCAGTTTTTTAGGATCATAAATATGTCCGTGCACATACTGAATGATATCTGCCGCCTTATGATCGGTCATTTCATTCACTTCTACAATATCTTCCTTCATCAGGTTCTGCGCAACACTTGTAAGAACACTCTGCACTAACAGTTGAATCATTTCACCAGTGTACAGATTCTTACTTTTCATTTCAATCATCAGGTTTTCCATCAGATTTTTAATCATCTTTTCACTGTCTAAACCTTTGATTACCGGTCCCTGAAAAGTATGATTGGAAAACGTCTGTTCAAGCCGCTTCAGGAAAGTCGATGTCATATCTTTGGTCTGCAGGAATACTTTATTGAATCTTATAAAAAACAGCTGAGTCTTTGTTCTGAAAGTAAAATGGTGTGAATCTTCGGGAACAAGCAGAAAAAGATTTCCGGGCTTGTAAGGAAATTCGTTTCCGTTAATATCCTGTATTCCCGTTCCTGAAACAATATACACCAGTTCAAAAAAGCTGACACTGTGTCCTCCTCTCGGACAGACATCCATTGGTTCTTTCAAATCCAGTTCAAACGGTTGGTGAATAAAATCTTTTTTCATGACAATATTATACCCTTATATCATGTAAAAATACAACATTTCAAACCTCTAAAGTACAGAACTTTGTATGATCAAAAAAGAAAATAATGAAATCAGACGACAACACAACAATGAAAGCCCTTATCACAGAAGACTTCGGAAAACCTTTTGTCATGAAGGATATTGATCTGCCTAAACCAAAAGACTACCAGGTTTTAATTAAAATAAAAGCTGCCGGACTGAATCCTTTAGACCTTAAAATAAAAAACGGTCACGCTGCTCACGCACAAGTTAACCTGCCTGCAGTACTCGGAATTGATATGTCTGGAATTGTCGTAGAAACAGGGAAAAACGTCCATGATTTTAAAGTGGGTGACGAAGTTTTCGGAATGGTAGGTGGCATCGGTGGTCATCAGGGAACTTTAGCAGAATACATTACGGCTAATGCTGAGCATATCAGTTTAAAACCCAAAAATATTTCATTTCAGGAAGCTGCCGCAATCCCTTTGATATTCATTACAGCCTGGGAAGCACTCGTAGATCAGATCAATATTCAACCCGATCAAATAGTCTTGATTCATGGAGGAGCCGGAGGTGTAGGCCATATAGCAATACAAATCGCTGTGGCAAAAGGAGCAAAAGTGTACACAACGGTAAAACCAGACCGTTCGGGACAGATCAGAAAATATGGTGCTGAACCTATTGACTACACCACTTTATCCGTTGATCAGTATCTACAGCAATATACTAACGGATCAGGCTTCGATGCAGTCGTTGACACGGTTGGAGGCAGCGTGCTGGATGATTCCTTTCTTGCCGTAAAACAATATATGGGACATGTGGCAAGTATTCTCGGATGGAGTACACACAGCCTTGCTCCCCTGTCTTTCAGAAATGCAAAATATTCCGGAGTTTTCACGCTTTATCCTCTTTTATCAGGAGAACGAAAAAAACATCACGGAGATATTTTAAAAAAAGCCGCCCTTCTTCTGGAAACCGGAAAAGTAAAAGTTCAGCTGCATCCCCAATCCTATTCATTGGAGCAGGCAGATGAGGCCTACTCATTGTTGGAAAGCGGAAAAGCATCAGGGAAAATAGTGATTTGCTGTTGAAAGTAAGGAAGAAGGAGGCTGGAAGATGGAAGTTATTGAGTTTAAGAGGACAACTATACCTCACTCTATTTTCAATTACTTTATAAGAACTGTAGTCATCAAAAGACCACCAGTACCTTCCAGCCTCCCTCTTCCCTCTCCCATCCCATTTCTCCATCTGTATCAGCTAAAATCACATAAACTGTACCCATCCGGTTCATTTCAGAACAGGTATATTTGTCTGTTATACGATACATTCACCTTGAAAGATTACAAACTTCTTTTTGCCGTTCTCACCGTTGCCATGGTCTGGGGAACTACATTTTTAGCGATACGTGTTGCCGTGGAAACTATTCCGGCATGGTTCGTAGCGGGAATCCGTCAGTTTTTGGCAGCATTGATCATGCTTGTGGTACTTCTTTCAAGAAAAGAGTTTAAATGGATCGGCTGGAAAAATCTAGGCTATCAGATTGTTTTTGCTTCTCTGATGCTGATCGTGGCGAACGGAATGACGACAGTAGCTGAGGAAACCGTATCCAGCAGCCTGGCTTCATTAATCAGTGCCTGTTCCCCGATTCTGGTATTCCTGGGAAGTCTGGCAGTTGGTCTTCAAAAGTTCAGTTTCAGAGCGCTGGCTGGTGTTCTGCTGTGTTTCAGCGGCATCCTTTTTATTTTCTGGGATGGCATACAGGATCTTGCCAATCCGGAGTACAGAATGGGAATGATCTTTCTTTTCTGTGCCATAGCAGGGTGGGCTTCAGGAACTATTTTCACCAAGAAACTCAATATACAAAGTGGTAATATCACGCTGAACCTGTTTTATCAGTTCCTGTTTGCAGGTGTAGTACAGATTATTTTTGCTTTCCTGTTTTCAGAAAATTATAACTTTGGAAACTGGTCTTTAAAAAGTATTTCAGCAATGATCTATCTGGCTGTTTTCGGTTCTGTCGCAGCATTTTTTGCGTTCCATTATGCTTTAACCAAAATATCTCCTGTGCAGGTTTCCATACTTGCCTATGTGAATACCATTATCGCCATATTTCTGGGCTGGCTGATTATGGATGAAAAAATTTCTCTTAAATTTATCCTTGCAGCTGCCATGATCATCTGTGGGGTTTTTATTATTAATTATAAACCGGAAATGTTTAGAAGACAGAAGGTCGAAGCTTAGATGTCAAAATGCAACGATGATTATTTTCAACCACAAAATGTACAAAAGTTTTTTTAACACTTTAGTTAATCAAAGCTGGCAATAAAATCGCGTAGAAGAGCAAATAAGTTTTCCAAAAATCTAAGATTTTTATATTGACAAAACAACAGAAAATATCTCAATCATCTGTGTTCCTCCGCGAAATCCATGGAAAATAAATAATAACCACAAAAGATGCAAAAGTTTTTAAACACTATAGTTATTTTTAAGTTAAATGTATTGAGTATAAAAAGAACACCTAAGATTTAAAAAATCAGAGATTTTCATGGATAAAATTTGAACCATTAAGATTGGAATTAAGTTTTTAAGATCATTAAGGAAGCTTTGTTTTAATGACTACGGCTTAACAAATCTTTAGATTTCTCTTAACTTGTCTTACCTCCTTCACTGATCTTAATGTTTCAAAAAATAGCCTAAATCATCTGTGAAAGTCCGCGAAATCCTTGGGAAATAAAATAATTAATCAAAAACCTTATTTTTTAAGATAATATTTTAAATTAGAGTCGATACCAGCCAGTAGATTTTATATTTTCCATATTTTTTCTTATATTGTTTACACCAACATCTACAATATGCTAAAAAACACATTTTTCATCCTTTTTGTCGGTTCTTTTCTAATGATCAGCTGTGATTATAAGGAAAAAGAAAAAAGTCTGACGGAAAGAGAAAAACAATTACTCGAAAAAGAAAAAATATTCGCTAAAAAAGAATCCGAATACCAGGCCCTCATCAAAATGAGAGACAGTATCTTTTCAAAGAAAGATTCTGTAGTGATTGCTGCATGGCCCGCAGATATTTCCGGTCCCTGGAATGGAAAGGTAATCTGCACGGAGTCCAACTGCAGTGATTATGCGGTAGGCGATCAGCGAACCGACACCTGGGAATTTGACAGCGACTCTACCCAACTGGTGACCAAGATCGTTAACAATAACAATCTCGTAAGGCTTTACTCCGGAAAGTATGAGAATAACGAAATCAGGCTTTCATTCAAAACCGATTCCACCGCTAAAAAAAGTGTAGAGATGAATGTCCTTCTCAATGACATCTCTGCCAATAAAATTAAAGGAACCAGAACCGTGACGGCTGATAATGGCTGTACCGCCAGATTTTCTGTCGAATTAGTACGTTCCACCAAATAAAAACACCTATGATTTTACTGAGTATACATAATCTGAGTTTTCCTATAGAAGATCCGGTATTAAAATTCCTGTTGGTACTGGTCATCATCCTTGCCGCTCCCCTGCTTTTAAACAAAATTAAAGTCCCGCATCTTCTGGGATTGATTATCGCTGGTGCCGTGATAGGACCAAACGGATTCAATGTACTGGCCAGAGACAGCAGCATTGTGGTGACGGGAACTACGGGGCTTCTCTACATCATGTTCCTGGCCGGATTAGAGATCGATATGGGCGATTTTAAAAAGAATAAATGGAAGAGTCTTACGTTTGGGCTCTATACCTTTATCGTTCCTTTCGTCCTTGGTTATCTCGGAGGATACTATCTTCTGCATTTCTCTGTATTAACGTCTATCCTTTTTGCCAGTCTTTTTTCTTCGCATACCCTCATCGCTTATCCTTTGGTCAGTAAATTGGGCATTGCAAAAAACAAGGCAGTCAACATTACAGTCGGTGGAACGATGATCACCGATATTCTTGCGCTTTTGGTGCTTGCCGTGATCGTGGGAATGTCACAGGGTGATGTAGGGACAGAATTCTGGGTAAAACTTTCCGTTTCCTTTATTGTTTTTGCCCTGATTGTACTAATCATATTTCCCATTATCGGAAGGTGGTTCTTCAAAAGGGTGGATGATAAAATTTCGCAGTATATTTTCGTGCTGGTCATGATTTATCTGGCCGCTATGCTGGCTGAACTTGCCGGTGTAGAAGCCATTATCGGAGCATTCTTTGCCGGATTGGCTTTAAACAGACTGATTCCGCATACCTCATCCTTGATGAACCGGGTGGAATTTGTAGGAAATGCCATCTTTATCCCGTTCTTCCTGATCAGTGTAGGAATGCTGATCGATTTTAAGGTTTTCTTTAAAAGCTGGGAAACGCTTGAAGTGGCCGGAATTATGCTCGTTGCCTCCATCGGAGGAAAATATATTTCTGCAGTCATGACGCAAAAGACCTTCAGACTTTCAAAAGAGGAAGGAAAACTGATTTTCGGGTTGAGTTCAGCTTCTGCAGCTGCAACATTAGCATCGGTTATGGTAGGATATAACATCATCCTCTCCGAAACCGAAACCGGCGAACCGGTAAGGCTATTGAATGAACACGTCCTGAACGGAAGTATTCTGCTGATCCTTATTTCCTGTACAATTTCTTCCTTTATCTCAATGGCAAGCGCGCAAAAAATTGCAGAAAGCGACAATGAGGATACGGTGTCCGGCGACAGTCATGAGGAGGAAAATATCTTGCTGGCCATCAATCACGAGGAAACGGTAGACAGAATGGTAAATCTGGGAATCCTGATCAAAGCCCATTCAAACACGGAAAATCTCTTTGCTTTAAATGTCATTAATGAAGATAAAAATGAATCTTCGGTGAAAAATGCGGAAAAACTTCTTCATCAGGCTGCAGATGCCGCTTCTGCCGCGGATGTGAAGATGCAGACACTTAAGAGATACGACAACGACGTGATTAATGGGGTTAAAAATGTAATCAAAGAACAGAATATCACAGATCTTATCATCGGTCTTGAGGATGAGAAAGGCTTCTCCCCTTCTTTCGTCTATAATCTTTATAACGGATATCTGCAGAATGATGATGTGAATGTACTCGTTTATCACGCTGCACAACCTCTTTCCACGATTAAGAAATATGCAGTGATGATTCCGGAAAACGCCCATAAGGAAGCAGGATTTTTCCATGCCCTTCTGAGAGTATGGAATGTCGCCAGAAACTCCGGTGCAACAGTCGTTTTTTACGCTCCGGAAAATATTCTTGATATTCTTCAGAAAATCGTTAAAAAGGCCAATATAGAAGCGGAATTCATCATTATGAGTACGTGGCAGGATGGTGAAAAAACCGCAGCAAAGCTTAAAGAAGATGAAGCACTTATTGTTCTGATGGCTAAACGAGGTATGCAGTCGTATGTTCCGAGGATGAGACTTATTCCTGAATTATTGAACAGACATTTAAGGGATAACAATTATCTCCTAATCTTCCCGTTCTCAGAATTTGACGAAAACAGTCCAGAGATCCGTTCTGTGGGGAACCATGATGATTTTATGGAGATTGGAAATGTGATTCAGAAGATATTTAAGTAAGGAAGGAAGTTTGAAGCTCGGAGAGGGAAGTTAATGAAGTTTAAGTATAGAACTTCCAGTGTACCACTATTAAACTAAAACAACATTGAAAACAAATAAAATAATCCTGCTGGCTGCCGTTTTAGGTTTCCAATTTTCGTTGGCTCAATTTGCAAAAATCGTTGATAAAGACGGGTATGCGAATTTGAGGAAAGAAGCAGACGGGAAAAGTGATATTGTGGGAAAGATCAATTCGAATGAGATCCTTTATATTTTCAGCCCTGAAGATAACAAGAACTGGCTTAATGCCGATTACACTGATAAAAATGGAAAAAATCTGTCAGGATATATTCACAGTTCAAGAGTCAAGTATATAGAATCTTACGAATCGGTGCCTGCCGTTTCTATTAATGAAAACAAAGCGGTTTTTAACTCAAAAAACATCACTGTTACTATAGAATCTGAACCTTTTAATTACAAGGAAAATAAAAAGTATTTTTCAACTACTGAATACAAAGATTATAAAGTTGAGGATAAATTTAAAGGCCAGCAGATCTGGGGTACGGATGGAACCATTCCGCAGACTCACTATCAATCGATTTCTTTGAAAATAGGAGGAAAAACAATTCAGATTCCCCCAAAGGAGATTGAAAACCTATTCAATATCAATACTGAATCTGCTGCCTGTTATTTTGATTCGGAACATGATACTTTGTACATCAATATGGTGAACTCAGATGGAGCCGGAGGATATGCCGTTCTTTTTACAATAGAAAAGGGAATTTTTAAAGGAAAAACAGTCATCATGCCTTTCTAACAAGAATATCTAAAAAAACATCCATGAAAATCAACTCATTACTCATCCCGTTCATGGCTATCGTTTTATTTTCGTGCAAGGACAAAAAAGAACCTGTTGAACATGAAATGGCGCAGCCTTCTGTCGCTGATACTGTGGTGGCAGCTCCTCCGTTGGAAATAAAAACAGATTCTGCTACGATAAAGGAGCCTGAAAGTATAAAGTCTGAGGAAGCAGAAACGAAAGACTCTGTCATTTCCTATCAATTCGCGTTCAATAAATTCCCTTCAAAGAACTATAAGTTCGTCAAAAAAGCAAAACTGGATTTTTCCAGTGATGAAGGTGCCTCCAATTTCAGAACAAGAATCAAAGATGCCTATGCTGCCGGCACTCCCGATTTCGCCAGTTACTACATCACGGTCACTTTCGGATGTGGAACAAGCTGCATTATGGGAATGATGATGGATGTGCGTGATGGAAAAATCTATGGGCTTCCTTTAGGTGAAGAAACTTCCTGTATGTTTGCAGAAGACCGGGCGATCTTCAATCTGAACAGCAGACTGTTTATAGCCAGCATCTGCAAAGAATCTCCTGAAGATGAGAATGTATATTATCATGCTTTTGTCTGGAATGAGCAAAAGAAGGATTTTGAAAAGGTGGAGGAGAAAGATATTAAGTAAGAAAATTTAATAGGATAAAAAAATAAAAGCTTTCTATATTGAGTTTTTTTTACAGTACTTTTGCACTTCAAAAAAAACCAATACTATGAAACGAATTCTTTCTGTACTAGCCATCTTTTCATTGGCCAGTACCTCAGTCTCTGCGCAGGACGGGTCTCTTGATCTTAACTTTTTTAACAATGGACATGGAGCTCATGATCCTGTTTATAAAATCCTTGTCGCTCCTGATAATAAAATATACCTTTCGGGATCCTTTCTCAACATCAGCAACAATACCCCTCCCGTAAGCCGGGTAGCCCGTCTCAACGAAGATGGTACCATTGACAACACATTTAATGTAGGAGTTGCTACCAATACTGGAAGCGGAGTATCTAACATCAGTCTTCAGCATGATGGCAAATTATTAATAACTGCCGATTTTACACCGTTTTCTTCCATTGAGAGTATGAGAAGGTTTAATGCAGACGGAAGCCTTGACCCGACTTTCAACATGGGCGATATCATCAATTCAGGGCCAACATCCGTTATCCCCTTACCCAATTCTAAAATAATCATTGGGGGCAGTTTTACCCAGGTTGGCGGCAGCGGAAAAAACAGGCTTGCCCGACTTTTACCAGATGGCAATATAGACAATACCTTTAATATAGGCAGCGGCGCCAACGGTACAGTAAGTTTGGTAAAGGTACAGTCTGATGGAAAAATCATTGTAGGAGGACAGTTTTCGAGCTTTAACGGTGTTGATAAAAAAAGATTGGTAAGATTAAATCCGGATGGTTCCATCGACAATACTTTTGTTACCGGAGATGGTCCCAATGCTACCGGAGGTATGCGATCTTCCTTTATCCAGCCAGACGGAAAAATAGTAATCTGCGGAACTTTTACCACTTTCAGCGGACTCAACAGAAACGGTGTTGTAAGACTGAATACCGATGGATCTGTAGACTCTACATTTTCTATTGGAACAGGTCCTAAAAAGAATAGCGGGACTGCTCCGGAGATTAATAGTGTCACTGTTCAAAGTGACGGAAAAATTGTACTGGTGGGATATTTTGACACCTTTAACAATATTGCCAGAAGAACAATTGTAAGACTTAATCCCAATGGATCAGTTGATACATCTTTTATATCACCCGGCGCAACCTATGATGTAGCAACAGGAGGAAGTGATAATGGAAGACTTCATACTGTAGCCATGCATAAAAACAGAATATTGTTGGGAGGATATTTCGTTTCCTATGGTGGTGTACAAAGAGGTTATTTTGCCAGACTGAACAATACAAGTCTTACTCTTTCAACTCATGAACAACTTGCCTCATCAGTTTCAACAACAGTTTCGCCCAATCCGGCCAGAGAATCAGTAAAAATTAAAAGTAATGCTGAAATAGCAAAAATTCAGATATTTTCTCCCGAAGGCAGATTGGTATTAGAAAAAGATACTCAATCTAAGGAAACTGAAATTAATATTAAGTCCCTTACAGCAGGCAGCTATATGATTAAGCTTATGAAGAAGAATGGATCAGTTGAAAGTAAGAAACTTATCAAAGAATAAAAAGAAAAAGCAGCCTGTTATATAGGCTGCTTTTTTTATCTGTATCAAATGACTTATTTATTCCGCGATCACTCTCACCATACTTTTCACTTTCACCAGTTTTTCCATCAATTCTTCTCTGGTATCGGCCAGTACATTGATGTGTCCCATTTTCCTTCCGGGCTTGGTTTCAGTTTTTCCGTATAAGTGGATGTACGTTTTTGGAAGCTTCAGAACATCATCCATTCCTTCGTAAATGACTTTTCCGGCATGTCCTTCTGCCCCTACAAGATTCAGCATTCCGCTGTACCCGAAAGCATCCGTATCAGCTAAAGGCAGGTTTTTCACCACACGATACATTTGCTCGAATTGGGAATTCGCATTTCCTTCCTGGCTTTGATGACCGGAATTGTGTAGCCTCGGCGCGGTTTCATTCACCCATATTTTTCCTTCTTTGTCCAGGAATAATTCGATGGCAAAAAGTCCCGGAGAATTGACTGCATTCAGAAATTTCTCTGTAATAGAATCGATCTGTTTCTGGATATCTTCGCTTAAAAATACCGGACAGATATTAAAATCCAATAGGTTTAATTTAGGATCAGCGACCATTTCAGTCACAGGAAATGTTTTGGTCTCCCCGTTTTCATTTCTGGCAACGATCACGGAAAGTTCTTTGTCGATGTCTACCAGACTTTCGATCACCGATGCTTCTTTCCATACATCCTGATAATCTTCTTCTGTTCTGATTACCTGTACGCCTTTTCCGTCATAACCTCCCGTATTCATTTTCTGTACAAACGGCATCGGCATCATAATCTTCTCATCACTGTTCCACACCACCTGAAATTCAGGGCTTGGAATATCATAGGTTTTGTAGAATTCTTTCTGAAGGATCTTCTGCTGAATGGTTTTAATGATAGCAGCATTCGGAACTACTTTTATGCCTTGTTTTTCAAGCTCGGCCAACGCATCTGCGTTCACATGCTCTATTTCAATAGTCACTACCTCTTTATCTTTCCCGAAGTTCAGTACCGTTTCAAAGTC
Source organism: Chryseobacterium sp. JM1 (assembly GCF_000737715.1). Classification (GTDB taxonomy): domain Bacteria; phylum Bacteroidota; class Bacteroidia; order Flavobacteriales; family Weeksellaceae; genus Chryseobacterium. The sequence continues at coordinate 164,861 of NZ_JPRN01000011.1, read as the reverse complement.
ATTGAAATTTCCCTGGGTAAAGTGGGAAATATTGTTGCACGGCGCATCAGATGCCGGATCCAGCGTATAAAATTCGTCGTCGTATTTCAGTGCGCTTTGTATCAGCATTCTTCCCAGCTGTCCGCCTCCTAAAATTCCTATTTTCATTCTTACTTTTATTTTTTCTGTTAGATTTTCTTAATGGAAAGCTTTATTGAACCTTATCAATCTTTAAATATCCCAGTCCCATTGGATTTTCCTGATTTTCTGCATCAGATTTTGTCAGTACAATAGAATATTTTTCTTTCATTTTTTCAGGAAGGATATCATTGACATTAAAAATATCGTCAATATCAACTCCGTGTTTGTCATCCACATGGCTTACGGCGCCTTCAAAACCCATCGTTGCATAAAATTCCGTAGCTTTTGCCCTTTTGATGATCTCTCCCATTGATTGTCCAACCATCAGATGCTGCTCGTGAAATTCTTCAAAAAAACCTCTCTTGTATCCTCCCAAATTAAGAAAATACAGTTGGTTTTCGGAAGGCTGATCTGTCTTTTCCACGATCTTCACCTCATATCCGTCTGCGAATTTCACTTCCTGATGACAGTCTAAATGGATCTTTCCTTCGGCTTCTTTCCAGAAATCCTTCATATCGGGAACGAGATCTTTAAGATTTTCTGCGATCCCGAAAAACACGTCATGCTGCTCGATATTCCTGCCCTTGGGCGTTGCACCGAGAATGATATAAAATAATTTCATTTCACTTTTCATGCCTACAAAAATACGTCAAATTTATCTTTTTTAAACGTTTGGCAGAGTACGGCAATAGTTTTATATTTGTAGCATGTCAGAAATCATCATTCTGTTCCTCGGCGCGGTTTCAGCCGGTCTTTTAGGTTCACTTACGGGTTTGGGAGGAGGAGTTATCATTATTCCTTTATTAACGCTGGGTTTCGGCGTTCCTATGCATTATGCAATCGGTGCTTCTTTAATTTCTGTGATCGGAACTTCCTCCGGTGCGGCGGTAGCTTTCGTCAAAGAAGGTTTTACCAATATGCGGATAGGAATGTTTCTGGAGATCGGAACTACAGCAGGCGCTATTATGGGAGCTTTGCTTTCCGGAATGCTTAATCCGAATACCATCGGGATCATTTTTGCCAGTATTCTTTTATTGACTGTGGTTTTAAATCTTAAAGGAAAACCAGACCATCAGGAACCTTTGATTAAAGGAAGCCTGGAAGAAAAACTGAAACTCTACGGAACTTTTCCTGATAAAGGCGTTTTAAAAAGCTATTCTGCAAGAAATACCGTTCCTGGATTTTTAATGATGATGTTTGCCGGTGCGATGTCCGGACTTTTAGGAATCGGTTCCGGTGCGCTTAAAGTATTGGCGATGGACAATATGATGAAACTGCCGTTCAAAGTTTCTACAACAACGAGTAACTTTATGATTGGTGTAACGGCCGTAGCCAGTGCCCTGATCTATTTCCAGAGAGGTGAAATCATTCCTGTGATCGTCGCTCCTGTACTGATTGGTGTGGTAGTAGGAAGTTTCATCGGTTCAAAAACTTTAATGGTTTCGAAAACAAAGAAATTAAAAGTTTTCTTTGCGATCGTGATCACCATCCTGTCAGTGTATATGATGTATAACGGTATCAATAAAAGCTTCAGATAATGAAAAAGAATTTTACAGATGTAGATCTGAACCGTTCGGTAGGAAATCTTCTGAGACTTGGCGTTATTTTGTCTGTAGTGACCTCACTGGTAGGTTTTATCAAGCTATTCGTGGAAGGCTTCGAAATGCCTAAAAAATACTCCAGCCTGGATATGGGTTCCTCTTCTGAAAAAGTATGGGGAATGTTCTGGAATTCTCTGTGCAAAGGAGAAGGAATGGCTATTATTCAACTGGGAATTTTATTACTGATCTTTACCCCTTTGGTAAGGATTATCTTCGCTTTGATCGGGTATTTAAAAGAAAAAGACTACGTATATGTAGTCATTTCCTCTATTGTTCTCGTGATTATGGCGATCAGCTTTTTTACAGGCTACGCTCATTAATTTTACATTTCATAAAACTCCAGCGGAAGTTGGTCCGGATCCTGGGTAAAGAAAAACTCTTTTCCGGTATATTCATCTATGCGGATGTCTTCACAGGTAAGGCCTTTGGCTATAAGTTCATCTCTCTTAGCTCCAACATTCTCTACAGAAAACGCCAGATGTCTTAAACCACAGGATTCTGGGCGGGAAGGTCTTTCCGGCGGATCAGGGAATGAAAAAAGCTCGATTACATAATGGTCTCCGATAGCCAGATCAAGTTTGTAAGACTGTCTTTCTTCACGGTACACTTCACGGATGATATTCAAGCCTATCACTTCAGTATAGAATTTCTTTGAAACTTCATAATCTGAACATATAATGGCAATGTGATGGATCTTCATTTTATATTTTTATAGTGTATTAAATTTTTCTATCAACAGTTTTTTATAAATTTTTCTGAGTTTTCTATCTACTTCTGCGGCTTTCAGAGCCTCTCCTATTCTTGCAGAATTTACAATGACTTTTGTTGTATTATTATCTTTTGAATACATATTAAACTGAACATCCCAAATGGTCTGGTCGCCCAGCTGAAGCGTGTTGATTTTATATTCATTACTCTCCTCTATCATTTTGAAAGCTACCGCTTTTATAGAATCATCAGATACATGATAAAATTTTTCGTTATTGTAAAGATTTTTCTGTTCAAATTTCCCCATACCGAAAAACCGTCCTCTGTTCATGGATATAATCCTTGCAGTATCTTTTGCTACTATAATATCCCTCTTCTTTAGCTCCGAAAGCACCTCATTCTTTGATTTATTGATTTCAAAAGAAGTATTATTATTAAAGTTAAGATTCCCGGAATAAGGTACGTATGAAAAATACCTGCTTCCATTTGAGGTTGACATCAAGATCAGCATTGAGGGCAGCAATACAAAGGATGGATTGATCTTCTTAAAAGCAAAATGGTCAATAATTCGTGTATTTTTAATCAACAGATAAGGAACATGAAGTAGCAGCAGAACCAGCAAATCTGTATAATCTACCACCCTGTGAAGCGGAATGGGTGACACGGCATTATACAATTGGATCAGATTCTCCGAATAAGGAGATTTCCAAAAGGTAAATAAGAAACCTGCCACAAAAACAGAGTATTGTTTCAGTTTTGGAAACAGATACGTGAGAAGCATTGGCAGCAGGATAATTCCCACCACATCCGACAGTTTGCCAGTGAACCAGCCTGTATATTGGAATTTAAAAAAATGGTCGTTTAAAAACAGGATAACCAGACAGCTTATAAAGATGTAGTTTAAGATCAGATTTCGGTTCCTCATTATTTTATTTCTCTGCAGTTTTCTTTTCTTCTGGTATCAATGATGTACTGAATTTTCCAGTCGTTCTGCTGTTTCACCAACTGAAAACTATTTGCCCCGCAATGTGAAAACTTCCCTTTAAAATAGAAAGAATATGGGGTAAATACACTGGCAAGTCCTCCGTCTGTATGAACGGCATCGATGATTATTTTTTCATCCAGATCGTCCTTTGAAAATTTGGAAACAGAAGCGATAAATTCCTGTACGTTTTCATTTTTCACAGTTCCGTCCTTGGCGATGCTCTGTAAAATAGCATTTTCCGCAAAAGCTGATTTTACAAGTTCAGGATCAGCATTTTTCATGCCAAGAAACAGATTACGGATGGGTTTTTCAATGTCCTGATTCTGCTGTCCGAAACAGAACGTACAGAACAGTAAAGCGAGTGCAGCAAGTTTATTCATAGGATTATCAATTAATCTGACCCAATAAAATTAGGAAAAAATCCGGGAAATAATTAAAATTAACAAAGTTTAAAAAGTGAATTAGGCTCCATTACCTGGAAATAGATTATTTTTATCCGTTTATTTGATATTATGTGGGGAATTTATTTGTTTTTAATTGCATTACTGGTTCTGTTAACCATACTTCCTAAAATCCAAAATGCACATTGGGTATTCAGAGTTCCGGAATTTGGCAAGATCCAGATCACGTATGTTGTTGTGATTACATTTGTTATAGGCTTTCTGATTGATCATCCTCAAAATTTCTGGTACGGACAGGGGCTTTTGCTCTTACTGTTTGTCCATCATGGGGTGACGTTGGTCAAATACACCCCGCTATATCCGGTAAAAAAATATAAACAGCGTCATCAGTCTTCTAAAAAAATACATTTTATTTCCGCTAATGTGTACCAGTTCAATAAGGAATACAACCGGTTTATTCAACTTATTGAAAAACATAAACCCGAGGTCTTTATGACGATGGAAAGTAATGGCGACTGGGAAAAAGCGATGACCGTTCTTGAAAAAGACTATCCGTTTCATCATAAAGTGACACTTGAAAACACGTACGGCATGCATTTCTACTCAAAACTTGAGATTAAAAGTGCACAGACGCATTATTTTGTGGCTGATGATATTCCGAGTATTGAAGTTCATCTGAAGACGGAAGATGGTTTTTCATTTGTCTTTTTTGGGGTGCATCCGCCGCCGCCAAGTCCTACAGAAGAGGAAACTTCAAAAGAAAGAGACGGAGACTTATTAAGTGCTGCGAAACGGGTGAAAGACATCAAAGAACCTGTGATTGTTGTTGGAGATTTCAATAATGTGGCATGGTCAAAATCATCCATATTATTCAGAAAAACCAGTCATCTGATTGATCCGAGAATAGGGCATTCCTTTGTCTCTACCTTTCACGCCAAGTACCTTCTGCTGAGATTTCCGATTGACTTAATGTTCCACAGTGAAGATATTTTCATCAAAGAACTTAAAACTCTTGAAAACTTCGGTTCCGACCATCTTCCGGTGTACTGTGAATTTTTTATTGATCATCACAACGACGACCAGGAAGATAAAGTAGAAGAAGCTACTACAGAAGAAAAAGCTGAGGCTGAGGAAATGATACAGGAAGGAAAGCAAGAGGATGGAGACCGTGATGCAGTGGTAACAGAGGGATAGAATTTAATTCCCAATAACATACAACGTTACGATCGCAATTTTTTCAAATTAAACCTGTAACTTGTTTAAACTTTTGAGTTGGAAAAGCGCAAAGGAACGCAAGTTTTTTTCTAATTCGAATGCTTTAAGGCGCGAGGATTTTATCTCCGATAAAATTGTAGGCCGTTTAATAAACGCCAATAAAGTTGCTGAAAATCTTGGATTTTCCTGCGCCTTAAATTTATCCTCATTTTGGTCAAGCTTTGCATTCCTTTGCGCTTTTCCAACTCTGAAAGGATATAATAAATGTCTGGCTGAAATGAGTTCATAAAATATTTTCGTTCGCAAGGGTGTTTCACTCAGCAAAAACAGCAATCAACATTAACATAAAAAAGCCGTTCCATCAGTGATGAAACGGCTTTTTCTATTGTTGGATTATTCTTAGAATAATTCTTTTCTGATGATGTTCTGGCTTCTTTCAGGGCCTACAGAAACTAAGTATACATTGATTCCCAGGTATTTCTCGATGAACTCGATGTATTTCTGAGCGTTGTCAGGAAGTTCGTCGTAGCTTCTTACTTTGGTAAGATCTTCGTTCCAACCTGGCAGATCCTGATAGATCGGCTCGTAGTTGTACAATTTCTCCGTTGAAGAAGTGAAATAATCAATGATTTTTCCGTCTTCTGTCTTATAATGCGTTACGATTTTCAGGTTTTCGATTCCTGTAAGAACGTCTAATTTAGTGATAACAAGGTTGTTGATCCCGTTGATCATACAGGCGTGCTTTAAAGAAACAAGGTCTAACCAACCTGTTCTTCTTGGTCTTCCTGTTGTAGCTCCGAATTCACCACCGATCTGTCTGATCTTTTCGCCTAATTCATTATCAAGCTCAGATGGGAAAGGTCCGTTTCCAACTCTTGTACAGTATGCTTTTGCAACCCCGATAAGGTTTTGAAGTGACGTTGGCGGAACTCCTGCTCCTGTACAAACTCCTCCTGTAGACGGAGAAGATGAAGTTACGTACGGATAGGTTCCGAAGTCGATATCAAGCATCAATGCCTGAGCTCCTTCAAAAAGAACGTTTTTACCGTCTCTGATGGCTTCATTCAATTCAACTTCCGTATCTACGATTCTGTCCTGAAGCTGTTTTCCAAGCTCTAAAAATTCATTGTAGATTTCTTCAACATCTAAAGTCGGTTTTCCGTAATATTTTTCGAAAAGAGAGTTTTTAATTTTTAAGTTTTTCTCAATTTTGTCTCTTAAAATTTCAGGATTTAAAAGGTCGATCATTCTGATTCCCACTCTTGAAATTTTATCTTCGTAGCAAGGTCCGATTCCTTTTTTAGTGGTTCCGATTTGCGTACCTCCGTGTTCTTCTTCACGGTAAGTATCCAAAAGAATGTGATAAGGCATGATCACATGCGCTCTTCTGCTGATAAAAATGTGGTCAGTTTTCAAGCCTTTGCTTTCAATCTGGCCAACTTCTTTAATGAAAGATTTTGGGTTTACCACTACTCCGTTCGCAATGATACACTTCCCTTTGCACTGTAGAACTCCTGAAGGGAGAAGGTGCAAAACAAATTTCTCTTCACCCACATAAACCGTGTGACCAGCGTTGTCTCCACCCTGGAAACGAACGACATAATCCGATTTAGCTGATAAAACATCCGTGATTTTTCCTTTACCTTCATCTCCATATTGAAGACCTACAACTACGTAAGTTGACATATTTTTCTTTTATTTTAGATTCATGCAAAATTACTTTTTAAAAATAGGGTGGGCAAATTATGGGAGGATTTTATTTTAAGTAAAAGTAGTTTTATAAGTTCTCCAATGACATAAAACCAGAGACTGTATTCCTGTTGATGGACATCCAATCCCTGGTTTATATTATAATTCTTGTCCGAAAAAAAATGACCGATCATAAATACTCACTGTATATCTTCATCTGGAGGTGGTATATTTACCTGTGCATCAACAGTAAATGATTCTATTTCTTTCACTGTTTTCAGTTCTTTTATATCACTGTGCTCCATAGTCCCTACAATGACACCAAACTCAAAAGTATTATCTACGGACATGCCTAATTCTTCCAGTTTGTCTACAATACTATCCATATGATGAATATTACTGTCGCTGATTGTCAGAACGATGTTTGATTTCATATGATGGTTTAAGGGGCTACCGCAAAACCTGATCCGATATCCATTGCCGGTAAAGGCAACTTTTGGGATATTCTTTTCAGTTCACTAATGATCTCGTAAGGGGAAGCAGAAGGATATTTCTCCCACAAAAGGGCTAAAATTCCGGCTACATGCGGAGTGGCCATACTCGTGCCCGAAATAGTTCTGTATCCCATCGGCATGGGCCATGAAGAATATATATCAACTCCAGCGCATGCAATATCTACTTCACCATATGGGTTAATATGCCTGTTCGAAAAATTGGCCAGATTATTTCCTGAGTCTAATGCTGCAACAGCAAGAACCGAAGGACAGTTGGCAGGGCTTCCAACCGGATTAAACTGATTCCATGCCCGTCTGCTTTCATTGCCTGCAGCGGCCACTACCACCGCACCTTTTGAAAGCGCATTCATCCCTGTTTTTTCATATACAGGATCATATCCCTGTCCGGGAAATATTGGCGAACCCAAAGACATAGAGATAACCTTGCAGCCGTTATTGGCGGCCCAATCCATGCCATTAACAATCCATGCCTGCGCGCCACTTCCTTCATTATTTAAGACTTTCCCGGCATAGATAGCCGAATCTTTTGCAACACCATACCGAACTCCGGTATCATTGGTATTTCCGCATGCAGTTCCTATACAGTGAGTTCCGTGTCCGTGTAAATCATCTACCTCCTCGTCTGGAACAAATGAATAAGTCTGAATATTCCGCCCGATAAAATCAGGATGCTCATAATCAAATCCTGTATCCAGTACAGCAATTTTAACGTCTTTTCCTGTGTAATTTGAGATATCACTTTTTGTTTGCATGATTCCCCAGGTTGCCTGTGGTGCTGAAATAACAGATGGAACTTCATCCGGAACATATACAATTTTTTCCGGTTCCAGATAAAAACCTCTGTCTGATGTTTCTTCCAGTATTTTAATCTGTTCACTGTCTCCGCCAACAAGGGCAATTCCTAATTCATTGTAAAATAAAACATCAGCATCTGCTAGTTTTGCTTCCGTAATAGGCTCATTCCTAAAATCATTGGAACTTGCAACGCTAAGCCCCATATTATTTCGTAATAATTCTGAGATATTACTGAAAGGCTGTTTCTCATCCAGAATTATAAAATAACGGCCTGTATACAATGGGCGGCTATCAAAATCATAGCTGTAATTTTTGGCCATAAAATTTTCAAATGCCTGAAGTCTTTCCGTGTTCTCCGGAAGAAAAGTCTGTTTTCCTAAAATTGGTTTTTTCATAGGTAATAATTTTTAATCGTTAGTTTTTTAATGTAAAACATGAATTATTTTGCAGATTAATATCTGACAAATCGTGTTCTGCCACTCTACTTTTGTTGATACTAAATTAGATTGAAGTAACTTGTGAGTCAATTACCCGTTTGTGTAATTTATATGATAAGTCATCTTCAGATTTACCTTTGGGTTAAATACCAAAAATTACAGTAAAATCAGAAAAGAGTACTTCAGATCAAGAGTAAAATCGCATTTTATATTTTATAAAATCAATTTGAAAGAAAATGAAATTGAAATCATCAAAATCCTTCATCAGCAAATGGATATTTCAAGCAGATTAGATGAATAGATCATAAACCTTTGACCTTTAATCAAATTTATTTATTCACTATCTTTGGTCGTATTCCAAAATAACCATAGTTCCTTCCACCATGAGATCATCCCAAACATCATCCTTCCTTTCCCCATCTCCCACCAGCGAAACAAAGCTCTTCCACACCCTTTTCACGCCCAATGAAGTTCCCGTAAAAGCCACTTTGCTCATCATACACGGCATGCAGGAGCACAGCGGAAGATATGCTGAAATAGCAACTTATTTTGCAGATCAGGGAATAGCCGTACTTACCTATGACCATTTAGGACACGGAAAATCGGTGAAGGAGAAAAAAGGCATCGGGTTTTTCCAGCTTAAGCAACCGGATGAAAAACTTATTTCCGACGCTGAAGCAATGGGCGACCATCTTATACAACAATATCCGGATGTTCCTCATTTTGTTCTTGGGCATTCTATGGGATCATTTGTGACACGCTGCCTTCTTCAGAGAGCCGGAGGTAAATTTAATGGAGCAATCATCACCGGAACCGGAGGTCCTTTGGCAGGCATCAACTTAATCAACGGTTATCTATCGTTGGCCAACAAAATAGCACCTCACTATCCTACTTATCTCAATACTCTTTTTAATACGGTCAATAATAAATCTTTTAAGAACGACAAAGACTTCAGTGATACAAGCTGGCTGAGCCTGAACCCGGCCAACAGAAAAGCATTTGCAAAAGATGAGCTCTGCGGAGTTCCTTTTACCAATAATGCTTTTTATGCCTTATTCAGTATTTACAAAAAAGCTACAGCAAGAAACTGGGCAGTTTCTATTCCAAAATCCTTCCCTCTTCTGTTTGTGAGTGGTCAGAATGATCCTATCGGAGATTTCAGCAAAGGAGTGATGAAAACCGTCGGGTATCTAAAGCAGGACGGATTTAAAGATGTCAGCGTGAAAATCTATCCCGAGATGCGCCACGAGATATTAAATGAGGAAATCAGACAAGAGGTTATCAATGAAATATCTCAGTGGATTTCAAAGTATTTATAAAGCTAAACATTACTGCACTTTTACAAATGGATTGCCGGATTCTCTAATTCTATTTAAATAAGTTGGTTCATAGAAAATTTCAATGTTGACATTTGTCATTGCGAGCCGCAGGCGAAGCAATCTAATTCACATCATCAAAATATAGAGCATAAGATTGCTTCGTCGTTGCACTCCTCGCAATGACAAAAAAGTAAAAATTTCATCTCCGATAAAATTGAATACCACTAACTGAATACTTATTTACCTATCCAACCCTGCTGAAAATCTTGATTTTCTTGCGCCTTAACACTCTTTTAATCATCCCTTGTGCCGTTGCGATAATCCAATAGTAAATACTTTTCACGTTCAAACCTTATAGGTTTTAAAAACCTATAAGGTTTAAATCAACAGCCAATAAAACACAAACATCAGCGAAATCCGCGGAATCTGCGGGAGAAAAAATCAACAGAATATCATTCAATCCAAAATAATCTCCCTCTCCACTCCTATCTCCTCGAGAAAGATCTCATCATGGGAAATCACCAGCAATGTCCCTTTGTAATCCTTAATAGAAGCCGTTAAAATTTCCACATTCTGTAAGTCCAGATTATTCGTAGGCTCATCCAGGATGATCATATCCGGAGCCTTACTGCTGATAGAAAGTCCGCACAGAAGCAATCGTAAACGTTCACCTCCACTTAATACTCCACATTTTTTATCCCAGGCTTCCTTTCCAAACAGAAATCTGGACAGCAAGGTTTTCACTTCGGATTCCTGCATAGCACCGTCATTAAACTCCTGTGCAAATTCATAAACACTGATATCTTTCTTAATCAGAGAATATTCCTGATCAACATATATCGTATTACAATCTGATCTCATCATTTTTCCTTCGGACGGATTCAGATTACCCAACAGCATTTTCAGTAAGGTCGTTTTGCCCGACCCATTTGATCCCTTGATTGAAATTCTTTCTCCGCTACGGATCTCAAGGTTGATCGTATTCTTCCAAAGAGTCTCAATGCCGTATTTAAAATTAATATTTTCAGCACTGATCAGTATTTTTCCGGAATGAAGACTGGAATCATTGAAATTCACTTTCATCTGGTCTGAGTTTTTCAAAGAGGAACGCAAATCCCGGAGATCACCGGAAATCCCACTGATCTTTTCTGCATGGACTCCTTTTAATCTGGACGTATTTTTCTCGGCATTATTGCGGAGTGTATTCATCATAATTCTCGCGACTCCGGATTTTTCCTGCTTCTGTTTTCCTCTTGCATCCAGCTTCTGTTTCCGTTCTATCGTTTCGCGTTCTTTTTCTTTGGCCTTTTTCAGAGCCCGTTCTTTGGCATGAATATCATTGTGAAGTGCCTCCTCCTCTATTTCTTTCTGTTCAGCATAGAAATCATAGTTTCCTCCATATGCAGAAATTCCCTGATTGCTTAATTCAAATATAGTATCCGCAAGATTCAGCAGCGTGCGGTCGTGGCTTACCATAACAACCTGGGCATCTGTTCTCTCGATGAGACTGTATAATAATTTCCTGCCATCAAGGTCAAGATGGTTCGTAGGTTCATCCAATAGAATAAGGTCCGGAGTATTGATCTGAATTCCAGCCAGGAAAACTTTGGCTTTCTGACCTCCGCTCAGGTTTTCCAGTTTCTGGTCTAATTTCAGATCTTCAAGTTTCCACTCATGTAAAGCACTTTGGCTGCGTTCTTCAATCTCCCAGTCGTCATTTAAGATTTCAAAATACTCTTCGTCCACTTCACCACTGGTGATCTTTTGGAGGGCATTTAGTTTTTGGTCAATTTTCAGACATTCTGCGATGGTAAGATGATCAAAGTTCCCGAACATCTGCGGAACATAGTACATATCGCCTTTCACGGTGATACTTCCTTCTAAAGGTTGAATTTCGTGAGCAATTATTTTCAGGAGTGTAGATTTCCCTACACCATTACTTCCGACAAGCGCCGATTTTGTTTGGGATGGTATTGTTAAATGGATAGAATGAAACAGAAGGTCTCCTCCCGGAAACCCGTAGGACATATTTTGCAGTAAGATCATGATTTATTTCTTGTAATAATTAAACATCAGCAACGCACCGGTCACTGTTTGATAACATCGAAAAGAAATTAAATCCTACATGTCTGTATAATTGGGTTTTGGAACTGCAAAGATAGCAATTTCTCTCCAATCCTCTTTTTCCTGATAAAAAACATATGGCTTTTACCCTGTTTCGAGATCGGTCAAAATTATTAGGGTCAGAATTCGCCTCCTTTGTAAAGATAGTCAATCGTAGAATTGACGGGACAATTGAGTGTAATCAAAGATTTTATATCTCTATTATTTTTAATACATTCTCTTTAAACGGGGCATTATGAAATCGGGTGCAAAAGTAGAAAAGATTTTGATCAAAAATCCGTAACTTTGCCAACTACTAAAATTTTTTATGGAAAGCATTAAAGTTCACGACAAAACTTTCGTTCCTTATTTGAAGGACGCCGAGATTCAGCAAATTGTAAAAGAAACAGCTTTAAAGATTTATGAAGACTACAAGGATGAAGTTCCTGTTTTCATCGGGGTTCTGAACGGAGTGATCATGTTCTTCTCAGATCTTTTAAAATATTATCCCGGTGAATGCGAGATTGCTTTCATTCAAATGAGTTCTTATGCAGGAACTGAGTCTACAGGGATCGTTTACCAGAAAATGGAACTGACTAAAGACGTGAAAGACCGTCACATCATTCTTGTGGAAGATATCGTAGACACTGGAAACACTGTTGAAAGTTTATTCAAATATTTCACAGAGACACAGCGTCCGAAATCTGTAAAACTGGCTTCATTCCTATTGAAACCGGATGTATACAAGAAAGACTTCAAACTGGATTATATCGGAAAAGAAATTCCAAATAAGTTTGTTCTTGGTTACGGACTTGATTATGATGAGATAGGAAGAAACCTTGCCAATCTGTATCAACTGGAAGAGGGACAAATCAACCATTAATTTCTGCTACTAGCTTTTGGCTACTAGCCATTAGCTTTAAATATTAAATCGAAATAAAGTAAATATTAACTAAAAAAGCTAAAGGCTGAAAGCGTATTGCTGAAAGCTGCAAGCGAATCAACATTATGATAAACATTGTTCTGTTCGGCCCTCCAGGAAGTGGAAAAGGAACACAAGCTCAAAACCTGATCGAAAAATTCAACTTAAAACAGATTTCAACAGGCGACCTTTTCAGATACAACATGAAAAACGACACTGAGCTTGGAAAACTGGCTAAGTCTTATATCGATAAGGGAGAACTGGTTCCGGATCAGGTAACGACGGATATGCTGATCGACGAGCTTAGAAAGCCAACCGATACCAACGGATTTATCTTCGACGGATACCCAAGAACTACGGCTCAGACGCAAGCTTTGGAAACCATCGTAAAAGAGGAACTGAACGACAAGATTGATATCTGCCTATCCTTGGTGGTAGAAGACAAAACTTTAGTGGAAAGACTTCTGAAAAGAGGTGAAACCAGTGGAAGATCTGACGACAGCAATGTAGAGATCATTGAAATCAGAATTAAAGAATATTATACTAAAACAGCAGAAGTAGCCGAACTTTACAAGCAGCAGGGAAAATATGTTGAAGTAAACGGCGTAGGAGAAATTGCTGAAATTTCCCAGAAGCTTTTCGCTGAAGTCGAAAAAATTAAATAATCGGGATATGGTGTACGGGATTGGAAAAATTCGAATCCCGTAAACCGCAACCCGCAACACAAACTATATGTCTAACTTTGTAGATTACGTAAAGATCCATTGTAAAAGCGGACACGGAGGTGCAGGTTCTGCCCACCTTCGCCGTGAAAAATATATTCCTAAAGGCGGTCCGGATGGAGGCGACGGAGGTCGTGGCGGACACGTCATCATGAGAGGAAATGCTCAGGAATGGACTTTACTTCCACTTCGATACACCCGCCACATCAAAGCGGAACGTGGTGAAAACGGAGCGAAAAGCCAGCTGACCGGTGCTGACGGTGCTGATATTTATATCGATGTTCCAATCGGGACCATTGCTAAAAATGAAGAAGGAGAAATTATCGGCGAAATTCTTGAAGACAAACAGGAAATCACTTTGATGCTTGGAGGAAAAGGTGGAAAAGGAAATGAGCATTTCAAATCTTCTACCAACCAGACTCCAAGATATGCACAACCGGGAATGGATGGTGAGGAAGGATTTGTGGTTTTCGAGCTTAAAATTCTAGCCGATGTAGGTTTGGTTGGTTTTCCTAATGCAGGAAAATCTACACTTCTTGCGTCTGTATCAGCGGCAAAACCTAAAATCGCCAATTACGCATTTACAACGCTGACCCCCAATCTTGGTATTGTGGATTACAGAAATTACAAATCATTTGTAATGGCTGATATCCCGGGAATCATCGAAGGGGCTGCTGAAGGAAAAGGTTTAGGACACAGGTTCTTAAGACATATTGAAAGAAATTCTATCTTATTATTCTTAATTCCCGCTGATTCTGAAAGTCATTTTCAGGAGTTTAAAATTCTGGAAAATGAATTGACGGAGTACAATCCTGAACTACTGGATAAAGATTTCATCATTTCGATTTCCAAATCTGACCTTCTGGATGAAGAGCTGAAAAAAGAAATCGCAGCTGAATTTCCGGAAAACAGAAAACCGTTATTCTTCTCCGGTGTTACGGGAGAAGGCCTTGTAGAACTGAAAGACGCAGTCTGGAAAAAACTTCACGGATAAAAGATGATACAGTCATTAAAGAAAATAACAGCACCCGCTGTTATTTTTGTTTCATTTCTTCTGCCCTCCTCGGCTTATGCTCAAGGGGGTGATTCATTCGTGGAAGCACCCAGATTGGATGAACCGGCACCTTTCAGTGATAAAGCGTTTTTCAGGTTTGAATTCAATAAAAGATTAACCTACAATAAAATTGCTGATCAGGGTACAAGTAATGAAGTAAATGAGGTGATCGAATACTATACCAATGACACGGACCTGTCTGTTCTTTCTTTTAACAACAGCAGAAACGGGTTCATTTACAATTTAAAAAAAGACACCAATCCTGTTCTTCCCGTTCTGATCAAAGACGAAAATAAAGAAATAAAGCCCGGAAATTTTGACTATTTCAAGGGTGATATTCCTTTGGAATCGGAAATTGCGGATATTAAGAAAAGAAAAAAGGCAAAAACCGATCAGGTACTGGAATTGGTGGAAAAGAAAGCAGACAACGATCTGATTCATTACAAGTACAACCTTATTCATAAAGGAAAAACGAATGTCGCAGTGATTGAACTGGACATTGCCAATACAGATAAGGACTTCAATAACAATATCCT
Source organism: Chryseobacterium sp. JM1 (assembly GCF_000737715.1). Classification (GTDB taxonomy): domain Bacteria; phylum Bacteroidota; class Bacteroidia; order Flavobacteriales; family Weeksellaceae; genus Chryseobacterium. The sequence goes on along the minus strand of NZ_JPRN01000011.1, from coordinate 149,739 downwards.
GTTTGATATGGAACCTTTGTTCTTCAAGAATAAAATATCCTTTGACAAAGGGGAAATCAAGAGCTATTCTTATTACAACACTGCCAAAAAGAGAACAAAGTACTATGAATCAATGAATATTGACCCGGTACTTATACGATTATCATTCACCAAAGGCTGTTGTGTTTCATCTCTGGAATAAGTTCACTGCTGAACCCAATTCTATTTGGAATAATTATTGAAAGAACCCAGAGAAACCATTCCCTATGAAATATGTATTGAGCCTTTGTGCACTGATATTTTTATTTTCCTGCACTACACAGAAAACGGAATCACAATATTCCAAAATTGAATATCAGGCAGGCGCATGTTTTGGATCCTGCCCTATTTTCACGATGACCATTAATCCAGACAGGACAGCAATACTGGAAGCAGAACACTTCAATTTCTCCAAAGATTTTTCAAAAGGAGAATTTTCAAAACCACGGGAAGGAACTTTTAAAGCCGTAATTAAAGACTCTGACTACAAGAAGCTCGTTTCTTTACTGAACGGTCTTGATGTTAAAAACCTTCAGGATAAGTACGGATCAAGAAATATCACGGATCTTTCCACGTCCTATCTGAGAATTAATTTTACGGATGGAACTTCCAAAAATGTAGAAGACTATGGCAAAAGAGGAAGTGAAAAGCTGAGAAAAGTCTACCTCTTCATTGAAGACCTGAGACATAACCAGCAGTGGACAAAAGTAAAATGATCCGCTTAAAAATATTTAGACTACCTTTGCACCGTATAATTCCTTCACATTGAGGGAATTTTATTTTAAATTAAAAAAAACAGTTCATTTGAATTTTACAGACCTAAACTTAATAGAACCTATTGCAAAAGCAATTGAGGAACAGGGATATACAAACCCTACGCCCATTCAGGAGAGATCTATCCCTGAAATCTTAAAAGGCAGCGACTTTTTAGGATGTGCACAGACAGGAACGGGAAAAACAGCGGCGTTTGCTATTCCTATTCTACAGAATTTATCAAAAAATAAGACCAAAACCAATCATATAAAAGCCCTGATCTTAACGCCGACAAGAGAACTTGCCATCCAGATCGAGGAAAACATTAATGCATACGGAAAATATCTTCCGCTTAAACAGCTCGTTATTTTCGGAGGTGTAAAGCAGGGAAATCAGGAAGCCGCCCTTAGAAAAGGAATCGATATCCTGGTAGCAACCCCGGGAAGACTTCTGGATTTTATCGCTCAGGGAATCATCAGCTTAAAAAATATTGAGATCTTTGTTCTTGATGAAGCTGACAGAATGCTTGACATGGGTTTCGTACATGACGTAAAGAGAGTGATCAAACTTCTTCCACAGAGAAGACAGACATTATTCTTTTCTGCAACCATGCCTTCTGAAATTCAGAAATTAGCAGATTCTATCCTGAATAATCCTGTGAAAGTAGAGGTAACTCCGGTTTCTTCCACTGCAGAAACGATTAAGCAGGCGGTTTATTTTGTAGATAAAGATAACAAACTGAACCTTCTTTCTCATATTCTGGAGAACGAGATCGCTGATTCTGTACTGGTATTTTCCAGAACGAAGCATGGTGCGGACAAAATTGCCAGAAAACTTCAGAAAGACAATATCTCAGCAGAAGCCATTCACGGGAATAAATCTCAGAATGCGAGACAGAATGCCCTGAATAATTTTAAGTCCGGAAAAACAAGGATTCTGGTAGCTACAGACATCGCTGCAAGAGGTATTGACATTGATGAGCTGAAATATGTGATCAATTTCGAACTTTCCGACGTTTCTGAAACCTATGTTCACAGAATCGGAAGAACGGGAAGAGCCGGTGCTGAAGGATCTTCAATCTCTTTTGTAGACAGTCTTGACCTTTTAAACTTAAGAAATACAGAAAAGCTGATCGGGAAGAAAATTCCTGTGGTAAAGGATCACCCTTTCCATACTGAAAATCTGGTCGCACAGAAAAGAGATTCCAATAACAAGCCTATGGCAGCTGGAGGTGGAAGACCAAGGTCTCCTAAGCCTCAAAATAATAACAATAATAAGCCGGCCGGAAGCACTCCTACAGGGTTCAAGAAACCTAAGAATAAGAATTTTACCAGAAAAAAATAATATGAAAGCCCTTTCCAACGAAAGGGCTTTTTTTTATATAAAAATTCAAGGGAGGTACTAAATCCCTTCTATCTCTTTCCGAACTGAAAAGCAGTAAGCCACAATACTGAAAGGCAGGCAGGCCGCCAGATAGGTGGTTGAAAAAAGGTTATCCTGAAAACCAAATCCGAAAAGCAGATACTTTTCCGTTACAAAACTAAGCATCGTTAAGAAGACAATGTAGGCCGAAAAACAGAAGACATCATTTATTTTTCTGACATAAAACGATAACAATAAGGCGGCTGCCAGAAAAACCAGCATGACCCATGTATTACTCTGCCCCTGAAGCGTCAGAGGATTGTGTTCAATGATATACTCAAGATTTTTAGCAGGAAAAAAGACAGTAAATAAAAGGACAGCTACGGTCAGCAGAAAGGCTGCTACGGTTTTTATTTTAGACTTCGTATTGGTTGCTAAAAAAGGTTTAAGCAGGAAAATAATCAAGGGAATAACGACTACACTTCGGGTCAGAAATAAAACACCCAGGCATATTCCTAACAGCACCGGTTTCTGAAAATAATTTTCTTTAAACTTAGTATGCCAGAAAAGGATAAATGCAGCTGCGAAAATAAAGGATGATATAAAATCGCTCTTGCAGACTGCTTCGTAAATATAAGCCAAAGATATTCCCAACATTAATATGGCTGTGAACCTGATCAGGTTGCTTTTAAATTCCAGCATCACAGCATACGAAAACAGCAGAAAAGCAGCTACCTGAAGATAACCTACATTTCCCAAAAGATAAGCAGGAAGAGCCATCAATAGCTGCCCCGGAAGATAGGAGGACAGATTCCCCATAAAATTTCGAGTATCATAAATATATTTTCCGTGAATCCAATGATCTAATGAGAAATCCAATGTCTGCCAGCGGTCGATATTCAACTGGTAAGGATCTTTTAAAACATGGCATAAAGCTATATAACCTACTCCTAAAACACCCGTCAAAAGATAGACGAGCTTTACATTGATCTTTTGGGTCAACAGTTCATTCTTTCTGAGAAAAAACAGTAAAACATGTACAGCAGTAAAAGCAATAATCAGAATACTGATTGGAACCAATGACTGGCGGATCCCATATTTGGTCAGGAATAAAAAATTAACCACAAAATAGACTGCAAATAGCATTAAACTGTTGGCTTTATTGTCTTTCATATAGGTTAAAGTTTTATTCATCTGAAATTCTTAGTTTCCAAAAATTCTTACTGCATTTTCTGTAGTAATTCTGTCGATTTCTGTAAAATTTTTGCCGTAGATATTCACTAATTTTCCGGCTACCAGATCAAGGTAAGAACTTTCATTTCTTTTCCCTCTGTGCGGAACCGGAGCCAGATAAGGTGAATCTGTTTCCATGACGATTTTATCCAATGGAATTTCATTCAGAAACTGATCGATCTTTCCGTTTTTAAAAGTGACAACACCTCCGATTCCCAATATAAAATTCAGATCAATCGCATGCTTAGCCTGCTCCAAATCTCCTGAAAAGCAATGAAAAATACCACGAAGTTTCGGATGTTTTTTTCTCTCCAACACCTCGAATGTTTCATCAAAGCTTTCTCTGGTATGGATGACGATAGGAAGGTCTTTTTCTATGGCCCAGTCGATTTGTTGTTCAAAAGCTTTAACCTGAATATCCAACGTAGTTTTATCCCAGTAAAGATCGATCCCGATCTCTCCTATCGCAGGGAAATCTCTTTCGTCCAGGTAGTTTTTAACGGTTTCAAGTTCTTTCTCCCAGGATTCCGGCTTTACATAGCATGGGTGAAGTCCCATCATGGAAATAATCTGTCCGGGATATTCTGTTTCCAGCTGAAGCATTTTCCCATGGGATTCTGAATCGATAGCGGGAAGATAAAACTTCGTGATTCCTTTTTCTACAGCCCTTTGGATGGCTTCTTTTCTGTCTTCATCAAATTCTTCTGCGTATAAATGGGTATGTGTATCAATCATTTTCTTAAAATTTTAACAGATCTTCATAAGGGTTTTCCAGTTCCATCAGCAGGCCGAACGCCGGCTCCGTCTTCATTCCCTGTTTCTTCAGTTCTATTATTTTATGTTTAAAATCTTCTCCTTTTTCCTGTAATATTCTGTATTCTGCCACCATATGACGGTAGGCATTCTGTTCAGTGGACGGTTTTTTCTGTCCGAAAATCTCTATGGGAAATTCTTCAAGCATAAAGTTCAGGACAATGCATTTTTCTCCGCGTACCACAATATTTTCAACTTTTACATAGGTATCTCCCGGCATTAATCGCCTCATAGCGATTTCATCTAAAAAGTCTTCTTCACATTCAAGATCTACTTCACAAATAATATCCAGATCGCTGCTTTCGATATCAATTTCAATGGGAATTGTTCCCGCCAGAACTGGAGAATAGTCTTTTAATTTTTCGAAAACCTGATATTTTTTCAGGACATCATAGGCTCTTTTCTGTCTTTCATTGCCAGATTTCAGGTATTCAATATGAGTAAAATCAATCATTTAAAAATATTTTATGCCTTACTTTTTCGCGCTGAGCTTCAATCCTTGCATCAAGCTTTTCTCTGAACTCTATATATTTCGGATCCTTATCATCATCTGTTCTGTGTTCCAATGCTTTATTGATCTTAAAACTTTCTTTGATAAAACTTTTCGTCGCATCCGAAAAATAGGCTTCCCCGAACTTATCAAAGATGTAATTGACAGCCTGCGACGTAGGATGAATCAAATCTTCCTTGTAAAAACGGTAATCACGCAGATCATCCATTAAGATCTCATAAACGGGCAGATAATGACAGTTATTCAGCTGCAAAAGTGCTTCATGCACGGCTGTGATCAGTTTGGATTTGCTCAGTTGGTTTTCAATCATTCCATCTTTGGTATGACGTACCGGCGAAACGGTAAACAGGATCTGTACATCATCACGGCAGATATCTTTGAGGTTTAAAACCGTATTATAAATGGAATCCGTAAGTTCCTGATGCGAAAGCAGCCTTTTTTCAAAAAACTTCTGCGGGATCTTGTGACAGTTGGCAGCCAGCTTTTTCTTAGGAATAAATTCATAAATAAATGAAGTTCCGTACGTGATGATCACCCAACCAGCATCCTGCAGAAAACGGTTTCCCACTTCTATTCCGGCATTGATTGTATCCAGAGTCTGGTGGATATATCTTCTGTCGAAGCTGCTGTGATGGTCCAGAGAGATAAATTCATCATTAAATGTGATGAGCTCATCTTCGGTATAAAACTCGGAATCATGAAGCCTTTTGACCGCATTACTGATCGAAAACGGATTAAAGATAGTCCCGAAAGGATTATTCACCGTCTGAAGCTGTCCCTCTCCCAGCAAATCTGTCATTTCAGAAGCAAAACAGGATCCTATTGAAAATATTTTATCTTCGATATCAATCTTTTTTTCCGATGGGGGAATGTCTACTTCGGTTCTGAATTTCATAAATTGATTTGATAATTTGATAATACGATGATGTGATGATGTAACCAAATCATCAAATGATCACATCACCACATTAACTCTCTCTTCTCAACAGGTAGTTTGCCAGTTCAGCAAAAGGTTTTTTCTTGTCTTCCGGGATATTGATCTTCTCAAGGTAGCTCTGTCCGATCTCGTTGTGTTTCTGGATCAGGCGTAATGCTTTCTCATCAACTTTCGTTCTTCTGAAGATCTTTTCTACGCCATATACTTTGTCGATATTATCGGTTTTTTTACCGTACCAGTGATCCAATTCTTTTCTTTCTTCGTCTGTAGCGTGTTCTCTTGCTAAAAGATACAGGATGGTTTTTTTGTTCTCGTAAATATCTCCGGCATGTTTCTTCCCAAACTGTGCCTGATCTCCGAATACATCCAGATAATCATCCATAATCTGGAACGCAATACCGATGTGTTTTCCGAAATTGAAAATAGCTTTGGCATCTTTAAAATTAGCTCTTGCAATAAGTGCCCCTATTTCAAATGACGATGCACTCAGAACTCCTGTTTTGTACGTAATCATTCTGATGTAGTCATCATAAGTTACATCTTCCTGAGTTTCAAAATTGATGTCATACTGCTGTCCTTCGCAAAGAAGAAGTCCGGTATGGGTAAATATTCTGATACACGCTTTGAAGATTTCAGGTTCAAGATCTTCAAAGAATTTATACGCTTTCAGCATCAGTCCGTCTCCGGAAAGAATCCCGACATTGATTCCGTGTAGGGTATGAATGGTAGGTTTATTTCTTCTCAAAGGGGCTTCATCCATAATATCGTCATGGATCAGGGTGAAATTATGGAAAAATTCGATCGCCAGCGCCGGTTTTATGGCCTGTTTCAGATCTCCGCCGAACAGGTCGCACGCCATCAGCACCATAATAGGACGAAGACGCTTTCCGCCGTGGGAAATGATGTAGTTCATCGGGTCATAAAGTTCTGCAGGCTTGTCTTTAAAAGTATACTTCGTGATGGCTTCAGCAACGATTTGCTGGTATCTGTCTAAAAATTCCATAAAATCTTATAATTTGAACAAAAATACAATTTTTCGAGGCTTAGTCTCAAAACTTGAGGAGTAAAATAAAAAATAAAATACACTCAAACCTTATAGGTTTTGAAAACGTATAAAGTTTCTTTAACTAAAATATACCTTTTGTTATTTTTAAGTTCTTTTTTTAACCATAAAGGGTGTTTATAATGATGTGCTCTCGCAAATTTAGCTGATGGAGCAGATTCTCATCTCACGCTTTTTAAACATTAAGATCAATGAAGCAAGTAAGGTTAGTTAAGAAAAAATCCAATGATTTTTTTTAGTTGTACGTCTTACAGCGAAGCTAAAACTTAATATACTTAAAAGCTTAACAGAATCTTAATGGTTTAAAGTTTTTCTCATGCAAATCTTGCAGACAAAGCAGATTAACAAAGATAAAAAATCTGCATCATCTGATTAATCTGCGTGAAATTGTAAAATCATTTGACCAGTCTCCATTCTCTTTTTCGAGGCTTTATAAAACAAAAAACTTTGCCCCGGGGGACAAAGTTTATATTATATATTTCAACTTTTAAATTAAGTTAAAAACGTTACAGCAAGATAAGTAATCGCAGCAACAATTGCCGAAATAGGAATCGTTAGTACCCAAGCCCAAAGAAGACTTACGGTAATTCCCCATCTTACGGCAGAAATTCTCTTCGTTAATCCTACCCCGATGATAGAACCGGTGATGGTATGTGTTGTAGATACAGGAATACTTAACTGATCTGTAATAAAAAGCGTGATCGCTCCAGCAGTTTCAGCACTTACTCCTTCCAATGGAGTCACTTTTGTAATTTTCGTACCCATTGTTTTGATGATCTTCCAACCTCCACTCATTGTTCCTAAACCAATCGCAAGGAAAGATACTAAAGGAACCCAAAGATAATGCTGGGCAAAGTAATCAAAACGACCTGCAGAAGGGATATTCAGATAAACAGGGTCATGAAGCATCTCTACGTGATAGTAGATTAAAGCTGCCCCGATAATCCCCATTACTTTCTGAGCATCATTCAGACCGTGACCTACACTGAAAAGCGCTGAGGAAACAAGCTGTAATCTCTTGAAAGACTGATCTGCTTTGTAAGGGTTTGATTTTTTATAAAGGTGAACAATAATTAATGTAATGATGATGGAGATCACCATCCCTATGATCGGTGCCATAAAAATGAACAGGAAAATAGGAATTACTTTATCAAACTTCACAACACTCTGAGTAGTCAGTTGAAGAAAAGCCTGTTTTAGTGTAGCAAATAAACCTAAATCCGGTTGTGCAGCTACCACATCATGATAATCCAGCATAAAAGCATGCATAAGCGCTGCTCCTAAAAATCCTCCGATCAGCGTATGAGAAGATGAAGAAGGGATACCAAACCACCAGGTTAAAAGGTTCCAGGCAATGGCTGCCAGAAGACCCGAAAAGATCACCTCAAGTGTGATGAAATTCTCATTAACCGTTTTAGCGATCGTATTTCCAATCCTGAATTCACCTATCACATAGGCTGCTAAAAAGAAAGCTGCAAAATTCCAAAGGGCTGCCCAAAGTACCGCCTGAAAAGGGCTTAAAACCTTGGTAGAAACAATGGTTGCAATGGAGTTGGCCGCATCATGAAAACCATTAATATAATCGAAAATTAAAGCCAGAGCAATAATAACCGTAAGTAAAATCGGAAATTCCATTTCTGTTAGTTATAATTGTTTAAGCGTATTTAATCATGATGTTCTCAATCGTGTTGGCAACATCTTCAGCTTTGTCAGTTACTATTTCAAGATAATTAAGTACAGATGAAACTTTGATAATGTTGATGGCATCATTGGTTTCAAACAGGTCTACCATTGAGTTGGAAAGCAGGTCATCTGCAATGTTCTCAATAGAGTTTACTTTGATACAAGCTTCTTTCACCTGATCCATATTCTTAAACCCTTTAAGGTTTTTCATCGCATTCTGAATCTCAAGACAAGCCTTGTGAATCAGTAGTGAGAAATCTGAATACGCCTTCATCTCAGGCGATTTGTATAAGAAAATGTATTTTGTGGAAGCGTAGATGTAATCAGCGATATCATCAAGGCCGGTTGCCAGGGTGTGAATATCTTCACGGTCGAACGGCGTAATGAAGTTTTTTCCTAATTCAACGAAGATCTCATGCGTAAGCTCATCATTTTTGTGTTCGTAGTCGCTCATTCTTTTTAACATCGTGTCGTCGTTAAGATCGAAATCTCTGATCCCGTTGTTAAAGTCTTCCGACATTGCAACTAAATTCTCCGTTACCTTTTCAAAAAGTACAAAGAAGATTTTATCTTTTGGTTGAAAAGCGTGGAAAATATTACCAATTCCCATTTTTATGTATTTATAATTTGGTGCAAATTTCCTAAAAAAGGATTTGCCCTGAAACTATATGACATTAAGTTTTGTTAACATACGATTAACACCTGATTATCAAACAAAAAAACCGGCTAAAAGCCGGTTTGTATAGTGTAGTATGAGTATTAATTAGCCTCTTCAGCTCTCATATCTTTTCCTTTGAATTTCATTGATGCAATATTACTCAAAAGCTCTCCTTTGAATGATTTTTCAATTTCAAAGAAAGAGAATTTCTCTAAAATTTCAATATCACCAATTTCTGCTCTTTTTTTGCTTCCTCCAGCTGGTGAAGTTGCTTTATTAATAATATCCAAAACATCAAGTTTCTTCAATTGATCTTTTTTCCCTAAGTTGAAGAAGAATCTTACCATGTTTTCATTCTTTCTTCTAGGTTTTCCGCCACGTTCTCTTCCGCCATCTCTGCTTCCTCTTACGTCACGGTCTCCACGGTCACGATCTCTTCCTCTGTCACGGTCTCTATCGCGTCCTCTGTCTCTTCTTGAATAATCATCATCTCTGCTGCTCAGTTTCTGCTCAGCAAGGTCATGCTTATCTTTGTAGTAAAGCGCAAGATCTTTCAATTGGAACTGTAGTAATTTATGTACCAGTTCTTCTTTTGTGAATGCACTTAAATCAGGGATTAAGCTGTCATTGAATTCAAAGATATCTTCTTCGTGTTCTGTAAATAATTTTTCAAAAACACCTCCCACCTGAGCTTTGATAATATCATCACCCGTTGGAATAAATTTCTCAACGATATCAATTTTCGTTGCAGATTTGATCTGCTTCAGTTTTCTGCTTTCTTCAGGCTTTATTAGAGCCATTGAAATACCGTCTTTCCCAGCTCTACCGGTTCTTCCACTTCTGTGAACGAATACTTCCGGATCATCAGGTAAAGAATAATGGATAACGTGCGTTAAAGAGTTTACATCCAAACCTCTTGCTGCAACGTCTGTCGCTACAAGGATATCGATGTTTTTCAGTCTGAATTTCTTCATTACCGTATCTCTCTGCGCCTGAGAAAGATCCCCGTGAAGGGCATCTGCCGCATAACCGTTCTGCATTAAGAAATCAGCTACCTCCTGAGTTTCCATTCTTGTTCTACAGAAAAGAATAGAATACTGGTTCGGGTTCGCATCAATCAATCGCTTAAGAGCTTCTTTTTTCTGACGGTATCCTACTACGTAGTATTCGTGCTTGATGTTCTTCTTAACTTCGTTAATAGAACCCACAGAAATACGGTGAGGATTGGTAAGATAATTTTTAGAAATTCTCTCCACTTCTTTATTCATCGTTGCCGAGAACAAGAAAGTCTGCTTTGTATCCGGTGTTTCTCTAAGAATTGTTTCCAACTCGTCTTTGAAACCCATAGAAAGCATTTCATCAGCTTCGTCTAAAACTAACCAATGAATCGCAGAAAAATCAAGTGCTTTTCTGTTGATAAGGTCGATTACTCTTCCCGGAGTACCCACAATAATTTGCGGCTTGTCCTTTAAAGAACGAATCTGATCCATAATACTGCTTCCACCGTAAACCGCTGTGGTTTTGATGTCTTTCATGTACTTGGAATAATTTTTTATGTCTTTAGAAATCTGAAGACATAATTCCCGTGTCGGACAAAGCACCAAAAATTGGATTTTGCGACTCGTTTCGTCAATCATATCCAAAATCGGAAGCGAAAACGCTGCTGTTTTGCCTGTCCCTGTCTGCGCAAGTGCGATCAAATCGCGAATATCTGAAAGAATGAAAGGGATAGTCTGTTTTTGGATTTCTGTCGGGCTTTCGTAACCCAGTTCGCCAACTGCCTTAAGGATGTCAGGACTTAAATTGGACTCCGTAAATAAATTCATTAAATATTTTAAAATTTTTGCAAAGATACAATAAATATTTGATTTGTTTTTGAATAAAGTTCTAAATATGTAAAGTTTAATTCAGAATCCTTTAATATATTTTTAATTTTTAAAAAATTAAATCCAAAAAAACGGGCTTTGCGTTAAAAACATGTTAAACATTATTTTTTTTTATTAAATTGGATTGATTTTTTCGGTATTATTTATGAATTTTCAAAAATAAGACCATTCAATGTAAATTTTTCTTTTTATAACTCCGTTTCTTGTTATTGAAATATTCCCAGTATCCATGCCTTCATTTCAGGATTTACTAACCCGTTAAGAATGTTTAAATTACTGCGAATTCAGGGATTATTTAAAATTATAATTATTTTTTGCAAAATGCAAAATACCTCCCCTTTTCATTGGGTTGCAGCTTTATTTTTATCCTTTTTTAAGTCCAATCATAAAATTCCATGGTTCATTTGACAAGACTTCTATGATGACTTTAAATTTTCAATTCTTAAGAAATAAGAAGACAGAGACCTCCATTTAATTTTGGTCACCATAAGTATATTTTTTAACTTGGTTCATTTAAGTCATATCCCGATTACTATTAAATCCCAAAAAAAAATATGAGCACAATAAAGCCCGAAACATTTACATTTTTAAAAAACCTGACCAACAATAACAACCGTGAGTGGTTTACAGAAAATAAAAACCTTTACACCGAATCTCAGGGAAATGTCATCGCTTTTCTCGATGAACTGATTAAAGAAATGGCTGGATTCGATGAAGAATTAGGCAAGCTTGACGGCAAAAAAGCCCTGTTCCGAATTTACAGGGACACCCGGTTTTCAAAGGACAAAATACCTTATAAAACCAATTTCGGAGCCTCTTTAGGAATGGGAAAAGGCAGCCAGAAAGGAGGTTACTATCTTCATATGGAACCCGGAAAATCTTTTCTTGCCGGTGGTATTTATATGCCTGAATCTTCTGTATTGAAAGAAGTAAGAAAGGAAATTTCTTTATATGGCGAGGATTTTCTAAAGATCATTAATCAGAAGGACTTTAAGAAACATTTCCCGGAGCTTGATCAGGATGATCAACTGAAAAAAATCCCTCAGGGGTTTGAAAAGGAAGACCCGATGGGTGACTATTTAAAGCTTAAAAACTTCATCGTGGTTTATAACCTGAAAGATGAGGAAGTTCTGGATAAAAATGCGGTCAAAAATATAACGAAGATTTTTAAACTGATGAAGCCTTTCAATGATTTCCTGAATACGCCCTTTCTTTAAAACCCCTGAAATACATTTTTTTTAACGCAAAGGTTGATTTTTAGAATGTAAAATTTTAAAGGTACAAAGAGGGAATCAATTTCATTGATTCTGATGAAGCGAATGGGAAACAGATGGTTTAAAATTTCGCGCAGATTATACTGATTACACAGATTTTTAATGTTTAATGATCTATCTGCTTTATTTGTTAAATCTGCGTGAGTAAAAAAAATAAAAAAAACGTTCATATAAACTGATGAAATCTTTATCTGAAATACAATGCTTTTTTTAACGCAAAGGTTGATTTTTAGAATGTAGAACTTTAAGGTTGCAAAGAGGGAATCAATTGGCATTGATTCTGATGAATCGAGTGTACAAAAGAGTCATTAAAAATTCAGCCTAACCTTAGCAAAAGTTTATACAAAAAAAAAAGAATCTGCGTAATCCGTGAAATCTGCGGGAGATATTTCCTCACAATTTTCACGAATTACGCAGATGTTTATATTTATCTACAGAAGAACTGCTTTTTTTAGAATTTCATCACATCCTTCACCACTCCATTTTTTTGCGTGTGCTGAAGCAATTCGGTTTCTATGAATGCTTTGATCTGATCTTCTGATCCATTATTCGGGAACAGCAGATGTACATTGGCTCCGGCATCCAGTGTGAAGAATAACGGAAGACCTGTTTCTCTACGGAAATCCCAAACTTTATTGATCACTTCCATAGTTCCTGTTTTCATCAGGATAAAGGCGGGATCACTCATCATCATCATGGCGTGCAGGGTAAGCGCTTCGTGTTCTACCAATTTGATAAAACGCTCCATATCACCGCTCTTTAAGATCTCTTTCATCGGAACAAAATTCTCTCTTGCCTCCTGAAATCTTCTTTCTGCATAAGGATTGGTGTTCATTAAGCCGTGTCCTACCGTTGAAGAAACACTTTTTTGCCCTTCATGAATCAGTAAAACCCAGTCATTGAAGCTTTTAAAGATCTCATGAATTTCAGCATCCGGATATGGCACAGCAAATAAATCAGAACTTCCTTCCACCTCATCTGACGTTCCCCAAACTACCAAGCCGTTGTATAAGCTTCTGCAAGCACTTCCACTTCCCAATCTTGCCAGAAATGAAGCTTTTCTTAATGATTCCTCTTCAGAAAGTTCATTGGAAAATATTCCGTCCAGTTTCATCAGGCATTTTGCAATAGCTCCGAATCCTGAAGCAGAACTTGCGATCCCGGAACTGTGCGGAAAGGTATTTTCAGTTCTGATGATGTATTTTCCCTTCAGAATCCATGGAAGATACTGTTCGATATTTTTGAAGTATTTTTCGATTTTTTCGGCAAATTTCACCTCTTCATTTCCTGCTAAAAAAGTCTGCACCGAGAATGGTTCATCCGCCAAAAACTCCATAGAAGTATTGGTTTTACAATGATTCAGCGTATAACTGATGCTCGGGTTAGCAGGGATCTGGTTTTCATATTTACCCCAGTATTTGATCAGGGCAATATTAGACGGACAGCTTTCTGAAACTGTCTGGGTATGAATGGTAAAATTTTGTTTTCCTAGAAATTCTTGTGTTGTCATAGTCTGATTTAAAATAATAAAACTCTTTTATTGAACCACAAAAGGAACTTTGCTCCTGTGGTTGATCAAGCTTTATTTCTAATACATTTTCTCTATAATATCCGCGTATTTTTTAAGCACTACATTTCTTTTGACTTTCAATGTAGGGGTAATTTCGCCGGTATTGATATCAAATTCAGCAGGCATCAACGTGAATTTCTTCACTTTTTCATAATCTGCCAGATGAACCTGTAATTCTTTAATTTTTTCTTTATACAAAGCAATAATGCTTTCCTCTTTTACCGCGGTTTCCCAATTGGTAAAAGGAATGTTGTTCTTTTTAATATAATCCTGTAAGAACTCAAAATTCGGAACAATAAGTGCGGAAACGAACTGTCTTCCTTCTGCTACCAGCATGATCTGCTGGATAAAGTTATTATTGGTCAGAAGATTTTCGATCTGTTGTGGAGCCACGTACTTACCGTTGGAAGTTTTCATAAGATCCTTGATCCGGTCTGTGATGATCAGATTACCTTTATCGTCAAATTTTCCGGCATCTCCGGTTTTGAACCATCCGTCTTCTGTGAAAACTTTCTGGGTTTCTTCCGGCTTGTTGTAATAGCCTTTCATGATTCCGTTTCCTCTGGCCTGGATCTCGTCACTTTCACCGATACGGATTTCTACACCCGGTAAAGGTTTTCCGCTGGTTCCATGTTCAAAATGGGTCAATGGGAAAAGGGTAAGCGTGGCCGTTGTTTCTGTCAGTCCATAACCAACTGTTACGTGAATGCCTACAGAATCGAAGAACTTTGTCACTTCAGGAGATAATGATGCTCCGCCACAAGGCAAGAACCACAACCTTCCGCCCATCTTCTCTTTAATTTTACTGAAAACAAGCATATCTGCAATAGATTCTTTGCATTTTAATCCAAAAGGAATCGCCTGTTCTTTTCTTCTCAGTTCTGCAGTCTGCCATCCTGTTGCCAGTGCCCAATCGAAGATTTTTTTCTTTAGTGATGAACCTTCTTCTGCTTTTTCTAAAACTCCGGCATATACTTTCTGGAAAAATCTCGGTACCGCACACATCATCGTAGGTTTCACCTCTTCCAGCGTTTTTGCAATATTCTTCGGATCTTCCAGGAAATAGACCCTTGCCCCGCCGTAAAGACAAAGCAGGCTCCAGCTTCTTTCGAAAACGTGGGTCAATGGCAAAAATGCCAGAGAAAGTTCTTCCTCAAAGTTTTTGAATTTAAAAAACTCGAAATGAGAATCGAAAGCTTTGATAAAATTTCCGTGGGTAAGCATCACTCCTTTCGGGGTTCCGGTGGTTCCGGACGTATAGATTAGCGTCGCTGTATCGTCATTTTCTTTAGGACAGATCTCAAGCTTAGAAGACGATTTGGCTATAAAATCTTCAAGATAAAAACTGTTGAATTCTTTTTTGATCCAGATTGATTTTTTAGAAACAATGATCGTTTCCAATGGACTTCCTTCTTTCTTTAGAATTTCCAGACACGCATCATACTGCTCCTGGTTGCCTACCAATATGGCTTTAGCTGAAGAGTCATTGATGATATATTCCGCCTGTTCTGCATTATTGGTTGAATAAACAGGTACCGTAATGGCACCCATCGCCATGGAGGCCAGATCAAAGATCATCCATTCCGAAGAATTGTCTGCGTAGATCGCTACTTTATCATTTTCCTGAATTCCTGCATTTTTTAATGCATTAGCAGTTTTAAAAACAATTTCACCGAATTTTTTCCAGCTCAGTTCTTTCCACGCCTCATCTTTCTTTTTAAAGCCAATCGCGGATTTCACCGGATGTTTTTCTACATTTTTTAGGATAATTGCTGCTGCAAGATTCATGAATTCAGCTTTTTGTCGTTAATATAATTTTTAAGATGAAAATCAATACTTTCCGTCACAGGAATCAACTGATAACCGATCTCTTTTTTAATCTTCTGATTGGAAATGGTGTTAAGGGATGATATGGATTCAATATTGGATTTCGTAATGATTCTCAGCTTCGGAATCAGCCAGCCGAAAAGGATATTGGCGAGTCTTCCGAGGTTTAACTGAAATTTCGAAAGAATTTTCGCCTCCTTCAATCCTAGCTGTGAACGGATCTGTTTTCCAAGATCTGCATATCTTTTATTTTCAGATATCAGAATAAAACGTTCTCCGAAAGCATTCTTCTCCATCAGATCAATGGAAATCCGAGCAGCATCTCTTACGTCGATATAACTGGTTCCGCCGGAAAATGTAAAGCCGTTCTTTTCAAAAGTAGGGAAAATATCTCCACTGCTTTGTCCCCAGTTTCCGCTTCCAATGATCATTCCCGGATTGACGATGATGGTATTCAGGCCTTCCGCAGAAGCTCTCCACACCTCCATCTCAGCAAGGTGCTTTGAAATGGCATAGGCAGAATGTTCTTCTTTAGGATTAAATTCAGAACTTTCGTCCAATTCTCCATTTTCATTAAAAATATCCAGAACCGCAATGGTGCTTACGTGCAGAAATTTTTTCACTTCTGAACCTTCACAGGCAAACAGCAGGTTTTCTGTACCCTTTACATTGGTATGGTACATTTCTTTTTCATCATGAGGATGGAAACTTACTTTGGCGGCACAGTGATAGACCTCATCTACCCCTTTTAATGCATTCTGCAGAGCGTCGAGATCATCAAAATCTACGTCTACCCATTCGATCTTACTGAAAAGATCATCAGGATTCTCTGTATAGAACCCGTAAGAATGCCTTACATCGTTTAAATTGCTGCCCGGTCTTTTGGAAGCACGCACGCTTTTCCCTTTTTTAAGAAGTTCCAAAACGATCACCCTTCCCAGGATTCCGGTTGCACCCGTTACAAAAATCATTAATTATTTACTTGATTGCTGACTAAAATATGACAATATTTTCGATCCGGCAATTCTTCATTTTCCCGATAGGATTTTATGAAAAACTGCTTATGCAAATTTGCGATTTTTAAAGCAGAATTCCGCTTAATTTAACCAATATTATCATTTTTACAGACTTTATAAATAATTTAACCACAAAAGGGACAAAAGTTTTTTTTGACACTTAAGTTGTAAATAAAAGATTTGATTTGCAGTGGTAAAAAATCTGTTGAATCTGTGTGATCTGCGGGAGATAAATGTTTGAGTGATTTTTGAAACATTAAGAATATGGAAGGGATTAAGTTCCATTAAGAAAAATCAAATAGATTTTTAATTCAAGGTTACTTAAAGCAGAGCTTGAGGGTGGCAAAAATTCAAAGAATTTTTGACGGGGTGGTCCTTTTTTACTTTAAATATAAAAAAAGCCCTTCAGATTAACAAAAGGGCTTTGAGTATTGATTAGTGATGACTTTTTAAGCCATAACCATATTGTTTCTTCTTGGAGCTTTGTCACAAAGAACGTCTGCGATGCTCTTGGAAATCATATTGTCTTCCGTTAAATTATCTAACCAGAAAAATTCACCTGCTGCATTGATCTCAATGAAATAATATTCGTCTTCAGGGGAAACAATGATGTCTATCGCACCATAATCTACATTGTAAACATCTAAAAGTTCAAGGAGCTTGGCTTCAACATCTGCCGGAAGCTCTGTTCTCTCCCACTTCGTCAATAGGTTAACACCATCTTTTCTCCAATCCACTTTAGCATCTTCAGACTGCTGAGAATCTATTTCAAATGCATAAACGTCCTGTCCTACGATGGTAACACGAAGTTCTCTTTTCTTTTCTATCTTTTTCTGAAACTGCATTGGGCAATACACCAATGAATCCAGTTCTTCAAGCTTGTCTTCATTCACCACGTTGGTAAAAACTACACTTTCTACCCCGTCTTCATAAATAGCAAAACCGGTCTGCATTTTTGCCACTACATTCTTGTGCTTAATAATAAACTGTCTGGCTTCCTCCGGATTGTTTGTCAGGCAGGTTTCAGGAATTTTAAGTCCTAATTTAACTGCAATTTTCAACTGTTCCTCCTTGCTGTCCAGTCTTCTGTAAATACCCGGTTTCCCCAGTGCATAAGCATCTACAGACTCTATAAATCCAAAAAGCGTATTGCGGATCTCGCCCATAGCGGCTCCGTAGAATTTTTTATCCAATTCTTCTTTCAGCCCGTTTCCGATGTTGTAAGCTCTTCTGTACCAAATAGCCGCAATATCATCCAGACGGTACTTTTTATCTTTGGTTTCAAGGATACTTACCCATTCTCCATCCTGAAAAATGGTGGACAGTTTGTTTTCTATAGGATACAGATCTACATCGAAACGTACGACCTCACAACCGTTTTTTTCTATGTATTCCGTTACTTTTTCAATTGAAAAATTATCTGCAGTATGCGTAATGATTAGTATTTTATTCATGGGTATTGATTCTTTTTATAAGGTTATCGGCAATTTTTTCTGCAATGGGAAAACCCAGCTCGTTCTGCAGCATTCCCCATTCTCCCTGTGGATTTACTTCCAGGAAATAATATTCCCCGTCTTTTCCTCTGATCATGTCAATAGCTCCGATATAAAGTCCCATTTCTTCCATCATTGAAGTAAGGCCTGACTTTATATGCTCAGGAAGTTCGTAGGCTGACCAGGTATAATCTCCGTTGGCCAGTCTCCAGTCTGCATTCTCGCTGTTGTTGATTTTTCCGGTAAAGAAATCTCCGGCCAGGTAGACAATCCTCAATTCGTAAGCTTTGTCGATATAAGGCTGGAAGATCATCGGGCAGTACGTGA
This sequence comes from Chryseobacterium sp. JM1, assembly GCF_000737715.1. Lineage (GTDB taxonomy): Bacteria > Bacteroidota > Bacteroidia > Flavobacteriales > Weeksellaceae > Chryseobacterium. The sequence goes on along the minus strand of NZ_JPRN01000011.1, from coordinate 131,315 downwards.
TGTCTGAAATATTCTCAAGCGTATCTTCTTCAATGATCATGGTTGAGATCAGATTTTCTCCGTTCATGGTCTTTGCAGTCAGGCTGTGAAGTTTAGCAACTGCTTTTCCGCCGCAGAATTCATGAAAAAAGGCAGTAATCTTTTCTTCATCGTTGGAAAAAATAGTTTCAGTAACGGTCAGGCCGCTTTCTTTGGCCAGTTTTAGCTGAAGCATTTTATTTCCGTCGATTTTTCTTTCATTTTCAAAAGGATTGATCCATGGAATATTTTCCAGAACAGTGATCAGGTTATAGCGAAGGCTTGCGTATCCGCTCAGGAATATTTTTCGGTAGTCTTCATCCAGTTCTTCGGGAGTGCTTATTCCCCAGGCTTTCCTGTGCCATACTCCTTTGATATCTCTGGAATGTATGGTATTTCCGGACTCATCCGTGAGTTCAAATGAATTTTCATTCACACTGATCTTCTGGAAATGATTCATACGGTCCGAATTCAGTCTGAACCATGGAATATTTTTGGAGGTAAGATATTCAAAAAAGATATCGATATTGTAAAAATCCTTTGAGTGGGTGATGCAGAGAATCATGTGCCGCTTTTTATTAAAAAAGGAAACTTAATGGTAAGTTTCCTTTGATATGATTGTATTAATACGATTAATATTTTACGTCTTAATCTAATGGAATTGTTGGAGAATCATCATCCCCGTCAGATGGATATTTCATAGTAACCATAAGATCGTCGTTAGGAGAAGTTACTATATCAACAGCAGGATTAGTAATGGAATCCTTTAAAATGTTTGTTACACCACTCGAAGCTCCTCCTTTTACAGTCTCAGCATCTTTAATTTGCTTTTCAAGGAATGATGCGAAAAAAGGCTTCTTTGTTGATTTTTTGTCTTTCATAATAATTTAGTTTGGGTTTAATATACTTGATTTCTTGTATACAGAAATTTAAATAACACCATCATCACCGTCTGAAGGATACTTCATAGTCACCAAAAGATCCTTGTTCGGACTTGTCACATGATCAAAAATCTGTGCAGTAACATTATCTTTTGAAGGAATGGTCACAACGTCGTTGTCCATATCAGTAATAATTCCGGCTCCTCCCTGAATAGTTTCGGGGTCTTTGATTTGTTTTTCAAGGAATGAAGCAAAAAAAGGCTTCTTTTTTGAGTTTTCGTCTTGCATGGTTATTGAGTTTTAGTTAAAAAAAATATTTCGTTGTAGCGTTTGATTACAAATCTTCCAGTTCTCCACCCTCATCACTGTCAGAAGGATATTTCATCGTTACGATCTGATCTCTTACAGATGATGTAACATTGTCAAGAATTTGGGATGTAATGACATCTCTTGTAGGTACTGTAATCATGTCAACAGTAGGTGCAGTAATTCCACCTCCCTGGATTTTTTCAGGATCATTAATTTGTTTCTCTAAAAATGAAGCAAAAAAAGGTTTTTTTGAGTTTTTCTTTTCCATAAGTTAATATATTTAGTTTTTTGTTAAAACTAAAGTACAAAAATTTCAATACGTGGGGAAATATTATCTTATTTTAAGAAAATTTTAACTAAATAATTGAATAGACGGAATATAATTAATGTAAATCAAGAAATTCTTTCACAACATTCGCGAAATCAACTGGATTTTCAGCCTGAACCCAGTGCCCGGCATTTTTCACAGTGACTATTTTAGCTTTTGGAAATTGCTGCTTAATCCCGTATTCATCCTGTGGAAGGATATAATTTGATTTTTCGCCTGCAATGAATAAAGAATCACCTTCGAAAACACCAAATTTTACGGCATTCGAAACAAATTCGTTATATTTTTCAGATAAAGTTTTAAGATTAAACCTCCAGTCCAGTTTTTTATTGTCATCCCAATAGAGGTTCTTGGCTAAAAACTGTATTGTAGATTTTTCAGGAATATACTGGCTCAACACCGTTTCTACCTCACCTCTTGAACCTACAGTGTTGAAATCTACCGTTTCAAGAGCTTTGATGATTCCCTGATGATGCGGAGGATAAGCCTTAGGAGAAATATCTACCACAATAAGTTTATCTACTCTTTCCTGATATTTCAAAGCAAACTGCATGACCGCTTTTCCACCTAAGGAATGTCCTAATACATGAGCTTTCTGAATACCATAATGATCCATATAGCGGGCAATGTCGTCCGCCAGATCATCATGTGACATACTTTCGGAATGAAAGCTTCGTCCGTGGTTTCTAAGGTCAATTAAGTGTACGGGAAGGTATTCACCCAAGTCTTTTCCAAAACTTCCCCAGTTGTCCAGCATTCCAAACAGTCCGTGAAATACAAGCAGCGGCGTAACCGTAAGATTTTCGCCAAATATTTTTGAGTTTAAGATGTCCATTTTTTTTATTTTAGATATTAGAAGTTAGAAACTAGAAATTAGAGGTTGAATATTTAAAATGCGTCTTGAGCACTAACTTCTAGCCTCTAATTTCTAACTTCTTTTTTACCATTTTGCCAAACGTTTCAGATACGCCTGAACCGTATTTTCAAGTCCCATATATAGTGCTTCAGAAACCAAAGCATGACCTATGGACACTTCAAGAAGATTCGGGATATGGTCTGCAAAATATTTTAAGTTTTCAAGGCTAAGATCGTGTCCTGCATTGATACCCAAACCGAATTCTGTAGCGACAACAGCAGTATCGTAATAAGGTTTTATGGCCTGTTCTTTATTCTCAAGGTAGTTTTTCGCGTAGGCTTCAGTGTAAAGTTCTATTCTGTCTGCTCCTGTTTTTGCAGCATGTTCTACCAGTTCCGGCAAAGGATCAAGAAAAATAGAGGTACGAATTCCTGCGTTTTTAAATTCTGCGATAATTTCCGTCAGAAAGTCTAAGTGCTTCTTGGTATCCCATCCTGCATTGGACGTGATAGCGTCGTCTGCATCAGGAACCAGCGTTACCTGTTCCGGTTTTACTTCCAGAACCATATCAATAAAAGAGCGGTGCGGATTTCCTTCAATGTTGAATTCAGTGGTCACCAATGGTTTCAGATCGTAGACATCTTTCCTTGTGATGTGTCTCTCATCAGGTCTTGGATGGATGGTGATCCCTTGCCCTCCAAATTCCTGGATCTTCACTGCTGCCTCCGTTACACTTGGCGTTTCGCCTCCTCTGGCATTTCTTAATGTCGCAATTTTATTAATGTTTACGCTTAGTTTTGTCATTTCTTATTTAGATGTTATTTTTTTGAGAAATTAGATAGTAGAGGTTAGAAATTAGTTTTTAAGTCTACTTCTATATCTCTAAAGCCAGATCAGAATAAGCGGTCGAATCACACTAAATTCTAAATTCCAGCTTCTAACTTCTCTATTCTACACTTTAATACTCACCTGCATCACCTGAAGATCAAATTCCTTAGATGCAACAAGCAAGTGATCAAAAATATCAGCCTGAATCTGTTCAAAGTGATCCCATTTGGAATCATTCGCGAAACAATATACTTCAAGGGGAAGTCCCTGCGGTGTAATATCGAGCTGACGAACCATTCTGACTCCCTCCTGATCGATATCAGGATCGTTTTCTATATATTTTTGAGCATAATATCTGAAAACCCCGATATTGGTCAACTGTCTTCCATTGATGGTTTTATCGTTATGTTCCAGATTTTGTTTTTCTTTTTCAATCTCCAGTGTTTTCTCTTCCAGATACTCTGAGATCAGGTTGATATCTTTTAACCGTTCAATATCTTCTTCATTTAAAAATTTAAAGGAATTGATATTAAAGTATACGGATTTTTTAATTCTTCTGGTATTGGATTCAGACATGACCTGAAGGTTTTTGATCTCCGTGGTCAATAAATCATAGGTTGGAATTGTAGAAACGGTTTTATCAAAATTGGTGATCTTCGTTGTGAGAAGGCTGATATCTGTAATATTTCCTTCAATGCTGTATTTTGGAATGCTTACCCAGTCTCCTACTTTTAGATTTTTAGAGGTTGCCACGTGTATCCCGGTGACAAAACCTAAAATAGTATCTCTGAAAACGAGTACCAGCACCGCAGTAATGGCTCCTAAACTCCCTACAATCGTCGTTCCTTTGATCCCGAATATCACACAAAGTCCCACCACAGAAAAGATGAAAATCCCCAAGATCTTTACCGTTTCTGAAATAGCATTCAGTGCCATGATCTTGTAAAAGTCCTGTTTTATAGTGAAATAATATCTGAAACCTGTTAAAGATCTGTATAACATTCCAGCCAGAATAAGAACCAAACCTAAATTGATGGATCTGTTGATGAAAATATTGGTTTTAGGCAGTGCCGTTGCCGGAAATATGGAAGGATGTATCGCTCCTACCACCAGAAGGGCAGCAAAATGAGCTACAGAATTGGAGATCTTAGACTGATAAATAGACCGGATGATCGGGTATTTTTCATCATTTCTGAAAAACCTGAAAACAAAGTTGATTATAAATTTAAAAACAAAATCAACCACTAAAAACACGGCACACAACAGCGCCAGTTTGACAATAATATGAACAACCCAATCCATTCCGCCGGGTGTTACCTGACTGATATACATGTAAAGCTGATCGCTTATTTCCTGTAAAAAACTTTTAGTGTCCTGTATCTCGTCTTTCATTACAGCAAATTTATAAAATTAAGAATGATGATGTTACTATTGACAATCAATTTTCATCCCAAATATTCAAAAGGCCTCTGTAAATCTTCTTTTTTCCTATCTTGCATTGATAATTTTAAAGAATGGATACAACGCTTATTAATATTCTCTGCCTTATTTTACTGTTTCTGGGAATACTGGGAACATTTCTTCCTGTCCTTCCCGGGCTTTTGTTAAGCATTTGCGGACTTTTAATTTATAAATTCGGGACCGATGCGGATCTTCCCATGATTTATATCTGGGCATTCGGAATTCTGACTGCGGCTTCTGCAGTCCTGAACTATGTAATTCCTGCAAAAACGAACAGGAAATACGGAGGAACGCGCTGGGGAAGCATCGGATCTATCGTCGGAACGATTGTGGGAATTTTTATTCCTATTCCTTTAGGCTTTCTGATCGGAATGTTTGCGGGTGTATTTATCGGAGAACTGCTTCATGACAGCAAGGATATGAACAAAGCTTTGCAATCTACTAAAGGCGCTTTTATCGGGTTCATCTATGGAACAGGATTCAGTCTTGTAGTGGGTGTGGCCATGTTTTTGGTAGTAGTTTTGGATATGCTTGATGTTATTTAGATTAAGATTGGAAGCTGGAAGAGGGAGGATGGAAGTTTATGGTCTCGTATTTTTAACTTTACTAAAAAAGAAATTATGTTTCACAAAGCCATTATATTCAGTCTGGGAATGCTGACCTTAGCGGGATGCGATGCCCAAAAGAAGACGAAGACACCGGATTCAGCTGCCAATACCAGCGGGACCAAATCTTCGGTTCAGAAAGAAGGTATCATCTACCTTAATCAGGGAGAAAATAAATTCCTGAAAGAATATGATATGAATGTCACGTTCAAAGGTATTTCTGAGGACAGCCGCTGTCCAGAAGGGGTTAACTGTATCTGGGCCGGAGTTGCCGTAGCACAGATCGAAGTGATGGGAACCTACACGAGACCCACCGTTTTACTCCTTGCTTCTTCAGACAATGCAGGTAGAAATTATTATATGTCTCAGGAATTCAACGGATATACAATTTCCATGAAAGAGATCACCCCTTTTCCAAAATCGGATGGTGGTGTCAAAGCTTTGGAAGGAAAATATAAAGTAGCCTTTACGATAAAAAAGACGGAAGGGTCTGCGAATCCGGATGCTACCAGGAAATAGGCTTCTTTCCTTTTGAGATCAGGTATTCATTGATCTTTGAGAAAGGCTTGCTTCCATAAAATCCTCTGTATACAGAAAACGGTGACGGGTGCGCCGATTTTAAGATAAAATGCTTGGCCGGATCAATGAGTTCGGCTTTTTTTTGTGCAAAAGCGCCCCAAAGAACAAAAACGACATTTTCTTTTTTATCTGAAATTTCTTTGATAACAAAATCTGTGAATTTTTCCCAGCCTAAATCTTTGTGAGAGTTCGGAGAATGGGCACGCACCGTTAAAGTAGCATTCAATAGTAAAACTCCTTGCTTTCCCCAGTCATCCAGTTCTTTTGAAGTCCTTTCCACTCCTACGTCATCTTTCAGTTCGGTGAAAATATTTTTAAGAGAAGGCGGCGCTGTTACCTGTTCGGAAACAGAAAAGCACAAACCATTGGCCTGAAAGTCATTGTGATAGGGATCCTGACCGATAATCACCACTTCAACATCTTCAAAAGGCGTAATTTCCAATGCTCTGAAGATTTGATTTTTAGGTGGAAATACTTTGGTGGTGGCATATTCCTGTTTTACTTTTTCCCAAAGGGTTGTAAAATAAGGCGTGCTTTTTATCGGGGCTAAAACTTCTGTCCAGGTCATGAGTTTGGTATGAAAATGTATTAATAGTACAAAAATATCCTTTAATTACTGGATGACCAAATTTGATGATGCGGTGATGTGTTGATTTGATAATTTGATGATGAGATAATCAGGAACTACAGGTTTATTGTTTTTTATGTAAGCTAAAAACAATATTATCGGGAAACCCTTCATCTGTTCTCCCCTCTTCTAAAATAAAATGATGCTTTAGCAAAAGACCTTTGGAGTTTTCATTAAATTGGCTTGTAATGGCTATAATTTCCCGTAAATACAACTCATTAAAACCAAATTTTAAAACAGCTTTCAAAGCCTCAGACATTATTCCCTTTCTGTGATAATCGGGTAATAATTCATAGCCGACCTCAGCCGTTTTCCGGTCCTCAGAAAAATTCCAAAGGCATATCGTTCCAATAAGATTGGGTTGATCTTTAAAGGCAATTCCAAAATAAGCAGTCTGATTATTCTGCGTTTTTTCTTTTATCGTTAAAATAAATTGCAGGGCATCGTAGTTGTTTTTCGGGGAATTTCTTTTCACAAACTGATTAGTAACTTCGTTGCTGCGAATTTTCAGAATGTCTTCAACATGGGTTTCGTTGATATTTTTTAAAATTAAGCGTTCGGTTTCCAGTTTCATCTTCCAAATTTACTAAAATGAATGCATTACCTGTTTCCAATCTTCAAATTAATTGATTTTCAAATTAACATTCACATTTTCTCACTAAATTTGCACTGTGTATATAAATAAAGAAGATTTAAACGAATTAGAGTTTCCGCAATTGCTCGCGGAAATCTCTCCATTTGCGTATTCTCCGAAAACGAGAGAAAAGATTCTTCAACTTCGTCCCATGGAAATTGACGAGGCGGAACTTTCCCTGAGAAAAACGTCGGAATATCTTTCGAGTTTTGAAAGTTCAAATGCAATTCCATTCGATGAGTATGAAGATATCGAAAGTGAGCTGAAAGTGATGCTGATTGAGAATTACCGTCTGGAAAACAGTGCTTTCATCAAAATAAAAACTTTAACTGAACAGATAGGAAAACTACAGAAATTTTTTCCAACCATGCCTGAAACGTTCCCTACCTTGATAGGTGATGTTTCTGTACTGGAGTTTAAAAAAGAAATCATTGATAAAGTAGACAAGGTCTTTAACAGATTCGGAGAAGTGAAAAGTGATGCCTCTCCTGTTTTGAAAGAGCTTAGGGCTGAAATCCAGATTGCTAAAAAAGCCATTCAGGAAAATTTCAACCGTGCGCTGTTCAATTACGGACAAAGCGAATTTCTGGATGATATCCGGGAAACGATTATTGAAGACATGAGGGTTTTAGCCGTAAAATCCGGGTTCAAGAAAAGAGTCGCCGGAAGGGTTTTAGGAATTTCAAAGACAGGTTCTATCACCTATATGCAGCCGGACAGTGTGGTAAAACATTACTTCAAGCTGAAGGAAAGTGAAGAGGAAGAGAAAAAAGAAATAGATAAAATACTCCGAAAACTCACGGCTGAACTGGCTGAATTCCAACCTCAGCTATGGCAATACCAGGCTTATATTTTTGACCTTGATCTGACGAGAGCTAAAGCAAAATTTGCAGAACAGGTGAACGGAATTCTTCCAAAGATCAACCGTCACAGAACACTAAAGCTGAAAGATGCCTTCCACCCGCTTTTATGGTTAAGAAATAAAGCAGAAAACAAGACGATTCACTCACAGAGCCTTTCATTAACGGATCACAACAGAATCATATGTATTTCCGGACCGAATGCAGGAGGAAAATCTATCACCCTAAAAACAGTCGGACTGCTTCAGCTAATGATACAGACTGGAATTCTGGTACCGGTGCATCCAAAATCTGAAATGTTCTTCTTTGAGAAGATTATGACGGACATTGGCGACAACCAATCCATTGAAAATCATTTGTCTACGTATTCATCAAGGCTTAAGAAAATGTCCGGAATTATCCGTGAGGCTGATGCCAATACATTACTTCTTATCGATGAATTCGGGACAGGATCTGATCCTGAGCTTGGGGGTGCGCTGGCGGAAAGTTTCATGGAGTATTTCTATGATAAAAAGAGTTTTGCCATTATTACGACTCACTATACGAATATCAAACTGGTGATCGAGCAGCTTCCGAATGCTGAAAATGCGGCTATGCTTTTCGATGAAGAAACGCTGGAACCTATGTATAAACTTGAAGTGGGACAGGCAGGAAGTTCATTTACTTTTGAAGTAGCAGAAAAGAACAGAATCCCGAGATTCATTATTCACGCTGCTAAAAAGAAAGTAGAGCACGATATTGTTAATCTTGATAAAACGATTGTCAAACTTCAGCAGGAAAAATTTGAAGTTGAAAAACTGAAAACCGATCTTGCCGAACGAAAAGAATCCGTAGAAGACAAGCGTGACAATCTTCAGAAACTGAATGAGCAGCTGCAACAGAAACTGTTCAATTTCCAAAAACTGTATGAAGATGAACACCGTAAGCTTCAGTTCGGAAGTAAAATTGAAGCGTTCATCGACAGCTATGTGAAAGGAAAGTCAAGGAAAGATGTGGTCAAAGATTTCGTGAAGATTCTTGAACAGGAAAAATTCAGAAAGATTGGCGCAGATAAAGATGAAACCAAACGTCTTCAGGTGGTTAAAAGAAAAATCACCCAACAGCTTAAAAAGGAAGATGTGATCGAAAAAATTGCTGAAACCAATGAAAAACTGGAAGAGAAACGCAAAACCGACCGCGCGGTGTGGATGAAAGAAGGGCAACGTGTCCGAATTCCGGGAAGCACCAGCGTAGGAACCATCGAGAAAATTTCCAAAAATAAAGTGACTGTGAATTATGGTACTTTTAAGACGACGATTAATGCGGATGAGTTGGAGAGGATTTAATGATTCGATGATGTGATAATACGATGATTTGATGATGATAGGTTGAGGATTTGCTTTTTGTGGATTTTACAACTTTTAACTTTATAAAAAATAGCGCTGGATTTTTCAGCGCTATTTTATTTTTACTTATTTCCTGATGAATTTCAGTCGGGTTGTATTTTCTTTATTTTTAAACTGAATAAAGTAAATTCCTTTAGCAAGATGACGAATATCTACCGTATTCCCAGATGTTCTGCCCTCTCCTGTTTTTTGACCTGAAACAGAAAAAATTTCATAGTCCGTTTCTGATGAAAGTCCTGAAATATGTAAACTTTCTGAAGCAGGATTCGGATAAATGGTGATGTCTTTGGATTTCGCAGTTTCATTTACCGCAAGGCTTGCAGGATCTATAAGTTCAATTTCATAGTCTTCAATTTCTCCATTAGATGAGCATGTCACAATATCAACATAGGGTGAACTTATAATTCTCATTGCGAGTTTACAAGGCTTCTGAGGATCCTGAGAAGGCACCGAGAAAGTTCCGGTAACCGTCTGACTGGTACTTCCATTTGAAGATAGAATGACCTCAGAAGGAGTACTTCCTAACGAACCATCACCATCAAAATCAACAAGCACACGCAAGTATCCGGGAGACTGAGAACTTGGACCGGCTTTCGTTACTGAAATCGTATTGCCTGTACTGCCTAAAACCAATTTTACTTTACGGCTGGGATCATCAAAATATTTTGTGAAAGCAGAATTCCCTGAATTACTGATCATAGGAGGCAAACCAACAGCATTTACCGTTACATTCGATATGTATAAACTGGGTACATAACTGGGATTACTCGAAGGCGAAATTAAACAGTAGTTATTAGCACTAGCAAAAAAAACAGGACTTGAATCACCTCCACCGGCCTGTACATTACTTACTGTCACTTGATACTGTTTACATCTTTGCAAATCTGTAAGGTCAATACTTGTACTTGTTGTATACCGTGAACCTCCAGAACCCGGTATCCCAACTATATCATATTTTACTAAATGTCCCGTTCCAATAACAGGATCCCATGAAACTGTAGCGCTTGTACCTGTAATGTTGGTGACCTTTATATTTGAAGGGGGTTTAACCGTATTTAAATGTTCTGTTTTGGTAATTAAAACACTGCTTTGATAAAAGTGAACACAAAAAAACATTACGAATAATGAAAATAATTTTCTGGTCATGAGATAGTTTTTAATATTTACAACAAAGATATTAATTAAATTTAAGAGAAATTAATCTGTCAATCTAAAATTCCCCACCTTTTTTAGCTCTTATTTTTTGATGAATTTCAGTCGGGTTGTATTTTCTTTATTTTTAAGCTGAATAAAATAAATTCCTTTAGCAAGATGACGAATATCTACTGTATTCCCAGATGATCTTCCCTTTCCTGCTTTCTGACCTGAAGCTGAGAAAATCTCATAATCCATTTCTGATGAAATCCCTGAAATATTTAAACTTTGCGAAGCAGGATTCGGATAGATGCTGATTTCTTTGGATTTTGAAATTTCATCTACAGCCAACGTCTGGCTCACAAAAGTAACACCGTAATCTTCCACTTCGCCGTAAGTAAATGTTCCACAAGAACCTGTCGGCAATGTTTGGCTGGTTATTACTCTCATGGCGGTACCGCACTGGGATACTGTTACTAAGGGAGGAACACTGAATGTAGATGTTTTTGGCGCCGTAGAATTGACAGATGCAGACATCATCATTTCGCTGGATTCAAAAATTCCGTTAGAGTTAAAATCAATCCAGGCTCTTACATATACAGTTCCCGGTGTACCTGCCCAGTTTTGTTCTACTGACAGGACATTATTTGTGGTTCCTATACCAAGCTGAATGCGACGTGTCAAATCAGGACGATAATCTGTGTAGTTCGAGGCTCCTGAAGCACTCACCATCTGTGGAAGTCCTGTGGACGGAGTCATCATCACTTTTGACAAATGCATCATATTAGCATCTACAGATCCGGCCTGACAGTAATTCAACTGGGTATAAAACGTCACAGGAGCAGATATATCTCCTGAAACATTGTCTGTGACCTGAACAACATAGCCGGTACACGGGGTTAATCCTGAAAGGTTACATGCTGTCCCAACTGAAACTACCACCGCCATCCAAGCTCCGCCACTTACCGGTCTGAATCTTACCGTATAGCCATTAGCTCCCGGTACAGCATCCCATGTAACATCAGCTGAAGTGAGGTTAATATTAGAAACCGTTACGTTGGCCGGAACCGTGAACATTTTTTTTGTTAAAAGATTTTCCGTGTGACGGGCAGCCTGAAATTGAGGCACCCCGCTTAAAAACATAAGCATAAAGAATAGATTTCTTGTCATATTGATTGGGTTATTAGCTTTCAGCGGAAAAATAATTTAAATTATCTACATATCATTACATTTTCATTGATAAATATTACATTCTTATCGTATTTCTGTAAAAACAACCAAGTATTATTTGATCAGAAAATAAATTTTTGAGGGCATATTGATAATTTTAATCAAATCCCGTTATATTTTACCGATTCAAAAAACATTTAATTTATATATTTGAGGGATCAAAAAAATTTCATAAAATGATTTCCGTAAACAGAGCATTGTACCTATCCGCTTTCAGTCTTTTTTCTTTAGCATTTGTCAAAGGGCAGAATAAAGTTCCTTTCGGTGTTGTAAAAGCTGAGGAAGGCTATGCCAATGTACGTGTCCACAAGGATAACTACAGAAAAATCGTAGACAAAATCCGTATGCGTAAAGGTGATGTATTTGTTTATGTAAAACCTGCTCCGGGAGAAACAGAATGGATCTGGATCAAATATCCTGAAAAACAGGACGATGAAAAACCTTTTGTGAGATATGAAAATCTTGAGAAGGAAGGTATGGTAAACAAAGAGCGTATTGCTTTCATTGACCAGCTGCCACAATTTACACCTTCTAAATCTAAGAACGGAAAATCCCTTATTTTTACCGATAACAGCAATCCTAAAATCCCTACCTCTCAAAGAACCAAAGTGGTGATCGATGTTTACCCTTCGAATGCGGGTTACAGAAAGCAGGAAAAGGATACGGACGGAAAAATCCTTACCATCGATAAAATAAAACCTTGGGGAATCAAAGATGCGCTTCCGGAAGGGATGACTGAAATCAAGTCGATTCGTGTACAGCAGCCGGGAAGAGGTTCTGTTTTTGTAAGGGAAGCTATTAAAAATATGTTCCAGCCTACTATGGATTTCAATAATGTAGGAGTAACCGCTCTTGACAATGATCACATCTATCTTTATATGATCAATGGTTCCGGTGAGAACAGGTATGTCACCCTTTGGGCCATCAAGGAAGGAAGAGTGATGAGCCAGATTATTTACAATAATCCGGAATAATTACCATTTTTCGCTGTAATATTCTTATTTTTGCCCTGAAAAAGTTTTACGCTTATTCATCACAGAAACTGGTTCTGCTTAACGCAGATTAAAAGGGAACCGTGTGAAAATCACGGACTGTCGCGCAACTGTAAGTAACTGAAGTCTTTATCAAAAAATCCACTGTGAGGGAACGGGAAGGAGGTAAAAGATGTTACAAGTCAGGAGACCTGCCTATTTCTTTAAACAAGAAACTTTCGCGATTTGAAGTTGATTGATCTGATGGATGCTTCAGGAATTCCTATGATTCCTGTCATTGCTCTGTTATTTTGATCTATTTCATTTTGCATTAATTAATAATGAAATATGACTACAGAAGAAAGAATTGCAGCATCCGAAACCAGAATTTTTAAAGCGGTTTTCCCCAACACAACGAATCATTATGACACTCTTTTCGGAGGTACTGCCATGCAGCTGATGGATGAAGTAGCATTTATCACAGCGACCCGTTTTGCCAGAAAAAGAGTGGTTACCGTAAGCAGCGATAAAATTGATTTTAAAAAACCTATTCCCGCAGGAACTATTGTTGAACTGATCGGCAAGGTTTCCTACGTTGGAAAAACGAGTATGAAAGTGAATGTGGAAATCTACACAGAGCAAATGTACTCTTATGAAAGAGAAAGAGCAATCGTGGGAGATTTTACTTTTGTGGCGATTGATGAATCTAAGAAACCAATCAGAATACTATAATTGATGAGTTTCGGGGCGGCCTGCGGCCGCCCCGAAACTATCTATACTCTACAAAACAGCAATTTAAAAATCCTTATTTTGCTTTTCAATCTATCTATCTTACAACCTTATCCGTATCCAGACTTCTGGTCAGCAACGTTTCAAAAGCCTCTCCCATTTCGTCTGATGCTCTTGTAATGGCATTTTCCAGCATATTTCTGATCTGCTTTTCGGTAACACCGGCTTCTGTCCAGCTTTTTCCTGAAGTATGTGAGTTTAGGATAAATGGCATGATACGGTCAATAGAACAGGCAAAAATAGCATCCGGTGTGCTTTCTTCCTCAAATTCCAGCCACAATTCAAAGAATTCTGTGCGTAAAGGTTCATCCAGGATTCCAAAGATTTTCTGAGCTGAAATCTTTTCTCTTTCAAATTTGCCGACCATGGCTTTTTCATCAAAAAGGAAGGTGTCTCCCGCTTCTATTTCCACCAAGTCGTGAATGGAAAGCATTCTTATTACCCTTAAAAGATCAATATCCGCACGGTATTTAGCATATGGATAAAGGATCTGTGCCAGGATAATGATCTGCCATGAATGTTCCGCTGTATTTTCTCTTCTGGAATCATCGGCATTGTAATTTCTTCGCTGTACGTTTTTCAGGGCATCTACTGCCAGGATAAAATCGATCTCCTTCTGTATTTTCATTTCTTTTTATTGTTTTAATCTGACTTTGGGATAAAGTATCTGTTTTTGTCTGTTTTGAAACCTCAATTACTAAGGTTGAGACTGAGGTAAAGGCTGAGAGAGATTAAGAGGGTGATTTGTATTTTCAACACTAAAACGCCGATGACTCCCAAAACTCATAACCCGAAACTCTAAAACCCTCTGACTCTCAAACCTGAATTCAGGCTATTCTGTTGTTTTTTTAACCACCCATTTGTTATTGATCTTCTCTTTTATAGTGACTTTGGCAGGTTCTTCGCTCATATCACTTATTTTTTCATAAACCAGATCGAGTCCTTTATTCGGAATCACCTGATATTCGTAGGTGTAGAGTAAAGAAGCTCCGGACCTAGCGTAAGTGGTTAATCTTTTACGTTTGGGATCTACATCAAACATTCCCTGGTAGTCACTGCCAATTTCGGTAAGTTCTTTACTTAAGACAAATTGATTTCTGGTTGAATTAAAGACGTATACATCATACGAAGCACTTCCGTAGTTTCCTCCGCTACCGTTTCTCAGGGCGACATCTTCCGTCCCATCAAAATTGAAATCATCAAAAACTATGGGATCGTCATGCATCAGTCCGGAAGTAAGCTGCATTACCTCTATTTTGGAGGGTCTGAAGCCTTCTTTAAACGATAAAGCCATATCATCGGAAACGAGTGTCTGTATTTTTTCACCGTTTTTATTGAACAGGATAACGTTTGCTTTATGTCTGCACTGCCCGGTAAAGCATTCTTCCACATTAATTTCAGCATTATATTTTTTGGAGGCGTCTTCAACAGCAAAGCGGTATTGTCCGAAGCACAAAGGCCCCAGCAGCAGCAATGCAGATAAAGGCCGGTAAAATAAAAAGGTTTTTGTCATTTGGTATAACATTAATTTAAATATTTCATGAGAATTAAGAACAAAAATACGAATCACCAGCTACAATTTGTCATTTTTTCGGTTGATTTTAACCTGATATTCAATTATCCAAATTTCGGATAAAAATTTATTCAACTGATAATCAATACATTAAATTGTTTCTTTTAAAAATTTCACTACTTTGTATTGCATATTACCATTTTAATTACATATCTTTGTAATGTAAAATCGGAAGAAGTTCATCTAGCTAGGAACATTATTCTGAAAATATAACTAATTAACAAAACTTATTAAAGATGAATACTGAAAATACCAAAGCGCAAATGCGTAAAGGAATTCTGGAATTCTGTATTTTAAGTCTCATCAACCATCGTGAAATGTATGTTTCCGACCTGATCGATGAGCTTAAAAAAGGAAAACTGGATGTAGTGGAAGGAACCCTCTATCCTCTCCTTACAAGACTGAAAAACGGCGAGTTCCTTTCCTACAGATGGGAAGAATCTACAGGAGGACCCCCAAGAAAATATTACCAGATCACAGAAAAAGGAAAACTTTTCTTGGACGAACTTCAAAATACATGGGCTGAACTGACAGCGTCAGTAAACCAAATCACTCAAAAAATTTAAAAAACAAAGCTATGAACAAGACACTCTCAATAGGACTCGCAGGTTTTTCTTTCACCATAGAAGAACACGCATATATAAAGCTCAGCGATTACCTGAATGCACTGAGAAGCTCATTGGATGCTTCAGAGGAGGAGGAGGTAATGCATGATATAGAAATAAGAATGGTAGAAATCTTCAGAGATTCTTTAGGAAAACGTGAAGTGATCAACGATACGGACGTAGAGAAAGTAATCGCACAGATCGGATCTCCTGAAAAAATCGAAGAACAGGAAGAAGCTTACTATTCTGAAAAGAACACGAAAAGAACACACCAGGCAGGTGCTGAATTTACAGATAAGAAACAACTGTTCCGTGATCCGGAAAGACAAAAAATCGCCGGCGTATGTGCAGGACTTGCTCACTATGTAGGAATGGATATCACCGCAATGAGAGCGATCTGGCTGGGAATCTTTGTACTGGGTATTTTCACAGCAGCGATTTCTTCTTCACTGATCGGCCTTCTGTATGTTATTCTCTGGATTGTACTTCCAAAAGCTGAAACCGCTGCAGATTACCTGAAAATGAAGGGAAAGCCTATGAACTTCGACAATCTTAAGAGTGAATCCAACAAACTGGTTCAGTTTGCCAACGAATCTACTCAGAGGGTCGGAGAAATGTACAACGAAAGCAAACCTTATATTGATAATGCAGGCAGCGGAGTATGGAATATCCTGAAATACTTTGTAGGTGGAATCTTCGTACTTATGGCGATAGGAAGCATCATCGGTATATTTGTGATCTTCGGACTGTTCGGTATGGATGCAGATTTTCCAGGTGCCAATGAGATGAGATTCTATATGGATGACAACAATCTGGACAAAGTGCTGGTAGCGATTATGATCATTGGATGTTTAATTCCTACTATCCTTTTCAGTTTATTGAGCATCAAGATCTTTTCTCCTAAGACTAAACTTAGAAATATAGGATGGGTAATCGGAGGACTTTTCCTTCTGCTTATCGGACTTGGAACTTATTTCGGAGTAAGCATGGCTAAGAAAAACCTGATCTACAAAGGAAGCAAGGAAGACACGGAAAATATTGCCATCAACACTACCTCTGATACCCTTTATGTAGATGTGAAGCAGGTCAATATTCCTCAGAATTTCACGGCTTACGATGACGACATTTATTCTGATAAGAAAACGGTTTACAAAGAAGATTATATCTCTGTAGAAGTTACAAGAAAACCTGAGGTGAAAACACCTTACCTGATCATTAAAAAAGAAGGAAATGGTTATAACGTTCCTGTTCAGATCAACGTACCTGTAGAAATCGTAGGAAACAAGATAATGCTTCCCAACTACATCAAGTATCCTTACGAGCACAGATTCAGACATTACAGGGTAGATTACGAATTGGTAATTCCTCAAAATGCAGTAGTAATTCCTGTGAAAAAAGACGGAATTGATTTCGATGGAGATCTTAACGGAGACGGAATTAATGACGACGATCAGGACAGAGACGAGAACGGACACATCAGAATTGAAAAAAATAAAATTTCTGTAAACGGTTCTACGATTGAATACAACTCCGATGATAAAGACAGCCTTATCATCAACGGGAAAAAAGTTCCGAAAAACCAGGCTGACGTTGTTATTGATTCTATGAAGTCCAGCATCAAAAAGATGAACAAGAACGTAGACATCAAAATCAAAGACGGAAAAGACGAAATCTCCATACAAACTAAATAATTAACTTCAGAGAGTGCAGGAGGTGTGAATGGAAGGCAACCGTTTGAAATTCACACTCTTCTTCTCTCAGAAACCAGAAAAAAAAAATTATTTAGTTCGCTATGTTAAAAAAATGTTATACCTTCGTGTAGTTAAAAATAATTAACCAAATCAATAAAAAACACCTTAACCATGGTACAAGTTGCACTAGAAATTGTAATGAAGATCGCAGATTTAATCAGCGGTTTGTTTTAAGAGCGATAATATTTCAATATATTTGTAAAGTATAACCTGTTTGGTTATACTTTTTTGTTTTAATCTAACGATATATGAGAAAACTGATAGGTAAGTTAATGTTAAAGATGCTGGGCTGGAAAGTCGTCCTGCAGGGCGATGTAAATAGCCTGAACCGATGTATCCTGGTGGTGGCACCACATACCCACAACATGGAGTATCTATTGGGAAATCTTGCCTACTGGTCTTTAGAAAAACCTTTGAAAATCATCATTAAAGATGCCCATACAAAAGCGTGGTACGGGGGCCTTGTAAGAGGTCTTGGCGGGATCGGAATCGACAGAAGTCAGAAAAATGATCTGGTGAATTTTGTGGCCAAACAGTTTGAAAAAGAAGATTTCAGTCTTGTGATTACTCCGGAAGGCACCAGAAGCTGGGTTCCGAAATGGAGAAAAGGATTCTATCATATGGCATTGGCGGCGAAAGTCCCTATCGTTCTGGCAGCAGGCGATTTCAAGAGAAATATCGTTTACTTAGGCTACACCATTCCTTACGAAAGAATTGCTTCTGTTCCTTTTTCCGAGATTATGGAAGAGATCCAGGATTATTACATTAAAAATGATATCGGACCCAAAATCCCTGCTAACTGGAACCCGAATATTATGGGAACTGGTACGGAGGACGAAGCCAAAAGCTAGAAGCCAAAGCCATCATCCGATTATCAATCATCATTCATCAATTATCATTCATACCAATACAATGAAAGGTCAGACTAAAGAAGAACTCCTTGTATTCCTAAACAGCTGGGGAAACGGGGTAACATTAGCCAAAACACTTGAAATACAATTCATCGATATCGACGTTGAAAATGAAACCCTGACCGCCACGATGCCGGTACAGCCAAAGGTACACCAGCCGTTCGGGATTCTGCACGGAGGAGCAAGCTGTGTACTGGCAGAAACGCTGGGATCAAGCCTTTCTAATATTTTTATCGACGGAAGTAAATATTACGGTGTAGGTACAAATATCAATTCCAATCACCTTAAAAGTAAGAAAGACGGCATCGTAACAGCTACAGCACGTTTCATCAGAAAAGGAAAAACGATGCATGTTTCCGAAATTGAAATCAGGGATGAAAAAGGAATCCTCATCAATCATACTACGATGACCAACAATATCATTCTGAAGTAGAGAAAAAAAATCAATAAAAAATAGAAGACTCAAAAAATTTGGGTCTTTTTTTATGCCGAACTGTGATTTCTTACCCTTTGAAATTATCTTTCCAAATTCGGCACAACGTCAGGTAAAACCGGGAACATTTTCATAAAAAACTCTCCATTTAATTTTGACATTTTTAAGACTAATAATACCTTTGCTGAAAGGAAAATCAACCTGGGAATTTCCTATACTATTTCCAGCCGGTGATTTTCAAAATCTATCTATAATTAATGATTTATTTCAAACTTCCTTTCGACGAAACGTTATATTCAACTGATCAGAAACAAGACAAAGAATCCGTAAGCTTTCAGTCTTTTGATCTTTTGAGGCAAATTACTTTTGAAGGTCATATCATCAACGCTTCCGGGCAGTTTGAGAACGATACCATTACGAATGAAAATCTGCTGAAAGATGAAAGTCATTTCAATGAAGAAACCAAAGACGAATATATAAACACGCTTCATCAGGTCATTGATGTCATTAAAGACCATGATCTTCCTAAACTCGTCTACTCCAGAAGGAAAATCTTCACTGACTTTAACGAAATCGATTATAAGGAAAGTTTTAAAAAGCTCTGCACGTCTTACCCCAACGCCTTCAGATACCTCTTCAATGACGGACAGAATGCCTGGATGGGTGCTTTTTCAGAGACTTTGGGGAAATTCAATAAAACAACGCATCAGTTTGAAACCATGAGCCTTGCCGGAACACTTCCGGTATCTGAGGAATGGACAGAGAAGGAAATTGATGAGCAAAAACCCGTTACATCTTATATCAAGGATATTCTTGAAAATTATTCAGAGAACATAGAAGTGTCGGAAACCTACGATCATATCTCTGGAAACATCAAACACCTCAGAACAGATTTTAAGGCCCGTATACAGCCTGAAGATCTCGACAGCCTTATTCATGACCTTCATCCTACTCCGGCAGTATGTGGAATTCCGAAAGACTTCTGCAAACAGAACATCCAGAAGTTTGAAAAATTTCCACGTGAATTCTATGCCGGCTTCATTAAAGTAGAAACCGATGAAAGTGTCATGTATTTTGTGAACCTCCGATGCGCAAGACTGTATAAGGATTCCGTACACATCTTTGTGGGTGGCGGTATCACTGCACAAAGTGATGCGGAAAAAGAGTGGCGTGAAACCGAACTGAAATCAGAGGCTATTTTAAAGAATCTTGTGGTTTCTTAGTGAGAGGTGGCTTTGAGTACCTCACCCACCCAGAGGTTTTTGCCTTATTATTTCCCGGATGTACACTTAATTTTATAAAGCGCACTTGGTGGCTGAGGACTTTAAAGCCATCAGTAGTAAAGCAAAAAACCTCTTTCCAGCGAAAGAGGTTTTATTATATAGAATAATGTGATTCTGAGATTATTTCTTCACTCCAATCCTGCTCCATGTATCTAACACGAAAAGCAAAATCAAACCGAGAACTGCTGAAGCGATTGAAAATACAAACTTCAGGTTATCTTCTGATAAAAGATCCGTTTGCCAGTCTAATGCATAAAGATTGATGGCAATAAAAACGATAAACACAACTAGAAATACTTTATAAAACTTCTGCATGATTCTTAAAAATTAATATAGTTCTGCACCAATTGGGCAAAGTTAGCGGTGAATAATTTTATTGAAATCGCCAAAAGAATGATCCCGAAAACTTTCTGAAGAATAGACAACGTTGCCTCCCCCATTCTGTTTTCCAGCCACTTCGCCGATTTCAGCACCAAATATACGAAAATTGTATTGAGAACAATTCCTAAAATAATATTAATGTCATGAAATTCAGCTCTAAGAGATAGCGTTGTTGTAAGGGTTCCGGCACCGGCAACCAGCGGAAACGCAATAGGGACAATGGATGCAGCTTTTGCTTCAGTGGTTTTATTGATCTCGATTCCCAAAATCATTTCCAGGGCTATGATAAAAATCACAAAAGCTCCTGCAATCGCAAATGAATTGACGTCTACTCCGATAAGCTTTAGAATTTTGTTTCCCACGAAAAGAAAAACAATCATGATCACTCCGGCAGTAATGGATGCCTTTCCGGCTTCTATCTGGCCAAACTTCTGCTGAAGGCTTACCACGATAGGAACAGAACCGATAATATCGATCACGGCGAAAAGAACCATAAAGCAGGTAACGATCTCTTTAATAGAGAAATCATTAAATATTTCCATCTCTTTGTAATTAATAATTTCGCAAAAATATGAAAAAAAAGTGATTATTTGCTAATTCGTGAATACAAATTAACAACTGCTTTTAAAAGTTCATCCATACCCTCTGCAGATTTCAAAGGCGAGTATTTCTCCATTTGAATTCTTTGCAACAGATTTCTGTACTCCTCTGCAACGGAAGACCCTTTATGACTTTCCAGGAATGTTCTGAATTCCTCTGAAGAACTCTTGAAATACTGGTTTCTTACCTCAAGATCCATTTCTTCCAGCGTATCAAAGAACTTTGGATAATCGCCGTTATCTTTAAGATTTTCAAGATAGCTGAAATAATCATTAATATCTGTCTTCAGTGTTTCTCTGATTTCCTTTTCTGTTTCTGCCACAGAACCAAGCGGTTTCGGAGATGCTGTTTCTCTAACTAACGCTCGTTTTTTTTGCCAAGTCTTGAATAATAAGTAGATCACAAATAATCCTACAAGAATGGCAATATTGGTTAAAAGAATACTCCAGTGGAATTTACTTTTTTCTTTTACTTTAAATGTGGTCGTCTTTAGAACCGGCGTATTTACCGTTTCCAAAAGTGTGTTGGTATATTCATTTACCTTTTCAACCGTTGTGCGGGATTCCAAAATCTGGTCATGAGAAAATGCACTCAAGGCCAGGGTTTCCTGTCCAAGATCTACATATTCACGGCTTGCCGGATCAAAGAAAGCAAATTGTTCAGTCTGAATCGAGATAGCACCTGATTTTTTAGGAATCACTACATAATTCGCGAACATTTCTCCTTTCATTCCGGTTGTTCCCGGAGCTACTTTAGAGGTTATTTTCGGAGTAAAAAATTCATAATCCGGAGACGCTAAAATCTTTGGAAGATACATATCCGGTAGGTTTCCTTCTCCAGACACTTTGACAATCACATGGATTGGTTTTTCAACTTCTATCTTATCCTTGGATGCATTATAAACATTCACACTGAAGTTCCCGACTGCATTTTTGAAGCATTCAGGGGAGCCTTCCGGAAGTTTTTTTACATTAAGCTTTACTTTATTGGAAACAATTTTATTTTTATTCGCATAAGAACTTACTGATGCTGATACGGAAGGAACCTCTACATAGCCTGCTTCGTTAGGAAACACCATGAATACCGCCAAAGTCTGTGAAGCCATATTTCCAGCACCGGAAGGATCAATCTCTGATTTGCTCATGCTTATCGCATGTACATTGATGTTATCCTGATTCGGAAGACGCACATCTTTCACCTTTCTGAAATTGTCCATATTTTTGGAGTACACCCTCAAAACTGCTATGGTTGGTTGATCCTGATACACCTCACGGTCTTCAATCTCCATATTCAGATACATCTCGCTGGCCATATTGGTAGCAAGAGATCTCTTTTCAATAATATCTTTTATATTGACGTCAAAAGGTTCGGTCTTGTAAATCTTGTTATTAACCGTTACCAATACGGAACCAATCTTTACCTTCCCTTTTTTCTTAGGCTCAAGAGCAATTCTGGTGACTTTTTGAGTAATAAGGGTATTGGTAGCCGGGTCAATCACGGTATTGGTTACTGATCCGCTTCCAATGATGGTAAATTTTGAAAGATCGGGAAGCTGAAAACGGGTCTGTGGTTCTAGGTCCACTCCATTAAGTTCAAGAATAATCGTAAGATTCACAATGTCCTTTCCATTATAATCTGTCTTATCAGACTCCATAAACAGGTTGACCTGTCCGTAAGAAATTACGGATGCAAAAATAAACAGTATGTAAATTAATTTCTGCTGCATCACCAATCTTTTTCGTTGCTCTGAGGCGTCGAATAAGAGTTCTTATTTAAGATTTTTCTGGCGGTTTCTTTTTCTTTTTCGCTTACTTTATCTAATATGGCATTTTCCAAGTCTTTAGGGATCTTCCCTTCATTATTCTGGTCCTGCTTAGGAGTATTCCCCTGATCGCTTTTCCCTTCATTCTGCGGGCCATTGCCCTGATCCTGCTTCTGATCTTTTTTATCGCCTTTCTGATCATCCCCTTTGTTCTGATCATCACCGCCACCACCGCCTTTTCCTGAGTTATTCTTCTCGTTCTTTTGCTGCTGTTTTTCTTTTTCTTTCAGCTTGGCAATTTCAAAGTTCTTTCTCGTTGCTTCATTATAAGGATCCTGTTTCAGGGCCTGCTTATAATAATCAGCCGCTTTTTCAGGCTGGTTCATCTGCATGTACGTGTTTCCAAGGTTGTGAAGAGCAGCCGTTTTATCAGGCAGGGTCTGTGAAAGCTTTTGGGCTTTGTCAAATTCTGCTTTGGCCTCTTCATACTTCTTGCTTTTATACAGAGCATTCCCCAGGTTATAATGAGCTGTAAAATCTTTTTCATTCTTTTTTACCGCCTCCATATACTTGGAAGATGCTCCATCATAATCTTTACCGTTGAATTTCTGATTGCCTTCATACACCAGTGTACGGTAGTTTTCCTGCCCAAACATGAGGTTTGAGAATGACAAAGCAATTAGAAACGATAAAAAAATGATTTTAGTATTCATCAAATGCAAAATTATTCGTTTATATGTTAATAAACAGACTTCTATTTGTTAAAGTTCGGTTAAAGTATTTATTTAAAATCTTGATAAACAAAGAATAAAATATTATACGTTGAAATCTTTTTTCGGGTTCAATATATAAATTAAAAAGAAGAAGAAAATGGATACTATTAAAAAATATTGATAATAATGATTCGCATTCTGAGATCTCACCAAAGTCTGTGCAGAGGAAGCCTTTTTATTCATGGCATCGATGATCTTATTGGGCGCCTCATTGATGTTGTTTCCGTCGATATAGTCGCCTCCTGTAGATTCAGCCATCTTTTTAAGGGCTTCGGTTTGTCTTTTGGAAATAACAGTTCCTCCATCCATATCCGTTTTGTAGCCCATCAGCTGTCCGAAAACATATTCCGGTACCGGTGCGCCTTCGTCTGTTCCTATTCCTACTGATGTTATGGAAATTCCTTCCCTATTAGCCAATCGGATGGCTGCATTGTCATTCCCTTCATTGTCTTCACCATCGCTCAGCAGGATCACTTTTCTTGAGCCTTTGCTTACATTTTTAAACTTTTCAGCTGCCGCCTGCATTCCTTTCAGAAAATCCGTCCCCTGAATCTTCATAGAACTTGTCTCCAAAGCACTTATGTAAGTTTCTGCCGTCCCGTAATCTGTCGTAAGCGGCATAATGGAAACTGCTTCACCTGCAAAAATCACGATCCCTATCTTATCATTCTTCATCTTCTGCATGGTACTCAACATCAGATTCTTTGCTTCCATGAGACGGCTGGGATCAATATCTTCCGCATTCATAGAATTGGAAACATCCAGCATAAAAATCACATTATTAAGCCTTTGATTGGTTTTCACTTCTTCCGAACCATTCAACAGATCGATAATGGAAAATATCAGGAAAAGTGTTCCCAAAAGATATAAAACAGGGAAAAACTTTGTAAATCCTGATCTGTTTTCAAATAAACTATCGTGAAATCTGCTGTCTGCAAAAATCTCTCTCTTTTTCTTTTTCCACTTCAGATAACGGACCAGAAAGAAAGACAGCAGCGGCAAAAGCAGCAGCAAAAGTAAATACCAGTAATTTCCTAAAGACCAATTCATCAGCTTAAAAATTTATATAATACCCATCGCAGCAATGCATCAAAAAACAGCATTCCCAATGCGATCCATAGGAAGATTTTAAAATATTCGTCGTAGTTGTACAGCTTGGAAACCTTAATGTCAGATTTTTCCAACTGGTTGATTTCATCATAAATTTCCTCCAGACTGCTGTTGGAAGTCGCTCTGAAATACTTACCTCCTGTAGTCTGCGCCACTTCTCTCAAAGTATTTTCATCAATCGTTACTTCCGTTTCTGTAAAGATCAGATCCCCGAAAATATCCTGTGAGGTAGGCATCAGTGCAAAACCATTGGTTCCAATCCCTATGGAGTATATTTTTATATTATTGTTTTTGGCCAGTTCTGCAGCAACTTGCGGAGGTATTGCATTTTGAATATTGCTTACTCCGTCCGTCATCAAAATTACAACCTTACTTTTAGCTTTGCTTTTGGTCAGGTGATTCACAGCCACGGAAAGTCCTTCTCCTATCGCTGTTCCTGGTTCAAGACCTAAAGAATTAAGGTTTTTAATTTCATCAATAACCACCTGATGATCTGAAGTCACCGGTACTTTGGTAAATGCTTCCGCAGCATAGGCTACCACTCCTATTCTGTCATTCGGACGCTTTTGAACAAACTTGATGGCAATATCTTTTAATGCGGTAATACGGTCCGGACTAAGGTCTTTGGCAAGCATACTCAGCGAAACGTCTATAGAAAGCATAATATCTACCCCTTTGGTATCATCCCGGTCCTGAGAGACGGTAAAAGTTCTCGGTCTGGCCATCGCAATAATCAGCGCAGAAAGAATGATGTATTTCGAAAATTTAAGCAGGACCAGCACCGCACGGATTCCTCCACTGTCATCCATATTCTGGATGGTAGGAACTTTTATGCCTTTCCTTTGCTTTCCGCCCGCATCTTTAATAAAAAGGGGAATGAAGAGCAGAAAAAGCAGCAGGAACCACGGACTGTAAAATTCAAAATCAGGCATCCTTTCTTAAGTTTTCAAATTCTAAATCTTTTGATGATCTCTTCACAAAATCGCGGATATCTGCAAAATCTTTTTCCATAGTCGTCTGATCAGGGAAAGTCTTGGCAAATTTCACCAGGTCTCCTCTTAAAAATACATCTTCCACGATCTTTTCGTTTTCCTGGGAAATGGTGTTGTTTTTTTTCATCACCTCAATAAGATCGTCGGTAAGAAGAACATCCGCCGGGAGATGATATTGTTTGGCGATAAATATTCTTGATATCTCTATTAATTCAACATAAAAGGAACGGAAATTACCGCCTTCAATGTATTTTTTCTTTTTTAAGGAATCCAGCTCTTTCAATGTCTGATTGGTTGCAACCGCAGGTGAGCTTTTCGATTTCCTGCCCCATTTGATAAACATAATAACAGCAATAATCAGTGCAATCACCGCAAGGGCAGCGAGAATGTAAAACTTATAGAGTTCCCAGTAATCTTTGGTTTCAAGTTTTACTTCTTTATTATTCATGATATCATTGATCTGATCGGCCTTTTGAGCGGTATTGATCACATCAATTTCATAAGGAATGGTTTTTAAAATCTTTCCTCCTACATTGAACTCCAGTTCGGGAATGGTAAATTTCCCCTCGTCATAGACTGAAAACTCAATTTTTCTCTCGTAGAAATTCTGATTCTGTCCGATGCTGTCTTTAATTTCCTCAAAGTGGAAAGGAAGCAGCTCGTTTTTAGGCGCAGCCACGACCTGCAGGTCATGCACATTGTCGATTTTAATTGTTAAGCGATTGACTTCACCTAAAGCAAGGGTCTTCTTTTCGAGCTTCGAAGACAATATCTGTGAAAAAGCATTTGCACAGATGAGAAAAGACAGTATGAATAATATTTTTTTCAATTTCAAATAATAGAATTAAGGCCAGGCCTTTGTTATTGATATTTACTTCTTCTGGAAATAATTATACAGCATTTTAGAATAATCTGCACCGGTGCTCATATTCATAAAGCTGGCCGAGCTGTTGGCAAAATCTTCTTCCAGAGCGCGGACTTTCTGTTTTTGGGCTTCGGCAAAGGTATACCTCCATCTTGCGCTGGACGTATTGGCCCAGACTTCTTTTCCTGTTTCGGCATCATGCAGCAGAGCATAGCCTACATCAGGGATTTCATTATCTTTTTCGTCATAGATCCTCATTCCGAGCAGCTGATGCTTTTTCGAGGCTACTCTCAGCATTTTGGAGTCATATGTATCTTCAAAATCCGAGAACAGAAAAACCAGAGATTTTCTTTTGAAAATCCCCATCATATACTCCATCGCCTTATCAATTTTTGACACGGCAGGCACATAATCTGCGGTCAGAATATTACTGATGATCGAAAGAATATGCTTTCTGCCTTTCTGCGGCGGAATCACTTTATATACTTTATCTGCGAACAGGATCAGTCCTACTTTATCATTATTTCCTGCAGCCGAAAATCCAAGGCTGGCAGCGATTTCAGCTACATATTCCCTCTTCAGCTGGTTTTTGGTTCCATAGTCCATAGAGGCTGAAATATCTACCACGATCATCATGGTGAGCTCTCTTTCCTCTTCCATCACTTTGACGAACGGCTCACGGAATCGTGCTGTTTTGTTCCAGTCGATTCTTCTGATTTCGTCTCCGAACTGATAAGGGCGCACTTCCGAGAAAGTCATTCCCTGTCCTTTAAAAGCACTGTGATACTGTCCCATAAGCGAAGCTTCCGTCTTCTTTCGGGTGCGGATCTCTATCTGCTTTACTTTTTTTACAATATCTTTTATTTCCATAATGTGGGGGCGGGTTTCGAGTTGCGGGTTACGAGGTTTCTGCCGCACTTCCATCTTCCATTTTCCATCTCATAACAACTCCCTTTCTTCCCTTCTCTTTAATCCTTCAGTTCAATCGAAACATTCAGCCATTCATTGTCAAATTTCGGGCTGTATTTTTTATAAAAATTAATGGCCGGTTCGTTCCAGCTCAATACCTGAAAAACCATTCCGCTGTACTGGTTTGATTTTCCGTATTCCAAAGTGGCATCAAACAAAAGTTTTCCGATCTGTTTTCCTCTCATTTTTTCGGTCACAACCAGATCTTCAAGATATAGTCTTCTTCCTTTCCAGGTTGAAAATCTGTCGTAATACAGGGAAATCCCTACTATTTCATTATTGAGTTCAGCAACAAAAGCTCCCCAAACCGGAGACGTACCGAAGCCATCTTCTATAAATTCATCCAACGTTAAAGTCACTTCATGAAGTGCTTTTTCATATTCTGCCAGTTCACGGATCAGCTCCAGCATGGGAGCGCAATCTTCCTTAACTGCTTTTCTGATGATCACTTCACTCATTACGGCGCCTGAATTTTAGCTAATATTCTGCTGACAATCTCTTCTGCTGTAATTTCTTCCGCCTCAGCTTCGAATGTAAGACCAATTCTGTGTCTTAATACATCCTGCGCCAATGCTTTCACATCTTCAGGAATCACAAAAGCTCTTCCCTTCAGGAATGCATACGTTCTGGATGCAATCGCAAGGTTGATGGATGCTCTTGGAGAAGCTCCGAATCCGATGTAGTTTTTAAGTTCGGAAAGTCCGTAGTTTTCAGGATAACGGGTTGCAAAAACCATATCCAGAATATATTTTTCGATCTTTTCATCCAGATAGATCTGGTTGATCAGTTCTTTGGCATCTACAATATCCTGCAGAGAGATCACTGGCTTCACAATAGGCTGGTGAGAGGTTGAAACCATTCTCATCACGGTTCTTTCGTCTTCAAAACTCGGATAATCTATTTTACATTTCAGCATAAAACGGTCACTCTGAGCTTCCGGAAGCAGATAGGTTCCTTCCTGATCAATCGGGTTCTGAGTAGCCAGTACCAAAAACGGCTTTGGAAGTTTCATGGTTTCGTCACCAATGGTTACCTGCTTTTCCTGCATCACTTCCAGCAGTGCCGACTGAACTTTTGCCGGCGCACGGTTGATCTCATCCGCCAATACAAAATTCGCAAAAACAGGACCTTTTTTTATGGTAAAATCGTTGTCTTTAATATTGAAGATCATGGTTCCCACCACATCCGCGGGAAGCAGATCGGGGGTAAACTGTATCCTTGAAAATTCACCATGAACAGCTTCTGCCAGGGTTTTTATCGCCAGGGTTTTTGCCAATCCAGGAACCCCTTCCAAAAGAACGTGACCATTTCCAAGAAGTCCCACCAAAAGGCGGTCTATCATATATTCCTGTCCAATAATCACTTTGTTGATTTCCTGTCTCAGAAGAGAAAATAAGTAGTTTTTTTCTTTTACTTTTTCCGTCAACTGGCGGATATCTTCGGCTTGATATGTATCTGACATAGCTTTAATTAAAATAAGTGGTAAATTTCTGATAAATACTGGCATTAATCAACATAATGAATGCCATTTTTGAGTTAAAGTTTGTTAAATATTCCGGGATCAATAAAGCAACGGGATGCATATAAAACAACTTTCACTGTATAAAATCAATTCATACAGTGACAGTTACGGTAATATTTCCTTATAAAACAGAGTGTTAAATGGTCAATCGTCAATTTTGCTGCGCAAGTCAATGGTGAATAGTTCCACGCTGGTAAAATTCACTATTGACCATTCACCATTCACAAAAGTTTCATTTCAATGGTCAATTTTGCTGCGCAAGTCAATGGTGAATGATTCTCTGCTGGTAAAAATTCACTATTGACGATTTACAATTCACGAAAGCTTCATGTCAATGGTCAATTTTGCTACGCAAGTCAATGGTGAATAGTTCCACGCTGGTAAAATTCACTATTGACCATTCACCATTCACAAAAGTTTCATTTCAATGGTCAATTTTGCTGCGCAAGTCAATGGTGAATGGTTCCCTGCTGTTAAAAATTCACTGTTGACGATTCACAATTCACGAAAGTTTCATTTCAATGTTCAATTTTGCTTCGCAAGTCAATGGTGAATGGTTCCCTGCTGTTAAAAATTCACTGTTGACGATTCACAATTCACGAAAATTTCATTTCAAGGGTCAATTTTTCTTCGCAAGTCAATGGTGAATGGTTCACTACTGGTAAAAATTCACTATTGACAATTCACAATTCACCTTACTAAAGTTTAGTAATCTTAATAGTAAAGACATTTTCCGGCATATCAACTGTTTCTTCATAAGCTCCGACGTTGATAAAATATTCAGTTCCTGCCGTTGTAGTGAAGGTATAGGTTTCTGCAGCTCCGCCACCGCCGGCATCTACCGCTTTCACACAGGTTAAACTGGTACATGTACCACTATAAATATCCATCTGCGGATCATAAGTACTGCCTGCAGGCATTGTGATTCCCACGGTAAACTGACCACCGTCTCCTGTAAATTTAAACCAGGTTCCGTCATTCATTGCATCAGCACATGACGTTATAAATCCATTATTATTAGTGGCAGACATTGCATCACTTTGTGTGTATTCATAAGGGAAAGCAGATGCTGCTAAAGCTCCCGAACAGGCATCATTGGCCGGAATCGGAGGAATGGTTTTAAATGTAATATCAGCACATCCTAAAGACTCCAGGCCGGCTGAAACTGCAGTCACTTTGAAATAATAGTTCGTATCACGGTTAAGGGCAGTGGATGGCGTAAAATTAACCCCTGTCACAGACTGCTGATTAATAACATCCGTCCCTCCAGGAGTTGTTCCCAGTGAAATTCTATAGGAATCCGCTCCAGAAACTGCCAGCCATCTGATATTCGGAAGCAGCGATACAAACTGGGTGCCGTTTGTAGGATAATTCACAAAAGGACATGAAGGACCTGGCTTGGGCGTTAAACCTGAAATAGTAACAGCAGATTTGTAATCCGCTCTTATACCTCCCGGTGGAGTTGCAGGATCAACTACCGCACGATCTCCCTTGTAATAAAGGGTAGAATACGGAATATGAGGATACACACGAAACGCTTCATCAAAATTATTAATATCGATACTCTGCGAATTCTCTCTGGCAGCAATCACTAAATTATCTGTGTTATTATAGGCAAATGGAGTGGTAAAAGTAACCTCTACTTTATTATTGGTTTTGGTCACAGTCCCTGTAAAAACCTGAGTCAGCTGTGCAGCCGGAATCCAGTCTGTACCGGATGTAAATGCTGTTTTTGCAGTATGTCCTACATAAACGGTCCAGTCCGAGGAATCATTGATTGTGGCAGATGGATCCAGATAAAAGGTAAGACCTGTAATATTTCCTGCAGCTGTAGCATTCAACTCCTGTTTAGGGTAGATCTGCTGAACATATGAATAGGAAAAAAAACTGCTTATGGGTGCCGTTCCGACATTGGTACTTGTGATGTTTAAATTGATCTGGGCATTAAACGCCGAAACTATCAATAACAAAGATAAAAGTAAAATTCTTTTCATAATTAATAAAGTCATCAATAACAATGATGCTAATTTAATAATAAAGTTTTGATATTTATAACAAATATGATTATTTCACCCATTAGATTAATTATTTAAATCATTATCAATAAAACGATGTATAAAAACAATTCAATAAGAATATTTGATAAAAACAATTCATCTGCAATTGCAAATGTTTTACATAATTAACAATGAAACAGTGAATATTTTAAAATTAACTAACCAGAAAACAACTTTAAATAGATATTTTAATATATTTGTAACAAATGCCAATCATATGTATAAAAAGCTATTTTTTGCGGGTCTTTTTTTCGCGGGTCTATTTAAATCACAGACAACCAACAGAATGAATCTGATTTCAGATGCCGTTTATTATGACGGTTATGCTGCTACGGTATCCGATCCGGTTCCTGCAGGTCTCATCAGGCTGGGAAACACCAGATATGCAAGGAAACTGACAGATGCTGAACTCAATTCCTTTAAAGCAAAAATTGCCATGAGGGTGAGCATCGGTGCTCTTTGTGACAACTATGACCGTCTGGGAAGTGTTTATTTAGCGATGGTTCCAAAAAACCAGCCTACTTATACGATGAATGATGCAAATGTAAAAAGAATCGAAGTCGGCAGATACATTACCCCGTTTATGAGTAAAAACCGTACTCCTAATGAGGTACCTTATACGTATGATTTAAGTAATATGTACAATGTATTTCATGATGCCGCATTACGCACAAGCTATGATATGTATATGGAACTGGATGTTTTCGGTGTTCCTTATGCCGCGCAGACACAGGTTGCAGGATGCGCCGGCAGAATTGATGTTTTCTCAGGAAATCTTACTTTTTTCTCAACAGATACGGGAGCTACCATCACCGACCACAACTCTATTGTTCCTATATTAACGTATAAGACACTCAATAACTACAACAGCACGGATGTTCCAGGTGAAACCGTCAGGATTGTTAATTTCAACCTTCCGAGTGCCGTTACCAATGCCCGTTTCTTTGTCATATCTACTCCTCACGGAGCCAACAGTGGCGGTGAAGAGTACGTAAGAAGACAGAATTACACGTATATAGATGATGTGCAAATGCTTACTTATACTCCCGGAGGAATTTCCTGCGAACCGTTCAGGGTATACAATACACAGGGCAACGGAATCTATGGGGCAGCGGTGAAGTCATTTGCAGAATGGACTTCATGGAACAACTGGTGTCCGGGCAATTCAGTTCCGATCAGAGGATTCAGCATGCCTAATTTAACCGCTGGAAATCATACTTTAAAGCATACCATTCCGACAGCCGTTTTCAATCAGCAACAAGGAGATGTCTACTTATCTGTTTATATGCAGGGCAAAAGCAGTGCAGTACTTGATGTAAAAGATATCAAGACCGTGGATGTGAGCATTTATCCCAACCCTACTTCAGATTTTGTGAATATAAGATCCAAGTCGGATGTAGCTTCGGTAAGTGTTTTCAGTATTGAAGGAAAAAAATTAGCCGAAACCCGCGGAGAAAATAAAATTAATATTTCAACGTACCCTGCAGGAGTCTATTTACTGAATATTATTCTAAAAGACGGAATAACTTTCAAACATAAGATCATCAAAAAATAGATATACTTAATCATATCTTACCTAAAACATACAACTCCTTTGAATATTTTCAGGGGAGTTTTTTTGTTTCGAGATGCGGGATTCAAAACAAATATCAACCAGCACTACTACTATCAAACATCAACTTAACTCTAAAACCCAAAACGCTCCGACCCTCAAACCCTCAAACTCTAAAACCCGAAACTCCCACCCCAAACCCATATTAACCTATTTTTTCACCATTTAAGAACATTTAATTTAATCCTTTATCCAAAAAATTGTCACTTCCAGTTTATTAGACTATTTTTGGTGATTAAAAAATTTTGTAAAATGAATTATCATTTTCAAGCACACAGACAGGTGAGAAAGAACCTTTTAGGCATCTTACAGAACACTTCGCACGAAGATCTTCTATTGATTCCTGATGGTTTCAACAACAATATGTACTGGAATATTGCACACACCGTTGCTACCCAGCAGCTGCTGCATTATTATCTGAGCGGAAATCCCTTCAGAATTGATAAATATTGGATCGAAACCTACAAAAAAGGCACTCTCCCAAACCTGAATGTACAAAAATCCGAAGTGGAAGACCTTGAGTTTTTACTCACTGAAACTTCAAAGATTTTGATGAAAGATTATGACAGTGATTTCTTTTCAGACTACACACCGTACACCACAAGTTTCGGGATGGATCTGAAAAGTATTCAGGATGCCATCATCTTTAATAATATGCATGAGAGCCTGCATTATGGCTATATCATGGCGCAGAAAAGAGCAATATTGGGCGAAAAATATTAGTATTTTGATGAAGAAAATTTTCTTTTTACGGTTTCTCCTTTTTGGATTACTCATCTTCAGTATGGTGAATTGCTCCCCTAAGAATGAGACAGTAAAAACGCAGTCTGCTGACAGCCTTACCAAGCCATCAGCTGATACAGTTTCAGAGGTTCATCAACCGGAAATAAAAGCTCCTGAGAACTGGAAAGACATTTTCAAATCTGTTCCAAAAGAATGGACCATGCTTACCAAAAAAGACTCAGGATACATCATTTACATTCCATGTGATTATCAAAACCAAAAAATCATTTTGAGTCACGAAGGAAAATATGCATTGGAACACATCATTGGGCAGGATGCTTATTATTTTGAGATCAAAAATATTACCAAAAAAGGAAGTACATACCTTTTTGAGCTGCATGAGGAAAGTGCAGAAAAAGGGCAGGAAAATGTAAATTATACATTGGATATAAAGGATAATAACCAGGCAGTATGGGGTGTTTATAATGACGTAAGAAAATTAACGGAGATCACGACTACAGATTCAGGCTTTGAAAACAAGTACAAAACAGTAGAAGAACCTCCCTGCCTTGACTAAGTTTAACAACAGAAAAAATAAATTTTGACAAACGAAAACAAAAAAGACGATTTCATTTTCGGACTTCGTCCTGTAATAGAAGCTATTGAAGCGGGAAAAACGATTGATAAGATCTTTGTGCAGAATGCACTTCAGGGTCCTATTTATGCTGAGCTAAAGACTATTTTAGCCAAACATAAAATTCGTCCCAACTATGTTCCGATTGAAAAACTGAACCGTTTTACAAGAAAAAATCACCAGGGTGTAGTTGCTTTTATTTCAGATGTTCCGTTTCACAGAGTGGAAGATATTGTTCCGCAATTGTTTGAGGAAGGAAAAACGCCTTTCCTTTTAATTCTTGACAGACTTACGGATGTGAGAAACTTCGGGGCGATTTGCAGAACAGCAGAATGTGTTGGGATAGATGCCATTATTATTCCTGAAAAAGGAGGAGCACCTATTAATTCAGATGCTATCAAAACATCTGCAGGAGCACTTTACAATATCAAAATCTGTAAGGAACCGAATCTTGCTCATGCGGTAGATTTCCTTCAGCAGAGCGGTATTTCTGTATTTGCAGCGACTGAAAAAGCTCAGAAACTGATCTATGATGTGAATTTCACGGAGCCTTGTGCTATCGTGATGGGGAATGAAGAAACAGGAATTTCTAAGGAAGTAATGCACCATTCAGACGAAAAAATAAAGCTTCCGATCGAAGGAAAAACACAGTCACTGAACGTTTCTGTAGCATGCGGAGCTATTTTGTATGAAGCGGTAAGACAGAAAATCGTAGCGGCTCCAAGTGTATAATCAGTAGGGCCAGAAGTGTTTTATGATGACGTTTATGGTATCGTTATTGATACACAGAACGAAAATATCAGTAAAATTTAAACTTAAAAAATTTCAAATGAAAAACGTAGCAGCATTAATGCTTATCTCATCTATAGCTCTTGTATCTTGTAAAAAAGAAACGGCAACCATCACTAAAGTAGATCCTAAAACAGGAAAAACAGTTACGGTAGAAGTTCCTGCCGATTCTGTAGCTAAAGTGGCGGAAAACCCGGCGATCAAAGATTCTGCAGGAGTTTTCACTCAAACTTTTAAACTGGAAAAGGGAAAGACTTATCCTCTTACCACTTACCAGAGAGACGTAAAAACGATGGAAGATCCTCAGGGAAAATCAATCACAGCAACGAGTGAGTCTACAGATGAGATGAATTTCACGGTAAACGATATCAAGGGAAATGTATATGACATGACGCTTAATCTTGTGGCTAAAAGAAATTCACAAAGTGCACAGGGTAAAACCATCATCGTAGATACCAAGCAGGCTATTCCAAAAGAAGATGACCTTAAAATGATCTGGAATATCAACAGAGCACTTACCGGCAACAAGCTTAACATGAAAATGGACACTAAAGGAAATGTGATCTCCATTACAGGTTTTGATGCAGTTTATACCAAAGTAACCACTGCGGTAGGAACTCTTGTTAAAGATGCCAATCAAAAGGCAAGCGTTGTAGCTAGTCTTAAGGAAACTTTCAACGAAAAAGTATTGAAAGAGCAACTTTCTAAAAACTTAACGATTATCCCTAAAAAAGGAGCTAAAATCGGAGAAAAATGGACCACTACTGAAAATGCAGATGCAAGCGGAACCATGAAGGTAACTTCAAATTATACATTAAAAAGTGTAGGAAACGGAACTGCAGAAATTTCTGTGACAGGAGGAATTCCTAAGAAAACGGAAAAGAAAACGCAGGGACCAATTACACACAGCCTTAGCAGTGAGCTTGCTCAGAACGGTGTGATTAAGTTTGACCAAAGCACAGGATGGATCGCGAACCAGAATATTGATGTAAAAACAACTCAGACCGAGACTATTTCAGACGGAAAACAGTCACAGTCTATGAAAAGCATCTCAAAATCTTCTGTGATGATCAATCCTTCTGCAAAATAATTGAATTAAAGACGTTTTAAAGTCTGAAGATTTAAGATTGAAAGGGTATTGGAGTTTGAGAGGAAGTTGTTACCATTGGTAATTACTTTCAGGATTATTTTGTACCCTTGAATTTTAAACTTTACGCATTAAACCATACACTTGAATTTAAATTAGAAATTATGAAGTACATTCTTGAGTTAGTACTCTCAGCCATCGTTATTTTCTTTGTCTGGAATATCCTGAGAAGGGTGTTCTATAAATCTTTTTACAGTTATAGGTTTAATAACAATAGAGATAACAAACAGCAGCAGGATCTCAACAACTCGAATAAGAATAAACAGAACCTCAACTGGGATGCAGAAACAGTTGACTATGAAGAGGTAAAAGAAAGTAAAGATAAAAGGTAAATATTCCAAGAAATAAAAGATAATAACCAGCATGGCTAAAAATAAAAACTTAATTTATATTGCAATTTCACTCGTTGTATTTATAGTTTTAGCATTTTTATACTCCACCCCTGTTTTTTCAGGAAAACAGCTTTTTCAGCATGATATCGTACAGTACAGAGGAGGCGCAAAAGAACTTCTCGACTACAGAGCCGATACCGGAAACGAAACCTACTGGAGTGATTCCATGTTTGGCGGAATGCCCACCTATCAGATGGGAAGCCAGTTCAAAGGTGACATCATCAAAAAGATCGACAGCAACCTAAACTTCCTGCCAAGACCGGTCAATTATCTTTTCCTCCTTTTTGCAGGATTTTTCTTCCTTGGAATGGTAGCCGTCAGAAACTGGAAATACGCTTTACTGGGCGCCACTTTCTTTGGCTTATCCACCTATTTTTATATCATTATTGCGGCAGGACACAACGGTAAAGTCAATACCATCGAGTATTTCGCACCGCTTCTTGCCGGAATCATATTAGTCTATATCCGGAAACAGTATATCTGGGGATTCATTGCAACGACCCTGTTTATGGGACTTCAGATTGCAGCCAACCACCCGCAGATGACGTATTATCTCTTCCTAGCCTTAGGATTTTTATTCCTTTCCGAGCTGGTAAGAGCAATCCAGAAAAAAATTCCGATGAAGCATTTTCTGATTTCATCCGGAATTATTGCTGCTTCATGTGCCATAGGTGTCGGGATGAACTCTCAAAGGATTATGGCCAATTCCGAGTACATCAAAGAAACGGTACGTGGAAAGCAGATCCTTACCAATGACAGCCATACTTCAGGAGAATCAGGACTGGATAAAACCAGCATTCTGATGTGGAGCTACGGAAAACTGGAAACACTGAATCTTTTCATTCCAAGATTGATGGGTGGCGGAAGCCAGGAACCTGAAGCTAAGGAAATGATGAATAAAGTTCAGGAACTTATCCAGGAAAATGTAGGCTCACAGGCTGAAATGGACAGAATTTCAAAAGGATTCAACGGGGTTACCTATTGGGGAGACCAGCCGGGAACCTCAGGACCTGCCTATCAGGGAGCCGTTGTATGTTTCCTTGCTTTATTAGGATTCTTCTTTGCATGGAAAAAATACCGATACTGGATCCTCGGAGCATCCATTCTGACCGTTCTGCTGGCGTGGGGAAGCAACTTTATGCCGCTGTCTGACTTCTTTATCGACTACGTTCCTTTTTACAGCAAATTCAGAGCACCATCTTCTATCTTAGTCGTTGTGGAATTATTATTCCCTCTGATTGCTATTATCGGGATCTACAGGTTCTTTACCGATGAAAAATTAACGGAGGAATACAAAAAGAAAATCCTTATCTATGTAAGCGGAGGAACTTTAGGGTTTCTTCTGATTCTTCTTCTTTTTGGAAAATCACTACTTGGCTTTTATACAGACGGTGAAAAAACCTATTTCCCACCTTTCCTTTTGGATTATCTATCTGAAGAGCGATTTAAATTATTCAGAATTGATGCGATAAAAGCATTGCTATACGTAGCGATAACGGCCGCAGTTCTTTTCATGACCATGAAGAAGAAACTGAGCCAGAACATCGCTTTGATCATCATTGGAGCCGTGAGTTTATTCGATCTTTGGACGGTAAACAAGCGTTATCTGAATGATGAAAATTATGTAGACAAAGTATTCGCTGAAAATCCTTTCCAGACAGAAAGTTCAGATCTTCTGGCGGAAAAAGTTCAGGGAAATCCGAATTTAGAATCTATCGTGGCCAATGTGAACGTTAATAAAACGCTTGAAACCATTGCTGAAAGAGATAAAACACACTACAGGGTTTTCAATAATATTTTAGGAACATTCAGCGAGACGAATACGTCTTATTTCAAATCTTCAATCGGAGGCTATCATGCCGTGAAACTGAGAAGATATGATGACGTGATCAATGAATATTTCCAGGTGATGGACTCTGTGAAAGTACCGAATATCCTTAATCTTCTTAATGCAAAATACTGGGTAATGGGCGGCCCGGACAAGCCTCAGGCCATGCCGAATGCCAAAGCCAACGGAAATGCATGGTTTGTAAGCGACCTTAAATTCGTGAACACGCCGGACGAAGAAATCAAATCTATCGGAGTAATCGACAGTAAGAAAACAGCTGTGATGGCGGCAGAAGATAAAGCCTATTTCACTGGGAAAACAGTGCAGGCAGATTCAACGGCATTTATCAATTTAACGAAATATCAGCCGAACGAACTGGAATTCAAATCTCAGTCGAAAACCCCTCAGCTGGCTGTATTCTCTGAGATCTATTATCCTCATGGCTGGAAAATGTTTGTAGACGAAAAAGAAGTTCCTTATATCAAGGCAGATTATCTTTTGCGTGCGGTACACGTTCCTGCAGGAACCCACAACATCAGAATGGTCTTTGAACCGGAAGTGATAGAAAAAGGTAAATGGCTGTCGCTGCTATGCTTCGGACTGTTTATCGCACTGAGTGGCTTCGGGATCTTCTGGACGAATAAGAATAAGAAAAAAGAACAGCTCGTTGAGAAAACTGTTTAACGTTTAAAAGTTATTGTTCAAGGTTAATGGAACAAAAAAAAATACTGATCATCACCTATTACTGGCCTCCTGCGGGAGGTCCTGGTGTTCAAAGATGGCTGAAGTTTGCAAAATATCTGCCCGAATCCGGCTGGAGTCCGGTGATCTACACGCCCGAAAATCCAAGCTATCCCCTACTCGATGAAAGTCTTTTAAAAGATGTTCCACACAATATAGAAATTGTAAAAACCAAAATCTGGGAACCCTATCAGCTGGCTGAAAAGCTGAACAAAAGCAATAAAAAATTCAAAGCCGGTCAGTTTGATGTCGGTAAAAACCAAAGCTGGAAATCCAGGCTTTCAATCTGGGTGAGAGGAAATTTCTTCATTCCGGATGCCAGAGTTTTTTGGGTAAAGCCTTCCATTCAATTCCTGGAACAGTATTTAAAAGAAAATAAAATAGATGTGGTCGTGACTTCCGGGCCGCCCCACTCTCTTCACATGATCGGTCTCGGACTGAAAAAGAAATTCCCGGATCTGAAATGGATCGCCGACTTCCGTGATCCATGGACGGAGATTTCCTATTACAAACATTTAAAACTCACCAAAAGTTCTGATAATAAACACCGTCAGCTTGAAAGTGCCGTTTTTAAAACTGCTGATATCACTCTGGCGACAAGCTATACCGATGCTGAAAACTTCAGAAAAGCGGGAGCCAATGCCGTTTGTATTACGAATGGATTTGATGAAAGTGATGCTTCTTCTTCACCTATTGAAACAGTGAACGGACAAAATAGTAAATCTTTCACATTAAGCTATATCGGAGTTCTTGAGCAATTAAGAAACCCTGAAAATCTCTGGAAAGTTCTTGATGAATTAGTCAAAGAAAATAAAGACTTTGCAGACCATTTTACCCTGAAATTTGCCGGAAGAGTTGATGATAAAATTCTTCAGTCAATAGAAAGTTCAAGCCTGAAAAACCACATCCTGAATCTGGGCTATATCTCCCATGACAAAGCTGTGGAAGAGATGGCGAACTCCAATCTGTTACTGATCACCAATTTCCCGAATGAGTCTTCCAAAGGAATTATTCCCGGGAAAATATTTGAATACCTGGCGACTGGAAAACAGATTATTTCTTTCGGTCCGGGCGAAGCGGATGTTTCCAGAATACTGGAAGAAACTGCCTCAGGAAAACATTTCAGCTACGAAGATTCCAAAGCGGTTAAAGATTTTATCCTTGAGAAATATGAGCTGTGGAAAAAAGGAGCTCTGCTTGAAAACACTCAGAATATAGAACAATTTTCAAGAAGAAATCTGACTAAAAAGCTTGTTGAGATTTTAGGTTAATCTGGAACAAAATAAGAACAAAAAATATAATAGATGCTTCGACTCCGCTCAGCATGACACTTAGTAAACTTTACGTTACCTATTAGAGATGTCATGCTGAGCGAAGTCGAAGCATTCTTATGATAACCTTGCGTTATTTAATGATAATTAATTCACTAAATCGTCCACTGATCATTCACCACAGCCACCAGATACTGTTTACCCTGAAATTCTTCAAAGACAAAACGGATGGTTTTCCAATCCATTTCACCATTCTTTTCAGTGCCTTTTATATAGTTTTCGGTAAAGTCTTTACCGGAATATATCTCCTTTAAATTATTAAGTGAATTTCCGCCAGCCTGGAATTTGTTTAATGAATATTGTGATCCTGTGAAATCTTTGGAGAAGACCCATTTCGTCAGATAATCATTGATGCTGGCTTTGTACGGATCTCCTGAACCGTCCTGAGCGCCCCAAGTAAATAAGGTCTTTGTCGGCTGAAACTTTTCGAAATCTTCTTTGGATAAATGTTGATCTTCCTTAGGGTTTACAAATCCATACATTGAAAAACTGATTCCTTTTTCGGGATGAATAAAGGAGGTAAAGGTTTTATAATCTTTATTTTTCAAAGCCTGCAGAATTAAATCATTAGCTGCTTTTACAGCTGCTTCATCTGTTTTTTTCTGTTGTGCCGTGTTTTCAATATTCTTTTCCTTAGCCAGAGCCATAGAATCTACCACGTTGGGAACTGGCTTTTCCGGGGTTTTCTTACAGCCCGTCAATAGTGCTAATACGAATATTGGAATAATAAGGTTCTTCATCTTTTCAATTTTTTAATGCTGAAGAAACACCAAAACTGGTGCCAATACAATCGTCTTCATAGATAAGTTCTGTTGTCTATTTTTCGCTTCATATCGTGGTTTTAAGTAAATTTGTTCTATGGAAATTTTAGACATCCTCATCATCGGAGGCGGCCCCATCGGTCTTAACTGTGCTCTTGAAGCCCAGAAAAATAATTTAACCCATCTGATCATAGAAAAAGGAACCATCGTCAATTCCTTATACCATTACCCTTTATACATGCGTTTTTTCTCCACTGCTGAAAAACTGGAGATCGACGGCATTCCATTCATCTCTACAGCACCCAAACCTGGTCGTCAGGAAGCTTTGGAATACTACCAGGGCATTTCAAGACACAAAGAAATCAATATCAATCTCTATGAAAGAGTTCTGAAAGTTTCCAAAAGCGGGAATCTTTTTGATATTGAAACCTCAAAAGCGGCTTACAAAGCAAAAAACGTCGTTATTTCCACAGGATTTTATGATATTCCGAATCTGATGAATATTCCCGGAGAAGACCTTCCAAAAGTGAAGCATTATTATACAGAACCTTATCCCTACGCAAAACAAAAAGTGGTTGTGGTAGGATCAAGCAATTCCGCAGTAGATGCTGCTTTGGAAACATATAGAAAAGGGGCCGATGTAACGATGATTATCCGCCACTCTGAAATTTCAAAAAGCGTCAAATATTGGGTAAAACCGGATATCGAAAACAGAATTGCAGAAGGAAGTATCAAAGCTTATTTTAATTCTGAAATAAAAGAAATCACAGAAAACACCGTCATTTTTAAAGATGAAAATGGGCAAACCAACGAAATTGACAATGATTTTGTTTTGGCACTGACCGGATATCTCCCTGATTTTGACTTTCTAAGGAACTCAGGAATAGAACTGCATGGTGACTGCCTGAATCCGCTTTATCATCCGGAAACCATGGAGACCAATGTCCCGAATCTATATCTGGCAGGGGTTGTTTGTGGAGGAAAGGATACGCATCTTTGGTTTATTGAGAACTCGCGTATTCATGCAGAGATGATTGTAAGGAATATTGTTTTGGGGAGAGAACCATGAGCCTAGAGACAAGAATCAAGATTTTATGTTTTAGATATCAGATTTCAGACATTTTTGTTATACCATTCAATTTAGTAAATCGAAGAATATTACCCCTCAAATATATGAAGTTAGCCTTACTGAAAATCTTTGATTTTCTTGCACCTTACATATTCGCATAACTTAAGTACCTTTCGCCTTTGCGTTTCCAAAAAGAGTTTAAATCGCTAAGGCGCAAAGATATTTGAATATATTGTGTTATTAAGGCGCAAAGATTTTATCTCCGATAAAATTGATTGGGGGTAGATACTAGTTGATGTTAGATATACTAAAAAACAATCAGATATGGTATAGTTGTCTACAGCCCTTCACAACCTCCATCTTCAGACTTCCATCTTCCATCCAAAAACTCTCAAACTCTCAAACCCTAAGACTCTCCCACTCTCTTCTTCAGCATCCACGGGATTACAAAATAGAACCCAATTGCAATACCTATTGCCAATACACCTGTTGCTATCCATAGTGTATTGAAGCCTAGCTTATCTGCAGTCATCGTTCCCACATATGGCGTAATGATAAAGGCTATAGCAACGGATATTCCATTCATTCCCATGTAAGCCCCTTTGTTGTTTTCACCGGAGCGCAACGCGGTTATCGTAGATATAAACGGCAGAGTCCAGATTTCACCGATACACAGCAGTGTCATGGAAACAATAAGGGTAAGGATCGAATAATCAAATGCTAACATGGCATACGAAATACCACACAATATAGTTCCAATAAGCAGCGTAAAGGCAAGACTGAAATACTTTTCCGCGATCTGTACAAAGCCCATTTCAAGCAGTACAATAAGGAACCCACTATAACCAAGGATGTACCCGATATTCTGTTGGCTTAAGTGCGCCGTATCTTTATAAAAAATAGTCAGGGTACTGAATAACTGGAAAAAACAGATGGCAAACAGCATACAGAAGAAACTGTAAAGCATGAATTTTCCGTCGCGGTATGGGGAATTTTCTTTTTTTATGGCTATGGCTTCTTTTGCTTTTTTCGGTTTTAATGAAGCTTCTTTATTCCGTTTTCCGAAGAACCGGATATACATTAAACCAGCCAGCAAGGCGGCCAGAGCATTACTGAAAAATAAAAATTCATAAGAAATGGCAGATAATATTCCTCCAAGCGCAGGGCCTATTGAAAACCCAAGGTTGACAGCCATCCGATTGAGGGAGAAAGCTCTGGTAATATTTTCGGGTTTAGCATATTTAGTGATCGCCACAGAGTTCGCGGGACGGAAAGTTTCGCTGACAATGCTCTGAATCAGAATAATAGCAGCCAGTCCCACTTCTGTTTTAAAAAGCGGAATCAGACAGAACAGAGGTACGCTCAGCAGCAGACTCAGGCTTTGCACACGGTATTCTCCGATTTTATCCGTAATCAAACCTCCAAGCCATGAGCCCAATACGGAACCTATTCCGAAAAAGCTCAGAATAATTCCTGAATTTTCTATACTGAAATGGAGATAGCCCGTCATGTACACTCCTAAAAAAGGAAGTACCATAGAACCTGCACGATTGATGAGCATGACCAGCGCCAACATCCAGCTCTCTTCTGAGAGTCCTTTAAAAGAACCCGTATATACGCTAATTAATTTCACAATATTATTTTTTGGGGAGAAAACCTAGTAAGATGCAAATTTAGGTAAATTGGTCCGGAAAGCCCTTTAAAAGGTACTTTTTTTATCAATCACCTCAATAGAGGCAAGAATATACCAGGCTGGGATAAAATCAGCAAATATTCCGCTGCAACCTTACAATCAACTTTTATAATTTTCGTAAATTGCAGTAACAATGGGATTTTTGACCTTAAAATTCCAAAATTTAAAGTAAAATTTTAATCAAACCAATACACAAAATGATAACCTACGAGAATTTACATGATACGCTATCGTTTTACAGTATTGACTGCCGGCAATCTTATTATATCTCTTCCGGAAATCCTATTTTCAATTTTCCCGAGACACCTTTTCGCATGGACTATTATGCTTTGTGCATTTGTACGGCCGGAGACATAAACATTGAAATCGATAGCCGGAAATATCATGTGGATGCCCATAGCTTCCTGGTTGCGGCTCCGTCTACCATTGTCAAGTTTCTGGAAACCAGTGAAGATTTTAAAATGAAACTCCTCTTTTTTGACAAAAACTTTCTGATCAAAAATATTTCCAATC
The DNA here is from genome assembly GCF_000737715.1 of Chryseobacterium sp. JM1. GTDB lineage: Bacteria > Bacteroidota > Bacteroidia > Flavobacteriales > Weeksellaceae > Chryseobacterium. The sequence goes on along the minus strand of NZ_JPRN01000011.1, from coordinate 86,999 downwards.
CTTTTATCATTGAAAAAATGAATCTGTTTTCGAACGGTTCCTACAGCATTGTCAAGACGAATGAGAAAAACTCAGCACTGTTGCAGAACCTTTTGGATTATCTGAAGAAAAAATCCAGAAAGCAGGGAAAATTTACCGAAGAAATTGTCCGTACCATTATTTTCAATCTGCTTCTGGAAACAGCGGATATTATGGAAACGGAAAATGACAGCTGTATTGAAAAAGAAGAAGGCAAAAAAGATATTTTCTTAAAATTCAGTCAACTGATCCGGGAAAATATACGAAAGGACCGGACGGTTCAGTTCTATGCCGATCAGCTTTTCGTTTCCAGTAAATACCTTATCGAAGTCATTAAAAAGGCAAGCGGCAAAACACCTCATCAGGTTATCGACGAAGCCCTGTTGAAGGAATCTTATGTGATGTTGGGCAGCCCTGAAATTACGATTTCAGAGATTGCTTTTGAGCTGCAGTTTAATTCCGCATCAGCTTTCGGTCGCTTTTTCAAAAAACATACGTCCATCTCTCCTTCCGAGTACAGAAACCGGGAAAATATTCAGTCGTAAGAATTTGGGGATAGTAATTCTGACATTAGGGATATATCCTGCATAATGAATAGAGGTACCTTTATACTGTTAATTAAAACAATACATAATGAGTACGATCAATTCAAAATTCGACCAGGTTTTAAATGCTTCTGAGCAATTCGGAAAAGTAAACCACGAACCGGATTCCAGTAAAGAAGTTCAGATTAACACTCCTGAAAAAACGATGCCTTTTTCAGACCAAATCGGAAACTATCAGCGTAATAAAGGAATTCCCTTAAAATCCTATGAAAACAGCAAAATTTATATTGTAGGAAGCGGTATTGCGGGAATGTCTGCCGCTTATTATTTCATCCGTGACGGCCGTGTTCCGGGGAAAAACATTATTTTCCTTGACCAGCTTAATGTAGAAGGAGGTTCACTGGACGGTGCCGGAAATGCAAAAGACGGCTACATCATCAGAGGTGGACGTGAAATGGATATGACCTATGAAAACTTATGGGATATGTTCCAGGATATTCCTGCTCTTGAACTTCCTGCTCCATACAGTGTTTTGGACGAATACCGTCTGATCAATGATAATGACCCGAATTATTCAAAAGCGAGACTGATCCACAATCAGGGAGAGATCCAGGATTTCAGTAAATTCGGACTTGAGAAAAAAGACCAGCTGGCCATCGTGAAACTTTTATTAAAGAAAAAAGAGGAGCTTGATGACCTTACGATTGAAGACTATTTTGCGGAATCATTCCTTAACAGTAATTTCTGGTTCTTCTGGCGCTCTATGTTCGCTTTTGAAAACTGGCACAGTTTATTGGAACTGAAACTGTATATGCACAGATTCCTTCACGCTATCGACGGAATGAAAGACTTCTCCTGTCTGGTATTCCCGAAATACAATCAGTTTGACACTTACGTTACGCCTTTAAAAAACTTCCTTGTTGAAAAAGGAGTGCAGATCCAGTTTAATACTTTGGTTAAAGATCTCGATATCCATATCAATACGGAAGGAAAAACAGTGGAAGGCATCATCACGGAACAGGATGGCAAAGAAGTGAAAATTCCTGTCGGAAAAGAAGATTACGTGATTGTCACCACAGGATCTATGACCGAAAGTACATTCTATGGCGATAATAATACAGCCCCTGAAATCACACTGGATAACAGCAGTGCAGGACAAGGCCCGGGATGGATGCTCTGGAAAAACCTGGCAGCCAAATCAGAAGTCTTCGGAAAACCAGAAAAATTCTGCAGCCACATTGAAAAATCGTCATGGGAATCTGCTACGCTTACATGCCGACCTTCTGCTTTTACGGAAAAATTGAAAGAATTATGTGTGAACGATCCCTATTCCGGAAGAACAGCTACCGGTGGAATCATTACTATAACAGATTCAAACTGGGTGATGAGTTTTACGTGTAACAGACAGCCGCACTTCCCTACTCAGCCTGATGATATCTTAGTGGTGTGGGTATATTCCCTTCTGATGGACAAAGAAGGAAACTACATCAAAAAAACAATGCCGGAATGTACCGGAAATGAAATCCTTGCAGAACTTTGCTATCATTTGGGAATCACAGATCAGCTGGACAATGTGGTGGAAAATACGATTGTCCGCATTTCATTTATGCCATACATCACTTCTATGTTTATGCCAAGAGCTCAGGGCGACCGTCCGAGAGTCGTTCCGGAAGGCTGTACCAATTTAGGACTGGTAGGACAGTTTGTAGAAACGAATAACGATGTGGTCTTTACTATGGAAAGCTCCGTAAGAACGGCTAGAATTGCAGTATATAATCTTCTTAACCTTAATAAACAGGTTCCGGATATTAACCCGTTACAATATGACATCAGACATTTATTAAAAGCTACCCAGGCTCTGAACGACTACAAACCATTCATTGGAGAAGGACTTTTAAGAAAAGTATTGAAAGGAAGCTACTTTGAGCATATCCTGGTAGACCGTCCGGAAGAAAAAGAAGAACATGAATCTTTTATTATGGAACAGTTCGGTAAATTTCAGGACTGGATCAAAGGGGTGAAAGGATAATACTTAAAAGGACTGGAAGATGGAGGCTGGAAGTTACTATCGGATATTAATTTTCGATAGTTGCCGATCAATTCCAAAATAAAGGGAAGCAAATAGTTTTAAAATTTCACGCAGATTATGGAGATGATGCAGATTTTTACCTTTGTTAATTTGCGAGAGAAAAAATTTAAACCATTAAGATTTCTGTTAAGCTTTTAAGAATATTAAGTTTGAGCTTCGCTTTAAGACGTACAGCTTAAAAAATTATTTGATTTTGTCTTAACTAATCTTACAGACTTCATTGATCTTAATGTTTAAAAAAGCATGAATTAAAATCTGCTCTATCAGCTAAATCTGCGGGAGTAAAATTTAAACCATTAAGATTTCTGTTAAGCTTTTAAGAATATTAAGTTTGAGCTTCGCTTTAAGACGTACAGCTTAAAAAATCATTTGATTTTTTCTTAACTAACCTTACCTTCTTCATTAATCTTAATGTTTAAAAAAGCATGAATTAAAATCTGCTCTATCAGCTAAATCTGCGCGAGTAAATCATTTTTCTTAAGCTCACAAGAGTTAAAACAAAAAAGCAGGACTTTTTCAGGTCCTGCTTTTATATTGATTGTGGTAAGATTATTCCGGTTTGAAAGAATCTTTCAACGTTACAGTACGGTTAAATACCAGATTAGAATCCGTAGAATCCTGGTCTTTCGTAAAGTACCCGATTCTCTGGAACTGAAGTGGCTCTCCTATGGCTACCTCTTTAAGGCTTGGTTCAGCAAATCCTTTAATCGTAATTACGGATTCCGGATTGATGAAATTAAGGAAATCTACATCCTTTTCTGCATCAGGCTGCTCTACTGTAAAGAGTTTATCATAAATTCTCACATCTACCGGAATGGCATGAGTAGCAGATACCCAGTGAAGTGTACCTTTTACTTTTCTCAAACTTTCTTCCGTTCCGCTTCCTGACTTGCTCTTTTCATCATAACTGGCGTAGATCGTAGTGATCTCACCGTTTTCATCTTTCTCAACTCTTTCCGCTTTGATGATGTATGCTGATTTCAAACGAACTTCTCCGCCTAATTTCAGTCTGAAGAACTTATTATTTGCTTCTTCTTTAAAGTCTTCTCTTTCGATGTATAATTCTCTGGAGAAAGGAACTTCTCTTGTCCCTGCATTTTCCTGCTCAGGATTATTTTCAGTTTCAAGCCATTCTTCCTCGCCTTCAGGATAGTTTTCAATCACCAGTTTTACCGGATCTACCACTGCCATTACACGTTTCGCCACCTTGTTCAGGTCTTCACGAACGCAGAAATCAAGCAATTGGATCTCGATCAGGTTTTCTCTTTTCGCAACTCCCACTTTTTCAATGAAGTTTTTAATGGATGTCGGCGTGAATCCTTTTCTTCTCATTCCTGAGATCGTAGGCATTCTCGGATCGTCCCAACCTGTTACGGCATTTTCAGCAACCAGTCTCTGTAATTTTCTTTTAGACGTGATCATATAAGAGACATTCATTCTTGCGAATTCTCTTTGTTTTGGTGCTATCTTAGATTCATCATAAACCTGCTCCAGATACCAGTTATAAAGTGGTCTGTGGTTTTCAAATTCCAATGAACATAATGAGTGTGACACTTGCTCCAGATAATCGGATTCACCATGTGCCCAGTCGTACATAGGATAAATTTTCCATACTGTACCGGTTCTGTGGTGAGGTCTTTTCAGGATTCTGTACATCACAGGATCACGTAAGTTCATATTCGGGGAAACCATATCGATCTGCGCACGAAGAGACATTGCACCTTCTTCAAATTCTCCGTTCTTCATTCTTTCGAACAGATCAAGGGACTCTTCTACCGGACGGTTTCTGAACGGCGACTCAATTCCCGGTTCTGCAGGATTCTTTCTCTGCTCGGTGATCACCTCAGATGGCTGCTCATCTACATAAGCTTTTCCTTCTTTGATCATCTGTACGGCCCATTCGTAAAGCTGCTGGAAGTAGTCGGATGCATATAGCTCTTTGTCCCATTTGAAACCTAACCATTCGACATCTTTCTTGATAGAATCTACGAATTCCTGTTCTTCTTTTTCAGGGTTCGTATCGTCGAAACGAAGGTTTACGGGAGCGTTGTACTTTTCACCCAGCCCAAAGTTGATGCAGATGGCTTTTGTGTGGCCAATATGCAGGTATCCATTAGGTTCAGGGGGAAAACGGAAACGAATCTGATCTTTTTTCAGACCGTTTGCCATATCATCTTCAATAATTTGCTCAATAAAATTGAGTGATTTTTTTTCTTCTTCCATTATTAAATTAGCTTTTATTGTATGCAAAAAAAGTTTTACAAAGTTAAGGAAAATTTAGGGCTTACGAAAATGATAATTTAAAAGCAAAACTGATGATAATTCAATATTTTTCATTAATTTCGATGAAACTAAAAACCGTTTGTAAAAATTACTGAATATGGCTGTTTATATCCTAAGCAATCGTAAGATCGTCCGTCATAAGGGCGAAAAAGTAGACTCATTTTCTAATGATGAATACTCTATTCCCAATTTCAGGATCGCAAAATGTGATTTTGACACCTACAAAGAGCCCACCGCAGCGGCCAAAAAGAAGAAAGACTACACCAACAGGAATATTTTAAACTACAAATTATTTTCCGAGCCTGAGAAACAAGGTTATCAGGACGTTCTGGAAGTTTTACAGAACGAAAAAGGCTTTAAGAAATCTACGCTTACAGCCAATAATCTCGGCGGAACCCAGCGAATGTTCTATGAACTCTATAAAAATATGTCTTCCACAAAAGACAGGAGCGATGTTCTGATCTTCATCCATGGTTATGCCTATGATTTTGATGATGAATTAAAAGCTATGATTGACCTTAAAAAGCTGTTCATTGATAATCCGGCATCGCCTGTTGAACATATCCTTTTCGTAAGCTGGCCTGCCTCGAGCAGCATTGTTCCTCTGACTTATTTCGATGATAAAGCATCAAGCATTAATTCAGGATCTTCGCTGATGAGACTTTTCTATTTTTACACTCAGTTTTTAAAAGATATTTTTTCAAACCGCGATCTGGCTCCCTGCAATCAGAGGATACATCTGATGGCCCATTCTATGGGAAATAGAGTGCTTCAAAGTATGCTGTACAGCTTAAAAAAGGAAAATATTCTTCGCGTCATCGATCAGGTCCTTCTTTTAAATGCAGATGTAACGTATAAAGTGTTCGAAGATTCGGAAGACTCATTCAATAAACTCCCGCTTCTGGCTAATCGTGTTTCTATTTATTTAAACAGGAAAGATACGATACTGGGAATTTCACAGTTCACCAAAAATATTCTGACCCCGAGATTGGGTAAAAACGGACCGGGTGATATTGAAAGATTCAAAGATATTGTCTCAATCATCGATTGCACTTTTGTAAAGGATGATGTGCTGAACAGCTTTAAATATGAAGTGGGAAATCATTGGGGATACCTTTCCAGCTCTATGGTACAGAAGGATATTTACCAGAACTTATACGGTATAGACCGGAACTTAATCACCGGAAGATCAAAGGATAACGAAAATACATTCACTATTATTTCTTAACAGTATATTAAAAAACAGACCATGAGATGAATCATATGTTAAACTTTAAACCTGTGTTTAAATTGGCACAAAGATTGTAAATTTTCATTAAACAGAGAAATACAAATTTCATCATGAAAAGAATTAAAAGCAAATTTTCTTACATATTGAACTATATTAAGAAAGCAATTTTCGTAAAAGACGTGATTTAATTGACAAACATTAACCCTTAAAAAAACAAAAAACTATCCGACCATAATACTACTTTAGACGATCTTCAAATACCTGTTGACTTCCATTTTTCAGTATGGAAGCAAAATTACTTTTTACATACAATCTATGATTCCCCTGTAAAGAAAAATAATTTCACAGGATCAACAAGTCCCCGGAAGGTGAATTTAGTTAATTTAAGTTAAATTGTTGCGTAATAAAAAAAAGAGATTGAAATTTACTTTACTAAACAAATTAAAATCTTTATTATGAAAAAGTTAAGCGACAACATGAGAAAACTTAAAAAGGGAGAATTAAAAACAATTAAAGGAGGGCTTGTTCCACTGGGCTGCAACAGCTGGGATCCAAGAAAAAGATGCTGCAGATCATGGGATTCTGAACACTCAAGCAATCCAACTTGCGAAGACGCTCCTCCTCCATTTGCATAAATATCAATTCATCCATTATATTTTGAACCACAACAGCTCATTTCTGAGTTCCAAAACTGATTCAAAATTATTTACAAATAAAGATCCGGTGCCCAAACCTTGCGGCATCGGACTTTTTTTTGTGAAGGTATACTGTGCGATGGCATTCAGGCCAATATTACTTTCCAGGGCAGAAGTGATCCACCAGCCGATATTCTGTTCTTCTGCCAGAGAAATCCATTCGTCTGAACCTGCAAAACCACCAACTAATGCTGGTTTCAGAATAATATACTGTGGCTTGATGGTTTCCAAAAGTTTTTTCTTTTCAGAAGGATCTGTAATTCCTATCAGTTCCTCATCTAAAGCAATAGGAGTTGGCGTTATCGCACATAATGATGCCATATCAGCCCAATTACCTGCTTTTATCGGCTGTTCAATAGAATGAATATGAAGATCGGCAAGCTGCTGTAAAACAATCTCTGCCTCTTCCCTATTGAACCCGCCATTGGCATCTACACGAAGCTCAAGCTGATCTTTTGAAAATTTCTCTCTTAATTTCTGAAGAACCTTATGTTCAGATTCCCAATCTACTCCGATTTTCAGTTTGATGCAGTGAAAACCGTTTTCAAGCTTTTCGCGGATCTGTTCTTCCATATAGTGAACATCACCCATCCAGATCAGTCCATTGATCACAATAGCTGATTTTCCTTCCGTAAACTCACTTGGAAAATACAAATGGCCTCCCTGCTTTAAATTTAAAACAGCCTGCTCATATCCGAACCATATCGATGGAAATTCTTTCAGTTCTTCTTTTAAATACCAACCATCCTGATTGATATTTTCACAAAGCCACTGCAGTTTCTCCTCATAATCCGGCCGGTCATCAAAACTCAATCCTCTGAACACGGCGCACTCTCCTGTTCCCTTTTTTCCGTTGTCTTCAATTTCGAGAATAAAGGTTTCCTTTACATGCAAAACGCCGCGAGATGTTCCGCTCGGGCGTTTGAATTCTAATAAATATCTGGAATATTTTGCTGTCATTATTTTACACTGTCGATCCGCATAAATTCCTCTGCTTTTTCCACCATGTTGATACTTCCGCAGAAAAACGGAATTCTCTGGTGAAGCTCTGTAGGCTCTACTTCAAGAATTCTTCTGAATCCGTCAGTAGCTTTTCCTCCCGCCTGTTCAGCAAGGAATGCCATAGGATTACATTCATACAATAATCTCAGTTTTCCGTTTGGAGCCTGAGAATAAGAAGGGTAAATATAAATTCCTCCTTTCAGCATATTTCTGTGGAAATCTGCCACTAAAGAACCGATGTATCTTGAAGTGTAAGGACGATCTCCTTCCTCCATCTGGCAATACTTTAGATAATTTTTTACACCCTGAGGAAATTTGATATAGTTTCCTTCGTTGATGGAATAAATTTTTCCACTGGTAGGAAATGTCATATTCGGGTGGGAAAGATAATAGGTTCCCAGTGATGGATCCAAAGTAAATCCGTTCACTCCATTTCCTGTAGTGTATACAATCATGGTAGAAGAACCGTAGATCACATATCCTGCAGCGATCTGGTTAATTCCTTTTTGAAGGAAATCTTCCAGCTGTACCGGAGTTCCCGGTTCCGTTACTCTTCTGTAAATAGAGAAAATAGTTCCTACAGAAACGTTGACATCGATATTTGAAGATCCGTCCAAAGGATCAATCAGCACTACATATTTACTTAAATGACCGTTTTCACCGCATTTAATGTCTATAAAATCATCATTTTCCTCAGAAGCAATACCACAAACCACCTCTCTCTGAGACAAAGCCGTAATAAAAATTTCATTGGCAATCACATCAAGTTTCTGCTGTTCTTCCCCCTGAATATTCTGGTTGCCGGCAGCTCCTGTAATATCTACGATTCCGGCTTTATTTACTTCTCTGTTTACCACTTTCGAAGCCAATCTTATAGCGCTCAGAAGACGGGAAAATTCACCTGTAGAATACTGAAAATCGTCCTGCTTATCTATAAGAAATTCTCCTAAAGTCTGTAATGGTTGATTTGACATATTTTTCTTTTTACGTTTTCCCCAAATTTCGGAAAATTTATCCGAGAAATAAAGCTTTTATTAGAAAAGACCTTAACCACTGTATACCAACACAATACAAACACGTCCAACAGGTACGCTTAAATTTTTCACTGCGATATTAATCCCCATTTGATGACAATAAATCAATAAAATTCTGATAATTCCCGTCAAGTCTCAATTTTAATAAAATCTTAATTCCTTCCGATGGCCGGATACTTTCATATCTCGTTGTAAATTTATAATTTTGACCTCCGTAAAAAACTCATGTAATTTTTAATCTAACAATTTTATTTTAAACAAATTAATGAAAATTTTCAAGTTTGGTGGAGCGTCTGTGAAAGATGCCGAGAGTGTAAAAAATGTGTCTATGGTTTTACAAAGCCAGGGATTTGCCAAGTGTTTGCTGGTTATTTCAGCAATGGGCAAGACGACGAATGAATTGGAAAAAGTGGTAGAGCTTTATTTCAAGAAGGATAACTATCAAACTGAGATTGAAAAGATAAAACGAAAACACATTGAAATTGCAGATGGTCTGTTTCCTGAAAACCATGCCGTTTTTGCTGAGATCAATGTATTTTTTGATGATATCGATTCTTTTTTACGAAGAAACAAATCTCCTAATTACAGCTTTGTCTATGACCAGGTGGTAAGCTGTGGAGAAATGATCTCTACAAAAATCTTAAGCGAATACCTGAACGAAATTCAGTTTACCAATCAGTGGCTGGATGCCAGAGATTATATCAAAACTGATAATTCTTATCAGGAAGGTACGGTAGATTGGGCAAAAACAGAGGAATTTATCGCCACTTTAAATCCTGAAATCTGCTATGTAACGCAAGGATTCATTGGTTCTGATGACAATAATTTCACGGTTACTTTAGGAAGAGAGGGTTCTGATTATTCTGCCGCTATTTTCGCTTACTGTCTGAATGCGGATGCCATGACGATCTGGAAAGATGTACCGGGAGTAATGACCGGAGATCCGAGAAAGTTCAGTGATGTGACCCTTCTTTCCAATATTTCTTATGAGGAAGCAATTGAATTGGCTTATTACGGAGCCAGTGTCATTCACCCAAAAACGTTACAGCCGCTTCAGCAAAAAGCGATTTCTTTTTATGTAAAATCTTTTGTAGATCCTACCAAAGAAGGGACTAAAGTAGGAGCTTCAGACCATAATCAGCATGAAGAATCCTATATTTTAAAAGAAAATCAGGTCCTGTTAAAAATATCAACCAGAGACTTCTCATTCATTGCAGAAGATCATATGAGCCTTATTTTCGGGTACCTTTCCAAATATAAAATCAAAGTGTCTCTGATGCAGAATTCAGCTATCTCACTGGCTTTGTGTCTGGAAGATAAATTTGACCATGTAGATGAGCTTAATGAAGAACTTCAAAAAATATTTAAAACCAAAGCGGTTAAAAATGTATCTTTATTCACAGTAAGAAATGCGAAAATGGATCATATTGACAAATTTTACCAGGAAAAAAATGTATTATTGGAACAGATTTCCAAAAATACGGTTCAAATGGTAACACAATAATTTTAACTGCGACTAAACACATATGAGTTTAATTTCGAAAAACGATCTTATCACAGCTTCCGGCTTAAGCAAAATCGGGTTCCTGAAAAACCCGGTAGCATCTGCCGTGATGAGCATTGCCAAAATAAATGAAGTTAATAGATTATACGACAAACTAAAAGATAAAGAAGGCAAAGACTTTTTCGACTCATTTGTAAGAGAAAGAAACTTAAGTTATATCGCTTTTGAGGAAGATCTTGCAAAAGTTCCCAAGACGGGACCGTTCATTCTGGTTTCGAATCATCCGCTGGGTGCCATCGACGGAATTTTAATGTGCAAAATCCTCTCAGAAGTACGTCCGGATTTTAAGGTCATGGGAAATTTTCTTCTGGAAAAGATCAAACCTATGGAACCGTACGTGATTTCTGTGAATCCTTTTGAGAACAGAAAAGAAGCGTACAGCAGTACTTCGGGAATGCGTGAAACCCTGAAACACCTTCAGAACGGAGGATGTGTGGGGATTTTCCCTGCCGGAGAAGTTTCCAATAAAAACAACCCTTACGGAGAAATCCTGGACAGAGAATGGGAAAAACCTGCGCTTAAGCTGATCAGAATGGCTAAAGTACCGGTAGTTCCTTTGTATTTCCATGCTAAGAACAGCCGTCTATTTTATCAGGTAGCCAAGCTTCATCCAAGTTTACAGACGCTGATGCTTCCTGCTGAAATGATGAATGACAGGGAAAAACCAATCAGAATCAGAATTGGAAAACCCATCACGGTGAAAGCAATGGATGAAAGTGAAACCATTGAAGAACTAGGTGAGTTTCTGAAGCGTAAAGTGTATATGATGAAATCTTACTATGAAAAGAGAAAATCATTGGCACAAAGCATCAATCTTAAAAATTTAACGGTTAAATTTCCTCTTTTAAAAGAAGAAAACATCGTTCAGAATATCATTGACGAAACTCCAAAAGAAGACATTCTTAAGGATATCAACAGACTGAAAGGAACGGATAAAATGCTTTTCAGTAACGGAAATTACGAGATCTATTTCACGACTTACGAGGAAATCCCTTCGGTGATGAGAGAAATCGGACGCCAGAGAGAGCTTACTTTCCGTGCTGTAGGCGAAGGAAGTAATCTTCCATTTGACTTGGATGAATACGACAAGCATTATCATCACCTTTTTCTTTGGGACAGCAGCGCGGAGAAACTTGCCGGAGCTTACAGAATGGCTTTAGGTAAAGAGGTGATGAAGAAATACGGTATCAAAGGATTCTATACAAGCTCTTTATTTGAGTTTGAGCAGGATATCCACCCGTTCTTCAAAAAAGTGATCGAAATGGGCCGTGCCTACATCTGTGAGGAATATCAGCAGAAACCACTTCCGCTTTTCCTTTTATGGAGAGGAATCGTCCATGTATGCTTAAGAAATTCTGATCATAAATTCCTGATGGGCGGTGTAAGTATTTCCAATAAGTTCTCAGAATTCTCCAAATCTCTGATGATTGAATTCATGCGTTCTAATTATTTTGATTCAGCAGTTGCTCAATATATCACGCCTAAAAACGAGTATAAAGTAAAGCTGCGTGACAGGGATAAAAATATCTTTTTTGAGGAAATGGAATCTGATCTTAATAAGCTGGACAAGATCATTGATGACCTTGAACCAGAATTGAGACTGCCTGTTCTGATCAAAAAATACATCAAGCAGAATGCTAAAGTAATTGCTTTTAATGTAGACCCGAACTTCAATGATGCCATCGACGGATTGATGTATATCCGAATCAGCGATCTTCCGGAAAGTACGATCAAGCCTGTATTGGAGGAGATGAGCGACCATATCAGAAAAGAACAGGAAAATAATTCGGCTGAAAATCAGTAAGTTTTATTTTTATTAAAAAAAAGTACGGTGAATACTTGCTTCATATAGAAAAACTTACTACTTTTGCATCACTTTAAAACAACGAAGTAAGTCAACAAAAATATAATGGTTTCTTAGCTCAGTTGGTAGAGCAATGGATTGAAAATCCATGTGTCCCTGGTTCGATTCCTGGAGAAACCACTTTAAAACCTCTAATTCATTTTAGAGGTTTTTTTGTGCTTATTAATCATGGGATTTTCTATTTTTTTTGATCGTCTGCAATACTTGGAGAGTAAATAATGTTTTTACCACGCAAAGAAAATAAATATTCATCTATAAAGGGAAGTAAAGGAGAAATCAATTTCATCGATTCTGATGAAGGAAATGAATACAGACTATATAATTTAAAAATTTCGCGCAGATTATGGAGATGATGCAAATTCTTACTTTTGCAAATCTGCTTTATCCGCACCATCTGCGTGAACAAAAAATCCAAACCATTAAGATTCTCTTAAGCTTTTAAGAATATTAAGTTTTAGCTTTGCTTTAAGACGTCCAGCTTAAAAAATCATTTGATTTTTTCTTAACTAACCTTACATCTTTAATTCATCTTAATGTTTAAAAAACGAAACATTACAAAAGGCGCAGAGACTTTTGCACAATTAAGTTTTTTAAGTCTATCCTACATCTGCAAAAAAAAACATACATTAAGATTTCCACCTATAATACATTTTATACTTCAGAATGTAATATTTTTATACATTTACGCCACCACACTCATTAATCAAATCCAAAATACATGAACAAAAAGATTCACTTCCTGACTTTTCTTTTGCTCCTATTTGCCGTTAAAGCATTTTCCCAGACCACTGACAACCCTGAACTTCAGAAAATGGCAGATGATGACCAGAATGCAAGGAAAACAAGTCCAATCAACTGGGAGATTGTCAGCAAGGAAGACAGCCTGAGACGTGTCAGAATTTTTACGCTATTGAAAGAAGATAAAGTAAAGACCGCAAAAGACCATTTTAACTCCGGGATCGTCTTTCAACATGGCGGAGATACCATTTCTTCTGGAATGGCAGTTAAAAGCTTTGAAAATGCACTAAAAATGGATCCGAGTCTGAACAGATGGTGGTATGCCGCCGCAGTAGACAGAGATCTTATGTACAAAAAGAAGCCGCAGATCTATGGAACACAATTCTTCAAAGATAAAACCACGAATGGCAAATGGGCCAGATACAAGATGGATCCTTCAAAAATCACTGATGAACAGAGGAAATATTACCGCGTAGAAACCCTAAAGGAGCAGGAACAAAAAGAAAGGGAAATGAATCAGACTCCGTTAAATGATGCTTACGCTTCTGAAAAATCTGTTGACAAAATCATTACCCTCATTAAATCAGAACATAAAAAAGGGATCCAGTCTGTATATAATGTCAGCGAAAGCCAGATCAATAGTTTCGGTTACCAGCTGATTCGTGATAAAAAAACAGATGACGCTCTGAAGATCTTTAAATTAAATATTCAGCTCTATCCGAAAGCATGGAACACGTATGACAGCTATGGGGAAGCACTTTTACAAGTCGGGCAAAAGAAGGAAGCTTTGGAAAATTATAAAAAATCATTAGAATTGAATCCTGAAAATGAAAATGCGAAGAAAATTTTAAATGAATACAAATAACTGATGACCAAATCATTGAAAGATAAAACCGCCCTACTTAAGGCGGTTTTTTAAAATAAATGATAAAAAAAGTTGCGCGGTATTGGAAAATATTATACTTTTGCACCCACGTTAAACAACGAAACAATTGGTTTCTTAGCTCAGTTGGTAGAGCAATGGATTGAAAATCCATGTGTCCCTGGTTCGATTCCTGGAGAAACCACAAACCGTCTTATTAAAGGCGGTTTTTTTATGCCCTTACATCAACGCTTCTACAATTTATAGTTATACCCGATCTGAACATAAACTGGAAGTAATGGCTTCGTTTTAAAATCCTGCGAAATCACATTTCCGAATTTTAAATAGATATCCTGATTTCCGAAAGAATATCCGCCCTGAGCACCATAATAAAAATTTCCACCTGTTGCCGGTTCATACCATCCATTTTTGACTTCAGGATAAATGTCTTTGTAATGTTCGGAATGCTTAAAGTGAGTAACAATCGCTTTATCAAATCCCACTTCCACTCCACCAAACCATTTGGGTCTGTAATAGCCTACGACTCCGGCCATATCCAGTCCGAAATTCGCTATAGCTGCATTTTCATTTTCAAACCGTCTGAAAATACCCTGAACTCTTGTGGAAAACTGAAAGTCATGAACCTTGATCCACCTTACATTCGCTCCGGCCTTTGCTTTATAATCATCCAGCAGTGTATTTCCGGAAGGAATGGAAAACTCAGCACCGACCGTCATTGGAAACAGTTTATGATTAAATTTATAAGCATAACCAAGACCGAAAACCACTCCGTACTCAGCTCCAATATTGGCATTGAAAATATGTTTTTCTTTACCAGCATTAGCCCAATTGATAACCTGTGCATTTACAGTATTTAGCATCAGGCCCAGAAAGAGGACTGTTTTATATATTGTATTCTTCATTTGTGTTGTATTAAAGACCATTGATAAAATTGATTATTTGTGGTTTTGTCTGATTGTTCCAGGCGCTGTAATTTGTAACGATCCCATCATGACCTACTCCTGATATTTTTACAATAGAAGGATTGTGATAACTTGCCGTAATTTTTTGAGCCCAGGAATCCGGATAAGCTTTATTTCGTTCACTGTAAAAGAATAAAACAGGTCCATTGTAATTTTGAATTCCCTGAGAAAAATCAATATTGTACTGCTCACCGATGTCAAAGAGCGCATCCATGATCACCGCTCCACTTCTCCAGCTCATACTTGAATCAAAATCGCCTTCTCCGGTGATATCATTTTTGGAGGCAAGCATCGACATTTTATAGTCTAAGATCTCATGCTGATCCTCTTTCCCTGAAATAAACTGATCCATGTAAGCTGCATCATTGAGAATCTCACTCCACAACTTGAATGATCTGGATTCTTTCACATAATCTTCAATATCATCCCATTTAAGTCCACCTGGCTCGCATAAAATAAGCCCCTGAATATCGTTCGGATATTTTCCTGCGTATCCGGAAGCCAGGATTGCTCCCCAGGAATGTCCAAACAGAACCACTTTCTGCTCCGGTGTTTTGCGGTAATGGGCAATAACGGCATGCAATTCATTATAGATTACATCCATTGCTCCCCCGCCAAGTGATGTATAGGACTTTTTAGAAAACCGCTGGGAAAGTCCTGAGCCTCTCTGATCATAAAATACCACACGGAAACCTTCCGCAGCAAGATCTTTCCCATTGAGAAGATAACGGTAATCTCCTCCCGGACCGCCATGAAGGGAAATAACAATGGTTCCGTTTTCTGGACCGAAAGCCTCAGAATGAAGCATAGCACCATTAGCATAAATGGATGGTAACGAAGAATCCTGATCTACTGTTTTAGGAACCAGATTTCCGGGTTCGTCAATAGTACGTCCGTCTGTACAGGAAAATAACAAAGTAAAAATAGTAAAGGTAGCCAGAACGGCATTCCTTTTTTTTAAAGCTGTCATACTCTAGGGTTTAAAAATTATGATGCAAAGATTCATCATTCCCCACAGTCAATCGCCCCAACAGGAAGGTTGGGACAAATAAAATAATCCAAGTAATCTTTTGATTTAAAAACACTTATGAAACATGAAACCTTTCCCCTGAAAGTTGAACCCTCAGATCAGGGAGTTTTCTGGTACTCACTGGGAGTAACTCCCGTATATTTCTTGAAATTACGGTTGAAAGATGTCTTGGAATTAAACCCGCATTCAAAAGCGATGGAAAGTAATGTATACTGTCTGCTTTCAGGTTGTGAAATTCTGTTTAGAAATTCCTCTATCCTTTTTTCATTGATGAGCTCGTAGAAGTTTTTTCCTTCTTTAGAATTGATCACTTGTGAAAGATAATTCGGATGGGCATTCAGCATGGTTGCAAGCTCATTCAGTGTAAGATTCGGATTGATAAACGGCTTTTCACGATTCAAAAGATTTATTAACCTTACATGAATATCATCAATATTTTCTTCCGTCAAACTTGATTTCTGGTATTTCTTTTCAGTTAAAACTATCGCTTCTTCTTCGTTATTATTTTCAAAAATAAGGTCTGAATTTACAGGACTACCCACTAAAACAGACGCCGACTGATTAAACACCTGAACCTGCTTAATCCCAAAATAGCCCAACCACAGAATAAATATGGTTACCGCCCCATAAATAACATTCACCTGTTCAGTAAAGAGCACAAGTCCCCAAATCACAGCAATCCAAATAATAAGATACAGCAGCCAGTTAAAGTTAATTTTTTCTGTGTTGGAAAACTGCTGGACCATATTTTTCCTGAAACGATAAAGAGCCGAGAACGAAAGAACTACGTAAACAATTCCCGAAAGATAAATGGAATACAGTTTCAGAAACATTTCCGTCTCAAACTCTCTTCCGTGATGTTTGAATATTTCCACCCTTTCTGTAAACGGAGCCATATAAAATGACAGAAATAAAAGATTACACACAATAAGCGGTACAAAATGCAGCAGATATTTCCACGAAAACGGTTTGGGAGAAGTCTGTCTTTTGATATACAGATATAAAAACGGACCATATACCAAAGGAAGTGAAAATCCAAAAAAGACAAACGACGGATAATAGGTATACTGATTCGTGAGAAGCATATAATGCCCTGCAAGATTCAGTCCGACAGCCAAAAGCCACGCTGATAAAAGAAGATCTGCAGCACTTTTATTTTTCTTTGTAATCAAAAGAAAAGCTAAGAAGAAGGCTAGAAAAACTCCGGACAGAAAAAGCATAGAAAAGCTTCAGTATTTTGTTAAGTGAATGAAGATTAATAGTGTTGCGACAAAAATAGATATTATTTTAAAGCAAATTCACTCACAATACATTTTAATTTGAAAAGTCAATTTTGCTCCGCAAGTCAATAGGCAATAATAGACCGCTAGTAAAATTCACAATTGACAGTTCACCATTGACAATTACTGTCTCCCAAATCACTATTTTACAAAAGTTTAGCATATTATTTTCTACGTATTCATGTACTATATTCTGATTTTCGCTAAGTTTTTAATAATTTAGTTCTGAAGTATGTGGGTTTTACTTAAAATATTCAGACATACTATTACACCATCACTTGACAATATGAAAAACATTCTTAATGAATATTCTAAATATGGCCCTCTGTTTCTGGTAGGCGAAGAGCACTATGAAGAATTCTGCAGCTATTTACATGAAACCGTTTACAAAAAAACTGATTTTTTCTTGAAAGAAGGTGAAGAATGCCAGTATCTGGGTTTTCTCAAAAGTGGTTTTATGCGAACATTCTATATTAATGAAGGCGGCGAGGATGTGAATTTCAATTTTCATTTTGATAATTATTTTTTCACGGATTATGAGAGCATTCTTTGTCATACCAGATCAAAGATGAATATCAAAGCGGTTAAAGATTCGGAAGTCCTTTTACTGCATAAAGATGATCTTCAGAAACTTTATAAAAAAGATGCTTACTGGCAGGAATTTGGGAGAAAAATGACGGAAGTGATTTATCTGAATGCCAAAAAAAGAATCGAAGAACTTCTCTATTATTCTCCTGAAAGACGGTATAACAACCTGCTGACAGAGAATCCCAAGATCTTTCAATTGGTCGCCCAGAAACATATTGCAAGCTACCTCGGAGTAAAACCACAATCGTTAAGCAGAATCCGGAACAGAACTTTAAAACGTTAACTAAAGTGAACATTTTTTAGAAAGTATACTCCTAAATTTGTGATACAAAATGTAAAGAATAAAAATATGGAAAACAAAAATGTAACAATTATTTTAGTTCACGGAGCCTGGGGAGACGGATCTCACTGGAGACACGTTATTGAAAATCTTCACAGCGAAGGCTACAAAGTACGCAGTGTTCAGAATCCATTGACTTCTATGGATGAAGACATTCAGAAAACAAAAGATCTGATTGACTTACAGGAAGGAAAAGTACTTTTGGTAGGACATTCTTACGGAGGTGCAGTAATTTCCGGGGCCGGAAATCATGATAAGGTAGTAGGATTGGTTTATATTGCTGCCTTTGCACCAGATAAAGGAGAAAGCTTAGGAAGTATTTTCGGACGTAGAGAACAGCCTGCCGGAGGAGCGAATATCGTTCCGGATGAAAAAGGATTTTTATGGATTAAGTATGACAAATTCCATGAAAGCTTTGCTCAGGATCTGAACCCTGAAGATTCAGTGGTGATGTCTTTATCTCAAAAACCTATTCACGGAAGCATTTTCGCTGCTGAAGCCGGAGAACCTGCATGGAAAACAAAACCAAGCTGGTATCAGGTTTCTGATAATGACAGAATGATCCCACCTGCTACGGAAAAGGAAATGGCAGAAAGAATGAATGCTAAGAAAATCATCCATCTCGACGCCAGCCACGCTTCATTGGCCACACATCCAAAGGAAATCACAGAACTGATCAAGGAAGCGGTGGAAGCTGTTTCTTAATGAGCTATTGATTTTAAAAGTATAAAAAACAGTAAACAGGTTTCGGCCTGTTTATTTTATTTTAAGGAAATCCCGGCAGTCTTAAAATTCGTTAATATAGAGCCTTCCGGCATAAAATCATCGTCTATAATTTGGAAAATAACTATCTTCGCCTACAAATCTAATTTGAAAATGAAGAAGATCATCTCCGGGGTATTTGTTTTCTGCTCGGCCGTTATCATGGCTCAGGAAGCTATACAGTTTCAGGAATTACCGTTCAAAGACGTCATCGCAAAGGCAAAAAAAGAAAAGAAACTTGTTTTCGTGGATGCCTATACCACATGGTGTGGACCGTGCAAAATGATGGAAAAGAACGTATTTACTAAAAAATCTGTCGGAGATTATTTCAATGCCAACTTTGTGAATGCCCGATTCGATATGGAGAAAGGCGAAGGAAGAGAAATAGCAGCCAAATATGGAGTGCGCTCCTATCCTACTTACCTTTTCCTGAATGGTGAAGGTGAACTGGTTTCCCAAAATACCGGATATATGGAGGAAAGTATGTTTGTCGCTATGGCTCAGGACATCAATTCGCCAGGGAATTCAAAAGGTTCTTTAAAAGAGCGTTTTGCCAAAGGAGAAAAAGATCCGGAATTCCTTACCAATATTATGAGACTGAATTCTTCTTCAGATTATGATTTTGCTAAAAAAGCTTCCGAGCGGTATTTTGAAAACAAAAAGAAGACAGAAGAAATTTCGAAAGATGAAATAGGCCTTCTATTATTCTTTGTAAAATCTACTGAAGACAAAAACTACAGCACATTTACATCCAGAAAAGCTGACATCATCAAATATCTGCCTGAAGAAACCTATAACGAATTTGACAATCAACTTAAGCTATCAAAAATCGTAGAGCAATCTATTGATGATAAAAACAAGAGAATCAACGAGGAGTATTTCATGAAAACGGCCGAGCCATTAGTAGGAAAACAACTCGCTCAATCTAAACTAAACCAGACGAAACTCAGTTACTACGAGCAAAATGCCAATTTTCCTGAATTTGAAAAAGCGGCGTTAGAGTATTACAACAATTCCGATGCATTTGAGCCTAATGAACTGCTTAGAGCAGCATGGGTATTCGGTGATCACATCAAAAATCCAGCATCATTAAAGAAAGCCGCGGAATGGGCTGAAAAATCTGTGATGCGAGGCGAAACACCGGAAAACACGTATATTCTTGCAAAGCTATATTTCCTGACCGGGAAGAAGGAAATGGCCCAAAACTATGCTGAAATGTCCAGAAATATGGCAGCTCAGACTGGAAAAGATTCCAAACTCGCAGAAGAATTACTGAAACAAATAAAATAATGCTGAAACACAAATTTCTTACTACCTCTATCGCGCTCCTTGCTGTAGGAACCCTTACGGCTCAGGAACAGGAAAAAAGTCTGTACATTAAAGGAAATGCACTTTTAGCTCCAATAGGAGTGATCAACGTGGGTGTTGAAAAACAATTAACATCAAAAATTACCCTGCAGGGTGATGTTCTGGTTTCTCCATGGAAATCTTTTGCCGGACATGAAATGCAGTACTACTCACTGTCTGCTGAAGGAAGGTATTATTTTAATCAGGCATTCAAAGGTTTCTACCTTGGGGCCAATATAGCAGTTGCTGCTTTCAATGCTCAAAAATGGAGTTATTGGTCTGACAGCCCAACCACTGATGAGTTTGGCAGAACTTTTATCACATCTAACCTATACCAAAAAGGGTATTCCTATATATTAGGTATTACTGCAGGGTATCAATTCAGACTGTCTGACCGTCTGAACATGGACATTTATGGATCCATAGGTTCTTCACAGGATTTCTATAAAGGCTACGACCGTGTATCAGGAGACCGCTATGATGTCGCTAAAAAATATAATAAAAGCGGGGAAATCATCCCATACAGAGGAGGTATTATGATCTCTTATAAACTAAAATAACATCATGAAACTGTTCGGAAAAAATCATATTATCATTTCAGTGATCACTTTTATAATTCTTTTTTTAATGAATTATATTGGAAATGATCTGCCTGATAAGCTTGAAAGAGCTTTGATGACAGCTTTTGCCGGAGTTATAGGATTATCCCTGGGGCTTTTCATTCTTAATAAAGGCAAGAACGATAAGAACCCTCCGCAGAATTTCGACTGATAAAAAGTGAAGTGTGAATTGTGAATTTGGCTTCGCCAGTGAATTTTTGAAATATAGATTCACCATTGACTGGCGAAGCCAAATTCACAATTGACTTTTTAATTAGTCCTGATACATAACGTACTTTGTACGAATCTTTTCAAATTTTTCCAGGCCGTTTTTCCATGAAGCTTTAATTTCCTGGATAGATTTTCCGGCTATAATCTGTTTTCTGAACTCATCGGTTCCGGCCAGTTTATCAAAGAACAGGTTTTCAAGGAAGAATCCCTGTTGCGGATTTTTATAGCTTTTATAAGATTTAATCAACCAATCAAGATTCAGTTCTCTCAGGTCTTTCGAGTAGGCTGAAAGATTTTCACCGTAGCACAATTTCCCGTTCAGGAAAGGATCTTTTGCTCCAAAATTAGGTTTTGGTGTAAACTGGTAAGGTAATCCCTGTGTCCATGGAGATCCGTAGATCTGAAAGGGAAGATTGGTTCCTCTTCCTACTGAAACCTGAGTCCCCTCAAAGAAACATAAGCTTGGATATAAATTGATTGATTTATCGTTCGGTAGATTCGGGGAAGGTTTATCCAAGATCGGATAACGCTGTTTTTTGTGGTAATTTTTCATAGGAATCAGCGTATATTTTGCCTGAACTCCATTTTTCAGCCACTTTTCGCCATTCACCATTTTCCCGTACTCTCCTATCGTTAGTCCATAGACTACAGGAACTTCATGCATTCCCACAAAACTTGACCATTTCTTATTTAAAACCGGCCCGTCTGTGTAGCCATCATGCGGATTCGGGCGATCCAGCACCATTATTTCTACATTATTTTCAGCTCCGGCCTCCATTAAATAAGCTAAGGTTGAAATATAAGTATAGAACCTCACCCCTACATCCTGAATATCAAAAACGACAATATCAATTCCTTTTAACTGTTCGGGTTTTGGTTTTTTATTGTTTCCGTATAGAGAAATAATCGGGATTCCTGTTTTGGTATCTACTCCGTTTTTCACTTTCTCACCGGCATCTGCATCTCCTCTGAAGCCATGTTCAGGAGCGAATATCGCTTTGATTTTAATATTGTTTTTAACTAAAAAATCTACGACATGATTTTTATCACTCATCAACCCGGTTTGGTTGGTTACGACACCTATCGTTTTATTTTTCAACAGAGGCAGATAAAGTTCAGATTGATCTGCTCCGGTTTTAAAATCCGGTTTTACTTGAACCTGAGAATAATATTGGTTGAATACTCCTAAAAAAATTAGGCAAATCAGAAGTAAATTTTTAATTTTGAAATCTAAATTCATAAGCTTGAAATTTCCTTTATATTTCTCTAGAAAAATAGCGTTTTCCAAAGATAACAAAAATAACCTTTCAAGAGTGATCATCTTCATCGGCAGGCTTTCTGTAGCTTTGGGGATCATTGTTTCTCTGATTACTGTATCTACGGGCTTCGGTTCGAAGAAAGCCATCAAAGAGAGACTGGCAGATTTCAGCGGACACATTACGATACGATCTACAAGATCAAATTCTTCGTACAATACTTCCGTTCTCGACAATCAGGGATTGAATATTCAAAAGATTAAAGAACTTCCTGATGTGGAAAGTGTTCAGCGGTATGCTACGGTAACCGGAATCATGCGTAATGAGCACAATTTTTCGGGGATTATATTTAAAGGAATCGGAAAAGATTTCGACAGCCTCAGATTCAAAAAATTTCTTGTAGCCGGAACCACTCCAAAAGTAACGGAAAAAGGATATAACAATGATGTAACCATCTCACAGAAGATTGCTAATGACCTTCACCTTAAAGTAAACGACAGCATTGTTACCGTATTTTCAAAAGCTGATCAGAAACCGATCTACCGTAAATTCAGAATTATCGGGATCTATAAAACGGATATCAAGATGATTGATGAACAGTTCGTCATCGGCGGAATCAATCATGTGAGAAAAATTCAGGAAATGAAACCTGATGAAATAGGGGGTATCGATATATTCTTTAAAAACGTCAATGATATCGACAAAGATTTTCCGGACATTGAAAAACTGATCGGCTATAAAAATTACGCCGAAAAAGCAACAGATAAATTTCCGCAAATCAACGACTGGATCAGTATTTTCGATACCAATATCGCCTTGATTATCATTATCATGCTAATTGTTGTGGTGATCAATATCATCATGGTTCTTCTGATTCTGATCATTGAAAGAACCAATTCTATCGGTCTTTTAAAGACTTTGGGAGCAAGCAATTCACAGATCAGAGCGACTTTCATCAACTATACTCTGATCATTATGATTCCGGGACTTCTGTACGGAAACGCTATTGGTCTTGGCCTTATTTTACTTCAGAAATTCTTCGGTATTATTAAACTTAA
Organism: Chryseobacterium sp. JM1; assembly: GCF_000737715.1. GTDB lineage: Bacteria > Bacteroidota > Bacteroidia > Flavobacteriales > Weeksellaceae > Chryseobacterium. The sequence continues at coordinate 63,600 of NZ_JPRN01000011.1, read as the reverse complement.
TCCCGAAAACTATTATGTAAGCACGGTTCCGGTAGATTTAAATCCGATAGCTATCATTTCTATTTCAGTAGGAATTCTTATTATTTCGGGGCTGGCCCTGATTATTCCGAGCTACCTGATCAGTAAGATTTCTCCGGTGAAAGCGATTAAGTATAACTAGCAATGGCTAATTGTCAATGGTCAATTGTGAATAGTCAATGATGAATGACAGTAATTAATTTTATTGTCGTGAAAAAATTCACTATTGACTTTTCACCATTCACAATGCTATTTAAAAGGCCTTTCGTTAATAAAATTCACCAGTAACCGTTGTCCATTGACTTTATAAATCATAATCTTTAATTTACGCAGCTAAATTTTAAAGCATTATCTTTGCACCGCTTATAAAACATTTATGAAATACGCAAAAAATATTCTTGAAACGATAGGGAATACACCTCTTGTAAAACTTAACAAAGTATTAGGAGAAGACTTTCCTGCATTAGTTTTAGCAAAAGTAGAAACATTCAATCCAGGGAATTCCGTAAAGGACAGAATGGCTCTTAAAATGATAGAAGATGCCGAAAAAGACGGCAGATTAAAGCCAGGAGGGACCATTATTGAGGGAACTTCAGGAAATACAGGAATGGGACTGGCACTTGCAGCCATCATCAAAGGCTACAAATGTATCTTTGTAACCAATTCCAAGCAGTCTAAGGAGAAATGTGACATCCTTCGTGCTGTAGGTGCGGAAGTTATTGTCTGCCCTACCGATGTGAAGCCTACAGATCCGCGTTCTTATTACTCAGTGTCTAAAAGACTGGCTAAAGAAACAGAAAACGGATGGTATGTGAACCAATATGACAACTTATCCAACAGAACAGCTCACTACGAATCTACAGCTCCTGAAATCTGGGAACAAACGGAAGGAAAGCTTACCCATTTTGTGGCAGGTGCCGGAACGGGAGGTACTGTGACCGGTTGCGGAACATTCTTTAAGGAGAAAAATCCAAATATTAAAGTAATAGGTGTTGATACCTACGGTTCTATCCTGAAGGAATTCCATGAGACGGGTGAACTTCACTATGATCATGCTTATACCTACATTACAGAAGGAATCGGGGAAGATATTATTCCTGAGAACTATGATATGTCTGTTATTGATCATTTCGAAAAAGTAACGGATAAAGACGGTGCTGTTTATGCAAGAAAACTGGCTAAGGAAGAAGGGATTTTCTGTGGATATTCTGCGGGAAGCGCAATTGCTTCGCTCATCCAGATGAAAGATCAGTTTACGAAAGATGATGTGATCGTAGTCCTTTTCCATGACCACGGATCAAGATATGTAGGAAAAGTCTACAATGATGAGTGGATGAAGGAAATGGGTTGGTTAGATTAATCAAAGACAGGAAGTAAATCCTTTTTATATCAATAGAAAATCAGAGCAGTTGCTCTGATTTTTTTTATGGTTTGATATTTCTCTTTGCTATCTGTTTGAGCGTATCATAATCTGCTTTGCTCATGGATTTCTTTGGGAACATATAATTGAACTTTCCTTCTAATGAAATAAATTCATCGTTGGCATCAAAATACTTAAAATCTTCCCATTTACTTAATTCCTCCTGATGATTGAGATTCACGTTAAAAATCTCATCATTAAATCTGATCTCATACATTTCAGAATCCTCCAGAGACTTTAAATATCTGTTCACTTCTTTTTTCCAGCGGGAAACTTTATTGATGCTCAAAGAAAGATACACTGTACACAGCAGAAATAAAAAGCTGACAAAATATAGGATTCCAAATTTTTCTTTGCTTAAATCATCTTTAAAAAAGAATAAAATCAATAGAATTAATCCTACAACTATCGTGGTAACGGTTTTTCCTTTGGTCGTCTGTGAAAAAAATAAACTTCCCTGATTGCCGCTGAAATAAATTTCTTCAAAATCCTTTCTGTTTACATGTAATTTAATGACTTTCTCTCCATTCATTTTTTAGAAATATTTAGTTTGTTTTAAAGATGTACAAAACTAAATTAAATATCTTCATATTGGTCATTTATTGCAGAAAGTTTATTCATCAGATCACGGTTTCTGCGTTTTAAATCTTCCATTTTGCGGAGCATATCACTAATAACTTCCAACCCCGGAAGATTGATTTCCAGATCGTAATGCCAGTTGGTAAATCTTTCGAAAACGGGTAGATCTTCATATAACAAATACCGGACTTCATTCTCTGTTTCTATATTCAGTAAACCAATATCCACCAGTTCATCAAAAAAAGTGATCTCTATATTGTATATTTTTACGAGTTCTTCTCGCGATATTCTTTCACTCATGGCTTAGGAATTTTTAAGTTGTTCAAAAAGTTCTTTCTGCTTGTCCGTAAGATCTGTCGGCAGTTTCACCTCGTAGGTCACGAAAAGATCTCCGGACTGGCCTTCTTTTTTATACACCGGGAAACCTTTTCCTTTCAGTCTTACCATTGTTCCGTTTTGCGTTTCAGGTTTTACTTTAAGGTTGACACTTCCGTCCAGTGTATTCACTTTTACGTCACCTCCCAAAAGAGCAGTATACAGATCAATGGATACTTTTGTTTTCAGATCATCCCCGACTCTTTCAAAATTGGGATCTACCGGAATATTGAATGTGATGTAGAGATCTCCATTTGGGCCTCCATTAAATCCGGGACTTCCGTGACCTTTCAGTTTGATCTGCTGACCATCGTACACACCTGCAGGAATCGTAATTCTTACCTTCTTACCATTGATCTCAAAAGTCTGCGGATGAGTCTGTGCAGCATCTTTTAAATTTAAATTCAGTTCAGCATTCACGTCCTGTCCTTTGAATTTCCCGGAAGAACTTCCTCTTGAGCTTTTCCCAAAGCCACCACCTGCTCCGCCAAACATACTCTGGAAAAAATCTGAAAAATCTTCACCTTCGCCGAAGTCAGCACCGGAAAACCCTCCGCCACCGCCATAGTTCTGCTGCTGGTATTGCCATTGCTGCTGTTGTGCTTTTTCATATTCTTCGCCATGTTTCCAGTTTTCACCGTACTTGTCGTACTTAGCCCGATTTTCGGGATTGCTGAGGACTTCATTCGCTTCATTCAGTTCCTTGAATTTCTTTTCGGATTCTTTATCGTCCGGATTGAGATCAGGATGTAATTTTCTTGCCAGCTTTCGGTAAGCTTTTTTGATATCATCCTGAGTTGCGCTTTTATCTACGCCTAAAGTTTTATAGTAATCTATATAAGCCATAGAAATGAGGTTTACTCAAATTTATGAAATTTATCTCTGAAAATCAAAAGGCTATCTCAAAAATGAGATAGCCCGTTATATAATAAATCTGTAAGGAATTATCTGTGAATAATCTTGTCATTTGTACCGTCATTATCATAACGGTTGTCCGCAGATGAATAACTATTTGTAGCTCCATAGTTACCGGTATAATATTTACCATACGTTCCATTAGTTAAAAAGCCATAACTGTATTGCCAATAAGCGGCTTTCACAGTACCATCCGGTGTTGGGTTTCCTAATAACAGGACTCCCGCTGCATGAGGTGACGCCATGGACGTTCCACTGACTGTATTATATCCGCCATTTGGCCATGTTGATTTTACATTGTATCCCGGAGCAGCATAATCTACACAGGTACCATAATTAGAAAAATAGGCCCAAAAGTCTCCGGGCGCTATTGCAGAAATTGTGTAAATATTAGCATGATTAACAGCGGCAGGTGAATATAAATTTGCATTATCATAAGAATTTCCTGCAGCTACCGCTACCTTAATCCCTTTTTGAGCCACTTTTAAAAGAGCATTGTCTGTGGCTGTATGCCTGTAAGGTGCTTTTGGACCTAAGCTCATATTAACTACATCATTTACTGAAGCATTAGCATATACATAGTCCAAAGCAGAAACAGACCATGAAAAGTCTCCCTCCCCGTTATTATTCAGAACTTTCAATGCAACCACTTTGGCTCCTGCAGCAACACCAACAACTCCTATATCATTATTAATTGCCGCAATAGTTCCTGCAACATGGGTTCCGTGTCCGTTTCCGTCATCAGGATTATTATCTCCTGCAAAAGAAATACTTCTCTGCGTATCTACATTAAGATCAGGGTGATCCAGATCAATTCCCGTATCAATTACCCAGGCGGTTTTTCCGGCACCATTTCCAGCACCTCCTATTCTGGTGATTCCCCAAGGAGTTTCCTGTCCGGTAACAGCTTTAGAAGCAACTGTTTCTTCTATCGGCTTACCTAATGTGATCAAATAATCCTGATCAATGCTTTGTACTCTACTGTCTTTTTTAAGAAGCTCCACATCAGCATCCGTAAGATTTTTAGCAACAAAACCCTCCAGGGCGTAGCCAAAAACATTGGATATTTTCTGATTGTCAATGCCCAGTTTCAAACCTTCTGCATTACTTCTCAACTTGCTTAACAGTACGCTGTTGTTTCTCTCATAGCTTTCTTTATCACCGCCTGTACTTTTGGCAACTCCAAGGCCGTTTGCATTTAGAACACCGTCTTTTAAGACAACGATGTACTGTCCCTGAATGGGCTTCGAAGAATCGGAAGAAACTGAACTTTTTAATGCAGCTGTTTCATTCTCTTCTTTTAAATCACTTGTTCTATCCGTATTACAACTTGTAGCGAACAGGGCAATGATCATCAGTAACGAAATTTTGTTTTTGTTTTTCATAATGTGTATTTGTTTTAAATTAAACAGGAGCCAAAGTATTAAAAATAATTCAAATAAAACAAATTAATTTTACCAAATAAACAACAAAACAAACTAAAGGTTATTAATAAAATAATAAAATAGATAATTAAAAATTAAAATAATATTACAAAACACATCAATTCATAATAAAATTTCACCAGAACAGGAATAATACTTTGATTTCATACTTATTACTTTTAACCTCAAAAAATCTGATATCGGTGCATTCATTATTTATTTTACACTAAAAAAATAACTTATCTTTGATAAAAAGCGTTGAATGAAAGAGGTACTGAACAACTACTCAGGAATTATACTTTTACTATTAGGAATTGTTGCGGGAAGCATTATAGGTATTACTGCTCCGGATATTGTGGATTATATCAAGCCACTGGGTGATATCTTCCTGAACCTTCTTTTTGTGAGTGTAGTACCACTGGTGTTTTTTGCCGTTTCCAATTCTATTGCTTCCCTGGAACAGCAGTCTAAGTTTGGAAAAATCATTCTGGTGATGTCCTTCACTTTTCTGTTCTTTATTTTAACGGCGGCAGTTTTTACAATTTGTGCCGTTTATGTATTTCCTGTTTCAGGAGTTTCAGGCAGTTCGGAACTAATTTCTGAAGCTGCCAGTGAAGACAGCTGGGGGAACAGGATTGTCAGTTTCTTTACTGTTGGAGAATTTACGCAGCTTTTTTCAAGGCAAAATATGCTGGCTCTATTAATTTTCGCTTTCATGACTGGGTTTGCAGCGCGAAAGTCAGGAGAAAAAGGTCAGCCGTTCAGACTTTTTATCGCTTCAGGATATGAGGTGATGAAGGAACTTCTTCTATTGATTATGAAGCTTGCTCCTATTGGTCTTGGAGCTTATTTTGCTTATCAGGTAGCTACACTGGGGCCACAACTTTTTGGATTTTATGCTAGACCATTAGGTCTTTATTATATCGCAGGAATCGTTTATTTCTTTGTCTTCTTTTCACTGTACGCTTTTATGGCAGACGGGCAAAAGGGAATCAAAAGTTTCTGGACGAATGCAGTATACCCTACTCTAACTGCCCTGAGCACCTGCAGCAGCTTTGCCACAATGCCAGCTAATCTTCAGGCCGCCTCTAAAATCGGCATTCCGAATTCTATAGCGAACCTGGTAATCCCTATCGGAACCACGCTGCATAAGAATGGCTCTTCCATGTCATCCATTATCAAGATATATGTTGCTTTTCTGATTATTGGAAAAGATTTTTTTGATCCGGCCAATTTATTGCTTGCTTTAGGAATCACAGTGTTTGTAAGCATTGTAGCCGGCGGAATTCCAAACGGTGGATATATTGGGGAAATGCTGATGATTTCGGTATATAAATTACCACAGGAAGCAATTCCTGCTGTGATGATCATTGGAACATTGGTAGATCCTTTAGCAACTGTTTTGAATGCTGTAGGAGATATTGTGGCAGCGATGTTTGTGAATCGATTTGTCAAGGTGTGATGGGAAAAGAATAAAGAACCAAGAATCAAGATAGAAAAATCAGACGTCAGACATTACAAAAAAGGGTAAGAGTCATTTTTTACCCGATTGTTTTTCAATGTTATGTTTGATTTCACTATGGTTTTCACAAGCTATCCTATCAAAGAATATCGGCCTTTGCCCATTTTACTCACTGCGCTTTACAGGTTCCAGATTTTCATATTCTTCTTTGGTGAAGAGTCTGTAATTAACTTTGAATGTTTTTCCCAAAGGGGTTTCGAGAGAAAATCCTCCCGGCCCGAAGCCGTCTGTAACGTCCAATGTGAAATGAGAATATTTCCAGTATTCGAATAAATCGCGGTCTATCCAGAATTCATGGCCGTTGATGGTTCCAATCATGGCATCATTCATCCGGGGAAAAAATCCGCCTTTCTCAAAGCATTGCGGCTGGGTCCCTTCACAGCATCCGCCTGCCTGGTAAAACATCAGTGCACCGTATTTATCTTCCAGCTGATAAATGACATCAAGTGCTTTTTCTGTTGCTGATAATCTGGATATAGTGGTTTCCATTTTTTTTTCTTTTAATTAAACGGGTTTGTTTGTATTAAGGTACGAAGATTTGATTAACGGTTCTTCCGTATATTTTTTTTTTTGCAAGGGCGCTATTTTTTTCTTCAATCTGTTTTTAAGGCGCAAAGATTTTTATCTCCGATAAAAATTGTATACTGCTGTCATGCTGAAAAATGCAGTTGATGAAACTCATCAGATTTGTATTCTTGCAGATTACACAAATGACGCAGATTTTTCCTTGCCATCAAATATTTAGACAGTAAATATTTTCATATACACTGTCATATCAGGAATAAAAAAGTCCGGCAGATCATTTTGCCGGACACATTAATCCATTATTTAATTTGAGCCGGCAATATCGAGAACGATTCTGCCGTCTATCTGTCCTTTCTTCATTTTATCAAAAACATCATTGATATCTTCCAGTTTTGCAGAGGTTACCGTTGCTTTTACAAGGCCTTCGTTGGCGAAATCCAGCGCTTCCTGAAGATCTTTCCTTGTTCCGACAATAGATCCTCTCACGGTTATTCTCTTTAATACGGTTTCGAAGATTGGCAGTTCAAAAGAACCGGGAGGAAGTCCGTTGAGGGCAATGGTTCCTTTTCTTCTCAACACATCTATTCCCTGTTTGAAAGCAATCGGGGAAACGGCTGTAATGAGTGCACCGTGCATTCCTCCGACTTCTTTATGTAAATACTGTCCGGGATCTGTAGTTTTTGCATTCACTACAAGGTCTGCTCCTAATTTTTTTGCAAGTTCTAGTTTATCATCCGCGACATCAATAGCTGCCACATGCATTCCCATCGCTTTGGCATACTGAACCGCCACATGTCCCAATCCTCCTATTCCAGAGATGGCGACCCATTCCCCGGGTTTTGTTTCGGTTTCTTTCAACCCTTTATAAACGGTTACTCCTGCGCATAAAATAGGTGCAATTTCCAAAAAGTTGACATCAGATTTTAGATGCCCTACATACCTGGAATCTGCAATAACGTATTCTGCAAATCCTCCATCTACACTGTAGCCACCATTTTTCTGAGCTTCACACAATGTTTCCCAACCGGTAATACAGTAGTCACAGCATCCGCAGGCACTGTACAGCCACGGAACTCCTACAGCATCACCTTCTTTCACCTGTGCTTCCGGTCCGCAGGCCACTACGATTCCTACGCCTTCATGTCCGGGAATCAGGGGCATTTTGGGTTTTGCCGGCCAGTCGCCATCTACAGCATGTAAATCCGTATGGCATACTCCACAGGCGATTACCTTGACCAATACTTCATATCTTCCGGGTACTTTTACCGGAACTTCTTCTATTTTGAGTGGTTGCCCGTAGCCCTGAACTACAGCGGCTTTCATTGTTTTTGGAATCATATTTTTTGAGTTTAGTTGGTTATTTGGAGTTAATTGTCAATCGTGAATTGTGAATTTTACTAGCGGTCCATCATTCACTATTGACTTGCGAAGCAAAATTGACCATTCACATCATTTTCTTGTGAAAGGTGAATCGTCAATTGTGAATCCTACTACCAGCCGATCATTGACTATTGACTTGCGAAGCAAAATTGACCATTCACATCATTTTCTTGTGAATGGTGAATCGTCAATTGTGAATCCTACTACCAGCCGATCATTGACTATTGACTTGCGAAGCAAAATTGACCATCCATATCATTTTCTTGTGAATGGTGAATCGTCAATTGTGAATCCTACTACCAGCCGATCATTGACTATTGACTTGCGAAGCAAAATTGACCATTCACATTAAAAGTTCCTCCCTTACCAGCAACAGAATTCCTGCTTACCCGAAATACTTCAGATAAGGACATCTATTTTTCCGCGTGAGGGATAGGAAGGGCGGCGAGGAACGAGCCGGTGCGGAATGAAATGGAGCACCGAAACGAAGTGAAGCCCTGGAATAGCCCGACCGTTTTGCCCCGGCTCTGCCGGGGCAAACGGGCACGCCCTAATATTTAAAAATTAAAAGAAACCTAATTTGTTCTTGTTGTAAGAGATCAGCATGTTTTTAGTCTGACGGTAGTGGTCAAGCATCATTTTGTGATTCTCTCTACCGATTCCCGACTGCTTATACCCTCCGAAAGGTGCTCCCGCAGGATACGAGTGGTACTGATTCACCCAAACTCTTCCCGCCTGAATGTGACGCGGAACATTGTACAACTGGTGTGCATCCCTTGTCCAAACCCCTGCACCAAGTCCGTAGATAGTATCATTGGCAATTTTTACAGCTTCTTCTTCGTCTTTGAAAGTGGTAAATGCCAATACAGGTCCGAAGATCTCCTCCTGGAAGATTCTCATTCTGTTATTCCCTTTGAAAATAGTCGGCTGGATATAGAATCCGTCTTCAAGATCTTCTCCTACATTGTTTACTTCTCCGCCTACAAGAACCTCAGCGCCTTCTTCTTTTCCAAGCTGGATGTAGGAAAGGATTTTATCTTTCTGGATCTGAGAAGCCTGAGCACCCATCATCACGGTTTTATCCAATGGATTTCCTACTTTGATGGCTTTTACTCTTTCGATTACTTTTTCAATAAATGCATCTGCAATATCTTCCTGAACCAACAGTCTTGAAGGACACGTACAGATTTCCCCCTGATTAAGAGCAAAAAGCACAGCTCCTTCAATGGCTTTATCGAGGAATGCATCATCTGCATCCATTACTGAACTGAAGAAAACATTTGGAGATTTCCCCCCTAACTCAAGGGTTACCGGGATAATATTTTCTGTGGCATACTGCATCACAAGACGTCCAGTAGCTGTAGAACCCGTGAATGCAGCTTTTGATACTTTAGGATTGGTTACCAAAGCTCTTCCCAGTTCTGCTCCGAAACCGTTAACGATATTAATAACTCCCGCAGGTAATAAATCTCCAATGATTTCCATTAAAACCATAATGGAAACCGGAGTACTTTCTGCCGGTTTTAGCACTACGCAATTTCCTGCTGCCAAAGCCGGAGCTAATTTCCACACGGCCATCAAGATCGGGAAATTCCAAGGGATGATCTGTGCGATTACACCCAGCGGTTCGTGAACAATCAGGGAAACGGTATCTTTATCAAGTTCGTTATGTGAACCTTCTTCTGCGCGTACCACGGAAGCAAAATATCTGAAATGGTCTACCGCAAGCGGTAAATCCGCTGCTAAAGTTTCTCTGACAGCTTTTCCGTTGTCGATGGTTTCAACGATGGCAAGGTGTTCAAGATTTTGCTCGATCCGGTCTGCTATTTTATTCAGGATGATACTTCTTTCTGTAGAAGAGGTGTTTTTCCAGGTTTGGAATGCTTTGTCCGCAGCATTGACAGCCAGTTCCAGGTCTTCTTTGGATGAATGGGCTACCTGAGTGAAGTTTTTCCCGTTAACCGGTGAAACTACATTGAAATACTGTCCGTTAACCGGAGGTGTGAATTTTCCGTCAATGTAATTATCATATTTGTTTTTGAATTCAGGCCACTGAAATGCGGTCTCTGATTTTGGTTCTGTAATTGTGCTCATATTAGTAATTTTAATTTTTTCGTAAAGCCAAGTTACATTTACAGATGAAAAAGCAATAGCACAATCGTATAAAAAAACATCACAATAGTGCAGATGTTCAATTTTATAATTTTATTAACAACAGTGTAGGCCTAAAATTTATATATTTGAGTGATTGGGTTTTACAAAATGTTTAGAAATGAATAACAATAATAAATTTTTATTAAATACTCCTGAATTGAAGAAGGAGAGCCAGTTATTGAACCTTGTTGAAAACCAGACAAAATTCAATCTAAACAACTGTGAATTCAGTATATACGAAACGCATAAAGCAGCTTTCGGTGTCAAACTTCACTTTGAAAACATTGCTTTCACGGCCATGCTGAGAGGCAAAAAACACATGAAGCTGGACAATAAAACGGGTTATTTTGATTATTTTCCGGGAGAAAGTGTTCTGGTAGCACCCGGTGAAACCATGGTCATCGATTTTCCTGAAGCAGATGAAGCCCCAACCCAATGTATTTCTTTAAGTCTTAATCCTGATTTTATAGAGGATTCTCTTAATTATTTAAATTACAGCCTTCCTAAAGTAGACGAAACTTCACAATGGAACATCCAACTGGATGAATTTTTTCTCTTTAATAATGAATCTTTAACTTCCGCTACCAACAATATCATGAGAATTGCTATGGATGATAATTCCCAAAAGGATATCATGGCAGATTTCGCTTTAAAAGAACTTCTGATCAGACTAATGCAGACTCAAGCCAGAAGTATGGTAGAAAAAAATATCGCTAAAAATAAATCCAGAATAGGTTTTGCCGTAGATTACATCAGAAAAAACCTTCATCAAAAGCTGTCCATCGACAGTATGGCCAAACTGGCTTACGTCAGCAAGTCCAATTTTTTTAAAATGTTCAAAGACGAATTGGGCACTTCCCCAAATGATTTTATCCTGCAGGAAAGAATCAACCGGGCAAAGGAATTGCTCGCGGGTCAGAACAGTATTAAGGAAACTGCCTATCAAACGGGTTTTTCGGACACGAATTATTTTACGAGGGTGTTTAAGCAGCTGGTGGGTGTGACACCGAAGAGTTATCAGATGAAGGTTGTGTTTTCTAAGGAGTATTAAGAAGCTTAGTTTTATTTCTGAATTTTAAACTCTTTGTTTGAGTATAACAAAAAGCCCTGAAAAATAGGGCTTTGGTTTTAATATTTATTTGTAATCTAATATCCTGGAAATTGTTGAATACTTAAATTTGTATTTAATTCAGCTTGTGGCAAAGGGAAAGCCTTAAACTGAACTTTAGCTGATGTTAGCTCAACTTGGGTTTGAGGATTTTTAAAAGCAATTCCATTTCTTTTCAAGTCATTATATCTAAAGCCTTCTAAAAACATTTCAAGATTTTTCTGCATCAGAATTTCTTTCAAAAGATCTGTTCCAGTACCTGCATAAATATATCCCACATCTCTATAAGTTTTAACCCAGGTATTAAGTTTCGCAAGAGCGTCTACAGGATTGGTATAATATAAAGCTTCCAGCTGATTAAAAATGGCTTCGGTTTTTCTTAATACCACAATATCTCTATCTGTGGTAGTATATTTCATAACATCTATAGGTTTAGGATTATCATTCAAGGTAAGAACATATCCTGTATTTCTGTACCATGTTCCTTTTCTAACATCAGCAGCTCCTAATTTATTAAAAAACGTTTGGGTTGCAAAATTCTGCTTATAACGTCCTGTAGATGACCAAGTGGCCGTAACACCATCATTGTCACCCGGCAAGTCTAAGGAATTATAATCAATCTGGAAAATTGTTTCAGTATTCGTTTCTCCTGCTGCACCAAAGAAAGCAGCTACACCTGAAGAAGGCAATAAAGTATATGCAGAGTTATCAAGGACCTTCTGAGCATATGTGTTTGCCTGAGGATAGTTTTTAACTGCAAGATAATATCTTGAAAACAATAAGTCTATTGCAGCCGCATTAAGTTTCTTATTACCATTTGTTGTACCCACCAACGCAACAGCTTTTGTTAAATCTGCAAAGATCTGATCATAAACCTGTTTTACACTTGATCTAGGTAAATTTGTACCTGGTTTAAAATCTAATGGAACAGGAACTCCAACTTCTGGATTAGAACCATTAAAATTATCACTGAACAAAGATACCAATGTTGAATAAGCCATTGCCCGTACAGCATAAGCCTGACCAAATAGATTAGCTGGTGTTCCTGCTGTAGTTTCATCATCAGGTATTTTACCATCATAACTAAGAACAAAATTAGCATTTGCAATAATCTTATAAAGGGTTCTCCATACGGTAGCTATATCACCACTATTTCTAGTATAAAATGTAAGATTAGAATCTCTTGTTGCTGAAAATCTATTTGAATTTACTATAGCTACAAATGCATTATCTCCAAGCAGTTCCTGTAAAGTGGGCAGCAAAGCTCCATAAGAATTAATTGATCCATCAGCATTGGTCTGATAGTATCCATACAAACCATTAACAGCCGTATTTAATACCTTCTCATTAGTAATTGCCTGATCAAGGGGCAGTGTAATAGGAGGTAACTCATCAGAAAAATCATTTTTACATGAACTAACAACTACTCCTGCCAATAATATTAATAAAACTTTTATTTTTTTTATTTTTTTCATTTTTTTTAACTTTAAATATTAGAAATCAACCTGTACGCCAAAAATAAACTGTCTCATATTTGGTTGCGTCATATCATAAACTCCTAAATTAGATACCGTGTAATTAAAGGCATTTGAGTTTGCTTCAGGATCAAAACGAAGGTTTTTATCAAATGCATAAGTATACAAGTTAACTCCCCTTACATAAGCATAAATACCTCTAATCCCTTTTACATTAAGCATTGATTCTTTAAATGTGTATCCTAATTCTACATTTCTCAATCTAATATTATCTCCTTTATAAAGATATCTTGTAGAGTTAGCATTAGAGTTTCTGTTTCCGTTATACATTTGTTTCGGTCTTAAAGCACCAGTATTAGTAGGAGTCCAAGAGTCATAAAGAGCTTGATTCGTTGTGTTTACTGTAGGATATGCCCCATCAGATTCATACACAAATCCCCATCTGTCCCATACAGAGTAATCTCCTTGGTAGGTTAACATAAATGAGAATTTAAATCCTTTATAAGTAAAGTCATTCATTAGGCTGGCAATATGGGTAGGTAAAGCTTTTTGACCTGTAAAGGCTAGATTAGCTTTATTTACATCATTAGTTATAGCAGTTCTTGTATCATCCGTGTACCATAGAGGATCCCCATTAGATGGATCTACTCCTGCCCATAATCTTGTGTAATATTCACTAGGATTGTGACCTGGGAAGAATGCCTTTAATCCATCAATGGTAGTAGGTGTAGGATCTCCTTTTATAAATGTAATTTTAGAATCATTGTAAGAATAGTTTGCCTTCACATCCCAAGTGAATGATTCATTGCTCATTCTATATCCTAACAATGCTTCAAAACCATTAGATTTTACTTCTGCTTGGTTTTTAATAATAGAACTAAATCCTGTAGAGGGAGAAATAGGCACATCATAAACCTGATCAGAATTGATATTAGAATAAACATCAAAAGTTCCATAAAGGCTACCTTTTTGACCTAATGAAAAGTCTAATCCGATATTTCTTTTATTGGATTTTTCCCAAACTAAACCATCTGGAGCACCCGGGGTCTGGATAAGCCCTGCGTTCGTTTGAAGATAATTACCCGCTAAAGAGTATTGTGGATATTTTTCATAAGGACCTGCTGCCTGATTACCATTCTCTCCGTAGCTTGCTCTTACTTTCAATGAGTTGACATAAGAAGGTAAGAAGTTCATTCTTCCTAAATCAAAACTTGCTCCAACACCAAAGAAATTACCTGCTTTTGTATATCCTGAATAATCATCTCTTCTAGCAGAACCTGTAATGGTTGCAAATTTATTAAATGTATAGGATGCTCTTGCAATATATCCTACAAGTGTCCATGCATCTGTTCTTCCAGTTGCTGCTGTAACATTAGCCGCAGCATCAGCATATCGAATTCTTGTCCCAGCAGGGAAGCCTCTCTTAGTAAGCGTATTATACTCTAATGTTCTTCTTGTAGATTCCATACCAACAGAAACTGAAACATCATGCTTTCCAGCAAATGTTTTATTAAAGTTCAAGAAGTTATACCAGTTCCAAGTAAAGAAATTTCTTATACTCTTGAAATAAGATCCGTTACCATTTGTATTTGCAGGCGCATAACCATCTCCAAAATCAGGATTCCAATATGTGAATTCGTTTCCAGAAGTATTATCAATACCAAAGTTTGAATTAAATGTTAAATAAGGTAAAATCTTATAGTCAACATTTAATGATGTAAGTACTTTATCAAAAGTCCCTTTAGTTATATTTGTTCCCGTTAAAGCTAAAGGGTTAAATTGTGGATTCAAGTAAACTAAACCTAGGTTATATGTACCATCACTTAGATAAGGGGTTTGTGTAGGTGAAAGCAAAGTTCCTGAAAAAATAGGATTTGAAAATGATGATGCATCAGATGGCCCCGCCTGCACACTTCTTGATAAATTCATTCCTAAACTAATATTTAATTTATCTGTTGCTCTCCAGTTAGCTTTGATTGCTCCAGTATACCTGTCAAAGACTGCATCATCTGATAATCCTTCTTGTTTTAAATATCCTAATGAAGCATACAAGGAAAGATCTTTAAAACCACCTGAGTAACTTAAATTATATCTGTTCATAATAGGAGAGTTTCTCCTGGTTAATTTTCTCCAATTTGTATCAGTATTACCATCCCACTTCAATACATTCACCCTTGCATCATCAATCGCTTCCTGTACGTCTACATATCCGCCTGGAGATGTTGCTGGATATCTATTGTAAAGAGCTTGTCCGAGATAGTTTACATGTTCCTGAGCATTTAACATTTTCATTTTATCAAAAGCAACATCTGATGTTCCTATTTCACTAACAAACTGCAAATTAGATTTACCTTTTTTTCCTGTTTTCGTTGTAATAACAATTACACCATTAGCTCCTCTGGAACCATAAATTGCTGTTGCAACACCATCTTTCAAAACCTGTACATCTTCGATATCGGCCGGGTTTATCAGTGACAAAGCATTTTGAGTTGTCAAAGCACCAGAAATATCGCCAGACTGAACCGGTACACCATCTACAATATATAGAGGATCATTACCCGAAGTAAGAGAAGATATACCTCTAATCAACGTGATAGTAGATGCACCAGGTTGTCCAGAACTTGCACTAGACATTAATCCCGCTACAGTTCCTTGCAAAATGTTATCAATAGAAATAGCGGACGGTTTATCTAAAACATTTCCTGATACTTTAACAAGAGCCCCTGACGATTGTTCCGGAGTAATTTTTATTCCATAAGACCCGGTCAATACCACCTCATCAATCTCTCCCCGAATGGTGTCATTTTTCGCTTTCTGCGCCGAGACAGCATGTCCTATAAAGAACAAAACTCCCGCACTTAACACACGTAATTTTACATTCATGTTTTTAATTTTAGCATTTAGATAGCAAATATGTTAATAAAGCTTAACAATGTCAAAATTTAAAATATTGGAATACAGTCAGATACAGCGTATTAATTTAATTGAAAGACTATAAAAAACAGATTATAAAAAATCATTCATATAGAAAAAATAAAAAATAATCTAAGAAAAACGCTTTAGTAGAAATTTTAAACCGTGAAAAAAAAATTATCACAATTAAACAAAATCTACAAAAGGATAAATAATATAAATGATAAGTGAATTGATTAACAAATAAAATAAAGATTCAACTTTATCAATTCATAAACAAAATCAAGCTTCACCCTATAATTTCATCAAAAATTAAACAATAAAACATTGAAAAAGAAAAACCATCCCAAATTAAGAACACCTTTTTATGATTATTTAAGAATAAAATAACAATCAGTTCAAAAAAATAAGGACAGTATTGATTTTATATAAAAGACCTTTTTAATACCGTCACAGACTTGGTATAACCGGAAGATTGTTTTAATTTTATTTGTAAATACATCTATGAGAACCTTTATTATCCTTACCATTGTGTTATTAACCGGAAGCAGATATACAGCCCAGCTTCAGGAAAATAAGTTTCAGATTTCAAAAAAACTGGAACAAATCCCTTTGTGGGCCAATCAAATGCCTGATGGATCCGGACCGCAAGGAGCCGAAATCATAACAGCCAAAGGATCCGTTACCAACATTTCAAAACCACGATTGATTATTCACCGACCTTCCAACCCCAACGGAACGGCCATTTTAGTAATCAGTGGTGGCGGATATGCTCATATTGAAATGGATAAAGAAAGTACTCCAACAGCCAACTGGCTTCAATCTGAAGGGATAACGGCCTTCGAGCTTATCTACAGGCTTCCTTCAGAAAACTGGAAAAGCACAAATGTTCCTTTTGAAGATGCTCAGCGGGCCATGCGTATAATCCGAAGTCTTGCCAAAAAGTATAAGTACGATCCCGACAAAGTAGGAATACTTGGGTTTTCTGCAGGTGGTCATTTAGCGGGATTTACTTCAGCTCAACCAGATAAAACGCTCTATAAACTGGTTGATGAAATAGATTCTTTATCAGCGAGACCAGATTTTGCAGGACTCATCTACCCTGTCGTTTCTATGCTTCCTCCCAACGATAAAACCCATTCAAGGAAAAGTATTCTGGGAGAAAATCCATCTGTTGGGGAAGAAGCTGCATTTTCAGTCGAAAAATTAGTCAATTCCAATATGCCCGTTACATTTTTAGCACAAGCTATGGATGATCCTATCTCTTCTGTTGATAATAGTTTGTTATTATATTCCGCTTTAAAGAAGGTGAATGTAAAGGCTGAAATGCATCTTTTTCCAACCGGTGGTCACGGCTGGGGATTAGGTAAAAAAGGAAGTGCTGTGGCTGCCTGGCCGGAACTTTTTAAAACCTGGGTAAAGAATAATGGTTTTTGGAAGTAGAGGTGAAAGGATGTCTGAGGATGAAAGAGGAAAGATCTGGAGAAATACCCTTGCCAAGGTTTAAAGCCATGGCAAGGATAAAAAAGTTATTAATCCTGATAATGATAATACCTCGCTCCTATCAAAACGGGATTTTCCGATTCTATTGACACCAATCCAAAACCATTATACTGACTGTTGACAGAATGATCAAGTTGCTTTCTATGTAGTTTTTCATATGTCTCAAAATCAATCGCTGTTCTATTTTTTAAATTTTCAAACAGATTCCATTTTGAAACGGCTGTTTTCCAGTTTTCAGATATTTTTCCGGCAAAAACTTTAGATTTTGAACCACTTCCATAGCCTAAAAAGCCAACTTCCCGACCAGCTAGCTCTTCACCTTCATCATAAGAAACCTGAATAGCAGACAACAGCGCCATAAAAACAGAAGCCGTATACATATTCCCTATTTCCGAGGATGCTCTCTGTGACTTTTCTATTTTTTCATTGATAAAATTAAGATAGTCTTCAGATTTTGCAACCGCTTTCTGCTCCTCGGGAGTTTGATAAGAAAGTCCGTTTTCAAGGCTGTAGATCTCTGTAAAAACTCTTTTGCCATGGAAGGCATACGGAAGGTGGAAAATAAGATATCTCCAGTCTGCAGAAGGTTTATCTCTTCCTGTAATTTCTTTATAATGCTGATAAGCTTCTCTGATTCTGTCCTGATAACACTGGTTTGAATACTGTCCGTCAAAAACAGGCTCATCAGTAAAAATTTCGATCTTATCCGGAAAAGTATCCGGTGCTGCATTTAAATCTTCCTTACTGTATGATCTTCTCGGTTTGAAAAAATCAAAGACACTTTCTGTAGCGACTCCCCAATTGTTTTCAATTTCCAGAAGATCGGGTTTTGATGAAACCAGTAATGCTACTGCTCCTCCACCCTGTGTATATTCTCCGGAAGAAGCCAGTTCATATTTAGCATAATCGCTGGCAATGACTACGGCCTTTTTCTCCGGATTCACCCTTACAAAATCAAGGGAATTATGAAGTGCATCCACTGCTCCGATACAGGCGAACGTCATGTCCACGACATCACAGTTTCTGAAACATCTTTCACCAAACTCCTTTTCCAGGACTTTTTCTACCATCTGCATCGCATAAGAAGCTGTAGGTTTTGCGGCATCCATTGCACTTTCAGTTCCCAGATAAATTCTAGCTATATCTTTCGGATTAAGATCATGGTCTTTAATCAATTTTAATAAAGCCTCTGCCGCAAAGGTAGCTGCATCTTCATGAACATCCGGGAAACCCATTTTATGCAATCCCAGTCCTTTTTCCAGTTTTGCAGGGTCAATTCCCCTTTTCTCCGCCAGGTCTTTGATCTCTAAATACAAAGACGGCACATAATAGCCCGCAGCCTCAATTCCAAAAGTCATTCTATTCTAAATTTTTATACGAATTTATAAAATGATGTTTGAATATACCTCCCATTTATTACCCAAATTTCCTTTTTTAAAATAAAAATCATAAAAAAACTGCTGTTTTTCACAGCAGTTTTATATTCTAAATAATTTTAAGCATCTTTTTACTTAAAATCTTCAATAGCTTTATTGATCGCATCGATCTGTTTGTTAATGCTCGCTGCATTCTGAGGATTCTGTCTCAGAAGTTCCATTTTTTTGCTTAAACCATCTTTCAGCATCTGGGAAATCATCATTTTAACCTGAGGATTATCTCCCATCTCACCTTTTGCATGGCTGATGATTTTTGTAATGTTTTCGGTTGCTTTCAGATTATCCGAGCTCATGATCCAGTTGTATCCTTCTTCTGCAGATTTCCCCAGTTCCGGGTTCTGGAATTTAATGAAAGGATAAAATGCCACAAGAGGCGTGATATTTGACATCTGAGAAGTCACTTTATTCTTGACAATTACCGGAAGAAGTTGTCCCAGTAATTCTTCCGAAGCCCCTTCAAGATCAATCTTATCAGATAGTGCATTAGCTTTTGACGGATCTATCGTTAAAACAGCACTTAATGACGTAGCTTTTACAGCATTGGACACCGCATTCACCCCTTTTTCAAAAATCGGAAGGTATTTTTTATCTTTAGTTTTAGCCAAAGCAGTGATCGCAGCAGCCTGAACCAGTGTTTTCGGGTCATTGGAAGCCAGTTTTTCCACATCAGCGCCAAGGGCTTTCATCTGCTCAGCATTTGAAAGGTCCATCAACTGAAGCGCCTTGATTCTTGTTCTGAAATAAGGATCTTTCAACGCTGCAGCCAATAATTTTGTAGCAGCCGGATTTTTTCCAACCTGATCTTTTATAGCGGCTAAAGCTTTGTATCTGCTCTTAAATTCCTTTGAGCTGGTGAACTGCATCAGGTTTTGCTCCGGAGTCTTGGTCTCAGTAATTTCTGAAACTAAGATTCCGTCTGCGTTAATATTGATCAGATCCGGAGTTTTAGACACATCAAAATTGAATGTGTTTTTCGCTTCAGCGTTTACCCATACATTATATCTTTTCGGCTTTCCGTTGTCATACACATCAATGGCAAGAGGGAATTCGAACGGCTGATCCTGTGTTTGGTTAATTGTTACAGCTACCTGCCTTTTCACCGGCTCAAAAGTAAACGAATAATTCAGCTTTGGATTTCCACTTCCGAAATACCATTGATTGAAGAACCAGTTCAGATCTTTTCCTGAAACTTTTTCGAAAGAAAGTCTCAATTGGTGAGCTTCTCCGTTTTGGTATTCATTGGTTTTAAGATAATCATTCATTCCGGCAAAGAACGCATCATCACCCAGATAATTTCTCAGCATGTGAAGGATACCGCCACCTTTCTGATACGTCACCAGGTCAAAAACATCTTCACGGGAATCATAGTTGAATCTCACGAGGTCTTTCTTGAAATCAGCAGGATTGTGGATGTACATATTTACATCGGTCATCTGGTGATAATCTGCCTGGTCTTTTCCGTATTTATATTCGTTCCACAGGTATTCGGAATAGTTGGCAAAAGATTCGTTCACGGTAAGATTGCTCCAGCTTTCTGCCGTCACAAGATCTCCAAACCAGTGGTGGAATAACTCATGGGCGATCGTATCTTCCCATTTGTTTTCATCGATCAGCTGTCCCGGTTTCTGAAGAATATCGCTTCCGTGAAGAGTGGCTGTTGTATTTTCCATGGCACCACTCACATAGTCTCTTCCTGAGATCTGTGCATATTTCGCCCACGGATAATCATAACCCATCTTTTTGGAGAAAAACTCCATCATTTCCGGAGTATTTCCGTAGATCTGTTTTGCATAAGGTTCATATTCTTTTTCGATATAATAATCTACCGGAATATTTTTCCATTTGTCTTTTACGATAGCATATTCACCTACGCCCATAAAGAACAGGTAGGTAGAATGTCTTTTATCCATGACCCAATGGTCGGTTCTTAAGCTTCCTTCTTTCTGTGAATCTTTCAGAATTCCATTGGAAAGGGTGACATATTTATCAGGAACCGTCATGTAGATCTCCTGAGTGGTCTTCTGATTGGGTTTATCGATAGTTGGGAACCATGCGGAAGAAGATTCTGTCTCACCCTGCGTCCAGATCTGAGTCGGCATATCTGGATCCTGTCCCTGTGCATTGATGAAATAAAGACCTTTGGCATCATTGATGGCCATACTTCCTTTCTGTTTTACCTCATTCGGACGTGCCGTATACTTGATATATACCGTATATTCCTGGTTTTTCTGATAGGTTTTATCCAGAGTAATCTTCAGGATCTCGTCCTTATATTCATATTTCAGAGGTGATTTTTTTCCGTTGCTGTCAAGAGCTACTTCATGAATCAGCATTCCTTTTGCATCAAGCGTCAGTTCGTTGGTAGGATAGAAATACGGAGTGGCCGTTAACCATTCTTCTCCTCCCATCTGCTCTTTCTGATAATCGAAATTGACTTTAAGCTTGGTATGTTTAAGTTCCGTTACTTTGGTATGTGTGGCTCTGTACGCCTTTTCTCTTCCTGAAGTTTCGGTCTGTGCTGATACGTTGGCGGAAAAGAAAATTCCGAGTATAGCAATGGACAAAATCGCCTTTTTCATCTGTTACTTTATTATTTTTTAGAATTATTTTTTGTTATTATATCAAAAATATCATTAACTAAGGTTTCGTAGTCGCCTGTTTTCAGCTGTTCTTTGGTTTTAGCAAAAGCTTTTTTCAGTTCACTTTCCGGATTTTCATCATCAATGATCTCTACCGAGGCTACTCCTTTCAACTGCAGCACTGCATTTTGAAGTGCCGCAAGATCTGCATTGTCTTCTGTATTGATTTTTAAATATTTCATTTTATTGTTTCTTAAAGGTAAAATTATTGGCTCCCTGAGAGAAGTCCATGGTTCCTTTTTCCGCATTGAACTTCATTTTGATGCCTGCCATTTCAAACTTAAATTCAGTTTCAGAGACCGCTTCCAGTGGAAATGCGCCCTGGCCTGTAGCCTGTCCTTTCAGTTTGCCTTCTTCCTGGAAGATTTTTATATCCAGTGGAAAATCTTCGGTCTTGTAAAGTCCTTCATATTTTTTCAAAGTTTCGGCGGCTACAGAAACTCCTCTAAAATTAGGCATTTTAAAATCTTTACCAATCGATGTTTCCAGCATTTTAATGGAAATATCATTATTATCGTAATCTGACTGATTGGTAATGGCGCTCACTCCTACTTTCAGTTCAGGAAAATAATACAATACCGAGCGGAACTGATCAATTCCTCCGTTATGTCCATACCCCGAATATGTTTGAAAAGGCACCTTTGCTATTCCGTAGCCATAACCGTCGATAAAGTTTTTCATCCCGGAAAGGCTGGCTTTACTGATGAGTTTTCCATTTTCCAGAGCAATGATAAACTTCAAAAGTTCAGTAGGTGTGGAAATAATATCTCCTGCACCCAGCGGAACGCTCATATCTGTTTCCTGCCACGGCTGATAACTTCCATTGGAATAGGTATAGGAAAGCGCCTGGTTTTTGGAAGGATCAATCTTTCCGCCCACTTCTGTCAGGGTTAACTTCAAAGGGTTGGTAATTTTAGTCTTTAGCAGCTGCGTGTAAGTCTTTTTATATACTTTTTCCAGTATAAAGGTCAGTATAATATAGTTTGAATTGCTGTACTCATATTTCGTTCCCGGAACAAAGTCGCTTTTATATTTTTTGATGATAGACATCAGAGATTCTTCTGTCTGGGGTTTTGTATTGTAGGTCCAATATTCCTCTTCATCAGTCAGATTATGAATTCCGCTTCTATGCTGTAGAAGGTTTTCGAGGGTTATTTTATCTGCATTTTCTATTTCCGGATACCAGGTGGAAAGTTTGGTGTCAAGGGAGAGCTTTTTCTCTTCAACAGCTTTCATTACAAGGACTGCGGTGAATGTTTTGGAAATAGAACCTATGCGGTATTGGGTATTGATATTGGTTTTCTGCTGTTTTGCAGCATCGGAGAATCCGGTTGTCTTCAGAAATGTCGGCTGACCGTTCTCTGCAATCGCAAAACTTCCCATTACTTTATGGTGAACAGAAAGTGAGTCGAGATAATCCATGAGTTTCTGTTTGTTTGCACTTTGAGAAAATGCCATACACGAAATACTTGCTGTTGCTACAAAAAACAGTTTTTTCAGAATCATATTATTAATTTTTCAATCAGTAGTAAAATTAAGGATTCTGTTACAACAGGATTCGGAATATCAATCGTAATCTTCAGAGAAAATCCCATTATTTTCCAGCCGGGACATCATCTCATGATTCTCTTTCCACAGGCTGTCTTTTTTGAGATAATTCAAGACCGTTTTTTTATTTCCGGGATTATTAAAGGAAAGAAGCGTGGCTACATAATCTCTTTTATGATCAAAGTTCCGGAACTTTTACTATACCGCTACAGGCGCTTTAATTCCCGGATGCGGATCATAATTTTCAAGGGTAAAATCTTCAAATGTAAATCCGAAAATATCTTTGATCTCTGGATTCAGTTTCATTACAGGAAGTGGTCTCGGATCTCTGGAAAGCTGCTTATTCACCTGCTCAAAATGATTGTTGTAAATATGTACATCCCCGAAGCTGTGAACATAATCTCCAACTTCCAGGTCACATACCTGCGCCACCATCATCAGCAATAATGCATAGCTTGCAATATTGAAAGGAACCCCTAAAAAGACATCAGCACTTCTCTGATACAGCTGAAGCGACAGTTTTCCATCTGCTACATAAAACTGAAATAAAGCGTGACAGGGTGCCAGCGCCATATTGGGAATTTCGGCAGCGTTCCATGCGGAAACAATCAGCCTTCTGGAATCCGGATTTTTTTTAATCTGATCAATCACCTCAGTGATCTGATCCACGATTTTTCCATCCGCTCCCTGCCAGCTTCTCCACTGTGCGCCGTAAACAGGACCTAAGTCGCCGTTTTCATCTGCCCATTCGTCCCAAATACTTACCCCGTTGTCATTCAGATATTTGACATTAGTATCTCCTTTCAAAAACCAAAGCAGTTCATAGATAATGGATTTCAGGTGTACTTTTTTAGTGGTCACCATAGGAAAACCTTTTGACAGATCATACCTCAGCTGATATCCGAAAACACTTCTGGTTCCGGTTCCTGTTCTGTCGGTTTTATCTGTTCCATTGTCTAAAATATGCTGTAAAAGGTCTAGGTAGTTCTGCATTTTTGAAAGCGGGTTTTGATGGTTCAAATTTAGAAAAAACTAACCGATTTTGAGTTATCATAGATCATAAAAAAACAGCTGTGAAAATTATTTCCACAACTGTTTACTATTATTTTTTACTTGTTGAACCCCGATGGATCCGTTAAAAATCAATGATTAATTTTTAATAATCTTCTGGGTCACTTTCTCTTTTCCGTTATCCAGTGAAAGAACATAAACTCCCTGAAGCAATGCTTCCACGTTGATAGACTGGGATTTGGTCTCGCCAGACTGAACTACGCTTCCACGGGCATCCACAAGCTGATATCTGAATTCGGAACCGGATTGAGATTTAATCTTAATCACATCTTTTACCGGATTCGGATAAATGCTGATAGCCGTATTATCACGTGAAGATTCAGCAATCAATGAAGAGATAGAACCAGCAGAAGTTATTTTTAACGTATAATCTTCCACCTGTCCGTAGTTAAAAGTACCACATGATGAAGAAGGCACTGCATTGTATCTCATGATCACTCTCATTCTTGTATTTCCAGTAAGAGCTGTCGCTGGAATGGTTATACTTCCGGACACAGGAGATGTTGTGCTTGCTGTTTTAGACCAAGCTAATTCTCCGCTGTCTGTAAAGTCTCCATCGCCGTTATAATCAATATAAACTGCATATCCTTCACTGTATTTTGTAGAGGTCCATGATGGTGTAATGGAAACCGTATAAGAAGTTCCTTTCGTCACATTTCCAATAACGGAAGTAAAATTCTCATATCCTGCCGTACCGGTTGATGTTTGATTGATATCCGCAAATTTCACATTGCTGATACGTTCATCTGCCGTGGAATTACCAGAAGATGAGCAATAGGTAACGGTGCCTCCACCAGCTTGTGTGGTAACGCTTACTGCATTACTTGCTGCTGAAATATTCCCTGCTGCGTCTTTTGCTTTAACGGTGAAGCTATAAGTAGTCGCCGGTGTCAATCCTGTTACAGAATACGTTCCAGAAGCTGTAGATCCCAAAAGACTCGTTCCTCTGTACACATCATAACCTGTAACTGCAACATTATCAGTAGATCCACTCCATGAAAGTGTGGTGGAAGTTTGTGTGGTCCCTGAAGCTACCAATTGAGGGACAGTAGGTGCCTGAGTATCTGTTGTCGTTCCTCCGGAATAAGCTGTCCCTAATCCTACCGCATAAAATGCATTCTGAGTAGCCTTATGCTCTGCTGAATCTGCACCGTAAAGATCTTTTGCGGATTGAATTCCATAATTCATAGCATTGGTATAATTGGAATTCCCTGTCAGATAAGACGTTTCTAATCTGTAGACAATCTTCGCTGCTTTTTCAAATCCTACTCCCGTAACATTGAAGCTGTTTCCGATATCATTGGTTCCGGAACCTCCCATTACCAGAAGATAGAACCAATAATTCAGCACACCGCTATTGTAGTGAACCCCGCAGTTATCGTTGGTGTCAGGATTCGGAATACAGGAATTAGTGGCATCTTTCCAATAGGTTCCTTTGTAGGTATCCGGTTGTTTGGAAATCCCTGAATTGGGATTGCTCATAGATCGTAAATAATTAGGAGCAATTTTAGTAATATCCTCACCGATTAAAAAGTTCTGTTTCTCTGGTGCATAAGCATTTTCAACCACAGCTCCCCAGATATCGGAAAGCCCTTCATTCAACGCTCCTGATTCTCTTTGATATGCCAGATTTGCTGTTTCCTGACATACGGCATGTCCTAATTCGTGGGCAGTTACATCAAATGCTCCAAGAGGTTTAAATGTGCTGGCCCCATCACCATACACCATGGCGCTGCCAATCCAGGCTGCATTTTCCCACGAGTTTCTTACATGGACATAACTATCAAGAACAGCCCCCTGATTGTCATAACTGTTTCTATTGAATGTATCTTTGAAATAATCATATGTTTTTTCTACGCCCCAATGAACATCCAGTGCTACATCATTCCCTGTGGAAGAATGTTCTGCCGTTGTCCAGTTGTTATCCGTATCTGTAATATTATTTTTTGTGAGAGAGGTATAGTTTGCATTATTATTGTTGTAGGTATTGACTCCACCTCCTCTTGTGTTGTCTTTTAATGCATACTTTCCACTTACAAGGGTGGTTTCAATTGATTTTGTTCCACTGTATTTTGTCTGGGCGCTTCCGGCAACAAAAATTGATGCAAAATCCTGTTTTGATTGGTTTTCAGGACCTGCAGGAGAAATACCAGTTATTCCTTTTCCATGAGAATGTTCTCCTGCATGCTTCATAATCTGGTCGTTAAGCAATACGGCTCCTGATTTGGCATCCACATACACGTGAGATCTCAGGAAAGGTTCGGCGGAAAAGATGTCAAACTTGTAAGACAGTAAGAGTCTGTATTTACCATTTGCAGCTTCAACCGGTAGTAATACAAGTTCTCCTTTAGGCTGATAATTAATCTCTCTACCGTATTCCGTGTTTGTCATTAAAACTTTAGCACCTATATATTTCATGGCAGTTTTAAGTGCAGCAGATTCCGGGACATCGGGCTGGGTATTCAGATCGTTGGTATCATATACTTCGCCATTCATGCTTACCAGGTTGCCTTTTATATAGTGCAGCATATAATTGGCATATTCAACTTTAATCCCATCGTGATAAAGCTGGTATTTTTCATCGGAAAAATCACTGAAAAGTTTTGCAGAGCTTACCTTTACCATTTTAGATCCTGCAGGAAGATTTAAAACTTCGGAAAACAATTTTCCACTGTCAGATAACGCTACATCTTTCGCAGCAGATCCGGGATTAAAAATAATTAGTGATGATCTGCCATCTTCACTGTTTATTCTTTGCCCAACATATCTTTGAGCCTGTAGAGAAACTCCGCTTACCAGAAGTGGAATTAAAATCGCAAGAATTGATTTGTTTTTCATAAGTAAATTGTTATATTATTATTGGTGTGTTACCAAATTTAATAATAAAATTCACATAAAAACAATATAAACTTAAATTTATAGCAAAATAATCACAATTAGGGTTAAATTATTAAACATATGATAAATAATCAAAATCAAATATTTAACATAATAAATTAACCTAATTAAGGCAATGCTATAAATAAAATATCACAACTATTTAAATTAATTAAATATTTTAAACATTAAAATTACTATAAAATGTGATTTTTTTCATCTGTTTATAACGATCACATAGACAAATTTCTAAAATAGAAGATAATTCATAAAAACTATCCGGCATTGATGACTCATAAAGGATTTAAACCTGAAAGAATAGACCGGCTTACCAAATCTCCATAATGGTTTGAGAGATATTATTAACAGCAAATGTATCTCCTGTTTTTTTTCCAGACATCGCTTTTGCCAATGGAGATTCTGCAGAAACAGTCATGATCTTCTGGTTTTCGGAAATAATTTCTCCCACGGATACGGTGACATAAAAAAGACCTTTATCTGTTTTCACCAAAGATCCGTTCTGTACTTTATCGCAAGGTTCGGTTGAGATTTTTTGGATAACCGCGAGCTGGTTCAAAGATTCATTAAGCTGTCGCTGAAGATTATTGATTTCCTGCTGGAGCATTTCGCGGCCGGTTTCGTATTTATCTCCCATTGAACTTTTGGTATCATTGTTTGAAGCACGGGTTTCTGCGATGAGGTCTTCAAAGTTTTGAATTTTGCCGACGAGTTTTGTTCTTATAATGTTTAATAATTCCTGTTTGTTCATGTCGTGAAAGTTTTCTGGTGGAAAGGTCTTAATTCATTTTCCAAGAGGATGATGGCTCGCAAAAATATACATTTTGACTAAAGCCTTCTGCAAATATGCATAAAATAAGCGGGTTAAAGCCCGCCTCTATTGAATATACTATTCCGGATAAGCTCCTTATTTTTCAAAAACTGCGTAATCTGAAACTTTAAAAACGAAATCTTTTCCAGTGTCAAAATCTCTTTTTGTTCTGTCGAAAATATTACGGAACGTTCCTGAAAGGTTTTGATCTTCGATGGTAAAGTGTACGGGTTCTTTAGACATATTCAGGACAACCAGCACTTCATCATTCCCGTTTTTTCTTACATAAGCAAGGATTTTATCGTTGGCGGTTGTGTTCAGCAGATAGGTTGACACATTTGTATCCCCGCCTCTTAAGGCAGGATTTGAAGATTTCAGCTCCAGCAGAGTTCTGTAAAATTCAGCCATCTGGTAGGTATTAGTCCATTTGATGACATCTTTTTCAAAGAATTCGAGTCTTTTCATGTTCGGAAGTTCCTGCCCTGAATATAACAAGGGAACACCGTTCCAGGTTGCTGAGAAGATCGCCATCGGTTTCGTGATCATTCCGTATTTTTCATATTCTGTTCCGTTCCAGGAGTTTTCGTCGTGATTGGATGTAAACCAGGCTCTCATGGAAGCATCCCCGATATTGGAATATTGCTGCAACAGGTCTTTAAGTTCCTGAAGCGGCTCATTTTTCTTATAATAATCAGCAGATTTATGCATCCATTTCCATGAATAGCTGGCATCAAATACTTTTCCGTACTCAGGACTTTCAAGTTCATCAAATTCACCTAACCAGAAAAGTGGTTTTATTTTTTCCACTTCTGGACGGGCCTGCTGCCAGAAATCTACTTCTACCCATGAAGCCAGGTCGCATCTGAAGCCATCAATTCCTGTTTCTTTTACCCAAAATTTCATCGCATCAATCATGGCGAGCCTCATCTCCTGATTTTTATAGTCCAGTTCAATGATATCATCCATTCCTGAAGCAATGTGGAATTTTCCGTCGGCATCTTTCAGGTAGAATTCAGGATGAGTTTTTGTCCAGATATGGTCCCAGCCGGTATGGTTAGCCACCCAGTCTATGATCACTTTGAATCCAAGTCTGTGGGCTTCATTTACCATATGTTTGAAGTCATTCATGGTCCCGAATTCCGGATTAATGGAAGTATAATCAGAGGCAGCGTAAGGGCTTCCGAGACTTCCTTTTTTGTTCTGCTGGGCAATGGGAGTTATCGGCATGAACCAAAGTGTTCTGACCCCCATTTTTTTCAGGCGCGGCATTTCTTTTTCAAATGCCCTGAACGTTCCTTCGGGAGTATATTGTCTTACATTTACTTCATATATGTTGGTGGTGTGCTTCCATTCTTTCGGAGAATCCATAGTGTGTGTTGTATTTTGAGTGGTACAGGAAACAATTCCCAGACCAATTACTGCTAGTAGAATTAATTTCTTCATTCATCTATTTTTAACAAAAGTAAGGAAAAATGAAGTGTGTGAAGGTGAATTGTGAATGGTTAATTGTCAATTTTGCTTCGCAAGACAATGCGGAGTGGTGAATTTTGCTTCGCAAGTGAATCGTCAATGGTCAATAATTTTAAAATTTCACTATCAATGTCAACCCTCAGGGTATAAAACGTGAATGGTCAATCGTCAATTTTGCTTCGCAAGTGAAGCGTGAATGGTCAATTAATCAATATGCTGTCTTAAAATTTACTATTGATTTACGAAGCAAAATTCATTTTTAACATCAAACTTTTTGTGAATGATGAATCGTCAATAGTGAATTTTAATAACGGTCATCATTGACGATTGACTTGCGAAGCAAAATTCACCATTGACATAAAATTTCAAAGAAAATACCATATGTGAAAAGTAAATCGTGAATGATAAGTATGCCGCCTTCACCATTGACATAAAAAAGCCCCGGACAAAAAATCCAGGGCCTTATATTGTATTCAGATGTTATCTTTCATCATCGTTGTCTTCTTCATCTTCGAAAACATCATCGTTGTAGTTTTCTTCTTCCTCGTCATCGAAGTTGTCGTCATCTTCGTCTTCAAAACTGGTGCTTCCACCAAAGTCATCTTCAAAGCTGAAATCATCATCCATCAAAGGCATGGCTGATCTTTTTTTGGATCCTCCGGAACCGCTTTTGCTTGGTGCTTTTAACGGAACGTTTCCGAATCTGTATACCGTGATCGGGTAAATTACCCCTTTTGTCTCGTCGATTACTTCTACAAGCTCGCAGAAGAATTCCCAAAGATCAAGAAGCCCGTACTGAAACTGAGCTTTGCCGCCCACACTTTCAAAAGCTTCATCAATGTACACATCTGACATAATTTCGCCATCACCATCGTCACTCATATCTTCCAGGGGAACACTTTTAACAATTGTTCCGTCATCTTCCAACATATTAAAAGTAGAAAGTTCGTCTCCCTGCAGACTGAACGCACTTTTAATTCCCAAATGTAAGTTCCATAGTGATTGTTTTCCTTTTACTTCAATATCACGGAAAATATCCTCTTTCGCATCTAATATTACGCGGATCTTGTAAACCATATCAGTTTCTTAAATTACTTTTTTGCCTTAATTATTATGATAAATCTCTGTTGCAAATATATAATAAATGACAGGTGACAAAAAAATATTTCAGGATTTTTTAAAATATTTTTTTTTCTTACATTTTACCAGAATTATTTACTTTTTTCAAGCATAAAACTGAATTTAGTTCCTTCAAGATAAACACTTTCTACGGTTATATTTTCATTGTGGGCCTCCAGGATGTGCTTTACAATAGCGAGTCCTAGTCCTGAACCCCCTTCCCTTCTGCTTCTGCTGGTTTCCACGCGGTAGAATCTTTCGAAAATCCTTGGAAGAATTTCGGCTTTAATTCCCATTCCGTTGTCGATCACTTCAATGAGCACTTTATTTTTAAGAACGCTGGTTTTGACTACGACTTTAGCTTCCTGCCTGTTGGCATAATGAATGGCATTGGAAATTAGATTAATGAAAACCTGAGAAATCTTCTGTTTGTCGGCATCTACAAAGATTTGCGGATGAAGGGTCTGAATCTGCAGCGTCGTATTGTGTTTTTCTGCTTCAAACTCGAGAAGTTCAAAAATTTCTTTAATTAAAAGATTGACATCAAATTTTGAATTGGTAATGCTGATCTCACCAGCTTCAAGACGGTTGATCATATCCAGATCGGTAACAATAGCGATCAGTCTTTCCACTGATTTATCGATCCTTTCCAGATATTTATCACGAATGGTAAGATTGTCCACCCCGCCGTCTCTAAGGGTTTCTACATACCCCTGAATGGAAAACAAAGGAGTTTTAAGCTCATGGGAAACGTTTCCGATGTATTCTTTACGGTAGCTTTCCATTTCTTTCATCATATCGATCTCCGTTACCTGCTGCTGGTTCAGATCCGAAAATCTTTCGCCTAGTTCTTTAATGGTAATGTTTTCGTTATTGTCATGAACAATTTCCTGCGGAAGCATCTGTGAAAGTCCACGAACCTGCTTTTTCCCGTAGTAGTTGAAGAGAAGCTCCAGAACGACATAATTGATGATAAAAATGAGAACCAGACAGATAAAAAGGCCTATTTTAAAGAAAGGCGTCCGGTAATAGATATCCTTCAGCGAATCAAAGATGATCACTAAAAGAAACATCACCAGTGTCAGAAGACACGAGGCGACGAGTGTAAGTCTGTAAAATTTCAATTTTACAAGTTGTTTTTATAGGTTATGTAAAGGTAGGAATTAAAGTTATTAAACGATAAGTTTATAACCGATTCCCTTTAATGTCTGGATGGTATTAATTCCCAGTTTTTCTCTTAATCTTCTGATGTGGACGTCAATGGTTCTTTCTCCTACGATCACGTCATTTCCCCATACTTTTTCAAGAATTTCTTCTCTCTTAAATACTTTCTCAGTGTTTGAAGCCAGAAGATACAACAAGTCGAATTCTTTTTTAGGAAGAAGGAACTGCTGTCCGCTTTTGGAAACTCTGAAATTGTCTTTGTCGATAATCAGATCACCTATTTCGATCAGTTTCGCATTATCAGACACCTGAGAAGTCAACTGCAGTAAAGCATTTACTTTAGAGATCAGAATTTTCGGTTTGATTAGTTTTACAATATAATCATTGGCTCCGGCCTGGAATCCTGCAAGCTGTGAGAACTCTTCGCTTCTAGCGGAAAGGAAAACGATGAGTGTTTTCTGAAGTTCTTTTACTTTGCGGAGTTCCTGACATGTTTCGATACCGTCTTTTTCTGGCATCATAACATCTAATAGGATAAGGTCCGGGATGATCTCTTTGGCTTTGTCTATACCTTCGTTACCGTTTGTGGCTGTATAGATGTCGTAGCCTTCTTTTTCTAAGTTGTAAGACAGAATCTCTAAAATATCCAGTTCGTCGTCTATTAAGAGTATTTTCTTTTGGTTCATTTTAAATTTTTACAGAGTCAAAGTTAATAAATTTTAAAGCACAGATGAACAAATCTATTATCGTTCACATAAAGTTAACAATAATCCCCTTTTATTAATGTTTAGTTAAAAAAAAATTAAAACACCCTAAACCATTTACCCCATTAATCTTTTATTCCTTTGCACCGAAAGAATCTAGTAAATAAAGTAAGTAAAATAATGAAAATTAATAAACTTAGCATTGCAGTCGTATTTTTATCCGGATCAATGTTTTACGCTCAGGAAACGAAGCAGGACACGATTATAAAGGAGAAAAAAATTGATGGCGTAGTAATCCAGGGAAGCAGTAACAAGAAAACTGAAACTGCGGTATTAGGAGAACAAAAAAAAGCGGTTATTCAAAAACAGGCTGTAAGTGCTGAAGAGATATCCAGAAAAGGAATCTCTAACGTAGAACAGGGACTTACGAAAGTAACGGGAATCACTACGGTAGAAGGAAGAGGACTTTTCGTAAGAGGTCTTGAAGAACGATACAATTATTTATTGATCAACGGTCTTGGATCTCCTTCCAACAACCCATTCCAAAAGATTATTGCGCTAAAGCAGTTTCCAACGGATGTGGTAGGAAAATTAAACATTTATAAAACCTTCAACTCCAACCTTTACGGAGATTTTGCAGGAGCTACTTTTGATATCGAGACGCTTACGATTGATAAGCCTTTTACAAAGGTAGAATTCAGTGTGGGAGTGAATACTTTGAGCACATTCAGAAACAATTTCAAAATAGCTGAAGGTGCAGACGGAATGGAGGGATATCTGGGATTAAATTCTAAAGACCGAAAGCTTCCTGATGAGATCAGAAACTCAAGACCTGATAATTATAAATTTACTCCGGACCAGTCACTAAATTCATTCAAAGACTCCTGGAATGTGAACAATGTAAAATCGATGCCTAATACAAGTATTGGATTTACTACTGCTCAGAAAGTAAAAATGGGAGAAACCGGGAATTTAGGAATTCTATTCTCTTTAAACCAGTCGAGTAAATTTGAATATAAAGACGGTGCTAATAATCAGTTTAGAGCTCAGGGCGAAAATTTCATTGACAATATGAACTTCCTTAACCGTAAGCAATATAATTACGAGACTGAGTCTTCCATATT
Source organism: Chryseobacterium sp. JM1 (assembly GCF_000737715.1). Lineage (GTDB taxonomy): Bacteria > Bacteroidota > Bacteroidia > Flavobacteriales > Weeksellaceae > Chryseobacterium. The sequence goes on along the minus strand of NZ_JPRN01000011.1, from coordinate 30,308 downwards.
ATTAGGTTTAGGGTATAAAAACAAAGGAACCAATGTTAATTTAAATGCTATTTATCTACAAAATGCAAATAATATTATTGAAGATAATTATGGCTATAAAGATGGACAGGTTTTCAATAAAGAAACCGGATTTTTTAGAACTAACCAATTAGATATTTCAAGATTTTTGGATCTGCAATTAACAGCTTCACAAAAAATTAACGCGAGAAATCAGGTTAAAGCTGGAGCGAGTTATGTACTCAACAACTACAGCCAGCCAGATAGAAAAATCATAGATGGTAACCGAGCTGATCCGAGCACAGGCGGTATTCTTTCAGATGGATATGTTCAAATGCGTTACGGAGGAAACAACCTTATCCGTCAATATTTAGATGTTGATTCAAGGTTTTACGGTTCAGCTTTCGCAGAATATCAGCTATCTCTTGGTGAAAAAGGAGACAGAAAGGATTATCCTATTCAGATTGCTGTGGGTTATAATGGTTTCTCAGATTTTAGAAAAACTTCTTATAGATTTATTTTTGGTCGTCCGGCAGCAGGTTTCTCAAATCCTGTCTTTGTAACCAATGTGGATACTCCTCAGGATACTTTTAATGCCTCATTAAAGAACGGAAACTTATATTATCAGGAGGGCTCTGATATTTCACAGTTCTATTCAAGCTTTTATCAAATAATCAATGGTGGATATGCTAATATTAACTTTAAACCAAATGATTCCTGGGATATTTTGCTAGGTGCGAGATACGAAAACGATATGACCCTCATTCGTTACTCTGATCAAGGTGCTGAGAAAAAGAATAATCTTGAAAAAAACAAAGATTTCTTTTTGCCTTCATTATCCATTAAAAAGGCACTTGATACTAAACAGAATTTAAGATTTTCATTCAGTAAGACTGTTACACGTCCAATTCTGATTGAGACAATGCCTATCAAATATGTGAGTCCGGATAACGTAAATATTGTCGGAAATCAAAATATTCAGAACAGTGAAAACTATAACTTTGATTTGAAATGGGAATACTTCCCTACTAACAAGGAAATGTTTGCTGTAAACCTATTCGCAAAAAGAATTAACAATGCAATCGAGCGTTCATTGGTAGCTTCAGGAGATGCAACAGGTTCTACAATCACCTTCTTTAATGCTAAAAAAGCAGATTTATTCGGAATAGAATTGGAAGGGATTTTAAGTTTAAGCAGAATTTCCGAATCTCTTCACAACTTTACCTTAGGTGCTAACGCAACCATCATGCATTCTGATGTTGAAAGAAGTGCAGATCAGCTAAAAATGGAGGAACCAAAATGGTTCCAGACTACAGGGGAAAAACTGCGCAAAAGAGGTTTACAGGGAGCTGCTCCTTATACAATCAACGCTGATTTAAAGTACGAACTTAAAAACCGTAACAACTTAGCCCATACTTTCTCTCTTGTGTATAACGTATCAGGAAGCAAAATATATGCAACTGGAGGTGCAGGTACAGATAACTACTACGAAAAACCGTTCAGCCAGATCGATTTTGTATATCAGGGGCAACTATCCAAAAACTGGAATGTAAAACTGGGAGTACAGAATATCTTAGACAGCAAATATAAAATCTTATTGGGTGACAAAAATTATCTCCCGCTTAATATAGAGGAAGGAAATAATACATTGGTCAACTACTACAGAGGTATCACATTCAACTTTACTGTTGGCTACACATTCTAAAATAAATTAATAAAAAATAAAAATAAAAATAAAGTATAAAAATGAAAAGAAGAGTTTTATCATTATTATCGTTAACAGCCGTGTTAACATTAGCCTTAAATTCATGTACTATCGAGGTAAATGATGGCTTAGGAGACGGTACTACAGTTACTACTCCTGGAACTACTGAAAGTGTATTAAGCGGAAGCGGAACATTGTCAGGAACTATTTCAAAAGATATCCTTATCAAAAAAGGAAGTTATACATTAGACGGAATCGTAAAAATTACAAATAACGCTACCATCACTATTGAAGCAGGAGCTACTTTCAATGTAGTCACTTCTAAAACAAGTGGTTTAGTGATTCTTCAGGACGGAAAGATCAATGCTGTAGGTACAGCTGCTGAGCCGATTGTCTTCACTACTTCTACTAAAACTCCTGGGGACTGGGGTGGAATTACCATCTACGGAAGCGCTCCTATCAAAGCGGTGAACGGAAATACACAGGCTCTTTCTGAAGACGGAAATAACGTTTACTACGGAGGAACTGATGCCAATTCAAACTCTGGAACTATGAAGTTTGTAAGAGTAGAATACGCTGGTAAAAAAATCGGTGACGGTACTTCTGAAACCAACTCTATGACATTCTACGCTGTAGGGGCCGGAACTACTTTAGAAAACCTTGTAACCTACAAAGGAACTGACGACGGATATGAATTCTTCGGTGGAACTGTAAGTGCTAAAAACATCGTTTCTTACGGTAACTTCGATGACTCTTTCGACTGGCAGGATGCATGGAGCGGACAGAACAATACGAACTGGTATGCTTTCCAGACAGGAACAGGGAACTTCGGAATGGAAATCGAAGCTTCTGGTAATGCTGATAACGTAGCACCAAAAGTATCCAACATCACTTTAATCAGAGATACAAATACTAACCCTGAATCTGCCAACTCTCCAGAAATTTCTGCGATCCAGTTCAAAAAGCACGGAACAGGAATTTTCACAAATGTTTATATCAGCGGTTATAAAAATATCGGAACTCAGAAAGCTTATAGCGTTCTGATCCAGGATGCAGCTACAGAAACAAGCCAGGTAAATACCGGAAAAGTGGTTGTAGCTCCTCTTACCTACTTAAACTCTGACAATGCAGGAGTTTGGGGATATGCATTCTCTCCAAACGGTGCTAAAACTTTCACCAATGCTACTACTGTTACCAAAGTTTCTCTAACTCCTGGAGCCTGGGCTACAGTAGACGGAGTAAACCTTTTAGCAGGATTACAATAAGTAACTAGTTTCTTCATATCAAATTGTAAAAGCCATCAGGAATTTTTTCTGATGGCTTTTTATTAGTTAGCTACTCCAATCAAAAGCTATTGATCTCATCTGATGTTTTCACATGATTCTTAATCTCTCACCTGCATACCGAAAAAGCCATCAGAAAATCCAATGGCTTTATTCACAAAAAACAAGTATATTAAAAAATATATATTTCAATTAAGGTCTCCAGAACAGGTTCCCCTCATTCATGAAGGCTTCTGTTTTGGATATTCTGGAAACCGCTTCTGCGGAACAGGAAGCATCAGCCAGTACAATGGAGGCTTCGTCACCCGGCTTTGGCCACTGCTGCTTTCCTTTGTCATCCAGCGGAAGAATGCTTTGAGTGGCAAACTGAAGTGTTCTGGACAGTTCAAATTCAGTTTCATATCCGTAAAGCTCAGCAATCAGATTCGCTTTCTGAAGCATATTTCCTGAACCGAAAGTACTCCAGTAATCCTGAACATTGTCATTTCCGATCAGAACATTCACTCCATACTTTTTTAAGACAGGAATCGGCATTACCGTTCCTCTGAAGGGAACAGAAGAGGCAATTCCCACTTTTCCTTCTGCCATTCTTTCTGCTATTTTTTCCGTTTCTTTTGTCGAAAGATGTCCCAAAGCAAATGCATGACTCACAAATGTTTTTCCCTGCAACTGCGGGTTTTCAATCGCTTTATCGATCAGATAATTGATGGTTTTCATCCCGGATTCTCCTGCTTCATGCAAATGGATATCAATTCCTTTTTGATGGTCTAAAGCCAGCTGTACCGTAAAGTCAAGCACCTTTTCTATGTTCCCATCAATACTCAAAGGATCAAGACCTCCGATAAAACCTACACTTTTCAGTTGTGCCGCTTCTTTCATCAAAGGAGCCGTATCAGTATAATACAAACCATGCTGCGGAAAAGCTACTAGTTCAGCTTTAAAAGAATCTTTTTTGTGTTCTAAAGCTTGTTCCAGATGTTCCAGAGATTTTAAACCTGAGGTAGGATCAATATTAAAGTGCGTTCTCGCAAAATGAGTTCCGTAATGCTGCAACAGACTGATCAGCTGTTCTGCCCTTTCCACGGAAGTTTTTAAAAGTTCAGGGATGATTTCCTGCTCATAGGCGATCATATCCTTAACCGTTCTCCGTTTGGGCGAAAGTGCCTGCCACGGAAGTCCGTACCATGTTTTATCCAGATGGATGTGCATATCCTTAAAAGCAGGAAGCATCAGAAAACCTTTGGCATCCAATGCATCAGAAGCAGGATCATTCGGCTTTACAGCTTTGATTTTCCCTTCTTCTATATCCATACTGAAAAGGTCAGTTTTTGTTCTGATCACTTCTCCTTCATCATATTCAAATCCCGTTTCGAGACGGACATTTTTGAGCGAATATGTTCCTTTTGCAACCAATTGATACGGAAACTGCATAACTTATCTTTTAACAGAACAAAGTTACGCCGGCTTTACTTCAGAGCCGGTGTATCAATTATGCTTTGTTTTGTATGGATTATTATTTGAACTGCGACGGAGTCATTCCCGTCTGTGCTTTGAAAAATTTTGAAAAGCTCGCATGGTCATAGAAACCAAGATCATAGACAATATCCTTGACTGACATTTCGGATACTTTTAAAAGACGTTTCGCCTCCAGCAAAATCCTGTCCTGGATCAAAGATGAAGCCGAAGCATTGAGATTTTTTTTGCAGACGATGTTTAAATAATTGGCAGAAATATTAAGCTTCTCCGCATAGAAAGACACCGATCTTTCCGTTCTGAAATGTTCATCAATGAACTGTAAAAATTTAGAAATAATAGGATTGGAATGGTACATTTCAAAATCTTTGAAAGCTCCTTCCACCGATTTACTGACCAGCAAACCGATCAGCTCACTCCGTTTCTGGATGACTTCCCAAAATACATGCTCTTCACTCACCTCTTTCTGAATGGCCTGAAATTCATACAAAAAAGTCCCAAAAGTTTCTTTGGAAAGATTAATCACCGGATGACTCTGATAATACGAAGCTGAAAACCTCAGCGAAGGCAGAAAACTCTCAAACCAGTCTCTACTGATCATCAGCTGATAACCTACCGTTTCCTTTTCAATCACCCACTGATGTACCTGATCCGGAAAAACAAGGTGAATCTGGCTGTTTCCCACCTCATATTCCGTGAAATCAATGGTGTGGCTGCCTTTTCCGTGTTCAAAAAGATTGATGATGAAAAAATCATGTTTGTGGGGCTCATCAATGGAACGTTCCCCATACAATTCATTAAACAGCAGATGACAGCCCTGAAGCTGGTTTTCGCTGAACTCCTGAATTCCTAAAACGGGAAAATGATCTGTATGATGACCCACTTGATCTGATTTTCTCTTAAAATTAGTAAAATTTAGGCGAGAAATCTGAACGGATGGAGATATTTTCATTTTTAAACTGGATTGATCGTGTCTTAATCACAAAAAGAGTAAAAGTTTTAAACCTTTTAGTTCAATGAATTTGACAATAAAACCAAATCAAAGAACACATAAATTTTCCAAAAATCTAAGACTCTTATATTAACGAAGCAGTAGAAATATTCTCAATCATCTGTGGTCTTCTGTGAAATCTGTGGTCAATAAATAACTACAAAAGGGCAAAAGCTTCTAAACACTTAAGCTATTTTAAGTTGAAAATATTGAGAAAAGAAGATCACTTAAGGTTTTTGAAAATCTTTGATTTTCAAAAGGAAGAGTACAACTTTGATCTTATTCTTTTTAATAAACCACATTTCCCTGATGAACTAAAGATTCCACATTTGAAATTCTTGATACCGCTTCTGCCGAACAGCTTGCATTCATCAGTACAAAATCTGCCTGATCTCCGGCTTTTGGCCACTGCTGGTTTCCTTTATCATCCAATGGAAGAATATTTGCCGTTGCCAGTTTCAGACTTCTTGATAATAAAAACTCTGTAGAATATCCATACAGCTGTGCCATCTGATTCGCTTTCTGAAGCACACTTCCTGTCCCGAAAATATTCCAGTGGTCTACAATACTGTCATTCCCGGTCAGAACCGTTACATTATGTTTATACAAGGTAGGAATCGGCATGATGAGGTTTCCGAAAGGGATGGTAGAGACAATTCCGATCTGAGATTCCGCCAGTTTTTCAGCCATTTCTTCCTGTTTTGTTTTGTCTAATTTGGCTAAAATAAAACAGTGACTCAGGTATGTTTTTCCTTTTAATGAAGGATTTTCATTGACTTTTTTGATGAGATATTCTACGGTATTCAACCCTGACTCACCAGTTTCATGAAGGTGGATATCAATTCCTTTTTGGTGATCTAAAGCCAGTTGCACCGTAAAATCAATCGTTTTTTCAATCGCTCCGTCAATAGTAAACGGATCTACTCCACCGATAAAATCAATATCCATTTGAGCAGCCTCTTTCAGATAGGGGACTGAATCTGTATAAAACACGCCGTGTTGGGGAAAAGCCACCAGCTCAGCTCCGAAACCTTTCTTTTTATTTTCCAAAGCCTTCTGAAGGTTCTTTAATGAATCCAGTTTAGAGGTGGGTTCAATATTGACATGACTTCTTGCAAAAGAAGTTCCCTTTGACTGCAGCAATTCAATCATTTTCTCTGCTTTGAACGTTGAGTTTTTCAGCATTTCAGGAAGCATTTTCTGCTCAAGTGCGATCATTCCTTTTACACCACCCGTTCTTTTTCTGACCGCCTGCCATTTGTCACCGTAAAACGTTTTATCCAAATGAATATGCATGTCTTTAAATGCAGGAAGCATAAGCATTCCTTTTGCATCAGTGGCTTTTGCATTCGGTTGATTCGGAGCAATACTTTTGATTTTTCCGTTTTCGATTTCAATATAAAACAGATTGGTTTTGGTGGAAATGACTTCTCCTTCTTCATACTCAAACCCGGTTTCAAGACGAACATTCTTAAGGCTTAATTTTCCTTTTGCCGAACCATTTTGTTCCCCAGGAAAAGGAGATGCTGCCATGATACTGGGCATTAGGCTAAGTCCGGCTGCGGCCAGCGCTGAATTTCTTATAAAATCTTTACGGGATATGGTATTGTCAGAGGTCTTCATTTCCAATCTATTTCATACAAAAATAGAAAGAACGGAAAGGATGAAGGTGTACGGTTTATTACAATCTTTGTATGATTTATTGGATGGCTTAATTTGTTTTATTCTGAAAATATAAACCATTAAGATTTAATAAGCTTTTAAGAATATTAAGTTTGAGCTTCGCTTTAAAACACACGCTTAAAAAAAATCAAATGGTTTTTTTCTTAACTTTCCTTACCTCCTTCATTCATCTTAATGTTTCAAATATTAATCATCGCAAATTTTATAATAAAAATAAAACCGGATTCTAAAACCCGGTCCTATTATAATGTATTCGTTTAATTTTTAAGAATAATCAAAATTTCTTACTGCTTCAAGCGTCATATCAATTTCTTTATCCTTGATCGCATCACTGATGAAATACGTTTCATAGCCACTTGGCGGAAGATATATTCCATTCTGAAGCATCTGGTGAAAGAAATTATTAAACAAAGAATGATTGGAAGCTGCTGCCTCATCAAAATTGGAAACGCTGTTGATGTGGAAAAACACAGACATCATCGATCCTTGTCTGTTGATTTTATGGGCAATTCCTTTTTCATTCAGAATTTTTCCGATTCCAAAATCCAGTGTTTCTGCTGTTTTGTTGATTCTGTTAAAGAATTCCGGATCATTTTTGATCAGCTGTAATGTTTTCAATCCTGCTCTCATAGCCAATGGATTCCCGCTTAAGGTTCCAGCCTGATAAACACCTCCTTTAGGCGCTAGGTGATCCATGATTTCGTTTCTTCCTGCAAATGCACCTACCGGAAGTCCTCCACCGATCACTTTTCCGTAAGTAACAAGGTCAGCTTTCACATTATACAATTCCTGTGCGCCTCCGAAAGCCAGTCTGAAACCGGTCATTACCTCATCAAAAATCAATAAGGCTCCGTTTTCATCACAGATCTTTCTTAAGTTCTGAAGGAAATTATTTTCAGGAAGTACACAACCCATATTTCCGGCAACCGGTTCAATGATTACGGCTGCAATTTGTCCCTGGTTGTGACGGAACAGGTCTTCTACCTGCTCAAAATCGTTGTAACGGGTCAAAAGAGTATCTTTAGCTGTACCTTCCGTTACACCCGGAGAATTCGGGTTTCCGAAAGTAGCTGCACCACTTCCTGCCTTGATCAGGAATGAATCTGAGTGACCATGATAACAGCCTTCAAATTTAACGATCTTATCTCTTTTTGTAAAACCTCTCGCCAGTCTTACGGCACTCATACATGCTTCCGTACCTGAAGAAACCATTCTGATCTGGTCTATATTCGGGACATTTTCTACGATGAATTTTGCAATTTCTGTTTCAAGTTCTGTAGGGGCTCCGAATGAAAAGCCTTTTGCGGCCTGTATTTTCAGTTCTTCCAGTACTTCAGGATGAGTGTGACCTAAAATAGCCGGTCCCCATGAATTGATATAGTCGATGTAAGTGTTATCATCTGCATCGGTAAGGTAAGCTCCTTTTGCCGATTTCATGAATACAGGAACTCCTCCTACTGATTTGAATGCTCTAACCGGAGAATTAACTCCTCCCGGAATGTATTGGCAGGCTTCATCAAATAAAGCCGAACTTCTTTGGTATTTCATATTTTAGTTGAACGTTGAAAGCTTATAGTTTTACAATTAATGAGCAACTGTCCACCAGAAACTTACAACAAAAAATTAATTTCTTGGTTTTTTATCAATCAAATAAATCAGCTGGCCTGCAGACGGTTTCTGTCCTTCGTCCATTCTGTTTTTTGCATACAATTTATGTAATTTGATTCCGAATTTCTGAGCGATATCGTGCATATCTTCACCGGATTCGGCTTTGTAGATGGCCGTATTTCCGGCAGAATTTTTAGATTCAAGGAATACAATATCATTTTTCTTTAATACATCGCTTTCCAGTTCATTCCATTTAACAAGTCTGCTCTCGCTTACTCTGAATTTATCTGCAATGAATTTTACGTTGGTATCTTCAGGAATAACAATATATCGTAAACCATCATTGGGATGGGTTTTGATAAGAATTGAATTAAGAATTTCTGCTTTTGTTTTGATCCTTTCCACTCTTTTTTGCTGCTGAGCATAAGAGGTTTGCTTGTAAGGAACTTCTACGGTAACCTGATCTTTAGCTTTTTTGGTAACCATTTTTGAAGGTTCCAGCTGAGCCATAAATGTCTGGTCATCTTTCAGGTCCGGATACATTTTAAGAACAGCATACAGAACTTCTCTTGAGCTGGTATCGTCGAACTCATACAGTCTGTATTTTTCAATTTTAGTGATCAGGATGGAAGCGTAACGGGGATTCGTTGCGTACCCTGCTTTTTTAAGACCATGTGCCCACGCTTTGTAATCTTTCATATTCAGATTGAAAAGATTCGCGTAATATTTTCTTGTGGATAAAAATACCGAATGATCTTCGTAGGACTGTCTCGGATCGTCATAAACACGGAAACATTCATTGGGAGCGTCATCCGTATGTTTCATGGTTTTTCCTGTCCAGTCTTCTTTACATTTTATTCCGAAGTGATTTTTGCCTTCCTGAGCCAGTCTGCTTTGCCCTCCTCCGGTCTCTAAGAGTCCCTGGGCCAATGTAATAGAAGCCGGAATTTTGTATTTTTCCATTTCCTCTACCGCATATTTAGCGAATTTCTGAATGTACTGGTCTTCAGTAGCCCAAGATTGAGCTGAGAATTTTGATAAAACTAAAAGGCTTACGAGTAAGAAAAGTCTTTTCATGTTTTTCAATTTTTACTTATATAATTAAATTTCTATTCTGTTTTTCCAAAAGCAGATTGGCTCCTTCAATACCCTGCAATCCGCCGGTATGAAAACACAAAACCCTGCTGTTCTCAGGAAAATATCCTTCATCTATCAGTTCGAAAACTTTCTGCATCATCTTTCCTGTATACACCGGCTCCAAAGGGATACCGTATTTCTCTTTAAAATCATTGATAAAACGGATGTTTTCATCTTTTATTTTACCATAACCTCCAAAACATGAATCTATTAGATTAAAATTACGTCCTGAAGTTAATTCTAAAATTTTATTCTCAAGTGAAGCATCGTCAACGACTTTAAATCCTATAACTTTCTGATTTTCTTCACAAAATTTTGCTATTCCGGCAACCGTTCCTCCGGTTCCGACTGCGGTGCAAAGATAATCAAAATCTTTTGTTTGGTCATTCAGCATCATTTTCACGCCTGCTACAGCCTCTTCATTGGTGCCTCCTTCAGGGATGATCAGGGCATTTGGAAATTCGTTCTGTAAAAATTCCATCAGTTTTTCTTTGTGGCGGTATTCCTCACGGGTGACAAATTTCAGATTCATCCCGTTTCTTTTCGCAAAAAGCAGTGTAGGATTATCACGCCATTTATGTTCCAGCTCTTCACCTCTTATGATTCCGAGTGTCTGAATACCCGACAAGCTTCCTGCAGCAGAAACCGCAGCAATATGATTGGAGTAAGCTCCGCCGAATGTAATGAGATAAGGGTTTTCCGGGTTTTTCTCCAGATAGCTATTGATATTGTAAAAGAGTTTCCAGTATTTGTTTCCGGAGATTTGGGGATGAATAAGGTCTTCTCTTTTGATGAAGAGTTTTATATTGTTCTGAATAGGTATTTCCTGAATGGGAATGGTTTCTGCCGGGGCTTTTAATAGCATTTTTGTTGTTTAACTATTATCTGCAAAATTAGTAAAAGATTTGTGTTTCTGTGGATTTATATAGATGATGAGAATCATTTTGCTTTTTGACGATAGAAAATGCAGAAAATGTTAAGGTTATTTTTTTTATCACGGATGACACCGATTTTCACAGATGATGGTGTTAAATGCATTTGTGAAAATTTGTGGGCGTATTTGTGGAATTTGTGTTTAAATTTTTAGGTTTTGGCTAAAGCCGGATAAAGGCGGTTTATTTGTTGAAGGTGGGCTAAAGCGCATCCCTATTGAATTTTAAGATCGTTTTTTATTTTTATGATGGGAAATACAGAAAATTATGAACAATTATTTTTTTAACCACGGATGACACAGATTTTCACAGATGATGATGTTAAATGCGTTTGTGATTATTTGTAGGAGTATTATTTGTGAAATTTGTGTTTAAGTTTTTAGGTTTTGGCTAAAGCCTACTCCTATTGAATTTTAAGGTAAACATTTTACATTTTACATTTTACATTTTACATTTTACATTTATTACAAATACTTCCTGAAATTCCAGAACTTCCTTTTCTTCAGATAATCCAGATCATGTTCGTTTGCGTAGGCTTCCCGTTCAAATGAGATCCTTTTATAGGCAAGGAAACCATTTTTGAGTTTGAAAAACCAGTAGTAATATTCGATGACGTAAACAATATAAAAGAAAATAATAAGCATTTCCAGCTGCTGTCTCAAATGGATTTTTTCGTGATTGATAAGTACATTATTTTCCTTATCTTCGGGTTTCCTAATGAAGATAAAGGGAAAGAGAGCAATGCCGTTAATTTTTAATTTTTTTAATGGCTTTTGGCATATAATTATCATACTAACAAATATAAAGTTTTTTGACTTAGAGATTTAACTTATGGCCCATTATGACATCAAAGAAGGTGAAGACTTCTACTATAATGAACAGGGGTACAAGGTTTTTACGGAAAAATTCCATCTGAAAAGGGGGTATTGCTGTAAAAGCGGCTGCAGACACTGTCCTTACGGGTACGATAAAAAGACGGATACATTCATTAAAAACGATAAAAAAAATAAATAAAATGAAAAAATATATTTTTATTTTGTTAGCTACGGCTGCATTAGGCCTTACATCGTGCAGTCCTTTCCAGGTGCGTTCAGATTATGCGGAATCTGCCAATTTTACGACTTATAAAACCTATAAGATCAGAATTGACGATCTGAAACTGAATGATATTGATAAAGACAGAGTTTTAAACGAGTTATCGAGACAACTCCAAACTAAAGGGCTTCAGTCCGGCGAGAATCCTGATCTGATCGTTAATGTAAAAGCGAATCATAAAAAAGTAACCGACATTACCAACAGCGGTTCTCCTTACGGAATGTGGGGATGGGGCGGTCCTTTCGGATGGGGTGTTGGTATGAGCAGAACATGGACGAGCAACTATAATGAAGGTGCAATCATCGTTGATCTGATTGATTCTAAATCCAACAAACTGGTTTGGCAGGGAATCGGAAGCGGAATTTCTGTGGATTCTCCAAAATCTAAACAGAGACAAATTCCTGAGATTATGGCTGAGATCATGAAAAATTATCCTCCTCAGAGAAAATAAAATTTATTTAAATCAATTTATATATAATCCGGTGCAGTTTTTCTGTGCCGGATTTTTTTGTATTGAATGTAAAATGTTAGTTCAAACGCAAAAGGCGCAAAAGATTTTTTATCTTCATATTGTTTTAAGGCGCAAAGATTTTATCTCCGATAAAATTGTACTCCGCCATCATTGTGGAAACTGAAAAACAGGTTACCATATCATGCTATAAATTCAGTTAAATATTTTATCTGTAATCCTGATAAACTGCATGCGGTACATTTTAAAATTAACAATTATGTAATTTCTTATTCGGGAAAATATAGTATTCTTACAGAAATTTTATTGATATGAAAAAATTGATCTTATGTACTGTAATAGCGGGGTTTGCCAATGCCCAGGCTCCTGCAGGGTATTACAATTCAGCCAATGGATTAAGCGGTGCCGCGCTTAAAACGGCATTAAGTTCTATCATTACAAGCGGACATCAGGACAAAGGCTACGGTGGACTTTGGACAGGCTATAAAACGACTGACATTGACAAAAATTACGAAAATGACGGCTCTATCATGGATATTTATTCAGAAAAACCTTCAGGAGCCGATCCTTACAAATATACTCCGGGAACGAATCAGTGTGGAACGTACTCAGTAGAAGGAAACTGCTACAACAGAGAACATATTGTTCCTCAAAGTTTATTCAATGAATCAGCACCGATGGTTTCGGATATTCACTTTATCAGAGCTACGGACGGAAAGGTGAATGGAATGAGAAGCAATTATCCTTTCGGAAAGGTAGGTTCGGCCACATTTACTTCTAAAAACGGGTCCAAACTGGGAAGTTCTTCTTCTTCAGGATATGCAGGAACGGTATTTGAGCCGATCGATGAATTTAAAGGGGATGTAGCCCGAATGATCTTTTATTTTGTAACCCGTTATCAGAGCAAACTTTCTACTTTTTCTTCGGGTAATATGTTAGGAAGTTCAACATTTCCGGGACTACAGACCTGGGAGCTGAATGTGCTTCTGGCGTGGCATAATCAGGATCCTGTTTCGGCAGCTGAAATTGGAAGAAATAATGCTTCATATACTTATCAGGGGAACAGAAACCCATTCATCGACAATCCTAATTATGTGAATCAAATCTGGGGTTCTTCTAATCCTGGACCTACAGATCCGGGAACACCTAATCCAGGAACAGGCTGTGTGAACGAAACGTTTGAAACAATTCCGGCTGCCAATGCTTCTTATACGACAAGAACATGGACAGGAAGCGGAATTTCTTGGACTGCAACTGATGCCAGAACAGACCAGACTATCAACAGCAAAGCTATTACGGTAAGATCAGGATCTTTAACTTCAGGAAGTTCTGCGAACGGTATCGGATCACTGACAGTAACTACGCAACTCAAGTTTTCTGGAAGCAACGGAACTTTTGATGTAAAAGTAAATGGAACTACAGTAGGAACGGTACCTTACAGCACTACTGCAACTACGACGACCATCAATAATATCAATACTTCAGGAAATGTGACGGTAAGCCTTGTGAACAGTTCGTCCAGCAACAGAGTAGCGATTGATGACCTAAAATGGACTTGCTATTCAGGAAGCGCCAGACAGGCTCAAAAAGCTGCTGTGGGAGAAACTGCTGTTCAGGAGCTTCAGGTCTACCCTAACCCGATTTCAGGGCAGGAAATCTTCGTGAAGGGAGATACTAAGGATATCAAAAAAGCAGAGATCTATAATCTTCAGGGGAAAACACTTGAGACGATTAACAGTCCTTTTAAAAATGGAAATTCTATTAAGATCAAAAATCTTGAGCAGGGAATTTATATTTTAAAACTTGACCAGACTACTTTGAAGTTTATTGTGAAATAATCTGCTGACTAAAAATAATATAGCCGGTTCAATATTCTTGAACCGGCTTTTTTTTACTTAAAAATAATGTTTCTTATTTCATGTACTGATACCACGGAGATCCCTGTGGTGTAGGATATTTTAATCCGAAGACCGCATCGTTCCTGTAAGCATCTTTGGTCACGGTTACATATTTATTTCTGATTCTTCCATCGTCTTCAATAGAAATACTCAGGATGGAATAGTTTTTCCCATCGTCCCAGAAGAAAGATGTAGGATAGGTAAAAGAGTTTTTCTCACCCTGGTTCCATGATACTTTATCCGGTGCCACTTTTTTAAGCTTTTCAAAAATCTGCTTTACCATTTTAGCATCTACAGTTGCCTTGTCTGTTACGGTAGCAGTAGGTTTCCCATGTTTTCCTGCAATTTTTTCAACAAATTCCAGAGAGTTTTTTTCGGCTGCATTGGTATCGAGTGCCCCTACTTTTCCTTTGTATACGGTAATTCTTGTCCCCATTGTATTGTCCAAAGAAATTCCTCCATAGGTCAATCCTTTATTTTCATCTGCATAATATTGAACTACGTCCGGCTTGCTGCCTTTGTCTTTCAGAAATACATCTTTATTTTCAAAATCATACTTCGTTGCTTCTTCGCCCAAAGAGACGGATGAAAGATCAAATGATTTATTTCCGCAGCAGATATTAATCAATACCACGAAAATCAATATCAGGAATTTTCCTTTTTTCATAATAGTTTATATTTTGATTTATTAATGTCATTCCCTTTTTCTTACTTTGTGAAAACAGGTTAAAGTATTTTTATTGTTTTAAATAAATGAATATGACACAGAGTAGGTTGATCAAAATGAGTACCAGCCCTGCTCTCAAAGACCATCTCAGTCTTTTTTTCATGCTATCCGATGTACCGTAAGTACCAAGCAGTGCCGCAAAAAATGCAGCAACCCCAGTAAAGACACCTCCAGCGGCCAGCATTACCCAATCCAGTTCTATAGAATTGGTATTCTCCTGATTTTCAGTATCTGTAACTTTCACTTTTTCTCCCAAAACCGGCGGATCATTGCTGGTAATATCCAGTGTTTTTACAATTTTCTTACCATTGGCATCGGTGTATTCCACTCTTGGAAAAAAGATGACTCTGTCGCTGTATGAGGAATTTGAAAAGTTTTTACCTTTTGTGATTTCTTTTTTATATCCTATCACAGTAGCGGTATATTGGGGTTCATCAAAAGTTCTGTAGGCTTTCTCCCAAAAAAATGAGTAGGATAAAATGAACGCTAATCCATTAATGGAAACCATTATTAACGAAACAAAAAACAAGAGAAAGGCCTTCTCAAGAAAACCTCCTGTTTTTCCGGAATTCTGTTTTTTATCCGAAATTTTTGAAAAAATCCTGTATCCTAAAAATATAGAAAACAGAACAACCACAGCTACAAAACCTCCAAAAAAAGTCATTATCCCTATATTTTAAATAATACTGAATCCTTTTTCCTTCGTTCTCATGTGAAGCTTGATTTCCATTTCAATATTGCCCTGCTTTTCAAGATCGGGACTTATGAACTGAAGCGGCTGAGATCCGTCTTTTCTCATGAGTCTTACCAACTTACCATAGCCCATGATTTCCAGATGCAAATCAGCCTCATTAAGTTCCTCAACAGCTAAATTCTGGCCAAACAACTGACCGGCACTGTCTAAAAACCTTTTTTTCCGGTCTTCGGTATAGTATAAAGCCTGTTCCTGAAGCTGCATCTTGTCATGAGACATTTCCAGGTACTTTCCGGCATTGTGCTCAACCAATACAGCGCGTATCTGTTTATAATATTTGAAAACATCGCTGAAGAGGTCTTCTTTTTTCACATCTATAAAATCTACCGAATGCTGCCAACCGTCCAATACGAAAGGAAGTTCCACTTCTATTTCGCTGGCCACATTAAACGTGGGATGCTGAACATTCTCTGTGAGTCCGTCCCATGGAGATTCCATTTTAGGACGAAATTCAGCACGGGATGCCTTCCAGTTATCAAAATCTGCACAAAAGAAATCTACCGATAAGGTATCATCTTCATCCAAAACATTTTTTCCCAAACGCGGATACATTTTTCCAACTACCTGATATTTCCCACTCTGAAGCAGTGCCTGGTTGATCATGGTATCTCCTCCGAATCCGCCTTCTTTGGTCTCATCTCCGTACCAGTCTATGACAGGAACATCATTCACATAAATGGTTCCCGAACAATACATTCTGGGATAAACGGAATATAATGGTTTTTTAAAATTATGCATACCTGAATTTAAGTTAAATATTTTTTATCCATATAGTAAGTCTCTTCTTTCATCACCTTTTCTTCTACTTTGAAATTACTTTTCCACCAACCTACTTCGCCTTCTATTTCTACAGAAAGAACGACTCCTGAAAATTTCAGAACAGGTTGGATAAATAATCCTGTCGTATCAGAATCTATCACAATATCGCCTCCAAAATAGGAATCTGCCTTGGCCGCCGCTTTAAACGTAACAATGGGTTTTGCTTTGGTTCCTTTTACCGTTCCTACTTCAATACTGATACTGAGTTCTATGGTAGCCCCCATTTTTCCTCCAATCGTGGTTTTACCCTGCATATTGATCCCGTTAATACTGTCAATTTTCAGGGCATCCACCATAATTTCCAGCTCACCATAAAATGTAGCGGTAAAGGTCACTGAAGCGCCCAGTTTTTCAAGTCCGCCTCTGAATTTATTGATAAGTTTCGCAGCAGCAGGGTTACCGGTTGCTCCATAAGAAGCTACCGCAATAGCTGCGCCTATGATATCAATAACGACCTCAGCGCCTATCAGCGGTTTGAAACCAAAACCTACTTCACCGATGACACTTAAAGAAGCTCTTTCATTGACTCTTTCCAGATACCACTTCCCTACAACGGTAAATTTAGGATATCTGAGATTGAAACCAACAGGAATAGCGGTTTCTTTGGCAGCACTCTGAGCATAGTTGATGGCATTCTGAACAATATTTACAGCCGTGGCGATCATTCTGGCGACCAACTCTATTTTATCTGCAAACTCGTTGGTAAAGCTTCTCTTTTCCCGGCCGGCATCCCATTCTGCGGATAATCCTACGCCTACATTGATCGGAACTTTTCCGTCTTTATTCAATAGCATTCTTTTGTACCCCGCCTGTCTGGATTTTTCCTGATGCTTGGCGTAGATATTCCCTGCCGGCATATTGGAGGCTTTATAATTGGAAACATTCACCTGAAATTCTAGTGCGAGTTCCCATTTAATATCCGGATAGGCTTTAATTAAAACCGTTGTTCGTTTATCATTACTGAAATATCTGCAACTGTGAATGTTCATATGGAACTGATTCGGATTGGTTGCTATAGGCCAGATATACTGTATGGGAGCAGCATTGAACCTTGACATATTCGAGTAGACTTTATAATTAAAAGACGATGGGGCAAAAGTCTGTTTGGTATCTCCTTTATCTACCGCCTGACCTACGTCGGTCATCAGGATCTGCTTTTTATGCTTGTTTTTACTTCCGTGGTAGCATTCATTGGTATCAAATCCGGAGATATCGATTGTGAGATCTTTTTTCGTTGATTCCGTTGGAGCTACGACTTCATAATTAATGGTCTGGGCATCATGAGCATTGAATACAAAAGAAATATCTACCCTCCGGTTACTCTCATAATCTCTTTCATTTTTGAACCGGATATTATCCTTGCCCATTTTATCGTCTGTAGGATCTACTTCTCCTTTCCCGACAGAAATAATCCGGCTTGGATCAAGGCCGCCATCTGCAAAAAATTTCTTTACAACATCGGCTCTTCTCTGGGACAGTCCTTTATTGTAATTCTGTTTTCCGATCACACAGGCATAACCACTCAGATTCATGGTTGAATCCTTGTGTTCTAAAAGAAACTTGAGCACGTTATTGAGAATGGCTACCCCGTCTTTATCAATGACCGTAGAATCAAATTTATAATAGATTGTTCTCTCTATACGCTCCTGAAGGGCAGCTGACTGTATTTTTTTAATTCCTTTACCGTTATCAAAAACAGTTACCGTTGTATTACTGGCTTTCCCGTCTTTTACTTCACTTTCGGTGATCTTGATCATTTCAAAGCGGCAAGGTTCCTGACGGACGGAATTTACATCCGGTTTGTATACTTTCGTAGGGGTTTGATTCTTGCTGACATTGGCATTGGTGGTGACCACTTTATTTTTTACATTCAGATAAATGGCGTGAAGATCATCACCTAAATTATCTTTAATGTACTGTTTGGAAGCGGTATCTTTTACTTTGATATAAAATTCTTCTACATTCTGGATGTTATCTACATGAGCCATCCATGAGTAGGTATTTTCTATTTTTAAATTAACCTCTCCGTCTATGACCTGAACATTATTGTAGACATGAACCAGCTTATCTTTTTTTGCAGTCTGCTGATTCCAAAGCTCTATCGTTAAGGTATTTCCGTTAAGGCCTTCCGTCATCAGATTAAGATAAACTACGTGTCCGTAAGAAATAAAATTGATCTTATTCTGGTTTTTGATGCTGGTTTTACTTCCTCTTTGAGTCGTCCATTTGCTGGTAACAACTTTAGGATCACACCAGCCCTTTACATAAAGCCCGGCAGTGTTTTTAGGATCTCTTTTTCCAGACAGACTTGCTTCAATATAATAGTGATAACTTCCGCAAAACTGTTTGGAGATCAGAAATTTGTAGCCTCCTTTTGAAGGTGCCTGATTGATGATGATTTTCCTATTATTGGTCTGCCTCATCCAGATAATTTCTTTCTTTTTATCTTCGGCAGTAGTTCCGGGCAGCCATTCTTCAACGCCAAAATAAACCCACTGATCAGGTTTTAGCGTTACTCTCTGGCCTTTCACCGACATATCGGGATAGTAAAGTCCTTTTGTAACCTGTATTTTTTTTACTCCTTTAGCCATTTGTCTGTCGTTTAGATTACACCATCTTCCCCACCATAGGCAGGCTGTTCATTATACATTTCTTCTGAATCCACCAGTGGATTGATCTGCTGCTGTACATCCTTATCCGCATTTTTAAAATTCTGCGGGCTGCCTTCCGTTCTCTGTCCGTGGTCTATGATTTCAATACACGGCGTTCCGGCAATGGCACAGATGGCTTTGCTGGTTTCCACGATGATATAGCCGCCGTTATTAAGCTGTACTTTTTCATAAAAATCTTTCCACTCCGTGACCATGATTTTGCATGGCGGTGGCGGAACTCCCATTTTGATGCAGTTACCGAATGTATTTTTCTCGAATGTTGCCGCTCCTATTTCTTTCGTGGTGACGATCAGTTTTTTAGAGGCGCTTTTATCGTTCGCGTATTCTTTCTGGTGTGAGAGCACTTTGAGTTTGTCCGGAAGCTGTCCGAACTGGCATTTGCACATAGCACCCTGTACTACAATATGTTTTTCTGCCATGTTAAAATTCTTTATTTGAAATTACTACTCGGGTTAAATATTCATTTCCAAACTCAAGACGGACAAAGGAGGAATTCATCTTGAAAGTCACTACGGTCAGGGCTTTTTCTGAATTTTCTTCCGTTTCTCCTACGGTCTGATAAAGCTGAGCGTTATATCTTGCAAATTTTTGTTTAGATTCTGATGGTGAGCTGTCATTAAACACCAGGCCATACGGTAATCCAGACACCATATCCTGTCCGTAATACTGGATAGCATAATATTCCAGACCGGTACTCATATTCGCATAAATCATATTGAAATCGTCGAAATCCCAGTTGGAATATTTTCCGCCTTTGCAGTCTTTACATTCTGGTTGAGTGGGCTGTACCTGTAACAATTTTGTAAAGGTATCGGACGTTGCCGGTAACGCAATAAACTGTTTTTTCCCGAACAGACTCTGTAGTTTTTTTGATTTTTTTTCCTGCTTTGGATTTTCTGCGATCATATCCGTTGTGGTGACAGCCGTAGTATAGGTAGTGGCCGCTACGCTATCGGTTTCTGATGAATCATCATTTGAAAGTTCCGGGCGTTTGTAGTTTAGAAGAAATTCTTTGATCTCTTTCTCTACTTTCCCGGTGGATTTAGTCAGTTTGGTATCTACTTCTTTTTTCGACCAGCTGTCCGGAATTACTTTTTCAAGAAAAACAGTGACTTTTGTGCTTTTCGCAGAAACCTTTTTCATATTGACATTCCATACGGCCTGTTGGATAAACTGTTTAGATTTAGCGCCATTCTTCAGGGCCAAAGTCAGGTAAGGATTTTTTTGGTCACCTTCATATTTCAGATTATAAAGATCAACGGTTGTTGAAAAATTGGTATCTGATGCCGCGGCAGCTTTCGCTTCGTCCTGGGTGAAATCGTTTTTAAAATCAAAAATAGAATTCTGTAAGGTCTCGATATCTTTCGGGACATTAAATTCCACTTTTTGCCCGAAATACAGGCTAAAGCTCAATATAAAAACAAGAATGGATAATTTATGATTTGGTTTAATTTTCATTTTGTTAGTTTTTTTTCAATTATTCAGTCAGCATCGCAATGACTACTGATATTTTCTTTTTCTTCTCAAGTTGCAGGTCACATTCCAAATACATTGATTTCACCAATAAATTCTGCCCATTCAGATAATAGACAATCCTGAAATTCCCTTCATGATTCATCACCGGGTTATCTTCAATGATCATTGAAAAAGGAGCTTTGTTGATGAAATCATAGGTACTTCTTTCATCATTTAATTTTCCTTCACCTTCTACATTAACCAGACCGGATTCTCCTTTCAGCGGATCAATTTCCAGCTTTATTTCGTATTTCGGTTCTACCGGATTATCTACCACAGGGAAACTTTCCGTGACCTCTGTTTCATAATCCTGTCCGAAACTCTGATAAACCCCAAAAAACAATGTTCTGATGAAATAATCATTCTTAAGATAAAGACTGATCACCTCCGGTTCATCTATTATTTTTTCTATCTTTTCGCAGTAGCTGTCTACCGTTTCCCCTTCAAATTCTTTATAAACTTCTTCTTTTACAGCGGCCCATCTTTCTTTAAACACCGAAACATTTTCCACCGAATTGAATTTCCCCTGCTCATCTACACTGATCTGTAGAGGATACAAAACCTTGGATGTTTTATAGGCCAGCAGATCGGCTATTTCATTCACTTCCTCTTCGTTCAGAAAAAGGTTGGAGGTTCTGTCTATTTCAAAAAAATGCAGCCTGCTCTCGGTTTTCAGCCACCGTACTGAGGTTTCATATTTCAGTTCATTCTTGCGGTCGTTGCTTTCCATATTGATAGAAACGCCATATCTGTAAAATGAATTTTCAGGTTGAAAAGTAAGGTTGTTTCCTCTTCCGAACGGCACCAAACGCGTTTTATCCGTCACCGCTGTTCTTGGAAGAAAAAGTTCTTTCTGGCCTGTAAGCTCAATCAGGATCATATCCTTGACGTCGCAGTGGTTATTGTGAAATAACTTTAAAGCACCAGCATCTAAATGGTACAGCGAAGCTATACTTTTCAGGCTCTCCCCTGTCTGGACGGTATGTATGTTAAATTTCTGCATAAAAATAATCCGGCATCCCTGTTCTCTGTCAGTTTTTCTTACTTAATGCTCAATATATAAATGATCAGCAGTGTGATACCCGATGCCATCAATATTAAATTTGTACTCCTGTTCTTATTATTCTTGGTAAAAAAGCCTGCTATAATCTCTATTAAAAGCAATAAACACCATAAGACAATCCAGCAGAGATTTAAAACCAGATCCATCGGAATAGACATTCCGCTGTTTCCTCCTATGGATTGCACCGGATGGAACCACGAGTCCCAGTGGTCATACACATAGATCAGGACAAATCCCAATAATAAAATTCCTACTCTTACTGCCAGATGTTTATTCATGTAACTACGCTTTATGAATTACCCTTTGTCTGTCTGAGGTAGGATCCATTCCGATGCCTTCTCTTCTTGCAGACCAGTGCAGGTATTTATTTCTAAGAGTCCTCAGGTCTTCCTGCTCTTTCATTTCTCTCTGATAGTCGGCGTATTTCTGTTCCGGTATGGATGCTCCACCGTAAGCGGTCTCAACATCTTTATATCTTTTAAAAACGTATTGTTTTCCATCTGCCATGGCATAAGGTCTCAAGCGGTCTTTCACCCTTACGAGCAATTCATCCGATGAAATGGAATAGGTTTCGTCTGTAAGTTTTTTTATCTTAAGCGGAACTGTTTTTTCAACGCCGTACTCTGCCATAAAATGTAAAGGAATATAGCTGTAGGTCTTTTTCAAAAATTCACGTTCTCCTCTTAACGACAGATAAAATCCGGGGGTAATTATCAGCTCTTTACCATTAAACCATCCATCATTGATCAGCTGTTGTCTTAATGTTTTTAATTTTGTACTTGTTGTCCATGAAGTTTCCACTTCTTCCCAGATTTCAGGTCCATCTTCATAAGCTCCGCCTACATCACAGTGTACACCTGGAAATATTTTTTCTGTTCCTATGCTTACATTGGTAAGGTCAAAGTTTTCTCTGTGCTCATTTTCAGCGACAAAATGGATAATCGTTTGCGCTCTTCCAATATCATCCAGCCCCAGTTCTGCCACATCATTATGGAAATTAGGTTTTGGAGAAAAGTTTTTGGAATAGGACGAAACCGTATCATAAATCCCCAGAAATCTCACCTTCAGTATGCCTACTTCAATTCCGGCTTCCTGTAATTTCAGCCCCAAATGTCCCCATTTTGGAAGATCCTCGCCTTCTACTCCGGTTCCATCGCTGTCCGAATGGGACGTAACAGTCATACCTTCATATGAAACGGTGGTAGTTTTAGCTTTATATTTTGATTTTCCTATTTCATGAACGAAATTTCGCGCTGCGGCAGCACCACGGCTGAAACCGAAAACATCAAAAGTAAGGACGGCAATCTTATCCGCTTTTTTCGAACTCTTAATGTTCTTTACTTTTTTCACGATCTCTTCGCAGCCTTTTCGAACTTTTCCACGGATCCCGGTATCTCCAGTTCCGAAAGCATACCCTAGCATAGAATCTTCCTCCTTATCTTCCGTTCCGATTCCTTCTATATAAATGCCAAAATTTTTATCGTAATTATCCCATAAACGCGCTACATTACTCCAGTCGTTATTAAAACTGTTGTTGTCACTGGGTTTACCTCCGTTTTTCTTGTAGTCGGCCGTTTTATCCCTTCTTTCGATGGTATTGGTCTTGTTGTTCAAAGTTCCGTCAAAAAACACCCCAAGAGTAATATCTAACACTTCCTCTTTGGATATTTCCGGTGTATAATCTCCAAATTTATTATTGTGCATGGTTTTATTTTAATTTTAATGACAGATTTTAACAGGTACAGAAATTCTTTTCACTGTTGCTTCTTACTCTATTTTACGGGAAAATCTGACCTTCGAATTTTTGATCGGCAGTTCTTCCTTTTCGTTCTTTAATGATAAACTCGCGCCTGTATTATCTGCATTCACTTTAATGACAAGATCTATATTCTTTTCTTTTCCCAGTTGATGGAACAGTTCAAAGATTTCTTTCTCGTCAAAAGCATCCACCCATACAGCGTATCTGTTTTTATTCTTATCTCTCCAGTAAAAACCGCAGAATTTCGGAACTGCACGATTTTTATAAGTATCACCAGTCAGGGTTTCTCCGAAAAGATTTTCCTGCTCGCCGTTATAATTATTAAATCCGAAATCGATCCATTCACTTCCTTCCGGCAGGATTACTGTGGGTTTCCAGTTAAATTTCTCTCTGTACACCTCATAGATATCCGGAGCGGGATAACCTTCTTTTTCTATTTTAGCTCTGGTTTCAGGCTTGAATGTTTCATAGGAAGGGTCTTTAAGCATTCTTTCTGCAAAACCTTCTTTCAGCATATATTTGGCGTTATCGTATGCTTTTTCCTGAGTAATGATGGTATCATGAGCCTGAAAAACACCGACTTCTTTCTGGTTTCCCGGACCGTTGATCCAAAGAACGACTTTTCCTTTTGGAGCAAGTCCAACAATAAAATTGGTGTAGGTCGTTTGTTTACCATTATCCTGATCGATAAATCCTTTTTCAAAAAGTCCTTTGATCTTCTCTTTATCCAGGTCCCATTTTCCGGTATAAAATGTATTTTCCACCAAAGAATACCAGGTAAATTCCAGTTTATTGGGAATATCCATCTGGCGGGTTTCTACGCTCATGGTTCCGCCTTCATTTCCCCAGCCTGTATTTTGGGTTCCCCAGATGGCATCGAAGCTGTAGGTGAAATCATCTGCAATGATGCCTCCTTTGTAAACTTCCATAGGATATTCCATGGGTGCCGAAACGGTGCCTAGCCAGCTGTATTTTTGTTCCATTTTTTTATTTTGACAATTGATGAGTGAGAAACTACCTGCAATAAAAAGAATCAGAATTCTTAATTTACTTGTTCCCATGAGACATTATTTTCTTATTGCTTGCCAAAACAAGGTTGTTCTTCTGTGCTTCCACATTGATCTTCTGCGCAATTTTTTCAACCTTTTTGCCTACATTCAGATGGTACGTATCATTCACCTTGATCTGTATATTTTTAGCTGTTTTGATGATCGCCATATTAGAAAAGTTTTGATTTTTCAGCACTGTTGAATTCTACAATCTTGCCGCTCTGCATCGTCATATTTTCAAGCTCGCTGAACATGGATATTTCTCCGGCTATTTCATTAGACGTCTCGGATTGTCTTTTGAATTCTTTTTCTACCATTTCTGTTCTGGTGTCCGAAGATTCGCGGATGTCACCTGTAGCAGTCTGTACGATATCTTTTCCTGCGGTTGAAATAATGCTGTTATTAGCCGAACTGTTGATGCCTTCTCCCGCACTGATCGAAATTTCTTTTCCGGCGGTGATATTGATATTATCTCCTGCATTCAGTGTAAAGTTTTTAGGAGCTTTCATGCTGATATTTCCTGCGCCATCCATAAAATAGATGTTTCCGCTGGGATCCATAATCTTTACGCTTCCTTCTTCGTCATTCATCAGAATCCTGATTCCGCTTCGGGTCTGGATAGACTTCAGGTGATTATTGATACCGCCTCCTAAAGCGATTCCTCCATGAAACATACCTCCCATAACGAAAGGTCTGTCGGGATGGCTGTGAACAAAATTCACCATCACCTGATCTCCCACTTCCGGAATGGCTACATAACCTCTGTTCTGCGATATCTGATCTGTTCCTCCCGCATCAGGGCTCATCATTCTGATAAAATGGGTGGTATCGCTGGTCTGCCAGTCGAACTGCACCTGTATTCTTCCCTGTCCTTCCGGATCTGTATTGGAGATAACGATGGCAGTTTGTGGTTCTGCTTTAGGAATTCTGTATTCCGGTCTCGGAAGAAATCCTGTATCTGCTGCTATTCCTGCAAAGCTTCCTTTGTAATGACCGATTGTATCAATTTCATGTTCAGCTTCCGTGATCATAATTCTTGTAAAATAGGATGTCTCATTGGAATCCTGTTTACGCATCTGAACATCGGCTACACATCCCGGATGAAGGAATGGAACCGTAGTATTCCCTGAAATAGAGAAAACATTGACCGCCTCACTTCCTGAAGCACTTTTCTGTGAATATTCCACATCAAGATGAGTGGAGGCTTTGATAGGCGCTATCTGAAGCGCAGGGGTTTTGTAGATGCTGTTGTTGTGATCGTAAGCTGTTTTTGCAATATCACTTACATGCTGGATGGGTGTAGAACCTGAAGTAAGTTTTTCATGTTTGTTGCTATTGTACCCGTAGTACTGGGGTTTGGTGTGTACAGCTTTCAGTTCCACCTTAATATCATTGGCACTGCTTCCGTAGGTCAGGGTAATCGGTTTATTCTGAGGCGGAAGTTTCCCGAAATGCAGGACTTCACCATCATAAAAAAACTGTTCGCCATATGCTTCGGCCATTCTTGCCAGATAATTGTAGTGGGTTTCGTCGTATTGGCTGCTGTAGATGATCTGGGAAAAATTATTGGCATCGATTCTGATATCGAAACGGCCTCTGTCGATTCCCTGTTTGATCACTTCTTCGGCAATGATTCCCATATTGACAGGTTGGTTTCCTCCAAAACTCTGAATATGGGCGGCTCCGTCCAGCAGAATAGTAGGACTGCATCCGGTAAGCACAATGTTTCCAAGACTCATTTTTTCCTGACTGAATGCCACTCCGGTGATGATTCCCACAAAGGTTCGTTCCGGGCTGTTCTCTATATCTTTATAGGAAATAACTGCCGTAAGACGTTTCCCTAGAAATTTATTGGCATCTTCCAGTGAATGGGTCTGGCGGTCTCCCAAAGTATCATGAGCCAGAGTCAGCGTAAATTCGTGATGACGCTGGGTACTCTGCTTCAGTTTAAAATGCTTATAAAATTTGATAATTTTCCCTTCTATGACTAAGGAAAGCTTTACCAGACGGTTGATGCCGGTATGATGATTCTCGGATACCCCATCTGCATTCTGTGCCGGGCGAAAAGCTGCACCCTTTGGTTGTTCTGGTGTAGTAGACATATTTTATAAAGTGATTTGTGTTAAAATGTGTATATTATTCATCAAATAGGGAATTTTTGAAAACAAACAAAGATTCCTTGTCAGAAAATAACGTTCACAACAGGTAAAAAAAGACCGTCTTGAGGGACAGTCTCTTTATATTTTTTACTACTCGGGACCTAGCTTAACGGCCAGAATCCTTCGTAAAGTGAATTTCCGTAAGAAATAGTTTCTGCACTTATAACAAAGCTTACCAGCATACTATTACTGTCAACGGCATCAAAATCCATTTCATGTTGAATTACGTATCCGTTTTCCCATTTCAGGGTAATCAATGTTCCTTCTTCATGAGATTTATTGAATGTAATTTCACCATTTGTAGGCTTGTATTTCCCATTCAGTAAGCTTTCCAGAATATCAGATTTTTCAGTTGCTTCTACGGTTACTTTGATCAAAGCATTTGACGGGTCAGACGCTACACGTCCTGAAACATCAGTAGATCTAGATACGCTGTAATTAAGCTTTAACAACTTTTGTCCTTCACCTCCATTGAATTTTAAGATTCCTCTTGAATTTCCTGCCATATTCTTATATTTTAATCATTTACGATTATACTTTTCATAAAGTTAGTCTAACAAAGATAGAGTTCATGCTCTAATTTAAAAAGTTTTTAGGGAAGAGATTTACATTTTGTAGTAATTCTACGACTTTTTTTCAGACCTCTTCATTGCTTATCAAAAAATATTGTCCCATTTTGATCTTTCATTTATCAGTGGGCATGCAGATAAAAATGTTTATAATAATACGATACGATCATAATAACCAGATTGACACCCACCATGATCATCAGAATATTTCCGTACTTCCTTTTTTTATCTACAAAACTCAGGCCTAATGTAAACAAAAACAAGAGCAATGTATAAACGGCCGGATACAGATGAAAAGCTTCTGAAAACTTGCCTTCAAATACAAGCACAATAGCTCTCTGGGCACCGCATCCCAGACATTCTATTCCCAGAAATTTCTTACTGGGACAGGTCAGCATAAAGTCTTCAATCTCCATCCGGAATGCTATGATGAAATTTTTGCTCTGGTATACTGATGTGGGAAGAAGCAGTCTTCTTTCATCTCAAATGATCCCTGCACAGCAATATAAGGGTTTCTCAGAATCTCCCTCGCCACAAAGATCAGATCTGCCTCTCCTTTCTGAAGGATCTCTTCTGCCTGCTCCACTTTGGTGATCAAACCTACAGCCCCGGTTTTCACTCCGGCTTCGTTTTTAACCTGAGATGAAAAAGGAACCTGATAGCCATCAAATACAGGTATTTTAGCTCCATGAATATTTCCTCCGCTTGAAACATCTATAAGATCTACGGAATGTTCTTTTAAAATCTTAGCCAGCTCTACACTATCGTTAATATCCCACCCATTTTCAGCATATTCGGTGCCGGAAATCCTTACAAAAAGAGCAACATTCTCGTTGAGTTCTTCATTCACAGCATCTACAATTTCCAAAAGAAAACGGATCCTGTTTTCAAAACTCCCTCCATATTCATCTGTCCTGATGTTGGAAAGCGGTGATAAAAACTGATGAACCAGATACCCGTGAGCCCCGTGAATTTCTATGAGATCAAAACTTGCTTTTACGGCTCTTTTGGCCGCTTCTTTAAAATTTGTGATCTGCTCTTTGATTTCTTCAACGGTAAGAACGTGTGGAATTCTTTCGGAAGGGTGATATGGAATAGCACTCGGTGCAATGGTCTCCCAACCTTCCTCAAGCGGGATCTGCAGATTGTTCCAGGTGGAACCTTTTCTTCCGGCATGGGCAAGCTGGATTCCTATCTTACTTTTTGACCGCGTGTGAACAAAATCAACGATTTTTCCGAGTTCTGCTGCCTGCTGATCATTCCAGATTCCCATACAGTGATTGGTAATTCTTCCGCGCGGCTCTACTCCTGTGGCTTCAACCATAATTAATCCTGTTCCGCCCTGAGATCTGCTTCCATAGTGCACAAAATGGAAATCATTGGCCAGGCCATTTTCGCATGAGTACATACACATGGGAGACATCACCCATCTGTTTTTTAGCTCTATATTTCTGAATTGTATTGGTGTATATAGCATTTTATTTTTTTGAATTTCAATTTAATGATGGATAAAAAAAACATTGTCCAGCTGATGAAAAAGAAGTAAATTTAGCCCCCCTTTTTAGTCTGACTAATATATGAAAAAAGACATACAGATCAGTTACGAGCACTTTAAAAATAGCAGTGAACTGAACGATATAGAAAAAACTCTTTTTAAAAGAGCAATCCAGGCCCGTGAAAATGCCTATGCCCCTTATTCCAACTTCCTGGTAGGATGTGCCGTTCTACTTGAAAACGGTGAAATTTACTCCGGAAACAACCAGGAGAATGCAGCCTATCCATCAGGATTATGCGCAGAACGAACGACTCTTTTCTGGGTAGCCGCCAACTTTCCGG
This sequence comes from Chryseobacterium sp. JM1, assembly GCF_000737715.1. GTDB lineage: Bacteria > Bacteroidota > Bacteroidia > Flavobacteriales > Weeksellaceae > Chryseobacterium. The sequence goes on along the minus strand of NZ_JPRN01000011.1, from coordinate 1,115 downwards.
ATATGAAAGTGAAGAAGATCTTTGTAGTAGGCGGTCCAAAGGAATTTCATGAGAAAAATCCTCCGATTCCACCTTGCGGAGCCTGCCGACAAAGCTTAATAGAATACGAAACCAAGCAGAATGAAGACATCGATCTTTATTTTTCAAGCATGAATGATGAAGTGGTGAAGGTACATTCCATCAAGGATCTGCTGCCGTTTTATTTTGATTCTACGTTTTTGTAGGGGAATCGAGAATCAAGAATCAAGAGTCAAGAACCAAGACATGTAAATCCCTAAATAGAGTTGACCGTATTATTCTTTAATATCTCGTTGTTAAATATATTCAAAATAGGTTTATTAAATTTCATATTTTGTCTGCAATTCTCTTCAAATTTTTGAGGAGAGATTCTTCCAATTGCATTATGAGGTCGTTTGGTATTATAATGGTTGACCGCCTTTTTAATAAACATTTTAAGCTGTTCAAAGTCCTTTGGATTCCAATATTGGATATAGTCATTCTTTATGGTCCTATTGATACGTTCTGCATAAGCGTTGTCCTGAGCAGATGTACTCATACTTATTGTACAGTTGTGGGCTTTTAATAAATCAATATAATCCCTTGAAGTGTACTGACTTCCTCTATCCGAATGATGAACCTTTGGGGGATGGTGATTTTTCAATGCCATTTTTAAAGCTTTTAAATTGGCTGAAGCACGCATATGATCTGATACACTAAAACCTACAATTTTCTTGGTGTAAACATCTATAATAAACACGGCATAGTAGAACTTTCCTTCAATTGGAATATAAGTGAGATCTGATTGCCAGAGCACAGAAGGAGATGATATTTGCATTCCTTTTATAACGTTAGGGAAATAAATCTTTGAGGCAATTGTAGTTCTTTTATAATTTTTTTTGATGCCTAAACGATAGCCCAACTGCATGAAAATCTCTATAAAACTATCTCTACCAATGAAGTCAGGTTTTAATGTATAGTACATTTTTTCAACTCCACAACCCGGATGTTCCCGCCTTAGTTCATCAGCATCCAGAATCAAAGCTGCAAGTTTTGTATCAAATTTTTCCTGCCTTTTTGCCTGCTGATGTACAGCCTGTTTACTGATGCCAATAGAG
>NZ_JPRN01000010.1 GCF_000737715.1 Chryseobacterium sp. JM1 | reverse complement strand
AAAATACTGTTGCTAATGGTAAAAAAATCTTTTTTTGAGTCTTCTTTTTTGCAGATGTCCAAGGTTGTTGCACTGATATCAATGCCAATTATTACTTTTTCCATAACTTTGGGTTTAGGTTAAAAAAGGGAAAAGAGATTTTCATTTTCACTCAACTCCTTATAATGGGCTTTAATCCCGTATTTCTATTTGAGTTTTAAATGAATAAAGCATTTAATTCTTTATCAGCCCATGAATCTTATTCGGAGGCACTCTTAGTTTAATTAAATGCTTTCTCTTTCTCTAAAGTTAATAACTTTTATCCTCTGCTAATCTAAAGGAGGTACTCGAAGCCACCAGCCATATAAAAAAGCTCGGGCTGTTTCGAAGAAACAGCCCGAGCCTGTATATCATAGTCTATTCAGACTAGTTAGCTAAAATTCTCTTCACAGCTTCTTTTACAGCTTCTGCATCGATTTTATATTTCTTCATAAGTTCAGCAGGCGTTGCAGACTCTCCGAATGTATCGTTTACCGCTACAAATTCCTGTCTTGTAGGTCTCTTTCTTGCAAGCATACCCGCAACAGATTCTCCTAAACCACCAAGATAGTTGTGCTCTTCAGCCGTAACAATCTTACCTGTTTTTTCAACAGATTTTAAGATGATTTCATCGTCTAGAGGTTTGATCGTGTGGATATTGATCACTTCACAAGAGATTCCTTCTTTTTCAAGCTCGTCAGCAGCTACAAGAGACTCCCATACAAGGTGTCCTGTTGCCACAATCGTTACATCAGTACCTTCCTGAAGAAGAATTCCTTTTCCAATCTCGAAAGGCATATCTTCCGGGATGAATACAGGAACCGTAGGTCTTCCGAATCTTAAATATACAGGACCTTCGAAATCAGCGATAGCAATAGTCGCTGCCTTAGTCTGGTTGTAGTCACAAGGGTTAATTACCGTCATACCCGGAAGCATTTTCATCATCCCGATATCTTCCAGAACCTGGTGAGTAGCACCGTCTTCACCTAAAGTAAGACCCGCGTGAGATGCACAGATCTTTACATTTTTTCCTGAATAAGCGATAGACTGACGGATCTGGTCATACACTCTTGAAGTAGAGAAGTTCGCGAAAGTTCCGGTAAACGGAATTTTTCCTGTGATGCTTAAACCTGCAGCAATTCCCATCATATTAGCCTCTGCGATACCTATCTGAAAGAATCTTTCCGGTGCTTTTTCAATGAATTTCTCCATTTTCAAAGAACCGATAAGGTCTGCACAAAGTGCCACTACGTTAGGGTTTTTGTCGGCAAGTTCTGCTAATCCGGCTCCGAATCCTGAACGCGTATCCTTTTTTTCTGTATATGTATATTTCATTTTTTTTTACTAAAGTTTTAATAATGGATAAATGATATTTCTAAGGATGTAAAAACATCATCACTTATCATGGATTATTGATGATTAATAATCAGCGGGAGCTTCCAGATATAATTGTTTGAATGCTGCTTCAAGCTGCTCATCATTAGGAGCTTTTCCATGCCAAGCATGAGAACCCATCATATAATCTACACCGTAACCCATTTCTGTATGAAGAATGATCACTACTGGTTTTCCTTTTCCTGTTTCAGTTTTTGCTTTCTCAAGGATTGCAATCACTGCTTCAAGATCGTTACCGTTTTTCTCTTCCAGAACAGTCCATCCGAATGCCTCAAGTTTAGCATGAAGATTTCCTAAGCTCAATACATCATCTGTATCCCCATCAATCTGACGTCCGTTGTAGTCAATCGTTGAAATAATGTTGTCAACCTTTTTGGCCGCAGCATACATCAAAGCTTCCCAAACCTGACCTTCCTGAAGCTCACCATCACCGTGAAGGGTGTAAACAAGAGAAGTATCACCATCCAGTTTTTTACCCTGAGCTACACCAAGCGCTACAGAAAGTCCCTGACCTAGAGATCCGGAAGCAATTCTGATACCCGGAAGACCTTCATGAGTAGTTGGGTGACCCTGAAGTCTTGAATCCAGCTTTCTGAAAGTTTTAAGTTCTTCTACCGGAAAAAAGCCAAATCTCGCCAATGTAGAATAGAAAACCGGCGAAATATGCCCGTTTGAAAGATAAAAATGGTCCTCATTCTTACCCTCCATTGTAAAAGGCAGCTTATAATTCATTACCTTTCCATACAGCGCTGTGAAGAATTCCGTACAACCTAAACTTCCGCCCGGGTGTCCTGAATTCACAGCGTGAACCATTCTTAAAATGTCTCTTCTGATCTGCGTAGTAAGAGATTTTAACTCTTCAATACTTTTACTCATTATATCTGATTTATTTGCACGCGAATTTACAATTTTTTAATGGCTTACGGAAATGCAAAAACCCGGACTTGTGATCCGGATTTAGAATTATTTCAGAGAAATACTGGTTTTAACAGCCTTCATTGAGGTATACCGATATTCCGTAATTAATAGTTTTAGGGTTGTAGAGTTTGTGAATGGGGAAGGGAGTTGCCGGTTGCTGGTTCAAATCTTGGAATCCCGGAACCCATTAAAATCTGATGTCTGAAATCTGATATCTAACATCTTATTTCTTTCCCAATGCTCTATCGATAGCCTTTTTAACAATAGGTTCCATAATAGCATAACCTGCCGGATCGGGATGAATGCCATCACCTGAGAGACCGTCACGCATACCGCCTTTGTCATTACGCATGGCTGTATTATAGTCGATAAAAGGAATCTTGCTGTTGTGAGAATACTGTTTTAATCTGCTGTTCAAAGCATCTACTTTTTGAGGTACGTCGGTGATTTCTTTACGCCACGGAAATGCCGCTGCGGGCAATACAGACGCAATAATTACCTTAATTCCGTTGCTTCGGGCAATATCCGTCATGGCTTTAATATTGTTGAACGTGAAATCCGGATCATACGCTCCTGAGTTTTGAGCAATATCATTAGTGCCGGCATTAATGATCACCAGTTTTGGTTTTAAAGCCACTACATCATTTTGAAACCGTAAAAGCATTTGTGAAGAAGTCTGTCCACTGATTCCTCTGCCTACATAATTATTCTCAGAAAAAAAGGTAGAATGGCTTTTTACCCATCCTTCCGTAATGGAATTGCCCATAAAGACCACATCCACTTTTTTCTTTGCATTCAACATGGCCGTATTGTCTTCTCTGTACCTTGCCAGATTAGCAAAATCAACAGCGCTTTGTGCGTGTACAAATTCGCCCACAAAAAGGGCAATGGCTATGAATAGGGATAATTTCATATCGAATGGTATCTGTTACAAAATTAAATACTATTTTTTTCTGATCAGCCAAAGTCCTATGAAAGTCAACAATCCATTGATGATCAATAGTTCAAGTCCTATTTTGAAATCCCCGAACATGTTTTCCTGGTATTTATCGATAAAGAATGAAATCACCGGTGCTGCGATACAAACGTAAGGAACCAGTTTGTCATTTACCTTGTATTTGGTGAAAATTCCAAAGGCAAAAAGTCCAAGAAGAGGTCCGTAAGTGAATCCTGCAAGCTTCAGAATAAGCCCGATCATGGAATTGTCGTTGATCATTTTAAAAATAACCACCATAATCAGGAAAGAAAGGGCCACAATTAAGTGTATATTTTTTCTGAATTTTTCTTTTTTGGAATCATCCCAGTCTTTCTTTTCTTTCATCCCAAAAATATCGATACACAAAGAAGAGGTAAGAGCGGTCATAGCACCGTCTGCACTTGGAAATAATGCCGAAATCAATGCAATAATGAAGATGATGGAAATAAAGCCGGGCATATGATTCAGGGCAACATCAGGGAAAAGTTGGTCTCCCGCACTCGTCACATGCTCCTGTGCTCCGTAAAGGTGAAGAAGTCCTCCCATATAAAGGAATAGTGAAATAACGGCAAGAAGAATAAATCCTAAAGTCACCATATTTTTCTGTGAATCCTTCAGTCTTGTTACCGATAAACTTTTCTGCATCATTTCCTGATCGATTCCCGTCATGGTAATGGTGATGAAAGCCCCGGCCAGGATCTGTTTAACAAAGAAACTTTTCTGGTTCGGATCAAAATCAAAAATTCGGGTGTAGCCTTTATCCTGCATCGCGGTAAAACTTTCACCAAAGCTTAAGCCCAGATGATTCAGCATATACACCGTACAGATGATTAATCCTAAAAGCATACATGACGTTTGTAAGGTATCTGTCCAGACAATGGTTTTTACCCCTCCTTCATACGTATACAGAATGATCATTCCTAAAATAATCAGTGTTGTTACAATGAATGGAATGCCTAAACTGTCCAGAATAGTAATCTGAAGGATATTCACGACCAGATACAGTCTTGCCGTGGCGCCTACCAGTCGGGAAACAATAAAGATCCACGCTCCTGATTTATAGGAAAGCTGGCCCATTCTCTGCTGGAGATATCCATAAATAGAAGTCAGTTTCAGACGGTAATACAACGGAAGAAGAACGTAAGCTACCACAATATATCCGATGAGATATCCCAGTGTGATCTGCAGATAGCCGAACTTATCATTTCCTACTGCTCCCGGAACACTCACAAACGTGACACCGGACAGCGAGGTGCCGATCATCCCGAAAGCGACCAGCATCCAATTGCTCTTACGGTTTCCGATAAAGAAACTCTCATTATCACTTCCTTTTCCTGTTTTGTAGGCTACCCACAACAAGAGTGCGAAATAGGCAATAATGATAATCAGCAGTAGATACGGGGACATATTTATGAATTTTTAAATTTCACAAATATAGTTTTTTTAAAGAAATTTTGAAGTTTAAAAGCAATTTCCTTTTGGGTACCGGTGATCTTGAAAAATCAAATCAATCTGCAGGGGATTTCCAGATCTTCATTCAGATAATAACTGGCACATATCCTGTGATAGCCATCTGCAATAATAAGTTTATTGCTCCCACGAACTAGCAGAATAGGAGAGAGTTTGATGCTGTCTTTGATTTTCTGTAAATCTTCCCGGACATATTTATTTTCGTGAGGTAACAAAGGAAGCTCACTTGCCCGAAGAATGTCTTTGCATTTTTTATAAATGGTTTTAGCTTCGGTAAGCTTTTTAACGAGCTCTGTGGTTTTCTGCTCATCATATAAAAGCTCTAGATAATCCGCGGCGGCCGGGAAATCGTGTTTTTCAGGATTTTTTTTAAAAATATCGTTTGTCTTTTTCATATATTCTGGATTGTAGTTTTATATTTCGGACAGCAATGTCATTATATCAATTAATGATAATAAATGAACAATTGTTTAATGGCAGGTAATGACAGTACGTACTTTAAAAGATCAAATCCTGTAAATTTAATAATTACAGGATTTGAAAATATTTTAATGTAGACTGGAATCTTACAAAACGTCTTTTAAGCTTTCATCTTTTTGAAAACTGGCTTTTGCAAAAGGACAAAGAGGAATAATCTTTTTTCCTTTATCTCTTGCGAAATTTACAGCTGTCAAAAGCATTTCTTTACCTACTCCTTTACCATTATAGGCTTCTTCAACTTCGGTGTGATCTATAATGAATCTATCTTCTCCGGCCCAGGTATAAGTCATAAGGCCTGCGTGGTTTCCATCTATGAAAGCCTCAAAACTTCCGTGTTTTTCGTCGTTGTTTTGTTTTACTTCGATCATATTATGAGAATTTTGTTAGTATTTCTATATCGTTAGTTAATATTTTGTGTACAGGGCAGGCATCAGCGATGGTATGCAGTCTTTTCAGCTGCTCATCATCCAGAACACCTTCGAAGCTGATATCTCTTTTGAAAATAGCTCTTTTCGTTAAAGGAAAATTTTCGAGTTCTACTTCTACGTTGATGTTTTCAACGTCCCATTCTTTTCTTTCGATGTACATTCGCAAAGTAGCTGCTGTACAGCTTGCCAGAGACGTGGCTAAGATTTCCATGGGGTTGAAACCTTTGTTCTGACCGCCTTTATCGATCGGCTCATCGGTAATGATCTGGTTTTCGCCGGCCGTTACCTCAGTGTAATATTTTGTTTTTCCTAAACTTGCTTTTATGGTTACCGCCATTATTGTTCTGTATTGAATTTATAACTTAATGCGCCTGAAGGGCATTGGTCTATCTGGTTTTTAAGTTCTTGTGGAGTAGCGTTTTCAGCTTTTATCCAGGGTCTGTCTTTGGGATTGTAGACTTTGGGAAGCAGTTTTACGCAGACAGCCGAGTGGATACACTTCTGGGGCTGCCAGAGGACAGTGATACTGCCGTTGGGATATTCGTGTATTTCCATATCAATTTTCTTTTAGTGATTTTTCGATTCTTCGGTCCGGAATCAGCCATATGAGAGCCACGATATAATAAAAACCTATGGCAATATAAGGATAAAAAAATGAAACGGCGATTCCGAGGACGTAAAATATAAGCGAGATATATTCTTTAAATTTTGAATGTATAGCCTCTTTCAGCAGAGAACTTTCCCCTTCACAGCGGACGATCACATGCTCCAGAATAGTGTAGGCTACAGCAGCCATAATGAGACAGATCCCATAAGCTGCCACCGGATTTTTCGCAAAATGAGTCGTTCCTATCCATTCTGTAGCGATCGGCATCAGTGAAAGCCAGAACAGCAGATGAAGATTGGCCCAGAGAATACTTCCGTTGACCTTTTTTACTGCCTGAAAGAGGTGATGATGATTGTTCCAGTAAATTCCAACATAAATAAAACTGAAAATATAAGCGAGAACTCTTGGGATGAGAGGCTTGAGACTGGCCCAGCTGCTCCCTTCCGGAACCTTCAGTTCAAGGACCATGATGGTAATGATGATGGCCAAAACCCCATCACTGAAAGCTTCCAGTCTCCCTTTAGTCATTGGTCTTAACCGCGTTTTTAAAGTTTCCTATTTTGTCCTTAAGCTCTTTAAGCATATCAGGGTTGATAACGCCGCTTTCCATGTCAAAATTTTCATAAAACTTGGGAAGGGAGAACGTATCCTTTATATCTGCTGCAAACTGAGGAAAAAACGTTTTGGCCGTATTCATCACATTCCCGCCGCCGTAACCTCCCGGAGAAGTGCTCATCAGAAGCATCGGTTTGTTTTGAAATACCTTGACGTTGATCCTTGATGACCAGTCGAAAACATTTTTAAAAGCGGAACTGTAAGATCTGTTGTGCTCTGCAAGCGAACAAATGATCACGTCACAATCTCCGATCTTCTTTAAAAAGTTGTGGGCTTCCTCCGGAAATCCTTTCTTTTCAAGGTCTACGGAGAAAACAGGCATGGTGAAATCGTTGAGGTCAATCAGATTGATTTCTTCATCCTGAAAATCTTTCAGAACAAATTTTACCAGTTCCCTGTTGATCGAAGTGGAAGACGTACTTCCCGCAAATGCTAATATTTTCATGGTTAATGAATGTGGCCTGACTGTTATTTTCTGTTTAAAATAGCCTTAGGTAGCGGGACGTATTCTTTCTCGTCACCGGGTACCAAAGGAAACGCATCGTGATTCTGATCATTCCAGTTGACTTTGGCCTGATCAAGCAATTCTTTGTCTGAATTTACAAAATTCCAGAATATAAAACGCTCCTCATCAAAAGGTTCGCCACCAAAAAGATAGACCGTACCGTTTTCACTCATATCGAATTCACACAGTTTGGTATCTTTAGCAATCATCAACTGTTTTGAACCGTAGGTGTTTCCTTCTGTGGAAACCGTTCCGTCCAGTACATACATCGCTGCTTCACCGTAAAGGTCTTTTCCGATGCTTATTTTCTTTGCTTCTTTGGTTTTGATTTCGATGAAAAATAACTTGCTGTGAACAGGAACCGCAGAAGTTCTGCCGAAAGCCTCACCGGCAATAAGTTTATACTGAATTCCATCTTCTTCCCATGTAGGAATTTCGTCCGCTTCGATGTGATGGAAACTAGGTTCCGTCTGCTCCAGATGTTTCGGAAGACCTACCCAGATCTGGAATCCGTGAAGTCTTTTATCGCTGTGTCTTAAATATTCAGGCGTTCTTTCTGAATGCACTACACCTTTTCCGGCAGTCATCCAGTTTACAGCGCCCGGTTTGATTTCAATCGCACTTCCGATGCTGTCTCTGTGAAAGATAGATCCTTCTAAAAGGTAGGTTAAAGTTGACAGGCCGATATGCGGATGCGGAGGTACATCAAGGTTCTGGTAATCCTTCAGTTCAGAAGGTCCCATATGATCGATAAAGACAAAGGGGCCCACTGTTCTTTTTTCACGGAAAGGAAGAAGTCTTCCCACCAGGAAATTTCCTATATCTGCTGCTTTTTCTTCTATGATAAGTCCGATATTTGACATAATAAAGTAAATGTTTTTGAATTCTTTTTAAGTTGATTGAATAAATTTTTGAATCCGAGATTACAGTTTGTCGTATCCTTCAAATTTTTCATCAACAATGCGTTTCCATTCCGGATGCTTTTTGATGTAGGCAAAAACATAAGGGCAGAAAGGAAAAAGTTTTTTTTCATTCTCTTCAATATAAGCCAGTGTCTTCTCTACCACAGCAACGGCTGCTCCTGTTCCGGCCAGTTCGGGATCTGTTTCTGTATGTACCAGAGCGATCTGATGACCCATTTCACGGTAATCGATAAAGGCAAAATGTCCGTCGATTTCTATTTCAAATCGTGTTGCTGCTTTTACAAGCGGTATATTTTCAAATTCTGGTTTCATAAATTTTTATAGGATAAATAGGTTGGCGGACCGCAAAGAGAAAAGATCGAATATGAGAATGCTTTTCATTATTTCACTAAACCTTATAGGTTTTTAAAACCTATAAGGTTTGATGCATTGATTAAACATCACATTTCAATTGAACTTTCGTCTTTGCGTTTCACCAAACACATTAGATAAAGTTAATAAAAAAGGAATAATGTAAGATTAAGATAAATTTAATTCTGTTAATCTTCCAGATAACCGAACTTCCCGGTATTGTAATCTTCAAAAGCCTGCATAATTTCCTCCCTTGAATTCATTACAAAAGGTCCGTGAGGATAGATAGGCTCGTTGATAGGTTCTCCGCTGATGATCAGAACTATGCTGTCTTCATGAGCTTCGATAATGAACGTTTCACCTTCATTTTTAAATAAAACAAGATGATCCGCTGCTGCTTTTTGCTCACCGTTTACGGTAATACTTCCTTCAATGATCAATGCTGCCGTATTAAAGTTGGCCGGGAAACTGAATTCAGCTTTTCCGCCTGCCTTTAATTTAGCATTCATCATATTTAAAGGAGTGAATGTTTCCGCTGGACCTTTATGTCCGCTATATTCTCCGGCGATGATTTCGACTAAACCGTTTTCACCCAGATCAACACGTTCCATTGCTGAATTTTCTATCGCCTGGTATTTCGGGCAGCTCATTTTATTTTTTGCGGGAAGATTGACCCATAGCTGGACCATCTGAAAAATACCGCCTTTTTTAGACCATTCGGTTTCGTGATATTCTTTGTGAAGAACTCCTTTTGCTGCAGTCATCCACTGTACGTCGCCTTCGCCTATGATTCCGCCGCCGCCGGCGCTGTCATGATGTTCCACTTTCCCCTGATAAGCTATCGTTACCGTTTCAAAACCTCTGTGAGGATGAACGCCCACGCCTCTTGGTCTTTCCGAACCGTTGAAGTGGAATTTTGAATTGTAATCCAGCATAATGAACGGGTCCATTCTTTTCATATCCAATCCGTGTACCCCTGGTATAAAATTATGAACCCTAAAACCGTCCCCTACAAAATGGGCTGGCTTTGGAGATACTACGATTTCTACTTTTTTCGCTGTCATAATATTGTGAATTTTATATAACAAAAATACGGTAGAGGGAAATCAGATACATTGATCTGTGTTAAGTTCGATAGAGGTGTGGCCAGTTCTTATTCTTCCTTAGATTTCATGTTTTTTCCATCCGAAATGTGAAGTCTTCTGAAAACAAAACCGGAGATAATCGTCAGAATTCCGACAGTAAGGAAAGTATAGCGGAAAGCGTTATGAATTTCACCTTCAATAAATTCAGAATTCTCAAACAGTTTCAATACAATCAGTCCGAAGGCGATTCCGAAACCGATGGCCAGCTGCTGATTAACGGATATTAATGAATTCCCGCTGCTGGTCTGGAAATTTCTGAGATCGGCAATGGAAATGGTATTCATTGAGGTGAACTGGATAGAGTTGAAAAATCCTAATATGGCAATAATGGGGACAAACCAATATAAAGAGGCATGAATATCGGGAATGGCGAGAAGACAGATCAGGGTTCCGATGATGAAGGTATTTACCATCAGTGTCTGTCGGTAGCCGTATTTATCTAAAATTTTGATGACCGATGATTTTCCGAACATAGCGGTCAGGGCCATCGGAGCAATGATCCATCCGGAAGTCACCGCCGACTGTTTGTAAGCAATCTGAATCATTAAAGGAAGCAAGAGTGGAACTGAGCTGATTCCTAATCTGGTCGCCAGGTTTCCGACAATGCCTACCCGGAAAGTTCTCACCTGAAAAAGATCCAGCGGGAAAATAGGATTTCCTCCTCTTCTTGCATGTTTGTAATAATAGTAAAGGAATAAAAAGCCCAAAATAAATACAAAAAGTACCGGACTTATATTCTGCATATCCCCGAACAGTTCCAGTGAAATAGAGAGCAGAAGCGATGCTGCCGCAAAGATTAAGAATCCTTTTAAATCAAAATCGACATCGGTGGATTTGTAATCCGGCATATATTTTAACCCCAAAACAATTCCTAAAATTCCGATGGGAATATTGATCAGAAAAATCCAGTGCCACGAAAGATAATCTACCATATAGCCACCGACCAACGGACCAAGTACAGGCCCAATCAGTGCCGGAATGATCGCAAAGTTCATGGCTTTCAGTAATTCACTTTTATCAAATGTTTTAATCAGAGCCAGTTTTCCTACAGGTGTCATCAAACTTCCCCCGACGCCTTGAATCACCCTTGAAATAACCAAATGCGTAAGATTTTGCGACATGGAGCAGAACAGTGAACCTAAGCTGAAAAGAATCAGTGAAAAAATAAATACTTTTTTGGTTCCAAACCGATCCGCGAGGAAACCGCTGGCAGGCATGAAGACAGCCAATGTCAGTACATAACTGATGATGGCATTCTGCATATTGAGCGGAGATTCATGAAGGTCCTTGGCAATGGAGGGCAGGGAAGTGTTCAGGATCGTGGAATCCAGCATCTGCATAAAGATCGCAGTGGCCAGGATGAGTGGAAGTATTTTTTTTACAGAGATCTGTTGCGGGTTTGTTTCTGTCATTCGGTGTAGACTGAAAATACAATGATTTCCAGATTTATTTTTATTGAAAAGAATGCTGTTTTAAAACAGTCTGATTCTTAGATAAAGAATTTCATATAAAATTAAAAAAGTCCTGTGAATTTTCACAGGACTTTTCAATTTATTTTCTAGGTTTTTCTACTCCTTTCCATTCGTTGCCGGCTTTTCTGTACTGGCTTAAGATGTAAGTTTTGAAATCTTTTGTTTTATACTCGATGTTATCGGTATTCTGTTCGAACGGCATGATATAGTAGTAATCGATATCTGTTTTGTCTGATTTGTTTCCTTTTTTCACAGTCGGAACATATTTGGAAAACTTATAGCCTGGAAGATACTGTTTTAGTCTTACGTAGAAATCTTTATCTTCTTTTTCGCTAGGGATGATGTCTACAATATTTAAGTCATCTTTTTTCTTGTCGATCCACAGATAATAGGTTTTTTCTTCCCCTAAGTTTCTGTTTAAAGAGTTGAACGCAAACAGTTCTTTAGGAACAAGCTCCTTGATTTTCTCAGGATCTACCCTTGTATAGAATTGTCCTTTAGACGGATCTACATACGTTTCAAGATTGTACATCAAAACCGAATTGTTCTCGAATTTTTTGTTCTTAAAATATTGATTTAAAGATAATTCAGCCGTTGCTCTAAGCTCTTTTCCTCTGTCATCCAGTTTTTTGGTAGGATTCTGTGGATTTACTTTTTTCACGAACTCATATAAAACAATTGGTTTTACATCTTTAAGGTGAGGATACGTTTTAAGCTGCTCTGCTTTTACCAGCCAGTAGAACTGCTGATAATAGTCATCCTTGTCCTGATCTTTTACAGTCTTATAAGATAAAGCAAGCTTTTTTGAATTTAAGTATTTGCCATATTTTCCCTGTCCAAAAGCAAAACTGATGGATAGTAAGGCAAATAAAACAGTAAGATTTCTTCTCATTTTTTTATAATTGATATTTTCGTTGTCCAAATATAATTATTTCTTAGATATTATTTTTGATTGTCAGTTAAATTATATTATATTATTAACGTTTATTCAAAAGAAAATCCCGTATTGCTACAGGATTGATAAAATCTGGAAATCAGAAGTTAGAGATTAGAGGTTAGAAGTTAGAAGGAGGCGCGAGATTTCAGACCAGATTGAAATGGTCAATTGTGAATTTTGCTCGCAAGTGAATGATGAATGGTGGAGTCGAGAACCAGGAGCCAAGAGCCAAGAATCAAGATTTTAGACATCAGATATTAGACATGTTTTGGGATACGGGTTCCGGGTTCCGAGATTTGAACCAGCAACTGTCACCTAGCAACCAACAACTCCCTTACTCTCAAACCCTAAAACTCTCCGACACTTAAACTCTCAAACTCATCACGAACCATAACTCGTCTCATGCACCTTCACCGCTCTTCCGCTCGGATCATTCATCTTTTTGAAAGCTTCGTCCCATTCCAAAGCAATAGGCGTGGAGCAGGCTACCGAAGGAACGGAAGGCACTGTCGCCGCTGCCGTTTCACTTGGGAAATGTTCTTCGAAGATGGTTCTGTATCGGTATTCTTCTTTGTTCTGAGGGGTGTTGAGCGGAAATCTGAATCTCGCGTTGGTCATCATTTCGTCAGTGACTTCTTTTTCTGCAACTTCTTTCAAAGTATCAATCCAGGAATAACCTACACCATCTGAAAACTGTTCTTTCTGTCTCCATACGATAGCATCGGGAAGAACGTCTTCAAAGGCTTTTCTTAATACCCATTTCTCTATTTTTCCTTCTGCCACGTTGATCATTTTGTCTTTTGGGTTCACAGCCATAGCAATGTCCATGAATTCTTTATCAAGGAAAGGAACCCTTCCTTCGATTCCCCAGCTCATCAATGCTTTGTTCGCTCTTAAACAGTCATATAAATGGAGCTTGCCCAATTTTCTTACCGTTTCATCATGGAATTCTTTTGCGTTAGGTGCTTTGTGGAAATACAGATAACCTCCGAAAAGTTCATCTGAACCTTCTCCCGAAAGAACCATTTTAATTCCCATAGATTTGATCACTCTTGCCAGAAGATACATCGGCGTGGAGGCTCTGATGGTGGTTACATCATACGTTTCAAGATGATAAATCACATCACGTACGGCATCCAGACCTTCCTGAACTGTGAAATTTACTTCATGGTGTACAGATCCGATATGGTCTGCTGCTTTTCTTGCGGCGGCCAGGTCAGGAGATCCTACCAATCCTACTGCAAAACTGTGAAGTCTCGGATACCACGCTTCCTGAGTATCACCACTTTCCACTCTCTGTCTTGCAAATTTCGCAGTAACTGCTGAAATAACGGATGAATCTAATCCTCCGGAAAGAAGGACACCATAAGGAACATCGCTCATCAGCTGTCTGTGAACAGCATCTTCAAGGCCTTTTCTTATTTTTGAAATATCGGTTTCGTTATCTTTTACGCTGTCAAAGCTTTCCCAGTCTCTTTTATACCACTGCTGAAGCTCTGTGCCGTCCGGACTATATAGAAGGTGTCCCGGCAGAAATGTTTCTATGGTTTTGCAGATGCCTTCCAATGCTTTTAATTCAGAAGCTACATAATAGTTTCCGTTTTTGTCCCATCCCTGGTAAAGAGGGCAGATTCCCATATGGTCACGGGCAATCAGATAAATACCTTTTTCTATATCGTACAGGGCAAATGCGAAGATTCCGTTCAGTTTCTCGATGAAATCTTTTCCGTATTTTCCGTACAGGGCAAGGATCACTTCACAATCTGATTGGGTCTGAAATTCAAAATCAGGAAATTCTTCTTTTAATTCTCTATGGTTGTAAATCTCTCCGTTCACGGCAAGAACGATCTTTCCGTCTTTGGTGAATAAAGGCTGCTTTCCTGAAGTAGGATCTACGATAGCCAGCCTCTCATGAGAAAATACGACTTTTTCATCCTGAAATACTCCGCTCCAGTCCGGACCACGGTGACGGATCTTTTTTGACATTTCCAAGACCTGAGGTCTCAGTATTTCGGTCTTTTGTTTGGCATCAAACAAACATACTATTCCACACATATTGTTACTTATTTGAAGCAAAATTAGCTTTGATGTTTAAAAATAACAATAAAAAATAAATAAAAATTAATATTTTTAACTTATTAGTTTGTTTAAACGAAAAATATTAACTATTTCGATCGATTATCACGTATTTAATTAATTTTTTTCGCTGAGGGAAAATAAGGTCTAAATCCTATACAAAATTAAAATGAAATAATTATTAATATATGGTAATTTATTATATGAATTTTAGCCCTTACTTTGTGGCTCGAAATAATTTTTTTTCATCATTTGTGTTTTTACCTTCTTGCAATTCTCTTTGCAAGAAGGTTTTGTTTTATTGGGACCCTAACAGAACTCCGGAGACATTCCACGAACTGAAACTTGTGCCTTCTGAAGCTCCCTGAGGGATTTTTACCTGTATCGTATGTGTTCCCGCTTTCAGATCTCCGAGTGGTATGAAATTAGGATTCGTAACGGTTCCGGGGCACCAGTTTGACCTGCTGAGGTCTGAAGACGAAAGTCCGTCCGGGAAATTTCCTGATGCAGGGTTGTAAAGACGGTAAGAACCACAATCTGATCTCCATGGAACAAACGAAAAGGTCATTTTTCCGTCTAAAAATACAGAATTGGCTTTCGGAACAAATTCATCACCGTTTTCCCAGCCTCCGTGTCCGGTAGTGATGTATCTCAATTGAGCATTTTTCAGATCTTTTTTTAAGGTAAATTCTACAAAAAGACCTTTATCCTTATCGAACATCGTTGAATAATCCTGACCGGCCATTTCCATAATATTTAAAGTGTTGAAAAGAGGAATCACCGTATTGTTTTTATACACAGTCTGATCACTTTTATGAATGGTGATGTCCAGACTTATTTTATGGCCACCTTTATCATAGTTTCCAATAAAGGCTCCCACCCAAAGTTCTTTTTCTGAAAGCGACGGTTTTAATTCCGTGATATCCTGACGGTATGGGCTCACCGTCTGCCAGTCTTTTCCTTTCAGCTGAATATGATTGAATTTCTGAATCCCGAAAGCGGTAAAAAATCTCATCATTTCTATCGCAGGGCTATAATTTTCAGTGGCTGTTACTCCGAAATATTGCTTTCCATTTCCATTGTCATATAAAGGAAGCGTTTTAGCTCCTTTTTCCAGTCCGTCAAAAAAAGAAGACGTTTTATCCTGAGGTATAAAAAATACGGTTCCCGTTCTGTCGTAGGCATCACCATTGGATTGCTGCTTAACTTCTACAAATATATTTTCACCTTCCTTGATGACAGGAAATTTTATTTTTTTAAGGATAATCGTTCCGTTGGCGAATTTCTTTACGTTTTCATTGGATTTGGATTCATCTGAAAAATTGATGGTTTCATTGTCAAAAACTTTCAGTGTGGTAAAACGGCTTTTCCAAAGCAGATCTTTATAGCCTAAAAGATCGGTAGAGTTTACAGATCCTTTTATAATAGCATCAATCTCCGTTTTCTTTACTTTCTTAATCGAGCTCGCAGTGATTAATGAATTTTTATTTCTTTCAATTTCTAATACAAAACCTAAGTTCTGCCCTAAAACAGATGGCCCACCGTTGATTTTTAAATCATTCGTGTACCAGACTTCGATGGTATTGGAATTGATTTTTGTGACTGCCTTTTTACAGGTATAGCCCAGAATTTTTTTTGTTTCATTGGTTAATTCGAAGGATTGTTTTCCGATGGATTCTGCATCTGAAGAAGAGATGATTTCTCCCGGTTTCAGGAAAGCATAGGAAACAACGGTATTGGAAGGCTTCTCGATCTTGGTAATTTCATATGGATATTCGCTTTTCTGCTCCCGGATTGTATTATTCAGAATAAAATTCTCTTTTGCATCTGCCCAGACAAGGGTAGGAGACTGCTCCGTAAGAATTTTTCCATTGTAAGAACTGGTGTACTGGATCTCATAAGTTTGTGCATATGCCAGACAGCATAAGAATAAGGCGAAGAAATTGAATAGCGTTGTTTTATACATATAAGATAGGTTTTCTGCGAAATAGTTCTAATATTTATGCTAAGTTCTGCATGGTTTTGAAACGGTTCTATAATATAATAATAAGTAGGGATTAGTGAAGCAGATGTTACATTTACTTTAAATATTACTCCAATTAAATTTTTTAACAAAAAAAGCTGCCCTGAAATAGAGCAGCTGTATATATTTAGATGGAGCCCGATTAAGAAACTCTCTCAATCAATGCCATATAGAATCCATCGTAACCCTGACTAGGCATTACTTTGTCATCTTTAACCATTTTGTATCCCGCATTGTTTTTCAAAAATTCTTCTACCTGTAAATTATTTTCAGATGGTAAGATAGAACATGTGGCATACACCATTTTCCCTCCTACTTTAAGCATTTTGGAGTAATCCTGAAGGATCTGCTGCTGCTCTTTTTTGATTCTGTCGATAAAATCCTGATCAATTTTCCATTTACTGTCCGGGTTTCTCTTTAAAACACCAAGTCCTGAACAAGGGGCATCAATAAGAAGTCGGTCTACTTTATCATGAAGACGCTTGATCACCTTGTTGTCAGAGATCATACGGGTTTCGATATTGTGGGCACCTGCTCTTTTGGCACGACGCTTCAGTTCAGCCAGTTTCCATTCGAAAATATCTAAAGCTACGATCTGACCTTTATTTCCCATCAATGCAGCTAAGTGAAGTGTTTTTCCACCTGCTCCAGCACACGCATCTACCACTCGCTGGCCTTCTTTTACATCAAGGAAATATCCTATTTTCTGCGAAGAAGCATCCTGAACTTCAAACAAACCTTCTTTGAAAGCGGTTGTAAGAAAAACATTTTTCTTTTCCTCAAGTTGTACAGCATCAGGATAATTTCTTACCGTATAAGCAACAACACCTTCGTCAGAAAGGTCAGAGATCAATTCTTTAGGAGTTGTTTTCAGACTGTTTGCTCTTAATACCGTAGCAGCCTGCTCATTTAAAGCGTGCATTTCTTTTTCCCATCCGGAACCTAATTCTTTTTCCAGAGTTTCAGCCAGCCATTCAGGAATAGAATGCTCGATAGCTTTCGTAGGAACGGTATTCTTTTTAAGTTTGGTAAGGATATCGGCGATTTTGATTCCGTCAAATTCCTCAAATTTCTTATAATTGGTCTTGCTCCAAAGCAGGTACGCAATCATCAGTTTATAGATATTGGTAGGTTTTACCCCTTCACCCATATAATATTCAAGACGTTTTTTCCAGCGGATAATATTATAGAAAATCTCAGAAACAACGGCTCTGTCCTGGCTTCCCCATTTTCTGTGGGCTTTTAATAGTCTTTCGATCACCTTATCGGCGTATTTATTTTTCTCGAAAAATGTTTCCTGTAAAGCATCGTGAATTCCGATCGCTAAGTTTCTGTGAATAAGTTCCATAAATTTGCTTCGCTGTTTGAATCTGCAAAAGTACGAATTATAGTTGAGAGTTGAGGAGCGGGTTGATGAGTTTGAGAGTGGGAGGGTTTTTAAGGGTTACGAGATATGGGGTACGGGTTTGAGAGTCGGAGAGTTTGAGAGTTGCTAGTTGCTAGTTGCTAGTTGACGGGTGCTGGTTCGAACCTCGAAACCCTGAACTCGCATCCCGAAATATGTCTGATGTCTGAAATCTGATGTCTAAAATCTAAATTCTAGCATTCACCATTCATTTGCGAAGCAAAATTCACCATTGACGTCTTCCTCTTTCAGTCTTACGTCTTGTGTCTGAAATTTGCAATCTAAAGCCTAAAATTTCTTTTTATCCCAAAAATCCTACCTTTGCAAAAATCAAAAATATGAGTGATACTGTACTTTGTCCGAAATGCGGCTCTGAATTTACCTATCCAACAGATAATATGATGACCTGTTCACAATGCTTTTATGAATGGAGTCCTGAAGAAGCGGTTGCTGAAACAGCTGGTGAAGGGAAAATTTTGGATTCGAATGGAAACGAGCTTCAGGACGGAGATTCTGTAGTAGTAATTAAAGATCTTCCTGTAAAAGGAGCTCCAAAACCAGTGAAAGCGGGGACTAAAGTGAAAAATATTCGTTTAAGACCGGACAGCGACCATAATATCGATTGTAAAATTGATGGTTTCGGGTCTATGGCTTTGAAATCTGAGTTTGTTAAGAAAGCGTAAGGCTTATTGCAAAAAATAAAAAAAGGAAAAAATTGGACAGTGTAATCTTTCAAAAAGACTTGATTGCAGGGAGGTGCTAATGTCCGTCTCAAGGCAGAAAGAGAATTAACCAAAAATTTCCTTATGCTGTGGAAATACAAATGTAAGAAAAAGTTTTAAACGGGCTTCTTACATTTGTATTTTTTTTATCCACATATTAACAATAAGTGTAAGGAAATGTAGGAGTTATGATTTTTTGAATGATGGCTTTTGAGTCCTGAGAACGGTGAAAAGACGGATGACAAAACAGGCTTCTTTCTTTGCTTTAAACAAATGAAATTTTAATATTTCCAGCTAACTTTTCATCCGTATAGACGATAAGTTCTTTACTGTGGACTTTGACTTTATTCCAGTAATGATTTCCTGCAAATCTGCTCTCCACAAGATCGGCTTCAATTCCATCTTCGGAAATTTTTATTTCTTTAGGATAATATGAAAATTTAGAAATCTGAAATGTTGCTTTTTCGTCCTCACTGAAAATATTGACTTCACCAAAAAGTTTGGCTACATAAGAATTGTAAGGATTTTTGTACGTTTCTTCCGGACTGTCGTTCTGGATCAGCCTTCCGTCTTTCAGAATAACGATCTGGTCAAGCCACGGCATGATGTCCTGAAGTTCATGGGTAGAAATAATCAGGGAAATCTGATGCTGTTTCACATATCTGAAAAGTCTTTCGCGAAGTTCTATTTTTCTTGAAAAATCCAGATTACTGAAAGGTTCGTCTAAAATAAGCAACTTTGGAAGTACAGAAAGGGCTCTGGCAATAGCAACACGCTGCTGCTGGCCACCGCTTAAATATTTAGGAAGAATATGAGCGAACTCCTGAAGACCTACCACTTCAAGAAGTTCCATGACGGTTTCTTTTTTCTGAGATAAATTAATATTGGAAATAAATTTACCCACATTTTCGGCAACGGTAGCGTAAGGCATCAGATCAAAATTCTGAGCAACCAGTTTCATTTCCGCTTCTCCGGGAACAAGGTTTCCTTTCGGTCCCAAAAGACGCTTTCCGTTAAAAACAATTTCACCGCTTTCCCAGTCCAGAAGTCCGTAAATAAGATTGAGCATTGTAGACTTTCCACATCCGCTTTCTCCTGCAAGAGCAATGATTCTGCCTTCCTCAAAACCCAGATTAAGGTTCTGAAACAGGGGATTATCTTTGGTGTGGGAAAAATATAAATTGTTTATTTCTAATAGCATAATACAAATGTAAGGTTTTTATGAAAAAATAAAATTTTTTATTATATTAGCGGAAGTAATAAAAATATATCAAAAATGAGAAAAAAACTGTTTTCTTTAGCTATTCCTGCTTTATTTGTGGCAGCTGTAGCGGTTTCTTGTAAAAAAGACAAACCGGTTACCAGCGAAAGCAATGAGGTGGCAACTACAAAAGACGGGAACCAGTACACACTGGATACATTAAACAGTAAAGTGGAGTGGAAAGGATATAAAG
The DNA here is from genome assembly GCF_000737715.1 of Chryseobacterium sp. JM1. GTDB lineage: Bacteria > Bacteroidota > Bacteroidia > Flavobacteriales > Weeksellaceae > Chryseobacterium. The sequence goes on along the minus strand of NZ_JPRN01000010.1, from coordinate 176,548 downwards.
TATTCAAGTCTGAAAGCACAAGCCATTTCGGAACCATCAAGTTTGAAAGTGGTGATGTGACAGTAAAAGATGGAAAGCTTGAAAGCGGAAAATTTGTTGCTGATATGGCTTCTCTGACATCTGTAGATCTGAAAGATGATGCTGAACAGTTAGGCAAACTGAATGGTCATCTGAAGAGCGGAGATTTCTTCGAAGTGGAAAAATTCCCGACGGCTTCATTTGAAATTACGAAAGTGACCCCTTCTACAGAAGGAGATTACAATACGCTTCTTGATGGTAATTTAACGATCAAAGGCATTTCAAAACCGGTTCAGTTTAAGGCTAATGTCTCTGTGAAAGACGGAGAAGTAAGCGTAGCTACCGAGCCTAAGGATATTAAAAGAGAAGAGTTTGGCGTAAAGTTCCAGGCTCCTGCTGAAAACGGCGTGATCAAGGATGATGTAACTCTTCAGATCAGCGTTAAAGCTTTAGAAAAGAAATAATTTTTTTATTTAAGTGAAATAAGTGATTGAAGTCTGCCTCCCATAAAGGGGCAGATTTTTTTATCACAGATTCATTATTAAACTTAAAAAACGTATTTTTGCAAAACATTTTGAAAGGGTAAAACAATGATAGAAAAGATAGAAGAACTACTTACCGAAGTAAACAGCTTCAATGCTACGTCTAAAGAGGAAATTGAAAACTTCCGGATTAAGTATAATGGTAAAAAAGGTGTTCTGAATGATTTTTTTGAAAAATTTAAAGAAGTTCCAAACGACCAGAAAAAAGAATTCGGACAGAAGATCAATTCTTTGAAACAGGCTGTTGCAGGAAAACTGGAAGATCTTAAAGATTCTTCCCAGTCTGCTATTGTCACAGAAAAAGAAGATCTTACAAGACCTGCTTTTCCATTGGATCTTGGGTCCAGACATCCGATCAATCTGGTGAAAAACAGAATTATTGAGATTTTCAAATCAATAGGTTTCGCAGTAGCCGATGGTCCTGAGATAGAGGATGACTGGCATAACTTTACAGCGCTTAACCTTCCTGAATACCATCCGGCAAGAGATATGCAGGATACTTTCTTCATCGAACAGAATCCTGACGTCCTTTTAAGAACGCATACTTCTTCTGTACAGATCCGTTATATGGAAGAAAACCAGCCGCCGATCAGAATTCTTTCTCCGGGAAGAGTATTCAGAAATGAGGCTATTTCTTCACGTTCACACTGTATATTCCATCAGATCGAAGGTTTGTATATTGACGAGAATGTAAGTTTTGCAGATCTTAAGCAGACCATCCAGTTCTTTACGACGGAGCTTTTCGGAAAATCTAAGATCAGAATGAGACCTTCTTATTTCCCGTTCACGGAACCTAGTGCTGAGATCGATGTATATTGGGGATTAAACTCTGAAACCGATTACAGAATTACAAAAGGAACAGGCTGGCTGGAAATCATGGGTTGCGGAATGGTAGATCCTGCGGTTCTGAAAAATGTGAATATCGATGCTGAGAAATATTCGGGATACGCTTTCGGAATGGGTATTGAAAGAATCACGATGCTTCTTTACCAGATGAGCGATATCAGAATGTTCTTCGAAAATGATATCAGAACTTTAGAACAGTTTAAATCACTATAAAAAATAAACCTCCGGAATTTCCGGAGGTTTTTGTTTTTAATTACTGACCTAAGAAACAAAACGTAATTAAAAACGATTTTATTGAAAATGTACAACGTGTATTGTCTTTTTTATCAACTGACATAAAAAAACACTTTTTCTTCTTTCCAAACCACATGTACAGTGTGGTATTTTGAAGTATCCTTCATATCTGCTTCTATTAGTAAGACAATCCATATTAAAAATCTATTACAGAGTTTTGAAAAAAAAGAAAATAATTTTCTCGGTTCGGAGTATTGCTTATGAATTGTAACGATTAAATGTTAAACAGAGGTCCTTCTGTAAAACAGGCCCTGCTTTTATATAATTTTACAATATTAATTTTTATTAACAACTAAGTATGAAAAAATTATTATTGTTTCCACTTTTAATGGTGGTGAGTACTGTAAGTGCTCAAAAAATTGAAGTTTCAGCAAGCTATGGAGCGCCTTCTGTGTATGGGGCTACATATTCTTTAGGATCTGTATTAGTCAATGCTTTCGTCAACTCCAGTGAGGAGGATCCTTCCAGCAAAGGAGTTGCTTCTGTAGGTGTAATGATGTACAGCGGAAATATGAAGTGGCGTTATGGAATAGATGTTACCAATGAATTCTTCAGCAAAACAGAATCTGTTTCAAAGCAGAACATATGGGCCGTGCTTCCAAAGGTGGATTATTTCTGGTTAAATAAAGAAAAATTGGGTTTATACTCCGGTTTAAGTGCAGGCATAAGCATTGTGAATACTACATATACAGGAAAAGATAAAAAGGAGAGCAAAGATTCAGATACCGGTTTTGGGTATAATATTGTTCCTGTAGGGCTTAAATATGGAGGTGATCTGAGTGTTTTTCTGGAAACCAATATAGGGATGAAAGGAATTGTCCAAGGAGGCGTATCCTACAGGTTTTGACGATTAAAAATAAAAAAGGAACCGTTTTAAACAGTTCCTTTTTATATGGTAGATGATTTTATTTTTTTTGACATCAGATTTCAGACATCAGAAAATGTCAATGGTGAATCTTGCTTCGCAAGTGAATGGTGAATGCGGGAATAAGAAGGTAATAGCCAAGATAGCAGATTTCAGAAATCTTTCGGGTACGAGTTCCGAGTTCCGAGATGCGAACCAGCAACTCTCTTACACTGAAATTCAAAATTCAAAACCCAAAATTCTCTCAACCCCACCTTATTTAAGATACTTCAAAGGGTATTTCACATTTTTAAGATCGTCGATACTTGCTTTCAGAGATCCTACAGCCAGTTCGGCTTTCAGAAGCATCGGGATATGGTTCGCATCATTGGTCACCCACATCGTTACCCCTTCTTTTTCCTTGAAAACTCTTCCGCTTTTTACAGAAGGAATAATTTTAAGACAGTTGATAGTCCCGAATTTTGTCTTCAGATCTTCATTGCCCGTTACTTTCAGCTGAAACGGAAACATTTCATCATCAATCCAGACATTCATATTAATCACGGTTCCTACTTTCAGCTCGCCTGTCCCTTTACTTCTCAGATAATAAAAGCAGGAAAGCATATCCTGAACCCCTTTGATGGATTTCAAGACCTTTGAGCCATTGGCAGGTGTTTTTTTATCCGTTAATATCAACGTATGATTATCGTGGTTGAAAACAGTCTCAAAATGCTGGCGATAGCTGCCTTCACGTACATTTCTCACATAAAAGCTGGGAAGTCCGGTATCTGTATTGATGAAACTTTCATAGAGATCTTCTACTTTAAAGAAGGCTTTTACAGCTCCCGTAGTCTGTCCTGTACCTTTTACGTAGAGATGGGGAGCGCCCATATAAGTTGTTTTTTTGGCGGTTAGATTGGCGGTTCCTGCATTCAGAATTCCGTAGTGGATTCTAAAGGTAATAGACTCACCATCAGCAATATTATCGATCTGAGCGTAACTCAGCAGGAACGTAAATACTGCAAAAAAACTTAAAATTTTCTTCATGATATGACATTTAACAAAAACACTGCCAAATTTAAGAATCCTAATGATTTACAGAGATTTGATAAATCTCAGGTTTTTATTTAGAATCAATTAAATATGCTTCGCATTAAAATTAGTAAATTTGCAGTTACATGTATAATTAAATTATCTTATTATTATGATAACCACTGATATATTGATCATAGGTGCCGGACCTACCGGGCTTTTCGCTGTTTTTGAAGCAGGTTTATTAAAAATGAAGTGCCATATTATTGATGCGCTTCCACAGCCGGGAGGACAGCTAGCTGAGCTTTATCCTAAAAAACCTATTTTCGATATTCCGGGATATCCTTCTGTGAATGCAGGAGAATTAGTAGATAATTTGATGGAGCAGATCAAGCAGTTCCAACCGGGATTTACTTTGGGAGAAACTGCAGTTTCTTATACCAAGGTAGATGACGAATGGTTTGAAGTGATCACCAACAAAGGAACGGTTCACAGATGTAAAGCGATTGCTATTGCCGGTGGATTGGGAACTTTTGAACCTAGAAAACCTACTTTCGAGAATGTAGCTGACTATGAAGAGAAAGGTCTTGAATATTTCGTGAAAGAACCTGAACATTTCAGAAACAAAAAAGTAGTGATCGCCGGAGGTGGAGATTCTGCTTTGGACTGGAGTGTTTTCCTTTCGAATGTTGCAAGTGAAGTGACTTTGATCCACAGAAGAAATGAATTCAGAGGAGCTTTGGATTCTGTAGAAAAAGTGCAGGATCTTAAAAACCAGGGAAAAATTAAATTAATCACGCCTGCTGAAGTGACCGGTATCAAAGGTGACGGAAAAGTAGAAGCGATTACCGTTGAGATTGAAGGGCAGGACGCTTACGATATTGAAACAGATTATTTCATTCCTTTATTCGGACTGACTCCAAAATTGGGTGAGATCGGAAACTGGGGACTGAATATCGAGAAAAATGCAATTGTTGTCAACAACGCACTTGATTATCAAACGAACATCGATGGAATCTACGCAATCGGTGATATCAATACGTATCCGGGTAAGCTAAAGCTGATCCTTTGCGGTTTCCACGAAGCGACTTTGATGTGTCAGAGTGTGTATAACAGACTGAATCCAGGGAAAAAATTTGTACTTAAATATACGACAGTAAGCGGTGTAGACGGATTTGACGGTAGCCGTAAAGAAGCAGAAAAGGCAGTTGTGAAAAAAATTGACTAATTTTGCATTATTATGTCAGATATTAATATAAAGATCACCGATCGGGAGGGGATCACCCATGATGTTGTAGCACCTACAGATATGTCTATGAACCTTATGGAGATCATCCGTTCTTATGAATTGGCGGAAGAAGGAACTATCGGAGTTTGTGGCGGAATGGCGATGTGCGCCTCCTGTCAGGTATATGTGATCAATGATCCGGGCCTTGAGCCTATGGGAGATGAAGAAGATGCCATGCTGGCGGAAGCTTACCACGTAAAAGACAACAGCAGACTGGGATGCCAGCTGCATATGATGGATTCCATGGAAGGTCTTGAAGTGGCGATTGCTCCTTATCCTTAGACTATATTAAATTTAATTAATATAAAAAAACCGCCTGGAAATTTCCGGGCGGTTTTGTTATAGTTATTCATGTGAAAAATATAAAAGAGCTAAACTTCACCCTTCGAAATCCATTTCCCCACAGTAGGCGCCTCATAATTTTTCATTTTCTCCAAAAGCTCATCAATGTTTTCGCTTATCAAAAGCATATCACGATTCACCAGCTTTAAAAATCCTTTATCTACCATGGTCTGAATCAGTTTTATCAGATCATCGTAAAACCCGTCAATATTCAAAATCCCGATCGGCTTTTTATGAAGTCCGAGCTGTGCCCAGGTGATCATTTCAAAAAACTCTTCCAGGGTTCCATAGCCGCCGGGAAGAACGATGACGCCCTCGCAGAGATCATTCATCTTCGTTTTTCTTTCGTGCATGGTTTCTACGATGATCAGCTCAGTGAGGTTTTTATGGGCAATTTCTTTGGATTGCAGGAAGTGGGGGAGAATTCCCGTGACTTTTCCTCCTGCGCTTAAGGTTCCGTCTGCAACAGCTCCCATCAGACCTGTATCTGCACCGCCATAGATCAATTGTATGTGTTGTTTAGCCAGTGTTTCGCCAAGCAGGAAGGCCTGTTCTCTATAAATGTCATCTGTGCCGAAACTTGAGCCACAGAATACGGTTATACTTTTCATTGTTGTAAATCTTATTAAATAATTTCTGAACCATTAAGATCAATGAAGAAAGGAAAATTAAGTAAAATTAAGTAAAATATCAAAGATATTTTTAAGCCCGACATCCGTAATTCTTAATCATCTTAACGACTTAAAAAACTTAATGGTTTAAATTAAAAATATCCAAAATCATACGACTTTGGATATTCAATATAGTAATTTTCTCTTTTTATTTTAAAGGAATATTCGCTAAAATATCCTTGGTGAAACTCCAGAATTTCTGAGCAGAAGGGATATTCGCTTTTTCATCCGGAGAGTGTGCCCCTCTGATGGTAGGTCCAAAGCTTACCATTTCCATTTCAGGATAATTGGCTCCGATGATTCCACATTCCAGTCCTGCATGACAAGCAACTACGTGAGGTTTTTCGCCAAATTTTTCGGTGTAGATTTTCTCCATCAGCTGTACGATCTCAGACCCCGGTTTTGGTTTCCATCCAGGATAAGAACCACTGAATTCAACGTTCATTACTGCTAATTCCGCCACAGATTTTAACTGTTCTGCCACAGAATATTTAGATGAATCTACAGATGATCTGGTAAGGTTTAAAATTTTAAGCTCACCTCCTTTTAATTCAACTCTTGCAACATTGTTGGATGCTTCTACAAGATCTTTTACGTCAGGACTCATTCTGTAAACGCCATTGTGAAGAGATTTTAAAGTAAGAATGATCTTTTTTGAATCTTCCTCAGAAACAGCTAAGTCAGATGTTGTAGAGTTTTCAATATTGATATGAAGACCAGGTTCTACCGTAGCAAATTCTTCTAAGATATCTTTTTTAAGAGCGGTTGCCGCTTCAATGAATTCATGAGCATTTCTCACGGAAATAAGGGCTGCTCCTTCTCTTGGAATGGCATTTCTCAATCCACCGCCATCTACAGAGATCAGTTGGATATTCTGATTGGCTAAACCAGTGTAAAGAAGTCTTCCTAAAATAATATTGGAATTTCCGAAACCTTTGTGGATATCCATGCCTGAATGTCCTCCCTGAAGGCCTTTCACTTCAAGTCTTACAATCTGTCCCTTTGCTGCTTCCGTTCCGTAGTTTTGAGTAATCGTTACGTCTACACCACCTGCACAACCGATATCGATCTCATCGTCTTCTTCCGTATCAAGGTTTAACAGGATTTCTCCGGTTAATTGTCCCGGCTTCAAACCTAAAGCACCCGTCATTCCCGTTTCTTCGTCAATGGTAAAAAGAGCTTCCAAAGCCGGGTGAGGAATATCTGAACTTTCCAGGATAGACATGATTGTCGCTACTCCTAAACCGTTATCAGCACCTAAAGTTGTTCCTTTTGCTTTTACCCAGTCACCGTCAACTTCCATTTTAATTCCTTCCGTATCGAAATCAAAATTGGTATCGCTGTTTTTCTGACATACCATATCCAGATGCGACTGAAGCACGATAGACTTGCGGTTTTCCATACCTGCTGTAGCCGGCTTTCTGATGATCACGTTTCCTACTTCATCTACAGTAGTTTCCAACCCTAAATCTTCACCAAATCCTTTGATGAAGGCAATCACTCTTTCTTCTTTTTTAGACGGTCTTGGAACTGCATTTAATTTGGAGAAATTTTTCCAGATAATCTGCGGTTCTATATTAGATAATTCCATGAAATTTTATTTTTATCAAAATTACAAAATAAAAAATGCTTCCGTGAATCCGAAAGCATTTTTTATAAGGAGTACAAGGGTAAATTTATTTTTTAGCCCTTTCGTTTTTCTAGCATCCGCATTCGCCATAAATAGGCATGGTTTCTACAGTACCGTCCGGTTTTTCAATCGTCAGTGTACCTTCGAACAGTAAAGCCTCTTCATGCTTTATTTTTTTACCTTTTACAGAGATCTTATAGTTGTCGCTCTCAATTTCTTTGGTCAGTTCCTCATCCACTTCCATGTCGCTGGAGGAAATAAGATTCATTGCCAGTCTTTGGCCATCCAGTTTCATATAGGCTGTTTTTCCGGCATCATCAGCATAGATATACTTTTCGGCCTCAAAATCAGCTTTATTTCTTGCAAAATAGCATGAACATTCTTTGATCTCTTTCGGAAAAGGAATAATGTCTACCTGCACTTTTCCTGATGCAGCATTTGTTTTAGCAGAATCCTTAACAATGTTCAAAGAATCTGTTGAAGCACTATCCTTAACGGTTTCTTTATCTTTTTTACAGGCGGTCAAAAGGAGCGCTGAAAATAAAATGATTAGATATTTCATTGTCTGTGGGGTTTTATTGTTTTAGCCTCTTGCTCTTTCCAGAAGAACCATCATCAGTAACGACAGGATCACTAAACTTTCGTCTTCGTCATCAATATCAATCACTCTGTCAAGCTGGAATCTTCTTCCAAAGAATGAAGGCATTTTTTTTAGTTTAAAATATTCCTTTCCGTCTATGCCTCTTACCGTATAAGCCGGGTTAAGAAAGTATCCTGTAAACATTCCTATGATTGGAATCTCGCTTACCATTCCGTCAAAGAATTTTGTCCATCCATTATCCTCTGTAACGATGAATTTAGGTTGGTCGTTTGAATCCAGGATATCATAGGTAGATTTCCACAGAGAACGCATTCCTTTTCTGGCCAGTCTTCCGTAGTTTTTGTTGTCGGTAAGATCATTTAAAGAATAAGACGCATTGAAATCGATCCATTGATTGGCTTTGATTCTGAAAAGCTCCTTAGTTTTGCTTTCGTCATTGAAAACGATCACATCTTCCTTCAGTTTGAACATTTTCTGACGTACATACGCTACATAATTTCCGTTTTTGTCAGTAATATTGAAGTCACTCGATAGAGTTGAGATCTTAAATTTGAAATCCAGAGGATAATTTAGATTCTTAAGTACCATTTAGTCTATTTTTTTCATATTAGATCCCAAAGATAGAGGTTTTTTTAGAATGTTGGCGGGGCGAGAGGTCAATGGTCAATTTTGCTTCGCAAGTGAATGGTGAATGCTGGATTCAAGAATTAAGAAACGTCAGTTCGACGAAGTCAATCAAAATTTCAGGCATGTTCCGGGATACGAGTTTTGGGATTCGAACCAGCAACCGTTAACCAGCAACTTTTTTCCACTCACAAACTCTAAAACCCTCCGACTCTCCAACTCATAAACACCCTCAACTCTCAACAATATTCCTTATTTTTGTACTATGGATTACCCTAGTAAAGTTTTAGCAAAAGCCGTAGACGAAATTTCAGGGCTGCCTGGCATCGGCAGAAAAACAGCTTTGAGATTAGCGCTACATCTGTTAAAACAACCCAGTTCCAGAGCGGTAAGTCTTGGAAACTCATTAATCAACCTTGTCAACGAAATAAAATACTGCAAAGAATGTCACAATTTTTCAGATTTTGAAGTATGTGAGATTTGTAGTAATGAAAAAAGAAACAGCGAAGTGATCTGCATCGTTGAAGACGTGCGTGATGTGATTGCCATTGAAAATACAGGAAAATTTACAGGAAAATACCTGATCTTAGGTGGAAAAATATCACCGATGGAAGGAGTAGGGCCGAATCAGCTGAATATTCCAAGCATTGAAAGAAAAGTGAATGAAGGCGGAGTGAAAGAATTTATTTTCGCATTAAGTGCTACGATGGAAGGAGATACCACAGCGTATTATATTTACAAGAAATTTAAGAACTCCAATGTTAATTTTTCAAGCATTGCGAGAGGAATTTCAGTAGGAGATGAATTGGAATATGCAGATGAGGTATCTTTGGGGAGATCTATTATGAACAGATTACCCTACAACGAAAAGGATTAAATATGAAGCTGTCGATAATTATTGTCAATTATAATGTCACCAGGCTGTTGAGAAACTGCCTTTTGTCTATTCAGAAATATACGGAAGGAGAGGACTATGAAGTGATCGTTATGGATAATGCGTCTACGGATGCTTCCTGGGGTGATCTTATCCCGGAATTTCCTAAAGTACGTTTTATATCTTCAGAACATAATGATGGTTTCGCAATTGCCAACAATAAAGCGATCAATACAGCAGCAGGAGAATATGTTTTACTCCTGAATCCTGATACTGAACTGGAAGGCTATTATATGAAAGATCTTCTGGATTTTGCTGATTCTAAAGCAGATTTCGGATGTCTTGGCGTAAGGATGCATGACGCGGAAGGTGTTTTTCTTCCTGAAAGCAAACGTTCTGTGCCGGATATGTTCAATTCCTTTGAGAAGCTGTTTACGAATTTTAAAAGAAGCAATTCAAAATCTTATTACAGAAGTGATATTGAGGAAGATGACATTGCAGAAGTAGATGTCGTGACCGGAGCATTTCTACTGGTTAAAAAAGATGTTTACGAAAAGATCGGAGGATTGGATGAAGCGTATTTTATGTACGGGGAAGATATTGACCTCTGTTATACATTGTTGAGAAATGGCTACAAAAATTATTACTACGGAAAAGCTTCTCTTCTTCATCATAAAGGGGAGAGCACGATTAAAGATGAAGTGTATCTTAACCGGTTTTATGGAGCGATGCAGATCTTTATTGATAAATACTACAGAGAATCTAAACCGATGCAGTATTCGTTCTTAAAAGCTGGGCTGAAGCTTCGGCATAAGATTGAGAAAATAAAGCTAAAATAAAAAAGCAGTTCAATTTGAACTGCTTTTGTTGTATATAAGATAGGTCTGTTATTATTTAGCCGGAGCTGCAGGTGCCTGAGCCGGTGTAGTAGTTGTAGCTGCCGGAGCTGTTTGCTTAGCCGGAGCTTCTTTCTTAATAGGCTGCTGCTGTGCAGGAGCTGCTGTTGTAGGCTTCCCTGTGATCACAACGCTTATAAGAATAAGAACGATGATTACTGCGCCCAGAGTCCATGTTGCTTTTTCCATGAAATCATTGGTTCTCTGTACTCCAAACTGTGCAGGTGATGCACCTCCGAAAGTACTGGAGAGACCTCCTCCTTTAGGATTTTGAGCCATAACGATGATTACCAATAAGATGCTGGCGATCATAACAAGAACCATCAATAGTGTAAATATAGTATCCATTAATTCTGATATCTTTTTGAATGGGCAAATTTAATCTTTTTTTACCGAATGACAAAGAAGATCGCGGTAAATGTTAGTAAAAATAAAAACGGCAGTGTCGGCTGCCGTTTTTTCTATAATAAAATGACTATTCTTATTTAAAATCAGAATCTCTAGCCAGGTTCACCTCGCGGGATTTTACCGTCAGGTTGATATCCATTCCACCCATGTTCTGGATGATCGTGAATGGAAACTTTACCCCTGAAACCTCTTTGTAATCTGCAAAGCTTGTAGGGATAGAACCTCCTTCGCTGGATTTTGTTTCCCCCGTTTTAAGTCCTGTTTTTACGCTGTAATAATAGGTGTCTTTTGGTCCTTTCACTACATAAGAATCTTCGTTGTTATACTTTTCGATTCCTGTTACCTTGTAATCTGCAGATTTAGCAAAAGCAAGTTCCGGGAACAATTCCGGATCAGCCATATCAGCCTTCTGCTTATCAGTTAAAGGCATTTTTTTGCCTTGACCTTCAATATACCCCTCTTTACCGTCAAAAACGATCTTTTGTACCGTGTTGCCCATCATTTTCATATCCATCAGCATTTTTCCGCCTTTGGCCTGAACCAGTTTCATATTCATTTCCATTCCCTGAACCTTTGTAGAAGCATCAGTCGTAATGGAAGTGATTTTCTGAACCGCTGCCAAACCTCCGATGGCATTGATGTATTTATCAGCAACAGATGCCGTAGTTACAGCTGCGTCTACTTTCTGTGCAGCAGCTTTAGCTACAGGATTAGCCTGTTTGTCGAAATATTTTACAGGATATCCTAATTTCTCAAGTCCTTCAGAAATATCAGATGCTTTACCGGCGATGAAAATTCTGCTCTGGTTAGGAAGAATATTCGCTTTTACTGCATTGGAAATATCGGCAGCAGTTACTTTATCTATTGACTTTAAATAGTTCGTGTAGAAATCAGAAGGAAGATCCTGAACCTTTTGGTTTAAAGCAAATTTTGCAATCGTTTCCGGTTTCTCTAATGACATGATGAAAGAACCTTTCAGTTTAGCCTTAGCATTTGCCAGTTCTTCAGGCTTTACCGTAGAAATCGCGTTAAGTTCATTCATGAATTCCTTAACGGCTTTATCAGTAACTTCATTTCTTACGCTGGCATCCGCTGAGAATTCAGAAGAATACTTATCAGCACTCATACTGGAGTACGCTCCGTAAGTGAATCCGTTTTTCTCACGAAGGTTCATGAAAAGTCTCGCTTCACCACCACCCCCTAAGATGTAGTTAGCCATAGTAGCCGCGAAATAATTAGGATCCTTCATTTTAAGATTGTTCAGGTTGCTTACAGAAACTACAGACTGTACCGCTGAAGGGACGTCTACAATATTAATTTCCGTTTTACCAACATTGGCTGTCGGCTCCAAAGGAACGATAGGCGTATTCGCCTTTTTCCATCCGCTGAATGCTTTTTCCACCAAAGGTTTGATCTGGTCAAATTTCACATCTCCTACAATCACTAAATAAGCATTGTCCGGAGCGTAGTATTTTTTATAAACGTTTTGTACGTCAGCAAGCTGAATTTTGTTGATAGATTCTTCAGTTTCAAACTCACCTCTTGCTGTATTTTTACCATACATTAAAGCATTGGAAACTTTTGAAGCGATCGCTGAAGCATTTTTCTCTCCGGATTTCAGGCCTTCTAAAGCTCTTTCTTTTGAACTTTGAATTTCTTCAGCCGAGAATTTAGGATTAATGATCGCATCAGCCATTAAACTTAATACCTCAGGGAAATATTTGGAAAGAGAATTCGAAGCGGCACCGTTGGACGAAAAGTTCAGGGTAGCGCCCAGATAATCTACTTTTTTGTTGAAATCGTCTTTGCTTAAATTAGTCGTTCCGTTTTCGAACTGTTCAGCCATGATAGAGCTTACTCCCGTTACGCTTCCTTCGTTGAACGGAGGTCTGTCCATAGAAAGCGTTGTGTTTACTCTTGGTAGTTTGTTGTTTTCCACAACCATTACCGTAAGACCGTTGCTCAGTTGGAAAGTTTTTGGTTTTGCAATGTTGATCGCAGGAGTAGGTCCCGGTTTCGGCATTGCGTTAAGATCAATTTTTTGTGCTGAAATCGTTCCTGCGATAAAAAACGCTGCAGCTATATATGTTAATTGCTTTTTCATTTGTAAAAATTTAATTTTTAATAATCATTTTTTAAACCTGAAAGTTTTAAATGATTACTTTTTTTCAGGAACATAATTAATGATTACTCTTTGATTGGAATTCAAATACTTCTTAGCCGCGTTCTGCAGATCCTGTCTTGTGATTGATCTGTAGATGTCGATTTCCTTATTGATCAGATTGGTATTCCCCATCAGTACGTGGTTGGTTGCCAATGAAGCAGCAATCCCCTGAATACTTGAATTGGCGTTCACAAACTGATTCTCATACTGGTTCTGAAGTTTCTGATAATCTTCCTCAGAGATCAGACCTGTCTGCAGCTTTTTGATTTCAGCATCAATGTCAGCCTGTAAAGTCTGTTTTGTAGTCTGTCCCATCGGGATCGCGAAGAATGCGAAAATACTGTAATCTTCAAGCCCTTGGTTGAAAGCCTGTACAGCAAGCGCTTTTTTATCCTGGTCAACTAATTTTTTATATAAAACTGAAGATTTACCGTTGCTCAGATAAGACGAAAGCATATCTAGTACGTAAGCGTCTTTCTCTTTGTTAGCCGGAGTTCTGTACGCGAAAATATACGCAGGAAGCTGAATGTTCGGGTCTGTAGCCGTTACCTCTTTTTCCTGAGTGATAGGAGCGTCTTTCGGGAAGTCTTTTGGATAAAGAGTTCCTTTCTGAATACCTCCGTAATATTCCTGAATCCACTTCTTAGTCTGCTCAGGTTTGATATCTCCTGCAACTACCAATGTAGCATTGTTCGGAACGTAGTATTTTTTATAGAAAGCCTGGAATTCTTCAAGCTTTGCAGAGTTAAGATCTTCCATAGAACCGATGGTAGGCCAGTTGTACGGGTGATTGGTAAATAAATTTTTCTGAATGGTAGGGAAAAGGTTTCCATAAGGCTGGTTGTCCATTCTTAATCTTTTCTCTTCTTTTACAACTTCTCTCTGAGTATCTACTCCCACCTGATTAATCTCGGCGTGACGCATTCTTTCAGATTCCATCCAAAGCCCAAGCTGCTCGTTATTCGAAGGGAACGTTTCAAAATAATACGTTCTGTCATTCGTGGTGTTAGCGTTATTTTGTCCTCCGTTTGAAGAAACGATTTTGAACCATTCACCTCTTTTGATGTTAGGTGTTCCTTCAAATAAAAGATGTTCGAAGAAGTGGGCAAAACCTGTTCTTCCTTTTACTTCATCCTTCGCACCTACATGGTACATTACCCCTGTAGTAACTACCGGCGCAGAATTATCCTGGTGAAGAATTACGTGAAGGCCGTTTGGCAGGTCATACTCTTCGAATTTAATTTGCTGTGCATTCAGTACCATTCCGAAGAAAGATGCTGCTGCAACAGAAAGAAGTCGCTTTTTCATAAAGTAGAAATTGTTTTGTACCAATTAGTAGGGCAAATACGGTATTTGTTACATAATTACTCTACTTTTTTTTAAAATTTTGTTTATTTGTAAACTCTTTAACTCCACTATGAGAATTTATTTTACTTTACTTTTTCTTTTCTCCTTTTTTCTGATGCAGGCGCAGGCAACTGTAGATCAGGAAAGATTAAAAAAATGCAGAAAAGAATGGAATAAAAAGACTTGTCTTTCCGATGAAGACGGGGACGAAATTCCTTTTTATATGGATCAGTGCCCTAAAGAACAGGGATCACCTGAGAATAATGGCTGTCCATGGCCGGATGAAGATAAAGATGGAGCTTTGGATAAGGATGATCAATGTCGGGATGTAGCAGGACCCCTTGAAAATAATGGCTGTCCGTGGCTTGATACGGACGGAGACGGAATTCTGGATAAAGATGATGCATGTCCTACGTTGCCGGGAATGGTAGAAAATCAGGGGTGTCCTCCACGTAAAAGAGACTGCGGAAAACTATATGAAGAAGAAAAAATGCGCTACGAAAAAAACGTTGAACAGCTTGGTGAAATGAATTTCGACAGTCTTTTTGATTTGATATGTGGAGATCCGGATTTTAAAAGATTCTTTTTAAAACCTAAAAAAGTGCTTTTTTTGAGAAAAACCATCATTGGTGGCGGACCTGAATGTGGAAATGATCGTTACTACGACTGTAAACATTATGAAAAACTAATCGGCACGGATATTTTTGATAAACTTTGGAACAGGAATAATTTCGCCAAATTCAGGAAGAAAACAGGAAACGGGATTATTATTCCTGTCTCAACTTTGTTTGGTGGTGGAGAGCTTTTTTTCGGCTGGGAAAATGAGGAAAGTAATTTTTTTGTTACTACAGGAAATACTCCTTTTTATAAAGGAAAAATCACTGATGACGGAAAGAAAAGCAATTTTTATTATGCATCACCTCAAAAGCCGGTCAAAGAATTATCAATCGTCAGAAAAGATAATAAATTTGTTGATCTGCAGGAAATAAGTTTCGGAGTTTCTATAGCGGCACAATATGATAAGGATTTAAAATTAGGTTTGCTTATTATGCTTAGTTTCTCGGATCCCAAATCCGGATATTTTTCACGACCCGTAAAATATTATCAATACGAAAACGGAAAATGGACAGTCACGAAAAACTTTAATGATTAAACCTCTTCTGATCCGGCAGAATGCTCATCTTAATTTTTTTACTTTCTATAAATTAAACTCATAATTTGAATTGTCCTTTGAATACATTAATTTTGTGTTCCCAAAATTTTTTTTGCAGTATGGATTATCTGAAAGGACTCAATGAATCACAATATGAAGCCGTTACCTCTCTACAGGGACCTTTAATGGTACTTGCAGGAGCCGGTTCCGGAAAAACGCGTGTGCTGACCATGCGTATTGCCCACCTGATCCACAACGGTGTGGACCCTTTCAACATCCTGGCCCTGACGTTTACCAATAAAGCCGCCCGCGAAATGAAAGACCGTATCGCCAAAGTGGTAGGAGACAGCAATGCAAGAAGCTTATGGATGGGAACTTTTCACTCGGTGTTTGCAAGAATCCTGAGAATTGAAGGTCATTACCTGGGTTATCCATCCAATTTTACAATCTATGATATGCAGGATGCCCTGAATGTCATCAGAAAAGTATTAAAAGACATGAATATCGATGCTGATCTTTATAAACCTAAAAAAGTTCAGGCAAGAATTTCAACCTATAAAAACAACCTGATCACGGTAAAAGCTTATTTTAACAATCCTGAATTGATGGAAGCTGATGAAAAGGCAAATATGAAATTCATCGGGCAGATCTACCAGAGATATGTGGATGCATGCTTCAAAAACGGAGCGATGGATTTTGATGATTTATTGTTAAAGACCAACGAATTACTAACCCGTTTTCCGGAAGTACTGGCCAAATATCAGGACAGATTCAGATACATCATGGTAGATGAGTACCAGGATACCAACCACTCCCAGTACCTTATTGTAAAAGCACTGGCTTCAAAATTTGAAAATATCTGCGTGGTAGGGGATGATGCACAATCTATTTACTCCTTCCGTGGTGCCAATATTTATAACATCTTAAACTTTAAGAAAGATTATCCTGACGCAATCACGGTTTCTTTGGAACAGAATTACCGTTCCACCCAGAATATTGTGAATGCAGCTAACGTTGTCATTTCAAAAAACCTTCAGCAGTTCAAGAAGAATGTTTTCAGTGATAACGAAGAAGGGGATAAGATCAAAATATACCGTTCTCTTTCCGATGCCGATGAAGCGAATTTCGTGGCCGGAAATATCTGGGAGCTCAGAAATACGGACCAGAGAAAGTACAGTGATTTTGCGATTTTATACAGAACGAACTCACAGACCAGAGCATTTGAAGATGCGCTGAGACGTAAAAATATTCCGTACAAGGTTTACGGTGGACTTTCTTTCTATCAGAGAAAAGAAGTAAAAGACCTTATCGCTTACTTGCGTCTTCTGATCAATGAAAATGATTCGGAAGCCCTGATGAGAATTATCAATTATCCTACAAGAGGAATCGGGGAAACGACCCAGAATAAGCTGATCGTTTTTGCAGATTCCCATAATGTGACCATTTCACAGGTATTGAGTAATTTACCCATGTATGCGCCTCAATTAGGCCTGAACAATGGTGTTTTAACCAAACTGAATGACTTCTGGTCCATGATCAAAGCATTCCAGGTATTGCTGAAAACCGATACAGCTTACAGCGTTGCAATGGAAGTGGCCAAACGAAGCGGTCTGATCAAGTTTTTAAAAGACGACCAGACTCCGGAAGGAATTTCCCGTGTAGAAAACGTTCAGGAATTGATGAATTCCATGCAGGGATTCATTGAAGAGCAGATCCAGCTTGAAGATGGTGATCCTAGTCTTCCGAATTTCCTTGAGAATATTGCCCTTTCTGCAGATACTCAGGATAAAAATTTAGAGGAGGATATGGTTTCGTTAATGACGATTCACCTGTCGAAAGGTCTGGAATTCCCGGTGGTTCACCTTGTGGGTCTTGAAGAAAACCTTTTCCCGAGCTTTATGAGTTCCGCAACCAGAGAAGATCTGGAGGAAGAAAGACGTCTGTTTTATGTAGCGTTGACAAGAGCCGAAAAGCAGGTCTTTTTCTCTTATGCGGTTTCCCGTTTTCAATGGGGAAAAATTACAGATGCGGAGCCTTCAAGATTCTTGAGTGAAATTGATGATCAGTATATTGAGTTCTTAAACCCGGCTCTGGAAAAGAGATTTATCAATAATACCGGAATCAAGTCAAATATCTTTGATGAACATCCTTCCGAACAGAAAGCGTTCAGAAGAGTTGAAAAGAAAACGATTGATAAAGGTGACAATTCAAAACCTGCCCCGGAAGTCAGAAAACTAAAACCGGTCAGTACCGCGAAAATTATCAATCCAAGCGGAGCTTCTTCACAGGATATTGAGGTAGGAGATAAAGTGAGACACGACCGTTTCGGAATCGGGGAAGTTTCTTTCCTGGATGGTACGGATCCTCAGAATATCAAAGCCAAAGTAGTTTTCATTCATGAAGGAGAGAAAAACCTTATCCTGAAGTATGCGAAGCTTACGAAAATATAAAAGCAAGTTTTTCAGTTGTAAAAACTGGAAATAATAAAATTGAGAACGGATTCTATTTAGGGTCCGTTTTTTTTATTTAAACACAAATTGCACGAATGTTTTTCACGGATAACACGAATATCTTTGGCGGCATTAGTGCCATTTGTGAAAGTATTTGTGTCCTTCGTGTTTAAAAAAACGCTCTCAAAACACAAATTGCACGAATGTTTTTCAGTAATAACACAAATAGCTTCGGCGGCTTAGTGGCATTTGTGAAAGTATTTGTGTCATTCGTGTTTAAAAAAAATGCTTTCAAAAGACCAA
The DNA here is from genome assembly GCF_000737715.1 of Chryseobacterium sp. JM1. Taxonomy (GTDB): domain Bacteria; phylum Bacteroidota; class Bacteroidia; order Flavobacteriales; family Weeksellaceae; genus Chryseobacterium. The sequence goes on along the minus strand of NZ_JPRN01000010.1, from coordinate 158,221 downwards.
TATATTTGAGTTTTAATCAGTCGTGTTTAAAATAATAGACTGAAACTATCTTAAATTTTCACAAAATTAAAGTCTATTAATTTTGTAGACTAATGAATTAACTTTACATTTGCCACTCAAAAAAACATAAACTATAAATTGATGTAAGGGTATGAAAAATAAAACGACTATCGTATCAGCTTCTGTTCTTTTTTTCCTCGGAACGTATGCTTTCGGACAGGAAAAAGAAAAAGACAGTGTGAAAACCAATAATGTAGAAGAAGTAGTGGTGCTGGGCTCAAGAGCCGGTGCCCGATCTAAAACAGACAGCCCGGTTCCTGTGGATGTCTTCAATATAAAAGAATCTTCAGTAGTTCTTCCGCAGTCCAGTATAGGACAGATTTTAAATGCGGTAGCACCTTCTTTCACTTCTACCATCCAGACGAATTCAGACGGAACGGACCATTTGGATCCTGCTCAGTTGAGAGGATTGGGACCGGATCAGGTATTGGTTTTGGTTAACGGAAAAAGAAGACATACCTCAGCATTGGTCAATGTGAACGGAACTCCGGGAAGAGGAACGGTAGGAACGGATCTAAATTCAATTCCTTCCTTTGCCTTAAACAGAATTGAAGTCCTGCGTGACGGTGCTTCAGCCCAATATGGATCTGATGCGATTGCCGGAGTGATCAACCTTGAACTGAAAAAAGACATCGGAAAACTAACCGGACAGGTAAGTTACGGAGGAAATTTAACGCCAACTGCCAATGACCATACCGGAAATTTCGACGGACAGAATATTCAGGTTGACCTTAATTACGGAAATAAAATCGGAAATAAAGGAGGTTTCTATAACATCACCTGGTCATCACAGTTCAGAAACCCGACTTCGAGAGCCGGTGCTGAAAGTGGCTCAATCTACAATGCTTACAATGCGATTGAAAGACGTGCACAAAACGATGGAGTGAATTTATCTTCCCTTTTTTCAAATATCAATAACGTGCCAAATTCCCAGCAGCTTGTCAATTACATCCATCAATATGCTCAGGGCGTAAGTTATTTTTCTCAGGATCTGCAGAACCAGATTCAGGGAGCCAACAGCATCGGAGTTTTACAGGGACTTTTGAAGGGAGATTTTACAGATCAGGAACTCGCTTACAGAGGGCAGGAAAGAAAAGATTTCAATATGCAGGTGGGACAGTCGAAACTGAACAACAATCAGCTTTTTGCTAATATCGAGGTTCCTATTAATGATAACTGGAAAGTATATTCTTTCGGAGGTTATAGCTTCAGACACGGAACTTCAGGAGGATTTTACAGAAAGCCGAACCAGAGCAGAACGTTTACAGGGCTGTATTCAGACGGTTATTTACCACAGATCGGAACTGATATTCAGGACCTGTCGCTTTCCGCAGGAATCAAAGGAAACTGGGACGGCTGGAATATTGATTTAAGCAATACATTCGGACAGAATTCATTCAGTTATAATATTCAGAACACAGGAAATACATCTTTACGTTTTGCATCCCCGAAAGAATTTGATGCAGGAGGTTTAAGATTTTCCCAGAATACCATCAATTTAGATTTCTCTAAAAAATATGATGTCTGGAGTGGAATCAATGTCGCTTTTGGAGCCGAACACCGTTACGAAAATTTTAAAATAACGCAGGGTGACGAAGCTTCCTACACGACCTATGATGCTGCAGGAAATGTGTGGAATAATACAAGCCCGAGAGCTACGGATTTCTTTGGAAATGCACTTCCAGGAGGATCACAGGTTTTCGGAGGATTTAAGCCGGTGAATGCGATCGATAAAAACAGGCAGGCAGTAGCAGCTTACGCAGATGTTGAATTTAATTTCACCAACTGGTTATTAGTGGATGCCGCAGCGAGGTATGAAAATTATTCAGATTTTGGTTCTACCTTTAACTATAAATTAGCGTCAAGAATCAAAGTCGCTCCCAATTTTAATGTAAGATTAGCAGGTTCTACCGGATTCAGAGCACCTTCTATCCACCAGATCTATTATAATGTGACCTCAACTTTGTTTACCAACAGCCAGCTTCTGGAAGTGGGAACCTTCAGTAATGATTCACAGATTGCAGGACTGCTGGAAATGCCAAAACTGAAGCAGGAAACTTCTAAATCTGCCAGCGTAGGATTTACCTACAGAATTCCTTCTGCGAGCCTGACTTTTACCGCAGATGGATATTTTACCAGAATCAACAACAGGATTATCCTTACCGATCAGTTCTTAAGAGCTGATGTACCAGTCGCTGCACAGGCCGCTTTTGATGCACAGGGAGTTAATGGAGCTCAGTTCTTCACCAATGCCATTGATACGGAAACAAAAGGTATAGACGTTGTGATTTCTCACAATGCAAGATTTTCAGGAATAAAACTGGACAATAATTTTGCGATCAATGTAAGTGAGACCAGAAAAGTAGGGGATACGCACTCTTCAGGACTTTTGCAGTCTCCAAATCTTGAGAAAATTTATTTTTCAGAAAAGTCAAGAGTGTATCTGGAAGAAGCGGTTCCAAGGGTAAAAGCAAGTTTATCCCACACGCTTTCATGGAAAAAGGCAAGTGTGTATCTTAGAAATACCTATTTCGGAAAAGTAACGGGGGCAGATGTGATTGATGCCAACGGTGACGGAATTATCGGATTCAATGAGCATCAGCAGATCGGAGACAAGATCATTACTGATCTTTCATTAGCTTACCAGTTTACAAAAAATGTAGGATTAACCATCGGGGTTAACAATCTGTTTGATATTTATCCTGATAAAAACCTTCCGGCATCTACCAATAATGACCAGTTCGTGTATTCGCGTTCTACGTCTCAGTTTGGGCAGAATGGAAGATATGTATTCTCACGACTTAATTTTAATTTTTAAATCATAAGCCAGTTTAAAAATCACATTTTCTGGTTGGAAAAACGCAAAGGCGCAAGATATTTGAATGCATTACGTTTTAAGGCGCAAGGATTTTATCTCCGATAAAATTGAGTATCGCTGTCATTGCGAGGAGCAGAGCGACGAAGCAATCTCAAAAAAAGGTATTGTTAAATAATTTGAGATTGCTTCACCTAAAGGTTCGCAATGACAGAGGCATAAAAATAGCTGAAAATCTATGATTTTCTTGCGCCTTAAAAACAGTTTCATATTAAAAAAACTTGCGCCTTTGCGTTTACCAACAAAAAAAAATCCATATCAAAAAGCGGATTAAATTTTTGAATCCGCTTTTATTTTTAATCTATTTCCATGTTTTCAGCTCATAAGCGCCTTCCCAGAAATGGAATTCCATTCTCGTGGACATGATAAAAGCTTCGGTCATTTTCTCTCTTGTTTCCTCTGTACTGTTCTCAGCCAGTCGGTCACAAATCGCAATAGCCTGATCTACGGCAACAGAAAATTCCTCACCTCCATAAGTGTCAATCCACTTTTGATAAGGGTTGTTGATCGCGTTTTGATTGCTGTAAATATAATCTCCGACCTCTCTGTAAATCCAGAAACAGGGAAGAACTGCCGCCACTGCAATTTCTACAGACTCCAAAGCTGCGGTACTTCTTAGAAAGTGAATATAATGATGACATGCAGGTTCCGCTACCCCTTTATCTGTAACTCCAAAATCTACAAAATAAGATTCATGTAGAGCATTTTCCACGACAATGGCATTTTCTGCAAATCGCATAAACGCAAGTACATCCTGAAGATCCTGAATTTTAGCAGCAATCAGCGAGAGCGTTCTCCCAAAATGTTCAAGATATAAAGAATCCTGAGCCATATAAAACCTAAATTTCTCCTGCGGTAAAGTTCCATCTGATAATTCTTTGATAAACGCCATGTCCAGAATAGATTCATAACGTTGTTCTATAGCTTGCCAGGTGTGTTCAGACCATTTCATTTTTGATAAGTTTTTGAGGATTAAAAAAGTGATTAAGCGGACCGTTTCCATGTCCTGTTTGTACGTCTTTTCCGTGTTCTATGGCTTGATAAACGTACTCCTGTCCCAAAGAAACGGCATCGTATAAAGTTTTGCCCTGAGCCAGATAGGACGCAATGGTAGAAGAAAGCGTGCAGCCTGAGCCGTGGGTGTTGTTGGTGTTAAATTTCACCGTCTCGAAAGAATGAAATTTCTCATGTTCATCATAAAATAATGATGTGATTGTTGAGGTTTCCTGATGTCCGCCTTTCAAAAGAATGCTTCGGCAGCCCAGCTTTTTTATTTCTTTTCCGGCAGTATACAGATCTTCAAGGGTCTCGACTTTCATCTTTGCTAAAATGGAAGCTTCGTCCATATTGGGGGTAATCACGTCAGCTATCGGGAAAATTTTCTCTGTAATGGCTGCTATCGTATCCTCTTCGATCAGGCGGTGACCACTTGTGGCAACCATGACGGGATCAAATACAAGCGGTATTTTTTTATACTTTCCTAAAGTTGAAACAATCGTTTCGACCAGTTGTGGAGTATGAACCATCCCGATTTTTATGGCATCCGGAAAAATATCATCCAGAATAGCTTCGATCTGATCCGCCACAGCTTCTACCGGAATAGGATATATTGTTCTTACACCCTGCGTATTCTGTACCGGTAAAGCCGTTAATACGGATGTTGAGAAACATCCTAAAGCAGAAGCCGTTTTAATATCTGCCTGAATGCCAGCGCCGCCGCTTCCGTCAAATCCGGCAATCGTTAATACCGATGGATAAGTGTATTTTTTCATTTTAAGATTTCGTTTTTTAATTGATAGGCTGCTTTTTGAGGATCAGGAGCACCACAAATCGCGGAAACGGCAGCAAGACAATCTGCTCCTGCATTCATCACCTCCTTTGCATTTCCTAAATGAATATGGCCAATGGCGACTAAAGGTTTGTCCGTAAGCTGTCTGATCGTTTTAATTCCTTCAAGTCCCCATTCTGTTATCGTATCCGTTTTTGTATCCGTTCTGAAAACGGGGCTGATTCCGAGATAATCGGAAACGGCGGTCTGTTCATTGTCAAGCTGGGAAAGATATTCAATCGAATAACCAATGATTTTATGATGGAGAAGAGGCTGTTGTCTTAAATAAACCGGTGAAGCATCGCTGTTTCCCACATGAATACCTGCTGCATTCACCTTTTCTGCAACCTCTATGTTATCGTTAATAATGAGTGGAACAGAATATTTATCTGTCAATTCAATAAGCTGTTGGGCTTTTGTAAGAAAGGAATCTGTACTGCTGTTTTTTTCTCTCAGTTGAATCACATCAACTCCTCCGAGGATAGCCTGCTCGGCCACCTGTAGGAAATTTCGACCAGCACAGTCAGCCTCAGAAATGACCAGATAAAGCTGATAGGGAAAAGGATTTAAACTCATCTTCGCTCTATCTTTAAACGGTTGGAAAATTCCTGTTCAGTGATTGTATACAGCTTATCGATGAGGTTCACCTGAAGACTTCCGGGACCTTTGCTTTCCTCAGCAGCCAGTTCCCCTGCAATCCCGATGAATGCCATAGCAGCAGCTACGGCTATTACTTTATCCTCTGTAATTCCTATAAATGCACCGATTAAAGCTGTGGCAGAACACCCCAAACCGGTTACTTTCGTCATAAGCGGATGCCCGTTTTTAATGAATATTTCCTGTTGTTTATTCAGAATAATGTCGGTCTCACCGGAGATACAGACTATTGTGCCGTATTGGTCAACGAGACTGCGGGCAGCATTTATAGCTTCATTACTCTGTGCAGTGCTATCTACTCCTTTGGTAGCGGTGGTATTGGCTTTGGCCAGCGCAATAATTTCAGAAGCATTTCCTCTGATAACGGTAGGTTGATGTTGTAATAATTGATGTAAAACTTCATCCCTAAAAGAAGTGGCTCCGGCACCTACAGGATCTAAAACCCAAGGCTTTCCGGTTGAATGTGCCGTTTTAGCGGCCAGGATCATAGATTCCGACCAATATTCATCAAGAGTACCAATATTGATCACCACCGAATGTGCGATACCGATCATTTCCTGAATTTCGGATTTTGCATGTGCCATGATAGGAGAGGCTCCTGCAGCCAAAAGGGCATTGGCGGTATTGTTCATCACCACATAATTGGTGATATTATGAACCAAAGGAGACTGTTGTCTGACGAGCTGTACCTGTTCCCAAAGAATTTTTTCCATGATTATCATTTAAAATAAAAATAGCTTCAGGAAAAAATCCAAAACAAAAAGTACACTGTCAACAATGTCATTTTGCTTTTCCCTACGTCGGTGTCAGCCGTATCAGGTTCAAAGGGACTCTCTCAATTCTTTTTCAGAATACCCCTAAAGCAAAACAAATGTATAAAAATTATCAGAGCAGGCAAAAACTCAGAAAGGATTTATGACTTCCTATCTTTCTACAAGCTCTTTCACAGGTTCTCCATAATAATCCGTCACGGTGGTTTTAATCTGCAGAAGCTGGTACCATTTGATAAATGCGCCAATGAATACAATCAGCATCAGAACCATGGCTGTTACCGCTAAAGCTGCCAACAAGTATTGTTCTTTAGGAAGATAGATCGCGGTAACCTGGATATAACCGGCCCAGAAAGTAATTCCAGCCATAAAAACCCCCGGAATGGCTGAACATAAGGCATATTTCCCCCTGTTCATCCGGATCAGCATCGTTGTACAGACAATGAGTCCGCAGGCTGCCAATAGCTGGTTACTGATTCCAAAGAGCGGCCAGATACTGCTGACATTTCCCGTAAATACCAGATAACCCCAGGCAAAAGTAAATAAGAGGCTGCTGATAATAATTCCCGGAATCCAGTTCTTATCATTGAATTTGGGAATTACAGAACCCAGCATTTCCTGTAAAAAGAAACGGCCGACTCTTGTTCCTGCATCAATGGCGGTAAGGATAAACACCGCTTCAAACATGATGGCAAAATTATACCAGTAAGCCGTCAGCTGATCCATGTACGGGATTTTATTGAAAATATGAGCCATTCCAACGGCTAAAGACACCGCTCCACCCGTTCTTCCGTGAAGCTCAATGCCTATTTTCTGTGAATAATAATCAATATCTACGCCGTGCAGGGAAGGATGTGCTGCCAGGAAAGCATCATAAGATTCCTTCGGAGTATTGATAGCAAAATAATCACCCGGCATCAGTGTACATGCTGCGATTAAAGCCATTAAAGCGACAAAACCTTCTACCAGCATCGCTCCGTAGCCCACAAAAAGAATTTCTTTTTCTTTGTTAAGCATCTTCGGGGTTGTTCCTGTTGCAATCACAGCATGGAAACCTGAAATGGCTCCACAGGCGATCACAATAAAAATAAAAGGAAGTACAGGACCGCCAATGACAGGACCGCCACCGTTTATAAATTCTGTAAGGGCAGGCATCTGAATCGTAGGGTGAATCACAATCACACCGACAGCAAGCATAATGATGGTTCCTATTTTTAAATAAGTTGAAAGGTAATCTCTAGGTACAAGAAGCAACCAAACCGGAAGCACAGAAGCCAGAAAACCATACAGCGGAATAGCAATCGAAATGGTTTTTATATCCCATGTAAATAGGTTATTCATCGTTTCGTTCTGCATTAAGCTGTGGCCACCGATAATCCCTGCCACTAAAAGAATACCTCCTAAAATACTGGCAAAAAGAACACTGTTTTTTCTGTATCTCATGATCAATCCCATGATCACCGCAATAGGCATGGTAATTACAACCGTAAAGAGTGACCACGAAGCTTCATGCATCGCATTGATGCAGGCTAATGATAAACCAGCCAGCGTAAGAATCAGTATGAATAAAATAGCAAAACCAGCCACTGTTCCAGTAGTCTTTCCAATTTCTTTGGAAGCAATAGTAGCAAGACTTTGTCCTTTATGTCGTACGGAAGCGAATAAAACCACCATATCATGCACACCACCACCCAATACGCATCCGATCAGGATCCATAATGCACCGGGAAGGTATCCAAATTGCGCAGCCAAAACAGGTCCCACCAAAGGTCCCGCTGCAGCAATCGCCGCAAAATGATGTCCGAAAAGAACATTTTTATTGGTGGCCACATAATCTTTACCGTCTGCAAATTCTACAGCAGGCGTTGTATTTTTATCATTAAGCCTAAGTACTTTATTGGCAATGAAAATACCATAAAAACGATAGGCGATCGCAAAAATAAGGACTGATACGAAGATCAGGGTAAGTGCATTGGTGTTATTCAGAAAATCCATACCATTTGTTTTTTTAAGAGTGAATAATTAAAAATATTGGATATTTTGTTAAGAATAATTTAAACAAAAGCCAAGTTAATTATTTTAGACGTAAAAAATGATGATATGTATACTAATCTAGCAAATTTGTAATTTAAATTTGTTTTTTTGAATATTAAAACATTGAATTTTAATATTTTAATTTATTATGTGTTTGGAACTGTATATATGGTGTTATTTTTCAAATCATGTGATTTTAAAAATTTTTCGCAGATGAGTCAGATGATGCAGATTTTTACTTTTGATTATCTGCTTATCCATATAATCGGGATAAAAATTTTAAACCATTAAGGCTAATTAAGATTGTAAGAATATTAATTTTTAGCTTTGCTTTAAAACGTACAGCTTAAAAAATCATTTGATTTTTTCTTAACTAACCTTACCTTACCTCCTTCATTGATCTTAATGTTTTAAAAAAAGTATATTTTTATATAACGAAACCTTATAGGTTTTTAAAACCTATAAGGTTTGATAGTATTCATTTATTTATTTTACTCTCAAGTTTTAATACTAAACCTTATTTTCTCTGAGACTCAATAAATTCAACCATCTGATCCGTCAGTTGATCCATATAAGCTTTATCCGTGGTTCCGAAACCATGAGTACCGTCTTTCACAATGATCAGGCTGTTTTGAATATTTTCTCTCTTCAGTTTTCTGTGCAGCTTTTTGGACTGTTGCATCGGAACTACTTTGTCTTTATTTCCCTGCATAATCAAAGTAGGGACGCCGCTTGAAACATAGGTCAGCGGAGAAATCGTCTTGAAATAGTCAATTGTTTTTCTTTTTTCCTTTTTAATGTCATATCCGGACAGTCCTCTAACAAGGTTCGTTCTGAGGTCGACAATTTTTTGAGCCGCCAGACCGAAAAAGAATACCGGGACTTTTCCTAGGCGTGTATGCAAAAGTTTGTTGAGGTCTGAAGGTCCATAATGATCCACCACATAATTGACCTTTGCAGAATAGGAAGAAAGTTCTGGACTTCCCGGAAATTCGGTATCCGGAGTATAGGCTGCAAGCATTGAAAGGTGAGCTCCGGATGAAGCTCCGAAAAACCCGATATTATCAGGATCGAAGTGATAGGCAGCAGCATTTTTTCGCACCCATCTCACCACATCTTTGGTATCCTGCAAAGGAAGCGGAAAGTGAATACTGTCATTCAGAAGCGTATAATCGATGCTGATGACTGTATATTTTTTATCAAGAAGCTTTGAAATGAAGGTTTCTATATAACTTCCGTCTCTTACCGTTTTATCTCCTTTTACCCACGCACCTCCATGCACATAGATGACCACAGGTGTTTTTTCAGAGGAAACATTTTTCGGGCTGTAAACGTCCAGTAAAAGAGGATTTCCCTTTTCATTGGTTTTGTAGACTACATTTTCTTTGACTGCTGATAAGGTCGGAAGTAGGGTGCTTTTCCCGGTTTTGGGTTCGAGTTGATTTTGTGAATAACCTAAACTAAATAAGCTTAAAGAAAAAACAAAAAACAGGTTTGTGAAAAACCTGTAGATTGATATGTTGTTCGTTAATGATTTCATAGGATACTTTTTGTAGTGGCGTGTTATTTTACTAACTCCTCAAAAAGTTTACCAAAAGTCTTTTCCAGGTCTTTAGATTTTCCCGGATGAGGTCTTGATGTCTGAACGACAGAGCTTCTTACAGCCGTTAGCCAGCGGAATCGTTCAGGAATATCCATCAGTGCAATTGGGCCTCCTTTTTTGTCACCGTTTGCAATTTTTTGGAAGCTTTCCAGATTTTGAATGATGTCGTCGTAATCAATTTTATTGTGCATCAGCTTAAATTTATCCGGACACAGATGAAATTCTACGCGGATAAACTTCTCTTTTTTAGAAAACATCACGAGTCCTATGTTGAAAAATTCTTCTCTTTCAACCTTCGGTACCAGGCGGATGACGGCGTATTCGTATATTTTATCCTCTTGCATTTTTCGCTTCGTTTACAAAGATTTGAGAATTTTCTAACCTGGTTTTCATGAACTGGAAATAGATCTCACGAATCTCCTCCGGTGTTTCATCGGCGTCATTCCACTGGAGCCAGTCTTCAGGAATTAAATTGACGATATCCCTGAATAACGTGTCATTCAATACCTCGTGGGCGAATTGATCGGCCTCATCCAGCCTGTTGGCTTTCGGAAGCAAGACGTGATCTTTCACATATTTGAAAGGTGTTTTGGCTGCTGCATCAAAATTCTGCCACGAATGATGGAAATAAAACGATGCTCCGTTGTCGATGACCCAAAGCTCTTTATGCCACATCAGAAGATTCGTGTTCCTGAAAGTACGGTCGATATTCGTGATGAATGCATCCAGCCAAACGATTTTTGAGGCCAGAAGCGGATCCACTTTTACACCCGGATCATACGTGATAGAACCTGAAAGATAGTGAAGCCCCAGATTCAGGCCTTCTGAAAATTTCAGCAGTTCCTGAATTTCCTCATCGGCTTCCGTTCTTCCGAAGTCAACATCAAGGTTTACAAATACTAGCTCAGGAATCTGCAGTCCCAAAGCTTCTGTGATCTTACCGCCCAAAAGTTCGGAGATCAGCATTTTTACTCCGTGGCCAGCGCCGCGAAATTTCAGTACATATTTAAAATCATCATCAGCTTCTGCCAAAGCAGGAAGAGATCCGCCTTCCCTCAGGGGCAGGATGTAACGCATGACGGTTACCGTTCTTAAATCCAGCATACTGCAAAATTAAGGTTATTTTTTGATAAGTTGTGATCTGTACGGATGAGAACGAAAATAAGATGAAAACAAAAGCGCTAAAGTTTTTTTCATTAATTTAGAGTGGTGCGAAATACCACAAAGACTAAATAAAAGTTTTAATTGTATGAAATTGATAAAAGAAATTAATATAAAGCTTGGAAACCCCGAAACCAGAGATTTTCTGGCAGATGCATTGTATCCCGAAACGGATGAAAAATTACCGTTGGTGATTTTTGTTCATGGCTACAAAGGCTATAAAGACTGGGGTGCATGGAATCTGATGGCGGAGAAGTTCGCTGAAGCCGGTCTTTTCTTTGTGAAATTCAATGCTTCCCATAATGGAACTACAGTGGAAGATCCCCATAATTTTGCTGATTTAGAGGCGTTCGGGAATAATAATTATTCAAAAGAACTTTCAGATTTGGGGGTGGTGATTGATCATTTTGTAAAATATCCTAATGTGGATGATCAGAGGATTGTTCTGATCGGTCACAGCAGAGGAGGAGGGATTTCCATCATCAAGACTTTTGAAGACGAAAGAATCAACGGACTGATCACACTGGCTAGTGTAGATACCCTGGAACGTTTTCCAAAGAATGAAGCACTTGAAAACTGGAAAAAAGATGGCGTATACTATGTGCTGAACGGTCGTACAAAACAGGAAATGCCACATTATTACCAGTTTTATGAAGATTTTGAAAATAATGTACACCGTTTTGATGTAGAAAGAGCAACAGAAATGGCCAAAGCGTATGTGCTGATTATTCATGGAACGAATGATGAAAGTGTAAGCGTAAAAAATGCGGAACATCTTCATATCCTGAATCCCAATTCAGAATTGTTCTTAGTTGAAAATGCAGATCATACCTTCGGATCAAAGGAACCGTGGACTGAAAAAGAGCTTCCAGAAAACTTAAAAATCGTGACTGACAAGTGTATTGATTTTATTAATAAAAATATGAAATAAGGTTAATAGTGGAATAAAATTTGAATACTGACGTTCTAATTATTAATCACCATATTAAATTATTATGAAAAAATTGATTGTAAGCGTCTGTGCGTTTTCATTATTCGCCGTAATCTCATGTAAAAAAGAAGCCAAAACAGATGTACCCGCCACCGGAGATTCTGTAACGACCGTCATGCCGAAAGATTCTGCAACGGCACCTAAAACAGACTCAGCAGCTTCTACACCTGCTGTAACGGCTTCCGCAGATAATATCATTACTAAAAATACGGGTAAATACCCTCATGATATTAAGCTATTTGAAGATAAAAGTTTTGCAGACCGGGTTAAAAAACTTACCGGAGCGCAATATGATGAAATGCTTAAGAATTTCAACGTAGAATCTCCAATTATATCTGAGAACGGAATTTATAAAGTAACAGGTTGTAAGCAGCATGACTGCCCGGGATATTCAACGTCTATCTTCTATGATTCCAAGAACGATAATCTGAATGTGTCTATTGATAAAAATGGAAAAGTAACCGATTTTGCTGAGAAAGGGAAAATTACGGTTACTGATGCATTGAAGTCTAAATAAAATCTAGACTGTAAAAATCTATCTGTCATTGCGAACCTTTAGGTGAAGTAATCTAAAGCGTTTTTTTTGAGATTGCTTCGTCGCTGCGCTCCTCGCAATGACCATCGGGATTCAGTTTTACCTGAGATAAAATCATTACGCCTTAAAGCATTTGAAGAGGAAATCAACAGGTAGATTTGATGAAGCGGAATGTATGAAAATTTAGATTTTATAGCTAAGAAATAAATAAAAACCAGCCTGTAATAAGGCTGGTTTTGTTTTGTATAAGCTTATGTTATGCTATTGTTAAAAGCGTCCAGGCTTCTTCAATTTTACTTTCCAAGAGTAATTTCTGAACGTTTGTATGAACATTTTCATCCGCATGGAATTCTCCTGCAGGAAGTATTTCTACATTGGCGAGCATTCCCAGATCGTTTCCTGTAAATATCTTACTGTATTTAATGGAATCTGGAAGCAGATCAAACCCAATTCCTTTTGTGACCAAAGGTTTAGGTACTTCAAAAATACTGTTCTCATTGCTTCTGGAGTAAAAGTTTCCTCCTAAACGGGCCACCATATCCAGTTTTTGCTGATCTAAATTCCCGGCTTCATTCAGATACTCTTCTCTGATATGAATTTTCTGAACCTCACAGATTACCAGATTTCCTGCGCCTCCCTGATCTCCCAGAGATTTAACTTCTAAAACTTTACATTCAAAGTTAACCGGGCATTCTTCAATCAGTTTAGGCTGCACCAGGTCTGCATCTTTCATGGTCAGTCCGGATTTGATGAATTCATTGATTCCGGTTTCATATTCTGTAGATGCTAAAGAAATCTGCTGTACGATTGGAAAATTTACCGTTCCGATTACTACTTCCGGAACTTCCAGAACATTTTCAAGTGTATGTTTAGTTGTATTGTCGCGTACTCTCCTCGATGGTGAAAAAATCAATATCGGAGGAACTGTACTGAACATATTAAAAAAACTGAATGGAGATAAATTGATCGTTCCGTTTTTATCTACCGTAGAAGCCAAAGCAATCGGACGCGGAGACACTGCGGTCTGCATGATGGTCTGAAGCTGGACGGGGGATAATTCGGATGGGATAACTGTTTTCATTTTTTATTTTTAACCACAAAAGTCACAAAAGCTTTAAGATAAAATAAGCTGTTTTTTAAGTTCAAAAAAGCATATTGTAATATTTATTTACAAAAGTTTCCTGTCCTTCATGATACAGATTTTTTACATTAAAATTGACTAAGATTCCTTTGGGTTTCTTCATTAAATTAATATAATTTAAAATTTGAGATCGGTGAATATCATTGAACTCAACGACTGATTTTAATTCGACAACAATTAAATCTTCAACAAGAAAGTCACAAAAAAAGTCACATTTGATTTCTTTTCCTTTATAGATTAAAGGGACCTTCATCTCTGGATTTAAAGCTAATGTTTCTAAGTGTAAATTCTTCTTCCAGACATTTATGATACACACTTTCTAATAAACCGGCGCCTAAAATTTTGTGAACTTCTATGCAGGCGCCGTTTATCTTATACGTCAGATCAGTTAAATATGACTGTGTAATCATAAAATCTTTTGTGACTTTTGTGGTTAAGAATATTAAACCGTTGGAATAATTTTACCGGAAACATCACCGAAACCTACTCTCACTCCGTCTTTTTCAGCCCATGCTTTCATCGTAACGGTATCGTTATCTTCGATGAATTTTCTTTCCTGGCCGTCTTTTAACTGTAAAGGATTTTGTCCTCTCCATGTTAGTTCCAGCATAGATCCGAAAGATTTTGGATCGCTTCCTGAAATAGTTCCGCTGGCGTATAGGTCTCCAACTTCTACATTACATCCGTTTATCGTATGGTGAGCCAGTTGCTGAGTCATATTCCAGTACATGAATTTATAATTACTTTCTGAAATCAGGTTTTCTTCACCGTTTTCAGGTTGTAAATAGACTTCAAGATTGATGTCGTAATTTTTATCGCCTTCAAATTTTAGATAGTCTAAAACTTCAGGTTCCTGCTTTGGAGAAGCTGTTCTGAAAGGTTCCAGTGCTTCAAGGGTAACCACCCAAGGAGAAATAGATGATCCAAAGTTTTTACCAAGGAATGGTCCCAGTGGAACATATTCCCAAGCCTGAATATCTCTTGCTGACCAGTCGTTGAATACCACCATACCGAAGATGGCTTCTTCAGCTTCTTTTGTGGAAATGCTTTCACCCATTTCTGAGTTTCTGTTCAGGATAAAGGCCATTTCCAGTTCAAAATCCAGCTGCTTGCTTGGTCCGAAAAGTGGTTTTTCTGCATCTGCAGGTTTCGTCTGACCTTTAGGACGGTTGATTTCTGTTCCTGAAACCACGATAGAAGAAGCTCTTCCGTGATAACCTACAGGAAGGTGTTTCCAGTTGGGAAGCAATGCGTTTTCCGGATCACGGAACATTTTTCCAACGTTAGTGGCGTGCTCGATGCTGCTGTAGAAATCCGTGTAATTCGGGATGTGTACCGGCATCATCATTTTTACCTGATCCAGGTCATAGAATGCGTCTGCAATTGTTTTTTCGTCTTTTGACAATGTTGAACCTTCCTGCAGAAGTTCCTGGATTCTCACACGTACCGCATTGGTGATGGGTTTTCCCAGCTCGATAAACTCGTTGATGGTATAGGCTTCAAAGATATTGTCGTCTAATCCCTGAATACCCTCAAAATACCCAAGATCGTAAAGGGTCGCAAGATCTACTACCTGATCTCCGATCCTTGTACAGCATCCGATATATTCTTTATTAAAAACTGCTACTCCGAAAGGAATATTATGTATAGAAAAGTCTGAATCCGAAGAATACTCTACAAATGATTTCATAATTTTTTTGGAATTAAATTAAGGTGTAAGATAACAAATCCCTCATGATTTGCTGTCTGAAAAGAATTTATTTCTTTTTGGAATAAGAGGCTTCATCGATCCATCTGTCTTTTGTATTGACATCAATAAGATACAGAATGTCTTTCTGCTTGGTGAGCAGCAAAGTTTTGGTCACAGGAAGCGGCACTTTTTTATTCTCAAGCTTGTCTGCACGCAGGGAAACGATGTTTTTTCTTCTGACGATATCACCCGTAAAAACGTTTGAACTGCTTTCGCCGGTAGCTTTGTCATCAAAAACTTCTACGTAGGTCGCTTCATTTCCTTTGATAATGATAAAATCTCTTTCCGTGTGGTCTTCCGCATCTTTAATGAAGACAAACTTCTTGTTGTCGATATTGACACTTTCAAGATTTTGGTTAATGCCTTTTCTTTCTTCCAGTCGGTTAAGGATTTCATTCAGGGTTCCATATTGAGCTTTAAGCCCTAATGCTCCGAAAAATAAAATCCCAATAAAAATTTTTTTCATACGTTGTGTTTTTATAAAAAAGTTTTGTCAAGACTTTTCATCCTGACAAAACTTATTATTCTATTGTAAAATTAAAGATTTCCTCTTCTGTCCTGCTCTCTTTCAAGGGCTTCGAACAATGCCTTGAAGTTTCCGGCACCAAAACTCTGTGCACCGTGTCTTTCAATGATTTCGAAGAACAGGGTAGGACGGTCTTCTACAGGCTTCGTAAAGATCTGAAGCAGATATCCTTCTTCATCATGATCAATAAGGATGCCTAAGTCCTGTAATTTTTTAAGATCTTCGTCAATATGACCCACTCTTTCAGGAACCATGTCGTAATATGCTTCCGGCGGAGCAGATAAGAACTCTACACCACGCTTCTTCAATTCAGTGACAGTGTGGATAATATCTCTTGTGGCTACTGCGATGTGCTGTACACCTTCTCCTTCGTAGAAATCAAGGTATTCTTCTACCTGAGATTTCTTTTTACCTTCTGCAGGCTCATTGATAGGGAATTTTGCAAATCCGTTTCCGTTGGACATTACTTTAGACATCAATGCAGAATATTCTGTATTGATCTGCTTGTCGTCAAAAGAAAGGATGTTCACAAAGCCCATTACTTTTTCGTACCATTCTACAGTAGGAATCATTCTGTTCCAGTCTACGTTTCCTACACAGTGGTCTACGTATAATAAACCTGCATCTTCAGGATTGTAAGCACTTTCCCATTTTTCGTAGCCAGGCATGAAAGCACCTTTGTAATTTTTTCTCTCGATGAACATGTGGATGGTTTCTCCGTAAGTATAAATTCCGGACATTCTTACCTCACCCTGATCATCAGTTAAAGTTACCGGCTCTAAATAAGGTTTTCCACCTCTTTTAGTAGTTTCCTCGAAAGCCTGATAAGCGTCATCTACCCAAAGTGCCAAAATTTTCACTCCATCACCGTGTTTTTTTACGTGTTCGCTGATAGGTGAATCGGATTTAAGCCCTGTTGTTAATACCAATCTTATCTTCCCCTGTTGAAGAACATAAGAAGCACGGTCTCTTACTCCTGTTTCAGGACCCGCGTATGCTACAGACTGAAAACCGAATGCGGTTTTGTAATAATGGGCAGCCTGTTTAGCATTTCCTACATAAAACTCAATGTAATCTGTACCGTTGATCGGTAAAAAATTCTCAGCTTGAGCAATTTTTTCGGCAAATGTAAGTGTTGACATATTTCTATTTTTACTTTTTTTAATGGTATGCAAATTACAAAAATCTTATAAATAGCGAAAACATTCAAATGGATTCCTTGAATATACTTAACATAAAATTAAAGAAGTGTTCATTTAAGTATATTTAAGTTTATTTATAATGAAAAGGGATGTCTACATTTGTTATTACAAAGAACAAGTGAAAAAGAAAAATATTTTCGAAACAGGAAAGCCGTAGAACTTCTACGGCTTTCTTTATTTTTCTATATCGACTTTCCTGTTCAGTCTTCCTGCATCAGGATTATAATTGTCCCAGATCTTCCATACATTATCTATTTTACGGATAAAATAGATCTGTGTATTAAGCTGATTGACAAAATGTTCCTCTCCGGTTTCTCCTACTTTGAATAACAGATTCCAGAATTCCTGGGTTTCCAATATCTTTTTATCAGGTTCATCCGTAACGAGATGAATATCAAAAACTTCATAGTTGGAACGGTTGTTTTTGGTCACCAGCTGGAAATCTCGTTCGCACAATTCTCTGCTGAACTGTGAGGTTCTTTCCAGAAATGGGGAACCGTCAAAGACCAGTTCTTTAAAAATATCCGTTTTGTGTTCCGGAAAATGTTTGTAAAATTCAAATGCTGTAGCACAATAATCATAGACCATTTTCGTCAGAAATTCAAGGCCATCTCCTAATTCCTTCTCGGTGTTTTTTACTTTTACAGACTGTATGTAGTCGTTTAAATCTTTGTAACCGAGGAAAATACAGATCTTATCCAGTGTTTTCAGGAACCTGAGATCATTATGGGTTTTATCCTGATAATCATTTTCGAAAAAACGCTGCAAAGTAACATGCGATATCGTATTTCCTATTTCAAATTTTTTTCCGCCTTTCAGTTCTTCAGCGTCAGATAATTCATCTTTTATAATTTCGGAAAGAATAATATAATGGCTTCTTTTCCATTCACTCACATTCCCCAAAACAGAATTCCGTACTTTAGAATGTTTTTCAACTTCTTCCCGTATCGAATTATATATCGTTTTCAATTTCCCTTGGTTTTAAATGAGTTTATCAAAAACACTGCCAAAATGTTAAAGCTTTTTTAAGATTTGTCTTGTTTTTGTTGATAATATCTACGTTTTTCCCACGAAGATGATGCATGGGAAAAACGCAGTATTTCTATTTTTATTGTTTAAACCGTTCATAGGCAGCTCTTTCCAGCATTTCCCTGTCATCCGGGTGTGCGATGCTTATCAGCTCCTGAGCTCTCTGACGGAGATTTTTACCATATAAATAAGCAGTACCATATTCTGTCACCACATAGTGAATGTGTCCTCTTGTTGTCACGACTCCGGCACCCTGTTTAAGAAAAGGAACTATTCTTGAGATGCCTTTTTTAGTCCTTGATGTGATCGCAATGATCGGTTTTCCGTCTTCACTCAATGCAGCGCCTCTCATAAAGTCCATCTGACCACCGATTCCGCTGTACTGCAAGGTTCCGATAGAATCTGCACAAACCTGTCCTGTAAGGTCAATTTCAATGGCAGAATTGATGGCAACCATCTTTTTGTTCCTCATGATATTAATCGGGAAGTTCACATCGCTTACATCTTTAAAGTCAAAAACAGTATTATCATCTACATAATCATAGAGTTTTCTGGTTCCGAAACAGAAACTTGTGATCGTTTTGTTATCGTGGTAGCCTTTGTACTTATTGTTAATAACATCGCTTTGAATCAGATCAATCACTCCATCACTCAACATTTCGGTGTGTACACCGAGGTCCTTGTGATTCGTTAAGCATTTCAAAACAGCATCAGGAATCGTTCCGATGCCCATCTGAAGTGTAGATCTGTCATCGATCAGTTCAGCTACATTTTTACCAACAAGCATTTCTACTTCACCTACTTTTGAGCCATAGTCTACTGTAGGAAGTTCCTCTTCATGCCAGACCAGTTTATGGATTCTGCTGATGTGGATCATTCCGTCTCCATGGGTTCTCGGCATCAGAGGATTGACAATAGCTACAATAAGTTTTGCGGTATCTACGGCTGCTCTTGCGATGTCTACAGAGGTTCCCAACGTACAGAAACCGTGTTTGTCCGGTGGTGAAACCGTTACCAATGCCACATCTAACGGCAGTATGTTTTTTCTGAATAGAATAGGGATCTCGCTTAAGAAAACGGGAACAAAATCTCCACGTTCAGAATTCACAGCATCCCTCACAGGAGTGGATACGAACAGAGAATTGACAAAGAAACTATTCTTGTATTCAGGTTTGGCAATTTCCACATTTCCCTGCTGGGTAATGGAAACCATTTCTACGTTTTCCAGACGGTGAGACTGTCTTGCCAGCTCGTCAATAAGATGATTCGGAGTACATGCACTCCCGTGAAAAAATACGCGGTTTCCGCTTTTTACAGTGTATATAGCTTCTTCTGCACTAATATAATTGTACATAATGAAATTTTTTTATGAATGATTTTTTTATTCCTGGGAACGGTCTTCCATGGTTTTGTCTGATTCTTCCAGCCACGAAGTTTTGTAAGAAGGATCTTCTACTTTCAAAGCTTCTTCCGTGATTTTCAACGGACGGAAAGGGTCTACCATTACCGCATATTCTTCAGTGAATTTTTTACCGATACTTCTTTCCATAGCGCCCGGGTGAGGTCCGTGAACGATTCCTCCTGGGTGTAAAGTAAAGTCCATAAGGTCGATGTGATTACGGCTCATGAAATCTCCTTCCGTGTAGAACAGAACCTCATCAGAATCAATGTTGGAGTGGTTGTAAGGAGCCGGAATAGCCATTGGGTGGTAGTCGTACATTCTTGCACAGAACGAGCACACTACGAAATTATGACCTTCAAAATTCTGATGTACCGGTGGCGGTTGGTGAATTCTTCCGGTGATGGGTTCAAAGTTTTTGATATTAAATTTATAAGGATAAAAATATCCATCCCATCCTACGACATCAAACGGATGTGTCGCGTAGATGAAATCTGTGATCTGGTTTTCTTTTTTTACTTTAATTAAAAATTCTCCTTTTTCATCTTTAGGCTCTTTGAAAACCGGTGCGATCATGTCTCTTTCGCAGAACGGAGAATGTTCAAGAAGCTGTCCGAACTCGTTTCTGTAACGTTTCGGAGTATAGATAGGCGAGTGGCTTTCAAGGACAAAAAATACAGTGTCTTCTGAGTTCACTTCCACTTGGTAAATGGTTCCTCTCGGAATAATAAGATAATCACCTGTGACAAATTCAAGGTCTCCTACAAAAGTTTTCAGAATTCCGGTTCCGTTGTGAACATATAAAAGTTCGTCACATTCAGCATTTTTGTAGAAATAATCCATCGACTTTCTGGGTTTCGCCAATCCCATTTTCAGGTCATTGTTCATCAGAAGGATCTTTCTGCTGTCCATGAAATCATCTTCCGGCGTTACATTCATTCCCTTAAACATTCTCGGAGCAATATTCTTTTCTACCGCAATTTTTGGCGTCACATCTTTCGGTTCCCCGATAGATTTGATCTGTGTAGGGCGGTGAGTATGATAAAGCAGTGATGAAATTCCGTGAAAACCTTCCGTTCCGAAAAGCTGTTCATAGTAAAATTTATCTTCCGGTGATTTGAAAATCGTATGTCTTTTTTGTGGGATGTTTCCCGCCTGATGATATCTCATAGTACTTTTATATCTAGTTTCTCAAATTTAATCATTTTTCGTGAATTGATTCTAACAACATTTGTCATGGTGTTTTGTAATTCAAAAATAATTGTTAGATTTGTCTAACAATTTTAATTTCATGAAGCGAATACTATTTTCTATTACTCTTTTATCCTCTTATTGTTTTTCTCAGGAGACCGACAGTCTGAGTTTACAATCCCAAATAAAACAGGACTCATCTGTCATTTCAAAACCGAAAATCAAGATGAGCACCATTGATGATGTGGTTCTTACCGGAACGATAAAACCTTTCAGCAGATCAAAAAGTCCTGTAGCCGTAGAGGTTTACAGCCAGAAATTTTTTCAAAAAAATCCTACACCGAGCATTTTTGAAGCAATCGCCATGGTAAATGGCGTAAAACCTCAGCTGAACTGTTCAGTATGTAACACGGGAGATATTCATATCAACGGCCTGGAAGGTCCTTATACGATGATCCTGATCGATGGAATGCCTATTGTAAGCTCACTTTCTACGGTGTACGGACTGAGTGGAATTCCTAACAGTCTTGTCGACAGAATTGAAGTGGTAAAAGGTCCGGCTTCTTCTATTTACGGCTCAGAAGCGATGGGTGGAGTGATCAATATTATCACCAAAAATGCCCTGACCGCACCAAAACTGAGCGTTGACATGATGACCAGCACCTGGAGTGAAAATAATCTTGATGTTTCAACGAAATTTAATATTGGGAAGAATGCAGCGTCTTTGTTAAGCTTAAATTACTTCAGTTTTAAGGAAAAGATAGACCAGAATAAAGATAATTTCACAGATTCAGCTTTGCAGAGCAGAGTTTCAGTTTTTAATAAGTGGAATTTTCAGCGAAAAGAAAACCGTCAGGCAAGCTTTGCTTTGAGGTATTTATATGAGGACCGTTTTGGCGGAGAAATGCAGTGGGACAGATCTCACCGTGGAAGCAGTGATGTGTACGGTGAAAGTATTTATACCAACAGGGCGGAAGTTTTCGGGCTGTATCAATGGCCTTTAAAAGAATATATCGTTACTCAGTTCTCCTATAATTACCATGATCAGAATTCTTTTTATGGGAGCAATCCGTACGATGCCCTTCAGAAAGTAGCGTTTGCACAGACCTATTGGAGCAAAAAACTAGGAAAACATGATCTGACGGGAGGTGTGACTTTCAAAAGAACATTCTATGATGACAATACACCGGGAACTTTATCTGGCGACGGAATCACCAATGCACCGATGAAATCGCCGATCTGGGGAGCATTTGTTCAGGATCAGTGGGAAATAAGTGATCAGCATACTTTACTGGTAGGTTACCGTTTTGATTATGATAAAATCCATCATGAAGTGCACTCACCGAGGTTTGCATGGAAATTCTCCCCGAACCCTTATCATACATTAAGGTTCAATTTCGGAACAGGATTCAGAGTGGTGAACCTATTTACGGAAGATCATGCAGCATTGACCGGTTCCAGAGAAGTTTTAATTAAATCGGATTTAAAACCTGAAAAATCTGTCAACGGAAATTTAAACTACATCTGGAAAATTCCGGTGGGAAGCCGGATGATTCAGTTGGATGCTTCAGCCTTTTATACGTATTTCAGCAATAAAATTGTGGGAGATTTTGATACCGATCCGGATAAAATTATTTACGATAACCTTCACGGATATGGAATTTCCAGAGGAGCTTCGATGAATGTGGATTTCAGTTTCAGCTTTCCTTTGAGTGTCAATTTGGGGGTAACTTATCTCGACGTTTATCAGAAATTTGATGATAACAATAAAAAATCCCAGCAGCTACACGCCCCGAAATGGAGTGGGACCTACAATCTTTCGTACAAATTTACCAATGATCTGACCTTAGATTTCACAGGACAATTCTACGGACCCATGAGGCTTCCGGTGCTTCCGAATGACTACCGCCCGGAATATTCGCCATTCTATTCTTTAGCCAATATTCAGGTTTCAAAAAGTTTCAAATCCGGCTTCGAAGTGTATTGCGGAATTAAAAACCTGTTCAATTTTACACCGAAAGATCCTTTGATGAGACCGTTTGACCCGTTTGATAAATATGCAGACGATCCGATAAGCAACCCGAACCATTATACTTTTGACACCGCTTACGGCTACGCGCCGATGCAGAGAATCAGAGGTTTTCTGGGGGTAAAATATACTTTGAAATGAAAACTTTTATTTTATTTTTAATGTTAGTGCCCTGTTTTTATCTGTCTCAGATGAAGACAAGCACTTTTTCTGATCTTGAAATATCGATGAAAAAAGATCCGAAACCTGTTATTATCCATCTGTACACAGACTGGTGCTCGGTCTGTAAAATGGAAAAGCATGCCTTAAACAAAGATCAGGCAATGGTTGATCTGATCAATGAGCATTTTTATATGGTCAATTTTGAAGCTGAAAAAACAAAAGAAAAGATCAAATTCCAGGGCCGTGAATTTGGGTATCTCTCCAATGGAAGTGCCGGGATTCATGAGCTGGCGCTGGCTTTGTCTAAAAATAAAAATCAGCCTGTTTATCCTTTGTGGATTGTTCTTGATAAGAATCAGAAGCTGGTGTATTATCATGAAGGGCTATTGACCCCTGAAACCATGAAGCAGAAACTTCTGGAAATTTCTGCTTTGTAATGGTTTTACGGTCAATGCGAGGACCGAAGGGACGAAGCAATCTAGGAAAAAAGATAGATTTGAGATTGCTTCACCTAAAGGTTCGCAATGACAGACGGTTTTACACAGATTTTGCTCTCTTGTGAAATATTTAAACTGCCGAAAAATCTTTAAATCTTTAAATTCTTCAATTTTTAAATCTAAATTCCCGCATCAATAAGTACAGCGAGCTGAATACAAGGCTCATCCGATCTGTTGCTCCACGCATGATTGGTTCCTCTCTGGATAACAATGTCTCCTGGTCTAAGAAGCGTTTCGCCTTCATCCATGATCAGATAAAGTTCTCCTGAAAGGATAATAATATAATCCAGCGTTGGAGTCTGATGCATCATCGGATGGGGTTCTCCTGCTTTAAATTCAACGCAGAGGTCTTTATCCGGTGGAATAACTACGTAACGGAAATAGGTTCCGTTTTTGGGAGTTTGTGGAAATCCGGTGTTGGGGATCCGGGTTTCAAGATCCAATCCTGCGGGCATTTTCTGAGTGTTCCAGATATCTGAAATAATAAGGCCCGGAAGATGTTCCAGGGCATTTTCTGTCTGCTGATCTTCTATAATGACAGATTTTCCGTCTTTGATTCCTGTTACAACGCGTCTGGGTATTGTGTTCATATATTAATGTTTCATGATCAGTTTATGACCTTGGGTCTGATTGTTTTTAAGAAGGGAATGGGCTTTTAAAACCGTATCCAGAGAAAGATCTCCTACCGTTTTATAATTGGGAGCACTGATTTTTCCGTTTTCAATAAGTGTTGAAATCTTCTCTAAATTTCCTTTGTAATACTGATAGTCTTTGTTCATGCTGTAGGAGTAGTTGGAGATATTCATGATCACGGTTCCTTTATTGAAAAGGGTTTCATGAGCATCTTTCGAGATTAATGCGGTTACATCTACATAAGTACCGTTGATTTTCAAAACATCCGCCGTGATTTCAGACATATAGTTTCCCACAAGATCAATCCCGAAATCGAAAAGCTGACCATTATTGGCTTTTAAAAGACTGGCGGCAAGGTTTTCATCTTTATAATTGATGATCTGATGATTTTTAAGGCCCAATCCGAGGAGAATCTGTTTGTTTTCTTCACTTCCGACTGTCGCTGTAACTTTATTAAATTGATTCGCGATTAAAAATTTAATAACAAAAGAACCGACTCCACCTGTCGCACCTGTCACTAAGACCGTGTCATTTTCGTTGAGTTTTAAACGGTTGACGGTCTGTAAACCTGTAAGTCCAGCTGAAGGAATCGCAGCGGCCTGTTCGAAAGAAATGCTTTTAGTTTTAAATGCAACAATAGCTTCAGGAACGGCAATATATTCAGCGTAAGAACCGTTACTTCCCATCGAGCCGCTTCCGCAGAATACTTCGTCTCCAATGTTGAACTGATGGGCATCTGTACCTTTTTCAACAACAATTCCCGACATTTCCCGACCTAAAATTGGTGACTTGAGCAGTTTCCGTTCCAGCTCGTTTTCAATCATCTGATAATCGATAGGATTAAAACCGCTGGCTTTGATCTGGATTAAAACTTCATGACTTTTCGGTGTAGGTTTTTCTATCTCAGCTTCTCCGAGCTGGAAATTTTCATTTAATATAATGGCTTTCATATGAGTAATTTGACAGACAAATGTAAAAAGAGAATAGTTTATATTTGCTACCAGTTAACTATTGGTAACTAGTTACCTTAATGAAACTATTATGGCAAAAATCATAGAAAATGGAATAGAAAGAGAAGCCAACTGCACCGAAGAATTATTTGCAATGCGTGACAGTCTGGATGTTTTAGGAGGAAAATGGAAACTGATGATTATCCGGTATCTGACCAACAGAACCGATCAGCAGATTCATTTCAAAAAGCTGCAGCGGGGTATTACAGGAATATCTGCTAAAATGCTCAGCAAAGAATTGAAAGAATTGGAAGTAAATCTTCTCATCACAAGAACCATTCAGGACACAAAACCTATCACGGTGGCTTATGCGGTTACAGAATATGGAAAATCAGTTTTCCCGGTGACGGAAACGCTGGTGAATTGGGGAATTATCCATCGGGAGAAGATCAAAGAGTCGATGAGTTAGTTGATTTAAGGATTTAAGTATTGAAGAATTTAAAGATTTGGGGTCAAAGACTATTCTTCAAAGAAGAGATCTGTGTTATCTGTGCGATCTGCGCGGAATTATTTGTCATTGCGAACCTTTAGGTGAAGCAATCTCAAATCTATCTTTTTTCTGAGATTGCTTCGTCGCTACGCTCCTCGCAATGACTGTAAGTATTCAATTTTATCGTTAAAAATTATCTCTGTATAAGCTGAAAACAATGATTCACAACTACTGCAATGATCGCCAATATTGCCGGCAATGCCTGTACGAAAAATATTCTTTTTGTCGCTGTAACAGCTCCATAAATTCCGGCAATCGCCACACAGCTCAGGAAAAATAGTGAAACATTGGTTTGCCATTTCAAATCTTCAATCAATAATGACCAGATCAGTCCTGCAGCAAGAAAACCATTATACAGCCCTTGGTTGGCAGCCAGCCCTTTTGTCGGTTTAAACATTTCAGCCGGCAGTGCCGCTTTAAATACTTCCTTTCCTTTGGTTTCCCAGGCGAACATTTCCATCCACAGGATATAAATATGTTCCAGCGCAACAATGGCGATGAGAATTTTAGCAACGAGTTCCATGATTTACGATTTTGTAATTGTAAAACTAAAAAAATAAAGTTAAGTTTGGGTATTCAATTGCAAAGATGGATACTTTCAAAGCGCATTTAAATAAATTTGTTACAGTCACCGATGAAGAATATGCTTCTATATTTTCTTTTTTTCAGGAAATAGAAGTGAAAAAAAAGCAGAGTCTGATGCTTAGTGGCGAGATCTGCAGATCGATGTATTTTGTGTCTGTGGGCTGTTTGAGAAAGTTTTTTGTGAATGAGAAAGGGGCAGAACAAACCACCGAATTTGCTATAGAAAACTGGTGGATCACGGATACTTTCGCGTATGAAAGACAGATGAAATCAGACTTCTGTATTCAGGCGGTAGAGCGTTCTACGGTTCTGGTGATTGACCTTCAGCAGCAGGAACTTTTGCTGCAGAAACATCCGATCATGGAAAGGTATTTCAGAATGATTTATCAAAGGGCTTATGCTGCTTCGGAGAGAAGAATCCGCTATCTGTATGAAATGTCAAGAGAAGAACTGTATGTGCATTTCAGTACTTTGTATCCATGGTTTATTCAGAGGATTCCTCAATATCTGATCGCTTCTTTTTTAAATCTTACCCCGGAATATCTCAGTGAAATCAGGGCAAAATTACGTTCTTAAACCAGTTTAAGATTTTTACCGATAATAAGTCGGAGATTTGTCATGTTATTAAAAGCCAATATCATGACAGACAAAAACGTTCAGTTTCCGCAATTATTTTTAAGACTTGCCATTTCTGTGACCATGCTTTCCGCAGTGGCAGACCGGTTCGGTTTCTGGGGCAAAAATTCAGCCTGGGGAAACTGGGAGAATTTTGAAACATACACCCGAAAACTTACTTTTTTTCTTCCCGAAGGTTTAAGTACGTTTTCAGCTTATACCGCGACTTTTTTTGAAATACTTTTTCCACTGATGCTTCTTATAGGCTGGAAAACCAGGATTGGAGCTTACGGAGCGGGATTTCTTCTGCTGGTCTTTGCTTTGTCCATGACCATGGCATTAGGCGTTAAAGCTCCTTTGGATTACTCGGTCTGGGTAGGAAGTGCCGGAGCATTTTTACTGGCCGTTCAGCCAAAGTATTCTTTTAGTATAGATCATTTAACCAACAAAAATAAATAATATTATGAGCGCAAGATTAAATATTGCCACAGTAGATTCAGCTGCTTACAAAGCAATGATGGGATTGGAAGGATATCTTCAGACGATTTCATTAAATCACATTCAAAAGGAATTAATTAAAATCAGAGCTTCACAGATCAACAAATGTGCTTTCTGCCTTGATATGCACACGAAAGATGCTCTTAAATACGGAGAAACCACGCAGAGAATTTTCATTCTTGAAGGATGGAGAGAAGCCAAAGAATTTTTCACGGAAGAAGAGCAGGTGCTTTTAGCGATGACGGAAGAAATTACCCTGATCAGCCAGAACGGACTTTCAGAAGAAACTTTCCAAAAGGCAAAACAGTATTTTGATGATGCACAGATTGCACAAATCATTATGGCGATTGTTACCATCAATGCATGGAACAGAATTGCTATAAGTACACACTTACCTGTTGCCAAATAATTTTCCGTTTAACGTTATTTACGACAAAG
Organism: Chryseobacterium sp. JM1; assembly: GCF_000737715.1. Classification (GTDB taxonomy): domain Bacteria; phylum Bacteroidota; class Bacteroidia; order Flavobacteriales; family Weeksellaceae; genus Chryseobacterium. Next base: position 130,512 of record NZ_JPRN01000010.1, on the reverse strand, counting down.
AGCTCTTCATTTGGTGAAGAGCTCTTTTCTGTTATAAAAATTAGAAGAAATAAGTTTAATAAATAGCGACAGGATTGATATTGACCTGGGTAGATCCTACATATAAAGGCTGTCCCAGAACGAATAAAAACTCCCAGACTTTATCTTTCACCAATGGACGGCTGTCGATCAGTTCCAGATTGTAAATTCCTTTTTTTGCCAGCATAAACTGGTTGATTGGGAATTCCTCTTTAGATTTTGGGTTGGGGTACACTTCTGATGCCCATGTATCGCCTCCGAAAGCGACGATTCCCTGCTCGGCAAGCCACTGCGCAGCCTCCATACCGATTCCCGGTTCTGTTTCTAAAAACTTTTGGTTGTCTTTACCAATCAGTTCCAGCCATCCGGTATTGAACAGTACAATATCTCCTTTTCTGAGGGTAATGTTTTGTTTCTTTAAAACGGCTTTAATATCTGCTGTTGTAAATTCCGTACCACCCGGAACGATGTCTTTTCCGTAATGAGCGGTCATATCTAAAACTACACCGCGGGTCACAAAAGGAGGGACTTTTTCAATGCCTAATTTCTTGACACCTTCCACTGTTACAAAATCAACGGCTTTATTTCCGTTGTAGTAGATGTTATCAATTCCGATGTGTCCGATGCCGTTAAGCTGAGTTCCAACGCCTGTCCATCCGTTCACAAGTTCATCATTGAAGGTGAATTTATTGGGACCGATGCTCTTTCCGCCCTGTTCACCGGGTTGGATATTGTACAGATTAAAACTTCTGTGTCTGAAAGCCGGCAGATTTTTGTCAATAGGAACAGCTAACGGAAGTGTTTTGCCTTGTTTTACCAGTCCTACAGCTTGATTGACAACTTCTGCAGTTAATAGATTGGCGGCTCCTATTTCATCTTTAGCTCCGTAAACAGATGGATACCAGGATTTATCATCAGGGTTAACGCTGAGGTTTTGAGCTTTTATGTCGATGTTGCTGATGGCCAATAGAATGACCAACCCGAACATTCTGATCAGATTCTTTTTCATTTTTTTTATTGTATAGGGTGTAAAAGAGAGAAGATCAGTAAACCGTCCCAAAGAGAAAGTTTACTGATGATACAAGATTAAATTTCGCTTAGCGCTGTATTGATAAAATTCAATTCATCCTGAGAAAGATTTATTTCCATTGCCTTGGCATTATCAATGGCTTGCTGTGCATTTCTGGCTCCTGCCAAAACTACGGTAATAGCCGGCTGCAAGGTGGTCCATCTTAATACCAATTGTGAAAGGGAAGCCCCTTTTTCCTGAGCAATAGGTTCTATTTTGTCTAAGAATTTTTTTACTTTACTTAAATCAAACTGTGAAAAATAACCGTTTCTGTGGTCATTGTCCTTTAATTTATCCTCTTTGAAATATTTACCGGTCAAAAGACCTCTTTCCATAGGACTGTAGACGATGATTCCTGAATTGTGTTCCAAAGCATACGGGACAAGATCGCTTTCAATAGCTCGGTTCAGCATGCTGTATGAAACCTGATTGCTCGCCAAATGCAGTGTTCTGTTGGCTTCCTGCATTTGTGGAACAGTATAATTGCTGACACCTGCTGCAAGCACTTTTCCCTGCTGGATCAGAAGTTCCATGGTTTCCATGGTTTCGCAGATAGGGGTTGTGCCGTCCGGCCAGTGAAGCTGTAAAAGATCGATATAATCTGTTCCCAGCCTTTTTAAGCTTTCTTCCACTTCTTTGATAATATTGGCCTTTGAAGCATATTTGTAAACCGGAAGTGTTTTGCCTTCGTCTTCTGCATCGAAGAAAAATTCACCTTTCCCATTATTGCTGCCGTCCCATACCAAACCGAATTTGGTTAATAACTGAATTTTTGACCGGTCTTTTCCTTTAATCGCTTCCCCGATCATTTCCTCACTGAGTCCGAAACCGTAAAAAGGTGCCGTATCAATGGAAGTTACGCCGTGATCCAAAGAAGCATGAATTGAATTGATGGAATCCTGTTTTTCATTGCCGCCCCACATATTTCCTCCGATAGCAAAGGCTCCGTGAGTAATTGCAGACAGTTCCAGTTCCGTATTTCCTAATTTTCTGTATTCCATTTTTTTGATTATTTATTTAAATTTTAAAGTGCAAAGTATTTTGTTGGTGATCGCGAAGGCGCAATTTTTTTTCTAATTCGAATGCTTTAAGGCGCTAGGATTTTACCTACGATAAAATTGAATACTGTTTATTTCACACCAAACATCTTGCTGAAAATCTTTGATTTTTTTTAAACTTATGTGATCTTCTTATTCACAAAGTATTTCAATTTCAAACAACTTAAGTGTTAAAATACTTTTGTGACTTTTGTGGTTATTTTTTCACCACGGATTTCACAGATTTTCACAGATGTTAATGCATATTGTTGGTAAGCGCAAACACGCAATTTTTTTTCTAATTCGAATGCTTTAAGGCGCTAAGATTTTATCTGCGATAAAATTGAATACCGTTTATTCCACACCAAACACGTTGCTGAAAATCTTTGATTTTTTTTAAACTTATGTGATCTTCTAGTTCGCAAAGCATTTCAACTTCAAATAACTTAAGTGTTAAAATATTTTTGTGACTTTTGTGGTTTTAAAAAAAAGATTATTGATTAAGTTCCTTTAAGATCGCCTCACCTACACTTTTTGCAGATTGAGGATTCTGTCCTGTGATTACTCTCTGGTCACTCACCACATGGTTCTGCCAAAGTCCTGATTTTTCAAATTTTGCGCCCCTTTCTTTCAGTTTATCTTCCAGAAGGAAAGGAACCACATTGGTTAATTTTACTTCAGCTTCTTCTTCATTGGTGAAGGCATTGATCTTTTTGCCGTCTACCAGATACTTTCCGTTGTTCAGTTTGATATTGACCAAACCGGAAGGACCATGACATACCGCTGCTACAATACCGCCATTCTCATAAATTTTTGAAGCGATATCTGCTAATTCCGTATTGTCCGCAAAATCCCACATCGCACCGTGACCTCCTGCGTAGAAGACAGCACTGTAATTGTCCGGTTTCACCTGAGAAGGCTGTAAAGAATGATCGATTTTATTTTTATATTCTTTGTTTTCCCAGAATTCTTTGTTGACAGGATCTTTTAAATCAAATCCGTCTACCGGTGGAGTTCCGCCTTTTGGGCTTACAAAATCAATTTCATATCCTGCTTTGTGCAGAACTTCCCATGGATGAGAAACTTCACCCAGATAATATCCGGTATCTTCTCCCGTGTCTCCTTTTTTATCATGACTGGTCACGACGAATAAAATTTTCTTTTTCATACGTTGAGTTTTTTGGTGTTGTGCCTGAACAAATCCTATCGTCAATAGGGTTACCAATAAAAATGCTAATTTTTTCATATTAAAGAATATGGGTAGTGTAAATTTGTGGTTTTTCCTGTAGCTTTTCGTCAACGATAGCTCCGAAAGCCTGAATGTATGGCTGCTGGTTATGCTGTGCCAGTCCTTCATCGCTTTTCCAGATTTCGTAGAATATAAACTGGTTTTTGTCTTCGATTCCCTGGTGAAGGCTGTACAGTTCGCACGCATCTTCTTTTCGGGTTTCTTTGACCATATTCTGAAGAACGTCCAGAACTTCAGTACGGTGTTCTTCTTTTGCTTTGATTATTGCTGTAAGATAAATTTTCATAACTAAATAAATTTTTCAATGGATTGATATTGCGGTTTCCAGCCCAGTTCTGTTCTTGCTTTGTCTGAATTACACTGGCTGTTGGATGCAAATCCAAAATATCCGCCTGCCGGACCAAAAGTATTCACGGCTTCCTGTATACTCACAGATTGCGCGGGTTGTAAATGATACTGTCTGCTGATATTTTCTGCCAGATTTCTGATCGTTGAAGATCCGTTTTCTGCATAATAAAGAGCGCCTGATTTTGCCTTTTCCAATGCGAGTACATACAGATCTGCCAGGTCTTCAATATGGAGATTGGACCATATGTTTTCACCTTTTCCAAAATAGGTTCCAAACCCTTTTTCTTTAGAAAAACTGATCAAAGCCGGAAGCTGAATGCTGTCCTTTTTCAGTCCCAGACCCTCTCCGTAAACCATTGTGGGTACAATAACAATACTTCTTATATCTTTTTTAGCAGACTGAAGAACATAATTGTTGATCAATACCCTTGAAGCCATTTCCAGTCTTGGATCCAGAGGAATATCTTCTGTATAAACAAAATCACTTTTTTCCCCATTTTCTTTTCCTCCGAAAATAGCAGAACCTGAGGTGAAAATAAACGTCTTGCCTGTCCCTTCCAGTGCATTGATAATGCTGTCTGCTGCATAGGCGTCATCAGCAGAATCTGCGGTGTGGATAATGGCATCAGCCTGGGAAATCGCAGCCTTCAAAATGGCTTCATCGTGGATATTCCCTATAATGGGTTCAATTCCCAATTGTTGTAGCTTTTCTGCCGAATCTTCATTACGGACAAGTCCTGCCACACTGTAGTTTTTGTCTAATAACTTTTTGGCAACAGTACCACCGATATAACCGGTAATTCCTGTAATAAATACTCTTTTCATGTTAAGCTAACTGTGGTTTTAATTCCTGTGCAAAAACCTGTTCAAGGTGCTCTCTGTAAAGCTTCATGTCACGTTCTATATTGGCATTTTTCTCTACATCATGGAAGTGAAAACTTTCCATTTTTTCTAAGGAAACGAAGGCATTCATTCTATGGAAACCAAATAAAGGTCCATTATCTACACTTGTTTCATTGAAGAATTCTCCGGGAAGCGTAAAAGCTGTTTCAGGAGCATTCCAGCTGGTTGTTATCATATATTTTCTTCCACCAAGCATTCCTCCTGTTCCGTAATTGATTTCCGGATTTTCTGCATTTCTTCCGTCACTCATGTAAATTCCTTTGGCATGGCCGGCTGTGAAAACATCATCGAAATATTTTTTTAGACCGTTGGGAAGCTGGAACCACCAGATTGGAGTATGGTAGATGATAAAATCTGCCCATACAAATTTCTTAACCTCTTCATCTTTGTCAAAACCTTCTGAAACCTGAGTGGTCTTAACTTCTATATTTCCGAATTTCTCTAGTACTTCCAAAGTATTCTGAGCAATGGTATCGTTATATTTTCCTCCGGAATGTCCGAAATTCTGTCCTCCGTTAATGATCAATACTTTTTTCATTTTTTTATGATTGTTTAAATTTTATGATGCAAAGTTAGTTCGGGCTGTTGTATAATAAAAATAGCATGAATTATATCTAAGTATTAGAATACTGATAGTTTAAATTTTGTCATTCATGTGAAATGTCATACAGCTTATTGGTTATATTGTCCTACGTCTCCAGTAAATTTGTTAGGAATAATAGAATGGATATGATACAGATTGCGGTTTTTAGTGATGTGCATGGAAATCTTCCTGCGCTGAATGCGGTGTTGCAGGATATGGAGAAAAGAGGGATACAGCAGAAATTCTGTCTGGGAGATCTGGTAGATTTTGCTCCGTGGGGAAATGAAGTCACTGAAAAGATAAAACATCTCAACATTCCCTGCCTGATGGGGAATCACGATGAAAGAATTGCTTTTGATATCCCGGTAGTTCCTTTATCAAAACATTCTCAGGAAGAAACAGAGGCCAGATTCATTGCGATTGACTATTCCAAACAGCATATTACGAAAGAGAACAAAAAGTTTTTATCCGCACTTCCTTTTCATTTAAAATTAAACTATAAAGTAGGGAAAAAGCAGTGGAATATTCAGCTTGTGCATTCAAGTCTGTCCAGCAATGATACTTATTTGTATGAATCGGAGAATGATGAGGTTTTTGCAGCTATGCTCAAGGAATCTCAATCCGATATTGTTGTTATGGGGCATACTCATTTGTCGTTCAGGAAATCTTTTGAAAATAATAAATGGGCCATAAACTGTGGTTCTGTAGGCCGTTCCAAAGAAGAGAACCGTTTAGCTTCTTACTTGGTTTTAACGATGGGCGAAGAACAGATTATTCCGGAAATCGTACAGATCGCTTACCCGCTTGAAGAAACCGTTCATGCCATAGAAGAGAGCGGAATTCCGAATTATTATGCTGATTTTTTAAGAAATGAAAAAGCTTTGATGCTCTGAAATATTTCCTAAAATAAATTCAAATGATTGATTTTTAGTATTTTGTAAATAGTCGAACGTTGTTTTACAGAAGGTCGAACTCATTTTATCCGTTAAAATCAGTTCGACTTTTTTTATCCGGACTTTTCTAAAAATTTTCTGATTCATCTTTGCATCAGATTATTAAAATTTAGAAATCATGAAAAAAACAGCCCTGTTTATTCTTTTACTATTATCAGTATTTTGTTTAGCACAAGCCGTAAAAGTTGACACTATTCTCACCCCCGAAATTGGCGGAATAAAACAAGCCATCGAAATTAAAACAGATGATTCCACTAAGCCGATACTTCTCTTTTTATCAGGAGGCCCCGGAAGCTCAATGATGAAAAATGCAGATTCTTTTACTCATATTTTAAAAAATAAATTCACCATTGTTCAGTGGGATCAGAGAGATGCCGGAAAAACACTGGCATTAAATCCTTCTCCGGTGCAGCCATCCGTTGAGCTGATGGGTAAAGATACCTATGAAGTGATTAATTTTCTTAGAAAGCAGCTTAAGCAGGAAAAGGTATACTTGCTTGGAAGCTCTTGGGGAAATGCTTTAGGGTTTTACATTGTTAGAAATCATCCTGAGCTTCTGCATGCTTATTTTGCAGTAAATCCTGTGATCAGTCAGCTGGCCAGTGAAAAGGAACTGCTTACGATTCTGAAAAATCATTTTAAAGAAGATCCTGTTGCAAGCAAAGAATTGGCGAGCGTGCATATTCCGTTTACAATAGATGAAGACTTGTTTTATCTTAGAAAATGGCTTTTTTATAAAGACGGTAAAAAAAATGTCACCAGTGATGATTTCAAAAAAGGCTTTCTTCAGTGGTCCAAAACATGGTCACCAGCTTGGAATGAAGTCATGAAAATAGATTTACCGAAGACTTTAAAGAAAGTGAACTGTCCGATCTATTTTTTCGTAGGGAAAAACGATATCCAAACTTCTACCGCCATTACAAAAAAATATTTTGAGCAGGTAAAAGCACCTAAGAAAGACCTGTTTTTATTTGAAAATTCAGGGCATCAGATCCATAAAGATGAGCCGGAACTATTTCAAAATAGAATCATGAAAACATTAGCGTATTAAATTCAAATTAAAGCTTAGAAACCATGAAAAAAACAATTCTTTTTACTGTATCATTTCTCTCAGTATTTTGTTTAGGACAACAGCCAATCAAAGAAACCGTTAATCTGAAATCAATAGTTGATCATGCCGTGAATAAGATGGTTGAAAAACCAGTAATCAATGCTGTGTCGATCGGAATTGTTTACCAGGGGCAGGAATACATAGGACATTATGGTGAATTGGAAAAAGGAAAATCCAACCCGCCGAATAATGAAACCATCTATGAGATCGGTTCCCTGAGTAAAACTTTAACCGGAACATTAGTGGCGAAAGCTGTTTTGGATAAAAAATTAAAGCTTGAAGACCCTGTTCAGAAATATTTATCTGAAGATTATCCTAACCTGGTTTTCAATGGTCATCCCGTTCTTATAAAGGATTTGGTGACTCACACAAGTGGCTTGCCTAAAATGCTGCCTTTGGAAGTGAATGCGGTACTGAATGATTTCACGAATGAAAAAGCACCTGAGAATACCAATAACATCTTGAAAAACTATAAACAAAAAGATTTTTTAAGAGACCTGCACACCGTAAAATTGGATGCGGTACCGGGACATAAATTTTCATATTCAAATGCCGGTATTGAACTTTTAAGTGCTGTTTTAGAAAAAGCTTATCATAAAAATTTTGAAGTTTTATTAAAAGAATATTTTGCTGATAACCTTCAAATGAAGCATACGAAGATTAATTTATCAAAAAAAGAAGCAGCCCATCTTGCCGTGGGATATCATTGTGATTATAATGCCATAGCTCCTCAATTAGTGCCATCACTTTGGGGGTCATCAGGTAACGTAAAAACAACGCTTCCGGATATGATGGAATACATAAAGTATCAATTAAAAAATACTCCTGAAATAGCAGAATCGCATAAGCCTTTGGTTAAAATTGATGATACGTTCAGTTCAGGATATGCGTGGAGAGTCATTACGGATGAAAAATTGGGAATAGTGTATAAGCATCATGGCGGTGTTTTTCGCGCACAATGCTTTATCTACATCATACCAAAATATAATCTTGGCGTTTTTATTATAACCAATCAAAGTGGCGTAAATACAGCAAAAGATATGCAGAGTGTACTCGATGAAATATTGACAAGTATATCATTATAATAATTATTCCGTAACTTTGTATCAGAATATTAATAATTAAAGTTATGGTCAATCTAGAATGGTACCGCACTTTTAAAGCGATATACAAAACCGGAACACTCACGGGTGCTGCAGATTCCCTGTTTATTTCGCAGCCCGGAGTAAGTCTTCACTTAAGCTCACTGGAAGCTTATGTCGGCTATAAATTATTTGACAGAACCGGAAGAAAAATGATTCCTACCGAAAGAGGAAAAGTTTTATTCAATGCCGTTTCTGAGCCTATTGGCAGGCTGGAAGATGTGGAGAAGAATTTTCAGAAATCCACGGAAAAACTGACGCCTACGATCAGTGTGGGAATGTGTTTTGAAACATTTCAGACCACTTTGGAACAGTATGTATCTACGTTACCTTTTAATCTGATTATCAGTTTCGGGCAGTATCCTGAAATGCTGGACCAGCTCGATAAGGGGATTTTAGATCTTATTATTACCCCTAAAAAAGGAGTTTCTCCCAATATTGAGCATGAAGCATTTTCTTCCGAACAGATCATTCTGGTAGGTGGAAAAAATGTAGATACGGAAAGCTTTCAGGAAGTCGTCGTACACACCAAAGGAACCGAACATATCGAAGAATGGCTGAAGCAGGAAAAATGGTATGGAACAACGGGAGATATGGAACATCTTTTTCAGTTCTGGATTATGAATTTTGGTCATAAACCCAACTTTCGTCCGAATTATATTGTTCCGAATTTAAACTCAATTATCCGTTGTCTGAAAGGCGGAACCGGACTGGCTGTGGTTCCCGATTTTCTATGTAAAAATGAAATAGAAAACGGAGATCTTAAACTGATCTGGGAAGGTGAGAAAAAACTGGAAAACACACTGTATTTCGGCTGTAGAAAGAAAACCAACTATCAATCAGAGATTGATCATATCAAAGGATTATTCAGGAAGGTCATGAGCAAGAAGGATCATGTCGCGCAGCTGTAATCCGTTTTCATAAATAGGGAGTGGGTAATTTTCAATAAAAAAATTTTTACGCACTCCCTTTTTTATAAAACCGTTCTTTTCATAGAATTTAATCTGCTGAAATCCCGTATCTGAGGTACCTACGACTAAAGTGGTATAGCCGCTTTCTTTCGCAATTACTTTAGCCCGATCCATAAGAATACCGCCGATTCCCTGGCTTCTGTGGCTTTCAATAACGGCCATGTTTTTAATTTCCAGCTCTGTGCTGCTATTTTGATACAAGGCCATCACAGCAACATTCTGAACACCATCATCTAAAAGATAAATGTCAGAATCAAAAATATACTGATCAATAGCATCAACTGTTTCATCCGCAAGCAGCAAAAGCTCATACGGAATACCTGAAGCTGCATCTATTTTTCTAAGTGTCAATTTTTCCATTCTAAAGACTCATATGAATAATAGGATAGTCTTTTCCTGAACCATCTTTTTCTGATCTCCCGATCTGCGTGAAACCCATTTTCTCATAAAATCCTATGGCTTGTGGATTCTGTTCATTGACGTCAACTTTAGTCAAACCCGTTGTCTCTTTCATAAACTCGTACAGCTTTCTGCCGTATCCTTTTCCCCGTACTTCATTGTGGATGAAAAGCATTTCCAGATTGCCTTCTGCTACGGAAGCAAAACCTTCTGCCTGATCATTTTCTACCAGTAAATAAACTTCCAGATGAGGAAGGTAATCTCTCGGAATAACTTCTTTAAAATAATTGAAATCCTCTTTAGCAAGGAAATCGTGGGTCGCCAGTACAGCAGATTCCCAGATCTCCATAATTCTTGGATAATCTTCTGCCTGTGCTAATCTGATTGAATGTGACATTGTTGTGGATTTGCTGCAAAAATAGGGAAAATTAGAAGTTAGAGGTTAGAAATTAGAAGTTAGATTTTGGAGGTTAGAAATTGGGAACTTCGTTGAGAAGGGTTGATTTTGAGGAACAAGAATACAGAACAGTTAAAAACAAAAAATATCTGTTAACAGTCTCCCAATACTTTAAAAACAGTAAAAATGGTAAGTAAGAATCCCGATTTTTTGTCGCAAATTTGTTAGGCTATACATTAATATTAAAATTGAAATTTAAAAATTATGCAAAACAAAACATATACAGGGCAGCCTGTAGTGACCTTAAATAACGGGGTGGATATTCCGGCCTTAGGCTTTGGAGTTTGGCAGATGGAGAATCTGGAAGAATGTGAAAGAGCGGTGGTAAAAGCTATTCAGGCAGGATACAGAATGATCGACACGGCAGCAATTTACCAGAATGAAACGGCAGTAGGAAAGGCGGTGAAAGACAGCGGTGTCAGCAGAGATGAGCTATTTATCACTTCAAAAGTTTGGGTGCAGGATCATGGCTACGAGCAGGCAAAAAAAGCATTTCAGAGAACACTGGACAGACTTCAGATGGATTATCTGGACCTGTATCTGATCCACTGGCCTTATGGAGATTTCATCGGAACATGGAAAGCTTTGGAGGAATTATATAGTGAAGGGAAAATCAAAGCTATTGGGGTATGTAATTTTACGGTTGAAAAATTAGAGGAATTAAAAGCCAATTCAACAGTTTCTCCGGTGATCAACCAAATTGAACTTCACCCGGTTTTCCAGCAGAAAGAACTTCAGGTGTACAACAGAGAAAACAACATTATCACACAGCCGTGGAGCCCGCTTGGAAACGGAAATGCAGATCTTCTGAACAACGCTGAATTAAAAGCTATTGCTGAGAAATACAATAAAACAGTGGCTCAGGTGATTTTAAGATGGCACCTTCAGGAAGGATTTGTGGTGATTCCAAAATCGGTGACACCTTCCAGAATTGAAGAAAATTTTAATGTTTTTGATTTCGAACTGAGTGCAGACGAAATGAATACGGTTCGTTCTTTAGATACCGGAAAAAGACTGTTCTTTGATCCGAAAGATCCTGAATGGGAAGAAAAAATGTTGAATGTTGTAGTAGATATTTAACCATATCACTGAATAATCATTGTCCCGCATATGAAACGGATAACCTGGATTTTAATAGAATCATGTGGAGTCAGTTTAATCTGCGGGATATTTTTTAATTTTAAATAAAAACCATGACGGCAGCTCAATTCATAGAAAAACTCTCGACATTCAGAAATGAGAAAGAAATTGATAAGGTTGAAAAGTTTTTCAAAGGAAATGATGGCGTTACAAAACATTTCGGAGTAAAATTTGGGGATGTTTTCACAACGGCTAAAGAATTTTCTTCGATGTCACTAGAGGAAATCAATATACTTTTGGATAATGATTTTTATGAAGTGAGAATGGGTGCAGTGAGCATCATGGATTTCCAGGCCAGAAATAAAAAAATGTCTGAAGAAAGGAAAAAAGAGCTTTTTGATCTGTATTTAAATCGCCACGACCGCTTGAATAACTGGGATTTCGTAGACCGGGCAGCACGGAATATCATCGGTGAATATCTGATGGACAAACCAAGAACTATTCTCTACAAGCTGGCTGAATCTGAAAATCCTTGGGAAAGAAGAACAGCAATAGTAAGCACTCACGCCTTTATCAGGAAAAATGATACAGAAGATACCTTTAAAATCGCTGAAATTCTTGTTCACGATCCGCACGAACTGGTCAACAAAGCAGTCGGAAGCTGGATCAGGGAAGCCGGAAAGAAAAATCCCAAAAGATTATTAAGTTTCCTCAACCAATATGCGGAAACAATGCCCGCTGCTACATTTTCTTATGCTATAGAAAAGCTTGATCCGGAAATGAAGAAGCATTATAAAGAGCTCCGGAAGATGTTAAGATAAGCTTTCCATTTTTGTATTCATTTTTCGTCAAAGAAGTGAAGATACTTGACTGATATCATGCTCATTTAAAGAAGGGTTTCATGAGTTTTTCGTAAATTTTAAATAAAATAATTCTTATGTTTTGGCCAGACACCATCAGTAAAAGATTCAATATAAAATATCCTGTCATTCAGGCTCCGATGTTTGGAGTCAGTACACCACAGATGACCGCAGCAGCTGCAAAAGCCGGAGCTCTTGGATCGCTGGCATTGGCTGATCTTCCCCCTGAGAAATCTATTGAACTCATCAGGGAAACAAAAAAGCTGACTGATCAACCTTTTGCTACCAATATTTTTGTGCACAACATTCCAGAAATTACGGAAAGCCTGAAGGAAAGGTTTATTAAAGCTAAACAATTCATTACACAGCTGGCGAAGGAAAATAACATCGAGGTTACACTTCCGGATCTTGAAGATATTAAAGTAAAAAGCTATCATGAACAGGTAGATGCCATTATTGAGGAAGGCTGTAAAATAATAAGTTTTACTTTCGGAAATCTGGATGACCAAAGCATACAGAAGCTGAAAGAAAATGGAGTGGTTCTTATCGGAACCTGTACTTCGTTGGAAGAAGCCTTAATTCTGGAGAAATCGGGCATTGATATGATCTGCGTCCAGGGAATTGAGGCCGGAGGACACAGAGGAACTTTCGATGCTGAGCATATCCCGATGATTGGAGGAATGTCCCTGTTTTCTGAGGTTTATGATCATGTAAAAGTCCCACTGATCTATGCCGGAGGAATTTACAACGGAAAGACTTTAAGAGCTGCCAGAGAGCTCGGAGCACAGGGATTTCAGGTAGGAAGCCTGTTGTTGGCTTCGGAGGAAAGCGGATTACAGCTGTTTGAAAAAGAAAGACTCAAAAATGCCACAGAAAAAGAGATTATACTGACGAGAAGTTTTTCAGGGCGGTATGCAAGAGGAATTAAAAACAAGTTCATTGAAACACTGGAAAATTCAGATTACATTATGCCTTATCCTTATCAGAATAAACTGACGAATGAGTTGCGCAGGGTTTCAAAAACTTTATATAATTCGGATTTTGTAAGCATCTGGGCGGGGCAGTCTATCCATGATTACAGCGGTCTCTCTACTGAAGAAATTTTGAAAGTGTTGATTCAAAGTGCTGAAATATAAAGAGTAATGATTTTAATGAAAGAAAATGGCTATTGTATTCATGCTTTACTCAAACATTAAGATTAGTGAAGGATGTAAGGTTAGTTAAGAGAAAATCAAAAGATTTTTTTTAGCTGTACGTCCTAAAGCGAAGCTAAAACTTAATATTCTTAAAAGCTTAACAGGAATCTTAATGGTTTTATTTTTTCTCTCGCAGATGATACAGATAGAAGAGATTGATAAAAGTAAAAATCTGCATCATCCAAATTAATTTGCGAAAAATTTGTAAACATACACATTGTAAAAAAAATCCCTTCATCTGCATGAAAGGATTTTCTATTTATATAGAAATTCAATAATATCTATTCATTATCAAATTATCATATCAACTCATCGTCACATTTACTTACTCAGATCCAGACCTCCGAAGTTACCCGAACTCATCATCAGGAAAACACCGTCTGTTTTATCCAAAGTTTCCCAATAGGCATGAAGATCTTCAGCATTGGTGAATACTCTCAGTTTGTCATTTTTGAATTTTTCCTTAATGAATTCCGGAGAAATAGGTTCCATTCTTTTGATCTTTAAAGCATCTTCGGAATAGAAAACTATGGCTTCATCCAAACCATCCATTGCGTGGTCGTACTGCTCAAGAAAAACAGGATTCAAGCTGGAATACGTATGCAGTTCAAGGAAACCGTATTTCTTTTCCTTTTTAAACTGCTCCTGGAATGCCTTTACCGTTGCTTTTACTTTGCTCGGTGCATGGGCAAAATCTTTATATAAAGTTCCTTTGTCTTCTCTTTCTACTTTTTCAAGACGTTTTGAAGCTCCTTTAAAGCTCATGATTGCTTCGTAGAAATCTTCATCCATGATTCCCAGCTGACGGCAGATATGTCTTGCTCCTTCCATATTCAGGAGGTTGTGGGCTCCAAAAACAGAAAGAGGCACATCGCCCATTTCAGTTTTTAAATAAACTTTTCCGTTGCTGATCTCATATTCAGGTGTTTTGTAAGGAATTTTTCTGAAATAGTTTTCAGCAGCTTCCACTACTTTCACAACTTCTGCATCTTCTTCATTGTACACCAAAACTCCGCCAGCAGTAATGCTCGCTACGAATTTTCTGAACTGTTCAATATAATCGTCAAACGTTTTGAATACATTGATGTGATCCCATGCAATACCACTCATTAAAGCAATATTCGGCTGGTATAGAAGGAATTTTGAACGCAGATCGATAGGAGAGGAAAGGTATTCATCCCCTTCCAGTACCATAAAGTCATTGTCCTGTGTCAGTTTTACCATACAGTCGAAACCTTCCAGCTGCGCGCCCACCATAAAATCTACGTCTTTCTGGTGGAAATTCAGAACGTGAAGAATCATCGACGTAATCGTTGTTTTTCCGTGTGATCCGGCGATTACGACTCTTGTTTTGTTTTTAGACTGTTCGTAAAGAAATTCAGGATAGGAGTAAATTTTTAAACCCAGTTCTTTCGCTCTTGCCAATTCAGGATTGTCCTGATGGGCATGCATTCCAAGGATAACTGCATCTATGTCTGCAGTGATCTTTTCCGGGAACCAGCCCATTTCCGTAGGCAAAATTCCTTTATGATCAAGTCTGGATTTTGAAGGCTCAAAAATAGCATCATCCGAACCTGTCACCTGGTATCCTTTGTCTTTTAACGCAATAGCAAGATTATGCATGGCGCTTCCGCCGATGGCAATGAAGTGGGTTTTCAATTGTATTTACTGTTTTTTTACGTTGTTATTAATGATCTCCTGGAAAGCGTTCAGAATATTGTTCCAGTTTGTCGTAAAGTTCGGCATGATCATGCTTGCATCCGTTTTGCTGCCTTCATTCGGGCCCTTCTTTATGTTGATGGAAGTGCTTACATTGTCATACAGTTTTTTTCTGTCTTCCTGTATTCTTCTGAAATTATTCTGGGAAAGCATCTGATTAAGTTTTTTCAGATCTTCATCTGAAATTTTGAAATCCTGTTTTTGCTTTTTTCCCTGGCCTTCAAAAGAATAATGGGCACTGTTGCCTTTGATCAGCAGGTTTTCATATACGGGAGCAAGCCCTCCGCTTTTGGAATAGCTGATATCAAAATCCGAATATACTTTCTGACTGTTACACGAAACTAATACTATGACCGCGAATAAGATCCCTAATATTTTGTTCATAATTTTTTACTTACTTTAATGATTTGAATCCTTTTGTTCTAATTTTTTAGCCTTAAGTTCTTCATCATAATTGTGGAGTACATTGAAGTCTTCTGTCTGCTCAATGGCAGTCATGATCTTCAATAAAATTTCCGGCGCTTTTTCATTGTCGTAATCGATGTCCAGAGGTGCTTTGAATTCCATGGTAGGTTTTACGCCTGTTACCTTTACACGGAGACCTTTCTTGTCAAATGCCCTTCTGAAACCGTTGATCTTGATAGGGATCACGATTGGACGCTGATTTTTAACCAGTTTGGCCGTTCCTCTTCTTCCCTGTGCAAAAGCAGACGTAGTACCCTGAGGGAAAGTAGCTACCCAGCCGTTGTCCAGAGCTTTCATAATATTATCAACTTCGGTAAGATCTACCATTCTGTTGACGTTTTTACCCTCTGCCCTCCAGGTTCTTTTTACCGTTACAGCACCGGCGATCTTGAAGATCTTCGGAAGAATCCCTTTATTCATGGTTTCTTCTGCTGCTACATAGTAAAAATCGATCTTGGGGTTAAGCAGGTAGATCGGGTTTTTAATCGTATCCAGATAACCGTTGTTTACAGCACAGAATGCATGATACATTGCTGCTACATCTGCAAAGTAGGTCTGATGGTTACATACAAAAAGCACGTTGGAATCCGGAAGATCCACAAGGTGTTCTGTACCGGTTATCTTCAGTTTATTAAAGCCGTTGAACCTTCTGTAGGATACAATTCCTAAAATAAAAATGATAAACCTTTTTAAAAAATAAGGTGTTCCGAATGCATCGGTGAAAATATTTTTCTTCGCCATCTCTCAATTAAACACGGTAGTGCAAAGTTACATTTTTTTCAGCAACTGGCTAAACTCGCTCAATATCATTGCTGTAGCCCCCCAGATAATATATCCGTTGAAATTAATGACCGGAACTTCATGCCCGGCAGCACCCGGAAGTGCCATCATTTCCGGATTATCCGGAAGACTTAAGAAAGAAGTGATAGGAAATTCTATAGTTTCTACCGCCTCGCTCTGCTGAAGAACGAAAAGCGGATTCTTTTTAGTATACGAAATATAGGGATAAACGTAAAAATTACTCGGCGGGATGTAGATCGGAGACATTTCCCTGATCACCCTGATGTAATGCTTGTCTATACCGATCTCTTCCGAAGTTTCACGGACTGCGGTTTCAGCAAAATCTCTATCCATTTCCTCGCGTTTGCCGCCGGGTAAGGAGATCTGTCCGCTGTGTCTGTCATGTTCGTTGATGGTTCTTTGGATCAGGGGGAAATACCATTCATTGTCTTTCAGATAAAGGACAATATTTACCGCTGCAAATTTTGGGTTTTTCGCTAGTATTTCATCGTAGGTAAATACCGGGCGGGAAGGCAGTGAAAATACCCCGTGAGCATGTATTCCGGGTAGTTCTACATTCGTTATTTTTCTCAATAAATCTTTTCCAAAACTTTCCATAGCTCAAATTTAGCAATATATACTGAAGAAAAGAATAGGCGTTAACATTAATTAACCATTCAGAAAGATTTAAAAATTTAAAAATTCAAAGATTTAAAAATTCAGGGTTGAGAAAATGATTATTTTTTTTATTTCATAAAATTAGAGTTATTTTATATATTGATGTGGAAATCACGATGATAGCGTACCGTGTTTTCACGTAACTGAAACACGTTACACAGAGAAAAAGGTAAACAGTTACAACCGGAACGGTAAACAGTGATTTTTAAAATTTACACTTTAGCAGTGGTTTCTCGCTTGGGTTAAGCGTATACCTTTGTCATACTATTAACCAATTAATTTTACCAAAATGAAAAACTTTATCACAGGTGTATTTACACTAATGGCCATGAGTTTCGGCTTCGCACAATCAAACATTGATCTTACTGCCCAGATTGGAAACTTGAACGTTGCTACTGTTAGCCAGACAGGGCTTTTAAACATCAACTCTTTAACACAGGATGGAAACCGTAATACGGCAGATATCGATCAGGTAGGTGTTCTCAATATTAATACGGCTGAAAGTATCGGAAACAGAAACTCAATAGACGTAGATCAAGCCGGAATAGGTAATACCAATGATGTAAGCCAGACAGGAAACAGAAACTCTGCAACAACCTGGCAGTTGGGAGCATTAAACTCCACAGAACAGACTCAGATCGGAAGAAGAAATGAAACGTCTTCTTTACAGCTGGGAATAGGAAATGCAGTAGTACAATATCAGGATGGAAGAAGAAATGATGCTTCAGCTATTCAGTTAGGTAACGGAAATGATGCTTATCAGATTCAGCTTGGAAGAAGAAATGATGCAAGCGGTCTTCAGGTAGGTAACGATAACCTTTTAGTGCAATATCAGGATGGTAATGATAACAGTGCAACACACGATCAGGGAGGTAACAACAATATTGCTGCTTCTGTTCAGGTAGGTGATGACAACACTGCTCTGGGAGTTCAGATTGGAAACGGTAACCAATTGTACCAAGTTCAGTTAGGTGATTCCAACACAGCGATTGATGTTCAGATGGGTAACAATAACTTTACATGGGTAGCTCAAAGCGGAGATTCTCACATCCACGTAGGAACTCAGATGGGTAACGGAAACTCAATGATCGTTAACCAATCCAACTAATTCATGTACTGTAATCAAGCATAAAAGGAGAGGCTGCGGTTTTCTCCTTTTTTAAGCTTTTAATGATAAACATACCCGGAAACCGTGATTTTATATTTGTACCTGCTGGGTGTGTTTTTCCAAATACTCTATTCATGTACCTTTATTAAAAATTAAGACCATGTTGAAACTCGGGTGGGGTGCCTTTACACTTTTCGCAGGACTGTTTGTGCAGGCACAGCAGGTAGACTGGGATAAGCTCAACAGCAGGACGGTTCTAGATCTTATGGCAAGACAGCAGACAGAGCAGGGGCTTTATGGCTCCAGCGTTCTCCAGATAGGAGATAACAATAGCGCGGAACTTTCTCTTAATGATAAGACCAATATTGCCATTCAGCAACTGGGAGACTTCAATACACTTTTTTTCATTAATTCATTTACAAATCAAGAAACCAAAACTGCCGTTACCGCTCAGGGAAATAACAATATTATTGATATTACCGGAAGCAACAGCATCTCAGACGGAATGCAGATCAGTGTAAAAGGTGACAACAAAACCATTTTCATGAGAAATTATTAAAACACACATGATGAAATTTTTATATTCCTTAAATCTGTGCACTTTATTTATCTTCCTGTCTGCGACGGTTGATGGGCAGGAAGATAAAAAAGTGAACGCAAGGATTGAAAAAAGCATCCTCGAAAATCAGATTAATCTCAAAGCCGTTGTTACCAATAATACTGCCGTATACAAAGAGCTGAACTATCTTTTGATTTCCATTAAAAAGGGAAATACCGGCAATCTCTCCAATAACCAGCAAAGCGGTAAATTTTCCATCAATCCCAATGAAGTAAAGGTTTTATCTGAGATCAATGTGAATCTTGAACCGAAAGATGCTCTGAAAGCTTTCCTCTACGTAAAAGATGAAGAAACCCAGAAAATGATCGCGAAAGACAGTCTTGAAATCAATACCGATCTGTTCAAAAAGAAAACAGCCAAAGTAGAAGAAGATGCCGTCTTTGAACTGAAAGGACTCACCATTGACGAAACCAAAACAAAGGTCGGGAAAGACTTTTATGATCTTTTTTATATGCAGTACAGCCAGATTCCTGATAAAAGCAGTGGTGCAGTGACTATTTCCGAACTTCCACTCCGCGGGACCAGTGGCCAGATCAACATCCAGATTGATGATAAAGTGATTTACAGTTTTATGACCAACCCAAGCGAAGATTACCTGAAAGAACAGCTGGCAGCCAGCTTGAAATATATCAAAGAATTTAATGCAAAGAAAAACCTCATTAAAAATGAATTCATCTACTAAAAACGTCCGCCATGAAAACTTTTATCATTATTTTGACCTTTATTGCGGGTATTTTCTCCGGAAAATCTCAGCAGCTCGTTTATAAGCCCATCAATCCGGCATTCGGAGGAGATACGTTTAACTATCAGTGGCTTTTAAGTTCAGCAAATGCCCAAAATCAGTTTGATGAAAAAGATGATTACAGCAGTTTGCTCGATAACGTTAATTCTCTAGACAGTTTCAGTCAGAGCCTCAACAGGCAGGTGCTGAGCGAGCTGTCCAGAAAATTGTTTGAAGATCAGTTCGGGGAGGGCAGCCTGAAGCCCGGGAATTATCTTTTCGGTTCGCTTTATCTGCAGATTACCACTACAGCCCAGGGACTTTTGATCAATATTTTGGATACCAGTTCAGGTGATCAGTCCGAGATCGTCATTCCAAAATAAAAAATAACTAAAAACCAGACTTACCATGAGAACTTACACTTACACCAGAATTTTTTTCTGTACGTTCCTGCTGTGTGTAATGCAGGCCTGCAGTTCGATACTGGGTCTTCCTTCCGATCCTGAAAGATCCACTATGGGAGAGCTTACTCCCTCTACCGCGGAATTGAAAAACCTTCCGCTTCCCAAAGAAAAAATAGTCATCGGCGTCTACAAATTCAGAGACCAGACCGGCCAGTATAAACCGTCTGAAAACGGAAACAACTGGAGTACGGCTGTTCCGCAGGGAACTACTACGATTCTGATCAAAGCACTGGAAGACAGCCGGTGGTTTATCCCCATTGAAAGGGAAAATATCGCCAATCTTTTAAACGAAAGACAGATTATCCGGTCCACCAGACAGGAATACAATAAAGAAGCTGATAAAAACAGCCAATCCCTTCCGCCACTTCTTTATGCAGGAATTCTTCTCGAAGGCGGCGTGATCTCTTATGACAGCAATGTCATGACCGGAGGCCTCGGTGCGAGATACTTCGGAATAGGCGCTTCTACACAGTACCGCCAGGACAGAATTACCATTTATCTGCGGGCTGTTTCCACGCTGAACGGTGAAATTCTAAAAACTGTTTATATTTCCAAAACCATACTTTCCACCAGCGTCAACGGAAGTTTTTTCAGATATATTGATACGGAAAGACTTCTGGAAGCTGAAGTTGGACTTACTCAAAATGAACCGGTACAGCTTGCTGTCACCGAAGCCATCGAAAAAGCGGTAAGATCCTTAATCGTCGAAGGGATCAGGGATAAGATATGGGGAAAAGCATCTGAGAATTTAACGGGTTATCAGTCTTTAATCAATGATTATAACAAAGAACAGGAAGATAATGTAGGCAGAACGGTTGGTAATAAGTTTCCGGAAAATTACAGACAGAAAATGTCCGTTTTTGCGAATGTGGAAGCTCAGAAAATCAAAGATGACTACGTAAATCCTAAAATGAATGCAGGTGGAAAACTGGGAATGAAATACTTTATAAGTCCCAATTTCAATATTGAAACCAGCGTTGGTTATTTCACTTTAGAGAATAAAAATATTATTAAAAGAAGCTATGTAGTTCCCGAGCTTAATCTGGAGTTTCTACTGTTCCCAAAATACAGATTCAGTCCTTATGTTTATGGCGGCGCGGGAGCTATGTTTTCAAAATACAAACCTCAGTACAAGGGGCAGGTTGGCGGCGGACTGGAATACATGATCGGTAATAATACCGCAATCCGGGCTTCCTCACAGTATGATATCGGTTTTAAAGATAACTGGGAAGGTTTGGTCAATGGAAAAAGAAAAGACCAGGCACTCCGCTTTGCACTTGGAATCAATTTTTACCTTGGAAACAAATAAAAACATGAACTATGAAAACTTTAATCAAAATACTCAGCATATTGATCCTTACTTTTTGTCTGTTTTCATGCAGTGAAGATCTTGTGGACCAGGCTCAGACAGGAATATTGAAAGGAAAAGTTGTAAAAAGAGGTACCAATGTGCCCATTCCTAATGTGAAAATTTTTACAGCACCCACTACACAGACGGTTTTCAGCGGGACAGACGGTACATTCGAAATTGCTGCCATGCCGCTTGGAAATTATTCTGTGAAAGCAGAACTGTCCGGCTATATTACCACTTTTCAGGGTGTTAATATGCAAACCCAAAACCAGGTAGTCACCGTGGTTTTTGAAATGGACGATGATGAATCACTTAATTCTCCTCCCTCAGCACCGCAGCTGCTAAGTCCGGTAGATAATGCGGTGAACCAGCCTTTGAACGTCGAACTGACGTGGACTGCTACAGATACTGATACGGCTGATGTTTTAAAATATAGTTTAACAATTAAAAATAACCTCGATACTCATGTGATTCAGGTTAATGATTTGACGGTGAAGCATTATTCGCTTTCAAATTTGAAGTTTGGTGTTAGTTACTTCTGGCAGGTGTCTGTTTCGGACGGCATTCACCCGCCAGTTTTAAGTTCAATCAGTAAATTTACCACCAATACGGTTCCGGCCAACCGTTACCATTATGTACAGAAACAGAACGGTAATTTTGTGATCATGTCTACGGATGGACAAGGAAACAGTTTTCAACTGACCAATTCGTCCTATAACAGCTGGAGGCCGAGAAAAAATAACAATGCAGGACTGATTGCATTTCTACGGACCGAAGGTGGAAGTACCCATATTTACACGGTAAACCCAGACGGATCCAATCCTTTTAAAGTAACCACAGTACCGGCTGCTGGTTTTAATAATTATGAAATGGATTTCGCATGGAGTACCAACGGCCAGGAAATTCTCTATTCCAATTTTAATAAATTATACAGAATTAATAAAGACGGAAGTGGCCTTGCGCTGGTATACACAACTCCGGACGGCAGTATGATCTCCGAATGTGACTGGAGCTACGACGGCAGCAGAATCGCTTTAAAAACGAATGATTTTAACGGGTACAATACGAAGATCTACATCATTGATATGATGGGAAGTGTTTTAAAAACTATTCTGACAGGATCAGCAGGAGCCTCAGGCGGACTTAATTTCTCGGTAGACGGACAAATGCTCGTATACACAAGAGATCTGTCAGGATACCTGGATGGCAGCGGCAATTACCGCCAGCTCGATTCTCATATTTTTATCTATAATATAACGACCGACACTATATATGATATTTCTGCAGAAAGCGAAAAACCACTCGGAACCAACGATCTTGATCCAAGGTTTTCTCCGAACAATGCCCAGATTATCTTTATGAACACCTCCAACGATAATATTTCTCAGAAAAATGTAATGGCTATTGATCTCAACAGTACCATGACCGATCTTTCGAGAGCATCTCTCTTCAGTAACGGGGAAATGCCGGATTATGAGTAGTGATGCGAGGTCCGAGTTTGAGAGTAGGAGGGTTTTAGGGTGCGGGATACGTGATTCGGGTTGAAGTATTTTTAGAGTTATAGGAGTGGAGACTATATCAAATGATGACAGTATCTGGTGGCTGAGGTTGCCGAAGCCACCAGTACTATAATACCAATGTCTGAAATCTAGTATCTTGGCTCTTGAATCTACCATTCACCATTCACTTGTGAAGCAAAATTTACTAGAGCGTTTCAGCTCCAAAAAAAATCCAAACCGAAGGTTTGGATTTTTTTTGGAGCTGAAACGAAATGGTTTTCATCAATCAATAATGTGGTTTTCTAAGGCATATTTTACGATTCCTACGGAATTTTTTGCGTTTAATTTGAGGAGAATTCTTTTGCGGTGGGTTTCTACGGTATTGATACTGATAAAAAGTTTTTCAGAAATATCTTTGCTGCTGAAGCCGTCGCATATCAGTTTAAGGATCTCCATTTCTCTGCGTGTGAGAGGTTCTTTGATGTGAGGATTGGGTTTTCCTTCCTCACTGCTGATAAAGTTGATCATTCTTTCTTTTGCGTTGTCGCAGATATAGATCTCATTCAAGAGCAGTGCATTGATGGATTTCAGGAATTCATCGTATCTGCTGTTTTTGTCAAGATAGCTCTTTATACCTTTGTTAAAAAGCTTCCGGATATCAATCATATCATAACTATTGCCTATGACAATAATCTTGATTTTTTTGTCTTTTGAGGTGATGTCTTCTACAAGTCTGAAAATATCGGTAAGCATCAGCATATTGGAGCTTATGACCAGGATTTCAGGGGGATCTTCTTTTAATTGTTCAAATAAGGGTTCATAAGAATTACAAATGTCAATCGTGTTAAAAATTTTGCTCTGTGAGAGCAGTTTTGATAAACCTTCTGTATACAGTAATGGCTCATCAAAAATGGTTAATCTCGGTTTCATCATGGTTAGTTTTGTTTATATAAAAATATAAAAAAAACTTTACATTTTACATAAAAATAACAATTAATTGTAATTTTTTACACAATAAATGATTGTAAAATTGAAATTTTATTGATTATTTGATAAATAATTCTCTTATTGTGGAATTTTGAATCTGAATTTTAGAGTTATTGTAGTTAATATGTTGTATTAGTGAATGTTTTGGTGGTGTTTAGTCTAAAATAAAAATTATTTAACTAACACGGTAGGGATATGTTTCACCGGAAAATTCACCGAACGGGCAATAAAACAAAACTGACCTGCTTTATGATGCAGCTCCTTCGCTTTTTCAATCATGGATTCTTCCGTAACAATTACAGTAGGATATAATGCAACTGAGGTGAAATTCCCACTCCCATCGGCTGATTCAGTCATAATTCCGGTAGCTTCATCGGTGTA
This sequence comes from Chryseobacterium sp. JM1, assembly GCF_000737715.1. GTDB lineage: Bacteria > Bacteroidota > Bacteroidia > Flavobacteriales > Weeksellaceae > Chryseobacterium. The sequence continues at coordinate 106,364 of NZ_JPRN01000010.1, read as the reverse complement.
ATCGGTGACAATGATGCCTTCCTCAGAACAGAAATGAAGATACCAGAGCATATGGCAGGAGGAAAGGGAAGAAAGAAACAAATCTTCAGGATTGTGTTTGGTCTTATCTCCACGGAAGGCGGGATCAGAAGAGCCTTCAATAACGGCTTTGTTTTCAATATGGATGGTATGACTCCTTTCGTAGTTTCTATAGCTACTGGTGCCTGTTCCTTTGTTTCCTGTCCATTGAATGGTTGCTTTGTAGTGATGTTCCTTGCTCATTATTGTAAAGTATTGTAGTTATGTATTGTTGCGAAATGATTTTTATTGTCGTGGTTGTTCTTGCCAAATAAAGCGGTACCCTGAATTTACTAAAGTTTGTATGTCCCAGTCTCTTTTCAGTTGAATGATCTGGTCTGGCATTGAAGCTATAAAAATTGCCAATCCTGAAATAATAATAGCCAGTCCCCAGATGATACTATTTAAAACTTTTGGGATTTTTATAGCAAAGAGGTATTTATTGATCAGAAATAAAATCAATGTCCAAAGTAAAAGATGGATAAAAAAGTCTGCTAGAAATTCGATGATGAAAATCTGATAAGATAATGAAGTATGCCATCCATCCGCAATGAAAGGAAAAGGAAACCCCGACATGGATGTGTTGCCAGCATCCACCGGAAGTACGAGCCACCGCTTTGTAAAAAGTGTCATAGCAATGATGGTTAATGGAACTGATTGTAATAGTAAACGTTTCATCGGCTCATTTTAAAAGCAATTTAACGAAAAAACCTCCAGCATAGAGCCGGAGGTTTAAATTTTGTCTTAATTAGAAAATTCTATCAATTCTTCTTTCTTCGAATTGTAAATTTTATATTCTAAATATTTAAAAGAATCCCTTGGGATGATGGTTACCCATTTTTTGTATTTAATGAACCATTTCATCTGGATACTTTTGATGCCTTTGGTAAGGTAGGCTTCCACGAAAGGGTGTACATGCAGGAAAATCTTTCCTTTCTCTTTCTGCAGGATGCTTCTGAGCGTTTCACCCATTCTTTCCACGATTACGATCGGAGCTACGATTTCTCCGTCTTTGTTCGGGTTTTCTTCTTTGGTTTCAATCTGTTTTTCCGGGCGGTTTCTTTGTCTGGTGATCTGAATCAGTCCAAACTTGCTCGGAGGAAGAATTTTGTGGCGAGCTTTGTCGCGCTTCATTTCTTCTTTCAGGTGTTCGTAGAGATCCCTTCTGTGGTCGGGATTCTGCATATCGATGAAGTCGATTACAATGATGCCTCCCATATCCCGGAGACGAAGCTGTCTGGCGATTTCGGTGGCTGCCATCTTGTTCACTTTCAGAGCGTGTTCTTTGTTTACGGCAGTTCCGGTAGTGATATTGTTTCCGGAGTTGACGTCAACGACGTGAAGAGCTTCTGTGTGTTCAATAACGAGGTAAGCACCTTTTGAACTTGGAATATTAACGTGTTTACCAAAACTCTGTTTGAGTTGTTTTTCAACGTTGTAATATTCGAGAAGAGGAATGTGGGAATTGTAAAACTGAACAATATTCTTTTTTTCAGGGGCTATGACCTCCACATAGTTGGTCATTTCGTCTACCATTTGCTCATCGTCACAGATGATGCTCACGAAATCCTGGTTGAAATTGTCCCTTAAAATAGCTGAAGCTTTGTCTTCTTCGCTTAAAACTCTGGCCGGAACCTTACTTTTCTGAATGTTTTTGAATGTAGTTTCCCATTTCTGGATCAGCTGATTCATGTCATTGTGAAGGTCTGCTACTTTTTTTCCTTCCGCTACTGTTCTTATGATGACTCCAAAACCTTCTGGTTTGATGCTGTCGATAAGGGTTTTCAGTCTTTCTTTTTCCTCAGTGGTTCTGATTTTTTTGGAAATGGAAACTTTGTTGTCGAAAGGGATCAGGACCAGAAAACGTCCTGTCAAAGAAACCTGGGTAGAGATCCTGGGACCTTTTGTAGAAATGGGTTCTTTGGTGATCTGAAGCAGAACGAGATCGTCTTTGGCAATGACTTTGTCTACGGTTCCGTTTTTGTCTATTTCGGGTTGTATCTCGAAATTTTTTAAGCTTGAAGTGCTCTGTTTTTTAGAAATAGTATCTTTTAAAAACTTTCTGTAGGTAAGATACTGTGGTCCCAGATCCTGATAATGCAGGAATGCATCCTTATCGTACCCGATATTTACGAATGCTGCATTCAGGTTAGGTGCCAGTTTTTTTACTCTTCCTACAAACAGATCTCCAACTATAAATTCGCTTTTGTCCTCTTGCTCATGAAGTTCACATAGTCTTCCGTCTTCCAGCAGTGCAATCTTTGTAAGATCATCTTCATGCGAAACTATTAGTTCTTTCTTCATTTTGTTATAAGATAAAAATTATTAAGATTATAGGGAACTGGCGTATTTTTTAGCAAATAAATAATATTAAATATAAGAATTTTGAACGAAAATGCTCTATCTTTTTAAAAATATCTGCAAAAGCCCATGTTTGCCCCGGAATCTTATAGTTGCAAACAAAAATATAGTCGGTGAACTTTAAATAATTAAAAACACCAACTATATTATTATATTGTAAATCTCGAGAAAAAGAGATTATTTTTTCTTATGTCTGTTTGCTCTTCTTCTTTTCTTTCTCTTGTGAGTTGCAACCTTGTGTCTTTTTCTTTTCTTTCCGCTTGGCATAATTTTAATTTTTTAGTAACTAGTTAATATTCAGTTAATGTTTTATTTTACTGCGACTTTAGTTTTTACTTTCTCAACAAAAGATTTTGAAGGTTTGAAAGCAGGAATGTTATGAGCAGGAATCTCAATTGCAGTGTTCTTAGAAATATTTCTTCCTGTTTTAGCAGCTCTTGTTTTAATGATAAAAGATCCAAAACCTCTCAGATAAACGTTATCCCCATTATACATAGAAGTCCTGATCTCCTGCATAAAAGCTTCTACAACTTTCTGTGTTTCATTCTTTTCTGTTCCCAACTTATTTGAGATGGTGTTTACCAATTCTGCCTTTGTCATTTCCTTTTTTAATTTTAAATTTTAGGTGTGCAAATTTAGTTAAAAAAATTGAATACTAGCAAATTAGTGGCAAAATATTTTTGTTTAAAGAGTTGGAGTTTTCCTGTTTACCCAATATTAATATTACATTAAATCTCTCTACATGCTGGAATTGTAGTAGCCGTTTTCCACGCAGAACCTGATGAGATGCAGTTTTGTTTTAAGTCCCAGTTTTTCCGTCAACCTGTTGATATACGTGTCGATGGTACGTGTACTGAGGTTTAGTTTTTCTGCAATTTCTTTGTTGCTGTAGCCTTCGTAACAGAATTTCATCAGCTGGATTTCGGTAGGATTGAGCTCTTCCTGGCCCTTTTTCTGCCTTTCCATATAGTTTTGCACAGCAAGTGGCTGCTGCTCCCATTCTTTGGAATATTTCTCATAATCGAAGCTGTCTGAAGCAATGCTGCCCTTGATGAGATCTTTGATGATGGTACTCTTTTTTTCGCAGTAATAAACGTTGGGGATTTTTGAAAGGATTTCAGCCATATCTTCCTGATAGGTACTGGAATAAGTAACGATAGGCGTTTCCGTATTGTTTTTCCGGATGTATTTAATGGCTTCTATACCGCTTAAGACAGGCATAAACAGTTCTATGATAAACACATCTTCCTGTCTCCTGTAAATCCTGTTCACAAGCTCATGGCCGTTGTTACAGTCATTCAGAAGCATATAGAAGGGATTTTCCATAAGCGTTTTGATCATGATCTTCTTAAAGTAAAAATCACTGTCTGCTATAGAAAACCTTACTGTGTTTGATAATAATTTACTCACTTTTAATATCGATTTGGTATAAGATATTTAAAATTCAGAGGCCTAATTTAGGAAAAACTAATGAAAGTGGAAATTAAACTTAGGTTAAATAGGGTTTTCCCGAAAATCGCCTGGGGAAAATACGTATTGTACATAAAAATTTTTTTTTATATTTTCACAGGCCAAACAAATCGCAAATATATGTCTTCTAACAGGGAAAAAAAATTAAACAAATCTGACGTCAGAGTAGGCATTTGGAAGTTTATTCTATCATTCGCCGTTCTCTCGGTGGTATCTTTTCTGTGTTTATTTCTCTTTTTTAAAAGCTACAGTATACAACGGGAAGGAATTACCAGACAAGCAGAAGCTTATAAAGAACTGATGCGCCGCGGCGACGTTCTTAGAGATCATGTAGAAAATATCTACAATAAAATGAACCAACTCAATCAGGGCCAGGTAAAAAGTGAAGCCTTCCTTAAAACCAGCATTATGGATGATGTGGCAGATGCAAGAAATGCTATGGGCAAAGACAGCGCTGATAATTTTAAACATTATGCGGTTCTGATGAAACAGATAGGACCGATGCTGAGTTTAAAAAACAATATTCTGGAAGTGGAGTACAATAAAAAGATGGTGGTAAGAGATCTTGATGACTGTTCGCAGAAGATGAAAAATGCCAATAAAGAACTTAAAAAAGATCCTACAAGACATTTTACAGGACCTAGAGGCAGATAATTAATAAAAAAGAAAACATATGCAGGGACATGTTACATTATCCAAAAAAGAAAGGCATTATCAGTTTCTTTATTTAATACTGATGCTTTTAGCCGCTATGATATTCCTCGGGGTCATCTTTTTAAAAGGGTTTGAATCCCCATTTTCAGATGAAGATATCAGAGGAATAGAGAGTATTGAACAGAAAAAAGCGTTCGAAAGCGAACAGAAGCTTTTACAGCCTCTGATGGACAGTGCTTATGTAGGAATCAGCAGAATCCGGGATAAATCTCCGGAACCTTTTGTGGAGGATAATATCTCTCAGAACATCAATGGTCTTGCGAGCTATTTTCATGGCAAAGATGTCGTGGATATCCGTAAAGATGCCTATCCACAGATCGCAAAATTCTACAAAATGTACTTTGATGACAAAAAAATTATTTCTACAACCACAGAAGATGTGAAAAGATTTGAGAAAGAGCTTGATGACTGCAGAATTGGTTTTAAAAATAAGCAGAGCTACATTAATGAAAGAGAAAATGCCAGAAGGGAAAGAACTCAGTAATCAGAGAAATAAACATTAAAGGAATAAAACACATCACAATCACTTAACTATGAATTATTTTCAAAAAAACAAAAAGAACATTATTATCGGTGTTATCGCAACGCTGCTCATTGCGGCTCTCATTGCGCTATGGCTGCAGAAAAAAGTCATCCATTCTGCCGATGATATTGTAGGAATCGTAAGCCCAACTACACTATCTGTAGGAGATACGCTGTTATTTGAGGACCATACCAAATTCGCGAAAACCAAAAGATGGAATTTTGGAGACGGGACAACCTCTGACAAAAGCACAGGGATCCATTTTTACAACAAACCCGGCTATTATCTGATAAGTTTGCTTATTGATAATAAATACACCAAAACGATCCCCGTAATGGTATCTTCAAGAGCCCAGAAGGTAAAAGATACGATAAAGAGCATCACACTGATCGAAGCTCAGTCGGAAGCCAGACAGTATGAAAATGTACAGTTCCGTGCTGTTTCGGATGCGACACGTTTTGCATGGAAATTCGGCGAAACCGGAAATACGGATTCTAAAGAAAAACTGGCATTCTATTCCTACAAAAAACCGGGTGATTACCGTGTGGCACTGTACACAGAGGAAAGCGAAGAGCCTATTTATCACAACATCAGAATTATTCCTGCCTATAATTCTTTAGAAGAGGAGGAGGTACCTGTAGAAGATTCTTACAAACTGATTGACGACGATTTCAAGTACCACCTGCAGCAGATTGCCAACGGAAACAGTTTTAATATGCATTACAACTACCTGTTGAATAAGTATCTGTGTAACAATGAAAATACAGTGGTAAAAGTAAGCGACAGTAAAGCTAACAATTTCTATATGTACTGTGCCGGACTTCAGTTTGATAAAAACGTTGTGATCCAGACTGTAAAAGTAAACTTTGACGACAAGCAGAGCTGTGTAACCAAAGTTGACATCAACCAAAGCAAATAAAAGGATCCGGAGTTCCGGACACACCAATCATTAAAATAAAATAGGATGAAAAATAAATTTCCTCTAGCAGCATATTACATAGGTTTATCGGTATTAATAACGAGTTGTCAGGTGAAGCTGCCATCCAAAAGAACACCAGAGCCTTCTAAATACGGACAGGTAGACAATTCTCCGGTAGTAAACGGATACCCGAAAAAAGCCACTCCCTGGATCGTCATTTCAGACCGGTCAAGAAATACGGCCTATCTCGATAAAAGCGACGAAAAGTCTTACAAAGAAGTGAAGTTCCTTGAACCTTTGATGGTTCTTAAAAATAGAGACGGAATGGTGAAAGTGGCGGAATATGTTCCGGATGCTTTAATGAAAAAAGTTTCGTCTAAATCCATTAAAACCTATGGCTGGATCCCGGAATCAGAACTGCTTTTATGGAACAGTTCTTTAAAAAGCGAAAAGACCGGATATCCGGTAAGAGTAGCCGTAGTTCCGAATAACAGCGAAGTTATCCGAAGTGCGGAAAGATATTACAAGAATGACTCTATCATGGTGTTCAACTCACCAAGTCTTATAGAGACAGCCAATGTGAAAATTCCAAACGGACAGATGGTATACGTCTATAAACAGGCGGAAAATAATAAACGTTTTCTCGTCGGTAAAAAACCTTCCATTGATATGGACAGCATCAGTACCAGCCTTTATGGATGGGTGGATTCCAACGTGATTTCTGCATGGGGCGAGCGTTCTGCAATAAAAATTAAAAATGACACCAAAGTTACCGAGTCTGCTTTAGGAATCCATGAAGGATATCCGGGGGCAGCAGATTCCGAAAGCAGAACAGCTATTCTTCTTACAGATACCCATAAGAGAACACCTCTCGAGAACATCTATCCTGTAAGCCTTGCTTTGAATGAAGCTCCGACACCGGATTCCAAAACAAAATATTTTACCAACATCTTAGACTACAGCAAAAACTATATTTTCAATGTTCTGGGTGAGGAAATTTATTTTGACCGTTACAGAGAGATTACAGAGAGAAATAAAAATATCAATATCGTTTTTGCGCTTGATGTAAGTGCTCCCAATACGCCTTATGCACCTATCGTAAAATCCTTACTTCAGGATCTACAGCTTAGATTTGAAAAACCTTCTTATTTCAATGACGTAAAGTATGGCGTTGTTTTGTATAAAAATAATCCATGTGGAGAAAACGTTTTGGTTTCCAATCTGAACAGGGATTACAGCAAGATCACCACTTTCATTACCGAAAGAACGAATGAAATGAACTGTGCGAGCAACAGCGGATACCAGCCGGTAGGAGAAGCGCTTACTGCTGCAGGAAACCTTCTTTCCAACGTTCCGGATGAAACCAATATCGTAGTGACTGTAGGTACTTCTGCCAACCAGAGCGGAAATATGTACAGCGTGATCAGTTCCCTTACACAGGCGCAGGCCAGACTGATCATGTTCCAGACCAGTGCAAGATCAGCTGATACCTACAATGATTTTGTATTGATGGCTGAAAATGTAGTGACCAATACTGCGAAAAATATTGCTGAACTTAAAAAACAAAAGATCATTAACCAAAATGATGTTCTTACTAAAAATAACTTTAGCCTTGTAGAAGGTGATGCCGGATTCTTCTCTCTGGATTATCCAAAACAGAGTATGTCCCAGGGATTTGTCATTTTCCCTAAAAAAGGTGATGTTGCAACACCCGGTTATTTGAAAAAATCGGTAGACAGTCTTATTGCACAGGTTACTCTGGACAATCAAACCATTGACAAATCACTGAATGAATATTTCCACTCTTCTGTAGGAGCGGGAAGAACAGATGTAGATCTTAAATACAAATATCTGTTTCCGGGCCTTACCAATCCGGTTTCTGCGGGAATTGCAGCACAGCTTATCAACTACGGAAATCCATTCCTGGTAAAAGGATATATCCCTAAAGAATTGAAAGAGGTAAAACCGAATATTGAGAAAGGGATTCTTATCTCTGAAACAGAATATGACAACCTGAAGAATTTCTATACAGAAGTTCATCTTAAGACGCAACCTGAAAGAGCGGACTTTAACCAGGCTACAGCAATTAAAGAGTATATCAGGATCCTTAAAAAGTATAATCCTACTTTAACATTCCTTGATAAATCTGAACTGTATGAAAAGCCAATGTCTTATGCAGTAGGATTAAGTACAGGGTTTGACAATTCTGAAGAAGAGCTGATGTCAAAATACAAGCTTAAAGGCTGGAAGAAACCTAAAATCGTTTTAAAAGAAACGGTAAGAAAGTATTTCAAGGATTATAAATTACTGGCAGAGAGAATGCTTTCCCACAGAAACAATCCTGCAGTGAAGATTCAGCAGAACGGACAGACATTCTATTGGCTTAATGAATACTTTATGCCAACCACTCAGATTATTGAAGAGCCGGAATACACAAAGCATTAATCAGTCACTAATTTGATGATATCAAAAGCAGGAGTTTTACTTCTGCTTTTTTTGTGAGAAGATAGAGTCAAGATTTTAGACATCAGATACCAGATTTCAGACATGAGATTTTTAAAGGTCGGGGGGGAAGTGTCAATGGTGAATTTGCTTCGCTAGTGAATAGTGAATTTAAGAAACAAGAGCCAAGAAACGTCAGTTCGACGAAGTCAATCAAGATTTTAGACATCAGATTTCAGATATGTTTCGGGATGCGAGTTCCGGGTTCCGAGATTGGATCCAGCAACTAACAACTCCCTTACTCTAAAATCCTCAAACTCTCCGACTCTCAAACCCGAAAACTCGAAACTAATAACTACAAAAAAATCTTAAACACTAAAGATATTTGATCCTTCAACCCGGTATCTCCAAGCCTCGCATATCGTCTTCCCAAACCCTACCTATTTCTCAATGAAGTGTAAAATGTCCTTGTTTTCATTGAAATACAGATACTTGGAAAGTGGCTTCCAGTAACCATTTGGAAATATTCTTAAATCCATAGTCGTAGAATTACTACAAAAAATCGTAGAACTACTACAAAATATGAGATTTCTATTCAAATCCTTTTGGAATCGAAATAAGGGTTCTATATTTGTTAAACAATCACACCACATCACAAAATATTAATAACGGTTAAAATTTACCTAACATGGCGGGAAATTCAAGAGGAATCTTAAAATTCAATGGCGGAGAAGGGCAGAAATTATTGAAACTGAATTACAGTGTATCCAGATCGACAGACGTTTCAGGACGTGTGGCATCAGATCCTTCCAATGCACAGATTAAAATTACAGTAGAAGCTACTGAAAAATCTGACATTCTGGAAAGTTTGCTGAACGGAAAGTATAAACCTACCACTGGAGAAGTAACCTTTAACAAATCTCATGAAGAAGGAACACTGATCACTCTGAACTGGAAAAACGGTTATGTAGTCCAGCATCAGGTAAGTTTCGATGCCATAGACGAAAACAGCATGCTGATCAGTTTCGTTGTAAGTGCAGAAACTATTGACTACGGCAACTCCGAATTTAACGGATTATGGCCATCTAATTAAGACACACTATTACACATCAACATTCATAGAAAAAGACTGTCCCTTAAAAGGCAGTCTTTTTTGCCTAAAACGCTTTAGATGATGTCTTTACGCAATAGAAATAGATAATTCTGAGATGATTCTGTATAGAAAAATGGTAAACTCAAATAAAAACACAACCAAAAAACTTATTACTTCTCTAATCAAAGAATTAACTATCTTTAACCCTACCTACATTTTGTATAAAAAAGATATATTTGTACAAATGTATCTTTTCACAGATAACACCAAATCATCTGATAAAACTAAAAAGAACACAGACATATTAATATTAGAAAAATTATAAATGGGAGTACTAGTAACCAACGAAACAGTAAAGCAGCTATTTCATATTGCTCAGTCGATAGCGAAGGAAAATTATAATGCAACCTACGGTGGGCCACATATTTTACAGGCCTTAATGCATAAAGATATCGGCCTTAATGAATTCCTGAAAAGTATTGATAAAGATCCCGGCTATTTTTATGAGTGGGCAGATGTCCGCATTGAAGACTATCCAAAAACGGCCCATCTTCCGGATGAGGTGCGTGCGGATGAAGCTGTAGATACCCTTACTGAAGAAGCAGACGATATCCGTCTGAAACTGGGACTGGATGAGATTACCCCGATCTGTATCCTTACCGCTATTGTAAAACCTCAGGTTGTTTTTTCGCTGCAGCAGCTAAAATCACTTCCACTGAGAGAACATGAAATTTTCAATTTATATAGAAAAGATACCCCTTTCGCAGTATCCGAAGATGGTGATTTTGCCTCGCTTTTCTCCAATGGATCAGATTTCACAGATTCGTCATTTCCCTCTATTAAAAGCTATTGTGTAGACAGAACAGCACAGGCCAGAAAAGGAGATCTTGAAAATATTATAGGAAGAGACAAAGAGCTTAGGATGCTTGTGGAAATCCTTTGCAGAAGAAGCAAACCGAATGTCATCATCATCGGTGAACCGGGAGTAGGGAAAACAGCCCTGGTAGAAGGTTTTGCTACAGAAATTACCAAAGGAAATGTTCCCGAAATGCTTAAAAATGCAACCCTTCTTGAATTGGACACGGGAGCATTATTAGCCGGAACCTCTTACAAAGGTGAAATTGAAGACCGCCTGAAAAAAGTCATCAATGAATGCAAGAAAATTGAAAAAGCAGTTCTTTTCATTGACGAAATTCATACCCTGCTAGATCCCAAAGGAAGCATAGGAAACGTAGCCAATCTTCTTAAGCCTGAACTGGCAAGAGGCGAGATTACCGTAATCGGAGCTACCACACAGGAAGAATATAGAAAAATCATCGAGCCGGAACAGGCTTTCAACCGTCGTTTCGAAGTGTTGACCGTAAATGAACCGGATGAGCAGACTTGCGTAAAAATGATTGACGTTCTTCTTGACGGCTACAAAAAACACCACGGCATCGAAGTGGAAAAAACTTCTATTCCTGAATGTGTACGTTTAGCAAAAAGATATGCAAAAGGTAAAAAATTACCCGATGCTGCTATTGACCTGTTAGACAGAACCATGGCCGCAATTAAAATGTTGGATGAACTTTCAGAAAAAGAACTCGCAAGCTGGAAAGAAACCTATGAAACCATTTTAAAAGAAGAATTTACCGACACCAAGGATCAGGCTAATGAACTGATCTGGAACTATAATCTTCTTAGAGATAAAATAAGTCCGATTCTTTGGGGATCATTAAGCGAACAGCCGGTTATTGATAATTCCATGCCGGTGGATCAGATCCATAAAATCATTGATGATACTTATGCAGAGCTTTTACAGCATGCTGCTAAAAAAAGAGAAAAAGTAGACCGTCTGGAACTCGCAGCAGTGATGGCGGCAAAAACCAATATCCCAATCGGGAAAATCCAGGCTCAGGAAAAAGAAAAGCTTCTGAACATGGAATCTATGTTACTGAACAGAGTGGTAGGGCAGGATCATGCCTTAAAAATTCTTTCAGATGCCATAGTTGAAAACCGAAGCGGACTGAACAAACCGGGGCAGCCTATCGGATCATTCTTCCTTCTGGGACCTACAGGAACCGGAAAAACAGAGTTGGCAAAATCCATGGCAGAGCTTCTTTTCAATGATGAGAAAGCGATGGTTCGTTTTGATATGTCCGAATTTAAAGAAGAGCATTCCGCTGCCTTACTGTACGGAGCGCCTCCGGGATATGTAGGATATGAGGAAGGAGGAATGTTGGTGAATAAAATCAGACAGCAGCCGTATACCGTTGTTTTGTTTGACGAAATTGAAAAAGCCCACCATTCTGTTTTTGATGTATTCCTACAGATCATGGATGAAGGAAAAGTTCATGATAAACTGGGGAAAGAAGGAGACTTCAGTAATGCGATTATATTATTTACTTCAAATATCGGAAGCGAAGAAATCGTAAAGCAGTTTGAAGAAGGGAAAGTTCCGGAATCATCCTCATTGATGCAGATCATGTCCAATTCAGGAAGATTCAGACCGGAGTTTTTAGCGAGGATTACAGAGATTATTCCTTTTGCTCCAATCACCGAATCTATTGCAGAAAGAATCTTCAATATCCAGCTTAAATCCCTTCATACTTCACTTACGAGATTGGGAATGGCCTTAAAAATTTCAGACGAAGCAGTGAAAAACCTTGCATTAGGAGGATTCAGCAGCAAGTATGGAGCGAGACAGATCTCAGGAGTGATTCGCGCCCAGCTGGCAAGACCTATTTCTAAAATGATCGTCAGAGAAGAAGTGAAATCCGGGCAGACCATTCATGTAGATTGGAATAATGAAGAAGATAAACTGAGCTGGAAAGTAGAAGATTAACCATAAAACATGCGAAGCTGGTTGGTTGATGAACTGATCAGCTTTCTTTATGATAACCATTAAGGAATTAAAATGAAAACCGTATTCAAAAATATCATTACAGGACTGATGCTCGCAGGGACTTTTGTCATGGTGAACGGACAGTTTCTTGCCGCCTCCGATACTTCGGAAGCCAGTGTGAGAAAGTACAAGAACATCATCAATGGCAATAAAGAAGTCGTTGAGTTCATCGAACATGCATTGATAGAAAAAGGCGTACCGAAACACTTGAGGAATCTGGCTTTAATAGAATCCCATTTTAACAGAAATATTACTTCAGGAGCCGGAGCAGTGGGAATGTGGCAGTTTATGACCGCGCACGCCAACCAGTACGGCCTTACAGAGCAGGAACGCACAGACGTATATAAAAGTACTAAGACTGCTGCAATTTCCCTGGCGAATCTTTATAAAAAATACGGTGACTGGATCACGGTGGTAGCCGCTTATAACTGCGGTGAAGGAAATATTGCCAAAGCTATGCAGGCCGCAGGCTCTACACAGTACCATATTTATTCCAAATATCTTCCGGGAGAAACTATCAATCATGTTAAAAAATACCTGAATGCCTGTTATGCGACCGGTGAGCTGGATGGTGTTTTAAATAACTACAATTCCTCACGACTGAATAAAGTTTTCTTTACAGAAGCCGGAAGCAATAGAAATAACGGGGTGTCTCTTCAGGAAACCGAAATCAATGCAGGATTTAATCTGGATGTGATTGCCCGCGAACTGAATGTACAATTGAATGAAATCCTTGCCTGGAACCCGGGAATTGTGGAAGAACTTCAGAAAAAAGGGGAGAGTCAACTTTTTCTTCCTACCGATCTCATGCCGGATTTTCTGCTGAAAAAAAATAAAATTCTTTTCCGTTCTATAAAAGAAGGAGGAAAAGCTCAGCAATAAGTTTCACACTATTGAAAATGAAAAAACCGTCTTTTTAATGGCGGTTTTTTTATGTCCCGATGTCGAAATTTCAGAAGCATAAAAATGTTTTTAATGTATGTTAAATAGCCTTTAATTTGTCTTAAAAATCCTTAATATTTCTCATTTAAGTGTAAAAAAATAAGTAAAACAGGTTTTTGTGTTTTGTTTTAACTATTTTAAATTCAATTAATTAAATGGTATACTTAAATCTATTGTCGTAGAATTACTACATCAAATCGTAGAATTACTACAAATTTTTAAATTTATATCCAAAAGCTTTTTTTTCAAAATACGTCGTTATATATTTGCTCTGTAATCAATCACCAAATCACAAAATATTAACAGTTAAAATTTACAAATCATGGCAGCAAATTCAAGAGGAATCTTAAAATTCAACGGAGGAGAAGAGCAAAAATTATTAAAGCTTAACTACAGCGTTTCCAGATCTACAGATGTATCAGGACGTGTAGCATCAGATCCTTCAAACGCACTGATCAAAGTAACAGTAGAAGCTACTGAAAAATCTGACATCTTAGAAAGCTTACTGAACGGAAAGTACAAGCCTACAACAGGTGAAGTAACTTTCAACAAGTCTCATGAAGAAGGTACCCTGACTACTCTGAAGTGGGAAAATGGATACGTAATTCAGCACGAAGTAGACTTCGATGCAGTAGACGAAAACAGTATGCTGATCAGTTTCGTAATCAGTGCTGAGGTTATTACGCTTGGTAACTCTGAGTACAGAGGAATGTGGCCTTCATCTGGTCATTAATTTGAACAATCATCTTAGTAAAAATAAATTGGTGCAGGATAGTGTATTCGTAAGAATATGCTATCCTGTTTTTGCCGTTTTTGGAACATTATCCCCAAAATACTGATCCTGGCGAAGTTCTTATATCAGAAGTCAATTCATATAAGAATGGAGAAACTGCCTTCCAGTGCTGTATGCTTCCGGAAGTTATTCAAAATTACTATATAGTTTAAGCAAAAAAAACACACACTATGTTTAAGGATGATCAATCGATAAAAGTAAAAGGCCCAAAAAGCAGTATCAAAGATACAGCGGTAACAGAACAGTTGAAAAATGCTGAAGATATTGCTGTCCAGAAAGTAGAAGACAGGCTTCAGAAAGCTGACGAGGCCGTAAAAAAATCAGCAAAAAAAGCACAGGAAATATATTCGGGAACAGCACAGAGCTCCGGAATGTTTATGAACCAGACCTTAGTTCCGAATAATCCTTCCGTTACTGAAAACAAAGTATGGTCAAAACAGCCTACTTCAAAGATACACAACGCTCAGGCTATTCCTGAAAGCATTATCGCCGGAATCAACCGTGTGGTGAAGCTTGATGTTGTGATAGAAGGCCAGGTGATTAATCATTTCAAGCATTTTAAGCTCGTACAGAGCGCTTCCAGACACCATGAATTCAGTTTGACACTTCCTCACGATAGTTTGGGTAGTGCAGAAAATCATAATCTTCAGGAAGCACAGAACTTTTTAGGAAAGAGAATTACAGTCGTATTTAAATATAAAGATATTGAACAAGGACCTGAACGGAATTTTGTGGGAGTGATTACAGAAGTAGGATTCAGTCAGGAAAAAGGAAATCTGGGAAATATCGTTCTTACAGGCTTCAGTCCGACAGTTCTGTTGGATGCGGCGCCTCATATTCAAAGCTTCGGAGGCGGACAGGAGGTGAGCTTAAACAGCATTGCTGATCATGTCATAAGAGAAGGTTTAGGACAGAATAAGTTCGATTTCCGGGTAGACGCCCAGCATGGAAATGTTCCTTACAGTTCTCAATACGAAGAAACCCACTATAACTATCTGGCGAGAATTGCTGAAGCCTATGGTGAGCAGTTTTATTATGACGGTGAAGTCTTGCATTTCGGAAAACTTCCGCCACAGGAAAAACCTGTTAAACTTACGTATGGTAGCAGTGTAAGCGATATTGCGATCAAAATGAAAGCTCAGCATGTCAGTCCTAGTTTTTATGGCTACAACAGCAGTAAAAATGAGAAGCTGATCACAGGAAATTCAAAAATCAGTCATACGTCTGATATTGCGAAACGGGCTTATGACATATCAGAAAAAACCTTTAAAACCCCTTCTTTGAGAGTGGCGCCTATCAAGGCAACATCCTTTATGGATATCGATGCTTCTCAGAAAGGAACAGCGGGAAGTAAGGCTTCGGAGGTTTTCATCACCTCAGGATCTACAACGGTTCCATTTCTGTATCCGGGATGTACTGCAGACATCGAGATGCGTAAAGCAGATACCAACGATACGTCTTATTTTACCAAATTAATGATTATTGGCGTTACCCATGAGGTAGATGCAAGAGGTTATTACGACGGAACTTTTGAAGCTATAGCGGCAGATACTGGATTTATTCCCCGTCCTGAGTTTGAAAACCCAAAAGCAGAGGCTCAATTCGCCAAAGTTATTTCAAATACAGACCCTTTGAATCAGGGAAGAGTGAAAGTGCAGTTTGACTGGCAGAGCGGACAGGATACCACAGAATTTATCCGCGTGATGTCTCCGGATGCAGGAAGCAGCGATAAAGTCAATAAAAACCGTGGTTTTATGTCAGTTCCCGAAGTGGAGGATCAGGTGATTATCAATTTTGTTCACCAGCATCCCGATCGTCCTTTTGTGATGGGAGGAATGTTCCATGGAAATATTGGGGCTGGTGGTGGTGCCGGAAATAATGTGATGAGTTTAAGCAGTAAAAGTGGGAATATTATCCAATTCCATGATGGATGCGGGATTGAAATTAAAGACCGTAACGGAAATCATGTAACATTAAGCGGAACCGGAGATATCAATACTTTTGTAAGCAATAACAGCACAGAAGATATAGGGAATAATCTTACCATAAATGTTGAGACAAATACGACCATCAATGTAGGAAAAGGAAAATCCAAAATTACGATGGATAATGCTGGGAAAATTAATATTAATAGTGCAACGGAAATAAAATTGGAGACGGGGAAAAGTTCTATTACAATGAAAGAAGATGGGACTATAGATATTAATGGCAAAAAAATTAACATTTTAGGTGAAGATGTTTTGCTTGGAGGTTCAAAACTAGCTACTGTAGGCTCAAGTGCTGAAGGTAAGGTTGAGATAACCGGAGGAACGGCCGTTACAGTAAAAGCGACTCAAGTTGATATTAATTAAATATGGGATTCAAAACATACGAAATAAAAAAAGGAGATACGCTCGTTACTATAGCCAAAGAATTTGGATTAACAATAAATGAATTGTTAGACTTTCATAATTCTCATGCTATTTTGACACAGCAAATTTTTAGCACCCATATTCCTTTTCATATTAAAGAATTGTTTACCCCTGCCAAAAAAGAAGAAATAAAAAAGAAGTCATTTGAACAAATAGATTTTCAGCAGAAAGCCAGGTATCGTTGTGAACAAATAAATACATCAAAGTTTAATAATAATTTAGTCTATTATCTTAACCAAAGATTTCAGTATGTATTAAAATTAAATGTAGAAGAAGAAATAGGTTTTGTTAAATTAGAAGATTATAGCAAAGAATCATCTCCTAAAACGTTAGAAGAAGTTTTCGATTTTATTGAAGAAACAGAGAAAATAAAAAATAATGTCTTTTTTTCTTTAAATAAATTAGGAAAAATTCAAAAAATTCTGAACAAAAAAGAGATGCAAAAAGATTGGAAAAAATTTAAGGCAACAAAATTTTTTGAAATGCCTTTTATTCAAAGCCTGCAGAAAAATAACCCAAAAGCTGTAGATGAATTATTAATGATGGCTGATAGTCAATTTTCTGAAAATGCATCAAATGAAGAAGAGTATTGGAGAAATTTTTTTTATTTTTCATGTTTTGATCAATACTTATACAGCAAAGATAATTTCGAGACTGTAGATTTCGATTTTGTGTCTACCATACTCCCACCATTGATCTTACCCCTGAAGATCAGATATGATAAAGTAGAAGAGAGAAACGGAATTTTGACTGTTCGAAAAATAGCTGAAGTGAGCATTTCAGATTCTCTAAAAAAAGAAATGAAAGATAAATACAATGAAATTCACAAAAGCATTGTAAAATATGAGTTTACAGAGTATAAAATTATTTTTAGATCTACTATAGAGATTGATATACATAGCGGTCTTATCTTGAGTGGAAAAGTAGTTTTAAAAGAAGAAGTTTCAGACAATGTTGAAAACGAATGTATTTATACAATTAAAAAGTTAGAAAATTTTACCCCATAATTTAATGGAAAATAAAGAATTCAGATTTGAAGGATTGGACGCAAAAACGGAATTAAAATTAGCATTAAACCTAATTCTTCCGGGACTAGCTGTGATGATTGGAACACTTATACTCACCAATAGGCTGTTTCCGGGAATTTATTTTTTATATCCATTGCTTTTTGCCGCTTTCTTAACGCTTTCGGTGTGTATGCTTATTTTAAAACAGCTGGCAAAACGGGTAAAGGCTAAAGAATGGATTGTTGTAATAAATAATGAAAACCTAAAAATAAAATTTCAAAACCTGCAATATATTTTTAGTTTGAGTGATATTAAAATGATTAAAAATTTAGGGAATGATGGTTTTCGTTATTTAACAATTATAACAAACAAAGATGTTATTAAGATTAGAGTGGGTAACACAGGTTTGACACCCTTTTCTTCGGAAAAAGATATCGAACAGCTGGACGATTTTGTAGAATATTTAATGCCGTACGTTTGGGGAAATTTTAACCAAAAGGAACTGAAAAATATTATAAATACTAATATCTTTCCAAATTTTGGGGTGTATCTTGTAAAAAGAGAGAAAATAAAATATTCAATCATCAATAAGATGGAGCCCTGGCAAGTCTTTGTATTGGGTATTGGGTTATTTTTTGTAGTTCTTTTTGTATTGATGCAAATTTTGTTTTATTATTTTGATAATCATTAAACTTAAATTATGGCAGTTTACTTACCGGAAAAAGTGTTTGCAGTATGTACAAACCAATTAAATTCTGATCCTAAAAAATTTGAATTAGGTGATAATAGACAAAAAAAAACGGTAAAATTAGGATCTCAGCAAAGAGTTTTTTTAGTAAAGCTAGATAAAAAACTGTCCGAAGACTTCACTTGCAAAAGCGGTTGGAGTTCGGGGGCAGGAACTGCTGCATTTGGAGGCGGTGTGGTAGTAGGAATGCTACTTGTGGCAGGAACTGCGGCTACTGTACCCGTTGCAGGTTGGATTGTCGGTGGGATTATTGCTATTGGGGCAATTGGATATGGAATATGGCAAATGATGCAGACTCCTACGTGTAGTGAAATGATTGGCTTTCAGGAAAGTCAATGGAAAAAACACCATACTACAGTATACTTTGATAGTAATGGGACCAAAGGAGATTTCTTTCTTGCGCTAACAAAAAATTCACTACTTGCTTGTAAGGAAGGTGGAGTCCTGTTGCCATTCATTACGGAAACGGCAGCCATTAATGCTGCCAAGAGTATAGCGACCAATAATCGTGTTGAAATGGGGGTAAATATCGTTTCAGGAGCATTGGCAGGTGTCTTATTCGGATTCAGCATGGGAACCTCACTAACAGCAGGTGGTTTTTTAGGTGGTGCAAGAACTCTACATGTTTTTCAACAAACTGCAATTTTCGGAGCATGGATTCCGGTCGGTTATTTTATAATCAATCCTATTGCTTCTGCAACGGGCGGGTGGCTTAATAGCAATGAAAATTATGATAGTGTAAAAGATGCTTCTATCTCATCCACTGCATTGCCCCAACCTGCCGACAGTTGGGATCCCGTTACACCAGCAAAAGATATTAAAGAGGTTAAAACTTTATTAGGTCAGAATAATGCTAGTCAGAGCGATATGAATAAGTTTGCTGCCGGAATTGCTGAAGCAGAAAGACAAGGAACCTATTCTTTAAAAAATAATCCTGAATTAAGAGAAATGATCAACAGAATGAAAGCAGGTGAATTTGGTCCGGAGTTACAGGATAGGGTTACTAATAAGAGTGGGAACTTGCGGGGTATGGTTAATGAAAAGAATATGAGTTCAGTTAAAGATACACATAATCAAAATTCCAATGCAGCCATTAAAGAAAACATTAAAGGAGCCCGTATTAAATCTGCAACTGGGGCTGGAGGTATTTTAACTCTAATTGCACCTTTTATAGGCAACTATTTCGCAGAACGTGCAATTCGGGTCGCGGCAGATGTATTCGTCAACGAAGATACTCGTTCAATTACAGTGAATGCAAATGATGCTTGATAATTTCTTTGCAGATTATACTCAAGGTCGTCTCAACGTTAATTCTTTCGGAACAGACTATATCATGAATAATGATGTGTTCTCAAAATAATTTTTGTGAAAGACCTACAGAAATTTTTACCTGCTTTAAACACTAAAATCTTTTATGCAGAGAATTCAATCCTACCTTGAATAATTTGCATCTTCAGATTCTCTATGAAAAAAAATAAAATCTTCACATTTAAAAATGTTCTGCCCTACCATACAATCTGGACGGTTTTTGTGATCATTCCATGTTTGCTTTTATATGCATCTTTGTATTATTTCTTATTCAAAGGTGGTTTTAGGCTTTCTTTGGTGAGTCTTTTTTCATTGTTTTATTTCAGGACCTGCTATGTGATTTTAAAAGCTATTTCTGTCCAGGTGAAAATTTGGTTTAATGATCAGTATCTCTTCATACAAAAAGGAAACAGGAAGCAGAAAAAATATCCTAAAGCTGATATTAAAGGATTTTATTCATATGATTATGAAACAAAATCACCCAAATTGCAAAATTCAAAGGTCTATTTTAGATTTTGTCTGAAAAACAGTCAGGATATTTTTATTAATGACGTTGAATACAGTAGTCTATATGAGGTAGAAAAAGGTGAGAATCTTAAAAGATTTCTAAAAGAAGCTCAAAAAGAATTAAATTTTGTAAGAATAAGGAAGAGAAATTTTCAAAGCAGTTACTGGTATTCAAATCAGGAAAATGATAGTTGATGAGCATTTCATGTATTCAACAAAATGAGCCATTGACACTTCTAAACCTCAGCCTCAATCTTAACCTTATATTTTATGTCTGAAATCTCATATTATTTCCCTTGATAGTGTAAAATGATAACCTTTATTAAGCTTTAAAAAATAATTGAATCCTTTAGAAATAAGCATTTTAAGTATTATGTTAACTCAAAAGTCGTAGAATTACTACATCAAATCGTAGTATTACTACAATATCTGAGATTTGTATCCAAAAACTTTTTCTTAGCCCATATCGGGTCTATCTTTGCTCTGTAATCAATCACTATTCACACAATATATAACAATTAAATTCACCAATCATGGCAGCAAATTCAAGAGGAATCTTAAAATTCAACGGAGGAGAAGGTCAAAAATTATTAAAGCTTAATTATAGCGTATCAAGATCTACAGACGTTTCAGGACGTGTAGCATCGGACCCTTCTAACGCTCTTATCAAAGTAACAGTAGAAGCTACTGAAAAATCTGATATCCTAGAAAGTTTATTGAACGGAAAATACAAGCCTACAAAAGGTGAAGTAACTTTCAATAAATCTCACGAAGAGGGTACTTTAACTACCCTGAACTGGGAAAACGGATATGTAATCCAGCACGAAGTAGACTTCGACGCAGTTGATAGCAACAGTATGCTGATCAGCTTTGTAATCAGCGCAGAGGTTATTACTTTAGGAAACTCTGAGTACCGCGGAATGTGGCCAGGAGGTCAATAATGAATAGACCCAAGTCTTTTAAAAAAAATAACATCAGAACAGAGCAGCAGAAATGTTGTTCTGTTTTTTTATGCTATTGTTACTGGTGGCTGAGTCATTCGAAGCCACCAGTTTGTCATATGTAGAATTTCTAGTATATCTTAATTTAGATCTCAGCCGTAAATATTAGTTTAGTCCCAATTTTATTCTTAATCTATCCTGGTGGCAGAGGTACTCGAAGCCACCATGCAGTTGTCAATTATTTCCAACCAGCAACTTCCTCTCACATCCATATACTCTACAACTCTCAAACCCTCAAACCCTCAAACTCTCCGACTCTTAAACCCGCACCGCGCAACCAGAAACTCATCACTCATAATTTATAACTCATCACTCCTAAAAATATTCCTATTTTCTTATATTTGTTCATTATAGATATTATGGACGCAACACAAGATAAAAGACTCTTTCTCATCGATGCTTATGCAATGATCTTTAGAGGATATTACGCATTGATAAGGAATCCGAGACTTACCAGCACAGGACTGGATACTTCTGCTATTTTCGGTTTTACCAATTCTTTGATCGAACTGATCAGAAGGGAGAAACCATCTCACCTGGCAGTTGTTTTTGATGTAGGGCAGGCAAGCGTTAGAACGGATGATTATTCAGAATACAAAGCCAACAGAAGTGAGACACCTGAAGCCATCAAAATTGCAATTCCATATATTCACAGAATCCTGCAGGCCATGCACATTCCCATCCTGGGAGTGGAAGGTTATGAAGCTGATGACGTTATCGGAACCATTGCCTGTAAAGCAGAAAAAGAAGGCTATACCACGTTCATGGTAACGCCGGATAAAGATTTTGCCCAGTTGGTTACCGATAAGATCAAGATTTATAAACCGGGTTTAAAAGGCGGTGATATAGAAATCCTTGGAGTAGACGAAGTAAAAGCAAAATACGAGATTGAAGATCCTAAGCAGGTGATTGATTTCCTTGCGATGATGGGAGATGCCGTGGATAATATTCCGGGACTGGATGGAGTAGGAGAGAAAACGGCGATGAAATTCCTTAAAGAATTCGGGAATATTGAAACCCTTTTACAAAATACAGATAAGCTGAAAGGAAAGCTGAAAGAAAAAGTGGAAGCCTCTGCAGAACGCGGAATTTTATCCAAAAAATTAGCGACTATTATCTGTGATGCACCGGTAGAATTTCATCAGGAGCAGTACGATCTTGATACCCCGGATTTTGAAAAAGTAAAAGAAGTTTTTGAGGAAATTGAATTCCGCAGATTATACGAAAACCTGTACAGAGCCTTTGCTTCCGCACCTGTAGAAACAGTGGTGATAAGTGAAGTTGAGGTGAAACAGATAGCCGAAGTTACACAGATAAAAGGGCAGGCCATGCAGCTGGATCTGTTTGCGAATTTTGAAGAACTGGATCAGGCAACCTCTACCAAATCCAGTATAGATCACAATGATCATCTGTACCAGTTTGTAGATAATCCGAAAGCACAGAAAGTATTGGTCAGTAATTTATTAAAGCAGAAAGCAGTCTGTTTTGATACCGAAACCACTTCACTGAATGAGCTGGAAGCTGAGCTTGTGGGAATGAGTTTCTCCTACAAAAAAGGGTTGGCTTATTATATTCCTTTATCCGAGGACAAAGGAGAAGTGCTTCAAACGCTGGAAATCTTCAGACCATTCTTTGAAAAAGAGGATTTGCTGAAAATTGCACATAACTTAAAATTCGATTATAAAATATTAAGGCAGTACGATATTACAGTGAAAGGCGCCATGTTCGACACCATGATCGCCCATTATCTGCTGAACCCGGACGGAAGACACGGGATGGATTATCTTTCAGAAGTCTATCTGAATTATAAACCCGTTTCCATTGAAACCATTATCGGGAAAAAAGGGAAAAACCAGGGAACTTTCAGAGATGCAGATTTGAGAACACAGACGGATTATGCAGCGGAAGATGCTGATGTGACTTTCCAGTTGTATGAACTCTTTGCTCCACAACTGAAAAAAGAAAACTTAGAAGATCTTTTCTTCAACATAGAAATGCCTTTGATGGAAGTTCTTGCTAAAATGGAGCTTTCCGGAATTTCACTGGATGAAAAATGGCTGGCACAGGAAAGTATTGACCTTGAAAATGATCTGAGACAATTAGAAAAGACCATTTTTGAGTTTTCAGGAGAAGAATTCAACATGAATTCACCGAAACAGCTTGGAGAAATTCTCTTTGAAAAAATGCAGTTGGATCCTAAAGCCAAGAAAACAAAAACCGGTCAGTACGCAACTTCCGAAGATGTCCTTCAAAAGCTTTCCTCAAAACATGAGATCATCAAGCATATTCTGGAATACAGAACCTATCAGAAATTAAAATCAACGTATGTGGACGCGCTGCCTTCACAGATTGATAAGCAGGACAGCAGAGTACATACCAACTTCTCCCAGACAACAGCTGCTACAGGCCGTCTGGCGAGTGTAAATCCGAATCTTCAGAATATCCCGATCAGAACACTCCGCGGACAGCAGATCAGAGGAGCTTTCGTTTCAGGAGAAGGAAAAAAGATCATCTCTGCCGATTACTCGCAGATTGAACTTCGTTTGATTGCTGAAATTTCAGGGGAAGACAATATGATCAAAGCGTTCCAGGATGGTGAGGATATTCACGCATCTACAGCCGCAAAATTGTTTAAAATACCTTTGGAAGAGGTTTCCAAAACCCAGAGAAGCCAGGCTAAAACCGTTAACTTCGGGATTATCTACGGTCAGGGAGCATTTGCATTGGCAGAGCAAACCGGTCTTTCAAGAAGTGAGGCCAAACAGATGATCGAAGCCTACTTTGAAACCTATCCAAAATTAAAGGAATACATGGCAGAGCAGGTAAGCAAAGCCCGCCAGATAGGCTATGTGGAAACGATTCTGGGAAGAAAGCGTCACTTAAAAGACATCAATTCCAACAATTTCGTGGTAAGAGGTCATGCGGAAAGAAATGCCGTAAATGCACCGGTTCAGGGAAGCGCGGCAGATGTTGTAAAGCTTGCGATGATTAAAATCGATAAAGAACTGAAAGCACAGGAACTGCAGACTAAAATGCTTCTTCAGGTGCATGACGAACTGGTGTTTGAAGCCCCGATAGACGAGATTGAAAGAGCCTCAAAACTGATCAAAACCGAAATGGAAAGTGCTCTGGAAACCCAGGTGCCGTTGTTGGTAGAAGTGGGAGTCGGGAATAACTGGCTGGAAGCACATTAATAGAAAATAGAATAAATAAAATAAGGTGGGTTTTTAAACTCACCTTTTTCTTTACAGATATTCCGCAAATTAACATAAAAAAGAAGACTAAAAATTTAGCCTTCTGAAGTTTTTCCTGTTTCTACAGGAAACCCTAATAATCATCTTTCACCTCATTGATCTTACCTTCCTTTGTTGTTTTTCGGATTGTATTTCAAAAGAGTAATTAGGCGCTCTAAAGAATACAGGGTAAAGATATTAAGTCTGAACTTCCTGTGAAATACTACTTTAGGGGTAGTTTTTGATGAGAATGAAAAGAATATTTATTCGTGAACTGCATCATAAGCTTTCCTTACCACATCATCCGGAGATGTTTTCTCAAACACATACCTTTCTCTTTTGAGTTGAAATTTTTTAGATTCCGTGCGCATTTCTTCCTCCATGGTATTCACGGTTTCGAGTGTCAGTTTTCCCTTCATAGGTTGGTAGAATAATGCCGAATGAGAACCTGCTCCCATATTATACGTTTCAATATAAGTCAGAATGAGATCTTCGTTCAGGTATTTGAATCTGCTGAATTGGTTTCCATAAGGTCCGATGTCGTATAAATTAATACTCAGTTCTCCGTTTTCAATTGTGATGTCTTCGGGATCATGCATCTTATAACCGGCTTCATTGTATTCATCAGGAAGCACAGTGTCGGAAACTTTATTCACCCGGTATGTTTTATCCGGATTTTTCAGCAGAATCATTATTTTTCTACCAGCCAATGTATCTTCTTTTTTCCTGATGACAAGGGCAATGTCAGCCAGCCCATCCTGATTGAGATCTCCTTCCGCATCATACTGAATTTCATAGTTGTCAGGAACCAGATCAGATGGTTTTTTTCCACTTTTAATCGGTGTTTGGGAGTTCTGAGTTTTTAATGAATCTTTTTTTAGCGAACTTTCTGGAGCTGCCATCTTTTTCTGAGCAGCATCAGATGTTTTATCTTTTTTGCAGGAATAAAGAAGCAGAAATGCAGCGAGTAGGGAAATAATTTTTTTCAAGGTTTTTTGTTTTTTGTCTGAATCTATTTTATCTTTTAATCAGTTCTCCGTTGACAAGATCAACTGTTTTACCGGGTTGGCTATAGTTCCATCCCAGTTCAATAGCTTCCGTGATTTTGGATTGAATGAGTTTTGGGGTAATATTCATCAGCTCTCTGCCGTAATCAATGGATTTGCAGAAACCGGTATATATCAAAAGAAGCTGGCCTTCACTTTCATGCTGTACGGGAATTCCATATTCATTATCATGTTTTTCGTTATGTGAAACAATCTTTCTTATTTTCCAGTAAAAGATCTGATCATCAACCACTATTTTCCGGAGTCCTTTTTTTGCTAAAGCCATGTTTTCAATTGATTAGATACTTTTCTTCCACGGATGGTATTATTTACAGTATTCTCTTAATTCGTTCAAGAGTTGAACTTGTTTGGTGACCCATTCTGTATCCAGATTATATTTGGATTTGAAATTATTTGTAGCTGCCAGAAATTCTTCAGCTTTAGTTTTTCCTTCATGTTGTTCAATGATACGAGCCGTTTGAATATTTCTCACCTTAGATATTTGATTTCTGTTTTCCAACATTTTTTCCCAATGAGTAAGATGCTTTGCGAAATTATGGGTTCCATTGATGGTATCCAGATAAACAACAGCTTCCATCACTCTTTCCTGATCAAAATAGAGTTGAGGTTTTTGTAAATAATAATCAAGATACTGATTGAGGTATCCAAGTGCTTTCTCATTATTATAAAAAGCAAAAACAAGAGCATACACATCACCTGCATAGCATACTTCACTTTTAAGAAGATGTACTCCAATGATGTCAATCTGGTTTTCATAGTTTTTTATGGCTGAGAAATAAGCGCCAACAG
Organism: Chryseobacterium sp. JM1; assembly: GCF_000737715.1. Classification (GTDB taxonomy): domain Bacteria; phylum Bacteroidota; class Bacteroidia; order Flavobacteriales; family Weeksellaceae; genus Chryseobacterium. The sequence continues at coordinate 80,095 of NZ_JPRN01000010.1, read as the reverse complement.
TCCTTGTTCTCCAGTTAAAATCCCCAAGGAGTGCAGATGTAACTTCTTCAGTGATCTCATCTTTAAGTTGCTTCACCTCTTCAATCCATGAGTCTGAAGTGTGGCGTATTTTCATATAGAACGGTAAGACCCACTTGTTGATAAATTCTTGGTCTAAGTCAGATTCATTCTTATGGCTTTTCAAATAATCAAAATCAGATCGGTGCTGCACTGTGGCTCCGGCAGAATGTAAATTAATTTCGTTTTGCAGATCTTCGTTCATTTAAGTTTTTTTACTTATTTCTATGATTCTTAATTTTCTTCAGCTCATCCATCTCCTTTTTCATACTTTCCTTCCAGTCTTTTCCATTTCTTTTTTCCAGATAAGGATCCGTCATTTCACTGTATTTTTCCTGAGCTTTACTATCTATCGGATCAATGACACAACCCGTATTCTGTGAAATAATACCATATTTCTTACCGATACTGTCTATCTTTCTGGTCGTTGCCTGGTCATACACCGGGAGTGAGAATCCTCCTGTATACCTCATAACGATCTGATCTTTTTTAATGTCTTTTTGAGCTTCTTTGATGTAATAATTCTCCTGCTTAGTAAGCTCTTTTTTGTTTTTTGTAAATCCTTCAGCAGCAATGTAGATGAAAAATGCCAAAGCCAGCGTATTTAAAAAAGGGAATACGCTTAAAAATTTACTTTTAAAGTTTAATTTCTTAAAATCCAGGCTGCTGACCAGATAAGAAGCCAATGCTGTCACGACAAAAACAGCTGGCAGATATTGCAACTGGCACCCTTTGACCATCTCCCATAGATCAAAACTCACAGGATAATTGATGAAATAATATCCGAAAATATACACTACAGTCACCAGCAGGATGACCGCTACATTGACGATAATAAGCTTTTTGTACATATCAGAAATCTTTACTTATCTAAAATAAGATTTTCCGGCGATATTCGAGGCCTTTTACCAGTTACGTATAGGTTTGTCCGGGTTTTATTTTTGTGGTTTTTTTGATGCAGTCTTTGAAACAGTCCACATCAGCAATATAGTTTCCCATCTTAAGCTGCATTCTGTAAGGTGAAAAGGTATTATTGATCTTAATTTTTTTGTTTCCTACATTGGTGACAGTCAGTTCTACAACCCCTTTGCTTTGCAGATTAGCAGTGCTGGTTTCAAGTTTTAAGGTACATTTTTTCTTCCCCGAAATGAACGGGGCGTAATATACCAGAAAAATAAACAAGAACTGTTTCACTGGTGATTTCTTGAACCTAAGATAATTAAAATAATAAATAGGATTCAGGTTGTGATTCAACAAAAATAATATACTCTCTTATATGAGACAGACAGAGCAAATGGAAAAAGTAAAAAATCTGCATCATCTGATTAATCTGCGTGAAATTTTAAATCATAAAAATATCCATTCCATTCATCAGGATCAATGCAATTGATTTATAAGCAGTTTAAGTATCTAAAAAACAGAAGGATCACAAAAACCTTCAGCAGATTCCTGTGATCCTTATTAAAGTCTTTTTAATCTAATAAAAGACTAGATATCATATTCAATTTCACCGATATAGTACAATGCATATTCCTCATCGTTTACAGAAACCGGATTGGGAATGGCATGTTTATTCGCGAAAATAATAGCGTTCACCGGAGTTTCCAGACCAAGTTCATTGATTTTTTGTTCAATCACCGGAAGCCATTGGTCAGCATAAGAATAATCTGTAAATTTTTCGTAGATGCCTAAGTTTTCATCTTCAAAACCATATTCCAGAAAATCATAATCAAACCACTGTATGTTTTGCGTTTCAGCGAATTTTGATACATAAAGGTCTTCGTTTTCTTCCTCCGTATAATAACTTTCATCCTCTTCAGCAAAAGCATCGAATTCATCTTCATTTTTAAAATATCCCAACCAAAAGTGTGAAATCTCTTTCTCCATAAATTATTTTTTAAGTATACCGTATATTTATTTTAATCGTCTTAATTGTTCGCTTTCGCTGATGATTTTCTCCAATCTTGAAAGTCTTGTTTTTTCCTGTTTGGCACTCATCAGCCAGTGAATGGTCACCTTTTTATAAGATGGTGCCTGCTTTTCAAAAAATTCCCAGGCATTTTGATGCGCTTTAAACTCTTTCTCATACGCAGGATCGAGAATATGTTCCGTTTCATGATAATAGGTTCCCGTTTTCTCCTCTTTTCTTGCGTCAAATACCTTCTGTCCTGCAGGTTTCATCAATCCGGCTTTCGTAAGTTCTTCCACCTTTTTTATATTGATGAGACTCCAGTTGCTGTTGGGCTTTCTTGGCGTAAACCGGTTGTAATAGCTTTCTTCATCTACCGACCTTCTCACCCCGTCTATCCAGCCAAAACATAAAGCCTGATCTACTGATTCAGACCAGTTCATAGATGCTTTTCCGGTGCCTTTTTTGTAAAAACCGACCAAAACTTCCTTTTCTGTTGTATGATTTTCCTCAAGCCACTTTCTGAATTCTTCCGTTGTTGCAAAAAATATAGGAGCCATGGTGAATCTTTTTAATGCGTATTAAAATGTAATATTACAAAACTTTTCTTTGAAATGAGAATTTGACAGAGACAAAATCGCCCGATCAAAAAATGCGGCAGTATGCTTTTTTATTGTAATTTTATTCAGGTAAAACGCTAGACAATGGAATTTCTTCAGGATCACTATGCCGTCCAAAACGAACTGCTCCTTATACTCATCTCAGTCCTTCTGGGATTACTGATCGGTGCAGAACGGGAGTACAGGAACAAATCTGCAGGGTTGCGGACCTTTATCCTCGTATGTTTCGGATCCTGCCTGTTCACTATTCTTTCCATTAAAATCGGAGTTCAGAATCCGGATCGTCTGGCCGCCAATATCATTACCGGAATAGGTTTCCTGGGAGCCGGTGTTATTTTTAAAGGAGATAATAAAATCGATGGAATCACAACAGCCACCACCATCTGGGCAACCGCTTCTATTGGAATGGCCGTAGGTTCGGGATATGTCTATCTTTCACTTTTAGGAACAGCGTTGGTTATTTTAATTCTCAGTGCACTGATCTATCTGCAGAATTTCATAGACAGCAGCCACAAGATCAGGGAATACAGAATCACGGTGGCGGGATCAGAAGATATAAAACATTGTGAAAAAATTTTTGAAGATCACCATCTGAAATATTTTATGCTGAAAATGCAGTATTCACAAGGGAATCTTTCCATAACGTGGAGGCTCACCGGAAAACATACCAAGCACGATGAGGTGGTAAGAAGTCTCATCAATGATCCTAAAATCACAGCCTATCAATTTTAAGTTAAAGACAAAAAAATAAAGGCCTGAGCCTTTATTTTTTCTTGAAAACATACAGATCCTTGTTCGGTCCGGTAATTTCCTGTCCGTCCATATCAAGCTGAATCAGGATGTTTTCGCCTACTTTATATTTGTAACTGGCTGTTTTTCCTTTTAACGTAATCACGTTTCCGGAAGCATCCCATGCAAAAGTACCTTTATCCTGGTTTTTAGAATTTCTGTCGATGTATTCTTCAGTAATGCTGAACGTTTTATCATTATTTAAAGTCAGTGAAGTTTTTATTCCAGGACAGTCGGCGCATGGAACCACCGCTTCATAAGTTCCCGGCCAGTCAAGAGCGTTTTCCGAAGTATCGCCTGCCGCAGTAGGAGTTGCTTTCGTAATGCTGTCCGCAGGATTGGTCTGTACAGCCGCAGAATCCGTTGCTGCATCCGTCGTTTCAGTTGTTTTTTCTTTCTGATTACACGATGCTAAAAAGACTGCCGATGCAATTCCGAGAATGAACATTTTGCTATTCATCATGATAAAGTAATTTAAATATATTAATAATTAAGTGCGGTGTTTGAAACAAAAACTGAGCCGTTTCGGGGGTGTAGAGTCGGAGAGTTTGAGTGTTTTAGGGTTTTAGAGTAAGAGAGTTGCTAGTTGCTGGTTGACAGTTGCTGGTTCGAATCTCGAAACCCGGAACTCGAAACCCGGAACTCGCATCCCGAAACATATCTGAAATCTGAAATCTTGATTCCTGGTTCTTGGCTCCTGTTTCTTAAATTCACCATTCACTTGCTTCGCAAAATTCACCATTGACGTTTTCCCGCCTCAATCTCAACCTTAGCCTCGTGTTTGAAATCTTGGCTCCTGATTCTTGACTCTCCATCACCGCTCCCATATTTCCTCCCCCACGTAAGGCATATGTACAATATTCTTTGTAAATTGGGGCAAAATTTTGATTATGACAAAAAAGATACTTTTATCCGTATTTCTTTTGCCGGCTGCAATGGCATTCGCTCAGCAATATGGAGGAATGTGGATTCCGACAGAACTGAATGAAAAGGAAATGAAGGATATGGGAATGAAGATCTCTGCCAAAGACATTTTCAATACCCAGAAGCCAAGCATAAAGGATGCGGTGGTACAGTTTAACGGCGGATGTACTGCAGAAATCATTTCGCCTAAGGGATTGTTACTGACCAACCACCACTGTGGATACGGACAGATCCAGGCACATTCTACAGTTCAGAATGATCTTCTTTCAAACGGATTCTGGGCTAAGAATCCTGAGGGAGAACTTCCGAATCCTGGCGTAAAAGTAGACTTCATTGTTGATATCAAAGAAGCTACCGATCAGATTTTAGAAGGGACAGACAATCTTGTTGAACCTGAACTGGCTAAAAAGATTAGTAAAAATATTGAGGTTTATAAAAACGCTCAGAAAATAGAATCTTACCAGTCAATCATTGTAAAACCAATGTATTACGGTAACAAATATTACGCTTTTACTACTGAAACTTACAAAGATATCCGTTTGGTTGGGGCACCGCCTCAAAGCATCGGAAAATTCGGGAGTGATACAGATAACTGGGTTTGGCCTAGACATACCGGAGATTTCTCGATGTTCAGAATTTATGCGGGAAAAGACAACAAGCCTGCTGAATATTCAAAAGATAACGTTCCTTACGTTCCAAAACATTATCTGCCGGTTTCTATAAAAGATAAAGCTGAAAACGACTTTACATTCGTATTCGGATTCCCTGGAAAAACTACGGAATATCTTCCTGCAGTAGCTGTGGAGAAGATCATGAAAGATATTGATCCGGCGAGAATTGCTGTACGTGATGTGGCTTTGAAAACATTGGACGAAAAAATGCGTGTAGACACTGAAACACGTATCAAGTATGCTTCTAAATATGCTTCAGTTGCCAATTACTGGAAAAAATGGATCGGAGAGGTAGAAGGACTGAAAAAGTCTAATGCCGTAGAGAAAAAAGTAATGTATGAAGGATCTTTAGTCGCTAAAAATCCTGAGATCAAAACTACTTTGGATCAGCTGAACAAACTGTACAATGACCAGGCTCCTTACGCATTAAACAATGCGTATTACACAGAAGTGGTAAGAAATGCTGAAACGCTGAAGCTTGCAGGAGATTACTACGATTATGTAACTTCCGTAGAAGCAGGAAGAATGGATGAAAAAGAGCTTGCGAAATTAAAAACAAAAGTGACTTCATTCTACAAAGATTATAGCGCAGAGCTTGATGCTAAAGTAACGGCGAAATTATTGGCTTTATATGCTAATAAAACGGCACCTCAGTTCCTACCCGTAGGATTCAATAAATACAAAGACGAAAACCAGAATATCCCGGTGATCGAGGAGATGTCTAAAAACTCCATCGTTACAGGAAGAGCTCAGGTGAACGGAGCAGCCCTGACAACAGATGTGGAAAAAGCATTTTCTAATCAGGACAAGCTGGTTAAGACGTTGAAAAAAGATCCTGTTTATCAGCTGTATGTTTCTATGAAGGAAACGTATATGAAGAATGCAGATCCTCAGTTTACTTCTCTTCAGGGGAAAATTGATAATCTTCAGAAGAAATTCATGGCGCAGCAGATGGCAACGGATAAAGACAGAAAATTCTTCCCGGATGCGAACTCTACGCTGCGTGTAACCTACGGAAAAGTAAAAGGTTCTACACCTAGAGATGCTGTTTCTTATGGCTACCAGACGCACCTTGCTGGGGTTATTGAAAAATATGTTCCGGGAGATTATGAATTTGATGTTCCTAAAAAACTGATCGATCTTTACAACAAGAAAGATTACGGATTTTATAAGGACAAAACTGGAGACGTTCCTGTTGGATTCACTGCTACCAACCACACTACGGGAGGAAACTCAGGAAGCCCGGCGCTTGATGCCAACGGAAACCTTGTAGGTCTGAACTTCGACAGACAGTGGGAAGGAACGATGAGTGACATCAACTATGACCCGCGTTTCAGCCGAAACATTATGGTAGATACAAAATATATCCTTTTCATTATCGATAAATTTGCCGATTCCAAATGGCTTATCGACGAAATGAAGGTGATCAAATAATACATAAAAATCATACCTTTAAGAATCTATTTAAATCCAATTTGAATAGATTCTTTTTTATTTAACAGAGATGAAAGATAAGATCATCAATATCCTTACTGCCTTCGAAACGGACGATATCGGAAAATCTTTTCCGCTGGATTACTGTCTGCCCCTTTACCACAGCGTTTCTGATGATAATTTGCCACACATCAGACATGTTATCAATTATAAAAATACGAAACAGTTTGAAGAGGATCTCGACTGTTTTTCAAAGCATTTTCAGTTTGTGAATTGGTCAGAATTCAAAGACTTTGTCAATGGTAGTTTTAAGCCAAAGAAAAAGATCGCTTTACTGACTTTTGATGACGGTTTCAGGGAATTTTATGAGGTTGCAGCTCCCATTCTGGAACGTAAAGGAATTTATGCCTGTAATTTTATCAATCCCGCTTTTGTGGATAATAAAGATATGATGTTCAGATGCAAAGCCAGTCTGCTTATAGAGGAAATTGGAAAAAGAAAAACGATAGATCCTGAAGTATATCGCGTTTTGAATCTGGAAAATAAAATAGAAAAACAAGCTTTAATTAACAGGATTTTAAACATCAGTTACCAGGAAAAAGAAATCCTCAATATCTTGGCAGAAAAGCTTGAAACAGACTACAAAGCCTATTCAAAAAAACAGAAACCTTATCTCAGCACAGACGAATTAAAAATACTGACCGGAAAAGGTTTTGGAATTTCTTCCCACAGCTGGGATCATCCCAAATACGGAGATCTTTCTCTGGAACAGCAGATGGAAACCACCAATCGCACTTTCGATTATCTGAAAGAAAATGGTTTTTTACACGAAACTTTTGCATTTCCTTTCACGGATTTTGGGGTAAGAAAGGAGTTCTTTGACGAACTGTTTAACAATGAAGAAATCAGTTTCAGTTTTGGTTGTGCAGGTGTAAAACTGGACAGTGTGAAAAGAAATTTTCAGCGAATTCCAATGGAAATGGGAGAGAGCGGAGAAAAGATTCTGAAAAAAGAAACGGCTTATTTCAGACTGAAAAGAATCATCAATAAAAATACAATTGTACGGAAATGATAGAGCTGAAAACATATAACAGAAAACAACTGCAGGAGTTTATTTCTTCGGGAGATTTCCTGAAATATGATTTTCTGCCCATCACCAGACACCGTGCAGAATCTCATATTAAAAATCCAAAGGCTTCAGATGAACAGACCCTTCTTATTCTGGCATTCTGTGAAGGAAAACTGGCAGGTTATGTAGGCTGTTTTCCCGACAATTTTATCATCGACGGGAAAGAATTCAGCTACGCATGGCTGAGTACACTATATGTAAGCAGTGAATTTCGAAAGAAAAGAATCCCAAAAAAGCTGCTGAAAAAGGTTTTTGAAGAATATGATGACCGTATTGCCATCACAGAATTCACGAAAGAAGCGGAAGCACTCTATACGATTATGGGTGTTTTTGAAGATGTTTTCCCGAAAGACGGTAAGCGCTACTATTTCCGGACAGATGCTGCTAAAATGATTCCCGAGAAAAAGCCAGGAACAAAGGTTTTGGCGCCTCTTTTTCAAATAACAGATATAGCAGCCAATTCTTTAATTGCTTTAAAAAATAGCCCTTTAAAGAAGCCAAAGTTTAAATTTGAAATTCTGGATCATATTGACACTGAAAGTTCTGAATTTATGTCAAAATTCGAAAGCAGACGGAATGCTGATGAAATCAATGTGTTCATTAAAAATCCATGGGTTTTGGAAGGAAAAAAAGAGCAGAAATACCTCTTTTCAAGCTATGCAGATACTTTTAGATACGTTTGGGTAAAAGTTTACGACGACAATAATGTTTTAACAGCCTGTTCATTACTGCTTTTAAGAGACGGATACCTTAAAATTCCCTACCTGTTTTCAGAATCAAGCTTAGATTATTTTACAGATTTTTTAAACTATTTTATCGTTAAAAATAAGATAAAAGCCCTCACCAGCTACCAGAAAGAGCTGAATGAAAAACTGAACGTATCTAAAACGTTTCCAAAGATCTACCAACGTGATTTTAAACGCGAATATCTCTTCCACAAACAACTGCTGAATGATCTGCCCGAAGGCTTTGACCCAAAATATCAGGATGGCGACGGGGATTGTATGATGACATAGGTTTTGAGTTGGAGAGTCGGAGCGTTTTAGGGTTTTAGACTGGTTATCAGTTGCTGGTTTAAAATGATTGTCTGAAATCTTGGCTCTTGTTTCTTGAATCTACCATTCACTTGCTTCGCAAAATTCACAATTGACGCTTTTCATCCTCATCCTCAACCTTAGCCTTAAATCTCACATCTAAAATCTTGGTTCCTAGCTCTTGATTCTTGTCTCTAAAAATAAAAAACCGCCCCATATTATGAAGCGGTCTCTATATTTAATGTCCGAAGATATCCTTCAGCGTTAGTTCTTGAAAGGTTCCCATCTCGTTGACGGCGTCCATATCAAGGTTTTCCTTCTTGCCGATAATGGCGGTGTTGAAATGAACCGGTTTGATTTCTGTCTGATAGAACGTTTTTACGTCTTCAAAATTCAAGGTTTTGATCTGTCCGTAGATGTCCTTTCTGAAATCGTGGTAGATCCCAAGTTTTTTCAGTCGTAATGTGTTGAAAAATATATTGTTTCTGGTAATTCTTGTGGAAGCGATTTGTTTCAGCGCTGCATTTCTGGCGTTTTCAAACTGGGTTGGAACTTCCGGAAGTTCATTCATCAGTTCACCCATCGTGCTTACTGCGGTCTGAAGCTTGTCTGGCTGGGTTCCGATATAAGTTGTGATATAATCAGGATGTCCCAGTTCAGAATTGGCAGCATAAGAAACATAAGCTGAATAGGCTAAACTCTTACTTTCACGGATTTCCTGGAAAACGATAGAGGAGAGTCCTCTTCCGAAATATTCATTGAAAACATTGATCTTTCCAAAGTTTGAAGTATTCACCTCATGTCCTCTTCCCACTTTGCTCATTTCCATCTGTACCATGTCATAATCTGTGAAATAGACATTTCCGTTGGTTTCAGGTTCAGGATATTGTTTAGGTTCAGGGATCTGGAAACTTTCGTTTTCTATATATTGTCCGATATACTGTTTGAAATTTTCAAGCTTTTTCCCATAATAAAATACCTGATAAGGATATTTGAACAGCTTTTTCATTCGGTCTGTAAATACTTCCGCATTGCTGCTTTCAAGTTCCTCTTTCGAAATAATATCTGTATATCTTGAGAAGCTGCCCAGTTTGGTATAATTGGTCAGGGCAGTCATGATGCGGTTTTTATCTTTTTTGGTAGCCTCACGGTTTTCCAGAACGGTTTCTACAAACTGTCTGTAGATCTCCTGATCAGGTTTTACATCATACATCCAGTGCTGAAGAAGGGCGATCCCTTTTTCAATATTTTCCTCCAGTCCGCTCAGTGAGATCAGAAGCTGATCGTTGGTTGTTTTAAAATCATTGCTCACACCGATTTTAAAGAATTCCTTCTTTAAATCTTCGGGCGAAAGATCTTCAGTCCCAAGATATTGTAACAGTTGTGTAGAAATCCCAAGATCTCTGTCATGATCACTTCCGAAAGGGAAAATAAAGTGAGCCTGGGCAATATCATTGTATTTGTTAAGAACAAAGCTTAGCTTTTTATCCTTGATGGTATCTGTAAGGATTTCCTTCTCATAATCAATGAATTCCGGCTGTATGTCTTCCGTTTTTTCTGCAACGATTTCCTTTAAAAAATCTGACTGCGCTTCACGGTTTATTTTAATAGGTGTAATGCCGGGGTTTTCAACTCTTACCAACTGATCATTAACGCCTTTTTCTTTATAAACAATAACATAATTATCCTTGAAAAAAGCATTGGCGAAATCTACCACATCTTCTTTGGTGAAATCCTGATACTCGTCCAGTTCATTCAGTTCCTGCTCCCATGATCTTCCTTTGATGTAGGTGTCATAAAGATTTGTAGCCAGTCCATCAGCTGTTTCAAGGCCTTTCAAACGCTGAAGCTTAAAATCATTGATGATGGCCGGAAGAATCCAGTCCGGAAAATCTCCTTTTTTAATCAGTTCGATCTGCTCCAGAACCATATCTTTAGCTTCATCCATCGACTGCGTTTCTTTAGGAACCGCTACCATAGAAAAATATCCGTACTGCTTCAGGCCAACAGAAAAAGCCTGTGCCCAAAGCATTCTTTGTGTCTGATTGATGTTAAGATCAAGCAATCCCGCTTCTCCTCTGTTGCTTAGAATATTGGCCACAATATCTGCCAGCATTGCTTCTCTGGTTCCGTAGCTTTCTGTTCTCCAGGCCAGCTGAACCCTTGGAGTTGTCGGACTTTTTACCGTTCTCTTTACAATTTCCGTTAATGGTTGTTCAACTACAGGCGTTTTTTTCGGAAGTTCCCGGTAAGGAATTGTTCCAAAATATTGATTAACAAGTTGAATCGTTTCCTCAAAATCCAGATCTCCTACTAAAACCATAGCATAATTATTCGGCACGTAATATTCGTCAAAATATTTATGAATCGCCTTCATAGAAGGGTTTTTCAGATGTTCCGGTCTTCCGATAGTCGTTTGCTGACCGTTTGGATGGGTAGGAAACAGGGCATCCATCAGTTCATAATTCACCACTCTTGAATCATTATCCTGAGCTCTGTTGAATTCCTCATATACCGATTCCAGCTCCGTATGGAAAAGTCGGAGAACAACTTCTGAAAATCTTTCTTTCTCTATTTTAAGCCATTTTTCAAGCTCATTATTCGGAACATTATTTTTGTAAACCGTTTCATCAAACCACGTATGAGCATTCGTTCCGCTCGCGCCCAGTGAAGAAATTGCTTTATCATATTCATTCGCGATGGCGTACTGGCTGGCATCTTGGGATACTTCATCTATTTTTTTATAGATCTCCTTTTTCTTTTCAGGATCCTGTTCCGCTTTGTGCTCTTCATACAACGCTGAGATTTGGTCAAGAAGTTCCTTTTCCTTCTCCCAGTTTTGCGTCCCGATCTTAGAAGTTCCTTTAAACATCATGTGTTCAAGATAATGCGCCAAACCTGTATTGTCAGCCGGATCATTATTACTTCCCGTTCTCACGGGAATATAAGTTTGTATCCTCGGGGCATCGAAATTCTGGGCAAGAAAAACCTTTAAGCCATTCTTAAGCGTATAGATTCTTACCTTATTTTCGTCATGCGTTATTGTAATATATTCGTAGTTGTTTTTATCTGTATGAACCGTTTCTTTGTATCTTTTGTCAATCATAAGCTAACTCATTTCATTCTTTTAGATCCGAATGCACTACAAATGTAAGCAATCAAAGAAAATTTCAGTGTGTTTTTGTGACTATTGCATCTATAACTTCGATTTGTAAAGATGAAAAGGAAATCTTTTTTCTTGTCACCATCATTCAGTGAATTTTTCAACCCCAACAATTGACCATTCACTTGCGAAGCAAAATTCACCATTGATAGTTTCACGTTAAATTTCACTCCACTACTGTTCATTTGCTCAAAAAATTCAATAAGTTTGCATCAGGTTTTCCAAAAACAACCACTATGTCCGGAAACATTCTGATCATCGATGATGAGATCAAGCTCCTGAAATTACTGGGGATGATTCTTTCCCAAGAAAATTTTAACGTCAAAGAAGCTTCTACAGCACGTTCTGCGATGACCATGCTCGAGCAGCATGAATTTGATGTCGTTTTATGTGATGTCCGTCTTCCTGATGCTTTCGGGGTAGAACTGGTACGGTCCATCAAAACCAAATATCCACACCTCGAAATTATTCTGATGACAGCCTTCGGAAACATTACCGATGCTGTTCAGGCCATGAAAAACGGGGCGTATGACTATCTGGTAAAAGGTGATGATAACGAGAAAATTATTCCGCTGGTGTATAAAGCTTTGGAAAAAGTAAAAGACAATCGCTCTAAAATTGGTCAGAAAACCACCATATCAAAAGGATTCGGACAGATCATAGGAACTTCTCCTCTGATCCTTCAGTCTAAAAAACTGGCTGAAAAAGTAGCTTTAACGGATGCTGCTGTTCTTCTGACCGGAGAAACAGGAACCGGAAAAGAGGTTTTTGCCAATGCCATTCATGACGGAAGTGACAGAAAGAAAAATAATTTTGTAGCCATCAACTGTTCAGCTTTCAGCAAAGAAATACTGGAAAGTGAACTTTTCGGACACAAACAAGGGGCATTTACCGGTGCTGTAAAAGATAAAAAAGGTCTGATAGAAGAAGCCAACGGAGGAACCTTATTTTTAGACGAAATAGGAGAGATGCCGATAGAACTTCAGGCCAAACTGTTGCGTGTTCTCGAGACCGGAGAATTCATCAAAATGGGTGAAACTAAAGTGTCCCGATCAGATTTCAGACTGATTGCTGCGACTAACCGCGATCTGGAAGACGAAATCAGACAAGGCCATTTCCGCGAAGATCTCTACTTCCGACTGAATGTTTTCGAGATCCATCTTCCGCCATTACGTGAAAGAAAAGAAGATCTGAAACTACTGGCCAAAAATTTCATCGATATTTTTTCCCGTAAACTTCACCTTTCAAACCTTCAGGTGAACCCTGATTACTATAAAACCCTTGAAAAAAACGACTGGAAAGGAAATATCCGCGAGCTTAGAAACGCTGTAGAAAGAAGCCTTATTCTGATGGAAGACAACATCCTCGATGCGGAAAGTTTACCCCATTATTCAGATAAAATCGTTCCTGAAAGTGACTCATTAAGCATGAGATCCCTTGAGAAAATTCACATCCAAAAAGTCCTTCAATACACAAAAGGAAATAAAGCCGAAGCCGCCAGACTGCTGGAAATCGGTATTGCGACGCTGTATCGTAAGCTGGAGGAGTATGGATGGAGGTAGACGAGTTACGAGTTTTGAGCGTCATAGAGTTTGAGTGTTTTAGAGTTTCAGGGTGTGAGTGCCGATGAATAAACGACAAATATCTGGTGGCTGAGGCTCCCGAAGCCACCAGCAGTAATGTCTGGCATCTAAAATCTTGCTTCTTGAATCTACCAACTCACCATTCCCTTGCGAAGCAAAATTCACCATTGGCAGTTTCCCCTCTAACATCTAGCCTCTAATTTCTAACTTCTAATCCTTATCATTTCAATAAACGAGCCTATCAAAATGATAGGCTTTCGTATTTTGGTACGGTTGAGTTATTTAATTTAATTAGCTGATTTTTAGTTGTTTATGTGTTTTATTGCCAAATTGGGCCTTCTTTTGGCCTATAGGACAAGAATAAAATATTTTAAAAATGACAATTTCAAGAAAAACGTTCAAAAAACGTGAGCACGCAGGCTTCAGTCTGCTGATGGTATCGTACGTACTGATGACTCTATTAACCTTAATAATAACGATATGATGCTGATAAGTTTGATCCTGCTTTTTGCAGTGATGTTCTGGCTTCTCTATAAATCCGTTGAATTTTTTGATAAAATATAAAACTATGTGGAGTTTATTTTTCCTTTCAATTCTGGCCTTTGTGTACATCTGCTACGTTTTGCTGAAACCTGAAAAATTTTAACCGGTCATGAATACAGAAATTTTAGGCGTTATTGCCATGTTTGTGATCACATTAGTCATTGGGATATTTCTTGGAAAATACATTGCTAATGTGTATGGGTACAAAAAGACCTTTTTAGATCCTGTTTTTGAACCTGTTGAAAAAGTAATTTATAAAATATCGGGAATCAACCCGTCCCGTCAGATGACCTGGAAACAGAATATGTATGCCATGCTGACGATCAATCTGGTCTGGTTTATTATTGGATTCCTGATCCTGCTGACCCAGGCGTGGCTTCCTCTGAATCCTGACGGAAACCCGAATATGTCCCCTGATCTGGCTTTTAATACAGCTATTTCCTTTTTGGTGAACTGTAATCTTCAGCATTATTCGGGAGAAACAGGAGTAAGTTATTTAAGTCAGCTTTATCTGATGTTCCTGCAGTTTGTAACCGCAGCTACCGGAATGGCGGCTATGGCTGTTCTTTTCAAAGCTTTTAAAGATAAAACAACTACAGAATTAGGGAATTTCTATGATTTCTTTACTAAATCTGTGGTCAGAATACTCGTTCCAATCAGTATCCTTGTTGCGCTAATCCTTTCTGCTAATGGAAGTCCTATGACTTTCGAAGGGAAAGATCATATAACAACGCTGGAAGGACAAAAAGTGGATGTTTCCAGAGGTCCTGCAGCTGCTTTTGTAGCGATCAAGCATTTGGGAACGAATGGAGGAGGGTTCTTCGGAGCCAACTCAGCGCACCCGCTTGAAAATCCAAACTATGTAACAAATATGACCGAAATGGTCACTCAGATGATCATTCCCTTTGCATTGGTTTTTGCGTTAGGATTCTATCTGAAAAAAAGAAAACTGTCATGGGTGATCTTTACGGTAATGACGGTCGGTTTTCTGGCGCTTGCTGTTCCGAATATCGTCAATGAAACAAGCGGTAATCCTCTGATTACAGAAATGGGCACTGACAACAGCCTCGGGGCTATGGAAGGTAAGGAAATCCGTTTCGGAAGTGCATCTTCAGGATATTGGAGCATTGCAACGACAGTGATCTCGACAGGTTCTGTTAATGCCATGCACGACAGCACAATGCCTCTTTCAGGCATGAATGAACTGCTGGCCATGATGATCAACTGTTTCTACGGAGGCTGTGGGGTCGGAATTCTGAATTATTTCATCTTCATCATCCTCGCTGTATTCATCAGTGGTTTGATGGTAGGAAGGACGCCGGAATTCATGGGTAAAAAGATTGAAGCCAAAGAGATGAAGATCGCCATGATTGTAGCTTTGTTCCATCCATTCTTAATCCTTGTAGGAACTGCATTAACGGCTTATCTGCCTGAATTTGGTGCCAAAACATTGAATAATCCAGGGTTCCACGGGTTCAGTGAAATGCTGTACGAGTTTACTTCTTCTTCTGCGAACAACGGTTCCGGATTTGAAGGTCTTGGAGACAATACACCATGGTGGAATATCTCTACAGGAATCGTACTGCTGTTATCCAGATTTATTCCGATCATCGGACCGATAGCGATTGCAGGATTATTAGCACAGAAAAAATTCATCCCGGAAAGTTCAGGAACTCTGAAAACGGATACGGCCACTTTCGGCTTTATGACGCTGGCGGTGATCCTTCTTATTGCAGCCCTGTCTTTTTTCCCGGCCCTTACATTAGGACCTATTGCAGAACAGATCCAGTATTTCTCTAAATAAATGAAAATTAATTTTTGAACCATTAAGAAGACAAAAGAGGTTAAGAATATTAAGTTGTACGCCTGTATGTATCAAGCTTAAAAATATTCTTTTGAATATTATCTTAATTCTTCTTCACTTCTAAATTGCTCTTAATGGTTTAAGTATCAATAATTAAAATTAAAATCAATAGTCAACCATTAGGAAGATTGAAATATCAGGGAACCAGTCTAAACTCATCGAAACATTCACCTGAATATATTATCCATTTTCAATCCTTTTTGTTTTAATCTGTCTTAATGGTTACCGTTGATTTACAATTATATAACTCTTTCAAAAAAATGAAAAATCAATCACAGACATTGTTTCAAAAAGATTTGGTGAACGAAGCGATCAAACAGTCCTTCGTCAAACTGAATCCGAAAATCATGTTTAAAAATCCCGTGATGTTCCTGGTAGAGGTCGGAACTGTTGTGATGTTCATCGTAAGTCTTTTCAGTCTTACAGGGGATAAATCACAGGGAAGCTTTGCTTATAACTTTACGGTATTCATTATTTTATTTTTCACTGTTCTCTTCGCCAATTTTGCAGAAGCTATTGCAGAAGCCAGAGGAAAAGCTCAGGCGGATACCCTTAGAAAAACACGTGAAGAAACTCCTGCTAAAGTAGTTTTGGAGAACAAACCGGGATTTCAGGTAGAAACCGTTCTGAGAATGTCTGCCGAAATGAAGCTTGGCGATATCTTTCTTTGCGAAACCGGAGATCAGATCCCGATGGACGGAGAAATCATCGAAGGACTTGCTACCATTGATGAATCTGCCATCACCGGAGAAAGTGCACCTGTTATCCGTGAATCCGGAGGGGACAAAAGTTCTGTAACCGGAGGTACAAAGGTTCTTTCAGACAGAATAAAAGTAAAAGTGACCACCAAACCGGGAGAGTCTTTTTTAGATAAAATGATTGCCCTTGTAGAAGGAGCATCAAGACAGAAAACACCTAATGAAATCGCATTAACTATACTTTTGGCAGGATTTACCCTGACATTTATTATTGTAACACTCACTTTAAAACCTTTTGCAGACTACGCGCAGACTCCCATTACCATTGCGGCATTTATATCACTTTTCGTTTGTTTGATTCCCACAACCATTGGAGGTCTGCTTTCTGCAATCGGGATTGCCGGAATGGACAGAGCTTTGAGAGCTAACGTAATCACCAAGAGTGGTAAAGCAGTGGAAACTGCCGGAGATATCGATGTACTGCTTCTTGATAAAACAGGAACCATTACCATCGGAAACCGTAAAGCGACGGAATTTCACCCTGCAGACGGTATCAGACTGCCGGATTTCATTAAAGCTTCTGCGCTAAGTTCAGTAGCGGATGAAACGCCGGAAGGAAAATCCATTATAGAACTAAGCCAGCTGAAATCTGAAGACCTTCTTGTTCACAACCCGGTCTATATTGATTTCTCAGCGGAAACAAGAACCTCAGGAATTGATTTTGAAGACACAAGGATCAGAAAAGGAGCTTATGACACGATAAAAAAACTGACTGAAAAAGCCGGGAATATCTTCCCGAAAGAAACCCAGGATGCCGTTACCAAAATTTCCGAAAACGGAGGAACGCCTCTTGTGGTAAGCGTTAATGAAAAAGTCTGGGGAGTAATCGAACTTCAGGATATCATTAAAACAGGAATTCAGGAACGTTTCCAGAGACTGAGAAAAATGGGGGTAAAAACGGTGATGGTAACCGGAGATAATCCTCTGACTGCAAAATTCATCGCTGAAAAAGCAGGCGTAGATGATTTTATTGCTGAAGCCAAGCCCGAAGACAAAATGAACTACATCAAAAAAGAACAGCAGGAAGGAAAGCTGGTCGCGATGATGGGAGACGGGACGAATGATGCGCCGGCACTGGCTCAGGCCGATGTAGGAGTAGCAATGAACAGCGGAACACAGGCTGCAAAAGAAGCCGGTAATATGGTGGACCTTGACAATGACCCGACAAAGCTGATCGAGATCGTGGAGATAGGAAAACAGTTGCTGATGACCCGTGGAACACTGACGACTTTTAGTATTGCGAATGACGTTGCTAAATATTTTGCCATTATTCCGGCACTGTTTATCACTTTCATTCCTTCGCTTCAGAAGTTGAATATTATGAATCTTCACAGTCCGGAAACAGCGATATTATCAGCCGTTATTTTCAATGCCGTGATCATTCCTTTCCTTATTCCGTTAGCATTAAAAGGAGTTGCCTACAAACCGATTGGTGCCAGTGCGCTCCTGAGAAGAAACCTTTTAATTTACGGTTTGGGTGGTGTTATTGTTCCATTTATCGGGATTAAAATCATCGATTTAGTGATCAGTTTATTCTATTAAAATTTAAAAAATGAAGAATCATATTGTTGCAGCATTCAGACTGACTATTGTAATGCTGGCTGTCATAGGAATTTATCTGCTTATCGTGTATGGAGGCTCCAAAGTATTGCCTACTAAAGGAAATGCAGAGATCATCACTCAAAACGGACAGAAATTCTACGCCAATATCGGGCAGGAATTTAAATCAGAAAAATATTTCCATGGACGTCCTTCAGCTGTTGATTATAACGCAGCGGGAAGCGCCGGAAGTAATAAAGGTCCAAGCAATGAAGAATACCTGCAAACCGTACAGAAAAGAATAGATACCTTAAAGATGACGCATCCGGGAATGGGAAATGCAAAAGTTCCTGTAGAGCTGGTTACAGCCAGTGGAAGCGGCCTGGATCCGGATATTTCTGAAGATGGCGCTTTGTATCAGGTAAAGAAAATTGCAGAAGTCAGAAATCTTTCTGAAGAAAAAGTAAGAGATTTAGTGAAAAATCAAACAGAGAAACCGTTTTTAGGACTTTTAGGGCCTTCAAAAGTAAATGTACTGAAGCTTAATATCGCTTTGGATCAATTAAAATAATAAACTCTATTTTCTTTTGTCTTGAAACAAAAGAAACAAAAATTCAAGACTTGGAAATTCCGGCTAAAAATAAATGATGTTCTCTAAAAATTCTAAACTCGTGCGGAAAGATTATTTCTCATTTGATTCATACTTTGTCCCGCACTCAAACACAAGATTTTTTTTAACGCTCACATCAATTATTTTTTTAACGCCTCCATTTCCTAGGTCAGAACAAGATACAATTTTAGAACTTTTATGAAAAAATATATTATTCTAGGAATTATACTGGGGATCTTTTTCCCGAAAGCACAATCATCAGATTCATTAAAAACAGAAAATAAAGTGACTTTTTCTGCCTATGCCGAACTTTTCTACACGTATGATTTTAATGAACCTGCTAATCATCTCCGTCAGAATTTTTTATATTCCTACAACAGACATAATGAGCTCAATCTGAATTTAGGATTGATAAAAGCCAATTATCAAAGTGAAAATCTCCGCGCCAATGTAGCTTTAATGGCCGGAACCTATGCACAGGACAATATGGCTGCCGAGCAGAATGCATTGCGTTATGTCAACGAGGCGAATATCGGAATCAGGATTTCAAAAACCAAAAACCTGTGGATAGATGCAGGGATTATGCCTTCCCACATCGGCTGGGAAAGTGCCATAGGAAAAGATAATGTCAATTTGACCAGAAGTTTTGCCGCTGAAAATTCACCGTATTTCGAAACGGGGGCAAAGGTTTCTTACACGTCAGACAACGGAAAATGGTTTTTAAGCGGATTGGTGCTTAATGGCTGGCAGCGTATTGCAAAGCCGGAAGGAAACCAGACGATTTCATTCGGGCATCAGGTGACCTACAAACCGACAGAAAAAATTACGCTGAACAGCAGTTCATTCATCGGAAACGACAAATCGAAAGCTGAAAAAAGGATGCGGTATTTCCATGATCTTTACGGAAATTTTCAGCTGACAGACCGATTCTCAGCGTTGCTTGGATTCGATATCGGAGCAGAACAGAAAGAGAAAGGAAGCAGCAGTTATAACATTTGGTACACACCCAACGTGTTAATGAAATACCAGCTTGATAACAAATGGGCCTTGGCAGGAAGAGTTGAATATTACAACGATAAAAACGGCGTCATCATCAGCACCAAAACGCCTAATGGTTTCCAAACCTTTGGATATTCCCTGAATGTGGATTATGCC
Organism: Chryseobacterium sp. JM1; assembly: GCF_000737715.1. GTDB lineage: Bacteria > Bacteroidota > Bacteroidia > Flavobacteriales > Weeksellaceae > Chryseobacterium. Next base: position 60,313 of record NZ_JPRN01000010.1, on the reverse strand, counting down.
ATTCTTAAAAACGTGGTTTTCCGTACAGAAGCGAGAGGTTTCACATCTAAAGATGCCATTTTTGTGAAGAATGATGGGATGAAACAGGGGAATTTCTTTATCACGACAAGTCTGGCTGCCTGGTTTTAGAAGGTAAAAAATAATTAATAAACCACAAAAGTCACAAAAGATTTTACACTTAAGTTTTTGAAGTTTAGATGTTTTGTGAGAAGAAGATCACATAAGTTTTTTTTAAATCAAAGATTTTTATTCAGAATACTATCCATAAACATCTGTGAAAATCCGTGCAATCTGTGGTTAAAAAACAAACCACAAAAGTCACAAAATATTTTTAACACTTAAGTTTTTTGAAGTTATATATTTTGTGAGAAGAAGTTCACATAAGTTCTCAAAAATCAAAGATTTTTATATTGAATAATAGAAGTAAACAATGTTGAAGTAAAATTGGATCTACGCAAGGGCACAAAGATTTATTTAAATCCGTTTTTAAGGCGCAAGAAAATCAAAGATTTTCAGTTAAGGTGCCGATGAGATTGCTTCGTCGCTCTACTCCTCGCAATGACAGCGGTATTCAATTTTATCGAAGATAAAATCCTAGCGCCTTAAAACATTCGAATTAGAAAAAATCTTGCGTCTTTGCGATGACCAACAAAATGCGTTAACATCTGTGGTTAAAAACCCAACCACAAAAGTCACAAAAGCTTTTAGCACTTAAGTTATTTGAAGTTTAGATGTTTTGTGAGAAGAAGATCACATAAGTTTAAAAAAAACAAAGATTTTTATTCTGATGATTATCAAAATCTGCGTAATCCGTGTGATCTGCGAGAGATAAAAAAACATTAACAAGATAGCCAGCAAAATATTTTATACAGAATAATCGTAACTTACTTATACATTCTAAAGTGGTGGAAAATAAACCTTTTGTGCCTTTTGTGTTAAAAAAAATAAAGCAAAAAAAATCAATGTCATCAGCAAAACATTTTTTAGAATTGATCCAGAAATCCCGGAAAGGAAAATTCAAGATCTATATCGGGATGAGCGCAGGCGTAGGGAAAACATTCCGTATGCTTCAGGAGGCACAGTCTCTGCTGCGTAACGGCATTGATGTGAAAATCGGCTATGTAGAAACCCATGACCGTGAAGAAACCGTAGCCCTCACCGACGGTATTCCCGAAATACCGAGAAGATCGGTGTTCTATAAAGGTAAAAACCTGGAAGAAATGGATCTTCAGACCATTATCAATGAACATCCGGAGGTGGTTCTCGTGGATGAATTGGCCCATACCAATGTAGAAGGTTCGAAAAACAAAAAAAGATGGCAGGATGTGCTGGAAATCCTTGATAACGGGATCAATGTCATCAGTGCCATGAATATTCAGCATATTGAAAGCCTGAATGAGGAGGTGAAAAATATTACAGGAATAGAAGTGGCTGAACGTGTTCCTGACAAAATTTTAAGTCTTGCCGATGAGGTGGTGAATATAGACCTTACCGCAGATGAATTGCTGACCCGCCTGAAAGAAGGAAAAATTTACAAAAAAGAAAAAATCCAGACTGCGCTTACCAATTTCTTTCAAAGCGGACATATCCTACAGCTCCGGGAACTTGCCTTAAAAGAAGTAGCTGCGCACGTAGAACGAAAGGTAGAAACAGAGATTAAAACGGAGAATTTTAAGCCCATAAAATTTCTGGCGTGCATCAGCAGTAATGAAAAGATTGCTAAAAATATCATCAGGAAAACGGCCCGTCTGGCGAGCTATTATAATAGCCAGTGGACGGTTCTGTATGTTCAGAAGCCATCAGAAAATCCCGAAAAAATAGCCCTCGACAAACAGCGGTATTTGATTAATAATTTTAATTTAGCACAGGAATTGGGGGCGAAGGTGGTCCGGGTAAAAGAAAGCAGCGTCCACAAAGGAATTCTGGATTATGTGATTGCCCATAATATCACCACAGTTTGCATTGGAAAACCCCACGCAGAGCTCTGGCAGCGGCTTTCCGGCTATAGCTGGATTTATACGCTGATGAACAGGCTGAATGAAAGGCAGATAGATATTATTATTTTATCTTAGAAGTAATGAAACTTAAAACAAAACTCACCCTAGGCGTAGGTCTTTTATTTTTACTGATCGTTCTCATGTCAGTGATAGGATCCGTCTATATCAATAAACTGAAATCGGATACGGAAAAGATCCTTACGGCCAATTATAACAGTCTGGAGTTTTCCAAAAATATGTTGCTGGCACTGGATAAAATAAGCACGGACAGCGCTATTGCCGTTAATGATTTTCAGAAAAACAATAAGTTGCAGGAGAAAAATCTTACTGAATTTGGCGAAAAAGAAGCGACTCAAAGTCTGAATCTTCATTTCAACAGCTATCTGAAACAGGCTTCTCCGGAAAAGGAAAAACTGATCCGTGAAGATCTGGCCAAAATCATGTCCCTGAATATGAAAGGGATTGAAAGAAAAAGTGATATCGCGATCATCACCGCTGAAAATGCCACCTTCTGGATCGTAAGTTTAGGAACGGTTTGTTTTCTGATTGCTTTTACCCTGCTTTTTAACCTGCCACAAACCATTGCGGAACCCATCAACCAGCTTACATTCAGTATCCGGCAGATCGCTGCTAAAAATTACAGTGAAAGAGTACATTTCAAAGGCAGTGAGGAGTTCAACAGCCTTGCAGATTCTTTCAATACCATGGCGGAAAAACTTCAGGAGTACGAAAGCAGCAGTCTTTCGAAGCAACTGATGGATAAAAAACGAATTGAAACACTGGTGAACAATATGCATGATGCAGTGATCGGGTTGGATGAAAACCATTTTATCTACATGATCAATGACGAAGCGCTGAAGATCACCGGTCTGCATAAAGAAGAAATCATCGGAAAAACGGTCCATGAAGTGGCTGTCAATAACGATCTGATACGGGAACTTCTTAAAAATATTGATCATCCGGTGAAAGAACCGATCAAGATTGTTCGGGATCATAAAGAAAATTATTTTGAACAGGATATTATCCCTATCAATATTGTAAAAACCGGTGAAAAGGAAACCAAATATATCGGGAAAGTGATTCTTCTCCGCAATATTACCCCATTCAAAGAACTTGATTTTGCTAAAACCAATTTCATAGCCACTATTTCACACGAACTTAAAACCCCGATATCAGCTATAAAAATGGGAGTACAGCTACTTGGAAATCAAAAATTCGGAGAGCTGAATGACCAGCAGAAAGAATTGCTGAAAAGCATCAATGACGATGGTCAAAGACTATTGAATATCACCGGAGAACTGCTGAATCTTTCGCAGGTAGAAACCGGAAATATCCGCCTGACCGTTGAAAAATGTTCACCGAAAGAAGTGGTACAGGCTGCCGTTAAAAATGTCGAAAAGCTGGCAGAACAAAAGAATATTCTCATCAATACCGAATATTTTTTAGGCGACAATGATTTCGTGAATGCCGATTTCGATAAAACAGTCTGGGTGATGAATAATTTCCTTACGAATGCCGTCAAACATTCTTTCCAGGACGAAAATATTAGTATTACGGTAGAAAAACAGGACTCAATGATTCAGTTCAGCATTACCGATACCGGAAGCGGGATTGATGAAAAGTATCACCGCCAGATCTTCGACCGCTATTTTCAGGTGCCGGGAGAACATCAGAACGGAACAGGGCTGGGACTGGCTATCTCCAAAAATTTTATAGAAAAGCAAAACGGCGAAATAGGAGTGAAGAGTTCCCCCAATCAGGGAAGTACTTTTTATTTCAGACTGCCGGTGGTTTAAACCGATTTTAAATAATTTTTTTTAAATTCGAATGAAAATCGCACAAGGTGAATACATCAGATCTAAAAGCTGATTTGATAAACAGAATCAGTCAGTTAAAAGAAAAAACAATGATGGAGGAGATTCAAAAACTGCTGGATTTTGAATTGAACGAAAACGAATATATTCTTACTGAATCCCAAAAATACAGAATTGCTGAAGGACAGGCAGAATACAAAAACTCAGCATATCTTACAGAGTATAAAGCCAATCAGGATATAGAAGAATGGCTGGGAGAAAAGTAACCTTGATAAATAAGAAGAAAGGAAAATAAAATTTGATATGATGAACAGAGTTCCAAAGGTGAAAAAAGTGATGCAGGATCAAAATTCTGAAGCCTGGAAACAACTGTGTCTTTATATTGATAAAGTAGCGGAAGAAGGACATGAGGAATTTGAACCGAGAAAAGGAATTGGTTCAGAATTATTTCAATTGATTGAAACGCTTCCAAAATCTATTGCCAAGCTGAAAAAAGTGAAAAGAATGATGCTTTATGGAAGTCATTTAAAGCAGATACCACCGGAAATAGGGGAAATGGAATCGCTGGAAGAGTTTATTCCTTATACTTCTTATAACCTTATGTGGTTTCCTTATGAAATCATACATTGCAAAAATCTTAAAAGAAGTACGGTGAGTACAAGAGCGCTTTATGGAAATTATAAATTCCGGACCCATTTTCCTAATCTATATCAGCGCCCTTTAAAGTATTATGATTCTGAAATTGTAAAGTGCAGTATCTGTAAAAATGAAATACCGGAAAGTGAAACGGATCAGTATTGGGTTTCATTACCGATCGCAACAGATGTTCTTCCTCTGCTTGTGAATGTATGCTCAGAAAGTTGTAAAGCAAAAATCCCGCAGCCTTCGGAATTATATGTTCAGTTTCCACATAAAGGAGGAGAATTTATAAAGCAACCCGAAAAATATTAATTCAATAGTCATTTTTATTCTTAGTCTTAGTCAATGCTTGATCATATCTTCGATTATTTCTTATCCATCTTTATAGCTGCACCGGTGATATTTGGGATATTCTGTTATTTTCAGAATAAAAAAATCATCACAAAATACAGACAGCCAGGCTCCAGTGAATTGAAAAATATCAGTGGAAAGATCGTGGTAGAAAGCGGCCCTCTACGTAAAAATTACCGTTTTTGTACTTTTCACATTCTGCTGAATCAAAACTCGGTTTTTTTATTTCCTACGGACTTCTATTGTATTCCCAGCCGTTTTATCAATCTTAATTTTAATTCTGATAAGAGAAATACGAAAAGTCCGACGGGACTGAGGGAATTTAGTTTCAGTAATCATTCTGTTACCTTAATCTCCTATCCCGACTTTTTGGTTAACAGGAAACGGACCATTTATCTGCAAAATCTTACACCTGACCAGATCAGGCTTTTTCAGGAAGCTTTAAAGAATAGAATGCCTTCTGTCCGGCATTAGCAAAATTCTTTTAAATTTACAGCATAACAAAACCATTCCATGAAAAGACCCATCAGTCTGTTATTGCTCCTATTCTTTTTCTGTGGCTATTGTCAGGTTTCCAAGAGAACGGCGGCTATCATTAAACCTCTTGAAAAAACAAGATTATTTTATTCAAGTGAAGACAAAGAGATAAAAAAAATAGAAGAATTACTGTTTAAAGATGCGAGTCCGGAAGACCTTGTCTACCTAGCAGAGAAAGGCAAAACTGTTCATGTAAAAGCAGTGGCTATTGATGTTTTGGCTCATAAAAAAGAGGGTGGAAAAATGCTGGATGTTTTTAAGAAAAATCTTTATTCAAAGGACAAATTGGATTACAGAGGAGGATGTATTGTCAGTGAACACCTTTTATCTGCGTATATTTTTGAAGGAGTCTCTGCAGGGGATCATTTTTCAGAAATAGAAAAAGAGAATCTTCACCGTGAAATGATAGCTATTGCTCTGAATGCAAAACCTGTTAATGGGGAACTTCTGGAGGCTCTTGCCTATGATTTACCGACTGATCATGATACCTATGCGAAAATAAGAAAGCTTGTAATGGATACAAAGTCACCCATACTGCTAGTGAATCTTGCAAAATATAAAAACCCTGATGATATAGAACTGATCAAAAGTTTTGGAAAACAAGCTTACCCGGCCATTCAAGAGTTTCCGGATCCTAAGTTTCTGCCGATCATGAAGGAACGTATTACTGATTCTTCTGATTTTGCTTTCATGGTTGCCTTAGCTGAATTCTGTAGTGAAGAAGCTAAAGAAATAGTGATTAAAGCCATTGAATACAATAAGAAAATCAATAAGGAAAAGGATTGTGACGGGAATTGCCTGACTTTCCTCTATCAGCAGATTTCCATAAAAAGATGTGCCCTGTATGATTCTGCACTGGCTGATCTTTGGGTAACAGATAAAATCATTTCTTTTGATATTCTGGGTGCCTATGAAAAAACACATACCCAAAAAGAAACCGCAAAATTTCTCCTGGATGGATTTTTGAAACCCGGAAAAGCCGAAATTATTGCGGTGAATGCATACGATATGGATCACTTGGAGGAGGATGGATCCGGTGAAATGATCTTTGACGATAATCTAAGGCTGGTTACCCTGTTAGAAAAAACAAAAAAGATCTCTAAGGAAGTGTATGAAAAAGCAGTAAGAAATTCTCTTCAGTATCTGGATGATCTTGATTTGAACCGTTTCATCTCAAAACTGAAAGACAATGATTCCGTACTTCAGAACAGAGATGTTCTTCTGGACAGGGTTAGAGATAATGACAATGCTTATGGTGCCCTCACGATCATGGATGGTCTGAAAATGCTCAAAGATAAAAACCTTTTCGATGATGGGGCAGCTATTATTGTCAGCAGAAAAGCTGAATTCAAAAAGGTTCCGGTCTGGGAAAAAGAGTATAAAAATTTTATCAAAGAAAATAACGTCAAAGAATAATTGAACTATGAATACTATAAAAATCTTTATAATCAGTATGTTTTGTACCCTTCTGCATGCACAGATGTCGGGACAGGCTTTTAAACTGGAAGAGCTTGCGAGATTTAATCAACTCACGATGACTGCTTTTAAAACAGAAATTAAGACACATCAATATACGTTCTACGATAAAACAGAAAGTCCTGTATTCATTCTGTTCGAGTATGACAGCCCTGGTTATATTTACAAGATCGGAAAATTTGAATACAGGGAAGATCAATCCCAGGACAATATAGAGTTTCAGTTCAAGGACAAAAAAGAACATGATGCCTACATAAAAACAATGCTCGCGGCAGGTTACAAACAAACCGAAAAAGGAAAGATTATGACCGGAGAAATCTATGTAGATTACTTTAAAAATAAAGCACAAATCAGAATGGTTTATCCTAAAACTTCACGGGATAACTATGCGATTCTTGTTTTTAAATAAAACGACTGTTCTGCTGACAGGAATAAAAAAGAGCTGTGAACAAAATCACAGCTCTTGCAGATATAAAAAAGATGATGAGTTTAATTTTTTATGAATTTCTGAACCATCGTTTTGTCTTTGCTGAACAGTTTAATGATGTATCTTCCTTTGGCCAGTTCAGAAACATTCACAGCATTACCTTTTACACTTTTCGTATTCATAATTCTTCCGGCTGCATCATAAATTTCAGCTTTGATGATCTCTTCACCGGATTTGAGGTGAAGAATATCCTGTACCGGATTGGGATAAATACTTAGATTCCCCTTGTCAGATTTAGTTTCTGCTGTGGCTAATATACCTCTGACAGCCGTTGTATAGGTATTGGTAATAATCGGGGCATTATAATCAAAATAAATATCGGCGGTATTGCTGAATACATCACCTGATGTCAAAGTAGACTTGGTTTTGATCTTGAAAGAAATATATCCGTCGTTATTCGCATCGTCAAACGGAAGCTGGATATTCTGGAAAATAAATTCCGCCATATTGGTTCCGGACATTCTCGTTACAAAACTGTGGCTTGCGCTTAATGGAACCAACGTAGAAAGATCAAATTTCGAAGTGTCAATCACATCTTTTACCACGATATTTCTCGCATTGGCAGTACCTTTATTTTCAAAGCGGATCAGATAATGAACATAATCTCCCACCTGGGTCTGTGCGATCATCGTCCCTTCAAGGCAGGTTTTATCATTCGGATCCTGTGAATTCACTACCGTTTGGTTCAGATTAAAGGTATTGTCAGCAGGTGTGTCATCCGGCGCTCCGTTGATCTGTGCAGTATAATGCAGGATGTCACCGTTATGTAAAGGCGGAGTATCCGTAGGCGTATTCATTTCAAATTTAGCCTTGATTTCTCTTGTTTCAAATGGAAGAAGACCTGTAAAATTCCAGCTGAGATTTCCGGTTGACTGTGAATTTGGAGTCACTGTAGCATTCATAAAATCCATCACATTGTCATTGAAACTGAATCCAATGGTTCCGGACTGCATGGTTGTTCCTTTATTTTTGAAATAGATTTTGTAATCCGATTCAAATCCCGGTACTGCCGAATTCAGAGGGATAATTGCAATTTCAAGATCCGGATGAGAACCATTTGCTGTCATACAGAAATCTCGGGTTAATGGACTGGCTTGCGAAGGAAAATCTACAGTGGAAGACGCTGGAGAAATGCTGAAATAAGCTGGATTTTCAAGAACCGGCGTCAGAGTATATAATCCCGCCTGTAACGGGATAGAGTAGTTTCCGGAGTGATCTGCAACAATACTTCCCGTAGTTCCTCCTCCAGATATATTGAATTTCTGGAACGCTTTATTGGCATCGGCCGGATCGCAGCCGTTTCCGTTAAGATCGTATTTCGTATTTCCTTTAACGGTATAAAATGTACCGCCCGGCGTGAAGGAACAGTAAGAGTTTACCGTCACATTATTATATCCGTACGCCACATTTTGGCTGTTGATACTGCTTATGTCTGAATCATCACAGCAGATATAACTTAAATTGGGGTTGTATTGATAAGATACACTTGTAGATCTTCCGTTTTTTATAAACAGGCTCTGTAAATTGTTGTTCGTAACATTGAGCGAGTTCAGGATCGTGTTGTGGCTTATGTCAAGTGAAGAAAGCTGATTACTACTCAGAAAAAGTATCTGCAGTAAAGGAGAAGCTGAAACATCAAGACTGGTAATGTGGTTGTTGGACACCTTTAAATAATTTAGAAGCGGACTTTGAGGTATACTGAGAGTCGACAGATTATTATAACTGGCTTCAAGTGATTTCAATTTAGGGGTATTCTGAAGATTGATTGTATTAAGCTGATTGACCGAACATACCAGATTTTCAAGTTTTGTTAAATTACTCACATTCAGAGTGGACAGTAAATTCCCGGAAATGTGGAACGTGTATAGATCAGTCAGCGAACTTACATCAATACTGGATATTTTATTATCACTGCAGAGAAGGGATCTCATTGTTGTACTTCCCGAAAAATTAATGGTTTGTACTTTTCCTCCCGTACATACAAGGATATTCATTTTCGGAAGATTAGAGACATCCAGATTCACGATACTGGCATCAGTTACACTTATGTTTTCCAGTAAGGAACAGCCCGTAAAATTTGCAGAAGACATATTGGTATTATTGTCGAAGTTGGCTGAACGTAGGTTTTGCATACCGCTGACGTCTACGGAAAGCAAGTTCGGAGCGTCCGATACATCCAGATTTTGCAGATTGGTAAATGATTTCACACCTTCTATTGAAGAGATCTGAATAAAAGTACTGCCGGTATAGCTGTAAATATTAATACTCTTGACATTGGCAGCTTCCGAAAGCTGTATTTCGCCGTCATTATTGGTGTCAATATTAGTCCAGTTATTAGCCAGATTCTGGGTGACATGGTTGGAAGTATTTCCTGAAAGCAATAAAGCTTTAAAATGAGGATCCGGAATGTTGACAATCTGCGCAAAGACAGATAAATGTGCAAGGAATAGCACAAAAAAGTAGACTTTTTTCATGGTTTGGTGATATTAGTTGTGTAAATATATAAAAAATAATATTATGAAAAATAATTGTGTTTTAGTTTTTATTTATTTATATAATAATGTTTTTATTGTTTTTAATTGAATTAAATTATTTAAATATATTGTTTGTGTTAATTTTATTTTTTTAAATGATAATTTGAAGGCTTTTTGAATCTGAATCGTTCTGCAAACCCTGTCAAGGTTGAAAATCTTGACATCGTTAAACAGGGATAAAAACAAAAAAAGCCGTGAGAACTCTCACAGCTTTTAAGATATAACAAGGTGAATTACTTTTATGCTTTAATAAATTTAAGCGTCAGTGTTTTGTTTTTTGTAGAAACTTTGATGATGTAGTTTCCTTTCGTCAGATCAGAAACATTTACAGCATTGTTTTTTACTCCGGTTGTATTCAGGATTCTTCCGGCTGCATCGTAAATTTCAGCTTTAATGACTTCATCTTTTGTTTGAATATGAAGAATATCTTTTACAGGATTAGGATAAATATTGAAACCATTTTTGCTGCTATTCACTTCAGATGTTGCCAGTACGGTTTGCACAGAAGTGGTATATGTATTGGTGACGATAGGAGCGTTATAGTCAAAATAAATTCTGGCTGTATTACTGAAGCTGTTTCCGGCTGCTAAAGTAGATTTTGTCTTTATTTTGAATGAAACATAGCCATCGTTGTTGGCATCATCAAAAGGAAGCTGAATATTTTCAAAAATAAATTCCGCCGTATTCGTTCCCGAAATTTTGGTAACAAAGCTATGGCCTCCGCTTAATGGAACCAACGTAGACAGATCAAATTTGGAGGTATCAATATCATCTTTTACAACAATATTTCTTGCATTGGCAATACCGTTGTTTTCAAACCTGATCAGATAATGAACATAATCTCCAACCTGCGTCTGTGAGATGGATGCTCCTTCCAGGCACGTTTTGTTGTTAGGATCAAACGAATTTACAACCGTCTGACTCAGTCTGAAAAGATTATCCTTAGGCGTTTCTTCACTCACACCGCTGATTTCAGATGTATAGGTTAAAACATTCCCCGCATTCAAAGCAGGATTCTGTGCAGAAGAACTCAAATTAAATGTAAGGATGATTTCCCTGGTTTCAAAAGGAAGAAGATTACTGAAATTCCAGCTTAAAAACCCGGTAGACTGAGAAGCGGGCGCCACCGTTGAACTAAGATAATTCATCAGATCATCATTAAATCTGAACGTTACATTTCCGGATTGTGCCGCAGTTCCTTTATTTTTATAAATGATTTTATACTTTGATGCAAAACCTGGCTGGGCAACGGTTACCGGAATAATTACGGTTTCCAGATCATTATGAGTTCCATTGGCAGTAAGGCAGAAGTTTTGCAAAACCGGGCCTGTCTGTGCAGGGAAACTGGCCGTACGACTTGCTGGAGTCATATTAAAATGAGAAGCATTTTCCAGAACAGGAGTGATGGTGTAATTTCCCGGGCGTAAATGCATAGAATAATTTCCGGAATGATCAGACACAAAACGTTGTGTTGACCACGTTTCCGCTACATTAAATAACTGAAAACCTTTGTTGACATCATTCGCATCACAGCCGTTATTGTTACTGTCGTATTTTACCGTTCCAAGAACAGGGTACGTCATTCCTCCCGGGTTGACGCTACAGTAGGTATTGAGCTCTACATAGCTGTATCCGTCGGTATTTAATTTATTTCTGATAGACTGGTACCTGTCCGCATCGCAGCATACATAGCTTAAGTTGGCATTCACACCCGGCATAACTCCTAAATCGAAATTAGAATTTCCGTTTTTGGCATTGACAGATTTCAAAGTAGGACTCTCTAAAAACAGATAGCTTAATTTGAGGTTCTGACTTACATCCAGCGTTGTAATATTTTCAGCAATGCTGAAATTAAGCAGATCCGTGATGGGAGAAACATCCAGTGAGGTGATAAAATTATTTTTTAAACTTAAAAAACCCAGTTGGCTGGTCCCGCTGAAGTTTAAAGAAGAAATACTGTTACCATAGGCCGAAAAATTATATAGACTCGGTCTGTTTTGAAGATCTACGGTTGTAAGTGCCGTATTGTTGGAAAGACTCAGATTGGTCAGACTGTTGCTGTTCTGAAAATTAACTGAAGTAAGAAGCGTATTGGCATTCAATGTTAAATCTGTCATTAAACCTGAACTATTCAGATTCAGTGACGTGAGTTTGGATGCTATCAGCGTAAACTGGAGCAGATCATTCAGCGGATTTAAAGTCAGAGACGTAAGATTAGGCTGTTCAATATAAATTTTTTTCAGCTTTAAATTATTGGATAAATTGATCGTTGAAAAATACGGTTCATTAATCGAGGTTTTATCCACTATACGAAGATCCTCAAGGATAGGAAGATTGGAAAAATTCGCACCGCCCAAACGGGAATTTCTTTCCAGTGTAATTTTTTTCAGAGCTGGGTTCTGAGTGAAATTCAGATTCGGAAGATCTACGGAATTGTAACTCATGTAAAAGTTCTCCAGAAGAGGACATCCCAATGTATTAATGCCGGTTAAATAATGAAATTCAAGAGTAATGTTTTTCAGCTTCGTCATATTACTCAGGTCAAGCTGAGCGATATCATAGTTTCCGTTTGATTTAAAAGAGACCAAATTAGCAAAGCTTTTGATGCCGGTTACATTCCCGATTTGTCCCTGGATCAATTGTATGTAAGAAACATTCAGCGCCTCACTTACCTGAATCTGCCCGTCATTATTGGCATCAATTTTAAACCAGTTTCCCGAAAGATCCTGAGCTACCGCATTGGTTGGGCTGGATGATAATAATCTGGCTTTGAAATTGGCATCAGGAATGGTGACCACCTGAGCATTGCAGACCGCAAACAGCAGCATCATAAAAATGATTAACTGAGCTTTTTTCATAATTTTTAGTTTTTTTGTTTGAAAGAACGGCAAAAATAAACCATCGAGATTGTTTCCCAATGGTTTATTCATTAAAAGTTTTAAAACTTGTACTATTTTACTGTTTCTCTATTAAATCTAAAAATTGCTGTTCATCAAGAATCTCTATGGTTCCGATATCCTGTGCCTTCTTTAGTTTGCTTCCGGCTTTTTCACCTACTACTAAGAAATTAAGATTTTTAGAGACGGCAGATATATTTTTGCCACCATGTTTTTCTACCATTTCCTCTGCAGATTCTCTGGTAAATAAAGATAATTTTCCGGTGAAAAGGAACGTTTTTCCTTCCAGAACATTCGAAAGAACCTCATTCGTACTTTCGCCTTTTTCAAGCTGTACTCCGTAAGACTTCAGACGCTCAATCATCAGAATGTTTTCAGAATTCTTGAAAAAATCCACAATGCTTACCGCGATCTTCGCTCCGATATCTTCTACCTGACAAAGTTCTTCTACAGTGGCTTCTTTCAGCTCATCAATGGTAGAAAAGTTTTTCACAAGTTTCTTGGCCACTGTTTCACCCACATGTTTAATCCCAATTCCGTAAAGAACCTTTTCAAATGGAATTTCCTTGGATTTCTCAATCCCTGAAATAATATTCTGTGCAGATTTTTCAGCCATCCTTTCCAGAGGAAGAATCTGTTCCTTCGTTAAAGCATAAAAGTCAGCAGGGTTTTCAACTAACTTTTCTCTGTAAAGCTGCTCGATCGTCTCACTTCCAAGATTATCAATATTCAAAGCCTTTCTGGAAACATAATGAATCATTCTTCCCACCACCTGAGGCGGACAGTGAAGTTCATTCGGACAGAAATGGATCGCCTGATCAACGATTTTCACCAATTCAGTTCCACATTCAGGACAGTTGGTGATATATTCGATTTCTCTGCTTTCGGAAGTTCTTTTTTCAGTATGCACCCCTACAATTTTAGGAATAATCTCACCTCCTTTTTCTACATACACAAAGTCATGCTCGTGCAGATCCAGTTTTTTAATGATATCTTCATTGTGAAGAGAAGCTCTTTTAACGATGGTTCCCGCCAGTAAAACCGGTTTTAAATTAGCTACCGGAGTGATGGCTCCCGTTCTTCCTACCTGATAAGAAACACTCTGAAGTTCAGTTTCTACCTTTTCAGCTTTGAATTTATAAGCCATTGCCCATCGCGGTGATTTTGCCGTGTAACCCAGCTGTCTCTGTTGCTGTAAAGAATTCACCTTTAAAACGATTCCGTCAATTTCAAAAGGAAGATTATGACGTTCCGTATCCCAGAAACTGATAAATTCCTTCACTTCATCCATCGTTTTGCAGAGTTTCGCCTGCTGTGAGGTTTTAAAGCCCCAGCCTTGTGCTTTCTGAAGCAGTTCCCAGTGGGTTTCTGCAGGAACATCCTCGGAAATAAACTGGTAAAGTACAGAAGAAAGACTTCTTTTTCTTACCTCTCCGCTGTCCTGCATTTTTAAACTTCCGCTGGCCGTATTCCTTGGATTCATAAAAGGATCCAAACCTTCCTCCTCACGAAGTTTATTAAGTTTGTCGAAATTTTTTCTCGTCAGATAAATTTCACCTCTCATAAAAAAATGAGCCGGGAAATCACCTTTCAGCGCCAGAGGAATATCCGAAATGGTTCGGACGTTGGAAGTGATTTCATCTCCCTGAAAACCGTCGCCACGCGTTACAGCCTGAGCCAGCTTTCCGTTTTCGTAAAGAATAGAAATAGAAGCGCCGTCATATTTCAGCTCTGCAACAAATTCCACCGGATCACTGATGGTTTTGATAATTCTCTTCTCCCAGTCTTCCAAATCGTCGAAATCGTAGGAGTTATCCAGAGAATACATTCGGAACTTATGCTGAATGGTAGGAAATACCTTGGTAATTCCTCCGCCTACACGTACTGTAGGAGAATTCTCGTCGTAAAATTCAGGGTGTTTTGCCTCCAGATCCTGAAGCTCTTCCAGGAGCATATCAAACTCATAATCAGAGACTGTAGCGGCATCCAGAAGGTAGTAATTTTCATTATGCTGATGAAGCTCTTTTCGGAGCTGCTCTATTTTTTGCTGTATATTTTCAGACATTCCGTTCTATCTTTTGAGCAAAAATAGCTAAACTAATCTCATTAAAAAATACCGCAATAAAATATTGTGGGAAAATTAAAAAAGCGTAATATGGTTTAATGTGTTGATTGATTGTGAATTAAAACGCTTGTTTAAATTAATTTAACACAACGTTATGATTTAGTTGAGAATTTGTTAAAGCTCTCTTAAACACCTGGTCCATAAAGTCAAAATACCTTTGCACATCTAATTTGTTAAGATGAGAAAAGTAAAGATTGTACTAGGATTATTGTTTTTGGGATTTGGAACACTGGCTTATGCGCAGACAACACAGGCTTCAATTGTGGGAAGAATTACCGGACTGGGCAGTACCGCTCAGGAAAAAGTGAAAGTAACCATTGTGAACGAGTCTACAGGGTTCAGGACGGAAACGGAAACCAATTCGAAAGGTGAGTATATTTTCAAAGAAATTCCTCTTGGCGGACCTTATACGGTGATCGTGAACGAGGAAAAGAAAGAAGGATATAACGTCAACTTCGGAGATCAGGTTACGGTAAACATGAGCTTAGGTGGTGACGAAAAGCAGATAGAAGAAGTCGTAGTCACCGGAAACCTTAAAAACAAGATCGGAAACCTTGGAGCAGCGACCGCGATTTCAGCGAAGAACATCAGCATGCTCCCGGTCAACGGAAGAAATTTCACCAATCTTACTGAATTGTCCCCATTAAGCGGAAAAGGCGGAAACCTGTCCGGACAGCTGGGATCTTCTACCAACTTTACGATCGACGGGATGACGGCGAAAAACCCGACTTCTGCAGGATCTACAACCAGCCGTAGCGGTGCACCGTTTTCTATCTCGATAGAAGCAGTTCGTGAATTTAAGATTACTACTAACCAATATGATGTAACCCTGGGAAGAAGCGGTGGTGGAACGGTAAGTGCCGTTACCAAATCCGGTACAAATAAATTCTCGGGAAGTGCATGGGAATATCTGAGAACAAACTGGCTTTCCAGCCCGTATGACATCAGAGGGAACAAAAGAGAGAATGATTTCTCTACATCTCAGTTCGGTTTTTCATTGGGAGGGCCAATTATTAAAAACAAATTACATTTCTTCGTTGCATGGGATCACCAGTTAGATTCAAGGCCGTTGCAAATTGCAGATATCAAATCTACAGATGATGAAAAAAGATTTAATACAACCACGCAGACGCTAAACCAGTTTCTGGATATTGCAAGATCAAAATACGGGGTAGGAAATTCGCCACAGTTCGGAAGCTTTGACAAAGTAAGAAATTCAGATGCAGGATTCCTTCGTCTGGACTGGCAGATCAACGAAAAAAACCTATTGACATTAAGAAATAATTTCACGTACGATCTGAATAAAAACGGATTGGCAGATAATACCGCGATCAATTTCTTTGAGTCTTACGGGAATGATAAAAACCTTGACAACAGCTTACTTTTGACGTTGAGAACAAACGTTAAGCCGAATATCACGAACGAATTAAAAGCACAATATTTATACACGTTTCAGGACAGTTATCAGAACAATCAATTAGGAAAACCGGTGCCAAGAGCAGTGGTAGAAGGTGTTACATCCAGTGTTGGAGCCACCAATATCCAGATTGGAGGACATCGTTTCGGTCAGGAAGGTTTCAGAAATAATGTATTTCAGATTGTAGATAATTTATACTACAACACGGATAAAATTAAATATACTTTTGGGGTAGACCTGATGTATACCAGATCAAAATCTGTCTACGGAAGTGAAGTAAACGGAAGATTCCAGTTTCAGGGTATGAAGAATTTTGAAGATCTTAAGCCTTACAGATTCTACAGAGAAGTACCTTTGATGGATGATCCATCTGTAAGATCCAGTATCTGGAATGCAGGATTATATGGGCAGATTCAGACCAAAATAGCAACAGGCCTTGATTTTATGGCCGGATTAAGATTCGATTACGGAGGATATCCGAAAGCTGAATTCAATCAGAAGCTTTTTGATGAAATGGGCATCAGAACAGATAATCAGATTAAATCATTTGTGATCCAGCCGAGATTTCAGTTTGACTGGAATATCAATGAAGGCAACAAAGATTTCTTAAAATTTGGTGCGGGAATCTTCTCTTCTGACATCAACAACTATATGGTGATCAATAACCTTGTTTTTGACGGAAAGCATCTGGCAACAGTAGATGTGAATCCTGGTAATGTTGGTCTGACTCCTAATTTCCCAGGATATAGAGATGACTACGGAAGCGTACCGTCACTTTCACAGTATCAGATCCCGACTATCAATTATACCGGAAAAGATGCGAAAATTCCAATCGTTTATAAAGCGAATATCTCTTATACCCACTTCTTTAATGAAAGATTCAGAGCGGGAATTGCAGGATACATGGCATTGGGAAGAAACAATTATTTTTACTACGACAGAAATATGAAGGCTAATCCGGCTTTCAACTTAGCCAACGAAGGTGGAAGAGGCGTATATGTACCTGAATCTACGATCATCAATAATGCAAATAACAGTGTAAGTATCGACTGGAAAGAAGGAAGAATCAATAAAAAATTCGGAAGAGTGCTTGAGCTTGTGAGTGATGGTAAAGTGAACCAGTACTCATTCGTGGTGGATACCAGCTACCGTTACTGGAAAGATGGAGAGATCACGGCAAGTTATACCTGGTCTGATATCAAAGACAATACCTCATACAACGGAAACGTAGCGAATTCGGCGACACTTTCCACTCCAGTTCAGGGTGATCCGAGAGATTTAAGAATGAGCTATTCTGACAACCAGTTCCGAAATAAAATAGTGCTTTACGGAAACTCGCCTACTATTGCAGGATTTACGCTGGGAGTAAGGTACTCCGGAATTGGAGGAACCCGTTTCTCAGTAACGGCAGGTGGAAATATCAACGGTGACTTTGTAGATTCCAACGACCTTGCGTACATCTTCCCGGAAATCATTACCCAACCGCTTCTTAATGATCCTGAAGTAGGACAAGCTTTGAAAGATTATGTGGAAAAATATAACAATGCTATAGCAGAACGTAACGGTGGTAAAAACGCATTCTACGGAGTTTGGGATGTACGTGTTGCTAAAAAAATCAAGTTTGATAAAATCGGAGCCTTTGAACTTTCTGTTGATATTTTCAACCTGGCCAACCTTCTGAATAAAGAATGGGGCGTTAATAAGTCTTATGGAAATACAGCCTTATACAGAGTTACAAAATTCAACCAGGCAACCAAGCAGTTTGAATACACTAAAAATACCAGCGGTTTAGCACCTCTTTCCGGGAATCCTTACCAGATTCAGATCGGTGCTAAATACAGTTTTTAATAGGTAAACACTACCTTTATCAAACGTTTTTAAGATTTTTATCTAATTATCTAAATTGTATTATGAAAAATTTTATCTTAGGGTTAGCAGTTTTAAGTACAGTCCTAATGAAGGCACAAACCCAGATTATCGCGCACAGAGGCTATTTCCAGGCACAGCCGCCTACCACGGAAAATTCTATTCAATCTTTAGAGAATGCCCAGAAATTAAAAATATACGGATCGGAATTTGACGTAAGAATGACCAAAGACGGCGTTCTGGTGATCAACCACGATGAGCATCATGGTGAAAAAGAGATCTCTGAAACTTCTTTCAAAGAACTGGAAGCATTGAAACTTTCCAATGGTGAGAAATTCCCTACGCTGAAAGATTATCTGAAGCAGGGTAAAAAAGATGCCTCTTTAAAACTGATCGTTGAGATCAAGCCAGCCAAAACTCCTGAACTGGAAAATGAGATCACTCAGAAGACTCTTAAAATGATTAAGGAAATGAAACTGGAAGGGCAGAGTGAGTATATTTCTTTCAGCTTAAATATCTGCAAAGAGATCAAAAAGCTGGAGCCGAAATTCAAAGTACAGTATCTGAACGGAGAACTGTCTCCTGAGCAGATCAAAAAAGAAGGTCTTGACGGTATGGACTATCATTACAGCGTTTTTCAGAAAAATCCAACATGGATTACTGATGCAAAAGCTTTAGGTCTTATCACGAACTCATGGACAGTCAATGATCCGGCAGTATACGAACAGTTGAAAAATCAAGGGATTGGCTTTGTGACTACAAATATTCCTGATCAGCTGAAAAATAAATAACAGTTTTTGTTACTGAAATGAATAGCCTGTCTCTTTTTGGAGGCAGGTTTTTTGTTTTTTACACCTCTAAATCACCCCGTCAAAAATTCATTGAATTTCCGCAGATGTTTATGCATTTTGTTGGTTATCGCAAAGACGCAAGTTTTTTTTCTAATTTGAATACTTTAAGACGCAAGGATTCTATCTTCGATAAAATTGAATACCCCTGTCATTGCGAGGAGCACAGCGACGAAGCAATCTCATCATCACCCTGAAAATCTTTGATTTTCCTGCGCCTTAAAAACGTGTTTAAATAAAGTTTTGCGCTTTTGCGGTATCCCATTTTTTTCCAACATTGTTTACATAAAAAATCTTTGATTTTTAAGTGCTTATATGAACTTTTTATGCGCAAATCATTTAGATTTCAAATAACATAAGTGTTAAAAAGCTTTTGTCTCTTTTGTGGTTAAAAAAACTTCGGAATCTAATACCTCTATTAAAATTGTATTAAATGTCTATTCTTCGGGTCTTGTCAAAATGTTCTTTCGTAAATTTGTCCTAAGAAAGAAAAATATTATGAATATAAACGGAAAAAATGCCATCGTAACAGGTGGTGGAAGAGGGCTTGGAAAGGCGGTTGCGTTAGCTTTAGCCAATGAAGGAGTACATGTGGCCGTTACTGGTAGAAATGAAGAAAACCTTAAAAATACAGTCGAAGAGATCAAAGCACTTGGGGTAAACTCTGCATATGCGGTTTTCAGTATTGATAATGAATCTGAAGTGAAAGCGGGAATCGAATCTCTTGCTCAGCAATTGGGAAGCGTAGATATTTTGGTGAATAATGCAGGAATCGGAGATTTTGGAAGCATTGAAGAAATGTCTTCTGAAACCTGGGAACAGGTTATTAAAACCAACTTATTTGGAGTGTATTATGCTTCCAAGGCTGTTTATCCTTTTCTGAAAGCAAATGGTGAAGGAGATATTGTTAACGTAGCTTCTACAGCCGGCCTTAAAGGCGGCCCGAATATGTCAGCCTATGCAGCTTCTAAAGCAGCGGTAGTTTCATTATCCCAATCGATGATGGCAGAATGGAGAAAGCAGAATATCCGTGTTATCACATTGACGCCAAGTACCATCGCTTCGGATATGAGCATCCAGGGAGGGCTTACCGACGGCAATCCGGATAAAGTACTTCAGCCGGAAGATTTCGCAGAATGGGTAAGAGATATTTTAAAAATGAACAGAAGAGCATTGATTGCCAACGGTTCCATTTTCTCTACAAATCCATAAAGCAAATTGATCGTTAATAATTACAAGTTGATTTAATTTAAGCAATAAAATATTCAATAGAAGCGGGCTTTAGCCCGCTTTTTTATTTATACAGACCTGTCCGGCTTTAGCCAAAATATAAAACAGATGCCCTGCTGGGTGTCAACGTCTCTTTGATCTTAAAAAGTTACCCGGTTCATCAAAACTTTCCATCTCTGCGATTAAAGCGAATATGATTATTCTCAAAATAAACCATACTCATAGCACTTCAATTTTTTTAACCGTAATAACATTCTTATTTTTGCACCAAATTACTTACGCAATGCAAAATTATTTAGAATTCAATTTCAAGATTTCTCCATTACAGCCATGGAACGAGATATTAATGGCAGAGCTTATCGAAATAGGTTTTGACAGCTTTACAGAAGAAATCGATGGAATTTTAGGATATATTCAGAAAGAACTTTTTAAAGAAGAAGAACTTAAGGCGCTTCCGCTTTTTGAAAATGAAAATGTAGAGATCACTTATTCGTTTGAAGAAATGCCGAATATCAACTGGAATGAAGAATGGGAAAAGAACTTTTCACCCATCAATATTGACGATAAAGTACTCATCAGAGCAGAATTCCATGAGTCGGTAGCGGGGATGCATGAAATTATCATTCAGCCTAAAATGTCTTTCGGAACAGGACATCACCCAACGACACACCTGATGATTCAACAGATGATGGATATTGATTTCAATGGTAAAAAAGTCCTTGATATGGGATGTGGAACTTCTGTATTGGCTATTTACGCAAAACAGCAGGGTGCCGGAGAGGTAAAAGCTATTGATATTGACGAATGGTCGGTAGAAAACTCAAAAGAAAATGCCGCAAGAAATGGTGTTGAGCTGGATATTGAACTGGGAACTGCAGAAAACTTAGGAAAAGAAAATTTTGATATTATTCTGGCAAACATCAATAGAAATATCCTGATCTCTGATATTCCTACCTATGTTGGTGTAATGAATGAAGGCGGTAAATTACTCCTTTCCGGGCTGTGTTTCTTTGATGTAGATGATATCCTTGAAGTATGTAAAGAAAGTGGTCTTGAGCTTAAGAAAAAGCTTCAGCGTGAAGAATGGGTAAGCTTGTTGTTGGAGAAATAATGAAACAAAATACGAATATGAAATCTTTACTGACCGTTTTATGTCTGCTATTCCTGCAGCTTTTTTCAGCACAGGAAGAAAATATGATTTATGCTGACGGCGTTTTTAGCTTTGAGGAAAATAAGCCTCAGAAAGTTTTTACAGACTGGACCAGAGTAAGAAAAGAACCCAATGTAAAATCGCAGGTTACGGATTCGCTGCAGACGAATCAGCAGGTGATGATTCTTAAAAAAGAAGAAGAAGCTGTCCTGAGACTAGGGGAGAGAGGTGCGAACTGGTACAAGGTTTCTTATCAGAAAGGAGATGCCATTTCCGAAGGTTATATCTGGGGAGGAAATCTTTGCGTAGGTTTTCGCAACAAAAACGGTTACGACTTCCTTTTTGGGCTTTCTAAAACGGTAGACAGAAAAAGCAAAGAATACAACGGAGTTGAAAAGCAGAATATCGCCGGCATCAAAATGATGGAAGGAAATACATTGATTGATGAGGTGTATTTTGATACAGGAAGAGGAGAAGAACTGAGCTATGGAACATTTACCATTGAAAGCGGGCACAAGCTGCAGAATGTGGAATTAACCCTTAAGGCAATAGTTTCCGGTGAAGCCTGCGGAATTGCTAGCTATAGCCAGTATGTATTTTTTAGAAATAAAAAATTGGTAGCTCTGCCTCAGCTGACGAATGTTGGGGATGCCGATGTGTATTATCATACGGAAGAATTTGTTTTCCCTAATGACAAAGGTGGAATCTCTAATGCCTTTATCTTTAAAACGGAGGAAATGGAAAAAGACGATAATGACAGGGAAAAGAAAAAGCATTCCTCCAAAACATATCTTTGGAACGGAAGTTCTTATCAACTGAAATAAGCTTTTAACTTAAAATAAATATAACCGCTGTATCAATTACAGTGGTTTTTTTATGTTTTGAATAAATGAACTACGAATGCAATTTTGTTGTTGAATAGAAAATACAGAAGGTGGAGCTGATATCTAACCCTGATTACCTCTTTTAAAGGGGTGAAATTAGCGTAAACTTAATCTTTTGGATGTATATGTGGTTTTATGCTAAATGAGCCCGATAAAAGGACATAATGCCTGCGTGATTCTTTGAGCGCGAAAGGATGATTCGAACCTGAGACCGTCCCGATTAAAAATCGGGATGCTCTATCGAGGTTTGTCTTTATTGAGTTATTAGGTAACAAAAAAGCCTCACAATAAAATTGTAAGGCCTAAGTGAGCGCGTCAGGATTCGAACCTGAGACCGTCCCGATTAAAAATCGGGATGCTCTATCGAGGTTTGTCTTTATTGAGTTATTAGGTAACAAAAAAGCCTCACAATAAAATTGTAAGGCTTAAGTGAGCGCGTCAGGATTCGAACCTGAGACCGTCCCGATTAAAAATCGGGACGCTCTATCGAGGTTTGTCTTTATTGAGTTATTAGGTAACAAAAAAGCCTTGCTTAGAAGGCAGATGCTCTATCCAGCTGAGCTACGCACCCATTAAATAATTTTGAAAAAATTACTAAAACTGTCGGGGCGGCAGGATTCGAACCTGCGACCTCCTGGTCCCAAACCAGGCGCGATGACCGGACTACGCTACGCCCCGATTATTAGGTCATCTAGACGAATTTTACTTCGTTTTTGCGAGTGCAAAGATAGAAAATTATTTTGAATAAAAAAGACTATTTGTGAAAATTATTTAATAATTATTTGGTGCACCATCACAGTCACAGATTATAAAAGAGACCATTTCCTTGTGTCTGAAAATATTAGATCTTAAATATCAGTGTTTTATAAATAAGTGTTTTCTCAATTTTAAATTTCATCAGGAATGAAAATAAAAATAAAAAAAACCTCCGGAATTTATCCGAAGGTTTATTATTGCTGGAAAAACTGCAATGTAAAATTTAATTTATTTTTTTATAAATTTTACATTTTCTGTTTTCTTGTCGCTTTTGAAAGTAATGAAATACGTTCCTTTTGTCAATTCAGCTACACGGATTTTCTGATCTTCAAGAGCTCCGGATTTTACGATTTGACCCACTGCGTTGTAAATTTCATACTTAGTATTATTAGCTACGTTCGTAACGTTTAGAACATCACTTACAGGATTTGGATAAACACCTGCTGTGTTTTTATCTTTTGTCACTTCGCTTGTAGACAATGCTCCTAATACTTTAAATTGTTTTTGCTGTGAAGTAGTGAAGTCATATCCACCCAATACAATGTTTCCTGCAGAATTTTTAACTCTGTAGAAACCTTCGTACTCATAGATACCGTCACCTTCAGAATCATTGATCGTGAAAGTATAACAGTCATTTACGGGCAATACCCAGTTTTGAGTCATTACTGCCGGAAGAGGCGTACTTGAAGTTGGGTTTGGAACGTCAGTATAAGGACCACCGCTGTAAACTACGGCACCTGCGCTGTTTTTTAAGTCCCATGTAGTTTCAGACCCCCAGTAGTCAAGCTGTAATTCAAATGTAAAGTTGGTATTAGATACAGGGATTGTATTCCCAAGAACTACAGAAGAAGAATCATTGCTGGCTCTTTGATCGGCAACTCCGTTTACAGAGGTGATTTTAGCAGAAACCGTTCCTGATCCCGCTCCTGAAGGAATGCTGATGATTGCATATTTATCCTGAGCTAAGTTTCCTGTCCAGTTAACAGTCTGCTGAGCGCCTCCGTTTACAGAATAGGTAATCACTGCAGATGTAAGGGCACTTGTTCCTCTGTTGTATATGGAGAACTGAGCGGTAATAGGTGCAGGAGTGTCAGCACACGATGTATCAAAGCAGTTTCTTTCTCCTTTTAGTTCTGCATCGTTGGCAAATAAAGGAATAGCAATATCTGCTGTAGATGTTTTCAGTTCCATTCTTCTTGGAGAATTGTTCATTACAGCTACCATTCTGTCCTTTTGGTTAATGGTGAAGATGTTCATACATGTATCGTAGGTATAATCCATATAGTTTTCGAACATTTCATCAGGAGTACCACAGGTATTGGATTTAGGGTGCGCAGGGCATCCTCCGTTGGACGTTCTGTGTGTCGGAGTATCTGCAACGTAATCGGTACCACAGTTCGCATCTCCCCAAATGTGTCTCAGACCCAGAAAGTGCCCCACCTCGTGAGTCATTGTTCTTCCTTTGTCATATGGTGCAGCTAATAAAAATGTTCCGTCATTATAAGTGCTGCTACCGAAAGTAGCATAGTTAGCGACTACACCGTCTGTATAAGCATAACCTCCATTTGTGTTCAATCCGGGTAAAGTGGAATTGGAAGGAAACTGTGCGTAACCAAGAAGATCAGCATCAGAGAAGTTTACACTCCACATGTTCATATATTTTGTAGGATCCCAGATCGTCACCGGCTTTACGTAGCTGTCAATCGCTGCCGTAGACCATGAAAGCTGACAAAGATTAACACGGTCTACTCCGTTGGTAGGATTTCCTTTAGGATCTACTTTTGCCAAAGCAAACTGTATCATGGTATCTGCGCCTACAGGGCTGGTGTTGGCTCCGGGAGTTCCGGCCAGTTTTCTATAGTCATTATTCATTACAGTGATCTGAGACTGAACCTGTGAATCTGTAATGTTGGGTGCTGTACCTAATGCCTGCCCACTGTGGATAACGTGTACTACAACAGGAATTGTAATAATTCCGCCGTTTTGAGACTTGTTAGCCTGTGCGTTGGCAATTAATGGCCCAATCCAGTCTTCAAACTGTTGCTCAGTCATTCTTTTCGGATCTTTTTGCTGTAGCATAGCTTCATATTCTGTAGAAGCACATCTCACAAACCCATTTGTTTTTCTAAGCTCTTCAAGGGAATAGACTTTTCCAAAAACAATCTTATCTTTAGGATCGTTTTTCTGTCCAAATACCAAACAGAAGAGTGTTAAAAAAAGTAAAAACGGTAATTTAAAAGTAGTTTTACCTTTCATGTGTATATAATTTAATTAATTTTACAAATATATTTATTTTTACTAATAATTTTCGGTAAAATCTAAAAAACAATGAAAATGAATTATAAATTGTTAATTGCATTAATTCCCCTTGTTTTGTCTAATATGAATTGTACTTCTCAACAAAAAGGAAGTTCGGATACCATTACATCAAATGGCGTACAGAAAAAATCCAGGATTCAAAAGATTGAAATCACGGAGCAGACCAGAGGTACAAACAGGATCATTACATTTACTCCAGGCTCCAGAAGCACATCTGTAAACGGAAATGTTTCGGCAGATGTTTTGTCTGCTTCAGCTTGGGAAAGTATTGTAAAACAGGCTGAACTGATCGATCTGGATAAAATAGCTTCATTAAAGTCTCCTTCAGAAGGAAGGTTTGGAGACCGGGCTTTCGCTTCCACTCTATTGATTACAGCTGATGATAAGATATACGAATCATCAACTTTCGATTCCGGCGCTCCACCAAAAGAACTGGAAAGCCTTTACGGAGAACTTTTCAAGGAGATAAAAGGCAGACAGAAATTTTCGAAGTAAAATTTAGAAAATAGATTGTCGCTCTTTGGTGTTTTAGAACCGGAGAGCGATTTTTATTATTTAAACCCCTTTCTTCCTTACAAATAAGTAAAAACTCACGGCAGCAAAAATAAATACGGCGGCTATATTGCAGTAATCCAGCCGTTCAAAAGAAATATTTTCGTACATTAAATTTCCGAAAAGTTTAGAACCTTCCGTATACACCAGAAAATCTGAAAACTTTTTCTCATTCATAAGCCCTGAAAAAATAAGCATAAACATGCTGAAGCCTATCGGATAAATAAAATTTTTGAATACCAGACTCAGAGTGAGTTGTATCATAGCGATGGCAGAAAGTGTGATAGAAAATTTCAGAAAAACATAGAATACCACCTCTCTGAAATCATAATTCTGAAACCCAAGCTCCGGGAAAATAACACTCAGGAAATAACCACTCAGAAGAAAAACCAGGTAAGTTAAAATCATCGAAAACCCAACCGTTATCAGGATAAACAATACTTTTGAAACAAATATTTTTGATTTTGAAACCGGTATGGTAAACAGAATCTTATAATTATTATTTCTGTATTCTACGTCACAACAGGCATGTACGAATAGAGAAACCAAAATAGGATAGAGCATATAAAGAAATAATGACACCGTCTTTCCCAATACCATTTTCCATGGATTTACTGTTCCCACTTCGATACCTTCGGTGAGGAGCCCGTAGACATAATAAAGGTCAAAAGCTATAATAATAAGAGCGGGAAGCAGCAATATCCCGAATATTTCCCTGTTCTTGGAAAGTTTGTACTGCTCGGAAGAAAAGGCTTTATAGAAAGTATTAGTCATGGTTTTTAGAAATTAGGTTAATGAAGATCTGTTCAAGATTCGTGCTCTGAGATTCTATATCGTAGATCTCAATTCCGTTGTCAATCGCTGTCTTTAAAAGTAAATTAAACTTTTCGTCATCGTTCGCCCTTACCGAAATCTTATTGGGACTGTTTACTGAGACAGGAAAAGATTCCTGCAGGACAGAAATAGCTTTTTCGGTATTGTTTACTCTCAGAACCACGTCTTTTTCCACCTGGCTCAGAAGTTCATTCTTCGTCCCCTGGAAAACCATCTTCCCACCTTCAATAATTCCGATGTGTGTAGCCGTTTTCTCCAATTCGCTCAGGATATGACTCGACAGGAAAATAGTTTTGCCCTGCTCGTTCAGATGCTGGAAAAGCTTTCTCATTTCAAAAATTCCCTGAGGGTCCAGACCGTTCAGAGGCTCATCCAGAATCAGCAGTTTGGGGTCATGAAATATTGCCATTGCAATTCCCAATCGCTGTTTCATACCCATCGATAGGGCGCTGGCTTTCTTTTTCTTTTCCTTGTGAAGATCTACCAGTTCCAGAACTTCGTCAATTCTTTTACTTCCCTTTCCGTAGATAATATCCAGATATTTTAAATTTTCAAAAACCGTCAGCTTCGTATAAAAACAAGGCGATTCTATCAGGTTTCCTGTTGAGGCGAGAATTTCTGTGCGGTTTTGTTTTAAACTCTTATTCTGAATAAATATTTTATCACCGGTTTCCTCCAGAAGTCCCAGAAGCAGCTTTATCGTCGTCGATTTTCCGGCTCCGTTTCTTCCCAGGTAGCCATAGATGCTTCCTTCCGGAACGTTCAGGCTGATGTTATTTAAAATAACTTTAGAACCTATGGTATAACTCAGGTCTTTAGTAGTGATGCTTTCCATTATTTCTTGATGGGTGTTAAAACAGTATTGATGTCTATATAAAAGATTCCGTCAAAAGAGCGGCTCCAGTTCTTTTTCATGTCTGTTTTCTGGTTGATGGTCGATACAAATTCTTTCTTCAGGAATGAGCTTTCCGGAATATTTCTCAGGTTAAGAAAGAAATACGGAGTTTTTGTCCTGTGAAATACATTTTCAATGGCATATTTTCCAGGCTTGTCAGAAATGCTTCCATTGTTATTTTGTTGGGCATATGAAGAAAAATCAATAATATAGGCTGAGTTTCCATATTGATTACGGATATAGGCACCTAAGGGGAGATAGTCTTTATTGTATCTTTCCGCAAAAGAGTGAATATTCGCGCACCATACGATGACCTTTTTATCCTTATAAACAGAATCAATCTGATACATAAGATTCTTAGCCATCAGTGAATCCCTAAAATGCATGCTCGGCATAGATCCTGGCTTATATTTCCAATTCTTGGTCAAATTATCCTTTATATCCCGAAAATATCGGGCGTATACTATATTTTCAGGTGTTTTTTCCAGTTTTAAAACAGCCTGTTCAAGTCTGGTAAGTTCCTGTAGAAATTCATTCTTTTGATTTCCTTTTAAAACCTTGTTGATGTATCTTTTATAAATAAAATTATTAAGCTCATCAGTACGTTTGTTGAGAATGGGGAAGGTCTTAATATCGATGTTATTGCGGCTTAAAAAATCTTTTAATAGCTTTCCACGCTTGAATGCCAGTACACCTCCCGAAAATTGAATATCAAAACCTCCCAGTTCAATAGGGTTAGCAGTTGTTTTGGTTTTTTGATAATACTGTATCAGTGGCTGGCTTTCTTTAGCACCCCACCAGTATCCGAAAAGCCCCAGACCTCCGATGGAATCTGCAGAAGTTTTAAGTTTATGATGCTTCATTTCTTCGTTCAAGATCCAGGTGTCGTACTGTCCCGCTTCGTAAAGCACAACATTATAGTTCATATTTTCATGAAGATATTTGATAAGTCGGCTTTTAGCCTCAGAAGTCGATCCGTCAATATGGGTGTTTTCCCCGAGTATTAAAATTTTATTATCCTTTAGAATAGAATCAAATATTTTCAGATCGCTGTTGTCACGGGATTCCATAGAAATACTTTTCAAAGGATGTTTGTAACGCTGGATTTCAGAGAGCTGTTCTTTGGTGTCTTTCTCAGGAATTTCCTGGTATATGATTTTGTTCAGGACAAAAATGGCGATAACGGAAATGATAAAACTGTAAAGTATTTTTTTCATTCATTAAAATTTACAGGTTGATAAATTTTCTATGGTTTTCTTTGATTGGTGTTATTTTATTAAGTAATGTTACTCTTCTGTGTGAATTATTTATGAGAATGACGAAAATAGTGCCGGTGAATAGAGTAGTGACGAATTGTCATTTTGGGAGTTTGGATTGAATACAGTGGAATCAATTTGGAGATTTTAGGAGCAAATTTGCCAGTCTCGAATAAGTACAAACGCTGAAGCTCACCATAAAAACATACGCTTTCAGAAGGTAAAAGAGGCAATTAATCCAAGTAACGACTCAGTTTTATATTGTGGATTTATTTAAGTTATAATAAATGAACAATTAATACGTTATATTTGTACAATCCGGTAATGTGCCGGAAATCTCAATACCCTCCTTATTCCAACACCCGATTTTAGCACATCTGTTTGTTCGCGTCAGGTAGATCAAACAAGATATGTTATGTCGCAAAAAGTAAAATTCTCGTCGGCTTCCGGTTCTCATTTTTATGCAACCCTCAGGAGCAGGGTAGACGAATTTTTCAGTCAGAATCAAAGAAGTCAACACGCCAATGCCCATATGTGGGGAAAAACTATATTTTTCCTTACAGGGTTTATAGGGATTTACCTTGTCATCATTTCAGGCCTGATGCCTGTCTGGATGCTCTTACCATTGGCAGCGGCTCTGGGTATGTTTAGTGCCTTTGTGGGTTTCAATGTATGCCACGACGCTATACACGGTTCCCTTTCAGGTAATAAAAAGGTGAATAAACTGTTCGGATTTATTTTTAATCTGATCGGTGCCAATCCATACGTTTGGAGCATCACTCATAATCTGGTTCACCATACCTATACCAATATCCCCGGACACGATGAAGACATTGAGATCGCCCCGGGATTGATCCGTATTGCTGAAGAAGATGAAGTAAATCGAATTCAGCGGTACCAGCATTGGTACGCCTTTCCGCTTTACAGTCTGGCATCCCTGTCATGGGTATTCCGTAAGGATTATGTGAAATTTTTCCAGAAAAAAATTGGTGCACATCAGAATAAACATCCTAAGCGTGAGTATTTCAATTTATTTTTCTTTAAAGCGCTCTATTACTTCCTTTTTATCGTATTGCCTTTATTGGTGCTGGATGTAAGTTGGTGGCAGTTTCTGATCGGCTTTCTGGTTTTGCATATTGCAGAAGGCCTGACGATGGGACTGGTGTTTCAGCTGGCCCACGTTGTTGAAGGAACCACTTTCCCGTTACCGAACGAAGCAGGGCAGATAGAAGAAGCTTGGGCGGAACATCAGATGCGTACGACAGCGAATTTCGCAACACACAATAAGCTCGCAGCATTTTTCCTGGGTGGACTGAACAGACAGATCGAGCATCACCTGTTTCCTAAAGTCTGCCACATACATTATGGAGAGATCTCCGTGATTGTGAAAAAGACAGCAATAGAGTTCAATTTGCCTTACAATGAAAATAAGAGCTTTTCATCCGCGCTGCGCTCCCATTTTCTAACGCTGAAAAAATTTGGCAAGGAGGCGGCTGTCAATTAACCCAATTATACCTTTTGGCTTGTTGTAAAAGTGCGGCCAAGCTTTATGTGATAGCTGTCAAATGGCGTCTCCTTAAATGAGTTCGAAAAGATCCGAACCTGTTGACCATGTATTCTGTGGGAAATTTAAAACCAGATTCGTGTCATTTAAATTGTATAGCAATCTCATTTTTACTCTCGCAGATTTTACAGATCAAGCCGATCTATAATACTGAAAAT
This sequence comes from Chryseobacterium sp. JM1, assembly GCF_000737715.1. Taxonomy (GTDB): domain Bacteria; phylum Bacteroidota; class Bacteroidia; order Flavobacteriales; family Weeksellaceae; genus Chryseobacterium. The sequence continues at coordinate 29,727 of NZ_JPRN01000010.1, read as the reverse complement.
CTGCCTCATCTGATTAATCTGCGTGAATTTTTTAAAATTATGATATATCCGTTATCTTCATCAGAATCAATGAAATTGATTCCACCTTTGCTTTTCTTTATAAAATGTCATAATAATTTTATTTGCGTAAAAAAAATAAAACTTTCAGCAAGTTTTGCACGTAATCTGTTTTAATGGATTTTATTTCAGGAAGATTAAATTTTGTAAAATGGAAAGGCATAAACAGAAAAACTCACCATAAAATTGTGAGTTTTGTGAGTATGAAAGTAACATTATCGAATACTTTTATGGCCGACTTGATGCCGTTAGTTTAATTACGTGATTTGTTTTTTTTCTTAGTATTTATTTAACCTCAATTCAATTTTCCAGATCAAAGCTTGATATTGTATGAAAAGTATCTGCTTCTTTATTTTTTTCTCCTTGAAAAGTATCATAATTAACTACTAATAATTTCCCTTTATAGATAATAGTTTCACAAGGATTATCCAGTTTTCCATCGGAACCGTCTGCATTGTCATTTTCCCAAATCAGCGAAATGGTATTGGTATCTAAGTTAAGCTGATGCACACTGTTGTTCTCATAATTGGCGATAAAAATCGAATTTCTTTTTTCGTCATAAAAAAAACCGTCACAGCATTTTAACTGGTCTGAATCGAAAACTATTGTATTCGATTTTACTTTTCCGTCTTTGTCAAATTCTAGTTTATTAATAACGCCATCTCCAAAATTTCCTGCGTACAAATTTCCTTTTTTATCAAAAGCGATCCCGTCAATTCCTATCGTGTTTTTCGTAACTTCTGATTTTAAAGTAAAAGTGGCAATGATATAATTTTTTTTATTGGCTGCATCTAAAGTGATATTTTTAGAATTTAATTGTTCCAATGAAAAACTGTAAATTCCGCTTTCTCTTCTGTTTTTAAATAAAGCATCTGTTATATAAACCCGGTTTTTATACCATCTTACGGCTTCTCCGAAATTAAAGCCTTCAACCAAAACTTCAGCATTTACCGGTTTCCCGTCTTTTACATTAATCCGAATCAATCTTGAAAAATTTTCATTTCCTGTAAAAAACTGATTATCCATTATATATAAATTTCCATCGGGACCAAACTCCATTCCCATTGGATGTACTTTTTTAGTAATAGGATGTAATGGGAGTTGATCAAACCAAATGACTGGTTTATCGTTTTTATTAAAAGTTAGAATTCTGCTTCCATATTGATCAAATGAAATTGGATTGGTGATCGATAAAAATAGATTGCCTTTTTTATCTAAGGCCATCCCGTCCGGCGTTTGGTTTGTTTCTCCCAAATCAGCAAACAAGGTCGGCTTTATGAGTTTAGAAGGTTTGCTGTATACTATTTCTTGTTTGCGCTCTTGTGAAAACAGGTTTAAGGCATTCAATATAATCAGAATACCAATTGCATTTGTAATTACTTTTTTCATTTCGTTTTGTTGGTTTAATCATTTCCCGTTAAAAAGGGGTTTTATTATAGTACTTAACTATGCTGCCAGTAGAATAATAAATTTGATCATTTTGTTATTTTAAGCGAATATAACCATGTCATTATGATCCTGTTTTGAGAACCGTTGAAGAACCTGTTTAAGCATTCATATAATCGATTTTTAAATTTTATTGAATTCATGTGCTGAAATGCGGTTTTTATAAGCTAAAACAGGCTATTCAGATTAATTATCGGACTTTACTCCTATATTTTGTTACTTTGCCGTCAATTAAAATATATAATGAATTTTATTAAGAAAATTGACTTAAAAAGGACGGCGCTTCATTGCTTATACTGGATTTTCTTTTTACTGTTTTTCTTTTCAAATAAATCGGACAATGAAGATTCTTATGCATTCATTGTTGTTTATTCCTGTAAAATTTTAGCACAGGCCGCTGTTGCTTACGGTTTGATATATTGGATTATTCCGGAAACGTTAAATAAAAAAAGATATTTACTTTTCATAATTTCTGCCTTAGGCTGGCTTTATATTGTTTTTGCTTTTTTAATAATTTTAAAATTTTATTATCTGGAACCCAGATTTCCGACTTTCTTCGATGATTGGCTTGGGCATACAATGACGGTTCGTGAACGTCTTACTTCGGGTAAATTGATATTAAGAGAGTTTTCCTTTATCACATATCCCGTTATTATTTTAGGATTTATCAGCTTTAATCGCAAACAACAGCGTCTTTTAAAATTGGAAGAAGAAAAAAGATCAATAGAATTAAAGGTGCTGAAAAACCAGCTGAATCCTCATTTCTTGTTCAATACTTTAAATAATTTATATACTTTAACCCTAAAAAAAGATGATAAGGCACCTGAGGTCATTGCTAAATTATCTGAGATTTTAGACTTTGTTTTATATCGCTGCAATGAAGATTATGTTTCTGTGGAAAAAGAAATTACGCTGATTGAGAATTATATTGCTTTGGAAAAACTACGTTATGACGAAAACAGATTGGATATTGTATTTACGAAAGATATTCAGGAAACGAATAAAATTTCGCCTTTGATTGTATTGACTTTTATTGAAAATGCTTTTAAGCATGGTGTAATCAATGAAACTGAAAAAGCAACAATCAGGTTGAATTTAGAAAGCAAAAAAGGACAAATTATTTTTAGTATTGAGAATACAAAACCTCAAAATGAATTGGCCCGAATTTCAGACAAATCTAAAATTGGCTTAGAAAACGTCCGGAAACAACTGGATTTATTATATCCAAAAAAACATCAATTGGAAATTGAAGAAACGAAGACGTCTTATAAGGTTAAACTTTGTCTGAAAAATCAAACCGGGAAAGAAGTTATATGAGACCGCCAATAGACCATTCAAAACCATTAAATTAGCTTTTAGAATTTCAAACTACTTATCTCGAATGAAACACAGATGTATTATTATTGACGACGAACCTTTGGCAAGAGAATTAATTACTTCTCATTTGGCAAATTTTGAAAGTTTTGAGTTAATAGATTCTTTTGAAAATGCATTAAAAGCATATTCCTTTTTAGAGTGTAATTCTGTTGATTTAATCTTCTTAGATATTGAAATGCCTTTACTGAAAGGAAATGATTTCTTGAAAAAATTAAAAAATCCGCCTAAAGTAATTTTTACAACAGCTTACAGAGAATATGCGATTGAAGGCTACGAACTTAATGTGATCGATTATCTTTTGAAACCCATTACTTTTGACCGCTTTTTTGTTTCAATAGAAAAATTTAAACAGCTTCAAACTCCAAAGAAAGAAGTTCATGCAGAATCTGAAGATCATATTTTTGTAACAAGCGGCAATAGACATATTAAAATTATCTTTAATGAAGTTATGTATATCGAAAGCCTGAAAGATTATATAACGATTCATTTGGAAAATGGAAAATCGCATCATATAAAACAGAATATCTCGGTTTTTGAAAAATTATTGAATTCTGATTTTATTCGAATTCATCGTTCATTTATTATTCAGGCAAAAAAAATGACTGCTTATACTAAAAACGAAATTGAAATAAATTCCATAGAAATTCCCATTGGAATCAGTTACAGGGAAAACTGGCTGAATTATTTGGAAACAATTACTTCAAAATAGTAAAAACCGAATCTCATTGTTAGTTAAGATTCAATGGGAGTGATGAAGAAGTAGCAGTTATATTGGACTTTCTGTATTGCATGTCAAAAAATTAGAATGAGCCAAAAAAAACATCGAGGCCTTAAGGGTAAGGTTGAACTTCTGAAAATAGACATTAAATCGTGTCTCCTTAAGAGCGAGAAAGGATTCGAACCTGAGACCGTCCCGATTAAAAATCGGGATGCTCTATCTAGGTTTGCCTTTATTGAGATAGTATACAACAAAAAAGACTCACAATAAAAATTGTGAGTCTTTTTAAGTGAGCGCGTCAGGATTCGAACCTGAGACTGTCCCGATTACAAAATCGGGATGCTCTATCTAGGTTTGCCTTTATTGATATAGTATACAACAAAAAAGACTCACAATAAAAATTGTGAGTCTTTTTAAGTGAGCGCGTCAGGATTCGAACCTGAGACCGTCACTTAACAGGACTATCTTCGAACACTTTTATAATTGATTTAATGGAATTAAGTTCATTAACTGTTTGATTCATAATGTAATGTATTTTTAAAGGTGAAACCTTTTTCTTTGTTTGTATCTGTTAAATTTTCAGGGGTAATTATTAGTCAGTTAAAATATCAAAATCCATCATTCGAAAATCCATTTTTCCATAGGATGGATTTTCTGCTTTAACTATTGCTTATGGAATAATAAATATTTTAAGTAAATTCTTAAAGCATAACTATAAGTTATTACCATTCCCACTTTGAGCGATGAAATTTATGAGATTTTATGAGGTCTGTTTTTAGAAATTATTTCATCCAAGCTTTATGATTCTCCATCAATAAATGTAAGCACACTAATGGAATTTTACTGCTGGATGCTATCATGGTTGTTTTTCAGTGAAGATTAGAATACTTAAACTTTTATATTTTAAGTATACAGCCTTAAGAAGACAAAACAAATTCAGTTATATAAATAATCTGTAATCATAGCTTCGCCCTTCAAATCTTGAAAGTAATTTGCCGATTTTTGCAATTTGATTAGAGGAATCAATTGTTGATGGGAGCTTGGAATAGAGATCAAGTGAGTTCCAGTTCATTTTTGTTAAGCCTAAAATTTCGGAAGCGATGACATCTATGTTGGATTCCCCATGATGTTTTGTTATTTTTATTGGAGCTGGAATACTTCTACCACCTAAGTAGAATTTATAGTTTGGCTGTTTTACGGAAGGCACAATACCATGTGTCCAGAGTAATGCGGTTCGCTTGTTGGTCACTATGCAGGTTCCCCTAGAGATTGGGAATTTGTCAACTTGCAATTTATTATCAAAAACATTCATTGCGACAAATTTTGCATCAATATCATAATTGATTTCAATTAGATCAATTTTCTTTATACCAGCCTGATTTAAACTGGCCTTAATACCATTTATTTCATCCTCAGTAAACTTAGTCCTTTTATGGATAACAACTCTTTCTGGTAGTGAATCCAATGACTGGTAAAATAATTCTCTAATCGAGACTCCGAATTGAAAAGCATCTTTATATGACAAATAAGGATTGTTCTGTTTGTCCAAAAAATAATTATCTATTTTTGAAAGTCTGTATTTTAATCCTTGACCGTTTGAATCATAAATGTGGCTACATCCAATAACAATCTCTGATTTATTTTTAACTTTTGAAATACTGTAACCGATTCCTGCGTAAGCGGTTTTTCGTTCTTGATTGTTTAGTATCCAAGGAGTCCGTAAAGATTTAACATAAAAAGATAACGAAAGCCACCAGTATATCTGACACTTAAGCTTGTCATCCAATGTGTCTTCTCTGATCAGTTGCGTTGATATGCCTTTTGAGGCTGAAAATGCTTTGATATAATCGTGGAGATCAAAAGTTTCTATTTCATTAATATACGTTTCAAAAGGCTGCCATTCAAATGGAATAAAAATTACGATAGTACTGGCGCTTTGAATCGCAGAGATCTTCTCGATTTTATTGGTTATCGCTCTTGCCAGCCTTATGGCATTTTCATGAGTCTCCTTGGAGTTATCAGCTACAAAATTGATATCCATCCATGAAGCATCATCATTGGTAGCAGGTATGTTTATAGGAAGATTAAAAGCTGATAAGAAACCAGGATAGTCAATAAGATAGTCGGTATTAATATTCTCAGTGGAATGTTTTGAATTGAGTTGGGTCAGGAATGCAAATAATCTTTCCCCGTATTTTTGTGAACAGATGATTGAAAGATTAATTTCATTGGAATGTATTATTCCATTAAGATTCACATCGTAAGGACGGTTATTAATTAAACCGCGCATAGGATGGTAATCTTTAAAATCGCTATTAGTCGCAATATTTTTAAATATGAGTTGTGGTTCCAAAAACTGAATTCCTCGAAATTGTGTTTGCTTATTATCATAATTTTGAGGAACGTATGATCGATATTTATTATCTATCACATCAATTTCTCCAAATGCTGTATTAGAACTGATCTGAAACTCAAATCCTGTCCCCGATAATGGAGGGTACTCAAATTTTACTTTTTTATGGTTAAATAAGATCCCATTCCACAGTTCTAATTCTTCATTATATTTATTGTTGTACAATTTCTCAAGCAAATTTTTACTAATACTCTGTTTTTGACTTTTCTCTATTTCACAATCTGAGTCCAAATATACAGTTGGTGCAAAAGCCATATATCCAAAGTGAGAATTTTTGTCGAAATAAAGAGAAATAAAAATTGCCTTGTGAACAGTGATATCTCCGACTTTACTGAGAATGTTTTTTAACCATATTTTGTCTTTATAATTGGAATTTACTTCTTTAGTATAGCAGAAATATTTTGAAATAGCTGTAAGCATTAGATTTTTAAAAGCTGTAACATTTTCTATGTCAAAGCGGGAAATCGCCTCTCTTTTTACTTCCGACTTTAGATATGGCTTAAAAATTGAGTTTATCTCACTCAATGTTCCTAATGCGTAGACATTTCCTTTAAATGGTACAGCAGAAATATTTGTTTGAGTAGTTAGAGTTTTGAGGAAGCTCCAAGGCTTTTCATTACCATACTCTATTTGAAGTTGAAATACTTCTTTCGGGAATACAATTGGATGAAGGTTACTTTTAATATACTTGTCCGTTTTCTTGAATTCAAGCTTGAACTCTGTATTGAATGTTTCGGTTTGATTGGTGCTTTCAAGGATTTTTTGAATTTTTTCAGAAAGCTCTTGGCTATCTTCAAATATTGCCTTTGATAAGTGAATTAGCATTTTATCAAATCCGTCAGTTGCAATATAATAGGCTTCTCTACCTGAAGCTCTAATATATTTAAGCAAGTCTTTTACCTCGCTATTTATTTTTTCACCATAGCCACACCAGTAAAGACGCCCGGAACCCTTTTTTGAATAAGCAGCTTTTAAGGCATCCATTAGCGATTTGTCTCGGCCACTGTAACCCGCTACAATAAAGTTTTTGTCAACATGGTAATTCCCTAAATGTTCCTGAAATATTTCATGCTGATTATCAAGCTCTGTATCTGTGTTTTTTAGCGTTGAATATTTATAATCTCCATGTAAGGCTATACATAGCAATTCTTTTGTACTTTGATTTCTAAATATTCGTTCTGCATTATCTAAGGTGATCTCAATAGGCGTAAGGTTATTTTGATGGGCTGCGCGAACTATCAGTCCGTCAAAGTTTGTCGTCCATACCGATTTTACAATTCCTTGTGAAGCCAAAAAACACAACAGTTTGTATCCAATATAAGGTTCTTTATTTTCGATCAAACTGAAGAAATATTTTCTTCGATCATCTGCAATGGGGTGAGCTTTCTCTGCATAGAAAGTGTATTCCTCAGCAGCGTCAAGTATAGGATAATTGCCATGATTGTCCAGCCACTTTTGAATACTCTTTCTTACTGTTTCGTTTTTGTGATTCTTGTAATATTCTGCAGCATTTATGTTTTTAGTAATGTAAATGTCCCTTTTCCATTCCCAAATACAATCATAAGCAGATTGAATACCAGAGCTAATCGAGGCTCCTGCTCCAAGTAGGAATGAATGGGGTACATCAACATTTCGTTTTACTGATCTTAAAAACGCATCGTATTCTAAATATAAATTTTCTTCCATTAAATTTTATAGGTGTTGTAACTCTGAAGTATTGTAAAAATCTTTTATAAATAATAAATTTTAGTTCACATAAATATACCAAAATTATCTTCCATCTTATAAAGGATACACAAGTATTATCAATCCGCGAATAGTAATGATTTATTTTTTTTGAACTAATTTAAGCCTAAATACCTAAAGACTTTTACGGCTTACCGTAATCTTAATTTGAAAAGATGCTATGTGCAATGGGGTTTTGCTCTATTTTTTAGACGAGACTGGCACTTGTGAGATGTAGGTCTTAATAGCATTGTTACTTAAATATCATTTCCTGACGAAAAGCAGCGAATGATTTACGTTTTACGTTTGAAACCAAAAGAGTTCTTACATTTGGGGTTGCTATGAAAGCAACTGAAAAGAAATTAAGAACTAAATTTGGAAATGAAATTGTAATTCCATAATCACTTATTAAATGTTTGAAAATGTACTAAAAATGCTAAATACATATTCATATGAAAACAGTTTATTTATATGTTCGTGTAAGTAAGGATGAACCAAAAAGAAGAGGATCCCTCCATACCACTGCAGGATGATAAATTATTGAAATAATGTAAATATAACAATAAAGAAGTCAAAGGAATTTATCGTGAAGACTTTTCAACCAAGAATTTCAATCGGCCAGAATGGAAAAAACTAATTTTAAGAATTAAGCAAAAATTAGGTCCAGGTGTCGATAAGGTCTGAAAAGTCATTGTTCTAACATCGAATCTATTTGATAAGTAAGGATTACGCTATTTATGTTCTGTTGGCGTGCAATTCTTATCAATACTGGATATTACTCTTCATCAATAGCTTTTGTCCTATGTACATATCAAAATGATCTCTTGCCCATTTTTCCTTTAAAATTGCTATATCTATAATATTATCCTTTTGAATAGCTCCTTTAGTGAAAAGATCTGTTTTGTTATGCTGTGACACATTGAAGTGATACATGATTTCATTGATATGGAAAACATAAAAGTATTGCCATCCATCTTTATTTTTCTGAGGTCTATAACAGATTTGCTTGGTCTTCAACCATCAGTGTCGATATAAATCAAGATAACTTCATATTCGTGATCATTTCGGGGATCGTTACCCATAATCATTTTGCGAATATGTTCTGCATGAGGCCCGAGATCCACATCGGAAAAAACCTTATTTTTTGAAATATGACATCGCCAAAGAATGGATAGAAAAAAACAGCTGTGTTTTAGCGTAATCCAAATTTTCGTATCGTACATAGGGGATGATTTCATGGTTGCCGGGTATTATTTCCTAGTTACACCAGAGTTAGTGGAAGGTTCTGAATATAGGTCATATTCAATATCTATCGAATTACTTATTAAGAATTGTTCTGTCTTTCCCTGCTGATTTTTTTCAATTAAATCTGTTAGCTTCATGTTTTTTGCTTATTATATTGATTTTATTCCCCATAACTGCATAACCCCTAGATCATCCGGATGCATTGTTTACCAAAAATACTACTCAGTGAAATACTGAGTTGTTGGTGCTCATTGCATTATTCCAATGCCTACATTATGATGCCAAACCCAATTTGTAGGAGATTTTACCAATATAGAACTAGTGGCAAATTTTGGAGTTTTAATCCCTAAATCTGAACTACCAGTTGCAAATTTAGCATCGGAAGCTATTTCATTTGCGAGAAAAGATAAGAGCATTAATTTTAATACTTTTATCACTCAATCTTTACATATCTTCAATATCAGCGTGTTTTATATTATACTTTTTCAACAAGATATAGGCCTTCTCAGAAAGAGCTAAAGTATTTTGCTCGGTGATTAAAAAATCATCTTTATGAGCCTCTCCATGAATTTTTGCCCAATAGAAATTTGGAAGTTCTTTTTCAGGATAAAGCTCCAAAAAAGTTTCAGACTTAGATATTAAAACCTCGTCAAAGCTAATTCCTGTCAGGTACTCTGATTCTATTCCTTTTCTTAATTGTTCGGTTACTATATAGCACGGAAAGGATTCAAGAATATCATCCCCCAACCAACCATCAAACTCATAATGGAGATTTTTAATTAATGGAGGGAAAAAAGAATTATCTATTTTAGTTTTGTCTCCTAGTCCTCCTGCTACTTCAGGTTCTAATAGTTTATACATAGATTAATAATTGGCATTTAAGAACCAAACCTGTCTTACTTTTGTAAGGCAGGTTTGGAATTAATTACGCATCATTTAATGCATAATTATAAAGAGCTTTTGTAAGTTCTTCGTTTGACAAAGCATGATTATCACCAGTATTAGATTCTTCAATAGCATCTAAGAAGTAATAAAAATCAAACAAGTTAGAATATTTCATTCCATTATTAGAATACTCTATGTTACCTTCTGTTTTCTCTATTTCAAAAAAAGCCAAATTATTGTCTATTTTTAAAGGTTGCTCCATATAAATTTCGACCACCTCAGATTCAGTATCTAAAGATTGTATTTGGCAAAAATCTTCATAAGAGCCTCCACTTCTGAAATATTGAACTAATTCTAAAAGTTTCATATTTATGCATCATTTATTCCATATTCAATATCTATCGAATTATTTAATAAATCTTGTGAAGTTTTTATTCATTTTTTAATTAAATCTATTGTAAAAACAGGGCATTGAAAATTAATATCCTGTTTTACCTTAAATACATTTGAAAAAATATTCTTTATTCTTCTTCAATTAATTCTAAGAATAAATCCTGTAAATCTTCATTAATTTTTTCATTGCTATTTTCTGTAGTTAGGATGAAATCATCATCTATTTCAGCAGTATAGGTACTTCCATCTAAGATCCCTAATACATGTGATAAAGTATTAATTTCGACAATTCGTAAAAATTTTAAAAAAACGTCTCTTTCTTCTTTTGAAAACTCTATATACATGGGTAGAATACCTTTCCATACTGGATCTCGTGCTTCATTTGTAGTATTCAGTAAATTTTCATACAACTCTATATTTCCTTCGATGACATCTCTTTTGAGAATTTTTACTAATTCTAATGGTTTCATATATGATATAATTATATTTAGTTTATTCTTAATTTATTCTATTATTTTTATAAATGAATCAGGATATTTTGTTTTGTTTAGTTGAATTAATTCTTGTAATGCACTATTGGGTATGCCCTGTGATCCATAAACTCGTCTTAGCTCAAATATATCTCTAGCCAAAACTTGACGGGCATTTTCAAATCCTTTCGTACTACGGGATACGATCCCATTAGGGCCCAAAAATCTATGCCCTTCTGCTGGAACTAAAATTGTTGGAGCGGTTTTATGCTCATAGCCAACAACTAATCTTTTCATAACTGCACTTTGTCCCACATGATGTGCGTCCAGCCCAATTTCAACACCTCTTAACTTATTATAATCTCCTACTTTCCATATTTTACTCTCTATTACCTCATCTGTAGCTTTTCCTTTGGTAACAATAATGGCTAATAAACCAACCCCCATTGCAAGATATTGATTTTCCGGTTTCCAAGTACTTAAGACCTGTCCACCTACATCAAAGAAACCTGCTGGATCACCAAAACCTCCAATCATTTTTACTGGTCCATCACTTAGCCTTCCAGCATTCTTCCATCTTGACCAGGCAAAATCACTTTTAGAGTTCCAATAATCCATGTACTCATTTACATGGCTACGAATCTCCATTCCCCAGAAAAAGCTGGTCTTAGTAAGTACAATGGGAGGAACGTTAATATGAACTCCACCTTGTTCATCAGTACTGGTGCCTATTGAAATCCCAATATTGGCAAGCAACATATTGGTATATGGTTGGCTCCAATTAATTCCATTCCCGTCGTAATCCATTGAAACACCGTCAGTACTGGTAAATCCTACACCGGTATTATACCAAGTCGTGCCATCCTGAGAATTATTCCAAAAACCTGCGCCCAAGTCCATACTCATTCTTCCATCCGGATCATATTTCATCACCGGATTATTCATCACATAAGCATAGGGAGAAGTAGAATGGTAGCTTTCAGAAAGCTGGTCCATCCCATTCCATCTTCCCAAATCAGGCATATACTGTCTCCAGCCGTAATCTAAATTTCCGCCACTCTGCAATTCTTTGCCGTTATAAAGATATTTAAATTTATTGTTCGTTGTATCCCCCGTATTATATCCTGCGTGTTTTAGTCCAAAAGGATAGTAATTATTTTCTTCCAAAATAACTGCTGCACCTCCGGTTCCCTTTGTATAAGAAACTCTTATATTCCCCAGATGATCTGAATATTGATATACATATCTATTGTTTATAAAATCATAATATCCTTCCTCATTGGCAAAAACAGACGATTGTGTGCTACCTGCTGCATTTGATGTATATTGGAACCCTCCGAGATAGTCGGTAACTTCAAGGTCTTTATGCATCTGTTGTTTGGACCCGTCAGAAGAATAGACATATTTGACTAATCCACTTGTAGAATTTGGAGTAATTTGAGAAGGAAGATTTAAAAAATTATACGTAATTTTTGCCTGCCCTTTGTCCAGGTGTTGGGTAATATTTCCATTATTATCATACTGTAAAGAGGCTCCCTGTCCAGAGGGAAGAGGGTATCCGCTTAAAGCATTTCCTTTTCCGGATTCCTGTACAAAATCCAACTGGTTACCCCCATTCAGATAATTATAGGTAAGGTTGTCTATGACCTCCGCCTTTCCATTAATAGCGCTTCCTGTTCTATGGAGCGAAGTGATATTTCCGCCAAGATCATATTCCATAACCTCACTATATTCCTTGGAGTACGGATTGGTATCAATCTGAAAAAAACCTGCCAAAAGTCTTTCTGCCCCGTCATATACATACCCGTATCTTCTCAGTGGCTCGTTGGCTCCTGAAGCTGTTTTCCAGTCTACTTCAGCAATCCTGCCATTATATTTAGGTTTTACCTTCAGATTAAAAGAATTGTTTGGCATTTCTGCTCCTTCTACAGTATTGTATTTTATTCTGTATGCGAAAAGCTTACTGCTCATATTAGCTATATCAGACGCGTTAATCCCTGTAAGCGATCCTCTGATATTATATGAATAATCAATGCTTTGAAGACCTGCTCCTGTTTTTTTATTAATGACTTGTCCCAAATCATTGTAGGTAAGCTCAGACAGCAATTCTTCTGGAGCGGTATTAATCTGTTGATAATGTTTCAGTAAGTAGCCTTGTGGGTTATACGTATATCTGTCTTTAACTGTAACTTCGGTATTGGCCGTATTTTTTGAATGATATGTAAACGTATGTTGTGTTTTACCGGAAAAGTCAAGCAAAGTCTCTGTTTTTGTAAATCCTCCCAAATGGTTTTTACTAAAGCTACCTACCGTTCTACCTAACTGATCATACCAAACAGCATCTGAAGACCAGCTGTCATTCTCAATATTTTTATTGTAGGTGATAGTAGGGAGTGTTTTTGTGCTCCTTATAGATGAAGCTCCATTAGATGTAATAACCGCAGGAATAGAAGTCAAAATCGGCTTACTTTGTATCTGGTCAGGCTGTTGAGGTGATCCCTGAGGATATTCATCATAATAGTTTACTGACAAAATGGTCATGCTTCCAGTAGGAAAAGCATCTTTTGTGTAATAAATATTAAGGTTGTTTTGAGTAAATGGAGTGATACTTGCAGTTTCATTATTACCCGCATTAACAGACATATTATTCAATGCAGTCTGCATCGCTGCTCTTGTTGCTGTATTGGCAAAAAAACCAGTATACACAACTCTTCCCAATGAATCATATTTGGTAAACAGCCAACCTGGTTTTCCAAAATTATTCACTAGTGATCTTAAGTTGGGGTCCTGCACAAGTACCTGCCTGTTCTGTTTGTCATATACAAAATATTCCATGCCCTTTCCTGGCAATTTTTTCTCTGCAAGCCTATTATACTTATCATATATATACACATAACATAAACTGCTGAGTACAGGCTGAATTTGCGCATTTGTAGTGATTACAGCTGCCTTCGGAGGAATTATAAAAGAGAGATTCCCAAAATCATCATATACATAATAGGTATCAAGATTTTCAACAGCCCCGGTTTCTTTAGTATTTAGCCTTCTCACTAAAATAGTCTGTCCTAATGAATTGGTAAAAATATGAGACTCATTCCCGTCTTCATCTTTAGATACTGATTTGTATAACGCATTCGCATTATAATATCCATTCGTTGTGTAAGTGTCACTAGCCGCAAAACTGAGTACTGCATCATTGAGCTGTGAAGAAGCATTCCAGGTAATGGTAGCTTTGAATCTTTTTACTTCATTGGCTGAATTGGATAAAAACTCAGCTTTTTTTGTATGGCCTCCGCTAAGCTGCCATTCTGTTCCAGGTGCTGCACTTTTCTCAATTCTTCCCAGTGGCGAATTTTCGTAAGCTACTTCAGAGAATGCATTGGAAACATTGTAGTAAGTATTGACTGAATTTTCTCCCACATTAGACATGTAGGCGCCATTCTGTGAATCAACAGGAAGAGGAAGGTAGCTTTTTGAAGGTCTTCCCAAATGATCAAAGGCTACAGGAACTACAACATCTTTTCCTGTTGGAGACCCCTTTACTGCAATATTCTGGATGCTTCTTCCCAACCCATCAAAATATTGGACCGTCTGCATCTGCTGAGCACCGGCCTGTTCGCTGATAACAGGTTCAAGGTAAGTTCTGCTGTAGGTGTAGTTTTCCGTATTAGTCAAACTCTGTGCATTAAACAAAGCAGACAAAAGAAAGTATATAAGTATTAATATTTTTTTCATAATCTTTGTTTTTATTGCTGTTTCGTATTGTATTTAAACTCCTGAATAATATTTCCGTTGACATTAACAACTGCTTTGAGCTTATTATTGCTGTCGTACTTATAGATCTCTCTCATACCATTAGGCGGGGTAACGGTTGTAACTCCAATTAAAGGATCATAAGTATAAGTGGTGATCAGGAATTTTTTTAACGCATTATTTGTTCTGAAGGCATCCAGCGAATTAATCAGTTCTGTTTCAGAGGCCGTATCAACATCAGAATTTGATTTTGATACAATGTCATCTGCCAATCCAGCTATATCAGCTAATGAAGCACCTTCTATTTTAGCGATAGGCATCGTATTGTTATATCCCCAGATAATCACTGAAGGAAATCCCTTCCCTGTATTTTCATCAGATACAGTAGTATATTGACGATTATTACCTGCGGAGTCATATACATCATACTTCACTGTTGTTTTAATACTGCTATCATTTGGATTAACAAATACAACAGAAGTAGGCAGAAGGCTGTTGTTGTCAAATTTCACTCTAGAGTTTAAGACTGTTTTTCCGTTGTTTTTATTAATGGTTTGAACAGCTTCTGAAAGAATATGTGCATTTTCAAGATGTGCATACTCTGCAACACCAGAAGGATAAATAAATTGTTGTTCTATATTATTTCCATCCGAGGTTACGTCCTTTATTGAGTTCGGGCCAAGGTTTGAAGAATTAATAACTGTTTCTTTTTTATTTTCTACTATACCACCTGTTTTTGTATAATCTTTACTGCTCAGGGAAATCTTTTTCACATAAGCTGGTATAGTGATATATGGATTAGGTCCAATATAAAAATCATGAATCTGATTGGTAAAGTTATCCAGTTCATAAACATAATTTTCAGAACGTATTAGCTGATTCTGATCATTATACATTTCTTTTTTTGAAACAAGACCTCCTTTGGTAATATTATAATAAGGATAATAATATATGGGGAAAAGCTGAGTACCTCCATCCTGATATTTAGGATAATCATCGGGCGTAATATAAGAGATTCTTGTATACCCGTTTCCGGCTTCAGAAACCTTTACATTTTTATACATTATAAACCCCTCATTAGCACTGTTCTTACTGTCGTTATCATAATAAAATGCATAACCACTTGAACCTGTTTCTTCGACGTTATCATAGTTGTAATTCAATGTTTTAACAGGAGATGTTTCATTAATTCCCGTGTAATATTTAATGCTATTTAAGCGTATATGCCCATAATGGACTGTATTTTTTGCCTTCCGAATAGGGCCTTGTTTAATTTTAATTTCATATACCTGAAAAATCCCGTAACCCTTTCCCCTCCCGGAAAACTGTAACGTATAAGTACCCGGATATCCATAATAGGTATTCTCAGCCCATTCAATTGTTTTTGGAAAACACTCTTTACCATACATAACCTCACCTGAACTGTTCTTAATTACAAAGTCTGTATGGAATGGTTCGGGTTCTGGGTCACCTATTATAGGTGTATTGGGAGGTGTTTCATTATAGCCTTGTGTTGTAAATGAAAATTTAAAACCTATTTTTTTATTAGGATCTCCTGAAACCGTAAAAGTATATGTATTTGACTGACCTGTATTAAATTGATAATCAGGTTGAGCTACAATGTTCTGTATATCTGAGTCAACATAATTACGCAGTATTGAATCTAAATAATCTTGGTTGTAATCAAAATAATACTCATGATTTCCATATACATACTGTGTTACACCTCCGGAGGGAGAAATAATTTTTTCCAGTGTATTGGTAAAATTATAATCTGTATAAAAGTTTTCAGGTACAGAGCCTGTCCAATCACAATAACTATTATTTACGGTTGGCAGGAAGTTATTATTCTTCTGGTTATAAACAAACGAAGTCTGTTCAGTTTTTACATCATTTTTATCATTCATAACAATTGAGGAAAGAAGTCTTTTTCTCAGGGACTGCTCGAATGGTTCAACAGAATTTATATAATTAAAATTATATGTGCGTATAAGCTGATCAAAGGAGTTTTTTAATATTATTTTCTTGAGGCTGTAAAGATCGTTGGGCGTTCCGGAAAGGCTCTCATCAAACTGATAATCAAATATAACTTTTCCCAAATCTGTATCTACTGATTTTAATTTACAATACTGGTACATCAGTTCTCCTGTAGAAGCTCTGGTTTTAGATTTTTTATCGTAATTATAAGTTGCCAGTATTTTACCCGTTGGACTTACTATTTTGGTCAAGAAATAAGCAGATTTATATCCTTTTCGAGGTATAAAAGAATCACCGTCATATCTCATTTCATAATCAAAATCATTGAAGATATATTTGTATCCTTTCCCGTCAGTAATAGTAAAATTTTCAATTTTTAATGTAGCCGTATTATTGCTTTTTTCATAATCAAATTTCAAATTGTTTGGAGTTATGTTGAGAAGACTGAAAGTATTATTCACTATATCTCTTTTGATCTGAAATTTTCCGGATGCACTAGGCAAGTTGTAATAATAATAATCGTCAAAAAGGTTTTTCTCATATTCAGCTCTGGAAGCATCATCATATCTTTCATCCAGTTCATCAACGATCTTTTTATAAATTACACTTCCTCCAAAAAGAGTCCAACCTGTACCTACATCGCTGGCTGAAAAATTACTATCCCATACATAAACAGGATTGTAACTCAGATTAAAGACATTCCTAATATTTTTGTCCTGTATCGGGACTTCTATGACAGGAACATTTATGTTGGGTTGACCCGTTACCTGATTAACAGGATTATCTGTATATCTTGCCATTGATGCCATTGAGGGTGAGGCGATAGGAGACGTCGTACCTTCTCCTAAGCTCTGTTGGCTATAGAAATTGGTGACTAAAAATAGTAGAAAGAAAAATAAGTATTCTTTCTTCCAATTAAATGTATTCATCATTTGAGTTATTATTTCTTGATTAGTTTTGCATTCGCCGTTTTATTGTTATCCGTCTTTATCATCACTAGGTAAGCTCCCTGGATCAAATTCTGAGTATTAATCTTCGTTACTTTATTTTTCGTTTTCAAACTCTGCAACTGTCTTCCACTCATGTCGTAGAGAATAATATACGCTTCTTTAAATCCGATGCCTATTTCGACATAGGCATAATCTGACACAGGGTTTGGATAAATTTTGATGTCCTGTTTTTCAATAAGCTGATCTATCTGTTTATCACCAAGTTTTACGATCTTCCAATTTTCTTTTCCAAGTTCTTCTGCGCTGGTTCCTGCAAGGAGAATTGAACCATCTCTGTTCAGCTTAATATCTGAAAGCCTTTCTTCTTTTTTACGGGATTCACCTTTTACATGCTCTCTCCACTGCTCGTTTCCGTCCACGTCTGTGTAAAGCAACCAGAATGTTTCGTCGTCTGTTTCAATACGTCCTTCTGCCTGAGTATATCCTCCTAGAAGAATCCCTTTTGAAGATTTATCATCCGATGAATGAAGGACACTCATTCCCATTAAAATATCCCGATTCCCGAAATTGAAGGACTTTTGCCACATTTCATCGCCCCTTTCGTTTAAAGAGATCAACCATAAATCTGTTCCTTCTTTAATACCAACCGTTTTGTTTC
This sequence comes from Chryseobacterium sp. JM1, assembly GCF_000737715.1. Taxonomy (GTDB): domain Bacteria; phylum Bacteroidota; class Bacteroidia; order Flavobacteriales; family Weeksellaceae; genus Chryseobacterium. The sequence continues at coordinate 11,660 of NZ_JPRN01000010.1, read as the reverse complement.
CTGACCTTTCAGATCTGGATTCCCCACCAATTACATATCCATTTGAGGTTAAAGCTAGGGTTCTCAAATGATCATCGCCTTTTCCTCCAAAGTTCTTTTCCCATTCTACTTTTCCGGTTTTGTCGAGCTTCAAGATCCAGTAGTCGCCTTCACCGAAGTTTTCTGTTTTCTTCGAACCTCCTACATCACTTCTTGAATAGATCCCCACCAATACACCGCCGTCGCGGGTCGGGATCATTTTTTCCACTTCATCAAATCCTTTTCCACCTAAAACAGATTGAGACAGTTCTTTTCCGTCTTTATCCAGCTTTATGATTAAAACATCTTTTGAACCGAATCCTTTAGAAGAGTTTTGAATGTTTCCTGCTACAAAGAAACCCATATCGGTAGTCTGTACCACAGAACGGGCCTCTTCATCCGATGATGACCCCAGAGTTTTCTGCCACAATTCATCTCCGAATTCATTGAGCCGGATCAGCCAGATGTCAGACCCTCCTTTGGAATCGTCTTTCTTGTCCTGACTCTTTCCGGAAAGCGAAGTTCCTGATACAAGAAATCCTCCGTCCTGAGTAACCACAGAACCTGAGAGGTAATCATGGTTATTTCCGGAGAAATATTTCTCCCAGACCTGTTCTCCCTGCTGATCGAGTTTAACCAGATGGAAATCATATCCGTTATTCTGCTTACTGCTTCCAGCCTGAAGCTTATTGCTCTGTATTGAACTGCCAGTAATAAGATACTGTCCATCAATGGTTGTGGTAACTTGGTTTAGAAAATCCTGGGTAGAGGATCTAATATCTTTCTGCCATAAAATATTTTGAGCAGATACGTTAAACAATGTGCACAGCAATAGTGCGCTGAAAATGTTTTTTCTCATAGGCGTTTGAGTTTTTAAGTTGTGAACTTATTGATTGTATTGATTTCCCACAATGGGGAAAACCCCATATTTCTTATCAGGGAGATTAATCCCTTACATTACTATTACCACAAAACTAGTTGAGTATAGCGACAGAACCTGTCGTATTATATGCAGATACAATTTTTATTGCTTTTCAGCAGAATATATTCGTTAATGGCTAAAGTATAATAATAATTTCAGCCGCATTATAACCCAGATTATAATCTTTATAACCTGGGTTATAAAATTCAGAAGGCTATATTTTATTACATTTTATATTCTTGGCTATTGGGAGACGGATCAAATGGTATCTCATACAGCCTACTGGAGAAGCTATTGAAACGAGGCTAGCTATTTTGCCTTAGGCGCATAATAGAGTGATGAAAATATATTCATATTTACATGGTAAAAAGGCTTAAAAACTGGTTTTGAGCCAATGTAAAAATCTATAAGATCTGTAAGGAGAAATCTTTTGTAAAGCTCTATATCAAAGCGATAAGAAGAATGTGAACTGATTAATCAATTAATTCACTACGAGTGGATATATGTTTTTTTTAAAAGGAAGTAGCAACATGGCATCGTTTTTCAGGAAAGATACGATCCCGAAAACAGAAGAAACAACACCTATGATTGTCCAAAAGTCCATAAACCAAATATAAGAAATAAATATCTACAGTTGGCATGGGTGCATAAAGATTTTTTATCTCGAATGCATCTGGAATCATATTTTATCTATACAAAGCTGGCAAGGAAAAATACGAAAAACACAATGCAGCGTGAAAATGATTTATAAACCCATTAAATATTTTCCAATTGTGTTTTATTTTTAATTTTATAATTTAGCCATATAAAAATCGCCCTATGACTATGACACTTGGAACCAAGCTGACCAGACTGAGAAACAATAAAGGATATACCCAACAAGAAGTTGCCGATAGGCTGCAGATATCCCAGCCTGCATATTCGAAATGGGAATCGGATGCTGTAAGGCCTGACTTGGAAAGCCTGCTTAAAATCAGCAATATCTATGAAATAGACCTCAAAGAATTAGTAGATGATGCTGGTCATATTATATCAAATAATACATTTGATTCTTATTCTTCAAATGCAATAGGCACTGTGTATAATGCGACTTTTAATGTAAACTCGCCTGACCTGATAAAAATGCTGATTGATAATCAAAAAGAAATGGCCAAACTCATTGAAATACAGGGAAGATTAATGGATAAGATTTTTGATGCCAAATAAAACTCTAATCGGCCATCTATTGTAACCAGAAGTGTTTGGCTTTAGTCGGACTGAGGCTTAGATCTTTTTTTCTTTCTCTTCTTTTGGTTCGGGGCCATATCATCAGGCTGTTCATATGCCAAAGAATCAGGGAGAAAGGAAATATCGAACAGTTCGCTACCATAAAAGATGTCACATTCAGGTTCCTTGTTTTGGGCAGCCTGAAGGTTATAAATCTGCTTTTTCTCCTCAGCATTGCCGTTTTTCATAATCAAAGCATAATTCATGGTGTCTTTTAATTCTCTTTCAAAGCTAAACATTGAATCAAAGAGTGATTCACCAGAGCCTTTAAAAGCCAGCCTGTCAAATTGCCCCACTTTGGCAGAATGCTGCTCATTTTTTCCGCGCGAGTTGTTCATAGGGCTTAGCTTAATTTTATTGGTAATGTCCTTACGACTGACAATGACCTGAATATGCATTTGTTCTCCTTCCTTTCGCTGGCCTACTTTCGCCAGTTCCTGTTTAACCTCCGGATCTTTATGACTGTAATAACGAAAATGTTCAAGCTTACCGTACCATAAAAGATCTTTACTACCTTCAATGCCTGTTCGTCTGAAGTTTTGGGCATAGGCATCCATTGCCCTAATTGCAAACTCCTTCAATTTGTCTTCCGCTCCCTGATCCCCAAACTTTCCCCTTAGAAATGCAATCTCTTTTTGACTGGGGCTGATATTGACAAGAAAAAACTTAGCATCGTTTTTTCCCAATTTGGCGATGTTGTTATCAATCTTAACCCTGACTTCCTGGTGAATAACATCTCTGCGAGCTGTGCTGAACCAGAGTTCTTGTTCTCTACCATCTTCACTGGGAGTGCGGTTCTCTTTTTCCAGGTATTGCACCAATTGCCCGCAACTTGCTTTATTGTTGCCCGTTTCTGAATCTGTGATATTGATATACATGATCTAAAGATATTTAAGTGATTGCCTGACATGGGCGATAAGCTCTTCTTTCTTTATGGCTGTCGTAGCCCAGCCCATTTCTTCTCGCTGGGAAATGTAATATTCCAGTAATTCGCTGAACTGCTGTTTGAGTAAGTCCTTCTCTTTCTGCTTTGCCAATAAAAGCTTCAAACCTTTTAAAAGGTGTTCATTATGCAGTACAATAGTACCCGTTTTTTCACTTTCTGCTAAAAGATGTCTGGCAATTCTCTCCAATAATTCTGTTTGTCTGGTAGCTGCTGCTTTCAATAATCCCGCATCTGAAAACAAGGGTAGCAGGAAATCTTTTTCCTGCTGCTTAATAAAAGACAGGATACGGCTAATTCCGGAGGAAAGATCCTTTTTAAGTATCTCGTCCCCCGAATCGGCAGGATCTTTTTTACTGCGGTAAAAGTAATCCACCATCTGGCAGAAAATATCTTTCTTACTCCGGTGTAGGTTCTGGGCCAGCTTTTCCAGTTTAAGGTCTACTTCCTGAGGATAGCGGATGCTATTGGTGTCTCTTTGTTTCATTAAATCTTATTTTTCCATTATTCTCGCCTTTGCTAAATTCTTAATATCAAGTATACCGGCCAGTATACCTTTATCATCTCCATAATCAGCCTTTAAAACCACCAGTATACCCTGGGTATACCTTAATGTCCCCGGGCATCAGCCTGGGGCAAGCTGAGTAGGGCTCTGCCCAACTCCCGCTTGCTTTTTTCAAAACATTATGTTGCCGCTCAATTATTTCCATTAGTACTGTATTTATTTTTTTTTAAAAGTGAAGAAAAGCTTGTTTTTCGTAATAGCGTCCCAGCTGTGTTAGGGAGAGCAGAGCATTCACCCTGCGGGATGAATTAAATAAAACATAGTGAACAGCTTTGAACTGCCCGGTATCTTATATGATTTATTATAATATCCGCACATACAATCTATATCTGAAATCTTTCTACAAAGTACGGGCTGAATAATGAAAGTATTGATACTAAGCACAATGCCAAATGAAGCCTGTGGACGCAAAAGAATGCCATTCCCTAAAAATAGATGAAGTTGTGTATTGTGATTTTCGAGCGCAGGCGGGAACGCCTGCGTGAGCTACGATAAGCTATCGTGAAGGCAAGAATGCCCGAAGATCGGAATGTAAAATTGCCGGATTGTTATCAGGTTGTATAGCATGCTGTCAGGACAGCAAACAAGTTGTCATTACTGAGAGAGTATATTGCAGCCTGCCGGAAGGCTATCATGCAAGAAAGTAGTACCGATTGATTGCCATATGGATAAACCAATGGCTGTGATGAAAACAAGGATGCATGAAAATTAGCAGGCAGGTATTATCAATAGGTTTTGACAGCTGTAAACGATTATAAAAAGCTATTACTGTTGTCAATGACGGAAGATATTTTAATGTAGCGGTTATTTCCGCTTAATATTATTCAAGATGAAGTTTTTTAAAGAATATTTTATTCCTCAATGTAGCATCATCCATCATTTTTTTAAAACTTATCACCTCGACATACATATTGTAGCCTCTTAAAAAACCGAAATAACCTTCATCATCAGGACTCTTAGTTAAAGAATGTAATTCTTCAGCAAACTCTCTTATTTTAGGTGTCAAATCGCAGACAACATATGCATAAACGGGAGTTGAATCATTAACTTTAATCTTCTCTAAACCTTCAGGCATTTCATATTTTCCAGCCCGAATATCTTTCACATACTTTCCAATTTGCATTATTGGATCATCATCGGTTTTGTATGCTTCTCTTTTGGGACGTTTGAATTCAAAAATGGTAAGAGGATTGCTATAATTATTATCGCCGCTTCTAAAAGACTGCTTTTTATCAAATACCACCAAATCAGGTTCCCCTAAAGCGTCTTTTTTTGTTGATATTTTCTTGTCTGATGCTACAAATTCTGAAAAAATTAACCGTTCGTCCAACAACCATAAATTATGTTCTTGATAATCACAATTTTCAGAAGTTTTACCCATAGGAAAAATTAGGTTATGAATATCCTTCTCTAATTCACCTTTTCCATCTTCTTTTCTCTTTAAGAGTTGACGAAAAGCATCTAAAACAATTTTTCTGTTAAATACATAATGAGCCAAATCACTTTTTCCTATTTCCGAAATCTTTGAAATAGCTTCAGCCATTTGTCCATTATGTGAAATTTCCGGATTGTCCAAAAGGCTTTTAAGCTCAGCTCGGGTTTTTTGCTCTTTTCTAAATTTTACTTCCTGTAAAGCAAGTTCAATATCTTCATCTTTTAAATTATATGGAATTGCAGAGATATCTAATTCGTTAAGATATGATTTGTGCCAGGGAGCTGATTCATTTACGTAATTTCTTATCTGCTCGCTTTTTTTCTGAACCCGAACCTGTACATCATCTCCAAATGCTTCTTTAGAGATTTCACTCGCTTTTCTTTCAAGATCAGCTTGCCCAAAAGGGAAATACATATCCTTTGATTCTTTTGGAAAATCAAACGTTTCACGTTCAAGAGAAACATTATCATCTAAATATTTCCCCAAAATATAAGTTTTTATGATATAATTTCTCTTTGCTTTATTTTCATCTTCCTCGAAAAACTCATCTTCAAATTCCGGGATATACTTATGTAAGGGAGTATCTGTAACCTCTCTATTGTGACCCGTTAAACTAACTCTGCTTTTTTGGTTCCCAGGATAATAAATTTTAAAAACCTTTGCAACAAATTCATATTTATTGAGCTTATCATCTTCAAGGATAAAGTCTTTACTTTTCCAAAGCTTTATTTCGTTGATTTCGTTCAGGAAATCATTTAAAACAATTGAATGATTTCCTTCAGCTTCTTTAAGGATAATGGTAGGTGGTGAATAAGTATCATTGATGAAGTAAATTAGTATCTTGTCTAGAATTCTTCTTGCAATTGTTTCTATTTGTTTATCAAAATTTTGACCTGATTTAATGTTTTCTAAAGTAACGCAACTATAGGTGTCCACAGCATTACTTGCTTCAATCTTCTCATCAACAATTATTTCATATTCTCTTCCAAAACGGAAGTAACGGGATTTTAGAGACTGGTTATTATCTTTAAAAGTACTGCTTACAAATACATTGCTGAAATACTTAACAAACATAAACCTGCCAAAACCTTTTCCTCCAATAGTTTTTTTATACTCACTGTAAAATGTATCGAAACTATCTCTGTTTTCTTGAGTAAAGCCAACGCCATTGTCTCTGATTTCAATAGTTTTTACACTTGGTATTGAGTTATCAATATCTAAAGTTTTTTCTCTGTGTAAGACAATCTCGATTTTACCGTTATTGATTTGCTTTAAAACAATAGATTGGATTGAATTAACAATTGCTTCAATGATCGGAGTATATATATTTGATTTACTACGTATGTTATCAATCGTTCCTTGTATGTTAATTCTACTCATTATTCAACAATATTTTTTTAAGTAATCACAATGATTTGCTATCTGAAGGTAAGTCCGGAATGATTCTTTTTAAATAAGAGCATCAGCCAAACACATTTTAAAAAACTATTACCGTTTGTAAATTTATAAAAAAAGTATATGGCAATCGTTAAAGTACTTAACAAAAGGTCTAAAATTAAATCCAAGAACTTAAAAACGATTTAATAGCTCTTTAGTACTAAACTTTAATTTTATCTCAATAAGACTGGTTGTTTTAAAGCCATCAAAAGCCAAATGGTGCCACTGAGTGCCAATTTAAGAACATACTTCGTTTTCGGAATTAATTTCCGGAAAAAATGAAGTCATGTTATATAAAGAAACAGTCAGTCCGGAGATGTGGGATCTTCTTCAAAAACTTATGCAAGATCAAGTACTAAAAGATCATTTTTTGGTCGGGGGAACAGCTCTGGCTTTACGCTTAGGACATAGATTATCAGTAGATTTAGATCTATTCTCTATTAAAGATTTTGATATTGGTACTATACTAAATCATCTTCAAAATACATATGGAATCAAATTAGAAAAAAGTAGGTTATCTAATAACACCCTGCTAACCTATATCAATAACATTAAGGTTGATATTATCTCTCACCAATATCCTCTTTTAAATCCTGTGGAAACTGTGGAGGGAGTGCGTATGATATCGAACGAAGATATCGGAGCGATGAAACTCCACGCCATCCATCAGAGTGGTGAGCGGTATAAGGATTTTGTAGATATGTACTTTTTACTTGAGCATGAACCATTGAAATTCTATCTTGAAGCCTACCAGAGAAAATATAATAAAGATCCATATTGGGCGGTCATAGGTCTGAATACACATAACAATATAATTACCTTTGAAAGCATAGATCTGATTAAAAATAAACGACAGGATTGGAAACATATCAAAAAGCGCTTGGAATTAGCAACTAAAAACCCTTCCCATAAATTTGCACCGGAGAAAAAAGATTTGTCTGTTAAGACAAAGAAAAATAGGGGCTTACGTAGGTAGATTGCGTGAAAATTCGTAAATTTGATAATAGTTTAATTAAAAAAAATGGAAGCACCAATCAAACATATCCCCAATCTTCATCCCAAATTCTTTTGGGAGTTTAGATTTGATGAAATTGATTGGAATGGGGCTTATAAAATGGTAATCGGTCGTATCGTAGAGCGTGGCAGTCAGGATGAAATAGATGAGATTGTGCGTTTTTACGGTCGTGAAAAAGTAATTAAAGCAATCCGTAATGAAATTTATTTTTTACCTAACTATGCTATTGAAGATGCTTTAAAATTCTTTCCCGAACTTAAAAAGGAAGAAATGTACTGTTACTTAAACCGTAAGGATAAACCCTACGATTGGATATAACAAACTGCCGCTCATCTGCTTTTTGTTTTACAAATACTACTGCAATTAATTTGTAAAATGGAATCCGTCTTCAATTATAAAGACAACCTAAGAATCCGCCAAAAACAAATTTTAAAAATGAAACGCTTTCAGAGAAATGATGAATATCTCACTCCTCCGGGTTCATTGAGCCAATTACTTTCCCATCCCATCAATAAAGGTCAAAATGGCATTGATATATCAATATTCAATGATCACAGGTATGCATTTTTCTTTTGGAATAAATGGACACAGAACCTAATCAAAGAAGATCGAATTAATTATCCTCCATGTTTGGTTACGTTAGATTGGCATCAGGATTTAGTCTGTCCTGAAGATCTTGAAAAGAAATATCTGGAAAAGTTGGATTTAAACAGCAATCAGGATGTTGCTGTATATGCATGGAATAATTTAAGTAGTATTAATGATACCCATATTATGTCGGCTGCTTATCTTAATATTATTGGAGATGTTTATGTCCATTGCCGTCAGGGATCATTTGATAGTGACTGGGAAGATGATCACATTATTGACCGATATGGAAATACCCATACTATAAAAAAGTTTAAAGACTACAAAGATTTAGAAAACGGGCTTTTGGCCAGTGATGAAAACAATGTTTATTTTGATATAGACCTAGACTTTTTTACTTTGCAAAATCCTTTCAACGGGGAAGGCCCTATTTATACCTATTTATCTGAAAAAACAATAAAAGAAATGCTTGATCATAAACATCCTTTAATGCAATGGATTTTTAAACGGCTTCAGGGAATTACTATTGCAATAGAACCGGAACATAGTGGTGGATTGTTAAAAGCAAACAGACTGCTAAATGTAATCAACAATATCTGGTTTAAGCCATCACTATTTACGTCATATCCTGGCCAGTGGGATAAAGAAACGAATTGGAAGCATTTAAGATAATACCATTTTTCGGATGTAAATTAACGACGTTTAAGTGCTGGTCTGTTAATTCAGCTATGGACTGAATAATATCAAAAATATCTTCATTGATCCAGCTCTCGCTAATCAAGTTTTCCGGTATGTTTTCATAATCCTGAAACATATATTCAGGATCGTCTTCGTCCCTGTGCAGTTCTTTGCAGACATTATAAAATTCATTGATATATGTATAGTCTGAAAGTTCGATCCAACGGCCATATAATGAACCTTCATTGTATTTTTTATAGGTACCCACATACACGCGGGCCTCATCTATCTGGATTTGCTTTTTCATTTTGAACAATTTTTGAGATTATGGGCTTTAACAGTTGTTTTACAGGTGGGTGTTTGTTCCTGAATCGCATTTTTACCCGTCCTGCCTGGAATCCGATTTATTCGGTAATGAGAGGAGGAGCTGTTTTCGTTTTCTAATACGATCTGTAATATTCTATTGGGTATTTCTGACATTTTTTTATTCGTCTAAAGAGCCGGAGTATGCTTTGTTTCGTTTTCACGAGCATAAAAAGGTTAGTGTTTAGCAAGGGCAAGGTTTTTCGGGAAAATACGACCCGAATGGGTGGAGATTTTTGAAAACCTAAGGGCCTGACCTTGCCCATGCGTTAAGAACACGGAATTATCTTTGCTCTTGAAATGGAACAAAAAGCATCCGGTCTCTATCGGATAAAATTTGTGGAAGCAATCCCATCAATAATCAATAAGGCTATAACAAAGCCAATGAAAGGCAAATAATGCCTCATAGAACCATTTGATAAATAAAACTTACCTGATGAAATACCTTAGCGAATGCCAGCAAAAAACATTGGCTATGAAAAAGGAAAAACCAATTACCAGACCTCCCAAAGCATATATTCGAAATAATTATAGATATCAGCTTCCCCCAATAAAAAAGATGCCTATCGAAGAAGCTATGGAAATGCTGCATAAAGCCGGGATCGACGTAAGTGAAGAAGAAGCGGAAGAAATCATGGAATTTCTTTATATGCTGACACAAATAACCCTCAAAGAATTTTTCTCACCTGACTGATTATTCGTATATTAGCTTTACAAAGAGGTCAAAAACAAGCTAGCCCATTTCGGACTGTCTCACAGCGCTGAAATACAAAATCCATACTAAATACTTTCCTCGGTATTCTATTCTTACCCATCAGTTTTAATTTTAATAAAAATATACGTTATGGTAACTGCCGATTTATACATCAGGGTTTCTACCGATGAACAAGCCGAAAAAGGATATTCCCAAAGAGATCAGGACGAAAGACTGCGCAAGTATTGTTTTCACAACAATATAACAGTTGGACAGGTTATTTACGAAGATCATTCGGCGAAAAGCTTTAAGCGTCCTGAGTGGATCAAATATCTCATGGAGGTGAAAAAGAAAAGCCATAAAAGCAGCCTTGTTCTGTTTACCAAATGGGATCGGTTCAGCCGAAATGCCGGAGATGCCTACCAGATGATCAGCCAATTGCAAAAAAACGGGGTAAATCCCCAGGCCATAGAACAGCCATTGGATATGGCTATCCCTGAAAATAAGTTGATGCTGGCTATTTATCTGGCCTCTCCTGAAGTAGAAAACGACAGAAGGGCACTGAATGTCTTTTATGGTATGAGAAAAGCAAAAAAAGAGGGAAGGATTATGGGAACAGCTCCATACGGCTATATCAACCGGAGTATGGAAGACGGTAAAAAGTATGTCGCAATCAAAGAGCCTGAAGCCACCAATCTAATCTGGGCATTTAATGAGGTTGCTAAGGGACATACTCCGGCAGAGCATATAAGGCTAAAGATGAATCAGAGAGAAGGCAGAGGACTAACGAGAAATACTTTTATCAATGCCATGAGAAATACGGTGTACTGTGGCAAAATCCACATTGGGCAGTATAAGCAGGAGGAAGCACACTATATCCAGGGTAAGCATAAGCCTTTGATCAGCGAAGCATTGTTCTACAAAGTGCAGGATGTACTGGACGGGAACAAAAAGAAAGAAAGACCCGGAGGAAAAGTTCTTTGCAATGAACATTTTCCGTTAAGAGGGCTTTTAACCTGTCCGCTTTGTGGAGGTAATCTTACGGGCAGTGGTTCGAAAGGACATTCGAAAATATACTACTATTACCATTGTACAAAGAAATGCAGGTTTAGATATAAATCCGATACTCTGAATGATCTTTTTGAAAAAGAACTGAGAAAATTTGAATTTAATCCGCCTTTGAAGGATATATTAAAGAAGCTTTTGCTCAGTAACTATAAGTCTTTCACAGGGGGTATTGACGAAAAGAGAAAATCGGTATCAAAACAGATAGATGCGATCAATGAAAGAGTATCAAAGGCAAGAGATCTTTATCTTTCCGATAAACTCGATGAAGAGGATTACAGGGAAATAAAGAGCAGTGGAAAATTAGAAGCTGATAAGCTGGAAGAAGAGCTGGGGTATCTGGTTTCCGAAACCAAAGCATATGATATTCAGAACAGGCTTGATCATGCCCTAAATGCTATTTCAAACATCTCAAAGCGTTATAAACAGGGAGATATGGAAACAAAAAGGATAATTGCCAGTTCGATATATCCTAAAAAACTCGAATTTGATGGAACAACATTTCGAACTGCTGAAATGAATACCATTGCAAAGTATATCTACCTTACTAACAGCAAATTAATGAATAAAAAAAACCGACATCAAATTGTTGAAAATTATGATGTCGGTTGTGTGAGCGCGTCAGGATTCGAACCTGAGACCGTCCCGATTAAAAATCGGGATGCTCTATC
>NZ_JPRN01000009.1 GCF_000737715.1 Chryseobacterium sp. JM1 | reverse complement strand
TTAATCCCGTATTTCTATTTGAGTTTTAAATGAATAAAGCATTTAATTCTTTATCAGCCCATGAATCTTATTCGGAGGCACTCTTAGTTTAATTAAATGCTTTCTCTTTCTCTAAAGTTAATAACTTTTATCCTCTGCTAATCTAAAGGAGGTCCTCGAAGCCACCATAACCCATTCTTTCTGTTCTCCAACCAGCAACCGAAAACATAACTCATCATTGATAACTCTCTCAAATCCGAGTGTACAGGTTTAGAACACTTGCATAAATTAAAACATACAAATAGTTGTCATAGTTGGTGTATTTCGGTTAAGTGCTGTTGCAAAGGGCTTTAGGTGTTTACTGTCAATGGAGTATTGATTACATTTGTCTCGATTTTGAACATTTTAAATGACCTTTTTGATAGCTGCAGCATAGGGGATTGTCTAATTTTACACCATCAATGACTGATATGAAAACCAGAGTCTTATTATTCTCTTTCGTAATGTTCTTTTCCGCTTTATGTGCAGGTCTTTTTGCAGGTAATGGGAAAACGCAGTCATATCCTGATGCTTCCTCAAAAATACACCTCGTTAAGCATGCAGACCAGCAGGGTCAGCCGGAGATTTACAGTGTTTCGGATGATCAGGATGCACAGGATTCCAATGACGTTGAAAAAGTAAAATTTGATTATTCTATCGTTACCCAGCAGTGGCTGAACTTTTTCTTTTCCGGTTATTCTTCCGAAACCAAAGCGGCGGCCATCCAAAACCGCGTCTATATTACAGCACCACGGTACATTCTGTATCATGCCCTGCAAATAGCAGGCTGCTAATCCCTTTCCAGTTTTTTATGAATTCTGCGATGTGTATTTGAATACAGATCCATAAGAATCATGCCCTGTTTTTAATAGGTTTAAACCCATCTATTTGTCTTTTTCAAAAAACAGACAGGATTTCCCTATATCCAATTTAAAATCCAATACTATGCACTTAACACCGAGAGAATCGGAGAAGCTGATGCTGTTTCTGGCAGGAGAGCTTGCTCTGAAAAGAAAGGCCAGAGGTCTTAAACTTAACTATCCGGAATCTATCGCACTCATCAGCCATTTTTTGCTGGAAGGCGCCAGAGACGGGAAAAAAGTAGCCGAGCTGATGCAGGAAGGCGCTCATCTTCTTACCAAAGACGATGTAATGCCCGGAGTTTCAGAAATGATCCATGATGTACAGATCGAAGCCACTTTTCCGGACGGAACCAAACTGGTCACCGTACACAATCCAATCCGTTAATACAAATCTCTATTATGATACCAGGAGAAATTTTTGTAAAAGAAGGAACTATTATCTGCAATGAAGGCAGAGAAACAGTTAAAATAAAAGTAGTCAATACAGGCGACCGTCCTATTCAGGTAGGTTCCCACTTTCATTTTTTTGAAGTGAATAAAGCTATGAGCTTCAGTCGTGAAAAATCCTTTGGAAAGAGACTGAATATCGTGGCGAGTACCGCTGTGCGTTTCGAACCGGGAGAAGAAAAAGAAGTGGAATTGGTAGAAATTGGCGGCACCAAAAAAGCGATGGGATTCAATAACCTTGTTGATGGTCAGGTAGATTCCGAAGATCAGAAAAAAGCAAGTCTTGCCAAAGCTGAAGCATTAAACTTTAAAAATCAATAACATGAGCTTACCTATAGACAGAAAGCAATATGCCAATATATTGGGACCTACAGCCGGCGACCGCATTAGACTGGGAGATACTGAAATCATCATTGAAATAGAAAAAGATTTTACCCATTACGGAGACGAAGCCGTTTTCGGAGGCGGAAAAACCGTTCGTGACGGAATGGGACAAAACGTGACCGCAAAAAGAGACGAAGGTGTTCTCGATCTGTGTATTACTGGAGCTGTGATCATCGACCACTGGGGAATTGTCAAAGCTGATATCGGAATCAAAGACGGAAAAATCATCGGTATCGGAAAAGCCGGAAATCCTGATACGATGGATGGTGTTTCTCCGAATATGATCATCGGAGCCTCAACGGAAGTGCATGGAGGAAAAGGCTATATCGTAACAGCTGGAGGAATAGATACCCATATCCATTACATCTGTCCGCAACAGATCGAAACCTCTTTATACAGTGGAATTACCACGATGATCGGCGGTGGAACGGGTCCAAATGACGGAACTAATGCGACTACAGTTACTCCCGGGAAATTCAATATGCAGAAAATGCTCGAGGCAGCTGAAGAATATCCTATGAATCTTGGTTTCTTCGGAAAAGGAAACTGTTCAGCAGAAGAACCGATTGAAGAGCAGGTGGAAGCAGGCGCATTAGGTGTAAAGATCCATGAAGATTGGGGGGCAACACCGGCAACCATCGATGCGGCATTGAAAGTAGCTGATAAATATGACGTTCAGGTTGCTATTCATACCGATACGTTGAATGAAGGTGGTTTTCTTGAAGATACGATGAGAGCTATCAACGGAAGAGTGATTCACACATTCCACACAGAAGGTGCCGGAGGAGGTCACGCTCCGGATATCATTAAAGCAGCCATGTATCCGAACGTTTTACCCGCTTCTACCAATCCGACACGTCCTTACACAATCAATACCATCGACGAACATTTGGATATGCTGATGGTGTGTCACCATTTAAGTAAAAATATCCCTGAAGATGTAGCATTTGCAGATTCAAGAATCCGTCCTGAAACCATTGCAGCAGAAGATATCCTTCATGATATGGGTGTTTTCAGCATTATGAGCTCAGATTCCCAGGCGATGGGAAGACCCGGCGAAGTGATCACCAGAACATGGCAAACGGCGAGTAAAATGAAGGAGCAGAGAGGGGATTTAGAAGAAGATAAAGATTCGGAAAATGATAACTACAGAGCCAAAAGATATGTAGCAAAATACACCATCAATCCTGCCATTGCACACGGTATTTCTGAATATGTAGGATCTCTTGAAGTAGGAAAACTGGCTGATCTTGTGATCTGGAAACCTGCATTATTCGGGGTAAAACCTGAGATGATTTTAAAAGGAGGATTTGTGATCGCAGCCAAAATGGGAGATCCTAATGCTTCCATTCCTACGCCGCAGCCTGTCATTTACAGAAATATGTTCGGGGCGCATGGAAAGGCAAAATTCGGAACCTGTGCGAACTTTGTTTCCCAGATCTCTATCGACAACGGAACGATCGCATCCTATAAACTGGAAAAAATGATCCTGCCAGTGAAAAACTGCAGAAATATTTCTAAAAAGGATTTGATCCATAACGATAAAACACCTATCATTGAAGTGAATCCTGAAAACTACAAAGTAACGGTAGACGGTGAATACATCACTTGTGAACCAGCGGAGAAACTTCCTTTGACACAGTTGTATTACTTGTTTTAATCTTGAGTTTTTTAAGGCTCGGTAACTGCCGGGCCTTTTCTTAAACTGAATGACAAAACTAACATTGAACAGATTAAAATGAAAAACTTAAATAAAACCGCCTTCTCTCTTGCAGTGGCCGGAATGTCTGTGTTTTCCGGACAGATGAAAGCCCAGTTTCTGGGAGGAAGAAGACTGAAAAGTGACGAAGAAGGACCCAAAGGACAATTTATGATTTACGGCTCCTTCGATTATTCCAAAACCAACAGTCCTTCCGGAAGCAACAGCTCCACAGGAACGAGTAACAATGCAGGAATTCCACTGGATGTGGGATATTTCATCAATAATAATGACGTGATCGGGGTGAATTATGCCTACGCTCAGAACGTAACGGATCATAAAACGATATACAAGCAGAATGAAGCAGGGATCTGGTACAGTCCTTCGGTGACATTAGGGAAATATTTTGCCCTGATCGTTCAGGTGGATGCGCATTACGTTTGGGGACAGAAATTATCTGATGCTACGGCTTCTATGGATCATTTTAATGGGTATCGTCTTCGGGCTTATCCTTTATTCGCCATATTCCTGGGCGGCGGATGGGCTTTGAAGTTCAAATTCGCCGAATTATCGATGCTACAGACCAAAACGAAACAGGAAGGCTGGACCAAAACCTATGTAGCGGGAATCAGTGCTTCTACGTTTGGGGTGGGAATTTCTAAAAATATTGATTTCAGAAAAAAAGCAGACACCAATGATCATTAACCAAACGATAGGGAATCTCTCAGAGAATCCATCAGCAAAAAATATAGATTATCTGGATCTGGAATGGTTTGAAACGAGCAAAAGAATTCAACGTAAAAAAACCAGACTGGGAACGGATATCGCGATTAAATTTCTCCGTGAAGGACAGTGTCTGCGCGAAGGAGATATTCTTTTTGAAGATCAGGAAAACATCATTGCAGTGAATGTTCTGGAAACGGAAGCGATCGTTATGTCACCGGATTCTCTGCTCGAAATGGGAACGGTTTGCTACGAGATCGGGAACAAGCATATTCCGCTTTTTATTCAGGAAGATAAAGTGCTGCTTCCTTTTGAAATGCCGATGTTCAGATGGCTGGAAGCAAGCGGATTTAAACCGGAAAAACAGACTGTAAAGCTGCTGAATCTCCTTAAATCCAACGTAGAACCCCACGGACACGGAAGTCTGGGCTCTTCAATTTTTAACAAGATCTTAAAAATGGCCGCTCCAAAAGATGAATAATACCCATTTAAACTTCCTGTCAGGACTGCTTCACCTCGCAGATCCCACGCTTCCGATCGGCGGTTATACCCATTCCAACGGCCTTGAAACCTATGTGCAGGAAAGAATCGTTGACAATCTGCAAACCGCTAAAGAGTTCGTGGAAAATATGCTTCAGTACAATCTAAAGTATAATGACGGCGCTTTTGTAAAACTGGCTTATGAAGCTGCAGAAAACAATGATCTGGAACTTTTAATAAGCCTTGACAACGAGTGTAATGCCATCAAGTGTCCGCGTGAAATCCGCCAGGCCAGCCAGAAATTAGGATTAAGACTGATTAAGATTTTCAAAAGGAGACAAAGTTTTCCTTTTATGGAAACCTTTGAAAAGGCAGTTCAAAACCGGGAAGCCAATTCACATTACTGCATTGTATTCGGGGTGTATGCTTACTTGATGGATATCCCTTTGTACGAAGCATTGCTGGGGTTTTATCATACTTCAGTAGCGGGAATGATCACCAATGCGGTGAAACTGGTTCCTCTGGGCCAGCTCGATGGTCAGGATATCCTGTTCTCTCTTTATCCTGTGATGGAAAAAACAGTGCATGAAACCATAGCACTGGACAGAGATATGGTTGGACTCTGCAATACCGCTTTTGATATCAGATGCATGCAGCACGAAAGGCTTTATTCAAGGCTTTATATGTCTTAACGATTAAAATAAAAAAACAAAAATTAGAAAAAATGGACAATAGAAAATATATAAAAGTAGGAGTGGCCGGACCTGTAGGTTCAGGAAAAACGGCTTTACTGGAACGTTTAAGCAGAAAATTATTCGGAAAATATGACCTTGGGGTAATCACGAATGATATTTATACCAAAGAAGATGCTGAATTTATGGCTAAAAACAGCCTTCTGCCACACGACAGAATTATAGGGGTAGAAACAGGAGGTTGCCCACACACCGCGATCCGTGAAGATGCAAGTATGAATTTGGAAGCAGTAGATGAGCTTGCTGCCCGTTTTCCGGATATCGAACTTGTACTGATTGAAAGTGGAGGTGATAACTTATCCGCTACTTTCAGCCCTGACCTTGCTGATGTGACGATCTTCATTATTGATGTAGCGGAAGGAGAAAAAATTCCGAGAAAAGGAGGTCCCGGTATTACAAGATCAGATTTATTGATCATTAATAAGATTGACCTTGCCCCGCACGTAGGAGCAAGCCTTGAGGTCATGGAAAGAGATGCCAGAAGAATGAGAAACGGAAACCCTTTTGTGTTCACCAACCTTAAAACAGATGAAGGCCTGGATAAAGTCATTGGATGGATCAAGAAATATGCGCTTCTGGAAGAGTGTGAAGAACCGAACCTGGTAAGATAAATGGACAGCCGTTTACATATCATTGCAGGATTCAAGGATGGTGGTTCTTATGTAAAAGACCTGTATGTTTCACTTCCGTTCAGAGTTGTTTCCGTAGGGCAGCGAAAAAGCGACAATAAACTGTATCAGATGGTCATGAGCTCTTCTCCCGGAATTCTGGACGGAGATCATTATCACCTGAATATTGAGCTGGAAAAAGGCGCTTCACTACAGCTGCAGTCACAGTCGTATCAGCGCTTGTTCAATATGAAGGATAAAGCGGTTCAGGAACTTAACGTAAAGATGGAGGACTACACTTCATTTGCCTATGTTCCGCATCCGGTAGTTCCGCATGAAGATTCAAATTTTCAGAGCAAGGCCAATATCCATATCGGAAAAAACAGCCAGATCATCATCAGTGAAATCATCACCTGCGGAAGAAAACATTATGGTGAAGTTTTTAAGCTGAAACGGTTCCAGAATCTGATGCAGATTTATCATGAAAATAAGTTAGTCATCAGGGATAATGTTGTCATTCAGCCGGATCTCATTCCAATCAACTGCATCGGAAACCTGGAACAGTATACTCACCAGGGAACGCTTATTTTCTACACTACAAAAGAAAATATTGACAGGAATAATCTGATAGAAACTATTGTAGAATGGGCAGAACAGCATAAAGAAGAAATGGAAGCAGGGGTTTCAGCAATGGAAGATAATGGTTTTGTGGTAAGAGCTTTAGGACATGGAGGGGAACTGATGTATAATTTTTTCCTCCAGATTCAGGAAATCCTTTGGTCTTTGGAATAAATAACTGGAAAAATAAAAACAAAAAATGGACACTACAGTTTGGGCACTTCTCATAAGCGCCATCTCAATAAGTTTTATACACACCGCCTCTGGTCCGGATCATTATCTGCCCTTCATCGTCATCTCAAAATCTAAGAAATGGAGCGGAATGAAAACTGCAATTCTAACCGTAGTCTGCGGATTCGGACATGTGTTTAGCTCCCTGATCTTAGGCTTTATCGGAGTATTTCTGGGCTGGCAGCTAAATAAAATTTCATGGTTTCAGGATCTCAGAGGGAATTTTTCAGGATGGGCTTTGCTGATCTTTGGTGGAATTTATTTGATCTATGGATTGGTTCAGGCCATCAGAAACAAGCCTCATAAGCATTTCGATGTGATGGGAGACGATGTCTATGTTTATGAGCACAACCATACGGAGATTGTAATGCCACAAAAGAGAATTAAAGTGACACCATTGGTGCTTTTCATGATCTTCGTAATGGGCCCGAGCGAACCTTTAATTCCTTTATTATTCTATTCCGGGGTCAAGCATTCCATGTCTGAAATCGCTGTTCTGGTGATATCATTTACACTGACCACCGTTTTGACAATGCTTGGAATGGTTCTACTGGGACGCTACGGCTATTCTACCTTATTCAATACAGAAAAACTGGAAAGATATATGGGCGTTGTAAGCGGAGCTGTGGTGACGGTCTGCGGAATCGGAATGGTGTTTTTGGGATGGTGACGGGTTTCGAGTTTCGAGGTTGGAGAGTCTGAGGGTTTGAGAGTGAATGAGTTTTGGTTGCTAGTTACTGGTTGCTTGTTGCTGGTTATAGTAATTAAGCTAACGAGTTATCGTCTGATGTCTGATGTCTGAAATCTGATGTCTAAAATCTTGATTCTTGGCTCTTGTTTCTTACCCCTCAAACTCCCACTAATAAAATACTACATGAATATAAAAACTATGAACGAATTTTTCAAAAAACTACCTTTTATTGATAATGTTTTAAAAGGAATCGGGCAGATCATGCTCCAGGAAAACAGATGGACAGGCCTGCTGTTTCTTATCGGTATTTTCATGGGAAGCTGGCAGGGCGGAGTAGCGGTATTGCTCTCAACGGCAGCCGGAACT
Source organism: Chryseobacterium sp. JM1 (assembly GCF_000737715.1). GTDB lineage: Bacteria > Bacteroidota > Bacteroidia > Flavobacteriales > Weeksellaceae > Chryseobacterium. The sequence goes on along the minus strand of NZ_JPRN01000009.1, from coordinate 202,071 downwards.
TTTACAGCCATGAAATTAAAGTATGATCCGTCTGAGATCAATGCGGGACTCTATGGATTTAGTGCTGCACTGGTGGGAGTCGCACTTTCCTTTGTTTTTCAGACGACTCTTCTGATTTGGCTTCTTATCCTGTTGGGAGGCGCTTTGGCGGCGGTGATCCAGCATTTTTTTATTCAGAAAAAGATTCCGGTATTTACATTTCCGTTTATCATTATTACTTGGGTCGCAGTGTTTGTGCTTCATCATTTTACACAGATCCCGGGTTCAGAAATGATCTCGGCTCCGGCCGGTCCTGCAGATTATGATGATTTTCTGACCTGTACCAATGCGTTTGGGGAAGTGATATTTCAGGGAGGTATATTTTCCGGGATTATTTTCTTTGTAGCGGTATTTATCAGTTCACCGGCAGCGGCATTGTATGGATTGGCAGGTGCTGTTTTGGGCGCTTATCTGTCTCATATGAACGGAGAACCGATTGAGAAAATCCACATGGGACTTTTCGGATTCAATGCAGTGCTTTCTGCTATCGTTTTTTCAGGATTTAAAAAGACAGATGGAATCTGGGTGCTGATGGCGGTGATCATTACCGTAGTCATTGACGATCTCCTGGTAGACCACAATACACTGAATGAAGTGGGCGGAGTTCTTACTTTTCCTTTCGTCGCAGGAACCTGGATCACCCTTTTAATTCAGAAATTATTTAAAACAAAGAAAATTGAGTAAGAGAGTTTGACGAGTCGGAGGGTGTGAGGGTTTTAACGTATTAGGGTTTAGAATGGGAAAGTTTTAGAGTGAAAAAATACATTGCTATATCCTATTCCTCTTAAAATCTAAAATCTGATGTCTGATATCTGAAATCTGATGTCTATCACCTTGATTCCTGGCTCTTGTCTCTTGGTTCTCAATAAAAAATCAATAAAAAATGAAGATAACAAAAATAGCAGCCGTATTTCTGGTATTGGCTTTTAATGGAAAAATTTCAGCCCAGGAAACAGAAAAAAAACTGGCTATAAAAGATGCAGATGACCAATTTCCCATCGCGGATGTTCTGGTAAAATACAATCATGGAAACAGTCATACCCATTCAGGAACGGACGGAAGTTTTTCGATTCCCGTAGCAAGTCTTCCTGATACGTTGGTAATAAGCCGTCAGGGATATGATGAGGTAAAATGGGCGGTGACTAATAATGAAGATAAAAACAAAGTTATTTTTTTACAGCATAAACCTTATCAGATTTCTGAGGTTGCGATTAATCACAGTTCGTTTTTATCAGCGATTACAAAGGTTGATTTAAATAAATTTCCGGTGAATTCTGCTCAGGATCTGTTGAGAAAAGTGCCCGGATTATTCATTGCACAGCATGCAGGCGGTGGAAAGGCAGAACAGCTTTTCCTGAGAGGATTTGATGCAGACCACGGTACGGATGTCAGCGTGAATGTAGACGGAATGCCTGTCAATATCGTGTCTCATGCTCACGGGCAGGGCTATTCGGATCTGCATTTTGTCATTCCTGAAACGGTTAATAATATTGACTTTGGAAAAGGAGCGTACTATATGGATCGCGGAGATTTTAATACAGCAGGATATGTTGATTTTCAAACCTATAATGGATTAAAAAACAGCATGGTTAAGCTGGAAGGTGGCTCGTTCAATTCAAAGAGAGTTCTCGGAATGTTCAATATTCTGCATGATGATACAGGAAGGAAGAATGCCTATATAGCAGCAGAGTACAATTATACCGACGGGCCTTTTGATGTAAAACAGAATTTCAACAGGGTCAATATTTTCGGAAAATACAACCAGTGGATTACGGATAAAGATTATTTCAATATTCAGTTCTCCACCTTTAATTCTTCATGGAATGCATCAGGACAAATTCCGGAACGTACCGTAGACCAGGGAATCATCGGCCGGTGGGGAAGTATTGATCCTACAGAAGGTGGTAAAACTTCCAGAACCAATCTTCAGATGAATTTTAAGCATATAATTTCAGGTTCGGAACAGATTGATGCGATGGCGTTTTATTCAAAGTATAATTTTAATCTGTATTCCGATTTTACTTTCTACTTAAAAGATAAAGACCACGGCGATGAGATTCAGCAGACAGATGGCAGAAATATTTACGGCGCTGAGGTGAAATACACGAAAAGTTTTACATTGGGCAACAGTTCACTGAATTGGATTTCGGGGGTTGGACTCAGAAATGATGATATCAATACTTTACAGCTTAACCACGTCTATCACAGAGATCTTTTGCTGGACAGGAAAGCGGACGTAAATGGTACGGAAACCAATCTTCACGCCTATTCCGGTTTGATCTGGAAAACAGGAAAATGGACCATTAATCCGGCTTTGAGAGTAGATCATTTTATTTTTAATATGCATAATTTGCTGGATCCCGAGCAGCTTCCATCCGGACAGTCGAAAGAAGCAACAAGACTAAGCCCGAAACTTAATTTTTCCTATGCTCAAAACGATAACGTCATGTGGTTCCTGAAAACCGGAATGGGCTTCCACTCCAATGATCTCAGAGTAGTTGTTCCGAATCCTGATCAGAAGACACTTCCGTATTCAATCGGTGGAGATGTAGGAGTGAGACTGCATCCGTTCAAATCACTGATCATTACCCCTGCTTTATGGTATATGTATCTGCAACAGGAATTTGTGTACGTCGGGGATGATGCGGTAGTGGAGCCATCCGGGAAATCAAGACGTTTCGGCGCCGATCTGGGCGTGCGTTTTCAGCCGCTTGAAAATTTCTACCTTAATGCCGATATCAACTATTCTCATGCAAGATTCATCGAAGAAGAAAAAGGAAAAGATTACGTTCCTTTGGCTCCGGTTGTAACCAGTACAGGTTCCGTGAACTGGGACTTTCTTCATGGTTTCTCATTGGGACTTCAATACAGATATCTGGGTTCCAGACCGGCGGTAGAAGATAACAGCATCAAAACAAAAGCCTATTTCGTCAACGATCTGATGCTTTCCTACAACCGCCAGAAATGGGGCCTCAATATTCAGGTGAACAATCTCTTCAATGTCAACTGGAATGAAGCTCAGTTTGCTACAGAAACCCAGTTAAAAGGCGAAGCAGAACCTATCACAGACCTTACCTATACACCCGGAAGCCCGTTTGGGGTGAGAATGGGAGTGTATTATAAATTTTAATTTAAAAAGTATCATGTATGGTGTACAAAGTAAAAGGTGAATGGAGTATGGTTAATCATATTTATTTTTTGCAAGATTAAATCAGTATTATATGATTGATTAATATTACTTACCTTAATTTTACATTTTACTTTGTACATCCTACTTTTTACAAAAAAATCCAATCAACCATGGAAGTACTATCCAATTTTCAGTATAAAAAGCTCTTTCTTCCGAAAATTACGGAGAAAATATTGGCCAATAATGCAGACATACAGCTTTACCGCCTCGAAAATTACCTTAAAGGAATTCTGATGCCGGTGATCCCGTACCGTACCACTTTTAATTTCATTATTTTCGTAACCAACGGGCATATCAGGCAGTATCTGGAAAATAAAGAATACCGGGCTGAAAAAGGCGGTGTGATTTTCATTAAACAGGGAACCATCACCGCTACAGTAGAGCTTTCGGATGATATTGAAGGATTTTTTCTGGCCTATGAAAACAATATTCTGTCTGAACAGGAGCTGCCGAAACACAAAAGCAGCATCTTCTTTATGACCCCTTTTCTGAATCTGGACAGTCTGACCTACGGAACTATTACCCAGCTGCTTCCCATTCTCGAACAGGAACTTTGGCTGAACAATCTGAATATTAATGAAGTCGTAGTCACCATGCTGCACCTGATCCTCGTGAAAATGCTGAGTACAGATTCAGACAGCCATCATAAATCAGCGACACGTCCGATGGAATTGTCGCTTCAGTTCCGGGATCTTCTGTTTAAATATCATGTGGTGGAAAAACGCGTGGCTTTTTACGCCGACAAACTTTCCGTGACAGAAAGCTATCTGAATAAATGTGTCAAAAACGTCACTCAAAAATCTCCGAAACAGTGGATCAATGAGATCGATATTAATTACAGCAAAGCACTGCTTCATTCAAGTAAAGATATTGCAGAAATAGCTTACGAACTGAATTTCCATACGGCATCACATTTCACCCAGCTTTTCAAGAAAATCGCAGGAATAACGCCTAAGGACTATCGGACGCAGTTTTTGAAAAACAGGGTTTGAATGGGTTGAGAGTGGGAAAGTTTTAGCGTTTTAGCGTTTTCGGGGTACGGGGTCCGTGATTTGGGTTTTGAGAGAGTCAGAGGGTTTTAGAGTAGGAGCGTTTTAGGGTTTTAGAGTTTTTGGTGTACGATAATTGAATTAAAGGATGAAAAATTTATATTGTGAGTTCAATAACTTCCATCTTCGTGCTTCCCTCTTCCAAGCATATATAGATTAGATGAATTGAAGCAGAAGATTAATTGTATGGCTTCCAGTTACTTCTCTTCCCACTCCCATCTTCCATCCTTCCTACATTTTCTCGGTTTCCAGAATCTTCAGCACCAGTTTTTCCTCCTGGGTAAGGCTGGCTTTTCCATCGTTTTCTTCAATGTGTTCCAGTTCATCAAGGTATTTTTTGATGGTATTATTTTCGTAAAGATTGATCACCAAAGGATGAACGTAGTATTTCCGGCAGACCGTACTAGTGTTTCCGAGATGTTCGGCGACGATTTCCAAAGCCTCTTTTACCTTCTTTTTGTATTGGGAATCATTTTCAGCATACCCGATTTCTTTAAAAGCGATCAGAGCACTTACGGTTCCCGACCAGGTTCTGAAATCTTTGGCGGTAAAATCTTCCCCGCTTATTTCCTTGATATAGTCATTTACCATTCCCGAGTCTATAGAATGGCGGTTTCCTTCATCATCAAAATATTGAAAAAGTTCCCTTCCCGGAATATCTTTACACTTCTGGACAAGTCTTGAAAGCCTTTTACTTTTCAGATCGATACTGTGCATGATCCCTTTCTTTCCTTTAAAAGAGAAAGTCATTTTCTGTCCGTTAATCTTCACATGTTTATCTTTCAGAGTTGTTAAACCAAAGGAACCATACAGCTTTTCATAAGCATTATTCCCGATCCGGATATTGGTACGCTGCATCAGACTTACGATAAGCGCCAGTATTTTTCTTTTTTCAAAATTCCTTAAAGCAAGATCCTGCTCCACATGAAGCCGTATATCGGGCAGTGAATACCCGAACTGAAGCATTCTGTAAAACTTGGTGTGATTTCTTAAAGCACTCCACAGCGGATGATAGCGGTATTGCTTTCTTTTTTTTACATCAAAGCCTGTCGCCTGAAGATGTCCGTTGTCCAAAGCGCAGATCCAGACGTTTTCCCAGGCAGGAGGGATGACCAGCTTATTGATCCTGGTGATTTCCTCTTTGTCTTTAAGCTTTTCACCGTCTTTGTAATACGAATACTTTTTTCCTGTTTTCTTACGCGTGATCCCGGCCGTTTCCGCATCGGTGGTATATACAAGATGTACCGCCTTTGCGGAGGCTTCGGGATCCTTCATGATCTTGACAATCTTTGAAGGCTTCAGGTGGGAAATAATCTCCAGGTCCGTATTCTTCTCCATAAAAAATGGTTAAGAGTTTTTACCCCTCGAAAAAATCAGAAAAAGGATGACTACAACTGCAACGACCAGGATAATTCCCCACCACATTCCGGCTTTGAAAATAGTTTCTATTGCTTCACAGCTTGTCAGTGTAAGCAATGTAAATAAAGTGATGCTGTATAAGGTCAACTTTTTCATGATATAAATATTTTGATGTTATTAGATTCTTTGGTGGTCGGCTCTCCAGTTTTTGATGGACCGCTTGATCTCATCTCCGGAGATATTTTCTTTAAGTGCTCTGCCGAGAAGCTCTTTAAATTCATCATCATAAGCAAATCTCAGAGCAGCGATCTGACTGAATTTTAACTGATCTGCCACTTCATCTGATCTCTTTCCGAAAATTTCAAAATAACGTTGCTTAAATTCAAGCATCACCATTCGGTTTTGAAGTCCCAGTGCATAATGCTGTCTGGTCATAAAAGCAAGGTAGAAAAGCAGAAAAATTACAATGGAAAATAATATCCAGATCAGTTGATTTTCGGGATTGTCCCAAATCTTATAGATGCCAAAAATTTCAAGTATGATCAATATCGGAAGATAAATGAAATGATGGGAAGGATAAAATTTCCTGTGATTTTTGTAATTCTGCTCGTTCATACGGTGAATAGTAGCAATAATCTTTCCAAAACTTTATATGTTTAGTCATATTGATGTTTTTGTGGTATGTAAATGTGTATTTTAATCAATATGGCCAATTATTTTCGGTTAATCATAATAGTAAATAATGTTATTATCTAGAATCATTCATTTTGATTTGTAAAGAATGGATAAAAAACCTCCAATTAGTGATCATTTGTGCTAAAAATTCGTATCACTTGTGTTTAAAAATATCAGTTGGTTTTTCGCAAAGGCACTAGTTTGCTTACCAACTTTATATTGAAAGGCGTTAGGATTTTATCTCCGATAAAATTGATTGTGTTATAATGCTACCTCTCACATTTCTTCATAGCTGAACTTTCTAGCTGAAAATCTTCGATTTTCTCGCGCCTTAAATAAGCGATCCAAGGAAATCCTTTGCGCCATTGCGAAAAACCAACCAACGAAACTTTGTAACCAACCAATTTATAAGGTTTAGAAACATTTAGTAAAATTCAAACATCCGCTCAATCTCCAAAATCAGCGAGAGCTTAAAATTTAAAAATCACAGCTTCCCAAAAAGCATTCCTAATCATTAAATAAAAACATCCCTATCCAAAGAAAAAAATAACAAATCATTAACTAAAATAGACACTGGATTTCATTTCTAAACCTCAATTTTTTCGTAACTTTCGGTGTTTTAAAAAAGAAAAAGAATGACTTCAAAGGAAAAAGTTGTTGCACTTCGTGAAGAAATGCAGAAAAGTAATGTTGATGCATTTATAGTATATTCTGCAGACCCGCATATGAGCGAGTATCTGCCCGAGGAATGGCAAGAGAGATCTTGGCTTTCCGGATTTTTGGGATCTGCCGGTTTTGTGGTAATTACCAGGGACAAAGCAGGACTTTGGACAGACGGAAGATACTTTACACAGGCCGCTCTTGAACTGGAAGGTTCCGGAATTGATCTTTTTAAAGATGGAATAGAAGGAACTCCCAACTATATCGACTGGATCATTTCTGAAATCCCGGCAGGTGGAAAAGTGGCAGTTAATGCTGTTGCAACTTCAAATGCCAATTGGGAACTGCTTTCTCAAAAATTGCAGTCAAAAAATATAAGTTTAGCAGATCTTCCGTTATTAAAGGAAATCTGGAAAGACAGAGGAACCCCTTCAAAAAATCCAATTTTTGTACATCCTGTGGAGAGAGCTGGAAAATCGGTGACCGATAAGCTGGGAGCCATCCGTCAGAAAATGGAAGACCAGGAAGCTACCGTACATGTTATTTCAAGTCTGGACGATGTAGCCTGGACCTCGAATTTAAGAGGAAGTGATGTAGAAAGTAATCCTGTGTTTTTAGGATACATTGTGATCACTAAGAATGATGCCGTATTATTCACGGATCTTGAAAAACTGGAAGTACCTGCCAGAAAGCAGATGGATGATTCCTTTGTGAAAATGATGCCTTACGAAGAGTTTTATAACTATCTGAGCGCATTCAAAAATGAAAAGGTATTGGTTTCTCCGAACAGTAACCAAATGATCTATGAAACACTAAAAGCTGACAATCAGTTTATAAAAGCGCCGGTTCCGGGTAATCTGATGAAAGCCCAGAAAAATGAAACTGAGCTGGAAGGATTCAGAACGGTTATGGTAAGAGACGGTGTAGCAATGGTAAAATTCCTTTACTGGCTGACGCATACGGCCGGAAAAGAAGCCATGAACGAATATTCCATAGGCAAAAAACTGGGAGGTTTCCGTGCAGAAGGTGAAAACTTTGTGGGCGAAAGCTTTGGAAGCATCGTAGGCTATAAAGATAATGGGGCGATCATGCACTATTCTGCAAAAATAGAAGGAAGCAAAGACGTTACGAATGATGCAACCATCCTGGTAGATTCAGGAGGACAGTATCTGGAAGGAACGACTGATATTACAAGAACTTTAGCTTTAGGAGCGTTTTCTGATGAGTTCAAAAGAAATTCTACTTTGGTGCTTCAGGGGCTGATCCGTTTATCTATGGTGAAATTCCCGAAAGGAACAAAAGGAGTTCATCTGGATGCGATTGCAAGACTGCCATTGTGGATGGAAGGAAAAGATTTCAACCACGGAACTGGTCATGGAGTTGGAAGCTTCATGAATGTTCACGAAGGTCCACAGAGTATCAGAAAAGACCTGAACGCTCAGGATCTTCTTCCGGGAATGGTATGTTCCAATGAACCGGGATATTATCTGGAAGGAAAATACGGAATCCGTCACGAAAACCTGATTGCTGTAAAAGAAGCAGAAAAAACAATTCACGGAACATTCTATGAATTTGAAACCCTGACTTTCTGCCCGTTCTTTAAAGATACAATTGTAAAAGAAATTCTTTCTGAGGAGGAAATTGCATGGCTGAACAGCTATCACAAGACTTGTGAAGAAAAATTAGGCCCTTATCTTGAAGGAGAAGTTAAAGAGTGGTTCCTTGAATTGGTGAGCCCGCTTTAATAAAGTGAATGGTGGAAAGGTCAATTTTGAATAGTTAATTGTCAATTTTGATATAACTAAAAGATTGAGCGTTACCCTTTAACCATCGGATTTAAACTTTGAACATTAATAATTGTTAGATAAATTCTTGAAGCCCTGCGGATTCCTCTGCGGGGCTTTTTCATGAATACAACCGTATTTTTACGGATATAATTTTAGGGATTCCCCTGACAGAAAGCCATACAGTGTGGTCTATCTTTGCATCAGTAACAAGACATCATTCATAACTTCATATACACTTAGTAAATTCAAAGCAGATAAAACCATTTCATCCTGAAGTGGTTTTATTTTTTTATCAAAAACCAGATTAACAAGAATAAAACGCTCGCTTAAGCGAATAAATTACGTTGATTCTGATGAAGGGGATGTATAGGCGCAGTTTCAAAAATTGGGTGCTAGGCAAAAAGAAACATTATAAACATTAAGAAATTAAGATCTTAAAAGATGGGTACTTAAAGAACTTAAAAAAATCAATTTATTGATTACTTCATTCATAGATAAGCGCACTGCTTAAATCCTTAATGTTTAAATTAAGAAATAAACTAAAGTTTATTGAGGTTAAGAATATTAAGTTTTTGCTTCGCTTAAGACGTACAACTTAAAAAATGATTTGATTTTTTATTAACTAACCTTACATCCTTCATTGATCTTAATGTTTCAAAAAGCATGAATGAGATCTGCATGATCAGAGAAATCTGCGAGAGCACATCAACACTACTTTTGTGGATCATCTCTGATTTGTTTAATTTCGCTGAAAACTATAGAAAACCAGACGGAATTCTAAGTTCTAATTTTGAAACCATGGTAGAAGATTTTTTCCGAAGCTTTAATATATTCTCCGAAGTTGAGATCAAAGAGTTCTTACAGCTTTTTGAAACCAGAAAAGTATACAAAAACGACTTTTTTGTACAGGAAGGCGAAAAATGTAAGGAAATAGCATTTATAGTCTCGGGGATTTTCCGTTCCTATTATATTTCAGATGAAGGAAAAGACATGACTTACTGCTTTCGGTTTCCCAACCAGTTGATGGCGGGCTATTCGTCATTTATTTCAGACTGTCCTAGCAGAGAAAATATGCAGGCCATTACGGATGCGGATCTGATGGTCTTAAAAAAAGATGCCGTAGATGATCTGGTAAAAGACGATCTTAACTGGACCAAGTTTCTCAAGATGATCGCCGAACAGGAGTATCTGGAATTGGAGAAAAGGTTTTTTCAGCTGCAGAGAGACACTGCTGCACAGCGGTATGAGGCTCTGCTGGGGAATCAACCTGATTATGTTCAGAAAATTCCTTTGCAGTATCTAGCTTCTTATCTGGGCATTACCCAAAGGCATCTTAGCCGGATCAGAAAAGAAGTTACGATCTAAAATCAAAATATATTTCTAGATAACGGGTTTGAGAGAGTTATGAGTTTCAGGGTATTTTAGGTTGCTGGTTTTTAGTTGCTGGTTGGTAGTTAAGCTAATAAATAATCGTCTGATATCTTGTGTCTGATATCTGACGTCTGAAATCTCCATTCAAAAATTCACCATTCACTTGCGAAGCAAAATTCACCATTGACATTCTTAATCTCAGTTGAAAGTCTGATGTCTGATGTCTGAAATCTGGCATCTAAAAAAACGTCTTAACCCAAACTCACATTAAATAAAAACCGGTACAGATTTAATTCATGATTTTTCGTTTTAGACATTTGTCCTACGCCAGAGTGAAGCTGCTCTTTAATTTTGTAAAAAAAATAGATGGAGCACAATATTCTGGTTATTGGAGGAAATGGTCTGGTCGGTAAAACCATTATCCGTATTTTGAAATCGCGAAACCCGCAGATACCCGTTTTTGTGGGTGGAAGAAAAGGTGGGGAAACAGGGCATGATCTTAGGATAGATGTGACTGATCCTGGGACTTTTCAGGTGATTTCTGATAAAAAAATAAGTCTGATTATTCTTTCGGTGAATGATCAGTCGGATCATATTCTTAAGTTCGCTATTGCCAACGGAATCGATTATTTGGACATTACAAAACCTACTCCTGATCTTGTCAGAGCTTATGATCTGGCTAAAGAAAGTACAGTAAAAAGCAGAATTGTATTCAGTTCAGGATGGATGGGAGGTATTGTCAACGGTTTGGTGAAAACGCTTGCAGAGACTGCAGATATTAGGGAAGTGAAACTTTTTGTCTATTATTCGGTGAAGGATCTTGCGGGAGAAAGCTCAGCACACTTTATGGCTGAAAACGTGGCGAAACCTTTTATTCGGTATGAGAACAACCTCCGCATTCCGATCAAACACTTCTTAGACTCTGAAAAATTTGATTTCTCTTTTGGAATCGGGAAAAGGGAAGCGTATAATTTCGATGTACCGGATCTTTATATTTTGAATCAGATTGAAAAAGTTCCTTCTGTCAGTGTAAAAATGACGTACAATTCAAAGTTTATAACCTGGCTTTTAGGCGCATTTCAAAAAATAAGACTTTTCAATATTCTGTCATTAAAGGAAAGAAAAATGATTTTCGGATCTAGTGGAAATGGCGATCAGTTTGTATTTGAAATTATGGTAAAAACGGTGACTGGAAGTAAAAAATTAAGTCTGCAAAGTACAAGGGGACAGGCGGAATTAACGGCTCTTTCTGCCGTGCTGCATACAGAAGAATTATTGAAAAATTCCCACGAAAATAAGATTTACTTCAGTCATCAGTTGCACCAGCCGCTGTCATTACTGGAGAAACTAAACACTTACGAAACCATCAATATACAATTTGGATCATGAAAAAAATAGTCATTATCAACGGGCATCCCAATAAAGATTCTTTCAATTTTGGAATAGCAAAAGCGTACAAAGAAGGAGCTTTAAACGCGGGAGCAGAAGTGAAAGAAATCACGATAGCTGAATTAAATTTTGATCCCATTCTCCATTTTGGATACCAGAAAAGGATGGAACTGGAACCGGATCTGTTGAAAGCCCGGGAAATGATTCAATGGGCAGATCATCTGGTATGGATTCATCCAGTTTGGTGGGGAGGATTGCCTGCATTGATGAAAGGTTTTCTGGATCGGCTTTTTCTTCCGGGATTTGCCTATCAGTACAGGGAAAATTCGGTTTGGTGGGATAAGCTTTTGAAAGGAAAAACGGCGCATATTATTACGACGCTGGACCAGCCGGGATGGTATTATTGGCTGTTTTATGGAAAACCGAGTGTGAATCAGCTGAAAAAATCGACGCTGGAATTCTGTGGAGTGAAGCCTGTGAAAGTGACTTATATCGGCATAATAAGAAATTCGACTGATATACAGCGGACTCAATGGCTTCAAAAAGTAAAGGAATTGGGGAGACGACTTAAATAAACCGTCATGGCGAGGACCGAAGTGACGAAGCAATCTCATTTCAAACATTTTAAAATGTGTTTGTGGTCTCGCGCAGATCTTGCTGATTAAGCAGATTTTAAACACGAATGGTCACTAATTTGAGGTGGCTTTAATAATGACTTGGGATTAAATTTTTATCGGAGATAAAAATCTTTGCGCCTTAAGAAAGCATTTATCAGTAAACATTGCGCCATTGCGATATCCCAATGAAAAATCCAAAAAGTTCCAATTAAAGCAATAGACAATCTGTATAAAAGACGCCATCAGAAATTAGCCTGAAAAATCGTAAATTTGCCCCATGAATAACGATACGATTTGTGCACTGGCTACGGCCAATGGAGTAGGAGCTTTAGGCATTATCAGAGTTTCAGGGAACGATGCTTTACCGGTGGTTCAGAAAAGTTTTCCGGGCAAGAAACTGGAAAAGCAGCAGTCTCATACCATTCATTACGGTTATTTTATGGATGGGGAGGAAGCGATTGATGAGGTGATGCTTTCTATTTTTCTGGCTCCGAAAAGTTTTACGACAGAAAATTCTGTGGAAATTGCTTTTCACGGCTCGCCGCACATCGGAAAACGTATTCTGGAAACCCTGATCAAAAACGGGGCAAGAATGGCAAAAGCCGGGGAATTTACTCTTCGTGCCTTCATCAACGGAAGAATTGATCTTTCTCAGGCAGAAGCTATTGCGGATGTCATTGCGTCTGAAAATGAAGCGTCCCGAAAAGTTGCCATCAACCAGTTGAAAGGGGGAATTACCAATGAAATATCGATATTGAGAACAGATCTTCTGAATTTTGTTTCTCTGATCGAACTTGAACTGGATTTTGCTGAAGAAGATGTAGAATTTGCAGACCGCTCAGCGCTGAACGGGCTCTTAGATAAAATTGAGGTGAAGCTGGATTCTCTGATCGAAAGTTTCCAATACGGAAATGCCATTAAAAACGGAACCGCGGTGGCTATTATAGGAAAACCCAATGCGGGGAAATCTACCTTGCTGAATGCCCTGTTGAAAGAGGAGAGAGCCATTGTGAGTAATATAGCAGGAACCACCAGAGATACGATTGAAGAAATTCTGCATATTAAAGGTCATGCATTCCGCCTTATTGATACGGCCGGACTTCGTGAAACTGTAGATGAAATTGAAGCCATCGGGGTAAAGAAAGCTAAAGAAAAAGTGGAGAACGCGAATATTCTGGTATACCTTGCAGATGCGGCTACCGAAGACTATTCCGAAGATATTGAAATGATCAGATCTTTACAGAGAGACGATCTGAAGCTGATCATCTGTGCCACGAAAATAGACGAAGTCCTCCCTCCAAAATATGAAGCGGTAGAAACTGTTTTCAGAAATGCCATCAGTCAGGACTTTGATTTTATCAGAATCTCAGCGGTAGAAAACCAAAATATTCAGGATCTTAAAAATGAACTGTCTTCCTACGTTGAGCAGTTAAAATCCCAGGAAAATAACGTAGTCATCACAAACCAAAGACACTTTGAAGCCCTTCGCAAATCTCTGGATGCGACCCATAAAGTGAAAGAAGCTATTTCTTTCCAGATCTCTACAGAGCTGCTGGCTTATGAACTCAGAAACGCCTTAGAGCATCTTGGTGAAATATCCGGTGAAGTAACGAATGATGAGGTGTTGGGGAATATTTTTTCGAAGTTTTGTATCGGAAAGTAACCACTACAAAATAAACAATTAAAAAACTATATTAATACACTTTAAAGCCTTATTTATAGGGCTTTTTCTTGTTTACAGATATACGTTTTCTTTTGCGTTGTTTTTGTTATAATCTGTACCTTTGTTGTACCTCGAACGGATTTTTAAGAAAATTCGATTTTTTAGGTTGTCACTTATACACAACTTTAAGCACTTTAGTACATTTTGATATAAAATAGAGCAAGATGAGTAGTAATATACAATTACAGCGGATTTGTGGGTATTGTAGTAAAGAATTTACGGCAAAGAAGTATTTCTAAAGTATGTATAATAACTGATGAAATTTTGAAAGTATTTTTATATTCGCAACAATAATTTTAACGAAAACAAAAGCGTAAGCTGTTATTTAGGTTAGAGAAAACCGCGAATTTTCCTAAACAACCTTTAAAATGACAGACTTACGCTCATGTATAACTTCTACGGACACGGGCGCTGTGTTTCTGGGTTGTTGGGTTCTTCGCGGTACCTCTCTGACAGATTGATCTTTGCTCCGCGCCTTTTGCATATAGAATAATAGAAATTTATTGAAAGCTGTGGTCAAAGTATCATGTAATACGACAGGTTCTGTCGCTATGACGATATATTTTTATGACAAAGAAATAAAAACATTAAAAAAACATGATGAAAACACATAACCGCTCCGGATAAAAGCACTCAGTAAAATCACTATCTAAAATACAGGGGTTTCCCCTATGTCAGAAACTCTCAATATTTTTTAAATTTGGGAACAAATTTCCAAAGATTATGAAAAATATAATTTGAGTTTTGTTAAATATCACTTCACTGTGATAATGAAAATTTAATTATATTTAGCACTTAAAAAAACAAAATCAATGAAGAAAAATTTATCGATACGGCTGTTTCTCAATGCTGCTGTGGTCGCTTGTTTGATCTCCTGCCGATCAGAGGATCTTCTTAACAGTAGTGAGGAACAACCACCTTCCAAGTTCAGAGTATTCACCGCTCAAGAAAAAGAAACAGTAAATTATGCGAAAGGCTTCAAAACCTTATTGGAACGCTATGACGAGATCAACAACGTCCAGCATACTGCTAAAGCCTTGAAAAAGGCATTTAAAAATTCATCAGAAATGGCAGATGAATATGTAGAACTTAATATCCGTTCTCAGGATTTCGTGACAAAGACAAATGAAAAATTCACTCTTTTTCCATTAATGAGAAACCGGAAAGTTGATGGTATTATTATTGCCATGCTAAAGGAGAATGACACTCAGGTAGAATTCCTGAAAATGGATACTGAAGCAGAGAATTACAATACAATGCTGGACATGTTCAAAGAAGCATATCTTAAAAACACATTACAACAAAGAATTGCAGCTAAAGCAAACGGGAATTGCAGTTCTGACGGATCACCTTGTGATACCGGTGAAGTTGTTATTACGATGCCTGGAACGGGAGGTACTCTTCCCGGAGGAATTTGGAACGGAGGACCTCCTCCTGGTGGGTGCCAACCTTATGATAACTGTCTCAATCCTGAGGGCCCAGGTGGAACAGGTGGGGGTGAAGGAAATGGCCCTGGGGACGGACCAAATACAGCTGCAAACCCATGTGAGCAAACAAAGAAAGTTATTACTAACGCTACATCCAAACCAGCGATAGATGATTTGAAAACAAAATCTACACAAGGAGGAGAAGATGGTTATAAAATTAAGGCAGACGGAACGCCTTCAAATGTAATACATGGTAGCGCTCACAGTGTAAAATTTGGAGATAAAACAGGTTATGCAGGTGGTTACCACAATCACACACCTACAGGAATACCAATGCTTTCTCCACCAGATGTAGACCAATTACTAGGCTTTGCTAGAGCACAACCTACTTCATCAGATAATACAGGTGATGCTTTTATGGGAATGGTAGCTCCAAATGGCATGCATTATGTTATTTGGTTTAATGGGACCTATCAAGATGCGTTAACAAATTTTTCACAAGAGGATTTGAATGCATACACAAAATGGTATCAGAGACAGGAAGCCGAATTATCAGATAAAGAGATAAGTGGGACAGCATATATTGATGGTAATGGACAAATAAATAGTGCTGGGGTAGAAAAACTTTTTTTTAATACGCTAAAAAAAATGGGATTGGAGGGTAAGGTTATTCTGAAAAGAGTAGAAAGCGACGGTACAATAAGTAGTATAAATTTAAACAGTAATAACCAACCAATTGCATCACCTTGTTAATTAAATTAAAAATGAAAATAATAAATCTTAAAATATTAATAACAGTCAGTTTAATATTTAGCCTTCTGTGTAAAGGACAACAAATATTACCGCTTCGAACGGCTGTAGAGAATGCTCCTAATTTATCATACTTACAGGATACTAATAATGAGTTAGCTCCATTTGTAGGTAAATATTTAGCAAATTACAATGAGAAACAGATCACACTAATAATCACTAAAGAAGATCATAAACTCTTTAATTTCATTGATAAAAACATCTATATAGACGTGCTATCTATAAGATATATTATTAAAAATTCTACAGGAGTTATTTTGCAAGATACTCAAAACATGAATTTTGAACCTAACCAATATAATCATACTATTTATAGTCAATGGCCTACTGCTGGTGGCACTATAGTGAAATTCCATTATGGAGGAACAAATTGCGGTGTAGGCTGGGGAAAAATTACATTAAAGAAATTAAACTCTACACAAGTTTCATGGGAGTACCTTCCAAATGATATTGTACTAGATGAGAATAGATGTCCAACAGGTACCGATATAAAAATTTATCTACCTGAAACGAAAAATTTAGTATTTACTAAACAATAGTGAGAAACATATTCAATATATTAGGAATCATTGTTGTGTTTTCTTGTAAGGCACAACAAACATTTTCATTAAATACATCTGATTATGATGCGCCCAATAATTCATATTTTAAAGATATTAATAATGAGTTAGATAATTATGTTGGAAATTGGGATTCTAACTTTCAAAATAAAATTATTCGTCTATCAATTTTCAAAGAAATTAAAAGACCATATAAAGCTTGGGGTAAAGATTTTTTTCAAGATATATTAATTGTAAAATTTGAGATAAAAGATTTAAGTGGGAATGTAATTCAAAGTACACTAAATAATTCTTATGCGCTAAATGAAAATGTTAGGAACATTATAATGAGTGCTGCAATAAATCTCAATGGTAATAATGAGATTAATCTTGTATATGCTGGAGGAAACTGTAGTGTAGGAAAAGGAGAAATCACTTTTAAAAAAATTAATAATACAGAGTTTTATTGGAGCTATTATCCTGGGACATCAACCAGAGATGATATTAACTGCCCTCCAAATTTAGACTACAATATTTATTTACCAGAGACAGAAAACTTAGTTTTTACTAAACAATAGTGAAAAGCTTAACAATAAACTTAAACTGCCCTAGAGGCGGTTTTTTTATTGAATAAATTTTAAAATGAGAGTTGAAGTAAATAATATTGGAATTAAATTTTTTCTATTACAGAGTATTACAGTTTTTTGTTGTGCTTCCGCTTGAAATATTTAAAAAAAATTATACAATGGTAAAATTACTAAAAGATGCGCTTGAATAAGAAAAAAAATTAAATTAGAGGGATGAGGTGGATTTAAGAGAACTGGAGAAGGATTCCTTGAATAAATATTAAGAGTTGATGTTATGTGCACTATTGTAATAAAATGATGGAAAATATCTATATTAAATAATCCCAAAAATTTCAACCATAATTTGAACTGTTTTGATAAGATTTGTATCTTAAAATTGTAAAGTATTGATTTTTAGTCTTAATTACTTTTTGTGTTGGGAAATAATTGTCTTTTAAATTCAAAAAAATAGTAAAAAAGGCGAGTTATATCTTGCCTTTTTTATATCAGTCTTACACCTTATTATAACTCGTAATCACAAACATAATCAAAGGCTCATCCCCAGTATTCTCAATAGAATGATACCCTATGGAACTAATCGCTGTAATATCGCCCTTTTGAAGCGCTTTTTTGCGTTCCGGTCCCTGGGTTCCGTTTCTTTCACGGTATTCTCCGGTTCCATGCACTACGACATACAGTTCCTGTTCGTTTCTCTGATTGTGGGTGTGAAATCCGGATTCATCACCTTTATTCAACAGAACCATGTAAGCAGCAAGACGATTATTCGCCAGTTCATTCTGATCGAACATCTGGATCATATAAACCGTTCCGTTTCCACCGTACATTTTTTCACGTTTATCGATGCGTGTAAGGGGACGTTCTTCCTTTTCAAAGGCCATTACATAAAGGTGGATGTATTTTGAAACCTCTTTTATAACGTGGTTAAATTCTGCTCCTTCAGACAATATAACGGTATCAGACATGTAGTTCAATATTTATTTTTAATGTACATCAATTTACCAAAAATTATACAGCGATGCAAGCAAAACAGTTTTCATTGAAGAAGTAACTATTTAACAAATCAGCAGCAACCTATACTCCCCATCATTTTCCACAGGAGCCCTATGAACACAGGGTAAAGCTTGCTGTTCCGGATGATCCACTGCGATTTTCCAAAGATGTCCTTTTTCTAAATTCACAGGTTCTGCATTAGGCTTAGGCTGATAATGAAGATCAAAGAAATACTCTTTCAGAAAGTCTTCAAATTCCTCTTCCAGCCCGTCGTGTAGTGCTTTAAGCTTTTCCCGGATCTCCGGAATCAAAACCTTTTGCTCCACCTGATCATTGGGCAAAATATCACTGGCAGTACCATGATAGGTGCATAAAAAAGTATTGGTGCCAACAGGCGAACGGTCTACATGATAAGAATATACATCGGTTGAAATAAAACCCAGCTCTTCATCCCGTTCATAATGTTTCAGTAAATTGAGAGAAGGCAGTGCTCCGAAATCGGTCAGTAACTGCAAATCACTTAGGATGGTTTCCCTTGCCAGATTTCCTTTCTCTGATAATTGCAGGGCTAAAAGGTCTTCAATAAACACTTCTGTAACATTCTCTTTTAATTGAAGTTGAGAAACAATTTCTTTAAAATCTCCGGTTAAATTTCTATGCCAGCAAACGGCATTCATAGCGCCCTTAAAATTGGTGTTAATAAGTTCGGAAAAAGAAGAAACCACTTCAATTTGACTGTTGCCAGAAAATGTATTGCTCATGCTGTTGAATAAAGTGACCATTGTTTAATTCCTTGCAAAAATAAGGAATAGGTCAGAAGATCATACTAAGATTCAATTTGTTTTTATAAATTCCTGCTAATCTGTTATATTTTTGTATGGCGCTTAAATAATTGAAAAACAATTTGTTGTGTGTTTTTTTGATGCCTGACTTAAAATTGACCTATTATTTTTAAGAAATATGTTTGAAAAAATAGAATTTTGTAAAAAGCAAAAACCTGATCATGAATCCTAAACCCAACATACAACTCAGACCAACGGAAGCATCCGACTTAGAGCACTTCTTTCAGTTCCAGCTTGATAAAGATGCCATCTACATGGCTGCATTCACCCCTGAAAATCCTACGGACAAAACCGCTTATCTGACCAAGTACACCAAGCATCTGAACGATCCGACTATCAATAATCAGACAATTCTTATGGACGATGTGATCGTAGGAAGTGTTGCGAAATTTGAACGGGAAGGCGACGCCGAAATTACCTATCTGATCGATAAAAATCTCTGGAGAAAAGGAATTGCAACAGCCGCACTTGAAAAATTTCTGACCATTGAAACTGCCAGACCTATTTTTGGGCGGGTTGCATTTGATAATTGGGGATCACAAAAAGTGTTGGAGAACAACGGTTTCATCAAAATCGGGACGGATCATTTTTTTGCCAATGCACGGCAAGTGGAAATAGAAGAATTGATATACAAACTCATTTGACAATTTAAGATATGACGATAGAACAGGTATTTCAGGACAAAACCATTAAGGCTAAAGGTAAAGTTTCAACCATCGGAGAATGGCTGATCAAAAAAGAGTTACCAGTTGAAGAATTATTGGCCTATGCTGAACAACAAAAAGCGACAGACAAAGCAACCTGCATTGAAGCCGTAGAGTATGCCACTAAAAAAGATCCGGCCATTGCTGATGAAAGTGTTTTAGAGTACGTTACCGGCACATTAAAAGACGAAGAACCCAGAGTCAAGTGGGAAAGTGCAAAAGTGATCGGAAATGTAGCAAAGCTTTTCCCGGACCAACTTGGCAAAGCGATTCCTCATCTTTTGCAGAATGCGGAAAACAAAGGAACGGTGGTTCGCTGGGCCACAGCTTATGCACTGTCTGAAATACTGAAATTAAAAACTGGAAACAATGAAAAGCTGTTGCCGGAAATTGAAATATTATGCGAAAAAGAAGAAGATAATGGGGTAAAGAAGAAGTATCTTGACGCATTAAAAAAAGTAAAAAAATAATAGACAAATCTGGCTATTATAAATCATTTTAAAAAAAACAAAAACCAACGCGGTAACAAAATATCAATGAAACACATTTTTAAACTGACATTCATTGCAGCGACCGTTTTCCTGACGGGCTGCCACTCATCTGCACAGCAAAAAGACGACTATTCAGCAAAAATCGACAGCCTGCTGAAGATCACAAATCCAAGGAGTTTTAACGGAGTCGTTTACATTCAGCAAAACGGAAAAACAAAATACGCGCAGGCGCATGGCTTTGCGGATTTCAATACAAAAACGCCTCTGAAAGTTTCTGACAAATTCTCAACCATGTCGATTGCCAAGCAGATTACAGCTACATTGGTCTTACAGGAAGTGGAAAAAGGGAAAATTGATATGAATGTGCCCATCCGCAAATATTTGCCAGATTTTAAATATTCATGGGCAGATACCGTTACCGTTCATCATTTACTCAATCACACTTCGGGTCTAAACAGCGATAATATGGACAAACCATTGAAGTTTAAACCGGGAACCGATTTCAGCTATTCCAATGTCGGATATTTTGTGGCAGGGCAGATTTTGGAAAAGCAGAGTGGGAAAAGTTTTCAGGAACTGGTAACAGCTTTGTTCAAAAGATGTAAGATGAATGACAGTTATTACCCGAATGAAGCGAGTAGCAAATTCTTAACAAAAGGGCACACCATCCGAAAAGACGGGACTGTCAAACTCAATGAGCAGTCGGGTTTCAATGCAGAAAATTATTTTGGAAGTCATTTAATTGTGACTGCATCTGATCTCGCAAAATGGAACGAATCTCTGCACAACGGAAAACTACTGAAACCCGCAACCTGTCAGCTGATGACCAGCTACGCAATAACAAACGGTCACCAGGTTTTCGGCGAAAAACCGATTGGCTATGGCTATGGTTTGAGAATTAATGATAAAGACAGCATTAAAGAAATTGGGCACACAGGTTTTCATCCGGGTGAAGGCTTTACAGCGGTGAATTTGTATTATCCAAAAACAAAAACAAGTGTAGTCATCATGGAAAATATAGCCAATGAAAATTTTGATATTGCTTATTATTTTGAGCAGCAAGTCAGAAAAATTGTGAGAGAAAGTCAATTTTTGAAATAGAATCCAATGAAAAAAATAGTATTCGTTTGCCTGACCTTCCTCTTTTCGGCTCAGGCATTGGCCCAAAATATAGATGATCTCAGTAAAGAGCTCAAACAAATTATTTCTACCAAAAATGCAACCGTTGGAATATCCATAAAAAATATTGAAGACAAAGATACCCTGAGTATTAACGGTCACTTGGATGCTCCAATGATGAGTGTTTTCAAATTTCATATTGCTTTGGCTACGTTAAATCTGGTGGATAAAGGAAAGATCTCATTAGCACAGAAAGTATTCATTAAAAAGGAAGATTTACAGCAGGATACCTGGAGCCCGATAAAAGATGAATATCCCAATGGAAACATGTACCTCACCATAGATCAGTTGCTGAGATATACCGTTTCACACAGTGATAACAACGGATGTGATATTCTTCTGAAATTAATCGGAGGTCCTGAAACCGTTCAGAAATTCATCAACCGTCAGGGAATCAAAGATTTTGTGATCAAAGTAAACGAAGAGGAAATGCGGATATGGAAAAACCTGTATATCAATACAACAACACCTTTGGCAACCACTGATCTGCTGGAGAAATTCTACAAAGGAAAAGTGCTGAAAAAAGCCACGACCCAATACCTCTATCAGATTATGGTGGAAACTTCCAGAGGACTGACGTGGATGAAAGCAGGACTTCCCGAAGGAACAGAACTGGCACACAGAACAGGGATTTCATCAACCAATGAAAATAATTTACGAGTTGCCATGAATGATGTGGGAATTGTAAAACTTCCGAACGGAAAGCACTTTATTATTTCAATTTATTTAAAAAATATAACAGAAAAAAGAGAAGACACCGAAAAGATAATAGCAGACCTAACCAAAGCTACCTGGAATTTTATGACGAAATAAATTGCTCAAGTATTGGAATTAATAAGTAAATTTCTTTAATAAAAATCAGGATATGAAAACAACCCCTGAACACGATCAGCGTATTGCCAAAATGATATTCGCGTCCGTTTATCCACACTACATCAAGAAGGTGGAAACTAAGGGCAGAACCATTGAAGAGCTTCATCAGGTGATAGAGTGGCTGACGGGATTTGATACCCAAAAGCTGCAGGAACTTATCGACGAGAAAGTGACTTTTGAAACATTTTTCAAGAATGCGAAACTGAATCCCAATGCGCATTTAATAACAGGCACCATTTGCGGCTACAAAATAGAGGAAATCGAAACCCCGCTGACCAAACAGGCCAGATATCTGGATAAACTGATTGATGAACTGGCGAAAGGTAAAAAGATGGAAAAGATTTTAAGACAGTAATCAAAATCCGGAACGATGGCAAAGACCAAAACGAACTACACGGGAGCAGATGTAGCAGATTTCATCAACTCCTATGCTGACAGCGAACAAAAGAAAGCAGACAGTTTCCGCCTTATAGAACTGATGCAGGAATGGTCCGGCTTTGAACCCAAAATGTGGGGACCTTCAATTATAGGATTCGGGAATTACCACTACAAATACACCAGCGGACACGAAGGTGATGCTCCTATTCTTGGATTTTCACCGAGAAAAGCTGCGTTTTCGCTCTACGTTTATTCTGAGACCGAAAAGAGTAAAACCTTAATTGCTCATCTGGGTAAATTCAAAATGAGCAAAGCCTGTATCTACGTGAAAAAACTGTCCGATATTGATACCTCCGTACTGAAGGAAATATGCATGGAATCTATAGAATATATCAACGAGCATCACGAATGTGCGTGCCGGGAAAACTAAACAACAATACAGGAATCAGGGGGAATAACCAGTCCTGAAGACAAGCTTTCCCCTGATTCCTTTTTAACAGTTTATAAAATCACTCCTGCAAATTTAGCTGATGGAAAAGATTTTAATCTAACACTTTTTTAAACATTAAGATTAATGAAAAATGTAAGGTTAGTGAAGACACAATCAAATGATTTTTAAGCTGTACGTCTTAAAGCGAAGCTCAAACTTAATATTCTTAAAAGCTTAACAGAAATCTTAATGGTTTGAATTTTTTCTCCCGCTGATTAAAAAGATCAGGCAGATTTCCCTGTTATGGTAAAAAAAAATCAGAGATTTTTACAAAGACTTAAGTGTACTTTTTTGCAATAGAACTTTAAACTTTAAATAAACTTAAGTGTTTCAAGAAAACTTTTGTGACTGATATTTTTTGTTTACATACGGCTTAGTAAAACGCAAACATCTGTGAAAATCCGTGCCATCTGTGATTAATTTTCCTCTATCATTTAAAATCAATTTCCTCTTGACATTAATATGGTTGCGTATTCTCGCCCTAAACTTTTTTAAACATTAAGATAAATGAAGAGAGTAAGGTTAGTTAAGAAAAATCAAATGATTTTTTTAAGTTGTACGCCTTAAAGCGAAGCTAAAACTTAATATTCTTATAAGTTTACTAATCCTTAATGGTTTAAAATATTATCTCCCGCAGATCTTGCGGATAAAGCAGATTAACAAACGTAAAATCTGCATCATCTCTATAATCTGCGTGAATTTAAAAAATCATGGCATATGCATTTTATTTAGTTTTAAAACTCTGATTATTTTTTCTCCGCAAGTTGTATTGATCAGCTCTCATTTTTCAATCTGTGGTAGGTAAATATTCAAAATCTGTACCTGTTACTTTTGAATGGGTAGCGGTATCTTTATTCATCTTAAATTTTGCAGCTCACTGTACGGAAAAAATAATTGCGTAGCCGTAACTGCAGATAAGAAATAGAACAGGTACTAAAAACAATACACACGATGGAGATACAAAATTCCACAACTCAGGATATCGGAGAGATTTTCAGGTTGTATACAATAGCTACGGATTTTCAGAAGCTAAAACATGTGGTTCAGTGGCCGGAATTTGAACGAAGTCTTATAGAGACAGAAATTGATGAACAAAGACAATGGAAAATCGTGATTGATGATCAAATTGCATGTGTCTGGGCGACTACATTTGATGATCCTCAGATTTGGGAAGAGCGGAACAATGATCCTGCGGTTTACATTCACAGGATTGCTTCAAACCCTGAATTCAAGGGACAAAACCTTGTGGAAGATATAGTGCATTGGGCAAAGGAATATGCTTTAAGTAACGGAAAGAAATATATCCGTCTGGATACGGTCGGCGAAAATCAAGGGTTGATTAGCTATTATACAAAATGCGGATTCGATTTTCTGGGATTACAGAAGCTTAAAAACACGGATGGATTACCGGCACACTATGACAATGCTTCCGTCAGTTTATTTGAGATTACTGTGAACAGCGATATGGGATAAATTCACAGGAACCGGTACAATATCCGGAACCTTAATTTGAGTTTTCCTGCCCTGAAATGAGCTAATTTTAATATCTTTAATCATCAAATTTTAAATATTAAAAACAGTAATTATGCAGATGAAACCATTAACATTAGTCCTAACCATTGTATTTCAGCTATTAAGCTTTACTGCATTCTCGCAGCAAAATGCAGGTTTGAATTCCTTACTGGATAAAAACGCGGAATTTATTTTTCCTCAGACACCGGACAAAATTTCGAAAGCACTGAATGTGAAAACTATTTTCTATGAAGATGCTAATGATGAAAAATATGCCAAGTGGATCACAAAATCAGGTGTGTTGCTTTATGCCAGCATTGGAAACAATAAAACGATTAACGAGATGTCTTTTGATATTTCGGATGATAAAGGAATCGTTGTTGAAGGACTTCCATATCAGCTTGCCCTGAACAAAACGACTCTTCAGCAGAGTACAGCCAAATTCAGTAAATATGGTGCTACAACAGAAAAGCTTGGCGAGTCCACGGAACTTCCGGGTGGCTCAAAACTGACGTTCAAAAAAGGAAAACACTACACCATCTTAATGTTCGACCGTAAGAATCTTTTAAAATCTTTATATCTTACCACGGAACTTATCGGTCCCGGTGTCAATTAATGCGAATATTCTTAAAACAGATCTATATTGATAAAAAAAAGAGTGGCTTTTGGTCACTCTTTTATATTTTATTTCTGTCTGCTAAAACGTCCTCTTATTCAGTGGTGAAGCCACATCTCTTTGCCCAATTTGAAACTAAAACATATTACTTTGAAACTTTGCATTAAATAAATTTTCACAAAAGATTTTAAAGCTTTTTTTGAGCAGGTCACTTACTACACTCATTAGTAGTATTCGCATTCAGCGAGGTTTTTTCATGAGAAATACGCAAACAAATCCTGCCTAATATCTATATTTGTACCGTTCACTTTTGAATATTTAGTTGCTGTGACAGTTGCAGGAACTTCATCATAAGCTGGAAACTAATTTTCTTTGAAAACAATTTATAAACAAACAGAAACAAAAAATGGATAAGATCAATGTACTAATTATCGTGACAGGAATCTCCCTGTTTATTTCATTATTTCTTGCATTTTTTCTGTTGACGGTCAGAACAGAATACAGGTTAAGCAATGCTCTTTTTGCGGCTTTTCTGATCGTGAACACAATGGATATCAGTGAGCCTTTAGTGAGTTTAGTAACGGATGGCCCTTCCAACTTGGGGATGTTGAGAAATACGCTGGCTTTCCTGCAGATTCCTGCTTTTTATCTCTATGTAATGTCTGTCTGTTATTCAGATTTCAGGCTTAAACCTAAACATGTATTACATCTGCTGCCGTTTTTAATGGTGAATATGATCTTGCTGCCTCGTTTTTATATGGTGGATGCCGCTTCCAAAATGGATTTTATTATCAACCGCCAAAGCAGGATTGAGCTGCAGGTTACCCATATTCTTTTCCATATTCAGTTTGTGGCTTATTTTGTGGCTGTTTTTGTCCTGCTAAGGAAAGCAAAAAAGCTGTATCGAGAGAATTATGCAGGGACCAGTATCAACTCCTATAGCTGGCTGTTTCAGTTTACATCTGTATTGACGGCTTTATACCTGATTGTCATTATAAAAAACATTTTTAAATTTTCAGATTATCCGTATATCTCCGAATGGATCAAAGTCGGAATTCTTGTATTCCAGCTGTTTATCATCTGCTGGTATTTATTGAAGGCATTGAATCATCCCGGCTTATTCAGAAATATCAATTCAAGATTAAAGCTTGTCTCCGATATCATTTCAGAAGAAAAAAATAATGAAGTTCAGACTGTCAGTGAAAGTGAACTGAATGAAGAGTTGATCAAATTAAAGAAATACATGGTTGAAGAAAAGCCTTTTCTTGACCCTTCTTTAACCATTCAGAATGTTTCAGACAGCACTCAGATTCCTGTCCGGGACCTGTCACTTTTAATCAATCATCAGCTGGGGCAGCATTTTTTTGACTTTATCAATACCTATCGAATAGAAGAGGCAAAAGTGATTTTAAAAGATCCTGCAAAAAAGAAGGTAACCGTTCTTGAAATCCTTTATGAAGTGGGTTTTAATTCAAAATCTTCTTTCAATACCGCCTTTAAAAAATATACGGATCTTACCCCTACTTTGTACCGTAAGCAGCTGTTAAGTAGTGATTTATAAAAAGTCGTACGTCCGAATACATTAATCGTACGCATTCTTTGGATTAAATGCGACCGACTTTTTTTACTCGGTCGCACAGGGCCGGTTTCTTTCCCAAATTTGTATCGAAATCAATGTTTAACAATTAAAAAACGATACAATGAAAACTACTCTTTATTTACTAATTTCTCTGTTCATCCTTTCGAGCTGTCAGACCAGCCATCAGGTTTTGTCGAAAAAAGAAGATTACACCTTTCTTACCGACAGCTTAAAAATAGACCCGCAATTAGAAAAGTATAAACTTCCGGGATTCAGCCTTGTGGTTTTTGAAAACTATAAGATCGTGTATTCCAACCAATGGGGTATAAAATCTGCAAATTCCAAAGAAAAGATAGATGAGAATACGGCTTTCTCTACAGCTTCTATTTCAAAACCCATCACGTCACTTCTCTGTCATATTCTTGAGGAAAAAGGACTGATTAATTTAAATGATCCGATTGATAAGTCCTTAAAACGATGGCATTTACCTAAAAGTAAGTTTACGGAAAACAACAGCCCGACCTGGAGACAGTTTTTTAATCATACGGCCGGTACCAGTCAGGGTGGGTTTGAAGACCATTATGAAGGAGAAACCATTCCGACCATAAAGCAGAGTCTTTTGGGACAGATTCCGAGATATGATAAAGAAATTGAATTTCTCTTCACGCCGGGAACCAGTTTTGCGTACAGTGGAGGCGGTTACGTGATTATCCAGATGGCATTGGAAGACACTTTCAACAGGCCGATTGCAGAACTGGCCAAAGAATATATTTTCTCACCGCTTGGCATGAAAAATACAACTATGACCCAGCCTAATGAAAAGGGATTTCCAACCAATGTTGCTTCTGTACATGATAAAGATGGAAAAGTGATTAAAACGGGATTACCTATCACGCCACAGGTTGGGGCGTCAGGAATGTGGTCTACACCAACTGATTTAGCTAAACTTTCCATAGAGATACAGAATGCGCTTCGAAATAAAAACAACAAGGTAATCTCACATGCTGTAGCCAAAAAAGTAACGGCGGTGACCGCTTTAAAAGATGCTGTTGGCGGATGGAGCTACGGTTGGCAGAAGTCTTTTGGCTATAGCGGCTATGACTGGTTTTCATGCAATGGTTCCAATACCGGAGTGGGTGGAAATGTTCTGGCTACGATGAAAGACGGGAATGGTCTTGTCTATTTAGCCAATGGCGAAAAACCGAACCGTTTTCCTGTAATGGGACAGACTCAGAAAAAGATCCTGACCCTGATGGACTGGAACAGCAAAGAATCTGAGGAAGAAACTCAGGAAATACCTTCAGATTTAAAAGAAAAACTCATCGGAACCTATGATGATTTCCTTTACGGGCAGGGAATGGATACTAAGATCGTGGAAAAAAATAACCGCCTGTATGTAGAATCACTCATATTGGATCATTTTAAAGGAAAAAATGACAATGAATTGGTTTATCTGAAAAACGGATGGTTTAAAATTATAGATTATCCGAACCCTTTAAAATTTGATTTCGTCAATGGAAAACTGAATGCTGTCACTCTAAAAAGAGATCATCTGAGTGTTAAAGTTCCAACAAAGAATAAATAAAAACGACTCGTTACTCTAAAAATAAAGGACTGTTTTAGCCTGTTGTATTCAAGAAATTATAATAAGATCTATTGAATATGACAGGCTTTTTTATGGTTTGCAGAGTTTTTTGAAAGGGCAGGAATTGAGAATTTTATTCTAAAGTATTTCCCATTTAAATGAAAAAAACTTATATTTAATATCTGTAAACTTAAAAAAACAACTATTTAGCTGCTGTCAGTTTCTTACATGGTACGGGTCATAGAATTGACTGTTTTCTGTGTAAATCACTCATTATTTTTCAATTAAGGAAGATTTCCCCCCTATTAGAGACATCAGCTATCTATTAAAATAAACAGGTATGAAAACTTACATCAATGAAAAAGCAGTTATTCTTTTATTCCTGATGTTGAGTTATGAATTGGGAGCACAGCTTCCGGCACCAGGCGGGGTCTCCGGCAATCTGCAGGTATGGGTAAAAGCAGATGCAGGAACGGGCACAGCGACAGACAATTCAAAAGTTCCTGTTTGGGAAAATCAAAGATCCGGTGGCGTCAATGGTATTGCGAATCAGGGAATGCCAGGTTACTATGCAGATCCGGGTGTTGGAGCTATACCGGCTTACCGTACAGCGCCTTCCATTCCGAATTTTAACTTTAATCCGGCTATTGAAATCGTAAGTACAAACGGATACAGATCCGGATACAAATTTCCACTGGGCTTTCCGGATAATACCACCAATGCCATGACTTCCTATACCCATCTGACGAGAACCGTTTCAGGCAGCTACAGAACGGTATTTGTAATGAATGGAACTGCCAGAAGTTCTAATGCATCTTCAGTAGCAGGAATATGGCAGTCGCCGTTTTTCGGATCACAGGGCAACCGGCCTGAGTTTTATAATGAAAAAGAATCCGGAGATGTGTTTTTTGGAACAGATATCATCAATACCATCGGGACTGATGTTCCCAGCATACAGTCTTATTATAACCGACTTTCCGGTGCTAACATGAACTATCTTTTTGGAAATAACGGCAAGGAATACGGTCAGCCATCAAATAATGTATCTTCTAATTTTAATTATCCGGGAATGGTTCTTTTGATGGATAATGACGGAGCCTCCGGCAGTACTTCTCTGGCCGGCGACAGGATTGGAGAATTTATTCTGTATTCTGAAACGCAGACTGAAACGGAAAGACAGAGAGTTAATTCTTATTTAGCAGTCAAATACGGGGTCACACTGGTTCAGCCCCAAGATTATCTGGCTTCCGATGAAACCATCATGACATGGAATTCCGGACTGAATACTTCTTTCAACAACAACATCTTTGGACTGGCAAAGGACGATGCTTCAGCATTGAATCAGTTGGTTACCAACAGCATCAATACCGAGAACAATATTATGCTTACGGTGTCCACGGACAATGATTTCATATCAGCCAATAGCAGTCCCGGCCGGCCAAATTTTCTACAGGATAAAACCTTTCTCATCATAGGAGATAATAATGTTCAGAACATTGCCTTGGTCAATAACGGGAGTGCAACCGGACAGGTGATTCAGAGGATATGGTTGGCGCAGAGAACAAATAATACGGGTTCTACATGGCTGCAGGCGAATCTTTCAGCCTATACAGGGATTGCCGCTACCGATCAGGTATCTATGGTAGTAGCTGATGACAGCGGGCTTTCTCAAAATGTACAGATTATTCCGGCAACTGGTTTTACAGGAGGTAAGGCTGTTTTTAATTATCCGTTTCCGGCGAATAAATATTTCACATTTGGAATCAATATTCAAACCCACTGTACAAAAGACCCGGCCGTGGGAACTCCAAACGAGATGACCAAATTTGGAATTACAGCCCAAAGCAACAAACTGCCGAACTGGCCTACAAATATTCCTAATGGATTTATGTCATTGGAATCCAGGAATAAAGGTTTTGTCATTACCAGAACCACTTCCGCCAGTATTGCTATTCCAGTAGAGGGCATGTTAATATTTGATACAGCAGATCAATGCTTTAAACTCTATAATGGAACGGTATGGAACTGCATCACAAGATCCTGTAATGATTAATAATGAAACTCCAGAAATACTTCATCATGAAAAAAATAGTATTGATAATAGGGTTGCTTAGCCTTGAAATGATTCAGGCACAGGTAGCAATTGGTAAGGAAACAGTGGATGGAGATGGAATTCTCGATTTTAAATCCAATACGACCAATGGTATTCTGCTTCCAATCGTAGAAACGCTTCCCACCAACGCGGTAGAAGGAACTATTCTGATGGATAAAAATGATAAGGTTGTAAAGATGAAAACAGATTCTGAGTGGATTTCGCTCAGCGACCCCGGATCAATTGATAATGTTTCCTTCAATACAAGTACAGAAACACCCGCCCAAACTAATGTGATCATAGGATCTGCCACCACAACTGCCCCCGGCGTATTGGTATTGGAATCTGCAGATAAAGCCTTAATATTACCTAAAGTAGCCGCTCCCGATACCAGTGTTAAAAACCCATTTCCGGGAATGATCTGTTATGATACCGTCAGCAAAACATTAGCTGTATTTGATGGATTGAAATGGAGCTACTGGAAATAGGCTGCAATTAAGATTTCAGACACCAGATATCAGACATCAGACTTTCAACTGC
The DNA here is from genome assembly GCF_000737715.1 of Chryseobacterium sp. JM1. Taxonomy (GTDB): domain Bacteria; phylum Bacteroidota; class Bacteroidia; order Flavobacteriales; family Weeksellaceae; genus Chryseobacterium. Next base: position 170,978 of record NZ_JPRN01000009.1, on the reverse strand, counting down.
AACTAAAATGGTGAATGGTGAATTTTGCTTCGCAAGTGAATGGTGAATGCTAGATTCAAGAATCAAGAATCAAGAGCCAAGATTTTAAATACAAAATATCAGACATCAGACGATAATTCGTTAGCTTAATTACTATAACTAGCAACCAGCAACTAGCAACCAACAACTCACCAACTAACAACCAAAATTCACCCTAAAACTAATAACTCTCCAAAATCGAAACCCACCTTAATGTAATGAAAGTCTTTTCCGGATTGTTTTATAATCAGTGCTGAGGGACAATAAAAACTATTGATTTCCCGGATGACCTTAATGTAAAAACTGAATAAAAACAATGACCAAGACTTTTGCCCTCTTACTGACTGTTTTCCTTACCATGAGTATTCCGGGACAGCAATTAAACACTTTCTTTTCTACACTTTCTAAAAATAATATGTTCAATGGAAGTGCAGTGGTTTCGCAACCCGGAAAACCAATTTTCTCTGATCAATATGGATTTTCCAATATCGAAAAAAAAGAAAAGTTCAGTGACCAGTCTCAGTTTCCGATCGCATCCGTCACCAAAACATTTACATCAACAGCGATACTTCAGCTTAAAGAAAAAGGAAAACTTAAAATGGATGATTCCGTTCAGAAATATCTTCCGGATTTTCCTTATCCTACGATCAGCATTAAAAACCTGCTTAATAATACCTCGGGGCTGGCAGACTATTACAATCTGTTTGACATACTTCTCAAGGAACAGCCGGAAAAAATAATTTCCAACCAGGATATTATTCCAACCTTTATCCGATTCAAAACACCGCTTACCTTCGAGCCCGGGAGCAAGTGGGAGTATAATAACGTCAATTTTTGCATCGCTGCCCTGATCATTGAAAAAGTATCAGGAATGAGCTATGCCACGTATCTGGAAAAAAATATTTTCAGTCCTGCAAAAATGAAAAATTCATTTGTTCCGAATGACCGGAAGATTAAAAAAATAAACCAGGTAGAATTATATACGTATCCTAATTTGTATTCGACAGGTCTTGTGAATATAAATACCGTAAAAGATCCGTTTCCCATCGCTGCAAAAAGTAATTTTTATGGAAATGGAGGTATTGTTAGCACAGCTTTAGATCTGGAAAAATACCAGAAGACATTATTTAGCCATCAGATTCTTGGAAAGAAGGAATTAGAGGAAGCGTTAACCGCTACGATCCTTAATGACGGAAAGAAAGTGACTTATCCTATTGATGGAAAAGAAGTGAGCTATGGCTTAGGCTGGTTTATGTATACTGATGAAAGTAAAGGGAAAATAGTTTTTCATGACGGATCTATCCACGGACTTACCAGTATTCTGGCGCATAATATCGATAAAAATCAGTCAGTGATTCTCTTATTCAATATGGGAAACAGTCCTGTTTTTTCTATATTGAATGCTGTTTTGCCATTAATTGATCATCGGCCTTATACAATTCCTGCACAGAATCTTTCCAGAATTTATGGGAGTTTACTGGAAAACGGAAATAAGGAGAAAGCCAATCTGCTGATTAAAGAACATCTGAAAAATCCAAATGGCTATGAAGCAACAGAGAGAGATTTTAACAGATTAGGCTATCAATTTCTTAGGAATGGAAAAGGTGAAAATTCTTTGCAGACATTCAGTTCAGCCACATTACTTTTTCCAAAAAGCTGGAATGTTTATGACAGCTATGGTGAAGCATTACTCCAATCCGGTAAAAAGGAAGAGGCCCTTAAAATGTATCAAAAATCTGTGGAACTGAATCCCGAAAATAAGAACGGCAAAGAGATGATCAGTAAAATAGAAGGATAGTCTAAATAGGTCTTTATCTATTCAAAACTTTCAAGTTAAATGATTAAAATTCAATCACCTGATCTCTTTCAGGTGATTTTTTTATTAGAATTGTCATATTCTCAACAAATCCATTAAATTTGGTCTGCCCGATCATTCTGTTCCCGGAATTTCAGAACCTAACCACAGGGTTCACAGGCATTGTAATTTAAATTGACAGACCATTCATGAAAAGAAGAGACTTTTTGAAACAGTGTTCCATTGCGGCGTCCGGCTTGGTTTTGGTAAATGTATTGCCTTCATATGCCCATGCCATGCTTGGAGAGGATCATTTCCCGAAATATAAGTCACTGTTTGAAATCTTCAGCGATCCTGAAAATCATTACCGTCCGTTTGTCCGCTGGTGGTGGAATGGAAACAAAATAGAAAAAGCAGAACTGGCGCGGGAACTCAGGGTTTTAAAAGCTGCCGGAATAGGCGGTGTGGAAATCAATCCGATATCTTTTCCCCTGCGCACGGAAGATACGGGAAAACCGAGTGTAGACTGGTTAAGTGATGAATGGATCGAATTGTTGAGGTTCACTCTTGAAGAGGCGAAATCATTAGGAATGACTTGTGACCTGCTTGTCGGGACCGGATTTCCTATGGGGGGAGATTTTCTGGAAAAAGAAGAATGTTCCCAAATCGTGGTTTTGGCGGTGAAAAAATTCAAGGGTCCTCTTAAAACAGAGTTTTCTCTTTTTGATCTTTACAAAGAGGCGGATCCTGCCATTACCAATCCATACAGCGGAAGAACCATGGAAATGCTGGAAGTGAAGCTTGTTCCCGATCCTTTGAACAGTCTGGATGAGGTCATCAATCTTTCAGACCAGATTAAAAATGGAATGATTAAAGTTTCCATACCCAAAGGAGATTATGCCATTTATGGACTGGTAAAAATAGATCGTTTTATGAGTGTCATCCAAGGTGCCCCGGGTGGAATGGGGCCTGTCCTGAATCATTATGATACAGCAGCTGTAAAGAAATACCTCAACAGAATGAGTGATACCATTCAGCAAAAAATAGGACCATTGGCTCCCAACATCCGGTCTTTCTTCATCGACAGTCTTGAAACGGAAGGAACGAACTGGAACCATGATATGATGAGCGAGTTCCAAAAGAGGAGAGGGTATGACCTGTATCCGTATCTGCCTTTTGTTCTGTTTAAAATCGGAAGTATGGGAAATACGACTGGGGTAAATATCCTTTATCCTGTAAAAATGGGTCCAGAGTTTAAAAAGATGACAGACCGTATGCGGTATGATTTCGAGCTGACGAAAGCTGAACTATTCAGAGAACGTTTTGTACAGACCTTCGCGCAGTGGTGTAAAGACAATAAAATAAAATCAAGGACACAGGCTTACGGACGCGGTTATTTTCCGCTGGAAGGAAGCTTTGAAATAGATATTCCCGAATGTGAAACCTGGCTGAAATATGGAATTGGGGAAGACATCAGTGAAGAGAAATTCACACAGTATCCATGGCATTTGGGTAGGGGAAATACCATGATCAATAAAATGGTGTCTTCAGCCGCTCATTTAAAGGATAAAAAACTCATCAGCTCAGAAGAACTGACCAATACTGATATGGTATTTAACGAAGCTCTGGAAATTCTGAAAATAGCAGGAGACCAGAGCACGATATCCGGAGTTACCCATCCTATTTTTCATGGATTTAACTATTCCCCTCCGGAAGCAGCTTTTCCCGGCTGGATCACCTATGGCGGGTATTTCAATGAGAAAAACACGATCTGGCCTTATTTTAAACATTATACAGATTATCGGGCAAGACTTTCCGCTTTATTGCAACAGGCCACGATGTTTGCGGATATTGCTCTTTTAGCCCCTTTCGCAGATCAATGGACACAGTTTGGAGCACAGAATGAACCTTTTCCAACGGTGGTATCACCTGCTTATCAGGCTTTGATCTGGGAATCTGTCCATCAGAATGGGAATGCCTGTGATTATGTATCGGAACAGGTGATCAGTGATTCAGAGGTGAAGAAAGGTTTTCTTACGTATGGAAAAAGAAAGTACCATACTTTATTTTTAATTGAGGTGCACAGTCTGGATACAGCCACAGCAGAAAAATTGTACGAATTTGTGAGTGATGGTGGAAGAATATTCTGCATTGAAGCTATTCCGGACCGTTCCACAGGCTGGAATCATTACGAAGAAAGAGACCGGAACATACAAAACTGGATCAGCAAAATGCAGACATTTCCGGAACGTTTTATTTTCCTGAATAAGCCTAAATCCGATTTTCTCAATTGGTATAAATCTGTTCAGGAAAAGTATAATATTACCCCTTATGTGAAAATAAAGACACCGAAAACTTTCATCACACAGATACGCTACCAAACCCGGGATGCCGAGATTTTCCTGTTTAATAATTCAAGCAGTAAGAACAGTACACCGCTGGATATCACCTTCGAAAAAAACGTGATCAGAAACAAGCAGGCCTGGATGTGGGATGCGGTAACAGGTAAGCGTTTCAAACTGAATCTTCCGGATGGGCGATTCAATATCGATTTAGGCCCTGCCGATTCAAAGTTAATTGTCTTTGATGGCCATAAAAGAGGCACAACCTGGAAAGAAAGTCCTCTGAGTGGAAAGAATGTGAAAGAAATTGACAACCCATGGAAAGTAGAGTTGATACATTATGATGGGACGGTTAAAAAAGAAGAATTCAACAAGCTAACAGATCTCAAAGAATTGCCGGCCTATAGTCATTTTGCAGGAACAGTCATTTACCGGAATACGTTTCAGATCAAGGACAAAAATGTGGACAGCTACATCAATCTGGGCAAGGTATACGGAATTTGCGAAGTACGCATTAATGGGAAAGAAGCGGGAGTACAGTGGTTCGGAAGGAGAATTTACCCTTTGAACGGTTTAGTCAAAGACGGGGTTAATGAAATTGAGATCAAAGTAGTCACAGTGATGGTCAATTATATGAAAACCCTTAAAGATAATGTGGTAGCACAGTATTGGACCAATCAGAAAAAGAAAGACCAGCCGCTGCAGTCTATGGGATTGGCAGGTCCGGTGACTGTTTATCAGGAGTCTTGAGTGTTTTTTTTTAAACCACAAAAGAGTTTTTATAGTTATTTGCTCTCGCAGATTTCTCTGATATCGCAGATCTAATTCATGCTTTTAAAACATTAAGATCAATGAAGGATGTAAGGTGAGTTAAGAAAAAATCAAATGATTTTTTAAGTTGTGTGTCTTAAAGCGAAGCTAAAACTTAATATTCTTAAAGGCTTAACAGAATCTTAATGGTTTGAAGTTTTTCTCTCGCAGATGATATGGATAAAGCAGATGAGCAAAAGTAAAAATTTGCATCATCTGATTAATCTGCGTGAAATTTTAAAATCACATGATCTGTTCCATTACCTTAATCAGAATCAATGAAATTGATTCCACCTTTGCTTCCCTTTATAAATAGAATAATCAATTTCTTTGCGTTAAAAAAAACTTTATTTGCTCCCAAATTTTGAAATTACCCCCTTATTTATTAGTTTTTTTACAATAAAAGCATAATGAAAAACCGCCTCATAACTAAAATGAGACGGTTTTATTTATTTTAATTTGAAATAATAAATGTGTTAATAAGCTAACGAAGTTCAAGACTGAAGGAAAAAGTCATTAAAAATCAGAAAAAGAAATCCCAATCCCAAAACTAACTTCCAGCCTCCCTCTTCCAGCTTCCAGCCCATTAGTCTACCATCCTAAGTAATAAGTAGGGCTCAGCCAGATTGGGCGATCCATTCCAAAATGTTCCTGCAGCATTTTTTCGGCTTCGCAGAAAGCACCTTCCACCCATCCCTGTTGATCGGAATAAGCTTCCCCGATAATGTGAATAGACTCATCAGCTACCGGTTTTCTCATGTATGGCATTACGTTTTCAACGGAGTATCCGGCTTTCCAGGCATGATATCCTGCTCCGAAAGGTTCATCGGTCCAGTCTTTAAAGTAGGTTACATAAGGATCCGGTATCGTTACATCAGGGCCGTGCAGCTCCCGAAGTTGATTCATCAGTTCATCCACCATCAGCTGGGTCGCCTGAACATCATCCAGTTCGTGCAGTTCCTTCAGTGATGCAGATTTGGCGGCTCTTACTTCGAACAGTAATTTGTCATCGGACAGTGCTTTCCAGAAGGTTTCGGTTTCCATATCTCCGTAGCTTCCCAGTAACATTGAATTATTGGTTTGAGGATCTGTCCCGAAATAATAACACTGTCTCATAGGAAGGTCGGTAATAGAATGCCCGGAATCAATGTCCAGTTGTTTCTCTTTCCACCACGGATATTCAAAGCCCATTAATATTTTAAAAGCAGGTTCCATAATCACCGAACGGATATTGGTATTAAGGACTGAATTTTCATTAGTGTTAAAGAAGAAATTGTTCTGATCCAGAAGCTCCAGAGATTTTCTCGGCATGGCAAGAACCAGTTTATTGGCATATACATTCCATGTCGTGTTGGTTTTCAGATTCAGAAAAGTCAGCTGATATTTATGGGTATGGATTAAAGGATGCGCTTTGGTGAAAGTAAGCAGTTTATTTTCAGACCAGATGCAGGCACCGTCATGTTCCATATAAGAATTGGCTACGGCGTAAGCGATGCTGTCATAGCCTTCCTCAATGGTTTTGTAAATGGTTCCGGCAGAGAAATCTCCCACCATATAAGGAAAAGCTTCCGCAGAATTCCAGTTGATCGTATTGGAGTAGTATCCGCCGGCATTTGCCACAAATTCATAGCCTTCCTGTGAAATCTGATCCTTGATCAGGTTCCAGAATCCCAGATCATTCACCTTACGTCGGTCATAAGGAGAATTAGGGAAATTATAAACCAGCTTAGGTTTGATATCATCCCAGTCTTCACTGGTCAGTTTAAAACTATAATCGTAGATGCTGTCACCTTTGATAATCTTATCACTGTATTTCTCAGCTACCCATGGATCTGCCATCAGCACATCGTAAATAATCTTATTGAATAACTGATCCGAGCTGAAACCGTAATCATCATCATTCAGATAATAACGGGTGGCAAGCTTTTTCCCCTCTTTCTGAGCCACGTCCCACGCATCCTGTTTGAAACGTTCTTTTCTCAGATACATCAATAGTTTGGTAGGATCACCCATCGGGAAAGGAACAGGTGTCATTTTATCTTTCAGGACAGGAGTTCGTTTTGCAGGATCTTCCTCCGAAAGCGGATATCCTTCAATTAAGGTCGTTACAATTTCCTGAGAAGTCAGGTAGCGCATACCACCCAGTTCTCCCCAGAAATTCATTCCCGGCATCACGACAGACTCCAGTCTTCCGCCCAGTTTATTGTTCATATCGAAGATCTGTACTTCACTGGCTTTGAATTTCTTATCAGTGACTAAACGGTAAGCGGTATACAAACCGGAAGTTCCGGCACCAATGATGGCGACTTCTATTTTTAAATCAGGATGTTTTCCTGTGTTTAATGGTGTATTTTTATTCATGGTTGATTGTTTTTAAATGGCTTTAAAGTATTTGCGTCCTAACTGGAAATGAGAAATATCAAAATCCGTATGCCCGTCCAGGGCAAGATCAGACATGATTTTCCCGAGGAATGGAGTGAATTTGGCAGCCCATCCGGTGGCATAGACCACAATGTTTTTATAATTCGGGACATATTTGGGCGCGAAATCAATCAGCAGTTCCTTATTCGGTATTTTGCTTAAAGCGATAAGGCAGGTTGAAGTGTATTCAGGCTCTGTAGCCAATCCTGTCATATGTTGTTGTACCCAATCGGAAGTATAGGCCAGTTCCTGAGGATTGGGAATTAATGTTCTGTCGTTTGGTTCTTCCAAAGGTGTAATGACAAAATCCGGTGCAACACGGATGTATTCCGGGTGATCCCAGTCTACAGAAGGAAAACCATAGAACTGATTGCCATTTTCCTCAATTGCATTCTGGAATACAAACCAGGTTGGATACTGTATGTTGGGATCTGTTTTCTTAAAATAAGCCGAAGACATATTCCAGTACGTAGCTTCTATTTTAAAATCCAGTAAATTGATGACACTGTTAATGTAAGGTCCCGGAATAATCGCCAGTTTTTTAGCAATATAAATTCCGTTAGGAGTCGTAAGTTCAAAGAGATCACCTATCTGTTTGATGTCAAGTACAGGCGAATTTTCTTCTAACTGAACGGTTTCTTCCTGTTTGCAAAGTCCTAAAAGCGTTTCAATTGTTAATTTAAAATTGATGCTTGCACCATCCGGCTGAAACAGTCCGGTGTAATTGTCCGGTAAGTTTTTAAAATGGTACTTTTCTTCGATTTCTTTTGCGGTTAGGGTAGTGTAGGGAACACCCAGTTCTTTCAGGGCCTGCTCAGCCAAAGCAATATTTCCTTCCGTGGAGTGCACTTCAGGGTCTCCAAACCAAAGCGTACCCACTTTATCCAGCAGCGAAGTATTGGTCTTCTTTTCCAGCTCGTCCCAGTAGGGTTGTGCTTCAAGAGCCATTTTCACCATATATTCATCCGGGTAAGGAATACGGAACTGGCGGGAAACTCCGGCAGAACTTCCAAGCTGATTCACAAAAGTGAACTGTTCCAGGACTAATGTTTTAGCCTTTCGTTGGCCAAGATGGTAGGCCGTAGCCAGGCCTATGGCTCCGCCACCAATAACAATGACGTCGTAGTTTTCTGTTTTCATAGGTATTAGTTTTATCTGTTAAATCCATGTATTCATCAAGAATTAAATGATGATCATACAAGCATTTTAAACACTTTTATTTTTATTCTCGCAGATTATGCAGACAGCGCAGATTCACGAACATGAAAATCTGCATCATCTGATTAATCTGCGTGAAATTTTAAAACATGCGATCTGTTCTCATTTGCTTTATCTGAGTCAATGAAGTTGATTCCAACTTTGCTTCCCTAAGTTTTGTACATGATGCACAATTACCGGCCGTGTTTTTCGAAAGGTTTAAACACACGAGTTTTAAATCATGTACAATAACTCGAAAAAAACGGCCGGCAATTGAAGGATATAGACTGGTTATGATTAAGACTTTTTTATGCTTTTATTGAGCTTTGCACATAGCATCCCATGTAGTCCAGAAATGGGCATTAACTGCACCTGGAGGAGGGGTAGTACTGTCTGCAACGATACCTACCATTGAGGCACAGTTGGAATTACAGCCTATTTCATTATAGCTTCCCTGCTGAGGAGGGATCTGGCGCCATGTACCGGTAGATCCGCTTAGTAATTCTACTTTAATATCAAAGATTCCCGAAAGATTAGGCGTCTGAATTTGTTTAGTTGGTGCCTCACTTGAAATAGAATCACTCCAGTTACCCTGTGAGAATGTGACACGCCACGTTGAAATCATTTTGGCTGTATTGTTCTGAGGAGACAGATAAACCCAGAATTGAGCTCCGTTCCCTAATTGAAGCTGACCGGATGAATTGGCGGTTCCGCTTACGTTTGATGTTTCCATGTTGGTTGTATTTTGGTTGGTTAGTTTTTACCACTGCTTTTTTTCAGCGTCTCAGTTGAGGAATTACCCTTTATTGATACCGCTTGATTGGTAGTTCAAAGTAACAAAGAAGGGCGCATTTTTTTTAGAGTAGAAATGACCAATTGCGGTTTTGAGTAGAAATACTTAATCCTTTCAGATCAGATTTAGCGCCTGTATATTTCAGGACATTTGCTAGTGAAGGATGAAATACTTTATCTTTGTTTTTCGGGGTTGATGATAAGATGTTAGCCGAAAATGCCTTTATGAACAACAATAGTTTCTTAGTTTCTGCAAAAGGAATCTGTATTGCAGCTTTTCTTTCCTTCAATACGGTGATATATGCTCAGAAAGCAGCAGATATTTCAACCATTTCAGAGAAAACATTAAGCAGTATTCTGGAAAAAAACAGAACCTATTATACAAAGGGTAAAGTAGCAGATTATATTCCCGAGCTGGGAAAAATGGATGCTAAAGCAATTGCTTTTTCAGTGGTGGAAAAAAACGGAAAGGTATTCAATGTGGGAGATGTACAGAAGAAATTCACCATGCAGAGTATCTCGAAAATCATTGCACTGATGATTGCTGTCAGTGAAAAAGGGGAAGCCAATGTCTTTGATAAAATGGGCTATTTTGGAACCGATCAGCCTTTCAATCATTTTTCCAACCTTGAAACTACGGGCAAGCCATTGAACCCGATGATGAATGCTGGTGCCATTCTCACTACTTCATTAATTTCCGGCGATGGCGAAAAACCATTTCTTAAAATTCTGGATATGGTGCGCTACATCACCAAAAATCAAACCCTTGATTACAGTACATCTGTCTACGAATCCGAAAAATCTACCGGACACCGAAACCGCGGCATGTTTTACCTGATGAAAAACAACGGACTCATTTTAGGAAATGAAGATCAGCTAGATAATTATTTCAGACAGTGTTCTATAGAGCTTACTGCCGAAGATTTGGCTAAAATAGGCTATTTCTTTGCCAATGAATGTGTTCGTTTTGACGGAGACAGCAAGTATAAAAATGCAGAAATGTCAAGACTGATTCAATCCCAGATGCTTATCGCCGGGATGTACGAATTCAGTGGAGAATATGCCAGAACCGTAGGTCTTCCGAGCAAATCCGGCGTTGGAGGCGGAATTACCGTAAGTGTTCCCGGAAAAATGGGAATTGGTGTTTTCAGTCCGGCATTGGATCAACATGGGAATTCTGCAGCGGGCTATCATATGATTTTAGACCTGGTGAAGCAGTATGATCTGAGTTTATTTTAAAGAACTGCATCTTCGTTGTTAAATTCAGGCATCAAACCATTTTATTTTTCAAATCTTTATACTTGGAACGTCCTACCGGAAGCACTTCCCCGGTTTTAATCAATACTCCATAGCGTGTCCCGGGGTTGATGATGATCTTTTCAATCTGTTGAAAATTTACAAGATAAGACTTATGAATACGCTCAAATCTATCGGGAAGAAGCTGCTGCAAATGTTCAAGTGACTTATCGTGGAGCTCATTCTGTCCGTTGCTGAGATGCAGCTCAGTATAAATTCCGGCTCCTTTGATGTAGATCACCTCAGAAATGTTGATCAGACGAACCTGTCCTGCTCTTTTTACAGCGAGGTATTTAATACCTTCATCCGTTTTTAAGGCTGGACTGACAAACCTGGTCAAAGCCTTAAAAAGTCTTTCCTGATCAAAAGGTTTGGGAACAAAATCCAGAACGCCATACGCAAAAGCCGTGATCGCTTTATCGATATTGGCAGAAACAATGATCGTGTGAAAAGAAGCAGCCACCATCTGCTCCAACAACTCAAAACCATTATCGCCATTGAGATTAAGATCGAGTAGAAGTAGGTCGGGAATTTGTGTCGAAACCTGATCAAGTCCCTTTTGCAGCGAATCACAGATGATGATTTCATTCGGCCTGTCTGCAAAAAATTCAGAGGTCATACGCTGTAAACGGCGGGCAATTCTGGCTTCGTCCTCTATAATAACTATATTCATTACTTTAAAATTTGAATGGTAGACCTCCAGCCGTTTTCCGTAGCACCCGATTCGAATGCCCAGTTTGAGCCATAACTTTCAGTCAGTCTTGCTTTGATATACTTAAAACCGTTTCCACCCGTGCGGTCTGTCATGATTTGTCTGTTCTTCGCTACAGTTTCAAAAATATACTGATGCGCCTCTTTTGACACAGAATAATGGAGTATAAATTGAATCGTATTTCCAGACAAAGGCTCACTGTGGGTAATACCATTCTCGAGCAACGTATGAATAACCGCCGGCGGGATCAGCTGAGTTTCATCGATTCCCTTTTCCTCCCAGGTATAATTCATTTCTTTCCGGAAGCCCATCACCGATATATGTTGACGACAGAGCTCCAGTTCTTTGGTGACAGGGATCAGAGTCTGTTCAGAGATCTCGTTCATAATGTCAAATTCTGTGGCCAATGCCTGTATAAAACGGGCACCATCTTTGGGGGATTCTTCCACCCAATCCATCATTGAAGTCAGGGTGTTCCTTAAAAAATGAGGTTGAATATTCTTTTTAAGCAGCTCCATTTGAAGTCTTGATGAAAGCAAAATGGCATTCTGGTGTTCCGCCTCAATAACACTGGTACGGATAGAATGAAGATAAAGCATCGACAGCACAATAATGGTAAAACTAATGAACAAACCGAAATCATAAACCACAATCCTGTTGACCAATGCACTCGCCAAAAGAGCTGCCAGAGCAATAAAACCTCCTTTTTCCTTTTGAATAATACCATTTAGAACCACAATAAAAGCAGCGATCAGCATAGCCAGACTGTAGAGCCGGGCAGTCAGGTCATAATGGCCATAATTGAACCAATAGAGTCCCAACAATGTAAGCAGAAGAGCGAGCATCAGCCATTTTCCATGTCTGAAATTAAACTGAATCATAAAATACCACGGAACCAGCAATGCATTGGCAAATGTCAGCCATCCGATGATCTCAAGACGAATGAAAAATTCAGAATAAGGAATCACCACATGGAATTTCAGATATTCCATGATCAGTAAAGTGAAAAAAAGAAGACAGATGGTTGCAAAAATCAGGATGTCCTTCTGTCTCCGTTTGCTGTTCAGATAAAGGAAAAAATAATAAACTGCCGCGATCAGAAAAGCTCCGGCCATCAGGTTCATATAAGCCATTGTGATCAATGGTCTTGTGATTAATTTTGTGTAATTATTGATGTCAAATCCAATGCTCCGCTGCATATCCGGATGCAGTGACTGAGAACTGCGCATGGCAATGGTATGAAGACCAGGCGAAATCAGATGATCCGGAATCCTGTAATAGCTGCACTCAGTTCCCGGGATTTCAGGATTTCCGTTTTTTGGAAGCTGTCCGTTTTTACCAATCAGGATACCATCCCAATACACTTCAAAAGCCCCGAAAGAATCAATCTGAAGTCCCAGAGGAGTCAGTTCGTTCTCCACCGGACGCAGGTCGAGCTGCGTACGTGACCAGAATATCTTGTCTGATGTGTTGCCTCTCGTTTCCGACCAGTCTTTATCGTTATAGTTTTTATCAGCCCATGTCATATGGTCTCCGGTTTTATAGACCGGTATCGGGTCCTCATTACGGATAACAGGCGTGGCCAGCAGGCTGAGCAGCGTTAATAAAAATATTAAATTATGCATCATGTAAATATACAAGCTAATTTGAAAAACCGGATGTTGTTTGAAAGCCCGTAGAGTTGTTCAGATGTTTCTGCAGTGAATGGCTGTTTCTGCGATTTAAATTTACATCATGAAACAAGTAGTCATCATTATTTTTACCCTCTTTTCTGTTCAGTATTCATTAGCACAGAAAGCTCAGGTCACCGGAATCATTCAGGAAAAATCTGCCGTACCTATATCTTATGTAACGGTAACATTAAAGGAAAGTGGAGATAAAGCCATTGCAGCCGGTATTTCGGACAGTAAAGGCATATTCAGACTGGAAAGCATTCCGGCCGGAAAGTATACCATCAGTTACAGCCTTGCAGGTTTTCAAACGATGAGCAGGCCTGTAGAAGTTAAATCTGATGAGGTAATGAATTTAGGGACGGTCGTTTTAGAATCTGATACAAAACTTTTGCAGGAAGTCTCCGTAACTGGGCAGCGTTCATCCATAAGTTTAAAACTGGACAAAAAAGTTTTTGAAGTAGGTAAGGATGTCCTCTCGCAATCGGGAGCAGTAACGGATCTTCTCAACGTTGTTCCCTCGGTGAGTGTAAGCCCCGGTGGAGAAATCAGTCTGCGGGGGAATAATAATGTATTGGTATTGATTGACGGTCGCCGGACCGGACTGACTCAGGGTAATGCTTTGGAACAGGTGCCTGCCGATCAGGTAGAGCGTGTGGAAGTGATCACGAATCCTTCTTCCAGATTTGATGCGGCTGGTTCTGCAGGGATTATCAATATCATCCTTAAAAAGAATAAAAAAGGAGGATTCAGTGGGCAGCTACGTCTGGTAGGCGGTATTCCCAATGAAACGCGGATCAGTCCGAGTCTGAATTATAAATCGGACAGGCTCAATCTGTTTGCGACTTATGGCATTCGGTTATCTGATTATGTAGGTTTATACACAATGAAACAGTCCACCGGACTTTCAGGAGAAAGAGTTGATTTGAACAGAAGACAGGATGAGGACAGACATGATGATGCCAAATTGCTCTACTTTGGAGCAGACTTTAAGATCAATGATCATAATACCATTACCGCGGCTTTCATGCGAAACTCAACGCATGATCACGACAAGACCCAACTGAACTATGTCTATTCAAATAAAAACGGGGCTATAGACAGCAGCCTCACCAGAAAGGGCGAATCATGGGAAAAACGGAGCTATAATCAGCTCGAATTGAATTACACCAAAAACTTCGCTAAGGCAGGTAAGAAACTGACAGTAGATATGCAGTATGATTTCTGGGACAGCGACAAAGACTGGAATTTATCAACCAGCAAAGTATTTCCAACTGCCATTGACTTACCTATGATCAGAACAGGTTCAATGGGAGCCAGTAAAGACTTTATGATTAAAACAGATATGATACAGCCGCTTGACAGTACGTCTACCCTTGAATTCGGTTTAAAATTAGAGGACCGCAGAGTGAACAGCGACTTTATCGCAGAACAACAAAATTCTGCAGGTTGGGAAATCATTGAACAGATTGATAATCATTTGTTATATAAAGAATTGATTGGAAGCGCTTATGTACAGTTTTCCGGAAAGACTGGAGCTTTGAGTTATCAGACTGGTTTGCGTGGCGAACTCACCCATATCGGGATCGAAGACCGCGCGGGAAGCTATAGCAATAAAAAAGATTATAACCGACTGTTTCCGACATTCAATGTAAGTTACCGTTTCAATGAACGGTCAACTTTACAAGGAAGTTACAGCAAGCGAATCAACAGGCCAAGACTGGGCATGATTTATCCTTTTAATGAACTGACTGATCTGACCAGTCGTTATGTAGGAAATCCGGATCTTAATCCATCATACGCCAATGTCTTTGAAATCGCTTTCCTTAAAAACTGGAAGACGCTTACGTTGAATCCATCCTTCTATTATCAGCGAAATACCGGAGTGATGGAGGATTATACGTTCCGGAATGCAGAAGGGCTGTTTATCACAATGCCGGTTAATATCAATAGGGAAACCCGTTATGGTTTTGAACTGTCAGTACTCTATAATCCGGTAAAATGGCTGCAGGTGAATACAGAATTTAATCTGTTCCATTATGCCGAACAGGGAAGTTATAAAGATCAGAGTTTCGACTATTCCGGGAATACCTTAACCGCCCGTGTAAGTGCTCAGCTGAAGCTGAAAAACAAACTTGCTTTTCAGACGCTATATAATTTCAGAGGAGCCAATGCTACTGCACAAACCCGCACAGATGCTCTTCACAGCATTGATTTTGGACTCAGCAAGACTTTTTTAAAAGACAAAGCGACCCTGATGTTCGATGTCAGTAACCTCTTTGGATTACGAAAGTCAAACAGCAGAACCGTAGGAACAGATTATGAAATCAGCCAGATCAATATTCCTAATGCCGCACGCTATCGGTTAACGCTGGTTTATAGATTTAATCAAAAAGACAATCAGACGGTACGACAAGCCAAAAGCGGAAACAGGGATTAATTTATAGGTATTTTAATTAAAAAAACAACATCTGCTTGATCTGTGAAATCTGCGAGCTTAAAATAGGTCTTGCCAATTTTGCAGATCACGCGAATTCTTTTACCATTCTGGTGTGATTTTTTTGACTTAAATTTGGTCTTCCGTCTTCTATGACGGGAAAAAAATACTGACAGATGGCAGATGAAATACAGATTTTAAAAGATTTCGTGGAGGGGAAACTTTCCGATAAAGACTTTGAACAGCAGCTTTACACCAATCAGGATTTAGAAAAACAGCTTTCAAATCCGGCAATAGATTGGCAGGGAACTTATTTACAAAACACCACTGCTTACTTTTATCTGATTGAGCAGGATTATAAAAATGCTGAAGGAAGACTCAATGCTCACGGAGCGGTACAACTGTTTTTAAGCAAAATTGGAGTAGAGATCATAGCTTCTCCACAAAAGTCTGATGAGTATGAATTCATTTTAAGTACCAGTCCCAAATATATTGACACTGATGCCGGATTTATCGAACAGTATATTCTGCCGAAAGACAAAACACTTTCAAAATCTGAACAGAAACAATACATAAAGCAACGCTACACGGAACTTTTTAAATTCCAGACCAAACCACCCAAGTGGATACAGAATCCGGAATGGCCTGTTAAGAACAATCTGCCTCTTTTCTTTTTAGGACAGATTGAAATAAAAAAAGGAGAATTTTTCCATGATGAGGGAAGTATGTACCTCTTTATGGATCCCGCGACAGGCATTATGGAGACTGTGAAACAATTTTACTGATTTTAATCAATAAAGCGGCTACAATGATTGCAGGTTTATTTTTTTCATTAAAACTTCTATTAATAGATGATACTATTTTGTTAACCGAATAATAAGGCGGTTTTTATAATCTTCTTATTCTCATAACGTTGCTTCCCGGTAACGTTATTTTTTTTGCGAAAATCCTATGAAATTTTGTCATTGTTTTTTCAAAATTCTGAATTTTATGATTTTTTTTAACGGATTATCAAACTCAGTTTTTCCAGAATTCATACGCTTTTGTAGGCGTGTTATATTTTTGTAATATTGGAAAAATAATTCTCTTATTTTTGAAATATTATAGTTTTTATTTCTATATTTGTCTTACATTAATCAATTATAAACAATTATAATTGAATCTGATAGACTGTACCGTCTTATTTTCTGAGAATAAAAATATAAATTGCTTTTTTTAATATTATTTAAATTGATAATAATTTATTGTTAAAAAATTATTATCAATTTTCATTTATGGTTAGAAATGTAATATAAATTTATTATTTTTATTCCCTCATAACTAGCAAACGCTCATGATGCCGAAAGGTCCAGCGTTTTGTTATGGAGTTTCTAGTTATCACCTCAATACCATAAATGCAATGAAAAACTTAACCATTCTTGGATTAACGCCTTTTGAAAAGCCGGATGTCAGTCTTATGCCTAAATTGCACCAGGCGGGTGCATTTCCCATCTTAAGCTTAGGACACCATGCAACAGCCGCTCAGGAAGCACTGAACCAACTTGATCAGACAGATGTACCTTCTTATGGTATCTATCTACCGAACGACAAATTTATATCCCTGCAGATCCCGAAAAAAGTAAGTTTCGCGATCCTTCCGTCCGGAGTTTCAATGAATATTGTACCGGATCTGCCTGTTATATATCAGGTAACCAGTTTAGATGAAGCCAGGCTGGCCCAACAGTCGGGTGCAGAAGGGATTATTATAAAAGGAAATGAGGCAGGAGGCCTGGTAGGCTATGAATCAACTTTTGTACTGTTTCAGCGTGTCATTAAGGAAATCCAGAACATCCCTGTTTGGGTACAGGGCGGAATAGGACTGCACACAGCTGCCGCAGTAAAATCATTGGGAGCAGCCGGAATTGTACTCGATAGCCAACTGGCGTTATTCCCGGAGAGTTCCGTTCCTCAGGAAATCAAAGACCTGTCCTCAAAACTCAACGGTACCGAAACTAAAATTATAGCCAACCATCGGGTATTGGTGAGACCTAACTCACCTGCATTACCTGAAAATGTCACGGCCGAAGAGCTGAGACAATATTTCACTGATCTTGATCCAAGTAAGAGTTATATTCCTATGGGTCAGGATATTTCATTGGCTGTAGATCTGTATGAAGATTTCAAAACCCTGAAAAAAATGGTTTTTGGGTTCAAAGAAGCCATGTATGGTCACCTGAAGCAGGCTAAAGCACTTGAGGTCATCAGTGAAAATAATATAATGGCCCAAAAGCTGGGATTACGTTATCCTATCGCACAGGGTCCAATGACCCGTGTCAGTGATGTTCCGTTGTTCGCCAACGCGGTAGCAGACGCAGGAGCTTTGCCTTTTGTTGCTTTGTCTTTACTGAAAGGTGAGCAGGCGAAAGCTTTGGTGATGGAAACTAAAAAACTGGCTGGTGAAAAAACATGGGGTGTAGGTATTCTTGGATTTGCTCCTCAGGAATTAAGAGAAGAGCAGACGGCTTACATATTGGAAGCCAAACCTCCGGTAGTTCTTATTGCAGGAGGAAGACCTGCACAGGCTAAGGTATTCGAAAAGGCGGGTATCACAACCTTTCTTCATGTTCCTTCTCCTGCATTGCTGGATATTTTCCTGAAAGAAGGCGCTACCAATTTCATCTTTGAAGGCCGTGAGTGCGGTGGTCACGTAGGTCCGCTTTCAAGCATGGTGCTTTGGGAAAAACAGATTGAACGTATTTTAAAAGAAGAACATCCGGAAAATATCAGCGTCTTTTTTGCAGGCGGAATTCACAATGCATTTTCAACGGCATTTGTTTCTATCATGGCAGCACCTTTGGCAGCCAGAGGCGTAAAAGTTGGCGTATTGATCGGAACTGCTTATTTATATACAGAAGAAGCCGTTCGTACCGGAGCTATTCAGGAAGAATTCCAGGTACAGGCGATGCAGGCAAAAGACACGGTCTTACTGGAAACGGCACCGGGACACGAGACGCGTTGCTTAAATACAGCTTTTGCTAAACATTTCAGCACCGAAAAAATTAAACTTCTGGCAGCCGGAATGGATAAAAAAGAAGTTTGGGAGCAGCTTGAAAAACTCAATGTGGGCCGACTTAGAATTGCTGCAAAAGGAATCGATCGTCAGGGCGACAAATTGGTTAATGTTCCTAAAAACGAACAGTTGGATTTGGGAATGTACATGATCGGTCAGGTGGCTACGATGCAAAACCGCGTGATTTCCCTTGCATCCCTTCATCAGAACGTAAGTATTGATAACTATAAATATATTGAAGAGGCGGCTTTACCGGAACAGCCGGTATCCACAGAAAAACCTCTGGATGTAGCGATTGTCGGGATGGAATGTATTTTCCCGGGCGCTAAAAACCTTGAAGAATACTGGCGAAATATCATCCTGGGAAGAGACAGTGTCACAGAAGTCCCTGATGAGCGTTGGAATAAAGAACTTTACTACCATCCGGATTCAGACGGACCGGATGTATCTCACTCAAAATGGGGGGGATTTATTCCAAAAATTGATTTCGATCCTTTGGCATTCGGGATTCCTCCTCAATCTCTTGCTGCCATTGAGCCAACACAACTGTTAACTTTATTGGTTGCCAAGCGCGCGATGGAAGATGCAGGCTATGGAGAAAAACACATCAACAGAGAAAATATTTCTGTTATTATAGGTGCTGAAGGCGGTAATGATCTGGCCAACAGCTATAGTTTCAGAGGATACTATAAACAGGTTTTCGGAGAGCTTCATGAAGAAGTGAAACAGGCATTTCCACATACGACGGAAGATTCATTCCCGGGTATTTTGGCGAATGTGATCGCAGGTAGGATTACGAACCGTCTGGATCTTGGCGGAAGAAATTTCACTGTAGATGCGGCTTGTGCTTCTTCTTTAGCAGCTATTGATCTGGCTTGTCAGGAACTGATATTAGGAAAATCCGATATGGTTCTTGCCGGCGGAGCAGATTTACATAACGGAATCAATGATTATCTGATGTTTTCCAGTACCCACGCCCTTTCCAGAAAAGGAAGATGTGCTACATTTGACGGAGATGCTGACGGAATTGCCCTTGGAGAAGGCGTTGCAATCCTTGTCTTAAAAAGATATGAAGATGCCGTTCGTGATGGTGACCGTATTTATTCTGTGATCAAAGGAGTGGGAGGATCAAGTGACGGAAAAGCACTGGGTCTTACGGCCCCGAGAAAAATAGGACAAGTACGTGCTTTAGAGCGTGCTTATTCCCAAGCAGGGATTAGTCCAGCGGCAGTTGGTTTAGTGGAAGCTCATGGAACCGGAACTGTAGTAGGAGATAAAACCGAACTGAGTGCACTGACGAATTTATTCAGCCGTTCAGGAGCGATACCGGGACAGACTCACTTAGGTTCTGTAAAGACACAGATCGGGCATACCAAATGTGCCGCAGGATTAGCCGGACTGATCAAAGCTTCACTGGCAGTATATCATGGTGTAAAACCACCGACACTTCACTTACAGCAGCCTAATGCTTATTATAATGCCCAAACCAGTCCTTTTGCTTTTTATGCAGAAAGTGGACTGTGGGGTGAGAAAAACCGTTATGCCGGAATCAGTGCTTTCGGATTCGGAGGAACCAATTTCCATACGGTTATTGCTAATCATCCCAAGGAAGACGATTCTGCTGTATTGCAGTCGTGGCCGTCAGAATTATTTGTATTCCGTGGAGATACGTATGAGGATGCGAAAATTCCATTGTCACAGATTAAATCTCTATTGGAGGTTAATGGTGATATTCCATTAAAAGATATGGCATACAGCTTAGCGGTAGGCTCAGAAAAACCAATTCAGTTAACCATCGTTGCTGACACTGCCGAACATTTGATGATGAACATCGAACTGGCATTATCAGGAATTGAAAGTAAAGACACGTTCACAGTGAATAAACGCGATGGTAAGGTAGTTTTCCTGTTCCCTGGACAAGGTAGTCAAAGAATCAATATGGCCCGCGATCTGTTCGTAGCTTTTCCGGCTATGCGTAACCTGATCGAAGCATATCCTGAACTGGAGAAAGTAGTTTTCCCTTCAACAACGTTTGATGAAGCTGCTTTAAAACAACAGAAAGAAACCATTAAAGATACCCGCCTGGCGCAACCTATCTTAGGAATTGTTGACCTGGCTTTAGCTAAATTCCTGAAATCACTGGACATCGTTCCGGATATGGTGGCAGGTCACAGCTATGGTGAATTGCCAGCTTTATGTTTTGCCGGGGTTTTTGAAGAAGAAAAACTGGTTGATCTAAGTATTCAAAGGGCTCACGCCATTTTGGATTCAGTAGAAGGAGGTGATCCGGGAACTATGATTGCGGTAAGCGCAACCAGAGAACAGTTGCAGCCGGTTTTAAACAAGACAGAAGGCTGTTATCCGGTTAATTATAACGCTCCGACCCAATGTGTAGTGGCAGGAA
Source organism: Chryseobacterium sp. JM1 (assembly GCF_000737715.1). Lineage (GTDB taxonomy): Bacteria > Bacteroidota > Bacteroidia > Flavobacteriales > Weeksellaceae > Chryseobacterium. Next base: position 150,035 of record NZ_JPRN01000009.1, on the reverse strand, counting down.
GTACGCCGGCTATCAATAAATTAATGGAGATCCTTAAACAGGAACGTATCTCTGCAAAGAAATTAGAAGTTGCATGTGCATTCCACAGCCCGTTATTGGCCAAGTCCAAAGGCTTATATAATGAGGTTTTAAAAGATATTCCTTTCCAGGAAATGCAGATTCCGGTTTGGTCGAATACAACGGCTGAAACCTATCCTGCAGCGTCTTCAGCAATCAAGGAAAGACTGACGGATCATCTGGTACAGCCCGTGAGATTTGTAGAAGAACTTCAGGCGATGTATGCAGACGGAGCCAGAATATTCATCGAAGTAGGCCCTGGAAAAGTTCTTTCCGGACTGACTAAATCCTGCTTAGAGAAAGATCAGCTGACCCTTTACGTAGAAGACAGCAACCGAAATAAACTAAGCCATCTTCTTTCCATGCTGGCGCAATATCTGGGAACTGGCAGAAGCTTCAGCATTGAAAAACTTTTCGATGGCCGTAATGCCAGACTGATTCATATAGACCAGCCTGAACTGTATAAGAAAAATCCAGCCATCTGGCGTGTGAACGGACAAATGGCGCATCCAACCACAGGTAATCTGCCGGCTAACGGTGCATTACCGATATTAAATCCTATTCCCATGAACAATTTTACGAATAACCAACCAGCTCCTGTAGCCGAATCTCAGCCTGCCGCTGAACGTATGCTTCAGGAATATTTAAATACCATGAAACAGCTGATTCAGGCACAGCGTGATGTGATGCTTTCCTTCCTGGGACAGAATCCACAAGTCAGCCCTGCACCTGTTTATGCTGCGCCGGTACAAACACCAGTGAACGATCGTTTGGTGACGATTCCTGCACAGCCTGTCCATGTAGAAAAGCCTGCTGCTGTTGCGGTAAAACAGGCTCCGGTAAAAGATATTAAAACCCTGTTGCTACAGGTGGTCAGCGATAAAACAGGATATCCTCACGAAATGCTCGGCATGGAAATGGACCTGGAGGCTGATTTGAGTATTGACTCTATCAAAAGGGTAGAAATCATCGGAACGCTTCGTAGTGAACTGGGAGCGCTTACATCAGGTAATGCCGATGAAGATACGGTCATGGAAAAATTAGCATCGATCAAAACGTTAAGCGGTCTGGTTTCCTGGTTAACAGAATTGACAGGAACTTCAACAGCAACTCCCGAAAAAAACGGAACTGCAGTAACACAGGCAGCAGAAGCAGAAAGCAAATCTGCATTCTCTCTTGAAGAGCTTCAAAATGTCATTTTGGATATCGTCAGTGAAAAAACAGGTTATCCGAAAGAAATGTTGGGATTAGATCTTGACCTTGAAGCAGACCTGAGCATTGACTCTATTAAAAGAATGGAAATTATCGGAGACCTTAAAACCAAAATAGGTTTTGGTCAGGATATGGATCAGGCGGATGACCTGATGGAAAAACTGGCGGCCATTAAAACATTAAAAGGACTGGCCTCATGGATCAGCGAAATGAGTGGAAACACCGATGCTGATGCTGAACCTGTTCAGAATTTATTGTCACGTCTTCGTTTTGACCTCACTCCAACCGATGTTTCTACAGAACAGAATACAGAAATCATAAAGGGAAAACGTTTTGCCATCACTCAGGACAACAGTCCCCAAACGATGGCGATCAAAAATACCCTTGAAAAATATGGAGCTATCGCAGAATTGGTAGATACTGAAAGAGATCTTAAAGATTTTGACGGATTAATCATTCTGGATCTGTTCTCCTCAACCGTAAAACACAGCATTATTGATCACGTGGATCAGATCAAGAAACTGGATCTTGATAAAGCCAAATGGGTGTATCTGATTTCAGACATTCCGGCTCATATTCAGGAACTGACTGATACCCGTCTTTTACGTCATTACAAAGGCTATCCGGGACTTTTCAAAAGTTTAGCGAGAGAGTTTGAACAAACCTCGTGCAGGCTGATCAGTCTGAGTACGCCACAGGAGGTTGATCAGATTACAGAAATTGCTTTAAAAGAAATATTAACCACAGATAAGCCTTCCGAAGTCGTTTACAAACACGACCAAAGGCATAAAATAGAGATCATCCCTTCTCCATTGTCAACAAGCCTTGAAGAAGCGCATATCCAGCTGGATCAGGAATCTGTAGTCCTGGTACTCGGAGGCGGACAGGGAATCACTTCCGAATTGGTGAAGCATATGGCCGGAGCGTATCCTTGTACTTATATTCTTGTAGGAAGATCAGCAGATCCTAGAGATGTCATAGCGGACCTTAAAGAAGTGGAAGCCATGAAAACCAAGGAAGAAATAAGAAGCTATCTTATTAAAACCGGAAAATTCACTTCTCCTTCCGAAATAGAAAAAGAGACCGTAAGAATTTTCAAAAACAATCAGATCCTTCGCACGATCCGTGATATGGAACAACTGGGAAGTACAGTGGTGTATCAATCCTTAGATCTTTGTGACGAAGAAGGATTATCAGATTTGATCAAAAACATTTACGACAAATATGCACGTTTAGACGGAGTTATTCATGGAGCAGGTCTTTTGGAAGACAAACTGTTCAGACAGAAAACCTCCAGTTCATTTGAGCGTGTATTCGATACAAAAGTAAAACCGCTTCGTGTATTGGCAGAACAACTTCGAGCTGACTGTCAGTTTGTAGTGCTCTTCTCAAGTATCGCTTCTGTATACGGGAACAAAGGGCAGACAGATTATGCTGCGGCCAACTCTGTACTGGATGATTATGCGAAAGCTTTAAACAAAAAATTAAAAGGAAAAGTAATCTCCATCAACTGGGGCCCATGGAAAGGAGCCGGAATGGTTTCATCGACTCTGGAAACAGAATATGAACGTCGCGGTATTTCTTTAATTCCATTGGACCAGGGGAAAGAAATCTTCCTTAACGAGATCAAATACGGAACCGAAAGTCAGGTATTGATCATGTCCGGAAACAACTGGTAAACCTCTGTATACGATAACTATGAAAAAAACAGATGTTGCTGTTATTGGCTTATCCTGTGTCTTTCCTGGGGCACAGGATGCCCATACTTTTTGGCAGAATATTGTTAATAAGGTAGATTCCACCCAATCGGCTCCGGCTGATAGGATTGATCCTGTACACTTTAGTGATACTACCAGTCCTGTCGACAGATTTTACTGTCAGCGCGGTGGATTTATTTCAGATTATGAATTTGATCCGACAGCTTTTGGAATTCTGCCGTTAGCAGTAGAAGGCACCGAGCCGGATCATTTATTAACCCTTGATCTGGTACAGAAAGCCCTGGAAGATGCCGGCGTATTTCAAAAGGGAATATCTCTTGAGAAAACCGGAATCATTATCGGTAAAGGAAACTATACCGGTCCCGGCGCGACGCGTGCCATTGAAATCGTGCGCACCGGGGAACAGATTTCTTCGCTGCTGCAGGAATTACTGCCTCAGGTATCTTCAGCAGATATTGAAAAGGTGAAGCATGCTTTCCAGGAGCGAAAAGGCCGTTTCGCTGCAGATACAGCCATGGGATTAATTCCCAATCTGGTTGCCTCTTTAGTAGCGAATCGTTTCAATCTGGGAGGCGCTGCCTTTACAGTAGATGCGGCCTGTGCCAGTGCTTTGATTGCAGTAGATCACGCCATTCAGGAACTCAACCGTGGCCGTTGTGATATGGTCATCGCGGGAGGTGTACATACCGGACAGAACGCTGCTTTCTGGAGTATTTTTGCCCAGTTGGGAGCTTTGTCTCATCAACAGCAGATCAAGCCGTTCAGTAGGGATGCAGACGGATTATTAATTGGTGAAGGCTGTGGTTTCGTCGTGTTAAAACGATTGGAAGACGCAGTCCGCGATCAGGATAAAATCTACGCTGTGATCAAAGGTGTTGGAGTAAGCAGCGATGGGAATGGAACCAGCGTGATGAGCCCGTCCGTTAAAGGTCAGCTTAAAGCTTTACAACAGGCCTGGATCAATGCAGGTCTGGACGAAAAGCAGATCGGTTATCTGGAAGCCCATGGGACAGGAACACCGCTTGGAGACAAAACAGAACTCCAGACCTTGGCTCAGTTTTTCACTAAAGAAGAAACAACTCAGGCTGCAGGAATCGGATCTGTTAAATCCAATATTGGACATGCCATGCCGGCTGCAGGAATCGCAGGTTTAATCAAGACCTGTCTGGCGCTTCATCATGATACGTTACCACCTACATTATATTGTGAAAATCCAATCGCAGATATGGAGCAGACCCGTTTTGCTCCGGTACAGGACCCGAAAAGCTGGTCAAAAACGGGCTTGCCGAAAGTAGCAGCAGTCAATGCCTTCGGATTTGGAGGGATCAATGCGCACGTTGTTTTGGAAGGCTATGATATGCCGAAAAAAGACCGCGTTTTAGTATTGGCAAGAACCACAAACGAAGAATTGCTTTCAGCTTTAAAAAACAACGAAAACAGAGTAGGAGAAGGGGATTACAGGATTGCTTTATTCGACCCGACCCCTGAAAGAATAGAAAAAGCGACTAAAATTGTAGCTAAAAATAATCCATGGCGCAATAAACAGGATATCTGGTACACCAACACGCCTTTACTGAAAGATGGAGGTAAAATCGCCTTTGTATTTCCGGGGCTGGATGGCCTTGCGAAAGGGGAAGTGGACAGTGTGAGCCGTTATTTTGGATTAACCGAGCCTATCGAAACAGAAGGGGAAGGTTTATTAAGCGATGCATTGGGAATTTTCAACAAATGCAGCATCCTTGATAACGCCCTGAAAAAACTGGGAATTGTTCCGGATATGAATGCGGGACACAGCCTGGGAGAATGGCTGGCAGGATATTCCTCAGAACTGGCAGAAGTGAATTCTGTTAAAGCCTTGATTGATGTTCTGAATCCGGAAACCTTTGAATTAAAAGATTCCAGATTCATTGCGATCGGAGCGGGGATTGATGCAGTCAAGCCTTTTATCGATACCATTCCCAATCTTTATATTTCCAATGACAACTGTCCCAATCAGGTGATCCTTTGTGGCAGTAATGCTGCTCTGGATGAACTGGTTCCATTATTAAAATCAAAACAGATCTTTCATCAGATCCTGCCTTTCCAGTCCGGTTTTCACTCACCGTTTATCGCTGATAAACTGGATGTGATCTTAGCAGGAATGGAAAAAGCGCAGTTTCAACAGACGAAAATCCCGTTGTGGTCTGCAACGACTTTAGAGCCGTATCCTGCCGATCAGGATGCGATCAGAAAACTAAGTGCTGAGCATTTGGTGCAGCCGGTCCGTTTCCGTGAACTGACGGATAAACTGTATGAAGAAGGCGCAAAATTCTTTATTCAGATGGGTACCGGAGGATTGATCGGGTTTATTGATGATACTTTGAAAGGAAAAGCATTCAGTACGATTGCTTCCAGTGTTGCTACAAGATCTGCACTGGCTCAGCTGCAACGTGTGGTAGCCGCATTATTTGTGGAAGGTAAAACCGCAGCATTGGACTTTTTAGAAGTACAAAGCCAATCTAAAAAGTCATCAGGAAAAGGAATCAAGTTACAGCTGGGTTCACCGATCATCCGTGATTTTAAAGAAATTCAAAATCTGGCTCAGTCTTTTGAGGTGCCAAAACAAAATACGGTTTCAGCGACGGTCGCTAAAACAGGTCATCCTCTTGTTCAGGCGTTCCAGGAAAATATCACCGATATGATCCGGATGCAGGAAGAAGTACTGACCCTGTTTCAAAACCGTCCGGAAATTACAGTTCCAAGACCTGTGGTTTCTAAAGCACCTGTCAGCAAAAATTTCTCGAAACTTCTGTATGTTACTTTAGATACGCATCCTTACCTCATCGATCACAGTTTATTGAGACAGCCGAAAGGATGGACCAATGTCTCTGATATGGAACCGGTGATCCCGATGACCATGATTTTTGAGCAGTTAGCAGAAATAGCACAGGCCGAAATACCGGGAACCCGCGTTCATAAAATCATGAATGTAAGTGTGTTTCAATGGATGAATGTGGCCAAACCTTTTGAAAAAACAGTCAAAGGAGAATGGCGTTCCAATAACCATGCTTACCTTGATATTGAGAACTTTGCGAATGCAGAAGTCTTACTCGCTTCATCTGCACCTGCTGTTCCTGCCTTTAACCTGGCAATCGGGGATCTTCTGCCTATTGAAAGAACACCTGAAGAGATCTATGACAAACATATGTTCCATGGAGAATTGTACCAGGGAATTACAGAGATTTCGGCAGTAGGAACGAAGGGGATTGTAGGGAAAATCAAAGGAAACGGTGGAAAAGGTTCTTTGCTTGATAATGCCGGACAGTTATTCGGATTGTGGCTACAGCTTACCCTGACAAAAGACCGTATTGCTTTCCCTGTGAAAATCAGAGATATTGAATTCTTTGGAGATATGGAAGATCAGGAAGGCCTTTTTGAATGTACCTGTATCCTTACCGAGCTCAATGAAGAATTTGCCATCGCCGATATCATCCTGAAAAGAGACGGAAAAGTATGGTGCGCGATTACAGGCTGGCAAAACCGCCGACTGGAAATCGATGAACCGCTGTGGAATGTTTCCATGTCGCCTTTGCACAACCGTCTTTCGGAGGAAATAGCTCCTGAAGTATTTTTCTTTCATCAGGCGTATACCAGAGTTGCTTCGTGGGATTTTATCCTCAAAAGATATTTCAACCAGACGGAAAAGCAATATCATCAGCAGTTGTTTCCCAACAAGAGGAAAGAATGGATGGTAAGCCGTGTAGCTGTGAAAGATGCTGTACGAAATCTTCTCCGTGAAAAGAAAAATCACCCTTGTTTCCCCATCACTTTTGAAATCGGAAAGGATGAAGTCGGAAAACCTTATCTGATAGGCGATGTCACAGAAGATATCCACATTTCTTTAGCCCATAAAGAAAAAGATGCGGTAGGTATTGCACGACAGAGCGGCCCTGTGGGAATCGACATGGAGATTATGGAAGAACGCAGCTCCGGATTTTATGACCTGGTATTTACCGATCACGAATTAACCTTATTAAAAGACAGAGATCAGGCGGAATGGACCACCAGATTCTGGGTAGCCAAAGAAGCGTACGGAAAGTTTCTGGGAACCGGACTGAAAGGAAACCCAAAAGCCTTTGAAATCACCCATATTGAGGGAGATCACTTATGGATCAACCAAACTGAAATAAAAACTATTAAACATAAAAAATATATTATCGGATGGACACTATAAACAACACATTAAAATTGAATCACGAAGAATTGTTCACTCTTTTAAAAGGTTTTATTACGGAAGTGATAGGCGCTGAATTTGTAGAGGAAATGGATATCACTCCGGACAGTTCATTCACTAAAGACCTGGAAATGGACAGCATAGAAATCGTTTCTTTTTCCGAGAAGATCAAAGCGCATTTCGGGGATCAGATTGACTTCACGGGGTGGCTGTCTTCTATGGACTTAGACGAACTGATCAACCTTGACCTCCGTATGATCATCAATTATATCTACGAATGCCAATAATCAATATAAACCATAAACAGGTTCATATTCAGGAACTCAACAAAGGGGCTGAACAGACGGTGGTGCTTATCCACGGGATGTTCAGCAACCTCTCCATTTATTATTTTAATATTGCCCCGATTCTGGCCAAGCATTTCCACGTGGTGATGTATGATCTGAAAAGCCACGGCATGAGCGAGCGTTTTACAGACGGCTACGATCTGGAAAGTATGTCATCTGATGTATTGGCTCTGATGGATGTTTTAAATCTTAAGAAAGCACATCTGGCCGGATACAGTTTCGGAGGATTGATTGCTTTGAAAACAGCATTGAAAGCACCGGACCGTGTCAGTCAGCTGGTCGTTATAGAAGCCCCGGATCCTCAGGACGAAAAGGCCCGTAACATCATCGATGAATACAGCAAAGAATTCCTCGAGCATTATGTGGCCAATTTTACAGACACCACCAAAGTGCAGATGGGCAAAAGGCAGATGGAGAAAAACCACCGGATGTATGAATTCCTGTTTGAAAAGACCAGCATCAAAGCAGATATGATCAGGGAAAAACATTTTCTGGGAGAAGCGAATTTCTCAGAACTGGATACGCCCACACTTTTGCTTTACGGATCCGAATCGAACTGTAAACCTACAGGAGAATGGCTGAAAACGCAGATCATTTCATCTGAACTGGAACTGATTCCGGGAGATCATAATGTCCCGATACAGGAACCTGTTGAGATCGCAGAATCGATGGTTCATTTTTTATCTCAATCATTATCTAACGCATTAACACAAAATCATGGCTAAATTTGTATTTGTTGTTCCACCATTGACAGGCCATGTCAATCCAACCTTAAGCATCGGCGCAGAATTACTGCAAAGAGGACATGAAGTGGCCTGGATCAGTCTTGACAAAAATTTAAGTGCAAAACTTCCTGTCGGGGGAGAACTTTTGCTTATTCAATATGACCAGACCGACGAGGAGAAAAGAGAAAGTGAAAGCTATCTCGATATTATCTCTAAAAAAGTAGTATACGGTATCGACAGTATTAAGTTTCTTTACGATGACGTATTGATTCCTTTAAACAGACATTGCTACAATGGAACCGTTACCCTGCTGAAACAGTATCAACCTGATTTGGTGATTGGAGATCATCAGTTATTTGCTGCCGCTATTGCTGCTAAAAAACTGAATCTTCCCTACAGTACATCCGTTACCGCTCCGGCTGCCATTAAAATGATGGACGAGCTGCCTAAAGTACACGAATGGGAAGTCAATAAAATCATTGAATTGCAGAAAGAACTGGGCGTAACGGAAAACCGTTCATTGGCTTCTTCCGATCTGTTGACCCTTGTTTTAACTTCAAAATATTTCTTTGGCGAAATGGATCTTCCGGAAAATTATCAGTTCACGGGACCTGTTCTTATGGAACGCCGTATCTCCTGTGAATTTGATTGGGACAGATTGAAAAGCAGCACCCACAAAAAGATCCTGGTAAGCATCGGAACGACTTTCGATCATGATCATAAAAAAGCGTTCTTCCAAAAAGTGGTAGATGCCTTTAAAGATGAAGATCTGACCGTTGTACTGGTCTCTGATCCGCAGCTTTTTGACAGCTGGCCGGAGAACTTTATGGTCTACAATCAGGTTCCTCAACTGGATCTGCTGCCTTATCTGGATGGAGTCGTTTGCCACGGCGGTCACAATACCGTTTCTGAAGCCCTTTCCAATGGTCTTCCGCTGGTTGTGATCCCGATTGCGTATGATCAGTCTCATGTAGCAGGACGCGTCGTGCGTACCGGAGCAGGAGAGCGTCTTAATTTTAACAGATTTAAATCCCATCACTTAAACGAAGCCGTGAAAAACATATTAAATAATTCAGAATACAAAGAAGCTGCTGAAACGGTTCGTGAATCTTTCACCGAAGCCGGAGGTACAGCTACTGCAGCCAATTTGCTTGAAAAAGCAATAATCCCTGCTGAGGAAACCATAAAGCCAGGGTCTAAATTTTTATTTGTGATCCCACCGTTTTTTGGCCATATCAGTCCGACCTTAAGTGTAGGAGCTAGTCTGATCGCCCGTGGACACGAGGTGAAGTGGTTTGGAATTACTCCATTGGATAGCAAACATATTCCGGAAGGAGGAAGTTATTTTTATCCTGAAGAAGATCTTATTCCGTTTCAGGAAGATATCAAACGTATTTTGAAGAGACAGGATGACGGGCCGGCGTGTTCAGGACCAGAAGTGATGAAGCTCGCATTGGAAGAAACGTATGTTCCGTTTGCCAAGATGATGATGCCTGGATTGGAGCGTCTGATGGAAAGCTGGAAACCGGATGTTCTGGTGAATGATTGCATCACTTTCGGGGGAGCTCTTTTTGCCCACAAACACAACATTCCGTGTGTAACAACTACCCCTGTTCCTCCCGATGTAATGGGCGATACCGCAAATAATGCCCCAAAAATATTCGAATGGCAGCAAAACCTGATCAAGGATCTTCAAAAAGAAGTGGGGATCAATGATGAGGGTATTTTTATCCATTCCAATAAATTGAATCTGGTCTTCACGTCACAGACGTTTGCGGATTTTGAAACCGTCCCGTCTCATATGAGATTTGTAGGTCCGGTAAAAGGACGTCCAAATCCGGCTCCATTTGACTGGGAGAAACTGGAAGCATCTACGACCCCAAAAATATTTGTATCACTCGGGACTTTGTTGGTAGACATCCGGAAAGCCTTTTTTGAAAAAGTGATTGCCGCTTTTGCAGATCAGCCTGTAACGGTCATCGCGGCAACTCCGCCGGACATATTTGATGAATGGCCTTCTAATTTCATCGTGAATGGTTTTGTGCCGCAATCTGCATTGATGCCTCATATGGATGCCGTGATCTGCCACGGAGGTTTTAATACCGTTAATGATACATTCACCAACGGATTACCGATGTTGATTACCCCTATCGCCTACGACCATTTTCATATTGCTAAATTAATTGAAAAGGCCGGCTGCGGAATCAGCATCCGATACAAGAGATTGCGTGTTGAGGCTCTTCGTGAAACTGTTTTTGAATTGCTGGAAAATCCTGCCTACAGAAACGCTGCGAAAGAGGTTCAGGCCAATTTGCTGAATGCCGGCGGCAATGACCGTGCGGTAGAGCTTCTGGAAGATTTTGTACAGCAACATCGTTCAACATTAGTTACGGTATAAGCCTATGCGACGAAAATTGTTATTTGGTGAGCGCATGCTGCTGGGTGACGGAACAGAGCCCTTCAATGCGGTGATTCCGTTCCGGTTGCGCGGAACCTTTAAAGAGGAAAATATTCAACATGCGCTGAATCAGATTCAGCGCAAGCATCCGTGGCTGAGGGCACTCATCAGCCATGATGAAAACAATATTCCATGGTTTGAAGTTCAGGAAAGGCGTCTGCCCATCCCGATACGGATGGTTGTCCGAAAAGGAGAGGACGATTGGAAAGAAGAATCCGCAAGAGAATGGAAAACCTTGTTTAATTACGGAGAATTGCCATTGATCAGGTTTGTATGGATCAAAGGGGAAGAGGTTTCAGATATGCTTTTTTCTTTTCATCACTGTTTGTGTGACGGTGGTTCTGCGATGGCTTTCCTATATGAATTTTTGCAGCTGCTGGATCGTCCTACTGCAGAAATTGGGGTGGAAAATCCCATACTCGGAATTCATGATGTAGTTCCCTCTGAGATTTTAGCGAACCGCAAACAAAAACTGAAAGCGAAAGTGATCGGAAGATTGGCAGCAACAGCTATCAAATGCATTCCTGTCAACAAAAAGGCCATCGACCGGCAAAATGATTATCTGATCCACTGGAAATTTGACAAAGAAATGAGCCAGGAACTGATTGCTTACTGTAAATCACAGGAAGTTACGGTTAACACGTTCCTGAGTGCAGCCGTGCTTCAGGCATTTAAAAAAGTGAGAGGGGCAGCGGCTTTCAATAAGGTGTCGTGTCCGGTAGATATCAGACGTTTTGCAAAGCAGATCAAAGAGGATCATATTTTTGCTTTCGGGCTGATGATCGTGGTTTCAGCGAATCAAAAAATAAGTTTTTCGGAAAATTTAAGGCTGATGCAGGAATCTGTAGAACGAAAAACCTCCAAACTGAATCCTTACATTACCATGATGGTGATGGAATCCGCGCATGATGCTTTGAAAAATTTCACGAAGCTATTGAAGCATGGCAAGTCTTCCAACGATTGTATGTTTTCCAATCTGGGACGTATTCAGATTCCTCATCAATACAAAGAATTTACACTGGATACGATTTTCAGTCCTTCGGTGATCGGACCTTTGGGTAATACCACAACGATGGTGACATCAACATTCAACGGGGAAATGGATTTTTCATTTGTAGGAAGTGAAGGATATTTACCGTATGCTGAAGCCCTGGCGATTCGTGATGGGGTGATTCAGACGGTAAAATTACAATTAGACCATATAGCAGTATTATGATCAGGCGAAATTTAATGATGGTGGAACGGATCATGTATGTGGATCCCGAAACCCCTGTCAATTGTGTATTTACGGCAAAAATCAAAGGAAATATCCCTGAGGAAAACTTTAAGGCTGCTTTAGAAAAAATCCAGCAGAAACATCCTTTGCTAAGAACCAGGATCGATAACAGCAGTGAAAAGTATCCGTTTTTTATAGAAGTAAAGGACATAGAACCTATTCCGCTGCGTATTGTTGAGCGAAAAACTGATGAGGACTGGTTGAAGGAATCCGAAAAAGAGTGGTTCCGGCTGTTTAAAGATGATAAAAAGCCACTGGCCCAATTGGTATGGATCAAAGGAAATGAAGTATCTGAAATTCTTTGGGTACTGCCTCACTGTATCTGCGACGGAACGTCACTGGTCACCATGATGAAGGAACTTTTGGGACTCCTGGATGATCCTTCTTTTGAAATGAATCCTTATGATGTATTCAATTCAGTTAATGATTTTCTGCCTGTAGATTTTAATACGAAAAAGCAGAAACGCAAGGCCCGTTTTTTCCTGATGATGGGCAGACTTTTTTTTCTCATGCAGCGTAAAAGTAAGATAAGAAATCTTGGCAGCAATTACGTTGTTCATTGGAAACTGAACTCAGCTACAACAGCACAAATCACTGAAAAGTCCAAAGCTCACGGTGTTTCTGTACACGCTTTGCTTTGTTCTTCGTTTATGCAGGCTTTTCAGGATGTCCAGGGAAAGCAGGCAAAAGGCAAGGTGATCAGTCCTGTGGATGTGCGTCATTTTATTCCGGAGATCAGGCAGGATCAGGTTTTTGCTTTTGCACCAACCGTTGAATTGTCATTAAAAAAAGGAAATACAGATTTACTGAGTAATGCCAGACAGATCAAAAAAGATCTTGTAGAAAAAATAGAAAAAATGGAAGCCCGAGAGCTTCTTTGGATGGGGGAGCAGATGCATCCGGTCGTTGAACGTATGGTTTCCATGATGAAATCGAGTAAAGGAGGGCATGATGTAACGCTTTCCAATATGGGAAAAATCAATATCCCAAGCGATTATAAAAATTTTAAAGTGGAAACGATCATCAGCCCGACGGTTGCCTTTCCATGGCTGAATTCGAATACTCTGGTCACAACAACGTATAACCAGCAAATGGATTTTACGTTGATGTCCAACGAGCATTTTCTGCCCAAAGAAGAAGCCGTTAAAATTAAAGATAAAGCCATTGAACTTCTGACCTCGTCGCTATGAAATTTAAACTGAAGCCGCCACCCCCTAAAAAACTCAAAAAAACCACGTTAAAACGCTTTTTAATCAAGCGTACAATTTACTATGTTCTTCCGAATGTATTCTTCAATTTCATTATCGCTTACGCCAGTTTTCAGGAATTAGGATACACCCATTTCTTTTCCGGAACCCAAAATCTGGCCCGATTGACGCTACCCATGGCGATATTTTTACCGGTAGTTCTGACCATCGATATCATCAACAGAGTCATTATTGCTGCCGAGCAGGGCGCCATTGAATTTACCGTAGATGAGCAGCTCAATAAAAAGAAACTGATGACCAAGCTGAGTATTCTGCACGGACTCACCACCGGATTACTGGTGCTGTCTGTCTTGCTTTTTGCGCAATATGGTCTTTCAAAATATTATAAGCTGGATGCTACGGCAATGGCGGTACTTGTGGGCGTGCTGGCGGGAATTCTTTCTGTCATTTTTGTGTATCTTCCGGTGAGGAGATTGAGGAGGTGGATGTACAGGAAGGTGGAAATAGTGATGTAACTCAGCTCTATTATTTCCCTATTTTAAGCTTATTAATTTAAATCTTCAGTTTCTCACTATACTGAAGATTATATTTTATGCAAAAGGAACCCCGTTAATTATTTAGCTGCTTGCATTGGTGGGGGTGGAAGCTGTTTTTGAGGTAGGGAATCCTAAAAGACTCCAGATAGCAAAATAAAAATTATAAGTAAATTAGCTTAATTAAACTAAAATCATGAAAAGTACAGAAAGTATACTGTTAAATGAATTCGAAGAATATTATTTAAATGAAAATGACCGGATAACTCCTTTAGTATACCTTCCTTATACAAACAGAATTAATATTTTCATAGGAGCCAATAATAGTGGGAAGAGTAAATTTATGAGAAAATTAATGTCTGCTAAAAATTTTAAAATTTTAAATGAGGGTGTCTTAAATACTTATAATTTAGTAATTACAAAATATAATGGAGGGCGTAGTAAGCTTAGAGTAAGTGAGTTAACAAAAAGGAATGACTTAGAAAATCAAATTCGTATTCTTAATAATTCAGGGGTGGATTTTGATTTAGCTAGACACGGAAAATTAATTACCGTCAGAGAAAATATAAAACCATGTTATATACCTGTTTTAAGAACAGCTCATTCTTTGTTTCAGCAATTTGAAGCTAGGAATTTTAAAAAAATTGAGGATGATATTTTACAACACACTCTAAGGAAAAATTATAATCTTTCCTCAGATATAGATGTGTTTACAGGAGTTCATTTGTACAATGAGATTCTGGATGCAAGAAATTCAAAAAAAGAAACCCGAAGCCGATTTGAAACTTTTGAAAAATTTATTAGTCAATATTTTTTTGATGGAAAGGCAATTGAAATTATTGCCGAATTTAATAAAGGAGCGAATAGAAAAGGCGACAATACAAATGAAATTATCAGCATCCATATTGAGGGCGAAAAGCACTCAAGGGATTTATATCATTTAGGTGATGGTATTCAAGCCTTAATTCTTTTGATGTATAAAATTTTTATGGCAGATGAAAATACCTATATTTTTATTGATGAGCCGGAAATAAACTTACATCCTGGGATGCAAAGACTATTTTTAGAACAAATTACTTCCAATTCTTATCTGACAGATAAAAATCTCACCTATTTTATCTCTACTCATTCCAACCATTTTCTGGATTTAACTTTAGAAGAAGATAATATTTCTATCTACTCATTTTATGCTAATGTAGATAGAGATGGAGATAAAATGTTAATTATTAAAAATGCTAATACAGGCGATAATAGTATTTTAAAAAATATTGGAGTCAACAATTCTTCCGTATTTATGGCAAATTGTAGTGTATGGGTTGAGGGAATTTCGGACAGGCTTTATATAAGAGCCTTTTTGAAAGCCTATTGTGATTTCATAAATGAAAGTTTTCCTAAGGAGGACATTGATTTTGCTTTTTTTGAATATGCCGGAAGTAATTTAGATCATTATTTTTTTGATAATGACATTGAAGAAGGAGAAGAAGATGAAATAATAGCTGACATCAAAGCTATGTCCTTATCTAATAGAATTTTTTTATTAGCTGATAGTGATAATGTGGAAGAAGACAGCGCGAAAGGGCGGAGATTAGCTAAGATAGAATCCGTAAGGTCCGAAAATTTTATTCCTAAAATCATTAGAGCTTATAGAGAAGTAGAGAATCTATTACCAAATGAAGTTTGGGATGAGATACTCATTGAATTATGTAATAAAAAACTTGTTGCTGGTAATAAAGATGATATAGAGGAGAAAATAAAAGAAGCACTACAAGAAATAAACAGTGACAATTATAAGGATAAATATATTGGAGAATTCCTAAATGATATGCGTGAGAAAATGGGTGTGATTTCGGAGAAGCATATTTTAAATAAATCTGAATATAAAACTAAAGAAGATGGTACTTGGGGAACTTTAGTAAATAAAAGAGCGTTAAGTGAAGCATTTGCTAAAAAAGAATTTTCCTGGGATATTTTAAAGAAAAGTCAGATGATTGAAGAATTAACTGTTGAGATTTATAGTTTTATTAAGCGAAAAAAAGCGATTTGAAAAAGTGAGGTCCGCAGATAAGAAAATAGTTTTGCAGAATATTTTAAAACATCAATACATGATGAAGCATTATTATTTAAAATTTGCATTAATAATAGGTTGTCTACTACTTTGGGACTGCAATAAAACAACAACGGCCAAAAATTTTTATGATTATGAATTTAATAATGCAATTGCCGGAGATAGACGTTTTAATATTGGACATCGTTTTACGATAAACAAAGAACACAAAAACAAACTTAATAAACATAATCAATGGGTTCTTGGAATACCTTACATCATTTTGACGACAAAAAGTTCTATTCGACAATTGTTCCTGACCTTCAAAGCGAAGGGCATTTGCTGAGGAATTATTTCAATTCAGAATTTGGGAAATATATAGTCTATAATAATGACCAAAATGAAGGACGGATTACAGATATTATTAAATTTAGCCAATTTTTAGATGATGAATTTAAGATACATGAAACCTTACTCAGCATTCAAACAAGAAAAAAAAGTGTAAATGAAGAGTACAATCATTTTATTAAAAAATTATATAAAGACGAAGATGACTTTTATAAAGAAAATGGACAGATCATCGAAGATATTAACCTCATTTTGACTTTAATCATTTTCTCTGAATGCGCATCGTTTAATCCTCATTTGATTTTGGGACGAATTTTATTTACAGGATGTGTGAGTGCAAAACCAGGATCTGTTGCTGAAGACATTGTTTCTAACTTTACAAATAATGAATCAGGTAGTATATTTTATTCTTCTCACTCAAATTGTAATGGAATTATAAATTGGGTAACAAGTGAAGATTTACAGCTTTTATGGCTTGATAAAGAAAATCTACATTCTGCAGGGAAAGACGCAGATAAATATTTTTCCGATTTCTATAAATTCATTGAAATTGCGATTGAAAATGATTTAGGCGTAATTTCCGGGACGAATATGAATGAGGAAGTTTTGAAATTGATACAACCGCCTTTGTCAGTTGAAATAGACGTAAAAGAACTTGGATTGGAAAATGTAATAAATTATGAATGAAAGTGATTGTAATCAAAAAGGATCGTGAGGATAAAGTGTAAATCTCACAAAACGATTGAATAGTCTTAAAGCCGAAAAATATTAACAAAACTGCATATATTTTATAACCAACTAAGAACTGATGCCAGAGAAATTTCCTACCATAAACAGTACACTTTCACCCAATGAACTCGGTCAACTTATTCAACGAAAATATGGACTAACCGATAAAACGGAATGCAGCATATTCCGACTTGCCATGAATCATTTATATAAGGTTCATGATGACGAAAACAAATACGTTTTCAGAGTGTATACCCATAATTGGCGGACTCAATTGGAAATTGAAGAAGAGCTGAGACTTTTAATTCTTCTAAAAGAAGCAGGCCGGCAAGTTGCTTTTCCGATAGCTGATCAGTCGAACCAATTCATTCAGGAAATTGAAGCTCCGGAAGGGACAAGACTTGGCGTTTTGTTTTCGTATGCTAAAGGCATAAAGACCGCGAAATTTTCACCCCAAACAAGCTTTTTAATTGGACAGGCATTAGCAAAAGTTCATCAATCCACAGAAAATGTCGAACTGATGAGAATGTCTTACAATGCTCACAACCTGCTTAAGAACCCTGTTTTAAGAACAAAAGAATTTTACAGTAAAAATAGTGGCGAAATTGAATTTTTAGAAATCCTTTCTGCTTTTTTAACGCTAAAAATGGAAAATATTGACAAACAGAAAATGAGGTATGGAGCTGTTCATCTTGACGTTTGGTTTGACAATTTGCACATTGACGAAGAAAAAGAAATAACATTTTTCGACTTTGATTTTTGTGGTAACGGGTATTTATGCTTTGACATTTCTTATTTTCTGTTTCAGTTATTGACAACCCATCTGAACGAAGATGAATATCGGGAAAAGGCAGACAGTTTCATAAAAGGTTATGAGACTGTAACTACAATCAGTAACGAAGAAAAAAAGTTTTTACCCTACGCATGTTTAGCCATTATGACCTATTACATAAGTGTTCAGTGCGACAGATTTGAATACTGGACAAATATTTTCCTGAATGAAGATCATTTAAAAAGAATGGTTGGCAATTTAAAACGATGGATGGCTTATCACAAAATTGAGATGGATAACAAATATTTTTAAAATCTTATCTTCGCATCTTATAAACTTGATGATATGAAAAAAATAATAATCCTTGCCTCAGTTGCCCTCATCCTCAACTCATGCGTTGTTTCCACCGCTGCCAAAGTGGTAAAAGGTGCCGTTAACGTAAGCTATAAAGCTGTAAAAGGAACCGTCAACGGGATCAGCTGGGCCGTAAGCAAAGCCAAAGGAAAAATAGATGAAGACCGTGTCGATGGGACCTGGAAAGTAGTAGGGGCCTACAAAGGTTCTTTTGAAGACTTTACGAATGATCAGAATCCGGAAAGTTCTTTTACTTCAGACTGTGCGGAAGGTTTCGATCAGATTATTTTCAAAGCCAAAAAGTCTAAATTTAAACAGGTACACTGCAGTGCTGAAAAAGAAGACTGGGTAAAATATTCAATGGAATTCGGGAAAAATCCTGTCACCAAAGAAAAGGAAAACTATATCGAATACAATTCCAATAATTATATTTCAGTGATTGATGTCAACAACAAAACCATGGTGCTGGAAGGAAATCTGATGCCTAAACTTGCATTTTCCGGGGCTAAATTATATCTGTTGGAAAAAGTGAAATAGGAAAACTGAATATCAGCTTTCTTTAATTCATGGTAAAAAGGAAACCTTCACCCTAAACTTAAACGTAAATCATAATACTTTAACAAACATTGTCACCTATCCTCGATAAATTTTTGTTCTTTTGCAAAATAGTTTTAATTTTTAAATAATTGCATGTCGAAGTTCGATGAAATCAGGCCTTTCTATGATAGTGAAGTAAATGAAGCATTACGGGGAATAGCCCGTGATCCGATGATGAAAGCGCTGATGGGTTTCACCTTTCCTGATGTTGATAAACAGGTTTGGCGTGAGCAGTTTAAAAATATTCATTCTACAAGTGATTTTCAGCACAACTTTATTGCCTACACCATTCGTCAGATCTTGGCGAAGAGCTCAGAGGGCTTAACGACTTCCGGATTTGAACAGCTGGATAAAAATACACCTTATCTTTTCGTTTCCAATCACCGGGATATTGTTTTGGATACTTCGCTGCTGAATCTGGTATTGCTGGAGAAGGAGTTTATCATGACATCTTCCGCAATCGGGGATAATCTTGTTCAAAAGACATTTTTACACGTACTGGCCAAACTGAACCGTAACTTTTTAGTTCAGAGAGGTCTGCCGATCCGTGAGCAGCTGAAGAGTTCTCAGATCATGTCCGAGTATATTGAGCAGCTTTTACACGTTGAAAAACGTTCCGTATGGATCGCCCAACGTGAAGGCCGTACCAAAGATGGAAATGATGCTACTCAGCAGGGTGTCCTGAAAATGCTGGCGATGGCAGCCGGAGATCTTTCCCTGACCGATTATTTTAAAACACTGAAAATCGTTCCCATATCCATCTCTTATGAATACGATCCTACCGATTCCTTAAAAATGCCTCAGCTTCTGGCTAAACACAGAGATGAAGAGTATGTTAAAGGGAAAGATGAAGATTTTATGACCATGCTGAGTGGCGTATTGGGCCAAAAGAAAAGAATTCATCTGCATGCCGGGACTGTACTGGATAAAGAACTGGATGATATTGCAGTGAATTTTGAAAACAAAAACAAACAGCTGCAGGCGATTGCCCAGATTATTGACGATTCCATCATACAGAACTATAAGCTTTGGCCGACTAAGTTTATTGCTTATGACCTGCTTCACCAGACTGATACTTATGCCTCAGAATATACAGAACAGGAAAAACAATTGTTTGTCCGCAGACTTGATATGCGCATCGATCCTTCTGATGCCGTTTCAAAAGAATTTTTCTTAGCGATGTATGCCAATCCTCTGATCAATAAGATGAAGTATGAGGAAAATTCTTCTATCGATTAGACTTTACCGGATTATTAATTCAAAAACTTTTACATCTTTGTGGGATAAGAAAATCTCCCGCAGATTTCCCGGATTACACAGATTTTATTCTTTATGAACAGAAAGATCTCTGATTTTTTCAAAACTTACGTGAACTTTTGCGCATTAAACTTTCAACTTAAAAAATGACTGAAGTGTAAAAAACTTTTGCATCTTTTGTGGGGGGTATTTTTTAACCACTGATTGCACGGATTTTCACAGATGTTTGAGGATATCTTCTACTTGTCATTATAAAAATCAATGATTTTTGAAAGAACTTATGTGATCTTCCTGTTCACAAAACTTTTACTTAAAAAATAACTTAAGTGTAAAAAACTTTTGCATCTTTTGTGGTTGAAAAAAAAAATTAATAAGTGTTTACCATTTAAAATACATCTTTCACACTTAAATAATTCACTTTTTAAAAACAAGCAAAATGATTTATATCAATTATTTTAAATTATTCTAAATAAAATTAGTAAAGCTGTTTTGAGGCTCCTAACTTTGCCGGAAGAATAATGCTTGATGTTAAATAATGTTTCAAAATTTACTTTTAAATTTCAATTTTTCAGTTTTCTTTTCTTCTTTCTTACTGTTTCGACGTTCAAATCACAGGACAGAAGTGTAACCATTACTTTTGAGGTCAAAGACCACAATTTCGGATCTGCTGAGAGTTCGGAAATACAAATGAAGTCGGATGAAAACCAATATACAGTTTTTACTAATGATAAAGGGATAGCTGTATTGCAGGCAGTTCCCGGAAGTTATAAGGTGGAAATCCGGAAGAATAATAATCTTGGCTACTCCAATAAAATAACAGTCACTAAAGCTGAAACTTTTACAGTTTATCTCACTGAAAAGATCAACAGTATCGAAGAAGTGGTGATTACCGCCAAAGAAGGGAAGGGCCTGACCTCATCATCTGTTATCGGTCAGCGGGCGATGCAGCACCTTCAGCCTTCGAGTTTTACCGACCTTTTGGAACTGCTTCCCGGTGGAAGATCCGGCGATCCGGTTTTGAACCAGGTCAATAAAATCCATCTTCGGGAAACGGGAAATCCGGGAAATGATTACAACACTTCATCCATGGGAACGACTTTTCTGGTGGATGGGGCTCCATTGAACTCAGGGGCAAACCTTCAGTACACCTACGATTTTTTGGATAAAAGCAATAACGGTCTGAAAAGAAGACTGAATATAACAAGTGGTGTGGATATGCGGAGTATATCTACAGATCAGATCGAAAGTGTGGAAATACTGCGCGGAATTCCTTCTGTGGTCTATGGAAACCTGACTTCAGGAATTGTGAAGATCACCAATAAATCAGGATATTCTAAGTGGAAAGCCAGATTTAAAGCGGATGGTTACAGCAAACTTTTCGCAGTAAGCAAAGGTTTTGAGAACAAAGAAGGTGACCTGAAAATCAACACCGGTCTGGATTATCTGGATGCGAAATCAGACCCCAGAGACAGACTCGAAAACTATAAAAGAATCACCACAAATCTGGCGGTTTCCAAAGATAAAAAATACGACAAAGGAACTTTCAGGTGGCAGTCTCATCTGAGCTACACCGGTTCTCTCGACGGTTCAAAATCTGATCCTGATGTAGATTTGTCTGAGCTGAATTCTTATGAGGTGAATAATCATATGTTCAGTCTATCCAATATATTGAATTATACGAAAACGGAACCTTCATTTTATCGGTCTACAGAAATTCAGGCGACGGTGAATCAAAGGTTTGATAAAATAAAACAGACCAAATTTATCCAGCTTGAAAATGCAACAGCTTTTCCCTTATCAAGAACCGAAGGAGAGTATGATGGTTATTATCCGCAGGCTCAATATATTTCGGATTATCAGGTAGACGGGAAGCCTTTTGACATATTCCTGAAGATGGTAAACAATTTCCAACTTGACTATAAGTGGCTTAAAAATGAATTCAATGCAGGTTTCGACTGGCAGCTAAGTAAAAACTGGGGCGGAGGACAGCAGTTCGACGTTTACAGACCTATTGATCCAAAAGCTACATTCAGACCGCGTGCTTACCGCGATGTTCCGGCTTACAGTACGACAGCCTTATTCCTTGAATCCATCAGTACGGTGAATCTGGGTAAAAATAAGCTGACGGTGGCATTGGGAATAAGAGGAAACTCGATGCAGAATCTTCCTTCCAATTTTACAATGAACGGAAAAGTATATGCCGATCCAAGAGCCAACCTTCAGTGGGAATTTCCTTCCTTTCAGATGGCGAATAAAAAAGCACAGATCGCTTTAACATTGGGTTATGGAAAGCAAAGTCTCTTTCCTGACCTGAACCTTTTGTACCCGGAACTGGTTTACAAAGATGTCCAACAGCTGAATTATTTTCACAACAATCCAAATTACAGAAGGGTGAATTATAAAACCATGATCTATAATCCCCAGAACCCTGAAATAGAGCCTGCTGTCAATGAAAAGTTTGAAGCAAGGATGGATTTCAGTTTGGGACTGCACCAGTTATCGGTGACGGTTTTTAAAGAAAATATGGATAATGCTTTCCGTTCTATGAACCAGTATGCGGGATATCAGTACAAAAAATACGACACCTCAGGTCTTAATCATGATGGAATAACTGCGCCGCCGGATGTGAATACGCTTCCTTATCAGACGGTCAATGAAAACTTCCTCTACACAACCCAACGAAACGGAAGCAGAATCGATAAAGAAGGAATAGAGTTTCAATATTCTACCAACCGTATTCCGGTGATCAATACCCGTTTTACGCTGAATGGAGCTTGGTTTCGCACAAAATACGGCAACGGTATGCCGGTATACAGAAGTAGAGATTTAACCATCAACGGAAGACCTTATCCTTACCTCGGATTGTACGAAGGCATGGAACCGAATTCCGCCAATGAAGTCCTGAATACCAATCTTATGCTGGATACGTATATTCCCAAACTGGATCTTGTATTTTCATCCTCTTTTCAGTTTTCATGGTATTCGATGAGGAAACTATCTCCTATGAATGGCGTTCCCAGCCATTATGTAGATCAGAACGGGAATATATTTCCATTCAATCCAGAAGCGGTTCAGGGAACTATTCTTGAAAGTTTAATTATCGCTCAGAATAACGATCTCTACAATGCCACCAGAAGACCGATGGAAATGAATCTTAATCTGAAAGTCACCAAAAGCTTCAGAAATAAAGCCATTGTGGTTTCCATGTTTGCGAGCAGGCTGTTCAGTTATTACGCACCTTATTCGGTGAATGGAGTAACCATCAACAGGAAAGGAGCTCAGGATCCCTACTTCGGAATGGAGATCAACTTCAATTTATAAACAAATTCAATTCAATACACTATGTTAAAACAATTATTACGAACACTGATCGTATTATGTGCTTTGGTCAGCTTTACGGCCTGTTCTTCAGATTCAGATTCGCCGGAAGCACAGACTTCATTAAAATTGGAACTTAAAGTAGTTCCCACAGATATTCAGGTAAAGGAATACAAACATCTTACAGTAACTTTCAAAGAACTGAACACCGGATTTACCACGACTCAGGAACTTAAAAACACGAATACTTTACAGGTGGTTCTTCCTTCCGGAACCTATCATATGACGGCAGAAGGAACTGTCGTTTACACCAATAATGCCGAACTTACGGAAGCTAAAGTAAGCGGAGTACAGACAGGTGTGGTCATCAATGGCAGCGAGGTAAGCAAAACTATTGATTTGGCTTTAAAATCAGGAAGCAGTGATCTTATTCTGGAGGAAGTATTTTTCACAGGAACCAAAACCCCGCAAGGCGCGATGTACTTCGGGGACCAATATTTTAAAATCACTAACAATACAGACCAGACTTTATATGCGGATGGAATGCTGTTGATCCAGTCCGCTTTTATGACGAACGAAAAGCAGGATTACACCCCAAATATCATGGCAAGTACTTTATCTGCCGGAGCGATCATTAGAATTCCGGGAACAGGAAATACGAATCCGGTAAAGGCTGGTGAATCGATTATCATTGCTGAGGATGCCATCAATCACAAGGAATTTAATAGTTTATCCATTAATCTTTCTAATGCCAACTTTCAGATTTTTAAAGAAGATTCTGATGACATCGACAATCCGGCCGTTCCGAAAATGGTGAACGTCTTTGAAAAAATGGTGATTCATACGCAGGGATATTATGCTTATGCTTTAGCCCGTATGCCTCAGGGAATGACCAGTGATGCTCTGATCGCACAGAATTCATACACCTACCAATATACGCTTACGTTTGGAGGAGAAACATACCCGATGGATGGAACTGCCGTTAAAATTCCGAATGAATGGATCACAGATGCAGTAAATTTAAGTGTACAGGATTCTTTCCAGTGGCTGGTGACTTCGCCGTCATTGGACATGGGATGGACTTCGGTAAGTGCATTTGATGGAGATAAAAACCGTTTCGGAAAATCGGTCCGCAGAAAGGTGATCGGAAAGAATGTGGAAGGTAAAAATCTTTTTAAGGATACGAACAATTCCACAGCAGATTTTGAACATGGAGTAAAACCTTCATTATTTAACTAAAATGAAAAATTTTCGTTCCATACTTTTGGTGTTTACCGTTTTGTCTTGTGCAAAATTCCAAGCTCAGGTGAATGATTCCATCATGAAAAAAGTTCATGAGGAGTACAGTTATGAAAGGCTATTTAAAGAAAATCTCAATACCAATCCTGCCAATAAGTTGGGCGCAAGGAAGTACAATATCACAACGTTTAAGCTGATGACAGAAAACACAGATACACCCAATGAAATTCAGCAGAAAGGCAAAGGAAAAAATCTGTGGGGCGCTGAAGCCTATTCCTTACAAAATCTGGATCCGAAAACAACCGTTTGGGGCAGTGCTTCGTATACCAAAGGAAAAACCAAACAGATGGTATGGAACGAAAATGCTGATTATGACCTGATTTATCCTTATGTAGCCGCCGACAGTGTGGGAGGAGATATGAAGTTTGAAAACTACAGCTTTTCAGGAGGTTATTCAAAGGCAATTAATTCTTATACAATCGGGATTACAGGAAGCTACAGAGCCAATTTAAGCTACAGGGATATAGATCCAAGGCCGAAAAATACATCGGCCAACTTTTCTTTAGCACTGGGAGCCAATAAACTGGTTTCTGATAAATTTAAAGTTGGAGCCTATCTGGAAGGAGAGAAATACACCCAGAAACATTATTTGAGCTTTGTCAGCAACCAGGGGTTTCCTATGATTTACAATATGAATGGATTGGGTAATTACAACGAACTGCTTTCCGGGAAACTTCGTCAGGCCTATTACGAAGGCTGGTCGTATGGAGGAGGTTTACAGATTTTCGAAGCCAGCAATAGAAACTGGTATCTTAATCTGGAATTTAAAAAATTCAATATGGATAAATTCCTGACCGAATATACAGATCTCAATGCCTCAAAAATTGATGAACAGCTGTTGAATGCCTCAATCGGGAAATTTTTTAATACCGGAAAAATCGTCTGGGGAATTTCAGCCGACGGAAACAGCACGGAAAGAAAAGGAACGGAAAACCTCTTCCTGAACGAAAATTCCAGAAATTATATCCGGATCGGAACTGTGGAAAGATACAATCATAAGATCAATAATATCCTCTTTAAAGGGCTTTTGCAGATTGAAAATACGAATGTAAAATCTTCACTGGTACCTTTCTTCGGCTGGGTTCAGGAAAAGGAAAAATACAGCAATCCGCTGTCTGTGGTTGAGCTGAACAGGATGATATACGGTGCCGATTATCAGTGGCTGAAAACTTTTAGCAGCGATTTAGCGCTTTCCGTTTCTCTGGGAATTTCCGTGACGGATGTGTATAAGAAAAGCGGGCTTTTCAATAATTCAGGAAAACCATCCATTAACCAGATGTTGCAGGAGAATTATGCTTTCCAGTCATCGGATTTTTGGCAAGCGAAGGTTGATGTTAATTTTCATTTTACGCTACCCGTTGTTAAGAATGCATTCGCAGGAGGAAAAGTCATATACAGCCATTTTCAGAACGGGAGCAATACCTATTTTGCGGCCACGATAGGAACTATTTTTTAAAAACAGAAAGATCATGAAGTTGTCAGGATTTAAAGTCATTTTGCTGATAGGAGCCATTGTTTTCCTTTTTATGCAGAACACCATGCAGCAATACAGAGTAGATTATGGAGAAGTCATAGAACAGTACAAAAAGCCGGTGAAAAACTGGCCTGCGCCTTCTATAGATGCAGGCGTCAACTGGAAGGAATTTGAAGCAATAGAGTGGGATTCAAATTATTACGATACGCAGGAACTTCCTGAAGTCGTGCTTGGAAAGAAACTGTTTTTCGATCCTAAATTGTCGGCATCCAGCCAGATTTCATGCAGTAGCTGTCACAATCCCGAAATGGGTTGGGCAGACCGCCAGGAGGTCGCATTGGGGCATGATCATTTACAGGGAAAACGAAATACGCAATCGCTGTTTAATATTGCAGACAGAACCTCCTATTTCTGGGACGGAAGAGCCAAAACACTGGAAGAACAGCTGGTAGGGCCTATTTCTGCCCACAATGAAATGAATATGAAGCCGGAAAAACTAGCCGGAAAATTGTCTAAACTCACGGAATACAGACAGCTTTTTAAAGACGTTTATCAGACCGATAAAATTACTTTCGATAAAATAGCCAAAGCTTTAGCCGTATTTCAGAAAACCATCAGAAGCCAGCCGAGCAGACTGGATAAATTTATAAAAGGTGACCATAAAGCATTAAGCGACAAGGAAATTTACGGGATGCACTTATTCCGAACCAAAGCAAGATGTATGAACTGTCACAACGGGAAAAATCTTACGGATGAGTCATTCCATAATATCGGTCTTACCTATTACAAAAGAGAATATGAAGATCTGGGACTGTACCATATTACCAAAAAAGCAGAGGATGTAGGAAAATTCAAGACGCCTTCCTTAAGAGATCTGGATTATACCGCTCCATGGATGCACAATGGCCTCATGGACGATCTGTACGGCGTAGTAAGCCTCTACAACAGCGGAATGCAGATGATCAATCCAAGTCCTGAAGAAAAGAAAGCAGACCCCAATTTTCCGGTCACAGACCATCTGATGAAACCGTTAAAACTCAATGAACAGGAAGTGGATGCCGTCGTAGCCTTTCTGAAAAGCATGTCAGGAAGTTATTATAAAATGCCGCGTCCTGAGATTCCAAGGAAATAGAATTTCAGAGAGTGATAAGTTTTCGATGATGAGTTATTAATTCAATTTAATTCGGGATAAGATATTTCAGTTTTTATCATGATGGAAGGAAGCCTGAAGCTCGAAGAGAGAAGTTATTAAAATCCAGGTATTAATTTCGAAACTTGGTAAAAAGCTCATCTCTTCCCCAAGTTAAACAGATTAGCCACAATCCTTATAGGTTTTGAAAACCTATAAGGATTTTTTTATGATTGCCATCAATTATCAATAATAAAAATGATGCGTAAAGAAATAGACAAAAGAAGTTGAGGTCTCAATACCATAGCTTATCTCGCTGCCATAGCCCTTTTTACTGGGGTCGGTATCCATTTCATAGATATGTTGAATGTCACCTTTGATATACGTTTCAATGGCCAGATCGATTTTCCAATAGGTTTGAAAATCAGTGATTGTTTGTTGCATTGATGCTTGATCGCTTGAAATAATACTTGCGCTTTGCATATCACACTCATCTGATCCTGAAACACCCATCGCTGAAATGATAAACGAAGTGAAATCCGGTATTTCGCTTTTTTCTACCCGGATGACCTTAAGAATAATCTCATCTCCGTTGAAAATAATTTCGGAAATATTTTCATTAAAGATAAAAAAATCATAGTCCCGGTGATGCAGCTTTTCGGTTAACAAGGAAGGATTGAATGGCATTTATCTTTTGATATTAAAATTAATGGTATTTTTAGTGAATTGTAATCCATAGAGTTCATGGGAGTAACTTTATGAATGATCATGTTCATTTTCAAAACTAATACAATTTACACCATGAAACAATTTCAGTTGAACGATTTTCCAAATGTGAAAGGCAGCAGAGTATCATTACGTCAGATTATGGATGCTGATATTCCGGACCTAATTGAAATTTCGTTTTATGATGCTGTTCAGGCAGAAACTGTTGAACAGGCAGCCGAAATGCAGGCCAGAATCGATCGGGATTATCTGGACGGGAATTCCATTCACTGGGGAATTGTAGATAATGAAACCCATCAAATCGTTGGAACCTGTGGCTATTATCGCGGACTGAATAAGGGAGAGGGTGAGTTAGGCTGTGTTTTATTACCCAAATATTACGGCCAGGGTTATATGACCGATGGAATGTCACTCGCTATTGATTTTGGATTAAATACGATGAGGCTGAAACGCATCTGGGCAGCTACAAGCCAGGAAAACGATCCTGCAATGAAACTTCTGGAGCGCCTTCATTTTGTGAAAACTGCCGATTTAAGTGATGGCGAAATTGAATATGAACTGACACAGACAAAGTAATTTTTGGTTGCTGGTTGCTAGTTTATTGGTTGCTAGTTTATTAGTTGCTGGTTGGTAGTAATTAAGCTAATAAATTATCGCCTGACGTCTAAAATTTTGATTCTAGTATTCACTATTCACTTGCGAAGCAAAATTCACCATTGACATCAATACCACTTAAAATCAAAACCAAAAGCTGCCTGGTTTTAACCTTCGGCACAGTCTCTAATTCCTACAGCCTGCTACCTAATATCTGCTACCTGTCACCTAAAATTCACCATTCACCTTCTTAATCCAGTTGAAAATCCGACATCACCAATCAATCATCATTCATGAGCAAAAAGTACCACATCTTCTAAAAACATTCTAAAACCTATACACCAACAATTAAAATTATTTATATTAGATAGAGAAAATGCTGAGCGAATTCAGTGTTGAGACGGCAAGATAGTTGTAGTTAACTAAAAACCAAACAAATTAAAACATATGAATTTACAGTTAAAACCACATTCGAAGGTGGAAGATATTCATGTTGATCATTTTCGCGAGGATGTTTTGGAAGGTTTAAAAAGCAGTCCCAAAAGGTTATCCTCCAAATATTTTTATGATGAAACAGGTGACCGTCTTTTCCAGGAGATCATGGCCATGCCGGAATATTATCTTACCCAATGTGAACTCGATATTTTCCAAAATAAAACAGCAGATCTTGCCCGCCTGATCATTCCGGAAAACGAACCTTTCGATTTGATAGAGCTGGGTGCAGGAGATGCGATGAAATCTACATTTTTACTCCAATATCTTGTAGAAAAAGGAACAGATTTTACCTATATGCCTATCGATATTTCCGGTCATATTCTGACGGAATTAAATGAAAAATTAAATGAAAAACTTCCCGGGTTGGAAATAGTTTCCCTGGAAGGCGAGTATTTTGACATGCTTCAGAAAGCAGCCTCGTTATCGTCAAGAAGGAAGGTGATCCTGTTTTTGGGGAGCAATATCGGAAATATGAAAATCGATGAAGCGGATCAGTTCTGTTCTGATTTAAACCGGAATCTGGCATCCGGTGACCGAGTTCTGATTGGTTTCGACCTGAAGAAAAACCCTCACACGATTTTAAATGCCTATAACGATAGTACAGGAATTACTGCTGCATTTAATCTCAATCTTCTGACCCGTATCAACACGGAACTGGATGGTAATTTTAATCTGGATCTGTTTCAGCATTATCAAAACTATGATCCCATCAGCGGAGCCTGCAGAAGTTTTCTGGTAAGCCTGAAAAATCAAACTGTAACAATAGGAAGCGATCCTATTTCATTTGAAGAAAATGAATTGATTGATATGGAAATTTCACAAAAGTTTTCAACCGAAAATATTGAGGAATTAAGAGAAAAATCGGGATTTAAAAAAGCAGGAGAAATCAAAGATTCCAAAAAGTGGTTTGTAGACGCAGTATGGCAGGTGCAATAACGAATAGAATATGTAGAGTTTTATTTTTTAAATCTGCTCCATCCGCCCAATCTGCGTGAGAAAAAAAAATCCCCGAACCAAATAAACTCCCCAAAACTAAAGAACATGACACAGAATATAGTAACATCAGATTTAGTAAAAAAATATACAGACATCAGAAAACATTCTGAAAAAATATGTGCTCCTCTGGAAATAGAAGATTATGTGGTGCAGCCCATCGTTGATGTGAGTCCTCCGAAGTGGCATCTGGGTCATACCACCTGGTTTTTTGAAACTTTTATTCTGGTTCCGAACTTCCCTGACTATAAAGTTTTTGATCCGCAGTATAATTTTGTTTTTAACAGCTATTATGAGACGATAGGAGCGAGAGTGATCCGTACCGACCGTGGAAATTTAAGCCGTCCTTCCGTTTCAGATATTTACAAATACAGAAAATATGTAGACGAACATATGAGCATCTTTCTTCAGAGCCAGTTCATGACTGAAGCTGTTGAACCGCTGATGGAATTAGGTTTAAATCATGAACAGCAGCATCAGGAGTTATTGATTACCGATATCAAATATATTTTAGGGCACAATCCACTTTTTCCGGCTTATACAAAAGAAAGTGTTTCCAGAAAAGAAAAACCAAAGCATACAGAAATGATCATGTTTTCAGAAGGTGTGTATGAAATAGGTTTTGACGGAGAAGGTTTCTGTTTCGATAATGAAATGGGAAGACATAAGGTTTTTCTGAATGATTTTGAAATAGCCAACCAGTTAGTCACCAATAGAGAATACCTTGAATTTATGGAATCCGGCGGTTATTCGGATTTTAAACACTGGCACGCCGAAGGATGGGATTGGGTCAGACAAAACAACGCAAAATCTCCGCTGTATTGGCATCAGATTGAAGGAAAATGGATGAATTATACCCTAAACGGTTTACAGGAATTAGACCTCGATGACGCCGTTTGTCACATCAATTTTTATGAAGCGTCTGCTTTTGCTTCCTGGAAAGGAATGCGCCTGCCAACAGAAGCTGAATGGGAGGTCGCTTCCGATCATTTCGATTGGGGAAGCCGCTGGGAATGGACCAATTCCGCTTATCTGCCTTATCCCGGCTTCAAAAAGGAAGCGGGGGCAGTAGGAGAGTACAACGGAAAATTCATGGTCAATCAGATGGTTTTACGCGGTGCCTCCGATGCTACACCTCCCGGACACAGCAGAAATACCTATCGTAATTTCTTCCAGACCAACCTGAAATGGCAGTTCACAGGAATCAGACTTGCCCGATAATTGTTGACGATGATTACAGTTGAATCAGTTTCAAAGAACTTTAACGGGAAACCAGCCGTTGACCATATTTCTTTTCAGGCCCATGATCAGGAAATTCTGGTGCTTTTGGGAACCAGCGGGTGTGGAAAAACAACCACGCTTAAAATGATCAATCGACTTATAGAAGCAGACTCCGGACAAATTTTGATCGACGGTAAGAATATCCGTGATCAGAAACCGGAAGAACTACGCATGGGCATTGGTTTTGTGATGCAGCATTCCGGCCTGTTTCCTCATTATACCATTAGGCAGAATATTGCTGTAGTTCCGGAATTACTCAAATGGGACAGGAAAAAAACAGAAAACAGAACCGAAGAGTTGCTGGATAAGCTTCATCTTTCTGAAGAAGTCCTTTCAAGGTTTCCGGATGAACTGAGCGGCGGACAGCAGCAGAGAGTGGGAATTGCAAGAGCTTTGATCGCCAATACACCTGTTTTACTGATGGATGAGCCTTTCGGAGCGCTGGACAATATTACGAAGGCAGATATTCATTCAGAATTTAAATCATTGGAAGAACTTAAAAATAAAACCATTATCCTCGTTACTCATGATGTTCAGGAAGCTTTTGAACTGGGGCACCGGATATGTTTAATGGACGAAGGGAAAATTATTCAGACAGGAACGCCTAAAGAAATGCTTTATCATCCTGAAAACGATTTTGTGACTGATTTTTTTGCTGAAAACCGGCTTTTACTGGAATATAAGATCGCCACATTGAAAGAGGTCAGTGGTTTTGTTAATTCGGATCATTTACTGAGTGAATTTAAATTGACAGAAAGAACCAATGTTTGGGAGGCTTTACAGAAATTAAGTTCAGATCATAAAAATACAGACCATTACGAAAACCTGATCAGGGCTTTTAATGAGTACAGAAAATTACAGATCGTATGACACAGCAAAGTCTTTGGCAGTTCATCATCGAACAGCAGGAAAAATTACTGACCCAGGTTGTACAGCATCTGGGACTTACCTTTCTGTCATTAATTCTGGCGATCATCATTGGTGTACCGTTGGGAATAATGATCGCACGAAAAAGAAAGCTGTCCAGCCCTGTGTTGGGTGTGGCGGGTATTTTACAGACCATTCCGAGTATTGCATTGCTAGGATTTATGATCCCTGCATTCGGAATCGGGGCCAAACCGGCCATCGTTGCCTTGCTGATCTACGCTTTATTACCCATCATCCGGAATACCTACACGGGAATTACAGAAGTGAATTCAACCGTTATCGAAGCGGCCAAAGCGATGGGGATGAATAAAAGTCAGCTTCTCTTTAAAGTAGAACTTCCTCTGGCGATGCCTGTTATCATTGCGGGAATAAGAACAGCAGCGGTGATCAATGTTGGAGTGGCGACTTTAGCATCATTTGTCGCAGCAGGTGGTTTGGGTGAATTTATCTTCGGCGGAATTTCTCTCAACAATACGAATATGATCCTTGCCGGAGCCATTCCTGCCGCATTATTGGCTGTTTTGCTGGATCAGACGATTGCACTGGTACAGAAATCAGGGTATCGGCTGTTCCAAAAGCTGAAGTATATTGTTCCGGCCATTCTGATCATTGTAGGAGCAGCTTATCTGTTCACCGCTGTTTCTAAGAACAGCATTAAAGCAGGTTTTACCCCTGAATTTATGGGAAGACAGGATGGAGATCTCGGCTTACGTTCTGTGTATCATCTGAATGTGAATCCGGTGATTGTCAACGATGCCATTATGTACAAAGCGGCCTATGAAAAGGAACTGGATCTGATCAGCGGATATTCTACAGACGGCAGGATCAAAGCTTTTGACCTCTATGTTCTGAATGATGATAAAAAAATATTCCCCCCGTATTTCGCAGCACCAATTATTAAAACAAAAACATTAAAGAAATTTCCTGAACTTGAAGAAACCCTGAATCTGCTGGCCAATCAATTTAACGATTCAATCATGACGGATCTGAATTACAAATCTGATCAGCTCCATCAGACCCCGGAAAGAATTGCAAAGGATTTCTTGGTTAAAAATAAATTATATAAAACCTCCAGGAAAGGGAATTCAGGAACAGTACGCATTGGCTCGAAGATCTTTGGCGAGCAGTACATTCTCACCGAAATGTATAAAATGCTGATCGAAGGCTACACCGATTATAAAGTGGAAACAAAAACAGGACTGGGCGGGACCAAAATCTGTTTTGATGCTTTGGTCAATGATGGCATCGATTTTTATCCTGAATATACAGGAACCGGACTTCTGGTCCTTTTAAAACCGTCAGAACAAACCCTGAAAGAGGTAACCCAAAGCGCTGACAACACCTATCAGTATGTCAATTCTGAATTTCAGAAGCAGTATGGAATTCAATGGTTGAAACCGCTTGGATTTAATAATTCCTATGCACTGATGATGCGCAGAAAACAGGCTGAGGAGTTGAAGATCAAAAGTATTTCGGACCTTAAGAAGTATTTTGATGAGAAGTAAATATTGGATGTATAATGCCTGCTGTATTTTTTTAAAATAATGTAAATAGTTGATTTACAATTACTATAAAACCTAACGATTGTTAGTAGTAGTACTACTACACTTTCTGATGTTTATGATTAAACGGGCTTATTGCGAATTTAATATTCTATATTTGGTGAAATAGATTACATCAAATCACAGAATATTAATTATTAAAATTTACCAATCATGGCAGACAAAAATTCAAGAGGAATTCTTAAATTCAACGGTGGCGAAGGGCAGAAATTACTAAAACTTAATTACAGCGTGTCCCGTTCCACAGACGTATCAGGAAGAGTAGCATCAGATCCGTCTAATGCACTGATCAAAATCACAGTAGAAGCTACTGAGAAATCAGATATTCTTGAAAGTCTTCTTAACGGAAAATACAAGCCTACCACCGGAGAGATCACCTTCAACAAATCTCACGAAGAAGGAACGTTAACTACTTTGCAATGGACAAACGGATACGTGATCCAGCACGAGGTTGATTTCGACGCAGTAGATGAAAACAGCATGTACATCAGCTTTATCATAAGTGCGGAGCAAATCGATTTAGGGAATTCTTCTTACAAGGCAGAATGGCCTACTTCTTAGCATTTAGCTTTTAAAAACTTTAGAAATATCAGACAGAATGGTCCATCCGGCATTAAGGATGCTGTTCTGTCTTTTTGTCTGTAACAGTCTCTATTTGTATTCGTGTTTGAATGAATGATGGGTTTGGTTGCTAGTTGCTGGTTTATCAGTTGCTGATTGTAGTCATAAAGCTAATAAATTATCGTCTGATGTCTGATATTTCGTATTTAAAATCTTGATTCTTGAATCTAGCATTCACTATTCACTTGCGAAGCAAAATTCACAATCGACGTTCTTTATCCCAGTTGAAAGTCTGATGTCTGAAACCTTAACCAGATGTCCTGTCCCGAACTCATGTAGTATTAATAAGAAAATGGTCCATTTGATGGTTCAGCGTTTAAAAATAAGCCGAAGAATGTCATTTTATACTGTGAAAGTTTTTTAACTTTATAGAACATCTATTTATTTTTTAATTTTTTTAAGTAAAAACAAAAAAACACATCAAATAATATGGATAAAAATATTTCAAATTCCGATAAGATTGCAGAGAATTATATTCCTGGAATCAACCGTGTGGTAAAACTGGATATTGTGATTGATGGTAAAATCATCAAACATTTCAAAAATTTCCGTCTGCATCAAAGTGTCAGAAAACATCATGAGTTTGAACTGGTGCTTGTGAATGATACACTCTCTGAAAAGCAAAATCATGAGCTTGAACAGGCCAACAGATTTTTAGGAGGAAGATTAACCATCAATATCAGATACAAAGATGTTGACAACAGCCCCGAAAGAACTTTTGTCGGGGTAATTACCAAAGTTGGATTCAGCCAGGAAAATCACAGTCTTGGAAACATTGTATTGAAAGGATACAGCCCAACCATTTTATTGGATGCTGCTCCACATACCCAGAGTTTTGGCGGAAGCCAGCCTGTCAATATGGGCATTATCGCAGCCGATATTATCAAACAGGGAATTGAAAGCAGCAAGTTTGATGTGAAAATCAATGCAAAAGCTTCTTCACAGATTCTCTATAGTGCTCAGTATGACGAAACCCACTACAATTATCTTTGCAGAATGGCAGAAGCATACGGAGAACAGTTCTATTACGATGGAGAAGTTTTACATTTCGGAAATATGCCCCCTCAGAATAAAGCATTGGAACTGATCTACGGAAGCAATGTTTCCGACGTTAATGTTGAATTAAAAGCAGTACATATCAAACCCAGTTTTTATGGGTATAACAGCAGTACCAATGCGAAGCTCAGCTCAGGAGCAACATCAATACAACATATGGGGAATTTAGCAAAAACAGCTTATCAGAATAATGAGGGAATATTCAAAAC
Source organism: Chryseobacterium sp. JM1 (assembly GCF_000737715.1). GTDB lineage: Bacteria > Bacteroidota > Bacteroidia > Flavobacteriales > Weeksellaceae > Chryseobacterium. The sequence goes on along the minus strand of NZ_JPRN01000009.1, from coordinate 114,503 downwards.
ACCGTCATTACAGGTTGCTCCTATAAAAGCGGCCACTGATATGGATGTGGTTATTTCCCAGACTTCTACATCAGGAAGCAAGGCCGTGGAAGTTTTTACGGTATCCGGAGGTACCACTCTTCCTTTTTTATATCCGGGCTGTATTGCTGATATTAAAATGCGAAAAACGGATAGCAACCAGACCGCCTATTTTACAAAACTGATGATGACTGAAGTCACTCATGAAGTTGATACTCTGGGAAATTATAGTGGAAAATTTGAAGCCATAGCTTCAGATACAGGATATATACCAAAACCGGACTTTACGGTACCTATTGCACAGCCTCAGATCGCTACGGTCATCTCCAATACAGATCCGCAGGGACAAGGCAGGGTAACCGTAAGATTCGACTGGCAGATGAATGACAATACCAATTTTATCCGTATGATGGCTCCCGATGCCGGAGGAACAGATAAGATCAACCAGAACAGAGGATATGTAGCCATACCCGAAGTCGGTGACCAGGTGATGGTAGGTTTTGTGCATAACCATCCGGACAGACCTTTTGTAATGGGAGGAATGTTTCATGGGGGAACCGCATTAGGAGGTGGAATAGACAATCATTTAAAATCCATACAGACTAGAAGCGGAATCAGAATTCTAATGAATGATACGGAAGGAAGTGTGACTATTATCGATCCGAGCGGCAACAATTATTTCATGGACGGAGCCGGAAATATTACGGTTACAGCTCCTAAAAATATGATATTCAATGCGGGGGAGAACATGACCATTAATGTTGGAAAGGATATGAAAACAATTGTAGGAAATGATCATACCACGAATATTACAAATGATCATCAGTTCACTTCAAAAAATTATAAGCAGACCGTTAATGAAAATAAAACGGTCAGTATAACAGGAGATTTGAAAGAGACGACTTCTACAACGACTCATCAGGCAAAGAACGGTGATATTTTATTACAGAGTGCCGGTGTTGCGAAAATGCTGGGTAAAATAGACGCCAAAGTGAATAAAGGTTAAAATTGATGATCATTAATATTTGATCAATCAATCCAATGTATGACTGTGTAAAAGAGTAATTTTCCTAAACAATGAACAAATCAATACAATATTTATTAAGCTTATTATTCTTCATTCAGATCTCGTGTCAGGAAAAGAAAGAGCATCAAAAAACAAAAGCTATGACAAAATATGAATGGTTGGATGCCACTTCGGCGCCTTTAGGTTACCCTGTTGATGTGTATCGTGGAGGATTTGAATCTGCAGACGGAGAATTTACAAGTTTGTTTAGCGGAACGACAGGCGGAATATGGGGAGATGCCAACAGAGGAATGAGTAATGGAGAAAAAAGCATTCCCAATCATTTGCATGTGATTTGGGTTTCTTATGCTGAGAAAATATTTTATGAGATCGACACTGATCTGGATAACGGGAAAATGACCGATCTTTTCAAAAACGGCTATTATACCCCTTCCAGTGGAGACAATCCAAATCCAAGGAAAGAAAATTATAACAAGATTATTGTAGGCTTTGCGCCGGGTGGTGTGGTTGTGCTTTGGCTTTCCGGACCGGGAAGACAGGTGGAAATAGGAAGATATCAGAGTAAGAAGATAGTCATACCGCAGTCTGAAATAGATGCTTTGAGCCCGGGACCTCAGAAAAATATGTTTGATGCTGAATACCAACGTAAAATTATACATGAATTTGGAATTGTTCCGGCGGAAGTGGCCAAGGCAAACGAAGGCAAGCCGATTCCTTACGGATTGTGGGACAGTTATAGAGAAGAATATAATTGGACACTGATAACAGAATTGCCTAATAATATGAAAAATAAAGATGTTGGTGTTTATGCTTACAATGGCAGTTGGGAGGAACTTTTTGGAGAAACATTAATTCAAAAATATCCAAAAATAATCCCAGACAACGTCAAATGGAATACCCCTACAAAAAGGGCCGTTCCAAGTAAAGTTGATTTTTCATGGGTAGATGAGAACAGGTATTACTGTGAAATTGAGTTTGATGGGAATGAAATATTTCCAGCGTTCAAGGAAATTTCTTCCGATAATCCTAATGCTAAAGTCGAATTAAGGGTGACAGTTAATATTCCCAAAACCTCTGCTTCGGTAAAGTTAGTGAATGGAGATAGGCAGGTTTGGTTGAAAAATAGTAAAATTATCGTACGTAAAACTAAATACAAAGACTAACCATGGGTAAAACCTTTGTTTACAATACGGGCAATCCGTTGCCAGATCCACCGGGAACTTTAAAAATTACCTGTGGAATATTCTTTGATGGAACCAGAAATAATCTGAAAAACACCGAGATACGTAAAAAGGTTCAGGGCAAGGGTGAGTTTCGCAATATTTCAGCATCAGAAGAAGAAAGAAAGATTTTTGAAAAATATGCTAAAGATGACAATAGTTTTGGTAATGATTTTACCAACGTTGCCAGAAAGTATATGTGTACCGAGAGAGCAAATTATTCAATTTATGTCGAAGGTATAGCTACCATTGATAAAGCAGATGATGAGGGGGGAGGCTTTAAATATGGCCGTGGAAAAACGGGAGTAGTAGGAAAGGTAAGAAATGGATCTCAAGCTTTAGCAAGAAAAGTTGTTGATTTAAAGAAAAAAGATACAGAATCGATTGAATTAATTGTTGATATTTTTGGATTTAGCCGTGGTGCAGCGGCAGCGAGAAATTTTGCCTATAATTTACAGATGGGAACGTATGCGCCAAAAGCCTATTATCCACCTGTACAGGGTGCATCAAGAATTGACGTAGACCATGAGACCAGTGAATTCATGTCCATAGACAAATCCTGGGTGAAAGATGGCAAACTTCCTGAATTTGGACATTTCGGTACTGCGCTTTTGCAGGCGGGATTATCCCGTGAACTGGTAGATTCCATGACCGTGAATGTTCGATTTATAGGGATTTATGATACGGTAGCTTCTTATGATCCTACCTGTCTTCTAATTCCGAATTTCAGGAAAAAAGTGGGTGAACTACACCTGCATCAGCTGGGTTCCCCAAGAAAGGCAGTGCATTTTACAGCAGCAGACGAACATAGAGAAAACTTTTCTCTCTCAAGATTTCTGCCTGTAGATCTTAAAACAGGCATAGAAAGAAATTTTCCGGGAGTGCATAGCGATGTGGGAGGAAGTTATAACCATGATGTAATGTCATCAGCAGAACTCAGTCAAAGCGGCTATCAGCCGGATCCTGTAGAAGGAGTGACGGAAAGGGAATATGTCTGGCTTGAAAAGGCTTATTTTTCAGGCTCGTTGGATGCTTTTAGGGATGAACTCATCGAGCAGGGCTGGTTTAAAAAAGAACAGTTAGCTATTGAAGCCCATTGGAAATATACACTTACCGGAACCCGTTATCTGTATAGAGGATACAGTTTTATTCCGCTTCATTTTATGTGTGATTATGCCTTGCCTTATCTTAATGAAGATAATAATTACCTGTTATACTCCAAAGTCATGGCAGATTATGCTTTGAATGATACTTTCCTGGATGAGGTAAAAGCCTATATGAAAGATCACATTATAGAAAAAAATGAAAGGTGGACGCTTAAGGGAAATTTCAAACACGAAGAAGAACCAGAAGTTGAGGAAGAAAGCCCAGTTGAGACAACCTCTGAAACTCCTGTTCAGAATCCGGTAGCGGCAATACAGTTAGAAGAGATAGTGGTGACTGCTTATAAATCAGATTATCTTCTTCGAAAGCTTAAAAACAAATATCTGCACCGATCTGCAAAAATTAATACGTTAATGGACAGTCTTGCTTATTCACCAACGGATGACCGGAGAAGAATGGAGTTTTAACCCAGAAACAAATTGATATTGGAACATCCTCTAAAGAATTTCAGCAAAACGTATAGATTGGAAACGATAGTTGTTTCTAATCCTGATACTTCTTACCGGACAGAAAAAAGTTATGTGAGAGTAGCTGAGGTTTATTATTTAGGGAATGAAAAAGACTATTTCAAATATCATGTTCTAGTGGTTGATTTCAATTTTTCAAACGATGATAATGCAATGGGGAAATTTTTAAAACAAATCAGTTATTTGTTTGATGAGCTGGAATTAGCAGTTGATAAAAATGGACATATTGTTGAAATTAATAACCTTGATTTTCTTCGCTTAAGATGGATGAAATTAGCTGCCAGGCTTTCGGAAAACCATGAAGGTGAAGCCATAAATAATTATTTCAGTCAGATAAGCAGTGTGCTTGAAGAGGAAAGCCGGCTGATCAGTTTTCTGGAAGGTTACAATATGTTTGGACTGCTTTTCAATGGCTTATTGCAGCCATTAGATACAAAAATAAAGAGAGTATCTTCTGAAGGGTTTACAGAAATTATTACTCCTGTGAGAGACGGAGATAAAATAATTCTAACAACTGCTGCTGAAGATCCGGAACCAGCTGGGATTGACCATTTCAGAGGCTTGTTTGTATTCAGAGAAGGTCACAATGAAGAAGGTTTTACGGAAATCAAAAAAGATAATACCCATTTAAAACATTCATTGCTATGGATAGGTTAAATACAGAAAATGACTCCTCTGCCGGACCACCTCAGGATTCTTCTCAGCAACCAAAGGATCCGAAAGCTGAAAACAGCCAGAAAATGGAGGAAAAGCGTTCCGAAAATGAGAAAAAAGATAAAAATGAAGAAGGATTGCTGTTGGCAATACATGGAGCAAAGATAAAATTCAATGCCCATTTGGGTGAATTTAAAGTTTTAAATGATGTTCCTACCACACAGGGAAAACTTACTGGAACAGTTGTGGAAAAACAGATTCCCAACTTTACATTTTATGATGGCTTTAAGATGATATCCCTCACAGCGTGGCAGGATTTCGGAACTGCAAAAGTACAGGACAATTATGTGTTATTAAAAAAATCAACCTTACCTGGAATAGGCAAAATGCCAGGTAATATACCGCCTGAAACCGGAAAGATAGAGTTTGTAACTTCAGGGCAGATCAATGAGCCAGAAAGTGTTGATGCGAAAGGTGCGCCGGCACCTCCGCCTCCTGTTTCAGTAAGTATTGGCAACGTAATCAGGGGAAATCCATATGTAGAAAAAAATGCATCAGTAGTAGCAGGGATGCCAGACAGTGTTCCTTTAAATAAAACCTATGAAGTGGAAGTTACAGTAACAGGAACAGGTTCTGTGGACTTATCAATTATAAATTCAAATGCAGACAACGGGAATGCCAGTGTTACACCTTCTACTATTACAGCTACCACTACAGTAATTATCAAGGGAACCGCCAAGACAAACCCGGGGCATGGCGGACAGCTTAAAATTGAAGCTAAAGTAGCAGGTGTTGTAAAGGCTACTTCACCAGGTTTTACGGTATGTTGCCATCCTATTAATTATACTGATACGTATGCGGGTGAAGTATATACATCTGCCAGATTGGGTGTCATTGTTCAGGATGGATGGAGTTCAGATAACGGTGTTTTTGCAGATTTGAAAGAAATAGAAATCAAAGAAGTGGTAGATTATGTAGGAAAAAATGACAGTCCTCCTTTTCAACCAAGAGGTGGGGCTGCAAGTAATTCAGGATACCTGCCGGGAGATCAGTTGACTCAGGATACCCATTCAATTTCAAGAGCTGGTATTACTTTAGGTAAGCCAGGAATTACAGAGGCCAACCAACTATGCATATATAAATGTAAATGCTGTGGTGCTAATGATATTGTTCACCCAAATTCAGGTTTTCAAAGAATTCATGAGGTATTTAATTCAGGGACAGCAACAGCTCCTCAGTGGAAACACAGAACTAAAAAAATAGGAGCAGCAGTTACGATCAATGGATTTATAACCGGTGCGGGAAATGCAAACGTAGTAAGCCTTGAGCATAGTTTACCATAAAAAAAGATTATGAAAAACTTAATAATAATTATTATCTTATTCATCAATGCACAATGTGCTTCACAAAATAATATTAAAATGAATAATAGCAACACTATACATATCAGCATGACACAAGGTCATGAGAAGAATCTACTGAATGGAGTCGTATCCTCTATTTTGACCGTTACAAATAATTCCACTCAGGATATTAGTGTTTTATTGTTTTATCCTAATCCTAATGACCTTTCTTTTAAATCACAGTCTTCTTTAGTAAAAATAAAAGACAGGGAATGGAATGATAGTGAACGCTCAATACCCATTAAAATTCCTGCAGGAAAATCTTATCAGGTAACTTATTTTTTAAACAGATATTTTGAGTTTCTGGAAGAAGGGGAGGTGACCATAAATTATGCTTTAGATTTATTTGTGACGACTGATGGAGGTTCTCCAAAAAGTACAGCGTACAACGGAACATTTAATCTTAAAATTAATAAAGGTTCAAAAGAAGAAATAGAAGAGCAGTTTTTAAATTACCAAACTAACCTAAAATCTGAAAATCTGAAAATAAAAATGGAAGCTGAAGAAGCTCTTCTTTATTTAAATGCTGTGAAAGATAAATAATTCTGGAAATAGCAATTATCATTTAAAACATTCATTACTATGGATAGGTTAAATACAGAAAATGACTCCTCTGCCGGACCACCTCAGGATTCTTCGCAGCAACCAAAGGATCCGAAAGCTGAAAACAGCCAGAAAATGGAGGAAAAGCGTTCCGAAAATGAGAAAAAAGATAAAAATGAAGAAGGATTGCTGTTGGCAATACATGGAGCAAAGATAAAATTCAATGCCCATTTGGGTGAATTTAAAGTTTTAAATGATGTCCCTACAACACAGGGAAAACTTACTGGAACAGTTGTGGAAAAACAGATTCCCAACTTTACATTTTATGATGGCTTTAAGATGATATCCCTCACAGCGTGGCAGGATTTCGGAACTGCAAAAGTACAGGACAATTATGTGTTATTAAAAAAATCAACCTTACCTGGAATAGGCAAAATGCCAGGTAATATACCGCCTGAAACCGGAAAGATAGAGTTTGTAACTTCAGGGCAGATCAATGAGCCAGAAAGTATTTATGCAAAGGGGGCGCCGGTAGTAGAAGATGAGAAAAAAATAAAAATAAAAGGCAAACAGGCTTCCTATACTGTAGTATTCGATAAAAGTGGTTCCCTAATGTCCGGATTTCCTATACTGGAATTTGAAATTGAGGATGGGATCCCTAATAACCTGATAGATATCCAAGCGGTAAAAGTAGATCAGGGATTATTAGCCCATACAGTGGGAATAGGGAATAGTTGGGATAAAACCAAGTTACCAAAAGACAGAGTGGTGGCGAAAGCATTCAGCAGCTATACGCATGGAGATAGGACGTTGAAACTGGATGGTTCGGGAAAAGCTACCTATAAAATGCCTTTGGATTGGTGGCGGGATTTGGCGAGACAACCTTTGAGTCAATTTACGACCATGAAGATATACTTTAAAGTGCTATCATTCCAGAATTCGTCAACTGTGAAAGAAGAGAGTCTAGTTTCAGATGCTGAGGTTTCCAATAATTTACAAAGTTTACAAATAGCAATAAACAGGTATGTCAATGAAGGCGGTATCGAAAAAAAGCATTTTGAACTGAATTTTACTGTTAAGGAAGCCAATACTACAGAAATGTATACGTTTGTTCAATGGAAAAAAGGAGGCAGAGAGAACTGGGATAATGCGAAAAGAATGTCGAGACCCAATGTGATGGATTATAATCAAACGCATACAAGTGATTATCCTTCCTGGACGTTAGACAGACTTAGAATGAATCCCCGATATGCAGATGGTGTGTACAATATTTCGAATGGAGGAAAAACCGCAACTTTGCTGGATAAACCTTCTTCCAGTACTGCAAATGCTGCCATGCCATGGACCTTTACGCATATAGATTTTGAATCCAGAATTCATCTTGATTTTGATGTTCCAGCAACTCTTCTGGTTGTTAACATTGCAGGAGGGAATATCAAAGGAATTATACCACCTCCAGAACCGTTGATTTTAAGCAGCCAGACCTGGAATACAAGGATTTTACAAATCTGGGATTCAGTAAGATCAAGAGTGACCATATCTCATCCAAATAATTATACAGGACCTTAAATTTATTTATATGAAAAATCTAATGGTAGTCATGACATTTATATGTTTAATTTCGTGTTTTGGGCAAGATGTAAAAAAGAATAATATGGATAATAAAGAATTAATACAGCTTATTTTGAATACTCAAAATGATTTGCATTCAAGAGTAAAAGCAATACATGATATAGATATTTCGGGAGAAAAAAGCAAAATAATTGTTGAACTTAAAAATATTTTGTCCCGTAAAAAAAACACAGAACAGGGTACGATGGATTGGGATCCTGCTGCTGAAGAAAGAGTAGTGGATATCCATGTCATTGGAAAATTGAACCAACTAAATGATGACTCGGAAAATCAGAAGATAGTTGAAATTGTTTCAAATGCCGTTCCTGATATAAGAGAATTTGGTGATGAAAGGAAAGAAGATGCAAAAGTTATCCAATCCATTCATCAAAAGGAAGTTTATGCCATGATAGTCAATTTAACTCAAAGTAGAAAGCAGAATGTAGCAGAGAATGCTGTTGTGGTCCTTAATCATTCCAAGCTTCCAAATGCACCGGTAGGCGGAGATGTAAAAGGTATTTTCCCAGGGACAACTTTTACATTTAAATACAGCCACTTAAAAGATGAAATGGATTCCTATGTACAAGCATCTGAAGGCAAAATTCAATTATCTGAAGGCGTAAAAAAGTATATTGGCGATAATAATACCCAACTTGCCAATGATGGTGAATTAATTACAATTCAAAGCACACTTAGTGATGCCGTAGAAAAGAATTTTAACAGTACCTTTAATTATTATATCGAAAACAATAAACTTATTATTTGCACCTATCAGGAAGCCGCTAAAAGATGGCTGGATTGGTGGAGTAAAAATGAAAATACTATCAAATAAATAAGAGTAGATTGTGTTGAAAAAGTGATATTAATCTTTTTTCCAAAATATCCTAGGAAATTTTCAGCAGTAACAGGAATTACCATTTTAAAACACTCATAACTATGGATAGGTTAAGTACAGATATAGAAACTGCCATTCCGGAGACTCAAAACCAGGTTGCAGAACAGGATAGCGATCAAATAAAGGCCGCCAATAGCCAGAAAATGGAGGGAAAACGTGCTGAAAATGAAGAAAAAGACAAAGCAGAAGCCGGACTGAAAGTAGTTATAGATACCGCTACTTTGGATTGTATACTATGTACCATTCCCAAAGGAATAATGAAGGTTAACTTCGATACCCCTACTATACAGGAAAAGAAAACGGCAACGATAAAAGAGAGAGGACCTAAAAGTCTTGTTTTTACGGGGACCTGCAAAAAAAGTCCACAAATGGCGGCGCCTTGTGCTTCTGTTATGAATGTAAGAGACTGGCAGGATGTGGGTACATATTTGTCCCAGGATCAATTTGTACTGTTGCAGAAAAGCACCATTCCTTGCACCTATGGAGGGGTTAATATTACCATTACTGACAGTGGACAGATTCATCAGCCTGAGACCATTGATGCAGCGGGAGCACCAGTGCCTGAATCGAAAGAAAAAATAAATGGCAACTTCTATAATTATAACGGAACTTATGAAGGTAGCGTAAAAGGCCAGAAAAAAGGAAATGAGACAGATGTATATGCCTGTGAAGGAAAAGGAGCAGAAGAGGATATCTATAAGAGCCCTAAAAAGCTGAACATTGTCCACAGCGAGTTCCAGAAAGTTTGTAACATTATTAAGCACGAAGGCTTATCAACAGAAAAAGAAGAATATCTGTATATAGCACATACCAATTATAACGAAGCAAAAAGAGTTGGAAAAACAATGTTTCAGTTATTAAATTCCAGCTATTCTAGTGTAGAAGCCAAGGATAAGGTTGAAATGAAAACGACGGAAAAAGACACCATATCTTTGCATTCCAGAGCAGGCGCTATTGATGCTCTTTTAAGGGATGTAGATGATGTGAAAACTGATCCTACGGATAATGCAACACAATGGGACGGCGAAGACTTTTTGGCGTGGGGTATTGATACTGACTTAAAACCCGACAGTAAAACAAAATATGGTCATAATAAATTTGATGAATATGATTATATAAAAATAAGCAAGAGCTTATACGATTCATTTGTAGCTAAGGTGACAGGAAGAAGAGGCTCAACTCTTGCATACACCTCAGTTCATGATGAGGGCTGTGATAAAGGAGTTCATACGCACAAAACGGTAAAGGAAAAAAATAAAGCAGTTTATGACCTTCCTAATGCAGATTTTGCAAAAACAGACTATTGGACTACAGGTGATTTTTACTTTAAGAATGCCACTAAACAATCTTTCGGTTTAGAAGCCACCCGGGTCGCCGGATACACTATATTTTGGAAAAAAATAAAAGTTTAATTAATGAAAAACTTAACCTATTTATTACTTATTCTGTTGACCGTTCCTGCATTTTTTTTTGCACAGGTACCCAAACCATATACCATAACTTACATCGTTAATAAAACCATTGACAAGGGAGAATATGTGGATGACCGGAGAATAGATAAGAAAGATAAAATAAGTACCAATACCTTAATTTACATATTCAATACAAAAAAAGACAGTATATCTTTTTATGATTTCAATGACTCTCAGGTATCAGAAAAGAAAGTTCCCAATTTATGTACTTTAACCAGGAATCAGAATGTCCTTTCGTTAAATTATAAAAATGAAAGTTACACTACAAAACTTAATATTGCATTCAAAGATGATGATAAGGCAGTGTTAATTGAGGATAAAGATATCTTCTACCTAAATGATTCTTATTATAAATATATCCGTAAAAGCATTGGTAACAATTTAAATATTCCCGATCTGATTGACTTTTTAGAAGACTTTTTGCCAGGCTATAATCTTGATGATTTAAAATATATTTCATCCTACGAAAAATATAAACATAAAGATTTTAAAATACTAAAAGGATATATGGAATCTTACAGAACGCAGGCAAGTGACTATCTGGATCAATGGAATATAAAGTTTTTATATAATGAAGCAGGGATTCCGAAATATACCTTAAAAGAATCTAAAGAGGGAGATCAGGAAATAGAGAAAAAACTGGTTTCTTCATCTAAAGGAATTTTTAAATATACAAAGCATACCAATATCGAAAGCAGACTTATAACTGACCATGAAATTCTGATAGATACTAACAAAAAGACTTATGAAGAAAAAGTAACATCACTTCAGGTGGGACTGGGCAAAGAAACTAGATTTGAAACTAAACCGATCTCCTATAGAAGTTTTCCTTCAAAAGAATTTATTCTAACCTCAGGCAGTATTTCAAAATTAAAGTCAGCAAAATAAATTAAGATTATAAAAAAAGTTCAGATAAGTTGCTACAGTGAATTACTGTCCCGAAAGAAAGAAAAAAGGCTATCCCAAATCTGGAATAGCCTTTATTATACTTAAGTCATCGCAATCTATTGAATCACAAATGTCTTTTTCTGTGTCGTATGCGCTGAGAAATATCCCAAAGCACCATTGTTGATATTACTTGGAGGATTGGAAGGCGTAACACCTGCTCCTCCGTCGTCTGTGATCTGAAGTAAAGCAGAATAATAGGTGAAAATATTGTGGTCGATAGACTGCATTTCTACATAAATCGTATCTCCCGGCACTACTTTATGATCAGTAGGATCTTTGTCATCATCCTCGTTCGGAAGGAAAAGAGGTCTCTGATTCACCATTCCGTTATTGATATTATCTGAAAATACTTCAAAGGTCTTTTTCGTCATATTATTGACCGTAAAATTGAAAAGATAACGGTTTCCTAATGCGATCGGATCTGTAAAAACAGGTAAAAGCGTATACGTAGTTTCACCTCCGAAATTAAACGAATCCTGAGTCAGACCATCAAAACTCACCACTTCAGGCATCGTACTTTGAGCGGTGTATTCCTTTCCTTCAGCCTGAATTTTCAACGTATAGGTACGCCCTGTTACGCCTGTAAAACTGGTGGTTTTATACTTTCCGTCACCTACGTACTGTAAGGTTTCCGTTTGTCCGGTATTATCGCTTAAAACAACCTGAGCTCCGGTAACTGCCGGATATTGATTGTTTTGCGTAAATGCCACCGACTTCGTTATTCTTACAAAATAAGGTCCGGCCTGATTCGTGATATTACCTTCTATAACGATGTTTCCGCTCTTGTCGTCCAGGTCCAGATCAATCTCCTTTTCACAAGAAGTTACTATAAACAGGGACAATATGATAAAAATAATATTCTTCATGATCTAAAATTTGAAATTATAAGTGATGTTCGGTACCCAACGGAACAGTGAAGTTTGCATAGCTCGGGTTGTTCCCGGATTGTTCGGATTGTCTTCAAATGTAATGGTGTAGGCATTTTCACGGCCGTAGAGGTTATAGATACCAAATGACCACGATCCTTTGAAACGTTTGGTAGATTCCGGCTCATACGTAGCACTCAGGTCCATTCTGTGGTAGGCTGGCATACGGTCCGCATTTCTGCTGCTGTACTGGAAAATAGTCTGTCCGTTCAGTTCGTATTTCGCAGTAGGGAAAGTCACCGCATTTCCTGTGCTGTAAAGGAATAATCCTGATAGAGACCATTTTTTACTCAATTCATAGGTCGCCACGATAGAAAGATCATGGGTCTTGTCCATTCTTGCATTGTACCAGTCATTATCATTGATGCCGTTTATTTTTCTTTCTGTTTTAGACAGGGTGTAAGAAATCCATCCGGTCAGTCTTCCGCTTTTCTTCTTGGCGATCAGTTCCAAACCATAAGCTCTTCCTTTACCGTACAGTAATTCACTTTCTACATCGGCTGCTGTATCAAACGAGATTTGGGCACCGTTTTTAAAGTCGATCTGATTCTGCATGGATTTGTAATAAATCTCAGCATTCACTTCATAGTTATTATTCTTGAAATTTCGGCTGTATCCCGCACTGATCTGATCTGCTATTTCCGGCTTTACACTGTAGCTGCTTCCGATCCACTGGTCGGTAGGATTTCCGCTGCTGCTGTTGCTCAGAAGGTGTAAATTCTGTGTGTTTCGGGAATATCCGGCTTTAACGCTGCTTACCTGATTGATACGGTAGTTGGCTGTCACTCTCGGCTCAAGATTGAAATACGTTTTTCCAAATTTTCCTTTCTCTAAAAACCTGCTTTCCGTAATCACATCGCCTTCGTAGGTATTATAAGTATCACCTCCTAAAACACTGAACGTAGAAAGTCTTAAACCGTAATTAACCGTAAGTTTATCATTGGCTTTAAAATCATCATTGATATACACCGCATTTTCCCACGATTTTCTCGGATTTCTTGGAAAACTGCTCACACTCGTTCCCGAAGCACTGCTTGGCGTAATCGTATGGTAAATAGACTGTAGTCCGAAACGTACAGAATGCTTATTTCCGGCAAACCATGTGAAATCCTGCTTAAGGTTCCAGTCCTCGATCTGTGAATCTAAGCCAAAGGTATTATCATTGCTTTTAAGGCTGATTTTATAATTGTAATTGCTGTAAATAAATGACGTATTGGAGAACAATTTACTGTTAATAATGCTGTTCCATCTCAAGGTAGCCGTTGTATTTCCCCAGTCCGTAGAAAAGGTATCTCCTAAGCCCAAAACATCTCTTCCGAAATATCCCGACAGATAAAGACGGTTGTTTTCATTGATCTGATAATTGGCTTTTAAATTTAAATCATAGAAATAAAGCTTGCTGTCTTTGAAATCCTCACTTCCTTTAAGAAAAAGGTCAGCATAAGTTCTTCTTCCTGATACAATGAATGAAGATTTTTCCTTTTGAATAGGACCTTCCACGCTCAGTCTGCTGCTAATCAGTCCGATCCCTCCATTCACATTGTAATCCTTATTGTTTCCGTCCTTCATTTTAACGTCCATCACAGAAGAAAGACGACCTCCGTACTGCGCCGGGCTGTTTCCTTTGATGATATTGGCATCTTTCAAGGCATCACTGTTGAACGTACTGAAAAATCCAAGTAAGTGGGAAGCATTATAAACAGGTGCCTCATCCAGTAAGATAAGGTTTTGATCCGTAGCACCGCCTCTTACACTGAATCCACTGCTACCTTCACCGTTGCTTTTGATACCCGGTAAAAGCTGAATCGTTTTCATCACATCCTTTTCCCCGAATAAAACAGGCAGTTTTTCTATGTTTTTGATGCTTAACGTTTCAGTTCCCATCTGGGCTGTAGAAAGGTTTTTATCCTTTTTAACCCCTGAAATAATAACTTCATCAATTTTTCCTACTTTTTCGCTCCCTTTTTCCTCCTGATTTAGCGGAAGATCCAGTTTGGTATTCTGTTCCACTTTTACAGGCAGTTCAAAATCCTTATAACCGGGATACGAAACAATCAAAGTGTAATTTCCCTCAGGAAGGGATAATGAGTAAAAGCCATATTCATTGGCAACCACCGCAATAGACGGGTCTTCACTCACTTTTACGGTAACCCCGATCAGCAGTTCCCCATTTTTGTGATCTTTCACGGTACCGCTTACGGAGTATTTTTGCTGCGCAAAGGCCAGGGAGCTGAAACAGAGGACAGCAGCCGTAGCGGCAGTTTTAAAAAACAATTTTTGCATTGAGTTTAAATTTTAATGTAGTAGAAGTCTATCAAATAGTCTATTTAATGGGGTGGATGTTACAGAAAATTAGAATAATGAAACTTTAAATGTTAGATATAGGGCTTTCAGTTTACTGTCAAACGTAAAAAAGCAACCGATATTACTGTCTTTGAAAAAAAAATGTGGTATTAAACACCTGGAAGCGAAATATTTGTTCTTCAGTGCTTTGAGTGGAGGTTTGTTGTGGGAAGGTTGTGCTGGAAAAAGAGTGTTTTTTTGAGATCGTATTGATACGCCCCGGCTTTCCGTTTTTGGGTAGAATAAATAGGCTGCATGTGGTCATCTGGTTCATAGTTTTGGTGGTTATTCTGAAAAAAGTGGAAAAATCCCTCTTTCGGGAATACAAAAATAGCAAAATACCTTTACCAAGCTTATAATTAATTGTTATCTTTTGGTAATAAACGGGATAGCCCGACAGTTTTGGAGAATCTAGCTTTTCATTTTCGATACGCATAGGGTCATTGTATGGCGCTAAACTATGCTTAAAAAAGTCTACAGATGTTCGGAGTTATCGAGACGAACGTATTTTTTTATCCATTTCAGGATTTTAAACCTTGATAGAGTTCTCCAGAGCAAATAATTATGAAATGATGTATATTTGTCAGTGAATTTTTTTAAATGCCGGGTAGCATTTTCCCGGTTACGTTCCACACAAATAAATGACCGGTAAACGATGATTCCACTTCACGACCTTCTGTTTTTTGTTCTGGCTGCCCTTATTTTAGTCATAAGCCCCGGACCTAACATGATTTATTTAATTTCAAAATCAATCACCCAGGGGAAAAAATCAGGACTTATTTCACTGGCCGGCGTAGTTTGCGGTTTCCTGTTTCACATTGTCATGGTTTCTTTTGGGCTTACAGCGGTATTGCTGGCGGTTCCGGTGGCTTACACAATTCTGAAAACACTTGGAACGGGCTATCTTTTATATCTGGCTTATCAGGCAATTAAACCAAAAAGTAAAAATATATTCGAGGTAGATAGCACCGGCAGACATGATGGTCCTAAAAAGCTATTCACCATCGGCTTCCTGACGAATGTCCTAAATCCAAAAGTAGCCATATTCTATTTGTCTTTTTTTCCACAGTTCATCAAGCCAGAATATGGTTCCGTCCTCACTCAAAGTCTGGAACTGGGAGTGGTACAGACTTTTATAAGCTTCAGTGTTAATTTTATCATTGTTCTGACCGCTGCAAAAGTGGCTGTATTTTTTGCAGGAAATCCTTTCTGGGTAAAGGTTCAGAAATGGTTTATGGCGAGTGTTTTAACCTTTTTAGCGGTAAAAATGGCCTTTTCAAAAGCTAAATAGAATAATTATAAGTTTTTCCTACCATTCTTCCAAAAGAGCAGGGACGGAATGATTTCTATCGAATTTTGTTGTCATCTTTTAACCTTTTCCGTCTCGAAGGAGAGGCAGGTTTATCCTTTTGATTTATATGAAAAAAACTGATTAGAGTCAGCCTCCCTCTGATAAATCTGTAGAAAGGATTGTGTAATTTTGCGGCGTGTTAGAAATAACACCAATTATAAAAAAACAATAATCATTATTCAATGAAAAAAATTATCTCTTTTTTAGCCTGCATCCTTTTTTTGCAGAGCTTTGCCCAGACCATGGCGTGGAGCAAACGTGACCATCTTAATGGTATGTATTCCTATTCCCAGACCACTAATAAAGTAGACAGTAACGGGAATGTATACCTGTTTTTTTCATCCGACCCTTCCCGGTACAGCACAAGCACACTTTATATAGAAAAATATACCCCACAGGGAATCCTTGATGCTAATTTTGGAACCAACGGTGTTCTCAATATCAACACTTTTTTAGGCTATCCAAGCACTGAAGAGCCGCACATATACTCCTTTGAAGTCACGGATAACGATAAACCGCTGCTCTTTATCGCTACAGAAGATGGTGGTAGTCCAAAGCTTTTGCGTCTGAATGCAAATGGCACCCCTGATCAGAGTTTTGGAGTTTCCGGGATTAAATATATTTTCACGGATACGTCAAAATACAGTAGCCATTACAGATCTGGTCTGGTTAAAACCAACGGGAAATATTTTATTTTTCATAATTATTCCGACCTTCAGAACAAACCAAAAACTGAAATCGGGTGTTTTAATGAATCAGGAGAACTTATTACAGGAATTTTTGATCAGGGCCTTAAGCAGATTGATTATGGAACCCCTTATAACTATACCCAGTTAGAAAGTTTGACAGTTGCAGGACCATATTTATATGCTCAGGGTATTGGATATCCTGCTATGAACAGACGGATAAGCAAAATAGACACTTCTTCCGGGATCCAGGATAATTCTTACCCTGATAATCTAGGCCTTTATCTGATGGGCAGTAATGATAATATTTTTCCGGATGGTAAAACCGTTGTAGGAAGGAATGTGACTGTAAGTCCATCGAGAACGGATCTGGAGCTTAAAAGATATCTTGCAGACGGAAGTGTTGATCCATCTTTCGGAACCAACGGCGTGAAAAGATTAGGTTATCCCTGGATAGCCCTTGATTTCGCTAACATAGTGAGTCTTCCTAACGGAGATTTTCTGGTCGGAATTTATTATGTGTCTACGGCAAGTTCGGGCGGAAAGCAGAATGCTTTGATTTATATTAAAAATAATGGAGAGGTGAAGGACAGTTTTGGAGGGAATATCCCCAATAACGGAGTTCCTATTCCCGGTATTTTTGGTATGGGATCTTATGCCACGCCCGAGTCATACAGTTTAAAACCGGATTATATTATTGTGACCTCCTCCAGAACATATATGGGGGCAAGTCTTAACACCTCAAAGGTCAATTTTAATTACAGTACATTGTCTACAGATGAAGTCAGTAAATCATATACTTTCAGTTTCCATCCGAATCCTGTGAAGTCAGTGGGTACGTTAACAGTAAAGGATAACAGCGAAGCTACCTTCAGTCTCTCTGATTCCAGCGGAAAGCTTATTTTCAGAAACCAGACCTTCAGAAATAAAACAGAAATTGATTTTTCTACGCTCACAAGTGGAGTCTACTATCTAAATGTTAAACAGAAGGATAAAGAAAGCACCCAGAAGATTATAAAAGAATAATCATACGAAAATAAACGCTCAGGTAATATATTTATCTGAGCGTTTTATTTGCAGTCATTCGCTGGTTCATTGCCACAATTTTATATTTTATTTAAAGGATAATTGCTTTCAGTTTCGTCTGTTCTAATGAATATTTCTAATTTTACACTACTATTGAAAGATGAAACAAAGCATCCCAACCTATGATCTCACCGGCATTACGCAGCATGGTATTCTGATCGAAAGGATTGAAAAACGCACGATGAGTACGGAAGACAATCTTTTTGATAAAGGAATTCACCGTGACAGTCATTATATCTTTACATTTCTTGAAAGTGGACGTGCTAAAATGATGGTTGATTTTAAAACGATTGAAGCTCATGGTTCTGCTGTTTTCTTTCTGCTTCCGGGACAGGTTCATGAAGGCATTTTAATGGAAGATGTTAGCGGATGGTTTATTGCTGTGAAAGCAGATTTGCTGTCCGATACTGTGAGATCTGTTTTTGAAGAATCATTGGTGGATATTCAGCCTGTTTCAATTGATGACGATTGGCTTGAAAAACTGAGTTCATGTGCCGGAATACTGAAAAGGTCCTGTACTGAAGAAATGCTGAGTTCAAAAGAAGGGTTTCTGGTGGTCAGATCTTTAATAAATGCTTTTACAGGAATGTATGCGATGGTTTTTTTAAGCGAAAACAATTGCAAAATATCCGGTGAAAGCCGCGCTGTCCAACTGACCAGAAAGTTCAGGATTCTGATACGGAAAGAATTTAAAACCATGAAAAGCCCATCAGTCTACGCCGGACTTTTGAATATCTCCCCGGGTTATCTTTCTGAAGTGATTCGTGAAGTGACCGGGAAATCTGCCCAGCACTGGATACAGCAGGAAATTTTAATAGAAGCGAAAAGACTCTTGTCGTTCACTCAGCTTACCGTTAAAGAAATTGCTTACGAGCTTGGATACAGCGATCATACCTATTTTTCAAGGTTATTTTCCAGAACGGAAGGTTTTCCGCCATCTGAATTCCGGGACAAAAATCGCAGGAAGAAGTAAACCGCGAATAGTCCAACCAATTCCCTGAAACAGCTATCGGTCTGCATTCGTTTTGCGCTTTCCTTTGCATTAAAATTATTTATGCCAAGCTTACCAAAATGGATCAATGATACTTTAGAAAATGTCATGTCCTCCAAGTTTAAAGAATGCACCGTTATCCATACAGAACCCGTTTCCAATGATCTTCGCCTTGTGCGTTTTGCTTCCGATCTGGAAGATGTTCCTTTTGAACCCGCTTATGCCATAGGAATAAGAGTAAACGAAAGGGATTACCGTAATTATTCACCATTCAATTTTAATAAACATACCGGCACTTTCGATGTAATATTTCATCTTCATGATACGGATTCAGTGGGCGGCCGCTTTGCCAATAACCTTTCAGAAGGAGATACTACAAAAATTTTAATGCCACGCGGAAAACGTTTTTTTGAAATTAACGCAGAAATTCATTTCTCCATCGGTGATGAAACCTCTCTTGGAAGCTCCCTGTCTATCAAAGAAGCAGCCGAAGAAATTGGGGGCTCATTTGTATGCCTCCATGAACTGGAAGAGGCTTCAACACTGAAAGATCTGGAATTATATGGCTATCATGCACCCAAAAATGATATACAGAACATTATGGAAGCGCTGGACGACTTTCTGAAAGAGGAAAAAGAAGCTGTCTACAATAACGAAGCAGTTTTCTATCTTACTGGAAACGGAAATACGATGTCTGTCATCCGGAAATTCCTTAAAGCCAAAGGGGTTGACGGCAAGTGCATCAGATCACAGGCCTATTGGATAGAAGGGAAGAAGGGGCTTTAAAAGTTGTTCATATTTTATCCAGAACCTCCACAGAACTTAAACCGTCATTGCGAGGAGCGCAGCGACGAAGCAATCTCAAAAACAGGTTGGAAAATTATTCAGATTAATTGTTAGTACTTGTTCAAACCTTATAGGTTTCGAAAACCTATAAGGTTTATAAATTGACAGCTACATTCTGCTTTTAGAAAAATTAGAGGTTTGTTGGTTAATCGCAAAGACGCAAATTTTAATAAACACGCTGTTGTAAGGTGCAATGATTTTATCTCCGATAAAATTGTATACCGTATATCATTACGGAAGAAAATAATCCCATAAAAAAGGATAGAATGATTGTCATTGGTCTTTACCTTGCTGAATATCTTCGATTTTCTTGCGCCTTACATACATCATGTGGGGAAAACCTTTGTGCCTTCGCGTTTAAAACCATTTTATTCCAATAAGTTTTAACACAAAATTCTTAATCTATATTTAGAAGCAAGCAGTTTATCTGTAATAATATTGAAGAGTACAGTTGCCTGTTTTTCATTGAATCAAAACCGTTAACATTGATCGTGACGGTTTTTTTATGCTCGTAATTTGCTTAGATCCCCATTAATAAATGGGTTTGTCCAGTTTTAAGTATTTGAAAATAAGGCTTGATTACTTTTTTATCACATAAAAGGGAAATACCTGAATTTCTAAAAACCAGTAAATTCCCTTAATGTGGATATATTTTTCTTTTGGAAATTTGTATCAGAAGAAAGAGAGAAACAGAAAATGAAGAGGAGGGAAGGCGTAGAACAGTAAACCGGGAGAAAAGTTCTTTAAAGATAAGAAGAATGAATGATCCTCAGAAATGTAATAACCATTAAAACCAAGTATATGTCAGATACAGTAAATAACAAGGTCACCGATGCGGTAACGCAGACCAATGTTACAGTGCTCGGCGAATCACCGGCTCAGGCAATGAGTATGTTGTACCAGATGGCGATGCATGCCAGCGGAATTTCGATACAGAACTCAGTAACCAACCAGCAGAACCTTAACCAGCTTAATCCGGCCATTGTAGCAGATGCCATTAAGATCTTAAAAGGATAATCTAAAACTTTAAAACCATGGGAACGCAAAATTCAGAAGGAGCCAAACCTACCAACGCTGCAGAAGAAGCGGTAGTTTTCATCAACAAAGAAGTATTGTCGCCACCGACAGCTTCCCCAATGACCGGTGCAGGAAAAGTAATGATCGATCAGTCGACGGGGATGATGGTTCAGGATCTGCAGTCTTTTTTAAAGGGATTTGAGCAGGTAGGTCTTATCGCACTGAGCAGATTGGCCAATAATTTCCTGACCTACGGAACGCCCAGCGAAAATAAGCCGCCGCCAAAGAAAAAACTTACGGAAGGAGCAGTTGAAGAGACAGGTAGTGAGACAGGCAATGAAATGATGCGGGATCTTTTTAAAATCGTGAGCGATTATGCTGAAGTGAAAACGAAAATTTCTACCGCGATTTTTGCTGTTAACAGCAATCTGAATCCTCCACCAAGTCCGGCACCCATCGAAGATCTTCCCACAGAAGATGCTGAAAAAAAAAACAATTGACATCAGCGCCTGTCAATGAAAAACCAGAAGAACAGGACAGCATGGGAAATAAAAATTTTGAGGCTGACGGCGGAGACGGAAAATTGGTACTGAAATCTATAAAGCTGACTCAGCCACTCGTAAAACCTAAGATCGAAGAAGCGGTCATTCCTGCAGAAGAGCCTGAAAAAGAAGGGCCAGGGAAGACTCTATCTATGCAAATTACAGACAAACTTAAAAAAATAGGATATGGATTATTCAAAAGATCATAATCTCAAAAAAATAGATCCGGCCGTTTACGAAGATGTTCCCCTTGATGAAGAGCAAAATGCAGCTGCAGTTGAAGAAACAGAGGAAGATAACCCTGTTGTAGAAACAGAACGTAAAGCCGTTGGAATAGACATCAGCGCCATGCCGTTTGTTCTGAGTCATGAAGATGAAATCATCAACTACATCAAAGACAAGGCAACCAAAGAAACCCTGAAATCTTTAGCACCACTGCTGGAAAAGCTGGAGGAAGCCGTGAAACAGCAGGAAGCGTATCAATCACCCGCTACAGCCAGTCCTGTAACAATGAACTATGATGACCAGTTAAAAAAACTGCAGGAAGCTTCAGTGGTGAAAATTAAAGAGAAGGAATTAAGAATAGCCGAAAGAATGAATAAGCTGCAGGTGAGATTTGCGAATATGAGGAAGTAGGAGATTAGGAATTAGGGATTAGGGATTAGGAATTAGGGATTAGGGTGGTTCTTTAGGTTCAAAAGCAGAACTTCAGAGCAATTATATTAAATTTTTGAAACTGTTAAATCCATTTTTTATAAATGATAGAAGTCAGTTGCCTGATAGTAACTTCCATCCTCCCTCTTCCAGCTTCCATCAACAATATACCAACCCAAAATAAAAAATAATATGAACGAAATCAATACAGCAGTAATGGGAATGTCTGCCTCTGTGCCCGCTGCCATTTCTATGCAGGTCAGTGCACATTCCACAGGATTAATGCATATCAATTCAGCATTGAACCAACAAAGGGACACAATGCTTGGAATGAGCAATTACGTCATGGGACTCAAAAAGATGAGCTCCGGAAAGGTAAGAATCAAAAGTTCAATAGCATTCGGAAAAGGCCGCTTTTAAAGCAAAAACTACGGATGCGGTGTATTTCTCTGTAAAGATAGAAAATGGTGCCCTCAGCATATATACAGTCAAGTTAGGTCAATATTTATTTCCACATCGTTTTCTAAATGCTCAATTTGCAAAACCGTCAAAGCATCCTCAATCCCCGATAGATCACATACAGCATACCTACAGAGTGATAGATAGTAAGGAAATAGATCCCAAAATCTCAACCGCATCCTTTCTTCAACATCACACAGGATGGCTGAAGCTTACAAAATATAGATTTTAACTCCTGCAGATTGTACAGGTCATGATTTCAGCCATTGTATCGAGAATCATCCATACAGCGAAACCCAATACCAGTCTGCAACAATGCCTTGAAAACCTGTTTCATCGTATCATTTGCGGGAGCTTAAAATAATCAGGAAACTAGTTTAAATCAAAATAATTTATTAACCGAGATCAGATCTCAAAAAAAACAATTACAACTATGGCAACAGTAAACGAACAAATCACAGACGCAGTAACGCAGTCGAACGTGAAAGTAGTGGGAGAATCTCCTGCAATGGCTTTAAGCAACGTCTATCAGGCAGCTGCACACTCTACGGGAATCATGTTTGAAAATGCAGTGAATACACAAAATCAACAGAACATTTTAGGACAGGCAGCCACTACTCAGGGTATTATGCAGATTTACAGCATGGATACAGTGGCAGACGCTGTTTCTATAGCTAAGATCCTGAAACCTTAATTTTTTCTGAAAACGTAGAAATTAGGCTTAAATCCGGCAGATCCGGTGTTTTTAATCCCAACAAACAATACTCATTATGGCAACAGTAAACGAACAAATTACAGACGCAGTAACCCAGTCCAATGTAAAAGTAGTAAGTGAATCTCCTGCAATGGCTCTAAGTAATGTGTACCAGACAGCGGCGCACTCTACAGGAATCATGTTTGAAAATGCGGTGAATACGCAGAACCAACAGAATATTGTAACTCAGGCAGCCACTACACAGGGCATTGCTCAGATCTACAGTAAAGATACCATCGCAGATGCAATTTCTATTGCTAACATCCTAAAACCTTAAAAGTTTTCATTTCATCCTAAAATAATCATTACAAACCGGAGGTACCGGTCAATTTTTAACCCAAATAAATAATAATCATTATGGCAACAGTTAACCAACAAATCACAGACGCAGTTACCCAATCCAACGTAAAAGTGGTAGCAGAATCTCCTGCAATGGCTTTAAGCAACGTGTATCAAACAGCAGCGCATTCCACGGGAATCATGTTTGAAAATGCAGTGAACACTCAAAATCAGCAAAACATCGTCACTCAGGCAGCCACTACGCAAGGTGTTACGCAGATCTACAGCCTGGATACAGTAGCCGATGCTGTTTCTATTGCTAAAATCCTGAATCCTTAATACATTCAGCAAACAACGAACATTAATCCTTATCACCGGGTGATCCGGTTTTCTTTTAACCCAAATAAACAATAACCATTATGGCAACAGTAAACGAACAAATCACAGACGCAGTAACGCAGTCGAACGTAAAAGTAGTAGGAGAATCTCCTGCAATGGCTTTAAGCAACGTGTATCAAACAGCAGCACATTCCACAGGAATTATGTTTGAAAATGCAGTGAACACTCAAAATCAGCAAAATATCGTCACTCAGGCAGCGACTACACAAGGTGTTACGCAGATCTACAGCCTTGATACCATAGCCGACGCTGTTTCTATTGCTAAAATCCTGAATCCTTAAGAGATTACGGCTAACGGCAAAAATCCCCCACAGCCGGATCATCCGGCTGTTTTCTAAACCCAAATAAACAATAATTATCATGGCAACAGTAAACGAACAAATCACAGACGCAGTAACGCAGTCGAACGTAAAAGTGGTAGCAGAATCTCCTGCAATGGCTTTAAGTAACGTCTATCAGTCAGCTGCACATTCTACAGGAATTATGTTTGAAAACGCAGTGAATGCGCAGAACCAACAGAATATTTTAGGCCAGGCAGCCACCACACAAGGCGTTATTCAGATCTACAGCATGGATACAATCGCAGATGCAGTGTCCATTGCTAAAATCTTAAATCCTTAATTATTAGCGTGTTTTTTAGATTCCAATCAGGGAGTGCATATGGTGTACTTCCTGATTTTTGTTTGGGGGAAGGGATGGGTTTGAGTGTCGGAGAGTTTTAGGGTTTGAGGGTTTTAGCGTTTCGTGGTGCGGGATACGGGTTACGAGGCTTCGGGGTGTGGGATACGGGTTTGTGAGTGAATAGAGAAGCTTTTGAGATCCGAAAGTAAAATTTCAATGTAATTTTGTTGTATTGTAAAAAACTCAAACCCTCCGACTCTCAAACTCTCCAACCCGTATCTCGCAACCCGCACCGCGCTTCCCCGATTACTTATCCAGCAAAACAATCTCATTCGCATCAATAATCCGATTCTGTACCGCATAAATAACCAGTCCGGCCATATTCTTGACACAGGTTTTGATCATCAGATTGGTCTTATGGGTTTCAACGGTTTTTGGAGAGATAAACAGGGCATCTGCAATTTCTTTGGTGCTCATTTGCTGACAAACCAGTCTCAGTACGTCGATTTCCCTTTCCGTAAGATCATCTTTGGAGTAGGCGTGAAATTCAGGAAGTTTATTGGACAGCTGATGCCTCATCACTTCTACCTGATCATTTGAAAAATAATGACCGTTTTCATGCACCGCATTGATGACAGCCGGAAGTTCACTCAGTTCGATTTCTTTCGATAGGAAAGCATGAGCCCCCATTTTCAACATTTGTCCCATAAAAGAACGCCTGTAAAAACTCGAAAGGACAATGATCTTCATTTCCGTATCAGTCTGTGATAATGCAGAAAGTACGTCAAGGCCGCTGCCGTCGGTCATTCTCAGATCCAGGATCAGAATATCCGGAGTGTTGGTTTCTATTTCCCCGAGGAAAGCTGTTCCGCCGGTACAGGTGAGTATCGTCTGATAGCGGCCATCTTTATCTATATAATCCTTTAAAAGCTGAACAAAGAGAAGATCATCGTCCACAATACCAATCTTTATTTTTTCTGATTCTTTCATAGTTTAATTTGATTTAAATGCCGTCAGGATCATCCATTGCGTTCCTTTTTCCGGCTTGGTTTTTAGTTTATATATTGCGTTGATCTGCTGGGTTCTTGACCGGATGTTTCTGAGGCCTATTCCTCCGTATTGGGTTCCTGTTTTAAAACCACAGCCATTGTCTTTCACGGTCAGAACAAGATATTGAGCTGAAATTCTGAGCCGTATTTCGACTTTTGTGGCTTGAGCGTGTTTCAGAACATTGCTGATCAGTTCCTGAACAATCCTGAATACATTTAATTTTACAGAGCTGCTGATCCTGCCTCCATGCGTTCCGGAATGATGAAAAGCCACGGGAATATCTCCAATCTGTTCAAGATAATCTGCAATAAGATCCGGGAGTTCAATGTCATCCAGATCCGGTGGGGTAAGGTTGTGGGAAAGTTCGCGGATCAGCTGCATGGAAACCCTGATGTCCTGGCTGAGCTCGTTCACGCTTTTAGTGGCTGTATTTAAACGGATGAGGTTTAATCTTGAAATAATATTATCATGAAGCTCCTCTGCCAGACGTTCTCTGTCTTTTTCCTGAATATAAAGCGTGTTTTCCCAGCATTCCGTCTGGGTATTTCCGACCATCTGCATGACTTTTCTTTTATTTTTTTTAATACTTTTCAGATAAGTGGTGGTGAGTACCGTTATAAATAAGGTTATTAAGAACAGCAGCCCAATCCCGATCCATATCCACAGGACTACTGCCAGATTCTGATTTTCCCGGTACGGCATCCCAGATTAACAATAGCAAGATAAAAGCACAGCAAAAGCACTCCTCTGAAAAGCCATACAGGAGCCACCCATTCCATATGGTTGTTGATCAGAAAATTAAAAGTCGTGGAAATCACTGTTTCAATCGAGAAAAACAGGAATACGGCTACATTCACAATGAATAAAGTGGTATCTGTTTTGGCCTTTCTGATCACCTGCAGAAAATAAAGCCCTCCAAAGCTGCAGATCACGATATTCGGGATGATATTTGAGTAGAAGGTAAGTGCTTCAATGCTCTGATGATACAGTATGTTGAATGTCAGTAGGATCAATGCGGAGACATAAATGGAGACTCTTATCCTTGGAGAAATTTTGTAGAAATAGGCATTGTAAATCTCCGTCAGGGCAAGCAGGCTCAAAAACTGGCTTAATGAATAATTGTAAACATTGTGGGTAGTCAGTCGCATTAACCTTCCGATAAGGTCGGAGAGTTCCAAAGCAGCTTCACCCAGAAAAAACAGGATCAGCAGGAGTTTTTCTCTTATTCCATTCATCATCAACAGGATAAGACCCGACAGCAAAACCAGGTTGATCAGGACTTGTAAAAATAGGGACAGGCTGTTATACAATGCCATCACTTTTGATCAGAAGTTGGAAATTTTGCTGGTCAGACATCGTGAATGGCGGTCTTGGCGTGGAAAAATCTTCTGCTTCTTTACTCATTTCATTCACTTCAAGATGCTTTACGGTGATAAATTCTATGTGATAATCCGAAAGGGAACTTCTGTCTTTTAACAGGGTAGTCAGCCCCAGGAAACTAATGCACAGCTGATCTTCCTCAAGACCCAATTTCTCATAATCTGAAAAAGGAATGACGATGAGCCTGAAAAACGGTTTTTCCCTGTTGAGGTCAAGCCATGTACTGCCGAACATATTCCACCTGAAATTCCTGTTGACGGCAGATTCCCAGTCAATGGACGGAGCTGCCAACGCTTCACTGAAATACTGCTGCCACGGATCCACCGAGTCGCGGGTAAATTCTTTCACGAGAATATGACTGAAATCTGCTTCTGCGTCGCTTTTGGAATCGATCAGGAAAAACTTCAGACGGCCTTCATCAATGCCTGCATACGCATGAATAGTCTGGATTTCTTCATGTTCCAGATTATTTTTCCAGTCCTGAATTTCCTTTCCCGTCACACTGAAATGCGTCCCCTGATTAAGCGCATTGAGGATCTCCTGTTCACTTACTTTATTCCCGATCTGATACAATTCCGTTAAAGTATTCCATTTCCTGATGGCATTGCAGATGTTCTCAATTTCCATAATATTGAATATTTGTGAATGATATTTCTTTATGGTTGAAATTTACGAAAAAAATGGATTTAAATCACGTTGTTTAGAAATAGGTATTGTGAGTTGTGAATAAAGAGGGCTTAATATGTGGGGATGTTTATCATGAAACCAAGGAATGTCTTGTATCTGACCAGTTCCTGTTAAAAAATTACGTTTTCCCGTAAGCACAATCAGATTTTTTTTAATATTATTGTTATAAACTATATAATCTGCTATGAAAATAAATCATTTCAAACTTTCTTTAGGCATCAAACGGCTATTTTCTGCATGAGACTATTTTAAACCGATTTATTTTTCTAATAGAAATATCTAAATTATACTTTAAGACTACTCAGGCTTCTCATTGAGAAATCTGTATAATATTAAATGAAAAACTCAAGATGAAAATATGATAGAAAGCCTTGCTGAAATAGAAAAGCAGGGGTCTTTAACTGTTGATGATTTCTTTAATCAATTTAAATTGAAAATATCCGATTATCAAAGACCCTATGTATGGACCGGAAAACAGATCATCAAACTCTATAGTGATTTGTTAAATTATTCACGAAAAAACAAAAATAAATGTCCGTTGTATTATCTTGGGACGGTCATTCTGGTTAAGAATAAAGAGGGGAAAACTTACGATATTATAGACGGGCAACAAAGAATTTCTAGCCTGTTGATTTTGGCCCATCTGCAGGAACAAAGTGTGGGATTAAATGATAATTTTTGTGTACAATCAGAGATTTCCAGAAATAATATTAAAAAGAATGTTTCTTCTCTTAAAGATCATATTGATGGTTTGAAGTTGACCGGGGCATATAATGGAATTGATTTTTCTGATATCAATATCACCTATATTATTGCAGAGTCTCAGGATCAGGCATTTAAATTTTACACGACTTTGAATACATCGGGCAGACGGTTAGATGGAATCGATATTATCAAACCGTTTCATCTGCAGGCTCTGGAGAAATCGAAGCAGATAGAAAAGGCTATAGCGTTAGAGTATTATCAGTTTGATTCTGCTAAACTGAACCAGATGTCTGAACTGCTGTTAAAAGCCAGATATTGGCAAGGGATTAAGTTCAGAGAATTTCCAAGACATAATTTCCAAGAATGGAAGCTGAGGCTGCCAGAAGAATTTGCGTATGAAGACATGCTGCCTGATGAAGATTACAAATTCGCGGAAGCCCGTTTGTCAAAGGGAAAGCTTACCGTGGACGCTCCAAATTATAAAGTGAGACAGCCCTTGTACAAGGGGGAAAATACCATCCATTACCTGATATACTATTGTGAAATCTGGGACCGTCTTGAGGAGAAGTTAAATTCAGATCATTCAGACATTTTGAATAGAATTAAAAAGCTACGTGGATGTGAATTTAATTATGAATATTATCAGATGGCTTTAATTACTTTGATTTCCCGATATGGAGAAGGTTTTATTGAAGATAGAAACTTCATGGGTATGGCCCAGCTGTTATTTAAAGTGTGTTTTTTCACAAGACTTTCGAAACCAGTGACCAAGAAAATCGTACATAATTTTGAACAGGGAGAAAAACTTCTTGACCGGATCTGTTATTCTCATAATGAGGCTGAAATTATTACGTACTGCAAAAAGAAGAAATACAGGAATTTATCAATTAGTAAAGATCATAAAGAAGGTGTTGTGGGGAATTTCTATCATGAATTCAGAGATATTTTAACGAATAAACAAATTGATAATGTGTAAGTTTGAAATTGCTGCTAAGCGGCTGATTCATTTTGATTATACGGTGAATGTGCCGGTGTATCAGAGACCATACTGTTGGGGAGAAGAAGAAATCGAAAGACTTCTGGAAGATTTTTTAGAAAATCAGAAAGATCCGGGATATTTTATTGGTAATATTATTGCCGTTGATAATGGTGGGATTTATGATTTGATAGATGGACAACAGCGTTTTACGACATTATGGATTCTGTGTCTTTATCTGGCTCATCAAAATCAACATAACGGGCAGTACAGGAATTTGCTTCAGTTCTGCGGTATAGGCTATAAGCCCAGACTAAGCTTTTCAATTAGAAAACATACGAATTTGTATCTGGAGGAGCTGCTTAGATCTCATGAGCAGATGGTAGAAGGGAAACGGTTTTGGGAAATAGATCATTTGCTGTCAGAAAAGAGTGGAGATAAAAAGCTCAAACCGGAACTGGAACAAAACAGAAATATAGCAGCAGCTTTCTCGATTATTGAAAACTGGATAAAAGACCGTAAACAAAATATTTCTATTGAATTTTTGCTGGAAAAAGTGAGTTTTCAGTTTTTAACGGCACCAGCAGGGAGCGATGAAAATAAACTTTTTATTCAGATCAATACCAATGGTACACAATTGCAGCATTATGATATCTTAAAGTCTGAATTAATCAATGCGATACTTCCTGGACATAGGATAGAGTTTGCTAAAATATGGGATAAGATGACGCTGCTGTACTATTCTAAAGCTGAGTCTAAATATAATGAAGATCATGCTTCACAGACTGCATTGAAAGATATTATACAGGATGTAATGACCAGTAGTTGTGAAACTGTAGATGAGAATGAGGAAGATGAAAAACAGGACGTAACACAGGATTATCACTATGAGTATATGACAGATTTTAATACACTGCTCATTCATACCTTATACATTTTTCAGAAAAAATATGGTAGCCAATATCGTATTGAGGGTCCCGAGATATTTGATAAAGAACAGTTGCTAAAGGTGTTCGGTAATTTCAGAAAGATGATCAGCGATGATAATCAGGAAGATATACGGCATCAGATTGCAGCGGATTTCATCATTGTTTTGAGAGAAGTAAAGAATAAGATGGATCGGCATATTATCTTTAAGGATCTTGAAGATAATGGGTTTGAACTATTAGATGTCAGTGTGAAGGAAAGTGAGGAAGAACATCAATATTCTGTCAGGAAAAAAGAGTCTGAACAGCTTCAAAGAATGTTATATCACAGCAATTGGGATAAAAAACATTTTTGGTTGGGATTATACATAGATTTCCTGCTGAATAATGAAAACGAAGATGATGATTTAAAACGTCTTGAAATTATAGATAATGCTTTATCCGGGTCTGTAAATGCATTCAAAATTTACGCATCTTACTTTAACGAAAATGTTTCCTTAGAGTGTGGACGAAAAGATTTTAAGAAAGCAGAGGATTTTAAATTTGAAAAAATACAGAGGTACTGGTTTTACAAATTGGAATATCTTCTCTGGAAGAATAACCGGGTGAAATATCCCAATTATAAAATTACATCACGAAGTTCAGTAGAACATGTTTTGCCTCAGAGTAAGCATGACGATTTTGATGAAAAAGAGATTGATATCCATACGTTCGGAAATCTCACTTTACTGTCTGTATCCGAGAATTCATCGTTCTCAGATGATCATTTGAATGACAAGCTTAAGTATTTGAATGGTATGAAAAACCCGCCTTTAAAACTCAAAAAACTTTTTGAAAAACTGGAAGAAAATGATCTTATTAAGGATTTTAATTTTCAGAAAGATACAGTGTCCTATGATTTTTCCGGATTAAAAGAGACGCTTAGAGAGCATGAGACCGAGATGCTTGGTCTGTTAGAAAGTCATTATACTGAGTAAAAGAATTAAAAACTGTAAAAGATAAATAACATGAAAATAAATGATTATCAGGATGTCATCACAAAATTCGACAGAGATATAACAATGCATGTAGAGAGTCTTAAAGAACACATTTCAGATATCCGTTTTGATACAGAGAATGCAGTTTGTTTTACGCTTTCCGATGATTTTGATTCTTCTTTGTTTTTGAAAAAAGAGAAAAAGCAGGGACTTTATATGTTTGAGCTAAATCTTGATACGTATTTAAATGCAGGAGTAAGAAGGGAAACGAGGATAAAAAACTTTGCACAGGCCTGGAAAAAGAAGAAGCAGGATTCTTTCTTTTCTTCCAGTACAATCCAAAAGAGGCTAAAAGTCAGAGAAGTGTTTAAAGAACAGTGGCTTCCTATTTATATCGGAAAAAATAAGAATATCTACTGTAGAATACGGGAACATATAGATTTGTCACCACAAAAACAGACGTATGCGATGAAGCTAAGACACAGAACAAATCTTCATGGACTGGAGTTCAGGGTGTCTACTATTGAACTTGACGTAAAAAATTATGACTTCATAGTTCCTTACGTAGAAAAATCCTTAAGAGAAGAGTATCATCCTATCATAGGTAAGCAGTAAAACGTAATATAGCTTATCTATAGACTTTTTAATAAATGACCAAAAAAAATGGCAGCCTCAAGGCTGCCATTCATATAAAACATTGTATTAATACATTTTATTTCTTAATAATCTGGTGGGTTTCAGATTTTCCGTTGTAGATTATTTTTAAAGTATATACACCTGGCAGTAGACCCGATGCAGACATCGTTCCTCTGAAATTATTCAGTTTAAGACTTCCGCTTCTGTTTCCTGTTGGATTGTATAATTCTGCCTGAATATCGGTTTTGATTTCAGATGTGTTGGCTGGATCCAGTAAAGAGATATTGATGATATCGTCTGTCGGATTGGGAGAAATCGTGAAATAGTTTTCTACCTGCATCATTCTGGAAGAATAGATATTCCAGTAGAACCATTTCCATGGACCCCATCCGCACGCACTTTTGGCTCTTCCTTTGAAGGCAAGGGTACTGTTACTTCCTGTTGCCTGAAGATTGGCCATTTTACCTTTACTTCCGTTTCCGTTGTTCTGAACATCGGCTACGTAAGGAGAACTTACAAATTTGAAGTTACCCATTACTTTTTCCCATTCCCAGGTATTTCCTGAGTGGTCTGAACTGTCTAATCCGGCGGCATCAAGGCTTAAAGATATCGTAGACCCTACCGGGAAAGAAGTCGTAATCCCCTGTAAATAACACATGGTCTGACTTGGATCTGTACAGTAATTCTGCATATAAACCATTGGGGCACCTATCCAAACATCTTTTGTGACACTGTTGCTGGCACCGTCTCCGGAAAGTGATGCCTGAAGTCTTACATTTCCGTTAGCATATGGTTTTGGCGTGAAAGTAATCTGAGGCAGATCGGTAGGCCCATTGATATCAACAAGACCTGCTCCGTTAATGATAGACCACGAGATAGACGGTGCAAAACCTGTAGTATACGTAAGAGGGGTAGCTCCACATGATGCGGCATCTCCTCCGATCTTGATTTTGGATCCGCACAGATAAGAAGAAGTAATTTTCTGATTCTGTACAGCCGTATTTGTTGAAAGCTGGTTCAGGATAAACTGCCCGTTTCTTGCGCTGAAAGTAATGTGTTCCTGATTGGCATCTACTTTTTCTGCAACAAAATTCGCGAAAGGAACATTCGCAGCGTCATCAACCGGAGAGAATGGTCTCTGATAATCTGCCTCTGTTAAAACGGTATTTCCTGATTTGTAATCCAGTGCACTTGGCGTAGGAATAAAGCTGAATGGAGTGGTGGTAAGATTCTCAGTTACGTATGATGGCAGCTGGTTTTGAGCCAGTTTAAATTTACCGCCTCCATATTTATCTATAGGAAGAATACCTCCCGGCTGTGTTCTGCTTCCTCCAAGTAAGGTTACCTGAGCATTGATCAGCCAAAGGACTTTCTTTTTATATTTAATGCTTCCGTTGTACACCTGTGTTCCGGCATTAAGCTGTGTCATAGGACGTACCGTGAAGTCAAATACATACTTAGAGCTTCCTGGAACAGATGACAGTAAAATCATATCCAGACGGTTAGTGGCTACTCCCACTAATGCGCCTATGATATCAGAGAATAAATGCTGTTTATTGGTTTCTTTGTAAAGACGAAGTAAATTGGAAAGAGTCTGATCCGTTCCACACTCACTGCCGTTAGATATGGCTACATTTCTGGTCAGCTGAGGATAACCTTTAAGTTTAAGCTCGTTTTGCCAGTTGTCATGGATCGTATTGTTAAGCTGATAATTACGGTCAGCATAATTGATGAGCATTTGTCTGGCAGCAGGAGTATCCGTCAAAGTAAGAACATCATTGATAGAGATCCCCTGATTAAACATCGGAACAATAAATTCTCCGATTCCCGCCACTAAAGGAGTCCTGATATAAGCTCTTGCAACATTAGTCAACATATACTGCATTCCCAATGGAATATTCGCACCCAGATGCGGGCTGTCATCAGAAATAAAAAGCTTGGTCACATGAGGGATTCCTTTTTGCTCCATGTCTTTCAATGCATATCTGGCTACAAGGCCACCCATACTTTGCCCGATCACTACGTTAGGCTCCATTCCGGACTTCTTTGCATTCACCCATTGGATAGCTGTTGAAAGCAGGGCTGCGTTATTCTGTATATAATCTACACCGTTATTCCAGTCTACATAGATGATATCATAACCGTTATTAATATCAAAATACAGTGAAGAGGATCCTCCCCAAAGACTTGAAATAAAAGTATCGATATTCGTCAGACCAGCTTCCTGTGTTGGAGCGACAATAGCACCCATGTCAAAACCTTCTGCTAGAATAAGCGGTTTGGTAATTTGGGTATGTCCCGGAGCAAGCTTGATGTACATCGTAGCTCTGTTGGCACCATTAAAAATCACGTTCTTGGTGTATTGACCTAAGTTCGTGTTTTTAGATTCCATGGCAGTATCCACATATTTCCCCATGTCTCCATTGACTGTAAATTGGGTATGGGTATACAGTACTTCTCCTGAATTAAGAGTAAGCTTGAAGGTCCAGTGATACGTTCCCAATGCAGCATAACTTACATTAATCAACTGGTTGTAAGGCAGTAGCTCATAAGGAAGCTGATCACTTAGTTTATATTCAATTTTCTGGATCTGTGAAGTCTGATTCGTCAGAAACAGATTGTTAGGAAGCTTAATCTTAAAATTAAGCTTATTGTGAGAAGATACGGAAGGAGAAAGAGCCAGTACATACTTTTCTTCATATGGATTTTGCCATACTCCGTTCACATATTTATCCTGTACCGTGCCGTTGTTAACGGTTAAAGTACCCGGATCTCCTGTATTTTGCGCATTCTGCTGAGTAGCCTGTGAAAACTGGCTGTACTTGTAGAAAACGCCTCCAAGAGGAATAATATCCATCTGCTGTTCCGCTTTCCATTGAGAAACAAGATCGTCGGAAGTATGCGTGATGCTGGCGTTGGCAGAAAGACGGCTCATAAGGACCGTATTGTATATATCGGCTACCAGTTTAGAGCTGGTATATGAGCTGTCGGGCATCGTACCGTCGTATTTTTTAAGATTGGCGAACTCTATCGCTGCATCCAGAAGAAGGCCGTTGGGAATTCTGTCCTTTTCCAGATTGGCAAAAACAGACTGCAGGGTATTGTCCTGAATATCCCTGACCCTGGGGATGACTTTTTTGGTCTGGCCGAAACCAATGAATCCCGATAAGGATACAATAAAGAGAAAAACTTTTGTTTTCATAAAGGTATTAGTTAAAAAAAATTATTGATATTTTCTGTCGAAACGGCCATCAGTAATGGTTACTGTATCTCCGTCGTAATAGTATTTGGCTTTAAAGCTGAAGGTTCCTGAAATGATTTTATTGGCTTTGTCAAATTTGGTGATGGATAAAATTCCAATATTGTCATGATCCGTAGAATACATTTGGGATGAATGGTAATACAACCCGTGATCATTTTCAGTTAAAGGATAGTCTCCAACCCCGAAATCCTGGCCGCTCACCATTACTATCTGAATGGTATTCCCGGATGGGTTTTCAGCATTTCTTAAATGGATTTTCAGTGAGTACTCATTGTTCACAAATTCATAGGTCGTATTATTTCCCAGTGCGGCAACGGTGGATTTTTCAATTTTGGAAACCCATATTTTTCCGTTTACCAATGCACCTCCGGTATCTGCTCCGGTTTGTGTGGCCTGCGGAAGTATAGGATCGGGATCATTGTTTTTATCCTTGCATGAGGACAAAATTCCTATGAGAGAAAGAGTGAGTAAAAAACTCTTCATAGCTTTCAGGTTATATGATGTTTTAAATATAAAGCATTCCCCAAATCTGTTAAAATTAAATTTCATTCATAAGGGAAATATTTTTTAAAGATATAAAAATATTTAACTTTTGGCCCTTTGTTACTGGGAAAATGACCAGTATTGCATTTATTTACATTGAAATTTTTTCTTTATTGTCTCATATTGTGGGAATTAACCGGAGATTTGTTAGATCAATAAGTCTGATCCATTTCAGATACAAAAAAAAACAGTCGGTGAAATATAAAATCTCATCGACTGCATTTTTGAAAATAATATATCAAGAATCTAATCCCGGATAACCATTTTTTTAGAACCTGTCACTTTTCCGTCTGTTGTCATTTTATAGACGTAGGTACCGGATGGCAGGTCAGAACCTGAAAGCTTAATGGTTCCGTTTCCTCTCTCACGAAGAGGAAGGGATTTCACCAGCTGACCGGAGATATTGTAGACTTCAATAGATGCTGTTTTTGCATGATCGGGAAGGTAGTAGCTGATGTTCGTTCCGTTTCTGGTAGGGTTGGGAACATTTTGAGAAAGCTGAGCGACATCTGAAGAGGTAAGGCTTGTTGAAGTTCCTTTATTCAAAAGCATTTGTTTCAGTTCTTCTACGGTGTTTTCAAGATTTTTAATGCGGTTTTCCAGCAGCTGGATCGTTTCATCGGAAGCAG
Organism: Chryseobacterium sp. JM1; assembly: GCF_000737715.1. GTDB lineage: Bacteria > Bacteroidota > Bacteroidia > Flavobacteriales > Weeksellaceae > Chryseobacterium. Next base: position 78,356 of record NZ_JPRN01000009.1, on the reverse strand, counting down.
CCGTTTTGCTGAGTGGAGTAGTTGAAACCATTACATTTCCGCTGACATCTACAACCAGGGCATTTCCACTTCCTGTTGGCAGACTTTCAAATCTTACCGTTCCTACCGTATGGAAATTGGCCGTAGGAGAGAGTGTAAGAATACCTACACTTTTATCCTTGATCAGCATAGTAGCAGTAGGAGATAAACCAAACATAATAGACAGCGGAATATTATTCGTCAGTTTCGCACTTCCTGTTCCGGATCCGATCACAAAAGAACGGTTTCCGGTAGCTGCCAGATCAATTCCGAATCCGCCGGAATACACATCTTTAAGATCGATGCCTACGCCCAATGCAAACTGGTTTGAGTTTCTGATAATGTTTTTCCAGCCTAATGCTACAGACTTTCCGGCATTATTCATGACCACATTGGCCTGTCCGCCAATAATATTGGCTCCTCCGCCATTGCTAAGGTCGTTTTCCCAGCCGCTCACTAAGGAACTGCTGGCCTGTGAACCCAAAACATTGGAAATACCGTTGACGATACTTCCTTTTACTTTAGCAACATTAGAGTTATTAACTGCGTCAACAATGAATGAACCTGTCTCGTTTAAAATAGCCTGCCCCGGATTGGACGAAGCCCCGTTAGTTCTGAGAAAAAATGGCCTTGGATCTACCGTGCCGGCATAATTGGCTGGAGTGATTCCTCCGTTTCCGGTAACCTGCCACTGTTGTGCACTTGCAATTCCTGTTAAAAGCAGCATAGCAGCTGTCAGACCATTTTTCATGGATAATAGTGATGTTTTCATAAATTTTGAATTTTGATGGTTTTTAGTTATCACTAATGTAGGAAATATTATAACCATAAACTATATTAATCACTTCTATGTGAATTTAAAATGTACTTTTGATGATTAAAATTCAGTGATAAAAGGAATAGTTTGTATTATTTGTAATTTCTATAGCTTTTATTTGTAAAATCTAATTTACTGAAAAACCTTTTCAATAAAGGGAATACTTAAACATCTGGTGGAAAATTGTTAGTCCAGACCTGATAACCATAGTTTCGATTTTTAGTGTTCAAACTAAATACTCCAAAGTGAAATCCTCTTATTTACCTTTTTAGATGATCTATGTTTCATATTAAATTATACAACTCAACGATATAGTTTTCAAAAATAAAAATCATTTTTTTTCACCACCATTTAAGTGCCTTCTATGCCGCCAAATAGGTTTGTTTAATTCAAAAAATAATAGAGCAGATAAGGGATGGAAAACGAACTTTGGTATGCATCTTGTTCAGTGATTTTGTGATGTAGAATTTTATTTTTCCCTCTTTATATTATGTAAAAAATACTAATTTATTATAAAATCATATGGATAATTTAAATTTTAGTGCCATTAATAAGAAATTCATTTTCTTGTTAATGGCTCTTTTTTACGGCATTGTGGATGCGCAATGTACAGCTTATACAGGCCAGGCCATGAATCCTGGGCAAACCTATTGTCTTACCGGAAACCTTACTTTAGTTAATGATATTATGATTCCTGAGGATGCACTTTTGATCATCCAGCCGGGAGCTGCACTTATCGTAAAAGGAATTACGGTGAATGGAAGTTTGGAAATTGGTGATACAGGAAGTGTAAAATCAGAAGGCTCGATTCTGATAGGGGTTTTCGGAAGTCAGAAAAACTCAAAAATAAAGCTGGGAACAAAAGCCTATCTTTCGCTTACAGGATCGGTATCCCAGGGAGATCCTACATTTTTAGGAACATTTCCGGGATCAATGTCAACGATTGACATGGGAACCTACAGTGTTGTGGAAATATGCGGAACATTCAGCCAGCAGTCCACCACTTATCCTTTTGTGAATTATGTGGGAGCCCCTTTGGGAAAAGCCTATTGTATTGCAAAAGCACAGGTGAGTGGAGGAGGAACTTCCATATTCAGTAATGACAGTCAGATCGTAGCCATCGCCATGGATACCGTAACAGGATTGTTGCCTGGAAATGCGAGCTTCTGTGGACCTAATGCTACCAAAGCTTCATGTCCAACCCTGTGGCCTGATGGGCTTCCTGAAGATAAGTTCGCTTGCGGGTTCGCAGATGAGATTGTTCATGAATTAGATGATTACTGTACCAAACCTGCAACTTTGGGGACGCCAGACGGCTTTACTAAAATGGGAATCACCATACAGCAAAAAACGACTGCCTGGCCGGAAAATGTTCCAAATGGTTTTCTCGCATTGGAATCAAAAACGAAAGGTTTCGTTATTACCCGGGTACAGCATGTAAGCCAGACACCTCAGTTGGGAGATGCCGTTGCAGAGCCGAAAGAGGGAATGCTGGTGTACGATATTCAGGACCATTGTGTAAAACTCTACAATGGAACCCAATGGAAATGTATCGAAAGAAGCTGTAATGATTAACTTAATTCGTGAATAATATGAAACCTATAAAAAACATAAGTATAGTCCTCGCATTAATAGTTTTTAATACTTTTTACGCTCAGATAGCTATAGAAAAAGAAACGATTGACGGCAACAGCACAGTGTTGGATTTCAACAATACTCCAACGAATACAAAAGGTATAATTCTTCCTGCTACACAGGGACTTCCGACAGGCAGTCCGGCAAACGGAACCTTTGTTTTCGACAAATCAGACGATAAAATAAAGGTATACGAAAATGATATATGGAAACCTCTAAGTGATACGGGGAATTCATCTGCAGTTTCCGTTAATACTTCGGATGAAACCGGTAATGGAGTAGTGATCGGCACTCAGGGTGGCAGCGCAGATGGAGTACTCGTCCTGGAATCACCGGATAAAGCGATGATTCTTCCTAAAATATCGGCGCCCCATCTCAACGTGAAAAATCCGTATCCCGGAATGATCTGTTATGATACTGCCAGTAAAACATTTGCTGTCTTTGACGGAACCGTTTGGAATTACTGGAAATAATTACAGTGTCAAACTGTTCAAAAAAGCCCTGCATGAATGATACGCAGGGCTTTTTTTATTTTTTCCTTCCATACAGAAGGATTCTTTTAAACGCATAAATGGCAGGAAGTTTCGGGAAGCTCTTCTCAATACGCTGTTTAAATTCTGTCGTAAAGATGGTCTGCTGTTCCTCGTCAAGTCTTTCCAAATAAGGAATTAAAGCTGATCCGGAGATAAATTTGAATAAAGTTTCATGATCTTCCGCGATAATAGGATACACCTTTTGTGATAAATTCAGATCTTCAATACCATTCTCAAACAAAATCTGTGCATATTCATCGATGGTAAGCACGGCAGACGGGCGGTTCCAGCCATTGAGCTGTGTACGGAAAGGCTCCTCAGTCGCCAGTTCGGAAAGAATAATATTCAGCGTGTTTCCTGGTTGGTAAGGCATCTGTACAGCCAGCTGACCGCCGGTATTCAGTTTGGAAATAAGTTTAGGGAAAAGTTCCTGATGGTTGTCGGACCATTGGAGAGCTGCATTGCTGAAGATAAGATCCCAGTTTTCATCAGCCTCTAGCATATCTTCTGTTGTTGCGATCCTGAAGTGTAGGCGTTCATTTTCCAGCGCTTTAGATTTTTCCAGCATTTCAGGAGATGAATCAATTCCTGTAAAGGTGGCATGAGTCAGTTTGTCCGTAAGTATAGACGTTTGTTCACCCGTTCCGCAGCCCAGATCTACTGCTTTCATCTCTTTTTCGTTAGTGATCAGTTCGGCAAGATCGTAAAACGGTTTAAAACGGATATCTTTAAATTGATTGTAAACATCAGGATTCCAAGGCATATTCAGTGATTTTAAATGAGACTTCAATTTAGTAATTACTGAATAGAACAAAGAATTTTAAGTATTAAAAGATTCTTAATAGAAGGAAGCGGGAAGATGGGAGCGGGAAGTTACTGGAAGGAGAAAGGGTAATCACTCCAGTTTTCATTGAATTTTTAAAGCTTATTAAATGAACCTGAATTTGGAAAACCCATGTCAAGGTTCAAAACCTTGACATGGATAGAAAACGTAAGTTAGCCTGAATGTCAGGTTAAGCTAAATAATTTACATGAAAAGTCTTAGGATTTATTGACAGACTAAAAGTGCTCCCATCTTCCCGCTTCCATCCTCAAACTCCTACAAAATCTGTACACTTTCCTTAATGCTGTTCATTACAAAAATACTCTTCGTCTGCCCGATGCCTTCAATTTCAGAAAGCTTATTGACAAAAAACTCATGGAAGTCATCCATATTCGGAGCAAGGATCTTAAGCATAAAATCAAAATCCCCGCTGATGTTGTAAAATTCTACGACTTCTTTCAGCCTACCGACTTCTTCAATGAATTTTCCTGCTGTTTTTTTATTGTGAACATTTAAAGCGATCATGCAGATCACCATCATGCCTTTATTCACTTTTTTACGGTCAACTACGGCAGTGTATTCTTTGATGATTCCGAGCTTTTCCATCCGCTTGATCCGTTCGTGCGTGGGTGTGGGGCTTAAATTGATCCTGGCGGAAATATCACGGACACTCATTTTAGCGTCTTTCTGTAGCAAACGCAGGATGGAAAGGTCTTTTTCGTCGGGTGTATATTGTTCTGCAGTCATTTGTTCTGTTTTTAAGCTTGTCATGAAGGGTTATAGTGCGTTTGTTCTTTTTAAGTTTATTAAATTAATAATTCGTTCCAAATTTAACATAAAATTTTGACATATGTTCTTTTAGAATTAATTTTGCAGGAAATTTGAATCTATGAGTACAAGGAAAAATTTAATATTAATTTTAGCATCGGTAGGAACTTTTGTAGAGGCTTTGGATATTGCCATTATTAATTTAACCATTCCTTCTATTCAGGAGCAGTTCAATATTGGAGCGGAAACGGTACAGTGGTTACAAACCCTGTATGTATTGTTTTTTGGAGGTTTTCTGATCATTGGCGGAAAGCTTTCCGATCAGATTGGACGTAAAAAAGTATTCCTGATCGGAGCTCTTATCTTTATGCTGACTTCTTTGGGTGCCGGACTTTCGCAGAGTTTTGAAGTTTTAGCCATATTCCGTGCCCTTCAGGGATTGGGAGCGGCTTTGATCATGCCTTCCGCTTTGTCTATTGTGACGAATACCTTCAGAGGTGAGCAGGAACGTAACCGGGCGATCGGGGTTTTCAGTTCATTTGCTGCCATCGGTTCGGGAAGCGGACTTTCAGTGGGAGGAATTATCAGTACGTATCTGAGCTGGCATTGGGTTTTCCTGATCAATGTTCCTATTCTTTTACTGACTCTGATTTTTGCGTATCAGTATCTGCCTGCGGATGAAAAGAGCGAGGCCGGACAAAAAACAGATCTCGTTTCAGGAATGCTGCTTGTTTTCGGACTATTAAGTCTTACCTACGGAACGCATGAATTGATTCATATCAAAGAGAATCCCATAATGATTATCGGTTCTCTGGTACTTGCTGTTCTGCTTTTAGTTGCTGTATTTATTCGATTGAAATCTGTAGCTCAGCCACTGATTGATCTGAAGATATTTAAACACCGGTCTTTAGTGATTTCTAATGCCGTTTTCCTCACATTAGGAGCGTTTTTCATAGGATTTTTGTTTCTTATTTCATTAATGCTTCAGAAAGATATGGGACACAGTGCGGCTTCGGCTGGACTGATGCTGGTGCCGTTCAGTATTATGTCTGCATTGGCAGCGAAATTTATACTGCCTTCTGTTTCTAAAAGACTGAGTTCTTCCCAAATGGGTGTATTCGGTTGGAGTTTTATGCTGGCCGGAGCTTTATCCTTACTGATTGCTGTGTATACAGGACATCCGCTGGCCGTTGTTTTACTGGGAGCTGCATGCATTTCAGGGATCGGAATGACCTTCTGTTTTACGGCACTTTCGGTGATGGGAATTCAGGATGTAGAACCTTCTCACTACGGGGTGGCATCAAGCTTGAGCTCTACCAGTTATTTTCTGGGAGCGGGTATCGGACTTTCGTTCATGACTTTGATGAGTCAGATCTTTCCGTCAAAATATGCGGTTGGAGATTTGAGTTTAATTATTCTGGCAGGTTATGCATTGCTGGCTCTTGGGATGCTCTTGTATTTTATCTTTAAAAGTTTAAAAATCAGAGAAACGGAAATTGCGGTTTCGTAAACGGATTAAAATATACAAACTATATGAAAAAGGATCGGCATATTGTGTCGGTTCTTTTTATTTTAGCAGAATGAAAATACAGATCATCAGCGACCTTCATCAGGAATTCGGATCAACTGATTTATGTTTTGATCAGGCAGATGTTGTCGCATTAGCCGGAGATGTTAATCTTGGGACCAAAGGTATTGAATGGATCAAATCAAAAATAAAAGATAAACCCATCATCTATGTTCTGGGAAACCATGAGTATTACAAAGGGTCTTACCCAAAAACGCTCGATAAAATCAAACACGCTGCGGTAGACTCAACCGTATTTGTTCTTGAAAATGAATCCGTGGATATTGACGGCGTTCGTTTTCACGGAGCCACGCTGTGGACGGATTTTTCTATTTTCGGAAATCCTATATACCACGGAATGGTCTGCCAGCCGGTAATGAATGATTATAAAAAGATCAGACGGGATCCTTCTTATTCAAAGATGAGGACTATTGATACATTTAAAATTCATCAGTTCTCAAAGCTTTGGTTACAAGAAAGCCTGGAAAATTCTGCGGGCTTACAAAATATTGTCGTTACCCACCACGCACCCAGCATTCAGTCTGTTCCGCAACAATACAAAGAAGATCCTGTGACTTCTGCTTATGCCTCCAATCTGGAAGATTTTATTACAGAACATCAGCCTCTATATTGGATTCATGGGCACATCCATACGCCATGCAGATACACCATTGGGAAAACTGAAGTGATCTGTAATCCACATGGCTATATCGATGAAAAATATAATGGCTATGAAAAAGAGCTGATTATTGAGATATAATGGTTAGTGGATTTCTTCCATAAACTTTTTTAATGCCTCATAAGCCTCTGTTTTATTGGTCAATGCCGGATAGATTTCCACTTGTGCAGCACCGGAATCTTTCAGCCATTTTTTCCAGATGATTTTCATAATCTCAAAATCTGTAGGTTGTACGGTTGTTGCTCCGTTTTTATCCAGAGAACGGTCCACCATTTCGAATACAAGAACATTGAGCTGATTAAGGTCTGAGGTTTTCCTTATGAGGTATTCTGGTTTTGATAGAATGAATTTTTCAAAATCAACAGAACCGCTGCTTACGAATTCCCTTCTGATTTTTTTTATAAGATCCTGGTCTAATCTAAATCCGGAACTGTTGTTGGCACTCTCAATATATCCATCCGTAAATAGAACGGCAATATTTCTGGTGCCTGTAATGACAAATTCATCTTCTGCAATTTCGACTTTTTTATCAGGTTCATTGATCATCGAATTTTTGATATTCTGATTAAAATAATTCCATACATCCGATCCGGCAGAGTGGCCCAGTGAATACTCATACACCTTCGCAATATTATTTTTAAAGGATGTAATATCTGTCTTCAGGTCATATCTTTTGTAATGGGATGCATCCTGTGACTTGTTTTTGAATTTTCTGAAATTGATTTCCATATGCTCCGTGTCGGCAATATGCTGATTGAGTATTCCCCGGTTGATAAAGTCAAATTTATAAACATCCAGCTGGTTCATCTGCCTGCCTTTTATTTTCAGCAAATCGTTGATGTGATCAGCAATTGTATTGATCAATAAGGTGTCACCCAGTGGTTTTGGGTGTATTTCAGGATTAATTCTGTTCGACAGATCCGGAACAATTAAGACATTATAGTCGTAAATTTTAGGTAAATTTTCCTGTTTAAGTAGTGAAGTATCTTCTTTGTTGCAGCAGGATGTAATGAATAGTATAGATAATACTTTCAGAATACCGGATATTGATTTTGTCTTTGTTTTCATCTGATGGTTTGGATTAGTTTTGAGACATTTCTGATGCGAAATTTTCATTAAATGCTATGATATTCAGCCAGTTTTCACATTCCCTGATGGCTTCTGTGGTTTTGATCTCCGCTTTATTCACAGAATAGATTTCGTACAGATATTTGCTCCAGCCTTCCATGAAGATATTCACCCTGTTTTCCATTTCTGGTTTTGAAATCGGAAGTCGGTCATTGTCAACCTGACTTTTATAAATTTGTGCAAGATTTTCCACCTTTTCCCTGAATGTAAGCAGGAGTTGTTTCAGATTGTTTATTTTGGTGTTGGTCAGTATAGGAAGATCCTGAAGCTGCTTATTCATCGTAGCTTTATTTCTTTCCAACCCCTGGATATCACCGTTCAGTTTGTTATTTTCCTCTTTTAAACTGTTTACCTGTAACTGATGCTCTTCTTTTTCCTCTTCAAGCTTGCTTACAATGAATGCTGTTTTTTCCTGATGGTGGGTTTTGGTTCTTTTGTGATAAGAATGGTAAAGTTTATCAAGCACAAGACCGAAAAGATAAACACTTAGCGTTCCCAAAGTGAAAACCAGTAAAAAGTTCTGTGAAAAAACAATTTCTGAGAATGTCGCTTTTTGATCTGTTTGGTTAATAAGGTATTCAATATCATTGATGTTTTTGGCCACTTTATATGCAATAAAACAGTCTACGAGAAAGATCAGCAGTAAGCCTTTATTTTGATCCAGAAAAAGAATAGTTTTTGATTTCCTTTTCTGCTCGCCGGTGGCAGGATCTGTAATATCCGTACTCTCCGGTTTGATAAGCTTCAGCATCCCGAGAGCGAGAGGTATACTCACGAATAGGAAAAGAAATAATATTCCCCCGGCGCCTTTGTTCCAGATCTTTGTTATAGCATGAGCATTAAAAACTTCCGGCATTTCCGTCACAAAACCTTTTCTGAGCGCAGCAGTAATGTCCTCCTTCGAAAAGATAAAAATATACGCTACTGAAGAATAGAATATAAAAATATACAAAACGAGCATCAGCGTAATGAAGCTTAATAATATAGTAAGCGGCCAGTTCACGGGAGGCTTTACAAAGTCAACTTTCAATTCGTTTATTTTTTGTGCCAACCCATTGATTTTGTCCTGGATAAAAGGAATTTTAATACTTACGTTAGATTCAATACTGTGCTTTTTATCTTCCATACTTTTCTCGGTTTCCCGGATGTTATCTTCAATATTCTGGGTTTCAGAAGTGAGATTGTAATGTAAGGTATCGGTTTCATTCTGAGTTTTCATTTCTACATTGCTGATGCTCACTTTAAGCTGCTCTTCAATCCTGTTTTTCAGTCTGGTTTTCTTTTCCGTGATCACTTCTATTTCATTGATGAAGTTCGAATACAAACTGTCCATCGCCTGAGGAAGCACCTGGTGGTCACCCTGATTTTCAAAAGCTCTCTGATATGCGTTTTCCTTTAAAAGACTTTTGTCAAAAGAACCTACTTCCGTAGCGATAATATTGTCCAGAACATCTTTAAACTCCTTCAGAGACTGTTCCTGGAAGTTCAGAGGTGTTGATTTTGCTTCCGTTTTCATCATGCTTAAGGGGGCTTCTGTGAATGCTTTTTCCTCTCTTTCAATTTCTTCCATGCTAAGCCCGCTGTTCAGTTTTTCAATCCTGTTTTTAATCCTGGAAAAGCTTCCGATGAGTTCGTGTACCGTTTTGGGGAAATTAGTCACCAAAACCTGTTCATGATTGTTTTTGGCGTTGTTGGACCAGTTGTATGAACCTGAAATGGCTATAGAACGGTCAATGACACAAAACTTGAGGTTCATCATTCCATAGCCTATATTTTTTATTTTTGTAAAGTTTAAACCCTGGCTGACCAGAATATCAAAATCCAGTTTTTCATTATCCGGCTGATCTGAGAGGATAAGAGAAACTTTTACATTTTCATGCAGTTTTTCCCGGATAATGGTGTACAGATCCTGATTCGTAAACCAGGCCATAGCAATAAGTATTTCTGATTTTGCATTTCGCAGTTCCGATTTTATTCTTTCCAGGATCTCATCAGTATTGGAAATAGAATCTTGAATCATTGTATTCATAGGTAAGGTTATATCGTTTAACTTTTTTTTGATCTTATGTCTTTTCAGTCACTTTTATTAACGATTCAAAATTAAAAACATTAAAAACCTGATTTTTACGGATTCCCGTAAATCAATGAATAGTCTTGAAAAAAATAAACTTCAGTTGTTTCTTTAATTAATATAAGTTTGGAATAAGAGACGGGTTTCAGACATCGGACTTGCAATTTGAATTAAAAACGTCAATGGTGAATTTTGCTTCGCAAGTGAATGGTGAATATAGAGTTGAGAATAAGGAGAAAAGAACAAAGACTTTTAGACATCAGATGCTGAATTCATTAGCTTAATGATTACAAACCAGCAACTAACATCCAGCAACAAAAAAAACCAGCAACCAAAACATCCCCCGAAACTCATAACTCTCAAACCTCTTTTGCCTCTTTCACTCAAATACCCTAATTTCGCAGTCTAATCCATCCTTCATGGCGAAAAAGTCCACCGCAGACCCCTCAGAATTTGTCTCCCTGTTTACCTTTGAAGAACTTCTCCGGGACGTAGAATTTGATCTCAGGGTAAAAGAATTTGTGGTCATGGAAATTGATAAGGCGAATTATCTCATCAAGCTCAATACACCGTACCGCTCAGATTATTTCTGCATTTTTATGGTGCAGGAGGGAAGTATCCGGTTCAGGCTGGATGACAAAAGCTATGACGTGTCTGAAGGGGATGTGATTTTCTGTCCTTTTTCAGAAATCTTCTGGGTAGATATGATTTCAGAGGATTACAGGGCGAAATACATCTTTTTTTCCCTGGACTTTATTTCTGATGCCGGGTTTAATTATAAATCAAATAATGTCCTGAAAAGTCTTTCATCAGATCCTACCCACATTATCAGAAATGAACCTGATCTGTACCGGAGAATGAATTTCCACCTCGATGAACTGAAAACCCTGAACAACACGGAAAAGGAAGATTATTACTTCAATGAAATGATCTGGCATCACTTTTCGCTGGTAATTTATGAGATTGACAACTATTTCAAAAAGATTGAAAAACCGCATCAGGTGACCCATCGTGAAGATGAGCTGACGACCAGTTTCTTTACTTTGGTCCGGGAACATTTCAAAGAAGAACATAATGTACAGTTCTATGCCGACAAACTCTGTATCAGCCGGAAATACCTGACTAAAGTGATCAATAAAACCATGTTCAAATCACCGAGAGATATTATTCATCAGGTACTGGCTGTAGAAGCACGACTTCTTCTCAGGAATCCCAACCTGAATGTCAATAATGTAGCTGTACAGCTGAAGTTCTCCGATCAGGCGTCTTTCAGCAAATTCTTTAAAAAACATGTAGGCAAGTCACCTTTGGAGTATAAAAAAGATGATTTGTACTGATAATCAATGATTTATGTTTTTGTTGGTTTAGAAATTGATGTCTTTTTGCTAAATAAACACTGTTTTCTGATACAAAAAATGGAATTATGTTATTTATATATTCTATTAAAGGTAAATAGTGACATTTCTCATGTTTTAAGAAATAAGGAGTCTTTTTGACAAAATAAGGAGTTTTTTGAATATTTCGATTGAATTTTTTTAGGGCGAATTTTGCCCGGTAAATTTAAAAGGAATATTGTTATGCAGAGATTTTTTATCCAAAAATCAACTATACTTTTCCTCTCGCTGATCGTTTTTACAGGGTGCAGGAAAAATAATCAAAACCAGGCTTACCAACAGCAGGCCCCTGAACTTCCGGTAGAAAAAGTGAAGCAGGGAGACGCTTCTGTTTCCAGAGAATATGCAGCTTCCGTGGAAGGAATTTCCAATGTAGAAATCAGACCACAGGTTACCGGATATTTAAGCAAAATCTTCGTAGATGAAGGAGATTATGTGAGAGCGGGACAGCCTCTGTTCAAAATAGAAGACCAGATCTTCCGCGAGCAGATGAAAAGTGCTCAGGCAGCCCTGATCACCGCACAGGCCAATCTTTCCACTTCTAAAATTGATCTCGACAGAAAAAAGGAATTATTAAGAAACAAAATGGTTTCTGATATCCAGGTGAAAGAAGCGGAAGCCAGTTACAACGCTGCAAGAGGAGCGGTAAGTCAGTCGGTTTCTGCCATTGAATCCGCAAAGATTAATCTTAATTTTTCCACGATCAAAGCGCCGGTAAGTGGGTTTATCGGAAGATTCAATTACCGTTTGGGAAGTTTAATGACACCTTCCAATCAGGATCCGATCACACTCTTATCTGACATTCATGAGGTGTATACCTATTTCAGCATGAGTGAAAATGATTTTAACAGCTTCCAGAAACAACAGGCAGGAAGTAATATCAATGAGATCATCAAAAATACACCTGCAGTTTCTCTTCTGCTTTCCGGAGGTGAAAAATATGCACAGACCGGGAAAATAGATGCGGTGGAAGGACAGTTCAACAAAACCACAGGCTCCATCACTTTAAGAGCGAAATTCAACAACCCGGAGAACCTTTTGAGAAGCGGAAATACCGGAAAAATCGTAATGGATCAGTTTTACAGCAACGTCGTTCTTCTTCCGGTAGCTTCTACGAGAACCATTCAGGATAAGATCTTTGTGTTCTCCATCAAAGGAGGAAAAGCAGTGATGCTTCCGGTAGAAGTCACTGGAAAAGCGGGTGATAACTTCATCATATCAAAAGGATTAAAAGCGGGTGACGAGTATATCGTAACAGGTTTCGACAGACTGCAGCCGGGAACTCCGGTAGTCGCTCAGAAAAAGAATGCTCAACCGAAAAAAGCGTAAGAAAAAATCATGTTAAAAACAATTATAAAAAGGCCCGTACTGGCAACGGTTATCTCCGTATTGCTCGTCATTCTGGGTATCGTCGGTATGATCAGTCTGCCGATTACAAAATTTCCTGATATCGCACCGCCTACCGTGATGGTAACGGCCGCCTATCCGGGAGCCAACGCGGAAACGATTGCGAGATCCGTAGCACCGCCTTTAGAAAACGCTATCAACGGGGTTGAAAATATGGACTATATTACGTCCACAGCCAGTAACGACGGTACTTTAAGTATCACTGTGATCTTTAAATTGGGTACAGATCCGGATCAGGCTGCCATTAACGTACAGAATAGGGTAGCGCAGGTGACGAACCAGCTTCCTGCAGAAGTTATTCAGGCCGGAATCACAACGGTGAAGAGGCAGAACAGTATGATTGCGATGGTTTCCTTAACCAGCAAAGACGGTAAGATGGATGACCTTTTCCTTGAAAACTATGCTAAAATCAACATCGTTCCCGACCTGAAAAGGGTAAAAGGAGTAGGAGATGCCATGGTATACGGAAATAAAGATTATTCCATGAGAGTATGGCTTGATCCTAATAAACTGACCTCTTACAATCTTACGCCGGCAGATGTTTCACGGGCGATCCAGACTCAAAACCTTGAGGCAGCGCCGGGAAGATTCGGGGAAAGAAGCAAGGAAGCCATGGAGTATGTTCTGCGCTACAAAGGAAAATTCACAGAGCCTGAGCAGTATGAAAATATTACGATTAAAGCACTGAGCGACGGTTCTGTTTTAAAATTAAAAGATGTTGCCAAAGTAGAATTCGGGGCGTATAGCTATACCGTTTCTTCTAATTTCAACAAAAAGCCGTCGGTGACGATGGCAATTTTCCAGATGGCAGGATCTAATGCGAATGAGGTACAGATCGCCCTTCAGGAAAGAATGAAAGAACTTGAAAAATCCTTCCCGGAAGGAATGGCGTATGAAATTCCTTATGCGACGAAAGAAGCTTTGGACCAGTCTATAGATCAGGTAATTCATACTTTGATTGAGGCATTTATCCTGGTATTCATCGTGGTGTATATCTTCCTGCAGGATTTCCGTTCAACACTGATTCCGGCGATTGCGGTTCCCGTGTCTATTGTGGGAACGTTCTTCTTTATGAATTTGTTTGGTTTTTCTATTAATATCCTGACGTTGTTTGCCCTGGTACTGGCCATTGGTATTGTGGTGGATGACGCCATTGTCGTCGTGGAAGCAGTCCATGCTAAAATGGAACATAAAAAGCTTAACCCAAGGGCTGCGACCATGTCGGCGATGAGTGAAATCACAGGAGCTATTGTTTCGATTACGCTGATTATGTCTGCGGTATTCGTTCCGGTAGCCTTTATGAGTGGTTCTACAGGATTATTCTACCAGCAGTTTGCATTAACACTGGCGATTGCAATTGTCATTTCAGCGATTAATGCATTGACATTGAGTCCGGCTTTGTGTGCTATATTTTTAAAACAGCATCATCCGGGAACGCATGAGAAAATGAATTTCAAAGACCGCTTCTTTGCCGGTTTTAACGCAAGTTTTAATAAACTGACCTTCCGTTATGGAAAAGCGATCCTGTTTTTATTAAAGAGAAAATGGGTGGCAGCAATCATCATTGTTGGGTTTGGAGGTTTGTTCGCATGGATGTCGATGACGACACCTAAAGGATTTATTCCTGATGAAGACCAGAGTTTTATCATCGTAACGGCTAATCTTGCGCCGGGAGCTTCGAAAGACAGAACGACCAAAGTAGTTTCTGATACGGAAGACCTGTTGATAAAAAATCCGGCAGTAGAAAAAGTGATTTCAGTGGACGGGCTGAACTTATTCAGTGGATCTATGTCATCTTCGGCGGCTTCTATTTTCGTTAAACTTAAAAAGACAGAGCAAAGAGGAAATGTAAGCAATATCAATGACATTATCGGTCAGGTTCAGGGAACACTTTCCCAGGATAAAAGAGCGAATTTCCTTGTCATCAATACACCTACGGTAGACGGTTTCGGAAATACCAGCGGGATGGAGCTTGTGCTTCAGGACCGTACAAACGGCGAGCTTCAGAATCTTGGAAATATTTCTTACGGAATGATGGGAGCCTTGATGCAGAGACCGGAAGTGGCAGTGGCATTTACAACGTTTGATGTATCCTATCCACAGTTTGAAGTGTTGGTAGATGAGGTAAAAGCAGCTCAGCTTGGCGTTAATGTTTCTGATGTATTGGGCGTGATGCAGGGCTATTACGGAAGTATTCAGTCTTCGGATTTCAACAGATTCGGGAAATATTATAGAGTACTGGTTCAGTCTACTCCGGAAATGAGAGAAGACAAAGAATCACTGAACGGTATTTTTGTTAAAAATAATTCAGGAGAAATGGTTCCTATTAATACGCTGGTTAGCTTAAAACAGGTGACGGGTGCAGAAGTGGTAGACCGTTTCAACCTGTTCAACTCTTCGAACTTAACCGTAATGCCGGCTCCGGGATTCAGTACGGGACAGGCGATGGCCGCTATTGATGAGGTGAGCAAGCAGGTGCTTCCTCCGGGATATACCTACGATTATAAAGGAATGAGCCGTGAAGAAGTAAGTGCAGGTTCACAGTCGGTGATGATCTTCGGATTATGTATTGTGTTTGTATTCTTCCTTTTATCGGCGCAGTATGAAAGTTATGTGCTTCCGTTTGCTGTACTGATCGCTATTCCTGTAGGTTTATCAGGAGTATTTGTAGGAATTACGATGGCAGATCTTTCCAATAATATTTATGTTCAGATTGCTTTGGTGATGCTGATTGGTCTGTTAGCGAAGAACGGGATTCTGATTGTAGAATTTGCCATTCAGCGTAGAAGGGCAGGGAAAAGCCTTATCGCTTCTGCAGTAGAAGGTGCCAAAGCGCGTCTGCGTCCGATTCTGATGACGTCATTAGCATTTATTGCGGGACTTCTTCCATTGCTTTTTGTCATAGGACCGTCAGCGTTAGGAAACCATTCTATCGGATATGCAGCGGTTTCCGGGATGATCTTCGGAACTGTTTTAGGAATCTTTGTGGTTCCGGTGCTTTTTGTAGTCTTCCAGGCTTTACATGAAAGAATGAGCGGAAAAGTAATAACAGAAGCCGACTGGGAATATTAATCCAAATGATTATTAAAATGAATTCAATTAAAAATATAGCATATATCGCATTGATCTCAGGAGTTGCCGTTTCGTGCAAAGTTCAGAAATTTGAACAGCCTGAAGTGAAAATGCCTGAAGCTTTCAGAAATGACAGCATCATTGCGGACGCTCAGGAAAATATAGCAAAGACCAGCTACAAGGACTTTTTTAAAGACCCGGTGTTGGTTGGTCTTATCGACAAAGCCATTGCACAGAATAATAATTTTCTTGTGGCATTAAAACAGATAGAATACGCCTCCCTTGCTTATAACCAAAGCAAGTGGGGGAATGTTCCCACGATCAGCGCAACGGTTGCGAATGCGAGTATCAGCCGTCCTTCAGACAACAGTATGAACGGAATGATGGCTGGGCAGTTCATGGGAAGAAAGTATACAGAAGATTATACCACGTCTGTCAACATTTCATGGGAAGCTGATATCTGGGGGAAGATCAGAGGAAGAAAAGAGCAGGCTCTGACAGAATATCTTAAAACCCAGGAAGCAGCAAAAGCGGTAAAAACCCAGCTGGTCGCTTCAGTGGTGCAGGGATATTACAACTTACTAATGCTGGATACGCAATTGCAGATTACAAAATCCAATTTAGAATATTCTGATACGACCCTGAAGTTTTTAACCAAGCAGCAGGAATTAGGCTTAACGACGGCTCTTGCCGTACAGCAGCAGGAAATTGTAAAAGATCAGATCTTAAAAACAGTTCCTGCCATTGAAAGTTCTATCGCGGTTCAGGAAAATGCATTGAGTATTTTGACAGGCTCAATGCCGGATAAAATTGAGAGAAGTGCGAGTCTGAATAATGTACAGTCGCCGGACCGCATTGCAGCAGGAATTCCATCAGAACTGCTAAGTTACAGACCCGATATTAAAACGGCTGAACTCGAAGTCAGAAAAAGTGCAGCTGCGATCCATGTGGCGAAAATGAGCATGTATCCTTCTCTGAATATTACGGCTCAGGGCGGATTGAATGCTTTCCAGGCCAGCCATTGGTTCAGTGTTCCCGGTTCGCTTTTCGGAATGGCGGCAGGAATGATTGCCCAGCCTATTTTAAACGGAAAACAATTAAAGACCCAATACGAACAGTCTAAAGTGCTGGCGGATCAGGCTGAAATTAATTTCAAACAGTCTGTTTTAAAAGCGGTTGGAGAAGTTTCTGATGCACTGGTGCAGATCCAGAAGCTGGAAGAACAGCAGAAAATTGCAGAAGGATTAGCTGCGAAATCCGGTGAAGCGGTGAAGAAAGCTGATATTTTATTTAAATACAATTCAGCGACGTATGTAGAAGTGATTATCGCGCAAAGCAATAAGCTTCAGGCAGAACTGGATCTCGCTTCCCTGAAAGCCCAACGCTTAAATGCCATTACTTCTCTGTACAGAGCAGTGGGCGGCGGCTGGCAGTAAAGTAAAATGAAACCTGCTTCGTCTATAAGGATGCAGCAGGTTTTTAAACTAAATCATTATGAAGAATACAAATATACATGAGGGTGTTATTCTTATTCCTGATTTCAGCGGGTTTACTGAATTTGTGTTCAATACAAAACTTTATACAGGAGAATATATTGTAAGACAACTACTATCTACGCTGATCGATATGAATGATCAGTATTTTGAAATTTCAGAGATCGAGGGCGATGCCATTTTATTTTACAGATACGATGACAAACCTTCTTATGAGAGTATTTCAACGATACTTTGGAAAATGCGGAATGCTTTTAACCAAAAGATAAATGAACTGAGTAAAGAGCTCAGTATGTCCATAGACATGTCGCTGAAGTTCATTGTACACTATGGAAAATTTTCGCAGTATACGATCGGAAGTTTTAAAAAGCTTTATGGAAAAACGGTAGTGGAAGCCCATCAGATGTTGAAAAATGAATTTGCCGAACAGCCGTCTTACGCTCTGTTCAGTCATTCTTTTTTAGAAAACAGCGGGAACAGGGAGTCAGAAGCCCACACACAGAAATATCATCTTCCGGAAGGAGGAATGATTCATTATTTTGAAAGTGTCAACTAGCATATCTATTTTTTTAATCCTTGTAAATTTGCTATGCGGTGCCCGGGTGAGATCCGGGCATTTTTTTGTGGATAAAAGTGATTTTATTTTTTTGATAGTATCATTTGATACTATCATCCAGTGTATGTAGTTTGTAATTTTTTATTAAATTGTACTTAAAAGATGAAACAAAAATATTTTCTTTTTTTATTCTGTTCTTTAATCACTGTAAGTTGTATGGCTGATAAAGAAGATTTGATTGGACGATACTCCTATCATAGTAATCAACTTACTGATTCGTTGATCTTAAAGGATGATTTGTACATTCATAAAATATTCAATAAGGATTCATTGATGTATGAAGGAAGCGGGAATTGGAATTTACACGCAAATAGAATCACATTGATGGGATTCTATAATAATGAAAATGATCCCATGGAAGAACCATTATCCAATGAAGCTGCTGAAAAGTTTCTGATGCGCGCTTCCTGTCCCGTTTATAAACAAGGTAAAGAAATTACCATTGAAATCAATGCTGATGAAGGAATTGAATATAAAAAAGAAGCTGAAAAGGAATAAATTTTATAAGTAGCTCCTTCAACTTGTAATACCGACCAATCATTGACCTAAGAAACTGGAGCGTCAAGAAAATGAATTCTGTGAACGTTAAAAAAACTCTTCTGTCTGAGTGCGGGACAAATCCTGATTCTCAATATAGAGTGTTACCGCACGAGTTTTAGAGTTTTTAGAGAACAGATTTCATTTTTAGCGGAAGGTTCTAAGTCTTGAATTTTTGGTTCATTTTGCTTCAAGGCAAAAGAACAAATTATAGAATATAAAAAAGCAGATCCCATAGAACCTGCTTAGATATTTAAATATATTAATAAAAATTACTTCAACGTAAACTTCACCTTCGTCTTAATCCCATCAGAAGAATTCCCGATCTGCGCCTCAAAATCTCCAGGCTCAGCCGTCCATTCATGCTTATCTGCATCAAAATAGCTTAATGCCGTTTTATCAATCGTGAATGTCACTTCTTTCTGCTCACCAGGATTTAAATATACTTTTTCAAAACCTTTCAGTTCCTTTGCAGGACGAGGTACAGATGCTTTAATATCACTGATGTATAACTGCGCAACTTCAGCACCGGCTTTCTTCCCTGTATTTTTTACAGTCACCGTGAAAGTGATCTTATCGTCCGCAGACATCACCGTTTTATCAGCAGTGGCCTTTCCAAACTCAAAGGTGGTATAACTCAATCCATGCCCGAAACTGAACAATGGTTTGATCTTCTTCGTGTCATGCCAACGGTATCCTACAAAAACACCTTCGTTATACGTAATATTGATAGGGTTTTTCTGGTCTTTTCCTTTTCCGGCGGCCAGTTCGTCTTTCTGCCCGGGATATTCTCCCAACTGATGTGCCGAATTGTCTTCAAGTTTCACCGGGAAGCTAAACGGAAGCTTCCCGGAAGGATTCGCATCACCTGCCAAAACAGAAGCAATGGAATTTCCAGCTTCAGAACCCAGATACCACGACTGCAGAACAGAAGGAACATCTTTTATCCACGGCATAGCTACTGCGTTTCCGGAAACTAAAACGACTGCAAGATTTTTATTAGCTTTCGCTAATGCTGAAATTACGTTGTCCTGATTGTATGGCAGTCCGTAGCTTTTTCTATCGTTGCCTTCACTGTCCTGAAAGTCTGCTTTATTCAGTCCACCTACGAAAATAACGTAGTCTGATTTTTTCGCTAACTCTACAGCTTCGTTCAATAATTCTGCTGCAGAACGGTCGTCTTTTAAGTTCTGTCCGGATTTTACCCCGTTGTATTCTCCGCCGATATCTCCTACATAACCTCTCGCATACTGTACATCCGCCTGTTTTCCAAATCTGGACTTGATTCCGTCTAATGGAAGCGTTTCATATTTTACCTTTAAAGAAGAAGAACCACCACCAACGGTCATGATTTTGATGGCATTTTCACCAATAACGGCAATTTTTTTAGCTTTATTAAGATCGATGGGAAGTACATTTCCCTGATTTTTCAATAATACAATTCCTTCTTCACCGATCTCTTTGGCTACCGCTTTATGTTCTTCAGAAGCAATATTCCCGAAAGGTTTGTTCCTGTTCATCGTCGTTTTATAGGCTAAACGAAGGAGTCTTGTTACCTTATCGTCAAGTTCCTGAGTTCCTACTTTTCCGGCTTTGATGAGGTCTAAATAAGGTTTTGCTAAATAATAGTTGTCGTAAGCATTTTTAGTACCGGCAGAAAGTCCGTTGGTCCAACTCCCGAATTCAAGATCGAGCCCGTTGTGGATGGCCTGTTCGGTATTGTTAACCGCTCCCCAGTCGGAAACGACAACCCCTTTATAGCCCCATTCTTTTTTCAGAATGTCGTTTAAAAGATATTGGTTTTGGCTGGCATATTGGTTTTTGTACATGTCATAAGCGCCCATGATTGTCCATGAATCACCTTCAGTTACTGCCGCTTTGAAAGGGGGAAGGTAGATCTCATAAAGCGTTCTGTCATCAATATTCACATTGCTTGTATGACGGAACATTTCCTGATTGTTCAGGGCAAAATGCTTCACAGAAGTCGCTACACCATTGGATTGTACCCCTTTGATGTAAGGAACCACCATTTTTGAAGTTAAGTAAGGGTCTTCACCCATATATTCGAAGTTTCTTCCGTTCAGGGGTGTTCTGTAGATATTGACACCAGGTCCCAGAAGAATGTCTTTTTTTCTGTATCGGGCTTCTTCGCCTAAAGCTTTTCCGTAATTCCAGGACATTTTTTTGTTCCATGTTGCAGAAAGTGCCGTCAGGGCAGGGTAGGCAATGATCGAATCATTCGTCCATCCGGCCTGGTCCCATTCATCCCACATCACTTCCGGACGTACCCCGTGAGGTCCGTCTGTAGTCCAGAATTCAGGAATTCCCAGTCTTGGAACGCCGGGCGAACTGAACTTGGACTGTGCATGCAGCATAGCCACTTTTTCTTCCACGGTCATTCTCGAAAGAGCATCCTGAATACGTTGCTCTACAGGTTTTGATTCATCTAAATAAACGGGTTGAGTATGAGTCTGAGCCATATACGAAGCAGCAATAAAAGTGAATAAACTTACAATGGCGGTTTTCTTGAACATAAAATGCCTTTTTATTGATTAACAACAAAAGTAAGTAAAATTTTTATTATCTCAAATTGAGAAAATAAATTTTAATCAATAAATAGTTGATCCCGAGTTCTGAAGTTTGAGAGTCGGAGAGTTTTAGGGTTTAAGCGTTGCGGAGTTTAAGTTCTGAGGTTAAATGTTTAAAGTAGTAAAGAGAGAAAAAACATTGAATGACAAATACCCTGGCGGCTGAGGCTCCCGAAGCCACCAGTCCTGTCTCTATATCTGAAAAAAGTAAATCTATATTATGGTATCTACCCCAAAACACGAAATTCGTACCCTGCAACAAACTCATCCCTTATCATTTATAACTCATTCCCTATTACTAATTGCTCATTACTTATTACTCATGCTCCTCCCATCCCTTCACCGCACCACCTTTGAAGATCTCTTCAGCTTTTTTAGCCACTTCATCAGATTGGTAGGCCTTTACAAAGTTTTTTACTTTGTCTGAATTTTTATTGTCATGGGTAGCAACAATGACGTTGACATATGGAGAATCTTTATCCTCACTGAAAACGCCTTGTTTAGCAGGATCCAATCCGGCCTGTGATGCAAAATTATTGTTGATAATAGCGATAACCACTTCTTTATCATCCAGAACTCGTGGAAGCTGTGGAGCCTCGATTTCGAGAATCTTCAACTGTTTTGGATTGTCAGTGATGTCGGTGACTTTTGGAAGAAGTCCGACACCTTCTTTTAATTTTAAAAGTCCGTTTTTCTGCAGGAGCAGGAGAGAACGTCCCTCATTGGTGGGATCATTCGGAATAACGATTGTGCTTCCATTCTGAAGCTGGCTGATTGTTCTGATCTTTTTTGAATAAGCAACGATAGGATAGACAAAAGTATTTCCTACCACGGCCAGTTTGTATCCTCTCTGCTTCGACTGTTCGTTCAGATAAGGAACGTGCTGGAAAGCATTGGCTTCAATATCTCCGTTGTTTAAAGCCTCATTAGGAACTACATAATCATTGAAGGGAATCAGTTCCACATCAAGATTGTATTTTTCTTTAGCTACTTTTTTGGCAGCTTCAGCAATTTCCAGTTCCGGACCGTAAGTAATTCCCACTACGATGTGATTTGGATCATCTTTCTTTCCTGAACATGCATTGAACAGGAGAAGTCCGGCTGCTAAAACGGCTATGGTTTTTATCTTTTTCATTAGAATTTTTTATGAGTAAAAGGTGACTTCGAGTGAATCAGCCACCTTTTTATTATTAGATTTATATATTAACTTTCTGTCTTTGACTTACCTGTGATCGAATTTCTTTGCTAATCTGTCGCCCGCAAACTGTATGATAAATACCAGTGCTACCAAAAGCACCAATACCACATTCATAATCACAGCATCATAGCCGATATAACCGTACTGGTAGCCAATCTGTCCCAATCCGCCGGCTCCAAGAGCTCCACCCATCGCAGAATACCCCACCAAAGTGATCAGAGTGATTGCAGCGTTATTGATCAGGGAAGGAAGTGCTTCCGGAAGCAGTACTTTCTGAATAATCTGTAAAGGAGATGCTCCCAAAGCTCTGGCTGTTTCTATCAAACCATGAGGAACCTCAAGAAGGCTGTTTTCCACCAGTCGGGCAATAAAAGGAGCTGCTCCGACACTTAACGGAACCAAAGCGGCATTCATACCGATGGACGTTCCAATGATTACCCTTGTGAAAGGAATCATCCAGACAATTAAAATAATAAAAGGAATAGACCTGAAAATATTAACTAAAATAGAAATAATCCTGTAATAAATTTTGTTTTCCAGCAGCTGTCCTTTTCTTGTTAAAAACAGTAAAATTCCTACCGGAAGACCTAAAACAAATCCAAAAAATCCTGAAACAAACGTCATGTAAACTGTTTCCCAAAGTCCCTTTCCCAAAAGAGCAATTACCGAGTCACTAAGCATATCCTTTTACTGTATTTTGAATTTTATTCTGGTTTAAATAATAGATCGCCTTCTGGTTTTCCTCGGTTTCGCCTTGCAAATGAAGCAGAAGTTTCCCGAAGTTGGAATTGCCGAGATATTCTACATCAGCTTTCAGAAGTCGGTAAGGGATTTTATATTGGTCATAAAGCGTTGAAAGCAGTTTTTCAACACTGATATGTTCATTGAGTTCTATTTCAACCAGCGGAAATAAACCAGCCTGTGGCTCTTTCTGCAGTTTTTTATTGAGTTCCTGGGGAATCGTCATGATATCTGAATTTATAAATTGTCGGATCACCGGATTTTCTTTATCCGAGATGATCTCGCTTAATGTTCCTTTTGCTAATAATTTTCCTTTGTCGATAACAGCCACGTGATTGCAGACTGCCTTGATGACTTCCATTTCATGCGTGATCAGCAGAATAGTAATCCCAAGTCTTTGATTGATATCCCTTAAAAGCTGCAGAATGGATTGTGTCGTCGCAGGATCCAGTGCGCTGGTAGCTTCGTCGCAGAGAAGGAGATACGGATCATTGGCCAGTGCCCTTGCAATCGCTACTCTCTGTTTTTGACCTCCGGAAAGACTTCTGGGATAATCGTTGGCTTTATCTTCCAGTCCTACAATTTTAAGCAGTTCATTGACTTTTCTGTTGATCTCATCTTTACTGACATGATCCAGTTCCAATGAAAGCGCGACATTATCAAAAACCGTTCTCGATGAAAGCAGATTGAAATGCTGGAAGATCATCCCGATTTTTTTTCGTTCGACAGCAAGCTGTTTTGAACTTAACTGAATAAAATCCTTTCCGTTGATAATGATCTGGCCTTCATCAGGTCTTTCGAGAAGATTTACGGTACGGATCAGGGTACTTTTTCCAGCTCCGGAAAATCCTATGATCCCCACAATATCTCCTTTCTCAATACTGAGACTCACCTGATCCAGTGCTTTGAAAGACTGCTTTTTCTGATGAAATGTCTTTGAAATGTTTTTGATCTCTATCATTTTTAATGTATAGTTTTAATTTTAAATAGGCTGATACGGTCGTACCGTCTTATTGACCAATCGCTTCAGTCTTCTTATTTTTACTTTTGAGCGTTTCGAAAGTCTGAAATATTTGGTGACGTTGGTTAATAAAACGCCCAATAGTATCACAGATAATCCATACAGCTGGCTTCCGTTAATGGTTTGTCCTGCTACGATCCAGCCTGCAAAGACTGTAACAATGGGGTTGATGTAGGTATGTGTACTTACCAAAGCCGCAGGTTTTACAGAAAGCAGCCATATATAAGATAAATAAGCGACGATCGATCCGAAGAACACCAGAAACAGTACACCAGCCCATGCCGATACAGGAACATTGGAGAATGAAAAACCGTGCCATTCCTGTCTGAATGATGCAATAATAAATGCAGCGACCCCCGCTGTGATCAGCTGTTGTGCAATATTCATAAAGGTAGACTGTGAAGCCGGATTTTTCTTTGAATATAAAGATCCCAACACCCAGGCCACTGAACTTAATGCCAGTACAATGAAGGCTGTGATTCTCAGGTTTCCATCTACTGCCGTGTGATGTGCGCTGGAAACACTTCCGTTCAGGAATAATATTAAACCTACAAAACCTATGATTAATCCAATTGGAATAAATTTATCTGAGAAATAATACTTCCAGTTTTTCTTATCAATCGCAATGAACCAGAACGGACCTGTTGCAATGGCAATTGCCGCTTCAGAAGCTGATACATACTGTTCTCCCCAGGCTACCAAACCCGTTCCACCAGTAAGAATTAATATTCCCGTGATGGCATTCTTTTTCCAATTGATTAGGGAATTGGCTTTTTCACCCTTAGCCAGCAGCCATCCGATCATCATCAGTCCAGCCGCCAGAAAACGGAATCCGGAAAGGATAAAAGGTGGAAATCCTTTCAGACCAAATGAAATGGCGAGGAATGTAATTCCCCAAATGACGTAAATATTGATAAATGCCACCGGCAGCAGCCAGCTGTTTTTAGAAGTGCTCATTCTGTATGTTTTTTGTGTGATGGGTAAAATAAAAAGGCCCTACAACGTGGTAAGGCCTCTGAAATATGTGATATAAAAGTAAGGTCAGCCACGGAATTTCTGATGCATAGGCATACAGTTGCACATCATCATAGTTTTGATGTTTTGTTTCTTAATGGATTGATGTTTAGATCCTTGTTTCATTTTATTTTCTTTTCCTGAATACGGTTGCAAATATAGGGCATATATTTTTATTAGTCCACTAAAAAGATAGACTTTTTAATATTTTTTATTTAAAAACTGTTTAATATATTGTTTTTCAGTTGGTTAATTTTAGTTGATTAATGACAGGAATAGATCTGATTACATTATTCACAAAGAATAAAATCACGAAAAATTGAATTTTGTTATTTTAAATCTGATATTACTAAAGAAAGAAGATTGTAAATTGTCAATAGAATTTCAGAATGATAAAATAACAAAGCTTTACCGAAATTATCATAGATCATTACTCAGTTTTACTAAAGAACCTAATTTTGAAATATTAATTTAAAAGAATAAAAAAATGGAAAGAACAGAAATAGTTTTAGGAAATGTAAGAGGAGAAATCCAGCTTTTCTCAGACGACCAGAAAGCAGGGAAAATGGACATTTCAGTGATCGGAAAAAAATTAACCGTTTACCATACGGAAGTTAATCCTGAACACGAAGGAAAAGGTTTTGCCAAAATATTGCTGGAAAGACTGGTTTCCTATGCAAGAGAAAATGATTTGAAAATCGTACCGCTTTGTCCATATGTTCACCTACAGTTCAAGCGTCATCCGGATGAATACAATGATGTCTGGCTGAAAGAAGATTAAGAAATTGTATAGTTTATTTTGCGTACAGTTAAAAATAGAATTGTATTTATACCAAAATATTAGCCGTATTAACCAAAAAATAAGATAAATATTCAATAGGAGCGGGCTTCAGCCCGCTTAAATTAGCCCAGCAATAAATCGGCTTTAGCCAAAACCAGGCGGCACCCCAAATATATCAAATGCCAACAAGCTCTAACTTCTAACATCTAACTTCTAATATCTAAACAAAAAATGCACGAACACCTCCTTTTAATACTTGGACTCCTACTCGTCGTCATGCTTCTGGTTATGCTGGCACAGCGCATCAAAATTGCCTATCCTATATTTCTGGTATTGGCTGGGTTGGGAATCAGTTTTATTCCTGGAGTTCCTGTTTTAAAATTAGATCCGGAAATTATCTTCCTGATATTTTTACCACCTCTTTTATATGAAGCGGCGTGGTACACTTCCTGGAATGATTTCTGGAAATGGAAACGGACCATTTCATTAATGGCTTTCGGATTGGTATTTTTGACCTCTATTGTTGTAGCTTTTGCTGCTCAGTCTATCATTCCGGGGTTCACACTAGCTTTAGGATTTTTGTTAGGTGGAATTGTTTCTCCACCCGATGCCGTTGCCGCAACTACGGTTTTAAAAGGTTTAAAAGTTCCGAAAAGAACCATTGCTATGCTGGAAGGAGAAAGTCTGATCAATGATGCTTCATCACTGATTGTTTTCAGATTTGCTTTAGCGGCGGTGATGACGGGCGTTTTTTCCATGCAGGAAGCTACAGGACAGTTTTTTCTTGTTGCGGGAATGGGAGTTGTGGTAGGTATCGTGGGCGCTCATATTTTTTACGCCATCCATCGGTTTCTACCGACTACCCCGGCGATTGATGCGGCATTGACTGTGATGACGCCCTATATTTTATTTTTGGGAGCGGAGCATTTTCACTTTTCCGGAGTAATGGCAGTAGTGAGCGGAGGATTATTTATGTCTTTCCGTGCCCATGAAATTTTTAAAACGGGAACCACGAGAATCAATATGACAGGAGTCTGGAACACATTGATTTTCGTGATGAATGCTTTGGTGTTTGTCTTAATCGGATTGGAACTTCCCGATATTATCAATGGTCTGGGTGAAACTTCTTTGATGGACGGTATAAAGTATGGTTTAATCATCAGTTTAATCGTGATTGTTGTCCGTTTGCTTTGGATTTATCCAGTGGCTCATATTCCGAGATGGCTGAGTAAAAAAGTACGCCAGGACCCAAGCCCGGGCTGGAAAAACCCTTTGATCATCGGTTGGGCAGGGATGCGAGGTGTAGTTTCATTAGCTACAGCGCTGTCAATTCCGGTAATGATGAATGACCAGGCTGAGTTTCCGTTAAGAAACTTAATTATTTTCATTACGTTCGTGGTTATTTTTGTGACATTGGTTTTTCAGGGTTTAACGCTTCCTTTGATTATTAAATTAACCAAAATTGGAGAGATTGATCCTATTTTACCGTCTCATGAGCAGCAGACAGGAATTCAGATCAGACTGGATCATTTGGCTGTTGACAGATTGAATGAAAAATATGAAAAAAGCTTAACCGGCAACAGTTTGGTCGGGAATTTAAAAGAAAACCTGCAAAATGATATCAAGCTTCATGAGAGCCACCTAAGTTCTCTGGAAATGTGTACCAACAGGCAGAATGACCTTAAAGAATATCATGAGATCATGTTGGATATTTTTGCCATACAACGGAAAGAACTGTTCAGGCTGAAAAGAGAAAAACTATTCAGTGATGATGAGATCCGAAAAGCAGAATCTCAATTGGATTTAAATGAATTAAAGATAACAGGAAACAGGCATCTTTAATTCTAAAGCTTAATACTCTTCACTTTTAATACAGAATACAATGAAAACATTACAATTTTTAGTCATTGGAAAGAATCAGGAAATTCTTGAAACCTTGAAAAGAATCATCGAAAATAATGAAGGCTGGAAAGCTGAAATCCAAAACGATGAAACCGCTTCCTACGATTATATCAGAGAAAATCAGGTTGATATTGTGCTTCTAAGTTCAGGTTTGGAAGAACAGTTCGAAAAAGACATTAAAATATTTTGCGAAAATTTAGATAAAGAGACTAAAGTAATCGATCATTACGGTGGCGGAAGCGGACTTTTAAAGAATGAAGTTTACAGCCTTTTCCCTAATTTGCAGCGATAAACTTTATAAATGTTTGAAAATATCATCCGGAACGTCAGCCGATTTATAGATCTTACCGAAGAAGAACAGAAAACCTTTACCGGTTTATTGAGCTGCCAGACATTTTCTAAAAAGGCCGTTTTGTTAAGGGAAGGAGAGATTTGCCAGTTTGAGGGATATATCCAGAAAGGCTGCGTAAGGCTGTACTGTCTGGATGATAACGGTACAGAAGTTACCCTTTTATTTGCCATTGAGGACTGGTGGATCAGTGATATTGCTTCATTTCAGGAACAGAAGCCTTCAAAAGTATACATTGAAGCCCTGGAAGATTCCGAAATCTATGTCCTGACTCCGGCTACTAAAGAAAAATTACTGCAAGAAATTCCAAAATTCGAAAGAGTTTTCAGAATGTTGGTGCAAAGAAATCTATCCACTCTTAAAAATCGTCTGGTGGATACCATTTCCAAAACGGCAACAGACCGTTATCTTGAATTCATTAAAATATATCCTTCCATTCCACAAAGAGTGGCCCAGTATTATATTGCTTCCTATCTTGGAGTATCGAAGGAATTTGTGAGCACCATAAGAAAGCGTCTTGCTTCCAAAGAAAAATAGATTTTGTCATGTGACTTTTTGTTTGATAGGCTGTTGAAAACTATTCTTTTAGTAATTTTTTTAACGCAAAGATTGATCATAAAGCCGTTTATTTAAGTCTGCAAAGGTGAGATCAATCTTCGATTGACCCGACTAAGCGCAAGTTTATCCATTCAGCTTCATCAACGATGCGGACAGGTCCATTTGCTTCCCTCAAAATATCCAATAGAATAAAAATATGCGTAATGATCTGTGTCAATCTGTGAAATCAGTGGTTAGAAATGTAACCTCTCGCAGATCCCACAGATTACGCTGATTATAGTCGTGTTATTTGTGAACTTATTTGTGAAATTTGTGTTTAAAAGCGAAATATTTCCCTGAAAAATAATTACACCTTATTCCCCTCAATTTTTTAATAAAAAAAGCAATTTATTAAACTAGTTAAATGCACAGCGATTTCAGTCTCCCTAAATTTGTTCTATCAAAATCAAACAAATAACGACAAGATATGGACAGAAAAGATTTTTTAAAGAAAGGTTTATTGGGAACCGGGATGTTTGTAGCATCTGCTTCTCTCGGAAATACCATGAAAAATGAGATCGATGAGATTGAGCCTTTAGAACCCATCGGATACAATCACTTACCCAATCCTGAGTCGAAAATTAAAGGTAATTCCGTGATTCATAAGGCGGATTCAAGAGGAAAGGCAGATCATGGTTGGCTGCTGAGCCAGCATACATTCAGTTTTGCCAATTATCACAATCCTGAAAGAATGCATTTTGGAGTGCTGAGAGTTTTAAATGATGACAGAGTAGAGGCGGGCAGGGGCTTTGGAACGCATCCTCATGATAATATGGAAATCATCAGTATCCCGCTGGATGGCGATCTTGAGCACAAAGACAATATGGGGAATACTACCGTGATCAAAAGTGGAGATATCCAGGTGATGAGCGCTGGAACAGGGGTAATGCACAGCGAATTTAATAAGAACAGCAATAAACTTGTCAAATTTCTGCAGATCTGGGTATATCCGAATAAGAGAAATGTAACGCCAAGATACGACCAGATCACCTTAGACAAAACAAAAAGCCACAATGCGTTTCAGCAAATCCTCTCTCCAAATGCTGATGATGAAGGCGTGTGGATTCATCAGGATGCCTGGTTTCATTTGGGACGGTTTGAAAACGGTGTGGAAACCAGTTACCAGATCAAAAAAAGTGGAAATGGAGTGTATGCTTTTATCCTTAAAGGAAGCGCAGAAATTGAAGGTCAGAAATTGGAAGAACGGGATGGATTCGGAGTCTGGGATATTAAAAACCTGAATATGAAATCTACCGCAGAACATACGGAAATCCTGCTAATGGAAGTTCCGATGGCCATGTAATCACGAACGGAAAAGATTTGAAACCATGAAAAATTTTATGCTATCATTTGCAGCGGGTTTATTATCCTTAACACTGACTGCTCAAAATACAACCCCTGTTGGCACTTCGAAAAACTGGGGATCCGTAGACGGAATCTCAATGATCGGCTTGGTTCAGGGACCTTCATCTGCAGATGCCCAATTACAGGTGGCCTGTGTGTTTGAATACACGGAAAATGATATCCACAGTGCTCAGGCTTTACCCGCCAATCTGAACGGTTTAGTGCATTTGGATGATGCATTAAAAGGTGAATTTACAAAAATCAGACAGTCGGGACAGTTTAAAGGACATTCGTTGGAAACCATTTTAATCACACCGCCCACTGGTTCTATGTCTGCCAAAAAACTATTACTGATCGGGTTGGGTGATCGCAATAATTTCACTCCCGAACTGATGACTTCCGTAGGTGAAGTGGCCGCCCGTGAAGCAATGAGATTAGGTGTAACGAACTTCGCGTTTGCCAGTGATCTGAAAGACGCCGGAATAGATTCTCCAACCGCTTTGGTAGCCGGAAATGTAGTGAAAGGGATTGTACTGGCCAATCGTTCTGAAACCTATCTAAAAGACCATCAACTTTCCCATACAAAGAAATTGAAAAAAGTATACCTTCTGGCAGGCCGATCTTTCTTTGAAGTAGCAGGTGGCGGAATTCAAGCTGCAATTGCCGAAGTGAATAGAAAATAATGAACCCGTTTTCATTAATATTGTGAAGGCTCTCCTTTTTTAAGGGGAGTTTTTTGTTACAATTATTAGTATGAGTGGAACGCTCGTACCCGCAACTAAAGTCCATCCGCAACAGATCTGCTACCATTCATTTAACCTTAATCCTAAACATTTATATTAACACAATCAAACCTCTTCCGTAGGAATAAACGTCGATGCTCATACCTATAATTTTCAAACATCAACTCTCAACTAAATTAGCTTAATCCAAAAAAAATCCCGACTTTTGTCCCCCTTCAATAATTCCGAAATTCATGAAACTTTGTATTGCCGAAAAGCCCAGTGTTGCCAGAGATATCGCCAAAGTATTAGGTGCTACCACGCCTAAACAGGGCTATATGGAGGGCAACGGATACTGTGTGACATGGACGTTCGGACACCTTTGTACCTTAAAAGAGCCTCACGATTATGGACCTCAGTACAAATCCTGGAATTTGTTTTTACTGCCGATCATTCCTGCCAGTTTTGGGATCAAATTAATTCCAAATAAAGGCGTTGAAAATCAGTTTAAAGTGATTGAAAGATTGGTGGAGGAATGTGATGAGGTCATTAACTGTGGTGATGCCGGGCAGGAGGGAGAGCTGATCCAGCGATGGGTTTTACAGAAAGCAAAATGCAACAAACCTGTTCAGCGTTTATGGATTTCGTCCCTTACCGAAGAAGCAATCAAAGAAGGTTTTGAGAACCTGAAACCTGCTGAGGATTATAAAAATCTTTATCTGGCAGGAAATGCAAGAGCAATCGGTGATTGGCTGCTGGGAATCAATGCGACAAGATTATTCACCAAAAAATTTGGAGGAAACAAAGCGGTTCTTTCCATCGGAAGGGTACAGACGCCTACTTTGGCTATGCTGGTTCAGCGGCAGAAAGAAATCGATGCATTTAATACTGAGGAATATTGGGAACTTAAAACCAAATACCGTGACGTCATTTTCAATGCAGCGATTGACCGTTTAAAAACCTTAGACCGCGCTGAAAAAGGACTTGAATATCTTAAGCTCAACCCATTTGAAATTGTTTCTTTTGAGATTAAAGAAGGAAAAGAAAAAAACCTCAGACTTTTCGATTTGACAGGACTTCAGGTGGAGGCCAACAAGAAATATGGCTATTCCGCAGAAAATACCTTACATTATATCCAAAGTCTGTACGAGAAAAAGCATGTGACTTATCCGCGTGTAGATACCACTTATCTATCCGAAAGTTTGTATCCTAAAATTGAAGGCATTCTCCGAAAAATGCATTTTTATCAGGATCTGGTTGCTCCATTATTGGAAGCGCCTATTCCTAAATCCAAAGCCGTTTTCGATGATGCGAAAGTAACTGATCACCACGCGATTATCCCGACAGAAGTTCCGCCTTCTCAGAATCTGAGCAGGGAAGAAAAACTGATCTATGATCTGGTGGCCAAACGTTTTATTTCTGCTTTTTATCCGGAATGTAAGATTTCAAATACATTAGTGGAAGGAAAAGTGGGAACCATTCCTTTTAAAACAAGCGGAAGACAGGTTCTGGAACCGGGATGGAGAGCCGTTTATGCAAAAGAACCGAAAGAAGAATCAACAGATAAAGAAAAAGAAAAGGAGGAAGAACAGACCATTCCTGAATTTACCGTAGGAGAAAGCGGACCGCATGATCCAATGATTCACCAGGGAAAAACGACTCCACCAAAGCCTTACACGGAAGCAACGCTGCTGAGAGCCATGGAAACTGCCGGAAAACAGGTAGAAGACGACGAGCTTCGCGAATTGCTTAAAAATAACGGGATCGGAAGACCTTCCACCCGTGCGAATATTATTGAGACCCTTTTCAAAAGGAAGTATATCGAGAAGAAAAGAAAAAATCTTATCGCTACCCAAACCGGAATTCAACTAATTGATACCATTGAAGACGAACTTCTGAAAAGTCCGGAACTGACCGGAGAATGGGAACAGAAACTCCGTAAAATTGAAAAAGGCGAGTACGAAGCCAACCAGTTTAAAGAAGAACTCATCCAGATGGTTTCCGAACTTACCCGAAAAGTGGTGGACGGAAAAGGAAAAGTGATCATGCTGCAGGAAGAAGAAAAAGAAGAGGTCAAAGAAAAGAAAAAGCGTGAACCTGCCGTAAAAAAAGAACTTCAGTCTTGGGAAGAAACCCAATGTCCGAAATGTAAAGAACACAATCTGATCAAAGGAAAAACTGCAGTAGGTTGCTCCGATTTCAAGAACTGTGGTTTCAAAATTACATTTGATATTTTCGGGAAGAAGCTTTCTGATAAACAGCTTTTAGATTTGGTTTTAAAAGGGAAAACTTCAAAACTGAAAGGATTCACGACTCACTCAGAAGCTTTGACGGAAGGAGTTCTGACACTTGAAGAAGGTTTTCAGGTACAGCTTGCTTAAAATTTACCGGAATAATTGATCATACCATCCACCAAGATCTTTCTTGATGGCATCGTGATTTTTACATAAAATCTGCGCCAGTTGCAGCTGTGATCTTTCAGATTTGTAAGGATTTAAAGTCAGGTAGCCGAAAAAATTTCCATCCTGATCCAGAATTACGGGAGGATACGAAGCATAATCGCTCCAAGGTGAATAGGTACTGTATGAACTTCCATAGTTTCCGGAACCATTCCATATAGATTTTGAACTGAGCAGATTTCCATAATCACCGTAAGGATTCCAGATCGAGTTTTTATCAAAAGTATCACAATTGATGCAGCCCAGGTACTGGTCTTCATTGGAACCGCCGTACAGATGCAGTGTCTGCGCTTGAAAAATACAGCACAGAAGCAGGCTTAGGAATGTGAAAATCTTTTTCAGAGGCATATGGATGTTTGTTTCCTGCAAAGCTAGTATTTTTTGTAAGTATTTTTGGAGACCACACCTTCAAAAATACTTCGAATTTTTGCCGCCGCGCCGGAGGTTGAGAATAATTTCCACCAATGAACAATATCATCATTAAAATCAGATTGAGTTGCTTTTTAGGGTAAGCTTTTAAACCATTAAGATGAGTGAAGAAGATGAGGATAGTTAAGAAAAATCAAATGATTTTTTAAGCCATATCACTAAAAAAAAGCGAAGCTGCTCTTAATATTCTTAAGAACTTAAATGCTCTTAATGTTTCAATTATTTAATAAACAGATTGTACCACAACGAATAAAAATCTTTGATTTTTTTTTAAAAGTTAAGTGTACTCTTTTGCAGTATGAATTTAAACTTCAAAATAAACTAAAGTGTTCAAAAGCTTTTGCCTCTTTTGTGGTTAAAGACTAGCCGTATTATTTAAAATTTCAGCATCAGTAAGTAAACTTATTCCCAATTTTCTGGTATTTCTGAAAAACATTGGTGTACTTTGTATTTACATTCAGATTAAAATACATATTCATGACTCCGGAAAAAAAGAAACTCATGACGGACAGCTTCGGCCGTTCAGAAACATTAAAATTTTACAATGCCGAACTCTTGGAAGTAGACACCGATTTTGTCTCCATTAAAATTCCAAAAATGGAAATGATGACGCGGAAAGCAGGAATGTTCAATGGTGCTATGATTGCTTCGCTGGTGGATGTTTCTTCAGGATATGCTTCAGTAAGTCATTATAAAGACGATTGCTATGTAGTGACTGTTGAGCTGAAGGTCAATTATCTTCGTCCCGCACTTGGGGATGCCCTGATATCGAGGTCTTACGTGATCAAAGGCGGTGCAAAAATCATTGTGGTAAGAACTGAAATTTATGTCATTGATGAAAGTACCGGTTCGGAAAGTCATGTGGCGACTTCACTGGTCACCATGATGAGGATCAAATAAATAGAACTTCATCAATCAAAATATTCGGTAAATAGAGCGATTACGGGTCTTTTTCCGGATGAAATGGAACAGGATTTGCAACGTAAACACCATAACATTAAAAAATAATAATATGAACTTAATTATCAGGCTGTTCATTACAGCAATCGTTGCCTACCTTTTGACTAAGGTGCTTCCCGGTGTACATTTCGAAGGATTTTCTTCGGCTATTATTTTTGCCATCGTACTGGGGGTATTAAATATTTTTGTAAAACCTATTTTAGGACTTTTAGGGCTTCCGCTTACAATTATCACATTGGGATTATTTGCCTTGGTGATCAATGCTGTGATTATTCTGATTGCAGATTATTTTATAGACAGTATGGTAGTAAGTGGTTTCTGGTGGGCACTGATCTTTAGTGTACTGCTGTCCTTTGTAACTTCACTGGCGAATTCCATGTTTTCAGATGGAGAATAAATAACAACACATATCGCAAAATAAAAGAGGCTGTCCGGATAGGACAGCCTCTTGTTTTAACAGTATTTCTCAATCCATTTTATGCATTGTTCGTACGTCATTTTCTGATTGGGGGTAGTCATATAACGTGCATTGATGGGTTCGTTTTCGGCAATTTTTGCCATAATCTGTTCAAGGGTTTTGCCTGCAAAATTAACCCTTGTGTCAGTATCTTTACCATATTTTAAATGGTTCTCGTGGATGTGCCAAAGGTTAGGTGCGCCTGCATCTACCGATGTTCCTTTAAAATTTCCTGTTTCTGGTGTACTCATGATGTAAATTTTTAAATGGTTTTAATTAATATATGGGACGGTTGATTTGTTTCGATGGTAAAGATGTTATTTTGATGATTTCGTTGAAGTAAAATTCAGGTTTTGAGGGGTAAGAAAAAAGAGGGAAAGTACCCATCTTTAAAAAACAGGGGTTTTCCTGTAAGACAAATCCCGGCTTGTGAAATGGAATTTTCTTGTTAATTCTTTCGTTCATTGGTATTTTAAGTACTAACTTTGGGGATCTTTGAATTAAATAAAAGGAATTAATGAAATCGGCGTGATTTCATATTTCCGTTAAAAATGAATATCAACATATGAAGCTTAAGTACAGTCTGCTTGCTCTGGCAGCTCCTCTCTTAATGAATGCACAACAGTTAATGACACCTGAAATCCTCTGGACTTTGAAAAAAGTGGGAGTACAGGCAGTTTCACCGGATCAGTCTTCACTTATTTATAAAGTGGGACAGGTAGATCTGAAAACAGAAAAAACAAAAAGCGAGAACTACTTTCTCAATGTTCTTAATAACCAGTCTTCGAAAATAGATTTCGGTAAAAAAGCCCTTATTCAGTGGGATAAAAACGGAATTTATGCACAGGAAGGAGATAAAATCTACCTTTCAAAAGACAGCGGGAAAACCTGGTCTGAATTTTATACCATCGGGGAAGCTGATAATATCGTGATCTCTCCGGACGGTAAGAAAATCGCGTTCAGTAAGCAGGTTCTGGTAGAGAAATTGATGGGGAAAGACAAATACAGCGATACGCCTAAAACTACGGCTCAGGTGTATACTGATCTGAACCACAGACACTGGGACTATTTCAATGAAGGAAAATACAACCACGTATTTGTAGTCAATACCACAGACAAAGCAGAGTCTGCAAAAGATTTATTGGAAGGTAAAACTTGGGATTCTCCTCAAAGACCTTTCGGTGGAGCAGAAGACTTCATCTGGAGCCCGGATTCTACTCAGCTTTTATACGTTACAAAACCTAAAAGCGGAAAAGAATATTCCACAAGTACGAACACAGACATTTTTGCCTACGATCTTGCTTCAGGAACAACAAAAAATTTAACAGAATCCAATAAAGGATACGATGTTAATCCAAAATTCAGTCCTGACGGAAAATCCCTGATCTGGCAGAGTATGGCCAGAGACGGTTATGAAGCGGATAAAAATGATGTGAAAATCATGGATTGGAAGTCCGGTAAAACCACAAACCTTACGGCTGGCTGGGATGAAAGTGTTTCCGGAGATGTATTCTGGAGCGGAGATTCCAAAGCGATCTATTTTACAGCTGCGTTCAGAGGAACAAAACAGCTTTTCTCTTTAGATCCGAAAGCAGCAAAAGTTCAGCAGATCACAAAAGGTGATTTTGACGTTAATGAAATCTTTACGGATAATAAATCTTCACTTTTAGTAGGAAGAACAGACGTGAACCATGCAACGGAATTATTCTCTGTCAATGTGAAAAACGGAGAAATGAAGCAGGTAACCGAAGCCAACAAGGAAGCTTATGCTAAGCTGGCACAAGGGAAATCTGAACTGAAGATGGTGAAAACAACGGATGGAAAAGAAATGGGTGTATGGTTCCACTATCCACCAAACTTTGACCCGAATAAAAAATACCCTACACTGGTATACTGTCAGGGAGGACCACAATCTGCATTGACACAATTTTTCAGCACAAGATGGAACTTCTCTCTAATGGCAGCCAACGGATATATCGTAGTGGCTCCAAACAGAAGAGGAATGCCAGGCTGGGGAACAAAATGGAACGAAGAAATTTCCAAAGACTGGGGCGGACAGCCGATGAGAGACTATCTGGCTGCAACAGATTTTGCGAAAACATTACCTTATGTAGACGGAGAAAGAGTAGCGGCAGTAGGAGCAAGCTACGGAGGTTACAGTGTATTCATGTTA
Organism: Chryseobacterium sp. JM1; assembly: GCF_000737715.1. GTDB lineage: Bacteria > Bacteroidota > Bacteroidia > Flavobacteriales > Weeksellaceae > Chryseobacterium. Next base: position 41,063 of record NZ_JPRN01000009.1, on the reverse strand, counting down.
GCCGGAATCCACGAAAACAGATTCAAAACCTTCATCGCACACGATGGATTATTTGATATGAAATCATGGTACCTTACTACGGAAGAACTTTGGTTTGCCAATTGGGATCTGGGTTCTCCATGGGAAAAACCACTTCCGAAAGCATACACAGAATTCAACCCAAGTAATTTTGTTGAAAAATGGAACAAGCCGATTATGATTTTCCAGGGAGGGATTGATTTCCGTGTGCCTTACGAGCAGGGTCAGGAAGCTTTCCAGGCAGCTAAATTAAGAGGCCTGAAATCTAAATTAGTTTATTTCCCGAACGAAAACCACTGGGTACTTCATCCTCAAAACGGATTGGTATGGCAGAGAGAATTCTTCGATTGGCTAAAAGAAACTTTGTAAACTAAAAATGAATAATTAAAATGAATTGAATTTCTTTTAATTATTTCTGAAAATATCAATAGAAACGGGCTTTAGCCCGTTTTTTTATGCATTCATCCGAAGGCTTTAGCCTGACTTTTCTCAACCTCAATCTTAATCTCAGCCTCAACATTTTTTATATATTTGAGTATGCAAAACAGAATTTCCTCGTTTCCACCCTTAATTGATGCTCAGTCTGAAATCTTAATTTTGGGTTCAATTCCCGGTGTCAAATCTTTGGAGAAGCAACAGTATTACGCTCATCCGCAAAATAAATTCTGGACGATTATTTTCAATTTGTTCAGTGAAGAATTTACAGATGATTATACTCAACGTTTAGATATTTTAAAGAAACATCACATAGCAGTCTGGGACGTCATCGATTCCTGCGAAAGAAAAGGAAGTCTGGATTCTGAAATCAAAAATGAAGAAGCCAACCAGATCGCTGAACTTTTGGATGAGCATCCCAATATCAAAGCGGTTTTCTGTAATGGTGGAAAATCGTACAAAAACCTGCAAAAGCTTTTAGGGAAAAATTACAGGGTACCAATTGTTCAGCTTCCTTCTACCAGTCCTCTGCATACGGTATCTTTTGATGTCAAATTGGAAGAATGGAAGAAGATTATGGAATTCCTGGTGTAAGGGGAAAACTTAATTGTGGGTTTCGGGGCGGGAGCTTCGCTCCCCGCCCCGAAACTACCCCCCAGTCATTGCGAGCGTAGCGAAGCAATCTCCAGAAAGAGTTGCATTGTGTCTCTGCCATTAAAAACTTATGTTAATTGAGATTGCTTCGTCGCTGTGCTCCTCGCAATGACAGTATGGTGCTTATTTGTGAAAAATTAGTGTTATTTGTGTTTAAAAAAATCTAATCCACACGCAAATACTCTCTCAGACCTTTCAACAGCTCCAACTGATTCCTGGTTCTGTCCAGATTATGTTCAGCATATTTCGTAGAATAGTAAGTACTCCCATTCAGATAATCAGTCAGAAAACGAACCGCCTGAATATAAATCACAGTCTGTGCCGCATAATCAAGGTTTTCCAGTTCTTCAAAAGTCAGTTTTTTCTTTAAAGAGAGCAGAAATCCGTCTTTCACAGTTCTGTAAATCTGGGGGTTGAAATTATTGTCAGCATTTCCATTATCCTCATCCAGAGTATTGGTGTAGGACCTTGCCATATCGCCGAAGTCATAGAGAATGGTAGAAATGGTTACGGTGTCCAGATCGATCACAGCAAGGGGCCTTGAAGTTTGGTCAAAAAGAATATTTCTGACATTGGGATCTCCATGGATAATTCTTTTAGGTAAAACACCTTCCTTTTCCATCTCAATCCATTTTTCAGGAAGGGAGATGAGTTCGTTCATTGCTTCTATTTCCGGCTCAGCATTGTCCAGTAGATCCGGACTTGCAGATTGTAAAGAAATCTGATAATCCGAGATTCTTTTTTCAAAATTAATAAAATCAGGAATTGGAGCCTGAATGTAAGGAAGATATTCAGGATTGACTGTATTTAAAAAAGATCCGACAGCTTTTGCCGATTCATAGGCGGTTTTTATATCAGGGATTTTAAAGAAGGTTTTAGTGTCCTCAATAAAGCTGAGCATTCTCCAGGATGCTCCATTTTCATCTTTAATAATGAAATTTCCAGATAAAGTTTCCTTGGGTTTTACCAGCTCTAACGGATAATTCCCGTCTTCCAGCAACCTATTGATCAGAATGTGATTATTAGTGATAATCTCCGGAAACGGAAAAACCTGAGTGTTGATCTTTTGAAGGATAAATTTTTCATCAGCATCATAGTCCACCACCAGATAGGTTGTATTGATCAGCCCGTTGGTAATGGGAGTGATCGTGCAATTTTCAGTTCCGGTAAATCCGGTAACGATTGTTTTTAATTCCATAGATCCTCGGGATATCTGTTTTTTTTGATCTCTGATGTCAGGAAATCTTTTATACTGCTTTTGTCATCTGCATAGGTAACACCCATCCATTGTGATGGAGAGGCTTTCACCAACACCTTTACCTTTTTCTCGTCAATCATTCTTTGTACGGCAGAAGGAATATAAAATTCCTGCGATGGCTTCGGTTCCGATTGCAAGAAGTCATTAAAATACACTTCAAGCGCATCAAAAACGTTCGGATGAAAAATAAAGAAATTCATAGATACCAACGCATCAGAAGTAAGTTTAATATCATTTCCGTTCTCGGTATAAACAATTGAATCTCCTTTTTGGTGGATCGAAGTCTGTTCTTCTACTTTTATCAGATAATTTTCTGCATCTAAGGTACATATTCCGCGGGCAACATTTCCGTTTCCACTCAAAGTAGATCCTACGGGATAGGCAGCCATTCCAAACTGTGACCCTGAAATGTGAAGATCAATTTCTTCAGAAGCCAGTTGATATGCCTCTTTTCCATAAAAATCATCGGCATTGATCATGACAAAAGGCGCCTGTACGGCATTTTTTGCACAAAGGACAGCATGACCGGTTCCCCATGGTTTTTCACGTTGTGAGAAGTCGTAGTCCTTTGGTAGAAAGCTCTCCTTTTCCTGATATACCCAGTGAAGTTCAAAATTGTTTTCTTCGGATATAGCATTTAATCTTTCCATATAGCTTTGAGGAATCAACCTGTTTACAATGATGACAACCTTGGTGAAACCCGCTTCCAGTGCATCATAAATAGAGTATTCCAGAATCGGTGAACCGTTATCCAGAATTCCGTCTATCTGTTTCAGACCTTTGTAGCGGCTTCCCAAGCCTCCTGCTAATATGAGTAATGTTTTTTTAGAATTCATCCGTCATTCCAAATACAGGTTTACGGGTTTTCCATTTTCCGTTGGTGAAATCTGGGATATCTACCGCCTGACCGCCTTTAGCAATCGATTCTTCGCTTAATGGCGTGATAGAATACCACAAGGCCAGATCATACACATCCATCGGGAATTCTATATTTCGCTTGATACATTCGATGAAGGTATTCATGACAAAGAAATCCATCCCGCCGTGGCCTGCACCTGCAGCCGTACTTTCAAATTTCTTCCAGATAGGATGGTCATAATCTTTCATCCACTTTTCCGTATTTTCCCAACGGTGGGTGTGATTCATTGTTTTTTCAAAATAAATATGTCCCTGGTTAAAATCTCCCCAGCCGAAATCCTGCCACAGACCTTCCGTTCCCTGTACCCTGAATCCAAGATCATAAGGACGCTGCAAACTCGTATCATGGGTTAAAAGAATCGTCTCACCATTGGCACAGGCAATCTGTGTAGTGACTATATCTCCCTGATTGAATTTTACTTTGGCGTTAGGATGATTTTCCCCGCCCTTCGCATGTTCCACAATATATTTATGAAGTCCCACAGACTTTGATGACAATGATGAAAGCCTTGTCAGGCGGTTTCCACGGTTGATATCCATCATCACTGCTACCGGGCCTAATCCATGCGTAGGATAGAGCTCACCGTTGCGTTTTACGTAATGCTCCGTTCTCCAGTGCGCCTCACTGAATCCTTTTTCTCCGAACTCAGCACCTGAATTGTATGGTGTAACCCCATCATTGAACAGAACGCCTCTTAAATCATGCTGATAACCGCCTCTTCCATGAACCAGTTCTCCGAACATTCCTTTGCGGACCATATTCAGAACAGCCATGATATCTCTGCGGTAACACACATTCTCCATCATGAAAATAGGAACTTTGGTTTCCTCGTATACTTTCACAAATTCCCAGCAATCCTGCAGTTTTATGGCTCCGGAAACTTCCATCCCTACGATTTTTTTCGCACGCATAGCTTCTGTCCCCTGTGGAAGATGCCATTCCCATGGAGTAGCAATCACCACAGCGTCAATGGTTTTTAATTTTAAAAGATTCCGGTAATCATAATCTCCGTTTGAAAATTCCTGAGCGGCAGATTTATTATTGTCTTTCAGTATTTTTTGTGAGGCAGCCAGCATTCTTTTGTCCGGATCCGCAAAAGCCACAATCTCTACGTCATTACGCTTGGCCAGCAGTTTTACATGTTCCTGTCCGCGGAGTCCTACGCCGATAAAACCGACACGTACTTTTTTATCTGATTTGAAATCACTGGAATAGGCAAACAGGGAATTGGGTAGAACCAATGCACCAAAGCTTGCCAGGGCTGCAGTTTTAATGAAATTTCTGCGTGAAGAGGTGTTGTCCATCGAAATTTTTTCTTAAATATATTAAAAAGTTGCGAGATGAGGGGGGATAAGTACGGGTTTCGGAGTTTGAGAGTAGAAGGGTTTGGGGTACGGGATGCAGGGTTTAAGGTTTTGAACGGAAATAAAAAAAACGGCCGCCCCTGATAGGAAGAGCAGCCGTTTTACAATCATCTGTTTCTATATATTATTTTTCTGTAAAATATACTTCTTCGTAAGGTTGAATAAGTACCCATCCGTTTCCTGAGAATTTCATCTGAAATTCTTCACCGCTTCCTCTTCCGATTAAGCTTTTGAAAGAAACATTCGTCTTCAGATCCGGACTTAGATTTCCTGACCATGCTACTGTAGCATTAGGATCTGTGAAAACCGGACTGTCAGGAGTTACCATCAGGGTTAATGGTTCACCGTGAGTTGTTATCGCAATATGTCCCGTTCCGGAAAGTTTTACCTGGAAAAGACCGCCGGCCATCATACCTGCAACACTTTTAAGCATGGTGATATCACTTTTTACACTCTGCTCATGCGCCAATACATCATTTCCGTTGACACATACTGATTCATTGTTCAGATAAAGGATACGTACTTTCTTCCCGGAATCAGCTACATACAGTTTGCCGGTTCCTTCTGCTTTCATCAGTTTTGTTCCTTCACCACTGATGGCTTTCTTTAAAAGGTTACCAATACCTCCGGCCAGCATTCCCTGTCTTTCGAAGTTGATACCTCCTACATAGCCTACCATACTTCCTCTTTTAGTCCATACAGCCTGATTGTTAAGGTTGATTTCCAGAAGATGTGGAGTTTCCAGTTCAAAATAATCTCTTTGTTGTGGATTTTCTTTTGTTTCGTTGACGAAAGCTTCCAATGAATATTTGCTCATACGTGTAAAAATTATTAATTTTTTTCAAAAATAATCTTTTTTTCCTTCATAAATCACCGTAGAATCACGGTTTTAAATTTGATTTTAAATAATACTTGACAAAGGGGTGTTCAATGTCGTATATTTGCACTCCGAAAATTACACTAGTAATTTTTATAATTTTTAAACCGTAATTTAAAAAAATGAAAACATCAGATTTTAATTTTGATCTTCCTGCGGAATTATTGGCAGAACACCCATCTGAACACAGAGACGAAGCTAGATTAATGGTTCTAAACAGAAAAACAGAAACCATTGAGCATAAACTGTTTAAAGATGTTGTGGATTATTTCGATGAGAAAGATCTATTCATTTTCAACAATACTAAGGTTTTCCCTGCACGTCTTTACGGAAATAAAGAAAAAACAGGTGCTAAAATTGAAGTTTTCCTTTTAAGAGAGCTTGACAAAGAAACCAGAGTATGGGACGTTCTTGTAGATCCTGCAAGAAAAATCAGAATCGGTAACAAATTATTCTTTACTGAAGATGAATCTTTGGTAGCTGAAGTTATTGATAACACTACTTCGAGAGGAAGAACATTAAGATTCTTGTTCGACGGTTCTTATGACGAATTCAGAACAAAACTGAAAGAATTAGGAGAAACTCCACTTCCAAAATATATCAAAAGAGCAGTAGAACCGGAAGATGCAGAAAGATACCAGACGATCTATGCAAAAATTGAAGGAGCGGTAGCAGCCCCTACAGCAGGTCTTCACTTCTCTAAGCATTTGATGAAGAAACTGGAGATCAAAGGAATCGATTTTGCTGAAGTAACCCTTCACGTTGGTTTAGGAACTTTCAACCCGATTGAGGTAGAAGATCTTTCCAAGCACAAAATGGAGTCTGAAGAAATCATCATCGATGAAAAAAATGCTGATATCATCAATAAAGCAGTAGATGCTCACAGAAGAGTCTGTGCAGTAGGGACTACAACGATGAGAGCATTGGAAACATCTGTTTCTTCAAACAAAAAGATCTCTGCATTCAACGGTTGGACAAACAAGTTCATTTATCCGCCTCACGATTTTGGAGTAGCGAATTCAATGATCACGAACTTCCACACGCCGAAATCTACATTACTGATGATGATCGCTGCATTTGCAGGTAGAGAATTCATCATGCATGCTTACGAAGAAGCCGTAAAAGAACAGTATAAATTTTATTCTTACGGTGACGCAATGTTAATCCTATAAAAAAGATAATAGGTAACAGGTTGCAGGTATTAGGTATCTGCAACCTGCCACCTAAGATCTGCAACCTATCATCTATAATGAAAGATATCCGAGTTTTATCACTAGACCAGCTTAAAGACTATTTTTTGACTTTAGGGGAAAAACCGTTTCGTGCGAAGCAGGTTTATGACTGGTTATGGAGTAAAAACCTCCATTCGATTGATGAAATGACGAATCTTTCGAAATCTCTCCGCGAAAGAATTTCCGAAGAGTACACCATCAATCCCGTTTCTGTGGATCAGCTTCAGAAAAGTACGGACGGAACCATCAAAAACGGCGTGAAACTTCATGACGGACTGCTGGTAGAGTCTGTTCTTATTCCTACAGAAACAAGAACCACAGCCTGCGTTTCTTCACAGGTGGGATGTTCATTAAACTGCGAATTCTGTGCAACGGCAAGACTCAAAAGAATGAGAAACCTTGAAGTAGCTGAAATCGTAGACCAGGTGGCACTGATCGACAGCCAAAGCAAAATGTACTTTAACAGACCGCTTTCCAATATCGTTTTTATGGGAATGGGAGAGCCGATGATGAATTACAAAAATGTCGTGGAAGCCATCAGAAAAATCACCCAACCGGAAGGTTTGGGAATGTCGCCGAGAAGAATTACCGTTTCTACATCCGGACTTCCGAAGATGATCAAAATGCTGGCAGACGATGAACTTCGTGTAAAACTGGCCCTTTCTCTTCACTCTGCTATTGAATCCAAACGTAACGAGATCATGCCTTTCTCTGATAAATTCCCTTTAACGGATATTATGGAGGCCCTTCAGTACTGGTACCAGAAAACTGGCTCTGTGATTACTTTTGAATACTGTGTATGGAAAGGAATCAATGACGGCGATGAAGATATCAAAGCTTTAATCAGATATTGTAAACAGGTTCCTTCCAAAGTGAATCTTATTCAGTATAATCCTATCGGGGACGGAAAATATGACCAGTGTAACAAGCAGGCGGAGGACAATTATGTACGTCAGCTGGAAAACGCCGGAATTACAGTGATGATCAGAAAAAGCCGTGGTGGAGACATCGATGCAGCCTGCGGACAGCTTGCCAATAAAGCAACTGATTAAAATTTCCTTAAAAAACTCAAAATTTTTCTTAAAAATTTCCTAAAACCCTACCTTTACATAAAGCAAAAAAGTTTATTATGGACTTCTTTATGGGCGCGGACGGGCTGGAAAACGTTTATGCATGGTCTATTCCGGTTCATGCTGCCGTTATATTGGCAGAAATGATTTACAGTCACGTTTCTGAAGCTAAACTGTACAACGGAAAAGATGTGGCAACTAGCATTTATCTCGCTCTGATGAACTTCGGTCTGGACCTGATCATGAAGGCTTTTGCCATGGGAGTGATGTTTTTCTTCTACAACCATAGGCTTTTCTCATGGGATTTTACAGTTTGGTACTGGCTCATTTGCTTTGTGATTACAGATTTTGCCTATTATGTGCTGCATTATGTGGATCATCATTCAAGGGCGTTTTGGGCGGTTCATATTACCCATCACAATTCAGAATATTTCAACTTAACCACAGGATTTAGAAGTCCCGTACTTCAACCGCTGTACAGATATCTTTATTTTTCACCGCTTGCTTTTTTAGGTTTCAATCCGTGGCATATTATGGTGGTTTATGCGATAGGGCAGGTATACGGAACATGGGTGCACACGCAGACCGTGAAAACCATGGGTATTCTGGAATATATTCTAGTAACCCCTTCCCATCACAGGGTGCATCATGCCTGCAATATCAAGTATCTGGACAGGAATATGGGAATGTGTCTGATTATCTGGGATAAAATCTTCGGCACCTTTGAAAAAGAAGACCCAAATGTACCCGTTAAATATGGAATATATCCGAAAATGCCTGACAATAAACCGGACACCGTTCTTCTGTATGAATGGAGAAAGATCTGGAAAGATATCAAACAGCCGGGCTTAAAAATTTCTGACAGGATTAATTATATCTTCAATTCTCCGGGCTGGAGACATGATGGTACCGGAAAAACGGTGAGACAATATCAGAAAGACCATTTAAAGAAGCAGGCTAAAAGGCAGGAGCAGAAGCAAAAAATGAAATCTGCATAATTCATGTTTTTTTAATTAAACCACAAAAGGCGCAAAAGTTTTCTAACACTTAAGTTGTTTTTTAGTTAATTGCTTTGCGTATAGGAAGTGTACTTAAGTTTTTACAAAAATCAAAGATTTTTATCCAGAATATGATTAATGAAAATCTGCGCCATCTGTGAAATCCGCGGGAAATAAAGAGATTGAACCATTAAGGTTAATTTAAGTTTTTAAGAATATTAAGGAGAGCTTCGCTTTTTTAAGAGATATGTCTAAAAAAATCATTTGATTTTTCTTAACTATTCTTATCATCTTCATTGCTCTTAATGGTTAAAAAGCTTAAATTTTCTACATCTGATTTTCGTGATAAGTACTATTGAATGGATGACCAGTCCCATCCTCTGAAGGGTGGCGAAAATCAAAGAATTTTTGACGAGTGGTTCCCAAAAACAAAACACTTCCAATTTTTTTCAATTCCCCTTAAACCCTTATTTTTGTTCTATGAAAAAACTCATTCTTCTTGCTGCCGTTGTTATTTTTCAATCGTCGTTCTCACAAAAGACGGAGTCATTGAAAATAAGAAAATTCAGAATCGGCTATTTAGATGACAAGATTCAGGAAACGTCAGGACTGAGTATTTTGAATGGTAAATTGTATACGTTCAATGACAGCGGAAATGATCCGGAACTTTTTGAACTGGATGAAACTTCCGGCACTATCAAAAATACATTGACCATCAATGCTAAAAATAAAGACTGGGAAGCTCTAACCAATGACGGAAAGAATTTCTACATTGGAGATTTTGGAAATAATGGAGGAACCAGAAGAGACCTGGAGATCTATAAACTTCCTTTTGAAAACAGTAAAGCCAAGAATGATTCCATTGCAAAAATTTCTTTTTACTATCCGGAACAAACGGAATTTATCCCACAATATACCAACAATGACTTTGATGCAGAAGCTATGATCTATCTCAACGGAAAACTGCATCTGTTTTCCAAAGAATGGAAATCAAAAGCAACCTCTCATTATATCATCGATCCTGCAATCACTGAAAAGCAGAAAGCAGAGAAAATAGAATCTTATAAGACGAATTTCGTAGTAACGGATGCGGCTTATTTTGAAAAGAAATTATATCTGGTAGGGTACACGAAAAGAACAGAGGTTTTTCTGAATGTTTTTACAGAAACAGAACCCGGGATCTTTTTTAAAGAAACTCCGAAGCATTATTATCTGGGAAGTGCTTTGGCTGTAGGACAGATTGAAGGTATTGCTGTCAATGGTAAAGGAATCTATATTTCAGGAGAGAAATTCAAATCGGCACTGGGAAGTTCAAAGCCTGCACTGTATTTTATTCCCAAAGAGGAACTCAAAGATTAATTTTGTCTTAAAATTGCGTGAAAAAAATTATCTTTGTCATAATTAATAATTATTTACCTTTCATTCACAGATTTTGGCAAACATCGTAGAAGAAATCAAACGACCGATCAATGAGGAAATGAAGCTTTTCGAGCAGAAGTTTTATGAATCGATGCAGAGTAAAGTGCCTTTATTGGATAAGGTAACCCGTTTTATTGTTACGACCAAAGGTAAGCAGATGCGTCCTATGTTCGTATTTCTCTGCGCAAAACTGGTAGGAGAGGTCACAGAGAAAACGTACCGTGGAGCTTCCATGATCGAGCTGATCCATACCGCCACTCTGGTACATGATGATGTAGTAGATGAAAGCTTTAAACGCCGTAATTTCTTTTCAATCAATGCTTTGTGGAAGAACAAGATTGCAGTATTGGTTGGAGATTACCTTCTTTCAAAATCAGTATTACTTTCTACAGACCATAAAGATTATGACCTTTTGGGTGTGATATCAAGAACCATCCGTGAAATGTCCGAGGGTGAACTTCTTCAGCTTGAAAAGGCCAGAAAGCTTGATATTACCGAAGATGTTTACTATGAAATCATCCGTCAGAAAACAGCAACACTGATTGCGGCATGCTGCGAAATAGGTGTTCTTTCGAATAATGCCGATGAAGATCTTGCCAAAAAAATGATGAACTTCGGAACTTACACCGGAATGGCGTTCCAGATTAAGGACGACCTTTTTGATTACTTAAGTTCCAATGTTATCGGAAAACCTGTAGGGATTGATATTAAGGAGCAGAAAATGACGCTTCCTTTAATCCATACTTTAAAAATGGCGGGTGAAAAAGAAAGAAAATATTATTTCAATACCATCAAACGCTACAATAATGACCCGAAACGTGTGAAGGAGCTTATAGACTTCGTTAAAAACTCGGGAGGCATGGATTATGCGATTCAGGTGATGAAAGATTTCCAACAGAAGGCTAAAGATATTCTTAATGAATTTCCAGACTCGGAAGCTAAAAAATCACTTCACAGTATGCTGGATTATGTAATTGAACGAAAATTTTAGAACCACAAATTACCATACATAAAAAATCTGAGCGCCACAAAGCACTCAGATTTTTTTTGATATCAACAGAAAATTTATATTTTCTGTATGGTGACATTGGTAACATTTCCGCTTCCCGTACTTCCCGTTTCAGTAGCCAGAACAGTGGCACTTTGATTGGGTGCTGCAGTGAAACGGACCTGATAACCTGCTGTTGGTATGATCAGTAATGTTGTATAATTCATTAATTCTCCAATACTTCCTGAATTAGTAGAGGCATTATAATGACTGCCCCTTCCCAGATAATCCGCATCCGGAACAGGTCTTACTCCTAGTAGTAGTTGCGTTCCTGCTGCCATATTCGTGAAACTGGCCTGTAAAGTCACCAAATAATTTCCTGCCTGATTAAAGGTTAAGACACCTGTTGAAGTATTATAGCTATAATAAGGGGATGTGGCTAAAGGAGTTGAAAATACTAAAGTAGTAATGCTTAAGGTGGAGATATTTTGGCTGGCAGCTAATCGGGCATGAAATAAAGAATACGAATTAAAGTTAATAGTCTTTAAAACACCTGTAGCATCGGCTACTACAACTCGGTCAGTACCACCAATCCCTACGTTGGTATTGATGTTCCGGATACGTGCATTTCCGGTGATGATATCCAGTTTTTCAGTGGGAGCGGTTGTTCCAATCCCTACATTGCCTGTATTGGTAACAGCAAAGTCGTTGGTCTGCTGAGTGGAAGAAGGAACTCCGGAAGTTGGGTTGTCTTTTGCACCATCTATATGGAAACTTGCCTGAGGATTACTGGTATGAATCCCGATCTGTGATGAGTATGTTGTGAAAATCATGAAAATCAACACAACAATAGTAATTTTTTTCATAAGACTTTTATTTTAATTCAACATGAAGTGATTTTTATCAATATTAAATTTATAGAATAAAGTTCAATTATGAATAATTATTAATTAATTCGCTATTTGTTTATTTGTATTTGTTGTTTTTGGCTAAATTAATATTTATTTTGTTTTATTTTGGTTTAAATTTTAAAATAACTATACTTTGATTTTGTCTATTTTTGCTGTTTTTTACTTAAAAATAGTTTAATGATTGTAAAATGAATAGGTTTTAAATTAAATGTTGCAGTAATTAGAATATAATATTTACAATGTAGTGTTTTTAAGAAAATGTAAAATCGTATTTTGGATATATTGATCTGTTTTTAGCAGAAAAAATTCCTTGGAATAGTGCTCTTCATGAGATTTTTAAGGGTACGAGTTAGAAATCTCATTCCGTATTTTATTTAAGTTTGGAGATTATTTTATTAAAATTATTTTTGAAGCCTTTCAGAATTCGGAAATTTGGCATTTTGTTTCAAAATATAAATCGGCTTAGATTATTTTAACGGTTACAATTATAACAGCCAGAACTATACAAAATAAAGCAGTTAAAAATAAATAATCCGCAATAGTCTCATATTTTGTTTCCCGCCTTTCATTTTTCGTACGTATCGCCAGAAAGGAAAAAAAGCAGCTGCATGCAAAGAGCAGGCAGGAAAGACCTGCAAATTCATCCAGATGTGTATGGGCACTGATTTTAGTGATTTTAAGCGAGGTAATGATAATCAGGGAAAAACCTAAAAGGTTGCTCGATGCATTAAGGATATGGGGTGATTTTTTTTCCATCATTTACAATTTTTTACAATATAAAGCACTATTTTTTTATTATCAAATTTTTAATAAAGATTATTGAAAATTAAAATTAATTTAAAAATTGTATATTAGCGCAATACTTGAAGAATAAAAAACTTTTATATCTAGCTATGCAGACAACCTATATTGAAACACAGCAAATTTCTTTCCAGGACTTTAAAAATCAGATACTTGAAGATTATAGATTAGGAAGGATATCACGCGAGATGTCTTATCTTGGAAGAAGAGAAGTGCTTACAGGAAAAGCTAAATTCGGAATTTTTGGGGACGGTAAAGAACTTCCTCAGCTTGCGATGGCGAAAGTTTTCAGAAATGGAGACTTCCGTTCAGGATATTACAGGGATCAGACTTTTGCATTGGCAGCAGATGCTTTAACGGTTGAAAGCTTTTTCGCACAGCTTTATGCAGATACGAGCGTGGAAAGAGAGCCGGCATCCGCTGGAAGACAGATGAACGGACACTTCGCTACCAGAAGTTTAAATGAAGACGGAAGCTGGAAAGATCTTATGGCACAGAAAAATATCTCTTCAGATATTTCTCCTACTGCCGGACAGATGCCTAGATTATTAGGTCTGGCTCAGGCTTCTAAAGTGTATAAAAGTGTAAAATTCGAAGGTTCTGAAAAGTTCTCTAAAGAAGGTAATGAAATTGCTTTCGGAACTATTGGTGATGCGTCTACAGCAGAAGGACATTTCTGGGAAACACTGAATGCAGCTTGCGCGCTTCAGGTTCCTATGATTGTTTCTATCTGGGATGACGGGTACGGAATTTCTGTTCCTACTAAAAATCAGAGAGCAAAAGCTGACATTGCAGAAATGTTAAGCGGTTTCCAAAGAAAAGAAGGTGAGAACCAGGGATGTGAAATTATTCAGGTGAAAGCTTGGGATTATCCTGCATTATTGGATGCTTATGCAAGAGCAGAGCAGTTTGCAAGAATGGAGAGCGTTCCTGTGGTGGTTCATGTCATTGAAGTGACACAGCCTCAGGGTCACTCTACTTCAGGATCTCACGAGAGATATAAAAATGAAGAGCGTTTGTCATGGGAATCTCAGTTTGACGGATTGGTAAAATTCAGAGAATGGGTTTTAAATTATTCAATTGAAATTGAAGGAAAAGAAGAAATTATTGCTTCTGTTGAAGAATTGGATGCCATTGATGAAGAAGCAAAAAAAATAGTAAAAGCAGGGCAGAAAAGTGCCTGGGAAAATTATCAGAAGACTATTACCGATTTGATTCAGTCTGTTCTTCCTTTAGTAGAAAACCTTAAAGGTCAGAATGCTGAAATTGAAGGATATATCAGTCAGTTCAACAAATTGGTTTCTAAAGCCAAAAAAGATGTTTTCCACCTGATAAGAAAAGCTTTATTGGCCACAAGAGGAACGAATTCTGCGGAAAGAACCCAATTGATGCAGAAATACAATGAAGTTTTTGAAATAGAAAAAGACAACTATTCTTCCCACTTATATTCTCAGTCTCAGTGGAAAGCTGAAAACGTAAAAGAGATCGCTCCTGTTTTCTCAGAAAATTCTGAAGAAGTAGACGGAAGAGTGGTGGTAAGAAATAATTTTGACAAAATTTTCGAAAAATATCCTGAAACTTTAGTATTTGGTGAAGATGCCGGAAATATCGGGGACGTCAACCAGGGGCTGGAAGGAATGCAGGAAAAATATGGTGATGTACGTGTAGCAGATACCGGAATCCGTGAAGCTACTATTCTTGGCCAAGGTATTGGTATGGCGATGAGAGGTTTGAGACCTATCGCTGAGATCCAGTACTTAGATTATATTTTATACTGTTTACAGGGAATGAGTGATGACTTAGCAACTGTTCAATACAGAACAAAAGGAGGTCAGAAAGCACCTGTAATCATCAGAACAAGAGGTCACAGACTGGAAGGTGTATGGCATTCAGGTTCTCCAATGGCAGGTATTCTGAACCTTTCTAAAGGGATCTTGGTATTGGTACCAAGAAACTTAACGAAAGCTGCCGGATTCTACAATACAATGCTTCAAAGTGATGATCCTGCCGTGATTGTTGAGTGTCTGAACGGATACAGATTAAAAGAAAAGCAGCCTGATAACTTAGGTGAGTTCACTGTTCCTGTCGGGAAAATTGAAGTAACGAAAGAAGGAAAAGATGTTACTTTAGTGACTTACGGTTCTACATGGAGAATTGTAATGGACGCAGCGGAAGAACTTGAAAAATTAGGAATCTCTGCAGAAGTTATTGACGTTCAGTCTTTAATTCCATTCGATTTAACCAACGAAATTGCTGAAAGCGTGAAGAGAACCAACAGATTAGTCGTGATCGACGAAGATGTGGAAGGAGGTACTTCAGCGTTTATTCTTCAGCAGATCCTTGAGAAGCAGAAAGCATTCAGATACCTGGATTCAGATCCGTTGACGATTGCAGCCAACGATCACAGACCTGCTTATGCAAGTGATGGAGATTACTTCAGCAAGCCATCTTCAGATGATATGGTAGAAAGAATCTACGCCATGTTCAATGAAACAAACCCTCAGAAATATCCTGCGATATTCTAATTGGGATTTTAGATAAAATGAAACCGCTTTCAGAACTTCTGGAAGCGGTTTTTATATTTATTTTTTATACTCATAAATGGAAAATAAAATCAGGCTTCAGCAGCTTTTTTCATTTTACTGTCAAGCACATTACAATCCTTATCATACTGCACCTCCTTATTGTCAAACTTCGCCTCCCATTCTTCCAAAAGGTATAAAATCGGCAATAACGCCAATCCCTTTTCTGTCAATGAATATTCAACCCTCGGAGGAAGTTCTTTGAACTCTTCTCTTATGATCAGTCCGTCATTTTGCATTTCTTTTAACTGATCGGTCAGTACTTTTCTCGAGATTACGTTAATCCGTACGGCAAGTTCTCCAAATCGAAGTTTACGGTCTTTGATCACCAATACAATAATTGGTTTCCATTTGCTTCCTAATGCAGACATTGCTTTGCCCAGAGGACAGCTGTATTTCATCAATTCACTCTTTACCATACGTTGTTACTTTTAAGTTACTAATGTAAGTTACTGCGAAGTTACCACTTTTTTCTGACAAGAGATACAAATACGAACTATTATTAGTTACTTTGTGTAACAATTATAAAATACCCATTTAAAAATGAGCACAGAATCATTATTTAAACCTTTTGTTTACAAAAACCTGGAACTTAAAAACAGAATCGTAATGGCGCCTATGACCAGAGCACAGTCTGATAATGGAGTTCCTACTCAAAATATCGCAGAATATTATGCAAGAAGAGCCGCTTCCGACGTTGGATTAATTCTTTCTGAAGGAACCGTGATCAACAGAACAGCTTCTAAAAATATGCAGAACATCCCGGACTTCTACGGAAATGAAGCACTGGCAGGCTGGAAAAACGTGATCAATGCTGTTCATCAGCATGGTGGAAAAATGGGACCTCAGATCTGGCACGTAGGAGATACGAGATCGTCTGAAGACTATCCGTTGGCTCCTATGGAGAAAGCTTCTACCATGACTTTAGAAGATATTCAGGATACGATTGCACAGTTTGCAGCTTCTGCAAAATCCGCAAAAGATCTTGGTTTCGACTGTCTTGAAATTCATGGCGCGCACGGTTACCTTATCGATCAGTTCTTTTGGGAAGTAACCAATACCAGAACCGATGAATACGGTGGAAAAACCATCAAAGAAAGAAACCGTTTCGCAGTGGATGTGGTTAAAGCCATCAGAGCTGCAGTAGGAGAGGATTTCACAATTATTCTTCGTCTTTCCCAATGGAAGCAGCAGGATTACAGCAGCAGATTAACCGCCAATCCAGCAGAAATGGAAGAATGGTTATTGCCGTTAAAAGAAGCCGGAGTGGATATTTTCCACTGTTCACAACGCCGTTTCTGGGAACCGGAATTTGAAGGTTCTGACTTAAATTTTGCAGGTTGGGCTAAAAAAATTACAGGACAGCCAACAATCACGGTAGGGTCTGTAGGATTGAAAGGAGATTTTATGAGTGCCTTCGCAGGACAGGGAACAGAGAAAGCAGACCTTACGGAACTGATCAGAAGACTGGACAATCAGGAATTTGATCTTGTAGCCGTAGGACGTGCACTTCTACAGGATCCACAATGGGTTCAAAAAATAAAAACCGGAAATACAGAAGAGCTTTTGGATTTTTCAGCGGAAAGCATGGCGAAACTGTATTAAAAGGTGAATGGTCAATTGTGAATTCGCTTCGATGTCAATTTTTAATTTTATAAAAGAATTGGCGGGGGTATCATTCACTTGCGTAGCAAAATTGACCATTGACCACTCACTTTTAAACAATACAAATTTTCTTTAATTTATATTTAATTTTCACCTATTTATTTAAAAGAAACCCGCTTTCAGAACTTCTGGAAGCGGGTTTTGATTGGTGTTAATCAGGACATTCCTCAGTAACAGGAGTGCATCTCCAACGTACTGGAAATCCATTTTTAGGGGGTATAAGACAGGCAATAGTTCCTTCCGGACATTCCGGTGCATTTCCGCCATTAATTTCCTTTAAATCTGATTTTTTTAATTTCTTTAGATTTTTCATACTTTAATTTGTTGATTCTACGTGTGTACTATTTAGGACATCCTACGCCTGGTTCACATGACCAGTAACTTGGAATATCACCGTTACGGCGATGATAACATGGTGTAGTTCCTTCCGGGCATTCTGGTGCATTTCCACCATTAATTTTCTTCAATTCTGACTTGGCTAATTTTTTTAAATTTTTCATACGTAATAATTTGTTGAATATTAAAAGTAAAATATTTTCACCACACAGCGAAATATTTGCATGAAAAAATATGATTACTAGAAAAAACAACCGCGCTCCAAAAATTTTGGAGCGCGGTTTTAACAGATTTAAATATCTAAAATTACCGCAGTGAACGGTAACAGTGATTTTGTATTATAAACCAATATTTTTAGTAGGCTTCAGCTGCTTAAGAATACTTTTTGGAACCGCATTCTTATGGATCAGGATCGCAGTTGATTTGTATTCTACATAAGGTCTGGTTACATAAAGATAACCCTCGAAATCATTGGTTACACCCCAGGAGTTTTTAACCATATAATATTCTTTTCCGGTCTGATCTTTCGCCAATCCTACGATATGCATACCGTGATCATCCGTGGTAGAAAGGTTGTTAAGCGCTTTCTGACGCATATCTTCGGTAATAGTTTTATCTTTCTTAGGCTCAGTGAAAAGTGTTTGCTTGTTTTCAGGAGTGATCCCGTTCAAATCCACATCAGGAACATAAGCTACCCCGTTTTTGTATGAGAAATAAGGCTCAGAAACGTCTGTAGCCCATCCTACGGAATATCCTTTGTTTACAGCATTGTCAATGATTGCTGTCAAATCTTTCATCGGAACATTCCAGTCAGAATCATGGCTCCAGTTATCAGGAATCGGAACTACGAATTTCTGGTAGTACGGGTAATCTTTGTATGAAGAAATTTCTATATAATCTTCAGGATTGATGCCTACAACTTCCTTAGCGAATGTTTTAGGCGTATAATTTTTTCCTTCGTAGGTAAAATTAGCTGGCACTTTTCCAAGATATTCATCCAGAATTGAATCTACAGAATCCATCCAGTTATCCGAAAGTTTTCCTTTTGAACTTGCCTGAACAAGACTGTCCAGAACTGTTTTTAATTTCCCCTGCATTTCCTTAAAGTTATTAAGGCTCTGTCCGGATTTTAATCCTGTATACACATCCTGAGGTACCGCACCGTATTTTTTGTACATATTGATCACGTCGTGCAGTTCGCCTCCGTCACCCCAGCTGATCGCTCCGCCGTTAAGGACAAATAATTTAGCTTTATCGTGGTAAGAATTTCTTGCCGTGAAAATTTCAGCCAGATCTACAGGTTTTTTACCCATCCTCTGCATTTCAGATTCAAGGAAAGAGTTCCCTGAATAGCTCCAGCAGGTTCCGGATGATCCCTGGTTTTTTACTGAAGTCGCTCCTACGTCTTTTAACGCGGTGAACTGAAAATTAGCATTTTGTGATTGATTGTTCTTTAATTTGTTGATCAAGTCATCTTGGGCAAACATCATACTTCCTGCAGACAAAACAAAAAGTAATGAGGCAATTTTGGTATTTTTCATTACTATAAAAAGATTATTTATACGAATAGTCGTTCCTATTAAAGATTTGTTACAAAGGGAAAAGTTAAATTTGGAAGTGAAAAAAAGTTGAAAAAAAAGAAATTAAACGAAGCTGTTTGGGTATCAGTTTATTCACTATTTTGCCTTTTTACAAAAAAATATTTAAAATGTTTCCAACCTGTCTCAAAGTTGATGCATCTATAAGAGTATAAAGCCTGACTATGGAAAGAGAATTACTAATAGAATGCCAACGTAACAGCCGCAGTGCACAGCGGAAGGTCTACGAGAAAATGGCGGGCAAGCTGTACTCAGTCTGCAGACGCTACCTGAAAAATGATGAAGATATTGAAGAAGTATTGGCCGATACATTCTACAAAATATTCACAAAGATCAGCCAACTCCAGAATGTGGACACTTTTGAAGGTTGGGCCAGAAAAATTGCTGTCAATGAATGCCTTCAGAAACTGAGAGCTACGAAAACACAGTTCGTCTCTATGGATGACAGTTTTGCAGAAACATCCGGAACCTTATCCGAAAGCATTTCGTTTGAGAAAGATATCCTGAGCCTGCTGAACTTTCTTCCGGAAGGCTGCAGAGCCATATTCAACCTGTTTGCGATTGAAGGATATCCGCATAAGGAAATTGCTTCAATGCTTTCTATAAGCGAGGGAACTTCTAAATCCCAGCTCAATTTTGCAAGGAAAAAACTACAGGAACTTTTGGTTAATCAGAACATTTAAATTTTAGGCAATGGAAAACAATCACGACATAGATAAAAAATTCAATGATGCTTCTAAGCTTTCAGAAGAACCGACCGTTTTTCCGGGTTTTGATAAAGTCTGGGCAAAAGTTGAAGAAAATTTAGATAAAAAAGAAGAGAAAAAAAGAGTACTGCCGGTGTGGTTTCCTTATGGAATCGCGGCAAGTTTAATCATTGGATTGGGGGCGTTTTATTTTATCAGTAAAGATAAAACTGCTGAAAACCCGAAACCTGTAATCGTAGAAAACAGGACTGAAAATCGTTCTGAAAAGAATAATATCCAGACAGTAGACAGTACAGTAAAAGCCAATATAGAAAAAGAAATAGAACTAAAACCTGTGCAGCCCGTACTTGCTTATGAACCCGTAGCGCCCATAAGTTTAGACAACCCAAGAACCATTTCTTGCGAACTCCCTGAACCGCCAGAGGAGTATAAATATTCCGGACAGAGAAAAAGAGATACTTTAAGAGAAACAAGGATAGAAGAAGTCGTGATGACTGGTTCTATGGGGCTGAAAAAAAAGGTAAGCTCAGTAACTTCATCAAGTACGATGGTTGCTTCCAGGGAGATAGGAGCTGGAAGTTTGCCGGTAATGGCTTCTTTAAGTGGTAAAGTAGCCGGGCTATCTGTTTCATCAGGAAAACATTCAGAAATTCGTATAAGAGGGGCTAAAAGTATGAGCGTTGATAAAGCATTATTTGTGGTAGATGGAGTGGTATTTGGCGGAGAATCAAAAGTGCTTAACTCATTGGATCCCAGCAATATTAAGGAGATAAAAGTCTTAAAAGGATCGGCAGCTACAGCTTTATATGGCAGTAAAGCCAGCAATGGGGTCATTTTGGTGACAACCCGTGGCCTCTCGAAATCCGAATTGGAAAAACTTAAAGAAGAAGCCTCAAAAAAAACGGAAGAAGTTATTAAAGAAGAAGATAAAGATCTTCCGAAAGCAGGACTACTAACCGCCGGGGAAGTGAATGATTTCTCAAAATGGGAGTACTGGAAAGATATCGCAGTTCCTACGCTTGACGAATATAAAAATATATGGAAGTTCTTTCCTGACAGAAGGGTTTCCGTACAGCTAGTCAACAAAAACAGAAAACCGGTAATCGGAGAAAAAGTAAAGCTGTTGAACGATAAAAAAGAGGTCATCTGGGAAGCGGTTTCCAATAATTTAGGAAATGCAGAATTGTGGATAGAGCCTATGAAAGGCAGTAATTCAATTTTCGGAAAATATTATTTAGCGGACGGCTCAGGACAGATCATCAGTACGAATATCAGAGATTTTAAAAACGGACAGAACCTGGTGATGATGGACAGAGCCTGTGTTACCAAACGGAATCTGGATCTTGCATTTGTAGTGGATGCTACAGGTTCTATGGGAGACGAAATTTCATATCTGCAGTCTGAACTCCTTGATGTCTTAAAAAAGGTGGAACGCAATCTTAAAAATACAACGGTGCGGTACGGATCCGTCTTTTACAGAGACCAGGGTGACGACTATGTAACGAGAAAATTTGACTTTTCTGATAAAGCTGAAGAACTGGTCAGTTTCATTAAAAAACAAAATGCAGGTGGAGGCGGAGATACCCCTGAAGCGGTTGTGGAAGCCATGCAGGTGTCTATTGATGAACTGAAATGGAGCAATGAAAATTCAGCCAAAATCATGTTTTTGATTCTTGATGCACCTCCACACCATTCAGAGGAAAATATCAACAAACTATATGAGAAAATAAAACTGGCCTCCAAAAAAGGAATTACAGTAATTCCTCTGGCAGCAAGTGATACGGATAAACAGACGGAATATCTGATGAGAACATTTGCTTTACTGACGAACGGGACCTACACTTTTCTAACCAACGACAGTGGTATTGGTAATGACCATATAAAACCTACCATTGATTCCTATGAAGTAGAAAAGCTGAATGCACTGTTATTAAGATTGATTCTTCAGAGAGCAACACTTCCGGAATGCAACGACGGAATTTCAAATGATCATCTGAACAAAAAGCTCGAAACAGAAGTTAATAATCAACCGGAATCCAAAACGGTGATCTTCCCGAATCCTACCAAAGGGATCATCAATATAAAATCCAGATATGCCATAGACGAACTGTTCGTTTATGATCTGGCCGGAAAGATCATCATGAGAAAAGAGAAACTTGAAGAAGGTAAAAACACAATCGACATTACTTCCTATCCCCAGAGTATTTATCTCTTAAGATTGAGATCTGGAGATCAGTGGGAAACCTTTAAGGTGATTAAAAATTAATGTATTTGAAAAAGAAATTTCTTCGGGAATTTCTTTTTTTTCTCTATTTTTAGAAATATTAATAACGATGAAGAAAATTTATTTGGTGTTGTTGCCTTTTGCAGCCAACTTTCTGTTTTCGCAAAACTCTCAGCTGTACTATTCAGGAGTATTTTTAAATAAAAAAGATAAACCTCAGAATTTCCTTAAGGTTTATAATAAGAATAACGGAATATATGAACTTACCGATGGAAAAGGTTTTGCCATTATTGCCGCCAAAGAAAATGATACCCTGATCTGGAATGACGGAAAAAACAAACTTGTAGCCCGTGGACTTCGTGAGCTTAAGAGCATTTTAGAAAGCAGAACGGAGAAAGCAAGTGTCTGGACGTCCAGAAGCAGGGCCTACGACAGCTTAGTGACGAAAGAACTCAAAGATGAATTCAGCGTTGAAGATTCCAAAGAATACGTAACCGGAAAATCAGCTTATAATTTCTCTGCGGTCCGTAAGATCAAAAAAGTTACTGATAATACCTACTATTTAAAAGAACAGCCCAGGAAATTTATTGATTTTAGCGGAAGTTTTACAACCTCTTTTGACGTTAAAACGAGAAACTCTATTCCAAATACCCAAAACCGTTATGTTCAGGGACGTTCCCAAAACGGTCAGCTGGAGTGGAATGGACCCGAAACAGGTGAAATGTTCAGTTTCGGACCGGATATTTCTTCATTGGGATTTGATCATCATCCTTATGAATACGACTGGAATGGAAGACTGATTCCTGTTGGGACCGGAATTTTTCCGGCAAAAGCTTATAACAACGATATTTTCAAAACGGTTTTCAGCCACAACAATCAGCTGAGGCTGAACACTTCCCTGAACAAAGGGTATTATAGTGAACAGCTCAGGCTTTCCTTAGACTTGGGACAGCAGAAAGATCAGACTTATTTTGTGGATCAATACAATATTTTCAATACATTTAAAACAAAGCTGAGTTCTGAAATTCTGAAATTCTCTGTGAATCTGGGATTTAATTATGATGAAAATAAAGCAGTAAATTCTAACAGAGCAGGACTTTTCAACATGGTTTATCAAAATGCACTGCTTACACCCATTTCTTTTTCAAATGCA
Source organism: Chryseobacterium sp. JM1 (assembly GCF_000737715.1). GTDB lineage: Bacteria > Bacteroidota > Bacteroidia > Flavobacteriales > Weeksellaceae > Chryseobacterium. The sequence continues at coordinate 17,854 of NZ_JPRN01000009.1, read as the reverse complement.
CAGAATACACTTCTGGCAAACGGTTTACAGAGAAGCTATGGCCAGTATGCAGACAATCCTTACTTTTTACTGGAGCAGGAAAATAAATACAACTATCGCGACCGCAGGAGACAGTTCAGCTTTGGGCTGGAAAGAAACTTTTCCGATTTTAAATTGATCATCAATCAGTCCTACGAAAACGACCGTTTCCTGAATGTTGATTACCGCAACCCATCTGCATACGGCTTTACAAACGGTTTGTACAGTGAACGCAGCCAGCAGAACAAACTTTACAGTTCTAATGTTTCGGGATCCTATACTTTCGGGGAAAGCGACAGGAGAAGTGTCCTGAGCATGAATTTTCTCCTGAATGACAGGAAATCTGAAGTTTACAACAGCCTGACAAAAACAGAATATGTGTATCAGAGGACATCACAGGATTATATTTTAAACTATAAATATGATTATTCCGGCTACCGCAGTGACATCAGCGCAGGTTTTAATGTAGGGAATGCCTTCTACATATCAAATACATCTGCTAAAAACATGTACTGGCTTCCGAAAGTGAATGCCTATCTGACATTTCAGAATATTTTTAACTTGAACAGCGTAGATTTTAAAATTCTGGGAGCCTACACGGAAATAAGCTCAGAGCCTGAGATCACGAAATCTTATGCTTCTTATGCCACAACCTTGCTGAAGGCTCAGAATGCCCATCAGTATTTTCCGGTTTTAGAAGCTCAAACATTCCGGACCCTTTCCAATATCAACAGCAAGGAAGGAAAAGCAGGCTTTAGATTGAAGGCTGCTTACAACATGAGTTTGGAAGCCGAGTATTTTAATCGAAAAGTGATCAATGATGTTTTTCCGGTTTTTGAAAATAATCAATTGCAGCTGAAGAATCTGGCAGACCATTCATACAGTGGCTATGAAGTGAATTTTGCCTATGACAATATGTATTTGGGAACAGATTTCAAGATGAGTAATAAGGTTTCCTTTTTTAAATACAAAGACGTAGTAGATAGGGTAAATGCAGGATATAACAATCTTCCGATTGCGGGATTCAGTGATGTGTATAAGACTTTATCCGAAGGGCAAATTTTTGGTGCCGTGATGGGAAGTTATTTTGAAAGAAATGCTGCCGGAGAGCTGATCATTGATGAGTTCGGATATCCAAAAAAAGCAGATGGATTAAAAATTATTGCTGACCCTACCCCTGATTTTGTCGTTAAATTTAATCATACCATCAATTATAAAATGTTTTCTCTGGATATCAACTGGGAATGGAAAAAAGGCGGTCAGATCTGGAATGGAACCAAAGCGGTACTGGATTACTACGGACGTTCTCAAAATTCAGGCGATGAAAGAAATATCAAAAACTATGTGTTTCAGGGAGTAAGTTCAAACGGAACTCCTAATCAGATTCCGGTCGATTTTTACAATCCGGCACAGAATGTTTCACAGAACAGATGGACAAGATACGGTTATACAGGCGTGGCAGAAGATTATGTGCAGAAGGCAGATTATGTAAGGATCAACAATATTTCACTAACAGGAAAATTTGATGTTGGCCGATTTAAAAGAGGCTTGGGAATTACCTTCTACGTCAATAATATTCTTCTCTGGCAGGCCAATCAGGGAGCAGATCCCAACCAGAATTTTTACGATCTGGACAGCGGAAAAGGGCTTGATTTCTTCAATCTCCCTTCTTACAAGACTTTTGGATGCATGGTTTCATTTCAATTTTAAGGTATGAATTTCAAGATAACAACTTATATTTTACTCTTTGCTTTAGTGTTTTCAAATATTGGATTGAAGGCACAAAATCACTTTAAAGATTTCGAAAAAGAAAAAACGTATATACAAACCAGCCATGTTTTTTATAAGCCTGGTGAAGAAATGTACTTTAAAATTTACGTCGTGAAAGCCGAAAATAATCTTCCGGCGGATCAGAGCAGGGTTGTCAACTTTGAACTGATTGATCCAAGCGGAAGTGTGATTAAAAAAGCCAAATACGAGATTGAAAAAGGGTATGCAGAAGGATATTTCTATTTCAGTGATGAGATGAAGGGCGGAATTTACAAAATCAGAGCCTTTACGAACTGGATGCAGAATGAGGAAGGAAAAAATGCCTTTGAAAAAGAAATCACCTTACAGAAAGTAGTTTCACCCAGAATTCTGATGAAGCTTGAGTTTCCTAAAAAAGGATATGGCCCGGGTGATGAGGTTTTGGCAGATTTTTCAATGCGAAGCCTAAGCAATCAGGTGATTCCTTTCTATGAAGCAGATTATACGGTGATGCACAATGGGGAGATCATTTCAGAAGGAAAACTGCTCACCGATAATGAAGGCAAAAAACAGCTTAAATTCAATCTTCCGAAGGTTTTGAAATCTTCTGATGCTTTGCTGAATATTAAAGTGAATTTTGATGGTTTTACAGAATCTGTTTCCAGAAATATTCCTATTGTTCTGAATCATCTTGATGTGAAATTTATGCCGGAAGGAGGAACTTTTATCAATGGAATTGAGCAGAATGTAGCATTTAAAATTGTAGATGAATATGAAAAACCTGTTGATGCCGTTTTGGAAATTTTTAATCAGAACAACCAAAAAGTAGCAGAAACTTCAGCCTATAATTTTGGAATGGGGAGTTTTCTCTTTACTCCTAAAAAAGGAGAAACGTATTACGCAAAAGTCCTTAAACCTGAAAATATTTCCCAAACATACCCGCTTCCTGAGGCTAAAGATGAAGGTGTGGTTTTTAATATGCATAAAGAAAACCAAAAGATCTACGCAAAGATCAAATCTACAGGAGCAAAAACAATTATTTTAAAAGGAAGCTTCCGGGAAAAAGAGATCTATAATCAGACATTTTCATTACAGAAAGGTTTTAATCAGTTTGAAATTTCTGAAAAAGAACTTCCCGCCGGTATTTGCAGATTTACTGTTTTTAAAGGAGAAATTCCCCTTGCAGAACGTATTGTTTTTGCCCATGGAAACAGACAGATGAATGTGAAAATTAAGCCTGTAAAACAACAGTATCTTCCAAGGGAAAAAGTAGTACTGGACATTGAAACCACGGATGAAAACGGACTTCCTGTTCCTGCCAATCTTGCTATGAGCGTTGTAGATGATAAACTCTGGACCTATGCGGATGACAAACAGAATAATATCATTTCCTGGCTCCTGATGGATTCGGAATTGAAAGGAAAAGTGGAAAGACCACAGTTTTATTTTGATAAAAAAGAAGAAAAGGCAGCTAAGAGTCTTGATCTTTTGATGCTTACCAATGGCTACAGGTATTTTGAGATGGTTCCCGAAGTCATTACAAATCAAAAATATAAATACCTTCCTGAAAAAAAGAATCCCATTTATGGAATTGTAGAAGATGAGAATGGGAAACCTGTCAAAGCCGACGTTTACCTCATCGAAGGATACAAAACTCTTAAACAGACGACTTCTGAAGAGGGAACATTCTATTTCTCGGATCTTAAAAAAGATAATTCCTACAAACTTGTTGCTAAATCTTTTCAACCTAAACAGGAGGTGAAGATCAGAATTCTATCTTACAGGCTTCCGGTAAATCCGCTGGCGAAAAAATCACTGAATAATGTGAATGTACAGGAAATCGTTAAAGAAGCTGTAAAAGAAACCGGAAAGATAGAAATGCGAAAAGATCCTGAAAAAAAGATTATAGAGCAGGAAAAGACAAAGTATGTTCCTGAAAGCCGTACAAAAAGATCATCCGAAAGCAGAGGAAATACGAAAAGTGACACTATAAAGTCAGATAGAATTGAAGAAGTGGTCGTAATGGCTTATAGAATCAAAAAAAATGGTTTAGCATCAGCAACAACTGTTTCAAAGGAAGAAGGATTGCAGAATCCGGATGTTGCATCTGTATTAACAGGAAAAGTCTCCGGAGTTATGGTCAACAGAGCCAGTGGACAGCCCGGAAGTAATGTTGTGATAAGAGGATCGGTTTCTGTATCAAACAAAACTCCGCTGTATGTTGTTGATGGAGTGCTGGTCGAAAATTTCAAAACAACAATCAATCCAAGTGATATCAGCAGTATAACGGTTTTGAAAGATGCTGCTGCCACATCTCTTTATGGAAGTTTGGGGGTTAATGGAGTCATTCTTATTAATTCTGTCAAAAACTCGCGTTCACAACTGAGAATTGACGTTACTCCAAAATCTTATTATGCAGTGATGGCAGTTCCGAATGACAGCCTTGTTACCTATTCTTACAGCAGAAATTTTCAGTATCCTGTCTATCAGAGTACCAATACTTCATACCGTTTTGACTACAGGGAAAACATCTACTGGAATCCTGTGTTAGAAACTGATAAAAAAGGAAAAGCGCAGGTTGAATTTTATAATTCCGATGCCAATACTGCTTTCAGAATCATAACCGAAGGTATTTCCGGGAAAGGCCAGATAGGAAGGGATGAAACGGTATATGCTGCTCAGAGCCTCATCTCCATTGATGCTAAAATTCCTCAGTACCTGACGAGGGCAGATCAGATGACGATTCCGGTAGTCATTAAAAACAACTCCGCAGAAACCCGGAAAATGATCATGGATGTCATTGTTCCGAATAGAGTTAAACTAATAAAATTTGACAGTATCATTACCCTGAAACCATTGGAATCGGGAAGGTTGTTTGTGACCATGCAGACTGATGATGTAATAAGTTCTAATATCCAGTTTTCAATACAGTCAGGAGACTTCAGAGAAGCGGCTATTTTTCCTTTTAATGTTGAAGAAAAAGGATTTCCGCACCATTATTCTGTCATCAATAATTCTTCTGAAAACATAAAGGCCAACATTCCGGAATACATCAACGGAAGTTTCTCATCTTCGTATTACGTGTATCAAAATACGGCTCTTCAGCTGTTTGATGACATGGAAAGATTGAAACGCCAACCTCACGGATGTTTTGAGCAGCTTTCATCTACGGTGTATCCAAATATTTTCATTCTTGATTATTTAAAATCAATTAAAAAGATCACGCCCGAGACGGAAAGTTTTGTGATCAGAAATATGAGAAAGGGCTACCAGAAAATGCTTAGCTATAAAAATAAGGATGGAGGTTTCGGATATTTCAATGCTTCGGAATCTGATGCTTCGGTGTCAGCTTTTGCCTTACTGGAATTCAGGGATCTTAAGAAATATGTGGACATTGATCCTAAGCTGATCCAGAATCTGACCTCTTTCATTTTATCCAGGAAAAATCAGAACGGAACTTTTGAAGTAAGAAAAAGTTTTGAAATGAAGAGTCCTTTCTCCAATTATGCCTGGTCGAGAAATATGTATGTGATCTATGCTCTGTCAAAAATCGGGTTAAAAAATGAATTGGAAGAACCATATAAAAATGCATTGAATAAAGTATTAGCCACAAAAGATTCTTACCAGCTCACCCTGATGGCCAATGCATCTGCCTATCTTGGAAAAGCAAAAGAATATCAACAGCTTATGACACTACTGAATCAGCAGTATGAAAGTAAAACTGAAAAAACGGAGGTCACTTTTACAGGCTCCGGAGGGGTCTCAGCCAATGCAGAAACGCTGTCGCTTTACATCATGGCCCTTCAGAAGGATGAAAAAATCAATCAGCTGAAAATCGCAGAAGCAGCAGATCAATTGATCAATTATAACGGATATTATAGTTTTGGCTCCACGCAGGCTACTATATTAGCCTTGGAAGCGATGTCTGATTTCTTTGCTAAAAATGAAAAGCTGTACGGAACCGAAAAGCCAAAAATTAAAATAAACAATGTAGAAGTAGCCCCTGATGTAAGCCTGAGTTCAGCATACAGGACCGGAGAGAACGAAATAGACATTGAATATGCCGGAGACATCCCAAAAGGATTGCCATATAAGCTGGATTATCAGTATTACACTTTACAGGCTCCGGAAAGTAAGGATATTCCTGTGACACTGGAGACCACGCTGAAATCTGCAAAGGCGAAAGTAGGGGAGACCAACAGAATGACGGTTACGGTAAAAAATAAAATCAACGGACCTTTACAGATGGTCACTGCTAAAATCGGAATTCCAGCCGGGCTGACTCTCCAAAATGCTCTGTTGAAAGATCTTATTGACAAAAAGCAAGTCGCTTATTATGAAATATTCGACAATTATCTGGTGTTGTACTGGGAACATTTTGATGCTGAGGAAACAAAGGTGATCAATCTTGATCTTAAAGTTGAATTTGCAGGAGAATATACCGGAAAAGCCAGCAATGTATATCTTTATTATATGCCTGAAGCGAAGTCTTGGAATGAGGGAATCAGTACCAGAATTATGAGTAATGAGTAATGAATAATGGGAGTGTTTTAAAGAATATTATTTAAATAAAAAATAGAAGATAGAGGTATTGTTTTAAGCATTACCTCTTTTTTATTTTATAAACAAACACTAGTCACGAAGTTCTAACTAGCAAAAAAACAAACACATTTAAAATCCATACATACAATTGCTATCAATTTTATAAGATAAAATAAACATTTATATACTACAATTAAGGTAAACAGTTATTTATGATTAAATAAATTCATATAAATGCCGGGTAATGGGGTGTTTTGTATTTAGTAATATATTCTTAATTATTTTATATTTGTTTAATTAAATTAATGTTATTGTTAATAAATATGTATTATTTCTTTTTTATATTTGCGAAACAAATTTGAAAATATAAATGTTATTTAATTCCCTTTCATTTGCCCTGTTTTTCCCGGTTATATTCTGCATTTACTGGATGATAAATAAAAGTTTGAAATGGCAGAATATCTTACTTCTCATCGCAAGCTTTTATTTTTATTCCTGTTGGGACTGGAGGTTTCTGTTTCTTTTGATGTTCTCCATTGGACTGGATTATTTCTCAGGCATTAAGATTGAAAACAGTAAGAATAATAGGGAAGCTAAATTCTGGCTGACATTAAGTATTGTCATTAATTTAGGATTTCTGGGCTTTTTTAAATACTACAATTTCTTTATTGAAAGCTTTGCCGATTTTCTGTCAAATTTCGGCTTCAAAGTCAATATCTGGCTTCTTAATGTCATACTTCCCGTGGGGATTTCATTTTATACATTTCATGGTCTTTCATATGTGATTGATATTTATAAGAAAAGAATAAAGGCTGAGCGCAATTTTGTAGACTATAGCTTATTTGTAAGCTTTTTCCCTTTACTGGTAGCCGGTCCTATTGAAAGAGCGACCCACTTACTGCCTCAGATCAAAATTCAGAGAACGTTCGGTTATGAAAATGCATTAAGCGGATTACGGCAGATCCTTTGGGGACTGTTTAAAAAAATTGTAATTGCTGATCAGTGCGCCATTTATGTAAATGATATTTTTGGTCATCACCAGGGATTGTATGGAAGTACGTTGGCTGTTGGTGCTGTTCTCTTTGCATTTCAGATCTATGGAGATTTTTCCGGGTATTCAGACATTGCATTGGGGACGGCGAGACTTCTTGGGTTTGATTTATTGAAAAACTTCAATTATCCTTATTTTTCACGTGATATTGCAGAGTTTTGGAGACGTTGGCATATTTCACTTTCATCATGGTTCCGGGATTATCTTTATATTCCCTTAGGAGGAAGTAATGGGGGAAATTGGATGAGAATAAGGAATACATTTATTATTTTCCTCGTTTCCGGTTTCTGGCATGGAGCCAACTGGACCTTCATCGTTTGGGGATTTCTAAATGCTTTATTTATTATGCCTTCAATTATCTTTAAAACCAACAGGAATAATTTAAATGTTGTTGCTGAAAATTCCTTATTTCCCAATGTAAAAGAAATCCTGATGATGGGCTTTACGTTTGGACTTACCGTTTTCGCATGGATATTCTTCAGAGCTGACAGTGTGATGGATGCCTTGAAATACATTCGGAGAATCTGCAGCTATTCACTTTTAAAATATCCGCAAAAAGAAGTAAAATGGCTGGTGGCGATCATCCTGTTTTTTATGGCGGTAGAGTGGTTTGGAAGGAAAGATAATTTTGCCATTGAAAAGATGCATTTGGACCATAACCGATGGGTGAGATGGGGGTTTTATTACATCCTTATGGGTGGTATTATTTATTTCTCGGGTGAAGAACAAATTTTTATTTATTTTCAATTCTAATGAAAAAGCTGCTAAAAAATCTCGTTTACTTCATGATTCCGGTTGTCGCTGTTTTAGCCGCAATGGAGTATCTACTTGAACGTATTCCAAATGAGTACGCTATCAAAAGTGATTACTTGGATGAAAATTCAAACAGCGTAGAAGTGCTCTATCTGGGAAACTCGCATGTGTATTTTGGGATTAATCCGGATTTCGCGTTACATCAATCTTATAATGCATCCTATATATCGCAGTCTCTTAATCTGGACCATATGATTCTGGATAAATACCATTGGAAAAATCTGAAATATATTGTGATTCCTGCAGATTACGTTTCCATGTATTATACCTTGGAAACAGCGAATGATAAGTGGAGAATTAAAAACTACAATTTATACTATCATTTCGGTATAGGATATGACCCGATCAATTATACAGAGATTTTTAATGGAAAGATTCAGGATCAAATAAAAAAGATTGAAGATTATTATATTCAAAAAAAACATCATTCACTTAGCACCCGTCTGGGATTTGGAACAGCTTATCAATCACCTTCTCCGTTTGATATCAGTGAGTCGGCAAAAGTAGCAGCCAAAAGACATACTTTTAATATACAGTCAGAAGAATACCTACATAATTTTGAGATAAATAAAGAGATATTAAACAGGATGGTCAAATTTGCTGAAGAAAAGCAAATCAAGGTGGTTTTCCTTTCAAGTCCCGTCACTCTTAAATATTATCAGAATTGTAACCAATCTCAACTTGCCAATACGATGAATGTGTATGATTATTTATTAAAGAAATATCCACAAACATGCTGTCATATTGATTATATGCAAAGTTCTTACTTTAACATTTCTGATTTCTATGATGCAGATCATCTGAACAGTATCGGAGCAGAAAAGCTAACTAAACTGGTAGAAAAGAAACTCCCCAAATAATAAACTACTAAACAAACAGCCAGTCACGAAGTGACGATTTAATCGAGGATAGGATACCGTCCAATCAAATGGATAAAAATTAATTTTCAAAAATTATTGAAAATTCAAAAAATATAATTACATTTGTTATAGAAATTAAAGACAGAAAAAAATGAAACTATCAGAAGCAAAAGAAAAGTACATCCAAACATGGGGAACCTTCGCCACCAACTGGGGAATCAACCGTACGATGGCACAGGTTCATGCATTGCTTCTGGCCACTGGAAAACCACTTTCTACTGATGATGTGATGGAGCAGCTGGAGATTTCAAGAGGAAATGCCAATATGAACCTCCGTGCATTGATAGACTGGGGAATTGTAAAAAAAGAATTTGTAAAAGGAGACCGGAAAGAGTATTTCGTAGCAGAAAAAGATGTATGGTATCTGTTTAAGCAAATCACGAAAGAAAGAAGAAAAAGGGAAATAGAACCTGTCATTTCTTTTCTGGAAGAATTAAAGAATATAGAGGACAATGATTCCGATGAAGCGAAAGAATTTGTAAAGCTGATGGATGATTTCAGCTCCGTGACCGGGAAAATTAACAATATTATGGATCTGGCGATCAAAAGCGATGATCACTGGCTGGTAGGAAAAATTACCAACCTGCTAAAATAGAAGAGGATATGATCCTTTTTTATTTGAATTTAATTTTCAAAAATTACTGAAAATATAATATTTATAAGATGTTTAATATAGTCTCATATATCATTTTTCTTACGGTGAGTTCTTACATCACCATAGATGTCGGAAGGAGATGTTTTCAGACCGGAAAGGTTTATCTGGAATACCTGATTCATGATAGCGTGATGTGCCTTACCATCAACAGGATTCTTCTTGGGTGCTACTATCTGCTGAATCTGGGATACATTGCGGTCAATCTCGCATTCTGGGACCGGGTGAGTTCTTTGGAAGAAGTCATCGCGGTGACTGCCATCCGTATCGGATATATTGCCTTGATCCTTTGTGTACTGCATTTTATGAACATTTTTACCCTTTACTTTTTAAGAAACAAATTAACATTAAAATAATACAGCTATGACCACAACAGTTTTAACCACGACGTACAATTTCTCAGCGTACATGATTTATCTTCCTATTGTAATCGCTCTTACCGTGCTGGTGTCCCAGTTTCTGTTCAAAAACTCAAAAACATTCATGATTGATATTTTTCATCAGAAAAAAGACATCGCGATGGCAACGAATTCTCTCTTTAAGATTGGTTTTTATCTCCTGAATATCGGATTTGCTTTATGCATCATTGAATTTTTTCAGATTGAAACCATAGAAAGACTGGTTGTCGCTTTAAGTAAAAAAATCGGAGGTTTTTCTATCTATCTCGGCCTGATGATGCTTCTTAACCTCCTTCTGTTTCTGAAAGGCCGTAAACATGCTATGAACAAAGAAAAACTCATCGAAAATGAAAACACTCATCTTTAAAATCTGGATGTACATCACCTTCAGATCTAACAATAAAAGAACCAGAGGCGATTTCTTAACCTTTTAAAAGAAATAATCATGAGAACATTTGTAATAATCGACTTTTATATTCAGCTGATCATGCTGATGATTGGAATGGTCCTGGCAGGTTTTGGCGGCTATAATTTCCTTTTATTCTACTATGTGACGGGTGGCGCCCAGTTGATAAGCTTTCTGATCAGACTGTTTCTGCCCATAAAGAAATCAGTTTTTTATATCATCTACGGAATATTGATTATACCTGTTTGGACTTCAGTACTTTTGAAGTATACATCTGGTGCAGATTACGATGTTTCTCAAATTTTGATGTCCGTTTTATTTGCCTCTTTATTTTACAGCCCGGTGATGGCCATGATCTACATCTATGATTATTATAACGTTTACAAATCTTATCCATAAACCTGCATACATCTAAAAATAACAAAATGACTACAATTTATTTAGAAACAGCAATCAAAGCAGATATTCATAAAGTTTTTGATTTGGCAAGAGATATTGATCTGCATCAAAAATCAACTGGGAAAACCAATGAAAAGGCAATAGCAGGAAGAACTTCCGGACTTATTGAGAAAAATGAAACGGTGACCTGGCGCGCTAAACATTTAGGCGTTTATCAGACACTGACAACAAAAATTATAAGTATGGAGAAACCGGTCCAGTTCACAGATATAATGCTTAAAGGGGCATTTAAAACAATGAAACATCAGCATATTTTTAAAGAAAGAAACGGAAATACAGTCATGATTGATCTATTTGAATTCGAATCTCCTTTTGGAATAATCGGAACATTTTTCAACCATATTTTCCTTAAAGATTATATGAGAAAATTTCTATTAGAAAGAAACGAACTCATTAAGAAAATCGCGGAATCAATTAATACCCCGTAATAAACTACTACTTTTCGTTAAAATTAAAGAGTGATAATAAAAGATTATTGAATCAAAATATTCAAACGCAATAACCCGAATCCCGAACCCCACATCCCGAAACTCTAAAACCCTAAAACCCTAAAACACTCCAACACTCCAACTCATAACCCACCCAAAAAAACAACAAAATGAACTTCCTGCAAGCCGAATGGCGAAAACTGGCCATCATCAATTACGACATAGACCCTGAGGTTTTAGTCAAGTATCTTCCTGAAGGGACTGAGCTGGATTTTTATCAAGGAAAGTGTTATATAAGTCTGGTTGGATTTATGTTTTTAAACACGAAATTACTGGGACTTTCCATTCCTTTCTACCGGAATTTTGAAGAGGTTAATCTAAGATTTTACGTTAAAAAGAAAGAAAAAAATACATGGAAAAGAGGTGTGGTTTTTATTAAAGAGATTGTTCCTAAATATGCACTCAGCTTTGTAGCCAATTCATTTTACAAAGAAAATTATAAAACCATGCCAATGAATAATGAAATCAGATTGAATGATGATAAACTGACGGTAAAATACGAATGGAAAGATAAAAGCTGGCATTCCATCCAAATAACGGCTGATAGTACAGCTTTGCCGATGGAAGATGATTCAGAATTTGAATTCATTACCGAACATTATTTCGGATTCACCAAAAGAGAACATAAAACCTCCGAATATGAAGTCTGTCACCCGAAATGGGAATACTATCCGGTTAAAGATTACCAGCTGGATATTGAATTTAATGCACTCTACGGGAAAGACTTTCAGTTTCTTAATGAACAAAAACCGATTTCTGTCATGCTGGCAGAAGGCTCTGAAATTGAAGTGAAAACGAAGAAATACATCATGTGATCTTTTCACCACAAAAGAGACAAAAGTTTTTAAACACGTTTTAATTAAAGCTGAAAACTGAATCCATTAAAGTTCATATAAGTTGAAGAAATCATAAATGAGAAAATGTTGAATCTGCGTGAGAAAAATGAGCCACAACGTGGCGATTTATCCTAAGATAGGATGCAGTCCTATCAGAAGTATATCATAAATCTGCTAAACAGCCAGGCACAACGTGGCGATTTACCCGAAGATAGGATGCAGTCTTATCACAAGCATATCATAAAAATCTGCTGCATCTGTACAATCTGCGCGAGACAACCAGCCACAACGTGGCGATTTAACCCAGGATAGGATGCAGTCCTGTCAGAAGCATATCATAAAAATCTGCTGCATCTGCACAATCTGCGCGAGACAACCCAGCCACAACGTGGCGATTTAACCCAGGATAGGATGCAGTCCTATCAGAAATATATCATAAAAATCTGCGCGAGACAACCAGCCGATTTACCCCAAGATAGGATGCAATCCTATCACATCAAAATTAAGGTTTGCCGATTAAAGAAAGGATGTTTAAATTAGCAAAAACGAACCTTGTATGCTCATTAAACAGAAAACGAAAAGCCTTTTCCTGTCCACTTTTTTTATATCCTCAGCCTGTTTTTCGCAGGCACATAATGTTTCTGCAGGCTATCAAAAGCCGGACGATCCGCTCGTTGTTCAGAATCTGGAAGAGTGGCAGGACCTTAAATTCGGACTGTTTATGCATTGGGGAACCTACAGTCAGTGGGGAATTGTGGAAAGCTGGAGCCTGTGCCCGGAAGATGAGTCCTGGACACAGAGAAAACCGGAATATGGAAAATCTTACAATGAGTATGTAAAGAATTATGAAAATCTTCAGACAACTTTCAATCCGGTAGAATTTAATCCTCAAAAATGGGCTGATGCTGCTAAGAAAGCCGGAATGAAGTATGTGGTTTTTACGACAAAGCATCATGACGGTTTTACGATGTTTGATACCAAAGAATCCGATTATAAAATTACTTCTGCTAAAACTCCTTTCTCAAAAAATCCAAAAGCGGATGTTACCAAAGAAATCTTCAATACTTTTAGAAAAGATGGGTTTAAAATCGGAGCCTATTTTTCAAAACCTGACTGGCATTCTGAAAACTACTGGTGGCCATACTTTCCGCCAAAAGACAGAAATGTCAACTATGATCCGAAGAAATACCCTGAAAGATGGGAAAGCTTTAAAAAATTCACTTTTAATCAGCTGAACGAGATCACGTCCAACTATGGAAAAATTGATATTCTTTGGCTGGATGGAGGTTGGGTACGTCCTTTTAAAACCATCGATCCTTCTGTGGAATGGCAGAGAACCATTAAAGTGGAGCAGGATATTGATATGGATAAAATCGGGACCATGGCCAGGAAAAATCAACCGGGAATTATTGTGGTAGACCGTACCGTACCCGGAAAATGGGAGAATTATGTAACTCCTGAGCAGGCGGTGCCGGAACATGCCCTTTTTATTCCCTGGGAGAGCTGCATCACGATGGGAGACTCTTTTTCGTATGTTCCCAATGATCACTATAAATCTTCCCAGAAAATCATAGAAACCCTTATAAAAATTATCTCAAGAGGCGGAAACTATCTGATGAATATTGCTCCCGGTCCCAATGGAGATTATGACCCGATTGTGTATGAAAGATTAAAAGAAATTTCCAATTGGATGGACAAAAATCAGTCAGCGGTTTTCGCAACCAGAAGTGCAGAGCCGTATCACGATGGAAATTTTTATTATACCCAATCAAAAGACGCTAAAACATTGAATGTTTTCCATATCGATGATACTACAGAGTATAAAACGCCATCGGTACTCCATTTTACACTTCCGGAAAATTTTAAGCCAAAATCATTGAAAATTCTTGGCATGAGCTCAAAAATTCAATGGAAACAAACCGGAAACAGGATTGAAATAAAACTTCCTGAAGAAAGGACAAAACTCAAGTTGGCTACTGTAATTCAAATGACGAAATAATGAAGTTGATTAAAATTACGGTCATTGTATTGTCTTTCAGTTCTGTTTACTTGTATGCTCAAAAAGAAAAACGATTATACAAAGATTCAAAACAATCCACAGAAATCAGAGTTCAGGATCTGTTGAAAAGAATGACACCGGAAGAAAAATTCTGGCAGTGTTTTATGATTCCCGGAGATCTGGATAATGTTCCAAAAGATAAATACAGACACGGAATCTTCGGATTGCAGGTAAGTGCCGGAAACCAGGGCGGAGGTGCTGCCGGACAAATGCTCACATACAATGCTAACGAAGATGCTGAAAAGCTGGCAAAAAAAATCAATGCTATCCAAAAATACTTCGTTGAAGAATCCAGACTCGGAATTCCAATCATTCCTTTTGATGAAGCTCTGCATGGGTTGGTTCGCGAAGGGGCCACTGCATTTCCGCAGGCTATTGGTTTGGCAGCTTCTTTTAATCCAGATCTGATGAAGGAAGTATCCTCAGCTATAGCAAAAGAATCAAAACTCAGGGGAATTCGCCAGATTCTGACACCTGTAGTGAATCTTGCCAGCGATGTCAGATGGGGACGTACAGAGGAAACTTATGGAGAAGATCCTTTTTTAACGTCACTGATGGGCGTTAGCTTTGTAAGTTCTTTTGAAAATCAGGGAATCATTACCACTCCAAAACATTTTTTAGCCAATGTGGGCGAGGGTGGAAGAGATTCTTATCCGATCCACTGGAGTAAGCGGTATCTTGAAGAAACTCACCTCGTTCCTTTTGATAAAGCATTTACAACGGGAAAAAGCAGATCGGTCATGACTTCTTATA
The DNA here is from genome assembly GCF_000737715.1 of Chryseobacterium sp. JM1. GTDB lineage: Bacteria > Bacteroidota > Bacteroidia > Flavobacteriales > Weeksellaceae > Chryseobacterium. The sequence goes on along the minus strand of NZ_JPRN01000009.1, from coordinate 2,710 downwards.
ACCTGTTGGACGGAAGACCTTCAACGGCTAATCATTGGCTGCTCACAGAAAAATTAAAAAAAGAATGGAATTTCAAAGGCTTTGTGATCAGTGATGCCAGTGCGGTAGGAGGAGCGAATGTACTTCATTTTACGGCGAAGGATTATGATGATGCTTCGGCACAGGCCATCAATGCAGGATTGGATGTGATATTTCAGACAGACTATCAGCATTACAAACTTTTTATTCCACCATTTTTAGACGGAAGAATTTCACAAAATAGAATAGATGATGCTGTAGCAAGAGTGCTGAGAGCAAAATTTGAACTGGGACTTTTTGAAAATCCTTACATTTCGGGGAAAGACATACAGGAACTAAAAAAGATCAACCATAAACCATTGGCGGAAAAGGCCGCAGTTGAGTCTTTTGTTCTGCTGCAAAATAATAATGGAACGCTCCCAGTTTCCGGTGGCGTAAAAAGGATCGCAGTTATCGGAACAGATGCCACTGATGCAAGGTTGGGCGGATATTCCGGACCGGGAAATAATAAAGTGAATATTCTGCAGGGCATTAAAAATTTCACCAAAGATAAAAATATAGAAATCCTTTATGCAAAAGGAATTACATGGGATATGAAGGACTTTAAAACAGTTCCCGCCGACCTTTTATCATTTGGAAACAAAAAAGGATTACACGGAAGTTATTTTTCCAACAGTGTTTTGAAAGATACTCCGGCTTTTGAAAGGCAGGATGAACAGATCAACTTTAAATGGACACTGTATTCTCCGGATCCTGAAAAACTGCAGACAGATAATTACAGCATTCGGTGGACTGGAAAACTGAAAGCTCCGGAAAGTGGAAAATATCAGTTGGGATTGGGTGGAAATGATGGTTTCAGATTGTATTTAAACGGAAAACCGGTGATTGATCAATGGGAGAAACTGGGGTATTCTACCAAAACAGCAGTTGTGGATTTTGTGAAAGATCAACAGTATGATATCGTCGTTGAATTCCGTGAAAACAGGGGCGAAGCGAATATTGAACTGATCTGGAATTACGGTATAGACAATTATCAGAAAGACTTTGATGAGGCATTAAAAATGGCGCAGAATGCAGATCATATCATCATCACGGCAGGCATTCATGAAGGCGAATTTCAGGACCGTTCTTCACTGAGCCTTCCGGGAAATCAGGAAAAAATGATTCATGAAGTGTCAAAATTAAACAAACCTGTCACTGTAGTTTTGGTAGGCGGTTCTGCTATAAAAACAACGACCTGGAAAGATAAAGTAGGAGCTATTCTGGATGTTTGGTATCCCGGGGAAGAAGGAGGAAATGCGGTGGCAAAAGTGCTCTTCGGGGTTGAAAATCCATCCGGAAAACTTCCCATTACGTTTCCGGTGGAAGAGGGGCAGTTACCTTTGACCTACAATCATCACCCAACCGGAAGAGGAAATGACTATTACGATTTGAGTGGAGAGCCTTTGTACCCTTTCGGTTTTGGACTGAGCTATACGACGTTTGAAATGTCTGATTTGCAGTTAGACAAAACAAAATATTCAGACCATGAAACCATCACGGCAAAAGTTATGGTTAAAAATACAGGATCAAAAGCCGGTAGTGAAGTGATTCAGCTGTATGTGAAAGATCTGCTGGCATCAGTATCCCGACCTGTTATCGAATTGAAAGGATTAAAAAAAGTTCATCTGAATCCGGGAGAATCCAAACAGGTGACAATTGAAGTTCCTGTAAAAGACTTTCGGTTTTTGGATGAAAATATGAAATGGACCGTTGAAAAAGGAACCTACCGGATTATGGTTGGAAATTCTTCTAAAAACCTGCCTTTGAAAAGGAATATTGAGGTGGAATAATTTCCCTTTTTTGCGTTAAAAATTTGTGATATTTTAATTCAATGGATTGCGATGGTATGATATATGTAATATTTATAGAAACCTGAATGAATTTAAATGATAAAAATTGATTATTTAAACCATTCAAAAAAAATAAATCTCATGAGAAAGTTTTTGATATCAACAGTCGTGTTATTAGGCTTATCAATGAATGTTAATGCCCAGAAAAGACCACCTGCTCCTCCTACTAAAAGTGAATTGATTAATATCAAATCGCGTGAGCTGGACAAAAGATACAATACAGAGAAAAAACTCATTTTGAATCATCCGCTTGCCACTAAAAAAATGAAACGTGATCAGTTAAAAGCTTTGAATGAAAAATACCAGAGCCAGAAAAAATTACTAAGAAAAATGTAATCCCATTATATTGTAAAAATACCTCTAATAACTTAGGGGTATTTTTTGTTTTAAGTGGACCGTATTTTCAGGTATTGATGAAGTGAATATCAGTATGTTTTAAAAAATAAGAAAATATATAATGTGATATAATACGATATGTTCTGTCGCAATGAAGATCTGGATTGGTTCTATGAATATGAGTGATCTCATTTAATATTGAACGTTCATAAAATTCATATTAAATCTCAGTAAGGAGACTTGCAGGTGTGTTAAAAAATGTTAAATTTGCCGCATTATTTATAAAACTAATATTAACTTAAAAACTTAAATGGATGAAAAAAATATACTCCGGAGCACTGATGCTGTGCACACTTCTGGGACTGTCTGCCCAGGAAGTATTGTGGCAGAAAGACATCAGGTCTTCTACACAGAATTTTCTAAGCCAGGTGACCACGACTATTGATCAGCAATACCTTATTTCG
>NZ_JPRN01000008.1 GCF_000737715.1 Chryseobacterium sp. JM1 | reverse complement strand
CTTAATGTCTTTTTGCCAAACAACTTCCTGAGCATAGCTCAAGATTGTGCACATTGTAAATGCACTCATGTAGAGTTTTTTCATATTTGTGTTGTACTTAATTTTTTGCGAATATAATATAATTTTCAATGCACGTTGAATTATTTCACTTTTTTCTTATCATATCTGATAGGTTTATTGTTATGTATCAAAGGTATCTCTACAAAGCGGCAAAACATGTCGTATTATATGGCCTGTATATTTATTTTATAGCTTTGTTTAAACGAATTGGACAAGCAAATAGTTTTGATTTTCTCTATCCTTTATTTCTAGTATTCGATCTGTAGTAGTAATTGGTATGTGCTTTTTATAATTTTTTCGACTTCAATCTCTGGGATATTAACTGATCTGGAATGTTCTCCTGCTTGATATAATGATATTTCTTCATAAAACCTCAATAAAGCACTAGTAGCAATCTCTCGGTTTTGGTTTGCAACTCAAGTACGGAACAGGTACACGCATATCAATACCTCTATCTCTGAACTTTGTCCAAATTGTACTTTCCTTATCTGCTATCTTTCCTCTAATAAAAAAACTTACTGATGCCATAATTAAAATGATTAAAATTTAAACTTGTACCCATAATTGTACCCCAAAAACTCAAATATACTTTAATTTCAATAAATTCAAATTAATTAAAATTGATTGAAATGCTTTACTATAAATCATTTATAAATCAAACAGGATTTTAACAGATTCAAAAAAGTAGTCCCGTATTCTCCACATAAAACAAAGGATCACACTGAAATAGTGTGATCCTTTTTACTTTGAATTCTTTAATTGCAATGCCCTCTGATAAAAAGACTGCTCAGCAATTTTGGCTTCCGCTTCGTCAATAGCCTTCAGTAGATGATTTTCATTGTCAGCAATCTCACCCAATACTTTTGAGACCAAATCCCAGACAGGTTTCATTTTTTCAATCAGTTCAATGCCTTTTGGAGACAGTACAATCAGTCTTCTGCGCTCATCCTGTTTATCTTTTTTTGATTGAATAAGCTTCTGCTTTTCGAGTTCTTTAAGCAGGCTTATGGTTGAAGGATGGGTATATCCTATTTCATTCGCGATCTCTACAACGCTCAGCATAGTTTTATGATGCAATGTAAAAATGACAGGAAACCACTTCGGCTCAAAATCTATCCCAAAGGATTTATAGATCAAAGCACCATCTTTTCTAAGCTGCTCACTGAGGCGCTGAAGTCTGGTGGAAATTGCAAGAATCCCTGATTCATCTATTATATTCATACCGTCTGATTTATGATTAAAGAATAAAAAACATTATCCGCACTCATCAATGGAAAACGGGTCGGAAGATTTTCTTTTTCCACCTGTACAAAATGGTTTCGTTCGTAAAAACGGATGGCGGCTTTCAAGATATTAACCGTTCCCAGGTAGATAGCATCTATTCCACTTTCACGACAGAAAGAAATCAATACTTTCAGAAGCTCCTGGGCAATGTTCAGTTCTTTCCCTCTGAATTCCTTTTTGACAAACATTTTTCTTACGGCTCCTGCCCTTTCATCAAATTTAACCAATGCTATGGAACCCACAAGCTCACCGTCAATAAAAGCACCCCAGAAGTTTCCACCGGCTTCAGTGTAAAAGCTTTCGATCTGCTTGAGATCCGGCTGGTCTTCAATAGTAATAGGCACATTAAATTCTTTTTGCTGGATATTCAGAATCATGTCGATAAGCTGATCGGAATACGTATTATCTAGTTGTTGAATATGTACGTTCATGTCTTGTTTATTTTATAGTACAAAACTACGTAGTTTACTACATATATGCAAATGAAATTATTCTCTATGCTATTTTAAAAATTCACCAAGCTTATATATCCGCCTTTAATACAGGTTTTTTTGTTGTTGGGAAATCGCTGAGGCGCAAAGTTTTTAAATATCAATATGAGTTTAAGGCGCAAGAAAATCAAAGGTTTTCAGCTACATAAGATGGTGAAATTGCTTCGTCGTTATACTCCTCGCAATGACGGTGTTGATCAATTTTATCGCAGATAAAATCTTTGCGCCTTAAAGCATAACCAAAGTGATTTGCTACTTTGCGTATTTTCCGACAACCAATAAAAAAAACGTACATCATTTCTGACGTACGTTTTTATTACTGATTGAATGAAAATGATTATTTCCATCCACCACCAAGAGCCTGGTACAGCTCTACGGCAGCTTTCATTTTATTGTATTCCGCATTGGAGATATTCAACTCTGCGTTTAATGAATTCACACTTGCATTCAGTACTTCAAGATAGTTGGCCATACCGTAGTTGACTAATTCCTGAGAATAATCAACGGACTTTTTGTAGGCATCCAGTTCTTTCTGTTTTAATTCAATAAATGAATCCTGAACTGAAAATACTCTGATCGCATCTGAAACTTCTTTTCCGGCTGTAAGAACAGTTTTTCTGAAGTTCAGATAAGCCGTTTCCTGATTCGCAAGACTTACGTCGTAGTTCGTCTGGATCTGTCTTTTATTTAAGATTGGCTGGGCAAGACCGGCAACTACGTTTGCAAACAGTGAGTTCACACTGAACAAATGATCAAGGTCCACCGACTGTAATCCTCCGCTTCCTGTAAGCTTTAACGTAGGATAAAACTGAGCCTTTGCTGATTTGGTAAGCTCGAAGGCATTCATCAGGCTATACTCCGCTCTCATCACGTCCGGACGGTTAGCCAGCAACTGTGCAGGATAACCTAATTTAAGATCAATCGGAAGCTTTTGTGTTTCCAGCGTAGATCTTGCAATCGAATGAGAAGGTTCTCCAAGAAGAAGACTCATCGTGTTTTCAAGCAGCTGAGTCTGCGTTTCAATATCAATCAGTAGAGATTTAGCATTGAAAACAAGCGCTTCACTCTGCTGTACCGCTACTTCTGTAACGTTTCCAGAGATTTTTAATGCTTTAGTAGTTTCCAGGTTCTTTTCTCTTACCGCTATGGTTTCATTGATGATTCTTTTTTGAGCATCAAAGGTCAAAAGCTGGTAATAAGCCGAAGCAATAGAAGCTACAAGATCACTCTTAACCGCTTTATGAGCAGCAACAGTTCCTAAATACGTCGCCAGCTGAGCTTTTTCCTGAGCTTTTAATTTTCCCCAAAGATCTGCTTCCCATCCGATAGTCCCTGTAATATCAAACTGGTTGACATAACGTCTTTCTCCGATGATCTGTCCAAACTGTGTATTGATAGACTGTGTCTGAAATGTATAGTTCGGTCCTACAGAAAGGGTTGGCTGGTAAGCTGCTTTACTCTGTTTCAGGTAAGCTTCTGCCGAACCAATGCTCTGCAGCGCAATCCTGATATCCAGGTTGTTTTCCAAAGCTTTGGAAATGTGCCCCTGCAATACAGGATCCGTAAAAATTTCCTTCCACGAAACGGTTCCTACACTTACACTGTCCGAAGGAAGCATATCTGTACGGAAAAGCTTTTCGTCTACAACGTTTTTCGGTCTCTCATAGTCTTTTCTGGCCATACATGATGTAATGGCTCCCAGTATGACAGCTGAAAAAGTTATTCCTTTTATGATGTTTAATAAACTCTTCATTATAAAAAATTAGAAATTAGATGTTAGAGGTTAGAAGCCAGACAGGATTTTAGACTAATTTCTAATATCTAGCTTCTAACTTCTCTAATTAATTTTATTCTGCTAAATTGATATCTTCTCTTTTAATCGGCTTCACTTTTTCTTGTAAAGTCTGGAAAATCACATACAAAACAGGAATTACGAAAAGTCCTAAAATGGTACCTATCAATAATCCTATTGCTGCACCTGTTGCAATAGACCGGTTACCTACCGCTCCAATTCCGCTGGCAAGAACCAATGGCAATAATCCGAAGATGAATGCAAATGAGGTCATCAGAATCGGTCTTAACCTGGCTTTTGCAGCATTGATGGCAGACATGACAATGGTTTCCCCATGATGCCTTCTCTGAACAGCAAATTCGATGATCAAAATGGCGTTTTTCGCGAGCAATCCGACCAACATAATCAAAGCAATCTGGAAATAAATATTGTTTTCCAAGCCCATTATTTTTTGTCCGAAATAGGCTCCCATTACCCCAAGAGGAAGAGAAATTACTACGACTAAAGGAAGGATATAACTTTCATACTGAGCAGAAAGAATGAAGTAAACGAAAATTAAACTTAATCCAAAGATCAAAAGGGTCTGAGATCCTGAATTTAATTCTTCTCTTGTTAATCCCGTAAACTCTACATCGTAATTTTGATTTAAAGTTTCTTTGGCCACATCCTGTACCGCTGTAATCGCGTCCCCTGAACTGAATCCTGCAGAGTTGGCTCCTGTAATCTTCACAGAGGTAAACAGGTTATATCGGCTTACCGATTGAGGTCCGTATGCTTTTTTCAGCGTTACAAACTGTGAAATTGGGGACATAACTCCGGAAGCTGTTCTCACATACAGTTCATTTAAGTTACTGATGTTCTGTCTGTTTTCAGGAAGTGCCTGAACCATTACCCTGAACTGTTTTCCGTATTTTGTAAAGTCGGCGGTGTAAACCCCTCCAATATATCCCTGCATCGTACTTAAAATCGTATTGACAGAAACACCGACCTGCTTAGCCAAAGGAACGTTGATGTCCATTTGATACTGAGGGTATTTTGTGTTAAATGATGATTGAGCGAATTCAATCTCAGGTCTCTGCATCAGCTTCCCGATGAACTCATTGGTTTTGTTGTCGAGATCAGCATAGTCTCCTCCTGATTTGTCTAACAGTACCATTTCAAAACCGGCACTGTTACCAAAACCTGGTACACTTGGCGGCTGGAAGAATACAATTTTCGCATCCGGAACTTTTCCTGAAATACCGAATAATTTTTTAGTAATATCTTCAGAAGTCTGGTTATCTTTTTTCCTTTCGTCGAAAGGTTTAAGCTTAATGAAGGCAAGACCGTTATTACTACCATTTCCGGATAAGAAACCTCTACCGGTAGAAATCGTTACGTTTTGTACTCCCGGAACTTTTAAAGCATTAGCCTGAAGTGTTTTCAAAGCGTTGTAGGTTCTTTCCATAGAAGCTCCCGGTGGAAGCTGTACGTCTGTAAAGATAATCCCTCTGTCTTCTGTAGGTACGAAACCTTTTTTCATAGTTCCACTTGCCCAGTAAAGAATCCCTGCCGTCACAGCAAAGATGACCAGTGTTACCCATTTATGTCTCAATAAGAACACAAATCCTCTTCCGTAACGGTCGGTTGCCGTTTTGAAAGCAATATTAAACTTGTAGAAAAATTTCTGTAACAGGTTTAAGTTTTTATATTCTGAATGATGCTCTGAGTGAGGTTTTAAGAATAATGAACATAAAACCGGACTCAGCGTTAATGCATTAATCGCAGAAATAATGATCGCAATGATCAGCGTAATACCAAACTGCTGGTAAAAAACTCCCGTTGGACCTGTAATAAACGTCACCGGAACGAATACCGCTGCCATCACCAAAGTAATGGAGATAATAGCTCCTGTGATTTCATCCATCGCCTCGACGGTTGCTTTTTTAGCATCGGAAATACCGTGTTCCATCTTGGCGTGAACGGCCTCGACGACGACAATCGCGTCATCCACCACAATACCAATCGCAAGAACTAATGCGAACAGGGTTAAAAGGTTTAATGAATATCCAAATAGATTCAGGAAGAAAAATGCACCCACAATAGATACCGGAACCGCAATGGCCGGAATTAATGTAGATCTGAAGTCCTGTAAGAAAATATACACCACGATAAATACCAGAATAAAGGCTTCAATTAAGGTATGAACTACCTTTTCAATAGATGCCTCAAGGAATTCGTTGGTATCGAAGTTAAACGTATATTTTACCCCTTCAGGGAAGCTTCCTTCTGCTGATTTCAGATAGGTTTTGATATTTTTAATAATTTCCTGGGCATTGGAACCCGGCGTCTGGAAAATCCCCATACTGATGGACGGGCTGTTTCCGTTTTCACCGACTCCTGTGTAGGACTGTCCGGCCAATTCAACTTTAGCTACGTCTTTCAGCATTAAATTCTGTCCACTTGGAAGCGCTTTAATGATGATATTGTCATACTGTTCCTTTTCGTTGAATTTTCCGACATATTTAATGATATATTCAAAAGAGCTCCCGCTGTTTTGCCCGATAGAACCGGCAGCTGCTTCTCTACTCTGCTCATTAATTGCAGCCGTAACATCATCGGGAGTTAATCCGTAAGCTGCCATTTTTGAAGGATCAAGCCAAACTCTCATGGAATAGTTTTTACCCCCGAAAACGTTGGCATCACCTACTCCATTAATTCTCTTTAAGTTCGGAATAACGTTGATATTCAAAAAGTTCTGAAGATATACATCATCCAGGTCTTTATTTTCAGAATAGAAAGACATATACATCAATGCACTGGTCTGCTGTTTCTGTGTAACAACTCCGGAACGGGTCACTTCACTTGGAAGTAATGGTGTTGCTCTGGTTACACGGTTCTGTACGTTTACCGCGGCAATATCCGGATCAATTCCTTGTTTAAAGAATACCTGAATTTGTGCTGAACCATCATTTCCGGCACTGGAAGTAATGTAATCCATTCCTTCCACCCCGTTGATCTGTTCTTCCAGAGGTACTACAACACTTTTCATAACAGTCTCCGCATTGGCACCCGTATAGTTCGCTGAAACGCTTACTGTGGGCGGTGCAATATCCGGATACTGTGTGACTGGCAGGGCAATTAACCCCAAAATCCCGAGAATCACAATCAAGATTGAGATTACGGTGGATAAAACCGGTCGGTTTATAAAATTTTTAATCATTTTAGAATTTCGGTTTTATAGATTGTACAAGGCTATCCATTTTTACTGGTTTCGGCTTCACGGCAGTTCCTGTTTTCAGTCCTCCGATCCCTGCAGCAACAATCATTTCACCTTTATTGATACCCGTTTTTATTAAGGCCATATTGTCAATTCTGTCGATCACATTGATCACTACATTTCTTGCCGTATCTCCTTTATCCACTTTATACACGTAAACAATACCCTGCTGCTCGTAAGTTGCACTTTCCGGAACTACCAATACATTATCATATGCTTTTGGAAGTCTGATAGATCCACTGTTCCCATTGCTCAGCAATTTCTGTGGATTGGCAAAGGCAACTCTGAACTGAATGGTTCCTGTTGTCGCATCAATTTGCCCTGTAATAGCTTCAATTCTGCCTTTTTCAGAATAGATACTTCCATTGGCCAACTGAAGCTCAACCATCGGAAGATTTTTGATCTTCTCTGACATACTGGCTCCCGGAGATTTTTCAAGGAAATCAAAATATTCTTTTTCATTCATAGAAAAATAAGCATACAATTCAGAAGTGTCTGAGATAGTCGTTAAAGCAGTCTGATCTGTAGGGCCTACTAAACTTCCCACCTTTAAAGGAAGTCTCCCGATAACTCCTGAAATAGGCGCACGGATGACCGAGTACTCGATATTGGCTTCTACCCCTTTATAATTGGCAACCGCCTGTCTTTTGGCTGCTGTAGCCTGCTGCAACTGAGCCTGAGCTTGTGCAAGACTAGCCTGAGCCGTCTGCAGCTGTACACTGCTAATGATGTTTTTCTGAACAAGAGGTTTCAGTTTGTTCACTTCCACCTGAGCTGCATTTACAGAAGCCTGTGCCGCTGCAATAGTAGATTCGGCTGCACCGATACCGGCTTTGGAAGCAGCAGCATTTTCGGTAAGGATATTGGTTTCAAGACGGAACAAAGGCTGTCCTTTTGTAACATACTGCCCTTCGTCTACTAAAACCTGAGTGATATATCCCTGTATTTTTGCGCGGACATCATTGTTGACCCTTCCCTGGATGGTAGCTGGAAATGTCTGATAGCCTACGATATTTTTCGCCTCCACGTTGATCACAGGATAAGGTTTTGGCCCGTCCTGTTTTGGAGCTTCTTTTTTGCAGGCCGTCAGTGAAAACGCTGCAATAGAAAGTATAACTAGCTTATTATTCATTTTAAAGTTTATTAAGAGATTCCTGAATATTTTCTATGTTTTTATATAAGAGTGCTTTGTAAGCTTCTACGCGTTCGTTGTATTCATTGTCATGATTTTTTTTAAAGTTGTTTAGGTCATCCAGCAGTTTGAGTTCGTCCTCCATTTTTTGAACAATTTTTTCAAATCTGATCTTCTTGTATTCATCATTGATGAAAAAATACCGTTTTCGCTCATCCATTTTGTTGTGATCGATGATGAGCTGTGCATTCAGCAGTAATGAAATACTGGTGGAAACAGAGCTCTTGCTTGCAGAAAGCACTTCAACAAATTCGTCAAAAGTAATACCTACTTTCTCGTAATCGAAAAGCAGGTAGGCATAGATTTTTGACGCTAAAGGCGGTAGGTTGAAAACGGTGCCATAAAACTTTACGGCATCTTGAAAAATTTTTTCATCAATTTCTATACTTTGGTGCATAATATAAAAATTTTGACAAAAGTAGAAATTAGTTCAGAACTAAACGAACAAACATGATAGAGTTTATAAATACAACTTCTTTTAAAAATTCAATGAAAGTTGATTTAACTTTTGCCTTAAATTATAATCTTCTCATAGGCCTTTCTCAGTCCGTCCGCCAAAACTACTTCACCACAATAGGAATAACCCTTACTTTCAAGAATTTTAAGCATGGCAATATTATCGTAATTCGTATCTACTTTTACACTTTGGATTTCATGGGATCTTGTAAAATCTTCAATATGGTCAAATAATTTCTTCACCATTCCCTGGCCGGCAAATTTTTCATCAACCGCCACTCTATGTACAACAACGAATTCACCGTCGCTCAGCCATGCTCCTTCAATCGTGCTGTAAGCCGGCTCATCATTTAAGATCAAAGCTGCATATACAGCAATTTCTCCGTCTACGGTCATCACATATCCAAAACCTTTTGCAATGTCACTTTCTACCGTTCCCATGTTTGGATAGCCATTCTGCCATTGGGTACTTCCGTCCTGTTTTCTTCTTTCAATGGATTGTTGGATAATAGCCCAGATGGCATTTCTGTCTTCAATTTCAGCTATTCTCAGCTTAGTTTCTGCATTCATTGTTGTTTATTTTATATTGGAAATTTAGAGATTTAGAGATTCGGGACTTTTGTTTTGGCTAAAGCCGGATCTGATTATGTTTACCCTGAAGGCCAACGGACTAAAGCCCACCTCTGTTGGATATTCTATTCAAAAGCAACAGTCCAAAATTTCTTAATTCCTTAATCTTTTAATTTTTAAATTCTTGAATCTTTCAATAATGATTATTATTATTTGAATCAAAAAACCGAAAACTAATTAAAATTAATTTTCGGTTCGAAGTAGTAAAATTTAAAATTATGAAATTGTTTTATTGATTTTCACTTTGTTGAAGATAAGCATCTATAATTTCAAATGCATTCTTCTCGTCTTCCAGATCTACCATTACTTTCAGCGACGTCGCGGTAGGCGTTGTCGTGAATGTAAGATAACTGTTTTCGACGCTGTTTGTAATTTGTGCATCATCCAATTTAGACTTTATTAACTGGATTTCTGAAGGCTTATCACTTTCAAAAACCGATACTCTCGTACTTCTTTCCATATTCTATATCGTTTGAGTATCTAAATGTACAATGTTTTTTTGAAAATTACAAATCTTTGATTTTAAATTTTGTTAAGATTGCTCTCGATTTTATCCAATGCTAACTGAATTTCTTCCTGTGTAACATTAAGATGTGGTCTGAAACGAAGTGACTGGTCTCCACATGGAAGAATGATCAATCCGTCCTTGAAAAGCTCGTTCATTAAATGGTTTCTGTCTTCTGCTGAAGGAAGGTCAACAGCACACATCAGGCCTCTTCCTCTTGCATTTGAAATTTTTTCAGGATATTTCAGAGCCATTTCTTTTAATTTTTCCAAAAGATAATCTCCAACCACTCTTGCGTTTTCCACAAGGTTTTCTTTTTCGATTACTTCCATTACCAACTGGAAACGAAGCATGTCTATAAAGTTCCCTCCGAAAGTAGAGTTAATTCTTGAACTTTCTCTGAAAACGTTATTCGGGACCTGATCAAATTTTTCTTTGTTCGCTAAAACTCCGCAAACCTGAGCTTTTTTCCCGAAAGAAATAATGTCCGGTTTTGCTGTAAAATGCTGGAACGCCCACATTTTCCCTGTAATGGCAATACCTGTCTGAACTTCATCAAAGATCAGTAAGATCTCATTCTGATCACACAGTTTTCTTAATCCCATTAAGAACTCATCTCTGAAGTGATTGTCGCCACCTTCAGCCTGGATAGGCTCAATAATGATACACGCCACTTTATCAGGATTCATCAGAATAGCTTCCTCAATCTGAAGAAGAGCTAATCTTTCGTTCTTAATCGTTTCTTCTAAATTCTCTTCCGTAATAGGGAAAGACAGTTTAGGATTTAAGATTCTTGGCCAGTCAAACATCGGGAAATACTGATATTTTCTTGGGTCAGAAGTATTGGTTAAGCTCAATGTATAGCCGCTTCTTCCGTGGAATGCCTGTCTGAAATGTATACAGATCCCGGCTTCTGTCTGAAGTCCTTTTTCAAAATTCTTACGCGTTTTCCAGTCGAAGCACGCCTTCATTGCATTCTCTACCCCTAAACTTCCACCTTCAATAAAGAAAGCATACTGCAGTTCCTCAGGAATCACTACTCTTTCAAACACTTCCAGAAAGTGAGCATATTCTTCTGAGTACACGTCTGCCAAAGTAGGCTTGTTGACAGCCATTCTTCCCAGCCATTCTGATCTTTCTACAAGATAAGGGTGATTGTACCCTACAGAAGCTGATGCAAACATCGAGAACATATCCAAATACTCTTTGTCTGTAAGCTTGTCATATAGCCATGAACCGTGGGATTTTTCAATATCCATCACAAAATCAAAGCCGTCTGCCAAAACGTGTCTTCCTACTGTTTCTTTTACTTTATTTGCTTTTATATCAATTGTTTGTTCCATAATTAACTGTGTTTGATTTAAAAATTGAATGCTTAAAAAGATTAAACATTCCAGGTTATTAATTTTTAAATTTTTAAATCGTTAAATGATTTAAATTAAAATTTTTACAGGTCAAATTTAATCCCTTGTGCTAAAGGAAGTTGAGCTGTATAATTTATTGTGTTGGTTTGTCTTCTCATGTAGTATTTCCAAACGTCAGATCCGGATTCTCTTCCGCCTCCGGTTTCTTTTTCACCACCGAAAGCACCTCCGATTTCAGCACCTGAAGTTCCGATGTTTACGTTCGCAATACCGCAGTCTGAACCTGCATGAGAAAGGAATAATTCTGCTTCTCTAAGATTCTGAGTCATGATAGCAGATGACAATCCCTGAGGAACATCGTTCTGGATAGCGATAGCTTCCTCCAATGTTTTGTATTTGATCAAATATAAGATCGGCGCGAAAGTCTCGTGCTGAACGATCTCATAAGAATTTTTAACTTCTGCGATACACGGCTTCACATAGCATCCTGATTCGTAATCTTTTCCGCTTAGAACGCCACCTTCAACCGCAAATTTTCCGCCTTCTTTTTTACATTTCTTGATAGCTTCTTCGTACTGATTAACAGCATCCACATCGATAAGCGGTCCTACGTGGTTATTTTCATCCAATGGATTACCAATTTTCAGCTGTCCGTAAGCTTTTACCAATCTTGTTTTTACTTCGTTGTATACGCTTTCGTGGATGATCAGTCTTCTTGTAGACGTACATCTCTGTCCGGCCGTACCTACAGCTCCGAAAACAGCTCCGATAATAGACATGTCAATATCTGCATCTTTAGAGATAATAATAGCGTTATTTCCACCTAATTCAAGGATAGATTTCCCGAATCTTTCTGCCACTTTGGAAGAAACCATTCTTCCTACTCTTGTAGAACCTGTGAAAGAAACCAATGAGACTCTTTTATCATCTACCAGTTTCTGCCCGATCTCATGGTCAGCTACCAATACGCTTGAAATACCCTCAGGAAGATTGTTTTCCTTTACTACTTCAGCCATAATGTTCTGGCATGCGATAGCACACAATGGTGTTTTTTCTGATGGCTTCCAGATCGTCACGTTTCCGCAGATCCATGCTAAAGCGGTATTCCACGCCCATACAGCAACCGGGAAGTTGAATGCAGTGATGATTCCCACCACGCCAAGCGGATGATACTGCTCGTACATTCTGTGACCAGGTCTTTCTGAATGCATCGTATAACCGTGAAGCTGTCTTGAAACCCCAACTGCGAAATCACAGATGTCGATCATTTCCTGAACTTCTCCAAGACCTTCCTGAAGGGATTTACCCATTTCATAAGAAACCAGTTTTCCAAGGTCGTCTTTATATGTTCTTAATTTCTGGCCAAGCTGCCTAACGATCTCTCCTCTTTTAGGAGCAGGGATGGATCTAAACTCCTGAAACGCCTTCTGAGCCGTCTCAATTACTTTGTCATAATCACTTTCTCCGGAAGTCTTAATTTTGGCGATTAGTCTGCCGTCTACGGGAGAAAAACTTTCTATCGTTTTCCCCGAAGCAAAATATTTTCCGCCCACTGAAGTCCCCTTATTTTCTTCTTTAATACCAAGGTTTTTGAGTGTTTTTTCGATTCCGAAATCCTTTACTTTTTTAGACATAAAATGTTACTTTTCGTTTCCTCTAAAGATAGAAATATTATGCGAACCTCAAAATTTTAATTTTTAAGCCGCTTTTTATTTGGACTAATTATAAACATGCTTATCTTTGCAGCGTAATCTTTTGAATTTCAGGAATGGAAAATAACAAGACCGTAGAGGATACTACTACAGCAGAGGAAAAGAAGACTTCCAAATGGAAAAGTCTGGTGAAAAAATTTGGGATAGGCGGGATTATATTCTTCACGGTAAAAGGAATTATCACTTCTACCCTGATCTATTTCCTGGGTAAGAATTTCTGGACTGTGATCAGCAATTACTTTACCACTTTATTTGAATAACACTTGATTTATTAAAAATATAAAAAGCAGAGAAATTTTCTCTGCTTTTTTCTTGTATAAGGTTAATAGGGTTATTTATTGATCTGATTTTGGAAGGTTCCCTACGAAGGTTTACTCATCCGCGTCTTTCTTTTTCCTCCCCGAATTGACCAGGCTTTGATGCAACAGGTATTCGATTTGCCCGTTTACGCTCCTGAACTCGTCATTGGCCCACTTCTCCACCTGCTTGTAGGTAGATTCATCGATCCTTATCACAAAAGATTTTTTGCTTTTGTTTTCGGAGGGTTTTGAAGTTTTTTCCGATTTCATTTTTTCTCTTTGCCTGTTTAATAATTCTTTTCAATAATGCATACGATGCAAAGACATTTCACTCAGCTGAGTCTAGTAATTCATACTTTACTCCACATTCTCCATTTAGTAAAGAGTTCCTGTATTTAAGATGGGCTGTGCTGCTTTTTCACCGCAAAGTACCACCATTAAATTGCTTACCATAGCTGCTTTTCTTTCATCATCAAGTTCTACAATATTCTCTTCAGACAGTTTTTTCAATGCAAGATCTACCATTCCTACGGCACCTTCCACGATCTTCGTTCTTGCTGCGACAATGGCTGTGGCCTGCTGTCTCTGAAGCATCGCTCCTGCAATTTCCGAAGCATAAGCCAGGTGAGAAATTCTTGCCTCCTGAATGATAATTCCCGCTTTTGAAAGACGGTCGGTCAGTTCCTGCTCCAAAATAGAATTGATCTTGTCACCACCTTCTCTTAAAGTAATCGGTGCATGATCATCTTCTAAATTATCATACGGAAAACTCATCGCCAAATGACGTACCGCCGCTTCACTTTGCATTTTGACAAAGTCTGAATACCGCTCAACATCGAATGCTGCTTTATAGGTGTCTCCTACTTTCCAAACCATCACGACTCCGATTTCAATAGGGTTCCCCATTTTGTCATTTACTTTCAAAGTCTGTCCCTGCAGATTCTCTGAACGCAGTGACATTTTCTGTGAAGAATACAAAGGATTGATAAAAAATAATCCATTGTCTTTTACCGTTCCTACGTACTTTCCAAAGAAATTCAATACTCTTGAATGGTTCGGCTGAATGATCATCAGCCCTTTCAGAAAGAAGCAGAACAGCAGAAAACAAAGCATCGCAAGAATAACATACGTGATACTCTGCTCAACTCCGGAAATAAAAAAATAGACGGCTCCTGCAAATAAAATAAGACAGAAGACTAATGCCAGATAGCCCGACATGGGCTTTAATACTTTTTCCATGATTGCAATTTTTAATTTGATATTGTTTTGATATCATAAAGATATGGAATAGTTTTGAGCTTTG
The DNA here is from genome assembly GCF_000737715.1 of Chryseobacterium sp. JM1. GTDB lineage: Bacteria > Bacteroidota > Bacteroidia > Flavobacteriales > Weeksellaceae > Chryseobacterium. The sequence continues at coordinate 215,708 of NZ_JPRN01000008.1, read as the reverse complement.
GATTAATTGGGGCTGATTTTTTTGATGCTGGATTCGGGTTTCGAGATATGGGGTTGATCAGTTGAATGATCTGAAGATTTTTAACTACCCCGTCTTTTTGCTTTGCAAAAACCCACCCCTTCAGGGAAGTGGAAACCCGAAACCTACACAAAAAAAATCCCGGAAAATAAATTCCGGGATTTCAGTTGTTATCTTGTTAACGTTTTATTTCTTCGTTAAGGTTTTAAATTTGAAGTAAGAAGCTACTGATAAAAGAAGCATTGTACCTAATCCGATGTATACCCAAGCCGGAACCGGAACCGGATCTCCTGCTGCGTAGGAGTGAAGTCCGCTCAGGTAGTAATTTACTCCGAAATAAGTCATTACCATAGAACAGAATGCAAACATCGTCGCTACGTGGAATGCCCATCTGCTTCTCAATCCTGGAACCAGTCTCATGTGCAATACAAAAGCATATACCATGATGGAGATGAATGCCCATGTTTCTTTCGGGTCCCAGCTCCAGTATCTTCCCCAAGATTCATTAGCCCAAATTCCTCCTAAGAAGTTTCCTACCGTTAAGGCGAAAAGACCAATAGTAAGAGACATTTCAGAAACGATGACCAATTCTTTTAACGTCGTATCGTGGTGAAGTTTGTAGGTATCTTTATCTGAAACAATATAAAATACAAGGGAAATCACAGCAATAATCATAGATAGGGCGAAGAAACCGTAACTTGATGTAATGATTGCTACGTGAACAATCAGCCAGTAAGATTTCAATACCGGAACAAGCGGTGTAATCTGAGGATCAAGTGCTGAACCTCCGTGCGCAAATCCCATCATAATAACGGCCACCATAAATCCTGATGCAGGAATTAATGCGTTGGATTTATTTTTAGTGATTAATTGCTTTGCAGCCAATACAGCTTTATCAGCTAAAGAAAGTCTTCCGAAACCAAAATAGAACATAAGTCCCGCAGAAATACCTACCCAAGAGATAAAGATAATGGCTTCATAACCGTTACTCCAAGGTGCGTGTCCTGAAATATACCATCTTGCAACAAGACCAAGGAAATGTAAAATATATCCTACAAGTCCCACATAGATAATTATTCTGATAGCTGTATTTAAAGCTTTACTTGGTTTAAACAACTCAACAAAACCAAAAATCAATAATAATCCACCTATTATGGTATAGAAAATCAATAATTTGAAATTGATATTCACTTCGTTCATGAACACCTCAAGATCTACTTTAGATTTTGCAGGAACAACTGCTTTACCCCATTTCTGCTGATAGTCTGAAAGTTTTGCTAATTCAGCATCTGCCTTGCTCCAGTTTCCTGTTTTCTGAGCGGTAAGAGCTTCTGCAAAATAAGGTCCCATTACCTGCTGCGATTCCATATCCGGTTCGAATTTCTGGTCAAGCCACGAATGCCATGTATGGTTCGCATCATTTTTTACGGGAACAATTCTCATAAACTGACCGCTGAAAAACTCATTGAAGATCTGTACTCTTTCGTTTACAGAAATAACTTCTTTATCGTAATTGGTTTGCTCAGAAGGTTTTTTACGGAATGCCGTGTTATAATCATGCTCAAGAAGATAAGTCAGGTTACCATTAGCATCCGCAGGGAAAAGGTTCATCAGTGAAGTGTATCCTTCATCGTCAGCCTTTGTTTTATTTTTCAACTCATCACCTCCTTTCGTCCCTACTTTGATCATAGGAACCATCGTCCAGCTTGGTGTGTCTGTATTGATTGACAGGAACCATTGGTTAGCCGTAAGCGACTTTCCGTCTGTTCCTTTGAACTCGTCTTTTTTATATAGTTTTCTTAAAACATCCAGCGCTTCTGTGTTGATCGGAACAATTCTTCCGTCGAAATTCTGTACCAAAAGGTATCCGAATTTATCTGCATGTTCTTTGCTGATTCTGTTTCTTGCAATAATCTCATCCGGAGAGATAGATTTCATTCTGCTCAAAGGAGCCGCCAGTGAATTCTGCTTTGGAGCAGCACCATCAAGCGGTTGGGCACCCGGAGCAGGAGTGTGAGAATGATCGTCACCTTCCACATGAATATGCTCTCTGCTTCCGTCAGTCGTTCCGTGCGTTTCAATTTTTTGTGCATTTAAGCCTAAACTTAAAAACAATAAAATAACTGCAGCATTTTTCTTCCTGTTGATATCTGTCAGCATTTTGTTCAGTTTCCAGAAGTGAGTTCCTTTCCAGAAGAAGATCACAAACATTCCTAAGAACAGCAGTCCGTATCCGATGTAAGAGATAATGGTTCCCCAGAAATCGTGGTTTACAGAAAGAACAGTTCCCATTCTGTCCGGGTCAAAGCTTGACTGGAAGAAACGGTATCCTTTATGGTTCAGAACGTGGTTCATGTAAATTTTATAAGGGGTTTCTTTTCCTTCGTCAATGATTTTTATGTGGCTTTCATACGCACTTGGAGATGTACTTCCAGGGTAAGTTTCCATCACGAAATCATCCAGTTTCAAGGCGAAAGGTGTGTTATATACTTTAGGTCCGAAACCTACCATAATGTTCAGCCCGTCCATGGTAACCTGCTTGAATGCATTTGGGTTTCCTTTTTCTACAGAAAGATCAACCAATTGTTTTGTTTTTGGCCCCTGAAGTTCTATTCTAAGCACATCAGGTACCATCGCGTCTTTCTTTTTGTCCCCTTCGAAAGCCATCAGTCTTCCTTTTTTAAGACCTTCAGGAACAACCAGTTTCAATTCGTTGATGGTATATAAACTTCTCAATACCAAAGGCTGGAATTCATCTTTCTTGGTACTTCCGGTAGCCTGCGTTGCCATGGTCATAAAGGCTGCATCAACAGGAGTTTTGATGAATATTTTTCCGTCTTCTTTTTTAAATTCTACAGCCCCTTCGATCGCTCTGTTGAACGTTACCAAAGTTCCGTTGATGGATTTTGTTTCGCCCGGTTTGATGTAGATATTCTGTCTTCCTGTAGTCCCTGTAGAAACCAGGTGAAGATATTCTGTGCCGTTGGGCTCAGCAATTAAGCTGTCTTTTTTTCTCTGGATATAGTCTTTTGTAAAAACCTTTACTTCTTTTCCGTGGAAATCGTAAGTAGCTTTAAAGTCTTTGTGCAGAGGAGACATCAGATAAGGAATATCCTGGTAATCCAGAGCATCACCCTTTTCCTCGATTTTAATTTTAAAGAAATTTTTGTCGGTCACAATCTCATTGGAAGTTTCCCCCTCTCTGATGTGCATGGTACCTTCAAAACTGATGTATCTTGTAATGGCACCTCCTATAAAAATAAGGATAAAGGCAAGGTGAAAAACAAGAACCGGCCATTTTTCTCTTTTCCACAGTCGGTATCTTGCGATATTTCCTACGAAGTTAAGAATGAGCAGAAACATGATTAATTCAAACCATTTTGCTTCATAAATTAGAGCCTTAGCTGTAGGAGTTCCGTAGTCGTTTTCTAAGAACGTTGCATAAGCCATCGCAAATGCATACACCAGTAACAGCACAGCCATTGTTCTGGTTGAGATAAGAATATCTTGGAGCTTCTTCATGATTTATTTTACTTGACATGCAAAAATAAGAATGATAAACAACAAAGGGGCTAAAAAAAGCTGTTTTTTGTCACTTTGAGGCCTATTTAGGTTATTTTGAACCATTCTTAATAACGTGAAATTGATTAAGGAAAATTCAATTTTTAATATCATAAAATTCAGGATATAATAAACCTATCTATGTTATTGAAGCCTTCTATTCCCTAACAAGCCTTACTGTCATTTAAATTAATGATATTCAGCCAACTACTTATTTAAAGAAGTCTTCTTCCGGATCTTACTTAAAAACTCATGGGTAATTCCCAGATAAGAAGCCACCTGCTGCTGTGTCAGTCTCTGCTCAAGGTTAAGAAACTCGATAGCTTTTCATAAGGTCTATTTGATATTGTTATTTCTCATGATCTTCTAAAAGTCCCTTTTTCCCAAGATCTTTTAAAATTTCTGATATAATCATCCGGGTTATTTTTTTTGCCACGACTCGTTTTCCGAAAAACATTCCTAAACCATAGGCGGGACTCATGATAAAATCACCGGCTTTGTCTAACCAGTTTTTGCCATATTTTTTCCTGATCCATTTTTCTGCTACTGCGTTTTTTATAGTCGTCTTATTTATATTTTCACCGGAATCACGGGACTGGATGACATCAAAAATTTTACTAACCCTTTGCTTCAGTTTCTTTTCCAGCTTAAACAATTCTTCAGGACGATAACGTGGTGTTTTGGGAATATCATATTGAGTTCTCCTGCTCAGTTTTGTTTCCTCACTTTCTGACAAAAGATAAAGATCAGGAATGATGGGCAGATAGAACTTACCGCTGTTCTTAACCTTTTCAAACTTGAAGGCATCAATCATGGAGTCTGTCCAGGTTTTATGAATAGGATGAATATCATTATTAAGTTTATCATAAGGAAACGAAAAAAAATACCGTAAAAAATTTCTCGCGTTATTACGGCCAAGGAAAAAATCGTGCTGTCTGAAACTCTTATCTAAAAAACCTCCAAATGCCATTGCCGAAGCACATGCAACCGTATCCGGCGGCCCAATGATTTTATTGTCCGTATTGGTTTTCCATTTTCGTGGGAATACAATACTCTTAAAATACTTATTCGATTCTGTCTCCAGCATCTCCCTTCTTTTGATTCTGGACTGATCCAATAAGGTTCCGATAATCCCCTGTGCCACATCAATAGCATCGTTGGGCCTTGAATAAGGTTTCTGCGACTGAGCTCTGTCAGGAAAAGGATCGATCATAATGATTCCATAACGCGGATACCCATCATCCGGAGCTTTACTGTTCTGATGTTGAAGAACGCTAAGAACTTCCCGGTAGGGCTCATTATTTATAGCTCCTCCGTCAATGACAACAGATGAATAATTTTTAGGAAAAAACTTTAATTTAATATTCTTAGCTGAGGGATTATCATCTCCAAATTCACCTGTAATAATCCGTTTTATCGTAGTTTTTAAATAGGCATCTCCCAGATCTTCCGTTTTAAATTCCCGAAAAGCCAGACCAATAGGAAAAGCTCCGGTAGCAATTGTGGAAAGTTTTAATGTATCTGCATAAGGTTTGTCATATGGATTTAACCACAGATATTTTTCCTTATCCGGCTGTAATCCGTTATTTAACCTGTACTGCGTGACGATATAGTGCTCAAAAGTACTGTGATTAGGAATGACACTTTTTCTTCCAAATTTAGAAATTGAGGTTTCGAAATTCACATCGAGAGGAATTCCTCTTAAAAAACAATGGGAAAATAATAATTGCAAATCTTTAGAAATGTAAGACGGAAGCTGGTCAACCTTTTGTTTTAACACAACATCTTTATCCACCAAAAATGCCTGGTCTGCGATAGAATCAACAAATTCGGAATTTAGAAGAGAATTGAATTTTCCTTTTTCCAGATCTTTGGTATCCAAAAGTTTTTCAAGCAGAGATCTTTTATCATTAGGATCATTTTCTCCCATCAAAACCCAGCTATCGTACAGAATATTATTTTTCGATGCATCTAAATTAACAGCTTCTTTTACTGGATTTATAGTTCCGTTTAATGCATAAATTGCCGACATCGTTGTAGTCATTCCACCAGCTGATGCTCCGCCCATGGCATCAATTCTTACCTTATGTTTTGGAATTTTGTCCGCATATTCTTCTAACACTTTACCTTCTTTCGCTTTTTCCCAGAGATCAAGAATTTCGAAAAGGTAATCCATAACTCCGGCTGTGTAGCACCCGGCAGATACAGCCCCTGCCATTGTAATCCCCAGAGAAAAAATTTCAGTGTTATTTTGGTTTTGCATAAAAACAATTATTAGTTTGGCGAAAATTACAGAATTTAATCTAACACTGCAAAGTAAGATACTATCCTCATTGATCAGTATGTTTATTCTTCGCTGTCTGAAGTTAAAATAAAGCCAGGCATAACATCAGGTAACTTTTGAATAAAATTTTCATGTTTTTCTTATTTTTTAAATTAATGGAACAAAATTAGTGGAGGTCTAAGCAATGGCATTTGAACTGGTTCAAAAAAACGCCTGTCGCATTAGATTTTAATGAAAAAAATATCTCAAAAACGCGGTGTAATTTTAAAAAATAAACCTAAATTACGCTATCTTTTGAACAAAAAAAGATTCTATTAATGTTGAAAAAACATTAAATTTGCCCACATTGATATTATGGATAAAAAGACACAGACAAAACCGACTGAATCGCCTGATAAAGGCAAAATCTTATCTAAGCCCCGCATATTTTTCGGGCTTACCTTCATTCTTTTTTCTGTCGTTCTGACCCTTTCGTTCGTCTCTTATCTGATGAACTGGAAGGCTGATCAGAGCCAGGCAGGAACAATGACCGATAAAACAATACAATCTTCAAATATCTTTGGGAAGGTAGGCGACTGGCTGGGGAATATTTTTATATTCGAAAGCATAGGAATTGCCTCATTTATTATTGCCTTCTTATTCTTGGTGGTGGGTACCTTAATTCTTAAAAAAAGAACCTTCAAACCATGGAAAACCATTGGTCATTCTCTGTTTTTCATCTGCTGGCTGCCTATTTTCATGGGAGCAGTGACTAAAGGACAGGGCGTTTTGGGTGGTGTGTACGGATACCAGATTATGGATTATCTTAATGCCATTATCGGATCTGTAGGACTTTGGGTGGTATTGGCTGCCAGCATCCTCCTATATTTTATTTTGGAATTCAATCTTCGTCCGAGTTCTATAAAATCTAAACTGGATAAGATCAATGATAATACAATCGGCAGAGTAAAATCTATGATGCCTAGCTCAGAGGAAAACTTTGAAGCGGATGAAGAACTTGAAGAGGAAGCTCAGGAAACGGTTTCGAATGTAATCGTAACAGATCTTTCCAATAAAACAAAAGCGAAAGAACAGGAACCCGTAAGCGTTCCGAAAGGATTTCCTGAAGTTCAGCCTTCAACGGATATAGAAACGATTGTAACGCCTAACCATACTTCTTTTGAGGAAGAGGAAAAACCTGTCAGCTTAAATCTGAACACGAAACCTTCTGTTCCCACTTCAACTCCTGAACAGGCATTTGATATGACACCGGTAAGTCCGGCTATCACTCCGGTTCCTCCTGTCTCCACGATGCCGGCGCAGGATAATATTAAATTCAATGTGGAAGTAGCCCCGGTTATTGATGTGTTGGATGACACAGACAGAAAATCACAGGAACTGGTAGAAAAACACGGCTTGTATGATCACAAGCTTGATCTGGCCGGATTCCAGATGCCAACGGTAGAATTACTGAAGGATTATGGTAATGAAGAGATTTCTATCAACAAAGAAGAATTAGAAGAAAACAAAAATAAAATTGTAGGCCTTTTAAAGAATTTCAACGTTGGTATTTCCGAAATCAAAGCGACGATCGGGCCAACGGTAACTTTATACGAAATTGTTCCGGAAGCAGGAATCAGAGTATCTGCCATTAAAAAGCTTCAGGATGATATTGCACTGAATCTTTCCGCTCTTGGGATCAGGATTATTGCACCGATGCCCGGAAAAGGAACCATCGGGATTGAGGTTCCGAGAAAAAATCCTACCATGGTTTCCATGCGTTCTGTGATTGCTTCTCATAAGTTCCAGAATACGGATATGGATCTTCCGGTGGTTTTCGGAAAAACGATTTCCAACGAAGTCTTTATGGCCGATCTTGCGAAGATGCCTCACTTACTGATGGCGGGTGCTACAGGACAGGGTAAATCTGTCGGGATTAATGCTATCCTTACTTCCCTTCTTTACAAAAAACATCCGAGCGAACTGAAATTCGTGATGGTGGATCCTAAGAAGGTAGAACTATCCCTGTATTCAAAAATTGAAAGACATTACTTGGCTAAACTTCCTGATGCTGAAGAAGCCATCATCACAGATACCAATAAAGTGATCAATACTCTGAACTCTCTTTGTATAGAGATGGATACGAGGTATGATCTTCTTAAAAATGCATTCTGTAAAAACTTAAAGGAATACAACAAGAAATTTACTGAGCGAAAACTGAATCCTGAGAACGGACACCGTTTCCTTCCTTATATTGTACTGGTTGTAGATGAGTTTGCAGACCTTATTATGACGGCAGGAAAAGAGGTTGAACTTCCAATCGCCAGACTGGCACAGCTTGCAAGAGCCGTAGGAATTCACCTGATTGTAGCGACACAGAGACCTTCCGTCAATGTAATTACAGGTATGATCAAGGCTAACTTCCCGGCAAGGGCAGCCTTCAGAGTAATTTCAAGTGTGGATTCAAGAACGATCCTGGATTCTCCGGGTGCAGATCAGCTGATCGGTAAAGGAGATATGCTTTATTTCAACGGAAACGAGATCTTAAGACTTCAGTGTGCTTTCGTAGATACACCGGAAGTGGAAAGACTGGCAGAATACATCGGTGAACAGAAGGGATATTCATCAGCATTCTTATTACCTGAATTTGTTTCTGAAGATTCCACAAGTACAGTAGGCGCTTTCGATCCGAATGAAAAAGATGCCTTATTTGAAGAAGCGGCAAGAATTATCGTTTCTACACAACAGGGTTCTACTTCTATGCTACAGAGACAGCTGAAATTGGGTTATAACAGAGCTGGAAGAATCATGGATCAGCTTGAAGCAACGGGTATCGTAGGTGGATTTAACGGAGCAAAGGCAAGAGAAGTCATTATCAGTGATCTTCATTCTTTGGAACAGTTTTTGGAAGATTTGCGTAGTTAGAGGAAAAAATGCTTCACAGAGTCAATCGGGAAGCATTAGAATGTTTAAAGTATATTAAATAAAAAAATGAAAAATATTATTTCAAAAGTTATAGTCGGAAGTTTTGTTATCGGTGCTGTAGGATTTGCCCCGGCACAGAAAATTGATGCGAAAGCTAAAAAAATTCTGGATGACATCACAGCCAACTACAAGTCTAAAAAGAATTCTTATTTCAAGTTTTCTTTCGGGACTGGCTTGAACGGACAGGTGACCAAAACAGAACCCGGTATTTATTACTCCGCCGGAGAAAAGTATAAACTGAAGATCATGGACACGGAACAGATCTTCGACGGAAGCAAAATCTACAACATCAATGCAGATGATATGGAAGTAACGGTTGCAAAACCTAATGGAAGCAGCAGCATGTTCTCCCCTATCAACTATCTTTCGACCTACAGAAATGATTACAATGTAACCTACAACGGAAAGAAAAATGTAAATGGCGTGAATGCTGATTTCATTAAACTGACTCCGGTGAAATCCAATGGAATTCAATATGTATACATTTTTGTAGACTCAGCGAAAAAGCAAATGGTAAAACTTGAGCAGCACGGGAACAACAAAGATGTAGCCGTAATTGCTATCAAAGAATATAAGGAAAACCAGGAACTGGATCCGAATATGTTTGTTTTTGACAAGAATAAGTTCAAAAATTACGTGATCACAGAACTTTAAAAAAGTGAACTGGAGATAGGGTGAATTCACAAATTTGCAGATTCCACTCTTCTTCTTTTTGCAGTTAAATAAAAAGTAATAAAAATTATACAAGCCACAAGTAAACTTTGTGGCTTTTTGATTAATTTTGGCGCATGTTAAAAATACTAGACCGATATATCATAAAAACCTTCTTTGGACCGTTTTTCTTTATATTCAGCGTTTTGTTTTTCATCTTTATTGTAAACATTATCTGGGTTCAGCTGGGGCAGTTCATGGGAAAAGGATTAAGCTACTGGCAGATCCTGAAACTTCTTTTTTACCTTGGGGTAAGTGTGATCAGTATGGTGCTTCCGCTTACAATTCTTCTGGCGAGTATCATGTCCTTCGGTGAATTTGGAGAGCGGTATGAGCTTGCAGCGATGAAGGCAGCGGGAATTTCCCTGACAAGAGTTATGGCACCTCTGCTGGGGGTCGCAACAGTGCTCGCAGTCATGCTTTTCTTTTTCTCCAATAATATTATTCCGGATTTCCAGAAAAAGGCAAAGAATATGCTTTTCAATATCGCACAGACTAAACCTGCCTTAAACTTCACGCCGGGACAGTTCATCGACCAGATTCCGGGCTATATGGTGAAATTTGATAAGATCTACGGAGAAAACGGAGAAAGTATCGAGGGTGTTTTTGTACACAGAAAAGCCAGCACTTATGAAAACCAACAGTCTATTGTAGCGGAAAAAGGAAAATTTGTTCCTGCTGCCAACAAGAACTTCCTGAAACTGGAACTGTATAACGGATATGTATTTGAAGACAATTTTGCAGGAAAGAGTGAAAATGTAAGACTGAAACAACCCGATCAGGCTATTAAATTTGACACGCTGGTTTCACACTTTGACATCAGTGAGATCATTAACAAAGCTATTGAAAAGGAGCAGATCACGGATGACTACCGTTTTCAGACGTACGGACAGCTTAATGCTACTGTTGCTAAAAGTAAAAAAGACAATAATGATTTTTTCACCTCCATCAGTTCCGATGTGCTTAGCCAGACCAATTCTGTGGTGACCTATATGGATAAGACCAAATCTAAAACCATCGCTAAACAACAGGTAAAACTGGATACCGTAAAAGGTGAAAAGAAGCTGCAGATCATCTATAATTCATACAACAGGCTTGAAAACCTGAAAACAACCGCCGAAGGAAAAAAGAACGAATTCAGCTCCAATATAAAATACTTCAGTAAAGTAGTTATTTACCAGCAGAGAATTATTTCTTACTCTGTAATCTGTATCATTTTCTTCCTGATTGGAGCCAGTTTAGGTTCCATCATCAGAAAAGGAGGAATGGGACTTCCGGTGATTATCGCGATTGTTATTTTCATTATTTTCTATGTGATGAATCTGGGTATCGAGAATGTTGCATGGGGAGGCGGAATGAGTCCTTATTTAGCAGCATGGCTCCCGAACCTGATCCTTCTTCCGTTTGGAATATGGATGACCTATAAAGCCCTTACCGACTCACAGCTGTTTGATGCTGAAAAGTACAAAGCGCTGTTTAAACCAATCGTTAAGAGATTCTCGAAGAGTAAGGAACATAAGAGATATCAGTAATTTTTTTATTGAAAGATTTAAAAATTTTAATGATTTAAAGATTATAGGACCCGGAGTTTTTCGGGTCTTTTTATTTGGGGTTAATCGTTGTAACTTATTCCTTTTTGTACTCAATGGCAAAAAGCTATATTTACAGGAAGAAAAATCATTTAGTTAAAATAATTTTCATATTCTTTCATTGTGAGGAACACCACTCTATTATCTGTCATTTTATTCTTTTTATTCATTTTCTCCAAAGGTCAACACCAGGCTACTGTTTACTGTTATAAAGGAAATCCTGAATTTCTCAGTCCTGTTTCTGTGGAAAAAGACAGTGTATTTTTAATTCGTGAGAATGATAAAAAAGAACTTTGGGGAATATTGAAGGAACACAACGGAGCTTTTCTGATGCAGTTTCACAAAGCTTCTTTAGATGGAAATTACATACTTCATCCTGTAAAAGTAACATCCAAGATTTTTACTTTTTCAAACGTAAAGCCCGGCGATATTAGTTTCGGACAGGGATTGGTATTCAGGAAAAGATTTTGCAGATAATTTTGTAGTTTTAAGGTTCACCAAAAAGTATGATATGAGAACCTTATTCCTCGCTGCCGGATTGGCTTTTATTTTTTCATGTAAAAATCATAAGGATAAAACCGCTCTTAAAACATCAGCTTCCAAAGATAGTCTTATCGTAAAAAAGGATTCTACAACAGATCCTATAGAAGAGATTAAAAGCGAATACAGCAGTCTCCAGAAACAGCTTGAATCAAAAAAACTGACTTCCACAGGTTTTACCTACAACTGCAACGACGAAAGATCAGGCAAGGTAAGGTTCTATTCTGATCAGAAAGAAATCCGGATCATTGAGCATTCCTACGATGAATACAGTCATTTTGGCTCAACGGAACAATATTTTATCAAAGACGGAAATCTGTTCTTCATTTTTAAAGAAGACACAGGATGGAATTTTGACGGAGGCACCCCGGAAAAGCCCATTACAAAAGACGACATCACGGAAAGCCGGATCTATATCCAAAATAGTAAATCCATCAAATGTCTGAAAAAACAGTATTCTATAAGATCTAACGCAACTGAGAAACCTTCTCCTGATAAAATTGCAAACAAGGAAACCCAATGCAATACAGACGAGCTGATGAAAACCTACCAGTCTTTACTGAAAAACAGGGATAAGAAAGGTGAAATAAAATGTCTGTAAAAAAAACTCGCATACTTTCAAAACATTAATTTAAATTAATTATTTTCTCAAACTTATCCTAAAATTTTTTATTTCTGAAATTGTCAAATGTCAATTAGTGAACGAAAAGTCTTAGGTATATTTATACTTCGATTTTAATCTTAAAAATGCAGAAAATACTAGTTTATCAGATAGACTCTTTTACCACGGAAAAATTCAAAGGAAATCCAGCCGGTGTTGTTCTGAATGCAGACGGACTCAATGATGAAAATATGCAGGCGATAGCACGGGAACTCAATAATTCAGAAACTGCTTTTATTTTTTCTCCTACAGATGCTGAAAGCGACTATACGGTTCGTTATTTCACTCCATCCATAGAAGTTCCTTCATGCGGACATGCGACCATTGCTGCGCTGTATGCCAAAGCAGTGGAAGATCATCTTGAATCCTGTGTTTTAAAGATCAATACTCAAATTGGAATCCTTCCTATCGAAATTGAAAAATCAGATGATGATTACCAGATCACGATGACGCAGGCTGCTTTTACACTAAGCCCGGAGTTTGATGAGATCACAACCCAAAAATTGCTTTCCGCATTGAATCTTAAAGTTTCTGAACTTGAGGAAAACTGCCCGATCCAAATTGCTTCCACCGGTCATTCAAAAGTGATGATAGGTATTAAAAGCAGAAAAACCCTGAATGAACTTCAGCCGGATATGAGCGCTCTGACTCAGTTAAGCCATGAAATCGGATGCAATGGATGTTTTGTATTTACGTTTGATTCTGACCGCGAAGATGTTCTGACCTACGGACGAATGTTTGCCCCCGCAATAGGAATTACGGAAGATCCGGTCACCGGAAATGCAAACGGTCCTTTAGGCGGATATCTGGTTCAAAATAAATTGGTCGAATATCAGAATGATTATTTTGAATTTAATGGCAGGCAGGGTGAGCAGATCAACCGTCTGGGAACAGTGAATGTGAAAGTAACAGTGAATCATGGAAAGCCGGAACAGATACAGATCAAAGGCAATGCGGTTGCCATTTTCAAAACCACCATTTTAGTATAAAAAATAAAAGCACCTGTAAAAATAACAGGTGCTTTTTATATATTGAACAGTTGAAAATTATACTTTCATAATTTCAGCCTCTTTCGTCTTAAGATGCTCGTCGCAAAGCTTTACATATTTGTCCGTAAAACCCTGGATTTCGTCTTCCACACCTTTTACTACGTCTTCAGAAACACCTTCCAGTTTTTTAAGTTCTTTCAAACCATCCTGTCTTGCATTTCTTACAGTAATTTTTGTGTTTTCAGCTTCTACTTTAGCCTGTTTCGCCAGCTCTCTTCTTCTTTCCTCTGTTAAAGGCGGAACATTAAGGATAATATTTTCCCCGTTATTAGAAGGTGCAAAACCAAGGTTTGAGTTGATGATAGCTTTTTCAATCGCCCCGATAGCTGTTCTGTCCCAAGGTTGAATAGAGATGGTCATTGCATCCGGCACAGAAACATTGGCCACCTGGTTAATAGGAGTCGGAGCTCCGTAATATTCTACCATTACATCCTGAACCATTGACGTAGAAGCACGCCCTGCTCTAATTCTTTGAAATGCATGATCCAAGTGCTTTATAGCGCCATCCATGTCCTGCTTTACAGATTCTAATATAAGATCTAATTCTTCCATTATATAGTTAAAATTTGATAAGTTACACATTTTTATAAATGATGAATAATAAGGTATGTGTAGTGAGTAATAAGCTATGGGTAATTTTTAAATTCCAAAATATCTGAATCTCTAAATCTTTCAATTTTTAAATCATTAAATATTTAAATTTTCAAATCCCTGCCACCTATTATCTGCCACCTTCTCCCTATAAATCCACTAAAGTTCCTACATTTTCTCCTTCTACAATCTTCAGTAAGTTCCCGTCCTTATTCATATCGAATACGATGATCGGCAATTTATTTTCGTGGCTTAATGTGAAGGCAGTCATATCCATTACTTTAAGGTTTTTAGCATATACCTCGTTGAATGATAATGAGTTGTATTTTACAGCATCTGCATTCTTTTCAGGATCGCTGTCGTAGATACCATCTACTCTTGTTCCTTTTAAGATCACATCCGCCCCAATTTCGATCGCTCTCAAAGTTGCTGCCGTATCGGTTGTAAAATAAGGGTTTCCGGTTCCGGCTCCGAAGATTACGACTCTTCCTTTTTCAAGGTGTCTTACGGCTCTTCTTTTGATGAAAGGCTCAGCTACTTTATCCATTTCAATGGCAGACTGAAGTCTGGTTTTGATTCCTGCATCTTCAAGAGCTCCCTGAAGCGCCATCCCGTTGATCACGGTTGCCAGCATTCCCATATAATCTCCCTGCACTCTGTCCATTCCTTTTGCAGCACCTGCTACTCCACGGAAAATGTTTCCTCCTCCAATAACGATTGCTACTTCGCAGCCTTTTTCTACTACTGTTTTGATCTCAGCAGCATATTCCTGCAGTCTTTCATTGTCAATACCATATTGTCTGTTCCCCATTAAGGCCTCACCACTCAGTTTTAGAAGGATTCTTTTATATTTCATCTTTAATTTTTAATAAGCTTTACCGGAGCTGTTTTCTCCGAAATTTGATTTTGCAAATATAATCATTAAAAATATTGAAAAAAGAAAAATATTTACGTAGAAATAATGTCAGAAATATTTTGTTAAGTACGAAAAAGGATTATTTTTGCATTAATTATAAATTGAATTGAAGAAAATTGTCATTTTTTCATTATTTCTGTCAGGAATTGTTTCTTATGCGCAAACAGGAACAAATGTTTATCCTTTCTTAAACATCCCTGTATCTGCCCGACAGGCTGCCCTGGGTGGCGATGCAATTTCCGTCAGAGACCATGATGTTTCCTTTGCTATTGCAAACCCGTCCCTTTTAAACAGAGATTCAGACAAACAGCTTTCCGTGAATGCCACAGCTTACCTTGCCGACTCTAAGTATGGTACCATCGCCTACGCAAGAGATTTCGACAACGGGCATATGGCTACGGTGAATGCCAGATACATGACCTACGGAAGTACTCCCAGAACCGATGAAAGCGGTGAGCAAAACGGGGACTTTAAAGCTTCTGATGTAGCTATCGGTGCTGGGTATGCCTACCAGTTTGAAGAAGACTGGACCATTGGTGGAGGCATCAATTTCATCACTTCAAAAATAGACAACTATACTTCTTCCGCAGTTTCCGGAACTGCAGGGATTACCTATCATAATAAAAAGAACAAAGAAGCCCTTTCTCTTGTGATGAGAAATTTCGGTTTTCAGCTGAAATCTTTTAACGGAACCAGAGAAAATCTTCCCTTCAGGATAGACATGGGTTACACAAGAATCCTAAAAGCTATACCGCTTGCCATTACCATTACTGCTCACGATCTTCAACAGTTCGATATTTCGCAGGAATATAATGTAAACGGTCAGGAAGTAGGCTTCGGAAGAAAACTGGCAGACCACTTTTCCGTGGGTGCTGAGCTTTTCCCCGAAAAAGGCTTTAATATAAGACTTGGATATAATGCGAAAAGAGGAAATGAACTTGCTGTGGCAGATCAGAGAAACTTTTCAGGGCTTTCAGGAGGATTCGGAATTAAATTAAGAAGATTCCGTATAGACTATGCCCATATCCGCTACCACAACTCTTCCAATGTGAACCAGATAGGAGTTTCTATGGACCTTAGCAGCCACGCTGGAGAGTAAGCTCAACCATAATCTTTAAGAATAATAAAGAAATTTTTTCTGCGTTCCCTTGATTTTTTAAAAAAATTCTTGAAATTTGCGGTATGAAAAAACCTGTAATAGCTATCGATGGGTACTCGTCTACCGGAAAAAGTTCAATCTCTAAAGTTATTGCCAAGAAACTGGGCCTTATACACCTGGATACCGGCGCGCTTTACAGGGGAGTTACGTGGTTTGCATTACAGAACTGCATGAACGGAGGTGATTCTATCAACCTTCAGGAACTGTTTTCTTCTTTAGACCAGATCGAACTTGAATTCAGAAACAATGAAGACGAGCTGGTTCTCTACCTTAATCATATTGATATTTCAAAACAGATCCGTACCAATGAAGTTTCCGACAATGTAAGTATTGTGGCCAAACAGAAAGAAGTAAGGGATTTCCTGCTTCACTCACAGCGGTCGCTGGCAGAAAAAGGCGGTATTATTATGGACGGACGTGACATAGGGACAGTAGTTCTGCCAAATGCGGACTATAAATTCTTTCTGACTGCCAGTATTGACGAAAGAACCAACAGAAGATATTTTGAACTGGCAGGCCTAGGAATCCATGCAGACAGAGAGCAGGTAAAACAAAATCTTATAGATCGCGACAAGATCGACAGTGAAAGGGAAATCGCCCCGTTAAAGCAGGCTGAAGACGCCATTGTCATCGACAATACAGCCCTTACAAAAGACGAAACTATAGATCTCATTCTATCTCACATCAGAAAGATTTAACACTTTTTAATAGCCACTATACCCCCTTTGGTATACAAATTGTACATTTTGACCCAGTAAAAAACTAATATTTATTAACTATTAAAAAAGCTAAAAAATGTCTAAAAACGGAAAAAATACAGCAGGTATATTGGCAGGACTTCTAGCAGGAGCTGCAGCAGGTGTAATCTTAGGAATGCTTTATGCGCCTGAAGAAGGTAAAGAAACAAGAAAAAAAATCAAAGATAAAGCAGGTGACCTAAAAGACCAGGCTAAAAACAAATACGGCGAGGTTTCTGAAAAAGTAAAAGATCAGTACAGTAACATCTCTTCTACTTTTAAGGACACAGCAAGTAATGTAGCCCATACGGTAAAAGACGGATACGATAAATACAAAGATCAGATTGTTTCCAAAACTGCAGACGTAGTAAAGGATGTAGAAGCAGAACTGAACGATCTTAAAAAATAAATAGTTTATTTTTTGAGTAAATTATGGGAAGGAACTTTTTGCGCGAAAGTTCCTTTTTTTGTAACTTTAAAAAAAAACAATGATAGAGACTATTAAAGAATATGCATCAAAGAGAATAGATCTTCTGAAAATTGAAGCTACTGAAAAATCTTCTCTTTCTGCAGGGCTCATTACCTACTTTGTAGTGCTGCTAGTTGCTTTTACTTTTTTTATTATCCTTTTTAATTTTGGAATCGCATTTCTTATCGGTAAAGCGTTGGATAATACATCTTACGGATTCCTGATTGTTGCTGGATTCTATGTGATCGTAATGGCATTTATTATTGCTTTTAAAAATAAGCTTGTCAATATGGTCGCAGATCAGGTTATTAAATTTTTAAATCATTAAGCTATGGGCAGAAAATACGAAAGCATCGAAGAACTGAGAAGAAAGAAAAAACTGCTCCAAGGTGAAATCAGTGATCTGGAAAATTTACTCACTTTTAAAAACACAAAAGAGAGCCTGAGTGCTTTCACAAATGGCCTTACAGACCAATATCTGCAGGAAAAAGTAGATGAAGACGGAGATGAAAAAGTAGTTCTGCGAAAAGACGTTATTGCCAGACAGCTGACTTCCGAAGTCAAAGATATGTTCATCAATAAGAATACTGCAGTAGGCATTGCCAGTACAGCTTTAGGAGGTAATGTGACAGACAGTCTGATTAAGCTGGGAATCACTGCTTTTGTAGGAAACTATGCCAAAAAGAATATGAAAAGCCCGAACTGGAAGAAAAAGCTTCTCGGTGCAGCCATGATCTACCTCGCTCCTATTGCCCTGAAATATGTCAGAAAAAAACTGGAAGTATATCAGAAGAATAAAAGTGTTTCGAGTCTGGAACAATTAATTTAAGGGATTAGGGCTTAGGATTCAGGAAATAGTTTTATACACTAAATTTTCTACTCCCTAAGCCCTAATTTCTTGTTCCCTATTTAGAAAATAACTGCCCCAGAATAATTCCTGCTGCCATAGAAACATTTAAGCTTTCTGTAGACTGCGATTTTCCAAATCTTGGAATGGTGATGCATTGATTAAGGAGTTTTTCTGTTTCCGGACGCATTCCGTTTCCTTCATTTCCGAGAATAAGATTCAGTTTTTTCGGTTTTTCGAAAGTATAAATATTTTCTCCTTCCATATCGGTTCCGATATTGACATTCTCCGTTTTCGAAAGATATTCCACAAGATCAGTATAAATAATATTCACCCTTGTGAAAGAGCCCATGGTGGCCTGAATCACTTTGGGATTATAAACATCCACAGTATCTTCACTGCAGATAATCTGTTCTATCCCGAACCAGTCTGCCAGACGAATAATGGTCCCCAGATTACCGGGATCCTGAATTCCGTCCAGAACCAACTGAACATCCTTATCTTCCATTTTTTCATCTTCAGGCAGATAACAGACTGCTACAGAATCTTTAGGCGTTTTAAGGAAGCTGATTTTTTTCAGCTCATTTTCAGTGATCTGAATAATGGGCACATCAGTACGGTCCAGTTTTTGCGGATCGGTAGAAAATATTTCTTTAACTTTAAAATTAGATTGAGGAAGTTCACAAATGATTTTATTACCTTCAACCAAAAACAAATTGTATTTTTGTCTGAACTTCTTTTTATCTAAAGACTGTAAAATTTTTATTGTATGAGCTGTAAGCATTATAAGAATTCTCCTCAAAAATATTATAAAATTATCTCATTTGCAACATTTGTTGGTCTCCTTTATGCCTGCAGTACAACAAAAAAAGTTCCGGACGGTGAATATCTGCTTACTAAGAACACTTTTGAGTTTGAAGATAAGAAAGAATCCATCGATGAAGAACTGAAGGATTACGTTCAACAGAAGCCCAATAAAAAGCAGCTTTTGTTATTTCCACTGACGTTAGGGTTTTATAATATGGCCAATCCAAAGTATGATACTTTACTCAATGAATACATGACGTATCCGGATGAGATGAGAAATCAGAAACTGAGAGATTCCCTTTTCCTTAAATACAATATGAAAAGCAGTGTAGGTAAAACGCTGTTTCTGGACCGTCTGCTTCACAGCTGGGGAACGCCACCAGTGATCCTTGATCAGACCAGAAGTGAAAAAAGTACGGAATCTATTGAAAAAAGATTGATATACAGAGGGTTTTGGGATGCCGACGTGCATGTTAAACACTCTATTGATTCAACTTCTAAAAAAGCAGCCGTTAATTATTTCGTCAGACATAACGATCCTACTTATATCAAGGATTACTACTATAATATTACCGATCCTACCGTAAAAGGTCTTTACTGGCAAAAACTGGACAAGAGTCTGGTAAGATCCGGACAGAGGCTTGACCAGACCGTTCTTGAAAAAGAAGTAACCAGAATTACGGATCTGATGCGTGAAAACGGATATTACAGATTCAACAGCTCCAATGAAGAGGTTTATTTCGTAGCAGATTCCCTGAAAAGCAAAAAACAGGTTCCTCTTACGCTGGAAATCCATAAAGATTCTGCAGATCACCCTTACAAAGTGGCCACAATAGGAAATATTGATGTAGCGATTGTTAATGAGGCGAGCGATTTCCCAAAACATACCATCAAGGATAGTTTAAGAAGAATCAGGTTCCATAAAATGGATAACAGCTACAAGAAATCTTCCCTTTGGAGAGCGGTGATCGTGGACAGCAAGAAAGTGTACGATCAAAAGAATCTTGACCTCACGAAAAGAAATTTCATTGCGATGAATAACTTCAGCATCCTGAAGGCCAGAGATTCTTTACGAAGAGGTGGAGGAACTTCTCCTAATGACAGTATTGTAGATGTTCTTTATCTGTTGAAACCCCTTCCGAAATACGAACTTAAAGTAGGAACGGATATCAATTACTCCCAGCTTTTAAATCTTGGGGTATCTCCTTCTGTAGACCTTACGACCAGAAATGTTTTCAAAGGAGCAGAAAACCTTTCAACCAGTATTTCCGGAACGTTCGGATCCATAAGAAGTACGAAAAACATTGATAAGAAAGACCTTGCTTACGAAATTTCTGCGCAGGCTTCTCTTAATTTCCCGAGACTTCTTCTGCCATTCGATTATTATAAACTTCTTCCGAAAAGATATACACCTACTTCTTCCATTCTTTTGGGAGCATCGGTACAGAATAATATCGGTTTGGGAAGGGTTAACTTTAATACCGGATTGAATTACCAGGCCAATGTGAATGATCAGGTATCACACAGACTGACCCTTTTCAATACTCAGATCAGTCTTACGAAAAACAAAGATGCTTATTATAGCTATTTCGCGAATGATGAGATTATAAGAAAAGATGTATTCACAAGCTATTTTGCGACCAAACCGCCAGAGCTCGAGCAGCAGTTCAACTCCGGTCAGTTAACCATTGATTATATTTCAAGACAAATCATTACTGATACTGTTTATCCTGGGACTCTCGATCAGAAAGGACTGGATCTTCTGACCGCATTCAAAGGAACGGTTGTAAATAAAGACAGACAGACACAGGATATCATCATTTCTTCCATGATCTATAATTTTGTATATAGTGAGATTGGTAAGAAAGATTATCCGAACGCCTTTTATTTTAACGGAAAAGTAGAACTTGCGGGTAATATCTTAAGTATATTCAACCAAAAAAGAGATGCCGGAGGTGTTGTGGCGAGTCCTCAGAGAACCATCTTCGGAATTCCTTATGCACAGTTTGTGAAATTTGACATCGATACCAGAAAATATTTTAAATTCAATGGTAACCAGACGTTAGTTTTGCGTCAGTTTATTGGAGTTGGTGTTCCTTACGGGAACTCTAAGGATATGCCTGTTATCAAATCTTATTTCAACGGTGGATCCAATGACATCAGAGCATGGGTTGCATTTGGCGGATTGGGGCCTTCAGACTCTCAGGTTGATGAAAGAGTTCGTACTTATATGACCAACAACTTAAAACTAACGACGAATATAGAATACAGGGTTCCGTTTAATGAAATGTATGAAGGTGCTGTATTTACCGATATAGGAAACACGTGGAGCATTAGAAAACCCGGCGAAGATAACAGTTATGGGGATGAGTTTAAATTCAATAAATTCTTAGGACAGATGGGAGTAGGAAGCGGATTTGGATTGAGGGTAAATGTGGCTTATATCACATTGAGAGTGGACCTTGCCTACAAAATCTATGATCCGAATAAACCTGAAGGTGACCGATGGAGATTTAAAAATTTCCAGCCTTTCAAACCTACATTGAATATAGCTTTCGGATATCCTTTCTAATCCGGAGAGATTCCCAATATGAAATAGACTACAGCAATCACTCTTGCGAGTACTTCGCGGGCCTGGTTTCTGTAGTAGCTTTCAGGTTTTGAGACGTCCTGAGCATCAAATCCCAGTGCATTCATATTATTATTCCTCGCAAAAAATAAGGCACGTAGGTTATGAAACCCTTGTGATACAATGATCACATCTTTCTTTTTGTAGACGTCTTTACAGCGCAGAATGCTTTTGTAAGTATTGAATCCTTTTGGATCTTCAATAATAATATCTCCCGGAACACCTTCCTGATTCACCAGATAGTTCTTCATGGCAGCCGGCTCATTATACCCCCTGCTTTTCTCACCGCTTACAATGATTTTTTTTATTTTTCCATGATGATACAGAAGTGCTGCCGCATCCATTCTTTTCGTAAAATAAGGATTGGAAAGGCCGGATCTCATCTTTGGAGAAGTTCCCAGAACCAGAGCAACCTCACGTGGAGGTATTTTCGAGATCTTCGTATAGGTACGGCCGTTGGTAAGCCCGAAAACCCAGGCATTACACAGACATATCACCAGAATTCCTATTTCTACTGATATAAAAGTTAAGTTAAATATGTTCCTGATAATTCTCAACTAAGGTCAAAGTTAAGCTTTATTTTCTTACTTTTTATAATAGACATACACGCTAATATTTTTCCCTGGGCCTCTTCTTTTTCCGTTAAATATTCATTTTCAAGAAGTTCCACTTCCCCTTCTTCAAGATAACATTCGCAGCTTCCGCAGATCCCCGACTTACATGAATAGGGTACCGGAAAATTCTGAATCAAAAGCTGTTGAAGGATCTTTTCCCTGTTGTCCTGAAGATGGGCTTCATACACTTTTCCAAGCATTGTGAAGGCTACTTCTACGTTCTCAATCAGAGGAAACTCCTTTTCTACAGGATAAATATCGTCATTATATTCTTCAAAAAGCTCAAAATGAATATTCTTTTTAGGAATTCCGTGGTGGTAACACGCATTGGCCAGTGATTTTATCATCTCTCCTTTTCCGCAAATCAGGACTTCATCTACGGCATCCCAGATGGTAGATTCTTCATCCGTATCATCCAGATGGAGAATTTGATTGATGATCAAGCTCAGTTTCTTTTCATCCAGCCGGCCGTAGAAAAACTGGTCAGCTGTTTTTTCCTTTGAAAAAAAATAAAAGATCTGAAGCCTGTCACCGTGCATCCTGGCAATATTATCCAGTTGCTCTCTGTAGATAACTTCTTCCGAGCTTTTGTTTCCAAAAAACAAAAACAATCTGGTGCGCGGTTCTGTATGCAGAATATTTTTAAAATGGCTCAGGACCGGCGTAATTCCAATACCCGCCGCAAATGCAACGATCGTCCGGAATTCACTCGGCTTCGAAACGAGCGTAAATCTTCCGGAAGGCTCTCCTACCATCAGTTCATCACCCACATTATAATTTCTAAACAGCTCTGAAGTAGCTCCCTCAGAAGAATTCACCTTGATTCCAAGACAGATTTTTTTTTCATAAGGAGCTGATGTCATTGAATAATCATTAATCACTTCTTCGCCATGAGCCATAAATTTTATGCTCACAAACTGCCCTGCTTCAAACTTGAAATTCTCCCGTAAATTCTCTGCAATATCGAATTCCAGAGAAAAAGTATTTTTGGTAAGTTGTTGCTTTTTCGCTATTTTTAACGGATGAAACTGTATCAGTTTCCCTTTATAGATTTGTTGTTCCATACTTCAATTCAAAAATAGTCAAAAAATAATTTATGAAGAAGATAATTTTATCCACGCTTATTCTTACCGCTCTTTACAGTTGTAAAAAAGAAGGGCAAAAAATGGAAGATACAGCTGTGACAGATTCAGTTTCTGTAACAGATCATACAGCTCCTCCAGCAGCGGCTTACACTCCAAAGGAACTTTCTCCGGAGGATCTTGGAAAATACTTAGCTCAGAAAAATGACACTTTATACGTTACCAACTTCTTTGCAACATGGTGCGGACCGTGTATGAGAGAAATCCCTCATTTTAAAAACAAAATGGAGGAATTGAAAGGGAAACCTGTAAAATTCACGTTCATCAACCTTGATGATAAATCTGAGTGGAACAGCGCTGTGAAAAGATTTGCACAGGAAAATAACCTTGCTTCTAATATTATTCTTTTAGACGGCCAGAAACTTGACCCAACCTTTTTCACCACTAATTTTAAGCAGTGGGACGGTGGTTCAATTCCTTTTACCTATATGAGAAAAGGTGATAAAACTGATGAATATCTGGGCATGATGACCGAAGAAATATTGAATTCTAAAGTTGAAGCTCTCTTAAAATAAAACATCCAGATTCTTTCTGAATAATGTCAAAAAAATTCAAGATCCTGTGTTTACTGCTGACGGCCGCTATTATATTTACTGCGGTCATCAATCTGAACACAGGATTTTTAAGTTTAAACCTACAGGATTTTCTTCAGGATTCCGATCAAAGCCAGATCGCTGAGATCCGTATCAACCGCGTGCTGGTGATGCTTCTGGCAGGGATTTCAATTCCGACTTCCGGTTTTCTGATGCAGGAGTATTTTCAAAACCCGCTGGCCGGTCCGGATATCTTGGGAATTACATCGGTAGCCAGCCTGTGTGTGGCCTTTTATATTTTCTTTTCCCATGATTTTCTGATCCCGGAATTTCTTCAGAACAGTTTTCTCAGCCTTTCAGCCATCGCAGGAAGTCTTGTACTGATGCTGGTTCTTCTTTCCATGTCGAATAAATTTCAGGATAAATCTTATCTTATTATATTCGGATTCCTCGTTTCTGCGTTTGCAGGAGCGGTTGTTTCTTTATTACAGTTCTATGCAGAAAATCAGAGTCTGAAAAACTATATTCTATGGTCT
Source organism: Chryseobacterium sp. JM1 (assembly GCF_000737715.1). Classification (GTDB taxonomy): domain Bacteria; phylum Bacteroidota; class Bacteroidia; order Flavobacteriales; family Weeksellaceae; genus Chryseobacterium. The sequence continues at coordinate 191,351 of NZ_JPRN01000008.1, read as the reverse complement.
TTCGGAGCTAATAATATGGTGACCAGAAACCAGATCTATGTATTATCTATTCTGGTTTTCACCGGAATGTTCTTCTGTTTTAAAACCATTAAACCATTGATTGGAAATTCATTGGGAACGTCTTACGCGCAGAGTTTAGGTGTCAATCTCAATCAACTGAAGATTCTGATCATTGCAGCATCTTCCTTGCTTTCAGCTTCAATTACGGCATTTTTAGGCCCTATTTTATTTATAGGAATCATTGTCCCACATTTTTGCAGATTAATCTATAATCCATCCAAACTATGGCAACAATGGATTCTGAATATGTTTCTAGGAATGCTGGTGATGATGCTCTTCTCGGTAATAGCTGAAAAAACACAGATACCTTTGAATGTGATAAGCTCTGTATTTGGAATACCTGTGATCTTGCTGATGCTTTTGAAGCAGAATAAGGTTTAAAGGTGAATGGTCAATGGTGAATTGTGAATTTTTTAACCCGGAAATAAGATCTGTGTAATCTGAAGAATCTGCGTGAGATTATTTTTTTTCTCGCTGATTTCGCAGATTGTCTAGTTTTTTGGTTAATCGCAAAGTCGCAAAGAAATTTGTAAGGATTATGCTGTAAGGCGCAAGGATTTTATCTCCGATAAAATTGTAATCCGCACACTCTACAACTGTGTACTTGCTGAAAATCTCTGATTTTCTTGCGCCTTAAAATATTCTCATTTTTGATCAAGCATTGCGTCTTTGCGAAAAACCAACAAATTTGTAACTTAACAAAAACATTTGATTGGTTGAGTAATAGAAATTCAGCAAAGAAGTTTGTAAGGATTATGCTTTAAAGTGCCAGGATTTTATCTCCGATAAAATTGTAAACCGCACACTCTACAACTGTGTACTTGCTGAAAATCTCTGATTTTCTTGCGCCTTAAAATATGCTCATTTTTGGAAAAACCTTGCGTCTTTGTGAAAAACCAACAAATTCGTAAATTCACAGAAATACAAACACAATGACAGAAAATGAATTGTCAAAAGTAGTTTTTGATGCAGGCTTAAAGATTCACAAAAAGCTAGGCGCCGGATTATTTGAACATGTTTACGAAGAATGCCTGTTCTATGAGCTTTCAAAGACGGGCTTATTAATCGAAAGACAAAAATTATTTCCAATTATCTATGAAGACCTAAAAATTGAGAATGCCTTCAGATTAGATATGATAATTGAAAATAAATTAATATTAGAAATAAAAACGGTAGAATACATTAACTCAATTCATAAAGCACAGCTTTTGACCTATTTAAAAATGACAAACTGTAAATTAGGTCTTTTATTAAACTTTCAATCTGATGTTTTTAAAAACGGAGTAACCAGAATTGTCAATCACTTATAATTTTAACAGCATAAAAACTTGACGGAATCGAATTCTTTGCGCCTTAAAAACATTATTTTTGTGAAAAAATTGTGTCTTTGCGATTACCCAACAATCCCATGCACCTGGAAATCAGACAAGCCAATATAGGCTACGACAAAACCTTAATTTCAAATGCTCAGGCAGATCTGAAACTGGGCGACGTATGCCTTCTGATTGGAAATAACGGTGTAGGAAAAACTACGCTAATCAAATCTATTTTGCATCAGATTTCCCTCTTAAGCGGAGAAATTTTAATTCATCACAAAAATATAAAAGATCTTTCTGTTAAAGAAATTGCTGAAAATATTGCCGTTGTTTTCTCTAAATCCAATGTTCCGCAGCATTACACCGTTGAAGACCTCATTTCATTGGGGAAATATATTTACTATCCTTTTTATTTTGAACTTAAGAAAGAAGACAGAGAAGAAGTTTCCGATATCATCGATGAGCTGGATCTCAGACAGTATAAACATACTCTTCTTAAAAATCTATCAGATGGAAATCTGCAGAAGGCATTTATAGGACGTGCCATTACCCAAAATTCGCCGGTTATTATCCTGGATGAGCCTACGACGCATCTGGATGAGAAAAACAAGCTTATCATCTTAAAAACGCTTCGCAGACTGGCTAAAGAACAAAACAAAATTATTTTATTTTCTTCCCACGACTGGAGACTGGCCAAAGAGTTTGCAGACAAAATCTGGTATGTAAAGGATAATCAGCTTTTCACCGGGCTTGTAGAAGACGTATTACTTCAGCATGATGAACTGACCAATGTATCCTTATTCCAGGTGAATGATAATTTTGTTCCGCCTTCCATTCAGGCTCCGCAGGTTCACAAAGAAATGCTCTATTCTCTGCTGCAGAAAAATTTCGAAAAAGACCTTTCTGCCCTACATTTTGAGTACAGGAACGGTTTTTGGGATATTCTTACCAACACCTCCAAACAACAATGTGAATCTTTCGAAGAAATAGTTGATTCCGTTAAAAACATTCATTAATACTACATTTCTGTTAAATATTTCACATACTATGCATGCATAGTATTATGCTAATCATACAATTTAACTCGTTTAACATCAGCTTATTAACAAAATTTAACGTTAATAAATACTATGCATGCATAATATTTACTAAATTTGGGTAACACCATTCGTACATAAATGATGGATAATAATAAAGAAAAAATAGAAAACGTAGATTTAGTTTTAAAACAGACCTGGCTGGCTGTTTCTAAAATGTACACAGAACTTGCTCAAGAGCATGATTCTACCGCTGTACAGGCCCTCACTCTTCTTAAAATTGATCCCAAAGAAGGCACCCGAAGTACCAACTTAGGTCCTAAAATGGCGATCGAGCCCACCTCTCTGACAAGAATAATTAAACTTCTTGAAGATAACGGATACATCTATAAGGAAAAAACCACTGCCGATAAAAGGGAAGTGATCATTAAACTTACAGATAAAGGTCTGAATTCAAGGAATATGTCAAAAGAAGTGGTCGTCAATTTTAACAAAAAGGTGATGGAGAAGATCGCTCCCGAGAAAATTGAAACGTTCAAGGAGGTCATGTCCGAAATCATGAAAATTGCAAACGAATTATTAAATAACAGAAAATAAATTGTAGGAAATCCATATGGTAACCTATGGTTTTAGCAAATAATAAAAATTTACATATGAAAAGAAGAATCAAACATGTAACGGTTCTTGGTTCAGGAATTATGGGTAGCGGTATTGCGGCACATTTCGCCAACATAGGCGTGGAAGTGTCCCTTTTAGATATCGTTCCTTTTGAACTGACAGAAGCTGAGCAGAAAAAAGGTTTGACCAAAGATGACAAAGTGGTAAGAAACAGAATTGCTTCTGAAAACTTTGAAAAACTGAAAAAAGCAAGTCCTGCCCTTCTCTATTCTCCAAAATTTGCAGATAGGATTAAGGTAGGAAACTTCGATGATGATCTTCAGAAGATCAAAAACACAGACTGGATCATTGAAGTAGTCGTTGAAAGACTTGATATCAAGAAATCTGTTTATGAAAAAATTGAACAGTTCAGAAAACCGGGAACATTAATTTCTTCTAATACATCAGGAATTCCTATTCATTTTCTAATTGAGGGAAGAAGCGATGATTTCAAACAATACTTTGCGGGAACGCATTTCTTCAACCCGGTAAGATACCTTCCTCTTTTAGAGATCATTCCTACCCCGGAAACCCTTCCGGAAGTGGTTGACTTCTACATGAACTACGGAGCAAAATTCTTAGGGAAAACTACCGTTTTAGCCAAAGATACTCCAGCGTTTATCGCCAATAGAATCGGGGTATTCTCCATGATGGATTTACTTCACAACGTACAGAAATTAGGACTGACAGTTTCTGAAGTTGATAAATTAACCGGTCCTGTCATTGGACGTCCAAAATCAGCAACATTCAGAACGGCTGATGTGGTAGGTCTTGATACCTTGGTTATGGTAGCTAACGGCGTTCGTCAGAGCGGTGCTGAAGCCAATAACTTTAATGACGTTTTTGCCCTTCCAGGCTATATCCAGAAAATGATGGATAATAAGTGGTTAGGTTCTAAGACTGAGCAAGGTTTCTACAAAAAAGTAAAAAATGCAGAAGGAAAATCTGAAATCCACGGATTAAACCTTGATACATTAGAATATGAACTTCAGGGGAAATCTTCTTTCCCAACGTTAGAATTAACGAAAAATATAGACAAGCCAATTGACAGATTTAAAGTTTTAATTGGTGGAAAAGATAAAGCCGGCGAATTATACAGAAAATCTTTAGGGGCTCTATTCGCTTACGTTTCTCATAAAGTTCCTGAAATCTCAGACGAAGTTTACAAAATAGACGACGCGATGAGAGCAGGTTTCGGATGGGAAAACGGACCGTTTGAAATCTGGGATGCAGTAGGTGTTCAAAAAGGTATTGAATTAGCTAAAGATGCTGGTTATGAAGTTTCAGACTGGGTAAAAAATGTAGAAGCTTTCTATAAAGTAAACGATGAAGGTCAAAGTATCTTTGTTGACAAAAATTCAGGAGAGTACAACAAAATTCCTGGTCAGGATGCCTTTATTATCTTAGACAATATCAGAAAGAACAAAACACTTTGGAGCAATTCAGGGGCAGCAATCGAATATCTTGGTGATGGTATCATCAACTTTGAGATCCGCTCAAAAATGAATTCTCTCGGAGGCGAAGTTCTTGACGGATTAAACAGAGCTATCGATTTAGCAGAAAAAGAATACGACGGATTGGTAGTTGGAAACCAGGGAACTAATTTCTCTGTAGGCGCCAACCTTGCCATGATCCTGATGATGGCTATCGAACAGGATTGGGATGATCTGAATATGGCGATCGCTTATTTCCAGAAATCCATGATGAGAGTACGTTACTCTTCTATTCCTGTAGTGGTTGCTCCTCACGGAATGACGCTTGGTGGTGGTTGCGAAATGACGATGCACGCAGACAGAGTGGTTGCAGCAGCAGAAACTTACATCGGACTGGTAGAAACCGGAGTTGGGGTAATTCCTGGCGGTGGTGGTACCAAAGAACTTACGTTAAGAACTTCCAGAGAATTCCACAGCGATGACGTTAAAAACAACAGACTTCGTGAAGCATTCATGAATATCGCCATGGGTAAAGTAGCGACTTCCGCTTATGAAGCCTACGATATGGGAATTCTTGAAAAAGGAAAAGATATTGTATCCGTAAGCAAAAACAGACAGATCGCTGAAGCTAAAAAAGTAGCAAAACTATTGGCCGAACAGGGTTATACACAGCCTATCGAGCAAAGAGTAAAAGTGTTAGGAAAAGACGCCTTAGGAATGTTCTACGTAGGAACAGACCAGATGCTTACCGGAAACTTCATCTCTGCACACGACAAGAAAATTGCTGACAAACTAGCCAACGTAATGGTCGGTGGAAATCTTTCTGAACCAACCGTAGTTACCGAACAATACCTATTGAATCTTGAAAGAGAAACCTTCCTTCAACTTTGTGGGGAAAGAAAAACTTTGGAGAGAATTCAGTATATGTTGCAGAATGGGAAACCGCTAAGGAATTAATTTGTACAATGTCGGTTGTATAATGTAAAAAGTATTGACATGCACAATTTTAGAGAACTGGAGGTTTGGAAAAAATCAATTTTATTGTGTAAACAATATTATATAATGTCTAAAAACTTCCCTAAGGATGAATTATTTGGCTTGACATCTCAGTCAAGAAGAAGTCTTTATTCAATTCCTTCTAATATTGCTGAAGGTGCCGGAAGAGATACCAATCCTCAGTTCTGTCAGTTTTTAAACATTGCATTAGGTTCTTCTTTTGAATTTGAAACCCAAATTATAATTGCTAATGATTTGGAATTCATTAATAAAAGTGATTTTGAACTACTCATAACCGATATCAGACATATTCAAAATATGATAATTAGATTAAAACAAAATTATTCTAAATAACGTACACTGTACATTTTACATTGTACATAATACATTTTACATAAAATGAAACAAGCATATATAGTAAAGGGTTTCAGAACTGCCGTAGGAAAAGCTCCAAAAGGAAGTTTAAGATTCACAAGACCCGACGTGATGGCCGCTACAGTTATTGAAAAATTAATGGCTGAGCTACCACAATTAGATAAAAACAGAATTGACGACCTTATCGTAGGAAACGCAATGCCGGAAGCAGAACAGGGACTGAATGTAGCCCGTCTGATTTCTTTAATGGGATTGAATACCGATAAAGTTCCCGGGGTTACTGTAAACAGATACTGCGCATCAGGAAGTGAAGCGATTGCTATTGCTTCTGCAAAAATCCAGGCTGGAATGGCAGACTGTATCATCGCAGGAGGTACAGAATCTATGTCTTATATCCCGATGGGTGGTTACAAGCCGGTTCCGGAAACGGATATCGCAAAAACAAACCCTGATTATTACTGGGGAATGGGTTACACCGCTGAAGAAGTAGCCAAACAGTATAATATTACAAGAGAAGAACAGGATCAGTTTGCCTTTGAATCGCATATGAAAGCTTTAAAAGCGAATGCTGAAGGAAAATTTGCCAGTCAGATCGTTTCGATTCCTGTAGAATATAATTTCCTGGATGACAACCAGAAAATGCAGTCCAAAAAGTTTGACTTCTCTGTAGATGAAGGTCCTAGAAAAGACACTTCTCTGGAAGGTCTTGCTAAACTGAGACCTGTGTTCGCCAACGGAGGAAGTGTAACAGCCGGAAATTCTTCTCAGATGAGTGACGGAGCCGCCTTTGTCATGGTGATGAGTGAAGAAATGGTAAAAGAATTAGGTCTTGAGCCGGAAGCAAGATTGGTAGCTTATGCTGCTGCAGGTCTTGAACCTAGAATTATGGGTATGGGACCGATTTATGCAATTCCAAAAGCTTTAAAACAAGCCGGTCTTGAATTAAAAGATATTGAATTAATTGAATTGAACGAAGCCTTTGCATCACAGTCTGTGGCGATCAAAAAGGAATTAGGACTAAACCCTGATATCCTTAACGTCAACGGAGGTGCCATCGCTCTTGGCCACCCGCTTGGATGTACAGGAACCAAATTAACCGTTCAGCTTCTTGACGAAATGAGAAGACGCGGCAACAAGTACGGAATGGTTTCTATGTGTGTAGGTACGGGACAGGGAGCGGCAAGTATCTTCGAACTTCTTTAATTGTATAATGTCGGCAGTACAATGTATAAAGTATTAAAGACGTACAGCTGATATTGCAAAGAAAAAGTACAGTATATGTTATACTTTTTACTTTGTACAATATACTTTTTACAAAAAAATAAATAAACAAAAAAACATATGGCTACATTAAAAGGAGGTGAATTCCTGATCAAGGAAATTCCTGCAAATGATATTTTCACTCTTGAAGAACTGAGTGAAGAACAAAAAATGCTTCGTGATTCTGCGAAAGAATTTATCGACAGAGAAGTAATTCCTCAAAAAGAAAGATTTGAGAAAAAAGATTATGCTTTAACTGAAGAAAAGATGCGTCAGTTGGGAGAAATGGGACTTTTAGGAGTGGCTGTTCCTGAGGAATACGGCGGTCTTGGAATGGGCTTCGTAAATACCATGCTGGCATGTGATTACTGTTCAGGAGCGAATGGTTCACTGGCTACGGCTTATGGAGCACATACGGGAATCGGAACCCTTCCTATCCTATTGTATGGTACAGAAGAGCAAAAGAAAAAATACCTTCCGGATCTGGCTACAGGGACAAAATTCGGAGCATACTGTCTGACTGAGCCTGATGCAGGTTCTGATGCCAACTCAGGAAAAACAAGAGCTAAGCTTTCTGAAGATGGAAAACATTATGTGATCAACGGACAGAAAATGTGGATCTCCAATGCAGGTTTTGCAGAAATCTTCATTGTATTTGCTAAAATTGATGATGATAAAAACATCACCGGTTTCATCGTAGAAAAAGAAGGAACTGAAGGACTTACTTTCGGTGAAGAAGAACATAAACTGGGAATCCGTTCGTCTTCTACAAGACAGGTTTTCTTTAATGATATGAAAGTTCCTGCTGAGAACCTTTTAGGCGAAAGAAACAACGGTTTCAAAATCGCTTTGAATGCTTTGAATGTAGGAAGAATTAAATTGGCAGCTGCCAACCTTGACGGACAGAGAAGAATCTTAAACCACTCTCTTCAGTATTCTAACGAAAGAAAGCAGTTTGGCGTTTCTATTTCAACTTTCGGAGCGATCAGAAAGAAGCTGGCAGAAATGGCAACAGGAATTTTCGTTGCTGAGGCGGGTTCTTACAGAGCTGCAAAAGACGTTGAAGATAAAATCAATGAATTGGTTGCCGGTGGAATGAATCATCAGCAGGCTGAATTGAAAGGAGTTGAAGAATTTGCGGTAGAAGCTTCTATTCTGAAGGTTTTTGTTTCAGATTTAACACAACATACTGCTGACGAAGGAATCCAGGTGTACGGAGGAATGGGATTCTCTGAAGATATGCCAATGGAAGCTGCATGGAGAGATTCAAGAATCGCAAGAATCTATGAAGGAACCAATGAGATCAACAGATTATTAGCAGTAGGAATGTTAATTAAGAGAGCGATGAAAGGAGAATTAGATTTGCTTTCTCCGGCAATGGCAATCAGCAAAGAATTAACTGGAATTCCTTCATTTGATGTTCCTGATTATTCAGCATTCATGAGTGAAGAAAAAGCAATCATCGCTAACCTTAAGAAAGTATTCCTTATGGTTTCCGGAGCTGCTCTTCAAAAATTCATGATGGATATCGAAAAGCAACAACACTTATTATTAAATGCATCTGAGATCCTTAACCAGCTTTACATGGCAGAATCTGCTGTACTGAGAGCTGAGAAACACTTCTCTCCTGATTCTGTAGAAGCAGCAATGGCACAGCTTAACCTTTACAAAGCTGTTGAAAAGGTCATCGCAGCCGCTAAAGAAGGAATTATCTCTTTCGCTGAAGGTGATGAGCAGAGAATGATGCTTTCAGGCCTGAGAAGATTTACAAAATATACCAACCATCCTAATGTAGTGGCTTTAACTGAAAAAGTTGCAGCCCAGTATATTGCTAAAGGTAATTACTAAACATTATTTTGAATATAACAGTAAACGCTCCAAGATTTTGGAGCGTTTATTATATTAATATGGGTTGTAATTCTTTTGGAAATTACATCTGTTTTTGTCCGATTTCATTGATTTCATTGAAATTCTCTTTAGGATTTACACCATATTGATTGGTTCCCGGAGTTCCTTCTGTAAATAAAAGGATCAATAACCAGATAGCTCCAACAATTGGGATCAAAGAGATAAAAAACCACCATCCGCTTTTATCTACATCATGTAATCTTCTAACCAAAACAGCTAATCCCGGAATAAAAGTAGCCAATGCGTAAACCATATAAATAAAACCATAAGGCATATCCTGATAAAATTTCAATCCCAAAAGATTATCCAATAACGTCGCTATAATCACGAAGATTGTATTAAATAATAAGTACATCCAGTACTCGGTTCTTCTCGCTCTTCCTGTAAAATCAGCATACTGTTTCAATGCTTTTAAGTACCATTTCATAGTTTTTGTTTTTTTTAATAGGGGCCAAAAATAAAGATTTTTTTCAGATCTGCAACTACTTTTTATTTTTATTAGGTCTAACTAAAAACCTCGTTCCATAAAAGTAATCCCAAAAACACATCCGCGATCAAAAAACAGAAAATGAAATAATTCAATATTTTGTTTATGGAGAACCTACGCGAAGTCTTCGACTTCGCGTAGGTTTTTTTTTGCTGTTTTTCAATTTTTTTACTATTTTTAATCATTAAATTTGATCACAGATCATTATTTTTTTCAATATGATAAAAAAACACAAAGAAATGAAGTTATTATTCTCCTGCTCATTATTATTGTTTTGCACAATGACTTTCGCCCAGCAGAAAGAAGACAGAAAACAAATTATTCCAAAGGTAGATACTGCCAAAATCCTTAATTTTAAAGGCCTTAAGGAAACACAGGCAAAGATTCATACCGATCAGAAACAGCAGTATAAAATGCTTGTTGCCACTCCAAAAGATACATCACAGTATATGGCCTTAAAAGAAGCCAAACGGGATAACTCAAAATACAGAATACTCAACAGCTCAGCTCCTGAAAAACTGATACCTGACACAAAAAAGGCACAGCCTTCCAAATAATTAAAAAAAACTAATCAAACCACAAAAACCAATTACTATGGGAAAATTTATTATCTCGAAGAGAACCGATGGTGACTTCAAATTCAATCTTAAAGCCGGAAACGGACAAGTAATCTTAACCAGCCAGGGATATAGCTCAAAACCATCCTGTGAAAACGGAATAGAATCTGTACGCACCAATTCTCAGGACGATTCCAAATTTGAAAGAAATACAGCAAAAGATGACCGCTGTTATTTCAATTTAAAAGCAGGAAACGGACAGATCATAGGAACCAGCCAGATGTACGAATCTGAAAACGGCATGGATAACGGAATAGAATCCGTTAAAAACAATGCTCCAGGCGCTTCTGTAGAGGATGAAACCGTTATTTAATATTCCTTAAAATATTCTCAATAAAAATGTCTTATTTTTTAAGGCATTTTTTATTTTTGTATTCTATTTTCTATTTGAAATGACAAAAGAAGAAATGCTCAACAGAGCCATAAAGATAGCTGATAAAGCACACAAAGGACAAACCGACAAATACCATGCTCCCTACATCGCTCACGTGATGCGTGTCATGGAATACGGAAAAACACTCGACGAAAAGATCGTTGGCGTCCTTCATGACGTAGTGGAAGATCATCCGGAAGAGTTCAGTCTGGAGTATTTAAGAACCGAAGGCTTTCCCGAATACATTATTTTTGCTATCAGCTGCCTTACCAAATTTGATCCCGAAGAAGATTACGATGAATTCGTTAAAAGAACGGAAAGATCACCTTTAGCTGTTGCTGTAAAACTAAATGACCTCCGTGATAATATGGATCTCAGAAGAGTTAACAGAGAGCTTACACCTAAGGATATTAAAAGATTCAATAAATACCTGAAAGCGTATCATTATTTAATAGAGAAATATTAAAAGTATAAAAACACAAAAAATGAATAACCTTCCTAAAATGTCGGCAGCTTACAGGTCTAAGCTGACTTCCGCTATTGTATCTATTTCTATATTTTTCACCGTATATCTTATCCTTATCGCCGTTTCCCTCTTTCTCATTGTGCTTTTAGGATACGGAGCATATTCTATTCTTGCATTCAAAATAAGCTACTATACACTTATAGCAGCCGCAGGTCTTGCCAGCATTGGTATTTTTGTTTTTTATTTTATGATTAAATTCATTTTCAATGAAAACACCTACAACACGAGACACTTGGTAGAAATTACAAGATCCCAACAGCCGGAATTATTCAGTATCATCGATGAAATTGTTAAAGATACTCAGGTAAAAGCTCCTAAAAAGGTTTTCTTTTCTCCTGATGTTAATGCCAGTGTAAGTTATAATTCCGTTTTCTGGAGTATGTTTTTTCCGGTGAGAAAAAATCTTACCATTGGTTTGGGATTAATCAATTCTACAAGTACCGGCGAATTAAAAACTATTCTCGCCCATGAATTCGGGCATTTTTCCCAAAGAAGCATGAAAGTGGGTGGATATGTTCATCATGCACAAAAAATTGTGTACGAAACGGTTTACAATAATAAAGAATATGAAAACATGATCATGACTTTTTCGGGAAATGCTTTTTTCAGCTTATTTGGAGCGATTTCAGTGGGCTTTATCAATGTATTTCAGTTTATCCTGAAAAAAGTTTCATCTTTTCTATTCCAAAAACACGCTTCCCTGAGCCGGGAGATGGAATATCATGCAGATGCCGTTGCGACTTTTCTCACCAATCCTCAGGAGCAGATCTCTTCGTTATTGAGAATAGAACTAAGTGATTCCGCTTTTCAATATTCTTTTAATTTCTATATCCAAAGTGAGCAGAAATACCTTCCTCAGAATCTTTATAAAAATCATTCTTCTTTACTGAAAATTTTCAGTGAAAGAAACAACCATCCTTATGTAAATGGCCTTCCAAAAGTAGATGCAGAAGATTTAACCCGTTATAACAAAACAAAAATAGAAATTCAGGATCAGTGGGCTTCCCATCCGGATACCGTAAAAAGAATTGAAAGAATCAGAAACAATACAACCCGAAATATTCAGGAAAATCATGAACTGGCAAAAAATATCATCAGAGGATATGATGAGATCTGTGAGGTGATGACCCGAAAATACCTGACCCTGCATCAGGTGAAAAATGTGGGTGAAGTGATAGACGACGAAAAATTCACTGAGCTTTATATAGAAAAATACCCTTATCAGTACCTAAGTTCAAATTTCAACGGGTATTATGAAGCCCACAATCCACTATTAGAGAATATCGAAACGATTATAAAAGATTCCGGCACCGTAATGACCAGTGAAGATCTGTTCAGTGACCGAAAAGTTTCTTTAATTTACGAGAAAGTTGGAATTGAAAGTGATCTGCAAACCCTTGCCTATCTAAAAGCCAACCCTAAAGAAATTAAAACATTCAGATACGGAGAAAACCTGTACAAAGCCAAAGATGCTACCAAACTCATTCCTGAACTTGAAAGTGAACTTTTAAAAGTAAAGACCGCGCTCACAAAAAATGATGAAGATATCTTCCTGTATTATTTCAGTAAGGCCGATCAACATGACCAATCTATTTTACTGGGTAAATACAAAAAGTTTGGAATCATAGACAAAGAATTCGACAGGTTTCAGGAAGCACTGACTAAATTTGCTGCATACCTTCAGTTTATGACCGTAACGCTACCTTTTGAAGAAATCCGTAAACACAGAGCCAAACTGTTAAAAGCCGAAACTGACTTCAAAAAAGAACTGAATGATTTTATAGAAAACTCAAGGTATAAAGAATCATTAACAGAGGAAAGCAGAGCTACCCTAAAATCATATGCAGAAGCTTCGTACATTTATTTTAATCACGATAAATACCTGGAACCAGAAGTAGAAGCCGTGTTTGCTATGGTGAATGAATTTCAGAAAATCCTCAATGAATATTACCTGGAATTGAAAAAGGACTTATTGAGTTTTCAGGACACAGTTTCAAAACTTGGGGAGTAAAAGTAAATACAATCAAAATCTGATGTGATAAATATCTTGAGTTCGGTTTATGAGAATTAAAAGATAGAGAGTTACGCGATACGGGGTTAAGCGAGTTAGTCCAGATTAAGCTAATGGAACAGATTACTAAATATTTTGTAAGCTATACTTTTTTAATCTTAAAATATAAGAAATCAAGGTTACAACTGCTGAGAAAAGCAAGCCACAACGTGGCGATTTAGCATAAGATAGGATGCAGTCCTATCAGAATACTACTGAGAAACAACAGCCACCACGTGAAGATTTAGCCCAAGATAGGATGCAGTCCTATCAGAATCTCAAGTCACTCAGTTCTATACTCTATTCATCCCACTACTGGCTGGGTCTTTTTCTCAGGCGGATTTAAACAAAAAATCTTAATCCGCTCCCGGGAAATCATACGTTTTTGTAGGATGATCTGTACCGTCGATATTGATATTTAAAGCCAGATAAATAAAGTGAAGGTTTTTATTGCCTTTTGCTTCAAATTCACGCTGCCATAGATAACCGGTCAAGATTCCGAAATAGTCATCGATCTGATAGCCGAAACCGCCATATACTCTATTTCTGGCGAAAGTAGGTTTCATCGGACTTACCAGGAAAATCTCATCATAAGCATTCGCGAAAACAGTTCCTTTTTTAATGGTTTTGGCATTCAGGGGAACGCTGATGTTCAGACGGTATCTGTATCGCATTCTCTGGGAAGCTTTGTCTGTTGCAGGCTCGTAGAACCAGCTTTTCTCCGCACGAAGACGGTTTTCAAACTTCACGATTCCTTTTTTGAAATCGATCACGTCCTGTAGCCAAACCCTGAATTCTTCCCGGCTCAGACTGTGTTCTTTGTAATTCACATACCTACCTAAACCTACAAAAGGTTTGTGATTTTTAGTCAGGTTGTAACCTACTCCTCCTTTGATCTCGTAATAATCCGGATACGTATAATCTTCGTTACCTCTGAGCTGTCCTTCTGCGTAGAGAAAAAACTTCGGATGAAACTTATAGGTTAGAGTCACTGCATTGAAGCTGGAAACGTGGTCCTGTGCTTTTAAAAAGGTCATACTCAAAAGTAAACTCAGACTTAAAAAAAGTTTCATAAAAAATTTTTGCAAAAATAAATTATTTAACAATTTGTTAATGTTAACTTTCATTCATTTCAAATTAACATTTACTTAATATTGATCGTATATGAGAAGCCTAAATGGAACCATCTCTGCGGCATTTCAACTCCAAAAGCTTCTGTATATTTTGTGTTCGTCAGATTATTAATCAGCACATATACCGAGAAGTCTTTTTTAGCAAAACTTAACTTCTCGTCAAGGAGATTATAAGTCCCCAGATTCATTCTCTCATTGTATCTGTAAACCAATTCATTGGTAAAATAGTTCAGGAATTTCGTCTCTAGTTTTGCTACCACCTGATGTTTCAGATTGTCCAGAATATATCTTGAAACAAATTCATTGGATTCTTTCATTTTGCTGTCCAGATAGGTGTATCCTGCGGTGTATTTTAACCAGCTGAAAGCTCTGTGGCTTAATTCAATTTCAAATCCTTTTGTATCAATTCTTCCTACATTCTGAGCGTACCAAATCGGATCCGTCAGGCTTTTTTTAACCCAGTCGATAGAATTATTGGAATTTCTCATAAACCCGCTCACTTTTGCGAGGATTTTACTGTTCTGATATTGATACCCTACTTCAGATGAAACGGCATTTTCAGGAAGAAGATTCTGATTTCCCTGTTCGGTTTTGCTTACATAATAAAGGTCCGTAAACGTCGGAACACGGTGAACTTTTGCAATATTTCCGTAGATTTTATTGTTCGGATTGAAATTATATCCTACATCTAATCCCGGATAGAAAAAATTCCCTTCTTTGGAATAATTCGCCCATGAAATTCCCGGACTGATGTTCAGTTTTTTATCCAGTAATGAAAAATGATGCTCAAAGAAGACCTGTGAAACAAAACGGTTTCGCTCTCCTAAATTATTACTCGCCAAAAATTCCTTTCTCAGCTCCACACCCACACCGGTAGTTCCCAACCCCCATTGATAGCTGGAATTCACTTCTCCTCCAACATTGTTCCCGATATGCATATTTCTGTAGCCATTTGGCTTATTTCTATCATAGAGATACATATCCTGACCTCTTCTCCAGTAGGCATTGGAGCTTATCTTCAAATGACCAAATGTTTGCTGATGCGCTAAACTTACGATGGAAGCCTGTGTTTCCTCATACTGTTCGGTAGCGCTTTTAGATGCATAAAAACCATTAGCCCCGAATTTCTTTTCAGAAAAACCAGCCTGCAGCTTCAGATCCCCGTTTTTAATGGTCAGTTTACTTTGGTAAAAAACATTTCGGATCTCATAATCCGTATTGTACATATATCCCTGTGAAGAAGAAGAATTGGCCTGAAGAGAGTTGGAGAATTTTTCATTTCCCAACTGCGCATTGAATCCGAATCCGTAGGTTTCGTAGTCCCCGCCATCCGCACTTATTTTCACCCTTTTTCCGGGATTTGTTTTGGTAATAATATTGATAACACCTGCATAGGCATTCTGCCCGAATCTTCTTGCTGCCGGACCTTTGATGATCTCGATTCTTTCCACATCATCCATATCTACCGGGATATTCATTGAATTGTGACCGGTCTGGGAATCGTTCATTCTGATCCCGTTCAGCAACAGCAATACCTGCTCAAAAGAACTTCCTCTGAAGCCTATATCACTTTGTACGCCGTTCGCTCCTCTCCTTCTGATATCCATTCCCGGAACCTGCTGAAGAACTTCATCGATACTTTTCGCCGGAGAATTGGCAATATCTTCTTTGGTAATAACCGTTATATTCTGATTGGCACTTTTATAGGGTGTGGAAATAAATTTCCCCTGAAATTCAATATTCTCAATATCTGTTGTCTTTTCCTGTGCCTGCGCACAAAACAGGAATCCCAATAAAAATATACTCCCAATCTTTTTGATCATAATAATTGCCGTTTTCGTTCTAAATCAGTTTCTTTAAATAATGGCCTCAAAAGTAAGGGAGTTCCTGAAGACAGGCAAATGATAGTTATCATAAAAAAAGATGCAGTATGGTTATACTGCATCTTTTAGGGAAGTAACTGTTTTATCTTTTTCTCATTAAATGTGTAACAAGATCTCTGAATAATTTTCTCATTTCTATATTACAAATTTATGAATACAATTTTAAATAATTTTAAAACACAAAACAATAGTATATGGTAAAAATATAACGAAAATCATAAACCGATGAAAAATATTATGAAAACATGCTATCTATATAACCTTATGACTGATAATCATTTATTCACAAATTACCCTTTTATTCCTCAACGGGTACCTCTTCTTTTCCTGTAGAAGTCAGGATAATATATTTGTATCCGGGAAATATTTAAGCATCTTATTTCCGCTAAAATTTCGTAATTTTGTGGGTCTTATTTTTTTAAGATGCAAACAATCTTTTTCAAAGATAAAACATGGCTAAAACAATAGAAATAGATATAAAAAAACAGATCTTCGTTAAGAATGCACACCTTAACAATCTGAAGCATATAGACGTTCTGATCCCGAAAAATAAACTGATCGTGATTACAGGAGTTTCCGGAAGCGGAAAATCTTCTCTGGCATTCGATACGATTTATGCAGAGGGACAGAGAAGATATGTGGAGAGTTTAAGTTCCTATGCACGTCAGTTTTTGGGTAAACTTGAAAAACCAAAAGTGGATGACATCAAAGGGCTTGCGCCTTCCATTGCCATTCAGCAGAAAGTGATCTCTTCCAATCCGCGTTCTACGGTAGGAACTTCTACAGAGATCTATGATTATATGAAGCTTCTTTTTGCAAGGATCGGGAAAACCTATTCTCCGGTTTCCGGCGAAGAAGTGAAAAAAGACTCCGTGTCTGATGTGATCGATTTTATCAAAGCTTCCAAAAAAGAGACTTCATTTCTATTGACGGCTCCTTTGGAATATGATGCGGATAATTTTAAAGAAGCATTAAACGTTTTAAAGCTGGCAGGTTTCACAAGGCTTGAGATCAATGGTAATCTAGCCGGTATTGAAGATCTGGAAAGTTTCGGTTTTACTCCGGAAAAAGGAATGGTCATTAATCTGGTGATCGACCGTTTTTCTTATGAAGAAGACGAGAACTTCCTTCAGAGATTGGCAGACTCCATTCAGATGGCGTTTTATGAAGGTCATGGTTATTGTGCACTGAAGAATGCAGATAGCGGAAAAGTAAAAGAATTTTCCAATAAATTTGAGCTGGACGGCATGGAGTTCCTTGAACCGAATGTTCATTTTTTCAGCTTTAATACCCCTTACGGAGCTTGTCCGGCATGTGAAGGCTACGGAAAAGTAATCGGAATCGATGAAGATCTTGTGATTCCCAATAAAACCTTATCCATTTATGAAGATGCTGTAGTATCCTGGAGAGGCGAAACCATGAGCGAATGGAAAAAAGCATTCATCAAAAAAGCAGAAGACTTCCCTATCCATAAGCCTTATCATCAACTGACCAAAGAACAGAAAAACTTCCTTTGGAAAGGAGACGGAAAAAGCAGTTTCCCATCCATCAATAATTTCTTCAAAATGCTTGAAGAAAACCTGTACAAAATTCAGTACCGTGTCATGCTTTCCCGATACAGAGGCAAAACACTCTGCCCTACCTGCGAAGGCCTGAGGCTGCGTGAAGAAACGAGCTGGGTAAAAGTAGACGGACATAATATCCAGTCGATGATTGAGCTTCCGCTGGATGAATTACATCCTTTAATCAACGGACTGAAGCTTTCTGAGCACGATCAGGATGTGGCCAAAAGACTGCTGTACGAGATCAAAACCCGTATCGAGTTTTTATTAAAAGTAGGTTTAGGCTATTTAACCATCAACAGAACATCCAACACGCTTTCCGGTGGGGAAAGTCAGAGAATCAACCTTGCTACAAGTTTGGGAAGTTCACTGGTGGGATCTATTTATATCCTGGATGAGCCTTCTATCGGTCTTCACTCAAGAGATACGGAAAACCTGATCGGAGTTTTAAAGAACCTTCGTGATCTCGGAAATACCGTAATCGTTGTAGAACACGATGAAGATGTAATGAAAGCCGCAGATTATATTATCGATATCGGTCCGGAGGCTGGTTATCTTGGTGGTGAACTGGTTTTTGCTGGAGATTATACCGATCTTAAAAACGCAGATACCCTTACCTCAAAATACCTGACCGGAAGAATGGAAATTGAAGTTCCGAAAAAGCGAAGAAAAGCCAAGGAATGGATCCATATCAAAGGAGCAAGACAGAATAATCTTAAAAATATAGACGTAGACGTACCCCTGGAAAGCCTTACGGTGATCTCAGGTGTTTCCGGAAGCGGAAAATCTACGCTGATGAAGGAAATTTTAACCAATGATATCCAGATTCAGCTTGGAATGGGTGGTAAAAAGGGAGATTATGATTCCGTAGAATTTCCAAAGAAACTGATTAAAAATATTGAACTGATCGACCAGAACCCGATCGGAAAATCATCAAGATCCAACCCGGTGACTTATCTGAAAGCCTATGACGACATCAGGGATCTTTTTGCCAAGCAGAAAGTATCAAAAATGATGGGTTATAAGCCTAAGCATTTCTCTTTCAACGTAGACGGCGGAAGATGCGATGAATGCAAAGGTGAAGGGGTCATCAATGTTTCCATGCAGTTCATGGCAGATATTGAGCTTGAATGTGAAGTATGTAAAGGAACCCGTTTCAAAAGCGAGATCCTGGAAGTGAAATTCGATGAGAAAAGCATTTCTGATATTCTTCATATGACGGTAGATGAGTCTCTGGAATTCTTTAAAGACAATAACGAAGAAAAGATCGTGACCAAACTGAGACCGCTTCAGGAAGTAGGATTAGGTTATCTTCAGCTGGGACAGAGCTCTTCTACCCTTTCCGGAGGTGAAGCACAGCGTGTGAAACTGGCTTCTTTCCTTGTTAAAGGAGTAACCACAGATAAAACCTTATTTATCTTTGACGAACCTTCTACAGGGCTGCATTTCCATGATATTCAGAAACTGTTGAAATCGTTGCAGGCTTTGATCGATCTTGGGCATTCCGTGATCGTTATTGAGCATCAGCCGGATATTATCAAATCCGCGGATTATATAATAGATATCGGGCCTGAGGCTGGAAAATATGGTGGCGAAGTTGTTTTTGCAGGCACACCGGAAGATCTGGCGAAAGATAAAAAATCGCATACCGCGAAGTACATTAAGGAGAAACTTGAAAACTAAATACAAATAGAGAGCCGGATGGCTCTCTATTCTTTTGTAGGAACGTGAATTCTATTCCTTTACATTATACAGAAATGGACTCTGTTTATTATAAGTATTATCCTCAATCTGGGAAACCAGAAACTCAGAAAGGTCTGCTGCGCTGATCTGTTCGCCTTTGCAATCTGTCAGATTCGTTTCTGTTTTGAAATGTTCTGAAGTCGGAATGATTAAGGGAAGCCTGACCAGAGTCCAGTCCAGATCGCTGTTGACAAGGATTTCGTATTCATCCTGCTTATCTTTTGTGGTTTTGGGATAATTCTGGTACATCCAGTCTGTAGCCGCTTTTACCTTTTCGTTCTTATGATCAAAAGGAGTGTCCACATTCAGGCCGGTGATCGCAATATATCTTTTGATCCCATGCGCATTCATCGATTGTATAATATTGTTTGTGGCATCGGTGAATATTGATTTCTCTCCGACAGGCTGTCCTATCTTACTGATCACGGCACTGCAGCCTTTAATAAGGTTGTCAACAGCACTAAAATCTCTCGCATCTCCTTTCACTAATTGAATTAAAGGATTCTGAAGAGTAAAATTTTCAGGAGTCCGGAGAAGTAATTTCATAGGATACCCTTTTTTAAGAAGTTCTTGAACAAGATAGTTTCCGGTTTTTCCGGTTCCGCCTAGTACGGCAATGGGAGTTGTTTTCATAATGATCTCTTTTGGTAGCCAGAAAATAAAGCCATAGTGAATGATGAATAAATCCATGCACTTATGGTCAGTTTCTCTTTAGCGTTAAATAAAATAATAGTAAAGTCAGGTTCAGATAATTTGAACCTTAAGGTTTCAGACGTTTAAAAATGCGTCTGAATGGGGAATGATATTTATTAAGAGATATTAATAGCCCAAATGTAGAGCTTAATTTTTAATCTGCAAAAAAAAACGACCAAAGAGTAATTTTATAAATATTTTATACTGAACTCGTTTAAACTTTTTCTTTGAAGTTGATTAACTTTATTTTCGCCAGGAATGAAACAGAAAAATCAGGTCCTTTCCATTGATCCAATGATATTCAAAATTTTAAAGCTTCCATATAACACGATTTCTATCATGAATATTTCTGCCACCAGATTGTAAAATTTCCTTTATTTAAAGGAAAAAAAGACTGAAAAATACCATTGAAGATAAAGCAACTCCATACTTATCCACAAAAAAATGTGGATAACTTGTGAATTTTAACATTAAATTCATATTTCATATTAAAAATATGACTACATTTACTATGTAATACAACTGAAATGAAATCTTTTTTTGCTTTTTTCAGCTTTGAAATTGCAATTAAATTTGAAATAAAAATTTAAGCACAGCATTGTCGGCTGTGCTTTTTTAATTGTTGTCTAATTAAAAAAATGAGATGTTTTATCTACTGGATCCGCTTCTAAAGAGCGGGTCCTTTTTTTTACCCCTAATAGAGGCCTTTTGGAGAGATTCTTTATATGTTTTTTTGATTCAAAGCTGATAGATTTTTCTCTTTGTACTACTTAAACTATCTGATGTTATGAGACAACTCTGCATTTATTAAAACCCCAAATTGCACAAATATTTTTCATAAATGACACCAATAGGCATGACCTAATGGTGCTATTTATTCTTAAAATGATTGGATTGTTTTATTCTCGCAGATCAAGCCAATTGAGCAGATGCTATTATTCCCTTTCAAACTTTTTCAAGGTTCCGTTTTGATTGAGTTCAATGGAGTGTCTTTCCCTGCTGCCATTAATACTTGCCGGAAACCATCGAATTTTGTTATTGGCAATGGATATATAAATACTGGTGAGCGGTTTTGCTCCTTCTATCTGTGCTATCTTTTGGCTGTAAAGATCTGCAGCTTTGGCGACGTTGGCAAAATCCATTTTATCCAAAGGGACCAAACGGCTTTGGATATCATCCCTTACAGATATCTGCTCAGGTCTCGGTTCAGACCACTTCCCGTCTTTGTATTCATAATTATCAATATAATCAGGATTCGTAGGGTGCTGAAGCATCACAAGGATACTGCCATTGTCATAAAAATACATGGTGTAATAAATATTAATTTCTTTTCCGGCATACTGAGGAAGTTTTCTTAAGGCTTCCTCAGCGTTCTTCAGCTTGTTTTCATTGGTTAAAAAACCTGTGTTTTTACCTTCTGTATAGGTATCGTTTTGTGTTTTGGTATGTTTTTCCAGCATCGTGTTGACCAGTCGCTGGGCTTCTTCTATCTGTTTTTCAACCTCCGGACTGTAAGAATTGGGAGCAGAAACCGGAATTTTTTCATCTTTTTTATGCTGAACTGTACTATCTTCTGTAGGTTCAAAAGTTTCTTTTACGCTTTTGGAAACCTGCTCACAGCCTGTTAAAAGAATGCTTCCTATAATTATAATGACATAATTTTTCATGGTATTTAACTTATATTGTCAAGATCCTCCGCAAAGGCGATTCGGTTCGGATCTTCTTTCAGGTAAAAAATATCAAAAGTTGGTTGCTTTACATTATTCATATCAAGAAGGTTGACGATCTTCTTAATTTCAGCTCTCCGGGTCTGATTCTGTTCATCGGCATATTCCACTTTAAACAAAACCATCGGCTGTTCATTGATATAAGTTCCGGTCAGATCAGCACTGATTAATCTGGCTGTCGTTCTGATTCCTTTAAATTTAATCAATTCAGGTTCTCCTTTTTTACCATTGAAAATCCTGTTGATAAAGTAGAAAAAAATAAGTTTATAAAACAGTAATATCGCAGGACAGAGCAGCAAAGGATGCCAATATATAATGAACCGCCACCCCATTCCATTGCTCTCGGTCTGATAGGAGTAGATATAATACCATGCAACCAGAGTAACAATGGTCAGCCAGCCTACAGTGATTAGAAAAATGGTCAGAATATTGATGCTCGCCTCACTTCCCGCAAAAATAAAATAGGGCATTTTCTTTACCTCTTTATCAATGAGTATGTCTACTGTTTTTCCTTTTTCAAACCGATGTTGATGAGGTTTTGAATCATTAACAACTGCTTTCTGTTTGATATCCGTGTTGACCAGATTCTTAAAAGCAAGCACAAGTTCATAGGTATCATATTGACTCCCGGGCTTAGATATTTTTACCGCTTCCAGAATTTCAGCTTTTCTTCGAACACCGTGTTTAGCAAGATGGATCACATTTCTTTTAGCAATAAAGTTTACCACGATCCATTTATAAAACCAACTCAACAAAACAATGCTCCATAAAAGTACAGAAAGCCCCAAAAGCCCTACTGCAAGCCATGGATTAGTGTCGTTGAGAAAGGGCGGTTCCGCATCTTTGATGTTATAATACAAAATCATGGGAAAAGGTACCGCAAAAAACAGCATATAAAGCATCCAGAATATTCCAAAGCCTCGACTCATATTTTTGTTTTTTTGTTAATCATAAGATACTCATTTTAGGTAAATTATATGGACAAGCAAAAATATTTTATTTCATCAAATCCCGGAACCACAGATAAATCTCTGTATCATTCGGAATATTGAGCTTTTTCCGGATGCGGTATTTTTTTGTCTGAACTGTTCTTACCGAAGTATAGGTATAGGCTGCAATATCTTTTGTAGAGAAATTAAGATAGACATAGGCACAGAAACGGATCTCTGAGCTTTTAAGCTGTGCGGCTTCAACCAGTTTCCCTGAGAAACCGGGACAATAATCATTAAACCGGGTTAAAAATTCCGGGTTATTTTCTTTGGCCAGCACAATCACCTGTTCAAATAGATTATTATCTTGTATGAAAGGAATTTCGACAGGAATAATTTCTTTATTGACGGTTTTCTTATTGTAAAAAAGGTAGATAAAAATAAGGGTTAAACATACAAAAAGACCGATACAGAGATAGATCAAAGTTTTTCTTTCCATTGTTTTGCTGCCTTCTTCTGTCAGTTTTTTCTTGTCGAGAATATCTTTCTGAATTTTATTTTGAGCATCGTTATGACTTTGTACCTTCAGCAGCTGCCTTGAATAATAATCAGCACTATCCTTCTCGCCCGTTTTCTCATAGAGATTGATAAGATCCGTAATAACGCTTTCCTGATAGTTTTCACTTTTATAATGATGAACCGCTATGTTTTTGCAGATCCATAAATTCTGTTGCGCTTTTTTGAAATCTGCTGTCTTCAGATAATATTCCGCAGCATAGAAGGAAGCAATGTACTGAAGCCCTACCTCATCAAGACTCCTGGCATCCTGCAGCCCTTCTTCAATGTAAATTTTTGCAGAATCCATCTTTCCCAATTTCTGGTAGGCGCCTGCAAGATAGGCTGCCGGTTTGTAACTGTTACTGATTTTATTTTTGTTTTTCGCCGTATTCTGTCCAGGCTGTTTTCTATATTCTTTTGCTTTCAGATAAGCACTTCTGTACGCTTTCAGTGCTTTTTTATTTTCGCCCATTTCAGTGTAGATCCCCGCATACTGCCAGTCGATGAGATATTCGTAATATGGATTTTCTTTTACCTGAAACGATATATCATCCAGCAACTTAAGGGCTGCCACTCTCTCACCCAGCTTCTGGTGCAAAAGAGAACGTATGGTATAAAAATAAAAAACAGCTTCAAAATCTGTTTCGGAAGTGATGAGGTTTTTCTTTTCGATTAGATCTGTATAATGAAAAGCTTTTTTAATATCATTGTTCTTATTATAGATATTGGCAATTTTAAGATATCCAAAAACTTCACAATCCCGATAGTTTTCCTGATGACATATGGAAATGATGCTGTCTATTTTTTTAATCTCACGGTCTCCAGCCGTAGAAAATTGAATATCAAAAATGATACTTTTCAGTCTTTCTTCAGTAACCTTTTGAGCCAATGAATAGCAACATATTGAAAAGAAAAATAGACAGGAAAGTATTTTTTTAGCCATACTTATTTTTTAGTATTCTTAATCTGTTAAAGGGTTTCATTAGTCGGTGTCGTAGCAAAGTAGCACCTACGTCTTAGCTACTACTCTTTATCAATCAGTGTTTTAAAACCAAGCCCGGAAAGAAAATAATAATTAATTTCGGGAATCTTTAAAACAGTGAGATATTCACAATGCCAATGTGATATTTTTACAACAAAGATAAATCCGATGCAATATTAATAATATTTCACTACTATTTATATAACTTTCTATTCAGATATAAATTTTATCAATTAAATATATTTTTTATGAAGAAAAACTACCCCTTACTATTGCAGGCTTCTGCCCTGCCTATCTTTCCAGGATCTGAAAATATGTATCTTTCCAAAAACCCACCTATTTCACACTAATGATTACCATTTCATGGATCTGTTTTTTAGCCGATCATGGATATTTGGTTTTACTTATTTAAACATTAATTTTTATGAATACTATGATTAAAAGTATACTGATTCTGGTCCTGTTCAATATCTCCACACTCCTTTTCGCTCAGGCTGATCAGGTTTTGTTTATTGGCAACAGCATGACCTATTTTAATGATATGCCGGTTCTTTTTAAAGATCTGGCCGCCTCAAAAGGAAAAAATGTTGAAGTTACCTCCCATACTGTGGGTGGCGTTGGATTTGCAAACCATGTCAACGACAACACTCTTTACCAGACCATACGCTCTAAAAACTACAAATATGTCGTTATGCAGCCTGGGACCGGTGAGTCCGGCGGATATTCCGTTCCTGTTGCCCTGACTGCAGAAAGAGGCCGCAAACTCAGAGATTCTATCCGGAAATACAGTCCATGCTCAAAGATCTTTTTGTATGAAATTTCGAATGGCATTGCTTCTCAAAATGGATATCCCGCGTATTTTGCCTCCCAAAAAGTCATTAAGGATTCCATCACAAAAATGTCGACCCTTATGCAGACAGAAATGATTCCTGCAGGAGAAAGTGCAAGAGCGCATTATACAGCGACACAGGATCTCGCATTGCACAGCTCCTACGGTGATGTTCATCCCAATCCTCAGGGTAGTTATCTTGTAGCTGCTTCTGTATATGCCGCCCTTTTTCAGGACCGGATTTTCCCGTCTTCTTTCCTAAGTGGGATGACGCAAAACAAAGCGGAATATTACCAGCAGCTGGCAGACGGAACTTTTTTTAATAATCCGATCCAATGGAATTCCAATGTTTTTCACCTTCATGCAGGTTTTTCAGCAAGTGGCAGCGGACAGAATATTAGTTTCTCCAACCTTTCAACGAATTATGATACCGTTTTGTGGACCTTCGGAGACGGAAACACATCTACTGTTATAAATCCGACACATCTTTATGCTGCGTCCGGAACATATACCGTATCTCTTAAGGTGACTAAAAATTCTTGTTCTGAAACATTCACTAAAACGATTAATACCAGCCAACTTTCAGTTTCTGATTATGCTGTAAAGAAATTTCAGTTTTACCCGAATCCTGTTTCCAATACGGGCTTTTTAAAGACCGAAAAATTTATTAAAGAAGTTGATATCTACAGTATGGATGGCAGAAAAATAAAAACGCTGTCTTATTCAAAAGTGAATGATGTAAAGATTGATTTTTCAACATACAGTAAAGGAGTTTATATTCTTACTATCCTTTTTGAAGACGGAAATTCTGAAAGGCTTAAAATTATAAAAGAATAAACCGGGATTTCCCGCTATTCCATTCATTTAAAAGACTTTGAGCGATCAAGGTCTTTTTTTTATTTAAATTAATCAGTATTTTTATTCTCTCCAACGGCCTCATAGTTCAACGGATAGAATAGAAGTTTCCTAAACTTTAGATCCAGGTTCGATTCCTGGTGGGGCTACATATCGCCACTAAAATAATATTCTATTTAGCTTCTATACCTTTGGAAGTTATTGCAGAGCCAGCTGATGCAATAACCACACAGGCTACGGCAATACATTCGGTCACTGATAAATATTCCTGTAAAAATACGAAAGCGGCTAGAGAGGCCATTGCAGGTTCAAGGCTCATTAAAATACTAAAAGTTCGTGCCGGTAAATGTTTAAGGGCATTTATTTCCAGCGTAAAAGGAATAGCACTGGAAAGCAGAGCGAGTGCCGCTCCTAAACCGATCAAGTGTGGGCTGAGGTTAGAAAGCCGTCCATCAAAAATTCCAAACGGCAAAATAAAGATTGTTGCAATGAGCATTCCAATAGTCACCGCATCACCACCTTTCATTATTTTAGATATTCTTCCCCCAAGAATAATATAGGCTGCCCAAAAACCACCAGCGAGTAAGGCTAATAAAACGCCAACTAAGTTTAATCCGTTACTCGACCAAGGCGCAATTAATGCAATACCAATGGCCGCTAAAATAATCCATACAAAATCTGTCATTTTTTTTGAGCTGAAAATTGCCAGAACCAATGGTCCTACAAATTCTAAAGTTACCCCCAGCCCAATTGGGATACGCTCAATAGCCATGTAGAAAATTAAATTCATGGCACCTAACGATACGCCATAAAGTGTTACATATTTCCATTGTTTTACATTGAGTTTGGATAGGTTGGGGCGGAAAGCCATCCATAAGATAATCGCAGATAACCCAATCCTTAAAGTAGCCGTAGCCGCTGCTCCAATTTCAGGGAAAAGCCCTTTCGCAATGGCAGCGCCACACTGCACACTTACAATAGATAATAATACGGCCGGAATCGGTGGAAGCTGAAACTTAGTCTTCATTAGTATGATTTGAATTACAATATTACAGCTTTTGATTTGTTCGGGTTACATTGTGTGAATGCAATTTATCATAAGTTTTATTTGCTAACCGAAAATCCCGACTCCCTAACTGACGGAGCTTCATTTAAAAAAATGAGTCAACTCAATGTCTTAATACCGGAATCTTTACAAAGCTGTCATTGTACCATTTCACTTTTAAGGGTTCTTTGGCATCTTTAATGGTTTCTTCACTGACTGTTTTTCCTGTTCCATAGTTGAGTTCAGAAAACGGATTTTTATTTACATTCAGATAGATAACCAGACGACTCCCCTTACTTAGCTGCTTACTCACCAAATGTGTATTGGAGAACGGAATGGTTTCAATTTCATTAGGTTTCAGTAGTTTCCTTTTTGTAATATCTGTTGAGTAACTTGCCCTTCCAATAAAATATGACAGATGAAAATATTCTCCATTTGGCATTAATTCATACAATGTCACTCCGATATCCATATCTTTTTTATTGATACTGGCTTTAATTTCTCCTAAAAAGGAACCATTGATTAAGAGTGGTTCTTCCAAGGGTTCACTAATGAAATTAAATCCGTTAGAGGTATCTATTTCCCTACGAATAATGGGTTCCGGGTAGTAATCATTATTTGCTATTTCTCTGTTTGCAAAATCTACCGATTGCTCTAAATAATTTTTTTTAACAGGTTTTTGTGAATTTAAAGAGTAGAAATTACCTGAATTGGTATCAGTCAGATACAAGGTTAAAAAACCATTACTCATTTTATCAATAGATGGAGCACTGCGCCATTCATTGGCCCCCATTACCTGATAGTTAATCCTGTCTTTCAAAACTTTGGGTTTAGGCCCGTTTTTTAAAATATAGTCAAACCATTGATACGTAATTGTGTTGATATCAAATAAAGCAACAGGGTCTATTTTATATTGGTACAAAGTAGCTTCTCCTCCACTTTGAGTCCCAAAATGCCCATAAGGTCCTATAATTAAATACGCAGGGGTTTGAGGACTATACTTTTGAAGTTCTCTCAAATAATATAAACCCGAATTCTGTCCATCATTGTAGTAACCGTCAAATGCCAAAACGGGTATTTTTATTTGTGCAAAATCTTTTTTATAGGGAGTCATTTTTTGCCAATAATGATCAAAGGAAGGATGACTGATCCATCGTTGAAACCATTTGTTGGCTACCCCGTCTATACTGTCTAATTTCTTATAGGCCACTCCTGTTTCCCACCATTTATTTTGCATTTTTCTAAAACGCTGTCTGTCACTTCCAGCTATGGTGTCCAGGTATTTGTTATTTCCAACGTAGAATGCCCATTCATAATTGGGATTAACGAAGGTATTATTTTCCATAGGCAAACCCTGTCCCGGTCTCGCTGCTACATAAGGTACAATTGTTTTAAGGGCCGGGTGCAGGTTTTTACACGCTGCCCACTGTGTAAATCCATTATAACTTCCTCCATACATTCCAACACTTCCATTAGACCATTTTTGTTTACTGATCCAATCTATGACATCATAGGTATCATTGGCGTCGTTCTCATATGGAAATATTTCATCCTGACTGAATCTTTTTCCTCTTGCATAGGCTATAACTCCTACATAACCATTATCTACAGCTCTCTTTAATGATACCATATCTCTGCCTGCATCTCTAACATAAATTGTTGACTGAAGGATTACAGGTGCTGGTCTTTCATCTCCTTTTTTACGTACCACTATTAAAGATAAGGTGGCTCCATCTCTGGTTTTTACAGAAACACTATCCTGAATATTATAAATACTTTGTAAGTCTTCCGTTTTTGTTTTTTTTGTCTGTTGGGCAGGACAATAGAAAAATGCAAGAAACACAATGATGAAATTCAAAAATACTTTCATGGGTTAGTTTTGTTTAGGTTGTTTTTTATCAGATTTTATTTATATTTCTGAATTTAACAGATTGGCGGTTTGAAACTTCTAATAGCTCTCCTGTTTTTAGTTTTACCTCTAACCTACCGCCAGTAATTTGTTTTACTTCCTGGATGTATTCAATATTGATAATCTCAGTTCTGTTTATTCTAAAAAATATACGTTCATCAAGCATCTCTTCCCAATGACGAAGTGATCGTCTTTGAAGCGCTTTTTTCCCTTGAAAAAAAAGTCTGGTATAATTTTCAAGTGATTCAATTAAATAAATGTCATCAAGCTGGATAAAGAATCGTTTCTCCCCATCCTTGATAAAAATCTTCCGGTCTTTGGTTACCCCATTATTTAAAGAAGACTTCTGGTTTACAGCATCTCTTATTTTTTCAATTGCCTTTGCAAAACGCTCCTCTCTTATAGGTTTCATGAGATAATCTAACGCATTTACTTCAAATGCCTGTACCGCATATTGATCATAAGCCGTAATAAACATCACCGCAGGCACATGGTCTAAAGACTCCAATAAATCGAAACCGGATTTCTCTGGCATCTGAATATCTAAAAAAAGCAAATCAGGCATTTCTCTTTCAATCAAATGCTTAGCGTCATCAGCATTTTCAGCCTCACCAATCAGAACAAAATCTTCGTACATTTTTAATGTTTTTTTCAGTTCTTCCCGGGACAAACGTTCATCATCCACTATTATAACTTTTATTTTTTTCATTTGAATGGGAGTAAAATAGTGGCCAAAACCGTTTCGTCTTCTCTCTCCTTAATTTCAAAAAAGGCATTTCCATTGTATTGCAATAAGAGCCTCTCTTTTAGATTATTAAGTCCAATACCGGAATCTTTAATCTTATTACTCAGTTTTCCCGGATTTTGAACACTGATTTTTATCCAATTGCTTTCCTCTTCAATTTTTATAATAATAAATCCTCCATTTTTTCTTTTTTCAATACCATGTTTTATGGCGTTTTCAACCAGGGACTGAATACTCAAAGGAAGAATCTGATGTTTTGACACCTCTGCATTGATCTCCATTTTTATTTGTAACCTTTCCTCAAATCGCATCTTTTCTAATTCAAGATAATCATTAACAAGATTAATTTCATCACTTAAGGACACTAATATCCCTACATTGCTGTGTAAGGAATTCCTTAGCAGCTCAGACAAAAGATCAATGGCCCGTCTTGCTGAATTGGGATTTTCTAATACTAGAAATTTTATATTATTCAATGAGTTAAAAAAGAAATGTGGGTTAAGCTGTGCACTTAGATTATTCAATTGCACCTCTTTTATCCTAAGCGACAATTGTGCAGTTTCAATTTCAAGTCTTGAATAATGGAAAAGGTGGTAAGCCAATAACCAAATAGACATTAATCTGGTCCCCGTAATAAACACCTGTAGTTCCCTAGATTTGAAAAACGTAATGAATGAAGTCATTGTACTTTCTAAGATAAACAGCCGTACCAGATAAAGTTTAGTGACTATCAAAAACATATATAGTAAAGAAAGTATCAAGACACTGATGGCAATTTTTGGAGCTAACTTTTTCAGATTTAACTTATTCCAGCCTTTTCTTATGGCAAAATTTCTGTAAATATGGGTCAATGCAATCCCTATAAATACATCCAATATCAAATCTGCTATTCCTATTTTCCAGCTAAAATTACCAGTTAAAAATGCTGAGAGTCCCCAATAAAAGGAAGCCGAAAACCATCCAATGAGCTGAATCTTCCAGTAGGTAGATATTTCTCTAATTATTTTCAATACATAAATTTTTTAATGCTTTGGTAAAGGTATTCCTCTACTACAGATTGAGCAAATAAAAGTACATGAACGAAAAATAATAGCAGATGAACGCAGATTGCTTCCTTACTTTAGAAAAGGGATAAAAAAATCTAAATTTACAAGAGAGTCTACAGATTCACATTAAAACGGAAAGAGCTTTCAGTATACTGAAAGCTCTGTTCCTATAAAAACCACTTACCGAAAGTCTGATGATGAAACCTAAAATTTATTATTCAGAGATGAACAAATATTTATGCAAAAGTTCATTCCTGATCCACAACCTATAACAATTTTTTGTACTTCCGGACTGATCAGTGGTTTTTATGCTGAAAACTAAAATCTTGCACTATTTCTTTATCATTTTTTTCGAAACTATATTTCCGTTCTTTAATTCTCCCTGAATGATATAAGTTCCTTTTGGAAGTTTTGAAACATCAATATTCTTCAGATTTCCGGTTTTTAAAACAGATTTCCCATCCATAGAACTAATGGTGATCCTTGTAAGATCTTCATCAGCCTGTAATGTAATCCTATCTGAGGTTGGGTTCGGGAATATTAAAATTTCTGTCTTCTTTTTGTTTAAATCAGAGGTTGATAAAGCCCCCGGAACAAGATAAGACACGGCCTTCGAAACATTGGTATTTCCATTCAAAGTGAAGGTATTAATCCCAAAGGAAAAAACCATTCCCGAGCTCTGGCTGATCCATTGATAAGATTCGTGGGTATAGGGCAAAGGCGGCTGTCCCGGTATGGTCTGAGTAGCCGTTCTCATTCTCTTTACCCTGAGAACATTCGTATACGTTCCGGTAGGGGTAATAACTGTTCCATAGCCGTCTGCGATAAAGGATTCCTGTCCGGCTTCACTGGTATTTCCTGCCCCCGAAACGGTATTGAACTGATAGGTCTCATTAAACTGCTGCTGGTACGTAACCGGAAACTTATACATGATCAAAGGATCTGTATAGGTTACCGTCCCATTACCCAGACTGGGTCCGAAATAGGATCCTACCATAGTGGCTTCTGAATCGGTCATGATATTGAAATCATACGTGTCGAGCGCAATGGGATTCGTAATCCTGTTTGCTGTTGGAAACCTGAAACAATTGGTCTGTCCCGGGCATATATTCGTGGTAGCAGTTACTGGATTGGCTGCTGTATAAGCAGAAAAATCCCATGTAACATTAGCTCCGGCTGCTCCTGCAGTAATGGATGTGGATGTAACATCACCCGATCTGAATGTAGTGGGTATATTAATCCTGTCAATTGCGGATCTGGTTACCGTAGGCTGCGCATAAGCCATCATTCCTACGGTAATGGCTAAAAGAAAGTTAATTTTTTTCATGTGTTTATACAGGATTTGGTGAAAGTGATTTATATGGAGTGTTTTTTTATTACAAATGTATCTTTAGGTTTATAGAGTATCAATCCTGAAAAAAAAGTATTTTTTTCTACCTATAATTAGGTATTTCATATCATTTTTAAAATCAGTATTTTCTCCGTTCGGTTCCAAAAACAAATAAGCCCGACACAGTGCCGGGCTTATTTTGAATGTATTTGTTTGATCTCAATTAAAAGACTGTCTGTAGCTCAAAGGGGTTTTGTCTGTTTTCTTTTTAAACAGCTTATTAAATGACTGCGGATGTTCAAAACCTAATGCGTACGCTACTTCCGATACGGAAAAACTCGTTGCTGTAAGGTATTCTTTAGCTTTTTCAATCAATTTTTCATGGATGTGCTGTTGTGCATTTTGTCCGGTAAGATTTCTAAGCATATCACTTAAGTAATGAGGTGAAAGATTCAGTTCAGAAGCCAGAAATTCTACCGTGGGAATGCCTCCGTTTAACGTCTGCTCTTTATTAAAATAATCTTCCAGTACGGTATCCATTTTGGACAAAAGATCACTGTTGACTGCTTTTCTGGTAATAAACTGTCTCTTATAAAAACGGTTACTGTAATTCAGCAGAACTTCAATATAAGAGATAATCACATCCTGACTTACCTCATCGATGGCGGTATTCAATTCATTCCTGATATTGTCCAGCAGTCCGGTGATAACTGTTTTTTCCTGATCAGACAGATGCAGCGCCTCATTCGTATCATAAGAAAAGAACCCGAATTTCTTAATGTTCTTCGCTAAAGGATAGGTCCGTATAAAATCCGGATGCACAAGCAGCGTATAGCCACAATATTCTGCATCCACATCTGTAGAAAGGATCTGTCCCGGCGAGGTGAACATCATTCCGCCTTCATTAAAGTCATAATACCCCTGCCCATACCCCATCTTTCCGTGTTCAGAAAATTTATAGGAGATCTTATAAAAATTCATCAGGAAACTTTTTTTCAGCATTTCTTTATCCACACTCATTTGGGTATTGTCTACTAGACTTACCAATGGATGCACCGGTTTGGGAAGCTTCAGCAGATCGTGAAGTTCTGATATGGAGGAAATTTTCATTGGGGAATTATCTTTCTTTTCCATGATATAAATGTATTAAATATTTGGTTGTAAAGACAGCATAAAAGCAATGTATTTATGCTGTCCTCCAATTTATTTGGCTTAGATAAACTGTTTCCCGAACTGCTCTCTGAAAAGCTCGTCTCCCAATTCAAGACGCTGTGCGTAAATCGCTTTGGCATCTTCTCCGGCTACATATCTCAGTTGTTTTTTACCGTCTGTAGCCGCTTCATAAACCACCTCAGCAATTTGTACCGGTTCAGAAGCCGCTTCCATCATTCCTTCCATTTTCGAGAATAGAGAATTGGTCATTTCATCATAAGCTGGACTTGTAGCAGCATCTAAAGAACGGCTTACAAAATCTGTTTTAATTCCTCCAGGAGAAACAGTTTTGATATCAATTCCAAATCTGTTCAGCTCATACGCTAAGCTTTCGCTCCAGCCTTCAAGCGCCCATTTGGTAGCGTGATAGGTAGATCCTAAAGGAAAAGCAACCAATCCACCTATTGATGTGGTAGAAATAAACATTCCGCTCTGTTTTTCTCTGAAATACGGAATGAATGCCTGCGTCACGCGGATCACACCCAGAAGATTCGTATCCAGCTGTTTTAAGATCTGCTCGTCAGATAATGCTTCCAAAGGACCGATAAGTCCATATCCTGCATTATTAAAAACCACATCTACATTACCCAGCTCAATTGTCTTTTTCACCGTTGATTTGATCTGTTCCAGATTGGTGACATCCAGTGGAAGCAGGGTTACATTTTCCAGATCTTTAAGCTCCGTTGCTGCTTCAGGGTTTCTCATGGTAGCGATCACGTTCCATCCTCTGCTTTGAAATAATTGGGCAGCCGCTTTTCCTAATCCTGTTGAAGCGCCTGTTATAAAAATTGTTTTCATTTTGTTCTGTATTAAATTAACAGGACAAAGGTCAGCATTAGAAAAAAGGCCGGAGTTGCCAAATTGGACTAACGTGTAGCCAAAATGGATCTCTCATTTCAATTTGTAAAGAAGGTAGCGCTTCATGGATAAAAAGCATGAGATGTCTATTCAAAGATAAAGCAACTCTCATTCAATTTCAAAAAAATTAAGGCTCAGATGACAAAAATCTGAGCCTTATTTCAATATAGGAGATCAAAATATGATGGTAACCATTATTTATTCTCTCTGATAAGTTGTAAGTTAAAATTTATAAACGAATGAATTGATATTCATCCCCGCTCCTACAGAAGCGAACAGAACGACCTGGCCTTCTTTTATTTCGTGGGAAGGAAGTTCTCCGTTTAAGATCATGGTAAGCAAGGTTGGAATAGTAGCGACACTGCTGTTCCCCAATTTACTGATGACCATCGGCATAATATTTTCAGGCATCTGAAGGTTGTACAGCTGATAAAAACGCTTTACGATAGCCTCATCCATTTTTTCATTAGCCTGATGGATAATGATCTTATCAAGCTGATCTATAGAATATCCGCTGGCATCCATACATTTTTTCATGGCATCTGCTACATTCACAAGCGCAAATTCGTAGATCTTACGCCCATCCATTTTGATATACTTCGTATCCGGACAGCTTTCGTTGTTGTAAGATTTCCCGAAAAACAGGAAGTCTTTCTCGTTTAAAGTATAAGAAGCTGATAAATGGGACTGTATTCCGCTGTTATCATCGCTGATTTCAAGAATAGCCGCTCCAGCTCCGTCAGCATAGATCATACTGTCTCTGTCGTGGATATCTACCACTCTGGAAAGTGTTTCTGCCCCAATCACCAGGCAACGCTTTGCAATCCCTGATCTGATGAAGGCATTGGCCTGTATCACCCCTTCAATCCAGCCCGGACATCCGAAAAGGACATCATAAGCCACGCAAAAGTTATTTTTGATTTTTAGCAGATGCTTTACCCTTGAAGCCAGACTCGGAACACTGTCCGACTGAACGGTACCGAATCGCACGTCCCCAAAATTGTGGGCAAATATGATATAATCCAATGTTTCAGGATCTATTTTAGAATTTTCTATCGCTCTCTGTGCTGCTATCAGTCCCAGATCCGAGGTCACCTGATGCTCAGATGCGTACCTTCTTTCTTCGATGCCGGTAATTTCCTTTAGCTTTCTGGCAATAATATCATTCGCTTCCTTTAATGACTCTCCGTTTTTATTAATAAAATGATGCTGGTCAAAAAATAAATTTGTAATTGTTTCCGGCGGAATATAATTGCCGACGCCTATAATCTTGCTTGTCATTAAAAAAAAATTATAATCTTCTTAAATTCATTTCGTATTTTTCATGAATTTAAATATTGTACAATAATAACGATAAAATATCTATTAATCGTATGATAAATTATAATTGAATATTTATATTGGTATTCAAAGCATACGATGGGCTTTCAACTTTCGCTAAACACCTCTCTATCACTGGTTTTTCACTTCATCACGAATACCATGAAATCTTGTCATCCTTTTTTGTAAATTCGCGTGCTTATGGCAGCATATATTCTTGAAAATACCAGCTTCACGACCCTTTCTGTGTACGATCTTCTGAAACACACCTCCGGCAGCGCATTTCTGGAGATCAGAGACTTTCACGGAATCTACCCTTCTGCCATTGAAAATAACCATGGAATTTTCACAAAAACATCTCCGTTACAGGATTTTCCGGACGTTTCTGTCAGCCAGATCGGGAGTTCAATAGTGACTACCTGCAGCTGCACTCATCCTAAAGATAAACTTTGTGAGCATCAGACAGAAATCATTCACTGTATTTTAGAAGATAAAAATTTCAGGACTTTTTTTGAACCTTATCTCCGTAAAAAGCTGTTTATCGCCAAAGCGAAAAGCTACGGCCTGGAAAATGAGTCTGACCTGGACGCTTATTTTGAACTGGAATATGCTGACGGTATTATTGAAGTAAAGCCTAAGATCAAAGAGATGTTATCCATCGATGAAGATGTTTTCAAGCAGCAACTTCTTCCCCAACGCACTTCTGTGATTGAAGAACTGGCTTTGCAGGAAAACGGAAAGAGAAAAATACTGGTTATCGGCAGACACCGCTACTACAGCCATCTCAACTTTTCACTGATGGAATCTGAAACCACACAAACGGGAAAGATCAAAAACCCTGTCAATCCGGTTGATGCCATGCAACTGATCTGGAAAGCTGAAGAACCGTTTCATATTAAATTTTACACCGCCGTTTCTGCTTTTCAGAATAATTACAACGAAGATTATAACCCGGCAGAACTGGAAGCTCTTAAACTGATTGTACAGAATCCACTTGGACTGGAAACGTATTACCACGACCGTGAACTCTCGGAAACTGTTTCAGCAAAATCTCTTGTTCCTGTCCATCTTGAGGTTTTAAAAGCCGAATTACAGCTTAGTGTATTCAAAAAAGAACCTTTCTATGAAGTAACTGGAGAACTTGAGTTTAACGATATTTCCATTCCATTTAAAAATGTCATCATCAGGAATGAGTATTTTGTGTACAGCCGGAATACCTTCAGTTTTGTAGATGATCCCGATATGTTGAGGGTTATCAAATTTTTTAAAGCCAATAATGAAATCCTGCTTGTTCATGCTTCAAAGTACGAAGCATTTACGCAGAATGTTCTCGCTTCACTTGAACAACGTATTCACATTAATTATAGTTATATACAACCTGCAACTCCAGTACAGCTTGAAGAAAAAAAGCACCGGAATGAACGGATCATTTATCTTCGTCAGCAGGGAAATTATATTGCTGTTACTCCGGTTATGAAGTATGGTCAGGCTGAAGTTCCGGTCTATTCCAGAAAGCAGCTTTTCGGTACGGACCAGAACGGAAATGTCTTTAAAATTGACCGGAGTGATGCTGAAGAAGCCCGCTTTACGTCTCTCATCATGAAACAGCATCCGGATTTTGAAGAACAAATGGACGGCTATGATTATTTTTATCTGCACAAGGATAAATTTCTGGATGAAAACTGGTTTCTGCATGCTTTTGAAACGTGGAGAAACGAAGGCGTGATCATCCTGGGATTCAATGAACTCAAAAATAATAAAGTCAATTCGCACAAAGCGAAAATCAATATTCAGATTACCAGTGGCCTAGACTGGTTCAATGCCAAGCTTAAGGTAAGTTTCGGACAGAAAGATGCCGCCTTGAAACAACTTCACCGCGCTATCCGGAACAGAAGCAAATTTGTACAGCTGGATGATGGCACACTTGGTCTACTTCCGGAAGAATGGGTCGACAGGATGAATGAATTTTTCAGGATCGGGGAAATTGATGCGGAAGACCTTAAAATTCCAAAGATCAGTTTCACAGAAGTCTCTTCGCTGTTTGAGAAAGAAATTTTAAGCGAAGAAATGCAGGAAGAACTTGATTCTTATTCACTTCAGTTTTCATCTGTCAAAAACATTCCACAAATAGCCGTTCCTAAAGGATTAAATGCTGTACTAAGAGATTATCAGCACGACGGTCTGAATTGGCTGGACTTCTTAGACGGATTCAATTTCGGAGGCTGTCTGGCGGATGATATGGGACTTGGAAAAACACTACAGATCATTGCATTTATCCTTTCTCAAAGAGAAAAAAACGGACATACAACCCATCTTGTGGTTGTTCCTACTTCCCTGCTTTTCAACTGGCAGGAAGAAATCAGTAAGTTTGCGCCATCTATAAAAGTGATGACGCATTATGGAGCAGATCGCGTAAAAGCATCGGAACATATGTCTGAGTATGAAGTGGTGCTTACCAGCTACGGAATGCTGCTTTCCGATATCCGTTTTCTGAAAAATTTCCGCTTCAATTATGTGTTCCTAGATGAATCACAGACCATTAAAAATCCTAATTCAGAAAGGTATAAAGCAGCGCGTCTTCTTCAGTCGAGAAACAGAATCGTACTTACGGGTACACCCATTGAAAACAATACTTTCGATCTTTACAGTCAGCTTTCTTTTGCCTGTCCGGGACTCTTGGGAAGCAAGCAATATTTCAAAGATATTTACGCGATTCCTATCGATAAATTTGAATATGGAAAACGGGCTCAGGAACTTCAGGAAAAAATAAGACCTTTCATTCTCCGCAGAACAAAAAAACAAGTCGCCAAAGAACTTCCTGAAAAAACAGAAATGGTGATCTACTGCGAAATGGATGCTGAACAGCGTAAGATTTATGATGCCTATGAAAAGGAACTTCGTGAATTTATCGCCGCCAATGATGACGATGATCTGAATAAAAACAGCATGCATGTTCTGACAGGTTTAACCAGACTCAGACAGATCTGTAATTCTCCTTTACTTTTAAAAGAAGGATACTCCGGTGAACATGCCGTGAAAATAGAAATACTGATGGAACAGATCCAAAGTAAATCTAAAGGCCATAAAATCTTAGTATTCTCACAATTTGTAGAGATGCTGGATTTACTTAAAGCAGAACTTGAACGTAAAAAAATTCCGTTTGAATACCTTACCGGACAGACCAAAAACAGAGGCAAGGCTGTTAATAATTTTCAGGAAAATGAAGAAATCCGCGTATTTCTGATCAGTTTAAAAGCCGGCGGTGTAGGCTTAAATCTTACCGAGGCAGATTATATTTATCTGGTAGATCCATGGTGGAATCCGGCAGCGGAAAATCAGGCGATTGACCGAAGTTATCGTATCGGGCAGACAAAAAATGTAATCGCTGTACGACTGATCTGTTCAAATACTGTGGAAGAGAAAATCTTAAGCCTTCAGAAAAAGAAGAATGAATTGGCTCAAAACCTGCTGCAAACCGATGGAACCGGCATTCAGAAGCTTTCGAAGCATGATTTGCTGGAGATACTAGATTCCGGGCCGTTATAGAGGTTTCGGGCGGGCCGGATGGCCCGCCCGAAACTCTCCCAATTATTTATTGATAGATAATTTTTCTGTCAAGATTAATAGGATTACTTTGATTCTTAATTAGTTTCATCTCACATTAACTTCCCATACATATTAATGGTTTCTTACCAAAAGAAAACCGGCAGATAGGTCTGCCGGTCTAAAAAAACAAAAATTGATATGGATATGATTAGATAAGTGTTTCTATTTTTTAATGATCTTTTCAGTGATGCTTTTTTTATCTCTGGTGTAGATCTTAATCAGATAAGTTCCGGAAGCTAAGCTGTCCATATTGACAACACCGGATGTACCTTCTGTAAGCTTCTGCCCTGCTAAGTTATAGACTTCATATTTTTCAAGACCTTCTTCAGTTTTCACATGTACAGAGCCTGATGTAGGATTAGGATGTATTTTTACAGAAGATTTCTTGGTTACCTCAGAGGTTGCCAGATTGGAAGCCAGTATATTGACACTATAATCCTCTGTCTGTCCAGCTCTTAAGCCGCTATCACAGGCTGTATGAATTGAACTCGCTGCATTTGGGTTTGAATAGGCCGCTGTATTCGTATTTTTAAGAACTCTCATCCTTGTAGCTCCAGGTATTGCACTGGCAGGAACTGTAATCGTTCCTGTGATGGTCATTGCATTGAATGGATTAGCTGCACCAAGTCTTCCGATAGTAAAACTTTCCCCTGCATCATCAAAACTACCATTATTATTAAAGTCAATAAAAACCACAACATCACTTGGGAACGTACTGGAAGGGCCCTTTACAGAGATCTGATACGTGTTTCCAGCCTTAATATCCGTAGACAGTGAAGTGAAATTTTCATAAGCCTGTGTACTTCCGGACTGAGAAGGGGACGTATTATTGATGTTTCCAAAACTCACGTTGGTGATCATGTTGCTGTCGGCTCCATATTGAAATGCCGGAGTACAATACTGCGCATTCATCATCATATAGAACATTACGGCAGAAAGAGTAGATAGTTGCTTCATTTATTCCTTTATTTTCTTGAGACAAATTTATATTTATTTAGAATCAATAAAAATAAGAAACGAATGACATTTGTCACCTTTTACAGAATAATTTAAAACCCTGAAAGAGAAAATAGATTAATCTATTGAAAATCTAACAATTATGGCAACTGTCAAACAAATGATCTTGCTTGTTTATATTTGAATTTGATAGGTAGATTTGTGAAAATGATTATGTTCTGGACAATTGGTCCAGCTTTTTTAGTAGCGTTGGCATTCGGTAAGCGCCATGCATCTGTTCTACTTTAGGCAGTATTTCATCTACATCGGCTCCCATTGCTGTAAGAAACAGAGGAGTTTTACTTTCGCCTCTTAAAACATCTCTTCTTTGAGAATCCGGAGCAGCAAATTCATTCTTCGCAATTCCGATAATTGGGTATTTCTGGTCCAAAGCTTCATACAGATAGCCTCCCAGACCAATTTTCCCATCGTTATCAAGGGTAACATAGCCGTCTACAATAATAAGATCGCTTTCTTTCAATTCGATCGTTTTCAGTAAACTCAAAATGCAGGGCAGTTCCCTTTTGTAAAATGCACCACTCTCATAAGCAGAGGTGATGTCTGTTTTTTCAGTAAAAATATTGGATTCATTCTCAGAAGTCCAATCTTCAAAGGCGATACACACGGTGTTCGCATAATCGTCATAATAATAAGTATCAAAAGCGTAGATCATATTTCCTTTTCATCATTAAAAAAATTCACCGAAATGCCACAAAATCCCGGACGGATCATGTAAAAAGCATTCCTTTCCCCACTCCATAGTCCGCACAGGCGTAAGTCTGACTCCTTCATATTTTTCGGTAAGGTTTAAAGAAACCAGTTCCTTCCAGAACTCATCCGTATTCTCAACTTCCATAAAGATCATCGTATTGTCTACCCAATCTTTAGCATAATAATCCTGAAGATAGAAACCTGTTTGCTGTCTTTTAAATAAGGACAATTTAGGCTCAAGAATCACTTCTTCAAATCCTAAATCTTTATAAAAACGTCTGCTGACTTCAAAATTTTCAGCTCCGATAAACGGCCTGATCGATTTTACCCCCTGTGTCATCATCTTCTGTTTTTCCAATTGTTAAAAGTCATTTCAAATTTGATTTCATTGCCATGAGTTCCTGCTTCCTGCCATCCGGATTTTCTGTAAAATGTTTCAGCTCTGGTTCCGGGATCTGTTCCCAGCCAGACATTCTCCTGGGTTTGT
Source organism: Chryseobacterium sp. JM1 (assembly GCF_000737715.1). Lineage (GTDB taxonomy): Bacteria > Bacteroidota > Bacteroidia > Flavobacteriales > Weeksellaceae > Chryseobacterium. The sequence continues at coordinate 150,097 of NZ_JPRN01000008.1, read as the reverse complement.
TCAAAGTACCAGTCGAGCATAATGTCATGAAGTTCCCTTCCAATGCCAAGGTTTTCAAAATCTGGATGCATAAAAAGCGCCCAGATATTGTTTTCTTTCAGGTCTACAATGGAGAACCCAACAATCTGAGATTCAATTTCGCATACCCAGCCTTTTCCTCTTTCGAATAGAAATTCTTTACAGTCTGCCTCAGTAACCAATGCAGGATCAGAAAGCATATTCTCTTTTACGGAGTTTCTGACGGTCTGGATCTGCGGAATGTCTTCCGGTCTGGCTTCACGGATTGCTGTTTTCATTTAAATTTAAATTAAATGTTACTGGACTTATTACAATTTTTGCTAAAGCCGAATGGTTATTGGCTATTTTTATAAAACGGACTAAAGCCCGTTTCTATTGAATATATATTTGAAGATATTTGTTGGTCAGCGCAAAGGCGCAATTGTTTAATACACTTACTGTTTATAAGGCGCAATGATTTTATCTCCGATAAAATTTATACTACAAAAAAAATTACAACTTACTTAAAAAAGTGATTTAAAAACACTTACACACCTCTATTTAAAGTAATTTATTTTCACGTCTTTTCGCTGATCCAACAAAATATTTTATTTCTTATCCACTACAATTCTCTCTGCCCTGTTAGCAATTTCCCATGCAGTAGCAAAAACAAGCTGTGCTCTTTTTTCAAGCAAAGGATAGTCAATTTTCTCAGGATCATCTGTCGGTTTGTGATAATCTTCATGGATACCATCGAAGAAAAACGCCACTGGTACATTGTTTTTAGCAAAATTATAGTGGTCTGAACGGTAATAAAGTTGTTCCGGATCTGCCGGATCATCATATTTATAGTTGAGTTCTAAATTATTCGTCTTTTTGTTAGCAGCTTCATTGATCACTTTTAGCTGGGAACTCAACATTTCTGAACCAATTACATAGACGTATTGTTTCCCCCTGTTTTCGGCATCATCACGGCCTATCATGTCAATATTCAGATCGACCACCGTATTGGCAAGTGGAAATACGGGATTGCTGGTATAGAATTCAGATCCGAACAAACCGTGCTCCTCTCCTGTTACATGAAGAAACAGAATAGATCTTTTCGGACCTTTTCCGGCCTTTTTAGCCTCCTGAAAAGCTTTTGCAATCTGCATTACCGCTACTGTACCGCTGCCATCGTCATCCGCTCCGTTGTAGACTACTCCATTTTTGGTTCCTACATGATCATAATGGGCAGAAATAACCACTATTTCTTCAGGTTTCTCACTTCCTTCGATGAAAGCCAGGATATTTTCGGAATCAGGAAGGTTTCCACCACCTCTTTTTTTCATAAATTCAGCAGGAACCTTCTGATAATAGGACCCCAATGCCTTCGGAGGATTAATTCCCAAGCTTTTATAATAATTGATCATATACTCACCCGCTTTCTTTTGCCCCGGACTTCCCGTATCTCTTCCTTCCATTTCATCAGAAGCGATCACATATAAGTTTTTCTTTAGTTCATCAGCTTTAATGGTCTTATAGGCAGACAGAAACGCTTTATCCGCTTTTGCTACAGATGTAGACTGTGCTGAGGCTCCTTCAGAAGTTTTCGCTGTTCCGCAACTGACTACCAAAGCCAGACCCAACAACGGGATAAGTATTTTTTTCATATGATAATAATTTTCTTAAAAATAACAAATTTTATTGAATCCCAAAACGTGATACACCGACCGTTCATGTTCATTGGTCGTTTTAATACAATTTTTTTCAAAGATTCTATTGTAAATCTTTAAAATTTTAAGCAGTTCTTTCTGCTCACATATTGAACTCATTTAGATTCCTGTTATAAAGTATGAAAGTCAGCTTTGTCAATACTTACTATTTTCAGACTATTGTTTGAATAGAACTTCTTAATGATGGGTAAAAGTTAAAATAAATCAATATTTCCTGAAACAATAACTTATCTTTTGTAAATATTTAATAACAAAAAGAATATATTTTTACGAATTAATTCAATGAACATCTATTTTTCATATATTTGATATAAATGCAAAATAGATGGAAAGAATTTACGGATTCACACATTATTCGTTTTTCACGGAAATGTCTGAACTTGCGTCCAGAAATAACAGCTTCGACCTTTCTCTGGGTCTCCCCGATTTTGATATCGACATACGGCTGAAAACATTTCTGATGGAAGCCGCAGATCATCAGTGCCATCAATATGAGCCGCTTGCAGGAAATCCTCTGCTCATTAAAAATATCATTACATTCAATGCAGCCAGAGTAAACAGTATTCATCTGAAAGAAAATGAAGTGACTATCATTCCCTGTGCAACTTTTGCTTTACATACGACCCTTAAATCTGTTTTAAATCAGGGAGATGAAGTGATCATCATTCAACCTTCCTATTACACATACGGACCTTCTGTGGTCTTAAACGGAGGTGTTCCCATCTACTATGATCTTGATCAGGACTTCACCATCAATTGGGAAAAATTTCAGCAATGTATTTCTGAAAAGACCAAAGCCATCATCGTCAATTCTCCTCAAAATCCTACAGGAACCATCTGGAAGCAAAGCGACTGGAACCAACTGTATGAATTGATAAAGCATCAGGAAATCTATCTTGTTTCGGAAGAAATCTACGACACGTATTGCTATGACGGGGTTGAACATTACAGTTCTTTTCTTCATCCTGAACTGAAAAACAGGACTTTCTGCATTTTTTCTTTCGGGAAAATGTTTCACACTTCCGGCTGGAAGGTGAGTTATCTGCTTGCTTCCGAAGATCTGACGGCAAAATTCAGATGCCATCAGCAGTATATTTCTTACAGTGCTAATGCTCCCGCTCAATATGCTCTTGCAAAGTATCTTGAAGTATTTGATTCTTCTGAAAACCGCCGGATTATGCAGGGGAAAAGAGATATTTTTAATGAAATGATTGCCTTTACGCCTTTAGAAGCTACAAAAAAGGCTGAAGGAAGTGTTTTCCAGGTGGTCAATTTCAGGAATATTTCCAAAACAATGACAGATGTTGAATTTTCGAAATGGCTGACCGTGGAGAAAAAAACGGCTTGTTTGCCACTTTCTGCATTTTATAATTCCCGACAGAACTCAGATTATGTCCGGTTTAGTTTCGCTAAAAAAGATGAAGTGATTATTCAGGCTTTGGAGCATCTGCAGAAACATCTTTAATAATCTGTATATTTTTTTTAACCACGGATTTCACGGATTGACACAGATGATTGGGTATACTTTTTACGGTATAAAAAATCTTTGATTTTTATGAACTTATGTGATCTTTCTGCTTTCAAAGTATTTAAACTTCAAAAAACTTAAGTGTTTCAAAAAACTTTTGAGCCGTTTGTGGTTGGTATTTTTTCCCACATAATACACGGATTTCCCAGATGATTTTGGTTATTTTCTCTTAAACTTAAAGTCTAATCAATAAAAAGCACCGCCTACAATCAGACGGTGCTTTCTATGTTTAATTAACAATTGATTTTAAAGAGCAAGAACTCTTACATCAATTCTTCTGTTTTTTGCTTTACATTCATCGGTATCATTCGCTTCACAAACAGGATGCTGAGAACCGTAGCCTTCTGCTTCTACTCTGTCTGAAGGAATACCCAATTCAAGCAGCTTCAGTTTTGCCGTTTGAGCTCTCAGGTTGGATAATTTCTGATTGCTTTCTTCATTTCCTGTATTATCTGTATACCCGCCCAGTTTTATTTTTAGGTTAGGATAGGCATTTAGAATTTCAGCAAGATTATTCAACTGTAATTCTGAACCAGCCTTCAGATCACTGGATCCGGTCTGGAAATACAGATTTTCTACCGTATACCAGTTATTAGGATCGATGATCGACTGATCTTTTTGTTGTACAGCATTATACAGTTGAAACAGCCTGCTTCCTTCTCCCAATGCAATTATTTTTCCACCTTTCAGTTTAATTTCCTGAATATTTCCGGTTTCATACACAAAATCACCATTTTCGTTTAGGTGTCCTTTGATCTCTTTCGGAGAAGCAGTTACTGTTTGAAGCTGCGCATGACCTGTCGTTGAGCTGGCATTGGAAGCTCTTGTCAGGCTCTCCAGTTTAGCTTTTCTGTTGGCTTCAATTTTATCTTTATGAATGACCGCCAATGTCGGTGCAATCACTAATGACACAATAGACATCAGTTTGATCAGGATGTTCATGGATGGTCCTGAAGTATCTTTAAACGGATCTCCCACTGTATCTCCCGTTACAGAGGCTTTATGCGGTTCTGAGCCTTTATAATACGTCTGACCATTGATATCCACTCCTTTTTCAAATGATTTTTTAGCATTATCCCAGGCGCCACCTGCATTATTCTGGAACATTCCCATTAGAACACCGCAAACTGTAGCTCCGGCTAAGAACCCTCCCAATACTTCAGGGCCGAAAATAAATCCAACCAAAAGAGGTGAAATAATGGTAATCGCTCCCGGAAGCATCATTTTTCTGATGGATGCATCGGTAGAAATAGCCACACATTTTTCATATTCAGGCTGTGCCTTTCCTTCCAAAATTCCCGGAATTTCACGAAACTGTCTTCTTACTTCTTCCACCATAGCCATTGCTGCCTGCCCCACTGCCGTAATCGCAAGTGAAGAGAATATAAATGGAATCATTCCCCCAACAAACAATCCAGCCAGAACATCAGCTCTGTAAATATCAATGCCGTCAATACCTGCAATTCCTACAAAGGCTGCAAATAGAGCCAATGCCGTCAATGCTGCAGAAGCAATGGCAAATCCTTTTCCACTGGCTGCTGTAGTGTTTCCAACAGCATCCAGGATATCTGTTTTTTCACGGACTTCTTTCGGAAGCTCACTCATTTCGGCAATTCCCCCTGCATTATCTGCAATAGGCCCGAAAGCATCAATCGCAAGCTGCATCGCAGTGGTGGCCATCATTCCGGCTGCAGCAATAGCTACTCCGTAAAGTCCGGCACATAAATAGGATCCGTAAATACCGCCTGCCAGTACAAGAATGGGAAGCAATGTAGATTCCATTCCAACGGCAAGACCTCCGATAATATTGGTTGCATGACCAGTAGAAGACTGTCTCACAATGCTGGAAACCGGTCTTTTACCCATGGCTGTATAATATTCTGTGATAATACTCATTAAAGTACCTACAACAAGTCCTACCATAATAGCTCCAAAAACCCCCATCTTCGTAAACTCATGTTCTCTGAGTGTCATTTTTTCAGGAAGAAGGTAGTTCACCAGAAAATAGGAAGAGATAGCCGTGATCACAATACTTCCCCAGTTCCCCAAATTTAGGGCATTCTGTACACTTGAAGTGGATAATCCGTCATTTTCATTAATTCTTACAAATAAAGTCCCGATCATGGAGAAAATAATTCCCGTTCCTGCAATAAGCATCGGAAGGAGAATTGGTGCAAAGCCTCCGAAAGCATCATCGGACATTGTTTCTCTTCCCAGAACCATTGTTGCCAAAACAGTAGCGACATACGAACCAAATAGATCAGCACCCATTCCTGCTACATCTCCTACGTTATCACCTACGTTATCAGCAATCGTTGCTGGATTTCTCGGGTCATCTTCAGGAATTCCTGCTTCTACTTTTCCTACCAAATCGGCTCCTACGTCTGCAGCTTTAGTATAAATACCTCCACCCACTCTGGCAAAAAGAGCAATAGATTCTGCTCCCAGAGAAAATCCGGTAAGAATTTCAATCGTTTTTTCCATTTCGTGGGAATCTACCGTAGAATCAGGAGCAAAGATCTGTTTAATGATCAGAAAGAGAGCTCCCAAGCCAAGAACGGCCAATCCGGCAACCCCCATTCCCATTACAGAACCTCCTGTAAAGGAAACCTTTAATGCTTTTGAAAGTGAAGTTCTTGCGGCTTCTGCCGTTCTTACATTCGCTTTAGTCGCGATCTTCATTCCAATGAAGCCTGCCAGAGCGGAAAATACAGCTCCAACAGCAAAGGCAAGCCCGATACTCCAGTGAGAATTGGAATTGGTGGATCCCATCACAGCCAGCAATATCGCGACTACCACTACGAAATAGGTTAAAATCTTGTACTCAGCCTTTAGAAAGGCCATGGCACCGTCAGCGATATGTCCGCTGATTATTTTCATTTTCTCGTTTCCGGCATTCTGTTTACTTACCCAGTTACTCTGCAGGAAAGTATACAACAAGGCGACAACGCCGAAGACCGGAACTAAATAGAACAAATCCATAGTTTATTATTTTAATATTAATAAAAAGTAATTAGTTTTATAAATATAACAAAAAATCCATTGTTTTATTAAGTCTTGTTCTATAATATATTTTTTTGGAAATTTAAAACACTTTCAACAGGTAATTCTGTAAAAGCATTAATTTATTTAATCATTCCCGTATTTCTTAAGATGTAAACTATGAAAAAGGGGAAATACGTTTTTGAAAAAATCAATACAATAGCTTCTATTTCCATTAGAAAACGAGTTATTTACACAAATAAAAAGGCAGATGAAAATTCACCTGCCTTTTTTATCATTTTGGAATGCTGTATTCTAGCCTCCGAATTTTTCTGCGTAATCTTTTTGAGAAGCTTTGATCACTTTCTTAGCGTGCTCAGCTCCGTATACCTCATGAATTCTACATTTTGCAGGCTCATCCGGTAAGTTTTTATACGTTAAGAAGTAGTGCATTAATCTTTTTACTTCAGCTTCAGGAAGTTCAGCGATATCTCTGAAATGTCCGAAAGCATGGTCACCGATCATTACTGCAACGATTTTATCATCTGCTTCACCGCCATCGATCATTTTGAATCCACCGATTGGAATAGCTTCCATTAATAATCCTCCTGAATGAATGTTATGAGAGCTTAATACACAAATATCAAGCGGGTCATGATCACCTTCCGTTACATCATCAGCTCCAGCTTCTACAGCCAGTTTCATTACTTCATTGTGGCAGTATGTTCTTGGAACAAACCCATATAAAGCGGGAATAATATTAGAAAATTTCTGAGGTCTGTCTACCTTTAAAAATCCTGTTTCTTTATCTACTTCATATTTAATTGTATCTGAAGGAACGATTTCCACGAATACATTGACAACATTTGGCGCATCTTCTCCTGCAGAAACCCCGTGCCATGGATGTGCTTTAAAATTTGGAATCATTATTTATCTGTTATTTTTTAAGTTATAATTAAAATTTCTCTTCTAAGGTCTTCTATGGTAGCTGCGATATAATCATCACCTTCCATATAGTTCATGATGAAAATGGTTTTGAATTCTTCAAGATCTGCGTTCGCATTCAGCCCGTCATAGGTTTTGTGAAGTAAATCTATCAAAGCATTTTTGGAATCTACGATATTCTTCCATGAATTTTTCGTAACATACAGCTGCTGTGAAGTATTGTACTCAAACTCATCATTGATGGTTTTTTCGGTCAGAAAGATGAATTCATTCGGAGCCAGCCCCTTATCAAACTTCTGAATAAGGTTTGAAGGCTTCATCCTTTCCAGGAACAAAGTCATCCTTTCATAAGAATGGGCCTTGTTTTCAGCATTCGATTTTACAGAAAGCAGTTTGATTTCCTGATTCTTAAGGGTAATGTACGAGTGTACAAATTGTCTCAGCAAAACCAGAAAAGGAATTGCGATAATCAATGCAAAAGCATACGGTAAATATCCTGAAAAACTACCCATAATTTTAGACCGCAAAATTACTAATTATTTTCCGGCTTCTAAAGAGTTTTTGAATATATCGGTCTTAGAATTTTGAATATAAATCAGAGAGGATGATGAGGAGATACAAACCGATCATCATTCTGTTGCCCAAACTCGGAAAATCAAAGAAAAATAAATCTACATCCTTAAAAATAAGAGAAGAATTTAATGCTTTGAAATAATTGGTGGATTACATTTCAAAAAGCGCAGGCCTTTGGGTAACTTCATGATAACACACACTGTTTTCATCAAAAAAATGATACACAAGGCTTTTTCTGGTTCTGTTCTTATCAGTATGAGGTTCGCCGCCGTGAAGGATGTTGGCGTGCCAAATTAACATATCCCCTTTTTTAGCTTTAAAAATTTCTTTTTTCAGACCTAATTCCTTGACTTTATCTTCTAAAAATTCTTCATAAGCTCTGTAGCTTTTTTTACCGATTCGGATGGTATCTCCTTCATTTTCATAATCAGAATTGAGGAAATAAGGAAGTTTGTGACTTCCCGGAATATAATGAAGAGCGCCATTAGTTTCATCCACATCTTCCAGAGCAATCCATACTCCAAGAAGTCCGCCTAACGGATAAGTCGTCATGTGAATACTATCGGAATGTGTTTTCTGCTGACTGCCGTTAATGAAATTGATACTCTGAAAAAGCTTGGCTTTACCATCTAAAAGTACAGATAGAAAATCCAGGAGCTTCTTATCACTTCCGATACTTTTAATGATCTCGGAATGATGAATAGCAAACATAAGTTTTCCTCCATAAATGAATTTCAGGGTACCATTTTCCATCAGTGTCTCAATTTCACTGTTGATCCTGTCAGCATCATCTGTAGTGATAAAATTCCTTAAAATCATATAGCCGTTATCATCATACTTCAGCGCACTTTCTTTATTTTCATCTGATAGTTCATTGAAAAAATCTGTATGGATGAGTTTCTCCTGACCAATAGTTCTTTCCGAAGCCGGAAGATGAGCAAAATCAGAACTGGAAATGCTGGAAAAGTAATTTTTACTAATACCGTACTTTTTATATAAAGGAATATTGTGCTGTAATTTTTTCTTATTAAAAAAATTATAGATGACATAAGGTAGTTTATATTGACGGATCTGCTTTAGCATAGCTGAAATATTAAAATAATAATGTTACAAAGTTACAAATAATATTTAGAACAAATCTAAATAACAATTTTGTTAAGAAAATCTTTTAAGAAATTTATTCTCAATAAAACCATACTCATGGAGCTCTGCACCAAAACTTTTGAAAAAAACTTCAATACCACGGATGTTACTTCCCATAAAATTGAGGGATTTTTCGTGGATATATAAACTCAAAATCCTGTCAATCAGAAAAGAGGCCCCATTCTCTGCTTTATATTCTTCATCATTGATCAAACTTAATAGCGAAAACTGTTTTTTATCTTTGATCAAAACAGCTAAATTAATCAATGAATCATTAAAATAAGCTCCACAAAGTTTAAGTACATTATTTTCTAAAAGAAATACAATATACATTTTGAGTTTTATCCAATCTGCTTCTTTACTAAGTCCTTTAAAATTATTTTTGAAAAACCGCATCGTATTCTCATCAAATTCAATTTCTTTGTAAGTAAGATGCTGAGACACTTTTATAGTAGATTTCCTACCTTTAAAATACTTTTTCCTTTTTAATATAGCGTAATCAGAAATTGGAATAATATAATTTTTCTTTTTTTCTAATGTTGTTGAAAAACTATTATCCTGATTAAACAAATACAAAAAAACTGTATAATTTTTCTTTAAAAAATATAAAAACGCATCATTGATTTTCGGATCATCAGTTTTTGAAAAAATTCCTAACTGCTGGCAGAAAAGCGGCATATGAACAAAATTGATTCTAAATTTTTTATAAATATGAATAGGCATTACAGCCTGATAATCTTTATATACTAAAATGTGCCAGTTTCCAGAAAGCTGATCCAAAATTTCTTTTTGCGAATACCAATTTCTTTGTACTGAATTTTCCAGACATTCTGTATATTTTTTAAAATCTATCTGGCTGTATTTCAATCTTCTAATCATAATAATCCTTCATCTGAGAAACTGCAGTAGGTATCCTGTGTAATAATAATATGGTCTAAAAGCTGAATGCTTAAAGTACTTCCGGCTTCTTTTATTTTTTGTGTGATATTGAGATCTTCTGTGCTAGGTTTCAAGCTTCCTGATGGGTGATTGTGAGCAATAATAATACCTGTTGAAAAATGATCAAGAGCTGTTTTAAATAAAATTCTTACGTCTACGATAGACTGGCTTATTCCTCCCTGTGTCAATTTCGATATATGAACTACTTTATTACTCTGATTTAGAAACACCGCCCAAAATTCTTCCGTCCTTAAATCTGTCAGATGATTTTTAAGAATCAGATAGGCATCACCGCTGTTTGAAATAATAGGTCTGTAAGGGATTTCCTGAACAGATCTTCTTTTTCCAATCTCTAATGCTGCAATAATTGAAATCGCCTTCACTTCACCCACTCCTTTAAATTTCATCAGATCTTTACTGGAAAGCAGGCTGAGCTGGTGCCAGTTGTTATTAACGGATGCCAGAATCTTTCTTGCCAGCTCCAACGCGCTCTCATCTCTGCTTCCGCTTCCCATGATGATAGCCAGAAGCTCGGAATCAGAAAGTGAATTCTTACCTTTCAGTAAAAACTTCTCTCTGGGTCTATCGTCTTCAGCAAGAAATTTTATAGTCATTTTTTTAAATTAGAAGTTAGAGATTAGAGGTTAGGGTTGTGTTTATAAATTACTGATTATAAGCTTCAAATCATATGAATGAATTTAATAAAATGCATATAAAATTACAGGTTTTTTAGATTCGTCAAGATATTTTGCACTCTGGGTCAACGCCTTCAAAGAAAGCATTGGGCACCCTAGACTTAAACAGGCCGGACTTCGGCCTTCCTGATCCGGAACGCATCCTAAAGAATGCAGTACTATCGCCCGCTGCATGGCATTGCTATTAGTAGAATCAAGGCCATTTAGCCGATAAGCTTTTCCAAATTTCCCAATGTAGCTCCCTAATATTTCATATTTCCCGAGTGAGGACTGATAAGAGCCTTCCGTATTGCTGAATTTAAGAGTTTCTGAATTCTGAATCACAGATCCTGAACCGTGGGAAACAACAGCTTTCTGCAATATTGTATCGTTTTTAAGGTCATATACAAAATATCGGTACTTTCCGGAATATGTTTTAAAGTTAATAAAAATAGCCAGATCCTGATTATAGTTTTTCCCCTTTACAAAATTTTTAACTTCCAAAACCTTCGCTACCGGGAGAACTACGGATACTTTATTTTCCTGAGACTCCGCTGTAGAGCAGGAAAGAATAAAAAGAAACAGGAAAATAAATTTTTTCATCAGGGTTAAAGGATTTTTATTCGACGATCATGCCATCTTTCATAACCAGCTTTCTGTCTGTAATTTCAGCAAGATTAGGGTTGTGTGTTACAATCACAAAGGTTTGATTATATTTATCTCTCAAATCAAAAAATAACCTGTGAAGGTCATCAGCATTCTTTGAATCTAAGTTTCCTGTAGGCTCATCTGCAAAAATAATTTTTGGAGAATTAATCAAAGCTCTTGCTACGGCAACTCTTTGCGCTTCTCCTCCCGACAATTGATTAGGCTTATGATTCAGTCTCTGTTCTATCTTAAGATCCTCAAATAAAGCATATGCCTTATCTAAAGCCTCTTTTTCATTGGCCCCTCCTATTTTCGTAGGAAGCAAAACATTTTCTAAAGCTGTAAATTCCGGAAGAAGCTGATGAAACTGAAATACAAAACCAATGTTCTGATTCCTGAATTTTGAAAGCTGCTTATCATTCATATTGATAAAAGATTCTCCCGCAATACTTATCTCCGTATTGTACTTATTGGAATTGCTTGGAAGATCTAAAGTTCCCAGAATCTGAAGCAATGTAGATTTCCCCGCTCCGGATTCGCCTACAATAGAAACAACTTCACCCATTTTGATATGGATATCCACTCCTTTCAATACTTCTAAATTCCCATAAGACTTATGGATATTACTCGCTTTAATCATAACCCAAAAGTACTAATTTGATTTTAAAGTTCACCCATAAAACTCAAATCTCAACAACTTTTTTAAAGAAAAAAATTACATAAAAGCAATATTTTGAAAAGCAAAATCTTTATAAAGTTTTTAATAGCATTACAATCAGAATATAAAAAACTTAGCATTATTAAAATGCAAGAAAATCAAACAGCAAAATCAAATTTTGAAATAAAAAAAAACCTCCCGAAATTGGGAGGTTTAATATTTTACAATCCGGGACTGTTACAGTAACAAAGTTAAAGGACTTTCCAGATATGTTTTTAAAGTCTGTAAAAACTGAGCTCCGGTAGCACCGTCCACCACTCTGTGGTCACATGCTAGTGAAAGCTTCATGATATTTCCTACTACGATCTGACCGTCTTTAACAATCGGCTTTTCAATGATCGCACCTACTGAAAGGATCGCAGAATTCGGCTGGTTGATGATACTTGTAAATGTTTCGATTCCGAACATACCCAGATTTGAAATCGAGAATGTAGAACCTTCCATTTCATTAGCCTTAAGACCTTTGCTCTTTGCTCTTGAAGCCATATCTTTCACCGCTGCAGAGATTTGCGTGTAGTTCATCTGATCTGTATTTTTAAGTACAGGAACCACTAATCCGTCAGGAATAGCCACTGCTACACCCACATTGATATTTCCTCTGTGGATGATCTTGTCTCCTGCCCAGCTTGAATTCACCTGAGGGTGTTTTCTTAAAGCAACAGCAGTCGCTTTAATGATCATATCGTTGAAAGAAATTTTAGTATCCGGTAAAGAGTTGATTTCTTTTCTGGCCTCAATCGCTTTATCCATATTGATCTCCACCATCAGGTAATAGTGTGGAGCAGAGAATTTACTTTCAGCAAGACGTTTTGCAATAATATTTCTTACCTGAGAGTTTGGAGTCTCTGTGTCTTCACCCTGAACGAAGCTCAATGCAACCGGAGCTGCTGCCGGAGCAGAAACAGAAGGCTGAGCCTGTGCCTGAGCAGATGGCTGATAATTTTCAATATCTTTCTTAACAATTCTTCCGTTTTCTCCTGAACCATTTACGCTGTTGATATCAACACCTTTGTCCTGAGCCATTTTCTTAGCCAACGGAGAAATCGCTACTCTGTCAGAAGATGAAGAACTTACAGCCGGAGCTGCCTTTTCTTCTGCTTTAGCTTCAGTTTTCTGTTCAGCCGGTTTTTCAGAAGTCTGAGCCGCTGCCTTTGGAGTACCTACCGCAGAAATATCTGTTCCCGCAGGACCGATAATCGCTAAAACTGAATCTACAGGAGCCGCACCCCCTTCTTCTACACCTTGCTTCAATAATACACCGTTGAATTCAGATTCAAAATCCTGAACGGCTTTATCTGTTTCGATCTCAGCAAGAAGATCTCCTTCTTTTACTGTATCGCCTACGTTTTTGTGCCATTTAGCAACTTTACCTTCTGTCATTGTATCAGAAAGTCTTGGCATGGTAATAATTTCTACACCGGCAGGAACTTCAGCAGTAGTCCGCTCAACGCTGGTAGCATTATTTTCTGTTTTGGATTCTTCTTCAGATTTTTTCTCTTCAGAACCACCTGTAGCAGGAGCAGCAGCTCCACCGGTTAATCCTGAAATATCTTCTCCTTCATTTCCTATAATCGCTAAAACAGAGTCTACAGCAGCAGCAGCGCCTTCTTCTACACCTACGTATAAAAGAGTTCCGTTTATTTCAGATTCGAAATCCTGAACAGCTTTATCTGTTTCAATTTCGGCTAAAATATCTCCTTCTTTTACCTGATCTCCTACTTTTTTATGCCATTTCGCCACTTTACCTTCCGTCATAGTGTCGGAAAGGCGGGGCATCGTAATTACTTCTGCCATAATTTATTGTGTTAATTTGTTAATATGATGATGTGGATGATAAGAACAGTGAACAGTGTATGTACACATCATCTATCATCGAATCAGCAAATTATTTTTTAGTTTTCTAATTTGTCTAAGAATGGATAGTTTTCCTGAGCATAAACATATTCATAGATTTTGTCTGCATCCGGATACGGAGAGTTTTCCATGAATTCGATACACTCATCCACAAAATCTCTTGATTTGTTGTCTACAGTTTCCAATTCAGCTTCTGTAGCCCATCCGTTTTCCAGAATTCTATGTTTCACCAGCTCCATAGGGTCGTCATTCTTATGAATAGCTACCTCTTCCTTGCTTCTGTAAGGTTCAGCATCAGACATAGAGTGTCCTCTGTAACGGTATGTTCTTGCCTCAATAAAAGTAGGTCCGTCTCCTCTTCTTGCTCTTTCAATTGCTTCGTAAGCTGCCTCAGCTACTTTTTCAGGATCCATTGCATCTACGGCAAGGCAAGGCATTTCGTATCCAAGACCTAATTTATAGATATCTTCGTGGTTGGCAGTTCTTTTCACAGAAGTTCCCATTGCATACTGGTTGTTTTCAACCACAAATACTACAGGAAGTTTCCAGTTCATCGCCATATTGAATGTTTCATGAAGCGATCCCTGTCTTGCTGCTCCGTCTCCGAAGAAACAGATATTTACAGCTTTTCTGTCATAATACTTATCTGCAAAAGCAATTCCAGCTCCCAAAGGAATCTGTCCTCCTACAATACCATGTCCACCATAGAAACGGTGCTCTTTGCTGAAAATGTGCATAGAACCACCCATACCTCCGGATGTTCCGGTAGCTTTACCGCAAAGTTCCGCCATGATTCTCTTAGGATCTACTCCCATCGCCATTGGATGGATGTGGCATCTGTAAGCAGTAATCATACTGTCCTTCGTTAAATCCATTGCATGCGTGAAGCCGGCAGGGATAGCCTCCTGACCGTTATACAAATGTAAAAAACCTCTGATCTTTTGTTTTAGATAAAGAGAACGGCATTTGTCTTCAAACCTTCTCCACATTGTCATATCTTCATACCACTTCAGGTATACCTCTTTAGAAAATTCTTTCATGTGCTAGCTCTTGCTTTTTTATGATGAATATTTGAGCAAAATTATAAAAAAAACTTTGTTTTTATCGTATACATACTAATTGTTTTTTTGCTTATAGTGTTATATTTGAATTTTAAACTTGAACATGGACGAAAAACAGCCTTTACTGGTACATAAAATTTCAAAAGTCATCTCAGATTTTTTCAATCCGCTCGTTTCTTTATTTATTTTCTTTATTTATATGAGTGTAAGAGAATATTCCTTAAAAGACTCTATTCTTTATTTTGCCCCTATATTATTAATGATTATTGCTCCGGTGGTTATCTGGCTGGTATGGAATGTAAAGACTGGAAGGTATACCAATATGGATGTTTCAGACCGTGTACAAAGGAAAACGCTGTACATCTTCATTGCTGCGTGCGTCGTAGCTTATCTGATTTTTAACTATTTCAGAAACGGATATATCGATCTTGTTATGCTGTTTATTCTGATCCTTATTTTCACCATGCAGATCAGTAATTTCTACATTAAAAGCTCGATGCATACAGCCTTTAATGTATTTGTAGCCGCCTTATTTTTCACCCTGAACTGGAAAGCAGGATTGGTATGGCTGGGGATCGCTGCTTTGGTGGGACTGACAAGGATTATTTTAAAAAGACATACGGTAAAGGAAGTATTTATGGGTGCCGGAATAGCATTTGTGGTATCTTTTATTTATCTTTATTGCAATATACAATTTCAACATTAAGAACATTCTATGAAAATAAATCATCTTACCGCTGCTGAGGAGAATTTTATGAAGCTGTTTTGGAAGCTTGAATCTTTTTATCTTAAAGACATCATGGAGCAGCATCCTGAACCGAAGCCGCATCAGAATACCGTGTCCACCTACCTTAAAATACTGGTGGAGAAAGGCTATATCACGACTCAAAAAGAAGGAAGAATCTTTAAATACACAGTAGTTGTTCCGTCTGAGGAATACCGAAAGTTTTTACTAAAAGAACTTTCCCATAATTTTTTCAACGATTCAGGAAAGGAGATTCTGGAGTTTTTATTTAACGAAAAATTAATATCCCAAGATGACCTGAAGAATTATTTCGACCTTAAAATTGAGATTGTTCCTGCAAAAATTGAAGAACCTAAATTTGAATACGCAGAAGAGGTCCTGAACCCTAAAAAAGTGAAAAAGACAAAAGCAAAAGACAAGGATATTAAAGATAAGGACAAGAAGAAAAAAAAGAAAAAGGACTAGTTTAGTCAAATAACAACCAGATCATGAAAACGAAATTCCAGGAAATAACCGGAAAAGCACAGGATGTCATCTTACGCTATCCGATGGTTTTAGTCATGGCCCTGCTCTCTTCAATCGGGGCAATTTTGGTCGTGAATAATAGATATGACAAAGAGTTTTTCTTTACGCATTCAAAATTCATTGCCTGCTGTTGTCTTGGAATTTCTTTGATGTTTGCTTTAAAAATCCTTTCGCAAAGAATTGGAAAAAGATTATTATTAGAAGGATTGGGAACCGTTTTCTTGGTAGGATTTTTTTTCATTCTGCCCGAAAGAGAAAAAGATTTTAATGAGGTTCATGGTTTCATTATCGCGATTACATTTCTGCTATCTCATTTGCTGGTTTCTTTTGCCGCATTTTTAGAAAAGGATAAAGAACTCAATTTCTGGCAGTACAACAAGAATCTTTTCGTGAATATATTTCTCACAGCCGTATTCACCGGGGTTCTTACCGGAGGTGTTGAGCTGGCGATTCTGGCGGTAGATAAATTATTTGATTTTAATTTCAATGATAACCTTTATATAGATACGTTTTATACTTTAGCTATTTTCGGAAGCTGTTTTATTTTCCTTCTGTTTAATGAAACCGGCCTGGATTATCTTGAAAAAGACGGGACTTATCCTGTCATCTTAAAATTTTTCACTCAATTCGTCCTGATCCCGTTGCTTTTCATTTATCTGATTATTCTTTATATCTATTCATTCAAAATAGTCCTCAACTGGGAACTTCCACGAGGCTGGGTTTCTTATCTGGTACTGGCTTATAGCATTGTCGGAATTCTTGCGTTACTTCTGGTTTATCCGCTTAAGGAAGAAAAGGCAAAATCATGGGTGAAAGTGTTTTCAAAGCTGTTTTACTACACTATCATCCCATTGATAGTCCTGTTGTTTACAGCCATATTTACGAGAATTTTAGAGTATGGTTATACAGAGCCCAGATACTTCGTATTGTTGCTGGCATTGTGGCTATTGAGCGTAGTTGTTTATTTTGTATTGAATAAAAAAGCAAGTATCAAATTTATTCCGATAAGCCTGTTTGCATTTGGAGCCTTTTCTTTAATTTTTCCATATTTGAATGCATTCAGCGTTGCAAAAAGAAGCCAGAAAAACCAATTGATGACGCTATTGAGCCAAAACAAACTTTTGGTTAATAATAAAATAGACTTTCAAAAGAAAATATCAGATAAACTGGTTGACGAAATTGCCGATAAGTTTGGTTTCCTTGCAGAAAGAAAACAGAAAGATTTTCTTTTAAACCTTCTCGATCCTAAAGCAAAGGAACTTTTAGTCCATGATTTTGATAGCCCTACTTCATGGGGAATCAATAACAGTATTAGAAATGCTTTTACCCACGTAGATAAAATTTCAGATGTTTCAAAACTAGAAAGACTTGTTTTAGAATCAGAAACAAAGGTTACCCTTATTCAGGGATACCAATATCTGATTAATTTCAATAGTTTTAATCAGGAATCCAGAACCATCAATGGGGATACATTTCAGATCGATAACCAGACTGAAGTTAATAATACGAGGGCAATCAAAGTAAGTCTGAATTCGAAAGAAGCCGTAGATTTCAGTTCAGCTATGAATAAGCTGTTTGAAGACAATTCAAGGAAGACAGAAACCGTACGCGTGAAGGAAATTGCAATGGAAAGTGACCTGGGCAAATACCATATCAAAATTATTTTCCCAAGTATAACAAGAGAAAAAGCCTCTTACAATAAGCAATACAATATCTACTATGAGGATGCAGTCATGCTGATCAGAGAGAAATAAATATAAAGCCGTTTCACAACTATGGAACGGCTTTTTTGTTTTACCCCTATTTTTTTTATCCACTTTAACACGTTCGCTTAGTCCAATCAATCTTGATTGACTTATTCTTTGCAATGTTAAAGTATGCATTACTAAGGCAAAATCTTCTTATCAAAAAATTGGATTAGGCACAAAAGTTTTGAACTATACAAAAATTATGTACTCTCGCAGATCATATAGATAGAGCAGATTAAAAAAGTAAAAATCTGCGTCATCTGATTAATCTGCGTGAAATTTTTAAATCATTATACATCCACTGCCTTCATTAGAATCAATTCCATTAATTCCCTCTTTGCTTCCCTTTATAAAATAGTAATTTTCTTTACGTTAAAAAACATGGTCTGTTCCTCAGATTTTGCACGTAATCCTGAACATTCCCAATTATAGATGCAAAAAAAAATATCCCTTTCTAAAATCTATTTTAAAAAGGGATAAATAATGCATAAAAAAAGCGGCTAAAAAGCCGCCTTATATTTTTACCAACGATTTCCGCCGCCGTTACCACCACGGTTGTTTCCACCACCGTAGCCGCTACCGCCGCCTCTATTGTTGTTTCCTCCGTAACCTCCTCCTCTGTTGTTGTCAAAGCTTCTTCTTGGCTTTTCTTCTCTTGGCTTAGCTTCAGATACGTTCAACTCTTTTCCGTTGAATTCTTTCTGGTTAAGAGCTTCGATAGCTTGCTTTCCTTCTTCATCACCCATTTCTACAAAACCGAAACCTCTTGAACGGCCAGTTTCTCTGTCTGTAACGATTTTAGCTGATGATACATCACCAAATTCTGCGAATAGATCGTGCAACTCATATTCTTTAGTTGCGTAATTGATGTTTGAAACAAAAATGTTCATTTTAAATAAAAATTAAATATTAATAAAAATTTGATATATAAGAGAAAAACAACATAAATTAATGAACAAATATTGATTCCAAATATAAACGTATGCAAGATACAATTAATAAATTAAAATCAAAGTTTTTTTTCAAGTATTTCTCACTTCTGATTGAATTCACACCTTAATTTTATTAATTATCATCAATTAAGTATTGTTATTCAATAAATTTTTACCGAAATTCGCTTAAAGTTAAAGTTAGTTAACATAATAAAAAACAGTTTAGAAATCCTCCCGAAACAGCAAATATAACCCAATATAATCACTATGCCTATTATAATAAACCTTGATGTGATGATGGCCAAGAGAAAAATGTCACTGAATGAGCTCTCAGAAAGGATCAATCTCACCCTATCGAACATCTCAAACTTAAAAACCGGGAAAGCCAAGGCCATCCGTTTTAGCACCCTGGATGCTATCTGTAAAGCACTCGACTGCCAGCCCGGAGATATTTTGGAATTCCGGGAATAATCCGGATTGAATATTACATAAATTTGTATTCCTAATCACTATACCTATTATATATGATACATACCACCAATTACACCAATACTTTTATTGAAATCGCTGACGACTGCCCGGTATCAAAGGCTGAAATACCTCCCGAGAAGAAAGTAAAGACGTTGGCCAGTCTTCAGTATGAGCAGATTGTAAAAGAACCCTACCGGTATTCTTCCGATGATATTGTTTTTGATTGCCATACCGTAAAAAATGATATTTCTGATAGTGAAAAGCCACAGGCAAGAATTGATTTCTTCTCTAAAGGTCAACCCTGTCTCAGATCCTCCCCTTTGGCCAAACGTTACGGATTCGGAATTCATCATAATGAGGATAGCAAAGTAGCCGTTTTTCCTGCTGAAAGTGACGAGTACGAGAAGTTTTTACATGATAACTCTATCAAAAAAGTAAAAGCCATGCGCTCCAAGAAAATATGATTGAGAAAATGAATCATTTCCTTCAGATCAGTAAATACAGTTTCCTTGATAAACCCAGTTTTTAACACTAAATTTGTGAAGCAAATTATTAAAAGATGAACTACCATACCAGAAAATGGGTAAAACCCGAAGACCTGAACCCGAATCATTCTCTTTTTGGAGGAAGACTTTTGCAGTGGATTGATGAAGAAGCGGCATTGTATGCCATTATTCAACTTGAAAATACAAAAGTGGTAACGAAATTTATTTCAGAGATCAATTTTGTAAGTTCAGCCAAACAGGGAGATATTATAGAAATAGGGATTGAGGCCACTCACTTCGGTTCTTCTTCCGTGACCTTAAAATGCGATGTAAGAAACAAAATGACCCACCAGACCATTATCACAGTAGACAAAATCGTAATGGTGAACCTGGACAGTGAAGGAAATCCTGCACCGCACGGAAAAACACAGATTGAATTTGTAAAAGACAGACTGAGCAAGCCATGAAAATTTTCATCAAAAACATGGTGTGCAACCGCTGTATTTCCGCAGTAGAAAAAATATTCAGCGAGGCAGATGTCAAAATACATTCTGCCACTTTGGGAGAAGTCGAGACTGAAACGGATATTCCAGCTGAAAAAATGCGGGCTGTAGAACAAAACCTCCTTGAAACAGGCTTTGAAAGAATCATGGATTCTACCCATCAGTTGGTTGATAAGATCAAAAACAAGATCATTCTAAAAATCAGTGAACTGGATATTGATGAAGATTTTCTTCTTTCAGAGTTTTTAAGTTCAAAGATCCATAAAGATTACAGCTCCCTTTCCAAAACCTTTTCCCAAAACGAAAATATTACCCTGGAACAGTTTTTTATCCTTCATAAAATTGAAAAGGTAAAAGAGCTGCTTCTTTATAATGAATTTACCCTAACCGAAATTGCCGGAAAACTAGGCTATAAAAGTGTTCAGCACCTTTCTTCCCAGTTCCGTAACATTACCGGTTTTACCCCTACAGAATTCAAAAAACTAAAGGATCATCAAAGGAAAACCCTGGACAGCTTTTAAGTTGGAGAGTCGGAGGGTTTTAGAGTTTGAGTGTGGGAGAGTTTGAGCGTAAACGTGTTTTAAGTTACTCAACTCAGTTACTATGATAATAAAACATCAAAAGTCCCTATTCTCAAACTTTCCAATTTATATACACTCTTCCACTCTCAGACTCTAAAACCCTCCCACTCTAAAACCCTCCAACTCTCAAAACTCAGCCCCGGCAAAATTCTATAACTATTATCCTTAAATTTATAACAGCCTTAGCCATTCATTTTGGACATTTGTACTATAAATTCAAGGATCATGAACAGACAATATAATATACTCGGAATGACGTGCTCCGGTTGTCAGAAAAAAATTTCTGAAAAACTCAACAGTGTTGAGGGAGTAACAGCCGATGTCAATCTGGAAACCCATACCGCAACCATCACTTCCGATAAGGAAATTGAACTTTCAGTTTTAAATAATGCTTTAGGAGATAAATACAGACTGGAAGACCCTAAGAAACCAGAAACTGCATTTGTAAAGCCTCAGGACAGGGTTTCCCCGTCTTCAGTCTATTACTGTCCGATGGAATGTGAAGGTGATAAAGTATACTTCAAGCAGGGCGAAAGATGTCCGGACTGTAAAATGTATCTGGTTCCCATCGAGGAAAAACATGCTAAAGACCCCAATCATAAACCGACGTATTCATCAACCCATCTTCCGGAAAACTTCAAAGATAGTGTAGGAAAGCACTACTGCCCGATGTTTTGCGAAGGAGATAAAGTCTATGATGAAAAAGGCGATTGCCCGGTCTGTCATATGCATCTGGAAGAGATTACCGAAGATTTAGCAAAAAATGCGGCTTCTCATAATCACCAGCAGACTCATTCCCATCATAATCATCATGACCACAGCCATCATCATGAAGCACCAAAAGTCACCGATGATATGGCAGGAAAGTATTACTGCCCGATGTATTGTGAAGGGGATAAAACCTATGATTCCAACGTAGGATGTCCAGTCTGCGGAATGGATCTGGTGAAATATCCCGAAAAGAAAACCGCAAAATATACCTGCCCTATGCATCCGGAGATCATTCGTGACGAACCCGGAGACTGCCCGATCTGTGGAATGGATCTGGTGAGAATGCCTGACAGTGAAGGTGATGAAGAGGATGAAACTTACAATATTTTAAAAAAGAAATTCCTTATTTCTCTGGCCTTTACCGTTCCTGTTTTTATTCTTTCAATGGGTGGAATGTTCATCAATTTCCCTTTTTCTCATAACATACAGGGATTCATCGAGCTTGCCCTTACCCTTCCGGTTCTGTTTTATTCAGGATGGTTTATTCTGAAAAGAGGCTGGGTTTCATTCAAAACCTGGAACTTAAATATGTTCAGCCTGATTGCTTTAGGTGTTGCCGCAGCATTTATATTCAGTATTGTGGCATTGGCTTTTCCGGATATTATCCCTCATGAAATCAGAGGGCACAATCATGAAATTCCACTGTATTTTGAGGCAGTCTGCGTGATTTTAACTCTTGTTATATTAGGACAACTGATGGAAGCTGCAGCCCACAAAAAAACAGGAAATGCCATCAAGGAACTGATGAATCTTTCTCCGGACGAAGCCAATCTTATGGTGAATGGAGAAGAAAAAAGAGTATTGCTTTCTCAGGTAAAAATCGGAGACCTTTTAAAAGTAAAACCGGGTGAAAAAATCCCTGTTGACGGAAAGATTACTGAAGGCACTTCTTTGGTAGACGAAAGTATGATCACCGGAGAACCTGTACCTGTAGAGAAAAGTATTGATGACAAGGTTTCTTCAGGAACCATCAACGGGAACAAAGTATTCATTATGAAAGCTGAAAAAGTTGGCGATGAAACCCTTCTTTCCCAGATCATTAAAATGGTAAATGAAGCCAGCCGAAGCAGAGCTCCTATCCAGAAACTGACTGACAAAGTTTCCAAAGTTTTTGTCCCTGTTGTGATTCTTATTGGTGTTCTTACCTTTGTTTTATGGCAGTTTTTTGGACCCGAAGGTAAGAGAAGTTTATTTGCTTTCGTGAATGCCGTTGCGGTTTTAATTGTAGCCTGTCCTTGTGCACTTGGTTTAGCCACACCCATGTCTCTGATGGTAGGAATCGGGAAAGGAGCCAAAAGCGGTATCCTGATCAAAAACGCAGAAGCCCTGGAACAAATGCATAAAGTAAATGTTCTGATCACCGATAAAACGGGAACATTAACAGAAGGAAAGCCGTCTGTAGAATATATTGAAACGTCTGGAAACGGAGACAAAAATGAAATCTTAAAACTGGCTTTTTCACTTAATCAAAACTCAGAACACCCGTTGTCAAATGCGGTGATCAAAAAAGCAAAAGAAGAAAATTTAAACGCTGAAAAAGTAGATCAGTTTGAAAATATTTCAGGAAAAGGAGTTCAGGGAAATATCAAGGGAAAAACGGTTTATTTAGGAAACGAAGGTCTTTTAATCTCCAACAACCTTTCCATCCCACAGGAATTAAAACAAAAAGCGGTGGAAGTACAGTCGAAGGCACATACCATTTCTTATATTGCACAGGATAAAAATGTGTTGGGCTTCATCAGTTTTACCGATAAGATTAAAGATACTTCCAAAAAAGCAGTTCAACGCCTGATGAATGAAGGAATTGATGTTATCATGATGACCGGAGACAATGAGCATACCGCAAAAGCAGTTGCTGACGAACTGGGAATCAAGCATTATAAAGCAGGCTGTCTTCCGGAAGATAAGCTGAATGAGGTGAAAAAACTTCAGCAGCAAGGTAAAATCGTAGCGATGACCGGCGATGGGATCAATGACTCCCCGGCTCTGGCTCAATCCAATGTAGGAATTGCAATGGGAACCGGAACTGATGTTGCGATGGAAAGTGCAGAGATTACATTATTAAAAGGAGATATTTTAGGCGTCGCAAAAGCCAAACTCTTAAGTGAAAAACTCCTTAAAAACATCAAAGAAAATTTGTTTTTCGCCTTCATCTATAATGTATTGGGGATTCCGGTAGCGGCAGGATTATTGTATCCTTTCTTTGGAATATTATTATCACCCATGATCGCAGCGGCAGCCATGAGTGTCAGTTCACTGTCTGTTATTCTGAATTCACTGCGTTTAAATTCTGTAGATCTGGATGCGGATGTAAAATAGAAAGTATGAAAAAAGGAAGTCTTTACATTGGATGTTCGGGATTTTATAATAACGACTGGAAAGGGTCGCTATATCCTGAAAATGCCCAAAGTAAAGACTTTCTTACTTTATATTCCGGGGTTTTCAATACGGTGGAGATCAATTCTACCTTTTACAGAAAACCTACCGCCAAAACTCTTCTAAAATGGCATGATGAAACGCCTGATGACTTTAAGTTCTTCATCAAAATTCCGAAAGCCATTTCCCACGAAAAACGTCTGAAAGAAGCCAAAGAAGATATTTCGGAATTTTGCACCCACATTCAGACTCACTTACAAGAAAAGCTTTCCGGGTTTCTGTATCAGTTTCCACCTTCCTTTAAAAAATCACAGGAAAATATGGACTTGATTATTTCCAGTCTTGATTTTAAGTATGTCAACGTCATTGAATTCCGCCATGAATCCTGGTGGACCGATGAAATTTTTACTTTTTTAAAAGAACATCAAATTATATTTTCCGGGGTAAGTTTTCCGGGAAACTTTCCTGAAGATATAATCATCAATCATCCTGAAATTTTATATTACAGGCTTCATGGAAAACCTGTTCTTTATAAATCAGAATACAGCGCTGAATTTATTGATGCTCTTGCGGAAAAAATCAAACATTCAGAACGAAAAGCATTTATATTTTTCAATAACACGTGGGGAAATGCTGCCATTAATAATGCGCTGTATCTCAAGAAAATTCTAGACTAATTATTTATTTTTCTATTAAAACATCTACATTAATCGAAGGCTCTCCTGCTGAGAACTTTTTCCATTCTCCAAAATAATTTCTGTAATAGGTATTTTTAGAAAACGCGAAAATATTTCCTCCTAAAAAAAACCTTCCTTTAAAATCTTCAGAAGCCCTTACGGAAACAAAGAAATCCCCATTCAACCAAATACTTTTATCATTTAAATCTAAAGAAATGGTATTGTCCCGGATGTATTCTTTGGTTATCGTGAGCTTCAACGTTTCATTCATCACCGATTCTCCGGGAAAATCACCTGCGGAGTTTTGAATATCGAAGATCAGGGTAACAGGCTGCTCAATTTCAAATATGGCTAGATTGAGATTAATCTTTTTTACTTTTAGTTTTCTTTGGTTTTTGATCTTTATCGCATATTCTCTGAAAATTTTCTTCGGATCCTGCGAATCATAACCGCAATATGATCTTTTTGAATTTTTGGTACCAAAGTTCTTTTGAACATATTTTTTGGGAACAATATTCACATTTTCAATTTTAACTGCTCTTTTACTGAGTGAAATATCATATTTGGATAAAGCTTCAAAATCTGAAATCTTGATCTTAAAAGGTTCGTATCCGTTTACCTCTACTTTCAATATTTTATTTTTATCTAAACCTGTAAAATCAATGAGATACTTTCCTTCCTGATCGGTAATACTTCCGGTGTCTTCATTCTCAATTCCAATTCTGGCATCTGTAA
The DNA here is from genome assembly GCF_000737715.1 of Chryseobacterium sp. JM1. GTDB lineage: Bacteria > Bacteroidota > Bacteroidia > Flavobacteriales > Weeksellaceae > Chryseobacterium. The sequence goes on along the minus strand of NZ_JPRN01000008.1, from coordinate 124,771 downwards.
TAGGCTGATGCTTTTCCGAAAAGATGGTTCCTGAAATCTTCTGAGCAGATAAATTGGCTGTAACCAGAAGAATAAATAGATGTTTAAAATTCATCATATAAAATAATTCCCGAATATAGGAAGAATAAGAAAACCTCAATACAAATAGAAAAAATAAATGGATTTAGTATTTATAAATGTTAAAATTAAAGAATACAAAAACATAATCTACAAACCCGGCATTCTATCCGAAATATGCTTTAAAATAAAGTCCTTAAAATAAACTTAAAAAGTAAAAATTTAACAATTGATGGCATATAATTTGTTAATATTTCAGCATTATTTTAACGATTTTTAACTATTTAAATCTCCATTATCTTTATGAAAAAAAAATTTGGGGAAAAGTCAAGAAACATGACTTTTCTTGGGATGACTGCATTGATGAGTGCGGCCTCAATGGTATTCAACAGCTGTAATGACAAAACCGATGTGAAAGAATCTGCTCAGATGACTTCACAGGAACATCCCACCGTACAAACGGTCCCCCAAATAGATGATGAGAGCGTAGAAACCGATAAAAGAATTATCTACCTTACCTTTGATGACGGGCCCAACCAGGGAACGGAAAACCTTCTTAAGATCTTAAACAAAAGAAACGTTTGTGCCACTGCCTTTCTGGTAGGAAAGCATGCCTATGGAAGCAAAAGACAGAAAGATGATATGGAGCTTCTGAAAAGCAATCCTCTGATCGAACTGGCCAACCACAGTTTTACTCATGCCCACAACAAATACACAGATTTTTACAAAAATGCTGATGCCGTCGTCCGTGATTTTGACATCGCAAAAGACAGTCTGAAACTTTATGATAAAATAGCCAGAACTCCGGGCAGAAATATCTGGAGACTGAATAATATTAATGTGACAGACATTAAAGGATCAACTGATGCCGCCAACGGTCTTAGAAAAGCAGGCTACAAAGTAATCGGATGGGATCTTGAATGGAGACCTTCGCAAAAAATGACTTTGAAAGGCAGCCACGAAGCGATGATCAAAAAGGTAGACAGCATCTTCCTTAATGATCTGGAAAAAACATCCAGACACCTGGTTTTCCTTACGCATGATCAATATCTGAGAGACGCAGATTCTATCAATGAGCTGGATATGTTTATTGAAAAACTGCAGAAAAGCAACAAGTTTGTGTTCAGAAAGATCTCGCAGTATCCGAAGATTAATGATATACTTAATTAATGTAACAATGTAATAATCTAACAGTGTAACAATCTATTAGTGTAGCAATTTATCAGTGTAACAGTGTAATGATTTAGCAATGTAACAATTTGGTGATGATGGAATAAATTGTATTGCGGGTAAACTGGCAACTGGCAACTAGCAACTAGCAACTAGCAACTAGCAACTAGCAACTAGCAACTAGCAACTAGCAACAAATATACACCGGCAACTCATAAACCAGCAACTGTCAACAACAATTTTACAGATTCATTAGTTTTTTCCTTTTATAATTCAGAAATTTGCATTTATGGGTATTCAAGAAAATTATACAGCAATAAAAGATCAGCTTCCGGAAGGAGTTCAGCTGGTAGCGGTTTCAAAAACACATCCGGTTGAGGCTGTTCAGGAGGTTTATGATCTGGGACAGAAAGTTTTTGGTGAAAATAAAGTTCAGGAGCTTATGGAGAAATATCCGCTCCTGCCTAAAGATATCGAATGGCATCTGATCGGGCATCTGCAGACGAATAAAGTAAAATATATTGCTCCGTTCATCGATACCATTCAAAGTGTGGACTCTGAGAAACTTCTTGCAGAGATCAGTAAAGAAGCAGGTAAGAACGACAGAACGATTAAAGTACTGTTGCAGGTAAAAATTGCAGCTGAGGAAAGTAAATTCGGGCTTGAGATTGATGAAGCGAAAACCCTGTTTCAAAAATATATTGATGGAGAGTTTTCCAATGTTGAAATAACCGGACTGATGGGAATGGCGACATTTACGGAGGATAAAGATCAGGTAAAAGAAGAATTTTTAATTTTAAAAGGGCTTTTTGATGAATTAAATCAGTTAAAAACACTTAAAACATTATCTATGGGAATGAGTGATGATTTCCCGGCTGCCATTGAATGCGGTGCCAATTCTGTGAGGGTTGGATCTGCTATTTTTGGGAGAAGAGATTACTCAAAATAGTATATTTAGGTATGGTTTTTGCTAATAATTGAATCAAAAAATCTAAATTTGCAACTATGCAAAAAATCCTTATTGTAGAAGACGAAAAAGCAATCTCGGGAGTATTACACAGTATTCTTTCTGATGAACTTACCGATTACGAATTTGTTATCGCTGAAGATGGCCTAGAAGGCTACAAACAGATAGAAAAAGAAGATTTCGCATTGGTGATCTCTGATATCAAGATGCCTAAACTTTCCGGAACAGAACTTTTAAAGCAAAGTATGATCCTAAAGCCTGAAAGCACATTCATCATGATCTCGGGCCACGCAGACATCGACTCTGCTGTTTCCTGTTTAAAGGAAGGCGCATATGACTTTATTTCCAAACCTATCGACATCAACAGACTGATTACAAGTGTGAAAAATGCTTTAGCCAAAGAAAGTCTGAAAAAGGAAAATAAAAACCTCCAAACTGAAAACAAGACCTTAAAAAGAAAGGTCAACAAAAAATACCAGATGATCGGTGATTCTCCTGCTTTGAAAAAAATCCAGGATATGATCGAAAAAGTAGCTGTTTCTGACGCGAGAGTTCTGATCACAGGACCCAACGGTGCTGGAAAAGAATTGGTAGCTCATGCAATTCACAACCAAAGTGAGCGTGCAAGAGGTCCGATGATCGAAGTGAACTGTGCGGCTATTCCATCTGAACTTATTGAATCTGAACTTTTCGGACACGTAAAAGGTTCTTTTACGGGTGCTATCAAAGACAAGCAGGGAAAATTTGAGCAGGCTAACGGCGGTACCATCTTTTTGGATGAGATCGGAGATATGAGTCTTATTGCTCAGGCTAAAGTCTTGAGAGCATTGCAGGAAAGCAAAGTTTCTCCTGTGGGAAGTGATAAGGAAATAAAAGTTGATGTAAGAGTGATTGCAGCAACCAATAAAAACATGCAGAAGGAAATTGAGGAAGGAAAATTCAGGGAAGACCTTTACCACAGGCTTTCTGTGATTGAAATCTATGTTCCACCATTGGATGACAGAAAAGATGATATCAAATTGTTGGTAGACCATTTTTCCGGTATGATTGCCGATGAACACGGTACTGCTGTGAAAAAATTTGATGATAAAGCGATTGATGCGCTTAAAGTGCTTTCATGGACTGGAAATATCAGAGAACTGAGAAATGTGGTGGAAAGATTAATTATTCTTGGCGGAAATTCTGTTTCCGAGGAGGATGTTGCAAGTTTTGTAAGGAAATAATTTAATTGAACATTAAATATATTATAACAATTTGCAGTAGCCTTACTGCAAATTTTTTTTTGCCCTATTTTTAAATATTAAACTATATATGAATCATAAAATATTATGAGCTTTTTAAACAAAAACTACACGAAAGAATGCCTGACTCTGGCTCTACCTGTAATGCTTACGCAGGTAGGGCAGGTCTCGGTGAATTTGTTCGACAATATTATTGTCGGAAAACTTTTAGGTGCAGATGCCCTTGCTTCTGTTTCACTGGGAAACGCTGTGTTTTTCTCTGTGTTTGTATTGGCACTGGGATTTTCATTTGCTATTCCTCCGCTGGTTTCTGAAGCACACTCCAAGCAGGACCACGGAACTATTAATTCTGTATTCAGTCACGGATTTGTGATCAATATGTCTGTAGGAATTATTTTAATGGCAGTCTTGCTTTTAGGCATGCCACTACTCTATCATTCCGGGCAGCCGGCGAAGATCATTCCCAATACGGTAGATTTCCTGGGCATTATGGCGATCAGTATGATTCCTTTTATGGCATTTCAGACACTTCGTGAGGTGTCTGAAGGACTTTCCTATACCATAGGCGTAACTAAGGCAACGATCATTGCGAATATCATCAATATTGTCCTGAACTATGTTCTGATCAAAGGAATCTGGATCTTCCCTGAGATGGGGGTAAAAGGTTCAGCTTTAGCAACATTGATTTCCAGAATATTCATGGTTGTATTCCTGTATGTCGTGTTGGTGAAAGAGAAAAAAACAAGAAGATATATTAAAGACTTTTCTTTAAAAATTCAGGTGTTCTCCAAAAATATGTTCGATAAAATGGTGAAACTGGGTCTGCCTACGGCTTTACAGATGTTCTTTGAAGTAACGGCTTTCGCAGGTGCTGCGTTTATCTGCGGACTGATTTCAGCTCACGATATTGCCTCTCACCAGATTGCCTTGAGTATGGCTTCATTCACCTTTAACCTTTGTGTAGGATTCAGTGTGGCCTCAACAGTCATGATCGGAAGGAAGCTTGGTGAACAGAATTTCGTTGAATTAAGAAAAGTCGGGATCAACAACCTGAAGATTTCTTTTATTTTCATGTGTATCTGCGGATTGTTCTTTGTTCTGGGAAAAAATATCCTTCCGACTTTCTTTACTAAAAAAGAGGAAGTTGAAGTGATTATGCTGGCTTCAAAACTAATGATTATCGCTGCCTTATTCCAACTTTCAGACGGAATTCAGGTGACGGCTTTAGGAATGCTGAGAGGTCTTCAGGATGTAAAAATACCATCCATCTATACTTTTATCGCGTACTGGGTGATTACGATTCCTTTAGGATATTTCCTTTGTGTCACTTTAAAAATGGGTGCTTTCGGAATGTGGATCGCTTTAGGATTGGGACTTACTGTTTCTGCGGTTTTCCTGGTGAAACGATTTCTCAATATGTCTGCGAAAAGAATTAAGCAGAATTAAGGAGTTGGAAGCTGGAAGAGGGAGGTTGGAAGCTACTATTGGGCTTTTTTATTCCTGATAGTCTGATGAAAATAGATGAACAATTAACGTTCTATTAAAACCGGGCTGTAACTGTTCCTGAAGTTGAACACACTGCTCTATTCCCGATTCGATGTTTCTAATCATAAAAAATTTGCTAAAAAAGCTGCGCGAAGTCGAAGACTTCGCGCAGCTTTTTTTATTTTTGGTCCCTCAATTAAACAGAATCAGTAAAAACCATGAAAAAAATTATATGCCTGCTCGCTTTGTATTCAGGTTCATTCTATCAGTCGCAAACCAACAGATTTATTTATGAACTTCAGTACAGGAAAGACGGTTCTGAAGAGTACAGACACAATCTTATGAATCTTGATATCAGTCCGAAATCTGTCAAGTTTTATGATAAAAAATTTGCAGACTATGATTCCATCAATAAAAAGGCAAATACCGCTGTTTCGAGATACAGTACAAAAACCGATCAAGTTGTTGAAAGAGCACCCAATTCATTTAAAAACAAATGGTACAGAGACTTCTTCGAGTATTTCGTAGTGAATACCAATGATGAAATGAACTGGAAACTGCTTCAGGAAACCCAGCAATACAACGGCTATAAGCTTCAGAAAGCAACGACCGATTTCGGAGGAAGAACATGGAATGCATGGTTTTGCAATGAAGTAAACATTAAAGAGGGTCCGTATAAATTCAGAGGACTTCCGGGCCTGATCTTTATTTTGGAAGACACGGATAAAAATTTCATCTATAAACTGATCAGCAATAAAAAACTGGACACCGAATATGATACCAGAGAATTCGTAGAAACCCATTACGGTAAACCGGCTCTTCCTATTTCTAACGAGAAATTCAACAAGTACATCGAAGAGTTTTACGAAAACCCAACAAGGACGTTAGCAGAAAGCATAAAAAACGGCCAGAAAACCTCTTTTAAGAACGAAAGTATAGAAACTATTGAAGAGCTCAACAGCAAAAGAGCAATGCTTCAAAACGGGATAAAAAGCCGCTACATTTACATTGAAAGGGATAAGGAGCCTTCTTTTAAAACGAAATAATAAATTGAATTCGGCGAAGTCTTCGACTTCGCCGAATTCAATTTATATCAATCACCCAACTCTTTTCCCTAAAATCGTCAAACTCCTTTCTATCCCGTCCAGAACCGCTACATCTGGAAACATACCCCATTCTTGAAACCCGAAATGTCTGAAAAGTTTCATACTGGCTTCATTATGAGAAAAGATAAATCCGAGAAGTGTTTTTATTCCTAAGCCGGGTGCCCGGTCAATGCAGTATTCCATCACTTTTTTCCCAAAGCCTTTTCCTCTGCAGGATTCGTCCAGATAGATACTCATTTCAACCGTTCCATTGTACGCAGGTCTTCCATAAAATGAAGAAAAGCTTACCCATCCAACTGTTTCATGATCATTTTCAATAATCCAAAGCGGTCTTGTTTCAGGATTGTGTTCTCCAAACCATTCTTTTCTGCTTTCTACAGACACATTTTCAGTATCTGCCGTCACCAGTCTTGAAGGAATGGTAGAATTGTAGATCTCAACAATCTTTTCTAAATCTTTCAGATCAGCATTTCTGAATTGTAAGTCTTGCATTATAGGTTCGGCTTTTTCCCTACAAAAATAAGAAGTAAAAAACTTTTAAGAGTAGAGATTCAATCAATAATTGCAACTAATGTTGGGATGGAAGTTGGAAGAGGGAGGATGGAGGCTACTGTTCGGCTTTCATTTAAACAACCGGGTTAAATTTAGTAAAGTAAAAACATTACTAGCTGTGTTTTCGTACTCAACAACTCCCATCCTCCATCTTCCTTACTTTATTGACCCAAATTCTTCAGTGTCCTGTTCAGACTTCTCACCGTAATTCCCAGGTAAGCCGCCATATCTTCCTTTGAGATCTCAATTCCCTCCTGTTTCTGTAATTCAAGAAGTTGTGCTAAAGTGTGCTCAGCTGCATATAATTGTTGGTATGAAGCTCTTTTGGAAGTATTAACAATTCGTTCAGCAAAAACATCCAATAGGAGATTGTTAAACGAAAGATCACTTTTGACTAAAGTTTTGAAATACGGTATAGCGATAGCATAAACGATGACATCGGTTACTGCTTCAATGCTACAGAGACAGGGAATATTACGGATCTGTTCTATTTCGCCGATGATCTCTCCTTTTCCCAGAAATTCAATAATATATTCTTTGTCGTTGTCTTCAACTAAAAAACATTTCGTAATACCTTCTTTAATGAGCATTATTTTTGAAGGATTTTCATTCTGGGTCAATATTCTTTCCCCTTTGGAAAAAGGTCTTATGATGATATCTTCTTTACGTTCCTGCTTTTCGTAAAGGTCTTCTACATAGTTTAAAAACAACTGGTTGGTCCTTAGCATATCTTATCCGGGACAAATGTCCTTTTCTAATTGAATTTTTATACTGAATTTTGTCGGGAGAAAAATACAAAAGTAAAATGAATAATCACATAACGACCATCGCCTTTGACGCAGATGACACCCTTTGGATCAATGAACCTTATTTTCAGGAAGCAGAAAAGGAATTCTGTGTGCTGCTCGAAGATTATCTGCCACAGCATTCCGTATCTCAGGAATTATTTAAAACCGAAATGCAGAACCTTCATCTGTATGGTTACGGTGTCAAAGGTTTTATGCTCTGTATGATTGAAACGGTGAGCAGGGTTTCCGGTGGTACCGCATCGATGCAGTTGATCAACCGGACTATTGAAATCGGTCAGGAACTTCTTCAGAAACCCATAGAATTGTTGGATGATGTTACTGAAACATTGGATGCATTAAAAGGAAAGTTCAGGCTGGTAGTCGCCACAAAAGGAGATCTGCTGGATCAGGAACGAAAGCTAAAAAATTCAGGACTGCAGGAATATTTTCACCATATTGAAATTATGAGTGACAAGAAGAAAAGTGATTATCAAAAGCTGTTGAAACATCTGGATTGTCAACCTGAACACTTCCTGATGCTTGGAAATTCTATCAAATCAGACATTCTGCCCGTCCTGGAAATCGGAGGTTTTGCAGCACATATTCCTTATCATGTGACTTGGAGCCATGAACAGCATGAACACCATCTGGAGCATGAGCATTTTATGGAGCTGAAGAGTATTGATGAAGTGTTGAAGTACTTATAAAAATGCCTGCTCAAATGAGCGGGTTTTGTTTTACTTTTTGGTACAGGTTTTCTACTTCAATATTATTTTTCCATCCTCCGGATTTATACATTGAGATAATAATCATTTTTTCAAATTCAGCTAATGTTCGGGAAGCGCCATTTACCGTTGCTCCTTTCCAGGGACTGTCGTTTCCGGGAATCACATATTCGATCCTGTATTCACCGTAATAATTGGACCTAAATGCATTAATCACTATATAATAATCTGAATCCTTATGATCATTATTAAATAAAAGTAATGATGCATGAGAAGTTAATCCATACAAAACAGTTTCCTTAAACATGCTATTGATGGACTCCATAACTTCCAGCATTGGTGTTCCACCATCTCCTATTTGATCTTCAGGTTTTGGGATAAACTCTTTGTAAAACTCCTCTAATGTTGCTTTTTTTTGTTCAAAACGTCTAACTATTGGCATGATAAAAATTATTGTGGGAAATTAAAAATTATAGGATTATTTTTCATCAGATTATTTACCGCTAAACTTCAAATATTTCTTTATCTCTTCAGAATTATACTTTTTTTCAAAGTAAGCCAGTTTATCATGATATTCCGGATGTTTTCTTTTTATGAAAAAATATGACTCAGTAATCAGTTCTACCAAATTCTGTGATGAAGACGGATTATCAAGTACTATCCTGTCAAATTTTACTAAAACGGAATCAATCTCCTTCATTGTCCATTTTGATTCCTTAGTACCAAATAGCTGAATGAAATTTAAAAGCTCATGCTTAGTTTTAATACTGGCTTTATGCTTCCTGTAAACCTCTGTAGCTTTTATATTATCTTTTTCCAAAAAGACCATCTTGTAAAGTTCATCCGCTAAATGTGAGTTCGATCCTACACAACCCTGAATAATAGTAATGGGTTCATTATTTTTCAGATAAGAATCAAACAGCTGGCTTAATGTCTTAAGCTTTCTATTGAAAACAGCATATGAACCATACGCTTTAGCTACAGGATTTCCATTAAAAGCAATATATTCCACTTCTTGATCAGAGGCTTTTTTATCGATCTCTTTAAACAATTTATAGACTTCGCTTTCAGATCCTCCATACCCAATAGCAGCAGATTCAACACGTTTACTCTTTGATAATTCGTCATACAATTGCTTGATTTCAGGAGATAATTGCCCAAAACCAAAAGCAGGAATCAAAAATAATAGAGAGGTTATTTTCATCATGGTTAGTATAGAAAAGGAATTAAAAAGCCCGTTCCAATCATGAACGGGCTTTCTCTCAAAATATTTTATTTCTTCAAACACTTCTCAAGGAACTGATCCTGTTCCCATAAAAGGTGTAGAATATTTTCTTTAGCCACATAACCGTGGGCTTCTTTTGGAAGAAGAACCATTTTCACAGGAGCTCCCAAGTTTTTCAGAGCCTGGAAATATCTTTCCGTCTGCAGAGTGAAAGTTCCCGGATTATTATCCGCATCACCATGAACCAAAAGCATTGGTGTTTTCATTTTGTCTGCATTCATGAACGGAGACATCGTGTTATAGATCTCCGGAATATCCCAGTAATTTCTCTGCTCGCTCTGGAAACCAAATGGAGTCAGCGTTCTGTTGTAGGCTCCACTTCTTGCAATACCACACGCAAAAAGCTTGGAATGAGTCAATAAGTTAGCCGTCATAAAAGCACCATAAGAATGTCCTCCAACAGCTACTTTTTTCTTGTCAATATATCCTAACTGATCCACCGCATTGATCGCCGCTTCAGCGTTGGCTACCAACTGTGGAATGAAAGTATCATTCGGTTCTGTTTTTCCTTCCCCGATGATCGGGAATGCAGCGTCATCCAGTACTGCATAACCTTTCGTGGTCCAGTATACGAAAGATCCGTAGTATGGGAACGTAAAGTCATTCGGATTCTGGGTATTCTGACCTGCTGTATTTTTATCTTTATATTCTGTCGGGTAAGCCCAGATCAGTAAAGGAAGTTTTTCTTTCTTAGCTTTTCTATCGTAATTGGCAGGTAGATAAAGGGTTCCTGTCAAAGTAACTCCATCATTTCTTTTGTATGTGATCACTTCTTTGTAAACATCTTTAATACTTTCAAAAGGATTTGCAAATTGAGTTACGGCTTCTGCTTTATTCGATTTAATATTCTTTTTAAAATAGTTCGGGTAAAGGCTTGGCGACTGTTGAGTCGTTAAGATTTCACCTTTAGACACATTAAGAATATCAATGATTTCTTCTTTACCATTCTTTACGTTGGAAGTGTAGAGTCTTTTCTTTTTAAGCGATTTCACGTCCATTTCGTCGATGAAAGGATGCTGTCCGTCTTTGGTAAATCCGTCCCCGATCAGGTAGGTCTTTCCTCCTTTCATATCAATGACATACCTTCCATACTGGTTTTTCGTCGTATTAAAATTCCCCGGATCACTGTAAACATCCTGATAATTTCTGTCATCAAAAACTTTAGACTCGCCATTATTAAGATCTACAAGGTAAGATTTTGTATTCCTTGTGTCATACCAGCCTTCAGAAACTACGGCATAGTGATCATTGGTCCAGCTTACGCCTTCATATCTCTGTTTTGTCTTAAAGAATGATTTTGGAGCGGCAGCAAACGGTGCTTCCCACGTAAAGATTTCATCTCTATATTCAGCAGGTTTAGACTGGTCACCTCCATCCAATGCCTGAGCATATAATAAGGTTGCCGGTACATCACTTCTCCAGCCCATGCTTCTTTTCCCTTCTCTTACAGACGAAAATCCTTTCGGCATGATTTCATTCAATGGAACGTCGTTTACTACTTTTACAGCATTTCCTTTCATATCATAAACGGTAGCTGTCAATGGGAATCTGCTTAACGGAACAATATATGAGAACGGTTTTTTAATGACCGTAGTCATTAAGTAATTTCCGTCAGGAGAAAAGCTTAAACCGGAATACATATCCTGATCTTTCACTTTTTTTAGGTTTCCACTAAGGTCTACGTTATAAATTTCAGAAGCTGTAAGAACCTCAAAGTTCTTTTCATCCTGAGGATTTTTCAAGAGATCCTGATACGTTCTGTTTTGAGAAACTTTACCATCTGCCGTAGACACAATAGGTCCCGTAGGAAGGTCTTTGCTGGCATCTATCAGCGCTGGTCTGTTCTGAGGAAGCGTTCTGATCAGGATGCTCTGAGAATCATTGTACCAAACGTAAGGAGATCCCAAGTTGGCATTCAGATTATCAGACGTCAATTTTTTAGCGGTGGCCGTTTCCATATCTACGATCCAAAGCTCTACTCCTTTCGCAGTGGTATTGGTAAAGGCCAGTTTCTTTTCGTCCGGTGAAAATGAAGTATACGTAATTTTGGCATTGGCAGGCAGGTTGCTCACCTGAACTTCGTTTTTATCATTTATCTTTCTGATCTTCAGATTATTCGAATAGGTAGCACTGCTCGAAATATTGGTGACCGGATTGATTCTTAACCCCGCAAGTTTCATTTCCTGCTGGTTAAGATCTTCCAGTGTTTTATAAGTTGGACGGTACGTGAAAACCACCCAGTCTTTTTTGCTGTTCATCAGAACGCTTGGGGGTCTTTCGTAATCTGCCAGTTTCAGAATCTCGGCAGAAGGTTTTTGGTAGGTAATACTCTCCTGTGCATCATAGAAATTGAGAAATGCCAGAAGGCAAATAGTCAGTTTTATCTTCATATAAATTCATTTCTACGAATGTAGTGATTTTTGGAATATAACTAAAACAGTTAATTTTAATACATGAAATTGTGATATAATTAAATAATTTTATATTAGCAACATCAAATAATCAAAATACTTACTATGAACAATCTAAAGAAATTATCTAAAGGAGATTTAAAAACAATTATTGGAGGGCAAGTACCTTCATGTCCTACAGGATACAGGCCATGCGTGGCTGGAATAGATGAAAATGACATCATTAAATGGACCTGTGTTTGGTCTTCACTGCCATGTAAACCTTAATAAAAACAAAAAAGAGCATTAGCTGTCTAATGCTCTTTCTTTTGTATTGTAAAGACCGTTTTACCAGTCTGAAGCTCTTCTTCTTTTTTCTATCATATGATCCACCGATACTTTTCCGGCGCCGAACGCCATCAGGAGAAGATAAACGGACAGATAAATAAGACTCATTTCTCTTTTCTCAAAAGGATCTGCTCCATGAACCATAAAAGCAGCTATAACCATTGTAAAGATCAGAAAACCTAAAGAAATTCTTGTAAAAAGTCCTAATATAAGGAGTATTGAACAGGCAAATTCAGCAATGACCGTAAGAACCAGAGTCACCAAAGGACCTAATCCTAAAAAGTCATAAAATTCTATTTTACCGCCTTCCAGAAGCATCTGAAGCTTAGGAAAACCGTGAGAAAGCATAGCAAAACCTACAAACACTCTCACAACGAATAAAATAATATCTTTAGGTACTGAGCTGGAATTTGACTTGAAATAGTTCATTTACTAAAAATTTAGACTAAGGTAATAAAAATCTTTTAATAGAACGGAATCGCAAGCGTTTTTAGTTTATCTGTACCCGAAATTTTTCAGATCCCTGTCGTTTTTACGCCAGTCTTTTTTCACTTTCACAAAAAGATTCAAATGTATTTTCTTGGAAAAGAATTTTTCCAGATCCAGCCTGGCTTCAGTTCCTACTTTTTTGATGGCCTCTCCTTTGTGTCCGATGATAATTCCTTTTTGGGTATCTCTTTCCACATAGATAATAGAATCAATGAAAATAATTCCTTCTTTTTCTTTAAACTGCTCGGTTACCACCTCTACAGAATAAGGAATTTCTTTCTCATAGTTTAAAAGAATTTTTTCACGGATCGCCTCGTTTACGAAAAATCTTTCAGGCTTATCGGTGTACTGTTCCTTGTCATAATAAGGAGGGTTCTCCGGAAGCAGAGATCTTAATTTCGGCAGAATGATATCCGTATTGAAAGCATTCAGGGCAGAAATAGGAAGGATCTCAGCTTTTGGAATCCTGTTGTGCCATTCTTCTACCAGTTTTTCAAGTCCTTCCTGGTTGGTCTGATCTACTTTATTCAGCAGAAGCAATACCGGAACCGGGATCTTGTTCAGTTTATCAATTAAAAATTCTGAAGGTTCAGCTTTGTCAGTGACGTCTACAATGAATAAAAATACATCGGCATCCTGTAAAGAATCCTTTACAAAATCCATCATTTTCTCCTGAAGACCATACTTCGCGTCTAAAACTCCGGGAGTATCTGAAAATACGATTTGCAGGTCCTCTTCATTATAAATTCCAAAAATTCTGTGGCGGGTTGTCTGAGCCTTCTGCGTTACTATCGCCAGTTTCTCTCCCATTAACTGATTTAATAAGGTAGATTTTCCGGCATTAGGCTTTCCGACTATGTTTACAAATCCAGCTTTATGCATATAAATAATATTACGAACTGCAAAGTTAGTAAAAACAAAACTGGTCTTCACGGTATAAGTCGCTTTTTAAAAAAGAAAAAAGCCCAATCTCATTAAAAAATCCGCGGATGCTATTAATTTGGAGGATTCATTCCTATATTTATCTACTAATTTAGAAATTGAATACAATTCAGTTGTATTACATCTCCTAAAACCAATACTTTTGACCTTATAATTCACTTTATGGATATAGACCAGATCCTTGACCGCATTGATGTACTTCCGGAAGCCTCCAAAGCCTCTCTGAAAAAGCATATCACGGAAGTATCACATCCCAAATCGTTCTGCCTTATGGAAGCGGATAAGATCATTCCTCATATCTATTTTATCAGAAAAGGGATTGTGCGTGCCTATGCTTCTACTGCCGACAATGACATTACGTTCTGGTTCGGGAGCGAAGGGGAAACCATCGTCTCCATGAAAAGCTATGTGGAAGATAAACCGGGCTACGAGAGCATTGAACTTCTCGAAGACTGCGATTTATACATTCTGGAAACGGAAAGCCTGCGAAAACTCTTCAACGAGGATATTCATATTGCCAACTGGGGACGAAAATTTGCAGAAAAAGAATTGGTGAAAACGGAAGAACTCATTATTTCAAGACAGTTTAAAACATCCCTGGAACGTTATAAAGATCTGATGACCCACAAAACGGATCTTTTGAAAAGAGTTCAGCTGGGCCATATTGCTTCTTATCTTGGAATTACACAGGTAAGTTTGAGTAGAATTCGTGCGGAGATTAAATAGAAAGGCTGGAAGCTGGAAGAGGGAGGCTGGAAGTTACTGGTAGTCATTCATTTTTAACAGCTTCCTTAAAAATAAATACATTTTGCACTGCAGTTGATCTTTCGGATGGAATAACTTCGGTCTTCTGGTTTCCTGACAAATAAATCTTTTTTTAACAAATGTAAAATCTTTTCTCCTTTCAAATGCGGAAATTAGCAGGAGAGAAAATCAAAAAAAATGAATTGGATTATTTTAATCATCGCCGGAATATTTGAGGTGGCCTTTGCGTCATGCCTGGGAAAAGCCAAAGAAAGCTCCGGATCTGAGATGTATTACTGGTACGCCGGATTTCTGGTAACCATGACGATCAGTATGGTATTGCTGATCAAAGCTACCCAAACACTGCCTATCGGAACAGCTTATGCGGTTTGGACGGGAATAGGTGCGGTAGGAACTGCCCTGATGGGAATTTTCTTTTTTAAGGATCCTGTAAGCTTTTGGAGAGTATTTTTCATCATGACCTTAATCGGTTCTGTTGTAGGATTGAAATCTGTTTCTCACTAAGACCGACTCAACGACTTCTATCTATATTAAATATCCCCGTCTTCGAATATGAAGACGGGGATATTGTTTTATTTCTTGAAAACAACAGGTAAGATTTCATTGTGTCTCAGCCCGTATTTTTTGATTTCTTCTTCTGAAAAATTCTGTGAATAGAAGTTCGGTTCGGTTTCAAAACCGGCTTTCCTCAACCGATCAAAATAATCCATTCCATACCAGCGGACGTGGTCATACTGGCCGAAATGCTTCTGACGTTCTTTAGGATCTTTAATGGTGAAATCTTCATAGGTTTTCTCCAGAGAATTCCTCATCGGAACCTGAAAAATCCCCCAACCTCCCGGCCTCATCACCCTGTAAAGTTCGCTTATGGCTTTAGCATCATCTTCTATATGCTCCAAGACATGGTTGCAGAAAACAACATCAAAGCTTTCATCAGCGAACGGTAAATCAAGGATATCCGCTTTCACGTCTACAATAGGGGAATAAAGATCTGCAGAAATATAATCCAGATTTTTCATCATCTTAAATTTCCTCAGAAACTCCTGCTCGGGAGCAATATGCAGAACCTTGGCATTCTTAATAAAAAAATCAGTATCATTCTGAAGATACAGCCACATCTGGCGGTGTCTCTCCAAACTTAGGGTTCCCGGAGATAAAGCATTTTCACGCTGTTTTCCATAACCGTACGGAAGAAATTTCCGGTAAGATTTTCCATCAATAGGATCAAAAAAATTATCACCTTTGAAAAACTGATAGATAAGAGGTCTCGCCCAGATACTCATTTTAATAAGCATCGGACGGGGTATTTTATTCAGTAAAAGTTTGGTTACTTTTTTCATTAAAAATCCAATTGGAATGGCTTCTCTTCATCACTTACGATTCCTAGAGCTTCGTAAACGTATTTGAATGTGGAAAGCAGTACCGGCTTACCATTGATTACCGCTACATCATGCTCAAAGTGTGCAGAAGGCAGATTATCAAGAGTCGTTACTGTCCAGCCGTCGTTATGGAATTTCACTTTTTCTGTTCCAAGATTCACCATGGGCTCAATTGCGATGGCAAGACCGTCTTTGATGACTTTTCCGCTTCCCTGTCTTCCGTAATTCGGAACCTGTGGATCTTCGTGCATCTTTCTTCCAAGACCGTGTCCTACAAGCTCTTTCACTACGCCATAACCTTCTTTTTCACAGTGTGACTGGATTGCATGGGAGATATCTCCGATTCTTTTTCCTCTCATACACTGCGCGATACCTTTGTAAAGGGATTCTTTGGTTACCTGCAATAATTTTTTAACTTCAGGTTTCACTTCCCCGATCTCAAAGGTATAGGCATGATCTCCTACGAAACCGTTCAGGATAACTCCGCAGTCTACGGAAAGAACATCTCCTTCCTGGATAATATCATTGTTGGGAAAACCGTGAACTACCTGATCATTGGGAGAAATACACAAAGAATTCGGGAAACCGCCATATCCTAAGAAAGCAGGTTCAGCTCCGTGATCTTTGATAAAATCATGAGCCAGCTTATCAAGATACAAAGTATTGATTCCCGGTTTTATTTCTTTAGCAAGCATTCCCAGTGTTTTTGAAACCAGGTGCGCACTCTCCTTCATGAGGCGTAATTCCTCTATTGTTTTTAATTGAATCATTCATATTGTTACATTATTAAATTGTTTCTGTATTAATTTACCAATGTATGAATGTACCAGTGTAACAATCTCACTAACAGATTATTGTTACATTATTACATTGCTATATTGTTACATTATTAAATTGTTTCTGTATTAATTTACCAATGTATGAATGTACCAGTGTAACAATCTCACTAACAGATTATTGTTACATTATTACATTGCTATATTGTTACATTATTAAATTGTTTCTGTATTAATTTACCAATGTATGAATGTACCAGTGTAACAATGTGACCAACAGATTATTGTTACATTATTACATTGCTATATTGTTACATTATTAAATTGTTACATTATAAAACCTACCAGAAAAGTCCTTTTTTCTTTTCTTTTTTAAGTTTTGAATAAGCCAGCACTTCTTTTCCTTCTACACGGAATTCTATTCTGTCCTGGATGATATTATAAATTTCGCCCCAGCCTGGAAATCCTCCTAAGTTTCTGTCATCAATGAACCAGTCTGCATCTAATTTTCTTGATTGATTTTCAGAATCGAAAACTTCACCTTCAAAGCTTGAGTTCACCGCATAAAACTCAATTCCATTTTTTTGGCAGAATTCTACGGCTTCATCTAACGTTTTTCCGTGTCTGTAGGTCCAAAGGATTAGTCTGTACCCTTCTGCCTGAAGTCTTTTTAAGGTTTCGAAAGCGAAAGTTTTTGTTTTTCCAATTGCCGGATATGCGTCATCCACGATGGTACCATCAAAATCAACAGCAATTTTTTTATTATTTAACATTTTGTACCTTTTTTAGCTTTGCAAAGATAAGAAATAAAAAGAGTGCCGAAAACGATGGCACTCTTAAGTTTTATAATTTAATGATAATCCGGAATTAGCTTTTCACCCATTTAAACTGGAACTGAAGATCCGGAGTTGAAATTCTGTCTGTAATTTTCTGAAGTCTTCCTGGAAGTTTCATCAGATATTCCTGTGCTTTTTCAGCTTTTTCAGTAAGTCCTTTTACATGCTCAATCTTCCATTCATCTAGAAGGTCTGATAGGATATTGATGTAGTCATTTCCTGTATACACCATACATCTCTGTGCTGCATCTGAGAAATGTCCCCAAAGCTCTCCTGCTTTCTGACCAGACTGTCTCATCATGTGAGCCGGCATTACGATCTTTTTACGCATCATATCTTCAAATGCAAGAATCATTTCCGAAGGATCTATTTCTAAAATTTTGGTAACGAAATGTTTGTAGGCTTTTGCATGTCTTGCTTCGTCTGCAGCAATTACCCCACACATTTTCGCCAGTTTTCCGTTTCCGGACTGTTTAGCCAACGTTCCTACTCTTCTGTGAGAGATATTGGTTGCCGTTTCCTGAAAACTCGTATAAACGAAGTTTCTGTAAGGGTCCATGCTTGTTCCCAAATCGAAACCGTCATTAATTAAATATTGAGTGGTTACTTCCAGTTCTCTCATGTTGACTCTTCCACACAAATAAAGATATTTGCTCAAAAGGTCACCATGTCTGTTTTCTTCACCGGTCCATGCTCTGATCCAGTTGGCCCAGCCAATTTCATTTTTTTCCTGATCTATTCCGTCTACACCCATCAACCATGATTCATAAGAAGGCAATGCCTCCTCTGTGATACAGTCTCCAATCAACGTTACAAAAAGATCGTAAGGCATTTCACGGGCATACGTCTGAATTTCTTCAAGATCATATTTAAAATCAGCGCTTGACGGATCCGGAAGATAATCGGAAGGCTGCCAGATTTTCTCAATTGGCGTTAAAAATTTATCGAGAAAAGAACCCACCTCCTTTTCCAATATTCCCATTACTTCTTTTCTGACAAGCTTTTGATACATTTTACTATATGGATTTTAATTTACAAAGATATGATTTATTTATTATTTGCCGCATAATAACATATGCAACCCATACCATGACTGACATAAATCATACAAAAATGCCGCCATCTATATAATAACGGCATTTTTGGGACATTATTATTGAATTTTTAGCTGACTAAAATATCACCTGTCATTATTTCCGGAATTTCCACTCCCATTACTTTTAAAATAGTCGGAGCAACATCCCCCAGTTTTCCGGGTTTCAGATTCCAGGTATGCTCTTTATCCATTACAATAAATGGCACCAGGTTCGTTGAATGCTGTGTGTTTGGCGTTCCATCCGGATTGATCATCACATCTGAATTTCCGTGATCTGCCAGAATAAATACGGCATATCCGTTCTCATAAGCGGCTGTTGCTACTTTTTCAATACATTGATCTACAGTTTCTGCAGCTTTTACAGCGGCTTCAAAAACTCCGGTGTGTCCTACCATATCGGTATTGGCAAAATTCAGACAAACAAAATCTGTTGTTCCGTTTTCAAGCTCGGGTACAATAATATTTGTAATGTCATAAGCAGACATTTCCGGCTTAAGGTCATAGGTAGGAACATCTTTCGGGCTCGGGCAAAGAAGCCTTCTTTCGCCGTTGAACTCTTCCTCTCTACCTCCGGAGAAAAAGAAAGTTACGTGAGGATATTTTTCCGTTTCTGCAATTCTGATCTGTGTTTTGCCGTTTCTTTCAAGGATTTCTCCCATTGTTTCCTTTAATACTTCTTCATCAAATACCACCTGAACATTCTGGTAGGTTTTGTCATAATTGGTTAACGTAATATAATGAAGGTTCAGTTTACGCATAAAGAAATCCGGAAAATCTTTCTGAGTAAGAACTTCCGTAATCTCACGACCTCTGTCTGTACGGAAATTGAAGCAGATCACCACATCGCCATCAATAATTTTAGCTACCGGAACGATATTTCCTGTTTCTGTAGTATGAACAAGGATAATAGGTTTTAAAAACTCATCGGTCACATTATTATCGTAAGAAGATTTAATGGCAGCTAAAGCATCTGTAGTCTGAACTCCGATTCCGTCTACCATGGCATCATAAGCCAGTTTTACACGCTCCCATCTCTTATCACGGTCCATAGCGTAGTATCTTCCGATCACGGTTGCCAGTTTACCTACCGTGGTTGCCATATGATCCTGAAGTTCTTCTATAAATCCAAGTCCTGAATGCGGGTCACAGTCTCTTCCGTCTGTAAATGCATGGACGAAAACATTTTCATGCAGTCCGAATTCCTGAGCGGCTGTTAATAAACCTTTCAAGTGATTGATATGTGAGTGCACCCCTCCATTAGAAACCAATCCGATGAAGTGGAGTTTTTTATTTTCTTTTTTCGCGTATTCAAAGGCATCCTGAATGATCTGCTGCTGTCCCAGTGTTCCGTTTTCCACGGCCATATTCAGTTTTACAAGATTCTGATAAACCACTCTTCCTGCGCCCAAATTCATGTGCCCTACTTCAGAGTTCCCCATCTGTCCTGCGGGAAGTCCTACCGCCAGACCGCTGGCTTCAAGTGTGGTATGTGGATATTTTTGATAACAGCTGTCTATAAATGGAGTGTTTGCTTTGTCTAAGGCAGAAACTTCTGGATTTGTTCCCAGTCCCCATCCGTCAAGGATTGCTAATATTGCTTTTTTTGACATTTCGTATAACTTTTTGTTACACAAATTTACCTAATTTCCTATGAATGGAAGAATTTGAGAGGTTTATTTTAAAAACATTCTGGTAAAAATGGTACATATTATTAGTAAAGAATCTACGAATAATTTGCTTTTTTGATCTCGCGCGGATTTCGCTGATGGGGCAGATTTTTAAATTTTATTTGGTTTGAATGATTGTGGTTATTTGTGGAAATTATTTGTAGAGCTGTAACTAAGTTCTGTTTTTTTTAACCTCAGACTGTACAGATTTTCACAAATGAATGGGTTTTATTTGATGTGAATGATCGTGGTTGTTTGTGGAATCATTTGTAATACCAGAGCTAAGTATTGTTTTTATTTTTTTTTAACCTCGCATTTCGTAGATTTTCACGCATGATTGAGGTTGTTCATGTGAATGAGTAGTGCTATTTGTGAAAAATTATTTGTGATATTTGTGTTTAAACATTTAATTTTGCTTTATGGATTTACGAGATCAGTTAAAGAACCTTTTTCCTGAGCATGAGGAGAAGGATTTTGAAATGCCTAAAGAAGAATTTAAGCAGCATGAACCTTTGGTGTGCAAATTTGAGAAGAAAGGCAGAAACGGTAAGCCTGTAACAATTGTTGAAGGTTGGGAAGGCAGTGAGGAAGATTTAAAGAAAATCTCAAAAAAAATAAAAACCACCTTGGGAATAGGCGGTTCAGAAAAAGACGGAACGATTATTATTCAGGGCGATAATCGTGATAAGATCATGGATATCCTTAAAGAAATGGGATATAAAACCAAAAGAGTCGGCGGATAGATCTAGAAATAGATCTGGGTTTCCGGCATCAGGCTTTTTAACCGTTCAATCTTTGCTTTTTCTATAGGGTTTCCTTTAAGAATAAGGGTTTTAAGCTTTTTCAGCCTGGCTATTTCTACAGGAATGTCTTTCAGATTATTATTGGCCAGATTCATACTGGTTATATTTTTCAGTCCCTTTATTCCAGGGGATATTTCTGTGATATGATTGTCACTTGCATTCAAAAATTCAAGATTCTGAGCCTTGAAGAGGTTTTCCGGCAGCTTTACAATAGCATTCTGCTGCAGCTCCAGGTATTTTAAATGTTTAGGAAAAGACAAGTTTCCCAGGTCATTAATCTGGTTTTCGGATAAATTCAGAAATTTCAGATTTTTAATTCTGTATAAACGGTCAGCGATGCTGCTGATCTGGTTTCCCTGAAGGTTAATTTCTTCCAAAGCAGGAATTTCCATCAATGCTTCGGGAAAAACATTGAGGTTATTGGCATCAAAATGCACTGCTTTTAAGTTTTGAAGCTTTGCTACATTGGGATTGATGCTTGTCAGGCTATTGAGATTCATGGAGAATGTATTCAGCTTTTTCAGGTTTCCTATTTCATCAGGAATATATTTAATACTGTTTTCATTCACATTTAAAATCTCCAGTTCACTTAAAGCAAAGATCTCCTGATCCATTTTCTCAAGCTTATTTCCCATGATATTCAGAAAGAACAGGGAGTTCAGTTTCGAGATCTGCGGAGGAAGGTTAAACAATCCTTTTTCCCGGAAACTCATGCTGTAAACAGTCTTTTTACTGCTTAAAGCCTCGTCGATATTGGTAAACGTAGGATATTTTACAGGATCGATCTGTGCCTTAGCGAGACAGATTGAGAGTACGGAAATCAATAGTACAAGCTTTTTCATAGAGATAAATTTCGGGCGGCGGCGGAGCCGCCGCCCGAAATGAGTATTAATAATTTACTTTTTTACTAATTTCACAGTTTTCTGGAAACCTCCTTCTGCTTCGATACTCAGAACCAAAATACGGGATCCTTCAAGCTGATGGGTAAAGTCCAGATCTAATGATCTGTTCAGTCCGCTGAATTTCTTCGTGTAAACGATTTTTCCATCCAGGCTGTATGCTGTTACAGAAATGTCTTTCAATCCTTTTGGTGAATTGATCTTAACCATTCCTGAAGTAGGATTCGGAGCTACCTCAACAGTAGTTTCTGCATTATGGTTTTCAATGGTTCCCAATGACCCTGCTGTTCCTAAGTTTTGTTTTAAAGCAACAACAATCGTAGCTGATTTTCCTCTGTAGTCAATTGTGTTTCCTGTAGCATCGATATCTGTAGAAATCGTAGAATCCGGATGCTGGATAGAGAAGAAACCAAATTTGTGATCAGGGGTAAATGTCAATCCTGTTGGCTCAGAACCTGCCGGCATTGAAGCGAACAGTCTGACTTTAGGATTAGCCTGTGTATGATCTGGAGCAATCACCCAGATGTAATTTTTCCCACCATCCTGAAGAACCCAAAGGTTTCCAAGTTCGTCAAACGTCAGGTTATCATTTCCATCACCCCAAGCTTCGGTTTTCATTCCCTGTGGCGTGTTGAAAGAATACGTTGTAGAAGCACCTCCTACAAAAGTTTCTACCTGAGAAGCCGTAGTTCCGTTATCCTGAAGACGGTATACTTTATCCAAACCTTTTGCCGTAAAGTAGATTTTTCCATCCAATGGGCTGATGTCTACATCTTCCACTCCGTTGAATCTCGTTCCGCCTAACGTCTGGGCAAGAGATGTCGTGTTATTCTGATCTGCTTTTATTTTATTAGGAACCTGAATCCATGTCGCTGTAGTTCCTACCGGATCTCCTGAAGCGCTTAATCCCTGATCTAATTTTAATACATAAAGATTTCCTGAAGCAAGGTTGTTCGGCGTATCCATTATATATTTATACACCATGTGTGTACCGCCATCTTCTCCGTAATACGCTGTAGTTCCTGCATTATTTACCACAACATTCTCGTGGTTCATAATTCCCATCTGCCAAAGTTTTCCTTTGGATCCGTCTGTATTTTTAGAAACAACCTGAGCCGTAGCCGGATCGATTTCCACTAACCATCCGTAATCTTTGTAACCATCACTGTTTACATCATTGGAAGTCACAGATTCTTCTGCCGTAACAATAGTTCCCCAAGGTGTAACGCCACCTGAACAGTTTCTGATCGTCTGAACCAAACTTGGATCTGAGAAGCTTACCGCTCTTGATCTGGTCAGCTGCCAAAGTTTTGTAGAGGCATTGTAATTAATTTCAGCCATCGTTACTCCTCCAGGATTCGTTTCGTGGTTGACGGAAAGATATCCGTTGGTGCTGCTTCCTGTTTTGGCCACATAACCTGTAAAGTCATTCTGACCGCCTACCATTCCACCTCCTTCTGTGTAATTATCACCTTCTTTCAGGATAAGCTGGTATTTATGTTCTGCCGGAATGATTAGTTTATTGGTCTGTGCTGTAGGAACAATAGAAGTAAAACAGCTGATATGCGTTCCTGTACATGCCGGAGGAGGCGTTACAGTAGCTGTTGTTTTTAAATAAGCATCAATTCTAAGATCTGAGCTGGTTCCCGTTCTGTTGTGAAGTTCTACGGAAATCCTGTTGGTTCCGTTTATAAATTTAGATTTCGGAATAGAGAAAATGTTATAAACACTTTCTGCCGCCCCATCTATTGTTGTAACAGAAGGGGTATTGAAAGCAATAGTCCCCGCTGGCATATTGTCTCTTACTACTTCTACTCCATTCAGATACACAACGATTCCGTCATCTCTCATCACGCCCAGTTCCATATTGTCTGAAAGCGTTGCTAAATCCACTGTGAAATCTTTAGCAAAATAAGCCGCTGTAAGACCAGAGCTGATCGTAGTGGTTACCGGATCTCCATATCCTAAAGGTCCGTTTCCTGTAGCCCATGCTGAGACATCAAAAGTCTGGTCTTTCCACGGATCTGCCAAAGCCTGGTTGTTATCTTTGTAGCTCCAGGAAGAGTTCTTATTGAATAAAAACGTCTGTGCCTCTACGCTAAAGCCAGCGACCATAGCCAATGCCGCAATTGTAAGTAATTTTTTCTTCATTTCTTATGATTTATTAGACCTTGCAAAACTATTTTTTTGGCGCTGAACCTCTGTTAATAGGACTTTAAATATAGATCGGGGAATATTAATTAATTCGGAACCCAATGTTAAGGGAATTAAATAATTGTTAAATAACGCCTTTGAGTTGGAGCGTCAGAGTGTTTGAGTGTCGGAGAGTTTGTGGACTACAAAGGTTTTAATAAATTATGATGAAAATTATTTGACCGGAAGTATTAAATCTATGACACAATTTATATTTATCGTTAAAACCTTATCCATTATTGACGATCATACTCTAAACCTCTCAGACACTCAAACCCTACCACTCTCAGACTCTCAGACACTCAAACTCTCCTACTCTAAGACTTCCAAAAATCACTTAGCTTTGCTAATATCCGTCAGAGAATTCAGGAATGCGATGACCTGTTTAATTTCCGTTTTTGTAAGATCCAGTTTATCCGGTGGCAGTGTCTGGTTTTTCATTTTTAAGCCGAGACCTTCACCTCCACCTTCGTTGTAGAAATCCATTACTTCTTCCAGTGTGTTGAAAGCACCATTGTGAAAATATGGTTTTGTAAGCGCGATATTTCTTACGGTAACCGTTTTGAAGGAATAATCATAGATCCATGATTTTTCTTTTTTTACAGGACTGTTTCCTCTCCCCAGATCAGAATCCAATTCAATAGGAAGCTGATTGACAGGTTTTGTGGTTACCCCTAAAACTTCAGATTCATTTTCGTTAAAGAAAGGAGGCACTAGACCTGAAAAATGCGGTGCAAAGTGACAGGTAGCGCAATTGGCTTTTCCCATAAACAGGTTATAGCCTTTTTTGACATCATCTGAAACGTCTTTTTCATTTCTCATAAAACGATCAAAATCGCTGTCAAAAGAATGCAGAGAAGCAGCGTAAGAACTTAATGCTTTGGAAAAATTCTCTTTATTTATTTTACCGTCTTTAAAAGCTGAACGAAAAGCTTTTTTATACTCAGGTTTTGTTTTTAACTTTTTAATAATGTCTTCGTAGCTCGTATTGAATTCATCATCGTTGTAAATCACGTGTTCCGCCTGTTGCTCCAGGTAAAATGCACGAAGGTCGTAGAAAAACCTTTTCGCAAAAACGGCATTGTACAGAGACGGAGAATTTCTTAATACCGTCTTTCCTTCTACATTACTCGGTGATTTCTCTTTAAGATCTGTAAAAGCATTTTCCTGCAAATGACAGGCGGCGCAACTCATTTTACCGTTTTGACTTAAATTCTGGTCATAGAAAATAGATTTCCCTAAGCTACGGAGATCTACATTATCTTCTGAAGACTGAAGCAATGTGTAGAAATACGGGTCCAGAAAATCGCTGCTGAAAAGGTTTTTGCTCTTTACATTCCATCCGGAAAATTCTTTGAGATCATCTGCTCTTCCGTCCCATTTTCCAAACTCTTCATAAAGCGGCTGAATATATTTTTTGTAAAATTCAATCCGGTCGAAATCTTCAAAATCTTTGTTTATTGACAGATAACTAATTCCTTCGGTAAGAACCTGATTGGCTTTCTGAACATCATAGTTTTTAAAATAAGCATCGTCGTTGATGTATTTTTTAATTCCTGTCAGAGCATGGCTGGCTTCTTCAGAGATATTCAGGGAACCGGGCGTATCAAAACCTGTTACGCCAAGGGTGTAAATTCTGATCAATTCGATTCTTAACGGTAATGTTTTGTTGTTTCCACGACTTAAACCGTTCTTTACCGTGCTCAGATAAAAGCTGGAATATGAGTTGTATAGAAAGTCTGTAATGGTTTTTATCTTTTCTTTTTCGTCTCCGGCTTCATCGGAAAAGATCAGTTCATCCAGCACCTGAAGTCCTTCCGGTGGCAATGTATAGGCTGAAGTCCCTGCAGCTTCAATATGAAAAAGCGGAGCGGCATTGAGGTGTGTTTTTGTAAATTCCGGATAATGATAAGCGATATAAAACTCTACTTCTTTAAATGAATTTCTTGTAGCGCTTAAAGAATTCCTGAGTTCTTCAATGGAAATCTGGTCATCAGAGAATTTGTATACATCTGATTTAAGCTGATCAAGCCTGTTTTTAAAATCTGACAGCCCTTTATTGACAAAGGTATTTTCACTTTTTTCTCCCTTGTCAACCGGGTTAAAAGACATGACAGCAAAACCTATCAACACAATCACAGCTAGCAGCGGATACAATCTCATGAATTTTTAGCGGCAAAAGTACCGTTCCGATGTTATGGCAAGTTTAACGGCAGATTAAAAAATGTTTACGTTTTACCACAAGGACTGAAAAAACAAAGCGTTTTTAAACACTAATTTCAAGAATAAGTTCACAAATAACACGAATATAATAAGGAAATAAATTTGTGTGTAATCAGCGTAATCTGTTGGAGATTTTCAGGGAAGCAAAAGGTCCGGCTGCCTCGCTGATGAAGTTATATGTGTACAATATTCACTTCATCGAATCCATTTCTTTACGTGAAAATATATCATGCTTATTTTCATGCAAAGATTATTTTAAAAAGTGCTTAGTTTTGAGGAAGGCAAAGAGTTCGACTGCGTCGCTGATGAAGCTATATGGATAAAGAAGGTCGCTTCATCGAATCAATGAAATTGATTCTCCCTTTGCAGCATTAAAATTTCACATTATAAAAATCAAACTTTGCGTAAAAAATTCTCTAGCTCACATTTTGAAATTAATCCACTATATGGATGTGTAAAAGCAGTTCCTGATTTGAATAACAAAACTTACATTCCGAAATGCCATGAGCTGCTAAAATCTCCGGAAAAAAGTCTCAAATCTCTCATTCTGAAATCTGATGTCTAAGATCTAAAACAAATGTCTTATCCCAAATTCAGGTTAATTTACAATTTGACAAAGCTATTTCAAAAGCGTAAAAATCTACAAACAGCAGTTTCTTATAGAAATATTTTTATTAATTTTAAACCCCGAAATCAAATTCATTATACTTAAGAACGGATGACTTCTTCAAGCCGGGTTTAAAAAATGATGACGAAAGATATTGGGCGAGGATTTTTTTAACATCATTTCAGCAGATTAAAAACAAAATATTATTATGAAAACAAAATTACTATTCGCTGTAGCGGCGAGTTTCCTTTCAGTTCTTGCCTTTTCACAGAAAAAGAAAAACAAAGAAATGGCCGTTTATGCAGAGAAAAAAGGGAACGACTATTATCTGATCCGTCTGGAAGAAGATAAACCGGTCCCTAACGTTTATGTATATTCAAACGGAGTGACAAAACCTTATAAAAATTATACTGACCTTAAAGACATTGTGATGGATTTTCCGGGAATGATGACTTCCAACAATTCTACTAAAGAAGAAATGGTCTCTGTCATGAAAAAAGGAGATAAGTTCTACGAGATCACTTCTCAGCGAAAAGATCCTAACAATTTTGAAAAAACCATTATCACCGTCTATGAAATATTTCAAGGACAGAAAAGAATCGTAGAGGAATATGATACGATCTATGACCTTGCCGGATCTCCTTATAAAGACGCTATTTTCATTAATTAAAAACAAAAAAATATAAATTATGCTAAACAAACTTGCTGCCTCAGAGCTGGTGCTGAATGATGACGGAAGTGTATACCACTTAAATCTTTTGCCTGAAGATATTGCTGATAAGATCATCCTTGTGGGAGATCCGGACAGAGTAGCAAAAGTTTCAAAATATTTTGACAAAGTAGAGATCAAAAAAAATAAAAGAGAATTCTATACCCACACCGGAACTTTGCGTGGAGAAAGAATTACCGTAATGTCTACAGGTATCGGAACTGAAAACATCGATATCGTGATGAATGAGCTTGATGCTTTGGTGAATATTGATCTTCAGAACAAAGAATTCAAAACTGAGCACAAATCCCTTGAGCTTTTCCGTATGGGGACGTGTGGAAGTGTAAACCCTGATGTACAGGTAGATAATATGCTGGTTACCCAGAATGTGGTAGGTCTGGACGGACTGATGCATTTCTACCAGGATTACAGCTTTGAGAATGAATTTTCTAAAAACTTTACAGAAAAATTCCCGTATGAAAAAATCAAACCGATGCTTTATTTCGCAGATTGGGCAGAGGAAATGGGAGCCTATTACAAAGATGCCAAATACCACGGTAATACGGCTACTTTCCCGGGATTCTATGCTCCACAAGGGAGACAGCTTCGTTTAAAGGCACTTGACGATAAGTTCTTAGAAACATTGAATGATCTCGGCGTAACCAACTTTGAAATGGAAACCTCAGCGATCTACGCCCTTTCAAAATTATTAGGCCACAAAGCCATTACCGTGAATAACGTTATTGCAAACAGAAGACGTGGAGAATTCTCTGCAGATCACC
The DNA here is from genome assembly GCF_000737715.1 of Chryseobacterium sp. JM1. Lineage (GTDB taxonomy): Bacteria > Bacteroidota > Bacteroidia > Flavobacteriales > Weeksellaceae > Chryseobacterium. The sequence goes on along the minus strand of NZ_JPRN01000008.1, from coordinate 96,491 downwards.
ATGCTTCTGAGAAAAACCTTATTGATTGGGTATTGGAAAGAATCATTAAATAAAACATTTTAGGTCCTCAGACCTGGAGTTCAAACCTTATAGGCTTTAAAAACCTATAAGGTTTAATTTTAAAGACCACTTTGGTGTAGGAATGATCTCAATGAATTCTCTGCTGATCATCATGCTTGAGAAAACATTATTGATATTTGTACCGGACAGAATTATTACGTAAAATGCCTCAACAAATCCTTTGTATCATAACTCCACAGGAAATTAACCTCCATAAAAGTATTGTTCATTTTAAAATAAATGAACTTACTTTCATCCCTGTTGATTTTTCACTTATTGACAGATTCATTAAAGACTCTCAAAACTTTAGATTTCTGAAGGATTATTTCGAACACATAAAACTTCAGGACAATTTTAAAGAAGCTGTCTTTGATGAAGACGATGAACCGGAAGCTCATTTGATGAAGTTAATTCAAAATTACAGGATTGATCATTTTATCATTGAAGACTATTACGAATGGGAATACACCCCTTTTGAATCATTACGTGAAAAAGGCTACCTGAGATCTTTTGAATATTCTTTTATGTATGTAAAGAATGGTGAAATTATTTCAGCAGATTCTTCCCTGTTTGACGATGAAAATCCACAAATAAGATATGCTGATGCTCAAAAGTACAGAGAAGAACTGGGCCTCGATTTCGATTGGTTATCTCAGGAGAAATTCTATTCTTACGATTGCTCAAAAAAAGAATATTTAAAATAATAGAAATTTCGTTATTACGAAAAGAAGACATGGAGAATCCTTCACAGATTAACCAGCTTCTTGAACTCAAACCTTATAGGTTTTAAAAACCTATAAGGTTTATTTTAAGACTATTTTGTCACAAGAATTAGCTCAATGAATTCTTTACAGATCACATTCGTCTGAGAAAATATTATCGACTGCTTACTGGAAAAAATTATTAAACAAAATATATCATGGGTCAGGACATTACATGCCTTATAACAGATAAAGATATTAAGCTGAACAATGATGTTGTTCACTTTAAAGTGCGCGGCTTTACTTTTATTCCTTTCAATACCTGCTATGATCTTGGGTTGGGTGAAGCAAAAGATTTTGAACTCTTAAGTGATTATATCCTGCACTTAGAATCTAAGGATAATTTTGAAAATTACACCTATGACCGTGATAATGACCATTGTGACCTGGATATTTTCAAAATAATAAAAGACCATCAGATTGAAAATTTCATTATTGAGCATCATTCTGAGTGGGCAGATATTCCGGTTGATTATTATTTCATGCACGTAACAGAAGGCAGAATCATCAAAAACAGTATCGTATTTGATGAAAGTGAGCGATCAAAAAGCAACAAAGAGAATGTTCCGGAATCCAAGAAAAAATTTGGGCTTACTTTTGACTGGCTGGCCAATACTGATTTATTTTATTCTTATTTTCATGCTAACAGGATATATTCCATTCAGCAGACCAAATAAAACTTCACTATTTATAAACCTTAATGAAACGCTCTCGGATCGAGATGCTTAAATACAAAATCCAGCTCTGAGATCAGTTTTGAAGATAAGATTATTTTCCCCTCACTGATCATTTCTTCAGCAGGTGACAGATTTTTCTGAGCATTGATTACCTGAGCTTTTGACGGGTGCTGTGGTGCTGCCACATTGTACAGTTTTCCTTCTGATCCCTTTTCAATCATGACTTCAATCACATTGCAGATATCTTCAAAATGAATGTGGTTTACTGGAGCTTCCAGGTTTGAAATCGTATAGTTTTTTAAGAGACGGTTATCTCCCATCAATCCAGCCAATCTCAAAATATTAACCTGCGGATAGGCGCTTTTAATCATTCTTTCTCCCTGAACCTGATCTGAAGAAAGGCTTTCTTCGGTATATTCCCCCGGAATATCCGGATATACGCCGGTAGAGCTCATCACAAACATCTGCCCCTGAAAATCACCGATAAACGATAATAAATGTTGAATTCTGTTATACAAAGAACTTGCACAACAGCTTTTTCCGGAAAGCGGAATCGTGATGATAACGACATCTATGTCTTTGATTTCATTCCACTGTGTGATTTTTTCCTCCAACTGAAAATCAGGGAAGCTGGCGAGAGTGGCATTAAATCCTTTGGAAGACAGCTCAGCCACTTTATCATTTGTCGTTGCCGTTGTATACATCCGGTATTTGCCCGACATTGAATCAGCAATTCTGGATCCCAGCCAGCCAAAGCCTATAATTCCTATTTTCTTCATACATTTCAAGAATCTGCATTAATGATCCAAACCTTTTCTTCTACATTTAAATAGAACCGGACAGATCACCCACAAAATTAAATCAATTTATGATGCCTACAATGATTTATTTAAAGGGATTAGAGTTTAGAGAGCAGGGATTAGGGATTAGGGATTAGGGATTAGGAAATATCTGACATCTGATGTCTTGCATCTTGGTTCTTGGTTCTTCAATCTACCATTCCCCATTCACTTGCGAAGCAAAATTCACAATTGACCTATTAGAACTCATTGATCATCACATAAAAATGTCCCGAATATAAGCTTTCCGCATTTCCGGAGATATTAGTCAGATTGATAATCACACTTGATGTAGAGGTCATTCTTGGGTTTGAAATAGAGAAAGAAGTATTGCCCGCAAAATCTCCTGCAGGAGAAACGACAATCGCGGCTCTTGTAGAACTGGGCTGCATATTGGAAGGAATAGGAATTTCCAAAGTGACAGATTTTCCCTGAGCTAAATTATTCACAGAAACCGATGGCCACGCTTCAAAGCTGATCTGGTTTTTCTGTACACTTCCCTTTTCACCGAATTTATATTGGCCGTTGATGTCCAATTTAGCAGAAGTATTCGGTGTTCCTGTACCAATTCCTACATTAGCGTTATTATTTCCTATAATGATGGCATTAGCCTGTGAAGTGACAGCTCCATAACCTACCGCTGTGGAAAACTGCCCCAAAGCATTGGCTCCTGATCCTACTGCTGTTGAATTCTGATTATTGGTTACTGTATTATATCCTACCGCAGTTTCACTGTTGGAAGTGGTTTTAGCATTGTAACCTACCGCTGTCGACTGAAAACCGGATGCTGTAGAATTTTTCCCTAAAGCCGTTGCATCGTTGGTGGTTGTTTTAGCATTATATCCTACTGCAATCGACTGAAAACCTGATGCGTCAGCATTGTTTCCTACTGCTGTAGCCTCGTTTACAGTTACCTTGGCATTATATCCTACCGCCGTTGACTGATATCCTGAAATTTTAGAATTCGCTCCCAATGCCACAGATTCATTAGCAGTCACTGAAGTGTTGGTTCCGATGGCGATTCCCTGGTAAGCACTGCTGGAATTCCCCAGCGCAATACCGTTTTGTGCCGCATTGGCTGCTGTTCCGAAACTTATAGAGTTATTGACACCCAATCTTCCTACTGCTGTTGAATTTACTTTAAAGACAAGATCATCTGAGGTATTGGTTCCTAAAGATAGATTCGTATTCACTCCACCGGAGTTTCCACTGTTGGTCGCTGAGTTGTTCCAAACGGCTAATGGAGTAACACCACCGCTGGTTCCGTTTCCGCCATTTCCTGTATTTGTAGAAAGCATATTCCATTTGGATTTACTCCAGTAATAGAATCCGGTATCGGCAAGGTTTCCTGATCCATTGTTCCAGACAATCAGTCCTTCAGCAGGATTTGGAATGGTCGCCTGATCTGTTGATGATGCAAGGGCAACACTTGGAAGCAACATTCCTTTATTCTTAGAATTGATCTGTAGCATGGCTGAAGGATCCGGATTAGGAGTTCCAATCCCCACCTGTGCGTGAATTAAAATTGTAAAGAATGAAAAAAGAGAAATGAGCTGAAGTTTAAATTTGTTTTGCATCACGGTTATTACTGATCGTTTATTTTTCGAGGGTGCAAATATACAAATTTTTAACAAAACGTCATATTTTTTATTAAATCCATAATAAATACACTTATTAGTGAGTAAACCATCCTTTAATCACTTTTAAATGAAACATTTTCCAATATTAACTCAACATTAATTCCCTTTCTATAGTCATTAAGCAGCTTTTAACATTTTAATTTTAAGACATTTAATTATAGTATTTATAAAAAATATCACTAAAAAATGAATAAAATAGAATTCATTACTTTCTAGTGAAACAACTTGCTATATGATCATTAACCATTCCGGTTGCCTGCATATGAGCATAAACCACGGTAGATCCCATAAATTTGAAACCTCTTTTCTTGAGATCTTTTGCGAGAAGATCGGAAATTTCTGTCGTAGCCGGAACATCGGATAAAGCCTGAGGTTGATGATCCATTGGTTTTTCTTCTACAAAGCCCCAGATGTACGCTGAAAAACTTCCAAATTCTTTCTGCACCTCCTGAAACTTCTGCGCATTGGTTAGTGTAGCCTTAATTTTAAGCCTGTTTCTTATAATTCCGGAGTCGTTCATAAGCTATTCAATCTTCTCGTTATTATAAAGAGCGATTTTTTTGTAATCAAAATAATCAAAAGCTTTCCTGAAATTTTCCCTTTTAGAAAGAATGGTATACCAGCTCAATCCTGCCTGAAAACTTTCAAGGATGAGAAACTCAAAAATAGTTTCATCATCATATACAGCTCTTCCCCACTCTTCATCGTGGTATCTTCGGTAGAGATCATCTTTTTCGCACCAGCCGCAACGTATTTTTTCCATAGTCGTTCAATTTTAATTAAAGTTATGACTGATTTAGAAAAGTATAACAAAAGATTAAGAAAATTTTAACAGTGACCGCGGTTTTTAGGAATGGTTCTTGTTTAATTACTGGTACACAACAATAAAATATTACATATTATGAACAATTCAGAATACAACAAAGCGGAAGATGCAGTAAACAACACAGAAAATTCTTTAAAGAATGCAGCAGACAATGCAAAATGGAAAATTGAAGATCTTGCAGATAAAGCAAAGGATTATATCAATGAAAAAAGAAACAGCGATCAGGAAGCTACTCAGGAGGACTGGCTAGATAAGGTGAAAAATAATTTTTCTGATACATGGGATGATATTAAAGATAAAGCCAATGATGCATGGGAAAAAACAAAAGATGCAGCGGAAGATGTAAAAGCAGAATGGAATAAGAAAACGAATTAAAATTTCAGTCATATAAATATTTTCAAAAAAATGGAGTCTTAAATTAATAAGGCTCCATTTTTATTATGTCGCAAACACAAATTATTGCTACATTTGTATTTAAATAAACATTAAAAAATTATGTCATACGGTCTACTTAAAGGCAAAAAGGGAATTATTTTTGGAGCCCTTAATGAGCAATCTATCGCGTGGAAAGTTGCAGAAAGATGTCATGAAGAAGGTGCTGAATTTATCCTGTCCAATGCTCCGATTGCTTTGAGAATGGGAGAACTTAATGGTTTAGCAGAAAAAACAGGTTCTGAGGTGATCGCTGCAGATGCTACTTCTATAGAAGATCTTGAAAAACTTTTTGATGCGGCTATTGCCAAATTTGGTAAAATAGATTTTATCCTTCATTCAATAGGCATGTCCGTAAATGTAAGAAAAGGAAAGCATTATACTGAAATGAACTACGACTGGTTAGAAAAAGGCTGGGATATTTCATCCGTTTCTTTCCATAAAGTAATGCGTGTGGCTTACGAAAAAAACTGCATGAATGAGTGGGGAAGCATTTTAGCACTTACATATATTGCTGCTCAGAGAACATTCCCTGATTACAATGATATGTCTGACAATAAATCATATTTAGAAAGCATCGCAAGAACATTCGGATACTATTGGGGTGAAAGAAAAGTACGTGTCAATACTATTTCCCAATCTCCTACTCCTACTACAGCAGGAAGTGGAGTGAAAGGTTTCGGTGGTTTCTTAGGCTTTGCTGAAGAAATGTCTCCACTAGGAAATGCTACAGCTCTTGACTGTGCCAACTATTGCGTAACCCTATTCTCTGATCTTACTCAAAAAGTAACCATGCAGAATCTTTTCCACGACGGAGGTTTCAGCAATACAGGAGTTACTCAGAAGGTAATCGACAGATATGGTGAATAACTGATCTGAATATAGCTATAAATAAACCGGCGGCCTCTTTGAGGCCGCCGGTTCTGTTTAAAATAATGTTGATATGAAGAAGTTTATTTTTTTTTCAGATTGTTCTTTTGTCTTGAAACAAAATGAACCAAAAATTCAAGGCTGGAATCTTCCGCTAAAAATTAAAACTTGCTCCTAAAATTCCCAAACTCATGCGGATTAATCATTACTGCTTCGGATCAATATTTCGTCCGCACTCAGACAGTGGGAATTTTTTAACGGATCATGTTTTAATTTTCTTAACGCTACAGCTTCCTAGGCCAGTGGTATCTGGAAGTTTTATTAGTAGAATCTTTACCACAATGAAGGTTTCTTACTAATAAGGTAACCCACAGATATGGTGAATAACTGATCTGAATATAGCTATAAATAAACCGGCGGCCTCTTTGAGGCCGCCGGTTCTGTTTAAAATAATGTTGATATGAAGAAGTTAATCTTTAGTAAGGAAGTCGGAGGCTGGAAGATGGAAGTTACTGACTCCGAAAAAACAAATGCAATACAATTTTATTACTATTCTAAGGGCTACATCATCACATTTAATGATGACCTGCAGAAATAATCTGCCCAACAGTAACTTCCATCCTCCCTCTCCCAGCTTCCAGCCAATTAAATCTATAAAATAACCGTCTGGATTGAGTGTGCCGGTGCGGATAATTTAGCCGACATTCCTTCGATCCAAAGGTTGGTTTCAATATCATTTTCGGAATCATTCATAATCACGGTGACCAGTTGGCCGTTTTCATTCATGAAAGTGGTAGACGTAAGCGCCGCTCTGTTTGATGAACTTCCGATTCGCTGAGCATTGGGCTTAATATATTTTGATACATGACCTACATAATAATATTCATAAGTATAATGTACTTCTCCGGTCTTTGTATCTGCGATGATCGGTGCAAAACAGAAGTTTCCTACGTGGTTGGGTCCTCCGGTTTCATCCAGCAATACATTCCAGTCGGTCCATAAAGCGGTTCCTTTGTTGAAATCATTAAGCATATTTTTTCCATACAATTCTCCCAGACTAACATCATAAATTCCGGACATCTTGAACTGTTCCTTACATCCTTCTGTAAACGCAAGAAATTTATCAGGAAAAGCTCTCTGTGTTTCTGCTAAGTTATCAAAAAGCTGTGTTTTGTTGTTCCAGGTTTCATACCAGTGGTACCCGATTCCGTGGGCATACTTTGAAGTTTCAGGATCGCTTAAAGTCGTCGTTGCTCTTTGGTAAATTAAATCTCTGTTGTGATCCCAGATCATTACTTTTTTGTCTTTGTAACCATTTTTCCAAAGTGTTGGTCCTAAATTATTTTTAAGGAATTCACCTTCTTCTTCCGCAGAATAGATACATGACTCCCAGCTTTGGGTAGCCATCGGCTCATTCTGTACCGTAAGTCCCCAGATATTGATTCCTCTTTTTTCGTATTCTTTGATGAATTTAATATAATAATCTGCCCAGGTCTGGTAATACTGGTTTTCCAGTCTTCCTCCTTTGTACAGACTTTTATTGGACTTCATCCATGCCGGTGGACTCCATGGAGAGAAATAAAAAATAAAATCTTTCCCGATCGCTTTCTGAGCTTCTTTAATCATCGGGATCTTATACTTTTCGTCATGAGCTACATTGAAGGTCTTTAAAGCCATATCGTTGTCTTCCACATAAGTATAAGAATCGCTGGAGAAGTCGCATGAATTCATGTTGGTACGGACTACCGTATAACCCAGTCCGTTTTTTCCAAAGTAAGCTTCCAGAATTTCTTTCTGCTTATTCTTCGGCATTTTATAAAAGGTTTCGGCAGATGCGTCAGTAATGGCGCCACCAATTCCAATCAGTTTCTGGTATTTAAAATCCGGATCCACAAAGATACAGGCATCTGTTTCTTTAGGCTGACCAAATTTTTCAAATTTAACCGTTCCTTTATCCGCCATCTTTTCGTTGGTTTTGGAATTGGTTAAAATCACTTTCGCTGTTTTCCCTGCATTTTTCTTCCAGTAGTTCTGTGCATTGGCATTTACAAATGCACCTACCGCCAAACAGCTTACAATTAGTTTCTTCATAATCTTTTTCTTTCTGTTTTTGGACTTTACCGCCCTCGCTTCATTATTTATTTTGATAAACTCTTACATAATCTACATAATATTTTTGCGGAAAAATACGATCATCAATTCCTTCTTTTCCGCCCCAGAAGCCACCGACCGCCAAATTTAAAATCATAAAATAAGGCTGATCAAAAGGCCATGCTTCATAGGTCTTCTCTTTATTTTCATACGTGAAAAACTTCTGTCCGTCGATATAAACATCAATCTTTTCCGGTGTCCAATCTGCTTTATAGACGTGAAAGTTTTCACTTACATCTTTCATCACCAAGGTATCTGTCTTCTGCGTCCCCTGAATATGGTTATACTTTTTGGTGTGGACCGAGGCATGAACAGATCCCTGATTGAACCCCACATGTTCCATAATATCCAGTTCACCATCATCCGGCCATTTCTTCATCTTTTCACTCATCATCCAGATGGCAGGCCAGGTTCCTCGTCCTTTGGGAAGTTTTGCCCTGATCTCTACTGTTCCATACTGAAAGGAGAATTTCCCTTTGGTTAAAAGCCTCGCGGATGTATATTGATTCTTTTCCCAGTTTTCTTTCCGGGCTTCAATAATAAGATTTCCGCCTTCCATTCTGGCATTTTCAAGTCTGTTTTTGGTATAAAACTGAGCTTCCTGATTTCCATAGCCGTCTCCTCCTACATCATAATTCCATTTCAATGAATCCGGAAGACCTTTTCCGTTAAATTCATCACTCCATATCAGTTTTTTTCCGGAATGTGTTTTGTTGGAAACACAGTTTGTAATGGAAAAAAGAAGTAGTCCAGTGAAGCAGAGATGAATGATATGTTGGAGTTTGATTTTCATTGATCAGCAATATTTAGGTTTTGACTAAAGCCTTTTTCTTTTTTGTTGCGTTAAGTTAAGTTAAGCGTGCTAAAGCCCGCTTCTATTGAATATTTTATTTTGCCCAAGTGATTCTTTTTGTCTGTACATTTTGCGAATCTGTTCCAATCATGATATCGAATTCGCCGCTTTCCCAGTCAAAATTTAATTGATCATCATAGAATTTCAGATCTTCCGGAGTCAGTTTGAAATCTACTTTTTGGCTTTCTCCTTTTTTTATGAACACCTTTTGGAATCCTTTTAATTCTTTCACAGGTCTTACGACTTTTCCGAAAAGATCTCTGATATAAAGCTGTACCACTTCTTCACCATCGTATTTTCCGGTATTGGAAACCGTCACGCTGATATTTAATGTCTGGTTTCCCTTAAGGTTTGCAGAACTTAAAACCATATCCGAATATTTAAAATCCGCATAGCTTAAACCGTAACCAAACGGGAATTTAGGATCATTATCAAGATCGATGTATGCGGAAACGTAATTTCTGTCTGTATTGTTTTTGGCCGGTCTTCCCGTATTATAATGATTGTAATAAACAGGAATCTGCCCTTCCGTTCTCGGAAAGCTCATTGGAAGTTTTCCGCCGGGATTCACAGTTCCGAACAGAACATCGGCAATAGAATTTCCTGCTTCCGTTCCCAGCCACCAATTATAGGTTATAGCCGGAATATGATCCGCTGCCCAGTTGAAGATCAGAGGTCTTCCGGCATTGATCATTAAAACGATTGGCTTTCCGGTCTTCGCAATTTCTTTAAGCAGATCTTCCTGAACTCCTGTAAAACCAATGCTGCTTCTGCTTTTTGCCTCACCGCTCATGGCGTGTCCTTCACCTAAAGTCATAATCACGACATCTGCTTTTTTCGCAGTTTCTATTGCTTCTGCAAACATAGATCTGTCCTGATCATCAACATTACAGCCTTTTGCATATAATAAGGTTGAATTTTTATCCAGTTGATTTTTAATTCCGTCAAACTGTGAAACGATTCTTTGATTGTCATCTTTAAATGCAATCGACCAAAATCCGTGATTAGCTACCGTTTCTTTTCCGAAAGGTCCGATCAGGGCAACGGTTTTCACTGTTTTTGAAAGCGGAAGAATATTTCCCTGGTTTTTAAGAAGTACGATACTTTTCGAACCGAATTCTCTTCCGAACTTTCTGTTTTCCTGATTATCAGTTTGCTCTTTCTGTCTTTTTTCGTTGCTGAATCTGTAAGGATCGTCAAAAAGTCCCATCTCGAATTTTTTGGCTAAAATTCTGCCTGCTGCATCATCTACCCATTTTGCGTCTACTTTTCCTTCCTTGACCAATTTAGGAAGCTCCGTCATATAGACACGGCTTTCCATATCCATATCACTTCCGCCCAGAATGGCTCTTTCAGCTGCTTCGTTAGCATCTTTGGCATATCCGTGAGGTATCATTTCCCCGATACTTCCCCAGTCTGAAACCACAAAACCTTTATAATTCCACTTTCCTTTTAACAGTTCTCTCTGAATATATTGATTGGCTGTGGCAGGAATTCCGTTGATATCATTGAATGAATTCATGAATGTCGCTACTCCAGCATTCGCTGCTGCTTTGAATGGTGGTAAATAGATTTCATGCAGCTGTCTTAAACTCATATCCACGGAATTGTAATCTCTTCCGCCGACTGCTGCACCATAAGCTGCGAAATGCTTAGCACAGGCCATCAGCGCATCAAGACTTCCCAAACCTTTCCCCTGAAATCCTTTGATCCGGGCTAAGCCAATCTGGGTTCCCAGATACGTATCTTCTCCGGAACCTTCCATGACTCTTCCCCATCTCGGATCTCTGGCAACATCCACCATGGGTGCAAACGTCCAGTGGATACCATATGCCGAGGCTTCTGTCGCTGCAATCCTTTCTGATTTTTCTATCATCCCCAGATCCCAGCTTGCTGCCTGACCTAAGTTGACCGGAAAAGTCGTCCTGTATCCGTGAATCACATCCTGCCCGAACAGTAAAGGAATTTTCAGTCTGGATTGTTGAGCCAGCTTCTGGAAAGCTCTTGTTTCATCTGCTCCGGCTACGTTCAGCATGGAACCTACTTTTCCTTTTTTTATTTCTTCCAAAACGGCTGCAGAATTGGATTTCTGAGGTCCGGTGGCATATTCGAATCCGCTGTACTGGACCATCTGTCCTACTTTTTCCTCCAGGGTCATTTTAGAAAGCAGCTCAGCCACTTTCTGATCAACCGTTTTCTGCCCGTAAGCATTCATTCCCAGCGCTGAGCAGGCCAGTAAGAAATATACTTTTTTCATACGATGATATTAAAAAACATAAGTTGCTGCCGAATTTCCTGAAAGAATGACGGGAGCGGTCTTTCCATTATATTTGATATTAAAACTTTCTTCTGCAGTGTTTCCATTCTGGACAATCAATACCGTTTTTCCGGCTGGGGTTTTAAATGCCGCCGTAGAAAGGGTTTCTGTCTGTGTAGAAGCAATACGCTGAGAACCTGCAGGCACGAATTTGGAAGCGTGTGCAATGATATAATAGGAAACATTTCTGGTGAAATTTTCACTGTCGGAAACCGTTATTGCTCCTTTACATTCCGTACACCCGCCCTCTGTGTGAGGTTTATACTGCGGATCATTCGCTAGATTCCATTCCAAAGCAATACTGCTCCAGTTTCTCATAGAACCGATGACTACATTTTTAACGTGCCAGTTCAGGTCTTCGTTAAAAGTGCCTTTCGATCCCGTCCACTGCTCGGTAAAATACAATTTTTTATCGGGAAACGCGTTGTGCACCGTGCTTAAAGCTGAAATATCTCCTTCATATAAATGGAAGGCTGAGCCGTCAATGTACTGATAAGCTTCAGGATCTTTCAGAATATCAAGGGCATATTCGGGTTTGTTGCAGTTATGATCGTAGACTACAATCTTTGTTTTGATCTTATGGGATTTAAACACCGGACCTAAATGACCTTTGATAAAATCTCTCTGCTGCTCAGACGGCATAAAGAGACTCGGATTGTTTCCCGGATGAAGCGGTTCATTCTGAGGTGTTACTGCATCAATGGTAATTCCTTCCTTTTTCATTCCAAGGATGTATTTTGCAAAATAGTCTGCATATACCCTGTAAAATTCGGGTTTTAAGCTTCCACCTTTTGATTTCCCGTTATCTTTCATCCAAACCGGAGGTGACCAAGGTGCTGCAATGATTTTAATTTCAGGATTAATGGCCAGAATCTCTTTCAACATGGCAATCAGATTTCTGTCGTTGGCCAGACTGAATTTTGAAAGGGTCGGATCTGTCTGCCCTTCCGGAAGGTCATCATAAGAAAATACGCTGCTATCAAGATCAGAAGCACCGATGCTTAACCTCAGATAACTGATAGAAATCGAATTCTTATCTTTCCCGAAAAGTTCATTCAATAAAGCTTTCCTCTTTGCAGGTGAAAGACGGTTGATTACTTCTACACTGCCTCCTGTGAGGGTATATCCAAAACCGTCAACATATTGAAACTTCTGAGTATCATCAATTTCAATATTTTGCCAGTTGTTGGTACCTGTTACAAACCTAACGGGTGTCTGTTGCTGTAATTTTACACTTTCATTGCCTTTGGTAAGCCAATACTGAACATCACTTTCTTTATCTGCCCCAACGGATGCACACGATAAAGGAAAAAGTACCACGCCGCAAAGCAGCGCGGTACCTTTAAAAAAGAAACTATATAAACTGTGAAACGTCATATTTTAATACAAAGGATTTTGCTTTAAAGCCGTATTGATCAATTCATTGAAAGGAATCGGAAGAATTTCGTTCTTACCTGCCTTAAATCCTCTTGTTCCCAGCTTCGCCGGTGCATCTCCCCATCTTACAAGATCGAACCATCTGTGTCCTTCTCCTGCCAATTCTCTTCTTCTTTCATCTTTGATGGCCTGCATAGAAACCGGTACTGAAGTAAGGCCTACTCTAGCTCTCACCGCATCCAATAAGGCCTGAGCTCTTCCTCCTGCGCCACCCAGTGCTTCAGCTTCCATTAAATAGGTATCTGCCAATCTGATGACGATATAGTTCTGACGGAAATTAAGTTCTGTAACTCCTGGCTGAGTAGACTCATCCACTTTTCTCGGTAAATATTTATTCAGGAAATACCCTGTATCTCTAAATCCGGGAGAATAACTGATTTTATTCTGTTGTTTTAAGCTTTTAGCATTAAAAATAGTTGCATCAAGGCGTGGATCGCCCTGCATAAAGTTAAACAGATCATCTGTGATAGGATTAAATCCCCAACCGGAATGAATACTTGGGGCATCATTATTGGGAATGTTGGTATTGGTTCCATAAGAAATGATTCCAACCATCTGATTGACTGCATTTCCTTCATCTTTACCAGATCCCCAGTTATCCCAGATTCCGTTTCCTTTATTGGTATGCATTGCTTCCAGGATGGATTCTGTGGTAAATTTATTATCTATCACCCAAAGGCTGGAAAAATTAGGAACCAGCTTATATCCATACTGGCTTGTCTGACCAGGTGTACCATTGACCTGTTCAAACTGAGCTGCAGCCTCGGTGTTTTTCTTATCATACAAATAAATTTTACCTAAGATCGCTCTCGCTGAACCTTGTGTAATTCTACCCACTTCATTCATATTAGTGGTAGGAATAGTCATTGGCAGATCTCCAATTACTGACACAATATCACTTTCTATCTGTGCGTAAACCTTTGCCGGATCTTCCTGAGGAATATTATAGTAATCGTCTGTTACTAAAACAGGCTTTAATATTAAAGGAATATTTTTAAACATTCTCAATAATTCAAAATAATATAATGACCTCAACACTTTTGCTTCTGCAATAAATCTTTTTCTTGTCTGATCATTCATGTTGGCATTGGGAATTCTGTCCAATAAAAGATTGGCTTTTGCAATACCCTGATAATAATCTTTCCAATAGCTGGCTGGCATAATCACCGGATTCAGTGTATAATTCGAAAACCCCTGGATCCCTGCGCCATCAGAAGAACTTCCTCCTCCGGAATAGAAATCATCAGAAGCGCCATTGAAAAATGTGACCATATTTTCAAATCCGCCCGAATATTTTCTCATCATATCATACGTCGCCACAAGTCCTGCAAAAGACTGCTCTTCGTTTTTGAAATAATTATTTGAATCAAAGGTTCCTGTATTTTTAACATCTTCCAGATTACCGTCGTTACAAGAAACAGCTCCCAAGCTAATTCCCGTAAGCATTAAAACGGAAATACTTTTATATATAAAATTTTTATTTTTCATTTTTTTAAAGATTAAAATTGAACATTAGCACCAAAAAGGAACGTTCTTGCCTGTGGATAGAAAGCCCTGTCTATACCGAAAGTATCGGCTCCTGCAATTTCAGGATCATAGCCTGTGTACTTTGTGAAAGTCACCAGATTCTCTCCTGTTACATAAAATCTTATTTTGGAAGCTCCAATTGTTTTTGCCACATCTTTAGAAAGAGTATAGCCCAGCTGAACCAATTTGATACGCAGATAATCTCCATTTTGCAGATAATAATCAGACATTGCCGTATAGTTTTGGTTAGGATCATCTTTGGTTACTCTTGCTACCGTATTGGATGTTCCCTCACCTGTCCATCGGTCTAAAATTGAGGTCTGATAATTGGATTCCGGGATATCAAGTCTTCTTAACCCCTGGAAAATTTTATTCCCGGCCTGTCCCTGTGTAAATACCATTAAATCAAAATTCTTATAATTCATGTTTAGGGTAAAACCAAATGTATATTTGGGTACGGAATTACCTAAGTTAACATAGTCCTTGATATCAACAACTCCATCACCATTGACATCTTCTCTTTTGAAATCTCCCGGTTTCGCCTTATCCTGTAGTAATTGTCCGCTTGCGTTTCTGTAAGCGTCAATTTCTGCCTGATTTTGGAACACACCGATATTTCTGTATCCGTAAAAAGAGCCATAAGATTCTCCAACCTGTAATCTGGATACAGTTCCCAATGTTTGGAAACCAGCGAAAGTAACATACTCTCTGTTTCCTTCCAGTCTTAAAATTTCATTTTTTACGAAGGCAAAATTACCGTTTGCGGACATCCCGAAGTCACCCCAACTCTTCTTATAACCCAACGTCACTTCAATACCATCGTTATTCATATCCCCAATATTTCTAAAAGGATTCTGGCTTAATCCTAAATAACCCGGAAGCTCAACTCTTCTTAAAATATCGGTACTCTTTTTTCTGTACACATCCACGCTTAAATCAAAATTCCTCAGAATTTTAAGATCTGCCGCAATGTTAAACTGCGATGTTCTTTCCCATTTCAGATCAGGGTTCTCTAATGTACTTGGTGCATATCCTACATGAATAATATTGTCTCCGAACGTATAATTACTGCCCGGGACAAGGAAATTGGCGAATGCAAAATCATCAATGGCATCATTTCCCAATACACCATATCCACCTCTTAACTTAAAGCTGGTAACAATCTTGTTTTCCGGCCAGAAACTTTCATTCGAAACATTCCATCCTAAAGACATTGCAGGAAAATTACCCCAGTGGTTATTGCTTCCGAATTTTGATGATCCATCTCTACGGATGGTACCTGTGAAAAGATATCTGTTATTGTAATCGTACACTACTCTCGCAAAATAAGATGCTTTATGGGTTTGTTTTCCATCCCACGCATTGGAAGTTTTGTTAGATTCTCCAACATCAAAATTAAACGAAGCTTCTTGCCAATCATTCGTTGGAAGATTCTTATATGTTGCATTCTGTCCGTAGCTGATGTTATATTCATAATAACCCTGACCCAGCAAAACACTTAGATTGTGTTCTCCAAATTTATTTTGATACGTAAGGGTGTTCTCCGTATTCCATTCGAATTTTTTCTGAAGTTCTCTGAACAAACTATTAGATAGATTGTTGTTTGCGGTACTTAGAAATGCTGATGGAGTAAAGGCCTGATTTCCCCAATAAGACAGTTTTCCGTTTACTGTAGATTTAAAATTAAGATTTTTATTTATTTTAAGCTCTCCAAAAACATTGGCCACAATATCATCAGACCATTTGTATCTCCCTCTCTGCGTTTCCTGAAATGCTAACGGATTAGTCATCTCTTTACTTACATACGGTGAAATTCCATAAGGATTCCCATTGGCGTCCCTTACAATATTGGGATTATTCGTATAAACAGGCTGACTAAGATCTGTGGCTAAAACAGAAGTTACGGGATCTAAATTGATGGCAGAGCTTAAAGGCCCTCCAAATTCATTATTATCATTAATTCCCTGAGACTTTGTATGGGTATAAGCAAAAGTCTGTCCTATGGTTAAAAAGTCAAAAACTTTATGGGTTGAATTAAATCTGGCATTAATTCTTTTATAATTTGAAATATCTCTCAATACAATACCCTGCTGGTCATAATATCCGAAGGAAGTATAGAAGGTAGATTTATCATTTCCTCCACTGATGCTGAATTCATGAGACTGACGCTGTGCCGAATTGAAAATTTCTTTCTGCCAATCCGTTCCTGTCCCCAATGCGTTTGGATTAGCAAACATGGGAGGATTAGGAGGATTGAGATTGTTGTACATATTATCATTGGCAATCACTTCATTCATCATATTCCCATACTGTGTCGCATTCAGCAGGTCCAGCTTTTTTGCGGCACTTCCCACTCCAAAGAAACCATTGTAAGAAAGATTCATTTTTCCTTTTGCTCCTTTTTTAGTCGTGATCAAAACAACCCCTTTTGCAGCTGAAACACCGTAAATAGCAGCAGAAGCACCATCTTTCAGAATTTCCATTCCTTCAATGTCAGACTGGTTCAGCCATCCGATGTTGTCCACTACAATTCCATCTACCACCCACAATGGATCATTACTTCCGGCACCAAAACTTGTGATTCCACGTACACGTACGGTAGCTGCGGTTCCAGGTTGCCCAGAGTTGGATACTACACTTATACCGGCCGCACGCCCCTGCATGATTTGCTCAGGTCTTCCCGCCGTAGGAGAATTTTCAATGTCGGAAGCTTTTATGCTGGAGATGGCTCCCGTCACGTTGCTTTTTTTCTGACTGCCGTAACCAATCATTACGACCTCTTCGATTTTATTCTCTTTCGGAACAGTGTCCTTTACGCTGGTCTGGGCATTGAAGTTCGCTGTAAAATACAGCACAGCAACCACCCCCAGGTTTCTTGATATTCTTAGATTCATATACAGTTAGTTTTTTAATTCTCAAATTGAGACAATAAAAATATATTTTTTTTTAATTAATTAACATTGTATTCACAAATATTTTAATTTTTCGTTTATTTTTGGGACTTTAAAGCCCTATATTCGCGTTATAATTCATAAAATTATCTTAAAAATTCAATCTAAAAAGTCCCCAAAATGACAGCCAACCTTCCCAGGATCTCTCTTCCCTTAAAACTGACCTTCCTCATTTTTTCAATGGTTTTAAACTGTATGGGCATTGTAATTCTTCAACTTTCGGAAGAAAAAATCACGTATGAAAAGCTGGGCTTTCTGGAATCATTCAAGGATCTGCCTATCGCATTTATTTCACTTTTTGCAGTGAATTTTATCAGCAAAACCGGCACTAAAAAAGCATTAATTTCTGCCCTTGTTATTGTAGGAATCTGTTCATGTCTCCTACCCTTTGTCCAGGATTTCTGGTTTTACAAAGTTTGGTTTGCCATTATCGGGACGTGTTTTGCTGTGGGGAAGATTTGTGTGTTTGGGATTATCCGGAATAATATTTCAGATGAGAAATCTCTTGCCAAGATGATGAACAGTGTAGAAGCTTCATTTATGGTAGGAATTTTTGTAGTCAATACCGGATTCGGATGGCTGATCTCAAGCCAGTATTCCGAGTTCTGGAAATTTGGGTTTATCTCTATCTCGGTACTTTGTGCCGTTACGATCTATTTATTTTCAAAATTAAATATCTCAGAAGCTAAAAAAACAGAAAGTAAAAGTCTTATTTCTGAACTTTCAGTATTTGCAACACCTGCCACTCTGGTATTTTTGGGCGTTGTTTTCTTTATCGTTTTTGTGGAACAAGGGTTTAATTCATGGCTTCCTTCATTTTATAAAAACCACCTGAATGTCAATTCATTCTTTGCCCTGCAGGCCACTTCTTTTCTTGCCCTTTTTTCTTATGCAGGAAGAACTGTAACCGCTAATGTGATCCACAGATTTTCATTATCAAAGTATTATATTTTATGTATTTCCTTAATTATTGCGGTGCTCCTCATGATTTTAGGAATTCAGTATTTTGATTCTGTAAATTCCAATATCATCTTATTTTTATTCCCTGTGATCGGACTTTTTCTTTCACCACTCTATCCTGTGATCAATTCAAAGATGATTGCCAAGATTGACAAAGAAAAAATCAATCTGTTTACATCCCTAATTGTCATTTTTTCATCCCTAGGCAGCTCTGTCAGTTCTATTATCATGGCTGTTCTGTTCGGAAAACAGCTGTTAAACTACTATCCGCTGTACATATTACTTGCTGTTTCTGTGCTTTTTACGGTGAGTTTGATATATTTTAAGCTATCAGGAAAGAAATTATAGAAAATAATTTTATTTTTACTCCCATGAAAATCAAGGACACCAAAAACAAAGAAACCCTTCAGGAACTTATTGATACAAAAGATTTTGTAGCACACGTATCTGTTGACTGCACAATATTTGGTTTTCACAATAATATTTTGAAGGTTTTGCTTTTAAAGTACCACGATCTGGATCTGTGGTCGCTGCCGGGCGGTTTTGTTTTTAATGATGAAGACCTCCGCGAAGCTGCTGCCAGAGTATTGTATGAAAGAACCCAACTTCAGAACCTTTTCCTAAAACAGTTCCATACTTTCGGAAGGATAGACCGTACGGAGAATAATGTACACCAGATTCTTCTTAATAATAAAGGAATTGAAGTTCCCAAAGATCACTGGATCTTCCAGAGATTCATTACAGTAGGTTATTGCAGCCTTATCGATTTTTCTATTGCCAACACTTTTCCGGATGCTTTTAACGAAAGCTGTGAATGGTTCGAGGTTAATAAATTGCCCAAGATGGCTTTTGACCATGACAGAGTCATAGAAACCGGCCTTGAATACCTTAGGATGAATATCAATACTGAGGTGGCTGCCAGTAATCTTCTTCCGGAGAAATTTACCATGAAAGATCTTCAGTCACTGTATGAAACTATTTTAAGTCAGAAATTCAGGAGAAATAATTTCCAGCGCAAGATATTAAGCTTAAATATTCTCGACAGACTGGAGAAACTTTATGACGGTTCTGCGAACAAAGCTCCGTATCTCTATAAGTTCAAAAGCAAGGTACACAATGCTGCCAACCAGTATCCTATCTCTAATGATGAGGAATCTTAGGAGACTGTATTTTGAGTAAAATCACATAAACACCATATTTATCTTACTGAGAATCAAATGCAATAAAGATTTTCAAAAAAATTTTTCAAACCACACGAAAAGTATTACTTTTAAACAAATCAAAAAAATCATGTCATATTATCCTCTTACAAGCATTCCAGACTACTACGGAATTGATGCTTTACTTACTGAAGAACACAAACTGATCCGTCAATCGGTAAGAGATTGGGTGGAGAGTTTTGTAATGCCACAGATTGATCAGGCCGCGCAAAATCATACAGATATTCCGGGCTTAATGAAAGAATTGGGAAAAGTTGGAGCTTTAGGTCCATATATTCCGGTTGAGTACGGCGGTTCAGGGTTAGATCAGATTTCTTACGGTTTGATCATGCAGGAATTGGAAAGAGGAGATTCTGCGGTACGTTCTGCTGCTTCGGTACAGAGCTCGCTGGTGATGTTCCCTATTAATGAATTCGGTTCTGAGGAACAGAAGAAAAAATACCTTCCTCACCTTGCTGCGGGAGAAATGATCGGTTCTTTCGGATTAACGGAGCCTAACCATGGTTCAGATCCAAGTTCTATGGAAACGTATTTTAAAGATATGGGAGACCATTATCTTCTGAACGGTGCTAAAATGTGGATCACAAATTCCCCGGTTTGCGATATTGCTGTAATCTGGGCAAAAAATGAAGAAGGAAAAATCCAGGGATTAATTGTTGAAAGAGGAATGGAAGGTTTCACCACTCCGGAAACTCATAATAAATGGAGCTTAAGAGCATCGAAAACCGGAGAACTGGTATTCAATGATGTAAAAGTTCCTAAAGAAAACTTACTTCCGGGTGTAACCGGATTAAAAGGACCTTTATCTTGTCTGAACTCTGCAAGATACGGAATCTCTTGGGGTGTAATCGGTGCAGCAATTGACTGCTACTGTACAGCCGTTCAATATTCTAAAGAAAGAAAGCAGTTTGGAAAACCAATCGGTTCTTACCAGCTTCAGCAGAAGAAACTGGCTGAATTCTTAACGGAAATCACGAAAGCACAATTACTTTGTCTTCAGTTAGGAAATCTTAAAAACGACCACAAGGCAAGTCCTGCACAAATCTCAATGGCTAAACGTAACAACGTGAAAATGGCGATCGATATTGCAAGAGAATCAAGACAAATCCTTGGCGGAATGGGAATCATGGGTGAATTCCCAATGATGAGACACGCAGCCAATCTGGAATCTGTGATCACTTACGAAGGTACACACGATGTACATTTACTGATCACCGGTTTAGATATTACAGGAATCAACGCTTTTTAATTAAAAAGCTAAAATATACGGAAAAGGAGTCCGGCCGAATGGCCGGACTCCTTCTTTTACTCACTTTGCGGGGAACTTGTATTCAATGAATAATTATTGATGTATTAATATTCTAACGGTTTTGTTAAAAATATCTAATTTAATCTCAATAAAAAATATTGATATGAAAAAACTATCCACGCTTTTATTAGGTTTAACCGCTCCGTTCTTTTTTGCCCAACAGGCAGGAGATCTTGTAAACGTTGAACAAAAACTGGACCTGACTCCGCAGGGTGTTGTTAATTTTATCGCCAACAGTCTTGGCGAGCAGAACGCTCCGGATTTCGTCAGCTACCTGAATGGCTTCAACGTAGGCCTAAAAGGTTACAAGATCACCTATTACACCAAAAATGAAAATAACGTTCTCGTAAAAGCTACGGGACTGCTGATGTATCCAAACGTCAATTTTAAGCTTTCTACCGTTGTTTCAGACCACGGAACGACAGACAGCAGGAATAATGTGCCTTCCAACTTTAAAGGGGCTTTAACCGCTGGATTTGTTGTCGAACTTTCTTACGTCCTTAACGGCTATATTTTAATGGCTCCTGACTACGTTGGTATGGGAACCGGAGACGGTGTTCATCCTTATGTAGATTATGCTACAGAGGCTGGTGCGACGATAGATTTCGTTACAGCAGCCAACAAAGTTCTGGCTCAGCAGGGAATCAAACGTTACGATGAATATTTCCTGGCAGGTTATTCTCAGGGGGCTCATGCTGCCATGTCCACCTTAAAAAGACTCAATATTTCCAATCCTACCAATCTGAAGTTCAAGTATGCCTATATGGGAGACGGACCTTATGATTTTTCAGGAGTCACTTTAAACAAAGGGGTTCTGGAGAAGGATTTTTATCCGTTTACCTCGTTCCTGGCGAATGTTGTTCATTCCTGTAACAATATGGGCTTTAAAAGTTACACCAATGACATTTCAGAGGTTATTTCTCCGGAATATCTGGATAAATACAACTATCATGTGGTTCAGGATAACGGAGGCCTTCTTTGGGGTCCTGTGATCTGGAGAAAGCTTTTCACTCAGAATTTCATCAACGAAACAACCAACAATCTTAACAGCAAGTTCAGACAATGCTTAAAACCTAAAGATGTGTATGACTGGTACAACAAAACACCGATGACCTTAGGGCATTCTTCTGTTGACCTGGCTATTCCGCCTGAAAACACATCCAAAACCATTGATGTACAGCGTGGCTACTACGCCTGGTGGGATCTGAATAAATATAAACTGGATTCCTTCTTTTGGGGACCTTTAGGACATGTTGGAGGAATTGTTCCATTCACACTGGCATCCAATGCGAAATTTAATACACTCAGAAGCGGAGGCCTTCTCAATCAGTGGGCGATCCTGACTTCAAAACAGCAGGGAAACACTCAACCTGAAACCACAACTTCACTCTACTCTTCACAATTAAAACCGGATCTTGGAAACATGCAGCTGGTTGGCATTACAGATTTCAATCAGGAAAAAGCAGCAAGCAAGTCAGCGACAGGAAACAGTTTATCTTCATTGAAAGATGGTGTTTATCTTCTTAAGGTACAGGAAAACAATGATCAGAAATTACTTCCGTACGTTAAAAACACCCCTATAGAAGTTCCTGAAAATGAGATCATACAGTCTGAAAACAATGGCTTGTTAAAATTAAAAGTTCCTCAGGAAGAACTGATTGCAGTTCATGTTTTTGATGAAAATAAAAACCTGTTAAAAACAGTATCCCAGGAACAGTATGCTTCAGACGGAGGAATTAGCACAAAAGACATTGACAATCAAAATAATACCTTCGAAATCGTTACTCAATATTATAATCTGCAGTTCAAGAAAGCACTGACAGACCGTTCATTAGCCAACAAATCTGAAATATTTACGAGAAGCCGTCAGATCATCGCAAGAGCAGATAATGGTATTAAGAACATCAGCATCTACAGCATATCCGGTGCACTGATCCAACAACAGGAAGTCAACAAATCAGAATTTGAATCAAAAAGCTTAGAATCAGGAATTTATGTTGTTCAAATGAGTGATAGCGATGGAAAAATAACCAACAAAAAAGTAAAACTATAAGACAAAGACGCTTGTATATTCTTCATTTCAAATTGAGTGCACTTCAGCAATGAGGTGCATTTTTTTAATTCGAATAAGACTTGATATTTTCAATAAAACTAAGATCGGGATTTAGAATTTCGAGGATCAGATTTTTCACAGACATCATGGCATCATCAATACTTCCTTTTTCAAACTGTAATGAAACCACTCCTTTTTTAGCTTCTGCAAAACTCCAGATCCCTGTTTCGATAGGAAGCCCCCAGAATTCCGGAAGATTCTGTACCACATAATGATAAATACACAGCTGCAGGGCCTGTTTTCTTTCGCTGTTATGGAAATAATCAGTGACGTTGTTTTCGTCTATTTTTACCGTAAGATTTTTGATTTTTGCGGTCTTATAATCGATAATTCTTAATGTTCCGTTCAGGCGATCTATCCGGTCGATAAATCCTAAGAATGAAATTTTGTCATTAGCATCAAGATAAAAATCTACATTTTCAAACCTTTTTTCAATGTCTAAAATCTCAAGGGTATTACCACTTCTCACCAGTTCAAGATCATGGTTCAGAACATTTTCAATTACCTTTTTAGCAATAGCTCTGTGGATGTAGTTCATCCCTTTTTCATAGAATTCCGGCTGGTGTTTCAGCTTTTCAATCGCGACATTAATATATTGATCTATTTCTTTAATTGAATTCAGTAAATCCTTTTCTTTTAAAACTTTACCTTTAAGCAATTCATATACTTCTTGAAGTGAATAGTGAACTAAATTCCCATAATTCTTGACCGACAGTTCTTCTTCAATTTCATCGGTTTCTGACGTCTTCAATATCTTCGAAAGGTAAAAATCAATCGGATTATAAAGATAGCTTGTCAGGTGGGAAGCTGATACTTTCTCTTTCCACTTCTCAAGTCTTTCCATTACAATTTCCGTCTTGGGAATTTCTATCGGCATGGAAGCAATCGGCTCGGAAGAATTTTCAATAATAAGATGTTCTATCGGATGGGAACTCTCCATTTCAATCTGCGTAATGAAACGACTCTTCTCTCCGGTATTTACCCCGGAACTAAGTGCATTGTATAGCAAATGGACATTTTGAGAATCCTGAATCAGTCTGTAAAAATGGTATGCATAGATACTGTCGTTTTCCAGAAATGTATGAAGATCAAAATACCTTCTGATATCAAACGGAATATAGGTGTTCTGTGAATTTCCCAAAGGAAGCTTCCCTTCATTCACGGAAAGCATGATCACGTTTTCAAAGTTTAAGAGACGGGTTTCCAGAAGCCCCATAATCTGAAGTCCGCGGAGTGGTTCCCCCTGAAAATCTATACTTTCAGAATTCACATGCTGGTTGATCAGAATTTCAAGTGTTTCCATTTTAATTTCAAAATCATATGGACTCACCTGGTTTTTAATGATCCTGAAGGCATTTTCAAAATGGGAAACGTTTTCATACTGAATGTCATCTATTTCCAGCCACTTGATATCGCGACAGAAACTGATCAGCATATCCAGATAAACTCCGGTGTGATCCGCTTTTTTAAGAAGACCATAGTATGAAAGTCCGCTCAGAAGCTCTTCTAAAAGCTTTCTTGATATATAAACGATATTCCTCTCCTCTATTTTTGTTCTGAAATTACTGATAATCGTTTCATCTTCAGCAGATTTCGGAAGCTCTTCAAGGATCGGGAAAATATCTCTGTAGTAATAGGAAGACTTGTTTTTCTCCAGTTGTTTCTGAAGATAAAAAAGCTGTTTCACCGCATTGGAAAAGGAAAGATTCTTCAGCGGAAAACCCATGGTAATATTCAGGTTATCAACTTCGTACATCACATCCAGGCTGGCGGGAAGTAAATTTTCATCCAGTAATACCACCGCCGTATTGGAATAAGTCTTGTTTTCAATTTCCTTAAAAATTTCGGGCAGCACTTTCGTCTGCGTTACATTTCCGGAAACTTCATAGACTTTTATATTTTTAGGCTGGTTAAAATCATCCTCAATCCACTGAAAAGCCCTGTCATCATCAAATTCTTTCCACATTTTATGGTTCCGGAGAAATTTTCCTGCTTCCTGTCTTTCGTCATCAAAATAATAACGGTCCGCCTGAAAAAAACACTGTGCCTTATTCCACTGCAACAGGCTTCTTACCAGCTTCTCTTCCACCGGTGTAAAAGCATTGAAACCACAGAAAACAAAATGTTCGGAAGTGTTTTTAGCAAAATCTACAATCTTCGATTTAGCTGTTTCATGGATCATCCCGGAAGTTGCCCAGTTCTTTTCCTTCAGTTTTTTCTTTAAGACAGGAAGAAAAATGTTCATATTCTGCCAGAAATTAAGGAATTTTTTACGCGGAACGTCATCATCTTCTCCCAGATCCTGAGCCCATTCTTTGATTCGCTCTTCATCAAACATATATTGCAAAACGGCTTCATCACTATCAGAGAACTTCAGGATATCATCCCAGTCCTTCTGAAGGGTTGGAAACCACTTTAAAAAGTCCGCAAAATCATCTTTCGGGATAAGACCAAGGTTCCGGTACACATCAAAGGCAAAAAGCCACAGAGAGATCCCCTGAACCGGCTGCTTATCTGCAATCCTGTCGATCAGTTCTTCTACGGTAAAAAAATTGGGAAGGAATCCTGAATAATTGTTTTCTTCCAGGATCTGCCTGATGAATACGATGGGACGCTTTCCGGGCAGAACGATGTTAAACTCAGACAGGTCCGGATTTTGGGCCAGCAGTTCGTGGATGATCTTATTGAGGAATTTCAAGAGGCTTTATAGCTTTTTAATTGGTCTATTTCTTCGGCGATGAGGGCATTGTATTCTGCCTGTTTTTCTTTATTGATCCCATACTCTGTAATTTTGTCATAGGAGATCTGAAAATTCTTATAATCGTTTGATATTTTTTGATAGAGTGCTTTAAAATTTTTATCGTAATCACCGGAGGTTTTGATCTTCTCTTCTACTTCTTTCCTGAATTTCCGGGTAAATAATTCCGCGATATCGAAATGCTTCTGCTCATGAAGGAGAATATAGTCATTCATCCTTTTGTTATCTTTCCAGGATCTGTCTTCATTGAAAATAGCCGTGATCTCAATTTTTACAGGCGATTTCGGATTGGTAGATTTCACCACAGAATATTCCAAGCCACAATGGGTATAAGCGGCTACATCGGGATTATTTTTCCTGTTCACCGGACTTTTAAAGTCATCCCAAACCAGTTTCCGGTCTTCATTCCAGATGATTTTCTGTCCGAACAGGGTATTCAAAGCAAGCAGGCAGGCAAGTGAAATCAGTTTCATTATTATTCAACTACAATTGTTTTGGTGATCCAGCTGTTGTTGCCGTTCCAGAATTTAAAAACATAATTTCCGGGCTGGCGTGGGCTGAAATTGATCTGGTTGGCCCCTACATGAGCTTCCTGGGCACAAGGTCCTTCAACAGTATATTTGTAGGCGGTAACAGATCTTCCGAGGCTGCTGTCATGAATATAATCATATCCGTAAAACCCTTCACATTGGGACGGATAGGTAGAATACGTCTTAATGCTCTGTATTGTAAACACATCCATGGTATCTTTCATGACCTTCACACTGTCGATCCTGATCTTGGCAATGGACTGTATGGTCTGATAATCATCATCTTCACAGGAGACAAAAACCAGTCCTGAAAACAATACGGAAAATCCAAATTTTAAAAGATTTTTCATACCCTCTAATTTACCGATTATTAATAAAAATTCACTAAAAATCGTTCCTTAATTTTATAAAATTAAGAACTAAAATTACCTTTTGATACATAAATCACTTTTTTAGTATCAAAAAATTCTTCATCAAAATAGTTTTTAAGGTTGAATATTTCACATTTAATTCCGGCCAGTTCTTCAGCAAGATCGCCGCCTTTTAAATATAAAACTCCGTTATGTTTGGGATTTATCTGTTCTTTTTCAAACTTTCCTTTCAGCCATCTCAGGAATTCCGGCATTTGGGTTACGGCACGGCTCACTACAAAATGGAACTTCTCTTTCACCTTTTCTGCTCTTCCGTGAATAGCGGTAAGATTCGTCAGCCCGATTCCCTCTGCCACTGCCTTCACCACAGTGATCTTCTTCCCGATAGAATCTACCAATGTAAATTGGGTCTCAGGAAACAAAATCGCCAGTGGAATTCCGGGGAAACCTCCGCCGGTTCCGATGTCCAGAACTTTTGAACCAGGAGCAAACTCCATCACTTTAGCGATTCCCAAAGAATGCAGAACGTGCTTTTCATACAGCGATTCCATATCTTTTCTGGAAATCACATTGATTTTTTCATTCCATTCATTGTACAGTTTTTCCAATTGGTTAAACTGTTCGATCTGCTTCTCTGTAAGATCCGGAAAGTATTTTAATAGTAACGACGCTGCCATATGAATTATTATAATCCGCAAAAATAAGTTTTATTTCCATTGTATTCAAATCGAGTTGTCGTGACCGGGCTTTAATTTTTCCTTTCCGATCATCTGGCAATACCCGGAATAACAGGAACGCTTAGATTTCCATACTGATCAACCGCCTGTACAGCAAAAATATAATCATCCTTAGAAAGGGGAATTTTAATAGTCAGTTCTTTAGTCCATACCTTTTTCTGCCACAAAGAACTATCAGTATCTCTCACCAAAATATAATAGCCTGCCGGAATTCCTGATTTTGGCTTTTCCCACTGCAGCGTAGTAGAATTAGTGAGTTCCTTCACTTTTATTTCTACCCTTTCAGGCTTTGAAGTGGCTTTGGCAAGACTTGCCAGAACAGCAATATTCGCGGCCACATTCCTTTTCAGATAACCGTAATCGATAAACTCGGGAAGATCACCGTACTGCTTATTATTTTCCACTCTTACATCCTGATGCTGATGGTCATAATTTTCATAATATTCTGTGAGTCTTACTGAAGGAAACCCTTCATTAACAAAGCTGGAATGATCTCCTCCGCGCAGGAACCTGTCGTTTCTGTAGATCAGTTTTACTTCAAGCCCTTTCACATATTTTTCGGCAACTTCTTTGATGTAACGGGCCAACTGACGGGATTCACCGTCGTTTTCAAGACCTATATTTCTTATGTTCAATCCTTTTTTATCCAAACCTACATAAGGTAATCCTTCACTGAAAACTCTAAGAGTCCGGTTATTGATTTCTCCGGTTTCTCCAGCTTTGGGATTTCCGATCATGTCATTATTCAACACGGCTTCTATCTGCAGATTCTCTCTCTTCGCCTTATCTGCCAGAAGCTTAGATCCTAGCAGCGACTGTTCTTCTCCTGAAAAAGCAACAAAAATAACAGAAGCCGGAAATGAAGATCTACTCAGAATTCTTGCCGCTTCTATGACCGCGCTTACCCCACTACCATCGTCATTGGCGCCGGGAGCAAATGAGGTCCTGTTCATCACATCCGTTACTCTTGAATCCAGATGTGCAGAAATCAGGAAGATTCTTTTATCATTGGAATCTGTTCCTTTCAGAAAAGCGACTGGGTTTCCCAGATTGGTCACTTTGTCTACCCGCTTTCCATCAGGCTGAATATCTTCCTGCTGAAGATAAACCTCCATTCTTCCGCCAGAATTTTTGGCATATTCCTTAAATCTCCCAAGTACCCAGTTTCTTGCCGCTCCTATCCCCTGATTTTTATCGTCTGTTGAGCTTAAAGTATGTCTGGTATGAAAGCCTACAAGTTTATTGATGTAAGATTTTAGAGAGTCCGAACTTACTTCGGAAACGTATTTCTTTATTTCATCATCTTTTGAACGGGTCTGTGAAAAACCAACAAAAGGAACAAACAGCAACAGAAGAGAATATTTCATAGGATGGGTATAAGATGGATTAAATATACAAAACATAGAATAAGTTAAGGATAAGATATTCTGTTTTTAATCGTGTCACGAAGCTGGAAGAAGGAAGCTAATGACAGAACGATAGTCTTAATGTGGATATTTGTTGTTGTTATTATTGTTTGTTGGAAAACGCAAGGGCGCAAGGTTTTTAAACTTTACGCATATTTAAGGCGCTAGAAAAATCAAAGATTTCCAGCTAAGGAAGATGTAAGAACATCCAACTATAACACAATCAATTTTATCGGAGATAAAATCCTAGCGCCTTAAAGGATAATCCTTTCTTATTCCTTTGCGACTTTGCGAAAAACCAACACTGCATTAGAATTTCAATTTAAATAATATCTCGTTGGAAAAACACGAAGGCGCAAGAATTTTAAATATCAATGCCGTAGAGAACCAAAGATTTTCAATTTTGTTTCAGATAAAATTCAAAAAAAGACCGCTTTTTCGGCAGTCTCTGTTTATTTTTAATCTTTTTCAATTGGATTATTGGTCATTCTGAGTTTCTTCGCAATCAGAGCGTCCATTTGTTTTCCGCTTTTCTTGAGTTCATTGTAATCCAGTTTGGTTACATAACCGTCTTTCAGTTCCAGCCCAATGACGCCTGCTTTGGAATCTACATTCATCCCGGCAATATCGTCTGCTGATGTAAAGGTGTAATTCTTAATAAGCTTTCTGTATTCAGCATGGGTCATCTGCTTATTGTTTTTTGGAATAAAAGAAGTCACTGTGCTGATTTTTTTAATTTGAACCAAATCAAAAACGTGATCATTTTCACTGTCTTTCACGGAAACAACGAGCCCCGGAAGTCCGGTGAATTTATAAGGGCCATCACTTACCGGAAAGTCTTTGCTGAACCACGCTTCCCATTTTCTGCCTTTATAATCTGCTACGGCTTTCTGACAGTTCATACTGTTGATTTTTTTGAAATCGTTCACAATTTTCCACTTCGGAGCTTCATTGTCCGATGTTATAATGCTTACTGTTTTATATTTGTCGTAGAAATTAATGGTCTTTTGAGCATAATCTTTTTCTACGGTATAATTCAAATTACGGTCGTACTGCCTGCTTTTCAAAAGAGCCGGATAGCTTTTATCCGCGTTATAAGTAGAATCCCGTTCATATTTTACCCCATTCTGGAAATACGATTTTTTCCCATCCGTATCCAGATTCATATAATCCGTTATCACTGAATCTTTCTTCGCGGCATCGGGTTTTATTTTGTACTCGTAAACAAAACGGTAGCTCTGGGCAGAAAAAAAAGAAGCCCATAATAAAAACAAAAGTCTGTACATTTTTGATGATATATTGTTAAAATACTCCTGAACACAGGCTGAATCAGCCATTTCCAAATCTAGTGAATAAATGGAAACCTGACAAAAATCTTTTTTTCCGGCCATACTTTTATTTCCCGGCGAAACGTTTTTATTATATATTTGTTAAAATTCAAAAAGACCCACATGGATAAACTTTCAGATAGAGTAAAGAGATTAGGTTACTCACAGACTTTCGTCATGTCAAACAAAGCAAGAGAAATGAAGGCCGCCGGCATTGATGTGATTAGTCTTACCCTCGGCGAACCGGATTTTGATGTTCCGGATAATATCAAACAGGCCGCTTTTGATGCCATCAACCAAAATTACAGCCACTACTCTCCTGTTCCAGGGTTTCTTGAACTTCGTGAAGCAGTAGCCTATAAATTAAAAAGAGACAACAATCTTGAATATAAGCCTTCGCAAATTTGCGTTTCCAACGGAGCAAAGCAGGCGATTTTAAATGTACTTGCATCGGTTATCAATGATGGTGACGAAGTACTGCTTCCTGCGCCTTATTGGGTAAGCTACGATGAAATGGTAAAAATGATGGGTGGAACTTCCGTGATGCTTCCGACTTCTTATGTTACAGATTTCAAAATAACAGCTGAGCAGCTTGAAGAATCCATCACAGATAAAACAAAAGCAATTCTTTTCAGTTCTCCGTGTAACCCATCCGGTGGATATTATACGTATGACGAGCTTAAGTCTATGGCAAAAGTCATTGCGAAATATCCTCATGTAACCGTGATTTCGGATGAGATCTATGAGTACATCAATTACGAAACAAAAACCACTTCTATCGCTCAGTTCCCTGAGGTCTATGAGCAGACTGCAGTGATCAACGGAATGTCTAAGGCATTTGCGATGACAGGTTGGAGAATCGGGTATTCTGCCTGTCCGGAATGGCTGGCGAAAGCTTGTGAAAAGATCCAGGGACAGATGACCAGCGGAGCCAATACAGTCGCGCAGAGAGCTTCCATTACCGCTTTAAAAACCGATCCTTCGGAATATAAATACATGATCGATGCTTTCCAGAAAAGAAGAGATCTTGTATATGATTTAATGAAAGAAATTCCAGGATTTAAAGTAGTGCTTCCAAAGGCTGCCTTCTACTTCTTCCCGGATGTTTCCCATTACATCGGAAAAACACTGAACGGCACGGAGATTAAAGATTCTGATGATTTCGCGATGTTCTTACTGGAGCACGCCCACGTAGGTTGCGTAGGCGGTGTTTCTTTCGGAAGTCCTGAATGTATCCGTTTCTCTTATGCTGCTTCTGAAGAAGATCTTAGAGAAGCAATGAAAAGAATCAAAGAATTGTTAGCACCTTTCAATTCATAAATTCAATTTAGACTTGTTAAAAATTGAATATAAAGTAAACAAAAAGCTCTGATTTCAGGGCTTTTTTCTTTAAATCTATTAAAAACAATTATAGATTTTATTTATCGATATTCATTTGTTCGATAGATGAAATATTTATATATTTGCACTAGAAATTTAAATATAAAAACAGAAAATTATGTCTTTAGTAGGAAAAAAATTCCCAAATGTAACAATCGATGCTATGTCTGAAATGGGTGACGATCTAAGAATCAACATCCTTGAAGAAGCTACTTCTAACCAACAAAAAGTAATCTTATTCTGGTATCCAAAAGATTTCACTTTTGTATGTCCTACAGAGCTTCACGCTTTCCAGGATGCTTTAGGTGAATTCGCTAAAAGAAACACTAAAGTAATCGGTGCTTCTTGTGATACCAACGAAGTACACTTCGCGTGGTTGAACACTGCAAAAGATAACGGAGGTATCGAAGGGGTAACTTACCCGCTTTTAGCTGATACGCACAGACAGCTGGCTAACATCTTAGGAATCGTAGACCAGGATTTCGAATACAATGAAGATGGAGAAGAAACTTTCACAGGTTCTAATGTAACGTACAGAGCAACTTATCTTATCGACGAAACTGGAAAAATCTTCCATGAGTCTGTAAACGATATGCCTTTAGGAAGAAACGTGAAAGAATATTTAAGATTAATTGATGCTTACACACACGTTCAAAAACATGGTGAAGTATGTCCTGCCAACTGGGAAGAAGGAAAAGATGCAATGAAAGCAGACAGAACTTCTACAGCAGAATACTTAGCTAAGAACTAATCAAAACACTATAACAATGTAGCAATACTAGTGTAACAATATATCAGTGTAGCAATGTAACAATATTTAAAAACCTATATTTTAATTGTTACACTGGTACATTATCTAATTGCTACATTGTTAAATTTCATAAAATTTAACTTATGTACACAGAATTAACAGAAGACACCTTACAAAATATCGTTAACGACAATGAAAAAGTAGTGGTTCAGTACGGTGCCACATGGTGCGGAAACTGCAGAATCATGAAGCCTAAATTCAAAAAATTAGCCTCAGAAAACGAAGAAATTCCATTCTTATACGTAGATGCTGAAAAGCTTCCTGAAAGCAGAAAATTAGCCACTGTAGACAACCTTCCTACTTTCGCAGTTTTTAAAAACGGTGAATTGGTCAACCAGGTACAGAGCAACCAGGCAGAAAGTTTAATTAACCTTTTTAACGAACTACAATAATGAAATTACCCGTAATCAGACAGTTTTATCAGAATCAGACTCCTGAGAATCTCGAAAAAACGTTAGAGGTTTTAGAAAGCTTCTGCGAGTTCAGAGGAACCAGCGAAGAAGATCTGAACGTAGCAGGAGAACTGATCACCAATATTTGTGGTGCTTTGGAAGTACACGCCAGCGTTCAGAACGGAATGAGCGAAAAAGACGCTTTAAATTCTTTTGCACAGAAGGTCTTGGGATCTATTGATAAATAGTTTTTTTCTTTATTTAATCATTTAAAGATTTAATAATTAAAAGATTCAAACACAATACTACTGAGGTTTTCCTCGATACTATATTTTCTCCATTCTTTAATTTCATTGATAACACGTGCTTCAAAGCTTCTGTAATATGCCATTGCTGATGCGATTGACGTTGTTTATACAGATTAAAGAATCCTATTAAAAATCCCGGTGAATATCATCTGGATTTTTTGGGTTTGGTCTGGAAAAATTGAAAGATTGAAGTATTTAAAGATTTAAAAATTCAATTGCGTGGATTTAAAACACGAATGATACTAATTTTTTTCACTAATAACACGAATGCTCTACCCTTTAAATTGTGATATTTGTGGTATTATTTGTGGTATTTGTGGTTAAAAATTGAAAGATTGAAAGATTGAAGCATTCAAAGATTTAAAAATTACAAATAAAAAAATCCTGATGAAATAGATCACCAGGATTGTATATTAAAGTTGGAACGATGTCTTAAAACTCATCATTCATAACTTAAAACTCATCACTAAATTTAGCTTCTTCTGCTCATCAGGATTCTAAGAATATACCAGAACAACAGCATAATAGAGGCAAAAAGCTGTAAAGAAGCTCCCACATACTGTCCCGTCGTATATACATTTTTAAGCTTACTGGTTTCATACAGAATACTTGCAGAAGCCAGCACCATCATTCCTACCGAGAACCAAAGCCCCAGGTTGAATCCGAAAATAGCTCCTGCTACAATCAATCCAATCGAAAGAAAACCTCCGATGATGATGATATTTCTTAAAAATGAAAAATCTCTTTTAGAAGTAAATGCGATCAGTGAAAGTCCCGCAAACATCGCAATCGTAAGCATGGCAGCCTGAAAAATAATATTTCCACCACCCTGCATTCCTGCAGCGATATAAAGCATTGGCATAAAGATCACCGCTTCCAGGATGATGTAAAATCCTAATCCGAAATACTGCGTCGTTCTGCTCTGTGAAAGAGACCATTTCGAAGCCAGCATAGAAGCCAGCCAGAAAACACCGATGATCAGCAACCATGTGTATTTCTGCCCAAACATCATCGCAATGATTTCTACCGGAACCGTTTTCAGTAAAATAGTTTCAACCCCCATAAATGCAAGGATCGATAAAGCAACATGTAAATACGTTTTTCTGTAAAAAGCCGCCTTTTCCACCTCTGAGGAATGAGCAACTAAAACATCTGTCATCATAGTTATTTTTTATTTGAACATTAAATTATTTATCTTTCTTCGCAGGCATCACCCCAAGGATTTTTCCATCCTCTTCAAATACAGCCATAATCACCTCTTTTGAAGAAGAATCTCCAGCGTATTTATAATTGATGCTTGGCAAACTGGACCCATCCATTAATTTGTGGTAACCTGTTTTTAAAATTTCAAGCTTCTTGTTCACATCAAACCCTTCCTTCACCTTTTTCAGGACATCATCCGTAACGATTTCTTTCACTTTCTCTGAAAGAAGTGCATCAACTGCCGGTCGGTCCGAAGCTTTTAGGGCATCAACAAACTTGAGAAAATTGTCATTATACAGATTAATCTTCTCTTTGCTAAGCTGTGCAGGCACCTCTTTCTGAGCCTTCTCAACCTTTACTCCAGTCACTTTCTGAGCAAACATCAGCTGTGCCGCAAACAATGTAAGTCCTAAAAATATTGTCTTCATAATCTATTTGGTATTTGTTGAAATAAGTGAGTTAAGATACGAAAATCAGACCACTTCCAAAAATTTCATCGTATCTACATTGTCGGCATACGTATTCAGAGCCGGATGCTGAGCCTCACCAAAAGGAATAGAGTCTAATCCTAGCTCTTCTTTAGCTACAATACACTGGATATCTCCTTCGTTTTCCGCAAGGAAACTTTTCACTTCATCAAGTGATGGATACCGGCTGAAATTGATCACGGAAAGCGGACTGAAAAGTTTATCATCTTCTTTCAGCATCACAAAATTATTATCCCAGAACAGATCACGGTTCAGAAGGTAAACCGCTCTGTTATAATCGTAATTGTTGGCATATTTATGATGATTGATGATATCCTGGAATCCTGTAAAACTTTCAAACAGTCTGTCAATCACAAAATCCTCCGGAATAAAAATTCTCGTCACATTTCTGCATCCAAGCCCGAAATATCTGAAAATATCTTCGGCCAGAAGCTGAAGTTCTTCGGGAGTCTCATCTCCTTTCAAAACCGCTGCAGAAGTTCTGTTTTTTCTGATGATGTTCAAATGATCTTTAAAATAATATTCAAGATATCTGGCTGTATTGTTGCTTCCTGTCGCAATCACCGCATCGAAATTCTCGAGCCTTTCAACGAATTCAAACGGAACGGTACCACCGGAAAACTCATTCCACTTTTCCAGCAGGAACGGAACCATTCGCTTATCCTTTGAAGATAATTTGATCAATGGAATGTGACCGCTTACAACCACAGATATCACATCGTGAAGCCCAACCAGAGGAATATTTCCGGCAAGGATGAGTCCTACTCTTTTTGAAGCTTTTGAAACGGAATAGTTTCCGATCCAGTTATTTATATTTTCCTGAGTAAGCAGCTGGGTCCATTCATTCAGAGCAAACTTTTGGTTTTCCATGGTGAACCACGGATTTTCTATTTCGGATCTTTTCAGCAGCGATTCAAACTCGTTATCATGATCATTATAATCCGCGGAATCCTTTGCTAAGAACTCTTTTATATACTCGCTTAACTTAATAAGTCCTAAAACTTGATTTTCGATATTCATAATTACTTTTAAATTGGGGAATATTTTGTAATTTTGTGCAAATTTAAAAAAAATTAGCGATGGCTATTAAAATAACTGATGAATGCATTAATTGTGGTGCCTGTGAACCGGAATGCCCAAATAATGCCATATATGAAGGGGCCGTAGACTGGAAAGCTTCTGAAGGTACTGCTCTTGCGGGTACTGTAACCTTGCCGTCAGGACTTACTGTAGACGCAGATTCGCCGCAGGAACCTGTGAGTGATGATGTATATTTCATTGTAACCGATAAATGTACGGAATGTAAAGGATTCCACGAAGAACCTCAGTGTGCAGCGGTCTGCCCGGTAGATTGTTGTGTCCCTGATGAAGACCACGTAGAATCTGATGAAGCGCTGCTTAATAAAAAAGCGTTCTTACACGGTGAATAATAAAGGCTCCGTCTCAGCGTTGAGGCGGTTTTTTTAACTACAAATCTCAAAGAATCTAGTAAAATATCAATAACAAAATCGCAAGTCCGTAAAATTCTTGCACAACCAAAAAAGTAAAAATATGAGCAAAAAGCACAACTTCAGCGCAGGGCCATGCATCTTACCTCAGGAGGTATTCGAAAAATCAGCAGAAGCTATTTTAGATTTTAACGGTATTGGATTGTCTCTTCTTGAAATTTCGCACAGAAGTAAGGATTTCGTTGCCGTAATGGACGAAGCGCGTGCCATTGTGAAAAGACTGATGAACCTTGGCGATGATTATGAAGTACTTTATTTAGGAGGCGGTGCAAGCCTGCAGTTTGCGATGGTTCCTTACAATCTGTTGAAAGTAGGTGGAAAAGCTGCTTACACCGATACGGGAACATGGGCGGCAGGTGCTGTAAAAGAAGCTAAAAAACTGGGAACTGTGGATGTGGTAGGTTCTTCCAAAGAAGAAAACTACTCGTTCATCCCTAAAGATTATACAGTAGGTTCAGAATATGATTATTTCCACTGCACCTCAAACAATACCATCTACGGAACTCAGATGAAATCTTTCCCGGAAGTGGATACACTGATGGTTTGCGATATGAGTTCTGATATTTTCTCAAGACAGCTGGATTTTTCTAAATTTGATCTGATCTACGCAGGAGCTCAGAAAAATATGGGACCTGCTGGAGTAACTTTAGTGGTTATCAAAAAAGAAATTCTTGGAAAGACAGGAAGAGAAAACATGCTGTCTATACTGGATTATTCTCAGCATATTTCAAAAGAATCTATGTACAATACCCCTCCTGTTTTCCCTGTTTACGCCTCTCTTCTGACGTTACAGTACCTGGAAAAGAATGGCGGTATTGCAGCAGCGGAAGCAAGAAATGAAGCAAAAGCAAAACTTTTATACGATGAGATTGACAACAATCCTCTTTTTGAAACGTTCTGTGTAAAAGAAGACCGTTCTCTCATGAATGTCTCTTTCAAACTGATCGACGAGAGCAAAAAAGAAGAATTTGACATTGCATGGAAAGCTGCTGGAATCAGCGGACTGAACGGACACAGAAGTCTTGGTGGATACAGAGCAAGTTTATACAACGCTTTACCTATTGAAAGTGTGCAGGTTCTGGTAGACGTGATGAGATCAATTAAATAATTTAAGCATAAAAAAATTCAAAGATTGAAAGATTTAGAGCAGTTAATAAAAATTTATTAATTTGCGCCCCGATTTAATAATGATTAAACAGCTGGATTTTTCAATCTTTAAATCTAAATAACACATGAAAGTTTTAGCAAACGACGGAATCTCAAAAACAGGAGAACTGGCCCTTACAGAAGCAGGATTTGAAGTCCTGCCCAACAGAGTGGCACAGGATCACGTGATCAATTTCATTAATGAAAATAACGTGGATATTCTTTTGGTAAGAAGCGCGACGAAAGTAAGACAGGACATGATCGATGCATGCCCAAGCCTAAAAATCATAGGACGCGGAGGTATCGGAATGGACAATATTGACGTAGATTATGCTAAAAGCAAAGGCATCAAAGTGATCAACACGCCTACAGCATCTTCAAAATCAGTAGCTGAACTTGTTTTCGGACACTTTTTCGCACTGGCAAGATTCCTTCACGAATCGAACCGGCTAATGCCATTGGAAGGGGAAACTCATTTCAATGCCATGAAAAAGTCATTCAGTAAAGCATATGAACTTTCAGGAAAAACACTTGGAGTGATCGGCTTTGGAAGTATAGGTCAGGAAGTGGTGAAAATGGGAATTGCATTAGGAATGAAAATCAAAGTATTGACAAAAAACCCGAAAACAAAAGTTCTTACCCTGGACTTTTTCGACGGACAGCGTCTGAATTTTGAAATTACTTCCACCAATGATATGGATGCTTTCCTTAAAGACACAGACTTCATCAGCATCAATACCCCAAAAACGAGTGAATATATCATAGACACGCCTCAGTTTGAAAAAATGAAAGACGGCGTCTACATCGTGAATACTGCAAGAGGCGGTGTCATCAACGAAGTAACCCTTCTGGATTTCATCGAATCTGAAAAAGTGGCGGGAGCGGCACTGGACGTTTTTGAAAACGAGCCAAGTCCGGAACTTCCTTTGCTGATGAACCCTGCGCTATCCCTTTCTCCTCACGTAGGAGGAAACACCGTGGATGCCCAGGAAAAAATCGGCGCAGAACTTGCAGAACAAATTATTAAGCTACAAAAAGAAACCATAAGATAAAATATGCCTGTTTTTAAACCTTTCCGTGGAATCAGACCTCATAAAGACTTTGAGAGCACTTTCCCTACACATCCGCTGGACAATTTCACCCAAGAGGAGATTGCAGAGAAAGCTCAAGTTGAAAATACTTACATCAACATGATTAAACCCTACGTTGTAAGTAAATCTAAAGATATTGACCGGAATTTAAGGAAAATCCGATCAACGTTTGAAGAACTTCTGGATGAAAAGAAACTGATCCAGGACAGTTCTGCGTACTATCTTTATGAGCAGATCTATCCCAACAAACAGGTTTTCAGAGGCTTGCTTGGATTAGCAAGTATTGAAGATTTCTGGAACGGAAAGATCAAAAGACATGAAAGTACCATTCCTCAGAAAAAGGAAAAACTGGCTCATTATCTGGAAAAAGTAAGCCTTCAGGCTGAACCGGTGCTTCTTACCTACCCTTCCAATTCCAAGATTGAACTTCTAATGAATCATGAAGAGAAGAATGTTCCTATTTTCAACCATATCGATTCTATCGGGATCAGACATAAGATATGGAGAATAGACAACCGTCTGAAACTTCAGCAGTTCAAAGAAGTAATTGATCAGATCGACTCTTTCTATATTGCAGATGGTCACCACAGGATCGGATCTACCGCTCTGAATGCCAAGCATCACAAAGAGAAAAACAAGAGACACAACGGTACAGAAGCCTATAATTTTGTATACAGTTTCATCGTATCCAACCAATCGATCAAGATCCATGATTACAATAGAATCTTAACGGATCTTAACGGGCTTTCCAGTGAAGAATTTTTAAAAGAACTGGACCAGTACTTCCTGATCCACGAAAAAGGCGAAACATCCTATTTCCCTTCTCAGAAATTCCATATCTCCATGTATCTGGACGGTAAGTTCTATTCCCTTCACGTGAAGCATGATCTCCGTTCAAGAGAAATGTCGCTGGATAATCTTGACCATCATCTTTTGGACAAATACATTTTCAAAAATATCCTGAAAATAGAAAATTCAGACAGCTCTGAGAAGATTTCCTACGCAAAAGGGACTTCTAACCTACAGGGAATTAACTTTTTAAAGGAGAAAATAGACAGTGGCGAAGGAAAAGTCGGTTTCGGAATATATCCGGTAAGTTTCAACGATATGATTAAAATTTCAGATCTGAAACTGAGCATGCCTCCAAAATGTACATTCATCGAACCGAAATTGGTTACAGCACTGTTAATGTACGACATGAAACCTTAATAAATTACTAATTTTTCCCTACTTTTATAAGCGGAAAAAGAAAGGTAAATAAAAAATGAAAAAAATCTTCATTATACTTCCACTCTTTTTGAGTGGATTTTTATTTTCTCAAAAAAAGCCCCAGAAAAAACCTGTAAAAAAGGCGACCACGGCAAAATTCAACTATCACGATGAGTTTAAAAAGATCTCAGACGAGATCATGACCAACGGTGCAGCCTATGAAAATCTAGGAGAACTTACCAAAGGGATCGGTCCGCGATTCAGTGGGACTTCCGGCTATATAAAAGCGGTGGAATGGGCAGAAAAAAAGCTCAAATCCATCGGCATTGAAATGATCTGGAGAATGGAAGCTAAAGCTCCGGTCTGGATAAGAGGAAAAGAATCCCTGGAGATAAAAACCGCTAACGGGGATTGGAAAAACATCAGAATGCTTTCTTTCGGAAATTCTGAAGGAACAGGCGGAAAAGATCTTACGGGGGAAATTGTTTTAATCAATTCAACTGCCGAACTTAATGCCATGTCCGTAGGGCAATTGAAAGGTAAAATAGCTTTCGCTAATCTTCCAATGGATCCAAAGGTCATTAATACAAATGATTCTTATCTGGCCACCGCAAAATCCAAATTAATTTCTGCTTCCGTGATTGCAAAAACAGGAGCAAAAGCTTTAATTATAAGATCGTTAACAACAGCAATGGATGATACACCTCATGCAAAAATGGTGTATTACGAACCTGATGACAAAGTAAGAATTCCTGCTCTATCCATTGGAGTAAGATCTGCTGATGAATTAGAAAAATTACTAAAAAATCAAAAGGTTACCGCCAAAATAAATATGACTGCCCAGTCAAAAGGCGACACGACCAATCCCAATATTATTGCTGAAATCCAAGGTAAAAAGGATGCAAAAGTGATCGTTTTAGGAGCTCAATTAGACTCGTGGGATTTTGGGGAAGGCGCTATTGATGACGGAACCGGTATTGCACAGTGCATCGAGGTTTTAAGAACATTCAAAGCGCTTGGTATTGAAAATAATCATACGATAAGAGTTGTTTTTTATGCCAACAGCGAAAACGGAGGACAGGGACGCGAAATGTATGCAGCCTATGTGAAAAAAAGGGATGAAAAACATGTTTTTGCTTTAGGAACAGATGCGGGAGGATATTCACCTAGAGGATTTTCCTTAGATATGCCGCCACAAAGACGAAAGCAGATTTTCGAATGGAAGAATTATTTCCTGCCTTACGGAATTTATGATTTTGACCAGACTGAAGCTATTCAGGATATATCCCCACTGAAAAAGCTGGATATTCCTTTGGCAGAACTGGTGGTAGATACTCAACGGTACTTCGATTACCATCACTCTGAACAAGATACTTTTGATAAAGTGAACAAAAGAGAACTTCTTTTAGGTGCCGTTGCCATGACACAGCTGATCTTTATGATCGATAAAAACTGGTAATATGAACAAGACCTTCACCCTTTCCCTTTTATTAGCAGGAATGGCTGTTTTCGGGCAGTCTAAGGAAGACTCTATCCAGTTCAGTAAGATCTCCACAGAAATCCTGAACAACGGAAAAGGCTATACCGACTTAAAAGATCTTACCAAAAACATTGGAAACCGTCTGAGCGGAAGTGAAGCTTATGAAAAATCGGTGAAATGGGCAGAACAAAAACTACGTGATGCCGGAGCTGACAAGGTATGGCTTCAGGAAGTGATGATCCCGGTTTGGGTCAGAGGAAAAGAATCTTTGCAGATCAAGACGGCGGATGGAACATGGAAAAAACTGAAAATGCTTTCGCTGGGAAATTCTGAAGGGACAGGCGGAAAAGATGTGTCAGGTGAGATTATTATGGTGAGGTCTTTGGAAGAATATGACAAGCTTCCTGCATCTCAAGTAAAGGATAAGATTGTATTCTTTAACTATCCTTTTAATCAGTCACATGTACAAACTTTTATTTCTTACAGAGAGGCCGGCGCGTACCGACGTTCCGCTGCTAATTTAACAGCTCAGAAAGGTGGAAAGTTTGCTGTCATCAGGTCTTTATCTTCAGCATTTGACAATGTTCCTCACACGGGTAATATGCGGTATGATGACAATATTTCTAAGGTTCCGGCCGTAACCATCGGAAATACAACAGCAGATGAACTGGAATTATTATTAAAAAATAAAAAAGTTACTGCAAAACTCAACTCCAACTGTGGCATGAAAGGTGAGAAACTCTCCCATTCTGTAATTGGCGAGATCACCGGAAAAAAAGACCAGAGTGTCATCGTGGTTGGAGGACATCTTGATTCCTGGGATGTAGGGGAAGGAGCGCATGACGACGGTGCAGGAATTGTTCAGAGCATTGAAGTTCTGAGAACATTTAAAAAATTAGGCATTCAAAATAACCATACCATCAGAGCGGTCTGTTTTGCCAATGAAGAAAACGGAACAAAAGGTGGAAAACAATACGGAAAAACAGCGAAAGAAAGCAATGAAAAGCATCTTTTTGCTATAGAATCTGACGCCGGAGGTTTTTCTCCAAGAGGAATTTCCCTGGAAATGGATGACAAACACAGAAAGCAAATCCAAAGCTGGGTGAATCTGTTCCTCCCTTACGGAGTCTATAACTTTGAAGGAAAATATTCAGGCTCAGATATTGCTCCGCTGCATGAAATGGGAGTTCCTACGGCAGAACTCGTCCCTGATCCTCAGCGTTATTTTGACATTCACCACACAGAAGAAGACACCTTTGAAAAAGTCAACCGCAGAGAACTTCTTTTGGGAGCAGCGGTCATGACTCAACTTATTTATATGATTGATAAAAACTGGTAAACTATGAAAAAGATAATTGGAACTTCATTATTATTTTTAGGAATGGCTGCTTTTGGCCAGTATAAAGAAGATTCTATACAGTTCAATAAAATTTCTACGGAAATTCTAAACAACGGAAAAGGCTACACAGAGCTTAGGGATTTAAGCAAGAACATTGGCCACCGTCTCAGCGGTTCCGCAGCGTACGATAAAGCCGTAAAATGGGCAGAACAGAAGCTTCGCGATGCCGGCGCCGATAAGGTATGGCTTCAGGAAGTAATGGTTCCCGTATGGACGCGGGGAAAAGAATCCCTGCAGATCAAAACAGCAGACGGAAAATGGAAAAACCTGAAGATGCTTTCACTGGGAAATTCTGAAGGTACAGGCGGAAAAGACGTTTCAGGTGAGATCATCATCGTGAAATCTATGGA
The DNA here is from genome assembly GCF_000737715.1 of Chryseobacterium sp. JM1. Lineage (GTDB taxonomy): Bacteria > Bacteroidota > Bacteroidia > Flavobacteriales > Weeksellaceae > Chryseobacterium. Next base: position 53,653 of record NZ_JPRN01000008.1, on the reverse strand, counting down.
GGAATATGACAAGCTTTCATCAGATCAAGTAAAGGATAAGATCGTGTTCTTTAACTACCCTTTTAGTCAGTCTTTTGTGGAAACATTCAGAGGCTACGGCGATGCTGCAAAATATAGAGTAACTGCTGCTTCATTAACGGCTAAAAAAGGTGGAAAATTTGCCATCGTGAGATCCCTGTCTTCAGCTTTTGACGATGTTCCGCACACCGGAGCGATGCGTTATGAGGATAAAGTGTTGAAGATTCCGGCTATAGCTATCGGAAGTACAACGGCAGACGAACTTGAAGCCCTTCTAAAAACGCAGAAAATTACTGCAAAACTGAACTCCAATTGCGGAATGAAGGGTGAGAAGCTCTCCCACTCTGTGATTGGTGAAATAACGGGTAAAAAAGACCAGAGCGTCATTGTTGTCGGAGGACACCTGGATTCATGGGATGTAGGTGAAGGAGCACATGATGACGGAGCCGGAATTGTTCAGAGCATTGAAGTTTTGAGAACGTTTAAAAATTTAGACCTTAAAAATAATCATACGATCAGAGTTGTTTGCTTCGCTAATGAAGAAAATGGCGTAAAAGGCGGTATCCAGTACGGAAAAACAGTAAAAGAAAAGAACGAGAAACATATTTTTGCCCTGGAATCTGATGCCGGAGGTTTTGCTCCAAGAGGTATTGCCCTGGAAATGGATGATCAAAAAAGAAATCAGATCAAAAGCTGGGCTGGCCTGTTCCTGCCTTATGGCGTTTACAATTTTGAAGGCAGATATTCGGGAACGGACATTTACCCGCTTCACGATATGGGAGTTCCTACCGCTGAATTGGTTCCGGATTCCCAGAGGTATTTCGATATCCATCACACAGAAGAAGATACTTTTGAAAAGGTAAACCGAAGAGAACTTCTTTTGGGTGCCACGGCGATGACACAAATGGTTTATATGATTGATAAAAACTGGTAGGATTTTACCTTTAAAATACTTTTGCCTTTATAAGTGAAAGATGTTGTCAACAGGTTGATTTTGATGAAGTTAGTCGCTTCCCATGATTAACTTGTTGATTTTTTTTATTTAATCTTTGTGTGAAAAATCTCCCGCAGATTTCTCAGATCGCGCAGATTTTATTATTGTGAATATAAAAATCTTTGATTTTTAAAAGGTTTATGTGAACTTCCTGTTTTCAAAGCATTCACTTTAAAATAACTAAAGTGTCAAAAAACTTTTGTGACTTTTGTGGTTAATAATTTCACAGATTCTATGCGGTTTCTATTTTTTTAAATTCTTCACCATTCTCCTGTATTTAAATTCATAAAGGAAACTTTTCCAGTAATGCCGTAATCCACCACCCGATTCCCAGTTAATATCAAACTTATCTCCTTCCAAAGAATAACCGGGCTGTATAATCTTAACATGAAGCATTGGCGGATTATCTTTTATTTTTTCATAATAATCAGGCTCCATATTTGATTTTCTGTAATATTGAATTTCGATAATCGTTTGTTTCTGTGATGCTTTAAAAATGTAAAGATTAATATCATACAAATCCTGATACTCTTTTTTTACTAATTCAATAACAGCATCTAGCGGCAAAGGTGTTTTATATCTGTTGATCTTATTCCTTAATTTTCGCATTTCCCGAAAGTCTTCTCCGAATTCATTAAAATCTGAAACAAGAAAAGTAGGTTGATGAGATATTTTATTCCAGCAATATTGTTCTGCCATTTTTATAAGCCTGGCAGCCATACTCTGTATATTTTCTTCTAAACTTTCCGGAGTCACTTATTATAGATTTATGCAAACTTAAAGTTACTTAATCACAAAAACAAGTTAAAAAATTCACTTTGGCATGAAATTCGCAAGCTAAATCATTGAAAAAAAATTATTTAAGCACAAACGATGAGAAAAGGTTACCGCGGAATATTCAGTTTCCGCTGAGCCGGAATAAGGCTGTCATCATATCTGATATAGTCCTATTTTCTTAGATACCGTATACAACGGAAGAGATAATCCTCTTATCAATTCCATTTTACGATGCAAACTGTGTACGGTGTCAAAGCTCATGAATCCTTTGTCGGGATTCAATACTGCTTTTAAATTAAAATTTTCTGGGTAACTTAAAGTATACCCTGATGTAAGACAATCAAACGGCCATATGATCATGACCTTAGCCAAGTATAACCATGATCCGTGCGCTATTAATGTATAACGGAATAATTCCGGACCGTTCTATGAAAGAACGGAAAACAGATGTATAACCCTTAAAAAGAGATTATGATGAGAGATTTTTTTGAAATGATTTTTAAGAGAAATGAAGATGCCGCAAAAATGAATATCTGGAGCCTGATGCTTCTGCTAAGCTTTGCTGTTTTTTCCGTATTGGTATATTTTATATATGCTACCAAACCAGGCTTTAACAGCTTAATAGTATATCTTACTGCATTTGCAGCTTATCTGGGCTTTGGACTTGTATTTATCAGCTCCCTTACCGGAAAAATGAATTCTTCCCAAATGAGGAAGAAATCCAGACACGCATAACTTTAATTTCAATTTTACTAGAAAACCGTTCAAGCAATTTGAACGGTTTTTTTTATGATCTACGGCTTTGTGTGATTTCCAAATATTTTTAACCTCCTGCAGATTTTCCAGATTGAATTATTTTAAACCATTAGGATCAATTAAGGAAAATTAAGACAAAAATCAAACGATTTTTTTAAGCGATTCCACTTAAAGTAAAACTAATCCTAAACACTATTAAAAGCTTAAAAACCTAATCGTTAAAATTTAAAAGAATCTGTATAATGTAAAGATTTTACCGTTTTATTCAACCACAAAAAGCACAAAAGCTTTTAATCTTAAACACTTTAGTACTAAAAGTTTAACATCCTGAAAATAAGAAGTTCACATAAGCCGAAAATCAAAGATTTTCATAAAAACTTAAGTGTACTTTCTATCCGCAATCCATTCAACGTTAAAAATAACTAAAGTGTTTACTAAGCTTTTGTGTCTTTTGTGGTTAAAAATTTTTGATAAGATTTAGAATCTGCGCCATTCGTGAGATCTGCGCGAGATTTTTAACCACAAAAGGAACAAAAGTTTTTAATCCTAAACACTTCAGAACACTTTAGCCTTAAAAGTTTAACATCCTGAAAATAGAGGAAGATCACAGAAACAGAAAATCAAAGATTTTCATAAAAACTTAAGTGTACTTTCTATGCGCAATCAATTCAACTTCAAAAATCACTAAAGTGTTTTTAAGCTTTTGTTACTTTTGTGGTTGAAAATTTTTGATAAGATTTAGAATCTGCGCCATTCGTGAGATCTGCGCGAGATTTTTAACCACAAAAGGAACAAAAGTTTTTAATCCTAAACACTTCAGAACACTTTAGCCTTAAAAGTTTAACATCCTGAAAATAGAGGAAGATCACAGAAACAGAAAATCAAAGATTTTCATAAAAACTTAAGTGTACTTTCTATGCGCAATCAATTCAACTTCAAAAATCACTAAAGTGCTTTTAATCTTTTGTGACTTTTGTGGTTAAAATTATCTAGCCCCTAGAAGTTATACACGCATACACGCCCCAATCCTAAAACCCTAAAACTTTCAAACACTCAAACATCAAATCCCACCTTCAGAAACTCCTTCTTCTCCAATTTCACCTCCATCACCTTTCCGTCTCTTCTGATCTTCACATTGATGGCATTCTGCCCGCTTTCAACTCTGTTGAGGAAATAGTGACAAGCACCGTCTTTGTCCAGATTTTCAAGATTGGTATTGTTGATGCTGATGATCGCATCTCCTACTTTCAGTGGGAAGTTTTCTTCCTGAAATACGAAAGCAACAGTAGGCTTTGCATCTATAAAGCGGTATCCGAAGCCGAAAGACTCCAGTTTGGCGGGTTCATTTTTGATGCGTTTCATGTAGATTTTATTTCCGGTCCAATCGAGGATGAAAATAAAGTTTTTAAAGAAATCATTTCCGATCAGGCTTGTGCTTCCGGTAGCGATAATTTCATTTGAAAAGCTCTCATTGCCCAAAGACAAACCTGCTGTCCTGAAAATATAGCCAGGAGCAGGCTTTGCAGCCCCATAAGCGCCCACTGAGTTCGTTCCGTACACTTCTACACTCTTTAACGCTTTTTCGGCATTATAAGCGTTGTCTGCGATTTTTAATCTTCCGGAAAATCCGGTATCAAAAGTGAGATCTATTTTCTTGCCCTGTAAATCGGTTTCTACGACAGGGGTTTTCTGCGCTCTCGGACTGAAGGGAATGACAATATCAAAGTCTGCAGGATTAAACTGAGCAAGATCTTTTGACGCTTCCATTGAGTTTTCCGAGTAATTGATTTTCCAGAACAGCTTCGCCATTTGGTTTGCTCCCAGAATACCATCTATTTTAAAACAACTCAATTCCGAAATACTGAAATCCATCACCACAGCTCCTACATCCTTGAAAACAGCTTTATCAACGGTCATTTCGGGCAGAATGGTAAAAATCTGTTCCTGCTTATTCTTCTGTGAATCCTTTACGGTACTTCTGTGTTTTTTCTCTAAGCCCAGTTCAGTATAAACCGCCGTAGAAATTACGGTAGGTGCACCGGTATCAAACAGAAAATTGTATGATTTCCCGTTGATGTTTACCTGTACAAAAGGCAGATCATTGGCAAATCTCAGGTTAATCTTTTCTACCGGATTCTGAAGCTGTACTTCCCCGCTTTTGAAGAATTTCTTCCCCTGTGCGGAAATGGTGGTTGTGGAGAGAATGAGAAGCGTGTAGAGGATTTTTTTCATGTGAATAATTTACCACGAAAATAGTGTTTTTCATTATTTACTAAACAATAAAACAGCACAATCAGATATTCCACACTATTTAAATCAATTATCTTACTGATTTTTAAACATTTGATTCAAATTTATTGGAAAATATTTTAAAATTTTTGGAAAATCTTTTCTGGCAAAATATTTACCAATTCCTCTTTATACTTTTCATCTAGAATTAAAAATTTCCAATCTTTTTCGTCCTGTGATATAGCACATGCTTTCATTTTTGCGTTAATCAAATAATAATCTTCTTTATCAAAATATTGAATATTATCTTTCCCATACTTGGCTTTCAATGCTAAATTAATCTTTTGTTTTGCAATTTCTGCATTGGGTATTAAACTCCACTGCACTTGAAATTTCATTTTGAAAGAGTAATTTGCTATTGAAAAATATTCATCATTTATTTTTTCAGGTTTTTCAATGTCGTCTATTTTAAAATTGCTAATATCAACCATAAAAGCTGGATTGTTATAGGCCATGTTCAACATATCGATCACATGTTCCTTAGTAACTTGGTTCAGATATTTTGGATAAATAAAATTTACAGCATTTTCTATTCTCTTTGATTTTATATTTTCTATAAAAGCTGTCAGTGATTTCCTGATATCCTGTTTATAATCAACATTCTGTCCCTTAGTACATGATACTATTGAAAAGAAACAAATCATCAGTATAAATAATTTTGTTTTCATCATTTAACAAATTTACAAATTGGATTATTAAAAAAGCCGTCCTCACGGACGGCTTTCAATATTTTAAATTCTCAATTACTGTACTTTCACAAGCTCAACATCGAAAACTAACCAGGCGTTTGGTGGAATAACACCTCCTGCTCCTCTTTCTCCGTAAGCCATTGCTGGTGGGATCAATAAGGTAGCTGTTTCACCTTCTTTAAGCAATAGGATTCCTTCATCCCATCCTTTGATTACTCTTCCCATTCCGATTGGAATTTCGATAGGCTCGTTTCTTTTGAATGAAGAATCGAATTCTGTACCGTCGATTAATTTACCTGCATAGTGTACAGATACATTGTCACCAGATTTAGGAGCTTTTGCACCTGCCACTGTTTTTGTGATTTTGTAGTATAATCCTGATTCTGTTTTCTGCATTCCAGCTTTAAGGTCTTCAACCATTTTCTCCTGGTTCGCTTTGAATTCTTCTTCTTTTTTCTTTCTGTCAGCTTCTTCTTTAGCGATATAAGCTTTATTGTTTTCTGCGATTTTAGCTTTTCCTTCCGTGAAAGTTTTTGCTGCATCGTAGTTTTTGTAAGCATCACCTTTTCCGAAAACAGAAACTTTCTCTAAAACGATATCCGTTTTAGGCTTGTCCTGAGCTCCTTTTTCTACGTTAGCGATTGCATCGATTACATCGTTACCTTTTACCACTTTTCCAAAGATCGTATGTCTTCCGTCTAACCAAGGAGTAGCCACTTCAGTGATGAAGAACTGAGAACCGTTTGTATTAGGTCCGGAGTTTGCCATAGAAAGGATTCCTTTTCCTGTATGTTTAAGGTCGTTTTTCTCGTCCTCGAATTTATATCCCGGATCTCCCATTCCTGTTCCCTGAGGATCACCTCCCTGGATCATGAAATCTTTGATCACTCTGTGGAAAATAGTTCCGTCATAAAAAGGAACGCCTTTCGCCTTAGCTTTGTTATCTATTTTCCCTTCTGCAAGACCGATAAAATTGGCTACAGTTACTGGTGCTTTTTTGTCTTCGAACTGCACGATCAGGTTTCCTTTAGAAGTCTGAAGATTTGCATAAAGTCCGTCATTAAGACCTTCGTAAGTTTCTTTGTCTACGTTCATTTTTTTATAGATTGGGGTACAACTCAACAGCGAGATACTTGCCGCTGCCAGAATTATATTCTTGTTAAACAATTTCATTATTTATAGAGCTTTTAATTTTATGATTAATGGTATATCGTTGTCTATATTCTTTTCGTCTCCAAAAGTCCCGTAGGCCAGTGAAGAAGGTACCAAAAGCGTTACTTCCTCTCCATCATGCATAAAGCGCAAAGCATTCTCTACCGCTTTCAGTTCATCAAAATGCCCGAATCTGGCATCTCTTCTTTCAAAAGGTTTATCGTAGATCTTGGTTTCATCAAAATCATACAGATCATAGGAATAAGAAATCGGCGTATCATCCGCTCTTCTTGTTCTCTGATCAAAACCCTCAACCGTTACCCAGTAATTAAGCTGTGTAGGATAATATTTCACAGACTGGCCCTTGATCCAATCCTGAATCTGGCCTCTTTCTATGGTATTCAGATTCCTCATTCTTTCCTTGGAAACATCCAGATCTTTCTGGCTTAATACTCCGCCAACGGGAGGATGCGCCTCGGGAGCTTTCCGGTTGCAGCTTAGCAGGCATACTGCTGATATGAAGAGTAATTTTTTCATAAACTTTTGCGAAAATACGCATTTCGGGGAAATATTGTTCAATAGGTTTTAAAAAATTTTGGAGAAAATGGTGAAGAATTTTCCAGGGGTGGAATTATGGGAGATTTAAAGATTAAAAAAAATTAACCACAAAAGTCACAAAAGCTTAGAAAACACTTTAGTAATTTTTAAAGTTAATAGATTGCGTATAGAAAGTACACTTAAGTTCTTATGAAAATCTTTGATTTTCTGCTTCTGTGATCTTATTGTTTTCAGGATGGTAAAACTTTTAAAACTTAAGTGTTCTAAAGTGTTTAACATTAAAAACTTTTGCCTCTTTTGTGGTTGAATTAATGAAATATTTAAAACAAAAAATCACCCCATAAAGAGGTGATCTTATATTTTGATATTCAAATATTTATTGAATGGTTACTTTAATCATCTGTGGCAGCGAAGGAAGTGTATTGAACGGATTCGGGTTGGCTAGCTGCTGTACCGGCAGGCTTTCCGTCTGTGCCGGCTGAGATCCGATATGTGCACCTGGGTAAGAACTTACCAGAGTTCCACTGTCAAAAAGCCCCATGATCGAAGAGATATCACCTCTTGTGGAGCCGTCTACCCCATTATTAGTGGTTGCTGCAAACCAGTCATTAGATTGTCCGTACATCGTTACCAGTGCGATACGGTCTCCTTTTCGGGCAGAAATGGTTTGGGATACTTTCCCTCCGTTTTTCCCGTCTATTCTGGGCTTTAAAACAGTATTCGCAGGATCTTTAAGAACAAATACTTCTTTTACACCGGATTTGGTTTTAAGGAAATTCGCCAGAACGTCCGCATTCCCCTGTTGAGAAAGTTCTTTCAAGCCTTGTCCGCGGTCATTCTCTCCTGTTTTAAAAACAGGACTCTCATTACCACTGTATACGACGACCAATACTGGTGAAAACGGAGAATTTGGACCTGTAATTCCGGTAAGATATTGGGTTAAAGCAGTTACTTTTCCTGTTTCAGCAAGATCTGTCAATCCGTTGGCTGATAATTTTCCCGGTGTAAAAATAGGATCTTCTTTCACCAGTGTACTTCCCGAACTATGGGATACTGTCCATACACCGGCGCTGATAGGGGTTTCATTGGCTGTACCGCCCGAGGTATTGGTTAATTTCAAAGTAAATTTGGTGCCTCCTTCAAAAGTAAGCTCAGCCTTCAGTAATTGTGAAGCGGGAGTACTCAATGCAACTTCTATAATATTCTTTGGAGTTGCTTCTGTGTCGCCAGGATGGGTAACAGCAGGGCCTGTAGGCTGATTGACCCGCGTCCCGTTATCCCAAAGCCTGATCTGTGAAGAAACATTCCCGGTTACCGGATCACCGTTATCCTGATATAACTTTATTCCGGGATTTGCCGGAGCAAAAAACAAGTCATTACTGTTTCCGTACATCGCTGCAAAACTGATAGTCTGACCTTTTCCCGCATAAAAACTGAAAGAAGTGGATTCTCCCGGATTAAGAACCGGTGATGATCCTGCATTCTGGAAAGTTCCGGACTGTGATAATGACTTACCTTCAATGATATTTTCTACGGTGATTACGGCTGAATCATTGACTGCCATTTCTCCATCATCATCAGTGCTGCACGAAGAAAAAGCTAAAACGCTCATTAAAGAAAGCAGACCAAGAGGTCGTTTGAACTTTACAAATTGCATAGTATTCTAAATTTTCTGAAAAATTACCAATATTTAACGAGAAAATAAAAAAACCAGCAGAATAAATTTCCGCCGGTCCTATATTGAATTAAATAATGCTTATATTAAACAGTCTCCAAAACATCTTTTTCAACCACAACTCTCCATCCGAAAGGATCTTCGCTAAGGTTGTTCTGAAGGTCTGTAAGATCTTTTTTAAGTAGAGCTGCATAGCTTTCCTCATCAGATAATCTTGGAAGTTCAAGCTTCACACCTTCATGTCCTAAAGCCTGGAATATAGTCGTTACTACTGCTGTTCCTACTCCCCAAACTTCTTTCAATGTTCCGTTTTTCTGAGCTTCTACCACAGTTTTCACTGCTACAGGCTCTATTTTCACTTCAATTCCTCTTTTCTTAGCCAATTGGATGAAGCTGTCTCTCGTTACTCCGTCAAGGATTTTCTCAGAAGTAGGAGGTGTATAGATCGTATCGTTTATTCTTACAAATACGTTCATTGTTCCACTCTCTTCGAAATATTCGTGGGTAGCATCATCCGTCCAGATGATCTGCTCATATCCTTCCTCGATAGCAAGTTGTGTAGGATAGAATGAAGCCGCATAGTTACCTGCTGCTTTAGCTGAACCTACTCCTCCGCTGGCTGCTCTTGAATAATGATCTGAAATTTTTACAGAAACAGGTTCTGAATAGTAGCTTTTCGCCGGTGTTGCCACGATGGCAAACATATATTTATTGGCAACTCTTGCTTTTAATGCTTCTTCCGTAGCAAAAATCAAAGGTCTGATATATAAAGACATTCCTTCTCCCTGAGGAATCCAGTTTCTGTCGATATCTACCAATGCCTTTAATCCGTCTAAAAACATTTCCTCAGTTACTTCAGGCATGGCCAGACGGCTTGCTGATTTATTGATGCGTTCAAAATTCTTTTCTGGCCTGAAAAGGAAAACCTGCCCGTCTTTGTCTTTATAAGCTTTCATACCTTCAAAACAAGCTTGTCCGTAGTTCACCCCCATCATGGCCGGAGTAAATGGTATAGGACCGTAAGGAACCAATTTTACATCACCCCATTTTCCATTTTCATACTCACATATCACCATATGGTCAATAAAAGTACTTCCAAATGAAAAATTGTTCGGATCAAAGTCCGAAAGTCTGGAGTTTTCAGTTTTTTGAATTATCATTTTTAAAAATTTTTACGATGTTCTACAAATTTAACATAATTTTCTAAATATAAAAATTTTGGAGTAAATTTGACAAAAAAATAGCTTGAAAAGAGAGATTAAAACCACAAACGACGGTAGTAAAACATTGTTTATCAGTGACTTAAATGAAAACTACCATTCTCATCATGGAGCGCTTCAGGAAGCAGAACATGTGTTTATCAAAAACGGATTAAATCAATTAAATGATTATGAAATTAATATTTTAGAACTCGGTTTTGGAACAGGTTTGAATGTTTTGGTGACAATTAATGAATATTTAAAAACTGACAAAAATCATGTTATCAACTATTTTTCCCTCGAAAAATACCCCATAAATGAATCTGAAATTAATGATTTGGCCTACTTTGAGCATTTTGATAACCCGGAATTCAAAAATATTTATCAAAAAATTCATCAGGCTGAATGGGGAAAATCCACCGAAATCATTAGCGGTTTTAATCTAAAAAAGATAGAATGCGACTTCTTTGACTTGAAAACCATAGACTTACCAAAAATTAACCTTGTATACTTCGACTGTTTTGGAGCGAGGGTACAGCCTGACCTTTGGGAAAAACCACTGTTTGAAATGGTTTCCGACAAAATGTCCGTTAACGGTTTGTTAACAACTTACTCTTCTAAAGGAAGTGTCAGAAGAATTCTTCAGGAACTGAATTTTAAAGTAGAGAAGAAACAGGGACCACCGGGAAAACGCGAGATGATTAACGCTATAAAAATGGAAGATCAGGAAAACATTGAAAGCTAGGAAGCGAAAGCAAACCTATGGAACCCATAGACAAATTTGCAGATTGCTGTATTGGCCCTTTCCACTTATTTCCTTATTTTAGCTATACAAAATATTATATATGATTGATAAGATCAACATTAGAGTGTATGCGTGTGCAGTAAAAGATAAAAAAGTACTGACCCTGTTTGAAGAATATGCCGGGGAACCTTTAATGAAATTTCCGGGAGGAGGTCTGGAATTCGGAGAAGGCCTTATAGAATGTCTTCACCGTGAATTCGATGAAGAGTTGAATGTAAAGATAGAAGTTGTAGAACATTTTTATACGCAGGAAGACTTCCTGGTATCCCGTTTCAGAGAAAACGAACAGCTGCTTACCATATATTATATAGTCAACATTACCACTGAAGAAGATTTCCTTATCCTTGATCCGTGTATTGAAAGAACAGAATGGATCGATATCGATACACCGGACAATCCTTTCCCACTTCCAATCGACAAAATTGTATTTGATAAATTAAAAGAAAAATTCCTGTAAGCAACTTACAGGAATTTTATATGTATTCTTTTATTTTCTGGTTTTAAAATCTCCAGCGCCTGGATAAGGTTGTAAATATCCGGAGTTCCAGTTAGATTGAAGTAAAGACTCTATAAACTCGTCTGTTCTATTCTTATGTGGGTTGTACTGGTCTTTCAGATCAATGTCTGCCATCTTCCCTTTTACATTCCACCAGAAAGCACTCCATCCGCCTCTCATTTCTTTAATGATCTCATAGACGTTTTTTCCGGTTGCCCTGTTCATCAGCTTGGCAAAAACCTGGCCTTCTGTAGTCGTAAGATCTCTAAGCTGCTTTTCATACTGATCGGCAAGCATGTTCTGTCTTTCCTTTACAAATTTCCTTTTGGCTTTGCTGTCCATATCGGTCATATCAGCCTGAATATCTCTGTACTGCTGAAGTGCAGTGACAAACAGCGGATACACCCTGTTCAGCTTTTTATTAAGGAAATAGTAGTAATTTTTATCCAGTTGGTTATTAAACCTGGGTTTATTGACCAGAACCAGCTCATCCAGCACCACTACGGGCTCGCCGTTAATTTCATAAACCTTCATCTTTTGGCGTTCGTCATAATAATATTTATTACCGAACTCATCCACTTTCAATGATTCCGCAGGATATTGATTGAGAGGCTTTGCAACAATAGAATCCTTCTGACCAAAAACACTGACTCCCAAAAAGAAGATAAAAAGACAGACAATCTTACTAAAATTCATTATTTTTACACTTATAATAACAAAAATTACACGCAAAAATCATTCCCTTTTATGAAATTTGAAAAGAAATCTTTAAAATTTTTAGAAAATTATTTAAACACCTCTTCTCCAACAGGTTACGAACATAAAGGACAAAAAATCTGGATGGACTACATCAGACCTTATGTAGATAAAATTGAAGTGGATCATTACGGAACTTGCTATGGGATAATCAATCCGGAGGCCGAATTTAAAGTAGTGATTGAAGCTCATGCTGATGAGATCTCATGGTACGTAAATTACATTACAGATGACGGATTAATCTATGTCATCCGAAATGGAGGCTCAGATCAGACCATTGCACCTTCAAAAGTCGTTCATATCCATGGTGAAAACGGAATTGTAAAAGGAGTCTTCGGATGGCCTGCCATTCATACCAGAACCAATCAAAATGAACCGGTTCCGAAAATTGAAAATATCTTCATCGACTGTGGTGCTGTTTCCAAGAAGGAAGTAGAGGAAATGGGAATTTATGTAGGATGCATGATCACTTACCCGGACGAATTCTTTGAAATGAATGACAGGTATTTCGTCTGCAGAGCATTGGACAACAGAATCGGAGGTTTTATGATCGCAGAAGTAGCCAGACTTTTAAAAGAGAATAAAAAAACGATTCCTTTCGGGCTGTACATCACCAATTCCGTACAGGAAGAAGTGGGTTTATATGGAGCAGACATGATCGCTGATACCATCAAACCTAATATCGCCATCGTTACAGATGTGACCCACGACACGACTACTCCAATGATTGAGAAGAAGAAAGAAGGTGATCAGAAGTGTGGCGACGGACCTGTGGTTTTCTTTGCACCAAGTGTTCACCATACGATCAGAGAATTGATTATTGATACGGCAAAATCTAAGAAGATTCCATTCCAGAGAGCAGCTGCCAGCAGAGCTACAGGAACTGACACCGATGCCTTTGCTCACTCTAACGGCGGGGTACCAAGTGCATTAATTTCCCTACCTTTGCGCTATATGCATACAACGGTAGAAATGGTATCCAAAGAAGATGTAGGCAACGTGATCAAACTGATCTACGAAACGCTTCTGAAGATTAAGCCGGAGATGAAACTGAAGTATCACTAATAAAGACACCAGATTTCAGACATCAGATAACAGACTTTAAGAGTCTGACATCTGATATCTTGCATCTGACATCTAAAATCTAAGTAAAAATGAAAACGAAGCTTATTGCTCCTTCCCTTTTATCCGCAGACTTCGGGAATCTGCAAAGAGACATTGAAATGCTGAACAATTCCCAGGCAGACTGGTTCCACATCGATGTGATGGACGGAAGATTTGTACCCAACATTTCATTTGGTTTTCCGGTCATGAAAACGGTTCAGCAGCATGCTAAAAAATTCGTGGACGTTCATTTGATGATCGTAGAACCGGATCAGTATGTAGATGAATTCATCAATCACGGTGCAGACCTTATCTCTGTACATTATGAAGCATGTACGCATCTTCACAGAACGATTCATCATATCCAGAGCAGAGGTGCAAAAGCAGGAGTTGTTTTAAACCCTTCTACGCCGGTTCTGATGCTCGAAGATATCATCGCTGATGTGGATCTTGTTCTTTTAATGAGTGTCAATCCGGGATTCGGAGGGCAGAAATTCATTGAGAACACGTACAAAAAGATTGCGGAAACTAAAGATCTTATCCTGAGCAATAATTCTACAGCTTTAATCGAAATTGATGGCGGAGTTAATCTTGAAAACGCTTCAAAACTATTCGAAGCAGGTGCAGACGTACTGGTTGCCGGAAATGCAGTTTTCTCTGCAGAAAGCCCGGAAAGAACCATCGAATTGCTTAAAATCTAAACATTTTAGACATATCCATACGAAAAGGCAGCTGAATCAGCTGCCTTTTCTTCTAAAAAAATATAGGGTTATTAGTCTGTCTGTTGAAAATTAAAGCTCAGATCTCCTCCATTGTAATCCTGCGAGATATTAGTCGGGAAAACCTGGGATGAAGTTGACAGCCATCGGTATTCCAGAAATTTTATATTCCCTGCAGTCACCGGATAGACCGCATTGCTGTTATCGGGTTTATTCTTCTTGTACCAGTCATTGGAATTCATTGTAATCATATACTTTTTGTCTTTTTCCAAAGCCAGCGCTTCAATCGCTTTCGTCAGTAAAGTATTCGATGTCGCTACATTGACGACCTCCGTTCTTAAGACTGTTTTGGAAGTATAATCCCAGATGGTAATTTTCAAGGCTGGATTCACATCCGGCAGTTTCACGGTAATGGCATTGATCTTTCCTTTTACATTAGGAGAAAACACGAGCCCGAATTCATAATTCCCAGCATTAACAAAATTGGTGACTGTGGTAAATCCTGTAGCTTCATGGTATTTATTTAATGGATTCTCTTCAGCATATACGATGGGTTGTGGAACAGGCTCATCTTCATCCTTACTGCAGCTTGCTGTCATCAATATTGAGCTCACGGCTATTGCTGTACATAAATTTTTAAGAGACAACGATCTCAAATTGAAAAATACTTCTAAATGTTTCATGGGTTTTAATTTTAATAATTGATAGGGCAAAGATTAAAATAACCCGAAAGTAAACCATCAGGAAAAACACTTATTGACAGGAGTTATTGCACCGTTTTTTGCTTCAGTCTAAAAACTTAGGGAGTAAATATATAGGCCTTTTGATTTTCAGAATATCTCATTTAAAACCACAAAAGACTGCTTATAATGATTTACTCTCGCAGATTTAGCTGATGGAACAGATTCTAATTTCACGCTTTTTTAAACATTAAGATCTATGAAGGATGTAAGATTAGTTAAGAAAAAATAAAATGATTTTTTAAGCTGTACTTCTTAAAGTGAAGCTAAAACTTAATATTCTTAAAAGCTTAACAAAATCTTAATGGTTTGATTTTTTTCTCCCGCAAATGATGCGGATAAAGCAGAAGAGCAAAACTAAAGATCTGCGTCATCTGATTGATCTGCGTGAAATTGTAAAATCATGCGATCTCTATTCATCAATTTCATTGATTCCAACTTTGCTTTCCTTTATAAGCATGATCATAATTTTCTTTGCGTTAAAAAAACGTTATTTGCTCCACAGGTTTTGATACTGATCCGTTTTGCATATGACCCTTTTTTTGCAATCGCAATTAAAAAAATAAAAAGACAGCTCTTGCGGGCTGCCTTTCTTCTTGCGGAATTTGAGCTTATGTGGTTATTAGTTTTTTTGTCGTAAGACTTTAATGCTTAAGATTCCCAGTGCTATTACTCATGTAAAAGTCCTAATAAAAACCTATATCATGCATCCGTAGAAATACTGAATTTGAAATTAAGTATTTCTACGTAATCCTGAGATTTATTGAGTCAACTGCCTGTTCCAGATGCACGCGCAGACCACTAAAGCGATACTTATGACTGAAAACACAGTCCTTACATTATTTAAAAGATTCCACCTGTTTTCAAAACGGTCACGCATCTGCTTCACCACATCCATTGTAGATCCGCTGATGTCAAACTTATCCAGCATGTCATTTAAGGGAACATTTCCGACGATCGTTACTCCGAACACGCCTATCAGATAAGCTGCGGATGCCAACAGAAGAAAAAGAAAGCTTGGCTGCTCTCCTCTGAACAGAAAAGTAGCCACAGGAAGCAGCACAGCAGTCCCCATAAAACTCATGAAAAATACAGGATTAAGGATCTCGCGGTTAATATTCTGCATAGATTTCAGATATTCCGTATCCGAAAGTTTGCCCAAGCCAAGGACTACAGAGCATGAGTAGGCATAAAAAAGCCCGGCGATCAAAGCCGTAAGCACGGCAGTAATTAGTAAAAATACCGTTGTCATTTTCATATATTTTGATTTGTGATAGATAGCAAAAGAAATCCTAGTAAGGATTCCATTTTTTGATAATTTGCTGTGCGGTGGTAATCATCTCTTCATCCCATGATTCAGGTTTAAAGTAATGAAAATCCCTGTTTTTAATCGATTCGGTAGTATTTCCGTCAAACAGCAGTCTGGTCAGTTCCGTCTGCTCAGCATAAAGTAAGAGATCTTCAACAGGTTTTGAATGAACAGTATTTTGTCTGTTCCAAATTTTCTCTTCACCAACCGGATAATCCGAAAGTTCAAGGATTTTTTTAACCCGGTTAAAATCATCAAAAAAGATCTGTTTCGCAACCTCTGTATTTAAAGTATGGCCAAGCCTTTCAATAATAACATATTCAGGATGGCACTGGATCAATACTTCAGGCAGTAGATTTAATATTTCTTCAGGAATACGGTCATCGTGAGTGTCTCTTCTAACGGGTTTCTTTCCGTAAGCACTTTCCTGCCAGCTTCCTCCGGAAAGGTGAATTTCGTTTACTTTTTCTAAGGGATAAAGGTTGATAATTTCCATCATATCCACTTTAAAATTACAGGACTGGCAGTAAATATTATGAAGATCCAGAATAAGAAAGCCATCAATATCTTCTACCAGCCTATCCAGAAATTCGCCTTGTTCCTTTACATCATCCATGGAAAATGAAAAAGCCAGATTTTCTACTCCCACGGGAATTTCCACAGCATCCTGAAGCCTGCTTAATCTGTCTTTTCCTATCTGAAGAGTTTTTGGGAGCAACGGAACCGGTAGCGGAACACCCTGATGAAAGTTTTCGGTGTTCATAAAACCGAAATGCTCTGTAATATGATTATACTTTCTTCGTTTTACTTCTTCTTTTAATTTTTTAAGCCAGATCTCCTGTCTTTCCATCCATCTCGCATCAAAAAGAGAATAATAAACACCGTGCCCCAAAAGTCTGCTGTTATCAGAATAAAAATCCAAAAGACCGGAAAGCCATTCCGGTTCTTCCACATCATATAAGGTATCAAAAGACCACTCCAAAACATCCACAGACTGAGTCTGCAGAAGAGGAAGTATCGCGGAAACAAAGTCTGCTTCCGGCATCATAGCCAGACCCAGTAACGGCTTTTTCATAGACTACCCCATTCCGCAGGCCGGACAGCCGCCTCCGTGTTTCAGAATAGTATCCCTTTTCACCACCTTTGTAGGCTCTGCTTTTACCGTCTTCGGAGAATCCATTTTTTTAACTTTTTTCACGGACTTAGTTCCCTTTTTTACAGGTTTTGTCGTTTGTCCGGATACACTTACAGCCAATAAGCTGGCCATTACTAATGCTGGAATTTTCATATTCTATTTTTAATGAAACTTACAATAAACGTTCCATTTATGATTATGCTAAAAATACAATAATTTAACGTATATCATTTTTAAATTTAAAGTTTAGACTTAATATTTTCACAATCAAAGCCAAGATTCAACCCCAATATCAGGAAATCAAATCTTCTTTGTTTATATTTAAGCTTTAAATTAAAAAGAAAATGAAAAACAGGTGGAGCACAGCCTTTTTCTTAGGACTCATAGCCGTATCGCATCCTATGAATGCTCAGATAAAACCGGACGACAATGCCAAGATGGAATGGTTTAAAAATGCCAAGCTAGGTGTTTTTATCCACTGGGGTATTTATTCTGTAGACGGAATTTCTGAATCATGGTCTTTCTTCAATAATTATATCAATCACGAGAATTATATGAAACAGCTGGGCGGTTTTTCAGCTTCACAGTATAAGCCAGATGAATGGACAGATCTGATTAAAAAATCAGGTGCTCAATATGCCGTCATCACTACCAAACATCATGACGGCGTTTCGCTCTGGAATTCAAAAGCTGAACAATCTACCACCATCCCTACCCATTCTTTAGCAAAAAAAGACGTTCTGACTCCTTTCGTCACAAGCCTTCAGAAATCAGGACTGAAGACAGGACTTTATTATTCCCTTCCTGATTGGAGCCATCCTTACTATGATATCAATACCCGTACGAAAAAACGGTATGAAATCAAAAATGATCCGAAACGCTGGCAGCAGTTCGTCAATTATTACCAAACCCAACTCACTGAATTATCTTCACAATACCATCCCGACCTGTTATGGTTCGATGGCGATTGGGAACACACTCCAGAGGAATGGCAGGCTTCCAAAACCTTAGATATCCTGAGAAAAAACAATCCCAATATTATCATTAATCCAAGACTCAATAAACACGGTGATTATGATACGCCCGAACAGGGAATTCCCATTGTAAGTCCATCAAATAAGTACTGGGAACTCTGTTATACGATGAATGATTCCTGGGGATACCAGCCTGATGATGAAAATTATAAGACGCCTAATATGATCATCAGAACTCTGGCAGATGTTATCAGTATGGGAGGAAATTTACTTCTGGACATTGGTCCGAAATCTGACGGCACCATTCCGGAAAAGCAGGTTGATATTCTAAAACACTTAGGAAGATGGGCTGCAAAAAACAAAGAAGCTATTTACGGAACCACCAAAGGATTGCCATTTGAAAACTTTAAGGGAAAATCTTCGTTTTCAGGAACTGGAAAATCAGTTTTCTTATACCTTGAAGAAGCCAAAGATTTTGTAAAAGTATATGGTTTGTCCAGTAAACCTGAAGCCGTAAGAATTGTAGGAGATGATTCTTCTAAAGTGAATTTCAGTTTTACTCATGACAAAACAATGACTGTTGATCTTTCCAAGGTGAAATTTGACCAGGATGTTACCACTGTAGAACTTGTTTTTAAAGAAAAACCGCTTTTCATAAATAAATTTCCAGCAGATACATATTCCCTTACTGACATTCTTGAGCAGAAAAGCACCAAAATGGCAGCTTATGATCTTGCCAACCATCTGCATGGCGGAAATAATCTTCTGAACGGCTCGGGACTTACCAGCGACGGACAGGACATGAAAATTCAAAAAACATCCAAAACTAATCCGGAAACTTTAGAATGGATCAGCAAACATGCGGAAGCATTATATGAAACAGGACAAGGTTTGCCCGAAGGACATTACTCAGGAATGAGCGCCCTTTCAAAAGACAGACAGACCATTTATCTCTTTGTTGAAGGGAAACCTACAGGTCCCGTGGCTTTGAAAGGAATAAAAAATAATGTCGCAAGAATCAGAATCGTGGGCGAAGGATCGATCATCAGTCATAAGGTTTTCAATAAACTGTATTGGAGTGACACGCCTGGAATGATGTACATCGATGTTCCAAAAGGTAGACTGGATAAAAATATGACCGTGATTGCCATACTTCTCGATAAACCGGTAGAATTACACCGAGAAAAAGTAAATGCTATAGAAAATAATTTATAATCAAGACATTACAGACATTTTGTCACAAAAAAACCAGAGAAAATTCTCTGGTTTTATATTTTTTGAGGTCGTTTTTCTTAGAAAATCTCTCTTCCTGAAAAATGGAATTGAGCCTCGATAAGAGCGTTCTCGTCAGAATCTGAACCGTGAACAGCATTTTCACCGATGCTTCTTGCAAACATTTTTCTGATCGTACCTTCCGCTGCTTCTGCAGGGTTTGTAGCACCGATCAATGTTCTGAAGTCTTCTACTGCATTAGCTTTTTCCAAAACAGCAGCTACGATAGGACCTGAACTCATGAATTCTACCAACTCACCGTAAAATGGTCTTTCAGCGTGTACTTCATAGAATTTTTTAGCGTCAGCTACAGTAAGCTGAGTTAATTTTAGAGCTTTGATCTTAAAACCTCCTTCTGCGATCTTACCTAATATAGCACCGATATGTCCGTCTGCTACTGCATCAGGCTTAATCATAGTGAATGTAATGTTAGACATAAATGTATATTTTTTTAATGCCGCAAAATTACAAAAAATATCTTTGATTTTTATTTTAATTTTTTTTAACATAAAAATAACTTTTATTAAGAAATGAATAAAAAACTTTGGCACAGTAATTGTTAATTCTATTACGATTCTCATGTTTAATTTGAGTTTTCATGGTTATTAGTTTTTACCCAGCTTCGGCTGGGTTTTTTATTTGCAAAAATACAAACATTATGTTGCGAATTTGATAATTTTTAAAACCCATTAAAACCATATTAATACATTATTGCTTCTATTTCAATCAATGAAATAAAATTAATTTTTCAATATTTTTTTTGTCACGTTTTTTTGACATCGAATCAATGTCAAAAAATGGCCATATCTGCCAAACTAATTGAGACAAAAAGTGGAGTTATTCAAAAAATGGAAGTGTTTTTTTTCAAAAGAAATTCTGCTTTAAAAAAATGAGCTTTTTTCAGACAAAGTGCAAAAAAAATTGTCTCAGATTAATTTAATAACCTAAGCCTTATACAAAAACATGGCTGTTAAATGGGAATTTTTCTATTTCTGAGCAGCTTCTTCCGCCTCTTCCATCAGTTTGATGTAGTTGGCATAACGGGAATACTGGATTTCACCGGTTTCCAGGGAATCAAGAACGGCACATTTGGGCTCATTAATATGAAGACAGTTGTGAAACTTGCATTCTTCTCTTTTCTTGAAGATCTCAGGGAAATAATGCTGTACCTCTTCTTTCTCGATGTCGATCATAGCAAATTCACGTACACCCGGAGTATCGATCACGTTACCGCCAAAGTCCCAGAAATGCATCTGAGCAAAAGTGGTGGTATGCTTTCCTTTCAGGTGGGAATCTGAAATTTCAGAGGTTTTTAAGTTCAATCCCGGTTGCAAGGCATTAACCAAAGTTGACTTTCCACATCCTGAATGTCCGAAGAACACAGAGGTCCTGTCTTTAAGAAGATCCTGAAGCTGGTCAAAATTCAGTCTGGAATAAGAGGAGATTTCTAAAGTATCATAGCCAATTTCCTGATAAAGGAATTCAATATCCTTCACAAGTTCTATTTCTTCTTCGTTCAGAACGTCGATTTTATTGAACAGAATTAAAGGTTTAATATTGTAAGCTTCGCAGCATGCCAGGAATCTGTCAAGGAATCCCAATGAAGTTTCGGGATGTTTTAAAGTAAAGATAAAACATGCAAGATCTATATTGGAAGCAATGATATGGGCTTCTTTTGAAAGGTTTACAGATTTCCGGATCAGGTAATTGGTACGCTGCTCTATTTTGGTAATCCACGCAACGTCATCCTGTTCCAGCTGAAATTCCACAAAATCTCCTACGGCAAGCGGATTAGTAAGTCTTGTCTTGATGAGTTTGAATTTACCACGGATTCTGGCTTCGAAAATTTTGTCTGTTCCGAATTCCATGACCTGGTACCAGCTGCCTGTAGATTTAATGATTTTTCCTTTCATATGATAATTGACTGCAAAGATAAGCAATTAGGGCTTAGGGTTCAGGATATAGTTGAAAACAAATAGTATAATTTTCCTTTAATCCAGATGCCCTAAGCCCTAATATGTATAGGTTTAAAAGACTCGAGACGGTTTCCCTGATCTCTAATCCAAAATTCCTTAATTCTTATCTCACTTATCTTTCGATCATAATACTGTTCTGTACTTCGATAGATTCTTCGTGAATCGCTTTGAAAACTTTTTCGATGAATTCCTGAGACATTCCGGTTTCCTTTGCTTTCTGATTAGCATATTCTGTGATCACTTTCCATCTTTCCGGCTGGAAGATGGCGATATCATTCTCTTTTTTAAGCTTACCGATCTTTTCAGAGATCTTCATTCTTTGGGAAAGAAGTTCGATCAATTGGAAGTCAAGATCAGAAATAAGCGTTCTGTGTCTTCCCATTTCATTATCGAAACCTGCAAGACCTGAATTTCTTACTTTTAAATTACCGATCAGTTGTGCCAATACTTCCGGAGTAATTTGCTGTGAAGCATCGCTCCACGCCTCATCAGGATTACAGTGTGATTCAATGATCGCTCCCTGGTATCCTACGTTAAGCGCTTCCTGTGTAATATCTGCAAGACCTGTTCTGTTTCCACAGATGTGTGAAGGATCAATCAGCATTGGAATATTGGGAAACTGGCTTTTGAAATCAAGGGCGATCTGCCAGTTCGGGTTGTTTCTGTATTTTGTTTTCTGGTAGGTTGAAAATCCTCTGTGAATAACACCAAGGTTTTTAATATCCTGTCCTAAAAGCCTTTCCAAAGCACCGATCCATAAAGCAAGATCAGGGTTGACAGGGTTTTTCACAAATACCGGCTTGTCTGTTCCTCTTAAAGCCATCGCAATTTCCTGAACCGTAAATGGGTTTACTGTAGAACGTGCTCCAATCCAAAGAACATCCACATCAGCTTCTAAGGCTGCAAATACGTGGTGGGCATTCGCTACTTCTGTAGCCGTTTTGAATCCGTACTCTTCCTTTACTTTTTTCAGCCAGTTCAGACCGATTACGCCTACTCCTTCAAAACCATTCGGCTTGGTACGTGGCTTCCAGATTCCAGCACGGAAAATAGACACCTGCGCGTTGGTTTCTCTTATTCTTCTAGCGGTTTCAAGCATCTGAGCTTCACTTTCCGCACTGCATGGTCCCGCGATCATTAAAGGCTGTGAAAGCTCATTGATCCACTCGTTTTTTACATCTATTAAATTCATATTTTTAAATTTATTGTTTTTATTTTTTTTAGATTAACAGCAATAGTCCTTTCATTATAAAATTTACTTTATAATTCTTTTCAAAAAATGCCGTTCAAAATGGTTTAAAGGAATCAGGAAAATAAAAGGACTTTAATTCTCCTGTATTTTTTGGAAAGAAATTCAGTTAGCAGTACCAATAAAATCGATAATACGTTCTGAAATTTCTATAATAGAAAGCAGAAAAACTAAAATAACCGCTAAAGAAATTAGCGGGTGAAGGAGACAGATATGGGTTTGATAATTTTTCCACCTGGATTCTGAAACTTCTGTTCGTTTAGTTTTAAATCTGATTTGTTTTTGTCAAAAACTTATTTTTCGCAAAAATCTTTGACAAAGATATAAAAAAACTGATTCTGACAAAAAAATTTTGAGATAAA
Source organism: Chryseobacterium sp. JM1 (assembly GCF_000737715.1). GTDB lineage: Bacteria > Bacteroidota > Bacteroidia > Flavobacteriales > Weeksellaceae > Chryseobacterium. The sequence continues at coordinate 30,649 of NZ_JPRN01000008.1, read as the reverse complement.
TACAAAAAAATTAGGTGAGATCAAACTTCATTAAATCGTCAAGATCCTTTAATAAAGGGTTTTTTTCAATAAATTTTTCGAAAATTTTTCTTTTGGTCACCACTTCGATTTTGAGACTATCGAAATCTCTCTGATAATCTACTTCAATAGCGTGGTTGTGAATCTTTGTTTTGAAATGGTTAAAGAATTCTCCTGCAATTTTGTCAAATTCTACTTTGGCAGAGTCTGAAGGGTATAAAACTTTAATGGTATGCTCCCCGGATTTGATCAGCTTAAATGCTTTTACGGCATTAAAAATAAAGCTGTTTCTTTTCTGAAGTTGTTTGAGCATAAGGTTCCATTCCATCTGCAGATCTGTTTCTGTGAAATGGTTTTGGGGAAGGTTTTCGGTTCTTACGACTACGGTTTCTTCTTTTACTTCCTTCTCCTCTTTATTCAGAAAAGAATTAATACTGAAGCCTGAAGAGACTCCCTGTCTTGATAAAGGTTTTGTGGTTTTTACAGTATTTTCCTGTACGGGTTCAGGTTGCTTAGCAGGTTTTTCCGTTACCGGTTCCTTTTTCTGCGGAGCTTTTTCCGGGATCTTCACTTCCTGTTTCTCACTGAGAAACGGGGCCAGTATTAAGAACTTTTTTTTTTAGTATCGCCTAAATTAGCTGTCAGGGAAGACAGCTGCATCAATGCAATTTCTACTGTAAGTCTTGGATTCTTTGAATTCTTATAATTGATATCCGCATGATTGCAGATCTCGACGGCGTCGATGAGCTGTTGGGCATTCCATTTCTGGCTTTGCTCCACGAATTTCACTTTCGTCCGCTCCCCGACTTCAATAAGTTCTATGGTCCTTGCATTCTGGGCCATCATCAGATCTCTGAAATGGTTTCCTAAGCCTGCAATGAAAATATGGGGATCGAAGCCTTTCTTCACAATATCATTAAAGGCAAAAAGCACTTCGGGGATTTTGTTTTCTTTGGCCAGATCCACGATATTGAGATACTGATCGTAGTCCAGGATGTTGAGAACTTCCGCAGCTTTAGCCAGCGTAATGTTTTTCTGGGAAAAGGTGGAAAGCCTGTCGAAAATGGAAAGCGCATCTCTTAAAGCACCATCAGCTTTCTGGGCAATCAGATAAAGTGCATCATCTTCGTACTGGATATTTTCTTTTTGGGCTATATTTCTTAAATGTCCCTGAATATCTTCAATGGTAATTCTCTTGAAGTCATAAATCTGGCAACGTGATAAAATAGTTGGTATTATTTTGTGCTTCTCTGTAGTGGCCAAAATAAAAATAGCGTGTGCCGGCGGTTCTTCAAGTGTTTTAAGGAAAGCATTGAAGGCCGCAGAAGACAGCATGTGCACCTCATCGATAATATAGACTTTATATTTACCTACCTGAGGCGCAAAGCGGACCTGATCTATCAGTTCCCTGATATCATCCACGGAATTGTTGGACGCCGCATCCAGTTCATAGATGTTGTAGGCGAAGCCGTCTTCTGAAACAGAACCGTCCTTTTCGTTAATCTTCCGGGCCAGAATTCTGGCACATGTCGTTTTACCCACACCCCTCGGACCGCAGAAAAGTAAGGCCTGAGCCAGCTGATTTTCTCCAATAGCGTGTTCCAGCGTATCTGTAATATGAGACTGCCCTACTACAGTGTCAAACTGTTGGGGGCGATATTTTCTTGCAGATACGATAAAATTTTCCATTGGTCAAAAATAAGAAATATAGTTTTAATCTGAAAATTAAAAGTTTTCAAATATCAACAAAAACTGATTTTCGGTAAGATTGGAAAACTTTTAATCATTAATCTTGCTTCTGGTATGCAAATTCTATAAGATCCACAATAGCTTTTTCTATTTCAGATCTTCCTTCGTCAGTCTTCATATCAAGGCCACAAAACTCGCTTGCATTGTATGCCGGATATAAGTTCAGATAATAAGCTCCTGAAACGATCAAAGCAATAATTGCTCTAAATCTTTTTGCACCGTCTCCAAAATAAGGATCTGTAACGTTTCCGAACAGATCGGCACCTACAGCTTCCCTCTGCTCTACCAATTTACGAAGGATAGGTTTGCTTTCAGAAAGTTCCCAAAGAATAATTTTTTGAAGTTCTTTATTTTTCTTCAGACTTTCAAACTGCATGAGAATTCCCTGAGTCAGAGCTTCCTTACCTTTAGAAGATTCCTGTTCTTCTTTGATGTCCGGACTGAACTTACTCCAATAATCCTGAGACTTTATATACTCGTCAATCAGTTTATCTGTACTTCCAAAGTACTCATAGATAAGCTTTTTGTCGAAACCGGCTACTGCTGCTATCTTACTTACTTTAAGACCTGAGTATCCTTTTACTCTCAAAATTTTTCCAACTGCTGCCAGCAGTTTTTGTTTTGTTTTTTCTTTGTCCCTAATGGGCCCTTGCACTACTTTTCTAGGCATAATTTATTATTTTTTCGCAATATGCATTTTTTTATTTATATCATCAAATACATTGAGTGTTTTATCAAGATGTTCTTTGTTGTGTCTTGCTGTCACACTCATTCTGATGCGCGCGTCTTTTCTTGCTACTGCAGGATACATAATAGGGTTTGTATAGACTCCTTTTTCTATTAATATCCTTCCGATATCCCACATTTTACTCTGGTCTCCTATTTTTACAGGAATGATTGCTGAACATGTGATACCGGTATCCAGACCGAGATCATCAAGACCTTTTTTGAAATAATTGATATTATCCCAAAGTCTTTCTCTCCAGATGGGTTCTTCATCAATCAAATCTATAGCTTTAACTATTCCTGCGGAAGAAGGTGGTGCTGTTGCTGAGAAAATCTGTTGTCTGGACTGGAATTTAAGGAATGATGCTATTTTTTTATTGGTAATAACATATCCCCCCAGGTTACCAAAAGTTTTACTGAATGTGCCGGTAATGAAATCCACTTTGTTCATTAATCCGGGATCTTCAAGACTTCCTCTGCCGGTTTGTCCCAAAATCCCTACCCCATGCACATCGTCTACCATAAGATAGGCATTATACTTTTTCACGAGGTCATATATCTCACTAATACGCGAAGTGTCGCCATCCTGAGAATATACTCCATCCACTACAACAAGTTTCGTACGGTACGTATTTTCAGATATCTTCAAAATGTGTTCCAAAGCTTCCAAATTATTGTGCGGAAATGTTTTTTTATTTGTAAACACACATCCTTCATGTACGCTGGCATGTACGGCCATGTCTAAAATAGCGATATCTTCCTTCTGCATCAGGATTTGTAAAGTGGCACTGTTTGCGGTATATCCGGTGGTAAAGATAACTGCTTCTTCCTCTTCTCTGCCAAAAAAACCGGCTATTTTTCTTTCTAAAGCATTATGATAATCAAAATACCCTCCGATAAGCGGTGTAGCTCCTGTTCCTGTTCCGTATTTTTCAATTCCATCAATAGCTGCCTGTTTCACTTTCGGATGCTGTGTGAATCCTAAATAATCGCTGGAGACAAAACTTACATATTCTTTATTCTGATTTGCAATATTGATGTTTAATGTTGCATTGGTTCCTGACATATTTTTCAGTCTGTAATTCATGTGACCTTTAGCTTTCATGTGGTCCAGGAATTCATAAAAATAGTTCGCTCTTTGGGCAATATCATAATCTGCAATATTCTCAAAGTCTTTAAAAGTTGCTGTTTCAAAATCGATACTCATCCTTAATGTTGTTAGTGTTAGTTGTTAGTGTTTATGTTAGTTGTTTGAAGAAACAAATATATGATTATTTAAAGCTTGTAAAATCTATCTATTATATTAAATATTATCCAGTATATAAGACATTTGACCTTATGATCTGATAATCAAATTACTTTATTTATCAATACATTTATTGCATGTTTCAATGGTTGGATATTTTTTTACTGAACCTAAATTTAACAAAAAAAAGACAACAATAAATCACTATTCATATATAAATCACAAAAAAAAGACAATTGTTTTCACAATTGTCTCATTATTAAAATATTATTTTTTAAAATCAATCTTTAGGTGTTAAAATTTCTTAAAATCACCCAGCTAAAGAAAGCCTTTTGGTCACTTCTTTTATGGGGTTTATTAAAATTTTGACAGAATTTTCATCAGATCGTTTTATTCTTCTTCCGGAATGCTCCCGGTGTGGTACCCGTCATCTTTTTAAAGAACTTGGAAAAGTTGGACGGATCATAAGTAAACACCCTCGCAATTTCTGCGATAGAATGGTTTGAATCTTTGATCATCATCTTGGCTTCATGGATGATTTTCTCATCATAAAAGTAACAGGGATGCTGGCCTTTCTCTTTTTTGATGGTATCCGTAAGATGGGTATGGGAAACAGCAAGGTATCGGGCAATTTCATTAAGCTCCATAAATTCAGGAACCGATCCGGAAAGCACTTCCTGAATATGTTTATCCAGAAAAGCAAAATACCGCATCGTTATCTCTTCGCTTCTTTTCATTTCGTTATCATCATTGGTTTATAGTAAAATATTAATCTATAAATTTAAAGATAAGAATAAAAAAAGCATGGTGAACTTTTCGGATACTTAAAACAAGCCTCTGCTCAGTGCTTAATGAAAACTGTCTTTAAAAGCTTGCACGGAATTTTTCACTTTCAGCTTTTCAAGGATATTCTGGCGGTGTCTGCTTACCGTATTGATACTTATTGAAAGAAATTCCGCAATCTCTTTACTGGCATAGCCCTCCCCTATATATTTTAAAATTTCCAGTTCTCTTTTGGATAAAATATTCTGATAATCCAGTTTCTCTTTTACCATCACTTCTCCTTTGGTGGTATTAATGATCATAAAATCCGAAATCAGCGGCTGTGTCTGAACCAGTGCCGTATGATAAAGACAAAGCGCAAATCTCAGCTTCCCGTTATCTGGTGAATAGACGTAGAACATACGGTGTTTCACCAGCCTGTATTCATCATTTTTGTCTTTCATCCTGATTTTTGAAAGGACACAGTAGTCTGCACGGAGTTCCGGATCCAGAGAATCCATCAGTTCGTAAAACCTCAGTTCATGGATGTACTTTTTAAGACGATCGTCCGGGTGGATCTTCTTAATAATCTCTTCTTCCCAGATGGAATTGATTTCTGCAGGATTTTCTTCCATACTCAAACCCAGTTCCAGTGCAGCCTTCGATTTGTACACATAGCTCTTATCAGCCTGCATATCGCTCAAGACCGAGACTGCCCCTTCCATCTGCATATACACCAATGCCCTCTGCTTGTACACTTCTATATCAAGTTGGCATTTTCCGGCCGTTTTATCCAGAAGGCGACTGTTCAGTTTGTCTATGATCTCCATAAATGGTTATTTATCAGTATTGGCGGAATATAGGTTTAGTTTTACTTTTGCTAAAGTAATAATTTACGCCCAGCTAAAGAGAATGAAGAGAATCGTTTTAAGCTTCTGTGCTGTTTTATCAGTCCAGACAGCCTTTGCACAGACATTGGAAAAGATGAATTGGTTTAATGAACCTGAAAAATGGGAGATCAAAAACAACAGTTTATCGATGTCCGTCACTCCGCAGAGTGATTACTGGAGAATTTCCCATTATGGATTTACAGTAGATGATGCTCCCTTTTACTATACCACTTACGGTGGAGAATTTGAAGCCAAAGTAAAAATCAGCGGCAATTACAAAGCCAGATTTGACCAGATGGGGCTCATGCTGAGAACAGATGAAAAAAACTACATAAAAGCCGGTATCGAATTCGTAGACGGAAAATACAATCTCAGCACCGTCGTTACCCATGGAACCAGTGACTGGAGCGTCATTACATTAGACAAAATCCCGTCTGCCGTCTGGATCAAAGCAGTGCGGAGGCTTGATGCTGTGGAAGTATTCTATTCTTTTGATGACAAAAATTATACGATGATGCGCAACGCCTATCTTCAGGACAATACTCCGGTGATGGTAGGCTTAATGGCGGCATGTCCGGACGGAAACGGCTTTACAGCAGTTTTTGAAGGTTTCAAAGTAAAACACCTTCCCGACCAACGCAGGCTGAAATGGCTTGAAAACAATCAATAGCGATTGAATCTTTATTCAATATACAGTCAATTTTTATTCACCTCCCACTTTGGGAGGTTTTTGTTTTAATTTAATTCAAATACAATGGAAAAGATGAATGACAGGTAATAATTTTTTTCACACAGATTACACAGATGATGCAGATGATGCAGATTTTTACTTTTATTAATCTGCTCTATCCGTATCATCTGCGAGAGCTGATTAGCTTTGTTTAATCTACAATTTTTGCGTTTGATATGAAAATTTGAGCGCAGAAAATCCGGGACACTTAAAAGCATTCCGGACTGATTAGAGTATAAAAAGGCATGTATAAAGCTCAAACTAAAAAAAGATTCATGCTGCGATGAAACTGTTTTCTCTTCAGATCTAAAAGGCTGAAATCATATGAGGGAACAAGTCATTCAGCCATTGCATCTGTGCTTTTAGAATTCATCTGACTGGTTATGTCAATTCAATAAAAATCTAAAATTCTGAATTTGTAAAGCCGCGGTCCAAAAATAAAAATCCTCAATCTCTTAGCAAAATAAAACACGTAGAACAATATTTCACTATATGTAGAATAAAATCTACAGACTTATGATGATATCCGTCTGTATGATAGATAAAATCGTTGTCAAATTATCTCAGAGTATGATAATTTATGCGTATAAAATCACTAATTTTACACCATAATCCAAATCTGTTTAAAAACAAAAACACATAACGCTAAAATATTTAATGAAAGAAAAATATATTCAGTTATTCCCATCACTTAAAAAAACTTCGGCTTGTACAATGACTATTATTAATAAACTTCCGTCCTAATCATCCGGAAAACATAGATCATTTTATACAGTTATGAAGGCTTGGACATTGTTTTCTGTCATTTTGTTTCCGGACATTTTCAGACAGCGTCATACTTCCACGGGACATGATAACGGCAACGGATTTTTGCAAAAGAAAGCAAAAACCATTGCTGCAGACCATTATAGTTATATGCCTGACCTGGCTAAAGCGGTCGTACCAGCCTTCAATATCATTAAAAACCATCAAAAACTAATTATAATAACCGCCGATAAGGGAGCGAAAACGCCTGCTGAGCAGGTCCGTGACTACAACAGCCTGTCTAACAATCCAAAGCATAAAAATTCTTATTTGAACAGGAAAAGTCTTAGGCTGTATAGAGTCATTCATCTGGTCAAAAAAATTAATGCGAAAATTAATTTCAGGCCTCATCACTCCGCTGAAACTATCGTTGAAATTACTCTTATTAAAGCCAATTTTTTATGAATGAACGAATCTTAATTGCTGATGACCACTATGTCGTAAGAGCAGGAACTGCTTTAGTGTTAGAGTCCGCTTATCCAAAGCTTACCATAGATTTTGCAGAAAATTATGAACAGGTACAGAAACATTTGTCTGAGCGCCATTATGACCTGATTCTTCTGGATATTGATATGCCCGGAACTCAGTACAAGAAAATGGTCACTGAACTTAAAAACATACAGGAAAGCCTGAAAATCCTTATATTTTCAGGGCATGATAAAAACGTTGCTATCCAATATATCAGGGAAGGTGCTGAAGGTTATCTCAGCAAGCAAAGCAGTGAGGAAGAGATCAGAGAAGCTGTAAAGTCCGTTATTGAAAAGGGATACTATTATCCTGGTGAACTGATTGGGCTTATTATCCAGAATAAAAAGAGCAATCCTGCTGAAAAGCTGTCAACCCGCGAATATGAGATCTTTAAACTGCTGGCAAGCGGCAATGGAAACCTTGAAATCGGAAACAAGCTCGATATCCAGATGTCTACTGTGAGTACTTATAAAAAAAGAATTTTCCAAAAACTGAACATCAGCAATATTGCAGAACTGATCAAAGTGCATGAAATGATGCATTAATCTATCAGAAAATCAAGAGTTAAAAAATTGGGACCGGAATATCTCATGAGAAATCCGGTCCCGGTACAAAGAAAAGTTACAGTTCTGACATTTCCGTCAGTTCTGAAATATTTTACAAATATTTTCTATCGTTAGTGCAGTGTTTTTAGAATCGGACGTGCAAATGATCATTAGTACAGTCTCTGAACTGATAAAAATAATTCTCTGGTATTGTCCGCTGTATTTGGATCTGTAGTCGTTGTATTACTCGATCCTGCTGTAGATTTATTATCTACACGGAATGCATAATATACTCTGTACCATCTTGGTTCCGGTTCCTGTATAGTTATATCAAAAGTCACCGTCTCATTGTGCGTCTGTGTAAGATAAACTCCGTCATCAAACTGCCTGAAAGTACCTGGTGAAAGTTTGATATTCCCGTTATCTGAATCTCCGGTATGCGTAGACATCTCAGAAACCCAGATCTTAATATCTGAAGTACCTACATTATAAAGACGCGGGTTAAATGTAGTCGCAGCACCTGTTATAGATGAATTTCCGTCAAACTGCGCATCCAGCCTTAACACACCACCTAAAACCGGAAGATCCGAAAGATAAGTACTGGCCAGAATATTCGTTCCTGAAGTGGATGCCGGGATACTGCCATGATAATACACCAACTCCCCTATTACGATGTCATCATTACTTCCTCCAAACGCAAATTTCCAGGTTTCACCATTGAACATATAATATCCGGCTTTATCTACTTTTGCTGTTTTTACAGAAGCCGTCGTTACAGCCTGAGTGACATAGACCAATGCTCCGGTCTGATCTGCAAGATATACGTCATCTTTAGCTTTAAGCTGATTTCCGGTCATTCTTGGGGCAATTACTCCATCTGCTACATTAGCTATATCGGGTTTTCCTGCTACATGGAGTGTAGCTTTAGGAGACTCTGTATTGATGCCAACCTGAGCTAAAACAGTACTGGAAATAAGAGTCAGAGCCAGACTCCAAAGAGATAATTTAATTTTCTTCATTTTTGATTATATTTGTTTTTTATTGATAAGGCATAACCATTTCAGATCATTATTTTGGCAGATACAGAGTGAGTTGTGACGACTGTTTGGGCAATTGATCTGATGGCAAAGTTATCCGCAGGAATAAATCAATTTTATAAATAATCAATGAAAAACCGGAAACGGCTTAAAAAACACAAATACTTAAAAAACAAATACTTAAACCAGTCATTTCCTGATATTGACTGCTCATGTAGATATTGAAACGGAATCTAATTATCTTCGAAACACAAATGGCAACCACTTATAACATCAAGACTGAAAGAATTGAACATTACAAAAGACAGCTGATCCATTATTATATGATTCTGATGGCCATCATTCTTTCTGTATTTGCTTTGATCTACACTTTTATCATTCCGGACAAAACCATGTCCCGATATCTGTATGGCGGATTGTTTTTCATGGTCTACACGTATATTATTGTCCGCAAAAGTTACTCGGTGGAAGTATTGATTCACACCTATATGATTGCTGCTTCCTTTTACAATTTTTACATTATGCTGGCTTTCTGGAATAATTCTGTGGCGAGCTTTGTCTGGCTGATTCCTATTCTTCTGGGAGCCTATGTTTTTCTCGCAAGAAAGTATGTTTTATTCTATTTCATTTTTGTGCTTTTCAATATCGTCTTAGGATATCTGATTTCTAATAATTTTGATTTCAATTTTCCAAAACACAGCCCTGAAGATGTGAAAATGACCGATACTGTGCTCATGATCTCTAATGTAGCCGTCATAGCACTCCTGCTCTACTTTAAGGACAAGATCAGACGTGTGGAAATTTATAATGAAATCGAGGAAACGCTGCAGACAGATCTTAAAACAACAATGCTTCCTGTAGAAAAAGAAAGCTTTTCAGAAGAATTGTTTGGAAAGATTGAACACATGATGAATGAGAAACATTTCTATAAGGATGTGAATTTCAATATTTCCAAATTATCCGCAGAAATGGGCGTGAACAGCAGTTATATTTCCAAATCGATACGGTATAAAGGTTTCCCTAATTTCAATAATTATCTTAATCTTTACAGAATCAACTGTGTTAAAAAGCTTCTGGATGAAAATGATCTGGAACGTGTGACTTTAATGTATATCTACACCGAAGCCGGATTTTCAAACCAGTCTACCTTTAACCGGGTTTTTAAACAGATCGAAGGAAGCACCCCTTCAGAATACATCAGCAGAATGCAGCAATGATCGGTTTTGCCAATAAACCTGATTGAATAAAGCGTTTTCAGAATTGAAAAAATATCATGAACTTTACGGTACATTAATTTCTATAAAAACCTCAGCGTTTTTAATCGTACAAAATCATGAATCTATCTGAAAAAGCAGAAAAAGGAAGCCAGCGTTTCCGGTATATCAAACTTTGTATTTTCTTTTCGGGACTTTCCGTATTTGCACAGCTTTATCTTTTTCAGCCGATGCTTCCCACCGTCTCAGACTATTTCAAAACAACGGCCGGCGACAGTTCTCTTCTGGTTTCTTCTTCCACGATAGGAATGGCCATTGGACTTTTATTTTTCGCTTTTAAAGCAGACAGTTATTCAAGAAAAAAACTGATGACGTTTTCTCTGGTTTCATCTGCATTGCTTACGATTATTTCAGCATGGATGCCAAGTCTCAGCCTTCTTATTGCGACAGGCGTTTTAAAAGGCTTTGTCGTTTCCGGAGTTTCAGCGGTGGCACTCGCTTATCTGACTGAAGAAGTTCATATTTCTGTCGTTGCCCTGGCCATCAGCATGTATCTCAGCGGAAATACTATCGGCGGTATGAGCGGAAGAATACTGGCAACCATCTTAGCCGGGGAATTCGGTTGGCGGAATGCTGTTCTGATCATAGGGATAGAAAGCCTGATTCTGGGACTGATATTCTGGAAACTCTTTCCCGATTCTAAATTCTTTAATCCCCAGAAAACGGATTATTCTCTGAAAGTCAAACAGATGAGAAAGTTCCTTACGGATTCTTATATGCTGCGTTTGTACTGCATCGCTGCTTTGCTGATGGGGACTTTTGTAAGTGTTTATAATTACCTGACTTTCAGACTTGAAGATCAGCCTTTTGCGTTGAGTCATTTTGTGATCGCTTTTATATTTTTAATGTATATTTTCGGCGTATTCGGTACGATGATTACGAGCAGACTTTCGAAAAGATTCAGCCGTAATCTTATTCTGAAAGGATCGGTTCTGTTTATGTTTTCCGGTACTTTGTTTCTGTTGTCGGAGAATATTTATGTCGTGATTTTCGGTCTAGGGCTATTCACTTTAGCCTTTTTTGCAGCGCATACGATGGCAAGCCAAATGACCGCACTGCATGCAAAACAAGGAAAGTCGTCAGCGACCTCCATTTATTGGCTGTTTTATTATTTCGGATCCAGCATTCTGGGAAGCGGAACAGGATATATTCTCCATGCTTTTTCCTGGACCGTTTTTATAATGGTGCTTTTATTTTCCATTGGAATTTCGTTTGTACTTGCGGCAAGAAACAGAGATTTGGGAACTTTTAAAGCTCTTTAACAAACAACAGATACCACACAACTACCACATTTTATTTTCTATTTTTCTTTAATTTTAAGAAAAAACTGTATTATTTTAACATATAATTAATTATTTATAGAAAAAATTAACAAAACATTCAAAATCAAAGGCAATTTACTCTAATGCAGGGCATAATATTTGCAAGTATTTAAGGACCACACACCTTTCTAAACTCACATTATTATGAACGCAGCAGATCTTAAAATTAAAAACTTAGTTGAATACAAAAACCAAACGTATACGATCACTGAAATTTTTCATGGCAGAAACCATGATTATTTTGTAAAAATTGAGAATGACATTCACAGTATTTCAGTTCCCGCAGATGCTATCACGCCTATTCAGATCACTGAAGAATGGCTAGAAAAGTTTGGCTTTTTGCGGACCTACAGCTCAGAGCAGAGAATTCGTTATGAAAGACCGGAAGCGTTTATCAAATATGACATTGATTTAAGTTCTAAAAAGATCCTGGAAGGCCTGAAAATATATGGAAATTCCATCAGATGCAGGTATATCCACGAGTTTCAGAATATTTTTTCGTGTCTTTTCGGAAAAGAGCCTGCAACATCCAGTTTCGGACTGTTAAAGGCTGAGTCTTAGTTTTATCATGTTTATTATAAAGAAACCGTTGCATTTTTGTGCAGCGGTTTTATTTTATACTTTTTTGAATTAGATTGAAAATAATTTGATTCTATATTGAAGGCGTTTTTACCACGCAAAGTTTAATTGTAATACTTTATACTTTAAGGAATGCAAAGAGGAAATCAATTTCATTGATTTGATGAAGCGATCGTTTTACCGGAGATTTCATCAGCTGCTCCCTGGTACTTTTGAAGTCACATATCAACAAATCATCGCATTGACTCATCAACGAATTATCAAATCATCACATCACACCCTGCTTCTGAAGACGCTTCTGTTTCGCCTTTTCCCTCTGTTCTTTACGAAAATCCCAAGGTGAAACGGCAGTTTTATCCTGCCACAAACCCAGTTTTTTTGTTTTTGCCTTAGTTTGCATCACTCCAAGATCTGCATCTTTGGAATAAGAATAATACCACCAGCCATATCCGGCCTTTATAATTTCCGCTGAAAGATATTTTCCGTTGTCGTAGTAAACCTTTGCCACTGAACGGCCATAACGGTCTTTATTCATTTCCGTAAACATGATCTTTTTGGCAAAAACCTGATCGGAGGTAAATTTCTTGGCATTTTTTCCGAAAGGCTGCCGGTTTTCGGGACAGTCCACTTCAGCCAGCCGAAGTTTCTTCTGTACATTCCCGTCCAATAAAACTGTGATCGTGTCTCCATCTGAAATCCCAACTACTTTTGCCGTCGTCTGTGAGAAAAATGAAAGAGGAAAGCATAACAATGCATATAGAAAAATTCTCATGATGCGAAATTATGTATTTATTTCGGAAACCCTTTGATACAGGTGCTTTTTTTATTTATTTCACTTTTAAAAATGTGAATGGTGAATTTTGCTTCGCAAGTGAATGGTGAATTTTTTGGTGAATATGAGCATGTAGAATCTCTAAAACCCTAAAACGCTCCGACTCTCAAACTCATACCACGTATACCGAAACTTCCATAACTACATTTTAAATCCTAATATTCAGTGTTGGGCAAATTCCAGTCTGAAAGCTTTCGGGCTTTTTCCACGCTGGGCTTTAAAGAATTTATTCAGATGGCTTTCATCCGTAAAGCCTAGTTCATCGGCAATTTCAGTGATTCGTCTGTCACTGTGTTTCAGGCGGTGTTCGATTAAAGTCGTTTTATAGTTATTGACGTACGACTGCAGGGTTTCGCCGCTGTGTTTTTTAAAATATTTCCCGAGATAATTCTCCGAAAAGCCAAACTCTTTACTGATGCTTTCCGTACGGATCATTTCCGGCTCATAAATATTGCTTTGAATATAGTTCAGGATATTGATGATGCGTGATTCAGAGGTTTCATCAATTTTTTGAGGCAGGTATTTAGCGATATTTCTGGCTACGACTACGATAAGCGTATTCACCAATTGAGCCGTAATATCACCATGGTAGACATCTCTGTTCACAGCCTCTCTGATCAGCGCTTCTACAATCGGACGAATGAGTGTTTTATCACTTTGATTTTTCAAAATACAGCCCGGTTTATGGTTGGCATTCTCCATAATAAACTCCAGCCGCTGAATATTTTCTTTTGAAATGCTGCTGTCTTTTAAATAGATATTACTGAACTGTAAAAAGAAAAACCGTGTTGTTGTATCAATCCAGAACTGGCTGCAATCCTGAGGAGTCAGGAGAAACATATGGTTGTCAGAATAGGAAAAACTGTGCTTGTTGATACAATGCCTACCCGTTCCCGACAATATAAAAACCAGCTCGAAAAAGTTCTTCCGGCTTTCCTTCTCGGGAAAGGTATCTAAAGTTTCAAAATGAATACTGTAAGGCTGATATAATACATCGCGGTTCATACAAATCGTATTTTATTGACATGAGCAAAAATATACAAAAACATAGAAACAATATACCATTAATCTGCTTAAAATCAGTATAATTTTGCTCCATAGAATATAAATATCACCTATGATAAAAACATTATTAAGTATATCCCTGTTATTGATTCTGTCTGTTTCACTGCATTCACAGGGGATTGAAGATAAAATTTACCACTACTCCTCTATGGATGCCATGAGAAACGGAGTATATACCGGAGACATTACTGTAAAAGAATTAAAACAAAAAGGCGATTTCGGACTGGGAACCTATAATTTTCTGGATGGTGAACTGATCGCGCTGGATGGCAAAATATACCGCATTGCAACCAACGGATCTGTTGAAGAGGCAGATATAAAAAGAAAGGTTCCGTTTGGTTCGTTTACTTTTTTCAAAAAAGATAAATCTGTGACAATTGAACAAATTAAAACGGTTGATGATCTTCTGAAGAAATTACCTGAGCTTTTACCTTCACGCAACCGTTTTTATGCCATAAAAATAGAAACAACATTCAGCAGTTTAACATTGGGTGGATCGATAAAGGTGGATGAAAAAGATGCCACAGGTATTGCCTCTTTTATGAAAACAAGACCATTGTACAAAAAGCAGAACATCAGAGGAACTCTTATAGGCTTTTACAATCCCGGATATGCAGGTGGCTTGGATTTATCACCGTTTCATTTCCATTTTATATCAGATGATAAAAAAGCCGGAGGACATATGATAGAAGGAAATTTTTCCGATTCAAAAATCACCATTCAGCTTGATGAAAAAAACGCTTACGAAGTGATATTACCGAACACTAATGATGTCGGTTACCAGCGAATCTGGACCTCTACGGAAGCAAAAGCACAGTATTAAATTTTTAAAAAATAAATATTCAATCTCATGAAGACAAGAAAATCAGCTTTTATACATGTAGCAGCCCTACTTTCATTCAGTCTGATCTCTGCCCAGCAAAAGGTATTGCAAACCGATTTCAATAAAGGAACCTGGGAGCAGGTAGGTCAAGGTTTACAGCGGAAATGGGTTTCGGGAGCGGAAAGCACTTTTGCATTCTGGAAAATGGATAAAGGAGCCCATGTTCCGCCGCATCAGCATCCGAATGAACAGGTATCCTATATTACAAAAGGAAGTGTTAAAGTTCTAATGAATAATAAAGAACATATCGTAAAAGCCGGTGGTGTTCTGATTATTCCGGCCAATATCACCCACGAATTTTTCTGTCTGGAAGACGGTACCGAGGATCTGGACTTTTTCACACCTGTCCGTAAAGACTGGACAGACGGAACAGCATCCTATCTTAAGCAACAGGGAAACCCGCTTGAAGTCGTGGCACAGTTTGATGAAATGAGACCTGGAAACGTAGCGGTAAGCCTTAATGGACGGGTCTTTGCTACTATTCATCCTTTAGCATCTCCAAAACTGCAGCTGGTAGAAATCATCAATGGAAAACCTGTTGCATTCCCTTCGAAAGAATTGCAGAAAAATGGCGGACCGTCAGACCATAATAAGTTTGATACACCGCTGGGCGTTACTGTAGATAAAGAAAATCGTCTCTGGATGATCGATATGGGTCTAGAACTGGGTAAAACCCGTCTTTGGTGTTTTGATCTAAAGAAAAATAAAGTAGTAGAAAAAATTGAATTGCCTGCTGATATTGCTCCCAAAGGAAGCTTTGTCCAGGATGTTGCGATCGATGAAAAAAACGGCTGGGCTTATCTTGCGGACATTTCCAATCCCGGTATCATTGCTTTAAACCTGAAAACAAAAAAAGCCAGAAGATTCAGCGGACATGAGGCGTTACAGTCTGAAGATGTCGATATGATCATCGATGGAAAAGTGATTGATTTTGGCGGAAAACCTTCCCGGGTAGGTGTTAATCCTATTACCCTTTCAAACAACAGGGAAACCATTTTCTTTGGATCTATGAACGGTACTTCATGGTATCAGGTTCCGGCCAAACTTTTCAGGGACAATGCTGATGATAAAACAATTGGTAATGCCATTCAAAAATTCGGCGATAAACCTGTCAGCGACGGTGCAGCAACGGATCAATATGGCAATCATTATATCACCAACCTTGGCGGACACAGCATCAGCAAACTGAATCCCAGCGGACAACTGAGTGAGTTGGTTAAAGACGGAAGATTAAAATGGCCCGATAATGTAGCGGTTTCTGAAGACGGATACCTATATATTTCGGTGAATCAGCTGGACAGCACGACTGCGTTTTCGGGTGATCAGGATAAAGGGAAGCCGCCTTATTTTATTTACAGGGTAAAACTTTGAAAAAATTAATAACCATCCCGTCAAAAATTCTTTGAATTTTCGCCACCCCTCCGGCGGAGGGGAATTTCTCCCCATCCAATTGAGATGATCACTACCATTGAGATTATAGAAACAATAATTAATAATAAAATCCAAATATCATGACTGATGAACAATTTTTATCAACAGCCGTTTTAAAAGCTAAAGAAGGAAAAAGAACAGCCTTAAAAGAGGCTCTGTTACAACTTATAAACCCCACACGCAGCGAACCGGGATGTCTTTACTACATTCTTTTTGAGGATAAAAATAATGCAGGTACTTTTTATATGCGTGAGGCATTTAAGGACACTGCAGCATTTGAATTTCACACCCAAACCATACATTTTAAAAACTTTGCGGCGCAGGTGGATGAGCTGATGAGCGAGCCTATCCAACTCGTTGAACTGAAACAGGTTTCGGACACTGAATAATCACAAAAAAACAGTAAATTATCAAAAATTCGCGAAGGAAGCTGGAGATGAAAGGAATGATGAGCTATGACTGTTACCTGCAATTGAGATAGTCCATAAAAATAATGATAAAACGGCATGCATAACGGAATTATAATTTGATTATCACGAACCTGCTCCTTTCCCATTCAAAACATTATTACTTATTACAAAATATTACAATATGAAAGCAATTGGATTTAAAACATCAATGCCAATAACGGAAGCGGAAAGCTTTATTGAATTTGAAAAAGAAATTCCTCAGCCTGCCGGAAGAGATATTCTGGTCAAAATAGAAGCTATCGCAGTAAACCCTGTTGATTACAAAGTACGTCAGAACAGCCTTAAAGATCAGGTAAGCACTGAACCTAAAATTATCGGATGGGATGCTGCAGGAACAGTGGAAGCTGTTGGTGACGGGGTATCACTTTTTAAAAAAGGTGACAAGGTGTACTATGCCGGAGCTATCAACCGGGATGGCTGCAATCAGGAATATCAGCTGGTGGATGAACGTATTGTGGGCCATGCTCCACACAACATAAGTGCAGAGGAAGCTGCAGCCATTCCTTTAACAGCCCTTACTGCCTGGGAACTTTTCTTTGAACGGATGCATCTTTCTCCGGAAAAAGATCAGGGTAAGAGCATTCTGATTATCGGTGGTGCCGGCGGCGTAGGTTCCATCGCGATACAAATTGCGAAAAAAGTCTTAGGATTGCAGGTGATTACAACGGCTTCCAGACCTGAAACGATTGAATGGTGCCAAACGATGGGTGCAGATTATGTAGTGGATCATCGTCATCTTTCAGAAGAAGTGAAAAAGACAGGTTTTGAAACGGTAGATTTCATTGCAGATTTTGTGAATGTCAACCAATACTGGAATGATTTTGTACATCTGATCAAGCCTCAGGGCCGGATTGGTTCCATAAGTGATCCTGCACAGCCTGTAGATCTCCGTCTGCTAAAAGGTAAAAGTGTCAGTTTTCATTGGGAACTGATGTTTACCCGGTCTACTTTTCAGACCTATGATATGCAGGAACAGCATAAAATTCTGGATAAAGTGGCTGAACTTATTGATAACGGTACTTTACAGACTACTTTGTATAAAATGTATACAGGATTTACAGCAGATCATCTGAAAGCAGCCCATGAACTTCAGGAAAGCGGAAAAGCTATAGGTAAAACAGTGATTAAATTTTAATTGGAAATTCCCATTTTCACTTTTGTGAACAGGCTGAAAGCTACGGAGGCCTGCATTCAATAGATTGCGGGTCTCCTGTTTTTTTTAATATAATTCAGAAGAAATACTACTCAAACAAAATCATTCAAAACACACACAATCAATTTTAAATCAACATATTAAATCTAAACTTATCACTCCTGTTTGAATTTTATTATTATATTTGATTTACAAAAATCAATTACTATGAAAAATTTAAAACTAATCATCCCAGGAGCAGAAGCTTTGGACCGATCAAAACTGAAAAATATCACCGGAGGTGTTTCTGCCGGTCCCTGCGGCAGCTGGGAAAATGCTGAGTTCTCAACATGTTTCAACTGCTGTCTCGGATTCTACCAAGGCCAAACCGATTTACCACTCGGTCCTGGTCCGTATGATGTTTGTAATGCAACCTGCGGTGGAACTCCTGTCGTGATCCATCCTTAACAGCAATAAACCGGAGATTTTTTCTATACCAGTACATTAAATAATACTTTAATCATCAAACTCTCAGGAGATGTAACCGGGTTCCGGCTACATCTCTCTGTTCTGAGGTTTTCTGCATGTGACCAGAAAAAAAATGAAATCCGGCTTTTGACTACCTATATTAATCTGCTCACCAATTTCAAAGAAATCCATTAATCCAGACTGCTCAAATTCTTTTTGCACAGATCTCTCATCGTAAAAGAAAATCTGTCCGCCATCCCCCACTTCAAAGGTATCATCCCCAATCTGTCGGCCTCTTCCGTAATTAGGTGATGTTTTAGACACTACTGAAAATATCATCCAGCCTCCATCCTGCAATTGATTATAGCAATCCTTTATGAGTTTTTCTCTCTGCCATGGGGTAAGCAAATGCAGCAGACCATAACAGAAAACTGACTGATAAGTCCGGCTGTCAAACGGCATTTCTGTAACAGAACCCTGCTTAACAGTCAGCTCTCCTCCGTAATATTCTTGGGCTAAATCTATTGCTGTCTTTGATATTTCAATTCCGGTGACTTCTATCCCGTTTTCAATAAATATACCGGCATTTCTGCCGTAGCCTATTCCCGGAATGAGAACATTTTCTACACCCTGCCGAACAAGAAAATCTTTTGCATAAACAGCAGAAGCTGCAGGCGCATATCCCCACATATGCTGATTTCGAATAAAAGCTGAGTCCCAAAAATCATGCATCTCCTGAGCTGTATTTGAAACCTCTTCTGCGGCCACTTCATCAGATATAAGATGACAGAAAAATCCAATTTTTTCAAGAGTTTCAATCATCAGGTCGGAATCAAAGGGTGTGTTCTCAATCTGAATCACGTTTTTAGCAGGACTTAAGCCGAATCTAATGACGGCATCCGGCAGTATTTTCTTCAGAGCATCTTCTATCTGCTTTATCTGTTCAGAATCCACTGGATTAATCTCATAGATTTTTATGACCTTGCATATTTTAATTCTTCCAAATAACGAGTTGAGCATTTTTTTATTTTTTAGTTATTATATCTAGATTTTACGATCAAAAAAAATACAGTTAAGCTGCTTCATCCGGCTCTCTGGTCCTACCTATTAGTTTGGAAGCTTCCGGACCTGCTGTACTGATATATCCAAAAAGTAATGCCATTACCGCGGATCCCACCCATATAGCTTCTTTCCATCCCTGTACGAAAGACTCTCTGGCAGCATGAATAAGAAAATCAGATTTTATTCCGGTTCCCGGAGCAACGGCCAAAGCATTGGCTATTCCTGCTTTTGCGTGTAAAGAAACAGTAGAGGGCATACCGACAAGATAAGGCGACATTGCATCACTATAACCTGATGTTACCATTGCACCTAATAATGCAACACCTAATGCAGAGCCCAGTTCCCGGGTAATATCATTGAGCGCTGAAGCCACTCCCTGCCGGTCTGAAGGAAGAGCAGATGTAATGGCCTCAGTAGATGGCGTCATAGAAAGTCCCATTCCGAAGCCCATGATAAGCATTCCGGGTAAAACGGACCAATATCCTCCTTCTACGGAAACAAGAACAGCCATCAGCGCAGCACCGGCACTTCCCAAAATTGCTCCCGTTGCCATTGTAAAACGGCCGCCGGCTTTATCTGTTACTTTTGGTGCCATACCGGAGGCCGCCATCATAAAAACAGCCATTGGCATCATGCCAAATGTCGATTTGAGTCCCGACCATCCTAAAACCGCCTGGAAATACGGAAAAAGAACTACAAAAATTCCTGCCTGTATGCCGAAAATGATGATCAGAGAAATAGAACCGCCCGATAAACCACGCTGATGAAACAACCGAACATCAAGAATGGGTGCGGCATAACGCTTTTCCCAAAATATAAATGCAATAAGTCCTGTAATCCCCAGGACAAAACCTATGACTGTAGAAGGATCTGTCCATCCTTTTCCGGGAACTTCGTGCAGCGCGAAAACAAATCCGATAATGGCAAAAACTGACAGTACGGATCCTACGATATCAAATGGATGTCCTGATATTTCTTTTGAATTAGGAATAATGCGTAATGTCATCACAAAAGCAGCCGCTGCTAAAAGAACAGGAAGTGCAAAAAGCCAACGCCAAGATCCCCAATCTATTAAAACAGCAGATAAAAACATTCCAAGAATTCCTCCTCCTCCCGCAACAGCAGTCCAGATTCCTATTGCTTTGGAACGCTCTTCATCAGGAAAGGTGGAGGTTATAACCGCAAGGGTAACAGGCATAATAAGAGCAGCTCCGATGCCACTCAGTAGTCTCGATATCAGCATGATGACTGGTGAAACTGCAAAACCGGACATGAGGCCTGCTATACCAAATATCAAAAGTCCTGTAAGTAAAACAGGTTTCCTTCCTACCCGGTCACCCACTGCCCCTAATGGGAGGAGGAACGCGGCAAGAGTGAGTGTATAGGTGTTGATCATCCACAGAACGGTATTTTGCGAAACTTTGAATTCAAGAGCCAGTTTTTGCTGGGCTACATTCAGTCCGCTTACGGATGCAACAACTGCCATCAATGCAATGCAGACGGTTATTAGGATCCACTGTCGTCTGCTTTTTTCTTTATTAGATTCCACTGTAATTTTTACTTCATTTTTCATTCTGTAAAATTATTTATCTTTGCTTTACAACAGAAAGTACTTTCCATTTGGAAAGCACTCTCCTAATAGAAAGTAACGATGGTACAACCTGAAGATTCAATTTTTGAAGACAGAGACTGCTCTAAAGCAATGCTCCTTATTAAAGATGCTCTTGAAGCAGTAGAAGGCAGATGGAAACTCCTGATTCTTTATTCTTTATGCAGCGGACCGAAACGGTTTACAGAAATTGCACGGGAAGTGCATGGTATAAGAGATAAAGCGCTTGCCAAAGAATTAAAGAACATGCAGGAAAGCAAGCTTATCAGGCGGGACGTGTATGATACCTTCCCTCCCACCGTTGAATATACAATTACAGAGCACGGTGCCTCACTGAGAAATGTTCTGTATGAACTATTGAGCTGGGGACGTACACACAGAAAGGAAATACTGGGGTAAGACTGAAATTGCTCTGGATTCGTGATCCTGATTTTTTTTAGTTTTGACTATAACCTTTTGTGTGATCATAAATAAGGACGGACTAAAGTCCGCCCTATTGAATTTCATATGATGATGCAGTATCTTTGAATGTTTAAAATAGCTTTTTGCAACAGTCGGTTATAATCCGGTCTTCAGTACTTTTAACAATTCCGTTTGCTGGATGACATCGTTTTTACTGTTAATCAGGTTATAATTGGCCTGAAGCCAGTTGTTTCTCACAACAAAGAAGGTATAGGCATCCATAAGGCCTTCTTTATATTTTTCTTCTGATTTCTGAAAAGACAGTTTCTGATTTTCAAAATTAGCTTCTAAAAGGGTATATTTTTCCTGAGCATTGATATACTGGGCCTTTATAGAATTGATGCTTTGAGTAAGATTATTGACAATCAATTCTTTATCATAAGTAGAATTGATCACATTTAACTTAGCGACTTCCACGTTGTTTTTGACCTGAAACTTATTAAAAATCGGAATATTAAGTCCAAAAGACACCGATTGGTTTTTGTTTTGAGAAAACTGATCGGAAAAACTGGCAGTAGAAGCATTATTATTTAAAGATTTATTATAAAAAGTAGACCAGCTATAGCTTCCGTTAAGGGTTGGTAAATAAGCTGAACCTGCAAGATCTACCGTTTTTTCCTGGGCTTTGATTTCTGCAAGAACAGTCTGGTATGCCGGATTATTTTCCAGTAACCTTTTGGTAAAATCAGATTGATTGAAATCATCTTCCGCTAAAGCCTCCTCATGAGTAGTCACAAAATCTATAGAGTCCTGAGGGATGGCTAAAGCGTTAAGAAGATTTATTTTGGCCAGATCACGTTGATTTTTTGCACTTACCCATTGTTCCTGCAACGTTCCTAAGTTGGCTTTTATGTCATAAATGTCACTTTTCGAGCGGCTTCCTATTTCCACTTCTTTTTCAGTTCGCTTAATTTGCTCTTCAATCCCTGAAATCTGAGTTTCCAGGACATCCAGCCAGCTTTTACTGTTTTGATAGATAAAAAAGGTTTGAATGACATTCAGTTTCACTTCATTCTGAGCTCTTTTAAGCTTGTAAGAGCTGGTTTCTTTGTTGAGTTTTGAAAGGGAAATATTCACATAATTTCGCCAGTTGAAAAGCTCAATATTGGCCTGAGCCTTCAGCTGGTCGTATTGTGTATTCAGCACTTCTCTCTGATTACTGGACTGATTAATTGATGATCCGAAACTATAGCTATGATCAACACCAGCCTCTACAGAAGGCAATAACATTCCTTTTGAAGCTGCAATCTGATGATCATTTTTCTTTATGTTTACCGTTGCCTGTTTTACCAGCGGATGATTGGCCGCAGCATAATCCAGACACTGCTGAAGATTCCATGATTGCTGTGCAGGAAATAGCCCCACAAAAAATATGAAGATTAGATTTTTCATGTACAAGATGAATTTAAATGTATTTTAAAGAAAATAAGTACCTGGAATGAAAATCATTCATATTTAAGATACTTCACAAGGCTTACTTTGGTTGCTTTGTAGGCTTTGATACTCACGACAGCGAATGTTAAAATAAGCAGCGTAAGAAGGCTTATAATGAATGGCCAAACCGGCATATCAATACGGTAAGCAAAATCTTTCAGCCATTCGTTCATCAGATAATAACTGATGGGAATGCTGATAAGAACCGCTGTGAGGGTAATCCAAAGGAATTGTTTGGTAAGTCCCATGATTAAAATTCCGTCTGAAGCTCCCAAAGTCTTTTTAATCGCTACATCTTTCAGTTTCTGTTCAATCATCAGTGAAGACAGGGCAAATAATCCTAACAGGGCCACCATTAAAACCATCGCATTCAGAATGGTGAAAAGGGTTTGCTGTTTCTGGTATCTTTCAAAAGTTTTAGCAAATTTCTGATCGATAAAAAAGTAGTCAAAAGGATACCCCGGTTCTACCGAGCCCGACCAATATTTTTTAATACGGTTTACCGTACCTTCAATATCATCCGGTTTTATTTTCAGCTGAATATTATAAACATATTCTTTTTTCCAGTCTGTTTCCCTGTAATGAAAAAATACAGTAGGTTCTATTTCAGATCTTAAACTTCTGACATTGAAATCTTTTACGATCCCTACAATATGGTATTTTATACTGTCAAATCCCGGACGGATCTCATTCTTGAAAGCTTCATCATCTTTCCAGCCGAATTTTTTAACAAAAGCTTCATTAACCAAAGCCGTATTCATGGTATCAGAAGCGAGATTCGGATTCAGCCAACGTCCTTTTTTCAGTTTTACATTCATAAACTGGAGGTAATTGTAATCCATAGATCCGTGCTGAGCCTGGATACTTTGATTCATAAAATCAACATTCGAACTGCTGGATCTGTTGGTTCCGGGAACAATTTCTCCATAAGAAACCTCATCTACTCCCGGTATCTTGCTCATTTCGGTTCTTAATCTTTCGTATTTCAGCCATGGTTTTGGATTAAATTCCCTGAAGTTGACGATCAGTATCTGTTTTCCGCTGTAGCCAAGATCTTTGTTCATCATATGTTTCACCTGTTGATTCACGATCAATCCGCCAATAATGAAGAATGATGAAATAATAAGCTGTAAAGTCAGAATTCCGTTTCTCAACCAGATTCCGTGTTTACTTCTTGCAAAGTTTCCTTTCAGAGTTTCTATGGCTTTGAAATTGGACAGATACATGGCCGGAATCAACCCGGAGATCAATGTGACCATGATGACCATGACAAAAGAATAAAAGTAGATATGCCAGTCATTCATCTTCATTTCCTTATCAAAAAACTTATTAAAGCTTGGCAAAAGAAGTTCTGTTAAAGCCAGTGAAAGCAGATAAGAAGCGATGCAAAGAACAAAAGTTTCCAGTAAAAACTGAACAATAAGATTGGTTTTTGTACTGCCAATGGCTTTTCTTACTCCGATTTCTTTAGCCCGCTGAGAAGCCTGTGCCGTTTTCAGATTGATAAAGTTAATAGCTGATAAAACAACAATTAAAACCGAAAGCGTAAACAATATCATTAAGGTTTTGAAATCAGGCACCCCAAACCAGGATGCTTTTGCGTGGAGTTTTATTTGATCCAGAGGCGTCAGTAAACTATCTGTAGGACCATACAAATCCAGATATTGCTGAGGGGTCAATCCCTCGGAATCCTTATCCAGTTTTGCCCTGTATTCAAAAATATCAGTAATAAATTTTTGTCGTAAAGTAGAAGGATCTGTCCCTTTTTTAAGCATAAAAAAACACCCGTAATTGAAGTTACCCCAATTGTTTTCATCATTTTTAATCTGCTTTACCGGGTTGATAATAAACTCTGGCTTAATCTGACTATTCTCTGTCGGCAATTCGTAAACGGCAGTGACTACATAATTTTTGCCGTCAAATTTCAAACTTTCTCCGGCAGCATTGGTAGTACCGAAAAGATTTTTAGCCGCAGTAGAAGACAACGCAATAGCACCTTCTCCTTTCAATGCATTCTTATAGGTTCCGGAAACTAGTTTAAAGGGGAAAAAATTAAAAAAGCTTTCCGTTGCGGTCAGTCCCTCCTGCTGATAGATTGTTTTATACTTAGTAGTCATTTTAACTCCTATTCCTGAGCCGTTGAACAAAACATAATCTTGTACTCCCGGAATTATATCTTTGGCACGTTTTGCAATAGGAACAGAAATGTTGTTTCCGTAAGAATTCTCTTTCTTATGATACGTTTGAAAATAGTAGATCTCGTTCTTTTTAGGATTCCATTTTTCGAATGACTCTTCATCATTCCAATGCAGCAGAATCAGCATAAATCCCGTAAGTCCAACCGTAAGTCCAAATAAATTGATTGCGGTAGACAGCCAGTTCTTTTTATAATTGATGAAAGCAATTTTAAGCCAGTTATTAAGCATGATCGTATAATTTTGTAAGTAATGAAGGTATATTTCCAGGAGGATTCAGGTCGAAAATACACCTGACATCCAGGAAACTGAGTTCCACGGTTATTAGTTTTTTACAATATAATGAGTTAAAAATGTTCCAGTTACTGGAGCTCCTGCGCATCCGCCTTTTCGAAAACATCTCTTCTTTGGGAAGCATGTTCTTCATTAAATATTTCACCATCCTTCATATTCACAATTCTGGAAGCAAAACCTGCATCATAAGAAGAGTGCGTTACCATGACAATGGTGGAACCTTCTCTGTGAAGCTCTGCCAGGAGATTCATCACTTCATTTCCGTTGGAACTGTCAAGATTTCCGGTAGGTTCATCGGCAAGAATCAATTGAGGTTTTGTCACCAAAGCTCTTGCAACGGCCGCTCTTTGCTGCTGACCTCCCGAAAGCTGCTGAGGATAATGCTTGGCACGGTGTCCGATATTGATCTGCTCCATAATTTCCTCTACCCTTCTTTTTCTCTCAGAAGAGGAAACTCCGTTATAAATCAAGGGTAATTCTATATTTTCATACACACTAAGCTCATCTATCAGATTGAAATTCTGGAAAATAAAGCCTATGTTTTTCTTTCGGATAGCCGATTTCTTTTTCTCTCCTGCTTTTACCGTTTCCACTTCTGCAAATTTGTAAGATCCTGTAGAAGCATCATCCAGCAGACCGAGAATATTAAGAAATGTAGATTTTCCACAGCCTGAAGGCCCCATTATGGCTACAAACTCCCCTTCTTTGATATGAAGACTGATGTTATTCAAAGCATTGGTTTGTACGTCTTCAGTTTTATAGATTTTAGAAAGATTCTGAACGTTGATCATTTTAATTTTTATTTAAAGGTGAAGGTTATTATTATTATTTTTTAATCTCAAGGATTTCGTATTTTTTAATATCTGAATAGTCAGATGTAATCACTGTTTCTCCGCTTTTCAGCCCTGAAACTACTTCGTAAAATAAAGGATTTTCGCGACCTAAAACAACGTTTCTTTTTTCCGCTTTATTTCCTTTTACCACGAAGATCCATTTTCCGTTGGTATCTTTATAAAAATTACCTTTTGGAACCATTACACTCTGGGTATCAGCAGATAGTTTGAGCTTTACGCCAAAGGTCATCCCTATTTTCAGGTTTTGCGGTTTTACATCTGTAAAGTTAAGTTCTACAGAAAACTGTCCGTCTTTTACTTCCGGTAAAATTTTAGTGATGATCACTTCATATGATTTACCGTCGTTATCCAGACTTCCTTTAATTCCGTTTTGAAGTTTATTGATGTAGTACTCATCTACTTTAGCTACCAATTTATAGCCATCCATTAAGTCAATCTTACCAATACTCTGTCCCGTCGTAAGGTTTTCGCCTATTGAAACATTAAATGATGACAGCCTTCCTGAAACCGGAGCCATGATCAGGAAATTGTTTTTATTGGAATGCAGGATCTGACGGCTTTTTTCCATTTGACTGATTGAAGAGTTAATGGCAGACATTTGTGAGCTTCTTGATTTTTTTTCGTTAAAAGCTCCCTTTTCTACGATTGATTTTCTTTGTTTCTGGTAATTCAGATTCTGCAGACTGATGTCATAATCCGTCTTTTTCCCGATCTCAGCATCATAAAGACGTTTTTGCAGATTAAACGACTGTAAAGCCGTATTATAATCATTCTGGGACTGCAACAGTTCTTTGTCCTGTACGAATTCCTGATTTTTAAGTTCAAGAAGTGTACTTCTCATCTGGCTGATCTGCTGCATGATTCCCGTTTCCTGATTCAGATAATTAAATTCTGTATTCGGATTGTAGACTCTTGCAATGGGTTGTCCTTTTGTGAGGATCTGCCCGTCTTCCGCAAATTTTTCCTTTATGGCGCCACCTTCCAGAACATTCACCAGGGATGAGTTTAAAGATTGCGTCTGTGCGGTGAGCATCAGCATGTCTTCAAATTTTCCACGGGTGACCTCTTCTATCTGAATGTCTTCCGCTGAAATATTATACGTCTTTTTCTGTTTCATGAAATACAGACTGAACAGTGATCCTGCCACTATAATCATCAATCCGATTAAAACAATTTTCAATGTAGATTTCTTTTTTACTATTTTCGTATCCATAATTAAGATAACTCGTTTGCTTACAATTAATTACACAATCCAGATGCCAGTAAATTATAAATCTGTAAGTGATTGACAATCTGAAATAAAGCTTTAAACCCATTGGTTAAAACTGTTCATTATCGGACACTTTTTGTGCGAAAATGAACACTTAAGCTTTACATTTGTGTAACGAGTTCTCTGTTTTAATTAATTTTTTAAATAATATGCGTAAAAAAGAAGCCCATATATTGATTGTAGATGATGATGAAGATATTTTATTTTCGGCAAGAGTCTGGCTCAAGAAATTTTTCTCGGAAGTAAGCTGTCTCAGTCAGCCCACAAAAGTTCTGAAATTTATCGTTGAACATCAGATCGATGCGGTTGTTCTGGATATGAATTTCCGGAAAGGATTTGAAAGTGGTCAGGATGGTCTGTACTGGATGAATGAGATCAAAACCCTTGAACCCCAGCTCCCTGTCATTCTGATGACGGCTTATGGCGAAGTGGAATTAGCGATCGAAGGTTTAAAAAAAGGAGCATCTGATTTTATCCTCAAACCATGGAATAACGAAAAACTGTATGCTTCTGTGAATCTTGCCGTAGATCTTTCACGGAAAAATAAAAAGCTGAGCCAATGGGAAAATATCAACCAAAAAAGCAATCAGTATCAGCTGGAAAGTCATTCGCCTAAAATGCAGGAAATTCTTGAACAGATAAAAAAAGTTTCTCCTACTGACGCTAACATCCTTCTTCTGGGGGAAAACGGAACGGGAAAATATGTTTTGGCGGAATCTATTCATGAACAGTCTGACAGAAAAAATGAGCCTTTTGTGCATATTGATCTGGGAAGTATTTCTGAGAATCTTTTTGAAGCGGAATTATTCGGATATAAAAAAGGAGCTTTTACAGACGCTCACCAGGATTATGCAGGAAAAATAGAAAACACCCAGAACGGAACTGTTTTTCTGGATGAAATCGGCAACCTTCCCCTTCAGCTCCAGACCAAACTGCTAAGTTTGATCCAAAACAGAAAACTCTCCAGAATTGGTGAAACGAAGGAAAGAATGCTGGATGTGCGTTTTATTTTTGCAACCAATGAAAATCTGAAAAAAGCAGTCGCAGAGAACCGTTTTCGTCAGGATTTATACTACAGAATCAATACCGTGGAAATTAATATTCCCGCTTTGAGAGAAAGACAGGAAGATATCACTCTTCTGTCTACCTATTTCTTAGACCGCTACAAACAGAAATACCATAAGCCGAATTTAGAATTATCTGAAAACTTATTATCCCAGCTAAAAAATTATCCATGGCCCGGAAATATCCGTGAACTGGACCACTGTATAGAACGAAGTGTGATTTTATCCAACGACAAAAGTCTTCAGTTGCTGATGCCCCAACTGGAAGAACAGGAAAGTACAATCACTAACCTGAATATTGAAGATATGGAAGAAATACTCATCAAAAAAGCACTGAAAAAACATCAGGGTAACATATCTTTGGCTGCAGAAGACCTTGGACTCTCAAGAGCGGCTTTGTACAGAAGGATGGAAAAGTTCGGATTATAATTGAATCTATAGATACATTTCAATGCGTAAAAATAATTACATCTGGCTGATTTACATTTCATTAGCTATCGTCTGCGGAATATTGGGCTATCATTTCTTCCAGTTGGAGAAATGGATCAATGTGCTTCTTTTTTCTTCCCTGATGCTGATTCTAATCATTTTAGCCAATTCCTCATTTTTATCTCAAATTGCCAAAACAGAGAAAATTATTCAATCCATCATCAAAAAAGATTTTTCATTATTTCCAAAGGAAGAAGCTTCTGAGTTAATAAGCAGCAGTGTACAGTTATACTACCAAAGTAAAAATGAACACCTTTCCTTGTCTTCCTACAAACTCCTGTATGAAAGTATTTTAGACCAAATAGACACCGGTTTGATGATTTTATCTGAAACCGATAAGGAATGGAAAGTATTTTATGTAAATCCTACGTTCCTGAATATACTTGAAATTCCAAAATACAATTCATGGAAGCTGTATGCCGCTAAAATTCCTGAATTTTATAAAATTATTGAAGAGACCAATTATGAAAGCTGGCAGGAATTTCTTGATATTTCTATCCGCCAGAATGCGAAACAGTCTTTTTCCATGAGAACGAAACAGGTAAAAAATGTTCAGCACAGCTTTTTCATCATTACTTTGGAATCTGTTCAGAAAATCATTGAACAGAAAGAAAAACTGGCCTGGAACAATCTTATGAAAGTGATTTCTCATGAACTTTTAAATACATTAACTCCGGTCAACAGTCTTATCCAAAATCTGGAATACATCAGTAATCAGGAAACGGTAAACAAGGAAGATCAGGAAGAAATGAGAGAAAGCCTGATGATTATCACTTCAAAATCAAAGCAACTGCTCAATTTCGTTGACAATTACCGTCAGGTGGCCGAACTTCCGAAACCTATCCTTAAAAATGTATCGCTGAAAACAATTACAGAATCTGCGGTCGATTTCTTAAAACACGAATTTGAAAAAAATAATATCCAGGTGGTTTTAGATCTGGAAGAACATTTCGTCTCCGCAGATGTAAAAATGATTGAACGAAGCATTATCAACCTTTATCTCAACGCTATATTTGCGGTCTCAGAAAAGGAAGAAAAGATCATTACAACATCCATAAGATCTCAAAACAACAGAGTTATTTTAACGTTAACAGACAATGGTTCCGGCATTACTGATGAGATTAAAAATAAAATATTCCTTCCGTTTTTCACGACAAGAAACGGCGGCTCCGGAATTGGTTTAACCCTTTCCAAAAGCATTATGGAAGCCCACCGGGGTTATCTTATTTATCATGCACAGGAAGAAGGCAGTTCTTTTGAAATGTGGTTTCTGCAATAGAAAAAATTGCGGATTTTTAAGATCACGAAAATGTTTTAAAATTTCGCGCAGATTTTATTTTATTAATCTGCTTTATCCGCATCATCTGCGAGAGAAAAAATTTAAACCATTAAGATTCTGTTAAGCTTTTAAGAATATTAAGTTTGAGCTTCGCTTTAAGACGTACAGCTTAAAAAATCATTTGATTTTGTCTTAACTAATCTTAC
>NZ_JPRN01000007.1 GCF_000737715.1 Chryseobacterium sp. JM1 | reverse complement strand
CTTATAATGGGCCTTAATCCCGTATTTCTATTTGAGTTTTAAATGAATAAAGCATTTAATTCTTTATCAGCCCATGAATCTTATTCGGAGGCACTCTTAGTTTAATTAAATGCTTTCTCTTTCTCTAAAGTTAATAACTTTTATCCTCTGCTAATCTAAAGGAGGGACTCGAAGCCACCGCCTTTTACCATCCGGTCTCCTTATAATTCTTTAAAAGCTTTCCGTAAAGATTCAAATCTCCTTTATTGATCTGCAAGATGGGGTGAAAGATTCTCATGGCACCATCCACAGGATCTAGCGGTGGTATTCTGGTCTTTTCAAACAGCTTTTCTCTTTTGCTTTCTGCTGCTCCTGTAGAAATCCAGCCGACATCTACTGCATTCATAAATATATTATCCTTCACAAAATCCGGTGCTGAGGTTTTGGTAAGCATATTGAGAGCCGCTTTGGTCATATTGGTGTGCGGATGAAACTCATTTTTACTTTTATAACTGAACTGTCCTTCGGTAGAGGTGACATTGATAATATGTCTTCTTTCTGCATAACTTTTCTTCATTAAAGGTTTTAACGCAGAGATTAACAGATAGGGAGAAATATGATTAATAAGATTTACTTCCAGAAGTTCTTCGGTCCCAATTTCATCCATCACAGAATTCCAGCTGTTTTTATTTCTGAGATCTTTTGGCTGTCCAAACCTGTTGGCAGGAATTACATCAAAATTTTCATGAGATAATGGTAAAAACTCACTCTTATCATTACTTATAGGTGTTCCATTTCCTATTAAGTTTCTATTTTCAGCATATGATGATAAAAGAAGCTGTTCTTTGGCCAGGAGAGGTTGATAATAATCAGCAGGATATTTAATAGTTTGAGCCGCATTATTCACCAGGATTTCAATACTTTCAAAATTCTGATAACAGTATTCTGTAAATTCATGAACTGATCTGATGTTTCTGAGATCGAGACCATAGAGAAAAATCCGGTCTTTCCACTGTTCGTAATCTTTTTCTTTCCGGAACTGCTCAAACCCAAGAGCAGGAAACCTCGAGGTAGCAATAACTTTCGCACCGCTTCTTAAAAACTGTAGAGTAGCAGCGTATCCTATTTTCACCCTTCCGCCGGTAATGATAACCGTTTGCCCGTTGAGATCATATGTAAGGCTTCTGTTTTTATAATTTTCATCTGCACAAGTTGGACAAAGCTTATGATAGAAAAAATGAATGTCGTGATAAGGCTGATGACAGCAATAGCACAGTTGAGGTTTTTGAATGGAGGAAAATGATGTTTCCTCTTCTGTATGAGAATATAGAGTCCGGTTTTCTAAAGCTAGCTTTACGATAGCCGACTTTTTAAGAATTTCGAGATCTGAATCTTCATTATTCTTAGACGAAGTGAGATAATCATCCAGATTCTTTTGGATATTCTTCCTGGCTTTTTTCCGGATAGAAGAGATCAGGGTTTTGAAACGCTGGTTGTCCGGATTATTCAGAGGGTCGGCCTGAAGAGCTTCCAGAACTTTTAAACAGGCTTCCCATTCTTCGGTACTGAATGGATATGGGTCCATAATACAATTTTGTGGGGGAGAAGGGTTCGAACCTCCATTTTCACGTTATCAGTGTAGTGTTTTTCCAGTTAAACTATCCCCCTGCTCAGTGAACAAAAGTATTATTTTCATTGCTGAAAAACAATTTTTCCTATCTTTGCGCCATAAAATTATGACACTACAAAGAGCACATATCAATGTAAATCTATGCGATAGCCCTTCAATAAAAGGATTATTCGGATACGAATGGATGATATGGAATGAGGCGAAATGTGCTTGCTTTGAAAATTATTTACAATAAACCCGTAAGAATTTAAACAAAATACCACAGAAACGCCTCGATAACTCGAGGCGTTTCTTGTGTTTTAGGCCATAAATTATTTAGAATGAAAAAAAATAACCGTAAAAACAAAAATTTTTTAATTAACAATGTCAATTTAATACGATAAATAAGAGTGATAAGTAACCCGATGAGAGACAGTCATTTAGGTATTTAAGAGATCCGCAGGATATTGTGGACGGTTATTCTTTATGCTGAAAACGATATATAACTTATTGATTATCAAATATTTAATTGAAAAATAAATTTGCAGATTAAAAAATTTCATACTTACTTTGCAACCGAAAATTGAAAGCAACAGGTTTTCAGGATTCAAAAACTTTTTAAATAACAAGAATATAATGAAACAATTACATAACATATCTAATCAGTATTCAGGACTAGACGGACAGGAGCCGAAAGGATATACATGTATTCTGGATAGTGAATTTATTGATAAAAGGTGCTTATATACGTAGGTCTCAGTGATCTGACACGTCAAAATATATACAGCACCTCCCGAAAAGAGGTGCTTTTTTTATGGTTTCTTTAGCTTATTTGGTAAAGCGCCGGTCTGTGGAACCGGAGAACAGGGTTCGATCCCCGAAGATCCCCAAAGTAAATAGGAATGGTGAATCGTGTTTACTGTGAATGGTCAATTGTCAATTTGCTTTGCTTGTCAATTTTTAATTCACTATTGATAATTGACCATTCACATAAAAAAACAATCTCATAGCTCAATTGGTCAGAGCACCGGTCTTTTAAACCGGGGGTTGAAGGTTCAATTCCTTCTGGGATTACGATAGAATTTAGAGATTAGATGTTAGAAATTAGAAGTTAGAACATGACGAATAATTATCATTTATCAACTATTAATTCTGTAGCTCAATCGGATAGAGCGTTGGTTTTCTAAACCGAAGGTTAGAGGTTCGATTCCTCTCAGAATTACAAAAAGGTCTATTGAGGTAACGGCTAACCTGCCCGACTGTCTCTTGGGCATTGCGGGTTCGATTCCCGCATAGACCGCAAAGGTTCAAAGAAAATTTTAGCTCCGGCTGTCTCCCGGAAAAGAAATTGGAAACCGAACCTTAAAAACTGGAAAGATAACGGTGGTTGTTTACCCGTCTTGGATGCGGGAGGTCGCAAGTTCGAATCTTGCTTTCCAGACAAGTTTTGCCAGAGGGAAGAAGTGAATGGTCAATGGTGAATTTTGCTTCGCAAGGGAATTTTTAAAAAATTGTCAGTAAAACGGATTGACTATTCACCATTCACATAAAAAAAAAGATTTCGTAGCTCAATGGTAGAGCGCCGGTCTGTTAAACCGGAAGTTGAAAGTTCGAATCTTTCCGGAATCGCAGATAACTAAATGTTAATTGTTTCAAAAGAGAAGAAATAAGGTATGTCAAGAGCAGAAGATCTTTACGCCAAATATGGAAAATACCGACAGCCTTTTTCTTTTTTTATTAGAAGCTAGATGTTAGAAATTAGGGGAATGTATACTCATTATCAACTATCAACTATCAACTATCAACCATCAACCATCAATTATCATTTATAATCACATCTGATGGTTCGCCGAAGTGGAAGAGTCGGGGCGGTGTGCAAAACCGTTGCGTAAGCTGAGTGGGTTTAAAATGTGAAACATTCGTGAATTCAATAAAAAAAATAAAATGGTTATGAACAATCCCATAACCATCTCAAATAACTAAAATGAGATTAGTTCCGGAGAAAAAGTAAAAGTTTGTCGAGCGAAGAAGTTCTTATATCAAACTAAAAATTAAGACAGGCTTTGTTTTTCTTCACATAGAGGTTAGAAGTTAGAGATTAGAAATTAGAAGTGAGTGGTCTTTACAGGATTACCGATCAATTATCACTCATCATTTATAAAATTTAGTTAGTTCAGAAGAAAAAATAAAAGTTTGTCAGGCGCAGAAGTTCTTATATCAAACAAAAAATTAAGACAGGCTTTGTTTTTCTTCAAATAGAGGTTAGAAGTTAGAGATTAGAATTTAGAAGTTAGAAATTGCTGATTACTCATTACTAATCGCTTATTACTCATCATACTGGAAGCTAGCCGGAGTTGGAGAGCCGGGGCAGACTGTAAATCTGTTGCTTTATTGCTGAGTAGGTTCGAATCCTACCGCTTCCACAAAAACCGCTGATAATGTAACGGCAGCATGCAGGAAAAGTACTCTTGTTGTTCAGGTTCGATTCCTGGTCAGTTGGTTTAAAACGCTCCATTCGTCTAACGGTTAGGACGCCTGCCTTTCGAGCAGATGATAAGGGTTCGATTCCCTTATGGAGTACAATGTGAATGGTCAAAAATCAATTGTGAATAATAATACCATGAAAGTTCAGATCGAGGAGATAAAATTGATCCGATCATTCACAAATTTATAAGTAATGAGTAATCAATTGTGAATGGTCAATAAGTCAATTTTTTAAAATTACTCATTACTTATAAAACCTGCAGAAATGGCGGAACTGGCAGACGCGCTTGATTTAGGATCAAGATATTGAGGGTTCGAATCCCTTTTTCTGTACAAAACATAAATGATGGTTAATAATTAATGAATGATAAATGCCAATAGGACTATGTCGGGATTACTCATTGCTCATTACCAATTACTCATTATATATAAACAGGGATCAGTGGTGTAGAAGGTCTGCACATTTGTCTGAAAAGCAAAAGGGAACCGTTCAATTCGGTTTTGATCCACAAAAAATGATTCATAGTGTAATGGTTTAGCACACAAGACTCTGACTCTTGTTGTTCAGGTTCGAGTCCTGATGAATCAACAAAAAACTACTCTGATAGTGTAATGGTAGCATCTCAGTCTCCAAAACTGATGGTATCGGTTCGAGTCCGGTTCGGAGTGCAAAAGTGAATCGTCAATGATGAATTTTACTTCGTAAGTGAA
This sequence comes from Chryseobacterium sp. JM1, assembly GCF_000737715.1. GTDB lineage: Bacteria > Bacteroidota > Bacteroidia > Flavobacteriales > Weeksellaceae > Chryseobacterium. The sequence goes on along the minus strand of NZ_JPRN01000007.1, from coordinate 195,786 downwards.
TTTTATAAAATTGACAATTAACAATAGACAAATTAATATAAAACAGAATTTAAAACATGTAAAAAAATGGAAACGCAACAAGAAGTATGGCAGAATATGAAAGGAAATTTTTTCCAAAAATCTATTACACAGCTGGTAGAAGAAGCCATCATCCGCGAACAGGCTAGCGGTCACCGCCTGAAAGTATGTGTGGGCTCAGATTCCCACGTGTACGGCGAAGCGATCAGCTATGCTACGGCAGTAGTATTTGTACGGGAGGGAAAAGGAGCGTTTACCTTTATCAGAAAAGACAGAAAAATACAGAAGATCAGTATCAAAGAACGGATGCTGAACGAGGTCAACAGATCCGTAGAAATTGCTTACGCGATCTGTGCCGTTCTGGATGCTTATGGTGTGGAAATGGAGGTACACGCAGACATTAATACCGACCCTGATTTTAAGTCAAATGCAGCATTGAAAGATGCTATGGGCTATATTCTGGGAATGGGCTATGTGTTTAAAGCAAAACCTTACGCATTCGCAAGCACCAATTGTGCTGATATGATGGTTTAATAAATAAAAATTGTATTCAAAGGCTTTCGGGCTTAAAAAATAACAGGATGGAAATCACCAAAAGATTATTATTTCTGGATGATATAAGATACCCGATTGAGGCGTATCATTATACCAAACAGGATATTTTCCTCAGAAAAGACTGGCATATTGTTCGCAATTACGAGCAGTTTGTCAACAGAATTATGGAAAAAGGACTTCCGGAATTCATTTCTTTTGACCATGACCTGGCAGATGTACATTATCTGAAGCCCAATGCTGAAGAGTACACTGAAAAAACAGGCTACGATTGTGCCAAATGGCTGGTAGAATATTGTATGGATAACTATTTGGATCTCCCAAAATTCTACTGTCATTCCATGAATCCGGTGGGAAAGAAGAATATTCTAAGCCTTTTGGAAAATTTTAAACAACTGTAATCAACATTTTCAGATCAGCGCAAAAAGATTGCGTTCTTACTTTTTTACTTTGCATAATCAAAATATCAAAGATTACTGAAAGAAAGAAGATGAAGATGATTGATCGAAAGGAAGGGAAATATTCCAAGCCTTTTGGAAAACGATAAAAATTGTAATGGATATTTTTAGATTAATTCAGGATATAAAAACGCATTTGAAACTCAGTTTTGATGAGGTGGACAAGTGGTTTGAAAAAGATGAAAAAACAGTGAATGCTCTGCCTGCCAATGGAGGCTGGACGGGTCAACAGATTTTGGAACATATTTATCTGACCAACTTTTATTTGCTCATTCTCATTGAAAAAGGATCAAAAAAAGCAATGCGGAATTATCTTGAGCTTGATCTGAATTCCGAAATAAAAAACTACAGTTTCGATAATAAAAAATTTGAGAAAGTAGGGGAGTACGGTGCTTTTGAATGGATAAGACCGGAACATATGGAGCCGAAAGGAGAGTTAAGTCTGAGTGAAATCAGGAATTTAATGAGTCAGCAGTATCATCAGTGTTTAAGTTATTTAGACCTGATGAAAAACGGCGAAGGTCTCCTCTGTAAAACGACCATGACAGTGAATGGACTGGGGAAAATCAATGTGTATGAGTACATTTATTTCCTTTCACTTCACGCTCAGCGACACCTTACTCAAATGAAAAGTAATGAATCAGAAACTATTAAAAATTAAAAAAAATGATTTTCAAAACATATAACTCTATAGAAAACGCTTACCAAACCCGTGTGATCGATCAGATCAGGTTGCAGGGTTTTGGGGATGAGATTTTCATCGTGCAGGAAAAGGTTCACGGTGCTAATTTCTCTTTCTTTACCGATGGAAAGGAAATTAAAATCGCGAAGAGAACCGCCTTTATTGAAAAGGATGAAAAATTCTACAACGCACACCTTATTTTAGAACGTTACAGAAAAAATGTAATTGATTTGTTCCAAAAAGTGAAAACCATTCATCCGGAATTGGAAATGGTAGTGATCTACGGTGAACTGTTCGGAGGTGGCTACAAACATACAGAAGTAGAACCCGTAAAAGAGGCCATCAAAGTACAAAAAGGTATTGAATACGCAGCTCATAACGAATTCTACGCATTCGATATTAAGTTGAACGGTACTACTTATTTGGACACGGATGTGGTGAATCAGATTTTTGAGGAAACCGGATTTTTCTACGCAAAGGTTTTATTCCAGGGTGGTTTGGAAGATGCTTTGAGGTTCCCGAATGTATTTGACTCTAAAATTCCGGCTTGGCTTGGCCTACCCGAAATGGAGAACAATATGTGTGAAGGAACGATTGTCAAAACTTTGAAAACCAGATATTTTGGAAACGGCGCAAGAGTTATTCTTAAAAACAAGAATGATAAGTGGGTCGAAAGATCTAAAATGGTGAAAAAGGACCGTAAAGAAACTCAGAAACCGGCAGATTTTTCAGAAAATGCTCTGAATATCTGGGAAGAAATTCAAAGGTACGCTACAGTCAACAGATTGCATAATGTGGTGAGTAAAGTGGGAGAATTTGAACCCAAAATGATAGGCAAGATCATAGGTCTTTTTGCTCAGGATATTTTGGAAGACTTTGGAAAAGATTTTCCGGATGCTTTCACCTCAGTGGAAAAAGACGAACAGAAAAGAATCAATAAAAAGTTGAATACTTTAGTGATTGATTTTATAAAAGAAGAGTTTATGACTCTTAAAGTTTAGTTTCGGTATATTTTTACCGGAACTTTTTTATGTTTAAAAACTAATACAATGATACAGGCAGAGATAAAAAGTCTTTTGAGAGAAGACGTCAGTATATTAATAAAAATTGCAAATACAGGAAAACATTATTTGTGTGACTGCGGTGAAGCCAGCCAGCTGACGGTAAAAGAAATACAGTCGGTTTCAGCGGTGTTTATCAGCCATACACACATTGATCATTTTTCTAATTTTGACGGAATTTTCAGACATCAGATTGGTAGCGGAGAAAGAGTTGTGATTTGCGGACCGAAAAATATCCATCACCAGATTGAAGCGAGGTTAAAATCTTACACATGGAACCTGATCGATGAAAAGGCCATTGAATATGAGATCCGCGAAATTATTTCCCATGAAGAAATTAATGTGTATATCCTCCGTCCACCGCACTGGAATCTGGAACTGATACAAACGCAGAATTTCCTTTTTGAAGATGATCAGGTAAAAGTAGAGTTGGCCATTCTTGATCATAAAACAGATTCCATTGCATATCTGTTCAAAGAAAAAGATTCAGTGACCTTTCATGAAGAGGCTTCCGGTTTCAGAAAAGGCAAATGGATCAGCGAACTGAAAACGGCTTTTGAAAATAATGATGAAGATAAGGAAATTGAGATTGAAGGAACCGTTTACAAAGCATCTGATCTGTTTCATTTACTGACGAGAAATCAAGGCTACAGGCTTGGGGTAATCATGGATCATGCGGCAGATCAGGAAAATTATGAAAAGATAAAAGCGGTGTTCAGCGAGGCAGATCTCGTGTATATCGAGAGTTTTTATAAAGATTCTGATCAGGAATTTGCGAAGCTGAATTATCACAGTTTTGCTTCTGCATCAGGAAAGATCATGAAAGACTGTCAGGTGAAAGAAGCCGTTCCTATTCACTTTTCAAGAAGATATACGGAAACTGATGTTATTGAAATTAAAACTGCTTTTAATAAAGCATTTCGCGAAAATTAATTAAAAATTTGAACTACAAAAGAATTGATTTTCTTAAACACAAATACCACAAATGAAACCACAAATAAGCACAATCATCTGTGCAAATCTGTGAAATCTGTGGTTAAGAAAACGGTCTTTTTTTAACACAAATACCACTAATAATCTCCACAAATATCCACAATCATCTGTGTAAATCTGTGAAATCTGTGGTTAAGAAAACGGTATTTTTTTTAACACAAATACCACTAATGATCTCCACAAATATCCACAATCATCTGTGTGGATCTGTGAAATCCGTGGTTAAAAAAGATGTAGTAAAAATTAAACAAACAAATTATTAAAAAAATGAAACCTAATATATTTTTTACAGCGGACCACCATTTCGGTCACGCCAATATTATAAAATTTTCAGAGAGACCATTCGAGTCCCTGGACCATATGAATGAAGAACTGATCAAAAGATGGAATGAAAGAATCGGTACCAATGATACCGTCTACCACCTTGGCGATATCAGTTTAGGAAAACCGGATTTCACCAAAGAAATCCTCGACAGACTAAACGGCAATATCCATTTGATCAGAGGAAACCACGAAGATGCCGCGCTCACATACCCCAAACGATTTGAATCCGTGAGAGATTATCATGAATTGAAAATTGATGAATCGGAAAACAGCAACGGCAAGCAGAAAATTATCCTCCTGCATTACGCCATGCGTACCTGGAACGGTTCACACCGCGGAGTCTGGCAGCTCTACGGCCATTCACACGGAACTTTACCCGATGACGAGATGGCCCTTAGCTTCGACGTGGGAGTAGACTGTCACGATTTCTACCCGATTTCTTACGAGGAAGTCAAAGAATTGATGAAGCGAAAAAAATGGACACCACCGTTTGGAGACAGAGGACTATAAAGAATGAGTAATGAGTAATGAGTAATGAGTAATGAGTGGCCGGCCATTGTAATACCTCTAGACTTCATACTTTTTACATTGTACTTCAATACTTTATACATTTTACAAAAGAAATGAACACAACAAACGAAATATTAATCATCGATCTGGAAGCTACCTGTTGGGAAAATGACAGAATTCCCATTGGCGAGAAAGTCGATATTATAGAAATAGGGATTTGCAAGCTGGATTTAAAATCAAAGGCCATTTCCCAAAAACAGAGCATTTATGTCATTCCGGAAAGATCAGAAATCAATGAATTCTGTACAAAACTGACCGGAATCACGCCGCAGCTTATTGACGAAAAAGGAATCTATTTTGAAGAGGCCAGCGAAAAGATTCTGGATGAATATCATTCTTCAGACCTTACCTGGGCAGGTTTTGGAAACTTCGACAAGGAACAGATTTTCGAGCAGTGCGACTGGCTTGGAATAGAGATTCCTTTTGGCGGACAATATCTGAATGTGATGGAAGAATTCAGAGAACATTTCAGACTCCACAAAATGATTGGCCTGAAAAGAGCTCTGGACTACCTGAAAATAGATTTTGAAGGCAACCACCACAGCGGAGCAGACGATGCTTACAATGCTGCCAAAATTTTACGGAAGATTTTGGAGTAAATAGTAAAGACGGAAGCTATAGGCCAAAAGCCAAAAGCCATCTTCCCTCTTTTACAACATTAAAATTTTAAACAAATGAAAACAACAGAAAATATATTAATTATAGATCTTGAAGCCACCTGCTGGGACGACAGACCGCCGAGAGGCCAGGAAAGCGAGATCATCGAAATTGGAGTATGCATCATGAATGCAGCAACCGGCAAGATCTCCAAAAATGAAGGCATTTTAGTGAAACCACAGTACTCGAAGGTGAGTCCTTTCTGTACGGAACTGACTTCCATTACACAAAATATGCTGGATGATGAAGGCATCATGCTGGAAGACGCTCTGGATATCCTGAGGGCAGAATACGATTCTGAGAACCTGACATGGGCGAGCTATGGCAACTATGACCTGAATATGCTGCAAAACCAGGCCAGAAGATTCAATGTGGATTATCCGTTGAGCAATGACCATATCAATGTAAAAACATTGTTCGGGCAGCTGCATCCTACGGTAAGAAAAAGTGTAGGCATGAGCAGAGCTTTAGGTGAACTGAATCTCAAGCTGGAAGGTACGCATCACAGAGGTGTAGATGATGCGAAAAATATCGCGAAGATCTTGCATTGGTGCCTTCAAAAGGCATAATTAGAAGTGAATAATTTGGCTTTAAAATCTTATATTTAAGTTTATTTCGAATTTAAATTATGATTGAAAAACTTAATATTTTAGAGCATATCAGAAAACGTCCAGGAATGTATATCGGTGCTTTAAATCACTACGGTTATCAGGAATTGCTAAGTTATTTGATTGAAGATTTTATAAAATCTGGTATCTATGAGATAACTTTTTTACTCAAAAAGAAGAATCAATTAATAATAGAAGGTTCTGGTACCAAAACTTTTCTCCCTTTTTTAGATGCTTTGAAACATCTTCATGATTATAAAAACGAAAAATTTTATTTATCACTGGCAGGAATTGTTGCTTTATCTAAATATACAAGGATTGAAATTAATGGTGTACATACTTTTAGATCTGAAAAAGGAAATCCCGAATTTTTAGAAGATGTTAAGAATGCTGACTTCAATAGAATAAAAATTGAATTTATACCAGATAAAGAAATTTTTCAAGATGTAATTTTAAATTATGATTTACTCAATAATTTATTGAGACGATTTTCATTTTTAAACAGTCAGTTAAAAATTAAAAGCATCGATCAGTCCAAAACTGAAAAACAAATTAATATTTTCCATTACCCAAAAGGTTTGTCTGAAATAATTGATTACGAATTGGAGAAAAGTTTTTCTTACTATTCATCAGTTTTTAAACTGAACTTTGAGAAAAAGACGGAGTTTTCCTATTCACTGGCGCTGGCATTTGTAAGTAGTTATTGGGTAAAACCTAAATTAAAAATATATGCGAACTATAAAGAAACAGTTTTAGGAGGCTCATTACTGGATGGTATTTTTCAAGGTCTTAGGAAATTTTTAAATGAAGAATCTTCAAAAAGAAACCTGAAATTAAGTATTAGAACTGTAAAACTTCAAAAACATCTTTGTCTTTATGCTTCAGTAAGAGGTGAGTTAACCTACTTAGGTGCAACAAGATGGAAGTTAGGAACTCCAAAAGTTCAAACTGAAATTAAAGAATTTGTTTATCAGGAATTGAAATTATATTTCGCGGATAAAGAGTCTCAGGTTTCCGGAATTTTGGATATTTTACAGGAGGACATATAAGAGGGATCTCTTTTTTAAGGAAGTTTTATTATAAACTTTGTCAGACAACGCAAGGCGGTTTCATATTTTGAAACTGTCTTTTTTTTTTTTATCAAATTTTATTTTCTACGCAGAATGATTGCGCAATACAGTTTTTACTTTGCATTATCAAAATGAAACAACACTGAAATTTTGAAAAACAGATTTCAGTTACCATATCAGGCAAGTCAGGTTGTGTGTTTCTGTATAACACCATTGCAGAAGAATTTGTTGAAAAACATTGTTTTCGTTCTGTTCAGCTTGGCCCGAAGGTTTGAGGAGTTAACCAAAAAACTTCTACCATTAACTATTGTACGAAGGTTCGAATCCTTCTGTTTCCTTAAGGGGAAATATAACTCAAGAGGATAGAGTAAATAGTTTTTTTGCGAAGGTTCGACTCCTTCTCTCAATTAAGATTGAGATAGCTCAAGTGGTAGAGCACTACACTTCACATGTAGTTAAAGATAGACTGAAAATCTATTTTTTACAAAGTTTTCAATGTTTTTCTTTAAAAACATTCCTATAGAGAAAATCTGAGTTTTTTCAGTTGTTGAATCAGCATTTTTGAAAAAGCCAGTAAGAAAGATTTTTTCTGAAAGTGAAAGTCAGTTGATGAATACCCTAATTCAACCGAATTTTCTGATAAGGACGGGTTTTCCGCGTGAGCGATGGTAACGGATATCCTTTTTTGTACGCAAAAAAGATAGCAGTGAACGTAGCGACCCGGGTTGCTGCTTTCAGCGGTGGCCAGGGACACGCCCAGAATCTTACGGATTGGAAAAAGAAGTTTAAGAACGGTTTTCTGAAATGATTGGAGCTTTTTGAAACTCCTTTGCTTCCGCCATTTTTTGGAAGAAAGAAACTCGGTTTTCTCTTTTTAATTGAAATAACAACACTTAAAAATATAATAAAATGATAAAAAATGTACACATTAAAGCCTACCAAATGGGTTTGGTCTTCAAAAACCGAAACTTAATTGAAGTTCTCAAAGAAGGTAATCATTATGTCTTTGGAAATAAATCGGTAACGATCTATGAGATGAAATCAAGGTTTGAAGCTGGTGAAGATTTACCGATTCTGTTGAAAAATGAAACATTGAAAAATCTCTTGGAAACCGTAGAGGTAAAAGACGGAGAAATCATTTTAGTTCATGAAAACGGTACTTTTAAAGATGTTTTGACTGTTGGACAGTATGCATTCTGGAAAGGAATGGTCAACAGAGAATTTCAGAAAATAGACCTAACCAAGATTGAAATCCCGGAAGAAATCTCCAAGGCAATTCTGGAAAATATAAAGGTGAAAAGCTTTGTAAGAAAGTTTCTTGTGCCTCATCACCAAAAAGGATTATTGTTAATTGACGGAAAATTAACTCAGATATTGGAAAGTGGTATCTACTCCTTCTGGAACAATGATATTTCAGTTGAGGTTAAGTTAATTGATCCGAACTATGAAATAAAATCCCAGTTTGGAACGCATGAAAATGTAGCTGCTTTATTAAAAAATGAAACCCTGAAAAACCTTTTGGAAATCGTAGAGGTAAAAGATGGTGAAATCCTTTTAATGTATGAAAACGGTACTTTAAAGGATGTTCTGAACGTTGGACAATACGCATTCTGGACGGATATTACAGAAAGAACCTTTCAAAAAGTGGATTTAACGAAAGTTGAAATCACCGAGGATATTCCCAATACCATTCTTGAAAATTCAAGGCTGAGACATTACGTAAGAAAATTTAATGTCCCGAATCAGTATAAAGGACTGTTGATCATTGATGGTAAATTGGTGAACACTCTGGAAGCGGGAACCTACAGTTTTTGGAATAATGGAATTTCCATCGATCTCAACACGGTTGATATGCGAATGCAGCAAATGGAAATTGCAGGTCAGGAGCTTTTGACTAAGGATAAAGCGATGCTGAGAATCAATTTTTATGTGAGTTTTCAGGTACAGAGTATCGAAAAAGCACTGATGGAAAATAAAGAATATGATAAGCAATTATATATTCTGATGCAGCTGGCATTGCGTGAGTTTGTAGGAGCTTTGACACTGGATGAACTGTTGCTGAAAAAAGATTCCGTAGGAAAAGAAATTCTTGAAAATCTGGGTGAGAAAGCCGGTGATTTAGGAATCAGAGCTTTTGATGCAGGTATCCGTGACGTAATCTTAACTGGTGAAATGAAGGAAATTATGAACCAGGTTTTGATCGCTGAGAAAAAAGCTCAGGCCAACAGCATCATGCGTCGTGAAGAAACGGCTTCCACAAGAAGTTTGCTGAACACCGCAAAACTGATGGAAGAAAATGAAGTTTTATGGAAGCTGAAAGAAATGGAGTATATGGAAAAAATTGCAGAAAAGATTGGTGATATTACCGTTTCAGGAAACAGCAACATCGTTTCCCAGCTGAAAGAAATTTTCACAAAATAAAAACTAATAACTGTTACTCTATGGGTAGGCTTGTGTAAAAACGGTCTGCCCTTTTTTAATGTAATAATAATCTGAGAATATTTCCGGACGGATTTTTTAACATTTTTTTTCATATTATAAAGAAAGAAGAGCATACCATTGAATCGGACTTTTTTGGATATGGAATTACTGCACATTTTTCAATTAACCTCGAAGAAAAATAATTCAATGGCCAATTTTACGATTATCACCTAACCTTCAGATAAACAGCGTCCAACGATAAAAAGGATATTTACCGTTTTTTTCAAAGATTAAAGAAGAATTCCATTTAACTTTTATTCAGAAATGCCTGCAGAACTGCTGCTGAAAGCATAATTTTTTGTTAAAAAAATCACTTTACTGGGATATTTCAATGTCTGTCAGTCAATTTTTGTTATTTTAGTCCTCAAGATTGGAATTATGCTTATTGAAGATGAATTGAAGACGATTTATTTAAATTATAGAATCAAGGAAATTGTTCCTTTTCTCATAAAGCTGACCCCAAAAGAAAAGAAGGAAACTGCAGTTATTTTAAAGAAATTTTTAAATAAAGACTGGGGGCACAATCACGTTTCTATGCTTGCCGCTCTGGCCTGCAGCACCCACCGGGACGAATACGCAAAACTGTCGCCCGGTTATTACGCTGTCCCAATACATCTCGTTGAAGACTTATTCGAATCTTACACGCCGGAATGGCTCGGAAACAGCTATCCGTTTCTCAGGAATATAGACTATCTGAAAGTCATGGAATGGCAACAGAAAGGTTATCTTATCCTCGATGATGAAATCGCTGCCCATCTTCTTTCGGAATCACTGGTTTCAGAACATACCGCCGAAGAAATTCTTTTCACCTATCCTGAAACACTGGATGCTCATATCTGGCTCCTTTTTCAATATAATTCCAATATCACGTACCATTATAAAAACGATAAAAACTGGAAAGTCTTCTTTAAAGACCTTGTCCAAAAAAATAAAATTAACCGTTTAAAAGTTCTGAAATCCTGCCTGAATGCAGTGAGTCTCAATTTTTCCAAAGATCATAATACGTGGTTTCTGGAACTTTTTTCTTATTTAGAACCTTCTTCACAGGAGATTTTAGCACTTCAGGAGAACCTATTCTCAGTTTTCCATGCTTCACAACAGGCACTTTTTGTTCCGGTACTGAAAATTATTAGTCCGGCTATCACGGAACCAGATTTTAAAACACTCGATTTTCTTAATGCTACAGCAACTTTATCCAGTTTTCAGGTTAAAAATATTCTGAATACATGGCTTCAGACGGTTGAGAAAATAGCGAAGAATAATAAAAAATACGGGGAAGAAATCTGTCTATTTGTATTGCCTGTTTTTATGAGCAAAGACGCTTCTATACAGAACAAAGCAGCCAAAATCATTACAAAATATGGTGATCTTGGTTCTGAAAAGTATAAGAATGAATTACAGGCTTATGCAGAATCTTTACTTTCTGATCCTAAAAAAGAGCTTGAAAAATTCCTTATCAACCACAATAATCAAGCTTCGGAATCTGTAGAGACTGAAGAACCAACTTCCTGGCACATATCTCAACCGATTTCTCCTATTGAAAGCATCAGTGATCTGATCTTCTTTGCGCCACAGGTTTTCAGCAAAAACGAGCCCAACGATTTTGATCTTTTTCTGGATGCTCTGCTAAGGTTCAATACAGAGATCAGTGAAGAGCATCTTACTCAACTGGAACCGGCTTTCAAAGCAGCCCTTAAAGTAAAAGAAAGTGTAGGAATGCACCATTTGTATGCTACATTTTTTATGGCGTACGGATTTTTAAAACTGAAAAAAGGATCTCCCGTACTTAATGAGGCAAAGAAAGCATTTCCAAGCCTTGAAAACTGGATTGGAAAACGCACACCTTTGATCTTTAAGGCTTATCATCAATTTATTTTGGGAATATTTGATCTTTTAAAGCAGGGAAAAAACCTTCCGTTACTTTCAGTCGCGGATCATACACCTTGCTGGATTGATATTCGAATACTTATAGATCAATTAAAAATATACCAGGATCAGAAAGAATTTCCCGTTCCTTTCGATCTGCAGAGAGCAGTGCTTCGGGTACGAAAAGAGAATTTCGAAGAAGCCCAAAAATATGCTCAGAAACAGTTTAGTGAAGAATATTTGCAATTGCTGGAACCCGTTTTTGATCCGGAATATTATAAAAATATTTACGAAAAGTCTTACCTGGAAGGCAGTTTTGACAGAAAGTTAGGCATCAGAAAAATATATAAAGGCTACGTAGCAGAAGAAATTCCGGAGCTTACATTAACGATTGAAAATAAAGAAATTCCCGGAGATGCACCTCTGCTGGATCATTTATTTAACTCCTATCACGGCGTCTATAATCAGGATCTGATCCGGATTTTATACACTGCTCCGTACTTTTCGGGGTCTGTTTTTGCTAAAAAATGTAACGAAACCCTGTCCAATGCTGTTTATCAATATGACAGCAGAACCAATACCGAATTTTTAGATGCCTGGATGAAGTTGAATCTTCCATGCCAGAATATGCATTATTTATTCCTGTCCGCGGCCATGTTCAGCAAGGATAAAACCTTCTCTGGTACGGCTTTTGAAGCGATTATTCATAAGATAGTTTCAGAGGATTTTGACCCCGGAGTATTAGGAATAATGATCGGTGAAAAGATCAGTCACGGACTGGTTACGGTGAAAAGACTGACGGATGGTCTTTCCGGCTTTATCGGATTGAATGCCAGTCATAACCATGCTTTTGAAAAACTATTAATACCCATTCTCACAGCGATAGATCGTCCCGTTTTTAATCTCAAAAAGATTTTAGAGATGTACTATGAGCTGCTGCACTTTAATCAGTCCGAAGTTGATGGTGCGGTGGCTGCCAGGCTGGAAGAATGGAAAAACGAAAATAACCTGAAAAAAATTATCATCAAATTAAAAACAAATGAAAGAAAGACTTTATGAGATCCTTAATGAGGAAAAAGCACATGAGATTATTCCGTTTCTGAAGCAGCTAAGCACAGAAGAAAGAAAAACCCTGGTACCCACGATAAAAAAGCTGGACCGGGAGATCAGTAAGATTGTAATGACGAAAAACTCCTACCATACTGCCGGTTCTGCAGATCAGCATTCTATCATTGATATCGCATCATTTGTCTGCATGGATCAGAAGCATTACGGGAAAAACTACTGGAGCCTTTTCAGAGACAAAGAACAGACCCGTAAGATATTGGAATGGGGATGCCCGCCGTGGTTTTCAGAATTTATCAATGATTCTATAGAAGCTGAATTTACAGCTTTTAATTATCAGGATATTCTGGAATGGGCAGAAAAAGGCTATGTACAACCCAGACCTGAACTGCTGGGATACCACTTAAGTCTTCAGCCCTATGACCTGGATAAATCTCCGGAGACTCTGAACACCCACTTTTGGTATTTATGCGAATTTCCATCGAAATCACTCCCTTTTACAAGAGAATGGCTTCCTTTGGTTCAAAAGCTGATTGCGGAAAACAAAATCGAAAGAAAAAGATTTCTTAAGGAATGCCTTCTGGCAGCCAACAGAAATTTTAATAAAAACGTGACCGGATGGTTCATGGATGCATTTAATATCCTGAAACCTTCAAACGAGGAACTGATCATGCTTCAGGACGAACTGATGGCAGGATTGGCTTCCGTACAGTCGAAGGCGGTGAATACCATGCTGGCTCATTTGAAAAAAATAGTTCCGGAGCAGGAATTTAAAACCAGTGAGTTTTCCCATTTCCTTCCGAACCTGTTAAGTTCAGAGGTCAAAACGGTGGTGGCAGCCAGTCTTGCCGTGACAGAAAATATCTTTCAGAAAAAGAAAACCGATACTGAAAACCTTGGAATGGCTCTGAGCACAGCGTTTGTAAGCAAAGATGAAAGCATACAGACTAAAGCGGCAAAGATCATTCAGAAATATATTCCCGTTTCCGAGGATATCCAGGAAGCCCTGTCACATTATGCAGATAATGTTTTGGCTAATGTAAGACCGGGACTCGCTGAATATATTGAAGACAAACAATTGGAACTGGATGCCGTAGAGCAGGAAAAGCTGGAACTGATCAGCGAAGAAAGCCGGGCGAAGGAGCCTGCCAGCTTTGAAGATCTGATGTTTTTCCTTCCGCAGGCGATAGAAAAGCCGGGGACCTATTATTATGATCTGGCACTCGGAGGGCTTGTCAGGTTTGCTGCTGATGCAGATGACGCATCCGTAAAACTTTTTGAACCTGTATTTCAGAAAGCCTGTAAAACTATTGCCAAATGGGAAGTACATCATTTTAATGTGCTGCTGTGCAATCTGATCATCAACTACGGACTTTCTTTATTGGAAAAATTCCCGGTTCAGCTTAAGAATCTGGAAAAAATATACAAGAGAACGCAGGAAGACGAAGCTACGAGAGAAGTGTATTCCACCTACCATAAAAAACTGGGACCCATACGTGACATCTATGCCGGAGGGACGGCTATGAAGCCCTTCAAGCATATTGCAGTACAGGTTTTCAATAAAATAAAATCAGGAGATAAAACTCCGTTACTATCTACAGTAACCCATGAGCCATGTTGGGTAAGCCCGGATGCATTGGTAGAAAGATTTGAAATCTATCAGAACGAAAATATGAAGCCTGATGACCTGGATGTACAATTGGCACTGCAGCGTTGTTCACTTGAAAGAACATCTGACAGATTAAAGCTGGTGGAAGAAAAATTAAAAGGAGAATACAAAGATCTGCTTCTTTTCTTTTTTAATCCAAATGCAGCTCCTAAAGGAAAATTTGAACATCCGTCATGGTGGATGACTGCCGGAATTACACGTTCTCCCGGAACCGTTTTTGAAGAATTCAAAGATTTCGGATATGATGATATCCCTAAAGAATTCCTTACCGGCTCATATGAATGGAAAACTATTGACAGTAAAAAGAACTCCTATTATCCGGTTGAACTGAACATTAATGTTCCGAAATATCATCTGAAAAAAAGAGAGCATCCGCTTTTCCTGGAATACTTTATTGCTGAGCAGAAACACTTCTCTGAAACCCCTTCATTTATGTGGAGTTTTCCGAATACCCTTGGAAATGTTTTTGCTAAGATCATTAAGGACTGTCTGTTTTATTCCGGAATCGCAGAAGTGTATGAAAGAACTCTGGTTCTAAATACGGCCCAGGCGCTTCATCAGATGAAAAAACCTCTGGATGCAATGGGATACCTGTTTCTGGGAACTATTTTCCTGGACGGAGACAAAGTCATCCGTGGAACCGCTGCTGAGATCTGGCTCGAACATGTTTCGCATAAAGTAATGGATAATGTACAGCTGGGCCGTGTGACCGGTCTGCATGAGAAACTGGAATGGGCACCTGTGAAGAGATTTACGGATCTGGTACAGCATCAGATGCTCAATGTCAGCAAAGACCACAATCTGGCACTGGAACAGCTTCTTACCCATATTTTGCTGCAGATGGAAACCCCTGTTACCAATCTGAAAAAAATATTGGATATTTACCACGAGGTTCTGGCTTTAAACCAATCTGAAGCCGATAAAAACTTAAAAGAAAAACTGAATAGCTGGAAAGAGAATTCCAGTCTGAAAAAAATCTGCAATCTTCTTCTAAAAAAATAGATATGGAAGATACGCTTGTTTACAATTATCAGAGACCATCGTCTTTGATAAAAAAAGATGCATCTGAAGAATTATTTCTGTCCAAGTACAGCGAAATTCAGAAGACTACGGATGCTCCCTGCTTTTTCTGGGGAGATGTCAGTCAGCCGTTTATACTGGCAAGATGCCTCATTACCCTTTCCAATATTGTGAAATCCAGCTTTAATCTGTCGCCGTTTCAGATGGCGTTGCTTAAAGACCCTATCGTTACGGCCGGAAATGAGCGGCTGCGGTTTGAAGGATTTTCGCACTGTGCCGGAGTGTATGCCAGGGTAGATGTTCTGCCTGAAGGGCTCCACGGTGATTTTCTGGAAAACGGAACCACCAATGTGGATTTTAACCAACCGATGATTACTGCGTTGGGAAGCATTCGCCCGAATGAAAAAATAATGCTTTCTGTTGGGGAAAAAGAAGTTGGACTGTACAAAGAAGAAGAAAAAATAGTCGAAAGAAAAGTTCCGCTGCCTGTAAAATGGATCAAAGGGCTCAGTACCGTTCAGATCTATCTTTCCGAGTCGGAAAAGCTTCATACTTTTAATAAAATACAGACCCAGCAGCTGTTCAGAGGGATACCGAAAGGTCCGGTAAAATCAGATTACTATTTGATCATCAGAGGAAATAAACCTATGTTTTCCCCTGTGAAATCGGCTGATGCAGTCTGTATTGGCGGGCTTAACAGATTACGCTTGCTGGAACCGCTTCTTCCTTATATCGACCAGATGCAGGTATTTCCGCATGCAGATATGCAGTCTACGACATGGCAGCTGTATATGGGGAATATAAGGTTCAGCTTTTCATTGTCAAGGGAGAGCTGGAGAGGATTTTCAGGAGAAGGAGCTGTTTTGGACAGCCTGATTGACGATATTTCCGATGAATGGATTGATGCACTGGATAAATATGCTTATGCGAATCAGTCCTTTAATCCTTCAGTTTTTGCTGTGGATGAAAATATCAGCCTTAAAACAACGGATAATCTTACAGGAAGATTGGCTGCTATGGGACTTTTAGGCTACGATCTTGATGATAACGGATTTTTCTACCGCAGATTACCATTTAAACTCAACCGTATTATCGGGTTGAATCCCAGGATGAAAAATGCAGAAAAGCTCATTGCAGAAGGAAAGGTGGAGATCTTAAATAAAAGCTTAGCCAGAACAGAAGCCAGAGTAGAAGGAACGGGAGTACATCATACTGTTATTATTGATAATGGGAAAGAGCGCTGTACCTGCGAATGGTTCAGTAAATACCAGGGCGAGAGAGGACCATGCAAACATGTTCTTGCCGTAAAGAAATTAGTACATACTTAATAAAAAAAGGACAGCTTGAAAATAAGTCTGTCCTTTTTTATTTATTGATGTTTCATCCATTCTTCGTAAGAGATCACTCCTAATTCCGGTTTTCCTTCACCTTCCAGGATGGAGATAAACTCGAGCTGATTGCCATCCGGATCATTGAAATAAATGGCCAACGCAGGCATCCATGCAAACACCATAGGCTCATCGATGCCGTCCTTTAAAAAGTTATAGGGCTTCAGATCTTTATTTTTCAAAAAATCTACGGAATAATTTAAAATATCTTCTTTGCTGCTGGAGAACGCAAAATGTCTTGGCTGCAGGTTTTCTTTCTGTTCCCACAATCCCAGCATAAATTCTTTGCCTTCACCGATCCATAAAAATGCAATGGGACGCGTCTTATCCATATGAGCCAATTTCAAACCCAATACCTCAGTGTAAAAGCGGATGGAATTTTCCAAATTGCTTACCTGAACATGGGTTTCATATAATCCTTTAATCATAGCCTGAATTTTAATGTATACAAAGCTAGACAATGCATTTTCAAAACCAGATGAGTATTGATTCCTTTATTTGAATTGAGTGATAGAAAAATTTTATTTAAAAGATAAAAGATAAAAGATAAAAGATAAAAGATAAAAGATCTTATCAGTAAACATTAATAGGAGCGGGCTTTAGCGCGCTTATATAATATCCGGTATTCATTTGGCTTTAGCCCAATCTTAAATTTAAACACAAACACCACAAATATTTTCACAAATAACACAATCATCTGAGCACATCCGTGAAATCCGTGATTAAAAAATTACCCATCAAATCTTTCGACACGGATAGAATAAAAAATTTTGAACAAAAAATAACTACGCAAAAAGAATGCGCAATACTGTTTTTACTTTGCATCAGAAATCAGAGAGGAAAAGACGATCCTCCAAAAATGTTTAACAAAAAACAGTAACTCATGAAATTTAATTTTTTAAACAAAGAGAAAAATACCGTAATGAACTACGAAGGTGCAAAGGCATTTACCATGACACCTGCTGAAGAATTATACAGTGCTGTTGTTACAACAGGGTTATCCAGAACCTCTTATGAAAAAGGGAGCGACAGATTGGTAAGAATTCAGTCTCTGATCAAAAAAAACGATCCGGAATTCGTAGCAAAGCTGGCGGTGTATGCAAGGAAAGATATGTATTTACGTTCTATTCCATTGGTATTAACTGCCGAATTGGCAAAACAAACTTCCGGTACTGACTTAATCAGTAGAACGGTTGATGGGGTGGTGCAGAGAGCGGATGAAATCACTGAGCTTTTGGCGTACTACCAAACAACCAATGAAAGAACGGAAATGAAAAAACTGAACAAACTTTCAAAGCAGATCCAGAAAGGTCTTGCGAAATCTTTCAATAAATTTGATGAATATCAGTTTGCAAAATACAACAGAAAAGCAGAAGTAACGCTAAGAGATGCGTTGTTCCTGGTTCACCCGAAAGCAAAGGATGAAAGTCAACAGGCAATTTTCAACAAAATTGTGGGCGATACGCTGGAAACTCCTTTCACATGGGAAGTTGAACTTTCTGTTTTAGGACAGACCAAGTTCGCAGATGAAGCTGAAAAAACACTGGCTTTTAAAAATAAGTGGGAAGAATTGATCTTCAGCAATAAGCTGGGTTATATGGCGACGCTCAGAAACCTTAGAAATATTTTGGAGTCGGAAGTTTCTTCTGATGCCATGGCCAAAGTTTGCAGCTATCTATCCAATGAAAAAGCAGTCACAAATTCAAAACAGCTTCCTTTCAGATTTTTGGCGGCCTACAGAGAATTGAAGGCTATGAAATCACCTTATCTGTCATCTGTTTTAGAAGCATTGGAAGATGCGGTGATGGTGAGTGCGAAAAACATCAAAGGTTTTGGTTTTGACACTTCGGTGGTGATTGCGGCAGATGTTTCAGGTTCTATGCAGCAACCGGTTTCTCCTAAAAGTAAAGTATTGCGTTACGATATCGGATTATTGATGTCTATGATTTTACAGTCACAATGTAAAAATGTGATCACCGGTATATTTGGTGACAGCTGGCTGAGAGTTTCTATGCCTAAAAGCGGTATTTTAAGAAACGTGAACGAGTTTTACAAGCGTGAAGGTGAAGTAGGGTATTCTACCAACGGTTATCTGGTGATCGAAGATCTGATTAGAAAGAGAGAAAAAATAGATAAAATCATGTTGTTTACCGATACGCAGTTGTGGAACAGTAAAAACACCAAGCATTCATTTGAAGATTCCTGGAATAAATATAAAAAGATAGCTCCGGATGCAAAATTATATATATTTGATTTAGCGGGTTACGGAAACCATCCGTTGGATGTCAGAAAAAATGACGTATACCTTATTGCAGGTTGGTCTGATAAGATTTTCGATGTATTGAATGCTGTGGAAGACAGAAAGTCTGCGGTGCAGTTAATTAAAAAAGTGGTGCTGTAAAAGGCACTGCTTTTAGAAAAATAAACCATCATTTGTAAATAACTAAATTAATATCATGATTATGAATACAAGTTTTAATGAGTCTGCAAATAAGTCAATTACGATTTTTACTAATCAATTAGATACTTGTCAAAAGACGAATAGTTTAATTGAATACATTAAAACACATCTTAAAGTTATTGAAGATAACCTTGATTTTGGTGTGCTTGATTTAGTAAAAAAATTAAATGATATTAGCTCATTAGTTAATATTGCTAATCTTGATTTAACAGTTATAAGTAAGATGTTATATGATGCTTCAAATAACTGGGAAAAAATATTTCTTATTAAAAATGCTTATTTAACGATTTTTGAAACATTTAAAACATATGATAAACACAGAAAATTTCTTAATGATGTTTCTACAATCACTTATCCATTTTTAAAAGAGGAATTATGGGAAGTAAATAATCTGATAAAGAAATTCAAAAATAAGTATAAATATGAAAGTGAAATGAGTGTTATTAGAAACAATATAAGTGGACATATCAGTGATAATGTTGAATTATATTATAATACGATTATTAAATTTGATGCTAATGAAACAGCTTTAATGATTGTTAGTTTCTTAGAAATAACTTTGAATCTTCAAAATTTTCTAACAACAATTTTATTGCAAGAACAGTTGAAAAAAGATACTGAAGATATAATAGGAAAGGCAAGATTTGAAATGTATGATTTGGATAAGAAAATTAATTCGTTAAAATAAGATTGCTTCGTCACTTCGTTCCTCGCAATGACAAAAACAATAACACCATGTCAGAAACCTATCAATATCAGGGAAATCCTTTCATCAGAGAAGATTTAACACATCTTTGTCTGTGTCCATGCTGCGGAGCACCCGATTGTGGTGAAGAATATATGTTGCTGACAGAATCGGAAGGGAAGCAGGAAGCAGTACTCTTTGGAGGTGGAACTTTCAGAGGATATTTAAATTATTGGTTTTATGAAGGGATTACTCCGGAAAAGTACAATATATTGCCGGAATTTGTAAGACAAAACAATGAATGCACCGGCTGGCAGGATATCAGCGCTCAATGTACTGAGATTGATGCAGATGATTTTCTGCTGACTTTAGAATCTATCAAAAATTGTAGCAGGAAAGAATATTTGTACGATGATTTTGAAAACTATTATTATCCCGTTTTTAAAAAATTTGCAGAAGAAGTTATGAAAAAAGGCCAGAAACTGTATATCGATATTTAAAAAACACAAATAAAAAATAAACTGCGTAAAAAGAATGCGTACTTCAGAAATAACTTTGCAATTGTTATTGATCCGGTGCCGTAAGAAAAGAACTTCTTCGACTTTTCATTGAACAGAGTCTTTTCGCCAGATGCCCGGTACAACAGACCAATGCCGTACAGTAAGCGTTTCATCGTCAAACTTCCAATTTGAATACATTCAAAAACGCTTATGACTTATTGCTTGGTTTTTTAATTATTAGTATGGAAAATATCTTTTACAAAATCGAGAAGGATCTTGAGGAAGGCAGAAAGAAAAAAGCATGTGACAGACTTAGAAATGCAATCAATCAATATCCTGATGATCTTTCTTTAAGAGAAAAACTGGGACGGATTTATTATGATGCAGGATTTTTAGATGAAGCAGGGAAATTTTGGATTTTATCTGAACCCAAAGATTCGGAAATGGAAAATGCTGTGGAGATTTATAAAAGTTCTTTAAGCTATTCTGGAAATGCTATTTTAAAAGATATTGTTTTCAGAGGTGATAAAAAGATTCTTAGTGAATATGTACGGAATGTTTTAAAAGATCTCGAAACAGATAGTCTAAAAAAGACCAATCATATTCCTGTGTTTAAACAAAAATATAAACAGGGATTGATAGATTCAAAAAGTAACCCAAGCTTCCTAAGTAAAGTGGCAATCTTTTTACTGATAGGAACAGTAATTTTACTGCCGGTTTTGGGACTTGTTAAGCTGGGTGAACTTATCATTTCATTATTTAGGTAGATTTTACAGTATAAAAAAAATAAGTAACCATGAAAATGTATAAACCCTGTCTTAAAGGAACTGTGTATTGAGGTTAATTCTCAATAGACATGAAAAAATTCACAACATTAAAACAATCTTTCGGGATCAATGAATACGGACTCATTGATTTTCCAAAGAAAATTTCCGGAATACAGATCTCAAGATTAAAGTATGGAAATAAAATGGGCTGTTCGTATTGTTTTCCGCACGGATTTGATACGGTGAATTCCCATCAGGAAAATTACCAGAGAAACTGGAAAAAATACAGAAAGACCCGTTGGAAAAATACAAAGCAGGTGCCGTAAAACAGAATTGCTTCGTTGGGGGCAGTAATACAGGTTCGAATCCTGTTCTGGAAACAGATGGTGTAAGGGTATCACTCTGTCGTAAGTTTCTGTTTGGCCAAATGCCCTGCTTACAAATAATCAAGTGTCGTTTTAGGATCATACTTCGGGATGTAGAAACATTGGGTCGCAGGTTCGAATCCTGCCTTTTCCCTCGAAAAGGAGAGGTAGCTCAGCTGGTAGAGCAAATGCACGGAAGATCCTTTCAGTATTACCTTGATTTAAAAATAAAATGGATTATCCAGATAGAATAGAACTCAATTTAAAATGAGTCATTAAAGTAAATATAAAAAGTTAAGTGTCGTCTCAGAATCATACTTCGATTACGGTTCACCAGGTTGCAGGTTCGAATCCTGCCGTCTCTTTTGTAAAGGGATTGTAGTTCAATTAGGCAGAGCAGGTGAAAAAGAAAGATTCTAACATTATAACCTTGGCTTCAATCTAAGAGTGCCGTAGAAAAGGCTTACTTCGAGTAGAAAATTAGACCTCAAAATCTAAGAAAAGTGCAATATGCCTGAATAACAGTAAGGAGAAAGGTGCACGTCTGTCTTTTCGCCTTTTGCCTCTTTTTAATTTAAAAAACAAGTGCCGTAGAACAGTGTTACTTCGCTCATCACGACGGGGTCACGGGTTCGAGTCCCGTTTCTTCCACCAAAAAAACACAGTCTGTCATAGGAAGAGTAGCTCAGTTGGTTAGAGCACGACTACACGCTCAGCTGTTGCCTTGTTTAAAAAATAAAAGTGTCGTACAGGAAAAATACATCGTACCATCTCTTGGGGAGGAATAACGAAGTCGGTCATTCCGGCAAGGTTATCCGGTTCGAATCCGGCAAACGACAGCCCCGGTTTTCCTGGTCCATTATCTTTTACAATCAAAATGCCGGTGAATTATTCGCCGGCATTGATTACTTCTTCTATTTCCTCTTCGAAAGTTTTTTTCCAGTTCATGATCGTTGTTCTGCTGATCTTATATTTTCTGGACATATAGCTGGTAGAAAATCCATGCTTTTTTTGATACTGCAAAAGCTTAAACATGGTTTTCTTATCGTAAGTTTTAAGTTTCTGATTGTTGATCTGGCTTTCTTTGGACTGTGCAAAAATCTTGTCATTAAAATTCAGAACATCTTCAGTCGTATTGAGTTTTCCGAGGAGTTCTTTGATTTTTGGGTCTTTCAGCTTTTCCGGATGTTCCAGTCTCAGCATATCATAATAGATCTTCTTGTAATTGGGACGCATAATGAGTTGTATTTATCCGTTAGTATTATCATTATTTTTCTGAAGCCATCGGTGAAGGGTACTTTTCGGAATAGAATATTCTTTGATCACTTCGCCATAGGTCATCTCTCCGGACAAAATCCTTTTCATGATAAAATCTTTGATCTCCTGGGTATAAATGTTTTTCCTGAAGTAAGGAATTTTATCAGATTTCTTCTGATCCTGGTTTTTCTTTGCGGCAGACGGTGGAGCATACAGGATAAGATGTGAACTGTAAAGCCTGAAAAAATCATATTCCAGCAGCTTGCTCCATCTCAAAAGCAATTCTGCATCTATGGATTTGCTTTTGTAAACATTTTCAATAAACTCATCATCCTTATTGAGAAAATTACAGATCCTCTCCATGGGTACCTCATTCTCATCAACCATCTCCTTGATAAACTTTCCTATGTGAATTTCTTTATATAACATGTTTTGAGTACTATTTCTTATTTAAATTCATGAATTAAAGCCAATAGGTCATTTATTCCACTCTTACGGTGAATGAACAGACTGTTTCAAATAAAATCACGCCAAGAAAAATCTCAACGGCAGCAGTAAAGGGGAATATTAAGCTCTGTGCTATACTTGGTATGTGTACAGCCGGCAGTCTATGGGGGCAGTCTGCCGATAAATTAGTTTTCAGGTTATGTATGTCTTAAGAATACTTTTTCTCTTTCATCTCCTTTGTAGTATTCTTATTCAATTGATCAGGTAAGACCTCTTTTATGCTTCAGACTTTTCTGTAAGAATATATAACCTATTAAAGCTCTTTCATGCAGTTTTATTCGTAATATTTTTAACTATTGACCTTAGTGTAAACAAACCGTTACTTATATAGATTTTTGATTAATTAATAAATAATCCGTTTGTTCGTTTTCAAATTTAAATAAAAAATAGAATCTAATTCTTAAAAACGCGTAAAAAATCTCCTTAAATGCAAAATTTAATGAAAATTAACAAATTAAATACACATATGTGTGAATTATTTTAAAGGGTTTGAATTATACAGGAAAAGTAATAAACTATTAGGACATGCCCGAGGACTGTCTTTTAAAATTAGTCTCTCTTCAGTTACTTTGACATCACATTATAAGTGGGATCTTCCTGAATATTCACTTCAATAAAGCCATGAGCATTATTCAGAAGCTTGATACAGTCGGGACTTAAATGTTTAAGAACAACATGCTTATTCTGTGCTTTGTATTTTTCAGTGATTTTATTAAGCGTTTCAATCGCCGACATGTCAACGACACGTGATTCCTTAAAATCTATAATAATATTCTCAGGATCATTGGCAACATCAAATTTTTCTAGAAATGCAGTGGTACTGCCAAAGAACAGAGGTCCATAAATTTCATATATCTTATTACCTGATTCATCAAGAGATTTTCTCGCCCTGATTCTTTTTGCACTGTCCCAGGAAAAAACCAGCGCCGAAATAATAACTCCAATTAATACCGCTAAAGCAAGATTATGAAGAACAACCGTGATGACAGCGACCAATACACCTACAAATATGTCAGATTTAGGCATTTTGGTAATGATGCGGAAAGAAGCCCACTCAAAAGTGGTTATAGCTACCATCATCATCACACCCACCAATGCGGCCATCGGTATCTGCTCTATGGCAGAACCTCCGAAAAGGATGATAAAAAGAATCGTTAACGCACCCACAATAGCAGAAATTCTGGTTCTTGCACCGGCTCCGATATTCACTAATGTCTGAGCGACCATCGCACAGCCTCCCATTCCTCCGAAAAAGCCATTGGTGATATTGGCGATGCCTTGTGCTACTGCTTCTTTATCGGATTTTCCTTTGGTATTGGTTATTTCATCCACCATATTCAGAGTCAGTAAAGATTCAATTAAACCGACTCCTGCCATCACTATAGAATAAGGGAAAATAATTTTTAAAGTATCCATATTCAACGGGATTTCAGGAATATGAAAAGAAGGCAGAGAACCGCTTACCGAAGCAATATCTATAACCTTTTTGGTGTCAATATTAAAGAAATAAACCAGCGCAAAAACAATAATAATGGCCACTAATGATGACGGGACAGCTTTGGTGATCTTTGGAAAAACTAAGACAATAATAACAGTAAGAGCCGTTAAACCCGCCATAATCAATAATGCTGAGCCTTCCATCCATGTACTGATGCCTTCCTTTACAACTTTAAACTGCGCTACCTGAGCCATGAAAATAATAACGGCAAGCCCATTTAAGAACCCATACATCACCGGCTGCGGAATAAGCCGTACAAATTTTCCAAGTTTAAATGTTCCTACCAGGATCTGAATAATTCCCGCCAATATCACAGCTCCAAAAAGATACTGAACGCCGTGGGATGAAGCTAATGCTATTAAAACAACAACTGTTGCGCCCGCGCCTCCGGAAACCATTCCGGGTCTGCCGCCAAAAACAGCCGTTACGATTCCCATTAAAAATGCCGCGTATAATCCCGTAAGAGGGGAAAGCCCAGCAAGAATGGCAAAGGATAATGATTCAGGAATCATGGTCATAGCCACTGTAAGGCCAGCCAGAATTTCGTTTTTAAAATTTACATTACGCAATTGAAAACCAGATAATATGTTTTCCATAAATGATTGAAATTATTATAGTACACCCTTCAACAAATAAGGTGTTCTGATTAAAAAGGATTGATATATAAAGAAATAAATATCCAAAAGAAATTCCGGATATAAGAAAAATAGGTCACCTTAAGCTTAAGGCGGTGTGATTTGCGAAGATGTAACTGTAAATATTTTCATAACAGACCACAAAGGTAGAGAAAATAAAACGAATGGAGTTTGAGGGGAAGAAGATTGAAAGATTTAAAAATTTAAGAATTAAAAGATTTGGAGATTCAAAAATTTAAAAAATCTGTGTTATCTGAGAGATCTGCGGGAAATAAAAATATCAACTACAAAAATTTACCATTGACATTTCACCATTCACATATAATAACCAAACAAGGACTGTAAAATCACTTTACAGCCCTCGTTTTTTAGGTTATTAATGTATTGGCAATGAAATCCGGCACCAAAGCATAGTGCGACAGTTTCATGCTGATGGAAGCTCTTCCGCTCGTCAGCGTTCTCAGATCGGAAATATATCCGAATGTAGAGGCCAACGGAACTTCCGCCGTGAAAATCTTTCTTCCTGATCTTTCATCAATGGACGAAATAATTCCCCTTCTTCGGTTGATATCAGCTGTTACAGCACCCGTGTACTCTTCAATACTCTGGATTTCAACCTGCATGATAGGTTCCAGAAGCTTAGGACTGCATGATAAAGCAGCCACTCTGAATCCATCTCTCGCAGCATTTTCAAAATCATATGCACCAGAATCCTGAGGATGGAAAGAACCGTCCAGAAGTCTGATCTTCATACTTTCCAAAGGATAACCTTTTAATGGTCCGTTTTCCATGGCTTCTCTGAAACCTTTTTCTACGGAAGGAATAAACTCACCCGGAATTACGCCTCCTTTGATCAAATTAATGAATTCCAATCCGGGTTCATTATTTTCCCTTGGTCCAATTTCAAAAGTGATATCGGCAAACTGTCCGCTTCCACCATTCTGCTTCGAAAGCTTTTCCCTGTGCGTTCTGGTTTCTGTTAAAATCTCACGGTAAGACACTTTAGGTTTCCCCTGATTGACTTCTATGCCATGATTCAGCCGGATCTTTTCCAGAGTGACCTCAAGGTGAAGCTCGCCCAGACCGCTCAATAGAGTTTCTCCGGTTTGCCTGTCTCTTTCCACCACTAAAGAAGGATCTTCTTCCTGGATTTTAGCCAGAACCAAACCGAAAGATTTCTCATCACTGTTCGTTTTAGGCTCTATTGAAACCCTGATCACAGGAGCCGGAATGGTAATCGCTTCCAGAAGGACAGGTTTCTCAACCGCGGATAAAGAATCTCCGGTTTTGGCATCCTTAATTCCTGTTAAAGCCACAATATCTCCTGCTTTTCCTTCCTCCATCGATAAGGTTTTGTCAGACTGCATCTTCAGAATCCTCGATATCCTGAAACTTTCCCCTGTTCTTACATTCAGAACCGTATCGCCGGATTTTATCGAACCGGAATACAGACGGAGCATGGCAAGTCTTCCCATATGTTTATCGATCACGACTTTAAAAACAAGTCCTGAAAAAGTTTCCGTTTCATTTCTGACCAGTTCCACGGCTTCTTCTGTCTCAGGATCTTTCCCCTGAACGGCTGGAAGTTGATCCGGAGCCGGGAAATAAGTGACCACCGCGTCCAAAAGAGGCTGTACTCCTTTATTTTTAAAGGCAGAACCACAGAGAACCGGAACCGCAGCACCTGATCTGCAGACTTTCTGTAAAGCTTCAGTGATCATTTCCCCGGTAATACTGTTTTCAGGATTCATGTAAACCTCAAAGAACGTTTCATCGTATTCCGCGAGGGTTTCCATTAATTTCATCCTGTATTCATCGGCTTCCGCTTTATGATCCTCAGGAATTTCCTTTTCAATAATGGTTTCCCCGTTTTCATCCGTCCAGTATAAAGCTTTCTGTTTGATTAAATCAATCACTCCTTCAAACTGGTCCTCAGCTCCGATCGGGATTTGAAGCGCCATAGGAACTGCATTAAGTTTCGTTTCAATCTCCTTAAGAACGGCGAAGAAATCAGCTCCGATTCTGTCCATTTTATTGATGAAGCATATTTTTGAAATTCCATGTTTCTCAGCCTGGAACCAAACATTTTCGGTTTGCGGCTGAACCCCTGAAGAGGCACAGAACACAGCAACAACGCTATCCAGAACTCTTAAAGAACGCTCGACTTCTACTGCGAAATCGATGTGTCCGGGGGTATCGATGATATTGATGTTATAAACCGTTTCTCCTTTTTTCCATTGTGTGGAAACGGCTGCGGATGAAATGGTGATCCCTCTGTTTTTCTCCTGGATGTCTTTATCCATGGTGGTATTTCCATCGTCTACATTTCCGATCTTATGTATGAGGCCTGTGTAATAAAGAAGCCTTTCTGTTAAAGTGGTTTTTCCTGCATCTACGTGGGCTATGATTCCTATATTTCTTGTGTTATATTTCATTTTGCTGAATTTAAATTGTTGATTTTGAGAATACAGATACGTATTCTCCTCGTTTCGAGGTCTGAAAATAAGGCAGCAAAAAAGACCCATCTGAACAGATAGGTCTTCAATATATTTTTAGTAATAAAAGATCTAAGGAACTATTCAGATAAATATTGAGTGCTGCCAGAGTACACAGCTCTCACAGGGTTACTTAAAGTTATTATATTTATCATTGTTGTTGACATTGTTGATTTTTAATCGGTTGCGAAATTAGATAAATTTTTTAATTGTCCAAAATTTTTTAGATAAATTTTTTGATCAGGGAATTTAAACAAATTGTTAAGCCTGACCGCAACCAATAGAAAAGCAGGCAAAAATTCATAAAAATTTCTTAAAACAGAGAAGTACGTAATGCTTTTCTAAGAAAAATTTTATCTTTGGGAAGAATACCCAATTAAACACTTGTTGATGATTAAACAATTTTAAATCTTTTTCAAGAAAGCTAAATAAAACTTTTAACTTAAAACTATTGAAAACGGATATCGACATTCACAACCACTATCATTTTTCTTTTGACCTGTGGCTCACCCTAATCAAATCTCACCCTGAATTTAAAACAAAAAGAGTTGAGCTGTTCACCTCGTTTTTTAATATTGACAAACCGATTGCTGAGGTTGCGAAAACTGTAAAATATTATGATGATCTCTGCAATACCATCAATGAAGTTACAGGAGGGAATATTGATACTTTTGAAATGTATTTACTGATTCTGGGATCACTGGATGTAGATGTAAAACAATTGGATAAAGAAAAATTGGAAGGGTTTTATCTGAAAAGCGAAGAACTGTTTTTAGAATACAAACCTGTTATTATTTTCGAAAATATAAAAGAGTTTTTTGATCAGATCAAAAATGAAGGAAAAACGGTAAATATTCTGAGCAATACAGGATTTATCAAAGGAAGGACAATGAGAAAGTTTCTGGTTCAGGAAGAATTGGATCAGTATATAGACTTTCATATTTATTCGGATGAGATCAATATTTCCAAACCGAATCCTCTTATTTTTCAGGAAGTGAAGAATAACCTTAAAGACCAGAATCTTCCGATGCATCGTATCCTGCATATCGGAGACAATCCAGTGGCAGATTACAAGGGAGCGAAAGATTTCGGCTTCAGTGCTCATTTACTTAAACACTAAATTAATATGAATAAAAGATACAGCTTACACCACATTCATTCTGCAGATGAGTTCACTTTTTCACCCGCAGAATACAGCTATTTCAAATATGGCGATAAGTCGTATGCTGAGAAGTTTGCTAAAGAATTATTCAACGGATTTATTGCAGAACATGCGGAACTTTTAAACACAGAAAAAGAGATCGTGGTTCTTCCAAGTCCGTATATGGCCATTCCTACGGCTTCTAATTTTTTATGTTTTTTCTTTAAAAAGCATCTGGATCTGTACCTGTTTCAGAAAGGGATGAGATCCAGTATTATCTCCAAGATCAACCGTAATCACACGTATATCACGGATTATGGGAATCTTAATTTTGAAGACCGTAAAAATCTGATTGCGAATGATACTTATTATATCGATAAGGATTTTTTACGCGGAAAACTTTGTATTTTTATAGACGATATTAAAATCACGGGAAGCCACGAATATACGGTGAACAGGATTTTGAACGAATATCATGTGGAGGCCGATTTTATGTTCCTCTATTATGCGGAACTGATGAATTTTGACCTTGATCCTAAGATTGAAAATTTCTTTAATTATTATGCCGTGAAAAACATCAAACACGTGGCAGAAGTAATGACAAAGCCAAGTTTTGAATTTAACACAAGGATCGTGAAATATATTTTAGGCCTGGATTCAAGTAATTTTGACTATCTTACGTCTAAAGTAAAAAAGGAGCAGATGGACCTGCTTCTGGAGCTGGCGATCAGCAACAATTATCATTTAATAAAAGAATACGAAAATAACATCAATACTTTAACACAAACGGAACTATATTATGGCTATTAACTTACAAAAAGGACAGAGAGAAAACATTAACGCACCTAAATTCACTGTAGGTTTAGGATGGGATATCAATAATACTTCTACAGGAACAGGTTTTGACCTTGACGCTTCATTATTTTTGTTGGGCGAGGACAAAAAACTGGTTTCAGACAGTCACTTTATTTTCTATAATAATTTAGAATCTCCGGACAAATCTGTGATTCACACAGGAGACAACCTTACCGGTGAAGGTTCGGGAGATGACGAGCAGATCAAAATTGATCTTACAAAAATAGATTCAGCGATTCAGGAAATTACAGTAGTGGTAACCATCCACGATGCTGATGCAAGAAAGCAGAACTTCGGACAGGTAAGAAATTCTTTCATCAGAATTTTCAATACAGATACCAACGAAGAAATCCTTAAATATGAATTAGACGAAGATTTCTCTATTGAAACGGCTGTAGAATTCGGAAGAATCTACAACAGAAACGGAGAATGGAAATTTGAAGCTGTTGGGGCAGGACAGAGAGACGGCCTTGACAAATTCGTATCAATTTATCAAAAGTAATTATGGACAATCAGGAAAATCAACCTATAGATCCAATGGGATCCATTGAACCTCTTAAAACATTTGAACCAGCTCCGATGGCTCCACCGAGTCAGCCTGTACAAAATACGGCACCGGCGGTTCTTGTAGACAGAGAAGGGAATGTAAATCTGACTCAGCTGCAGGTAGAAGAGCGTAAGAAATATGAAGTTCTTGCCAATTCTATCGATGAGACCAATCCTGGTTCCATCGTGAATTATGGAGCTGAGCTTCAGAAAACTTTATCCAATCAGAGTGACAGCTTCTTAGGAAATGTAAGAAGATCCAACTCAGGTGAAGTGGGCGTACTTATCAATGATCTATTGGTAGAATTGAACTACGTAGATGTTGATGAACTTCAGCAGAATAAAGTGAAAAGCTTTCTAAGCAAGATCCCGTTCATGAAAAAGGTGATCACGCAGGTGGAAAATCTGTTCACGAAATATGATAAGATCATCAACAATATCGAGCAAATCGCTCATAAAGTAAATGCAGGAATCATCACTTCTACCAAAGATAACGCTGTTCTTCAGACCATTTTTGAGAGCAATGTGAATTCCATTAAAGCTATCGAAGAATTGGTGATCGCCGGTAATGTAAGAATGGAAAGAGCTGCCGGAGAATTAGCCCAAATGGAAGCCGATCCACAGACCTATCAGGATTACCAGATCGCTGATAAAAGAGATTTCATCGCGAGATTAGACAGAAGAATGGCCGATCTTAAAGTGGTGCGTATCATCATGATGCAGTCTCTTCCACAGATCAGACTGGTACAGAATAACAACGTTTCTATCGCTGAAAAAGCACAGACGATCCTTACCACAACACTTCCGGTTTGGAAAAACCAGCTTTCACTGGCAGTAGCAATGTACAGACAGCAGCAGAATATCGAGATCCAGCAGAAGGTATCTTCTACTACAGAAGCCATTCTGAAGAAAAATGCAGAACGTCTGGGTCAGAATTCAGTGAATGTGGCGAGAGCCAACGAGCAGACCATCGTATCGGTAGAAACATTGAGAGAAACTACTTCAATGCTTATCAATACATTGAATGAAGTAAAACAGATCCAAAAACAGGGTGCCGAAGGAAGAAGAAAACTGGATCAGGATCTTCAGACACTGGAGCATGAATTAAAAGCAAACGTCAGAGGTTAATTAACAGAATACCAAGGTGGGGGATGATGCAGCAACCATAATGTCTCAGAGCAAAAGAAGATTAACAAAGCTTAAACTTCTTGCTAATTTTTTTGAACATATCGATATCATATCTATTTACATCAAAACGGATATCATCCATAATTTGTTTCAAGAAAATACCGCTCTGGACTACAATAAGCTGGAACTTTTCCACCTGCAGTATACCGACAGCCTTATAGAACTTCTCACCAAAATAAAACGGCAGAAGGAAAATGATATGCTGGCTGTGATTAATGAAATTGACGTTAATAATAAATATATTGAAGGTTTTGAGGAAAGACGGGTAGACAGTTTTCAGACCGACCGGAAGATGTACAGCGGTATATTTTCCCAGCATCTGAAAATGCTTTATAAAGACCTTACCGAAGATATTTTTACAGCAGACTGGAACAATGTTCTGTATTTCCATAAAAAATACGGACAGGAATTCTACAGGACCAATGCGGATGAAGAGCAGTTGAAACCCAAGCCTTTTCCGGCCTATCAGTACAAAGATTATACGATAGAAAGGAAACTTTTGGGAAGACTCAATATCCAGAGTTTTAAAGTGCGTTTTGTCTGCGGTTATCTCATCGGGACTTATGAGTATGAGCTCTTCAAGATATTTCAGTCTGATGATCATTTTATTTTCGGCATCGATGATAAAAAACTCTACCTGTTTGACGGGGATCTTGAAAAACTGGATGTTTCCGAGAACCAGTCGAATCAGAGTTCAATTATCAATCAGCTGAAAACAAAAAATGAACTGCTGGAAAATACCATTAATGAAAGGAAAAGAACGATTCCTGCAGAAGTGGGCAATGTGCTGAAAGACTATCTCAAAAACCTGGAAAATATAGATATTATGAGCAAAATATTCGATTTCGACGAAGAAACGAATATCCTGCGCGCAATGCTTAATTTAAATTTGAATAACAATTAAAGCGAAAGAAAAACCAATCATTTCGCCTTAGAATACATAACAATACTAAACATAAAAAGATGGCTATTAACTTACAAAAAGGTCAAAGAATCAACCTGAAAAAGGAAAACGGTGCCGAGCTTACCCAAGCCTGTGTGGGAATCAACTGGGGAGCAATTGAGAAAAAAGGACTTTTCGGAACTAAAAAAGAAGCGGTAGACTTAGATGGAAGCTGTATCTTATTTGATTCAAACAAAACGCTTACGGAAGTGATCTATTTCGGAAACCTGAAATCAAGAAACGGTTCTGTAAAACACAGCGGTGATGACCTTACCGGAGATGTGAATGGAGATGACGGATTAGACAATGAAGTGATCACCGTAGATTTCAGCCAGCTGGAGCCTAACGTAGAACACGTTGCATTGGTATTGAACAGTTACCAGGGACAGGATTTCGGAACAATTCCTTTCGCTTCTATCCGTATCTATGAAGGAACACCTACCAATGTAAGAGAGGTTTTCGCTAAATATGATATCGCTAATGATGCTTCTTTCAAAGGGCACGTTGCTATGGTAATGGGTGTTTTCTACAAGAGAAACGGAGAATGGAAATTCAACGCAATCGGAGATCCTACTTCAGACAGAAAACTGGAACAGACGATCCAGACGGTTCAGGCGAATTATTTATAATCAGTAGATCATCAGTAAGAATGAGCTTTGGTCCATTCAAAAAAAATGAATAGTTTTACAGGCTTGAGCTAAAACTTATTGACCCTATTGGTATCATATAAAAAACATTAAAAATTAGCAATATTTGTGCATCCAGTACATCTATTGCTTTTATCATATAATAACATAAACTGAAGTGGAACATCAAAGTATTTTAGAATTGCACCCGGGCTTGGTGTGGGGATTTGCGGTAACGGTAGTTATCATGCTGCTCCTGGATTTAGGAGTATTCAACAAAAAAAGCCATGAAGTATCATCCAAAGAAGCGACCATCTGGTCTATCGTATGGATTTCACTATCCATGATATTCTCCGGAGTGGTGTATTGGGTTTTCAATACAGACGGAAGTCCTGAAAGCCACGCTGTGGCCGTAGAGAAATTTACGCAGTATCAGGCCGCCTACTGGATTGAAAAAGCCCTCTCTGTGGATAACTTATTCGTATTTATCCTTGTTTTCGGGTTCTTTAAAGTTCCGAAATATCTTCACCACAAAGTTCTCTTCTGGGGAATCATTGGGGCATTGATATTCAGAGCGATATTTATCTTCGCTGGAGTAGGGTTGATCAACCTTACGTATCTTCCTGAAATGAATATTTTCGGAAAAGCAGTACAGATCAACGTAGTAATGGCCCTGTTCGGTCTGTTCCTTGTCTATGCCGGAATTAAATCCTGGGGTGACGGAGGTGACGATGACGACGAAGATTATAGCAATACAGCCGGTGCAAGACTGATCAAAAGCTTCTGGAAAGTTTCCGATAATTATGATGGTGATAAATTCTTCACGATCCAAAACGGAATCAAAATGGCAACACCGCTTTTAGTAGTGGTTGGAGTTATTGAATTTACCGACGTTCTTTTCGCGGTAGACTCTATTCCGGCGATCTTTGCGATCTCCAATGACCCGTTCATCCTGTATACATCCAATATTTTCGCGATCTTAGGATTGAGGTCATTATATTTCCTGTTGGCGAACTTTATCCATATGTTCAGCAAGCTTCCTTACGGACTGGCGATTATCCTTTCATTTATCGGGGTAAAAATGCTGATCGCACCATGGATTCATATTCCGTCTCCGGTTTCATTAGGAATCGTAGGAGGGGTATTGGTACTTTCGGTTCTTGTATCTATTATCTTCCCTGAAAAGGAAGATGATGAGAAAGAGAAACTGGAAGATAAATAAATCTTAAGAATTTTCTTTAAAAATAGAAGCCCTTGAAATTCAATTTCAGGGGCTTTTTTTGTACTCTTTCGAGTAGATTTTTTGCATTACTTTAATAATCGAAAACAGCTTTGTTTTCCTTTGATATAAAAATTGACTAGAAAGTTTTGAGCTATTAAACCATTAAGAAGAATGAAGCTTTTAAGAACATTAAGAAGAGCTCCGCTTTAAGGGCAAAGCTTAAAAAAATCTTTAGATTTTCCTTAACTATTCTTATCTCCTTCATTCTCCTTAATGTTTCAAAAAAACAGCAGAACAAAAATCTGTAGCGAAATGCCTTAGCTTATCTTAAAAATAAAATATCATTAAAAAAATATACAGACAGACAGACTTGTCTGTCTGTATTGTATTTTGTTGTATCTTTGTTCTATAAATGATAGTATATGACATCTCCAAGAGATAGAATTGTTCAGACGGCCTCAGATTTATTTCGTAAACAGGGATATAATTCCACAGGTATTAATCAGATTATTTCCGAAGCAAAAGTTGCCAAAGCAAGTTTTTACCAGCATTTTAAGTCCAAAGAAGACCTGTGTGTGGAATTCCTTAATGTAAGACATCAATATTGGTTCAGTGAATTAAATCATTTTTGTGAACAGGAAGAAACCCCGAAATCAAAAGCCTTAAAATCTTTTGATTTTCTGATCCATATGAACCAGAAAGAACATTTCCAAGGCTGCAGCTTTCTTAATATTTTATCGGAAATTCCTGTAGATAATGTAAAGATTTTAACCGTGATCCAGCATCACAAAATGGATCTCAGAACCTATTTTTCAGAACTGTTAAAAGAGGAAGAACTTTCAGACCATATTTATCTACTGTTTGAAAGCAGTCTCATAGAAAGTCAGCTTTTTAAATCCAATGAACTCATCGAAAGATCAAAAAAAATAATTAATCATTTAATTTCTTAAAAAATGGAACAGAAACACCCGCTTCCGCCTTTCACCCTTGAAACGGCAAAAGAAAAAATACAGATGGCAGAAGATGCCTGGAACAGCCAGGATCCGGAAAGAGTATCCAAAGCATATACGAGTGACAGCGAATGGAGGAACAGAGATACTTTCATTAACGGAAGAGAAGAGATTGTCACTTTTCTACAGAAAAAATGGGAGAAAGAACTTAATTATCATCTTAAGAAAGAATATTGGGCCCATACCGACAACCGTATTGCCGTCCGATTTGAATATGAATACCAAACTAAAGATGGAAATTGGTTCAGAGCATATGGTAATGAAAACTGGGAGTTTGATCATAACGGGCTTATGCAGAAAAGATATGCCAGTATTAATGATGTAAGCATCAAAGAAGAAGACCGTAAGTTTAAATAATAATATAAAGACTGCCCGAAAAGAGTAGTCTTTTTGTATAGGTATCAGAATGGGAGAATTTACGTCTTTAAATTCATTGATGTTTGTGCAGCAGCTTATTGATCTTCCTCCTCGTCTGCAAAGATACTTTATACGCTTCATCACGAAGTTTCTGAATCTTTCCGACAGGCTGGAAAAAGATCTTGCTTTCAAACGGATTGAATGAAAGAAGCTCGGTGGTGCAATCACGAGGATCCAGAAGCTGACCTTTATTTATTTTCACTTCCCCGATTTTAATATAGGGTGAATTTTTCCATTCCACATTCAGCCTGTTGATGGGTTGTTCTTTTAGGTTATAACAAAACTGGATAAGAACATCGGCAGCATAATCGTGGTCCTGAAAATAATGTTTCAAAGCCTCTTTCATCTTTAATTTTTTCCCAAAATTTTTATCCACAGATTTCGGAACCAGCTTGATCTTGATCATATAGTCACCAAGACGATAAGCACCTACAGAATGATAATCAAATGACAGAATAAAATCATTTCTTTTCCCCAGCAGTTTTAAAATATTTCGTGCAAACGACAATGTACAAACAGAAGGAATCATTTTGAGCATCTGAGTGGCCAGTGAAAAGAAACTGCTCCATTTTTTAATGTAAAACCGGTTCACCGCAGTAAACAGTTTCAGGAAATGAGAAACCGAATTGGTGGGGAATAAAGGAAAATTAACCAAAGGAAAATTCGCGATCAGTCCGCCTTTTTCGTCCTTTATTTTGACCGCAAATCCGTAAGCAGGAATATCTTTTTCTGAGTTCTTGATTTTCAGATTGGCATTGGAAAGTCTGATGGTCAGATCAAATTTTTCAACGTCAAAAAAAGGAAGAAGTTCTTCAGGAATGTGTTGATCGATAAAAAATGTACCATCAGCTGCGGCATAAGTCTTGGCATGGGCATTTCTGGTGGCGTAGTCAACATCACTTATGGAAGAAGACTGTTCAACGAAATCAGCAATGGTCTTTTTATTGATTTCGAAAAGCTTTTTTTCCTCTTCGGTAAGTTCGTCAAATTTCTTATTATATTTTAGTGGTTCTGGCATTTAGTTTTTAAATTCAATTATAACGCCAAGTTTCTGAATCTGCGTTAACCCAATGTTAAAATTATTTGAATTTTGCGGCAGTCAGGGAGATAGGGGCGGGATATGGAAGAAGAAAAGGTGGAAGTTACTGCTAGTCTGTGATTTAGAAGAATAGATGGAAGACTGAAGATGGAAGAACTCCTGATTTACCCTTTAACCAAAAGACTTTTTCAATTTTTTTCTTCATTATATTCTAAACCGCCAACCAGCAACTAGCAACAAACAACATCTTAACCATTATCCCTGCCATCTACCTCCATAACTCCCATCCTCCGGCTTCTATCTTCCATCTTCTCAAAAACCCCTATCTTTGTAAAAAATATCAACAATGGGAGTAGCAGATATGTTATTTAAAAAGAAAAAAGAACAGGCAGAAAAGAACCTTAACGACGGTAAGGAATACATGGAAGAGTACGGGAAAAGAGAAAGTGTTGTACAGTTGCCAAGCGGTTTACAGTACGAAATCATTACCGAAGGCGACGGCGCACAGCCGGGGCCTAAATCCACCGTAAAATGCCATTACCACGGAACTACTATTTCCGGGAAGATTTTCGACAGCTCTGTAAAAAGAGGAACGCCGGCATCTTTCCCTTTGAACAAAGTAATTAAAGGATGGACGGAAGCTCTTCAGCTCATGTCTGTTGGAAGCAAATGGAGATTAATCATTCCTCCGCACTTAGCCTATGGAGATCAGCAGATCAGCAAAGAAATCGGACCGAATTCTACATTGGTTTTCGAAGTGGAATTGCTGGATATTAAATAATCCTGCTTAAAAATAGCTTAAAAATTTACCTGAATTCAGGTAAATTTTTTTATTTGTACTATATTCGTATGGATCAATTTCAAAGAAGAAGGATTGTTATATTTTTTAACAGATACGAAAGTCTGAAAGATATTATACAAAATAAGCAGATTTAAATTTTATCGAAGATAAAATCCTTGCGGCTTAAAGCATTCGAATTTGTTTAAAAAACTTGTGTCCTTTGCGATGATCCAGCTACCACACCACACAAAGAAAAAATATAAACTGAATGAAAAAACTCTTTTACCTTCTGGCCGTATTCAGCGTATTGACTTCCTGTGTTTCAAAAAAGAACCAGGTCATCAGGCAGAACATCCTTACGCTGAAAGACAGCTACTGCAAAGCTCCTTTCCAATATAACTACAGCAACAGAGTTCCGTCATATAATTCGGATTCTATTTTAGCGGCCAATAAAGAACTTCAGGGCACGTTTTCCGATCAGAGTATTCTCATCCTGAATGCCCTGGATAACCTTGATGAAGTTCATAAGATCATTGATCTGAAAAAAGACTCTTCTATAGCCGCTCAGGTCAAAGTTTTACAGCTTAAAAGTAAGATCAACAGTAAAATCACGATTGCGCTTACCGAATTGGATGCCGTAGCCGCAGAATTCGACTGTGAAGGAGAAAGGGTAGCTCAGATCGGAAATTATGTGGATAATCTCAATGATTCCAGAAACAATAAAATGATTCTTTATTCCATTGTAACGGGTGCTGCAGCATCTATTGCCGGCGGTATTGTGTCAGATGGAGGATGGAGCAACGCGATTGATATCAGCGGGGGTGTTGTGGGAGCTGGTTTCGGTCTCGCCACATTAAATCCGAAAGGGAAGAAAGTAGAGTTTATCCACCAGAGAAACCTTTTGAGAGATATCTGGAGAGAAAAACTGGAGTCTCCGAATTTTCCGCCTTTCATCTGGTATATGTATACCGAGAAAAAGTTTTCCAATAAAGAGAAACATTCCATTATCAGCAGCATGAAGGAGAGATGGCTTCATTATCAGTTCGACGACAGCACAACGGAAGCCGATCAGTCTGTGATTTTCAGTGATGGAGGCTTTTACAGAGCCGATGATCTTCATAACCGGGCAGCGATGCTGAATCAGATGCAGTCGGCAACCCGTACCATTAACCAAAATATCAATTATCTGCTGCTGGATCTGGACAAATTAATTCTTTAAGAAAAATTTAACTGTAATAAAATTTGTTACATTTAAGAATTTGTCTATCTTTGCCCTGTAATTAAAATGAACAATACAAGATTTGCTACGGCGATACATATTATGACCTTGTTGGCGAAAAGTCCTCAGGAGTGGCTCACTTCTGAATGGATTGCGGGCAGCGTGAATGTAAATCCGGTGATTGTAAGAAAGGAATTGAGTGTATTGAGAGAAGCAGGTTTGATTATAAGCAGACAGGGAAAAGACGGAGGAACTCAGCTTGCGAGACATGCAGATCAGATCAGTATTTCGGAGATTTATAAATCTGTGAAAAATACAGATGTGTTGGGGAAAAAGAATCTGAATCCCAATCCGGCATGCAGCGTGGGTAAAGAAGTGAACGTTCATTTAAATACACTGTTTGAAGAAACAGATCAGTTAGTCATTAACTTTTTAGGAGATAAGTCATTGCAGGAATTCAGCGATCAGTTCGAATAAAAATTTTTTATCCATAAATGTAACAAAAGTTATTACAATTAATTTAAAATAAAATAGTATGAAAAAAGTATCAGTAATCGGTGCGACCGGTTTTGTTGGAACAAAAGTAGTGAATGAGCTAACATCAAGAGGATATGCAGTAGAAGCTTTGGTAAGAGACGCTTCTAAAGTAGAATCAAAAGAAAACGTAACGGCAAAAAGCGTAGATGTAAACAATACAGAAGAGCTTGCAGAAGCTTTGAAAGGAAGTGATGCCGTAATCAGCGCATTCAACGCAGGTTGGACCAACCCGAATCTGTATAACGATTTCCTGAACGGTTCTGTAAATATTGAAAAAGCAGTAGAACAGTCAGGCGTGAAAAGACTGATCGTCGTAGGAGGGGCCGGAAGCCTTTATACACCGGATCATGTACAGATTGTAGATACTCCGGATTTCCCGGAAGCTTACAAACCGGGTGCAACAGCAGCGAGAGATTATTTAAACAAGATCAAAGAAAACAATACCCTTGACTGGACGTTCTTCAGCCCGGCTATTGAAATGAACCAGGCGAATGTAGGGGAAAGAACCGGAAAATACAGAACTTCTCTGGAAACACCTGTTTTTGACGAAAACGGAAGAAGCCGTCTGTCTGTAGAAGATGTAGCAGCCGTATTGGTAGACGAACTGGAACAGAACAACCATATCCGCGAGCGTTTTACAGCAGCTTACTAATTCACAAAAAAAGAGACAATGTTAAAAAAGAAATTATTATCACTGGCAGCAGTGCTGGGATTGGTAAGTATGATGTTTGCAGGAAATTTGAAGATCAAAGTATACAATCCCGGCTCCAAAGCCATTTTTCCTATTACTTCCACTATTATTTACGGAGATAAAGATGCTGTGCTTATCGATGCCCAGTTTCAGAAGCAGTATGCGGAACAGTTGGTAAAGGAAATTAAAGCAACAGGGAAAAATTTGAAAACTGTTTTTATTTCTCACAGCGACCCGGATTTTTATTTCGGACTGGATGTGATTAAAAAAGCATTTCCCAATGTAAAAATCATTTCCACTGCCCAAACCGCGTACCTGATTTCTGCTTCAAAAGATGAAAAAATGGCAGTATGGAAACCACAGCTGAAAGAAGATGCTCCCTCAGCGATCATTGTTCCGGAAGCTGCCAATGCTATTCCTGATTTGGAAGGAAATAAAATTGAGATCAAACAGAATGCTGAAGATCCGGCTCACAGTTTTGTCTGGATTCCATCTCTAAAAACAGTGGCTGGTGGTATTTCTGTTTCCGTAGATTCCCATATCTGGATGGCGGATACTCAGAATATAAAGGCAATTGATCAATGGATCGGACAGATTGATGCGATGAAGGCATTAAAACCTGAACAGGTTGTTCCTTCCCATTTTGCAAAATTATCTTTGTCTCCACAGTCTCTGGATTTCGTTAAAAACTATCTGGACAACTATAAAAAGGCAGTCACCGAAAACAAAACATCTTCAGGTGTTGTAGATTTTATGGTGAAACAATATCCTGATCTTCACGGAAAAGATGAACTGGAAATGGGAGCGAAAGTTTTCTTTGGAGAAATCAACTGGGACCTGAAGTCACCTTATCCGGCAATAGGCAACAAAGTGGAGGCTGATTTCGGAACATTTAAATTCGTTCTGGATTTCAAAAACAACAAAGAAATGTCTTTCACAGGCGTTTCCGGAAATGTAAAAGGTAATACAGATACAGTACAATATACGGCGACAGAAGTAGCAAAAAATGTCTTTATGGTGTACTGGCACGAACCAAAACTGGGTTCTAACATTACCCATATTCAGGATTATAACAAGAATATCATTTATACCAATATTGCAGAACCGGACGGATCATTTACGCATCTGAAAGGAACGCTTACAATTCTGAAATAATATATAAAACTGCTGTCCAACGACAGCAGTTTTTTTATTAATAATACAGGATGTTTTCCGATAACAAGATCATTGATGACAAACATTTCTGGGGGCTGAGGCTCCCGAAGCCCCCATGCACTTCAATTATTTTAACCACAAAAGCTTTTGTGACTTTTGTGGGTGTTTTTTCATTCCCACTGGCTTATCAAAAGACACCGATTTTAATTTGAACCATTAAGAATATTGAAGTAATTAAGGTTCATTAAGAAAAATCAATAGATTTTTAAGCCAGCATTACTTAACGCGGAGCGCATCTTAATATTCTTAAAAGCTTAATAGGACTTAATGGTTTAAAAAAAATGTCTTATAAAATATTTTCCCCATAGAATCTCCCACGATTTCTTAGAATACACAGATTTTTTTTGATAGTATGACATAAAAAATGGCCGTCTAACAGACAGCCATTTTTTATAAATTCATAAATAGTTTCGGATTGACTGGGGTGTTGTTTTTGTGTACTTCATAGTGAAGGTGTGGGCCTGTAGAACGTCCGGAGTTGCCCGATTTGGCGATAACCTGTCCTACTTTTACTTTCTCATTTACTTTTGAAACCAGTTGCGAAAGGTGACCGTAAAGGGTAGCCAGTCCGTTTCCGTGAGAAACAATGACACAGTTTCCATAACCGCCTTTCTGGCCTGAGAAAATAACGGTTCCTGCGGCGGCAGCTCTCACGTCTGAGCCGTAAGCCACTGCAATGTCCAGTCCTT
The DNA here is from genome assembly GCF_000737715.1 of Chryseobacterium sp. JM1. Classification (GTDB taxonomy): domain Bacteria; phylum Bacteroidota; class Bacteroidia; order Flavobacteriales; family Weeksellaceae; genus Chryseobacterium. The sequence continues at coordinate 154,015 of NZ_JPRN01000007.1, read as the reverse complement.
TGTGGAACTGCATCTGATCTGCTTCAGCAGGTGGATTGTTTTTTTCCATCGGTGCTTTTGGTGCGGTATTTCCTGCTACAGCTTTCGTGGAGGCAGCCGCTGTAGATGGTGCCGGAGCAGCAGGTGCCGCTTTCGGGGTTACCATTACTTTTACTTCTCTTTTATTACCGTAGCTGTCCGTTAATTCAATAATTTTTTCAACAGGTTCAGCTTTTACTTCCGGTTTTGGTGCGGCAGCAGCCACAGGTTTGGATTCTGCGGCACTTGGCTTTACAGAAGCAAATACGGTTTTAAAAGGAATTGGATTTTTTCTGATGCCGAAATTTGAGGAGATGTATCCATCGGTAGGCATTCCCAGGGGAACTTCCATCAGCTTTTTTTGGAGATTCATTAAGTACTGGCTGTAGCGGTTGGCCTGTTTTGCCAGATATACAGAATTGGAGATACTGTCTTTGGCGAGGATCATCAGTTTCTGATCTGTGATGTTTTTGGATTTCAGGAACGAATTCAGCTCAGCCACAGTCTGATCTACCATGGTGAGATCAGTTTTCATTTTTAAATAATCTACACTGTCTTTTTCAGTGTTTATTTTGACGAGGTTTACTTCATACATCTTGTCATCTTTCTTAGAAAATAACCTAGCGATAAAGACAGCCTGTGCAAAAACTACTAGCAAAAGTCCTCCAAGGAGAATATTCACGTTCTTCCTGCTGTTTAGAAATTTCTTCATATTTCTTCTCTTAGTAAATTACAAAACGGTTTTAAGCCTGCAAATTTAATTAAAAATACTATTTGAGGCATATTTTTAAATTAAACTTAGTTTTTTCTGTATTTAACGTCTAATTAGATATTTAATTGTGTTGAAGTGTTAATTTTTTCAGAAAGTGGCTTTTATCATAGCCCCAAACTCCTTGTTCCGTCTTTGTTTTAATATATTTGCAGTTCACATTCCAATTATGGCTAAAAAGAAAATAATTTCAGAATCTTCTCATCCAAAAAAGAATAAGAACGACGTTTCTGTAGGAGTAGTAGGCAGCGGAAGTTTTGCAACCGCTATCGTAAAAATGCTGGTTGAAAACTGTAAAACGGTCCACTGGTGTGTAAGAAGTGAATTCGTAAAAGGAGCTATTGAACTCCGCGGACACAACCCATCTTATCTTACAGCCGTTAATTTTAATCTTAAAAGTCTAAAACTTACCACAGATATCAACGAGCTGGTGAGCGCCTGCGATGTTGTCGTACTGGCCACACCATCCATTTACCTGTCGGATACGATGGATAAAATGACCTGTGAATATGGAGACAAAATTTTTGTTTCTGCAATTAAAGGGATTATTCCTAAAGTAAATGATGTGGTAGCACATTATTTAAGAGATGAATTTAAAATTGGTTTCAGAAACCAGGCCGTTATTGCAGGACCATGTCACGCTGAAGAAGTCGCTATGGAAAGACTTTCTTACCTTACCGTTGCTGCCGTGGAGGATGAAACAGCAGATAAACTGACAGGAATTTTCAGTTCAGATTTTATCAAAGTACATTCCAGCAAAGATATTTTAGGAAATGAATACAGCGCAATTCTTAAAAATATTTTCGCGATAGGGGCTGGAATAGCAAGCGGACTTGGGTATGGAGATAACTTCACTGCTGTGTTTGTTTCCAATGCGATCCGTGAAATGGAAATCTTCCTGGAAGCGGTATACGAAGCTCCAAGAGATGTGAATGAAAGTGCTTATCTGGGTGACCTTCTGGTAACGGCGTATTCTCTTTTCTCCAGAAACCGAAGCTTAGGAAACCTTATCGGAAAAGGGTATACCGTAAAATCGGCAATCCAGTCCATGAACATGGTAGCAGAAGGGTATTATGCCGCAGATTCTATCTATAAAACAGCTAAGCAGAAACATCTGAAACTTCCGATCATTGATACCGTTTATGCTATCCTTTATGAAGGAAAGAATGCGGAAAAGCAGTTTAAAAAATTAACAGCAAAACTGAATTAGTCTGGTTGAATAGACAAATTACAAATAAAAAAACCTTCATTTACTCAAGAGTAAATGAAGGTTTTTTTATTCTTTTCTAGGTTTAAAATCTTGATAAGGATCATTTTAATAAGTTTCACTTCGGATCGCTTCAATTTCTTCGGTAGTTAAGGCCAAATGTTTACCCAGCATTCTGCTTCCGCTATCCGTAATCAGAAAATCATCTTCCACTCTGATACCGCTGAAGTTTCTGAATGTTTCCAGTTGATCATAATTGATGTATTCAGCAAACTGATTGGAAGCTTTCCAACGGTCGATGAGTTCAGGAATGATGTAAATTCCCGGCTCAACGGTTAGTACATAACCTTCTTCGAGTGCTTTGCCCAGCCTTAAAGATTTAAGACCAAACTGGGTTGTATTTTTAACGAGATCATCGGTATAACCTACATATTGTTCCCCTAAATCTTCCATATCATGCACATCCAGACCCATCATATGACCTGTACCACATTGGAAAAACATAGCGTGAGCGCCAGCCTGTACGGCATCATCAATATTTCCTTTCATCAGACCGATGTCTTTTAATCCCTGTGCCAGAATTTTGCACGAAGCCAGATGCACATCCAGATACCTTACGCCGGGTGCTAATAAATCTTTAGCATGATTATAAGCATTCAGTACAATATCATATACATCTTTTTGCTCAGCACTGAATGTTTTGCCTACAGGAAAAGTACGGGTAAGATCGCCGGCATATCCTAAAGCGGTTTCCACTCCGGAATCATTTAAAACCAATTGTCCTTCCTTAAGCTGATTGCCATAATAATGATTGTGGAGAATTTCACCCTGAACGGTTAAGATCACCGGATAAGCCAGATTCCCTCCTGAAGCGAGTGCTTCACTTTGTATTTTAGCGGCAAGTTCACGCTCGTACATTCCTGGTTTTGCTTGTTGCATGACCATTAAATGAATATCCGCCGAGATTGCTGCTGCACGGTCTAATTCTGCAATTTCTTCAGTTGATTTGACAGAACGCTGTGCTACAACGGCTTTTATGAAGCTTAATGATGAGCGTTCTTTTATTTGATCTGTAGGAATGTTAAACCAATTCGTCAGTTTAATTATATTTTCCGGGCGATAAGGCGGTAAAAAATGAACCGAACGATTTTTCTCCTGATATTTTTTGAGATAGTTATCGAGCTGATCCAACGGAAGAATTTTTGACAAACCGGAATCAGCACTTTTTTCGGCTAACGTTTTCTGTCTGCCCATCCATACAATATCATCAATACTCATTTCATTTCCGAAGAGAATGGTTTCATCTTCATCAAGATCGATAATAGCCGCCAGTGAAGGTTCATTGATTCCAAAATAATACAAAAAAGTACTGTCCTGCCTGAAATGATAAATATTATCTTTAAAATTCATTGGGCTGTCTTCATTACCCAAAAAGAGCAATATCCCGGAATTTAATTTCGATTGTAAGGCAGCACGTCGTTGCAGGTACACTTTCTTTTCAAACATATCATTACGTATTAAGCAAATATCCCCAAAATTGATTATTCATTAAACCCTGTAAAGGTGAATGGTTAAAATATGGGTGGTATAGGCAAATTATAAGCTAAGATATAAAAGTTAGTATAGGTTTTCAGGATAAGTTTTTTATTTTTTATCTAATATTTTTTGATACAGCGCCTTGTGTTTGGTTTTGAAAATGTATTGAACAATACTCATCTCGAATTCTTAAAGATGTTTATTAATTAAAATATAACTGGTAAAGAGTGGTTTCTGATTGAAAGGATTAGTAGTTAAAAAAGTTCTAAGCTGAATTTGTAATTGGGTGCCCGCTGTAAGCTGCCCCGTCCAGTATAGGGGAACATTCAATAGTGGGTTTAGAGAGTTAGGGTCGCGATTGGTAGATAAATAAGATGTTACGAGTTCAGTATTATTGGTTATATTCATAATGCGTATTCCTGCTGCCCGTCTTAAATTAGTACTTACATAGGCACTTAATGAAAAAGAATAAAGTCCCGTTTCAGGAATGGTAAAAATGCCTGCAGAGTGGATATTAGATCCATCGTAATACTCGGTAGAGTAGCTTATTGGAGTCCAGGGACTGTAAGTATTAGTAGTTGTAAAATTAACCTCTGAAGATAGCTGACCTGAAAAAACTTGTAGTGTCGTATTATTGGCTGTTATTTCATTTCGTATTTCTGGTACCTCCCCGATGGCTTGCCATTCATTTTGTACCCAAATATAGAATGTGTTTTTAGTCACATTTTTGGGTACTGTGCCCGCATCATTGATATTATAGACTATGATGCCCTCATCATCAGCCGAAACAGGAACGGTAGACATATCGGTAGTTTCCTGAAGGCTTACACGAGGAATCAGCAGTCCTGTATTGGTGGATACCAGATCTAATACTGTTCCGGGATCCGGAGAAGAGGTTCCTATTCCGACCTGAGTCTTCATCTGTGAAAATATAGATAGGAGAAAGAAAAAGGTTATGTTGGCTTTCATTGTAAAAGATTATTTTTTAATGTTTGTAAATACTGATGGTTCCGGATTCTAACTGGTAATTGGGCATGTCAAGAGAATAACGGAACACTATATTAGTGTTGGCCAAAGCGTTGAAGGTTAAAGTAGCTGGAGAAAATCCTTTTTTTAAGGAAATAATAAACGGGCTTGCACTAGTAATTACAGAAGATGGCCCCTGTCCGCTAACTGAGATAGTGCTCCTCGACAATATTACTCCTGTTCCTGTTGGATGGCTGATCTCTGCTGTAAATTCTACAGTATATACACCAGCTGTTGAAATAGTATATTTATTACTGTTCCAGCCGTAGTATGTATCTTCTAATATCTCTGAAGCAGTAACAGACACCTGTGTAAAACTACTGGTAGAAGCAGGTCTACTGCCTATTTTTGCACTGAAAATAAGGACGGGGATTCGGGCTTCATAGATTATTTGTTTAGTGATATTTTGGGTACCGTGAAAATGATATTGATTGTCAGTACTCCAATAGGCTAGTGTTTCTCCTATATTATTGGCAATATCAGTGTTGGTATTATAAAAAATAAGGCCGTTAGCCGGGGAAAGAACAGGGGTAACAGTACTGGTTTTATTTGTAATGGATAATACCGGAATTCGTAAACCTTTTACATGGCTGTCCAGCTTCAGCATGGCACCCGGTGTTACATTACCCGAGCCTATGACTACCTGCGCCTGACAGATATAAACTATAAAGGTTAAAATGAAGACAATTTTATGCATGGCTTTAATTAATTACGTTTGATATTTTATGGATAGATACATTGGGATTGACTATCTGGTAATCGGATCCGGTTACTGTTATTTGAAAGCTAATCACATCTCCAAGACTAAGATCTGTAGAATAGCTATTGGATGCACCACTAAACAGATTCAGTCTTGTATTGGCCGAGGTATTAACAACAATACCATTCTTAAGGATCCTGAAAATTGTATCACCAGCTGCGGTAGTTGCAGTCCGGACTTCAGTTGCATATGTGATTACATACCTTCCGTTCTGCTGTATAGTATACCCGGTATAAGTGCCTACAGTCCCCACTGCTCCCAGAGGATTGTTCCTATGTAGAATATTGAAGGTAAGGTTTTGAGTGCTTCCCGCAGTAATAGTGCTTGAAATAGCTATTTTACTTGCTGCAAAAACGGCATTAATAAATGGAATATTAGGGGTTTCCGTTTTGATATCATTTTTCGTCCATATCTTTTCCCATAGAATACCGTTGGCTCCATTAAACACATAAAGTCCTTTTTTAACGATAGTATTTCCTGTCCCAGCTTCATTCTTGTTATAGACTACAAAACCTGTTTTAGGATTGGGAATCGTTGTTACATCTGAAGACGATGTAAGAGAAACTACAGGAAGCATCAATCCCTTATTTGATGAATTGATATCAAGGATTGCAGAAGCATCAGGTTGAGGCGTACCTAGACCCACACTTGTCTTTTGTGCTAATAGGTTAGTCACGATAAATAGCCATGTAAAATAAATAATTTTCATTACTTCTTGTGTTTTATACAAAATTATAGTAAAAAAAATACAATAATTTTAAAGTTTTCATTTTTTCGTTTTTAATTATTCAACTATATTTTTTTTAAATAATTTATCTTTATTCATGATGTTTTTTGATTAATTTTTATTGTTTTGTTTTATTTTAATTTTTCAACTGTTTTTTGTGTTTGTTTATTTTTTATTCTTTTTTTTAATGAACCATTCTTTTTTTTAATGAATCTATGCTTGTGGAATTGTTGTGTGTTTTATTATAATAACAGAAGAGGAAATCAGATTGTTGAAAATCACTAGGTACTATATTTTTTAGTTGTAGTGCTCTCTTCTGGTAGGAAATGAAAACGTTTAGGTACCAAAAATTAACGTGTTAAAATCGTTAAACCCATCCATACTTATAAAACTTTTCCCGAAATTTGATGTAAATTTTAGAATTATGCCACACTCGCTTACAAGCAGAACACCGAAACCAAAATATGATGTTGTACTGATAGGCGGCGGAATTATGAGCGCCACTTTAGCAACACTGCTTCACGAATTTGATCCCAATCTGGAAATCGCCATATTCGAAAGACTTGGAAGGTTTGCGAAAGAAAGTACAGCAGCCTGGAACAATGCCGGGACGGGGCATTCGGCTTTTTGTGAACTCAATTATACTCCTGAAAAACCAGACGGAACCGTTGATATTACCAAAGCGGAAAGCATCGCAGAACAGTTTGAAATGTCAAAACAGTTCTGGGCGTATCTGGTAACCAAAGGATATGTTCAGGATCCTAAAGATTTTATCAATTCATGTCCGCATATGAGTCTTGTGTTCGGTGAAAAAGATGCTGAATATCTTAGAAAGCGTCATGAGAAAATGGCAGACTCCGTTCTGTTTTCCGGAATGGAATATTCTATGGATCATGAGCAGCTCAGAGAATGGCTTCCATTGGTGATGAGCAAAAGAAATCAGTCTGAAGTGATGGCGGCTACCAAAATGGATATGGGGACCGATGTCAATTTCGGAACATTAACCAGAAAAATGGGAAGACATTTGCTGGAAGATTCCAATGTTGAGGTTTTCCTGTACCACGAAGTCAAAGATGTTGATCCGAGAGAAGACGGCAAGTGGGAGATGAAGGTGAAAGACAGAATCCACAATCACAAACAGGAAGTAGTGGCTGATTTTGTATTCATCGGTGCCGGCGGTTATGCGCTTCCTCTTTTGGACAGTTCAGATATCAAAGAAAGTGAAGGTTATGGAGGTTTTCCTGTTTCCGGGCAGTGGCTGGTAAGTCATAACCAGGAATTGGTAGAAAAGCATCACGCCAAAGTTTATACTCAGGCGACTGTAGACGCGCCGCCAATGTCAGTTCCTCACTTAGACCTTAGAATTATTGATGGCAAAAAAGCACTTCTTTTCGGACCTTTTGCCGGATTTTCTACAAAATTCCTGAAAGAAGGAAGTTATCTGGATTTGCCGGAAAGCGTTAATACAAAAAATTTAAGATCATTATTTGGTGCCTGGTGGCATAATCTTCCTCTGACGAAATACCTTATCCAGCAGGTAGCGATGACAAAATCCCAGAGAATGCAGCATCTGAGAGAATTTATCAAAGATGCCAACGAAGAAGACTGGGAATTGAAAGTAGCCGGACAGAGAGTACAGATCATCAAAAAAGATGAAAAAGATGGTGGAAAGCTGGAATTCGGAACTGAGGTGGTTGTGAATAAAAACGGAACTATCGCTTCATTGCTGGGTGCTTCTCCGGGTGCTTCCACTGCGGTGTATGCCATGCTGAACGTTCTTGAAAAATGCTTCCCTGAAAAACTGCAGGGCGAGTGGAAAGACAAACTGCTGGAAATAGTCCCTTCTTACGGCCAAAAATTAGCCCACAATGCCGAGCTTACTGAAAAGGTGAGAAATTATACAAAAGAAAAACTGGAACTGGAATATTAAATAGTGAATGGTGAATTTTGCTTTGCAAGTGAATAGTGAATTCTTAACTGCATGTTTAGAAATTCAGAATCCAAAATTCACCATTGACAATTGACTTGCGAAGCAAAATTCACAACTAACCACTAACCACTCATTACCTATTACTCATCATTTATGGAGGTTGAAGAAATACTCGTAAAACCCATTATCGCAAAAGAACTGCTGGAATCCCTTCAAACCAAAATAGAAGAGGAGAAGCAGGTCATTGTTCACTGCTGTTTTCCGGCATCACCGTTTTTAGGAAATCTCATCAGGATCTGGAATTCCACTTATCTTTTGGACAATCAGTCTGATCATAAAAGTAAGCTGATTCATGCTGAAAACATTACCATCTATCCCAACTGGACGGCTGTACCGTTTATGCAGGATTTTTGGTTTACCTTGGTGTTTTCCGGGTTGCCGAGAGACTGCAAAAGCTTTGATCTGAAAGAAGTGATTCCTGAAGAAGGCGGATTTTTTGTGGAATCTATTAAAAGAAATTCGCTTGATGTGTATCGGGTGAAAATCTCAGAATCTTATTAACAGAAAACCATGAAGGCGCGGGAAGAAAAATTGGAACAGATCATCAGCTGGGCAGAAAATAATCCCGACATCCGTGCCGTGCTGCTGACCAGTTCGCTTGTGAATCCGTATGCACCTGTAGATGATTTCAGTGATCTTGATGTAGAGCTGGTCTTTGAAAATTTGCAGGAATATGTGACCGATAAGCAATGGATCTCTCTTTTTGGTGAGCCTGTTTCCATGGTGGAAGAAGATGAGACTTATTTTGACGGGAAACACGCGATGAAAATGGTGCTGTATGCCGATCATGTGAAGGTTGATTTTAAACTGTATCAAAAATCAGAATTTATAAAAGAGGTTCAGGCAGAAACTCTTCCCGAGGATTGGGATGTGGGGTATAAAGTTTTGGTGGATAAAGACAACCTGACTAAGGATTTGAAACCGCCAACCTATCAATCCATTATGATCCATCGGCCGACAGAACAAAAGTTTGGACAACTGATGAATGATTTCTGGTGGGATACGACTTATGTGGCCAAATGTCTTAAACGTGGAGATCTTTTTTATGCTAAATTCATGTCCGAAGATGTGATCAGGACAGATTATCTGGTTCCTCTCATCGAATGGTATATCGCCAGCACTCATGACTGGAACAATATAACCACCAATAAACACGGCCGCCTTTTCAAAAAACATTTGTCCGCGGAACTCTGGACAAAAGTAGAAGCTACTTTCTCAGCAAGTGATATAGAGGACAACTGGCGTGCACTGTACGCTTTCGCGGATCTGGTTCATGAACTCGGGACAGCTTTAGCTGAAAAACTTCATTTCGAATATCCTCAGAAACTGGAAAATGATATCAGGAAATACCTGGATGAGGTGAAATCCATGCCTCAGCCTTAGGCAAATTCATTCTGTCGGATTAAATTTTCAATACAGTATTCTGCAATAGCCGTAATGGTGACAAACGGATTGACCCCAATGGTTCCCGGAATTAAAGAACCATCCAAAACATACAGATTGTCATGATCCTTTAATTTTCCATACTCATTAGTCGCTTTACCCAATACACAACCGCCCAGAGGATGATAGCACACATCTGCCCCGAATCCGTTATTGAACAGGAAGTGACTTCTGGTCCCGCCATTCGCCCGGTTCATCTTTTTGATGAAATAATCGGCATTCTCTTTCATTTTCGCAGTATTGCTTTGATCCCAGTTCAGACTGAGCTTTTTGTTGATACTGTCATAAGAAACTTCCCCTTTTTTATCCACCCGGTTGATCAGCAGATATAATGCGGTAGCCACATCCATTCCCATCGGAAGCGGTGCAATCTCTGTGAAAAACGGATGTTCTTTATCTTCCCAGTTATCAATACCACCCACAGGAATCGTTGATTGTTTGGCACCGGTTCCCCCTGACAGAGGTTTTACCCAGTTTCTCCCGGTCATGAAATTGCCATTGTTGCCCCAGCTTTTTCCGATCTGTTCATGAATAGGAAAATTATTGGTAGCATTGGATTTTAACAACAGTTTCAAAGTTCCCATGGTTCCTGCGGCGAGAATCAGTTTTTTACAGTTGAATACTTTATCTGCAACGACAGTTCCAGAAGTATCCGTTTGCTGAACATTTAAAGTATAGGTTTTATCATCATTAAGCTTGATATTGTCTACGCAGTGAAGATCCAGAATTTCAAGGTTTCCGGTCTCCAAAGCTTTTTTGAGATAGGTTTTATCCAGACTGTTTTTACCATGATTATTTCCATAAATCACTTCCGTATTGAAAGCCGAGCGGGGAACCTCATTTTTATATTCCTTCTCCATGTATTGAAAATCGTAGACGTTCGGAACTCTAATCGTTTTAAAGCCTGCTTTATGGGCTTCAGCCTCACCAACCCGGGTAAATTTATAATAAGGACAGTCCTGTAAAAATTGTTCGCCAATGACATTGACTTTTAATTCTTTATGGACTAACGGAAAATACGTGCTGTAAAATTTATTAGCATCCAGATCAGGAAAAACTTCTTTAAAATAGCTTTCCTTGGGAGTCACGGCCATTCCGCCATTCACCAGAGAACCGCCGCCAACACCTCTTCCTACCCAAATGTTGATATGTTCAAAATCCATTCGGTCCAGCGTTCCGGTAAAAGGCGTTAAAGAAAAAATATTCATAAACGGAGCAATCGTTTTCTTTTTCAGCCACGCTGCACTTTTTCCGGGTTTTAGCATATTAGAAAATGGAATTCCGGATTTTTCCCAGTTGAGACCCATCTCCAGTATTACCACTTTTTTTCCGGCTTCACAAAGACGCAGGGCAGAAACAGCCCCTCCATATCCGCTTCCGATAATCAGGATGGGAGCATCGGTGATTTCTTTTTCCTGCTGACCGGTTTTGGGCTGCATCGCCTTAAACAGATCCGTATTGAGAAAATAAAAACCCGCTCCAGCGAGAATGCCTGTTTTAATGAATTTCTTTCTGTCCATGTGCTCAGTGGGTCAAAAAATATGCTAAAGAAAATGGAACAGGTATTATTTAAAACAGATTGTGTGTTTTTATTACAATTTTAACTTTTCATGCCATGAAAAATTCATAGTTTTACTTATAATTTGAAGCATTCATGAAAAAATACCTAATCATATTTCTGCTGTCCCCACTGTTTATTTTTGCCCAGAAAAAGGTTTCAAAAGAGATTTTGGAGATTAAGAAATTTCAAAAAGAACTTAATGCAGAATACCTTAATCCGAAGGAAACGCCTTTACGCGGAGATAATTTTACTCATTTTAAAGAACATCCTTTCTTTCCGGTTGATTTAAAATACAGAGTGACTGCTCAATTCACCAAAACAGAAAACCCACAACCTTTCGACCTTCCTACTTCTTCAGGTAAAACCAAGTCTTACCGTGAATATGGAAAAGCAACATTTGAGCTGGATGGAAAACCTTATACACTGACGCTTTATCAAAGTCTCGACCTGATCAAGCAGGAAAAATATAAAGACCATCTTTTTCTTCCCTTCCGTGATGCGACGAACGAAAAAGACACATACGGAGGCGGAAAATATATGGATCTGAAGATACCGAAAGGAAACACCATCGTTCTGGATTTCAACCAATCTTATCAACCCTATTGCGCCTATAACGCTTACGATTACAACTGCCCGATTGTTCCTGAAGAAAACAAACTTCCGGTAGAGATCAGAGCGGGTGTGATGTATCAGGATATTTATCATCATTAAAAAATATGGTCAGATTAGAACTTTTTAAACAGGAAGATTTCTCCGCGCTTAATTATGCCCTGGATGAAAATCAGCAACAGTATACGTCAACCGTAGAACAGGCTTTGAATAGGATCAGTGAGAGAAATGATTCCAAGTCTTTTTCCGTTACTGTTTTTGAAGATAACGAACCTGCCGGATTTTTCGTTCTGGATTTTGGAGAAGATAAATTCGAACTGACGGATAATACTCAATCGGCATTGTTGAGGTCCTTATCCATAAACCCAGCCTTACAGGGAAGAGGGATTGGAAAAGAAGCCATGCAGATCGTTGATGAGTTTGTGAAGAAAACCTTTCCTGACTGTGATGAAATTGTTCTTGCAGTCAATCAGAAAAATCTTTCAGCCTATCATCTTTATCTGAAAACAGGATATGCGTATGATGGTAAAAGCAGAATGGGAAGAAGTGGTCCGCAATATCTGATGTACAAAAAACTTTAAGAAAATTTTAAATTTAAAAATTCCATCCTGGTGAATTGTTTCCATAACTTTGAGTAACATCAAATCATAAAATATGGAAATATCACTTCGCAATCAAGTAGCTGTCGTTACAGGAGCATCCAGCGGAATAGGTTCAGGAATCGCAAAATCTCTGGCAGATGCCGGTGCTACAGTAATCGTCAATCATTCTTCAGAAAGATCAACCGATGAGGCGAAAGCTGTTTTAAAGGAAATTACAGATGCCGGTGGAAAAGGAATCACATACCAGTGTGATGTTTCCAAAGAAGATCAGGTCATTAAAATGTTTCAGGATGCTGTTTCACAATTCGGGACCGTAGATATTCTTATCAATAATGCCGGAATTCAGAAAGACGCAAAATTTACAGAAATGACCATCGATCAATGGAATGCGGTGATAGGTGTGAATCTTACCGGACAGTTTCTGTGCGCCCGCGAAGCCATCAAAGAGTTCCTGCGCAGAGGTATAGATCCTTCCCGTTCCATTGCCTGTGGAAAAATCATCCATATTAGTTCCGTTCACGAAATTATTCCGTGGGCCGGTCATGCCAATTATGCATCCAGCAAGGGCGCCGTCAGAATGCTGATGCAGACGCTTGCACAGGAATACGGAGCCAATAAGATCCGTGTCAATTCAATTTGTCCCGGTGCTATTCAAACACCGATCAATAAAGATGCATGGAGTACTCCGGAAGCCTTGAATTCATTACTGAACCTTATTCCATACAACAGAATAGGACAGCCACAGGATATCGGAAACTTAGCCGCTTTTATCGCAAGTGATCTTGCAGACTACATCACCGGAACCAGCATTTTTGTAGATGGCGGGATGACGACTTTTGAGAGCTTTTCTACAGGAGGGTAAGCGAGTTTTGGGGTTTGAGAGTTTTAGGGTTTGAGAGTTTTAGAGTGGAGAGCATTAGAGTTGAAAGCTGTGAATCCGAAAGTATTGAACAAACGACAAATACCCGGTGGATGAGGCTCCCGAAGCCACCACTGATAACGACTCCCATATCTGAAATCTGATATCATTAATACATTTTACATCAATACATTAATACACCAAAAAACACATGTCCGAAAAACAAAGACTTTCAGATCTCGCATGGAAAAAATGGGGACCCTACGTCAGCAACCGCGAATGGGGGCTCGTCCGTGAAGATTACAGCGCCAACGGGGATGCCTGGAATTACACCAATCATGATACGGCAGAAGCCAAAACTTACCGTTGGGGTGAGGAAGGGATTTGTGGAATTTGTGATGATCTCCAGAAGCTGGTCTTTTCCATAGGATTCTGGAATAAGAAAGATAAAATGGTGAAAGAACGCTTCTTTGGCCTGACCAACGGACAGGGAAATCACGGGGAAGATGTGAAGGAATATTTCTACTATCTGGATTCCACACCTACGCATTCTTACATGAAAATGCTGTACAAATATCCACAGAATGCTTTTCCGTATGAAGATCTTTTAAAAAACAATTCAGAAAGAAGTAAGGATGAAGCGGAATATGAATTAATTGATACCGGAATCTTTGATCAGAATGAATACTTTGATCTGTTCATTGAGTATGCCAAAGAAAGCGAACATGATATTTTGATAAAACTTACGGTCATCAATAAATCTGAAAAAGAAGCTCCGATTGTGATATTGCCAACGGTTTGGTTCAGGAATACGTGGAATTGGGGATATGACGACTACAAACCGCAACTGGACAGCGAAGATGCGGAACGTATTGAGATTAGCCATAAAGATCTTACCATTAAAAATATCTACGCAAAGCAGTCCTCAAAAACATTGTTCTGTAACAACGAAACGAATATTGAAAGACTGTATCAATCTGCAAATGAATCAAAATACTGCAAAGACGGGATCAATGATTTTGTCATTAACGGAAATTCTCAGGCGGTCAATCCGAAAGGTAGCGGAACAAAAGCTTCTTTTTTCATTGATGAAATCCTGAAAGCCGGAGAATCCAAAACTTTTGAATTCAGGTTGACCGATAAAGATTTAAAAACACCGTTTGCTGATTTTGATAAGGTTTTCGAACTGAGAAAAAAAGAAGCAGATGAGTTTTATGCTGAAATTCAGGAGGGAATAAAAACGGAAGATGAAAAACTGGTTCAGCGGCAGGCTTTCGCAGGAATGCTCTGGAATAAAATGTTTTATCATTACAACGTAGAAAAATGGCTGAAAGGTGATCCTGCAGAAATGCCACCACCTAAATCCCGTGAGAAGATCAGGAATTACGACTGGAAGCATCTGAATAATGAACATATCATTTCAATGCCCGATAAATGGGAATATCCTTGGTATGCGACCTGGGATCTGGCGTTTCATACGATCAGTTTTTCATTAATCGATCCTGATTTTGCAAAACATCAGCTGAAACTTTTCCTGTTTGAATGGTATATGCACCCCAACGGACAGCTTCCTGCCTATGAATGGAACTTTAGCGATGTGAATCCTCCGGTTCATGGCTGGGCCGTTTTCAGGGTATTTAAAATTGATGAATATATCAATGGAAAGCCTGATCTTGAATTTCTGGAAAGTGCTTTTCAAAAACTGCTCATGAATTTTACATGGTGGGTGAATAAAAAAGACAGCAACGGCAATAATATTTTTGAAGGAGGCTTTTTAGGGCTCGATAATATCGGTGTTTTTGACCGAAATACAACGCTTCCGAATGGTGAGCAGCTGGAACAATCGGACGGAACAAGCTGGATGGCCATGTTTGCGCTGAATATGATGAGAATTGCGCTTGAGCTTGCTCTTTACAATAATGTGTATGAAGAAATGGCCATGAAGTTTTTTGAGCATTTCCTTTCTATCGCCAATTCACTGGATAATATGGGTGATGAAGAGTTCAGTCTTTGGGACCAGGAAGATGAATTTTTCTACGATGCCATTGCTTCCAGCGACGGTGATCATATGTATCTGAGGCTTCGGACTATTGTTGGACTGATTCCGATGTTTGCTGTTGAGGTCATTGATGACGAGATGATCGAAAAGTTGCCCAATTTCAAAAAAAGAATGAAATGGGTTCTTGAAAATAAGCCTGAGCTGGCCTCACTTGTATCGAGATGGGAAGTAAAAGGGCAGGACTCCAAGCACCTTCTGTCATTGCTTCGCGGGCACAGATTAAAGAGACTTTTGAAAAGAATGCTGAATCCTGAAGAATTCTTAAGCGATTATGGTGTTCGGGCTTTGTCCAAAGAATATGAAAATAATCCTTATACCTTAAACTTAAACGGAACGGATTACTGTGTAAAATATACGCCTGCAGAAAGCGATAGTGGTCTTTTCGGAGGAAACAGCAATTGGCGCGGACCGATCTGGTTTCCTATTAACTTTTTGATTATTGAAAGTCTTCAACGGTTTTTCTTCTATTACAGCCCGGATTTTATGGTGGAATATCCTACGGGAAGCGGAAATTATTCTAACCTTGATCAAATTGCAGATTCTTTGAGCAAAAGGTTATCAAAGATTTTTTTAAAGGATGAAAACGGAAATCGCCCGGTGAATGGCCAATATGAAAGGTTTCAAACCGATCCTGATTTCAAAGACTATATTTTATTTTACGAATATTTCCATGGCGATAATGGGAGAGGAGTAGGAGCTTCCCACCAAACGGGATGGACGGGTTTGATTGCAAAAATCCTGCAGCCAAGATTCTCCAAAAAAGAAATAGCGGAGTCTGAAACGGAAATGCCGGGTGAAGTGAAGAGTGAATAGTTGGGTGATGGAAGAGGGAAGATGGGAGTTACTTTTAGGACCTCAAACTACTCAAAGATTTGCTGAATAACTTCCAGCGATGTCGGGATTTTAAAATCTGTAATATGATAATGATAGTAGACGAGAAGACTGTCCAGAAAATCTTTTCTTAAAGCGTTGGGAATCTTTGTCGTGTAGAGGTTTTCAGAGTATAGTGCTGTCTTCCATATGGCTGAAATTTCTTCAGTAAACAGATGGTGAGTCGAAACCATAGAAAAAGTTCCGGTCTCCGGATCTAAATATGGCCCGTTGTTGATCAAAGGAGCTACGCCCTGAATTTTGAGTATCGTAATTAAAAAAAGAAGATGACACTGGTAGTTTTTCCCATTCAGCTCATCGATAAATTGATCTATACTGAAAAAGAGACCCGGGTTTTTATTTTCGTGTCTTAAAACCTGATTCAGGAAATCAGAGATAAAGAATATTACGGTATTGGCTTTGATATCCATATACATATCATGGCTTTTCACCAGTTCAAACCTTGAAACGGAAGGGATTCCGTTGCCTCTCGTGGGATTAATGGTAAAGCTGAGCATGCTCAAAGGCTGAAGCAGGGCTTTCTTTTTATTTCTTTTGGAATAAATCCCCTTTACGAAATAAGTCTGAAAGCCATCCTCCTCTGTAAAACAATGCAGAACTGCATCATTTTCGCCGTATTTTATAAAAGATAATAAAAATCCGTTTTGTGAATTCATTAATTGACCACACCTATTTTTGCGGTAGCTTTATCCGATCCGTCCTCATTGGTCATCAGTACGAAATACATACCTGAAGCTACTCTGGTTCCTTTTTGATTGGTAAGGTCCCATTCATAATAACCTCCTCTGGCTACTGCAGAGTGGATGACATTTCCTGCCGCATCAGTGATTCTGATATTTGTTTTTTCTGCCAACCCTTTTATCGTTACTTTTCCTTTAAAGTTGGAATAGACTACCGGATTAGGGTAAACCACTACATTTCCGAAGTTGGATGTTACATCACCTACATCACCGTGATAGGCTACGATACCATTGAAGGTTGCAAAATATACCTTTCCTGTTTTCTTGTCCACCTTGATATCGGTTACAGAATTGGTAGGAAGAGGAGAGTTTTCTTTTGTAAAATGCTTAATGGTCTGCTGACCGTCTGCAGAAAGATAGTATACCCCACCTCCGTCTACAGAAACCCATTTGTAATTTCCGGCATCTACTTCTATCTGGAGGATTTGCCCGTCTCTGAAAAGTTCTTCTCCAAGCCCACTCTGTTCTATAATGATAGGCTCTACCGTTGGGTTTGGAGTTTTTATTTCTGCAGCAGCATTGGCTAATATTCTCAAACCGCTGTCAGTACCAATCCAGGCATCTCCGGACTTGTCGAATGCTACCGATAGTGTTCCTTTGGAGTTTCCTGCGAAACCATTTGTATCTTTTAATATATATTCGGTATCGTCAGAAAGATTGAGGGCAGCTTTATAGTCATATACCAGGAAGTTATTGGTTCTGGGAAGCGGGATCCATAACATATTTTCATAAAAAACAGGTTTTTGTATACCATCACTGCTTAATACTACTTTTTTTAAGAGAAAATTATCTGCCGCTTTATCATAAATCCAAATCGTGGGGTTACCGCTATTGAATGCGATGGATACAAAAAGATTATTCTGGTTGTCTGATGCAAAACCTACCGGACGGAAAGTTCCCGTATAATATTTCACAAATTCGAAATCTTTATTGGTGGCATTATATTTCATTCTGTAAACTCCTTCACCTCCTGCAGTACCTAAATAATTGGTAAAGAAAACCTCATTGGTATCAGTAGGGTTGACAACGGCATCCAGGACATTGAATCGAGTCGTTGTATTTCCTACAAAAAAGGAAGAATATATCCACTCTGATCCGTTAAAATAATAAAACCCGGGATTTTTGGGGTTTAATGCGACCTGATTAAATCTGTTTATCCTGGATCCGGATGATACCAGCATTTGGTTATTATCATACAGATTGATTTTGTAGGCAGAATTTAAATAAGGACCTGAAGGTTTATAGGTAGTACTTCCTTCATCTTTTATTCCGGATAATAGAGTTCCTCCATATATTTTTCCACTGCCTGTTGTAATCGCTGTATTGCATTCCTCTCCTAAACTTACGGCATTTAAAGATATTCCGTTTAAGCCGAATGTATAAATCCTGTTGTCTGTTACAACGATGTTGTTTGATGTTAAAACAATATCCCTGATATTTCCAAAAGAAGAAGGAAGCGGAGTACCGGTCCCATTATTATAGATGAATGCAGAGGTGGCGGAAGAATAAATCATTGAGGAAGCATCGGCGTCTATATGTTTAAATGATCCGGCTATTTCTGTGGTCCATGTAGAGAATACCGGAAATGTGATGTTCATTTCATGGCTTTTCAGACCGCTATTCGTCACAGAATAGACTTTGTTTCCAAAAATTGTTGCTTCATTACTGGCTTCATACACTCCTCCGTTCATAAAAAATGAAGAGTCTCCGAATTCCAGTTTTTTCAGATTGAATACAGAAAGACCGTATCCAACAGATATGACAGCCTGATCTCCTGTAATAGAAATGTGATTGACTTTTTTGCTGCCGTTATAGCCGGTAGCGATAGGAATATCAACAACATATTTAATCTCCTGTGGAGTAACGATGTCCAAAGATCCGTTTGCATATCCAATAACTCCTACTTTAGTTTGTGGATTATAGTCGAATGCAGTGATGCTGACATCGTGTAGACCATTGGCTTTTGACAGTTTGGTCACTTCTCCGGTTGCAATGGTATAGTAGAACAGTCCGTTTTCTGTGGCTGCAATTATCTTCCCGTTGTCCTCCTTCATGGCCAGAACATTATTATAGGAAAAAAGATCCGTCCATTTTTTTGATGAAATGACCTGTGCATCTATGAATTGCAGGGATGCTAAAATACCCAGAGAGATTAAAGAGAGTTTTTTCATATTATACGGTTATACTGCTGTCTATCGCCTGGTTATTCCAGGAAATATGCTTTACGTTTTTATTGGCGTCAAAGTAAAAATCTATTCTGCCCAGAAGAAGGCCGGCCCATCCTACCTGATTGACCAGAACATTTTTACCCTGTCTGTTGGTAAAAGATTGTGGTTCGGATAAGAAAGTGTGGGTATGTCCGCCTAAGATAATATCAATATTTTCTGTTTTGGCAGCCAGAACTTTGTCGCTTATTTTATTAGGTTCATCTTTATAATCATAGCCAATGTGAGAAAGGCAGATCACAAGATCACATTTTTGTTCGTTTTTAAGGAAGTTGGAATAATGCTGAGCTACCTCTACAGGATCTGAGTACACAGTTTCGCCATACTGCTTTTTGCCCACAAGGCCGTCCAGCTGGATACCTACTCCGAAAATGCCTACTTTAATTCCGTTTTTATTAAAAATCTTGTAGGGTGAAGTCTTACCGTCCAGAACTGTATTCTTAAAATCATAGTTTGAACAGATAAATGGGAACTTCGCGTTGGGAAGTACTTTTAAGAAACCATCCAGACTGTTGTCGAAATCATGATTTCCCATGGTGGAAGCATCATATTTCATCATAGACATCAGTTTGAATTCAAGTTCACCGCCAAAGAAATTGAAATAAGGTGTTCCCTGAAAAATATCTCCGGAATCCAGAAGAAGCACATTGCTTTCCTGACTTCTGATCTGCTGGATCAGACTTGCTCTTCTGGCAAATCCTCCCTGATTGGGATTTCTGGTATAGCTGGCGTCAAAAGGCTCTATTCTGCTGTGCTGGTCGTTGGTATGAAGAATGGTGAGTTTATTCGCAGAAGTGAAAGGGTTGAGTTTCAATTCTTCTGCCATCATCATATTGGGAGCTAAAGCTGCTGCTAAAGATCCACCGCCTATTACTTTTAAAAAACTTTTTCTATCCATTATTTCTTACCGATAAAATTTAAACGAACATCTGTATTCGGAACCACTTCAGAATTTTTCCTGAAATACTCAATGAAAAGATCTCTCAGTCTGATTCCTGTAGAAATAGATTCCCCTTTGGAAAAGAATTTCATATTGTCACCGCCCAGCGCCAGATAATCTGAAGTCGCGATGTAATATTCCTTTGAAGGATCTACAGACTTTCCGTTGATCAGAGATTTGGTCAGCTGTCCGTTATTGGTTTCAATGTATAAGTGGGAAACAGGATTGTTCACCTGAGTTTTTGCATAATAATCAAAAAGCCCCTGAAGGTCTGATCCTTTCATTTTTACAATGATCACTTCATTTTCAAAAGGCATTACTTCAAAGACGTTTTTAAGGAAAATATCTCCTTTTCCAATGGTAGTACGAATTCCTCCGATGTTGATCAGAGCCGCATCTACGTTTTTCTGAAGATTTTTTTTCGTCCAGGCATCTGCACCTTCGAAGGTATAGTCGGCCAAAAGACTGCCCAGATTGCTGTTATCGCCCTGTTTGGTAAGATCGATGCTGGTGTGGGAGATCTTCTGATTCATCTCCTTATCCAGTTTCTGCTTATAAGGTTCGATAATCTTTACAAACTCCTCATCATTTTTCAGCTCATTATTAATAGAAATATTCTTCTGGGTCTTTACTTCCGCCAGCTGCAGCGTAGAAGCTGTCTTGCAGGCAGTAAGGGAGGCCAGAGCAATTCCTAGTAACAAGAATTTATTTTTCATATGTTGCAAATTTATTTTTAAAGGTCATATGTAATCGCCGGTACCATAGTGCTTTGATCAGCAACTTTGGTCATCACGATGTCATAATATCTTTTAGTATATGCAAATATAATTATATGTAGAATAAAACATTATTATTTATTATAAATTCTTATCGTAAATTATTAAATTTGGCAAAAATAATTCTAACAGATGAGCATTTTAAAAGGAGTAGGTGTTGCGTTGGTAACGCCCTTTAATGAAGATTTATCCGTTGATTTCGACAGTTTAACAAAACTAGTTGAGTATAATATCGAAAACGGAACCAATTATTTAGTTGTTTTAGGAACTACAGCGGAAGCAGCAACGCTTTCTGAAGAGGAGAAGAAACAGGTGATTGAGCATATCATTAAGGTTAATAATAAACGTCTTCCTTTGGTTTTAGGAATTGGCGGAAATAATACTCTGGAAGTAAAGAAACAGATAGAAGATGCAGATCTTTCTGCATTTGATGCGGTACTTTCTGTGTCTCCATATTACAATAAACCTAATCAGGAAGGACTTTATCAGCATTATAAAGCGCTTGCTGCTACGGGTAAAAATATTATTATCTACAACGTTCCGTCCAGAACAGGTCAGAATGTTGAAGCAGATACTACCATCCGTCTTGCCAATGAATTCCCGAATTTATTCATGATCAAAGAAGCGGCACCGAACATTCTTCAGTATTTCGATATCTTAAGAAAAAAACCTGAAGGATTTTCACTGGTTTCCGGTGATGATGAATATACACTTCCTGTCACTTTAGCGGGTGGAAACGGTGTGATTTCCGTAATCGGGCAGGGATATCCGAAAGAATTTTCTACCATGGTTCAGTTAGCTTTTGAAGGAAAAGTGAAAGAAGCTTATGAAATCCACAACAAACTGGTAGACATCACAAGATTGATTTTTGCAGAAGGAAACCCTTGCGGAATTAAAGTAATCCTTACAGAAAAAGGAATCATTAAAAACTATCTGAGACTTCCATTAGTTCCTGCTTCAGAAGGATTGTATGCGAAGATCAAAGCTGAGATGGAGAAGATTTAAAAAATAGGAATGGAGAAAATGTGAATTGTCAATTGTCAATCGTGAATTTTTAAATGACGGTTAAAAAATTGACCATTCACTTGCGAAGCAAAATTGACCATTGGCCATTGCCGTGAATTGTGAATTGTCAATCGTGAATTTTTAAATGACGGTTAAAAAATTGAGCATTCACTTGCGAAGCAAAATTGACTATTGCCGTAAATAGTGAAATGTCAATTGTCAATTGTGAATTTTTAAATGACGGTGAGAAATTGACCATTCACTTGCGAAGCAAAATTGACCATTAACGTAAAAAAATAACAGGTGAAAAGTTCCGGCTTTTCACTTTTTTTAATCATAAAAATTATGAAATTACTCAAAGCAACAGAAAAAGACATTCCCCTTATTCAGGATCTGGCGAGAAGATCCTGGGAAAATGCTTATGCAGACATTCTTTCAGACGAACAGATGGAATATATGCTTTCAGAGATGTATTCCGAAGCTGAAATCGGGAGCCATCTCAGGAATCCGGATTATCATTATTATATGATTCAGGACGAAAGTACCGGCTCTTATGAAGGCTTTATTGGGTATCAGCATCATTATGAAGAAGAGACTACAAAACTTCACCGTATTTATCTGGTTCCGGAAAGCAAAGGAAAAGGTTTTGGAAAAGGCGCGTTACAGTTTTTGAACGGTAAAGTATCTGAAAACGGAGACAAAAGAATCATCCTGAATGTAAATAAAAACAATGCTGCCCGAAACTTCTATGAGTCTCAGGGATATACGGTTTATGATGAAGGAGTCTTTGATATAGGGCGCGGATATGTGATGGATGACTATCTTATGGAGTTCTTAATTCACAATTGATTGACTTAAAATTGTGTAACATTTAATTTTAATTCTATAACATGTGATGTTTCTTTTTGGTTCATCTTTGTATCAGAACCAAATCACTTTCAATAATACATTCATATGCTTGGTTTTGAGCTACAGTAGCTTTTTATCAGTATATTTTTTTCATCCTTAGTGTTTAAATTCCTGTATTCATAATGCAGGAGTTTTTTGTATTTATACATTATGTTAAAAATATTCAATACTATTTCACTTTTAAATGAAATAAATTATTATATTTACTCCGAAATTTGACACACTTATACCAGGATGAAAATGTATGTAAAATTTGATTTCAACGCGCTCTGTAAGAAAGTGTTGGATGAGAAGCTAAAAGAGCACGGGCTGAAATACCGCCTGCTGAACTTTGGGGAAGTGGAGTTCTACGAACCCATTACCCAGGAGCAGCATAATCTCTTTAAGAAGAACCTTAAAGATTACGGCATAGAGATTATTGAAAGCCAGAAGACGGCTTTAGTACAGAAAATAAAGGATGCTATCGTAGAGCTTGTTTTTTCTGAAAACGCAGTTCCCGTGAAAGCTTCTATTTATATTGCTGAGAAACTGAACCACAGTTACGGATATCTTTCCAATCTATTTTCAGAGGTTGCTTTTACATCTATAGAAAATTTTATTATCCTGCAGAAGATCGAGTATGCAAAGGAACTGATCTTAAATAACAAGCAAAGCCTTACGGAAATTGCCCACAAACTGAATTATTCCAGTGTGGCGCATCTGAGTACCCAGTTCAAAAATACAACCGGGATTACGCCGTCCCAGTTTCAGAAAATCATTACGAAAAGGAGAAAAATTCAAAGCATGGCTATAAATTCTACAATGCTGTATGAATAAAGAATATTTAAATATACTGGCAGCAGATGATGACGAGGGCAATATAATATTCTTTAAAAATATCTTCAAAGGTTTAAAGATAGGCGTAAAGTCCCAGTGTTTCTCAAACGGTGAGGATCTTATGAAATATCTGAACAGCTGCAGCGCTATTGTTCCGGAAATAGTTTTCATTAAATATGATATTCCGGGAAAAAAATTTCAGGAATGTCTGGAAGAAATCAAAGAAGATCCAAAGTTCAGCAATATAACTATTGCTGCTTATGCGGATCAGATTTCTGAAACTGAAATAGAAGAGGTTTTTGTGAACGGGGCGAATATTTTTATGAAGAAACCTGAAACGTATGAAGGCCTTAAAAAAGCACTAACAGAAATTATTACCATCAACTGGCAGTATCACACATCAGGACTCAATAAAGATAATTTCATTATGAAAGTGTGATGAATAAAGACTTTAAAGATATTTGATTATGAATAAATATTTTGTATTTAAAGCATACTATTCACATAAAGGTGAAAATTGTATAACTAATAATTAAAATCATATAAGGAGAAATCCACGCAATATCAGCAATTTTGTAAATGTAAACATTGCAACACAAATTAGCTATATAAAAAAGCAGTGGATGGTAGAGAATAGATTATTTCATTAGAAATAAAAATATAAATCACAATGTTAGTTTTAACAAAATGAATTATGTTCATTTCCAACTATAAAGCATAGAAGATCTTTAAACAAAACGGTACAATCATGAAAACTTAAGAAAGTTGAAGGGTATTTATTCGTTTCATTCCCACTTCCTTCAACCTGAACAGTTAGTTTTTATAATAAGCAAGTTGGAAAAATAATTCATTTTGTTTTTTTAATTTATTTTAATAGTATGAGCTGAAAAAATTCAAGTAGTATATAAATATTTTCACACCAAATCACAGGATATTAGTTCTTGCTATTAAAATAAATTTTTTAAACAGACCAAAAGTAATTTCTTCTAAATAACAGTTTTATAAGGGGGCCGCGGAAAGATTTCTTTTCGCGGTTTTTTTATGAAATTTTACTCCACTTATTTTTTCCTTTGTAGTACCGCAGGTAGTAGTTTTTGATGATCAGGTTGTCCGGATTGGCCAGATGCGGATCTGCTTCCAGTATTTTGTCAACCGTGTTTTTCGTGGTTTTGATAATGGCGGAATCATTCACCAGATCCAGTCTTTTGAAATCGACAACACCGCTCTGCTGTGTCCCCAGAATATCTCCTGGACCTCTGAGCTGCATATCCACCTCTGAAATTTTAAATCCATCATTGGTTTCCGTCATCGTCTTGATGCGGGTTCTGCTCTCCTTAGACAGTTTATCGGAAGTCATCAGGATACAGTAGCTCTGTTCTGCACCTCTTCCTACACGGCCCCGCAACTGATGGAGCTGGGAAAGCCCGAATCTTTCTGAACTTTCGATCACCATTACAGAAGCATTCGGAACATTCACACCTACTTCAATGACGGTCGTAGCGACCATAATTTCTGCTTTTCCAGATGCGAAATAATTCATTGCGGCATCTTTTTCAGCAGGTTTCATTTTGCCGTGGAGCATCGTAGTATTGTAGTCGGAGAATGCAGTCATGACATGGTCGAGACCTTCCATCAGATTTTTGTAATCCAGGGTTTCAGATTCTTCAATCAATGGATACACGAAATAAACCTGTCTTCCTTTTTTGATCTCATCCCTGCAGAAATTATAAACGTAATCTCTGTCTTTTTCACGCCTGTGAGCTGTGATAATCGGTTTTCTTCCCACCGGCATTTCATCGATTACAGAGACATCAAGATCAGAATAAAAGCTCATGGCCAGCGTTCTGGGAATAGGAGTTGCCGTCATCACCAGAATGTGTGGTGGAATCTTATTTTTAGCCCATAATTTCGCTCTTTGTGCCACACCGAATCTGTGCTGCTCATCAATGATAGCCAGTCCAAGATTTTTAAATTTCACTTTATCTTCCAAAACAGCGTGTGTTCCTACCAATATAGAAAGACTGCCATTTTCAAGTTCTTCGTGAATGATCTTTCTTTCTGAAGTTTTACTAGAACCCGTCAGAATTCGGACGTTAATACCCGTAGCCTCTAAAAGATCTTTGATACCATTATAATGCTGCTGCGCCAGAATTTCAGTCGGAGCCATCATACAGCTTTGAAAACCGTTGTCCATTGCGATGAGCATGGTAACTAAGGCAACCATTGTTTTTCCGGATCCTACATCGCCCTGCAGAAGCCTGTTCATCTGAATTGGCCTTTTCATATCCAGACGGATTTCCTTTAAAACCCTTTTCTGTGCATTGGTAAGATCAAAAGGAATATGATGATTATAAAAATTATTAAAGTGATCACCTATAATTGGAAACGGATTTCCGGGTGAATGGCTTTTGTGATGTAACTTTTTTAGGGCAAATCCTAACTGAAAAAAGAAGGATTCCTCAAATTTCAGCCTGTTGTCAGCCTTTTCATAATACTCCATATCCTTTGGGAAATGGATATTTAAATAAGTATGCTGTCTTGATAAAAATTTAAATGCTTTCGTCAGATAATCCGGAAAGTTTTCTTCAACCAGATTGGGGATCTCTTTGCAGATATTCCTTAAAACTACCTGGAAGAATCTTTGATTCAAACCTCTTTTGGTCAGCTTTTCTGAACTTGGATAAATGGGTTTGAGCCGATTGTCACCTTCTTTTTTTTCCTCCGCTTCTATTTCAGGATGCGGCATGGAAAACTGACGGTTGAACACATTGATTTTTCCGAAAATATAAACCTCACGGTTGATCGGGAGCTGCTCTTTCAGCCATTTTGAATACTGGAACCAAACCAAGTCCATTGTTCCGGTATCATCATTAAATTTCGCCGAAAGTCTTTTTGTTTTTCCAGTCTGAACCTCCTGTACCTGCGTGATTCTTCCTTTCAGCTGTATTTCAATGCTGCTTTCCTCGAGCTGGGAAATTTTAAATACCTTACTCTTATCCAGATAGCGGATAGGGTAGAAGTTCAGAAGGTCATCTACGGTGGAGAGTCCCAACACACTTTTGATGAGTTTGGCTCTGTCAGGACCAATTCCTTTGATGAATTCTATGGATGTTTCTAAGGTCATTTTAAAAATGAGGCCTAATTTCGGAAAAATAGATTTAAGATTAAAATTTTTTGTTGAAAATATGGGCCGTTACAATCAAAAAAAGCGGCTTCCAATTGTTGAAAGCCGCTGTATGGTCTTAATCTTTAATTTTAGATTTGAATTTTTTCTGATAATCTTCCCACTGTTCCCTGGAGCGGATCTTTTTGAAGAGATCTTTAGAGATGAATTCCAGATAAGGTTCAAGTTCTTTAGCAGATAATTCTCCCTGTAGAATGGTTATTGGTCCGCCTTTTTCATCCAGAAACACGGTACTTGGAACGGCGCCTACATTCATATATTGGGTAAATTCATGAAGAGAATTTTTCCCTTTTTTATGTTCTGTATTATCATTGGAAAATGTTCTTCCGAAAACATCAATAGATTGTTTTTCTTCAGCATTAAACTTTACAGGATAGTAATTTTCATTTAAAAACTGAGCAATGATAGCATGACCGTATGTTTTTTTATCCATGATCTTACACGGGCCACACCAGTCTGCATAAAAATCGATCAGGATTTTTTTTGGATTTTCTTTCTGAGCTTTTAAAGCTTCTTCAATAGTCATCCATTTTACCTGAGCAAAACTGAAACTTACTATAAAAAGAAGAAATATGCTTATAATTTTTTTCATAATTTGATATTTACGTAAAAATAAGCATAATCTTGCTTATTCTATTTTACATCCTGCATTAATTTTCTTACGAACGAGGATAGCAAAATTAGTACCACACCGGCAATTAAGGCATAGATTCCCAGAGTTTTGTATCCATCGGTATACGCGATAAGTTTACTCATGTTGGTATTTCCTGTATTGGCTTCAGATAAACTCGCTCCGATTTTTCCTGCAGCAAACTGTCCGAAAGCACTGGCCAGAAACCATAATCCCATCATCATCCCGAACATTTTCTTTGGAGATAATTTCGTAATAATAGACATTCCGATAGGTCCCAGACACAATTCACCGAATGTGATCACCAACCACGTGAACGTAAATAAATTAAGGGAAGACTTACCGTCTGCACCTGCGAAATATCTTAAGCTGTAAAACAGAAAGAAACCTCCGGCAAGGAATAAAAATCCAATTCCAAACTTATTAATCGTATTGGGTTCCAGCTTCTTTTTATTTAAAGCAACCCATGCCAGACCAATAAGCGGACTGAAAAGAATGATGAAAAAAGAATTGGCACTGTTGTTAATGATATTCGGATCCATCCCAAAGCCTAACAGATTGTGAACCAGGTTGTCTTTTGCAAATAAAGACAGAGATCCTCCACTTTGTTCATAGATGGAATTGAACAGGAAGTACATGAAGATAAAGATGAAAGCAGCAACAAGTTTCTTTTGATAAGGCGTTGTCTGTTTCAATGTTTCAATAATAAAATAACCTACAGCCGCAATACCGATTAAATACATGAAATAATCTGTATAGTCAGTATTTTTAACCATAATAAAAATAAGAGGCATACTTAGCAATGCACCAATATATACCAAGACTTCACGTAAAGTTCTTTTAGACTGTGGAAGTACCTGTAACGGTGAATCTCCGATAGGTCCCAATGATTTTTTGGTAGCAAAAAAGGTGATTAAACCTAAAAGCATTACAATAGCTGCTGCCAAGAAACACCACGACCACGAATGATACTTTCCGAGATAAACACAAAGTGCTCCTCCTAAAAGTCCGCCAATATTGATTCCGGCATAGAAAAGTCCGTATCCGGCATCTCTTCTGGGGTCATCTTCCTTGTAAAGTTCTCCTACCATGGAAGAAATATTGGGTTTGAAAAATCCTGTACCGATAATCGAACAGGTAATCCCGAAATAGAAGAAATCATGCGGAGAAAAAGCAATGATAAGGTTTCCTACCGTCATGATAAGTCCTCCGAATACCAGAGACTTTTTGAATCCAAGAATTTTATCGGCAAAAATTCCACCTATGAATGTGAATGCATAGATAAAAGCCTGTATAGCTCCATACTGTAGATTGGCTTTATCTTCCAACAGACCCAGCTGATCTACCATAAAGATGGTAAGGACACCCCGCATTCCGTAAAAACAAAAACGCTCCCACATTTCTACCGTGAACAGCGTCCAAAGCTGTTTAGGATATTTCCCTTTAAAATTTTGTATTTCTTCTAGAGTTAAGCTCATAATCGTATATGATTGATTTTAATTAAGGTTGTTTATTATTGTTTTGATCCAGCTCGAAACGGATTCTGTCCTGGTCTATGATTTCTTTTAATTGTTCTTCTTTTGGAAGTTAGAGTAAGTATTTGCTGGCAAAGAGATTGTTTTTTAGGTAGAAAGCCTGAAAATTCAAAAATATAGGGGTCTTGTATAATGCTGTGGATATTCTCTATTAAGGATTTTTTATGTTCCAAAACTCTTTCGTAGGCAAGTGAATTGATCTGTCTTTTCAAATCCCGTACATTCCATTTATTTTGTACAGCTTCATTAAGATAATAGCTTCTTTTTGATTTATCATCCTGTCCAAAAAGCAATCTGTAATGAGACCAGCTCAATTGTAGAGACAATGTGTCAACAATTGGGAAAGCTGGATAAAATTTGCGCATATTGGAAAGGTTGGAGCAATCAAAACCTTTTCCAAACTCCAGAGAAAGTTTGTTAGAAATATTTTTTAAGGTTTGCTTGCCATATTCGCGTTCCTTTCCCTGCTGTTCATCTTCTACGATCAGTTTTCCGATCTGCCAGTACGTAAGCAGTAAAGTAGAATTCGCTATCCGAAACACTTTTTCGCGCGACTGCCTAATAATTTCCTTTACGGATTGAAATAAAGAATCTTCGGAAATTTCCATCATACGAAAATAAAAAAAACCTCTGACTTAGCAGAGGTTTTGTTGTATTTTATTGATGCAGTTATTTTACACCGTGCATCATTTTCTTTAAGATTGGAGAGATCAGACCCAAAATCACAGCTGCAATACCACAAAGTACTACGAATACCATAAAGAATTCGAACAGATTGTGGATCTCAAATCCTGCAAATGTAGGATTGTGTAATGGTAACTGAGCTTTCTCAAATGCTACTGTTTGTTCAGCAGTTAGCGTTACTTTTTTATCTAAAACGTCCTGAAGGTTTACGCCTATTTCCTGTGCCTTTGTGAATTTATCACCTGTAGCAGGAATAAGCGCTCCCAATGAACCTGCCAAAGCATAACCTGCAGCATTGGAAATAAAGAATACTCCGTATAATAATGATGCAAATCTTTTTGGGGCTAGTTTTCCTACCAATGAAAGACCGATTGGAGATAAACAAAGCTCACCACAAGTCTGGATGAAGTAAAGAAGCATTAACCATTTGATAGCTAATAATCCTGAATTCCCAAGATCTTTTACATTGTGTGCAATGATGAAGTAAGAAAGAGCGATCAATGCAAGTCCCATTGCCTGCTTGAAAGGTGAAACTGGCTCTCTTCCTTTTGTTCTTAATTTATCCCATGTCAAACTGAATGGAACGGCTAACAGAACTACGAAGATACCGTTGAAGATCTGAACCATTGAAGGAGGCATATTCCATCCGAAAATGTTTCTGTCTGTCTGATTATCTGCGATAAACGTTAGTGAAGATCCTGCCTGCTCGAAAGCTGCCCAGAAGAAAATGATAAAGAAGGATACGATATAAATTACCCAGATTCTCTGTCTTTCAATCTTGTTTTCTGCAGAACTCATGATCAGGAAAGCAAGTGAAATACCGGCTGCATAGATGAAAGGATAAATAATTCCTTTGATCAGCTGACCCATTTCTACTGCTTTAAATCCGAATTCCCCTACCAGTAAATATCGGAAAGCAAAGAATAAAACAACAAATATAATTCCGGTGATCCCTAAAGATAAACCTGAGAATTTAGCGGTTTGAGTTTCCCCTTCTTCAAAGTCTTCACTTGTATTGTTCTTGGGTAAACCACCGATAGGTCTTCCTTCCGGATTTACCACATATTTATTTTTAAGGATAAAGAATGTTACGGTTCCAATCACCATCGCAATTGAAGCGGCTAAGAATCCCCATTTGAAAGCAAAAATATCTCTTACTCCTGTTGTTGCATCTTTCACATCTCCTACGTACGGGCAGATAAACTGTCCAAGGAATGCTCCAATGTTGATCCCCATATAGAAAATGGTAAAAGCAGAATCCAGTTTGGATTTTTCCTGCTTAGGATAAAGACTTCCTACCATTGAGGAAATATTCGGCTTGAAGAATCCATTACCGAAAATGATAACGAATAACGCCAGCCACATGATCATTTTGGAGCTGCCCAGATCGGCAGAGAAAGTAGAGGCACTGATAAATAATAGAAACTGACCGATAGCCATAAGAGATCCACCGATTAAGATGGCATTTCTGTTTCCGATATATTTATCTGCAATAAATCCTCCCAAAAGAGGTGTTAAATAACATAAAGCTAAAAATCCACCGTAAATGATTGCCGCATCAGCCTCTTTTATTAATAAGGAATTTACCATAAAGAGCGTCAAAAGTGCTCTCATCCCATAAAAGTTGAAACGCTCCCACATTTCTGTTCCGAAAAGAACCCACAACCCTTTTGGATGCCTTGAATTCTTATTCTCTACAAATTCATCCGGTTTCGGACTTAATGCTTCAATATTATCCATTCTATTGTTAATTTTTGTTAAGACTGACAAATATAGTTTTTTTTGAGTTTTTGGCAAGGTTTTAATTTTATATTTAAATAAAAAAGCTGCAGAGTGATTCTGCAGCTTAATATTCTTTATGATAAACAGGGATTAGTGCCCTTTTTCCTTCATGATCTTGTTTAATCTTTTTAACATAGACAGCCCTAAAAGTGTCGCAAATATTAACAAAGCAAAGTTCACCAGGAAGTAATTCATTTTGTTGTCGTAGTTGTACCATGTACTCGCCAGAATCCCTGAGAGCTTGTTTCCTACCGAGTTGGCCAGGAAGAAACCTCCCATCATCAATGCGGTAATTCTCGCAGGTGAAAGTTTGGATACAAAAGAAAGTCCCATTGGAGAAAGGCATAATTCACCGATAGTGATAACGCCATATCCGGCAACGAGCCATAACGGAGAAACTTTTACAGCGCCATTATCCCCGGCCATAACGGCAAGAACCATCACTAAACATGACAATCCGGAGATGAATAGTCCCAATACAATTTTTGTAGGGGTCAGCGGTTCTTTTCCTTTTCGCCTCAGCAAAGCCCAGAATCCTACCACCACAGGAGTCAGTGCAATCACCCAGAATGGATTGATAGACTGGAATAGTTCTGTGTTGTATAGGTAGACTTTAGATTCCGGATTTCTTTCCAGAGCTGCACGCTGTTCAGGTGAAATGTTTTTAAAGTAAATATCTTTTCCGGTTTCTTTGATGCTTTTTCCATCTTTATCTTTTTGAGACTGGA
The DNA here is from genome assembly GCF_000737715.1 of Chryseobacterium sp. JM1. Lineage (GTDB taxonomy): Bacteria > Bacteroidota > Bacteroidia > Flavobacteriales > Weeksellaceae > Chryseobacterium. Next base: position 122,003 of record NZ_JPRN01000007.1, on the reverse strand, counting down.
ACTGGTTGTCGTATACAGGAACTTCTTTGTCTTCATAGCTCTTTCCTTCCACCATATAGATATCCTCAAGAGGTTTTTCCAGAGAGGCAGGAACACTTCTGTCCGTATAATAATTGGCCCATCTTGTAAGCGCTGTCCCGTTCTGTTTGAACACCGCCCAGAAGAACATACTGATCAGAAATACGGAAAGCAAAGCCCCGATTGAAGGTTTTTCTTCCGGTTTAGCTTTAAAGTATAATGAAGCATAAAAGTAAATCACAGGAGCACACGCGAAAATAAAGGCATCTGTACTGTCGCTTCCAAAAATATTTCCTGGAATAAACCAGCCAATAGCCCCAATGGCAATCGCAGGAACGAAAACCTTGATTAAAATTTCAGAAAGTTTAGTGTCCCCTTCTTCAACAGGTTTCATTTGTGCTGCATGAATGTAATGTTTTCTTCCGATTGTAAAGATCACAAGACCTACCAGCATTCCTACACCGGCAGTGATGAAAGCTTCACCCCATCCGAATTTATTACGCATGAAAGCCGCAATAATATTACAGATAAACGCTCCGATATTGATTCCCATATAGAAAATATTGTATCCGGAGTCTTTATTGGCTTTGTAAGGCTCTTCAGAATAAAGGTTTCCTAACAATGTGGAAATAGTAGGTTTAAAGAAACCGTTTCCAATGATGATCAGTGCTAATGAACCATAAAAAAGAGGAAGTTCTTTGAATACTCCCATTCCGATATATCCGGCAGCCATCAAAATTCCGCCCAGATAAATAGATTTTATATATCCTAAAACTCTGTCCGCCAGAAATCCTCCAAGGAATGGCGTTAAATAGGTCAAAGCGATGTATGTTCCGAAAATATCATCAGCTGTCTTATCCGGAAGTCCAAGTCCGCCTTTCATTCCGGTAGGCTCAATGACATAAAGAACAAAGATTCCAAGAATCAGGTAGTACCCGAAACGCTCCCACATTTCTGTGAAAAAGAGGAAGGGCAGGCCTTTAGGATGTTTAGTCTTCATATAATCAAATTTCAAATTTCCCAAAAATAGTCTTTTAATTTTAATTGATAAAATAAATAATACTTGTGGAAAACGATTAATGAAATGAATAAAAAATCCCCTCCAGAATGAAGGGGATGTTAGTTTTACTTTGATTTTTTAGGAAGCATTGGTGGTGGAGGTCCGGATTCTATAATTTCTACAACATCTTTTCCTTTTTCAACTTTTACAATGCCGTTCACGAAATTTTCCATTTCTTTTTTATCAGCATCAAACTGATTGGCATATGTGTAAGTGGAAATACTGCAATAACCTTCGTTGGTAAGATACAGATTCGCAATATATTCAAAATCTAATCCTTTAACATTCGCACTATATTCTATGTGAAGTACCTTAATGCCGTTAATCGTTCTGTATTCAGAATTTTTTACTATAAAAAGATTAGTATAAAGCAAAAATAAGCAAAACGGTTAAAACCGTTTATATACAATGCTTTATAAAACAGTAGTCTTAGTTTGGAACTCGGTGTCTGATAGGTTTTGGTCTTAAAAATACAAAGATAGGTTACTAATTCGTTACCGATTAGCAAAGGTAATCAAAGATGTAACAGGTTATATTTCAGTGTTTTGCCCTATTTTTCATATTCCCTTGTAACTCAATACAATTTAATTTTAAACATTAAACATTTGAGTTATGGAGCAGACAAAAAAATCTACGTTCAAATTACTTTTCTACCTGAAAAAGAACGAGCCGAAAAAGAACGGTAATGCCCCGATTATGGCACGTATTACTATTGATGGAACACCTAAGACTTTAGGAACAAAGTTAGAGATCAATCCAAAGAATTGGGATTTAAAGTATGGAAGAGTTGAAGGTAAGAGTGCAAAAGCACTAGGTATTAACCAAAAATTGGATAATATAAGGGCACGTATCGATACCCTTTATGAAGATATGCTGAAACACGAGGGTTTTGTAACGGCACAAAAGCTGAAACTTGCATTTCTCGGTGTTGGTATTATGGAAGATTCCTTGCTGAAAGTATTTAAAAAGAACAATGATGATTTTGGGAAAATGGTAGTACAAGGAGAACGCTCCGAAAGTACCTACTACAAGTACAAAATTGTCTATAACCACGTTGCTGAATTTATCAAAAGCAGGTATCATCGTGATGACATGGCGTTCAGGGAATTGACGTGTGATTTTATCAGAGAGTTTGATTTCTTCCTTCGAATAGACAAAAAGTGCACACACAATACTGTTTGGGTATATACTATGCCACTCTATCGTGTTGCGGAAATAGCTGTCAAAAACGGTCTTATCAGGAAAAATCCTTTTGAAGATTATGAAATATCGATGAAGGAAAATGACCGTAGCTATTTACTTAAGGAAAACGTTGAATCCCTGTTATTACACAATCCTTCAAAACAAAATTATGAAATTGTAAAGGATCTTTTTGTATTCAGCTGTTTTACAGGACTATCTTACATAGATATTAAACAACTTAAAAGTACTAACATACAATCCTTTTTTGATGGTCACGATTGGATTATAAGCCGAAGACAGAAATCTGATGTTGCTTCTAATGTAAGGCTTATGGAAATACCCAAACGAATTATTGAAAAATATAAAGGTACCACCCGAAATGATTCTATTTTTCCTGTTCCTACAAACAAAATTTGTAACAGCCATATAGACAAACTAATTCAAGAATTAGGTATTGTTACAGAACAAAAAGTAACCTTTCACACCGCAAGACACACATTTGGAACAATGTTTTTGACTGAAGGCGTACCACTTGAAAGCCTTAGTAAAATGATGGGGCATAAAAATATTTCTACCACACAGATTTATGCTAAAATTACAAGCCAGAAAATAAGTAAAGATATGGATTTGGTATCGCATAAATTTGCTGGAATGGAAGCATCATTTGCAGAAATGGAGAAAGAAGTTCTCGTTTAGAATTATTGCTTACTAAACAAAGCAGGATGATTTCCTGCTTTGTTTGTTTCGAGAAGCTGGGTGCTTTTAATAAAATTCTTTTTTTTAAATTTACTTACAACAATTCTTTAAACAAAAAAACTATGTCTTTATGTAAACTGTGTCTTGAACGCGAAGCAAACAAAAAGAATACTCACTATCTTACTGATGCAATTATCCGCACCTGTCTTAACATAGAAGGTAGTAATGAACGCGAGAAAGGATTATATTTTGCTCTGGATAATACCAATCCATTTATAGACTTTAATTTCCAACGTCTTGATGAGCTGACCCTCGAGACTACAATTGGAAGAAAACCAACAGAGGAAGAAATTGAAAATGCGAAATCCATTCCATTTTCAGTGGATTACGTATTTTGTAGTGATTGCGAAAACCTGTTTACAGATATTGAAACACCATTTATTCAAAACATACTACCACACTTCCGACAAGCAGATCTTTCAGGTCTCAAAATAGTGAGCGAAGCTGATGTTGTTACAATTCGTAACTTCTTTCACATACAGTTGTACAGAAGTGCAGTCTGTGAAGATATTTTGGCGTTTTCACCTGAGTTTAAGGAGAAGTTACGTCACAGTATCCTCCAAAAAAATGGTGACACATCCATCCCCCTTTCGGTGACACATCTCCAAACTCTTGGAGGAAACGCGATATATACAGAAAACTACATTGGATTTACTGATGATAAAAACCCTTTTATTGTCTTCATGAATGATTTTGTTATACAGGTTTACGAGAATGAAGATGCAATAAAATTTCTACCTTTCCATGGACTAAATGAACAAGAAACTTTTGTCTCTGCTATAAACATCAACGAAGAATCTTTTGCTTTTAAAATATTTGACAATGCAGAAAGAAAGGTTTTTCTCAATACGGTAATCGTCAATGAAAAGGTTAAGAAAACAATACAATACTACCGAGATATGTTTGATATGTTCTGGAGAAAGCTATTTGGTGTCGACGCTCCGGTGCTACAAAAAGAAAGGTATATCCAGAGTCTTATCAATGGTGATGACAATAACTTAATTAAATACTCAAAACAGCAGGTTTTTGAATTTACCGTAGCTTATATGGCTAAACTTTTCAATGTCACCAAATAAATTGCATATAATATTATACAGATAGCCGAGGTAAATAATCCTCGGCTTTTTTTAGCCTATACTAATCTTCAAAGCACATTTATTCCTCCAGCGCCCATCCCATGCAATAAAAGAGCTTTGGCAGGATGAGTTAATAAACCATACTGAAAAACTCCTAATATATCCTCAATAAATATTTTTCAGTACCGTTTACGTGGCTTCCAAAAGCCACAATACTTTAAGATACTAAACTCCAAATTTATAAATTCTGCAAAATGTAATTGCAGGTTTTGTAATCACAAGGCCATTTACTCAATGCCTTTTTCACGTGCTTCCACATGATTTTTATTCAAGAACCGATATGCTGTTTTGTTCCATTTCAAGAGCAAAGGTATTTCCGTGTTCTTAACGCAGGAACAAGGTCGTGCCTTCCAGATTTGCAAAAAAATCTCCACCCATTCGGGTCGTATTTTTTTGACAAAACCTTGTTCCTGCTAAACACTAACCTTTTTATGCTCGTGAAACGAAACAAAGCATACTCCGGCTCTTTAGACGAATAAAAAAAATGTCAGAAATGAAAAAATACAGCATTGAAAATGGCAAAAGAGTGAAACGAAACTTCAGCACCTCCTCTCATTGCCGAATAAATCAAGGGAAAAATCAGAACAAAATTAATAACGCAAAAAAGTAGAAATCATGAACATTACAGGAAGACTGACAAGAGATGCGGAAGTACGCACAACGTCACAGGACAAACAAGTAGTAAATTTTTCAGTAGCGACCAACGACAGCTACCGTAACAAACAGGGCGAACGCATTGAGCAAACAACCTATTTCGACTGCTCCTATTGGATAACCCCGAATGTAGCCAAGCTACTTACAAAAGGCACTTTGGTAGAACTATCGGGACGAGTAAGTACCAGAGCGTGGACAGGTAATGACGGAGAGCCAAGAGCAGGTCTGAATTTCCATACCTCACAAATCAAATTGCACGGAGGTAGCAAAAAAAAGGAAACGGTACTAACTACCACAGGCACAAACAATAACACGACAGAAGACGACCTCCCATTTTAACAACGAGTATTCAATCATTTTTTTCACATCAAATTTTAAGCATTATGGCACATAATATCAATTTCAACGAGAGAACAGGACGTTATTCATTTTTTAGTGTACAACAAAAAGCGTGGCACGGTTTGGGGCAAATCGTAGAACAGTACCCGACAAGCGAGGAAGCTATCAAACACGCAGGGTTAGATTACGAAGTCGTAAAATCCCCACTATTTACAAAAGGTTCGGGCATTATCGAAACCACCAACAGCATAGAGATAGGCAGTAGCGAATTACAAGTACCTAACTATTTCGCCAACATCCGCACCGATAACAATGCCGTATTGGGCGTGGTTGGCAAGGATTACCACATTGTACAAAACCGTGAAGCCTTTAATTTCTTTGATGCTATTGTAGGCGGTGGTGAGGGCATTCTCTATGAAACCGCAGGAGCGTTAGGCAATGGAGAACGTATTTTTATCACCGCCAAATTACCCGACTATATCCGAGTTGGGAATGGCGATGACGTTACGGAAAAATACATTTTCCTAACCACTTCGCACGATGGTAGCGGAAGTATCACAGCCGCATTTACACCTATCAGAATTGTTTGCCAAAACACCTTAAATGCTTCGTTACGCAGTATGACAAATGTTGTCCGCATCAAACACACTTCGGGAGCAAAACAACGTGTTGAGAATGCCCATAAGATTATGGGACTTGCCAATACATTTAGCAACCAATTAGAGGGAATTTTCAATGAATGGGCAAAAGTAAAGGTCACAGACCGAGAGGTAAAAAAGCTAATTCAATTGGCACTTTGCCCGAATAAGGAAACCTTTGATTTAATCAAAAAAGGTGCGGAAGATGAAATTTCAACCCTTTTTAAAAATACCGTTGAGGACGCATTTGCATACGCAATGATAAGCGATACACAACAAATGGACACAACAAAAGGCACTTTGTTCGGAGCGTATAACGCTGTCACAGGCTACTATCAGAACGTGAGAAATTACAAGAATGACGAAGCCAAATTGCAGAGCATTGTATTGGGTGGTACTGCCCAACTGAAATCGCAAAAAGCATTTGAACTGTGTACCGCATTTGCTTTGGACGGTGCGGAAATCCTAAACCTTAATTAAATAACAACAGGCTACCGCCTTAATCGGTGGTAGCCTACTAAAAATATTCATTATGGCAAATTGGTGCAGTAACACGGTTGTATTCGAGGGAACTCCCGAAGCAATCACAGCAATACAAGAACTTTTCCAATCAATGAAGGAAAAGGAAGAAAAAACCGAAGAAGGGCAACTACCCGAATTTATGGAAGATACCAACGGTGGGTATTTCTTCAATATCTATTGGAACGAGGGCGATGAAGGGCAATTTCAATATGAAACAAAATGGTCGCCCAATATTGAAATTATTCAAAAGATAGCAGAATACTACCAAGTGGATTTTGTACAGGACTATGAAGAAATGGGAAACCTTGTTTACGGGAGAGCAACTTATCGGGATGGCATACTCAGCGATATATTTTTGGGCGATGATGATTTTGAAGCCTACGAACAGGATGAAGAAACAGACCTCTACCACTTTGAGGGAGAAGAGTACGAAAGTGATTATGAGATATTGGAAACTCTTTTGGAACGCAAAATTGTAACACTATGAAAGTAACGGATTTGAACGGTTACGAAATTGAAGTAACCGACCTAAAAGAAGCTATCCGTATTGCGAAGCGAAATACAGGATATAGCCACGAGGACAAAAGTTTTTCAGACTTCGATAAAAGGCAAAATGCCTATTGGACGGATATACACAAGAAATTGATAGCAATCAAAAAACAATCTTCAACAATTAAAATTTAAGAACGATGAATACAAATTTTTTCAATCAGATACAGCAGTTGGACTTTACAGGAGTTTTACAACTGAACATTTCAAAAGGAATAGAAAGCAACCTAATTGTAACAGTATTGCTTAACAACGAACAATGCGGAGATAGTGCCAAAAACGGTATTCCCCCATTGACATTCAACGCCACACCCCAAGAGTTTGACGAGGGATTTTTTGAGCAGATAACAACACCTATACAAAAGGTATCGGGCTTAATGGTGGATATGGAAAAATTTCAAAAGCAACTTGATGAAGCCAAAGCACAATCGGCAATCGAGAAAGCAAAAACCGAAAAAGAGAAAAAAGAAAAAGAAGCCAAAGACAAGAAGTTTAAAGATGCAATGGCAAAGGCGGATGAGTTGGAAAAAGAGGGCAAATTCCGTGAAGCGTGGATAAAAGTTCCCGATATAACGGAGTTCTCCGAAAAAGCGGACGAGATACGCAAACGCAAAACATCATTGTCCGACAAGTTCGCAACACCGAGCCTTTTCGGAGCAATGGAAGAAGCAACGCCCGAACCGCCAAAGGTGGAAGAACTTACTGCCGATTATCCCATTGATGAAGCGGACGAGGAAGAATAAAAGTGTTAACCCAAAAATTAGAAAGTTATGTTATTAGCAACACAGTTAGAACGAGTTTTCATACTCAAAGATAAAGGACAGGACATCAGGCTGACCGACCCCGAACCACGTTGGAGCGTGGAAGCCGTAATGAATTTTTACGCCAATATGTACCCGATTTTGACAACTGCAAAAGCATCTGCACCACAGATAAAAGATGATGCAGTCGAGTACAAATTTGAGAGCGTAATGGGTACGAAAGGTTAAACCAAAATTTTAAAACGATGAATTATGCAACGCAATATCATATCGGGAATAATCAACATACCCGAACAGAAACGACAACAGCAGTTACACCGACAGTTGGGCGAGTTCGCCAATTGGATGCAAAGACCAAAGGACGCCAACCAAGTGCAGAAAGACAAACAGAAATCCGTACCGATAGCAATGTTGCCAATGCTATTCTAAAATGTACATTTCTGCCTAAATTGAAAACAGCACAATCCGTACAGGCTTGTCAGAAAACGGAGAGGGATTTTTACAAGTCCCTTTCCCGACTTGCCGAGCATTACAGCATTGAGCCAATGCAAACCCAAGATTTTGAGTTTCCCTACAATATAACATTGTCTATGTGGGATATGGAAACTAAATTGAAGCGTACCAATATCAATTGGGATGGTTTCAAATTGATACAGAATAGCGGTAAAACCTATTTTGTGAGTGAGGAACGATACAATACAGGTACAACTTTGTACTATATTCCCATTAAGCCACTGTTTAAAATGCTCAAAGACCCGAAGCGTAAAAAGACCGCACAACTTTTACTGTCGGTATGCAGTTATCTGTACCACATCGTCCTAATTCCCTATTACAGGCAGGAAGAAAGTTATTTGTATTGGCTTTACGAAACGATGAATGATTGGGTGGAACAGGATGAGGAAACGGAAGAAACAGAAACCAACAAACGTGAATTGAGAAAAGCCGAATACATTGGCGATAAGATAGAACAGAAGTTATTCAACCGCATCAATCTAAAGATATTTGAACAGCGTTTGAACCGATTTAAAAGTGTTGATACGTTCGATAAGGAATGTTGGCAAGTGGCTTGTAATGCGTTTGCCCTTTGTACAGAATATCCGAACGCAACTATTTTCAGAAACGCCACATTGCCCGAAAAAGACCTTTATAATGATGATTACGAAAATGAAATAATCGGAATGGAAAAATACATTTCATTTATTGCAGACACTAAAGGTTGGTTATACGAAAACCTTTCAGATACCATCAACAATGAATTTAACGAGTACGGAGCAATGGAAGAACCAACTATTTCCAAGCGGTTTGACGGAAGCGAAATACCAACAACCGACCTTGATTTTGAGAACCGTTTGTTTGATTTATTGAATGATTTGAGTGGATTATTATACGAATACAAAACGATAGAAAAATGAACACAACAACAGATATAACAAACCATTTTGGCAGTATGTACTATCCAAAATCCGCTTTGGTTTTCTATGAAACCAAAGGAACGGAAACCGATGTGTATGTGGAGCATTTTGATATGGATAGCAACGGAACGCCTATCAATGCCCACCCATTGACGGTAAAAGAAGCCAATGTATTGGCAAAAGCTTTAAAGACCGATGAAGAAAAGAACGCAGCTTTTTTAAAGCCAAAAGGAATTTTGCCGACCAATATTCTGCATATCAATCCGAATGCTGAAAAAGGTACTGTGCTTTGGTACACCAAAGCACAGCAACGGAAACTGTATTTTGTGGAAAGTTTGGGCATACCCAACGGAATGGCACAAGTACCGCCAATGCTTTGGTTAGCGAACAAAAACAGTCTTACCGTATTTGCTTTGGCAAATGATAGAAGACCCACCGAGAAAACGCCATTGTATTACGCACCTTTCTTCAATATCTACGAAAAGGGCAATGTATGTATGGGTACGGTAAGTATTGATATTAAAAATTCTGCTTCGGTTGAGGAATTTATGCAAGCGTGGGAACATTATTTTTTCAATTCCTATTTCAGTCATTCATTGAGTGCAAATTTGACAAAAAAGAACATCGTAAGTCTATGGAAAGACCTTATCGGTACGGATAAACCCTTTCCAAAAGAAGTATTAAAAAAGAATAACAAAACCCTTAAAAATCTATTGTGATGAATACGACAAAAACAGCAGTTCATTTTACGGACAACTATTTACTCAATCCTACCAATCCGATTTCGGTAAACCTTATCGGAGGAGGTGGTACAGGCTCAAAAGTATTGACCGCCTTAATGGAAATAAACGAAAGTTTGATAGCATTAGGACACGCAGGGTTGCAAGTCCGCCTTTGGGATGATGATGTTATCACGAGTGCCAATTTGGGCAGACAGCGTTTTGCAGAAAGTGAAATAGGATTATACAAATCCGTTGCTTTAATCAATCGTTGCAACCGTTGGGCAGGTACAAATTGGAAAGCTAAAACAGTAAAATTTGAAAAGGATAAGTTCGGCAGATTGCCCGAAGACGCAAGGGCAATCATTACTATTACGTGCGTGGATAATGTACAGGCGAGGTTTGGCGTTGCTGAAATTCTTAAAGAAATAAGCTATCGCAGATACTATCAAGATGTGCCAAAATATTGGTTGGATTTTGGCAATAGCCAAGATACAGGACAAGTAATACTATCTACTATCGGAGAGATAAAGCAACCCAATTCAGAGAAATACCAAACAGTGGCAAGCCTGCCATTTGTTACTGATGAGTTTGGCGAATTGCTGAAGCAATCCGAACAAGAGGATAACACGCCAAGTTGCTCACTTGCCGAAGCATTGGAACACCAAGATTTGTTTATCAATTCATCATTGACCCAAATGGGTTGTTCTTTGCTATGGAACTTGTTTCGCAGGGGAATGACCGAATACAAAGGATTTTTTCACAATCTGAAAGATTTCCGCACCCACCCGATAAAAGTTGCCTAAAAGCCTAAATCGGCGGGCAAAAATGCAATTCCTCGCTTCGGTCGGAAACGCATTTTTGCGGTTTAAAGCGGATGCAACCCCTTTGTTAAAATGTACCATTTCACAATTACCTTTCCTTACATTTTACCAAACAGGTTGCGAGTTTTTGCGTGGGATATTCATTATCCCATTTGTTGTATTTAGTAACGATTTCTTTTCACATAGCCATCAAAGAAAAGATTCTGTGTTGTAAAACAATTTTTTTTAGTTTTTTTGGTGTTAAATTGTGTACAATAACTATAAATTGTACTTTTGCACCACTCAATGAAAAGAACAGTACAAATATCATCCCAAGTTACTCCGCCTTGATCTTAGGCTAACTGTTATATTTCCCAATTTTAATTTATTGGCTTCTCTGTCGTACCCGAAGGTTTTGCTTTCGTGTACAAACTTTTCTATTTACATTTTTACCACTTTAAACATAAATTTTTATGCAGAAAATTATCAATTTGTTTGATTTCAAACAGAAAATTAATTACAAAAACGAAATTCTTGCGGGTCTTGCGGTGGCTATGACCATGATACCTGAGTCTTTATCCTTTGCTATTCTGGCAGGGCTTTCGCCTTTGACAGGGCTTTATGCAGCTTTTTTAATGGGTATTGTTACTGCAATTTTGGGAGGCAGACCCGGAATGGTTTCTGGGGGAGCCGGAGCAACGGTAGTAGTACTTATCGCATTGGCAGCATCACACGGTGTGGAATATCTATTTGCTGCGGTTATATTAGCAGGTGTACTGCAATTTTCAGTAGGAATTTTTAAACTGGGTAAATTTGTCCGCCTGATCCCACAACCAGTAATGTATGGTTTTTTAAACGGTCTTGCAGTAATCATTTTCATGGCACAGGTAGCTCAATTTAAAGTTGTAGAAAACGGGATAGAAGGTTGGATGCAGGGGCCGGCGCTTTATCTAATGGCTGGACTGACATTACTAACTATAGCCATCGTATTTATATTGCCAAAATTTACAAAGGCAGTTCCTGCATCTTTAGTAGCAATAATAGTTGTCTTTGGTATTGTATATTTTTTCGGCATCGATACTAAAAAAGTAATTGATATCGCCTCTGTAGGAGGTTCTTTACCTTCATTTCATATCCCTGCTATTCCTTTTAGTCTGGAAACATTGGAAATTATTTTCCCTTATGCCTTGGTAATGGCAGGGGTTGGATTGATTGAAAGTCTGTTAACGCTTAATATGGTTGATGAAATAACCAGCACAAAAGGACAATCTAACCGTGAGACTGCGGCGCAAGGTATAGCCAATATCACCAACGGTTTCTTCGGCGGAATGGGTGGATGTGCAATGGTTGCCCAAACTTTAGTGAATATCGGAGCTGGAGGAAGAGCCAGACTTTCTGCAATAGTTGCAGCTATAGCAATTTTATTAATCATTCTGGTTGCAGGTCCTGTAATCGAGCAAATTCCAATGGCGGCATTAGTCGGGGTGATGATGATGGTAGCTATAGGCACATTTGAGTGGGTCAGCTTTCGAATTATTAATAAAATGCCTCGTCACGATATTTTTATTGGTATGTTGGTAGCAGTTATAACCATAGTATTGCACAACTTAGCTTTAGCGGTTTTGATTGGTGTAGTCATTTCGGCTCTAGTATTTGCCTGGGAGAGTGCTAAAAGAATACGTGCAAGAAAATATGTAGATGAAGATGGTGTAAAGCATTACGAAATTTTTGGGCCGCTCTTCTTTGGTTCTACTGCCGCATTTATTGAAAAATTTGACTTACTAAATGACCCGAATGAAGTTGTAATTGATTTTAAGGAAAGTAAAGTAGTTGATATGTCTGCTATTGAAGCTTTAAATAAAATTACGGAGAAGTATCACAAGGAAGGTAAAAAACTACATTTACGTCATTTAAGCCAAGATTGCAGGCAATTACTTAAAAATGCAGAAACAGTTATTGATGTGAATATTATTGAAGATCCTACCTACAAAGTAATGACTAATAAATAGCATCGGAATACCCAAGTTTAATATTACAACTACAGCAATAATTTTTTTTAAAATTATTGCTGTTTAAATTTATTATCGTAATATTGCGATATATTTATTTTTATAAAACTGATGGGTGTCACAAAAACCGAAATTTTTACAGAACAGCAGAACCATTTAGCTAGTATTTTAAAGGCACTGGCTCATCCTGCCCGTATAGCTATACTGCAACATATCATTAAACAAAATGCCTGCATCTGTAATGATCTTGTAGAAGAATTGGGATTGGCACAAGCGACAATTTCACAACACTTGAAAGAGCTGAAAAATATTGGTATCATTAAAGGAAATATAGAAGGAACTAGTGTATGTTACTGTATTAATGAAACAGTCTGGAATGAGATTAAGAAGGAACTCAATAGCTTTTTTGTCGAGAATGTAAATAGTAAAGAATGCTGTTAAGCTTTTTTTAACACCAAATCATCGTAACATTGCAATATAACATTTATTGAGTTAATATCAGAAATATGAAGCTATCAAAAATTAAAGAAATCCTGCCAACATTAGTAAATGTTGGATTTCAATTAGAAAACGGAACCTTAGTTCCAGAACATTTCCACGTTACCGAAGTGGGACAAATTACTAAAAACTTTATAGACTGTGGTGGCGTAATCCGTTCGGAAAAAGTTGTAAACTTCCAATTATGGAATGCAGACGATTTCGAGCACAAATTAAAGCCAGCTAAGCTATTAAACATCATCAAGCTATCCGAAGAAAAATTGGGCATAGAAGATGCGGAAATTGAAGTGGAATACCAAAGCGAAACGATTGGTAAGTATGATTTGGATTTCAACGGAGAGACATTTGTACTGAAAAATAAAACAACAGCTTGTTTGGCTCAAGATGCCTGCGGTATTCCTTCCGAAAAAGTAAAGAAAAATTTGGCGGAACTGCCTGTAAATAATGCTAATGCTTGTACTCCAGGTGGCGGATGTTGTTAAAATTGAATTTTTATGTTTTCAAAAATCATTCATACAGATAATTCAAAGACAACAATCATAATCCGACTGATTGTTGGAGGTGTTTTTTTATCGGAGGGCATTCAAAAATTGCTGTTTCCTGCTTTTCGGGGAGCCGGGCGGTTTGAAAAAATTGGCTTGCCATCTCCTGAATTTCTTGGAAGTTTTGTAGGCATATTTGAAATCCTTTGCGGAGCACTTATTTTGCTCGGGTTGCTTACAAGGTTAGCAAGTATTCCGCTCATCATCATTATGCTTGTTGCCATTGCCACGACCAAAACATCTATTTTGGCTAATGAGGGTATTTGGGAATTGCTGCACGGCAGCCGTACGGATTGGGCGATGCTTTTGGGAAGTATGTTTTTGTTAATCAAAGGTGGAGGTAATTGGTCTATTGATAAAATCGTAATGAGAAATGGAGCGTGATATTCAAATAAAGGAAATTGCCAAGCTCTTTCTCAAGCTCGGTTTTATTGGTTTTGGAGGTCCCGCGGTTCATATTGCTATGATGCAGCAGGAAGTTGTTGTCAAAAAGAAATGGATGAGCGAACAGCATTTTTTGGATTTGTTGGGAGCTACTAATCTCATTCCTGGCCCCAACAGTACAGAAATGGCGATACACATCGGCTATGACAAAGGCGGTTGGAAAGGATTAATCTTTGCAGGGTTATGCTTTATTTTACCTGCGGTTTTCATTACCGGGATATTTGCATGGTTGTATCAGCAATACGGACAATTGCCCGAAGTACAGCCCTTTATTTACGGTATCAAACCTGCAATCATCGCTATTATCATAGGAGCTGTTTTTCCATTAGCAAAGAAATCTGTCAAGTCCACATTCTTGGCGGTTGTAGGTATTCTTGTTTTGGTACTGTCATTATTCGGCATTAGTGAAATCTATTTGATGTTTGGAGCGGGATTGCTGGCAATGGCCTTGTATTACCTTCAGGATACAAAAAATACGCTCCAAAGTTTTATCCCGCTCGCATTCTTACAAATCGCACAAAGCCCCTTACTGTCTGAAACAAATACCAAATTATTTTGGATATTCCTGAAAATTGGTGCTATCCTCTACGGAAGCGGTTATGTTCTTTTCGCCTTTTTAGATACGGAATTAGTTGCAACGGGCTTACTCACCCGGCAGCAATTAATGGATGCTATTGCTGTTGGACAGTTTACCCCAGGTCCTGTTTTTTCTTCAGTTACGTTTATTGGCTATCAAATCAACGGACTATCCGGAGCAGTTATTTCTACGATTGCTATTTTTCTGCCGTCGTTTATTTTAGTAGCATTGCTAAATCCCTTGATGAAAAAAATGCGCCAATCTAAAGGACTGTCCATTTTTCTCGATGCGGTCAATGTGGCATCTGTTGCAATCATAGCCGCTATTTGTCTTACAATTGGCAAAGAAACTATTACTGATTGGCGGACGATATTAATTGCAATGATAAGTGCGATCGTAGTTTTCAAATTCAAAAAAATAAATAGTGCCTTTGTGGTTATTGGAGGAGCATTATTAGGGTATTTATTTAATCTTATCTAAAGTTATCTTAAACAAAATATTTAAACAATAAAAATTAGACAAAATGAAAATAGCATTATTCAGTGATATTCACGCCAATTTACCTGCATTAGAAGCATTTTTTGAAGATGTTGAAAAAAGAAAACCAGACAGTATTTATTGTTTGGGCGATTTGGTGGGCTATAATATTTGGCCAAACGAAGTGGTAAACGAAATCCGTAAAAGGAGAATACCAACCATTGCCGGAAATTACGATTTTGGCATTGGCAGAATGAGCAACGAATGCGGTTGTGCCTACAAAACAGACAGTGAAAAAGATAACGGAAATATTTCTATTTCATTCACAAATTCTTTGATGAAAGATGAAGAAAGAGCGTATTTGCGTACACTTCCAGCCCATATCAAAGTAGAATTTCAACTGAATGAAGATAAATTGAATTTGCTGTTGGTACACGGAAGTCCGAGAAAAATAAACGAATATCTTTTTGAAGACCGTGAGGAAAAAAGTATGCTTCGCATTATGGAGCAAGCCGATGCAGACATTATGTGCTTCGGACACACACACAAACCTTATCACAGAGTTTTAAATTCGGGTATTGACGGTCAAAATCATTTCCGACACGCCATTAATATCGGTTCGGTTGGTAAACCGAAGGACAGCGATGTAAGAGGCGGTTATGTAATGCTTACGATTAATGAAAACAGTTCTGTGTTGGATAAAGATAGTATCAGTGTAGAATTTATACGCTTTGATTATGATATTGAAAGGGCTGCAAAAGCAGTTGAAGAAAGCATTTTACCAAACGAATACGCAGAAAATTTAAGAAGAGGTTACTAATCTAAAATTTATAAAAATGGAATTTCCAACCGATAGAAAGTATTCAAAAGAACATACCTGGATAAGCATACAGGACAACACAGGTACAATAGGCATTACAGAATTTGCGCAAAGTGAATTGGGCGAAATCGTATATGCGGATTTACCAAACGTTGGATATAGTTTTCAGCAGGACGAAGTATTCGGCTCTGTTGAAGCAGTTAAAACGGTCAGTGATTTATTTATGCCTGTTTCGGGTAAAATCACTGAAACGAACGAACTACTTTTGAAAGCACCCACACTCATAAACGACAATCCTTATAAAGACGGTTGGCTGATTAAAATTGAAATAAAAGACATTACAGAATTAGAAGATTTATTGACATCAAACCAATATAAAGAACTTACAAATTAGCCATGCAACCAAAATTAAAATTCTTAGACAGATACCTTACTTTATGGATATTCCTTGCAATGGCAATTGGCGTGGGTTTGGGGCATTTCTTTCCCAATATCTCCAATGTAACCAACAGCTTATCTGTTGGTACTACCAATATTCCATTGGCAATAGGATTGATATTGATGATGTATCCCCCCTTGGCAAAGGTTGATTATTCCTTATTGCCCAAGGCATTTAGAGATAAAAAAGTAATTGGCATATCCTTATTGCTCAATTGGGTAATCGGCACGGTATTGATGTTTGGATTAGCGGTTTTGTTTTTACGTCACGAACCCGATTATATGACAGGCTTAATTCTTATAGGTTTGGCAAGATGTATTGCCATGGTCATCGTCTGGAGTGACTTAGCTAAAGCAAACAGAGAATATACAGCTATGTTAGTTGCATTAAATAGCATCTTCCAGATATTTACTTACAGCTTTTTAGTTTGGTTATTCATCAACGTATTACCTGCAAAATTAGGATTAGCCAATTTCAATGTAAGCGTATCCATGAAAGATGTTACCGAAAGCGTATTGATATATTTAGGTATTCCATTCCTGGCAGGTTTTTTAAGCCGTTACTTCCTTGTAAAATCAAAAGGTATAGAATGGTATAACCGAAAATTCGTCCCCGCAATATCGCCAATTACCTTATACGCTTTATTGTTTACGATAGTATTAAT
The DNA here is from genome assembly GCF_000737715.1 of Chryseobacterium sp. JM1. GTDB lineage: Bacteria > Bacteroidota > Bacteroidia > Flavobacteriales > Weeksellaceae > Chryseobacterium. The sequence goes on along the minus strand of NZ_JPRN01000007.1, from coordinate 104,984 downwards.
GTTCAGCTTGAAAGGCGATAAAATACTGGAATTACCAATGGATGTAGTAAAAGTAGCCATACCGCTAATCATCTATTTTGTGTTGATGTTTTTCGTGAGCTTCTTTATCAATAAATCTCTTAAAGTTCCTTACGACAAAAACGCATCCATCGCATTTACAGCCACAGGAAACAATTTTGAATTGGCAATAGCCGTAGCAATATCGATTTTCGGCATTCATTCGCCACAGGCATTTGTGGGTGTTATCGGCCCACTGGTAGAAGTTCCTGTACTCATATTATTGGTAAGGGCAAGTTTATGGTTAAAGGAGAAATATTATAGTAAAAAAGACTGAATTTAAATTTCAGTCTTTTTACCCTTTCTTCTACTTGATAAATTCAAAATTACATATCCTAAGATACCCGCAATGAGTGATGTTATTAAAACAGATAGCTTGGCCTCTTCAATGAAAACCTGATTGTCAAATGAAAGCATAGATATAAATATGGACATTGTAAAACCTATTCCAGCTAATAATCCTAAGCCAATAATGTGAATAAGGTTACTGTTTGCAGGAAGTTGACCTATCCCTAACTTAGAACATATCAAAGAGGTTGCAACAATGCCAATGGGCTTACCAAAAATTAATCCCAGTGAAATACCTAAACCTAACGGGGAAGTCAGTCCTTCTATCATTTCCTGATGAATTGTAATATTTGTATTGGCGAATGCAAAAATGGGAATAATTAGAAAATTTACCGGTTTTACAAGTGCATGTTCTAGTTTCTCTAACGGAGATTCAACTTCTGTATCATTGGTTGGCAAGGTCATAGCTACCAGTACACCTGCTATAGTGGCATGAATGCCAGAATGATGCACAAAATACCATATAAAGACTCCTGGTATTAGATATAGATAGGGATTTTTAACATTAAAACGGTTCATCAAAATCAGTACTAGCATTCCAATTCCGGCATAGCCTAGATAGCCTAACTCAATTCCGGATGAATAGAAAATTGCAATGACTAAAATTGCAATCAAGTCATCCACAATCGCTAAAGCCGCTAAAAATATTTTTAAACTGGTTGGTACTCTTTTGTCTAACAGCGAAATTACGGCCAATGCAAAAGCAATATCCGTAGCCATAGGAATACCCCAGCCGGAAGCTGTTTCACTACCGGAATTAAAACTTACATAAATCAATGCGGGTATTACTGCTCCACCGATAGCAGCAAGGATAGGCAAAATAGCTTTCTTGGGAGAAGAAAGTTCTCCTTCAACAATTTCTCTTTTAATTTCCAGACCTACCAACAGAAAAAAGATTGCCATCAATCCGTCATTGATCCACATACTTACGGAATAATTGAGGTGTATGGCTTCATTTTCATAACCCAGTTTTGTATCCAATAAATTTTGTAATGGGAGAGCAAGTGATGTATTTGCTACTATCAATGAAATCACTACGCATAAAAAAAGGAGAAAACCTCCAAAATTGCTTGATTGTACAAAGTCTTTAAAAACCTTTAGATTGATTTTTTTCGGCATATTTATCTGTAAAAATTAAATATCGCAATATACCAATAATGTTGCGAATGAGCTAGCAAAAGGGATAATTACTGCTTAAATTACAGAATAAATCTTTTCCTATTATGAAGAATATGGCTGAAATAAAACTTATTAATAAGTTAGTAGAATGAATTACTTTATTCACTATGAAAATCATTATTAAAATATTCCTGTGCAATATTTGCTACTCCCACACTAAAATATCTTCCGCCATTGATAACAACTTCAATGGCTTTCTTGAAATCGTCTGCATCGCTACCAATGAGCAAATAACCTGTAAAACCAATTTCAAAAAGAGGTTTTACGACTTTTTCAGCATCAATATCACTATGAGCAATAAGCTTTATTGTTGGATATTCTGTCCTTAATTCTTGAATCTGTGCCAGCACATTCCTGTCGTAAAAATCAAGGTCAATAATACTAACATTGGGAGGTTCATTTAATTCTGATAATTGCGATAGTCCATCTTCAATGCTTTCCGAACGAAATAAGACTTCAGTTCCTGAAGCGACAAGGTCTTGGCAGATACCATCTAAAATAGGGCTTTTGTCGTTGATAAATGCGAGAGTGATTTTTTGTTGTGCTGTACCAGTTTCCATAATATTGTCAGATTTTGAGTTAATGGAGTTTCCTGCACAAAAAGAAAGCGCAGGCAACTACACTTACCGCACATTGAGGTACTGGTATACCCGACAACGAATAAGCGAGCGCCCACGCCTATGGCATGAGCGTTCTTCCTTATTGTCCCGTTGTCTAAAAATTACCAGTTTTCAATGTGGGACTTAAAGCAAAAACACTTTAAGTATTTCTATATTTAATAAAGCAAATGTACGAATGTTACAGATTATATACAATTATGAACAAGGGGCAACAGCAATTTTGTAAATTTACAACAAAAGGAAGCAAATGTTTAGACATAAAGGCAAAGGTCGTACTTATACGCACAACCTAAAATTAGCCTCAATATTATCCGGTGTAGCAGGTGTCGTAAACATTACCGGTGTTTTAGAATTACATACGCTAACTACTAATGTAACAGGTCATTTTGCTTTTTTTTCTGAGGAACTTGTTTTAAGAAATTACAGAATGGCTTTTGCATATTTATTTTACATTTTGTTTTTTCTGTTTGGAGCGTTTGTTTCAAGTCTTCTTATGGAGTGGGTTTCAAAATACAAACCACAAACACCTTATATTATACCCATATTCCTTGAAATAATCATATTATTGGCGGTGAGTTTTTCAGCATTTTTACTACCGAATGAATATGCCAGGTTTTCAATTCTATTATCGTCAGCTCTACTTTTTTCTATGGGATTACAGAATGCATTGGTAACGAGGGTATCCCAATCGGTGGTAAGAACTACCCACCTAACGGGTTTGTTCACGGATCTGGGAATAGAACTGTCACAGCTGTTCTTTTACAGAGATCGGCCAGAACGGATACAGTTGAATAAAAGTATATTCTTAAAGCTGGCAATCATCTGTTGTTTCTTTTTGGGTTGTATAATAGGTGGCTTTACTTATTCATATCTTGAATTAAGAACTCTTTTGCTTCCGGTAGGATTGTTAATTTTCGCTTTATGGTATGACCGGTTATTGTTTCGGTACTATTATCTGAAAAGAAAGTTCAGAAACCATCATTGACCGTATTCTTCCCGGTATAGTTCTCTTCCAGTATCCTTACCAGATCTGTTTCATTATAGATTATCTTACCCCCAATTTGTATAAATGGCAGGATATTATCATCACGATATTGCTGTAAAGTCCTTTTGCTGATATGGAGTAGCCTACACACATCTTCGCCCGACAAGTAGATTTCTCCATTCATTACAGGACGATAGTTTTTCAATATTTCTTCAATACGGTTTCTCAACAGCATTATCATTTGCTGTTGTTCGATTACTTCTTCAGCTTCATTCGTCAGTAAATCCATTGTATTTGATATTATACGGTTGTCCGACTCCGAGTAAAGCCTGTACATCCGAGAGTTTGTAATAATTCTTGCGGTTCAGTTTGGAATAAGGCAACAATCCTTTGTCTTTATAGGTCTGCAATGTCCGTTTGGTAATACCCATCATCAGGCACACTTCCTGGTTATCCAGCCACTTTTCTTTGTTGAAAATCGGTACATATTTCCGAGTGGCATTTTCGGTCAATTCCAAAAGTGCTTTCAGTTCCATTTTCATCCCGTCCAATACGGACTTTTGTATTGCGATAACTTCCATTTTTTGCTCATTTTTTCTGTGGAAGTCGAAGATATTAAGGGGTGTTACAGGGTTGGAAAATGTAGTATTGATTGGCGTTGAAAGGTAGTGTTTGGCGTTTTACGTTTGCTACAAACGAAAAATCGGATAACCTTTTGGGCTATCCGATTTATTCAAAATATTGTTAGAAAAAAGTCAGTGTTGAGCAGGTTGCTCTGTCTTTACTTCCTGTTTTTCCTTATCCTTTTTCATTTGGCTGTAAGTCCATATACAGACAATACCGACAACAATTAAAGCATAGGCAATCCATTTGCCGATACGTTCTATAAAACGGGTAAATACAGATGCTTCAAAACTCGAAAATCCCTCTGCACCCATACCATTACGCCTGTAAAATTTCCTGCGGTTTATCCAATAAATAAGCACTATCGCAATAACGATAACAATAATACCAAACACCAATTGAGCCGTAACTGTATCCATACCCGTTAAGATTATAATTCAAGTAAATTTAAACAAAAAACAACGTACACCGAAAGCTGAAAAGCAAAAAACCGACCTGTAACAGTCGGTTTTGCTTTTATATAAGTAGCATTAATCACTACTGTTGAACTGAAAGCTCAACTGCTTTTCGTTACCGAAGTTATCCGAAATCCAAACCTCAAAGGATTGTGATACGGTAGATGACGAAGTGTAATACAACCGGAACTGCTCCGTTGGCAACGAATACAAATCGTTTGGCAAATACGGTGGTTCGTCATAATACCGCAATGTGCCTTGACCGTCAAATTGGAAGTAGCGGAGAAAATATTGCGTGTTGCTGTAATTGCCTGTTCGCTGTATGGTAATCCGTATCTCTACGGTCTGCCCACTGGCAACATCTTTGGGTACAGGCATTACTTTGACCTCAAAAGGGAAATCGTTCTGTATTTCGAGTTCATCGTCTTTGCTACAAGATACCAACGTAACCGAAGCTGTGAGGATTGCCAAGAGTACATATATTGAGCTTAATCCTATCCTGAATTTATTGAATATTGCTATCATTGTTTTTACGTTTTAAAAATTAAACCTTAATCCCACGCCTGCGGACGGTCGGAACTGTTCCAAGTCTGTACCCCACAAAACCTTTGTACGCCCTTGCAGGACTAACACAAAACGGTCGGACAGGTACGTTTCAAATGTGAGCCGTCCACCAGCTCCGTAGATAAAATTATCCTCGCTCAAAATTTTTGCTCCATCATACAACATTGCTTCGCCACGGTTGATACTTTCGTAACCGACTACACCTGTTATTCCGAAGTTCAGCGTGATGTTCTTACGGGCATCGCCCAAGAGGAAGAAGCTGTAACCGCCCTCTGCGGTATAAGTTTCCTGCGGTATGCGGAGGTCTTTATAATCGTGGTATTGATGAGTGTATTCCAACGCCCAAAGCTGATAGTTACCATTTTTGCCGTTTACGGTCATTGCTACATTGATATAATAATCGTTACCGATTTTATCATCGGACAGCACACCCGTACTCACTTCCAATCCTTTCTGTTTAGGTAACATTCTTTGTGCCTGTGTGACCGTGATGGCCATAAAGATGAGCATCACGGTATAGATATACTTTTTCATATTATTTACTTTAAAAGGTTATTAAAATTTCAGGTGCATATCGTTAATCAAACGAGCTTTGATTAAGTCGGAATTTTCTATCTGGAGCGTTTGATGCCTGCCTCCGTTTTTCTCGAAAATCTCAATCAGCAGTACCTTGTCATCGGCAATGGTAAATTGGTCTAACAGGAAGACGTTTTGTTCGATTGTTTTTCCAGCAATGTCGTCCAGTGGCTTGTAAGTCCTAAGCGGTATCATCGGGCGTTCCTGCACTACGGTACGTTTGGCTACCTTTTTATCCACTACCTTGAAATTCATAAAATCAATCTGAAATGGCACATTGGTACGGTTTCTCAATTCCGTATGGAAATAGTATTTGCCGTTGTGTATGTAAATGCCTTTGAGGATAAACTGAATACCGAAGCTCTTAGCCCCGATATGCTTTACAATACGTTTGTCTTTCTTGTAAATCGTTTCCAACAGCAAGCCTGCCAATGACGGAGAATTGTTGCCCAATTCTTCAAAAAGCACATCGTTACCATTGGCTTTATCTACTGCCTTTTGCATCGTGAGCAGGTCATAGCTCATTGCCTCCGGATAGGAACTATAATACACATTGAAGCTGTAAAAACGTCCGTCATTCGTAATGACTGAAAAATTGGTTTCTGGTTCAAAATCCCTTACCGTTGCTTTTACACGCAACACGTTTTCTGCATCTTCTGCTTTTCCTGCAATCAGATATTCGCTGCCTAAATCCACGTAACGGATAGCGGTCGGAAAAATCAGGTGTGAAGTCTTATCATAGGTAACTTCCATTCTATACGGTTGTATCTTGCCCAATGCAAGTTTAGTTCTTGCACTATCCTGTGCGTAAGACTGTACGGCAAAGCCGAGTATCAGGGCAAATGCCCAAAAGGTTTTTAAATGATTTTTCATTGTTTAAATTATTTGAGTTCAATATTATTTTTTAGATACAAGGAAGACCTGATGCCCCGCTTTTAGCGTAACCTTTGGGGTTCTTACCTTTTTGGCGAAATAGCCCGAAACACCCTGTACCACGCCACGGCTTAAATCAGCAGCAACCTGTTGTCCTGCATTCTGCGTGAGCATTATGCTTGTTCCCGAAGTCTGGCTCATATTGCCCGCCATTTCGGTAAGGGCGTTCATTTCGGGCGAATACGGAACGTACAAGCCTTGCTGTCCGTCCAAATCGTAAATGGTTATATCCACCGGAATGATGTTGCCCTCTAATTCTACGGAGGTAATTTTTAGCTGTAATCGACCTCCCTGAAATTTAGCGTTAGCTGTTACAATCGTTCCTTTTGGAATGGTACGTTGAGGCGTTTGGGCTGGCTCTAACAATCGCAATCGTACCCCTGTTTCGCCGATAACCGTTTGTGCATCGTGTACACAGGCTTTGATACTGTTTTTCGGTTGTGCCGTTTGCTCAATAGAACCTGCGGTATAAAAGCCCCGGTTTCTTGTTTCGCTCCAATCGGCTAAAAAGGCACTGTCCGTAGGCTCACGATACAAAGCGGAAACGGTGTTCTTTCTTGTAGGTGTGAATGCCACAAAATGCTCCTTTTGAGTTGAACCTGCGGTAGCCGTACCTGCATCCTTAGCAGGTGGGGCTTCTGTCGAATTTGTACCTGTTGGCAGATACTTTGCCGCCATCTGGTAGGATTTCTCCATTAGGGCAAGCTGGTCATCAACGGTTACAGATTTAGGTACATCTTTCTCGGCTAATTGTTCTTTTAGTTCGTCCAATTGCCTGCGGAGTTCTGTTGTTTCAGAGTTGTTATCCTGATAAAATGAACCCAATGTGCTTTGTGCATTGCGGTAACTGCTCAATGCAGGATTGCCGTTTCTTCCCGAACCTCTGCCAACGCCATAGCTGCTGTTTTCGTCTTCTTCGGGAAATTCATCATTAGGCTCTTTTTTGTCTTCAGTATTCCAATAGTCAGAAAGCGTGGTAAGTGCATTGCGTTTTTCTTGCTCTTTGCGTTCCAGCATTTCCAACTCGTAAGCCTTGCCTTTGTCGGCAGGCATTCCTGCTCCGGTAGCCTCCGGTACTGCATCGTTCAGCCCAATGTTCTCAATTTCCTTTTTGTCTGCGGATGGTTTAAATATGAGGTACATACAACCTACGAAGACAATTCCCATTAAGCCAAAGATGAGTGGCTTTTTGAGCTTTTCGGCTTTGTTCTGTGTACCGTCTTGCAGTCCATCAGTGGTTGCTGCCGGGCTACCCTCGGTTACCCGAACAACCGACTTTTTGTTCTCATTTTCTTTCATAAATCTTGTTTTTTAGAATTGTTGATAATGTGTCCTGCAATCTTGCAGGACTTTCACTTTTTTTGAGGACAGGGTTTTCGATATGCTCGATGACCATATCGTTACCCGACTTTGAGGTATCGTACCATACTTTGCAAATGACACCTGCCGTAAGCAGTAGATACCCCACAAAAAAGTAAAGTGTGTATTGGTGCTGTTTCCGCAAGGGCAATGCCCGCCAGCGTTCGTCCAGCTTGTCAAAGTACCTGTCCATATTTGCTCTTAGTTTTTTCATAACCTTACTATTTCTGTTGTTATAGCTTGAAACGCTTAGGACTTTGACCTGCCTTTTGCTTCGGTTCTTCATTGACCAAAGCGACTGCCTCAACCGCTTTGGGTGCGGATATGACTGACAGGTTTGTCAGTTCCGATTTTTTCAGCAGTTGCCCAAATTGGTCTTTCCTTGCAACCTCCATTCTGTTAAGCGAGAATTTGCCGTTCAGGTATTTTACCCACATACTGCATTCTACACTTGGCTTGTCTTCGCCCGACCATTGCAGGTAGCCCGTCAGCAACAAGTCCTGTTTAGGCAAACTATCTGTACCTTTTTGGCAGTTTTCGAGGTATTCGCCGATACTTTCCTTCAACTTTCCAGCATACGCTCCCTGCGTATGGAAATAGCCGTTATATCCTTTATCGGTAAGGATTTTTGCAAACGTGTTTAAATCTGATAATGCTTCCATAAGATTGTTTTTTTAGCGTTCGATAACTTCTATATCCCTGTTTTCTATCACTGCAAACTTTTCGATGTTGAAGCCTTGCGGGTTGTTGTCCGAACGGACAGAGTTCACGAGATAGCAGGAAGTAATCAGGTTACGCCTGGTCACGTTGCTCGAACGGATAATGAATTGTTTGGCGTAGGTACGCACCGCATAAGGATAGGTGTCGAAATTGCACACGACACTATCCACCTCAATGCGTTGCTGTACATTCCCCGAAATAATCCTGCTGTAATAGCCCTTTTCCGACAGGTCTTTGTAATAATCAAAAGCTGATTTATCGGCAAGGTTGAATGCCCTGCTCATATTGCTTTCGATAGCGTTCTTGTCGGGAGCAAGCGTAAAAAAGAGTTCGTGAAAACGCCTGACGTGTTCCCTTGCTTCCACAGGTCGGTTGATACTTGCATCTTGCGATAAGGCAAGCATCAACGATTTTCCATTATCCAGCACATAGATTTTTTGGCGTTGTTCGTCTGCAAAGCTGTAAGATTTCCAAAGTGAAAATCCTACCACGCTTAGGCAGAGAACGGCAAATACAATGGCATACAGCCGTATTTGCCTAAAACTGTTTTCGATATTTCTTAATGTTTTAAATTCCATTTTTAAATGATTTGATTGTTTTTATTTCCCCATTAACTTGCCACCGATATTTCCAACTGCCGAACCTGTTCCTGCTCCGGCGATATTTCCGGTTTTCATTGCGGCTTGGTTTACGTTACGGGTAAAGTTCCCTGCACCGCCTGCCTGAATAATCCAGCCTGTTACCGTTGGGATAGTGAAGTAGCCCACGATACCGATTATCATAAAGATGATGTACACGGTATTTGAGGTATCAGGAATGTAAGTCGGGTCGGCAAGCATTGCTATATCCTTTTCGATAATGAGGGATTGTATTTTGGCAAGCATAGAGCTGAACAGGTCTGCCACAGGCAACCACAGGTAAACGCTGACGTATCGGGTCAGCCATTGCGTGAGCGTGGACTGAAAACCGTCCCACACGCTTATCGCAAAGGCTATCGGACCGAGTATGGACAGGACAATGAGAAAGAACGTCCTTATGGTATCAATAACCAAAGCTGCCGCCTGAAACAGTACCTCTAACAGATTGCGAAACCAATTCTTAATAGCTTGTTCGGTTTGGTAGGCAAACCTATCCATATACATTCCCGACATCGTAATCAAATCGCCGGGCGACCAGCCCAATTCTTCGAGCTTTTTATCAAATTCCTCATTTGATACGAGATAGGCTGTTTCAGGATTTCGTAGCATAGCTTCCCGTTCGAGCAGGTCTTTTTTCGCCTGCAAATCGTTGAGGTCAAGCACCTGATTTTCGAGGATTGTGTGAGTACCCTGTACCACCGGACTTAACACGGCATTGATTGTTCCCAATACGATAGTTGGGAAAAACATAATGCAAAGCCCCAAAGCGAAAGGACGGAGCAAAGGGTACATATCAATGGGTTCAGCCCTGCTCAAAGCCTGCCATACTTTTATGGCAACATAGAACAAAGCCCCCAATCCGGCTATCCCTTTAGCCACTGCCGCCATATCGGCGGACAGTGGGAGCATCTCATCATATAATGAGCGTAGGACTTCGTGAAGATTTTGAAATTCCATAACTACCAGTATTTTTGGTTAGGAGTTCCATAGAGGTCAAGCACTCTTTTGGTATTGTTCTGCTTTTTTGCTCTTAGAATACTTACAGAGATATTCTTATTGGTATAGTAGCGTACCAAGCTGTGGTATTCCTTTACTTCTTTGTACACTCTATCAATAATATCCATACGCTCTTTGTCGTTCAGCGAAAGGCTTGATGAGGTTACAATCTGTTTGAGTTCTTTCAGCAGTTCGGTACTTTCATTCAGCAATGCCGAATAACCATTGCTGATAGCTGCCAATTCCTGTGCAGAAAAATTCGGGTCGTTCATCATCTTACCGAAGTTGGTAACATACATTTCGGATACGTCACCGACAAGCAATACAGTCTGCTGTACCTTACGTGCATCTTTTACAAGATTATTTACAGCTTGTAGCTTGTCGTAATACTCCTTACCCTGTTTATACACCTTTTCCACTTCCTTGAAATTTTTAATTACATTGGATACCGTGGAAGAAGTCTGTACGATTTCATTCGCACTGTTGAGAATACCTGATGCCAGATTTGTGGGGTCGGTTACTACCCATTGTGCTTTTGCGGACGGTGCTACGGCGAGCATTAGTGCCGTACACACCATAAAAAGGAACTTTTTCATTTTTATGAATTTTAAAATGTTAATGACTATTGATTTGCTTTGTCACGCCTTTGCATTGCGATATGCTTAATGGCGAGTTCTACGTTACCGTCCAATTCGGAAGCTAATTGCATTACCTCCATTTTTTCGGTTTCTTCTGTCGTGTATGCGAGGTATTCCTCCAAACTAACTTCGGTGGCATAGACTGCCGAGTTCGTACCACCTAAGCCAATCCAAACCTCTTTGTACAGTCGGCTTGCATCGTTGTTCATATTGATAGAAAGTACCTGACCTTTTTCCTTATCTGTAAGCCCCAACATTGCCTGTATGTCATCGAATTTATTCATATACTTACGCTGGTCTAAGAGGATTTTACAGTCGGAATTGTTGATGATACTTTCTTTTACAATGGGCGACTGGATAATATCATCTACCTCTTGCGTAACGACAATCGCCTCTCCGAAGAATTTGCGGACGGTTTTAAATAAATATTTTATATACTCCGCCATTCCTTCTTTGGCAATCGCTTTCCACGCTTCTTCAATCAGGATGAGTTTTCGGATACCTTTCAGCCTCCGCATCTTGTTGATAAAAACTTCCATAATGATAATTGTGACTATGGGAAAGAGGATTTTGTGGTCTTTAATCGCATCAATTTCAAACACGATAAAGCGTTTGGAAAGCAGGTCTAACTGCTTATCGGAGTTCAACAGATAATCGTACTCTCCACCTTTATAGTAGGGTTCGAGAACGTTTAAAAAATTTGCTATGTCAAAGTCTTTTTCCCTTACCTGTTTTTCTTCGAGTACCTTGCGGTAATCGCCCCGTACATACTCATAGAAACCGTTAAATGATGGGTAAACATCGTCCGTTTTGATACGTTCGATATAGCCGCTTACGGCATTGGAAAGAGCAACCTCTTCAGAACGGGTTGGCGGTTCATCATCACGTTTCCAGAGTGTCAGTATTAAAGTCTTGACACTTTCACGCTTCTCAATGTCGAACACGCCATCATCGGTATAGAAAGGGTTAAAGGCAATGGGATTGTCTTCGGTGTATGTAAAATACACGCCGTCTTCGCCTTTGGTCTTTCCTTTGATGAGTTCGCATAAGCCCTGATAACTATTCCCTGTATCCACCAACAGGACGTGAGCACCCTGTTCGTAGTATTGCCTTACCATATGATTTGTGAAGAACGATTTTCCCGAACCCGATGGCCCCAAAATGAATTTGTTGCGGTTCGTGATAATCCCACGCTTCATTGGCAAATCCGATATATCCAAATGGATAGGCTTTCCGGTCAGGCGGTCAGCCATTTTGATACCGAACGGAGAGGGCGAATTGTGGTAGTTGGTTTCTTCCGTGAAGAAGCACAAAGCAGGCTCAATGAATGTGTAAAAACTTTCCTCGCTCGGAAAATCGCCTGCATTGCCCGGCATTCCAGCCCAAAACAAAGTGGCTACGTCCGTAGTGTTGTGGCGAGGCTTACACTCCATCAATGCCAATGCACTACCGCAATCGTTCTTTAACTGTTTCAGCTCCGCAGGGTCTTCCGACCACGCCATAATGTTGAAGTGTGCCCTTATGGAAGAAAGACCGAACGAATGTGCTTCGTTCAGGTATTTTTCTATCCACTCTTTGTTGATTTGGTTTGCCCTGCTATACCTTGCCAAAGAGTGCATATTCCTTGCAGACTTTTCAAACTTTTGCAGGTTGTCTTCGCTGTTATCCAAAAACAAATATTGGTTGTAGATATGGTTACAGCTAAGGAGTAATCCCACAGGAGCAGCGAACGACAAACGGCAGTCGCTCCGGTCGGTGGATAGCTTTTCAAAACGGGTATCAGCCGATACCGTTCCGGGCAAATCGTCTGTATCGGACAAGGTGTGCAGGCTCAACCTTTTGTTTCCGATACGGACTTCTTCCGTTCCGAGTGCGATGTCCTGCATCGGTGTTCCGCTTTCCCTTGACAGGGTTAGGTACTGTTCCAACAATCCCTGCTTTTCGTCCGTTCCGATGATTTCATCTTCGGTAAGGCGTTGCAGGGTTATGAAACCGCTATCGTTCACGATACGCTCAAACTGTGCCACGGCTTCCATAAAGCGGTGTATCGTTTCCTTGTTCCTGATTTCCTTTGGTATGAGCGTACCTTTGCAAAGCGAACTGAAGTTGCTTTGCATACGCATTCTTTCCTTAGTGGTCTTGGTCAGGAACAGGTAACAATAATGGTTCAGAAATGGTCGCTCATTAAAATGGCGTTGGTAGGATTTAGCCAAAAAACTTTGGTCTTCCTTTGCCAAATCGGGAGCATAGCTTTCTTTGATGTACCAATCCTGTTTGTGGATGACCGTAAAATCCGGCAAGGTCTTGATAGCCTTATGCCAGGCGGAGTGAATAGCTTCGTATTCCGCCGATGCTACCGTAAACAGTTCCGGCAAACGAACCTCAAAGCAGGCGGTAATGTCCGCATCTTTGGAAAGGATGCAGTTGTTTTCTACTGCCAACAAAGGAAATTTGTTTTCCAGCGTTGTTGTCTTTGCAACGTTTCTCATAGGGCATTCGATTTAGGAGTGAATTTTAAATAGCGGTGTACAGGCTTGCGACAAATGATGTATCGGGGATGTCTTTTTCCTGCCCCGATTTTCATTAGCCCGTGCTCGCCATATTTCCTGTTCAGTGAAAAGGTCTGCCATACAATCAGCGAAGCACCACCAGCACCGAGAAACAGGCAGATGTAAGAGTTTATTCCTGCCATATACAGTATCATCACGAAGATGAGCGTGCCGAGCAGCCCACCTGCGAAAATGAACAGGTATTGTGCTTTCAGACCCTTAAATTCCACCGTTCTTCCTATGCCTTTGTTTATGTTGTAATTGTTCATAAACTAGAGGATTAAAGAAAGAATGAACGCAGGATGGTAGCTGCCACGATTAAAAAGATACACGCACCAAACCAGCTTGCCGCAGTTTTGGATGTATCGGGGTCGCCCGAACTGAATTTGTTGTACACCTTAACGCCTCCGATTAACCCGACTACTGCACCTATGGCGTAGATTAATTGGGTTGCGGGGTCGAAATAAGACGTTACCATTTGGGTAGCCTCGTTGATACCTGCTGTACCGTTTCCCTGTGCGAAAGCACCAATTCCTGACAGCATAGCCACGGCTGCCAGCAAAACTTTTTTTCTCTGTTTTTCCATAACTGAAACACATTAATTTGTTATTGTTATCCCGCACCTTGCGGGCTTTCGGGACAAAGGTGTTTCAGAAATTAGAGCGTTATAAGAAAGTGGCAGTCAGTGGAATTGTTTGGCGGTGGGTGGCGTTATAGAGATGAAAAAAAGAGGATATATATTTATTGGACAATGTTTATTTACTATCTTCGCAAAATGAAATTTATATCTTTAATATTAGCCGTTTATGTATTGCTGTTATCAGCAGTACCGACTTTTATTGAGGATAAATGTATGCAGGAGCATACAACCGAGCAAGGACAAAACGGACAGGAAGACCAAGATTGCAATAAGGGTTGTTGTTCGCCATTTTTTAGCTGTAATACCTGTACGGGATTTGTTTTAATTACTTTTCATTTTTCGGTTACACATTCAGTAAAAGAACCGCAAAGAAAATTAGGAACAATGCCAACACCGCCTGTTTCTGATTTTCCCTTTTCCGTTTGGCATCCCCCACAGCTTGTTTAATATCTAGTGCTTTCAGCACAGTTTATTTCCTGCGGTGCTTAGCACCGCTATAATCCATTTATTCATATTAAGCATCATTTTTACAATGAAAAAAATACTTATTGTGTCATTTTTTATGGCACTAAACCTTTGTGTATATGCACAAAATACGTTCAAAGCTGTAATTAAAGACAGTGAAAAAAAAGAGCTTTTAATGGGCGTAACCGCACAGGTTACGGGAACTACAATCGCAACAACTTCAGATGAAAACGGACAAATCATATTAACAGGTATTCCAAACGGTTTGCAGGAAATTCAATTTAGTTATGTTGGTTTTGCCCAACGTACCGACAGCTTTAATTTTCCGTTAAAAGATACAACCCCGATTGAAATCCTACTTTCTGAACAATCGGAAGATTTGGAAGAAATCGTTATTTCATCAACAAGAAGTACAAGAACTATCCAAAATATCCCTACAAGAATTGAATTTATCGGAGGTGAAGAATTGGACGAAAAAGGCAATATGAAAGCAGGGGATATTCGTATGCTTTTGAGTGAGAGTACAGGTATTCATGTACAAACCACATCGCCCACAAGTGCCAACGCAAGTATTCGTATTCAAGGGCTTGACGGACGATATACGCAAATCTTAAAAGACGGTTTCCCGATTTATTCGGGTGCTTCAAGTGGGTTAGGTTTGTTGCAAATCCCACCCCTTGACTTAAAGCAGGTGGAAGTTATCAAAGGTTCAACTTCCACGCTGTATGGTGGTGGAGCAATAGCAGGTCTGGTCAATCTGATTTCCAAAACACCAACGGAAGAAAGGGATTTACGCTTTCATTTAAACGGAACATCGGGCAGAGGTTTAGACATCAACGGTTTTTACGGACAGAAGTTTAAGAAAATCGGAACGACAATATTTGCTTCGCACAATCGCAACGGAGCTTACGACCCTGCACAAATCGGGCTTTCTGCCATTCCCCAATTTGAAAGGTATGTACTGAACCCTAAATTATTTGTTTACTTCAATGATAAAACAAAAATGAACTTTGGTATCAATACCACCATTGAAAACCGTTTGGGTGGCGATATGCTCTACATCAAAGGCAAAGGAGATAACACCCATCAATATTTTGAAGAAAACAAAACACAGCGTTATTCCACTCAATTTGTTTTTGACCATACTGTAAACGAAAACAGTTTTGTACAATTCAAAAACAGCGTAAGTTATTTTAACCGCAATACGGCTATTCCGAATTACGAATTTGAGGGAACGCAGACCGCTACTTTTACGGAAGCAAGCTATACGCACAGCAAAGAAAAATCGGAATGGGTAACAGGCGTTAATATTTGGACTGATAATTTTAAAGAAAAACAGATTACTGCATTTCCGTTGAGGGATTATACTCATACCACATTCGGGGCTTTCGTTCAAAATTCTTTTAAGGCTACCGATTGGCTTCAATTGGAAGCAGGTTTAAGGACGGATTATGTGATTGATTATGGAGCTGTTTTTTTGCCAAGAGTATCGGCATTGTTTAAGATTGCAAATGGATTGACTTCACGTGTCGGGGGCGGATTTGGCTACAAAACACCAACCATTTTTACCGAAGAAAGCGAACGCATACAATATCAAAACGTAATGCCTATTAACGATAAAACCAATAAATTAGAAAGGAGCTACGGAGCAAATGCAGACATCAACTACCGTACTAATATAGGCGATGATTGGACATTCAGCATAAACCAATTGTTTTTTTATACTTATCTGGATAATCCTTTGTTGCTTCAAAATCCATCTGCTAATCTTTATCAGTTCATCAATTCATCGGGCTACATACATACTAAAGGAACAGAAACCAACGTAAAAATAGGATATGATGATTTGAAACTGTTTCTGGGCTACACCTTTACCGATACCCGATTGATTGAAAACGGAACAACTACCGAAAATCCATTAACCCCAAAACACCGTATTAACTCTGTACTGATGTATGAAATTGAGGATAAATGGAAGATTGGTTTAGAAGCCTATTATTTCAGTCCGCAAAAGCTCAATGACGGAACAATAGGAAACGATTATTGGACATGTGGCTTTATGGCTGAAAAGATTTGGGAAAGATTTTCTTTATATATCAACTTTGAAAACTTCCTTGATACAAGACAGACACGTTTTGATAACATTTATACAGGTACTATAACCAACCCTGTTTTTAAAGATATTTATGCACCATTGGACGGATTTGTAATTAACGGAGGAATAAAATTTAAACTTTAAAAGATGAACAAAACAATATTCAATATTACAAAAATGGATTGCCCAAGTGAGGAGCAGTTAATCCGTATGAAACTGCAAAACTTTGATACGGTAAAATCATTAGAGTTTGATATTCCAAACAGAAAGCTGAACGTTTATCACAATGGAAATCCCGACCCGATTTTAACGGCTTTGGGAACACTAAACCTGAATACTACATTGATTTCAACTGAAGAAAGCAATGCAATTTTTGAAACAGATACAAATAATAACCAACGGAAACTACTTTGGACTGTACTGATTATTAATTTCGTTTTCTTTGGATTGGAAATGGTGTTTGGCATTTTTTCCAATTCAATGGGTTTGGTAGCTGATAGTTTGGATATGCTTGCGGACAGTATCGTTTATGCTTTGGCTTTATTCGCTGTGGGTGGAACAATAGCAAGGAAAAACAACATCGCCAAATTTGCAGGGTACTTTCAAATCCTATTGGCTGTTATTGGTTTTGTTGAAGTTATCAGGCGTTTTTTAGGCTTTGAAAAAATGCCCGATTTTCAAACTATGATTATCGTTTCTGTTTTGGCACTAATGGCAAATATATTTTGTCTTTACCTGTTGCAAAAGAACAAAAGCAAAGAAGCCCACATACAGGCAACTATGATTTTTACATCAAACGATGTTATTATCAATTCGGGTGTTATCGTTGCAGGGCTTTTGGTTCATTGGCTCAATTCAAGCTATCCCGATTTGATTATCGGAGCTATTGTATTCTTAGTTGTGGCAAGGGGGGCATACAGAATATTGAAGTTGGCGAAATGAGTGAGAAAAAATTGAGCCTGAAAAACTAAATTTCAGGCTCATTTAAAATCTTCTATTTTTTTACACAAACTCCCCAATGTCAAAATCACTCAAATCACTTTTCCGCAAAGTGGAAGAACCGGCTTCCGTTTCAGATGAAAGGGTGCTATCCAAAAGCTCGGCTATTTTTCGGGAAGCATCTTCCATGGAATTTTCCAATAGGTTGAATAACTCAGTTCCCTGTATTTTTTGAACTATCGCTATCGCTGTTTCCTTTTGGGCTGGTTCCAATTCTTCTTTTTGGAGCAACACCCCCACGGAGCTTAGTTCTTCAAAGGTAACCCCTTGGGCAAAACCGTTATCACCACCGGATATTCCGTACCTGTTCCATTCTTCTTCCTCTTCATCCAAATCAGGCATATTTCTGAAAACTTCGTCCAGCTCTTCCTGCGGAATTTGAACACTTACGTTTTCATTTTCGTCGTACTCAATGTCTAAATTAGCAGGGTTTATTTCGTTTTCCTGAATTTGGCGTTCAGTGGCAGTGTTTGGCAGGGAAAGGCGTTCTACAGGTTTGGGCTGTCCCATAATATCGGGTAAGTTCGGGTTGACTTTTTTATGCGGAGGGTCTTGTTTCGACCTTTTATGAATTACAATTTTATCCTGCAATAGCAGGACAATGACTATGAGTAGGCATATCACAATTACTATTTCCATAGCTTATAGAATAGGTTTAAAATGTTCGTTGAAATAATCGGTAATATCTTCACGGTACTCCCTGAAATGATGTTCGAGAATGTTGTCAATGTAAGAGTAGAGCGTTGTTCTTTCTTCCCTTGTCAGTTGAACGATGCGGAGCAATCTTTCGTGGTATTCAGGGCGTATGTAAACGACCTTGCCGTTACGCCCCGATGGAAACCGATTGACCAAAAACGTTTCCTCATAGTCCACTTTTTTTGATGAACTGTTACGGGCTTTTTCCCTTGGCTTGGTTTCCTTTGGTACATCCTGCTTTTTGTTATTGCTCGGTGGAGCTACAAGCTCATCGCCGCTTATGATGTTCATAAGGTATTCCTCATCAACATTGGGCTTTTCAAAATCGTTGTTTTTGTTATTTGAAGCCATACTTTACTGTTTTTATAGATGAGTGATTTTTAAAAATTCCTCGACAAACAAATCCATTTTCGTTGCTTTCATCAACTGTGGTTCAGCAGGCAGCAAACTTGATCGGAACACATAACTGCCTGTGTCGTCTGTTTCCTTTCGGAAACGTTTGCTGTCCATTATCCTTGTTTCCATTATGGGCAGATTCAGTGCATTGATGACATTTTGGTATGCCGCGTACAATCCTGTTCTTTCCCTCCCGTCCACTTGGTTCCAAAATAGCCACATCTCTTGTTCGGGATTTCCCTCGTCCGTTTGGGGAAGTCCGAGAAAGGCCTTGGTAAAGCCCAATGTACTTTCCACTACCAAACGATCGGCAGTAATGGGCGAAAAGATAAAGTCCATTTTTTTCAAGGTAGTCAGTACGCCTTTGGTATTGGCTGTTCCGGGCAGATCGAAGAAAACCACATCCGGTTCAACCGCCGACTGGCTTGTATATTCCGATGCTTTATCCAAAGCCGTTTCAGCCTTGCATTTAATAATCGGGTACGCTTTTTTGTTGATGGTTTGAAACTGCTTCATTGCTGCCTTTTTATGGTAGTCGTTCTGCATTATGGTTCTCTTATCCCTTTCACGCATATTTGTCAGGCTGTGTTGTGGAAAGTCGCAGTCCATCACCAGTACATTAAAACCTAAACGGTAATGAAGCACACTTGCCAGCAAGGTGGTCATCGTGGATTTTCCCACACCGCCCTTTTGGGTGGAGAAGCTGATTTTTAAAGTTTTCTTTGTTGTTTCCATTATTTAAAAATTTATTGTTACACACTTTATCTGTTTTGTAGGATTGAATATTGGTTTATCTGATTATTACCTCGTTCATATATTCCTGCATTCCCTTTTGGGTGCTTTCCTGCACAGGTATTTGCTTTCATTTTTGCCTTGTTAGGTACATTCTTTGGCAAGTGGAAAAACTTGCAACAGGTAAATTGCTTTACCGCTTTTATGCTTTTACACTTTTATTGTTTTATGCTTTTAAAACCTTATGCTTTTATTCCAAACTATCTGTTTGCAAACCTGATTTTCTTCTTTGTTTAGATACATTTTTTACTACCTGCACTAAAATTCTACGGCAAATAAAGCGATTGATTTAACCGCTGATTGAGCTGTGGCAGTGTTTGGCGTTCAAAGGCAGTGTTTGGTACTGCTATACAGTACAATGCTTTCGTAAACAGGGCTTTACTTTGTAAAATGATTTTTATTAACGGATTTATGCAAAAGTCTTTTGACAAAATGGAGGGTAACGGGAACGGCTTCTATCCGTTTTTCCCTGTTACATCCAATCCGTCCCGCAGGGCGGATTTTTGTGTTCAACAGAACACGGCAAGTTGTGTTTTGAGGCACTCGAAACCGAGTTAGTGCCTCAAAACAACTTGCCCTGCTGGGAGCTTAAAAAACGTCTTCCGAAGTCAGCGTTTTGTGTGGATTTAAAAATGGATTAGTGATGAACGAGAACAATAACAAAAAACAGAATAAGGGCGGACGGAGAGCTAAGACCGACCCAAGCATCCATCGCCACGTTTTCCGCCTTACAGACGAAGAAAACGCCAAACTTTTATCGCTTTTTGAAGCATCGGGAATGCCCAATAAAGCAAAGTTTATTATTTCCCTGCTGTTTAGTAAGGAAATGAAATCGGTTAAAATTGACAAAGGAACAGTTGATTTTTATATGCGACTGACTTCTTTTCACAGCCAGTTTCGCTCCATAGGTGTAAACTATAACCAGATTGTAAAGCTGTTGTACAAGAATTTTTCGGAGAAAAAAGCCGCAGCGTTCCTTTACAAATTGGAAAAACAAACGGCTGAAATGGCGATGCTATGCCAAAAAATCATTCAGATAACCGAAGAATTTGAAGCAAAGAACCTGAAAAAATAGCAGTACAGATGATAGCAAAGATTGGCAGAAGCGGGAATTTATACGGTGCATTGGCGTACAATCAGCTCAAAGTAGAGAATGAAAACGGGAAAATTCTGTTCGCAAATAAGATAATCGAAACGCCAACTGGAGCATATACTGTTGCACAATTAGCACAATCTTTTGCACCTTACCTGATTGCCAACCGCAATACGGAAAAGCATACGTTGCATATTTCGCTCAATCCCGACCCGAAAGATAAGGTTAGCGATGACAGGTTTCGGCAAATGGCGGAAGAATATATGCGGGAAATGGGCTACGGCGAACAGCCTTTTGTGGTATTCAAACATACCGATATCGACCGCAGCCATATACACATTGTATCGGTTTGCGTGGACGAGCAGGGCAAAAAGATTTCGGACAAATTCGAGAAAATGCGGTCTATGAATGTGTGCCGTGAACTGGAAAGACAACACGGCTTGATACCCGCAACCGATAAAGAACACAAGCAGAACGACAAGATTTTCCGTCCGGTAGATTATCGGGCAGGCGATGTGAAAAGCCAAATCGCTTCGGTTGTCCGCCACCTACCGAATTATTATAAGTTTCAGACTTTGGGCGAATACAATGCCTTGCTTTCCCTGTTTAATGTTACCACCGAAAAAGTGGAGGGCGAATTGCAGGGAAAAATGCGGCAAGGCTTATTATATATTCCTTTAAACGAGAAAGGCGAAAGAGCCGGGCATCCGTTCAAGGCTTCGTTGTTTGGTAAAAATGCAGGGCTTCCGGCTTTGGAACTGCATTTTGCAAAATGCAAAGAGGATTTAAAAGACCACCCAAGTAAGCAGACCCTAAAAGCTGCAATTTCTATTGCTCTGAAATCCACAAATGATGAGCAGGCTTTTAAAAAGCAGTTGAGTGAACAGGGCATTAATGTAGTGGTCCGCCGGAACGATACAGGTCGTATTTATGGTATCACTTTCATAGACCACAATTCAAAGGCGGTTTGGAACGGTTCACGCTTAGCAAAGGAACTTTCTGCCAATACCTTTAATGATTATTGGAACAATAATATCAAACCGGAGATTAAAGAACCTGTCGTACAACTTCCAAAAACATCCACATCAAATGATGCAGATCTTCCTGCGGAAGAACCTCATCATTTGTTCGACTTCCTGAATACTACTGAAAAAAACGAAGACGGTTTGATTGAGGCATTTGGCGGTTTGTTACCCGAAGCACAGGGCGATGATTACGAGGAACAGGATTTTGCTAACAAAATGAAGAAGAAAAAAAAAAGAAGACTGTAAGAGGTCAGATTTTGGAATTAAAAATCTGTTTTTAAAAAGATTTATTGAGCTGTCACTTTATAATTCTGAAAGAATTTGAGTTGTATTTAAGTAATTGCTTAAATAAACAAATTGACTATCTTTGTGCTATGGACAATAATTCTTGCATACGACAACAAGCAGACATTAAACAAATAAACCGCTGTAAAGACCGAGTTTCAGAACTCAACGGTTCTTTTGACTATTTATCGAACGGACTTGAATTAGCGGGAAACAATGTAAGACTGAAAATACTCTTTCTACTTTATGAAGAAAAACGACTTTGTGTTTGTGATATAAGTGATATTCTTGGTATGACAATTTCAGCGGTTTCACAACACTTGCGGAAACTCAAAGACAGAAAACTTATTGAAACCGAACGAGAAGCTCAAACTATTTTTCACTCACTGACTAAAGAGTATGAAAAAATGCTGAAACCATTTTTCAAAATACTTGACGAAAACAAAATATTAGAAACAATATGAAAACTGACAAAAAATTAATTGGTGCAGGACTTTTGACTACAATTGCAGCTTCTCTTTGTTGCATCACACCAGTATTGGCTCTTATTGCAGGAACAAGCGGTCTTGCTTCCACTTTTTCTTGGCTTGAACCTTTTCGACCCTATTTTATCGGGTTGACAATTTTGGTTCTTGGTTTTGCTTGGTATCAAAAGTTGAAACCCAAAAAGCAGATAGATTGCAATTGTGAGACAGAAGAAAAACCAAAATTCATTCAGTCAAAAATGTTTTTAGGAATTGTAACAGCATTTGCAATCGTAATGCTTGCCTTTCCATACTACTCAAGCATTTTCTACCCAAAGACAGAAAAGCAAATTATAGCGGTGGACAAATCCAATATTCAAAAAGTAGAATTTACGATTAGCGGAATGACTTGTGCAAGTTGTGGCGAACACGTAAATCACGAAGTAAATAAATTGACAGGAATAATAAGTTCAAACGCCTCATACGAAAAAGGAAACGCAATCGTGGAATTTGACAACTCAAAAACGAATATTTCTGAGGTCGAAAAAGCAATTAACTCAACAGGATATTCTGTAACCGACAAAAAATAAAACCAAATGGAAATCATATTGCAATCAACAATTACTTGCCCCAACTGCGGACACAAGAAAGAAGAAACAATGCCGACAGACGCTTGCCAATATTTCTACGAATGTGAAAAATGCAAACAAGTTCTTAAACCAAAACAAGGAGACTGTTGTGTTTATTGTAGTTACGGAAGTGTTCCTTGTCCACCAATTCAGCAGGACAAAAAATGTTGCTGACGGACAGAAAACAGAAGAGCAACTAAAAGTATTTTTTATTTGGATGCTTCATAAATGTTACGATACAAAAGGATCATAGAAGCTACAACTCTTATCACTTCGCCAAACACTGCCACGCACCGCCATTGACTGCCACATTCTTATAGCCGCTGTGTAGAGCCTTTAAATTCACGCCCGAACATTAAAACTAAAAAAGAATGCAGGGAGAAGACGATTTAAGAGGTTTAGCCAAAATAATGGCTTTTATGCGGGCAGTCAGTATTCTTTTGGTGCTGATGCACCTTTATTGGTTCTGCTACGGGTTCTTTTTAGAACGTGGTTGGACGTTGGAAATAATCAACAAGATATTAGGCAATTTCGACCGGACGGCGGGCTTGTTTTCACATACCCTTTATACCAAGGCGTTCGCTTTGGTTTTGCTTGCTTTGAGTTGTTTGGGAACGAAAGGCGTAAAGAATGAGAAGATAACCTGGGCTAAAATCTACGTGGCTTTGGGCGTTGGTTTTGTGCTGTTCTTTCTGAACACGCCGTTGTTAAAGCTATCTCCGGTAATAGGCACATTTCTGTATATCCTTACTATCTCGTTAGGTTATATTGCTTTGCTGATGGCGGGCGTATGGATGAGCCGCTTGCTTCGTACCAACTTAATGGACGATGTTTTCAACAACGAGAACGAGAGCTTTCAACAGGAAACAAAGCTGATGGAAAATGAATATTCCGTTAACCTGCCCACCAAATTTTACTACAAAGGCAAATGGAACAACGGGTGGATAAATATTGTAAATCCTTTCAGGGCATCAATCGTATTGGGTACTCCTGGTTCCGGTAAATCGTATGCTATCGTGAACAACTACATTAAGCAGCAGATTGAGAAAGGTTTCAGTATGTATATATACGATTTTAAGTTTGACGACCTTTCAACGATTGCTTACAATCACCTACTGAAGAACAGGGATAAGTATAAGGTACAGCCGAAATTCTATGTTATAAACTTTGACGACCCACGCAAGAGCCACCGTTGTAATCCACTTAATCCCGACTTTATGACGGACATATCCGATGCTTATGAAGCGGCTTATACGATAATGTTGAACCTTAACAGGTCGTGGATACAGAAGCAGGGGGATTTTTTCGTAGAAAGTCCGATTATCCTGTTAGCCGCCATTATTTGGTATCTGAAAATCTACGAAAACGGCAAGTATTGTACATTCCCACACGCTATTGAATTATTGAATAAAAAGTACTCGGATGTCTTCACTATATTAACGTCCTATCCTGATTTAGAAAATTATTTGTCACCCTTTATGGATGCGTGGCAAGGCGGAGCACAAGACCAATTACAGGGGCAGATTGCATCGGCTAAAATTCCATTATCAAGAATGATTAGCCCTCAGTTGTATTGGGTTATGACAGGCGATGATTTTTCATTGGACATCAACAACCCAAAAGAACCAAAGATATTATGTGTAGGTAACAATCCAGACCGCCAAAATATCTACTCCGCAGCTTTGGGTTTGTACAATTCCCGAATTGTAAAGCTCATCAATAAAAAAGGGCAATTGAAAAGCTCGGTAATCATCGATGAGCTGCCCACAATTTATTTTAGGGGGCTGGATAATCTCATCGCAACTGCGAGAAGTAATAAGGTGGCGGTTTGCTTGGGCTTTCAGGACTTTTCGCAATTAACGCGTGATTACGGCGATAAGGAAAGCAAGGTTATTCAGAACACTGTAGGCAATATTTTCAGTGGACAGGTTGTAGGCGAAACTGCCAAAAGCTTATCGGAACGTTTTGGAAAAGTGTTGCAGAAACGCCAAAGTATGACCATCAATCGTAATGATAAATCAACCTCCATATCCACACAATTAGACAGTCTTATCCCGGCTTCCAAAATTTCAACACTTACACAGGGTATGTTTGTTGGATCTGTATCGGATAACTTCGATGAACGCATTGATCAAAAGATTTTCCACGCTGAAATCGTAGTGGATAATGAGAAAGTAGCCGCAGAAACCAAAGCCTACCAAAATATTCCGGAAATTTTATCCTTTGTAAATGAGCAAGGCGAGAACAAAATGAAGCAAGAAATTGAAAGTAACTACCGCAATATAAAAACTGATATTCTGAACATCGTTGAAAGTGAATTGGAGCGGATTAAAAATGACCCCGATTTACAGCATTTGGTGCAAAAGGATTAACTAACAATATACATACTAAATGAAACTACAAAAGTGTAAGCCGAAGCTATAAAAACTTCGGCTTTTTGCTTTTGTATATTTCTAATGTCTAAAAACAATTTGTCTAATTATTTTGTTAGGTCATTCTAACTTATTATTTTTGCTAATCTAATTTATAGAAATTCAGACTATGGACTACGTGATAAAATTATTAGAAGAGAACCAAAGGTATCTTGAAAGACATATCAGAGATAGTAACCTTATGCAGAACAATATGAAGAAAGCTACCGAGGAATTGAGCCACGTCAGTCAATTAAAGCGGGCAATAAAAATTTTAAAACTAAAGAACAATAAGAGATGAGAATTACACAAGCATTACCGGAACTTCCGTACGACAAAAACGCACTTAACCCGATTATTACGGAGGAAACGTTTGATTACCATTACGGCAAGCACCACGCTACCTATGTCAATAACCTTTCAGGCTTGGTAAAGGACACCCCATTGGAAAGTGCATCCATTGAGGAAATTATCCAAAAAGGGTTTGCGGAAAACAACGCCCCGTTATTTAACAACGCTGCCCAGCACTGGAACCACAGTTTTTTCTGGCACTGCCTTTCTCCGAATGGCGGAAAAGCACCCGATGGGAAAATTGCAGAGTTTATAACTCGTGATTTTGGCAGTTTTGAAACGTTTAAAAACACATTTTCTGAAACAGCCGTGAAGCTATTCGGCTGCGGGTGGGCTTGGCTTGCTCAGAATGAACAGGGCATACTGGAAATAGTGCCGATGAAAGATGCACACACGCCACTGACCGAAAACAAAAAACCAATCCTTACGCTGGATGTTTGGGAGCACGCCTATTATATAGACTACCGAAATGCCCGTCCAAAGTTCGTAGAAGGATTTTGGGAAATCGTAAACTGGGATTTTGCCAATCAAAATTTAAAATAAATGAGTGATACCTGTATGAGCCACATAGAACGATATTGGCAAGCGTTAACCGTCGCCAACAATGAACTTTTTAATAAAGGAGATTTTGAAAAAGCACTATCCGGTTACAAAGATGCTCTGTACAGGGCAGAAGTACTGAATAATCATATTCCGGATTGCATCCGTTTGAAAATCCCGTTCATACAGGTGTACATCATTTCCTGCAATAACCTCGCAAACACCTATGAGGAATTGGGAAAGCTTGAAGAAGCTGAAAATATGCTCAAACGGACGGTCTATTACCTCTTGCATCTGGCAGGTAATAAAGAACTGAATATGGATGAGATACAATCGGAACTGAAAAGAGCCACCCTCAGTTACGTACGGTTTGCAGAAAAAACCAACTCCGGAAAAGTAAAGCAGGAGCAGCTATTCAGAACGCTTAAAGAACAATTAGTAGAAAACAATTTAATAAAAATAGATTAAAGATTATGTGCAATTCAGTAAAGAAATTAATGAACAATCAGCAGATGCAATTGGTACAGAAAGGGATACTATCCATTGGCGATAAGCTACCTGATTTTGTAAAGAAAGCCGTAGTGACCACCGATAACGGAATTGAAATTACGGATATTAACCAAGGGCACGCATCACAGCAGGGAAAATGGACCGTGCTGTTCTGGTGGCCAAAGGATTTTACATTCGTTTGTCCAACCGAGATCATCGAGTTCGACAACAGCAACGCAGCATTTGCAGAACGTAATGCAGTAGTAATAGGTGCATCCACCGACACCGAATTTGTCCATTTAGGATGGCGACAAAATCACCCTGGCTTGGCAAACCTTACCATTCCAATGCTGGCAGACACTTCCAAATCATTAGCTGAAGAAATGGGCATTTTGGACTGCAACGAAAAGGTAGCCTACCGTGCTACTTTCATTATAGATCCAAAAGGAATTATCCAATGGGTAAGTGCATATCCGATGAATGTAGGCAGAAATGTAAGCGAAGTAATCCGTGTATTGGATGCCTTGCAGACAGAAGAATTGACAGGTTGTGGTTGGACACCCGGACAACAAACGGTAACGGCAAAATTGAAAGAACAAAATGCAGGATAATTACTTATATATAAACTTTATACCCTACGCAAAAAAAGAAGATGTCCCCGACGAGGCTGATAACATTGTACTTATTGTAACCAAAGAGCAGGCAGACCGATTTGAATTTCAAAGCTCATTAGCACAAAATATAGACAAGGCATTCTCTGAAAACAAAACGACTGTCATTACCACACTTGGAGAACAACGAAACTTTATCGCCGTAGCACCAGACAGAGAAAAAGAAGCATTACGCTTGGCGGGAGCCTCTGTGTATGCTTCCCTAAATAAGCAACAAAGCCAGACAGCAAGGCTGCGGGGATTGGATGAGCTTACAGAAGACCAGCGATATGCTTTTCTGGAAGGAATGCTTTTGAGTAGCTACGATTTTGACAAATACAAAGCAAAGAAGAAAGTACAACCGATAGCGGTTTATATCCGCAGGCGTTCATTTCCCGAAGTCAAGATTGAAGAACTGAAAATGCTTGCAGAAGCCGTTTCGCTGACAAAAACCTTAGTGAACGAACCTGTCAACTATATGGATGCCCTGCGGTTTTCCGAGGTAGCCACCGATGTAGGAAAACAGTTCGGTTTTGAAACAGAAATCCTGCACAAAGAAAAGATACAGGAGCTGAAAATGGGTGGTTTGTTGGCAGTCAACAAAGGTTCGGAAACACCACCTACGTTCAATATTTTCCATTACAAGCCCGAAAATGCCTTTAATGAAAAGCCATTGGTATTGGTGGGCAAAGGCGTGATGTTCGATACAGGTGGTTATTCGCTAAAAATCAGTGGCAATATGCTTACAATGAAATGCGATATGGCAGGTGGAGCAGCCGTTTTAGGAACAGTGGCTGCTATTGCCGGAAACAAACTGCCTTATCACGTAATTGGTCTTGTGCCTGCCACAGACAATAAAATTTCAGCCAATGCTTTGGTGGTAGATGATGTGATTACGATGATGGACGGTACAACAGTTGAGGTGCAGAATACCGATGCCGAAGGGCGTTTGGTCTTGGCAGATGCTTTGACCTATGCCAAAAGATTTGAGCCGGAACTGGTCATTGATATGGCAACTTTAACAGGAGCTTCGGCTGCCATTACGGGTTCGTTCGGCATAGCCGTATTGGGAAACAATCAGGAGAAAATAGATGAACTAAGAGAAGTCGGCGAACAGGTTTACGAACGCCTACTACAATTGCCTCTTTGGAAAGAATACAAAGACTTATTAAAATCTTCGATTGCCGATATGAGCAATCTTGGCGGTCCGATTGGCGGAGTAAGTACATCATCTATTTTCCTTGAACATTTTACGGATTATCCGTGGGTACATCTGGACATTGCAGGAGCAGCATTTGTCAAAGAAGCTAAAGGTTACAGACAAAGCGGGGCTACTGCTGTACCTGTACGTCTGTTGTATGAATTTGTCAGAAGAATGAGCAGGAATGATTGAACCACTATTACAAGATAACAAAGACCGTTTTGTAATCTTTCCCATTCAGCACGATGACATCTGGCAGTTTTACAAAAAAGCTGAAGCCAGCTTTTGGACTGCCGAAGAGGTGGATTTGTCGCCGGATATGAATGATTGGCAAAACAAGCTGAACAAAGACGAACGCTATTTTATATCGCACGTGCTCGCATTTTTTGCAGCAAGTGACGGTATTGTGAATGAAAACCTTGCGGTCAATTTCATACAGGAAGTACAATATCCAGAAGCACGCTGCTTTTACGGCTTCCAGATTATGATAGAGAACATCCATTCAGAGATGTACTCATTATTGATTGACACCTATGTAAAAGACCCAAAGGAAAAAGATTACCTGTTACACGCTATTGAAACTATACCCTGCGTAGGAAAAAAGGCAGATTGGGCTTTACGATGGATTGAGAGCGAAAACTTTGCCGAGCGATTGATCGCTTTTGCTGCGGTGGAGGGCATTTTCTTTTCAGGTAGCTTCTGCTCCATTTTCTGGCTGAAAAAGCGGGGATTGATGCCGGGGTTGACCTTTTCCAATGAGCTTATCAGCCGTGACGAAGGATTGCATTGTGATTTTGCCTGTCTGCTCTATACCAATCATATGCAAAACAAATTGCCGGAAGCAACCGTAAGGGAAATCATCGTAGATGCGGTAGCCATTGAGAAAGAGTTTGTGACCGATGCCTTGCCCGTTCGATTGATCGGTATGAACGCAGAGCTGATGTGCCAGTACATCGAATTTGTAGCGGACAGATTGCTTGTTGCATTGGGCTGTAAAAAAGTTTGGAATGCGACCAATCCGTTCGACTTTATGGAACTCATTTCCTTGCAGGGCAAAACCAACTTCTTTGAACGCCGTGTGGGTGAATATCAGAAGACAGGCGTAGCACAGGGAGCAAAAGAAAATAACAGCTTTTCACTGGATGAGGATTTTTAACAGTATATATAAAAATGAAATTAGCGGTTTACGGATATGGAAATACGGTATTGAAAACCGAGGCAGAGAAAGTCGGGAAAGACTTTCCTGACTTCCATCAGCTTATTGCCGATATGTGGGAAACAATGGAGCAAGCCCAGGGATGCGGATTGGCTGCACCGCAAATCGGAAAATCACTCCAACTCTTCGTAGCAGACAGCAAGGTTTTGTATGATAATATGGATGAAGCCGAACGCAAAGCAATTTTTACAGAAGGCGATACCGGCATAAGGGAAGTTTTTATCAATGCCGAAATCATTCGTCTTTCTGAAAACAAATGGGAAGAAACCGAAGGCTGTTTGAGCCTGCCCTTTCTTTCTGGAAAAGTAATCCGCTCGTGGTCGGTGGAACTGCAATATCAAAATCAGGATTTTGAAACCGTCAGAAAAACATTCAACGGAATGACCGCCCGTGTCATCCTGCACGAATACGACCATACGCAGGGCATACTTTATATAGACCGTGTAAAGCCTTTGAGTAAAAAGCTGATGGAAGCCAAATTAAAACAGGTACTCAAAGGCAAGGTAAACACGCACTATAAAATGAAATTTAGGTAACAACATAATTCAACGCAACTCAATGTATGTAATAAAAAGAAACGGAAAACAGGAAGCCGTACATTTCGACAAGATAACGGCAAGGGTACATAAATTGGTGTACGGGCTTTCTGTAACAGAAAAAGATGTTATCGAGATAGCCAAAAAGGTTATCCAGGGCATTTATGATAATGTAACCACTACCGAGCTGGACAATCTTGCCGCCGAAACTGCGGCTGCCTATACCACGGTACACCCCGATTTTGCAGTTCTTGCTGCCCGTATTGCCGTGAGTAACCTGCATAAAAATACTTTAAAGTCATTTTCTAAAACGGTTAAACTGCTGTATGAATACAAAGATCCGATAACGGATAGCCACGCACCGCTGTTATCAAAAGAAGTGTACGACATCATTCGCAAAAATGCCGATGAGATCGACAGCAGCATCATTTACGACCGGGATTACAATTTTGATTACTTCGGATTTAAGACACTCGAACGTTCCTACCTTATCCGAACCAATGGCAAAGTAACCGAACGCCCGCAGCATCTTTTTATGCGTGTAGCCATCGGCATTCACAAAGAGGATATCAAAGCTGCCATAGAAACCTACAACCTGATGAGCGAGAAATGGTTTATCCACGCCACGCCCACGTTGTTCAATGCTGGCACACCCAAACCGCAGATGTCTTCCTGTTTCCTTTTGAGTATGACCGAGGACAGCATTGCAGGAATTTTTGATACTTTGAAACGTTGTGCTCTGATTTCACAGTCTGCCGGAGGCATCGGTCTGAGCATTCACAATGTAAGGGCAACAGGCAGCTATATCAAAGGAACGGGTGGTATTTCCAACGGCATTATCCCGATGCTCCGTGTGTTTAACGATACGGCACGGTACGTGGATCAGGGCGGCGGCAAACGCAAAGGAGCGATTGCGGTCTATCTGGAACCGTGGCACGCCGATATTTTTGACTTTCTCGACCTCCGCAAAAACCACGGCAAGGAAGAAATGCGGGCAAGGGATCTGTTTCCTGCACTGTGGATACCCGACCTCTTTATGAAGCGTGTTGAAGCCAATGCCGACTGGTCTTTGTTCGACCCCAATGAAACGCCCGGATTATACGATGTGTACGGCAATGCCTTTGAAGAACTTTATGAGCATTATGAAGCTGAAGGGAAATACCGAAAACAGGTAAAAGCCCGTGAACTTTGGAATGCCATCTTGGAAGCCCAGATTGAAACAGGTACGCCCTATATGTGCTATAAAGATGCCGTCAATGAAAAATCCAACCAGAAGAATATCGGTGTCATCCGCAGTTCCAACCTGTGTACGGAAATAATGGAGTACACCAATGCAGATGAGGTAGCCGTGTGCAACCTCGCATCGCTGGCATTGTCTCGCTATGTTTCCGAAAATGGTTTTGACTTTCAGAAACTGTATGAGGTAACTAAAATCGTTACCCGAAATCTGAATAAAGTCATAGACGGCAATTACTATCCCGTACCCGAAACCGAAAACTCCAATTTCAAACACCGTCCGATAGGTTTGGGTGTACAAGGATTGGCAGATGTATTTATCCTGTTGCGGTTGCCATTTGAAAGTGAAGAAGCCAAGCAATTGAATATCGACATTTTTGAAACCATATACTTTGCCGCAATGGAAGCCTCTATGGAATTGGCAAAAGAGCAAGGTGCTTACGAGAGCTTCAAAGGTTCGCCTTTGTCCGAAGGCAAATTCCAATTTGACCTTTGGAACGTAACAGCTTCGGAACGTTGGGACTGGAACAGATTGCGGAGAGAAGTAATGGAATTTGGCGTACGCAATTCGTTGTTGCTTGCCCCAATGCCAACGGCTTCTACCTCGCAGATATTGGGCAACAACGAATGCTTTGAACCCTATACCAGCAACGTGTACAACAGGCGTGTACTTTCAGGTGAATTTGTCGTGGTGAACAAACATCTGCTTAATGACCTTACAGGACTTGGGCTGTGGAGTCCTGCAATGAAAAACAAGCTGATAGCCGAAAATGGTTCGGTACAGAACATCGCCGAAATTCCGGATGATTTAAAAGAGCTATACAAAACGGTATGGGAGATCAAGCAGAAAACCATTGTGGATATGGCAGCAGACCGGGGTGCGTTTATCTGCCAGTCACAGTCACTGAACCTGTTTATGGCGGAACCGAATATGGCGAAGCTCACCTCAATGCACTTTCACGCCTGGAAAAGCGGTCTGAAAACAGGAATGTACTACCTGCGTACCAAAGCGGCGGCAGACGCTATCAAATTTACTGTAGAAAGCGTGCAATCGGCAGAAGAGAAACAGGCAGATATTTCCTGCTCGCTGGACAATCCGGAGGAATGTATCGCTTGCGGAAGCTGATAGTGAATGGTTCACTATCGACTATAAATTTTTACCATTAACACAATAAGTTATGTCAATAACAGCAGAAACCGATATGATCGGGATGCAGGCGGTTAGCAAAGCGGTTGCCCTTACTTTAAGGGCGATGCAGAGCTACGCAAAGCCGGGAATGTCCACCAAAGAGCTGGATGATTTCGGAGCACGGATGCTTTACAGCTTCGGGGCTAAATCAGCTCCATACTCCACCTATAAATTTCCGGGCTGTACCTGTATCTGTGTCAACCACGAAGTGGCACACGGTATCCCTTCAGCATCAAAAATATTAAAAGACGGTGATCTGGTGAACGTAGATGTATCTGCCGAAATGAATGGCTTTTGGGCGGATAACGGAGGCTCATTTGTATTGGGACAAGATATTCATAATCACAATTCCCTTGTAGAGGCATCCAAGCAGATATTGAAGAAAGCCATTAGTAATATCAAAGGAGGTGTACGGATAAAAGACGTAGGGTATATCATAGAAAAGGAAGCCGATAAACGGGGCTACAAAGTGATACACAACCTTACTGGACACGGCATTGGAAAAAAACTGCACGAAGAGCCGTCCATACCCAATTATCGGGATCAAATGAATTTCAGCCGTTTCAGGAAAAATTCGGTCGTTGCAGTGGAAACCTTCATAGCTACGCATTCAACATTAGCCGTATTGGATAACCCAAAACTGGACGAATGGACACTGGTAGGAAACAAAGGAGGCTATGTAGCCCAGCACGAACATACCATTGTCGTGACGGATGGTGCACCGGTAATATTGACGGAAGCCAACGGAATATGGAATTTATAGAAGATTAAGACTGTGCAGCCAACGATAATAAAAAATATAAGTATTGTCAATGAAGGTCAGATTACTATTGCTGACTTACTCATTGAAAATGGAATAATCCAAAAGATAGGTTCTGCAACTGCCTTTCCTGATATAAAAACCATTGACGGCAACGGTAAATATCTGTTACCGGGCATTATTGATGCACAGGTTCATTTCCGTGATCCGGGGCTTACGCACAAGGCAGACCTCTACACCGAGAATAAGGCAGCAATTGCTGGTGGCGTAACCTCTTTTATTGATATGCCCAACACGAAACCCAATGTGCTTACGCTGGACATTTGGAAAGAAAAATACCGAATAGCACAAAGTAAATCCCTGGCAAACTTCGGCTTTTTTATGGGCGTGAATGCAGATAATATTGATGATATAATTCAGATGGATATCGCACAGTTTTTAGCGGTGTCAGACGACGGCTTGTATTTTACAAAGAAAGGGAATTTGCTTGCAGATAATCCGCAGGTAATGGACAAGTTGTTTGCCAACTGCAAATGTATCATTGCCGTACACGCCGAAAAGGAAACCATCGTTGCTTCAAACGAAGAAGTGTATAAACAGCAGTATGGAGAACAGATCCCTTTTCATCTGCACCCACTCATACGAAGTGAAAACGCCTGTATAGAAGCCACCAAAGATTTTATCGCATTGGCAGAGAGATACAAAGCACACCTTCATATCCTGCATTTGAGCACATCGGCAGAAGCACGCTTGTTCCGAAATGACATCCCTCTGAAAGACAAGAAAATCACGACCGAAGTCTGCGTACAGCACCTGTGGTTTTCGGAAAAGGATTATGACCGTTTAGGGGCATTGATAAAATGGAATCCAGCTATAAAATCTGAAAATGACAGGAAAGGCTTGATGCAAGCTCTTTTGGATGACCACATTGATCTGATTACCACCGATCACGCACCGCACACACTTGAAGATAAAGATGGCAACTATTTTACCGCAGTGTCAGGTGCTCCAATGGTGCAGCATTCGCTGAACATTATGCTGGAATTTTATATGCAGGGAATTATCCCGATAGAAAAAATTGCCGAGAAAATGTGCCACAACCCTGCTATTCTTTATCAGATCAAAGACAGGGGCTTTATCAGGGAAGGTTATGCCGCAGATATGGTGATAGTGGATATGGACAGCAAGTGGAAAGTTAGCAGAGATAATACTTTGTATAAATGTGGCTGGTCGCCAATGGAGGGAACTGTATTTCAATCAAGGGTACCCACACATTTGTAAACGGGCATCTTGTGTATGAAAACGGAACTTTTTATGAAGAAATAAAGGGGCAGGCATTAGTTAAGTATCAATAAATCAAACAGACTATGACAAAATTATTTTTAGTCCGACACGGGCAATCGCAATGGAATCTGGAAAACCGCTTTACGGGTTGGCAGGATGTGGACATCACGGAACTTGGGGAACAGGAAGCCAAACAGGCAGGAATAGCTTTAAAAGATGAAACAGTAGATGTGGCGTTTACATCAAAGCTCATCAGGGCACAGCATACCTTAAAAATTATTCTGAATGAAACAGGTAAAACAGATATGCCCGTTATTATCGACGGTGCATTGAACGAACGTTCCTACGGAATGCTTGAAGGGCTTAACAAAGCCGAAACAGCCGAAAAATACGGAGCCGAGCAGATACATATATGGCGGCGTTCTTTTGATATAGCCCCGCCCGGCGGAGAAAGCCTAAAGGACACTTACGACCGTGTAATACCGTATTTTGAAAACTTCGTACAGCCACAGTTGCAGCAGCATAAAAATGTACTCATTGTTGCACACGGAAACAGTTTGAGAGCTTTAATAATGTACCTGGAACATCTTTCACCTGAAGAAATCTTACAAAGGGAAATCGCAACCGGCGAGCCGTTAACCTATGCTTTGGACGATCAGATGAATGCCGTGAAGCTGGGCAAGAGTTTATACATACAACCCAAAACGGTAGTTTAAAAAAGAACAATGTTTGAAAACAGGATACCGTCACATCATTTTAGGAAATGGCAAAAAGATATATTTTGCTTCGGATATTCACCTGGGAGCACCATCTTATGAGGAAAGCCGCCGGAGGGAACTGTTTTTTGTTGACTGGCTGGATACTGTAAAAAATGATGCAGGAGCTGTTTTCCTGTTGGGGGATATATTTGATTTCTGGTTTGAGTACAAAACGGTCATTCCAAAAGGCTTTGTAAGGTTGCTCGGAAAGATGGCAGAAATAACTGACAGTGGCATACCTGTATATTTTTTTGCGGGCAACCACGATATGTGGATGGACGGTTACTTTGAAAAAGAGCTTAACATTCCAGTTTTTCATAAACCGGAAATATTTATTATTAACGGAAAACGTTTTTTCATCGGTCACGGAGATGGTTTGGGTCCCTATGACAAAGGATATAAACGCTTGAAGAAAGTATTTACAAATCCGTTCTGCATCAGATTGTTTCGCTGGTTGCACCCCGATATAGGCGTTCGATTAGCTCAATACCTGTCCGTAAAGAACAAGCTCATTTCAGGCAACGAAGATGTAAAGTTTCTTGGAGAAGAAA
Source organism: Chryseobacterium sp. JM1 (assembly GCF_000737715.1). Taxonomy (GTDB): domain Bacteria; phylum Bacteroidota; class Bacteroidia; order Flavobacteriales; family Weeksellaceae; genus Chryseobacterium. The sequence continues at coordinate 68,992 of NZ_JPRN01000007.1, read as the reverse complement.
AGGAATGGCTGGTTCAGTATGCAAAAAGAAAACTGGAAATGGAACATTACGATTATTTTGTTTTCGGACACAGGCATCTTCCTTTACAGGTAAAGCTCAATACCAGATCTGAATACATCAACCTCGGAGATTGGATACAGCACTTCACATTCGGTTTTTTTGATGGTACTGAAATGAAATTGAAGCAGTTTGACTGCCCGTCAAGAACCTATAAATTTATCAAAGACAAAAAATGACAAAAAACGATTATCCAATCCTTTTAATTGCCGATAAACTTCAGATTGATGAAGTTTCTGCGAAGCATTCCCAAGAGGAACAGTTTGAAGCATTGGTATTTTACTTAAACCATCTGATACAATCGGACTTCAACAGGTTGCTGAGCATCCTGTACCGCATAGATGTTTCTGAAGATAATGTAAAAAGTGCACTGGCACTGGATGCAGGAAAGCAGTCTTCAGGACATACAATAGCCCGTCTGCTAATTGAGCGGGAAACGGAAAAAATAAAACTTAGAGCAAAATACAGCAAGAAATGAACCTTATTGACACGAAAGGAAAAGTAATCGCCGTTGACTTTGACGGTACTATTGTAGAGCATAAATACCCCGTCATCGGTAACGAAATGATGTTTGCATTTGCTACGCTAAAAGCATTCCAGTCAAAAGGACACCGGTTGATATTGTGGACATACAGAAAAGGAAAAGAGCTGGAGGAAGCAGTTGAGTTTTGCAGGCAAAACGGAATGGTATTTTATGCTGTCAATGAAAACTTTCCCGGAGAAACAGTCGAGGGAGATTTCAGCCGAAAGATTAATGCCGACATTTTTATAGACGACAGAAATGTAGGCGGCTTTTTAGGATGGGATGTTATCTGGCAGACATTGCACCCTGAAAGCGGCGACTATGCCCATCAGTTGAAGAATAAAGATGCACATATCAATTACAGAAATGTAAAAAAGAAACGTTGGTTCGGATGGGGCTAAATATCCCTTTAATCTATCTTTTGTAAAGAATTAGTGCTCGCTTTATCTTTTTAAATAATACAGGTTCATTCAGCGTAATTATTTTTTCTGCAATACGCTGGCTGTCCTCTTCATTCATATCCAGTTTTTGAATTAGAAATTTTCGTGTCAATGTTAGTTGCCTCGAAATAACTGAAGCTATTCGGATGCCTTCCTCCGTCATTTCACAGCCATAATATTTGCTGTACGATACCAAGCCCCTTGCAGCCAGTCTTTTCAGCATATCGGTAGCAGAGGGAGCTTTTACTTCGAGCAGTTTTGCCATTTGTGAGGTGGAAATACGCTTGCTATCTGTTGCTAAAACCCGATACATCTTTAACAGATACGTTTTTTCGGCAGTTGTCAATTCGTTTTTTTCTTCCATATAGTATCAGCATATTATAATTGAACAACTCTTGAAACAGAGTCTGGGGAATTGATTTTATGAATAGCAAATATAGAATATTAGCACCTAATTGTTATATCAGTCTAACTTTTTTATTAACTTTGTCTAAATTTTAGTTTAAAGAATTGAGTCTAAAAATCAGATAGATGAAGAAATACGCATATTATTTAAGCATTTTTACTTTGTTGGTTACCATCATTTCCTGTGAGGATTCCAAAAAATCTGCAACAAAAGGAAAACCCTACATTGTGACTACAACAGGAATGATAGCCGATATAGTAGAGAACATAGCCGGCGATTCTGCAACAGTTGAAGCCATTATGCAACCCGGAGTAGATCCTCACCTGTACAAAGCCAGTCAGGGCGACCTAAAAAAAATAATGGATGCAGATTATATCTTTTATAACGGTCTGCATCTGGAAGGTAAAATGGGAGAAATATTAGAAAAGCAAACACACGTAAAACCTGTGATTGCATTGGGAGATTCTATCACAGTATCCAAAGTATTAAAGGTTTCCGAGAGTACCTATGATCCACATATCTGGTTTGATGTGGTACTTTGGAAAGAGGCTGCGGAAGTAACTTTAAGAAGCCTGATGAAACTTAACCCAGAAAACACCGCTTATTATCAGCAAAATGCGGATAGATACCTGAAAGAATTGGACGAACTTGACCAATGGGTAAAAAAAGAAATATCAACCATTCCAAAAAACAGAAGGGTGCTGATTACCGCACACGATGCATTCAGCTATTTCGGAAAGGCTTATGGAATTGAGGTTAGAGGATTACAAGGTATATCCACTATGTCCGAAATAGGTTTGCGGGATGTGACCGATTTAGTCAATTACATCATCAAAAATGATATTCCCGCAGTATTTGTGGAAAGTTCCGTTTCGGACAAATCACTCAAAGCTGTGGTGGAAGGTGTGAATAATAAAGGGAAAAAACTGACCATCGGAGGCAATCTCTTTTCAGATGCAATGGGTGCAAAAGGCACACCCGAAGGCACTTACATCGGAATGGTGAAACACAATGTGAACACCATCGTAACCGCATTAAAAAAGTAAATAAAATGATTATTCAATCTGAAAATCCTGTACTGGAAGTACACGACCTTACCGTAAGTTATTCCAGCAAACCTGCCCTTTGGGGTGTTGATTTTAGTTTGCCCGAAGGTAGCATTACGGGTATCATTGGTCCGAATGGTTCCGGTAAATCCACTTTGCTCAAATCCATAATGGGTTTAATTCCGTTGTCGAGTGGTTACGTGAAAATATTCGGAAAAGACCTGGACGAAATAAGAAGCCGTATAAGCTATGTTCCCCAACGGGAGTCGGTAGATTGGGATTTTCCGGTGTCGGCACTCGATGTAGTGCTGATGGGACGCTATGCCAAGATCGGAATGCTTCGCAACGTACGCAGTTCGGACAGAAAAATAGCAATGGAATGTCTGGAAAAGGTGGGAATGAGCGATTTTGCCAAAAGGCAGATTTCACAACTTTCGGGTGGACAACAGCAACGGGTATTCATTGCCCGTGCTTTGGCACAGGAAGCCGATTTTTACCTGATGGATGAACCCTTTGCAGGCGTAGATGCGGCTACTGAAGAAGCTATTATTACGTTACTGCGTGAGATGGTCAATGCTAAAAAGAACGTCATTGTAGTACATCACGATTTAGATACCATTACCGAATATTTTGACTGGCTCGTAATGCTCAATATGCGATTGGTGGCTTCTGGTCCTGTAAAACAGGTTTATATCCCCGAATTGCTCAAAAAAACGTATGGAACACGTTTGTCTATATTGGCAGAAGCCGGTGATTTATTGGCTAAAGATAAATTTTCCGAAAAAGGATAATACGCAAGGCAATGGATAATTTAATCAACTTCTTTTCTTTCAATGACCCTAACATCAATTACGTTGTACTCGGGAGCATTCTGCTTTCGGTAAGTGCTGCTATTGTAGGTTCGTTTATTGTATTGAAAAAAAAATCTCTTGTGGGTGATGCCGTTTCGCATTCGGTTTTACCGGGAATCTGTGCCGCTTTTCTATTTGCAGGGACTAAAAATATTTCCGTGATGCTTATCGGTGCATTTGCATCGGGATGGCTATCATTGGTTACTATAGACTACATTACCGCTAAATCAAAAATCAAAAAAGATGCCGCCATCGGGTTGGTGCTTTCCGTGTTTTTCGCCCTGGGTATTGTTATGATGACTTACATACAGCAATCAGGTAATGCTGCACAGAGTGGTCTGGATCGTTTTATATTCGGGAAAGCCGCTACGCTGGTCGGTAGCGATTTGATAACGTTCTCCATTATTGCCGTAGTGTTGATTGTGGCTACACTTGCTTTTTTCAAAGAATTTACCATTATCGCTTTTGATGAACATTATGCCGAAGTATTGGGATTGCCCGTTCGGAAATTAGACCTTTTATTGACCAGCCTTACCGTGTTGGCTGTGGTAACGGGAATTACTGCTGTAGGCGTGGTTTTGATGGCAGCGATGTTGATTACACCAGCCGCAGCCGCACGATACTGGACACATAATATCAGGCGGATGGTTGGATTGGCAGCTATATTCGGAGCTGTATCAGGATTGGCTGGAGCTTATATTTCCTATATCGCTCCGGCGATGCCTACAGGACCGTGGATGGTAGTAGTTTCGTCATTGATTGCCTTTTTTTCTTTCTTTTTTGCTCCCTTGGGAATTGTTCCCAAAACAATGAAGCGAAATAAAAACAGTCGTACAATGATGGATGAAAATATATTGAAACTGTTTTATCAAATCGGTGAAAAAGGAAATGATTTTAGCAAAAAAAGAACTGTAGATGAACTGTTGGATTTCCGAAAAATGCACCCGGCTCAATTGAAATCGGGATTGAACAGACTAAATCGTCAAAATCTGGTGGTAAAGGATAGTTTAAATTGGCAACTGACTGAAAGCGGTCTTGAAAAAGCAAAAAAGATAGTAAGGTTGCATCGCTTATGGGAATTATATCTGACCAATTATATGGACATAGCTCCTGACCACGTACACAATAATGCCGAAGAAATGGAGCATTACATCACACCCGAACTGGAAAAACAATTAGAAAAATATTTGGAGAACCCGGAAACAGATCCGCACGGAACTGTAATTCCGAAATAATAGAAAACTGAAAAAATGATAGCGTTTTGGATTATATTAACGGGGGCATTGGTCGCTATTTCCTGCGGATTGCTGGGTAGTTTTTTGGTGCTTCGCAAAATGAGTATGGTAGGCGATGCTATTAGCCACGCTGTATTGCCGGGTATTGTCATTGCTTTTTTATGGAGTGGCAGTCGAGATACGCTTCCGATGCTTTTGGGTGCGGGAGCCACGGGATTACTGGCTACTTTCATTATTGAATACCTACACCGTAAAGCCCGTTTACAGACGGATGCTTCTATCGGGATTGTGTTTACTTTTATGTTTGCCGTGGGCATTATACTCATCAGCACCTTTGCCGGAAAAATTGATCTGGATCAGGATTGTGTTCTTTATGGAGAACTCGCTTATGTTCCCATTAATCTTTGGATACTTCCAGATGGCACAAGTATTGGTCCCAAACCTGTGTACATACTTTCGGTAGTGTTATTGCTCGTTATACTGTTTATCTATTTCGGGTACAAAGAGTTGAAACTGACTTCATTCGACCCGTCATTTGCATCTGCGATCGGGATTTCTACTGCATTATGGCACTACCTGCTGATGGCGGCTGTGTCTTTTACAACTGTGAGTGCGTTTGAATCCGTTGGTGCGATATTGGTCATTACGTTTCTTATTGGTCCGCCTGCAACGGCTTATTTGCTGACGGAAAACTTAAAGAAAATGCTTTTTATTACTGTCGGTATCGGTATCCTGGTTTCATTTACCGGATATTGGCTGGCGTATTGGCTCAATGCTTCCATTGCCGGATGTATGGCGTTAATGACAGGTGTTGTGTTTGCTGTTGTTTTTGTTTACACGAAGTTTGTGGTAAAATATAAGAAAAGGAAGCTAATTGAAAATGAACTTTCTCAATTACAGGAAAGCAATGTTTAATTAAAATATTTTGAAAATGAATTACAAAATCAGATTTATAGGAATAAGTGCCATTGGAATAATGTTATTGGCGGGATGTAACAATAAAACACAAAAAGAAAACAAGAATCAAACCTCTGAAGAAATAAAAGAAAACAGCATTTTGGTATCTCCCGTGGAACACTCCAAAGCCTTTCCGGGAGCAACACTGAAAATATCGGATATTCAAACAACAGAAACAAGCTCTCCTGATTCAGTTTTATTCAAAGTGAATTATGGTATCGAAAACTTTACGCTTACCGAAGCTACCGAAGACCATAACACACATCATCTGGCAAATTCGCACGACGGACAGCATATCCATTTTATTTTGGACAACTCTCCTTATACAGCTTTGTACAAACCGGCACACGATGTGAAATTGAAAAAAGGTACAGAACATTACCTGCTGTCTTTCCTTTCCCGATCTTACCACGAATCCATAAAAGAATCCGGTGCTTTCGTATTGAAACGTTTTAAAATAACCGAAGACGGTAAGTTTCAGGAATTGGAATTACCCAAAACACCTATGTTGTTTTACAGCCGTCCGAAAGGTGAATATACAGGAAACGACACCAAAGCTGTGCTTTTAGATTTTTATATACTGAACACTGAACTTTCTAAAGATGGAAATAAAGTCAAGGCGGAAATCAACGGCGAATCGTTTATGTTGGACAACTGGCAACCATACAAAATAGAGGGCTTACCACTTGGCGAAAACAGGATAAAGCTGACTTTGGTGGATGCTTCAGGAAATGCTTTAATGGGCGAAAATACTTCGATTGAAAGGACAGTTGTTTTGAAGAAATAAACCGATTGACTTATTGCATTGAATCGTAGCTGAACCGAAATTACAAATGAGGTTCAGCTATTTCTTTTTACGTTTCTTACTCACAAGTAATTTATCGCAAACTTTGCTGCTTAGCATCTCGTTTTCCTTACTACCATAGCTTATAGCCATACTACCATCAAAAGGTTCAATTTGCTTTATTTTGAGTTCAAGCCCTAAAGAAAGTTCACGGCTGGTCAGGAATTTTAATAAATCTTCAGAAGACGGCTGTACTGCCATAAAAGTAACCGTATCACCAACTTTGCAATCGCTTAATTTAACGTAACTATCTGATGCAATATTACCCTCGGCATCGGGGATAGGCGAACCGTGTGGATCTACTTTCGGGAAGCCGAGTAATTCATCCATCTTTTCAAAAAATTCGGGTGCTTGAATATGTTCTATCTGTTCCGCTATATTATGAACTTGTTCCCAGCCGAATCCCATCTTTTCAACCAGATACATTTCCGTTAATCTGTGTTTTCTTATAATGAGTGCTGCCAGTTTTTTTCCTTCATCAGTTAGTTTCAGTGGTTTGTAACTTTCATAAACTACCAATTCCTTTTCTGCCAGCCTTTTCATCATACTGTTTACCGTAGGCATTTTAATATCCAACTGCTTACTGATGTCGTTGACACTCGCTTCTCCTTTTAAGCTGGTCAAATTATATAAAACCTTCAGGTAATTTTCTTCCGTATGTGATATCATAAGGCAAAAGTATCAAATATTAGTGCTACCTAACAACAAAGTTAGAAATTATTTTGTTAGTATCATCTAACTTACTAATTTTGCAAGACTAAATTTTAAATATAGATAGTCAAAACAATATGAGAGATACAAACCTTTTCCATTACCCCAATAGCCCATAAACGTAATCCTACTCTTAACATTTTTAAACTTTTCAATAATCATTTAATAATTAAAATATCAATGAAACATTTACTCAGTATAGTCTTTGCACTATTCTCTGTCTGTGCAATAGCCCAAACAGGTAAAATATCCGGTAAAATATCAGATGTAACAGGTACATCTCTCGACGCAACATCTATCCGTATTCCAAAATTAAAAATTGGAACAACTTCGGATAATCAGGGAAATTATGTTTTGGAAAACGTACCCTTTGGAACTTGGGAAATTGAAGTAAACCATATCAGTTATAGTATTTACAAAGAAACTATAACAGTAAACAGTGAATCTGTTTCTAAAGACTTTACGCTTGATGAAAAATCAAGTGAATTAGGAGAAGTTGTTATTACAGCAACAATGAAAGAAGTATCCAAACTGGAAAGCCCTGTGCCTGTAGAAGTTTATACCTCAAAATTCTTCAAGGCTAATCCTACGCCTTCGCTCTTTGATGCACTCCAAAATATAAATGGTGTACGTCCGCAGCTAAACTGTAATGTTTGTAATACGGGCGATATTCATATCAACGGATTGGAAGGACCTTACACAATGATATTGATAGACGGAATGCCTATTGTCAGTGGTCTATCAACTGTGTACGGATTAAGCGGAATACCGCAAGCCCTGATTGACCGTATCGAAGTAGTAAAAGGACCCGCTTCTACCCTGTACGGTAGTGAGGCTGTTGGTGGTCTGATTAACGTTATTACAAAAAGACCGGGTAATGCTCCTATCATTTCAGCCGATGTATTTGGTACGACTTGGGCAGAGGTAAATGCAGATTTAGCAGCCAAATTTTCCGTAGGGAAAAAAGCTCAATCGCTTTTAGGCGTAAACTATTTCAATTACAGCAACCCTATTGACAATAACAATGACAACTTTACGGATGTTACCTTGCAAAACCGAATTTCAGTATTCAATAAATGGAGCTTTGACAGAAAAGACAATAGGGTTTTTACTCTGGCAGGAAGATACGTATATGAAGACCGTTGGGGTGGAGAAATGAATTGGGAAAAGAAATACAGAGGTGGTGATGAAGTGTATGGAGAAAGCATTTATACCAGCCGTTGGGAGCTTATGGGAAATTATCAGCTTCCTGTAAGTGAAAAGATATTTTTCCAATTCAGTGCTAACGGACACGATCAAAATTCAGTTTATGGAAACACTCCCTATATGGCTGACCAGAAAATAGCTTTTGGACAGTTGACGTGGTTTAAAACATTGGGAAAACACGATTTATTGACAGGTCTTGCATACCGTTACACTTATTATGATGATAATACACCAGCAACCGCTGATGCAGCAGATTTAGACAAAAACAAACCGACACATACCAATCTGCCAGGAATATTTATACAGGATGAGATAACATTTAATGACAATAACAAGGTATTATTGGGGATGAGATATGACTATAACTCGCTTCACGGAAGTATCCTTACCCCTCGTGTGAATTATAAATGGAGTTCTGAAAATAAAAACAATGTTTTACGCTTAGGTTTTGGTAACGGTTACCGTGTAGCCAATGTGTTTACGGAAGATCACGCTGCACTGACCGGTGCAAGGGAAGTAGTTTTTATCAACGATCTTAAACCGGAAACTTCCTGGAATGGTAACCTGAACTTTGTAAAAAAGATAAACGCAGGGAACACCTTTATCGGTTTAGATGCTACTGCTTTCTATACCTATTTTACCAACAAGATTATAGCTGATTATGATACAGATCCAAATAAGATCATCTATGATAACTTAGACGGACACGCTGTATCTCAAGGTATTTCCTTAAACATTGATGTTGTTTTTCCTAATGGATTAAAAATTTTAGCAGGAGCCACGGCAATGGATGTGTACAGTAAAGAAGAAGGTGAAAAAGTAAGACAATTATTTACAGAGAAATTTACAGGAACATGGAACATTGGTTATACTTTTAGAAATATCGGATTGACGATTGACTATACAGGAAACTTATATGGCCCGATGCGTTTACCACTGTTAAGCGATACTGATCCACGTAGTGAATATTCTCCTTGGTGGAGCATACAGAATATTCAATTAACCAAGAAAATCGGAAAGAACATAGAAATATATGGTGGTGTTAAAAACCTTTTGAACTGGACTCCCAACAAAGGAAATCCGTTTATCATAGCAAGAGCCAATGATCCTTTTGACCAAAATGTACAATTTGATGGTAACGGACAGGCGATGGTAACACCGGATAATCCTTACGGATTAACATTTGACCCATCTTATGTATATGGTCCCAACCAAGGAATAAGAGGGTTTTTGGGCTTCCGCTACAACCTTTTTTAATTGAGCGTTCAAGAATGAAGAGATTTGGATTAGTTATTATTATGATTTTCTGTTTGGGTGGTATCGCTACCGCCCAAACAGAATCTTTTGCTATTGAAGATGTCGATAGCATTATGCAAACCAAGCAGAAACCAATACTTATACTGCTTTCCACCGATTGGTGTAAATACTGCCAGATGCAGAAAAACCAATTGGCAAAAAACAAAGACTTTCAGAAACAAGCGGATAACTTCTATTATATAATATTCAATGCCGAAAGTAAGGACTCTATTGTATTTAACCAAAAGACCTTTCAATACAAAGCTACAGGATTATCATCAGGTATTCACGAACTTGCTATTGCCCTGAACGGATCAGAGAATATAGGTTTCCCGACCTGGGTTTTACTGGATAGTAAATATCAGGTTCTATTCAGATATAATGGAGTATTAAAGCCTTTAGAGATTAAGGAATTACTAAAAGCTATTGAAGAGTCCAGATAAAGCTTCTTAAATGCATTGGTCTATTTTCTCACATTTGATAAAAGCTATGGATATAACCTATAACAGAATACTACACAAACTTGAACACGATATTCAGGATATTGAAATTGAATCGGATTATTCCATACAACGTATTGAAATCATCATAGAACTTATTGTTGGCTCTTTGTCTGAAGTAAAAGAGTACGTTTTGAAGAACGGATTTAAGAATACTGACGTTGAAATTCATTTTTTCAAACATCAAAAACCTGCTATTGTAGCAAAGCTCATCTACTACAATGCCATTTACAAAATCGAAACAAAGAAACCAAACGATACAAAAGCTATCAGGAAATACCTCAATGAAGAATTGAAAAAGCTAAAAAGGTATTTTGACAATAATCTTGAATTTTATAAATATTACCGCACTAACAACTCATTTATTGATGAAAAGCTGTTCCTTCGGGGCAGACACGATATAAAACTGACATTGGATACGGTTTACTTTGAAACTGATCATAGATTTTCCACCTCTCACGACTATAAGGCAGCAAAGATTATAGCTAATGACCTGATACAAGTTTATATTGAAGACCAACTGAATAATAACAATCAGCAGAAATCACTTTACCGTTCTTCCTTAAATTGGACAGAAAGCAAAACTGCATTAACCGAATTGATTTATGCACTGCATTCACAAGGTGCTTTTGGAAATGCAGATATAATAGCTATCGCCAAAACATTTGAAAACACTTTCAATATTAGTTTGGGCGATTTCTATCATACATTTATGGAACTTAAATCCCGAAAAATAAACCGGACTAAATTCCTTGACAGCTTACGTGACGCTTTGATCAGAAAGATGGATGAAGATGACGAAAGGATAAACTAAGATCCTTACAATATCCCTCTTGGCATATGAACACCTTTTGTACGGACAATACTTTCTGAAATCTTTGGCGTTTCTTGCTTTTCTTCGGCTTGTTCCGCAGGTTCTCCTTTTGTTTCGGGCGTGAGCGATAATTGTATTTTCCGCTCAACAGCAGCCAGCTCCGTTTTCAATTCGCTCAATCGGCTTTCCTTGCTCCACGCACCGTTCAGCACTTCTTGCAGAACAGGTAAATCCTTTTGAATTTCGGCAATTTTCTTCTGCTCCTCTTCAATGTAGGCAGGCAGTTTTTCCAATGCGTTGAGGAAATTCATAGATGCCAATTTCTCATCCTTAGCGATGATACCGTTGTTGTAGGCGTATTTGATATTGCCCTCGCCCTGTATCAGAAAACGGTTTACCCGAATATCCACGCCCTCTTTTTGCGACATTTCCGTTTTTACCAAAAGCTGAAAACCGTAAAGGCTTCCGATTTCTTCATAATCCCCACCTGTACGGGATTTGTCCGCAAGCTGATTGAGTTTTGCTCCGATTTGTTTTATATCCGCATTGGGTGACAAGCTGTCCAATTTAATAAGGTTGGCAATAGTGCCATCATAACGTTTTTGGATACGCCCTTGTAGATTATTCCAATCGAGGCTCATACGGTCAAATCGGGATTGGGCTTTGTTCAATTCTGCCGTATAATCTTCCAATTTATATCTGGCACTTGATTTTGAACGGTTGAACGATTGCCGTTCGCTCTCCAATCCCGCAATCTGCTTTTCTATTTTAGCTTTATCCAACAGGTCTGTATTTCCCATAAGGATAGCCACGTATTCCGAGAAGTTCATACCCGATTTTTCGTCCATACTGCCCTCGTCAATTGTCCGTTTGCCGAGATTGTTGGATTTTAGTTGGTTAATGAATAGCTGTTTGTTGTACAGCAGGTTGAATTTGTAGCTGTCCAATGATTTTTCTACTGCATATATAATTATATCCACTTTGTTATTGTTAAAATGTTTAGCGATTTCATTGCCTTTACGGATAGCCCGACCGTCCCTTTGGGCAAGGTCAGACGGTCGCCACGGCGTATCCAGATGATGTACGGCAACGGCTCTTTTTTGTGCGTTTACGCCTGTGCCTAACATACTCGTAGAACCGAACAGCACACGAATTGTACCGTCATTCATTCCCTTTATAAGTGCCTTTCGTTGCTTGTCGTTTTTCGCTTCCTGTATAAAGCGGATTTCGTGTGCAGGTATGCCGTGGTCTTCTACCAGCTTACGTTTGATTTCGGAGTAGATATTCCATTCGTTAGGCTTGTACGTTCCCAAATCAGAGAAAACGAATTGCGTTCCTTTCTGTGCGTTGAATTTGTGGTAATACTTGGCAATACTATTGGCACAATGCGAAGCCTTGTTATCGGGGTGGTCTTTGTAATGGGGGCTTACCATTCGCATATCCAAAGACATCTTACGGGCATAGTCCGTAGCAATGAGCATCTTTGCTTTTTCCTCCTTTTTGGATAGCGGTTCCCTGCCTAATAATTCGCCTTTGCCCGTTTTGGCAAACTCCATCAGCTTTTGAATGAACACTTCCTGGTCAGGCGTAGGCGGTATGTTATAGAATATCTCGTTCTTTTCGGGGCGATCTATGCCAATCATTTCAGCAGTACGGTAATCCGTAATTTCGGAGTAAAATTGAGCCAGTTCCGGCACTTTGATAAAGTAGCGGAAACGCTCTTTTGCGACGATATTGTTAGCCACCGAAAATTCATAATCGGTTGTTTTCTTGGCATAAATCGCTGCCCACGCATCAAAGGAATTAATGCCCTGTTTTGCCAATGCCCGTGGTCGCAGGTATTTAAAGAGTAGGTATAATTCAGTCAGCGAATTGCTAATGGTTGTACCTGAAAGAAAGGTCGCACCCATATCCGCATCAATACGCTCTTGTATAGTACGTATGGCAAACAGCAGGTTCAGTGCCTTTTGGCTTCCCTGTTGATTGCCCAATCCCGCAACCCTTGAATGCCTTGTGTTGAACGTCAGGTTTTTGAATTGGTGGCTTTCGTCCACAAACAAATGGTCTATGCCCATCATTTTGAAGTCCACAATATCATCTTTGCGGTTCTCAATGTCGTGTTGCAGGGTTTTCAGCTTTACTTCGAGGTTTTCCTTTTGTTTTTCCGCTCCCTTTAGCATCCATTGCGTTATGTCTTCGCCTTGACTTCGCATAACATCAAGGTTTTCCTCTACGCTGTCCAATTCGATTTGCAGAATTTCCTTTTGTATTTCGGGCGATTGGGGTATCATTCCGAATTGGTCGTGTGTTAGTATCACGCAATCCCACTCGTTGTTCTTAATATCGCCGAAAATCCGCAGACGTTTTTCGGGCGTGAAATCATCAATGCCGGGGTATAAAATTTTGGCGTGGGGATAGGCGGTGCGGTAGGCTTCGGCAATTTCGGGTATATTGGCTTTCAGTCCGATTATCATCGGTTTGTGGGCTAAGCCCAAACGCTTCATTTCCTGTGCACCCGTACACATTATCAACGTCTTTCCTGCACCTACTTCGTGGTCGCAGATAGCACCGTTGTTCAGCTTTATCATCCAAACGGCATCCTTTTGGCTCGAATACAGGTCTTCAATTTCCAATCCCTTACGGTCTAATCCCGGAAACTCCTGATGTGAGCCGTCATAGTTCGGTCGGACGAAGCAGTTAAAGGTATCGTTGTATTGTTCGGTAAGCTTTGTTTTAAACTCATCGTTTTGGGCGTGGAGCCAATCGGTAAAGGCGGTTCGGATTTCGTCTATTTTGGTATTCGCCATTTGTATGGCTTCCATATCCCGCACCTTGACCTCTTTGCCATCTACATCTACTGTCTTTGAAATATCGGGCGTGGTATTGACAAGGGCGTGTTTGAGCAGAGCAATCCCGTCATACGTCCGGCTTTTGGCTTTGACCGCATATTTATCCCAGATATGTACGTTCTTCTGTTTGCAGGTGACGGAAAAGTCATCGGCACTATCCGAATAATGTACACGGACTTCCGCATCGAACAGGTGCGATGCAAATCGGGCATAAATACCTGCGGGTATCCAGCGTTCACCCAGATTAAAATCGAGTTCCTCAAATTCGATACGTCTTGGTCGGGCTTCCTCTAATACGATAAGGCTTTCTTTGGCTTCGGTATCATCGGGATTGCTTTCGAGGTAATCTCTTAATTCATTGGCTTTCTCCACTACATTGCCCGCAACCCAGCGTTCAGATATTTCATATTCCTTTTGCAATGGATTGTAGTAGATGCGACCGTGTAAGGCTTCTTTCAAAGCATCAGCAGGCATACCGCTGATTTCGGACATAAAGTCCAAATCCACGCTTCCATATTTGTTCAGTGAAGCCGATAACGCTTCTTCGGGATTGTCCGTTGCAATGGTTGCGGTAGAAAAACTTACAGGACGGTTGAATATATCTGCTTTATGGATTACACCGCCAACGACACGCTCCAGATAGGGTATTTCTTTACCTGCACTGTCCGTTTTGATGAGCTTGATATTATCCGCACTATTGAGATTTCCGTACCTTTTGACAAAGGCATCGTAAAGGCGGTTAAGTGTTTCCCTTTCTTCCTTATGTTCGGTCTGAAGCTCCGCTTCTTTATTGTAAAGCTGTTGGTAAACATCACGCACTCCGATATACGCTTCGGCTCTTGCTTTCTGCAAGGACGACAGTTGCAAGGGATGAAAAACAGCCGTACCGTCTGCGGTATCTACTTCTTGCAGATGACCGACCCAACCGTTATCCACGACAAGGCAGTCGTTTCGGTGGAACGGTTGCAGTTCGCCACTGTACGGAGCAGGTTCGGGAATGGTGTTAATTGGCATTTTGGGAATGGCTGGCGTGTCCGCTTGGACATTCCCGTTTGCTTGTGAAAACAAATCGCCGATAGCTTCCTGTTTTTTGCCATTTACTGGTGGTGTACCGTTAGATTTTGGCGGTATATAAGGTTGTTGCATCCCACCGCCGAACAGGTCAGTTTGGCGACCTATTGTACCACCTCTTTTTTTAGCGGTTTGTCTTTTGGCTTGCGTGGCTTTTTTGGGGGGAGCAACCACCATTACAGGATCACCCGCATTTTCAAACAGGTCAAAGATGCTTAACTGTTTCAGTTCCTGCGGACTTTCCTGATGAATTGTCGCAGTTGGTGCAGGTTGTGGCTTTTGCTGAATGATTATGGGTTCAACAACCGGAGGTGTTACCTTTGGCTCAACCGGAATTTGTATTATAGGTTTATTTTTGCGTTCGCCTTTGTACAAAGCCAAATTCAGGTGCTTTCCAAAATCTTCGGAAAGCATTTGCTTCAAATCTTTGGCAATGCCGTCCACACCGTCTTTATGGGTATAGATGATTGCAGGTTGTCCGTAGGGGTCGGTGTCAATTTTACGGTCGGTATGGATTACTCTCGTTCCATTCCGAAAGAAAGCATTGCTTGGCGTATTGTATTTGGTCTGTTTGCTTTGGCAAAACAGTTCTTCTGTTTCAGTCAGACTTTGTTTTTCCGTATTCTTTTGCAGGATTATCAAATCGCTTCCGACTTCCGTACCAGAATAATCTGTAAACAGGTTGTTGGGCAACCGCACAACCGAAACCAAATTATTGTTCTCCATTAACGCCCTCCGTATCGGCTCATTCTTCGGGCTGTTTAAAACGCCTTGCGAGGTAATGAACGCTTGTAAACCACCCTCACGGAGCATATCATTTCCTTTCAGAAAGAAATAGTTATGGATGCTTCGGGAAGCCTGTACTTTTGCATTGTCCTTACTTCGGGAAAAGGATAAATCGAATACGGAGGTATCGCCAAACGGAATATTACTTGCGACTACATCATAGCTGTTTTGTTCCTTTTCGGGGATTTCCTCAAAACCGCTTATACGGATAGTGCTTTCGGGATAAAGCTGTTTTAAAACCTTACCTGTCAGCAAATCCTTTTCATAGGCAGTAATTTTGGGTTGTTGGTTTTCCGAAAAGGATTGTATAAACGAGCCGATACCAGCGGAGGGTTCGAGAAATTTATCAATCTTCACACCGCTTTCACGCAAAGTTGCGGAAATCGCATCTATGACCTGTGGCGGTGTATAAAAAGCCGTCAGTACGGAGCTTTTCATACTGTCCACATACCTGCGGTATTGCTTTTCGTCTTCTGAATTTTCTTTGAGTAGTTGGTGGAGTTCCTGCGTAATCGGGAAAAGGTCGTGTTCTGTTTTTCTCCAATTATTGATGTCTATTTCGTTCGCTATGGGGTTCAACACGAATTTAAGACCGCCAAATCCGCTGTATTGCATCATTAGCAATCTTTCGCCTACGGTGGCTTGTCGTTTCTCCTTTTCCAGTTTAAAAGCAATTTGCAGGGCATCAATGTTCTGTTGGAGATGTTGCTTTTTACTGAAGCCCATTTTCGGTTATCCATATTGCGATGGTTCCGGTTATTTCGGTATAGAGTAAATCAAACTCATAACCGTAGGCGAAATCATCGGTTAGTGTATATCTTAAAAAAACAGGCTCGCAGACAGGGAGCATATTAAGGGCGAACGGTCGCAATTCCTCGTCTGCCATCAGGGTATCAAACTCATTGCAGACCACTTGGAAAACCGTATCAAACTTGGAAAAGTGAAGCCCCTCGAAAAGTATGTAATTGGCTATTTCGTTGCATTGGTCGATAGCATTTCCGGAGCGGAACGCACCCTCGTAGGCATTGGCAGCCCACGATGAACGCTGCTCAATAAATTTCTGGTCGTGTGCCTTTTCGGGGAAGCTGCTGTTTAGTAGTTCTTGCAGTCGTAATCTGAAATACGATAGGTCTTTTTGCTGTGTATCCATACTATAATTTTGTTTTGAATTTTGCGTAAAGCCTAAAATTATAGCAGTAGGTAAGACCCTTTAAAGATGTGGCAGGGTTTGGCTTTGAGAGGTAGGATTTGGCGTAATGGTTATTCGGGGATTTCTATGGAATTATCTATTTCATTGCCGAATACGTCCCAACCCTCAAAAGTATTATCGTTATCCTGCATCGGGCTTTGCCTTGCAAAGAGCTCCACTCTGTCCACTTCTCCAAACAGGCGGACAATACGTTTTCTTATCTCATCGGGCTTCTCTGAATGCCTGCCCCGTGGAGATACAAGTACCTGCGGGACATCTTTTGCCTGACGGGTAAGGGGCTTACCTTTGGTAAACAACAGAACTATTTCCGCATTGGCACGGGTGTAATAACCCATTCCGGCAAAAATGGTTGCATTGTTCCGGTTTGTCTTTATCCACGTAAAAGCGACGGTCTTGTAGGTAAATCCCCAGGCTTTTCCGAGTTCCAATGCCTGCTCCAAACAGGGAAAAGTAGCCCACATAAAAAGTATACAATTGGTTCCGGCAATAGCCTGTATATTCATCCCCTTTAAAAACTCAGGACTTTGGGTCTGATAATGACTTTCCGCACTTCTTCCGGCTCCTTTCTTGCTCCATACCTTGTATTGCCACGGTGGGTCGGCATATATGACATCGTATTTCTTTGCTTTCACATGCATTGCTTTCCAACTTTAATAGATACTTTTTCAATTACGATGGCTAAAGTATCAAAGGGAAAAAGAGAAGCTATGAATGTGGCAGGGTTTGGCTTTGAGGGGCGGTATTTGGCGTAATGGATAGTATATTATAGCGTTAAAAGAGTATTTTTGTGCCTTACAAAATTTAATTCACCATCATAATGAATGAACTAATCGAAAAAATCAATGCAAGCTATGAAGCGTTGAAAGCTGATGCAGAATTACAAGCAGAAAAAGGAAACAAAGCGGCTGGTACGAGAGCACGCAAAGCATCCCTTGAATTGGAGAAACTTTTAAAAGAGTTCAGAAAAGCCTCTTTAGAAGCATCTAAAGGCTAAAACAAAACCCTCCTAAATCTGGAGGATTTATTTAGTATAATTGTAATGATGCAGCAAAATGAACAGGTAAAATGAACTATCAACAAATATATCCAACAGCACCCCTGCGGAAATACGTTCGCTATTTTTGGATATTGGAAGACGATAGTTTAGACTTTTCTCAAAAAACGTTCAAGATAATGTCGGACGGCTTGCCCGGACTTATTTTTCAGGAAAGCAAAAAAGCATTCCATGATAAAGACAATCAAGAGTTACCGCAATTGTTTTTATATGGGCAGACTACACGATACACAGAACACAGAGCAATAAAAAGTTTCCGAAACATTGGCGTTTATTTTGAACCGACCGCATTAAAATCCATTTTTGGAGTAGATGCTAATGAGTTGACAAATCAACATATTAGCATAGACGAACTGGTTAATACCAATATAACTGACCAGCTTTCCGATACGACTTCTTCCAACCAGAGAATAGAGTTGCTGTCTTCCTTTTTGATACATCTTGCTGAACAAAGAAGTACCGAAAATGAAAAAGTAAATTTTGCAACCGCACAGCTTCAAAAAGGAGTGAGTTTACCAAAAATACAGAGTGAACTGAACCTATCCGAACGTTCATTAGAACGGTATTTTAAACAGCATATAGGTATATCCCCCAACCTATATACAAGGATAAACCGCTTTCAATTAGCTTTAGAAAATATACGCCAAACCCAATTTGACAAGCTGACCGACATTGCCTATCAATGCAATTATTACGACCAATCGCACTTTATCAGAGAGTTCAAAGAATTTTCGGGAACAAGTCCGAAACGCTTCTTACGTCAGGCGAACGAGCAGGTAGCGAACTTTCCCGAATGGAAGATTTAATCGCCTTTCGGTTCTGCTAAGCAGGTGTAAAGTGAAAAAGTTCCGATTTTAAAATAATAAGTCCCCGCTTAGGGGACTTAAAATAGCTATTTCACCTGTTTGTAGTAAAACTCATAAAGCGATTTTACATCCCCAGTGCAGATTAAAGGAATAGCTTCTGCCAAAACTTTTTCCTCCCAGTTCCACCATTCAATTTCTAAGAGCATTTCGATTTCATCGTCTGTAAATCTCTTTTTTATTGGTTTTGCAGGATTACCCCCGACTATTGTATAAGGGGCAACATCTTTGGTAACTAAGGCTCTGCTACCAACGACTGCACCATCCCCAATCGTCACACCGGGCATAATCATGGCTTCACTACCAATCCAAACATCGTTACCGACGACCGTGTTCCCGACACCTGCAAATCCATCAACAGCTCCTTTGAAACTATCGACCTGCTCCATCATGTAAAAGAAAGGGAAACTGGATATCCAATCGTACCGATGACCTTGGTTTCCCGCCATGATAAAACTGGCTCCGCTTCCGATAGAACAAAACGAACCTATAATCAGTTTATCAATATCGCTTCTGTCAGGGAATAGATAACGTGCGCAATCATCAAAAGAATGTCCGTGGTAGTAACCCGAATAGTAAGAATATTTCCCGGCAATAATGTTCGGGTTCGTGATGTGGTCTTTGATTATTTTGCCTTTAAAAGGGCTTTCGAAAAAATTCATCATTTTAGCATATTTTTAAAAATAAATACAATAGAAAAACAGGGCAATAAGATATTGCCTCAATAAGAAACTATTTTCTTTGTATATGCTAATCTGACTTTTCCATACTGCGAATATAAGCAATTTACGGATATCCTCGAAAATGACGATTGAAGTTGTCGTACTCAAATTTACTAAACTCCTCTTCCTCGCAATTCCTCCGGTTGTCGGTTTTATCCAATTTTCAGTAAAGCAAGGCTGTTAATTTTACAGAAAAATTAAAGTTATGATAGCCATTACAGGAGCAAACGGAAATTTAGGCAAATCGACCATTCAATTTTTGTTACAGAAAGTCGCACCGACCGATATTGTTGCCATTGTCAGAAACCCCGAAACGGTAAATGAATTTAAGGAAAAGGGCGTAACCACCAGACAAGCGGATTACAACGATTACAACACACTTAAAGAGGTCTTCAAAGGCGTAGAGACAGTATTGCAAATATCTACTATTGGGGTGGATACAGAAACAGCCAAACAACAGGAAAAAAATGTAGTAAACGCAATCGTGGAAAACAACGTAAAGCACATTGTTTATACAAGTATGGTGCAAGCCCGACCAAATACCGTTTTTCAAGGAACGCAAACACAATACTATACGGAAGAACTGATAAGGAGAACAAATATCCCTTATACCTTTTTCAGAAACAGCATGTATATGGAAGCCATACCCGAACTGATTGGAAATGCCTTGCAAACGAACGAAATCCGTTATCCATCGGGAAGCGGAAAAGTAAGTTTTGTATCACGGACAGACATAGCGGAAGCCATTGCAAACGTATTAACGGGAAATGCACATGGAAACCAGACCTATGAAATAACAGGTAACACAGCATATTCATTTGATGAATTGGCAGGGGTGATAAGTAAAGAAAAAAGTATAACCGTAAACCACGTTGATATTTCGGATGAAGTTTTCAGAGAAGAACTGATTAGCTATCAAATACCTGTCGAAGTCGTGGATTTATTGGTCAGTATGGCCAACGGGATTAAGATAGGCGAATTTTCACATGTGGACAGTACACTTGAAAAATTGCTTGGTAGAAAGTCATTTGATTTGAACAAGTATGTAAAAGAATTATAATTATGCTATTTAAGGGAGTACACCTGCAAGGTATTAAATCGGGAGAAATCACTTTGGCATTTCGTAAGTGGCAAAAGGTTTCCGTTAAAACCGGAAGCCTTTTGCATACATCTGTTGGTTTGCTCGAAATCGGCAAGATTGAAGCTGTAAGCGAAAATGATATAAGCGACAAAGAAGCAGTACAGGCAGGCTTTACGGAAAAAAAGCAGTTGCTAAAATCATTTACCCACAACAGCACAGGAACTATTTTTAAAATATCCGTTCGTTATCATGCCGAAGACCCACGAATTAAGTTGAGGGAGCAAACAGGATTGTCAGAACAGCAATTTGAAGAGTTAAAAGGTAGATTAGAGCGTTTAGACCTTTACAGTAAACAAGGTCATTGGACTGAAAAAATCCTGTTGACGATAAAAGACAATCCCAATTTACACGCCATAGGTATTGCAAAATTGACAGGCTTTGAAAAAGAATGGCTAAAACTAAATATCCGAAAACTGAAAAATTTAGGCTTGACCATAAGCCACAATGTAGGTTACCGGCTTTCTCCATTAGGAGAACATTTCATCGAAGAGCTAAAAGGCGAACAATAAAAACTTCCGCTAACATACAAGTCCGAATTAACATAGCAAGACAGTGAAATTATTTTTTTCTATTTTTGTGTTGAAATTTTTAATCCATTACCATAATGAATGAACTAATCGAAAAAATCAATGCGAGCTTTGAAA
Source organism: Chryseobacterium sp. JM1 (assembly GCF_000737715.1). Classification (GTDB taxonomy): domain Bacteria; phylum Bacteroidota; class Bacteroidia; order Flavobacteriales; family Weeksellaceae; genus Chryseobacterium. The sequence continues at coordinate 47,766 of NZ_JPRN01000007.1, read as the reverse complement.
CACTGAAAGCAGATGCTGAATTACAGGCAGGAAAAGGAAACAAAGCGGCAGGTACAAGAGCACGCAAGGCTTCTCTTGAATTGGAAAAACTTTTAAAGGAGTTCAGAAAGGCATCTTTGGAAGCATCTAAAGGCTAAAGCAAAACCCTCTTGAATTTCGGAGGGTTTTGTTTTATGTGTTGTTGAGAATTTGGAGCATCCTGCCTACCTCAATATCCATTCTCGAAAAGGCAAACCATTTTTTGCCCAGGTCTTTGAGCGATGCTCCGATATGGTACAGTTCTGTTTGGTCTATTATCAAAAAGCGGTCGTGTGCATCGGAGAAAATCTTTACGTCGATAGGGGGATATTGGCTGTTGTACCGTTGTACATCCAACCGTAGCTGACTGCTGATGGTTTTGGTGTAGATAGTTGCGGTCACATTAGTGTTGCGTTTCCCCAATAAGGTCAGTACGGTATCATCTACATAATTATCGAGCAGGATAATGGAGCTTTTGGCACTTCGGACAATATCCGCAACAAAGGTATAGGCATCAAAGACCTGCCCGTTGTAAAAAACACCTTTTTCGCTGTAGAGTTTGTCGCTTTCCAAAGCCTTGAAAATCTCCTCAATCTTCTGATCGGCTTTTAATTGTTTCAGCTCAATTTTATCCAAGCGATGAAAGAGGGAAGCATTGCTGATGAGCATTCTACGCATTTCTACAAACGCATCCATAATTTCAATACTGACCTTTACAGCCACATCGGATCGAAGCACAGTACTCAACATTGCTATTCCTTGTTCGCCGAAAACGTAGGGAAGATAACGTCTTCCACCTCGCCCCACGTTTGAGGTTCCAAATTGGAACCTCAAAAAATCGACTTCCTCAACGGTCAGTTGAAAACAAAATTTTTCAGGAAACCTATCAATATTCCGTTTTACAGCTTTATTAAGGTTTTTTGTTTCTACTTGATACAAAACCGCAAGGTCGCTGTCCAACATCACTTGCTTGTCACGTATGGTATAAATCAGGTTCTTGATTTCCTTTGGACTAATGGCAGGCTTATTTTCCATTACTTTTTGTAGCTTTTATTTTTAGCAAATTCAAAGGAGGTATTGTAATCCTCATTCAACACGATGAAAGCATCGAATTTCTTACCCGCCTTGCTTTTCATTCCTTTTATGAGTGAAGTTTTTCCTTTACTGACAAGGCTTTCAATATCGGCTAGACCAATTTGTACGCCGCACACATTGCGGAACTGCACCCAATTACAACCCTCATCTGGACACTTCACGATTTTATCACGGATAATGAGTTGTTGGCTTTTGCATTTCGGGCAAACCAATTTGGGCAGGTGGTTTTGGGCGATGGAAGTTTGCAGTAATTCATTGGTAATAGATGAAGCATAATTTTCCATTTCCTTTTGAAATGCATCTGCATCCGCTTCGTTGTTCTCAATTTTCTGCAATGCGAGTTCCCATTCGGCAGTCATTGCCACGTCCGCAATCTTTCGGTCTTTGACCAATTCATAGACCTGCAATCCCTTTTCGGTAGGGATTAAGGACTTCTTTTCTCGTTGGATATAATTGCGGGTAAACAGGGTTTCGATTATTGCAGCTCTTGTAGCCGGAGTACCGATACCGATATTTTGTAAAGCCTTGCGCTCATCTTCATTTTCGATTTCCTTTCCTGCACTTTCCATAGCCGACAAAAGCCCGGCTTCAGTATAAAGTACTGGCGGTTTTGTCTTCTTTTCCAAAACGGCAGCTTCCTTGATTTTGAGTTCATCACCTTTTTTCAGTTCGGGCAAATCTTGTATCGGTTCGGTATCATCATCGGAGAAACTACCTTTGATGCCACGCCAACCCGCTTCTATGATTTTACAGCCTTTTGCCGCAAAATCGTAATGCGACACCTGCAAACCGACATCGGCTATCTCTTTGACACAGGCCTGTGAAAGGGCTTCGAGCAACCGAAAGGCAACCATATCATAAACTGCATTTTCCTTTGCAGATAATGCAGACGGGATTTTATCCGTTATCAATAATCCGTGATGGTCGGTAACACGCAGGTCGTTTACGATGCGTTTATTGAACCGTCCCCATTTCACTTTTGATACGGCTTGCCTACAGGTTTCTCTGTCCTGCAAAGCCCTCACAAGGTTAGGGATCTCTGCCCACATATCTTCGGGTATGTATTTGCTTCCTGTACGTGGATAAGTGATAAACTTCTTTTCGTAAAGGCTTTGGGCAATATTGAGCGTTTCTTCCGCAGAGAGGTTGAGTTTTTTGTTGGCTTCTTTTTGTAGCCCCGTAAGATCAAACAGCAAAGGTGGTTGCTCTGTAACGCTTTTGGTTTCCATTGATGTAACCGTTGCCATTCCACTCCGTTGAATAGATTTCAGCGTATCATCGGCTAACTTTTGGTCTTCCCATTTGGTTGTGGCGATACTTTTAAAATCAATGAACTCCTTGTTGTGCGATAACTGTATCTGCCAATATTTCTTTACCGAGAAACTCGTGTTTTCCAGATAGCGTTTACATATCAAAGCGAGTGTAGGCGTTTGCACTCTTCCGAGCGAATAAATCCCATTACCTGCCGCAATGCTCAATGCCTGTGTAGCATTGATGCCTACCAGCCAATCGGCACGGCTCCTGCCTTGTGCTGCTTGGTATAATCCGTCAAATGCTGTCCCGTCTTTAAGATTATCAAAACCTTGTTTAATGGCTTTTTCTGTTAGTGAGCTTATCCAAAGGCGTTCAAAGGGCTTGTTGCATTTCAGGTATTCATAAATGTACCTGAAAATGAGTTCGCCTTCACGTCCTGCATCGGTAGCCACTATAATACTGTTGCTACGGTTAAAAAGCTGTTCAATAACTTTCAGCTGCTTTAATGCACCTGTATCGGCTGTATAACCTTTGTCTTTTTTAATTTTCCGAACGGTCAGCAAAAAGGGATTGGGCAGTATTGGCAAGGTTGATTTATCAAATCCTGATATTCCATAATCTTCTGGCATTCCCAACCCGATAAGGTGTCCGAATGCCCACGTAACAAAATAGCCGTTGCCTGTCAGGTAGCCGTCCTTTTTCTCGGATGCTCCCACAAGTCCGGCTATTTCCCTTGCTACGCTTGGTTTTTCTGCAATGATTGTTTTCATACTTTACTACATTTTTCTGCCTTTGGACTTTGCAGGAGCTTTGAGCTTTTCCTGTTGTTCCTGCTGCTGTTTGTTTTTCGGTCTTTGTTGCTCCGACTTCAAAGGCTCTTTGATGTTTTTGGTCGCTTCGTTGGTCTTGCCCTCCGAATTGACGGCAGTTTGCGTTTTATGAGCTTCGGTGGGTTTAACCCTTTCCTTATATTTATTAGGAAATTCAAAATTGGTTTTTCCGGTTTCTCTATTGAAAGTGATGTAACCCTGATATGGCTGCCCTTTTTTATCCCTCAATCCGTCAATATAGACGGTTTGTCCGGCTTTAAAATCCTTATGTTGCTCATCTGTCAGTTCCTTACCTCTGAATGTTCTTGGAGCTTCCTGCGGCTGACTTTGTTGGTTATTCTGCCCCCTGCTTTGTGCTTGCTGATTAGAGTTGCTTCTGTCAAACATAAATTCAACATAGCGCTTGTCTGCATTGAACTGTACGGTTGCCGAAAATTCAGTTCCCTTTTTAGAAATCATTCCGTCTAACTGAAGCGGCTTACCCTCCATTAAGGTTTGCTTTTGCTTTTCATTCAGCTTTACGCCCTTAATTTCGTCAGGAATTTTTATGAAATCTGTCTTTAGTGCAATAAGCTCATTGGTCAGCCGGTCCACACTGATAATGGATGGCATCAGTTCTCCTGTTTTAGAATTGATTAGATTAACCACACGCCCCATATTGCCTGTTTCGAGCAGGTTTTTCTTGTCTTCATCCGTAAACTTATGTCCGAAGAACTCAAAGTGCAGATTAGGTTCTTTTTTGATACCGTGTATTGCCACGATAACATTTCCGCCTTCGCCCTGCTGTAAAGACAGACGGGCATCTGTGCGGAGGATAGAACCTCCGAGGTTAATGCCTACTGGTACAAGTTCGTTGGTTTTAAAACCTCGTAACAAAGGGTCGAGCAGGTTTCTTTTTTCGAGGTATTCCTTGCTCAATCCGAGATTTTTCATTGTGTCCCAATCAATCTGCTCCGGCTTATAGCGGTATTCGCTTGTTTCCGGTGTTGTTTGTGCTGTTGCCATATCATTTTTATTTTCTTGTTTATTATTCTCTTGTGTGTCGGTTTTTATTTCGTGTTCTTTCATCACTTTTTCGCCCTCCGGTGTAGGCTTGTCAACTTGTTTCTGCATTTCCTTTGCCTTTTCTACGGCGATAGGTTCGGGTACTTTGAAAAATGAAAAGTTGGTCGGGTTTTTCAGTTGGCTGATAAAGTTGGAGAAGAAATTTGAAAAGAAATCGCCGTGCTTGTCCACACGCATAAACTGATTTTGGTTCTTTTTTGTGGGGTCAACAGTTTCCATTTTCCCGTTTTTGTCAATGCTCTTTACTGCTTGGATTTTCATTTTATCTTTATCCAGCACCAATAATATGTCCGATAGTTGTTCGGGCATTTCCTGTTTGTTTGTTGTTTCTTCGGTCATAATCTGAAAAATTTAAAGTTCATCGCCGAAAGTAAAATAAGCGTTCACTGCCTCGCCCGATGTGGCACTCAAAGGCAGTATTTGGCGTTCATTGGCTTTCATTTCTTAGGAGGAGGGTTAAAGCTCTCTCTTATGAACTGATGCACATCGGACAACTTGTAATACAGTTTTCCGCTTATCGTATAATAGGGTAGCTTGCCAATGGAGCGATACCGTTGCAGGGAGCGGTTGCTGATTTTCAGCATTTGCAATAAGTCTTGATTATCCAATAATTCTTCGCCGTCTATGCTGTTGCGTTTCCTTTGCAGTTCATCTATATTATCGCCCAGCATATCAAGGCGACCCATTAAGCGTTCCATCCACGCTATAAATTCCATTCTATCAATATTCATAGCCACACTTTTTAGGGTTTGTCGGATTTTAGTCTTCTGCCTTTTTCCATATAGCTTTTGCCTTTTGCCATTAATTCCTGTACAAATTCATCACTGCTTTGTATAGCATTGGCATTGAGCATATCCTTAATGGCTCCAATAGTGTAGAAATATTGACCGTAGATTTTCGAGTATGCTATCTCGCCTTTGGTCCGCATACGCCATAGAGTTTTTTCACTGATGTGCAGGTATTGGCATACCTCGTGATTGTTAAGCCACAAGTCATCATAGCTTGTGTTGTCTAATCTTTTCAGGTAATCAGCAATGGCATTAATACGGCTGTTGAGCTGTTGCCACGCTTCTTCTTCGATTGTGATTATTTTCATCGCATTGCTCCTTAATGTTTACAATGCAAAATTCTCAAAGGTGGCAGTGTTTGTCCGCCAACCCTCGCCAATTGGTTAGGCGGTTTTTTGAAAATTTTTACAATTATGAGAAACCCTTGTTTAATAAGGGTTTTGGAGCATTTAAGATATTTCTTAATGGAGTTTTACTGACATTTGCCAATTGGCATTTATGGGCAAATAAAAGAGCAGTACAAAAAATGTTCTGCTCTTAAAAACTGTAATGAAACAACTAAAGGTCTTTGTCCATATACTCTTCAAGGGATATTTTGAGCTGATCTAAAAATGCCGTTCGAGAACCTGCTCTTGTTTTCATTCTATGGAAAGAATGATGTATATCGTTTAAGGGCGTTCGGAATAACACCTGGAAAATCAAAGCTAATTTTCTAATACCTATTTTTCCATAAGCAATGGAATTTGAAGCATATAAAGCATATATAAGTTCGATAAGGGCATTTTGAGTATTTGTCCACGAAATATCTTTATTTGCATCTCCATTTATTAAAATCAAATCTGGATTTTCTTCAGGATTTATTTTAGCAATCATATAAGTATAAAGTAATTCGTTCGCTATAATATGAGCTATCTTGTTATCATAGTATGTTGAAAAACTAAGGTCGATTTCAAATACGCCACTCTTTAAGCCATCGTGGTAATTGATTTGCCCGAGCCTGAAAAAAGAATGATCTCGGTCAGTCCTTCCTGTACGATAGTACCTGTAAAAATCTTCATTGCATATACTCTCTTTATATTCTGATTTCAGCGATTTTAATAGGTTCTCATAATAGCTTTGGTGTATTTCCCCATTACTCACCGGACAAGTTGTTTCAATACGGAATACTTTGTTATAGTATATGAGTTTACCTAAAACTTGCGGTTTGATATTTTTGAAAAATTCTATCTCTTGCTGTTCATCTGTAAATCCAGTCTGTACGACTTGGGTTTTTATGGAACACAACATTTCATTAAGGAATAAGGTCATTTGATATGCTTCTTCCGATGTTGGCAACATTTGAGATGAAAGTTTATCTTCCTGATACCTAATTTGCGATAATATTTTACTCAATACGATTTCCATAGCGTAATCATTTTAAAAGTTAGCACTATTTGTTTCGGAGTTACAATTATTGTATATAAGCCAAAATTTGGAAATAATCTTGAAACCAATATCACAGATTACACCCTATGGGGGGATTTTTTCATAGAACTTAGATGAAAAAATGGGTAAAGCAGTAATGTACTTTACCCATTAATTTATTACATTTGCATTAATGATTTACAAGGTAATCAAGTGAAAGCAAGTGCAGTAAGCACCATTACTAAATCGTTACCGATAGCATTTTCCATTCTTGTAATCTACTCTTAATGAACCTATTTAGGTCAAACTAATCTTTTTAATCTAAAATAATCTGTATTTCTCTGGATCATAGGAATCAGAATATCTTTTAAATTTTTCAAACTCTGAACTGGCAGAATTTCACTTCCAAATAATGAATATACCGCAGAATTAGAATTATTACTGAATGCATATTCTACAAAAGAAACATTTCCTGGAGCTTTTACAATTTTCCAGCTTTTTGGATTATAATAAAAACCGCCATCAACATTCTTACTTCTTATTAAAAAAGTGGATTCTTTTGTCTTTTCAAATAATTGGTCATTGGTTGTAATGGTTTCGAGAGTTTTTTCGTCACTTTCATTAACATACTTCCATGTTTTATTTTCAAAAAGAACAACTTCCTTTCCGTCTTCTGTTATTGCTTTTGTCTGAGCGCTTATTGACCATGAAGATATAATAAATGCTAATAAAATAATCCTGTTCATTATTAGTTTTACAAGTTATTCAAAATAAAATCCGTCATTTTCTGATACAGCTGCGGTCTTGTCTGTCCGCCATAAATTCCGTGGTTTTTATCCGGATAAGCCATGAAATCGAACTGTTTTTTATTCTGGATCAATGCTTCAGAGAATTCCATAGAATTCTGAAAATGTACGTTGTCATCGGCTGTTCCGTGGATGAGAAGGAATTTACCTTTGAGCAGATTAGCATATTCTGTAGGTGAGTTTTTATCATATCCGTCCGGATTTTCCTGAGGCGTTCTCATGAATCGCTCCGTGTATACAGAATCATAATATCTCCAGTTGGTTACCGGTGCTACAGCGATTCCCGCTTTGAAAACATCCGCACCTTTAGTCATCGCTAAACTGGTCATATATCCACCGAAGCTCCATCCGAACATTCCGATTCTCGTTTTGTCAATATAAGACTGGTTTCCGAACCATTTTGCAGCGGTGATCTGATCTTCAATCTCGTATTTTCCTAAATTCATGTAGGTAACTTTCTTGAACTTAGTTCCTTTATAACCTGTTCCACGACCATCTACGCAAGCAACGATATATCCTTTCTGTACCAAATGATTAAACCATAAAGTATTTCCTGTATCCCATGAATTGGCCACCTGCTGTGATCCCGGTCCGGAATATTGGAACATAAAGAGAGGATATTTTTTATTCGGATCAAAGTTCTTAGGCTTGATGATCCAGGCATTCATCTGATCTCCCGCATCATTTGGAATGGTGATGAATTCTTTCTCCGAAAAATTATCAGCCTTTAATTTCTGAAGCTGATCATTATTATTCTGAAGTTCTTTTACCGTCTTTCCGTTTCCGTCTTTTAAAACAAAAGTGTAAGGTTTTGAAGCCGCAGAAGATGTTTCGATGAAATAGCTGTAGTTTTTGCTGAAGTTGGCAGAATTATTTCCTTCTGCATTGGAGATCAGCTGGGATTTTCCGTTTTCTATATTTACTTTGGAAACGACTTTGTTGATGCTTCCTTTTTCAGTGGTCTGAACGTAAACTTCTTTAGATTTTGGATTGAATCCATAATAGTCAGTTACTTCCCAGTTTCCTTTGGTGATCTGCTTTTTAAGCTTTCCATCTTTATCGTACCAGTAAAGGTGACGGTTTCCGTCTCTTTCAGAAGCCCAAAGGAAAGAATCATCCTCAAGGAATTCAAGAGTCGGGCTGTCTGTATCAATCCATTTATCATCCGTTTCGGTGAATAATTTCTGGATCGCTCCCGTTTTGGTATTAACCTTTAAAATATCAGAAGCATTCTGAATTCTTTCAGAGGTTACAAGGACGATTTCATCAGGTTTTGCCGTCTGAATAACGTTCGGAATATAATAGTTTTTGAAAGAATTTAAATTCAACGGCATCGTTTTTCCGCTATCAAGACGATATAACTGAGCAGAAACGACAGCGTTTTTTTCTCCCGCTTTAGGATACTTGTAGCGCATTTCAGCCGGGTAAAGCTGTTTTCCATAGATAGGAATATAGATTTCCGGAACCTGGCTTTCGTCAGATTTTACAAAAACTACCGCATCAGAATTCTTGGTCCACTCATATTGTCTTGCGTGCCCGAATTCTTCCTCATACACCCAGTCTGCAAGACCGTTGATGATAGAATTTTTCTTACCGTCACTGGTAATTTGAGTGATTTTTCCTGAGGTCAGATCCTGATAGAATAAATTATTTTCTGCAATAAATGCTACTTTGGTGGCATCAGGGGAGAATCTTGGCTCCTGCACTGTTTTGCCTTCATTTAAGCTGATCGTTTTTCCGGAGTTCAGATCTTTTACATCAAATTTCCCAAGGAAAGAATGTCTGTAGATCGGCTGGCTCTCCTTTAAAAGAAGAATTTTTGATTCATCATCAGAGAATTCATAGCTCTCAAATTTACCGTCAACAATATTGCCTTCTTTTTGTGAAGTTTTGTACGAATACTTGGCAATTCCTGTAGGTTCAATGACCAGATAGTTTTCGCCGTTCTTCATGGATGCAATACCCGCAATGCCTTTACCACGGTAGTATCCTGAATATATTTTATCTAAAGTGATTTCCTGTGCCGATACATTATGGAATACCACAGCCACAGTAAGAGTTAAGAGTAATTTTTTCATTTCTAATTTTAATGATTCCAAATTTAATAATTCTTACTCATATAACCACATAAAAGAAAAACAGAACCCTAAGATCCTGTTTTCGTTGTTATTTTATAAATTATTCTTACTCCGGTGGATTCAGCTCCGTAAGACAAACCGGAAGTGTTGGGTTGCATGAGTTCTGCATTGGTGGTACAGCATACCACATCATGGTTTGACAGGTAACCGGATCTGAACATCTTTTCATTCCCGGAAGGCCACCTCCCTGTACTTTTTTTAATTGCTCTCTTGCGATCTTTTTAAGATTTTTCATGATAAAATATTAGTTGTAAGATTTGAAGTTCTAAAGTAATAAAAAAAGTCATACACTGGTGAATTTTTTAAAATTAACAATTTGGCAAAAAAATTGAATGTATTCCATTACAATCAAATTAAATAATAATTATGGAAACGAATGCATACAACCAGAAACTGAATCGCTATGTTTTGGCCGATCAGATTGTCTATACCGGATTTTCAAGTTTTAAGGATGCGGAAGAATGTGCCAATAAAAAAGGAGGAATTTTGGTAGAAGTTGGGTTTAAAGATGGAAATGACAATCCTCAGATTACAGATGAAGCCGGATTGATCGAGAAAAAACTTCATTACTACGTATATGCAGGCGATGAGTACAAATTTATCCATTCGTCTGATCCGGGGTTTAGAAAATATGCCGATGAGCTGCAGAAAATAAAGGCCAGCAAAGATAAAACCAGCCCGGATGAAAGGTATTTCGCCAGTTTTGAAATTGAAAATATAGAAGACCCGATCATTGTGATTAAGAATGACCATTTTGAATCGGTGACTTCCAGAGAACGCTCAAAATATTTGAAGCATGCTGAAGTTTATGAATTAGGGGTTTCCCTGCCAAAATCTTAAATTTTTTTATCATGAGCAAAACCAAATACTCAGAAAAAGCTCAGGACAAAGTAGGAAAGGTAATGCACGAATTCAAAGAGGGGAAATTGAAATCCTCTTCCGGAGAAAAAGTGACCGACAGAAAACAGGCCATTGCCATAGGTATTTCCGAAGCTAAAGAAAAAGGCTTAAAAGTACCGAAGAAGAAAAAAGAATAACTTTCAATAACAAAAATTCCGTGAAAATGTTTTCACGGAATTTTTTATGGGTAAATCAAATTCTGATTTGATTATTTATATAGAATTTTATAATATTCGTCTGCCATTCGGTCGCTGTTAAAGTGCTCTTGAACATCATTCATCGCATTATACTGAATCTTTCTCCATTGATCCGGATTGTCATAATACATAGGTAGAATTTCTTTTTCAAGGATATCATACAAAGCATTCAGATCATAAGTATCCTGTTCGTAGATGCTCATATTCATATAGTCTGCTTTTGGAACGACGAATGAATTTTCTCCCGGTTTTGCAAACTCAGGAATCCATCCGTCATCGGTAGAAAGGTTCACAGATCCGTTCATAGCTGCTGACATTCCTGAAGTTCCGGAAGCTTCTCTCGGTACTCGAGGGTTGTTGAGCCATAAATCAGAACCTTGCTTCATCGATTTACTTAATGCCAGTTCATAACCTGTAAGAACAGCCATATTTTTATGATTCTTGCTTTCTTCTACCAGGGTGTTGAAGGTGGAAATCGCAGAATAATCCATCGGATATGGTTTCCCGGACCAAATAATCTGTACCGGATATTTCGGGTTATTCAGTAATTTGTAGAATCTTTCTTTATCATGTAAAAGTAGGTCTGCACGTTTGTAGCCCGCAAATCTTCTGGCCCAGACAATGGTGAAAATATTAGGATTGAATAAATTTCCCGTCTGATCAGCCACAATGGTGAAAAGTCTCTTCTTTAAATGTTTTTTGCGGTAATCGAAAACAGTTGTGTCATTTTCGTCTTTGGCGTTATAAAGAGGTTTATCTGACCAGTATTTGAATTCCTGAGCGTTGGTAATAGAAGTAATTTCGCATATTCCAGGATATTTACTCCACATTGCTCTTGAAACCACGCCATGCAGCTGGGAAACACCATTGGCCATTCTGGCCATTTTCAAAGCACATAAAGAATGGTTGAAACGATCGTCATCTGTTCCCTCAATGCTTTTTACGTCCTGCATACTAAAACCTGAGAAATAAGACATATCATAACACAGTTTCAGATTGTGTTTTTCATTTCCTGCCTCTTCAGGAGTGTGGGTAGTGAAAACCAGTTTCTCTTTTACCCTGTTCAGATCTCCATTGTATTTTTTCAGAAGATAGAATGCGGCGGGAAGTCCGTGGGCTTCATTCAGATGGTATACATCTCTTTCCGCGTTCATTTCATCCAGTAATTTGGCGCCTCCTTTTCCCAGCAGGATATATTGAGCCAGCTTTGTAGACTCATTCGCATCATATAATTTGTGACAGATCGTTTTGGAGACATGATCGTTTTCCGGGACATCTGTAGAAAGGAAAAACATCGGGGCTGTATTGAAAATCTCAGGATCAAGGTACCATACTTTCACCCATACCGGTGCGCTGTGGATCTCGATCTGGAATTTTATTCCGGTGTCTTCCAGGAAGCTGTACATTTTTTTTGTCCATACCGGCTGAAGGGTCTGGTCATGGTTTCTGGCCTGATCGTAATAGCCAAACTTCCAGAGAATTCCGATCCCGATAAGATCCTGTTTCAGATTGTATGCACTTCTCATATGAGATCCTGCGAGGAATCCCAAGCCTCCCGAATATATTTTTAAAACCTGTTCAATGGCAAATTCCATCGAAAAATAAGCGGCTTTTTTAGAATATTGTGGATTGATGTTGTAAGGTATTTTAAAATTTTTAAAATCCATAAATCATAGTGTTTATATTTTGAGGACTAAAGGTATTGATTATGAAAATAAACTCTACATTAATTATTTGATAAATTCATTTAAAAGTATCTGCTGAATAGTTTTTTTACTTACCTTTAATAGGTAAATTTTTGAAAATCAAAAACTTCTAACGGTGAGAACCATTATGGCATGTGTTCTTTGGTCACATAAAAAAATCACCCATGAAAAAGACATTTTCTGATGAAGATTTAATAAAGAATCTGAGCCTATACTACATGAACCGGCATTTGAAAAAAAAGCCGATGGAAAAGTATCACCGTAAAATAGACGAATCTCTACTTCATGACCGCGAAAAATACAGAAAAAAGTCAGAGATTCTGCTGCTTAATTCTTTTATGCATCATTTCCCCGATGTGAAATTTGAAGACCTCACCTGCGAAAGTCCCGACTTTATCGCCAAACTCAACGACAAAAAGATCGGAATAGAATTGACCGAAGTGATCAATCATCTGGAAATGAAAAAGGTAGAAAGTACCTTGAATAAGATGTTCCGTCAGGCAGAAATAGTATTAGAACAGGAAGACACCGCGAAGTACCGTGGTGTTTATTTTTTAGAATTCCACCCAAATATTAAATTTGATAATATAGAAGAACAGGAAGAAAATATCATCAATATTTACAAAAGCATCAAAAAGAACAAACCAGTAGGCTGTGTAAAGGGGATGCGAAAATCTTTTCACCGCAGAAATGTTTTCATTACCCATGAATACAGCATGAATCTTTTTGACGAACTCTGCTCCGAAAAGATCCTCGACCTTATTGATAAGAAAAATGAAAAGTTCCCTTATTATGATACTTCGGTAGATGAATGCTGGCTCGTGATTGTATCAGATATGAATTCCATAGCGTCAAGATATACGTTTATTCAGGATAAAGAGCATTTGCAGGAAGTAAAGAGTCCGTTCCATAAAATCTTTCACCTTGAAAATCTTTGTGGGAATATTACAAGTATAAAATAGTCGCTATTTATTCGATTATATCGTAATTATTTTATGTTTTTATTTAAAATAATTTAAGATTTTTAAAAATCCATTGTTTGTGATTAAAATATAGGTATATTTGATGTATGTGTTGTAAATCAATGCATACCGTGTGTTTTTCACATTATATTCACCAAAAACTGTATATCTATGAAAAAACTTTTACTTCTTATTTTTTTCGGTATATCGCGTGCTTTCTTTGCTCAGGCAGACTGCGCTACGGCCCTTGCGGTCTGCGGAAACTCTAATATTACCTATAGCCCTCTGGGAATTGGCGCTGTGAATGAAAACCTGGGAGGATGTCTGTCATCCGGTGAGCATAATTCAATCTGGTATAAAATTACCATTGCCACCAGTGGAACGCTTACTTTTGATCTGGTTCCCAATGATCCGAATGCTGATTATGACTGGGCCATTTATGGGCCTAATGTTTCTTGCGGAAGCCTGGGTTCGCCCATTCGCTGTAATGCGGCGACAGTTGTTGGAGTGGGAGCATCTACGGGAATGAATATGACCAGTACCATTACCAATGCACTTGGGGGCTCACCAACACCGTATTGCAGATATATGGATGTTCTGGCAGGTCAAACCTATTATTTATACATCGATAACTGGGTGGATGTCTTTAATCCTACGATAGCTCCTTTTGCTTTAACATGGGGCGGTACGGCAACACTGGCATCTCCGTTTACAGATCCGGCTACACAGCCTTATCCGTTTACGCCTCCGGGAGTTCCTGCGGCTAACCCTGCAGATCCGAGAGAAGTAGTGGTATGCGTTAATCCGGCTGTATTTGATTTTTCTACACTGACTGCGGGAATTCTTAACGGAAATCCTAATTTTTATGTAAGTTACCACACAAGCCAGAATGATGCGTTAACCGGAAATAATGCCATTACCGTTCCGACTTTGGTCAATATGACTTCCGTGTACTACTACAGCATTGGCTACACAGATCCGACCAATCCGACCAGTCCGCTTAATAAGTGTAAACAGATTGGAACCTTTAAATTCAGAGACGGTAAAATCACCACGAAAAATGCTACGTTGACCCAATGTAACAATAATAATGCAGGAACCGCACTGTATGACCTTACTACCGCGGACGTTTTTGCAGATCCGACGGTAACAAAAAAATACTACAACACGCTTTCAGATCTGAATGCAGGTATCAATGAAATCACGAATCCGACAGCATTTATTTCTGCTGAAGCAACGATTTACGTAAAAGTGACTTCCACATTCGGATGCAGCGGCATTGCACAGATCACATTGAAATTTCATCCTGTAGTGACGGTGGCGGACGCTACTTTGAGATCATGTTCTATCGAGAGCAGTCCGTCTACGGCATCTTTCAATCTTACTTCTGCACCTGTAACCGGAGTAACCGGCGCAGTGAAAAAATATTATCCTTCGGCAACGGATGCTGCGAATCAGACTAATGAAATTTTAACGGGTACAGCCTATATTGCTCCAAGCGGAGTGGTGTATGTAAGGGTTTCCAATGCTCAGGGCTGTTATAATATCGCTAAAGTAACACTGGTAGTGATTCCGCCTGTTTATTCAACCACTCTTAAAGACAAAATCATTTGTGTGGAAGACAAAACAACGCTGGATGCAGGCCCTGGATTCAACAGCTATCTATGGAGTACCGGAGCGACAACGCAGGCGATCACCAATGTTGGTGTAGGAACCTATTGGGTAAAACTTAAAACCGGCGACTGTACGGTGGTGCAGAATGTAAAAGTATATCCTTCCGAGCAGCCTGTGGTTTCAAATATTGAAATTTCAAACACAACGGTTACGGTATATGTGATAGGAGGGACACCGGCTTACAAATATTCTTTGGATAATATCAACTGGCAGGATTCCAATGTATTTACTAACCTTAAAAGAGGAGATGCTACGATATATGTAAAAGATTCTTACGACTGTGATCCTATAGATATCAGCATCGTGGTGCCTAATCTTGTAAATGTCATCACGCCAAACGGTGACGGATATAATGATATTATTGATTATTCGGCCTTGGCAAACAAGAAAAACCTAGTCATGAATATCTTTGACCGTTATGGAAATATGATCTTCCAGGTGGATAAATCTACCGGTTACAAATGGGAAGGAACTACCAGAGGAGGTGTAAAAGTTCCGACAGGAAACTACTGGTATTCTGTGGGCTGGAACGAGAATGATAAAATGAGCACACCAATTAAATATTCAGGTTGGATTGTGGTTAAAAACAGAGATTAAGCTTTTTTAATAATAAACTATTGAGGTAAAACCATTTCGAAAGAAGTGGTTTTATTCTTTTATGAGAGTGAAATTTAATTGAAGGCTTTTGTATCCTTAAAATAATCAGACAGATAAATGATTTTTCCTTCCTGTGAAAAATGAACGATTGTACAGATATTGTTTTCGTAAACTCCTTTGTTAATCATACTTCCATAAGATTTTGTCTGGTAAAAATACCTCTGATTACCCAAAGGAAAAATTTCAAAAACCTGCCATTCTATTGAATCATAGCGCCTGAATATCGCTCTGAATAAGGCTAAAATCCTGTTCTTTCCTGAAATTTCTTTGGAGGGAGGAATCCAGATCGTGCTTTCGTCGGTGAACCATTTTTCAAGATGTTCAATTTTTAACGAATTCAGATCCTTCATAAAGTCATTTATTTTACACACCATGTTTGCTGTTTACCTTATATATACGGGAAAATTGCTAACTTGGTTTTTATTTTTACTATCATGAAAGATCTTTTTATAAAACGGTTTCAGTACTATAAATCTCTCGGGGATAAATCATTCGGACAGCTTTCTGATGAACAGATCTTCTGGCAGTATAATGATGAAAGTAATTCCATTGCCGTCATCGTAAAACATATCGGTGGAAATATGCTGTCAAGATGGACGAATTTCCTGACAGAAGACGGAGAAAAGCCGTGGCGCAACCGCGATGATGAATTTGTGAATACCTTTACAGCCAAACAGGAAGTGATCGACTGCTGGGAAGCGGGCTGGAAATGTCTTTTTGAAGGTTTGGATCAGATTAATGATGAAAATATACACCATACCGTGTATTTAAGAGGTGAGGCCCATTCGGTTTTGGATGCAGTCTGCCGTCAGTTGGCTCATTATCCCTATCATATCGGACAGATCGTTTACATTGCGAAAATGATGAAGAATGATCACTGGAAAACCCTTTCCATTGAAAGAAATAAGTCTCAGGAATTTAATAATGAAATGAAAGACCGGTTTTCCATTGAAAATACAGATTCCAATTCATCGCCCGTATGCTTTCAAAACAGCCCTGAAATAAGGGATGAATATAAATAATAGACTGAATCGATTCAGAATTATTATTAAAATTACTATCTTTGCACCCAGAAAATTCAGGAGTAATAAAATGTCTACTTTTCACGGAACTGCCGCATTTCATACACTTGGCTGCAAATTAAATTTTGCGGAAACATCTACTATTGCCCGTCAATTAACAGATGCAGGTTATGACAAAGTAAGTTTTGATGATAAGGCAGATGTTTATGTGATCAATACCTGTTCGGTAACTGAAAACGCTGACCGTGAGTGTAAACTTCACGTGAAGAGAGCAATGAAAGCCAATCCGGAAGGGCTGGTGGTGATTGTCGGATGTTACGCACAGTTGAAACCTGAAGAGATTTCACAAATCAATGGAGTGGATCTTGTCTTGGGAGCGAAAGAAAAATTCAATATCCTAAGCTACCTTGACGACCTGGAAAAAAGGGATAATGAAGGAATTGTTCATTCATGCGAAATTGAAGAAACCGATTTCTTTATCGGAAGCTATTCAATTGGTGACAGAACAAGAGCTTTCCTGAAAGTACAGGACGGATGCGACTACAAATGTACCTACTGTACCATTCCGCTGGCAAGAGGAATTTCACGTTCAGACACCATCGAGAACGTCATTAAAAATGCCAGAGAAATTGCTGAAAGAGACATCAAAGAAATCGTTCTTACCGGTGTGAATATCGGTGATTATGGTAAAGGTGAATTCGGGAATAAAAGACACGAACATACTTTCCTGGACTTAATTTCAGAGCTTGATCAGGTAGAAGGTATCGAAAGAATACGTATTTCTTCCATTGAGCCGAATCTTTTGAAAGACGAAAGTATTGACCTTGTTTCAAAAAGCAAAAGTTTTGTTCCCCATTTCCACATTCCGCTACAGTCGGGATGCGATGATCTGTTGAAAAAAATGAAACGCCGTTATCTTACGAAACTCTACAACGACAGAGTGAATAAGATCCGCGAGGTAATGCCTGATGCGGCTATTGGTGTAGATGTTATTGTAGGATTTCCGGGTGAAACCGAAGAGAAATTCATGGAGACCTATAATTTCCTGAATGAACTTCCTATCACTTATCTTCATGTATTTACCTATTCTGAAAGAGAAAATACGGAAGCAGCAGATATGGACGGTGTCGTTCCTATCCCTGAAAGAAAAAAACGAAATAAAATGCTGAGAATACTTTCTGAGAAGAAGAAAATGGCATTTTATCAGACTCAACTTGGAAAAACGCTTCCTGTTCTTTGGGAGCACGAAAATAAAGACGGCAAAATGTATGGCTTCACAGAAAACTACGTGAGAGTCCAGAAAGATTTTGATCCCGCATTCGTTAATCAGATTGAATTTCTAAATTTAGAAAAAATCCTGTCAGATGGCACGGTTTCTGTGCAGTCATCCTTCGAAAGTTTTTTAGCAAAAGCGTAGTCTCTTTGCGAAAATTCCACTAAATTTATTTTAACTTTAAATAACTACATTCATGAGAGATAAGTTTTTATCTTGGGGAATTGTATTAGTAACTGCTACATGGATTGTCGCATTACTGATCAGAGCGCATTATTGGATACCCATCCTGTTAACTGCCATCTATGCATTGGGTGTTTACAATGCTTATCAGTCGAAACACGCTATTTTGAGGAACTTCCCGGTCTTGGGATACTTCAGGTACTTTTTCGAAAGTATTTCACCAGAAATGCAGCAGTATTTCATCGAAAGGGAGACCGATGGGAAGCCATTTCCCAGAAACCAGCGTTCTGCAGTATACAGACGTGCCAAGAACTTGAGTGACACTGTCGCTTTTGGAACACAGTTAGAAGTTAATCACAGAAAATATGAAGGAATCAAGCATTCCATCTATGCGAAGTCTCCGGTAGAAGAACTGCCAAGAGTTTGGGTAGGCGGAGAACAGTGTACACAGCCTTACCATGCTTCACTTTTCAATATCTCAGCGATGAGTTTTGGAGCGTTGAGTGACAGGGCACAAATGTCTTTAAACAGAGGCGCTAAAAAAGGAAATTTCTACCATAACACAGGAGAAGGAGGTATTTCTCCCTATCACATGGAAGGAGGTGACCTTTGCTGGCAGATCGGGACCGGATATTTCGGCTGCCGTAATGAAGAAGGGAAATTTAACCCTGAACTGTTTAAACAGTATTCTACCCTTCCCAATGTAAAGATGGTGGAAATTAAGCTGTCTCAAGGGGCAAAGCCGGGACATGGTGGTGTGCTTCCGGGTGTGAAGAATACACCGGAAATTGCAAAGATTCGTCACGTCACTCCGGGAATGACCGTTATTTCACCGCCATCGCACAGTTCATTTTCTGATGCTGCAGGTCTTTTGAGGTTTGTTCAGCAGCTGAGAGAGCTTTCAGGAGGAAAACCGGTTGGTTTTAAACTTTGTATCGGTGATACCAAGGAATTCGAAGATATTTGCGTACAGATGAATGTTTTAAAAATCTACCCTGATTTTATTACGATCGATGGAGCAGAAGGAGGAACAGGAGCTGCACCGCCGGAATTCTCGGATGGAGTAGGGATGCCTTTGGAGCCTGCTTTGATTTTTGTCAACAGAACACTGAACAATTACAATTTAAGAAGCAAATTAAGAGTAATTGCCAGCGGAAAAGTATTGACAAGTTTAGATATTCTGAGAGCCGTAGCAATGGGTGCGGATATGTGTAATAACGCAAGAGGGTTTATGTTCTCACTAGGCTGTATCCAGGCTTTAAGATGTAACAATAACAATTGTCCTACAGGTGTTGCTACTCAGGATAAAATGCTGGTTAAAGGCCTCGATGTTACCGATAAGAGTGAAAGGGTATACCATTTCCACAAAAATACGTTGCATACCTGTAATGAGCTGATTGCAGCGGCAGGAAGAAGTTCTTACGAAGAAGTAGATGCCACCATGTTTATGAGAGGAGATGAGTTCGATCATCTGGCAGACCTTTATTTCCCTGATATTTTAGGAAATGTGAAGCAGAAAGCAAAATATTAAAAAAGCATACAAAAACAAAAACCGCCTTCATCTGAAGGCGGTTTCTTTATTTTTTTTCTAAAATTTATTTCTCACTGTCAAGTCTGTCTCTGCTTCCGTAGACCTGAAAATTGAATACGATAGAATTATTTCTTAACGTATAATTGTTCACATTATAGGTAAAATGCGGATCTCTTGCAAAAGCAGCTTTTGATGGAACTATAATAACGCCTTGAAGATTGTAAGGGCTTCCATTCGGAAGATTGTCAAACGCTTTAAATTTTTGAATGGCTTCCTGGAACCCTTCTATTTCGTAGTAACTTCTCTGTTGTGCTACTCCTGCAGTTGCATCAGTTAACACTTTATTTTTAACATAGTAAAACGTTGGGTCAACGATTGGAAGTCCGGTACCGTTGATGGTATTGGCTATAATAATATTAGAAATAAAAGAAACATTTCCGTCTGTACTGGTGGCTGCTAAATAGGCAGTAGCTCTCATCATAATGGTAAGAACGTCTCCAGGTTTAATATCCTTACCCGTGCCAGCTGCTGGCTGTGCGCCTTGTCTCATAATGTATATCGTTCCGGAAGGAAGTGTCTCATAGGGCAGATCAGATAATTTTTTTTCATTGTCATCACTGGTATCTGTCGTGCTGAAAGCTTTTATATTTCCCTGAGCATCCAGATAATTTTCGCTCATAAACTTCTTAATGGCCTGATCGTCATAACTGTTTTGAACGGAAATGTCATCCGGTTCTTTATAAGTTTCAACTTCATCATCTTTCTTACATGCAGAAAAACATAAAGATCCCGCAAGGATATATAAAAATATTTTTTTCATTTCAAAAAACTTTAATTACTTTACAAATAATATAACGGCAAAAGTATAAAAAATTATGAGAATAGATAAATTTTTATGGTGCATTCGTTTTTATAAGACGAGAAGTATTGCAACAGAGGAAATTAAGAAGAACAGAGTTTCGATAGGAACGTCTGCCGTAAAGTCGTCTAAAGAGGTAAAAGTAGGAGATGTTATTAAAATCCGCAAAAATCAGATCGATTACAAAATAAAGGTTATCCAGATTCCTAAAAGCAGGCTGGGAGCAAAGCTGGTTTCCCTTCACATACAGGATGTGACGGACAAGGAGCAGTATGAATTATTAAAACTCCGTAAAATGTCACAGGACTATTACAGAATTAAAGGGGAGGGTAGGCCTACCAAAAGAGACCGGAGAGATATGGATGAGTATATAGGAAATGATATTGCCTCAGACTTTACAGACTGGGATGATTTCTTTGGTGAAACAGCAGAAGGACCCGAAAATGACAGTTCCGAAAACGAAGATTAACATAAAAAAGCTCTAGAGATAGAGCTTTTCTACTATTTCCTGCACAATGTCATCTGGATCTCTGGAATCTGTATTGACACTGAACTGTGCTTTACTGTAAAATATATTTCGTTCAAATAAATGCTTCGCAATAAATTCCGGCAGATCTTCATCAGAAATGTTGGCTATTAAAGGCCTTTTTTCTTTCTGTTTGGTCAGTCTTTCATATAAAGTATTGACAGACGCTCTTAAAAATATACTTTTAGAACTATTATTGATAATCTCCATATTATTGTAGTAAACCGGAGTTCCTCCTCCAAGGCTTAAAACCAGATTTTCTTCCGATGCAAGAATCTCTTCCAAGGCCTCTCGTTCCAGCTTTCTAAAGTGGATTTCACCCTTTTTTTCGAAAATCTCAGGAATGGTTAATTTATTTCTCCTGGAAATCTCTTTATCGAGGTCAATTAGTCTAAAATTTATTTTGTCGCTTAATATTTTGGAAATGTGAGATTTGCCACATCCCATGTATCCGATCAGTGAAATAACCATGAATTTTTTTTAAACAAATTTGCAAAAAAGTTTTGAGATAACGAAAAAACACATATCTTTGCACCACTGAAAACGAGGGACATTATTCAAATGTAAATCGTAAATAAAGTGACCGACTCGGTAGCTCAGCTGGTAGAGCAATACACTTTTAATGTATGGGTCCTGGGTTCGAATCCCAGCCGGGTCACAAGCGAAAAAGATTACTAGATTTTTGTAATTTTTAATGCCTGCGTGGTGAAATTGGTAGACACGCCATCTTGAGGGGGTGGTTTCCTAAGGATGTGCTGGTTCGAGTCCAGTCGCAGGCACTGCAACGAATATTTAATGATTATTAATGAATTTATTTCATTTTTAATTGTGGCCGACTCGGTAGCTCAGCTGGTAGAGCAATACACTTTTAATGTATGGGTCCTGGGTTCGAATCCCAGCCGGGTCACAAGTTTACTGAAAAGTAAATTTTTTTCATATTAATATTTTGTGATTTGGTGTTTCAAAGGTCTCCGCAAGAGACCTTTGATTTTTATAAAAAAAACTTATATTAACTATTGCAGGAGTAAAAAAAAGTTGTATCTTTGCACCTCCTAAAACGAAGGTTATTATTCAAATGCAATCGTTGATAAAGTGACCGACTCGGTAGCTCAGCTGGTAGAGCAATACACTTTTAATGTATGGGTCCTGGGTTCGAATCCCAGCCGGGTCACAAGTTTACTGAAAAGTAAATTTTTTTCATATTAATATTTTGTGATTTGGTGTATCAAAGGTTTCCTCAAGAGACCTTTGATTTTTTTTATATATATTTACCTTATATCAAAAGAAAAGCTCCGGTCTATAAGATCAGAGCTTTTCTTTTATTAATGTATACCAGCGCAATTTTGTTGAACAGGTGTTTAATATTAATCGAGATGCATATTGTCAATTAATCGTACGCCATCTACTACAACTACGATGAATGCTCTGTATTTTCTGTCTTTATAGAAAAAATCGGTTTCCTTCAGGGTGTCTTCATCAGCGATCAGGAAATATTCTAATTTCATTCCGTGCTCATGATCAAAAATATCTGTCACTCTTTCTTTTATTTCAGGAATAGTAACGGTCCGGAACCAGTCGTTTACTTTAATTAACGTCTGATAAATCACTTTTGAAGCTTCTCTTCGGTCTTCATGAAGTCTTTGGTTTCTTGAGCTCAAAGCAAGGCCGTTTTCCGCTCTGTAAATAGAAACACCTGTTACTTTTACCGGAAGCTGCTTCTTTTCTACCATTTTCTTAATAATAGCAAGCTGTTGAAAGTCTTTTTCCCCGAAATAGGCATTGTCCGGTTTGATCTGTCTGAAAAGCTCTTCTACCACGGTTCCTACGCCGTCAAAGTGCCCCGGTCTTGATTTGCCTTCCATTTCATTTTCCAGTCCGTCAAAATCATAATGCTGACTTTCTGTTTTTTCAGGATAGATATCAGCTACCTCGGGAATGTACACAGCATCTACTAATCCTGAGTTTTTGAGGATCAGAATATCCCTGTTGATATCTCTCGGGTACTTTTCCAGGTCTTCCGGATTATTAAATTGGGTTGGATTTACAAAAATTGAAGAAATTACGAGGTCATTATCTTTTCTGGCTTCTTCATACAGGGAAAGGTGGCCGTTATGGAGCGCACCCATAGTAGGGGCAAAGCCTATCTTTTTTCCCATTTCTTTCTGTCTTTCAATGAAATCCTGAAGGGTTTTCTTGTTCTTTATAACTTCCATAGTTTATTTTAATACTAATTCAAAAATACTAAAAATATCACATAATTATATGAGTTTTTAATAATTTGGAAATAGGAATTATCGTAAAATAATGTTAATTAAAATAATGTTGGATGTTTTTTTGTAATTTTGCACATTAAAGCATTTTTACAAAAATATAGATAGAAATTTATGCCGAATCAAAAAATACTGTACATTACTACAGAGATGTATCCATATCAGGAAGATACGAATATGGCTGCAGTGGTAAACAAAATGGCACTTAAGATGCACAATGAAGGCAATGATGTAAGAGTTTTTATGCCAAGATTTGGACAAATAAGTGAAAGAAAATTCCAACTTCATGAGGTGATCCGTCTTTCGGGAATGAACATTATTATCAATGACCTGGACCAGCCTTTGATTATTAAAGTAGCGTCTCTTCCGGGGGAAAGACTTCAGGTTTACTTTATTGACAACGAAGAATACTTCAAAAGAAAGCAATACTATGTCGATGACGAAGGGAATCCTTTCGATGATAACGACGAAAGAGCGATCTTCTTTGCAAGAGGTGTTATCGAGACCATCAAAAAGCTGAACTGGGTACCGGATGTAATCCACCTGAACGGATGGATGTCTTCTTTCGTTCCAATTTACCTTAAAACATATTACGAATCCGATACTTATTTCAAAGACGCCAAAATCGTACTTTCTTTATACAATGAGAAAGACGCGGATCTTGATAAAAATATCGCTGAGAAATTGGCATTCGATAATATTTCCGGATTAAAAGCGTTAGATAATCCGACAATCAAAAATTTTGTTATCGAAAGTATGAATTACGTAGACATGGTCGTAAAAGGAGACGAGTTCCTGGATGAGGATCTTGATCAGGGTTTCAAGGAAACTTCAGCTCCGAAATCAGAATACGTAGACGTAGATTCTATAAACCAACTTTATTAAAAACACATTTTTAATGACTCATACTGTTAAAAGGACTTTTGCCATGCTTTTTGTGGCGGTTTTAGGAAGTGCTCTTCTTTATAACTGTGAACCGGAAGCGGATTCGCTGGGTGAGCAGCTGTTTCTGGACGGTGCTGCAGAGGGGAATGTAACATCATATCCCCTTGTTGCTTATAATATCAATAATAATGACTCTATACGAAGTGATGCCGGAAGACTTTTCAGTCTTATCAATAGCACGGGAGTCTCTACTTCTGCTGGAATTATCGGAGCTTTTTCCGAGCCACAGTTCGGAATGCAGAAAGCATCGTTTATCTCTCAGTTGAGAATGAGCAGTGACAATTTTGATTTTGGAAAAAACCCAAAAGTAGATTCCGTAGTATTGGTGATGAAACCTCAATATGTAGCGGATTCGGTGAAAGCTCCGGGTGCCAAAGATGAAAATATATTGATAGGGACCGTATCTACACCTGTTTCTACGGATATCAAGACTTATCCTGTTGATTACAGAGTGAAATATGGTAAAACTAAGACAGGAGGAACCAATACACTGCTGCACATTAATGTAGATGAAGTAACCACTTTCCTGGATGCCAACTCTAATGATTTCAAATATTCCAATGTAACTGTGGGAACTGGGACAGCATTAGGTTCTGCCGTATTTGACGGAAATGTAAAAGCTGTTACCGTCACTAAAAAATCTGACAACTCAACCTTATTTGCAGCAGATGCAGGATTTAGAATTCGTTTGAACAATGATTTCTTCCAGACTAAAATCCTTGATAAGAGTGGTAAGCCTGAACTTCAGGATGCAGCTAACTTTATCAGATATTTCAAAGGAATCAAACTTTCTGTAGACGAAACGGATGGGTATCTTTTCCAGTTCTCTCCGGATAACATGGAAGTAATCATGTATTATACCAACGAAAAGAACGACAACGGTACGATCACAAGACCACAGTCTTCATTCAAATTATTATTGAGAGGAGGTGTAGGGAATGCACGTATCGGAAAGTATGAATATAGCAATGACACATCTGAATGGGGGAAAGCCATAGCTGGGATCAACCAAAATGTAGGAAATGAAAAGCTATACTTACAGGGGATGGGAGGACCTTCTATCGCGGTAAAGATTCCGGATGCTACCATCAACGAGCTAAAAGCATTGTATAAGGATAATAAAGCAGCCATCGTAAGTGCTAAGATCAGACTTTATGTAGATGAAGTCTGGAAAAATAAATTAAGAAGAGCAACAGGTAATAACGTTACTATTCTTCCTTCACTGGAAACGGCAGGAGTATTTACTCCTACAGCATATCTTCCTGATATTGCAGCAGGTTTCACATGGCTTAATTACAGCGCGGACCCATCTTATTATGAATTCACAGTAACGAAAACAGTAAAAGATATTGTGGAAAATGGTACTGGGACCAACAATCCATTGGTTATCAATATGGGACAGTTTGTAGCTACAGCGGCAGGACCATTAGCCGGATTCAAATCTACTAACAGAGCATTTGAAATGGAAAGAGCTGTTTTTGTAGGCTCAGATGCAAGTAAGACTAAAGAAAGAATTCAGTTATACATCACTTACGGTATTAAAAAATAAAAAAACACTAGACAGAATATGTGCGGAATTGTAGGATATACAGGATTTCAGGATGCGTATGACATTGTGATCAACGGTCTTAGAAGATTAGAATATAGAGGATATGACAGTGCAGGGATTGTTTTGGAAGGTTCAAATAAGAAATTTGAAGTAGAAAAAACAAAGGGTAAAGTAGATGACTTAGTCAATATTTCGGCGCAGTTAAAAGGGACAGCTAAAATAGGAATGGGCCACACCCGTTGGGCCACTCACGGGGTTCCAAGTGACAGAAACTCACACCCGCATTTGTCAAATAATGAAAAAATAGCCCTTGTCCATAACGGTATTATCGAAAACTATGATACCATTAAAACAATGCTTACTGAAAAAGGATTTACATTTAAATCCGAAACAGATACGGAAGTTCTGGTAAATCTTATCCAGTATTTCATGGATGTGAATTCAGAAATAGACTTCCCTACAGCGGTGAGATATGCTTTGAATGAAGTATACGGAGCATACGCTATCACAGTACTTCACGAAGATTATCCGGGCGTATTGGTGGTAGCAAGATTAGGTTCTCCGCTAGCCATAGGACTTGGTGATAAAGAGTACTTTATTGCTTCTGATGCCTCTCCTTTCGTAGAATTTACAAAAGAGGCGATCTATCTTGAAGAGGGACATATGGCTACTATTTCATTGGAAAATGGGGTAGACATCAGAACGATTAATGATAACTCTAAAATTGAACCTGAGATTCAGGAGCTTAAATTAAGCTTAGAGCAGATAGAAAAAGGTGGCTATGAGCATTTCATGCTTAAAGAAATCTTTGAACAGCCTAAATCCATACACGACACGATGAGAGGGAGACTTCTTGTAGACGAAGGGATTATCAAAATGGCTGGGATCTGGGATCATTTAGAGAAATTCAAAAATGCCAACAGAATTATCATCATCGCTTGTGGTACTTCATGGCACGCAGGTCTTATCGGGGAATATCTTATTGAAGAATATGCAAGAATTCCGGTAGAAGTGGAATATGCATCAGAATTCAGATACAGAAACCCGATTATCACAGATAAAGACGTGGTGATTGCTATCTCCCAGTCAGGAGAAACTGCAGATACGATGGCTGCTTTGAAATTAGCCAAAGAAAAAGGAGCATTTATATATGGTATCTGTAATGTAGTGGATTCTTCCATTGCAAGGATTACAGATGCAGGTTCGTATACGCATGCAGGTCCTGAGATCGGTGTAGCTTCTACAAAAGCATTTACAGCACAGCTTACGATCCTTACATTGATTGCATTTAAACTGGGGAAACATAACGGTAACTTAGGAAATGCTGAATTCATGAGCTTAATCGCTGAACTGGATGCTATTCCTAAAAAGATCGAAGAAGTATTAAGTACGACACACGAGCTTACTCAGAATATTGCTAAAGACTTTATCAGCGCTACCAATTTCCTTTATTTAGGAAGAGGATACAACTATCCTGCAGCATTGGAAGGTGCCCTTAAGCTGAAGGAAATCTCTTATATTCACGCAGAAGGATATCCTGCAGCAGAAATGAAACACGGACCTATCGCCCTTATCGATGAGAACATGCCAATCGTTATCATTGCACCAAAAAAAGGACACTATGATAAGATTGTGAGTAATGTTCAGGAGATTAAGGCCAGAAAAGGAAAAGTCATTGCTGTCGTTAATAAAGGAGACAAGCAGGTAAGTGCAATGGCAGATTATGTTATTGAAATTCCGGAGACTTCAGAATGTTTCTCACCGATCGTTGCATCAGTGCCTCTACAGCTATTAGCTTACTACATTGCTGTATACCGAGGGGCCAATGTAGATCAGCCGAGAAACCTGGCAAAATCAGTAACCGTAGAATAAAAAACAGTTGTAAATAAAATAAATTTAGATTTCTTCCGTTATTTCAAAAAAAATCTTAAAAGTTTCTTAAAAAAATTATATATTTACGGCTTAATTATAAAAATTAACATGAAAAGGATATTTCTTTTATTATTGTCTGCGTCGGTAGCATCAGTATCTTGTTCAGGTGGTGGCAGTTCTTCTGTAGGGAAGCCTGGAACGAAAGGAGAATTGATACCAAGAGAAAAAACGAAATCATTTGTTGCGGAAAGACCATTCGGAATGGTGGCTATTCCAGCAGGTTCATTTGTGGCTGGTCTTGCTGATCAGGATCCAACAAATACCCCTGAAAAAGCATCATTGAAAACTGTTACGGTCTCCTCTTTCTTCATGGATGAAGCGGAAACTACCAACGCGGAGTACAGGGTATTTATCAATTATGTGAGAGATTCCATTGCGAGAACTCTATTGGCCGAAGCTGCTGGGGAAGGCGGTGAAGAAGGTGGACGTAGAGGAGCAAGTATAGGAGACTATGCATACCTTGCTAAAAAAGAAGAAAATTTAACACCTTATCAAGAATATTTAGAAGGCCAGGGAGGAAGAGATGACGGAAGTTATGATGCAAGCAAAAAATTAGACTGGAAAATCCCATTACATTGGAGCACTGGAAAGTACCCTGATGTAGAATATGCGGAAGTTTTAGAGTCTATGTATCTGCCTGCTTCTTCCAGAATAGGAAACGAAAGAATTTTAGACGTTAGTAAACTAAAATACAGCTATCAGTGGGGAGATATGGATGCCGCACTTGCTGACAACGAAAGAGGAGCCAACTACCTTAAGAGTTCAAGCATTGCCATCTATCCTGATACTACGGTATGGGTAAATGATTTCCACTTTACTTACAACGAGCCGTTGTTCGAACAGTATTTCTGGCACAAAGCCTACAAAGATTATCCTGTAGTAGGGGTAACCTGGGATCAGGCGAGAGCATACTGCTACTTCAGATCTAAACTGAAAACGGATTACAACGAAAGCTTAAAAAGAAGAAAACAAAGACCATTGCAGTTCCGTCTTCCTACAGAGATTGAGTGGGAATACGCTGCAAAAGGTGGAATGCAAAACGCTACTTACCCTTGGGGTGGTCCATATTTAATGGATGACAGAGGTTGCTACCTGGCGAACTTCAAACCGAAGAGAGGTAACTACATGGAAGACGAGAAAAAAGGTACTTATACATATACAGCTCCAGTAAAGAAATTTAAGAAAAATGGATTTGGGTTATTTGATATGGCTGGAAACGTTTCTGAATGGACAGCATCTGCGTATAACAACTCTTCTTACGGATTCTCATCTACTTTAAATCCTTCTACGAAAGATACAAAGGATACGAAGAGATCAGTAAGAGGTGGATCTTGGAAAGATATAGGATATGCCCTTATGACAGGTGCTAGAGATTGGGAAAGAAAAGATTCCGCAAGAAGCTATATCGGATTCAGAACTGTACAGGATATTCCTGAAGCAGCTGTTAAGCCAAGAAGAGTTAACAGATAATTTAACCGGACAACTATTTTTCAATAACAATTTTATTTAACATTAAAAAAACTAACTTAATATGTTTAAGACTAAAGATGCTTGGATGAATTTCTTTTATTCATTCGGTGCTGCAATTGTAATTCTTGGAGCTTGGCTTAAAATTACTCACATTACCTTGGGACCAATTAATGGTAATATCGCTCTTACTGTGGGACTTATTACGGAGGCTATTATCTTTATCATTTTTGCATTCGACCCTCCAAAATCAGAAGAATCTTATGCATGGGAGAATGTTTATCCTGAACTATTAGATAAGCATGCTAACCCAAATCCTTTACATTCTAATGTTTCATCTAAAAATAATGCTCAGCATTTTGCAGAATTAGAAAATTCTCTTTCAAACAAATTAGACAAAATGCTTCAGGATGCTAAACTGGATGTTCAGTTGTTCGACAGACTGAGAACTGGTATTGACAAGTTCTCTAACTCTGTAGACCAGATCAACCAGACTGTGGATGTATCTGCTTCTACTCATAAATATAATGATCAGCTTAACAAAGCAGCTCAGCATATGGAAAGTATGAACGCTTTATATGTAATGCAGCTTGAAAGCGGTAAAAGACAATCTGAATTTGCTAATAAATATGTAGCAGATATGCAGAAGTCTGCAGAGCAATCTGAAAAATTCAATCAAGAGTTACAAGGTTTAACAACTAATCTTAACAGCTTAAATAGAGTTTATGGTGGTATGCTTACTGCTATGAAGTCTTAATTCCTAACCATTTCTGAAATTTAACTACTTAATCAAAAACAAAAGAAAAGAGAATGGCACAAGGAAAACAGACCCCTCGTCAGAAGATGATCAACCTAATGTATTTGGTGTTCATCGCGATGATGGCCCTAAATATTGATGCAGAAATCATCAGATCATATTATGACTCTACCAGAGCATTGAATGAAACAAGAACTTTAACAGAAAATAAGAACGAAAAAATATTCGAAAAAACCCTTGAGGCTAAAGCAATGCAGGTACCAGATACTTATGCACAGCCTTGGGGAAATTATAAAGTTTTAAAAGGTAAAATTGATGTCTTAGTAAAATCTGCTCAGGATATTAAGGATGCTTTAAAAAAGACTTCAGATTTTCATGATAAAGATCCAAAAACAGGAAAAGAAATTGATGTAAGCGAAAATTTCGCAGCGCTGAATAATAATGAAGCAACTACGGAATATTTCTTCAAAGAAGGAGAAGAGAATACGCCTTCAAAAGGAGCTTTAGATTTAAAAGCTAAAATTGACGACGTAAGAAATTACATCAATGCTACTTTTGGAAACAATCCTCAGCTGAAAGACTTAGTAGACAGAGCTAATAAATCTTTGATCGCTGAATATCCAAAAGGAAAATCTCCGAATGACAAGACTTGGTTTCAGAATAAATTCTATCACCAGCCGTTGATCGCTGCGATTTCTAATTTAGAGATCATCCAGAATGATGCGAGAAACGTACAGTCTGATGCATTGGCATTATTACTTCAGGAGAAAGTGGATGCAAGTATCAAATTCTCAAGTTACGAGCCTATCGTTTCAGGTCCGGTGGATATCCAGGCAGGAAAACAGGCTGAAGTAAAAGTAATGTTGGGTACTTATTCTACAAGTAACAAGATCGCTATCTCAGGGGTAAGCAGAGTAGAGAACGGAAAAGGGATTACCTCTATTTCAGGTTCTGGTATCGGCGAGCACAAACTGGGTGGAACAATTACTTTAACGGATGCTTCAGGAAAACCTCAAAGTTTCCCATGGACGCACACGTATAACGTAATCGCAGGACCAAGAGAAGTAAAACTTGAAAAAGGATTATTGCTTTCTGCGGATAAGATGAATGTAATGTATAGAGGACTTGAGAACCCTGTGTCAGGATCAATCTTAGGGGCTGACAATTCTAAACTTTCACTATCTGCTCCGGGAGCATCTGTAAAAAATACAGGTCCAGGAAAATGGAGTGTGAAGCCTACTTCGGGTAATACAGTTAAACTGACATTATCAGGAACAGATCCTTACGGAAAATCTGTATCACAGGTATTTGAGTATAGAATTAAGAATGTACCACCGCCGCAAGGACAGATCAGAGGACAGAGTATGGTATCTATGCCGGCTACGTCTATCCAGAATCAAACGGTACAGGCAGCAATTCCTGACTTTGACTTCCCGGTTTCATTCACTGTAACTCAGTTTATGGTTAGAGTACCAGGTAGAGCAGCATTATTAGTTCACGGAAGTTCATTAAATGATGCCGCTGGATTAGTGAAAAATCTTAGATCAGGAGATGTAGTTTCAATATTTGATATTAAAGTTACGGCTCAAGGTCTGGACGGTCAGGTTATTAAAAACATTACTCCTATAATCATTAATATTCCATAGGACTAAAATTGTAATTTATTATGAAAAAATATATTAGCACCCTTTTAGTATTAGTTTCGGGATTCGCTTTATCCCAGACTATTCTGAACGCAGCTTCTCCGGAAGAGTTCAGACAGATGAGAGAGGAAAACAAACAAAAAGTTGGTGATACTATTATTGATAAGACAGTAAAGCCTCTTGAATATGGTTTTGTAGAAGATAAAGATATCTTTAAGAGTATGTTTGTATGGGAGATCATTGACATGAATGATAAGATCAACCAGCCTTTCTACTATGACAATCCGGATGGACTTTTGGCTACACCTACAAGATCTCTGTACCAGTTATTATTGGATGCTGCTTTAAGCGGAAAGATCGAGCAGGTTTATGATGACGAAAACTTTACGGTGAAATTAACGCCGGAAGGTATCCAGAAGAGACTGGAAAAAGTAATCATCAATGATGCTGCTATTGATATCCTTAACTCCGGAAGACAATTAACTGATCAGGAGAAAAAAGAATATACCGACGTTTTCAAGACCACTACTGATAAAGTAAAAGTTCTTAAAATCATGGGTATGTGGTTTATCGATAAGAGAGACGGACAGATGAAATACAGACCTCTTGGTATTGCAGCAATGGGACCAGATCCAGCTGTACAGGGAGTTATTGGACCAGATGGTAAGCCGATTGCAAGTAATGACGAGCTTATCGACCTGTTCTGGATCTTCTATCCGAATGCTAGAGATGTGTTGGCCAACAACTTTGTGTACAACAGAAAAAACTCTTCTGCTGACCTTTCATTCGATGATATCATCAATGCAAGAAGATTCTCTTCAGTTATTTACAAATCATCAAGCGGTTTAGGTGATGGTACGATCAAGGACTATATCCCTAAAGATGCTGACGATCAGTTAGCTGAAAGCGAAAGAATCAAAAATCAGATCCTTAGTATGGAAAATGATATGTGGAATTACTAAGATTTCACTTGATATTTATATAAAACCTGAGTACTTTTACTCAGGTTTTTTTTATTATGAAACATATAGACTATATCATCGTTGGAGACGGATATGCGGGGCTGTTTTTCGCTCATCAGTTAATCAAGCATAACAAATCTTTTGTCCTTTTCTCAGAAGGAAGAAGGAGTGCTTCCCAGGTTTCTGCAGGAATAATCAATCCTGTAGTGCTCAAAAAATTCACGACATTCTGGAAAGCACAGGAACAGATCGACTTTCTTAAAGATACTTTAGCAGAGATAAAATCCTATACCGGGAAAAATTATCTGATCGATTCACCGATCCACAGAATCTTTCATGATGAGAATGAACAGAACCTTTGGGTAAAGAAATCCAAAAGTGAAGAACTTTCCAGCTTTCTTGATGAAAAATTCGATCATTTAGAGGTAGTAAAAAACGACTTTAACACCGGAAAGGTCAATCAGTCTGCCAGACTGAAAGTAAGTGGGTTTTTCATGGATCTATTTGATTTTTTAGAAAAAAATAAATTTCTGGTCAGAGAAAAATTCGATTATGGAAAAGTTGAAACTTCTGAAGGAATTTACAAAGACCTTCAGTTTAAAAATATTATATTCTGTGAAGGAATGGGCGTAAAAGAAAATCCTTTCTTTTCAGATATTGCAGTAGTTCCGAATAAAGGACACCATATCAAAGTAAAACTTTCAGAATCTATTCCGAAAGATATTACTATTAAGAAAAAACATTTCCTGTTCCCGACAGATAACGGACTTCATTTCTACGGCGGAACATACGACAGAGAGCAATTGCATCATCATGTAGACGAATCCGCAGTAGCACAGCTCGTGAACGGTCTGTCTGAAATTTATCCGTATGATTTTGAAGTAGAAGAAGTAAACTTTGGCTTCAGACCAACTGTCAAGGACAGAAGACCCATCATCGGAAGACATGAATCATTCAAAAACCTGTATGTTTTCAATGGCCTGGGAGCAAGAGGAATTCTGAATGGCTGCTATTTCTCTCATAGTCTGTATCAGTTTATTGAAGAGAATATACCGTTACATGAAGAAGTTTCAAG
Organism: Chryseobacterium sp. JM1; assembly: GCF_000737715.1. Taxonomy (GTDB): domain Bacteria; phylum Bacteroidota; class Bacteroidia; order Flavobacteriales; family Weeksellaceae; genus Chryseobacterium. The sequence goes on along the minus strand of NZ_JPRN01000007.1, from coordinate 14,278 downwards.
TGACAGATTTAAATAAGCCAAAAACTAGAAGCCAGAATTCATCAGCCAAAAAAAAAATTAAACTATGAATGAAAATATCCTTGGTATCGTAGCCGGAGTACTTACCTCCATTTCCATGATTCCCCAACTGATCAAGGTGATCAAAGAGAAGAATGTGGACGATATTTCTCTGGTCATGCTGTTGGTCCTTATTTCAGGACTTTCGCTTTGGGTATGGTATGGTTTTAAGAAAGACGAATTGCCTATTATTTTGTCAAATGCATTTGCTGTTTTGGTCAATATAAGTCTGCTGGTAAGTTATATGATCTATAAGAAATAAAAAAAGGTGGCTGAGAAATTCAAGCCACCTTTGTATATCGTAAAATTTTAAATTCAATTAAGGCTGAAGAACAAATTTAGCCAAAGGGGCCATTCTCGCCTTGTTTAAGGTCAGTGTATTGCCATTGACAGAATAATTATCCGCAGCAAGCAAAGCTTTTGTGAACAGCTGTTCCGTTTCAAGATCATCACAGGCCATCATCGTAGACATTCCCTGATTAAATTTGATTCTCATCATTTCAGGTTTGATCTCGAAAGTGCCTCCAACGCCATTACAGCCGCCGTTACCTTCATATCTCATACCTTCCGTATTGAGCTTGAAATAAGGATTGCTTTTAGGATTCTTAAGCTTGATGGGCTGTCCGTTCAGTTCCGTAAGTTTCCATGTTTTTCCCATGATATCTGTTGTCGTTTTCTGTGCCGGTGGCGTCTTACATCCCGTAAGAAATACCAGTAAAAAAAGGGCAGATAAATAGTAATACAAATTTTTCATAGTTTATTATTTTGTGTGGGTTGGGTAGTATGTTAAGGCTTCGGATTAATAGGAAGCCATCTTTGTAGATCCGGATCCTTTAGGGTCACGCTTGGCATGAAACAGAACCATATCTACATTTTTTTTCAGTAAAGTAATATTTCCTTTGATATCCGAATACTGATATTCTTCATTACTGGCCGTATATTCAGGAAGAGCATCGCTTTTCTTAAGATCATACGTTTTGCCTTCCAGATGAACAGTTGCTGTGTTTTTTGTGTGGTTGATGGTGACTTCAATTTTTTCCCCGTAATTGTCCGTGAAAATGTCTTTTGAGATCTCATCTTTGTTTTCAGGTGCAGCTTCAGTAAGTGCTTCGGCTTCTTTGCCGGGATGCTTACACGCTGTTGAGGAAAGGACTGCCAGCCCCATAAGAACCGATGTAAATAATTTTTTCATAGTGATAAGTGATTTGAAGGTGTGTCATGAATTGTGATATTAATACTATATAAATTTACAAATATTTTTATTAAATATGTGTTAATTTTACATAAATTAATCTGATATTTCTATCTGTTAAGCTTTACGCCTCCTTTACAGTATTCTTTTATAACCTATAAAAGTAAGTCTGTTCAATAAAGATTTGCTGAGCGGGTAACCGTTGGAATACTGGTTTAAACAGCCGGTTGTAAGAATAAAAAAGTACAGTTTTTTTTCACGTTCTATTTGTTGTTTTAATGTGCTGCAAAAGTATTAAAAATTCTATAATGCTGATACACAGTAAAAAATGATTTAAATCATACCCGTGAAGCTTTATTTTTTTGAGAAGTAATAAAAAAAGAGAACCGAAAAAGTCAGCTCTCTGCAGTGGTCAAATAAGATCTTTAATTGAATGTCGATGCAGAATTAAAGGCCTGCAGAACATATTATGTTTTTCACAATTAAAGTTTTCATGGTTATAGTGGTTGGTTAGTTTTAAAAATAAGTCATAAAAAATTAAATATTCCGGTTATAAATCGTATAAAAGTTTAAAAATAAAACACTTCTATTAAATTGAATAACTGTACCGAATTGTTAATTAATTACTGATAATTTTTCATAAATATACAAATTATTATGATTAATATTAATCAATATTAGATTTTTAAATAATAATTAATTTTCAATTCAAATTTTAAGGTACGTTAACCATTTTTGAAAGTAATTTATTATTACTTAAATTAAATATTACGTTTAAAATTTATAATAAAAATGGATTTTACGTTGTTTATACCTGTAATTGTTAAAATTGAATGACGTTTCACCGTGTTTCATAAGAAAAAAATGTGTGTTTTCTTGCATTCAGCTAATTTAAAGGAGCGTTAAATTTTGTTAATCTATTATGAGGGTATGCATTTCTAAGTGTACATTTGCCACTTCAAAATGAGAAACGTATTAGTATATTTTTTGACCGGCCTTTTTCTGCTCTTCGTAGTAGAAAGCAGACTCGATGTCAAAACACTTCGAAATGACTATTCCGGTCATGTTTCTCATCATTTGCCCAAAAAAGCCAACCGCCTGAACCAGACTTTTGAAAAGCTCTCGGTACAGCAGATGGCAGACAATATTGATAATTCCACTTTAGAGATTGCTGAAGATAGTTTTCAGTTGTCTGATACCATTCAGATGATTGCTGTATTTGCCGGTGTATTCAGTCTTGTCTATATTTTTGGTCTTCGTTCTTCTAAAAGCAGAAAACCCACTATCAATGGTTTTCTTTCGCTGTATTCCAATGTTAAAACATTCATTCTGATCCGTTCTATCAGAATCTAAAAGTTATTTTTCGTGATCGCTTTTCTGTCCGGATTCCGGGCGGGAGATCTACTGCATTGTTTATGCCGGTAATCATGACGATGCAGGAATTCCATTACCGTTTATTCCCATTCAAAACATTAACGAATTTATATTAAACTCTAGAATTATGATCAAAAGAGTTGCCTCAGGCATTGCGATAAGCATCCTTTTATTGACTGTTGGCTGCAGTCAGAAGAAAGAAGAAAAAGAAGAAGCCACAGTATATCCCGTCACCAGCCCTGTCAAAATGGACACGGTAATCAACAAAGAATACGTAGCCCAAATCCAATCTGTGAAAAACATTGAACTCCGTGCACAGGAAAAAGGATTTCTTGAAAAAATTTATGTAGACGAAGGCCAGTATGTACAGGCAGGACAAACCCTGTTTAGAATTATGCCTCAGCTGTACCAGGCTGAATTATTGAAAGCCAAAGCTGAAGTGGAGCAGGCAAGTATTGAACTGAAAAATGCCAGCACACTTGCGAGTAACAACATTGTTTCTAAAAACGAAAGAGCAATGGCTAAAGCAAAGTTAGATGCTGCCAATGCTGAAATGAAACTGGCTCAGATTCATTTATCTTTTACAGATATTAAAGCTCCGTTTTCAGGGGTGATCAACAGAATTCCTTTAAAATTAGGAAGCCTTGTAGACGAAGGAGATTTGCTAACCTCTTTATCAGACAACACCAACGTTTACAGTTATTTTAACGTTTCAGAACCGGAATATTTAACCTATCAGACCCATGTTGCCGACAGAGGAAGCAAGGAGGTATCTTTGATTATGGCTAATGGAGAAATGCTTCCTCAGAAAGGAGAAATCCAGACCATAGAAGGAGAATTCGACAACGAAACAGGAAATATTGCCTTCAGAGCAAAATTCCCGAATCCGGATAAGCTCCTTAGAAACGGGGAAACCGGAAAAGTACAGATGACGATGCCTGTACATAATGCGTTGATCATTCCACAGAAAGCGACGTATGAAATTCAGGATCAGAAATATGTATTCATCATCGATAAAAATGGAAAAGCAAAATCCAGAAACATAAAAGTAGCTTACGAACTGCCCGATCTTTATGTGGTAGGATCAGGGCTTGCCGAGGGAGATAAAATCCTTTTAGAAGGGGTACAGAAGGTAAAAGATGACCAGAAAATACAGTCCAAATTCCAGGATCCTAAAAAAGTTCTTCAGTCATTGAAACTAAAAGCAGAGTAGTCTACTCGTAAAACGAAGCAGTATGTTTAAGAAATTCATCCGCAGACCTGTTCTGTCTATCGTGATCTCACTGATCATCGTATTTATGGGAGTTCTGTCGCTGGTAAAACTTCCAGTGACCCAGTTTCCCTCCATTTCACCCCCAAAAGTAAATATCACCGCAGAATATCCGGGAGCCAACAACGAACTATTGATTAAATCGGTAGTTATTCCCCTCGAAAGAGGACTGAACGGAGTTCCGGGTATGAAATATATGACGTCCGATGCCGGTAATGACGGGGAAGCATCCATTCAGATCGTATTTGATCTTGGAACAGATCCCAATGTAGCCGCAGTAAACGTTCAAAACCGTGTATCTTCCGTGGTCAACAAACTTCCGCCGCTTGTAGTGCGTGAAGGGGTAAAAATTACCCGTGAAGAACCCAACATGTTGATGTACATTAACCTGTACAGTGACGATCCCAAAGCTGACCAGAAATTCCTTTTCAACTATGCTGATATCAACGTGATGTCCGAATTGAGAAGGGTAAGTGGAGTAGGTTTCGCAGATATCCTCGGAACCCGTGAATATGCAATGCGTATCTGGCTTAAACCGGACAGACTTACCGCTTACAATATTTCCGCAGACGAAGTAATGGAGTCCCTGAACCAGCAGAGTTTGGAAGCTTCTCCGGGTAAAACGGGAGAAAGTTCAGGAAAACGTTCCCAGTCTTTCGAATATATTCTGAAATATTCCGGACGTTTCAACAATGAAAAAGATTATGGAAATATTATCCTGAAAGCAAAACCGGGAGGAGAATTTGTAAGATTAAAAGATGTAGCGGATATAGAATTCGGTTCTTCCATGTATGATATCTATTCTACACTGAACGGAAAACCTTCTGCCGCGATTACAGTAAAACAGTCTTACGGTTCCAATGCAAGTGACGTTATCAAAAATGTGAAAACTTTGATGAAAGATCTTGAGAAAAATAACTTTCCGAAAGGAATGCACTATGACATCAGTTATGACGTTTCAAGATTCCTGGATGCATCCATGGAAAAGGTAATTCATACCTTATTTGAAGCCTTTATTCTGGTAGCCATTGTGGTATTCCTGTTCCTTGGAGACTGGCGTTCGACCTTAATTCCGGCGCTGGCGGTTCCTGTTTCACTGGTTGGAACATTTGCAGTCATGTCCGCATTTGGAATTACGCTGAACATGATCTCACTATTTGCATTGGTAATGGCCATCGGGGTCGTCGTCGATGATGCGATTGTGGTGATTGAAGCTGTCCATGCCAAGATGGAAGAAAAAGGACTCTCACCTTTAAAAGCTACGGAAGAAGCGATGCATGAAATCAGTGGGGCGATTATCGCGATCACTTTGGTAATGGCATCCGTATTTATTCCGATTGCATTTATGTCAGGTCCGGTTGGGGTATTTTACCGTCAGTTTTCCATTACGATGGCTTCAGCGATCATCCTTTCAGGGGTTGTAGCTTTGACACTGACTCCGGCTTTATGTGCTTTGATCTTAAGAAATCACCACGGAAAAGCTAAAAAGAAAACACCGATTACTATTTTCTTAGATAAATTCAACAATTTATTCACGAAAGGAGCAGGAAGATATGAGAAAATGCTTAACAAAACAGTTAAGAAAAAATCCATTACACTTCCTTTATTACTGGCATTCTGTGCCTGTACATTCTTCTTAAGCAACTCACTTCCTTCAGGATTTATTCCGGCGGAAGATCAGGGGATGATTTATGCGATTATCCAGACACCTCCGGGATCTACTCTGGAAAGAACGAATCAGATTGCGAAAGAATTATTAAGAGAATCTGAAGATATCGATGGGGTACAGTCCGTTTCTTCACTGGCTGGTTATGAAATCCTGACAGAAGGTACGGGATCCAACTCTGGAACGTGTCTGATCAACCTTAAAAGTTGGGAAGAACGTAAGGAATCTGCCGCAGAAATCATTGAAAAGCTCGAGGAAAAAGCCAAGAATATTCCTGGTGCTAACATAGAATTCTTCCAGCCGCCTTCCATTCCGGGTTATGGTGCTGCAGGAGGTTTCGAACTCCGTTTGCTGGATAAAGCAGGAAGTGGAGATTACCATAAAATGGAGCAGGTAAGTAATGATTTTGTTAAAGAACTGAAGAAACGCCCTGAACTTGGGTCTGCATTTACCTTCTATTCTGCAAGTTTCCCTCAGTACATGCTGAAAGTGGATAATGATCTTGCCGAGCAGAAAGGGGTAACGATCCAAAGTGCGATGGATAACCTGTCCACATTGATCGGTTCCAACTATGAGACCAGTTTCATCCGTTTCGACAGACCGTATAAAGTGATTGTACAGGCTGGGCCGCAATACCGTGCACTGCCTACCGATCTGCTGAAATTGTATGTGAAAAATGATAAAGAACAGATGGTTCCGTATTCTGATTTTATGAAAATGCAGAAAGTATATGGATTGTCAGAGATCACAAGACACAATATGTATAACTCCGCAGAAGTAAGTGGTACTCCTGCGCCGGGATACAGTAGTGGACAGGCCATTAAAGCGATTCAGGAAGTTGCTGATAAAACACTTCCGAGAGGTTTCGGTATCGACTGGGCGGGTATCTCTAAAGACGAGGTGAGCAGAGGAAATGAAGCGGTATTTATTTTCTTAGTCTGTCTTGGATTTGTGTATCTGATTCTTGCAGCGCAGTATGAAAGCTTTATCCTGCCGTTGCCGGTGATTTTATCCCTTCCTACAGGTATTTTCGGAGCATTCTTATGCCTGAAATTATTAGGCCTTGAAAACAATATTTACGCTCAGGTGGCGATGGTCATGTTGATTGGTCTGCTGGGTAAAAATGCTGTATTGATCGTCGAATTTGCCGTTCAGAAGAAAGCAGAAGAAGGAATTCCTGTAGCACAGGCAGCTATCGAAGGGGCGGCCATCCGTTTCCGTCCGATCCTGATGACTTCATTTGCCTTCATCGCGGGTCTTATTCCGTTGGTAATGGCCACCGGACCGGGAGCTGTAGGAAACCGAACGATTGGTACGGCAGCAGCAGGAGGAATGCTGATAGGAACTATTTTCGGACTGATGATTATTCCGGGACTGTATTATATTTTCGGAACTATTGCAGAGAAATCGAGGCTGGCAAGATATGAAGAAGAGAATCCTTTAACAGAACAAACTGAACCTTATCAACACGATAACAAACATGAAGATTTATAATAAATATATAGCAGCCATTGCTCTATCGCTTGTACTCACAGGCTGTAGAGCTCCAATGGCCACGGTTATAAAAGATGAAGTAAAAGAAAACCTGCCTCAGAATTTCAATCAGGAAGAGCAGCAGGATGCCAATGCAAACAGTGGTACAACTCCATGGAGACAGTTTTTTACAGATCCGAATCTGGTAAGCTTAATTGAAACTGCTTTAAAAAACAATCAGGAATTACTGATCACGCTTCAGCAGATTGAAATGGCGAAAAGCAGTGTTTTAGCGAAAAAAGGAAAACTAAGCCCAACTGTTTCAGCCGGAATAGGAGCCGGTCTTAAAAAAGCCGGACGTTATACCAGCGAAGGCGCCGGTGATGCCACTACGGAAATAGAACCCGGAAGAGAAATGCCGGATCCGCTGGGGAATTTTGAAGGAGGATTCATGGCGAACTGGGAGATTGATATCTGGAAAAAGCTCAGAACTGAGAAGGAATCAGCTGTTGCTCATTACCTTTCTACAGTTGAGGGTAAAAACTTCGTTCTGTCCAGCCTTGTTGAAGAAGTAGCAGACAATTATTATGAATTGCTGGCTTTGGATAATCAGCTGGATATTATTCAGCAATATATTAAGCTGCAGGAAAGAGCACTGGAAATTTCCAAAATTCAGAAAGAAGCTGCTGCGGCTACGGAGCTGGCTGTGAAGAAATTTGAAGCTGAACTGGCAAAATCCAAAGCTTCGGAATACACGATCCGTCAGAATATTACGGAGAAAGAAAACGAGATCAATGCGCTTCTGGGAAGATATCCGCAACCTATTGTAAGGGCTAAGGAAAGCTTTATGTCTACGATGCCACAGACTGTGTATACGGGAATACCGTCTCAGTTACTGGCTAACCGTCCGGATATCAAACAGGCTGAACTTGAATTGAAAGCGGCAAAACTGGATGTACAGGCTGCGAGAAAAGAGTTTTATCCGTCACTGGAGATCTCTGCAACGTTAGGGCTGGAAGCTTTTAAACCTTCTTATTTGGTTAAAATGCCGGAATCCATCGCTTATAATCTGGCTGGAGAATTAGCAGGACCTCTGATTAATAAAAGCGCCATCAAAGCGAACTTCCAGACCGCGGATGCGAGACAGATCCAGTCGTTATACGAGTATGACAAAACGATTTTGCATGCGTATCTGGATGTGGCTAATCTGATGTCAAAGGTTAAAAATATAGATCAATACTATCAGATGAAGTCGCAGGAAACAAAAGCGCTGGATCAGTCGATTGACATTGCGAACCAATTGTTCAGGAATTCAAGAGCAGATTATCTTGAAGTTCTTCTGAATCAAAGGGATGCGCTGGATGCGAAAATGGAGCTGATCGAAGCCAAACAGCAACAGCTAAGTACCGTTGTAGATATTTACAAAAGTTTAGGCGGTGGCTGGAAATAAGAAATCATAATTCTATCAATAAAAACAGTTAATGTTTTGGGCTGATCCTTTCGGGGGTCGGTCCTTTTTATTTTTATGCGACACGTTCTGTCGTGCTATGGGATTAATTTTGTTCATCAGTTAATTGGTAAAGTGTTAATAATATATCGCTTAATTAAAACTTAGATTAAATCTTAATTCAGGGATTTGGAATGCGTTAAAAAGTGTTAATTTTGCCGCAAAATATACAAGCTAATCTTAAACTAAAAATACACAAAAGATGAAGAAATTCTACTCCGGTGCATTGATCTTGTGCACGCTTCTGGGGCTTTCTGCCCAGGAAGTATTGTGGCAGAAAGACATCAGATCTTCTACACAGAATTTTCTAAGCCAGGTGACCACGACTATTGATCAGCAATATCTTATTTCAGGAAGTTCCCTTCGAGAGCCTCAGGGAACAGGAAAGCAAAACAACGGTTACGATTTCCATTTAATCAAACTGAACCAACAAGGTGAGCAGATCTGGGAAAAATATTTCTCAGGTCAAAACCACGATTATTTGTCAGCCTCCGTAGCCACTCAGGAAGGAGGATTTCTTCTGGCCGGAACTTCCTATTCCGGAAAGGGACTCGATAAAAAAGAAGATTCCAAAGGCGGATCTGATATCTGGCTGATCAGAATCAATGAATTCGGAGATGAGCTTTGGCAGAAAACACTGGGAAGTTCTTCTGATGAGGAAGCACGATCGGTTATCCAAACTACGGATCTTGGATTTTTTGTGGCAGGAAACAGACAAAGTTCCCTTCGAGAGCCTCAGGGAACTAGCGGTTACGGTTCAAAAGATGTTTGGATCTCAAAACTGGATAAAAACGGAAAGGTTCTTTCTGAAACGGTTTTAGGCGGAAAAGGCTTGGATGAAGTGGAGAAAATAATTCCTACCAGAGATGGTGGAGCCTTGTTGGGAATTTACTCGAGAAGTTCCGGGATCCGGGTTTCGGGTTCCACGGATAAATTGTCTTCGGCAACCTCGTATCCCGTATCCCGAACCGGTAAGTCTACGGATAATTTCGGCGAGGGCGACTACTGGATCGTCAAACTCGACAAAACCGGAAAAGTGGAATGGGAAAAGAACTATGGAGGAAAAGGTGATGATCATATCAGAACATTAGCCTTAACATCAGCAGGATATTTAATCGGTGGAGAATCCAGATCTGAAAGGTCAGGAAATAAAACGGTAGGCATTGAGGAAGGAACAGATCTTTGGCTAATTTCTTTAAATGAAATAGGTGATGAAATCTGGCAGAAATCTTTCAATTTCAAGAACCGTGATATTCTGATGGGGATGAGTGTTCTTCATTCAGCAGATGATAAATCTTCAAAAGGAATTCTTTTAGGAGGTTATACGCAGGCAGAAGGAAAAATACAAACAGACGATGAAACGTTTTGGATGCTTTATCTCAACCAAGACGGAAATGAAGCGTGGAGAAAATATGTGAAAGGAGAATCCAGGAAAAAAGAGGAAAGACTTTCAGATATCAAATTAAACAGAGATGGCTCCATCATCCTGGCAGGAACTAGTGCAGAAGAGCTTGGAAAAGAAAACTGGAAGATCGTGAAACTAGGGGACAGCCAGATCAATAAATTAATTGAAAAACAAGACATCAAGATCTATCCGAATCCGGTTTCAGATTATGCTTATGTAGAAATAGGCTTTGACCCTTCGACAGGCTCAGGGCAAGGTTTTAAGGAAGCTGATATTATTCTGTACGATATGGGTGGAAGACAACTTCAGAGCTTGAAGACGAAGAATAAGGTGACGAAGATCAATACGCAGAATCTGATTCAGGGGGCTTATCTGGTGACGATAAAGACAGATACGAATAAGACAGCGAGTGCGAAATTAATTAAGAAATAAACTAAGATGAAAAAAGTTTTTATACTATTATTTATTTATATTTTTTCTACCGGATACAGTCAATCCGGAGTGGGAGATTACAGTACACAGAAAAAAAATATTGTCGCTTTTCCTACTTCCGCGAATGCATATGCAATGGACAAAGTGGGGAAGCTTCCGGTTGATATGTTTAGAGGAAAAGCCAATATCAATATTCCTTTTTATACTGTGAATGTGGATGGGATTAATATTCCTGTTTCCCTGTCATATAATACCGGCGGAATAAAATTAAATGAGGTGGCCAGTACTGCAGGCTTAGGCTGGTCTTTAAATATTCCCGGCAGCATCAACCAGAATATTGTGGATAAAGATGACAAGTATTCTTCAATGTATACTAAAAATGTCAATACGATATTATCCAAACTTGTTGATATAAGTATGCACGAAAATGAGCTCCGACAAGTCGTGGCTGATCATTATGAAGGGGTATATGATACAAGACCCGATATGTTCAATTATTCCCTGCCATTGGGAGGAGGAAGCTTTATTTTTAATAACGATACAGGATATACGATTCCTCATGAGGATCTGTTGATTACCGCTACAAATAACAAAAAGAATATCAAAATTGTAGGCACGGACGGAGCTACCTATTTCTTAAGTACAAAGAACTCTACATTATTAGACTCAGGTGTTCCGGGAAGTACAAGTTCTGGCTCACAAACACTTTATCAGGTTGATAGTATCAGAACTGCAAATAATAAGAGGATTTTATTCGAATATGCAAAATCATACTCCTATGAGGAAAAAAGTATTACTGAAAAAGTAAATATTGATATCACTAAAAACGTTATGACAGATGTAAATCTGCCACCTAATTTACCTGAATATGAAAGGTATACAGGAACAGCAGCCAGTATGGAGAAATTAATTACAAAAATTATTTTTCCCGACGGAACTGTATATTTCAATTATTCTAATGACGGATTGCCTTTTTCTGACGGAACAAGTATAAGAAAAGACCTTTCGGGCAATAATGGTGTGGCGCTGCGTCAGGTTCTTGTGAAAGATAATTATGGAAAGATTATCAAGAATTATCACATGAATTATTCTTATTTTACTTCAAATAACGGTACTGATTTTCAGAATTACAGGCTGAAGCTATTGAACGTTTATGATGACCTGCAGAATAATTATTATAAATTTTATTATAATGAAAGTATTCCCTTTCCTGCCCGTAATTCTAATAATGATGACTATTGGGGATATATTAATTCTACTAATTCCAGTGAAGGCTCATACAATCTTCCCGATCAGGTTTATACAGATTATGTATCCCCAAGTGAAAATGTTTCTGTAAAACCTCAATATACCAGGAATCGTGATACCAATCCGACCTATGCACAGATTGGTATTTTAAATAAAATTGAATATCCAACCGGTGGAAGTAAAAATCTGTATTATGAAAACGCCAGTAAATTTTTCACAAAATCAAATTATCAATGGGGATATCTAGACAATTTTGCCACGGTAATGAGCGAACCTACAGGAACAGGGGGATTCAGTGATGATTTTGGAGATGTAACCCAAACCGTCACTATTCCACAAAGTTTCTTTGATGGAAAAGTAGCTTCTAAGATCAAACTGACATTTGGGAATACCTGTCAAAACAATGTAGATGACGAAACCAGTCAGGTTCATGATACCTCCTGCTATGGGAATGCTATGGTTATGGGGCAGAATTATGGGACTAATGGAAAACCGGCTGTATTTGAACTGTATCCCTCGAATAATGTATTCAACATATCTTTATCCCGACAGGGTAAATGCCAGTGCGGATATGCAATAGATGTAGAGTATGGAAAATATAACACGGTGAATACCAACGTTCCGATTGGAGGGCTTAGAATTAAAAAAATTGAAGATAAAAATGAAAACAGCATTGTAAATGCCTACAATTATAAATACGAAACCTTCGATCCGGCTACCAATACCAATAAAAGCAGCGGCGTTCTGAATATGCCTTTTCAATATACAAGTTTACTGAAAAGATATTCTGAACTTAACAACGAGGGAGCTGAAATATATCCCCCGTATGTTCAAAAATATCTTGTTATTAATAACTCAAGCACCAGTTATAACAGCTATGGTTCTTCAGATGTTATTACTTATAAGCAAGTAACAGAGTATAATGATTTGGGAGAAAGCATCAATATATTTTCAAAGGTCAACACTTCAGACAGTGATAAAATGTACACCCACATTTATTCCAATTATGATGACTGGAAAAATGGATTGCTGGAAAAAAGTATCATCTTAAATAAGCTGGGTGATACTTTGAGAGTTCAAACTAATAAATATGCCTTTAATAATCTAAAAAACCCTAAAGCCGGATTTATTACCGGAGATCCCAACCAAATGGGATTTGCTTTAAATCTGGATATTGTAAAATATCCCAAAAGAATAACGAGTAGTACACATGAGACCATTTATGGCCATATATATTTAGTAAATAAAGAAATTTTAGCGATCAATTCGGGTAAGGTTGAAAATACTGAATCTAAAACGACAGAATATTTCCCTGGAAATAGAGTCGTAGAAACGGTTACCCAATCAGCTTACTACGATACGGATATCAATAAACCTATGAACGTGAAAACCGTAACGGCAAAAACTTCAGACCATATGGTCACAGAAACCACCTACCAATATGCCCATGAAAAAGGCAATCAGTTGATGATCAGTAAGAATATGATAGGACTTCCTCTGGAAACTTCAACAACGCAGAAGATTGGAAATATTACAAAAACGTTGTCGAGAACAGAAACCATTTATCCGAAAACCGTTGCTGAAATTACAAACAACAGCGCTTCTCTGGTGCTTCCTTTATCATCTGTTTCCTATGACCTTCAAAACAATGCACCATCTACCGAAGCTACTTATGACAGATATGATTCCAAAGGAAACATACAGCAATACACTACAAAAGCCGGAATTTCTACGACTGTAATCTGGGGTTACAGTAAAACCCAGCCCATTGCTAAAATTGAAGGCGCGAAACTATCAGATATCAGCCAGTCATTAATTGATAACATCGTCAATGCCTCAGACAATGATGCGCAGTTGGGTACAGAGGCTTCCGAACAATCATTGGTTGCAGCTTTAGATCTGTTTAGAAACAATTCTGCATTATCAGGATATCAGATCAGTACGTATACTTACAATCCATTAATTGGTGTAACCAGCATCACTCCACCGTCCGGAATGAGAGAAATTTACACCTACGACACTGCAAACCGACTGAAAGAAGTAAAACAGCTGGATAAAAATGGTGGATACAGAATCGCGAAAGAATACCAATATAACTATAAAAACTACACACAACCATGAAAAAAATAATCATTCCCATCGGGGCTTTGCTGATGGCTCATTCCGTGAATGCCCAGCTTACCCAGGGAGAAAACTATGTGTATTCTAAATCCTATCTTGATTATAATGCAGGCGGCCAACCGACAAAAACTTCAGAAACCGTTCAGTATATAGATGGTCTTGGAAGACCTAAACAGGTGGTGAACATAAAAGCTTCTCCTTTGGGAAGAGACGTTGTTACCCATATTGAATACGATCAGTACGGAAGGCAGACCAAAGATTACTTACCTGTTCCACAATCAGGAACCGTGAATGGAGCAATAGTGTCAACACCATTAGCGAATGCAACCCAACCCGATATTTACGGCTCAGAAAAGATTTTTTCAGAGAAAATACTGGAAAATTCTCCATTAGATAGAATTTTGGAACAGAAGCAAGTAGGAAATGCCTGGAACACCCAACCTGTTAAATTTGAATATGGTGTTAATATAGGAAACGATGTCTTTCAATTCGTGACCACCACTATTTGGGAAAATAATGCTACAAAATCCAAT
>NZ_JPRN01000006.1 GCF_000737715.1 Chryseobacterium sp. JM1 | reverse complement strand
AATGCAAGTTTATTTAACATAAAATTCATGAACAGGCCTTATAAATCCATAAGAGACTGGTAAGCAGAGAGAAAAATTATAAACAAATGTTTAATTTTTTGGCTTTTCTTTTCTGTAATATGGATTTTATCTTTTCACGTGTTCATAGATCAGGCTCAAAAACTCAGCGTAAGACTTTTCCAAGCCTATGATATCTCCGGATTTTAGATTTAAACCGCCGTTTCCGGAGGTGTCAGATTTTATTTTGGCGGAAGAGGCCTGGAAATAAAGGTTTTCATCAGCTGTCTTGGGTTGAATTTTAATAGTAGATCCTAAAAGCTTCTTTGTAGAAATGGTATAGACTTCTCCGGGAATGACATCCAGGGTAATGTAGGATCTTGGGGTTAATACATAATCCTTCTTATTGATGTTAATCTTCTGATCTTTGTCTGAGGAAGCAAAAACATACAACATTCCCTTCTCTATCGTCAGTTTTTCTTTGGGAGTATAATATAAAACTATTTTATAATTTGCAGGATTGAAGGCCTGGGGAGTACCATCTATATTTTCGAAAGGTTTAAATGAAAATGTATTGGCGCCAATTTCTTTTGCCTTCTTATATATTAATGAAAAAACGCCAGCGTCATCATTTGAGAATCCCTGAACATCAATTTCTCCCAAATATTCGGCATCCACTGTAGATTCTGTTTTTTGATACAGAAATTTATCTGTGTTGTCGTTTGTTTTTGCCACTTTTGAAAGGTATACATTCTGGGCAGTACACAAATGGGCACAGAATATGGAAAAGGCAACGGTGAGATTCTTAATCATAATTATTGTTGTGTTAGTATTCTGACAGATTCTTCAAGACTGTTTTCCCAATGTTTTGGTTCAATCTTATATACTTCTTCTATTTTATCCAAAGACATAGTACTTCTGGCCGGTCTTTTTGCAGGAGTAGGATACTGTTCTGTTGTCAGAGGATTTAACTGTATTGAAGAGTTTGAAAATTCTGCAATCTTTTTTGCAAACTCAAACCATGTTGTTTCCGGATAGTTTGAAAAATGAAAAATACCAAAGCTCTTGTTTGGATTCTGAATAATATCCATGATTGCTTCTGCAAGGTCATTGGCATTGGTAGGCTGTCCGAACTGATCAGCAACAATTCCAAGTTCGTCTTTCTGAGAGAATAGGTTCAGCATTGTTTTAACAAAATTCTTATTAAACTCTGAGTACAGCCAGGAGGTTCTTAAAACAATAGTTCTAGGATTAATTTCCAAAGCCAGTTCTTCTCCTTTTCTTTTTGACTCTCCATATATTCCCGTAGGGCTGGTAAAGTCATCTTCTGAATACGGAAGATTTGTATCTCCATCAAAAACATAGTCGGTGGAGATGTGGATCAGTATACTTTTGTGATCTGCACAAGCCTGAGCCAAATATCCAACTCCGTCTGCATTGACTGCAAAGGCTTTATTACTTTCTTTTTCGGCTAAATCAACGGCTGTATATGCAGAGGCATTGATACAGTAGTCGGGCTGATTGTCATAAAAAAAACTGCTGACCTGATCTTCATCTGTAATATCTAAAGTCTGTGAATCTGTAAATATGAACTCATAGGAGTTTTCAAAATCAGGGGCAATTTTTCTGATACAGTTACCCAACTGCCCATTGCTTCCTAATACGGCTATTTTTTTCATCTGTAATTTTATTATTTTACTTATCAAATGTACTGTTAAAAGAAAATATTCACTTTATAATGCGTAATTATTTTCCTTTATCATGTGATCACGAATTTTTTGCGTTCTGAGATCTTAAAAATTTCACTCTCGGCTGGAAATCTTTCTGTTCAAGATCTACATAGAATTTATGGAACGTTTCTTTTATATCTTCCGGATGAATTTCGGATTTTCTTGTTTTGATATTGAAATAGATCACGGTAACCCACAGTACGGCGTGAACCGTTTTTTCGTCAAGGCTTTTCATTAAAATTTCCACCTTAGCCGTTCTATCCTGTATTTCGATGGTTTTACTGCTGATCACCACCTGGGTATTATATCTTACTTCTTTCAGGTAAGCGATTTCGTTTTGAATGGCAATCCATGTACATCCCGTTTTCTTGGTGTATTCTTCATAGGTAAATCCATAAAATGTTTCTACATGGTCTTCTCTGGCATTGAACATATAATCCAGATATTTTACATTATTCAAATGTCCTATCGGATCACAATCGCTGAACCTAACTTTTACGGTTGTTGATACTTCTTTTTCCATAGCGCAAAAATAAAAAAACCACCTCTAAAAGAGGCGGTTAATTTATAAAACTTTGTTAATTTCTTAGTTGATCCCTAATTCTTTCTTAACAGCTGCTGTAGCATCAGCACCAGCTCTGTAAACAAATGCCGGAGAGTTTGCATCCATAATGAATTCGTATCCGTTAGCTTTAGCTACTTTCTCGATAGCATCATTCAGTTTTTTCTCAATGGGTCCAAAAACTACATCTTTCTTAGCTTCTAAATCTTTAGCCGCTTTTTCCTGCATTTGTCCAATTTCTTCCTGAAGTTTTTGTAATTCTCCTTCTCTAGCTTTGTTTTCGTCAGCTGTTTTCTTAGGAGCTTCGTCCGTATACTGCTTCAATTTAGCCTGACCTGCATCTGCTTTTTTCTTGATCTCAGATTGTTTAGTATCCAAGAACGTTTTTATATCAGCATCAGCTTTCTTTTTTTCCGGCATTGCATTAAGCACTCCCATTACATCTACAGTAGCAAATTTCTGAGCTTTTGCCATACTTACCGACACAACCATTATTACCGCGGCAAATAATACACTTAATTTTTTCATAATTGGTAAAATAAATAATTTAATTTGTTTTTAGATTGTAAATTTAAGCAAAAGTTAATTGATTTACTTTTTGCTTTTAGATTTTTCTTTTTTATCAGATGTAGATCCTTTCAATAAGATCGTCAATACTTTTTCTGTATAATCATATCTTGGAAGAAGGAAAAGCACATTGTTATCGGTTTTATCAAGAACCGTGCCCAATCCGTTTTTTTCAGCCATTGTTTTGATGGCGTTCCAGATCTCATCCTGGAAAGGTACTACAAGATTGGTTCTCAGTTTTGTAATCTCTCCATTAGCTCCAAAACGCAAACTGGTTGTCGTTTTGATGTTCTTTTCAAGATCCATTACTTCTTTTTCTCTAAGTTTGAGCTGGTCTCCTATCAACAATACTTTCTCACTTTCAAATGCCGCTTTTTTTCTTTCATACTCAGACTGCAAATTCTGAAGTTCAGACTGCCAGGTATCGATCTGGGAGTTTAATCTTGCTTCAGCTTCTTTGTACTGAGGCATCTTATCTAAAATATAGCCTGTGTCTACCACTCCTACTTTCTGGGCATTTGAAAACCCGAAAAGCAGAAACAATACAAATGTGAAAATGATTTTAAAGTTCTTCATATCTATGAATTATAATGATTGGTTCATCAAGAAGTGAGGAATCATTTTAGATTGTTTTTCTCCTGAAATCGTCTTATCAAATCCATAAGCGAAGTCAAATCCGATCAAACCAAACGCTCCCATATAAACTCTTACCCCTACCCCTACTGATCTTTTCAATTCGAATGGGTTGTATGCACCCCAACTGTTCCACACGTTACCTCCTTCTGCGAAAGTAAGTGCATAGATCTTGGCAGTCTGGTTCATTGAGATCGGGTATCTTAATTCTAAAGTAAATCTATTGTAGATTGTACCCCCTCCTTTTGGTGTAATATCAGCCGGCTCACCTCCGTAAGTGGAAGCATTTTCATATCCTCTTAAAGGAATCAATTCACGGCCGTCATATCTACCACCGAATAAACCTGTTCCTCCAACATAGAATCTTTCGAATGGCGGAGCACCCAGTTTTTTGTTATATCCATCCATGAATCCCATTTCAGCAGAAGATCTTAATACCAGTTTTCCGGCGATCTCGTTATAGATATCAGCTTTGAACTTTATTTTATAGAATTCCATCCACTTATACTTATCCACTGGTGACATTGTAGAGTAATCCTTGTTACTGAACAATGAGTAAGGTGCCGTCATTTTCGCGGAAAGTTCAATATTTGAACCCATTGTTGGGAAAATCGGGTCAATACCTGCAGAGTTTCTGCTTAAACCCAGGTTAAGACTTAAGTTATTTGCATCACCATAGTATTCTGTAGTATCTCCAAACTGGAAAGGATAATTACTGAATTTATAATTCTGGAACTGGATACCTGTATATAATGAGAAATAATCATCCGGCCAGTTTAACAGTCTGTTCAGACCAACTGATGCGGAGAAAATATTAAGTTTCTGGGCACTACCAGTAGCATCACTGTATTTTACTCTGGATGTATTTAAACTTACCGAAAGTGCTGTAGGTTTTGTTCCAAACAACCAAGGTTCAGTAAATGATACTCCGTAGTTCTGGAAATACTGTCCGGCCTGTGCCTGGATAGACAAGGTCTGGCCATCTCCCTGAGGTACCGGTTTAAAGTCTTTAAACTTAAGGAAGTTTTTAAGAGAGAAGTTGTTGAACGTAAGTCCTAAAGTTCCGATAAAACTGTTACCACCGTAACCTGCCTGTAACTGAACCTGAGAAGAACCTTTTTCAACCAGTTTCCAGTTGATGTCCACCGTATTATCCTGCTGGTTAGGCTGGATGTCCTGACCTACCTGCTGTGGATCGAAGAAAGACATCCCCGCAAGATCAAAGTAAGTTCTCTTAATCTCTGTCTTTTTGAAAAGCTCTCCCGGTTTTGTTCTTAAAGCTCTAAGCACCACATGGTCATGGGTCGTTGTATTCCCCTGCCAGGTTACTTTATTCCAGGTTGCCTGCTCTCCTTCAGTAATTCTGATTTCAAGATTTACAGCATCACCTGTTACCGATTTTTCTACCGGTGTAACGCTGGAGAAAAGGTAACCGTTATTCATGTACACAGACTTGATATCTGAGTCATCTTCTTTACCTCCGTCTTCTCCTACTTTTTTGTTGAAACCTACAGCATCGTAGATATCTCCTTTTTTATATCCTAAAAGTCTCTGTAAATGCTCTGTAGCGTAAACCGTATTTCCGGTGAATGTAATATCTCCGATATAATACTTTTTACCTTCTTTAAGCTTTACATTGATCTCGTAGTTATTTCTTTTATTTCTCCATACAGAATCTGAAACAATGGTAGCGTCTCTGTATCCTAAAGAGTTATAGTAGCTTACAAGGCTCTGCTTGTCTTCCTGATATTTTTCTTCAATAAATTTTGAAGATTTCAGGATTCCACCGATACTGAATCTTCTCTGTTTGGTTTCTTTGAAAGCTTTATTTCTAAGCTTCGAATCCGTAACGCTTTGATTTCCTTCAAATTCGATATGGTCAATTTTTATTCTTTTGCCCTTTTCTACATTGATGGTCCAGTCTACCATAGACGGATCATTAGCGTTTACTTTATCCTGGATGGTAATTTTAGCGTCAGCAAAACCTTTTTTCACATAATCCTTAGGAACTTTTGTCTTAAGGCCGGAGATCAGGTTTTGGGTGATCTTTGTTCCAGGCTTCAGATTATTATCTTTGATCAGTTTTTCGCTTTTGGATTTACCAATTCCTTTTCCTGCGAATTTTACTTCACCAAGTTCTTTAAGGTCTTGCAGGTAGAATCTTAAAATTACGGTTTCTCCTTCAATACTCTGCACATACACTTCAACTTCCGAAAAAGACTGGGTATCCCAAAGCTTTTTAACAGCGTTGCTGATTTTCTGTCCCGGAATATCTACAACTTCGCCTTTTGTTAAGCCTGTAAATCGTAAGATCTGAGCTGGCGTGTATTTTTTTACCCCATCTACAACAATGTCTTTAAGTGTGTAAGTTCCTGTGCCATTTTCTGCATGTACAGCATTATTTACTTTAGTGCTGTCCTGAGGAGTCACTTGTCCATAAAAATGCGCAGAAGCAGCAAACATTATGATGGGTAATAGTCTAAACTTCATTTTATCGAGTCTTTCTTTTCTTTAAATTTATTGGGCTTTTATCTGATCGCCTGTTAATCCGTATCTTCTTTCCTTATTTTGATAATCAACAATACACTGGAAGAAAATATCTTTTGTGAAATCGGGCCATAGGACATTTAAAAACTGTAGTTCCGCATAAGCAATCTGCCAGAGGAGGAAATTACTTATTCTTATTTCTCCGCTGGTTCTTATCAACAGGTCTACAGGAGGAAAGTCTTTTGTATAAAGGTAGCTTTCGAATAATTTTTCATCAATATTCTCAACATCCACTTTTCCATCTTTCACGTCAGCACTTATGTTTTTCACGGCTTCGAGTATTTCGTTCTGTGAGCCGTAGCTTATGGCAAGCACTAAGTTCCCTTTTGTGTTTTCTTTTGTAAGCTCTACTACACGTTCCAGCTGTTCTCTCACTAGGAGAGGAAGCTTTGCGAGATTCCCTATAACATGCATTCTGAGGCCTTTGCTAAAGATCTCTTCCGCTTCCAGCAATAACGTTTCCACCAGCAGATTCATCAGTGTACTTACTTCATCTGCAGGACGGCTCCAGTTTTCAGAAGAAAATGTATACAGTGTTAAATAAGGTATATCAATCTCATTACAGGCATTAATAGCATTTCTTACTGCATTAATGGCATTCTTGTGACCGAAGGTTCTGTCTTCGCCACGGGTTTTTGCCCATCTTCCATTGCCATCCATAATGATGGCGACGTGTTTCGGTAAATTCTCAGAATTTATTTTATCTTTAATCAACGACATATTAGTTAATCACAATAGCACGGAGGTCTTCCGAATGAATAGGTAAGTCCTAAACTAAAAGTATTCATCCAGTCCTTAGACCTTTCGTCACCTATATTTCTTTTGTTAATAAGTTCCTGCTCTCTTTCTTTAGAGACTGCATAATAATTCCCAGACTGCAATAACGAAGCTCCTGTAGCAGGGTCCAAAATATCCGCATTAAAGCTGGATGTTACATCTTTTGGCATTAATCTGCTATGGTCAAGCTGATCCGTCATTGTATATCTGAATGTAGCTTCTGCAAATATAGCCCAATTATGATTGAACTTATACTTTAAACCTACTCCAAAAGGAATATGCATCGTTACTTTTTTTCCTAATGTATATACCGGAGTACTTTTAAAATCCAGTTCATTAAGAGGAGCCTGTGCTACTCCGTCTGCATCTCTTCTGAAATCGTTCACAAGATCTGCCTTGGGAGCATCAAACATCAAAGCACCGATACCTCCGAAGATGTATGGGCTTACCATGCTTACCTGCTCATTATTAACAGGGAAAAGATTGTATTCGAACATTAAACTGGCTTCGTATACGTTATTTTTTCCATAAGAGTTTCTGTTCACTCTGTATTCTTCTTTCGCAGCTTTATCGCTGAACTGGATCTGGTTATACCCAAGGTCCAATCTCACGGTCTGATGCGGATTAAAATTAAATCTATATAATAAACCTCCATAAAATGGGAATCCCCATTCTGACATCCTGTCTAAATCCAACGGCTTTTGTAAAATGTAATTGGTCCTTCCTACGTCCCCTACTAGGTTACTCATCCCTAGACGAACTCCCAATTCGTTTCTTTGTGCTTTAACACTTACCATTCCAAGGAAGGCAAGAAAGCTAAACAATAATTTTTTATTCATAAAAGAATATGGATTTATGGTTATTTTAAAATTTAATTTTTGCAAATATAAAACATTTTTATATTAATGATATTCTTAATGTATAGTTAAAAATAAACAAAAAAACATAATTTGTTATAAAGTAAACGGCAAAGTGCCAAAAATATTCTTTTTTCCTTAGATTCCAAATACTGATCGTATAAAAAAACCCCCATTTGCTGAGGGTTTAAAACGCTATTTTTTATTAAATATTGTCTGTACCTTATTTCGTATTTTAATCAGTAAGGGTTCTTTATAATTTTTGTCTTCATCAAAATAGCCATATCCGTACCCATAACCATATCCGTAACCATATCCGTAGCCATATCCCTGCTTCGTATTGTAATCATTATATATAAGTCCGAAATGATCGATCTCTCCATTGTGGTACTTTTCAGTGATCATTTTCAGCATATATTTTTCTGTATATTCATGACGCACCACATAAATATTGGCATCAGAATGTTTCATCAGTTCATAAGAGTCTGCTACCAGACCTACCGGTGGGGAATCGATGATGATGAAATCGTATTTCTCTTTCAGTTCTTCTATAAATCTGATATTTCTTTCACTCATTAAGAGTTCTGAAGGGTTTGGAGGAATCGGCCCCGAAGTCGCCACATCCAGGTTCGGGATCTTCGTTCTGTTGATGATCTGATCTATTTCCACTTCTCCCGTAAGATAATTTGAGATCCCGTATTTATTATCAATCTTAAAATCTCCGAAGATCTTCGGTTTTCTAAGGTCCATCCCAAGAAGGATCGTTTTTTTATCACTTAATCCTATTACAGAAGCCAGGTTGATGGAAATATATGTTTTCCCTTCCCCGCCGATAGATGAAGTTACCAGGATCGTTTTCCCTTTCCCATCCTCTTTATTGTTCTCCATCAGGAATCTAATATTGGCACGGATTCCTCTGAATGCCTCTGATACTGAAGATTTAGGCTGCTCAAGAACCGTTAGCATATTTTCGTTGCTGTTGTTTCCAATCACACCCAGAAGCGGAATTTTAGTTGCGCTCAGCAGTTCTTTAATATTTCTGATCTTGTTATCCAGCACTTCTCCTATCAGAATAAATAATAACGGAAGAACCATTAATCCGATAATAATTCCAAATTTGATTGCTTTTACATTGGGTCCTATAGCACCCTGACCCAGATTTTTGGCAGGGTCAATGACTGTAATATCAGACTGATTGGTCGCCACTTTCATTTGCGCTTCATTCTGTCTGGATAAAAGACTGTTGTAGGTAGCCTCTATCATATTGTATCCTCTCTCCGCATCCAGATATCTTCTTTCTTTTTCAGGATACGAGGTCAGATCAGAATTGGCCTCTGCTACCTGACGATCTATCTTATTGATCTCATCATAATATTTCGTATAATAATTTCTCAAAGTACCGGATGAACCGGATCTTGCTTCGTCAATAAGTCTGTTTATTTCTTTAATCGGTTCAGAGTTCGGTCTGTAAATAGAAGCCATTTCTCTTTTCTTCGCGTATAGTGCTTTAAGCTCTGTAACTGTTGCGGAGAAGAAACCGTCTTCGAAACCGGCAGCATTGGTGCTGATCATCTTATCGAAATCCTGTGACTGAAGGGTTGTCTTGATATTATTCAGTGAACTGATTTTGCTCACAATATCAGCCTTCTTCCCTTCAAGATCTTTTATTTTGTCCAAAGATTTTTCGTCTCTGTCCTTAATATTATACAGTTTCTCCGAAGTTTTCAAATAATTCAGGACAGCTGCACTTGAATCCAGTTTTTTACGGATATTATCTATATTGGCCTGCAGATAAACATCAGTGTTTTTATTCACTATATTTTTATCAGCCAGCCTTTTCTTCTGAAGTTCATTTACTGACTTATTCAGGAAATTGACGGTACTGTTAAGGTTGAATCCTTTTTTATTAATGATCATGATCGTACCAATCTCTTTGTCAAACTCTACGGCTATCGTGGAAACAATATCATTAACACTTTGATTGACAGAGTTAAGAGTAACTATAATGTTGTCAACCTTTATTTTAGGGGTCTCCGGATTTTTAAGCAGTCTGAATCTTAGATTCGGAGAATTATACCATTCGTTGATCTTTATGATCTTATTGGCAGGCTTCGCGTACCCATTAACAGACTGAAAACCTTCAGATTCATAGCTGTATAAATTCGTAGACTGTCCTTCTTCAGGAAGAACGACTTCATAGGACCCATTTCCTTTTGGAACAAGGGTAACCGGATAATTGATCTGCTGCAGGTGCTTTTTATCAATCTGTATGAAGATAGGCGAATCTGTTTTATCAATATAAGTGGATTTGATCAGTCCTTTTGTCGAATAATTCACAAAAAGATCCAGCTCCTTTACCAAGAACTCGTTATGAGATCTGGATAAAAGCATCTTTTTAAGATAAATCCCGTCCTGGTTTCCACTCTGTCCCCAGATAAAGTTGATAGACTGGTTGGGTGTGAAATAGCTGGAGGTATTATTGGATATGCTCAAAGAAAGGTTTGAAGCATATATATTCTGTGCATAATATTTACTGTAAACCCATGAAATAACATACCCGATACACAGCATGAATACAAACCAGTACCAGTTTTTAAGGATTCTTCTCAGAAAATGTTCAATATCAAATAATGCAAACGATCCATACTTTTCCTTCTGGGGTTCGCTTTTCCCTACTTTGGTGTCTCTTTCTGGAATCATGGTTAAAGATTTTTAAGAAGCAGGTAAATTGATAATGCTGTTGTAATCACAGATACTCCGGTGGTAAGTGTCTGTACAGGATCTTTTCCAAATCCGTTCAAGCTTTTCCCTCTGGTATTCAGATAGATTTCGTCACCATTCTGCACATAGTAGAACGGGGAATTCATGATATCTTCACGGGTAAGATCAATCCTTGCCTTTTTGATTCCTTCCGGCAGTTTTCTGTGGATCACGATATTTTTACGGTCAATGGTTCTGTTCAAACCTCCGTTAATAGCCAAAGCTTCGGTAATAGTCAGTGTATTTTTATGCACTACCTTTTCACCTGAAAGACCAGTAGTTTCAACATCTCCCAAAATGTAATAAGTGATTCCGTTGGTATTCAGTCGTACTTCCGCTTTTCCTTCCTGGAAGTTTTCGTTTACTTTTTCCTGAAGTTCCTGTGTAATATCTTCCAGCGTTCTTCCTTCAGCTTTTACGTATCCTACTCCAAAAACATTGATATCTCCTTTGGAATCCACCTTCAAACCATTAAAATAGAAGTTCATATTTCCACCGTTGGCCGAACCTCCTACTCCTCCTGCTAATGCCGCAGGATTAGCACCACCTCCTACACCGCCTGATGTATTCAGAGAAGAATAAAACTGAGCCGCGTCTCCCTTGGGAGTGGTCACAATGTTGAGATTAAGGATGTCATTTTTTGTAATTCGGTAGGTAGGAATGTTGTAAGGAACAAGCCCTTCTTCGTTAATGACCAGGCTTTCACTTGGCTGCATATACCTAACATCCTTTTTGGTGATGCAGGATGTAATAAAAAAGGGGAAAATTAAAAATAAATACTTTAAGTTCTTCATCATATTTGAATGTATTGCAAAAGTAAAAATTAAATTGATATTTTCTTATTATTTCGTAAGCGATAAATCAAATCCGGCAGATAAGCGCCAAAAAAACCTAATAAAATAATAATCAACAGTAAAAGATTGATATTAAGATGTCTCAGGTAATAGGCCACGGTTACGATCATAAGATAATATACAATGATATAAAATGTGGAACGTCTATGGGTAAGATCCAGTTTCAGGAGCTTGTGATGGATATGGTTTTTATCCGCATCAAACGGTGATTTTTTATTGCAAAGCCTAACAATGATCACATTCAGGGTATCTACAATCGGCAGAATAAGAATAGCGACTGCGACGGCAGGTGCCGACTGAAGATGGTATCTCGGAACATTGGGAAGTTCTTTGTCTATAAAAATATCGATAAAACAGATGGATGTAAAAGCCAGCAGGAAACCGAGAAGCATAGATCCGGTATCTCCCATGAATATTTTGTTGGTCCTGTAGTTGGACAGATTATAATAAAGAAATGCCAGTACGGTTCCGATAATAATAGCTGATAAAACAACCAGCGGATAATTATATTCACCTAATCTGTAATAACTTATCCCGAACAGCGCACTGCAGATCACGGAATACCCTCCTGCAAGCCCGTCGATTCCGTCTATCAGGTTGAATGCATTGATCAGAATGATAAAAGTAATGATGCTAAACAGTACACTTACCATATAGCTCATCTCATATATTCCGAAAATCCCAAATAAGCTCCGGATTCTGATGTCTGATCCTATCACCACAAGTGAAGATACAATGATCTGTGCCACCAGCTTCTTATACGCCCGCATCACCACAATATCGTCCATAACTCCGATGTAGAGAAGGATAATTAATGAGGCGAATAAAAATTTGTAGAGATCAAAAAGCTCATACGCAAAGATCGATGCGCTGATCCCGATGGAATAAAAGATGGCAATCCCGCCAAGATTGGGGATTTTTCTGAGATGGGAACTCCTTACTCCGGGTTCATCCATAAGATTCTTTCTTCTGGATATTTTAATGATGGTGGGTATGGAGAAAAAGGTAATTAAAAAAGCGAACAGAAAACCGAATCCTATTTTCACATAAAAAATAGAAATACCTGATTCGCTTAAGAACAATTCAAAATTCTTCATTTTTTTTTATCAAGCACATCATTCATGCCTTTCATAAAACTCATTAGAATCCTTTTATAAAAGACTATCTGTCAAAGTTTTAGTAATGACCGAAATAATTGCACTTATCATTTGTGTTATAACATTTTTCTTATCAGTTTCTTTTGTCCGGCAAAAAATAACAGATAAAAAATCTTTTTTTTCACCGGCAAAGATAAAAGATAATTCTTACCAAAACGACTATAGCTCAATATATCTTGAATATTTATTTTCCTTTCGTGCATAAAAACAGCCAGTTCATCTGCCATTGTATTGAAAGTTTCTTCGCTCTTCACAAATGCTACATACGCCAGAAAAGAATATACCCCTTCAAAGATCTGAAAATTTTTCAATTCTTTTCTTTTGTGGGAATATCCGGATTTTTCAAAGGCCAATTCTACATCTTTAACTGCTTTCAGGATATCCAATCCTTTTTCAGTGTGGGTTTTTGTGATAGAATCCGTACGTTCCAGATACTGATAATGAAAATTCTGCGTCTGAGCCACCACTTCACACTCAAGAAGCAACTGTGGAATCAGCTGGATATCTTCAAAATGAACTCCTTTCTTAAATCTTTTATGGTCAAAAAGCTCTTTTTTAAAAAGCTTATTGCAGGCAAAATAACTCAGATCCGAAAATACGGAAAAGTGATCTTCCAACATGATCTTCTCAGACATATTGGGAATCTGGGTGAGTTTCTGGGTAATTTTCCCGTTCTGATCGACTTTCTGGATATTACAGATCACCATTTTGGCATTATGTTTTTCTCCCAGCTGCATCATCTCTTCAAACATCGTCTCAGTCACATAATCGTCACTATCCACAAAACCGATATATTTTCCTGATGCTTTTTCCAGTCCAAAATTCCTGGCATCGCTCAAACCTCCGTTTTCTTTGGTAAAAGCTTTTATTTTCTCCGGAAATTTCCGGGCGTACTCTTCAATGATCAATCCGGAACTGTCTTTACTCCCGTCATCTACCACAATAATCTCAATTTCCTGAAGACTTTGGTTAATCAGAGAATCAAGGCATTTGGCCAGATAATTTTCAACATTATAAACGGGAACTATAATTGAAACCATCATTTTGTTCTTGTTAAATTAATAATCCCTTTTGCTAAAAACTCACTGAATTTCTGGTATCCAAGCTTATTCAGATGCAAAGGATCTCCAAACAGGTTCCGGTCTTTTTCATAATCTTTGGTCACTTCATCGAAATTTAAAACGACTACTTTCTGATCCAGTCCATTCCGTTTTAAATCTTCCAGGAGTGCATTTCTGTAATCCTGTATTTTAAATGCTGTACCGCCGTTTAAGACCCATTCAGCGCCTTTGTTGCTGAGTCCGCTAATGATATTTTTATTTTTTAAATCTTCTTCCACTCCAAATTCGGGAAGAGAAACCACCACCGGCTTAATGTTGTAATGAAGCAGTGTTTTAATGATCATCATCATGTGATGGGTATAAAAATCCGGTCCCACATGGGTAGCTGCATCATTTACGCCTGCAATAACGATACAGTAGTCCGGTTTTTTCTCAATCACTTTTTTGGAAGAAAATTCTTCACCATCTTCTTTAAAAAGGTTTTCATAGATCCTTCTGGTCTTGGCACCCGGATTTCCGGAAGAATAGATCTCTGCATGAATTCCTTGGTCAGACAATTTCCTGCTTAAAAGGGAATCTAGGTTCTGCCGTACGACCCAACTGTCACCAATAATACCGATCTGTAAACCTTCTTCGGGTGTTGTACCGGACGAAAAATAATTTTCTTCCCCGGCATAAGCGTATTTATTCCAGAAATAAACGAAGCAGAAGGCTCCGGCTAACAGAACAATACTTAAAACAATCTTTTTTTTCATCTTGTGTATCCTTAAAAGGTCAGCCTGGGATTAAGCGTTCCTCTTTTTGCTTCTTCAAAATCTTTTTTGGAACATGGAATGCAGTTTTCAATATTTTCATCGTCTCCAAAGTACCACAAATTACTGAATGTATCCCGTTTGAACGCATACTGATCATCATCTATCAAAACATAGAACAGTTCATAATGTCTTTCCCTTGGATGAGACCGCTGAATATTGATTCCTTCGATCAGATACCAGATCATCTGGGCCAGCAACTGGTGATTCAGCTGGTTTTCGGAATAAATATTATAATTAAAAATCCCGACAGATTTCAAATTTTCACTCAGTCCTATTTCTTTCATGTAGGCACAGATCTCTCTTCTGTTCAAACCGTTGACCTGAGGATTCATAGAAAACGGCTCGCTAAAACTTTCAACGGCATCACAATTCAACGTTACCAGATCGGTTTTTCTGAAAAAAGGTTCTGTTTTTTCTGTGGAATTCATCATTTCGGCAAGACGGATGATGTCAAACTCCACTTCTTTAATCAGTCTGATGGAATCTGCTTCATTCAAATGCTTCTGATAGCCTAAGTGATGGTAATTTTTAATCGAGAAATTTTTGGAACCTAATATTTTTCCCAAAAAGGTATGCTCATTGATCTGTTCCCCCTGTTTCAGGGAAATAATATTGCTGATCTGGGTATAATTAATATTTTTCTTATGAAAATTCAATGTGGAAAATAATGAAAAAGCAAAATCATTGGATCCCCCGATAATGACCGGAAGGGCTCTTTTGTAATGACATGCCGATAAAACCTCCTGCAGAATATAATGGGAATCCTGAACAGATTTTCCGGAAACCAGATCTCCAAGATCTACGACAGGAATTTCAAAATCCAGCTGTGAAAGTTTATAAAACTCTTTTCTTACCGCTGTAAAATCCTGTACCTCCGCATCGCCGCCTGCTCCTCTGTAATCCGAAACAAAGAGAAGGACAATACTGTCTTCTTTGATATCTTTCGTGATTCTGCTGCCTATCTGCCAGCTTTCTGTTTTGAAATTTCTTGGTGAAATGATAAAATCTTCAAAATCCATATTTTTTAATCTGAAAACTTGAGAAAATGTTAGTTTATTAATTCCTTTACCGAACAAACATACAAAAAAACCACAGCAAGTACATATGCTGTGGCGTATTTTGTTGATAAAAAAAGCCGTCAACACATATTGTTAACGGCTTTGTATACTTATTTTAATATTACTTCTTTTTGGCGGCTGGCTTTTTAGCTGCAGTTGTTTTCTTTGCTGCAGGTTTCTTGGCGGCCGGCTTCTTTTTCTCTGCAAAAGCATTTTTATCCTGATCCGTGATCCATTTCTTCACCTCATCCAGAGACACATCTTTCAACTCTTCAGCTTCGTATTTGGTGTCGTCTTTTTTCTTCGGAATTTTGAACATGGCTTTCCCAAATTTTACGAATGGCCCCCATCTTCCGTTTTCAATGGAAATTTTTTCTTTTTCCCACTGCTGGATATATCGGTTGGCTTCTTTTTCAAGTTTGGCATCAATCAGTTCATTGATGTCATCCTGAGAAAGATTATCAAAATTGTATTTTTTAGGAACATTGATAAAAAGATCTTTGTATTTGATAAAAGGTCCGAATCTTCCGGTTCCTTTCGTTACAGGATCTCCTTTGTAAGAAGCAATCGGTGCATCAGCTTTTTTCTTTTCGTTGATGATCTCTTCTGCACGCGCCTGGCTTACTGAAAGCGGATCTTCTCCTTTTGGAATACTGATGAATGTTTCGCCCCACTTCACATAAGGTCCGAATCTACCCACTCCTACAGAAACAGGCTGCCCGTCAAATGCGCTTAGTTCAAATGGTAATTTGAAAAGTTCCAGTGCTTCTGCCAGCGAGATGGTTGCAATATTCTGCCCTGTCATCAGGGAAGCAAAGATTGGTTTTTCTTCATCTTCCGTTTCTCCGATCTGGATCATCGCTCCAAATCTTCCGATTCTTGCGTGTACATTTTTACCAGTCTTAGGATCTACTCCAAGAAGTCTGTCCCCATTGGCTCTGTCTGCATTTTCTTCTACATCTTCAATCCTCGGGTGGAATTTTGAATAGAAAGTGGTCATCATTTCTTTCCACTTTTGGTCTCCGTTCGCAATTTCGTCAAAACTTTCTTCTACTCTTGCTGTAAATCCGTAGTCCAGAATTTCTTTGAAGTTATCGGTCAGGAAGTCATTTACGACTTCACCGATATCTGTAGGTATAAATTTATTTTTGTCGCCCCCGAATTTTTCTTCAAGAACTTCTTTTTTGATCTTATCGTTGGTAAGAGACATTTTCACCACTTCACGGGTCTGAGGATCAATTTCTCTTTTGTCTACATATTCTCTGTTCTGAATGGTCTGGATCGTCGGTGCATAAGTAGACGGACGTCCAATTCCCAATTCTTCCAGCTTTTTCACCAAACCTGCTTCCGTGTATCTTGCACTTGGTCTTGTAAATTTCTCTGAAGCTGTGATTTTTTTATAACTTAAGATTTCACCTACACTTACTTTAGGAAGCAATTTCTCGTTGTTGTCCTCATCATCATCTTCTGTCTTTACAATTCCGTAAGCTTTTAAGAAACCATCAAAAATGATCACCTCACCTTGTGCTTCAAAATGCTGAGGCAGTGATGCATTTCCTATTTCGATCACCGTTTTCTCAATTTTAGCATTAGCCATCTGAGAAGCCAGTGTTCTTCTGTATATTAATTGGTATAATCTGTTCAATTGGGCATCACCGATACTTTTTACAGCAAAATCAGTTGGACGGATCGCTTCGTGAGCTTCCTGTGCCGATGCCGATTTTGTGGTATAATTTCTTGGTGAAGAATATTCAGCGCCGTATTCTGATGTGATTTGTTTTTTTGCGCCTTCGATAGCTTCCTGGGAAAGGTTCACGGAGTCCGTTCTCATATAGGTAATGTACCCTTCTTCATACAGTCTTTGGGCAAGACGCATGGTGTTGGTTACATTATATCCTAATCTTGATGAAGCCTCCTGCTGTAGTGTGGAAGTGGTGAACGGTGCAGATGCAGTACGTGTTCCCGGTCTTGTTTCAACATTCAGAACTTTAAATTCTGTAGTTTTTGCTTTTTCTAGGAATTTTTCGGCGTCTTCTTCTTTCTCGAAGTCTTTTTTAAGTTTGGCAGAAATTTCCTGCTCGGTTTTATTTAAGAAGATCCCGTCCAGTTTAAAGCTCGCTTTCGGAACAAACTCGCGGATCTCTTTTTCTCTTTCTACGATTAATCTTACGGCTACAGACTGTACTCTTCCTGCAGAAAGACCCGGTTTTACTTTTTTCCAAAGTACCGGAGACATTTCAAAACCTACGATTCTGTCCAGAACTCTTCTTGCCTGCTGGGCATTCACAAGATTCTGATCAATATCTCTTGGGTTTTCAATAGCTTTTAGAATGGCATTTTTAGTAATCTCGTGAAAAACAATTCTTTTTCTGTTTTCAGGCTTCAATTTCAATTCATCTGCAAGGTGCCATGCAATAGCTTCCCCTTCACGGTCCTCATCGGAAGCCAGCCATACCATCTCTGCTTTCTTTACTGCAGCCTTTAATTCTGTTACCAGTTTCTTTTTATCAGCCGAAACTTCGTAATCAGGACTGAAGGTGGCAAGATCTATTCCCATACCTTTTTTTGGAAGGTCACGGATGTGTCCGAAACTCGATTTCACATCGAAATCCTTCCCTAAATATTTCTGAATAGTTTTTGCTTTTGCCGGGGACTCTACGATTACTAAATTTTTCGACATTCTAAAAAAATTTTTTGCAAAAGTAAAGCTTTTTTATTATATACTTTTTGTTAAAACAGTTTAATTTAATATTTAGATCCGTTTAACAGGCCTTCCCGAGGGCATTTTTATAGATATCAAGTCCTTTAGGGCGTATGGTTTAGGGCAAAATTCAGCTTTAATAAAATAGATGATATAGAATTTTTCATCGGTGTTGATAGATGCAAAGTATATGGAAGGCATAAAAAAGCAGAACAGGAAACCCTATTCTGCTCTGCTATTGCTTTTTTAAGTTTTACTGTTTAATGATTTTCACAATTTTCTCAGAATTATTAATTCTTATCAGATATATTCCTGAAGTGAGTGCTGAAAGATCGGTTTTTCCGTTTTCAAACTTGCCGGATCTCACCAGCTGTCCGGACATATTATAAATCTGATAATAGTAGCCTTCTTTCTCAGGAGCATTGATATAAAGGACATCTTTTACCGGATTCGGGAACAAGGTCATTTTATTTTCATTTACCTTTTCTTTTACCTCAGCACTGCTTAAAACGGCAGCTCCTTTTCCGGAAGCCAAAGCGGTAATCTGCAGTTTCGGAATAGGACCTGCTTCATTTCCATCTGTATCATATTTTATTCTAACACATCGGCAGCCCGTTCCAAAATACGGGTCGTTGTTATCATGGAAAGCGATGAAACGGTTGGATGAAGATGCCGCATCAAATAAAACATTTATGGATCTTCCCAGATAATTGGCCGCCAAAGCTCCTGTCCATACCCCCGGAAACTGAAAATTCACAGTATTGAAAGTTCCTTGCGGGGACTGATTGGCCAGAACACTTCTGAACCCGCGGGATCCTGAATCCGGAAAGTTCCCTACGGTGTATCCGGCACCATTAAACATATACCCAATGGTAGATGTTGTAGAAGGATTTCTCACCCTTGTTCCGGAATAATCTGTGGCTACACTGTAAAAAGTGGCAGCATTTTTATCTTTTTTATACCAAGGCGACTGTCCAAAATCCTGATTCGAGATCAAAGCTGAACTTGTAATATCCGGAATTCTCCAGCCTTCAGGACATGGATCAAAAGGAGATTTCTTCCCTCCTCTTCCCCATCGGTCCGGAGCAAGGTTGGGTTCATTCGCCAGCCAGTCTGTTCCATTGGTATAATTCGGCATGGCACTGTTATAGGATGCAAAAGAACTCGGAATCATATAGACCAGAGGGTTTTTAACGGAGTAAGACATCACTTTCGCTACTTTTTCTGCAGGTCGATCTGTACTCTGTGCATTTACAGATGCTGCATACGTGTTGTACGGAACAATATAATTTCCCGGTATCGTATTGTAAGTAGCCGGAGTCAGTGTTGTATAGCTCACTGTTCCGTTATCCGCCGCCGCTCCTAAAAACACATTATAGGAAGCTCTGTTATCTGCATATTGAAATGTAGGAATCGGGTCTTTTCTTCCCCACTGATAATGCATTCCTGTGGAAGCTCTTATTTTGGCAAGCTCTGCAGCAGTGGGACTCAATCCGTTAGCCACCATTGGAAAGGCATCTGTTGCTCCCAGGTTTCTGTCCATGAATTCAGTTTGAAGAACAACATCTGCTTTGTTCACATAATTCACATAATTGACCGCCTCAATTGCCGGAAGCTCTGTGGTATAATTAAAAGATCCAAGAGCAGAATCCGTGATCCAGATATGCCAGCTCCAGTATACCGGAGACGTAATACTTCCATTATGAAGTGTTACGACTGCATTTCCGCTTTGATTGGGTCGGATCTCCACTGAGATTTTTGAGCTACTGATACTTTGAAGCGAAGAAGGTGAAGGATTAACCACACTTATTTTATTAATCAGAGCTGTGTTGGTCGTCCACAACACATTCGCTTTTAAGCTGCTGAAATTGGAAGGATTCAGAATTTCCTGATTGTTCAGCAATTGGCTCTGTACCGAAAATGCTTTACTTACAGGAATCTCTACCGTAAACAGCTGGGTATTCTTAACAGCCTGATAGGTATTGGGATTATTCATTCCCTCTCTATACTCTGTAGGGGACAATAAATATTCGGAAGGGAAATTATATTTATTTACAATATACAGCGGGTCTTTGATGCACCGACAGCCATTCGCTTCTGACGTATACATTCCGGACATCGGCATATAGGTATATCTTCCTATAATGTTCGGATAAGCGGGATCAGGAACGTCCGGCTGACCTTTATCAGGGATCATATAAAGCCCTCTGGTGATTACCGTGGGAGATCCATCAAAATGCCTGCCCATAGTAGCGGTCCATAAAGCGGTATGGTGCTGATCGGTATACTGTCCTTCATGGGCACTTCTGATCAGCTGTCCTGTTCCCGGAAAAACACCCATATTGTTTCCGCCCACATTCGAAAGATCAAAACCCAGATTGGGATAAATTCTGAATCCGGTCATGAATGCAGGAACACCGGTATCAGTAGGTTTTATAATGTGATATTTATTCGTTTCAAAAAGGTCTTTCCCCATATTGGTTCTGACACCGAAAGGAGAAAAATCTACCCTAATATCATCTGCATAAGACTGAGAACCTAAATTGGCAACGAGCATTGATGGTACTCTCCATCCATTCGGACAAGGGTCGTAAGGAGATTTGTCTCTGTAAGGCTGAGCACTGTTGTCATTATTATAATCCGCATTGATTAACCCTCTGGAATTATCCGACCAAAGATTAAGCTCTGAAAGTCTACCATCGCCTATTTCTGAGTAACGTCCAAACCAGTTGACCGGGAGATTCGGGTTATTGTTATAAAAAGCCTGGACATTACTTCCATCTTTATTTACATAGATCAGGCTTAACGGGTTCTTTACAGAAAGTCTGATATTACTGATGACTTCAGCATTGGCAAAAGGAACGAATTTCGTAAGGTTGTCAATACTTGCAGCACCTGCCATATTCTTAGCTCCCCGATGTCTGACTCTCCCCACAGACCCGGACACTTCATAAAAATCATTTCCTCTGGTCACTAGGGGTGGAATCGGATCTTTTCGTCCCCACTGATAAAGAAGCCCGATACTCCTGTTCCAGTCTGAGGAAGTAATAGAACTG
Organism: Chryseobacterium sp. JM1; assembly: GCF_000737715.1. Lineage (GTDB taxonomy): Bacteria > Bacteroidota > Bacteroidia > Flavobacteriales > Weeksellaceae > Chryseobacterium. The sequence continues at coordinate 263,895 of NZ_JPRN01000006.1, read as the reverse complement.
CTTAAAGCACCGAGATTACGGTCCATCCATCCCCAGTCGGAATCGGGAATAGGCTCAACAGTTCCGTCGGTCTTCACTCTAGTGATATTGCTAAAGCTTTTATAAGTGGCCCCGTTGCCCGGATCGTCAGTTACCCAGATATGCCAGCTCCAGTAGATCTCTCCATTTATTCTGAAGGCAATGACAGCATTTCCTTTTTTGGTTTTATTGATGGGAACTTTTATTTTGGCATTCTGATTAGAATCCAGAATCTCGAGAGAATATCCTGTTCCTGATTTGATCAGCCCGTGGGAATCTTCCCACAAGACATCGGCAGTTACTGTACCCGGAGGAATCCCGCCGTCTTTAATGTATTTGTCATCTGCCCACATAGCGTAGGCCTTCCGGACCGGAATCAGCAGGCCTTCACTGCTTTGACCGGGATCAAAAATATAACTGTTGGGAGCTTTTGTCCAGTCCGGAGCTATCTCTCTGCTAACAGGTCTACGTAAGGTATCACCTGTTAACATTAATCTTTCCGTATATCTATACGAGGGAGGAATTTCATTTAATCCCCTGCTATTCATGGAATAGGTACCAATCGACACTAAGCAAAAAATTGCCGCAAAATTTTTAACTAAATTTCTCATATCCTTAGACTTGTGTGCCCTTCAGGAAATACAACTTTTAAGCCTTCGCCAATAATAAATCATTAATAATATAAATAAGAATATAATATTCAAATTATATCATTAATAATCAATCAGTAAAATATTATAAATACGAAAACGGCACAACTCGTTTCACAGCATGCAAAAATAAATGATTCAAATGAGATATGAGAACGGGAAATTCAAGTTGAATAAATTTTAATAAAAGAGGGGGAAAGCAGGAAGCGGGAGTATGGAAATAACAAAAAAGACAGCCTTAAAGCCGTCTTTTATATAGTATATAGATTAAGTTCTTAAGGAAGAATGTGGTTTTTATAAAGCTCGGTTGTAAATCTACCCACTTTAATATTGTTAAATGAGCAGAAAACAATAATATTAAAAATAACAAGCGCTATGATAAAGGCGTAAATCATTTTCTTCATCCCACTAGACACTACATACATCGCATTAGGGATAATAACGAATGAGAAACCAATAAATGCACCTACCAGCCTGGATGAAAACACAGGATTATTTCTGAAAATGAAATAAAAACATATTCCTATTACCGCATAAGCTCTGTGATATTCATAATATGGATACAGTTCTTTCATCTTGGTATCGAAAGCAAAGAGGAAGAAGGTAAGGATCATCATCATGGCCTCGGGAATTCCGAAACCACCATTCAGCCTTTCTATGGACTCATCCATATATCCGTTCAGACCTTCTACAAGGATATTCTCAGAAGCCATACTGCTCAGGAAATCTCCAAAAACCCTGTACACTTCAAAAGGTGAAAGAAATACGGAGATAATGATCAGCACAAGCATCACTGTTTTACTCAAAGGAATACGTACCAGCCAGTACAGCGGAAGAAACAGGTAACTTACCGTATGGATTCCGGACGCGATAAATATAAAAAAGAGATAATGCCAGAGTTTCCGCTCTTTGATATACCGTATGGCAAAATAAACAATGAATGTCCCTAAATTCTGCCTGATCTGCCCACTCTCCCCAACAAAAAAGTAGGGAACAAACATAAAAAGGGTAAACGTAAAGGGATAAAAAGTATTGTCTTCCGTATATTCTATCTTAAAAAAAATAGCGCAGACGGCAATGACGAGTGTGAGGACATAAAAGGGAGCATCAAAGACATTAAGCAGTATTTTATTGATCAAAGTATACAGCCATTCCACATCCAGCTGATCCGGTCCCTCAATATGAAGCATCTTCAGAAAGATACTTTCATAGCTTTTGGTGTCGGAATAGATGTACAATCCTTTGTAACTTCCGTAATCCGGACCTACGTTGTCACGGAAACCAACCAGTATGATGAGATAGATTCCCAAAAACCAGAGCCATTTTTTATCTACTTTTTTGCCGAAAACTTCCTGTACACTAAAAAAAAGCATATAGACAATCGCCACTATAAAATATGGATGTAATACACTCATGCTAGTTGTAGGTTTTATTTAACCGGTGCAGGGTGCACAAGGAGGCTCCAAATCTGTAATAAGATAAGAAATACAGCAGAAAAGGGAATACTATTGGGAATAGAAATCCGTCTATTTTTTCATCATTTTTTTTCAACATATCTAAAACAGATTCTTATTTCTTTAATAATAATATGGGTTTAAAATATATTTCTTGAAAGGGAACTTTTGCAAAAGTAGAATATTTTTTTATTCTGCCTAGAATATTTTGTTGATTTTCAGACAAAACTTATAGCCCAAATGTTTTGAACTAATGTTGAAAAAATTAAATTTGCAGACTTGATTTCACCATATAATGCATCGTTTTTTTATTTTTTTATATTATCTCATTTCTAAAAACAGGGTCCTTTCTGCTCTTATTGCTATTGGGACGGCTGTTCTATGCGGATTTTTTGCTTCAAAAATTAATTTTGAAGAAGATATCAACCAGATAATTCCTAAAAATGAAAAATCAGATCTTACGGCAAAAGTTCTCAAACAGCTGAATTTTTCGGACAAGATCATCGTGATTATAGAAAACAAGTCCAAAGAAGATAATTTTCAGTTATCCGAAACCGCAGATACTTTTCTGCAGAAAGTGGAACCTTTGAAGAAATACATCGGTGCTATTCAGGGAAAGGTGAACGACAGTGAAATTTCGGAAACATTTGATTTTGTGAATCAGAATCTGCCTTTGTTCCTTGATGAAAACGATTATAAGGAAATTGAAAGAAAACTTCAGAAAGACAGCATTTCAAAACAGGTAGAGAACAATTATGTATCTCTGGTTTCGCCTACGAGTCTTGTGACGAAAGAGTTTATCAAAAAAGATCCGCTGGGCATTACCTATTTAGGCATTAAGAAATTAAATGCTTTAAACATCAGTAAAGATTTCAAGCTTGAAGACAATTACATTGTCACCAAAGACGGGAAAAACCTCCTTCTCTTCATCGATCCGAAAAACAAAAGCAACGACACCAAGGGCAATGAAGTCTTTGTCAATCAGCTTAATGAGATAAAAGACGGCATCAACAAACAGTTCAAAGGAAAAACGGAACTCAGCTATTTCGGTTCTCCGGTAATTGCTGTAGCGAATGCACAACAGATCAAAAAAGACATCCAGAATACGGTCATGATCTCAATGACGGTGTTATTGATCCTGCTTATTTATTATTTCCGGAACTTTTTCACCCCGATTATCGTATTTCTCCCGACTGTATTTTCAGTACTCCTCGCCCTGCTGATTCTTTATTTTATTAAAGATAAGATCTCTGCCATTTCTTTAAGTGTAGGGGCTATCCTTATCGGGATCACGATTGATTACGCTCTTCATATTCTTACCCATTATAAACATAATAACAATATAGAAGAACTTTACAAAGAGATCACCCAGCCCATCGTCCTGAGCAGTGCTACAACAGCCGTTTCTTTTCTCTGTCTGGTATTTGTACGTTCTGAAGCATTGAAAGATCTTGGTCTTTTCGCTGCCATTACTGTTATTTTATCGTCCATCACGGCATTAATCATCGTTCCTCAGCTTTATAAGCCAAAGCAGAAAGGGGAACATCAAAGCACCAATTTTATAGACAGGATCGGGTCTTATCCTTATGAGAAAAATAAACCTCTGATTATAGGCTGTTCTATTATCATCGTGGCCTGTCTGTTTGGTTTCAGACATGTAGGATTTAATGAAGATATCGGGGACCTTAATTATATTCCAAAAGATTTAAAGATAAGTGAAGCCAAGCTACAGAAACTTTCCGACATCACTTCAAAATCTATTTACACCATTTCTTACGGTAATTCTGAGGAAGAAGCCCTGGCAAGAAACTCCCGTCTGAGCAATTTCCTTGAAAAAGAGAAAAAAGAGGGAAAAATTCTGAGCTACAGTTCACTCGGAAATGTTGTTCTTTCTGAAAAGGATCAGAAGCAAAGGATTGAAACCTGGAAGAAATTCTGGGATGCGGATAAAAAGAACCGCACGGTTTCGGAACTGGTGAGCAGTGGAAATCAATTTGGATTTAACAGCAGTGCTTTTGATAACTTCAATGAAGTTTTAAATAAAAATTATACGGAATTAAGCCTCAAAGACTACGAAAAAGTAAAAGCATTACAGATCTCCGAATTCCTGAGCAATGAAAACGGTTTTTATACGGTTTCCAATGTGGCCAAAGTAGATGAAAAGAAAAGAGATCACTTTATAAAAGATGTTGAGAAGCATCACGATGCACTGGCCATCGACCGCCAGCAGATGAACGAAAACTTTCTGGGACTGCTGAAGAGAGATTTCAGTACGCTGATTAATTATTCGCTTCTGGCCATTGTTCTGACGATTATTGTTTTCTTCAGAAATTTTGAACTTACAGTTCTTACGATGTTTCCTATTGTATTGACCGGAGTAGTAACAGCGGGCATTCTGTATTTTCTTGGATTGGAATTAAATATTTTCAGTACTGTGGTTTGTACACTGGTATTCGGTGTGGGTGATGACTTCAGTATTTTCCTTACAAAGGCGATGCAGAAGGAACATACCACCGGGAAAAACGAACTTCCGACTTACAGAACCTCCATTATTCTGGCGGTTTTCACAACGATATTATCCATCGGTTCTTTGATCTTTGCAAAACATCCGGCATTACATTCACTGGCGCTGGTTGCCCTGATCGGAATGTTCTCCGTGATTATTATTACCTCAACGCTTTATCCGTTCTGGTTTAGATTACTGATCACCAACAGAGCGAAAAAAGGACTTTCTCCTATTACATTCAGACTGTTCTTAAGATGTATCATTTCCTTCTTTTATTATGGATTGGGAGGATTGGTCTTTTCACTGATCGGGAGTGTCTTTGTCAAAAGATCGAAAGGGAAAACTTTAGATATCATTAAATTAATTTTAGCTAAATTTTTAACATCAGTATTGCACATCAGTCCTTTTGTAAGAAAAAGAGTGATAAAAAATCCAGCAGAAGATTTCAGCAGACCGGCCGTGATCATTGCCAATCATACTTCTTTTCTCGACACCCTTGCGATCGCCATGGCTACGCATAAGATTATTTATCTGGTGAATGACTGGGTGTATGATTCTCCGGTTTTCGGAAAACTGGTAAGAGCGCTCGGTTTTTACCCCGTTTCCCAAGGCATAGAGAACAGTATGGAAAAGCTGAAAGAAAAAATTGATCAGGGATATTCGCTGGTTGTTTTCCCGGAAGCAGAACGTTCTTACACGAATGATGTAAAAAGATTCCACAAAGGAGCCTTTTATCTTGCCGAACAGTTCGGACTGGATATTCTTCCATTATACATTCACGGGAATTCTGAAGTGCTGCCGAAAGGTGACTTTATCATCTACGACGGAAGTATTACAGTAAAAGTTGGTGACAGGATCAGTAAAGATGATCTGAGTTTTGGAAAAAACTATTCCGAAAGAACGAAAAAGATCAATGCGTACTTCAGAGAAAAATTTGCCGAACTAAGAATCGAACTGGAGGATGAAAATTATTTCAGGAAAAAATTATTCCTGAGTTATTTATTTAAAGACAGTGAGGTGGTAAAAGAAGTTAAGGATGATTTCAATGCCAACAAATCGGTTTATTTTGAATTGAATAAACACATTGCCAGAGATGCATCTATTCTGCATATGGCTGATGATTTTGGGCAAAAAGATGTACTTTTAACTCTTTATCAGGCCGAAAGAAGAATTTTTTCCCTTATCACAGATGAGGAAAGAAGACAAACGGCTATGCAGACTTATCTGGTGAAAAGAAGAAAGATTCACTATATTAAAAATGTTTCTGAGATTCATAAGACTGTTGACACTCTTTTGATTTCGGATCAGCAATTTGATGTCAGCAGCCTGGAGAAGCTTCCGGAGGCCATTATCTTCCTGAATACGATTCATTCAGACTTTAATAATTCAGATTATTATGAAGAATTTAATTCAAAAGGAATAAAAATATTCAAAAAACACTAAATAAATATGAAAAGCATATTTTTGTAACCGTTAAAGAATACTAATGAAAAAAAATATACTCGTAATCTACTATTCACAGACTGGACAGCTGGAAGATATTGTAAAGAATATAGCGCAGCCTTTCGAAGCCAAAAAGGAGGAATATGACCTTACGTATTATAATATTCAGCTGAAAGAGGATTTTCCTTTCCCCTGGCCGGAAGATGTTTTCTTCAATACGTTCCCTGAATCTTATCTTCAGATCCCGAAAGAGATCTTTCCTCCTTCTGAAGAGATTCTGAACAAAAAATATGACCTCATCTTATTCGGATATCAGGTATGGTATCTTACACCGTCTATTCCTATCATCTCCTTTTTAAAGAGTGGTTTTGCGGAAAAAATACTAAAAGGCACGGATGTGGTTACCATCTCAGGAACCAGAAATATGTGGATGCTTTCTCAGGAGAAACTAAAGGTATATTTAAAAGACCTTGGTGCAAAACTGGTCGGAAACATCGCCTTAGTGGACAGACATGACAATTATACAAGTGTACTCACCATCTTACGCTGGCTGACGACAGGAAAGAAAGAGAAATCGGGAATGCTTCCTGCTGCAGGGATTTCGGATGAAGAAATTTCAGGATCTGTAAAGTACGGCAGAATTATAGAAAAGCATTTCAACAGTGGAAATCTTTCCGGTCTTCAACCTGAACTGGTACAGAACGGAGCGATAGAAATCCGCCCTTTTTTAGTAAGAGTGGAAAAAGTAGGGAATAAAATATTCACCATATGGTCTAATCTGATTATGAAGAAAAAAGAGAAACGTCCATTGTTGATAAAATTCTTTAAGGTATATTTGATGGCTGCGATATGGATTATCTCACCTGTCGTCTTAGTTTTACACCTACTGACAACCCCCATATTTTGGTCTAAAAGACAAAAACAAAAAACATATTTACAAGGAATTAATTTAAAATAGAATGTACGACGTATTTATAACAAAAGCATCAACATACTTACCCAACAACCCGGTATCAAATGATGAAATGGAGACTTATCTTGGTCTGATAAATGACGCTCCTTCTAAAGCAAGATCACTGATTTTAAGAAATAACAAGATCACCACAAGATATTATGCTTTGGACAAAGAAGGAAATCCTACTCATACCAATGCACAGCTGACCGCAAAAGCTGTAGAAGGACTATTCGATGAAAATTTCAAAAAGGAAGATATGAAACTGTTGTCCGTAGGAACTACTTCTCCGGATCAGATGCAGCCTTCACACGCTTCTATGGTTCATGGTGAGCTGAATATCGGTAAATCTATTGAAATTAATACCGCTACAGGTCTTTGTAATTCCGGGATGAATGCCCTGAACTACGGATTCCTTTCTGTAAAGGCCGGTGTGAATGAAAATGCAGTATGTGCAGGTTCTGAGAGAATGTCTGCATGGATGACCGCCGATAAATTCAACCATGAAGCTGAAAATTTAAAAGCACTGGAAGAAAGACCTATCGTTGCCTTTAAGAGAGAATTCCTGAGATGGATGCTTTCTGACGGTGCAGGTTCATTCCTTCTTGAAAATAAACCGAGAGAAACCGGAATTTCTTTAAAAATAGAGTTCATCGATTTTTATTCCTACGCTCACGAGATCGAAGCATGTATGTATGCAGGATGCGACAAGCAGGAGGACGGAAGCCTTAAATCATGGGCAGACTACCCTTCTGATGAATGGCTGAAGCAATCTATCTTTGCCATTAAACAAGATACCAAGATCTTGGACAAATACATCCTGGTAAAAGGTGCGGAAAGCTTAAGGTCTTCTTTCGACAAACACAATTTAGATCCGGCAAAAATCGATCACGTTCTGGCTCATATTTCTTCAGGGTATTTCAAAGAAGGCTTGAAAGACGAATTTGCTAAAAAAGGAATGGATTTCCCTGCGGAAAAATGGTTCTACAACCTTTCTGACATCGGAAACATCGGAGCAGGCTCTATCTTCGTAGCACTGGAAGAATTAATGAATTCCGGAACGCTGAAAAAAGGAGAAAAAGTATTGCTTTGTGTTCCTGAAAGCGGAAGATTTGCTTATTCTTGTGCCCTGTTAACAGTTTGCTAATGGAGAATCAACTGCCGACATCCGATACGAATTTTGTGGGAAGCCTTATTCCCCAGCGTTTTCCGTTTGTCATGGTTCATGAGCTTACGGAATTTTCTGAAAATCATCTGGTATCAGGATTTGAGATCAAAGATGATAATATTTTTATCCAGGACGGAATATTTCAGGCTTCGGGACTTATAGAGCATCAGGCACAGAGTGTCGCTTTGCATACCGGTTACAAATATTATCTTTTAGGAAAAGACGCGCCTACCGGATACATCGGTGCCATCAAATCTTTTGAAGCGGAAATCCTCCCTAAAACAGGTGACCGTCTGGTATCGGAAGTAACGATCCTGAATGAAGTAATGGGCGTAACACTGGTAGATATTGTCACGAAACTGAATGGCGCAATCATTGCAAAATCCCAAATGAAAACTGCTGTAAAATAACTGTAATGGAGATCAAAGAAGACCAACTTATCAATATACATAACTTTCTGCCGCACCGCGAACCGATGCTGATGGCAGATTATATTCTGGAATTGACCAAAGAAAAAGTTGTGACTTCCTTTGAAATAAAAGAAGATAATGTGTTCGTCTACAACAATGAACTTGCAGAGGCCGGCCTGATTGAAAATCTTGCCCAAACCTGCTCTTCTATTCTGGGACAAAGCTTCTTTGAAAATCCTGAAGCAGATACCAAAGTAATTGGCTTTATCACCAATATTAAAAAGATCGAACTTTTCGGTCTTCCGAAGACAGGGGATAAGATCATTTCAAAAGCCTCGCTGATCTCTCAGTATGAAAATGTCTGCAATATCTTTTGTGAGACGTTTAATCATGATGAGCTGCTGATCAGGGCAGAGATCAATCTGTTTATTCAGGAGATAAAATCTTAATACTTCATTTTAGTTAAAATATATAACCGTACGATTACCGTGCGGTTTTTCTTTTTGGGGTTAAAGCCAGTTTTATTGTTCTTTTAAAACTACCTCATCAAATTGTAAGATAAACTGTGAGATATGGAAAGCCTGCCGGTAACTTCCGGCCTCCATCTTCCCTCTTCCCTCCTAATGATCAAACAACCCTTATTTTTCGATATATTTGATGAAAATAAAAGTATGAGTGTAAAAGTAAGGTTCTATTCAGATAATGTTGAATTTGATTTTGAAAATTCTGTTGAGTTTCCCGTAGCTCCGCAAATTGGGGATGAAGTGAATCTTATTTCATTTTTTAAATACAAGACCTCCGAAAGACTGGAATACTATAACAATATGGATGATCTTGATCTGTATAATGACGCGGTAGTATCTCAGCGTACCTGGTGTAATGATCTTGACAAACAGGAAGTGTATCTGCTGGTAAAACTGACTTACCGTCCAAACAGATAAAATTTTCTTTTGAAATTAAATTCAAAAAATAAAAAAGCGGAGCATTGCTGCTCCGCTTAAAAAAATTGGTATCATAAAGGGTTAGTACCCGAAGATTTCTTCAAGAGATACCTCCTGGAACGTTCCCATTTTATTGATGGATTCCATATTCAGGTTTTCTTTCTTACCGATGATCGCTGTGTTGTATTTCATAGGCTTGATCTCAGTATTGTAGAAGCTGGTAAGCTGTGGTAATGTCAGCCCCTGGATTTCAGCATATGTATCTTTTCTGATATCATAATCTACTCCCAGTTTTTTCAATGCTAACTGATTAAAGAAAATATTCGTTCTGTTAATTCTGTTAGACGCAATCTGCTTCAGCGCAGAACCTTTTGAGTTCTCAAACTGTGCAGGAATCTGCGGCAGAGAAGCCATAAGATCGCTCATTGCATTGACTGCTGATGGAAGCTTATTAGCCTGAGTTCCGATATAATTCGTGATATAGTTGGCATGTCCTTTTTCTGAAGCATTAGCATAATACACATAGGCTGAATACGCCAGTGACTTACTTTCTCTGATTTCCTGGAAAACAATAGAAGAAAGTCCTGATCCGAAATAGCCATTGAAAACATTCGCTTTTCCGAAGTTACTTAAGTTTACATCACCACCTTTAGCTACTTTAGACATTTCCATCTGAACCATGTCGTAGTTGGTGAAATATACTTTTCCGTCTGCTGCGGGCTCCTGATATTCTTTAGCTTTTGCCGGCTGAACGCTCGCTTCTGTAATATATGGCTTAACTGATTTTTCTAAACCTGACTGCTCCTGTCCATAAAGGAATACCTCATATGGCGACTGGTTCAGTACTTTGATTTTCTTAGTCAGTTCATTCACATCAATGCCTTCAAGACGTTCTTTAGAAACGACATCTGCCATTCTCGAATTTTTGCCGTATTTTGCATAGTTCGTCAAAGCAGCCATGATTCTGGTTTTATCTTTTTTAGCAGCAGCTCTTGCTTCAAGGATTGTTTTCACCGTCTTCGCGTAAGTCTCTTTATCTGCTTTTACATTCGTCACCCAGTGGTTCATCAGCTCAGCACCTTTCTTCATATTGGCTTCAAGACCGCTCAATGTGATGATTACCTGATCGTTTGAAGTTCTGAAACTGTAAGTGATTCCCAGTTTGTAGAACTCACCTTTCAGCTGTTCAGGGGTGTATTTATCCGTTCCAAGATATTCGAAAAGGGTTACTGCTACTGAAAGCTCCTTATCGTTATCCGTTCCAAAAGGGAAAATATAGCTGATCTGTGCTACATCATTATATTTATTCTTTACAAAGCTAACTTTCTTATCTTTGATCTGAGTCGTCTGAATAGCCGCTTTATAATCGATGAACTCAGGTTTGATCTCAGCTACTTTAGTGCTTAGAATATCTTTAAGGAAAGGAGACTGTGCTTCTCTGTTCAGTTTGATTGGAGTAATTCCAGGATTCTGTACACGAACCAGTTTATCATTCACTCCTTTTTCTTTGTAAACAACCACATAGTTGTCTTTGAAAAATTCGTTGGCAAACTTTACCACATCAGCCTTTGTAATTTTCTCGTACTGGTTGATATCATTTAATTCCTGCTCCCAACTTTGCTCGTTGATATAAGTACTGTACAGTGTAGTAGCTAATCCGTCTGCAGTTTCCCACGACTTCATACGCTGTACCTTTTTATCATTAACGATTGCTTTCAGCATCCAATCCGGGAACTGCCCTTTTTTCACAAGATCCAGCTGATCCAATAGCAATTTCTTAGCATCATCAAAGCTCTGTCCTTCTTTCGGCGTTACAGACATGGTAAAAGCACCATAGGTTTTAAAAGCAGATTCGTAAGCGCCTGCACCCAGTACTTTTTGGGTCTGGTTCATATTAAGATCTATAAGACCTGCATCTCCCCTGTTGCTTAAAATTTCTGCAACGACATCTGCCAACCTTGCATTCTGGCTTCCATTAGAATCGGATCTCCATGCAAGAGTCATTCTCGGCGTACTTGGGCTTTTCACGGTTCTGGACACAATGCTTTCCATAGGCTGTTCCGATACCATTTTTTTCATGGGCAGCTCTTTGTATTTGAAAGTTCCGAAATACTGATCTACCATTTTGATGGTTTTATCAAAATCCAAATCTCCTACAAGAACCACTGCCATATTATTAGGCACATAATAGGTGTCAAAGTATTTATGAATGGCAACCATAGACGGGCTTTTCAAGTGCTCTGAAGTTCCTATTGTTGTCTGCTGACCGTTTGGATGTTTTGGGAAAAGAGCTTCCATCATTGCATAATTCACAAGACGGCCGTCGTTATCCTGAGCTCTGTTGTATTCCTCATACACCGCTTCCAATTCTGTATGGAAAAGACGCAGTACCAGTTCGGAAAAACGTTCTTTCTCTACCTGAAGCCACTTTTCAAGCTCATTGGCCGGAATATTATTTTTATAAACCGTTTCATCAAGCCACGTGTGGGCGTTTGTTCCTGTTGCTCCCAATGAAGAGATCGCTTTGTCATATTCGTTGGCAATCGCATATTTAGATGCTTCCTGAGAAACTTCATCTATTTTCTTATAGAGTAATTTTTTCTTTTCAGGATCCTTTTCTGCTTTGTGCTGCTCGTAAAGATCAGAGATCTGTTGTAACAATGCTTTTTCCTTTGCCCAATCCTGCGTTCCCAAATGAGAGGTTCCTTTGAAAACCATGTGCTCAAGATAATGCGCCAAACCGGTGTTATCGCTAGGGTCGTTATTAGATCCAGTTCTTACCGGAATATAGGTTTGAATTCTCGGAGCATCATCATTTTTTGCCAGATACACCTTCAGTCCGTTTTTCAGCGTATAAACTCTTACCCCGGATTGGTCATTCTTTACCGTTTCATAAGTGTACCCCTGACTGTCCGTCATCTTCTGAGTATCAAACTTCTGTGCCATTGCATGAAGCATGCAGAAAAGCGAAACAGAAATAAAAAATTTCTTCATAAGTCTTATTTTATTTTATCCAAATTTCTTAGAACATTATTAGTCTACATTTATAATACACTTGTTACAGCTTATGTATTACAAATTCTGAATTAATATTTTTCAGTTAAAAATAGCTTTTATCCCTTTAAAAAGCCTATCCGGTGCATTCTGATTTAATATGATTTACATATAATGTATTTTCACTATTTTAGCCAACTGATTAAAAAGAATTAAAAAGGTGATCCTTTTTGATTCTTAAAGTAGAAAAATAATACAGTTTACATGAAAAAACAAGACCTGCCTCAGGATGAAAGCAATCTGAAGTCAGCAAACATGACCGAAGTCTTGTATGTGACGGATGAAAACGATAATTATACGACGGCCAACAGCATTGGCTGGGAAGCTAAAAAAGCAGCCCTGGAAGAATCTCTGGAACTTATTCATGAAAGAATTGAAGAAGCCAGACAGGACGTCGCCAATAATATATCGAGTCCCATTATGTATTTTATGGAACTGAATAAAATGGATCTGGGTGTTCTTGCTTCCTATGTCGGAATGTGGCAGTGGAGAGTAAAAAGACACTCAAAACCAAGAGTATTTAAAACACTAAACGAATCCGTACTGAAAAAATATGCCGATGCGTTCGGGATTTCAGTGGATGAATTAAAGAACTTTGACGGAAAATAATACTGAAATGAAGCATACCATCCTATGCACAATTTCATTTCGCCAATGAAAAAGATAAAAGCAGCAAATGAAACTTAACTTTGAACACCATCAGACCGCGCATTGCGAAAACGGTGTTGCCTCCAATCTGTTACTCAACAAAGGCTTAAAACTCAGTGAACCAATGATCTTTGGGATCGGTTCCGGACTGTTTTTCGTCTATCTGCCATTTTTGAAAGTCAATTTTGCTCCCGGCTTCAGCTATCGTCCGATGCCCGGTGCTATTTTCAGCAAAGCAGCCAAAAGATTGGGAATTAAAATCAAAAGAGAAAAATTTTCTAATCCTAAAGACGCACAGTCCGCTTTAGAGAGAAACTTAAATCAGAATATCCCGACAGGGCTTCAGGTGGGCGTTTTCAACCTTACCTATTTCCCTGAAGAATATAAATTCCACTTCAATGCCCACAACCTGGTGGTATACGGAAAAGAAGACGGAAAATTCCTGATCAGCGACCCGGTAATGGATTATACAACTTCTCTGTCCGAAGCTGAACTTGAAAAGGTAAGATATGCCAAAGGCGCACTGCCTCCAAAAGGACATATGTACTACCCGACTTACATCCCGGACAATGTAAATATTGAAGAAGCCATTAAAAAAGGAATCAAAGACACCTGCAAAAACATGCTGGCTCCGGTTCCCCTTATCGGAGTAAAAGCCATGAGATGGGTCGCCAAGAGCATCCCGAAATGGGCAGCAAAGAAAGGAACTAAAGTCACTAACCATTATCTCGGACAGCTGATCAGAATGCAGGAAGAGATTGGTACTGGTGGTGGCGGTTTCAGATTTATCTATGGAGCTTTTCTTCAGGAAGCAGCGGTCATCCTTAAAAATGATGAATTAAAAGAGCTGTCCAAAGAAATCACTGCGATTGGTGACCTGTGGAGAGACTTTGCCGTGGATATTGCCCGTGTTTACAAAAACAGGAATTCAAAAAGCGATATCTACAACAATCTTTCAAAATCTATGCTTCATATCGCAGATCTGGAAGAAGCTTTCTATAAAAAACTGAGAAAAGCGATCTGATATGGCGGAGAATATGATTGAGATCAAAAATCTATACAAAAAGTACAAAAACTCCGAAGAGTTTTCTGTGAACGATATCTCGCTGAATATTGAGAAAAATGAGATCTATGGAATTCTGGGACCAAACGGTGCCGGAAAAACCACTCTGATTTCCATGCTTTCAGGATTAATCAAACCTACCTCCGGACAATTTACGATCAATGGTCTGTCTCCTCAGAAAGACAGTTTCAAGATCAAAGAAATTATCGGAATCGTGCCTCAGGAATATGCGCTCTATCCTACTCTTACGGCTAAAGAAAACTTAATGTTTTACGGAAGTCTGTACGGATTAAAGCATAAAGAACTTAAAAGAACCATCGATGAATCCTTGGAGATCATGGGACTTTCAAAGTTTGCAGATAAAAAGGTAGAACAGTTTTCCGGAGGAATGAAACGCCGGTGCAACCTTATCGCAGGAACACTTCACAATCCGAAAGTACTGTTCCTTGATGAACCGACTGTAGGTGTTGATGTTCAGTCTAAAAAAGTAATCATCGATTTCTTACAGGAACTGAATAAAAACGGGACGTGTATCATTTACACCTCTCACCACCTTTCCGAGGCAGAAGAATTCTGTACGAAGATCGCCATTATCGACAGAGGAAGAATACACGCGGTAGGAACACCGGAAGAACTGGTAGCACAGATCGCCAACGCTGAAAACCTGGAAGACGTTTTCATATCATTAACAGGAAAAGAACTAAGAGATGTTGTTGTATAAACTTTGGAGAAGCTTCGTGAAGGAAATCCTTCTTCTGAAGAGAGATATTGGGGGAATAGTCATTATTTTCGTCATGCCGTTGCTGTTAATTGTAACGATTACATTAATTCAGGATTCTACTTTCAAAAATCTGGAAGGTTCAAAAATCCCGATTATTTTCATTGATAATGACAAATCCGAGGTATCCAAAAACATAAAACAGGAACTGGAAACCAGCAAAACATTCCAGCTGCTGACGAATTATAACGAAAAGTCAGCGCAGGAAGCCGTGTTTTCTGGAGATTATCAGATGGCCATCGTCATTCCTGAAAATTTAACGAAAGATTTAAATTCAAATATAGATTCCAAAGTTCAGACGATCGTAAGTTCGTTCGGACTGGAAGGCGATGCAGCAGCGGTGAAAAAAGCAGCTCCGAAAGCCAAAGAAATTCATCTGTATTTTGATCCGGCAACCAACGTAGGATTCAAAAACTCCGTGATGAATTCTGTGAATAAAATGGTGTTTGAGATCGAAAATAAAAAGATCTACAAAGCATTTCAGGATCAGCTGGGAACAGAAGAAAACCTTGATGAGAACAAAAACCTCATCAGCTTCAAAGAGATCACCCCGAAAAAAGGAGCGATGGATGTGATGCCGAACTCAGTTCAGCACAATGTTCCGGCCTGGACGCTTTTCGCGATCTTCTTTATTGTCGTTCCGCTTTCTATCAATTTAGTCAAAGAAAAAAGTCAGGGCACGAGTGTAAGAGCGAGAATCAGCCCTACGCCATACTTTGTTCATATTTTAGGAAAAACATTCACGTATCTGATCATCTGTATCATTCAGTTTTTACTGATGGTCGCTGTGGGAATCTACCTTTTCCCTTACATGGATCTGCCGGCATTTGATGTTTCAGGGAAAATGTTCCAGCTTATTGTGGTGACTTTATTTTCCGGACTGGCAGCCATCGGATTTGGGGTTTTACTGGGAACTATTGCAGATACTCAGGAACAGTCTGCGCCTTTTGGAGCTACTTCGGTGGTAGTTCTGGCCGCTATCGGAGGAATTTGGGTTCCCGTATTTTTAATGCCGGAATTTATGCAGACCGTAGCCAAATTCTCCCCGATGAACTGGGGTTTGAATGCCTATTATGATATTATTTTAAGAAACAGTGGTATCGGAGGAATTGCCAAAGAACTTGCTTTCCTTTTTGCATTCTATATTGCGATGGTCGCTATTTCTATTTTTTACGAACGAAAACAAAATGCAGTCTAAAGAAAACATATTAACCTGTACGGAAGAAGTAAGGGTAAGATTCAACGAAACAGATCCTCTGGGCATCGTCTGGCACGGACATTATATCGTGTATTTCGAAGACGGAAGAGAAGCCTTCGGAAGGGAGCACGGCCTTACTTATCTCGATATTCAGAGAGAAGGCTACGTGACACCTATCGTAAAAAGTACCTGTGAACATTTTCTTCCGTTAAAATACGGAGAAACATTCAGGATCGTCACCACTTTTGTGAATTCCGTATCTGCCAAACTGATCTACACCTATGAACTGTTCAATCAGGATGATCAGCTGGTATGCAGCGGAGAAACCATTCAGGTTTTCTTAGACAGTAATGGAAGCTTATGCCTTTATAATCCTGAGTTTTTTCAGGCATGGAAAGATAAAATGGGATTATAATGAAGAAAGAAATTTATATTACAGACTACAACTGCGTCACTCCTTTAGGTTTTGACGTTACTTCGAACTGGAATCATCTGGTAGAAGGAAAATCAGGCGTGGGTCTGCATCAGGTGATAGAAAATCAGGACGCTTTTTATGCTTCCATTATTGATACTGAAAAGCTGGAAAAAGAATTTAAAAACAATTTTGACGGTCAGGATTTTACAAGACTTGAGAAAATGTTTCTACTGAGTTTAAAACCTCTGGTTGAAAAGGATGATATTTCGGAAGAAACGGCTTTCATCCTATCAACGACCAAAGGAAATATCAGCTTATTAAAAAATCAGACGGCATTACCGGAAGGCGTTTATCTTTCAAAATTAGCACAGAAAATTGCTGATTATTTTGGATTTAAAACAAAACCCATCGTGGTTTCCAATGCCTGCGTTTCAGGAGTAATGGCTATTGCTGTTGCTAAAAATATGATTAAGGCCGGGAAATATAAAGATGCTTTTGTAATTGCCGGTGATGAGGTTTCAGAGTTTGTGATCTCAGGATTCAACTCTTTCCAGGCCATCGGAACGGAACCATGCAAGCCTTACGACAAAAACAGAAACGGAATTAATATCGGTGAAGCGACCGCAGCGGTGTATATCACTTCTGCTCCAAGTGAAAACGAAAAGTTTAGGTTTAAAATATCCGGAGACTCCGCCGTGAATGATGCCAATCACATTTCGGGACCTTCCAGAACGGGAGACGGATTGTATGCAAGCATCAAAAATGCAATGACAGAAGCGAATGTTACCTCTGATCAGATCGATTTTATTTCCGCCCACGGAACCGCCACCATCTACAATGACGAAATGGAAGCCATCGCCTTCAACAGAATGGAACTTCAACATGCTCCATTGAACAGCATGAAAGGATATTACGGACACTGCCTTGGCGCATCGGGACTTTTGGAAAGCATTATTTCTATGGAAAGTGCCCGCCACGGACTGCTGATTCCTTCTAAGAATTTTGAAGAAACGGGAGTTTCCCAACCTTTGAATATCATTACAGAAAACCAGTCTGCAGCCATTCAGTATATTTTAAAAACAGCTTCAGGCTTCGGCGGATGCAATGCAGCGATTGTTTTAGAAAAATGTTAAAATGAAAGTGATGAAGAAAACGGACAGCTGTACCATAGAACATTCGAAAATAACCGTTAACGGACTTCCTGTTTTTGAAAGCCATGCGGAAACATTTCACGATTTTGCGAAAGAAGCTTATAAAAGTTTAGAAATCAATTATTCCAAATTTCACAAGATGGATAATCTGAGTAAGCTTGCTTTTCTTGCTTCGGAAATAATTTTAAAAGATGAAGATCACAGCAGAACAGCAGTGGTTCTTGCCAACCGATCATCCAGTCTGGATACGGATTTCAAATACCAGGAAAGTATCAACTCAGAAGAAAATTACTTCCCTAGCCCTGCCGTATTTGTCTACACCTTACCTAATATCTGTGTAGGTGAGATCAGCATCAGACATCAAATGCAGACGGAGAATGCTTTTTTCGTTCTGGATGAATTGGATGAACAATTTTTAAACGACTACGCAGAGCAGATCCTGCTGTCCGGAAAGGCAGAAAAAGTTCTCTGCGGCTGGACGGAACTTTATCAGGAAAATTATAAAGCTTTTGTATATTTGCTAACCCTATAAAAATGTAACAATATAACAATGGAACAATATAACAATGTAACAGTCTAGCAATGTAACAATTCTAAACATAGAAATGGATATATTCATGCATTGGTACACTGGTACATTAAGTACATTGGTACACTATTAATCTATATTATGGAAAACTTAAAAACAGAATTAAAGCACAAAATCATTGAAGTTCTAAACCTTGAAGACGTTTCTGTAGAAGAGATCAAAGATACCGATCCTTTATTCGGAGGCGGATTGGGTCTTGATTCTATTGACGCTCTTGAGCTTATCGTTCTTTTGGATAAAGACTATGGAATAAAATTAGCCGATCCTAAAAAAGGAAAGGAAATTTTCCAATCTATCGATACAATGGCTCAATTCATTGAAGACAACAGAACGAAATAAATAAATGTACCAATATATCAGTTTAACAGTCTAGCAATCATTGTTACACTGGTAGATTGATACATTGGTACATTAATACACTGTTACATTAAAAATAAATGAACAAGAAAATTGCCATCACAGGAATGGGCATCATTTCTTCCATCGGAAACAATGTGGAGGAAAATTTTATTTCGTTAAAAACCGGAAAACACGGAATTTATGACATCCAGATGTTTGAGACCCGCCATGCCGGAACTATAAAAACAGGCGAGATAAAATGGTCTAATGAAGAGCTTGTACAACAGCTTCAGCTGCCTGAAGACAATAATGTGACAAGAACTTCTTTATTAGGCATGATCGCCGCAAGAGAAGCTGTAGCATCTGCCGGAATTTCGGATATCAATGAATACAAAACCGGTCTCATCTCTTCTACCAGTGTCGCCGGAATGGATATCACGGAAAGGTATTTCTACTCTTACGAAGACTTTCCTGAAAAGCAAAAATACATCGATGCTCATGATGCGGGAAATTCCTCATTGGCCATCGCTGATTATCTTGGATTAAACGGTATGGTTTCCACGATCAGTACAGCCTGCTCTTCAGCAGCGAATGCGATCATGATGGGTGCTAAACTGATTAAAAACGGTGTTTTGGACCGTGTGATCGTGGGTGGCACGGATTCTCTTTCAAAATTTACTTTGAACGGATTCAATACGCTGATGATTCTTACCGATTCTTACAATACACCATTTGATAACGACAGAAAAGGGTTGAACCTTGGGGAAGCCGCCGCTTTTATCATTCTTGAGTCTGATGAAGTCGTGAAAAAAGAGAACAAAAAAGTCCTGGCTTATCTTTCCGGCTATGGCAATGCGAATGATGCCCATCATCAGACCGCTTCGTCAGAAAACGGACAGGGTGCTTTTCTCGCCATGCAACAGGCTCTTAAAATATCCGGTCTGGAAAAAGAGAACATCGATTATATCAACGTTCACGGAACGGCGACTCCCAATAATGATTTATCAGAAGGAATTGCCATGATCCGGATCTTCGGTGAAGGTCAGGTTCCTGAATTCAGTTCTACCAAAGCTTTTACCGGACATACTCTGGCAGCAGCAGCGGGAATTGAAGCGGTATTTTCCATTTTGGCGATGCAGCACAGCGTCATTTTCCCTAATCTGAATTTCAAAACGAAAATGGCAGAATTTGACTTAACTCCGGTTACAGAACTGAAGGAGAAAGACATTAACCATGTGCTTTCCAATTCATTCGGGTTCGGAGGGAACTGTTCTACTTTAATTTTCTCAAAATCATGAACGCAGTATACATCAACAGTGCATCCTGCATCTCTGTTCAGGACACTTTAAAAGAAAATTTTTTCCTGGATCTTAAAGCTGACCCATCTGTTCAGATCTTAAAAGCTGTAGATCCCAACTATAAAGAATTCATTCCCCCTGCGATGATCAGGAGAATGTCTAAAACCGTAAAAATGAGCTCTGTAGCCTCCAATTATGCTTTAAAAGAAGCAGGAATTGAAAAACCGGATGCCATCATTGTAGGAACGGGAATGGGATGTTCCCAGGATTCTGAAAAGTTCCTGAAAAATGTGATCGATAATAATGAAGAGTTTCTGACTCCTACATTTTTTATCCAATCGACTCATAACACCGTTGCAGGACAGATCGCTCTCGGACTTCAGTGTCATGCGTACAATTTCACGTATGTCAACACCTCTTCCTCACTGGAATTCTCTTTTCTGGACGCTCAGCTTCAGATCAACGACGGAGAGGCTGAAAATGTTCTCGTAGGCGCTGCAGATGAGCAGACAGCCAGAACCATGGAACTTTACCGTCTCAACAATACGATAAAAAAAGAAGAAGATCTTCCCGCTGATTATTTACATTCCGAAACGGATGGCGTGATCTGGGGTGAAGGGGCAGCTTTTTTTGTTTTAGGAAAAGATAAAACGGAAAGTTCTTTCGCAAAACTTAGAGACATTCAGATCATCAACAGATTGGAAATAGAAAAAACATCAACTTTTATAGGAGATTTTTTAGCTAAAAACAATTTGAAACATAAAGACATCGATGCTGTAATCTTAGGTTTCAGTGGTGATGCCACATCTGATGTTTACTACACAAAAGCAATGGATGCGTTTCATAATTCAGCTTTACTGTATTACAAACATTTGAGCGGAGAATTCAATACAGCAAGTGGCTTTTCCACATTTATGGCCTGCCATATTCTGAAGGAACAGCAAATTCCGGAAGTCATGATGATCCATTCAGTGCAAAAGACCGACATTAAAAATATTCTTCTTTACAATCATCTGGCTGGAAATGATCATAGTCTGATGTTGCTGGAAAGAGCTTAATCAAACAGGAAAACATCCAATTGGTAGGTTTCCTGAATGCAGAGATCAAAATAAGTACAACTCAAAATACCGGAAGATGAAGCATTATCCATTTATTCTATTTTATCTTTTCTGCAACGTATTTATTTATGCGTTTCATGGAAGTATCTGGGTTTATCTGGCTGGATTTCTGGCTTTTTCTTTCGTCGTGGTTTGGGGATCATTTGATATTACGCTGGGATATTTTGTAAACAGCATTACCCATAAAAGAACGAAAATCAATGAAGTTGCCCTGACTTTTGATGACGGGCCGACTGAATTTACACCCAAATTTTTAGATCTGCTTCAGGAACATCAGGTAAAAGCTACTTTTTTCTGTATCGGAAAACAGATCGAAAAATACCCGGAAACTTTTCAGCGGATTATTGCCGAAGGCCACACCATCGGAAATCATACGCTTTCCCATTCAAACAATACAGGATTTCTGTCTGCCTCAAAAATGACAGAGGAGATTGAAAAATGTGACGAAATCATCTTAAAAACCGGTCGGATTAAAACTGATTGGTACCGACCTCCTTTCGGTGTTACGAATCCGAGCATCGCAAAGGCCATCAAAAGAACTCATAAAAAAAGCATCGGCTGGAATGTCCGTTCACTGGATACGGTTACAGAAGATGAAAAGAAAATCTATAAAAAAGTAACCAAAGGCCTGAAGAAAGGAAGCATTATCCTTCTTCATGATACCTCTGAAAAGACGTACAACGTATTGGTCGATTTATTGTTATTTTTGAAGGAGAGAAAATATTCGACGTTTACAGTCGATTCAATTAACAAAATCAAATAAAAATGATTAAAAATATTGTTTTAGGAGCATTTATATTCATTTCAGGTTTCTTTTCTGCCCAGATGACCGCAATGTCAGGCGCAGAAGCTAAAGCATTTGTAGCGAAAGTGTCTTCTGAAACCCAGGAGATCAAAACCCTCCAGAGCGATTTTACCCAGACCAAAAAGATGGATTTTCTGGATAAAAGCATCGTTACCTACGGAAAAATGTCTTTGAAATCACCGAATATGCTGAGCTGGAAATATACAAAACCTTATCAGTACAGTATTGTTTTTAAGGAAGGTAAAATTTTCATCAATGATCAGGGGAAAAAATCGTCTGTAGATGCCAAGAGTAAAACTTTTGAGAAGATCAATAAACTGATTGTAGGAAGTTCAAACGGAAAAATGTTCAGCGATCCTGAGTTTACCGTGTCCTATTATAAAAACGGAAATTTCAATGTGGCCAAATTCACTCCGAAATCTGCCCAGCTGTTGAAATACATCAAACAGATTGAACTTCATTTTCCAAAAAACCAGTCAACGGTTTCACAGGTGAATATGACGGAAGCCTCGGGAGACACGACGAATATTGTATTCAAAAATACCAAGATCAATGCAGCGATTGCAGCTTCAGAGTTTAGTTTATAGTCTGGTTTTCCTGCTGTTGGTTTCGTGTAAAAGCTACCAGCTGACAGATGCAAAACCGGTTCAGAGTGCTGAGAAAACGGTTGAAAATTTATATTTTTCTTCCGGTGAAGATTATGTGTATAAATGCCAGATGGATATTTACAAAAATCATGTAAGCGGAATTCTGATCATTAAAAAACTGAATGAAACGACTCACCGCGTGGCCATGACTTCAGATTTTGGAAATAAATTAATTGATTTCGAGATTTCTGAGAATGATTTTAAATTGAATTACGTTCTTCCCGATCTGGATAAGAAGATTGTGATTAATTTTTTAAAGAACGACTTCCGGGAGCTGCTTAAAAGGAAATTTCCGGTGAGTGAATCTTTTGAAAATGATCATTCTAAAATCTATCTTTCCAAAGCCGACAAAAGGGCTTACTACCTGTTTTTCAATAAGGAAGACGGACTGCTGAAGAACATCATTTACACAAAAAACAATAAGGAAAAAATCGATTTCAGTTTTGCAGCAAAAAAACATATCTTCGCGGATAGCTTAAACCTGCAACACAAGGACTTTAAGATCAATATAAAACTATTTCAAATAACTGAAACCGAACAGAATTAACATGAACAAATTTCTACTATCAGCTGTCCTATTCATTTCAAGCCTGTCTTTTGCACAGGTAACTTTCAATCCGGGAATCAGAGTGGGGGCCAATATCGCCCATTTTTCTGATGGTCCCGCTCACGACTACTGGTATTATGTGGATAGTCAAAATTATTATTATAACGGAAGCAACACCTATGATATAAAGTCGAAAATTGATTTTTATATTGGTTTTCAAGCGAATATCCGATTTGCTAAATTCTATGCACTTCAACCGGAAGTTTACTATACGCGTCAGGGAGCGAAATACGAAAGCCAGAACCCTGCTGTAGCCTCAAAGACTGTAAGTGTTTCTTATGTGGGAGCAGCGGTAGTGAATAAATTTTATTTTGATAAATTCAATATTCATTTCGGACCAACTTTAGAACTTCTTACTGATCATAAAAACATTGAATCCCCTACTGATGCGGATTTAGGACTGCTTTTTGGAGCAGGATACGACATTACGAAAAACTTTGGGGTAGAAGCCCGAATTAAAAAAGGCTTTGTACACATCAAGAGCGACCAGACGAATGTGACATTCCAAACAGGTGTTTATTATACCTTTAACATGAAAAAATAATTGTATGCAGACCATTCTTACAGACTTTTACACTTTAGAATCTTTTGAAAAGGGAGACCATGGAAGTTTCACGGCCAACATTCATCTGAATAAAGATCACGATATTTTTAAAGGCCATTTTCCGGGTAATCCGGTGACGCCGGGAGTTTGTATGATGCAGATCGTAAAAGAACTGACGGAAGAATTTACCGGGTCAAAATTATTTTTAAAAACAGCCTCGAATGTAAAGTTCATGGCTATTATCAATCCTTTTGAAACGCCGGATCTGAAACTTCAGCTGGATATTACTGAAAATGAAGAAGATGTTAAAGTAAAGAATATCACTTCTTTTGGCGAGACTATTGCATTGAAAATGTCTGTAAGCTATAAAAAATAAGATCATGAAACTTCTCTTATCTCTCGTAACCGCTTTTATCTTTTTCTTCCAGACTGATCTTGAGTCTTTAAGAAACAGCTATGCAAAGGCTAACCAATCCAATGACAATACGGAAGCATTCATCAATCTTGCAGAAAAACAATCCGGTTCTGATGCCGTAACTACAGGCTATAAAGCTGCTGCACAGATTATGGAAGCCAAAATCGCTAAAAAGAACAGAAAAGCACTTGTAAAAACGGGTGCAACAAGTCTTGAAAGCATTATCAAGAGTAATCCGAATAATATAGAACTGCGACTGATCAGACTCAGCGTTCAGGAAAATATTCCTAAAATAGTAGGGTACAGAGGCAGTATCAAAGATGATAAGGCATTTCTGATCAATAATTACAGCAAGCAGAACGCAGCCCTGAAAAGCTATGTGAAGAAGTTTGCGATGCAGTCTAAATCCTTTTCAGAGGCAGAAAGAGCCACTATAAAATAAAACAATGACCCTTCAAGAAGTACAGAATGCAGTGATTGAGAAAAAGATCTGCATTTTAATACCTACTTACAACAATGAAAAAACCCTGAGAAGGGTAATAGACGGTGTTCTGGGCTACACCGAAAACATTATTGCGGTCAATGATGGTTCTACCGACTCTACTGCACAGATTTTAACTGATTATCCCCAAATAACCATTATTTCCCTGCCTGAGAACAAAGGCAAAGGAAACGGACTGAAAATAGGCTTCAGAAAAGCCAAAGAACTGGGGTATCATTACGCCATCACCATTGATTCAGACGGGCAGCATTATCCGGATGATATTCCTGTATTTGTAGAAGCTTTACTTCAGGAAAAACATGATGTTCTACTGATCGGAAACCGGAATATGTCACAGGACGGAATTCCTAAGAAAAGCAGCTTTGGGAACAGGTTTTCTAATTTCTGGTTCTGGTTCGAAACCGGAATCAAGCTGGAAGATACGCAATCCGGTTACAGATTATATCCGTTATTAAAAATTCCGAAGAAATATTTCACTCCAAAATTTGAATTTGAGATCGAGATTATTGTAAGGACTGCCTGGAGGCATGTTCCAGTAAAAAACGTTCCCATCAAGGTTTTGTATGATCCTGCAGAAAGGGTTTCTCATTTCAGACCGTTCAAAGATTTTACTCGGATCAGCATTCTGAATACGATTTTAGTAACGATCACACTTCTGTACATTATTCCGCGAAATTTCGTGAATAATTTCAAAAAAAAAAGCTTTAAAAGATTCATCAAGGAAGATGTCCTTGAAAGTGACGGCAGCAACCGTACGAAAGCATTTTCTATTGCGTTGGGCGTATTTATAGGATTTTCTCCCTTCTGGGGATTCCATACGCTTCTTGTCATCTCACTGTCTGTTCTTTTTAAACTGAATAAAGTTCTCGCTTTTGTGGCATCCAACGTAAGCCTTCCGCCATTTATTCCCTTTGTGATTGCAGCCTCTCTATTTTTAGGTTCTCCTTTTGTACACGGCGACAGTAATATTTTAAGCAGCGAACTTAATTTCGAACTGATCAAGAACAACCTCCTCCAATATGTGATCGGAAGTGCTATTCTGGCCACATCTATGTCTGCACTCTGCGGCATTGCCACATTTTTTTTCCTGAATAAACTGAATCCGGAGAATGAGTAGGTTTAAGAATCAAGAGCCAAGAACCAAGATGTCAGATTCAGACGTAAGACTTTTTGCATTAAGGTTAAAGACTAGCACTAGCAACTAGCAACTAGCAACTAGCAACTAGCAACTAGCAACTAGCAACTAGCAACTAGCAACTAGCAACTAGCAACTAGCAACTAGCAACAAAAATACACTCAAACACGCAACAAAAAAGCCCCGAAGCTTAGCTCCAGGACTTTTCTCTCTATATTGTTATTATTCTACTTTTATTTCGAAACAATGATTTTCTGGCTGTAATCAATGGCGTTACCCTTGATCGTTACCATATAAGCTCCGTTCAGCAGAGTATTAACATTTACTGTAGTCTGCTTATTAAGATTGATTTTTTCTGAAGAAACCAATTTCCCTGTAAAATCATACACTGAAACCGTAGTGATTCCTGAAAGATCCATTCCTGAAGGGGTTTTGATCGTAAATTCAGTTTTCACCGGATTTGGATAGATAGATATTCCTTTGGTATTAGCAGAAGCTTCATTCACTGCCAATGTGTTACACTCAGCAGGAACTGTGAAATCTTCCACCTGGTCGCTCAGGTCCGGAGCCGGCTGATTATAATTCTGCCATATTCCAAGCAGTCCTCCTGGAGCGGCATTGACACCTAATCCTCTTTTAGCAAACACTTTCCAGATCAGACATTTATCAGCTCCATTGGTTTTCGCCAAATCAGCAGCTAAGATAGCATCTCTTCCCTGTATAAAATTAGGGTTACATGGCTGTAATTTTAGAGCATCAACGACCAACTGCAGTACCTTTGCACTGCCACTGTTAGGGTTAGCCAGTACATTGCTGTTATAGCCATATTTTTCAACATATTTCCAGTTAAGATCCCAAAGCATCGTAGCCCATACAAATCCTATACTGTGAACATCTGCTCTGGTAACCGGAATTATGGAACCATTTGTAAGTCTCACATTGTCATTAACTTTCATCCCATTCGTTCTTGTGTAGGTATAATTATTAATGGCAAAATCAGGAGAATATTTTGCAGGTCTTATTCCTGGCCCATCTGTAGTCTGGCTGGCTGTAAAAGTAGCCATTCCACGTGGAACAGAAGCATTATCTCCAGGCTTGTTGGTCAGCATTAAAGCAAAGAAATCAGACCATCCTTCTCCCATTTGCTCATTGGAAGTCCCGTAATTTAAACAGTTGTTTCCGGTACCTGTCATACGGTTGGTGATTCCATGTCCGTATTCGTGTGCCATTACACCATTGTCTAAGCTTCCGTCTTTATAAACGTAATTTAATTTATCGTATTTTAATGTTGCACTGATCGTTGCCCCATTAGTAATTTCACCCGTTAGAAACTGTCCTTCCGTTTTTCCGATCATAATGGTTGGGATCGTAATTGTAGCATCTGTACCTCCTAAACCAATTGGTGTATCACTGTTTGGATGGTATTGTACAACTCCTATAGCTCCGGCATTCTGCAGGTTTTTAGTCTTCACTGCAAAACCGCAGGTCGCCGCAGTTACTACTGCTATTTTACCCGTTAAGCTACCTGCTGCAACAGCCGTACATGCGTCTGCAGGTACAGAAAGGGCTAAGTTTCCGGTGACAGGGGCGTTTCCTTCAAGCGCCGGGCCAAACTGTGCCGTTTTGCTGATGGGTACTCTTCCTGTATAAATTGATGGTGAATTGTAAAAAAGATTCTGCATCTGCGTCGGCTCAAATAAATACATCTGCATTCTTGGTAAAGATCCGTCTGCAGGTGACTGGAAATTGGCATTATTATAAGCTCCGCCATCTCTGGCCTCAGCCAAAACAGCATCATTTCCGGTACCCCCTAAACCGAAGTTATTGGTTTGAAAGTTTCTGGCTGTTTCTGTAAATCCAAGTTTATAAAATACGTCATGCATTTTATTGTTGACATAAAATAAATTGGTCACTGCCGCAGAGGTATAGTTCTGAGGAGGCAGGGTCACATCCATTGGAAAGTCAAAAGCTCTTGAAGCTCCACCATCAGCAGAAAACTGAACCGTATTGGTATTATTTTCGTCGGTGTATGCGTAAGCATTATTTCCTCTGGTATTGGTATAATGATTGGTTCCGTCAGAATGCCATCCTTCCGGAGAAGCTGTGAGATCCCAAGGATTATTCAGCAGTGCTCTTGCCCCAAAAGAAGGTGCTTCTACAGGGAAAGGCAGTACATTATAAGAAGCATTGTCCGGAGCCAGAACAAAATTCCTGTTAAGGCTGCTATTTTCCTGCTTTATGTAAGCGGGAAGTACAGAAGGCTGAACATTTAGCTCTGTCTGATTCAATTCAGTAGGAAGGTGC
This sequence comes from Chryseobacterium sp. JM1, assembly GCF_000737715.1. GTDB lineage: Bacteria > Bacteroidota > Bacteroidia > Flavobacteriales > Weeksellaceae > Chryseobacterium. The sequence goes on along the minus strand of NZ_JPRN01000006.1, from coordinate 235,743 downwards.
TGATGATCACCATCATGGAAATTACATGAAAGGTTAAGGTTTTCACGGTATAAAACGGTACCGTCATCTGTACTGATCACGAGTGTCCAAAGGTTACCTGTTTCCTTCTCTTCTACGTTAAACAGGTATCCAAGGATTAGTTCTCCTCCTTTTGCAAAATAGACGAGTTTGGTTTTTATAGGCTCTTCTTTTCCTTCGCTGTTTCTCGCAGTAGTCAGTCCATCAAACTGCTTGGCAGCCTTTACTACCAATGCTTCTTTTTGGGCGCTCTGTTTTCCTTTGACGATGGAAGGATAGGTTTTAAGAAAAGTATCTGCAAAACTCAATACTTTATCCTCTCTGATCAGAACATTAGCTGAACTTCCAAAAACAGGAACTCCATTTATGGTCTGCTGTATGCCTACAATTTCTCCATTTAAACTTTTTGACGGATCCACATTCACGATGGTAAATGCTTTCAGTTCAGGATTTATTCTTTGAAATGTCTTTTCAGAATTAACATAATCTTTTATTACCTGCTCATGTTTTTGGGCAGATAATGCACCAAAACCAAAAAAAGAACAAAGCAATAAAAACTTAACACTTAGTCGAATTCTTTTCATATGATTTACTTTTTAACGAAATATTGATTTAATTACTTCCCTAGTTAGTAGTAAAAATAACAAAATGTTACAGTATTCACATATTAACTTAAAAAAATATTTATTATTTCAAGTAAAAAGCACATTTTAGATATAAATAATCTTTATTCATCAGTCTAAAATTGAATGGCAATGATGCGATCGATTTATTTAAAAACAACATCCGAAAAAGATAACGGACTCATAATCAAGGTTACAAATATGGCGAGAATGATTAAAACCAATTGGTATTGCTGATAGGTTTTTTCCTTATCCTCTTCTTTCACTTCAAAAGTAAATTTGATTTTATCCGGTTTTCTGATGATCATCCAGATAAAGCCCAAAATGATCAGATTTAAGACGATAGGCGCAAAAAGAAACAGCTTACTTCCGAATCCGTCATTTTTCCCTCCATACCCATGAATCGGAATAATATCCGGAATCGCGCTGTATCTGGTAAGAAGGAACGCTGTGTAGCCGATAATGATGATAAAAGGAATGCAGAACAGCAGTTTTATATGTTTTGGGATCATTTTATTTTTTTTAAAGTCTTCTTTAGATATTTTTCCACATCTTTCCGGTCCGGAACTGTGGTAATTTCTTTTGTCAGGGCTTTTTCAAAAGCTGTTTTTGCATTGGCAAACTCTTTTTTATGGTAATAATATTGGCCTGACTGGTAATAACCCAACCAGAAATCAGGATTCAAAGACAGATAATGGGGAATGAAATCGTCTGTCAGGACTATATCTTTACTGTCTGTCGCAGCACTTACCTCTTCGCCCATCATTTTATACATTTCATAGTTCTCAAATTCCTGAGAATCTGCAAATGGATCTCTGGCGATATTCAGTATTGTTTTTGCCTGTAAACTTTCTGCCGCTTTTTTTCCGGAAAAGATTTCATTGAGATCATAGCAAACAAATTCTCCTAACTGATATGGATTGGAAGAAACCCAGACCAGTCTTTTTTCAGGTGAAAATATAACAGCATGGTGAGCCAGCAGCTGATTGATGGCTTTTTCATTTCCGTAGCCGATCTTCTGGTCTTTTAAACCGGATTTATCCCGTAAAATAGCCGCCATTTTTTCAGGATTGAGTTTTTTCTTTTCCTCAAGAAGTTCCTGAAGTTTTTCGTAGCGATATTCGGAATGGCTTTCTATGATATGTTTCTGATTTCTTTTATCGTCTTTATAGGCTTCCGACTGAAAATGATTGGTACAGAAAACCTTGCTTGTATTTTCAACTTTGTAGACCCCAAAATTTTTAGGAGAAACTTCGATAATCACCGCATTTTTATCATGAGCACTTCCCACCAGAATGGATTCAGAGACAAATACTTTCCTTTTTTTTGCAATGGCAATGGCCTCGTCAATATTTTTTGCATACTGCAGAATTTCCCTCGTTACGAGAGAGATTGGAGTCTTGGCAGTCAGAGGAATCTTAGATTTTCCGGCATTGATGGTTACTGTAATTCCTTCTTTATTCATCCCTGAAACTACGCCTATCATTCCCGGCCAGCTTACGGACATGTATGGAATTCCGGTATCCGGTTCTACAAATTCAATCAGTTTATTTTTAGCAAAATCATCTCCTACATAGAAATCAAAGTTTCTTCCGATTAGCATCTCGCCGTCTTCTGTATTTTCATTCCAGACCGCGAGTGAAGTACAGCCTACCATCGCCAAATCCTGCATGGCATGACCAATATCGTGAGCGCCATGAAGATACAGGTTCCGAAGGTATTTGGGTGCTATAAAATTGTATTGATCTGAGGAATACTGCGCTAAACCGTACAATTCAGCCTGATAATCTTCCCTTACATTCAGATACATTTTTCTGTTGTACCATTTTAAAAAGCCACGAAGCAGTTTTTGTTTAAACTTTGAAGGAACAAAACCTTCCACTTTGGAAAAGAAGATCTCTTCCTGCTGCTGCATCAGATTTTGAGTTAGAGCTCCGTTGTTATAGCCCAGCTGTAAAGGATTTCCTTTGATATAAAGTTCCCACAGCTGTTGTTTATTTTTGGTTAAATAATTCTGATTGAAACTGAACGTAGAATCATTGATCTTACTAACTTTCGGGGTTTCCAAAGCATATCTGCTGATATCCGGAAGATGATGAACCGATTTTGAAACGCCACACGACATCAGGAAAAGAATCAGGAAAAACTGAATTCCCCGGAATGCTGCAGCGAGCCTGTTATTTACTTTCATGAGTGTTGATCATTTGTTTCAGACGATCGTCTATCGTTTCTTTTCCCAGAATTTCTGCACAGGTATTGAACGCGCCTATCGTTACGCCCAGAATTCCATGCATATTCACAGACTGTCCGGTAAGAAACAGATTATCGGTCTTGGTACGCGGCGAAACCATTGTTTTTAACGGGTTATCCGAATTTTTCATGTATCCGTACATATTTCCTTCAAAACTGCCGATATAGTCCCTGTAAGACAGCGGCGATGAAGTATAGATGCTTTTGATGGAATGTCTTAAGTTTGGAATTTTCTTTTCTAATGCTGAGATCATTTTCTCTGCTTTTTCAAGTTTGAATTCTTCGTATTTCAATCCTCTTTCATGTTCTTCTGCCACCGTATTGATGGTTCTCTCCCAGGATTTCACCTCATCAAAATCCATATAAGAGATCGCTGTAAGACTTTCCGCATAATCAGGATGATGTTTGGATTGTGTGGAGGAAAGCATATAGGTTTCCGGCCAGCCTTCTTTGCGATAACGGAATGCATTCCAAACCATTTCTTCCGATGAATAGTGGTAGATATTGTAATTAAAATTCGGGAAAGAATGCGGTTTTAAAACCAGATAGACGCTGAAGCATGAGGAAACAGGCTCCCAGCTCATCACTCTGTTGGAAAAGGATTTTCTCAATCGTTCTTCTCCCATCAGTTTCATCGCAGAGCGGATTTCTATGTTTGAGATGAATTTTTTTGCTGCATATTCCTTTCCTTCCTTTGTTTTTACGGAGGACAGAACATTGTTTTCATTAAAGATGAACTCTGAAACCTCGGAATGTTTGTGAACTTCTGCTCCATATTGACGAAGTTTTTTAATCAGGAGTTTAGTAATCTGGCTTCCTCCTTTGACACATTTGTACGCACTCTGAATGTAGGAGTTCACCGTAAGGGCATGAACGTAGAACGGTATATTTTCTGAGTCACCACCATATAAAAAATTAGAACCAAGCAATACAGCCTGCAGTTTTTTATCCTGAGTCACAGACTCTATGAATCTTTTGGTATTGAGGTGAAGGATTTCTTCATTATAGCTGTCTTTCCCTATGACCTGATACCGTGGAAACTGCGCGCAGACATACTGGATCTCATCACAATAGCTTTCCAGGTTTTGTTTTTCGTTGGGAAAATGGGACGCAAGCTGTTCAACAAAGTTTTCGTAGCCCTGCGCATGAGGATATTCTATACTTTCTTCACCAAACGAAATCCGGTCATAGCCGTCTTCATTCATCTTGTGGAGTTCGAGATCATCCATAATCTCAAGATAGGAGAAAAACCGGTGAAGATTCTGCCCTTCTGAAAGGCCTCCCAGGTAATGGACTCCGGTATCGAAGATCAACTTATCCCGCGAAAAAGTCTGGAGATTTCCGCCATACTGGTTGTTTTTCTCCAGGACACAGACTTTCAGACCTTCTTTCGCCAAAATTAGAGCCGAAACAAGACCTCCCAATCCGCTACCGATTACAAGTATGTCGTATTCTTTTTTCAAAAGGAGAAAAGATGTGTGTTTTTATTTCAAAAATTAAGAAATCCTGAGATTTAGAAATTATATTTAAACCTAAATGAAAGGTTCAAATATCCAATTCCCGAATTTATTTAACGATTTGAGTTTATTAATTAGTTTTCAGGGATAAAATTAGAAAAATTAATCAATATCATCCCAAAAATCGAAATAATTGAACCATTGAAGGGGATATTTTCTGATCATAGATTCCAGATTCTGTACGTAAGAATTGAGAAGTCCCTGAGAGTCACGGTTTTTAATGTTCTGTGCAACCCTTGCGTACAAGTGGTAATGAAGATTTTTTTCTTTCATCACATAAACATAGACCACGGGAACACCAAGACGGGAAGCAATAAGGAACGGACCGGCAGGAAATTTAGCACTTTTTCCCAATAAATCAGCTTCAAGAAATTTTGAGCCTTCGAAATAGCGGTCTCCGGTGAAACAGATCAATTCGTTATCTGACAAAGCCTTATTGATCTCAAAAATATGCGACATATCTTCTTTGACGTAGATGAATTTGATATTGCTCTGTTTGACGGCAACGCTTTCGAGATATTCTTTGATCACCGTCACTTCCTGATCTGTAGTCACCAGGTTGATCTGACAGTCGAAATCGATATCGGCAAAGAAATGTTCTGCAATTTCAAAATTCCCGATGTGGGCACTGATAAGCACTCCGCCTCTTTTTTCGGCCAAAAGGTTTCTGAGATTTTCTATTCCATCGAATTCGTAGGTGTATTTTTCTCTTAAACCAGCAGAAATCGCGGTTTTATCAATCAAAACCTTACCAAAAGTAAAATAGCTTTTGAATACAGAGGCTTTGGATTTCCAGTATCCGTAATCGAGTCTTTTCTGAAAATAATAAAGAATGTAGCGGTTGCTCTTTTTTAAGAATAAAAAGTAATAGGACGCTACGAAATAGAGCACAACATATGAACTCCGGATCCCGATATTTCTAATACACCAGACGAATATTTTATATCCCAGTATGGTTCCTTTAGATTTACCTTTCCACTTGTTCATAAGTCTAATTTATCAATATAACAGTGTACCAATGTAACAATGCTATTACTGCATCTCTACATCATTGGTACATTGTTACACTATTACATTGGTATATTGTTAAAGAGTAAAGTTCAATCGATAGTTTATGCGTTTTTTTCAGCAATCTTCTGCTCAATCGTCGTATAGAAATCATCAAACGTGACCATTTTTTTAAAATCTGCCTCACCTAATTTCACTCCGAAATTAGATTCAATCACTACGACCATGTCGATATAGTCCAGGCTATCCAGCCCAAGCGTCTTTTTCAGGTTGGCGTCATTACTGATCTCATCGCCGTCTACCTCAAATTCGTTTACTAAGAAATCATTAACGATGTCAACAATTTTTTCCCTTTCCATGTTTTTAATCAAATTTTTTAACTATTAATGCAGAGTTGGTTCCCCCAAATCCGAAAGAATTCGACAAAAATACGTCAATTTTTTGAGTTTTCGTTTTTGATACCAAATTTATCTTTTTCGCCTCATCGTCAGGGTTTTCCAGATTGATGTTTGGTGCAACGAAATCATTCTGCATCATCAGAATGGAGTAAACGACTTCACTTGCCCCTGCCATCCAGCATTCATGACCGGTCATAGACTTGGTAGAACTTACCGGAATCTCGCTTCCGAAGATCTCGTGAATCGCTTTGGCTTCATTGGCATCCCCAATAGGTGTAGAGGTCGCATGAGCGTTGATATAGTCGATATCTTCAACTTTTAATCCTGATTGTTTCAGCGCTCTTTGCATGGCTAAAGCCGGACCATCCACATTGGGTGTTGAAATATGCCCCCCGTTTGATGAGAAACCATATCCTACGATTTCCGCAAGAATAGTTGCCCCTCTTCGCTGTGCAGATTCTAAACTTTCCACCACAAGACTGGCTGCTCCTCCGCTTGGGATCAGTCCATCTCTTCCTGAATCAAAAGGTCTTGATGCTTTGGTAGGTTCGTCTTCTCTCACGGAAAAAACGCCCAGTCCGTCAAAGCTTGCCATTGAATATTTGTTCGTTTCCTGAGCTCCTCCGCAGACAATCATATCCTGAAAACCATTGCTGATCATCATATGCGCCAGTCCCAAAGAATGCGAGCCGCTTGCACACGCTGCACTGATGGTAAGATTGATTCCTTTCAGCTTAAAAATCGTTGAAAGGTTCATCGTTACTGTAGAATTCATTGATTTAAAAATCGCTCCCGATCCCATCAATGTTGTATCTTTCTTTTCTCTGGCAATATCGATAGATTCTACGACTGCCTGAGAAACACTGTCGTTTCCGTACAGAATTCCTACTTCATGGCTGTCCAGGAAATCCTGGTCTATGCCTGCCTGTTTTAGCGCATCGCTGGTCGCAAGGTAAGCATATTCACTTTCCTCGCCCATGCTTACACGCTGGCGTCTGTTGAGAAGATTCTTAAGATCCGGTTTCGGCACTACCCCAGTAAGGCCAGACCTGAATCCGAATTCTTTTCTTTCCTGTACTAAAGCAATACCGGATTTTCCTTGATATAGGGATTCTTTGACTTCTTCCAAAGAGGTCCCGATGCAAGAATAAATTCCCATTCCGGTAATTACAACCCTATTTTCCATTTTTTCTATTAATTTAACAATGTATCAGTTTAACAATGTAACAATTATATTGAGGTCACATCACCATTGTCACACTGATACATTGTTATATTGTTACATTATTTTTATTGTTAAGAATAAATTCCTCCGTTGATGTTCACGATTTCACCGGTAATGTATGACGCCTTTCTTGACGCTAAAAACGCAACCAGATCCGCTACTTCTTCCGCTTCTCCAAATCTGTTGGCCGGAATCATCGCTTTAAGTTCGTCTTCATTGAAGTCCTGGGTCATATCTGTTCTGATGAATCCCGGAGCGACGGCATTTACCGTGATATTTCTTTTAGCCACTTCCTGAGCCAAAGCTTTTGTAGCACCTACCAAAGCTCCTTTTGCTGCAGAATAATTGGTCTGTCCCGCTGTTCCTTTTACTCCGGAAACGGAAACCATATTGATGATTCTTCCGTATTTATTGCGGAGAAGTTTCTGGATAAAGAAATTGGTTACGTTGAAAAAGCCGTTCAGACTTGTGTTGATGACACTGTTCCAGTCTTCACTCTGCATCCACATGAATAATCCGTCTCTTGTAATCCCGGCGTTGTTCACAATCACCTCAACGATGGCGTCCGGATTGCTGTCCTGCCATTGGGTCAAAACATTCAGGCTTTCTTCGGCATTGGCAACATCAAACTTAAGGAGCTCTCCTGTAGCACCCAATTCCTGTACTTTAGCTAAAGTTTCCTTTGCTGCGGTATCATTTGAAGTATAATTAATTAAAATATGATAGTTCTTTTCTTCTGCCAGTTTTAGACAGATTGCCCTTCCAATTCCTCTGGATCCGCCTGTTACGATTGCACATTTCATGTCTTAGTGTTAGTTTTTTTAATTTTGAAAAAGTTCTGCGTTGTAGAACCATTTATCGCCAAGTAGATTTCCAGATGTATCGATGAATCCCCATTTCCCTCCTTTCTTCACTCTGGAAACACCCTGATTAAATCCTTTATTTTTTTCTCCGAAGCCAAAACTTGCAGAGATTTCGTATCCCATGGGAATCACTATTTTTCCTGTATTATCGATAAATCCCCAACCTTTTCCTCTTACCGGAGCAAGATTGTCGCTGCTGAAAACTTCCGCATCACTGTACTCAGGCTTTATCACGAAATTTCCTGTGGGATCAATATAGCCCCATTTATTTTCCAGACAAACCGGCGCCAGATTCTGGCTAAAGCTTCTGGCCTTTTCAAACTGGGGTTCAATAATCCATGTTCCTGTTTTATCTACAAAACCGATTTTACCATCTTTCTTTGCATACGTCATTGGCTGATTATCAAAATCCCAGATTTTATCAACTCCTTCAATTACTTTAAAGTCTTTTCCGTCAGCAAGTCCAAATGATTTATCTTTCTGTGCCCATGTAATTCCGTTCGAATATTCTCCAATATTGTCATATTCAAAAGGAACAATGATTTCACCTTTTGTACTGACAATTCCCCATTTACCGTTTTCAGAAGCTCTTGCAAAACCGTTTTGAAAAGGTTTAATCACCTCATATTCCGCACGGATAATTACTTTTCCTTCAGTATTGAATGCCCCGATTTTATTATTAATCTTAAAAAAAGCGAGCCCTTCATTAAAGTCATACAGCTTTTCTGAAGAAGGCATCGTCAGTTTTTCTCCTTTTTTGTTGATGTACATCCATGTTCCGTCTTTTTCAACGACGCAAATTCCATCATGGAATTCTCTTATATTAGTAAAAGAAGGCTCAATAACCATTTTACCGTCCTTTCCTATGAATCCCCAAAGCTGTTTGATCTTTACAGCGGCTAAACCATCTGAAAAACTTTTTGCGGTATCGAAACTCGGTTCAATAATATATTTCCCTGATTTATCGATATATCCTATTTTTGATTTTTCCTTTACCAACGCTAATTCCTGGGCAAAAAGCATTTGTCCTATAGCTATCAGTGAAAAAATCAGTATTTTTTTCATGTCTTATTTTAAATTTTTAAGATATTGCTTTACTTCCTCCAGATACGGATACATCACCATATCATCTGAGAACGCGGGAATAATCTTTCTTATTTCGTCATACAGCTCTTTGGTAGAAGACGAAACCTTATCTTGAAATCCTAGGTATTCTACAGCCTGAATGATGGTAATCGCTTCAATGGCCAATACCTCAAATGCATTCTCGATCACCTTTCTGCAGATCACTGCAGCATTGGTTCCCATGCTTACAATATCCTGATTATCATTATTATTAGGGATACTGTGTACATACATTGAATTGGACAACATCTGGCTTTCCGCCGTGGTAGATGTCGCCGTAAACTGAACGCCCTGCATTCCGAAATTGAACCCTAATTTACCTAAATTTACAAAAGGAGGCAAGATTTCGTTGATCTTTGCATTTAAAAGGTAGTTCAACTGCCTTTCTGCCAGCATTGTCAGCTTGGTAACAACGATTTTCAGTTTGTCCATTTCCAATGAAATATAATCTCCGTGGAAATTTCCTCCGTGATAAACGTGCTTGTCCGCTACATTGATAATCGGGTTGTCATTCGCTGAATTGATCTCATTCTCAAGAACATTTTCAGTATATTCCAAAGTATCCAAAACAGGTCCTAAAATCTGCGGAACACATCTTAATGAATAGTACTCCTGAACTTTTTCCTTAAATACTTTTTCCTGCTCTTCAAAATGGGTATAAAGGTGATCTTCTCTTTTTCTGATCAGTTTACTGTCAGCCAGATGGGCACGCATTCTCTCGGCTACTTTCTGTTGACCGTAATGTTTTTTCGTCCCGTTCAAAGCTTCCGAAAGGTGGTCATCATACGCCTGAACGATCTCATTGATCGCACATGAAAGTCTGATTGAAATATCGGTCAGCTGATTCGCTTTATAAGCATTTACGATTCCTATCCCAGACATTACGGAAGTACCGTTCATCAAAGCAAGTCCTTCACGGATCTCTACTTTGATCGGCTCTAATCCTTCTGCTTCAAAAACATCTTTTGTTGCTTTTCTTTCGCCATTATAATATACTTCTCCTTCTCCTATCAGTACCAAAGCAAGATGGGCAAGCTGCACCAAATCTCCACTTGCGCCTACTCCTCCATGCTCAAAGATCAACGGCGTAATGCCTCTGTTTATCAATTCTTTAAGTAAATAAACAACAGACTGATGAACGCCTGAATTTCCAAGTGAAAGGGTATTGAGTCTTGCCAGCATACAGGCTTTTACTTCCTGAGCAGGCAGCGGGTTCCCGATTCCTGAAGAATGGCTTCTGATCAGGTTATACTGAAGCTGGTGTGTGTCCTCATCACTGATTTTGAACTGAGCCATAGGCCCGAATCCGGTATTCACACCATATATTACTTTGTTTCGCGAAAATTCCTTTAAAAACTGAAAACTTGTTTCCACTCTATCCAAAAGTGTTTCGTCCAGTTCGATTTTTTCGTTCTCAATGATAATTTTTTGAAAATCCTTCAGTTCTAAAAAGCTATTTATTTTCATCAATTAAAAGTAATAGTTGATAATTTTGTAAAATATTAATTAATTGTCACTAATTTTGCGGCAAAGATAGAAGTTATTATTAAAATAAAAAATCAAGATGAGCAAAGAATTTGTTGATGTTCTCGTAATCGGGGCTGGGCCTTCCGGATGCGTATCTTCTTCATACTTAAAGAAGAACAATGTCAACGTAAAAGTGGTCGAAAAGACAAAATTCCCCAGACTTGTAGTAGGTGAAAGCCTAATTCCCAGAGTAATGGATCATTTTGACGAGGCCGGACTTTTTCCTGCTTTGGATAAAATGGGCTTTGAAAAAAAACTGGGCGCCCGTTTTTTACGTGGCGATGAAGTCTGCATTTTTGATTTCAGTGATAAGTTCGGAGAAGGCTGGGACTGGACCTGGCAGGTTCCGAGAGCTGATTTTGATAACACTCTTGCCCAGGAAGTGATCAATAAAGGCATCGATCTTGAATTTGAAACTGAAGTCATTGATATCCAGTTTAACGGTACAGACTCTATCACGACTGTAAAAACAAAGGATGGTGAAACGAAAGAGATTCATTCTAAATTCGTCATCGATTCCAGTGGATACGGAAGAGTGCTTCCTAGACTTCTTGATCTTGAAAAACCTTCCAAACTTTCTCCCCATTCTGCTATTTTTGCCCACGTAGAAGATAGTAACAGAGAGGAAGGTGAAGAGGGAACACTGATCTCTTTTGATATTATAGAAACTGAAGTATGGCTTTGGGTGATTCCTTTCTCCAACGGAAATACGAGTGTTGGGATTGTAGGTCCTACGGAATACATCGACAAACTTTCTGAAAACGGTGATACTGCAGAAGCTTTAAGAAAAGCAATTTCTCTGTCAGATTATTATGTAAAACGTTTCGGAGGTGTAGATTTCCTTTTTGAACCAAGACATCTGAAAGATTATTCGTGTTCGGTGAAACAGTTATTCGGAGACGGATATGCGCTTACCGGAAATGCTTCTGAGTTCCTTGATCCGGTATTCTCATCGGGAATGGCTTTTGCTACGGAATCAGGAATGCTTGCTGCGAAACTGGCCTTACGACAGCTGAACGGCGAGAAGATCGACTGGCAGACGGAATACACAGACTATATTCTTTATGGCGTAGATGTATTTACGACGTATGTAAAAGAATGGTATACAGGAAATCTTCAGGAATTATTTTTCCATCAACCGGAAAACCCTGATGTTAAAAAGAAAATCTGTGCAGTATTAGCCGGTTATGTCTGGAATAAAGACAATCCGTTTGTCAAAAAGCACGATACGGTTATTAAAAATCTTGCGAACCTGATTAAGCTTGAAAAACAGCAACAGCAGGAACAATCATAAAAAAACCGGTCTGAATTTCAGACCGGTTTTATTTTATCTTAAAGCTTTTTTTATTTCTCTTCCTACATACCTTCCGGCAGATTCATAACCCGCAGCAATTCTCCCATATTCCATTACGAACTCTTTATTATTCACAAATTTATCAAACTTATTAAGTTCTACTTCGGCTAAGACAACTGAAGGATTACCCGTTTCCACCAGTTTTATCTTACCGGTTATTTCTGCAGTCATTGCCGTCAGTCCTGCGTGCCAGCCCGGGAAGATCCATTTTGTTTCCAGCAATAAGGTATATTGTGCAGAACTACCTTTTTTAAATGAAATATTCTTATAAGATTTGTTTAATCCTTTTATCAGATAATCTGCGTAATTCTCTTTTTTATATTGTTCCCACTCGTCAATCCATTTCTTCCATGCTTCTTCTCCTCTTTTAGGATTTTCAAGAACCTGTTTTTTCCTGTTTTCAAGATATTGAGCTTCTGTAATATTTTCTTTCATAAATAATACATTTTCAAACTTCAGTTCCACATTTACCTCTGTTTGATCTTTTAAGGCAAGAAAATTTCCTGAGACAATACTGAATTTTTCCTGTGCGAAAGTGGTCGTTGCCACTGCCATAAACAGTAGCAATAATAATTTTTTCATGGTTTATTTTTTTTTTAAATTTAATAGTTGAAAAACTTGATTTTTATCTCAAATCTATAAATGTGATCGGTTTTCTGCTGTTCGGATTAAAAACAGTTTTGGACAGAATATCGAAGTCTATGATTTCAATTTTAGGACTTACTCTCAGTTTTGCACGGAAGTGGTCACGAACTTCATTCACAAAGGTTTCCTGATCCTGATCTGTGCTTAGTTTAATGATAATTTCATCCAGCCCGATTTCATTAGACTGAATAACGATCTGATAGCACAAAATCGTATTGAAATCATTTAAAATATCAGTCATTGCTGGTGGATACAGCGTTGTTCCTTTGTATTTGATCATCTGCTGTTTTCTTCCGACAACAGGACCAAGCCTCATCGTATTTCTTCCACAACGGCAAGGTTCGTAATGGGCTTTTACAACATCTCCCGTCTTGAAACGTAATAAAGGAATGGCTTCAACACCTAAAGTAGTGATCGTAAGCTCGCCGTTTTCTCCTTCCGCGACAGGATTTTCATTATCATCAAGAATTTCTGTGATAATCAGTTCCGGATGTTGATGTCCTCCGGTTTGAAATTCACACTCCGTGAAGGCTGTACTCATTTCTGTGGAAGCGTAAGTGGAAAATAATTTGATGTTCCATTTCTCTTTGATTTTCTGTGAAAGAATATTGTCTGTAAAATCCTGATTTTTGATGCTTTCACCGATACAAATGGCTCCATAGACACTGGAATTCTTATAATCTACACCATGTTTTTCAGCATAATCAATCATCTTTAATAGAAAAGACGGAACGGTAATCAGGTATTTGGGTTTGTATCTGAAAATAGAATCCCACTGCAGCTCGGGAATACCGGGTCCCATTCTGACCACACTGGCACCCATTTTTCTCAGTCCCAGAAAATAAGCCAGACCGGCCATAAATCTTTTATCAATGGTAGTGATCATCTGTACAACATCTCCTTTCTGAATTCCTGCACAGGCAAAGGAAATCGCTTCATTGTAAGCCAGCCTTTCGAGATCGCTGTCAGAAAGCCCGAATGTAACCGGATCTCCCAACGTACCTGAAGTGGTGCTGTAGTCTACAATTTTATCCGGCGAAATACAGAAAAAATCGTGATTGTGCTGCTGCAAATCATCTTTCGTGGTTGTGGGAATTTTCCGCAGGTCTTCCAATGTCTGAATATCCGAGATACTGATTCCGTTTTCCTGAAACAGTTTCTGATAAAAAGGTGAGTTTTTTTCAAGATAAACGAGAAGCTCCTGAAGCTTTTGCTCCTGAAACTTTTTGATGTCCTGAAGGTCTGATCTTTCGATGTCCGGATAGAATTCCAATGATTTTAATTTTAAGGAACAAATTTATTTAATTAAAATTAAAAGATTGAATGATTAAAAAATTAAAAATCTGAAGTCCCAATAATTTTATCGCTGAAAGGTAAAAGACTGTGTATTGGTGTTTCCGGCGGTATTGGTTGTGGTGACTTTTAAAGTGTGTAAACCTGAACCTTTAGGACATTTTTCATCAAAAACATAGATAAAATCATCTTTTACGCGGGCAAAACGAAGCCATTTCCCATCCAGCTCTGCACGGAAGGATCCGATGTCTCCAATTTTAGTTTTTCCGCTTAATTTCAAAAAGCTGCCATTTACAAGGGATCCTTCTTTCCAACCCGGAGAAACAGAGGGTAAACTTTGATCCAAAAGCAATGTTGCTGTTCCCAATCTGTTGTACTGTGTTTCCATTCTTTCCCCGTCCCACTTTCCTTTGATCGCTTTTGTATCGCTTCCATAATCAAAGAGAACAATTACTTTTCCTTTTTCTTCACCGGTTAATTTTCTGTTGGGTTTTATTTTTAAAGTGTAATCATCATGCACCGGAATGTAGGGAGATTGGAGAACAATGGTATTTGAAATTCCATCTGCACTTACGTTTTGCTTTTCAGATAGTTGAAAATTCACGGCATCATATACTGCATTTTTACTGAAACTGATCTCCGCATTTTCACTAGCAATCGTTTTCCCTTGGTTGGGTAATATTGTACTTCCTTTCGGGGAAACTTCATCTGAATTTTTATTTAACTGCACTTTTGTTTTCAACCGGCTGGTATTTCCATTGACATCTTTCAAAATAATTTCAATATCGTGAATGTCTTCATCCTGGAGATTGATCACTCCATTTAAATCAGACTGGCCATAATTTTTCAGTTTCATGCCCGGTAAAGAAGATAAATGCTGAATGCTCATTTTATCTTTTGAAAACCTGGTATAATCGATACAACCATTAATATAACGGGTATCATCATAACTCACCTGATCAATGGAAAAACTGTAGACCAAGTGGTCATCCATTAATAATTCTGCATGATAGATTCCGAGATTAAACCCCTGATTGGCTTTATCTATAGCTTTTATCGCAAAGCTTATCGTTGGAGAATTCACCTGCACTACGTCAGTTGTGTACGTGCCACCAGCTTTTTTCACAGCAATTCCATTGGCACCGGGTTCATAGGTACTGAAACGTCGGTCATACCAATAAAGCCCACTGATAATAGGTGGTATACCATCAGGAATATTAAATCCGAAGAGCAAAGGATTGATGCATTCTTCCGTTTTCGTATCTCTGATTTCAAAATGAAGATGCGGGCCGGCTGAACCTCCGGTATTTCCACTCAAAGCAATGAGCTGTCCTTTGGTTACGGGAAACTGTCCGGGAGAAAATGTGATATCCTGCTCCCATTTTTCGTCTTTATACTGTCTTTCTTTTACAAATTCATCCAGTTTGTCATAATATTTATTCAGGTGAGCATATAAAGTCGTATACCCGTTCGGATGAGTAATATACACAGCATTTCCAAAGCCATATCTTTCCACTTTTATTCTGCTCACATAACCGTCTGCTGCCGCAACAACGGATAGGTTTTCCTGGCTGTTGGTTCGTAAATCCAGCCCCATATGAAAATGATTGGAACGGACAGCTCCGAAATTCGCCGCAAGCTGCATGGGAATGTTCAGAGGATTCCGGAAATAATTTTGCGGATAGTTTTTCTGAGCCTTTATTGTGAAAGCATTGATGAATAAAGTGATCACAAAGAGTTTACAAAACATATTCATACGGTGGTTAGGTTTAGAGGATTACTTAAAGCTACGAAATTTTAAATAAGGAAGAAACTGTTTTTTATACGTCAAGTTCTGACGTTTCCGGCATTGATATTTGCATCATAACGATACAAGTTAAGATCAATATCATTTATCTGAAGCATTATCGAAGCCAAATCAAAACATAAATATTATTTAATGAAAAACCCAAAAAATGAATTTTAAAGAATACCTAAATGAAATAGATGATTTTGATAAAATAAGCCGCGAAATATGGGCCGATATGAAGGGTGAAAAAATAGTCACCACTTCTATAGAACCTTTTTTCACAAACCTGTGGGTGGATGAAGAAAAGATTTTCAGACTACTGACATCTTCAACAGATTTCAACACTTATCTTTTTGATGCGAAACAAAATTTTATCAATTCTTCACAAGGAGTGGAAAAAGTAAATTTAAAAGAAATACCTCCTTCAAAAATTGACAACGTAAGGGTAAAAGCTCAGATGATCGAAAAGCTAGTCATCCAGGAACCTAAAATAGATGAGAAGAAGTTTCAAAACGCATTTTTAGAACGCCTCGATAACAAAGTATGGGTGAATGTGAGCCCCGGTTATATAGACCCTCAAAAATATACCCACCATACAGAAATAGGCATTAAAGAGAAAAAAATAGAATGCACGATCAACATCCCGTACCGTGAATATAACAGAGAAGCAACACAGACTGTAATAAATGAGGTCGAAACGACGGTAAGCTACTCATCAGATGCTGCTGACGCCATTAAAATTAAAGTAAGTGATGTAGAGGATTATATGGCTGCTATCACTTATCTTTTCCCACATCACAGAGACATGGCACAGGTTGCTCTCATCTCTCATTTTGAAGAGGCAGGAAATGGCCTTACTACGATTGATGATCTAATGTTTTTTTACAACCAGCTGCCTAACTTTGCATTAACAGGAGTAGACTATAAAGGAAAAGCCAAAAAACTCTCCGATCAGTTATTATGGGACCATTTCTTACAGTTTTTAACCTATGATTCCCAACTGCTTCGGGATGTCAATACAATAGGTAAAGCCGCTGCTTTGGCAGTAGAGCCTTTCAGAGACAAAAGCCGGTATGCGATCCGGATTCTGACGGCAATTTCCGGAGATTTTGTTTATAAAAAAATTAAAAACGATCCCAAGCTTATCCTTCATATTTACCATTCTTTAGACGGGGAAAGCGTTTATATGGGAAAAGGTGTCATTTCTGAGACCAATCAGGTAGCCTATGGACAAATGGTTGAAAACAGAGAACTTTTTGTCATTTACATAACCGCTTTTATGCAGGCTCAGCATGCCATGGATGATGCTCATCAACCTAAACAAAAAGGAAGTCTTTTCGCATTTGGAGTCAGTAGAGATTCTGATACCATCGAAAGACACTGTGAGCTCACCGGATACTTCTTGGAAGGAGATCCTAACAATATCGTCACACTGATCAATACCGTAAAAGTCTGGAATATAAAAACGGAGAAAATTGAAGCGGAGAATGAAATTGAAAACGGAGAATTCAGGCCACTGGACATGCTCCATCTTAAAGTTTATGAAAAGGTAAAACTGCGTACGGGCAACACTCAAACTATTGAAACGGATACTGAAGTTCCCGCCTTATTTCTGTATCACATAGCACAAAAGAAAGCGGCAGAGGACGCATTAAGGTGTCTGCGTGTTGCAGCGGATCTTATAGTCATATCCGCCAGTCTTGCCACCATAGAATCCGGAGTATCAGGATTACCTTTATACGCAGCTTATGCAGATATTGGGGTTGCTCTTTCAGATGCCTATATAGAAACTCAACTGAAAGACGAACTTAAAATGACCACACGTGGAAGAAAACTTCTAGAACTGTGGGATGATATTTATATCGCTCAAGGAACAGCCAGTGCCATGGTGAGCATGCTCCCGAAAGCGCGAAAAGCACTGGATGTAACAGTAGAAGTATTATATACTTCCAGATATCCATCGCAACAAAAAGGTCTCAAAAAATTAATTGAAAATACATTATATTCGTTTCCTTTAAGAAATTATTCTAAAAATGGATTAAATGTTCTTTTAAAAGACGGCGTTAAAAATATTACCAAGCATCCTGCTGATTTTGAGAAGCTGAGAGTGCTTTTTGTGGAGAATTCAGCAAAAGAAATAGCGGTACTTTATAAAGGAAAAAAATTCTTTCAAGCAGATTCTTTAGGAAGAACAGGAAAATTCCTAGATTATCTCTACATAAAAGCTGGGGGCAACACAGCTAGACTGGAAGAAGAAATGAACCGTCTTGCTGGGATGGCAGAGAACATCGATACAGGTATTCAAATGACTGTAAAAGAGTTTCAGGATGGGCTAGAAGCTCTTATTAAAGCTGAGATTACTCCTGAAACAGCAATAGATTATCTTAATGATGCACTAATTTATTTTAATCATCACGTAGTAGATAAAAAAGTTGTACAAATTTCTGACAGAAATTGTATAAATGTGGTACAAGCTATAGAAGATTTCTTAAGAACAGGAAAAATTAATGTTGCTTCTACTTCTGAGGCACAAAAACTTAAGGTTTTAACAGATAAATACGGTGGATATTTTCTTACTTTGAAAATAGAAACATTGCAAAATAAAAATTATTTCAAAGTGGGAGAAAGAGGTATTTTATATTGTGATAGAGGACCAAATGATTATGACCATGTATTAAGTGTTTTTATGGAAGAAGACGGACTAGTTCTTAAAGACGCACAATCACAGTCACAAGAATTTGTCAAAATAAACTATCTTAAGAACACATATTTGCCAGATTTTAAATTACTCAAAACAAAAAAAATATTACCAAAAAAATAGATATTATGTTATCAGAAAATGAAATAATAGAAGTTGCTAATACTTATTTAACAACTCTAGAACCCAAAATTGGCGAACCTCTTATTCTTCCACAGGAATTAATGATCAAAAAAAATTATGGTATATACTTTATATACCACTCAAAAAAATATTGGGAAACTAAAAATTGGGAAGAAAAACTTTTAGGAAATGCTCCTTTTTTAGTAGAAAAGAGCACTGGAAAAATAATAGAATTTGGTACAAATAGAAGTATGGAGGAATATATTAAAGAATACGAAGCAGGAAAATATTCTTAATTTTTTTAAATTAAACTTAATCCATTTCAATTATTATGCTAACAGACAACAAAATGCTAGAAATAGCTAATAAATAGGTCAGAAAATAAATATTGAACTTCTAGTTTTTAGTGAAACAAAAAAAGTTACGGAAATGTTTATGGTTATGTCACCAAAGATTCTACAAAACATCGTTTAGCAGGCAATGATCCATTCCTCATATGATATAAAAAACTCAATATGTTAACAGAACAACAACTTATAGAAATTGCAAAAAAACATGTAAAAGAAAGAAGCGAAAAAAGCGGATTAGATCTCGTTATTTTGGAAGACAGATGTGTTAAAAAATCCTATGGAATAATCTTTAGATATAATACAGAAAAATATAATACTACAAGAAATGATGATGATAATACATTACTGGGCAATGCTCCTTTTATAGTTGAAAATAGTAATGGGAAAATTGTATTATTCGGAACAGGAAGAGAAATAGAATACTACATAAAAGAATACGAAGCAGGCAAATGGCCAAATATGCCAAGACTTAGCGATTTTGAATAATTTACAACCACCTTCGGGTGGTTTTTTTATCGAATAAAAGCTTCGAAAAACAATGTTTATATTGAATAAAAATGCTGAAAAAATTGACCGATTCACCATTCACCATTCACTTCCACCCCTTCTTTCCATTTATATTTCTGAAATTGAACTTTTTAATAGATATAAGCTAAATAAAACATATATTATAAACCGACAAAATTTAGTAAATTTGCAGACTTAATTAATCAACGATATTGAGATATTTACAATGAGCCAATTTAAAGAATACAAAAACCTCAACCTTATTGACATAGCCGAGAATGTATCGGAGTTTTGGAAACAGAATAAAACGTTCAGTAAAAGTGTTGAGATTCGCGAGGGTAATGCCGAGTTTGTTTTTTATGAAGGTCCGCCTTCAGCAAACGGTATGCCCGGAATTCACCACGTTATGGCCAGAGCATTAAAGGATATTTTTTGTCGTTACCAGACTCAGAACGGAAAACAGGTTTTCCGTAAAGCGGGCTGGGATACACATGGACTTCCTGTAGAACTGGGCGTAGAAAAAGAATTAGGAATTACTAAAGAGGATATTGGCAAAAAAATCTCTATTGAAGACTACAATAAAGCTTGTCGTGAAGCAGTAATGCGATATACAGACGTTTGGAACAACCTTACGGAAAAAATCGGATACTGGGTAGATCTTGAAGATCCGTACATCACGTATAAGTCAAAATATATGGAGACGGTTTGGTGGTTGCTGAAGCAGTTGTATAATAAAGAATTATTGTACAAGGGCTACACGATCCAGCCTTATTCTCCGAAAGCAGGAACAGGATTGTCTTCTGCGGAACTAAATATGCCGGGAACTTATCACGATGTTTCTGATACTACCGTTGTAGCTCAGTTCAAAGTGAAGAAAGAATCTTCTGAATTATTTAGTGATGTGGAAGGAGACGTAAGCATTCTTGCATGGACGACCACTCCATGGACCTTGCCATCCAACACAGCATTGGCCGTAGGTAGAGACATTGAATATGTTTTAGTTAAAACATTCAACCAATATACATTTGAACCGATAGCTATCGTTTTATCCAGAGTTCTTTTACCTAAAGTATTCGGTAAGAAATATGCAGAAGGAACCGATGAAGATTTCGCTGGTTATACTCCAGAAAGCAAAGTGATTCCTTTCAAAATCGTAAAAGAATTTACAGGAGAAAAGCTTGCCGGAGCTCAATATGAGCAGTTAATACCTTGGTTTACCCCTAATGATTCCCCTGAAAAAGCTTTCAGAGTGATTTTGGGAGATTTTGTAACCACTGAGGACGGTACCGGTATCGTTCACATCGCGCCTACTTTTGGTGCGGATGATGCAAGAGTGGCCAAAGAAGCCGGAATTCCTCCAATGCTGATCAAAGACGAAAATGATAATCTGGTTCCGCTGGTAGATTTGCAGGGAAGATTTATCAAAGGAGAAAATGTTCCTGAATTATTCTCAGGAAAATATATCAAGAACGAATATTACGACGATGGAACTGCACCTGAGAAATCATGGGATGTGGAACTTGCCATCGTTCTGAAGACTGAAAATAAAGCCTTCAAAGTAGAGAAATACGTTCACAGTTACCCACACTGCTGGAGAACTGACAAACCTGTATTGTACTATCCGCTGGATTCATGGTTTGTAAAAATGACCGCTGTAAAAGACAGATTGGTTGATTTAAATAAGGAAATTAACTGGAAACCTAAATCTACGGGAGAAGGACGTTTTGCGAACTGGATTGAAAACGTAAACGACTGGAATCTTTCCCGTTCAAGATATTGGGGAGTTCCGTTACCGATCTGGAGAACGGAAGATCTTAAAGAAGAAAGGATCATCGGATCTGTAGAGGAATTATACAACGAAATAGAAAAATCTATTGAGGCAGGATTCATGAAAGAGAATCCGTTCAAAGGTTTTGTGATCGGAAATATGTCTGAACAGAACTATGAATTGGTGGATCTTCATAAAAATGTAGTAGACAAAATAGTTTTAGTTTCAGAGTCAGGAAAAGCAATGAAGCGTGAAAGTGACTTGATCGACGTTTGGTTCGATTCAGGTTCGATGCCTTATGCCCAGCTGCACTACCCTTTTGAAAATAAAGAATTAATTGACAACAATAAAGCGTTCCCGGCAGATTTTATCGCAGAGGGCGTTGACCAGACGCGTGGATGGTTTTACACCCTTCACGCAATCGGAACGGCAGTTTTTGATTCAGTTGCTTATAAAAATGTAATGAGTAACGGTCTTGTTTTGGATAAAAACGGACTGAAAATGTCAAAATCCAAAGGAAATGCAGTAGATCCGTTCGAAACACTTTCTGTATACGGTCCGGATGCTACCAGATGGTATATGATCTCGAATGCGAATCCTTGGGAAAACCTGAAGTTCGACATTGAAGGAATCGACGAAGTGAGAAGAAAGTTCTTCGGAACACTTTATAACACTTATTCATTCTTTGCATTGTATGCGAATGTGGATGGCTTCAATTATTCTGAAAAAGAAGTTGAAAACAGACCGGAAATCGACCGATGGATCCTTTCCGAGCTTAATCTTTTAATTAAAGAAGTAAAAGCATTCTACGAAGATTACGAACCAACAAGAGTAGCCAGATCAATCAGCACCTTTGTGAATGATAACCTGAGCAACTGGTACGTAAGATTATGCAGAAGACGTTTCTGGAAAGGAGAATATTCTGATGATAAGATCTCGGCTTACCAGACTTTATATACATGTCTTGAAACCGTGGCGAAACTATCCGCGCCTATTGCTCCGTTCTTTATGGATCAACTGTATCAGGATTTGAATAAGGTAACAGGAAAAGAGAACTGTGAATCTGTGCATTTAACAGATTTCCCTGTAGCCGACGAAAGTCTCATAGATCAGGATCTGGTAGAAAAAACACACCTGGCTCAGAACATCACGAGCATGGTTTTCTCCCTGAGAAAGAAAGAAAATGTAAAAGTTCGCCAGCCGTTACAGAAAGTATTGGTTCCGGTTCTGGATGCTAAGTCGGAAGAGCAGATCTTAGCCGTTGCAGACCTGATCAAACAGGAAGTGAACGTGAAAGAATTACAGTTGATTAATGCTGAGGAAGCATCTCATTTAATTATAAAACAAATCAAACCGAATTTCAAAGCTTTAGGTCCTAAATTAGGGAAAGACATGAAAACGGTAGGAGGAGAAATTGCCAATCTAAACACAGAGCAGATTGCCAGTCTTGAAAAAGATGGAAAAGTAGATATCCAGGGGTATGAAATCACCCTTGATGATGTAGAAATTTCTACTAAAGATATCCCGGGATGGACGGTAACTTCCGACGGGAAAACAACTGTGGCATTAGATTTGACGTTAACAGAAGAATTAAAATCTGAAGGTATCGCAAGGGAGTTCATCAACAGAATTCAGAACCTGCGAAAAGAGAAGGACTTTGAACTGACAGACAGGATCAAAATCTCCATTGAAGAAAACTCACCTTTCATTGAAGATGTTAAGAAAAATGAGGAATATATTTCTTCAGAGGTCTTGTCAAATAAAATAGAAATTGTATCTTCACTTTCAAATTTTAACGAAATCGAAATAGATGAAGTTAATTTTAAGATAAATGTCGAAAAAAATTAACATATAGTTATTGTATTTCAAATTCCATTTCATAATTTTATTAAAAAAGAGAAAAGAATATGTCAGACGAAAGAGTTAGATACAGCGATGCTGATTTACAGGAATTTAAGGCTATCATAAAAGAAAAAATAGAAAAAGCAGAAAGAGATCTTCAGCTGATCAGAGAAAGTTTCATCAACGACCAGAATAATGGTACGGATGATACGTCTCCTACCTTCAAAGCTTTTGAAGAAGGAGCAGAAACACTGAGCAAGGAGCAGAACTCTATATTGGCAGGGCGCCAGGAAAAATTCGTACGTGATCTTAAGAATGCTTTGATCCGTATTGAAAATAAAACCTACGGTGTATGCAGAGTGACAGGAAAGCTGATTCCTAAAGAAAGACTTTTAGCCGTTCCTCACGCTACGCTGAGCATTGAAGCGAAAAATATGCAAAAATAAACCACTAAGGTTTGTAAAAATAATATTGGGTTTATATCGTATTCGCGGATACTTTATAAACCTAATTTTTAATGTATACCCATGAGCGGAGTATTAATTTTAGGCATCATCGTGGCCGCAGTTTTGCTGTTTGTAAACAGGGCCTGGATCAAAAACAGATTCTTCCCCGAGCAGCATAAGAACTACACCATCGATGATCAGTTTAATTCTGATAAACGGGAAAGGGAAAAAGAAATCGACAGACTTTTGAGTAAGATGGGCAAAAACGGGATCAGTGACCTGTCTGCAAAAGACCGGAAAAGACTCGATGAACTGTCCAAAATGTAACATTTAAAACAGAAAAGAAAATGGAATCTATCATAGTACATCCTAAAAATCCTATGGAAATGAGTGCACTGAAAAGTGTTTTAAAAGATATGAACATCCGATATGAGCGTACTCAGACCAAAAACACGTTCCATACAGAAAAGGTGGCGAAGAAAATTTTCGACAAGAAAAACCCTGAGAAACCTTCTAAACCAAAAGGACAGTAATGAAAAAGATCTTAGCTATAACATTTTTAGTATTGTTAATTGATCAGGCTTCAAAAATTTACATCAAAACCCATTTCAATCTGGACGACAGCATCAATGTTCTTCCGGGCTTTAAACTGACTTTCGTAGAGAATCCGGGAATGGCTTACGGGCTCCATTTCGGGGGAATTATCGGGAAATATTTTCTGGTGATTCTGAGACTTTTCTTAATCGGAGGAATGGTTTATATGTTTAAGAAATGGCTGAAACAAGGGGCTTCCAATTATCTTCTGATTCCAATGGCTATTATTTTCGCCGGTGCTATCGGAAATATCATTGACGGTATGTTCTACGGATTAATCTTCGACAGCGGAACCGTTTACGACCAAAGCATCGACCGATGGATCGGATATGGCGGCGTTTCCAAGTTTGTTCCGATAGGACAGGGCTATTCTTCCTTTATGAAAGGCTGCGTGGTAGACATGCTTCACTTTCCTTTGGTAGACTGGTATGTTCCTGAAAATATCCCTTTGATTGGAGGTAAGCACCTTGAATTTTTCAAATATATTTTCAATGTGGCTGATTCTGCCATTACGGTAGGTGCTGCCTTCTTATTAATATTCAGAAAAAAAGCTTTCCCGAACGGACTTGAGTTTTAAAAACAGTATTCCGGATGAAAAAAGTAATTAAAAATATTTTTAAAATATTCCTGCTGCTGCTTGCGGCGGGAATTATTTTTATAGCCTGGGCTAACTACAGCATCAGAAAAGAAAGCAGTGCTTTTGTTTCTTACCGCATTGCCGATGTTCCTGAAACCAAAACCGCTTTACTGCTGGGAACCGGAAAAACATTAAGCAATGGCATGCCCAACGCCTATTTTTACAACAGGATTCAGGCCGCCATTGATCTGTACAAAAGCGGAAAGATCAAATACATCATCGTAAGCGGAGACAACAGCACTAAAGATTATAATGAACCGGAAGATATGCAGCTCACTTTGATGCAATACGGGATTCCAAAAGACAAAATCGTGATGGATCATGCAGGATTTCGAACGCTGGATTCGGTAGTAAGAGCTAAAGACATTTTCGGACAGAATAAACTGGTGATCATTTCGCAGAAGTTCCACAATGAGCGAGCGGTGTTTCTTGCAAAGAAAAACGGTATGGAAGCTTTCGGGTTCAATGCGGCAGATGTGAACAAATATGCAGGTTTAAAAACCAACCTGAGAGAATACCTTGCGAAAGCAAAAGTGTACTGGGACCTGCTTTTTGGCGTGCAGCCTAAATTCGGAGGAGAAAAGATTGAAATAAAATAATTTTCTTACTTTAAAGTCCTAAATTAGGCTATGTTAAAAATTTATTCTACATTCCTTTTATTCGGACTTTTGTTTCTGCTTTCGTGCAAGAAAGAACTGGTAAAAAATGACGGATATACAGATCCTGCATTGGGAATTCCTCAGACCCAGATAGATTCTATCCGAAAGGCTGAAGATCAGAAACAGGTTCTTCTGAAGAAAGTTTCTTATCAGACGGATTCTGCCAGTTCCGTTGAGATCATGCTTCCCGTCAGTAATTATGTAAAAGAATATTCATTTTCTCCGGGCATTAATCTTACTGACCCTCAAAAGACGACAGAAACAAAGGATGAAACTACGTATACTCAAGGATTGAATATACAGAATGATTTTTCTGACAGCAGCTCTGATGAAGTGGTACTGATTGGACAATCCAATAACCCGGATGTATTTCCTGTTTCTGACATTAAAGAATTTAACGAGACGGAAAAGATTCTCTCCGAAGACAAAAATTCTTTGCTCTACATCGATGCTTTCGGACACAAAAAACTATACTACAGACAATACGTTCCGGCTACCAAAACCTATTATCTCTATATCGCAGAAGTTCCTAAATACAGCAGTGAAAAACTTCAGTACGCCGCCCTGTTTTCAATATACAGCAAAGCAAAGCATCTGCTCTCATTTGATAAGGAAGCCCTGCCGGAAAACTTAACATGGGAAAAGGTAAAGCCGAGTATTTCTCAAGTAGAATTGAAAAATTACAATATTTATTACAATTCCCTTCAAAAAGAACTTAAATATTTTCTGAAAAATAATGACAGCACGGAGATCAGAAAGGATCATTTTGACCTTTATCTGTACCGTGACAATGCTCATACCCAAAAAGCAATGGATCAGACAGCGCTTATTGCTGATTCCAACTTCTCGGGGCATTTTGAAGACCTTCCGTTTGAAAACCATCTTATTCCCGGATATTTCAGTGGAAAGTTCAGCAATGATGATCTGTTTGCGTTTGTCCGAAGACTCAGCAGCAACAGCATTCTGGTAAGTGCAAAGAATGATAGTGGCTATGTGAATGACACGACGGAGTATTTCATCATCAGCTCCATCAAGACTCCAAAAGGACAGTTTTATCTGATCAGCAGTACCAATAAAGATGGAAATGATACGACCGCTTTAATGAATGATTACTTCAGTAAACATTTAAAAATCTAATTATGAAGCCACTATACCTTATTATATTATGTTCTTTGTTTACTTTTTCCTGCAATCCTGTAGGTGAAAAAATAACAGAAGAAACGCCTGCAGATATGCAGCTGGTTAACACCATTGACGGTCTGGATCTGAAAAAAGGGGATGTGATTGTTGTCTGGAGCAAGCTGGAAGCCTCTTTCGTAAAAAACGGAGTGCTGCCATCTTTTGATTTTATCTACAACCTAAGCCTGAACGGAAATACCGTAGCCAATTCTTCCGTTGCTATGTTCAGTGATAAAAAAAACATTATCAATTCTACTTATACCCAACAAAAAGAAGAAGAAGAACAGCCAATGACGGTAAAAACTTCCGAATACAGCGATGATTCCGATACCACCCAAGTGGAAAAACAGAAGGAAGTAAGTGCCTCATGGGAATTCGAGCAGAAAGTAATTGAAATCCCGATAGAAAAAGACGGCAAATACACCCTCGACTATAAAGTAAAACCGAAGGATGCTGAAAGCAACAGCATGTTCAATAAAGCTGCTATTATTCTCAGAAAGAAATAGGTCTTATTTTTTGGTATTCAAAGCCTGGTAAGCGATATAGTAAATCCCATAAAATACAATAACAGTAAGTACTAGTGCAATGGAGAAGGTATGTTTAAAAAGATCTAACACATAATCCTTGAACACAAACTCCTGATCATAAACTCCGTTATAAAAAGGAAACACTTTAATCACAGTCACTACTGCTCCCAGGATAACCGGAAAAAGCCATGTGAATTTCTTGATATACGCTACAACCCAAAAAGCGGCTATATAGATGATACACATCAGAATATCATCCACCTTCTTTTCCATCAATCCGTTTCTGAACTGGAATATAATCAGAAGGGAAATAATACCCAAATGTATTTTTTTAGCCTTTTCTATATTAAAAGGAGCCAGAAATTTAATTTTATCATCAAACCTGATCATTAAAAGCGAGACAATATTGATCAGCGGAACCCAGATCGAAGCTCCTACTGCTCCGTAATATTTTTGTTTAAGTACGCTTCTTTCTTTAAGCAGCTGCCCTGTAAATCTTGTGCAGATCACAAAAAATACGACAATGACCACCATATTCATCCATCCGATAAGGGTAAGATCTCTTCCGAAAAAGTCCAGTTCCATAGATAATGCACTTTCCAGAAGACCTCCGAATGAAAATATAATACAACTGATCACAATAAGCATCGCAGGAACAAAATACTTATTAGCAGTTTGTAATGCCTCCTTTGAAAATGTGTAAAAGCTTTCACGATTGGCAAGACAGGCTGTTAAAAAGAAAAACGCTCCCAGATAAGCCACATTTTTTATACTGGTAAGGGTATAATAAACGAAATTGACTATAAATTCCGTTGTTTTGGAGTCATAAGAAGCAGATCCGATCAGTTTTTCTATCAGGCCGAGATCTGTATTGTACAGAATAAAAAGTCCAAGATTTAAAAGAAACAGCTTAAGTAGCGGCTGTTTAATATTCATCTCCTCTTCTACCAGATATCGCTTTGAAACTACAAAAACAGTGACAAACTGTATGATCAGATAGGTCCATTTTCTCAGCGTATCAGAGTTGATGGTCTCTTCAAACGGGACATAATAATCCACCATATTCCGGATTCCTTTCATACAAAAGAACAGAATGATAAAAAAAGGAAGGATGATCAATACGGACTTCCAGCGTTTGTTCACGAGGAAATACCAGAGAAAAAACAGACTGCTTAAGGTATAGGAAAGGTAATCCAGGATTTTAGACAGTGTGTTATCTGTTTCGGGATAAAAATAATTGCCTGCAAAATCCAATACAACGAAGATCAGTAATAAGATCCACAAGCTTTTAAGGGCATTAAAGAGCTTTGGAGACAAAAAATTGTTATTTCCCATATGGAAGAGGTGTTTCTACAAATATAATTTAAAAACTGTTACTGAGCACCTTAAATCATTCCCCATTAAAAAGGATTTGCCAGCCATCGCAATCTTTCCTATTTTTGTTCTTTATTTTAAACTTAATAATTTAAACAAATGTCAAGAATTCTTACCGGCATTCAAGCCACCGGAACACCCCATCTTGGAAATCTCCTTGGGGCGATCATTCCTGCTATTGAACTTTCCAAGCAGGAAGGAAATGAATCATTTTTATTCATTGCGAATCTTCATTCTCTTACCCAGATTAAAGACGCGAAGGAGCTCAAACAAAATACCTACGAGATCGCTGCGGCTTGGCTTGCTTGTGGGCTGGATACAGAAAAAACATATTTTTACAGACAGAGTGACATCCCTGAGACCTGTGAACTTTCTTGGCATTTATCATGTTTTTTTCCTTACCAGAGATTAACCCTTGCCCATTCGTTTAAGGATAAGGCAGACAGACTTCAGGATGTGAATGCCGGGCTGTTTACCTACCCTATTCTGATGGCTGCAGATATTTTACTGTATGATGCAGAAATTGTTCCTGTAGGAAAAGACCAGCTTCAGCATCTGGAAATTGCCCGTGATGTAGCATCAAGGTTCAACAATCAGATGGGAGAAGTTTTTGTACTGCCTCAGTCTGAACTTCAGGAAGACACGAAATATGTTCCCGGAACAGATGGCCGTAAAATGTCTAAATCTATGGGGAATATCATCAACATCTTCTTACCTGAAAAGGAACTGAAAAAGCAGGTGATGAGCATAGAAACCGATTCTAAAGGTCTGGAAGAACCAAAAGACCCTGAAACAGATAAGGTTTTTGCGATCTACGAACTGATCGCTACTCCTGAACAGACTGAAGAATTAAGAGCAAAATATCTGGCCGGAAACTTCGGATATGGACATGCTAAATTAGAGCTGTTAAATCTGATCTTAACCCGTTTTGCAAAAGAAAGAGAGATGTTCGCTTATTATATGAACAATCTGGACGAGCTGGAAGCTAAACTTCAGGAAGGAGCAGCAAAAACAAGAGTGGTTGCTACTGAAACCATTAAAAAAGTAAGAGCAAGCTTAGGAATTTAAAGCCTGCTATTTAAATATAAAAAAGCCTTTCCCATTGAAAGGCTTTTGTTTTTTTGTAATTTTATTGTAATGAAAAATATAGGGTTACTTATTATTCTAGTTTTGACTTCATGCAAAAAAGAACCTCGTTATATCAATATGAAGGATGAATTGATCTATAAAAATGAAAATGGTTTGTTCTTAAAGCATACGATCATTCTTAAAAGCAGAAATCCTGAAGATTCAGGAAAAGTTACCCGCTTTTTCAACTATGTTCTATACAAAGACCAGGTGCTTGAATTAAAAGATTTCATTGATCTGAAAAGCTTTCATGAAATTCAGAACAATAATCGGGACAGATTTATTATAAGTGCCTACGAAGATTCCAGATATCGGTATCTGTTTAAAGATCATCCCGCTTCATCTCCCAATATTTTAATTCAGGAAAAATAAATGACAGTTAGCTTTTCGAAAGAATAAAACAGTGCATTCCATCCTGGAACTCATATACGATTTCCCAGCCGGGATATTGTTTTGTTATAGTTCTGATGATAGACAGCCCCAAACCTGTAGAACTGTGGTCTGAACCCTGTTTGTAAAAACGGTTAAAAATCTGCGTTTTGTCCAATGGAACACCACTGCCGTTATTCTGAAAGATCAGTCTGTTATCTTCTATGATGATGTTCACATCTCCATCCTGACTGTTATACTTCACTGCATTTTTAAGCAGGTTCGAAAGCAGAATATCCGCCAGATCAGGATTAAAGTCTGCACCAAAGAATCCTTTCTCTATAATGCTGACTTTAACTTTTTTAAACTCGATAAAGTCTTCATAGCTTTTCACCAGCTCTGCAATCATTTCATTAAAATCTACTTTCGATGTTTTATTAAACTGGCTGTTTTCTATTTTTGAAAGCATCAGGAGGGATTTATTCAGTCCTGCCATTCTTCTCAGATCTCCTTTTACTTCGGTAAGGAAATTCATATTCTTTTTGTCCAGATCATCATTCTGGATCACGAGATCAATTTTATTAATTACGATAGCCAAAGGGGTCTGAAGTTCATGAGATGCGTTTTCAATGAACTGTTTCTGCTGGTGAAAGACCAATTCATTACGCTCAATCATTTCCTCTATTTCCACATTCAGTTCCTCAAATTCTTTGATGGAATAATTTTGAGCCTCATTGGAAGCAGAAACCCCGAACTGATATTTTTTAAGCCGCTCAAGAATGCTATAGAAAGGTCGCATCGCTTTATTCAGCAGATAGCCATTGACAGCCAAAATACTTATCACAAGAAGAATATACAACACGATCAAAGCGGTAGTCAGATCATATACCAATTCATCCTGCTCTACCGTAGAGGTCCGTATTTCAAGTCTCTGGCGTTTTCCGAACTGATCTATAAAATCCGTCTCAAGTACGCGGTAGGGCTGGTCTTTGTCGTCGTACTCCATATAAAACATCTTGTTATAGAGCCGGTTCTTGTCTTTATACTCAGATTCCGAAATCGGTTTGATTTTAAATTCATTAAATCCAAAATCCTTACTGTCCAACAGCTTAGGGTCGTGGTAAACGGCTTTAATGATCTGTATCTTTCTGTCTTTCAGCCCGTCATCTACATTATCATACACTTCATCCAGAATATAGGCGTAAAAGAGCGCTGCCCAGACTGCAATGATGAGCAGCAGGATCACGATCATGTATTTGATGGTGTAGTATTTTAACGAAACTTTCATCAGACAAATTTATAACCTATTCCGTAAACAGCCTGGAAATCGGCTTCTGCATTAAGGGTTTTCAGTTTTTTGCGGAGATTTTTGATTTGTGAATAGATAAAATCCAGACTGTCTGCCTGATCTATATAATCTCCCCAGATGGCTTCAGCCAGGGTAGTTTTCTGCAGCGTTTTTTCCGGATGGATCACAAAATAGTACAGCAGATCATATTCCTTACGGTTTAAGATCAAATCTTCATTACCTACTTTTACCGTTCTGTTTTCCGGATCAATGCTGATATTTTTATACGTGATGGTATTTTCTCCATCCTGATTTTTCCTCCTGATGACTGAACGGATTCTCGCCATCAATTCAGCAAGATGAAAAGGTTTCGCCAGATAATCATCGGCACCGATCTCCAGTCCTGCGACTTTATCATCTACGGAATCCTTCGCCGAAAGAATGATCACAGGATCTTTTTTATGGAGATTCTTGATTTCTCTCAGCAGATCTATTCCGTTTCCGTCCGGGAGCATGATATCCAGAAGAATACAGTCATATTCATAGGAAATGATCTTTTCAAGCCCGGCATTGTAAGTAAGGGCAAATTCCACAATAAAATGCTCTGCTTCCAGAAAAGTCTGTACAGTGTCTTTCAGTTCCGGCTCATCTTCTACGATTAATATCTTCATGCTGCAGTATTGGCTTATCAAATATATGAAAAATGGGAAGGAAGACGGAGGATAGACGGTTGAACTTAATCCTAGACAACCAACTTCCATCCTCCATCTTCTCTCTTCCTTCTAAATTATTTATCTCGTTTTCACAGCGTGTCCGTCTGCATCAAAAGTAAGGCAAAGACCGCTCATCAGGTAGATTTTATAAGCATTATATTTCTTTTCGATAGCATCTACCACACTGCATGGATAATTCCTTGTCAGGAAAGAAACAATGTTCTTTCTTACACTTTGGGAAGACTTATTTCCTCCGCTGCTGTTTATTATATTCCAGTTAACCATCATATTAAGATTTTAAGGTGTTAATTTAGAGGTAAGGAAGTCAGAAGCTCGAAGAGGGAAGTTATTGAAGTCTAAAGAAGAAATACCAGGTATTTTTATTCATCTTTTTAAAACGACTTCAATACATTAAAAAGGAATTGTTAAATACTAATACCCAATAGTAACTTCCATCCTCCAGCTTCCATCTTCCAACCTTCTTATACCGAACTCAGGTTATTCAATTTGAATTAATCGTCTATTTTTTTGAAATTCCCGTTTCTGTCAAATTCAAGATCCAGTCCGTTTGAAAGTTCGGCTTTATAAGACCATCTTTCTTTTTCTATCTTAACGATGTAGGTGTTCGGGAAATTTTTAGCGGCATAATTTCGGATTGATGCGGGAATGAATCCATAAGGTAGTTTCTGATGTTTTCCGTCTACTTCCTTCCAGTTTCCTTTGCTGTCGAATTCTACTTTCGTTCCGTTGGCCAGATATACCTGATATTCGTCAACGCCATAGATTTCCCTATCTTCAATAGCAGATCCTATCGCAATCCCTTTAAAATGGGTCGAAAGGAAAACTTTAGCTGTTTTAGGAAGTTGGTTGGCGTTAATCGCTTTGTCCTGTGCAAAAATAAATCCGCCTGCCAATAAGAATAAGATAACAAGCGCTCCGGTGATTTTTCTAAAATTTTTCATAATGTAAATTTTTTCTGTCTTTATGATGGAGCAAAGTTCAGAATCAATTTAGGAAAGAATTAGGAAAAATGAAAAGTGGAAAAATATTTGAACCATTAAGATCAGATAAGAGTTTAAGAACATTAAGAAAGCTACTGCTTAAAAAAAGCATTTGATTTTTCTTAATTCAACTAAACCTTCCATTATCTTAATGGTTCAAAAAATCAGTTTTTACAGTACTGAAAACTGTATATTTTATAAGTATTCTTTAATCTGTAAAAGATGCGTAATGGCTTTGAGTCCTTCCTCCTGCTTATTTTCTTTGTATACATCAAAGAAGATTACATCAAGTCCATAATTTTGAGACCCCACTACATCTGCGATCCAGTCGTCGCCGATCAGGATGCTTTCTTCCTTAGTGGCTTCTGCCAGTCCGAGAGAATATTCAAAGATCTTCGGATTAGGTTTTCTCACACCTATAGAATCAGCGCTGGTAATGGTTTTAAAGTATTTATCGATTCCGGAGAGGATACACTTTCTTTCCGTCACTTCTTGGAAGCCGTTCGAAATTACATGCATTGTATAGTGTTTGGATTTCAGATATTCAAGAATACATTCCGCTCCTTCTACCAGCTCGTTGTGATTAAGGATTTTATCAAGAAAATGCTCCTCAAAATATTGGGAAAGTTCCTCATCATCCACTCCAAAATGTTTGAAAGTATCATAGAAACGATGCTTTCTCAGATATTCTTTATCGATAAGACCGTCTCTTATTTTCTCCCAAAGACTTTCATTGATGTCGTGATAGACGGTATGGAAGCTTTCAAAGTCGATATGATAATGTAAAGTGATTTCCTGCTTTTCAAAAAGGTCTTTAATGGTAAGATACGCGTTCTTACGGTGATCCCAGAGCGTATTGTCCAGGTCAAAAAAAATGTGCTGAATTTTCATACAGCACAAAATTACTCAATTTAATTTTTGGAAATTGGGAAATTCTTGTTTTTGGTTGGTACCACTTCAATACTTTTTGAGTAATTCAGTAGAAAATCAATTGTTTGTTTCTTAGGTTTCAAAGTTTTCACTTTTAAGGAATCATTTTTTTTCATAGGCGAAAGCATGTTTTCCTTTAAACGTGAATTTTCTGAAATTATTATCCTAACGTGTCAATACAATATTATTTTCGTCCATGATTTTTCTCAGGTTGATCAATGCGTAGCGTACTCTTCCCAATGTGGTATTGATGCTCATATTGGTATGATCTGCAATTTCTTTGAAGCTCAGCCCGTCAAAAAACCTCAGTTTAATGACTTCCTGCTGGTTCTGTGGCAGAAACTGAAGCATCCTTAAAAGATCCTCCTGGATCTGAAGGGTTACCAACTGATCTTCAATGTTTTCCGATGGCTCTCTGATCAGATCAAAAATAGAATACTCGTCTGTTTCGAAAGTGGTTTCCGAAACTTTAACGTTTTTCGCTTTCAATCTGAAATGATCGATGATAAGGTTGTGTGCGATTCTTTTTGCCCAAAGAATGAATTTGCCTTCTTCGTTATACCGTCCTTCTTTCAGCATCAGGATGATTTTCATGAATGTATCCTGAAAAACATCATTGGCCAGGTCTTCATCATTAATTTTGTAAAAAATGAATGTAAACAGTTCTCTCTGATGACGATGAATAAGGGCTGATAGGGCTTCTTCGTCTCCTTTCTGGTAAAGGGAAATTAGTAGGCTGTCCGTTTTTGATTTCATAACTCTTCTCAATAATAAAAAATTTGCAGACCAGCAATTCTCCAGATATTCTATCTGGCCCTAGCTGTAAATACAAAACAGTTTTTTGGAGTAAAGTAAAATCAATAGGCAGTACAATTATTATATGGTGTAAATATAATAATTTTTTAATAACTGTTAAGCAATTATTAAATTTTTACAAGAAAAATGTAAAAAAACTTATTTAAACATATCATGAATAAACACTGTAGGGATATTTAATGTTAAATTAATATTTAAACCTTTCATCTCTTTTCCGTTCAAACGCGTGTCTCCGATCGGAAAAGCATAACCTCCGGCAAGGTCCAGAAGTCCGAAAAGCGTAACTCCTATTTTCGGAGCGATATATTTGTTGGTTCCTTCCGCACCGATCAAAAGATAGTACGCGTGATAGAAATCTACATTTTTCTCAAAATTAAGCATGACATCGGCCTGCAGTTTCGGCATGATCGCAAATTTAGAACCGGCTGAACCCATCAGAGCAGATCCACCCAATCTGTATATCACATCATCATTCTTCAGGAAAAGCAGCTTGCCCCCAACTTCTCCAAAGCTCTGGTTTTGGTACGTATACCCTACACTAACCATCTTATGCATGGTATATTGTGCTTTCGCCATTATGCTCAGGAAAAATACAAATACTACGGTTGCTGCTGTTCTAAAATTCATCATCTCTAAATTATTTAAGGTGTAAAATTAAAAAAAACTGCCTTACCCAAAGATAAAGCAGTCTATTTATTATTTCTGAAGAGTAAATTAAATACCGAAAGCGGCTTTAATTTCGTCTACTTTGTCAAGTTTTTCCCAGGTAAAGAACTCAAGACCTGTAAGGGTAATTTCATTTTTCTGACCTTTATTAAATGTTTTGTCAGCTGTATAATGCTCTTTCCCCATGTGTCCGTAAGAAGCCGTTTCAAGGTAGATCGGGTTTCTTAATTTTAAGTTCTGCTCGATAGCATAAGGTCTTAAATCGAAGATGGTAGACACTTTCTTAGCAATGTCACCGTCGTTAAGATCTACTTTCGCAGTTCCGTAGGTATTGATGTATAAACCACAAGGTTCAGCAACACCGATTGCGTAAGAAACCTGTACCAAAACTTCGTCGGCTACTCCTGCAGCCACTAGGTTTTTAGCGATGTGTCTTGTAGCATAAGCCGCACTTCTGTCTACTTTGGAAGGATCTTTTCCGGAGAAAGCACCACCACCGTGAGCTCCTTTTCCACCGTATGTATCTACGATGATTTTTCTTCCTGTAAGACCTGTATCTCCGTGAGGACCACCGATCACAAATTTCCCTGTAGGGTTGATGTGATATTTGATCTGATCATTGAACAACGCCTTGATCTCTTCAGTCTGCTGAGCCACTACTCTTGGAACCAGAATACTTTTGATATCTTCACGGATCTTGGTCAGCATTTCTTCTTCAGTACCGAAGTCATCGTGCTGTGTAGAAACCACGATAGAATCAATTCTTACCGGTTTGTGGTCATCAGAATATTCAATAGTCACCTGGCTTTTTGCATCAGGACGCAGGTAAGCGATTTCGCTTCCGTCTCTTCTCAATACAGAAAGTTCTTTAAGGATCGTGTGGGCAAGATCTAAAGCAAGAGGCATATAATTAGCCGTCTCGTTGGTTGCATAACCGAACATCATCCCCTGGTCACCGGCTCCCTGTGCGTTTGCCTTAGCTTCGAAAGATTCGTCGTTTACTGCTCTGTCTACCCCCTGGTTGATATCCGGAGACTGCTCATGGATCGCGGAGATTACTCCACAAGAATCACCATTGAACATATATTCTCCTTTCGTATAGCCAATTCCGTTAATAACGTCTCTTGCAATGGTCTGAACATCAAGATATGCATCAGACTTCACTTCACCGGCAAGTACTACCTGTCCGGTAGTTACAAGGGTTTCACAAGCTACCTTAGAGTTTTTATCGTATGCTAAAAAATGATCGATTAATGCATCGGAAATTTGGTCGGCAATTTTATCCGGATGTCCTTCTGAAACGGATTCAGATGTAAATAGATAAGACATATTATTCTTTGTTTTTTAGATTAAAATAAGTGAAGAAAAATAAGAATAAATTGCCCAAAAAAGAATACTGTTTTAGCATATTTTTAGAGAGGTTGCAATCAGGTCAAATTTTTCCTCGTTTATAAACGTCTGCAAATTTAAGTACTATTTTTTTAATACTCAAGATTTTTGCTTATTAATTATAATTTTCTTAAAATTAATGATTTATATCACTTTGCGGACTTCTTAGTTCATTGCGGTTTAATGCTCACAAACTCTTTCGGGTTGATGTGATAATTAAGCTTCTGCTCTAAAGAACTCTTGATAGAGTGAGATAATTCATCAATGATTTTCTGCTTGAAGGTCGGCTTATAATAGATGATCTTGATCTCTCTGTAAGGGAAAGGTTTTTTGAATCTGAACACATTTTCTTTCTGCTCATCAGAAAGCTGACTTAATGCCAGTTCCGGCAGAATACTGATGCCTCCTACCTTGTCTACCATATGCACCAATGTCTGAATATTGGAAGCCAGGAAATCAAGATTTTTAGGTTTCAGTGTATTTTCTTTCAGATGACAGATATTCTCAAACTGATTTCTCAGACAGTTCCCTTCCTCCAGAAGCCAAACTTTTTCAACGTTCAGTTCTTCAGGGATGATATAAGAATTCTTTTTATTCGCTTCCGTATTGGAGCTGTAAATCATGAGTTCCTCATTGAAAAGGAAATCCTGATAGAATTCATCAGCCGTGTCATATGGTGTAGAAATAATTCCTGCATCCAGTTCACCAGCTTTTAAAGCCTTGATGATATTATCTGTGGTCATTTCCTTCACATTCATCTGGATTTTTGGATTGTCTTCCAAAAACTTAAAGATTTCTGTTGGTAAAATGAAAGAGGAAACGGTAGGAATGATTCCTAAATTGATCGTTCCGCCTAAAATATTATTCAGAAGATTCGCTTTATTTTTCAGCTCATTGACAGATTCTATAATTACCTTTGCCTGATCAATGATCTGAAGCCCTACATCTGTAGTACGGATCGGGTGTGTAGTTCTGTCGAACACTTTCACATCCAGTTCATCCTCAAATTTTTGTATCATCGCACTTAACGTGGGCTGCGTAATAAAGCATGCCTGAGCTGCTTTACCAAAATGTTTGTACTTATCTACAGCGATAAGATACTCCAGTTGCTGAATGTTCATCTGATTAATATTATCTATTACAAAGATAAAATGTTTTTGCTATTAGTAATCAAAAATTCAAGTAAATTTGATATTTCATACGTCTGCATAAGACAGTTTACAAGGTAAATCAATCATACAAATCATAACTCTATGGATTCTAAAAAATTAACGCTAAGCAATGGCGCTCCTTATTTTGAACACCAGGACTCACAAACCGTAGGTCCTAGAGGGCCTGTCCTGCTGCAGGATTTTATCCTTCAGGAAAATCTCGCGCACTTTGTTAGGGAAAGAATCCCTGAAAGAATTGTACATGCCAAAGGAAGCGGTGCCTATGGTACATTTACGGTTACTCATGACATCAGCCAGTATACCAAAGCCAAACTATTTTCAAAAGTAGGAAACTCATGCAGGATGTTTGCCCGTTTCTCTACCGTGGGTGGAGAAAAAGGAAGCGCAGACACCGCAAGAGACCCGAGAGGTTTTGCTTTAAAATTTTATACGGAAGACGGAAACTGGGATCTGGTAGGAAACAATACACCGGTATTCTTTATTAAGGATGCTAAAAAATTCCCGGACTTTATCCACACCCAGAAAAGAGTACCGAAGACCAATTTAAAAAGTGCCACGATGATGTGGGATTTCTGGAGTCACAATCCTGAATCTCTTCATCAGGTTCTTATTTTAATGTCCGACAGAGGAACGCCTCACGGCTACAGACATATGCATGGATTCGGATCTCATACTTTCGCGATGATCAATGATAAGAATGAAAGGGTATGGGTAAAATTCCATTTTAAAACAAAACAGGGAATTAAAAACTTCACGGATGCCGAAGCAGTAAAAATGGCCGGAGAAAATCCGGACTTTGCACAGGAAGACCTTTGCAATGCCATCGAAAACGGAGATTTCCCGAAATGGACCTTGTTTATCCAGGTGATGACGGAAGAGCAGGCAAAAGATTTCAGATGGAATCCTTTTGACGTAACGAAAGTTTGGTTCCACGATGACTACCCGATGATCGAAGTGGGAGAAATGGAGCTGAATGAAGTACCTGTTAATTATTTTGCACACGTAGAGCAGTCTGCTTTTTCACCAAGCAGCCTGATTAACGGAATCAGTTTTTCTCCGGACAAAATGCTTCAGGGAAGATTGTTCTCTTATCCTGATGCCCACAGATACAGAGTGGGAGTCAATGCTCATCTTCTGGAAGTGAACCGATGTCCTTTTGCTGTCAATAACTATCAGAGAGATGGCTTCATGGCAGACTCAATTGAATATCAGGACAAACCGAATTATTTCCCGAACAGTTTTGATGATGTGAAGCCGGACCCTTCGTATAAAAATTACGAATATGAACTGGACAGTGCCCATGTTGCGAGCTACAACAGAAACGAAAACGACGATGACCACTATACCCAACCCGGATTATTGTATACAAAATCTATGACCGCTGAAGACAGAGAACACCTAATCAGCAACATCGTAGGAAGTATGAAAGGAATCACGGGACCGAAAAAAGATGAGATTATCAACCGTCAGTTATGTCACTTTTTCAGGACTAATATTGAACTTGGCATGAAAGTGGCATCTCAGCTTCATGTCAATATAGATGCGAATATGATGAATCATTCGAAATAGTATTTTGAAAGATAAATCAATTAAAAGGAAAAAAAACCAATATTTTTTCCTTTTTTTTGTAAAAAATTTATAATTTGCAGAAAATAATATTTTAAAGTGGAAAAATGAGTTACGAAAATATATTATTAGAAAAAGAAGACAGGATTGCTGTCATTACGATCAACAGACCTCAGAGCTTAAATGCTCTTAATGCGAAGACTATTCAGGAAATTGGCTCAGCTATAGATGAACTGAACGCTGACACCACCTGTAGAGCAATTGTTCTAACAGGAAGCGGAGAAAAATCATTTGTAGCCGGAGCAGATATAAAAGAATTCAGTGATTTTGGACAGGAAAAAGCCGAAGAACTGGCCAGAAACGGGCAAAACAGCCTGTTCAATAAAATTGAAAATACATCTAAACCCGTGATTGCGGCCGTAAACGGTTTTGCATTAGGAGGTGGTTTAGAGCTTGCCATGGCGTGCCACATCAGATATGCATCAGAGAATGCAAGACTGGGGCTTCCGGAAGTAACTTTGGGATTGATTCCAGGTTACGGAGGAACACAGAGACTTCCTAAATTAGTAGGAAAAGGCATCGCCAACGAACTGATCTTCTCTGCCAAAATGATTCCCGCTCAAAGAGCAAAGGAAATCGGACTGGTGAATGAAGTATACCCAATTGAAGAATTATTAACCAAAACAAAAGAATTAGCAAGTATTATAGCCAGCAACTCACCAATGGCTATATCAAAGGCCATCCAAGCCGTCAACTTGTCTGATACGGATAAAGGTTTTGAATCTGAAATCAAGTATTTCGGAGAACTTTTTGACCTGGCAGACAAGAAAGAAGGAGTTACCGCTTTCCTAGAGAAAAGAAAGCCTAACTTCTAAGATTTTTAATCCAAATTATTTCGAAAAAAACTAATGCTGCGGTATGAATAAGTTTGATAAAGCTTATCTAAAAATGGCCCAGGAGTGGGCAAAACTATCCTACTGTAAGAGAAAACAGGTAGGAGCACTTATCGTAAAAGATAGGATGATTATTTCAGATGGTTACAACGGAACACCTTCGGGGTTTGAAAACTGCTGTGAAGATGGAGAGGGGAAAACACACTGGTATGTACTTCATGCGGAAGCCAATGCGATATTAAAGCTGGCCGCTTCCACTCAGTCTGCAAAAGGTGCCACGTTATATTTAACGCTGTCGCCCTGCAAAGAATGCAGCAAACTGATTCTGCAGGCAGGAATTACAAGACTTGTGTATATCAATGAGTATTCGGACGACGACGGGATTGCGTTCTTGAGAAACCATCATATTGAAATAGAACAAATATCGGACTGTGAACTAAAAAAATAAGCACAAATGACTTGGGATGAAAAGATCAAAGATTTTGAAATATTTCTTCGCTTCGAAAGAAATTTTTCAGAAAACACTCTCGATGCCTATATTCGAGACATCAAAAAATTAAAAGATTATGCCATAGTGGATCTGGAAAACGTCGGTCCGGATGCTATAGGCTATGAAAACTTACAGGAATATATCTTCAATCTTTCCAAACAGAAGTTCAGCGAAAGATCTCAGGCAAGATGGATTTCTTCTATTAAAGCTTTCTTCAAGTTTCTTCTTGAAGATGAGTTCAGAGAAGACAATCCTGCGTCACTGCTTGAAGGCCCGAAACTGGGATTATATCTTCCTGACACCTTGAGCCTGCCGGATATCAATAAGATCATCGCAGCCATCGAGGCCAATTCTGATCTCGGAAAGAGAAATCATTGTATCATTGAGGTTCTGTACGGATGCGGATTACGTGTCTCGGAACTTATTGACCTTAAAATTTCGAACATTAATTTCAAAGAACAGTATATCAAAGTAAACGGAAAAGGCAATAAAACGCGTTTCGTTCCTTTGGCAGATTATACTGCTGAACTTTTGGAAACCTACATCAATGAGGTCCGTTCTACCAATAAGATCAATAAAAAGTATGAGGATACGCTGTTTCTTAACAGCCGTGGAACATCTATGTCCAGGGTGATCGTATTTCTGATCATCAAGGAACTTACAGACAAAGCGGGAGTAAGCAAAAAAATATCTCCACACACATTCAGACATTCTTTTGCTACACACCTTTTACAGAATGGTGCAGACCTTCGTTATATCCAGGAAATGCTGGGACATTCCAGTATTACCACTACGGAGATTTATACCCATCTGAAGACAGAAGAACTTCGGGATGTAATCCTGAACTATCACCCGAGAAATATTAATATTGCTCAGTGATACGAAGTTCCATCTGAATTTTGAAAAAACGATTTTAAACAGATGAAAGTATTGAAATATTGCCCAAGCTGTGGCAAAGAAACGCTTCACTGGGACGGTGAAAAGAAATGGAGCTGTCCTGAATGCGGGTTCACCCTTTACAATAACGTAGCCGGCGCAGTAGCCGTTGTTATCCGATGTGGTGATGAAATCTATCTTACCAGAAGAAACAGGAATCCTAAAAAGGGAAAACTGGATCTGGCCGGAGGTTTTGTAGATCCGAAGGAAAGTGCCGAGGAAACCTGTAAAAGAGAGCTTTTCGAAGAACTTCAGCTTGATGTGGATAT
The DNA here is from genome assembly GCF_000737715.1 of Chryseobacterium sp. JM1. Lineage (GTDB taxonomy): Bacteria > Bacteroidota > Bacteroidia > Flavobacteriales > Weeksellaceae > Chryseobacterium. Next base: position 193,778 of record NZ_JPRN01000006.1, on the reverse strand, counting down.
TTCAAATTTAAAGTATCTGACCAGCCTTCCGAATGTGTATCAGTATAAGGAAATTGATTACAATACCATCGATCTCTTTTATGATTATACCGTTCAGGAAAAGTTTGAGGTCAGTCTTGAGCTTTCTGAAATATCAGAAGCTGTCTGGATTCCTTTGAGTACATTGGATCTCAATGACATCGCTTTTGATTCTCAGAAAAAGTTTTTTGAGGAATATGTGAATAAAAACTTATAATACTTCCCACAGATCTCACAAAAAACACAGCTATTTTCAATAATACTGTGTTACGGTGATATCTGTGGGATTTTTTTTAGTAAGATTTAGATTTCAGCATCTCTTCGAAGTACTGAACCATCAGTGTTCTTTCGGCATCGGAAAGATTGGCTTCTTTGTGATACACAATATAGCCCGGCATAGGCATCGTTTTATTTTGAACCGTCTGAATAGCTTTGCTCAGCATATTCTCCTTTAATTCCTTGTTATAAGTTCCCCAAATGGAAAAATTCAGGTGTTCCCTGCCTTCATTCACGTGGCTTTTTACAGACCATGAGATAGGTGCGAGGTAAGCATATTTAGGATATACCGTTTCGTTGGAATGACAGTCGTAGCAAGCTCCTTTTATCAAATCTCTGATCTTCTCCGGGGTTTTCTTTGCCTCCACAAAATTAGCTGCTTTATCAATAGGCTTATTCACCCTGTCAATAGGGATAAACTGGATCAGTGCAAAAGCAACCAATGTCCAGAACAATACTTTTTTTACCGTTTTCATATTTCTATTTTACCGGTGTCAGTACTGCGTTTCCGGAATCTGACTTCAGTTCTTTTTTTACTTCTTTCTGTACGGTTTCTTTCGGGGCTTCTTCCGTTGGAGTTTCTGCAGGTTTAGGAGCAGCAACAGTTCCTTTAGGATTATCCAGTGTTCTGGTGTCTTTCAGATCCCAGTCTTCCTTGGTTTCCCAAAGTGGCCTTACAATAGCTTTTTTGTAGAAGACATATGAATCTTCTGCCGGGGTTTCGGTTTCGAAATCGGCTACGTCCCAGAATTTATTTCCGTTGTTGTCTACCAGTATCCTGACAATGTATTCATTAGGTTTCAGGATGTCAAATTTCACTTTGTCTCCTTTGGTATATCTTGAATAAACCACTTTGTCCGAAGCATCAAGAAGCTGGATCCAATAGCTGGCTTCCGGAGCATTCTGAATGGCAAACGCCAGACTTCCGAACTGATCTACTTTTTCTGCCTCAAAATCAAAACGTTTTGACTGTACATTTTTAGCATAATACGATGAAACGGTTTCTTTCGGAACGGTAAGCTGATATTTTTTACCCGGTACAAAATCTGAATGAATCATGATCTGGTACGGATCTGTTTCTGAAATTTTGGCTGTAAATTCCTGTGTGGTCAAACTGTCGCTCTTCAGGACCCATTTTTCAGGGCTGATCTGATCAATGATATAATTGGATCTTATCTTAAAATCAGAATTCGGGGCTAATGCAGGGCCTCCGTTATCATTCTCAAGATCCATAGCATTTTTCTTATTGTATTTGTAGAAAACGGACACAGTATCCTGTTTAGTTCCTGTATCATAACTGAATTTGAGATTCTCTGTTACCGTCTGCCCTACATCGCTTTTCACCGGATCAAACCAAATCCTTACGGTATCTGATTTCGGACGGTGAGTGAATTTGATATCCTTGAGTTTATCGCTTACAGAAGCTATTTTTACGCTCTCCGGATTCCCTTCAAATGTCATGACCACTCCACCCGGATTTTCTTTCATCTCAGCATATTTCAGAGGCTTTTTGGACGGATATACTTTTAATTTTAATCCTGAAATAGATTTTTCAACATCTACCGGATCTTTTTGGAAACCAATTTTTTCTTTCCCCGGATCATAAACAGAATTGCCGTTTTCATCTTCAAAGGCGATGATCTTGTATTTTCCCTTTGTCAGATAATTAAGTTCGAAATAGCCATCTTCATCTACCTTAGTGATGTAATATGGTTTCTGCTTATAATTAATGGTATCTTTTACCTGATAAAGGCCTACAACAAGCTTATTTTCGCCCTGTTTCTTTTTAATCGCGGTGGCATCAATGATATCACCACTGATGTACAGGTCATCAAGTTTATCTCCCGTAGAGAAAGCAAAATTGAAATAACGGAGAATATTGGCTTCGTTATTATCTGCAATAGAGTTTCCGAAGTTGAAATTATAGGTGGTATTCGCCTGAAGTGTATCTTCCCACTGAATCATCACATATTTATTAGCGATATTCGAAGGAAGGATCCGCTTTATACTTTTAATAGGCGGAGAAATGATCAGGTTTTTATTAATATCCTTTAAGGTAATATATTCGTCAAAATCCAGCCTGAGCTCGTGGATGTCTCTTTTCACATTGACTCTTGTGGTGTCAATATTCGAACTTAAAAACTTGGGCGCCAAGGTATCTTTCGGGCCACCAACGGGAGCCCCTACTCTTGCACATGAGTGTACAAGAAAACAGATAACGAATAATAGAAGAAGTCTTTTCATATATGTTTAACAAAATTAAACATTATTCTCCAAAAACTTCATGTCCGGCATTCAAAGTATCTTTATTGTCGTTCATTACACTGTGAAGTTTATCTTTCTGAACAGGAAAATCTTCAAATAATCCTGATAAAGCAAGGGCTGTGTACACCTGATTCGAATATTTATTTCCAATCGCTACGATTGTTACTTTTGATTTCAGAAGGTGTGCAAATACGGAATTGGTCCCATGCCACCAACCATTGTGGTACGTAAGTTTCTCTCCGTTGTCAAAAATTTTCATCCTGAAGCCAAGTCCGTAATTATTCATTCCTGATTTTTCATTGCTGTATGGCGTGAAAACCATCTGCATCAGATCAGGCTTTAAGAAATCTTTTGAATACATGGCTTTTGAGAAATTGTAAAGATCTCTTGGCGTGGTGTACACATTTTTATCTCCGTAAATAAGATCAAGTCTGTCCAGAGGATATAATCTGTTTCCACCGTAATAAAAGGACTGTGCCGCTGTTGGAATATCTTTCTCCTGGAAAATATAAGTGTGCTCCATTTTCAGAGGCTGAAATATCATTTCCTTCATCGCCTGTGGAAAAGGAGTTTTTGTGATCTTCTCGATCAGTAGAGCCAACATCGCAAAATTGGTGTTACAGTACATAAAACCTGTATCTGTATCTCTTGCAAGATCCGGCTTATACTTGATGATCATGTCCAGAACATCCTGATTGGTAATGAAAGGCTTGGACAGTTCTGCCGGAGCCGGCTGTATTTTGGTGATGAAATATTCGTATTTCGGAAGACCGCTTCTCTGATCCAGTAACGTTTGTACCGTAACGTTCGGATAAGGGAATCCCGGGAAATATTGGGTAAGGTGATCTGTCAGTTTAATTTTTCCGGCTTCTACCAGCTTCAACATCGCCATGGCCGTCAAAGTTTTTGAAACGGAAGCCACATGCAGCGGTGTATTTTTATCGATTGGCATCTGGTTTCCTTCTCTTCCGAAACCTCTGTAGTTTTCGTATAGAATTTCATCTCCTTTTGCTACCAGAATCCCTCCACTCAGGTTTCCTCCTTCCCAGATTTTTTTGTAATACTGATCGATGTATCCCGTGAGTATTCCTTTGTCACCAAGCTGGCTGTCAGCTTTGGTAAAAACACTGTTCAGATCTACGTTTCCATAGTTCGGAAGGTTGGTTGTATTTTCCGCTGAAGCCTTTTTAGAATCAGCATCTTTTTTACAAGAAATAAGGGATAAAAAAACAGTTACAATAAGTACTAAATTACGCGTCTTCATGAGTATCAAAAAATGAGCAGCAATTTAATAAAACTCAAAATAAATCCTCAATCCGGAGCGTACATTATGAATTATTTAACATTATTAAATGCTCTTTCGAAAAATATAAAATCATATGACACAAATCTTCTCAGTGTGGAGAAAATTTCTTATAATTCAGATTAAGTACTTATTTTTTTAAGTGTAAAAAATTAATAATTTTTTTTCAAGAAATATATATTTTAAATAAACTAACGCAAAAAAGAATAATTTATACGGAATTTAGGCAATTATCTGCAATTTTAATTTTTGTTTTTATGTCTTATTTATGGGAAATATGTATTTTTGCGCTCAATAAAAAATAATAAAAATGTTAAAAAAAATTTACTTTTTCTCTTTCTTCTTTTTGGTCATTGGTGCACTAAGGGCACAGACACCACTTGTGTTAAAATTTTTGGTGACCGATGCTAACAACCTAAAAATAAAATTAAATACCCAGGGTGTCTATAGCTACTCATATGTAAAGACGAACAATTCTGCTATTACAGGTAATGGAAATGGAAACACGGGTTTAACAGAAATAAACGTTCCTTCAATAGGAACATATGCTATTTCAATTACGCCTACCGGTACTTTTAGACTTGGTTCCGGAACTGATGCAGATAAAGTTGTTGAACTGACACAATGGGGGCAAATTACCTGGAATACCAATTTATCAGGAATGTTTTCCGGATATGCGAATATTCAAATTACAGCAACTGATATTCCCGATTTTTCACAAGTTACCAATCTAAGCTCGTTTTTTTCAGGTTGCACCAACTTATCCATTGTCAACAATATCAACAACTGGAATGTAGGCAACGTGACCAATATGAGTAATTTATTCTTTAATGCCAAAGCTTTTAATAGACCAATCGGTAGTTGGAATACCTCAAAGGTGACAGATATGAGCCAGATGTTCTTTTATGCTGATGCATTCAACCAGGATATTAGCAACTGGAATGTTTCAAATGTGACTAACATGAGTTCAATGTTTAATCGTGCGAAGGCATTCAACCAGAATATTAATACCTGGAACGTGTCAAATGTTCAGAATATGTCACTGATGTTCGAAGCATCTCAGGCGTTTAACCAACCATTAAACAACTGGAATACTTCAAATGTCACCAATATGGCTCAAATGTTTTCTTATCCAAGTTTCAACCAGGACATCTCCTCTTGGGATGTATCTAATGTTACCGACATGTCCCGTATGTTTTGGTCTAACAATAATTTTAATAGGAATTTAGGCAACTGGACCCTTTCTCCAATAGTGAATATGACAGAAATTTTTGGCTATAGTGGTTTGGATTGTGGAAATTATGGGGCAACATTAAAAGGCTGGGCTGAAAATCCTAATTCTCCACTTGGACGACTTGTGGGAGCAGTTGGAAGAACTTATGGAAACGGCGGCCAAATATTTCGTAATCAATTAATTAATAGCAAGGGCTGGACATTTGTTGGAGACAGTTTTTCTCCAAACTGCTCGGAGCCTTCGTTACTTGTTGAAGAAATAAAATCAGGCAAGACAAAATTACTGCTGTACCCAAATCCTGCCTCAGAAATGATCTTTATAAAATCAGAATACATCACTAAATCAGTACAGGTTTTAGATGCTTCAGGAAAAACATTATTGAACAAAGTGGGTGAAACAAATCAATTAAACCTGCAACAGATTCCTGTCGGAACCTATTTTATTAAAATTGCAACAGCCGATGGATCTGAGAGTACACACAAACTCATAAAAAAATAAACAATACGTAAAAATTGCCTTTTGCTGTGTAAATATAGCAGCTTCCGGCAATAAATGGAAAAGCACAGATCTTACGATCTGTGCTTTTTTATTATTTGAAAATAAAAATATCATTTACTGAAAATCATTTGGAAAGATTACGTCAAAAATAGATTTGTAACTATATTCTAACACAGATCAGCACCTTCAGCGGGGATGATTAACTACCTTGCAAACTTCTCCACAATTTTATCTACAATCACCTGAGCCAGTTTTTCTTTACTCTGATGAGTCCAGCCGGCAATGTGTGGGGTTACAATTGTTTTTTCAGATTCCAGAAGATACTTGAGATCTTCGTTTTCTGTTTCAAGGTTTTCAAAAGATGCTTTTTCATACTCGAGAACGTCCAGACACGCGCCTTTAACTTTCCCTGACCTCAAAGCATCAACTAAATATTTAGTTTCTACATTTTTTCCTCTTGCGGTATTGACAAAATAGAAGTCCTTTTTCATTCCCAAAATAAACTTTTCATCAATAAGATAGTGGGTTTCAGAAGTAAGCGGAATATGCAGGCTTACAATATCTGCAGACTGCCGTAGCTCTTCCAAGCTGACCTGTGAAGCGTACTCATCAGCAAGTCCGGGAAGGATATCATGAAAAACAACTTTACAGCCGAATCCTGAGAATCTTTTCGCAGTAGCTTTTCCCATATTTCCGTATCCGATAAGGCCTACTGTTTTTCCAAGCAGCTCGTCTCCTCTGTTCTCTTCCCGTTTCCAGATTCCGTTTTTCACTTCATTGGAAGCAATGAAAAGGCGGTTCATCAGAATCAGCAACATTCCTACAACGTGTTCTGCGACAGAATCTCTGTTGCCTTCGGGAGAATTGATCAACTGTATTCCCAATTGTTCTGCAACAGGAATATCAATATTTTCCATTCCGGCTCCTACCCTGGCGATAAATTTCAGATTCTTTCCCTTTTCAAGAAAGTTTTTATCCAAAGGAATTCTGCTCCTGATGATGATTCCGTCATAATTTTCAATTTTATGGCAGACCTCATCGTAGGAAGACGTAAAATCCTCTTCCAGCACAAAGTTTTTAGCCAGAAGCTGCTCTGTGATGAGAGGATGGTTTTTATCTAAAAGGAGAATTTTCATTTTTTAAACACTAATGATTTAAACACTAATGACACTAATTATTTTCACAAATGACACCAATGTGAATTTCATAGTGTACCATTGATTACTCTTCTTACCCAGTTTTTAAACTGGAGGGTATTAAAATTGATCAGCATTCCAAGCTTGCTGTTGCATGAACAATATCCTGCTTCATACACCATTCTTGATATATCATTCTCTGACATACCTGATGTCATCATTTTTTTTCATTTATTCCGCACAAATCATTTGTGAAAATTTGTGCAGCCATTTGTGTTATTTGTGTTTAAGTCTTACAAAGGCAGGTTTTATTTTTTATCCTTCTTTGAATCCTTTGTTTCTTCCGGCTCTTGGAACAATTTTTTAAGCTCTACAGAGTCAAGAGGCTTCATTCTTCCGGAAAGGATAAGAGAAAGTTCTTTTCTTCTGATCGCCGCAGCATGTCTCAGTTTTTCTTCTTCTGTTTCCGGGATCATATCCGGGATCGGAATAGGACGGTTGAATTCATCCACGGCAACGAAAGTATAGATTCCTTCATTGGTGTGAATTTTCTTCTGATTGATCGGGTCATCCAACCATACATCTACATATACCTCCATTGAAGTTGAGAACGCTCTGGATACTTTAGATTCCAGAACCACTACTCCCCCTTCAGGGATAGGATGATTGAAAGAAACGTGATTTACAGATGCTGTTACAACTCTTCTTTCACAGTGTCTGGCTGCAGAAATGGAAGCACAACGGTCCATTTTTGCCAGAAGTTCACCTCCGAAAAGGTTTCTTAAAGAGTTCGTTTCGTTCGGAAGAACAATATTGGTCATGATGGTCAGGGATTCTGACGCTTTTTTTACTTTTGCCATTGAGTCTTAGTGTTGTTTTGAACGGCCGGAGCTGGTTTTACCACTTTTCCGGCAGGTTTTGATAATGAATCTTTTTTCAGGGAATCCGAAACTGCTGTTTTGGGAGCAACTATTGCTTTTACAGTATCTTTTGCAATTCTGTGCGTAGAAGTCTGTACAGAAACTTTATCAAAAGATTTTTTTCCGAAAAGAAGTTCCTGCTGGGTAAATGCCAGATACAGGATTCCCAGAACAGGAATCACAAGAAGGAAAATCCAGAGGATCGTCTTTTTGAATCGATAATCTTTTTCCCTGTTGACTGTGGTGTTTATTTTTTCACCGTTATTGATATCTGAAATCCTGATTTCTTCGAGTCCGTAAAAGTCCGGGTGTCCCGATTCTATTCTTTTCCCTTTGAAATGGGTATGATCTTCTTCAATATTAATGAATCCAAGGTTTTGAATGTCCAGAACCTGATCTGCCTGAAGTTTTTTCTTCCAAAAATCGGTCTGAATCTTCAAATCGCTTTTGGATGCTTCCAGAGACATCTGTTTCTGGGCCGCAATGAAAGCAGCCAGCTCATCAGACTGTATCTCATAATCCACCGCAAAAACAATCTCGCTGGCGGGCGGAAGGATGCTTCCGTTCTCAGAATTAATAATTGCCTTGGAGTTTTTAAGCGAAAACACACCGAAGCCCGGAACCGTCACAGTTCCAAATTGTTTCAGATATTCTAAAATGTAAGCTGAAATATTCATTTGGCAGCAAATTTATAATTTTTTCGTGACTTTTTGAAGAGATTTAACGGATATAAAAAAAGACTGCCGAAACAGTCTTTTGATAAATATGTATAAAATTGAAAGTATTAAAACCTGTTTGGTAAATTATTCTACAGATTATTGAATTTTCCAGCTGATCCCAAACATAAAATTAATACCTGCCTGTGAAAAATAATATGGATCGCCACTGTAAACGGCTCCGTTGTTCACATATTTTTTGTTGAAAAGATTATTCACCAATAATTTTAAAGCGATATCATTATGTGCGATGGTAAAATGATACTGGGCATTAAAATCGGTTAAGAAATAATCTTTCAGTTGCAGATTTTTATCCCCTGTATTATCCAGATACTGTTTTCCAACATATTGGTTCATCAAAGCAAACTGGAAATTCTTGTTTGGATTAAATTTCAGACCCAGATTGGCGATAACATTCGGAGAGAATGATATTTCGGTATCTCCCAAATTCTGAAGAACGCCTTTATTTTTAATATTAAAATCAAGATTTTTATTCTGGCTAAGGCTGACATTCCCCGTCACTTCCCATTGCTTTGAAAGTTTAGCTAATGCTCCGATCTCAATTCCTCTTCTGTAGCTTTTCCCTGAGTTTGTTCTGATAAATGCGCCTACATTGTTCAATTGACCGTTCAGTACCAGCTGATTCAGATAGTACATATAATATAGATTGGCTGTTACGGATACTATTCCAAGCTGCTTTTCGATACCTGCTTCGAAATCGTGTAATTTTTCAGCTTTCACATTGTTGTCGCTCATCAGGTCATCCCTGTTCGGTTCACGCTGTGCGTGGGCATAGGAAAGGAATATTTTTCCGTTTCCGATTTTATAATTCACACCCGCTTTTGGATTAAAGAAAAGCCAGTTTTTATCAAGGTTTCCGCCTTCTCCATCTCCTGCAGTCAGGATCTTTGTATCGTAATCAATATTTCTGAGCTGAAGATCTCCAAAGAATTCAAAATGTTCTCCCGTTCTCCACAACGCTTTTGCAAAACCTGCCAATTCAGTTTTCACAGAACGGTTTCTGTAGTATTCATATTCATTGATCTGCGGAAAATAAACTCCGGTCACATTTCCAAAGTGCCTTCCGTAATACTGGTTAGCCACCACTCCGAAATTAAGATCTACATTCTCCAGCTTTCCATACAATGTGGAAACGGCACCGTAAAAATCATTGTTCAGCCATTTTTTTCTGATAAAATCGGTTATTTCTACCGGAGCGCCATTCACTACAGGTACCAGGAGATTATAATTGGAATAATGGGTAGCCTCTACATCCGTTTCATCTACTCTTTTGTAGTTTTCGTAATATCCTCTTCCTTTTGTATAGTGAAGGGTTGTTTCTAAACTCCAGTTATCATTGAATTTCTGCTCCCACAAAAGCTGATAATGATTCTGTCTGTAATTGTCCGTTTCATTATCATAAAACTTCTCTTCTCCGGTAACGAGGTCTGTATACTGTCCTGAATAGTTAAACTTCGGATTCGTTTCCCAGGTCGGTCGGTCGATCCCGTTCCAAGCCTGATAGGTTTTTTCTTTCCCTCCGAAAGCCATCAGACGAATCCTTGTTTTTCCCTCTTCAAATAACGCCGTGAAGTTGTAAGAATCAAGATTCGAAGAAGCTCTGTCAATATATCCGTCGGAATGAATTTTTGTATATCTACCCATCACCGAAAGTCTGTTTTTCCAGAATTTCCCGGAACCTGCTTCTGCTGAATATTTGTAGGTATTGAATGAACCATAACTGTCATCCGTCTTGAAATACATTTTCTCGTCCGGTTCTTTGGAGATCACATTGATGCTCGCTCCAAACGCAGAAACACCATTATTGGAAGTTCCCACCCCTCTCTGAATCACGATTTGTGAGGCTGAACTTGTAAGGTCCGGAACATTCACAAAGAAAGTTCCCTGACTTTCAGAATCGTTGTACGGAACTCCGTTCATCATCACATTGATCCCTCTTCCGGCTACCCCACGGATCCTAAATCCAGTATAACCCACCCCGTTTCCGGCGTCAGAAGTAGAGATAATGGAAGTTTGATTTTTCAGGAGGATCGGGAGATCCTGGCCCAGATTTCTGCTGTCTACATCTTTCTGTACGTTGATGATTTCCTTAGCAACGGGCAGCCTTTTTGTAAAGCTGACCGCTTCAATTTCCCTGATCTTCAGAGAATCCTTATTTTGAGCCTGGATAAAGGCTGCAGAGCCTACAGTAAGCCCTAAAAAAAATAATCCCTTCATTCTATAAATCTTTAAAATTTAATGAATAAAAGGGGCGGATTAAATAATGTAGCAATTGACTAATTTAACAGTCTAGCAATGAGATTGGTATATTGTTATACGGTTCCATTGATACATTTTCAAATTTCCCTAAACAGCATTATCCGTTCCAGGTTCATTGGGTATAATCTCAGCCTGTTAAAGCACCCCTTTATTTCAGCCGCAAAATTACAAAAAAAATACGGGTTTTCGGGAAACGGGGTTTAGGCTTTGAGATACGAGGTGCGGGATTTGAGTTATAGAGGTTAATCCGGTTATATAGATCTGCTCAATTTGTTTGATCTGCGCGAGATTTTTAAACGTTAAAGATTCATTCTCTCCACATTTCAAAAAGCCAATCGCCAAAAGCAAACTGCCATCCGCCATTAATAAGTCTTATTCCTCACATCAATATAATAATAGTTCGTGCCGTCTTTTGTCACTTCAAACATTCTCCCCAGTTTCCAGCTGAAGTTTCTTTTGATATTGGAATATTCGAAGGGAATGATCACTTTATTATTCACATCAATTACTCCGAATCTGTCGTTATGAGAAGCTACAATCATCGGATCTGCAGTGTCGTCACCTTCCATGATGTATAAATACTGGTATTGAGGATAGATCTGGTATTGTCTGTAATCTGCCGCGTTCACGAATTTGGCTTTTTCAATGATTCCGTAAAAACCATTCAGAACATAGGCCTGATAAAGCTGTTGCTTATAATCTCCGAACTTACATTTTCCGAGATCAGCATCTTTGAACTGATACACTCTTTTCCCTGTTTTGTCTACACGGTAAGAGATCATATCTTTTTCAACCGTAGCGTAGTCATCAGTTCCGAATTTCCTTGCTTTCAGGTTAGGAGAATTCAGCAAATTACAATCTTCATAAAAAAAGACCGCGATATGATATTCAGGCTTGATGATGAATTTTCCGTTTTGATTCACGTATCCGAATTTTCCGTTCTCCTTTTTCGGGATCAGAACAGGAAGATCCTGATGGATCGTTACGAGATCCGCGTTCGGCTTAGGAACTGAAGTCACCTTTTTTACTGCCGTTTTCGTTACATTTTTAACCGGTAGTTTTTTCACGGATTTCGTCTGAGAAAAAACGAAAATCGAAATAAATACGCATAAAAAATTCAGGATATTTTTCATATTCACCATTTGCGTGCAAAACTACGGCCAAAAATAGAAATTATCAAAATCATATTTATAAAGAATCTAAATAATTTAGCGTATAAAAAATATTAAAAATCCGTAAATTTGGGAACACTTTTTAAGTGTTTGATAATCTAAAAACGTTTTGGAGATATAATTTCTGGCAGTCATGCTGTCAAAAAGGTGTATAAATCTTACCCAAAGAGAGTTTTTTCAACAGGACAAACCGCAGGTAAACTACGTACACTTCTATTAGAGATCATCTATACTTCACTTCGAAACTGAACATTATCTCGCATTTTTTAAGGAGGTAGATGATGTTGTTTATTACTATAGTCGTTTTGCTGCGGCAACTTTAAATGTTTTATTGTAATTTATAACCCTGTTAAGAATAACAGAATTGATTCTACTTTTAAAATTTTAAAAGACTTCTATTATTATGAATATGTATCAGGATTACATCCAAGAGATTGAGGAAAGAAAAAACCAGGGGCTAAATCCAAAGCCAATTGACGGTGCCGGATTATTAAGCGAAATCATTGCACAGATTAAAGACTCAGGTAACGAATACCGATCAGATTCTCTTCAATTTTTCATTTACAACACCTTACCCGGAACGACCAGTGCAGCAGGTGTGAAAGCTCAGTTTTTAAAAGAAATCATTCTCGGTGAATCCGTAGTAGAAGAAATAACCCCGGCGTATGCTTTTGAGTTATTATCTCATATGAAAGGGGGTCCTTCCATTGAGGTATTGCTGGATCTGGCTTTAGGGAATGATATTTCTATTGCTAAACAGGCGGCCAACGTTCTTAAGACACAGGTTTTCCTTTATGATGCGGATACAAACCGTCTGAAGGAAGCATTCAATAGCGGCAATGAAATCGCACAGGAAATCGTTGACAGTTATGCAAAAGCTGAGTTCTTTACTCAACTTCCGGAAATTGCTGAAGAAATTAAAGTGGTAACATTTATCGCCGGTGAAGGTGATATCTCAACCGATTTACTTTCTCCGGGTAACCAGGCTCACTCAAGATCTGACCGTGAACTTCACGGAAAATGCATGATCACTCCTCAGGCACAGGAAGAAATCAAAGCTTTACAGGCACAACATCCTGACAAAAGCGTGATGCTTATTGCTGAGAAAGGTACGATGGGTGTAGGTTCATCCAGAATGTCAGGAGTAAACAACGTGGCTTTATGGACTGGAAAACAGGCTAGCCCTTATATTCCTTTCGTAAATATTGCTCCAATTGTTGGAGGAACAAACGGTATTTCTCCGATTTTCCTTACGACAGTGGACGTTACCGGTGGTATTGGTCTTGACCTTAAAAACTGGGTGAAAAAACTGGACGAGAACGGACAGCCAATCCGTAACGAAGCAGGAGAGCCGATTCTTGAAGAATCCTATTCTGTGGCTACAGGAACTGTTCTTACCATCAACACTAAAACAAAAAAACTTTATAACGGCGACCAGGAGCTGATTGACATTGCTAAGGCATTCACGCCTCAGAAAATGGAATTCATCAAAGCCGGTGGATCATACGCGATTGTATTCGGTAAAAAGCTGCAGACATTTGCTGCCAAACTTTTAGGAATAGATACTCCTCTTGTTTTCGCTCCGTCTAAAGAGATTTCTCATGAAGGACAAGGTCTTACCGCAGTAGAAAAAATCTTCAACAGAAATGCTGTAGGTTCTACACCAGGAAAAGTATTGCACGCAGGTTCTGACGTTCGTGTAGAAGTTAATATCGTTGGATCTCAGGATACGACAGGTCTTATGACTTCTCAGGAACTGGAATCAATGGCAGCAACAGTGATTTCTCCCATTGTTGACGGTGCTTACCAATCCGGATGTCACACCGCTTCAGTATGGGATAAAAAAGCTCAGGCTAATATTCCTAAACTAATGAAATTTATGAACGATTTCGGTTTGATCACAGCCCGTGACCCGAAAGGTGAATACCACGCCATGACAGACGTAATTCACAAAGTTCTTAACGATATTACGATAGACGAGTGGGCGATCATCATTGGTGGTGACTCTCACACAAGAATGTCTAAAGGAGTTGCTTTCGGAGCAGACTCAGGAACAGTGGCTCTTGCACTGGCTACAGGTGAAGCATCTATGCCAATCCCTGAATCTGTGAAAGTAACATTCAAAGGAGACATGAAAGAACACATGGATTTCCGTGATGTGGTTCATGCTACTCAAGCTCAAATGCTTAAGCAGTTTGGAGGAGAGAACGTATTCCAGGGTAGAATCATTGAGGTTCACATCGGAACACTTCCTGCTGACCAGGCATTTACTTTTACAGACTGGACGGCAGAGATGAAGGCAAAAGCGTCTATCAACATTTCTGAAGACGAAACCCTGATTGAATCACTGGAAATTGCAAAAGGCAGAATCCAGATCATGATCGACAAGGGCATGGATAATCACAACCAGGTTCTTCAGGGATTAATCAATAAAGCAGATAAGAGAATTGCAGAGATCAGATCAGGTGAGAAACCTGCTTTAACTCCGGATTCAAATGCTAAATATTACGCTGAAGTTGTTGTGGATCTTGATATCATCGTAGAACCCATGATTGCTGACCCGGATGTAAACAATGATGATGTTTCCAAGAGATATACCCACGATACGATCAGAACCCTTTCTTACTACGGTGGGGAGAAAAAAGTAGATCTTGGTTTTGTAGGATCTTGTATGGTTCACAAAGGAGACTTGAAGATTGTTTCTCAAATGCTTAGAAACATCGAAAAGCAACAAGGTAAGGTAGAATTCAATGCGCCTCTTGTAGTAGCAGCTCCAACGTATAACATCATCGATGAGTTAAAAGCAGAAGGAGACTGGGAATTTTTAGAAAAATATTCAGGTTTCGAATTTGATGATAATGCTCCAAAAGGCGAAGCTCGTGTTGAATACAAAAACATGATGTATTTAGAGCGTCCCGGATGTAACCTTTGTATGGGTAACCAGGAGAAAGCAGCTAAAGGAGATACTGTATTAGCAACTTCTACCCGTCTTTTCCAGGGAAGAGTCGTTGAAGATTCTGAACGTAAGAAAGGAGAATCTTTACTGGCTTCAACTCCGGTTGTTGTTCTTTCAGCGATTATCGGAAGAATTCCTAATATCGACGAATACAAAGCAGCAGTTGAAGGTATTGACCTGACTAAATTTGCTCCACCGATCAAGGAGCTGGTTCAGGTTGGCCATTAATAGAATGTAACGAAGTCTCAGGACTTTTTAATAATCATACAAATGAAAGATTTTAGTCCTGCGGGATTTAAAATCTTTCATTTTTTGTTTAGAACCTTTCCATTTAAGACCGGTTAAGAATTATTTTACATAAAATTGAGACTTGAAATTCCATTTTTTCTTAACTTGATAGAAATAAAACATCCCCATTATTGATTAGAAATATCCTTTTTTCAGACCTAAGGAACAGAATTTGATGAATCGTAATAACGAAAGAATTTTTTCCGTTTTAAGCATTCAATGAATGACGGGAAAGTATATTTAAAAAGAGAAAAATTAAATTAAGATATGACTTTTGATATTGATATGATCAAAAAAGTGTACGAGCGTTACCCTGAAAGAATTGCTTCGGCAAGACAAATCGTGGGCAAACCTCTTACCCTTTCAGAAAAAATCCTTTACACCCATCTTTGGGAAGGAAATGCCACATCAGCGCATGAAAGAGGAAACTCTTATGTAGATTTCGCACCGGACAGAGTAGCCATGCAGGATGCCACCGCACAGATGGCACTTTTACAGTTTATGCAGGCTGGAAAGGCTAAAGTAGCGGTACCTTCAACAGCTCACGCCGATCACCTGATCCAGGCAAGAGTAGGTGCAGAAGCAGATTTACAGGAAGGTATCAACAAAAACTCGGAGGTTTTCAACTTTCTGAGCTCTGTTTGTGATAAATATGGAATTGGTTTCTGGAAGCCGGGAGCCGGTATCATTCACCAGGTGGTACTTGAAAATTATGCATTCCCGGGAGGAATGATGATCGGTACCGACTCTCACACGGTAAATGCAGGAGGTTTAGGAATGGTGGCCATCGGTGTAGGAGGCGCAGATGCAGTAGATGTTATGGCCGGAATGGCATGGGAACTAAAAATGCCAAAACTTATCGGGGTAAAATTAACCGGTAAAATGAGCGGATGGACGTCGGCAAAAGACGTTATCCTGAAAGTAGCAGGAATTCTAACCGTAAAAGGTGGAACAGGATGCATCGTAGAATATTTCGGAGAAGGAGCAGAATCTCTTTCAGCAACAGGTAAAGGAACCATCTGTAACATGGGTGCTGAGATCGGAGCGACTACTTCTACTTTCGGATATGATGATTCTATGAGAAGATATCTGGCAGCAACAGGAAGACAGGATGTAGTAGATGCTGCAGACAAAATTGCAGAACACTTAACGGGTGATGCTGAAGTATATGCCAACCCAGAGCAATATTTTGATCAGGTAATCGAGATCAACCTTTCTGAGCTTACGCCACACTTAAACGGACCTTTCACTCCGGACTTAGCGACACCAGTTGCTGAATTCAGAGCTAAAGCTGAAGCGAACGGATGGCCAATAGAGGTAGAATGGGCATTGATTGGTTCTTGTACCAATTCTTCGTATGAAGATTTATCAAGAGCTGCTTCTATCGTAGAAGATGCGGTAGCAAAAGGAGTTAAGCCTAAAGCGATTCTGGGAATTAACCCGGGTTCTGAGCAGGTGAAATTCACAGCGGAAAGAGACGGTTTCTTAAATTCTTTTAGAAAATTTGAGAACACGAGAATCTTCACCAATGCTTGTGGACCTTGTATCGGACAGTGGGACAGAGAAGGCGCTGATAAAGGGGAGAAAAACTCGATTATCCACTCTTTCAACAGAAACTTTGCAAAAAGAGCTGACGGTAACCCGAATACCCATGCTTTTGTAGCTTCCCCGGAAATGGTAGCTGCGGTAGCGATTTCAGGAAGATTAGACTTTAACCCGATTACAGATACATTAACAGCCGAAAACGGCGAGCAGGTGAAACTGGATGAGCCTAAAGGTTCTGAATTGCCACCAAGAGGATTCGCTGTAGATGATAACGGATACCAGGCACCCTCTGAAGACGGTTCTTCAGTGGTGGTGAATGTAAGTCCTACTTCAGACAGACTTCAGCTATTGGAAGAATTCCCGGCCTGGGACGGTAAAAACATCGAAGGAGCTAAGGTATTGATCAAAGCTTTCGGAAAATGTACAACCGACCACATTTCTATGGCGGGACCATGGTTGAAATACAGAGGTCACCTTGACAATATTTCAAACAATATGTTGATTGGAGCTGTTAATGCTTACAACATGGAAACGAATCACGTTAAGAGTGAAATTACAGGTGAATATGGTGAAGTTCCGGCCGTACAGAGAGCTTACAAAGCCGCTGGGATTCCTACCATCGTTGTCGGAGACCAGAACTACGGGGAAGGTTCTTCAAGAGAGCACGCAGCTATGGAGCCGAGACACCTTGGTGTAAAAGCGGTATTGGTAAAATCATTCGCGAGAATCCATGAAACCAACCTTAAAAAACAAGGGATGTTGGGAATCACTTTCGCTAATGAAGCTGATTATGACAAAATCCAGGAAGATGACACGGTTAACTTCTTAGATCTAGATCAGTTTGCTCCAGAAAAACAGCTGACGTTAGAATTCGTTCATGCTGACGGAACTAAAGACATTATCATGGCAAACCATACGTATAATGATCAGCAGATTGATTGGTTTAAGGCAGGTTCTGCACTTAACCTGATTAAGAGACAGGAAAATTAATTGTTAGATTTAATTAATCATAGAAAAGCGGCTTCCAGGGAAGCCGCTTTTCATTTTATCTTACTCAGAAGATGGCTCCGATAGCTTTCTCCAATCGGAATTTCCTGCTCAGAGACTAAAACAATCTTCTTGATCCCAATATTTTTGGTTTGATCCAGATTCACGATGAATGATTTATGAACGCGGACAAATCTTTCAGAAAGCTGGGTTTCCAGAGATTTAAGGGTGTCCAGAACAATATATTCCTCATTGGAAGTTTTAATGTTCACATAATCTTTGATGCTTTCGATATACAGAATATCATTAAAGTTGATGCGGTGCTGCTGACCGGAAGATTTCACAAAAAAATAGGATTCTTCATTGCTTTCAGAAAAGGAAAAACGTTCCTGTGCCTTCACTGCGCTTTTATAGAAGCGGTCAAAAGAAACCGGCTTCAGAAGATAATCAATAATATTGTGCTCATACCCTTCCAGTGCGTATTCGGAATAGGCTGTTGTCAAAATATATTTTTTCTTTTCCCCGACAATTTTCATAAAATTAATCCCTGAAAGTTCAGGCATCTGAATATCCAGAAAAATAAGATCCGCTTCATTGTTTTGTATAAATTCCAACGCCAGAATAGGATTCTCCGCAGAGAAAACCAGTTCTAAAAAAGGAATTTTCCGGACATAATTTTCCAGCAGCGATATCGCCAGCGGCTCGTCGTCTACAATGATGCATTTAATCGTTTTCATAAGGGAAAATAATTCTTAAATCTACAATAAATTCAGATTCCAGGTCTTTTATATAGAGCTCGTGTTTCTTCGGATACAGAATTTCCAGCCTTTTTTTCACATTATCGATCCCGATTCCGGACGCAGTATCTTTGACTTTCTGGTTTTTATAATTGTGAAGGTAAAAATGAAGCACCTTATTGTCATCCGACACTTTTAATACAAATCCTTTCTCCCGGAAATCCCCATGTTTAAAAGCATTTTCTACAAACGGCACCAACAGCATGGGTGAAATATTGATTTTAGGATGATTGATATTCTTTTCAATAATCAAGAGTTCAGGATTTTTGATTCTGAGCTTTTCCAAACCAATTAAACTTTCAATATAGCCTATTTCCTTATCCAGGCTGATGAAATCTTTCTCAAGATCTTTGGTGCTGTACCTCAGCAGTTCACTCAGCTTTTCAATAGCCGGAAGTGCTTTATCCGAATTCTGATACACCAGGGAATAGATGTTATTTAAAGAATTAAAAATAAAATGAGGATTGATCTGCGTCTTCAATGCCTGAAGCTGAGCATGCTTTCTTTCTTCAACAAGCCTGTTACGCTCTTCTTCCACTTTAAAATAATACTTAAAGAACCACAGGTTGGTACTCACGAAAACCGTTAAGCTCGAATAGTAAATATTGTCGTAAAAATAATACAAAAACGTTGTTCCTTCTGCATAATTTCTAAAACCTGTCAGCGCAGGAAGCAACAGTTCTTCTATTGAATATCTGAAAAGCACAAAAATAAATACACCTACAAAAAAACCAACGATCATCATGTAGAATCTATTCGGATTGAAAAACCGTGGTGCGACGAAAAAATAATTAACATAAAACCCCAGGAAATTGGCCAGGAAGATAGTGACATCCAAAAGATCAAAATTAGATTTGCTGTATACTATCCTGGCAAGAAGGCTATTAAAAATCATCAACAGCCAATAAAAAATGTGCAGAAGGAGAACTTGTTTTTGCTTCATGTTCAAATGTAAGACACAGAGCTTTTAAATTCCTACACATTTCCGACGAAACCCGTTTTTTTTCCGATGAAAATATTTTGAACGGATTAATCTGTGCTGAAATCTAAACGCCATTTCATAAAAAGAAGTTTGAAAATACCTTTGGACCAAGATTTTAAACTATGAAACTGAAATATATTCTTATCAGCACCCTTTTATCAGCAGCGCTATCTGCACAGGTTCAAAAAGACAGCATTAAGCATGTGGAACAGATCAATCTGTTAGTCAAGAAAAAACTTCTGGAAAGAAAAGCAGACCGCCTTATCTTTAATGTAGAAGCATCAATAACTTCCCAGGGAATGGACGCAACAGAAACCCTTGCCAATGTTCCTATGCTGAAAGTAGATGAAAACATGGGCTCTATCTCGATCACCGGAAAAAGCAGCGTGAATGTAATGATCAACGGAAGAATGCTGAACCTTTCAGGAAATGCTCTTTTGAATTATCTGAAATCCATCCGTTCAGAAAATATCTCAAAAATAGAAGTGATCACCACGCCTCCTTCAAAATACGAAGCTCAGGGAAACAGCGGACTCATTAATATTATCCTGAAAAAGAACCCGAATTTAGGGTTCAGCGGAAATATCAATTCGAACCTCATCCAGAGAAGTTATTCAGGTTTCAGTTCCAATGGTTCGCTTAATTATCAGACGGAAAAATTCAGCAGCAGCCTAAAACTGACGTATTATGATTCAGCCAAGCGTACCGACGAAAATTACAATATTATCGGAGCTTCCCAAAACTACAGCAACTCCATCCGGAAAGATATGTGGAAGGAACTAACGCCAACCCTCAATCTCTCTTATAAAATCAGCAAAAATGCTGAGATCGGAATGGAATATATCTACGCGCATCAAAAATCCGGAATGGACATCGTCAATACCACAAAAAATATTGATGCCGGTCTTAATGAGGAAAACCTTTTAACCAACACCTTTCACCGCGAAAAACTTCCAACCCATACCTTAAGCGCTTATTACGACCTGAAGCTGGATTCATTGGGTAAGAAACTAAGCATTGCAGGAAATTTTTATAAGAACAATTCGGATACGGAAGTGAATTTTTCTACGCTTACCCTTTCAGATCATTCCGCTCAGGATGTAAAGACAACGTCTTTGATCTCGCCACAGATCTTTTCTGCTCAGGCAGATCTGGAGCTTCCTTTCTCTTTCGGAACCATTGAAACAGGGGTGAAGTTTAATCAGTTTAAAAACAGTTCGGACATTCAGTATTTTAATCTGAATGGCGGACAATATGTACCGGATCTTTCAAGAGCTAATCTGTTCACCTATCAGGAAGAAAATTATGCCGCATATTTCAGTTATGCAAAAACATTCGGGGAACACTGGGAAACCAAAGCGGGCCTTCGCTATGAACATACCAATGCAGAAAGCTATACTCCATCTTCCAATTCAGAAAACAAATACAATTACGGACAATGGTTCCCATCTGCTTATGTTTCGTACAAAGAAGATAAAAATGTATTCAGCTTTTCCTATTCCAGAAGAATCAACCGCCCGAGTATGGGTAATCTTAACCCGTTTCGCTGGTACTCCAATCCCTATTCTTATTCATCAGGAAATCCTTTACTGACACCGGCTTACATCAATAACTGGGAATTGGGATATACCTTCAATAATAAATTCTCAACCAGTGTTTATTATTTGAGAATGAAAAATGCATTCGGTCAAATTTCTGCCATTGACGATATTTCACAGATTTCAACCTACCTTAACTATTATAACAATAATTTCTGGGGTCTTAATGCCTCTTATACGGATACTTTCTTCAAGTTCTGGGAAAGCAGCATCTCGATGAATGCATCGCTTCAGAATTCGTCGGTATTCAATGTGGATGCGGAAACCCAGAAAGGAAGTTCTTTCAGCTATTCCATCAACAATACATTTACTTTAAACAAAAATAAGACGCTTGTATTCTTTCTGAACTACAGCCACAGTTTGGCTTACAAAAATGTGAACTCTTATTTCCAGGCTTTTCCGGAACTGACTTCAGGATTAAAAGTTTCACTCATGGAAAAGAAACTTCAGATCAATGCGACGGTAACCAATATTTTTGCTCAGAGATACCGTGGAGAATTGTATTTCTCCGATAATACCCAGTACATGAATAACTATTGGGACGGTAGAAGCTTCCGTTTAAGTGTTAATTATACTTTTGGAAGCAACAAGAAGAAACTCAGTAAGAAGAATATCAATTTTGAGGAAAAAGAAAGAGCACAGTAATTGTTTTTGTTGCCTCAATTTCAAAACTTTAGGAGTAAGATAAATGCAATCAAACCTTATAGGTTTTAAAAACCTATAAGGTTTCGTTGTCTAAAATATACATTTTGATTTTCTAAAACTACAAAAGAGTCTTTATAATGATAGATCTGTCAGATGGAACAGATTCTTATTTCATGTTTTTCTAAACATTAAGATCAATGAAGGAGGTAAGGTCAGTTAAGAAAAAATCAAATGATTTTTTAAAGTTGTAGGTCTTAAAGCAAAGCTAAAAACTTAATATCCTTAAAAGCTTAACAGAATCTTAATGGTTTGAATTTTTTCTCTCCCTGATGAACGAGCAAAAGTAAAAATCTGCATCATCTGATTAATCTGCGTGAAATTTTAAAATAATGTGATCTCTATCCATTCCCAAGTTTTGCTATTGATCATTTTTGCTATTCACTTAAACAAAAAAAACAGAGAATGGTTCCCTGTTTTTTGCTTTTATCTTTATCTGTTTTTAAAATTTAAATTCTACTCTCGCGAAAACAAAACGTCCACCTATCCCGTATTGCGAAACCTGTCTGGAATACACAAACTGGTTATCCGCCGTCAATGAATTGATATTTGGACTTTTGGAAGGCATTACATTAAATATATTATTACTTCCCACCGTTGCTGAAATGTTTTTATTGAAATCATAGCCTACGGAAAGGTCTGTCACAAAGCGGTCATTTAAAATGAAATGTTCTCTGCTTTCGGTAACGCCGTCGAAATTGGCATCCAGGACATCCGCATCCGTCACTTTTCCAAAGTAGGAGTTTCTGAGAGCAACCGTAAGCGCTGAGAATTTCAGGGTATTGGCCAACGTCGCTTTGATGCGGGGAACAGCTTCTTCAAAATAGACTCTATTGGGCTCAGAAAAATAATTATTGATTTGGCTCACCAGTTTCGGTGAAGCATGAATCTCTCCCACTCTTCTGGTCTGATTCAGGTTAAGTCCTAAATTGTTTTCCAAAGCTATTCCCTCCGAAATTCTCGTGTTCTGGGAAACCGTAATATCCAGTCCTTTGGTTTGGGAATCTACTGCATTGGCAAAGAAATTCGCGGCACTGGCTCTCGCAAGATCAAAGGCTCCCTGAAGAACCGCCTGATCTGATCCCGGGGTAAAGCTTCCGGACGGACGGAAAAACAGATCCGTAAGAACCACTCTATCCTTAATCTTTATCAGATAAGCATCCGCTGTAAATACTAAACTTAAAGAAGGAATCTTCCAGGTAATTCCTGTACTGTAAGACTGTGAAGTTTCCTGTTTCAGTTTTGGGATTCCTAAGGCCTGAGCTGCTTCGGAATTGTTTCTGAAAGTTCCCACCTGCGTAGTTTGTCCCTGTTGGATTAGTGTAGAGGTAGAACTGTAGTAGATCTGTGCTAAAGAAGGCGCTCTGAATCCTGTGGAAACCGCTCCTCTCCAATTGAAATTTTTAGCCAGTTTGACATTGGTAGCCAATTTATAATTAAAGGTAGAACCGAAATCTGAATAATTTTCAAAACGTACCGCTCCTTCCAATAACCACCAATCCGTTGGTTCAATCTCAACGTCGGCATAGGCTGCTAAACTGTTCCGGCTTCCTGAAACGGCATTATCCGGGCTGAAACCTGGAAATACCTGAGAACCTGCGGGTCTTGTAGCTCCAAAGAAGTCGGTTACCTTTTCATTGTCAGGGGTAGCAGCAGTCACTACACGGCCAAAAATATCATAGGAGACGTAGGAGTTTTCATTTCCTGCATTCACTTTATAGTTTTCATAGCGGTATTCTCCTCCGAAAGCTACATTTAAGCCATGAAGCACATCATATTTTTTTGAGAAATCCAGATTCAGGGTATTTTGTGAAAACTCAGATCCTCCTGCTTTAAAAGTTCTTGGTGAATTGTCACCCAGAGAGGCATTAAATGTATTGACCACCCCAAAGTTAAAAGCATTCTTTCCGAAAGTATTACTCAAATCTACATTCCAGCCGTTCCATTTTCCTTTGATACCTCCGGCTAAGGAATAATCATTCACATTAGCTTCAATTTGAGGTAAATATCCATTGGGCGTAACGGCATTGATGTTTCTTTCTGTATTCGGCAGACGGAAAAATCCTCCGGCATTTCCCAAACGGTAGCTGTAACCTCCAAAAGAATATACTTTCCAGTCTTCATTCACAGGAATTTCAGAGTTGAAAAAAAGCTGTCCCGACTGAAGTTTTGACTGTCCCGCTCTCAGACTGTAATCTTTTCTTTCCAGACCTCTGTAGTTAAGTTCCTGATCTGTAAAATCTTTTCCTAATAAGCCCTGCAATGCGGTAATACTGTTGGCTTCCGATATTTGATTTTTAAAATCCTGTGAAAAATAATCAACCTGCGATGCATACTGCTTAACCGTATTGATAATTTGCTGGCTGTTGGACGTATTGGTAATATTTTTATACAGTCCGTCGATATTGACTCCGCTCTGCAATGCCCTGTAATTAATCGCATTATAGGCATTAAAAATATCCCCCTGACGTACACCCGCCCTTGAATACGGATCGCGGTATTGTACAGAACCTGTTACATTAATAAAGCCTTTCTCCCCAATTTTTGCTCCATAGTTCAGATCTGCAGAAATGGTCTGTCCATCTATCCCTCCGGAAAAATTTTTGGCAACGGATGAAGCGTATCCTCCCAGGAAAACCTGTCCTGATAGTCCTAATCTTTTTTTAAGTCCTAAATTCACAACTCCTGCAATAGCATCAGAACCATATTGAGCAGAAGCTCCATCCCTTAAAACTTCAATTTTTTCCAGTGCAAATGCTGGAATTGCATTAAGATCTGTTCCCACTGAACCTCTTCCGGGAGTTAGCGTAACATTGATAAGAGAAGACTGGTATCTCCTTTTTCCGTTAAGCAGGACCAGAACCTGATCCGGGCCAAGTCCTCTGAGAAGGGCCGGATCTACAAAATCGGTTCCGTCGTTTACCGTATGTGAAGTGGATGAGAATGAAGGCACCACATAGTTGAGGGCCTGACTGATACTGTTAACAGGACTTTGTCTTAGGATCTTTGAGATATTGATGATATCTACAGGTACCGGAGTATCTGTAAGAGATCTTCCTGATCCTCTTGATCCCAGGATCACTACGTCATCGATCTTTTTGGATGAGGTAGAATCCGACTGTCCAAAGTAAAATGCTGATATAAATGCTGCCGAAGCTATGATTGTTTTTTTCTCGAAATTGCGCATGTGTTTTCTATTTTTTTATTACTGATTGTTGATTTGATTTCAGCCCATAGTTTTCCTGCAACCCGTATTTCAGGTCGCTTTATAAAGCCTAAATATTTAAATTATTTTTTAGAGAAGTCTGGGATCATATGCAAAACTTGGGAAGAGAAAATGATTTTTAACGCAAAGCTTCATCTTGTTAACGTTTAGTTTTGAGGAAGGCAAAGAATTGTGACTGCGTCACTGATGAAGCTATCAGTTTACAACATTCGCTTAATCGAATCAATGAAATTGATTCCGCCTTTGCTTCCCTTTATCAATACAATAATTAATTTCTTTGTGTCAAAAAAAGCTTATCTCTTACACAGGTTTTGAAGTTGATCCAAAGTCTAGAAACAACAACACATACGCATGTGGAAATGGCATGAAAAGAGGTCAGAATAACGAAGCGGCACTTCATGATCTGAGAAACGAAAATTTAAATTGGTCTTGTGGTTTCCCTTGTCTTTAAACATTGATTTTAATTTTAAAACAAAAATGTCAAGATGGGGAGAAAATAGAGAATAAACATTTTTTCCGGGCATACCGGCTTATCTATTTTAGCACCTTGCTTGTTTTTGCAGGTTGCTATCCCATCTATGAGATTCTTGATAATTACCTGGCAAAGATATAATTATTTCGGAAATAAAAAAATAATTGCTTAAAAATTTAACTTTTCGCAAATTTTGCCGTAACAAATGAATCTTTTTTACGTCTAACTGGAGAGTAGAAAAAAAACATTATGAAAAAAACTATATTAACTTTATCTCTGTTGGGATCTTTTTTCGCCTATTCACAGGAGAAACCCAACAGCGGTACGGAGAAGGAGAAGCAAATTGAAGGTGTAGTAATCACCAAAACTAAAAAAGCCGTTGAACAGAAAGCAGACCGTACTATTTTTGATTTTTCTGAGCAGCCACAGCTGAATAACGGTAACGTTCTGGAAGGAATTAAAAAACTTCCTGGATTGGTGTCTACCGATATTGCTGGAATGATGTATCAGGGGAAAATCCTGGATGTATACCTGAACGGAAGACCTTTAAATATCACGTCCAATGAATTAAATTCTTTCCTTGAAGGAATGCCGGCCAACTCGGTAGACAGAATTGAAGTGATCACGCAACCGGGTGCTGAATATCCGGCCACTTCGGGAGGTGCCATCATGAATATCATTACGAATAAGAATGCCAATAAATATTTAACGGCAACGTATTCCGGAAACTACTCTTTTACGAATTACGATAAATTCAGAAGCAGAACCACCCATTCCCTGAACCTGAATGCCAGAAATAAACTGTTCGGATGGCAGCTGAATGTAGGCCAGAATTACCGTGAAAGCATGCTGAACACCATGCAGGATGTATTGTTGAACAGTAATACAGACCGAATCGGCCGCGGATATTTTGCCAAATCAGGAATGACTTTTGACCTTGGAAACGACAGGTTATTGCTAAACTACGATATCTATCACAATAATAATGACAATTATACTGCGAGTAATGGTCTTGCAGAAATTTTTGATAAAGAAAAAGATAAATACAGAGAAGCGGATTTTAACGCTTTTGATGCTGCCAGAACCAATAATCTAAGACAGGAAGCTGTTGCTACCTATCAAAAACGTTTTAGCGATAAGTCTCAAAAACTGGATTTCCAGTTTGGCTATACAAAGTCTGACAGTAAGTTTGCCCAGGATAATTTCTTCCAAAGAGGCAATTTCACAGATGATGGTCAAACGTTCAATAATCCTGGTGCCAATGATATCCTTAATAATAAATCGGATATGAGGGTGGCCAATTTCAAGATAGATTATTCACAGCCCATTAAACTTCTGGACGGCGGAAAAGTAAGTGCCGGCGGATTGTACGAAAGACAGGATTTTGAAACAGAAAGCAAAGGACTTAAAAACCTTGAATATCAAAGACAGACTGCTTCTACCTATCTTGAGCTTCAGGCTAAACTGAAAAAGTTTGATTTCACCTTAGGGGCACGTGCTGAAAATTATGATATTTCCGGAATAGCCAGAAAGGACAGTGCCGGTCTTGTAGTACAGAAAGATCTGAGAACGTTCAATAAGTTCAAAATTTTCCCTAATGCAAGTGTACAGTATAATCTGATGAATCAGGTATATATTGCCGCAAACTATAACAAAAAGATCAGCTTACCAAGCATCTCTGCCCTGAATCCAAATAACGTAACGTTTTCGGGTCCTAACACGCAAATAAACGGTAACCCCAATCTTCAGCCGACCATTTTTGACAATTACGAGTTAAAAATCTCTGCTTTTGATTATGCTTTCATCGGATACAGTGTAAGTTCTGCGAAGGATCAGGTAGCACAGATCATTATGAAGGATGGTAAAAATCTTTACAATCAACAGGTGAATATTTCCAATATGAGAATTCACAACTTCAATGTTGGACTTCCGGTTCCGTTTATGATCTTCAGCAAACCGATCAGTGAAATTATGAAGTTTGATTTCAATCCGGACAAAATTAACTTTATGTATCTGTATGCAGGCTATCAGAAGCATGAAATTGACAACCTCAACAATAAAGGTTTCTGGATTTTTAATGTAATGGCTCAGTTAATCCTTCCCAAAGGCATAAAAATGACGGCCAATTACAGTTATCTAACTCCTAAAGCCGGTTATTTCTATTTTACAGCAGAAAAGCCATTCAACAACAATGTCGATATCACTTTAACGAAGAAATTCCTGAACAACAAACTGACTCTTTCTGTTTTCGCTAATGATATCTTCAACGGACAAGTGATGCAGGTACGTTCTAACCCTCCAGCAGGCGATGCCGTAATATTGAGAAGTAAATATGATACAAGAAATTTCGGACTGTCTATTAACTACAAAATTCCGACAAAAAATAAACTGGCAAAAGAAGATGCCAGTATTTTAAACAGTACTAAAAAAGAAGATTCGGGTGTCATGCAGGCTCCCCAGTAACTTATCCAAATAAAATGAGGCAGTAAAATTTCTTTACTGCCTCATTTATTTAAAAACAATATAATTTAAAAATCTATAGTCTGGAATCTCCAGTGCAAAGTATCAACAAGGGTAAGCTGATCCGGATGTACGGGAAGTTCTGTGATGATCTTTAAAACCTGCATAGCCATCATACTTCCAATAATCCCCGGCAACGCTCCCAAAACTCCGAGACTGTCACAATCCGGGATATCTTCATCAAAAGGTGGCTCCGGAAAGAGATCTCTGAGATTTTTACTCCCTTTGTAGTTGAACAAAGCAGTCTGTCCTGTAAAACCCAGAATACTTCCGTAGACCAAAGGTTTCTCCAGTTTTACACAGGTATCATTGATCAGATATCTGGCAGTAAAATTATCGGACCCGTCTACAATAATATCGTACTGAGAAATGATTTCTTCTGCATTTGAACTGTCAATTTTCTTATTGATTCCTGTAAATTGTACCTGATGATTCAGTTTACTGACAAAGGCTTCCGCACTTTTGACCTTTGAAACCCCAACTTTATTTTCATTGTGAATGATCTGGCGGTTCAGGTTGTGAAGTTCCACACAATCAAAATCTGCAACCCCTAAAGTTCCGACTCCGGCCGCGGCCAGATACTGAATAACGGGACTTCCCAAGCCTCCTGCTCCAATGACAAGGACTTTGGACAACCTTATTTTCTTCTGTCCCTCCAGCCCGATTTCTTCTATGAATATCTGCCGGCTGTATCTCGCAAAAATATCTTCGCTTTTCATTCTAAATTATATACTTTGAACCATTAAGTTTTTTTAAGAGATTAAGAATTATTAAGATAAGCTCTGCTTTAAGATTTAAAATCTATTTGATTTTTTCTTAATTAAACTTAATGACTTCAATCTTCTTAATGGTTTAATTTTTTAAATCCACTGTATGCAGGATCCCAGTCTTTCATCACCGGATCATAGCCTGCTTTTCTGATGCTGGCTTTCACTTCTTCCATGCTTCTTTCATCGCTGGTTTCAAACTGTTCCAGAGATTCCACATCTACAGCATAACCTCCGGGATTTGTTTTAGAAGCGGCGCTCATGGCTGTTGCTCCTAGTGAGATGATATTATTTCTGAATTTCTCATTTTCTCTGGTAGATATGGAGATTTCAAGATCTTCATTCCATATTCTGTACGCACATATCAGTTGCAGCAGGTCTTTATCTTCCATGATAAAATTGGGTTCAATGATTCCTTCTGCCGGTCTGAGTCTTGGAAAGGAAACTGAAAAACGGCTCTTCCAGTATTGTTTTTGCAGATAATCAATGTGAAGGGCATTAAAGAAACTGTCTACACGCCAGTCCTCAAGTCCAAGCAGAACACCAAGCCCTATTTTATGGATTCCGGCTCTTCCTATTCTGTCAGGAGTGTCTAAGCGGAAATGAAAATTGGATTTTTTCCCTTTGGGATGGTATTCTTTATACACTTCCTGATGATAGGTTTCCTGATACACCAACACCGAATAAACGCCTTCCTGATGCAACTGCAGATATTCATTCTCTGATAAAGGCTGCACCTCAATCGAGATATTGGCAAAATGAGGTCTCATCAGACGAACTGCATTCAAAAAGTAGGAAATCCCAACTGTTTTATTGGCTTCTCCACTGACTAACAAAACGTGATTAACACCCATAGATTTCAGAACAGAAGCTTCTATCATCACTTCCGTATCAGAAAGAGTTTTCCTCCTGACATCATTATCCAGACTAAAACCGCAATACGTACAGATATTCTGACATTCATTGCTGAGGTACATCGGTGCATACAGCTGAATGGTTTTCCCAAAGCGTTTCTGGGTAAGCTGACGGGTCATTTTGGCCATCAGTTCCAGTTCCTGTGCGGCGACAGGAGAAAGCAGGTTGAGAAAATCATCCAATGTTTTGTTTTTCTTCTGAAGGCTGTTCAGTACATCCGAATGGGTTACTTTTCCGAGTCTGGCTTTTACCTCATCCCACTGATAGCGTTCAAAAACATCTTTAAAGCTGTTCATTATGTATCCGCTGTATTATTCAAATAAAAACGAGGTTAAAGGACTTGAAGCTTCAGCGTGATCTGCTATAGCTCCCAGCCCCGATTCAAAAGCTCTTCTCCCGGCAATAACGCCTTCCTTAAAGGCTAAAGCCATATTGACAGGATTTCTTGCCACGGCAATAGCCGTATTCACAAGAACTGCATCAGCTCCCATTTCCATTGCTTTTGCTGCGTCTGAAGGCGCCCCGATTCCGGCATCTACCACCACAGGAACATTGCTCTGACTGATGATGATCTCCAGGAAATCTAATGTTCTCAATCCTTTATTAGTCCCGATTGGAGCACCCAAAGGCATTACCACAGCGGTTCCGGCATCTTCCAGACGTTTACACAGAACAGGATCCGCATGAATGTAAGGCATCACGATAAATCCAAGCTTGGCCAGTTCTTCAGTGGCATATAGGGTTTCAATAGGATCCGGAAGAAGGTATTTCGGATCAGGATGGATTTCCAGTTTTACCCAGTTGGTTTCCAGGGCTTCTCTTGCAAGCTGGGCTGCCAGTACAGCTTCTTTCGCGGTTCTGGCTCCCGAAGTGTTGGGAAGAAGGTGAACATGGGTTTCTTTTAATGAATCCAGCAGGCCGTCTTCTGCCGCACCGGAATCTATTCTTTTCAGGGCCATAGTGACCATATCTGTTCCTGACGCGATAACGGAAGTTGCCATTTCATCGAGGTTTCCGAACTTTCCGGTTCCGAGGAACAGTCTTGACTCGAATATTCTGTCTGCTATTATTAATTTTTGATTATTCATATCATTGCTTTTTTAAATTCATTGATGGCAGCCGGCTGGTTGGTGATCTGTCCCGACACCGCCACTCCATAGATTCCGATCTGCTGCAAAAGTTCTATATCTTCAAACGTAACTCCTCCAATCGCAAAGATCCTCGGAATAGTGATTGATTTTTCTTTTAAACTGTTGATCATATGCTGATAACCTTCAAACCCCAAAATTGGGCTGAGCTTTTCTTTTGTAGCAGTAAATCTCAAGGGTCCGAGACCGATATAATCACACTGCTCTTCTATTCTTTGAATCACATCCGATACTGTGTTGGCCGTCCCTCCGATGATCTTATGAGCTCCTAAAACAGTTCTTGCCGTCTCGATTGATACATCATTTAAGCCTAAATGAACACCATTTGCATCAATTTCTTTTGCGATCTGAACATGATCATTGATGATACAGACCGCCTGATATTCTGAGCAGAGCTGTTTTGATATGGTGCAGAGTTCGGTTAATTCTTTCTCTGAAGCATTTTTCCAGCGAACCTGAACCCATTTTATACCATTGTCCAGCGCAGTACGGATATTGAGTTCCTGCTCCTGCCTTGTCTGTCCCTGTGATATGTATTGTAATTTTTCCATGATTAATTAAACTGAATGATCTATGATTTTCTCTCTGCACTTTTTGAATGAATGTACAGGTTCTCCACTTTCCCATATTCCTCCTAAAATCGCTGCTCCGTCTGCTCCGTTTTCAAAGACCTTACTGATATTATTTTCATTAATTCCTCCCAAAGCAATCAGTTTGACATCATGATTTGTCCTGTGTTTCAGGTCTTCCATCACAGCAGATTGCTCACCATATCCCTTTTTCGAAATACTTGGAAAAACCGGACTTGCAAATGCATATTCCCATTCTTTTCCCAGAGCATTAAAAGTCTCAATATCATGCACCGAGGTTGAAATAATATATTCGTTTGCATAAGATTTAAAACCTCCGGCCAAACGGTCTGCTTCCCTGAAATGAAACCTGGTGATAGGATATTCTTTTCCCATATCATAAAATCCATGCAATACCAATTGAGCATAAAATTTCTCATCAATATGATCCAGGAAGCTTTTCATTTCTTCCCGGATGAACATAGGTTTCCTGATATGCAGCAGATCCAATCCTTCCTGAAACAGCTGATTGATTATTTCAGCCTCATTTTGAAAAGAAACTTCAGGAGTGATGACAAGGATCATATATAGATTTCTTTTCCTTTTTCAATAAATTCCTGAGACTTGTCCAACATTCCTTTTTCTGCGGAATCCCGAATCTCCTGAGTAATTTTCATAGAACAGAATTTTGGACCACACATAGAACAGAAGTGGGCAATTTTAGCGCCTTCTGCCGGTAATGTTTCGTCATGATAAGCTCTTGCCGTATCCGGATCTAATGAAAGATTGAACTGATCTTCCCATCTGAATTCAAACCGGGCTTTACTTAATGCATTGTCTCTGTACTGAGCACCCGGATGACCTTTTGCCAGATCTGCAGCATGGGCCGCAAGCTTGTAAGTAATCACTCCCACCTTCACATCTTCTTTGTTGGGAAGGCCTAAATGTTCTTTCGGCGTTACATAGCACAGCATCGCACAACCAAACCAACCGATCATGGCAGCCCCGATTCCAGAAGTGATGTGATCATATCCCGGAGCAATATCCGTTGTCAATGGACCTAAAGTATAGAACGGAGCTTCCTGACAAACTTCCAGTTGCTTCTCCATATTTTCTTTGATCATATGCATCGGAACGTGACCTGGCCCTTCAATCATCACCTGCACGTTATGCTTCCATGCGATTTTGGTCAGTTCACCTAAAGTTTCCAGTTCTGCAAACTGGGCTGCATCATTCGCATCTGCGATAGACCCCGGACGCAGACCATCTCCCAGTGAGAAAGCCACATCATATTTCTTCATGATCTCGCAGATCTCTTCGAAATGGGTATACAAAAAGTTTTCTTTATGATGGTAAAGACACCATTTGGCCATAATAGAGCCACCTCTGGACACAATTCCCGTTACTCTTTTTGCGGTCAGATGAATATATCTCAATAAAACGCCGGCATGAATCGTAAAATAAGAAACTCCCTGTTCTGCCTGCTCGATCAAAGTGTCTTTAAAAACTTCCCAAGTCAGATCTTCAGGAACTCCTTTTACTTTTTCCAGCGCCTGATAAATGGGAACCGTCCCGATAGGAACCGGACTGTTTCTAATAATCCATTCTCTTGTTTCGTGGATGTTTTTTCCCGTGGAAAGATCCATAATGGTATCTGCTCCCCAACGACAGGCCCAAACAGCCTTTTCTACTTCCTCATCTATACTGGATGAAACGGCACTGTTTCCTATATTGGCATTAATTTTAACCAGGAAATTACGCCCGATGATCATCGGTTCACTTTCCGGATGGTTGATATTATTCGGGATGATTGCTCTTCCGGCTGCAATTTCGTCTCTTACAAATTCGGGAGTAATTTTGCTTTTTGGTGTATTTGCTCCAAAACTGTTTCCCGGATGCTGAAATGCCATTTCTTTGGAAACACTATCCAGCTGTTCAATTCGCTGGTTTTCCCTGATCGCTACATATTCCATTTCAGGAGTGATGATTCCCTGTTTTGCGTAGTAAAGCTGCGTAAGCTCCATTCCATCTTTGGCTACTTTTGGTTTGTGGTCGTACGCAAAACGCAATTCATCGAGACACGTGTCTGCTAAACGTGCTTTTCCATATTCTGAGGTGATCCCGTTCAGGATATCTACATCCTTTCTGTCCAGAATCCACTGTTCACGGATTCTTGGAAGTCCTTTCATAATATCGATGGATGCATTTTCGTCCGTATAAGGTCCCGAGGTATCATAAATGGTAACCGGGGGATTTTCTTCCAGACTGCCGTTCGTAAGCCTGGTAGGACTGAGATGAATTTCACGCATTGCCACGCTGATAGGATGTATTTTTCCTTCAACATAAATTTTCTTGGCGTTCGGAAATGGCGAACATGTGATTGAATGAGCCATAAATTTTTGTTTTATTAAATGAGAATTATCCGCCCTGAGTGGCAGTAATGATTAACACTGAATCTTTGTCTTTAAGGAGGGTTTCTGCCCAGGCGGACAGTGGAATAATACGGTTATTGACAGCTACAGCGATCCCTTTTTTCTTTCCGGGTATTTCCATAGCCATAAGCGCTTCCAGAGTATCGGGAAGTACTTCAAATGTTTTCGTTGTGTGGTTGATTGTAAGTTCCATTCCTAATTATTTTATATATACTTTAGGAATGGCCATTATTGTACAGCAGAATGTACAGCAAAAGTCATTTACTTTTCCCTACGCTGGTATCATCCAGATCAGGTTCAAAGGGTAAAGTCTCAGTCTGTATGTCTACAGACACCCCTAAAGTTGCAACGAAGGTAGGTATTTTTTCAGAACGTGCAAAATTTTGTTTTTTTGAAACAAAAAAGACCATCTCAAAATTGAAATGGTCTTATATTGATGTTAGTCTGATCATTTATTCTTCACAGGCTCTCCATATCGCATCATTCTGCGGTACAGGAGCAATAATTTCTACTTTTTCCTTGGTGACGGGATGAATAAACTCCAGCTTTCTCGCATGAAGATTGATTCCACCATCCGGATTCGAGCGGGGTGCTCCGTATTTTAAGTCTCCTTTAATAGGAATTCCTGTTTTAGAGAGCTGAGCACGGATCTGGTGATGCCTTCCGGTTTCCAGATCGATTTCCAGAAGCATATAATTATCTAATGTTTTAATCACATGATAAGTCAGGATAGCTTCTTTTGCACCTTCGGTTATCTTTGGAAAAACGCTCGCCTTATTATTCTTTTCATTTTTCTTTAAGTAGTGAACCAATCTCTGGCTCTGAGGAATCATTTCTTTTCCTACGACAGCCCAGTAGGTTTTCTTTACTTCCCTGTTTTTCACCATCTGGGTAAGACGGGTAAGTGCTTTGGAAGTTTTAGCATAAATAACCAGACCCGAAGTCGGGCGGTCTATACGATGAACCAAACCGAGAAAAACATTTCCCGGCTTGTCATCTCTTTTTTTTATAAAATGTTTGATGGACTCCAGCAAAGATTCATCGCCGGTTTTATCGCCCTGAACAAGCTGTCCTACTTTTTTGTTCACCACCAGAAGATGGTTGTCCTCATATGCAATCTGCTCTTCCATAATCCACTATTGACG
The DNA here is from genome assembly GCF_000737715.1 of Chryseobacterium sp. JM1. Lineage (GTDB taxonomy): Bacteria > Bacteroidota > Bacteroidia > Flavobacteriales > Weeksellaceae > Chryseobacterium. Next base: position 158,911 of record NZ_JPRN01000006.1, on the reverse strand, counting down.
TCTGCTGGATATCGAAAGTATAACACCTCCCAGAAGACCGATGGTTTTAAGTACCGAAAGTTGTGAATCTGACGGCAGAAAAGCTCCCAATACGCAAGCCCCAGCCGCCGCATACATACCGTACATGAAATTTTTATTAGTCAAGGTAGGAGCCTGAATAAAGAAACTTGCTCCTATCAATATATAAAATACTTTTCCTGAAAGCAGATGATTAACTTCAGGTGAAAACAGATTAAACCAGCCAATGGCCATACAGACCAGTGCTGCAATTGATAAAATTCCCTGGATAGATCTTTGTTGTTGGTCTCTCATCAATTAATAGCTTTCATTTTCGTTAGGAAACTCTACACTTTTCACGTCTTTCACGTACTGAGCTACGGCTCTGGTGATTTCTGTGTACAGGTCAAGGTATCTTCTTAAAAACTTCGGACTGAAACCTTTGTTCATTCCAACCATATCGTGGTATACAAGAACCTGTCCGTCGCAATCAGAACCTGCTCCGATTCCGATGGTAGGAATTGAAATGGCTTCAGTTACTTTTTTAGCCAAATCAGCAGGGATTTTCTCCAAAACAATGGCGAAACATCCCAGTTCTTCTAAAAGTTGTGCATCAGCAATTAATTTCTCCGCTTCTGCTTCATCTTTTGCTCTTACCTTATAGGTTCCGAATTTATAAATCGACTGTGGGGTCAATCCTAAATGTCCCATGACAGGAATTCCTGCATTGATGATTTTTTTGATAGATTTTGAGATCTCTTTTCCTCCTTCAATTTTTACGGCATGAGCACCTCCTTCTTTCATCATTCTTACTGCAGACTCCAATGCTTTCTCAGGATTACTCTGATAGGTTCCGAAAGGAAGATCCGCTACCACAAGAGCTCTGTCAGTTCCTCTTACTACACTTTGAGCATGATAGATCATCTGATCCAATGTGATAGGAAGGGTTGTTTCAAATCCTGCCATTACATTGGCTGCAGAATCTCCGATCAAAACTGCATCAACTCCTCCTGCGTCTACCATCTTAGCTGTGGTAAAATCGTAGGCGGTAAGCATTGTTATTTTTTCCTTGTCGAATTTCATTTTTCGCAAGGTTTCAGTCGTAACTTTTTTAATTTCAGAGTGAACAGACATAATTTATCTATTTTTTAAAAGTTAAAAAGTCGGCTTTCGCCGACTTAAGTTTTTGTATGATGGTTATAAAACTACGTGACCTAGTTTCATCAGTTTGTCGTGGTTGAGAATTTTGATATTTCTTCCGTCTACTTCTATGAGACTGTCCTGTTTGAATTCAGAGATCAAACGGATGGCACTTTCAGTAGCAGTACCAATGATGTTGGCAATTTCTTCTCTCGTAAGTGAGATCTTGATAAACCCTTCAGGATCTACCCCCAGTTTCTGTTCCAGAAGGATCAGAATTTCTGCCAGTCTTTCTCTTACTGTTTTCTGAGCAAGGAACGTGATGGTGTTGGATGATTCTCCTAATTCGTAAGAGATCTTCTGAAGCATTGCAAAAGAAAGCTGCGGATCTACTTCCAGAAGGTACATAAAGATATCTGCGGGAAGGAAAATGCATTCAATGTCTGTCATAGCCTCTGCCTTTGCCTGGAAATTTTCCCCGCAAAGCAATGAACGATAGCCGATGATGTCGCCCTCTTTGATAAATCTTAGGATCTGGTCTTTTCCAAACGCTCCCGATTTTGACAGCTTAGCTGCCCCTTTTTCTAAAACGAACACTCCTTTTGGTGTTTCTCCGTCCTCGAAAATGGTATCGTGCTTCTGAAAACTCAATCTTTTCTTGCCGTTAATATATTTTTCAAAATCAGCGCTAGAAAGTCTTTCCTTAAATGATTTATCATTAAAAACTCTGGCGAACCTCTCTTCAATTGCAATCTGTTGTTCCTGCGACATTTTATATGACATTTATCACAAAAATAGAACTTTTTAACACGATAAACAAAAAAAATTGTTATAATTTTGTCGTTCAATATATTATGTGGTGAGCGAGAACTGTTTTCATTGTGGTCAAGGTATAGAAAAAGAGAGAATTTTGTTTGATGAAAAGACTTTCTGTTGCAACGGATGTAAGTCTGTGTATGAAATTCTGAATATCAATAATTTAACTAATTTCTACGAGCTTAATAAAAGAGCCGGAATCCGTCCCAGCGATGAGAGCTCTTCGCAGTTCGAATATCTTGATACACCGGAGATCTTCGAAAAGGTCACCGATTTCTCAGAAGGAAAGACCAGTCTCGTCACTTTTAAAATACCTGTAATACACTGTTCTTCATGCATCTGGCTACTCGAAAGCCTTCATACTCTGCATGAACATATCAATTACTCTCAGGTGAATTTCACCAGAAAGACCTTACAGATTTCATTCAACCATAACGACCTCAAATTAAGCGAACTAGCCAATTTCTTAACTAATCTTGGTTACAAGCCTGTTATCAGCCTTGAAACTGCCGATAAAAATGTAGATCATCTTGACAAATCTCTTCTTATAAAATTTGCGATTGCAGGTTTTGCATTCGGAAACGGAATGTTCCTGGCTTTCCCGGAATATGTAGGAGGTGAAGATTTCTGGATGGAGCATTATAAAGGTCTTTTCAGAACACTGATGTTCTTACTGGCATGTCCGGTCGTATTTTATTCCGCTTCGGATTATTATAAATCGGCATGGTACGGGTTAAAAAATAAGATCGTGAATATTGATGTTCCGATCGTACTGGGGATATTTGTTCTTTTCGGACGAAGCATTTATGAAGTGGTTACCGATTACGGTCCCGGATACTTTGACACCCTGTGCGGATTGCTGTTCTTTATGCTAATGGGGAAAATCTTCCAGAAAAGAACGTACAGCGCATTATCTTACGACAGAGATTATAAATCATTCTACCCTATCGCCGTTACCAAAGTAGATTTCGAAGGTAAACAGGACAACATTCTTCTTTCTGAAATCAAAGTGGGCGACAGAATTCTGGTTAGAAACCAGGAAATCATTCCGGTGGATGCCATTCTAATCAACGGGGAAGGAAATATAGACAACAGTTTCATTACCGGAGAAAGCGAAAGCATCAGCAAGCAGCCTGGTGATAAAATCTTTGCCGGTGGAAAACAGATAGGATCTTCACTTGAGCTTGAGGTAATCAAAGATGTTGACCAGAGTTATTTGACACAGCTTTGGAATAAAGAAGCGTTCAAGAAACATGAAACAGGCCTTGACACACTGACCAACAACGTCAGCAAATATTTCACATTCATTATTTTAGGCATTGCAGTCGTTTCGGGAACTTACTGGGCGTTTATTGACCTGAATGTTATGTTCCAGGTAATTTCAGCCATTCTGATTATTGCATGTCCATGTGCACTGGCATTGTCTGCACCGTTTACTTTCGGGCACATAATGAGAATTTTGGGACGTAATAAATTTTACGTAAAAGATACCCTGACGATTGAAAAAATCGCCAAACTGGATACCATTGTTTTTGACAAAACTGGAACCATTACCCACAGAAAAAAATCAAACATCAGATATGAAGGTATTGAAATCAATGATTTTGACCAACTGAATATCAAAACGTTATTAAAGAATTCCAATCACCCGCTTTCCAAGTCATTATACGAATTCATTGAGGTGAATGACGACTATTATCCTGTTGAAAAATTCCAGGAAATTTCAGGAAAAGGATATGAAGCCAGCGTAAGGGGAAGCCTTTACAAGATTGGTTCTGCCCGTTACAACAACCAGGAACCTAAGAATCTGGAGACAGCGGTTTACATGAGCAAAAACGGTGAATTTGTAGGTAAATTCATTTTCAAAAACGAATACCGTCCGAAATTAAAAGAGCTGTTTACGAAGTTAAGCACCTACAAAATATTCATCCTGAGCGGTGATAATTCTTCTGAGGAAAATCAACTTAAAGAACTGATCCCGAACTACAAAGGAATGGCTTTCAACCAAAGCCCTGAAGACAAACTGAACTACATCAAAAACCTTCAGGACCAGCAGATGAAAGTAGCGATGCTGGGAGACGGACTGAATGACGCAGGAGCTCTTAAGCAGAGTAACGTAGGAATTGCTATTGCGGATGACACGAACAGCTTCACACCATCGTCTGATGTCATCATGAATGGGGATAAAGTAGTGACTCTGGACAAATACCTGAGTGTCTGCAAAGGCTCGATCACTATTGTAAAAATGACATTCATAATCAGTTTCTTGTACAATATTGTCGGTTTAAGTTACGCAGTTACAGGCCATATGCATCCGCTCTTCGCAGCAATCATCATGCCAATCAGTTCGATCACGGTGGTCACATTCACTACTCTTTCGACCTGGATTTTGGGCAGAAAACATTTCAAAAAGCAGGCGTAGAAGCCCTTATTTAGACTGATTTTAAATTAGCTGAAATCGGCATTTCGTGATGAATGTCATTATTTTTCACTAAATTTGAACCCCGAAAATAGGTTAATTTTGTTGTCCAATGGATATTCTATATTTAATGATCCTCTGCAGTGTTTCTTTGGCTGCGATTTTCTTGGTCGTATTTATAGTGTATGCCCGAAAAGGACAGTTTGAAGATGACGAATCTCCGGCTGTCAGAATCCTTTTTGATAGTGGAGAAATCAAGGAAAAGGACGAGGGCAACAAAGATAAAGACGAGAAAAAAATAGGAGAGAATAATAAAATTGAAGAAAAAAGTGAATAGTTGATATGGAAACACAAAAGTTTAGTTATGACAACAGTATTGTCCGTGCGTTCCTTTATGCGACCTTAGTTTTCGGTCTTATAGGATTTACGTTCGGGCTTACGGCGGCATTAATGCTTTTCTACCCTGAATTACCGGAATTTGTATTCGGTACTGATGATACAACCATCAAGAGTCTTGCATCAGGCAATATTCAAGGGTTAATAAACACTCATGGTGCATTTGGTTTTGGTAGAATTAGAATGCTTCATACCAATACCGTGATCTTTGCATTTGTATGTAATATCGTTTATACCGGTATTTATTACTCGTTACAGAGATTATTAAAAACAAGAATGTACAGTGATACATTATCCTGGTTACATTTCTGGACTTGGCAGTTTATGATCGTTGCTACGTTCGTTACCTTCTTTATGGGGATCAACACCTCAAAAGAATACGCTGAACACGAGTGGCCGATCGACATATTGATTGCGTTCTCATGGATCATCTTCGGGATCAACATGTTCCTGACGATTGCAAAAAGAAGAGTAAGACACCTTTATGTAGCCATCTGGTTCTATATCGGTACCTGGATTGCAGTAGCAATGCTTCACATCTTCAACAACCTTGAGGTTCCATTATCTTTCACAGGCTGGAAATCTTATTCAGCATATGCAGGGGTAAAAGATGCTATTGTACAGTGGTGGTACGGTCACAATGCGGTTGCATTCGTACTAACGACTCCGGTTCTTGGTCTAATGTATTACTTCCTTCCGAAGGCAGCAGACAGACCGGTTTTCTCTTATAAACTGTCTATTATTCACTTCTGGTCATTAATTTTCGTATATATCTGGGCTGGTCCTCACCACCTTCAGTATACAGCTCTTCCTGCATGGGCGCAGGCTGTGGGAACTGGTTTCTCTATCATGCTTATCGCACCGTCTTGGGGAGGAATGCTAAATGGACTTCTTACACTGAGAGGAGCATGGGATAAAGTAAGGGAAAACCCTATCCTAAAGTTCTTCGTAGTGGCTGTTACATGCTACGGTATGGCAACATTTGAAGGTCCGCTTTTAGCCACTAAAAACATTAACAAAATTGGTCACTTTACAGACTGGGTTATCGGTCACGTACACTTAGGAGCTCTTGGATGGAATGGTTTCATGGCGTTCGGGGTTATCTATTACCTGGTACCGATTATGTGGAGAACAAAAATGTGGTCTGTAAAATTAGCTAACTGGCATTTCTGGTTAGGGACATTAGGAATTATTTTCTATGCAGTACCTATGTATATTTCAGGATTTACACAGGGGTTAATGTGGAAGCAGTTCAACCCGGACGGAACTCTATTATGGAAAAACTGGTTGGATACAGTAACTGCTATCATTCCATATTTCAAAATGAGATTCGTAGGAGGTTTATTCTATATTTCAGGAATGATCTTAATGATTGTGAACGTAGTTGCTACGGTAAGACAAGGTTCATTCCAGAAAGAAGTTCCTGCTGAAGCACCTGCGCTGGCTAACATCGGAAACAAACGTAAAGAAGGTGAAGGAACTCACTTATGGCTTGAAAGAATGCCTGTATTATTAGGTATTCTATCTTTCATCACCATTTCAATAGGTAGTTCAATTGAAATCATCCCTACACTATCTTTAAAGAAAAGTGTACCTACGATTTCAGCTGTAAAACCATATTCACCGCTTGAATTAGAAGGTAGAGATCTTTATATCCGTGAAGGATGTAATGCTTGTCACTCTCAGATGATCAGACCGTTCAGGGATGAGATTACGAGATTCAACGGTAAGAACGGACAGTATTCCAAAGCGGGAGAATTCGTTTATGACAGACCATTCTTATGGGGTTCTAAAAGAACAGGACCGGATTTACATAGAGAAGGAGGGAAAAACCCAAGTTCTTGGCACTACAAACACATGTATAACCCAAGATCTACATCTGCCGGTTCTATCATGCCTCGTTACCCTTGGTTAATTGCTACCAACTTAGACAGATCTAAAATGGTAGACAAAATGAAGCTTATGAAGAATGCATTTGACGTTCCTTATACAAAAGCTCAGATAGATTCTGCCAACGCATGGGCAGACAACCAGGCAACGAAGATTGTAAAAGATATCTTCTCTGAAGCAAACGACCTTAAAGTGGCCTATGCTAAGAGACCTCAGGGAGAACTGGAGAAAAAAGAGATTGTAGCTCTAATCTCTTACCTTCAGAGATTAGGTACAGATATCAAGACAACAGAAATTAAAACAGCAAGTACTAACTAAACATTAAAAGGTTCACATGATTCCTCAGAACTTTAAAGATATATTATCCAATACAGAAAACGCTGGTCTATACCAGACGCTGGCTCTGATTTTCTTTATGCTATTCTTCGTAGCTCTGGTAATCTATGTTTTTAGCAGGCCTAAAAAATATTACAGAGAAGAAGAGCAAGCACCGCTTGGGGATGATGAGGATGACGATTTTAATTTAAAAAATTAAACTATTTATTATGAAACAAAGAACACCTGTTGTTGTAAACATCTTAATAATAACCGGACTTCTAATAGTTTTTTATTATTTGTTTGTACAAAGCTACTCGTTCCTAGCTTCACCTTATTTCTGGGGAACTGTGGTGATCAGTGCTATTTTGGCATACATCCACAGCTCTATCGGGGATTTGATTGAAAACAATAAATTCAAAAAATTATCTCCGGAAGAAAAGGCAGCTTATTTGGCAGAAAAGAAAGTGCCTTTCCTGAGAAGAATGTACGATGCTGCATTCAAGAAGCAATCTGAAACGGAAGAAAAGGATATCCTTATCGACCACGGTTTCGACGGGATTATGGAATTGGATAATCAGCTTCCGAAATGGTGGGTAGGATTATTCTATTTTGGGACTGCTTTTTGTATTGTATATATCGCAGCGTATTCTTTCACAGATTTCGCACACCCATTGAGCGAATATGAGCAGGAATATAAAGAGCAGATGGCCAGTATTGCAGAATACGAAAAATCTCAGCCTCCTGTAACGATAGAAACAGCAAAATACTCTGCTGATAATATCGCAGACGGAAAAGAACTGTTCAAAACCAACTGTGCATCTTGTCACAAAGAAGACGGTAGTGGTGGTATTGGTCCAAACCTTACGGATAACTATTGGATCAACCAGCCTGAGAAGACTTTATTTAAAACAGTTTTCCACATGGACTGGAATGGTTCCCCTACTAACCCTGCGATGAGAGCCTTCGGTAAAAACGGAGAGGTTTCCGGAGCAGAAATTGAGAAGATTGCAGCGTATGTATATCACATCAATCAGGAACAACCACCAGTGACACAGGCTCAGGGAGGAGCAGCTCCTCAGGGAACTGAAGCGCATTGGGAAAAAGAATAATTTTAAAAAATTAGAAACATATGAAAAAAACATAATTTGTTATTAACTAAAAATAGTAACGAATTATGTTTTTTCTTTTTTAAACCTATTACGAAATGTCAGATATAGAAGAAATAGAAGTACGCGGCGGACAGGGACAGGTTCTGGACCCTGAGACTTACAGAGATTCTATCGGGACAATGGAGCAATCCGGTAAGAGAAGATGGGTGTTCCCCCGAAAACCAAAAGGGAAATACACCAACTACAGAAACCTTGTAAGCTATGCTTTATTAATCATTTATTTTACGGTGCCATTCCTCAAGATCAATGGTAACCCTTTCTTTTTATTCAATGTTATCGATAGAGAGTTTTTCATTCTTGGACAGCCTTTCTATCCACAGGACTTTTTTATCCTTACTTTAGGTGCTATCGCGTCTTTAATTTTTATTATCATTTTTACGATTGCATTCGGAAGAATTTTCTGCGGGTGGATATGCCCTCAGACAATTTTTATGGAATCTATCTTCCGTAAAATTGAATATCTTATTGAAGGTGACCGAAACAAGCAAATGAAGCTGGACAGACAGGAGTGGAACAGCGAAAAGATCTGGAAAAGAAGCTTGAAATGGACGGTTTACATTATTATTTCCTTGATCATCACCCACTTTATGCTGATGTATATTGTAGGCTATGAGGAAATTTTAAGAATCATCTCAGAAGGACCGTTTGCCCATCCTACCAATTTTATCGTTATGGTGCTCTTCACCTCTGCATTCTACTTTGTATTTGCTTGGTTCAGAGAGCAGGTGTGTACACTGGTTTGCCCATACGGAAGATTACAGGGTGTTTTGATTGATAAAGATACCATCAACGTTTTCTACGATTTTAAAAGAGGAGAAAACAGATCAAAATGGAGAAAAGGGGAAGACCGTAAAGCTGCAGGAAAAGGAGACTGTATCGACTGTCACCAGTGTGTGGTGGTTTGTCCTACAGGAATTGATATCAGAGACGGCCAGCAGCTTGAATGTGTTAACTGTACTGCATGTATTGATGCCTGCGACGAGGTGATGGAAAAAGTAGGTCTTCCGAAAGGCCTGGTAAGATATGCTTCCGAGAATGAAATTGAGAATCAGACTCAGTTTAAATTTACAGGAAGAATGAAAGGTTTCGCGGTGGTTCTTGTGTTATTGGTAGGATTCTTAGGATTCCTTCTTTACAGCAGAGGTGAAATGGAAGCTAAATTCATTAAACCTGCAGGAAGTACCTTCTTTGTAAGAGATGGTAAAATCACCAACACGTACAACTATACGTTCCTGAACAAGACCAATGACAAGAAAATCGTTACGATAAAAGTATTGGAACCGGCTCATGGTGAGATCACATACAGTGCATCCAGCAAGATCCAGGTAGAAAGAGACAAAATCTCGAAAGGAACCATCAATATCAGCTTCCCTGAAGACGATATGAAACTTTCAAAACAAAATATAACCATCGGAGTCTATGATATGAAGGGCAAACTTGTCGATTCTTACCAGACGTACTTCGAGGGACCATTCAAACTGCAATTCTAATCATAAGGAGTCTTCAGGATGTAAAAATCGTGAGGCTCCTTATGACCATAAAAAATAAAAAATCCGGAAGAAATGAAAAACTTTAGTTGGGGACACGGTGTGGTAATCGCATTATTTGCATTCATTGTTTTTATATTATCCATGATGTTTCTTTTCCCGAACGGGCAGAAGAATTCTGAAATGGTAACCGATAATTATTACGAAGAGGAACTTAAGTATCAGGATGTGATTGATGCTAAAAAAAGAGCGGATGATTTACAGGAAAAGCCTGTATACAGCCAGGAAAAAAACGGAATCAAAATTGTTTTTCCAAAAGACTATAACAATAGCAATACTACGGTAAAATTTGTTTTAAACAGAACCGACGATCAGAATTTGGATATCAAAAAACCTGTTCAGCTTGATGCCGCACAGTCTTTCATGATCCCTGCACAGGTATTAAAAGTAGGAAACTACACGCTAAGACTGATGTGGACAAAAGACAAAGCAGACTACAGAATGGATTATGATGTGATATGGAAATAGGACTCATTTTATCGGCCATTGCATTAGGATTCGCTTCCGGTTTTCACTGTATCGGAATGTGCGGACCTATTGCTTTATCGATGGGATTGACGAAAAAACAAGCCACCAATTTTTATCTTCAAAATCTGACCTATCAGTTCGGCAGAATCTTCACCTATTCATTATTGGGAGCGATTCTTGGAATTATAGGCGAAGGTTTTGAAATGGCGGGATTTCAGCAGTATCTTACGATCGGTGCAGGAATTCTTCTGATCATCATGGCTCTGTTTTCGTTTGGCGGAAAAGATTTCGCCTCTAAAATTCCTTTTCTTTCCAAGTTCCTGTATTCTGTAAAACTGAATTTAGGAAAATTACTTCAGAAGGCAGATTACCGCTCAAGATTTTCAACAGGTGTTCTGAACGGCTTTCTTCCATGCGGAATGGTTTATATGGCTCTTACGGCAAGTCTTGCAAGCGGAGGAATATGGCAGGGAGCCTCATACATGGCTTTATTTGGCCTGGGAACCCTTCCATTCATGTTTGCGGTAGTTTTAGCCGGAAACCTCATGAATCAGGCTTTCAGAGTAAAGGTTTTAAAAGCGGTTCCGGTGATTATGATTATTCTGGGAGGATTATTTATTCTCAGAGGTCTTGAACTGGGAATCCCTTACATTTCTCCAAGATCTGAAGCCATGACGATTTCCAAAGATCATAATGGCGCTAACTGTCATATTGAGGGACACGACCACAGTTCGACGAACTGTCATTAATACAACTAACTAATTCCATGAAAAAAATACTCTTTTTATTCACGGCAGCACTTTTTGTGTTGCAGTCGTGTACCATCAATTCTGAAATTGTATACCACAAGGATGCCGCATCTACTTCGGTGACAGATATCGATATGAGACAGTTTATATCCGAAATGAAGGCTATGACCCCCGATTCTCTGAAACAGCAGAAGGAATTCGGAGATTTCGATAAGCTTCCAACGGTCTGGACAAGTTTTCTGGATATACAGCAGAAGGAAGGAAAACTGAAAACAAAAGACCCGGATTCTATCAGGATCATGAAAAAGATTTTCATGAAGACCAATAAAGAAAACAATGAACCGGCTGGTTTTTCTTTAAAAATGGATCACTTTACGCAAGCTGATTATCAATTGCTGAGCAACTATAACAAAAAGGAAAAACTTCCGCTGGATCAGAATATTTTCAACCACTGGGACGGAAAAACGCTGACGATCAGTACAGAAAATTTCAATCTTAAAAACATTGAAGAAACCCTTAAGAGCAAAACCTCAAAAGAGGAAGCCGAAAAAGTAGAAGGAATGATCTCTATGTTTTTCAAAAGCATCGGAACCACCCTGAAATTTGAAAACAAAATAAAATCCATCACCGGAAAACATGACTGGGTAAAGCAAATCGATAAGTATACCGTAAAAATAGAGTATGATCTTAAGGCGATGTATGACCCGGAAGCTCAATTAAAAAACGCAGACAAAAAAATCATTATTGTCACAGAATAACAATAAAAAACGGCTGAATATCAGCCGTTTTTTATTTATGTTTAAACCCATTCTTCATAACAGATTAACAAATTTTAGTTTTTGCTTAAAAATATTATCTTTGAATCTTAATTTATAAATAACCATGAGAAAATTTTTACTATCTCTTAGTGTAATTTCAGCACTCAGTGTACATGCGCAAAGCATTAATTCTGAAACGGTTGATTTTCGTGTTTTAAAAGCACCACAAACTTCCATTAGCGAAAACTCCCGAACTTATAATATTACAGTCAATTCTCCTTATAACCTGACTAAGGAAGATGTAATAAAACAAGCTAAAAAGGAACATCAAGAAGCTGTTGCCAACTTCAGCAATACCATTGCAGAAAGTCAAAGCGATTATCAGCAGTCTCTTAAAGACTACAATGAAGAAATTATAAAAGCAAAGGAGAAATTTGCGTTAGAATCGGCAGAATTTAAAAAGATGAGCCTTCTGGAGCGTCTGACTTTACAGGAAAAAGGACTAAAGCCACAGCTTCAGCTTCCTTCCAAGCCTGTTTATTCAAAGCCGTCTCCTCCTGTATACAGAGAGCCGAATCTGAATGACTATTTCATCGTAGACAATAATGTTCTGGCTTCTCAAATTGCCATTGACGGTTATAAAAAAGGAAATCCGAATGTAGATGTTTACGTAACGATGGAAAAAGTAAACTTTCAGGATAATGCGGGACAGACTTATGCCAACCAGCCTACAAAAATCGTTGTAAAAGAAAACGGAACTGAGAAGATCAACACAACCATTTCTCAGGATTTCACTTTTGTATCTTCCCAACCTTCTGATAACATTAACAAACCTACAGAAGAAAAGAAATATCTTGGAAACAACATTAAGGCGATCAATACTTTTCTGAATGATAATTACGGATACAAGACCCTTAACAAACAGGTAAAACTGGAATTTGTGAAAAACAAAGGGGAGTTTGATGATTTAGAAAAAGCACATATCTACGTAACCACTAATTTAAGAAAGCTTCAGGCCAATTCTGATCAGACCAACAATAATATTGCTTTTGCCAATATGAAAAAAGGAACGGATATCTGGGAGCAAACCCTTAAGAAAGTCAATTATAAAGACAAAAAAGCTCCTTACAACGCTAAAATTGGTAAATACATCAATTTCAATTTAATAAGACTGAATGTAGCCCTTGAAAACAAAAAGGATGCGGAAAAGTATCTTAATGAGATGCAGGAAAAACTTGTAGATCTGGATTTGTCATACAACGAGAAAGCAGAATTAAAACAATTGGAAAACCAGATTTATAAATAACCGATGAAACTAAAAACATTTACAGCATTAGCGATCTGCCTCTCTTCTATCACATGGGCGCAGAGCAATTATAAGTACGGAAATAAGTTTGATTTTGATGTTACTCAGGAAAAAGATGTAAAACTGATTGCCGGAGGAGCTGACACGTATTATATGCAAAGCAGCATTAACGAAAACAGTATTCGCAACAACAATAAAATACTCGTAAGGAAGTTTGATAATTCCAATAACCTGAAGCAGACTTATTCTTACGAGATGCCTCAAATAGAAAAATACGCCCCTATTAATTATCTGGGAAGCTTTGAATCTGGAAATAAAATTGTTTTTATCACAGAAACGTATGCAGGAAAGGTAAAAAAGAAGGACATCTATAAAATTATTTTCGATAAAACTACAGCCACATTTACCAGTGAACTGCTGGCTTCCTACCCTATCGAATCTACGATGAAATCGGGAACTGCTTATTTCGAGAAATCTGAAAACGGCAGATATGGGGCAGTGGTCTTCTATCAGCACGCTCCGAGAAAGGAACCTGTAAAAATAAGCATCAATGTGATTGACACCGGAAGCCTGAAATCTGCCTGGACCAAAGAAGTTACCGGAGAAGCAGGAAGTTCTGATACCGATTTTTTTGTGACCAATTCAGGAAATATCGGACTATTAAGATCGGCCAATCAAAATGCATCGCTTCTTTTTGTAACGCCTTCAGGGCAGGAAGAGAAATTCTTTACAGAGAAGATGAAGGTCATCAGTGAAACAGCTGTATCTATCGGTGATAAAGATTATTTAGTTGCCTTTAACAGTACACCTAAAACGGTAAAATTTAATGCCAGCAATTTCGAAAATTTAATGTTGTATGATATTAAAGAAGGAAAAATTATTGCAAACGAAGTGGTTAAAGAATACAATGACGGCAGTAAAATAACAGATGTATTTATTCCTTATTCTTATGTAAGCGGAGATAAAATCTATATTTTCACAGAAAGTAAACTTGATGCGGGAACAAAACAGGTAAAATCTCCAATGGGAACCATGATGATTAGTGAAACGTCTTATAAAACAGGTGACCCAAGGATTGTAGCAATAAACACCGCTACAGGTAAAATTGACGCCATAACAAAGCTAAACAGTGACAGACTTTCTGATCTGGAAATTCACTCTTTCGGACTTGTGAATATAAAAGGGAATTATATTTTTAAAGCCGGATCATTATTAAGTCTGTCGGCTATTAATTTTGACAGCAACAGTGGTAAAATGATTCCTTCACTTCCTAAAACATCGGGTAAAGACCCTTATTTTGGAGGTGGCGAGGCATACAGTCAGGCTTTACTTTACAGACCGGAGGTAAAGACATTAGCTTATCCCAGAGCAATGGACAATCAGGCCAGTATTATTTCAATAGAAAACTTTGAAGGGAAGTAGAGTTATGGGGTGCGTGTTTGAGAGTTGGAGTGTTTGAGAGTAAATGGGTTGGGGATTGTTCCAGCCCAGTCTGATGTCTGACTTCTTATATCTATCATCTCTTAACCTGATTAAAAATAACAAAACCACTGAAAAATTTCAGTGGTTTTTTATTGAGATTAAAGTCTGATAGCTCTTAGTTGATCAGATCGAATCTTGCATATTCAGCAATCTTCTTAGGAATTCTGATGCCTTCTTCTGTCTGGTTGTTTTCAAGCAATGCCGCCATAATTCTTGGAAGAGCCATTGCAGAACCATTTAAGGTATGTACCAGCTGAGATTTTCCGTCTGTTTTGAAACGGCATTTCAGACGGTTAGACTGGAACGTTTCAAAATTGGACACAGAACTTACTTCCAGCCACATTTCCTGAGCCGCACTCCATACTTCAAAGTCATAAGTCATTGCAGCTGCAAAACCTGTATCACCACCGCAAAGTCTCAATACTCTGAACGGAAGTTCAAGGTCGGTAAGAATTTCCTTAATGTGCTCTACCATTTCTTCTAAAGCAGCATAAGAGTTTTCAGGCTTTTCAAGTCTTACGATCTCTACCTTTTCAAACTGGTGAAGACGGTTCAGACCTCTTACATGTGCTCCGTAGCTTCCCGCTTCTCTTCTGTAACACTGAGAGAAAGCCGTATTTTTGATCGGAAGTTCTTTTTCTTCCAGCAATACATCACGGTAAAGGTTCGTTACCGGAACTTCTGCTGTAGGAATAAGGTATAAATCATCCAGACCAATGTGGTACATCTGCCCTTCTTTATCAGGAAGCTGTCCTGTTCCGTATCCTGAAGCTTCATTCACAACGTGAGGAGGATTCACCTCCATATAGCCTTTGTCAATGTTTTTATCCAGGAAATACTGAACCAATGCTCTCTGAAGTCTTGCTCCTTTACCCAGATAAACAGGGAAACCGGCACCGGCAATTTTCACGCCCAGTTCAAAATCAATCAGGTTATATTTTTTCGCAAGCTCCCAGTGAGGAATAGCACCTTCTCCAAGGCCCTCCACATCGTGAGACTGGTAAATGTTTTCGTTGTCTTCCGCAGAAACTCCGCTTTTTACCAGTTGGTAAGGAACGTTTGGAATCTGGTATAAAATATCCAGTAATTTTTTTTCCGTTACATCTAACTGGGACTGCAGTTCTTTACTCGATTCTTTGTACTGAAGTGTTTTAGATTTTGCAGATTCCGCTTCTTCTTTTTTACCTTCTTTCATCAAAAGCCCAATCTCTTTGGAGATTTTGTTCATTTCTGAAAGTTGGGAATCTAATTCAAACTGAATTCTTTTTCTTTCGTCGTCAGCAGCAACAGCGTCGTCTACCAACCCAAGATTCTTGAATTGTCTTTTTTTAAGACCTTCTAAAACGCGTTCTTTATCGTCGCGTAAAAAATTGACTTGTAACATTTTATTTAGATGTTAAATATTAGATGATTAACTTACATATTAAGCTAACCGTTTTACAAATTTAAATTATTTTGTGATAATAAAGGTATTAATCGCATTGGGTGCATCCACAGCCTTTGAAAATACCTCTTTATTATTGTAGAGTACCTGAGAAACTTGAAATACGGTCGGTGTCCAGCGGTAACGGATTTCCATCTGATCAGTAACACTAACCGTCTGATTATTTACAATTTTGCTCAGTGTAAAAGTCAGATTCGATTTGTAGGTTCTGTTTTCAGGGCTGATAGAATCCAGAGTAATCCTTTTGGCTCCTTTAATGTACTCAAAATAATATAAGGAATCTGTCGTCATTCTCAGGGAAATGGATACCGGTGCTACAGCCGTAGTTCCGTTAAAGTCATTCACAGAATAACTGGTGAATGAACCTGCCTTTTTAGGGTTCATCAGATCCTGTCCTGCCGCACTTTTGATGGAGAAATTCATGATCTGATCAATTCTCTGTAAAGAATCTTCATCACTTCCGCATGAAACCGTTAAAAAAAGGACGGCTATAAGTTTAAGTATGAAAATATGATTTAGCTTAGATTTCATCTTCCTTTAATTTTCAATAATCTTTTTTATGCAAATGTATAATTATATATTTGTTCTCGTAATATTTTACCATGTTTTTAAACAAACTCAAAAGATTAAACGGCAGCCACATCTCCACCATCTTTAAGGGGAACTTTATTTCCAAGTTTGTTCTGGTCATGGGCGGGCTTCTGCTTGCTAAATATTACGGCTCCTCAGAATACGGGATTTTCAGCATCTACCTCAGTATCATGAGTATATTTACGGTAGTGCTCAGTCTTGCTCAGGAACATCTGATCATGCTGGAAGGTGATGAAGTAGAAGTGAATAATAATTTCAGTACGGCAGGTATTATTTCAGCAGCTGTAATGATTCTGGCTTTTCTGCTGGTCTTCATTCCTTTTGGCATTCCTAAAAACATCATATTTCTTGGGATCTTTTCAGGGTTTCTATATTTATTCACCAATAATGCAAAGTTTCTTTTAGCCAAAAAGAAAATGTTCAAGCTGGTTTCAGTGCTTACGATTGTAGATTCTGTGGTGAGCTTTCTGTTTCAGGTGATATTTGTGTTTATTAAGATCGAAAACGGACTTGTGATCGGGAGTCTGATCGGGTATATTGCTGCTTTTCTCGCCGCTATTTATTGTGCCAGAACATATTTTGTAAAACCGGATTTGAAAAAATACATTGCCAATGCGAAAAAAAGGCCGGAACTTTTTAGATATTCCTATCCTTCTACGCTGATCAATGCTTTAGGGAATAATATTATGCCGATCCTGATTTCTCTTTATTTTGCTGATTCGCTGCTGGGAGAATATTCTTTAACCGTAAAAATCATGTCTGTCCCGCTTCTTCTGATCTCCTCTTCCATCGCTACGGTGTATTATCCTAGAGCTGCCGAGCTTGGCAACAGAGGCCGGAGCAAAAGTGAACTGTTTGCGTACACCAAAAAGATGAGCTTAATGAATTTTTACATTATTCTCGCTTTATACATCCTGGTGAATGTAGCCGGAATCCCTCTTCTGGAAGTGTTTTTCAATAAAAACTGGGAACATCTTGGACTGTTTATTTTCCTGATGTCTTTCGGATATCTTACCCGAAGTCTTATCAATCCTATTGCAGATATTCTTACCATCTTAAAGAGAAACAATGTAGCGCTGATTTTTAATATCTATTTATTCCTGGCCAATATTGCAGCGATCTTCATCGGAAAAGAGAAAGGAATCACTTATCTGGTGGGTATTTTTTCCCTGTTTTTATTTATAGGCTATGGATTTTTGTATTTTTACATCATGTTTATTCTGAAGAAAAATGAATCCGCTTAAAAAATTTATTGAATACCAGATTTTCCATAGAATTAATAACTTCTTCTATCCGGAATACTATCGACAAAAGTACGAGTATATGCTTCCTCATATTCTTTTTTTCCATTATCTGGTTCCTCAAAAAATACTGAGAATTAACGGGCAGGTTCCATGGCCGGTACATTTTACATCAGAAGTAAGAAATCACACGAAAATTAAGAAGGGAATTCTATGTGATCCGGGGGATAATCCTAATATTTATATTCAGGCGAACAACGGCATCATTATCGGGCACAATGTAGGTTTCGGAGCAGGAACGTCTTTAATTTCTGCCAACCATAACCATAATGACCACAGCATCCATGATGAGTGTGGCCCTATTGTCATCGGAAATAATGTTTTTGTGGGAACCAATTCTGTCATCCTTCCGGGCGTGCAGATTGGGGATAATGTAGTGATCGGTGCGGGTTCTATTGTTGCCAAAGACATTCCTTCCAACTCTATTGCTGTGGGAAATCCCTGCAAGGTCATCAAACAAAAAGAACCTTACATTGAAGACTTCACGAAGACTGTTTTTAACAGAAAACTTCCTGAAGGCGTCAATCTAAAGTTCTAATAGATTGTATTTTATATAGGATTAAACGATCCCGGCAGCCCAGCTTTTCTCCAAAGGCAGAACAAAGTGGCTTAAAAAGTCTAAGTATGTATTTTTAGAAAAATCAAATACCTGAATATCTTTCGGTAATTCTCCGCTTCTCACTTGAGCCTTAAATTCCTGAAGTTTCAGGGTCTTTACTTCTCCATTATGCACAAAGCTGGCTTTCATTCTGTCGAACAAACCAAGCTGGTACTGTTCGTCGATCTCGCGCATGATCTTCCCTAAGGCATCAATGCTGCATCCTGAAGCCATTTCTTTCTCTTCGTCTACACATACCACGATAAACTGATTTTTCTCGATTTTAAAGGATGAATCAAGCGGTTTTCCGTGTGCTGCCCAAGTTGCAAGGAAATCAAACAGTTTTTCTGTGATTGCTTTTGCTTCCTTTGTTTCAAAAGGTCTTGATGCAGGGTATATAATGACTCTGTAGTCGTTGGTTTCTACTATACTGGATTCTTCAATTTTCATTGTGATACAATTAAAAGATTTAAAAATTAAGAGATTTAAAGATTCTCAGCGTTGAATTTCTAAATTCTTA
This sequence comes from Chryseobacterium sp. JM1, assembly GCF_000737715.1. Classification (GTDB taxonomy): domain Bacteria; phylum Bacteroidota; class Bacteroidia; order Flavobacteriales; family Weeksellaceae; genus Chryseobacterium. The sequence goes on along the minus strand of NZ_JPRN01000006.1, from coordinate 140,002 downwards.
GTTTTCTTAATTCAAATTTTACAAATCGTCTGCTTCCGCAAGAAGTTCTACAATATCTTTTACGGCTACTTCTTCGTTTTTGTTGAAGTGCTTTACACCGTCTGTCATCATCGTGTTACAGAACGGACATCCTGTAGCAATGACTTTAGGCTCGAAAGACAATGCTTCTTCCGTTCTTTCAATATTAATGTCTTTGTTCCCTTTCTCCGGTTCCTTAAACATCTGTGCGCCTCCTGCTCCACAGCATAAACCGTTGGTTTTGCAACGTTTCATTTCTACAAGCTCGGCATCCAGTTTTTCAAGAAGAATTCTTGGCGCTTCGTACTCGTTATTGGCTCTTCCCAGATAACAAGGATCATGGAAAGTGATTTTTTTTCCTTTAAAGGCTCCTCCCTCTATCTTCAGTCTTCCTTCTTCCATTAAGGTTTTCAGAAACTGAGTGTGGTGAACTACTTCATAATGTCCTCCCAGACTCGGGTATTCATTTTTAAGCGTGTTGAAACAGTGAGGGCATGCGGTAACGATCTTTTTCACTTCGTACGCATTCAGGACCTCAATATTGGTAAGAGCCATCATCTGAAAAACGAATTCGTTTCCGGCTCTTTTTGCAGGATCTCCGGTACAACTTTCTTCCTGTCCCAGAACTGCAAATTCAACTTTTATCTTGTTTAATATCTTGCAAAATGCTTTCGTAATTTTTTTGGCGCGGTCGTCAAAACTTCCTGCACATCCCACCCAAAATAAAACTTCCGGGGATTTTCCTTCGGCAGCATATTCTGCCATTGTTTTTATATTGAAATCCATTTTTTCAAATTTACCAATATGTCAATGTACCAGTTTACCAATGATTGCTACATTGCTACATTATTTTACATTGTTACACTAATTAATCATTTGCCCAGTTCAAACGGTCTGCCTGGTTATACTGCCAAGGAGCGGCATTGTTTTCTACATTCGTCATCATCAGATTCAGTTCCTGAGGCGCAGCGGACTGTTCCATCACGAGGAATCTTCTCATTTCGAAAATAATAGAAAGCGGATCCAGCAATACCGGACAGGCTTCTGTACATGCATTACAGGTAGTACATGCCCAAAGCTCTTCTTTGGTAATATAATCATTCAGAAGCTTCTTACCATCGTCTTCGAATTTTCCGTTCTTGTCGATATTTCGGCCTACTTCTTCCAATCTGTCTCTTGTTTTCATCAGGATCAGTCTCGGAGAAAGTTTTTTCCCGGTAATGTTGGCAGGACATACCGAAGTACATCTACCACATTCTGTACAGGAATAGGCATTAAGCAACTGTACCTGATTCAGGTCAAAGATGTCTTCAGCTCCAAATTTAGACGGAACATCTGCAGCATCTCCTTCAGCCGGTGCGGCATACGGGTCAGCATTAGGATCCATCATGAGCTTAATCTCTTTGGTTACAGAATCAAGGTTATTGAATTTTCCTTTTTTATCAAGATTCGCAAACCAAGTGCTTGGAAACGCCAAAATGATATGAAGATGTTTTGAGTAATAAAGATAATTCATGAAGAAAAGAATCCCCACAAAGTGGAACCACCAGGCTCCTTTTTCTACAAACATCAGAAATCCGTTATCAAAACTGAAAATCTCTAAAAACGGAACCAATGTCATTTCACTGATCGGAAAGCTTCCATGTTCCGCAAGAACACCTCTCATCTGGAGAACGTAATCTGCAGAATTCATGCTAAAGAACGCCATCATCAAGGCAAATTCAATAATAAGGATCCAGTTGGCATCGTTTTTCGGCCATCCGAAAAGTTCTTTCATGGTGAGTCTTTTAACGCCATAAAAGTTTCTTCTGATGAAAAATACCACTACTCCGATTACTACAAGCAACGCCAGAACTTCTAAAGTCGCTGTAAAGAAATTGTAGAAACCGTGTCCGAAAACTGAAGCTAAGAATCTGTGGGTTCCAAAGATTCCATCAACGATAATTTCGATCAATTCGATATTGATAATCACAAAACCTACGTATACAAAAAGGTGGAGAATACCAGCTACAGGACGTTTTACCATTTTGCTCTGTCCCATCGCCACCCGTGCCATGGTTTCCCAGCGCTCAGATTTCCTGTCGCTTCTGTTGATTTCTCGTCCCAGCTTGATATTTCTGTAAATCTTGAGCAGGCTTTTTGCAAACAGCCCAAATCCAGCAACTAATAAGATCAGAAAAATAATGTTATCGATGTACTGCATAAGGTGATTAGTCTTTATTGTTCTTACCGAAAACTGAGAAATTAATATATCTCTTAGGATTGGCTTTCATATCTTCAATCAATGAATTCAGGTTTGTGGAGGCAGAATTCAGATTATTGTAAAGCTGCTCATCCTTCATTAGCTTACCTAAGCTTCCCTGTCCGTTATCAACTCCAGCGATTACCTGATTCAGTTTTCCTACGGTAGCATCTAAATTGGAGATGGCTGCATTCAATTTTTTAGTATCAATGCTTTCTGCAAGGTTACCATATTTATCCAATGTCACCTTTCCGCTCTGCATCGTCACTGCTGCATCATCAAGAACCTTCTGAAGTTTAGGATCGTTATGTCCTACAAGGCTGTTTACACTTCCTGCAGTAGTCTGCAAAGCACCTACAGTCTTGTTAAGGTTGGAAAGTAAAGCTTTGATCTCTGCTCTGTTCTGTCCGTCTACCAGTAGATTTGCATTAGCCATCAAAGAGTCTACACGATGTAAAACCGTCTGCAGCTGATCTTTCACCGGACCTACCTGAGAAGAAAGACTTCCCAAAGTTCCCAGTTTGAAAGCTCCCTGAAGCGTATCTCCATCTTTTGCAGTCTGACCGCCGTACATAAGGTTAACTCTCATCTCTTTTCCGGACATAAGACCCGGTTCAAAGATTTCAAGGGTTGAGTTTTTCGAAAACTCGAATTTGTCATCTACCGTAACTTTTACGATAAAACTGATCTTTCCGTCTTTTGCTGTTTTGGGGATAATCTTATCGACCTGCCCTACTTTCAGACCATTGATGGAAACCGCAGACGACTGTGCCAGTCCTTCTACGTTATCGTATTTTGCGTAAAATATATTATCGGTAGTAAAAAGGCTTCTGCCTTTCATGAATTGAAACAACACTACAAAACCTACAATAGCTAAAAGTGCGATCACACCAGCTTTTAATTCTTTACTGAACTTCACTTGCTAATTTTTTTCTAATAAGCAAATATAACACATTTTAAATTAATCTTTTTCTTTATTGTTCTGCGTTAAATACAAAAAAGCGGCAGAAAATTCTGCCGCTTTTATATCTGTAAAAATTAATTTCTTACTGTTGTTGGTTTCCGATCTTGTTCCAGATCTCGATTCTATAATCTTCGATGTCTGCATTATCCTGAAGGCTCTTCATCCAAGCCTGTCCGAACATTCCTGCACTTCTCTGGGTAATAGACTCAGTAAACTGCTTAAGGTCACCCGGCTGCTTGTTTACGGTTTCAGATTTTTTGATCAGAACATAAACTCCTGTTCCACCTTCGATAGGGTTAGAAAGTTTTCCTTTCGCCACACCGAATGCTGCACCGGCAACTTTAGGCTCCATAGAACCTGCTACTGAAGGGTTAAGCATATTAACCTGAGCAGCCTGTTTTGTAGAAGCAAATAATTTAGCGATCTGATCCAAGTTAGAAGCCTTAGCTCCTGCAATTTTATCAGAGATTTGTTTTGCTGCCAATTTATTTTTAACAATTACTTCGATCTGATCTCTTACTGACTCAGGATCTGCAAGACCTGCCTCCTGTTTTCCGTTAAGATATACTACAATCTTGTCTCCTGTACCTTCTACCGTAAAGAATTCTGTGTCTCCTTTTGTTCTTTTCTTATCGAAAGCCCAAGCTAAGATCTCTCCGTCTTTATCTGTACCAAGACCCTGAAGCTGGCCATCAAATCTTTTGGCTGCTTTAGGATTGGAGAACTGATAGTTTCCTTTTTTAGCAATATTCACGAAATCGTTGAAAGATTTCCCCTGAACCTGCTGAATGAATCTTCTCGCTTTTTTATCAGATTCTGCTTCTGTAGCATCTGAAGGCTTCACTTCTTTCACAAGGTTAGCTACTTTATAGCTCATAGACCCTGCTTTTTTATCTTCAATATTGATGATGTGATATCCGAACTGTGTTTCTACAACACCTGTAGCACCTTTAGGGTTATTAGCCAAATAAGTAAGGAACTCTGGAACAAAAGGTGTTTCCGGAGTAGTCCATCCTAAACTACCTGCCTGAGCTGCTGAACTTGGGTCGTTAGAAAGTTTCAGGAACTCTGTAAATCTAGCCGGAGATGCTTTAACAATAGCTCCGATAGAGTCTGCCAATTTCTTAGCCTGCTCTTTGGATCTTGTTACTCCTTCTCCTGCCGGGCTTCCTTTGAAAGCAATAAGGATGTGTCTTGACAATGTAGAATCAGAAGTCTTTTTATCCAAAAGTTTTGAAACTACATAGAAGTTCTGCTCCTTGTATGGTCCGAAAGTCTGTCCGATAGCTGCCGTAGCAATCTGTCCCTGGATGCTTTGAGGCAGCTGGTTTGGTTTTGCATACTGGTTATTATAAGGCATATCAGAATTCGCCATTACAAACATAGAGTCATTCTTCGTGTTCTGGAAGTTTTCTGCTCCACCGCTTGCATCTGTACCGCCTGAGAATAATTTATTGATTTCCTTCTGCGCTGCTGCATCATCTGCAGGGCTAGGTGTAGAAGGGAAATATACGATTCCAACATTTCTGCTAGGTTCTGCTTTAAACATTACAGGGTGTTGCTTGATGTAGTTTTCAAGGTCTGCCGTAGTAACGTTGATCTTCGTTTTCTGAAGATATGCTGCATAGTCGATCTTTACAAAATCGATGTCAGCTAACTGGTCTCTCTGCTTCATAAGCTCTTCAGCTTCTTTCTTGCCAGTAGTGATACCTGCTGAAATATTAGTAAACACCTGTCTAGCCATCAGTCTGTATTCAACAGTTTTTCTGGTTTTCAACCACTGGTTGTAGCCTTCCGGGTTGGTGCTTTTTAATGTTTCAATTTCTTTTTTAAGCTCTTGAGTTTTAAAATTACCTTTCTCATCAAAGAACTGCTGTTGCTGGGCAAACATCTGATCATACTGGATCTGATTCCAGAAATAGTCATCTGTCATCTCAAAGCCCAATTTCTCAAACTGCTGCTTGATAAGTTTAGATTGTACAAGTAACTGCCAAGCCTGCTCTTCAAGTCCCGTTTTTGGACGGCCCTGTTGTTCAGCCTGCTGCTGCAGTACGAAAAGCTGATCATTGAACTCTTCGCGGGTGACTTTCTCACCGTTTACTTTTCCTAAAACATCAGGATTTTTTCCAAAAACCTTGTCGATGCTGTCTGGGTTTACGAGAAACGCTAAAAGCGCCAATGCGATCACTCCCATCAAAAGCCAAGGCTTACTCCTAATCTGTCCTAAAATTGCCATTTTATATATTATAGTTTTTTATCAGTTTGCGAAAATACACATTTTTAAGAAATTAGAGAAGCAGAAGTCCTTTATTTTAATTTTTAAAATGAAAGATTATTGAAAAAAGGAAATTTTGACCATATTTTTTAGCAAAAAACAAATGGCATAGGTATTGTGCAATTTAGAGAACCATAATACGCTGCACGTTTTCAGCGCATATTGTAAAATATCATTTTAACGATTTAAAACGAAGATGACAATTTGTCATTTCATAAACTATGACAGAATTTGAAGATATCAGTTTAGAGGAAATGATCAGCGATGGGTTTGACATTGTAGCCGAGGAGATCAATCTTTCAGACTTTTCGGAGACTGATAAGAATTCCGAACAGAGAATATTCCCTATACTTCCCGTAAGAAATATGGTCATGTTTCCGAATGTAGTAATTCCTATTACTGCCGGAAGAAAAACATCGATACAACTACTTGAAGAAGCACAGAAAAATGGTGATTTTATCGGGATCGTGAGTCAGAAAAACTCAGATCTGGAGCAGCCTGCAGAGAAAGATATGTATCAGACCGGGACGCTTGCCAAGATTATTAAAATCATCAAGTTACCGGAAGGTAACATCACCGCGATTACTAAAGGTTTCCACAGATTTAAGATCAAAAAAATCGTGGAAAGCCAGCCTTATTTTAAAGCAGAAATCACCAAGCTAAAAGATTCAAAGCCAAAAAATAAGGAAGAATATGATGCTCTTCTTGAGAACATCAAGGATCTTGCATTAAAAATCATTGAACTGGATCCGAATATCCCGAATGCAGCCAATTTTGCGATCAAGAATATCAATAACAATGATGATCTGCTTAATTTCATCTGCACCAACTCAAGCTTCCCTTCCATCGAAAAGCAAAGACTTCTTGAAGAAAAAAGCCTGATGGAAAGAGCCAATAAGTGCTACGAAATGATGCATGAAGATTTCAGAAAACTGGAACTGAGAAATCAGATCCACCAGAAAACTTCAAAGGATCTAGATAAACAGCAGAGAGAATATTTCCTGAACCAGCAGATCAGAACCATCCAGGATGAATTGGGAGGCGGTCCTGAAAGCGATGTGGAAGACCTGATCATTAAGGCCAGAAAAAAGAAATGGAACCAGGAAGTGGAAGATCATTTCCAGAAGGAGATCAACAGACTACAGCGTCAGAACCCGAATTCTCCAGATTATAACGTTCAGAGAAATTATCTTGATTTCTTCACGGATCTTCCGTGGGAAACTTATACAAAAGATGTTTTCGACATTGCAAAAGCTGAAAAAACTTTAGACAAAGCGCACTTCGGACTGGAAGACATCAAGAAAAGAATTCTGGAGCACATGGCTGTTTTGAAACTGAAAAACAACATGAAATCCCCTATTCTATTGCTTGTAGGGCCTCCGGGAGTCGGAAAAACGTCTTTAGGAAAATCTGTTGCTGATGCTTTAGGCAGAAAATATGTAAGATTATCTTTGGGCGGACTTCATGACGAAAGTGAGATCCGTGGACACAGAAAAACATACATCGGAGCTATGGCGGGAAGAATTTTGCAATCTATCAAGAAATCAGGGACTTCCAACCCGGTAATCGTTCTTGATGAGATTGATAAAATTGCTCAGGGGCTTCACGGGGATCCAAGTTCTGCGCTTTTAGAAGTTCTTGATCCTGAACAGAATAAGGCATTCTATGATAATTTCTTAGAAATGGGCTACGATCTTTCTAAAGTAATGTTCATTGCTACAGCGAATTCACTTTCCACGATACAGACTCCTCTTCTGGACAGAACGGAAATTATTCAGATAGCCGGATATACGATGGAAGAGAAAACAGAGATCGCGAAAAGACATTTAATTAAGAAACAACAGGAAGAAAACGGTTTGGATGCGAAATCATTTAAACTTGGAAATCCTGAACTGAAACATATTATTGAAGCACACACTTCAGAAAGCGGAGTAAGAACCTTAGAGAAAAGAATTGCTTCCATTGCGAGATGGGTGGCTCTTCAAACGGCTCTGATAAAAGAATACGATCCAAAAATCACTATTGAAAAAATAGATGAGATCCTTGGCGTACCAAGACCTAAAAGTCTATCTGAAATCACAGGAGTACCTGGTGTAGTGACCGGTTTAGCCTGGACAAGTGTGGGTGGAGACATTTTATACATCGAAAGTATTTTAAGCAACGGGAAAGGAAGCCTTACCATGACCGGAAACTTAGGAACAGTGATGAAAGAATCTGCAACTATTGCTCTGGAATACATCAAAGCCAGACATGATGATCTGGGAATCCCACAGGAAGATCTGGATAAGAAAAACATCCACGTTCACGTTCCGGAAGGAGCAACCCCGAAAGATGGACCATCTGCAGGTATCGCGATGCTGACGTCTATGGTTTCTTCATTCAAAAATAAGAAAGTGAAACCTCATCTTGCAATGACAGGAGAAATAACATTAAGAGGAAAAGTACTTCCTGTAGGCGGAATCAAAGAAAAACTTCTGGCGGCTACAAGAGCCGGTATCAAAGAAGTGATCCTTTGTGAAGCCAACAGAAAAGATGTAGAAGAGATCAAAAAAGATTATCTTAAAAACCTGACTGTTCATTACGTCAACAGAATGGAAGATGTGATTGATTTTGCGATCGAAAAATAATTCAGAACATATCAACTCTCAATAAGGAAACGCATCTCAGATTTTGTCTGGGGTGCGTTTTTTATTTGACCACAAAAGATGCAAAAGTTTTATTTTATACTTAAGTGACTGTATGCTCAATACATTGCACATAGGAAGAGCACTTAAGTTGTATGAAAATCTAAGATTTTATTCAGCAAAACAAACAGATCTGTGCAATCTGAGAAATCTGCGCGAGATTTTTGAAATATACATAGGCCATTAATGATAAAAATAGCTGAGAACAATTTAAAGAAAGACATACCACACGGCGTTGTCGCGTATCTCCTCCATCAAAAAGAATTATGTTAATTAAACGAAAAGGGTATTTTAATTAGCTGTGTTTTCTTACTTTTATCCTACAGATTTGAAAAATTATGAACTTCCTCAAAATCCCGTTTCTTGTTAAGTTAACGCTTGTCATCATTTCCATTATAGGTCTTGGTTACCTTTTGGCGCTCGGACAGAGCATTTTAGCGCCTTTTTTCCTGGCCTTTTTAATGGCCATGCTGTTTCTTCCAGCCGCTACTTTTATGGAAAGAAGGCTAAGATTTCCAAGGTCTATCTCGACGATGACTTCGGTTTTCGTGATGCTCGCTATTTTAGCCGGAATTATTTACTTCTTCGGATCACAGCTTTCTGACTTCAGTAAAGATCTGCCGCATCTGAGAGATCAGGTGACTACGGTTTTCAATAATCTGCAACACTGGATTTCAAAAACATTCAATGTAAAGATCGATGAACAGCTTGATTACATTAATCAGGGATTGAATAAACTACTCTCCTCTTCCGGAGTGATTCTTGGTTTCACGTTCGGGATATTTTCAAGCGGGTTTGGGTTTATTGTATTTTTCACCCTGTTTTTCATCTTTATTTTAAACTACAGACGAATTCTTAATAATTTCATTGTCACAGTTTTTAACGAAAAGCATAAAGCCAGCGTACAGGAAGTGGTAACCGAAATCCGTGTGATGACGAAAAAATATATTTTCGGACTCTGTCTGCAGGTTTTGATCGTTTCTATTCTTTCTTCTATTGTTCTTACCATTTTAGGGGTAAAATATGCGATCCTTCTTGCTGTTCTGACAGGGTTACTCAATGTTATTCCTTATTTGGGAATCTGTATTTCCTTATTAATTTCATGCTTTATCGCCTTTGCTACCGGAACACCATCTACCTGTGTTTATGTAGCTATTGGATATATAGCCATTCATGTTATTGACGGAAATATCGTTCTCCCATTTGTAGTGGGTTCCAAAGTAAAGATCAATGCCCTTTTTTCCTTCATAGGAATTATTTTAGGAGAACATCTTTGGGGAATTGCAGGCATGTTTCTGTGTATTCCGGCTATAGCCATCATTAAAATCATCTTTGAAAGGGTAGAAGGTTTAAAACCTTGGGGCAAACTTCTCGGCGAGGAAGAAAAACCGAATAAAAAGAAAAAGAGCTACAAGATTTCCAAGAATATTACACTGAAGGAAATGGATTAATCATGAGTAATAAGCAATGGGTAATGAGCAATATATAACGACAAATAGTAGTCATTACTTATTGCTCATTACCCATTACTTATAAAAAAAGAAGGCTGCCTTACAAAAGACAGCCATTATTTTTAAACTCCTGCAGCACAGAATGGGCTCATTCCACTTGGACAGGTTTGGTCGCACGGAATATAAGACTGGTTGTCCGGACAGTACCCTAAATCCGTTCCCGGATTGGTACCACCACCTCCGCCACCTAAACAAGGGTGTCCTGGTGGAATTTTACAAGGACATCCTTCTAATCCGATATCACAGATAGGCTCTCTTCCTCCTCCATTAATTTTTTTTAAATTCTCGCGATCTAATTTTTGAAGTTTTTTCAACATAATACGATTGTTTAGTTTAATTTGAATCACAAATATATTAAATGGAAATCACAATTTAATCACAATGTCGAGAGAAATAAATAACATTAACAAATTTTAATAAAAATACATAAACGAATATCATTTTTGTTTTACATTTGATATAAAATCAACAATCATGAAAATCGTAAAATTTATCCTTTCGTTCATATTTGCATTAATGTTTATCAATGCAGGACTGAACAAATTCTTCCATTATTCACCTATGCCTAAAATGTCTGATGAGCAGATCAAGATCTTTGCTGCATTCGGCGAAATCGGCTGGCTATTACCCTTAGTGGGAATCGTAGAAATTGTTGGCGGAGTACTATTTATCTTCCAAAAGACCAAAGCTTTGGGCGCTATTATCCTCCTTCCGGTCATGGTAGGAATCGTTATTCACAATATATACAGAGACCCAAACCAGATGGGAATCATCACGGCTATCGTTATGTTCCTGATTAATATTTGGGCAATTATTGATGACAGAGAGAAATATAAAGCTTTAGTTAGGTAATAGATGATAGGTTGCAGGTAGCAGGTAACATTGCGCAGATTCACCTGCAACCTATTACCTGCTACCTACGATCTGCCACCTGACCTACATACCTTTTATCTATACAAACGCACTGAATCCGGTGATAGATCTTCCCACAATCAGTGAATTAATTTCTTTGGTTCCTTCATAAGAGTAGATGGCTTCAGCATCGGCAACGAATCTCGCCACATCATATTCGAGGAGAATACCATTTCCTCCCAGCACTTCTCTTGCTCTGGAAACGATATCTCTGGTCCTCAGGGTACAGAAAACCTTGGCCAGTGAAGCATGCTCGTCTTTTAAAATTCCTTCATCCTGCATTTCCGATAACCTGAAAACCATGGTCTGCATGGCCGTAAGATTGGAAAGCATTTCCACCAGATGCCCCTGAATCATCTGGAATGAAGCAATCGGTTTCCCGAACTGTTCTCTGGTTCTGGTATATTGTAATGCACTTTCGTAGGCTCCTCTTGCACAGCCTGTGGCCATCCATGCTACTCCGGCTCTGGTCATACGCAGAACTTTTCCGGTATCTTTAAATGAATTGGCATTTTGCAGGCGGTTTTCTTCAGTTACAAGACAATCTGTTAAAGTGATCAATCCATTTTGTACAATCCTCAGTGCCATTTTTCCTTTGATTTTCTCAACGGAATAACCAGGATTATCTTTTTCCACGATAAATCCTTTCACTTCTCCACTATCCAGATCTCTTGCCCAGATAATGATCAGGTCAGCAAATGTTGCATTTCCTATCCATTTTTTCTGCCCGTTAAGGATCCAGCCTTCCTCTGTTTTTTTACAGGTTACCGTAAGACCACCCGCAGCTCCGGACCCTACTTCAGGTTCCGTAAGGCCAAAAGCACCTATTTTTTCAAACTTCTGCATTTGGGGAAGCCACTTTTGTTTCTGTTCTTCTGATCCACAGATATAAATAGATCCCATCGCCAATCCGGACTGAACACCAAAGAATGTGGCAATAGAAGCATCTATCCTCGCCATTTCCATCGCAATAACCCCTTCCATCAAGAAAGGCATACCCGGACAGCCGTATCCTTCATAGGTTACCCCGCAGATATTCAGTTTCTGGAATTTTGGAATCAATTCAAAAGGAAACTCGTCTCTTAGCCAGTAATGATTCACGAGAGGTTTCACTTCTTTTTCCATGAACGCTCTTACTTTAAGCTGAATCTCGCGTTGCTCCGGAGTCAGTGTATGGTAGATATCGTAGAAATCACCATCAATAGGCGGAAGCTCCCGCTTTTTCTTATTAGGATCAAGCATTTTCATCATTCCGTTCAGCTGTTTATCGTCCAGTTTGGAGAAATTCTGCATCAGCTTGGGCAGATCAACTTTTTGAGAAATAGCACTCAACTGTTCAAAATCTATGGATCTGAATAATTCTATAGTGTTTCTGATTTTGGAAAAAGTATTTGACATAGTAATGTTTTGTGGGATTGATTTGTAAAAGTTAAGCAAAAACTGCTCCGAAAACAAGCTGTCCCATGATAACCTATTTTACAAAACACTCATTTACAACAAATTAAAATAGAAATATTTCTTTACAAACTTTTTGCAGTTGATTTTCAAATATTACAAAGGATCCTGGCAGAACTTTGACCTAAGAAAACCCACAAAAATCAACGCTATGAAAACGACTTACATTAAATTATCCCTGTCAGCAGTTCTTTTATTAGGAATTTATTCGTGTAAAAAAGGAGAAGTGGCCGCCACAGAAGTTTCTGGTTTAGATTCTACTGTTGCCATAGTTACAGACAGCGTTTCTTCTGCCGCCACTATGGAAGTAAAGGACAGACAGTTCATTAAAACCGCTGATGTGAACATGGAAGTCAAAGACGTGTACGAAGCAACCGTTTCCATTGAAAAGACCGTTCAGGATCTTGGAGGATTTGTGACCCACAGCAATCTACAGAGCAGCATCCTTTCAGAGGACACGTACAATACTTCCGATAATGAAGCTATGCTGATCAAAAAATACCAGACTGAAAACAAAATGCAGGTACGTGTTCCGACAGAAAAACTAGGGGAATTGCTTACAAAAATTAATGACAAAAAAGTATTCCTCAATTACAGAACCATCAATGCGGAAGATGTAACCTCCAACATCAAGTATGCTGAAATGGAAGGCAAAAGAATTAAAAAGACAGGTGAAAACATCGATCAGCTGAAAACGAATAAAGACAAAGTGAAGCTGGACAACGACAATATGGCGGAAGGAAACCTGCAGCAGCTGGCCACTATGGATACTACCGACAACATCAAATACAGCACAATAGACATTTACATCAAAGAGCCTAAACTTCGTATTGCTGAAATTGCAGTAAGCAATACCCGCAACATAGACAATCAATATAAATTCAATTTTATCTATGACACTAAAAATGCTTTCGTAGAAGGGTTTTACCTGATTCAGAAGATCGCTGTAGGACTTATCACTATTTGGCCTTTAGTCTTAATCCTAGGTGCAATTCTTTACTTTTTAAGAAAAAGAAAATTGACAAAGTCTGAACACACAAAAGTTCAAGAATAACAAAAGCAATCCTAACCAGCTGGTTATCATCATAATTTTAGATTTCACAGACCTCCTTTCCGGGAGGTTTTTTATTTTTTTCAAAAAAACTGTAACGTTCATTGTACTCCCCTTACCTACTGATTAAAAGAATGAATAATTAAAAACTTTAATCATATGAAAAATTTAGTAAAACTTGGGTTCGCAGTAGTATTATCGGCAACCTTTATGACCGCAAAAGCTCAGAACACGAATACAGAAAACAGTACACTATGGGAAATTTCTGGAAACGGCCTCACCCAACCTTCTTACATTGCAGGAACCTTTCATATCATGTGCAGCAAGGATTTTGAGATTAAGCCTAAAGTAATGAAAGCTCTCGAAAAGTCTGATCAATTTGTAATGGAGATCAATTACACAGATGCCGCTGAAATGGCAGCCATGCAGAAAATGTATCAGACGGATAAAAAACTTTCAGACCAACTTACTCCTGAAGAAGCAAAGGAGCTGGATAAAGTCCTTGCTGACTATGGAACAGATTTAAAGAAAATGGACAATTTCAGTTCACAGGCATTATATGCATTGATTTCGACGAAAGCCATACCGTGCCCGCAGACTGACCTAAAAATGTATGAAATAGAACTTCTCAAAAATGCAATGAAAAGCAAAAAGAGAGTTTACGGACTTGAAAAAGTAGAGGAACAGATGACCTCCATTAATAAAGCTTATGATCTGAAAGCAGTTATTCAACAGTTAAAAATGGGAAAGGAATATGAAACCCTGCTTAATAAAATGGTCGCTGCCTTTAAAAAAGAAGATGTACAGTCTCTTTATACCCTCTTTAAAGATAAAAAACTGATGAATACCGCACAGGAAAAAGCGATGCTTACGGACAGAAATAAAAACTGGGCAGAAAAAATGCCTGAGATGATGAAAAAAGAAAGTGCTTTCTTTGCCGTGGGAGGCGCACATCTTATGGGTGACAACGGCGTGATCCGTCTCCTGAAAGCGAAAGGATACACCGTAAAACCGGTCTCAAGCTTATAATGTATAACCATACCATGAAATCATCGTGAGCAGTCAAACTGAAACCGCTTTTTTAAAGCTCGTCAACCAGCACAAAGGCATTCTGTACAAGGCCTCCCGTATCTACGCGGATTCTTTGGAAGACCGGGAAGACCTGCAGCAGGAAATCCTTATTCAGCTGTGGAAATCTTACCAGAACTTCAAAGGGAACAGTGAATTTTCGACCTGGATGTACCGTGTGGCCATCAACACCGCGATCACTTATTTAAAAAAAGAAAAGCAGCGAACGCATAATCAAACCGAGGTACCACATCATTTTGAGGTCCAGAATGAAGACTACAATCCCGCAAAGGACAAGCAATTAGAAGTTTTTTACGCTGCAGTCCAGGAACTAAAGGCACTGGAAAAAGCCGTCATCTTTTATTTCATGGAAGGAATGTCTCACAAAGAAATCGGAGACAACCTGGGGCTGAGCGAAGGCAACGCCCGTGTAAAACTTAACAGAACCAAAGAAAAAATACAGCAAATCATAAAAAAATCAGGCTATGAATTTTGATCAATTAAAAGAACAGTGGAATAACGAAGACGGCGACAGCGTCAACATTCCCAACACCATAGAACAGCTAAAGAAAAGCAAACACCCTATCGAAAAGATCCAGAAAAGTATGAAAGCGGAATTTCCAATGCAGGTCATTGCCGTCATTCTTATCGCCTTCTTTCCGCAGCAGCTCCGTTTTCCGGAATCTCAATATATTATTTATTACACTTCATATGCGATGCTGGTTGTGATCTCTTCTTACTATCTGTTCGGATTCTATAAATTTTATAAGCAGACCGAACTTTATGACGGAAACACCAAGAACAGTCTCTGGAAAATATACCACGAACTGAAACTGAATATGGAAAGATACCAGTCTTTCGGATTCCTGCTTCTTCCGCACTTTATGATCACATTAGGATTGGAGTTCTATAATATACTGGAGAAAAAAGGAGAATCTTTAGGGGATATGTCAAGTACTTATCAGCAGGCTTTAATCATCAGCGTTCTGATCGGAACGGTAGCCATCGTCACCAGCATTGTGCTATGGACAAAATACATCTACGGAAGAAATGCCAAACGTCTGGAAAATATTCTGAACGAAATGGATGAATAACTTCCCTAGCTATCTTTCACAAAACAATAACATGAAACCCCGGACCTGATCTGGGGTTTGTTTTTTAAAAAAATGTTATTTATCGTGCTCAAATTTATCTGAGGTTTTATTTTTCCTTAAATTTGCACATCAGAAATAAAATGATATGGATTTTAAACATTTTGATCCTGCCCATCATTTTCTGAATCTACTAAATTCCAAAAGTATGCTATCAAAAATAAATCCTATACAAACCAACAGCTGGAAGGCTCTTGACGAACATTTTGCAGGAAATGACTTTGATTTGAGAAGTCTTTTTCAGTACAATCCTGAGCGTTTTAATGAATTTTCTATACAAAAGGATAACTTCCTTTTTGACTATTCTAAAAACCTGATCGATTCAAGAACGAAGGAACTTCTGCTTCATCTGGCAGAAGAATGCCAGTTGAAAGACGCTATTTCCAAAATGTTTTCAGGTGACAAGATCAATGAAACAGAAGGAAGAGCAGTCCTGCATACGGCTTTGAGGGATTTTTCAGATAAAGAAATCATCGTAGACGGTGAAAACATAAAACCTCAGATCAGAAGAGTTCTTGACCACATGAAAACGTTCTCTGAAAAAATCATTTCAGGAGAGCACAAAGGATTCAGCGGAAAAGAAATCACTGATGTCGTGAATATCGGAATCGGAGGTTCAGATCTTGGACCGGTGATGGTTTGTTCCGCTTTAAAACATTTTAAAACAAGATTAAACGTTCACTTCGTTTCAAACGTTGACGGGAATCACATTGCTGAAACCGTTAAAAAACTGAATCCTGAAACTACTTTATTCATTATTGCTTCCAAGACCTTTACGACTCAGGAAACGATGACGAATGCCAATTCTGCGAAAGACTGGTTCCTGAAAGCAGGAAAAGAGGAAGATGTGGCGAAACATTTTGTGGCTTTGTCCACTAACGTTGAAGCCGTTAAAAAATTCGGAATTGCAGAAGAAAATATATTTGAGTTCTGGGACTGGGTAGGCGGAAGATATTCTCTTTGGAGTGCTATCGGCCTAAGCATTGTTCTGGCAGTAGGGTATGAGAATTTTGAAGAGCTTCTGAAAGGGGCTTCTTACACAGACCACCATTTCCAGACTGCAGATTTCTCAGAAAACATCCCGGTTTTAATGGGACTTCTAGGCATCTGG
The DNA here is from genome assembly GCF_000737715.1 of Chryseobacterium sp. JM1. GTDB lineage: Bacteria > Bacteroidota > Bacteroidia > Flavobacteriales > Weeksellaceae > Chryseobacterium. The sequence goes on along the minus strand of NZ_JPRN01000006.1, from coordinate 123,560 downwards.
TACCGTAATTTCTATGCTGCCACTACTTACGCGATCCTTCCTTATTCTCAATATCTGGACAGATTTGCAGCTTATCTTCAGCAGGGAGATATGGAAAGTAACGGAAAATGCGTAGACAGAAACGGTGAATTCGTGGAATACGAAACAGGACCGATTATCTGGGGTGAGCCGGGAACAAACGGACAACATGCCTTTTACCAGCTGATCCACCAGGGAACGGAACTTATTCCTGCCGATTTTATTGCTTATGCGAAAAGCAGCAATGCCGTTTCTGATCATCAACCTAAACTTTTAGCGAACTTTTTTGCTCAGACTGAAGCACTTGCTTTCGGAAAATCTGAAGAGGAAGTAGAACAGGAATTAAGAAATGAAGGGAAAAGTGATGAAGAAATTGACAGACTTTTAAACTACAAAGTCTTCCACGGAAATACACCAACCAACTCTATATTATTCAAGGAATTAACTCCTTTTTCACTGGGACAACTGATTGCCTTATACGAGCATAAAATCTTTGTTCAGGGTGTCATCTGGAATATTTTCAGCTTCGACCAGTTCGGAGTGGAATTAGGAAAAGTATTAGCCAATAAGATCCTTCCTGAGCTTGAAAACAATGAGGCGGTAAGTTCTCATGACAGTTCTACCAACGGATTGATCAATTATTATAAAGGAAATAAATAGCAGATGTCTGCATTACGGTCATATTATTATAAACTTCCTCCGGGCCTTAGGCTTTTGGGGAGAAAGATCTATTACTTCCCGATAGACCTCTATGACGGGTTTACCGGAAAAAGATCTAAAAACGAGCCTAAAAAGGGAGATATTTATGTAGGAGGCAGCGACTTTATTCCTCACGGCATTCGTCAGGCCAATGCGTTGAAAAAATACATTGGCTTACAAAATACCGACCGTGTGCTGGATGTAGGATGCGGAATCGGAAGAACCGCTGTAGCCCTTACCGGAATCATTGATAAAGGTACTTACGACGGTTTTGATGCTGTAGAAAAAGGAATCAACTGGTGCAATAAAAATATCGGTCAAAAACATCCGAATTTTACATTCAAGTTTACCCCGATTTATAATGATCTGTACAATACGTTCAGCCAAAAAGCGGAAGATTTTACATTTCCTTATGATGATGCTCAGTTTGACAAAGCATTTTTGTTCTCGGTATTCACTCATATGCAGATTCCTGAGATCAAAAGATATCTGAGCGAGATCAGCAGAGTTTTGAACAGCGGCGGGCAATGTCTGGCCACATTCTTCCTGTATGATGAATCTAAAAAGGAATTTGGAACGATGCCATTTCCCCATCAGTATGATGGGTACAGACTTATGGATGATAAAGTGACCGCAGCCAATATCGCGGTAAGCATTCCATTGCTGAACCAGATGGCAGCAGAAGCCGGATTAAAAGTAACGACCGTAAAAGGAGGATTCTGGAGAACTGATGTAGAAAAGGAAGGTGCCGATGAGTTCCAGGATATTGTTGTATTCAATAAAATCTAAATAAAAGTAAAAAAAGTAAAAATGGCAGAAATTCTTGACGGACTTAAAGTATCCAAAGAAATAAAAGCGGAGATCAAGGTTGAAGTGGAAAAGATCCTTGAAAGCAAGAAAAGAGCACCGCACCTGGTAGCGATTCTTGTAGGAAACAACGGAGCGAGCAAGGCGTATGTAAACAGTAAAGTAAAAGACTGTGAGGAAGTTGGATTCCGTTCTACGCTTGTCAAATTCCCAAGTACAGTTTCTGAATCTGAATTATTGGAAAAAATCGATGAGCTGAATAAATCTAAATCGGTGGATGGTTTTATCGTACAGCTTCCTTTACCGGACCAGATCGATCAGGAAAAAATCATTCTGGCTATTGATCCAAGAAAAGATGTAGATGGTTTCCACCCTGAAAACTTCGGAAAAATGGCGTTGGAAATGGATACGTTCCTTCCCGCTACACCATTCGGGATTCTGACATTATTGGAAAGATACAATATTGAAACAAAAGGAAAAGACTGTGTAATTATCGGAAGAAGTAAAATTGTAGGAAGACCTATGAGCATCCTGATGGGAAGAAAAGATTTCCCGGGTAACTCTACCGTGACTTTAACACACTCTTACACAAAAGACATCGAAGAATATACAAAAAAAGCAGACATTGTTATTACCGCTTTAGGTGATCCTCATTTCCTGAAAGGAGATATGATCAAGGACGGCGCAGTAATCGTGGATGTGGGTATCACAAGAGTAGATGATGATTCTCCAAAAGGATATTACCTTGCGGGTGACGTAGATTTTGACAGCTGTGCAGCCAAAGCAAGCTGGATCACGCCGGTACCGGGAGGTGTAGGCCCAATGACCAGAGCCATGCTGATGAAGAACACCATCATCGCATACAAAACTTCGGTCTATAACGACTAATTTTAAAATGAATAAAGAAGAAGATATTTTATTAAAAGAAGGTAAAATGCTCCCTGTGATGGAGCATTTTTACACTATTCAAGGGGAAGGTGCACATACCGGAAAAGCAGCTTACTTTATCAGACTGGGAGGTTGCGATGTTGGCTGCCACTGGTGTGATGTGAAAGAAAGCTGGGATCCTACGCTGCATCCCTTGATGAATGCTGAAGAAATTGCAGAAACTGCAGCAAAACACTGTAAAATTGTTGTGTTGACCGGTGGCGAACCATTAATGTGGAATTTAGATATTTTGACTTCTAAATTAAAAGAATTAGGCTGCACCATACATATTGAAACTTCAGGAGCGTATCCTTTGAGCGGACAAATCGACTGGATTACTCTTTCACCTAAGAAAACTGGACTTCCGAAAGAGGAAATTTATGCTAAAGCTCACGAACTTAAAATGATTATTTTTAACAATAATGATTTTAAATTTGCCGGCGAACAGGCTGCAAAAGTTTCTGAAAACTGCAGGTTATATCTTCAGAGCGAATGGAGCAAACGTGATGAAATGTACCCAAAGATCACAGATTTTATTCTGGCTCACCCGGAATGGCAGGCTTCGGTTCAGACTCATAAGTACCTGAATATTCCATAAAGTTTATCTTTCCTGGATTCTACAGAGGAAATTCGAATCAGTTTGCTGTATTCACAGAACTGTTTTTTCCAGCCTGAAGTATCCAAGTAGTAGTACGAAAATTTATAATATTCCTCTAAGAAGAGATATACCATAAAAAATATGTACCTTAGCTCTTCGTATCCGTTTAAACACTGATAGATGCAGAGAATTCGATACTCCAGATACCTGAAATCGATTATTATTTTGCTTGACCTTATGGTTATTGCATCTATTTTTGTATTCTTTTTTATAAGCAGGAATGAAAGCTTAAGATACCATAGAGAAACGTGGTATGAAAATATTTTTTCACTGATATTGCTCTTTTTGTTCTGGATGCTTCTGAGCGGCAGGACAAAAATTTATAATATTCAAAGGAATCTTACGTATACTTTGTTTTTGGAACGTCTTCTGATTCATTTCCTGTTTTTTATACTGGGAGTTCTCCTTATCGGAAGGGTCAGTAAAAACGTTTTTTTCAATTCAGATATTTACTGGCTTTCGTTTTACCTGTTTTTCTTTATTTTCCTTGCGAAATCAGTGATTTATTTTACCATAAAATATTTTCGCTCACTGGGGATCAACTACAGAAACGTTATGTTTTTGGGAGAAACAAGTTCTACTGAGATCTTAAGGAATATCTTTAAAGACAGAAAAGATTACGGATACAGAATATTCGAGTATGAAAGTCAGGCTATCAATGCCAATGAGCTTGTCGGTTTCTGGAAAAAGAACGGAATTCATACCCTGTTTTTATCTACTGAAAATCTGGTGAATGAAGATATCGAAAAAGAGATCTTCAAGCTGGCAGAAGACAATAAGGTTCATGTCTCCCTGATTCCGAGTATTACACAGAGTGATTTTTTCCTGTATGATCTTGGGTATATCCAAACACAGCCGGTTCTGAGCCAGGCCAAATATCCACTGGACTTTTATTCCAATTTTCTGGTAAAAAGAACTTTTGACATCCTGTTTTCAATATCCATCCTCCTGTTTCTCTGCTCCTGGTTATTTCCCATTATTGCTATTCTTATCAAAACAACTTCTAAAGGCCCTGTTTTTTTTATCCAGAAAAGATACGGTTTTCATGAGGAGGTATTTTCATGCCTGAAATTCAGGACAATGATCGTGAATGATGAATCTGCAACCAAAACCACAGAAGAAAATGACTCAAGGATCACAAAAATCGGAAAGTTTCTCAGAAAAACCAGCCTTGATGAGCTTCCCCAGTTCGTCAATGTACTGAAAGGGGAAATGTCTATCGTAGGACCCCGCCCTCATATGCTGGCCGTAGACAATTACTATAAACCCAAGATCGGAAGATACAGCTTGAGAAGCATGGTTTCTCCCGGTATTACGGGACTTGCACAGGTAAGCGGACTTCGCGGAGATTATGGAGATGTGGAAGTGGAGATGAAAAAAAGAATCCTTGCAGATACTTTCTATGTAAGGAACTGGAGTTTCGTTCTGGATCTGGTCATCGTTTTAAAGACCGTTCTATTGGTGATCACAGGAGATAAAAACGCAAAATAAATCAAACAAAAGGCTAAGATTACAATTGAGGAATCATATTTGCTACTAAGGTTAAATAAACTTTAGGCCTTCAACTGAGCCTTACTTAATTAAATAAAAAAAGTCTAATTTAGCAGCATGTTAAAAAAGTTTTTCACAGCAGTAGGAGAATACATTATCCTTCTAGGTAAATCCTTGCAGAAACCCCAGAAAATGAGGGTTTTTTGGAAGCTGTTCATGAGAGAAATTAATGATCTCGGCGTCAATTCTTTTGGGCTTGTGATCTTCACTTCTATATTTGTGGGAGCGGTAGTCGCTATCCAGATGTTCAACAACTTTGATTCTTCCTCTTTCCCGATCCCGCCATCATTCGTGGGATATGCTACGAAAGCCGTTTTGGTTCTGGAATTTTCCCCGACCATCATCAGTCTTATCCTGGCCGGTAAAGTAGGATCATATATCGCATCCAGTATAGGAACTATGAGAGTTTCCGAACAGATCGATGCCCTGGACATCATGGGGGTGAACTCTCCAAACTTCCTGATATTACCCAAAATTTGTGCCTGCGTTATTTTCAACCCTCTTTTGATTGCCATCAGTATCGTTTTCGGTATCGGCGGCGGACATCTGGCAGGTATGCTGACCGGAAACTGGACTGAAAATGACTATATCGTAGGGATTCAGATGTATATGCCCAATTTATTTGTGTATTATGCATTTGTAAAAACTACCGTATTTGCCTTTATCATCGCTACCGTTCCTTCCTATTTCGGATATAACGTAAAAGGAGGATCGCTGGAAGTAGGTAGAGCCAGTACACAGGCCGTAGTATGGACAATGGTATTTATTATCATTTCTGAATTAATTTTAACCCAATTAATATTAAGCTGATGATTGAGGTAAAAGATCTTAAGAAGAGTTTTGGTGATGTTGAAGTACTTAAGGGAATTTCAACTTCCTTCGACAAAGGAAAGGTGAACCTGATCATCGGGCAGAGTGGCTCGGGGAAAACTGTTTTCCTGAAAAGCTTACTGAATGTATACCAACCTTCATCGGGAGAAATCCTTTTTGACGGTACGGATATCAATACAATGACGAGAGACCAGAAACAGCACCTGCGTTCAGAAATCGGAACGGTATTCCAGGGCAGTGCGCTTTTTGACTCGTTAACCGTGGAAGAAAATATCATGTTTCCCCTGGATATGTTTACGAACCTTACCTTCCGCGAAAAAAAGAAAAGGGTTTTTGAAGTAATCGGAAGAGTGCATCTTGACAAAGCCGGCAGAAAGTTCCCATCCGAGATCTCGGGAGGAATGCAGAAACGTGTGGCCATTGCAAGAGCCATCGTCAACAACCCGAAGTACCTGTTCTGTGATGAGCCGAACTCCGGACTTGACCCTTACACTTCCAATATTATTGATGACCTTCTTCTTGAAATCACCAAAGAATACAACACGACAACCATCATCAACACCCACGATATGAACTCTGTGATGACGATCGGGGAGAAAATTGTATACCTGAGATTGGGAATCAAAGAATGGGAAGGAAACAAAGACGTTCTGATCACCGCAGGCAATAAAAATCTTATTGACTTCGTTTATTCTTCAGAACTGTTTAAAGAACTGAGAGAATATTTACTTGAAAATAATAAAACGATTGAAAATACAATCACTAAAATAGACGATAATGAAAAAGGTACTTAGTATAGCGTTAATCGGGTTTTCAATGTTCGCTTCTGCACAGATTTCACTGGCAGCAAAAGCTAACTTAATATTCCCAACGGGCTCTCCTTCATGGAAAAACATCAAAGGAACAGTGAATGACGCCATTGAGGGAACAGGAAAGAACAATGCAGGTTTCAACGCGGGTCTTTCATTAAAAGTTAAACTTCCGGGTTCATTTTATGTGATGCCGGAATTATTCTACACGCACTTCAAAAATGAATTCACTACGGAGAATACTACTTTTGATGTGAAAAGCAACCGTTTAGATATGCCTGTTCTTTTAGGACACAATGTTCTGGGAGATATGCTTGGGGTGTTCATAGGACCTGTGGCCAGCTATAATTTAAGCAAAGAAAATACCTACAACGATTTTAAGGAAAATGTTAAAAACAACTTCACTGTAGGCTATCAGTTCGGAGCACAGCTTGAAATCAAGAAACTGCTTATCAACGCAAGATATGAAGGTTCATTCAGTAAAGACGAAAGAAACTTCATCAATAAGGTTTCCGGTTCGGAGATCAGATACGACAACAGACCTAACCTGTTCTTAGTAGGTGTAGGCTACAAGTTTAAATAATTCGAAAATAACATCTATAAAAAACCCTCAAATATTTAAATTTGAGGGTTTTGATTTTGTCGCTGAAGTTCTGCTTCACGTTGGGCAATTTCTGCCGCCTGCTTTTCCAGTTCTTCTTTGTCTTTTTGTAACTGTTTGAATTCTTTTCTTTTTTCTTCCGCTTTCAGCGCGCTTCCTTTGCTTACATATCCTACCATTCCGCCGATAATAAGACCGATTCCTACCCCTGCCATTACACCCATCATATGGGAAATGGTAATTCCGCCTACCGTAAAATCAGTGGTCAGATAAAAAAGCAGTGCCGAAACGGCCAGCAGGATAAGTCCTGTAATTGATAAACTTTTCATAAATATTGTGTTAGTGGTTGGTGTTAAAAAAAAAGCCTTACCCAATTTAGTGAAAATTAAATAAGGCTCTATACAAGATTAAAAATTCTAACGTTATATTTTCCCTCCGGCAGCTTTATAATATTCCAAAGCTTTGGGAAGGTCTCTATTGATGTCTGAAATCCTTGTTTCAGGATTCGGGTGAGTAGACAGGAATTCCGGCTGTCTCGCCCCAGAAGATGCTCCTTCCATTCTATTCCAGAAAGGGATCGCTTCTCTTGGGTCATATCCTGCCATAGACATCAGATACAGTCCCATCTGATCTGCTTCTGACTCCTGATTTCTTCCGTATTTCAATAATGCTACCTGAGATCCTATCGGGTATACTTTCTGGAAAATCCCGGCCCATTGTGAGTTTGAAATTGTTCCACCCAAAATAGATCCGCCGTATTGTGCTACCATCGCCTGAGAAATTCTCTCATTTCCGTGTCCTGCTAAGGCATGTGAAACTTCATGTCCCATCACAACCGCAAGACCGTTGTCATTCTTCGTAACCGGAAGAATTCCTGTGTATACTGCAACTTTCCCGCCAGGCATACACCAGGCATTCAGTTCATTGCTCTGAATAAGATTAAATTCCCAGCTATAATTCGCCAGATCTGCCGATCTTCCTATGCTTTGATAGTATCTTTCTGCTGCACTTTTGATTCTGCTTCCTACACTTACTATTTTTTTAGCGTCTGCAGTTCCTGAAATAATCTTAGATTTAGACAGTGTCGTTTTATATTCCTGTGCAGACATCGTCAGTATTTCAGAGTTATTTGCAATCTGTAATGAAGATCTTCCCGTGATCGGGTTAGTCGTACAAGCTGCAATTGACAGGGCAACTGCTCCTATTCCTAATAGATGTGTAAATTTCATAGTTCGTGTATTAATAATTCAACATTTACAATTTTTATTCCAAAACGGTTGAGAAGGAATATATTTGCATACATTTTGCTATTTAAATTTAACAATTAATATGGTTATGAAAAAGTATATCTCACTTATATTTATTTTTGGATTTCTTTTTTTCTTTCAGAGCTGTTCATCACAGGGCTCATTAGATTCCAAAACAGTAGATGCACTGGTCAGTTCTCAGGAACTTACTTTTTATGGAGAACGCGCCAATCCAACCAACTATGATGTGATTAACGTTATGAATTCAATGCCGAATTCCACTTCAACCAGGATGCTGCAGCTTAATGGAGATTATACCATTGTTCTTACCAAAGACAATCTGGAAGTGGTGCTTCCTTATTTCGGAAGAGTATTCAACCCAAGCTACGGAAATCCGGATAAAAACAGTTACAGATTTACTTCGAAGGATTTCACCATCAGCAAATCCCAGAATAAAAAAGGAAAATGGACTTTAAGAATCAAGCCAAACGATGTAAAAAATGTAGATGAAATCAATCTTGAAGTCTTTAAAAACGGTAAAGCCTTTGTTTCTATGAGAAGCAGTGACAGACAGCCGATCACTTATGACGGATATGTTTCAAAAAACGAGGAAAAAGCTAAAGAAAAGGACAAACTTTAGTCTTTTGATAAGAATTTTTCAACAAATATTTTTGCTTCAGTACTTGGATTAGAAACCATTTCTGAAGCATTTTTTTTGTGCTGTACATAAGCTTCTTCCACAGAGCTGCTTCTTTTCATCATGGCCAGAATATATTCCTGAACCCAATATTCAAAACGCTTTTCTGCCTGCTGGGTACGGACTTCATTGAAACGCCCGGTTTTCTTTTTAAGATCAATGAATTCATTGAGTTGGGTATAAATCTCATCAAGACCTTCATTGTAAAGAGCGGAGCCCAGTAAAACAGGAATTTTCCAGCCTTTTTCTTTAGGTGGAATAAAATCCAGTGCGCGCTTCAGCTCAAGTCTTGTATTTTTTGCTTTCTGCACATTGTCCTGATCCACCTTATTAATAAAAATAACGTCCACCATTTCCATGATGCCCCGTTTGATGCCCTGCAACTCGTCTCCTCCTCCGATGATTTTAAGGAATAAAAACACATCGGTAATATCTGATACCAGCACTTCAGACTGTCCTACTCCAACTGTTTCAATCAGAATATAATCATAACCTGCCGCTTCGCAGATCATCATGGTTTCAAATGTGGTATTGGCAACACCACCTAGAAATCCTGAACTTGGGGAAGGGCGGATAAAGGCATTTTCCTCCTTGGCCAGTTCTTCCATTCTGGTCTTATCTCCCAAAATACTTCCTTTGTTGATAGATGAACTGGGATCAATAGCCAGAACCGCTACTTTCTTTCCGTTAGCAATTACCAATCTTCCGAAATTCTCAATAAAAGTAGATTTTCCGGCACCCGGAACCCCTGTGATTCCAACCCTGACAGAATTTCCTGTAAAAGGCATAATCTGCTTAAGAAGTTCTTCTGCCTGAGCTCTGTGTTCAGCTTTTTTACTTTCAACTAATGTAATAGCTTTTGCGATCAGACGTTTATTACCTGACCTTATTCCTTCAATTAGTTCTTCTGTAGAAAATTTCATTGATTCAAAAGTATAAAAATAACCTTCAAACTCCCATACAAACGGGCATTAATTTTATTTCTTCTAAATTAAAACTAGAGGTCATCTTATCAACGGGAGAGGGAAATTCCTACATTTGTTATTCATCAAAATTAAGAAACATGAAAAAAATATCCGCTGCTGCATTATTTATCTGCCTATTAATGGCTTCCTGTACTCCAAAGGCCTCCACAGCCGGACCTATAGGGCCTGCCGTTTCTACTGCAGAACAAATAGCACAAGGAAAAACAATCTTTGAAAATGCGTGCGGAAGATGCCATAAACTCCCGGATCCTACAGCGCACACGTCTGTACAGTGGGTAGGAATCATGAATTCGATGGCACCAAAAGCGAAACTGACCGATGAACAGCACCAGTGGGTTTACGATTATATTGTTTCTGTGAAAAAATAATCACCAAATCAAAATATGGGTATGAAAAAAATAATCTTAAGTATGGTGGCAGGTGCCGTGTTTATGGTATCATGCGGACCCAAAAGTACAGCTGTAACCGGACCAAAATATACTGCGTCTGAACAACTGGTTCAAGGGAAAACTATTTTTGAAAACTCATGCGCCAAATGCCACAAACTCCCTGACCCGGCTAAACATGACGATCAGGGATGGATTAAAACATTAAGCAGAATGGCTCCGAAAGCTAAATTAAACGATGAGCAGCACCAGATGGTTTATGATTATCTGATTTCTGCAAATAAGAAGTAGTGTTGGAGAGTTGGAGAGTCGTTGAGTAGGAGCGTTTAAGAGTATCGGTGGGCAAAACTTATCACTCATAACTTATAACTCTTTCAAACAGATTCCCAAACCTGGTTTTCCGGATAGGATTATTTTTCCGTTTTCCACACAATTTCCGGAGGCATAGTCGTTGGAGATCAGATTGGCTCCGTCTAGATCTGCAAAATCGGTAAGACCTGCCAGTACACAACCTGCGGATATACCAACGGTAGATTCTGTCATGCATCCGATCATTACTTTATAGCCCAGTTCTTTTGCTTTTCTGATCATTTCCAATGCCGGAGTGAGCCCGCCACACTTCATCAGTTTGATATTGACACTTTTGTAATATGGCAACAGCTCTTCAAGGGAATTGAGATCCTGACAGTCTTCATCTGCCATCCAGTTGGCCGGACTTTCTTTATTGAGAATTTTGTAATTTCCAACCGCTCTTGGCTGTTCAAGATAGGAAAACCGGGCTGTCATTTCATTTTCCTGAAGCCAAAGACAATCCTGATCTGTAAAGCTGGCATTGGAATCCAAAGCAATATGCCGGTTTAACCTCAACAATTTCTCAATATTATCCTGATGCAGCCCTTTACATTTTACTTTGAATCTGTTCCACTTGCTTTTTTCTATTTTCCGGATCTGGTCATTGATATCGGCCACAGAAATTGTAATGGAGCTTTCCACTAAATGATCGGAAGGAATCGTATTTAATTCGATAAAGTTCTTATTTTCAAGCTTTCCAAACAAGTCCCAATAGGCACAGTCCAAAGCAGACATTAAAAACGGATGCAGATTCATTGTTGAAAGGAAAGTGAAAAATTCACTGGGATGAATGATGGTCTGGTTTTCCAGCAATGTCTTTATCTCCTTTAATTTGGCAATAAAATTTTTAAGGTCAATCTGATAATAATCTATCGCTATACATTCGCCATAGCCTTTAGAGTTTAAATAAGATAATTCCACCAACAGGGCTTCCCTTTTGTCATAGTTTCCATAGGCAATGGAGAAGGTTTCTTTTAACTTCAGTTCTTTTATTTCCCAACTTATTCTCATACTCTAACTAATCCATTGTTCTACTATTTTAATCTCAACCCATTTACCGTTGATTTTCTTGTAAATTGCTGTATACCCACTCCCACTCAAATAGCCGCAGGAGATAGAATTTTCAACGATACACATTGTCTTCTCTTTATTAAAGAAAGGTACCGATAACTTTCGAAAACATTTATTCCCAAATTTCGTGCGAAATGCAACCCAAAAATCTTTTTTACCATTTTCTGTTAATTTGTCGAGGCCTTCCTCTGTAGCATACTGTAATGGTCTCTTTATTTTTGTTTTATCCAATTTGAAATTAAACGTGGTTTTTGCCTGATTTTTATAGTACGCAGAATCCCTCATTAAAAAAACGGAATCATACTTTAGGATAACACTTAACGGCAGGGATTCATCTTCTCTTTTTTCAAAAAGATAAACCGACTTTAATGGGACAATAAATATATCATTCTTCTCCTCAGTAGACATACGTTCATTATCAATTAGCTGATTCAAAACTTCATATCTTAAATCTAACTCTTCATCTATAACACTGGTATTCAGATTGATTTCACTTTTCTTACATGAAATCATTAATAATAAGACCAAAAAAATATACCCTTTCATATACTAAAGCTACAAAAAAAGAGACCACAAGTGATCTCTTTCATTATTTACAGCTTAATAATTTTATCTTACGATCAGTTTTTCAGTCTGTGCTTTTTCACCCTGCGTGATACGCACCATGTATACTCCTTTTTGAAGCCCTTTCGTAGAAACTGCTTTTTTAGACTGAGAATCTCTTGCGTCAGAGAATACTAATTTTCCGGACATATCAAACATTTTAATCTGAACGTCTTTTGAAGAAGTATCTAAATTACCCACAAAGAATTCATCATACGTCGGATTCGGGAAAATAATGAATTTATGATCTTCATTTTTAATATCCTGAGTGGCTAAAGCCGTATTACACTCATCAGGAACAATAAAACTTTCCACCTGATCATTCGCCGTTGCTCTCACTCCTGCTGAAGCACCTGTTCCCAATCCTCTTTTGGCAAATGCCTTCCAGATCATACATTTATCAAGACCGGCATTTCCAACTAAATCGGCCTGAAGGATGGCGTCACGCCCATCAATAAATGTCGGACTGCAAGCCTGCAGTTTAAGTCCATCTACAACTAGCTGCAGCGCTTTTGCATTCCCAGAAGTAGTACTTACCAGTACATCACTGTTATATCCGTATTTTTCGATGTATTTCCAGGTAAGATCCCAAAGCATGCTTGCCCAGATGAATCCTATAGCGTGTGAACCTGAAACCGTATTTGTATTTCCGTAGGTATAATTGTTTACAGCAAAATCCGGAGAATATTTTGCAGGTCTGATTCCCGCTCCTGTAGTAGGCTCTCCTTTTGTATACGTTCCCATTCCTCTTGCCAAAGCAGATGTATCACCCGGTCTTGTGGTCAGCATTAAAGCAAAATAATCAGACCAACCTTCACCCATCTGTTCTGCACTGTTGGTTGCAGAAAGACAGCTGTAGCCCTGACCTGTCAGTCTGTTTGAAATTCCATGCCCGTATTCATGGGCAATGATCCCATTATCAAGACTTGAATGTTTAAAACCATTAAAATCATTTCCTAAGGTAGCATTGATTGTGTTTCCGTTTCCAAGCTCGGTCACCATATACAAACCTTCTGTTTTTCCGATATTAATAGAAGGAATGGTTACCTGTCCTCCTGAAGTTCCTCCTCCCATAGCGATAGGGGTATCAGTAGACGGCCTGTAAACAATAGCTCCTACTGCACCGGCTTTCTGTGCATTTAAAACTTTAAGTCCATATTCACAGCTTGTGCTTGTAATCACTGCTATTTTTCCGGTAAGACTTCCCAACACGGGCTGAGTACATGCATCTGCAGGCACTGAAACGGCAAGATCACCTGTCACAGTCTGTCCGTCAAACAAAAGTTTTCCAAAAGATGCACTTCCGGTCATTACCTTAGGTCTGCTGACCGCTGTTGCCGGCGTATTATACTGATATCTTGAAATAGGGTCTGCTGCCGTCTGCGTTCTGTCATAAATGTACATCTGCATCCTTGGAGCAGCCAGATAAACCTGTCCGTTAATGGTTGTCTCATATCCTGAGCTGAAATTGGCGTTGTTCAGACCACTTCCGTCATACGCTTCTGCGTTTACGGCATCACCACCCATTCCTAAGTTCGTGAAGTTTTTGGTCTGATAATTTCTCGCAGCTTCCGTAAAGCCAAATTTATAGAAAACATCATGCATCTTATTATTCATATAAAAAAGATTCGTGATGGCTGCATCTCTGTGTGTGAAAGGGCTGATGTATCTTCCTTCGTCAAAAGGAAAATCAAAGTTCAGCGTACTTCCTCCGTCCGGCGAATATCCCGGACTATTGGTATTGTTCTGATCAGAATAGGCATACACGTTATTTCCTCTTGTATTGGTATAGCTGGTCACTCCATCAGAATGCCATCCTTCAGGAGAAAATGTAATATCCCAAGGACTATTAAGGAGAACACGCTGCCCAAATGTAGGTGCTTCTACAGGAAGTGGAAAAACATTATATGAAGCATTGGTAGGAGCAAGCAGACTGTTGGATGAAAGTTTATCCGATGCTCCTGCAAAAACTGCTGTAGCCGGTTCAGAACCTGAATACTGAGTACCGTTTGATTCTGATTCACTGTCTGAGTGGCTTTCATGCGTAAAATTACAGTCTAAGGTTAGATTATCTTTAGCAAGAACTTCTCCCGTATCTGCATCCGCTATTAAATGCCATACATCTGCTGAGTTTTTATCTGAAACAAAGAGTTCTTTTGCCAGTACATACACTCCATTTTTTTCAAAATATACGTTGGGAAGGTAGTCTACTTTAGAAATTTCATTCAGTTCCAGCTTCTGTTTAAGAAGATCTTCCGGGAAACTTTCTTTAGCCTTTTTCTGGCTGGCAACAGTGATGTCTTTTTTAAAATCGTTTTTTTCAGAGATAATTTTATCTTCTTTGATCATTACTTTACCCAAAGCATTGTAGACTCTAAGTCCTGCGTAGGTCTGCTGAACATTCACCACATTTACGCCTAAACTTTTGGAAGCATCTTCACTTAAAATAATAACTCCTGCTCCTCCATTTTTTTGAGCGATCTGTCCACTTTTCTGATAGTAATTCTGAATAAGCCCGTTTGAATTTTGTGCATTCATTTTGCCAAAAGCAAAGAATACGGCCACCGACACCGGCCATAAAAATAATTTTCTATCCATAAGGTTGTTTTTTTCGCAATAAAGTTATGATTTTTTAACAAAAAAAGATATTTGATCCGATATTTTTAATTAAATAAGATTTATTTTTTGCTTTTCTTTGATTTTTCCATTTTATTTTTAATAAATTTTATTCTATCCTTTAAAAAATTAATCATATTTTGATTATAGCTGTATTTTTTCGCTTCAATTAAAGGTTTCAACGCTTTTTTATATTCGAATCTGATCTCAAACAATAATGATTTTTGGATCAATATCCTTGATTTATCAATTCCTTTAATTTTTAAAGCATAATTGATGAGTTTTTCGGCTTCATCCAGATCTTCATTATCCAAAAGGCATTTGATATAGTGTAAAGGCGTGTTGAGATTCGCCACATTGCACTGCATGGCTTCTTCAAAATACATTTTTGCTCTTTCATAATCGGTGAGCATTTCGCTGTATATTCTTCCCATCAGACACAGACTGTCTGCATCTTCGGGATCGTAGGACAAAGCATAATTCAGGGCTTCCAGGCAATCCGGAAGGCTGTATGGGTAGTTGTCCAGAGCTTCAAAATAATATTTACTTTTAGTTAAGGTCATATCTGTCGTTTTTTAATTCTTTTTTCAGGATATTCCGTTGTTTTTTAAATGATTTATCCTGATGATTCTTTTTAAAATCTGTTCCTGAAAATGTACGGACCGGATTTCCTCTCTGCACCTGCAGATGATTGCTCCACGTGTCCCGCATTCTTTTTTCAAGCTGTTTGATATAAAGTCCGGTTACTTTTTCTTTCAACCGCATAATGGCCAGTTTTTTATTTTCCAGCTGCGACCGCGAATCCTGGGCAAATACGCTTTCTCCGGTGGGTATATGCACTGCACGGACCGCTGTATTTACTTTGTTCACATTCTGGCCTCCGCTTCCCTGACTTCTCGTAGTCTGAAACTGAATGTCTTTTTCATTGAAATTGATTTTCTCCAGCCCTTCCAGCTCGAAAACACCGATAAACCAGTTGCTTCTTTTGTGGAGTTTCCTGAACGTACTTTTCCCGGTCCAGCATATGCTTCCCAACCATGTTTTTAAAAATGTATCCAATTCTTTTGCTTTTAAAAGTAAGGTTACAGACTTTAAGGTCAGGTTTTCATCACCATTCTCGCGGTGAATGATTTCGTAATCTATTGTATTATTTTTTATTTCCTCAAGGAAGACCTTCAGTACTTTAGCAGTCACCCACTGGCATTCTAAAGGTCCTCGTCCTGAGGTTATTTGTATGAGTTTTTCCATTTTAATCTACTTTAGGAATTTCATTTAATTTTGGATGACCAACAGGGTCAATTCCTTTTTCCAGCAAATTTTTGGCAGCCATTACAGCCCAGCATTTATCACTGGAATGGATGTTTCTGTAAAAAGTCAGCAAAACATCCGGCTTAACAACAGTAAAACCTTCTATCTCAATCGTTTCGAGATCATTTTTTTCAAAGAAATCTATGGTAATTCTATGAGATTTCCCGTTTTCGAGTTCTACCGTTTTCTCATATCTCCTGAAATTTTCTTCACTCTGCAGATGATCATACCGGGTCCATACTTTCTGAAAACCTTCGTGTTGAAGGATCATGACTGTTTCTGCTGCATTTTCTTTTTTTACAAAAACATCAATATCCTTATGGTCGTGGGAATGTTTGTATTCCGTATGTCCTTTTTCCGACATAAAATGCCACGCCCAGCCACCGGATATGATGACTTTATCCTTTAATTTATTTAAAATTTCAAGTCCATGGTGGATTCTAAATTCCGGCCAGACTTCTCCATATCTTTTTATGTTATGAGGTGCTCCCATTTTTCTGTTTTTTATTGATTAATACTGATAAGAATCTATATTAACTCGGTTGTTTATAAAACCTTATAGGTTCTTTGAAACCTATAAGGTGGAAAGCTGTAGGTTGATAATGAAAAGCAGCGTTCTTCTCACTGACAACTCTAAACAAGCAACTTCATTATTTGTCCATTCTCACTATTCGAGGTTGAAATGTTCCGAGAATGTCTACCAATTCACTCTGTGCATTCATCACTTCGTGAATGTCTTTATAAGCCATCGGAGCTTCTTCTGTGTTACCGCCCATCAAAGTGACTTTCTTCAGCTTCAGTTCTTTTTTGATATCATTCTGAGTGAAAAGATTTCTGCATTCTCCTCTCGAATGGGCTCTTCCGGCTCCATGTGATGCTGAGTTCAAAGAATCAGGATTTCCTTTACCACGGACGATAAAGCCTTTTGCCGTCATAGATCCGGGAATCATCCCCAATTCATTTTCATTGGCTGGTGTTGCACCTTTTCTGTGGACAATCACCTCTTTTCCTTTATGAATTTCCTTCCATGCGAAATTGTGGTGATTCTCGATTCTGGCTCGTACTCTTCCGCCGACAGCTTTTACAAGTCTTCTGTGAATGTCATCATGACAGGCAGAAGCATAATCACCGGCAAGATTCATCGCCGTCCAGTATTCCAGACCGAGATGGGTATTCAGATCCAGCCAGGCAAACTGTTGCGCTTCTTTTGGCAGCGGACACTGCTCTGCAGCTACTCTTGAGTAATATTGCGCAATCTCAGCTCCCAAACCTCTGGAACCACTGTGAGAAAGTATTCCCAGGTATTTTCCTTTCGGCAATCCGATCTGGTCATCTTCTTCCGTGATCTCCACTTCTCCGAATTCCACGAAATGATTTCCGCCTCCGGATGAGCCCATCTGCTTAATGGCTTTTCCTTTTAATCTTCTTAAAACCGGGATCATATCGAACGTATCTCTCTCAAAAATTTCATGATCTATGTGAGATTTATGTGTTTCGTACATCCCGAATTTGGTGTGTTCAGCAAGCGCTTTTTCATATTTGTCTCTTGCTCCGTCCAGATATGACACCGGTATATCCAAAATACTGAGGCTCATCCTGCAGCCGATATCCATTCCTACTCCGTAGGGGATGACTGCGTTTTCTACCGCCAGAACTCCTCCTATCGGAAGTCCATAACCGCTGTGTGCGTCGGGCATTAGAGCGCCCTGCGTTGAAATCGGCAGTTTTAAAGCCGTATACAGCTGGTTTTTGGCTTCTTCAGAAATATTGGTTCCAAAGATCTGGAAGGAAGCCCTCTGGCTATTGAGCATTCTTTTTTCTGTTTTTCTGGATGAAAGCAGCGACTCTGCGATCTGTCCGAAAGTCAGGTCTTTTTCAAAGTTTTCCGGATTCAGGAGGATGTCTTTTAAAATAGATTTTACATGGTGAATGTTCTTCGTTGCAAAATTTCTTTTCATGACCTCCAAAGCCACGTTGACGCTTTGATTATTTGGATATCCCAGTTTTAATATATCTTTTCCTTTTAGTTTTAAATTTCCCATTGTTTTTGTTTTAAATCATATTGGACCTTATGAGTCCTCAAAATAGGCTGCAAGCTCTGTTGCAGACATGATGCAGTCGGTATATTTCCTGCTTTTGATAAGATTTGTTTCATATGTGATGAAACAGAAATTAGATGTGAGATGTTAGAATTTAGTTCTGACAAGTCACAACAATTCCTTACTCAACTAAATTTTAAGTTGATTTATTTTACGATATTGAACAGCATGAAACATGATCGTACGTGATCTTTTCATTTTGTTCTTAATGACACTAAAAAATTTCGGGTAAACTGGAGTTTAGATATTGCGCAATAAAAAACCCGAAATCTTACGACTTCGGGTTTTGATATTTCGTTGTACTATTATTCTAAGAGTATACCAAACCACGAAGCCTTACCACCATAAGCGGTACTCCAGCTGAAGAATTTTGATTCGTTTTGAACATTGCTTCGTTGTTTTTTAATGGGTTAAACTTTATTTTCAGGTGCAAATATAATATTTTTTCTGAATATCAAATTATTTTTTTTACTTCATGTGGATCAGACACAGAAAAATACCGTCTATTACTTTAGTCATTCTAGGAAGATCCAGTGTTTCCACAGTATCTGTTGTCTCATGATAATTTTTATTCCTGAAAAACGATGTATCCGTGATCATCAGGGCAGAATAACCAAATTTCCAATAGTTAAGATGATCTGAGAAATCGGTTCCTTTTACGAATTTAGGAGCGGTAAAAGTTTCTGTTTTGATCTGGTTGGCTTCTTTAAATTGGGTCCTGAAATTATTTACAAAATCTCCGGCTCCAAACTTTTTGACCAGCGTTATAAAATCTCCTTTATTCCCATAAACCCAAGACAAAATCCCTAACGGATAGCTTTGTGAGTCCTTTTCATCCTTGAAATACCCGATCATTTCCACGCTAGCCATTCCGTATACATCGATGTTGTGATCTTTTAAATACTGAGCATGAATGTTGCTTCCCATATTTTCAGTCCTGAAATAGGGAGGTTCTTCTAATGTGTAGGCCACCAGATCTATTCTGTAATTCAGTTTTTGGCCCTTAAGCATTCTGGCAAGCTCCAGAAGGGCGGTCACTCCGGTAGCATTGTCGTCTGCTCCCTGCTGATCTCCGCAAACGTCATAATGGGCACCGATAATGATTCTTTTTTGATGTTCCGTACCGAAAGACGTGATGACATTTTTAAAGATTTTGCCCTCAACATTATATTCCTGAAAGGTCGTACTGTCCCCGTATTTGCTGAAATCCTGTTTAATATAATCCGCAATGGTATTCAGCTGATCCATATTTTTGTGATTCCTGAATTCAGGGGTTTGTGTAAGGGCTGTGAGGTGACTTTTAACCAGATTGATATCTGCCGGCACCGGAGATGTCTGAACCGGTCTGTTTCCAGAGTCTGCTGCAAAACAAAACACAGCTATAAAAATTAAGCCTGCAACAATAATGATCTTACTGGCTGCAGGCTTTGTTATATTTTTAAAATTCATCTCACGGTACTTTTATGATTGGAGAACTGAAATTAGTACTTTTCAGCCAATCTGCACAGCGAGTGAAGTTTTATTTTAGTTTTCTAAAAATTTCTGTAGGATTTCCACCGCGCATTTCGGGAGGTTGGTTCCCGGACCGAAAATAAAATCGGCACCGTTGGCATACAGGAATTCATAATCCTGTTGCGGAATAACGCCTCCTACTACGATCGTTACATCATCGGCTCCCAGCTTCTTAAGTTCTTCCACGACCTGAGGAACAAGGGTTTTATGTCCTGCTGCGAGAGAAGAAACTCCGAGGATGTGGATGTCGTTTTCTACGGCCTGTTTGGCTACTTCTTCAGGGGTCTGGAACAATGGCGCCACATCGACGTCAAATCCCATATCTGCGAATGCGGTAGCTACTACTTTGGCCCCTCTGTCGTGTCCGTCCTGGCCCATCTTAGCCACCATAATTCTTGGACGACGGCCTTCTGCTTCTTCAAATTTTTGAGTCAGATGAAGGGCTTTTTCAAAATATTCGTTTTTCCCGGCGTTCATAGCGTATACTCCAGAGATTGTTCTGATATTGGCTTTATATCTTCCGAAAGTTTCCTCCATGGCATCACTCATTTCACCAAGGGTCACTCTTCTTTTTGCCGCTTCGATGCATAAAGCTAAAAGGTTTCCGTTTCCTGTTTTGGCACTTTCCCTGATTTCGTTCAGGATTTCCGTTACGGCTTCAGGATTTCTTTCTGCTTTTATTTTCTCAAGTCTTTCGATCTGCTTTCTGCGGACTTCTGTATTGTCAATATCCAGGATCTCAATTCCGTCCTGTTTTAAGGTTGTTCTGAATGAATTCACTCCGATGATGAATTCTTCCCCGCTGTCTATTTTAGCCTGTTTTTTGGCTGCGGCTTCTTCAATTCTCATTTTTGGAATTCCGGCCTCAATGGCTTTGGTCATTCCTCCTTCCTGCTCTACCTCATCGATGTATTTCATCGCTTCCTCGATCATCTGTTGGGTAAGACTTTCCACAAGGTTACTTCCGCCCATAGGATCTACCACATCACAGATTCCACTTTCCTGCTGAAGGATAATTTGGGTATTTCTTGCAATTTTTGCTGAATAATCGGTAGGAAGTGCAATGGCTTCATCCAGGGCATTGGTGTGTAACGACTGGGTTCCTCCTAAAGCAGAAGAAAGGGCCTCAATAGCCGTTCTGGTAATATTATTAAATGGTTCCTGCTCGGTAAGCGACCATCCTGAAGTCTGAGAGTGGGTTCTTAATGCTAAAGATTTTGCATTCTGTGGGTTGAACTGTTTTAAAAGCGTTGCCCAAATATATCTTGCAGCACGCATTTTTGCAATTTCCATGAAGTGATTCATCCCGATCGCCCAGAAAAATGAAAGTCTCGGAGCAAAATCATCTACATTCATTCCGGCTTTGATTCCTGTTCTTACATATTCAAGACCGTCTGCCAGCGTGTAGGCCATTTCCAGAACCGGAGTGGCGCCTGCTTCCTGCATGTGGTATCCTGAGATGGAAATAGAGTTGAATTTAGGTATATTCTGTGCAGTGTATTCAAAGATATCTGCAATGATCTTCATGGAAGGAGCCGGCGGATAGATGTAAGTATTTCTTACCATGAACTCTTTCAAAATATCATTCTGAATGGTTCCGGAAAGGAGTTCCTGTTTTACACCCTGCTCTTCAGCAGCTACAATATAAAAAGACAAAATAGGAAGTACAGCCCCGTTCATCGTCATGGATACTGAGATCTGATCTAATGGAATCTCATTGAACAGGATCTTCATATCTTCCACAGAATCGATGGCTACTCCGGCTTTACCGACATCACCTACTACTCTTGAGTGATCAGAATCATATCCTCTGTGTGTGGCGAGGTCAAAAGCAACGGATAATCCCTTCTGCCCTGCGGCTAGATTTCTTCTGTAAAATGCATTGGATTCTTCTGCGGTGGAGAAACCGGCGTACTGTCTCACCGTCCATGGTTTCTGTACATACATGGTGGAATACGGGCCTCTGAGATAAGGAGCAGTTCCTGGAGAAGTCTGTGTTAAAGATTCATTTTTTACATCTTTTTGGGTGTAAGATGATTTTAACTCTAAACCGTCTTTTTCAAAATTATAGATCTCTCTTTCCAGAGGGTCTACGCTAAAATCCGGTTTTTTCACAGAAATTGTCTTTCGCATTCCAATAATTTTTGTCAGCGTAAAGTTAATTTTTTTGAACGAAACATGAAACTTATGTTAACATTCAGTTTTCCTGAATTTTAAGCATAAAAAAAGACCGGACAAATGCCCGGCCTTTATTATAGATATACTTACTTATTATTTTTTGATAAGTTTAGTATTGTATGTGTTTTTGTCATCTTTAAGAGTGATCACATACATTCCTTTGATCAGTGATGCAACATTAATTCTGTTGTTACCATCTGTCTGACCTTGCTGAACTAATCTTCCGTCTGCACTGAAGATGCTGTAGTCAGCTTTACCTTTCAGGTTTTTCACTTCTACGAAAGTATCTGCAGGGTTTGGATAGATAGATACTTCAGAAGTCTTAGGTCCGCTTACATCATCTACAGCCAATCCGCTGGTGATTTTTACCGGAAGATCCATAATACCTCCTGCTCCTGAAGCCAATTCTCCACATGCACTATCTAAAGCAGATGTTGCATATTTTGCAATAACTCTCATTCTAAGCAATTTACTTCCTGCATAAGCAGTAGCCGGAACCGTAAAGGTCTGTGCCGGGAAAGCAACACTTCCTACAGGAGAATTTCCTCCTACAGTGGTTACTCTTTCTGAAGCTTCAAACTGTCCGTTTCTGTTATAATCAATCCATACGGAAAGGTTAACAGGTCTTGTACTCATTTGGCTATAAGCAGATGACATTAAGATCACGGGGGTCAAACTATACTGTGTTCCTTTTGTCAAATTAACTATTTTAGTAGGATCTTCACTTAGGTCTTTATACGTTCTGAATGTAGGATCATCATAAACGATATTCGCAACCGTTACACGTCTAATTGCTGAGTAATCAGATATTCCTGAATTAAGAATACAGTAGTCAACACCCGTTGTCAGGCCTTTTGTTTTAAGCGCATAATTAGCAGAGAAAGTTCCAGGAACACTGTTTACTACTGCAGCTACCTGTACTTCATAATTAGTTTCATCTTCAAGGCTGCTCAGAACCACAGAATTTGTAGGGCTGGTTGCATTAGACCAGTTTGTAGTTCCAACTTTTCTGTAATTGATTGAATACGTAGCACCCGGTACACTGTTCCAGCTTATTCTCGCTGTTGTTTTGAAGATCTCCGTATTAATTGCAGTCACTCCCGTTGGAGCATTTGTCGTTGAAGTAGGAGCATCGCCAACCGTTACTGCAGGAGAAACTGCGTAGAAAACATTTCCAATTGAAGATATTCTCAATTTAATTGGTCCCGTAATCGTAGATGGCATTTGAACCGTATAGCTCCCTGTATTTGGTGTAGAAGCCACTAAATCTGTCCATGTAGTACCATTGTTAGATGTATAGTCGATTTTTACGTTAGGCGAGTTATACGGCGCAGTATTGGTATTGGCAACTTCCCACTGAATCGTGTTATTGGCATTTTTATACAGTACTGAAGAAGCAGTAAGTCCATTAAATTTGAAAGGACCATCATTTCCGATAGTTGTTTGTATTTCAGCAGAAGACAACATTGGTCTTTGTGCATTTTCATCTCTTACCGTTACTGCATAATGTAAAACTCTTGGAATGTAAGATACCGTTTCCCAGTTTATGTTTGGATTATTGGCAGCACTTGTTTTATTGGTTAAAATCCCATTCATCACTAATGATAAGCTTGGGAAATATCTTCTTCCGCTTGTTGTTCCAAAATAAGATCTTGTCAACGCTCCTTCTGTGTTATATCCCCATCCAGCGTCACCAGAGATTGAAGCTCCATCAGTTACACTGTCATTTTGCTCCCATGTATATTTAATAGCGTCACCCTGTGGATCTGTAGCAGAAGCATCAAGATAATAAGCTGTTCCTTTAGGAACAGTATAAGCCGTAAGAGCACTAATTACAGGTGGTGTATTCACTGTGATTTCTTCTGAAGTACCACATGCAGGCTTACCCTCCAGACTTGTAAGAATCTGATCTATAGACTTATAATGGAAATACGCGTCAGAGTTTGACTGAACGTTATCATCCGTAATTCCGGCATATCCCATAATAGTAGTTCCGCCTCCCGGTTCTACGTTTGCATTTGAACCTTCGGATTTATTGGAAAATGTGTGATTTCCTCCCAGCTGGTGGCCCATTTCGTGAGCTACATAATCTATATCAAATAAATCTCCGCTTGGGTTTGTATTTTGAGTAAAAGCAGAACCTTTAGCCAATGTAGTGGCAGTGGCAGGGTTTACACATGTAGATCCAATAGAACCGGCATTTCCGTTTCCACCGGCCGCATTAAACACGTGCCCCATATCATAATTATCATTACCCACCTGTGCGGTTAACGTTTGCTGCAGGTTTAGGTTCAAATTCCCTGTAAAAGGGTCTGTAGCAGCATCTGTATAAATAATATTTGGTAAATTCTGGATAATTGCTTTAATTCCAAAGTCTTTTTCAAAAACTCCATTCACACGGGTCATCGTGTTGTTCATTGCTACAAGAGCAGGAGCCTTTTTCTGATCTTCCGTTGCAGTAGCAGGTACCCCTGCCAAATTCATAAAGTATTGTGTATATTCTCCTGTAACTGCAAGAGCCAGTCTGTAGGTTCTATACTTTGTGCTGGACGGTCTGTTGTTAATCCCCAGATTAGAAAGATTTTTTTTTCCGTTAGCTTCTAATGATTTGATGTCTTTCAGATTCTCTTCGTCTGTACTGCATTCAAAACCATGCGCCCCTGCGGTTCTTTTTGTTTTATAGAAAACACCATACGTTTTCTTATCTGTTGTAATAGGTTCAATGAACTGGAATACCCCATCTTTAATGATCATAGACTGCATCTCATTGGGAGAAGTACTGAATCTTACAAATTTGGATGGATCATCAATACCGGCACCTATATAAGAACCCAGCTGAAATTTATCTGCCATAGATTTCTCCATAACAGGATCACTATACACTGCAAATTTTTCAATTTTCCCTTCTGCTGTAGGCAAGGAAATAATAACAGGCTTTGCATTCTTACCTGTTTCTACTGCATCTTTTAGAATGTTTCTAAGTGATGCAAGGTCTACTCTGTAAGAGTGTTTTACCTCAACTTCATTTCTGATTTGAGATGATTTCTGCGAAACAGGTTCCCATCTCTGTGCGTTGAAACTGGCTACACCGGCTGTCAATGCACAAACTAGTAAAATTCTTTTTTTCATAACTGAACTACATGAATAGAATTAATAAATTTTAAATATCCAGAACAAAAGTAACAATTTAATGCATAGTACCATCAAAAAAAATGGCTAATTTTAATAAAATTAGCCATTTTGGTTTCTTTTTTGTTATTGATAACTATTTACTAATTCCCATTTCATATAAAGCAAATGAAATAAGGTCCGCATTTTCACTGATCACCTGTTCAGTGGCTCTTCCCGCACCATGACCTGCATTTTTCTCAATTCTTAGTAAAATAGGATTTTTGCATCCTTGTTTTTCCTGAAGTTCTGCTCCGAATTTGAATGAATGCGCAGGAACTACCCTGTCATCATGATCACTGGTAATGATCATTGTGGAAGGATAACATGTTCCTTTTTTCACGTTGTGAACCGGAGAATAGGATTTAAGATATTCAAACATTTCTTTGCTGTCTTCCGCCGTTCCGTAGTCATAAGACCAGCCCGCTCCAGCCGTGAACTTGTTGTATCTCAGCATATCCAAAACGCCTACACCCGGGAAAGCTACTTTAGCAAGATCAGGACGCATCGTCATGGTAGCTCCTACAAGAAGCCCTCCGTTTGATCTTCCGGACAGCGCCATATATTCTTTTGAAGTATAGCCTTTCTTCTGTAAATATTCTCCTGCAGCAATGAAATCTTCAAAAACATTTTTCTTTTGAGTCTTCGTACCTGCATCATGCCATTTTTTACCATATTCACCGCCACCTCTGATATTCGGTACGGCATAGATTCCTCCGTTTTCCATCCAGATGGCATTCACTACAGAGAATGAAGGTTGCAGACTGATGTTGAATCCACCGTAAGAGTAAAGGATCGTAGGATTTTTACCATTAAGCTTGGTTCCTTTTTTATAGTTGATCATCATCGGAACTTTCGTGCCGTCTTTTGAAGTATAGAATACCTGCTCAGAAACGTAATCATCCGGATTGAATTTCACTTTCGGCTTCTGATACACTTCCGATTTTCCTGAATCTGCATTAAATTTATATGTAGTTCCCGGCGTGATATAGTTGCTGAAAGAGTAATAAAGCTCTTTTTCCTCTTCTTTACCACCAAAACCGCCTATATTTCCTTTTCCCGGAAGTGTAATTTCTCTTACCAGTTTTCCGGCCTTATCAAACTGTTTTACTTGGTCGATAGCATCCACCATGTAAGTGGCAAAGAAATATCCTCCTCCGTAAGAAATTCCCAAAACATTTTCTGTCTGTGGAATAACATCTTTCCAGGTTTCAGGGGAAGGATTGGTAATGCTTGTTTTTACCAGACGCATATTAGGAGCATCTTTATCAGTAAAAATAAAAAGATCGTCACCATCCGTATCCACAATATTGACGTTGATATCAAAGCCTTTGTTGATCTGTACAAAATCACCGCCTTTCTTCAGGTCTTTGATGTACAATTCGTTTCCATTGGTAGCATTGGCAGCAGAAATAATCAGGTATCTCTGGTCTTCAGAAACACCGGCTCCAAGATATCTTCTAGGCGTTTTATCACCTCCGAAAATCAATTGATCTGCAGGCTGTTTGGTTCCTAATTTATGGAAGAACACTTTGTGCTTATCCGTCATTCCGGAAAGTACGGTTCCTTCTTTTGGCTTATCGTAGCTTGAATAGTAGAATCCTTCATCACCCTGCCATGAAATTCCACTGAATTTTACATCAACAAGTGTTTCATCGATCTGTTTTTTAGTGATCGCATCGATAATGATGATCTTATTCCAGTCGCTTCCGCCTTCAGAAATGGAATAGGCAGCAAGATTTCCTTTTTTGTTGAATGAAAGATTGGAAAGTGAAGTGGTTCCTTTTTCTGAAAATTTATTCGGATCCAAAAAGATTTCCGTTGCTTTGGTCTTATTGTTTGTTCTGTATAGGACAGACTGCGCCTGAAGGCCGTCATTTTTATAATAGTAGGTGTAATCTCCCTCTTTGAAAGGTGCTGAAATTTTTTCATAGTTCCAGATATCTCTCAGCTGATCCTTGATCTTATTTCTGAATGGGATCTTAGATAGATAGTTCTGGCTGTAGGCTACTTCATCATCTACCCATTTTTTTGTAGCATCAGAATCATTTTCAAGATCTCTGAAAGGGTCAGCCACAGCGGTACCGAAATAGGTGTCTGTCTGACTTCCTTTTATGGCATTAGGATAATTCATTTTTTGAGCATAAAAAGTTGCTGAAAACAAGACTCCAGCGGTTAATAAAAGAGGTTTAAAATACATAATCAAGGGTTTTATCAAAAATACATAAAGTATATGAAATAAAAAAAGCCCTGAAATCAGAGCTTTTAGTATAGAAATATTTTCTACAGTTCGTTATTTAGACCCGAAACTTTCAAAGTAAAAATCGGTTAATCCTGAAACTATTTCATCAGGGCCGCCATTCCAATAGTACGTTTTTCCACCTTCATTCAACTGATACAGACTAAACTTCTGGTCGGTAACTACCGTTTTATCAGCAGCTTTGAAATCTCTTACACTTTGAACCAGGTATTTTTTCAATTCTTCGGGCTTTACGTTTTTAATATCACCAGGTGGAATATCGGAAAATTTCGCAGGAACCCTGAAACTTACGGAAAAATTTACCTCAGCAATTTTCTGATCTTCTACATGTTCATTCTGTACTATTTTTACATCTTTAACGGTGAGCTTTCCTCTCTTGAAATTCTCCATCATTGCACTAAAGTATGCTTCTGCTTCTTTTCTGCACGCATCGGCAGTTTCTTTGGGAAAAACAGATAAAAAATGATCGGTGCTTTCTTTCATCATTTCCAGCGAAACGGTATTAAAATCAACCTGATAAGCCGTTTCACCTTCTACGGTTGGCCTTAAATAATCATTCAACTTGTTCAGGACAGCAGTATCATTGTTCACGAAAGCACCAAAGTACATTTCAAAGACTTCAGAAGGTTTTTTCACCTCGGTCTGAGCCATCAGATTCTGACTTAGAACAGCCAGCATCAGTAGTATGATGATTTTAAAATTTTTCATATTGATATTTTGTTTTTTAATGATTTAAGGATTTAAAATAGGACTCATTCAGCTTCCAGACTAATTCCTGCGGGCCGCCGTTCCAGTAATAGGTGTTTCCTTCCTTTTTAACCTGATAAAGTTTAAAAACCTGTTGTACCGTCGTTTTCTTCTCTGATTTTGCAAAAGCTTTCGTTTTGTTTTTTAAATAGCTCTTCAAATCTTCTGCCGTCATTTTTTTGGCCTCTTCAAGTTTTAATGCAGAAACGTTTGTCGGAACAGGAAAGCTGAGATCCACGCTAAGTTCTGTCACCCAACTGTTATCTGCATATTCATTTTTAACTTCTTTTGTGTTTTTTATAACGTATCCGGTGTTCTTTACATTGTTTAAAAGGGCACTGAAATATTCTCCCGCTTCTGCCCTGCATCCGGCCGCCGTTTCTTTTGGAAGATGGGCAAGGAAGCTTCCGGTAAGATTTTGAACTTCATCATTAAAAGATTTGTTCATGTCTATTGTATACGTGTTTTCCGCTCCGAGGAATGGTACAAGATAGTCATTAAGCTGCTGGAGGGCACGCTCATCCTGTTTTACAAAAGTATTAAAATACATCCCGAATACCTGCTCCGGTTTCAGAGCATCCGTTTGTGCAGACAGATTCTGAATACAGAACAGCAGCATCAGTAATACAACTCTCATCGTTCCTTTCATAATGTAGTTTTTTAATATGCTGAATTTAAAGCAAAAAAAAGCTCTTGAAATTCAAGAGCCTGATTGATATATCTGTTTTTAATAGTTTTCTTCTTCTCCCTTCATTTTCTCTGCGTTTTCCGCCATGATCACGGCATCAATCATTTCAGAGATATCTCCGTTCATATAGGCATCCAGATTGTACATGGATTTGTTGATCCTGTGATCTGTCACCCTTCCCTGAGGATAGTTGTAGGTTTTGATCTTTGCAGAACGGTCACCGGTAGACACCATTGATTTACGCTGTGCTGCAATATCACCCTGAACTTTCTGCAATTCGATATCGTATAGTTTGGTTCTCAACATTTCCATTGCCAATTCACGGTTAGCCAGCTGAGAACGTGCCTGCTGACAAACAACCACCATCCCTGAAGGTTTGTGCGTCAGCTGAACTTTCGTTTCAACCTTGTTTACGTTCTGACCTCCGGCTCCACCTGAACGGGATGTCTGCATTTCAATATCGGCAGGATTCAGTTCGAAATCCACTTCTTC
The DNA here is from genome assembly GCF_000737715.1 of Chryseobacterium sp. JM1. GTDB lineage: Bacteria > Bacteroidota > Bacteroidia > Flavobacteriales > Weeksellaceae > Chryseobacterium. Next base: position 94,250 of record NZ_JPRN01000006.1, on the reverse strand, counting down.
AGCTTCCGGTAATACGGCAATTGTAATCGCAGAGGTGTGAACTCTACCCTGAGATTCTGTTTCAGGAACACGCTGTACACGGTGAACTCCGGACTCGAATTTCATAATTCCGTAAACGCCTTCTCCTTCCACCTTCATGATGAGTTCTTTGTAGCCTTTTGCCGCTTCATTGGAATCGGTTACTTCATGTCTCCAACCTTTTGTTTTGAAGTACATGCTGTACATTCTGTAAACATCTTCCACAAAAATAGCAGCTTCATCACCACCGGTACCGGCACGTAATTCCACAATAATATTTTTGTCGTCTGCAGGATCTTTAGGAATCAGTAAAACTTTCAGCTCTTCTTCCAGTCCCGGAAGTTTAGCCTGAGCTTCCATTTTTTCTTCTTTCGCAAGATCTACCAGGTCTCTGTCTGAGCCATCAGCGATGATTTCATCAGATTCTGCAATATTATCTAAAGCACCTTTATACTGATCGTACACTCTTACAATCTTGCCCAAATCACTGTATTCTTTGTTCAGAGAAGAATATTTTTTTTGATCTGAAATAATATCAGGCTGTATAATAAGGTCTGCAACCTCATTATATCTTTGTTTAATAGCTTCTAGTTTTGGAATTAATGATTTAGACATTCTGCAATTTTTGAGAGTGCAAAGATAAGAATTATTAATTCAAATTAAAATTCCTTTATACAATCAAATCAGCATAATTTTTTGAACCATTTATGTTTATGATATTTTTAAGATAATTAAAAGCTGTTTTAGCTTAAAACCGACTAACATGTTCAGTTGAATCATTATTCAGATGGCTTTTTAAAAAACTTTTTATCAACAACATATAAAACAAGTCCAAACGCTACAATTCCCAGTCCTATGATACTCTCTTTAGGATTATGGATGAGGGTAAAATAGAGAATATAGATGCTGAAAAGCAGAAAAACTGCAGGAAATATGTAAAACAGATTGGATTTGAAAATTTTCCGCTGATCTTTTTTAAGAAAGAAAACCGTAGAAATAGATAGGCTGGCGAATAGTTGCAGAATAAATGCGGTATAGACAAAAATCTCTTTAAAACTTCCCGTCAGGATAATCACCGAAGCAATCACCGCATGGGCAAAAATGGCTCTTACCGGAATTCCTTTTTTATTATTGACTGCCAGTGATCTCCATAAATGATTTTCCTTTGCAAAAGCCTGCGTCAGTCTTGATCCTACCCATAAATAACCACTGATCGTCGCAATCAGTTGCAGGGCAATAAAAATATTGACGATTTTCCCGAAACCGATTCCCAGCATATTACCCGCTGCTTCGCCCATCACATCTTCTTTTCCGGCCATCTGGCTTACAGGCGCATGTTTCAGCATGATAAAATTGACCAGCAGATAACTTACCGTAACGAAAACTGTTCCCACAATCAAAGCTCTGGGAAGGTTCCTCTGCACCTGTTTTATTTCTCCCGCGATGTAGGATGCAGAATTCCAACCGGTATAGGAATAGGTGACAAAAACCAGCGAAGTGGCAAAAGCGGGAAGCATGATTTCATCCTGCCAGTTGTTTCCAAATTCCAGACTATTTCCTGCCGCAGATCCCGGAAGTACAACGCCAAGGATGACCAGAACAATAATAAAAGCAATTTTGATAAAGGTGAAAAAGTTATGAAACCTACTGGAAGTCTTGAGGCTGAATGATAATGTCGCAGCCACCAGAAATATGAATCCGATCGCAAAACCGTTTCCAAAGGTGTAATTAAAAGCTGATAGGTATTTTGACATTGCCAGGGCAGCCAGAGCAACCGGTGCAGAAAATCCGATAATCAGGGAGATCCAGCTGACCAGATATCCGAAAACCGGATGATAGGTTTCTTTGAGGTAAATATAATCTCCCCCGTTTCCTTTGAAATAGGACCCAAGCTCCGCGTAGCAAAATGCCCCGAACAAAGCGAGAATCCCGCCAATGATCCACAACAGGAAAATGCTGTAGGTATTGGTAATATCAGACAGCTGAAAACCTAAAGTCGTAAATATCCCCGTCCCAATCATATTGGAAACGACAATAGCGGCAGCGGTTTTCCAGCCGATCTGGTGTGTAGCAGTACTCATTGATCTGTTAAAAATTAAAATTAAGCCTTCCGAAAAAGTAATTTCCCAGCGTTCCCATCTGAACCGGCGCATATTTAAAGACACCATAATAGGAATTCGCATAGATCTGAAGATCCGGGAAAACATCAAATACATTATTGGCTCCCACGGTCAGATTGATGGTTTTCGTTATGTCATATCCCACACTCACATCCGTTACCACCTTTGGAGAGAAGTTCTGTACTTTTCCGAACGGATAACCGTCTCTGATGACCTGACCAAAATACGTATTTCTTACCATGAAATTGAATTTTCCGATGGCGTAATTCAGTCCCAGTGAAGCTTTTGTTTTAGGTGAAAGGGTTTCTATGATGTTGATCTGATCCGGCCCGAAAAACTGATCCTGCGTAGGCACGAGCTTTTCAGGAAAATGGAAATCTTTAATCTTCGTTTCTGTATAATTTCCTGCTAAGTTGATATTCAAATTTCCGCCGCCGAGTTTCCAGTCGTAAGTGACCACGACATCAACACCTTTTGTCTCGGTATCAATGGCATTGGCGAAGAATCTTCCGCTTTCTACGTTGTACTGAGCCAGTCTCGGATCATCAATATTACTCGTGATCACAATTCTGTCTTTTACTTTAATCCAATATCCATCAATGGTTATAAATAATCTGTTGGCAGGTTTCAGTGTAAATCCTGCGCTTGCGTTTACTGAAGTTTCCTGTTTTAACTGATCAAATCCGAGTGCTTTTGCCGCATCACTGTCATTCCTGAAAATTCCTTTGGTCACAATTCCCGATCCTGAAGTAGAAATATCTGCGTAGGAATTATTAAAATACTGCTGCTGAAGAGAAGGTGCTCTGAAACCTGTTCCCACAGCCGCCCGTACCGCATAGTTTTTTACAAACTCATACCTCACCGCCAGTTTTCCGTTCAACGTATTTCCAAAATCTGAATAATTTTCAAATCTTCCGGCCAGATCTATATTCAACTTTTTAGCGATATCATAAGAGACATCGGCATACACCGCCGCTGAATGTCTTGATTTTTTTACAGCATTGTCCGGTGAAAAACCGATAAACGACTGTGAACCTCCATTTCCTTCCACTGTAGAACCCGGAACGGCCGGATTTCCATTGATGTCATAGCGTGTATAGGATGCTTCATCTCCCGCCTTGATTTCGTACTGTTCAAAACGGAATTCTCCACCAAATGCAACATTAAACTGATTTAGATTTTTAGAAACATCAAGATTAACGGTATTTTGAAGGAAACTGTGCGCTCCGGCATAAAAACTGGTGGGAGATTTTGCACCTAATGAAGCGTTGTTGGTATTATTAACATTGTAATTGAATGTATTGCTTCCGAATGTGTTGCTTAAATCAATAAACCAGTTATTCACATTGTATTTCGCACCTACAGCATATGAAAAATCATAAACCTGCGAGCCCAGAGAAGCCTGGAAGCCGTTGGGATAAATAGAAGACACCACATTGGATGTTTCACTTGGAAGTCTTCTGAAACCAAAACCTTTTCCTTCTTTAATACTGAAACCTCCAAAAGAATAGAGTTTCAGACTTTCACTTAACGGATATTCGGAGTTAAAAAATAACTGCGCCTGTCGGATCTGTGCATCGCCGATCTGAAAATTAAAATCATCACGGGTAAGCCCTCTTTCTCTTAATTTCTGATCATCAAGTGCCCTTGCTCCTTCCGGGTCATCTGCAAATTCATAGGCGAAATTTTCCCCGAAGATGTCAAGATCATGATTTTGAGTTCTTGTTGTCTTTCCCCGGTGGCTCAGCTGTAGTGAAAGATTCACATAGCTGTCTTTTTTACCCAAAGAAGATCCGTAATTGATTCCTGCCTGATAGGTTTCCCCATCATTTCTCCCACTGATTCCGTAGGACGCAGAAGCTGATGCTCCGATGTCTTTCTTGAGAATAATATTCACCACTCCAGCGATTGCATCTGAACCGTACTGAGCGGCTGCTCCATCTCTTAAAACTTCAATCCTGTCGATAGCGATCACCGGAATGGTACTCAAATCCGTTCCTACAGAACCGTTTCCTACCGTGTTCTGATAATTAACCAATGAAGTACTGTGTCTTCTTTTACCGTTGATCAGCACCAAAACCTGATCAGGTCCCATTCCTCTTAAAGTTACCGGATCGATATGTTCCGTCCCATCTGAAGCAGACTGTCTCACGGTATTAAATGACGGAATCACATAGTTCAGAAGATCCTGAACCGTAGTCTGAGGGGCAGATTTCTGCAATTTTTCTATATTGATAATGTCTACAGGCACCGGTGTTTCCAGTTTTGTTCTTTTGGCATTCCGGTTTCCTACGATTACCACGTCTTCGATCTGAGTTCCTTTTTCCTGCTCCTGTGCATTCACTAAAACAGCTCCCAGGAGTATCACAGACAGACTTAATTTTTTCATCTTTCGTTCTTGTAAATTAATAATAAAATGCTTCCGCAGACCTAATCCGCAGTTAATAAAAAGACTTCAAGAAATGGAATTGTTGTCAGAATAGTGACTTTGCTCATCTTCCCCGCAACGGGCTGGAATTAGCACCTTTACACTTTTTAGAGACGTGCAGGTTGCTAAGGTTTCATAGGGCCAAATCCCTCCACCTTTCTTGATAAATCTACTGCAAAAGTAGACTAATATTTTTAATTACCAAAAAGTAGATTTACATATTCTCCGGTGAGAATAAAAAAGGGATAACTTTCATTACCCCTTTTGTTTTTATTATTGAATGATCATCTTCTGAATAGCTGTACCTGTTTCAGAGCGGAGATGAACGAGATAGGTTCCCGGCGGATAATCTGCTTTGAGTTCATAGGTTCCGTTTTCCTGATTTAATTTAAATGAATCCATTCTTTTACCACTCATATCAAAAATAACGATCTCTCCGTTCTTCGCTTTATGGTAAATTAATTTTGCAGAGCCGTTTTTCACAGGATTATCTGCAATCTGAAGGGACAGTTTGTTGGCAGCATTCACATCCATTGTTGACAACGCTCCTGCGTAATTTCCAAAAATTCTGAATTCTCCCGGCTGCAGCATAACCGGAGTTGTTGTAGAGGCAAAATTTGAGATGGATTGATCCATCAGATTCTGCCATTGTCCTGCATATGGGAAATAGGGGATAACATTCTGAGCCGAAGTGCTGTAATTAGCCAGAACTACCACATTCTTCACTCCGTTTATGGCATTATCGTACACATAAATCCTAGTGATCAGACCCGCAGGATCATTAGTAAGGTTGTTGGATTCTATGGTATAGGTTTTTGACTTGAAAACCGGATAAGTCTTTCTGATATTGATAATTTTAGCCCAGGTATCATAAACCGCTTTTCGGTTTGCATGGGTATCATAGCCCAATGTGAAGGCAACCGGCTTTTCATCTGTACGGCAACCGCTGTTGATGCTTCCGTTTGCACAACGGTTGATACTGAATTCATACCCCAGTTCTCCAAACTGCCAGATCATTTTCGGGCCGGGAATGGTAAAGAAAGTCGCCCCGAATGTCTTCATTCTTTCAAGGGCTGTGTTCAGATTGGTGACATTGTAGCCGCCGTTCACTGCTCCGTAGGCAAGGTTCTTGAACATCAGTCTTTCTTCATCATGACTTTCTCCATATCCTACAGCATGCATATTGGTAAAGCCGTGAAGCGCGTGATTCATTCTGTCATAATTGCTGTTCTCCGCATATCCCATCGTATTTTGATTGTATGGATCTGTCTGCTTATTCCACAGCATTACGCCTTTTCCTTCAGCAACTCTGTAGTTCGCCCACTGCTGCTCTTCCGCATCTGTTCCCAAATGTTCGAAAATCATATAAGAATTGGGATCTATGGCCCACTGCCTGTCTGCATAATGTTTCATAATATCTACTCTGTCCTGCTGGTAAGCATTGGTACAGGCTTCATCATTTTCAGAACAGTTTTGGGTAAAACCTTTCGTTAAATCCCAACGGAATCCATCGATATGATACTCGGTCAGCCATTGCTGAAGGCTTCTTTCAACGTAATATTGAGTTGAAGGACTAGTGTGGTTAAAATCGTTGAATACATTATAGGAATGTTTGGGAACCTGATTGAAATAAGGATTGTTGGCTGCAATCTCCCCGAAACCGTCTCCATCAGGATCTATATTCCACAGTCTGGCCAGTGGAGAGCGTCCTGTTGCATGATTAAAAGCGATATCTAAAATAACAGCGATCCCGTTCTGGTGGCACAGATCTACAAATTCTTTGAATTTTTCGGGCGTTCCGTACGCTTTATCCAGCGCGTAGTGAAAAGATGTATTATAGCCCCATGATAAGTTCCCTTCAAATTCCATAATGGGAAGCAGCTCAATGGCATTGATATTTAAGTTTTTCAAATAAGAAATCTTATTGATGAGTGACTGCCAGTTTTTTTCCTGTGTAAAATCTCTCAGCAATAATTCATACACCACCAAATCTTCCTTTGCCGGTCTCTGAAAATTGGTCACCTGCCAGCTGTAAGGAGCCTGCCCGGTTTTAAAGGTTGAAACTTCGAAGCCCTGACCTGCAGGAAACGGAGGTAAATTGGGATACGTTGTACTTGAAATCCACTGATCATCATAGGATGATAAAATCTGCGGTGAATAAGGATCCGCTACTTTTTTAAGATCATTGGTTCTGTATTGGAAAGTATATAACTGTTGTGGAGTCAGTCCATTTAATTCAATCCAGTAAAGATCAGGATTGGCAGTATCTCTTTTCATTAAATAGGCATCATTCACCGCCCAGTTATTAAAACTTCCGATAACGTGCACAAAATTTTTATGAGGCGCGTACAGGGCAAGTCCCACTTTCGTCTGGTCTGAAGAATGATAATTAATCCCCTGTCTGATCCAGCCGGGAATGGCTTCTGAAAATACAGTCCGGGGAATCTGCAGCAGAAAAGCAGCGTTCTTTGAGTTGGAATTTATATCAGTAGCAATCAGTTCCATGTTGGCATCCTGAGTCATCGTATAGCTATAGATGTAAGATTGTGAAGGAGCAGATGCCGTATTCACAACCGTTCCGTTTGCCTTTAACTGAAATGTAGCATCTACATTAGTGGTCGCTGTAATATTAACAGAGGTCCCTGCAGGAATTGTGGTCAGACTATTCGCCGCCGGGTTGGTCAGCATTAAATTTAAAACCCCAACATTGACAAAAATATCCGGGGAGGTCTGATGGGAACCTGTTTTATCTTTTAGCAGAAACCCGAACCTCCCGATTCCCGTTCTTCCGAAAAAAGCTGTTGGAGTCATGGTTAAGGAATAGGTATCTGCAGCTGAATTATAAGTGAGTTTATTCAGATCGCTGGAACTGTTCCAGCTTCCATTGGTAGGACAATCCTGGCTGTTCTGATAATTGGTATCAAATGACCATGACCAGATGTAGATGGCATTATTTGAAACATTCCAGGCTGATTCATCGATCTGGTCTCCTGGAATGGTCAGGGTAATCGCATCGGTTTCACTGAACGGACTGGGAGTAACGGCATAATTGATCTGCCCGAAAACCAGTGCTGCAACAAACAGATAAACAAGGGAATAAAACTTCTTCATTTCTTTATTTTTATCGAATATAGTATTAATTTTCTTTGTTATACTTCATTTCACCGTGAAAAAATAAGTCATAAAAAAAGACCCATGAAAAATTTCATGAGCCTTTACGATAAAAGTAATTGTAATGAACTTTTTTAAAATAAATCAATGTATGCCTTTACAACAAAGGGCTTTCCTAAAAAAGCCCCTGCTGATCAATCAAACGTATCGGGACTTAGTTTTTAATAATTTTCTTAGAAAAAACCTGTCCGTTCTTTAACTTTAATTCTACAATATAAATTCCATTCGGAAGTCCGTTCATATTGATCTGGTTATTGGAAAACTGGATATTATTCAGTTTCTGTCCTACCATATTGATGACACTGACACTTTCGATCAGTGCATCTGCTTTGATATTAAGAACACCGTTCGTAGGGTTTGGATAAAATCCTACTGCCGATGTATTTTTGATGATATCTGATGTTCCTAAAGCCGAACCCGTCTTGATGCATCTTACCGCAGATCCCTGTCCTCTCATCGCTCCTGAAGAAGGATTCGCAATAGTAGCCCCTATGTATAGGTATTTTCCACCTGAGTTGGACGTGTCAGAGCTCCAGAAATATCCTCTTTGTCCTGCGAATGTAAGGGCTCCGTTGGAAGAGCTTCTGTATCCTGAGGCAGGCAGCTTCAGATAACTGTTGTAGGCTGTTCCCGGATTTGCGATATGATCGGACTCTACAGCCGCTGCCCATTCAGCCTGAGAAGGCATTTTCCAACCTGGTCCTACAGCCATACAGGGATCTGCTCCTACGTTGACAGATACATTCGCCGCATTGGAAGCGGTCCATTTGTCGGTAGCGGCAAAAGTACTCCACCATGAAGGTGATCCGATGATGAAAGCACCAGAACCAGCCAGTCCGTCCGGTGAATTCGGTGTTGTAGGCGCTGCCGTAGCCGAATTTCTCAGCTGGTGGCCATCATCCCATCTTCCCCACTGGAAAAGATCTCCGTACGATGCTTCATCCCCTAATGAAGATGCTACCTGGGAACTTCCAAGGTTTTGCTGCATCCAGATGTTTCCCTCGGCTCCTCTTACCGTTGAATACGTTACCGTTTGTCCACGGTAAGTAAAAGTTACACAGCCTGTATCTCCTGCATTGCTTCCAGGATCTGTATTGGTACATCCCGGAGGCGTTCCGTTCAGTGGAATTCTTTTCACTTTGGTACCATCCTCGGAATAAGCAAGGACTAAGTAATTATTCGCCTTGTCAATTGCAAGGTCATTATATTTAGCTTCTCCTGTGGAAATAAAATCTCCACCGTAGGTTACCCAATTCTGCGCAGCAGTATCGAATTTATAAACTGTATTTCTTAATAAGTCGTTGTCCTCAAAACGGCTGGCCACTACAAATGGCTCTCCGGATGCCGTCACTGTAATCGCTACATGCTGTACTCTGCCATTAGAAAAATCAGCCTGACCAAGCTGTATCCATGCATTTCCGTTAAATTTCTTAACGTTAAGTTTCTGACCGTTTGCTGAACTGGCAACATATGCTACATAAAGATTGTTGTTACCATCTATCGCAATATCAGAAGTGTATTGTTCAGAAGAAGAAGCCGCATCTACGATCGTTCCTCCCACCAGTGTCCATGTATCTGTAGCTACCGCTGATGTGCTGTTCTCATATACTCTTACACCCGATGCGATGTTGCATGTATAAATTTTCTGATTGGATCCGATCACCATTTCTGCAAATGATGCTCCGTTTGAAAAACCTGTATTTCCTACCTGCTCCCAGGCTCCGTTTGCATAACGCTGCACAGTTCCTGAGTTCTGTCCCCCGAATGTAAACAGCACATTAGATGGAGAAACCGCAGAAGCATGATAGTTGGCAGCAGATTCCGTAGCTTTTGGAAGCTGTGTCCATGAAGTTCCGTTAAACTGACGGACTGCAATTCCGGATCCCGGATATCCTACCTGATTGGTGTAAAAAATATTTCCTAAACCGTCAAGAGATAATGAATTAAAGGTTGCTGTACCTTCTGTAATTCCTGCTGTTCCGCCTACATAAGACCATGAAGTCCCGTTGAATTTCTGCACAGAACCTTTAGCCACTGAAGTATCATAATAAGAAAGATAATAGTTTCCAGCCTGATCTACTGCCAGATTGTTATAACTGCTTCCACCCGCTGAAACTCCCTGCACGCCTCCTACATCCTCCCATTGCTGGGCATATAGATAACTTCCTGCGATGGTTAGCAAGGCCAAACCAGCTCCTATTTTACGGATCGCAAAATGTAAATTTTGAAACATATCTAATATTATTTTTAATTATTCTAAATTTAATTTAATTTTGCACAAAATTACTTTACATTCTTAACCCTGAGTTATCATTTCCAAACTTTTTGTTATCTGATGTAAGGCTTTTGTTTCAAATTGTACCATGCCCGTAAAATCATTTCCTATGAAGAATCTCTCCAGGAGTGGACTGTTATTCAGTTCAGACAACATCAAGATCGTCATGCAGGAAGACCCACAGCCTGAAAAGTTTTCAAGATTGCATATGATTGAAAGCAGGGCAAGCTTCAGCCTGCTTTTTCTGCTGAGCCCGAACATTAAACTGGAAGCCAATGACTGTGAGACCAAATTTCTATTCAGGAAAAACCAGTATATCCTTCATTATTCATCCCAGGAAAGTACCGCAGAGCTTTGGACAGAAAGCCAGGAAGCCTTAAAATATTTTCAGATTCAGATTAATTATCAATATATTTTTAACCTCATCGATCCGGAATCTAGCAAGGAAAATGCAGATATTCTCGAAAACATGATCCGGAACAATTATATTTTTCTTCATCAAAGAACGCCGCCTTATATGACTGTGGAAATGCATATGATTCTGAACGAGCTGATCAGTTATTCAAAAAAAGGAATGGTGCAGCGGTTATTTGTCGAAGCCAAGATCATTAAACTTCTGATTTTAATTTTTGAACAGTTCAATGAAAAAAACACCATACAAACAGAGCCTGGAACTTCTTTTGTGATTAAAAAATTCATTGATGAAAATTATCACAAGAATATCCGTGCGGAAGATATCGGGAAGCTTACGGGAATCAATCAGAATAAGATCAGGAAGGAATTTAAGGCGCAATATCAGATGACGGTTTCCGATTATATTTCAGAACTGAGAATGCTGAAAGCAAAGAAAATGATCATCGACAAAGGTATTATGATCAAAGAAATTGCTATTGAATGCGGATATGAATATGTTCAGAACTTTACCCGGGCATTCAAAAAGAAATTCGGGGTTTCTCCGGAAAAACTGAGAAACGGATACTAAACAGAAAAACCGCCTAAAAAATTAAGCGGTTTATATATGTTGTTTTGCTTTGATATTACTTTTTCAGAATTAAGGTGAAAAAGCAATGACAGTCAATTAATGATGATGTCCGTGATCGTGTAGGAAAGGTCCGTTTCCTTTAGGATTGCTGAAGACTACTTCTACGCCTTCCTGCTCATTAAGCTCTTTTCTTCTGATATCTTCCGGATCAAAAGGTTTTACTTTTCCGAAATATTCTTTCAGACCTTCAGTTAACCACATTGGGATTACCAAACCGAAGAACATGAAGATACACCAGAACCCTACTAAGAACATAATTATAAAGAATACAGTCCATAGGAACTGGTAGAACGGCCAAAATGCTGATAAAATCGTTATCATTCTCTTAAAGATTTTAGGCAAAAATAGGACTTTTTTGCGTTGTACACAAAACATACAAGCCCTATTTTCTAATTTATTTTGATTTTAAACTAATTAATGGGCAAGATCCGCGAAGAAGTCGTTGCCTTTATCGTCCGTAATGATGAACGCCGGGAAGTCTTTTACTTCGATCTTTCTTACTGCTTCCATCCCTAATTCAGGGAAGTCTACGATATCTACAGACACAATATTGTCTTTGGCCAAAATTGCTGCCGGTCCGCCGATAGATCCCAGATAGAAGCCTCCGTATTTACCGCAAGCCGTGGTCACATCTTTACTTCTGTTTCCTTTGGCCAACATAATCATGCTTCCACCGTGGCTCTGGAATTCATCTACATAGACATCCATTCTTCCGGCAGTGGTAGGCCCAAAACTTCCTGAAGCCATTCCTTCCGGTGTTTTCGCAGGTCCTGCGTAGTAGATCGGGTGATTTTTGAAATATTCAGGCATCGGTTGTCCGCTGTCGATGATCTCTTTGATTTTTGCGTGGGCAATATCTCTGGCAACGATCAGCGTTCCGTTTAATTTTAATCTTGTTTTGATAGGATATTTAGACAGCTCGGCCAGTATCTCAGGCATTGGCTTGTTCAGATTGATTTCAACAGCTTCCTCCAGGTGTGGTGGCGTATCCGGTAAGAATCTCTTTGGATTTTCTTCCAGCTGCTCAAGGAAAATACCTTCTTTTGTGATTTTCCCTTTGATATTTCTATCTGCAGAACACGAAACTCCCATTCCTACAGGACAGGAAGCAGCATGACGCGGAAGTCTGATCACTCTTACATCGTGGGTAAGGTATTTCCCTCCAAACTGCGCTCCGATAGCACTTTCCTGGCAGATTTTCTGAACTTTAGCTTCCCATTCAAGGTCTCTGAAAGCCTGTCCGCCTTCATTTCCTTCTGTCGGAAGGTTGTCGTAATATTTTGCAGACGCTTTTTTCACAGCAGCAAGATTGGCTTCAGCAGAAGTTCCCCCGATCACAAGAGCCAGGTGATAAGGCGGGCATGCAGCGGTTCCAAGGTCTGAAATTCTTTCTTTTACAAATGCTTCAAGAGACTTTTCATTCAATAATGATTTTGTCTTTTGGTATAAGAATGTTTTGTTGGCAGATCCTCCTCCTTTCGTTAAAAACAAAAATTCGTAATAATCTCCTTTTTTAGCATAAATATCAATCTGTGCCGGAAGATTAGAACCTGAATTTTTTTCGTCAAACATCGTCAAAGGTACCACCTGAGAATATCTTAGGTTTCTTTTCTGATAGGTATTGTAAATTCCTTTGCTCAGGTATTCTCCGTCATCCACTCCGGTGTAAACACTTTCTCCTTTTTTACCCATGACAATGGCCGTACCTGTGTCCTGGCAAGAAGGAAGAGCTCCTTCCACCGCCACAGCAGCATTCTGCAAGAGATTGTAAGCAACGAATCTGTCGTTATCTGTAGCTTCCGGATCATCGATGATTTTTCGGAGACTTTCAAGGTGAGAAGAACGAAGCATGAAAGAAACATCGGCCATGGCTTCTTCGGCCAAAAGCTCCAGTCCCTTCGGATCAATGGTTAAGATCTCTCTTTCTCCTAATTGTTCAACCTTTACATAGTCTGATGTCAATTTTTTATACACCGTATCATCTTTCTGGATCGGATACGGATCCTGATATCTAAAATCCATTCAATTTTTGTTTGTGCAAAAATACGTCATCCTTAAAAAAACATGAGTAAAATCACTCATCCATATTGATATTTATAATGGTTATAAATTGCGGGATTCTGCGTTTATGATTAACTTTATAAAAATTTCAATCACAATGAATTACAGAATCGAAAAGGATACTATGGGAGAGGTTCAGGTGCCTGCTGACAAGTTTTGGGGAGCACAGACTGAACGTTCAAGAAACAATTTTAAGATTGGACCTGAGGGTTCTATGCCTCACGAAATCATTGAAGCTTTTGCATTTTTAAAGAAGGCAGCTGCTTATACCAATACGGATCTTGGTGTTCTTCCCGCAGAAAAAAGAGATATGATCGCTAAAGTATGTGACGAAATCCTTGAAGGAAAACTTAACGACCAGTTTCCTCTGGTAATCTGGCAGACGGGTTCAGGGACACAGTCCAATATGAATATCAATGAAGTGGTTTCCAACAGAGCTCATGTGAACAATGGCGGAACTTTAGGCGATAAATCTGAAATTCATCCGAATGATGATGTGAACAAATCCCAGTCTTCCAATGATACTTACCCAACGGCGATGCATATTGCTGCGTACAAAAAAGTGGTTGAAGTAACAATTCCGGCTGTTGAAAAATTAAAAAACACGATTGCTGCAAAGGCAGAAGCATTTAAAGATATTGTAAAAATCGGGAGAACACACCTTATGGATGCCACTCCTCTTACCCTTGGGCAGGAATTTTCAGGCTACAAAGCTCAGCTTGAATATGGTCTGAAAGCGTTGAAAAATACCCTTCCTCACCTTTCTGAACTTGCTTTGGGCGGAACTGCCGTAGGTACAGGACTGAATACACCCAATGGTTATGATGTAAAAGTAGCTGAATATATTGCGAAGTTTACGAACCATCCATTTGTTACGGCAGAAAATAAATTTGAAGCTCTGGCTGCTCACGATGCTATTGTGGAATCTCACGGTGCTTTAAAACAACTGGCTGTTTCTTTATTCAAAATAGCTCAGGATATCAGATTGCTGGCTTCAGGACCACGTTCGGGAATCGGGGAAATTCATATTCCTGAAAATGAGCCGGGATCTTCTATTATGCCAGGGAAAGTAAATCCTACGCAGAATGAAGCAATGACAATGGTTTGCGCTCAGGTTCTTGGAAATGATACGACGATCTCTTTTGCAGGTACTCAGGGGAATTACGAGCTTAATGTGTTCAAACCTGTAATGGCATACAACTTCCTTCAGTCTGCTCAGTTAATCGCGGATGCATGTATTTCATTCAATGATCACTGTGCGGAAGGTATTGAACCGAATCATGAGAGAATTAAAGAATTGGTAGACAAATCATTAATGCTTGTTACTGCTTTAAACACGCACATCGGTTACGAAAATGCAGCGAAGATTGCAAAAACAGCCCACAAAAACGGAACGACTCTAAAAGAAGAAGCGGTAGGCCTTGGCTTTTTAACAGCTGAGCAGTTTGACGAATGGGTGAAGCCGGAAGATATGGTGGGAAGCCTTAAATAGATAAAGGTTTGGGAGATGGAAGATGGAGGCTGGAAGTTACTGTTCGGCATTAATTTTTTAAGAAATCACTTAAAATACATTAAGTGTCATTTAAGAATTAATAAAAATTCACTGTAGTATGTCTTAGAGCCTTAAGCTTCCTGACATTCAAATAGATTAAATACTAGAAAAAACCTCAGAAATTCTGAGGTTTTTATTTTTATTAAAATGTTGAATTACAATTTCTTATCAAAATACATTGTGCTATTTAATTTTTTCCTATATTAGTGATATACAAAACTATTCTTATGAAAAATTTAAAAAAACTAAACAGAAATCTCTTAAAAGAATTTCTAGGAGGACACACCTGTCCGGGTACTACGATTCATTTACAATATAACGGGTATCATGTCTGCTGCATCAGAATGCCTCCCGGCGGTAATCCATGTAAAGGGACGTTATGCCTTATTGAGGAAGGAACGTGTTCAGGAGATCCTATGTAAAATAAAACTTTAATTAAACTATTTCCCATGAAAAACCTGAAAAAATTCAACAGAGCCAGCCTGAAAGACGTATTCGGAGGGGCTGTTGTTCCACGCTGCCCACCGAACTGGTATCTTGTCCAATACAACGGTTATTACGCATGCTGTAGCGTTCCTACAGACAATCCCTGCCAGGGAATGTGTATGGTGCATGTTGATATGTGTGCTACACCGATCGAGGAAGATCCTATTTAAAATAATTGATGGAAAGGCCGGAAACAAGTTCCGGCCTTTTTATTTATCCTGAAAATTCATCCAGCATATTTCTGGTAGGAACAAAGAAAAGCGTTCCGGTAACTGCTGTACTGAAATCTAAAATTCTGTCGTAATTGCCCGGCGGATCTCCGATGAACATATTCGTCAGCATTTTCTTCGTTGTGCTGAATGTACTGGCATAAGCTATGAAATACGTTCCGAACTCATTGGAAGAAGGACTTCCAAACGGCATATTGTCTCTTACAATCTTAAGCTCTTCACCATTATCCCCTTCAATATTAGCCAAAGCAATATGGGAATTGGATGGTTTTACGGAATCAGACATTTCTATATCATTCTCTTTTGATCTTCCAATTACTTTTTCCTGCTCTTCTTTGGAAAGCCTTTTCCAGGCATCCATATTGTGAAGATATTTCTGAACAAATAAGTAGCTGCCGCCTTTATACTGAAGATCTTCATCGCCAATTTTCGCAAAATAATCGCGGTCTTCTCCATGCGGATTTTCGGTTCCGTCTACAAAACCGAGAATGGAACGGGCATCCCAATATTTGAATCCATGGATTTCAAGAATACTTTCGGCAACGGAGCTCAAAAGTTTTGAGATCTCTATCGCCATATCGAAAATAAGGCTTTTATTATCTGCTCTCAGGTGAAAATGAAGATCTCCGGGTGTAGAAACAGCCGTATGTTTTACTCCTTTAATTTCTTCAAAACTGATCAGTTCTTTCGGTAACGGTGTCGGAAGTTCCAGTTTTTTCCAGGCATCAGCACCAATTCCCATTACGCAGCTTACTCTACTGTCCGGAAACCTGTTGAAAGCCGAATTATTAAGATTGAGGACCAAAGCACAAAGCTGCTGGAAAACATCTTTCAGCTGCGGGCTTTCATTCAGTTTCCACACCATAAAAATAGTGTTGCTGTTGGGATAGTCTGTGACGTTTTGGGATTCTATACTCATTATTTTTATATCAGTTAAACTTCTGCCGGCATAGAAACCTGATCTGCAAAATACTGCTCCAGATCCTTCAATGTTTCCGGATTGGTCTTGATGTCTTTCACAAGCTGTCCTTTATTCACTACGACAATTCTGTTGCATACTTCGGTTGTATGGGAAAGGTCATGGCTAGAGATCAGAAAAGTAACCCCGTCCTGCTTTGAAAGTTCTTTAATTAAATTTTTAAGTTTAATCTGGGTTGATGGATCCAGATTCGCAAAAGGTTCATCTAAGATAATGATTTCCGGATTTCCGATGACAGCTCCGATGATTCCTACCTTTTTCTGGTTTCCTTTTGATAAGTCACGGACATATTTTCCAGAATTAAGAATTTCTCCATTGAAAAAATCATGGAAAGGTTTTAAAAATTCGTCTACAGAAGCTTTATTCTGACCTCTCAATTCGCCGATGAAATAGAAATATTCTTCAGGCGTCAGATAGCCGATCAGGAAAGTATCATCTACAAAAGCAGACACTTTGTTTTTCCAGGCTTCAGATTCATTGACTTTAATATCCTCGATGCTTACAAAGCCTGTCGTAGGCTGGATCAGGTCAAGCATAAGACTAAAAAGCGTGGTTTTCCCGGCTCCATTATTCCCTACCAGCCCAAAAGTTTCACCGTTAGGAATTTCAAGATGCTCAATATTAAGAACTGTCGCAGTTCCGTAGGTCTTGGATAAGTTATTGATGGTAATCATAATTTAGTCTTTGTTTTTAAATGCGTCCAGCGTACTGTATTTTTCGCGTTTGTATTGTTTAACGATGATATCGAATATTTTTTCTCTCAGCATAAATCCTACAAGTCCCAGAATTCCAATGCTTACAACGCCTGCAGTGATTCCGAAGAAATATTTTGACAGAGCAAAAACACCCATTGGGAGTAACATTTTCGGGATTAGAAGAAGCATGGATTTCAGATTAAAACTGTTTTTCTGTCCTATCCTTTTTTCTTTTGAATTAAGATCGATCTGCGTTTTATTATACGCACCAGACCAAAGGGTAAGTTGGGAATTCACCCCGATATTATAAATCCCTGCCGCAAAAAATGTGATATAGAGCTCCCACCCGAAATAGGCATAAAATAACGCAATGATAATTGAAGCTGCTGTCATGATGTTGATCAGCCACCATTTTGCTTTGAGATATTCTTTGTAAGGAACATTCAGGGTCATCATTAATGGGTAATAAGAACTGTCGAACGAAGGAACTCTCTGCCCGAAAAGAAACTGAAAACCTCCGGTCACAAACAGCCCCATAAACATCATCATGGCCGGCGTTTTGTAAATTGTAGAAGAGAACATCAGCAATCCGTAGAAAAGGAAGAAAAAACTTCCAATCAGAATTCCTTTGGTGACTTTATTCCGTCTCAGCATTTTGATATCATTGTTGATAAATGTTCCGATGACACCGTATTTATTTAAGAAGGCGATATTTTCGGTTTTCCCAAACTGCTTCTTCGCTTCGAGTCCCTGATCCAGATAGAATTCTTTGCGAACGTAGCTGAAACAGATTCGCCATAAGCCGAAAAACAGGACAATTGGAATTATAATCCAGTAAGGAGTCTGGTAGAAACTATAAATAAATTTCTCAGAGTAAGAAAGTACCGGCACAATATTGTAATAGCAAAGCGCACCCACTCCGGCAAATATACAGCCTATGACAACGGCAATCGTTTCTTTATCATTGAACAGGATATTGATAAAATTATTCAAATAAAATAAAAAGGAAATTCCGATGAACCAGGTTAAAATACCTACAATACTGTATCCATTGAACATCGCAATGATTGAGAATGTAATGAAAAATAGGGAATTCAGCCAGCTCAATGCGGAAAGAAAGGTTTTCACGAGCATATAATTGACCAATGTATTTTTAGGAATATTCTGGGTCAGGAAAGGCTTGATATTCTGGGTAGACATTTCCTGCCAGATGTACTTGAGGATCAAGTCTACAGCCCATGCTATCACTAAAAATTTTGAAACGACTTTTAAAGGATCCTGATGCATTTCGTCCCGTACGTAGAAGAACGCCGCAAAAGCACCTCCTGCCAGACAGGCCATAAAATAAAGGATTCCTATAAAACGAAGGATTTTCATGGCCAGATTCACGCCTACAGAAGTACCGCGGAAAAAGCTCTTGATTTCCAGTCTGAGGAACTTTAGAAACATATGTTAGTTTTTTTATATTAGTAAATATAAAGTAAAATATGTTACAGTTTTTTAGCCAATCAATTCTTTTGCCTGTGCCAGTGCAGCCTCAGTAATTTTGCTTCCGGACAGAAGCTGGGCGATTTCATTCAGTTTTTCTTCGTCGTTCAAAGGAATGATGGTAGATTGTGTTTTGCCGGAAATATCACGTTTTACAACTTTATAATTGTCATTTCCTTTCGCTGCAACCTGTGCGAGATGGGAAATAACGATAAGCTGCATATCCGCAGACATTTCTCTCATCAGGTTTCCTATTTCTTCGGCTACTTTCCCTGAAACCCCGGTATCAATTTCATCCAGAATCAGGGTTGGAAGTTCATCACTTTCTGCAATGATCTTTTTCACCGCAAGCATTACCCTGGATCTTTCACCACCGGAAATAGCGGTCTGAATTGGTTTTAAAGGAAAACCTGAATTGGCCTGGAAGAGTAACTGTATGTTTTCTTTTCCAAATGCATTAAACTCAGCTGTATCCTGAAGTTCAATATCTACGGTTGCTTTTTCAAGACCTAGTTTTTTCAGAAGCCCTTCTGCTTTTTTGATGAAGACAGGAACGGATTTTTTTCT
This sequence comes from Chryseobacterium sp. JM1, assembly GCF_000737715.1. Taxonomy (GTDB): domain Bacteria; phylum Bacteroidota; class Bacteroidia; order Flavobacteriales; family Weeksellaceae; genus Chryseobacterium. The sequence goes on along the minus strand of NZ_JPRN01000006.1, from coordinate 75,138 downwards.
GTTTTTCGACAGCTTTTCAGCAAGAGCCTGAAGCGTTTTTTCTTTTTTGGAAATATTTTCTTCAATCTCCGCAATATGATCTTCGAGTTCCGAAGCTCCTTTCTGCTCACCTGCCAGCTGATCTCTGAGCGCTTTCAGTTCATCCAGATCAGAAACACTATGCTTCAGAAATAAAGCATTGATTTTATTATTAAGCTCAACAAGGATCGCGAGATTGGCTGGATTGATCTCTATTCTTTCCGATTCATTTTCAAGTTCGGAAATGATGTCTTTCAGTTCTACAAAAGAGGTTTCCAGTCTTTCATCAAGTTCTGAAAAGCCATTGGATACTTCTGCAATTCTGGAAAGTTTATGTTTAGCTTCGTTAAAAAACGACAGAATTCCTACTTCTTCCTGGTGAAATCTAGAAAGGATCTGTACAAGATTTTCGGAGATCATCTCTGCATTTTCCTGAATAGATAACTGATTCTGAAGGTCTTCATAATCTACATCATCCAGTTTCAGTTCTTCCAGTTCGTTCAGAAGAAAATCTTTGTAATCACTTTCTTTCCTGTTTTCAGAAAGCTGGGTCTGAAGTTTTTTAAGCTGTATTTTTAAACTCTGATAGTCTGAAAATTCATTCTGATAGTCTTCAATGCCCTTTTTGTTTTCAGAAAGTCCGTCAATAATTTTGAACTGATATTCTGAAGTAAAAAGGTTCGAAGTTTCAAACTGGGAATGAATATCGATCAGTTTTGAAGACAGTTCTTTAAGTACATCAAGGGTCACCGGCACATCATTGATGAACGCTCTGGATTTTCCCGAAGGAAGAATTTCCCTTCTGATGATGGTGTTATGCTCATAGTCCAGATCATTTTCGATAAAGAATTTTTTGAACTGGTTATTGAGATCAAATTCGGTCTCTACAATGCTTTTCTCTTCCGATTTGGAAATAGATTTTACTTCTGCCCTTTCGCCAAGGATCAGCCTTAAGGCCCCTAAAATAATGGATTTACCAGCTCCGGTCTCCCCGGTAATTACCTGCAGACCGTTATTCAGTGATACTTCAAGGGTATCAATCAGGGCAAAATTTTTAATGTAAATTCTCGAAAGCATGGATTAGCTGATTACTTTAAGTAATGCAAATATAGAATTTAGTATTCGGTATTCAATGGCTAAAGACGGCAGATTTTATTTCCACTTGCTCCATTTATTCTCAGAATATTTGGGCGTAAAGATCATCATCAGCTGCTTAAGGTCATTCATGACAAGCCCTCCATTGTTTCCTGAATTGAAAACATTGAAAATTTCGTCACTTTTATTATCTAAGAAAAGATTGAAATAATAAGACTGCTGGAATGAGTTTTCATACATTTTCAGCTGCATCAGTGCATCAAAGATCACTTTTTTTGCGGCCGTCTGATCCTGATTGAACAGATTATCCAAACCTGCCCTGTGATAGGTATACATCGTAGATCTTAATTGGCTCCAATTCGGATTAATGATCTCATTGATCAGTATGGTACGGCTTCGCGGCTCATTGATGACATTCCATCCTTCATAGTTTCTGTTCTGCGAATTTTGGGCAATCTGCTGCGCTTTTGAGAACCATTGTGTTCCTCCCATAGACTGGAAGCTGTCTGCATCATACCCTAAGATGACGTAAACATAAAAACTGATCACATCGATCAGGTTTTTTCCAGAAAACTGTCTTTCATTAAACACAAGGTTTTCATTTTCCACATATTCAAATGCAAATCTCTGGTCCTGAAGGTTGACTAACGGTGACTCGTAACTTGTATTGTACACCGGACGCACAGCCTGGATCACAATGCTTCCTTTAAAACGGTTTCCATCTCTTTCAGCAACTACGACTGCAAAATTACATTTGATCTTCTCGAAATTCTGAAGTTTTTTCCCCGTCCAACTGGTATTGTTGATAAAGTCTCTAAGACTTTTCTCCAGTGCTTTATAGGCCTGCTGGTTACTTCCTCCCAGCTGTTGGGAGTTGATCTGTACTGTTGCAAGCAGTTCCTGGGAAAAACTCAGATTATATATAAAAAGCAGCAAGAATAGGCTTATGATTTTTTTCATTATCTATTAAAAATTGAGAACGGAAATTTATTAAAATTATTTTAAAATCTGAGACTCAACAAAATCCAGAATATCTTTAGCCACTTCATCTTTGGATTTCAGATCGAATTCCTGTTTTCCTGCTTTGGTCAATATCTTGATTTTATTGGTGTCGTTTTTAAAGCCTGCGCCTTCATCACGAAGGGAGTTCAGGACGATCATGTCAAGGTTTTTCTTTTCCAGCTTTCCTTTCGCATTTTCTTCTTCATTCTGGGTTTCCAGGGCAAATCCTACCAGAAACTGATGGGTTTTCTTTTCGCCCATGGTTTTAAGAATGTCCGGATTTTTCACCAGTTCGATGGTTAAATTATCATCATTCTTTTTAATTTTCTCCTTCGCCACCTCTTTTGGAGCGTAATCTGCTACAGCAGCACTCGCAATACCAATATCCACGCGGTCATAAAATTCAAAAACTTTATTCAGCATCTCTTTAGCAGAGGTTATTTTATGAAGTTCAATATTCTTATCCTCAGTTGTCTGAGAGCTTGGCCCGGAGATCAGGATCACTTTGGCTCCTCTCTTTGAAGCTTCTTCCGCAAGAGAGAACCCCATTTTCCCGGAGGAATGATTCCCGATAAATCTTACAGGATCAATGGCTTCATAAGTAGGGCCGGCGGTAATCAGCACTGTTTTTCCTTCAAGGCTTTTGCTGTGATTTTGAGAAGCAAAGAATTGGTCAACGGTTTTGAAAATCGTCTCCGGTTCTGCCATCCTTCCCTGCCCGATCAGGCCACTGGCCAGCTCACCACTTTCTGCAGGAATGATAAAATGTCCGTAATCTTCCGCCATTTCAAGATTCTGCTTGGTGGAAGGATGCGCATACATATCAAGATCCATGGCTGGAGCAATAAATATGGGGCATTTCGCCGACATATAGGTGGCAATCACCAGATTATCACACATTCCGTGGATCATCTTGGCTAATGTATTGGCCGTGCATGGCGCAACGATAATGACATCTGCCCAAAGGGCCATTTCCACATGACTGTTCCAGGTACCGTTATCACTGTAAAAATCTGAATATACAGGTTTTTTTGAAAGCGTTGAAAGACTTAGTTTCGTTACAAACTGTTCTGCATCGGGCGTCATAATCACCTGAACTTCGGCACCTTTTTTCACAAAATCCCGGATCAGGAAATGAATTTTATAGGCCGCAATTCCTCCAGAAACAGCGATAAGTATCTTTTTACCGGAAACACTCATTTAGTTTTAATTTTTGAAATACTAAATTACTTATTTTTTCGCACAAAGACGGGTACAAACAGACAAAGGTCATAAAAGAATTGAATTCCCTTATGACCTTCATATGTTTAAAAACAAAAACAATTATTTTCTGTCTTCTGTCTTTCTGAAATAGATATCTTCATTCAGCCATTCTTCGATAGCAATAGAAGTAGGCTTAGGAAGTTTTTCGTAATGTTTAGAGATTTCGATCTGCTCTCTGTTTTCGAAAACTTCTTCCAATGTAGAATTGTGCACAGCAAACTCGTCTAGTTTATTGTGAAGCTCCGTACGGATCTCCGCGTTGATCTGCTCTGCTCTCTTTCCCATGATAACAATAGCTTCATAGATTGAACCTACTTTATCTTCAATCTTGTCTTTATCGTAAGTAATAGTATTTACTTCTGCTTTTGTATCTTTTACACTCATTTTGAGAAAATTATTTTATTTTAAGATGGCAAATTTACGAATTATCTTTGGATTTTGAAAGTGGCTGCCGGAGGAGGGGTACTAAGTGCCGCACTGTCCCTCTGGATCTGCATTGCCTTCTTTTCGTTGCTGATCTGATCTTTGATCTGCTGCTCCGTTTTATTTTTTTCAGCCGTCTTTTCAGCCTCTTTTTTCTGTCTTGCCGTTAATGCTGCAATTCTTGCATCAGTTTGTTTTTTTACAACTGCAAAGTTGGTTTTTTCTTTTTCCAGTTTTTCTCTCAGATCCAATGCTGTTTTGGAATATTCTGTGTTCGGAAGTTCTTTTTCTACGAGTTTGGTGTAAGCCAAAGCACTTTCTAAACGTTCCCCTTTAAGTTCATAAACTGATTTTGAAGCCAGTTCGTAACGGGATTTCATGATAAAGTCATAAATCTTTGGACGAAGTTTTGTACTTGGAAAATCTTCCAATACGTTTTCTAAAGCCACGTTAGCCGCTTTATACTCACCCATTTTGAAATACTGTCTTGCATTTTCGTATGCTTTGAATTCTAATTTATAAGACAGTTCATCCACCAGCTGGCTGATATTTTTAGATCGCTCAGAATTTGGATAATTCGTCAGGAAGTCCTGAAGCTCATTGATCGCTGTTTCTGTAGTAGACTGGTCCAAGTTATAATCCATAGAACCTTCGTAGTAGCATAATGCAGACATATATGCAGCTTCTTCAGCTCTTGGGTCTTTCGGGAAGTTTACGGCAAAGTTTTTAAACTGATGTCCTGCCAGTTTATAGCTTTTGTCATAATAATTGGCATAAGCAGTATTAAAACCTACGTTTGGAAAGTCATCTGTTCCCGCTACCAGGTTAGTCAACCTGTCATAGAGAGCCAATGCATTTTTCCAATTCTTTTTGGCGAAATTTTCATTCGCTGCTTTTAAGATAACGTTCTTGTCAGCACTCTTCATTGCCCTTTCCTGCTGGCTTACGCATGAAGAAACAACTGCTACAGCAAAAAGACCTAAAATATATTTTTTCATATAAAAAATTCAACAGTTTTCGGATTCTACAGCCGATTTACTAATTTGCAAAAATATAACTTTTTTGTCAATAGATTTTTTTTTATGAATATTTAACGTAAATTTAGTCTGCAGCGTATCCCAAAATAGCAAAAACACTGAGTAAAAGATTCATTCTTACTTTTTTCTCCGCTTCTTTTGTATAAGCTTCCTCATTTTTACTAGGAACATACAGTTCGTAGAAATTTTTATTCCGGATGACAAATAATGTAGAACCAATGATCATCGTCAGGATATCTTCAGGTTTGGGAGTAAAGGTAAATACGCCTGAAGCCACCCCTTTTTTAATGACATCGTCCAGCTTTTTTACAAACAGCTGATAGAAGTCTAGCAGCTCGTCTTTTAAGTTTTCGGTATGTCTGAGTTCCTGGGTAACGAATCCGTGGAAATAATTGTATTTGAATAATTGGGAAACAATATATTTAATGATCTCTCTCAACTGCATTTCAGGCTTGCCGTCCTTGATGGTATCTGCAAATTCTGAAAAGTTCTCTCTGGTCTTCAGCACCCGGTACTGATAGAGGTAAGACATCATTTTTTCTTTGGAACCAAAGTAATAGGAAATCATGGCCACATTGATATTGGCCTTGGAACAGATATCTCTTACAGAAGTTCCCTCATACCCTTTTTTGGCAATAAGTTCCTCTGCAATGTCCAGGATATGGATCTGTTTTTCCGTAAATTTTTTTCTCATGAAGTGCACTTTGAGTAAAGTTAAGAAATTTTTAACACAATTATAAACGTTCGTTTAATAATTTTAAATTAATTTTCTGAATAATCGTACTTTTGTTAATGGATTTTTTTGATTTTCACCACCATAAGAAGAATACGCTCTATGGGATTTACAATATAGACTTCGGAACTGTTCCCCCGGAATCTCCTTATTCTATAGGCATACATCCTAAAGATATCACCGTGGATTCTGTGGAGGAACAGTTCAGCTGGCTGGAATCAAATATCACTGAAAACTGCCTTGCCATCGGAGAATGCGGGCTAGACTCCATGGTTCCTATTCCACAAAAGATTCAGGAACAGATTTTTTTAAGACAGATGCTTATTTCCAACGAGATCAAAAAACCACTGATTATACACTGTGTAAGAAAATTTTACGAGGTGATTTCTTTTAAAAAGAAAGCCAGACAGGCCGTTATTATTCATGGTTTTAACAAAAAGGAACGCATTGCGGAGGACCTGCTGAAAAATAATTTTTATTTGAGTTTTGGAAAAGCTGTTTTGTATCATTTATCTTTGCAGGAAATTGTAAGGAATACTCCCCTGGACAAAATGTTTTTAGAAACTGATAATGAATGCTTTAATATTGAAGAATTGTATTCAAAAGTTTCGGAGTTAAAGGGAATTTCTTTGGAACAACTGAACGAACAGATTTTAGAAAATTTAGACACGATAAAGAATGGATAAGTACTGGCTGGAGAGAACGGAGCTCCTAATGAAAGAAGAAGGACTGGAAAAGCTTAATAAGGCCAATGTCCTGGTTATAGGTTTAGGAGGCGTAGGTTCTTTTGCTGCAGAATTTTTGGCCAGAGCAGGTGTGGGACATATGACGATTGTAGACGGCGATACCGTAGACATCACGAATATCAACAGACAGCTTCCGGCATTGCGCTCGACAGTAGGACAGCATAAGGTAGAAGTCGTGGCAGAAAGACTATTGGACATCAATCCGGATCTTAAATTAATCAAAATCAATGAATTCCTGAATCCGGAAAGAATGGATGAAGTGCTTGATTCTGATAAGTTTAATTATATTTTAGACTGTATTGACAGCATTACGCCAAAACTGTTTTTAATTAAAGCCGCCAAAAGAAGGAAAATAAAACTGGTGAGTTCTATGGGTGCCGGCGGAAAAACAGATCCAAGCAAGGTCATGGTAAGAGACATCAGCAAAACGCAGAACTGTTTCCTTGCCAGACAAATCAGAAAAAGACTTAAAAAAGAAAATATCAATAAAGGTTTCAGGTGTGTTTTCTCCAATGAACTTCAACAGGAGGAAAGTCTGAAACTAACGGACGGGGCCAACTATAAAAGGTCTTTCTACGGCACTATCAGCTATATTCCTGCAATTTTCGGATTGTATGCAGCGGCTGAAGTGATTAATTATTTAGTGAAACAGGATTAATGAACTACACCTACTCCAGAGAAGAAAAACTCAAGAAAAACACTGAGATTGCTTTACTTTTTGACAAAGGTAAATGGAGGACCTGTGGAAACCTAAGGATTATCATTCTGAAAGATAAACCTAACCTGCAGGTAGACAGCCATAAATTTGGAGTTTCTGTTTCTAAAAGGTATTTTAAGAAAGCGGTGCACAGAAATCGTGTCAAAAGGCTTTTAAGAGAATGTTACCGTCTGAATAAAGATTTATTTAAAGAAGCTTTCGGAGAAAAAACGATGGCGATGATGTTTTGGGTTTCACCTGAAATGCCGGCTAAGTTTCAGGATGTGGAGGAGCAGTTTATTAAGCTGTGCAAGATGCAGAAGAGATCTTGATAATTTTATAATGTAACAATGGAGCAGTGTAACAGTTTACCAATGAAATAATGCGTAAAATGGCTGTTTACTTAGTTGCTTTTTTATTTTTTCTTACTGATCAGACGGATTTTCACAGATGAGAGAGGGGAATCAATGTTTCTTCATCTAATAAATCGACACCTTTTTTCCGTCGCGATGCACGAAATTTTATAAAGAAATTCGGGTATTTATATCTTAAAAAGATGATATTGGTTTAAATTTTTATAAAAGCTTGCTTAGTTTATGTAATTTAGGGAAAACAATAAATCTGAAAATTAAAATGTTAGATCATATTCCCTACCTTTCTTACATCCTCAGTGCCTTTATCGGTATCGGGCTGGCAGCGGCCACCGGCTTCAGAGTTTTTCTGCCGATGTTTGCGGTAAGTCTTGCTTCTTATTTTCACTGGATCCCGATGAATGAGCATTTTGAATGGCTTTCCGGGCTTCCTGCACTTATTACCACCGGTATTGCGACTATCGCTGAGATATTAGCGTATTACATCCCTTTTGTCGATCATTTGCTGGATACCATTTCGGTGCCGCTGGCTACTGTAGCAGGCTCTGTTTTATTTGCCAGCCAGTTTGCAGATCTGGGAACTTTTCCACAGTGGGGCCTTGCACTGATTGCCGGGGGAGGAACTGCAGCTACGATAAGTTCGGGTTTTGCAGGGATTCGGGCGGCTTCTACCGCTACAACGGGTGGTTTGGGGAATTCGGTGGTGGGAACTACTGAAACAGCCGGAGCGGGCATCATGTCTGTTCTGGCGATGGCTGCACCGGTGATTGCGGCTTTGTTTGCTGTTATTCTGATTATTCTTGTGGTAATTTTCGGCCGGAAAATATGGCGGAAATTCCGGAAAAAGAATGTGGAACCGCTTTAATTCTTACACGGAAGATTCGCTTTGGGGCTATCTTTGAGAATGATTGAACGGACTCTTTCTGTATTTTCTCTGGATTTAAGAAGGCAGTAGAATTTAAATACTTTTGTTAAAAGACCGATATCATTGTTGGGAATAAGGGCCTCAAATTTTTTCAGACTTTCTACAGCTTCTTTATTTTTTTTAAGCTGCTCATAATTGAACACACTTAGCAATAGTAATTTTGTCCTGTCTGTAGGAGCAAGTGTCTCTTTTCCATTATCATCCTCAATGGTTTCAAAAGCTTTTTCGGGATCTATTCCAGCTGTGAGCTGTACTGTTTTATGGGTTTCCTCAAGAGCTTTTTGATTCTGTCCGGTCGCCATAAGAGACTGGATTTTAATATTTTTATAGGTCAATATCTCAAAATCAGCCAATTCTGTATTCTTCTCCGCTAAGTTGATCGTATTGAGAGTCTCTGCATATTTTTTCTTGGCAAAAAGAAGTTGGGCTTTATTGAAAAGAGCCAGGCTGTTTTGAGGATCTGATGCCAGAATTTTGTTATTGATTTTTAAAGCATCTTCACTCTTTCCGGACGATGTAAGGTCAGCTGCTTTATTCAGCTGAATATCTCTATTTTCGGCAGCAGTGGTGTTTCCTGAAAGGTATTTGATTATCAAAGATTTAAACTCCTGTGACATGGCCTGATAATACTCAAGATACTTAACATCATAGAAAGAATTGGGTTTTCCGTCTGATTCAAGAAATTTTTCGAAATTATGGGTAATCAGTTCTACCTGAAACGCTCCTTTCACATAATGTATAGTAGCTGCGCAGGAGAAATTATAATTCCTGTCTTTTGTTTTATTTATTTTTTGAAAAATGACTACCGATTCTATTTTTTCAAATGAAGTAAAGGAAGAGGAGGATTCATTCCAGTCTTTATTTTTAAACAGTGCTGCCCTTGGAATTTCAAGGAGTCTCGTGATCACGGTTTCTTCCTTAAGGTTCTTTGCAGGAACTGTAAATTCATGAGTCAAAGTAGCTACAGGAAATACTTCGCCCGGATTTACCTGTGCCGAAGCAAAGGATAAACAAGCAAACAGAAAAATACAGACTAAGCGCGCCATCATTTATTTTCCGCTTTTGATGATATTCACCTCTTCGATTCTGCTGTCGAAATAAGCAACTCTTTCAGGATATTTTTTCTTTAAAATCCCAAAGGCTTTAATGGCTTTTGAATACAGTTTTTGTTCCAGATACAGATTAGCCAGTGTTTCTGTCATCAGGTGAGAAATATCGTCGTTCTTTTCTCTGACAACATAGGTGCTTTCGTCTCTTAACTGACTGATCTTAGGATTGTTTTCGATAAAGGCTTCAATAACCTTTTCCTGGATAGGGATTACTTCTTCTACCTCTTCTTTCTGTACAACAACCTCTTCTTCTGCCGGCCTGTCTATTTTAAGCCAGCTCTGCCATGTATTGATAAAACCGGGAACATTGCTGTCAGACGGTGTCTGTGCAGTATTTTGAGCTTTAACTTCCTGAACAGGCTCATCTGCCTGTATGTTTTCTTTTTCTCTTTTTTCTACGGATAAACTTGAGATATCTGAACCGAAGAAAGAAACATTCATCACGGGAGCTTCTTCTCCTTTAGGTGTTTTTGTTTCAGTAACTTCTTCAGAGGCTTTACCATCTGTATGCTGTTCTTCTGCCGTTTCAGGCGTTTCTTCTGCGACAGGTGCAACTTGCTGTTCTGAAACTTTTTCAGCTTCTTTTTGAGGCTCTTCGGTCATTTCTGCAGCAACTTCTTCCTGCTTTTCTTCTACAACAGGGATGTTTTCCTGTTTTGGAGCTTCAGTTTTAGGAGCGGGAACTGTTTGTTCTTTGGAGATCATAGAATCCGGTACATTAGATTCCAAGCTCATAGGTTTCCATGCGGAGACTTCTTGTGCGACGATCTTCTGTTCCTCCGGTTTTTCTACTATTACTTCCGGTTCTTCGTTTTGTATAGGTTGTTCTGTGGTCTCTTCCTCTTTTTCAGGAGCAGATTCCTCAGTCGTTTTCGGTTCTTCTTTTTCAGTGGACCAGAAGTGGAAATTTTGGGTCTCGGCAAAACTGATTTCGTGGTCGGCAGTTTCAGGTTCCTCATTGTCAACCTTTGGAGCTGACTGAGCTTCTTTCATTTTCTTTTCTACCTCTTCGATCAGACGTCTCATTTCTTCCTCATGCTTATTAACATTCGGTTTAGAGACTTCCGGAGCTACCGCTTCATCATCACTGTTTGCCTGAATTTTAACATCCGGCAGGAATTCATCCATTCCATGGAAACTGATTTCCGCATGTGGTTCGTCTGTATTTTCAACTTCAGTTATAACTTCAGAGTTCTCCTCTGCTTCAATGGCTACCGGTTCTTCAACAGTTTCTTTCTGTTCTTCTGCCTCCTCAGTAACTTCTGTTTCCGGTACGATTGCTTCTACTTCGTGGAAGCTTACTTCTTCCTCATTATCGATTTCCTGTTCCTCAGCCGGTTCATCGATTTGATCTTCATCAACAATCAATTCAGGAGTGAATTCTACTCCGGCTTCTGAATCTTCTGACGGTTCATTATTTTCTGCTCCTACTTCCTGTACAGATTCTTCTTTAAGATCTTCTGTAACAGGTTCTGTTTTTTGAGTCACAATTACCCCTGATTCCAGTGTGGATTCAAGATCTATAACTTCGGAATGGGTTTCATCCAGGAAGTTTTCTTCTCCTTCAAAAAGAATTCTGTTTCTCTCCCCATTCACATGGATATGTTTGATTTCCTGAGCAGGCGGTATCATAGATGCTGCTGCCTCATACTGATCCTGCTTTTTATCGGTAGGCTCTTCTCTTTTTATAGGGAAAGCTTTGTCTTTGTAGGAATATTTCACAGCCTTTTCTGTTGTTTTGGAAGGCTGTTTTTCTTCTGCCGTTTCTGGCTTCGGTTCGCGCTGAATCTTCCCGTTGATCAGCTGATAAAGAAGTTTTTTGTCGGTGGTATAGGCCGCCGTTGTAGAAAGTTCTTTCTGATAGTTTTCTTTATCATAAAGGTGTACCCCAAACAAATGAAGTGCCCTGATGTTCTGGACATAAGGAAAAGCATGGATTTCTTCTTTCAAAAGACCGAGATCTTCTGACTGAATATTTTTGGGGTTCTTTAATAATTCTAAAACTCTGGGATTCATCTTACCAATTGGCTACAATATCGTTAAATATCTTGTTAATAATTCTGTCTGTCACCAGCTTCACCTGGGAAGCTTCTATCTGACTCTGTGTCAGGTCACTATTGAAAACCGCTTCATCCGTATAAGTCCTGTCGAAACTGGAGTCGGGATGTATTTTGTTTTCGTAATGTACTTTTACACTGATCGTCAGTTTGCTCTGTGCCTGCTGTACTATACCGCCCGAGGGGTTCTGTGTAGTATTGGAGCTGATCGTAGTAGGTGAGAATCCGTAGTCGGAAATTTCACCTTCTATCAAAATATCAGGATTTGATTTTGTTCCTTTTAAAGTGGTTCTCTGCAGGAATCTGTTCTGGATATCTGTAGAAAACTGCTGGGAAAGCGTGGGGTTTACAAGGGCTGCATTATTGGGAAATTCATTGATCTGAACGGTCTTTTCATCCGTCAGTGAAGATCCTGTAAATGAGTAACACTGATGAAACAGCGAAAGAATGACAAACCCGAATATTATTTTTAATTTACTCATACCGTTTTTTGATTTAAAGACTCCAAAACATCTTTATAAGCAGCATACTTAATGCAGATTCCCAAAGGTATAGAAAACAGGATTCCTATTCCGCATGCAATGATTCCAAGCTGGGAAATGAAGCCTACTACAATTGAGAATAAAAGGATCATAAAAAAGTTTTTCTTGGCAATTTTCCAGGAAAGTCTGTATGCTTCTCTTACGCTTGTGATTCTGTACAGCGAGATCAAAGGTTGTATAAAATACATAGATATAGAAAGAATCATAATAAATATCATAATCATCATCACCCACAATCCCATTCCACCTGCCAGCAATGCTGCACCGGTATCTGATACCTGTCCGCCTTCAGTGTCGGCAGCAACTAAGAACGGAACCAGCGTAAACTGTATCGGAATCATGGCCACAATACATATCGCGAAAATAAGCAGAAACAATTTCAGATACACTACGAAATCCGTAAAGTCGAAAATATCTCCTGCTGAAACCTGCTGACCCTCATCTACTTTTTTGCAGATCTTATAGAAGTTACCCAGTCCAAGAATACCACAGAAAGGGATAAAGCTAATGACAAACAGGAGCAGTGTAGCTACGATAAAACCACCAATATCTTTTTTGAACAGATCTGTTCCCTGGGATACATATTTCCCGATATTAAAATCATAATCTTTTACTTCTAAATTCTTCATTCCTGTGTATTAGTCTTCTAAGTTATATTGTTTTATTTTTCTGTATAATGTTCTCTGTGAAATACCAAGCTCGTCCGCAGCTCTGTTCCTGCGCCCTTTATGCTTCTCTAACGCTTTGATAATTAAATCCTTTTCATTATTCTGAAGCGATAAAGATTCCGGTCTGTTCTCTTCTATTTCGATATCTTCAATATCTTCGTAGCTGTCATCAGCATTTGAAATAATGGTTGGTGACGTTTGTACCACCGGTGATTTATCTTCGAAATAGAGCAGTGAATTCTGTGCTACAGGCTGGTTCTGTTCTGCAGAATAAATCCTGTTGATCAGGTTTTTTTCCTGATTGCTCAGATCAGCAGTTCCTTTGTTTTTGATCAGTTCTGAAGTTAGCGATTTTAAATCATTAATATCACTTCTCATATCGAAGAGAATTTTATACATGATTTCTCTTTCGCTTCCGAAATCACTCTGCTTCTGGGAGTTCTGAGTATTGACCACCATCGGAAGGTGGGTTTCCATAGGAATATATTCCGCGAGCTTTTCCACTGTTATTTCGCGGTTTCTTTCCACCACGGTCATCTGTTCTACCAGATTTCTTAGCTGACGGATGTTTCCCGGGAATGTATAATTTTCAATATAATGAACGGCACTAGGCTCAAGCTCCAGTTCCGGCATTCTGTATTTTTCTGCAAAATCTATAGAAAACTTTCTGAATAACAGATGAATATCTCCTTTTCTTTCTCTCAAAGGAGGCATATCGATCTGAACGGTATTTAAACGGTAGAATAAATCCTCACGGAATCTTCCGTCGTGAATGGCCTTCATCATATTGACGTTCGTAGCCGCCACAATTCTCACATTCGTTTTCTGAACCTGCGAAGAACCCACTTTCATAAATTCACCACTTTCCAGGACTCTCAAAAGACGAACCTGGGTCTGAAGGGGAAGTTCTCCCACCTCATCTAAGAATATGGTTCCACCGTCTGCCACTTCAAAATACCCTTTTCTGGTCGCTGTAGCTCCGGTAAACGCTCCTTTTTCGTGCCCAAACAGCTCAGAATCTATCGTTCCTTCCGGAATCGCTCCACAGTTGACGACGATATAAGGCTGATGTTTTCTTTTGGATTCTGAATGGATGATTTTCGGGATAAATTCTTTCCCTACTCCACTTTCTCCGATGACCAGAACGGAAATATCTGTAGGTGCCACCTGAATTGATTTTTCCAGAGCCCTGTTCAGTGCAGGAAAGTTTCCGATGATTCCAAAGCGGTTTTTTATGTTTTGTAAGTCGTTGCTCATAAGTAAATTTTTGATTATTGATTTAATAATAATCTACAGGGCCTCAATCTGTTTCCTGTAAACTTTGTTAAAGTGATGAGTGTAGACATCTTTCATGGTCTTGCCTTCATCATAAGTCCTTAATGCTAAGGTTTTTAAATCCAAATAATCTTTGTTCCTGATCTTAGAAACTTTACTTTTAAAATATATATTCTCCGCAAAGTCGTATTCTTTGCTCTGTTTTTCGAAATTTTCTGAAGCTTTATCGTATCTGCCCAGCTCGAAATAGGTTACTCCCAGCTGATAATGGTCATACATGCCTTTGAAATAGCCCTTTGACAATAAAGCTTTTTCAATAATGGCTGCCGCTTTTTCTTTATGTCCCAAAGCACTGTAAGCCATGGCTTTCACTACTTCCAGATGATAATCTCCGTTTAAAGATCTGCCTAAGTCTTCAGGATAGTATTTTTTTAATGCTTCTAAATCCTGAACAGCTCCGTTGTAATCGCGCAGAAACTGGAATTTACACCAGCCTCTGTAGCCCAGATGCATCTTAGGATCTACGGCAACCGCTTTATCAATAAGGACTTTCCAGGTTACAAAATCTCCATTCTTAAGATATGGAACGGCCTTTTCCATATAGGAATTGGAGAAATCGGGGCACAATCCGATGGCTTTATCAAAAGCTTCCTGAGATTCCCTGCTGCCCTGTCTGTCCGAAGCCCAGTTGTATAACTCACAAGCTTTTTTGCAGTTCTCACCCTCTACTGCGTTACAATTGACCTGCGCAATAGTATTGGTGTAAACGATAAGCATCAAAAAGCTAAGGTAATACCTCTGAAACTTTTCCATTTTCAATTTTATAGGTTAAATACTGATAATAGCCTACTTTAAAACCTTTTATCTCTTTCGGGATCCAGCCGTCCAGAGATTTTGTAAACCTCAGCAAACGGTCTCCCAGTTCTTTATCTAACACTGTTTCTTTAAGTTCTGCATTCATTTGCTGAACTCTGAACAGTCCTGTTTTTCCTTCACAATTTACTAAAAATCTTACGGTAATATACCCGTTCGTTTTAGTTTCGGAAGATATTTTTTCTTTTTCCAGTTTTTCTGTAATGGCGATTTTCTCTCCTTTATAGTCAAACTCTTTTGATCCCTGATAATACTGAAGATTGACCAGCTTTTCCGTGGCGCATCTTTTAAATGCAGGATCATCCAGTTTTTCATCAAATTCAATATCTCCAACGGTTAAAGGATATTTGCTCATGCTTTTTTCAGTCTGACATGACATCAGCACAAAAGAAAATAATGCAAAAAAACAAACCGCTTTGATCAAGATCTTAAATTATTCTGCTGTTCTCCCTAAAAGTGTGCCCTGTGTGTTGTCATAGACAAAAACGTTCACAATGTCACCAATTTTCTGTCCTTCCAGCACATCAAATACACAAACCGCGTTTTGAGAATTTCTTCCTTTCCACTGGTTTTCATTTTTTCTGGATGTTCCTTCGATCAGAATCTGGTGTGTTCTTCCTACATAAGTCTCCATTCTTTTTCTGGATAACTCGCGTTGAAGTTCAATCACTTCATTCAGACGTCTCTGCTTCACTTCAAATGGAATATTATCCTCCATTTTTTTATGCGCAGGCGTTCCTGGTCTTTCTGAATAGGCGAACATATAACCGTAGTCATATTCCACTTCCTTCATCAGGCTTAAGGTATCCTGGTGATCTTCTTCCGTTTCATTACAGAAACCGATGATCATATCCTGAGAAAAAGCAATGTCCGGAACGATCTCCTTTGCTTTTCTGATTAAATCTAAATATTCCTCGCGGGTATGCTGTCTGTTCATGGCAAGAAGCATATTGTTGCTTCCGCTCTGTACAGGAAGGTGAACGTAGTTACAGATGTTGTCGTGTTTTGCAATCATTCTGAATACATCCAGACTCATATCCTGAGGGTTGGAAGTAGAGAATCTCACTCTCATTTCCGGAACGGCTTTAGCCACTAAATCAAGCAGCTTTGCGAAATTAACAGCCGTAGCTTTCTGCATTTCAGAAGCTTTAACGAAGTCTTTCTTTGGACCTCCTCCGTACCATAAGTAAGAATCTACATTCTGGCCTAAAAGGGTAATTTCTTTATACCCGTTATCTAAAAGATTTTTACATTCTTCAATGATAGAGTGCGGATCACGGCTTCTTTCTCTTCCTCTGGTAAACGGAACCACACAGAACGTGCACATATTATCGCAGCCCCTGGTGATGGTTACAAATGCCGTAACGCCGTTTCCGCCTAAACGGACCGGGTTGATATCTGCATACGTTTCTTCTTTGGAAAGGATTACGTTGATGGCATCTCTTCCGTCTTCCGTTTCCTTAAGCAGGTTCGGAAGGTCTCTGTACGCATCAGGGCCTACGACTAGATCTACCAGCTGTTCCTCTTCTAAGAACTTGGTTTTCAGTCGTTCTGCCATGCATCCTAAAACGCCAACCGTCATGCCTGGTTTTTCTTTCTTCAGTCTTTTGAACTGAGCAAGGCGCATTCTTACGGTCTGCTCCGCTTTTTCACGGATAGAACAGGTATTTAAAAGGATAAGGTCTGCTTCTTCTACTTTCAGCGTGGTATTGTACCCCTGCTCATTAAGAATAGATGCAACAATCTCAGAATCAGAAAAATTCATCTGGCAGCCGTAGCTTTCCAGAAAGAGCTTTTTAGAATTCTCAGGACGTTCAGCGATGGCAAAAGCTTCTCCCTGTTTTGTTTCGTCTATATATTTTTCCTGCACAATGATCAATTTAAGTTCAATGTTTAAGAGGTAAAGTTCATTCTTGATTCATGAATTTTCACGCCTAAACAGATTAGTCTGCAAAGATACAAAATATTGTGACAGAATGGCAGGAGATTATTTAGGAGGATGGAAAGTCATCGGAAGCCTGAAAAATGAGTCTATATGCTGCCCATCTTTGCTGGCTGGGGTCCATTTTTTCTTTCTGATTCTTTTTATTCCATCCAGAATTCTTTGGTCGAATTCGGCATTTCCTGAAGACTCTTCCAGTTTTACATTCTCCATTTTCCCTTCTTTGCTTACATTAAAAGTAACCACTAGCTTAAAAGGTTCATTCCAGATAAAATCACTGAGATCAATTTGCTTGGCTACTTCTGCCCGAAAACTATTGAGTCCTCCGGGCATAGATTTATCTGAAGAATTCTGTGTCGCTTCCTGCCCTGAAACTTTCAGAGAAAACATGGTCAGCAATAAAAACAGTATTCTAATCATGATCATATCCATTGGTACTGAAATCTACCTTCACTGTAATGTCAGAATCTACAGGTGTGCTTTTGTTCATGGCGGGTTTCCATTTCCCTTTGATCTTTTTCATCGCATATTTCACATCATCGATAAACATTTCACTGTTTTTAATTCTGGGAAGAACATTCAGACGATTCATTTTCCCATCCGGAGCAATATTAATTACAAAAATCACTTTCCCGTTGATCGCATAGCTCTGGGTATCTACATACGCATGAAGCATATCCATGAACTGCTTCCGGAAAGCCTCATCACCACCCGGAAATTCTGCTTTCTGAGTATATGATGGTGTTATTTCAACCTGTTGAATTTGCTGAGAGAAACCTTTAATTCCGATGAACAGTAAAGGCAGTAATAAAAGGTATTTTTTCATGTAATAAGTTTAGAGATCTGTGGCTATGGAGGAGAAACTCATCTTAAGTTTGATTTGTGAAGAAACGGGCTGTCCGTTGCATGAAGCAGGAACCCAGCTTTTTTTGATACGTCTTACCACATATTTCATATCATCAAAAAAGTAAGCGCTGTTGGAAACTTTAGGGCTTCCTTCGATATTGGTTACTTTTCCGGTCTGATCTATGGTAAGGGTGAATGTAAAATCTCCGTTCAGAACATAAAAATCTGAATTCAGATAATCATACATGAATTTTCGCAGTGTTTCTTTGTAAACCGCGACACCTCCTTCAAATGCGGCAGGTTTAAAATCGTCACAGTTTTTCACGGCAACCTGTAAAAGAGGTTCCTTGATATCTATCTTCAATAAGTTTTTATTGATCTCCGTGATCGGATTATCATCTCTGTCTTCAACGTCTTGCTGTGCCAATGCAAAATTGGTAACAAGGAGTGCTATAAATAATGTAAAAGCTTTCATAGAACCGTATTCATTAGTTATTAATATTACTGTAACAAAGTTAATTATTTAAATGCTTTGTTAAAAAGAAAAACTTCAGGCTTTCACCTGAAGTTGATAAATTATTTAAATTTCTTTTAAGCATTCAAAGCTTGTTCCTGTGCCTTACTTCCCGTTTCTTTTAACATAAATGAAATCAAAACTGCCAGTACAATTCCTGTGATCCAGAATAATATGGAATACTGAAAATGCATATCCCCGGATGAAGCTTCCAGACTTTTCCCAAACCACATACTGAATAGCGGACTCACCAAGGTCGTTACTCCGAAAGTAATAAAATTAATAGCACCTGTAGCACTTCCTTTTACATAATCCGGATTGGCTTCTTTAATGATAGAATACGGAATCATTGCAGCTCCGGAGCCAAGCCCGAAAATAAACATACTGATCTTCGCCGGATACAGTTCAGGAAAGTAGATCAACTGCAGAAAGCTTACAATCATCAGTATTGCCCCGCCTATCAGAACGGGTTTTCTTCTTCCAATTTTATCTGTAATAAATCCTAAAAGCGGACATCCGAATACCCAGCCAAAAGCCACCATAGCACTGGTGATCGCGGCATCATGAAATACGAAGCCTTTGTCCTTTTCAAAGAAGGCAACACCCCAGGTCATGGCAAATATCGTCGTTGGCGCAAACAGAAGTCCGGAAATAATACCGCACAGCCAGGATTGAGGATTTTTGAAAACGATCTTATACGGTTCTAAATATCCTACTCTTTTAACCGCTTCTCCAGACTGCACCTCAGATTGTTTTTCGCCAGGAATGACCAAAAACAGACAGAATGCTGTAATTACGGTAATAATCCCTGACCAAAGCCAAAAAGTATCAATATTAATACCTTCCTCAACCCATGGTCCTACCACAAACTGTCCGGCAGTTCCGCCCAGCATTCCGATGCATTGTGTAAATCCGACAGCGGTTGCCAGGGATTTGGAAGAAAAACCTTTACTTGCCAGATAGACACATCCCGGAAATGCAAAAGCACATCCTGCTCCCTGAAGCAGTCTTCCTGCTACACCGCCTGAATAGGCAGATGCGAGAAAAAGCAGACAGCCGATTCCCAGAATTAAAGCTCCGGCAAAAAGAGATCTTTTCCCTCCGAATTTATCCAGAGCTATTCCTGCAATCAAACTACAGGTGGAATACGTATAGTAATAGGTTCCGATCAGACTGACCAGCTTCAGTTCTGTTGTACTGAAATTGCTGACCAATTCCGGGATCATCACTGCCGGTGCAGAACGGACCACATAGTCCAGAAAGTAAAACACCAGCCCGAATACCCAGGCAATAATATAAAATCTTTTTAAGGAGGCACTCATTACAGCAGTCCTTTAATATGTTTGTAATTGGTTTTCACCGTATCCAGAACTTCTTCCATTTTTCCACCCAACATGAGCTGAGCCATAGATTTCGTCATGCCCAATACCTGATCGAAATCTATTTTCGGAGGAAGAGCGAGTGCATTCGGATTGGTGAATATATTGAGAAGGTAAGGTCCGTTATAGGCCAGACATTCTTTTATAGCGTCTTCCACTTCTTCCGGCTTGTGAACATTTTTTCCGGGATAGCCCATCGCCTGTGCGACCATGGCAAAATCCGGATTGATCATATCGGTTTCATTATCCGGCATTCCGCCTACTTCCATTTCCAGTTTTACCATTCCGAGGGTTCTGTTATTGAAAACAATTAATTTGACCGGAAGTTTATATTGGAAGATCGTTGCCATATCTCCGAGAAGCATAGACAATCCGCCATCTCCGCACAGGGCAATTACTTCTCTGCCCGGATGAGCCAAAGAAGCTCCGATAGCCATCGGCATCGCATTGGCCATCGATCCGTGATTGAAAGATCCCAGCATTTTTCTTTCGCCGGTTCCTGTAATAAATCTGGCTCCCCAGACACAGCACATTCCTGTATCTACCGTAAAAATGGCGTCTTTTTTAGCCAGCTGATCTAAAGTATGCGCTACATATTCAGGCTGAATGGCATCTTCCTTTCCGGAATCTTTCACGTATGTAAGCTGATTTTCTTTAACTTTTTCATAAAATGCCAGCTGCTCATTCAGGAAGTGGATATCTGTTTTTTCTTCAAGTAACGGCAGCAAAGCTTTAATGGTTTCTTTGACATCTCCTGGCCAGTCCAAGTTCAAGTTTCGCTCTTCTACCCAGTCTTTCGGGGCTTTCGTCGATCTGAACAATTTTATTTTTTACCGGCATGAATTTCTGATACGGAAAATCGGTTCCCAACATGATCAGAAGATCGGCCTCGTGCATCGCATGATACGCGGATGGAAATCCCAGAAGGCCAGTAAGTCCAACTTCATTAGGATTATTAGGCTGAATGGCCATTTTCCCACGGAAAGAATACCCTACCGGAGCTTTTAAAAATTTTGACAACTCTACTACCTCAGCATTGGCTTCTCCTGCCCCGATTCCGCAATACAGCGTTACTTTTTTGCTTTCATTAATCAAAGCTGCCAGACGTTTCAGTTCGTCGTCTGAAGGTCTGATCACAGGGTTTGTTTTAAATATCTGGGTAGAAGTAGATCCTTCTTCGGCATCAAGCTCTGACACATCTCCCGGAAGTCCGATCACGGCTACTCCTTTTTTTGAAATGGCATGCTGGATTGCTGTCTGCAATGTTCTCTGTACCTGTTCAGGTCTGGTGATCATCTGATTGTAATGGCTGCAGTCATCAAACAGCTTTATGGTATTGGTTTCCTGGAAATAATCCATCCCCATTTCGTCGCTTGGAATCGTGGACGCGATAACCAGCATCGGAACATGCGATTTGTGCGCTTCATAGACTCCATTGATCAAATGAACGTGTCCCGGGCCACAGCTTCCTGCGCAAACCGCAAAACCATCGAGCTCAGCTTCTGCTGCAGCGGCGTAGGCACCTACTTCTTCATGTCTTACATGGATCCATTCGATGCTGCTTTTTTTCACGGCAATATTAAGATGATTAAGACTGTCGCCGGTTACTGCATAAATTCTTTTCACATTGGCATTTTCGAGCATTTCAACAATCTGCTCTGCTATGTTTTTAGCCATAATTACTATTTTTTGGTGGTTATTTTAGTTATAGAATACTGAAGAAAATATAGATGGGCAGGCATTTTAAGCATGAAAAAATCCTTACCTCTCTCAAATTTAGCTAATAAATTACAATTCTTAGGTTTCTATAGTATTAAAATTTCAACAGGTTTAAGAGAAATTAAAATTGGGAGGTTAATTGGTTGTCAGTTGCTGGTTGCTGGTTCATCCTTATTAAGTTGATGAGTTATTGTTTTATCTTCATCACTAAATTCTAATGTCTAGCTTCTAACTTCTAAAACAAAAGACTCCGCATTAATCTGCGGAGTCTTTGTTATTTATAGTTGATATTAAATTACTTCTATCTGATTTCTTAACAGATCTTCAAATTCATCTCTCTTACGGATTAGAAGTGCTTTTCCGTCTAAGAACAGCACCTCAGCCGGTTTTAATCTTGAATTGAAGTTTGAACTCATTTCAAAACCGTAAGCTCCTGCATTATGGAAAGCCAGAATATCCCCTTCTCTTACCTCATTCAGTTTTCTGTCCCAAGCAAAAGTATCGGTTTCGCAGATGTTTCCTACTACCGTATAGATTCTTTCTGCTCCTTTTGGATTAGAAAGGTTTTCGATCTTGTGATAAGAATCGTAGAACATCGGACGGATCAGGTGATTAAATCCTGAATTTACGCCTACAAATACAGTAGCTGTCGTTTGCTTAATGACATTAGCTTTTACTAAAAGATATCCGCTTTTTCCTACTAAGAATTTTCCCGGCTCAAACCATAATTCGAATTTTCTTCCTGTAGATTTTGTGAAATCGGATATTACTTTTTCTACCTTCTTACCTAA
This sequence comes from Chryseobacterium sp. JM1, assembly GCF_000737715.1. GTDB lineage: Bacteria > Bacteroidota > Bacteroidia > Flavobacteriales > Weeksellaceae > Chryseobacterium. The sequence continues at coordinate 53,113 of NZ_JPRN01000006.1, read as the reverse complement.
TGTTCTCACGTCCGTTTCTTCTTCACTGTCCTGATAAGGAATTTTGAAACCGCTTCCCATATCCAGATATTTAAGATTTGGGAAATGCTCAGAAAGTTCCAGCATGATATCCAGTGCCTGAAGGAAAACGTCCGGATCTTTGATTTCGCTTCCTGTATGCATATGAAGGCCTTCCACATTAAGGTTGGTACTTTTCATCACTCTTTCGATATGACGAACCTGGTGGATAGAGATCCCGAACTTGCTATCGATATGTCCCGTTGAAATTTTATAGTTTCCGCCTGCGAAAATATGCGGATTGATTCTTACAAGGATGGGATATGTATTTCCGTACTTATTCCCGAACTGCTCAAGAATAGAAATATTATCTATGTTAATATGAACTCCGAAAGCCATTGCTTCTTCTATTTCAGCCAGGTCTACACAGTTGGGAGTAAACAGTATTTTCTCTTTCGGAAATCCTACTTTTAGTCCTAGTCTGACTTCATTAATAGATACACAATCCAAAGAAGCACCCAAGTTCTTGACGTACTTCAAAATGTTGATGTTGGTCAGCGCCTTTGCCGCATAAAAAAACTTGGTGTGTTTTAAAAAAGAAGATGTAAGTTTCTCATATTGAACTTTGATGGATTCAGCATCATAAACATACACCGGGGTGCCAAAATCATTGGCAATCTTTAATAATTCTTTTGAATTCATAATTTCATTTTAACATAAAAAAAGGCAGATTCTTAGATAAAGAGCCTGCCACATTGATTATTTTTATGCAAGACAAGTCTTTTAAATATTCCAAACCTTAGAGAACTTTACAGTTCCCTTCTTTCCAGTTTTAATTTGTTTAAAATGTTGCATTGCTTCTATTTATTTTTTACAAAAATACTATTTATTTTTTATTTCAGGAGAATTCATTTGAAACCGTCTTCTTTTGATAAAAATTATTTCGGTAATGGTAGTGTCTCAAAATCACCGCGAAGCAGCGCCAGTTGAAGATCATTATGCAGATCTGCAGAAGGCAACGGAAGATCAATTTTCAATTTCGCAAGCTTGCTCATCGTTTGAATCTGCGTAAACAGGTCGTAAAAACCATAAGACATGACTTTTCCGTTTTCAATAATCAGGAACATTTTTTCTCCTAATTTTTTTCCCTGTCCCAGCCATAATTCATTTCTTTTTCTGAAATCAATCTTTTTCATAAAAACATTGACGTCATTAAATTCTTCATTTAGACTGATAAACTGAACGGCTTTTGTACCCTGCGTAAATGATTTGAATTTTAGGATAGGCTTTTCGCCTTTATTGAGCTTATTTTTTTCAACAATGTATTTATTGTTTTTGAAATACAATCCGAACTGAAAGGCTTCTTTTTTCTTAATATTTTTGGAGTTCAGGATCAGCTTGGCAATAATATCTGAACCTGTAAGCTCATAATTGATCTGCTCAACCTCTCTCTGAATCTCTTCCCACCTCTTGGATTTGGAATTAAAGACTTTCTTTGAAAATTTATTGATATCCTGAACGTAATCCGATAAAATGATTTTTCCTGCTTCATTCTGGAAGTAGACAAAACCTTTTTCATTAGGAAGATCCTGAGTCAGGATTTTGATTTTATTAATGTAGGTCTTGGCATTGGTTTCGTCATGCTGCTTCTGAATGATTTCATTCTCTGTATCTTTTGAGATCAGCAGTTTGAACAGTTCCAATGTTGCTCTTGCATCACCATCTGCCCTGTGGTGATTCGTTAACGGAATTCCAAGCGATTTCACCAGTTTCCCCAATGAGTAACTTACCTCATCCGGGATCATTTTCTTCGCTAAAGGAATGGTATCTAAAGTACTGGTCTGAAAATCATACCCCAGCCTTTTGAAAGACTGACGCAGCATTCTGTAGTCAAAATCAATATTATGCCCTACGAGGATGGTATTCTGAGTGATCTCAATGACTCTTTTGGCTATTTCATGAAATTTAGGAGCGGTTTTGACCATTTTAGGCGTAATACTTGTCAGTTTCTGCACAAAAGGAGTAATATCGCTTTCAGGATTTACGAGAGATATAAACTGGTCAGTAATTTTCTGGCCATCGTACCTGTAGATGGCTATATCTATAATGCATTCATTTCTATAACCTGCACCATTACTTTCTATATCTATAATCGAATACATTGAATTGTAGTTATACTGCTATTTTTTTGATTAATATTAATAATTCCCGTCATCATCAGCCCGGAACATAAACTTATGAGCCTTAGTACATAACCCATGCCATCTGTCCATCTCAGCTGCAATTGTATCTGTTGCCTGTCTTTGATATCCACAAGAACACCGTAGAACATACACACAGACTGATCAACGAAAATTATTCCGCCAAATAACTGATACAGCCATTTTTTATCCACCAGTAAAGGCAGTCCTGCTAAAATAACAAAAAATATGTCAAAAAAAGTAAAACGGGCATTGATACTGTCCATTGCCAGCTTCAAAACTGCCGATCCGATCCAATAAAAAGCTGATACTCTTCTCTTAGCAGGATTATTTTTTTATAGAATTAATTTTAAAACCTTATCTCCTTCTTCCTCCCAATCCGAACATTCCCAGGATGGCTTTTGCCCCTTCACGCATCAAAGTGCTGGTAAAAGTTCTTCCTGCTTTACTTTGAAGCACCTGTTCAAACATTCCCGGCTCTTCTTTCACCGGCTTTGTCTTTTGGGTAGGTGCAGAATTTTGGGCTGCCTGCTCCATTCTGTTCGTTAATATTTCATATGCTGATTCTTTATCAACAGGCTGTTCGTATTTGGCCACCAAAGCAGAATTTCCGGTTAATTCTGAGATTTCCGCATCACTTAAAACATCCATTCTGGATTCCGGAGAAATCAGATAGGTGTGAACAAGCGGTGTAGGAATCCCTTTTTCATCCAAAGCGGTCACAAATGCTTCTCCGATTCCCAGATTCTGGATCAGGCTTGATGCATTATAAAACTCCGTTGTCGGATAGTTTTCAACAGCTTTCGTTATTTCTTTTTTATCTTTTGCTGTAAATCCTCTCAAAGCATGCTGAATCTTTAATCCCAGCTGAGACAAAACATTTTCAGGAACATCTCCCGGAATCTGAGTGATAAAATAAATCCCCACTCCTTTGGAACGGATCAATTTGACCATAGTTTCAATTTGTGAAAGCAATGCTTTTGAAGCTTCATCAAAAATCAGGTGGGCTTCGTCTATGAAAAGAACCAATTTCGGTTTCCCACTGTCTCCTTCTTCAGGAAAAGTCATATAAATTTCAGCAAAAAGCGACAGCATAAATGTAGAGAACAGTTGTGGTTTGCTTTGGATTTCAGCTACTCTTAAAATATTTACGACTCCTTTTCCATCTCTGGTTTCAAGAAGGTCATGAACATCAAAGCTTAATTCACCGAAGAAATCAGAAGCACCCTGCTGTTCAAGGGCAACGATAGATCTTAGAATCGTACCCAAAGAAGCCGAAGCGATAGAGCCATAGTTGGCCGCCAGTTCAGCTTTTCCCTGTGCATTGTCTGTTACGTACTGCAGAACTTTTTTTAAATCATTTAAATCAATTAATGGAAGACCTTTATCATCACAATATTTGAAAACAATAGACATAATACTCTGTTGAGTATCATTCAGTTCAAGAATTTTGCTTAATAAAACCGGTCCGAATTCTGTCACGGTCGCTCTAAGCTTTACCCCTTTTCCTCCGGAAATACTCATCAGTTCTACCGGAAAGGCTTGTGGATTGTAAGGAAGCTGCGTTTTAGCATACCTTTCTTCAATGATGGGATTCATCTGCCCCGCTTCTGCAATTCCAGAAAAATCTCCTTTAATATCTAAAACCAAAGAAGGAATTCCGGCGTGAGAAAGCTGTTCTGCAAAAACCTGAAGTGTTTTCGTCTTACCTGTTCCTGTAGCTCCTGCAATAAGTCCGTGTCGGTTGATTGTTTTCAAAGGAATCGTTACGTTTACGTCCGGGACAACTTCCCCGTCCAGCATTCCTTTTCCCAGTATAATGTGTTCTCCCTTTGGAGTATATCTTGAATTCAGTTCTTCAATAAATTGTGTTTTGTCTGCCATCTGATCTTTTTTTAACTTATAAATATAAAAGTTTTTGTAAAATATTCGGGTATTAAAGTCATATTACATGATTAAATTTAGTTTTAACTTGTACAAATAATACTTAATTTAGTATAAAAAAGTACAACTTATTTAATATGCAGCATCCCATTATGTTCAGGAAAAATTTACTGATTATTTTTTCTCTTGTATTCGCAACCGTTTTCTCCCAACAAAGGACACAGCCTGCCAAGTTATCGGCAAAAGGAGATTACACCCATGAATCAACCTCCACTATATTCCCGGCGTTATGGTCAGGATTTCAGCGGGAAGCGATCTACTCTTATGATCTTAAAAACAATCATGTGGCAGTAGGCTACGTTCAGCAAACAACGAAAAAAAATAAAACAACACTTACCCTCTATATTTATCCTAAAAAAGAAATTGATAATCAGCTGTTAAGAGATGAATTTTCTACCTACGAGTATGCTCTTAACCAAAATTCCAATAAAGGTACCGATCTCAAACCTTCATTCGGGAGCGCTTCCAACGAGCACCTGAAAGTTAATTATATGTATTCTATTTTTAATCATTCCATGGGGCAGCCTGATTTTTTTAAAGGGGTAAAATACACCGACAAAAAGTCTCTTCTCGCGATCTATGAATGTGGAGGCTGGGGCTTTAAGATCAGAATATCTAGTGATGATATGACCTCAGATCAGATCGCGGAATTAAAAGACAAAACCGAAAACTATTTCGGACTGCTGAATATTGCCTCTAAAAGACCTCTTCCGATAAGCAGAACTCCGGACATCGTTCTCTCTCCTGTGGTCAAAAGAGATTCTATGATGATTAATTCTACCATCACTGCTGCACAGGCAAAAATTGAATGGCTGGCTACTCATTTGGAAAAGAAAGAACTGCTCACAGGTTTCAATGATATGAATGTTGATTCTGAGGTATTTGCCATTGAAAAAATGATAGATTTTTATAAAAAACATGAAAAAGACTGGACAATGGACCAGGATACTAAAAAGTACTTTGATGAAATGATCCGAATAGCGGACAACGGAAAAATTAAAGATCATATTTACGAAAAATACAACAGGCTGATTAATTATGAGCAGGGTGCAGCTAGGAAAGACGAGTATATTCAGTTCAGGATAGACAAAAATATTTCAGAAGATACCAATCAGATTTTATATAAAATATTTTATAAATTAGAATAAATAACGGGTAAATAGATTTATTCTATCGTTATAGTTTCTGTATAATGACCTGTTTTAAAAATAAAACCCGATTTTTGTAGATTAATATCAATAACAAAATTGTTTATAAATAAGATGAAAGTTGAACAAATATATACAGGATGCCTGGCCCAGGGAGCATATTATATTGTATCAGAAAATGAAGCTGTGATTATTGATCCTTTGAGAGAGGTTAAACCTTATCTGGATCGTCTTGAGAAAGACCATGTAACTTTAAAATATATTTTCGAGACCCATTTCCACGCTGATTTCGTTTCAGGACATTTGGATCTAAGTAAAAAAACAGGAGCTCCTATTGTTTACGGACCTACCGCACAGCCTGCATTTGAGGCTATCATCGCTGAAGACAACCAGATCTTTGAGATCGGAAACATAAAAATCAAAGTACTGCATACTCCCGGACATACGATGGAGAGCACCACTTACCTTTTGATCGATGAGAACGGAACTGAAACCGCCATTTTCACCGGTGACACCCTGTTTTTAGGAGATGTCGGAAGACCGGACCTTGCACAGAAGGCAACCAATCTTACTCAGGAAGATCTTGCAGGAATTCTGTATGACAGTCTTCATACCAAAATTCTTCCACTGGATGACAGCATTACGGTTTATCCCGCACACGGTGCCGGTTCAGCTTGCGGAAAAAATATGCAGAAAGAAACCGTGGATATTCTGGGAAATCAGAAAAAAACCAATTATGCGCTTAATCAGCCGGACAAAGAATCATTTATCAGAGAAGTTCTTGACGGCCTTACCGCTCCACCGAAATATTTCGGAATGAATGTAGCGATGAACAAAGGCGGATATGAAAGCTTGGATGTAGTAATGAATAAAGGATTAAGTCCCATTGCTGCTGAAGATTTCGAGGATTTTGCTGAAGAAACAGGCGCATTGATTTTAGACACAAGAAGCCCTGCAGAATTTCATAAAGGATTTATTCCTAATTCTGTCAACATAGGCTTAAAAGGAGATTTCGCTCCGTGGGTTGGAAATATGATTGTAGATGTAAAACACCCTATTCTTCTTGTTGCCGATGAAGGAACTGAAGAAGAAGTGATTACCCGATTAAGCAGAGTCGGATTCGACCATGTGGTAGGATATTTAGACGGAAGCTTTGCAGCATGGAAATCTACCGGAAAAGAAACTGACGAAATTAAAAGGATAACTCCCGCTGAATTCGCTGAACATTTTACAGAAAATGTTAAAGTAATCGATGTAAGAAAACTGACTGAATATTCTGCTGAGCATGTTGACAATGCATTCAATAAGCCATTAGACACCATCAGCGATTGGGTAAAAACCATTGATGATTCTGAGCATTTCTTCCTGCACTGTGCCGGAGGATACAGAAGCATGATCGCAGCAAGCATCCTTAACGCACACGGAATCAGGAATTTTACTGAAATAGAAGGAGGCTTTAACGGCATCAAAAAAACAGAAAAATTACCGACTACAGATTTTGTTTGTCAGTCAAAAACATTATAGCATGCTAAAGGGAAGGTTCTTCGGATACATTCTGATTCCCGCTTTAGCGTTAACAGCCTGTAAAACAACAGATACAGCTGACTATCCGAAAGCAGACATCAAACAAATTGTTAACAATTCTGATGTCACACTGGTAGATGTAAGAATTCCGGAACAGTATGAAGCAGGAACCGCAAAAGGTGCTGTCAACATTCCTTTGGCTGAAATACAGAACAACATCAGTTCGCTGAAAGGCAAAAAGGTGGTTGTTTTCTGCAATAAAGGAATTCAGGCTGACCAGGCCATGGAAATCTTAAAGAAAAACGGCGTGGAAGCTTACGACGGCACCAGCTGGAAAAATGTAAAAGCTATTCAGGAAGAAACAACATCCGGAAAATAAAATACAATGAGCCATCAGGATTGATCTTATGAAGCCTGATGGTTTACAAAAAACCATAACTATGTCACAAAAATTTCAGGAAATCATCAATTCGGAAAGACCGGTACTTATTGATTTTTTTGCCACGTGGTGTCAGCCATGTAAAGTACAGTCATCCGTTTTAAATACTGTAAAGGAAAATATAGGCGAAGGAGCCAGAATCATCAAAGTAGATGTAGACCAATATCCGGCTTTGGCAGCTCAGTATGGAGTGAGAGGTGTTCCCACCCTTGCGGTCTTCAAAAATGGTGAACTCTTATGGAAAGAAAGCGGTGTCCACGATGTAAATTCACTTACGGAACTGCTTAAACAATATGCTTAATGAGGTTCAGGCTGAGGTTCAGGCTTAAAATCCTACTGCATGCAACGTTGAATCTTAAATTCCTTTAAGACACATAAGCCCTATTTTTCGCTTTCAAAATCAAGCGTTTTTCATAAAACTATCAGCAAAGAGAAAGTCCGTTGGATTACATCAGTTTTTTGTTTTCGGCTGTACATGAGCGTTTTTAATCCAATGAATAACCCTTACTAATTTTATCTAAATTTTTAAATACCTTCTCAACTTAACACTAACAATTTGCGCATTATAATAATCATTTAACTAAATAATAGCTATATTTGTTTATTATAACAAACATATCATGCTCGATTTTGTTACTATTAAAGACGTTAAAAACAGTATTGGAACCTGGTGCAGAGAGATGCGTAAAGCAGAAAGTCTTACAAAACAGGAATTAGCTGAAGAGCTGGGTCTTTCCAGATTCACCATTGCTAAACTTGAAAACGGGGAAAATCCCACGCTGGAAACGGTATTGAAAGTATTACAGCATTTTGATGAAATCAAATCAGTTAATCAATTCGTTACCGAAAAAATAGAAAACATTAAAGATCATCCTTCCATGTACTAGATATGGCTAAAAATCAAATTATATCTGTTCATTTTCAGGGTTTAGAAATTGGAAAAATTGGCTATGATGAAAATCAGCGCAAATCATCTTTTCAATATAATCCTGCTTTTTTGGAAAGAGACCTGTACAAAAGAATATTTCCATACATCATCAGGAGAAGTCCAAATGTTCAGGTTTTTTCAGAATTTGAAGGTGAATCTTTCCGGGGTTTGCCTCCAATGATAGCGGATTCTCTGCCCGATTATTTTGGAAATATTGTTTTTAAAGAATGGCTGGAAGCTACTCAAAAAGATTTTATCAATATCCCTCCGTTACAACAACTTACCTACATTGGCCAAAGAGGAATGGGCGCCCTGGAATTCGCTCCGGCCAAAGATATCAGATCGAATAGCTCAATAGATGTGGAGGAAATAGCTGAAGTAGTAAAAAAGGTTCTTGATATTAAAACATCTATTCGGGAAAAGGGATTGAGCGATTTGGCATTACTCAATATTTTCAAGATCGGAACTTCTGCAGGGGGTGCGAGACCCAAGATTTTAGTTTCAGAACATAAAAAAACAGGTCTTTTAGTAGCCGGTGATTTAGAAACGTCGATAGACTACCATCATTATCTGATAAAACTTTCAGTGGAAGAAAACAAGGGATATTCTAAGGAGAAAGTAGAATTTATTTACTACCAGATTGCCAAAACATTGGGAATTGAAATGATGGATTCTAAAATAATTGATGATAAACATTTTGCCACTTTACGTTTTGACCGTCAACACGGAGAGAAACAACATATTCTTACCGCTTCGGGAATGACTGGCTGGGATTTTAAAAAGCCGGAAAATTCATCATATGAGAACCTCTTCAGATTGTCTGTAGATCTCAGGCTTCCTCACAAAGATATTGAACAGCTTTTCAGGCGAATGGTTTTTAATCTTGTTTTTGCCAATAGTGATGATCATTTAAAAAATTTCTCTTTCATTTATACTACTGAAAAAGACCGTTGGAACCTCGCTCCTGCCTACGATTTAACTTATCCGCTTGATGCTTTAAAAAATTACACCAGAGTTTCCAGAGCAATGTCAGTTAACGGAAAAAGAAATGGCATTACCAGAAAAGATATTCTTACAATAGCAGATCAGTTCACTGTCAAAAATCCAGCGCCTATCATTGATGATATCGTTTCAGCAACAAGCCTTTTCAGACAGTTTTCCGAAGAGCAGGATATCCCGTCTAAAGTTATAGACAAGATTGAATCTGAATTTATCCGTATATAACTCAAATTATAATTTCATAGCTTATCATTTGGGTTATATACACCTTAACCTACGTCTATAATTCAATTGAAAACCGGTCTCTGTCGTTCAGAAACTGAAAGTGCTTCCGGAAATCTTTTAATTCTTCCATATTCAGCTCTGCGGAGATGATATTTCCGTTCTTTTGAGAAATTTCCGTTCCGTCGGCAAAAAAGCAGTGTGAGCTTTCCTGGTAAACAAGATTATTTCCGTCTGTTCCAATTCGATTTAAACCAAAAACAAAAGACAGGTTTTCTATGGCTCTTGCCTTTAAAAGATGCTCCCAGGCTCCTACTCTTTTTTCAGGCCAGTTGGCAATATACAAGATGGCATCGTAATCGTCATTATTTCTCGCAAAAACAGGAAAACGAAGATCATAGCACACCTGCAGCAGGATCCTGAATCCTTTATAATTCACAATCATTCTTTTATATCCCGGACTATACACTTTATCTTCTCCCGAAAAGGAAAAAAGGTGTCTTTTATCATAGAAAAAACCTTCAGAATCAGGTTGCACAAAGTACATTCTGTTGTAAAAATGTCCTCCTTGTTCTACAGGAGCACTCCCACAGAAGGCTGCATTTTTTTCTTTAGCCATTTTCTTCAGAAACTCCAGAGATTCTTCATTTCTGTCCGAAACTTCAGCCGCATCCATGCAGAAACCGGTAGAGAACATTTCAGGAAGCAGGAAAATATCAGCCTCTACTTCTTTAAAGTGTTCTTCGATCAGTTGAAAATTTTTGTCTTTATTTTTCCAGACAATATCTAAATTAAGTCCTGCTATTCTCATAAACTTTGTTAAATAACTTCAATAAAAATACGATTTTCCAATGATTTCGGTTCTATTTTTGATGAGGATATTTTTCATTATTATCATTTAATAAAAAGTAAAGTTTATGAAGAAATTGTTTTTTGTGTTGATGATCGCTTTTTTCGGAACGGCTGCCAACGCTCAGGCTTATACAGGAAAAGGGGACCAGAAAATTCAGCTGGGACTGAGTGCATGGGGTTATGGAACGGGAGTTACCGGAACTTATGACTATGGGCTGAACAAGCTTATATCAGTAGGTGCCGGTCTGAATGCGTATTTTGGTGACTATAAAGATAATGACAAAGACAACCGTGTTTTTGTATTCGGGAGACTGAATTTCCACCTTCAGGAAGCGCTTGATCTGCCTTCCAAGTGGGACATCTATCCCGGTGTAGACATAGGAGTGCTGGGTAAGGATTTTGGAATCGGGGCGCACATTGGAGCCCGTTACTTTTTCACAGAGAAAGTGGGCGTTTTTGCAGAAGTAGGCAACAACGGCAGTATCGGTGTTTCTTTCAATCTGTAATATCCGCTAAATATATGACAAAGCTTCTCATTTAGAGGGGCTTTTTTATTTGGCATAGTTTTGATAATTGTTACCTTTGCAAATTAAAATCTAAAATTTATTAATGGAATTAGCAATCAAGATTTTCCAGTTCATACTAAGTATTTCTATTTTAGTGGTTCTTCATGAGCTTGGACACTTTTTACCGGCAAAATGGTTTAAGACCAGAGCTGAGAAATTCTTCCTGTTTTTCGATCCATGGATTTCGATCTTTTCAATGAAGAAGATCAACGGAAAATGGCAGTATAAATTTCTTTCCAAAAACCTTCCGGATACAGAAACTATCGTGGTAGACGGAAAAGAGAAAGAAGTTCCTATCGATATATCAAAACTTCCTGACAACGACTGGAGAAAACATCCGGAACAGACGAAATACGGAATCGGATGGCTTCCTTTCGGTGGTTATGTGAAAATCGCCGGAATGATTGACGAAAGTATGGACACCGAGCAGATGAAAAAACCTGCAGAGCCATGGGAATTCAGATCAAAACCGGCCTGGCAGAGACTGATCATTATGCTTGGAGGGGTTACGGTTAACTTTTTTCTGGCGTGGATCATTTTCGGATGTCTTTCGTATTTCAACGGGGAAACCTCTTTTGATACGACAAGAGTAGAGGCGCCGATGCATTATACCAGTATTGCAAAAGCAATGGGCTTTGAGGATGGTGATAAGATCTTAAAAGTAGACGGGAAAGTTCAGAACAACCTGGATAAACTGTCTTTAGATATTTTACTAAGCGATCAGGTAACCGTTTTAAGAAAAGGCCAGGATGTTACTTTTAACACGAATGACGATGGAAAAGCACTGGCTTTCAAAGACGAAAACCCAAGAGCATTCCTTACACCTAGATATGCACCGGTAATTGACACCATCGTGAATCCTAAAACTGCTGAGGCAGGTTTAAAAATAGGAGATCAGGTGGCTTCGGTAAACGGTCAGAAAATCAGTTATTATGACGAGCTGCAAGGTGTTGTTGTAAAAAATGCTGGAAAGACTATTAATATGGAGGTAATAAGAGCTGGCGCAGTACAGCCTTTAAGCCTTGAGGTTTCTAAGGAGGGTACTTTAGGGATCGCTTCTTATAAGCAGCTTCAGAAATATGCCAATACGCAGCATTTCACTTTCGTGCAGTCTATCGGAAGAGGATTTACGAGAAGTATTGAAAGCTTAACGTATCAGGTGAAGCAGTTTAAACTGGTATTCAACAAAAAAGTTCAGGGATATAAGAAAGTGGGAGGTCCGTTAGCGATCATCAAGAATATGCCGGTAGAGAAGTCGAAAGACGGATCGGTATCGGTGAACTGGAGCATGTTCTGGAGTTTTACCGCGATGTTCTCTGTATGGTTGGCATTCCTTAACCTGATTCCTATCCCGGGTCTTGACGGTGGTCACGTATTATTTACGCTATGGGAAGTGATTACGGGGAAACCTGTACCTCAGAAAGTCTTGGAAAACGCACAAATGATCGGGGTTATCTTCCTGTTAGGATTGATGGTACTGATCTTCGGAAGCGACATTTTCAAAGCAGTGACCGGCAGTTTATAATTTTTTTGAATTTTTTTCTAAAAAATATTTGTAAGGTATAAATATTCGTCCTATATTTGCACCACTTAAAACAAAGGACATTCCTCCTTAGCTCAGTTGGTTAGAGCATCTGACTGTTAATCAGAGGGTCGCTGGTTCGAGCCCAGCAGGAGGAGCCAACAAGACTTACAGAAATGTAGGTCTTTTTTTTGCTTTAAACTTTTCAGATTTGATAAATCAATTATATCTTAGCATTTAATTAACAGTACGATAGGGTATAAATATCAAATTTCTTCATGAAAAAACTTTATATTTCATTATTAACAGCCTTTTCCATCATTCAGATTTCAGCGCAGGAAAAATCTTACTTCTTATCAAGTCCTTCACTTAGCCCTGACGGAACAACAGCTTACTTTGCTTATGACGGAGACATTTGGAAAGTAGACTCTAATGGTGGAAATGCTTCAAGAATTACCGCTTTAGACGGAGAAGAAATTAATCCGCGTATTTCTCCCGACGGAAAATGGCTGGCATTCAGCTCCAATCAGTATGGAAATTATGATGTTTATGCAATGCCTGCAGAAGGTGGAACTATTAAACAACTCACCTTCCATACCGGAAAAGATGAAATAGAAAACTGGGGATGGGACAGCAAAACGCTTTATTTTACATCAAACAGGAATAATAATTTTGGTAGTTTTAAAACGACCATTGAGGGAAAAACTCCACAAAAGCTTTTTAACAACTACTTTAACAACACCAGTGGACTCGCCGAAACTCCTGCGGGAGAATATCTTTTCACCAGTTCTTCAGAAGCCGTCAATCAGACACACCGCAAGCGTTACAAAGGAGAAAATAACCCTGATATCTTAGCGTACAACCCACAGAGCAACGCTTTCAAACAATACACGAATTACGAAGGAAAAGATTTTAATCCAAGTGTCGATAAAAATGGTGTCATTTATTTTATCTCTGATGAGAATAACAATGAATACAACCTTTATCAACTTGAAAACGGTAAAAAGGCACCGCTGACTCAATTTGACACTTCTATCAAAAAACCGTTTGTTTCCGCAAGCGGATCCAAAGTCATATTCGAAAAGGATTATCAGCTCTATATTTATGACGTTGCCACAAAAAGCACAAAAGCTTTGAACGTCAGCCTGAATACCAATAAAACACTGGAAAAAGAGCAAAATTTCGGTGTGGAAAACAACATTTCCTATTACGATGTTTCACCGGATGGTAAAAAGATGGCTTTTGTAAGCCGCGGCGTTCTGTTCGTTTCTGACATTGAAGGAAAATTCACCCAACAAATTTCCAATGGAAAAGAGCGTGTCATGGAAGTAAAATGGCTGAAAAACAATCGTACCTTACTTTTTAGCCAGACGGATAAAGGCTATCAGAACTGGTTCAGTATTGCTGCGGACGGAAAGGACCAACCTAAACAATTGACCCAAGATTTACGCAACAATCGCAGCATCACCTTAAATCATGATCTGACAAAGGCGGTTTACTTAAGCGGCCGCGATGAAGTAAGAATAATGGATACGAAAAGCTTCAACTCCACCACGATTGTAAAAGATGAAATCTGGGCTTTCCAAAATTCCAGACCTTCTTTTTCTCCTAACAGCGAATATGTACTATTCTCCGCAAAAAGGAATTTCGAGCTGGATATTTTCATTTACAACATCAAAAAGAACCAGACCATAAACCTTACCAATACAGGCGTTTCAGAGGAAGATCCGTTCTGGTCTCCTAATGGTAAATATATTTATTTCAGCAGCGACAGAACCAATCCGTCCTACCCTTTAGGCATGCAGAAATCCAACATTTACCGCATGGCCCTGGATTGGTTTGATGAGCCTTATAAATCTGAAAAATTCGACAAACTTTTCATTGAAGAGAAAAAAGGCAAAAAATCCTCCGATACAGCTAAAGACGATAAAGATAAAAAAGACGAAGGCAAGGAGAAAAAGAAAGAGAAAGAACTCGTTATAAAGGAACTCAAAGTCAATCCGGAAAATACGCTGGAAAGGATAGAATTGGTTACCGACAGATACGGATATCAGGACGATCCTATCGTTTTTGCTGATGACAAGAAAGAGATTTTACTGTTTAATTCCAATCAGGATAATGGAAAAAAACAGCTGTTCAAAAAAGTTTTTACTGATTTTGAGCCCGCAAAATCTGAGAAAGTCTTCGATAAAGACGCTTCTAATATCACCCGAATTGAAAAAAATCTTTTTGCTTTAATAGAAGGGAATATTTACAAAATGACCCTTGAAGCATTAAAGCCGGAAAAAATTAATATTCAATATACTTTTGATAAGGATCTGGCTTCCGAATTCACCCAAATGTATGATGAAGCTTGGACAGGAGTTGATGAAAATTTCTATGATGAAAACTTTCACGGTATCAACTGGAAAGCAAAGAAGGAACAGTATGCCAAATATCTTCCGTATGTAAACAACAGAAACGATCTGCGAATTTTATTGAATGATCTTTTGGGTGAACTTAATTCTTCACACACCGGGTTTTCTTCATCCGGAAAAGAGGAAACCAGATATCTAAACTATTTTACAAGCCCGAAAAAGCAGGAGGAGCTCATTCTTACTTTCAGCCGTAACGGGAAAAATATAACAACAAAAGTACACCCGATTGCCAATACAGATCTAAAAGGACTCCTTTATGATGACTGGATATTCAACAACCGTCAACGTGTGAATAAGCTTAGCGACAACCGTATTGCTTATTCTTACATGAAAAATATGACCACTGACGAACTGGACCGCTTCCTGCTGGATATGGTAGAACAGGAAAACAGGAAAGATGCCGTCATCCTTGATCTAAGATACAACACCGGCGGAAATGTTCATGATAAAGTATTGAATTTTCTGGCTCAGAAGCCTTATCTCCAGTGGAAATACCGTGAAGGAAAAATGACCACGCAACCCAACTTTGCTCCTGCCGGGAAGCCTATTGTTTTGCTGATTAATGAAGCCTCATTAAGCGATGCTGAATTGACTGCAGCCGGCTTTAAAGCACTGAAACTGGGGAAAATCATCGGCCAGGATACGTATCGCTGGATTATCTTCACTTCAGGAAAAAGCCTGGTTGACGGCTCTTATTACAGGCTGCCTTCGTGGGGAACCTATACCCTTGACGGGCAAAATCTTGAAAAAACAGGTGTAAAACCGGACATTTACATTAAAAACACGTTCATTGACCGCCAAAAGGACAATGACCCGCAATTGGAACGGGCTGTTCAGGAAATACTGAAAGACTTAAAGAAATAGAAAACCAGGAATCAGGTTGTGGATTGCACAGACCGTAAATGAGATTCTATAAAAAATAGAGGCTGTCTTTTGAATTGCCTCTATTTTTTTGCATATATTTTGCATGATAAAGAATCATTTAATCAAATAAACATCATGCCTTATCTGTCCAGGATTTATTTAAAAGACGAACATCCTAAAGATTATCCTTTTAATCTTCCTTTTCTGAGCAACGGCTTAGATCTGAAACTTAAAAGCAATGTCACCTTCTTTGTGGGAGAAAACGGAATTGGCAAATCCACTCTGATGGAGGCTATTGCAGAAAAGTGTGACTTTAATGCAGCGGGAGGCAGCCGGAACCACCGGTATGATTTCCACAAAACCGAATCCGGCCTCTCAGATTATCTTACTCTTTCCTGGAAAACCAAGACCGCTCAGGGATTTTTCATGCGAGCCGAGAGTTTTTTCAACTTCGCCACCTATATTGATGAAGTCGCTAAGGAAGATGCAAGAGTTCTGGACGCCTATGGAGGCAAATCTCTGCATCAACAATCGCATGGCGAGGCATTCCTGTCATTATTCCACAATCACTTCCAGAATGGGCTTTATATTCTTGATGAGCCTGAGTCTGCCCTTTCGCCTCAAAGACAGCTTTCATTATTATCTATCATTCACAAACTGGAGAAGGCCGGAAAAGCTCAATTCATTATTTCAACCCATTCACCGATTCTGATGTGTTATCCCGGCGCAGAAATTTATTTATTAGATGATCAAATTCAATCGATCCATTACAAAGAAACCGAGCATTATCAACTAACAAAGAATTTTTTAGAATCTCCGGAGCACTATTTCCGGCATTTATTTGAAGATTATTAGAGTTAAATAAAAAAGAGTTGAAATATTTCTAGCTGAAATTCAACATTTTTGGTTAAAATTGACGGTAAATTGGGGATAAAATTTGCCTGATATTAATATTCCTTTTATATTTGCAGCACCTTAAACAGAGGAAAATTCCTCCTTAGCTCAGTTGGTTAGAGCATCTGACTGTTAATCAGAGGGTCGCTGGTTCGAGCCCAGCAGGAGGAGCAAAAAGACTTACAGAAATGTAGGTCTTTTTTTATGCCCTGAATTCAAACAACCTATCATTATTAAGGATCAATTTCAAAACTTAGGGAGTCGGCTTTTTTAAACATTAAGAAATTAAGATCTTAAACGATGGGTGCTTAAAGAACTTAAAAAAAATCAATTTATTGATTTCTTCATTCATAACAATAAGCATACTTCTTAAATCCTTAATGTTTAAATTAAGAAATAAACTAAAGTTTATTGAGGTTAAAGAAATTAAGGTCAATTTTAAACAGATTGTAATTATTTTACTTCCCAAGTTTGAGATTAATCTATCATTAACGAGTCTCAAAAATTGAAACGTAAACGAAAATTTACTGCTCTCGTTGATTATACGAAAGCATAAATCCGCATCATCTGATTAATCTGCGTGAGATATTTAACCCTCCCACTCCTTTCATGAGAATCAATAAAATTAATTCCTTCGTTGCTTCCTTTATAAACCTGCTCTAAAAACATCCCCATTTCTCTACTTTTCCACAAAACAGCAAAAACGTTAGTTATTTTTTCTTATTTACAACAACTATGAAATCTACAATCCAGAATCCATATTTGTGGAAAAACATTTCATACTTGAAATAATCAGCTGAAAATAAAAACTTTATCATTGTTAATAACCTGTGGAAAAACTATTAAGAAGATATGAGTACATCATGGAGAACACCTTACAAATCCGTGGAAAAAATGTTAATAGCATGTCAGAAACCTGTGAAAAGTCCATTAATAAACGATTTAAAAATGTTGAGTTCCTGTGGAAAAAATGTGAATAGCGGGAATTAACCCCATCTGTTAATCCTTATTTTACATTTTTCAGATCAGGCTTCAATAGTGTTTATTTTGTTATGAAATACATTCCTATTAAGTAATTAATTGTCACAATCTTTTACTGTTATTTTCGTTACATTTGTAGTTTTGTGATTTTTCATAGAAAACGTTAAAAAATATGATCTTTTTTAAATAAACAGCACGCTTTTTGTTTGTGCTAATTGCCTGAAGAACCAAATGATGTTAAATAACAACTCTAAATATTATAACCTTTTTTTCCTGCTTTTTATATCCACTCTTACGTATGCCCAAAACACAGCAAACGGTAGAATTACAGATGCGAAAACGAACAAGGAAATTACGGGTGTAGATATATTTATCAATGACCATACTGAACCTCTCCTGAAGACCACTTTGGGAAGTTTTACAGTTCAATCTGACAGTCTTATTACTAAACTAAAATTTTCGAAAAAGAACTATTCCTCAGAAACAGTTACAGTTACTCCGGAAAATGCTCAAAATATTTTTGTGAAGCTTTCACAGGAAAAGGTAAGCAGCATTGATGAGATTGTGATCCATAACGAAAAACCTAAATATAAAAATAAGAAGGAAAACCCTGCTTACGCGATTATGCAGGAGGTATGGAAAAGAAAAAGGAATAACGGTTTAGAGAAATTTGACACGTATACTTACAAAGAATACGAAAAGATTCAGTTTGACGCCAATAATCTGGACAGCGCTTTCATGAGCAAAAAGATTTTCAATAAACTGGATTTCATCTTTGAATATGCAGATTCTACAGCCAGCGGAAAAATAGGACTTCCCATTTTCCTGAATGAATCTATTTATGAAAACTTTGGAGAAAACAAACCCGGGAAAAAGACCAAAAGACTACTGGTCGCTCAGAAAACCTCAGGATTTCAGGACAATCAGGTGATCACTATCACTGCCAAAAACCTTTACAGAGATATTAATATTTACGATAATACCTTAAATTATTTTGACATCGGGTTTCCGAGTCCTGTAGGTTCAAACGGTTTCAGCACTTACGATTATAATTTAACGGACACCATCTCCATCCATGGGGAAAATGCTTATAAGATCAGATACCAGCCAAAAAGAAAAGAAGTTCTGGCTTTCCAGGGCTATCTCTATATAGACACAGACAGTTATGCGGTTTTGGGTGCGACTTTAAAATCCACACAGAAAATCAATGTCAACTTTATCAACAGTATTTCCACAGAGCTGGAATATGACAATCCGGACGAAAATACATTCCTTCCGAAAAAATTTATCACAGAGATAGAACTTACTCCTTTTGCAAAAAAGAGAACTTCGAAAAGTATTATTGCAAAACGATCGGTGGACTATTCACAATATGAATTCAACAAACCTATTGACGATAAAACCTTTAACCGAAAAGCAGAAGAATACGACGCAAAATTTGTGGATAAAGATGATGCCTATTGGGTAAAAGCAAGACCGGATTCATTATCCAAAGCTGAGCAGGGAGTCTATGAGATGCTTGACAGACTACAGCAGACCCCAAAATTCAACCGTATTGTAAAACTTTACGAAACGCTTGCATCAGGATATTACAACGCTTTTAAAGGCATTGACATCGGTCCTATCTTTTCAATTTACGGTAAGAACGAAGTAGAAGGTGACAGAATAAGATTGGGAGCAAGAACTTATTTCGGGCAAAATGACCCGTGGAGAGTTCAGTTTTACACTGCCTACGGATTCAAGGATCAGCAGGTCAAATACGGCGCTGAAGCACGCTATATGTTTAACAGGGTCAACAGATTCATGATCGGAGCAGGAACCAAAAGAGATATTGAGCAGTTGGGAGTACAACTTACTACTGATGACGGAATTATGGCGCGTACTTTTGCCTCTTCTACCCTTTTTGCAAGAGGAGAAAATGCATCTTTAAGTTCCATCAACAAGACAAACATTTTCGCTTCTATTGAGCCATGGAAAAACTTCCAGATTAGAGTGGACGGAACTTTACAGAGCATCAAATCTGCCAATCCTGAGAAATTCAGCCTGATGTATTTCCGTGATGGTGATTTACGTAAAACACTTAATGACTCTCACGTCACCCTTAGTTTAATCGCAAGACCAGGTGCAAAATTCTCACAAACCGGAGTAGACCGCTACGAGCACGGTACATTGGCCCCAACCATCATATTGAAATATACACGTGGAATTGAAGGCCTTTTTAATGGAGACTTTAATTATAACAGACTTCAGTTTATGTTCTATAAACCTGTACTGATCGGAAGCTGGGGTAAAACCCTTGTAAGTTTTGAGGCAGGAAAAACTTTTGATACCGTTCCATTGGGACTTCAGAACGTGATTCCAGGAAACCAGTCTTATAACCTCGCACAGAATACTTTTGCACAGCTTAATTACTATGAATTTGTAGCCGATACCTATACAACGCTTCATCTTGAGCACCATTTCAATGGAAAGATACTTTCGTACATTCCATTGATCAAAAAACTGAAACTGAGAGAAATTGCGTTTATCAGAAGTGCCTACGGAACTTTAAGCGATGCTTCTAAAGCCATCAACGTAGACGGATTTAAATATTCCGCGCCAAGCGAACAGATCTATTTTGAATACGGATTCGGAATTGAAAACATCGGAATCGGAAACCTTAGGATATTCAGGGTTGATTTTAACTGGAGAGGAAATTACCTTGACAGACCTGATATCTCCACATTTGGAGTAAAAGCCGGATTCCAGGTAGGATTTTAAAATATAAAATGGGCTGTTTCACTTGTGAGACAGTCCATTTATTTTGGTTTCAACTATAATTGATCTATTAAAAAAGCCTCATGATACAAGCTTTATTATTAGGGTATTTTAGCAAACTTCGCAAAAATCAATAACCATATTCATACATTTTCTCTTTTGCTGATCAGTCCACTGGCACCATTCCGCACACCATGTTGCCGGAACCGGACAATCTGAACCACGTCCACCATTAATGTTTTTTAAATCTCTTTTTGCTAATTTTCTTAAGTTTTTCATAGGGTATTGCTTTAATTTACTGTTTAGTTTTATTCGTAATTTTCAGATAAAAAATTCGTTATAATTAAATATTAGCGAAATATTTTACCATTAGATAAATAAAAGGTCTCCAGCTAAAACCGGAGACCTCCTTTTTCAATAACTTTATTTATGTTAACATCCGCATGGATCTGGATCCATAACCATGTTAGGACATCTAAGTCTCTGCTGCGGCGTCCATGAGCACCATTCTCCGCAGGTAGTTGCAGGCGGCGGGCAAGCCAAAGCACCTCCTTCTATTGTTCTCAATTGTTTTTTAGATAATTTTCTTAGATTTTTCATAATAGTTTTGTTTTAAATTGGTTGTGATTTTTGAAAAAGGATTAGCAGTCACAAGGCATATCAAGTACAGCATTTAAGCAATGTGCCTTTTGCCACGCACTCCATGAGCACCATTCTGAGCACCAGCTGGCCATAGGAGGACATCTTTCTGCACCTCCGTTGATGTCCTTCAGATTTCTCTTCGTCAATTTTTTCAGATTTTTCATAGTAATTTGTTTTAATTTGTTGGCCTACTCTATACGCTTTTCGGCATCCGCAAATGATTTGTTATTTGATAGTTAACAAATATATAAATATTTCACAATAATTGGAATATTAACGAAAATATTTTTACATTCGGCGCATATAGACATAAAAAAACCTCAGCAAATGCCGAGGTTTAGTTTTTTATAAAACGCTTAAATGATTATGCGTTTGCTTCTACAGATACAAAAGATCTGTTGTTTGCTTTCTTTCTGAAAACTACTTTACCGTCTACTAGTGCAAACAAAGTATGGTCTTTACCCATTCCCACGTTTTCACCTGGGTGGTGCTGAGTACCTCTCTGTCTGATAATAATATTTCCGGCAATAGCTTCTTGTCCACCGAAAATCTTCACACCTAATCTCTTAGAGTGAGACTCTCTACCGTTCTTGGAACTACCGACTCCTTTCTTGTGTGCCATTTTATTACTGGATTATTTGTTAAGTGCTTTAAATGTATCAATATTCTTAACGATAGCAGCATCTACTTCTTCGTGAGTAAGAATAGTTTTTTCTAATTCAACTTTAACTGCTTTACCTAAAGTAATTAAAGTTTCTCTGTTTTCTTTAGACTGAGACAAGTTGTTTTTCTTCAAGTGATAGTTCAGCTCGTGATCTTCACTAAAGTTAACAGTTGCGTTGTCTGAAAGAACTTCAGCTTTCACAGTTTCTTTTTTAGCAGCTTTCTTAGAACCTCCTTCAAAACCAGTAATACCAGTGATTTTAATTTGAGTTAAAGATTGTCTGTGACCGTTCTTAACTTGGTAACCTTTTCTTCTTTTCTTCTTGAAAACGATTACTTTATCAGCTTTTACGTGGTCTAGGATCTCTGCATCTACAGTGATTCCGCTTACAGCTGGGGCGCCAACAGTGATTGAACCGTTTACAGTAAGAAGAATTTTATCAAAAGAAACTTTGTCTCCTTTTTCTCCTTTCAAACGGTTTACAAACAACTTCTGGTCTTGCTCAACTTTATATTGAAGCCCTGCTATTTCTACAATTGCAAACATTGTTTATAAATTTTTAGTTATTTCGAGGTGCAAATATATGAATAAATTTCTAAATAGCTTGCAATCAGATCTGTATTTTTTAATAAAAACATTTAGGGTCTTTTGAAAAATTTCATCCACTAGAATATCCATTGGCAGACGAGCCCTTAAGAGGACCTTACTTTGTACAAACAGTTCATAATTACAGTTATTTCAATACTAAAATTAAAATTAGCTGATAAATTTCTATACAAAATTGCTATTTGGTTTATTTTTTTATCAAAAACATTACAAAAACATAAATTCACTATGGTTTGAATAATTTTTAACATCAAAGTGCTGATAATTAAAAGATAATTTTATACCTTCGTTATCACCAAAAATATTTTATATGAAAAGAAACTTCAAATTCTGCCTGTTGGCGGGAGCCATTGCCGCTTTCTCACTGTCAGCGTGCCGTGATGACAAAATGGAGGAATCCGTTCTTCCTGAATCTCAATCTGCAAGCGCCAAGCTTGAACAACCGGGAGACCTTGAAAAGAGTTGCTCCTACGTAGACCAATACTGGAGCTCATCTGCAGTTCTTAAAACCACCCTTTCCAATTCTACAGACACCAACTTCATGAATGCTCAAATGACTAAGATTGCAAGTCTTTGGGGAAGAAGTAACCCAACGCTTCGTTTTGTAGATGATCCATCCAATTTCAATTCCACTTACAATGCAATCTCGTATTCTACAGGGAAAATTTATTACGGTTACGCAATTTACGCGGATGCCAAAAACAAAGGCGGAGACATTGTCAATGCCATGATCCTTGCTCATGAATACGGCCACCAGCTACAATATATCTTTAATCTTCCTACAGTAAATGAATCCACAGCAAGACCGAATGAACTGGAAGCAGACGGTTTCGCAGGATATTACCTAAGAAGACCAAATGGGTACAACAAAACGAATTTCGCAGAAATTGCTGCTGCCTATGAATTCGCACAGAGCATCGGAGATTACCAGACTACGAGCGCCAATCACCACGGAACTCCTCCACAAAGAAGATCTGCGGTACGTTTAGGTTTCCTTTTAGGACAGTATGATCTTAACGCAGCTAATTTCGATTATAACTTCTTCTATTATTATCAAGGTGTATTAAACGGAACATATAAAATGGGCAAGAACTCTGTAAATCCGGAGATCGATGCTTATATGAGCCAGTACATGGATGAACTTAGAAAAATCCAGACCGGAGAAATTTCTGCAGAAGAATTTAAACAACTTAAATAATAAACATTCATTTTTAGCATATTTAACAAAAGGAGGCAGGCAGCGATGTCCTGTCTCTTTTCATTTTTATGAATAAATCTCCTAAAGTTTATTTACTTTTGAACCATATCCTACAACAATGAACAGAGACCTCTACATTGATTTTGCCAAGGGAATGGCAACACTTTCCATCATATTCATCCATACCGCTTTCTGGTCGGGACAGTTTTATATTCCGACAGAGGTCAGGGTATTTTCTCTGGTATTTGATGTTGCCCTTTTTTATGCTTTAAGCGGAATAACTTCCGGATCGAATGTAGAAAAGACATTCTACAGACTCTTAAAACTTCAGATCACCTATATGATCTTTGTGACCTTCCTGTTCTTTATGGATTACTTTTTCAAGTTTTTCGGACTAACTTTCTTTTCCCTGGAATGGCTGCAGAGTTTCTATTCAACCTTCGGATCAAAATACGCTACGACCGGCGTTTCTGATATCCCTCAATGGCAAAACCTTGGAAACTGGTACTTACACCAATACACCAACGCGGACACTTTCCCGGTAGTCATGGGAAGTTTCTGGTATCTGAAAGTCTATTTTATTCTGGCTGTTTTTGGAGTTTTGATCTTAAGATTTTTCCCAAAACATGTCAACTGGTTCATAGGACTGTGCATTGCCCTTACATTATTATTCAATATTTTTCCGGAAATATATCCGGCTGGCCAGGTGGGATATGTTGCTTTTTATCTAGCCATCTTTTTAATTGCCAACAGAATGCGGGGGAAACAAATTCCGGTTAAAATGATTCCTGTGCTATACGCAATCGTTGCCGCAGCTTTGATCTGGATGTTCTGGTATTACGGAAGTGAAATATTTTACAAAATCAACAAAAATAAATTTCCACCAAAAATTCCTTATATCATTTGGTCATTGTTTTCTCTGACCACCTTATTTGTTCTTTACAACAGATTAAAAATCACAAAAGAAAACTTCGTCACCCATATCGGGAAGAATGCCATCTTTTTTTACTTTGCCCAAGGACTAAGTTCATCGCTGGTGTATTTCATTGTCGTTGCT
This sequence comes from Chryseobacterium sp. JM1, assembly GCF_000737715.1. Taxonomy (GTDB): domain Bacteria; phylum Bacteroidota; class Bacteroidia; order Flavobacteriales; family Weeksellaceae; genus Chryseobacterium. The sequence goes on along the minus strand of NZ_JPRN01000006.1, from coordinate 28,691 downwards.
TTAAAGGAAAATATGCCCTGGTGGACACTGATGATCCTTATTTATATCATTAATATTATTCTTGCCTTCATTATCGCTGCAGGATTGAAAAAAATAGACGATTTAGGATGGAAAATTTTAGAGTTTTTAAGGCAAAAAACGGCTTCTTAACAGTTTAACAGCCAATTTGAAATAAAATAATCTTTATTATCGCAATTTATTTTAATTTTACAAAAAATTCAAAACATGTTTAAGTTGAAACTTCCTACCGATCCAAGGTGGGCAAATATTGCAGAAGGAAACATAGGAGAAATTTTAACGGATCATGCGTGGTGCGAGCAGAAAGCCACAACCAATGCCATCAGTTTAATCAATATGCTCCCAGAACACCCGGAAATCGTCACTGAACTGATTGCCATTGCGCAGGAAGAACTTGATCATTTCAGCCAGGTGCACGAAATTATCAAGAAGAGAGGATACGTTTTCGGAAAAGCGAGAAAAGATGATTACGTCAATGAGCTGGCTAAGTTTGTTGTTCAGGGAAGCAGAGAAGACTTAATTGTTGACAAACTCCTTTTTGCTGCCATGATCGAAGCAAGAAGCTGTGAAAGATTCAAAGTGCTTACGGAGAACATCAAAGACGAAGAGCTTAAAACTTTTTATAAAGAACTCATGATCTCGGAAGCCAATCATTATACCACTTTTATTGGTTTCGCAAGACAGCTGGGCGACATCGAAAAGGTAAACAAACGTTGGGAAGAATGGCTGGAATACGAAGCTAAAATCATTCAATCTTACGGAAACAAAGAAACCATTCACGGCTAAAATAAAAAAGTAAAAAATCCACGTTGAAAAAACCGACCTTCGAAAATATTGCCAATTTTTTCCTGAAAAACTTCTTTCAGGGACTGGTTATTATTGGTCCCATCGGGCTTACCATTTTTGTGATCTGGTATATTGTAAGTGCTATTGACAATATCATTCCATCCGTCGCAAAGGAAATCCCGGGTCTGGTTTTCGTTTCAACCATCCTGATGACTGCGATCCTGGGCTATCTGGGAAATAAATTCGTAGTTGGAAGGTTCTTTTTTGACACCATGGACAGCCTGCTGGAGAAAACTCCGGGGGTGAAACATATCTATACGCCTACAAAAGACGTCATGTCTTCATTTGTAGGAGACAAAAAGAAATTCAACGATCCTGTCTGGGTAAAAACCAATGAAAATCCGGAAATCTGGAGAATCGGTTTTCTTACCCAAAAAGAGATGTCGGACGTTGACAAGCACAATTACGTTGCGGTATATCTGCCCCATTCCTATGCTATTTCAGGATGGGTAATTGTTACTGAAGAAAAAAACATCAAACCTGTAGTGGGAATGACTGCGGCTTCTGCCATGAAGTTTGCCGTAAGCGGCGGTGTAGCCGGGTTCCATTCTGACGACAATATATTTAAAGCTCCGGAGTAATTTCTTCTGCTCCATTTAAATATACATTGATGAATTTGAAATTTTTTCAAACAAATTTTCTTTAAAAACAATCCAAAAAATATTTTAACGCATGAAATTACCGTACGCGGAACCATTCCGTATCAAAATGGTGGAGGAAATCCGCCAGTCTACAAGAGAGGAAAGAGAGCAGTGGCTTAAAGAGGCCAATTACAATCTTTTCAACCTGAAATCATCACAGGTGTTCATCGATCTTCTTACCGATTCAGGAACAGGTGCTATGTCCGACAGACAGTGGGGTGCATTGATGACCGGAGATGAAAGCTACGCAGGATCCCGTTCTTTCGAACAGCTTCAGAATACCGTTGAGAAAATCACCGGATTTAAATATTTATTGCCTACACACCAGGGAAGAGCTGCAGAAAACGTTCTTTTCTCAGTTTTGGTAAAAGAAGGCAACGTAGTTCCCGGAAACTCTCATTTCGATACTACCAAAGGGCACATCGAGTTCAGAAAAGCACATGCTGTGGACTGTACCATCGACGAAGCTTTTGACATCAATGATCTTCATCCGTTTAAAGGAAACATCAATCTTGAAAAACTGGAAGAAATCTATAAAAGCCATCCAAAAGAAAACATTCCTTTCTGCTTAATCACCATTACCTGTAATTCTTCAGGAGGACAGCCTGTTTCTCTAGAAAATATGAAAGCGGTAAGAGAACTTTCCAACCGTTATGGAATTCCAGTTTTCTTTGATTCTGCAAGATTCGCTGAAAATGCTTATTTCATCAAAAAAAGAGAAAAAGGCCAGGAAAACAGAAGCATCAAGGAAATCTGTAAAGAAATCTTCTCATACGGAGACGGAATGACGATGAGCTCTAAGAAAGACGGATTGGTGAATATCGGAGGATTTATTGCTTTAAACAGCGAGGAAACCTTCAGAAAAGCATCTAATTTCACCATTATCTACGAAGGTTTCATCACGTATGGTGGTATGGCCGGCAGAGATATGGCTGCATTAGCGGTTGGACTTGACGAGGCTACAGAATTCGCTTACCTTGAAAGCAGAATTTCTCAGGTGGAATATCTTGGAAACAAACTGATTGAGTATGGAATTCCGGTACAGAAACCTATCGGAGGACACGCTGTTTTCATCGATTCTCTAAATTTCCTTCCCAACGTATCAAGAGCAGAATACCCAGCACAGACTTTAGGACTTGAGATTTACAAGGAAGCCGGAATCAGAACGGTAGAGATCGGTACTTTACTGGCAGACAGAGATCCTGAAACCAGAGAAAACCGTTATCCGAAACTGGAACTGGTACGCCTTGCCATTCCAAGAAGAACCTACACGAATAACCACATGGATTATATCGCGGCAGGGATCAAAAACGTTTATGAAAGACGTGATGAAATCTCCAAGGGATACAAAATAACCTGGGAACCAGATTTACTACGACATTTCACAGTACAACTTGAAGAAGCATAAAACAAAACCGGGATTTATTTCCCGGTTTTTTGATGTATTTAGTTGGGTTAAAAATATATTAGTCCCTCTTTTTCAGAAACATAGCACATTTTATACATTTCGGTTTATTCCCAAACAGTTTTAAATCATATTCAATTATTTTTTTCAATTAGTGAGTGTTTTTAATTTACATTTGCACTTATCAAAATAATAGTTTACATGATGTAAGCTAAAACACTAACTGAAAAATTCCACTATTCCGAAATGAACAAAATTGCTGTCGTGGGCGCCGGCATCTCCGGCTTAAGCATAGCGAATTACCTAGAAAAAAACCAACTGGATTACCATATTTATGAGAGAAGAAAAAAAGATGATCTTACAGGCCACGGCTTTCTCCTTCCCAAGGAGGGAATAGAATATCTTTCACAGATTGTTGATCCTTCTGAGCTTTTCAAACAGGGTAATTTTTTAAAGAAATACATCCGGTATTCACACAAAGGAAAAATACTGGCAGAAAAAGATCTTCATGACGTTTTCGTGATTTCGAGAAGCTCTCTGATCAAGATTCTTGCCCGGAATATTCCAACTGAAAAAATCACGTATGAGGAAACAGTTACCCCTTGCACTATTCAAAAAGGGAAGCTGAAAAAGCAGGACGGAACTTATATCGATTCTGATCTGGCAATTGTTTCAGACGGTTCCAAAAGCCGTATCAGAAGAGAAACGTTCAAAGATGAAACGATGAAAACCGTTCAGGAAAATGAAATCGTCAATATCATCCACTGCAAAGACATCGCAGCCCGTTTAGAGAGTAATTTCATGAAATACCACCATGAAGACGGCGGATTAACGTTTGGCATCCTTAAACTTTCGGAAGATACAGTCTTATGGTACTCCCAGCTTGATAACGAAAAATATAAGATCAGTGAAACGTCTTCTGTTGAGAGCCTTAGAAATTATATGTTTGATATTTTTGACGATTGGGATCCTATGGTTTCATCCATCGTAAAAGGATCGAATTATGAAAATGTACATTTGTGGCGTGTCTATGAACTGGAAACACTTAATCCTTTTTATAAAGACAATATTGTTTTCATCGGTGATGCAGCCCATCCGCTTATCCCTTTTACAAGTCAGGGCGTCACCTCAGCATTAAAGGATTCTTATACCCTTACCCAATATTTAACATCAGAAGAAAACATCACTGATGCTTTCAGAAAATATGAAGCTGAAAGAAAACCGGAAATAGAAATCCACATCAGAAACGGAAGAATTCTGCTCGACCAGTTTCTAAAACCTCTTGACCAGCAAACCGAAAATATTTTACCCATATCATATAAATAGAGACCATGTTTAGCAATAACGATATCAATTTTGAAGCACTAAAAAGAAAAGCCTACAACGGAAGATGGGCAGCCATAGAAGAAGGTATTATCCCACTTACAGCAGCAGATCCTGACTTCAGGACCGCCCTGGAAATCGAGCAGGGAATCATAGAATATATCAAAGACGGCTACCTCAGCTACGGACCTTTCTCCGGACTTCCTGAGTTCAAAAAAAATGTTGCAGAGCATTTTAATACAGATAAGCATGGAAATTTTTCACCTGAAAATATACTGGCCATCAACAGTGCCGCCCAGGGAATGTTCCTGATCGCGTCCTATGTTTTAAAACCCGGAGACGAAGCTATTATCTTAGATCCAGTGGATTTTCTGTTCAAAAGATCCGTGGAAGCAGCAGGCGGAACGGTGAAATTATGTCCTGTAGATCACACAACGGGAGCTATTGATTTCGAGAAAATGGTTCAGCAGATTAATCCGAAAACCAAACTGATCAGCATCTGCAATCCCCACAATCCACTTGGAAAAGTATATTCTAAAGAAGTCCTGAAAAAGGTTTCTGAAATTGCTTCGGCCCATGATCTTTGGGTGATGAGCGATGAAATATGGAGTGATATTATTTATGACAATAAAGACTTTCACACCTATTCATCCGTTTCAGAGGAGGCCAAGAAGAAAAGTTTTACCGTTTATGGCTTTTCAAAATCATTTGGAATTGCAGGCTTGAGAATCGGGGCTGTTTTGTGTAATGATCAGGATATTTTGGATGATTTTACAGAGAAATCAAATTTTAATTCGACCATAGAAGGAGTTTCTACCCTGTCACAGATTGCAGCAAGTGTCGCCCTGGAAAGAGCAAAGCCATGGTACAAGGAATTTCTGAGTCATTTGCAGAACAATAGAGATCTTGCCTTTGACATTCTGACCCGTTCAGAAATCTTAAGTCCTAACTTACCGGAAGCCACTTTCGTCCTGTTTCCAAAGATTAAAAACAATCTGACCAGTGATGAATTCACCCAACATGTCCTGCAGCACGGGAAAGTTGCGGTTGTTCCCGGCTCCGAACGATGGTTTGGAAAAGGGGCGGAAGGTCATATCCGGATTTGTTTTTCCACTTCTCAGGAAATTTTGGAAGAAGGTCTCGATCGAATTATTAGAAGCTTTTAAGGTTAAAAAAATTCTTTGTTTTTAGTTAAATAATTAATATTTTTCTTAATTTAAACAAAATCAACGTTCATTTAAATAATTCATACACAATACTTCATTTTCACATTGATTTGAGAATAAATTTCAATATTTTTGAAACAATCACCAAATCCGATATGAAATATGAAAATAATATACACAAGTGTTCTTTTTTTAGGGACTGTATCGATGTTTTATTCGCAAAACACCAATGATACTATTTCCAAAGAATCCAGAATAGACGAGATTTCCGTTACCGGAAGCCGTAATAAAAAAAGAACCGTTACCAATACCCCTGTTCCTGTTGACGTTATTGATATCAAGCAAGTAAGCCAGTCGACAGGGCAGATAGAGGTAAACCAACTTCTTCAGTTCAGTGCACCTTCATTTAACTCCAATAAACAATCGGGCTCAGATGGAGCTGATGCAGTAGATCCCGCCACCCTTCGTGGACTAGGGCCGGATCAGACGCTTCTCTTACTCAATGGAAAAAGATACCACCAATCATCACTGATCAATCTCTTCGGCACAAAAGGCCGTGGAAATACAGGATCAGACATGAATACAATCCCAATTGGAGCCATAAAAAGAATTGAAGTGCTGCGCGACGGAGCTTCGGCTCAATATGGTTCTGATGCGATTGCCGGGGTGATCAACGTTATTCTTAATGACCGGAATCACGGCTTTGAAGGGAATGCTTTTTACGGAATGAACCTGTTTAAAAGTCCGGGAGATAAAGATGTCGTATCTGAACGTAAAATAGACGGAACCACCTTCAATTTCAATGGAAACCTGGGAACAAAAATCGGGAACAAAGGAGGTTTTGGAAACTTCACAGTAGAATTTGTCAATAAAGAACGTACCATACGAAATGCTAACCCGGAAAAATATTCGTCTCCAAGAGAAAAGTTCGGAGATGCAAAGTCCCAGAATATTTATTTCTTCGGAAATGTAGAGCTTCCGTTATCTGACGGTTTGAAGTTTTATTCCCGTCAAGGATTTTCTCATCGTAAAACCAATGCTTATGCGTGGACAAGATCTGCAGATGCAGACGGAAATATTCCGGAAGTTTATCCAAATGGATTCAATCCGATGCAGAACACCAGCATTACAGATTTTACTTTTGACAATGGACTAAAATTTAAAGTCGCTGACTGGGATGTAGATTTTTACAACGCTTTCGGAAGCAATAGATTTACTTATGACATTGATAATACCATCAATGCTACTTTAGGAATACAATCACCGAGAGGTTTTAATGCCGGAGGTCACTCTCTTCTTCAGAATACAACAGGATTTAATGCCTCCAAACCATTTAAAGTGCTGGAAGGATTAAACGTAGCCTTCGGATCTGAATTCAGGTATGAACAGTTTGAAATCATTAAAGGAGAAGAAGCATCTTACGCGATGTATGATATCAATGGAAATATTGTTACCCCCAATACCCCTCAAGGTTTACTCGTAACCAATCCGATTTCGGGAGATGTACGTCCCGGCGGTTCACAGGGTTTTCCAGGTTATTCACAAGCAGTCGACAAAAACAGGAATAATTTTGCCGCTTATGTAGACACTGAACTTGACATTACTAAGAAGTGGATGATCAGTGTGGCAGGAAGATTTGAAAACTACAGTGATTTCGGAAGTACACTGAATGGAAAATTTGCCACACGATATGCTTTCACGCCTCAGTTTGCATTCAGAGGTTCGGTTTCAACGGGATTCAGAGCGCCTTCTTTAGCACAGAAATATTACAGTCTTCAGTTTACCAATTTCCAGGGAGGAAATCTGGTGACTATTCAATTGGCATCTAATGACAGCGATCTGGCTAAAACGGTGGGAATTCCACAGTTAAAACAGGAAACTTCATTAAACGGAAGTGCCGGATTTACTTTTAATACCGGAAAATTCACCGCAACTGTAGACGGATATTATATTAAAGTAAAAGACAGAATCGTATTGACCGGTAACTTTTCACAAGACGATGACGCGATAGGCGGAATTCTGGCTGAAAATCATATTGACCAGGCCCAGTTCTTCACCAATGCTATTGACACCAGAACGAAGGGAGTAGATGTTATTTTAAGCTACAATGAAAATATTGGTTCGGGAAGACTGACGGCTACTTTAGCCGGAAACTATAATGAAATGGAGATTACCAAAGTCAATACATCAGATAAACTGCAGGGAAAAGAAGAGGTCTATCTTAGCCCAAGAGAAAGAGCATTCATCTTAGCTTCAGCTCCGAAAACAAAGATCAATCTGAATTTAAACTATAAAATTGATAAGTTCAACGCCAATCTTCAGCTGGTAAGATTTGACAAAGTAAAACTAATAGGCTACGGCGGTGCAGATGACTACCAACTTTATGGCGCAAAAGTAACCACCGATATCTCTTTCGGTTACGAGTTCTCAAAGAATTTCAACTTAACCATTGGAAGTAAGAACTTATTTAATCGATATCCTACCCTACAAACCGCTGCTGTAGACGGCAATACAGAGTCCGGAGGGATTTTCGATCCTGTACAGATGGGCTTTGCAGGAAGACAGGCTTTCGCAAGACTAAACTTTAAGTTTTAAATAAAAAACATTAAAAATCTCCAGAAATATATCTGGAGATTTTTTTATTTTTTAGAAATTTTATACAGTTTTCCGCTATCGGTTACAGCATAAAGATTACCATCCATTCCATCCAGAACATCTCTGAAACGTTCCTTCTGATCAGCAAGAAGGCGCTCCTCGCCTACTACTTTATTATCTTTCATCACGATTCTGTTAATGTGCTCACCGCTCAGACATCCAATGATTAGGTTTCCCTTCCATTCTTCTATATTTCCGGTGTAAAAAGTGACTCCACTTGGAGAAATTACAGGATCCCAATAATATACAGGTTGCTCTGTTCCAGCTTTTTGAGTGATCCCACTTCCAACTTTTGCTCCGGAATATTCAATTCCATAAGTTACGTCTCCCCAACCGTAATTCTTTCCGGGCTGTATCAGATTGATTTCATCTCCGCCTCTTGGTCCCATTTCCACGTCCCAAAGTGTTCCGTTCGGATCTATAGCCATACCCTGGGGGTTTCTTACACCATATGCATAAATTTCAGGCTTATATCCAGGTTTCCCAATAAACGGATTTCCGGGAGCAGGTTTTCCATCTTTGGTAATTTTCAATATTTTGCCTAAATAATTATCTGTTTTCTGAGCATAAACCCGGGTTTCTTTGTCAGATCTTTCTCCCGTACTTACAAATAAGTTTCCGTCTTTGTCAAAAGCCAGCCTGCTTCCATAATGCTTATCCCCATCGTAAGAAGGCTCCGCACGGAAAATAACTTTTACCTCAGAAATATTTTTCAGGTCTGCTGAAAGTTTTCCTTTGGCTACCGAAGTCAGATTTCCCTCTCCAAATGGCTCTGAAAAGCTAAAATAAATGATGTTATTGGATTTGAAATCAGGATCAAGAGCTACATCCAGCATTCCGCCCTGTCCTTTTGCATCTACTTTTGGAAATCCTTCGATTTTAGAAACCTGTTTCCCATCTGTAGAAACGACGTTCATATGACCGTTTTTATCGGTTATCAGAAACTTGCCGTCCGGAAGGTTGATGATTCCCCAAGGTCTTCCCAGATCTTTATTCAGAACTTCCACTTTATAGGCAGCTGATGTTTTTACTGCTTTAATTCTGGTCTGTCCTTTAAAAGCCGGTTGGTAGTCAGTATTCGGTTTCTCAGTTTCCACACTGCCGTCGTTTCCTGTCTTCTGGGCGCTGGCAGTGTTCTTATTACACGAAGATAAAAACAAAAACACACTGAGCGCCGGTACATAAATATGATTGAATTTCATAGAGTTGTGATTAGTGGTTAAAAGATAAATAGAAAAATAATGCCATAAAAATTTGTGAGTATAAATTTTTATTCTACATTTGTAGAACAAATTACAACATTGTAGAATGAAAGATATAAAATTAACCGGTTCCGAGAAAAATCTTATGGAAATCCTTTGGGAAAAGAAACATATTTTCATGAAAGATATTCTTGATGCCTATCCGGAACCCAAACCCGCCGCAACTACCATCGCCACGCTGCTGAAAAGGATGCAGAACAAAGACCTGGTAGGATACAAACTATATGGAAATTCCCGCGAATACTATCCAAAAGTAGAAAAAGGGGAATATTTCAACGAGGAAATGACCTCCATGATTGACCGTTTTTTCAATAGCTCAGTGACTCAGTTCGCTTCGTTTTTTACTTCCAATGCAAAATTCAGTCAAAAGCAGCTGAAAGAACTCCGTGATATTATAGATGAACAGATAAAAGAATAAAAATGCTGACCATTATTCTAAAAATCATTCTGTGTTCTTCTATATTCATTGCTGTCTATTATCTCTTTTTAGAAAAAGAGAAGATGTATCGGTTCAACAGGTTCTACTTACTGTCTTCCCTGGTTCTTTCTTACGTGATTCCGTTTATAACAATCACAGTACAGCAGCCAAGACCTGAGAATAAGCCTGAGATCATCTTTGAAGAAACAGCCCAGCAGATCATATACACTCAACCTGTGCAGGAAAGTTTTGACTGGATGAATGTATTGTGGATCATCTATGGAATTGTCACACTTTTCTTCCTGATAAAAAGCATCTTGTCTATTCGGGCAGTTAAAAGACTACAAGGGGAAAAACATCTGTATCAGAATCACAGAGTAGTTATAACGAAAGAAAATCTTGCGCCTTTCAGCTTTTGGAATACGATTTATTTAGGCGAAGATTATATAAAAGATAATACAATCGATCCTAGAATCTTTCTTCATGAGAAGAGTCATCTGGATCAGAAGCACAGTATCGATCTTATCTTAATGGATCTCTTAAAGATTTTCACATGGTTCAATCCGGTTTTATTTCTTTATAAAAAAGCGATTATGACCAATCATGAATTTCTGGCAGATGAAGCTGTTCTGAAAAGCAGATACAACGTAAAAGACTATCAAAGCTTAATCCTTGAGGAGATTATAGCCGGACAAAATTTACACCTAACCCATTCATTTAATTTTAACAACACCAAAAAACGATTTATTATGATGACCGCAAAAAAATCAAAATTCATTGTATTGAAAAAAGCAGCCGGCCTTACAGCTCTTGTTGCAGCTGCAGCTTTATTTGCAGAACGAACGTATGTTATTGAGCCTGTTTTGACAGCAGAAACTCAAAAAGTAAGCAGTATAGCAACAGGCCATTCATCAACAACCGATCCTTATAAGGAATTCAAGAGTATTTTAAGTAAATATTCCGATCTTTTAAATAGTGGAAAATATGCAGAATTCTCTAAAAAGATCTCTGACAGTGATAAGAAAAGACTGGAAGAACTTTATTCCCAACTAACTGATGCACAAAAGAGTGAACAAAAAATCACATTCTTCAATACTCCTGACTTAATAAAAAGAATTCCTACTGATAATGAGCTGAAATCATTCCTGGATAAAAGCAATTACGCGGTGTGGATTGATTCTAAAAAGGTAGATAACAGCAGCCTGAACAGCTACAAAACATCTGACTTTGCCAGTATTATCATCAGTGGAGTTGCTAAGAACGCAAGAACAGCAAAAAATCCTCAGCCTTATCAGGTGAGTTTAATGACCCATGATTATTTCGAGAAAAAGAAGGAAGAAAAACCTCATACGGCAATGGGAATTAAAAAGGAAAGTATCAAAGAGATTACAGATGTCATTCCTCTTAAAGAAACAACACAGACAGATAATAATGAAGGTAAAAACACAAATATCAGCACCAACACCAATCAAAATTCTACTGAAGCAGAATATCCGGGCGGAAAAGCCGCTTTAAGAAAAAAAATAGGTATGACAGTAGACACAAGCCAGTTCAGTTCTAAAAATGGAACACTCAGTTCAACGGTTTATATTCATATTGACGAGACCGGAAAAGGAACAAAAGTAACAGGATCAGGTAATAATGAGGTATTTACCAACGAAATTATCAAAACCGCTGAGCTCATCAACAATGAAACCGTATGGAAGCCCGCCACTAAAGATGGAAAAGCAGTAGCTTCCATCTACAAACTGCCGGCAACCATGACTTTTCAGTAAGATCAATTTATAAGAGCGCTACTATTTCAGCGCTCTTTTTATTTTGTATACATTCCAAAAAGGTGAAAATTTTACTAACAAAATATTCATCTTCAAATACTTTATGAAGGCTAAAAATTTCTTTCGTATTTTTGTTGTATACATCATTTCCTATGAACTTTAATCTTCAATCAGAATATAAACCTACCGGCGACCAGCCACAAGCTATTGAAAAACTTACCAAAGGAATAGAAATTGGTGAGAAGTATCAAACCCTGCTGGGTGTAACAGGGTCCGGGAAAACTTTTACCGTTGCCAATCTTGTGCAAAATGTGCAAAGACCAACGATTGTCATGGCTCACAACAAGACATTGGCCGCACAGCTTTTCATGGAATTTAAAGAATTCTTTCCTGATAATGCTGTAGAATATTTTGTCAGTTATTACGACTATTACCAACCGGAAGCATACATTGCCACCACCGGAACCTATATCGAAAAAGATCTGAGCATCAACGAGGAGGTTGAGAAACTTCGTCTTTCTGCCATTGCAAGTTTACTGTCCGGAAGACGGGACGTTTTAATTGTTGCCTCCGTATCCTGTATTTATGGTGTGGGAAACCCTGCAGAGTTTCACAAGTCATTAATATCAATTTCTACCGGAGAAAAGGTGACGAGAACCGCTTTTCTTCACTCTTTAGTTAATGCTTTGTATTCAAGAACCTTAAGTGACTTTCAAAGAGGTACATTCCGGGTAAAGGGAGATGTGATAGATGTATTTCCTGCCTATGCAGATAATGCGGTCAGGATTCAGTTTTATGGTGATGAGATTGAAAAAATCCAGAGTTTTGATCCGGTTTCAGGAAATGTTACGGCTAATTTTGACCAAATTCAGATCTATCCTGCTAACCTTTTTGTTACTTCAAAAGAAACATTGAACGGCGCCATAAAAAACATTCAGGATGACATGGTAAAGCAGGTAGATTTCTTTAGCGAAATAGGAAAGCCGTTGGAAGCAAAGAGATTACAAGAAAGAACCGAGCTCGATCTGGAGATGATCAAAGAGCTTGGATATTGCTCCGGAATTGAAAATTATTCACGTTACTTAGATGGCAGACTTCCCGGGTCAAGACCGTTCTGTTTATTGGATTATTTTCCGAAAGATTATTTAATGATTATTGACGAAAGCCATGTTACGGTACCTCAGGTACATGCGATGTATGGTGGCGATAGAAGCCGAAAAGAAGCTTTGGTAGAATATGGATTCCGACTTCCTGCTGCGATGGACAACAGACCATTGAAATTTGAAGAATATGAATCAATTCAAAATCAGGTTATTTATGTTTCTGCAACGCCCGCTGATTATGAACTGGAGAAAACCGGCGGAGAATATATAGAGCAAATTATTCGTCCGACTGGTCTTCTGGATCCTCTCATTGAGATAAGGCCCAGCTTAAACCAGATCGATGATTTGATGGAAGAAATCCGGAAAAGAGCAGATCTAGACGAAAGGGTTCTGGTAACGACACTTACGAAAAAAATGGCTGAGGAGCTGACCAAATACTTTATGAAGTTCGGGATAAGAACAAGATATATCCACTCAGATGTAGAAACACTGGAACGTATTCAGATTATGCATGATCTGCGTGTGGGCCTTTTCGACGTATTAATTGGTGTCAATTTATTGAGAGAAGGTCTGGATCTACCTGAAGTTTCCTTAGTAGCCATATTAGACGCAGACAAAGAAGGAATGCTGAGAAGCAGAAGATCAATGATTCAGACGGTGGGTCGTGCTGCGAGAAACCTTAACGGAAAAGCTATTTTATATGCTGATAAAATGACAAAATCTATGCAGGCGACGATAGACGAAACCAACTACCGTCGTGAAAAGCAGATCAAGTATAACACAGACAATAATAAGGTTCCTACTGCTTTAAATAAAAAAATCTCTGAAAATCTTGTGGGAAGAAGCAAGGATTTCCCTGATCCAAAATATACCCAAAAAGAGATCCTTCAGAAAGCAGCCGAAACCAAAGCTAACTATGGAGACGCAGACATTGAAAAAATGATCGGTGTAAAACAGAAAGAAATGGAAGCCGCGGCTAAAAATTTAGATTTTATAAAAGCAGCTAAGCTTAGGGATGAGATTGCTGCGTTGAGAGAATAATTTATTTTACTAAAACGGTTTGGGGGCGGCATCGAAGATGCCGCCCCCAAATTTATATATTCAATCTTCGGAAAAACTCAGTGTTTATCTTAAAGAAGCTCTGATCGGAATCAGAAGTTCCATCAGCCCATTCAGTTTAATTTCATAAACGGTGGCAAGCTGCATTCCCAGTTTCCCTGGAGGCATTCCTTTCCTGTTAAACCATTCAAGATAGCTTACAGGAAGATCGGCAAGCACTGTTCCCTTGTATTTTCCGAAAGGCATCTTCATGATGCAGATCTCTTTTAATATTTCTGAATTGACTCCTTCCACTTTATACGATTAAATTAACTTTATTTCCCTGATCATTATCTTTATCCGGCAGTTCAAGCTCTGGCGGCGTATCTTCATCTGAAAATTCATTCCTGTACACCTGAATAAGCAATAAGGTAAATGAAATTAGGATCGGTCCGAAAATAAGTCCCATAAAACCAAATAAATTCATCCCCATAATAATTCCGAAAACGGTATTCAGCGGATGGATATTTTCCAGTTTTTTCAGGAGCGTAAAACGAAGCAGATTATCCGTAAGACCTACAACGATCAAACAGTAAGCTGCAAGACCTAGTCCCTGGCCCGTATTTCCTTCTGCAATCATAAAGATACAGACCGGAACATAAACAATAGCAGCCCCTACAACCGGAACCATGGAAGCAGCAGCCGTTAAAGCAAAAAGAAGAACCGGACTGGGTGCTCCAAAGATGAAATACCCTATAAGTGCCACAACCCCCTGCCCTAATGCTACCACCGGAATCCCAATGGCATTGGCCATAATCAGTTTTCTAAGCTTTTCGCCGATCAAAGAAATATTCGCTCTCTTCAGCGGAGCAGACGAACTCAGAATTCTCTCGAACAACCTTGGACTGGCCAGCATAAAATAAAGAATAAAATACATGGACATCACCACCGTAAGGGTATTGAATGTCCCGCTTAGCGCTGATGTGGAAACTCTTCCGGCAGAACTCTTTAGTTTATCCATATTTTCTTTGCTGAGAAAATCAAAGTTTGTTTTTGAGTAAACATAGGAATGAATTTTATCCAGAAACACATTGAATTTGGCCATATACGCCTGGGCATTTCCTAATTTCTCGATCAGAAGGTCCGCAATAAAATAGATAGGAAGAATAAGGATGACAAGACTCGCCAGCATCAGCACAAGCGCTGCAAGCCAGGGTTTCCACTTTCTCTGTTCCTGCAGGTAGAAATTGTATCTTCTGCAGACCACATAAATCGTGATGGCCCCAAGTACCGACGGTATGAATAGCGAAAGGTTAAAGCAGATTAACCCGGCCAGAACCAAAATAATGGCCAGCAGAGCGACCTGTTTTATCGCAACGCTACTTATCTGTTTATCCTTATTGATCATTTATAATTATTTTTTAAATTCAATCTGTCTTGGCTTGCCTAAAAAAGCACAGTATGCAGAATACATTACAATCATCATGAACGGAGCGGTTACAAGAATACCGATACCACACAGAATAATTCCTGCAAAAGAGATTAACGCTCCCAATACTGTCACTCCAAGAAACGTTCCATAATTTTCTTTTGCAATATTGAAAGACTTTCCTAAAGCTTCGGTTGCTGATGCATTTTCAAATAATAAGATGGGATAACCCAGTAAAAGAAATGGATAAACAAAAATAATAGGGAAGAAACACAATGACATCGCAACAGTGGAAATAATCCCTGAAATAACAGCATAGATCAGAATATTTACAAAGTTCTGCTTGTATCCAATGAACAAATCAGCAAAATCGATCTGGCTTTTGGTATTGTACTTATTAACAATGTAGATCAAACCTACATACAAAGGAGCCAGCAAAAGCCCCAATAGACCTGATAATGAAAGGTACAGTGAAAATCCCGGAACATTCCAGTAGCTGAAGTTGGAATAATCGCCGCCGGCATCTTTCATCTCCTCCATCATGGAAGCAGAATTGAACCCGGTAAGAAACTGGATCGCAAAACCTGCTATCATGTAAATTACCATCGCTACGATTCCGTAAAGGAAAACTCCTTTAAACATTTCAAAGGAATGCGAAATGATGGATCCCGTATCTCTGTTTGGAACGGACCCCTGTTGGTCAAATTCGTTAAATTCTGACATAGTTTAATATTTAATGATTTTTACCAAAATTAACTTTTTTTGGCAGAAAAACATAATTAAACCTTTTTAAAATTTAGCTTTTTTCAGAGAAAACTGTTTTGTACAAAGAATAAATCATAGCATTCCAGAAAGGAAATGTAAACAGACCTCCAATAAAAAATAAGGTGAAACCGATATATTTAAAGAAAACAGCCACTATAGTGCATACCAATATCTCCAGGAAATATCTTCTCAAAGCCTGAACACTCAATGAAATAGCTTCAAAAATCCTTTTATTGTTAAAAAACATTAGCGGAGCCACGAAGACTGTGACAAAAACCCAGACAATAGCGAGAATAATAGTCTGAAGGGTGTACACATAAACAAATGACCAGAAAATATAATAACCGATGTATTTGAAAAAATTAAATCCATTGTAGCCTACAAGAAGATCTCCTAATTCCAGCTTTTCGTTCAGATCAATTTTTCTGTAAATCTGGAAAAAACCTACGTTCAGGGGATAAAGGAAGATGGATGTCCCCATAATTGCCCACGAGAAATACTGAAATCCTGGCGTGGACTGCATTTTTACAACCTGTGCAGAATAGGCTTCCAAACCGTCTTTTGCATATTTTGCAGCTTCTGCATATTGTCCTAAAATTCCATATCTCCCATCAAAGAAGAAAAGCACGGTGAAAAAAATTCCAAAATAAAAGATTGAAAATACTAACTGAAAGAAAAGTGTCTTGTTCCAATAGAAAAAAGCCTGCTTCAATATAAAATCTATTCCCGGTTTCTGTGGATATTTACTCTGCATCAAAAAAATTTTACACAAAAGTAATCATCATTAATTATTTTTGCAGGATGTTTTCAATGAATCATCAAAAATTTCTGGAAATGGACGAACTTTCCCTTCAGAAGGTGCCGTTCTTTTTCATGATCGATTTCCTTGCGGAAAATGTACAGGTATATAAAGAAAATGAAATTAGTAAATCAGGTTTGTTGATTGATTTTCAAAGCTTTTCAAACTCAGAACAGGCGCACGATCTTAACAAAAAGATTGAATGGAAACCGCTTCCTGAATCTCTGGAAAGTTTTAAATATGGATTTGACAAAGTCCAGAAAAATATTCGCCTCGGAAATTCTTATCTTACGAATTATACCAGAAAAACGGAAGTTCAGACGAATTTAAGCCTTGATGAAATTTTTTATCATTCAATTGCGAAGTACAAAGTGTATTCTAAAGATTTTTTTGTATTTTTTTCTCCTGAAACTTTTGTAAAGATTATAGACGGCAAAATTTTAACGTATCCAATGAAAGGCACTATTGATGCATCTTTGGAAAATGCGGCCGAAGTTTTGAAAAACGATAAAAAAGAAAAGGCAGAGCATTATACAGTCGTTGATCTTTTGAGAAACGATCTCAGTATGGTGGCCAACGATGTGAAAGTGGATCAGTTCCAGCATATAGATCTCATCAGAACGCAGCAGAAAGACCTGTATGCGATGAGTTCTGAAATTTCGGGAACGGTAAAACCTGAATTTGCAGGAAAGATCGGAAGCCTAATGAAAAAACTGCTTCCCGCCGGATCCATTCTTGGGGCTCCAAAGCCTAAAACGCTGGAAATAATCTTAGAAGCAGAAGGATACGACAGAGGATATTATACCGGAGTATGCGGCTGGTTTGATGGTGAAAACCTGGACAGTTGCGTCATGATACGCTTTATTGAAAAAGAGGGAGATAAGCTTTATTTCAAAAGTGGTGGCGGTATAACACACATGAGCAGGTTAGAAGACGAATATCAGGAAATGAAAAATAAAATCTATGTCCCAATTCATTGAAAGCATAAAAGTAGAAGATAAGGAGATTTTCCTTTTAGACCTACATCAAAAACGTGTCAACCAGACATTTGCCCATTTCGGAAAGGAAGGGTCTATTGATCTGGGGAAGATCTTCAAAAACCTTGAACATGACGAAGACGGCTTGTTTAAGCTGAGACTTTCCTATGATCTTGATAAAAGAATCCGTACCCAGATGATTCCATACGCCATTCCTGAAATACAGAGCTTTCAGCTGGTGGAAAACAACAGCTTCGACTATTCTTTCAAATTTGAGGACCGTAAGGAGCTGGAGAAAATGAAGATGAAATCTAAAGCTGAGGAAATCATTATTGTCAAAAACAATCATATCACCGATACCTCTTTTTCAAACATTCTTTTCCTTAAAGGTAAGGATTGGTTCACCCCGAATACCTATCTTCTGAACGGAGTACAGAGACAGAACCTGTTGAAACACAAGAAGATAAAAGAAACGGAAATCATCCTTCAGAACATTAAGCAGTTTTCTCATTTCCAACTGATTAATGCCCTGAATGATTTTGATGATATGTTTATTTACCCGATCGACAGAATTAACAATCTGCCGGGGAATGAAGAATATCTGGATCTTTAATTTCCTTTCATAAATTCGAAGTAGGCCTTCTGAACATCTGCGCTGTTTTTCCCATAAGTATTTACTTCCAGGATTTTCGGCTGCAGATCAGGCTTGAAGAAATTCTCCAGAACTCTGTCCAATGTAGGCTCATCTTCCACTTTAATGTAGGAGAATCCGAAATGTTTGGCTAAATGTTCAGCATGTTTGCGGTGTTTGGTCGCGATAAATTCATCCAGCGTATTTGGATTGGCATTTCCGGGTCCCGGAATGATCTTAAAGATATTTCCTTCCCCGTTGTTGAAAATGATAATCCTTACAAATGGTGGAATATATTGGTTCCAAAGTCCGTTGATATCATAGAAGAACCCTAAATCTCCGGTAATAAGCAACGTGGGGTTTGCATTTTTAATAGCAAAGCCCATCGCCGTAGAGGTTGAACCGTCTATCCCGCTGGTTCCTCTGTTGCAATAGATTTTTCTTTTCCCGAAATCAAACAGCTGTGCATATCTGATCGCTGAAGAATTACTGAAATGGATATTATAGTTTTCAGGAATGGTTTGCGAAGCTTTATTAAAGAAATAAAAATCTGAAAATTCAGCTTTATTCAGGAACAATTCGTGTTTCGCATCTTTTTTATCCCTTAAAACATCCCAAAGATTAAAATAAGGTCTCGGTTCGAGATTAATGAACTTCAAGAGTTTGGAAAAGAAAACTTCAGGCTTCACCTCGACTTTCTCCGTCAGAGAAAAATAGGTATCCGGCTGCCATACTTCATCCAGATGCCAGTGCTGTTTTGGGCGTGCATTTCTCAGAAATTGTTTTACTTTCTTGGAAACGACGTTCTGCCCTACTGTGATCAGAAGATCCGGAGCATAGGTCTTGTAATCTTCCTCAGTAAAATTAAAGATATAACGGTCGATATGTCTGAAAAACTTTTCGTGATAAAGATTGGAATTGGCTTCACTCAATACAACCACAGAATGGTTTTTTACCAGTTGCGTCAATTGATTTTCCAGTTCCGGGCTATAATCTCTGGTTCCAACCAAAAGCATGATCCTTTGAGACGTATGCCAGTCTGCAATTAAGTTAGACGGAATCTCGTATTCCTTATGTCTGATCGTTTTTTCAACGGTCGGGAAAGAAGGAAGTTCTGAAACCAACTCATACAGTGGTTCCTCTAAAGGAATATTAATATGTACCGGTCCCTGCTTTTCAAAACAGAGCTCGATTGCTTTTTTAATAATATCAAAATTAATGTCTTCCGCATTCTCCTTGCTGTCTTCTATAAGCTGGAAGTCACCGTAAGAATGCTGATGAAAAATATCTTTCTGTCTGATGGTCTGCCCGTCAAAAATATCTACAAAATCTGTCGGTCTGTCGGCTGTCAGGATCAAAAGCGGAACATTCTGGTAAAAAGCTTCAGTCACCGCAGGGTAATAATTGGCCACGGCAGAACCGCTGGTACAAGTTATCGCCACAGGTTTTTTCTCACTTATTGCCATTCCTATTCCTACAAAAGCTGCGCTTCTTTCATCTACAATACTATAACAGTTGAAGGCATCAATTTCTGAAAGATGAATCGCCAGAGGTGCATTTCTGGATCCCGGGGAAATGATGACATCTGAAATTCCGTACTGCTGAAGAAGATGGGCAAGTATCTGAATACTTCTCTTAGAAGAATATTTTTTCATACAGCAAATTTAACGGATAAATACCTATTTTAAAATCATTTCAATCAAAAAATATGTAATTTTGTAATTCGTAAATTTCTAAAAATGGATAAAATACCTAGTGTAGACCTGCGTGATTTCCTTTCGGACAACCCGGAACGCAAACAGAAATTTGTAAATGAAATCGGAAAAGCTTATGAAGAAATTGGTTTTGTAGCCTTAAAAGGCCATTTTCTTGATGACAAACTAGTAGATGAACTCTATGGAGAGGTTAAAAACTTTTTTGACCAGCCTGTAGAAACGAAGCAGAAGTATGAAATTCCAGGAATCGGTGGCCAGAGAGGTTACGTAGGATTCGGTAAAGAAACCGCCAAAGGTTTCAAAAAAGGTGATTTAAAAGAATTTTGGCATTTCGGACAGTATGTATCTGATGATTCAAAGTACAAATCAGAGTATCCGGACAACGTCATCGTTGATGAACTTCCGAAATTCAATGAAGTAGGAAAAGAAGCCTACCAGATGCTTGAAAAAACAGGCCAGTCTGTATTAAGAGCTTTGGCTATCTATCTTGGTCTGGATGAATTTTATTTTGATGATAAAATCGCAGAAGGAAATTCTATTTTGAGACCTATCCACTATCCACCCATCACTCAGGAACCAGATGACGCAGTAAGAGCTGCTGCTCACGGTGACATTAACCTGATTACCCTTTTAATGGGATCTCAGGGGAAAGGCTTACAGGTTCAGAACCACAACGGAGACTGGATCGATGCTATTGCAGAACCGGATGAATTGGTGATCAATGTCGGAGATATGCTATCAAGACATACCAACAACAAATTGAAATCTACCATTCACAGAGTGGTTAACCCGCCTAGAGAATTATGGGGGACTTCAAGGTACTCAATCCCGTTTTTTATGCATCCCGTAAGCGGAATGTCGTTAAATGCTCTTGAAAACTGTGTTGACGAAAAAAATCCTAAGTTATATGAAGATACAACGGCGGGAGAATTTTTACATGAAAGACTTATTGAATTAGGACTTATCAAAAAGTAACATAAAAAAGTCAATAATTGATCTGTATTTTGGTTATCAGCCTAGTGCTGGCAACCTTCAGATTAATTATTGACTTTCATTTTTATCGTGGAAGCTGGTTAAAAACCAAGCCCGCAAGACATTCTCTCACAGGAAAGACTACAACTGTTAAAACGGTAGCATCCTGTTCCCATACTATTCAGTTCTGCACAGGGATCTTCGAAAGTATCTCTTATTTCAAAACAATTTCTTGATCCTCCACTGATGTCTTTCAGGTCTTTTCGATCAATTTTCTTTAGATTCTTCATAATTATAGTTTGTATTAATTACTGGAGACATCGGAAACCGTTAAAACAGTTTGAAAAGCTATATTCTAACGGTTATTTTAAGTTTAGACATCCCAACCATCAAAATAGCTGTAAAGCTGTTTAAAATTGTTCTTTATAACTTCTCTCTTTTATCTTCAGGCTTCATTACTTTGTAAAATTATCCAGTTATACAATAAAACTCCGGACATGGAGTGGTCTGCGTAACAGTTCCCCACGGGCAAATGCATGTATAGGTATCACCACCTTGTCCAGGGCCTCCACCACCAGTTCCAGGATCTACATACGGTACACATCTACCCCCTGAGCAGATATGTCCTGCCGAACATCCTCCGGTTCCGGGTCCTTCGCCTTCAAAACAGAAAGATGGAGTTAAGTCTCCGGCAGAAATTTTCTTTTGATCCACACGGGAAAGTTTTTTTAAATTTTTCATAGTTCTTTGTTTTTGATGTTTCCTACTCTATAAGCTTTTCGGATTTCGCTTTGATTTATCTAAAATTAAATATTTTTAATTAATAACCAAAGATTTAACCTAATTTATTCACTATATGATGAAATTTTATGTATCAACTTCTCATTTATATTGACTAATATTTATAGTCTCATAAAATTTAATACTAAAACCTACCACATTTTATTTTAGTTAATAATATTTTAATTATCTTTACTTTACTATCAAATTTTTAATTAAAACAATATGAAAAATCTAAAAAAACTAGACAAAGGCCAATTAAAAAGCATCTCCGGTGCAGGAGCAATTAAACTTCCTGAACCTGAATTCTGTATGTATTACTGCAACGGTACCGTAGTTTGTGCAACTTGCAGTGATGACTTCAAATGCCCGGACAACACTATGTAAGATTGAAAAATCAGAAAGAATAAGAAAACCGCCCTTTTAGAGCGGTTTTTTGTTTTTCTATATCTTTATCCATTCTCTTGAATAAAGCCTCTTAATAAGGCTTGAGAATTACAAATAAAGCTAATTTCCCTTTTAATTGGATACAATCTCGCGCAGATCTGACAGATTAAGCGGATTCAGTTTTATTATGGGAAAAGATACAATACAAGAAAAGCGTTCGTCTATAAATTTTGGCTAAAGCTTTTTCCGATGGATATATAAATGATAAGTGATGTTCTGTAGTAGTAGTAGTTTCTGCTCCCTCATTACTCATTACTCATTACTCATTACTCATTACTTATGTTTGGTTTGGGTATTGGTTGGTATTGGTATACAACAAAAAAAAGTCTCACACATTGCTGTATGAGACTTTTAAATAAAAACTGGCGGCGGCCTACTCTCCCGCTTTCGCAGTACCATCGGCGCTGGTGGGCTTAACTTCTGTGTTCGGAATGGGAACAGGTGAGCCCCACCGCTAAAACCACCCTAAAGAAGGTATATATTGTAGAATGTCGGATGTATCTTGTACAATGTATTTACATTATACTTGGTACAGCCTACATTTTACAAGTTTTAATTCGATAAAAACATTCACAAAGACAAAACCTTTACTGCGCATAGAAGGCTTAGATAATTAATTATACTTACTGAATAACCATAGGCTATAAATCTACGGGTAATTAGTACTACTTGGCTATGACATTACTGCCTTTACACCTATAGCCTATCAACGTCGTCATCTCCAACGACCCTTAAAAGATGTCTCATCTTGAGGCGAGTTTCGCACTTATATGCTTTCAGTGCTTATCTCTTCCAAACGTAGCTACTCAGCGGTGCTCCTGGCGGAACAACTGATACACCAGAGGTTTGTTCAATTCGGTCCTCTCGTACTAGAATCAAGCCCTCTCAAACATCTAACGCCCGCAATAGATAGAGACCGAACTGTCTCACGACGTTCTGAACCCAGCTCGCGTGCCACTTTAATGGGCGAACAGCCCAACCCTTGGGACCTTCTCCAGCCCCAGGATGTGACGAGCCGACATCGAGGTGCCGAACCTCCCCGTCGATGTGAGCTCTTGGGGGAGACTAGCCTGTTATCCCCGGAGTACCTTTTATCCTATGAGCGATGGCCCTTCCATACGGAACCACCGGATCACTATGTCCTGCTTTCGCACCTGATCGACTTGTTGGTCTCACAGTCAAGCACCCTTATGCCATTACACTCTACGCACGGTTACCAAGCGTGCTGAGGGTACCTTTGAAAGCCTCCGTTACTCTTTTGGAGGCGACCACCCCAGTCAAACTACCCACCACGCAATGTCCTTCCATACAGAAGTTAGGCTCCAAGTAAGTAAAGGGTGGTATTTCAACGTTGGCTCCACGAACACTAGCGTGCCCGCTTCAAAGCCTCCCACCTATCCTACACATTACTTACTCAAAGTCAATACGAAGTTATAGTAAAGGTTCACAGGGTCTTTTCGTCCCATTGCGGGTACTCGGCATCTTCACCGAGACTACAATTTCACAGAGCTCATGGTTGAGACAGTGCCCAGATCGTTACACCATTCGTGCAGGTCGGAACTTACCCGACAAGGAATTTCGCTACCTTAGGACCGTTATAGTTACGGCCGCCGTTTACTGGGGCTTCAGTTAATGCCTTCGGTTTAACCCTAAGCACCTTCCTTAACCTTCCAGCACCGGGCAGGTGTCAGACCCTATACTGCATCTTTCGATTTTGCAGAGTCCTGTGTTTTTGATAAACAGTCGCCTGGGCCTCTTTACTGCGGCCAGCATTGCTGCTGGCGTCTCTTCTCCCGAAGTTACGAGACTATTTTGCCTAGTTCCTTAACCATGATTCACTCTAGCACCTTAGGATTCTCTCCTCGACTACCTGTGTCGGTTTTGGTACGGGTTGCTTCACTTCGGCTTTTCTTGGAAGCACTTTCCCTACAACAACTTCGCCCGAAGGCTAGGTCTTGACTATTCCGTCAGTCTCCAGTAAGTACGGCACTCCGTCCCCTTTTTAGTGTGAGCAAGTATGGGAATATTAACCCATTGTCCATCCACTACCCCTTTCGGGTTCGCGTTAGGTCCCGACTAACCCTCAGCTGATTAGCATGGCTGAGGAAACCTTAGTCTTTCGGTGAGCGGGTTTCTCGCCCGCTTTATCGTTACTTATGCCTACATTTTCTTTTCTATCCGCTCCACAATACCTCACGATACTGCTTCGGCGCAAATAGAATGCTCTCCTACCAGATGTATCCCTAAGATACAAATCCATAGCTTCGGTAATATGTTTATGCCCGATTATTATCCATGCCGGACCGCTCGACTAGTGAGCTGTTACGCACTCTTTAAATGAATGGCTGCTTCCAAGCCAACATCCTAGCTGTCAATGCAGTCCAACCGCGTTGCTTCAACTTAACATATATTTGGGGACCTTAGCTGTTGGTCTGGGTTCTTTCCCTCTCGGACATGGACCTTAGCACCCATGCCCTCACTGCCGACCATCATTTATTAGCATTCGGAGTTTGTCAGGAATTGGTAGGCGATGAAACCCCCGCATCCAATCAGTAGCTCTACCTCTAATAAACTGTAAATCGACGCTGCACCTAAATGCATTTCGGAGAGTACGAGCTATCTCCCAGTTTGATTGGCCTTTCACCCCTACCCACAGGTCATCCGAAGACTTTTCAACGTCAACCGGTTCGGTCCTCCACTCTGTGTTACCAGAGCTTCAACCTGCCCATGGGTAGATCACAAGGTTTCGCGTCTAATCCTGCTAACTAAGCGCCCTATTCAGACTCGCTTTCGCTCCGGCTCCGGACCTTAAGTCCTTAACCTCGCTAGCAAAATTAACTCGTAGGCTCATTATGCAAAAGGCACGCCGTCACCCAACTTGTGGGCTCCGACCGCTTGTAGGCGTACGGTTTCAGGTTCTATTTCACCCTTCTATTCGAAGTGCTTTTCACCTTTCCTTCACAGTACTTGTTCACTATCGGTCTTTCAGGAGTATTTAGCCTTGGAGGATGGTCCCCCCATATTCAGACAGGATTTCACGTGTCCCGCCCTACTCATTTATCACTTAAATATGCCTTTCATATACGGGGCTATCACCCTCTATGGCTGTTCTTTCCAGAACATTCTATTAAACATATAAAAGCTTTTGGGCTAATCCGCTTTCGCTCGCCGCTACTTACGGAATCTCTTCGATTTCTTTTCCTCCGGGTACTTAGATGTTTCAGTTCTCCGGGTTTGCTCTCCAAATAAATTTGGAGTGACTGGTCTTCAACCAGACGGGTTGCCCCATTCGGACATCTGCGGATCAATTCGTGTGTGCCGATCCCCGCAGCTTTTCGCAGCTTACCGCGTCCTTCTTCGCCTCTGAAAGCCTAGGCATCCGCCATACGCCCTTAACGATTTCTTTCCTATTTATTGGTTACTCAAGCGCTCTATGCGCTCGGTTTTCTCTTTGTGATATTTTTACCGTTAATGTCAATGATCTTAATGTCTTCTTTTCAGCTTGATGAACGAATATTGTTATTGGCTCTATTCGTAACTTTTAAATCAAACTTCCAAAACTGTGGAGAATAAGGGAGTCGAACCCTTGACCTCCTGCGTGCAAGGCAGGCGCTCTAGCCAGCTGAGCTAATTCCCCCTCTAGCTGAAGATGTACTTTGTATAATGTAAAATGTATAATGTATGAAAGTATCATACATTGTACAACCTACTTTGTACTTGTTACATCCCTTTAATTAGTAGTCTCGGGCAGGCTCGAACTGCCGACCTCTACATTATCAGTGTAGCGCTCTAACCAGCTGAGCTACGAGACTATGTGATAAATGAGTAATGGGTAATGAGTGATCAGTAATATTTGCATATACCTTAAACTCCCTTCATACTCTATCGCTCGTTCCCGTTTACTAATTTCTAGTGGGTTTTGTATTTTTATAATATATAGCAACCAAATAAAAAACTAAAGCTTACTTTAAGCAGAATCAATGTACATTACTGTACTAATTTTGTTTATCGTCTTTAAGACGCTCTAAAATGAGATGTTCCAGCCGCACCTTCCGGTACGGCTACCTTGTTACGACTTAGCCCTAGTTACCTGTTTTACCCTAGGCAGCTCCTGTTACGGTCACCGACTTCAGGTACCCCAGACTTCCATGGCTTGACGGGCGGTGTGTACAAGGCCCGGGAACGTATTCACCGCGCCATGGCTGATGCGCGATTACTAGCGATTCCAGCTTCATAGAGTCGAGTTGCAGACTCCAATCCGAACTGAGACCAGCTTTCGAGATTCGCATCCAGTCGCCTGGTAGCTGCCCTCTGTACTGGCCATTGTATTACGTGTGTGGCCCAAGGCGTAAGGGCCGTGATGATTTGACGTCATCCCCACCTTCCTCTCTACTTGCGTAGGCAGTCTCACTAGAGTCCCCAACTGAATGATGGCAACTAGTGACAGGGGTTGCGCTCGTTGCAGGACTTAACCTAACACCTCACGGCACGAGCTGACGACAACCATGCAGCACCTTGAAAAATGTCCGAAGAAAAGTCTATTTCTAAACCTGTCATTTCCCATTTAAGCCTTGGTAAGGTTCCTCGCGTATCATCGAATTAAACCACATAATCCACCGCTTGTGCGGGCCCCCGTCAATTCCTTTGAGTTTCAGACTTGCGTCCGTACTCCCCAGGTGGCTAACTTATCACTTTCGCTTAGTCTCTGAATCCGAAAACCCAAAAACGAGTTAGCATCGTTTACGGCGTGGACTACCAGGGTATCTAATCCTGTTCGCTCCCCACGCTTTCGTCCATCAGCGTCAGTTGTTGCTTAGTAACCTGCCTTCGCAATTGGTGTTCTAAGTAATATCTATGCATTTCACCGCTACACTACTTATTCCAGCTACTTCAACAACACTCAAGACCTGCAGTATCAATGGCAGTTTCACAGTTAAGCTGTGAGATTTCACCACTGACTTACAGATCCGCCTACGGACCCTTTAAACCCAATAAATCCGGATAACGCTTGCACCCTCCGTATTACCGCGGCTGCTGGCACGGAGTTAGCCGGTGCTTATTCGTATAGTACCTTCAGCTTTCCACACGTGGAAAGGTTTATCCCTATACAAAAGAAGTTTACAACCCATAGGGCCGTCGTCCTTCACGCGGGATGGCTGGATCAGGCTCTCACCCATTGTCCAATATTCCTCACTGCTGCCTCCCGTAGGAGTCTGGTCCGTGTCTCAGTACCAGTGTGGGGGATCACCCTCTCAGGCCCCCTAAAGATCGTAGACTTGGTGAGCCGTTACCTCACCAACTATCTAATCTTGCGCGTGCCCATCTTTATCCACCGGAGTTTTCAATTTTAAGTGATGCCACTCAAAATATTATGGGGTATTAATCTTCCTTTCGAAAGGCTATCCCCCTGATAAAGGCAGGTTGCACACGTGTTCCGCACCCGTGCGCCGCTCTCAGTCTCCCGAAGGAAACCTACCGCTCGGCTTGCATGTGTTAGGCCTCCCGCTAGCGTTCATCCTGAGCCAGGATCAAACTCTCCATTGTATGTTTTTCCTGACCCGCTCAAAGTTTTTTATTACGCTTTAGTTTTTTCTTACTTGGTTGTATATTGTATGTCAATGATCTTTTTTCTTTCCGCAATATATAAAGAAGCTTTTCTGTCGTTCTGTTCCTTATTTGCGGTTGCAAAAGTAATTATTTATTTTTAATCGACCAAATGTTTTTGGAGAAAAATTTAAAGTCTTTTAAGTAACCTTAACCCCTCCTAAACCTCAATCTTTACTCGCTTCTGCTCCCCGTTTAACCGGACTGCAAAGATACAAACTTTTTTAAATCCCACAACCTTTATTTCTAAAAATTTTAAAAGATTTTCGTCTGCTTCCTAAAGCTCGTGTAAATAGTTAATGCTTATCGAAAAGCTCTTCTGTGCTACTGATACACTTTCGTTTTTCAGTGGGGCAAAGATAACAACTTATTCAAACGCAATGCAAGTTTATTTAACATAAAGTTTACAATACATTCACAATGGGGATAACTATCATTTTAAATCATTA
Organism: Chryseobacterium sp. JM1; assembly: GCF_000737715.1. Classification (GTDB taxonomy): domain Bacteria; phylum Bacteroidota; class Bacteroidia; order Flavobacteriales; family Weeksellaceae; genus Chryseobacterium. The sequence goes on along the minus strand of NZ_JPRN01000006.1, from coordinate 473 downwards.
ATTAATAGATCATTATAAGAATAGTGCAGTTATCCACAATGAGGGAAGATAAATCATTGTCAAGATTTAAAACTAAAAAATCCGGTACACTTCTGTACAGGACTTTGCTTATTGCTTATGGCTTATGGCTTATGGCTTATGGCTTATGTAAAGATAAATGATGATTGATAAGTGATATTGGATAGTAGTAGTAGTAGTAGTAGTAGTAGTAGTTTCTGCTCCCTCATTACTCATTGCTTATTGCTTATTGCTTATGGCCAAGGTAATTGATATAGCTATAGCTATGGTTGGGATGGGTAGATGGGTATACAACAAAAAAAAGTCTCACACATTGCTGTATGAGACTTTTAAATAAAAACTGGCGGCGGCCTACTCTCCCGCTTTCGCAGTACCATCGGCGCTGGTGGGCTTAACTTCTGTGTTCGGAATGGGAACAGGTGAGCCCCACCGCTAAAACCACCCTAAAGAAGGTA
>NZ_JPRN01000005.1 GCF_000737715.1 Chryseobacterium sp. JM1 | reverse complement strand
ATTAGCTCAGTATTTAGAGTCTAAGCTTCCGCAGTATATGATCCCAAGCTTCTATGTAGAACTTGAAAATATTCCATTGACCCATAATGGAAAAATAGACAGAGAAAAGCTTCCTGAAATATCCTCATCCGATTTGATAAAGAAAGAATATATAGCTCCTACAACAGATCTGGAAAAACAGCTGGTTGAAATTTGGGAAGAAATATTGGGAATCGGTAACATCGGTATTACGGATAACTTTTTTGAATTGGGAGGCAACAGCATGAATGTCATCAGAATAATTGGTGAAATACAAAACAAAATGGGCAAGCTGATCAACGTAGGAACTTTTCTGGAAGCCCCTACAATCACTGAATTGGTATTGGTGATCAATACTTTAGACAGCGGAGAGAAAAAAGTTTTCAAAACCATTATTTAACAAAAAAAGAAAAAAATATGCACAACGCGAATACTCATGAATGTTATTTGAAACTTAATGTAGTCATTGAGCCTTTAGTTGATTTCTGGTATGCCTGGTCTCATCTTATATCCCCTGCTACAGCAGCAATGAATATTAAGAAACGTCATTTGAGAATTATGAATTCTTACATTAAAAATTCAAAAACTCACAGCATAGCCGTTAAAAACCCTAAAATGCTGGGAGGCCCGTTTATGGATTATCAAAATGACAGAGTAAACGAAATTTCAAAATTATACGATGATACTCTTCAGAAAAGAGCCCATTTATTAGAACTGGATGAGGCGCTGAGAGAACTGAATCAGATCTTACAAAGTGAGATAAAAGGTTTTTCCCTAAACAGTATGTATGATAAAGTTCCTGAGATTTTAAAAGGTTATGTTGAGTTGTATTATGATCTTAATAACCATGTGAACTACAGGCTGATAGAGCCGCTTTTGTATCAGAGCAAATATTACGACGAGTCTTGCCAGTCTATCACACTACAGCTTATTGATGCGGATGATTCCAGATCATTTGTGCTGAGCACGCCGAGATTACCGGAAGATCATGTTATCCATCTGGATATCCCTTTTAAATCAGAGGTTATTGATGAGTTGTTTAAGATGAAAAAAGTGCCGGGAGATTATGAAAGAATTAAGAATCTTTTGAATATCCCCGTTGAAAAAGAAGAACAGTTTAAACAGTTTTTCACGACAGAAAAACCTGCCGATTTTAAGAAGTACGACGGGTCAGGGGTAAGGACAAGGTACTTTGGCCATGCCTGTGTGCTTGTGGAAACTAAAAAGATGTCCATATTGGTAGATCCGGTCATAAGCTATGACGGATACGAAACGGATGTGAACAGATATACAATCAATGATCTTCCTGAAGAAATAGATTATGTTTTAATTACCCATAATCATCAGGATCATATTCTTTTAGAGACTTTGCTACAGCTCCGTCACAGAATAAAGACCATTATTGTTCCCAGCAGCAGTAAGGGAAATTTGCAGGATCCGGATCTCAAACTGATGTTTAAGAAAATTGGATTTAACCAGGTGGTTGAGTTAAACGAACTGGATAGTATTGACATGGAAAACTGTACGATTACAGGGCTTCCTTTCCTGGGAGAACATGCGGACCTGGATGTAAGAAGCAAACTGTGCTATCATTTTTCTTTACACAACGGGATCAGACTTTTATTTGCTGCCGACTCCTGCAATATTGAGCCGAGAATATATGAAAAGGTAAAAGAAATGGTGGGAGAAGTAGATGTACTCTTCCTGGGAATGGAATGTGAAGGTGCTCCGCTATCGTGGCTATACGGCCCGCTGATGTATGAAAAACTGGATAGAGAAAAGGATCTTTCTCGCCGTTTGGCAGGTTCGGATTATGATCAGGGGATAGCTTTCATTGATATTTTCAACCCTAAAGATGTTTTTGTATATGCTATGGGAATGGAACCGTGGCTTGTTTTTATAAGCTCCATCAAGTATACCGATGAATCCAAAGCCATTATAGAATCCAATAAACTCCTCAAAGAATGTATATCAAGAGGGATCAGTGCAGAAAGACTGTTTGGAGAAAAAACGATAGAATATTTATAAATAAGGTCCTGCTAATTCCGATATAAACTCAAAAACGATAACTGTTTTTTAGTTTTTGTTGAATAAGAGCATTTAGCAATTGGTCTTGACAGGATGAATAGATGGAGCGTAATTGTCAAATATTAAAATTATTGATGTGAAAGATTTTATCGAAAAATTAAAGGAAAATAATATTAAGGTTGTACTCAATAATGATGATTTGGAAGTCATTTCTTATGTAGAGCATATTCCGGATCAGCTTTTAAAACAGCTGAAAGAGCAGAAAGAGGCTATCGTTCAGTTTTTAAAAGGAAATACTTCCCATAAGATTTCCACAAATAAGGATGGAAGCTTTTACTACAATACGTCTTATGCTCAGAAAGAAATCTGGGCAGAATGTCAGATTTCTGCTGCTTCTTTAGCCTACAATTTATCTTCAAGTATTCATAAGGAAGAGGTTTTTTATATCGGGCCATTAAGAAAAGCTCTGGATTTTATGATCCGTAAATATGAAATTTTAAGAACGAATTTTAAACTGGATCCTTCAGGGGAACTCAAGCAGGTGATTCATCAGCAAAGAGCCGGAGAAATCATAGAAGCAGATTTTACCACCCGTACGTATGAAGAAGGAATACAGTTGATTAATGAAAATCACAGCATTCATTTTGATCTGGAAAATGATTCGCTTTTAAAATGTTATCTCATTCATCTTCCTAAACAACAGAGTATATTGGGGTTTACGATGCACCATATCATTTCAGATGAATGGTCTGTTAAAATATTTGAACAAGAATTATTTGAACTCTATCATACCTATTTACATGAAAAAGAACCGGTAACGGAAAGCCTGGATTTTCAGTATAGAGATTATGTGGACTGGTATGAAAAAGAGCTGGATGAGCGCCGGGACCATAAAGAATATTGGAAAGATATTTTACTCCCATTACCGGAAACGGTTCATTTACCCACTTACAGGATGAAGCCTTCTGCCAGATCTTACGACAGCAGGACGGCTCAAATGTTCTTGTCGGTACAGGAAACTTATCTGTTTAATGAGTTGGTGCAGAAACAGAAAGGAAGTCTTTTTGTAGGCATTCTTACCGTTACCAACATAATATTGTCCAGATATACCCATCATGAAGATATAACCATTGGATCCCCGATGGCGGTTAGAGAAAGAAATGAATTCAAAAAACAGCTGGGCTATTTTATAAAGATTTTAATTTTAAGGAATAAGGTATCTCCTCAGGATAGTTTTAATAGCCTTTTTAAGAGAATTAAAGACAATATGGCTCCTGCCTATGAACATTCCATCTATCCGGTGAGTGAAATTCTTAAAGATGTTGGTTTTAAAAGGGATCAGACCAGAAATTCAATTTTTGATGTTTCGGTTACATTCATCGGGGAACAGCAGGACATTCATTTTACAGAGGAGATTTATCCTGATATCATAGAAGAGTTCGATGGAAACGGCTGCAAAAATGATATCGAAATGCATTTTGTTGTTGTCAATAAACAATTATGTATCTGTGTAAATTATAACAAAAACATCTATGATTCAGACACGGTCAATCATTTTATAAAACACTATAAAGCATTACTGGTAGAGCTTGTTGCCATGCCGGATCAAAGATTATCTGCCATTGAATATGTAAGCCCGGAAGAAAAGCACTTATTGTTAAACTGCTTTAATGCTACGGAACGTTCTTATTCTTCAGATAGGACCATTATCACTCTGTTTGAAGAACAGGTGGCGAAAAATCCTGAAGCGGTAGCGGTGGTCTTTGAAGAAACAGTACTGAACTATGGAGAACTTAATAATCAGGCTGATGCTTTGGCTTACAGACTTCAAACTGATAATGGAATTCAAAAAGGAGATTATGTAGGAGTAATGCTGGATCGCAGTGAAAAACAAATGATCTCAATCCTTGGGATTATTAAGCTGGGTGCAGTGTACGTTCCTATTGATGTAAATCTTCCCGAATCCAGAAAATCCGCAATGAGTGAAGGATTACAGCTGATTATTACCGAATCCTTTTTTGAATCAGAATCATTGGCAACTGGTTTTAGCGGAAGGAACAGAGATTTCGGAGGTTCAGATCCGGCTTATATCATTTATACATCCGGTTCCACCGGAGAGCCTAAGGGAGTATTAAATACACATTCAGGTATTCTGAATACCATTTTATCCCAGATAGAGCTTTTTGAGGTTGAATCATATTCCCGTATCGGTCAGTTTGCATCATTCTCATTTGATGCCTCCATATCAGAGATATTCATGACTTTAGTGTCCGGGAAAGCTCTTTATATACTTAATGATACTGTACGCAAAGATTCTTATGCATTTGAAGAATACATTGCAGACAATCATATTGACCTGATGACTTTACCTCCTGCTTTTTTCAGCTTACTGAACATGGAAAGGATACAAAACCTTAAAGCGGTCATCACAGCAGGAGAGGCAGCTGTAATAAGCAAGACGAAAGAATATCTGAAGTATGGAACTTTTTACAACGCATATGGTCCTACAGAGACCAGTATTTGTGCCAGTATTTACAAGATAGCAAAAGGAGATGCAAAGTTTAATATACTTCCCATTGGTAAGCCTATCGCCAATACTGAGATTTACATTTTGGATGAATACGGCCTTTTGGTACCCGTAGGCGTAAGTGGTGAGCTGTATATTGCCGGAGCAGGTTTAGCTCTGGGCTATGTAAACAGGGAAGACCTTACCGCGGAAAAATTTGTAGACAATCCTTTTGCCGAAGGGACCAAAATGTACCGCACCGGAGATTGGGCAAGATGGCTGCCGGATGGCAATATTGAGTATTTAGGCAGAGCCGATCAGCAGATCAAGATCAGGGGGCACAGAGTGGAGCTGGGAGAGATCGACAGCCAGGTACTTTCGTATAGCGATACCATCAAAGCCGTGGTCACAGACGTAAAAGAGCATGAAGGGGATAAAAGCCTTGTAGTATATTATGTGAGCGATTCAGCTGTGGACAAGCAGGAATTAGCGTATTATTTAAAAAACAGACTCCCTCAGTATATGGTGCCTGGGTTTTATGTAGAGCTGGACGGTATTCCATTAACAGGTAACGGTAAGATAGACAGAAAGAGTCTTCCTGAAGTAGGTGTACAGGATTTGATCAAAACCGAATATGCAGCACCCAAAACAGAAGAAGAGAAAGTCCTGGCAGAGGTTTGCGAAGAGATACTGAAACAGGGACCTGTAAGCATAAAGGATAATTACTATAATTTGGGAGGAGAATCTATTAAATCGATCCAGATTGTATCCAGGCTGCGTCAGCGTGGTTATACCCTTAAAGTAGGACACATCTTACAATATCCTATTTTGGAAGAATTAAGCAAATATGTGATCAGGAACAGTTCACAAAGCGGGCATTCAAATGAAGATGAAGAAAAAGCTTTAGTGTCTTTATCATCTCAGGATGGAACGGTAAACAAAGGTGAAAACCCCAAATGGAGACATGGTGATAGCATCAATTTATCTGAGTATCAACGTTTCTTTTTCAGAAATAAATATGCTTCGGTAAATTTTGATATCAGGATTGAACACTTCGAGGAAAACAATTTTGAGAATGAATTAAGGCATGTCCTTTCTAAGTTTCCTTTTCTGATGGTACAATTTGAAAAAACGGAAACAGGAATTATTCAACGGTATATTTCTGAGAAGGAAGTTAGGATAAAGATTCATTCGGAAAATATAATCTCGAAATCAATAGAAGAGATAAGACATACCGGAAACGAATGGTTGTCGCAACCTTATGACTTGCTGGAAGGAGAAATCATCAGAATACTAATGGTTAAAACAGAGAATGAGGATGCTGCTTCAGCCAATTTGTTTTTTGGAATACATCATTCGTTAATGGACGAATACACCAGCCGCTTACTGAAAAATGAGCTGGAGCATTACTTTAATTCTAATCAGGAAATCACCGCAAAGGCTCACTATTTTGATTTTATTGAAAACCAGAACCGCTTTTTAGCCTCTGACGAAGGACGAAAATTGAGAACAGAACAGATGCATAACGTACTGCAGGTGCCACTGTATGATCCTACCGCGTCAGAAGAGGAAACGGTTTACGTTCAGGATTTTATGAATCAGGAAATTTGCATTGCAGGGGAAGATTTTTTACAGCTTCAAAGATGGTCTCAGCAGTTATCCCTGCCTTTCAATGCATTGTCTTTATCCATTTATCTGAAAATCCTGGGTGACCATAAAAATACAGCGAAGAATTTCTACGGAATATTGAGCACAAACAGGGAAGATACAGAATCTGAAGAAATACCGGGCATGATGATAGATCTGGTTGTTTCAGCTTATTCAGGCCTCGAAAGCTTTTCGGTGAAAGAAATTCTGGCGAATTATATCCATATGACACAAACAAGAATAGATCAGAAAATACCTTACGAAATCATCAGACAGGATCTAAAAGAAACGACCAATAAGGATTTGGAAAAAAATATCAGCGGACTGTATAACTACGTGAATTACAGCAGCGAATCGATACAGGCAGCGCCTTTCAGGGAATTTACAGAACAGACCGTTGCTTTTGATGGGATCAACTTAAAAGTCTTTGAATATTCAGACGGCATCCTGCTTTATTTAACCCATCCTGCTACTGGTGATAAAATCAATTTTCCAGAGTACATCAAAGAGTTTCTAAACTTTATAAAAGCTTACCAGTTATAATTATTCTATGAGAAATTTTAAATTATTATATGTTTTAACTTTAATGATACCCGTTATTTTCTACGCCCAGTATAAAGTGGAAGGAAGGGTCGTAAATAAAGAAAAAGAACCCGTAAAAAATATAGAACTTCTGTTTACGGCTAAAAACATCAACATAAAGACAACAACCGGTGACCTTGGAAACTTTACGACAGAACTCACAAAAGGTTCCTATGTATTAACCATTAAAAGTCCTGAATATAAATATCTGGAGAAAAAAATAGAGGTAAATGCAGACACCAGAATAGAGGATATAGAACTGTTGACCATTTCTAAATTAATAGAAGAAGTGAAGCTGACAGCTACCACCAAAATGGTTTTTCAGAAACTGGATAAAACGGTGGTCAATCTTGAAAATAACAGTCTTATGAACAAAGGGAATGTTTTTGAAACCTTAAAAATAGTTCCCGGTTTAGTCCTGAAAAATGACCAGATTTCAATGCTGGGAAGAGATGCTGTAAAAGTAATGGTAGATGGAAGAATGATTAATTTAAGTGGTGATGATCTGAAAAACTTTTTAAAATCTATTCCCAGTGAAAGTATTAAAGAAGTGGAAGTGATCAGTAACCCTTCCGCCCGGTATGAAGCTGAAGGAAACAGTGGAATTGTCAACCTGGTGCTTAAAAAAGCAAAAAAGAATTCGTGGAACAATAATATCAGCTTTACAGATGATGCCTCGAAAGCTAAATATTTATTGCAGTCTGTCAACAATAACTTTACGTATCAAAAAGATAAAATAAGTGTCTTGCTTAATACCGGTTATACCTTTGGCGATACTTTTGTAAAGCAGATGGCTGATATATTTTTTTCAGATCCATACTACCTGACAACAGAACAGAAAATCAATCGTAACCAGTTTTCCGGAAGACTATTGGTAGACTATGAAGTGACCCCAAAAACAAAAATCGGATTACAGTATTTAGGGGGAATCAACAATGATTTTGTCACAGACCATATCAATACAGACGTAAGAAACGCTTCCAATGAAAGGCTGTATGATCTGAGAGGAAGGGGAGATATGCACAGTCAGGTTAATAATCACTCATTCAATCTTCATGTGGATCAAAAGCTGGATACTTTAGGCCGGAAATTAAATATTGATGTAGACTACCTTCGCTATAACAGAGATGTGAATAACATTATTCTCTCCAATCAATACGATCCGGGAAATAATTATCTGGGGATTAATTTTTACAATAAGAGCATTGCTGATCAGGAAATCAATAATTATAGTGTAAAGTTCGATGTAGACCACCCGGGCAAGCTGATTAATTTCAACTACGGAGGAAAACTGACATTTACAAATACCAATTATTTACTGAATAACTACGATCTTTCTTCCAATAACGCCCTCACACAGTCGGATCAGTTTGAATTTAATGAAGCTATTCAGGCTGTCTATGTCAATGGAATGCGGAAGTTTTCTGATCAGTGGGAAGGACAGATTGGTTTGAGATCTGAATATACCCAAACCAAAGGATATTCTGCTATTTCCAATCAGACCGATTATAATAAGTATCTTAAATTATTTCCGTCATTATTCATCAAATACAAGGTGAATGATAATAATAATTTGATTTTTAATTATGCCAGAAGGATACAGAGACCTTCGTACGGACAATTAAATCCGGCCAGGTATTTTATCAACAGCCAGATATCTTCCATGGGAAACCCTTATCTGAAGCCCTCTTATGTAGATAATATAGAACTTACCCATACCTATAAAAAACTCACATCCAAATTTTCCTTTAACATAAACTCCAATGCATACGGGACTTTATTTAAAATGAACGATGAGACTAAAGAGCAGATCGTAACCTTTGATAATTATTTTAAAAGTTATGGATACTCTTTAATGGAAACCTATGAATTGAATCCGTTCTCGTGGTGGAAAACCTATACAACGGTATTTTTGAATTATTCCCAATCCATGAAAATGACAGACTACAATCTGATACTGAGAAATGGATTTGAGTTTTTTGGATCGGTGAATAATTCACTGACGATCAATAAATCAAAGACCTTATCGGCAGATATCAATTACTGGTACGGATCATCCTTCAATCAGAATATATTTCATTTCTCAAAAGCCAATTCCCTGGATCTTGCTGTTTCCTACAAAACACCTTACAAAGGCCTGAATATGAGTATCGCTGCGTATGATATTTTGAACTCCAGCCCGCGCAGAATGACTTCGGAAATCAATAATGTTGAACAGAAATACATATCCTACGATAACAATAGATTTTTTAGGTTTTCCATCAGCTATACCTTCGGAAGTGATCAGGTAGCCAAGGATCAGCGACAGTTTGGAAACGAAGAAGAAAGAGAAAGAAGCAGGTAAAACAATAAATATGAAAAAAATTTTAATGTATAGTGATCCTTTTAAAGGAAACATCATTCCCACACTGGGAATCAGTGAAAAACTTGTACAGATGGGGCATGAGGTTCATTATATAGGAATTCCGGATGCCACAGACAGCATATCGAAAACATCATTTTCTTATACTACCGTCTTTGAAGAACATTATCCCAGAGGAATTAAACATGAGCCGGGCAAGATCAATGCACACGTCATTTCTTCCATCATCAAAGGCGATTTTGATGAATTGATGAGAAAACATGATCCGGCTGCCATTGTTTTTACAGCCTATAACCCCATAGAAGCCGTTACTTTTCATCTCAGGTATAAAGTGAAAATAGTATTGGTGTACTGCCATTTTCCTATTGGAAATGACTTCAGCAAAAACTCATTTACGGATAAAGTAAAAGAATGGAGTGCAGATATGCTGATGAAAGATATCAATGTAGAAGCCGTAAATATCCTCATCGATTTTCTGATTGAGCAAGGGTATAAAATCACTTCTTTACAAGATGTGTTGTCTGTTTTTGATGATTTTCACAACCTGATGACCTCATCTAAAGATTTCTTAATAGAGAATGCTGTAGAGCGGGATAATGATCTGTATATAGGCCCATGCATTCCGGAACAGGATATTTTTGATGCTTATTATGATACCTCAGCACTGGAAAAAGAACTGCTTGAAAAGCATGAAACCGGTAAAAAAATAATGTTTTGTTCTTTGGGCTCCTGGGCAGATGAAATAGACAAAGAAAAAACACAGCAGATCATCACCACGCTTATTGAGGCCATGCAACACGATCTTCTGGAAAATTATGTACTGTATATATCCGTTGGAAACCTCTATGACAACTATGCCCGTTACAGCTCGGATAAGATAGCCGTACATCAATGGCTTCCTCAGATGGCCTTCCTGAAACAGGCAGAAATAGCCATTTTGCATGGAGGAATGGGCGGAATAAAAGAGAGCATTATGACCGGAACTCCCATGATTATATTTCCACTGGGTCTTGACCAGTTTGAAAATGCAGACAGAGTAGAAGCCCATGGACTGGGGGCTAAAATAAGTGCCCATTCTTTGAATGCAGAACATATAGTGTCAAAGATAAATGAAATTCAAAATAATAAGGATATTAAAATGAACCTGATAAAAATGAAGACCAGCTTTGAACAGGCTTCCGGAAATATCAGCCAAATGGTATCACATTACGGACTTAAAAAACTAATCGAATAATAATGAGTATTACAAAAAAACAACTTTTTTTACTCCACTTTGCAGGAGGCAATAAGTATTCTTATAATTTCCTGCAAAAATCACTCGTATCAGATATAGAATTTATTCCTATAGAATTGCCGGGCAGAGGAGAACGGTTCAGAGAACCCTTAATTAAAGATAAAAAAGAAGCGATACGTGATCTTTTTGAACAAATGAGCCGTAAAAGAAACGGAGCGCCTTTCATTATTTTCGGACATAGTATGGGAGCTATACTGGCCCTTTCTCTTGCTCAACTGTTTGAGGACCATAATGATAAACCGGATTACTTAGTTGTTTCCGGCAATCCGGGGCCGCTGGATGGCTATAAGATTCCTAGCAGACATAATTTGGACGATGATGCCTTTAAAGCAAGTATCGCCGAGCTGGGAGGAGTTCCCAATGAAATTATTGAAAATAAAGATGCATTTACTTTTTTCTCCAACATCATGAGAGCAGATTTTGAATGCATCGAAAAAGATCAGGATCTTGAAAAAGACATCACACTTCAATCTTCTATTTATGCCATAATGGGAGATCAGGAAGCTTTATCTGATAAAATTGAAAACTGGAGCAGATTTACAACAGCCGTTTTCGATTATTCAATAGTTGAAGGAAATCATTTTTTTATACATAATCACAGTAAAACCATAGGGAAAATTATTAATTATTGCTTCGTTTAGTCCTAACCATACCATAAAAATTTAAATCATGCTAAAAATAAAACCCAAGCACATTTTTCTGATATCCATGTATGCCTTAATAAGCAGTTTATTAAGTTTTGGTATCATTTATATCATCAACAACAGTATAGCCGATAAGTTTAAAATAGACGGCTACATATACATCACCTTTTTCTCCTTTGTGATCTATGCCTATCTCCTGAATATATATTTCCAGAAAGAATTGAATAAAATTACTTTCGGAATGCTTACCGGAATGGAGAAAACATTGTTTGAGAAAATTCTGGATACCCCTTTGGTGAAAATTGAAAAACTGGGGACACAGAGGTTCTTTACGGCTGTGGAAGACGTCAGAACTTTTTATTCATTGCCGAGTGTGATTACCGCTGCCATTTCTTCCCTGCTCATGGTATTGCTCTGCATCGGGTACCTGATTCGTCTGTCTGTGGTTTCGGCACTTATTATCATTGCCGGCATTATTGTGATCGCTGCAATGTATTATCTGGTCATTAATCTGCTGTCAAAATCTATAGAAAAAATAAGAAAGTACAATGACTCTTATTTCGGATTTGTACAGGATGTCGTGAATGGCTTTAAAGAATTAATGATCAGCGATAAAAGAAAAGAAAGATTACTTGAAGACTATGTTTTTACCAACAGAAATGCAGCGTATAAACTGGATTTTAAAATCAGCTTTTCCTTTTTATCCATAGGACTGATCAGCCAGTACGGAATGTATATCATCATCGGGGTTATTTTATTTGCCCTGCCTGAAATGGGATGGCTGAAAAAAGAGTACGTGATTCCTTACGTTCTCGTGTTGTTATTTATAACAGGGCCTATCAATGTACTGGTAAATCTTCAGGACTCTATTACCAGATTATTTGTCGCCAATAAACGTCTTAAAGAGTTTTACTCAGACTTTAAAAATGAAAAATCCGGACAGGTACAGACCAGAAAACCGTCGGTTGATTTTTCTAAGTTAAGTTTTAACAACATTCATTTCAATTACAAAAATGATAATGCGGATGCCAACTTCGAACTGGGCCCGGTAAACCTGGAAATCAATAAAGGAGAAGTTATTTTTATTGTAGGTGGAAACGGAAGTGGGAAAAGTACCTTTATCAATGTTCTTTCCGGATTGTATGTTCCGGATCAGGGGGATATACTGTTTGACGGGAAGAAGATAGATTCAGAGAAAGAGATTCAGAATCTCATCTCAGCAGTATTTACAAGTAATCATCTCTTTTCACAGAACTACGATGATTATGAGCTGAAAGACAATGCAAACTATAAAAAATTACTTGAAGTCTTCAAGCTTGAAAATGTAGTAAAGGACGACTCTGAAGAATCTGCAAGAAGACAGTTTTCAAAAGGACAAAGCAAGAGAATGGCATTGATATTCGCATTGCTGGAAGACAAGCCGATTGTGGTCCTTGATGAATGGGCAGCCGATCAGGATCCTTACTTCAGAAGATATTTTTATGAAGAACTGATCCCTAAGCTTAAAGCAGAAGGAAAAACCATTATTGCCGTTACCCACGATGACAGATATTTCCAGTACTGTGATAAACTTTTAAAATTCGATTACGGTAAAATTGTCAGAGAAGACGTTCCGGAAAATTTCCAAAATGCTTACTTTTAATATCATACGCTTATGAAGTTAACGCTTCCCCAATTGGATATCTTTTTTGAGCAAATGCTGCATCCGGATATTCCAATCTATAACATAGGAGCCAAAATAGAAATTAAAGGTGAAATCTGTACAGAAACCTTTACAAAAGCTTATCATGAAATGATCAGGCAGCATGATGCCTATAGAAGTTTTTTCCGTGAAGATGAAAATGGAGTAAGAAGATATATCAGGGAAGGAGAACTGCGACCTCTGGAATGGGTAGATTTTTCAGAGGAAGCTGATGCTGTACGTACTGCTGAAGATTATATGCAAAAGGAATTTTTAATACCTTTTAATGTACTGGAAGACGATTATCTGTATCGGTTTGTTCTCATAAAATCTGCAGGGAATCACTATTATCTTTTTTCAGTATATCACCACATTATCACAGATGGATGGGGGACATCCCTTATGTTCCAGAGACTGATTAAAAATTACAATGATATTCTGAATTTTGGCTCTGTACAAGACCAATATCCTTATGAATATAATGCTTTCGCTGCTCAAGATCAGGCTTACCAGATCTCTGATGAATTCAACAGAGATAAGCAGTATTGGGCTGAAAGATTCTCAAGCCTGCCACAGGTAATTTTTAATGGGAATGATAAGAAAGATCATCGGGCTCATATCAGTGACAGAAAAGAATTGATCATTAGCAGGGAAGATTATAATCAATTTATCGAACTCGGTAAAAAGCATAATTTTTCTACTTTTCATGGATTTTTAGGGCTGTTTTTCTTTTATTTTGGAAAAATACATCAGAGTGATGATCTGGCTATCGGAATTCCGGTGCTGAACAGAAACTCTAAAGCATTCAAAAAAACAGTAGGACTGTTTATGGGAGTTTCACCTTTAAGAATGAAACTGAATGATCAGAACAATTTGCTTGAGCTCATAGAGAATACCAAAAAACAACTGATGTCAGATTACAGATATCAGAAATATCCTCTCGGAAAAATGATCAGTGATCTGAAGCTGTTCAATGAAAAAAGCAAACTTTTCAATATTACATTCTCTTACGAAAAACATAATTATGCTGACCACTTCGAGGGAACAGAGACAACCGTAATTCCTCTCACCAATAAATCTGAAAAAGCAGCTTTGGCCATATATGTAAGAGAATTTGATGATAATGAAGACATTAAAATAGATTTCGACTACAATACAGATGTCTTTGACGATTATTCCATAGAGCAATGTGTGCGGCATATTGAATATCTGATCGTCAATATCGGGACATTGGCAGCCGAACCTATGAAAAAACTTTCATTCCTGTCCCAGGAAGAAAAAGAAAACCTTTTCTCTTTTAATGAAAGATTCATCAGTACGGACAAGATGGAAAGCACAGGGGAAACATTTCTCGACATATTCAGCGAAAAAGTGTCAGAATTTCCCCATAAAATAGCAATAGCTGATGAAAAATTCCGGTTATCTTATGCTGAGGTTGATCAAATATCATCCAGGATTGCCCATTATCTTCTGAATAAGCACCCTGATGAAAAGACCATTGCTGTTTTACTCAACCGGTCTGCCTATATGGTGTGTGCTCTGTTGGGAATCATGAAGTCCGGAAAGGCCTATATTCCGCTTGATCCTGAATTTCCGGCCAACAGGCTACAGTATATTTTAGAGGATAGTAAGGCCGGGCTTTTAATATCCGATGACTCTATTTCTATTGATCTTACCGGTCCCCAAAAACTGTTTTTACAGGATATCTTAAAGACAGCTGAAGATAGCGGTGAAATAGCTGTTACACCTGAAGATACGGCCTATATCATCTACACTTCCGGATCTACGGGAAATCCCAAAGGAGTTGAAATAGGGCATGCTTCCCTATTGAACCTGCTGCAAAGCATACGTCAGAAACCGGGTGTGCATCCTGAAGATATCGTGTACGCTGTAACTACTTATTCTTTTGACATTTCTATTCTGGAGTTTTTTACACCGCTGATGAGCGGAGCCACTTTATACGTTGCCGGAGATAAAACTCTGAGAGTTCCCGTAGCAACCATACAGGAAATTTCGGAAGTGAAACCCTCCATGATACAGGCAACTCCCAGTTTTTTCAAAAGACTGCTTAGTTTAGGCTGGAAACCCGATTCTGAAGTAAAAATACTTTGTGGCGGAGATTTGATTAATAATGATTTAATAGAAGAATTATTGTCATCCTGCAAGGAACTTTGGAATATGTATGGGCCTACAGAAACTACCATTTGGTCTTCAACTAAAAAAATTGAATACGGAACCTCTCCGCAGAATATAGGAAGTCCCATTAAAGAAACTTCTTTCTATATTTTGGATGCCAACCTCAATCTTTTACCTGTTAATACACTTGGAGATATCTACATTGGCGGCAAAGGATTAGCCAAAGGATATTACCATAATGAAGCACTTTCCTTAGAAAAATTTGTAAAAAATCCTTTCAGTGAAGGAGATTTGATCTATAAGACGGGTGATGTAGGGCAATGGAATGAAAATGGTGAAATCATTTTCCTGGGAAGAAGCGATCATCAGGTTAAAATAAAAGGCTATAGAATAGAATTGGGAGATATCGAAAACCACCTCAATACCATTGAAAATATTGAAGATTCCATAGTGGTAGTCAAAGAAACAGAAGGTGAAAAACATCTGGTAGCATACCTGAAAACCAATGGGCAGATTGAAGTTTCCGGGATACATGAAAAACTTCAGAAAAAGCTTCCTTATTATATGGTTCCCCATTTTATGTTTACAATAGATGAGTTTCCTCTTACACCCAATAAAAAAACAGACAGACAGCTCCTTTCATTAATGGAACTTCCTTCTGATGAGCCGCTTAAAAATCAAGGTGTTGAAGATGCACATCTGATGCAGGAGCTAAAAAATATCTGGAAAGAAGTACTCAATAGCCGTAAAGATATTGAAGATGAAGACAACTTCTTTGAACTGGGCGGGCATTCTATGTTAGTTACCAAACTCATTAACAGAATAAACAAGAAATTTTCCACCCATTTATCCATGAAAGAAGTGTTTGAAAATCCGGAGGTATACTCTTTATGTCAGGTTATCCTCAACGAAAAGAATGGGAACACTGAAATAATGCCGGCTCCCTATCAGGAGGTAATCACGGCAACACCTACGCAGAGCAATATCTGGCTGGCCTGTCAGAAAAAAGGAGCTTCCTCAGCGTATAATATGTTTACAGAGTTTGATGTATCCGGAACGGTAAATATCGTATTACTGGAGAAAGCCATAAGACATATTATATCGGCCAATGAAATTTTGAGGACCAATTTTATGCTGAATAATGAGGTGGTTGAACAGAAAATTAAAGCTTCGGAACACATTCAATTCGCATTGGAAATTGATGAGGCCCAAAATGAAATGGAGTATAAAAACTCGGTTGATCACTACAAGAGCCATTGCTTTGATCTTGAAAAAGAATTGCTGCTTAAAATGATGATTCTGAAGGTGGGTGAGAAGTACAAAATGCTTTTCCTTACCCATCATATTATTTTTGATGGGATCTCTACAGGACTGTTGATAAAGCAGTTGGTATATCTTTATAATGACTATTCTGCCCATGCATTACAATTGGTGCCTGAAATTCAGTTTAGAGATTATGCTTACTGGTACTATAAAAATTCAGATCTTGAACAAAATAATGTTTTCTGGAAAAATTATACGAAAGGGTATGTGTATGAATCTTTTTTGAAGAAAGAACCGGCAGCTGCAGACTCATTTGAAGGAAAGATATTTACACTTTCTCTGGATCAGGAAGTGAGCAGAGGATTGACAGATCTGGCAAAGGAAATGAAAACAACGCCTTATCTGATGATGCTCACATCATTCCTGGTGTTCTTACGTAATATATCCGGTAAAACAGATATTTGTATGGCCACGGTAGATTCAGGGAGATCTGTACCACAAGTACAGTCCCTTCTCGGAGTTTTCATTAAAAGTATACTGCTGAGAGTGGAATTTGGAGAAGAAAAGCTGAGCGAAATGCTTCAGAAAGTAACCGGAGAATTTTTAGAAGTGACAAAGTATGAAGAAGTCTCAGACCATGCTTTCGTGAAAAATAATGTGGATATTCTCTTTGTAGCCCAAAATCCGGAGTTCAGTTATCAAACCATAAGTGGTTTCGCTGATTTTTCTTTACAAACGGTTCCGCAGAACACAGTTTACAATAAATTTCCTTTGATCATAAATATCATCAGTGAGCTGGAAGAAATACATCTTGAGATCAGTTATAACAAAAGCCTCTATAAAGATCATATCATTGCAGATTTCTCGCAGTCCTATGCTGATTTTCTGAAATATCTGTCAGCACTCGGATCTGATGTAGAGTCTGGATATAAAGACTTTTTCTATAGCAACAATTCGGTAGACATTGATTTTGACTTTTAAAGTTCATCATCATGAAAAAACAAACCTACCCCCGTAAATAACATAAAATAAATAAAAATTAATTATTCTATATGAAGACCTCAAAAGTAATTTTTTTACTGCTTATTATGCTATCCTCGTTTCTGTTTGCTCAGAAAGATGCATATACTATTAACAAAACGAAACCGTTTTTCGATGTTGAAAATCTTAAAGATGATAAAACAATAGAATGGGGATACCTCTCTGTTCCTGAAAACTGGAACGCCCCGGCCAGTAAAATAAAAATAGCATTTACTGTTTTAAAAAAGAAAAAACAGTCATCTCAAAAACCCTTACTGTACATAGAAGGGGGTCCCGGCCAGTCTGGTATACAGACCTTTGGGTATTTTCGTGACCATCCTCTGAGAGAGTACTCAGATATTATATTGGTAGATGCCAGAGGTGTCGGAAATTCTCTGCCGAAATTATGTCCGGAACTGGGAAATGAAATATTTAAAATTCTGTCTTCCAATGAATCTTCTGCCGCTGATGAAAAAAACAGATTATTTGCTACAATGAACTGTAAAAATGAGCTGATCAGAAAAGGCATTGACCCGGCCAATTATAACAGCGCCAATGTGGCGAATGATCTGCATGCCCTTAAAAATGCATTGCACTATGACAGCTGGAACGTGCTTGGAGTTTCATACGGTACCTATATATCACAGGTGTATGCCAATGCCTATCCGCAGGATTTTAATAAAATGATTCTGGATTCCCCTGTTGATAATATCTCAGAATATTATAATAAAATCAATGAACATTATATGCAGGTTTTGAACATCTTCTTTGAAAAATGTAAACAAAACCCTGTCTCCAACAAAAAATTTCCCAACCTTGAAAAAACGTATTTTGAAGTAATAGCAGATCTGGATAAAAAACCTTTAACCGTAAAGGTTCCAGAAAAGCTACTGGAAAAGGGAAGTTTCACTTTTAACAGTGAAGATTTTAAAATTGTAATTCATCAGGCTTTATATAACAAACAGCTTACAGAAGTACTGCCAGTGATTATTACTTTGTTCCACGAAAGGAATGCTGAAGCATTGAGTTCCGTAGTGGGTGCTTTTTCCGGTGCATTTACCGCATTGGATTTTGGGACTTATTACAGTATGGTCCTTAATGATGCTGTACCTTATAATTCTGCACAGTATTACGATACCGGGGCTGCAAAATATCCTGGCTTAAAAGGAGGCTTGTCATTTTACAGAGCAGATTTTCTGATCAATAGCCAGTGGAACCGTAAAGTGTTGCCCCAGAATCTATTAGACTATACAGAAATCGCCAAAATACCAACCTTGATTTTAGCCGGGGAATTTGATCCCATCACTCCGGTTTCAAACGCTCAGTCATTAACGGAACAGTTGAAGGCTGACGTGATTATATTTAAAAATGAAGGGCACGCTCTGGCATTCACAGAAGAAGGAAGCGGCTTTATTAATAAGTTCATTAAAGATGACTATCAGAGGAATCCGTCCAAAATCATGAGCACTTATAATACCAATTTTGTCACCGATATTCACATTAATCCGGGCGTTGCAAAACTGGCGATGTTTGTAGGAAATGCATTCGATCCGTTGACTCTGGCCCCATTGGCTCTTGCTTACATCATCATGATGATCGGAATTGTTTATTTTTCAATGCACTTCTTTAAAAAAGGAAAAAAAGAAAGCAGTTTAAATAAAATATTCTACACGCTGCTGATCCTATCCTGTATTATGGCTGTTGCTCTGATGAGCGGATTTCTTTATGCACTGAAAGATGCAGCCGGCAGCAACTTTTTTATCTGTGCGTTCGGAATAAAAGAAAAATTCAGTTACTTATTTTCCCTGCTTAAAGTGCATGTGGTAATGGTAGTTATGCTGCTTCTATTGTCCATCAGAATCAACAAATACCAGCATAAAGTAGTGATTGTAGGAATCCTGTTTTCCTTAGTGTTAATCCTTTTTTACTTCTTTTACTGGGGATTTTTTAATTAAAATGAGTTGCTATGAAGATTGTACAAAGTTTTTGGTCTAAACCAAGTTATAAAAAGAAAAATGCAAGCCCCCACGATAGAAATAACGGAGGATGGAACGATAAAAAATATAACTATTTCAGCTGGACATTAAGTTGTCTGCAGTTCAGGAAATTTTATGACCAGGTAGAACTGGTGACCGATGAAATAGGATATGATATTTTAATCAATAAACTAAAATTGCCTTATACAAAAGTTGAGGTTAGTCTTGACAGACTCAATGATTACCACGAACGTCTGTGGGCATTAGGGAAAATCTATGCGTTCAGCATTCAGGACGAACCTTTTCTGCACGCAGATGGTGATGTATTTGTGTTTAAAAAACTTGATGATTGTTTTGATGATTCTCCAATTTTGGTACAGAATGTTGAATTCGGATTTCAGTCGTACACAGATTTTTATAATGATATGAAAGCTCAGTTTACCTATATACCTGAAGAAATGAAGCATTATTATGATACGTTTAATAGAATCGATGGTGTAAATAACGGTATTGTGGGCGGCAATGATATACCCTTTTTCAAAAGATATACCCAAAAAGCCTTTGAGTTCATCGATAAAAACGTTGATCATTTATCCAAAATTGATGTAGGCTTTTTTAATATTATCTATGAACAGGCACTTCTGCATTCCATAGTGACTAAAGAAAATACGGATATAAGATATTATCTGGAGGATGTTAATCGTCAGTTTGATGGGATTTGTGATGTTCTGGGAAGCTCAAAACAGCGTTCCTACCTGCATGCGCTTGGGGTCTTTAAAAGCGAAGATCTGCGCGCTCATCAGGTAGAAGACTTAGTGAGAAAAGAGTATCCGGAATACTATAATAATATAATTGATCTACTTAAAACTTATCAGATATGAAATTAGAGCCAGAATTAGATATTTTAGATGAAATTTTAAATTTAAGTTTTGCAGATTTAAAAGATCAGGCCGTAAAAAACCAGCATACATTAAAAGGGAAATATCTGATATCCAGTAATCTTGAAAATATAGAATTTGGAATCACCGGATACTTACTTTTCTTATTGGAACTGTACAAAGGAAATCATGCTCCTCAGTTACTGGAAAAAATAGAAAAGCTGAGTGTTGAGCTTATTGCATATTGTGACCAGTCCATGACTGCGAACTATTCTTTGTATACTGGAAGAGGAGGGGTTGCTTATTTTCTGCTGGAGCTTTATAAGGTTAACGATAAAGATGTTTTTTTAGAAAACGCTGTTAAAATCATAAAAGGATCCGAAAATGAATTCCTGGATTCCAAGTATACATCAGATTATCTGTTAGACGGAAGGGCAGGGATGTTATGTATTCTTCTTAATTTGTTTAAACTTAAAGAATCAAAAGAAACAGAGCAATCCATTAATACTTACCTGAATGAGATTCTGAACAATAGCATCCTGACGGCCGAAGGAATTTCATGGATCGCAAAAGAAGAAATAAATATAAAAAATTCATGCGATTTTGCGCGTGGATCTTTGGGAATATGGTTTGCGCTGAAGCATATATTTTCAGTATCCAAAAGTGAAAGCCTGTGTTTTTATATGGCACAGACTGAAAAATATATCGAACATTTTATTCAGAATTTAAATGAAGATATTGTTTTAGATCAGGATCAGTGTATTTCCGATGCAGAAAAAGAACATATTCTCAGCGTTAATTCTCATAAAGAAGATTACATCAGGATTTTCAAATTCTTATCAGACAACACGGAAACTGAAGCTTTGGAAAATAATTTAACCCTGCTTTTACTTCTCTCTCCATCTCTCCACCATTCAGGGAAACCTGTTGTAAGGGATCTTTTTGACGGAAAAAATGGGATAGATCCAATAAATGAAAATATAGGCTTTAAAGAGGGTTTCCTGACTGGGAAAATGGGAGCTGCTTATGTCAGTATAAAAAATGAAGCCGCGGCAATCAACCAATATACACAGCAAGAGTATCATTTATCTTTAAAGATTCCGTCTAAAGAAGATTTTATACTGAAGAAAAGGTATCCTAAATTGTATGAATTTACAAAAGTGAATTTTCCGGCGGTTCATACTAAGGTATTAGATGCGATAACAGGAAAGAGTATCAACATATTCACGGAGGTTTTACCGGTTATCGAACAGAATTCTTATTCCGAAGTACTGAAAGATCTTTTATGGTGCGAAGAAAGTAAAAACCTCTTTTATAGTTCCCTGATGAAACAGACTAATCTGGAAAGATTTTCAAACATCATAGCACATAGAAATTCACTTTTTGACCGTTTTGAAAATTTAGGAGATGCTGTTTTAGATTTACCTGTACGGCTGAATGCTGATGCTAAAATTATAAACACCAGGTGGGACTGGTCGTCCGATGATATGTACCAGCAGACCTTAAATATTATACAGCCCTCTGCAGGATTTGCAACAGTGCTTACTCCTTCTTATGATAGCAAAACGAATTATACCGTAGAGACTGCTCTTAACATTGAAGAAACATTATTAAGAGCCTTAAGTACTCCTAAAACAATCAGAACAGTCAATGAAGAATTCAAGTTTTATTGCTTATCTCAACCGGATGAGGTAGTTGATATGGTCGTAAAGTATACCCATTCAAAAGACAAGGAAGATCTTATAAAGAGGCTGGATTATTTGGTCGTGAAAACCATTAATAATTTTATTTATAATGGCTGTCTGGAGCTTACGTTGTAAGTTATCATATGACTTATATTAAAATAAGTTTATTACAAATAAATCCGGAAAATAAAATTTTCCGGATTTTTATACCCTGTTTCCGTAAACTTTTAGATTAGAGCATTTTTAAATAATATATTTGTTTTTATACTTTTATTGGTAATGAATTTATCCCGACAACATAAAATGATAACTGAAAAACTGGCTTTGCAAAGAGTACATGGATTATTTCCTGCTACTGTTGCGATAGTGGAAGATTCACTTACTCAGCTCAAGGAAATACGTCACTCATTTCTTCATGAAAAAGAACTGATTTTTTTTGACACCTTAAAACTGCCTGAAGTGCAGAAAAGTTATCTTTTGGGAAGATACGCCGCTAAAATGGCTTTGAGTACTTTCATGGATGATATTGTTCCAACAGATGTATGGGTAGGTCGCGGAATATTTCAACAGCCTGTATTGTATTTGGCTGAAGGCGGAAATATACAGCTCAGTATCTCTCACACCACAGAAGTGGCTATAGCGCTCATCTTTCCGGAAGCACATCCAATGGGAGTAGATGTAGAGGCTTTCAAGGCCGGTCAAACTGAAGCTATCGAAGGAATCATTACGCCTAATGAGCGGAAAAAGCTCCCTTTGATGGAGGTAGATATGGATCACGGTCTTACTGTTTTATGGACGATTAAAGAAGCTTTATCTAAAGTATTGAAAACAGGGCTGATGACTCCTTTCCATTTATTTGAAATTGATAATATCGAACGCAAAGAAGAAATTATGGTTGGCAGCTTTATTAATTTTCCACAGTATAAATCCGTATCATGGATCTCAAAAGGGCACGCGTGGTCTATTGTTCTGCCCGGGAAAAGTGATTTAGACAGAGCAGCAATTAAACGGTTATTTTTTTAACAAATATCTTTCAATAATTTTCTCAGACTTTTTAGTGATTTGAAATTAATTCTGGAAAATCACGGGTATCCTCCGATGTGGACGCGTGCCAATACTTTTGAACCCCTCGTTCATATTATTCTGGAACAACAGGTTTCTTTAGCATCAGCTTTGGCCACGTTACATAAATTAAAAGAAAAACTTACAGAAATTGTTCCTGAAAATATTCTTGAATTAAGTGATGAAGAAATGAGAGAATGTTATGTAAGCCGTCAGAAAAAATGCCTACATCAAAGGATTGGCTAATGCTATTGTGAAAGGAGAAATTAACCTGGAAAACCTGTCGAAAATGTCAAATGATGAAGCCCGGGAAACTTTGGTGAATCTAAAAGGAATCGGCAATTGGACGGTAGATGTATATCTGATGTTTACCCTTCAGCGAACAGATATTTTTCCAATTGGAGATCTGGCTGCTGTGAATGCTGTAAAACGTTTAAAACAGCTTCCAAAAAGTGCTGCTAAAGAAAAAATTCTGGAGATCAGCGAAAAATGGAAACCCTTCCGTTCCGTAGCTTCGATGATGCTTTGGCATTATTATCTTTCCAATCTGAAAACTAAACAGTAGAGAAAACAAAAAAACTGATTTTTATACAAAACTACAAACGATCCATATTGCAGCCATGTAATATGGATTGTTTGTTGGTCCATTTGATTTTACAATTTCTTTTTGAAGAGTTCAGTGATATGACAAAAAAATGGCAGAAATTTTTAATAATTATTTTATACGACGAGTTCTGTCGTTTCCCTGATGGATATTTGCATTATAGAAATACACAGAAAATGAAACTCAAAATTGAAACTCATGGTGGACGTATTACAGTCTGCAGACCACCTAAAAAAATAAGGCTAAAACCTGAAGTGATTCTACTGAAAAGAGCCTTCAAATCATGAAAATGTAATAAAAATTTTTCCTGGAAATTATACAGTTTCCTCTGCCTGGCTGGCAGAGGAGAAGGAAAAAGAATGTTTAACCAAAAAAATAAAATACAATGAGTTTTCAGGATTACTTAGATGAAATACAGGATTTTGATGACACTTCACAAAAATCACCTCTCACAGAATTGCAAAATGGAAATCTTTTAGATTTTTCGTCCTTAATGCACCAGAGTAATAAAAGTTTTCAGGATTTTCTTAGTACCACAAGTGGAGTGGCTCAACCGATTCAGCTGGGAGAAAATGTAAGAGGAATGAGCAATGTGAGTCCACTGTTACAGGTAAGACCTGCTAATAACAGTAAAACAGCATCAGCCGTTAAGAAATCTTATTTTATAGATGCACAAATAGAACAAAAGGGAAATTTAACCGTAATAAATGATCTGAAAAAAACAACCAAGGATCGCTATCTATATACTTATCTGGATGTTTTTTTTGATAAAAACCTTAACGGCGTACGGGATCCTGATGAAAAGCTAATGTTTACCGTTTATTTTTTCTTTTCAGATGATGGTAATAAGGTCCGTGAGGCTTATAATGCATCCAAACTGGAAGAAAGTGATATTTATTTTTTTATTGAAGGTGATGAAGATTTTTTCTCCTCTAAAAAACTTTATGCAAAAATTTCTCCATTGGTGAAAAAACAGTTTTACAATAAAGATGGAGAACTGGATGAAAGGTTTTTCAATGCTTCAATAATGGGTACTTTATCAAAGGAAACAGGATTTGAGGCAGATATTGTAAAAGAACTTCTTGAAAAAGGGAATGTTGAAAAAGATAATGTAAAACTGGAGAATGTTTTAACGACTCTTAAACAGGGACTTTTGTACTTTTTTTCCACATCAAAAGCAACAGGGTGGGTTTGTAACAAAATAGGAAACGGGTTGGATTATCTTAAAATCTCAGATGATTTCTGGGATACTCAAAGCGAAGATTATTTTTTTGACAAAGACAACCTTCTCAAAAAAATCACCATTTCAGATGATTTGGTTAATGAGATTGATAAGCTTTTTGTGGATAAAAAAGGATTGGATCTCCATGATATTACTCCTAATATTTTTGAAGAATATATAAAAAAATACTCGAATGCAATAAAGAAATTTATCCGTTATTATAACAATTTTGTTACAGAAGAGATAGAAGCTGTTTATAGACTCGTAGACAGTGAACTGGGGGATTTCCTTGCAGGGAAAATGCAGATATGGGTTGCCTTCCGTTGCGGATTATGGAATGGCCTTGTCGATTTTATATCTTCTCTTTTTAAATTTGTAGGAGAAATTTTAGAAGTCCCTTTTAATGCTGTTTTGGATTTTCAGGGTGCAATGGAAACTCTGGATAATATTTATGATTTTCTATTTGGTGGTCAGTTTTGGGAAAATCTTGGAAATGCGGCTACAGAGATGTACCGCAAGATGTTGGATTTTTGTAAGGCACATCATAAAGAAGATTATGACTGGGTAAGAGTTTCTTATATGGCAGGAAGTGGTATTGCTTTTATAATGAGCTTTTTTATACCTTATACGCAGGTTCTGAAAGTGGCCGGGCTGGGTAAAGTGGCCGAAATTATAGGAGCAGTAAACAAAGAAGTGGGAGCGGCAATTTCCGCAGTGGCAAAGTATGGAAAAGATCAGGCATATAAAGCAGTAAGTGCTTTATTGGAGCTTTTTTCAAAAGGAGGTAAAGCCTTTTGGGATTTTTTAAAGAAAGTTTGGGATGAACTGGAAAAATGGTTTTTAAGTGCAAGATATAAACTTTCCAAAGCTGCAGAGTTTTTAGGACTTGGCTTTAGCAGAGAAACTGCTGAAACGTTAGGAAATCTTGGATTAAAACCTAAACTTGGCTTCCAATCGACCGCAGCCCCAATGAATATTCCTTATGGAAACTTTATAACAAGACTGGAATATAAAGGGTTTACGGTATTTAAAGGGAGTAAAAAAGCAGTTGCAACCTTTGCCCGGGAGTTGGAAGAAATGGGAGAAGAGGCGGCGATAAAACATTTGGAGGATTTGTTAAATAAATTTAATAAATTTCTTCCTGAAAATTGCGATATTCTTTTTAAAGATGGATCTTACAACTTCAAAGATTTATTAACAGATGAATTAGTAGGATTAGTAGAAATTAATGGAGAAGGATTTTTAGAATTTGGGATATACCGAAAAGGATTAAGCACACAAATTACGGGAAAACAAGTTTTTAATGCTTTGATAGAACATTTGAAAATTAGAAAAATTACATTTAAAGGAATTAGAGGATTGTGGTCTGGAGCTAGTGATAATGTTACTGCTTTTAATAATGCGATACAGCAAGGAATGACAGCTGAAAAAGCTGCATTTGAAACATGGACAGGAAAAAGGGCATTAGAGCAGGGATATGAAAAGGTTATTATACAGGAATTGACTCCTCCGACTCCTCCCCACACAAAAATTTATGTTGAATTTTACAAATAATATATTATGGAAGATATAATAAAAATTTCTACGCAAAATAATCAGAAAAAAATTAATAATAGAGGATTAGATGAAATGTTAAAAGATTTTTCGTCAGATGAAAAAGAATATGCTTTTATTAGTGTTATTTTCAAAAGAGTAAATAATCAAAACGACATTATTAGGGAATTGAAGTTAATTAAATCTGAAACTACACCAACATCATTATTGTTGATAATAAAAACTCTAGGTAAAATTTCAGTATCAGAAGCTCAACTAATATTGGATAAAATATTAGAGTAGTGATATTGAGCAGTCTTCGGGCTGCTTTTTATGTCTACAAGTGAGAAAAGCATCATAAAATAAGTATAAATATTATCCAACTGTAATAAGATATGATTTTATATTTTAAATAATAAAGCTGTAAATGCGGTAGAAGCGAAAGTATTTATCTGTCAAATCATAATTTTCTTTGCATCGGAAAATAAACTTGATTTCGTCAATTCTAATTCCCTTTTAATCATAAAAATAAAAACCTCTGAAAATCAAAAGATTTCAGAGGTTTTTTGTACCCAGGACCGGGATCGAACCGGTACTCCTAAGAACTGGTGTTTGAGACCAGCGCGTCTACCAATTCCGCCACCTGGGCTTGATGTTTGTTTTAAATTGGTGTGCAAATATATAAACTTTTTTCAATGTTCAAAAGCTTTTTGAGAGAAAAATTTTAAAATTCTATCTCCAAACCATCGTACGCCAGATGCATTCCTTCCGGAAGATCCTTATCTTCAATATCATGCAGTCCCAGATGGTGGCTGATGTGGGTTAAAAATAATTTTTTAGGCTTAAGCTCTGTAAACAGGGCGATGACGTCAGGAAGGATAAAATGGGCAGGATGCGGGTCAAATTTTCTGATGCAGTTTAAAACCAGCACATCCAGATTCTGTAATTTTTCTTTTTCTATGTCTGAAATGAAATTGGCATCGGTGATGTACGCAAGATTTTTAAACTTGTACCCGAAAACCGTAATTTCATAGTGAATCACTTCAATAGGCGTGATCTCCGTATCCAGAACATGGAACGGCTTATTTTCAATTTCGTGAAGATCGAAGGCCGGAGCTCCCGGATATCTCACATCAGCAAAAGCATAGGGAAAACGCTTCTTAACCTCATGTCCAACCCTTTCATAGCAATAAAGAGGCATATTTTTTCCACTTTTAAAAATCAGCGGACGCATATCATCAAGCCCGATCACATGGTCATTGTGTTCGTGGGTGAGAAGTGCAATGTCTACATTATGTTCATGATTAAGGAGCATTTGCTCTCTGAAATCCGGTCCGCAATCGATCAGTATTTTTCTGCTTTCCTCTGTAGTAATCATTACTGAGGAGCGGAAACGCTTGTCTTTGGGATTTTCGGAAGTACATACTTCACATGTACAGCCTATAACGGGCACACCTTGGGAAGTACCGGTTCCTAAAAATTTCAACTTCATTTTCTTTTGAGGTTGGTTTAATTTTGGTAAATTTACGAAAAATTTTACGTCCTAATGTATCAGAAACTAACTCCTAAACAAAAAGCATTAACAATTAATCTAGATCCTACTATTTATGGTACTTTCGCAGAAATTGGAGCAGGGCAGGAGACTGTTCGTCACTTTTTTAGAGCAGGAGGGGCTTCCGGTACAATTGCTAAGGCGATGTCTGCTTACGACAAAGATTTTAGTGATGCCATTTACGGAAAAGAAGCGAAAAACAGGTATGTCACCCAAAACCGACTCCGTAAAATGCTCCGGTATGAAGTAGCGCTGATCGAAGAAAGGATTTCAAGGGAAAACAATCCGAACAGAAAGTTTTTTTCTTATGCGAACACGGTAACCACGATTAATTTCGACAAAACACTCAAAGGCCACGGCTGGGTAGGAATCCGTTTCCAGACCAAAGAAAACGAAGATTACAACGAGATCGTGATCCACGTAAAATTTAATGAAAATGATGCCACCTTACAGCAGGAAACTTTAGGAAACCTTGGGGTAAACCTTATCTTCGGAGCTTTCAACTACTACGACAATCCACGAAACTTAATCGAATCTTTATACGACGACATTGCCAAAGACGGTCTTGAAATTGACATGATCGATTTCAGCGGACCTGCTTTCGACTATGTTGATAACCGACTGATGTCACTTCAGCTTGTGAAGCATGGAATGACGGATGCGGTGATCTTCAATTCTCAGGGGAGCAATATGCTTCCTGCCGATGTATTGTATAAGAAGAATATTTTCGCGGTAAGAGGAAGTTTCAGACCCGTAACGAAGGTGAATATCGATATGCTTAAAAACGGCCTTGAGATGTTCCAGAAAGATGCGATCTGTACCCATGAAGAAACAGAAGTTCTGATTGAGATCACGATTTCAAATCTTAGGGCGGATGGAGATATTGATGAAAGAGACTTTATGGACAGGGTAGATATCCTCGGAAAACTGGGATATACTGTTATTATTTCAAACTTCTCGGAATACTACAGGCTCATCGATTATTTTGCATCGTACACCAGCGGAGATATCGGCGTAGCCATGGGAGTAAATAACCTTCTGATGGTATTCGATGAAAAGTATTATAAAGATCTTTCAGGAGGAATCCTGGAAGCATTCGGAAAGTTCTTCAGAAACGGAATGAGGGTATATCTTTATCCTTACAAAGATCCTGAAACGCATGAATTACTGGATTCTTCAAACCTTAAAGTGGAAGAAAACCTAAAAGAGCTTTACAAATATTTCAAACACAACAACCGTATTGTGGATATCACGAATCACAATCCTGAGTACCTTGGAATTTATTCAAGAGAGATCTTAAGAAAAATCGCATGTTGCGTTACAGGCTGGGAAAACCAGGTTCCGGAAGGCGTTGCAGAAATGATAAAAGAACGTGGAATGTTCGGCTACAAAGAAGAGCTTTCCTTCAAACAATTCTCCTAAAACATAAAATAATATGTCAGAAATAAAGAAAAGACTTTCCTCTATTCTTGAAAGTCCAAAACATAATACAGAAGAAAAGCTTCAGAAAGTATGTCACCTGCTGGATCAGGAAATTTCTTACTTCAACTGGACAGGATTCTACTTTAAGAACGGAGATAAAGATGAGCTGAAATTAGGCCCTTACGTGGGAGCACCTACAGATCATACCATCATCCCTTACGGAAAAGGAATTTGCGGGCAGGTTGCCGTTTCCAATGAGACATTCGTAGTGCCGGATGTTCACCAGGAAAGCAATTACCTGAGCTGTTCTATTGATACAAAAGCTGAGATTGTAGTTCCTATCTTCAAAGACGGTCAAAATATCGGTCAGATTGATATTGATTCTCATACTGTGGATCCGTTCACAGCTGAAGACCGTGAACTTCTGGAATGGCTTTGTAATGAAGTTTCCAAGATTTTGTAACTGAAATTTCAGTAAGAAATATAAAATATAAGCTCCGATGTAAAGTCGGAGCTTTTTTTGTGCAAACTGGTGGCTTCGAGTACTTCAGCCGCCAGTGGTGTGGGGTATTGAAATATTTGGTTTGAAGAGCCTCGTTGGTCAATATGAAAATCTTTGATTTTCGGAGAACTTAAGTGGTCTTCTTTACGGCTTGTATGGCAACTTACAAAAAAACTTAAGTGTCTAAAAACTTTTGCCTCTTTTGTGGTTAAAATACTATCGTTGCATAGCATGAATTTCCGCCAGTAATCCTTTAAAATAATCTCCACATTTTGCGATATGGGTTCCATACCAGGAAAATGCCTCTCCATCCACGATCATAATCTTTTTATCGGGGTAGAACGCCTTCATTTCCTCAATATGTTTTTCTTTGAAAGGAAAAGGCTCGGAAGACAACATGATAACATCCGCATCAGCAAGATCTTCCATTTGAATTTCCGGATACCGGGTTTGATCTTTGAAAATATTTTCAAAACCTATTTCGGCCAGGATTTTATGAATAAAAGTATCGGATCCGATCGTCATATAAGGATTTTTCCAGATGAGGTAAGCGGCTTTTACCGGATAATCCAGTTTGGCCTGTTCTAAAACATCGTAGATCTTGAGATTGAACTGTTGTGCTCTTTCCTCTTTATTAAAGGTGTTTCCGAGCATTTTCAGGAGGTAATAGTTGTCTTCAATGGTCTCTACATTGGTAACTATCACTTTAAAATCATTCATCAGAGCTTCTACCTGTTCTTTGATGTTTTCCTCTTTATTGGCGAGAATAACATCGGGCTGTAAAGCTTTTATTTTATCAATATTGATATTTTTTGTACCTCCGATAACGGCTACATTTTTTACTTTATTTTCGGGATGGATACAGAATTTTGTCCTGCCAATGACTTCATGTTCAGTAAGGCCAAGATCAAATAACGCCTCTGTGATAGAGGGGACTAAAGAAACAACTTTCATATTCAGACTTTGTCTGCCTAAATTACAAAAGTTTTCCTGTCAGGAAAAGTCCGGCTACGGAAAAATAAATAATAAGTCCGGTAACGTCCACCAGAGTAGCGACAAACGGAGCAGAAGAAGTAGCAGGGTCAAGGTTTAACCTTTTCAGAATAAAAGGAACCATAGAGCCCGAAAGTGTTCCCCAAAGAACGATCATCACAAGAGAAACCCCTACACTTAAGCCTACATAAGGCCAGTACATTCCGTAATTGAAGAAACCGGCTTCGTGCCATACCATAATCCTTAAAAAGCCGATAACACCAAGAATGCTACCAAGAGCCAGTCCGGTAAAAATCTCCTTTTTCATCACATACCACCAGTCTTTAAGACCGATCTCCTGAAGAGCCATAGCACGGATAATAAGCGTTGCAGCCTGAGATCCGGAATTCCCTCCACTGGAAATAATTAACGGGACAAACAAAGCAAGAACAACAGCTTTCTGAATTTCATCCTCAAAATAACCCATCGCAGAAGCGGTCAGCATTTCTGAGAAGAAAAGGATAATCAGCCATGTTCCTCTTTTTTTGATCATCTCCACCAGAGAAGTCTGCGTATAAGGATCATCTAACGCTTCAAGACCCCCGAATTTCTGAATATCTTCCGTATTCTGCTGCTCGATCTGGTCAAGGATATCGTCAATCGTTACTATCCCTACAAGAACGCCGGCTTCCGTGATGATGGGAAGGGCCGTTCGGTCATATTTTTCAAAATACGTTACCGCATCTTCCTTTGAAGTCATTGTAGTAATCGCCACAAAATGATTATCCGTCATGTCCGAGATCAATGTGTCTTCCTCGGCGAGTAAAAGGCTTCCCAAAGCAATATCATCGATCAGGCGGTTTCTCTCATCCACTACATACAGGTGGTTCATGGTTTCCACTCTTTTTCCGACCTTCTTGATCTGCTGAAGACATCTCTTTACGGTCCATTCTTTACGGATCTGGATGTAATAAGGCGTCATCAGACGGGCAATAGAATCCGAATTGTAACCCAGAAGTTTCAGGGCAATTCTTCTTTCCTGCGGATTAAGATGGTTGATGGAATACTTGATCAGCTCATCAGGAAAGTCCTCAAAAAGGGCAGTTCTGTCATCCGGAGTCATGCCGTTCAGGATCTCGGAAACCTCTTCGCTTCCGATACTTCTGATAGTATCCTCCTGGAAATCAGGGTCAAGGTGGGAGAAAACTTCTGCTTTGTATTCTTTCGGAACTTTCAAAAATGCCAGAAGCCTCTCGTCAGCATGAAGATTGCTAAGAGTTTCGGCGATATCGGCAGGATTAAAGATAAGTTCGTCTCTGGAATTCAAAACGTGATTTTTTAAGATATGCAAAAATAATTCAAAAATTTAAGACTATGAAGTAAAGCCGCAAAATTAAGGATTAATTAAAGTTTAAAATAGTTTAGAACATCTTTTAAAACAGAAAAACACCCGCCGGAGCGGATGTTCAAAAATTAAATTTTAATGCATAAATCCCTATATTATTCTAGAATAGGTCCGCACATAGGGTAGGGGGAGGGCAGGCACATACCACCTTCACAGCATTCTCCGAATCCACATTGGGTATGGGTCTGACATTTTTTGATCATTCCGCCACCGTTGATATTCTGTTGCTCTTTTCTGGTGAGTTTTTTGAGATTGTTCATGTCAATAGTTTTGATTAGTAATAAAAATCTGTATTTATTCTATACAATCGTATTCCATACAAACACCCTGGCAGCAAAAACCGATGAAGCACGGTCTTGTTACACTGCATTTTTGAAAAGCTCCGCCATTGATCTGACTTTGCTGCTTTCTGTTGAGTTTCTTTAGATTTTTCATATTTAATAATTTTAATTTAATAAAAAGATAAGACACTTAAAATTCAATATATGCAAACGGTCTACAAACTCCGGCACAACACCATCCAATGGTACAGGGCCTGGTTGCATTACATCTGTTGACAGCTCCGCCGTTGATTTGGCTTTGCTGTTCTCTGTTGAGTTTCTTTAAGTGATTCATATCCATTGATTTAAATAGTAAGATAAAAGATGTGATCCTTAAAGCTCCGGATCAATACATGCATAAGGTGAGCATACTCCGTTGCAGCACCATCCTATAGAACAAGGTCTGTTGGTATTGTTGCATCTGTTAATAGCACCTCCATTAATTTGTTTCTGTTGCTCTCTGTTGAGCTTCTTTAAATTTTTCATATTGGATAAGTTTTAATTTGTCAAACTAAAATAGTAAAAAATATTATATTATTCACTATATGATGAAAATATTTAACTAGTAATCAGTGTGTTTGGAGGTTTTTTTAATTTTTGCGTAAAAAGATGACTGCGAGAATGTGCTTATAAACGGAGGTAAATTGTGAATGGTGAATTGTCAATTGTGAATTTTACTATCCGTCACCAATTGACCATTGACCTGCGCAGCAGAATTGACCATTGACGGTCGAAGGACATCGAAATATTGTGAATAGTGAATCGTCAACTGTGAATCTTACTATCCTCCACCAATTGACCATTGACCGGCGCAGCAAAATTGACCATTGACGTTGAGAACATCGAAATATTGTGAATAGTGAATTGTCAAATGTGAATTTCAATACCCGCCAATAATTGACTATTGACCTGCGCAGCAGAATTGACCATTGACGGTGAGAACATCGAAATATTGTGAATATTGAATCGTCAAATATGAATCTTATTATCCACCAATAATTGACCATTGACGTTGAGAACATTGAAATACTGTGAATAGTGAATCGTCAATTGTCAATTGTGAATCTTACTATCCACCAATAATTGACCATTCACTTTTAAAGCTCTGTTCCAGCCGCAGGCTTAAGCTTTCTGAGTTTTTTCAAAATACCCTTGATTGCTCCGTCTGTCCCTATTTTGATAGAGTTTTCAGTGGAACCCAGGAGACGCATATTTTTGCGGTAGGTGTCGTAATCTGATTCAGTGACCAGATTTCCTTCGGCATCAAAAAGTTTCATGCTGACCACGACCTGATTGGAAAATACATATTTTCCGATGCCTACTTTGAAATATCTTACTTTGGGAACAATAGCAAAATCTGCATCATTATTGACACAGTAATCCGTGATGGTTTGTTTTTCTATGCTGTCGAAGGGTATCTGAACCTCGGCTCTGAGCATTTTATTTCTTCTGCCGCTGAAATTATCCGAAACCGCACTGAAGAAAGCATGGTTGGTGGGTTCTTTAATTTCCTCAATATCAGGCTCTACCTCGGGATTGAAGTATAGGATTTTTTTTACTTTGTTGTCCGAATTTTTCTGTGCTTTCACTGAAATAATGCCGACCAGTAAAAAAGTGCTGACTGCTGTAAAGAATATAATTTTTCTCATTTGTAATTCGTATGCAAAATTACTGCCTTTTCGTTGGATGACATACAATTTATTAAGAAATTTTTAACATTTTTTTCTATCAATTTTGATACATGGAATCAATAATGTTTTGCTGAATTAAAAAATAGTTGTAATTTTGCACCCGTTACATAATAATCATTAAACAATATTGGAATGTACTTAACAACAGAAAAAAAGCAGGAAATTTTCTCAAAACATGGAAAATCTGCAACAGACACAGGAAGTGCTGAAGGACAAATCGCTCTTTTCACTTTCAGAATCAATCACTTATCTCAACACCTAAAGGCTAACCGTCACGATTTCAACACAGAGAGATCTCTAGTGAAATTGGTAGGTAAGAGAAAAAGTTTACTAGATTACCTTAAAAACAAAGATATCGCAAGATATAGAGCAATTATTGCTGAACTAGGTTTAAGAAAATAATCTACAAAGATTTTCAAATAAAAGCAACTTCGAAAGAGGTTGCTTTTTTTTATGCCGTTACTTTTTATCTTTTCTAATCATTCGGAGCTCTCGCAGATGATACGGATAGAGTACATTAACAAAAGTAGAAATCTGCGTCATCTCTATAATCTGCGTGAACTTTTTTAAATATCATGATATCCATTGACTTCATCAGAATCAACGTAATCATCTGTGTAAATCCGTGGGGAATACCTCTGTCCAGTAAAATAGACTTTATATCTGCTATACTACTTTTCTCTTTTCCGAAAAAATCTGCCTCATCTCTATAATCTGATAATCTGCGTGAACTTTTTTAAATATCATGATATCCATTGACTTCATCAGAATCAACGTAATCATCTGTGTAAATCCGTGCAATCTGTGGTTAATACCTTTGTCCGGTAAAATAGACTTTAGATCTGCTTCACTACTTTTTCTCTTTTCCAATCTTTCCCAAATGGGTATTCTGAAAACTGTCCGGATATTTCAGCCCATACCCAAGAATTCGATCAAATGCCGAGTGTGAGAATATAATCGCTCCGATCATCTGTAGGTAAGGAAGACTTAAAGCGGTTCCCACAAGATAGATCACAATAGCCACCCCAAGATGATGAAACAGATTGTAGAAAAATGCTCCAACCTTATTATTAATGACATATCCAAGCATAGAAATATCAGGAGCAAAGAACAGGCCTGCAAACCACCACCAGGACAATTCCGTACGGCTGAATGCAAAGATTCCCAATGTCAAAAAGGCAAAATACTCAAGCTGTAATTGAATCTTCATAATAATATAGTATTGATGATCTGATAACTGTCTTATTGAATGTAAAAGTTACGGTTTAATTATATAAAGTGAGACGTTATAAAACATCTCACTTTATATAATTAAACCGTGTATTGATTTTTAAAATAGGTTAAGTATCTGATATTAATGTCCGGATTTGGCTTCAGTAGCTTCCACATGGCTTAAATATTTTGTACAGTAAGCTCCGAAGATCAGAATTACCAGGTAACAGAATACCGGAATAATAAATGAATGCTGCACCCCGAACTTATCGGCAAGATAGCCCTGGAAAATAGGAACAATAGCCCCTCCCAAAATAGCCATGACCACAAGAGAAGATCCCTGACTGGTATATTTACCCAAACCGGAAATCGCCAGTGTATAGATATTGGAGAACATAATGGAGTTAAAAATCCCGATTCCTAAAATGCTGTACATCGCCAGTTCACCCTGATTAACCATGGCAGAGATAAGAAGTACCACATTGATCGCGGCGAAAATAGACAAAGTCCTTGCCGGAGCTGCTTTACCGATAAAGAAAGCAATAAAATTAAGCACGATAAATACAATGAAAAAGCTGATCTGTGCAAAACTTAAATCTACAATACTGAAAATAACAAGGAAAACAGCAGCAGCTGCTCCCAACATATAAATTGCCTTTTTACTCTGGCTTAGTGACTGATTTAAAGAAATAGCGCCAAGAAAACGCCCGATCATTGCCCCTCCCCAATACAGAGAAAGATAATTTTTACTGATGATCTCATTGAAAGCCATGATCTGAGGCTGCTCTAGAAAACTGATAATAAAGCTTCCCACAGCAACTTCTCCACCTACGTAGCAGAACATCGCAAAAACACCGAATTTCAGGTGGCTGAACTCAAGAGCTCCCCAACCTTTTACAATTTCTTCTTCTTGTGTCTGGAAAGAAGGCAGTTTTACCCTTGAAATTAATAAGGCAACCAATAAAAGTATACCGGCGAAAATCAGATAAGGAATTCTTGTTGCTACAGCGCTGAACGAACCGTCCGGAGCTGAGAAAAATTCAAAGATCAGGTGACCTCCCAATACCGGTGCAATCGTGGTTCCGAAGGCATTGAAAGCCTGGGTCATATTCAGACGGCTGGAAGCAGATTCTTCGCTGCCGAGCAATGAAACGTAGGCATTGGCCGTGATCTGAAGGACTGTAAAACCCAGTCCGAGAATAAATAAAGCCCCCAGAAATAAAGGATAATAGGAAAAAGTAGCTGCCGGATAAAATAAGACACAGCCAAAGGCCGCGAGAAAAATACCGAACATAATTCCTTTTTTGTAGCCCGCTTTATTAATCGGATCTCCCTTTGAAATAGAGATCAGGAAATAAATCAGGGAACCGATAAAGTAGGCTCCGAAAAAACAGAACTGTACCAGCATCGATTCGAAAAAGGTGAGTTTGAAAAGTTGTTTCAGATAGGGGATCAGAATATCATTCATACAGGTGATGAATCCCCACATAAAAAAGAGCAGGGTGATCGTGATTAGCGGGATCGTATAATTTCTGCTCTGTGTTTTCACTTCTTTATTGATCATAAACATTTATTTATTTGAAAAGAATTATTAGCTCTTTCAGTTGTTTCGTCTGCTGCATATATATTTTGAGAAGCATGGCAAATATAAGGCAGAGGCCCGTTTTTCTGCAACTTTTCAGGTGTTTTTTATGTAAATAACTCATCTTTAATGAAATGAAAATATTATTTACACTTTTTGAGACAATAATACGAAAATGACTCGATTCTTTGAGCAATTTTCTCAGGAAAAAAATATTTTTATTGATGAAATATGATCAATAAGTTGAACATTTCGTAAGTAATTCTTACTTCATCGATAAAATAGGAGGATAAAATCTTATAATTCCGCATACTATTTCTGAGATTGAAAATTTAATATCTCATTATTATACGTTATCTTTGCAAACGAAAATTTAGACGAACTATCAATAATTAAAGCACTCAATACGGAGTGCAACACAAAACAATTTATGAGTATACCTCAAGCAATTACAGAAACGATTACTCTTGCAGACGGCAGAGAAATCACAATTGAAACAGGAAAATTAGCAAAACAGGCTGATGGTTCTGTAGTCGTAAAAATAGGCGGAACAATGCTTTTAGCAACAGTTGTAGCCAGTAAAGAAGCAAAAGAAGGTGTAGATTTTCTACCTTTAACAGTTGATTACAGAGAAAAATTCTACGCAGGAGGTAAGATTCCTGGAAATTTCTTTAGAAGAGAAGCCAGACCATCAGATCAGGAGATCTTAACGATGCGTTTGGTAGACAGAGTTCTTAGACCATTATTCCCTGAAGATTTTCATGCGGAAGTTCAGGTGATGATTTCATTAATTTCTTATGACGGAGAGTCAATTCCTGATGATTTAGCAGGTCTTGCAGCATCTGCAGCCATCGCTATTACAGATATTCCTTTCAACGGACCAATGTCTGAAGTAAGAGTGGTAAGAATCAATGGTGAACTTTCTATCAACCCTAATTATGCAGATCTTAAAATTGCTGACCTTGATATCATGGTGGGGGCAACTAAAGATTCTATCGTAATGGTAGAAGGAGAAATGAAAGAAATTTCTGAGCAGGAAATGCTTGAAGCAATCCAGTTCGCTCATGTAGAAATTAAAAAACAGGTTGAAGCTCAGGAAAGATTAGCCGAAAAAGTAGGTAAATCATTCCCAAAAAGAGAATATAGCCACGAAAATCACGATGAAGCTATCCGTGAGAAAGTGTGGAAAGAAACATATGATAAAGTATATGAAGTTGCTAAGCAACCTTCAGCAAAAGAAGAAAGAGGGGAAAAATTCAAAGCTGTTTTGGCTGAATTTTTAGCTCAATATGTTGAAAATGCTGAAGAATTGGAAAGAGTAACCCCTTTCGCTAAAGTATATTTCCATGATGTAGAGAAAGAAGCGATGCGTCAGATGATTTTGAATGACAAAATCCGTCTAGATGGTCGTGATCCTGAAACAATTCGTCCAATCTGGAGCGAAATCGATTATTTACCGGGAGCTCACGGTTCTGCCATTTTCACTAGAGGTGAAACTCAATCTTTAACAGCAGTAACGTTAGGTTCTGTGAAAGATGCGAACATGGTAGACAGTGTAATGGTAAATTATGACGAAAGATTCTTCTTACATTATAACTTCCCTCCGTTCTCAACTGGTGAAGCAAGACCTTTAAGAGGAACTTCAAGAAGAGAAGTAGGACATGGAAACTTGGCTCAGAGAGCTTTAGCAAATATGATTCCTGAGGAAAATCCTTACACAATCCGTATCGTTTCTGATATTTTAGAATCAAACGGTTCGTCTTCTATGGCAACTGTTTGTGCAGGAACTTTAGCATTGATGGATGCAGGTATTCAGATTTCAAAACCAGTTTCTGGAATTGCAATGGGATTAGTAACAGACGTTAAGACTGGAAAATTCACGGTACTTTCTGATATCTTAGGTGATGAAGATCACTTGGGAGATATGGACTTTAAAGTAACGGGAACTGCAGACGGAATTACGGCTTGTCAAATGGATATCAAAATCCAGGGATTATCTATGGATATCATGGAGAAAGCACTTTTACAAGCTAAAGACGGAAGATTACATATTCTTGATAAGATCACTGAAACAATTGCGGTACCAAGAGAAGACGTGAAACCTCACGCTCCGAAAATGGTAATGCTTGAGATTTCTAAAGATTTCATCGGTGCTGTTATCGGACCTGGTGGAAAAATCATTCAACAACTTCAAAAAGATA
Organism: Chryseobacterium sp. JM1; assembly: GCF_000737715.1. Taxonomy (GTDB): domain Bacteria; phylum Bacteroidota; class Bacteroidia; order Flavobacteriales; family Weeksellaceae; genus Chryseobacterium. Next base: position 440,051 of record NZ_JPRN01000005.1, on the reverse strand, counting down.
CAGATACTGTTATTGCTATTGAAGAAGTAGGAGAAATCGGAAGAATTGAGATCTCTGGTGTAAGCAGAGAGAAAATCAATGCAGCGATTGCAAGAATCAACGAGATTACATTTGTACCGGTAGTAGGTGAAGTGTATCAAGGAAAAGTGGTAAAAGTAATGGATTTTGGAGCTTTTGTAGCGATTGCAAAAGGAACTGAAGGATTACTTCACATTTCTGAAATCGAATGGGCTCGTCTTGATAAAGTACCTTACAACGAAGGTGACGAAGTAGAGGTGAAGTTTATGGGTTACGATGATCGTAAGAAAATGAAACTTTCAAGAAAAGTTTTATTGCCAAGACCTGAAAGACCTGAGTCTAAGCCAAGACCAGAAGGAGACAGACCACAAGGTGATAGAAGACCTCAAGGTGACAGAAGACAGGACAGACCTGAAGGTGACAGAAGACCTGAACAGGCTCCAAGAGACAACAATCAGAACCCTTCAACTGAAGCTTAAGATTTAAATCTCAGATATAAATGAAATCCCTCAATTTGAGGGATTTTTTTTGTTAAAGTGATAAAGACCCAGTTATTGGTAATCGCAAAAGCGCAAAGGTTTTAAAAATGATTACATTTTTAAGCCGCAGGAAAATCGAAAATTTTCAGCAAGGGTGACGATGAGATTGCTTCGTTGCTGTGCTCCTCGCAATGACAACGGTATACAATTTTATCGGAGATAAAATGCTTGCGCCTTTAAAACAATATGTTTGTGAATTATCCTTTGCGTCGTTGCATTTTAAACTATTGAGCACGAAAAAAAAGTGTTTTTTATAGCTCTGTTTTTTATCATTCCATTACGCTCCGATTCTCTGCTTCAGATCATCTGCACCACCTGTTTTTCTAGGTTGTCCATTTTTAGATGAACCGAAATTGTACGTATAAGAGATCGTTGCTACTCGGGAATCTCTTTTTACCACGAAGTTTTCTACATAATTATTAAAAGTGGTCTGTGCTTTCGGATTGCTCGTAAAGAAGACATCATTGAATGAAAGCTTCAGAACACTGTTGTTTTTGAATTTCTTCTGAGCTCCGATATTCAGATACCAGTTCGGCTGTACATCCATATAGGCATAGACTTCTCTCGCACGGTAGTTTCCGGTCAGTTCAGCGGTAAAACCATTCCCCAGTTTAAATGAATTGATACTGTTGAGATTGAAGGTGAAATTCCCTTTGTTATTGATCTGCGTTCCTGAAACATTTCCGGTATAAGATCCGTAGTAGAAATTCGCGCTGTTGTTCATATCCCACCACTTCGTCACTTTCACGGGAGCGATCAGATACAGTCCTAAATAGGAAGCAGAACTTAAATTTTCATTGGTCTGAACGGTAATATTTTCTCCGTTTTCAAAGACAGGTTTGATGACATCTGTAATGTTGTTATCTGTTTTGCTATAACTTAAAGTGGCGAAATATTTACTGTTTAGGCTATACGTCAACTCATAATTCATCGTGGTCTGTGGATTCAGCTCCGGGTTTCCGGCTTTGTAAGTCGTAGGATCCAGATAGAACTTGAATGGATTTAACTGATTATAGCTCGGACGTGTAATCCTTCTGCTGAAATTGATTTCCAGATTATTTTTATCCGTTATATCATAAGAAAATACGGCACTTGGAAAGAGTTGGGTATAATTCTTTTTGTTCACCTGATTGGTCGTAAGCTGGGTTCCTGTTACGTTTGTATTTTCAGCTCTCAAACCAAATGTAGCACTGAATTTATCCCACTTTTTAGAAGCATTTCCATACACCGCATTGATGTTTTCCTCATAAATAAAATGGTTGGTTTTATTAAGATCCAGTTCCGGAACGCCTGAGCTTGCATTAAAGAATTTCAGGTCATTGTCCGCTTTCACAAAGCTGGTTTTGATTCCTGCTTCCAGTTTCCATTTGTTTTTCAGATTTTTTGTTACATCAGATTTTAAAGAATAAATATTTAGATTTCCGCCGATGTCACCTTGTAGAATATCAATATTAGTAAGGTTTCCGGATGCTTCGTAATTTCTTGTTTCAAAATTTTGGAGTGAGGTATTCGAATAATTAATAAAATCAAAATCAGTCGTGATTTCCGAACCTAATGAATCAATGGTGTATTTATGATTCAGGTTGAATGAAACGTTTTTCCAGTGATCGCGAGAGCGGTTCTGGGTGGTAAAACTACCGTCAGGTTGATGGTCATTTCCCAGAATCATACTTGAATTGTCACCTTTCGGATCAAACCTATTGCTTATAAAACCAACGGAAAAGCCCAAAACATTTTTATCATTCATATAATAATCCATTCCTGCTTTTGCAATATGATTTCTGAAGTTGAATTTCAGAAAATTATCCTGCAGATAAGCTTTCTCGAATGTCCCATTGGTGTAGAAATTTCTGTCTAAAACCAAATGATTATAAAATTCTCTGTACGCAAAGCTGTAATTCGCAAAAACATTCACCTTCTTATTCCGGTGGTTGATGCTGAAACTGTTGTTGTTTTTAATGAATTTTCCAGTGCCCAGAGCAGTGGAAACGCTTCCGTTCGTTCCTTTTCGCTGGTCTTTCTTGAGCTTGATATTAATAATCGAAGTTCCTGCTGCATCATATTTGGAAGACGGATTGGTAATGAACTCTATTTTATCAACGGTTGAAGAAGGAATTCCACGCAGATAAGCTGCCAGGTCAGATCCCGTCATGGGAGTGTTTTTTCCGTCGATTTGTACCAGAAGATTTCCTTTTCCCCGGAGACTGATGTTGTCATTGCTGTCTACATTCACGCCCGGAGCTTTTTCCAGGACTTCAAAAGCAGAATTTCCCGTGCTGGCAATGCTATTTTCAACATTGAGGATCATTTTTCCATCCTGTCTTTCGATGTAAGGTTTCGTCTTGGTAATGGTCACTCCCTCAATAGATTTAATATTGAGATCAATAGGAGAGAGCGACTTGTTTTCCGCGATTTGAATCATGTCAGACTGATAGACTTCACTGCCGTTTCTGTTAATCTTTAATTTGTAATTTCCTGTTTTAAGATCACTGAAACTGAATTTTCCATTCTGTTCTGCAATTTCTGTTTTGACTAATGCATTTCCGGAGTCAAACAGATTGATTTCCAACTGCTCGGTTTTCTCACCACTGATCGTTCCCGACAATGAAAAATTTTGCACACTCTGTGCCGAAAGCAGACTGCTGAACAAGGTCAGCGTCCATGCCAATAGAAGTAAAAATAGTTTGGCCATTGTTTTATTTTTTAGTGTTTTTTACAGTTTTCTGATATTTTAAGGAGGGCATTGTTCATGATTTCCATTTCTTCTTTTGAGACATTCTGCAGGGCGGTTTTCCGGTTGCCTTCTACCAGTTTCTGAACATCTTTGATGATCTTTATTCCGGATTCGGTGACTTCAAGATTGGTTTTTCTGCGGTCTTCCGCATGGGTTGTCCGGATAACATATGCTGATTTCACCATCAGATCAATAATCCTTGTTACTGAGGCATTGTCCTTAAAAACCAGATCCCCGATTTCGTTCTGTGTAATTCCCGGATTTTCCAGAACAGCTTTGATAATCAGCCACTGATCGATCGTGATCGTGAAACCATTAGCCTTAAGCTGACGCTGTGCATAATTTCTGTATGACCTGATTGCTTTATCTATATGGTAGAATATGATTGAATTTAATTTTTCCATGTTTTCCGTATTAAATTTAAAATGATTAATCAATTATTGATATGTCAATTAATTTGTAGTAATGGTTTTTATTTTGTTACAGATTGGTGAAAATATTATTTGTATAAATCCAAAAAACTGCATGAGCTGCAGTTTAATTAGTAATAGAAAAAGGAATCTGCTTTATCTGTGTAATCTGCGTGAGCTCATTATTTTCTCGCAAATCACACAAATAAAGCAGATCTTTGTGGATGAAATTGATGAAGATGGAATGTTTTACAATGTTTTGAAAAGCCTGTCTATCTGATTTCTTGTATTTGCATCCGGAGAGACTTTATAAAATTCATTAAGCAGATCCATAGACGAAGGCTTCTTAGGATACTTATTGTTTTGAAGGAAATTTTTTAACGCTTCATTCACTTTTTCTTCCCCGATCAGTTCGCTTAATTTGACCATTGCTACAGCGCCTTTGGAATAGGCAATATGAGCCATATCTCCTGTCACTCTGTAGATCGGGCGGTTTTCAGACAGACCTTTTTCGTTGTCGTAAATCTGCTGATGCATAGCGATCCTCTCCTTCATTCTTTCCTTGCCATGCATTTTTTTGTAAAGCATCATTTCCGTGTACATCGCAAGTGTCTCGGAAAGCATGACCGCTCCTTCTCTGTCATCCGGATTGATCTGGCTGTTTCCCCACCACAAATGAGATAGTTCATGTCCGGCCAGTTCATTGATGACATCCTGTTCTTTATCAGCGTGGATATTGGCATGGAAAATCATATCCTCAGGCATAAATATCGCCGATGGATAGGCTGTTGCTGCAAAACCTCTGGTGAAAGAGGAGATTTCAGCAAAATTGACCGTTTTAAAAGGATATTTCCCAAAATTCTTTTCACAGTAATCCAGTGTAATTTTTGCATTTTCAAGAAGATGAGCTGCGTTTTCGAAATGCTTTTTATGATAGAAGATATTTACTGTGATATCTTTATACAAAACACTTTTCACCTTATACTCTGCAGAAGAAACCGCAAACCTGAACGGAATACTTTCCGCTTTGTACTGAAAATAGTTTCGCCCCGACTTTTTCCATTTTTTAACCAGATCTCCGGTGCCAATAACGGTCTGATTACCTTCCGTGGAAACCGTCATCTCTAAATTGATAAAATCCTTTTTAAAAACTTCCGGAGCTTCCGGTTTTTTCAGCTCTGCGAGTTTTCCCAGGTTGTTTTTCTTCCGTAGCTGCTCATCCTGAATTTCTTCATCTTTCTGATACCCGATCACAGGATAATATCTGCTGATCCGCATAAAAGAACCGTTTTCTATCACCGCATTGAAAGACTGATGCCCGTTAACCGAATACCATTTATAAGAAAGCTTGAAGTTAAGGTGAGCCATTCCACCGGGTTTAATGGCTTGTTTTAAATGAACCTCGGAAATGTTTTTATTAATTTTCACAGTCTCGGAACCTGTCTGAAAAACAGCAGATTCTGTCATAAGATCAGGGTTGAAATTAATAAAGACCTTATCAATGGGCTGATCGGTAAAATTGGTCAGGACATATTTTCCTGTAATCCGGTAGGAACTTTCGGAAGGATTCAATGTAATCTCAGTGATAACATCAGTGATTTCCGGCTGAGGTTTATTTTCATACTTCTTAAAATCCTTTTCGTACTGAACGGCTGTTGCTAAGTCTTTCTCTTCATTTTTAGGAATATAACCTTTCATAAAAAGTGTTCCTGAAAAAATGCCTGAAATAAGCAAAACAAGACTGGGAATAAGGGTGATCAGATTCAATTTTTTCGATCTGATTGTTTGATCTATCATCCATAAAAATGAAATGATTCCGGCTCCGAATAAAAGCCTTTCCGCAAAGGCATACATATAAATACCATAACCATTAAAATCACTGTAACTCCCTTTAAAATCTGAAAATATTCTGAATAAAGGATAAGGAATAATCTTCCCGGATGCAGGACCGGCCAATAGAAATACCGCCAGAACGGAAATGCCCAGAGCAATCAATTTATTTCTGATCGTATGATTGATCAGAAGGATGAGTCCTGAGAAAAGAATCAACGGAAATGTGTTGAAAAGAAAAACGCCCAGATAAGCATTCCAATCAATGTGAAGATATTGATACATGGCCTGAAAGACAATCCCCTGAACGATTAAAATTCCGGTAAAAAAGAACAGCAAAACACAGATAGAAATGAAATGCCCCGAGAGTCTGATTTTGGAGAAAAAAGTACTGTCTTCGATCAGCGAAAATCCGGATGAACGGCTTCTCCAATACAGATCGTTGATAAAATAAGCCACAAGAAGAAGTCCGAACAATGGAAAGTTTTCTGAAATAGTGGTTGCCATAAGACCTGAACCAGCATACTTCTGCGGAAGACGGATTCCTTTCTCGATCTCAGCGTACATTTCCATTCCGACGAAGAAAAGCAACAGGATGGAAACGGCAGGAATAGTAATGCTTTTGAAGAGGTAGAGTAAATCAATTTTTGCATAAGAAAGGATCGACTTAAAAGCATTTTTATAACCGAAATTCACTCGTGATAGGGTATACGAAAATGATGATTTGCTTTTAATTTCTGAACTTGAATTTACTTTTTTTACTTTTTGTTTTGAAACAGAAGAAAAAGAAAACAACCGGTAAGTGAGCCAAAGAAATAACAAAGACGCCACTGAAAAAATGATCCTGTTAATGACTAAATATCCCGAAAATGGTACTAATGAAGTGTTTTTCTGATCTACAGAAAGTGTTCTGGCTTCAAAAAAATAGGATGACAATCCAAAAGGGTCCAGTAAGGCAGAAATTTGCTGCGTTTCTATGGATTGAGGCAAACCGCCAGCCATAAACGGGGAATTAGAAAATACCAGAACCACCATGTACAGAACATAGAGTAGAAGTCCGGCAACGACAGCAAGCAGTTTCTTCTTTGCTATTAATGAAATCAGAAAGATAAAGGTGCAGACAAAAAAAGTGTTGATGAGACCAAAAATCAACATAGGATACAGATAATATCCCAAATTGAACACATTCTGCATTTCACTTCCGGTCCGTGTGATCTGACCAATGAGGAAACCAAGCATTAAAAAAGAAAAGCTGAAGAAAGTCTGCAGGAAATAGGTGCTGAATTTTCCGCTGAGATACGTCCATTTAGAAAAAGGAAAGGAAAAGAGTACAAGATCAAATTTTGAATCCTGGTCCTTAAAAAGTAACTGTACCGCATAAATAACCGCTATAAATATGATGGAAAGACTCAGCATTCCGGTCATAAAACCAATGGTGTACGGTGAATTGAGATAGATTCCGTCTCCAGCCGTAAGATTGAACTGGCTGCCGCAGAAAATACCAATGCCTGCTAAGAGTAAGGCGATAAGATAGGCTGGCCAGTGCTTGGTGATGCGTCTGGCTTCAAATAAAAATAGGGCGTTCATGGCTAAGGTTTTTGAGTGAGTGTACGGAAGTAAACGTGCTCCAGAAGCGGACTGACTGCGTTGAAATCTTTCGGCTGGTCTTCTGAAAATACGGTAATATGGAGCTCTCTTTCAATCAGCTGGCGGCTGATAATTTCATGGCTGGAAAGGTAATGGTCCAATTCGTTTTTGTCGATGGGTTTGGACCAGATCCTGTCTTCCAGTTCAGAAATCAATTCTGCGGGTTTTCCTTGTCTTAAAATCTGTCCGTTATTCATCACCGCCATTTCTGAGCACAGATTTCTGACATCTTCCACCAGATGGGTCGAAAGAATGACGATAACCTCCTGGCTGATGTCATTCAAAAGCGAGTTAAAGCGGTTGCGTTCTTCAGGATCAAGGCCGGCCGTTGGTTCGTCTACGATAATGATCTTAGGATTTCCCAGGAGTGCCTGAGCAACACCAAAACGCTGTTTCATTCCCCCTGAAAAAGTATGAACTTCTTTCTTCCTGAAATCTGAAAGATTAACTTTTTCCAGCAGGCCGAAGATCTGTTCTTTGCGTTCTGTACGGTCTGTGATCCCTTTTAACACAGCAATATGTTCCAGAAGATCATACGCGGAAACTTTCGGATATACTCCAAAATCCTGTGGAAGAAATCCGAGGTTTTGTTTAATGTAATCGGGATCTTTTGAAACATCCTTTCCGTTGAAAATAATATTTCCGGAGGTCGGTTTTTGCAGTCCCACAATGGTTTTCATTAAAGAGGATTTTCCGGCACCATTCGGACCCAATAATCCAAACATACCGTTCCCGATGTCGAGCGATATGTCTTTAACCGCTTGAAAGCCATTTTTGTAAATGAGGCTTAAATTGTTGATAGATAAAGTATTCATATGATAAGGTTTGGATAATAGAAGGGTAAGGCAGGCCGTTGTGGTTGCTTGTGTATAGATATGAGATTTCAGATATCAGACGTCAGATTTTAGGCTGATAGAATGTCAATGGTGAATTTGAGAGCCAAGAGCCAAGAGCCAAGAGACAAGATTTCAGATACAGGACGATAATTCATCAGCTTAATGACTAACAACTAGCAACAAGCAACTGACAACCAAAATTCATCCTCAAACTCTCAAACACGAAACCTATTCCCTAAACTCCAAAATATCTCCGGGCTGACATTCCAGAATTTTGCAGATGGCTTCCAGGGTATCGAAACGAACCCCCTTTGCTTTGCCGGTTTTAAGAATGGATAGATTAACAGGGGTGATTCCTAATTTTTCTGCCAGTTCTTTACTCTGCATTTTTCGCTTGGCTAGCATGACATCTAAGTTGACTATGATTGGCATTATATAAATAGGTCTTGTTCGTTTTGCAAATGTAGTCCTTGCTTGAAGATATTCGCAAGAAACAGACAGAAAATTCCAAGCATGAAATGGATAAACACCAATCCCCAGATCATACTTTCTACTTCCACAAAGAAACTTGCTAGGATGACTATGGGGAGTGGAACGAAAATATTATACAGGTAAAATCGCTTAAGCTGAAGTATATTTTCTTTTATAAACAGTTTTGACTGGAAAAATACTTTGAAAACTTTCGCCGAAAGCCAGAAAAAAATCCCGTAGGAAATTAAAACCAGTAAGAATGAAAAGATGATGTACGAATAATTACGTTCAATATTTAGAAACGGCTGTTCTGTAAAAGGATAGTTGATATGCAAAAACATATTATCCTTATACGGAGTGATGGCATAACCGGTGAGCAGGCATACAATTGAATAGACAAAAGTGATCAGATACCCCGCCGAGAGCACAATACAAATGTAGTACAGGATCTTCGCAATAATTTTGGTCTGGTTCATGGCAATAATCATTTAACTATTGCAAATGTATAATTAATTATCGTAAAACAATAATTATTTTAAATAAAAAAATATTTAGTGAATCCCAAATGGAATTTGAAAATCAAAAAATATGCTTTGTTTAACGCGTTTTTTGCCTAAATTTAAATGATAAAATTATTTCTCATGGCATACAGTATTGAACTGGCGGACAGAGTTCGTGAACGGCTTTCGGAAATTCCTGATCTTGAGATTAAGGAAAAGAAAATGTTCAGTGGATTAGCATTTTTGGTCAATGATAAAATGTGCATTAATATAAGCCATGATCAACTCATGTGCCGTTATGACCCTGATCTGGAAGAGGAAGTTTCAGAAAGAACAGGTTTTCTTCCCATGATCATGAAAGGAAAGCAACTTAAAGGATATTGCTATGTGGAACCTGTAGGATTTCAAAAACAGGCTGATTTTGAGTACTGGATAAAAATATGTCTGGATTACAATGCAGTAGCCAAAACGTCAAAGGAAAAATAACCTTAATATTCCTAATTTTTTAAAACCATTAAGGTGAAATTGAGATAAACCTGTTTGAATTTTTTTGTTGGAAAAACGCGAAGGATCGCAAAGAAATTTGAAAAGATTATGCTTTAAGGCGCTAGGATTTTATCTGCGATAAAATTGTAGACCGCTCAATAAAAGCCAATGGACTTGCTGAAAATCTCTGATTTTCTTGCGCCTTAAAATATCCTCATTTTAGTTCAGCCTTTGCGCCCATTTGCGTTTTTCCAACTAATAAATATCTGGCTGTATAGTTTCAAGACTCTATTAGGAAGGTTTGAAATTTTAAATATCAATTGAATACATGTAGACGAAATACTTTTTCTATTTCACTGTTGAGGAAAATAAACCTTTAAACAACTTCTTATTAAGAATATTAAGATTGATCACTGGCAGTATAATTTTTCACGTATTTCTATTAAGATTTTTTCCATCTTTTTTATATCCGGACTGTCGGGAAGCAGAGAAGTTGAATGCTCGTGTTCTATAGATTCTATGAGATCTTCAGCTTTTTGCATTACTTTTTCATAAGACCAGTTTCCGGCTTTAATATCAAGTAATTCCTCCCTGTTGTCTACGCGGATCTGTAAAGAGCTTGTTTTAAAAATATGCTCACACGACTGCAAAAGACGGACGGTGTGCATCATATTCTTGCTGTCATAATTCTGGCCATGCTGCTGATTGACGTTGTAGCGGTCTTCATTGCGTTCAGACACCCATTTCCAGTATTCCTTATAGTCTTTGCAATAGGTGGAGTAGGCGTCGAGGTTACATGAAAGATAAGCTATGGGTTTTTCATCTTTAGGAACGGAAGACAGAGAAACCTGATTGGCTTCTTCATGCTGAATAATTCCTTTATAGCCCAAAGTTCTGGACTCATCATAAAACACGGCGTGCATTCCTTTTGTATTCCCGATGCTGATCAGTCCACATTTTTCCTGAATTTTTCCGTTGTCGGAGAGCCATTTTTTCAAAGGAACCGATCCCTGATTTTCAAGAATATGGCAGAAATCCAGAACAGATTTTCTTTCTTTATCGATGGGATTAAGAATCTTTTTATTGAGACCTTTTGCTTTTTTGATCTGCGATATAGCGTACCCTGCAAAGGTATCTTTACATAATTTAGATAAAAAGTCTTCCGTACGCAGCAAATCCATCAGCGGATCTTTGTGCAGGATATATTCTTCCGGACTTGCGAGCATTTCCAGAATATTGGGGTTGTTTTTCTGCAGAAGTTCTACAAATCTTCCAATCTCGTAATAGGTGATATCATTGGTTTCATTAGAAATCTGCGGGATATAATTCAGTCCGAAAAAATCTTCTTTCGGCAGATAATAAACCCCACGGATATCCGTATCCGAATTTTCTGTAGCCAGCCCGAAAGCGCGGCTGCCGGAGATGGCTTCGAAGAGGATGAGGTTTTGGGTTTTTATGCCTGAAATTGTCATTTTAATTAATTTAAATATTTTTTTATTTCAAACTTAAATAATTCTGGTTTTGATAATAAATATTTTTCAAATTTATTACTATTTTTTGTACTTAAATTACCGTTCCGATCCAACAAAAGATTTGATATTTGGTCATCTTTTATTAATTCAGAAACACAACTAATACTTAATCCAAAACGAACTAAATTAATTGTTGTTTCGTCAGTTGTACCATATATTATTTTTAGATAATAATTGTTTGTAATAATTTTGAAATCGTTCAAAAACGAAATTAACTGAGTTAATTTATAACCAACAAAATCTTCTTCGATCTTCAATTTTACAATTGCTAAATTTATCAAATCGACATTTTCAACAGATAAATTGACATAAACTTTTTGTTGATATCTTTTTTTATCATCATTATAAACTGATACTCTTCCTGATTCTTCACTTGTTAATTCGCCATAACTAACACCAATATAAAGATAAGGATCATCTGTTTTTGATTTCTTTTCAAAATAATCTTTTGTTGAGATAATTCTTTGATTTAAATGAAGATGTTGTGTGACATATATATAATTATTATAATAATTTCTAGCTTTTTCTTCGTTAAGACGGGCTATTTCAAAATCAGCAATATTCTCAGCTTGATTTTTAATAAATATGTTAAAAATAATATCTACAATTTTATCTTCTGTATTAAACTTATAAGTTTCAATATTCTCACTGATTATATCAATGCCTAAATTAATATCTTTATAATAATTAGTTATAGAATTTTCTATGCAATATCTTTTTATTTTTTCAAATTTATTTTTTGGTTCTTCTAAAATAAAATCAGAAAAATCATTTAATTTTTTATCATCTAATTTTTGTTTTTCCTTTTTTTCTACTTTATTTTCACCCGAAAATTGTAAATTTTCAATATCATAATTTTGAGATAAAGGATTCTCAATAGTATCTCTAACTTTTTCCTTATTTAAAATTTCTAAAGTACTTTTCATAGAATTTTTTCCTTGGAACTTATCATGATCTAAAAAATGTATTTTAGATATTAGTTTATCTATATTACCATTTTTAAAAATAAAATTAAGTCTGTTAGCTCTGCCGATAAGATTTATCAAATCATTATAATTAATATTTTTTCTACCTACTCGATTATTTGTTATAAAAATTGTTTCAATTGGCATATTTATTCCCTCAAGAACAACCTTATTAGCAATTAAATATTTGATACTATCAATTTCTTTATATTTACTTTCTATATATTCTTTAATTATATTGGGAATTTTACCATGTAAATATATTATTCCTTTTTGTAAGAATTTAATAAGTTTAAAATCTTTATGAACTTCCTTTTTTAAAACCTCAGAGATTTTCATAATCTCGTAATCCTCATTTCTTAGAAAATCAAGATTACGATACAGGTATTCAGCAAATTGTTCTATGAGGGGTGGCTTATTTTGGTAAAAGAAATTTTTTCTTAGTAAATTCTTTTTAATATATTCAATATAGATAAGTTTAGTATCAATTAAATACCTTTCTCCTGAAAATCTATCGAAGAAAAAGCTTTGCCTTTCTGTAAAATGAAAAAGTTCAAAACTTTTAAAATCATGATTGATTTTTCTTACCGATATTTCATCTTTTGATGTTTTGATTATTTTTAAATTATTTGAAGATTCAATTAACGGGGATAAATAAATTATTTTATGATTATTGTTTCTTTTATAGTTTAATTGTACGACTCGGGCTAATATGTAACTTCTTACATCTCTTCTTAGAATATTATGTGCTTCATCAATAAATAGTATATCAAAACAATGTTTTGCATTTTTATTTAAAATACGAGTAGCTCTTTCTTGAGTTAATATTCCAATAAAATTTTCTTCACCATTATACATTTCATCGTGTAAAACCAGTTTATAATCTTTGGAAAGCTCTTTAAGGTCTAAATATGTTTGAACAAGTAGTGATTTTGTAGGAACAATTACAGCTACTTTCTTTGGTTTATTAATTTTTATGTATTCTTTTATTATAGAACTTTTTCCATAAGATGTAGGAGCTATGTAAGCAATTTCATTCTTATCATGATTTATGATCTTTTTTCTCGAATTATTTTGCTCAAAACTTTCTATGTAACCCCGCTGTAATTCATAGTCTTTCTTAAAAAAAGTATATGTGAATATATCTAATAAAACATTTTTATTTTTTAAACTTGATGCTTCTTTTTCTAATTTTAAAAGAGTTCCAATTATCGGATAAAACCCTAATTGAATTGATATATCATACAAAGGTTGATAAGTATTATAAGATAGACAATATTTTAAAATAATATAATAACCAATTTTAAAAAATGATGAATATCTTTTATCAGAATCGTATAATTGAAAAAATAATAAAGCACATTTTAAAATAAATTCTTTTTCATCAATATTTAATTCTTTGTTCAAGCAGAGCTTCTGAAAAATGTTTTGAAAGTCCTTATTATTTCTAAGGTTACGTAATTGCTGTATATCTTTTTCCATAAATTAGCTATTGATATAGTTTACAAAATCATCAATGCTCTTTTTGTTAATACATATGATATTAATCTTTTTTGCTTCAATTTTTTTTGCTTCAATCTTAAATTTATTTTCTAAATCTTTTATATCAATTATTTCCCAATTATCATTTAGATAAATTGTAGAGCATGGGATTATGTTGAATTCTTTTATTTTATGTTTTCTATTATTAATGAAATCAGAGCTTAATTTTTTTACATTTTCAGATAATGATTTATTTGGATTTGTAATTTGAATATGATTTTTAGCATTTTCCCACGGATCATTTACTTTGTCTTCTTCGCTAGATTCCAATTTTGTTTTAATATCCTTATAAGCCTCATTAATTTTACTTTTATGACTTTTTTTATTGTTGACCGTTGATTTGCTTTCAACAATCCAAACTTCATTATTTAGAAGATATAAACCATCAAAACCTTTTTTGGGACCGTTCTCTTCTAGATTTTTGAATAAAGAATATTGTTCAAATTTTATATATCTTAAATACAAATGACAAATAAATTCTGCAATAAATCCATTTTTCGCTCTTTCTTCTTTTCCTTTTTTATCAATCCAAATTTTGATTCTTTTCTTTACATCTTTTAAATCTTCGTCATTTAATGGTCCATTTCTAATAAAACCGATTTCATCCTCAATAAGTTTTACCAGATCATGAGAATAATTTTCAATATTTAAAAAATGTAGAGTAACTTTTTTTGAAAGTGAAATTTGGGTTTCGTGGAAAATGGTCATTTGTTTTTGCTCTAAATTAAATATTATTCACGATATATTCAATATACTATATTTAAGTTACAAATATATTCCCAATCCATAAAAAACGATTACGGATAACCGTAATCGTTTATCTCTTCACACAACTCTCCACAATCACCTCCAGCACCTTCTCCGCATTACAGGCATACAAACCGGAACACCAGGCAGGATTCGCTTCAATCAAAGCCCAGCCTTTTTCTTTGATACTTCCAAAATCCAAAACGATGGCGGGAGGAAGGGTAGAAGCATATTTTCTGATAAACAAATCAAAAAATACAGACATATCGTTTTCTTCCCGCTCTGAAAGTGGATTCATATCAAATGCATCATTCCGCCAATAGGAAGAATAGGTTTTTATTTCACCATGTAAAACAAAGCATCTTACTTCCAGTAGCCACTCCACAACTTCTGATGTGAAAACCGTAGAATTGAGATCTACCGTATCAAAACCTTTGATATCCGTAACTTTTTGATAAACTCCGGCCTTGAAACTTTTAAAATCAGAACATTTAATGAACATATTTTCCTGATCAATATAGTCTTTCATCTGTCCGTAAGAAATTTTACGTTTTGTAAACTCTTCAGAAATAAGGGAAAGCCAGTTGTCATCAGGTTTCATAAGCGTCAGTCCACACTGATCGGCAACAATCTCGGCATAAATATCTTCACCATATACTGCAATAACATCTTCCCGAAACTCTTCGGGTACATTCCATTTGGCATTAAAACGGTTCAGTTCGTAAGGCGAATGGATGGACGCCTTTTTCAGATTGTTGCTGTCTTCCGTATACATAGGAGAAAGCGCTATTATATTTTTCATGTGTTCTGTTTTTTATTTCTACTATCAGATTCTGTTAAAAAGGAAAGTTCTTATTTTTCTCTTTTTCATCCAGTAAATTTTGGATAATATCTTCCAGTAATTTAAAATCTTCCAGTTGTTTATATTGTATGCCAGCTGTTGTTTTATAAAGTCCATTAAAACTGGGATAATTCTGTCCTACATATCCTTTCAGTTCTGTGTTAAGGAGCAGATTCTCATAATCGAAATTAAGCGTGATCATAAGTTCTTCACCCGAAGCTTTAAATTCAGCATAGCATTGATTGATAAGATCAAAGTCCATAGTATTGCTGTGAAAGGAATCATTCCTGAGATTGAATTCAAATTTTGCTTCGTCTAATTGATCCTGTAAGTTTTTTAAATCCGGATCTGCGCCATGTACTTGCTGATAGCGGTCTACAACCCATTGAATAAATTTTTCATTATAAAATACTTCAAGGAAATCATTGTCAAAATGCCAAAAAAGGCTGTAGTAATAATGATCTACAGGAAGATTGAAACGAATCAGACAATCAATGGAAGACTGTGGAACAACCAAGCCAAATTCCTCCTTTAAAAACTCGCATTGCTTTATGAAAGGATGAATTACCGTTGCAGCATTTTTCACCTCCTTTTTAGCCATCAAAGGTTTACTTTTCCTTTTAAAAAAATCAAATATTCCCATAATTCACAACTCACAATTAATAACTTATAACTCATCTACAGTTTCAATATCTCCCTAAAAACCCTCTCCATCTCCCTTTTATCCGGTTTCCCACCTTTAAGGCTTTTAGATTTCTCTTCGTTTTTCATAACAGTTTTTTCCAAAAATCCAAAAAGTTCCCAGTCATTCGGATGGTAATAGGATTCTCCTTTGGTCGCTTTTAAAGCGATAAGGTCTTCTATCTTTTTTCGGGTAAAATCATCAACCAAAACCAATAGTTCACTGAATAAGACCGGTGGAACCGTTCCTTTTTCTATGATCCATTTTCCGGTCAGTGCCGTTCTCAGGCAGTAAAAATAACTTTTCAGTTTTACTTCATCACTTCTGCAGGCTTCCAGATATTTTTTAC
Organism: Chryseobacterium sp. JM1; assembly: GCF_000737715.1. Classification (GTDB taxonomy): domain Bacteria; phylum Bacteroidota; class Bacteroidia; order Flavobacteriales; family Weeksellaceae; genus Chryseobacterium. The sequence continues at coordinate 423,922 of NZ_JPRN01000005.1, read as the reverse complement.
TCATGCTCAGATAATGGTAGGAAACCGCTACCGGCGAAAAACAGGCATCCGCCAAAGGAGTAAACAGTTCCAAAAATTGGTCATTCTTCTTATAAACGATAGGTGAATAAAACCAACTCAATAAAGCCGCATTCGACTTCAGCAATAAATGGAAAGTCTTTCGTAAATCCCATCCGGAACCGTCAAGATCATCCTCAGTCATGAATTCTATCGTCTCGTCTTTATCCCACGGAGAAAGATACCAATCTTTTTCATGACGGTAGATAAAACGGATATCATAATCACTGTCCGGAGAAGCAAAACCCCAGGCCCTGCTTCCGGATTCTACGGCTAAAAGGACTTCTATCCCTCGTTCAGCCTCTATTTCTCTTATTTTTTCTAGTATTTTTGGTGTCATTTTGTTCTATTTTAATGCAAAGTAAAAGAGGAAGTGCGCAGTGTTTTTGCGTTGAACTATTAAGTTTGAGAGTCGGAGAGTTTGAGGGTATTAGATTTTAAAAGGGGGTGGTCAGTTGCTGGTTTTTAGTTGCTGGTTTATAGATATATCATTTTTTGCATCTGGAATTTTGTTTCCTAACTCTTGACTAAAATCAAAAGACCATAATTTCAACCTTCAGCACCATCCCTACAACCTGCCACCTAATATCTGCCACCCTATCCCTAATTTCACTAATATTGCAACTTCACAACTCAAACTACATACACATCCATGTTAGCACAACAACTACAGCATACAATAGATTTTAAAACAAAGCCCTTGGGCGCATTAGGACACTTGGAGTATCTGGCTCACAAAATAGGTATGGTTCAGAAAACCGTTTCGCCAAAGCTTTATAATCCGCATATGGTGGTTTTTGCGGCTGATCATGGGATTGCTGCTTCGGGAGTGAGTGCCTATCCACAGGAAGTTACCTATCAGATGGTCATGAATTTTCTGGGTGGAGGTGCTGCCATCAATGTTTTCTGCAAACAACATGATATAGCCATTAAAATAGTGGATGCCGGAGTGAATTTCGATTTCCCTGAAGGCTTGGAACTGATCGATAAAAAAGTGAGAAAATCCAGCCGGAATATGCTGGAAGAACCTGCCATGACGGCAGAGGAATACCAAAAAGCTTTAGAAAACGGAAAATCGGTAGTATCTGAAATTGTTAAAACAGGTTCCAATATCATCGGTTTTGGTGAAATGGGAATCGGGAATACGTCTGCATCTTCACTGATGATGAGTAAATTGTTTGATCTGCCGGTTGTAAGCTGTGTGGGTCGTGGAACGGGTCTGGATGATACTCAGCTGTTGCATAAAATTCAGATCTTATCAGAAGCGATTGAAAAATATCCCGATGTAAGAACTGCAGATGAAATAGCACAGACTTTTGGCGGGCTCGAGATTGTGCAGATGATGGGAGCCATGGAGGAAGCCTATCAACAGAATATGCTGATTATGGTAGATGGATTTATTGCCAGTGTAGCCGCCGCCACGGTTTGGAAAAAGAATCCTCAAATCATGGATAACTTTATCTTCTGCCATGTCAGTGACGAAAACGCCCACCAGAAACTTTTAGAATTATTGGGACAGAAAGCTTTGCTGAATCTTAATCTGCGTCTGGGAGAAGGAACCGGCTGTGCATTGGCCTATCCATTGATTCAAAGCGCGGTTAATTTCCTGAACGAAATGTCAAGTTTTGAAGATGCCCATGTTTCAAATAAAGAATAAATGAAAGGTATAAAAAACGAACTGATCTATTTCGCCACGGCGCTTATGTTTTTCACGAGAATTCCCGTTCCGTTTACGATTCCGTATTCCGGTGAAATCATGAATAAGTCGCAGAAATATTTCGCATGGGTTGGACTATTGGTAGGTCTTGTGAATGCAGTGGTACTCTATCTTTCGTATCAACTTTTTAACCTGGATATTGCCATTGTTCTGATGATGATCAGCAGTGTCCTTCTGACCGGAGCGTTTCATGAGGATGGTTTTACAGATGTCTGCGACAGTTTCGGCGGCGGATATGGTAAAGAAAAGATCCTGACCATTATGAAAGACAGCCGGGTAGGAGCTTACGGAGCGGTAGGAATTATATTGCTGTTTGCTTTGAAATTCTTCAGCATTCAGGCTTTGGGAACTATAGATTTATTTAAAACCCTTGGTCTGATTGTTCTTGCTCACACGGCAAGCAGATTTATTGCAGGAACCATGATCTATACACACCGTTATGTGACGGATATTGATGTCAGCAAATCAAAACCTTTAGCCAATAAACCCCTGGATGGATCAGCATTGGTGGTAAGTTTTATCAGTGTTTTGGCTTCCTTTCTTCTGATTCCGGACTGGCGGTTGATTCTGGCTTTTGCATTGGCTTATTTGGGGAAAATCTGTATGGGCTGGTATTTTAAAAAGCATATCGGTGGATATACCGGAGACTGTCTGGGGTCTGTACAGCAGGTGACTGAAGTTTTGTTTTATTTAGGAGCAATGATCGTATGGAAATTCATGTAATCCGGCATACAGCTGTAGAAAATCCTGAGAATCTGTGTTATGGTTTTTCAGATATTCCTTTGCGAAATGATTTCTGTAAAGATTTCAATGAGTTGATTATTGACAATCATTTTGATCATGTTTTTTCAAGTCCGTCCGGCAGATGCACTCTTTTGGCAGAACATTTTAAATTTAATTACAAGACGGATGAAAGACTTCGGGAAATGAATTTTGGCGACTGGGAAATGAAGAAATGGACGGATATTCCCAAAGAAGAGATTAATCCATGGTATGAAGATTTTGTACAGATAAAAGCAACTGGTGGAGAAAATCTGCTGGAAATGCAGAACCGTGTTTTAAACTTTTGGAATGAACTTACTTCTGAAACTAATGCTAATAAAGTGTTGATCATCACCCATGGAGGAGTCATACGCCTGATTCTGCAATTCATTTTACAGTTTCCTCTGGAGAATATATTTAAGATACAGATTGATTACGGAAAGAAAATGGTTATTGAATTCAATGAAGGACACTTTTCTGTAAAGAAGGTAAATGTATAATTGGTTAGCTTACACAAATAAAAAAAGATTGTCATTACGAACTTTAGGTGAAGCAATCTCTCATTTACGCCAAAAAAAGTATTTTAGAGATTGCTTCGTCGCTTCGCTCCTCGCAATGACATTGTACAATTTTATCGAAGATAAAATCCTTGCGCCTTAAAGCAGTCGAATTCAAAAAAAAACTTGCGTCTTTGCGGTAACCAACAAAAAAAGAGGCTATACAAATAATTGACAGCCTCTTTTCAATAAAATTAAATTCTAACTACTTCTCCATTTAAGCAGTAATCTGTTTAGGTCCTTTTCCTTTATCTTCTTCTTTTTTATCCAATCTCTCAGATATCTTTTTTACGATATATTCTATCGCAATAGGTGCTATAATTGCAATCAATGCTTTAAATATTCTTGATTTCATAGTAAGATTTTTTAATGTCCTGATTAATACAATTTCTGAGCCACTTTGAAATTATTTGTGGTAGCAAGTGTTTTAAAGCATACATCGAACCACCCCTTCAAAAATCCTTTGAATTTTCGCTATCTTCCACAGGAGAGGAGTTTTTCGCAGGTTCAATGATTATTACTCATCAGTATAAAAATCATTGATTTTTATAGAACTTATATGATCTTCTTTTTACAAAGTATTTAAACTTCTAGTAAATTAAGTGTAAGGCTTTTGTGACTTTTGTGGTTGAATTTTTTAACCACAGATTGCACAAATTTTCACAGAGGTTTATGGACAGTATTCCGAATAAAAATCAAATATTTTTATAGAACTAAGTGGTCTTCTATTTTCAAAGTTTTCAACTTCAAAATAACTCAAAAGTTCAAAAAACTTTGGTTTCTTTTGTAGTAAAAACTAGCTTTCATCAGGAATATCCAGCTTCTCATAGTTTTTAAACCCGGCACTAAACTTTTCCTGTAACCGTAATCTTAGTTTTCTCGGTTTGTGAACGATCAGAGATTCTCCAAAACCAAGTAGTAATCTTTCTAGCTCAAAATTGATCTGTACACAGATTTTAAATAACGTTCCTTCCTCCGTTTCACTTAAAATTTCCTGGCTTTTATGAAGCGGTTTGGTCTTTATATACGGAGCGTTGTGGGCATCGACAAAGAAAATGACGTTCCTTGGAGCCATTGTTTCCGAAACCGTAACACCGACAATATCTTTGAAATACTCATCACCATCCAGATCTTTATCGATATACGGAGCTTTTTCATCAGGCTCAATACTTTCCATACGGTCGAGAGCCAAATTGTACATTTTGCCCTTGTGTTGACAGATCAGGAACCAACGGTTGTTAAACTCCTTTAACAATTGAGGATGAACCACATAATTACTGGATTCCCTTGCGGTAAAACTACGGTAAAGAATATTCAGGACTTTTTTATTCGAAATACTTTCATAAAGGATGTCGATATGTTCCAACCCTTTCAGCTGTTCATTTTTATCCAGATGAATGATTGATTTCTGTCCTGTAGAATGGATGGAATCTTCCAGTTTCTGAATCACCCCGTTCATCTCTTTAAACATAGAGAAATCCTTGAACTGTTTCAGGATCTGAACGGCATTATTCATCGCTTTCAGATCACTTTCATTGACGGAAATATTATGAATGCTGTACTCAGAATCACTGTAACGGTAGTATTTTCGTTCAAATACTTCAATCGGGGCTTCATACCCGAATTTTTCACTCCGCATATTCTGCAGGTCAAGCTGAACGGTCCGTCTGCTTACATAAGATTCTTTACCTTCAAATTCAAAAAGGGCATCAGAACAGGCATCAATAAGATCTTCCAGTGTGTATTTCCGGTATTTGTTCTTAAGACATTTATCTAATGTTTTATAACGAATAAGTGCGTTTTTATTGGATGACATGGTTGTGTGGTTTTTTGGAGGGGATAAATGTGAATTGTGAAATGTCAATTTTGCTTCGCAAGTCAATTTTTAATTTTGGATTCTGGATTTTGGATTTTCAATCTTACTGTCCGCCATCAATTGACTATTCACTTGCGCAGCAAAATTCACTATTGACTTTAAAAACGATTTCTCTTTCCATTCATCATCTCCTAACATTTCAATCGTTTTTAAATTGACTATTCACTTGCGCAGCAAAATTCACTATTGACTTTAAAAACGATTTCTCTTTCCATTCATCATCTCCTAACATTTCAATCGTTTTTAAATTGACTATTCACTTGCGAAGCAAAATTCACTATTGACGTTAAAAAACTATTTCTTTTTCAATGCTTCTCCCTCAAAAGAAATCCCATCCCAGCCAAACTCCATAAAGTTTCTGATATTCTGGTGATCTGTTCCCTCAGGATTTTTTAAAACATCTTCTCTATAGAATTCTCCGAAAAGAGGAAGTACCTGTTCTTTTGATAATCCCTGAAGCTTAGCAAAACTGAAAACCTTACACGAACCGTTATTCTGACCGGCTTCGTTCACTGTATTTCCGTTTTTAAATTCAGTAGGGATAAAATCATACTGTTCATCAATATGGGCAATTACTTCTTTGAACAGAAGGGTTTCAGGATTGTTTTTTAATTGTTCTAACAACATATTTCTTTATTTTTAATCGTTGGATAGGGAGACATCATGCAAATTGGTCTTTTTTGCTTTTCTTCCTTTTCAACAAAAATAATTAAAATAATTTTATCTACGCAGAATTATTGCGCACTTGTGTCATTACTTTGCATTATCAAAATGAAAAAACAGATGGAATTTAACGGAAATCACCTGATTGAATTAGGATATAGACCAGCCAAATGGTTTAAAGATGCCATTACACATATCAACGAAAATAATCTGGATGAAGTTCAGATCAGAGAATATCTGGATCAGTTCAGGCAGCCTGATATTGTTCCACTACATGATACCGCAAAAGATTTTATCATCAACATCAGAGCAGAACATGAAAGTGAAGCCGATAACGTAGAGAAAGTGATCAATACGATGAAAGTCTTAATGAAAACACCTACGCTGACTGCTGGTGCTCTGATGCCTGATGCCTGTCCCACAGGACCTGAAGGATTGATTCCGGTAGGTGGAGTAGTTGTAGCTAAAAATGCAATCCACCCGGGATTTCATAGCGCAGATATCTGTTGTTCTGTGATGCTGACGGATTTCGGAGATGCCGATCCTAAAGAAGTACTGGATGCCGCTCACTCAGTGACGCATTTCGGATACGGAGGAAGACCGAGAGGAGAACAGATGCCGATGTCTCAGGAACTGATGGATGCTTTCAGAGAGAACTACTTCTTAAATGATGAAAAACTGATCAGTATTGCCCGTTCTCATATGGGAACCCAGGGAGATGGAAATCACTTCCTGTTCGTTGGAAAGTCCAGAAATACAGGAAATACAATGCTGGTTACCCATCACGGATCCAGAGCTCCTGGAGCTGCTTTGTATGATAAAGGAATGAAGGTGGCCAACCGTTTCAGACAGGATATTTCCCCTGAAACATTGAGAGAAAATGCATGGATCCCTTTCGATACGGAAGAAGGACAGGCCTATTGGGAAGCTCTTCAGCTGATCAGAACATGGACGAAGGAAAATCATACCAATATTCATGATGCGGTTTTAAATAAACTGGGTACTGAAAAGAAAGATAGATATTGGAACGAACATAACTTCGTTTTCAAAGATGGTGATTTGTTTTATCATGCAAAAGGAGCCACTCCGCTGGATGATAAATTTATGCCGGATATCACAGGACCGAGGTTGATTCCATTGAATATGTCAGAACCCGTTTTGATTGTTCAGGGAAAAACGAACGAAAGAAACCTGGGATTTGCTCCTCACGGAGCCGGAAGAAATTTCAGCAGAACACAGCATAAAAGATCATTGGCCCATAAAACGGTTGAAGAGATTTTTGATGAGGAAACCAAAGGACTGGATATCCGTTTCTTCTCTAATGAGATTGATATTTCCGAACTGCCAAGCGCTTATAAAAGTGCTAAAAACGTAAGAGCACAAATTGAAGAATACGGACTTTGCGAAGTTCTGGATGAGGTGATGCCTTACGGATGTATCATGGCGGGTGATGTAGGGAAAAATGCACCGTGGAAGAACAGGAAGAAGTTGAGAAAAGCATAGTTTTTCTAATCAGATAGTAAATATAATACCTAAGCCTTATAGGTTTTTGAAACCTATAAGGTTTATATTCTCGACGATGATCAACGTATAAAGAAGTTTAAAAAATAAAAAATCAATGGGGCAGTAGCTCAGAAGGTAGAGCAGTGATCACTTTCCGCTATTGGCAGACAAAGTTCCTATCTTACGGGTCACAGGTTCGATTCCTGTCTGCTCCACAATACTGATGAAAAATACTTATATTTGAATACCATTGAAGTGTTTTTATCGGTAAAAAAATTAAAGGCAAACAGAGTTCCTATATTGGTAATTACTCTCCGCCTTTTTCAAAATAATAGGTAAAAGGAGTTCCTATATCGTTTTTTAAAAAAGCCCTACTCCTCACTTATTTAATTTTAATCACAATGAAAACACTTCAATTATTTAATGCCGTACTGGCCAAGAAAACCGAAAGTACTCCTTTTATTTCTGACGCAGGTTTTGTGATCGAGGCAGATGCCGTTTGGGCAAAAGACGGGATCATTCAATTTTACGAGAAAGAAAAATTAAACGGAAATGATCTGAATAAGACCTTCCATAAATCCTGGCAGAAAATAAAAGACAGCACAAGACTCGAGTTGTTCATTGAGCAGCTTAAACATTATATTTCTACGTATGGAAGTAATTTTCAGGATGAAATCTATATTCCTGATGAAGTGCTGAATGTTCCCAATACAAAACTGATTTTTAAAGTCGTTAAAGCCTATTCTGCAGAAGAAATGACTGAAAAATGTCTTTCCCTTCTGAAGTCTGGAATTGCACTGAATGAAAAAACAATGAATGATGTGCTTTCTGTTTTAACGAAAGAACTGAATTATACTTTTACAGGAACAGAGAATATCAGAAACAAGGAAGCTATCGTCAAGATTGCGGATCTGTATCAGGTGTATCCTGCCAATCCCGTAGAGTTTTTCAGATATGTGATTTATAAAACGACGGATACTACGCTTTTGATCAAAAACGATGAGTTGATTAAAGCCATTAAGGAAAGTAAATTTAATCCGTCAGCTTTATTTGAAAAATACGGACTGGAAAAGCTTGCTCAGATTTTCAACAGGTTCAAACCGTTGTTTTTAGCGTATAAAAAAAGATCTTCGAAAACCATTAATAAGATTTCAAAACTGTCCAAAATTCATCATCAGCCATTGGTTTCCAATCCATTGAATGAGGCGACTCATACCTTGTTGGAGAACAATGACCTGCACTGGCTGGATAATGCGACACCGTTTGCGTTGTTTAAAGCTTTGTCTGCCTGTTATTTGAGAATGTATGGTTTAGATACCTTTGTGTATAGAATTAGGAATGGAAAATCCTGGGTAAAAACCGGAAAAACCGGATCGGTAGGTGAAAAAAACTATAATTTTATCCTGAATTATGTGAAATTGAGATTTGATCTTTCCGGAAAGAAGTTCTATTTCCCGGAAAATGTAGAATTCGGATTGCCAACTTCTGAAAAAATGTTTGTAGGAAATATTCCTGCCGGAACAAGATTCCTTGGTGAAAAACTAGCCGTCGGAATTTACTGGGAAGATGGATGGGGAGCGAATGATCTTGACCTTTCCGGATTGAATATCGGAGGAAAGACAGGTTGGAATGCAGCCTATAACCAGGTTAATGGAAGCTTGATGTATTCCGGAGATATGACCTCTGCGCCTAATGGTGCTGTAGAATATCTGTATGCTTCTCAAGGATTGAATGCTCCGACCCTGATCATGAACAACGTGTATTCCGGAAGTGCGGATTGCGGTTATAAAATCGTGATTGGAAAAGGAGATCATATTTCCAGAGAATATATGATGAACCCGGATCATGTTTTTGCCGAAGTGAAATGTAATTCCGTCCAAAGACAAACTGTTCTTGGAATAATGCTTCCGAAAGGAGAAAAGCAGTGTTTCGTACTTCTGAATTTTGGAGCGGGACATACTCATGTTTCGGGGAATTCCGAGATTTCGGTAATGGCCACGGAAGCATTGTACCAGCAGTGGTATGAGCCTCTATCTTTTAATGGACTTGTCACAGAATTAGGAGCAGAAATTACTTCCGAAAAAGAAAAAGCTGACCTCGATTTCTCCCTTGAAAGTCTGGAAAAAGATAGCTTTACAAAGGTTTTTAAGTAAGATGAAATATAACATAAACATCTCCTAAATCTGCAAAATCTGCGAGAGATTAAAAAACAACTGATATAAACTCCAAACCTCATAGGTTTCAAAAACCTATGAGGTTTTTTATCACATTTAATTCACAGCCATTATTTAGACTAACTCATCAAAATAGCAGTTTTTTTGCCCCAATTATATAAAATCATAGATCCCGTTTTTCCAGCCCAATACCTTGGAAGAATCCGCTTTAAGCCAGTTTTTCAAAATCGTAGCGTAGACTTTTCTGAAATCTTCGGTATAAATTAAATCTCCTTCATTGAGTTTCTGCAGATCAGGAAGAGCGTTCAGAAGTCCTTTCTTTTTAAGGCCTCCGCTGATAAAGAACATTTGATTGGCAGTCCCGTGGTCAGTTCCATTGCTGGCATTTTGAGCTACCCGGCGTCCGAATTCTGAAAAAGTCATTAGCAAAACATCATTGAAAATACCATTACTTTTCAGATCAGCGACAAAAGATTTTACAGCTTCATTGATATCACTGAAAAGCTTGGCCTGCCTTTTGTTCTGATTAACGTGGGTATCAAAACTTCCCACCGAGAGATAATAAACCTGTGTATTGATGTCAGATTTAATCAGTGAAGCAACGGTTTTAAAATCCTTTCCAAGCTGAGAGTTCGGGTAGACTTGATCTGTTTTTTTTGACTTACTCTTTTCAAAAATATAATCCGCATTATTAATAGTAGAGCCGAGGGTTTGGTATAAATAGGAAACCGTTTCGTCATCGTGATGATGATCATACAAAGATTTAAAATACTTCTCCTGACTGGTCTGGTAAAGCCTTTTAGGATCTTTAAAGGCAAAGGCTTTATTGTTTTCCCCTTTCAGTGCCAGACTCAGCATATCATCGACCTCCAAAGCCTGTGTAGGATGCTCGCAACGGTAACATTCTTCATCCAGAAAACGTCCCAGCCATCCGGTTTCCAGGAATTCATCACTGCGGCTTGCGGAATGCCAGATATCCATGCTTCTGAAGTGAGACTTATCGGGATCGGGATAACCCACATTATTCATCACTGATAGTTCGCCATTATCGAAAAGCTCTTTGAAATAAGAAAGTGCGGGATTGATTCCCGTTTCATCATTCAGCGCTAAAGAATCCTTGATGGCTATATTGTTTCTTTCTTTAAAATAAATATCATTTTTTGTTGGAATGATGGTGTTCAAACCATCATTTCCGCCCGTAAACTGCAGCACGACAAGAATCTTCTGATTGGGTTCTAAGGCCTCGTTCAGGGTCATTGCTTTCAGAAAATTGGGCATCATAAGCGATGCGGTAGCCAATGAACTTATTTTTAGGAATTCTCTTCTTTTGATTAGCATGATTTTTTCTTTTTTAGGTTGCAGATTATAGGTTGCAGGTTATAGGTTGCAGGTAGCAGGACTGGATGTTGATTTTACTAATTCCAGGTGTATTTATCAATGTTTTTTTAAATCAAAAATAATAAATCAAAGGTTGCAGAGCCAAGCGGTGACTGCTATTACCTGCAACCTGCTACCTAAGATCTATCACCTAACACAACTGATATTCCGGTGTAGACATTAAATTAATAATCCCCATCTTAATACTTTTATCTGAAAAGTTCTTTACGGTATCCATATCAAGGGTTTTGGTATTTTGGATTAGGTAATCTTCGCAGTTTTTGTCATTAAAAATCTTTTCCAGTCTGCTCCAGTCGATGGTGATATTAGGGTTTTTGAAGGATTTATTCATTGCGGTTTCCCGGGATTTCATTCCCATGTCAATATCATCATCCTGCCGTGGACTGTATTCTAAAGGTCGTAATCCTGACCAGATCTGCGGAATCTGCAGCCTCACCATCAGAGTAGAACTGTCGATCCATGATTTTCCGTTGGGCCAGCCTGCAACATTGGGAGGATAGAGGAGCATTTGTCCCAGCAGTTTCTGATAAACGATGAGGTTTTCCGGGTTCTGGATATTCATCGGAAGCATTCGCATGATTCCGGCCATCAGTTCTATCGGGGATTTTATTCTGTTGCCTATGTTCTTTTTATCGTAAAACCATGAGCTTGAGAATATATCGTTCATCAGTTTTTTGATATCATATCCGGAATTATAGAATGTTGAACTTAATAGCTCTATAATTTTGGAATCCACATTTTCATTGACGAAGAACTTATATATTTTTGTCGTGATAAATGTTGCGGTAGCTTTCTGCTCAAGAATGATATTTAAAACATCGGTTCCGGTGAAGTTGCCGGTTTTTCCCAGGAATGTTTTTGAGCCTTCATCATGCAGGTTTTTTCTCTCCTTAAAATTACCTTCCTTATCATAGCCCCAGCCCGTAAACGCTCTTGCGCCTTCCCGGATATCTTTTTCGGTATAATTTCCTCTTCCCATGGTAAATAATTCCATCACTTCGCGGGCGAAATTTTCATTGGGATGATCCTTTTTATTCTGTTGATTGTTCAGGAAATTCAGCATAGCAGGAGATTGGCTCACTTCGAAGAGCAGCTCTTTAAAATTTCCCAGTGCATTCTTTCTGATCGTATTCAGAAGCTGTTTATTGAATTTTGAATTATTCACTCTTGATGCAAAATGCCCGTGCCAGAAGAACGCCATCTTTTCTCTCATCTGATCTTTGCTGTTCACCATCTGGTTCAGAAAATTCAGGTTCAGTTCATTGTTTTGGTCTCTGATGAACTTCTGCATTTCCTTTTTCTTATCTGCCGGAGTTTTACTGTCCATCATCATATTGTCTGAAACAGGAACGTCAGGCGTATCATAGTTGATTTCTGTGAAGGTTCCTTCTTTAAATAATTCATTAACCAACGTTTTTGTGTTGGTATTCTTCAGTTCCCCGATCTGATTGATCCCGGCTCCGAAACCGGCACGCCAAAGAAGGTGTTTGTTATGTAACAGTGAATCGGCCATAGTAAGAGAATTTAATTTTTGGATGCTGTAGAAAGAAAAAGGTTAAAATCATAACGGTTAAGAATTCTTAATATTATTTTTTTTATGATTTGACTTAAACAATCATTTAATTTTAACTTAAATTAACATATTGATAATCATTGTTTTATAATTGTATCCAGTGTTAAAATCCAAAAATAAGCTTCTCTTGGCACGATTTTTACAGCTTACTGCATTAGTAAAATTTAAAATTAGAGTTATGAAAATGTTAAAACAAGCAGTATTACTGGCTGGAATATTAACAGCAGGTATCGCAAGTGCACAGAGCTCAAAGATGAACAATATGATCAAAGTAGGAGCGAATGTTGGTTTAGCAGTTCCTTCAGATAATCTTTCCGCAGCTGCGGGTGTAGATGTATCTTATCAGAATTTGATCACTCCCGGATTTGGATTAGGTATTGCAACAGGATATACTCATTATTTTGGAAAAAGTAACAACGGTTATGATAACAATGATGTAGGCGTAATTCCTGTAGGAGCTTTAATCAGAATCTATCCTAAACAGACCGGTTTCTATTTTGGAACTGACTTAGGATACGGATTTTTGGTAGGAAATGAAAAAGTAGCTTCCAACAGTTCTGCTGACAGACCGGACGGAGGTTTCTACATCAAGCCGGAAATCGGATACCACAACAGAGACTGGAATTTCTTCGTACAATATCAGAAAGTTTTTGTAGGAGATAAAGGCGATATCGCTGGACAGAACTACAATGTGGGGAACATCGGAGTAGGATTCGGATACAATATTCCATTAGGAAAGTAGTTAGATTTATATATAAACAATTATTAGCCAAAACCTTTTTATGAAAATGAAAAGGTTTTTTGCTTCCCTGCAGGATTTACGAAAACAATTATTATATTTGATAAAATTTGAGGTTATGATTTTGAATCCAAAATTTCCGCTTTATTTACCAGGAGTAGAGAACAGTAATAATGATCATGTTACTATCATTGGAGCAAGTCTCCGTGAAGATATAACCATCTTAGGCTATTTTGTTTCCAGTAACGGAGGTCTTGAGATAAAAATACAGAAAGAATATAGTACGAAAGACTATTCTTCATTTTCTGATATATTAAGAAAATTCATTCAGGATAATGAGCTTGAAAATGTAAAGCGTCTGGCTTTGGCTGTACCGGGACCGGTAATCGATGGGAAAAGTAGCCCGGCGAGATTGGGCTGGGATCTGAATATCGAAGAGTATACCAAAGATTTCGGATTTGAAAAAGGAGATATGCTGAATGACCTTGAAGCTTCTGCTTACGGTATGGGTCTTCTTGAAGACAGCGACCTTGATCCGATCTACACCAGCGGACATCTTGAAAAAGGAAACGTAGCGATCCTGGCTCCCGGAAACGGACTGGGTGAAGCAGGATATTTCTTTGACGGAAAATACCTTAGACCTTTTGCAACGGAAGGCGGACATTCAGAATTCTCGCCGAGAACAAATGTTGAAGTTGAATTTTATCAGTTCTTAAACAATATCTATGGTATTGTAAGCTGGGAAAATGTATTGTCTAAAACCGGACTTTTCAATATCTACAGATTCTTAAGAGACGTAAAAAGACATCCGGAACCGGAATGGCTGGCAGAACGTCTGGCAGGACCGAATTTTGTTCAGGAACTGTATAAAGCAGCCGTAGAGGAAGATGTCATGATCTGCAGAATTGCGTTGGATACCTTTATTGAATTCCTGGCGAGAGAAGCCAACAACCTTACCCTGAAACTTAAAGCGACAGGTGGACTGCTGATTTCAGGAGATATTCCACAGACGATCAGAGAATATATCGATAAAGGAAAATTCTATGATAAGTTTAAGATCAGTGACAAGATGGAGGAAATGCTCAAAAACACGCCAATCTATCTGATCAAACAGAATCACACGGCATTAAAAGGGGCCGCCCTGTACACCGCTTACTATCAAAATTAAAATACAAAACTCCGAAATTTTCGGAGTTTTTTTATGGGATGATATTATTCATGAAAAAAAATATTTTAATTGATATACATCAATGAAATCTATTAAATAAGTAGACTATATTTGCACCGTTAAAACAAGTAAATAACTTTATTCAAATGAAAAAAATATTCTTATTAGCAGTTGTTGCCAGCGGTTTGGCATTCGGACAGTCCAAGAAAGTAGTGGCATCTGATGTTCACTGGTGGGGGTACAAAGTAGCAAAATCTGAGGCAAGCTCTCACGATGGTACTGTAAAAGTAAAATCTGGAGACATGATCATGAAAGGAAATGATCTAGTAGGAGGAAGCTTTGTATTGGATATGACGTCTATCAACGCAACTGACCTTTCCGGAGAATATCAGCAAAAACTGAACGGACATCTTAAGAACGGTGACTTCTTTGAAGTTGAAAAATTCCCTACGGCTTCTTTCAAAATCACTACTGTGAAGAAAAACAGCGATAAGATCTATAACTCTTTAGTAACAGGAAACCTTACTGTTAAAGGAAAAACAAGCGCTATTACTTTCCCTGCTAAAATTTCATACAGCAAAGGAGTAGTAAGCCTGGTTTCTGAGAAATTCTCTTTCGACAGACAGAAATTTGACGTTGCTTACAAGTCTACCATGCAGGATGTTTTTGTGAAAGATGACATCGAAATGCTTGTAAAGGTGAGTGCTAAATAATTTAATCAAAAAAAGATTGTTAAAAGTGTAGAAGTTCTACACTTTTTTTTATTTTTGTTGAATTGTAAATAAAAAAGAATGAAAAGATTACTATTGTTTGCTATGGTGTGCGCGAGCATATCATTTGTTTCTGCACAGAGGAAATTTGATAAGGTTTCAAAAGTGACTTCATCAGAGATCAGGTGGTGGGGATATAAAGTCGTAAAAACTGAGGCTTCATCGCATTCAGGGACGGTAAAGCTGAAAAGCGGAAAATTCAATTTCGATAAAACGGTCCTTGTAGACGGAGAGTTTGTAATAGATATGAGAAGCATGATGGCGGGAGACGTTTCCGAGGAAGATCAGATCAAGCTTACCAACGAATTGAAAAGTACCAATTTCTTTGAAGTTAAGAAATTCCCTATCGCGAAATTCCACTTGACTAAAATTATTCCTTTAGCAAACAGCGAGTACAATTCTACGATTTACGGTGACATTACGATCAAAGGGGTAAGAAAAACGATCACTTTCCCTGCGAATGCATACGTTACTCAGTTTACAGTAGTGATTGAATCTGCTAAGTTCTCATTAAACAGAAGAGACTTTAAAGTATTCTACCAGTCTTCACTGAAAGATTATTTCATCAAGGACGAAATGGATTTCCAGTTCAGAGTTTCTACAGAAAAACTGGATAACGACAACAGAGTTCCGGTGAAGAAAAAGAAATAAGTAAAATATACAATCAAATAATACAATGGGCGGTTTTTATAACTGCCCATTTTTTATTTTGTTTTCATTCTAATAATTAAAATTAGGTGTAAAGGCTGTAGCGCAATAAAAATGAATTACTCTCGCAGATTATTCAGATAAAGCAGATTAAAAAAAGTAAAATCTGCATCATCTGAATAATCTGCGTGAACTTTTTAAACCATTATTGATACACTTCCTTCATCAGAATCAATGAAGTTGATTCCATTCTTTGCTTTACTTAAATTTACATAGTATGATATTAATCTTTGCGTTTAAAAGAGTATCTAGTATGTCTTTATCTTCTAAAATCTCTTAACAGTTCAGAAACCTGTGAAATTATTCTGTATCTTTTATCATGTTTTTCTTAAATTAGTACTATGAAAATTTATGTAGTAAGCGGTCTCGGAGCAGACTTTAAGGTGCTGGAAAGACTGGAATTCCCCGAGAACTGTGAATTGATTTTTATAGACTGGCTTATCCCCGAGAAAAATGAGCCCTTCCATTCCTATGTCGAAAGAATGGCGGAAAAAGTAGACGTTTCCGAGCCTTTCAGCCTGTTGGGATATTCTTTTGGTGGGATTATGGTGCAGGAGATCAATAAATTGAAACCTGCCCAAAAGGTAGTCATCATGGGGAGCATCAAATCAGATAAGGAGAAATCTAAATTTATAAAGACCGGTGAGATCACGAAAATTCCCAGAATATTTCCTGTAGGTATGTTCAATGACAAAGCGGCGAATGTATATTCTGTGGTCAGAAAACTCTTCGATCCAAAAAATCCAAAAATCCTTCAGTACTTTAGGGTAAGAGATCCATACTATCTGAAATGGTCAGTAGAAAAGGTTTCCGAATGGAAATTTGAAGAAATCCCGGAAGTGATCCAGATATTGGGTGACAAGGATATCGTTTTTCCCATCAAATATTCAAAACCGGACTACGTGATTAAAGGAGGTACCCATCTTTTTCCGGCTACAAAATCCAAAGAAGTATCTAAAATATTGAAGGAGGTGTTTATTTAATTGTGTAAATTTTGAGTGAGTGTTGTTTTTTTTAGGGGTTAAATTTAAAAATCATATGTTTTTATAAAATTTATGTTTAATTTTGATAGGGTTAAACATAAAATGTATGAAAATTGGTTTAAAATGGATCGTTTCATTCTCGGTCATTACCCTTGTCGCATTCGGAGGACTTTTTTGGAGCCCGATCGTTGATTTTCCCAACACCGGAGAATTTCTTGGCGAAGATAAAATCGTTGGAGCCGACGTAGCATGGATCCTGGCAGCAGCAGGTCTTGTACTGCTGATGACCCCCGGCCTGTCGTTCTTTTACGGAGGAATGGTTGGCCGAAAAAATGTAATCTCTACGATGCTGCAGAGCTTTATTGCGCTCGGAGTTATTTCTATTTTGTGGGTGGTTGTCGGGTTTTCTCTGTCTTTCGGGGATTCTTTAGGCTTTGAGATCAATGGCGTGCACTACGGAATCATCGGAAATCCGTTGAGCTATCCGTTTTTCAGTCGTGTAGGCGTCCTGCCTCATAAAACGATGGCTTCTACTATTCCTTTTGTGCTTTTTGCCCTTTTTCAGATGAAGTTTGCGGTGATCACACCTGCGCTTATTACCGGTTCTTTTGCCGAACGCGTTCGCTTCATCTCTTACCTTCTGTTCATGGTGCTTTTCAGCATTTTTATATATACACCGCTTTGCCATATGGTGTGGCATCCGGACGGACTTTTAAATAAATATTTTGGTGTAAAAGACTTTGCAGGCGGAACTGTGGTTCATATGAGTGCCGGGTTTGCTGCTTTGGCGGGAGCTCTGGTTCTTGGAAACAGAAAAAATCCTCACCATGAGCCTTCCAATATTCCTTATGTTCTCTTGGGAACCGGAATGTTATGGTTCGGTTGGTTTGGGTTCAATGCCGGATCTGCTTTAAGTGCGAATGCTTCTGCAGCCATGGCTTTCGGAACCACTACGATTGCTTCTGCCTCTGCCATGATGACCTGGATTTTTTTCGACAGGATCAATGGCAGAAGTGTTTCAGCGTTGGGTGCGTGTATTGGAGCTGTTGTAGGTTTGGTCGCTATTACACCCGGTTGTGGTTTTGTGAGTATTCCTGAAAGTCTTTTTATAGGATTTGCCGCTGCTATTGTTTCCAATCTGATGATGAACTGGAAAGCTCTGAAGAAAATAGATGATACCCTTGATGTTTTTGCCTGTCATGGAGTAGGAGGGATCATGGGAATGATTCTGACCGCTATTTTTGCCCATGGTGAAAATGCCAGCCTTCTTCACGGTGGAATCGGTGTTTTTGGTCATCATATGGCGGCTTTGGTTCTTGTTTCGGCCTTTACTTTTTTGGGTTCGCTGCTTTTATATAAAATTACAGATTCCATCATTACATTGAGGGTTTCCGAAGAATCTGAAGAGATGGGACTCGATCTTTCCCAGCATCAGGAGAGTTTCAAGTGATGGTTTCTACAAGAAAATCAGGCCACAGCTGTAGGGTAGGAATGCCCTGATTGAAATACTGAAATTAAAGGAATGTTTTCCCGACCTTATTCAATAGATTGGATGGCACTGAAAATGTTATTTTTTGAATTTTCAAAGACTTCACCTCCAAATTCTTCATTGTCTAATGAGAAAACACGAATGTCTTTAACCCCCATAATTCCGAAAATATGTTTTAAATAGGGCGTTTGAAAGTTGATATGTCCGTTCTTTTCATTTTCTCCGTATCCGGTATCACCACGGGCAGATAATATAAATGCTTTTTTGTTTTCGAGCAAACCGACATAGTCACCATCGGGAACTCCTGACCTGAATTTCCAGGTTTCATTGATCCGCATTACCTGGTCTATATAAGCTTTTAGACCACTTGGAATAGTCCAGTTGTACATGGGAGTTCCAATGACATAGATATCATGTTCTTTGAGCTCCTGTACCAGTTCATTACTTATCTGTAATGCCTTGTGGTTTTCTTCTGTTCTGTCAGACGGCTTTTTGAAAGCTTCTGCAATCCAGGCTTCGTTAATGTTAGGAATAGAGTCAATACCCGTTTCCCGATATGTAAATACATCCAGAGGATATTTGGTTTTCCAGTTTTCTACAAAGAGTTGGGTAAGTTTTCGGCTGTAAGATCTTTCATTTCTTACACTGGCGTTGATAATCAATACTTTCATTGTTATAAATTGTATAACAGCAAAATTCCTGATTATTCATTCCTTAAAAATTGATCTAGTTCAAGAGGATTTATTTTTTTTCCGTATTCGGCTTATAAATTCGGCGGAGACGCCTAAATAGGATGCAATTAAATATTGAGGAACTCTGGAGACAATATCCGGATAGGTATCAAGGAAATCATAATACTTCTGCTCAGCTTTGTACATATTGTTGAATACGGTTCTCTTCTCAAGAGTTCCCAGATAGCTTTCTAAAATAATCCTGAAGTATCTTTCCAGAGAAGGAATTTCCTGCAGCATTTTTTGAAAAGACTGATGGCTGATCTGCAAAAGGCTTGTTTTTTCTACAGCCTGGATATTGTAAATAGAAGGTTTTTGTTTAGAAAAGCTGGAGATATCCGTTGCCCACCAATGGTCTATAGCTAAAGAAAGGATCTCTTCATTTCCGTTTTCAGCATTGATGCAAAAGGCTTTTAAAACACCTGAAACAATATAGCTGTCATAACGGCAAATTTCTCCGTTTCTTAAAAGATATTCACCTTTTTCCAATGTTTTTTCTGTCCAGAAGCTTTTGAAAATAGCAATTTCTTCCGGACTTAAGCTGACATGCTGACCAATATTCTTAATTAATGTATCCATTCGAAATGATTAAAAAGAGAGAGCAATTTTATAATATATTGAGGAGATAAGACTGTACAGAGCTAATTTACAAAATACGTAGTAAAGGCGACTCATGATTTGTGAACTGTTATGAATTCTAAGATCCGGGGATGCTTTTATTGGGATTTATCGCGTATCTTTGTTGTAAGAGGAAAATGAAGAATTATCTATGGAATCAATATCGGTTTTTGAGATTATTAAAGTAGGAATAGGCCCGTCCAGTTCGCACACGATGGGACCATGGAATGCAGCTTCTGCATTTATCAGAATTATAAAAAGGGAAAGATCCATTGCTGAAGTGAAGGAAGTTTTCCTTGAGTTTTTCGGTTCTTTAGCGAAAACGGGAATCGGGCACGGAACGGATATTGCCGGAATGCTTGGATTAAATGGTGAAGATTTTACAACCATCAATACATCAAAAATTGATGAAAAAATAGAGAAGATCAAAAAAGACCATATCATCAATCTGGGTGGAGAAAAAGAAATTCCTTTTATCTACGGCTATCATCTGGTTTTAAATATGCAGAAGTCGCTTGATTTTCATCCGAATGGAATGATTTTCAAAGCTGTTTTTGAAGACGGAACCGAGCTGGTTCAGGATTTCTATTCTGTAGGCGGTGGTTTTATTGCAAGTCAGGAAAAAAACTCCATAGAAAAACATTGCGTCCGAACACTGTATCCTTGTCATCACGGTTCGGATATTGTAAAATACTGTGATAAACTGGGATTGAAAAAGTTTTCAGATCTGATTATGATCAATGAAGAAAGCTGGAGAACCCCGGAAGAAACCAGACTGCAGGCGCTGAATATCTGGAAGAATATAAAAGAATGCATCTATAAAGGCGTTAATAAAGAAGGCATCCTTCCCGGAGGTCTGAATGTGACCAGAAGAGCGGCAGGAATCAACAGAAAACTTTTAGGAGACAAAGTCTATAAAAATATCGACGAGTGGTTCCAACAGGTCGTTGATGCGGAAGAAAACTTCACCAATATCAATAAATGGATTGCGTGTTTTGCACTGGCAGTGAATGAAGAAAATGCAAGCTTCGGAAGAATCATCACGGCACCTACCAATGGAGCCAGCGGTGTTATTCCGGCGGTTTTAATGTATTCGCAGGCATTTACAGAGTGTACCAGCGAAGATGACATTGTAAGATTTTTACTTGTTGCCGGAGAGATCGGGACATTATTCAAGAAAAATGCTACCATTTCTGCGGCAATGGGCGGATGTCAGGCAGAGATCGGAGTTTCATCAGCAATGGCGGCGGCAGGATTGACGGAAATCTTAGGCGGAAGCATTGGACAGGTCATGATGGCAGCAGAAATTGCTATGGAACATCACCTTGGACTGACTTGTGATCCTATCAAAGGTCTTGTACAAATCCCATGCATTGAAAGAAATACAATGGGTGCGATGAAGGCCATTACAGCAGCAAATATTGCTTTGGAAAGTGACCCTACGAAAGCAAAAGTAACCCTGGATGAAGTGATTCAAACCATGTGGGAAACGGCTTTGTCGATGAGTGACCGTTTCAAGGAAACCTCAGAAGGCGGACTTGCCATTGCAGTGAATGTTCCTGAATGTTAAAAGAAAAACTTACTGTTTTACATATAAAATCCTTAGATGATGAGTCTAAGGATTTTTTTTAGGGCAAAATTTAAAACTTAATGATTAAAAATACAGACTACTTTTTATTCAACAAATAAGTCTTCCCATTCTGAATCAGTTGCATCTGCTTGCTTTCCGGGATAAAGAGAATGACAATGTCGGCCTGTTCAAACCTGTATTTATTTTTTTCAATATTTTCCAGTGGGAATTCAGGTTGTCCTGTTCCCTGTGCATACAAGATTCCGTCTTTGGAGAATACAGTCAACGGAATCGGGATTTCTTCTGTGTGATATTCTCCGGCATATTTTTCCAGTTCAGCGTCTGATTTTGTATCAAATGACGGATATTGATAGTCTCTTCCGTACAATTGATTTAAAATTCCAACGTATAAATCATTATGGGCTAAATTTTCTCCATTAACAGTTACTGCAAAAGAAAGTTTGTCCGTTGGCTCATAAGTTAATATTGAATGGGAACCGGCTGTGTCGCCACCATGTCCAAACGCAATGATGTTGTAGAACGGTACTTTCATGATTCCTGTTCCGAAAAATTGTTCTTCTTTATTGGAAATCATCATTTCAAGCGTTTCTTTTTTGATGAATTTACCATTGAATAATGCATCCATGAAAGTATTCATATCCTCCGTAGTAGAGGTGATATCTCCTAAGCCAATGCAGTTGTGGAAATCGAAATCCGCCACTTCTTTCCAGCTTCCATCTGTAAATTGATAGGATTTAAAAACATTTTTAGGATTGTCCAACACAGAGAACGTATGCTTCATTCCTGCTTTTTCAAGAATATTTTCTTTCAGGATGACATTATAAGGTTTTCCAGACAGCTTTTCCAGGATTCTGCTTAAAAGAAAATACGCTGAATTGGAATATCTGGTTTTCTTTCCCGGTTCAAAGCTTACGCCCAGTTTTTTAATTTCTGCAATGATTGCCTTATCTCCAACTGCTTTTCCGAAAAGCCAGTTATCCTTTGGTTCACCTACATAATCACCAAGTCCGCTGGTGTGGTTCAGCATCTGCTGTATGGTAATTTTTTGAGCGTTGGGAATTTCAGGATAGTATTTTGACAGCTTGTCATTCAGTTTAAGTTTCCCGTTTTCTACCAGCTGCATCAGCATCACGGCTGTAATCATCTTACTGATGGAGCCGATCTGATATTGGGTGTCTTTATCGAAAGTCACGTTTTTTAACTGTGACTGTCCAAAATCTTTGTGGTATTCCTGAACACCATTTCTGAAAATAGAAACACTCCCGATACCCTGATTTTTTGATGAAATATAATTCAGGAAATCATCAATTTTTTCTTTATTAATGGCTTTTCCGTTGAGATACTGAGCTTCAGTATTTTTAGAAACCGGAAGATTTCTGAACAGATTTAAAGGAAGTATTTTTCCATTCTGATTCAGATTTCCTTCAAAATGATCCTCTTTGAAAACACCTTTGTAGCTGGCGTTGATTTTTTTAATGTCAAAACTAAGCTCATTGTTACTGAAAGCCGTTTTGTCTACTGGAATGTCATCTTTGCTTTGCTTGGGACTGTTGAGCAGGGAAGTATAACCTTCCGGTCCTTTTTTAATTTTCAATACAACAGGAAGTTTCATCGTCTGGATATCCACTTCACCGTTCCATGTTCCTTCGATTTGGGCGTGACAAATATGTGCCAGAAAGACCAGCACAAGTAAGAATTTGATTTTCATGATATTTAGATGTATTTAGATAGTAGAATCTGACATACCAAAGTCATGATCAGGGATACCGCTGCAAAAAGAACGATATGCTGCCATTTTTTGATATTGGTGGCCGTCTTAAAGCCATTATAATAAAGGGTTATGCTATAGATTAAAATAATAATGGCAAACGATGCCATACTTAGTGTCACGGCAATGTCTAAAACGGGTAACGGATCAGAAGGATTGGCCTGATGAGCGATCACTTTTTTCTGCGATTCTGTTACAAATGATAATTTGTCCGTTGCCTGCAGGAGCACCAATACAAGCTGTGAAATTAATACGGTATTAACGATATCAATAAACCTTGTTTTGCTGTTTACAATCTTACCTAAAATGAAAAGAACCGCTATGGCAAAGGCAAAGCTGATTAACGTGGGAACAGCTACAGTCTGAAACGTCACCTTATCTAAACTGTTAATCCTATAAATACTGCTAAAATAAGTACCTGTCCAATAACCCATCAAAATAGCCAAAGCTGTTGCCAGTATTCCAACACCGAGCAGCACTTTATCATCGAATCTTTCAAAAGGATTAAAAATTGTTTTCCAGTTCATCATGGTAGATTTAAAGATTAGTTTTCAGTTGTGCGACTTTAGTGATCAGATCGTCCATTTTGTTTCTCATCGTCGGGTAGGAAAGGCCCGCTTGTTTCGCCATTTCTTTAATGCTTCCGCTGGAAAGGAAAAAATTAAGAACAAACTCCTGCTCTTCACGGTTCAGTTTGAGCAGAACGGGGAGTTCGTAATCGCCGCTGACCTCCGTTTTGCAGTTCGGGCATTTCATCTGACTTACATTTAAAGTATTGTCACAACTTGGACAGACAGTTGGCAGTTTCATCAATTAATTTTTTACGAAAGTACTATTTTTTTTAATAAAGTTAAAATGTTTTTTAATAAAGTTAAAAAATTTGACTTTGGAAAGAGGCGGCAGATGGTAGGTGGCAGGTAGCAGGGAATAGCAGTCGCAGTTTGAAAGTACAGCTTTTGATTGTATTATTGAATATTTTGAAAGTAAGGATAAAAGCCGCCAACAGTAATAAAACCGTTATGGAGTTCTGTCACTCGCTACCTATCACCTGCTACCTACCATCTGCAACCTGCTACCTGCCACCTAAAAATAAATTTGCATTTCCGATAAAAACAGATATTTTTGCCTGAAAAATTAATGATCATGAAAAAATTCTTTACACTGCTATGTATCGGTGCCTCTTTGGCTGCATATTCTCAAATCAGTATTCCTGAAACTTCTCCGAAAGGAACGATCACCACTCAAAACGGAATGACTATTCAGTATAAGGATCTTAAATTTAGCAAAGGAAAAGTAACCTATAAGAATGTACAGAATGGAGCAGAGGAATTCCTCTATGAAAACTCTGTGAAAGCGGTTCAGGAAGCCAGTCCAAATGAAATTGAAAAGGTTTCTACTGAAACTCCTCTAGTTAGGGCGTCTGAACCGAAACAAGAAAATCCTAAACTTACCGAAAAGTACGATATCAAAAATTATCTTCTGCAGAAACAGGATGCAGAATATATGAAAGGAAGAACGGTTAATAACCTGGGAACCGCATTTATTGTCGGAGGAGCTGCATGTTTTGTGGTAGGCGGGGTTCTGAATCTTTCCAAGGCTAGCGATACGAATGTAAGAAACGGTGAGCCAAAAAATGGATCTCCTGTCCCTTTGATCATCGGTCTTATCGGAATGGGAGTTGGGGTTACACTGAAACTGGCGGGACATTCCCAAATGAAAGATGCCATTAATAACTACAGAAATACAGCCGCATCAAAATTTACTCCAAGCTATTACGTTGTGAATAACAGTAATGGAGTAGGGCTGATGATGAAGTTTTAGAGAGTAGGGATTAGGGATTAGGTTGCAGGTGACAGGCCGTAGGATTTTATGACAATTTTATTTATAATGGCTGTCTTCAGTATCACTTCTTTAATAAATTTAAAGGCTGTATTTTTAAACTTTGACCACCTAATCCCTAATCCCTAATCCCTAGACCCTCATTCCTCATCCTACCTCAATATTCCTCTGATCCTGTTCGCATTGGTGATCAGTTCTTCCAGATATTCATAGTTTTCTTTTTCCAGGGCGGCCTTGAATTTTCTTAATTGGCTGATGTGTTCGTTCAGAACGTCCAGAACGTTTTCCTTGTTTTGTTTAAAGATAGGAACCCACATTTCAGGATGCGATTTCGCAAGACGGACGGTACTTGAAAAACCTGAACTGGCCAGCTGGAAAATAGTTTCCTCTTCACGTTCTTTTTCCAAAACGGTATTGGCCAGGGCGTAAGATGTAATGTGTGAAATATGTGAAATATAGGCAGTATGAATGTCGTGGTCTTCAGCGTTCATGTAGATCAGGTGCATGTCAAGGCTTTCTGCTACTTTTTCTGCCAGTTGAAGGGCGTCGGGTGCAGATTCTTCCTTATTACAAATCACTCCGGCTTTTCCTGAGAAACTGTTGGAAACCGCAGATGCGGGACCACTGTTTTCAGTACCCCACATCGGGTGGAATGCCACAAATCTTGATCGTTTAGGATGGTCTTTAACAGCATTTACGATTCCAGCTTTTGTAGATCCGGCATCCATCACTGTTTGTTCATCAGAAATCAAATCGAGGACGTCAGGCAGCAGCTTTCTGGCCGCATCTACAGGAACGGCAATAATGATAAAGTCTGCATTTTTAACGCCATATTCAAGGTCTGTACCTGCGTCTATAATGTTAAGTTCCAATGCTTCGCGGATATGCTCCTGGTTGTTATCGATTCCGTAGATGAAATCTGCAATGCCTTTTTCTCTTAATTTTAAAGCCATTGAACCCCCGATTAAACCTGCACCAATAATACTAATTTTCATCTTTTAAATTTTTTAAAATAAAAAACCCCGTCCTAGGACGAGGTTTTAAGTTATGTTCATAAGAATCCTAGCCCAGATTTGAGTCAAAAATTCTATAATAATATGTTCCGTTATTGAAATTCACCAAGCGAAGGTATAAAATATTTTTTAAACTCAGGATATTTTTGGTTTAAATTATCATGTGACCTTTTAATCTGCGCTGTGAATAATCGTTCTTTTAACGTCCTTATTCTGCTGTTCCAGGCTTATAGTTGTTACTCCACCTTCAAAAAAGAATTCAATGTCAGTTTTTTTAGGACCAACGGTGTATGTTATGGAAATAAGGCCATCTTGGTTTATTTCTTTTGTCGAATTTGATTTTGGAAGATTGGCCAATAGCAGTTCTGATTTTTCTACTTCTTTATCTTTGATTGTTTGTCTGTAGACTTCATCAACAGAGGAGTTTTTAAAGATACATTCCATTTCAGTTTCGTACTCCACCTGTTTTTCAGTACATTCTTTTTGGGTGAGAATTCCCTTGGTTTCAGTAATAGATGTATTTTCAACGGCGGGTTTTATAACCGTAGCGCTGTCCTTTTTAACTGTTACGGTAGTTTCATTGACTGTTTTTTTTGATTCATTTTGGCAGCCTGTAAACACTAAAAGACCAAGGCAGAAGAAACTTATTTTTTTCATTGCGTATAATTTGAATTTATTGGGCTTAAAAATAATGAATATTCTTCTTTAAAGTCGATTAAATCTAGGGTTTTAAAGGTTTTTGAAAAAAATACTAGAGACAGTTGGTTATTGTTGCTGTGGAGCTATTTTTATTGAAAGGATTCTCTATTTGTATATATTTTTTTGCTTTCTTGTAATAGAATCCGAACCATGTTAAATTTATTTTTGACTCATTAATAATTTCCAAAGTTCCAACAGGCTTTTTATTATCAAGGTTTTCCCAATTTTGCATTTCATCAGGAAGTGGAATGATAGGTGGAAAATCTGTGAAATAAAGCTCGTATTTGTTGACTCCAATTTTCTTTAATTCCGCATTCATTGAAAATCTGCCTGTAATGGTGAATTGGGCACTGTTAAGATTTGGCAAAAAAACAATACTATTTTTCGAATTGCAATTAAATGTCCATACCCCAGAATTTGATATTGAATATTCTTTTTCAATTTTATTAAAATATTGTGATGCTAGGTTATAAAAAAAGCTTTGTGTTTTATCTGGGATATTAGTTTTCTTTAGTGTCTCTAATAATATCCATTTGCCATTGTCATATATATAGAGAGATTCTAATGCCTTGTCACTAACGTCAAATTCTCCGGATGTTTTATCAAAATTCTGTATGTATTTTTTATCTAGATAATCTACAACGATATAATAATTCTGAGCTCTAGATTTTAAACTTGTTTCTATTAAATTTGGAGAAATATTTTCAACATTCTTGTCTTTGAAAAATCCATTATGATTATAAATACTCCAAAAATATTGCTCTTCCTTTGTTTTACCTATATAGTTAACTGAAAATGCTCCAATATTCTCATCCATATAAGAATACATAGGATATATTTCTCCATTTAGATTGTCGGGAATATAGTAGCC
Source organism: Chryseobacterium sp. JM1 (assembly GCF_000737715.1). Taxonomy (GTDB): domain Bacteria; phylum Bacteroidota; class Bacteroidia; order Flavobacteriales; family Weeksellaceae; genus Chryseobacterium. Next base: position 396,655 of record NZ_JPRN01000005.1, on the reverse strand, counting down.
TCCTTTTTTATATTTATCATCAAAAAAATTAATTGCTGAAGTATTATGTGAACTTGTTTTTAATGTCTTTTTTTCTTGTGTTTTTGTTTTATTAATAGGTTCAGGTTTTTTACTTTCCTGACCATTGCAATTAACTAATACAACTAATAATAAAAATGCTAATATTGATTTCATTTTATTTTTATTTTATTGGATTTCCTTCTTTAGTTTCATCAAATTTTGTTTTCATAAATTGTTCAGGATCCACCCTTGTATTTCCCCCTTTAAAAACGCCATCTCTTGAAGCTTCTATATGCACGTGGTAATATTGAGGTGATACTCCTTTAGCATTACCTGTATTACCTGATTTACCAAATGTCTTACCATGCGTAATTTTATGGCCTTTTTTCACGGAGATTGAATTTAAGTGACAATATCTAATCCAAATATCTTTATCATTTTTATCTTTAGATTTGACAGTTACTATTTTTCCTAAATCGCCACCTGTATCATATGCTTCTGTAACTGTTCCACAGAGTAGTGTCTTTAAGTCGGTATCTAATTTAGCTAAAATGTCAACACCAGTATGATAATATCCTTTTGGATAAGTCTTATTAACTCTCATAGCCCTATGAAATCTGTTTTTATTGACATTATTACTTTGATTACTAATTTTAGGATTTTCAACAATGTCAGAATAATTTAAACATTGCGAACAATCATCAGGACATTTAATAGAAGAGTCTTTAGAATCCTCTTGTATATCTTCACAACATCCATACCCGAATTCTTTCAGGAAACCTTTTTTTAAATGTAATTCTTTATTGGGTTCAATCAGTTCTTCTTTTAAATTCTTCTCGTAAACTGCCTTTACAATTTCAAATGTATAAGCTGAACTTTGTTGACCATAGGGAGAATCTGGTAGACTAGCCCAGCATAGACTGGAAATTAAGGATGCACGTTTAATATCATTATCAATTATCATTTGTATGATGTCACCTTGTTCTCCTTTAAATCTTTCTCTCCATTCTCTTAATTTTTCTTCTTTTACTGTGTCATGGATTTTCTTTTCTTTGTTTTTCCAAACAGTTGGATTATAAAAGCTATCTGAACGATCTTGAACATAATGATGTTTCATTATCACAAGGCAAAACTTGTCTTGTGATTCTTGATCAAAACTGGAAATATTATACTTTTTAGCAAAATCTAATTTACTTGAATAATGCCATTTTTTATCATCTCCCTTATAATATCCAGTGAGGTTTTTCCATGTATCAGTCATTATTTGATAAGCTCCTGCGGCTGAAGATGAGTGCTTACCTGCCGTAATGACTTCTTCTGGATGTTTGCTCATATTCGAAAACTGTTTATCACCATATTGAGTTGTGTATCCTCTTTCATTATTGGTGCCTTCTTTAAATCTTAACATTCTAATAAATGCTCTAACCCTTGCCTCACATTCACATATTTTATCATCTTTACTCTTCTCCGTTTTCGCCTCCCCCTTCACCACCGCCGGACTTTTCACATTTTCCACTTCCATCAGGCCATCTGAATCTACACCGAATCTTTTGGATTCTGCCGAAAGATCAATGGAAATTATTTCAATAAAATAATTCTGTTCATGGGCATCCGAATCACCGATGGGAATATCTGTTCCTTTGTCAAAGACACCTTTAGTAATGATAAATCCTGAGGTGGTGTCACAGACATCAGCTGGAATTTTAATATTTCCGCTTCGGTAGATTTCATCGTGAGAACCTGTATCGTATTCCCAGATTACATACTGGATATGCTTTCCAACCATGTTTTTGGAATGGATTCTTACCCGTACCTTATCTCCTACAGCAACTTTTGACAGTTCCTTTCCAGAATCATTGATGAATACTGCTTCTAAAATATTGCCCTTCGGATCGGGTTGTTTTGTTCCACTTCCTTGTCCGGCAGGAAATTTTGGGGTGTCTCCTTTTGGTTTTGGACGGGACTTTGTTTTGGGTTGCCCATTTTTATGATCAGGATTGATGATGTCTACATTCACCTGACTGGCTCCCTGTATTTTTCCGTAATAACTTGCGGTAACATAATATTCGTGATTGGCTCCCTCATTTTGGCTGTCTCTCATCAGAAACATATTGGCGATCTGTCTGAGAATTTTTTCATCGGACATCAGTGAGATTCTTACCTCTGCAATCCCTTTTTCATTAACTCTTGCTTTATATACTTTATGGTGGCGGTTGTTTTTATTGACAGCTGGATCATGGCCTTTTCCCGCTGCATCGTCTTCCCAGAGTTGAAACTCTATTTCTTTACCAAACATAGCAATACAGTGGGCCTGTGCCGTTAATGTATCACGATAGCTCGCCTTGTTCACATCTTTTCTATTTCTGTTGAAGAGAATAACTTTATCTATCTTAGATACTTTCCCTGCTGCAGGGATCAGTACAAGAGTTCCTGCCAGCTTTTTCGAGGCAGGTGCTCCGGGAAGAAGTCCTTGCTGGGTTTTGTATACCTTTATTTCAAACTCAATTCCGATTGCAATTTCACCAAATTGATAAGAAACTTTCTTTCCTGTTTTTGGAATTCCCGTAATATCTTTCCAGGTGCTGTTTTTCTGCTTTTTGAAAAGATGCCATTCATAGCTGCTGTTAAAGCCTCCAAGGATATTGAAAGCATTAATTTCATAGTCGTTACTCGTTCCAACAATCGGATTCTGAGAGCCTGTTATTATTCCTGTCATGGCTTAAACGTAGTATTGTTGGTCATTAATATTCTCTTTAAACTCATCATAATCCACCACCGGATTATAAACCTGCTGCTCCTGTGTATGGGCATTGGAAGCCTGAGATTTGCCGATTTCGCTTTGCTGGCCGTGTTTAAGAATGGTGATTTTTCCGCCGGTACTGCATATGAGTTCTGAGATTTCGGTAAGACAGCTTTTTCCCATGACCTTCACATTTTCGTAGGTTTTTTGCCATTTTCCCGCGGGTGCATAGGCGCAGGGAAGATAGCCGCCGGATGAAGGTTTCAGCTTACACTGCCCGAAAGGTTGTGCTGCAGGGTCGAACAGGAGATCATCTTCCGTAACAGCCAGATAATCTGGATGTCCTTCAGCGTCGTTCCAGTAGTGCTTTTTGTGGCTGGTGACTTTGAATTTTGGAAATGTAAATCCTTGATTGCACTGAACGGTTGCTTTCTGAACAATAAAATATTTACCGTCATGGGCATCAGGATCCCAACCATTGTTTTGATTGTCTTCTTTTTGATCATGTCCATCTTTTTCAGATGACTGTTCTTCTTTTGCTGTCGGCCAATTATCTTCATCGGGCATTGAATCTATATTTTCTTCCTCTTCAATATTTTCAACCTCTCCCTGAGATTGATTTTCCTTAATCATAAACTGCGGATCTGCAGGGATGAGCATAGATTTTCCGGGAACGGGTTCTTCATGCATAATATCTTCTTTGGGACAGTGGAGATTGTGATAGGTTTTTAAAATAGCCTCATCTTTCAGTCCGAATTTCTTTGAGAGCAAGCCAAAAGTGTCGCCTTTCTGGATAATGTAATTTTTCATATAATCATTGTGTTATGGTGATACTGTGTTTTTGAACCAGAGCATCTTCATGCCATAGACTCAGCGATGATTCTGCCTGGTACAGGGTTTTATGGTGTTTATGAGTAGTGTATTGAAGACTGATTTCTCCTGAAGCAGGTTGTTCTGTCGCTGCTTCAAACGGGATCCCACGTTTCAACTCCTGAAGGCTGCAGGAATCTGTGATTTTTCCTTTTAAAACAGTGATAATATAATCGGGATCTTCGTCTTCATATTCAGCTTCCATAAGGCATTGGACAGGAAAAGAATTTTGAAAAAAACAGAACTTTTCAGTCCAGGCCGATCTTTTGTGGAACCATTCCATTTTTGGAAATAAAGTTTGGAAGAGCAGGGTAGACCTGAATTGTCGTAAAAAATATTCACGGTCAGAAATATTATCCAGAAACGTATCTAAATACATCTTACAAATAGGTCCTATAAAGAATTCCTCCAAGTCTGTACGCTTTTCTTTAAATTTTTGAATCGTACTTTCATGATCGGCAAATCCGATAATATTTCCCGTGTCAGAAAGGATAAAATCGATCGGCATAATACTTTCTATGCAGGCTACTGAAAGGCTTCCTGCTTTGTCATCAGGTATTTCGCCATTGGTTTCGAAGTTCTTTTGTTTCAAGGTAAGGACATAATGGTTTTCAATTTTATATTCACAGATACCTACCTGAACAGTATAATTTATCATGAAATGATTTTCCATAGAAGTTTCAAAGGTTTGACTGATGTGATACGTAGACAGAAAAAACGAATCAGGAAGTTTAATAGGAGGGAGTGTTTTTTGCTTTTCCTGATCTTTTTGCCTTTCTGTTTTAAAGTTCAGCGGGACGATAAGCTTCTGAATTCCATTAAGGTTTTCAAACCATATGGTATCTATCCTTTTGCATCGGGAATTGTGAAAAAGCCTGAGCTCTTCGCTGGTCATGCCCAGTCGGAAGGATACAGAATGAAGCGTATCTCCGTTTCGGACTTTATATTCAAAAAAATCCATTTCTATCAATTGTGAATTATGGGTTAAATGTAATAAAAAATGGTATTCAAAATGCATTTTTAATGCTAATTTTTTAAAATTGTAGAGGTATTGTAATTGTATTCGCATTGATTTTATGTTATTTAAAGTTTATAATCAATAAAATAAATAATTAATCCCTTTGTTGATAATGAAATTTTACTAATGTTTTACTTTTATACTTCATAAGATGTTGTTTGTAGAAGAGGTTCATGTAAGCTTTACAATATGTCTTTCGTATTTAAAGAATTGACTAGATTTGTAAAATAACCGGTTCAAAACACAATGATCATGAAGACTTATTTTTTCTACACTTTGTTTATATTAATAGCTTCTGTAAGTCTAAGCCATGCAGAAACCTATACAAAAGATAAGGAGAAACTCTTTTCCATACAATCGGATACTTTAAAAATCAAAGAGTCTTTCAACCAGGATGATACTTCCGTTAATGAATTTTTGACGGATAGATTGAAACCCATTCGAAGCAATTTCAAAAGAATCAATTCTATTAAAAAATGGAGTTCCATAAAAAAGAAAGATATAGAAGGAGAATCCGCGGAAGGCGGTGAAGCGGTATTTTATGAGCAGAAAGGTCGCCTTGAAAAGATAACCGCACGACTTTACGGAGAAATGGGACAGGTGCTCACTGAATATTATCTGTTGAACGGAAAGCTGTCTTTTGTTTTTGAAAAAATCTATACCTACAACCGGCCTATGTTTTATGACACCAAAGCCATGAAAGAAAATAATGATACGGAAGCTTTTGATTTTGAAAAATCAGAAATAGAAGAGAACCGCAATTATTTTGAAAAAGGGAAACTGCTTCATGCAATCAACAGTTTAGATTGTGGAGCACCTTTCAGCAGTGATTATATAACTGAGGAACAGAAGAGATTTTCGGAATCATTTCAAAAGCTGCTGAAACTGAAGAATGAGAAATAGGATAATGTAACAATGTATCAATGTACCAGTTTACCAATGAATTAATCAATCCAAATAACCTAAAATTTTTTTAAGCAATTGATTATAGTATTCCTCAGATTATTAGATTGTTACATTGCTAGACTGATAAATTGTTAGATTGTTACACTGATACATTGTTACATTAATTAAAAACTCTGCAGATTCCCCGGCAGCACACCTTCTGCAGGAAGGTTTAGCCGCCGGATCTACAGTTCCGGTTCAGTATAGGTCAACGGGATTTGGAGTATACTTATCAAATATATTTTTGCTGACCAATACCTGAAACGGAAGTTAATATGGACTGTGTGGACTGTTGTTTTTTCGTTAAATAAAAATATCATCCTGTGCAACCTGTTCAATATTGTTACATTGTTACATTGTTACACTGATACATTGTTAGATTGTTTTAAAACTTATGGATTGGAGATAATCAATGTTGAAGGAATATCAGACAGCCACAGACTTTTACTGTCGATCAGGTTTTTCCAGCTTTTGCTGCTGACCAGCATCAGGTCCTGTGCGTTCAGGAATTCTTTCTCGATCTTTTTCTCGTTATATAAAGTGATGTGATTGGGTGCTACCTGTTCGATGCTTCTGATCAGTTCCTTCACCTCAATATTGTTTCGGATCTGTCCTGCGGCATCCAGGATAATGATTTGTGAATTGTTATTGTTGATCAGCCTTTTGGCATATTCCAGCAGATAAAAATCGCTCAGGTTGAAGATCGGGACAAATACCCTATCGGCGGATTTGAAATCTTTTTCTACCATAACGCCTACCGGAATATGGGTTTTATCGAGAATCTGAAGCGTAAAATCGTCAAAAGGAGAGTTGTTGAAAATATTTCCTTTGCCTTTTACCGTGTTCAGAAGCTTTTCCGGGTTGATGATTTTGGTGGTAAATCCTAATAATCTTCCCAGCAAACTTCCTTCATACATAGATTTACCCAGCATAATCAGGAGAAGATCGTAATTTCCTTTATTAGAGATCCCTGTCAGGTCGTTTTCAATATCTGTAGACGCTTTGAAAAGAGTAGTCACTTCCAGTTTCAGGTCATGGGATGTTTCAATCACATTTTTAAACTGAGCATCTTCATACTCATTGATATCATAAGCGTGCATCTCATCTACCGGAGCAATATTCACTGCGGTAATGCTTTTGTTGCCGTTCATTTTATTGGTAAAATCATGAGCCAGTTTCAGCAATGTACTTCCGGATTCAGGTTTGTCAAAAGAGAGAAGGACACGGTATTTGGAATCATTGTTGTCATGAGTTTCTTCGTCGCTGCTTTTTTTAGATTTAAAAATAAAATTAATAAAGTCTAAAGCAGGTCCCGTCATAAAGGTGGTAAATAAAGCCATAATAACCAACATCGCGAAGATTTCCGGACTTAATACCCCAAGATCATATCCGATATTCAGGACGATAAGTTCCATCAATCCTCTTGTATTCATCAAGGCACCGATTGTTAAACTTTCTTTCCAGTTGATGCCGACGAACCGCGCCGTGAGGGCACTTCCTATAAACTTTCCTGTAACGGCGGTTAAGATGATAAATCCTGCTGTCAGCCACAAATGGCCGTCATTTAATAGTCCGATTTGTGTACGTAAACCCGTAAATACAAAGAAAAGAGGAAGTAAAAGAACTAAAGCCACATCTTCCACTTTATCGATGAAAAGCGTACGGAATTTCGCATTCTCCGGCATAATCGCTCCAGCCATAAATGCTCCGAATAAAGCATGGATACCAATCACTTCAGTAGCATATGCAGAAAGGATCAGGGTCAGGAAGAAAATAGCGACCATCGGTTTGCTGATGGTGTTTTTACCTGCCTGAAGGTCCCCGATTCTTTTCAGGAATGGTCTCACGATTTTGATCATTAGAAATACATAAGCGATAGCCATAATGATGACATAGATGGAACTGGTAAAAGAACCTGCTTTTACAATCGCAATAACGGCTGCAAGGATACACCATGCTGTAATATCATCGGCTGCGGCACAGGTAATAACGATAGTTCCCAGTTTCGTTTTCTGAAGATTTCTCTCCTGAACAATTCTGGCCAGTACCGGAAATGCCGTGATACTCATTGAAATGGCAATAAACAGGGCAAAAGATGTAAACTGAATGCCTTCCGGTGCAAATTCCTGATACACGAAATAAGAAAGTCCTATTCCTAGTGCAAATGGGATGATAATACTCGCATGACTGATCACTACGGCATCATGAGCTTTTTTTCTTAATACACTCAGATCCAGCTCCATTCCTACAATATACATGAACAGAATAAGACCTATCTGGCTTAAAAACTGTAAGTTACCTAATGATTCTTTCGGGAAAAGGAAAGCAGAGAATTCAGGAAAGTACATCCCGAGTAATGAGGGTCCTAAAACAATACCCGCGATCATTTCACCGATGACGGTAGGTTGCTTGATCTTCATACAGATCCATCCGAAAAGTCTGGCAACCAGAATAATGGTGACAATCTGGGCAAGAAGCAATGCCAGCGGATGGTGAAGATTGGCTTTAAAAGATTCCTGGAAGTTGTCCCAGGTAGAGCCGGTGCTTGTTTTAGTGACTATATTTTCCTTGATCTCCAGCGTCTGTCCCTCTATAATGAAGAAGTACATCAGGCATGAAAAAAAGGCGATGGTAGCTATGTAAAAAATTAAATTTCTGTATTTTCCCCAGTTCATGATTCCTATATTTTAATGCAAAGTTGATGAGAATATATTGATGTTAAATGCTCTTGTTCTTAAAATGTAATAAATGTTCTAAAAAATGTAATAAAAACGGGATGAGGGTTGGAAGATGGAAGATGGAAGATGGAGGTGGGAAGTTACTGTTGGGCATTTATTATAATACCTGTCTCAAAATTTGCTTGAAGCAATCCTAAAATTAATAAAACTGTATTTCAATTATGTTTCAAACCTCCATAACTTCCCGCCTCTAGCTTCCCTCTTCCTTACTTCAAAATTCTACCTGAAAGAATACCCCAACCCGATTCCTACTTTCCAGGCTCCGTTTTCAGTGGATGTTTTTGTATTGTAATACACTGGTATCTGAAGCGCTATCTTTTTATAAACCGCGGTAATACCGGCTCCCAGGTTGGGCGTGACAGGACTGTTTTTGGTTCCCGGAGAACGGTCCTCTTTAATTCTAAGCGATGGAAGCATTCCGGCGATCAGTTTAAGGCCTTTATGGGTAAAGCTTACATTCGGGCCTGTAAAATTGATAAAAGCTCCATGATCTACATATCCGGCCGCTACAATTCCGTCGAAAAAGGAGGCCTTAACCTTTGAACCTGTTTCCTGGGAAAAGCAAAGCCCGGATATGAGAATTCCTGCTGCATACAGACAATTTTTCATTATAAAATCATTTAATCAGCAGCAAAAATACGTTGGAAAGGTCGTGTAAAAGGGGAGGATGTAATGAAACCGTTACATTTTGCAGTGAAACCGCAAAGGTCTGAAAGATCTACTTTCCGAAGAGCTCCATTAATGAATGTTTATAAGCTTCTCCGATCTGAAGTTTCAGGAAATTATCGCCTTCCGACTGAATGGTACTGATAATTTCGTTGGTGGAAAATACTTTGATGGAAGACAGTGCAATGATCTCTTTTTTATTCACCTGGGCGAAGTCTTTGGAAGGGAGCATTTCGAGAAGTGTCTTAAAACTGAGGTTTTTGAGAACGATGGTAGTTCCGTCGTTCAGGATAATATCTTTGTCGCGACTGTCGATTTCAGAGGTTTTAATGTAAGCGATCTGTTCCGTGAAAATGACTGTTCTGCCGATATTGGTATTCCATTCGATCAGATCTTTTTTATGAGGAACATTTACCAGCTCTTTTGCTTTTTCGAAGGCCTGAATCAGTCTTTCTTTTTTGATGGGTTTTCTGACGTAGTCTACCACATTCAGGTCAAAAGCTTCCGCTGCATATTCTTTGTAAGCGGTTGTAAAGATAATTTTTTTGGAGCCGGAAATAATTTCTGCTACCTGAAGTCCGGTCATTCCAGGCATTTCAATATCCAGAATGCAGAGGTTACAGTCAATGTTATCGATCTCACTCAGGAAAATTTTGGGGTCGTTAAATGCTTTTACCACTTCTACATTTTCGATCTGCTCGCATAGAAGTTTTAAATAACTGATGGCCAGTAATTCATCGTCAAGAATAACGCATTTTATCATAGAATTCCCCTAAATTGATTTTTAATTCTGCCGTGAAGATACCGTTTTTTGAGCTTTTCTCGAGCTGATAATGATTGTTGTAAATCATTTTCAACCTTTGATCCAGTGACTGGCTTCCAAAACCGCTGTTTTCCTTCGCAAGAATGTTTTTTAAAGAAGCTTTGTTACTGACTTTCATAATGAAAATTCCGTTTTCAAGCTCCAGATGAATCGATATAAAGGAATCCTGAGCGAGGAAATCAGTGTGTTTAAAGGCGTTTTCAATAAGATCAACTGAGATCAGCGGGGCAAAAACCTTTTCTTCATATACGGTATCCGACTTATTGATTCTTGATTTGATTCTGAAATCAAAAAGTGGATTGATCTTTATTTTATTGATCTCGATAAGGCTTAAAGCGAAATTTAGTTCCTCCTTAGGACTTACAAATTTATTGTTGCTTTCGTATAAAATATAATCCAAAACATTCGCGAGCTTATCCAAAGACATATACGTCTGGTAGGCATGCGACTGCACCGAATTCAGAATGTTTTTGAAGAGATGGGGATTCAGCTTGGTGCCGATATGCTCCAACTGGACCTCATTCAGTTTCTGTTCAATGATTTTATTCGTTTCGGTAAGGCGGGTGTTTTTCTGTCTGAACCTGCTGTTCTGGCTGAAAAGATAAATACTGACCGTAAGCAGGAAGAAAATAGCAAATACTCCAATGAATATCAGATAATCGTGGATCATGTAGTAATTGCCTTCCATAGAAAATATGATTTGATGCTAGTATTTAAAATCAGTTTAATTTAACCATTAAGAACATTTAAGGTGTTAAGATTAATTAAGAAAAATATCAAAGATCTTTATAAAGCACGCTGCTTATTATTTGACATCGTCAAATCCTTAATTATTCTTTTTTAAGCAAGTTTCTTAATTCCTTAATGTTTAAAATAAAATTTATTTACTTCAGTTTCTTCAAAGAATTCAGCGTAACCGTTTCCTCACATTTTTCAAAAGAGATTTCATACGTAGGATTTTTCTCCGGATATGTAATCACATAGTCAGGACAAGGCTTTTTCTGAGCATGACTTCTGTCGAAATCTACTTTTCCGTTGGTAATGATACTATCTTTTATAAATTTCTCATCAATTTTATAGGCAACCATTCCATTTTTAGCCTCTTCAGAATATTTGAATTCCTTAGAAAGGGTTTCTGCAATGACACGGCTGTTGGGAAGATACCCGCTGCAGCTCGCGCCTTTTTTGTTTAGAATAAAAAATACAAGAATCAGCCCCGGAATAAGGCCTATTAAAAAGAATTTAATTTTTTTCATTAGAAAATTAAAAGATTGATATCGTGGTAAGTAAGTCCGAAACGGTCGCAGATCACTTTTTTGGTGTGTCTACCTTTGTACATATATAAGCTCTGCTTCATTTCATTTTTGCGGATCAGCATATTTTCAAAACCGCCTTCTTCATCGTAATTCAGGATATAAGAAAGGAAGAAATTGGAAATTGCTTTGGTCGTGGTTCTCGGCATTCTGGATGTAAGATTCGGAAGTCCGCAGTGGATCACGCCGTGTTTGATGATGTAAGGATCTTCCATCGTTGTCAGTTCGGATGTTTCGATCACTTTGCCGTTATCTATGGTAATATCGATGATGACACTGCCTTTTTTCATTTTCGCGACCATTTCTTCGGTAACGATAGGCGTCATATTTAATCTTGGAAGGGCACCGATCACTACATCTGCACGTCTTAAAGCTTTGCTTAATTCTTTAGGATCAATGATGGAGGTCGGAACTCTGCTGTCTACAAGGGTGTGAAGTCTTCTCAGCTTGGAAAGGGAGTTGTCAAAAACCCTTACGCTGGCTCCCAATCCGATGGCTGCTTTTGTGGCAAATTCGCCTACAATTCCTGCACCTAAAATAACAACTTCTGCAGGCCTTACTCCTGTGATACCGCCCAGCATTAAGCCGTTTGATAAGGCAAGAAGTTCGGATGCATATAAAACAGAAACGGTTCCTGCTATTTCGCCGACCAGTCTTACCAAAGCAAGCTGTTTGTATTCGTCAACGATAAATTCAAATGCAATGGCGTTGATTTTTCGCTCTGCCAGCTTTAAGAAATAAGCTTTATCTCTCAGGTTGATCTGAAGAGCTGAAACCAGATACGTATTAGGTTTCATATAATCAATCTCATCTTCTGTGGGAGGGTTGATCTTTAGAATAAGATCTTGTCCGAAAGCTTCTTTAGGATCAGTGGTGATCTTTGCTCCCGATTCAGAATACTGAAGATCTGTAAAAAAAGAGCCTTCTCCGGCACCGGCTTCAATAATAAGCTCGTGACCGTGTTCTACCAATACCTGTACCGCGTCCGGAGTAATGCAGGTTCTCCTCTCATTAAGACAGGTTTCTTTAGGAATTCCAATACTGAACTGTTTTCCTTTCTTTATAACCTCCAACTTTTCTTCTTTCGGCATCAATTCTTCTTCAGTAAAAGGAGTAAAAATATTTGTAGTACTCATTCTTTAAATAAATTATGTCTTACAGGTTGTTGTTTTTCAATTGAATTTATAAGCAAAGATACATAATATTTACTCGAATGAAATTTCTCTTTCATCCCCTGTATTCACGATGCTCATTGTGTGATACTTAAGCCCGTAGAGCTCTTCTTCGTATACTTCAGGCCATTCTATGATGCACAGAAAGGCATTATCCAGGTATTCTTCAATGCCGATATCATATACCTCTTCGATGTTTTTTAAACGGTAAAGATCAAAGTGATAAATCTTTCCTTTTGGAGTATTGTATTCGTTGACAATAGAGTAGGTAGGAGAGTTCACTTCATCCTCACTTCCCAGGTTTTTGAGGAGAAATTGAGTGAACGTTGTTTTACCCGCGCCAAGATTTCCTTTTAAAAGAAGGATGTTATGCTGTAAGTCAGGAATGATCTTATCGACAACTTCCTGCCATTGTTGTAAGGATTGTATTTTCATACTGCAAATTTAATTCTAAATTATATATGTATTGCAATACTTGGGGGTTTCAATATAATGAAGTTGTTTACTCTGAGTTCGGGATAAGAAGAAAGAATAAAGAACAAAGAGAAAAGACGAAATGTCAGACATTAGATCGGAATAATAGTATTTATATGATAATACTGAAAAAATGTGGATTAGAATTACTATTTTTCTTGTGATAAGGTACAACGCCTTGATACATTGGTAGATGTACCTCGATGGCTTCCTATGTATTCAATAGGGACGGGCTTCAGCCCGTCTACAAGATATATACATTGCAAAAGGTTTTAGCCAAAACTAAGGCACCAGAATTTTCCGTAGATCTTTCTAAAAAATTAAAAGGAATTGATGAGGTTTTGAAGCTATCCAGCCATTAATTATATTTTTTTCTGAGTTGGAAAAACGCCATGGCGCAAGGTTTTTAAAAATGTTTGCATTTTTAAGTCGCAAGAAAATCGAAGATTTTCAGCAAGGTTTAGTGTATGATTTTTTGTATTATACAGTTTTATCGGAGATAAAATCCTTGCGCCTTAAAGCATTCGAATTAAAAAAGATCTTGCGCCATGGCGTTTTTCCAACTCAGAAAAAAAGTCTTGAGTCCCTTTATTGATTTTCCAACAAAAAAGTTTAAACAAGTTGATGCTTTTTTAGATCTGAAATAAAAAACCGGCTGAAAAATACTTCCAGCCGGCTCATCATTTAATAATACAAAGACTACTGTTTAATGATCTTGTTGATAACGGTCTGGCCATTGTCCAGTGTTACCTTAAGGATGTAAATTCCTGAAGCTAAATGTTCAAGCGATACTTCCTGTACCTGACCTCCTGTTTTCACAAGCTGTCCGGAAACAGTATACAGTGCAAAAGATTTCACTTTCTCCTTTGAATCAATCTTTACGAAAGATACAGCCGGATTAGGATAAATTCTGAGTTGATCTTTTACCGTTTCAAGGGTAGATAAAGTACCCGCCTTGATTTCAAAATTGTCAAAAGAAAGATCAAAATCTCCCGCCGTCCTGTTGGCATTAATTCTAACTTTTACAAACTGGTTTTGATAAGCGGCGAGAGAATATGTTTTTTTGATATAATTTCCTGTACCTGGTTCATTATTTACCGTTCCTATGGTCGTCCATGTTGCGCCAAAATCCGTAGAAATCTGTACATCAAAGTTCCCCCAGGAAGCTAATGGTGCAAACGGGCTGCTGTAGTTCGTCTGTTTATACGAGAAGCTTAGCTCATAGTTAGCCGCATTCAATGGTCCCACATTGATACTGCTTAATGTTCCCGCTGTGGAGTTGGCAAATAAGTTTTTATACAGATTGGTAGCTGTAGTTCCGTTTCCTGTTGCACCTCTTTCTGATCCCAGTGCAAACGATTGCGGGCTTGTTCCGGTAGTCCATCCCTGCGGGAAAGTGGTAGTCATAAATTCTTCCTTCCATGGAGCAGGTGTCGTAGGAATGGTAGAGAACGCTACAGTTTTCCATGGACTTTTTTCCCCTGGCGAACAGATTCTTCTGATCCAGAAATAATAAGTACCGTTTGAAAGACCTGAAACTGCTACAGAATTGGTTCCTGAAGTTAAGGTTACAAACGTATTCGTGTCTGCGGGAGGTGCATTCATTGTAGAAACAAAATATTCATATCCTAATGCAGGCTGTTGATTATTAACGTTCGTCCATGAAATATTGGCTCCATTAAAAGTTTCCGCATTTAAGGTCACAGAAGCGAGTTCAGTACAGCTCGGTGCCGGTTCCCAGATTACATCATCCACATACATATAAGACCATGTGCTTCCGTCCACTCTTCTGATTCCCAGATGATCGGCAGCTCCTGAATAATTGTTGATATACACTACATATTCCTGATACGTCGTAGTCAACGGTATGGTTTCAATGATTTCAACGTTGGCAGAAGAAGTAGTTCCAGTTAAAGCAACGATCTGAACTTTGATATCAGCCGAAGTTCTCCTTGCTTTAAAACGAAGCCTGTGCGTTCCGCTGCTGATGTTGGTCAGTTCAGGACTCATCAGAATCATTTTCGTAGCAGCCTCCGTTGCAGTGGCGCCATTTCCGTAAAAACTGATGTTATTCGGTGACGAATTGGCATCCGTTGTGGTTAAGCTGATGGTTGGTGTAGAACCATTATTGGAAGTCAGAATTTTACCCCAGCAATTCGGAAGATTGTTGGTTCCTGAAACGGAATCAAAACTTTCGTAGAATGAAGAAACAGGTGTACAGGTTGTATAAATACTTACCGTACTGGAATAAGAGCTCTGACACTGCGTGCTTACACTTTTTCCACGGATGAAATACTGAGTATTCGGTTGAAGTCCTGCAATGTGTTGCGACAAAGTAGAAGTTCCCAGTGTGAAAGGTGATCCTGCTACCATTGAAGTGAAATTACTGTCTGAAGCGACTTCAATCACGGTGTTAATCGGCAGTGCGCTTCCGTTTTCAGTAACAGGCCATGTCACGTCAAACGAATTGGTATTCGCGTTGGAAGCTGTAATCCCATTAACAGGAATCGGGCAGTTGGTGATAGAACTGCTTACAGGATTCTGAGTGTTGTATAATGGTCCATTCGTACAGTTTGAATTCACTGCATAAACCGTGTACGTATACTGATTATTTCCGCGGATGCCATGGTTATAATTGTTTTCAAAAGTAGTATTGGCTCCGTAATACGCTACATAAGCATTCAGAGATGTATTTTCTCCCGTTGTGTATACCGTTCCGTTGGTTGGAGTATTAGGCACCGTTCCGTTTATATTTCTCAGGATAAGGTATTTGTCAGCGATCGGAGAACTGGCTGTAAAACTTCCGTTAATGATGATTCCCGTATTGGTTAAAGCTAAATTGGAAGGCTGTGCTGTCGGAGTCATACATGGAGTAGGAGCCGTCCAGTTAAAAGTCAGGCCCTGTGCAGCCAGAAAACTGTAGTTACTTGCGATTCCTGCGGAAGAATTGTTTCCTGCTACCGTATTATTCCAGTTGCTGGTGGCGTTTCCGGAAGCCGTTCTATTGTTATAATCACTGCTTGAAGTTCCACGAAGTCCTACCTTGGCATTGGTTGCACTTGGAGTTCCCTGGGAATTCATGCTGTAAACATATTTAATGCTTCCGTTTTCATGCAATCTCGCCTGGAAATTCCAGTCGTGATGTGAGGCAGCAGTAGCAGGAGAAGCTCCGTAAGGTCTGAAATGACTCCATTGAACCACAAATTCACGGTTCGGGGCACTTCCGGTCACCTCATAATCAATAGATCCCTTTAATCCATTAATATTAAAAAGAGATTCAAGATCTGCAGACAAAGGGGAAATCACCCCGGAATAAGAAATTCCCGAACCTATCGGATCCGTAGAGCTGGATGTTGTATTTCCAAAGCTAATGAACCCATTGGCGTGTACTTTTATGGAATTAAATGCGGTTCCGTTAAAAGGAAAAGAGAAGGGAATAACGTCATTCAATGTGTAGACATTTTCATCCAGAAGACCTGTTCCGGTAGATGCCGTAGCAGTGGCGATATTGGTTGCGCCGGATAAGGATGTATACGTTCCCTGATTCTGTGAGAAAGAATAATAAGAGACAATCTGTGCATTCATAGAGGCCCATCCTGAGAGGACGAGAGCTCCGGCCATGCGTAATTTTGACCGCGTGAGCAGTCTAAAGAATTGAGTTGTAATCATGCTTAATGTTTAAAAATTTTCAATGCAAACTTATTATTTTTAATTAGAATTGATTTAAATAAGAATTGTGATATAAATCATTCTTTTCAGGGAAGTTTTTTTCTTCAAACTAAATATTTAATTTTACACTATGATTTCCAAACAGACCATAGACAAAATTTTCTCAACGATACGGGTAGAAGAGATAGTAGGAGAGTACGTTCAGCTGAAAAGAGCGGGGTCTAACTTCAAAGGGCTCAGTCCTTTTCATGAAGAAAAGTCGCCAAGTTTCGTTGTTTCGCCAAGTAAACAAATTTGGAAAGATTTCTCCACCGGAAAAGGAGGAACAGCCATTTCTTTCCTGATGGAGATCGAGAATTTCACCTATCCTGAAGCCCTTCGTCATGCCGCCAAAAAATACGGGATTGAAATCGAAGAAGATCAGCGTGAATTTTCAGAAGAAGCAAAACATGCACAGACGGAGAAAGATCAGTTATACAAAATTCATGAAGTAGCCAATTCCTATTATCAGGAAATTCTTTGGGATTCCGAAGAAGGGAAAAGTATTGGTCTGGCTTACTTCAGAGAACGTGAGCTGAAAGATGATATCATCAGAAAATTCCAGCTTGGATATTCGCCGGAAAAGAAAAATTCATTTACGCTTTATGCCGAAGAAAAAGGCTACACAAAGGAAATTCTTGAAAAATCCGGACTTTCCATATTCCCTGAAAATACACCATCCGGTATTGACCGTTTCCGTGAAAGGGTTATTTTCCCGATCCACAGTTTTTCGGGCAGGGTTTTAGGTTTCGGAGCCAGAATTCTTAAGAATAATGTAAAAACCGCCAAATATCTCAACTCGCCGGAAACGGAAATTTACCATAAGTCTAATGTTCTTTATGGTTTAAATCAGAGTAAACAGGCTATTTCAAGGAAAAATATCTGTCTTTTGGTGGAAGGTTATATGGATGTGATCGCACTTCATATGTCCGGAATCGAAAACGTTGTAGCAAGTTCTGGAACCTCTCTGACAACGGAACAGATCAAGCTTATCAAAAGACTGACAGAAAATGTGACGATCCTTTTTGACGGGGATAATGCCGGAATTAAAGCCAGTTTCAGAAGTATCGATATGCTGCTTACGGAAGGAATGAACATCCGTGTTCTTCTATTTCCTGATGGCGACGACCCTGATTCATTCTCAAGAAAACATCCGCAGGAATATGTAGAAAAGTTCATCGAAAATGAAGCGATGGATTTCATTGATTTTAAAGCTGAAATTCTTTTAAAAGAAGTCGGAAACGACCCCATTAAAAAAGCGGAAGCCATCAGAGATATCGTAAAATCTGTAGGCTTTGTTCAGAATGCTTTAAAACGGGAAGTTTATCTGAAGGAGGTTTCCAATAAATTCGGACTTTCGGAGCAGAGTCTTTTCAACGAGCTTGATGTTCAGAAACAGATCACGCAGAACCAGACACAACACGTTCAGCAGCAGAAAGAAAAAGTTCAGCCCAAGCTTGAAATTGTTCCGCTGGATGAGGAGAAAGAAGATCCTTACCTGTATGATGTTCTGTTTATGGAAAGTAAGCTGGTAGATCATATGCTGATGTTTGGAGATATTGTGCTGAAAAGAACGAACGAAAAAAACGAGGAGTATCAGATTACCGTAATTGAAGAAATCCTGCTGCATTTTGAAGAAGAGCAGTATAGTTTTTTGGTTAAAGGGAATGAAATTATCATCAATCAGGTGAGAGACGGTATTCAGAAAGATGAGCTGAGAAGCGGAAACTTTTTTGTGTCTCTGATGGACGAAGAAATTACGTCAAAAGTGGTGGATGCCCTGATGCCTTTGGATGAGCTGGAAAACTGGGGCTCCAGAAATATTTATCCTCCAAATTATGGCGACAAAATAGCAGAGCAGGTCCAAGGTGATGTTCTGTTGCATAAATATAGGTACATCGATTATCTGATCAAAGAAACAGCACGACAGCTGGACCAGTACAGCGGAACGGATGAGGTAAAATACTACGAGCTGATCAAAAAGATCACGCTGCTTAAACAGGCCTCGATCAAACTCAGCGATATTATTGAATATTCTCCTATCAAAGGCATCTACATCGACAGGAAAAGATAAATTGACAGACATTCTGCTGATCATCACGCTGATATTCTGTGACAAAAAGTCCTATAAAATTTTAGGAATAAAAGTTGTAATTTAAACTTCGAAAATAGTTAATAATACATAATAGAAATATGGACATTAAAAAAGACTTCAGAGATTTCTCTGTAAAACATTTAGGAAACAACGGTTTGGTTACCGATCAGTATATGGGAATGTACGGCCCAACAAACCTTACGCCATATATCATGGAAGAAAGAAGATTGAACGTGGCACAGATGGACGTATTTTCACGTCTGATGATGGACAGAATTATCTTCTTAGGAACCGGAATCGACGATCAGGTGGCTAATATCGTAACTGCACAGCTTTTATTCTTGGAAAGTGCAGATCCATCGAAAGATATCCAGATCTACATCAACTCTCCGGGAGGAAGTGTGTATGCAGGTTTAGGGATCTATGACACGATGCAGATCATCAAGCCGGACGTAGCCACAATCTGTACAGGTATGGCAGCTTCAATGGGTGCTGTTTTATTGGTAGCAGGAGAAAAAGGAAAACGTTCTGCGCTTAAGCATTCAAGAGTAATGATTCACCAACCGTCAGGAGGTGCTCAGGGAGTCGCTTCAGATATGGAGATCAACTTAAGAGAGATGCTTAAATTAAAGCAGGAGCTTTACGAAATCATCGGTCACCACTCAGGACAAACTTACGAATGGGTAGAAAAGTCTTCAGACAGAGATTACTGGATGACTTCTGAAGAAGCAAAAGGCTATGGAATGGTAGACGAAGTTTTACAGAGATCTACAGAGAAAAAATAATTTCCTTTTTTGGAAATAGTGAAAAACGCACCGAAACCGGTGCGTTTTTTTATTTTAACCACAAAAGAGGCAAAAGTTTTTAACCACTTTAGTTATTTTGAAGTTGAATACTATAAAAATAGAAGTTCACCTAAGTTCTATGAAAATAGAAGATTTTCAAAGATGACAAAAATTCGTTTGGGGACGGAAAATTCCCCTCCCGTCGAGGGGTGGCGAAAATTCAAAGAATTTTTGACGGGGTGGTTTCCGATTAAATTCAAAAAAATGTATCCCGAAAGTTGTATTCATTTATTTCTTAATCATCTTATGAACCGTAGTATCCTTAGAGGTTTTAATTTCCACTACATAAATCCCTGCTTTCAATGCCTGAATATTAATCTTTGTGGTATTTCCAGTCCATACTTTCTGCCCTGATACAGCATAAATATTCACTTCTTTAAGATCTTCAGCATTCTCTATTCTGATAAAATCACTTGCAGGATTAGGGTAAATTCTGAATTCCTTCTTACTGTTTTCAGAAACACCTAAAATCAGGTTCGAAGCTTCTCTTGGAGTGAATGGCAGTCTCTGTCCGAAGCTAAGACCCAGCCAGTCGCTATTACCCAACTGGATTTGTGAAAGATGGGTTTGTCCTCTCCAGCTTGAAAGATCTTTTCCTTTGAAAAGCTTCCAGGTATTGGTTCCGGATGCATTTCCTGTGAAATTATTGAGAGACAGGGTACTGATCTGGTTGCTGCCTGACGTAAAATTAAAATAAGGAGCCTGAGCATGAATCAACTGTAAAGCCTGTTCAGCGTTTAAACTTCCGTTGTATTTAATTCCAAAAACGAAAGAATGAGCTTCTCCGGCAGAACTGCTGGTTCCAAAATCGATAACAACAAGGCTGGTATTGCTTCCCGTTCCGATCCAGTTGGTGATCTGTGAAGAATTGTACCACGAAGAATTGTAGGCAGCTACAGGAGCTGAGGGATGAGAAAATGGTGGTGTAGTAGGAGTAGAACCATAACCAAAGGATGCTCCATACCATTTTCCATTCACGAGAGGGTCATTGTTAGCACCGTTATTAGGCTGCATATTTTCAGCAGTGGGACCGGACCAGGTAGACCAATAGTCTTCCAGACTTGGCGTGTGGTGATTGTAATTGATGCTGTAAAGAAACCCTGATGGCACTTCCGTTTCCAGTTTTGAATCTGCTGCGTCAATAGCATTGATGAGATCTTCCATGGTAAGGTTATTCGCATCATAACGGAAACCCCAAGCATAGGATGTAGGATTGTCGCTGTCATTAAAATCAGCGATGAAATAAGCTTTTTTAGAGCCTGTTCCTACCCAGAATTTGATATCATTTTCTGTAAACTGGGCGGAGATTTGCTGCAAAAACAGCAGCAGTAAAAAAAGATAAATCTTCTTCATAATATAATCAAATTAAAGTTTTATTCCCGAAACTTTCCTTCTGGAAAAGAATATAAAATCCCTTTCCAAAGTGAATGCAGATAAGGCAGGTCTCCTGGCTCGCTTCCTTAAATACGCCTTCCCGGATGGTGATCCAGTGGCATCATGTATCTAAAGTTTAAAAACAGCTTACAGTTGCGGGTACAGCCCAAGCATTGAATTTCTTCTCACTTGATTCCCTGTTAATGAACAGATGTTCAACCTTAACTGCTGCAAATATATCATATAAATTTTTGAATGTGTTTTGTGAATTATCTTTCTATTTATTCCTTTTGTTTAAGGGTTGGATATTTTTTAGATCGTGATTTTTTGATTTAATAAAGAATAGGAGAGAAGATTATTGATATTTAGGTTAATCTTGTGTTTAAAATTTAAAGGTGCTGATTTATTACAAAATTTACTGAATATTGATTTTATAACTGCTATACACTGACTTCGGAAAATGGAGCGTTAAGAAAATAAATACTGTGAACGTTAAGAAAATTCTACTGTCCGAAGCGCGGGGCTGTAATTGAAGCGAAGCAGAAATAGTCATTCCGCGCAAGTTTTAGAATTTTTAGAGAACAGGATTTATTTTTAGCGAAAGTTTCCAGGTCTTGAACTTTTGATTCTTTTGTTTCAAGACAAAAGAATATGATAAAATATCTGGCGTATTTTATTGAAATTTTCCAACAATAAAGTTTAAAGAAGTTGATTGTTAAAATACAATTATTATTAAATTCAAGATCAGTTTATAATCAATGTATACTTTCGCGGCATAAAAGTAACGTTTCCAGTTTTGAATCTGCTTATGAGAAAACTTCTGTTATCGGCAATCGTATTCACAGCGCTCGCATCGTGTAAAGATGACGACAAGATGAATAACCAGGATATCAATTATGCCAGGCTTCCTCAGGAATTCCCTTTCTCCAAATTAGCAACAGTCAATGGCGTAGATGTCATTAACGGAGGATTTGGTTCCGGCGCAGCGGCACATCCGACAAGAAAAGGTGAGTTCTATGTGATTACGGACCGTGGTCCCAATACAGACTATCTGAACGGGAAAAAATTTCCGGCTCCGAATTTTACCCCAACTATCATGCATTTTAAAATGAATGCAGAAGGAAATATCGAGATCATTAAATATATCAAGCTTAAAAACCCTTCCGGCCAACCGATTACAGGTCTTCCAAACCCTGCAGGAATGGGAAGTACAGGAGAAACAGCTTATGATTCGTCAGGAAATGTTTTAGGAACGGATAATTACGGTCTGGACAGTGAGAGTATTGTTGCAGCAGCAGATGGAACATTCTGGGTGTCTGACGAGTACGGACCACATATTGTTCATTACAATGCAGATGGAGTAGAACTGGAAAGAATCAGCCCGATTGGCGTTAATACCGGACCAAAAAAACTTCCGGCAGTTTTAGCTAAAAGAAGAGCGAATAGAGGAATGGAAGGACTATGCATCACTCCGGACGGAAAAACACTGGTAGGAACGATACAGTCTATGATGTATGTTCCGACAAAAACGTTGGCAACCAATACCACTTTAACCAGAATTGTCACTTTCGATATTGCGACGGGACAGACGAAACAGTATCTGTATAAGCAGAATGGCGGTGCTTCAGACTCGGTATGTGATATTACAGCCATCAGCAACACAGAATTTCTGGTCATTGAAAGAGACGGAAATTTCGGATCGCAGGGCGGAACCAAAAAAGTATACAGAATCAACATAGCCGGAGCTTCAGATGTGAACGGAACTGATATTACAGCAGTTGACGGATTGAAGATCAATAACAAAGCTTTAGAGCAGTCTACATGGGATGAAATCACCAATGCCGGAATCAAGCCGGTGTCCAAAATTTTAGCTGTAGATCTGGTCGCAAAACTAGGATATGAACATGACAAATTTGAAGGAATCGTTTATTTAGGAAACAATAAACTGGCCGTCTTCAATGATGATGATTTTGGAATTTTAGATGACGGAAACGGAAATCCGAAAGCTAAAATCCTGCCTAAGACCGGAAAAGTAGAAAAAGGAACAATGTATGTAGTCGATATTCAATAATTAGATTTTTTTTAAGAAAACGGCGGCATCAAAGATGCCGCCGTTTTTGACTCTATATGTTTTGAATTCAATAGGAATTTAGCCAAAACCTATGAATTGAAACCTTCAATAATTTTAGAGAAATCCTCAAGTTTCAAAGCTGCACCTCCGATCAGTCCACCGTCGATATCAGGCTGAGAGAAAATTTCTTTTGCATTATCCGGCTTCACAGAACCTCCGTAAAGGATAGAAACCTCGTCAGCTACTTCCTGTCCGTATTTAGCAGCGATGATGCTTCTGATGTGTGCATGGATTTCCTGAGCCTGCTCCGGAGAAGCTGTTTCCCCTGTTCCGATAGCCCAAACCGGTTCGTAAGCGATCACTACTTTTTTGATTTCTTCCGCAGAAAGAGTGAAAAGAGCCACTTCAGTCTGGTTTTTCACCACTTCGAAATGCTGTCCTGCTTTTCTCTGCTCAAGCGTTTCACCGTTACAGTATACAGGGATCAGGCCTTTGTCAAGCGCCAATTTGATCTTTCTGTTGCAGTGAGAATCTGTTTCACCGTGGTATTGTCTTCTTTCAGAGTGCCCGATTAATGAACCTGTCGCATCGATAGATTCCAGCATATCTGCAGAAAGTTCACCGGTATAAGCTCCGCTCTCATGCTCGCTCATATCCTGAGAAAATACACCGATCTCATCTTTTTCGAAGATATCTTTAGCCATCATTAAATATAAAGAAGGTGGCGCTATCCATACTTCGCAGTTGGTGGTGTTATTGTTTTTATAGCTCAGTAATTGAATCATCAACTGTTGTGCGTCAATGACATTTTTATTCATTTTCCAGTTTCCTGCAACTATTTTTCTTCTCATAGCCTAATTATGTAATTATTATTTATTTTTTATTTCGCGCAGATTTTAATGATTTAGCAGATTTAAAGATTATTAACGACTCTTTTTATACTATCCATAATATTTGTTGTATTAAAATTAATTAGCATTCCTAATTTTTTATCAGATAGTTTTAAATAAGTGTAAAGTTGTTTGTAGTGAATAGCTTCTAATTCTTTTACTGATTTTAGTTCCAAAACTACCTTCTCTTCTACTAAAATATCGATTTTAAAGTTTAAATCAAATTTTTTATTGTCGTAATAAACAGGAAGTATAACTTCTGATTTTACATTTAATCCATTTTGCTCTAGTTCATATATAAGTATATTTTGATATATAGATTCAAGCAAGCCAGGACCTAATTGATTATAAACATTAAAAATACATTTTCGAACAATGTATGAAATTTCATTTTCTGTCATTGTCAATCTGCAAAATTCGCAAAATCTGCGTGATATTTAATTATTTATCAATCCCTTCCAGTTTAAACATGAAAGCATACACCAGGGAAATATCCTTCAGGTAATCAAATCTTCCCGAAGCACCACCATGGCCATAATTCATGTCCGTTTTTAATAGCAATACGTTTTTATCAGTTTTCATATCCCTAAGCTTGGAGACCCATTTTGCTGGCTCAAAATACTGAACCTGGGAATCATGAAGTCCTGTAGTTACTAAGATGTTAGGATATTTTTTCTTTTCGATATTTTCGTAAGGTGAATAAGATTTCATGTAAAAATAAGCTTCCTTATTGTTTGGATTTCCCCATTCGTCATATTCGTTGGTCGTTAATGGAATACTTTCATCAAGCATGGTATTAACTACATCCACGAAAGGAACCTGTGAAATCACCCCATTCCATAAATTCGGGCTCATATTCGCTACAGCACCCATCAACAGACCTCCGGCGCTTCCGCCCTGAGCATACAGATGTTTTGGTGATGTGTATTTTTCCTTAACCAAATATTCTCCTGCATCGATGAAATCGGTAAACGTATTCTTCTTTTTCATCATTTTTCCGTCTTCATACCATTGTCTTCCCATTTCCTGGCCGCCACGGATGTGAGCGATGGCAAAGGCAAAACCTCTGTTCAGAAGACTCAGTCTTGTACTGCTGAAAGACGCATCCATAGAGTTTCCGTAAGATCCATATGCATAAAGAAGCAACGGACTGTTTCCGTCCTTCTTGTATCCTTTTTTATAAACAATAGAGATCGGAATTTTTGTACCGTCTTTTGCCGTTGCAAAAAGTCTTTCAGTAGTATATTCATCTTTTGCATAACCGCCAAGTACTTCCTGCTGTTTCAGTAATGTTCTTTTTCCGGTCTTTAAATCCTGCTCAAATTGAGAAACAGGTGTAATCATAGAAGTGTACCCAAAACGGAAATTATCCGTATTGTATTCCGGGTTTTCCAGTGAAGAAATGGTGTAAGCCGGTTCGTCAAATGTCAGCGCCTCTTTCTTGGCTGTTTTTCTGTCATAAATAACCAACTGGGTAAGTCCGTTCTGTCTTTCACTGAAAACCAGATAATTTTTAAAGGCACTCACAGCCTGCATCAAGACATCGCTTCTGTGCGGAATAAAATCTTTCCAGTTCTCAACACCAGTTTTATCCAAAGGCGTTTCCGCTATTTTAAAGTTAAGCGCATCCTTATTCGTTCTGATCAGGAATTTGTCTTCCAAAGGCGTGATCGTATACAAAACATTCTTCATTCTCGGCTGGAAAACTTTGAATGTTCCGTTCGGTTGGTCAGCATCCAGATACCTTGTTTCAGAAGAAGTGGTAGCTCCGGAATAAATCAGGATGAATTTGTGATTTTTGGATTTATATACTGAGATATAATTCGTTTTATCCTTTTCCTCGTAAACCGTCACATCTTTACCAGGATCAGTTCCCAGTGTATGTTTCTTAATTTTTTCTGATAAAAGGGTAACCGGATTGTTTTCTGTGTAAAAAATCGTTTTATTGTCATTCGCCCATTCTGCGGAACCTTCTGTATTTTTAATACCCAGATCAGTTGTTTTTCCGGTGGTAAGGTCCTTTAAAAACAAAGTATACTGTCTTCTGGAAACATCGTCAACACCATACACCAGTTTGTTATTGTCCGGGCTGATGCTGAAACCGGTAGCACTGTAATACGGGTGACCTTCCGCAAGCTTATCTATGTCCAGAAGAATCTCTTCCGGAGCAGTAAGACTTCCTTTTTTTCTGCAGTATTTGAAGTATTGTTTTCCGGCTTCTGTACGGGTATAATAATAGTATCCGTTTTCAAAAACAGGCACAGATTCATCTTTCTCTTTAATACGGGCTTTCATTTCCTGGAAAAGCTTTTCCCTGAAAGGTTCAGTATCCTTCATCATGCCTTCCCAATAGGTGTTTTCAGCTTTCAGATAATCAACAACTTTCGTGGAATCTTTTCCTTTTTTGAAATAATCGATCATCCAGTAATACGGATCATTTACTTTATCTCCGTGAATTTCCCGGATGTGTTCCTGCTTTTCAGCGATCGGGGCTTTTAAAGCAGGGAATTTTTGAGATTGTATCGTAGAAGCACTCATAATTAATATTCCCAGATAAAATTTTTTCATAATATGCTTTGTTTTTTGGTGTCTGGTTTAGGCCAAATTCCACAGATTCTTCAAAAGCCTGTAGAAAGTATGCTCCTCATCAGTCACTTTGTTATCAGCTTTGATCAGGGTTTTAGCAAATTGTGCAAATTTTACGCGCTCATCATCCGTAGAGTCGTCAAAGAAACATCTTGCGTGAAATTCAAAGTGGTCTTTCCATTCTTCAGGCTGCAAAAGAGCCAGTGTTTCCAGTTCATTGTCAAGATTCATTCTGAACGGAAATTCGTCTGCCATATACTGCTGAATCAGCATTCCTTCTTCAGGAGCAAATTCTCCGTCTACAGAAGAAAGAATCATTAAAAGATGATAACCGGCAATGGATTTATTTGATTTTTGCATTTGTTAATGTATGTTTAAGTTTAGTGTTTAAATTGGATTGTTGGCTGTTGATTTGGTTGCGAGATACGAGGTTTCGAGGTTCGTGTTTTGTGATTCGTTTTAATTTAAAATTCACAATTCACCATTCACTCATTCACCCTAATCAACATAGTCTTTCGCGGGCTGCTTGTCCACGATTTTCCCTTTCTCAAGGATGAGTACAAACGGATTGCTTCTCGCAATAGTTTTGATGGCAGTCGCGTCCATCATGGCATTTTTAATGGTTTTAAAGGTGTTGTGATCTGTAGAAACACCGTAGATGACAGCTCCTTTTTGAGTATTCACTTTAGTCTCAAGTTTCTGAATAAGATCAGCGGAAACCTCTTTTGGATGATATGAAAATACCAGAACAGCTTTCGGTGCATTGATGATTTCGTCTGTCAGATCTACCCCTGTAGGATCTTCAATTTTGAATTTAACGATCTCAGATTGATAACCTTCTTTCGTCATAACAGATTCATTTTTTCCTTCCTCAATTTTCCATGGAGAACCTTCCGCCCAGTATTTTGTTTCTTTAATATAATCGTCCTGATTTACCTTTAAAACTTCTCCCGTCTTTTGGTTTTTAAGGGAATAAAAAGTCTTGTATTCAGAAGGATTTTTATTGATTTTTTCCTTTTCAGTTTTAATATTCGTTCCGATTTTATAATCACGGAAATCGATCAGTGGTTCGTGCATAATTCCCTGAGCCATAATGTAAATCATGATCACAGAAAAAAGTCCTAAAAGAGCATATCTGAACTTTCCGGAAGGCTCTTTCGTATTGTCGCTGCTGTATACATCTTTTTTACGGAACTCCTTTCTGTAAAGGATAAACACGATAATAAGACCGACAAGAAGCACAATGTCTTTCATAAAACTCTGCCATGGCGTAAACTTGATAGCGTCTCCAAAACATCCGCAATCCGTCACCACATTGTAATAGGCAGAATAAAAAGTAAGAAACCCAAAGAAGATACAAAGGGCAATTAACGCTGAAAGTGTGAACTTAAGCTTCAGTTTTAGCAACAGCATAAATCCTAAGAAAAGCTCCAGTACGACCACAATGACCGAGAACAGAAGTGCAAATTTTTCCAGAAAGGGCATATTGAAAACCGATGGCGCGAAATATTCTTCCATTTTGAAAGAAAATCCTACCAGATCCACAGCCTTTACAAAGCCGGATAGAATAAAGATAACAGCAATAATAAAGCGTAATAAACCTTTGATCATAGTAATTTATTTTTGGGTTTCGGAAATATTTTCTTTTTCAGAGAACTTGATCAGACAGAAAACAGCATAATTCAGCATATCGAAATAGTTCGCATCCAGACCTTCAGAAACAATAGTTTTTCCCTGGTTGTCTTCAATCTGCTTCGTTCTCAGTACTTTCTGATAAATAAGATCAGTAATGGAAGAAATTCTCATATCCCTCCACGCTTCACCGTAGTCATGATTTTTTCTTTCCATTAAAGCCTGTGCATCATTAGAATACTTATCGTAAAGGCTTAAAACTTCCTCCTTATTTTCGTTAAAATCATTAGAAAGTCCTTTTTCAAGCTGAATAAGTCCGATAATAGAGTAGTTGACAATCGCAATGAATTCGTCTTCCTCGCTTTCATCTACCATTTTTTTATCCGTCATCTGAAGCGTACGGATCCTGTTTACCTTGATGTAAATCTGATCCGTAATAGAACTGGGTCTTAAAACCCTCCATGCTGCGCCGTAATCCTGCAATTTTTTACTGAAAAGATCACGACACTCACTGATCACTTTCCCGAACTGTACTGATGTTTTTGACATAAATTCTCTTAATCTCCCAAATATACGAATTCGGTTTTAGGTAGCGGGAATCGGGCATTGATTTTTGTCAGAGTTTGGGGTTTGAGTTGGAGAGTTGGAGAGTTCGAGCGTCGGAGGGTTTTAGAGTCACGGGGTGCGGGATTCGGGGTGAGAGGGTTTGAGAGTAGGAGAGTTGGTCGCTGGTTGTCAGTTGCTGGTTCTTGTCAGGAAATTTTAAAATGAAGAGATTCTAAATTTAATTTCTATCTAAAAGAATATTCGTTTCTACGCAAGCTCTTATCAACGAATAACAAACCAGCAACTAACAACTAACAACTAGCAACTGACAACTAGCAACTAGCAACTGACAACTAGCAACATTCCACAATAAGTCTTAATTTTGCAGAATAGTATCACTTATCAACCCTAAACAAAGAATGCTTTCAAACTCCGAAACTCTCCAACCCTCCAACTCTAAAACTCTCCAACCTTTCCACTCCATCAACTGCAACGGAAGGCTGGTAGAACTCGACATCCCAAAAATCATGGGCATCCTCAATCTTACCCCGGATTCTTTTTCCGATGGTGGGAAATTCAATAGTGAAAAATCAGCGTTGGAGCACGCAGAGAAACTTTTGAAAGACGGAGCGGAGATCATAGACATCGGGCCGCAATCCACACGTCCGAATGCTGAATTTCTGAGCAGCAAAGAGGAAATAGACAGAATAGGGAACATGATTTCTCTGATCAAAAAAGAATTTCCTGAAGCCCTGATATCGCTGGATACGTTTTATGCTGAAACGGTAAAATTCGGCTTTAATGAAGGAATTGACATGATCAATGACATTTCCGGCGGACAGTATGACGATAAAATGTTTGATGCCGCTGCCGAAACGAAGCTTCCCTACATTCTGATGCATGTGAATCCATCTTACGAAACGATGCATGACAAAGTTAAATTTGAGGACATTACTCTGGAAGTTAACCTTTATTTTTCTAAAAAGACCAATGAGCTTCTCGAAAAAGGAGTAAAAGACATCATCCTCGATCCCGGTTTCGGTTTCGGAAAAACAGTGGAAGATCAGATGAAAATGATCGGTGAAACTGAGTATTTAGGCTTCGGAAAATTTCCTTTACTGATCGGTATTTCCAGGAAATCATTTATCTATAAACCGCTTGGGAAATCTCCAATGGAAATCAATGAAGAAACGCAGAAACTTCACTGGAAAGTTCTGGAGCAGGGCGCTAAAATTTTAAGAGTACATGATGTGGTAGAAGCCGCAATAACCATCAGACAGTTTTGCGAAAAAAATAAAAAGTGTTAAAAAAACTTGCTCAGTATTTAAAAATTAATACATTTGCAGTATGAATTTTACGAATCAGAAAAATATTATTGTCATTTCTAACATTATTGTTG
The DNA here is from genome assembly GCF_000737715.1 of Chryseobacterium sp. JM1. Taxonomy (GTDB): domain Bacteria; phylum Bacteroidota; class Bacteroidia; order Flavobacteriales; family Weeksellaceae; genus Chryseobacterium. The sequence goes on along the minus strand of NZ_JPRN01000005.1, from coordinate 366,750 downwards.
TGGTAAACAGCAGTAAGGAAGCGGCATTGTAAAATATTTTAATTTAAATTATATAAGCCGTTTCATTTTGAAGCGGCTTTTTTTTATTTCAGAAATTATGGATCAGTTATTAACAGTAATTATTATCGTCATTATTATTCCCTTGCTTTGGTGAGAAGGATAGAGTATGACTGTACATATTTGAGCCCTCTCACATCGTGAGAGGGCTTTTTTTATACCCATTTGTTAATTTTTAAAACCCTAAATAATGTATTACAGCGACAAAACGATCGTGTATTTTGATGGAAATTTCCTCAAGGCAGAAGAAGCAGGAATGAATCTCTACGGACAGTCACTTCACTACGGTTACTCCGTTTTTGAAGGCATAAAATCCTACAATACCGAATACGGAACCAAAATTTTTAAAGCAGAAGAACATTACGAAAGACTGAAAAGATCAGCAGAAATGATGTATATCCCGTTTGATTATTCAGTCAGTGAACTGACAGATCTTACCTATGAACTTTTGGAACGTAACGGATTCAAAGATGCTTACATCCGCCCGTTGGTAACCTGTTCGCCCAATATGTCCCTTTCAAAAGGACAAAAATCCTACCTCTCCCTGCTTGCCTGGGAATGGAGCAACGGCTATCTCGCAGACAAAATGAAAATCATGACCTCAGGTTTTCAGCGTCCAAATCCAAATGCTTTTAAAGTGGAAGCCAAAGTAGGCGGACATTACGTCAATTCTATTCTGGCTTGTCAGGATGCCAAAGACAAAGGCTATGACGAAGCCCTCTTACTTGATGAAAACGGAAATGTAGCTGAAAGCTCAGGTGCCAATATATTCTACGAAAAAGACGGAACATTATTTACGCCTGCAAAAGGAAGTATACTACCTGGAATCACAAGACAGACGGTGTTTGAAATATGCAGTGAACTGAATATTCCCGTTAAAGAAACCTTCTTTAAGCCTGAAGAAATGAGAGGAGCTGATGCCGCTTTCTTCTGTGGTACGGCCGCTGAAATTGTAGCGTTGGATTCTTTGGATGATGTTCCTTTCACCAAAATCTGGGAGGATACGGCAAGTGGAAAAGTACAGCAGGCCTATCAGAAACTGGTAAGAGTTCTGTCATTGTAAATTTAAAGAATTTAAATAACTAGTAATCAATTAAATACATCTGTTTTTCAAACAATTGAATATTGTAGTTTTCGTAAAAATGAAAATAAAAAAGAGATTACAAGCTGTAGTTTTGGACCAAAATTAAAGAAAAGCTTCAGTGATGAATTCCAAAAAAAATGAAATTATGGATACACACAGAGAGGATAAGAACAGCAAATGCAGGATAATATGTTAAATAAATATTCAAAAACATTCACACAAAACAGCGAACAGCCCGCAGCAAAAGCAATGCTTTACGGAATAGGCTTTACAGAAGAAGATATGCACAAGGCCCAGATCGGTATTGCCAGTATGGGATATGACGGAAATACCTGCAATATGCACCTCAATGACCTGGCTAAAGTGGTTAAAAAAGGAACCTGGAATCACGGTCTTGCGGGACTAATATTCAACACCATAGGGGTAAGCGACGGGATGAGCAACGGGACAGACGGAATGCGGTATTCACTGGTAAGCCGCGATGTGATTGCAGACAGTATCGAAGCCATTTGCGGAGCACAGTATTATGACGGAATCATTGCATTACCGGGCTGTGATAAGAATATGCCGGGAACCATTATCGCGATGGGAAGACTGGACAGACCGTCCATCATGGTCTATGGAGGAACAATCGCGCCGGGATGTTATAAAAATGAACCGCTTAATATTGTTTCGGCTTTTGAAGCTTTAGGGAAGAAAATTGCCGGAGAAATTTCAGAAGAAGATTTCAACGGAGTGATTAAAAATTCCTGTCCGGGAGCAGGAGCATGCGGGGGAATGTATACGGCCAATACCATGTCTTCGGCCATAGAAGCTTTAGGGATGAGCCTTCCGTATTCATCTTCCAATCCTGCATTAAGTGATGAAAAGCAGAATGAATGTCTGGAGGCAGGAAAGTATATTAAAATATTACTGGAAAGAGATATCAAACCTTCAGATATCATGACGCGAAAAGCGTTTGAAAATGCGCTTCGTCTGATCATTATTCTTGGAGGCAGTACCAATGCCGTTCTGCATTTTATAGCAATGGCGAAAAGTGTAGGTGTCTCCGTGACTCAGGATGATTTTCAGAAGATGAGCGACATCACGCCGGTACTGGCAGACCTTAAACCGAGCGGAAAATACCTGATGCAGGATCTTCATAACCATGGAGGAACACCTGCTGTCATGAAATACTTGCTGGAAGAAGGTTTATTGCATGGCGACTGTTTAACGGTTACCGGAAAAACCATTGCTGAAAATCTTGAAAATGTATCGGGTCTTGATTTTACAAAGCAAAAGATCATCAGACCTTTATCAAATCCTATCAAAGAAACTGGACATTTAAGAATATTGTACGGAAACCTCGCTGAGAGAGGGAGTGTTGCGAAAATCACAGGGAAAGAAGGCGAAAAATTTTCTGGAAAAGCAAGGGTATTCGATGGAGAAAAAGACCTGATCAAAGGGATTGAAAATGGAAGAGTTCAGCATGGAGACGTTATTGTCATCCGTCATGAAGGCCCAAAAGGGGCACCGGGAATGCCGGAAATGCTGAAACCTACCAGCGCGCTGATCGGAGCAGGACTGGGCGGAAGTGTAGCTTTAATTACCGATGGTAGATTCAGTGGTGGAACCCATGGTTTTGTAGTAGGACACATCACTCCGGAAGCTTATGAAGGTGGGCTGATCGCTTTTGTAAAGGACAATGACCTCATTGAAATCGACGCAGTAAATAACACCATACAGCTCAAAGTGTCTGAAGAAGAAATCGAACAGCGAAAAAAAGGATGGCAAAAACCTGAACTTAAAGTAAAAAAAGGGTTGCTGTATAAATATGCACTCACCGTATCATCAGCCGCAGAAGGCTGTGTAACAGATGAAATCACTCAATAAATAGACAATGAAGAACCTAAATGTATCCACAGAAACAGAAATCAGCGGCAGCCGGATCATCCTTGAAGCATTTCTTCAGGAAGGGGTAAAAACCATATTCGGATATCCGGGTGGGGCTATTATCCCTATCTACGACGCACTTTACGACTATAAAGATCAGTTGGAACATATTCTGGTCCGCCACGAGCAGGGAGCGGTCCATGCAGCGCAGGGTCTTGCCAGAGTATCCGGAGAAGTGGGAGTGGTGTTAGCGACAAGTGGTCCGGGAGCCACCAATCTGGTAACAGGATTAGCTGATGCCCTGTTGGATAATACACCAATTGTTTGTATTACGGGACAGGTTTTTGACCATCTTCTGGGAACCGATGCATTTCAGGAAATTGATGTTATGAATGTCACCAGTCCCGTTACCAAGTGGAATTATCAGGTCACCGATGCGGATGAACTTTCCGAAGTATTGGCTAAAGCATTCTATATCGCAAGATCTGGAAGACCTGGCCCGGTATTAATTGATGTTACGAAAAACGCCCAGCTGCAAAAGGTGTTCAACAGAGGTTACACCCCCTGTGATTCTTTGAGAAGTTACAGACCGGATCCTGTTCCCCATATGGACGCTATTGAAAAAGCTTCTTTTCTGATTAATCATGCAAAAAGACCATTCATCATTGCAGGACAGGGAATTATGCTGGGAAAAGCTGAGAAAGAATTTTTACAGTTTGCTGAGAAATCAGGAATTCCGGTGGCATGGACGGTCTTGGGAATGAGTGCTATCCCGACGGATCATCCACAGGCTGTAGGAATGGTAGGAATGCATGGAAACTACGGTCCCAATATCCTTACCAATGAATGTGATGTTCTGATTGCAGTGGGAATGCGCTTTGATGACCGTGTGACCGGAAGACTGGATCAGTATGCAAAACAGGCGAGTATCATTCATCTGGACATTGATAAAGCAGAAATCAATAAAAATGTAAAAGTTGAGGTTCCAATTCTTGGAAACTGCAAAGAAACATTACCCCTTCTGACACAGCTGATAGAACCTGGAGCACATAGAGATTGGCAGCAAAAGTTTAAAGACTGCTATGAAATTGAGCATAATCAGCTGATCAGCCACGAACTCTATCCTTCTGAAGGAGAAATTACCATGGGAGAAGTCATTCGCCAATTAAACGAAATGACCCAGGGAGAAGCCGTAATTGTAACCGATGTAGGGCAGCACCAAATGGCTACCTGCAGATATTCAAGCTTTAAACATTCCAGAAGCAATATTACGAGCGGAGGATTGGGAACCATGGGATTCTGTCTTCCAGCCGCAATAGGAGCCGCTTATGGAGTTACCAACCGCCCTGTTATCGCGGTGATGGGAGATGGTGGAGCCCAGATGAATATCCAGGAGTTGGGAACATTGATGCAGTATCAGCCGGATATCAAGATTTTAATTCTTAATAACTGCTATCTGGGAATGGTAAGACAGTGGCAGGAATTATTTCATGAAGAAAGATATTCCTCGGTAGATATTCAGAGTCCGGATTTTGTACAGGTAGCTAAAGGATATAAAATCCCGGGAAGAAAAGTAGTGGAGAGGGAAGAACTGGAAGCGGGACTTAGTGAAATGCTTCATCATCAGGGCGCTTTCCTGTTAGAAGTCATGACTGGGAAAGAGCATAATGTTTTTCCTATGATTCCCCAAGGGAAAAGTGTTTCAGAGATCGTACTGACTAATAATAAGACATAATAATATAAAATATAAAAAGATGAATTCAGAAAACAGAGAATACACGATAACGGCCTACACAGAAGATTATCTGGGGCTGATCGGCAGGATCAATGCTATTTTTTCAAGGAGGAGAGTTTCCATTGTGAATTTTAATGCAGGTCCTTCCGATATTGAAAAAGTAAAAAAGTTTGTGATCGTCATCAGAGAAACGGAAGAATCTGTACAGAAGATCACCCGGCAGATGGAAAAACAGGTAGATGTTTTGGAGGTTCATTACCATAAAAATCCATACCTGACTGTAGCAGCACACGCAAGCTAAACAAAGAAATAATAATAAAAATATCATTAACAACATATAAAAATTTAAAAAAATGGCAAAATTGAATTTTGGCGGAGTAGAGGAAAACGTAGTAACAAGAGAGGAGTTCCCATTAGATAAAGCTCAGGAAGTATTAAAAGATGAGATCGTAGCAGTGATCGGCTATGGCGTACAGGGACCGGGACAGGCACTTAACCAGAAAGACAACGGAATCAATGTGATTGTGGGCCAGAGAAAAAATTCAAAATCATGGGATAAGGCTGTGGCAGATGGATTTGTACCCGGAGAAACCTTATTCGAAATAGATGAAGCTTTGCAAAAAGGAACGATTATTTGCTATCTCTTAAGTGATGCCGCTCAGATCGAATACTGGCCAAAAGTGAAACAGCATCTTACCCCTGGAAAAGCCCTGTATTTTTCTCACGGCTTCGGAATTACCTTTAATGAACGTACGGGAATTATTCCTCCGCCTGAGGTTGATGTATTTCTTGTTGCTCCGAAAGGATCAGGAACATCATTGAGAAGAATGTTTCTTCAGGATCGCGGACTGAACAGTAGTTTTGCCGTATATCAGGATGCTACTGGGAAAGCTAGAGAAAGAGTGACTGCACTGGGAATAGCCATCGGAAGTGGTTATTTATTTGAAACAGACTTTAAAAAAGAAGTATTCAGTGACCTTGCGGGAGAAAGAGGAACCCTGATGGGTGCCGTACAAGGAATATTTGCCGCTCAATATGATGTATTGAGGAAAAACGGACACAGTCCTTCTGAAGCATTTAACGAAACCGTTGAAGAATTAACCCAATCATTAATGCCTTTGGTGGCAGAAAACGGAATGGACTGGATGTATGCGAACTGCAGCACCACAGCACAAAGAGGAGCACTGGACTGGTGGAAACGTTTCAGAGACGCCACTTCTCCTTTATTTGAAGAATTATACGAGAGTGTTGCGAAAGGAGATGAAGCCCAGCGTTCCATCGACAGCAACAGCAAACACGATTACAGAGAAAAACTGGAAGTAGAACTGACTGAGCTTAGAGAAAGCGAAATGTGGAGAGCCGGAAAGACAGTCCGCAGCCTCAGACCAGAGAACAATTAATCAGGAAAAATAACAATGGAAGAAACGTATCCTTCTGTCTTGGACAATGTCTATAAAGCAGCAAAAAGACTCAGAAATGTAGTGGTAAGAACTCCTCTGGCGATCAATAATCATCTCTCCGGTATTTATAATGCAAAGATTAGCTTTAAAAGAGAAGATCTGCAGCAGGTGAGATCCTATAAGATCAGGGGAGCTTACAATAAAATGGCGGTGATGTCTCCTGAAAACCTTGCCAAAGGGGTGGTTTGTGCCAGTGCGGGAAACCATGCTCAGGGAGTGGCTTTTGCATGCAGCACCATGAAAGTGAAAGGAACCATTTTTATGCCTTTGCCCACGCCGGGACAAAAGCTGGAACAGGTGAAAATGTTTGGAGGGGATGATATTGATATTGTGCTTTACGGGGATACTTTCGATGAAGCTAAAGATGCCGCACTGAAGTTCTGCAAAGAAAATCATGGAATATTTATTCACCCGTTTGATGATCAGGATATTATTAATGGCCAGGCTACGGCAGCACTGGAGATTCTTGAGCAGTCGGATGAGCCTATTGATTATCTTTTTCTTCCGGTTGGAGGTGGTGGTCTGGCTGCAGGTGTTTGTTCTGTATTCCGGGAACTGTCACCACATACGAAGATTATAGGGGTGGAACCTTCTGCAGCGGCAAGTATGAAAAAAGCACTGGAAAAAGGAAAACCGGTGCTTCTTGAAAAAATAAGCCGTTTTGTAGATGGAGCCGCTGTACAGAAAGTAGGAGATCTTAATTTCGAACTTTGTAAAGATGTACTGCACGATATGGCTTTAGTGGATGAAGGAATGGTGTGCGAAACCATTCTTTCCCTCTACAATAAAGATGCTGTGGTCGTAGAGCCTGCCGGAGCTCTTTCTGTAGCTGCACTCGGAAAATATAAAGATCAGATTAAAGGGAAAAATGTAATCTGTATCATCAGCGGAAGCAATAATGATATTACGAGAATGGAAGAGATTAAAGAAAAAGCTCTTCTTCATGCGGGTTTAAAGCATTATTTCCTCGTTAGATTTGCACAACGTCCGGGAGCCTTAAAAACTTTTGTGATGAATGTTTTGGGACCGAATGATGACATCACTTTTTTTGAATACACGCAAAAAAATTCTAAAGAGAAAGGGATTGCTGTTTTAGGAATCGGACTGAGGGATAGCGAAGATTTTACTCCGCTGCTCAATAATATGAAGAAGTATGACTTTTTTGTTAATTACCTGAATAATGATCCGTCTTTGATGAATTTGCTTATTTAAAACGGGCTGTGAAATGGTGTTGGGTTTCGCAAGGACGCTATTTTTTTCATACGATGTGTTGTTAAGGCGCAAGGATTTTATCTGCGATAAAATTTAAAGCTGCTGATATATTACAAAGCTTGGGGAGAATCGATTTTGCAACATTTACAATCTGACATAGGAAAATGGAGCGTTAAGAAAATAAATGCTGTGAACGTTAAAAAAATTCTACTGTCCGAAGCGCGGGACTGTAGCTGAAACGAAGCAGAAATAATACATCCGCGCAAGTTTTAGAATTTTTAGAGAACAGGATTTATTTTTAGCGGAAGTTTCCAGGTCTTGAATTTTTGATTCTTTTGTTTCAAGACAAAAGAATATGATAAAATATTTGGAGTATGATGTTGGAGTTTCGCGAAGACGCTATTTTTTTCATACGATGTGTTGTTAAGGCGTAAGGATTTTATCTGCGATAAAATTTAATGCTGTTGGATTTGATATATTTCTCACAGATTTCGCAGATAGGGCGGATTTTGTTTAACCACAGATTTTCGCAGATTGACACAGATTTTTTTAAGTTTGGTTTTTACAACTGAGATAAAATTGACATAGGAAAATGGAGCGTTAAGAAAATAAATGCTGTGAACGTTAAGAAAATTCTACTGTCCGAAGCGCGGGACTGTAGCTGAAACGAAGCAGAAATAATACATCCGCGCAAGTTTTAGAATTTTTAGAGAACAGGGTTTATTTTTAGCGGAAGTTTCCAGGTCTTGAACTTTTGATTCTTTTGTTTCAAGACAAAAGAATATGATAAAATATTTGGAGTATGATGTTGGAGTTTCGCGAAGACGCTATTTTTTTCATGCAATACGTTGTTAAGGTGCGAGGATTTTATCTGCGATAAAATTTAAATGCTGTAGACGTATTGCTACATTTCCATAATTTGACTTATGATAGCAGGGAACAAACCTTATAGGTTTTTAAAACCTATAAGGTTTATTTAAGACAGCGGTTAAGCTTTCTTTTTGAGATTGCTTCGTCGCTACGCTCCTCGCAATCTCAAAAAGAGTATCGGCGGCCCGCAGGGCCGCCGATACTTTCATTTATCTCTCAAGCGTAAAATTAGAAATCACTTTCGGACGTTCAGCCTCATTGGCTACTTTCCAGGATGTCCTGTACATCCATTCCGTCATTTTATACAGCTTTTTGTAATTGATATTTTCAGATTCATCCTGAGGTGTGTGGTACTGATCGTGCAATACGCTGGTGAAAAAGATCGCCGGAATCCCGATTTTTGCATACGGCAAATGATCACTTCTAAAGTAGAAATACTCTGCGTGATTTGGAGAATCCCAGTCTTTCAGGTATTTGAATTTTGTACTTTCGTTATTGGCATCCTCGGCCATTTTAACCAATTCCTCAGAGTTTTTATGCGGGGCATTTCCTCCCAGAAGAGCGGCTTCATTATTGTCGTTTCTTCCGATCATATCACCGTTTAGTACAGCTACGATCTTCTCTTTCGGAACAACTGGGTGAGCAGCATGCCATCTGGAACCAAGTAATCCTCTTTCTTCCGCTCCGTGGAAAACAAACAGAATACTTCTTTTTCCGGGTTGCTTTTTATAGGCTCGGGCCATGGCAAGCATTGCAACGCATGTACTGGCATTATCGTCGGCACCGTTATAGATGGTGTCATTTTTTACGGGATGTCTGATTCCGTCATGATCCTGGTGACCGCTTAACAAAACGTATTCTTCTTTAAGCGTAGGATCTGTACCTTCAATTTTTCCGATGATGTTTATGGAAGGATATTTATAGGTTTCTGTGATGAGGTTCAGTGCCATTTTAGGATTGTTTTTTAGCCAGCTTGCATTTTCCCTTTTGATCCATAAAACAGGAATATTATCTGTTATTTTTTCTCTCAGACCCTCTACACCGTAGGTTCCTCTTGTCATTTGAGGAAGAACTTCAACCCAGCTTTTCTCAGAAATATCATCGGTGATGAAAATTATGGCTTTTGCACCCAGTTCGAGAGCTTTGCTGTAATATTTTGTCCTTACAAAACCGGGATATCTTCTTACAAAAAGTGTCATTTCCTTGTCGATATTTTTATCGGAGGCATTGACGGCAAGAACTTTTCCTTTGATATTTAATTTGGAAAGCTCTTCGGGTTCTGTATTTCCGGCGTATAAAATCTCAGCATCAATTGAGGCATTAACGGGTTCTGCAACAAGGAAATCTTTCCATAGTTTCAGATTACTGTTTCCGATTTTCAGATTGCTTTGAGGAATCACTTGATGCCTGTACATATCAAAAAACTGGAAGAATGTACCGTTGTCACCAGCGGGTTTCATTCCGGCTTCTTTGGCTTTATCGGCCAACCACATCGAAACTTTTAATTCATCTAAAGTACCTGCTTCACGGCCCCAGAACTGATCGGCTGCCAGTTCATACATGTCTTTTCTGAGATCGGTTTCTTTGATGGCAGAAACCAGCGGTTTTTTATAGTTTTGAGCATTCCCAAGACTGAACAGGAGAATACTGAGTATAGAGAATATGTAATTTTTATTCATCAGATTTTTAATTGAAGTTAGCCAATTTATCTGAGAACTGTTTTGAAAACTCCTTTCTGTCCTCCTCCAGTTTTTCTTTGTCGGCCGGAAGGATATAATTAAAAAGGACTTTATCTTCATGGTCAAGAAATATAATTTCCTTTTCATTACCATCGATCATCTGTGCGAAAATTTCCCACATCGGGGTATCTTTCAGTCTTAATAATTCAAAAAACTGTTCCGCTTTTATTTCTATTCTCTGCATGTTTCGTTTTTTATGTTTAAAAATGTTGTTTAAAATTCTAATAGTTTCAGCTTAAACTGAATGGCAAAATTCTGCTTAAAATTGGGTGTGGTATAGTATCCGACTCTGTAGAACAGCCCTAAATTGAAGTAGCTTGACAGAAAATTATTCCATTCAAGACCCACTTCCTGATACAGGTGATCCAGTTTTCTGAATCTGAACTCATGGTATTCCGGATGCTTCATATCTCCGATGGTTCCTCGTAATACAAAATCAAAGCTTGAAATATTCTGCCCGAAACTTTTGAAGTATAAAGGAAGTTTGTGGGTGAAGTAGTAGGCAATAAATTTATCATTGTAATACTTTCCACCTTCCAGTGTTGCAAAACCAAGGTAAGAGGTAAGATTAAAATTAAAATCCTTACTCGGGGAAGCCAGTCCGTTCATCGTAAAATGCTTCCAGATAGGAGCTTCACCCAATACGACTCCTCCATAAAGTCTGAATCCGGTAGTTCCGAGCATTGTTTTAAAGTTGTGGACAAACAGGGCATCAAAACGGGTATAATTAAAATCTCCACCCAAAACTTTGTAGCTTTGCTCGTAGTTAAAATACAGCTCAGGATATTTCTGATCGATGATCGATTTTCCCTGAGGCGTCATGATATTCGTCGAGTTCGGTGAATATTTTAAAGTAAATAAGGTATTGAAATTATCAAATTCACCGCCTTTTCCTCTGAATTCATAATCAAATTTAGCTTCCTCGATATTTCTTTTGGCGGCAAAGACCAGGGTCAGTCCATTCGTCACATCATTCAGATAAGAAACCGATGCTCCTCTGAAATGATAGTATTTATCGTTGTTAATGTTATTTCCGTAATTCATCATCCGCATCTTGAAATTCCACAGCCTTCTGTAGAACTCTCCCGATGCTGTCACATCATTATAATACTCGATTCTGAAAAATGAATTTTTATCCAGTGTCGTCTTCATATCAAGACCGATTCCGTATTTCCATTTATCATCCTTAAAACCGTAGGCAAAATAGTAATCCGGAGAGAAATAGGGATTGAAGGTTTCATTCATTTTGGCTTTTAAACCAAGCCTGAAGCCTTCATATAAGTTGTAATTCACAATTTCATCTACGGCAAAATCTACAATACCTGCCCTGATCTGTCCATTGATAAGACCCGTCAGAATTTTCGCTTTGTTGTCAATATTATACTTTCTGCCTAAGCTGTCAATCGTTTTGTAAGTGTTTTTTTCCCTTTCTGTGAGAGGATCTGTCCTGTATTGATCCAGAAGATGTCCGTCAGCATTTTTCACTGAAAAAGTATAACCTTTAAAATCATTACGATTCTCCTCAACCGGCGATTTGAAATCAAAATAGGTAGAAGTCAGGAAAGCATACGTTCCAAAGCTCGTTTTATCTTTTTTCTCAGGATGTTCTTCCGTTTTTCCTTTGTTTTCCTCTTCCATGGCCACTCTGCTCATTCTGAGTTTTACCTTTTCCTGGGACAGAAACCATTTATTATTATAGAAAACCCAGGTACTTGTGATGATACCGTCGTTTTTGTTCTTACTAAAATTTTCAATCTTTTGAATCCCGTAGGTCTCGGTGTCTACATAGATGGCACCGTTATATTTTCTTCTTTTATCCGGTTTTTTGTAATTCACCTCACGGAAACGGATCACAAAGGTTTTTCTGCCGCTTACTTCAATGGTATCCGAAAGAAAAAAGCGGTACAGCCCTCTGTTTTCCTGCTTGATCTGGTTTGGAATTTTGTCCCTGTTGCTCTGCTGGATGGCGATCATTTCGTAGATAGGCTGTTTAAGACCGGAAATTCTATTGTCCAGGATATTGACTTTTTCGCCGTATTGTTTAGAATATTTAAACTCCTGAGCTCTTTCCCACAGGAAGAGTTTGCTTTTTGAAAAGATCTGCTTGGCAGAAATATTATTTAACGAATCTTTTTCTCTTTTTTTCTTGAAAAACTGGGTGTCATTAAAGAATTTATTGAACTGCGTAATGCTATCCTGATCAATATCCATAGACATTTTTTCGTAGGATTTGAACGTATAGGAATCTAAACTCTTCGGTGAATTTTCGTTAAAAAGCCTGTTCACCTTTTTTAGGATTTCAATCGCTCTGGGATCGCTTCGGTCTTCAATAACGACTTCTTCAATATCAGTAGTTTTTGATGCTTTTTTCAGCAGAGTAACTTCCATATCTGCTTCTACAGCTGCGGTTTCGGTCTCGTATTTTTCTGCCTGAATGTCAATAGTACTGCATGAGGCTTTAAACTCCAATGCGCCCTGGATATCTGTAAATCCCAGAACTTTTCCGTCACAGGAAATTTTGGCGTTGGAAATAGGTTTTTGGTCAGTTTCGTCAATGACCCTGATCTTTGATTGGGCGTAACCAAAGAAAGACATTAATAAATACAGTAAGACTAAAAACCTTTTCATGCAAAAACTAGATCAAAAGTAGTAATATTTCTTGTGTTGAGAAAGTTTTTATGATTTGTTAATACATTGATTTCATCTAAGTTTCAGATAGAAAAATCAAGTAAAAGGAGATTTTAAAAATAAAGACATTTTATTGGTCATCCAGTGCACCCATAAAGTCGATGATCTTATCTATTTCCTGATCCGTCAGTTGCAGAGGACTGTCAGAAAGCGTCTGATTATCTACTTTAAGGCCGAAACCTTTTCCGCCGCCTTTGTTATAAAAATTCATCACCTCTTTCAGGGTTTTATACCCTCCGTTATGCATATAGGGAGCTGTTTTGCTAATGTTTCTCAGGGTAGGTGTTTTAAATGAATGCTGCAATACGGCCACCGTTTCATGGAATTTTCCTCTTCCCAGATCCTGATCAAACATTTTATTCTCTCCGTTCACAGCTGTTCCCAGTACTTCCTGTTCCGTTTTTTTGAAATTCGGGGGAACGGTTCCGTTAAACAAAGGAATGAAGTGGCACAAAGCACACTGCGCTTTTCCTACAAAAAGATTGAATCCCTGTTTCTGATTTTCCGACATCGCAGAACGGTTTCCACTCATATATCGGTCAAAATCAGAATTAAATTTTGCTAAAGAACGGATGTAAGTTGCCAGTACATTCTGAAGTTGCCAGGTCTCTGCTTTCGGGGTATTATAAATTTTTTTGAATGCCGGAAGATACATTGGATCCTGATTAATTTTACCCAAAATAACATTCAGGTCGCCATGCATTTCTTCTTTGTTGGAGATGACATCTGAACTTTGACCTTCCAGATCATCTTTTCGCATATCCCAGAACTGTCCGTGCTGAAACCCTGCATAATTCAGGGAAGGTGTATTTCGCTGCAGTTCTGCATGGTCAAGCGACATAGATTTGGCAAGCCCGTCTGTAAAAGCTTTTTCCGGATTATGACAGGTTGCACAGCTTCTGTTGTTGCTGTTGGACAGAATTTTGTCGCTAAATAGTTTTTTACCCAAAGCTGCCTTTTCATCAGAGAATGCAAATTCTTTCCCGGGAATAAATGCATTGGGATTGAAAGCATTTTTCGAGAAAAAAGTAGCTGCATTTTTACTTAAAGCAGTGGTCACCTCAATGTCCGGAATGTTTTCCTGTTTTTTAAATTCCAGGAGTAATGAAGAAATTGTATTCAAATGATCCGGAATGAAATTAACATAGTCAAACGTATTTCTGTCCGTATTTTTTTTCAGGGTAACGATTGCTGAATTAATAGCTTCGTTAATACTTTTCAGTGTCTTATCTTTTGACTGATCCGTAGAAATCTGCTGTAAAGTCAGTTGAACAGCTTCTAAAGAATAAGGCATTTCCTTCAAAAATGTTCCTGATATAGGCGTATCGAAACTTGAAATTCCTAAACTTGAAATCCTGAAAATTTCCTGCCTCGCAGCATCGAAAACCTGATCTTTGCTGATGGAGATTGCCTGAAAGTTGGTTTTAATGGTATTGCTTTTATTGATCAATTTCTTCAGAAACCTAATGGATTCTTCCTTGTTTTCAGGAGTGTAAGGGTAGAAGAGCTCTTCCAGAACCTGAAGACCTTCCGGTTCCAGTTCGGTATGCTCGTCCATTTCAATTTCAGAAAGGGCAGGACCGTTGATAAACCGCGCTGAATTCGGCAGGAAATATTCAACCGCCCATTCCATTTTTTTATAGGTAATTCTCAGTTCCTCAAATTTTCTCTGGATTGTCTTTTCATCGGTATTCTTTGAGACAAGAACGATGAGTTCGTTGATCTGTTTTTCAAAGGAAGCATTGTTTTTGGCTATTTCACTTTTTACAGCACTCAGATCCTCATTGATGGGCTGATGTTTGTCTGTTTTACACTGAAAAAGAACAAAAAGAACAGCTACAATGGATAATACAGCGAGGACCGGATATTTGACGAATATTTTCATAGGCATGAAAAAGTATCAACGGAAATTTCCGCTGATACTTTGGGCTTTTTATGGGATATCTAAAATTATTTCTCTACGTTTCTGATGATGACGATCTGGCCGCCTTCCTTATTGGTATTCACACCCGCACCGTCAGCATTTTTAAACTTATCCTTCTGCCAGGTATGAGAGTGGATGTTTACTGTAAAAGTATTCGGAATTCCGATGATGTCTGAGATGTCAACCATCGCTCCATACTCCCATGAACCAAATTTCTGAAGCGTTCCGGATTGGTTATACGCGGTCTGCCATGCTGTATCCAGTCTGTTATGTTTCATATTCAACCAAGGTTTGTACTGCTTTGTAGCGATATTCAGCTGCCAGATATAAGAATCATGAGCGGCGGCTGTGTAATAAGAATCACCGTCTTCCTGGATGTAAACGAAGTTCTCCGTTACACAAAGGTTATCAGGATTGATCAGGTTATGTCCCGGATTCGAATCTCCTTCTGCAACCACTTCCAGTTTTCCTGCCAGCATATTGTTTTCGTTAAGAACAAGCTTGTACACTCTTCCCCACATGGTTAATCCCGGTTTCGGAGTAGCACCGTCTGAAGATTCTCCTGTTGCCGTAAAATAAATTTCTCTTCCTTTTCCAGCTCCTTTTCTGTAATCTACATCCTCAACTCTTGAAAAACGAATCGCGTTATTGTCAATATTCTTTTGATTGATCTGTGCTCCGGTTGAATTTTTAGCATTGGAAATTTCTACGAATTCCACATCATAAGAACTTCCTTTCACCATATCGGTTTCCGTATAATTGTTGTTGGTTCTCTTTAATGCATATAATTTTCCGTTGTCAAGATCTCCCTGAGTTGTTGAAACATACATGATCAGCTGTCCTGCAGACTGATGCGAGGAAGAATAAGACTGATCTTCACCAATCATGATGTACGTTTTTCCACCTGAAATATCTTTAGGAAGCGGAACTGCATTTTCCATAGAAGCTTTACCCAAAGCAGGTTTTACCCTTGTCTGGTCAGATGCCTGGGAAGCAGAAGCCAACGGATTAAGTGCGTGAACCATACTTTCTTCACCGGATTCACCGGCAGTAAGGAATGCGCTGAAACCATGCGTTTCAGGAGTGGCAAGGGTAGCAGAACATAATCTGGTCATACCTCCGATCCCGTTCAGGATGTATTCTCCTTTTACAGGTTTGAATGTTTTATCTAAATAAACTCTTGATACAGACTGGGTAATCTCGTGGTTCGTGATCATTAAATAACCATCTGAGCTGGGATCTTTCATAATTCCCATACCGTCCGGCTGACCTGCAAACACAAAATTAGGGGTTCCGGAAAGAACATCGGAACTGGAAATCAATGTCGTAATATTCAGATTTTCAAAACCCGTCATTCCATAAACGAATGCTGGTTCCTGTGAAAAGTTTTCAATTTTAATATTCTGATTGACAGGAGTGGTTTCCTGCCCGTCATTATTGTCATCGTTACAGCTCTGAAAGGCCATAGCAGCGAAGAATAGAGCTCCGATAGTTTTGTTAATTTTCATAATTACTTTTTTGAATTTCGATTGTAGCAAAACTAATGGTCTATTGTGAATTATATTTTAAGGGGACGCAACAAATAGTTTAAGTTTGGGTAATGGTTTGTTAAGATAAGATCAATAATTAGAATGGTTATAAATAAAAAAAACTCCTGATATTTTCAGGAGTTTTTAATGTTTTATGATAAAAGGATGATTAATCCTAAATATTCAAAGCTTTTTGGTAAGCATTTTCCAAACCGTCAAGATTTTTACCTCCTGCCGTTGCAAAGCCCGGATTTCCGCCGCCGCCGCCCTGGATCTCTTTTGCCAGGTCTTTTACGATGGTTCCTGCCTGATATTCTGCTGCCAGATCGTCAGAAACTCCAACAGTGATCATTGGTTTCCCGTCTGCATCAGAAAGAATGATCGTTACCGAATTTGGGGTTTCTTTTTTCAGCTGGAATACAATGTCTTTTACAGAACCTGCGTCCAGAGAAGTTTTCTTCACCAATAACTGCTTGTTACCTTTCTGTTCGTAAGCATTTTTCCATTCACCGATTTCTCCTTTCGCTTTTTCCTTTTTAAGGGCTTCCACTTCAGATTTTAAAGAGGCATTTTCGTCGATCAGTTTTTCAATAGATCTTACCACATCTTTAGATTTCAGCAATTGAGAAAGGTCAAGGATCTGTTTTTCTAAGTTTTTGAAATATTCCTCAGATTGATCTCCGGAAATCGCTTCAATTCTTCTGATCCCTGCTGCTGCGGAACCTTCGGAAGTAATTTTGAAATGACCAATTTCAATGGTGTTTTTCACGTGAGTTCCACCACAAAGTTCCTTAGAGCTTCCAAACTGGATCATTCTCACACTGTCTCCATATTTTTCACCAAACAAAGCCATAGCTCCTTTTTCCAAAGCCTCCTGAATAGGAATACTTCTGAATTCCTGTAAAGCAATGCTCTCTTTGATCTTGTGGTTTACTTTTTCTTCTACCAGCGCCAGTTCTCCCTCCGTCATTTTATTGAAGTGAGAGAAGTCAAAACGAAGATAATCAGGACCTACGTAAGAACCTTTCTGCTCTACGTGCGTTCCTAAAACCTCTCTTAATGCTTCATGCAAAAGGTGAGTCACAGAGTGGTTCGCTTGAGAGTTTTTTCTGTCGGTTGCATCTACTTTAGCATAGAAAACAGCGCCTGCATCTTTTGGAAGACCGTTGATCAGAGAAATGATCAGTCCGTTTTCCTTTTTCGTTTCTAAGACTTCGAAGCTTTCAACCGCATTTTCAAGAACCCCTTTGTCTCCTATCTGGCCACCGCCTTCAGGATAGAAAGGAGAGCTGCTCAATACCACCTGGTAAAATTCTCCGTCTTTATTTTCTACTTTTCTGTATCTAGTAATATAGGTTTCAGATTCAATCTGGTCGTAACCTACAAAGTTTTCAGGTTTTGTTTCTAAAGTTACCCAGTCGTATACTTTTTGTGCAGAATCAGCCTTGGAACGAAGCTTTTGCTTTTCCATTTCCACTTTAAATCCTGCTTCATCAATGGTAAGACCTTTTTCCTCTGCAATGATTCTCGTTAAATCATCCGGGAAACCATACGTATCATATAATTCAAAAACTTCTTCGCTAGGTAATACTTTTGACCCGTCTGCAATCGTCTGCTCAATTAATTTCTCAACTCTGATCAGTCCGTTTTCAATGGTTTTCAGGAATGAATCTTCTTCACTTTTGATCACTTCAGTAACTAATTTTCCTTGCTTTTCCAATTCCGGAAAGAAAGGTCCCATCTGATCTTTAAGTACAGCAACCAATTCAAAAAGGAAAGGTTCTTTCATATCCAAGAATCGGTAAGAATAAGAAATTCCTCTTCTTAAAATTCTTCTGATCACATAACCTGCACCTCCGTTGGAAGGAAGCTGACCATCAGCAATGGCAAATGCCACCGCTCTGATGTGGTCTACCACAACACGGATCGCAATATCCTTTTCGTCTTCTAAAATTCCTGTATATATTTTACCTGAAAGTTCTTCCACCTTAGCGATAAGCGGTGTGAAAACATCAGTATCATAATTGGAAGATTTGCCCTGAAGTGCCATACAAAGACGCTCGAAGCCCATTCCTGTATCCACATGCTGTGCAGGAAGTTTTTCAAGAGATTTGTCCGCCTTTCTGTTGAATTCCATGAAAACCAGGTTCCATACTTCCACAACCTGTGGGTGATCATTGTTGACAAGATCAAGTCCTGAAACTTTAGCTTTTTCTTCCGGTGTTCTAAGGTCGATGTGGATCTCTGAACAAGGTCCGCAAGGTCCGCTTTCACCCATTTCCCAGAAATTATCCTTTTTGTTTCCGTTGATAATTCTGTCTTCCGAAATGTGAGATTTCCAGAAATCGTAAGCATCCTGGTCTCTATCAAGATTCTCAGAAGCATCTCCTTCAAAAATAGTTACGTATAAGTTTTCTTTCGGAACTCCGAATACTTCAGTCAGTAATTCCCAGGCAAAAGCAATAGCATCTTTTTTGAAATAATCACCAAAAGACCAGTTTCCTAACATTTCAAACATGGTATGGTGGTATGTGTCTCTTCCCACATCATCCAAATCATTATGCTTTCCGGAAACTCTAAGACATTTCTGTGTATCGGCAATTCTTGGGGCCGTAGGCGTTTTGTAGCCTAAGAAAAAATCTTTGAACTGTGTCATTCCTGAGTTGGAAAACATAAGGGTAGGGTCGTCTTTCAACACGATAGGTGCTGAAGGAACGATAAGGTGGTCTTTACTTTTAAAATAATCTAAAAATTTTTGACGTATCTCTTGTGATGTCATAGTATTGCTTTGCTTTTAAAACTATCAAATTTTTGATAAGATGCAAATTTAATGTTTTTAAGCGATTTGTAAATAATTTTATGCTATGTTTTGAATGGGGTAGAGCGAGTAAAGTTTATTTGTTGTTGATCAACGTACGGTTGCAAATAATTTCAAGGATCATTTTTGTCATTGCGAGGAGCGAAGCGACGAAGCAATCTCAAGAAAATAAGCTCAATTATTTTGTATAAACCTATAAGGTTTGGTGGCTTTGGAGCAATAAGTAATCTTAGGAAAACCAAAATGTTATTGAATAAACGGAAAGGATTTAACTAGCATGTTGTTTTTAAGGTGCAATGGGAAATGAAGAGATTGCTTCGTCGTTGCACTCCTCGCAATGACGGTGTGCTCAATTTTATAGGAGATAAAATCCTTGCGCCTTAAAGCAGTATTAAATCGGAAATTTTTTGCGCCCTTGCGTTTATTCAACATTTTTGAAGCTATTAAAAAACATTCCGAATTCATTCTTTTTTATAAACCTCTCTCAAAGTCTGGTTAATAAAAATTTTGCATGTTCTGTTTTAACTTTTTATATTCGTTTTAATATTAAATAAAGACCTGATCGATTTTATAATTTCAAAGCCTTAATATAATAGTCTGCGCAATGGATAAAATTAGTTTTTATGATATTAAAGAATAGAAAATGACGAAAAATGAAGTGCTGAAAAGCTGGGTAGAGCAGTATTCCGGGCCTCTTTTGAAAAGAGCAGCCTATCTGCTTTCAGATAAAGTGGAAGCGGAAGACATCGTGCAGGATGTTTTTTTAGCCGCAATTTCGTCCTATGATTCTTTTGAAGGAAAAAGCCAGCCGCTGACCTGGCTGACAGCTATTTTAAACAGAAAAGCTGCTGATTTTTACCGGAAAAAGTATAAATCAGATCCCGAGATCAAACTGGATCATTTTTTTGATGAAACCGGTTCCTGGAAAAATGATGGTGTTTTGAATGACTGGAATGTCTCAGAGAAGGAACCCGAACTTTTAGACAATAAAGATTTTAATAAAACCCTTGAGGAATGTATTGAGGATTTGCCCTCCAGATGGAAGATTCCACTGAAAATGTATTATCTTCAGGAGAAAAAAGCACCGGAAGTAAGTCAGGAATTGAAGATATCTGCGACTAACCTTTGGAAGATCCTTCAAAGATGCAGAATGCAGCTGAGAGAATGTCTTGATAGCAACTGGTTTACCCACTTATAACCGTATCATAAAAATGTTGAGAAAATTTATTCATATTCTGTTCCTCCCATGCAGCAAAGCCACAATGCTGATGGAGAAAAGGAATGCACAGGCCATCTCCCGGAAGGAAGACTGGCAGCTTTCCATGCACCTGAAGATCTGCAAATGGTGCCGTGCATATGAACAGAAGCTGAAAATTCTGGATGATATTTTAAGAAGAAAACTTTCTCAGAAAGAAAATACTGAAATTAATGATTCTGATATTCAAGGTTTTAAAAGTAAAATTTTAAAAAACTTAGATCTTTAGAAAAAATACTGTCAGGATTTTGAAATGTCTCCGACTATACTTTTGAAAACAAATAAAGTATCATTCAAAATCTTAAAGACATGAACGGAACATCAAAACTGAACGTCGAATCCGGAACGTACCAATCGGGATATTATATTTCACTTTTCGGAGCAGCATTGATTTTGCTCTGGATTGGCATATTCAAATTTACACCTACCGAGGCAGCTGCCATTAAACCACTGGTGGAAAACCATTTTCTTACTTTCTTCGTATATAAAACAGCAAGCGTTCAAATGGTGTCAAATGCTATCGGAGCGATAGAAATTATCATTGCCTTATTACTGATATTTAGTGTGAAATTTGCATCTCTAAGAAGGTATGCCGGAATCGGGCTGATCATGACATTTCTGGTAACGCTGAGCTATCTTTTTACAACACCCGGAATCTGGAAAATAGTGGATGGTGTTCCTGTCACAGATTTTTTCATCCTGAAAGATCTGATGTTGCTGGGATTCGGGTTAATGATCGTACAAAACAATAAAAAGTAATGGATAAAAAGAAAAAAATGAAAAATATATTTATCGTACTCGGAATTATTCTGGGTATCGCAGTTTTTGCTGCAGGATCAGGGCTTTTTAAAAATTCTAAGTCCAAAGAGCTAACAAACGGAAAAGAAAAAGAAAATCAGGAAATTATGGATAATAAAAATGTCAGAGAAATCTATTTTGCAGGCGGATGTTTTTGGGGTACAGAGCACTTTTTTCAGCAGATTCGCGGAGTGGTGGGAACTGAAGTAGGTTATGCCAACGGGAATACCCAGAATCCAACATATGAAGAGGTGGTGAGCCATACCACAGGTTTTGCGGAAACGGTAAAAGTAAAATATGATCCTGAACAGGTTGATCTTAAACTGCTGATCGATCTTTATTTTAAAACAATCGATCCTACAACTCTGGATAAGCAGGGTAATGACAGAGGAAATCAGTACAGAACCGGTATTTATTTCACCAATAAACCAGATGAAACTTTAGTGAAAAATGAAGTTCTGAAATTGGCTAAAAACTATTCTCAGCCTGTGGTTGTGGAAACAGTAGCATTGAAAAACTTCTACAAAGCGGAAGATTATCATCAGGACTATCTCGATAAAAATCCGGGAGGTTACTGTCATATCGAGCCGGGACTTTTTGAAATGGCTAAAAATGCAAACCCGCTTCCCAAAGCAAAATACCAGAAGCAGGATAAAAAAGTTTTAAAAGAAAAACTGACTGCAGAACAATATAACGTAACGCAGGAAAATGCCACAGAAAGACCTTTTCAAAATGAATACTGGAACGAAACCCGTGAAGGAATCTATGTAGATATCACCACTGGCGAACCTTTATTTATTTCAACTGATAAGTTTGAATCAGGGTGCGGATGGCCAAGTTTTTCAAAACCGATCACTAAAAAACTGATCGATGAGAAAATGGACAAAACTGCCGGAATGGTAAGAGTGGAAGTAAGAAGTAAAACGGGAGATGCTCACCTTGGGCACGTTTTTACAGATGGTCCTACCGATAAAGGAGGCCTTAGATACTGTATCAACAGTGCTTCGCTGAAGTTCATCCCAAAAGCTGAAATGGAGAAAAAAGGCTACGGAGATTATATATCTCTGTTGGATAAAAAGTAATATGAAGAGAGACCGCTGAAAGGCGGTCTTTTTTGTTTCTACCACACAATAGAAATGAATTTATTTAATCATGATTAAACGTTTTGAAGTAAAACCTTGCTGAAAATCTTTGATTTTCTAGCGACTTAAAATATTCTCATTTTCAGTCATGCCTTGCGTCTTTGCGGTTTCCCAACAAAAAACCAAAATAATAAATGGATGTTGAAAATATCACGCAGATTTCACGGATGACACAGATTTCAGTACATTATTTACGCACCAAACCTTATAGGTTTTTAAAACCTATAAGGTTTCATTGTTATAAAATTACTGCAATAAACTCAAGAGTTTAAATTGAAGAAAGTCTGAAAATTGGTTGATAGCAATACTTTTTAATAATTCATTTGAAATCTTTCTTTAATGCTAAGCATTGAGATATTTACCAGGAATAAAAACCAGAACATGATGTAGAAAGCCTCCTTAGGAAGGTTGATTAAAAACTGCTGAATTTTATCAAATAAATTGAGTTTATAAACTTCATTTACAGAAATAACATCATGACAAAGAAAACATTCATATTTAAATTCTTCGATATTTGGATCGATGTAATTAACAGTGGCAAAGAAATGTCCTGTTTTTTCCAAATCATATGCATAGGTCTCTTGCTGAGCGATTGCCATATCATTTAATAAAGATGCAAAATCTCCATAGGTGTTATTTTTATCTAAAATAAATTCAATCCCTGTATCTTTTTTATTCCTTTTTTGAAGATTTTTCACTTCTGAAACATAAAAATTTGAATTTTCTTTTCCTTTACCGGGTTCGATTTTTATTTTTTTATAATCCCAGTTTCTCAAAGGTTCAAAAGTGAAATTAAGGTTGCTTTTATCTTTTGATAGTTTCGCGGGAAGTCCAATATCCATAACGGAAACATTGATTTCCTCAAATTTTTGATTTCCGTAATACCAAAACAGCAGCGGAATAAGTACAGCACTAATCAGTCCCGGCAGATAATATATTTTTTTCATTCCTGTCATTTTGATAAAATTAACGAAAAATTGAACACTCAAATGATCAAACCCGATTTTTAACACTCTACCCGTAGACAAAACAAAAAAGTGATCCAAAGGACCACTTCATTTTTAAATCAATTAAATCATTCAATCTTTAAATTTTTCAATCATTAAATATTAAGCATCTACCAATCCCTTTTTCTCAGAATCCAGTAAGAACCGAAAATAAAGATCACAGACCAGATAACGCAGGCAATCATACTTTCCGTAGGATAATGAGCGCTGTACTTTACTCCCATTATTTTTACCATATCCAGTCGCATTAATGGATTAGGGATCAGGTTTGACATACTTTCCAGCGGTAAGAGACTGGTGACAAAAAAGTCATTCTCAAGCACTGCTTTTCTCTGTTCACCCTGCATTCCTGTTAATCTCTGGTAAGCTTCGATACCTGTTAGAACCTTTTCTGCAATCCAATAGGCAAAGAAGCCCAGGAATACAAACATAGATTTTCTCAGCAATACGGAAAGGAACATCAGGAAAGAGAAGAATGTAAAGAGCTTGATAAAATAATTTCCGATGTAGTACACCTCCGCATAGATCTTTGAAGACTCAGTTACTTTAGAATAGTGGTGACCCAAAAACATGGTGATAATAAACACAATCAGCGTGGAAACCGTTGTGAAAATCGTGATCGTTAGAAGTTTTGAGCCTATAAATTCTTTTCTGCTCAGACCATCAATCGTGTTTTGTTTAAACATCCTGTTGGTGAATTCCTGCGAAATGGAGAATACAATGATCAGTCCAAGGAAAATCTTTAGCAAAGCAACGATCCATGTTGTAAAATTCCAGATCTCAGGAAAATTATAGATTCCCTGTTCCTTTAAGTTGATAGTTCCTCCGAAAATATTCAGATCTACCAGTCCGATGAAAAGAAGAGCGATCAGAATGGCAAAATACATGATAGAAAAAACCTTGAACGGTCTGTAGTTCAGATTTTTGTAATATTCTAGTTTTAATAGTTTAAGCATGGGTATTCGTGTTTTTTACAAGTTCAAGGAATTGAGATTCTAGAGACAGTTTTTTCTTCGTTAAATGAGACAGAAAAATTCCCTTTTCAGCAAGCTTTTGATTTAAAGCCGAAGCAGATATGGAAGCATCTTCCCGGATCTGAGCTTTGATAATCTCGCCGTCAGCTTTCACAGCATTAAACCACTGAAGTTCTTCCAATGCGCTTAAAAGCAAAGTGTTATTATCTGCCTTTAATTCAAAATACCCGTTATTCGCGGTCATTTCATCCACTCGTCCGCAGTAAATTGAATTTCCTTCTTTCAATACGATCACATGGCTGCATATTTTTTCAATTTCGTCCAGAAGATGGCTGGCAATAATAATGGTAATGCCCTGTTTAGCGATATTACTGATGATCTCGCGGATCTGAATAATTCCCTCTGGGTCCAGACCGTTCGTAGGCTCGTCAAGAATCATTACTTCAGGATTATTCAGCATGGCAGATGCAATGGCCAGACGTTGTTTCATTCCCAGAGAGTATGTTTTGAAAGCATCATTTTTCCTTTCAAAAAGACCTACCGTTTTTAGAACTTCTGCAATTCTGCTGTAAGGAGTTTCTTTAATTTCAGCTACGATCTTAAGGTTTGTTTCAGCATCCAGATAAGGATAAAAATTAGGCTGTTCAATGATGGCACCAATTTTTTTTAATGTATCCGGTTCTGTTCCTTTCTTTCCAAACCAGTACCAGTCACCGCTGGTAGGATTGATGGTGGAAAGCAGCATTCCGAATGTGGTAGATTTTCCGCTTCCATTAGGACCAAGCAGGCCGTAAACGTTGCCTTTTTCTACATCAAAGGAGATATTATTGACAACTGTTCTCTTGAATTTTTTAGTCAAATTCTTTACTGACAAAATTTTTTCCATGTAATTTGTTTTACATAGTAGTAGTCTATGTAATTAACAGAATGTTACAATATTTGAATTTTTTTAGTCAATATTTTTATTCGTTGCCATCAGATTCGATGTAACAGGATTCACAGGATCATTGTTTTATGGATGTAACTATTTTTATGGAACAGAGACCTATTGTAGAATCATCACATCAAAAAAATATAACTATGAAAATTATGAAATGGACGAAGCGTATTCTTATGGCGCTGTTTTTAATCATTATTGTACTGTTGATTACAGGATTTGCTTTTGAAAAAATATGCCGTGCACGAGCGGAAAAAATTAAGCCGGACGGACAGTTCGCAGAAGTTGAAAATCATAAAATGCATTACCTTAAAGAAGGAACAGGCGGTCCGACAGTCGTTTTTGAAACGGCTTTTGATCCTGCGGGTCATTTGCAATGGTATCATATTCAGAAAGATCTTCCAAAAACTTACACTACTTTTTCCTATGACAGATCCGGAATTTTGTGGAGCGAGCGGGGAACCAATCCTAAAACAGGTGAGAAAATAGCAGAAGAACTTCATACATTACTTGAAAAATCCGGGGCACCGAAACCTTATATTTTGGTTGGACATTCTTTTGGTGGAATGCTGACGAGGTTTTTCGTTAAAAAATACCCTCAGGATGTGGCAGGCGTGATATTGGTAGACAGTCAATATCCTGCTGATGAAAAATTTCTTTCCCCGGAAATGCATAAAATGGTGAATCAGGGCCTTCCCGGAGGATTTTTGAAGTTCGCGAATACGTTCGGAGCAGCGAGACTGATGTTTAAAAATATGTTTCCTCTGGGAGAACAGTATAAATACCAAAATTCATTGATGCCTGCGCTGCTTTACAAAAGTGCCGATGCTACCTTGGAAGAACAGGATCATATGAAATCCATTAAAAAAGAAGCGGCGGCTATCAGTTCTTTTGGCTCCATTCCTTTGTACGTGATCACGGCAGGAGATAAGACAAGATATGATACCTTCATTAAAGAGCAAAAATTGAAAAACGAAATGCTTGGTGCATGGGATAAAATGCAGAAAGATCTATTGAATTTATCCACCGACAGCAAACAGATTATAGTCCCTGCGAGCGGTCATTATATCAATCAGGATCAACCCAAGGTCATAGAAGAAACAGTGAATGAAATGGTGAAAAAAGTTACAGCTCAATAGCAAAATTTCAGGCTGAGGCTGAGAAATGTGAATTGTCAATTTTGCTTCGCAAGTGAAGGGTGAATTTTAGGTTATGAGAGCCAGGAATCAAGATACAAGAACCAAGATTTCAGATTTCAGACCGCAGATTATTAACTCAATAACTATGAACTTGTAACTAGCAACTAACAACTAACAACATTCTCCAAACCCAATTTACACTAAAACGCTCAAACGCTTAAACCCGAATCCAGGCTCATCAATTTTACCACATTTTCAATAGATGTTCAAGATTAAAATATTAAATTTGATAGAATTAATCGTTTGTTTATGAAGTTAATTGAATTAGCGAAGGAGCTTAATGTTTCGGCAGAAGCCATCAAACAGTTTATCCAGGATTTTGATCTGGAGCTGGGAATCTGCATCAGTACCAACTTTGAAGTGAAGGAAGATTTCGAGAAGTTTGCCCGTGAAAATCTGGATTTTTTAAAGCTTTATGAAAAAGATCTGGACAAAAATAAAACCCTGGAACAGATCGCTGAAGTGATCAACCAGCCGAAGGAAAAAGTAGAAGAAGCCATCAAGGAAACTAATCCCAATATTTTTGACAACGGTTTTTTCCGTTCGTCTATCTCAAGTTACGGCATTGATAATAAACTCGGTGGCAATTATCAGTTTGTCTACGATTATTTTGGTCATAAAACCAGCCTGATGCACCGGGATTTTATCGGGTACAGAGATTTATTTTTTTATATATCGGCGGTTTTGGAACCTTTCCTGAATCCTCAGCAGATCAAAGACTGGGGAATCCACAAACCGGCAGGAATAATCCTTTACGGACCTCCGGGAAGCGGGAAAATTTTCTGGGCGACTAAAATTGCTGAAATTATAGGCTATAAGTTCAAGGAAGTTAAAAAGCATTATCTGGGAACATCGTTCATTGATGGGAACGCAACCAATTTCACTGATTTCCTTCTCACCATGATGAAGGAAGAAAAAGTCCTGCTTTTCCTCGATGATTTCGACGAAATTATGATGGAACGAAAAGCAGAAACAGATCTGGCTTCCTGTAATCTTGAAACCCAGGAACTCATCCTGCATTATATCGGAAAATTTGAAAAAGAAGAACTGTTGATGGTAGGTTCCGCTAATTCCGTTTCGGAAATCGATGAAGAAATTCTCGCTCCGGGAAGATTTGATGTGATGATTCCGGTATTTCCACCCAACGCGGCAGAACGTTCAGAAATCATTTTATATGCGATGACCAGAGGACTTGAAGAAGATTCTCTTCTCTATAAAATTCTTAAAAAGAACAAAGCCGATAAAGTTCCTTTCTGGCACGAGATCTCAGCTAAAATGAAAGCTTTCAGTAATACCATGCTGGTTGATTTTACACAGAGTCTTAAAAAACGTCTTAAAAATCAATACCAAAGAACCAAAAACGAAAACCTGAAGATTGATCAGGCTCTTCTGAATGCAGCTTTAAGAGATGCCGGCGGAAAGCTTACGGAAGAATATCTTGATCAGGTAGCAAGATTCCTGGCAGATGCCATTATCAATAATTTCGACGAATTCCGATTCAGAATTCAAGCCCTGAAAAAAGAACTGGAAACCTATAAAGTAGTAGAAGAACCTAGAAGAGAGATTGGGTTTCATCATAATGGGGAAGAGGAAAATGGCGGAGCACAGGGGTAATTAGGGTTTAAGAGTTTGAGTGTAGGAGGGTTTTAGAGTGGGAGAGTCTTGGAGTTGGTAAGGGGAAATCTGACGTTTGGTATCTTGGTTCTTGTATCTTGATTGACTTCGTCGAACTGACGTTTCTTGGCTCTCATAATCTAAAATTCACTATTCACTTGCGCAGCAAAATTGACCATTCACATATCTTAATCTCTGCCTAGAATCAAAAATTACTCATCACTTATTACTCATTACTCATGAACAGCGTTTGGGAACTTGAAACCTTTTACAGAAAAAGAGACATTGTTATTATTGGCTCCGGATTTTCCGGGCTGTGGACGGCTGTGTCCATCAAGGAAAAATATCCTGAAAAATCGGTTTTAATTATTGAACGAAATACAGTTCCACTGGGAGCTTCAACCCGCAATGCAGGATTTGCCTGCTTTGGAAGCCTTACGGAAATTATCGCTGATTCTCAGACAATGGGCTGGGAGAAAACACTGGAACTTGTTAAGATGAGGTTTGAAGGTCTTCAGAAAATCAGAAGATATTTTAAAAACAGTGAAATCGATTTTGAGCTGAACGGAGGTTATGAAATTTTGAATAATGACGAGCCTTTACAGCAGCTTGATGTCGTTAATGAAAAACTGAAAGCAATAACCGATCTCGATAAAACCTACGCTCTGAATCAGGAGAAGCTCAAAGAATTCGGTCTCGGAAAATCGGAATTTCTTGTAGAAAACCCGTGCGAAGGAAGTTTGCATTCCGGGAAACTTTTGCAACAACTTCTGGAGAAATGTTATGAGCTGAAAGTTGAGTTTCTTTTCGGAACAGAAGTGAAAAATATTGATGAAAATGTTGAAGAATTAGATATTCACCTTTCGGAAACGCTTTCTGTAAAGGCTGATAAGATGATTTACTGTACGAATGCTTTCAGTTCAAAATTCCTTGAAAAAGAAGAAATCATTCCTGCGCGCGGACAGATCATTTTAACGGAACCGATTGAAGATTTAAAACTCAGAGGAACTTTTCACTATGATGAAGGATTCTACTATTTCAGAGATCTTGGAAACAGAATTCTGCTGGGCGGTGGCCGTAATCAGGATTTTAAAACAGAAGAAACCACCAGTTTTGAAACCACAGAATTTTTACAGAACCATTTGGAACAATTTTTAAAAGAAGTTATCCTACCGAATCAAGACGTTAAGATCTCTCTCCGCTGGTCAGGCATTATGGCCATGGGTTCCGAAAAAACTCCGATTGTAAAGCAACTTTCTAACAGACAGTTCTGTGCAGTACGACTCTCAGGAATGGGAGTGGCTTTAGCTCCAAAAATAGGGGAAATGATGGCTGAAATGATTTAAATGCAAAGTCTACACAAATGAAATATTTACCTTTTGAACGTATTATTTACAAAACAAATTTATCAGAGCAGGAAGTAATAAAAAGGCTTTCAGATTTTGTTGAACCAAAAAAATTTAGTTTGGGAAGAACATCAACTAAAGAATATGAAGGATTTGTTAATAATAACCGTTTTGAAATAAGTAGAATTATCAATTACAGAAATTCTTTTCTTCCTCAAATCATTGGTACTATTCAAAAAAATAACGATAGAACTCAAATTGAGATAACCATGAAATTGCATGTGTTGGTGTTAGTTTTTTTAATCGTTTGGTGTGGGTTTACTCTGTTTTTCTTAGTTGGTGTATGCTTTGCAGAAAAAAAAATATCCACGGTTGTTTTTATGCCCATACTTATGCTTTTATTTGCCTATGGTTTAACGATGCTTGGCTTCAAAACTGAAAGTAAAAAGTCAAAAGAATTTCTAAAGAAAAGCTTTGAGGCAGAAATGATAATTAAGTAGATATAGATTAATTACTTTCCCACCAGTACATAATTTCATTTGTTATTTTTTCTGAGTTAAATTCATTCCGATAAAGCCCATATCCTACACATAATTCTGATTCAATGATGTTCTGTATTTTCTGCATATCTGCTCCTTTTTCTAATTGCTGAAGCATTTTTTCTGCAAGATGAGCACAGAAATTTTTATCCATTCCCGAGGTTATATTCATTGATATAATGAGCTTTTTTAACTGCTCAAAATTTGTGTAGTGCTCATTAATTAAAATATTCATGTAGTTTATATCCATACAATACCGTTTTTAAGTGATACAAATATAGATTTAAATGGTAAATCTGATAAAAATTTTAGACACTGGATTTCAGACTAAGAATTAGATTAAAATGATTATTTGAACCCTACAACTTTCCTACACTCAAACGCTCAAACGCTCAATCCCGAATCTCTAAGACCCTCAAACGCTCCAACTCTAAAACCCTCCCACACTCAAACTCAAACTCACAAACCCGAAAAATTCCGTATTTTTGTATAAAATAAAAATTTCGTGATCAACAACGACCAGATAAAAGAAGTTCAGTCTAGAATTACAGACTTACATAAATACCTTCAGATCGACAAAAAGAAGATAGAAATAGCGAATGATGATGAAAAAACCGCCGCTCCTGAATTTTGGGATGCTCCAAAAGAAGCAGAAGTTTTTCTGAAGCAGCTTCGTTCCAAAAAAAGATGGGTGGAAGATTATGAGGAGATCAGCACCCAGTTTGAAGACCTGCAGGTGCTGGCAGAATTTGCCAAAGAAGATCCTGATTCCGAAAAGGAGCTGGATGAAACATTTCCCAAGCTTGTAGAAAAAATAGAAGACCTTGAATTCAAAAATATGCTTTCCAATGAAGGGGATGAGCTTTCTGCTGTCCTTCAGATCACAGCGGGAGCAGGAGGTACGGAAAGTTGTGACTGGGCCTCAATGCTGATGAGAATGTATACGATGTGGGCGGAAAAACAAGGTTATAAAATCCGTGAGCTCAACTATCAGGAAGGAGATGTAGCCGGAGTAAAAACCGTTACCCTTGAAATTGATGGTGAATATGCCTTCGGATATCTGAAAGGCGAAAACGGTGTACACAGACTGGTAAGAATTTCACCTTTTGACAGTAATGCAAAACGTCATACAAGTTTCGTTTCCGTATACGTTTATCCTTTGGTAGATGATACGATTGAAATCAACATTAATCCTGCAGATATTTCATTTGAAACCATGAGATCTTCCGGGGCAGGAGGTCAGAATGTGAACAAGGTAGAAACAGCCGTACGTCTTCGTCACGCACCCACCGGAATTATCATTGAAAACTCCGAATCCCGTTCTCAGCTTCAGAACAAGGAAAAAGCCATGCAGCTCCTTCGTTCCAGACTTTATGAAATGGAGCTTGAAGCACGTATGAAAGCCAGAACCGAGATCGAAGCCAATAAGATGAAAATAGAGTGGGGAAGCCAGATCAGAAACTACGTCATGCATCCGTATAAACTGGTAAAAGATGTTCGTTCTGCGCATGAAACTTCAGATGTGGATTCTGTAATGAACGGAAATATCACACCATTCCTGAAAGCCTTCCTGATGGCCGATGGGACCGCTGTTTCAGACGATGATATGAACTTGTAAAATATCATGTCTCTATTTTAGTTAAAATCTTATAATTAATTTTTGTTTAAGACATTTTACGCTTACTTTTGTTGTCAATCGTTATATATGGAAGATTTCAATAGCTGGAGAGATTTACTGAACCCCGAGTTTTACATTAAAATGGGTGGGTTTTGGCTTATTTTATTTATTGTTTTTGCTGAAACAGGACTTTTTGTAGGATTTTTCCTGCCTGGAGATTCACTACTGTTCGTGTCAGGAATTTATGCCGTTGATATCATCAAAGAGACTTTTGGCTCTACAGGGAGCGATTTATTAGATACTACTATTCTTGCTTCGTGTGTAGCGCTTGCTGCCATTATTGGAAACGAGGTTGGCTATTATTTTGGAGTGAAAACAGGTCCTGCTTTATACAAAAAGCAAGATACCATGCTGTTTAAAAAGAAATATCTTTATCAGGCCCATGACTTTTTTGAAAAACACGGTGCACTGGCTATTATTATGGCGAGATTTTTACCGGTAGTTAGAACCTTTACGCCCATTGTTGCAGGGATCGTAAAAATGGACAAGAGAGAATTTTTGAGAGATAATGTTATCGGAGCTGTTCTATGGTCATTTGTATTGATCTTTGCAGGACATTACTTAGATAAGTTATTCCAGGAACAGTTCGGAATCAATTTAAAAGAGAAACTGGAGCTAATCATCATTATCATCGTTCTGGTAACAACGCTTCCGGTGATCATCAAATTTGTATTCGGTAAAAAAGAAGACCATTCGAAATACGAAAACAAAGATTTAGATTAAGAAAAACCAAACAATCATATCAATAACCTGCTTTACTGCGGGTTATTTTTTTATCCATTCCAGAATATTGGGGTAGATGATACTGTCTCTTTTTATCTTGCTGAAAAATCTTGGTACATGACCTGTTCTTTTCATAAAGATCAGTTTGTGAGGAATATTCTGTTTCGTGAGGGCAGAATCCATAGACAATCCCTGGTGTTGGTTTACCAGAAAATCATTGTTTCCCTGAAACAGCAGTGTAGGAACATTGGAGATATTGGCTATCGGACTGGCTTCTTTAAAGGCTTCAGATATATTTTTCCGGTCAAATTTCTCTCCGACCACCTTCTGGAAAGTGGGAGAAGTATATTTTGAATAGAATGAATTAAGATATTCGGGGCTGAAAAAATCTGTTGGCCCGCTCAGAGAGATAATCTTTTTGATCTGCTCCGGATGTTTATAGCCGTAGAGTAGGGCAAGATGTCCACCGGCACTTTCCCCAAGCAGAATATAATTATTGGGTTGAAGTTCTGCTTTTTCGGCCAGTGAATTGAACTTTTCAATGGCATATCCAATGTCTTCCAGTTGCTGTTTATACGTAATGTTTTTCTGTTTCGAAACAAGCCTGTAATTCATATTAATGCTTGGAATCTTATGTTCAAAAAGCATTTTCTGAATCTTGATCATATGCTCTTTCTTTCCAAGAGTCCATGCTCCGCCATGAACGATAAGGACTACAGGAGCATCTTCAGCATAATCCAAAGGAAGGAATACGTCCATCTTCTGTCTTTTATGATCGCCGTATTTTAGATTGTAAATTTTCTGCTGGCCACCGGTGCCTACCCAAACCCTGAATCTTGTATTGCATGACTGTAACAGGAAACTGAGGCATCCTATGATGAAAAAATGGTATCTGAGAATGAGCTTTTTCATTACTTAAATTTACGAAAAAATTACGGGTTTCGGGTACAGATTTGAGTGTAAGAGAGTTTGAGTGTCTTAGTGTAAATTGGGTTTGGAGAATGTTCTCAGTTGTTGTTACTAGTTTGTAATTATTGAGTTAATAATCTGCTGTCTGAAATTTGAAATCTTGATTCTTGGTTCTTGTATCTTGATTCTTGATTGACTTCGTCGAACTGACGTTTCTTGGCTCTCATAATCTAAAATTCACCATTCACTTGCGAAGCAAAATTGACCATTCACCATTTTTGCTTAAAGTTTTTCCGCCGTTTTAGAAGAAAGCCCTTTTTTGATCATAACAACATCTTTTTCACCCTTTTTGAAAGTGAAAGAGATTTCCGTATCATCATCCTGCAGGAAAAATACATCCTCTTTTTCGGCCAGCATTCTTACCTTGGGATCATTATCGTTTTGAATAAAAAGCTGCCCGTTTTCATTCAGAATATGAATGACATGATCATCTGAAAGGGCATAGTTACCGACATATTTTTTGAGTAAATCAGCACTTAAAGTAATTTCTTTCTTAGGCTGCGGAAGCGTGTAAGGCTGTCTTAAAATAGACGCTAAAATAGTATTTCCTGCCTTCTCCAATTTTTTGCTGGTGATATTGTTGAGCAGTATAATGCAGAGATCCTCATCGGGAAGCATCGCAAAATAGCTTGTGGAACCTTCTATATTTCCACCGTGATTGATCAGTTTTTTCCCATAAAGATCATCAACGAACCAACCATAGGCGTATCCACTCAGATAAGGTGTGGTTGCTTTTTTAAATGACTCTTTGGAAACTATGGTATAATCCCTTAAGCCTTTATAATACTTGTAAAGATCTTCAGCAGTGCTGTAAATCTGTCCTGCAGGACCGGTTAACGTAGGATTCCATATTTCTGTTTTGTCCTGCTTCGTTTTTGAAATATAGGAATAGGGAACCGTTTTGTACGGGCTTTTCAAAGCAAGATAATCAAAACCGGTATGCGTCATCTTCAGAGGATTTAAGATGATTTTTCTTACGGCGTCTTCATAATAAAGTCCTGTTACTTTTTCAATAATTACACCCAGTAAAATATATCCGGAATTGGTATATGAGAACTGAGTGCCGGGTTCAAAATCCAACGGTTCATCTTTGAAAAAAGAAAGTTCTTTGCTTTTGGTAATGGTTTCCCCGGTGTGAAGCAGGCGGAAGTACTCCTTATTTCGCAGCGCTTCGTAAATTCCTGAGGAATGAGTAAGGAGATGCTCAATGGTTATTTCTTTGCCTCTCGGATAATCAGGAATAAACTTTGAAATAGGGTCTTTGAATGAGAGTTTTCCTTCTTCGCCGAGCTTTACAATGGTTAAAGCAGTGAAAGATTTAGTTAAAGAAGCGATCTGGTAGATACTTTTGTCCTGATTGGGTATTTTTTTTTCTGCATTTTGCCAGCCATAAGACCTTTCGAAAATGGTTTTATTCTGATAATGTACTAATGCCGTTCCGTTGAACTTATTAATAGCGGCATATGCTTTTATAATACTGTCTATTTCCTTCTTCCGCTCCTGATTAATATTGCTTACATTAGAATTAGCCTGAGCTTTAAGAGAAGATGAGAATGTACTGAACATAAAAATCATACATCCTAAAACGAAAATATAAGATTGATGGCGCATGGTATCTGGTTTTAAAAAACGGTTAAAAGTAAGCAGACTTTTGTTTACATCAACGGTCCGTCCGCAGAAAATATTTAAAATTAATATCCAGAAACAAATAAAAATAGATTTTAATAATTATTTTTGCTCCACTTAACATATATTAAAAAAATATTAAAATAATATGGCATCTGGTTTTTTTGCAATTTTAGATGATATTGCCGCGCTGATGGATGATGTAGCTGTTACAAGTAAAATAGCAACACAGAGAACAGCAGGTATTCTGGGCGATGACCTGGCTGTGAATGCTGAGAAAGCTACAGGTTTTCTTTCTTCACGGGAAATCCCGGTTTTGTGGGCCATTACAAAAGGCTCCTTTATCAATAAACTGATCATTCTTCCTGTGGTGTTCCTTCTCAACTGGCTCTATGCCCCGGCGATTAACTATGTGCTAATCCTGGGAGGTTTATATCTGGCGTTTGAAGGCGTTGAAAAGATCATAGAATTTCTTTTTCACCGGGATAAAAAAGGTCACGAAGTGGTAGAAGAAATTGTAGAAGATGAAAAGAGTGATGAAGAAATAGAAAAAGCAAAAGTAAAATCGGCCATTACCACAGATTTTATTTTATCTGTTGAGATTGTGATCATTGCTTTGGGAACCGTTCTGGAAGAAAGTCATCCTTTCATTACCCAGATTTTGGTAACCAGTCTGGTTGCCTTTATCGCTACGGTAGGCGTGTACGGAATTGTTGCTTTGATCGTAAGAATGGATGATGCAGGATTTAAATTAATCAAAAAAAGTAATGATAAAGGTTTCTTTGGAAAGCTTGGACACTTTTTGGTAAATGCTTTACCGGTTGTTATTAAAGCTTTGGGAGTAATAGGTACCATTGCTTTGATTATGGTAGCGGGTGGTATTTTTGCACACAGAATAGAATTTCTTCACCATGTCTTGCCTTCATGGTCTTCTAATGAGTTGCTTACTATTCTTAAAGAAATTATTCTCGGACTTATAGGAGGATTATTTGCTGTAGCACTTTTTACGATAGGAAAAGGAGCTGTTTCTTTAGTAAAAAAGAAATAAGAACCTGATATATAATAAACGACTCGGCGCGGCTTCGTAGAAGCCGCGCCGAGTCGGTTAAGATCAAAAAAAGAGGCTTGTAAAAAGCCTCTTTTTATATTTTTAGTTGAATAAGTCTTTCACTTTATCGAAGAAAGTTTTTTCCTTTCCGGAAGGTTCTGCAACCATTTCTCCGCTTGACATCTGTTTTTCAAAGAAATCTTTCTGATCCTTTGTCAACTTCTGAGGGGTCCATACATTGATGTGGATAAACATATCACCTTTTCCATAGCTGTCGATGCTTGGAAGGCCTTTTCCAGCCAGTCTCAGGATCTTTCCGGACTGTGTCCCCGGATCAATGGTAATTTTAACTTTACCACCTACCGTTGGCACCTCTTTCTTGGTTCCTAAAGCAGCTTCTGCAAATGAAATATATAATTCCTGGTGAAGATTGTCACCTTCTCGCTTGATTGTCTTATCTACTTCCTCTTCAATGATCACCAATAAATCACCCGGAATTCCTCCGAATGGCGCATCATTTCCTTTTCCTCTTACATTCAGCTGGATACCGTCTCTTGCACCCGCCGGAATATTGATTGAGATTTCCTCTTCATCTTTGATCAGTCCCTGTGCATTGGCACCTGCTGGAATTTTATCAGCTACTTTACCGATTCCCTGACAGGTTCCACACGTAGTCTGTGTCTGCATCTGTCCGAACATCGTGTTCATAACCTTAAGCTGAACACCTGAACCGTTACACGTAGGACAGATTTTTGAAGTGGCACCTTCCGCCATCTTCATTTTTTTTACTTTGATGGTTTTCTGCGTTCCGTTCACCATTTCTTCAAGGTTCAGCTTGATTCTGATTCTTAAATTAGAACCTTTCACCTGCTGACGTCCTCCGCCACCGCCGCCAAAACCACCGAAGCCTCCGCCTCCGAAAATATCTCCAAACTGGCTGAAAATATCTTCCATGTTCATTCCGCCGCCGAAGCCTCCGCCTCCGAAGCCACCGTTTCCGCCCATTCCGGCATGACCGAACTGGTCGTATCTTGCCCGTTTCTGGTCGTCGCTCAGTACTTCATAGGCCTCTGCAGCTTCCTTAAATTTTTCCTCAGCCTCTTTGTCACCTGGATTTTTGTCCGGGTGAAATTTGATGGCCATTTTTCGGTATGATTTCTTTATCTCTTCGGCCGATGCAGATTTACTGATCTCAAGAACTTCGTAATAATCTCTTTTTGACATAATGCTTATAATTGATTATTGATGACTGATTAGTGCTGCAATAATACATCATTAATCAGTCATCATTTATCATTGATATTTTTAGTTTCCTGTTACTACTTTTGCAAAACGGATCACTTTATCACTTAAAGTATATCCTGTTTCAATAACGTCTACGATTTTGCCTTTTAGATCTTCCGATGGTGCAGGAATCTGAGTAATCGCCTCGTGGAAGTCTACATTGAATGTATCACCTGCTCTTACTTCCATAGCTTTTAAGCCTTTTTCAGTAAGTCTGTTCTTAAATTTCTGATAGATCAGTTCTACACCCTGAAGGTCAGATGAATTTCCATTTTTAGCAATTTCCTTTAAAGCTCTTTCGAAATCATCCAGAATACCCAGCATAGAAATCATCATATCCTGATTGGCATATTGGAAGAATTCCATCTTCTCTTTTGCCGTTCTTTTTTTATAATTTTCGAATTCAGCGTACAATCTGATGTAACGGTCTTTTTCTCCTGCCAAAAGTTCCTCTGCAGAAGGTGTCGCTGTCACATTTTCCTCAGCTGCCACTTCGTTCTGAACATTGTTTTCTTCCTGATTATTGATGCTTTCTTCGTTAATATCCTGATTTTCCATAATTCAATATTTATTTAAATAATTGTTTGACAAAGAACCTGCCAAATAGAAAATATGGACATTAAGGCAGAAAAAGGAAACAGAAATTGGTTGTGAATGGTCAATTTTGCTGGGAAAGAAGGAGGTGATTGTGAAAAGTCAATTTTGCTTCGCAAGTGAATGGTGAATTTGTTGCGTTTGGAAAATTCACGATTGACAATTAAGAATTCACTTTACTGTTGTGAAAGGTCAATTTTGCTGCGCAGGTCAATGGTGAATTTGTTGCGTTTAGAAAATTCACGATTTACAATTTAGAATTCACTTTACCGTTGTGAAAGGTCAATTTTGCTTCGCAAGTCAGTGGTGAATTTGTTGCGTTTAAAAAATTCACGATTGACAATTGACCATTCACTTTACCGTTGTAAAAAGTCAATTTTGCTGCGCAATTGAATCGTGAATTGTTGGTACTGAAAAATTCACAATTGACAATTGACCATTCACTTTTTTATCCGGCGAATGTCTGATACAGCAGATACAGGTTCAATACAATGATCACTACAGAAATAATCCAGACACAGACTTTTAAAACAGGCTTATTGACAAATTCTCCCATTTTGGCTTTGTCATTGGTGAACATGACCAGAGGAACTACTGCAAAACTAAGCTGCATAGATAAAATCACCTGGCTTAAAACCAATAAATCTGTGGTGCCCTGTTCTCCGTAAATGATAGCGACTATTAAAGCCGGAATGACAGCGATAAGTCTGGTGATTAGTCTTCTTAGCCATGGTTTTAAACGGATGTTTAAAAATCCTTCCATGACGATTTGTCCAGCAAGCGTTCCCGTAAGCGTTGAGTTTTGTCCCGATGCCAGCAAAGCGATCGCAAAAGCAATACTTGCCATGGAAGCCCCTAAAATTGGAGTTAACATTTTGTAGGCATCATGAATATCCGCAACATGTTTATTTCCTGTAGTATGAAAAGTGGCAGCAGCCAGGATAAGAATCGCAGCGTTGATAAAGAAAGCCAGCATCAGAGAAACGGTACTGTCTAAAGTGGCGAACTTGATTGCTTCTTTTTTCCCTTCTTTGTTACGCTCATAATCTCTCGTCTGAACAATACTGCTGTGCAGATACAAGTTATGGGGCATAACGGTAGCTCCCAAAATTCCGATGGCGATATATAACATTGCCGGGTTTTGGATAATCTCCTTCTGAGGAACCAGCCCTCCAAGGATTTCATTAAAAGCAGGCTGCGAAATCACAATTTCATAGATAAAACAGGCCAGAATAATAAAGATAAGCCCGCCTACAATGCTTTCTATCCATCGGAAACCTTTAGCCTGAAGCAAAAGAATAATCAGAACGTCTACCGTTGTGATGACAATTCCCCAGGTCAGCGGAATGTGGAATAAGAGATTTAAGGCAATGGCAGAACCAATCACCTCCGCGAGATCACAGGCAGCGATGGCAATTTCACAAAATACCCACAGAATAAAATTGGTAGTAGGACTGAAGTGGTCACGACAGGCCTGCGCCAGATCCCTTTCAGCAACAACACCCAATTTTACAGACAGGTGCTGCAAAACCATTGCAAAAATATTCGAGATAAGAATCACCGAAAGCAGGGTGTACCCGAATTGAGCTCCTCCCGCAATGTCGGTAGCCCAGTTTCCCGGGTCCATATATCCTACGGCAATCATTAGTCCAGGACCTGCAAATGCAAGGTATTTTCTCCAGAAAGAACCTTTTCTGGGAACTTTTATGGAGGAGTATACCTCTGGTAATGAGTGGGAAGTTTTATCTTTACGCCAGGCGTTATTTAAATTGAAATTCATAAATGTTAGAAATGACTAACAAATTTACTTAAATAAATGTAAATACGAAAGTCGGTGACAAAAAAAATCCCGAAAACTAATTTTCGGGATCCTATTTTTAAAGATTCTAAAGATCTATTTTGCAAATCTTACAGCCATTTTTCTGTCTGCAGCTCTTTCTGCATCAGAAGCTTTAGCGTCTACTTTAGCAAATTTGCTTCCGTAACCTTCTGCTTCTAAAACCTGAGCTCCAACGCCAGCTTTAGCTAAAGCACCTTTGATAAATTCAGCTCTTGCTTTAGATAATTTTACATTGCTTGCTTCATTTCCTGTTTTATCAGTATAGCCTCCGATTTTGATTTTTGCATCCGGGAACGCTTTTAAAATAGCAACCAGGTTGTCAAGCTGTCCCTGAGAACCAGCTTCAAGATCTGTAGAGCTTCCCATTTTGAAGTTTACATGGTCAAAATCGTACCACTTATCTTTTAATGCGGCATCATCAGCTGCATTTTTATAGTTACCGGATTTCAGGAAAGTAATCATCTGATCTTCCATACCTCCTTTGTAACCTTTCAGCATAACTCCGTTAAGATCGATATTTTCATCTGTCTTAGCTGCTGGTGTAGTCGTAGCAGAAGTATCTGCCGGAGTGGTGGTAGCTGCTGTATCTGTTTTGGCAGCTGTAGAATCAGTGGTTGTAGTGGTTGTTGTCGTCTGTTTCTTTTCACATTGTTTCCAAAGGAAATAACCCGCGGCAATTAAAAGTAAAAGCGGAAGCAACCATTTCCAGATTGAACCTCCGCCTTCATTATTATTTCTGTCAGGATTAGTTCCTGCAGCTGTAGTACTTCTTGTAACTTCTATTTTAGGCTCTTCCGGTTTTGGAGCTGCTTCTGCATGAGAAGTTGAAGAACCTCCGCCAAACCAGCTTCCTAAATTCAGAGATGCCAGAGAAAGTCCTGCGGGAAGAAGTGAAGAAACAATTCCTTTCTGCTCACCCAACAGGTTTGAAATACCTGATTTGTCTAAATTATTATCAGCAGCATATTTTCCGATAGATCCTACCGTAGCTCCTGTTACCAAATTAAGCAGTGAACTGGAAGAGTTATTGCTGATTCCTGCATAGGTAGCAATAGCATTCACTATTCCACTGATTTTGTCTCCAAAAATAGAGGTCAGCAATGTAGAGATAACAGGGCTGCTGGATGAACCACCTATTAAATTTCCTAAAATTCCGCTTGACGAGGCATTGGTAATTGCATCCAAAACTCCCGGGTTATCAGAATTATTTGCCAGTCCTCCTACAACGGCAGGAAGTATACCTCCAATTGCTTTTGAAATACCGGATTCACTTTCTCCAAACTGTGAAGCTGCTTGTGAAACCAAAGCGGGACCTAATTGTCCTTTAATTAAATCAATGACATTTAAAGACATAATAAATTATTTTTTAGATTAATGTTGAATAAATTTAAACAAAAATCTGTCCAAAAGTCACTTTTTTTTGAATATTTATTTAATTTCCCGCCAGGTTTTTGAAAATCAGCAAGGGTTTTTAATAAGCTTTTGCGAATAATACACGTCTATTAGACGGCTTTCCGCTCACCATAGAAATACCTTCTTCTACATCATCATCCATAGGAATACATCTGATGGTAGCCTTCGTTTCATC
Organism: Chryseobacterium sp. JM1; assembly: GCF_000737715.1. Lineage (GTDB taxonomy): Bacteria > Bacteroidota > Bacteroidia > Flavobacteriales > Weeksellaceae > Chryseobacterium. The sequence continues at coordinate 325,601 of NZ_JPRN01000005.1, read as the reverse complement.
CTTGATCTGCTCTTCTTCTTCAGCAGTTCCATCCCAATGTGCGTAGATGAACCCACCTTTTTCTTCAAGAACCTTCTTGAATTCTTCGTAAGTATCCACTCTTGTGATGTTATCTTTTCTGAAGTTGAACGCTTTTTCGTAAAGGTCTTTCTGAATAGTCTGCAATAATTCTTCAATATATACATCCACTCCCCCAATAGAGCGAACTTCTTTTGTTAAATTATCTCTTCTTGCGATTTCAACAGATTTATTTTCAAGATCTCTTGGTCCCATTGCGATTCTTACAGGAACTCCTTTCAGTTCATATTCTGCAAATTTCCATCCCGGTTTGTTATGCGTATCGTCATCAAATTTTACAGAGATGCCTTTTGCTTTTAATTTAGCCACGATATCCAGTGCCACTTCGCTGATCTGAGCCAATTGCTCGTCTCCTTTAAAGATAGGAACAATCACTACCTGAATTGGAGCCAGGGTAGGAGGAAGTACCAGTCCGAAATCGTCGGAATGTGTCATAATTAATGCTCCCATCAAACGTGTGGAAGTTCCCCAAGATGTTGCCCATGCATGTTCAATCTTACCTTCTTTGTTGGTGAATTTTACGTCGAATGCTTTTGCGAAATTCTGACCTAAGAAGTGAGAAGTTCCTGCCTGAAGTGCTTTTCCATCCTGCATCAATGCTTCGATACAGTAGGTTTCGTCAGCTCCTGCAAATCTTTCAGAAGGTGTCTTTAATCCTTTAACAACCGGCATCGCCATGAATTTCTCTGCAAAATCTGCATATACATCATTCATTTTTTCGGCTTCTTCCACTGCTTCATCTTTGGTAGCGTGTGCCGTGTGGCCTTCCTGCCATAAGAATTCTGCTGTTCTTAAAAACAGACGGGTTCTCATTTCCCAACGGACAACGTTTGCCCACTGGTTGATTAATATTGGAAGGTCTCTGTAAGACTGAATCCAGTTTTTGTATGTATTCCAGATAATCGCTTCAGAAGTAGGACGTACGATAAGCTCTTCTTCCAGTTTAGCATCCGGATCTACAATCAGTTTGTGTGGATTGTCCGGATCTGTTTTTAATCTATAATGGGTAACTACTGCACATTCTTTAGCAAAACCTTCTGCATTTTTTTCTTCTGCCTCAAACAGGCTCTTGGGCACAAAAAGCGGGAAATAAGCATTAACGTGACCTGTTTCTTTGAATCTTTTGTCCATTTCATCACGCATTTTTTCCCAGATTGCATAGCCGTATGGTTTGATCACCATGCATCCTCGCACTCCAGAGTTTTCAGCTAAGTCAGCTTTTACCACCAACTCATTATACCATTTGCTGTAATCTTCGCTTCTTGAGGTTAATTTTGCCATTATTTTTTAAAATTTTTTTAACTTTTGTACATTATTGTTATCTAAAAATAAAAATCTATTTTTGATAGATTTATTTACCAGTGTTTTGGTACATTTTTGGTACAGATTGCAAATATAATTTAAATTAAAAATCTTTACGTTATCATGAAAAGAAATATACATAAAAATTTGCTCGGTCTGTTAAAGTCCAAAGGGATTTTAGCGATATCGGGTGGATTGCTGCTTGTGTCCTGTGGCGCTCAGATGGGCGGATATACAGAGACCGATGGGGTATACTACGACCCCAATAAAGATACGCTGCCTGAAGGGGTGATCATCAATAACGGCGGAAACAGAGTGGGGGAAAACTATGATTATTACCAGGACTCTAATGTGATCCAGAATGCACAGACCAATTCCAGAGAACAGGACAACAGATATGATACATGGAGTGATAACAACTGGAATGCCAATGCTACAGACTCAGACTGGGGTGCTTTTGCAGGATCTCAGACCAACTATTATGACAATTCCTGGGGTTCACCTTGGGGATGGTATGGTGGTTATAGCCCTTATTGGGGTATGAACCGTGGCTGGGGCTGGGGAGGCTCGTTCGGATGGGGTAGCTCATTTGGATGGGGCGGATCCTTCGGCTGGGGCTGGGGAGGCTCTATGGGCTGGGGCAGTCCTTACTGGGGATACGGATATTCTCCTTATTGGGGTGGATATTATGACCCGTTCTGGGGTGGCGGTTACGGTAACCCATATTGGGGCTGGAACGGTGGCTACTGGGGGAATGGCTACAGACCCATCTACAGAAGAAGTGGCGGTGGCGGATTCAGTAACCCTGGTTTGACCAATAATATTTACAGAAACAATAGTTATAACGGAGGTTTCAGAAACAGCAACAGCAATGGAATGAATAATTCATCCAATGGCGGCTTCAGAAACGGAAGTACAAACGGAGGTTTCAGAAACAGTTCAAACGGAGGCTTTAGAAACAGCAACTCTACTAATAACGGAGGATTCAGACAAGGAAATGTAAATGGTGGTTATAGAAACCAACAGCAGTCCGGAGGATTCCGTAATTCAAATTCTCAGCCAAGACCTAATTATAATACACAGCCAAGCTATAACAATAACAACAACGGAGGATTCAGATCCAATGATGGTGGTGGTTTTAGATCAAGCGGTGGTTCATCCGGTGGAGGTTTTAGAGGCGGCGGTTCTTCAGGTGGTGGAGGCGGTGGCTTCAGATCATCTGGCGGCGGCGGAGGCGGCGGCTTCAGAGGTGGAAGATAATTTCAAACTTAATAACTATTAAATAAATAATGTTAAAAAAATCTTTAGTATTAATGAGTGTTGCTGCTGCATTTTATGCGCAGGCTCAGGATGTTTCTATATTGAGAAATACTGTAGATGTTTATTCCAGTACTCCGATGGTGGGTTCGTCAAAATTCAATGCAATGGCTGGAGCTAACGGAGCATTAGGAGGTGATGCCAATTCCATGCTTACGAACCCTGCTGGTTTGGGAGTTGCCATTTCAGGAGAAGTTTCCGGAACATTGGCCATCGCGGGAAATAAAAATAAAAGTACATGGGCCGGATCTACGATTGACTATAGCAAAACGAATACAGATCTTGGAAACGTAGGTGCTGTGATTACTTTTCCGCTGATGAGTGAAACAGGATGGAAGTTTATCAACATCGGGATCAATTATTCCAATCAGTCATTGGATAACTATGTAGAATCTCCTGGAAGTGATAATGTCATAAAAGATTTTACTGATAAAAGTTCATCTTTAGCAGGTCATGCTTACAACAGATATGGAAACCTTTCCAAGACCAGTTTTGGGGTTGGGGCGAACTATAATCATAATGTCTATTTAGGAGCTTCATTGAACTTTTTCAATGCCTCTATTGACCAATATGATACGGCAGCCTTTAAATCGCTGGCTGACGGATCTATGGAATATTTCGACAGACAAAATACACCTATGTTTGAAAGATCTTCCGGTTTTTCTGCCACTGTTGGGGTAATTGGAAAGCTGAGTCCTAATTTCAGAATCGGGGGTGCTATAGAAACACCTACTTTCTGGCGAATAGACAGAGATTATAATTTTTATAACGATCCCAACTATGGAGATGCGACAGGAAGTGAATCCCGAGATCTTACCACACCGCTTAAAGCGACCGTAAGTGCTGCATTCGTTGCCAGCAAAAACTTCTCACTAAATGTAGATTATACATTAGGATTGACAAGACCTAAATACACAGTAGTTACAGGTATTGAATCCGAACTGAACAGTTTCTTTAAAGATAATTATAAGAATGTTTCAGAAGTAAGAATCGGTGCAGAATACAGAGTGAAGCAGTTCAGACTGAGAGGAGGTTACTCTTACGTATCCAATCCTTTTGATGCTTTAACAGTAAGCCAGGTAAATCCTGACGCTTCTACCTCTAATAACTCGTACAGCAATATGATGCTTAACAGCAGAAATCTTGCTTCGTTCGGTATTGGATATGATTTCAAAGCATTTTATATAGACGCATCTTATCAGTACATAACGTCTAAATACAGCAATCCTTATTTAAGAGGTATTGAAACAGGAAATCCTGATACAGATACCGCTTATTATTCTCCTACCAGAATCATGTCATCTGATTACTTTGCCGTTTCAGATGTGAAAAATAACAGAAACAACTTCTTTATTACATTAGGCTGGAAATTCTAATTCCAGATCGTGTAGTGAGTGATTAAATTGAAGGCTCCGGATCGTAAGATCCGGAGTTTTTTATTTCGTTTAAATTTAAATAAACATTAATGTGCAACAGGATGAGAATGGAAAAGATGCATAATCAGGGCTAAAGAAACACCCAGAATCACAAGTCCAATCTTTATCCAGTCGATATTATGATTCTTATTGCTCTCAAAAATAATCACAGAAGAGATATGCAGGAAGATTCCACCTACGATAGCCAGAAAATAAGGCTGAAGATCAGGGTTGAAATAATTTCCAAGCAGCATTCCCATCGGAGAAGCAAGAGCAAACAAAGCAACGATCAGAATAGAAGGATACGGTGAGCTTTTGGACTCATTTTTTCGGTTAAACAGAAAGGCTCCAAGAATAAATGAGATCGGAAGATTGTGAAATACAATTCCCAGAAGATAAGGTGACAGCTGTTGTTTTTCATTGGCCAAAGGAATTCCCTCAATAAAAGCATGAATAAACAGGCCAACCATCAGCGCCATCGGAAGGATATTGTTTTCACTGTGATGGTGAAAATGGCCATGCTCGAAACCTTTCGTTAAGGCTTCAAGAATCATCTGAAGCAAAACTCCGGCGATCACGAAAATTCCCAGGCTGCTTCCGATTTTGGAAGTATAGACCTGTGGAAAAACTTCATTCAGACAGATGGTGATCAGAAATCCGGCACTCAGGACCAACAGATTTTTGGCCAGCTTTTCTTTTTTTCCGAAATGCTTGCCGAGAAAAACGCCCGTAATGACACTTAAGATCAGTAAAACGACGGTTATCATGCTTTTTTCTTAAATAAATTGATACAGCGTGTAGAAACCTCACGGTCAAATTCATTCAGCTGATAATCGCCCCAGATCTTAACTCTTTCAAAACCGCAGTCTGTAGCATATGAATTAATGGCTTCCAAAGTATGAAGTTTTACTTTTTCAAAGAAGTGAAAAGGTTTTCCATCCGCTTCAAAACGGATGTCCTTGATGATATGTCTTCCCTCAATCTTTTTCAGGATCTTAAAATCAATATCACCACGCGTTATTATAGTCTCAGGAACTATTTTTGTTCGCACGTACTCTTCGTTCAGATAATCCAGGACAAAATATCCTCCGGGTTTTAAAACATTATAAACCGACTGGAACACTTTTTTGTCGTCACTTTCATTATCAAAGTACCCGAAACTGGTAAATAAATTGAAGACCGCATCCATAGGATCCGCATCAATAGGGTTTCGCATATCATGAACATTGAACAAAAGCGTCTGGGTTTCAAACTGTTTATCGAATTCGATACTTTGTCTGGAAAGATCCAATCCCAGTACGTCATATCCTAATTTATTCAAAAAAACAGAGTGTCTACCTTTTCCGCAGGCCAGATCAATAATCTTGGATGAAGGCGGTAACTGAAGGTCTTCAGTGAGTTTTGTAATGAAATTTTCGGCTTCCGTATAGTCTCTGTTACTATAAAGAAGATGATAATAAGGTGTATCAAACCAAGATTCAAACCATTCCATAATGCAAAAATAACTAAATTTGTGCGGTTAAAAGCAAAGTATTTAAATATTGAAAGATCGAAAGATTCAATTAAGCGCAAAATTGAACCTGTAATCTTTTAATTATTAAATCATTAAATCTTTTAATTATAATTTATGGACACAGAAAATCTAAAGATTCAGATAAAGACATTCTTCGGACTGGAGCAGATCCTTGCTGAAGAGATCAAAAAATTAGGCGGGAAAAACGTTGAAATTAAAAACCGTGCGGTCAATTGTGAAGGTGACCTCGGCTTTCTTTATAAAATTAACTACTCTGCAAGAACAGCATTAAAAATATTAATTCCTGTTTTTGAATTTAAAGCATTTAATCAACACCAGTTTTACAGTAAACTCTCTGCTATCGCATGGGAAGATTATATGCGTATAGACCAGTCTTTCGCGATTGATTCTACCGTGAACTCTGAAACCTTCAAACATTCACAGTTTGTGACGTTGAAAATGAAGGATGCGATCGTGGATTATTTCCAGGAAAAATTCAACAGACGCCCTGATGTAGAGACGAGAAGTCCTGATATCAAGTTCCACCTGCATATTGACAGAGAACTGGTAACGATTTCTCTGGACTCTTCAGGAGATCCTCTGTTTAAAAGAGGGTACAGAAAAGAGCAGGGTGAAGCGCCTATTAATGAAGTTTTGGCAAGCGGAATGCTTCAGCTGGCAGGTTGGGACGGAAAAGGGAACTTTTTAGACCCAATGTGCGGTTCAGGAACCCTTCTTGTGGAAGCAGCAATGATTGCAATGGATCTTCCAGCACAGATTTTTAGAAGAAGATTTGCTTTCCAGAACTGGGCTAACTATGATGCTGATCTTTTTGCAAAAATCAAAGAAGTCAGAGTAAACAGAGTAAGAGAATTTACCGGGAAGATCGTAGGATATGATATTGATGGAAGAATGCTGAATGCAGCCAGAACCAATATTGAAGCAGCCGAGATGGAAGATGTTATCCAGGTGAAAACACAGGATTTCTTCGAATCCAAAAAAGAACTTTTCCCGTTACTGATGGTGTTCAACCCACCTTATGACGAGAGAATCTCTATTAATGACGATGATTTCTACAAAAAAATCGGAGATACCTTCAAGACAAGTTATCCGAACACATTAGCCTGGCTAATCTCTTCTGATCTGGAGGCTGTGAAGAAAATAGGTCTTCGTCCTTCAAGAAAAATCAAACTTTTCAACGGAAAGCTTGAAACCAGATTCCTGCAGTATGAAATGTATGAAGGGACGAAAAAACTTCATAAACTGGAAAAAGAATAATCAGATTTTACATAGAAACCTTCCGTAGCCGGAAGGTTTTTTTTATTTGAACACTATTAGAATGTAGAAGTTATTTAAGGACTTACAGAAAAACTGAAACCCAGTAGTAACTTCCGTCCTCCCTCTTCCAGCTTCCTTCCTCAAAATAATCAGGTATTTTTCCAAAAGATTTTTTATTTTTGCTTTAACTCAAATTTTAAATATGGCGTGGGATCTTCTTGAAACTTTAGGAAATGTACTGGATGTTGCCAGTAGTTCTTCATCTTCAGCAAGACTGAATTATAATAGTAAGACTTCAAAAAAGAAAAAATCAAAGTATTTCACCGAAAAAGTAAGTGCAGGTTTAATAGCGGTGGCTGGCGTTTTACTTTTTTTTGTGTTTAAGGATCCGTTACCTGCAGAAAATTACACTCAGACTTTAATAGTGGCTTCACTTATAGGAACTGTCATTTCGGGTATCCTGTTTTTTCTTTTGTATTTAATGGAATTTTATTATTTCAAAAGCTTTTTTAAATTATTATTTTTCAGTGGTTCAGTCATTTTGTTCTTTATTTCTCTTGTGCTTTGCGTTTATTTCAAATCGGGAGTGTTTATTTAAAGACAGAATTAATAATGATCGTTTTGCGTGAAATATTTTCCCGCAGATTCCGCGGATTGCACAGATTTTCTATGTGAAAATTTATAGAGTTTACCCTTACATACATCGCTCCATCAAAATCAACAAAGTTGATTTCCTCTTTGCCTCCTCAAATCTGAAGCAATAATAATTTCTTTGCGTTAAATATTTTCTCGCAGATTCTGCAGATCATTCAGATTTGTATTTGTATTAAACAAAAAAGCCCCTGTTAAGGAGCTTAATTTTAATCTGTACTGTTATTCTAATAATTATAGTGTCGTTTTCGTAAACATCTGTATAGACATATATCCACGTCCCCAGTTGAAGTTAGGATCTACCGTAGACCACATATTGAATCTGATCGTTGCCGTATCCGCAGTTGGCTCCACATAGCCATTCAAGGCATAAGTGACATTCACGGGTGAAGCGGTATTGTTGACAACTGTATCTCCTACTGTAGCATTCACTGAAGCCATTCTTGAGCTGGCACCCGAAGAAACTGCCGGAACCGTATATTTTCTGGAACCTGCCGGAAGCTCAGCTCCATTCTTCAAAAAGCGGACTCCGTAATACCCCCCGAAATTGGTTGCTATCGTCGTTGTACCCATCGGAACGCTATAAGTCGTCACCAGTTTTGCCTGGGTAAAAGCCGGAATAGTAATCGTTACACTCAAACCTAAATTGATATTGTTCACGGCAGTAGTGGCTGTCACAAGCTGATCTATGGGTGCTGTGGCTGTCACATCAAAGACATTGTCAAGTTTCCAGGCTGTTTTGTCACGCTGTTGATACGTAATCCATTGCGGAAGCGCAGGAGTTCCGTAATTGGTATAAAAACCTTCTTCCATATTGGTGGTGACGTTCGTGTTGTAAACGATAAGTCCCTTCGCAGGAGATGGAATAGTGGTTCCGTCATTGGGAGCTGACAAAGTGACCCTTGGAATAAGCATCCCTTTATTAGTGGCATTGATTTGAAATTTGGCCGAAGCATCCACTGTTGTGGTTCCCAGCGCTGCCGACCCTGCCGAAGTGACAATGAAGTCGTTGTCAGTCTGGGCAGCAGTAGGTGAGGCTGCATTATCTTTATTTCCATCCACGTGGAAAGCTCCGCTTGGATTATTTGTTCCAACTCCAACCTGTGCGTTTGAAAAAATACAAAAGAGTAATGAAATGGCTGCTAAATTTGCTTTCATAGATTGTGATTTTTGAATTAAATAATATTTAAATTGAATGTTTGATGATTGGGTTTTAATCAAAAATACTGAAATCTATTTAATGATATGTCTTTACTTGTGTGTTTTGTTTATAATTAATCTTTTATTTGAGAAATAATTACATACATAAGGTGTATTTTTAATTGAATCAGTTTAAAGCAGATGGTGCCAGTCCATACTGTTTTTTGAAGGCATAAGAGAAATGCGAAAAATCTTCAAAGCCGACTTCCATGAATACATCCGAAGGTCTTTTATGCTTTTCCTTTAAATGATAATAGGCCAGTTCCAGCCGTTTTTGAGTAAGCCATCGCTGAGGCGTAGTGTGAAAAACCTTTCTGAAATCCCTGTTAAAAGTAGAAAGACTTCTTCCCGTAAGATACCCGAACCTTTCCAAAGGCATATTGAACATGTAATTTTTTTCCATAAAACCAATCAGATCTACTTTTCCGGGTTCTTCAAAATCGGCCAGAATAAGGTCTGCATCGGGATCAATTTCTCTTAGAATGCTGATAGCTTCTGTGATTTTAAGTGATGCAATATGCTCCGGGAAAGTTCCCTCCACCTCAAAATAAGGGATGAGAGAAGCAAGACAGCTTTTTAACAAAGGGTGACTTTGAAAACTGAAAATTTTAGCATCGTGGCCTGTCGTTTTGTGCTTTAATTCAACAGAAGAATAAAAATGTTTCAGTTTTTCTGTAGTAAGATGCATGACTACGGCTTTATGAGGAAGCCTGTCCTTAGGATAATTGATAATGGTCGCGAGATGGTTTCTGGGAATCAGAAAAATATCTCCCGTTTTGAACAGATAGGTTTTGTCAGCCTGAATGATTTTGGTTTCGCCGGAAATAAACCAGACCAGCATATGGTATTCAAAAACCGTTTCCGTTTTGAAAAGCTTATCATCATAGGTTGAAAGCTTGATGTCCGGAGTAATATACTGTATCTGGAAGTCCATCGTTTTAGTTTATAAGTACAAATGTATTTAAAAAGTGATTATTCTGCATCGAAAGTAAAGCCCAACACTTCTTCACTCAATTTCCATAATCTCTCTGCATTTTCTCGGTCAATGGAATACGGTTGCACGCCACGAATCGTTGCCGGCTCATCATACCGGTGTTCTATCTGCCCGAGATCGATTTCGGCGATATCACAATTTTCACAATACACTCCGCCGATATTCTGAAGATCAGGACTTGTTGCGCACCAAACGGTTGTAGCGGCACCTTGCGGAATTGTTTTTAATTTAGCTTCAACTTCAGGTTTTATTTTTCCATCCCTGTCATGCGTTCCCATCTGGATATAAAGATCAATAGGTTCTTCTCTCCCCAAATCGGTTCCATACACAGAACCCGGATGTAGTGAATACGCTCTGATATTAAATTTCTTTCCCTTTTCATCCAATGCGACGGAAAATAAATTACATGCCGTTTTCGATTGGCCATAACCTGCAAGAGTCTGGTATTCTCTGTTTACAAAATTCGGATCTTCAAAATCAAATGGGGCCATCTGATGTCCGTAAGAAGAAACAATGAGAACACGGGCGTTTCCAGCTTTTTTCAATGCCGGCCAAAGTCTTGAGGTCAAATGGAACTGCCCAAGATAATTTGTGGCCAGCTGAGATTCAATACCTCTGTCATCTCTTCGAAGCGGAACCCACATAATGCCTGCGTTATTGATCAGAAGATCAAGCTTTCTCTCGGAGGCCAGGAATTTTTCACTAAATGCATCGATAGAATCAGGATCCATCAGATCCATTTTTTCCAGTTCTATAGGGTCAATACCGGTAAGGTTTTTACCCGCTTTTTCAATATCTCTGGCCGGAATAATCACGGTTGCTCCGGCGGAAACCAGCACTTTCGTCGTTTCAAGACCAATTCCTGCGTAACCTCCCGTAATGATGACTGTTTTTCCGGTAAGGTCAATTCCATTGATAATTTCCTGTGCTGTTGATGCTGCATTAAACCCTGAATGAACAGGCTGTTGTAATGGATTGATATTCTGTATCATTTTTTATTGTTTAAAGTTCTACAGCAAAGGTATTGGGTATTCATGATGATCATTTTGTTTAAAATGTCAAATTACTGTGTTGAGAATTTCAAAGCTATTTTTCACACGTTAAAAGTTAATTTCTTTGAATAAGCTGTTAAACTGTTTGTAGATTCCTCAGCGAATAAGTAATTTTGAAAAATTTTCAATTTGAGACCTACTATTTCCATTGTCGTTGCTATTTTCAACCGAAAAGACGAACTTTTTGAACTGCTGAATTCTTTGACATTTCAGACAGATAAAGAGTTTGAAGTGATTATTGTAGACGACGGTTCTCTTATTGACCTTAAGCCGACCATTCAGAATTTTGATGAAATACTGAACATCAAATATTTCAGAAAAGATAATTCCGGTCCCGGACTTAGCAGAAACTACGGTGCCAAGAGAGCTCAGAATGACTGGCTGCTTTTTGTAGACAGCGATGTGATCGTAGAAAAAGATTATATCGAAAATATTAAAAAAAATATTGAAACCATTCCATGTGATGCGTTCGGAGGAGCGGATAAAGCCCACAAAGGTTTTAATCTGATGCAGAAAGCCATTTCCTATTCAATGACCTCAGTTTTTACAACAGGAGGAATCAGGGGTAGCAAAAAAGCAGTTTCCAGATTTCAGCCCAGAAGTTTTAATATGGGCGTGAATAAAGCAGTTTTTGAGAAAGTAGGCGGTTTCTCCGAGATGAGAATCGGGGAAGATCCGGATCTGTCCATGACCCTTTGGGAAAAAGGTTTTACGACGGCATTTTTCGATGATATTGCCGTATTTCATAAGAGAAGAGTAGATCTGGGTAAATTTTCAAAACAGGTATATCAGTTTGGGTGTGCCAGACCGATTCTTAATCAGAGACATCCCAATTATGTAAAAATCTCTTTTGCATTTCCCACTCTGTTTATGCTAGGGTATATTTTCGGTTTTATAGAATATTTTGTTTTAGGCAGAGGGATTATTCTGGCGTTTTACGGATTGTATACTTTCCTGGTGTTATTCCATGCGATGATAGTGACAAAAAATATAAGTATTGCTGGAATGGCCGTGATTTCAACCTACATTCAGATGTTTTCGTACGGTTACGGTTTCCTGAAATCATGGGTGCTTCTTAATATTTTCAGAATGAAACCCGAAGACGCTTTCCCGAAACATTTCCATATCAAATAGATCATATTTTTTCACACAAAGATTTATTAGATTAAGCAGCTGGATAAATACACGTCCGGTTATATTAAATAAAAAAATATTTTCTCTATTTCAGACTGTCATATCGGCCTAGGAATTTGGAGCGTTAAAAAAATAAATATTGTGAACGTTTAAAAAATTCTTCTGTTTGAAGCGCGAGACCCAATTCGAATCGAATAACCCATATGGAATTCGCGCAAGTTTAGAATTTTTAGAGAACAAAATTTATTTTTAGCGGAAGATTCCAGCCTTGAAATATCATTCGTCGACTTTATGGAGACAATTTTTCGTTCTTTTGTTTGACTACGTCGAATCTGTGATTTCAAGACAAAAGGACATTAAAAATAAAAAAAAATTGCTGAATCCTTGGATTTGCATCATATCCAAAAAATATAAATTTAAACAGGTTTTAATTAAAAAAAATAAAAGCTGCCAGAAATTCCGACAGCTTTTATAACAATAAATTAGGATATAAATATAGTTTCATGGTTGAGAACGCCTGTTTTTAGCATGCATTCCCGCATTTTTTCATAAGTTCTGGCGATATCATGATCCAGTCCAATGGAGAACCTGATCAGTCCATCTGATATGCCCATTGCTTCACGTTCTTCTTCCGGAATCTCCGATGAAGTTGAACTTCCCGAACAGGAAAATAAAGTCTTATAGAATCCTAAGCTTACCGCCAGATAACCAAGGTTTTCCGCCTGCATCATTTCCATCAGCTCATTCGCTTTGTCAGTAGTTCCGGCATCTAGCGTAAGAAGTCCTCCGAACCCATATTCTTCGTACATCATAGATTTCATCAGCTCATGATCCTTATGGGATTTCAGTCCCGGATAAGATACTTTCAGTCCGTCTTTTTCAAATCTTTCTGCAAGATACATTGCGTTGTGACTGTGCTGTTTCATTCTGATGTGAAGCGTTCTCAGGTTTTTCAGGATGCTTGCAGACCTGAAGCTGTCCATGGTAGGTCCCAGCAGCATACAGGCTCCGTTATTAACGTTTTTGGTATCATTAATGAATTCCTGTGTTCCGCAGTACACACCGCCTACCGTATCACTGCTTCCGTTGATAAATTTGGTTAAACTGTGAATAACGATATCAGCACCTAACAATGTCGGTGAAACAGAAAGAGGGGAGAAGGTATTATCTACAATCAGTTTAAGGTTGTGTTTTTTACAGATCTCTGAAAGTTTTCTAAGATCTGCCACTTCAAGAAGCGGGTTGCTTACACTTTCGCAGTAGATCACTTTAGTATTGGGAGTTATAGCATTTTCTATAGACTCAAAATTACTGATGTCTACAAAAGTGGTATCGATATGGAATGGAGGTAGGAAATTTTTAAGGAAGGCATACGTTCCACCGTAAATGGTTCTGCTGGAAATAATATGGTCACCGCTTTTACATACCTGCATTAAAACAGAAGTAATCGCTCCCATTCCGGATGCCGTAACGTTGGCTGCTTCTGTGTTTTCCATTTTAGCCAATGCCTGAGCAAGGTACAGATTCATCGGGGATGAATGTCTGGAATATAAATAACATCCTTCAGCATTGCCTTCAAAAGTATCAAACATAGTTTTTGCAGAAAGGAAGGTATAGGTAGAGCTGTCAGAAATCGATGGATTTACGCCTCCGAATTCGCCAAAATATTGCAGATCCTGGATCTCATTGGCTGCATTAAAATTTTCCATAAGCTTTAGATTTTATTTGTCCGGGTTAAATATGCTCTGTTTTCATAATTATTACAAGAGATATTTAAATATGTGGAATATAAATCTGAAATTTTTGCTTTTATTAGAAAATATGTTTATTATATTTGATTTTGTTAAACTTTATCCAAAAAATTATCTATGAACTTTGATGAAACTGATAAAAAATTGCTCCTGTACCTTCAGGAAGACTGCAAACAGACCACCAAAGAACTGTCTTACAAGCTTGGTTTGTCTGTAACGGCTGTGTATGAACGGATAAAAAAGCTTGAAAATCTAGGCGTAATCTCGAAGTATGTTGCATTATTGGACAGGCATAAAATAGACCGTGATTTTATTGTACTATGTCATATCAAATTGACACAGCACAAAAAAGAATTTGTGCTGCAGTTTGAAAGGGAAGTCATGAATCTGCAGGAAGTGACAGAATGTTTCCATGTAAGTGGTGATTATGATTATATCCTTAAAATAGGGGTAAAAGATATGGAGGATTACCGGAATTTTATGCTCAGCAAATTAACGGCGCTTCAGCATATTGCCAGCACTCACAGCTCTTTTATGATCTCTGAAGTGAAAAATACTACGGCTATTGTTCTGTAATTTAACCTGAGTTTTGTGGTTGTTGGTTGCTGGTTTATGAGTTGCTGGTTGGACGTAATTAAGCTATTAAATGATTGTCTGATGTCTGACATCTGAAAAAATATCTTATCCCAAACTCACCGTAATTTATACGAGGACTCCGTTCTTTGAAGCGATAGGTTCCGGAAGATCGTCATGTTCTCCAATCATTTGAAGGACATCGATTTCAATGGTCCGGCATATAGAAAGCATCGGAATGTCAAACATCATCCCTTCAAACGGGTTTTCTGAGTAGTCACCAACGAGTTCCATCACGATATAGATCCATCCGATAATGACACAGAAAGGAACGCTGATCAATATTCCCCAGTTTCCTAATTTGGCGAATTCATTCACCAATCCCAAAGGAAGAAGCATAATGAAGATGACATTAAAAATAAAGGCTGTACTGGCAAACTGTCTGGGTGAAGGGAATTTTTTAATTCTTTCCGCCTGTCCCTGATAATCATAAAACAAATTAAGAGCCTCCTGAAGCTGCATCTGATTGAAATCTGTGATATCACCTAAATTTTTCAATTCGTTCACATCCTTGGCCTGTTTTGAAATCAGATACGTGGCGAAATTTTTATATTCCGGCTGAAGATCCAGTTCCTTTTCCGAAAGGTATTTATGAAGGAAAATAGGTGTTCTTCCATAATCAGGGAATCCGGCTTTAATCAGTCGGTGTCTTCTGATATTAATATCCCCGAAATGTCTTTTCTGAGACATATGCTCCCATTCCGTAGGTACCAATAACTGTTCACGGAAAGTATATAGCCATGCAATATGACGGTATGCAATTTTCTTTTTGATGCTTTCGGTTTCGCTGTTGCCTTCACCTGTGGTATTAAAAGCATACAGCATGGAAACAAAAGAACGGCTGGAATTCACGATTCCACCCCATATTTTCCGGGCTTCCCACAATCTGTCGTAGGCCTGGTTATTTTTGAAACCTACATAAAAAGCTTCTGCAGTACCAATCAGGGCTACAGGTACCCATGGAATGATCATCCATTTCCATTTAAAAAAATAAAAAAGAGCGGCTACTAAAGTACACCAGGCCGTAAGCCAGATGATATGTCCGCCTGCGAGATTGAGAACCTGTTTGTAATTAAAATATTTGGTGGTGATCATATTGTTTCATCAAGTTGGGTGTGCATAAGCAAAAGAAATACCAAAAACAGGGTGGCCTTTTGCTTGAATAAATGTAATAAAAAAACCTCTAAAAAAATTAGAGGTTTCGTATAATTAATATGGGATGATTAATATTTCAGCATTTCTTCAATCTTTTTGCTGAGTTTTTCAGCATTAGGAAGCATTTCTTTTTCCAGTATTAAGTTGATAGGAACAGCCGGAACATCCAGAGAGCCCATGGTTTCTACAGGTGCGTCCAGATATTTGAAACAGTTTTTCGAGATACGGTGGGCAAATGCTTCAGCGAATGAATTATTCAGCTGCTCTTCAGTAAGAACAATACATTTTCCGTGAGCTTTCACTCTTTCGAACACAAGTTCTTCATCGAGTGGAATGATGGTTCTCAGATCGATTACTTCCACTTTTCCACTGAAATTCTTCACAGCTTCCTTCGCCCAATAAACACCCATTCCGTAAGTGACAACCAATAAAGTTCTGCCTTTTTCAGTTTCATTCTGATCAGCTTCAATGATCACTTTTCCTTTTCCAAAAGGAAGGATGTAATCTTCTGCCGGTTCAATCGTTTTAGCATCTTCAGTTCCCGGAACTTTGCTCCAGTATAAACCTTTGTGCTCTAACATGATCACTGGGTTCGGATCATAATAAGCTGCTTTTAATAAACCTTTGAAATCGGCCGCGTTGCTCGGGTAAGCGATCTTGATTCCTTTGATGTTAGCTAAGATACTTTCAACGCTTCCACTGTGGTAAGGTCCGCCACCGCCGTATGCACCGATTGGGACACGAATGATATTGCTTACAGGGAATTTCCCCTGACTTAAATAACTTGATTTTGAAATTTCAGTGATCAGCTGGTTGATTCCCGGATAAATATAATCCGCAAACTGAACCTCTACGATAGGCTTTAATCCTACAGCACTCATTCCGGCAGTTGATCCGATAATATAAGCTTCCTGAATAGCCGTATTGAAAACTCTTTTGCTACCGAATTTTTTCCCTAAAGTCACAGTCTCTCTGAAAACACCTCCGATTCTTTCTCCTACATCCTGTCCGTAAAGAAGGGCTTCAGGATGCTTCCACATTAGCTCCTGAACCGCATGAATGGCAGCATCTACCATAACGATTTTTTCACCGCCTGCAGGCTCACGTGTTCCCGTTTCCTCCGTAATCGGAGTAGGAGCGAAAACGTGTTGCATAACCGTTTCCGGCTTTGGATCTTCTGCATTTTTAGCTCTCTCAAAAGCTTCTTCAGCTTCCAAACGTGCTTTTTTAGTGATCTGCTTTAAAAGATCTTCATCAGTTCCTGATTCCAGTAGTTGTTTTCTAAGGATTTCGCCCGGATCTTTAGCTCTATGTTTTGTTAAATCTTCCTCGTCTCTATAGAATTCTCGTCTTACTCCTGATGTATGGTGACCGATAAGTACGGTTTTTGCACAGACTACCAAAGGTTTTCTTTCGTTTCTTACAAAATCTACCGCCTTTTTCATCGCTTCAAAACTTTCAACGAAATCTGTTCCGTCTACACGCATTCTGCTAAGACCTGTAAATCCTGCCACGAAGTCGTAAGCATCACATGTTCTTGCTTCTTCTTTGGTTACGGAAATTCCCCATTCGTTATCCTGTACAAGGAAAATGATAGGAAGCTGGTGAAGGGCAGCAAACTGTAAAGCTTCACTTACTTCACCTTCCGTTACGGAATTGTCTCCAAGACTACAAACCACAACCGGATTGTTTTCAAAAGTCTGTAAATTGAAATCCTGAATATACTTGATTCCCTGTGCAACTCCTGTAGTAGGAATGGTCTGCATTCCTGTAGCAGAACTCTGGTGGATGATCTTCGGTTTGTTTTCGTCTCTGCTTGAAGGGTGAGAATAATACGATCTTCCTCCTGAAAAAGGGTCTTCAGCTTTTGCCAGCAATTGAAGCATCAGTTCATACGGCTCAAAACCGATTCCCAAAAGAATACTTTCGTCTCTGTAATAAGGAGAAATCCAGTCTTCTTTTTTAAGCTGATAGGCGGTTGCCAGCTGAATAGCTTCATGGCCTCTTGATGTACTATGAACATATTTACAGATATTTCTGTTTTCTTCATAGATATCTGCCATTGCTTTAGCCAGCATCATGTGATTGTACGCTTTTAGCAAAATATCCTGAGAAACTTTTTCGTGAAGTGTATTTTCCATAGGAAGCAAATATACACAAAAAAACAAAATACGAACAAGTGTTAGTGTTTTCTTGAGATTGCCGTGAGTAAGGGCTTGTCCTCTAATTAGTTTTTTGATCAGAGACCTTCAAAACGGTGTTGTTTTTAACGGTTTAAACCCTAAAAAACCGCTTCCAGAAAAATTGAAAACGGCCGGGGAATTAATGAAAAGTTGATTTGTTATATTTATATGCTTTTGTATTATTATGACGTAAGATTTGTTACTTGGTTATATTTTCAAACCAAATATAAAAGATGTTATTTCAAACCACAATGAAATATTGTTAAAATTTTAAATAAAAATATATTTTATTAATATTAATTTATTTTAATTATGTTTTAATCTTAATTATTAGTAATTTAAGTCTGTTTTTAAAGTGAAATTCATTTTTCATTTATAAGGTGAAATTTGTGAAAAGTTATTCGCCTTTCTTTTGTATTTTACTGCTGAATTTTTGAAAAAATGGAGTAACTTTACATTCTCTTTTTTTTAGAAAAGTTAGAAACGTATATGTATTTAATTTTTGACACAGAAACAACCGGTTTACCTAAGAAT
The DNA here is from genome assembly GCF_000737715.1 of Chryseobacterium sp. JM1. Classification (GTDB taxonomy): domain Bacteria; phylum Bacteroidota; class Bacteroidia; order Flavobacteriales; family Weeksellaceae; genus Chryseobacterium. Next base: position 307,411 of record NZ_JPRN01000005.1, on the reverse strand, counting down.
TTCAATGCTCCGCTTTCAGACTCTGATAACTGGCCAAGAATGGTTCAGATCGCGTGGCAGATACATGATGATGAAGGTAAGTTAATTGAAAATCAGGATTATATTATAAAACCTGAAGGGTATGATATTCCCTTCAACGCCGCAAGGATTCACGGGATTACGACCAAGATTGCGAATGAAGAAGGACGTGACCTAAAGGAGATTTTGGAAGAATTTTCCAAAGTGCTGGACAGGGTAAGAATTGTTTCCGGGCACAATGTAGAGTTCGATTACAATATCGTAGGAGCAGAATTCTACAGAAAAGATATAAAAGACAACCTTCAGGCTAAACCTAAAGCTGATACCATGATTCTGGGAACGGATTATTGTAAGCTGGGTGGCGGAAGAGGCGGACGATATAAATCTCCTAAACTGGAGGAGTTGTACGAAAAACTTTACGGTCATAAATTTGACGAAGCACACAACGCAGCAGCCGACGTAAATGCAACAGCCAGAGTATTCTTCGAAATGATGAGGATAGGTGTGATTCCTTCTGAAGTACTAAAGATCTCTGAAGATCAGCTTGAATATTTCAAAAGACTTCATCCGGATCCGATAAAGCCGTTTCCTATTGTTATCAGGCGGCAGGTTGCTGATTTTAACAGTAAGAAAAAACATACAGACTCCCGAAATATTGACGAAGTTGATATCGGGAAATATTTCAATTTCAACAGCCACAGTGTTTTCTCAACATTGATGGCGACTTCCAGCATTAATGACCTGATCAAAAAAGCTTCTGATGAAAACTTTCCTGCTGTAGGAATGGTAGACATTGGAAACATGATGGGGGCTTTTAAATTTGTATCAGCGGTAGAATCTACAAACTCCGACCGTTCAAAAAAGCATAAAGAATTCCTGACTAAAAAACAGGAAGCTGAAGAAAATGGAACAGAATTTACAGAAGAAGAGCCGGTTTCAGAGCCGCTTATTCCGATTGTAGGTTGTGAGTTTTACATCTCAGACCGTTACGAACAGAAGCAGTTTACCAAAGATGATCCGGACAGAAGAACGCAGATGGTTCTTTTGGCAAAGGATTTTAACGGATATAAAAACCTGGCGAAACTGTCGAGTATAGGATTCTTAAAAGGGTTCTATTTCGGAGTACCAAGGATCAGCAGAGAATTGATTGCTGAATATAAAGAGGGACTGATCGCTGTAACTTCCGGAATTTTGGGTGATATTCCCGATGCAATCCTTAACACAGGAGAGCAGAAAGGGGAAGAGCTTTTTAAATGGTGGAAAGAAACTTTCGGTGATGATTTCTATGTGCAGCTTCAGAACCATAAACTGCCTGAAGAAGAGCATTTAAATGAAGTTTTACTCTATCTGGCTGATAAATACGGTACTAAAATTCTTGCCCAAAACGAAACTTTTTACAGTCAAAAAGATGATGCCAATATCCAGGATATCGTAAGCTGCATTAAGGATGGTGAAAAGCTGACAACTCCGGTAGGAAAGGGCTTCGGAAAACGAAGAGGGCTTACCACGGGAGAATATTATATCAAGAACAGTGATGAAATTAAGGAAGCATTTCTGGCTTATCCGGATGCTTTTGATGCGTATGAAGAGTTTCTTGCCAAATTCAGTCCATATACTTTAAAAAGAGATGTTCTCCTTCCTAAATTTGACATTCCGGAAGAGTTTATCCATGCTGAAGATGCTGTGGATGGCGGGAAAAGAGGGGAGATGGCTTATCTTACACACTTGACGTATGAAGGAGCAAGAAAAAGATATGCTGATACCGGAATTACAGATGAAATCAAAGAACGTCTGGACTTTGAACTTGACGTAATTGCCAATACCGGTTACCCAGGATATTTCCTTATTGTACAGGATTTCTGTAACGAAGCCCGAAACATGGGGGTTTGGGTAGGGCCGGGAAGGGGTTCTGCAGCAGGTTCTGCGGTAGCTTACTGTATTGGAATTACCAACGTTGACCCTATTAAGTATGATCTCCTTTTTGAGAGATTCCTGAACCCGGAAAGGGTTTCCATGCCCGATATTGATATTGACTTTGATGATGAAGGCCGGGACAGGGTGATCAAATGGGTAATCGAGAAATATGGGCAGAGTCAGGTAGCACAGATTATTACTTACTCAGTTTTAGGAGGAAAATCGGCTATTAAAGATGCAGGAAGGGTATTGGATCTTCCGATTCCTGATACCAATAATATTGCAAAACTGATTCCGCCAAGTCCCGGAATGAACATCGCAAAAGCTTTAGCCAAATATGATAAGCTGAAGCCTGAAGATCAGATGCTGGTGGATGAAATGAGAATGGTCCTCGATAATCCTGATGATCCGCGTTTCGATGTATTGGCGAGTGCCAAGAAAATGGAAGGCTGTATCAGGAATACCGGAATCCACGCCTGTGGGGTGATTATTACACCTGAAGATGTAAGTAACTTGGTTCCGATCACCATTGCAGCGAAAGATGCAGATATTTTGGTTTCCCAGTTTGATAACTCGGTGGCGGAAAGTGCCGGACTTCTGAAAATGGACTTCCTGGGACTTCGTACGCTGACGATCATTAAAGATGCCATGAAACTGGTAAAGCAAAGGCATAATATAGACCTTGATCCGGATGAAATTCCGCTGGATGATACAAAAACATACCAGTTGTTTAAAGAAGGTAGAACTGTCGGGATTTTCCAGTATGAAAGCCCCGGAATGCAGAAGTACATGAGAGAGCTTAAACCTACGGTTTTTGCCGATCTTATTGCCATGAACGCCTTATACCGTCCGGGACCGATCAAATATATCCCGAACTTTATCAACAGGAAGCATGGGATCGAAGAAATTGTTTACGATTTACCAGAGACCGAAGAATATTTAAAAGAAACCTACGGAATTACCGTATATCAGGAGCAGGTAATGCTTTTATCCCAGAAACTGGCCAATTTTACAAAAGGTGAGGCTGATACGCTGAGAAAAGCGATGGGTAAAAAGCAGATCGACGTTCTGAATAAAATGTACCCGAAATTCATTGAAGGAGGACGGAAAAACAATCTTAACGAAGAGCGGTTAGAAAAAATCTGGAATGACTGGAAAGCCTTTGCGGAATATGCCTTCAACAAATCTCACTCTACATGCTATGCATTAATTGCTTACCATACTGCTTATCTTAAAGCCAATTATCCGGCTGAATATATGGCGAGTGTAATGAGTAACAACATTAACAATACGGACTCTATTACCATGTTTATGGAGGATTGCAAGAGTATCGGCGTAGATGTTTTGGGGCCGGATGTGAACGAATCCCAGTATAAATTCTCAGTAAACGAAAAAGGACAGATCCGTTTCGGTTTGGGAGCAATTAAAGGGATTGGAGAAGGCCCGAGTGAGGCGATTACAAGAGAAAGAGCCAATGGAAGGTTTAAAAATATTTATGATTTCTTCGAGAGAATCCAGCCTTCTCAAATGAATAAAAGAGTGGCGGAAAGTTTAGTATTGGCAGGAGCTTTCGATGAACTTGGTTCTTACCACAGGGGTCAGTATTTTGATATTGATATGGCTGGTAAAACTAATCTGGAAAGGCTGATCAGATACGGACAGAGTTTTCAGGAGAGTAAAAATGAAATGGAACACTCCCTTTTCGCAGACTTTGCCGATGAGGTACAGATCGAACAGCCGAAACTGCCGCCTTGCCCGGAATGGCCGAATATGCATAAGCTTAATAAAGAAAAAGAGATCATTGGTTTCTATCTGTCTGCGCATCCGCTGGATGAATTTAAGTATCACTTCCAGTTTATGCAGGGGCAGTTATCTAAAAAGTCTGTCCTGGAAAAAGATGAAGAGGAAAAGCTGGTGACAGATGAAGTTCCTATTTTGGAAAAAGATTCTTTGGATGAAACGGTGGATCTTATTGAAGTCGTTTCTGATGAATTGTCCATAGGAGAAGAGGAAGTGATAGAAGAAGTCACGAAAAAAGCCGAACCGAAGGGGAATTTCATGTTCCTGAATCTCGATGAGGTTGATGCTTATAAAGAGCAGGCTTTTGCCAATAAACAGGAAGAATTGTTCGAAGAGAAGAAGAAAGACTGGAAAACACTTCAGAAAGAAAGAGAAAACGGCGGTGGTGGAAAAGAATATACCGTAGCCGGACTTATTACTGAGTATAGAGTGCAGGATGGTTTCAGAAGCGGTGAGAAAGTAGCTTTTGTAACGCTGGAAGATTATTCCGGATCCTATTCTTTCAGGCTTGGAGACAGGGATTATATGCGTTTGAAAGAAAAACTGGAAGTTCAGCGATTTGTGATTTTTAAAATAAAATTTGCACAGGTAAAAGACGGAAGGGTTTTCGTGAATGTAAATGATGTTATAGAGCTTCAGGAAGCTTTTGAAAGGTTTGCAAAAAGCATTTCTCTGGTGATGGATGTCATGGATGTACGTGCTGAAGATCTTGATTTTTTCAGAACCGTTCTTGACAGGAATAAAGGAAATCAGAAGCTTAAATTCTATATCAAAAATATTGAAGATGATTCCCAGATAGAAGTTCAGTCTATGAAACATTCGGTAGATTTGAACGGAGATCTGATCAAGGAAATTCAACTTCTCAATAAATATGAGTTCTATCTGAATTGATAATAGGGAATGATTAAAAATATAAAAGCGGCATTTTGTCGCTTTTTTTGTTTTTTAAATTGAAAATGAGGGGAATAGATTTTAGAAATTATTTTATGTTAACTTAATATTTTTCCTATTTAAGTGATTTTAATTTTTAGTATAAGTTATTGATATTCAATATTGTTTAATTTATCTTATAATTGTGAATTTTAAGTTAAAATTAAACATATATTTAATTTTGTTCAAAAAATTAGCTTTTTTGATTGTTTTGATATAATATTTTATGTTAATTTTTGACTTGTAGTGAAATATTTAAGTACATTTACAACCCTAATTTTTATTTTTACTACACATGAAAAAACTTTTACTCACGTGCCTATTTTTTCTGATAGCCACAATTGTGAATGCTCAAATTACTTTGGGCAGTGGAACAACTACGGGAGCTTATCCCATAGCATCAAACTGGGGGTATAATTATACTCAGCAAATTATATCCAAAGCAAAAATTAATGCAGATGCTGCCGGTTCTATCACAGGACTGAAATTTTATCTGCCTGCTGCGGCTGTTTTAGACAAATCTAACCAGTGGGAAGTGTTTGTAGGACATACGGCCCTTACAGCTTTCGCAGGTACTGCAGCTACCAATTGGGTTGCTACATCAGCCATGACTCAGGTATTCTCAGGTACTATTACCAATAATGCAGGAGTAGTGGAAATTACTTTCACGGCGCCATTTGCCTATAATAATGTGGATAACCTTGTTATAGCCGTTCATGAGAATACTCCGAACTTTAACACTTCTTCAGACTATTTCTATACATCTGCTTCAGGTACGACTAACAGCAGTATGTATTACAGAAATGATACTGTAGATTTCAACCCGGCAGCTCCGGTTTCCGCAGGAGGACGTGCTGCTACACTTTCGAATGTTACTCTTTTAGGTCTTACTCCTAATGCAGTTCCAACATGTCCTACTGTATCTGCACCGGCTGCAGCTGCAACAGGTGTTTCTGTTACTCCTGCTATTACATGGGGAGCCATCAGCAATGCTACAGGATACAGACTGTCTATCGGAACTACTGCGGGAGGAACGGATGTGATGAATAATGTAGACTTAGGAAATGTCCTTACCTACACTCCTGTAACCCCACTGAATTATAATAAACAGTATTATTATACAGTAAGTGCTTATAATGGAGCAATTCCATCTGTAGGATGTACTGAAAGATCTTTCACAACTCTAAATATTCCTTGTCCTTCAGTTTCTGCACCAACTGCAGCTGCTACAGGCGTATCTCTTACACCTACTATTACCTGGGCTGCTATTACAGGAGCAGCAGGATATAAACTGAGAGTAGGAACCACTGCCGGTGGAACCGATATTGTAAATAATGCAGATCTTGGGAATGTAACTTCTTATACATTCGGTTCTGCTTTACTGAACAGTACAAAATATTATTACAGTGTAAACTCATATGACGCCAATGCAGGAGCATCTACTTCTTGTTCTGAAAGAAACTTCACAACTGTTTGTGGTGCTTTATCTGCTCCCTTTCTGGAAGGATTCAATACGGGTACTTTACCAAGCTGTTGGTCTAATTCCAGTACGAACAATGCAGGTTACGCATTATGGCAATTTACAGGAACTCAGGATTACGGGACTACAGGTAGCGGAGCCTCAGGAACTGTTGCTTTTATAGATGCATCTTCTCCATATACTGGAATTCATGATGTTACTTTAACTTCTCCTCAAATTAACCTCGCAGGACTTACGACGCCTTACGTTCAGTTCAGATGGTTTAAAAATCATGCTTCTGCTGTAGGAGGAACTCAACCTGCATACGATAATAACCAACTTACTGTACAGGTTAAAAATGTAACAGGTTCTACATGGGAGACTATATTTACTTCAGCTACCAACAGTACTTTGTGGAGAACAGAAGGTATTGTTTTACCTGCTGCTTATAGCGGTGCTACTGTACAGGTAAGATTTGTGGTGGACAAAGATGTTGCAGGTAATGGATATTTCTATGATAATTTATTGTTAGACGATGTAGAAATTAAAGAAGCTCCTTCATGTTTAGCTCCTGTCACTCCTGTTGTTGCAGCGACTACCACTACAACAGCAACTATCGGTTGGACTGCACCTGCTACCGCACCAGCCAATGGATATGATATCTACTACAGTACTTCAAGTACAGCTCCTACAGCTGCATCTACACCTAATATGACGGCTATTTCAGGAACAAGCTATGTAATTAATGACGCTGTTGCAGCTACTACCTATTATGTTTGGGTAAGATCCCGTTGTTCAGCCAACGATCAAAGTGCATGGGTAGGACTTATTAACTTTGCTCTGGCGCCTGCAAATGATAACTGTGCAGCTGCTGTTGCTTTAACATTGAATACAGGTTTAACATGTACTGCAACAACTGCAGGAAATACACTGGGTGCTACGAACTCAAATGTGCCAGTTGGTACTTGTAGCGGAACACCGGACGATGATGTTTGGTATTCTTTTATAGCAGGATCTACGCTGCATATAGTTTCACTTTCCAATGTTGTTTCTACTGGAACTACATCATCTACAAGCTTATATACTCAGGTGTTTAGTGGTGCTTGTGGATCTTTAGCAAGCGTTCAGTGTGGAACTACAAACTCTACAAGTGTATCTGGCTTAACAGTTGGGCAAACTTATTATGTAAGAGTATATAACAGCAATGGAGCTGGTGCTAATAACAGCTTTAATATTTGTGTATCAACTCCGCCGCCGCCGCCAGCTAATGATATCTGTTCAGGTGCTGTAGCTTTAACAGTTGGAGGTAACTTCAATGCTCATGCTATTGTTGGTTCCAATGTATCTGCTACTACAGACGGTACTACAACTTGCCAGACAAGCAGAGCCAATAATGTTTGGTACTCAGTAGTCGTTCCGGCTTCCGGATCTGTAACAGTAGAAACTGCGGCAGTTACCGGATCAGGATTTATAGATTCTGTATTATCAGCTTACACAGGAGTTTGTGGAACATTAGTAAATGCTGCCTGTAACGATGACGTTTCTGCAGGAACCAATAACTTCTCAAAAATTGCATTAACAGGACAGACACCAGGTTCTACACTTTACTTCAGCGTTTGGAGATATTCTTCAGGTGCCGGTGTAGACGGAGAATTCCAGATTTCTGCTTATGACTCATCACTTTTAGCAACTTCAGAAGTTTCAGCAGCTAAAAATGAGCTTAAAGCATACCCGAATCCTTTCGCAGATGTTCTGAATATTTCTGACATTTCTAAAGTGAAGTCAGTATCTATTGTTGATCTGGCAGGAAGAGTGGTAAAAACAATTGATAATCCTTCTTCAGCCCTTCAGTTGGGTGACTTGAAACAGGGAATGTATCTTGTAACTCTGAATATGAAAGACGGATCCAAGCAGACCATCAAGGCCATTAAAAAATAAAATTTTATTGACCATATTCTATAGAGCAGCAGCCGAAAGGCTGCTGCTTTTTTGATGATAACTGTTGAATAAGATCAGTTAAAAAGAATAATAATTCAATAATGAATGATATTTGTTAAAAGTATTATTTTTTAAATTTAAAAAATGATTATGTTGTGTTTTTTTTATTAAATTAGCGAATACCATAAAAAAATATTACATGAAAAAGATTTTACTTGCGAATCTGTTAATGATTAGCGCATCTGTATTTGCGCAGACCTATTGTATCCCTGAGTTTTCGAGCGGTTGCGATGGAGGAGACGTGATTGACAGCTTTACGATTCCGGCAGCCGGATTTAGCCATTTGGATACAGGTTGCTCCCAGGGAGCGTACGGAGATTATACCACGCAGACCATCAATATGAATGCAGGTGTTAATTATGCATTTTCTATCTCCCACGGCTATTCTCAGCAGAATGTCAGAGTCTGGATTGATTTTGATAACAACGGAACCTTTGATGATACAGCTCCTGAATTGGTTGCTGAAGCCGCCAGTACAGGCCCGGATACCAATTCAGTTACCAATGGAACAATCAGTATTCCTTTGACCGCTACACCGGGAACTTACAGAATGCGGGTAGGAGACCGCTATTCCAGTCAGCCGGAGCCCTGCAATACCTTCGGTTATGGAGAAGCGCATGATTATACAGTGGTCATCGGTGCAGCTCCAAGCTGTCTTTCACCAGGTAATTTATCTTCAAGCACAATTACTTCAAACTCAGCATCTATTTCCTGGACAGCTCCTACGAGCACCGTGGGTGTAGGTTATGAATATTATCATTCTGACACCAGTACAGGACCTACAGGTACGACTACAGCTACAGGAAGTGTAGGAACATCTGCTCTCAGTGCATCATTATCCTCACTTTCTCCTGCCACTACCTACCACGTATGGGTAAGATCCGTATGCAGTGCTTCCGATAAAAGTGCATGGTCTGTAGGAACATCATTTACAACCGCATGTGCCACTGTAGCGCCCACAGTAGCTTATATCAATGATTTTGCAGCATTCCCGGGCAACTGCTGGGAGCTGGCTTCAGGAGGAGATCCTGCTACGGGCCCTGATGATACCGATGAATTATGGTATGATGGAGACTTCCTGAACGCTGATGACGGTAACAATTCTGCTAAGATTAATCTTTACTATACAGGTAACGCAGGATGGCTGAAAACAGTACCTTTCGATCTGTCAGCAGGAGGCTACAGAGTTAAGTTTGACTATGGAGTTACTGCGTTTTTAGATACTTCAGCATCCAATATGGGATCTGATGATGTTGTTCAGTTTCTGGTATCAGGAGATGGAGGAAGCACCTGGATGATTCTTCAGACCTGGGATGCGGCAAATGGACCAACCAATACTTCTACTACCTATTCTTATAATCTGACTTCTTACACAGGAGCGAATACCATCTTTGCATTTTACGGATCTGACGGAACTGCAGATGATCCCGAAGACTATGAATTCTTTGTAGATAATTTTAAGGTGGAAACTGCGTCATTGTCAACATCTGAAGTTTTCAAAGCAAAAGATATTATTAAAGCCTACCCGAATCCTTTCACAGAGGTACTGAATATCTCAAAAGCAGACCTTGTGAAATCAGTTTCCGTATCCGATGTTTCAGGAAGATTGGTGAAAACCATTGATAATCCTTCTTCAGCCCTTCATCTGGGAGATCTGAAACAGGGATTATATTTTGTAACCCTGAATATGAAAGATGGTTCTAAGCAAAGCATTAAAGCCATTAAAAAATAGAAAGAAAAAATCATAACACTACAAAAAAAAGACGGCTAATGCCGTCTTTTTATATTACTCATTACCCATCACTCATTATCCATCATTTATTAGGTACCGACTGTATATCACCTGTAGTCATATGTTCAAAGAGGGTTGGGAAAAACATAACAAGGATAAAATAGATAATGATCATTAATACAATTAATGAAAAAAGGATAATGACCAAGCTATTGGGCTTATTTTTCTTTTGTGGTTCCATGATTTTTGTGGTATTTGGTTAATAGATTAATATCAATACCAAATACTAAGCTAATTTCTTGCCACACTGTTTGCAGTATCTTGCGTCATCATCAATATCTTCATTGCCGCACTGCTCGCAGATCTTTTCCAGATTCTGTCTTTTATTCCGCATTTCGGCAGTAACGATTCCCGTAGGAACGGCGATGATGGAATAACCTGCCAGCATCAGAATAACGGCAAAGAATTTACCCATCGGTGTAATAGGAGAGACGTCTCCATACCCTACAGTGGTCACGGTAACTACGGCCCAGTAAATAGACTGCGGAATGGTTTCAAAACCAGGTCTTCCGCCTTCCACCATAAACATCAGGGAACCCACGATCACGGAAAAAATAATCAGGAATAAAAGGAAAATATAGATCTTTCTGGAACTGTGTTTTAAGGCCCTTACGATGAGGTAACCGTCGTTCATAAAATCCAGAAGATTGAAAATTCTGAAAACCCTCAGCATTCTCAGCATTCTGAAAATCAGAAAGTATTTAGTCACCGGAAAGAAAAAGCTGAGGAAGAAAGGAACCAGTGCCAAAAAATCGATGATTCCGAAAAAACTAAAAATATAGTTTTTCTTATTCTTTACCACACTGATACGCATCCAGTATTCAACCGTGAAGAAAATGGAAATAATCCATTCAAGGATCAGAAAAGTTCTGTGAAATTTTTTGTCGAGTTGAGGTACGCTTTCCATCATAATAATGGCTGTACTTATCAGGATCAGAGATAATAATGTAATGTCAAATAACTTCCCGAGTCTGGTGTCGGCACGGTAGATGACCCTGTAAAGAAACCTTTTCCAAAGCTTGTCTTCAGGAACAAGATTATGTTCTCTTTCCATTTGTAATGTTTTTTAAAATTAACAAATTATCGTTATTTTCGTAGCAAACATACAGAATAAAATGACAATAAGCGAAGTAATTTCAAAAATAGAACAGCGCATTCCACTGCAGCAGGCAGAAGATTTTGACAATGTAGGATTGTTGTGCGGAGTGCCGGACCGGAATGTAAGTGGGATACTGGTTTGCCACGATGCTCTGGAGAATGTTGTGGATGAGGCTATTCAGAAAAACTGTAATCTGATCGTATGTTTTCATCCTATTATTTTTTCAGGATTAAAATCGCTTACGGGAAAGAATTATGTAGAAAGAGCTGTATTAAAAGCTATTGAAAATAAAATTGCCATCTACGCCATCCATACGGCATTTGATAATGATTTCTTTGGAGTCAATCATGGAATCTGCAGCCAGTTGGGATTAAAAGACCTGAAAATTCTTCAGCCTAAAAAAAACAATTTAAAACAACTGGCGGTTTTTGTGCCGAAAGACCAGTCTGAGCAGGTGAAAGAAGCGCTTTTTTCTGCAGGAGCCGGAAACATAGGCTTTTATGATGAATGCAGCTTCACCCTCAACGGAAAAGGAACATTCAGACCAACAGAAGGCTCAAATCCATTTTCGGGACAGCAGGATGTTCGTGAAAACGCTGATGAAGATATGATTTCTGTGATTTTTGAAGGGTACAAACAGGGGAGAATCATTTCAGCCATGAAGGCAGCGCATCCTTACGAAGAAGTCGCTCATCAGATTTATCAGTTGGAGAACAATAACCAGCATACAGGTTTGGGGATGTATGGGGATTTGGAAGAAGAAATGGAGGAACAGGATTTTTTAAAGTTTGTAAAAGAAAAATTCGGGCTGGAATTGATTAAACATTCTGATCTTACGGGCAAAAAAATCAAAAGAGTAGGGGTTCTTGGCGGATCAGGTGCAAGCGGAATCAAGGCTGCTTTGTCCCAGAAATGTGATGCTTACGTCACCGGAGATATTAAATACCACGACTATTTTCTGGCAGAATCCAAAATGATGATCTGTGACATAGGCCATTATGAATCAGAACAATTTGTAACTCAACAATTATTTGAAATTTTATCACAAAAATTTAGTACATTTGCAATTTCAAAATCTATTGAAAAAACAAACCCAGTAAATTATTTCATTTAAATATGGCAAAAACCAACGATATTTCAGTTGAAGAAAAATTAAGAGCTTTATACGATTTGCAGATCATTGATTCAAGATTGGATGAAATCCGAAATACCAGAGGAGAATTGCCAATTGAAGTTGAAGATCTTGAAATTGAGATTGAAGGACTTGAAAAAAGAGCTGAAAAATTTCATGCAGACATCAAAGATCAGGACGATCAGATCAAAACTAAGCATGAAGTGATTAACCATGCAAAAACTTTAATTGAAAAATACAAATCTCAGCAGGATAACGTAAGAAACAATAAAGAGTTTGAAGCATTAGGAAAAGAAATGGAATTCCAGGATCTTGAAATTCAGCTTGCTGAAAAAAGAATTAAAGAATTCGGAGCTAAAATTGCTCACAAAAATGAAACTTTAAGCGAACTTAACAGTAAAATAGAAGATCTTAAGAACCATTTAAAATTCAAAAAAGAAGAATTGGATGGTCTTGTATCTGAAACTCAAAAAGAAGAAGAGTACTTAATAGAGCAGTCTAAAGAGTATGCAGGTAAGATCGACGAAAGATTACTGGCTTCATATAACAGAATCAGAAAGAGCTCTATCAACGGACTTGCTGTAGTAGGATTAGAAAGAGGAGCACCGAAAGGTTCATTCTTCACAATTCCTCCTCAGAAGCAGATGGAAATCGCTCAGAGAAAGAAAATTATTATCGATGAGCATTCAGGAAAAATCCTGGTTGATGACGAATTGGTAATGGAAGAAAACGACAGAATGAAATCTGTAATTAAATTTTAATTACAATTCAAACCATATAAAAAGTGCTTCAGCAATGAAGCACTTTTTTTGTGTTTAATGGTTTAATAGTCTGCTCTGAAATACTTAATTTATAATAATATTCAATAAGGACGCGCTTTAGCCCGTTTTTTAATGGTAAACATCAAAGGCTTTAGCCAAAACATAAAACATAAAAAAAGCTGCCTCATTTGAAACAGCTCATTGTATTTTTAATTGTGATGTTCATACATTTTATTGTAGAGATCCATGAATTTTTCTTTAACCGCTTTTCTTTTCAGCTTTAAAGTAGGTGTCAGAAGTCCTGTTTCGATGGCCCAAACTTCAGGGGTAAGCTCGATTCTTTTGATTTTTTCCCAGTTGCCGAGGTGTTCGTTAATACCTTCTATTTCCTTTTCAATTCTTTCTTTTAATTCAGGGCTTTTGGCGATTTCTGCCGGAGTAGAACCGATATTCAGGTTGTTCCTCATCGCCCAGTTTTTAGCAAACTCAAAATCAGGCTGTACTAAGGCACACGGCATTTTTTCTCCGTCACCTACCACCATGATCTGTTCTATAAATTTTGAAGCTTTTGCTTGGTTTTCAATGGTTTGTGGGGCGATATACTTTCCTCCCGATGTTTTGAACATTTCTTTTTTACGGTCAGTGATCTGAAGGAATCCTTCCGCATCAATATGTCCGATATCTCCTGTTTTAAAGAATCCGTCTTCTGTAAAAGCTTCTTTAGTCATATCTTCAGCTTTAAAATAGCCTTTGAAAATAGAAGGTCCTTTTACTGTAATTTCACCATCTTCCTGGATCTTCACCTGTAAGTTATCCAATGGTGCACCAACGGTTCCTACCTTCATTTTCTCAAAACTGTTAACAGCAATTACCGGAGACGTTTCTGTCAGTCCGTAGCCTTCCAGAATAGGAATTCCGGCATTCTGGAACATCATATTCAGTCTGGTAGACAAGGCGGCAGAACCGGAAACCAGGGTTACGATTTCTCCACCCATACCTTCTCTCCACTTGGAAAATACCAACTTGTCGGCAATGATTTCCTGCAGTCCGGATGGTTTCGAGATGGTTTTCTTTTTGCTGATCAGATTTAAAGCCCAGAAGAATATTTTAGATTTCAGGCCTCCCGCAGAAGAACCTGTATTGTAGATCTTATCGTATACTTTTTCTACCAGTCTTGGTACCACAGTCATATAGTGAGGCTTCACTTCTTTGATGTTTTCCCCCATTTTATCAATGCTTTCAGCGAAATAGATGGAAAATCCATTGTACTGATACAGATAGAAAAGCATTCTTTCAAAAATATGACAGATCGGAAGGAAACTTAAAGCTCTGGAATCTTTGTAATCAAGGCTTTTTCGCTTAGGAATTCTTGGAATTGAACCCAGAACATTCGAAACGATATTATGATGGGTAAGCATCACTCCTTTGGGCCTTCCCGTAGTTCCTGACGTATAAATAATAGTTGCAAGATCTTCAGAATTAATCGCATTGGAAAGATCCTCCACTTCAATTTGGGTGGAATCATCTTCACCAAGATCCAGAATTTCTCTCCAGTTGGCAGCTCCGCTTATGGTATCAAAAGTGAAAATACCCTGTAAAGAAGGGATATTATGTTTTACCTTCATCACTTTCGTCAGAAGTTCTTTATCGGACACAAAGCAATATTGTATTTCAGCATTATTAAAAATGAATTCATAATCTTCAGCAGAAATACTCGGATATACAGGAACGGAAACTACACCGATCTGAGATAGTCCAAAATCCATTACCGCCCATTCTGTACGTGAATTGGTAGTAATAAGAGCAATCTTATCCCCGGGTTTTATTCCCAGTTTCAAAAGTCCCCTGGATATTTTATTTCCCTGATTGATAAACTCTAACGTTGAAGTTTTTTTCCATTCGCCCTGATATTTGGTTACAAACATATCCGTTTTAGGAAATTTTTCTAAAGCGTAGTGTGGAATATCGAATAATCGTTTGATCGTCATGATTTTTTAAGCAATTTTTAAAGAATTTTAAATATAAGCATTTTTTTTAATTGTAGTAATCAGAAATCACCAATTGAAAATTAATTGAATGCCTGCCATAATATCCGGAGCTTTTCAGTTATTGTACTGCTAAAATTTGAAACTACCTGCCGCTAACTTCTAACTTCTCATCTCTAACTTATAATTCTATTTTCAGATTTCGTTAAAAAGTGTAAATTTACGGCTATCTAATTATTATTTTTTATGGACTTTAATTTATCGGAAGAACAGCTGATGATTCAGCAGGCTGCAAGAGATTTTGCACAAAATGAACTATTACCCGAAGTTATCGAAAGAGACCGCGAGCAAAAATTCCCTACAGAGCAAGTAAAGAAAATGGGAGAGATGGGACTTCTGGGAATGATGGTAGATCCTAAATACGGAGGTGCTGGTATGGACAGTGTTTCTTACGTTCTGGCCATGGAGGAGATCGCGAAAATAGATGCTTCTGCAGCTGTGGTAATGTCTGTAAACAACTCATTGGTATGTGCAGGTCTTGAAAAATTTGCTTCCGAAGAACAGAAAGTGAAATACCTTACACCTCTTGCAAGCGGAAAGGTAATTGGAGCTTTCGCATTATCTGAGCCTGAAGCAGGTTCTGATGCTACTTCTCAAAAAACTACAGCAGAAGACAAAGGAGATTACTACCTTTTAAATGGTATTAAAAACTGGATCACGAATGGTGGAACGGCTTCTTACTATATCGTAATTGCACAAACGGATCCTGAGAAAAAACATAAAGGAATCAACGCTTTCATCGTAGAAAGAGGATGGGAAGGCTTTGAAGTAGGAGTAAAAGAAGACAAATTGGGAATCAGAGGAAGTGATACACACTCTTTGATCTTCAACAATGTAAAGGTACCTAAAGAAAACAGAATCGGGGAAGACGGTTTCGGCTTCAATTTTGCAATGGCAGTATTGAACGGAGGAAGAATCGGTATTGCTTCTCAGGCTTTAGGAATTGCTTCAGGAGCTTACGAACTGGCTTTAAAATATGCTAAAACAAGAAAAGCGTTCAAAACGGAGATCATCAATCACCAGGCGATTGCGTTCAAATTAGCAGATATGGCTACTCAGATCACGGCGGCAAGAATGCTGTGTTTCAAAGCTGCATTTGAAAAAGATTCCGGTAAAGATATCTCTGAAAGTGGAGCTATGGCAAAATTATACGCTTCTCAGGTGGCAATGGATACTACTATTGAAGCGGTACAGATCCACGGTGGATACGGATACGTGAAAGAATACCACGTAGAAAGAATGATGAGAGATGCCAAGATCACGCAGATCTATGAAGGAACTTCTGAAATCCAGAAAATTGTGATTTCAAGAAGCATCGCAAAATAAATATTTAAAACACACTACTTATTATGAAAAAAACTTTGTGGATCAGTCTGGGCGTAGTCCTTATCCTGGTAAGCGTTTTTGTATGGTATAAATACTTTTTCGTTTTTGGAGAGGGCGTAAAATCCGGCTACCTGAATTATGCCATGAAAAAAGGCTATGTTTTCAAAACCTATGAAGGAAAATTGATCCAGGAAGGTTTTGGAAAAGGGAAAACAGGAACCATTACAAGCTACGAGTTTGAATTTTCTGTAGATGATCCTGAAATTTTTAAGCAGTTGGAAACCAACAGCGGTAAAACTTTTGATCTTCATTACAAAGAATACAATGGAGCACTTCCCTGGAGAGGAAACACAAAGTTTGTTGTAGACAAAGTAGTGAATATGAAATAGCGAAAGGCTCCCATTTGGGAGCCTTTCATTTACAAACCACTTACTTTAATAATATATAAGCGCTCTTTCAAGCGATATTATTCATTTTAATCTTTTATTTTATAATCAGCTGACCTGATTTTGGAAACTGATCAATAATATCATCACCTACACCGAAATTACCTTTTAAAATATCCTTCGGATTTCCACTGATCCAGCTGCTCAGGTCAATCGCTTCGTAAAGGCCGTTATTAAATCCTAACAGAACAATCAGTTTTTCAGATCCGATGTTTTTGATATAATGTCCGGCTCCCATTGGAACGTAGCCTACATCGCCTTTTTCAAACTCATCCTTTACAAACTGTCCTTCAGCAAGGAAGACACCCATTTCTGCACGCCCCTGAATATAATACTGCCATTCATCTGCATTCGGATGCCAATGCATTTCTCTCAGGCCGCCCGGTTCTATCTCGAAAATACTACCTGTAATTGTCTTTGCAATAGGGAACTCTTTCTGGGTAACCACTCTTTGCAAACCTCCGCCCGGAACCGTAATCGGCTGTTGTGCCACAAGAGGGTAGCGATGCGTTGATACCAATGAAACTTCACTTCTTGGCGTTGAAAGTCCCGAACGGATATCAGGAAGTTCACATTGGGCAAAATAGGCTTCCCCTTGATATAGCTTTTTAACCTCTTCTTCAGTAATTCCAAGATTCTGAGCAGCAATTTCTACAGGAACACTTGAAATAAAATCTGTAATGCTGAACGTATGATCTTCGGAAAAATCGCCGTTGTCAAATATCAGAATGAAATGACAGCTTGTACAGCTGATGCACTGCAAAACATG
Organism: Chryseobacterium sp. JM1; assembly: GCF_000737715.1. GTDB lineage: Bacteria > Bacteroidota > Bacteroidia > Flavobacteriales > Weeksellaceae > Chryseobacterium. The sequence goes on along the minus strand of NZ_JPRN01000005.1, from coordinate 289,922 downwards.
ACCAAACCCTCTCGGGAAATACCAAACATCTCCCGGATTAAAAATATCAACAGAAATATGGCCCTCCGGATCAATAACCGTTGTCCTCATCTGTCCTTCCAGCACATAACCCCATTCCGCAGCATTGGCATGCCAGTGAAGTTCGCGGATGGCTCCCGGATCAAGATGCATACTCACTCCTGCAAGATTTTGTGAAGCTTCAAATTCCTTCACGGAAACACCTCTCGTAATCCCGCCGGGGCCTAATCTGGGCTCCTTTTTTTCCAGTTCATATTTAAAATTGGGAAGCGTCTTATCCATCGGTTATTATGCTTGTCTTAATAAATATAAATATAGGAAGAAGTAATGGTTTTAAATTTTTGTATTCATTAAAAAAATATTAAAAAAATCCATCTTTCGATGGATTCTGTTTTATTGAGGATGGTCGTCTGTCGTTTTTTTGTTTTTCTTCTTATAAAAATAGTATCCTATTCCGCCGATAACGAATAAAGGCCACAGGGGAAGAATGAAAAGAAAGGCAGATGTGATCACTCCCCAGCCGGATGAGATAGCGGCCAGTGATTTCCCACCGAAAGTTTTAGGTTCCTTTTCAATATCAGATTTATCTGTCAGGGTTACTGTTATCGTGCATAGGGTATTGTCTGCATAGTTATTTCCGGCAACCTGTATGTTTTTGGTTTCAATATCACCGATAGTGCTCAGGTCATTCATTAAGGTATCAAAATTGCGGATCGGAACTTTAATGTCCATATAATATACTCTTTGTGTGTTCTCCATGTAAGAAGATTCCCTTCTGACAGGCTCTGCGGTAACATAGGCAAGCTCTTCACTTTTTACATACCCGTTATTTCTCAAAGTTTCTTCCCTTACCAGCTCTTTTACGGTATCAGCATTGTCAGCCTTTACGGACAGCACTCCGGTTTTTACCATTCTGTTTTTCGCATTGAGCTCATAGCTGTCGTTTTTCGGCTGGTCTTTGTAGATGATTTTGGTTTCTTTGATCACTTTCGGAGATGGAACATTCACAACAATCTTTTCAGTTTTTTTCTCCGCAGAATCTTTTTTCTCAATTTTCGATTCCAGTTTGGTGGAGGTAATTTTATCGGAAAGAGAGTCAACTATTTTCGAAGTATGTTCTATTTTCTGCTGAATCTCACCTTTCGCATCTTCAAAATCTTTTATTCTGACGTTCGCAGAATCGAGAGCTTTATCCGCAACATTGCTCATAGAATTAACGGTTTCGCTCACTGCCGCAGCTGTACTGTCTGCTGCGTGTAATGTATCTTCTATCTTGGATTGGGTACCTTCTGCCTTTTTACACATTATAAAAGTGCTGGATATCGCCACGAGTAATATGAACTTTTTCATAACATTATTTTTTTTGATGAAGTAAAATTAGCGGTGAATAGAACCAAACTTTTGTAAATGGAAAGTATTGTACTGGTAAAATTGTAATTAACTTGTTTTCAATATTTTGTTTTTATTTTACAAAAGATTTACAAAGGATTTGCTGGTGAACTCATGTCTGTTTTCAGGCAGAAATAAAGAAATCACTGGAAAATTTCCATGGATGGGATGCTTTTTGACTGTTGAGAAGATTTATCTTTTGCAAGGAAATGCAGATTCGGTCTTGCAAATTCTTTAAACTTTTCAAAATTTTAATTGGTCTCCATTCAATATGCGCATTTTTATACAGCACGCGGCTGGGCAACTGCTTTTTAATTTATCAGCTATTTTTAAATAATTGCATAATTTTATTAACTCATTATTGTGTTTTTTGGTTAATTTAACAGTTATTTGATAATTTTTTTAAAAATATTTATAATTTTAATTCTGAATATTTACATTTGTGTATTAATATTTTAATAATGAAAAGAGTATTTTTGCTGATCTTTCTGATGCTTTTGTTTGGATTTGGGGGCGGGTTAGGCTGTACAAATGTTTCTGCTACAAAAAATAGTGTTAAAACAGAATCAGCAATGAATAGCACTAATAATGAACTCAAATTTTCAGAAGTACGGAGACTGAACAAGAATATACCATTGAAAACGTATACCATTTTACAGTCTTTTGAGGAAACCATGAAATTATACCGTTTAATGGAAGATAAAAGATTTTCACGGTCGGCACCCATTCCTACATTAGAGGAAAATGAGTTTCTGCTTGTGTTGAAACCCAAATTGAAAACACAGCCATACGGAGATATTGAAATAGAGAAGATAGAAGAAGTGAAATCTGTTTTAAATGTTTATTACAAAGAAATCAATAACGAAGAATATCTATTGAACAAAGAAAAGAATCCCATACTGATTCTTAAAATAGAAGGGAAAATTCCTTCAGGTGTTAAGCTAATTACCTTTTAATTTAAATTTTAAAAAATAAATAGATGAGAAAAAAATTACTGGTTTTGGGAACCTTACTCATGTTTTCAGCAGTGGGGTTTGCTCAAAAAAATTATTGGAAAAAATCTGACTCGAAAATTAACAGTGAAATTCGTGAAAGTAATGTAAAGATTACTGATTTCACTTTTTTTAAACTTAATGTCAGTGAGATTCAAAATCAACTTAAAAATTTGCCGGACAGTGACCTGCATCTGTCTAAAAAAGGAGTGCTGTTGAATTTTCCAAACCTTGAAGGAGGTTTCGATACCTATGAGGTTTTCGAATCATCAACAATGCATCCCGACCTTCAGAACAGATATTCCGAGATCCGTTCTTATACTGGCTTCAAAAAAGGTGACCAGTCAGGAGTTTTAAAGTTTACGATAGATCCTTATTTTGGATTTAACGGGATGATCAGAAATAACGAGGGAATTTATTATATTGATTCCTATACAAAGGATAATAGCGTTTATAAACTTTATGACCGAAAAAAGGCTTCATCTCCCAATCAGTTTGAATGTCTTTTTAATGAAGAGAGTAAACTGAGTGCATCAGCGTTAAATGTTCAGAAAACAGTTATAGACGGATTACTTAGAAAGTACAGACTGGCTATTACAACCACAACAGAATACACAGGTTATATTGCAGGACAGGCCGGTGTAGGTTCAGGAACGGATGCTCAGAAAAAAGCGGCTGTTCTTGCGGCTGTTAACCTGGCTGTCACAAGATTGAATGAAGTTTTTGAAAAAGATATCTCCGTAAGATTGCAGCTTATTCCGAATACAGATTCTTTATTCTTTATCAGTACAGATACTTTTAATGCTCTGGATGCCGGCCAGATGTTAAATGAAAACATCACGGTTACCAATACTGTTATTGGTGCTGCCAACTACGATATCGGGCACCTGTTCTTTCAGGCAAACGCAGGAAATGATAACGGTTTGGCAGCTACTCCTTCCATTTGTGGAAATAGTAAGGCGGGTGGAGTTACTGGTTCTGCAGTTCCGGTAGGAGATCCTTTTGTAATAGATTATGTAGCCCATGAAATGGGACATCAGTTTGGAGCCAACCATACGCAAAACAATGGTTGTAACAGAAACACGCCTACATCCATAGAGCCGGGAAGTGCCAGCTCTATTATGGGATATGCAGGTATTTGTGCTCCCAATGTACAGGCGCACAGTGACGCTTATTTTCATGCAGTAAGTATTGCAGAAATGTATACCCGCTTAACTTCAGGAACAACCTCTAACTGCGGTGTTAAAACGCCTATTGCCAATACAGAGCCCATTGCCAATGCCGGCTTAGACAGAAGCATACCAAAGGGTACACCGTTTATGTTAACGGCAACGGCTACAGATGCAGATAATGATGCGCTTACCTATACCTGGGAACAAACGGATTTTGGGGTTGCAACTCAGCCGCCTCAACCGACCAATGCAGTAGGGCCTCTTTTCAGGTCTGTAATGCCTACAGCGTCACCTTCAAGATACTTTCCTAGACTGTCAACCATTGTTTCCGGCTATAACCCTGCCATTGTAACGCCTACAGATGTGAGAGCATGGGAGAAGCTTGCTTCCACGGGAAGAGATCTTAATTTTTCAGTTCTTGTTAGAGATAATAATCCGCTCGGAGGACAGACAGGACGTGATGATGTGAAACTTACCGTTATCAATGCGGCAGGTCCTTTCGTGGTTACTTCACAAAACACAGCAGGAGTTGTTTGGACTCAAGGTCAGTCCTATGCCATTACATGGGATGTTGCCAATACAACAGCAGCGCCTGTAAGCACACCTAATGTAACGATCCTGTTGTCAAAAGACGGAGGTCTTACTTTCCCAACGGTTTTGGTAGCAAGTACACCTAACAGTGGTACTTATAATTATACTGTTCCGGCAGGTCTGGGAACAATTTCGAATAATGCCAGAATTATGGTAAAAGCTGTTGGTAATGTATTTTTAAATGTAAATTCACAAAATTTTACAATTAATTCAGCAGTAGTAGTAGATCCCGGTCCAAATCCGGGGAATCCTATAATTCCTACAAGAATTTATCAGGGGCTGATGATATATCCTGTGCCTTCCAACGATGGGTATGTTTATATCAAAGCAGATTTCCCAAGACAGACTCCATTACGTCCTTATGTTATTTCTTACGAAATTTTTTCAATGGATGGGAAACTGGTTGTTCCTAAAAAGACCAAATATATATTTGACCAGGATCTGGAGCAGATCAACTTAAAACATTTACCTACCGAATCTTATATGATTCATGTGACGGTAGATGGAGAAAAAATTGTTAAGAAGTTAATGATGGTTCCTAAGTAAATCATTCCAACAGATTCAATAAAAAAACCGTTCACAGGAACGGTTTTTTGTTTTTTTATGATGTCTAGTATTACTCATTATTAAATTCACTGATAAAGTGCAGTTTAACATTAGGGAATTTCTCCTGTGTCATATGAATCGTAAATGAAGAATCTGCCAGGAATACCAGCTGATCATATTTATCTCTTGCAAGGAAACGCTGTTTCAGTCTTGCAAACTCTTTAAACTCCTCAGATTTCTCATCAGCTTCCACCCAACAGGCTTTGTGCATGGAAAGAGGTTCGTAGGTACATTTTGCACCATATTCATGCTCCAGACGGTACTGGATGACCTCATACTGAAGGGCACCTACCGTTCCGATAATCTTTCTGTTGTTCATTTCCAGGGTAAATAACTGCGCAACCCCTTCATCCATCAGCTGATCAATACCTTTTGCCAGTTGTTTAGCTTTAAGCGGATCATTGTTGTTGATATAGCGGAAATGCTCAGGAGAAAAGCTTGGAACTCCTTTGAAGCTCAGTTTCTCACCTCCCGTCAGCGTATCACCGATTCTGAAACTTCCGGTATCGTGAAGACCTACAATATCTCCTGGGAAACTTTCGTCCACAACCTCTTTTTTGTCAGCGAAGAATGCGTTTGGAGAAGAGAACTTCATTTTTTTGCCTTCTCTTACCAATAAATAATTTTCATTTCTTTTAAATGTTCCCGAAACAATTTTTACAAAGGCCAGACGGTCTCTGTGCTTCGGATCCATATTCGCGTGGATCTTGAAAACGAATCCTGTGAAAGTACTTTCTTCAGGCTTTACAAGACGGGTGTCACTTTCTTTAGGCTGAGGCATCGGTGCGATTTCAATAAAGGCATCCAATAACTCACGTACCCCGAAATTATTCAAAGCAGAACCAAAGAATACAGGCTGAAGATCACCCGCCATATAATCATCACGGCTGAATTCAGGATACACAGATTGTACAAGCTCCAACTCATCTCTTAAGTTTTGAGCTGCTTTTTCTCCGATCACTTCGTCTATGGAAGGGTCATTGATGTCATCAAACTTAATGGTTTCACCTACTTTCTGTTTCTTTTCTTCAAGGAATAACTGGATGTTGTTTTCCCAAATATTATAAATTCCCTGGAAGTCACTTCCCATCCCAATCGGAATGGATAACGGAACAACTCTTAATCCCAATTTCTGCTCTACTTCATCCAAAAGATCAAAGGCATCCTTACCTTCACGGTCAAGCTTATTAATAAAAACAAGCATCGGGATGTTTCTCATTCTGCAGACCTTCACCAATTTTTCAGTCTGTTCCTCAACCCCTTTCGCAACGTCAATAACAACGATTACGGAATCTACGGCAGTTAAAGTTCTGTAGGTATCTTCAGCAAAATCCTTGTGACCCGGTGTATCCAGGATGTTTATTTTGTGGTCTTTATATTCAAATGCCAATACGGAAGTCGCTACAGAGATCCCTCTCTGTCTTTCGATTTCCATAAAGTCGGAGGTAGCTCCTTTTTTTATTTTGTTGGACTTTACCGCACCGGCTTCCTGAATAGCACCTCCGAAAAGAAGTAATTTTTCAGTAAGGGTTGTTTTTCCGGCATCCGGGTGGGAAATGATCCCGAAAGTCTTTCTTTTTTGTATTTCTTTGATTAAGTCTGACATAGTGTATTTTGAAGTTGCAAAAATCGGGATTTTTTGCGAGGTTTTCAAATAATTTAGGCGAATAAATAGTTGAGAAGATGGAATAAGGGATTTCAGGGTTTGAGAGGAGGAGATTTTGAGGGGTTCAGGGTTTAAATATTTAGCTTCTGTCTAAGCCTGGCTTCTCTTTTTAAGTAAAATAAAATACCAGCCAAAGTATAAGTCCACAGATTAAAAAAGCTGCTAATATAACGAACAGAAGTATAAAACCTTCACTTTTCCGATCTATTTTCCATGTTTCCGGATCAATGAAATAGCTATGAAAAACCTGAGGAGCAATTTTCAGATCCGGTCTGAAAATACTGATTCCCTGAAGAAAACGGGCGTATAGTGTATAGCGGTCTTTGACGACATGGAGTGGAAGAGTCATTTCAACATATAAAGAATTTGAAGCATCTTTTTCAGATTGGGTAAAAACCTCGAGCAACGGTATGATTCCGCTATTTCTGGTATTATGTGATGAGATGTCAAATTCTTTTCCGGAAGCAACAAGATCGGCATACCGTATTTTTTTTACAGTTTCATTTTTTGAATTACAATAAAGAATTCCGGTTTCATTAATGATAATTTTACTTGCTGTAAGATTTCTTTTGATGATATAATGCTTTACTGAAGGAATTAAAATGCCAAATCCTATAGGGAAACAGATTAATGCGGGAATAAGCATCACTTCAATACCTCTTTTATAAATTCCGTAAGCGGGAAGAAGGATGAGAAAACCACAACCGAAAAGCAATACGCCGTAAAGAAGTGTCCGAAGTATGAATGTCGGAAATATGTTGATTTTAGATTCTAAACTTTGGAAAGACTTTTCTGAGTTCATTCTGGCTGTGATTGTGATGAATAGGCGAAAATAAGTATTTCCTTTTTTAGTTGCTTAGGGCTTTCAAAAAAATTATCTTTGTTTTCATAAATTTTTTACAGAGAAAAGCATGGAAAATAGCAGGTATCCGAAGTTTACGTTCACATGGATCGGTGGTCTTGTTCTGGTGGCAGGATTATTCATAGGAACAATGGCTGTTACTTTTTTTGGAAGTTTCTGGAAAATTGCTTTCAGAGAAAACCTTGAACTGAAAGACTGGTTTTTAATGCTGACGAATGCTGTCGGTTTTTTGACGGCAATTGCTTTTTTTGATTTTTTCATTGTAAGGCCAAGCACAGGCAAAAAACTGAATTTCAACTTTTCTCCCACAAATTTTTATACCTATGTCCTGATATTCCCTATGATGCTTGGGATGATGTTTATCTCCGAATTTATCACTTCACTGATTCCTGTCACGGGACCGTTTTGGGGAAAGTATTATGAATATTTCGCACAGCTGATGGAGCAGTTGACCTTTGAACCGGTGATCATGATCATCATGACCGTGATTATGGCTCCGATTTTTGAGGAAATTATTTTCAGGGGAATTATCCAGAAAGGATTAATGAATAAAGGAGTAGATCCTAAAAGAGCGATTTTTTATGCATCCGTTATCTTCGGACTGATCCACGGAAATCCATGGCAGTTTGTAGGTGCGGTATTATTGGGAGGTGTTCTGGGATTAGTTTATTATAAGACAAAATCTTTGTTGCTGCCGATGTTGCTGCATGGATTTAACAACCTGTGTTCTTCAATGCTGGTGACTTACACCAAAAGCGAAAGTTTTGCAGATGCCTTGAAAATTTCCGAATGGGTTATTTTAGCCGTTGGAATTGTTCTTTTTTCTTTATTCTATTACCTTTTCATGAAAAAGAATAAAGTGCATTACGCTGAAATTTAAGAGATAACAGGAGTGAGCCGTAACAAAAATACGGACAAACGAATTGAGCAAAAATGAATATAGATATGGAATTATTGGTTGCTACGCACAACGTACACAAAAAAGAGGAGATCCAGCAGATTCTGGGAAATGATTTTACAGTAAAAAGCCTTACAGATTATAATATTCACGAAGAGATCGTAGAAGACGGCGATTCTTTTAACGCCAATGCCCTGATCAAAGCAAAATACTGTTTTGAGAAAACCGGAATTCCCAGCTTGGGTGACGACAGCGGACTTGTAGTGGAAGCTTTAGATGGCAGACCCGGAATTTTTTCTGCCCGTTATGCAGGAGACCACGATTTTGCTAAAAACATAGAAAAGGTTTTAAGCGAACTGGAAGGTGAAGAAAACAGAAAGGCTTATTTCATTACCGTTTTGTGTTATTATGATGAAAACGGAGCCCGCTATTTTGAAGGCAAAGCCCATGGGAATTTATTGACAGAAAACAAAGGACACAAAGGATTCGGATATGATCCTATCTTCGTTCCTGAAGGATATGAGATGACTTTTGCGGAAATGAATCCTGAAGATAAAAACAGAATCAGCCACCGTAAACAGGCATTAGACCTGTTCCTGGACTTTCTGAAAGTAAAAGATTAGTTGTGAACGAGTTAAGGATAAGGGGAGAGAATACAAGTTTTGGGTTATGGTGGCTTCGAGTTCCCTCAGCCACCATTTGGAACGTCAGTTATTCGTTAGGATATTCGGATAGAAGTGCTGCATCCTGGTGGCTGAGGGAACTCGAAGCCACCAGCAATAGATCTGAAATATGTCTATGTTTCTTTATTCTCAAATATACATTCACCATTAACTTGCGAAGCAAAATTCACCATTGACATTCTTGCTCGCGGTTGAAAGTCTGATGTCTGATGTTTGATGTCTGAAATCTCAATTCCAGCATTCACCATTCACTTGCGAAGCAAAATTCACCATTGACATTCTTGCTCGCGGTTGAAAGTCTGATGTCTGAAATCTCAATTCCAGCATTCACCATTCACTTGCGAAGCAAAATTCACCATTGACATTCTTGCTCGTGGTTAAAAGTCTGATGTCTGAAATCTGATATCTAAAAAATGTCTTATCCCGAACTCGTGCTATGTTTAAATTTTCTGTCGTACATTTGTTTCAATAAACTATTGATTTGAGTACTTATTTAACGATACTGGGTTTTAACTCAGCTATTCCGACCATTAATTCTTCGCCTACAGCCCAGCTGCTGGAAATAGAAGAAAGACACTTCCTGATCGATTGTGGAGAAGGGACACAGGTACAGCTGAGAAAAGCAAAAGCAAGATTTTCAAAGATCAATCATATCTTTATATCACATCTGCACGGAGATCACTGTTTCGGGCTGCCGGGACTTATAGCGTCTTTCCGTTTGCTTGGAAGGGATACTCCTATTCATGTTTACGGTCCGAAAGGCATAAAAAAAATGCTGGAAACCATCTTTACGATTACGGAAACGCACCGCGGTTTTGATGTCATTTATCACGAGCTGGATAAAGATTATTCTGAAAAGATCTATGAAGACAGCAGGGTAGAAGTATATACCATTCCTTTGGACCACAGAATATACTGTAACGGTTATCTTTTTAAAGAAAAACCGAAAGACAGACACCTCAACATGAAGGAAATCGCTAAATACAGCGAAATTGAAAGCTGTGATTATCATAATATAAAAGCAGGAAAAGATGTCGTGCTGAGTGATGGGTACGTTCTTAAAAATGAAATACTAACCCTTGATCCGGCACCTCCGGTTTCCTATGCCTTCTGCAGCGATACCCGCTATCTTGAAACGGTGCTTCCAATCATTAAAAATGTAACCGTTCTGTACCATGAGTCCACTTTTCTTCATGATCTGAAAGAAATGGCAGATTATACAGGACATTCAACGGCTTTGGAAGCAGCAACAATTGCGCAGAAAGCTGAAGTCGGTAAACTTATTCTGGGACATTTTTCAAACCGATACGGAGACCTTACGGTATTTACCGATGAAGCCAGAACTGTTTTTCCCAATACCTTCCTTCCAAAAGCCCTGGAAAGTGTAAAAATTTAAAAACCTGTATGCTTAATTTTGAAGAATTAAAAAGCTTTTTGAACGAAAAGGCAGACCAGTACAACAGTCCCGATTTTATAGAAGATGATCCGATACAGATTCCGCACCGTTTTTCCTTAAAACAGGACGTGGAAATTGCGGGGTTTCTGGCGGCTACTATTTCCTGGGGAAACCGGAAGTCGATTGTGAAATCTGCAGAGAAAATGCTGGATATCATGGGGAATTCTCCTTATGATTTTGTATTGAATTATTCGGATAAAGATCTGGAAGCTCTTCAGGACAAAAGTATACACAGAACTTTTAACGGCCAGGATTTTGCTTACTTCATCAGGCAGTTCAATAAAATCTATAAAGAAAATGAAAGCCTCGAGAATTTATTTTTAGTAAAAGATCAGGAAACCAATTTTCTTCATGCGATTGAAAGGTTCAGAAACAGTTTTCTGGAAACGGAGAAGCACAGAAGCCATAAACATGTCAGCTCGCCGTATAAAAATTCTTCTTCTAAAAGGATTATCATGTTCCTGCGCTGGATGGTGAGAAAAGATAAACACGGCGTAGATTTTGGGATTTGGAAAAATATAGACCAGAAACACCTGTCGATTCCGCTGGATGTTCATACGGGAAATATGTCGAGAAAGCTCGGTTTGGTTTCCAGAACGCAGAATGACTGGAGAACGGTGGAAGAACTGGATATTGCTATCAGACAATTTGATGAGAAAGATCCCGCCAAATATGATTTTGCCCTGTTTGGACTGGGAGTGACCAAAGAACTCTTATAACACTACGAAAGGATGAAAAAAGAAACTGAAAAAACAGAAATCGAAAAAACAGAAATCTTAGAGAAAATAGCAAACGGTATTACGTGGTGGGTAGGTTCTATTCCGTCACTTATTGTTCATACTTTATTCTTTATTACCTCATTTCTTTTGCCGATGCTCAATTTGGTTGAGTTTGACAAAATGCTTTTAATTCTTACAACAGTTGTTTCTCTGGAAGCAATTTATCTGGCTATTTTCATCCAGATGTCCGTGAATAAAAGCCACGAGAAAATTGAAGACATCCAGGAAGATATCGAAGAGATCAGTGAAGATATTGAAGACATTCAGGAAGATATTGAGGAGATCAGCGAAGACATTGAAGAGATCAGTGAAGACATCGAGGAGATCAATGAAGACATTGAGGACATCCAGGAAGATATTGAAGAGATTAATGAGGACGAGGATGACGAAGACCACAACGAAAGAGCTAAGAACGTGATCCTTAAAAGCAACGTGAATTCCAACAAAAATGAAATCAAAGCTTTAAAAGATATTATCAGCCAGCTTAAGAATGAAATTGAGGAACTGAAGAAATAAACAGATTTTTGAATAAAACAAAAGATAACTGAGTATAATCATCCTCAGAAATAGAAAGACCGGGCATAATAAACCGGTCTTTTTTTATGCTGTTTTTAACATTGAAAATGTAATCCTACTAATTTTGTGGAATATATAATTATAAAATAAAATTATTGCGAATACGTGTAGTGAATTATTTGTTTGTGCTAAAAAAGAGTGTTTTTAATTGATATTTTTGTTACATTTGAGCAAACAATAATAAAATGTTAAGTTATAGATTGAATAATTACTTTTTAGTTACACTGTTTCTACTCACTTCTGTTTTGGTATTTTCCCAAAGGGCAGAAAGAAAGCCAAAACCTGAAAAGTTTACTGCAGCAAGTAAGAAAGCAGGCGCATTTATAGATGTAAATGTACCCACTTATCTGCCGTCCAGCTATACAATAGAAGACATTGTAAAGAAAGTGCTGATTTCCGGAGGATCGGTCTGTGCAGCACCCAATGTGAGCAATGTAACGATAACTCCCAATCAGCTCTCAACAGATACAGAGAGAGCCTGGGGATATTTCAACAAAGGAACAACCAACTTCCCTTTTACTGATGGAGTTCTTCTGGTGACAGGAAAAGCAAGAAGAGCCGGAAACGGGCTGGAAGGACCGAATTCATTAAGCGATGTCGTACCGGGTGCCGGAATGAATGATCCCGATCTGGTAGCAGCCATTAACCCACCGGGTAACCTTAAAGATGTGGTATCCCTGGAATTTGATTTTGTCCCGAACAGCAATCAGGTTAAATTTAATTATTTATTCGCTTCGGAAGAATATACCAGCGGGTTTCCTTGTGGTGACTTCGCAGACGGTTTTGCGCTCCTTCTTAAAAAAGTAGGAGATCCTACCTATGAGAATCTGGCTATTCTTCCCAACGGAGACGGACCTGTAAGTGTAACGAATATCGTTCCGGCAGGAGTCGGATGTGCCCCTGCAGACATTAAAAATGAACAGTATTTTGCTGGATTGAATACACTGAATGTAGAAACTAATTTTATAGGAAGAACGATACCTCTTAAAGCGGTTGCCACTGTTATTCCGGGCCAGACTTATCATTTTAAAATGGTTTTGGCAGATGCGATAGACAATAATTATGATTCTGCTGTATTCTTACAGGGTGGATCTTTTGATATCGGAATGACCATTGTTGACAATAACGGAAACCCTCTGGGAGAAACATTGAACATGTGCGACAATACTCCACAGGTTTTAAAAGCACAGGTGACAACCGTTCCGGGAATGACTTACAAATGGTACAAAAACGGTGTCCTGATTCCTAATGCAACAAGTGCAATATATATAGCCACTTCTCCGGGAGTATATGAAGTGAAAACTTTTGTGGGAGGAACGGAATGTCAGAAAGCAAGCATCACGATCATAGGAGGAACTTCTCCAACAGCTCAGAGTGCAACACTCAAACTTTGTGCTACTCCTACTTTAAGTACTTTTAATCTGGATAGTGCAAAACCACAGATCAGTACAACAGCTGGAGCTGTATTCCGTTTTTATGCCAATCAGGCTGATGCACAGGCACAAAATAACAGTTTCATTACCAACACGACAGCTTATAATGGTACAGACAATCAGGTTATTTATGTGCTGGTTTCCAATGGAGCCTTCTGTAGCAAAATTGTTACCCTTACATTAAGAAGAGAAGAAACTCCCGTTGCTCAGGTGACTGCTCCAAGAATGAGGATCTGTGCCGGTGAATCTCTGATCTTAACCGCTTCCGGCGGAGTAACCTATCAGTGGAGTGATACCTCAACGAATGGCGGAGTAAGAACTGTGAGTCCAGCCCAAACGACTACTTATACAGTATATGCTATCGGTGCACAGGGATGCAGATCTCTGCAGCCGGCTACTATTACCATTGATGTTGTACCGGCTATTGTATCTTCTCTGAAAGGAGGGCACATCTGTGAAGGCGATATGATTCTTTTAGACGCCGGATCAGGACCGGGATATACGTATGAATGGAATACCGGTGAAACCACTCAGGCAATCACCGTGGGAACTCCGGGAGAATATACCGTAAAGATCAGCAATGGAGTGTGTTCCAAAGAATTTAAAACCCAGGTGATACGCGCTATTGTTCCTCAAATCATAAAAGTGGATTATAACGTTAATGGAACCATGGTTCTTACCGCAAGCAATCCAAGTAACGGGACACTGGAATATTCTGTAGATGACGGATTCACATGGCAGGCTTCCAATGTGTTCTCCAATGTTCCTAAAAATAAGGTGATTTCTATCCGTGTCAAAGTGAAAAACACCAGCTGCGTAGGATTCCTTGAATATTTTACATTTGTAATAAAGAATGTGATTACACCCAACGGAGATAAAGTGAATGATATCATCGATTTCAGTGGAGTGAGTGGGTATAAAGACTTTAAAGGTCTTGTTTTCGACCGCTATGGAAGAGAGGTGTTTAAGGCTGTGAAAACCCGACCGTACTGGGATGGTTATTTCCAGGGAAAACGCCTGCCTACTTCGTCTTATTGGTATCAGGTGACCTATGAGGATCCTGCCAGTAAAGAGCTGGCAGTGAAAACAGGATGGATCCTTCTTAAAAATCTGGAATAATTTTCTTTATACAATATTTACAAAGACTGGTATTTTTGCCAGTCTTTTTTATTATTTTCAAATAAAGCAAGTTTATATTGTAAAATAAATAAACTTGTATTAGTGATAATGTAAATTGTGCTAAATTGAATTTCAATCAAAAAAAATAGTATTTTTGTTTCAAATACTATAAAATGTTAAATAGGAGGATTGGAAGTTTATTTTTGGCGTTATTTTTTGTACTCTTGGGAATTTCTGTTTTTGCTCAAAACAGAGACAGAACAACAGTAACTCCAAAAAAGGTAAACCCAGCTTCTATGAAAGCCGGTGCTTTTATAGATGTCAATACACCCAATTATCCGGAATCTAACTACAGCATCACACAGCTGGTGAAAGATGTGTTGATATCCGGGGGAGCCTGTTCTACGTCAAATGTGAGCAACGTTAATGTTTCTCCCAATTTATCAGTCAATGATCCGAACCGCAGCTGGGGATTTTTTAACAAAGGAACTACTGCTTTCCCTTTTGCGAAAGGAATTATCCTTACTACAGGGTTTGCGAGAAAAGCAGGAAATAGCCTTGAACCTTCATTAAGTGATCCTCTTCCATCTTCTTCTGGAGATGTGGATCTTGCTGCCGCATTGAATGTAAACAATAGTTCACTGAAAGATGCCACCTACATTGAATTTGATTTTGTTCCTACCTCTACTGAGATTACATTCAGATATTTATTTGCTTCCAAAGAATACGATACAAGCCACCAGTTTGCCTGTAATATATCAGATGGATTTGCTTTACTGTTAAAGAAATCCACAGATCCTACCTATACGAATCTTGCAGTACTTCCCAATTCAGCGGGCCCGGTGAGTGTGACCAATATTCACCCGACCGTTCCCGGAACTTCAGGTTGTGGTCCTGTCAATCAGCAATATTTTGCAGGAATCAATAATAATCCTATGATTGAGACCAATTTTGACGGGCGTACTGTGCCATTAATTGCAAAAGCAACAGTTGTTCCCGGTCAAACCTATCATTTTAAAATGGTTTTGGCGGATTATTCAGATTCCAATTTCGATTCAGGTGTTTTTCTTGAAGCGGGATCATTCGATATTGGGGTGAAAATCCTGGATCCTGCCGGAGTACAGCTTCCTGCTACAATCACTATGTGTGATAATGCACCACAGACATTCACCGCTTCAGTACAGGCACCGAATGTTACCTATCAGTGGTTTTTAAATAACAACCCTATTACTAATGCAACCGGCCCGAGCTATACGGCCACACAACCGGGAGTATACAGTGTACAGGTATTGATTCAGGGAAACAGCTGTCCGGGAACGGCTTCTATAACTGTAGTTGGAGGAACGTCTCCTACCGTACAGAATGCAGTGCTGACCGCCTGTTATGCCGCCGGAAATGCAACTTTTAATTTACCTTCAGCGCAGGCTTCCATTAGCACAACACCCGGTGCAACGTTTGATTATTATGTGAATCAAGCCGATGCACTTGCCGGAAATACAAGTACTATTCCAGGTCCTGCTACATATTCAAGCCCGGGAGGACAAACAGTATACGTTAGAGTCAAAAACGGCTTCTGTGCCAAAGTAGCTGAACTGCAGCTGGTAAAAGCCGCTCAGATAGCTCCGGCTATTTTACCTCCGGCCGTATTAACCTGCGCCAGTTCTCAGACGACTTTAGATGCTTCTGCTTCGGTATATCCTGCAGGATCCGTTTTCAGCTGGACAACTACAGGAGGAAACATAGTTTCAGGAGCCAATACATTAACTCCGGTTATCAATGCTCCGGGAACCTATACATTAACGATATCAAATACCTTCCAGCCAGGTAGTGTAGTTTGTACAGGAGTTGCGAACGTGACCGTAACAGGAGACAGTGCGCCACCGGTAACGGGTCTCACTGCAACCAAAATACAGATCTGTAACGGTGAATCTGTTACTTTAACAGCATCGGGAGGTGTAACATACAACTGGGCGACGCTTCCGGGAACAGGAAATACACAAACAGTAACCCCTACTGCTACCACTACTTATACAGTAACTGCTGTAGGAGCTAATGGATGTGTGTCTCAAAACCCTGCTACCATTACTATTGAGGTTTCCCAACCGATCACAGTACAGAATGCCGTATTGCATAAATGCTATGCTCCGGGACTGACTTATGATCTTACTACAGCTCAGAGCCAGATTACTGCTGCCGGAGGTGGAGTGACATTTACGTATTATGTTCTACAGGCTGATGCTCAGGCGGGTAATGCCAATTTTATTGCAACACCTACGTCATATGCGCCACCGGCCAATCAAACGATATATGTTTTAGTGAAAAACGGAGGATGCCATTATGTAGTTGAACTTCAGTTATTAAGGACTGCTGAAACAACACTTACGATAGCCGCACCGCAGGAAATTACCTGTACGAATCCTCAGACTACATTAAATGCTTCAGCATCGGTAGTGCCTGCAGGATCTACCGTTACGTGGACAGCAGCGGGAGGCGGAAATATTGTATCGGGAGCAAACACCCTTAATCCTGTAGTAAATGCGGGTGGAGTGTATACACTTACCGTGACGAATGTTTCACAGCCGGGTAATTTAAGCTGTACCTATACAGCTTCAGTTACAGTAACTCAAAACACAACATTGCCAACAGCTGCAGTTGTATCTTCACAACCCAGAATATGCGTAGGAGAATCGGTAACACTGACTGCTTCAGGCGGGGTAACTTATAATTGGGTAGGACTTCCCGGAAACGGAAACACTCAGGTAGTTTCTCCAACATTGACCACTGTATATACGGTTTTTGCAGTAGGTGCCAACGGATGTATTTCTGCCACACCTGCAACGGTTACTGTTGTGGTAGGCCCACCAATTGCAGGGGTTTCCGCATCTAAATTAAAGATATGTGCCGGAGAATCGGTAACGCTTACTGCTACCGGAGGATTTACTTATAACTGGGTAGGGCTTCCAGGAAACGGAAACACACAGGTAGTTACTCCGGCAGTGACTACAGAATACTCTGTTTTTGCATTGGGAGGTAATGGCTGTAGCTCTGTGCTTCCTGCAAAGGTGACCATTGAAGTAGTACCTGCCATTGTTTCTACATTAAAGGATGTGTATGTCTGTGCAGGAGATACCGGAATACTGGACGCGGGAGCAGGTGTTAATTATACATACTTATGGAGTACGGGAGCCACTACCCAGACCATATCAACCAATGTTCCGGGAACTTATAGCGTAACGATTAGTAATGGAGTATGTTCTAAGGTTTTCACTGCAAAACTATTGAATCCGGAACTGCCTAAGTTTACGAATGTGGTGTATGAAAAGAATGTCCTTACTCTTACCGCCAGCAATCCCTCGGGAGCCGTTTTAGAGTTTTCAATAGACGGGGGAATCGTTTGGCAGACGTCCAATATTTTCAATAATGTTCTGGATAATACAAATTATCATCTGAGAGTAAGAGAAAAAGATGCAAAATGCTATACATCGCTGGACTACTTCACATTTGTGATCAGCAATGCCATTACACCGAATATGGACGGTATTAATGATACCATCAATTTTACAGGAATTAGTGGTTATAATAATTTTGCAGCGTCTGTTTTTGACAGGTATGGAGCAGAATTATTCAGAGCCACCAAAACCGATGCAGTCTGGAGGGGAACTTTAAAAGGCCTGAACCTGGCAACAGGGACGTATTGGTATAAAGTACAGTGGGAAAACCCAGCCAGTAAAAAACTTGAACAGCGTTCAGGTTGGATATTGTTAAAAAATAGGAACTAACAAACAAACCTTCCATATTTGGAAGGTTTGTTTTTTTTATGTTAAAAAAAAAGTAAAAAATACGCGGTATATTTGAAAATAAATTAAATTTGTTGAAACAAAAGTATTATGCGAAAAAATCTCCTAGTTTTTTTATTTTTTCTAGTCGCTTCGACATTTCTACATTCACAAACTGGTAAGCCCAGAATCGCTCACAAAGAAAATATTCCTGCAGCAAATAAAGCAGGAGCTTTTATTGACGTTAATGTTCCAACCTATCCGGAATCCGCATATTCTATTACACAGCTGGTAAAGGATGTTCTGATATCTTCCGGAACAAATACCTGTGTGACACCCAGTGTAACCAATGTAAAGATCACGCCGAACCATGCAGTAAGCAATGCTGATAGAGCCTGGGGATACTTTCATAAAGGGACAACCAATTTCCCTTTTAAAGATGGAATTGTGTTGTCTACCGGGAAAGCCAGAAGAGCAGGGAATGGTCCTGAAGGAAATTTAGGAGATGATAACGGAGGAGGAACAGACTCAGATCTTGCTCAGGTGATTGGAGGTACCGGAACGCTTGCAGATGCTGTACTTCTGGAGTTTGACTTTGTCCCTACAACTTCTCAGATTAAATTTAACTATATCTTAGCCTCTGAAGAATACTACGGAGGATTCCCTTGTGATTATGCCGATGCTTTTGCGATTCTGCTTAGACCTACGGCAGGAGGACCGTATCAAAATATGGCCATACTTCCCGGTGGTGCAGGACCTGTAAGTGTTACCAATATTCACCCGGCAATACCGGGAGGATGCGCAGCAGTCAATGAGCAGTATTTCGGAGGGTACAATACCACCAATATTGAAACCAATTTTGAAGGAAGAACAGTTCCTTTAACGGCTACAGCTACTGTTGTGGCCGGTCAGGAATATCACTTTAAGATGGTGATTGCAGATTATACTCCTTATTCTTTTCCGGATCACATTTATGACTCTGCTGTATTTCTGGAAGGAGGATCATTTAATATCGGCGTAGAGCTTTTGGATCCGAGCGGTGCTACTTTACCTTCAGATATCAATGTCTGTGATAATGTACCACAGGTGATCACGGCTTCAGTAAGTGACCCAAACCTATTATACAAATGGTTCCTGAATGGAGTTGCTATCCCGGGTGCTACCACAAACAGTGTGACAGCCGTACAGCCGGGAATTTACACCATTGAAGTAAGTGTTCCCGGAAATCCATGTCCAGGGAAAGCAAGTATAGAAATCCATGGAGGAACTACTCCGCAGGCTCAGGATGCTACATTGCTGCTTTGTGCGACTCCGGATATTACTACTTTCGACCTTACGAATGCGATGCCATCCATAAGCCCGACACCCGGAGCTGTATTTAAATTCTATGCTAATCAGGCAGATGCAATTGCTCAAAATACCAACAACATTCAGAATATTTTAAATTATAATGGTACAGACGGCCAGATCCTTTATACCGTAGTTTCAAACGGAGGTTTCTGCAGTAAGCTTATAGAATTAAAATTACTTAAAGAAACTACTCCAGTAGCCGGTGTAAAATCTTCCAGAATAAAAGTATGTCCCGGAGAATCCGTTACACTGACTGCTGACGGAGGAGTAACCTATCAATGGGTGAACTTCCCGGGAACAGGCAATACGCAGACAGTAACCCTGCATCAGACGACGACATTCACCGTTTATGCAGTGGGAGCAAAAGGATGCCGCTCATTGAACCCTGCTACCATAAGAGTAGAGGTTACACCGGAAATCACTTCTCCTCTGAAAGATGTGGAAATGTGTCTGGGCGACCGTGTGGTTTTAGATGCCGGTGCAGGGCCGAATTATAAGTATTTATGGAGTACAGGAGCATCCACACAGACGATTACGGTAGACAGCTGGGGTGTTTATACAGTAGAAGTGGATAATGGATTCTGTAAAAAAATATTCACGGCGAAAGTGGGAGGGGCAGCCACTCCATTTGTAACCGCCATAAATTATGAAAGTGCTAAAAAGACAGTGACTATTATCGCAGAAAACCCTGTGATGAACAATACGCCAAGCACCTTAGAATATTCTATAAACAATGGAATTACATGGCAGGATTCTAATATTTTCACCAACCTTTTAGACAACACGAATTATACGGTACAGGTGAGAAGAGTAGGGACGCATTGTGTAGGAACGTTTGATTTCTATACCCTGCAGATCAATAATATCATTACCCCTAATGACGATGGAGTGAATGATGTACTGGATCTTAAAGAACTTATTGGATTCAAAAACTTCACAGGATCAGTCTTTGACAGATACGGAGTGGAAATGTTCAGATTCTCCAAAGAAAAACCGGTATGGGACGGAACTGTAGGAGGGAAGAAACTCTCTACTGCTACGTACTGGTACAAATTTAATTTCGAATATCCTAAGTCTAAAGTTCAGATGAACTGGTCCGGATGGATCATGCTTAAGAACAGAGAATAAAAGATAAAGCATACAGAAAAAGCCTTTCAAGAGAACTTGAAAGGCTTTTTTGTTTTTTGAAACAGACTTTACTGATTTTGTTTCCAGAGATTGGTAAAACCGATAAAATCCAGAACGCTGAGCTCTTCTGCTCTTTTGTCCAGAAATTCATGGGTTTTTAAAGCCTCAGGAATGTTCAGTATTTTCAGGGAATTTGACAGTTTTTTTCTTCTCTGATTAAATCCTGCTTTCACGATTTGTTTAAAAAGAACCTCGTTCCCGGCCAAACCTTCTTTAGGATTTCTCGTAAGTCTGATGACTCCTGATTTTACTTTCGGAGGCGGATTGAACACATTTTCATGGACAGTGAACAGATAGGTCACATCGTAATACGCCTGAATCAGGACAGACAGAATACCGTAATCTTTAGTTCTCGGCACAGCGGCTGTTCTTTCTGCGACTTCCTTCTGGAACATGCCTACCATTTCAGGAACCTGTCCGTAATAATCGATTATTTTAAACAGGATCTGTGAAGAAATATTGTACGGGAAATTACCAATGATCGCGATCTGCTCTCCATTGATAAAATTGAAGTCCTGTTTCAGAAAATCGCCTACAAAAGTGTTTTCTGTAATCTTTGAATAGTTCTTTTTCAGGTATTCAATAGATTCTGTATCAATCTCGGCAAGGTAGATGGTCTGATCCTTATCGAGCAGATATTTGGTGAGGACTCCCATTCCGGGACCAACTTCCATGACGTTTTTATAGTCTTCAAAACTAAGACCTTCCACGATTTTTCTCGCGATATTTTCATCTGTCAGAAAGTGCTGTCCAAGATGTTTTTTTGCTTTTACACTCAAAGTTTTTTATGATTTTATTAACATTGATTTTCTCAATTTCGTCCCAAATTTCGGAAGTTTTTTTCTAATTTAGCCAAAAATTTTAATATTAATGGCTAAATCTGTAGATGAGTTTAATAAGAAAAGGCTTCGGTCCAGCAATATTACAGTAGTAATAAGTATTGCCTTAGTGTTATTTTTGTTAGGATTAATGGGGCTTATTTTAATCAATGCCCAGAAATATTCTGACTATATCAAAGAACAGTTGGTAGTAAATGCTTATTTTGATGAAAACTATGACGCGAAAGATTCTGTGAAAATTGCAAAACTGGAGGAAGAAACTTTTAAAAAGGTACAGACGTTAGCTCCTGTAAAAAAAGCGACCTACATCTCAAGGGATATGGCGGCAAAAGAAGCCAAGAAAACCATGGGAATAGACAGCGATGCGCTTTTTGAAGAAAATATTTTCCCTTCATCCATTGAAGTGGCATTAAAGCCTGAATACGTAGACCCAGCGAAAATAGACGGTGCGATTAAAATAATCAAATCTGTTCCGGGTATCGTGGATGTGAAAAATGACAGTACGCTGATGGTGGATGTTTACAACAACCTGAGCAGGATTTTAAAGTGGATCTTAGGATTCTCCGTTCTTTTCCTGATCCTGGCTGTCGTATTGATCAACAATTCCATCAGGCTGAAGATCTTCTCTAAAAGATTTATCATCAAAACGATGCAGCTTGTTGGGGCAAAAAGAAGGTTTATCCTTAAGCCGTTTATCATTGAAGCTGTTATTTTAGGTGCTATCGGTTCTGCAATTGGACTTCTGGCGCTTGGCGGCGTATGGTATTATTTTACAAGTCAGATTGGTTCGGCTTTCGTGCAGGACAATAATCAGTACTTCTGGTTAGTTATTTTAGTACTTGGAGTAGGGGTGTTTATTTCCGTCCTAAGTACCATTTTCGCTACATGGAGATTCTTAAAATCAAACGTTGACGATCTATATTACTCTTAATAATGAGCAAAAAAACAAATAAACTGGCCGCTTCAGAGTTTGGCAAAGAAACCGAAGTTACACAGGAAAGTACCTTTTACTTCGGGCAGCAGAACTTCAAGTGGATGCTGATAGGTCTGGCATTTATCGTAGTGGGATTCCTGCTGATGATGGGGCCGGATGCTAATACCGTAGATGGTAAATTTGATCCCAATTCATGGAATGACGATATTTTTTCCATCCGCAGGATCAGAATTGCACCACTGTTCATAGTGATAGGCTTCGTCATAGAAGTGTACGCTATTTTAAAAAGAAAATAAATACAAACTTTATTTAAGGATTAAGAGATTAAGGAATTCGGAAACATCTGGATTTCAAAATCTCTTAATCTTTTAATTTTTACAATATTATGGATTTAATCAAAGCGATTATTATTGCTATTATTGAAGGACTTACCGAGTATCTTCCTATCTCTTCTACGGCACACATGGGATTTACGGCCAACCTTTTGGGCCTGCAGGATGATGAATTTCTGAAAATGTTTCAGGTTTCCATTCAGTTTGGGGCTATTTTATCTGTGGTGGTGGCGTACTGGAAGAAGTTCTTTGATCTGAAAAATATCCAGTTCTATTATAAACTTGCTTTTGCTGTTGTTCCTGCATTGGTTTTGGGGTATTTATTTGATGATAAAATTGAAGCGATTCTTGGAAACCAGATCGCTATTTCTTCCGTACTCGTACTGGGAGGAGTGGTGCTTCTTTTTGCTGACAAATGGTTTAAAAATCCCAGAATTGATGATGAAAAGGGCATTACGATAAGAAGTGCCATTACCATCGGCTTCTGGCAGTGTCTTGCGATGATGCCGGGAACCAGCCGTAGTGCGGCTTCCATTATCGGAGGAATGTCACAGGGGCTTACCAGAAAGGCAGCAGCAGAATTCTCATTCTTTTTAGCTGTTCCAACGATGCTGGCGGTGACGGTTTATTCCGTTTTCCTGAAAACATGGGGTAAAGAAACGGCGCATCCTCAGAAAGGATATGAAATGATAATGGCATCTCAGGATCACATCATGATCTTTGTGATTGGAAATATTGTAGCATTTATTGTCGCACTGATCGCGATTAAAGCATTTATCGGGGTGTTGAACAAATATGGTTTCAAACCTTGGGGATGGTACCGTATTTTCGTAGGGATTGCCCTGTTGATCTATTTCTATTTCTTTAAGTAAGAGTATGAAAAATAATATTCTAAAAATACTGGCTTTTTCCGGATTAATTGTTTCGTGCACTCCTGCACACACGCTGTTCGTGAAAAATAATACGAAAGAAAGAATAGAGTTTGTGGTAGAGCTTAAAGAGAAGAATACGACGGCTCAGGATTTACTGATCTGTAAAGAGCTTGTACCGGATGAAAAACTGGATCACAAAGCTTTTATGGAGTATTCCAAGGATGGAAAATGTTACAGCCAGAAAATTACAGCGATTAATAAGACCAGCTATAAATTTAATTTACCGGAAAATTATACCGTAAATATTGTTCCGAATAGTTCTGTATATCCGTTTCACAATATCTACTACTTCATCGGAGATAAAAAATGCTTTGTGAATGTAGAAAACGGTCCCGACTGCAAACAGAGAGTCAATAAGCTTCCCAGCTTAGTAAGTATCACCGAAATTACAGAATAATGACAGCTGAAGAACTGCAATCAGGATATGTGTTTTTATTGGACAAACCTCTGGACTGGACTTCTTTCCAGGCTGTCAATAAAATGAAATATAAGCTCAAAAGAGAGTTTAATCTTCCCAAGAAATTTAAAATAGGCCACGCAGGAACTTTGGACCCGAGAGCTACGGGGCTTCTTATTGTCTGCTGTGGAAAATTCACCAAGAAAATTCCTGAGATTCAGGATGCTCCTAAAGAATACTGGACCGAGATCAAAATAGGCGTTCAGACAGAATCCTATGATACGGAAAAGCCGGAAATCCTTCAGCAGGATTTTGCCCACATCACGGAAGAGCAGATCAATGAGGCACTGGAAAAATTTGTTGGAGAAATCGAGCAGAAACCTCCTGTGTATTCAGCGATCAAGATAGACGGACAAAGAGCCTATAACCTGGCAAGAGCAGGCGAAGAAGTGGAAATGAAATCCAGAAAAACTACGATTTTCTATATCAATGATATTAAGATCGATCTTCCTTTGGTCAGCTTTACAGTAGGATGTTCAAAAGGAACCTATATCAGAAGTCTGGCTCACGATATCGGACAGGAACTGGAGGTAGGTGCTTATCTGACCCAGCTCAGACGTACAAAAATCGGAGATTATACCATTGAAAATGCAACGACTGATTTTCTGGAAAACGAATACAGATTTGAAGGCTTATGATAAAAAATTTACTCCTTGTTTTGGGGCTCTTATCTTCTGTAGTTTTTTTTTCGCAGGAAAAAGAGACAAAGAAAGAAAAAATGGGGTTTTATGTGAATCCATCACTGAATGTAGGCCTGAATCTTCAGACTAAAGATAATCAGATCAGCAATTCGCAGTATATCGAACCGAAACGAGTGGGTAAAATAACATATGGCATTACAGCCATTGGAGGTTACAATTTTCTTCCTAACTTTGCACTAGGAACCGGATTGAAATACAGTTTTATAGAAGATAATTATCATCTGGTATACTGGATGATTCAGCCAAAGATCATATTCAGCCCGGGCGACCGTCCTTTTTATATTGATTTAAATTACGGAAAGCAGCTTAATCATTCAGCAATTTCAGATTCTGAATTTTGGGGTGCAAGGCTTGGAATCATGGTTTCTTATTCAAAAAGGCTGAGCCAGGAAGGGGGAATTACGTTTGAAGGATATCAGCTCAACGGGAAATCAAATGGCTTTTTCATTGGCTTAAGCTATGGAATTACCATTTTCAGCAATAAAAATTATACAGGTTACGGAGAAGACTAATGGAAAAAACGCGCATCAATAAATATTTATCAGAAGTAGGCTACTGTTCAAGAAGAGCGGCAGATAAACTTTTGGAAGAAGGAAGAATTACGATTAATGGAAAGGTTCCTGAGATGGGTACAAAAGTTTCCGATGAAGATGTGGTGGAAGTGGATGGGAAACCTATCCGTGAGCCGCAGGATAAGCCTGTTTATATCGCTTTTAATAAACCCGTGGGGATTGTCTGCACCACAGACACCAAACGTGAAAAAAACAATATCGTAGACTATATCAACTACCCGAAAAGGATTTTCCCGATCGGAAGGCTGGACAAACCGAGTGAAGGTTTAATCCTGCTGACCAGTGACGGCGATATTGTAAACAAAATCCTCAGAGCAAGAAACAACCACGAAAAAGAATACATCGTACGTCTTGACAAGCCTATGTCTCCTAAATTCCTTGATAAAATGAGGAATGGTGTTCCTATTCTGGATACCGTCACTAAAAAATGTGATGTGGAAAGAATCGATGATATGACATTCCGTATTATTCTTACTCAGGGACTGAACAGACAGATCCGAAGAATGTGCGAATACCTTGGTTATGAAGTAAAAAAGCTTAAACGTATCCGTATCATGAACATCAAACTGGATCTTCCCGTTGGAAAATGGCGTGAGCTTACAGATGAGGAATTCAATTCGCTTAATAACTTACTTTCAGAATCTACTAAAACTGCGGAGTAGAATTACGAATTATGAGTTATAAATTATGAGTCGCATTTTCACACATAATTTATAACTCATAACTTATCACTATTTCACATAAAGTTTCATCCTTGTCTCATATTCAGGTTTCAGTTTAAGCATTTTCCAGATTTTCGCATCATCAAAATTACTGGTCCGGTAAAAGATGATTTTATCTGCTGAATATTTAAAATACGGATGGCTATTCAGCCATTCTTCGGGAGCATCGGTCAGAGAATATTTGGCAACGTTTGACGTGTTGAGCTGACAGGTGGAGATCAGTTTCTGTACAATTTCTTTATCAATATTGTAGGTGTCCATGATCTGTTGCTTATTGACAAAGCCTCCCAGTTTTTTCCGGAATCCCAATATAGAACCGGCGCTTCTTTCATCCAGCCCAAATTCCATCAGCTGCTTAAACGTAATGGAATTAAGATCCATCTTTGAAAAATCAGTTTCCTGTCTGGCTTCCTTTTTTTTGTTCAGGTCAGAATTGAGTTTAATATAAGGTTTTAATTCCTGAAATTTCTCTGTAGAGATGACAAAACATTTCTGAAGATCTTCCGGTGTCTTAAAACTTCCCCCAAGATTTCTGTCACGGTAGTTGACAATTGTCTGAGCCTGTCTTTCCGAAAATCCTAATGCCTTCCAGCCCTCTAAATCTGTCGTATTCGGATCAAAATTGCGGTATTGAATGTTAGATTTTACAGCATAATTTTTAGTTGAATTTTTAAAATAGTCGGGTGTTTTTGAAGGAAGAAGTATATAAGGTTCCAGCTTGCTGTAATTTTCAGAAGAGATAATAAAACATTCTTTGAATTTTTCCTTACTGGCAAAGCTTCCCCCTAAATAATTTTTATACTTTAGAATGGCTTCCGCCTGTTTTTCACTGAAACCTATTTTTATCCAGTCAGCAGCAGAAAATCCATCCGGATTGAACTTTCGGGAGACAATGATCTCTTTCTTTTCATAATTTTTAAACTTCCCAGAAGAATTGTCTTTGGGTGTCTCAGGAAGTAACAGATAAGATTCCAGCTCTGCAAATTTTTCAGGAGAAACGGCGTAGCATTTCTTAAATTGGGCTTTCGAACTAAACTGACCTCCTACGATCTTTTTATAATTGAGAAGGGTAGCCACCTGCTTTTCAGAAAATCCTAAATGTTCCCACTGTTTTGCATCCAGTTCATTAGGATCAAAGTCTGTCAGATTCAAAGGAACTGAAGTTTCTGTAATAAATCTAACCTCAGGAAATGTCTCTTTTTCCCTGCCGGTGTAGTTTTGAAAGGCAAGAAGGACGATCATCAACGTTCCCATCAATGCCAGTTTCCGGTAATCATTTTTTCTCATCATCCCGTAAACTTATCAATAAAAACAAATCGGGGCAATGGACTGTAGGATAATGCATTGTTTTGTACAACAAATACTTATAAATAGTTTTTATTTTACATTTGAATGCTTTTCAGATAGAATGATTTAAATAAATGAAGAAAATAATGGGGCGGTTGAAAAACAAAAACATCCTTTAAAGATGCTTTTTATGATGTGATACTATTTATTCGGAATCTCTGTCTGCGAGGGAAGCTTTCAGTTTCTGGAGCTCAGCCTTTATAAATTCAAGACGGTCAATGATGGTCACCGTTTCAGAAATCTTGCTGTTGGTGGTTAGAGCGATTCTTGCGCCATCCAGCGTATAGCCTTTTTCCTTGACCAGATGGTAGATCATCTGAAGGTTCTTAATATCTTCCGGGGTGAAATAGCGGTTACCTTTCTTGTTCTTTTTAGGCTTGATGATAGGGAATTCCTGTTCCCAATACCGTATCAGTGAAGTGTTTACATCAAAAGCTTTTGCCACTTCTCCTATTGAATAATACAGTTTGTCAGGTAAATTTATCTTCATTGTATGAATCCTAAAAGCCAAAGATAAATATTTTTTAAACTCTGATGCAAATATGCGCGGGTAAATAGTTGTTACTGCAATATTTTTTTCACAAAATAGATGAAGATAATGATGTAAGTAATAATTTCTATAATTACGAATATTGTATGTATTTTTTTTATAAAATCTAAGATTATGATTAATATAGGATTTATTTTGATGATTTAATCTATAATTGTCATGAAATGAGCCTTTTATGTTATTATTTTTTTGTTAATTTGACTTACACTAAAAAAATATTATTTTATGAAAAACTACTTCTTCCTTTCCATGGTGCTTCTTCCTTTTTTAGGAGCAGCACAATGGACTAAAACTTCTGTGAGGACACAGAAAGTCAAGGCGTCTCAGGAAAAACTGGAATATTCGGCTTTATATTCACTGGATGCCAATCAGCTTAAACTTTCACTGAGAGGTGCCTCTGATCGTTTTTCCGGATCTAAAGGTGTGATCATATCACTTCCTACAGCAGATGGAAAGATTGAAAAATTTCAGGTTTGGGAATCTTCCAATATGGATCCGGCTCTTCAGAAAAAATATCCGGATATCAAATCCTACGTAGGAACCGGGGTAGATGATCCTTCTGTATATCTGAGATTCAGTATGTCACCTGTAGGATTTTCTTCTATGATCACCAGATCCGGTCTTTCCGAATTCATTGAACCTTATACCGAAGACAGAACCGTATACGCTGTTTTTGATTCCAATGCAAGAAGAGGGCAGGATAAAGAACCATTTGAATGCTCTGTGATAGAAGAAGCAGAGAAAAACGGGGCTGAAAAAAAAAGCGAAAGTGTCAATAAGAAAACAGCAGGTTTTAATATTTTCAGACTGGCATTATCCTGTACGGGAGAATATGCACAGTATCATTTAACGGCTGCAGGCACTCCTGCTACGGCTACAGATGCCGAAAAAAAAGCAGTGATCCTTGCTGCAATGAATGCATCACTGACAAGGCTGAACAGTGTTTTCGAAAAAGACCTGTCCTTTCATTTTAACCTTATAGCCAGTAATGACACCATTATATTTTTAGATCCGGCTACGGACCCTTATACCAATGGAGGCCCGAATGAAGCTCACGCTCAGATTTCTTCAAGAATTGCGACTGAGAATTATGACATGGGTCATTTAATAGATAAAAAAGGAGGTAACGGATCTGCCGGTGTAGGCGTTATCTGCAACAACAACTCAAAAGGAGCGGGATGGACTGCCCATAATTTTCCGGAAGGAGATAAGTTTGATATAGATTACGTAGCTCACGAAATGGGACACCAGCTGGGTGCAGGGCATTCTTATACCTACAGATCTTCACAGGCAGATCAGAGAGTGGAGCCGGGAAGTGGCAGCACTATTATGGCGTACACGGGAATTACAACGGCTTCTGATGTTCAGTTTAATTCCAATGATTATTTCCATACCAACAGTGTTACCCAGATTAAAAATAAAATCAACAGTATTGTCTGTGGGGTCAATACGCCTTTTGCAAATCCTGCTCCGGATGTTAATGCCGGCGCAGATTATACCATTCCTAAATCTACCCCATTTGTCCTAAAAGCAACCTCAGCAGATGCCAATACCGCTTCTTATACGTATACTTGGGAACAGGCAGATCAGGCTGCTGCTGCTCAGATCGGGGCAGGGGATATTTCAATAGCTTATCCAACAAAACCAACGGGACCTACTTTCAGATCTTTTACCCCAACAAGTTCTCCGGTAAGATATTTCCCTGATTTCAATAAAGTACTGGCAGGCGTTTTATCAACCCGTTGGGAATCGGTTTCAAGTGTAGCCAGAAGCCTTAATTTTGCAGCTACGGTAAGAAACAACAGTCCGGCGCAGCCACAGGTTTCGAAAGATGCTACGGTTTTAACAGTTGATGCAGCATCCGGTCCTTTTCAGGTGACAGCCCCCATATTCGGACAGTCATTATCTTCAGGAGGAAACATTAATGTGACCTGGGATGTTGCCAATACCAATCAGGCTCCTGTAAGCACAGCTAATGTTAATATTAAACTATCTAAAGATGGTGGACAGACCTTTACGACAATAGCTGCCAACACTGCCAATGACGGAAATGAGCAGGTAACAATACCGGCAGGATCTATGTCTGCCAATGCCTATATATTGGTAGAGTCAGTAGGAAATGTGTATTATGCGGTAAGTCCAAGTTTTGTTATAGATTATAACGTAACAGGCGAAACATGTAATACCTATACGTACAGCGGCCCGGCTGTAGCCATTACAGATGGTCCAGGCGGTACAGGTATCTCTGCACCCAGAATAAACATTCCTTTAATCGTCAACAATACGGGAACCATTACTAAAATAAAAGTGACACCGTCTGTTACCCATCCGAACATCAGTCAGCTAGCTATAGGAATTGAAAGTCCGGTCGGATCTTCAGCTCTTTTCTGGAACAGACAATGCTCCGGGCAGTCAGGAATTACGGCTTCATTCAGTGAGACGGGGAGTGCGGTGGCTTGTGCATCACCTCTTGCGGGAGAAACGAAATCAAATGAATCTTTAGCGATATTTAAAGGACATAAAGCTCAGGGAGAATGGAAACTCTTTGCTACAGACAATAATGCAGGAAGTGCAGGAACAGTTACAGCATGGTCTCTGGAAGTATGTACAAGAGAAACCCAGACACTGGGAACCCATGAAGTTTCTTCTCCATTGGCGGATGATATCAAAATTTATCCTAATCCAAGTGACGGTAATTTCTTCATTAAGTCTAGAAACTTAAAAGGAGAAGTGAAAGTGGGAATGTTTGATGCCAGCGGAAGAATAGTATTTTCATCTGCCTATCAGAGTGAAGGCAACAGCACAAAAGAGTTTAATGTGAACGTTCCGAAAGGCGTGTATGTGATCAGCATTAATTCTTCAAAAGGAGCTTACAGTACAAAGCTTGTGATCAAATAACAGATGCATAGCTTATGAATTAAGGACTGGTGAAAACCGGTCCTTTTTTATGTCCATTTGCGTTGTCTCTCTTTTTGCAGTACTTTTATACAATAACTACCATCTGTTTATTATCCGAATGAATTCTATCTCTGTTCTTCATATCGAGCTTTTCCAGTCCGGCAGGAATACTTCAGATTTTTATTTCAATACCATGAAAGAACATCTGGTAGTAGGTCACCGTCATATTGAAAAACCGCATCGCCACGACTTTTACGCGGCTGTTCTCTTTACAAAGGGAAAAGGAACTCATGAGATTGATTTCCAGAAATATGAGGTGTCTGAAGGAAGTCTTTTCTTCCTGTCTCCGGGACAGATCCACAGCTGGGAACTTTCGGAAGATATTGACGGGTATATTTTTTTCTGCTCGCAGGAGTTTTATGAAATGCATTACGTAAGCCAGAAATTGAGGAATTTTCCCTTTTTCGGTTCCGTATCTTTTCCCCGTAAACTGCAGCTCGATGCTGGAGAATTGATGAAAACGGACAGTTTATTTCAGGAACTGGGAAAAGAACATCAGTCTCAGTCCGTGATGAAGGAAGGATTTATTCTTTCCCTGATGTCGCAGGTTTTCATTAATGCAACAAGACTGTTTTCGAAAGATATTGAGATGCGTTCTTCATCCGCCAGCCTTTCTTATTTTAAACATTATCAGGATTTTGAAAATCTGATAGAGCAGCATTTTACAGCTCATAAATCTATATCTCACTATGCATCATTACTGGGAATTACCCCCAAACACCTGAATCGGATCGCACAGACTGTCGTTCAGAAAACAGCAACCGATGTCATTACTGAAAGAGTAGTTCTGGAAGCCAAAAGAATGCTGATGTATCTCGATGAAAGTCTCGTGGAAATTGCTTTCAGACTCGGATATGAAGAATATTCCTACTTTGTAAGAGTATTCCGGAAAAGCTCCGGAATGACTCCTACTCAGTTTATGAGAAAATACAAGGTTTAATGTTTAAAGGAGGGAAGCCTGAAGCCCGAAGAGGGAAGTTAATAGAGGTCTGCAATATTAATTTGGCGTCCCTTATTCTTTATCCCACATCTTCAGTCTAAAATCTAAAATCTAGATTCTTGGCTCTTGTCTCTTGATTCTTTTACTCTACAACATAAGCTTAAACGGCCCCTCAAATGTTGTCTCAAATGAATCCAGCATTTCTCCTTTTTCATCAAATACCCCGATAACCATATTTTGTTTTGAGAATTTAATGTCTTCTTCCGGGAAGGTGATATTGATGTTTCCTTTCAGAATTTCATCCCCTTTCAAGATGATCTTTTCAGAACCGAAATACGTGATTTCTGCATGCGCCGGAGTCATTACTTTAATGGTCAGGGTCTTTTTCTCGTTGGATTTATTTAAAAGGGTATAAATAAAAGTATTGGTGATCTTACCGTCTTTGATAAAGAACGTAGAACCTGCCGGTTTAATGAATTTTGCTTCCATAGATCCACGGTCATACATCAAGAAGCCTAAGAATCCGATGAGCAGGGCTAAAAACACCGTCGTCGCTTTCATTCTTGAGGTGAATTTGAAACTGTCCTGGTTTTCAATTTCTGCTTCTGTGGCATAGCGGACCAGTCCTTTTGGAAGTCCTACCTTCTCCATCACTTCATCGCAGGCATCTATACACGCTGTACAGTTCACACATTCCAGCTGCTGCCCGTTTCTGATGTCAATACCGGTAGGGCAGACTACGACACACTGATGGCAATCGATACAGTCCCCTTTTCCTGCGGCTTTACGATCTTCATTATTTCTCCATTTTGAACGGCCTTCTCCTCTTTTGAAATCATAATAGACATTGATCGTCTGTTTGTCGATCAGCACGCCCTGAAGTCTTCCGTACGGGCATACCAATGTACAGACCTGCTCGCGGAGCCATGCGAAAACAAAGTAGAACGTCATGGTGAAAAATATCATGGTAATGAATTTCAGGGGATGCTCCTGCGGCCCTTCATTCATAATCCGGAACAATTCTTCGTAACCTACAATATACATGAACATAACGTGAGCGATGATCAGTGAAATTAAGGCAAAAACAGACCATTTTAACAGCCTTTTTCTGATTTTTTCAGTGTCCCATTCCTGTCTGTCCAGCTTCATCTGCTTGTTTCTGTCACCTTCGATCAGGTATTCAATTTTCCGGAAAACCATTTCCATAAAAAGTGTCTGAGGACATAGCCATCCACAGAATATTCTTCCAAAAACCACGGTGAAAAGCATTACGAAGATCACAGAAGTAACGGCTCCCAGTGCGAGGATAAAGAAATCCTGAAGGTAAAACGGTTGTCCCAGGATGAAAAACCTTCTGTCAATCACATTGACCAGCAGAAAAGGATTGCCGTTGATCTTTACAAATGGCAGCCCGAAAAATATAGCAAGCATAGCGTAGCTCGCATAATTCCTGTAGTTGGTATATTTTCCTTTTGGTTTTCGTGGAAAGACCCATTTTCTTTTGCCCGTTTCGTCCATGGTTCCCACCGAATTCCTGAACGTATCGTTTTCTATTTCTACAAATTGGCTGTTGCCTGCTTCTGCACTCATTGCGGTACTTTTGTTAAGTTAAAAAAGTATTAAGGTGATATTTGAGATCGGATCAAGCTAGTTTTTCAGTCAGTTTTACAAAGGAAAAAGGAGGGTTGATCTTACCATGGCAAAGGTCCGCATAAAACTGTTTTTTAACTAATACCATCTGCTTCCAAAATAGGACAATTGAGACATTGCGCTTTGTCGTAGAGATGATTGTTCAAGAAAATTATTATATTTTTAGAAGTAGTTGAAATCCAGAGTTTTCAATTCTTTTTTTTCGTAGTTTAGCCCTACCCGGGGAAAGGCAGATTTACATTTCATTTTTTATGAAGTTTTCCACTTTGGCGGGTTTTACTAAACAAGATTTCCGTGAAAAATAAAATTTCTATTGTATGCCTCCTGTTGTTCATTTGTTCAGCATTATCGGCTCAGATTCCAAATAAACTGACGCTTAATGAGAAAATCTATGGATTGTCTAAATTCTGGAGCGATGTGGAATACAATTTTGTCTATCTGTACAAAACAGATCAGTCCAAATGGGATAAAGCTTATAGAGAAGCTATTGTAAGCATTCAGAAAACGGAAAACGATTACCAGTATTATAAAGAACTTAAAAAATTATGTGCTGTTTTAAAAGACGGACATACACAGGTTTATTTTCCGGAGGATATCGAAAATAAGATCATGGTTTCTATGTTTGGAGAATACAGGCTTTTTCTGATGAATGTGCAGGGAAAGGTGTATGTGATCGGGACCAATAAAAGCAAAGAAAAAGAGATTCCGTTGGGAAGTGAGATCATTAAAGTGAACGGTTTGTCTACAGCTGAATACCAGGATAAATTCGTTAAGCCTTATATTTCCTCTTCTACCGTGAGTTATCTCAATTTTAAAGCAGGGTTGAATCTGTTGGAAGGGCTGGGTGGAGACACTTACGATGTGGAAATCAAAACTCCAAAAGGAGAAATCAAAAAGCTGCATCTTATCCATTCAAAAACAGAGGAAACTGCTGTCAATCCCGAGGCGCTGCCCAATCAGTCGCTTTTTGAATTCAAATGGCTGAAAAATAATATTGCCTATGTAAAGATCAGCAGCTTTGAGAACTCTTCGGTTGTGAAAGATTTCGAATCCAGGCTGACTGAACTTAAGAATGCAAAAGGAATTATTCTGGATATCAGAAATAACGGCGGCGGCAGTTCGAAAAACTCAAAAAATATTGCAAAATATTTTGTCAAAGGAGATACTATTTATGGTGCGAAAAACTACAGCAGAAAGATTATTCCGACAGAAAGAGCTCTTGGTTCTTTTCTCACACCAAAAGATACGATTGCTGGAAAAGCAGAGTGGGGACTTTCAAAGCAGGAAACCACTGATTTGTTTAAGGCCTATTCAGGGAGCAAGTTTCATGAATTCGAATACAAACCTCAGGTAATAGAGCCTGTAGAAAAGCTGAACGTTCCTACCGTTGTGCTGACAAGTGTTTTAACGGCTTCAGCTGCCGAAGACTTTTTGATTTATCTCTATAATCAGAAAAATATAACCAGAGTGGGCGAGTACTCCAATGGAAGTACAGGCCAGCCTCTTCAGATAGAACTGCCGGGAAATGGCTCTGCCATTATATGTACCAAAAAGGTGACCCTGCCGGATGGTGAAGAATTTATAGGAGTCGGAATTAAGCCGCATAATTTTATAGAAAGAAATCTGAATGATACTTTATATCCTGTGAAGTTTGATTCTCAGCTGGAAGCTGGAATTAACTATTTAAAAGGAACTCTGAAAAACTAATGTAATTTTTACCGCTTAAACAAAGGGAATTTTATTTTACAAATTGTAAATTTGAAGGCCTTAAAGTTGAAGAATGAAAAATATATGCAGAATAAGCGTGATTGGTTTGGTTTTCGCATTGGTAAGCTGTCAATCAGTAAATTATAACAAAATGTTTTATGAAGATGTACAGCCGGAGAAAGTGTCGGATCAATTCACTTTTACAGAAGGACCGTCTTCGGATCAACATGGAAATGTTTATTTCACTGACCAGCCTAATGACAAAATCTATTACTGGGACTGGAAAACCAATAAGGTCATAGAGTTTTTGGGAAAGACGGGTAGGGCCAACGGAACCCATTTCGATAAAGACGGAAACCTCATCACCTGTTCCGATGACCAGGGAGAAATCTGGAAAATTTCAAAAGACAAAAAAGTAGAAGTCATCCTGAAAGGTTTTGAAGGAAAAAGGTTCAACGGACCTAATGATGTATGGAACGATGCTTCCGGGGGAATGTATTTTACAGATCCTTTGTACAAAAGGGATTACTGGATAAATTTCAAACAGGAAATTGCGCACAAAAGCCTTTATTACAGAACAAAGGATGGAAAAACCATTAAGATGGAAACCTTTGTACAGCCCAACGGAATTGTGGGAAGTGAGATCTTTAAAAAACTGTATATTTCAGATATCGATGCCGGAAAAACCTATGTTTATGACATTCTTGGAGAAGGAAAGTTATCAGAAAGAAGACTGTTCTGCGAGATGGGGTCAGACGGAATGACACTGGATAAGCACGGGAATCTCTATTTAACAGGAAAAGGAGTGCATATTTTTAACCGCCACGGAAAGAAACTGTACCATATTCCTATTGAAGAGGAATGGACGTCAAATGTCACTTTTGGGGGTGAAAACAATGATATTTTATTCATCACCGCTTCAAAATCTGTATACACTTTACCCACCAGAGTAAGGGGAACCAGATAAATATCTTTTATAATTAACTATAACATAGAAAAGACTGTCAGTGACGGTCTTTTTTTATGCTTTTTTCTCAAGCTTTGCAAAGGCTATTTTTTATAAAATGAATTTAAAATAATGGAAGGTTATTAATCATTTAAAACGATTTTGAATTTTTTTCTCTTTTATTCCTTAATTAATTAAAAATTATTAATCTATTTCTATTTATAGAGAATTATTTATGTTAATTATGAAAAATATTAATAAATAGGCTTGTATGTTGTTGATTTTGTGTGTTTTGTATTGAATTTTTCGCTTTTTTTGTAAAACATTTACAAGTGTGTAGAGATTTAAGTTTAATTGTGTATTTAAATCCTCGTAAAGGAATCTTTATATTAAAATTTTAACATAATCATCTTCAAAATTATAGATATGAAATTTTACTTATTTATTGCATTGTCAATGATCCCCTTTTTAGGATCATCACAGTGGAGAAAAACAGAGCTGAAGTCTCAGAAAGTCAGGACAGCACAGGAAAAACTGAAGTTTTCGGCTCTGTATTCATTAGATGCCGATCAGTTGAGAACTGCACTGAAAAATACTCCTGAGCGCTTTTCCAGATCAAAGGGAGTCATCATTTCGCTTCCTACAGCGGAAGGAAAAATTGAAAAATTCCAGGTTTGGGAATCTTCCAATATGGATGCCGAGCTTCAAAAAAAATATCCGGATATCAAATCATATGCAGGAACCAGTGTCAATGACCCTTCTGTATACTTAAGGTTCAGTATGTCTCCGGCAGGATTTTCATCCATGATCACAAGGTCCGGTATTTCAGAATTTATTGAGCCTTATTCCGAAGACCGGGCTGTGTACGCAGTCTTTGACTCAAAAGCGAAAAGAGGTCAGGAAAACGAACCGTTTGAATGTGCTACCAAGGAAGATTTGCAGAAAACCGCATTAGGACTACAGAATGGCGGCACCAATAAAAAACTGGCAGGTTTCAATGTTTTCAGACTGGCATTATCCTGTACGGGAGAATATGCACAGTATCATTTAACGGCTACCAATACTCCGGCAGGCGCTACAGATGCTCAGAAAAAAGCGGTGATTCTTGCTGCTATGAACGCCACTCTTACCAGACTGAACAGTGTTTTTGAAAAAGATCTGTC
The DNA here is from genome assembly GCF_000737715.1 of Chryseobacterium sp. JM1. Classification (GTDB taxonomy): domain Bacteria; phylum Bacteroidota; class Bacteroidia; order Flavobacteriales; family Weeksellaceae; genus Chryseobacterium. The sequence continues at coordinate 252,618 of NZ_JPRN01000005.1, read as the reverse complement.
TGTGCATTTTAATCTGATTGCCAATAATGAAGCCGTTATATTTTTAGATCCTGCAACCGATCCGTATACTTCTTTCGGGACTGGTTCTGCACAGACGGCAATATCTGCCCGTATTCCGGCGACAGATTATGACATGGGACATTTGATAGATAAAAGAAATGCAAACGGAGTCGCAGGCTTAGGTGTCATATGCATCAATAATCAAAAAGCAAGAGGATATACGTCGTGTAATTTTCCGGAAGGAGACACTTTTGATATAGACTATCTTGCTCACGAAATGGGGCATCAGATGGGAGCTAATCACACCTTCTCTTTATATCTTGATGGTTCCGGTACGTCTGAAACAGAACCAGGAAGCGGAACAACGATTATGGCTTATACCGGGATTATGGGAGATAATGATGATGTTCAGTTTAATTCCAATGATTATTTTCATGCTTTTAACGTTACAGAAATCAAGAATACGATCACTAATGCCGCCTGCGGTACCAATACTCCTTTTGTAAATCCTGCCCCTGTTGTGAATGCAGGTCTGGATTATACCATTCCTAAATCTACCCCTTATGTATTAAAAGCAACGACAACGGATGTGAACTCTGCCTCTTATACCTACACATGGGAGCAGATGGATGCTGCAGGAGATCCTGAAACAGATGCTAATTCTATAGCATACCTTACCAAACCGGCGGGGCCTAATTTCAGATCTGTAATTCCTGTAAGCAGCCCGGTACGTTATCTTCCGGATTTTAATAAAGTCCTTGCGGGAGTGTTAACGACAAGATGGGAGTCTGTTTCCAGCGTAGCCAGAAGTCTTAATTTCAACGTTACCCTGAGAACCAATAACCCGGTTGATCCGCAAACGACCAAAGATGATATGATTGTAACAGTGAATGCAACAGCTGGTCCTTTTAAAGTGACTGCTCCTACATTCGGACAGTCATTGGCTTCAGGAGCATCATTTAATGTAACCTGGGATGTGGCGGCTACCAATGCGGCCCCGATCAATACAGCCAATGTTAATATTAAATTATCTACAGACGGTGGCTTGACTTTTACCACTATTGCAGCCAATACGGCTAATGACGGAAGTGAGCAGGTAACGGTTCCCGCAGGATCTTCCTCAGCCAATGCCTTTATCATGATAGAAGCTGTAGGGAATATTTATTATGCAGTGAGCCCAAGTTTTGTTATTGATTATTCAGTGACTGATGAAGCCTGTACAACCTATACTTATAATGGAAGTCCTGTAGCTATTACGGACGGACCGGGTGGATCAAATATTTCTGCACCGATAGTTAATGCTCCTTTAATGGTTAATAATACCGGAACGATCACTAGAATTAAAGTTACTCCGGCTGTTACCCATCCCAATGTAAGACACCTTGCCATCGGTATTCAAAGTCCGGTAGGTTCTTCAGCATTAATATGGAGCAGAAGCTGCCCGAACAGTTCAGGAATCACCGCATCATTCAGTGATGCCGGAGCTGCAGTGGCATGTGCATCACCTGTTCAGGGAGAGACCAGATCATTCGAGTCTTTAGAGATTTTTAAAGGTCATAAAGCTCAGGGAGAATGGAAGCTTTTTGCAACGGATAACAATCCGGGAAGTACTGGAACCATTACAGGATGGTCTCTTGAGGTATGTACACAACAGACAAAAACACTTGGGACAAAAGAAACTTCTTCTCCGCTGGCAGATGACATCAGAATTTATCCTAATCCAAGTGACGGCAAGTTCTTCATTAAATCCAGAAATATAAAAGGAGAAATGAAAGTGACCGTGTTTGATTCTGCGGGCAGACTGATCTCTTCAGATGCTTACCAAAGCAATGGAGATTTCACCAAAGAATTTAATTTAAATGTTTCTAAAGGTGTTTATATGATCAATATCAACTCGCCAAAAGGAGCATACAACCAAAAACTCATCATTAAATAAATTTTTTTAGTAGTAGTATAACAACGAAGAGAGCCCGGTACATTACCGGACTCTCTTTTTATTTTTACGGGTAGATTTTCTTAATAGGCAACCTCCATTTTTACTTTCTTACCCTTCAGTTTTTCAGCACTTAATTTCTTTAAAACAAAGCTTACTTTATTTCTGGAAACGGCTACATAAGAAGTAGTATCCTTCACTTCAATGATGCCAATATCTTCCTTCTGCAGTTCTCCTTTCTTGATAAGATAGCCTACAATATCCACTTTATTCACCTTATCTTTTTTTCCGGCACTGATGTAAATCGTCTGGAAAGGTGTTTTCTCGGGAACCTTATTGAAATCTTTTACACTTTCTTCAGGGGTATTGCTTTTAATGAACGGGAAGTTTTCATCTTCAGTCATGATCAGGTATGCAAAACCTTTTGCATTCATTCTGGCAGTACGTCCGTTTCTGTGGATGAAAGCATCTTCTTTCGGAGGAAGCTGATAGTGAACAATAGATTCCACTTCAGGAACATCCAGTCCGCGGGAAGCCAGATCTGTGGTAATTAAGATCCTTGCAGAATCGTTTCTGAATTTCAGAAGAGCACGCTCTCTCTCGTCCTGTTCCATACCGCCATGGAAAGTTTCCCTGTCGATTCCTTTTTCAGCCAGAAGATCAGAAATACGGTCTACAGCCTCACGGTGATTACAGAAAATTAATGTTCTTTTATTTCCGATTTTACAGATTAAATTAAATAACGTATCCAGTTTCTCTTCAGAAATAGTCATTACTTTTCTCAGCTGAATATCAGGCTTTACTTCGCTTAATTTTAGAAAATCAATGATCTTTTCATTTTTTAAACCTGTAAATTGCGGAATTTCATCCATTGTTGTTGCTGAGGTTAAAATTCTTTGCGAAAGCCCTCTCAGTGAACCTGAAATATATTCCATATCCTCATGAAAGCCCAGCTCCAGAGCCTTGTCAAACTCATCCAAAACCAAAGTTTTAATCGTTTTAGGATCAAAATTGTTATTTCTTAAATGGTACGTCACTCTTCCCGGAGTTCCGATTAAAACTGCAGGCGCTTCAATTAAATTATTGACCTCAATTTTCTTATCATGACCTCCATAACATACCGATACTTTAAAATCGGTTCCCATTGATTTGAAAACCTGCTCAATCTGCAATGCCAGTTCTCTTGCCGGAACCAGGATCAAAGCCTGAATTCCCTGAACATCTTTTTTAAGGTTACGAAGAACCGGAAATAAAAATGCCAGCGTTTTCCCTGAACCTGTAGGAGAGAGCAAAACAACATCCGTATTGTTTTCAGTAGTCTTATATGTAGATTTCTGCATCTGATTCATGTCCTGAATCTGCAGTTTTTGATAAATTGATTCTAATTCCATTTTGCAAAGGTAGTAAATTTAAGGAGCAAGTTTGGAGTGGGGGAGTTTGAGGGTTTTAGGGTGGGAGAGTTTTTGAGTTTCGGGATACGAGATATGGGTTTGAACATTTTAGGGTGGGAGGGTTCGAGAGTGGGTAGAGTAAATGAGCTTGAAAGAAGTTTGTGAGTGGCTGGTTTTTTTAGTTGCTGGTTGCTGGTTGTCAGTTGCTGGTTCGTAGTAATTAAATCGGTGGATAATCGTGCTTGATATCTATTATCTGGCATCTGGCATCTTTTTTCTTAGCTCTTGACTAAAATCAAAGGACCATCATTTTCAACCTTCGGCACAGTCCCTAATCCCTAATCCCTGCCACCTAATCCCTGCCATTTACTTCAACCTACTCAACATCTCTTTCCCTCTCAATAAAGTAACAGGATAAACTTCAGCGGTATTGGCAATAGCTTTTTCGTAAAAACCTTTAGCAGCAACTTTGTTTCCCTGTGTGAAATTGATGAAACCTGATATTTCGTACATGAAATTGCGGAGCTTGAGATCTTTCTCTTCTTTAGTAGAAAGGTATTTTAGAAGTTTTTCAGCGGAGGTAAGACGGGCATCTTTGTAAGGCTTGATGTCATATCCATCAGGTTTGCTGAACCAGTAATCCCACATGGCGCCGCTATTGTGCTCGTTCCATGAATATTTAACCAGCTGTAAAGCTACTTCAAGCAGGGCTGGATCAAGATTTTTATTTTTCGGATCCTGTTTTTGGCTTTCTGCAATATAATGGTCAATGGTGATGTCTGCGCCTTTATCCTGTATTTCCTGAAAAATAGATTCTTTAAGGTATAACGAATGGTTTTTAGAGAAATGTTCATAAGCAAATGATGAAGGAAAATGATCTGCCAGGTTTTCTATACGGTAGCCTTTTTTGAGTTCAGATTTTAAATCAATCTTATAAACGGTATTATAATCGTGAAAAAGATATACGTAGATAATTCCTTTTTTAAGATCGCAGATGGTAGAATATAGGGTGTTCAATTCCCCTTCCTGATGGGTCTTGTCTAAAATGGTTTTCAGAAACCCGATATTGTTTTCCTTGGAAGCGGCAAGCATTTCATTGGCGATGTCCGGTCTTCTGCATGACAGTTTTCCATTGATCATATTACAGTTGGAATTCACCTGGAAATCACCGGTCTTTTCTATGATTTTTCCGGGAGTGATCACAACAGAATTTCCTTCTTTATCCGCCAGTAGAACTTTGGCAGAGATGGCGTAGTCGTATTTTTTTAAATACACCATGGCTTCTTTTACGGTTTTGCATTTTCCTAAAATTTCCCACATTAGGTCTCCCTGGTAAGGATTTTTCAGATTCAGCTTGCTCAGGTCGTAATTGGCGGCTGCAAAATCATAGAACAGGCCGTATTCATTCATCGCAGAGGCGGTCTGCATATCCGGAGCTCCGAAGCTGACGGATCCGTAGCGGTCTTTAGTAGCAGGATTATACCAGATTCTTGTGAAAGGAGTCATATCATCTTCATTGGCCGCAGCGAATGTCTCTCCACCTCTTGAGCATGAAAATATGGTACAGGCTTTTACCGTGCTTATACCGGACGAGATCAGGGTGATAAAAATGAAAATGAAATGTTTATACATTGGTTAGTTTTTAGGAATGTTGGTGTTTTGATTGCAAAAAGATGGTTTTGTTAAAGTTTTTTTGAAAATATATTTTTAGGCTGAGGCTGAGACGAAGGTTGAGAGAGATTAAGAAGGAGATTTGTATTTTCAACACTACAACACTACAACACTACAACACTACAACACTACAACACTACAACACTACAACACTATAACACTCATACACGAAACCCGAATCACACATAAAATCCATTGTTAATATAAAATAAAATTCATATCTTTGCACCCACTTTTGTGTGAAAGGTTTGAAAAGGTAAAATATTAAAAATTAATTACTTCCATATTTTTTAGATCCACATTTATTCAGACCATTAAAAAAGAAGGAATACAAATTTTATTAGAAAATGTCAAAAGAGACAAATTCAGCAGAGGTTTTATTAAACCAAAACGTAGCACCAGAACAATTTGATTGGGATTCATTCGAATCAGGTCTTGATGCAGATGCGAGAAAAGAAAAAAGCGATTTAGAAGAAATCTATAACGGATCTCTTAGCAGCTTGAACGATAACGACGTTATCACTGGTAAAGTTGTAAGATTAACGGATAAAGAAGCTATCGTTGATATCGATTTCAAATCTGAAGGTGTTATTTCTCTTAACGAATTCCGTTACAACCCAGGCCTAAAAGTAGGTGATGATGTGGAAGTAATGGTAGACAGAAGAGAAGACAAAACTGGACAATTACAGTTATCTCACAGAAAAGCTAGAACGCTTAAAGCTTGGGATAGAGTAAACGAACTTCACGAAACTGGAGAAATCGTTAACGGTTTTGTTAAGTCTAGAACTAAAGGAGGTATGATCGTTGACGTACACGGAATCGAAGCATTCTTACCAGGTTCTCAGATTGATGTTAAGCCAATCAAAGATTACGATCAGTTCGTAGGTAAAACTATGGAGTTCAAAGTTGTGAAAATCAACCCTGAGTTCAAAAACGTAGTAGTATCTCACAAAGCATTGATCGAAGCAGATATCGAAGGTCAGAAAAAAGAAATCATCGCTCAGCTTGAAAAAGGTCAGGTTCTTGAAGGTACTGTTAAGAATATTACTTCTTACGGTGTATTCATTGACTTAGGAGGTGTAGATGGATTGATCCACATTACAGACCTTTCTTGGTCTAGAGTGAACCACCCATCTGAAATCCTTGAGGACGGACAGACTGTGAAAGTTGTTATCCTTGATTTCGATGATGAGAAAACAAGAATCCAGTTAGGTATGAAGCAATTAGAAGCTCATCCTTGGGATGCTCTTTCTGCTGACATGAAAGTTGGAGACAAAGTAAAAGGAAAAGTAGTAGTTCTTGCTGACTATGGTGCATTCGTAGAAATCGCTCCAGGTGTAGAAGGATTAATCCACGTTTCTGAAATGTCTTGGTCTACTCACTTAAGATCTGCAGGAGACTTCGTGAAGGTAGGTGATGAAGTAGAAGCTGAAGTATTAACACTAGACAGAGAAGAAAGAAAAATTTCTCTTGGTATCAAGCAGTTATCTAAAGATCCATGGGAAAATATCGAAGCTAAGTATCCGGTAGGATCTCAGCATGTAGGAACTGTAAGAAACTTCACTAACTTTGGTGTATTCGTAGAGTTAGAAGAAGGTATCGACGGATTAATCTACATCTCTGATCTTTCTTGGACTAAGAAAATCAAGCACCCATCTGAGTTCTGTGCAGTAGGTGATAAATTAAACGTTATCGTTCTTGAATTAGACATCCAGGCTAGAAGACTATCTCTAGGTCACAAGCAGTTAACTGAAAACCCTTGGGATAAATTCGAAACGAAATATGCTGAAGGTACTATCCACGCTGGTAAAGCTGTAGAAGTTCACGATAAAGGAGCTTCTGTACAGTTCGAAGACGTAGAAGTAGAAGCTTTCTGCCCATCAAGATTATTAGAGAAAGAAGATGGATCTAAAATCAAGAAAGGTGAAGATGCTCAGTTCAAAGTAATCGAATTCAACAAAGAGTTCAAAAGAGTAGTAGTTTCTCATACTGGAATCTTCAGAGACGAAGAGAAGAAAAATATGAAAGACTCTTCTTCTAGAAACGTATCTTCTTCTTCAAACAACGAAGAAAGATCAACTCTTGGAGATATCGATGCATTAGCAGAATTGAAAAGAAAAATGGAAGAAGGTAAATAATCTTTAACCCATTTGATCATATGAAGCCGCTCGTAAGAGCGGCTTTTTTTTGTTTCTATGAGAAATCAGGATTTATGACGTAAGATCCTGATTTTATGATGGTTGAATTTTTCTTTATTTGTTACTATTTTTACTTTCTGTATGGTTTTTATTGTGAATTATTTTAATTTACTTGATTATTATTATTAAATTATTTCATCAAATAGAGAAAAAATATTATTTTTAGCCAACTAAATTTAAATAATAACCATGAAAAAAACATTCTTATTTTTCCTCGTGGCATTTATCATGTCATGGAGTAATTTTAATGCCCAGCAATCCTCAGATTATATTATTATGCTCGATAATGGAGGATCTACGACTAATGATAGCTACGCTCACATGAAACGCGGCGCGGTTAAACTGATAGAGCAACTTTTAGCCTGCAATCCCAGAAACAGAGTAGCGGTTGTACAATACGGAGCAGGAATATACGGAAATCCGGCCGGAGCGAATAAAGCCCTGATTTACATTGAAAGTGATTTTACCAATGATGGTTTCACCGCACAAAACTTTAAAAGACGTCTGGATTTTGGGGATTATTTTAATGAATCCCTGGATCTGATTGGAACTGCTTTCAACGGAGCTTTTAGCCCGGATATTGTAAGCAGTCAGAATACTTTAAATCTTGGGCAGCCTCTGAAAATTGTCGTGTTTACTGATGCAGAAAGGAATTCAGGAACCCCTCACGATTCATATCTTGTCAATTATAATAATACAGGCTTAAATAATCCTTTGGCATTTGAGATTGTGGTGAAGTTTAAAGTGGGCCATCAGGCACAGTTTACCATGATTCATGCCAATACAGATCCTCAGGCATTAAAGGCTGCAGCATCTATTTCCAGTGCAGGAGGCTTATATAGTGGACCATTGGAAACCAATATTGCAGATCCTGATAATGGTGTTTTGCCAAGACTGTACTATAACAGACCGAATGGCTTTTCTATAGGACATACGGAAGTAGATTACTGGAAAGAACTGGCTGCCAATATTTGTGACCCGGGTAACTTAGCGACTGTCAATTTCAGATATGAACCGGGAGAATGTATAGAAAGTACATCTGGTATAGGTGGGTATTACAACCTTCCTGCAGGAGCTACTTTGGTAAATTTAAGACTGGAGCTAATAGGTTTACAGGACGGAAGTGTATATCCGATAACATTTAATCCTTCCTTTGGGGCCGGTAATTTCTTCAATTACTATTTTCAGCCGTCGGATTTTAATTATCCGGTAAGTAATGGAGCAACAGGAGAGCAGAAGTTCAGATTGAGTATGGTGTATCTTCAAAATGGGGCATATAAGATTGCGTACAGCTGGAATAACTATCCATATTTTGATTATGATATCAACTTGGATTGCCATGTGCCGAGAGCTGCGAAGCCATTGGCAGGAGAAAAGATCTTCAAACTGACACCCAATCCTACTAACGGATTGTTTAAGGTGATCCTGAAAAACAAACTTGAATCAGGAAGATTGGAAATCAGAGATTTGAGTGGAAATACAGTATATAATAAAGTATTGCGTAATGAAAAAGAAATAGACATCGATATAAGTTCCAGAAAAGAAGGAGTGTATATAGTTAATATGATCAATGATAAGAACGAAATCTATTCAGATAAAATAATCAAAAAATAAAAAAATTAAGCTGTCTTTCGGGACAGCTTTTTTTGTATAGCTTGCTATCACTTAATTGTAGAATTAATAAAAATCCCAGTGGTGAGATTATTTTTCTTAAAACATTTTATTTTTTTAAATAATTTATTAAAAAATAACATTAATTGTGAATTATTTGTAAATTAGCGCCTTTATTAGTAAAAATGAAAAAGATAACTCTACCTCTTTTATTTGCTGTATTCGCAGTAATTCCTTCTGCTTTATTTTCACAAGATAACGAGAAGCTAGTTAAGGATTATATTTCTCAAAATAAGATCAGAGAATATAAAAAGAACGATCTTACCAACTTCGTCATTGACAATATTGATGCATCAAAATCAATGAACGGAAATGTTGTAAAGTTCCAGCAAACCTACAACGGGATACCGGTTTATGGTTCTGCAGGAACGGTGTTAGTTAAAGATAATAAAGTTGTTTATTATTCAGATAACTTTCTGAAAGATTATAAGGGATCTACTTCTGCTGATGCAACCATTACAAAAGAAGCTGCACTGCAGAGAATAGCTGCTGATTTAGGAGCTGAGAATGTCTCGGAGCTGCCCATCATGGAACTCTTCGAAAAAGGAGCTAATAAACACATTGCAGCGAAGCAGAGACTGGTATACACTACAGATGATAGCCAAAATCTCAGACTTGCGTATGAATACATCTTACATGAGCCCAAAACTACAAATCACTGGAATATTCTTGTTGATGCCAATTCAGGGAAAATTCTAAGCAAACTGAATTTAAACCTCTCATGTAATTTCCATGATGGAGCCTATTCCCACGACGAAAATACAATGGCATCGTTACCACAGGTTGAAAGTGCCTACCGCTTCAATACCAATAACCTGGTTACTTTAGCACCGGATAATGCTTCCTACAATATTTTCCCGTTGCCTATAGAAGCTCCCACATTCGGATCCAGAGCTATCGTAAATAACCCATGGATTCTTGCTTCCTCACCGGAAGGATGGCATTCCAATGCAACGACTCACTACACCACCACAAGAGGGAATAATGTGTACGCTTATGATGATAAAGATGGCAATGAACAGACTTTCGGGGTATCTCCGGACGGAGGAGCCGCAAGAAATTTCAATTTTTCTTATGACCCGAATGCTTTTACCTATCTTAATTTATCAGCAGCAACAACCAACTTATTTTACATCAGTAATATGATGCATGATATTTTCTACAAATTCGGGTTTACTGAATCTGCAAGAAACTTCCAGAGCAATAATTTTAATAATGGTGGTCTGGATGATGATGAGGTTTTTGCACAGTCGCAAGACGGAGGAGGCTTCAATAATGCCAATTTTGCTGCTTATATGGATAATTACAATCCGGTGATGCAAATGTATCTGTGGTTGGTTTCAAACCGTAAATTATTCTACAAAGCACCATCTGATGCAGTGGGCCGTGTGGTGAATGCAGGAGTTGCTCAGTTTGGACCTGCAGTAAATGATATTGGGATTACAGGAGATGTTAAGCTTGCCAGTGTTATTGATGGCTGTACAGCATTAACTGCCGGAGAATTAGCTGGAAAAATAGGTCTTGTTGAGAGAGGTGGAACGTGCGGTTTTACGGTAAAAGTAAAAAATGCACAAAATGCAGGTGCTATTGGTGCTATTATTTATAACAATGCTACCAATGGGGCTACGTTAGGAAATATGGGCGGTGCCGATCCCACTGTTACTATACCTTCTATATTAATTACGAACGCTGAAGGTGAATATATCAAAGGGAAATTAGCTCTCCCTACCACCGTAAATGTTGATGTAAGAGCAGATACAAAATACGACGGTAGTTTCGATAACGGAATCGTTGCCCATGAATACGGTCACGGAATTTCCAACAGAATGACAGGAACTGGATATAACTGTCTAAATTCAAATGCTGATAAAGAGCAGATGGGTGAAGGATGGTCAGATTTCTTTGCATTAATGTTAACCAACAGACCGGGAGACAACGCTACCGTAGCCAGAGGAATCGGGACATATCCAAACGGGCAGCTTACAACAGGTTCTGGAATAAGACCAGCTAAGTATTCGCCGGATTTCGCTGTAAACAATTACACCTACGGAAGAACAAACGGAATGGAATACAACAACGGAACAGCTACTGTTCCGGATGTTCATTCTATCGGATTTGTCTGGGCAACCATGCTTTGGGACCTTAACTGGAAATACGTTGAGAAATACGGATATGCATCTGATGTAACGGCTAATGCTACCAGCGGAAGCGCCAGAGTACTACAGTTGGTGACAGACGCATTGAAACTTCAGGCATGTAATCCAACATTTATCGACGGAAGAAATGCAATCCTTCAGGCTGAATTGGCAACAACAGGAGGTGTGGACAAATGTATGATCTGGAGAGTTTTTGCTAAAAGAGGTTTGGGATCACTGGCTACAGCCGGATCTTTAACCAATATTAATGACCAGACAGAAAGCTTTGCCCTTCCGGAAGGATGTTCAGCATTGTCAACAGAAGAAGTAAAAGCGGCTAAAAATACCATCTCTATCTATCCGAACCCTGCTAAAGATGAATTCTATATCAATTTCCCAAGCAGTACAATAGGAAAAGTAAGCCTTGAGATCTATGATATGTCTGGAAAACTGGTTTCTTCAGAAGATAAGATTTCACCGGTTGCCAGAAAAGCAGTTTCTACGAATGGCCTGATCAACGGAACCTATATGGTGAAAGTACAGGGTCTTGGCTTTGAAGCTTCATCAAAAGTAATCGTTAAGAAATAATGACTCCATAAATCAATTTTTTGAGAATCGCCGCAAGCTTGCTTGCGGCGATTTTATTTATCTATCATAATGACGTCTCAGGGTATTTCAATTATTATGTTGTAACTTTGCAGGCTGTAAAAAAAATTATGAAGAAGAAAAATATACTCAAGGGAGTTTTATTCGTAGGGATCGGGGCCAGTATATACGGAATGCTGGCGACATTTGTGAAAATGGCTTATCATGATGGCTTTACCACTTCTGAAGTGACTACTGCTCAGTTTGTGATGGGGTTGGTTGGGCTTCTGTTCCTGAATTTTATGCAGACGATAACGTCCAAACAGAAACTTTCGTCACCAAGTGCTAAAGAAGTAAGAATGCTGATGATCGCCGGAACATCTTTAGGCTGTACCAGTCTGTTCTATTATATTGCGGTTCAGTATATCAATGTTTCCATAGCGATTGTGTTGCTCATGCAGTCGGTTTGGTTCAGTGTTGTAGTAGAAAGTATTATCGCAAAGAAACTACCTAACGCAAGAAAAGTGGTTTCCGTGATTATTGTATTGGTAGGAACTATCTTAGCCACAAACCTGATCAATATGGATATTGAACTTGACTGGCATGGGGTTTTCTGGGGCTTAATGGCTGCAGCATCGTATACCATGACCATGTTTACCTCCAATACACTGGCTACGCATCTTCCGGTATTCAGGAAAAGTATCATCATGCTTTCCGGTGGGGCGATTGTGATATTTGGATTCCTGTTTTTTGCCCAGATAGGGCCGATGTATTTTGATGGATTAAAATCATTATACCTTAATTTTACAGACAATACAGAGCATATTCACTCTTTCAATTATTCCATTTTCTGGACGTACGGATTTGTTCTGGCTTTGTTCGGAACCATTGTGCCACCTATTTTATTCAATGTAGGTTTCCCGAATGCGGGGCTTGGTCTGGGAAGTATTGTTTCATCACTTGAACTTCCGGTATCAGTGACGATGGCCTTCGTTTTATTGGGAGAAAAAGTCTTGCTGGTTCAGTGGGGCGGGATTATTCTGATCCTTTTTGCGATTGTCCTGATGAACCTTCCTGCAAAAAAAGAATTAAAAGCAGTTGAAGTAGCTTAAAAAATAATCAATTAAATAATGTTAAAAACCGTTCCTTTTGGATCGGTTTTTTTTAATTTTAATAGCTAAAACAAAACGTTCATGACTTATTTCCAAAAAGCAATGGCTGTCATCATGTTATCTGCGGTGCCCACCTTCTTATTTTCACAGACAAAACCGCTTGATGCTATGTTGTCTGATTATCAGTATCCGTATGAAGTTCACTATTTAGATCTCAAATCTCAGAATAATGACCTCAAAATGGCTTATATGGATGTACAGCCCCAAAAGCCGAATGGAAAAATTATCATGCTTCTCCATGGAAAGAATTTCAACGGAGCGTACTGGCAAAAAACAGCAAAAGATCTTTCAGAAAAAGGCTTCAGAGTAATTATTCGTGATCAGATCGGATTTGGAAAGTCTTCTAAACCTCACAACTATCAGTTTTCTTTTTCACAATTAGCAGAAAATACAAAAGCTATTTTGGACAAACTTCAGATCGATAAAGCAATCATTTTGGGACATTCCATGGGTGGAATGGTTGCCACAAGATTTACCCTTCTCTATCCGGAAAAAGTTCAGAAACTGATTCTGGAAAACCCAATCGGACTGGAAGATTATAAAACTTTTGCGTCTTATCAGACCATAGACCAGGCGTACCAGTCTGAACTGAAAAATACCGCCGAGACTTACAAAAATTATCAGATGAAATTTTATTATGATAATCAATGGAAAAAAGAATATCAGCCATGGCTGGATCTTATTGCGGGCTGGACACTGCATAAAGATTATCCACAGGTAGCATGGGATGCTGCGCTTACTACAGATATGATCTACAACCAACCGGTCTGTTATGAATTCAAAAATATAAAAACACCGACACTGCTTATTATCGGAACGAGGGACAGAACAGCAATAGGGAAAGACAGGGCGCCTAAAGAATTACAGCCTAAAATGGGACAGTATCAGGAATTAGGAAAAAAGACACAGCGGGAAATTACAGGATCAAAATTAGTTGAACTTGAAAATGTAGGACATCTTCCGCATATAGAAGTATATCCTAGGTTTTTGAATGCTTTGTATGAGTTTATTAAATGAGGTAAAGGCTAAGACTAAGGCTGAGATTAAGGTTCTTGAAAAGAATAGTTAAGAGACAATCTAATAGTTTTTTAAGCTATACTTTCTTATCTTGAAAAGCATAGGTTAAAAACTGCTGAGAAAAACCAGCCACAACGTGGCGATTTAGCCGAAAATAGGATGTAGTCCTATCGAATTCTGCCCCATCGTATGTTAAAATCTAAGAAATCATAAGTTAAAACTGCTGAGAAAAACCAGCCACAACATGGCGATTTACCTGAAGATAGGATGCAGTCCTATCAGATTCTGCCCCATTATATGTTAAAATCTAAGAAATCTTAAGTTAAAAACTGCTGAGGAAAGCTAGCCACAACGTGGCGATTTAGCCCAAGATAGAACGCGGTCCTATCAGATTCGGCCCAATCATATGTTAAAATCTAAGAAATCATAAGTTAAAAACTGCTAAGAAAAACCAGCCACAACGTGCCGATTTAACCCAAGATAGGATGAAGTCCTATCAGATTTCAAAGCTCCGCAATTATACCAAAATAAAAAGAGACTACCTGATAAACAGATAGTCTCTTTTTGTATGTATTGTTGTCTGAATTACTTTTTCTTGTAAGCAGCATCCTTGATTCTAGCTTTTTTACCTCTAAGGTCTCTGAAGTAATAAATTCTAGATCTTCTAACTCTACCTCTTCTGTCAACTTCAATTTTCTGAAGCGCAGGCATGTTGATAGGGAATACTCTTTCTACACCTACATCACCACTCATTTTTCTGATAGTGAAAGTTTTTGTAGCGCCAGTACCTCTTAATTGGATAACGGTACCTTTGAAGAACTGAGTTCTTGTTTTTTGTCCTTCTTTAATTTCGTAATACACAGTAATTGTGTCTCCTGCTTTGAATTCAGGGAAATCTTTTTTAGTAATGTACTGATCTTGTACGTACTTTAATAAATCCATTTTTAATAAAATAAAATGTTAAAGCTAAGCAACTTACACGTTCTTCGTCAGAGGTTGAATAACAGGTCGCAAAGATACAAAATACTTTTTGATTCTACCAAATAATTACTGTACTAAAAACTATAATTTTTTCACCCGAAATCTGACGTAAAGTTAACAGTTCCTTTAAGTTCCCATCAGCAATAGTTTATATAGGAAGTCTACTTTTGCCCGAAATTAAAAAATCAGATCATTATTTTTTTAATGGCCTGATTTACAAATCTAAATAAATCTAAAACAAAAGTAAACTATTATGAAACACTATTTCTTCTTTTTCTGTTTTGCCGTCCAGATGGCATTCGGGCAGGCACTTTTTCCCTACCTGCAGAATCCGACGCCCAACTCGATGATTGTCAACTGGAAAACAGCTTCTGACAACGAAACAACCGTAATCTACGGAACATCTCCAACCAGTCTGAACGTGACGGTTACGGGAACCACAAATATTTTTTCAGATACGGGTTATAACAACAACTATTATTACCACACTGCAAAAGTGTCAGGTCTTCAGCCCAACACCAAATACTATTATAAAATAAAGACCGGAACTACAGAGTCTGCGGTTTATAATTTCAGAACTCTTCCTCTTCCGGGACAGGCTGCGACGGCAGACGGGAAAATCCGTTTCCTGATCATGGGAGACAACCAGATCAAAGCGGAACCAAGATATGATACACTGACGCTGAATGCTTTCAAAAAACTAAAGCAGAAATTTGGAGCCACCACAGATCCTTCGGATAATATCGCGCTTACTTTTATGGTGGGTGACCAAGTAGACGTAGGAACACTGGATCATTATGAGAATGTACATTTTAAAAAGAACATCAAATTATCACCGTATCTTCCTATTCAGACAACGGTAGGAAACCATGAGACGTATGGAACACTTGGGATGAATTCTTATTACGCCCATTTCTATATCGATGAAATTAAATATAAAAATATCTCATCAGGAAACGAAAACTATTATGCGCAACAGGCTGGAAACGTTCTGTTTGTAAGTTTGAGTTCTGAGCATACAGGTACTGCACAGCAGACATGGCTTTCCCAGATTTTAGATGCAGCGAATGCTGATCCTACGGTAGACTGGATCATTTCTTTAAGCCACAGACCTTACCAGGCAGAGCAGTATGTAGGAGACATTTCTACATGGGTGAGAAACAATGCAGTACCATTGCTGACGACTTCCAATAAATATTTAATGCACGTTGGAGCTCACCACCATTTATACCACAGAGGTCAGTTGAAGGAAACTCCGAATTATCAGATTATTTCCGGAGGTACCGCCTGGGACCAGTATTGGGGAATGTCTAATGAGCAGGATTTTGATGATGTACAGAAAACACTTACTGACTGGACCTACCAGATCGTAGAAGTAGATGTGCAGACCGGAAAAGTAGATATAGAATGCTACTCAATTGGAGGTGTATATAATAAGAAGCAAAACGAATTGGTAGATACTTTCCACCGATATAAAAACCAACCGAAGCCATCAAAACCTTCTGTTACAAACACCTTTTCTGCATCAGTAACGTTACCTTTAACGCTTGACGGAAGTGCTTTTGCATCATCCAACGGCGAACTTCTGAACACCACACAGTTCCAGATCAGTAAGGCGGCGAACTTTTCAGTTATTGAAAAAGAATTTTACCGTGATTATGAAAACTGGTTCGGGAAAGACGGAAACGGAACACCGGATAAAACGAAAAACTTAAATGCAGGAGTTGATATTACAAAAGCTACTATTGCTGCGAACTCTATCTCAAACGGGACTTATTATGTAAAGGTTCGTTACAGAGACAGAAACCTGGAATGGAGCGACTGGAGTGATGTAAAACAGTTTGAGGTAACCGGAAGTGTGGTTTCCAATCCTACTTTTACATTAGATAAAACTGAATATACACAAGCTGAGCCTATCACAGCTACTTACACCGGAGGACCTGGTAATCAGCAGGACTGGGTAGGAATCTATAAAAAAGGACAGACGCCTGCGACGACAACTTCTCAAGGCTTTATTTACACCAACGGACAAACGGCAGGAACAGCTGTATTCACGAATGGTCTTGCTAATAAAGGTCAGTATTTTGCAGGTTTCTTTGCCAATGGAGGGTATACTGAAATTACAGGCAGAAAAAGTTTCTATGTAGGACCGAAAGTAGTGCTACAGGCTACAGCAGATACGTATCCGGTAGGAGGAACAGTGGTAATCAATTACAGCAGCGGACCGAATTTGGTGAAAGACTGGATCGGAATTTATAAAATGGGACAGACTCCGGGAACCAATACAGCTACTAAATGGAGCTATGTGACAACACCTGCAGGAACACTGAATTTTACAGGTCTTGCAAAAGGATATTACTATGCTCAGTATCTTCTTGAAGACGGATATACAGGAATCGGAGATAAGGTATTCTTTAAAGTAGGGGATATCGTAACGGATTTATGGATCAACAAACCGGTCTATACATTAGGTGAAAATATTACCGCTTCATGGACTGATTCTCCTGGAATTATCAAAGACTGGTTGGGAATTTACCCTCAGAGTGTTCAGACGCCTGATGATAATTTTGTTTCTTATACATATTTCGATGGGGTGACTCAGGGAACAAAAACCATCCAGGGAACAGCACTTCCTACAACGCCGGGGAACTATTATATGGTAATGTTTACGAATGACTCTTATACAGAAGTTTCAAACAGAAAACAATTCCAGGTAACATCCGGAACGCTGGGAACCGATGAAGTGAAAAGCACAGAGAAAAATGTAGTGATATATCCGAATCCAACGAAACCGGGTGAGCCTACATTCATCAAGAGTGATTATCCAATTGAGAAAATTGAGCTGTTATCAGCATCAGGACAGTTGTTGTACGAATCTAAAAACATCAACAACCAACGTTTCTCTCTGGTCAATGAAAATCTTCCGAAAGGCGTATACTTCGTGAAAGTGCACACAAGAAAATTATTTACTTTAAAACTGGTGATCCAGTAATATTCTAACAACATATTGGAAAAAAGCAGGAAAATTATTTCCTGCTTTTTCTATTTAATATGAACAGGAACAGTAAAATACAAATAACAATGATCATCTCTTTTACTTTTTAATGGGAGATTAAGTTCATTAAAGCTCCTAAAATCATGATCGAAATACCAAATGTGATCATTCCCAAAACATAGGAAACGAGGGCTTTAAAATAACTGGCTACCTTGCCTTTATCGAAAAACTGTCCTACAGACCAGGAAAAATAGACAAACACGATCGCTGCTGCAATCTGCATCATATGGTATTTTGTGAATCCTTCAACAATGGCAAAGACAGAAAACATCAGCATTTCCATTCCAAGAATAAAGCATAGAAGGATCAGTATTTCAAAAAAATTGTAATCGTATTTTCTGAAAAATATTTTTAGCCAAAAAGCAATAAACGCACCCATAATAATATTGGAATATCCATAATGACTTTGAACCCAATTATTAATGGCATTGAGCTTCGAATCGCCTGCACCATCAATTTTTATATAGCTGTCTTCGATGTGAAAAAAGTGATTGATAAGTGTATAGATTAGCGATGTGACAATAATAAATATCACAGGTTTAACAAGCCGGCTTCTGTTTTCACTGATGAAATTTCTGATGTTTTCGCCGGGTCTTATTAATAACTCTCGTATGGTATACAAAATACCTCTGTCAAAATGTAAAACGTGTTCGATTTCATGAAGGATGTAATGTCCGTCTATTCTTTTCGGTTTTAAATTTTGTCTGCAGTTTGAGCAAAATTCTTCATTCATAGTAGTTTAAGTTTTAAATGCAAAAAAAGATAAATAGTTTTACATACCCTTTACACTTTAGTTTAGTTTTTGGAATTTTTATATACTCAAAAACTTCGCTCCATCTAATCATCATCCTTTGCATGCTAAAAGAAATCCCGCTGATCCCACAAATTTCGCAGATTTTTTTATGCATTCAGATATTTTGCTTCATCGAATCAACGAAGTTGATTTCTCCCTTTGCTCTCCTTAAATTTCCAGCATATTAATTATTCTTTGCGTGGAAAAAAACTCCCGCAGATCCCACAGATTTCGCAGATTTTTTTATGCATTCAGACATTTAGCTTCATCAAATCAACGAAGTTGATTTCTTCCTTTGCTCTCCTTAAGTTTTCATCATAATTAATCATCCTTTGCGTTAAAAAAACAGATACAAAGGTTTAAATTTTTAACAAAAAAAATCAGCCATTACAAACAGCCGATTTTATATTGAAATAAAAAATTTTTAAAATTCATACAGAAGATCATCTTCCTGTAAAGTTGTACTCGAAGCACCATAAGTGTCTTGTGGTTCAGCATCGGCAAGAATTTTTGAATCCTGAATAAGCTTTCCGTCCGGAGTATACACTTTTAAAAGTATCCATTTTCCGCTCCGCTCCATTTCTTTTAAACCTGATTCGGTTTTATACTTGATCTTTCCACTCTGAAGCACTCCGTCTTTTACAATGGCTTTATTGCCAGGCTTTCCTTTTGCATACTGTACAATCTGCGCGGTGAAACCTTCTGCTTCTTCCAAAGGCTGGCTGTAGGTATAAACAATGGCTCCTTTATCATCATAAACAGTGGAGTCATATCCGGTCTGCTTAGCATTCATTTTTTTCTCAGATTTTAGCTTTTCATCTTCTCTGAAGGACCTGGAAAGAACTAAAACACCATCTTTATATTGCTGTTCGTTAAGTTCTTCGTATAAAGTTCCGTTGTAAGGCATGTCATCCTTATACGTTAAAGTGCCTTTCAGTCTTCCGTCCGGATGATAGTATTTCATCTCCTGTACCATATCATCTTTTAATACTTTTTCGGATGACAATTTTCCGTTTTCATCAAAGTATTTATTCAGAATGACGGAACCGTTTTTATAGACATCAATGGCGGTAAAACCAGATAAATCATAACTGAACTGATAGTCTTCGCCGTCCTGAGGTTTGTAATAATTGGATTCTTTATCATAAACGTAGATCAGATTTCCTATTTTTTTACCTGTTTCATCGTAGGTTGTTTTATAGCCGTCTTTTTTGCTTTTCTTATCTTCCTGAAGAATCTTTCCGTTTTTTGAATAGATGATACTCTCCTTGATCGTCCCGTCGCTTTTCTGTTTCTCGATTTTGGATATCCTCATCGGATTGTAGTAATAATCAACGGTTACATTGTCATCAGAGTTCCCTGTATTGCTTGTGCCGATGTGTTTTCCTTTATCGCCGTAATATTTAGTTTCGTACTTTCCTTTGCTGTCTGTGGTGATTTCGTACCGGATTCCTTTGATATCGTCATCATAGGCGATCGTTTTAAAATTCTCAGAATCCTCATAGGTGGTAATAGTATTGAAAGAAGAGGATAATTCAGCGTCTTTGTAGGTGTACATTTTTCCTTTAAAGGTACCGTCTGCTTTATAGACAAGATCTTCCACAGGTCTTCCTTTTTCATCAAATGTTTGGGCCGGTCCTATCTGCTTTCCACCCGAAAATGTTGCTGTGCTTACTATTTTACCTTCAGGGCTGTACCAAACTACTTTTCCTTCATAGACCTCGCTGCCCGGAGTGGCATTGGAAGCAAGACCTTCCATCTGTGGCTTACCGTTTTTATAAAAATCTTTAATTGAAGTAAGCTTGCCTTTATTTTCAGTTTCACGGTAGAATTCCATTTTGTCCTGAGTGGTTTTCTCCCAGTTTTCGTCAAAATAGATTTTTTCCTGTGCGCCTACACTGATGCTGAGGATCAGGGCAAGAACTGCGGAGGTAAATAATTTTTTCATGTTTTTATTAAAGTTTAAATGATTCAGTAGTGATAATTCGAAGTGGAGTAGAAGGATCAATCTGTATATAAACAACATTGATTGATCACGCCAAATATAAGTCAATTTGCCGAGAAATAAAGGGAATTGAGCGCACAAAACCTCCGTAAAATCACGGAATTTTTTCTGAGAAATTTTACTATAAGAACATGCGGAAAATTGGATTGATCTGCTTTTTATAGGTCAATTTTTTCACAAATAAAAGAAATCCTTCTTTTTCTTTTTGATCAACTGATCGATCCCGAAAGCTTTGTATCCATTGAGAGAAAACATTCCCAGCAGCATGATAAACAAAACCTGCGGCAGATAGAAAAAATAGGTAAGCCATGTGAAAGGATCCATAGAACGGGTTCCAACGGCAGGATCTACGGGAACAAGTTCAGTAGGAATAGAGTGAAGGTCTTTGGTGAATAATGCCACCAACATAATGACAATTAATGACAGTGAACTGAATCTGGTTAAAAGCCCCAACAATAAAAATAATCCCCAGAACGCTTCATTAAAAGCCACAAAATTAGCCATGAACTGAGGGTTGGAAAAACCTAAACTGCTAATGGTTTTCAGCATATAACCCTGGAAAACCGGATGGAAAAGTTTATTGAAACCTGTGATAAAAAAGAACAGTCCGATGCTTATTCTGCAAATGACATAAAATAGATCGCCGGGTTTATTAAAAGTATTCTTTTCCATAGTATAGTGGTATAAATTAAATTTTTAAATGGTTTAAAGGATTTAACTTAAACTATGATGCCGGAATCCACCAAAAGTTAGATCTGAATTCAAATAAATTTCTGAATAATGGAGATATGAGAAAAATGATTAAATTTAACGGACAGAAAATCTAATATTTCATGATAGATAAAAGAGTAAAAAATGCAAAGGAAGCCATCGAAGGAATTAATGATGGAATGACTTTAATGCTGGGCGGGTTTGGTCTGTGCGGTATCCCTGAAAACTCAATAAATGCTTTGGTAGAAAGCGATGTGAAAGACGTAACCTGTATTTCAAACAACGCTGGTGTCGATGATTTTGGGTTAGGATTGCTGCTTCAGAAAAGACAGATCAAAAAAATGATCTCTTCATATGTAGGCGAAAATGCTGAATTCGAAAGACAGATGCTGTCCGGAGAACTGGAGGTAGAGCTTACACCACAAGGAACTTTGGCAGAAAAATGCAGAGCGGCTCAGGCTGGAATTCCTGCTTTTTATACGCCTGCAGGGTACGGAACAGAGATCGCAGAAGGAAAGGAAGTAAAAGATTTTAACGGAAAACCTCATATCCTGGAACACGCTTACAAAGCAGATTTTTCAATTGTAAAAGCATGGAAAGGAGACTACCTTGGAAACCTGATCTTTAAAGGTTCTGCAAGGAATTTCAACCATCCGATGGCGGGTGCGGCAAAAATTACCATTGCTGAAGTGGAAGAATTGGTAGAACCGGGCGTATTAGATCCTAATGAGATCCATATTCCGGGGATCATGGTGCAGAGAATTTTCCAGGGTGAAAAATTTGAAAAGAGAATTGAACAGAGAACGGTAAGACAGAAAGATTAATTCCTTTCGAAATCCGGTATTGACCATAAAAGAAAAGCGCTGAAATAATTCAGCGCTTTTTTTATTCTTGTGAAATAAGATTTTTTCTTTCCCCGATCTGTTGTCGCCACATCGCGAAATACAAACCTTTTTCTGCAATGAGATGGCTGTGAGATCCTGTTTCTATCACCTGTCCGCGTTCAAGAACATAGATTCTGTCTGCATGCATAATCGTGCTTAAACGGTGGGCAATAAGAACGGTGATCTGTTCCTTTTCTTTGGAAATATCTTTGATGGTAGAAGTTATTTCCTCTTCTGTGATGCTGTCCAGGGCTGAAGTTGCTTCATCAAAAATCAATAAATGCGGTTTTCTTAAAAGTGCTCTTGCAATGGCAATTCTTTGTTTTTCTCCACCACTCAGTTTCAGTCCGCCTTCACCAATAACGGTTTCGATACCTTTTTCAGCTCTTTCCAGCAATGCAGTACAGCTGGATTTCTTTAATGCCATTTCCAGATCTGCCTCGGTAGCATTAGGATTGACAAAAAGAAGATTTTCCTTGATGGTTCCTGCAAAAAGCTGAGTATCCTGCGTCACAAAACCAATTTGATTTCTCAGTTCATCAAAATCAAATTCTTTTCCGTTAATTCCATTGTAAAAAATATTTCCTTCCTGTGGCCTGTAAAGTCCAACCAGTAATTTAACCAACGTACTTTTTCCTGAACCACTTGGTCCCACAAAAGCAATGGTCTCGCCATTTTTCACATCAAAAGAGATATTATTTAAAGCTTTATACTGGGCTGACTGATGTTTGAAAGAAACATGCTTAAACTGTAATTCCTCAATAGCCCCGATTTGCTTGGGATGAAGCGGTTTTTCTTCCACTTCTTTCTTCATTAAATTATCAAAATTCTGAAGAGAAGCCTCTGCTTCACGGTAAGAAATAATGATATTCCCGATTTCCTGCATCGGCCCGAAAATGAAAAAACCGTAGAACATCAGAGACAGGTATTGTCCCGGAGTGACGATGTTTTTAAAAATCAACAGTAACAGCGTCATGGTGATCAGCTGCTGAAGAAAATTAACCATCGTTCCCTGAATAAAACTTAAAGAACGGATGCTTTTCACCTTTCTCAGTTCAAGTCCAAGAATCTTGTAGGTATTGTTATTTAAACGGATCACTTCCTGATTCGTTAATCCCAAACTTTTAACGATTTCTATATTTCTTAAGCTTTCGGTCGTACTTCCTGCCAGAGCGGTAGTTTCCGAAACAATATTCTTCTGAATGCTTTTGATTCTTTTACTCAATAAATTGGTGATGAAAGCAATCAGGAAAATTCCGCAGATATAAACAGGCATAATCGACCAGTGCAAACGGATCGCATACACGGAAACGAAAATGATACTGACTAAAATTCCAAAGAAAATATTAATAAAACTGGTGATGAATTTTACGGTATCTTCTCTTACTTTTGTCAAAATAGATAAGGTTTCACCACTTCTCTGATCCTCAAATTCCTGATAAGGCAATGCCATTGAATGTTTCAGACCATCTGTGAATATTTTTGCGCCAAACTTCTGAGTAATAACGCTTACCGCATAATCCTGAAAAGCTTTGGCAATTCTACTCACCATCGCCGTTCCGATAAGCAACCCCAGAAAGTAAAACACACCGTGATAAACACCACTACCGTATAAATATTGATTCAGATTTCTCGGCAGGAGTTTTTCCTTGTCAAAAAAGTTGGGATGTGTCACCAGCTGATCCAGGATATTACCCGTAATGGCCGGAGCAAATAAAGAAAAAACCTGGTTAATGGTAGCCAGCAGCAAAGAAAGCGCGATCAACCATTGGTAAGGCTTAAGGTATCTTAAAAGTATTTTCATTCTAGTAAATAATGTTGCAAAATTAGAGATATTATTTTGACTTCTGGTATTAACGTGAGCTCGCGTTGAGAAAATTAATATTATGTGGCTGAAAGCTTAAAGTTGCGGAGTACGCGGTGCGAGTTTGAGTGTCGGAGAGCTATGAAGTAAGAGGGTTTGAGTGTTTTAGAGTAGATGAGTTTGGAAGAGGGTTGTCAGTTGCTGTTTTTTTTTGTTGCTGGTTGCTGGTTGCTCTCAACCACAATCAAAAGACCATAATTTCAACCTTAAGTACAATCCCTAGTCCCTAATCCCTAATTCCTAATCCCTGCAACCTGCTATCTGCCACCTTCCTCACCTTTATCTCAACCTTAGCAACAAAGACCTTTTGTATTCAATTGAAAAGAATTAAATTGCAGTCTAAGTTTTTATTATGCTTACAAAAGAACAAATTGCTAAAAGGATTTCAAAAGAACTGAAAGACCGATATTATGTAAACCTGGGAATCGGAATCCCTACATTGGTGGCTAACTATGTTCCGGATGGTATTTCCGTAGAATTTCAGAGTGAAAACGGAGTGCTCGGAATGGGACCTTTCCCTTTCGAAGGGGAAGAAGATGCCGACATCATCAATGCCGGAAAACAGACCATTACCATCCTGCCGGGAGGCTCATTTTTCGATTCAGCCTTCAGTTTCGGGATGATCCGCGGTCAGAAAGTAGACCTTACCATCCTTGGAGCGATGGAAGTTTCTGAGAACGGTGATATTGCCAACTGGAAAATTCCGGGAAAAATGGTTAAAGGAATGGGTGGAGCAATGGACCTTGTAGCATCCGCAGAAAATATTATCGTTGCGATGATGCACGTGAACAAAGCCGGAGAAAGCAAGATCCTGAAAAAATGTACCCTTCCGCTTACAGGTGTTAACTGTGTGAAAAGAGTCGTAACCGAACTGGCTGTATTAGACGTAACTCCTCAGGGATTCAAGCTGGTAGAAAGAGCACCGGGTGTTTCAGTGGAACATATCGTAAAATCTACAGAAGCTGATCTGATCATCGAAGGTGAAATTCCTGAAATGCAATTTTAGATAAAACAAAAACCTTGTCATTGACAAGGTTTTTTTATTGAAAATATCTTTTGAACCATTCTAGTTGACATAGGAAATCGTAGCGTTAAGAAAATAAAATCTGCGAACGTTAAGAAAATTCTACTGTTTGAAGCGCGAGACAAAATTCAAATCGAATAACCCGTATAGAATTCGCGCAAGTTTAGAATTTTTAGTGAGCAGAATTTATTTTTAACGAAGAGTTCCAGGTCTTGAATTTTTGTTTCAAGACAAAAGAAAATAACCTATTTTATGTTTTCAGTTTAAGTTCAACACGACATCGTTGAAAAATCTTAATGAGAAGTTCTAACACTAACACTAACATCTAACATCTAACACTAACATCTAACATCTAACTTCT
This sequence comes from Chryseobacterium sp. JM1, assembly GCF_000737715.1. GTDB lineage: Bacteria > Bacteroidota > Bacteroidia > Flavobacteriales > Weeksellaceae > Chryseobacterium. The sequence goes on along the minus strand of NZ_JPRN01000005.1, from coordinate 227,167 downwards.
AATATCTATTTCCCATCCTGCGCCCCAAAAACCTTCTGTAAAATAGAAGTCGTTCTCATTGCAGGTGTATTTCTGATTCCGCTTTCCTTTTCCGCGACCATTTTGAACACCCCATTGATGGTTTCTGTTGTTACATATTCATTAAGATCAGTCGTTACAGCCTGTCCTGTAAAGGTGTTGTATTTGGAGATCAGGTTTTTCCAGACCGTATCAGCGCCTACTTTTCCTAATGAAGCTTTCACTTTAGGTTGAAACGCGGTAAACAGTTGACTTTGTGTTTTGGTCTGTAGATAATTGGTTGCTGCATTATCACTGCTTAACAAAATATTTTTAGCATCCGTAATCGTCATGGATGTGATCGCTTTTGTGAAAATAGGAGCAGCTTCCGTCACGGCATCCTCAGCAGCTCTGTTTAATAATTTTACGCCTTCATCCGCAAGACTTCCCATGCCCAGAGAGCGGAGAGTAGTGTCTATTTTTCTTAATTTTTCAGGCATTAAAATTTTTACGGCTTCATTTTTTAAAAATCCATCAGTCAGAGCCAGTTTCTTTACGCCATCAGTCACCCCAAGGCTTAAAGCTTCTTTTAATCCTGAAGAAATCTGTGTTGAAGTAAGACTTCCAAGATTGATGGGAGAGGTTTTGGTTGGAGTTGCTGTCGTAGTAGTTGAAGTTGTGGTTGTCTCAGCAGGTGTTTTAGGTTTCGCCGGATTGTCAAGATCAACACCGGTTTTAGTTTTAACCGTAGATTTGATAATATTTAAGAGCTGTGCCTGTGAAGAAATTGAAAATAATAATCCTGCGGCCAGTAAAATGCTTTTTCTCATTGTATTTTTTTGCAAATTTAGATGTTTTATTATTTAATAAGTTAAAATGCACCGAAGAGTTTTGGAAAATATTTATATTAGCTAAAACCTTAATCATACCCAGATGCGACGTTTTCTTCTTATATTTTCCACTCTTTTTTCCACTGTTTTTCATACTCAGGTTAAGCCTGATTTAATTCCTTATCCTCAAAGTGTTGAGTTTTCAAAAGGAGAATTTATTTTAAGTAATACAACAGCTGTAAAAGGCAATGAGAAGTCTTTTGAGTATCAGTTTTTTCTTAAATCTTTAAATAAAAACTATCAGTTAGATCTGTCAAAAAATGAACGAACTCATGGAACAGATGTCATTTTTATATCTGTGGATAAGAACAAAAAAGAAGATTATGAAATTAATGTAGCAGAAGACTTTATGTCTGTGATTGGAAAGGATGATGCAGGGCTTTTTCACGGTATTCAAACGATGCTTCAACTTATTCAGAATTCTAAAGATGGTAAAATTCCTGCTGTAAAGATCAAGGATTATCCAAAATTTGCCTGGCGCGGAATGCATCTGGATGTCTGCCGCCATTTCTTTAACGTTGACGAAGTGAAGCAATACATCGATTATCTGGCTATGTACAAGCTTAATACCTTTCACTGGCACCTGACAGACGATCAGGGCTGGAGAATTGAAATAAAAAAATATCCGAAACTTACCGAAATTGGTTCAAAACGTAAAGAATCCATGATTGGAGCTTATGTAGACAATACATTTGATGGAAAACCTTACGGCCCATATTTCTATACTCAGGAACAGATCAAAGATGTTGTTAAGTATGCTCAGCAGAGACATATCACCATCGTTCCGGAAATTGAAATGCCGGGACATGCCTTAGCTGCTTTGTCTGCATATCCTGAACTGGCCTGTACAAAAGGACCGTTTGAAGCGGCTACAAAATGGGGTGTTTTTGACGATGTGTTCTGCCCAAAAGAAGAAACTTTTACCTTTCTGGAAAATGTTCTTGATGAGGTCATGAAATTATTCCCTTCCCAATACATCCACATCGGTGGTGATGAATGTCCGAAAACAAGATGGAAAGAATGCGCCCACTGTCAGGAATTAATTAAGAAAAATAATCTGAAAGATGAACACGGTCTTCAAAGCTATTTCATCCACAGAATTGAAAAATATGTGAACAGTAAAGGCAGAAAAATCATTGGTTGGGATGAAATTCTGGAAGGTGGTCTTGCACCAAATGCCGCTGTAATGAGCTGGACTGGAGTGAATGGAGGAATTGAAGCTGCAAAATCAGGACATTTCGCAGTGATGACGCCCGGAGCGTATTGCTATTTCGATCATTATCAGGGAGATCCGCAGTCGGAGCCTAACGCTTTTGGTGGATTTACGCCTTTAGATAAAGTGTATTCTTATAATCCAATTCCCTCAGAGTTGAATGCGGAGCAGGCAAAATATATCATGGGGGTTCAGGCTAATTTATGGACAGAATATATCACCGATTTTAAACAGGTTCAATATATGATCTTCCCAAGACTCATGGCGCTTTCAGAAGTTGGATGGGGAACCGCAGACCCTAAAAATTATAAAGAATTTGAAAACAGAGTCATTAGCCAGTTCAAAGTGCTGGACAAAATGAAGGTGAATTATGCAAAAAGCATTTACAATATCTCCGGAAAAGTAATTCCTGCCGGCAATGGTGTTTCATATGAGCTTACCGTTTCGCAGGACCCGAAAGGAATCCGATATACAACGGACGGAACAGAGCCTACTCTGAATTCACAGGTGTATCAGGGACCCATCAATATTTCGAAATCTTTAACCGTTAAATCCGCTTATTTTGAGGATGGAAAACTGAAAAGTGCCGTTTCTGCACAGGAATTTGTAGTTTCAAAAACGACAGGAAAAAAAATAACTTTAGAACAGCAGCCAAGTGAAAATTATTCTTTCGGTGGCGCTTTTACTTTAGTGGATGGAATTATCGGAAATACCAGACAGCTGGGTAAAACGTGGCTTGGCTTTCAGGGGAAAGATGTCGTAGCGACTATTGATCTTGGTCAGAAGACAGGTTTTTCAGAAGTTTATTTCAATACTTTAGAAAATAAAGGAAGCTGGATCCATCTGGCGAAATCCGCGCAGATCTTTATCTCTGATGACGGTAAGAATTTTAAAATGATCAAAGAGATCGGAAAAGACGAAATCCAGAGTTCAAAAGGAAAAATAAAGTTAAACGTAGGAAGCCAGAATTCAAAATACATCAAACTCAAAATAGAAAACGCTGGCATTATTCCTGCCGGAAATCCCGGAGCTGACTCAAAAGCATGGCTATTTGTGGATGAAATTGGCGTAAATTAGCCAAAAGTTGAATGATTATTATGCAGAACGATATCCTCACTTCAGAATTTGCTACTTCACCCGAACTGGTTGATAAACTCTATCAATACGGCGTTCCCAAAAGCTATACCGAAGGAGATATTATTCTGGATGAGAATACTTCCATACGCTCTATCCCAATCATTATGAAAGGGATGATCAAAGTGATCCGAACAGACGAAGATGGAAGGGAAATTCTGCTCTATTACATAAAAACCGGAGAAAGCTGCATCATGTCCTTTCTGGGCGGAATGCACAACAAAAAAAGTATGGTAAAAGCCGAAGTGGAAGAAGATACCGAAATCCTTTTCTTACCCGTAGATAAAGCTTCATTGTTCATCAGAGAACATCCGGAATGGCTGGATTATATTTTTAAACTCTATCATAAGCGTTTTGAAGAGTTACTGGAAATCATCAATGCTATTTCTTTTAAAAAAGTAGATGAAAGACTTTTGAATCTTCTCAATAAAAAATCTGAACTTACCGGTTTTAAAACCATCGTTATCACTCACGAACAGCTAGCCAACGAGTTGGGTACCGTAAGAGTTGTCGTATCAAGACTGCTCAAACAATTGGAAGAATCCGGAAAATTAAAATTGGGTAGAAATAGAATTGCTCTTTTATAAGATCATACGAGTCCCGACCCAAGTATTTTACACCAAACGAAAATCTAAGATTTTCAAAGAACTTAAGTGTACTTCTACACGATACTATTTTAAACTTTAAATAAACTTAAGTGTCAAAAAACTTTTGCGCCTTTTGTGGTTAAAAAAATTCGTAAAAAACACCTTATGTAACAAAAGTAGCTGTAAGTTCACTCAACTATCACCATTTTTACAAAAAATAATTAAGAAAAAATGCTGGAAATTATAAAAGAACCCTGGCCCTGGTATGTAGCCGGTCCTTTGATCGGACTTACGGTTCCCGCCTTATTGATTCTTGGAAATAAATCCTTCGGAATCAGTTCTTCATTAAGACATATCTGCGCTGCATGCATTCCGGCCGGAATCAGTTTTTTCAAATACGATTGGAAGAAAGAAGCCTGGAATCTGTTTTTTGTGCTGGGAATTTTTTTCGGGGGAATGATTGCTTCCCATTTTCTGCTCAATACATCCGAAATTACCGTTAATCCGGAATTGAAAAGCGAATTGGCAGGCTACGGCATTACAGATTACACCAATCTGGTTCCTGTTCAGTTGATGAACTTTGAAAGTCTATTCACCCTTCGCGGATTCATCATGATGGTGGTCGGAGGATTTCTGGTAGGTTTCGGAACAAGATATGCAGGCGGATGTACAAGCGGACATGCGATTATGGGACTTTCCAATCTGCAATGGCCGTCATTGGTGGCAACGGTATGTTTTATGATCGGTGGTTTTATAATGGCCAATCTTATTCTGCCGGTTATTCTTTCCCTTTAAACTTTTAAAACAAAATCAATTATGAAAGATCATAAAGAAACCGATATCCGTCATCAGGATACCGACTGTACGAATGAAAGCAGTCTGAAGCATCCATGGTACTACAATCTGAAATATCTTTTGGCTGGAATTATCTTTGGAATTATTTTCGTGAAAGCCGAGGTGATAAGCTGGTTCAGAATTCAGGAGATGTTTCGCTTTCAGTCTTTTCATATGTATGGAATCATTGGAAGTGCTGTTTTGGTGGGAATGATCTCGGTTGGACTCATCAAAAAATTCAATATCAAAACAATATATGGTGAGCCTATAATCATACCTTCAAAAAAATTTAACAAAGGCCAGATCTACGGTGGATTGATCTTTGGTTTTGGTTGGGCCATTACCGGAGCATGTCCCGGACCACTTTTTGCCCAGATCGGGACGGGCGCATTGGCGGTGAGTGTAACCCTTCTCAGTGCTGTTGCAGGAACATGGGTTTATGGTTATTTCAAGGATCAACTGCCACATTGATCATTAAAAAATAAGAAAAAGACTACAGAGCTGATGCCGTGGTCTTTTTTCCTTTTATGCTAGCGGGAAAATTGCTAATTTGGGCGTCAAATACATCTCACATGCAAAGCAGACGAAACTTCATCAAAAAAACAGCCGCCGCTTCTCTGGCACTTGCTGTAAATCCCCTGGATCTCATCGCTAAAGATTTACCTGATCATTCTAAAACAGTTGGAAAGCCAATCGTTCTCTCCACCTGGAATTTTGGTCTGAAAGCCAATGAAGAAGCCTGGACTATTCTTGGAAAAGGCGGAAAAGCGCTTGATGCAGTGGAAAAAGGAGTTCGTCTGGTAGAACTGGACCCTACAGAAAGAAGTGTAGGCTATGGCGGACGTCCGGACAGGGACGGAAGAGTGACTCTTGACGCCTGTATTATGGATGAAAACTATAATATCGGTTCCGTTGCATGTTTAGAACATATCAAAAATCCTATTTCCGTGGCAAGATCGGTTATGGAAAAAACACCACACGTAATGTTGGTTGGAGACGGAGCTTTACAGTTCGCCCTTTCTCAAGGCTTTAAAAAAGAAAACCTTCTCACTCCCGAATCAGAAAAAGAATGGAAAGAATGGTTAAAAACCAGTGAATATAAGCCTGTTGCCAATATTGAAAATCACGACACCATAGGAATGATTGCTCTTGATGCACAGGGAAATCTTTCCGGAGCCTGCACTACCAGCGGAATGGCGTTCAAAATGCATGGCAGGGTAGGAGATTCTCCTATTATTGGCGCGGGTCTGTTTGTAGATAATGAAGTAGGAGCAGCTACGGCTACAGGTCATGGCGAGGAAGTGATCCGGACTGTAGGAACCCATCTTGTGGTTGAGCTGATGAGACAGGGCCGAAATCCTCAGCAGGCCTGCAAAGAAGCAGTAGAAAGGATTGTGAATATTACTAAAAGAAGAAATAAAAACCTGAAAGACATCCAGGTTGGCTTTATCGCTTTAAATAAAAAAGGGGAGTACGGTTCCTACTGTATTCAGGACGGATTTAATTTCGCAGTGTATGATCAGAAAGGAAACCGTCTTGAAAAGCCGGAATTTGCCCTGAAATAAAAATATTTTCCTACCATTCAATTCAATAAAAAAATAAATGTCAAAAATAGAAATAGCGTGTTTCAATCCGGAATCAGCAATAATTGCTTTTGAAAACGGAGCAGACAGAATCGAATTATGTGACGGATTAAGCGAAGGCGGGACAACTCCCGATTTCGAAACAATGAAAGAGCTCAGAGCAAAAATTACTATTCCGATTTTTGTAATGATCAGACCACGGGGAGGAGATTTCACTTATTCTGAAGCTGAATTGGAGCAGATGAAAAAAGAATTGGTTCAGTTGAAATCTTTAGGCGCAGATGGTTTTGTTTTTGGGATCTTAGACCAAAATGATGAGGTGATTATAGAACAAAACAAAGTCTTAGTTGAATTGGCTGATCCTCTTCCATGTACTTTTCACCGCGCTTTTGACCGCGCAACGAATCTTGAAGATTCTTTAGAAAAAGTAATTGACTGTGGTTTTAAAACCATCCTTACTTCAGGTCAGAAACCCAATGTTTCAGAAGGCAAAGAAAATTTGAAAAAACTGGTTGAACTTTCCAATAGCCGGATTGAAATTCTGGTTGGAGGAGGACTTCGCTCTACCAATATTGAGGAAATAAGGGAATTTACCAATGCTGGCTATTTTCATTCTTCAGCAATCACGGATGGAGGAGCTTTTGCCATTGCGGATGAGGTTGTAGCTTTGAAAAATATTTAAATTTTAGAAGTGATATGAGCAGTGTCTGTCATTCTGAACGGAACAAAGTGGAGTGAAAGAATCTCAATTAATAATAAAGATTCCTTCGTTCCTCGGAATGACGAAGTCAGTATTTAAAAATTTATACTTATAACATTTCTAAACTAATTCTTTGATGAATAAATCTATCCTTTTTGTTTTCCTTTTTATTCAAACTATGATGACTGGACAACTTACAGAACGAAGTTTGTCTTCGGAGAAATGGCAGTTTAAGAACACCAAAGAACAGAATTGGCTTTCTGCAAAAATTCCGGGTACCGTTCATCTGGATCTGATGGAGAATAAGGTAATTCCTGATCCTTTTAAAGATGAAAATGAAAAAAAGGTGCAATGGATAGAAAATGAGGATTGGGAGTATAAAACTAACTTTAAAGTATCTGCAAAGGAACTTAAAAATAATCATATTGATCTGGTTTTTAACGGGCTTGATACTTTTTCAGAGATCTACCTGAACGGAAAACTGTTAAAGAAAACAGATAATATGTTCAGAAAATGGAATGTTCCCGTGAAAGAGTTCCTGAAGCAAGGAGATAATGAGCTAAAGATTAAATTCAAATCGGCAGTGAAAGAAGGAAAGGAATTGGCTCAAAAAGTTCAGTTTACAATGCCGGAATCGCCCCGAAGTTTTGTGAGAAAAGCTCAGTATCAGTTTGGATGGGATTGGGGTCCGAGACTGGTGACCGCAGGAATCTGGAAGGATATACAATTGGAATTCTGGAATTCCGCTAAAATAGAGACTGTTAAATACCATCAGAACTTTTCAAATGAAGTTCTGGATTTTAATTTTGAAATTGAGATTAATGCACAGGAAACCGGGAATTATAATTTGAATATTAATCAATTGAACAAGACCGTTTCGCTTAAAAAAGGGATGAATACCATTCGTCTTCCTTATGATATGAGTGGGTTCAAACTTTGGCAGCCCAACGGTTGGGGTGAGGCAAATCTTCATGATTTTAAAATCGAACTTTTAAAAAATAAGACAGCTTTAGACCAAAAAAATATAAAAGTCGGACTTAGAACGGTAGAACTGGTTCAGGAAAAAGATGCAGCGGGAAAATCGTTTTACTTCAAAGTCAATGGAAAACCTTTGTATGCGAAAGGAACGAATTGGATCCCCGCCGACAGCTTTTCACCCAGAGTAAGCAAAGAAAAATACCGGAAACTGATTAAAGATATGAAAGAGGGCAATATGAATATGGTCCGTGTCTGGGGTGGCGGAATTTATGAAGATGATGAATTCTACAAAGCCTGTGACGAGAATGGTATTTTAGTATGGCAGGATTTTATGTTTGCGGGAAGCTTTTATCCGGCTGATGAAGCTTTTTTAAACAACGTCAGAGAAGAGGTAAAAGATCAGGTCAACAGACTTCAGAATCACCCATCTATTGCTTTATGGTGCGGCAATAATGAAGTAGATGAAGCTATTGTCAACTGGGGATACCAGAAACAGTTCAAATATTCAAAAAGCGATTCCCTACAGGTTTGGAAAGACTATAAAAAACTGTTCAATGAGGTGATTCCAAACGCATTACAGGAAAATCTTACTCAGGAAAAAAATATCTACTGGCCAAGTTCGCCATCCATCGGTTGGGGACATAAAGAAAGCCTTACCGAAGGAGATTCCCATTATTGGGGAGTTTGGTGGGGAGAACAACCGTTTGAAATCTATAATGAAAAAGTAGGCCGTTTCATGTCCGAATACGGTTTTCAGGGAATGCCAAGCCTGGAAGCTGTAAAATCTATGTTTTCCGGAGCTCCAGATCTGAATTTGCAAAATCCTACGATCAAAGCTCATGAAAAACATGGAAGAGGCTGGGAAATCATCAATGAGTACATTAAAAGAGACTATAAACTTCCCGCAGACTTTGTTCAATACAATTACATTTCCCAATTGCTGCAGGCGAGAGGTATGAGAATCGCTGTAGAAGCCCATCGTCGTGCAAAACCATACAATATGGGAACTTTATACTGGCAGTTGAACGACTGCTGGCCAGTGGTTTCATGGTCTTCCATTGATTATTTAGGAAACTGGAAAGCCCTTCAGTATCAGATGAAGCGAAGTTTTGAGCAGCAGGTTATTTTAACGGATGAAAAAGACGGTAATTTAAATTTTTACGCCATTAATGATGGAATTAAGAATTTTACTGATGTTAATTTGGAAATCAAAGCAATGAATTTTGACGGAAAGGTTGTAAAAGAAGCCAAAGCCTTTTCAAAAGAGAAAACATTGGAAAGTACTCTGAAATTTGATCCTATTGAAATCAAAAATTTAATAACCGAATCTGAAAAAAATAAAACCTTTTTACAGTTTACCTTAAAAGACAAAGATGGAAAAACCGTCGCTGTCAATAATCATTTCTTTGTTAAGCCTAAAGATTTGCATTTGACAAAACCAAATATCAAGATTAAAAGAATCAAAGCAGACGAGATTGAAATTTCTACAGATGTGCTGGCAAAAGATGTTTATCTGATAGGAGATATTCATTTCAGTGATAATTTCTTCGATCTTCTTCCCAACACTTCGAAAAAGGTTAAACTTTCTAAATCTTTGAAAAATATCGAAGTAATGAGCCTTTGGAATACTTTACAAAATTAAGAAAGTAACAGAAAACAAAAATCTGCATCATCAGCTGAATCAGCGGGAGCATAAAAAAACAAACCTCATAGGTTTCAAAAACCTATGAGGTTTAATAGTACTCAACACAGTATTAATCATCTGCAGCATAAAATTTTATCGAAGATAAAATCCTTGCGCCTTACAACACAAAGCATGCAAAAAATAGCGCCTTTGCGACAATCCAACAACAAAAAGCCTTCCGTAGTTATTGGAAGGCTTCTTTCTATATAAAATAAGTTGGTGCTAATGAATTAATTACTGAACATACGCCACATAACTTTCATTAATGGCGCCATTAGAAGTTTTTGCAAAGAAAGTATAATCTATCCAGAAATATCCGCTGCTTCCCCACGAGGTTCCCCATGAATTCTGAACTTTAAATGCCTGTTTGCTGTCATCATACCCGATCACGCAGATCGCATGTCCTCCATAATTCTGACCGGAATGGGCTTTCCAGATCCATCCTGTGCTTCCCATATTGTAAAAACTGTCATCTACACTTACGGCGATAACAACAGGAAGATTCATGCTCAATAGATTTTTTACACCTGCAATGTCAGTTTTATTCACAGTTCCCCAGCTTGTAAACTTGTGGGTACTGGCTGCGCTTTTCTGTGTCGCATTAGGTTGGGTAGAACATCCCGCATCGGTGTACGGCATTTCGTTCCAGCTGCAGACTCCCTGGTTTTTGATCAGATTAAGTCCCGCAGTTACATAAGCTCCCTGGGCACATGTTCCCACTTTGATTTGGTTGTACACATACTCCGGACTTCTGCTCTGGGTTACCCCTTTAAAATTCAGTTCGAGAGAACTGGCGGCTGCATAAGCGGTAGCCCAGGCAACGCACGAACCTTCCGATCCCTGATTACCCACTGTTGAACTTGGAATAGAGTAGCTGCTTGGAAGACTTACTTTGGCAGCCTCAGAACTTTTCCCCTTAAACTTAAGCGTCAATGCTTCTACATCTGCTTTTTCATAAGAGTTAAAAGTCTGTTCATCCACCAGTCTGGCTCCCAAAGAATACTGCTTTTGGGAAGCCTGTTCCGCTGTTGAAGTGGTGATGTCCTCATTGGAATTACAGGAGGACAGAAATAGCACGCCTAGTGCTAAAGACATTAATTTACTTTTCATATTAATTATTTTTGTGGTTTTGTAAAATTAATAATTTATTCAATATTTTGTGATTTATTATGTGGAAAATATTAAAATTTAACATTAGAAATTAGTCGTATTTAGGAATTATGTCAAGATGGAGTATTCTGAAAATGTGATGTTTATTGAATTTAATGAAATATATTCGCTTTAAATTAATTTTAAATAAGAATAGATTTTTATCATTAAAAATTACTTTTTGGAGGCCATAACTGAAAAATCAACCGTAACTTTGTACCATATTTCTTACACATTATGGTAAATTTTGTTCTGATTGCAGTGTGTATTATCGCAGGAATGGTATTCAAGGCAACAAAATCTATCCATCCTGATGCCCACAAAGGAATTAACACCTGGATTCTCTATCTGGCCCTGCCCGCAGTGTCATTTAAATACCTGCCCAAAGTAAAATGGACCACAGAGATGCTGTTCCCCATTGTGGCCACCTTTCTGATCTCTGTTTTCTGTTTCTTCTTCATGATGTTTTACAGCAAAAGTAAAGGCTATTCCAGACGGTCCAGAAGCACATTGGAACTGACGAGCGGATACAGCAATACCTCCTTTATAGGTTTTCCCCTGATCAGTGCTTTTTATGGTGAAAGCCTTTTAAGTATAGCGATTATCTGTGATCAGACCATGTTTTTTGCCCTTTCCACGATGGGAATTATTGCAGCCGTAAAAGGAGGAAGCAGATCCGGAAAAGTAAGCGCCATATTTATTCTGAAAAGACTCATTACCTTTCCTCCATTAATTGGATGCATCGCAGCACTGACCTTATCACAATTTATTGATTTCACAGCTGCAGAACCGTTTTTTGATAAATTGGCGGCAACAGTAAGTCCGCTGGCATTATTCTCAGTTGGACTTCAATTGAAATTCAACGGATGGAAAAAACTGATCCCTCAGATGTCCGCTTCTATGCTCTATAAACTAATCTTAGCTCCGGCTATCGTACTTGGTCTGGCATTACTTCTTAATATAAAAGGAGATGTAGCGAAAATTACCGTATTTGAAGCCGCAATGCCTACAGTCGTCACCTCCAGCATTATTGCAGAACAGTTCAGATTAAATACCAAGCTCACCAATCTGATCATCGGTTTTAGTATTCTCGTAGGATTCCTTACCTCTGCCGTCTGGTATTACATCACCGAATGGCTTTTCTAAATTAATAGACTGAATATTGATTCGATTAGGCTGAGCTTTTATCCGGCAGCTTAATCAGTGACGCAGTCGAACTCTTTGCCTTCTTAAAATTAAACGTTCTTTAAATCAAACTTTGCGTTTAAAAAATCATACAAATTAAAAATAATCTCTCGCAGATTATACAGATTCAGCAGAGGCCTATGTATTTTAAATCTGCATAATTTGCTCAATCCGCGAGAAATCTTTAGCCCAATATGAGCATCCATATGATGTAGATATAACAAACATATTCAATAGGAACGGGCTTTAGCCTTTTTTACGCAAAGTTCGATTTTGATGGCGCATATGGCAAGGAATGCAAAGAAGGAATCAATAAAATTGGTTCGACTCCTGCAGCTTCATCAGCGACACAGTCGAACTCTTTGGCTTCTTAAAATTCAACGTTCTTTAAATCAAACTTTGCGTTTAAAAAATCATACAAATTAAAAATAATCTCTCGCAGATTATACAGATTGAGCAGAGGCTTATGTATTTTAAATCCGCCTAATTTGCTCAATCCGCGAGAAACCTTTAGCCCGATACGAGCATCGATATGATGTACATACGACAAACATATTCAATAGAAAAAGGCTTTAACCTTTTTTACAATAATAGACAAAAATTTATCTGGGAAAACGGGAAAAGCTCAAAAAAGATAATTGTGTGTTATTTTTTACGCAAAGTTCGATTTGCTAGCGCATATGACAAGGAATGCAAAGAAGAAATCAATAAAATTGATTCGACTAAGCAAGCGTTTTATCCTGCAGCTTCATTAACGATGCAGTCGAAATCTTTGCCCTCTTAAAAACTAAACGTTCTTTTAATCAAACTTTGCGTTTAAAAAATCATACAAATTAAAAATAATCTCTCGCAGATTATACAGATTCAGCAGAGGCTTATGTATTTTAAATCCGCCTAATTTGCTCAATCCGCGAGAAACCTTTAGCCCAATGCGAGCATCCATATGATGTACGACAAACATATTCAATAGGAATGGGCTTTACCTGTTTTACTTTTTAATGATGAAATAATAACGGCTTTAGCCAAAATTTAAATTTCAAACAGTTCCTCATAACAGCAAACACAATCTCAATAAAAAATTGCAGTTCTCTAAAGAAAAATCTAATTTTACACTTTAAAATTTTCCCTTGCAGTACGTCCAAATCGTTTTACCCCTTAATTTAAAAGGATCTTTCACCTATAAAGTCCCTGAAGAGTTGATGCCGGATATTCAGCCCGGAATGCGTGTGCTAGTACCGTTTGGAGGCAAGAAAATCTATACGGGAATTGTTTTTGAACTTCACGACAATGCGCCTGAAAATTTTGTGGCCAAGGAAGTCATCAGTATTCTGGATGACCAGCCGATTCTTCCTGAAGAACAGATCAATTTCTGGAACTGGCTTTCAGATTATTATCTGTGCGGATTGGGGGAGATTTACCGTTTTGCATTTCCTTCCTCTTTAAAACTGGAAAGTGAAACCTATTTAAAATTAAAACCCAATATTACGGTTGATTTTGAAAATCTGGATGTCAATGAAATGTATCTTATTCAGGCATTGGAAGTGCGTCAGTTGATCAATTTAACGGATATTGAAGCCTTTATTCCTAAAAAAGATATCATTAAAACGATCAATTCCCTGATTGATCTGCAGTATATTGAAATAGACGAAAAAATTGCAGAAAAATATAAAGCTAAGGAAGTTGCTTATGTAAAGATTAATGATGAGGTCTTGGGTAATCAGAACCTGACGGAGATTTTGTTAAAACTGAACAAAGCTCCCAAACAGAAAGACCTTTTCCTGGCTATTTTAGAAAAACAGACTGAGCATCCTGATATTCCGGTTAAAAAATCTGAACTGTTTGAGGACGGATATTTCGGAAGCTCCCATTTCAAAGCCCTTGCTGATAAAAGTCTTGTCGAAGAATATTATATGCAGAAAGACAGGATCGAGAGTTATCAGGGAGAAATTGAAGAACTTGAAGAACTTTCCGATGAGCAGAAGGAAGCTAAAATTGAAATAGATGAAGCTTTCGAAGAAGGGAAAAATGTATTGTTGCATGGGGTAACTTCCTCAGGAAAAACACATATTTATTTAGAGAAAATTGAAGAATGCATTCAGGAAGGGAAAAATGTACTGTTCCTGCTTCCCGAAATTTCTCTGACCAAACAGATTACCCAAAGGCTGGAAAAAAAATACGGAAGACAGCTTGGTTTCTATCATCAGAAACTGACGGATTTTGAACGGGTAGAAGTCTGGAGAAGAATCAAACAAAACGATATCAAAATTCTCATAGGAACCCGGAATGCGATGTTCCTGCCGTTTAAAAATCTTGGACTGATCGTTGTGGATGAAGAGCATGACTCTGCATACAGACCAAGAGAAGCTTCCCCTAATTTCAATGCAAAAGATGCCGCACTGGTTCTAGGAAATCTGTACGGAGCGGGTGTAATCCTCGGATCAGCGACGCCTTCGGTGGAAAGCTATTACAATGCACGAAAAGATAAAATAAAATATATCTTCCTGAACGAAAGATTCGGGAATGTGAATCTTCCGGAATATGAACTCATCAACTTTAAAGAAGCCCAGGAATCTAAAAAGGTCTCCGGGAACTTTTCTTTACACCTGATAGATGAGATCAAAAAGACGGTGGATGAAAAAAATCAGGCCATTGTGCTTCATAATCGCCGTGGTTATGCGAATGTCATAGAATGTGAAACCTGTGGCTATGTCAATTACTGTTCGAACTGTGATGTTGTAATGACCTATCACAAGGCTGCGAATGAAATGAAATGCCACTACTGCGGACAGAGAGCCTCAAAGCCCAGAAGCTGCCCGAAATGCCAGTCTGAAAACCTGAATGAAAGAGGAGTAGGCGTAGAGCAGATCCATGAAGAAGTATCCAAACTCTTTCCTGACCATGAAGTAGACCGGATGGATGTAGACTCTATGCGTAAGAAATTTGCGTATGAAAAGCTATACGAAAAAATTGAAGACGGAGAAACAGACATTATCGTAGGAACGCAGATGATTTCTAAAGGTCTTGATTTTGACCATATCGAACTTGTGACTATTCCAAAAGCCGATTCCTTATTATATGTGCAGGATTTCAGGGCAGAGGAAAGAGCGTACCAGCTGATCACGCAGGTATCCGGAAGAGCAGGAAGGGTTTCTGGAAAAGGGAAAATCTTAATTCA
Source organism: Chryseobacterium sp. JM1 (assembly GCF_000737715.1). GTDB lineage: Bacteria > Bacteroidota > Bacteroidia > Flavobacteriales > Weeksellaceae > Chryseobacterium. The sequence goes on along the minus strand of NZ_JPRN01000005.1, from coordinate 212,058 downwards.
GACCTATAACCCTGATCATTCCGTTTTTCAGCTGATTAAGATGAATAATCCGGCGAAAATCTATAAATATATTCTTACCGAACGTCAGAAATTCCACTATCCGCCGTTCACAAAACTCATTATGATCGAGCTGAAGCACCGGAAAGAAGACAAAGTGAACAGAGCTTCCCAGTTTTTAGGATCCATTTTAAGGAAATATCTTCCTGAAGAATGTGTTTTGGGACCTGAAAGAGCTCAAATTGCAAGGCTGAATAATTTATACCAATTCCAAATTATGCTTAAACTTCCACGCGGGAAAAAGTATGATGAATTTAAGAAGATGGTTTTGCTGAGTTTGAATGAATTCGATGAAATCACTGCTTATCAAAGTATTAAAAAAGACGTTTTAGTGGATTTTTAACATTTTTTAACAAACTTTAGGCTCTTTTATAAGACCTCTGTGACCCTTTATCTGACAATAATTTCTACTTTTGGTCGTTGATTAAGTGTTTGGCTCTTTAATTGGATGATTTAACTTATCATTTTTTATTGTGTCAAACTATGGAACCAAAAAAAGATAGATGGTAAATTACAGAAAATATATTTCAAGTGCAGCGGTATTGGCTTCTGGGTTTTTCCTTGCTCAATCTACCGTTTCTACCGTTCTTTATTCACAGGCTTACGATAATCAAAGAAGTACTTTGAATCTGCCTTCTCCCATTACTGCGGTAGCGGAGAAGACAATTTTGTCGGCCAAAGAGCTCGTAGACATAAATGTAAACACAATGATAGCGGATCCTGTGCTGAAAAATGCCAGTTGGGGATTCGTAGTGTATGACCCGAAAACGAAGAAGGTGATCTCTTCGTACAACGAAAATACTCCTTTAGTTCCGGCTTCTACTACCAAATTGTTGACCACGGAAACAGCGTTAAACCTTTTAGGCGAAAACTACCGTTGGATGACACAGCTGGAATATTCAGGGACTATTGATGAAAGTGGAGTTTTAAATGGAAACTTGTATCTGATAGGCAGCGGAGATCCTTCTTTAGGAACCAATAAAGCAGGAGCGTGGTCGTACAGAGACATTGTTTCAGACTTCATGAGCGGACTTTCCCGCGAAGGTATCAAAAAGGTAAATGGTGATATTATCATTCAGACAGCGCTTTTCAAAGGCAATATTACAATGCTTCCGGAAAATGTTGTATGGCTTGAAAACAATAATTACTACCTGCCTGTAGGAACTACCCGCGAGATCAATCCGGCAAACGAAAAGCTGATCGTGAAAAAATCAGGATTTGCTTCTGATAAAAAGTATTTCTACGTTTCTCCTTATGTAAACCAGATGGTATATGCTGAAAAGTATGATGGCGACGGTGTTTTAACAACAAAACTTCCAGATGCTCCGGCTTATCTTGCCAATACGTTCAGAACGACACTGGTGAAAAGTGGAATTGGAGTGACAGGAAAAGTAACGCCAAAAATGACGGATGCGGCACCTGAAAGCAGAAAACTGGTAGCAGCTTATAAATCTCCGACATTAGGTGATATTGTATTCTATACCAACCAGCATAGCGACAATTCTCTTGCAGAAGCTTTACTGAAAACAGTAGGTTATCAGAAAATGGGCGATCAGACTTCAGAATCAGGAAGAATAGTAGTAACCAACCACCTTAAAAATGAAAGCTTCGATATGATCGGGCTGAATTATATGGACGGAAGCGGACTTTCAAGAGGAAATAACGTAACGCCTATTTCTCAGGTGAAATTTCTGACTTCTTTAATGGACGAGAAATATTACAAAACCTATTTCACATCACTGCCGGTAGGAGGACAGTCCGGAACACTGAAAAGAATGTTCATCGGAACCGGAAACGGACAGGTTTTTGCTAAAACAGGAACTTTAAATAAAGTAAAAACTTTAGCAGGATATCTGAAAACCAATTCAGGGAAGACGCTTGTGTTTTCTTTAATGGTCAATAATTATTCAGGATCTGTAGATATGGTGAAGAAAAGAATGGAAAAAATTCTTGAGCCGGCTCTCGATCTTTAAACCATATTTTTTTAATATTTATAAAAACCTTTTAATCCATGATTAGAAGGTTTTTTTTATCTTTGATTACATCTAATAACCTGAGTATGAGAAAATTTTATCTTTTAATCCTAGGCTTTTTAATCTCACAGAATTTTTTTAGCCAGAAACAGGAACCCAATATTGAAATGAAAGGGCTTATCGCAAAAGAAATGAACGCTTTTACGAAAAAGATGATCACCTACAATATCAATCCTAATACCTTAAATTACGATCTACAGTACCAGAGAATGGATGTCAGTCTGGATCCTGCAGTCTATAATATTTCGGGTTCCGTGACTTCTCATTTCAAGCCCACTCAGAATATGAGCAGCATTTATTTCGATCTTTCTGATATCATGGTGGTTTCTCAGGTGCAGTACCATGGAAGTAACCTTACTTTTCAGCAGCTTCCTACTAAAGAAGTAAAGATTGATTTTCCGGCCTCGATTCCTGCCAATACGCTTGATTCACTGACGATCCATTACTCAGGAGCCCCGTCTGCAGGAAATGCTTTCACGACAACAACGCAGGGCGGAATTCCTATTTTATGCACTTTAAGTGAACCTTACGGAGCGCAGGACTGGTTTCCTACCAAGCAGAGCATGAACGATAAGATTGAAAGATTTGATCTTAAAATTACCACACCTTCACAATATAACGTAGCTTCCAATGGAAAACTGATGTCTGAAACCACGCTTCCCGGAAATCAGAAACTGACCTTCTGGAGAACAGCGTACCCTACAGCGGCCTACCTGATCGCCGTTTCCATCACCAATTTCGTTAAACTAAATGATACGATTGGTAATCCGCCGTTTCCGTTTGTGAATTATGTATATCCTTCCACGAATGCCAATACCACCAGTATGGCCAATATAGAATGGACCAAACAGGTCATGAATACTTTTGAAACCTATTTCGGGCCCTATCCTTTCCGTAACGAAAAATACGGGCATATGGAATTCAAATTCAATGGTGGAATGGAGCACCAGACGATGTCATCCATGGGCAGCTGGAGCAAACCATTAATTGCTCATGAGCTGGCCCATCAGTGGTTCGGAGATAAAGTGACTTGCGGAGCTTGGAATGATATCTGGCTGAATGAAGGTTTTGCAACATTCGGGGCTGGTCTTGCGAATGAAAAATTACTGATGACCAATGCCGAATTCAAGAATTTTCTGTTGGGAGAGATCAATAATATTACTTCTGCTCCCAATGGTTCTACGTATGTTCCGGATGCAGAGCTTTCAAGTGTAAGCAGAATTTTCAGCAACAGACTGACGTATGCAAAAGGGGCCTATATCTTGAGAATGATCAAATGGATTTTAGGAGACACCGCTTTCTATCAGGCCGTAAAAGACTATCATGGAAGACCGAATTTAGCCTACAGTTATGCCAGAACTGCAGATTTTAATGCATCGCTTTTACAGTCTACAGGAAAAGATTTCACAGGATTCTTTAATGACTGGCTGTATGGAGAAGGATATCCAAGCTATACCACAAAATGGAAACAGACGGGAAACCAGATCTTTTTCAAAGTTTCACAAACCCAGAGCAGTCCATCGGTAAGCTTTTTTGAAATGCCTTTACCCATCAAAGTCAATGGAACTGGAGGCGAGATTGCTTATTTTGCACTGAATCATACCGCTAATAACCAGGGATTTTTAGAAACCGTTTCTTTTCCGGTTGCCAGTGTTGAATTCAATTATGATTATCAGATTCTTGAGAAAAATTCTACCGTGCTTCAGGATAATACGTTAAGTGTTTCTTCCGTAGAAAAGGATGAATTTGCATTGTACCCTAATCCGGCTAAGAATGAACTGTATCTGAAAGGTTTTGAAAAAGCAGCAGAATATTTCATTCATGCTGTAGATGGGAAGTTAATTAGAAAATCACTTTATAAGCCTGGAAAAGCAATTGGAATTTCAGAGCTGGTTCCGGGGATTTATATTTTTACCATCAATGAACAGCATATCAAATTTATAAAACAGTAAAAATTCACTAAATAATCTATTTTAATTTCAATATGATCACAATAAGTGTGTTTAATTGTGAAGTAATATGGTAATCTGTATTTATTTTTGATTTAAAAAATTATATATTAATTAAAATATTGTGAAATAAATATTTATAAAAAGCCATAAATGCTATAGTTTTTTAGGTAAACATCTATTTTATATAAAATTGACCTTTTAATCTGTGATTAGAAGGTTTTTATCTATATTTAACCGAATAATTTTTCGGGAAATGAAAACACTTTACCTTTTGATTCTGAGCGGCTTGCTTCCGCAAGTGATGTACAGCCAGAATACACATGATCACAATATTGAAATGAAAGGATTGATAGCAATGGAACAGAAATCCTTTGCTCATAAGATGGCCACTTACAATGTGAGCCCCAATACGCTGAATTACGATCTTCAGTATCAGAGAATGGACATCAGTCTGGATCCTGCAGTGTATAACATTTCAGGTTCTGTAACCTCGCACTTTAAGCCTAATCAGAATATGAGCAGCATCTATTTTGATCTTAACAGTACACTTACCGTTTCTCAGGTAAAATACCACGGAACGGATTTAACGTTTCAACAGCTTTCCACAAAAGAGCTGAAGATAGATTTTCCGGCTTCTATTCCTGCCAATACGCTGGATTCCCTGACAATCAACTACTCCGGTGCTCCCTCTTCTGCTAACAGTGCTTTCTTTAATGGAAATCAGGGCGGAACGGCTGTTCTGTCTACATTGAGTGAACCTTATGGCGCACAGGATTGGTTTCCTACCAAGCAGAGCCTGAATGATAAAATTGAACGGTTCGATTTTAAAATTACCACACCTTCACAATATAACGTTGCAGCAAACGGCAAACTGATGTCTGAAACGATACTTCCGGGTTCAAAAAAACTGACCTTCTGGAGAACAGCATATCCTACAGCAGCGTATCTGATTGCCCTTTCGATTACCAATTTTACCAAATTAACCAGTACCATCGGAAATCCACCTTTTCCGTTTGTGAATTATGTATTCCCATCCACCGCTTCCAATACGACGACAATGTCTAATATTGAATGGACAAAACAGGTAATGGATACATTTGAAACCTATTTTGGACCTTATCCTTTCCGTAATGAAAAGTACGGTCATATGCAGTTCCAGTGGGGAGGTGGTATGGAACACCAGACCATGTCTTCTATGGGCAGCTGGAGCAGAAGTATTATCGCTCATGAGCTTGCCCACCAATGGTTCGGGGATAAAGTAACCTGTGCAACCTGGAATGATATCTGGCTGAATGAAGGTTTTGCCACTTTCGGGGAACATTTGGCGAATGAAAAACTCTTAATGACCAATGCCCAATTTATGAGTTTTCTGGTTGATGAAAAAAATACCGTTACCAGTGCGACCGGAGGAAGTACCTATGTTTCAGATGCAGAACTTTCCAACTCAAACCGGATTTTCAGCAGTAGACTTTCTTATGCAAAAGGAGGGTATATTGTAAGAATGATCAAATGGATTTTGGGTGATACGGCTTTCTACCAGGCCGTAAAAGATTATCACGCAAGACCGAATTTAGCCTATGGTTATGCAAGTACCGCAGATTTTAAAGCTTCATTTCTTCAGTCCAGCGGAAAAGATCTTACGGAGTTTTTTAATGACTGGCTATATGGTCAGGGATATCCAACGTATAATATCAAATGGAGACAGACCGGAAACCAAATCTTCTTTAAAGCAGGACAGACACAAAGTAATGCTTCTGTAAGCTTTTTTGAAATGCCGTTACCGATCAAAGTCAACGGAACAGGAGGGCAGACGGCTTATTTTGTTCTGAATCATACGACCAATAATCAGGGCTTCTTAGAAACCGTTCCGTTCCCTGTGGCGAGTGTTCAGTTTAATTACGAACATCAGATTCTGGATAAAAATTCTACTGTGGTTCAGGATAATACACTAAGCGTTTCTTCTGTTGAGAAAGAAGAGTTTGCACTGTATCCTAATCCGGCTAAGAATGAGCTGTATTTAAAAGGAGTTGACAGAGCAGTTGATTATTCTATTTATTCTATTGATGGGAAGCTGATCAGAAAAGCAGTATATCAGCCTGGTAAAGCAGTTGAAATATCAGAACTGGTACCGGGAACCTATATCTTTACGGTTCAGGAGAAAAATATAAAATTTGTTAAGCATTAAAATAGTCATGAAGTTTGAAGTTGGAAGAGGGAAGTGATTGCTGTCTAAAATCAGAACTAAAAGTCTGTTTATTCAGGAACAAGCCTCGAACTATCCTTGTGAAGGTTTTATTTGCCAAGGATATCAGCACCAACTTTCACTTTCTCATCTTAACGAATTTAGATTAAATAAAAAAAAACGGACCTTGAGTCCGTTTTTGTCATTTTTAGAATTGCAGTCACATAAAATAATATCCACAAAAGGCTAAAACAGCTGATAATTTGAATAAAAGTTTCAACAGCCGGAAAGAGATTAGAAGAGTGGATAGTAAAAATAGTGAGCGCGTTCAGCAGATAGTATAGCGTACAGTAATTCCATTGTTAAAATAATTTAAGGTTAAACATATTGTAATGAAGTTTTTATATCAGGAAGCTTTTGTGTCTTCTGGTAGCCCGCGCAGCTCTTTTTCTGGCCGTTTTTACTTTGTGCCGGAACCATTTTTCTTTGAAGAGTTTACGCATCATGTTATCAAAATTTCTGGTCACGACCATATTTTTAAAACCGCGCCATTTTTCAAGAAGGCTTGAAGGAAGAGCCCTTACAGAAACGGAATAGCCTTCGGTTTCATATTGTATATAATGCCACCAGCCGGAAGGGATGTAGAGCGTTTCGCCCGGATTCAGCAGCGCTTCGTAGCCGTTTAAGTAGAGAAGGGCAGGGAATTCTCTGTAGTCGGGATCTTTGATATTGGGTAAGCTGTGAAAGTTGTAAGGCAGTTTATACATCAGATCCGACTGTTCCCAAGGAAAAAGCCAGATTCTTTTGACTCCGTGAAACTGGGTGATAAAAACGTGGGACATATCGATATCAATGTGGTTTCTGGTGATAGATCCTTCGCCACCGAAGAACATGAAAGGAAGCCATTTCAGGACTTTGCCGTTCGTCACATCGTTATAATGAAGATCATCTTTAAGCTCCGGCCTGATGTTGAGCAGATTGAATAAAAACAGTCTGTGTTCTGTAGGCGTTGTGCTGATCAGATCAAGATATTCTGAAAATGTGGTCTGCCCGATCGGGCTGCTGGCCACTCTGTCCAGAGATTCCAGCTCGCTTCCATAGATGTTCACTTTATGATTTCCTGCTATTTCCTTGAAGTATTCATAATTCCACTTTTTAAAAGCAGGACTTGAAGGATCGATGAAATCTTCCATAATAATTGGAAGACGCGGTTTCATGTGATTCTGTATAAAGCTTCGGGAACTTATTGTCTTTACTTTTTCTATTGGAGTCAGTCTCATATTCCTCAGTTTAGATCACAAATATAATTATTATCCTACCAAATTAGTAGACTAATTGTGTTAAAACTGAATTTGAACCCTATTTTTACAATAAAACTTTTAAAAGCTGATATTTTAACACCTTTTTATTAAATTAGCGCATCTAAAAAATTACTAAAAAATGATCTCTGAAAAATATCTTCAACATTTACAGAACGAACTGCAAAACATTGAAAATGACGGTCTTTATAAAAGAGAAAGAATCATCACTTCCCAGCAGAGTGCAGAAATAGAAGCTAACGGAAAGAAGCTTTTAAACTTTTGTGCCAATAATTATCTGGGTCTGTCCAACAATCCGGAGGTGATGAAGGCCTCTCAGGACATGATAGAGTCACATGGTTACGGTATGTCATCTGTACGTTTCATCTGCGGAACACAGGATATTCACAAGCAATTAGAGAAGAAAATCGCGGATTTCTTAGGTCTTGAAGACACGATTTTATATGCGGCATGTTTTGATGCAAACGGAGGTGTTTTTGAACCTTTGTTTACTGAAGAAGACGCCATTATTTCAGACGAACTGAACCACGCGTCAATTATCGACGGAGTACGTCTTTGTAAATCGGCAAGATACCGTTATAAAAATAATAATATGGCTGATCTGGAAGCACAGTTAATTGCTGCTTCTGAAAAAGATCACCGTTTCAAAATCATCGTTACAGACGGAGTTTTCTCTATGGATGGTATTGTAGCAGACCTGAAAGGCGTGTGTGACCTTGCAGACAAATACAATGCTCTGGTCATGGTGGATGATTCTCACGCAACAGGTTTCATCGGAAAAACAGGTCGTGGAACACACGAAGCCAATGAAGTAATGGGCAGAGTGGATATTATCACGTCTACGCTAGGAAAAGCTTTAGGTGGTGCTTTAGGAGGATTTACGTCCGGTAAAAAAGAGATCATCGATATGCTGAGACAGCGTTCCCGTCCTTATTTATTCTCGAATTCATTAGCACCTGGTATCGTTGGAGCAGCATTGAAAGTTTTGGATATGATCTCTGACGACACTTCACTTCGTGATCAGGTGATGGAAAACGCAGAATATTTCAGAAAAGAAATGGTGGCCAAAGGATTTGATATTCCTGAAGGTGATGCTGCCATTGTTCCGGTGATGTTATACGACGCACCTCTTGCTCAGAAAATGGCTGAAAAGCTTATGGATGAAGGGATTTATGTGATCGGGTTCTTCTATCCTGTAGTACCGAAAGGAAAAGCAAGGATCAGAGTACAACTTTCTGCTGCCCACACAAGAGCCCACCTTGACAAAGCAATTGCTGCTTTTGAAAAAGTAGGTAAAGAGCTGGGTGTGATTTCTTAATTAAAATATTAAACTATTTAAAACAGGTTTTATGAAAAAAATACTTCTGATCATCGGTTTTGTATGTTTTCAAAGTTTCTCTGCACAGAGCATTATGGATTTCGATCTTAAAAATGTAGAACTGCAGGGCATGAAACCTGCGACAATAGATAAAGAAATGAAAGATATCGGGATTACAAAGATCCCTTTTGTGACGGATAATCCCGATATTATTTCAAAAATAGAAGGCCCGGAAACGGCAGCTACCATTAAAAACTTCTACACCTTTACGTATAATAACGCTAAAAAGGATGATGGTGGAGTCATGGTTTATGAGTTTAAAACAAAAACGGATCTGGATGTATTTCTTGCCAAAAACTATGAACAGTCCAACAGCAGGATTTTAGTAAAAGGTTTGTTTTGCATTAATATCTGGAGCGATTATGGCCTGCATGTAAAAGGAAAGGAAACCAGTGAAGACCATCTGAACAAGCTGGAGAAGTATTACACGAACCTCGGGGCGAAAAGAGTAAAGTTACAGGAAATGCAGCCTGTTGACGCTACCGATCAATAATTTTTATATCTACTGATGCTTTATACAATAATCAAAGCACTGCATATCATTTTTATGGTAAGCTATTTTGCGGGAATTTTCTATCTCGTAAGAATTTTCGTTTACTATAAGGATACGGACGAATTCGCTGAAGAAAAAAAGAAAATTCTTAGAGAACAGTATACTTTCATGGCCAGAAGGCTTTGGAATATCATTACCGTTCCGGCAGGGATTATTATGGCGGTTTGCGGAATTGTGATGATCTTTCTGAATACCGGGCTGATGAAAATGCCGTGGTTTCATTTAAAACTCACTTTCCTGATCGGTCTTGCCGTTTATCACTACTGGTGCTGGAAAAAAGTACTGAAACTGAAAGAGTTGAACGGACAAACCATCGAAACGCCTAACATCAAACTGAGACAGGCCAACGAGATCGCTACATTTCTTCTGTTCCTTGTGGTCTTTACCGTGATCCTGAAATCTTCAGTGATTGAATACTGGTGGCAATTAATTGCCGGATTTTTCGTTCTTGTATTTCTGATCATGATGACAGTAAAACTCGTTAATAAAAATAAAAAAAACAAATAACTGTTGAAAGTAGAAGGTGTACATGATACATTTTACTTTTTACATTGTACAGAAAAACTATGATTGCAATTTTAAAGAAGGAACTTTGGAGTTACTTTGGAAACTGGAGCGCGTGGGTCATTATCGGCGCATTCAGTCTGATTACCGCTCTTTTCCTGTTTTTTTTCGAGAATGATTCTAATATTTTCGACATCGGAATGGCCTCTCTGCAGAGCTATTTCGTACTGGTTCCATGGCTGCTGATGTTTATTATGCCTGCATTGTCTATGAAGACCTTTGCGGAAGAACAGCAGACGGGAACCCTGAACTGGTTGTTTTCGCAGCCTTTAAAAGTTTCAGACTTGGTAACAGGGAAGTTTCTTTCAGTATGGATCGTTGGGGTTTTATGCCTTATTCCGTCACTGATTTATCTTTATACCATCTATGTTTTAGGTGTTCCGGCCGGGAATATTGACCTTGGAATGACTTTCGGAAGCTATATCGGACTGATCGTGCTGATTGCAGCGTTTTCAGGCGTTGGAATTCTGGCGTCTTCCTTATCGCAGAATCAGATTATGGCGTACCTTTTGGGCGTTTTCATGTGTTTCATCATGTACTTTGGAATAGAGCAGCTGGCGAGCTACAAGCTTTTGGGCGGTGCCGATTTTGTTCTTCAGAATATAGGTTTTTATCAGCATTTTCTTGGCTTTACAAGAGGTCTTATCGATTTTAAAGATGTGGCTTATTTTATTCTGATCATCGGTGCTACGTTATTATTGTCCAACCATTTTATCTCTAAAAAGAAGTAGTATGATGAAGAAGTTCAATATTAAATCTCCATTAGGGATTTTCCTGATCGCCATAGTGCCTTTGGTGATTCTGTTTACGTATTCAGGAATCAGATTAGACTTAACAAAAGAAAAAAGATATACGCTTTCAGACAGTACGGTAAAAGTATTGGAATCTGTGAAAAAGCCGCTTACGGTAGATGTTTATCTGGAAGGAGATTTTCCGGCAAGCTTTAAGCAGCTTCAGAGTGAAACCAGATTTATGCTGGAAGAGTTCAGAAAGATCAATCCGAAGATCGATTTTAAATTCATTGATCCCATAAAGACAAAAATGTCTAAGGACACGCTAATGGCGATGGGAATGCAGCCTTCTGTTCTTCCGGACATTAAAGACGGTAAGATTACGCAGATTACGCTTTTCCCTTATGCTGTGATCAAATATGACAAAAGGGGAGTGTCTATTCCGTTGGTGGTACAGCAGGCAGGAATAGATGCAGACCAGCAGCTGACCAGATCTATTGAAGGTCTTGAATACAGCCTGGTTTCCAATATCAAGAATATCGCAGCGGATAAGAGAAAGAAAGTCGGAATCCTGGTGAATCAGGATGAGCTTGGTCCTGAAGAATTCCATGGTTTTATGCAGTTGGCGCTGGAAAATTATGATGCGGGTCCTGTAGTCCCAAAAAATCAGACAGAACTTACTCTTGAAGATCTTCCGTTACTAAAGCAAATGAGCGCTTTGGTGATTGCAAAGCCAAGAAAAGCATTTACAGATAACGAAAAAGTAATCCTTGACCAGTTCATTATGAACGGAGGGAAAACCCTTTGGATGATCGATGCAGTAAACGCTGAAATGGATACGCTGACAAGATCTCAAAAGGTAATGCCTTTCCCTGTAGATATCAATATGACGGATTTCTTTTTCAACTACGGAATCAGAATCAATCCGGCTTTGGTGAAGGACGTAAAGAAATTTGCCCTGCTGAAACTGGTAACGGGTGAAGTAGGAGGGAATCCTCAGTATACAAGCCTTCCGTGGCCGTATTTCCCGCTTGGAATTGCTGAAAATGATAATCCGATTACGAAAAATATAAACCCTGTAAAGTTTGAATTTCCGACTTCCATCGATACATTGGGCGGAAGGAAAAACATCAAAACAAAGGTTCTTTTCGAATCCAGTGAGAGAACGCTTCTGAAGCAGGTTCCCAACTATGTGGATCTTAAAGAAATTGCCAGTGTAGACAGTCTTGGTCAAATGGAAAAACCAAGCAGACCTAAGATTTTTGCTGTTGCACTGGAAGGGAAATTCAACTCTGCCTATGCATCAAGAATTGAAAGAAAAGGATATCCGGGTTTCAAAGGCCAGAGCCCTGAAAACAAAATGATCGTAATTGCTGACGGAGATGTCGGAAGAAATAAAATGCATAAAGGCGAGCCACTTCCGATGGGAATTGACCGTCTGACGAATCAGGAGTTCGGAAACGAACAATTCCTGAGAAACGCTTTGGATTATCTTCTTGATGATAGTAATCTGATGGCGCTTAGAAACAGAAACATCGAAGAAAGACTTCTGGACAGAAACCGTATCACGGAAGAAAAAGCAAACTGGCAATGGCTGAATCTACTACTGCCTCTAGTAGTAATTGGTCTGCTGGGAGGATTATTCTTCTGGATGAGGAAAAGAAAGTTTGGATAGAATATATAAAAACCACCGCGAAAAACGGTGGTTTTTTATTGGTAGTGGTCACGAGCGGGACACTCGCGCCAGCATTGTTAAATTAAATATAAACGAACTTTAGTCCGTTCATTTCCTAATCCCTAATCCCTAATCCCTAATCCCTAATCCCTAATCCCTGCTACCTATCAACTGCTACCTTAATATTTAAACGGAAGATTCACAATATCAATTACTTTTTCGCCTCTGTTGTTTTTTCCGGCTTCCCATTTCACTTGGTAAGTCGCTTTTTCAGCTGCTTTTTTTACTTCGCTGTTGAAAACTTCATTTTCTCCGTAGGTGGAAACATTCACTACAATGCCATCTGAGTTGACTTTTAGAATGATTTTCGTTTTTAAATTTGTACTGAGCGACTTAAGAACATCCGCATTTAAATTCTTTTTAACGTTTTCAATAAATGCCTTGTTTCCTTTGGGATACTGAGCAGGAAAAGCCACCATCGGCGGGGGAGGAACGGACATGTCCTGAGGCTGCCGCGATTCGAATTTGTCTTTCACTTTTTCTTCTTTTTTTACTTTCTGTGCCAACACAATTCCGAACATCAATGTCAGGATGAGTAAGATTATTTTTTTCATAATAATTAGTTTTTGGTTTTCCTGCTCTTTTAAAGTTTTTCGGATACTACTTATCTAAATCCTAAGGTAGTGAATTTAAATGATCTGATTTTTAAAGACTTTTTAACCTCAAATACCATAAATATTTTCACAAATCACACTATAACGTCATCTATATTGGTATCATTCGTGAAAATATTCGTGCAGTTTGTGTTTTAATAAACGCAAAGGTTTAGCATAACATCGAACAGTTTAAGAAATGCAAAGAGAAAAATCAATCTTCGATTGATTCGATGAAGTGTCTGTATAAAAGTTTTCTTAGTCTATTTGAGCTGAATCGACATTTGTATATATCAATTGAACATTTTCCTGAATTCCAGCGGTGACTGATTCGTTTTCTGTTTAAACAACTTACTGAAAGACTGGGGATGCTCAAAGCCCAGTTCATATGCAATCTCACTTATCGAAAGATGAGTGGTGCTGAGTCGTTCTTTGGCCAAATCAATCAGTTTATTCTGGATATGCTGCTGCGTATTTTGTTGGGTATGAATGCGCAATAAAGATCCGAGATAGTTGGGGGAAATATTCATCTCTCCGGCAACGAATTTTACGGACGGAATTCCGTTTTCTATGAGATTTCCACTGTCAAAATACCGGGAAAGGACTTCCTCAAAACGTTCCAGAAGTTCGTGACTGGACTTTTTCCGGGTGAAAAACTGCCGCTCATAAAAACGTTCGGAATAAATAAGAAGGAGCTCAATCTGGGCTGCAATCAGTTCCTGAGAGAACTTATCGATATTCGATTGGTATTCCTTTTCTATATTTTTCAGAATGTCCACGACAACTTTTTCTTCTCTGTCTGATAAGAAAAGCGCTTCATTAATATCATACTTGAAAAAGTCATACGATTTAATCTTTTTCGTAAGGGAAGTATTCCAGAGAAAATCCGGATGGACCACCAGTAGCCAGCCTGTGGGCTCTACCACAATATCAGACTTCATTTCCAATTTCAGAAACTGAAGCGGAGAAACAAAACACAAAACACCGGAATCAAAATCATATTCCTGCTGACCGTAGTTGAACTTCGCATTCACATTTCGTTTCAGCCCGATGGAGTAAAAATTCTGAATCCATTTCAGTTCATTGTCATCCATCGGATAATTGACCTTGCTGTAATCAATCAGACTGATCAAAGGATGCTCAGGATTGGGAAGATTGCAGAAGGCATGAAATTCTGAAATTGAATTGAAGCGGAAGGGAGGTTTCATGATGCTAATTTAATTTTTTTGAGTGAAACTTGGAATGTATTTTAGTTGCTAGTTGCTAGTTGCTAGTTGCTAGTTGCTAGTTGCTAGTTGCTAGTTGCTAGTTGCTGATTGATTGTTTAAGGGTTTGGCTTTGCACTGTTGAATGTACTGTATACTTTTTGTAATTATAAAGACGATGTAGTATTAGCGTTGTCATCCTGAGCATAAACTGAAGGTTTACGAACGGAGGGCACAAAGGATTTTTGTGTGGTAAAAGTTGTATAAAGTATAATGTAGATTGTACAATGTATTTATAATATTTTTATTCGACTATGCTCACATCATGACATTTTTAAAGCTATATCACCGTAGACACAGTCAGTGTTTCCCATTGTTTTGCATCACCGGTAATAGTTTTAATTTTATTATCCAGGAATTCAGCGGTGCCGCTTCCTAGTAGGAAATGAACCGGCGGATTTTGTTCCTCACTGAGTGCAATGATAGCTGCGGCTCCTTTTTCGGGGTCATTGGGCTGGTTACCGTTGATTTCGTTAAGGTGTGCCTGTTCGGAATTTCTAGCGGTTTCATACACCTGAATTGGATTTTCTGGTGTTTTTACTGAGTCTTTACTGAGAAAATCGGTACGGAAATATCCGGGATAAACCACAGTGGCATGAACTCCGAATTCTTTGATCTCTTCAGCCAGTGCTTCAGTTAGTCCCGCTACCGCAAACTTGGTTGCACAATAGATTCCCCAACCTGGAAAATTCCCGGAATACCCTCCGATTGAAGAAATATTGAATATATGTCCGGATTTCTGCTCACGAAGATAAGGAACTGTATTCCTGATGACATTCAGGGTTCCGAATACATTCACATCGAAATTGGATCTGGCTTCACCATCTGTAAGCTCTTCCAGCGTACCGATCTGCCCGTATCCTGCATTGTTGACCACTACATCAAGCTGTCCGAAATGCTCTATCGTTTTTGATACCGCTGACTGTACATCGTCATTATCCGTTAAGTTCAGTTCAATCGGTAAGAATACGTCAGATGTTTCTCCGACTTCTGAAATTAAAGACTGTGCATTTCTGGTAGCCGCTGCCACACGGTAGTTATTTTCTAATAATTTTTTCACCAAGGCCAATCCCAGACCTTTTGAGGCTCCCGTTACGAACCATACTTTTTTTGTTTCCATTTTTATTGGGTTTAAATAATGGTACAAAGATCGTGGGATCGGAAAGGGTAGACGTAGCCCAATCAATGAATGATGTAATCAGATCGTGGATGAAGAGATTTTTAAAGGACACGAGCGTGACGCTCGCGCCAGCTGGGGGAATTATAAACATAGAATTTATCATTCATATCTATGCATATGGGAATCCCTTGGAAATAATAGGTGTCTTATGATATTCTTTGGTTAATTTATCAATGAAATCTTTTACATCACTTTTATTGACACCAATTCCTAAATACATGGAATTCTTGTGGATAAGAATCATTCCTTTACGATATTGAGGATGGTTTTTATTCTTAAAGTAGAAATCATATTCCCTGTTGGGTTCAGATAAAATAAACGAAAGCATTTCAAAATAATCATCAGTTTCAAACTCTATTTTTCCAAAGTATTGAGGATAGCTAAAATATTCTTCTTTAGGCTTAAATCCGACCAACCAGTTTTTCATAAAATCAAATATAATTTCTTTATCAATGGTAGGGATGTGTATGTACAGATCCGTTAATTGAGATTCATTAATATCAGTAAAATGTTTGACAACATGTAATGTGCGATTACCCAACCTGGGCACAATAATTTCCATTATTTTAATATAGTGATCAATAGATGCAAATGATAATCCAGCCGTAAAGACTACCAGCTTGTTATTTGTTTTTAATAAATAATAAGTATAAACCAGAAAATTTTCTATCGCTGAACATGAGTTTAAGTGGTCATCTTTAAATCCTATTATATCTTCAATTTCAAGTTTTAATTTGTTCTTGCCTCTTAGTCTGTCATAACTGCTACCATAAATTTTAACCGCTTTTTCAATAGGAAAATTCACGGCGGTAAAATCTTTGTTATCAATTAAACTTTGATAATCACTGTCTATGTCTGTTACGAATAAATTCATGCTTTTCAAATGTAATCTGTAGAATTGTAAATATAATAGTTCTTTGTTTAAAATAAAACCACTGTGAAAAACAGTGGCTTATTTTTAAAACGACACGAGCATGACGCTCGCGCCAGCTTGTTTTTTTTTAAAGAACACAAGCGTGAAGCTTACGTAAGACTGGGGATATTATCTACAATTTATGAATTCTGTTAATTGAAAAAATGATATATGAAAGAAATAGAATTACTTTTAAGGGCACCAGTAAAGAAAATATATTTTTTAAATTTTTTCTTTTGCTCATCTGTCAGATAATTATAAACGTTATTATCTATGGTTAGCTGGATACTTAAATCATAGTTAGTTTTATCATTTAATAAATAGTAGTCATAAAAGAATGTATCTCCGCGCCTTATATCAAAAATATCTAATTTTATTTTTAATCTCATTTTTTCTTTTGGTGCTAAGAAGATAAGGTGATCCATCACCAACATATTTCTTTTAGCTTCAAAATCATTTTGCAGGTTATTTTCTTTTTTCCATTTGGCTATTTGCCTTCTTTCTTTAATATCTTTTTTATTTATCTTATTAATTAAATATTCATCCTCTCCAACATCATAACTCCTCATTAAAACTGTAAGAGGTTCATTAGCCACACTGTCCTTAAAGAGTAGAACTGGTGCAAAAAAATTATATGGATGGTCAAAAGAAGTAATTTCATTACCAAGCTCATCTGAGTTATAGCCTTTAAACTTTTTCTTATCAAGAGGTAAAGCATAATAGTCATTAGTCAAATTAATAATATCAATTACCATTTCACCCCTCGATGAAGAACTTTTCTCTAATGAAACTATTTTAATATCAATTTGTCCAAAAGATATAATAGATGAAAAGAAAAGTATTAGAATTATTAGTTTTTTCATTTTCCAATTTTTAATTTAGCATTATTAATAAAGACATTATATCCTTGAATTAAATTACCTATATTATTATTGACAATATCAATTGATATCTGTTCGTATCTAGCTTTTACATTTTTGGCCTCTGGACCATGAACCCTGTAAAGATAATCCTTAGCATTTGATATTTTAGGATTACCCCATTTTTCATCCCAAGAATAGGAAATAAA
Organism: Chryseobacterium sp. JM1; assembly: GCF_000737715.1. GTDB lineage: Bacteria > Bacteroidota > Bacteroidia > Flavobacteriales > Weeksellaceae > Chryseobacterium. The sequence continues at coordinate 194,534 of NZ_JPRN01000005.1, read as the reverse complement.
TTCTGAAAAATACCCAAAAGCATTACTTTCATTACGCCCTTTCCTTCCTATCACTTCATAAAATTGGGGTAAAAAATAATAAGTAATTGAATGATTAATTTCATGCCCAATTGCATAAGAAAATTCTAATACATTAGAAATATTATCCATATTTAATAAAATTCTGTAGCCTTCAGCCTTTGCTACAATATCTCTTCTTTTTGTCTCTTTAAAAAATACACTTGCTTTTGGATTTTGTTTTGCGACAACATTAAGTATAGAATTTAAATCACTAAGCAGTCCAACACTTAATAACTTTGGAGCTTGTTCATACTTTGCTTTAGTATTCGCTGGATCATCAAATCCAGCCTGCTTTAACTGATCTACCATTGAAAATAAACTACTAACTGAACCAGCATTTCCAAAATAAGCTTGAGCAAAGATAATTCCACTTAAGCTGGTAAAAGATAACCCCGAAGTTGATCCGCCGCCGCCACTATCGGTTATTCCATAAAAATACTCCATTCCATCTCCCAATCCAAGAAAAGCGGAAACACTGGCACGGTCTCCCGCTCCCAAATAACTGATCATTCCTGTAATAGGTTGATTATAAGTCATACCATCTCCTTTTCTACCGGGTGCTTTTATCTTTCTTCCATCCGGATCAATGAACATGATAGGATTATTGGCGGCATAATTATAAGGTGTAAATCTTCTGTACTGCTCAGCAAGCGGATCTATTACACCCCAACGTCCAATGTCTGCCATATACATTCTGGCTCCATAATCAGTCCAGCCTGTTTCTTTTTGCAGCTCTTTTCCGTTGTACTCGTAATTGTAGGCCGGGTTTCCGGTGAGTGCATTATAGCCTTCGTGTTTTAAGCCAAACGGGTAATAATTGTTTTCTTCAAGAACTTCTGCGCTGCCCGCTGTGTTTTTAGAGTAGCTTAAGCGTACATTTCCCAGATCGGAGCGGTGTAGCTGTAAATGTAATAGTTCTTTTTTGTTTAAAATAAAACCACTGTGAAAAACAGTGGCTTATTTTAAAAGGACACGAGCGTGACTTTGGCGCCAGCTGGGAATTTTGAAAATAGGAATATAAAAAAGTATTAACTCTATGTGACATGCACTCGCATTTTTATAAACCATTACCTTCTGTAAAATCTCTTTTCAATTTATTTTTAAAATCTTCAAAGTTAGAATGAAAAAAATACGGAGGAGGTGTAGAAAAACGAAATATCAACTCATCCATAAAAAAAGCAACTCTTTCCCAACAATTATCTTCGTATTCATCATAATTATATTTATGATGAATATTCTTGCTAAATTCAACAAAATCTTCTTCTGTCAAATGGTATTTACTTTTATACAAATTTATATATTCAAATATTGAAAAGAAGAAATCTCTATACTCATCTAAAGTTAACTTTGAGAGATTTTCCGGATTAAATTCAATATATAATTTTTCTAAAATTTTTCTTATAATAATATCTTTTTCTTTCATATAATCTCTTGAGCATTTTTATAAACCATTACCTTTCGAGATAGAACTTTTCATTTTATATTTGAAATCCTCAAAGTTAGAATCCCAAAAAAATGGTGGATGGTAAGTGTATAAAACCGCTAATTCATCCATAAAAAATCTTACTCTTTCGCCACAATTATCTTCATAACCATCATCTTCATAATTATATACAAAGTCATTTGCAAATTCACTAAAATCTAAGGATGTTAAAAGATATTTATCCTTGTATAAATTTATATATTCAAACATTGAAATAATAAAATCTCTATATTCATCCAAGGTCATCTTGGAAATATTTTCTGGTCTTAGTTCAATTTGTAATTTTTCTTGAATTTGTTTTATAATTAAGTCTCTTTCTTTCATATAATTTATTTTACAGGTTGCCAAGCTGGGGCAGTGGTTTGGATTAATAGTTTATCGAAACCTTCCCCAATCATAGCCATACCATTTACACTCCTCATTTTCCCCTTGTATATTCAAGATGGTTTGTATCATTGTAAATATAATAGTTCTTTGTTTACAATAAAACCACTGCAAAAAACAGTGGTTTTTATTTTTAAAAGGACACGAGCGTGACGCTCGCGCCAGCTTGGGGAAAAAAATCTATTTCATCACCTCCTAAAAAAAACTGAACTGTTCAGTGCGGCAATCGGGAGGGAGTCTCATAATTTTCATCTTTTCAAACTTTTCATTAATTCTACTGAAAAAAATAAATTAACGAATATAAAGATCACTAAACACCAGACAATTGTATATCCTGTTCGTCTTTTTCTTTTAGGCCAATTCTCAAATAGTTCAAAATATGATTTCCATTTATTTGAAAGTGTGAAAAAATATAATGTCGTTCCTATTGCCACAACTACTGGAATAATTCCTCTTAAGTCTGTAATTGAAAGCTTACTTTTAATATTCAATACAATGCTCAAATAAGCATCAATTGTTATAAATATCCATATTTTCAAAGCAATAAGGCATATATCTGCCCTAAAGTCATTTGAAAGAAAAGGGCTGTCATTTTTACTCCAAGCTTTGTAAAGCGTATAATAGGAAAAATAGTATGCTTCCTTAATTTTCATAATTTAAAAACTTTATTTTATTTACCTCCTAGAGGAACTGGTCTCCACCCTGGCCCTAAAACGTCTCGGGTTTCTGAATATCCTTTTTCCGCTCCATTCATAAATCCCTCAAAACCTCCGGTGACAAATGACTCTGCTCCAAAGTAAAAGATGGCAGGAATAGTCCCTACACCAGTTAATCCCCATACACCTACACTAGTATTTACTCCGAACTTTGCCCCTGAAATTTTCCCATTGTACCACATGTATGAATCGGCAGCAATTCCAAATCCCACAGATACCCTTCCCGCTATTCCCCCCCATCTTGCCAATTGAGAAATTGGCATTGACACTTTTGTCATTGGCATATCTCTAAATAAACTCAGGTTTCTACCTGTAAGAGCGTAATTTCCAGATAAACCTCCTCTTATACCCTGTGTATACATTTGCTCTGATTGTACAGCTCCAGCAAAACCTGATAATGCTGCTCCTGTTCCAAAAAACCAATTTCCCTGTCCTCCTAAACTATACCACTTATTCAAAGTATTAGAAGCTTTCAATTTCAACATGTTCAATGTTCCCAGCCCTGTAACATCTGAATCGGGGTCTTCATAATCTGTCCACCATCTTAATGTATTATTCTTATTTATTAATCCACCAGTACCGCCATTAAAAAAGGCTTCCATAAGGTCTTTATACGCTTGCGTTTCTCCAAAAAGAGAGTTCCCATTTCCTCCTCCAAATCCACTTCCCCCTCCTGCATCCTGCCAGAAAGTATTCTGAGTACCATCAAACCAATCTCCACCCATTACGGTAGTAGCAGGATCAAAGTTCCAATGCCCCGAGCCATCCATCCAATTGATCTGTCCGTTTGCCATTCCGGGAACCATTCCATCAGGATCTATAAAATTAATAGGATTATTAAAAGCATAGTTATACGGAGAATGTCTTCTCATCTTTTCAGCCATCGGGTCAATTACGCCCCATCTGCCAATGTCTGAAAGATAGAATCTCGCTCCGTAGTCATACATTCCGGTTTCCTGGAGTTCCTTTCCGTTATATTTGTAACTCTGCCAGCTTCCGAAACCGCTGCTGTTTAAGCCGTTTCCTCCGGTATGGTTCAATCCGAAAGGATAATAATTGCTGGTATCTAAGATTTCAGGAGCGCCTGCGCTGTTTTTGGTGAAACTTACCCTTACATTTCCTAAATGGTCTTTGTACTGGTAAATATAACGGTTTTCCGTGAAACTGTAAAAGCCTTCTGCTGTAGGCACAAAATCAAGTTTCCATTCCGGTGTGCCGCCAATTCCCGGAAACTCATTGATGTTTTTAAATGCCTGCTGTTCAAAAGCGGTTTCGGTTCTGCAAGTCAGGCATATACCTCCGCCTCCTTCGGTATAAGAATACTGGAAACCATCTAAGTAATCTGTAATACGTGTTGTAGGTATGCTGCCTCTTCCATCTTTTGCACTGGTATAGGTTTTTCTCAGCTTGGTTCCGTCTGCACGGTACAGATAGTTTAAATTGGAACGTACAGTCTCTCCCCATGTTGTCTGCACAATCCCGAAAGTATCCGGCAGGTTCAGAAAATTATAAGTAATACTCTGAATGCCTTTGTCCTTCATGGTAATCATATTTCCGTTCAGGTCATAATCGATCATGTTGTTCCCGCCTTCATAGCCGGTATCATTCAAAGAATTTTCGGTGATCTTATCCAGTCGGTTTCCCATATACTGATAAACCAGATCATCTACCATAGTTGAGGTAGTTCCTAAAATGGGAAAAGCGTTTCTTTTTAAGGTACTGATATTCCCGTTCAGGTCGTAAGATACATGCTCATTATAATTATTATTGTAAGGACTGGTAGAATTGGGCTCCGAATAAATTCCGTCCTTAAGCCTGTTCAGAGGATCATAAACGTATGAATATCTTTTAAGGGTATTGTCGGTGGCCATTTTCCAGTCCACTTCTGTAATATTTCCATTATACTGTCCTCCGGCAACATTTGAGGCCTGAGGATTCTGATATTTCAGTTCATAACCAAATAACTGGGTTCCGAGATTGGCAGGATCATTTACTTTAACTAAAGAACCTTTCACATTATACGTGTAATTGATGCTCTGAAGATTATTTCCTACTTTTTTGTTAGAAAGCTGAGATATTTCATTGTAGGTGTTTTCTGTCATCAATTCCGGCGTATTGCCATCAATCTGATGCCATTGTTTTTTCATACGGTTCAGGTTGTCATATTCAAAAGTCTGGGAGATCACTTTTTCAGTATCTGTACTGAGTCTTTTGTGGTAGACTTTAGCCTGCTTTGTTACACCGGCAAAATCCAGTTCGGATTCCGTTTTCGAATAGCCACCCAAATGATTGATCGCATAGCTTCCAATGGGTCTTCTTTGAGTATCATAATAGACGAAGCTTTTGGTCCAGTTGTCATCTTCAATATTTTTTACAAGACTTAAGGTAGGCATCGCCAACGTATTCACCGAAGCATTCTGTGCATCGGTAATAACCGGCTGTCCCAGTATCGTCCCGGGAAAAGCAGGAGTAAAACTGTATGAAGGATAGGTATCATAATAATTGACGGATAAAAGTTTTACCCAGTTAACATTAGGATAAGTTCCGTTGGGATCATAATACACATCCATACCTTCCCGGTTAAAGAAAACGTTTTGAGTTCGTGTTGCATTGTTAGTTCCAAAACTGTTGGCATTAGCTTGCTCGGTCGTTCTTTCTCCTCCTGTGTTGATTCCGGTAAACGCAGCTCTTCCAAAACGGTCATATTTGGTATACAGCCACTGTCCCTTTGCTCTCATTAGAGCGTCCTGTACCGCTACAATCCGATCCTGTTTATCATAAACTATAAATTCCCAACCTTTTCCGGGAACTTTCTTTTCAACCAATCTGTGCCAGCCGTCATAGCGGTACTGATAGCAAAGGTTGTTTAATGTAGTATCATCAATAGAGCTGGATTGTGAAGCCAGCGGAGGGATCACATAAGCTAATTGCCCATATTCATCATATAGGTAATAAGTATCTACATTCTGATTGCCATCCTTTTTTCTGAGAAGAACCGTTTGTCCTTTTTTGTTTTTGAATTCTATACTTACATTTCCGTCTTCATTGGTGACCGTATTCTTAGACAGCGTATTGCTGCTATAATATCCCGGATTATCAATAACATATTTAGTTCTTCCTTCAAACCATGTCGTGGTAACGGTATACTTAGTGAGTTCGCCATCGCTATTGGCATCATAATTAAGATGAGCCGGTTTATTGGACCAGTCATTTCCTACTTGTACAAGCTGATTGACTCTATCTAAAGGTGAGTTTTCGAATATCTTCTCTGAATATATTTTTTCTGCACCATAGACGGCAGGAGCATTGGAAAGTGGGGATGTGTAAATGGCCCCATTCTGGGTTCCGGCCTGTGGTATGGGAAGATAGCTTTTCGCCTGTCTTCCAAACTGATCATATTCAATATGACCTACCATATCTTTTCCCTGTGGGGTTGCTTTTATATCAATCGTCTGAATGGGTTTTCCCCAACTGTCAAAATACTGTACACTTTCTGAAGCTTTTGTACAGTCGTCATTAAGGCAGGTCTTGCTGTACACATAGTTTTCGGAAGAGGTGAGATTGGTCTGTGCAAAATACATGGCTACAAACAAAAAGCTTGAAATACTTAAAATCTTTTTCATGGTTACATTAGTGTTTATAGTTGTATTGGAACTCTTTTAATGTTTTATAAGTAATAGTTCCACCAGGGTCTTTTTCCATTCTTTTCACTCTCGTCAGTCTTCCAGAAAGATCATATTCATAAACTTCCCTTAAACCGGATGGAGGCGTTGTAGTGGTAATTCCCACCAGAGGATCATAAGTATAGGTGGTTATTGAATAATTGGCTAAAGCTGATTTTTTTCTAAAATTATCCAGTGATATCAGTAATGCTGCTTCAATACCTGCATTTATATTATCGCTGTCTGATAAACTAATAATATCTGCTGCCAGTGAAGCTACCTCGCTGTAGGTTGCACCTTCCACTTTTGCAATTAAAGAAGTTTTGTTATAACCATAAATCAGGGCAGTAGCTAATCCTCCGGAATTTGAGAACTGGAGAAGATTTCCTCTGTCATCATAGAGATCCATTTTTAAACTTTCTTTTGTGCTTCCGTCTGCTATATTGGTTTCTATAACAGAGGTTGGTAATAAAGAAGCATTGCTGAATACTGTTTTTGACTTTGAAAGGGTCTTGCCATTTTCTTTGTCCTCTGTTATTACTGGTGATCCGGTCATATATGCATTCTCCAGATGAGCGTAGCCGGGAAGGTTCAGAGGATAAGTAAGGAATTTTTCTCTTATATCTCCGTCAACAACGGATTTACTATAGCTAGGTTTGAAATTTAAATTACTGATCTGAGTTTCAGACTCGTTGTTAAGTGTCCTTCCGCTTTCATAAAACAATTTATCCTTTTGAGTTGTTTTTCTTATATATGCAGGTTTGCTGAAATGTTTATCACCTAACAACAGGTTTAAATTGTATTCAACATCAGAATAAGTATCAAAATTATAGTTGATTTCTTTTGATACCAGTAATTTATTTTGTTCGTCATAAACCTCTTCCTTATAGGGCAAACCGCCTCGGGTAATGTTATAATACGGCCAAAAATAAGTAGGTAACTGCGGTGTTCCTCCGTTCTGGTACTTGGGGTAATCATGGGGTGTTTTAAACGTTTTTTTGATATACCCTTTACCATTTTCTGAAACTTTTACACTGTTGTAAAGTACATAAGCTGACGCGGGCTCACTGTCACTGTCTCTTTCACTATAAAACAAATAGCCACTGCTGCTGTTTGGTAATGTGAAAGAATCGTACCCGTAGTTTATGGTTTTCTCCGGAGTGGTGGCGGACAGACTTTTAAAATATTTGATATTTTTAATTCTTTTTCCTTCTGCAGACATTGAGTTTCTGAAAGGTCCCGGTAAAAATTTTCTTCCAATAACCTGAAAACTTCCCACGCCTTTTGCCCCATCCACTGATGAAACTTCAAGGGTGTAATTCCCCGGATTAACGGTTATATCAACCGTACCTTGAGATGATTGATACGTGAAATATTTATTCAAAATTTCCTGAGTCCCTTTTTTCAGGACAAAAGTAAGACTGGGATGAATGTCAGGTTGTGGCAATTGTGGATAGAAAGGGTCATTGGGATCAGGATTTGGAGGAATCGGATATGTAAAGTCTGAAACGTCTATGGCCAATTCAAATTTTTTAACCTTGCTGACGTCTCCAGGTATGGTGAAGTTGTAAGTTTGGGTAGTTTGAGTATTGATTGGAGAGTTTATTAGAGTTTCTTTAGTCTGAACGGCAGGGTCAAAACCATATTGGTCCAGATATGCCAAATGATCAGGATTGCTGTAGTCAAAAAACTGTTCGTTATTTTCATAATTGTAATTGACAACACCCCCAGTAGGAAGAATCATTTTTTCCAGAATACCATCGGTAGTGCGGCCTAACTCAGTTATATTTTGGTAGGTAAAAGATGTATGCTCAATTTTCACATTGTTTTTATCGTTTTTTCTGATAAAGTTTAAAACACGTTTTCTCTTGAGTGGATCGTCAAAAGGATGCGTAACAATACCATTGTTGATGGTATAACTAGAGTATATTTCCCCTGCAGGATTTTTCAGGCTGATTGTATTCAGCGTGTATGGATCATTCACTGTCTCTTTTAAATTCTCATCATAGGCAAAATCAAATACTATTTCTCCTTTTGTGGTTTTTATAGATTTTATTTTGCAATATTGATAAACAATTCTTCCTGTGCTGAGAATTTCATTTTTCTTATCATATTCCAATGTGGCGATCTCAACACCAATGGGATTAACAATCTTTGTCAGAAAATAGGATGATTTAAAGCTATGAGGAGCTACTGTGTCAGGACATGCGTATTGTCCGTAATCATATTCCTTGAAATAATATTTATAACCATTATCAGCTGTTATGGTAAAATGATCCGCCTTGAACGTTGTCGTGTTGCTATCTCTTACATACTCTATTTTAGCATTGTTCGGGCTAAGATTGATAAGCGTAAATGTATTGGCAGAAACATCTCTTTTAATTCTGAATTTTCCAGACAAACCCGGTATTGCGTAATAATAGAGATCATTGAATTCATTATTGATATGGCCCGGTCTTAAAGGATTATCATAGCATTCATCCAGATCTTCCATAATTTTTTTATAAATAACACTGGTTCCCAATAGCGACCACCCAAAACCTACATCACTGATCCGGTCAGCATTTTCATAATTCTTCACATTATAGCTTAGACTGATCGGGTAGGATATGGCATTATCAGCCATTGGAACGCTCAACAATGGAATATTTATATTGGGTATTCCGGTAGACTCATTAATAGGTATATCTGAATAGCGCGACAGTGAAGCCATGGATGGCGAGGCAATTGGATTGGTCACTACTTCACCAACATTATTTTGTGCATGCCCTTTCTGTATTCCAATGGTTAGAAAAAGTGGCAGAGCCAACATGTTTATAGATATTTTTTTCATCTTAGTTTATTTCTTAATTAATTTAGCACTCGCCGTCTTATTCGTATCTGTCTTTATCGTCACCAGATAAGCCCCCTGAATCAGATTCTGAGTATTGATCTTTGTCACCTTATTCTTCGTCTTCAAGCTCTGAAGTTGTCTTCCACCCATATCGTACAGAATAATATCAGCTTCCTTAAAACCTTGCCCTGAGCCTGTCGAATGGTCAAAGCCTATTTCTACGTAAGCATAGTCTGAAACCGGATTTGGATATATTTTAATATCTTGTTTTTCAATTAATGTATTGATCTGGCTATCTCCCAGTTTCACAATCTTCCAGTTCTCTTTTCCGAGTTCTTCCGCACTGGTTCCTGCCAGAATAATGGAGCCATCTCTGTTTAATTTTATATCTGAAAGCCTTTCTTCTTTCTTTCTGGATTCTCCTGTCACATATTTTCTCCACTGCTCATTTCCGTCCTGATTCAGGTAAAGCATCCAAAACGTTTCATCATCTGTTTGTATTTTTCCTTCTGCCTGCGTATAACCTCCTAAAAGAATTCCTTTTGAAGATTTATCATCAGCTGAATGAAGAACACTCATCCCCATCAGAATATCACGGTTTTTGAAATTGTAAGATTTCTGCCAGATTTCATCACCTCTTTCATTTAAAGAAATTAGCCAAAGATCTGTTCCTTCTTCAATTCCTACCGTTTTATTCCCTGACCTTTCAGATCTGGATTCTCCACCAATTAGGTATCCCGCTGATGTTAAGGCCAATGTTCTGATATGATCATCGCCTTTTCCTCCAAAATTCTTTTCCCATTCTACTTTTCCGGTTTTATCGAGCTTGACGATCCAGTAGTCACCTTCGCCAAAATTATCCGTAGACTTAGCAGTTCGGGACACGGAATACGAGGTTGCCGAAGTTGACTTATCCGTGGAACCCAAAACCCGGATCCCGGAACTTCTCGAGTAAACTCCCAACAACGCTCCACCATCTCTGGTAGGAATCATTTTTTCCACTTCATCCAGGCCTTTTCCACCCAGAACAGTTTCGGAAAGAACTTTACCGTTTTTATCCAATCTGGAAATCCAAACATCTTTTGAACCATAACCGCTGGTTCCCTGAGGTTCTCGAAGGGAACTTTGTCTATTTCCGGCTACAAAAAATCCAAGGTCTGTAGTCTGAATAACAGATCGTGCTTCCTCATCAGAAGAACTTCCCAGTGTTTTCTGCCAAAGTTCATCTCCAAATTCATTGATTCTGATCAGCCAGATATCGGATCCACCTTTGGAATCTTCTTTTTTATCGAGTCCTTTTCCGGAATAAGAAGTTCCGGCAAGAAGAAATCCTCCTTCCTGAGTGGCTACAGAAGCTGACAGATAATCGTGATTCTGCCCTGAGAAATATTTTTCCCAAACCTGTTCTCCTTGCTGATTCAATTTAATTAAATGAAAATCGTAACCGTTATTTTGCTTACCTGTTCCCTGAGGCTCTCGAAGGGAACTTCCCTGAATTGAGCTTCCCGAAATAAGATATTGTTGATCGATAGTTGTTGTAACCTGGCTTAGAAAATTCTGTGTAGAAGACTTAATGTCTTTCTGCCACACTACTTCCTGGGCAGACAGCCCGAGAAGTGTGCACAAGGTTAGTGCACCGGAGTAGAATCTCTTCATCTGTTTGTGTTTTAAGTTAATATTAGTTTTATAAATAATGCTGCAAATTTAACGTTTTTTAACACATTCACAAGTCTCTTTAATGAGATTTAATGTGAACTTTATCACTTCTTCGTGATTCTATGTCGCCTTTAGTTTTAATAAGGTAAAGATATCATCACATAGCGACAAAACGTGTCGTATTATAATCGTCCGGGACTAAATCTAAAGTATTACGGGAAGAGAATAATCAACAGAAATTAAAGTCTAAAGCAAAAAAAAAGAGAAACCGGAGTTTCTCTTTTATTATATATTATTTTCAGTTAAAATATTTTTATCCCTGTAAAACCGGAATGATATGTTCCCACTTCAGCTGCTGTGCATAGTCCAGTGCTGTTTTTCCGTTTTTGGATTTTACATTTTTATCGGCTCCGGCCTGCAGGGCAATTTTTACAGAAGTTAAATTTCCGGCAATTGTTTCTTTGTGAAGAAGTGTCAGGCCATTATCATCCGCATGGGTCAGTTCATCAGGATATTCCTGTAGAAATTTCACGAATTCCCCTTCCATATTTTTACTCATCGGATGCTCTGTCAGATTTTCAGGCTTTTCCTTCTGCTCGTTCACGACGAGGATATCATTGAAATCTCCGAAATCCAGCTGCCAGGCCTCATCATGTTCCTTTCTTTCATCTTCCGGCATATCGGCACGCATTTTATGAATCGTAAATCCGCCGTACGTTTTCGGTAGAAGATTTTCAGATGAAGAAAACAGTTTGGAAAGTCCTTTCGGTTTCTTTACGGCCGGAGTGATGGCAAATAACCAGTCACTGATCTCATTCAGAGGGATTTCAAAATAATCTCCGGCCTGTATATTGGTCAGATCATTGGGGTTATTGATCAGAAAACCGCTTACGGTATCACCGTCAAAATCAATTTCATTGATCCACATATGCTCCACGGTATTTTCTCCGGTTTCTGGATCCTCCTGGCTGAATAAAGCTTTCACACAGGCCAGATCAAGACCCGGTATAATCCTTCTGTTTTCCCAGGACTGCTCCCGCCAGAAATATTTAAAAGTTTCTCTTGCTTTTTCATACGCTTCGATCATTTTGGGATCTTTCCCATCAGTAAATACAAACGAATTCTCTTCCATTGTGATTGGTGATTGATAAGTTAATAGTTGATAATGATGCCGGGTTCAAAAGTGTCTGAAACACTCTTAAACCCGGCATGTTTTATTTCACTAAAGTACGAAAAAATATAAACAAATGTTTGGATTTTCCGGTAAAATTTCAATGTATTTTATTCTTTATCTGCCATTTTAGGTAGGAGGGCAGCGGTTTTGTAGTAACTTATATCTGCGTCAATCTTGCTTTGCAGATTTTTAAAAGTAGCATATTCATAATGTTCCCATTCCTCATCATTATCAGGATTGGGTGTTTTGTCTATAGCCAGTTCCAGTTTTCCGTCTTCCTGATAGCTGAATTCGATAGCGGCATATTTTTCGCCGTTTTCGTCAGAAGCGTACCAGCATTTTGTTGTTCTTTCCGGTATTGGCTGAAGCGTTTCATTATCAAGGATTTGAGAGCAGATAAAGTTTTCAGGGTCATGGTGATAAAAAACGGTCTTTGAAACTAAAGGCTTTTCATCTACAGCCAGCGAATACATTTTGTTGGTGGCAATGATGAAATCTCCGGCATGTTCTCTTTTCTCAATATCAAAAAGGTCGGATTTTTCCTTCAGGTAGTTCACGATCTCTTTTTCATCCTCCTCGTGGTTCATGAAATAATTGATGCTGTATATTTCATCTTCGGTGAGAAATTCAATCTCTTTCAGCACTTCAGAATCTTTTTCGTAATAATATAAATGATAATCGTCTAATTTCTCAGCTTTGGCTTTTGAAATCACTTCGCCAAAAATGTTTTTGTATACTTTTTTCATGTTAGTCGTTTAATGTAGGTTGTGTTACCATTGTGTTTGTGTCAGGGAAAATTGGGAATATCTTACACACCTTTAAATCCCGCAGCCTTTAGATACAATTATCCTGCTTTGGTTAAGTTGGCTTTAGGAATTTTATGCAGTTTTGTGCAGCATTTTTTCAGGATGATTATTCCTGAAGTTCAAAAACCATTGATATTTACAGTTGTGGTAGAAATTCGTTGATAGTGTTAGGATACACTTATCATTAACGGAATTGTGATCCGTTAAAGGGATTAGGGTTTTATTCTGGTTGTCTGTATGACATACCATTTGTACTTTTTCCCATAAGCATGGATGCTGTCCACGACTTTAAAATGTTTACTTCTGTACTCAGTTTTCATGGGTGTTTTTTTTGTGAGTTCAAATATATTTAAAATCAGAGAATTAAGGAATAATATCTGAATTTTTATAATAAGGATTTTTTGATAAGAAACCCGGGTATATCAGATCCATCTCTGAAGCATAAATATATGGGGTGTCTGCATTACAATGTTCGATGGCGGAAAACTCACCATGATCATCATATAAAAGCTCTACACTATACTGGAGCTGTTCGTCAAAATAATATTTTCTGATGATGACTTCTGATCTTCCGTTAAAATAATTTTCTTCCTTTTCATAAATCATCCGGTCATTGTTGTCATAAAGGCTGGTAAGATAAAACTCATCATTCTTTCCCTTACTGTAAGCTGTACTGAATTCTTTCCTGTACCTACCAATATTTTCAGTTCTTATCAAAGAAAAGTCTACCTCGTGGAATGTTTTTATCAGAGCTGAAACTATTTCCTCTTCAGATTCATATTCCGTCATATGGTATTGAAATTCAGTATTCTTATCTACATCGGCTTTGTCAAATGGAGCCGTATGCAGAAAACCTTTCCATAAAAAAAGTATCTCCTTGAGATCTGAGAAAGGAATTTCCTGGAGGTGTGTCTGCTCAGGATCAATATCCTCAAACAGGGCAGAAGTATCCGTGTATCTCATAGTGAGAAAATCAAGATAGATCTCCATGCAGGAGTCGGGATCATAGAAGCCTTCTGAAATAATGAAATCAATCTCTGAAACCATTTCATCAATGCTTTCGTCATCTTTGAAACGGCTTAGAAAATACCCCAGGAAATCATTGTCAATGCGGTGTATGGCTGTTTTCATATTCACCGTCTTATCACCGGGAAAAGTGAAGGGACGGTCTACAAAAAAGAGCTTATATTTTTCTAAAATCTGCATTATTTCATGATTAAATGTATATCAGGACAGACATTGAGATTCAATAGGTTGATTAGTTTTTTATTAAAAAGGTAAAATTTGATTTATTTTATTTCTGTTCGATATTGATTTTTATATTAAACATCTTTGATAAAGTCCTCGTATTCATAGTAAAACCTTTCAAAGCCATCCATTTTATCCCAGAAAAATTCGAAAATTTCCTGCCAGGTATTTTTGTTGAATACAGAAACATCATGTTTTTCAACCCAGATCTTACTGATGACTTTACCATTGTCAAGCGTAAAAAATTCTTCTTTTTGAAAGTCTCCTATAAAATCTTTCAAAATATCTTCCAAAGACCAGATCTTCTCATAATACGCATTCCGGAAGATTTCATCCTTCATTTCGATGTCTAATGAGACCTCCGCTTTTTTATTATCGGCATTAAATTTAAATGACATATCCTTGATCTTCGTATCATAGAGGAGCCATTTTCTGGGAAAAGACTTTCCAAAAGCCGTCCAAAATTCCTTTTTTAGCTGTTGAGCTTCTTGTTTACTGAACATGTGACAAACATAAGAATTTAATGGGAAAAGAACAACGTTATGAAAGTTAATGTATCAATTAGAGAAAATACATTTTTTCGATCATCATGTTCCCATTTATATAATTCAAACTATTTTCTTATTTTTGCTGTAATGCTTTCAAAAAAATCCCAATATGCTTTTAAAGCGCTTTCGTACCTTGTAGAAAAAAGGAATGATGGCCCGGTCCTTATATCCGAAATTGCGGAACGTAAGAAGATCCCTTTAAAGTTTTTAGAAAATATCCTGCTGGAATTAAAAAAGGCAGATATCCTTGACAGTAAAAAAGGTAAGGGAGGAGGATACTTCCTGAGAGAAAATCCTGAAAATGTGAAATTGGCCAAGATTATCAGGCTGGTGAACGGCCCTATAGCCATGCTTCCCTGTGTCAGCTTAAACTTCTATGAAAAATGTGAAGACTGCAATGAAGATCACTGCGGGCTGCATGATGTGCTCATTGAAGTGCGGGACGCCTCACTGAATATTCTCGAGAAAAAAACTTTAATGGATCTGGTTGATTAACCCGGTCCTTTTTTTTGAATAATTAGTCTACTTTTTTGGTAGGATAATATTTTTATTTGATATTTGCAGTAGCCCAAATGGCCCAATCACACTAAAAACTGCTCTGGTGCAGGTTTTAAAAGTTTCCGAGACCTTTAGATCTGCCAAAAGATCTGATCCATGAAACTGAAAAGATAGAGCAGGGGCTGTAATGATATTTAATATGATAATTTCAAGAAAAATTCAGATAAGACTCAATGTATTCTTTGTTACAGCTGCAGTCCTGCTGATCTCCGTTTTGTCCATGTACGAACTCGGCTATATGGATGAACTGCTGAATATTTTAGCCAAAGACAATTATGTATTTTATTGGATGCTTCTGGTAGGAGTTGTGGCAGAAATCGTAGCAGGATCCATGGGAATGGGCTATGGTGTGATTTGTACAACGACACTTCTTTTCCTTAATATTCCGCCTCATATTGTGAGTGCAAGTATCCATTCAGCGGAAAGTTTTACCACAGCGGCGGGAAGTTTAAGCCATATCAAACTCAAAAATGTAAGTAAAAGCCTGGTTAAAAAGCTTGCCATTCCGGCAGTCATCGGGGCGGTTATCGGAGCGGTAAGTCTTACGTATCTGGGAGAATATTATGCTAAAATCACCAAAACGATTATTGCTTTCTATACCCTTTATCTGGGAATCCAGATTTTGTCCAACGCTTTTAAAAAGAAACAGAACCGGGCCATGAAAAGAAAGACCAACCTGACAAGACTGGGTGTCATTGGTGGATTTATAGATTCATTTGCAGGAGGAGGATGGGGCCCATTGGTGACCGGAACCTTGATTAAGAATGCATTTACACCAAGATTTGCGGTGGGAAGTTCTACTGTGGCTAAATTTATATTAACCATAACGGCTGCCGTCACTTTTTTCTTTACCCTCGGAATCCAGCACTGGAATATTATCCTGGGGCTTCTGATCGGTGGAATTATCACGGCTCCTTTTTCTGCTATGCTTACGGCAAAGCTTCCGGTGAAAAAAATGTTTGTAGTCATTGGAATCCTTGTGATTGTGATGAGTTCTATAACTATTTATAAATCAGTTTTTAAATAATCTGAGTTTCTTTAGAAAGTTATAAATTATGAGTTATGAGTTTCGGGGTGATTTTGGTTGCTGGTTGCTAGTTCATGAGTTGCAGGTTGGTAGTAATTAAGCTAATAAATTATCGTCTTATGTCTCATATCTAAAATCTTGATTCTAATATTCACCATTCACTTGCGAAGCAAAATTCACCATTCACATTCTTAATTTAATTGAAAGTCTGACATCTAAAAATCTTGATTCCTAGCTCTTATTTTCCAATCTGTATTCACCATTCACTTGCGAAGCAAAATTCACCATTCACATTCTTAATTTAATTGAAAGTCTGATATCTGAAATCTGAAATCTGATGTCTAAAATAAATACCTTACGCGAACTCAGATTAAATCAGGCCGTATTTGTAGAAAAATAAATACCTGAAAAACATTTTTCGTTTTGAAAATATTCTACTTTTACACCACTAAATATTACAACATGAATTTACATATAGTAGCGCTTTTTAAGTTTAACGAAAACTATCTGATGGACGCTGTAGAACTTTTTCAAAACCTTGTAAAAGAGACGAGAAAAGAGGAAGGATGTCTTCAGTATGACCTTATCGAGGATAAAGATAACAAAGGAACCTTCTTTCTGATCGAACTGTGGGAAAGCGTTGAGCACCATAGCAGACATCTTGGACAGGATCATCTTCTTAATTTCCGTAAAGACGCTTCAAAAATGATGGAAAGCTCTGCGGAAGTGTATAAGGGGTTTAAGATTTATTGATTTTAAAGATTTAAAGATTTAAAGATTTAAAAATTGAAGGATTTAAAAATTCAGGTTAAGTAATCATAGGATCTCTTAATCTTTAAATTTTTCAATGCTTGAATCTTTCAATAAAAATAAAATACCACATAAAAGGCGGTATCAGATTCTGAAACCGCCTTTTGATTAGAAAAAATAGAAAGTATTATAATTTTGAGTTTATTTTACGATAAGCTTTTTCGTTTCCGTACTGCCTCCGAAAGTGATTTTTACCATATAATTTCCGGCAGTAAGGTGAGATAAGTTCAGATCCTGCTTGTAGAAACCAGCCTGATTGCTAAGTTCTGCAGTATGTACTATTTTCCCGGTAAGGTCATAGACCTCTATGCTTCCTTTATTGTTTGCTTTTTCTTTAACGTCAAAAAGAACAGTTACTTTTTTATCAGCCGTTGTTGGGTTTGGATAAATTCCGAAAGAAGCTTTTTTGCTTACTTCTGTAATCCCTAAAGTGGCTGTAATCTTCTTGTATTTGAAATACATATTTCCGGTTTGAGTACCTTCATTGGAAATAAAATACATTCTGTAATAGTCTGAACCCTGTTTTACATAATATACTGCATCAGAATATACTCCAGAAGTAGGCTTCCATGAATGACCGATAGTCGTAATATTACTAGAGAATGCAGTGGATGCAGGAATAGTAGATGTTGCTGTTTCCTGAGTCTCAGGTCTTACTTTGGCTACTGTGATATTTGAATTCTGAATAACCCCGGACATTCTGTACTTCATGGTTTGTGGGTTTCCTTGTTGGTCTGTATAAGGATAATCTGTGTAATATCTTGTAAACATCATATCCCAGTTGGCTCTTGAAGGCTCAAGGTTGGAAACCTTTTCACCGGTAGCAAATGAGAAGTAGTTGAAATAAGCATCATCACTTCCGTTGGCAATTGTTTTTGTTTGTGTAGCATCCCATGAAGAGGTAGCTGCATTCCATTTTGCATATTTAAAAGTATACCCTGAAAAATAATCTTCAATCATAAATTTAACAGATGCTCCCGAAGCGTACTGCATAATGAAGATTACTTTTCCTTCTACATGGTGGTTTCCCGGGTTGTATTCTCCCCATCCGTAGGTTGCGGAACCCTGTTCAAAAGCACCTTCCTGCAGGAAGTTCGTATTGTCAACATTAAAAAGTGGGGCTCCGTAAGAAGCTACGCTATTGCTAGTGATGGTATTCCAGTCAGAGGGGTTAGCAGACACCTGGTACACTTTGATATCATAAGCGTCATTAATTCTTGTTCCAAAATTAGTTGCAGAAGCTCTGTAAAAAGCTACATCCCATGAATTGGCGGGCTGTGATACTATATTATTGGCACTAAAATCGAAAAAAACACGGTTCTGGTAACTGCTCCCCATAGACAGATTAACTGTCGTGTATCCATTAGCATCCGTCTGTGCCAGTACTGTTTGTTGAACTGAAAGTGCAAACAAAGAAGTCAAAAGTAATTTTGTTTTCATAACAAGTAAAATTTATATTCTTATTTAGAATGATTCTACAAAAGTATATAATTATTTTTAATCATTCTAAATAAAAACATGATATTTATCGTGTTTCTATTTAATTCTACGATCAATATTCTTGTTTTTGGAGATAAAAAGAGCCGGCTGGAAAACTTCCAGCCGGCTTTATAAAGGGATACTGTCTAATAAACCTTATTTTTTGATGAACTTAGATTTTATGACTGAACCTTCTGCAGTTTCGATAAGGATATAGTAAACTCCTGTGTGAAGTGTACTGATATCAAATCTTTGTCCGTTTAGTTTTCCTTCTGTAGCTTTCTGTCCTGCAGCAGAATAGATTTGAATATTTTTGGGTGCTTTTGCTGATACAAACTCAAGAGCTGTATTACTAGCATTCACGGCAAACAGCATATTTTCTTTTGATTTCGCATAGTCGGCAACACCTAATGCACCGGCAGCGGTTAATACCACATCATCCATACGTAATGCTACGTGATTCACACTTGCTGTAAATCTGAATGCAATGTACTGATAAGCTGAAGCCGGCACGGTAATACTCGTTGTTGCATCCGTAGGCGATGTCAGATTAATAAGACTTCCTACAGGAGTAAAAGTAGACATATCGGTCGGGCTTGCTACAAGACCTACTTCAAGTGTTCCTGTTCCTCCGGGTGTACCCCCGATAAGAGCAGAACTGAATGATAAAGTCTGAGTACCGTTGGGAGCGACAATTTGTGGTGTGATCAGATAAAATGCCTTATTTCCAGCAAAGAAAGAATAAGCCTGAACAAAACTGTTTCCGGTTCCCGGCTCAACAGTAAGCATTGGTACCAGACTTGGGTTGGTAGGGCTTGAAGAAGGAGGGATTACCGTACTCCATCCTTTTTGAGGAAGTGAACCTGTACCTGTAGTGAAAGAACTGAAATTTTCATTTATAGATGATACTTGCGCATTCGCTGTAAAAGCCGTAAACATTAATGTTCCTAAAAGTAGTTTTAATTTCATAACATTATCTTTATTTAGAATTATTCTACAAAAATAAGTATTAATTTTTAATTGTTCTAAATAATCATAAATTTAATATTCAAATTTTATTATTGTCTACATAAAACCGGTTGTTTTTCATTATAAAATTATTCGCAAAGTATTGGAGATGGAAGAAGACATAGGGAAATGGTTTGAAATTAAAATATAATCCCTGGCTTATTTTATTGCCCTTTTTACACTAAAGCTAATCAGTTAGATTATTGAGACTTTCGCAAGTTATAAGGCTGCTGCTAACTTCCAAACTGCGTATTCCATTAATTTCTCTGTTGATCATTAATAACTCTATTTTTTCATCATATTTTAGTTTTAACAAAAAAATTATGATAAATATCAATATTTAGTTAAAAACATTTATATAGAAGCTTCCGTGGAATGACAATTCTTATGAAAAGGTAAAAAAATAAATAATATTTTTCATTATTTTTAACTATTCTAAATAAAGCGTTATATTTGCCAAAATTTTTACTCTATGAAGAAGAAGGTGCTTTCCGTTCTATCATTATCCATGGCCTTATGGATGAGTGCACAAGAAAAAGATTCTCTTAATCAGAAGAAAATAGAAGAAGTTGTCGTTACGGGACAATATACTCAGCAGTCTATTAATAAATCCATTTATAAAGTAGAAGTTATTAATGCGGAGCAGATCAAAAACATGGCTGTTACGAATGTAGCGGAGGTTCTTAATCAAAATCTTAATATCTTAATACAACCTGACAGAAGCAGTGGAGACTCCAATGCCAATATCATGGGGCTTAGTGGAGAATATACTAAAGTTCTTATTGATAATATTCCTGTGGTGAGCGATCAGGGAATGGGAAACCTGGTTGACCTTACAAAACTCAATGTAAATAATATCGAGCGTATCGAGATTGTAAAAGGATCAATGGGTGTGGAATATGGAAATAACGCTGTAGCAGGGGTTATCAATATTATTACCAAAAAGAATTATTCTAAAAAGTTTAATCTTTCCGCCAGCCTGCAGGAAGAAACAGTAGGAAAAGAGTATGACTGGTTTAAAAAAGGAAACGGACGTCATGTTCAGTCTTTAAATATCGGGTATAAATTATCAGAAAACTGGACGGTTACGGCAGATATCAACCATAATGATTTTCAGGGATATAAAGGAAAATACCAAGGATACAAATTCTTTGATCCGGATAAAGCACTCAGAGGTTACGAATGGCAGCCGAAAGATCAGCTGATAACCAACGCAGCAGTTCGATATGCAAAAAACAATACCTCTTTATTCTACAAGGTAAATTTCCTTACAGAAACCGTGAATTTTTATAATCCGCTTGTAACGGTGGATATATTGGGAGAGGGAAACAGAACATATGTATCAAATGATAAAGATTATTTTACCAAAAGATGGATTCACCAGTTTAATATCCAGACAAAACTGGGTTCAAGAATAAACTATACAGGAGATTTTTCTTACCAAAGCCAGGAAAGAAAATACCAGGATTATAAGTATGACGTCCCAAGCAGAATTGAGAAATCCAGAAATGCCAAAGAAACTTACTACAAATCAGAAGTTTTTTATTCAAGAGGTATGTTCAGCAATTTCCTTAACAGTGAAAAAATCAATTTCCAGTTAGGATACGAATTGGATAGAACGAAAGGTTTTGCGAGCAGTACTACAGGAACTTTCGGAATGACAGGGAAAGAGGATATCAGCAGAACAATTTTCAATTATGCCAATTTCTTATCAGCAGAATGGAAACTGACAAACCGTTTTTCTGTACGTCCCGGAGTAAGATTGGCATTGAGTGATCAATTTGACTCTCAGTTCAATTATTCAATGACGGCAAGATATAACTTTAATGAAAAGTCAGATATCCGTGGTGTTTTCGGATCAGCAAACAGATTTCCGACTTACGATGAGTTATATACCTATATGGTGGACAATAACCACGATATCAGAGGAAACGAAAATCTTAAACCGGAAACGGGATATTCTCTAGGTTTGTTCTGGGACTACAACATCAAAAATGCCAACGACTGGAAATTCAATTTCAGCGCTTCAGGAATGTATCTTGATGTGAAAAACAGAATTGAAAGCGTGATTGTGAGCAACAGCCCACTTAAATATACTTACTTAAATATTGACAGTTATAAATCTCTGTTATTCGGTGGAAGTGTCAATGTAAGAAAAGACAACCTGAGTTTTAACGCAGGAGTTTCTACACTGGGGATTTCACAGGCTTTAAATACAGGAAAACTTAATTCTCCGGAAGACTTTAATTTTTATGTAGAAGCTAATTTAGCTGCTAATTATACCCTTCCAAAAACCAGGACGCTTTTTGCTCTTTATTATAAATACTCAGGCGTAAGCAGACAGTATGTTCATAAGGCAAACGCTCAGGATCCATTGGATCCGGGACAGTATGTTCTTGGGGAAATCGGAGATTTTAACATGATGAATTTTACTGTTTCCCAGCCATTCTTTAAAGATCATTTTGAATTGGCTTTAGGAATAAAAAATATTTTTGATGTATCCAGCATCAGAAACACAACTGTAGCAGGTGACAGTCATAATGCCGGTTCTGGTAACCAGAATCTTTTCTACGGCAGAAGTTATTTTGCCCGTTTAAACTATAATTTTTAATAAGAATTAGAATGAAAAAAGTAATATTTTGCCTTTTATTCGGTGCTTCATTTGTATTTCAATCCTGTATTAATGATAATGAAGATCCTGTAGCGGTAGCCCCTGTTCAGGGTGCCATAGGAGATCCCAATGTAGGAGGGGCTGCACAGCCCAATCAGGTTTGGATTGACTTAAGTGAGATAGATCCGGTTACAAAAGGACCTGTACAGACTCTTACCAAAAGAACAGACTGGGATCTGGCGTTCTATTCGGGAGCCAATTTTAAAGTGGTTATCAATTCATCAATCATGATGGCTGCCGGAAAAATTCCGAACGTTACAACTTTGGATCAGGTAACAGAAGCTAGTGTGACTGCTTTGAAAAATCAGGTACAGGTTGCTAATTTTAATCCTGCCAATGTCGCTTATATTGACGATGTGAAAGGTGATTTCCCAACAGGAACTACTGCAATAGAAGAGATTAAAGCTGTAGATTCCGAAAATGCAGTATATCTTGTGAATATGGGTAAAGAAATTTACTCAGGTTCAATAGCTGTAGGATCTGTAATGACAGGTGGTGATGCAAGAGGATGGAAAAAAGTTCAGATCACAAGAGCCGGAGAAGGGTATAAAGTGAAATCAGCAGATCTTGACGGAAATAACTATTATGAAGTAACAGTAGCTAAAAATGCAGCTTACAATTATAGTTTCGTTAGTTTAAAAAATAAAAAGCCGGTATTCATTCAGCCTGAAAAAAATAAATGGGATCTGTGCTTTACAGTATTTACCAATACCATTACAGGAGCGGGAAGTTATATTTATGCTGATTTTGTAAATAATAATAATGTTGGCAAAGTAGGGGCTTATGAAGTTGTAGTTACTTCAGGCTCAGGAATTGATGCTTACAATAATTTTAAAAAGGCAGATGTAAACGATTCTAAGCTTGTTTACAATGATCATCGTGTCATTGGAGGAAACTGGAGAAATCCGGTAGGAACTAATGGGCTTGAAGTCTATGGTGACCGTTTTTATGTTATAAAAGATTCGGATGGATTTTATTTCAAACTGAAGTTTACAAGACTTACAAAAAGTAAAACAGATAATACCGGAGTAGAAGGAGAACGTGGCTTCCCTCAATTCGAGTATAAACCTTTATAATCAATCAAATAAATCGTATATCATGAAAAAAATAATCCTTGCAGCTTCTATTTTGATGGCAGTCTATTCATGCAAAAAAGAAGAAGGGGCAAAAAAAGAAAATACAACAGAAACCTCTGCTGAGGCTCCGAAAAGCAATAACAAAATCGTTACCTTAAGCGGTGGTGTTACAGAGATTGTAAGTGCATTGGGCCACGAAAAAGAAATCGTAGCAACAGACGTTACCAGTACGTATCCTGAAACATTAAAAACTACAGCTAAAGGCTTAGGTCACGTAAGATCAATGACGATTGAGCCGATCATGGCGGTAAATCCTACTTTAATTTTAGCTTCAGAAAAAGATATCAATCCTGAACTGATGACGAAGATCAAATCTTCAGGAATCAAAGTTGAGGTTTTCAAGCAGGATTACACGGTAGAAGGAACCAAAAAACTGATTGCTGATGTAGCAAAAGCTGTTGGAAATACAGATTATCAGAAATTAAACGATAAAATTGATGCTGATTTAAAGCAAATCCAGCCTATCGCTAAAAAACCTAAAGTATTATTCATCTACGCAAGAGGAAACATGCTGATGGTTTCAGGAACAAAAACACCAATGGATGCACTGATCACCCTTGCCGGTGCACAGAATGCCGTAACCGATTTCGAAGATTTCAAACCTTTGACACCGGAAGCAGTAGTAAAAGCTAATCCGGACGTTTTATTCTTCTTCTCAACCGGCCTTGAAGGCGCAGGAGGAAACGAAGGAGCTCTTAAAATGCCAGGCGTAGCACAAACCAACGCAGGTAAAAACAAGAAGATCATCGCAATGGATGGAGGGTTAGTTTCAGGTTTCGGACCTAGACTAGGAGAAGCAGCATTAGGATTAAACAAACTTTTAATTGAGAACACAAAGTAAACTGTACTTTTATCTAATAATAGGTGCCGTACTGCTTGCTATCATAGCAGTACTGGCGCTTAATACTGGAGTCTACGACTTTGGAGGAATGTCACCCTTCAAAGTTTTATGGCAATATATAAAAGGAGATCCCGACTTATCTATAAGCAACAAATATGTGATCTGGGATGTGCGGGCAGCAAGGATCATTATGGCCATTTTAATAGGAAGCATGCTGGCAGTTTCAGGAACCGGTCTGCAGGGGCTTTTCAAAAACCCTCTGGCGACAGGAGATCTGATAGGTCTTACATCAGGAGCCACACTACTGGCGGCAATTGCCATTGTTTTAGGAGGGCATTTCAAACAGTATCTTCCTGAAGCCGTACAATTTTCAATAGTAGGCATTGCAGCATTTATTGGTTCCTTTTTATCCATGATGCTTGTCTACAGGATTTCTACGGCTGGCGGAAAAACCAATGTCGTGATGATGCTTCTTTCTGGAGTAGCCATTACCGCAATCGGGTTTTCAATCACCGGATTTTTGATCTATATCTCAAAAGACGAGCAGCTCAGAGACCTTACGTTCTGGAATCTGGGAAGTCTGGCAGCAGCAACCTGGACAAAGAATATTATTTTAGCAGTTGTTCTGGTCATTTCTTACATCATTCTACTTCCCAAAGGAAAGGCTTTAAATGCCATGATGCTGGGAGAAAAAGATGCACAGCATTTAGGAATCAATGTGGAAAAGCTTAAAAAGCAGATCATTATTATTGTAGCATTAATGGTGGGAACGTGTGTGGCATTTTCAGGAACCATAGGATTTGTAGGACTTATTGTCCCTTACATTCTAAGACTTTTGTTTAAATCGAATTACACATTTATCCTGCCTTTATCAGCCATATGCGGAAGTATATTACTGTTGACGGCAGATACGTTCAGCAGAAGCATTGTAGAACCTTCGGAACTTCCGATCGGGATTCTTACAGCACTGATGGGAGGTCCTATTTTTATTGCTATTTTAGTTAAATTCAAAAAATCTCTGTAATGATAAAGGCACATCAGATCAGTTACAAACACAAAGACTTCCATATTCTGGACGGGATAGATGTTGCTCTTGGATACGGTGAATTTCTTGCCATTGTAGGTCCGAACGGAGCCGGAAAATCAAGTTTGCTGAGTGTTTTGGCTAATGAGATCAAATCCAGACAGAAAATACTGTTTAAAGATAAAGATATCACCCAATGGGATGTGAGAGAACTGTCTCAGCACAAGGCTAAATTTTCACAGCACAACAGCAATGATATTCCGCTTGATGTAAAAGATGTGATCATGATGGGAAGGTATCCCTATTTTGATGCCCAACCCGGAAAAGAAGATCTTGAAGCCATGAATAATATGATGTACGAAACCGACATTTTTCATCTTAAAGACAGAGAGTACAATACCCTGTCCGGAGGTGAAAAGCAGCGTGTACATCTTTCAAGAGTCATGGCGCAGCTCGAAAATGAAATTGCCCACAAACTGGTCTTTCTGGATGAGCCGCTGAATAATTTAGACATCAAACATCAGTACAAGGCTTTGGAAATTATTAAAAAATTCACCAAAAAAGCCAACAGCGCTATCGTTGTACTGCATGATCTGAATCTGGCAGCCCAGTTTGCCGACAAAATTTTATTAATGAAATCAGGAAAGGTTTCCGCATACGGAACGCCACAGGAAGTATTCACGGCTGAAAATATCAGCCATGCCTATAATTTTCCGTGCACCATCTGCGAACACCCAATCACCAATAACCCAATGATCATTTTTGGATAACCATGGAAAAAGATGAATTAAAAATCCTCGCTCAGAACCTTGCCAATCCACAGGGAGAAAAAGGAATTGAGATCGGCGAGATGATGAACGCTACGAATATCAGCATGACCTTAGAAAGCGTCAAAACGCTTTTAATAGAAGATGATGAACACATCCTTGAAATAGGACACGGAAATGCCGGACATCTGAAAAATATTTTAAGCAGAGCCCAAAATCTGAAATACACAGGAGTAGATATTTCTGAAACCATGTACAATGAAGCGAAAAAGCTCAACAAAGACTTTGAAAGCCAGGCCGATTTTGTATTGTATGAAGGAAAAAAACTTCCCTTTGAAGATAAAACTTTTGATAAAATATTTACCGTCAATACCGTTTATTTCTGGGAAAACCCGGTTGAGTTTCTCAATGAGATCTACAGAGTTTTAAAGAATGACGGAACTTTCGTTCTTACTTTCGGACAGAGAAAATTCATGGAAACGCTGCCGTTTACGGAATACAATTTCACCATGTACAGCAACAGCGAAATGGAGGAGCTGGTTTCCAAAAGCCACTTCAAGAGAATGAAGATTTCTGAAAAAGAGGAAGATATTCAAAGCAAATCCGGAAACGAAACGATCCACAGAATTTATACAGTTTTAACCATAAAAAAATAAAATAATGAGCACGTTAGTTAATGATTTAAAGGAAAAATGGGAAGCTCTGAAAGCAGAAAATCCACATATAAGAATAAGAAACGCTGCGGCACAGTTGGGCGTAAGCGAAGCTGAATTATTGGTAACAAGCATTGGAGAAGGCGTTACGGTTCTGAATGCTGATTTTCCTGCTATCCTTACCGAAGCAGAGAAGCTTGGAAAAGTAATGGCGCTTACCCGCAATGACGAGTGTGTGCACGAAAGAAAAGGAATCTACCAGAACGGTGATTTCAGCAGCCCTCACGCACAGCTTTTCGTAGGAGAAGATATTGACCTTAGAATATTCCTTAACCACTGGAAATCTGCATTTGCAGTAGTGGAAGGAGATAAAAAAAGCCTTCAGTTTTTTGGAAAAGACGGTCTTGCCCTTCATAAGATCTATCTGACAAAAAATAGTGAAGAAGCAGCTTTCGATGCGATTGTAGAGCAATTCAAGGCAGAAGATCAGAACCAGGCGTTTGCTGTTGAGGCGGTGGCTCCAAAAGCACCTGAAAAGGCAGATGCTGAAATTGATGCTGAAGGATTCAAAAAAGCATGGACAGAATTAAAAGATACCCACGATTTCTTTATGATGACAAGAAAATTCGGGGTAAGCAGAACTCAGGCATTAAGATTAGCACCTGAAGGATTTGCTAAAAAAATAGATAATGCTAAAGTGGTGAATGTTCTTGAAGATGCTTCAGAAAAGAATATTCCGATTATGGTATTCGTTGGAAACAGAGGAATTATCCAGATCCACACCGGAAATGTGAAGAAAACACTTTGGCACCAGCAATGGTTCAATGTAATGGATCCGGATTTCAACTTACACCTGGATGTGACGAAAATTGCAGAAGCATGGATCGTGAAGAAACCTACTGAAGACGGAGAAGTAACGGCTATCGAAGTATTCAACAAAGAAGGAGACTTCATCGTTCAGTTCTTCGGAAAGAGAAAGCCGGGAATCCCTGAACTTCAGGAGTGGAAAGATCTTGTAGCAGAATTAGAGAAATAATAATTAGATGATTTTGAATGGGCCGTTTTGTTTTTTAATTCAAGACGGCCTTTTGTTTTTGATGCAGATCACTAGATTTGCTTAAGAATAAATAAATAGCAAATTTTTTTAACCACAAAAGTCACAAAAGTTTATTAAAGACTTTAGTTATTTCTAAAGTTAATACATTGCGCATAAGAAGTACACTTAAGTTCTGTGAAAATCTTTGATTTTCTGCTTATGTATTCTTAATGTTTTAAAATAGTAAAGCTTTTGAAACTAAAGTGTTTAAATAAGTTAAAAGTCTTTTGTGACTTTTGTGGTTAAAAATCAGTGTGCAAATTTGTGTTATTTGTGCAGCAACATTTGTGTAATTTGTGTTTAAATCAATTAAAATCAGCGTAAAAATTTGTATAATTTGTGTTTAAATAAAATAAAAATGAAGAATATTTTCATAGTCGTTTTGCTGGCAGGTTTTTGCTCATTAAGCGGGCAGGATATCAAAGCCTATCAGTTTTATGATAAGAAAGGGAAAGAAGTAAAGACCGAAAAACTGGTTAAAGAACTGGCTGAATATGATGTGGTTTTCTTTGGTGAAAATCATAACAGTTCTATCAACCACTGGCTTCAGCTGAAGGTGACGGAAGGTTTATTCCAGAAGAAAAACGGACAGATCATCCTGGGTGCAGAAATGTTCGAAAGAGATAATCAGGCGCAGCTGAATCAATATCTGGAAGGGAAATTTGATGCTAAAACATTAAAAGACTCTGCCCGTCTATGGAACAATTACGCGACGGATTACAAGCCGTTGGTTGATTTTGCTAAAGCTAAAAAGCTGAATTTTATCGCTACCAATATCCCAAGAAGATATGCGTCTCAAACGGCAAAAGAAGGCCTGGAATCTCTGAATAAATTAAGTGATAAAGAGAAATCTTATATCGCTCAGCTTCCGATTAAAGTGACACTGGATACTCCTGGATATCAGGAAATGAAAGCAATGATGGGTGATCATGCGGAAGGTACGAAAGTGATGAATTTCATCTCGGCACAGGCTACTAAAGATGCTACCATGGCTGAATCTATCCTGAAGAGTATGCAGGCCGGAAAAACGTTTATCCATTACAACGGAAATTATCACAGCAAGGAATTCGGTGGAATCTACTGGTACATCAAGCAGAAGAACCCGAATCTTAAGATGGCGGTGATCTCTGTTTTTGAATCTGAAGATCCTGAACTAAAAGTTCCTGCGAAAGAATATAGCCCGACAGATTTCAATCTGATCATTCCGGCTGATATGACGAAAACATTTTAAAATTCAATAGAAACGGGCTGTGGTCCGTTTTTTTGTTTTAAATAGACAAATTGTTTAAATTTTTTAATAGGAAAAACGCAAAGGAACGCAATTTTTTTCTAATTCGAATGCCTTAAGGCGCAAGGATTTTATCTCCGATAAAATTGTATAACGTTGTCATTACTAGGAGCACATCGACGAAGCAATCTCGTCCTTACCCTTGCTGAAAATCTTAGATTTTCTTGCGCCTTAAAATATCCTCATTTATGTTTAAGCTTTGCGTTTCTTTGCGCTTTTCCAACTATAAAAGGATATAATAAATGTCTGACAGCATAGTTTCAGGACTTTATCCGAAAGGTTTGAATATTTCATGATACCTGAATAAATACTTTTAAAATTCAATAGGAACGGGCTGTAGCCCGTTTAATTTATAAAAATAGCCAAAGAGGGCTTCAGCCCAATTATAGGTTTGAAACACATTAGCTATCTTTGCATCACAAATAGTAAAAATGAAAAAATTATCTTTTCTGCTCATCCTTTTTATTGGTTTTATCAACGCACAAAAATTGACCTCTGGTGAGATTTCTATCATTAATAAAGGGGATATCAATACGGCGATGCCAATTTATCAGACGACAGATGCTGATCAGCATAAAACTTTATTGAATCTTTCCTCAGAAATCAACCCAGTGGAGCTCAATACCGCTGTTTTAGTGAAAAGAATGAAAGAATCTTTGCTTTCAACAGACGGTGGAGTAGGCATTGCGGCACCACAGGTCGGAATCAACAGAAAAGTGATCTGGGTACAGCGTTTTGACAAAGAAGGAAATCCAATAGAATACTTCATCAATCCGGTGATTGTCTGGAGATCAGAATTACAAAACCTCGGCCCGGAAGGAGATTTATCCATTCCCGAATTCAGGGATCAGTTTTACAGAAGCAAAGTGATTCAGTTAGAATATGTGGATTTGAAAGGGCAGAAGTATTCAGAGATTGTGGAAGGTTTTACCGCGGTAATTTTTCAGCATGAAATAGACCATCTTTTCGGAATCCTGATTTCAGATAAAAAAGAAAAAGAGAAGAATGATTCTTATAAGAAAGTGGATGCTTTTAAGAAAAGCGATTCTACGACGAGATAATATCTGATAGAAGCCTTATCTACTGTTGTTCCTTGTATATTTACATTTCGGGAAATTACTACAGCCCCAGAAAGCCCCATATTGACCATTTCTTTTAATAAGGTTCCCCCCACAATCTGGGCATGGAATATTTCGGTTGATAGTAGAGTTGGCTATTACTTTTTTATCTTCAGTACGACTGTTTTTCCTTGCAGTGAGGATTGTTGCGACAATTTCGTTCTTGGTCCGTTCATATATATAAGCTGAGTCATATTTTTTTATGGTTTTGATTAACTTATTGGTATAAACAACATCAGTATATGTTTTGGTCTTTAGGGTTGCCCTTTTTGTAAATGTAATTATTGAGTAATATCGCAAATAAGGATAGTTTTTCAGGACGTGTTTTAAAGCATAAATATGACCCTGATTTTGTAAAATAGGATTGTAAAACTTACGTCTGTACTTATAAATAACCTGAAACCAATACCTGTCTTTTTCATAGCCTAAAATCCAGCCTTTATAATTCTTGGTTTCAATAACAAATATTCCATAATCTGAAACAATAATGTGATCTATTTGTGAAATGGAGCCTTTAATCTTTAATTCTATATTATTCAGGACAATATATTCTTTACTGTTTAATCTTTTAAGAATTTCAGAAACCCTGCGTTCACCAATATATCCTTTTATTTTTGGAGTATAGTATTTAATTAATAGGAAGAATGCTGCCAGAACTGATAGAGAAATAATTAAAAAACTATGATCCATGATGTCTGTATACTAATTCTGTTAGTGTTTTTTTGTTTTCCACTAGTAAATAAAAAATCTGCCTCCAAAGAAACAGATTTTTTATTAAAAAGGAATTAAACTTAGTTATTCGTAACAACAATTTTCACCTCCATATTATTTCTGGTCGCATTGGAATAAGGACAAATCTGGTGAGCCTTTTCCGTTAAAGCCTGTGCTTCTTCGATAGAAACTCCCGGAATATTCACATCCAGTTCTGCTGCCAGACCGAAGCCTCCGTTTTCAATCTGTCCGATGCTGATCTTAGCAGTTACTGTAGTTTCTCCTGTTTTGGTTTTCGCTAAACTGATCACTCTGTTAAGCGCACTGTCAAAACACGCCGAATATCCGGCTGCAAAAAGCATTTCAGGATTGGCAAAATCATCATTACCACCTCCTAAAGCTTTAGGCATTCTTACTTCAAGATCCAAAACTCCGTTTTCACTTTTTACATGGCCGTTTCTTCCGCCTTGTGCAGTTACCTGCGTTGTATATAACGTTTTCATTTATTTTTCTATTTTGTTTAATATTTTTTGGATAGTTTCCTTAAGATGAATAAGATCTTCTGTTTCTATTCCGATCTTATTCTTTATTTTTCCGGGAATTTCACATGCCTTTTGCTGTAGCTTTTTCCCAGCTTCAGTCAGGAAGACTTCAACCACTCTTTCATCCTCTTTTTTTCTTTTTCGGTCGATGATTCCCTTGCTCTCCAGTCTTTTTAGAAGAGGTGTTAAAGTTCCGCTGTCCAGAAAAAGTTTGTCGCCAATATGGCTCACTGCAAGACCGTCGTTTTCCCATAATACCATCAAAACGAGATACTGCGGATACGTAATGTCGATCTCATCAAGAAATGGCCGGTAAAGTCCCGTAATCTCCTTTGCAATCACATAAAGCGGAAAGCAGATCTGGTTGTCTAGTTGTAACGATTTTGAATTTTCCATAAGGCTGAGCATGAAAGGTTTGTTGTGAATATATTACTTTATGATGATAAATTCCTCCATAGGAACTCTCACTTTTTTCATCGTTGAAAGCCAGTCTTTTTCCTCATCTCTATATCCAAGATACAGAAGGCTGACACTTTTTAATCCTAATTCTTTTAATCCAAGAATTTCATCTACCACTTCATTGCTGAAACCTTCTGCCGGTGTACTGTCGATTTTTAATTCCGCAGCCTGAGCCAAAGCAAAACCTAAAGCAATATAAGTCTGACGCGCTGTATGGGCAAAATGTTCCGCAGAAGTCTGATTGCCATACATTTGTTTAAGCATATCTGTATAACTTCCAAAACGGCCCTGTGGCAGTTCTCTTACATCGGTATGATGGTCATACACTTTATCAATTTTTTCATTGGAGTAGCTGTCCCACGCGGCAAACACCAAAACGTGAGAAGAGTCTCTCATCACTTCAGGGTTTAGAGCTCCCGCTACCATTTTTTCTTTTAATTCCTGGTTTTCCACTACAATGATACGGAAAGGCTGAAGTCCTGATGAAGTAGGAGCCAGTCTCGCTGCTTCTAAAATAGTATTAAGATCTTCCTGTGATACTTTTTTTGACGGATCATACGCTTTTACTGCGTGTCTCCATTGTAGGTCTTGTATTAATGACATTTCTATTATTTTAAATTATATTTCTTTATGTAATCATCCCGAAAAATCCGGTGATGAATTTCTTTAGCAAATGTATAACTAATTAAATTGTGTGCAATTTAATTTTAATAGATTTAATTTATAGCGATTTTAGAGAAAAGCTAAATAGGGGTAGTATGGGTTGGAAAGTTTGAGGGTTTTAGGGTTTTAGAGTAGATGAGTTTGAAAGAGGGTTATCAAGTTGCTGGTTAAAAAACGTTCGGGGTTGCTTGTTTGTTGTAAATAAAATGCACAATCTCGGTCTAAACCTTTACCACAACCTTAGTCTAATGTCTGACATCTTGGTTGTTGGTTCTTGAATCTATCATTCACCTTTCACTTGCGAAGCAAAATTCACCATTGACATTTCTAAATGGTAGCCTCAACCTAAAATCAGATATCTAAAACAAATGTTTTATCCCGAACTCACGTTAAAACAATAAAAATCCCCATCATTCTCTGTGATGGGGGATTTTGAAGGATGTGGTTGGTTTTTTTCATCGGCCTGCTTTAAGTGCAGTATTTCGATTGGAAGGAGAGGAAATCCGTGTTAGGGAACTTCATTCACCTGTTTGATAATATTGGTGTTGTTTTCTATACCTATATTATATGCTTTTCCTCTTTTTTTACTCTCGCTTGTTTTTTCCAGAAGGGTTTTATAATCTTCCGCTTTTTTAGACAGGTAAAAAATTTGTGGACTTATTCCAATGGATACACGGGTGAATTCCTCCGGTTTTTCCGGATCTTCAGTGACATCAGTGATGACAGAGTTATTATACCAGGTCAGGTTCTGTGAACTTGAGTTTCCGGAACAGGATGTGATCATAAATAGTAGTAATAGTATATAAGTCCAGGGTTTCATAGAAAAAATATTTAGTAAACAGCTCCTGCAATTAAATTATTAAAACTGCAGAAGCTGTATAAGTTAATTAAAATCCACAGCTTCCAACATTTGGAGCCGGAGATGGAGAACATCCTGAAAGTGATGAGAATATAGTAAGTACACAATTCGTGTTCACTAAGTTATTGTCATACAGATAAGAATTGGAAGGGCTTCTGTAGTATACATTTCCTGCAGTATTAACGTAAGATGATACTGAAGCAGATCCGCAAGTCGTGTTGATACAAGCGTTTCTCCATGCCGTGTCCGTTACAGGTCCGCTAGGGAAAAGGGAAGGATCTATGATTCTTTTTTCAGTAACGCCGGATGCATTTTTATAGCTTACCAGAATGGCCACGTGATAACTCCATGCAACGCAGCAGGTACCGGTAGATGCTTTTAAGTTTCCGTATACAAACTGTTTTTCACAGTCGTAGCCGTTGTTGATCAGGATTTGTCTCATTTTGTGAGCTCTGGCATAGCATCCGTCTACAGGATATCTGAAAGTAATACATGGAGATGACGCTGTAGAAGTACCGCACGCCTGATTTTTGATCAGGGTAAACATGCTGTTCAGCGTAGCTACGTTGGGAAGAACGCTGGTAAGTTTGTTCGTTTCATTTTTAACCTCTTTGGTATAAGCAGATTTGAAAAAGCGAACATCTTCTTCGCTTCCTTTTTCTACTTTCGCAATTTCATGCGTGTTTGGCTTGATGAAAACCTGAATTGGAGATTCGTTTTTCACGGCTTCTCTGATCAGGCTGATGTACGCTTCATTTTCCTTTGTAGGCGTGATGGTATAGAACTGAGCTGTAACGATGAAAGATACTTTCAGGGTACCGTTTTCATCTTCTATTCCCACAGGAATCGTTTTTCCAAGATCAGTCAAAGGCTTTTTGCTCGTTTCGTTCTGACTCATTGGCTGTTCTGCGTTAGAGTCGTTACAGGCATTGAATGACAAGGCTGCCACGAATACCATCATTGATAACAGAAATTTTCTCATAATTTTCATAGTTTGGTGGTTAGTAATAAAATGTATTTATCTAAGTTTTGGTGTGTGTCGTTTTCCAATGAATAATTAAAAAAAATAGTTCACTTTAATGTGATATTAAAAGTAGACAAAAATAGTATACTGACAAATTATTTTCCAATAAAATGTTAAATATTTTAACATATGCTTGAATTAAACCAGTATTTTAGGGTATTGGGATGGGTTTTTAATATCAATATATCGGTAAAATTTCGATAGTCGTAAAACTTAAATTGAAAGCAGAGAGTGACAAGGTGTGTGTTTTGAGACTTAAAAATGTAAAAAGCTACTAATAAAAACATATAAAAAATGTCTGCTTATCATTTTAAATGTTTCATAATCGCAAGGGTAAACAAAGGTTTTTCGAAATGAAACAACTTTAATAAAGATAAACAAAGGCATTCCATTTAAGAGAGTAAAACAAAAGACATTGGAAAAATCTCAAAAATTCAGAAGTTTTGATTGATTTGAAAATCTTGTATTTCGGAGATAAGTGAAACGCCTTTGTTTATCTTACTTTAAAGAAATCAAAATTAATTCTTTGTTTTTCTTTGCGTTAAAGAAACAAAGCATTCTATACCTTATGTATTTGCAACTCATTAAATAATACAAAAAGAAAACCGGCTGTAGAACTACGGCCGGTTTTTATTGTTATTGCGAAGGATATATTATTTGTTTACAAGCTCAGCGCCGAAAACATCTGCAAAATGTTTTCTGATCTTAGCTTTCAGATCTTCCACTTCCTCAGTAGTCAGATCTCTTTCAAGTTCTCTTTTTACAGAAGTCACCTGCTTATCTTTGATCCCGCAAGGAACAATGTATTCAAAGTAACGCATATCAGTATTAACGTTTAGAGCAAAACCGTGAAGCGTTACCCATCGTGATGCTTTCACACCCATTGCGCAGATTTTTCTGGCATAAGGTTTCCCCACATCCAGCCAAACTCCGGTTTCTCCGGGTGAACGTTCCCCTTTGATTCCAAATTCAGCAATGGCCCTGATGATCACTTCTTCCAGATTCCTCATATACAGATGAATATCCGTAAAGAAGTTTTCAAGATCCAGAACAGGATAGCCAACAATCTGTCCGAAACCATGATAAGTAATATCTCCACCACGGTTCACTTTCACGAAAGTAGCGTCAATTTCCTTCAGTTTGTCGGTTCCGGCAAGCATATTTTCTTCATGACCGCTTTTTCCCAGAGTGTACACATGAGGATGTTCCACCAATAAGAAATGGTTGGATGTCGTTATATGCTCTTCTGCCGGTAAATCACGGTTTTTAATTTTGGTATCAATGATATTTTTCATCAGGCT
This sequence comes from Chryseobacterium sp. JM1, assembly GCF_000737715.1. GTDB lineage: Bacteria > Bacteroidota > Bacteroidia > Flavobacteriales > Weeksellaceae > Chryseobacterium. Next base: position 158,929 of record NZ_JPRN01000005.1, on the reverse strand, counting down.
CTCCTGATAATCCCAGGCGGGCTGATATTCTTTGATACCCAGATCTTCAAATTCTACTGATTTATTTTGATTTGTATTCATACGTTGCTGTCTGTTTTCTTAATGAGCATGGAGTTTTGACGTCCTGCCATTTTTCTGACATACAAATTTAGTGAATTTTAACCTTTTATAGAATGGATAAAATCTATGGCAGCATTCTTCCAGTCTTTATGATTCAAGAGCGTATGCACAAAGGCCGTTCCGATAATTCCACCGTCTGCTTTTTCAGTCACATTTTCAAAATCTTCTTTAGATTTAATCCCGAAACCAATCATTACAGGGTTCTTAATCGGAAGGGAAGCCAGCCTTGACAGATAGTTTTCATTTTTCAGAACCGCATTGTCATTTCCGGTGGTTGACGATGAACTTACCGCATACAGAAACCCGGAACTTAAAGAATCTAAGTATAAAATTCTCTCGTCGGAAGTTTCAGGAGTTACCAGAAACGTAAAATTAAGGTTATATTTTTTTATGATCTGCTGATAATTATTTTCAAATTCAATCGGAGGAAGATCAGGAATGATAAGCCCCGAAACTCCGCTTTCCGAACATTCTTTACAGAACTCTTCAAAACCGAAACTCAAAACCGGGTTGATGTAGCCCATCAGAATAATGGGGATATGTATTTTATCTTTGACGGTTTTCAGCTGGGAAAACAGTTTTTCAATGGTCATTCCGTTCTTTAAAGCCTGCTCATGAGCCTGCTGGATCACCGGACCATCTGCTACCGGATCCGAATAAGGCATCCCGATTTCCATCATATCCGCTCCGGACTGCTGGATCAGTTGTATAATATCAGCGGTATCTTCCAGTTGCGGAATTCCTGCTGTGAAGTATATGTTTAGTTTTTTCATTTTTTTTTGTATTAATGTATAGGGTAAAAAGTACAAAGTATAATGTACAAAGTATTAGGTAGAGATACATTGTACATTTTACATCCGACATTTTACAGATTCTTCAAATACGTTTCCATATCCTTATCTCCACGTCCGCTCAGGCAGATCACGACAATATCATTTTCCTTAAATTTCTTTTTATCCAAAACGGCGAGAGCATGAGAACTTTCCAGCGCCGGGATAATTCCTTCCAGTTTTGTCAGTTCAAAAGCAGATTGTAAAGCTTCCTCATCATTGATACTGAAAAATTCAGCGCGTTTCTCTTTAAATAGATGAGCATGAAACGGCCCGATTCCCGGATAATCAAGTCCTGCAGAGATCGAATGGGGTTCAATAACCTGTCCGTCTCCGGTTTGCATCACAAGACTTTTACTTCCATGAAGAACGCCTAATGTTCCCAGGAAAGTGGTCGCAGCTGATTTTCCGGAATCAACACCTAATCCTCCAGCTTCCGCAGCAATGATCTTCACCTCTTTTTCTTCCACAAAATGATAGAAAGTTCCCGCGGCATTACTTCCTCCACCTACACAGGCGATCACATAATCCGGATTTTCCCTTCCTATTTTCTCTTTCAACTGCTCCCTGATCTCTTTTGAAATAATACTTTGAAATCTGGCCACTAAATCAGGAAACGGATGAGGACCTACCACACTTCCGATGACATAATGGGTGGTCACAGGATTATTGATCCAGTCTCTAAGAGCTTCGTTCACTGCGTCTTTCAGTGTTTTTGAACCTGAGGTTGCCGGAATAACTTCTGCCCCCAGCATTTTCATTCTTGCCACATTCGGAGCCTGTCGCTGGATGTCAATCTCACCCATGTAAACGATGCATTCCAGACCCAGTAAAGCACAGGCCGTAGCGGTAGCCACGCCATGTTGTCCTGCACCGGTTTCAGCAATAATTCTGGTTTTCCCCAAACGTTTTGCTAAAAGAACCTGTCCCAAGGCATTGTTGATTTTATGGGCTCCGGTATGGTTGAGGTCTTCTCTTTTTAAATAGATCTGAGTATTGTATTTCTGGCTTAAATTCTTAGCGAAATAGAGTGGTGTAGCACGTCCCACGTAGTTTTTAAGCAGGTCCTGATACTCATTCTGAAACTCCCCGGATTCTATAATCTCAAGATAGTTTTTCTGCAGTTCCTCTACATTCGGGTACAGCATTTCTGGGATGAAAGCGCCTCCGAATTCACCATAATATCCGTGTTCATCAGGGTTTTTATAATTCATTGTATTATTCTTTAGTGATTAAATAAGCATTGTTTTCCGGGCCAAGCTGTCTGAGCAGTTCTTTTGTTTCTCCGGAAGTATTAAAAATTAAAATATCATCATCTTCAGAGCTGATCCATCCGGTTTCATCATTTTCAAGGATGGCTTTGGCTTTATCTTCCAAAATTTCAATATCACAGAGATGATAAAACGGGCGCAGATCTGTAAAACAGAATCCTATAGTTTCAAGATTCCTCTGAATGATATTTTCTGTAAAAGACCGGACCAAATGCGATCCGTATCCTTTTTTCTCCTGAGCAGAAACCAGACCAACCGCCTCTGCAAAAGAATATTGTTTTCCGGAGATCTTCAGCACAAAATCAAAATTAAGCCGGATAACCGAAAGTATTTCACCTTCAGAGCCCAATAGTAAATGAAATTCCGAATCTTTAAAGGACCTGCGAAAGTCTGAAGGTGTCATCTCGCTCCATTCCTGAACTTCCCACAGGTTTAAAATAAATCCTGTCTCGTGATCCGTCAGTTCGTTTGGTTTTTTAATTTGATAATTCATCAGTTAAGCTGTTGATAAAATGGATGTTATGGTTTCGTTGCTGTCTTGTTATCAGTTTTTTATGATGCATAAATTCAATTTTGCTGGTGAGGTCTATTAATGTCGCCGTATCTATTTTAGATTCATACATCGTGACCGCAATTTCCAGGTTGTCAATTAAAAAATAAGGATCGGAATCTTCATAAAGCAAAAAAATCTTTGCATAAATCTTTCCGAGGTCATATTTAATATTCGCCTTAACATGGCTGTCTAAAAATTTATCCGAAATAATAACCAGATAATAGCTGTTCCAAAGGCTGATCCTTTCAAAGAAATACTGGATATCACTTTCATCAAAGCTTTTGATAATGCCTATAAATTCCTGCAACTGCCCGTCTATCGTCCAATATTCCGTATCACTGTCATTTTGAGAAACAAAATTATACAGAGACTGTATTTTTTTATTCCCGAATTTTGGCGGAAATAAGGTTTTATAAAATGTTTTTTTTAACTGATGTATGTTCATCATTTTTGTGTGTATTTTTTTAGAGAGTCCCGAAGGGACGATTTAACTGTAGTAAAGGATGAAGTCCTTTACTTCTACCATTGCATTTAATCCCAAACGTATTTTTCATCATAATCAATATGATGCTTTTCCAACATTTCAATCACTTCATCCTTGAATTTCTGTTTCTGATGATGTATCCGCTGGGTTCTGATGTAATTGGTAAGCCTGTTCACTTCATCTCTACAAACTGAAAAAGCTCCATATCCATCCTGCCAGAAAAAGTTTTCATATTGAGGTCCTTTAGTCTTCATCCATTTCGAAGAATGAGCCTTGATTTCTTGAACCAGTTTCATCAACGGTATTTTCCGTGAAAGAAGACATAAAATATGGATATGATCATCAGTTCCGCCTATCTGCAGGGCCGGGCTTTCAAAATCCTTACACAATACGGCAATATAAGAAAACAACTCTTTCTCTATTTCTTCATCAATGAGATCCTGCCGGTACTTGGTACTGAAAACAATGTGGATGTAGTTTTTTACTAGGGACTGGGGCATTTTATTTGTGTTTTTTATCAATCGGACTGTATCCGATCTTTTGTTAAATCGTCCCTTTGGGACTCTTTCGGTATAATTTTTATTTTTTCTGTGTTTTTATTAATCGGACTGTATCCGATCTTTTGTTAAATCGTCCCTTTGGGACTCTTTCGATATAATTTTTTTATTTTTTCCAGGTCTTTATTTCCCGGTTCTATTTCAAATTTTGAATTGATATCAACAGCAAATGGCTTTTGATTCAAAAGGTTGATATCTTCGATGTTTTCTTCTGAAATTCCACCACTCAGAAGATAGGGAAGAGGAATATCTAATTCATTTAATAAGGTCCAGTCGAACTGTTTCCCTGTTCCTCCGAATGCTTTTCCGTCTGTATCGAAAAGGAAAAAGTCGACAATTGAACGGTGAGAACTCATCGTGTTTACTATTTTTTTTCTGGTTTCAGGATCATTATTCCCGATTCTGATCACCTTTATGATTTTACTATCCGGCTGCAGTTTTTGTCTTAATTCAATAATAAAATCTTCACTTTCATCACCATGCAGCTGAATAAGGTTTAAGCCTGCCTGTTCTGCAATTTGAACAATTCTGTCAGTTTCTTCATTCACAAAAACGCCCGTTTTCCCCTGATGACCAATTTTAGCAATATCTTCCGGTTTCAAATGATTCAGAACATATCTCGGCGATTTTTCATAGAAAATAAAGCCAAGAAAATCTGCTTTCAAGGAAATCAATTCCTGAATCTGATCCGGTTTTGTTAAACCACAGACTTTGAGTTGAGGAAACAGGTTGTCAGTTTCAGCTTTCTGGTTCATAAAATTCATAAAGTTCTTATTTCGCAGTTAATTCATTCCGTTTACGCATCATCAAATCACCACATCACCACATCATCAAATCGTCACATCATCAAATCGCCAAAGTAAAGTCTTCAAACGCTTTCGCCGGATCTTCATTCCTCATAAAATATTCTCCCATCAGAAAACTGTCAAATCCTTTTTCCTTTAAATATGTAAAATCTTCGAGATTATAAATGCCACTTTCAGCAACAGATAACACATCTTTCGGAAGCTGGTCTTTTAACTGTACCGAATGCTGAAGATCAACTTTAAAGTCTTTTAAATTTCTGTTATTAATCCCTACAAGATCAATGTTAGCATTACAATGTTTCAGTTCTTCTTCGGTATGGATTTCCAATAAAACCTCCAGATCCAGTTCATGTGCTAATGCTGTGAACTCCTGAACCTGATTGGGTGACAGGCATGCTGCAATCAGTAAAACCACATCAGCTCCAATGCTTTTGGCTTCATAAAACTGGTATTCATCCACCATAAAATCCTTTCTGAGAATAGGAATGTTGATGTGCTTCCTTACATTCAGAATATCATCAAAACTACCTCCAAAAAAGTCTTTGTCAGTAAGAATTGAAATTCCTGATGCTCCAAAATGTTCATATGCAGAAGCTACTTCCAGAGGCTGAACCTGATCATTGATGATTCCTTTTGACGGAGATTTTCTTTTAAATTCAGCAATAATTCCGCTTTTGTTTTTTACAGATTCTTTCAGAGAAAAAGTTTTTCTTCCGAAAAATTCAGAATTTTTCAGTTGATCAATGGAAATTCCAGCTTTTGAAACTGCAATTTCTTCTTTTTTCCTTGCAATAATTGTATCGAGTATTGTCATTTTTTTTAAAACTAGAAGTTAGAAATTAGATTTTAGAAGTTAGATGTGCAGGAGTATAGTTTAAAGTTTTCACTATCAACTGACAACCAACAACTAGTTATCCATTCACCAATAATTCAAGGCTTCTCAGTGCTTTTCCGCTTTCCAGACTTTCTTTAGCCATTAAGAGACAGTCTTCATAAGTTCCGAATTTCTGAGTGTGGAAGAGGGCAGTGGATGCATTGGCAAGAACTACAGAGTTTTGTTGTATTGAACCGTTTCCTTCCAGAATATTCCTGAAGATCTTCGCAGATTCCTGAGGCGTTTCACCAGCCAGAATACTTTCCGGACTTACGGACTCAAATCCCAGATCTTCCGCTGAGTAAATCTCTTCACCATTTTTCGTAATGATTTTGCTGTCTTGGGTAAGACTTATCTCATCATAACCATCCAATCCATGTACAAGGATAAATTCACGTTCTTCTTTCTGTAACAGATATTGATAAATTCTTGCAATTTCAAGATTGTAAACGCCAATCACGGAATATTTCGGTTTTGCAGGATTGACCAATGGGCCCAAAAGATTGAAAAATGTTCTCAGTCCCAACGCTTTTCTCAAAGCACCTACAGACTGAAGGGCAGGATGAAAATACGGAGCGTGCAGGAAACAGATATTGGCTTTATCAAGATCTTTATTCAACTCGTCTGAATTGTTTTTGAACTGATAACCAAGTTCTTCCATGACATTGGATGATCCGGTAGTAGCAGATGCCCCGTAATTTCCGTGTTTGGCCACTTTCTGTCCTGTTCCTGCAACCACAAAGCTTGCTAGTGTCGATATATTGATGGTGTTTTTACCATCGCCTCCAGTTCCCACAATGTCCATCGTATCATGGTGGTCAAGATGTACAGGAACAGCCATCTGCAGAAGAGCTTCCCTGAAACCTTCCAGTTCTTTTAAGGTAATATTCCGCATCAGAAAAACACTGATAAAGGCGGTCACTTCTGCCGAATTAAATTTATTCTGAGCAATCTCAATCATGGTTGCTTTCGCCTCAGATTTAGACAAAGTGTGATGATTGAACAGGTATTGTAGTATTTCTTTCATTTGTGGAGTTTTTGTGGCGGTGGGAATTTCTATAGTTTTCAATGTAAAAGAAAGTTTTTGATAATAATTTCTCCATCCGGAGTTAAAATGCTTTCAGGGTGGAACTGTACCCCATGCACATCATAGGTTTTATGCTGCAGAGCCATGATCATTCCGTCCTTATCTACAGCCGTGATTTCAAGATCTTCCGGGAAACCTTCCGGATTGACTGCCCAGCTGTGGTATCTTCCCACTTCCATTCCTGAAGTCAGATTTTTGAAAATTTTGGTATTTTCTTTCACCAACTCAGCAGAGGTTGCTACCCCGTGAAAAATTTCTGAAAGATTGATCAGGCTTCCTCCAAAAGCTTCTGCGATAGCCTGTTGGCCAAGACATACGCCAAGAATACTTTTAGTAGAAGCATATTCTCTGATCAAATCGAGTAATATTCCAGCTTCTTCGGGTATTCCAGGGCCTGGAGAAAGGATAATTTTATCATATTTTCCGATCTCTTCCAAAGTAATCTGATCGTTTCTTACGACATCTACTTTCTGATCCAGAATTCGTTCAATGATCTGGACAAGGTTGTACGTAAAGCTGTCATAGTTATCAAAAACCAGAACTTTAAGTTGAGTAGGAGTTTCCGGTTGGTTTATATTGTTGCTCATTTTTTGTTTTTTTATGGGTTGGGGTAGGTTTGCTAGTTGCTAGTTGCTAGTTGCTAGTTGCTAGTTGCTAGTTATTGTTGACTTATCACTCATCACTTTTAACTCATCACTATTTTTCCGGCTTTGTCTACCGCTTTTTTCAGTGCATTTAATTTATTGTTCACTTCCTGCAATTCATTTTCAGGGACAGATTTTGCAACCAGTCCGGCTCCAGCCTGATAATAAAGGGTATTGTTTCTGCTTAAAAAAGTACGGATCATAATCGCCTGGTTACAGGTTCCGTTTAATCCGATCATTCCAATGCAGCCTCCGTAATAACCTCGGGAGTCTTTTTCATATTGATCAATGAGCTGAAGGGCTTTATGTTTTGGGGCGCCGCTTAAAGTTCCCTGGGGAAATGTAGCGGAAACCATATCAAGCGGATTGATATTTTCCGGAAGTTCAGCAGTCACTTCACTTACCATATGAATCACATGGGAGAAAAGCTGGATTTCCTTAAGTTTGGTAACGGTTACGTTTTTGCCCAGTTTTCCAAGATCATTTCTGGCAAGGTCTACAAGCATGGTGTGTTCTGCATTTTCCTTCGGATCGTTTTTCAAAGCCTCAATAGACTGCAGATCCGTTTCCAGATGTCCTGTTCTTTTAAAAGTTCCTGCAATAGGGTGGATGATGGCTTTATTGTCCTTAATAATCAACTGACTTTCAGGGCTTGATCCGAATAATTTATAATTTCCGTAATCAAAAAAGAAAAGATAAGGCGATGGATTGATATTTCTTAGGGCACGGTACACATTGAATTCGTCCCCTTTGAATTTCTGTTCAAACCTTCTGCTTAATACCAGTTGGAAAACATCCCCTCTCATGCAGTGTTTTTGAGCTGTTTTTACCAGTTCGATATATTCTTCATCGGTAAGATTAGAAGTTTCGTTTTCTACTTTTTCGAAAGGGTAGACCGGAGTATTCTGGTTTTTGATCAGATTTTCAAGCAGATAAAGTTCTGATTTTAAGCCTGGAATCTGATTTTCAATAATGTGCATCTCATCGTTGTAGTGGTTAATCGCAATGACATATTGATAGAGTCTGTAACGAAGAATCGGAATTTCAACTTCCGGACTCTGTGGCTTCAAATGAATATCCTCAAAGAACTGTACCGCTTCAAAACTGGTATATCCAAAAAGGCTCTGAGCCGTCTGTTCAATAGGATCGTGCGTGGTTTCACACTCGAAAGTACTTTGAAATTCATCAAAGATATCAGTCAGGTTTTTATCTCCGATCAACTGCTTTACAGGATCTGAACCCGGAAGTTTGATTTCAAATTCAGTCAGGTTTTTCACTTCAATTCCTGCCACAGCATTCACGGCAATAAAGGAAAAGTTATTGTCAATATTCTTGGAATCTGAACTTTCCAAAAGAATCGTATCCCTAAAGCGGTCTCTGATCTGCAGATAGATATTCATCGGAGTATAAAGATCTCCCAGTGTTTTCTTTGAATCGGTTTTTATTTTAATTTTTTGAGTAGTCATCTGACGTGTATTTTTGTTTTGAGTGAAATAAAAAAAGGCTTTAACGGAATCCGTCAAAGCCTATATATTGTGTATTTTAATTATTCTGCTAAACCATTAGCAACATGACAATACCTCCAGACCCGACGAAGAGTTTGAAAGCCACCACCAAATATTGTTGCTCATGTTAATCATGTGACAAATGTAGAAATTTTTTTTATACAAAAACAAGAAAAAGTCCAAAAATTAAAAAACTTAAAATAGAAATCCTTTATTTAAGCTGCTTCAATTCTGTTTTTAATTCCTCGATTTTTTCTTTGTATTCTTCACGGTCATAGCTTTTTAGATAATCTTCCAGTGCGGCAATATATTCTTCTATGAATTCTTTATTTGTTCTGTCCGCCTCATATTTGATCTTAGCAGATTCTATTGGAGCCAATTTTTCATACTTCAGTCTATTGCTTCCTTCCTCAGACTGATCGTAAAGAATCACGATGTTTTTCTCGTACCTCGGTATATATTTTACAGGAAAATTTTGGCCCATCGCAGGAATTCTGATGGCATTCTCAATCGGGTAGATGGTTGCACTGGTCGTCGAAAAGAAGGTTGAAGTAAATTTTCCGTCCTGTTTTTTAACAATCGCTTCGTAATCATGAATATACATGTCATTCAGCGTTGAATTGGTCTCTACATCGGAAGTGATGATCGCCGTACTTTCAATACCGTATTTATTTAAAAACCAAGCATTAAGATATTGTCCGGCAACACCATTCAATATTGCTAAAGGGATAATAGGAGCAAGAAACCATGCTTTTTTGGTCACAAAAGAAAGCAGGCTAAAGAATGCCAGCAGAATAACCACGGTATAAAAACCATGATGACTGGTGAAAAACAGAATTTTGGAGATGAAAATCATAGCTTAAATTTAAAACTATCGGTACAAATAATCATTATCTAAACATTAATTTTCCGGAGAAATATTGGTAACGCGAACATTTGTCATGAGTTTAAACGCTTATTTTTTATATTTTTGTCTAAATTTTATAGAAAAAATAATGAGAAAAGTATTAGCAATTGCATTTATCGGAAGTTTATTAGTGGTAAACTGTTCTAAGAAACCAGATCATTCATTACAGGACAGCAACACGATGCTTGAAGAACCTGAAACTACGACAGTAGTAGATTCTACAGCTAAGAAAGCAGCTCCTGCTGCCGCTGCAACCCCTGCACCAGCTACTCCTGAAGCAGCTAAAACAGATTCTACTGCAGCAAAAAAATAATGAAAAAACTCCTTTTGGCAGGAGCTATGGGATTTTTGATCCTATCCTGTTCTAAAAAAGAAAATACGGAGGCACAGGGTGTACCCGCTGAGACATCCGCTGTTTCAGAGCCGGTAAAAGCTAATCTTTCAGGTGACCAGATCATCGAAACATTAGACTGCTCAGGATGCCATGCCGTGAATGAGAGAATGATAGGACCTTCTTACAAAGAGATCGCAGAAAAATACTCTGATAAAGATATTGAAATGCTGGCCTCAAAGATCATAGAAGGCGGAAGCGGAGTTTGGGGAGGCGTTCCGATGGCTCCTCATCCACAGGTATCTAAAGAAGATGCTAAAAAAATGGTAGAATATATTTTGAGTCAGAAAAAATAAATATGACTACTGAAAAATCCAGTCTGCACACAAGAAATCTGCATCGTAATCCCTATGATTTTGATCAGCTTATTTCTTGTGTGCCAGAACTGAAACACTATGTTTTCGTTAATGCTTACCAAACCAAGACCATTAACTTCAGTCTTCCCAAAGCGGTCAAACTGCTTAATCAGGCGTTACTTTTACATTTTTACAACATTAAAAACTGGGATATTCCTGAGACCAACCTGTGTCCTCCTATTCCCGGACGTGCTGATTATATCCATTATATCGCAGATCTTTTAGCGGAACAGCAAGCTGAAATCCTGACCTGGACTTCTGTATCAGGTTTAGATATCGGAACGGGAGCGAATCTTGTTTATCCCTTGCTAGCCCACCGATCTTACGGGTGGAAAATGCTTGGAACAGATATCAATAAAGGTTCGTTAGACAATGCACAGCAAATTTTAGATCACAATCCGGATTTATCACCTGCTATCGATTTAAAACAACAGCCCGATTCCCATCATATCTTCAAAAATATCATCGAGGCCGGTGACCGTTTTACATTTTCTATGTGCAATCCTCCTTTCCATGATTCTGAAGAATCTGCCATGAAGGGAAATCTCAGAAAAACAAAAAATATCAATAAATCAAAAACTAAAAAACCTTCACTTAATTTTGGCGGACAGCAGTCGGAATTGTGGTGTGAAGGTGGTGAGATCGCTTTTATCTCAAAAATGATTGAGGAAAGTGTTCAGTATTCCTCACAGGTTCTATGGTTTACATGTCTGGTTTCTAAAAAAGATAATCTTCCTAAGCTAAATTCCCTTTTAAAGAAAGTCAAAGCAGTAGATGTCAAAACCATTGATATGGCTCAGGGACAGAAAATAAGCAGAATGCTGGCGTGGACTTTTGCTCCCCAGAAAGAGAGGAAAGCTTGGTTTTAAAGTGAATGGTGAATTTTGCTGCGCAAGTCAATGGTCAATGTTAATCTGGGTGAATAGTTTTAATGGCCGGAGATAATGTCAATAGTGAATTTTGCTGCGCAAGTTAATTGTCAATAATTAATTTGTTCAAAGAAATTTCCTGTGAGCCGATTCAAAATGGATGGTTTACTTTACTGTTCACACTATCCTCTAATCAATTCACTACAAGGTAGATTCACTATTGAGCATTCACATTTAAACCGTTATTCGTCAATGATAACCTCCATCAATAAATTCACTGCGAAGCATATTGACCATTCACCATTCACATTTAACTGCTATTCCTAATGATAATCACCATTAATAAATTCCCTGCGAAGCAAATTCACCATTGCCCATTAACAATTAAAAAATCATCATTGACAAATCACTAAAAATGCCTAAATTTGTACGCTTTTAGAAAAATAAGAAATGCAATTATCAGAACAAGAAATCATTAGAAGAGAAAAGCTGAACAAGCTTACTGAAATGGGAATAAATGCGTTCCCTGCGGAGGAGTATACGATTACAGATACTACAGAATCTATAAAACAGGATTTTTCTGAGAATAAACAGGTGAAGATCGCTGGTAGATTGATGTCCCGCAGAATTCAGGGGAAGGCTTCTTTTGCTGAATTGCAGGACTCTAAGGGTAAAATTCAGGTGTATTTCAACAGAGACGAGATCTGCCCGGGTGATGATAAAGAACTGTACAATGAAGTGTACAAGCACCTTTTGGATATCGGAGATATTATCGGTATCGAAGGAACTTTATTCACGACTCAGGTAGGGGAAATGACGATTTTAGTAAAGAACTTTACGCTTCTTACTAAAGCTTTACGTCCGCTTCCTCAGGCTAAAACTGACGAAAATGGAGTAGTTCACGACGGATTTACAGATCCTGAACTGAGATACAGACAGCGTTATGTAGATTTAACGGTTAATCCACAGGTGAAAGAAATCTTCGTAAAAAGAACAAAAATGTTCAATGCGATGAGGACTTTCTTCAATGATGCCGGATATTTTGAGGTGGAAACACCAATCCTGCAGTCGATTCCGGGAGGAGCGGCAGCAAAACCGTTTATCACGCACCATAATGCTTTAGATATTCCATTATATTTAAGAATCGCGAACGAATTATATCTGAAAAGACTGATCGTTGGTGGTTTTGACGGGGTGTATGAGTTCTCTAAAAACTTCAGAAATGAAGGGATGGACAGAACACACAACCCTGAATTTACAGCGATGGAGATCTATGTAGCGTACAAAGACTACAACTGGATGATGGATTTCACGGAAAAACTGTTAGAATTCTGTGCCACTCAGGTGAACGGAAGTGCGGAATCTACTTTCGGAGAACATACGATCAACTGGAAAGCGCCTTATCCAAGAGTTTCTATGACGGAAGCGATCCAGAAATATACAGGTTTCGATATCACCGGAAAAACTGAACAGGAACTGTTTGATTTTGCTAAATCTATCGGAATTGACGTGAATGAAACGATGGGTAAAGGAAAATTAATTGATGAGATCTTCGGTGAAAAGTGTGAAGGAAACTTCATTCAGCCGACATTCATCACAGATTATCCGATTGAAATGTCTCCATTGACGAAGAAACACAGAAGCAAAGAAGGATTAACAGAGCGTTTTGAATTAATGGTTTGCGGAAAAGAAATTGCTAATGCCTATTCCGAGCTGAATGACCCGATTGACCAGAGAGAGCGTTTCGAATCGCAAATGGCTCTGTCAGAAAGAGGAGATGATGAAGCAATGTTCATCGACCAGGATTTCTTAAGAGCATTGGAATATGGTATGCCTCCAACTTCCGGATTGGGAATTGGGATGGACAGACTGATCATGTTCCTGACAAACAATGCATCCATCCAGGAAGTATTATTCTTCCCTCAGATGAGACCGGAAAAAACGGTTCCTCAGATTGAACTGGGTGAAGATGAAAAAGTGATTCTTGAAATTTTGAAATCAGGAGAACAGCTTGCCTTAAATGATGTGAAACAACAAAGCCAGCTTTCCGGTAAAAAATGGGACAAAGCATCTAAAACTTTGACTAAGAATAATCTGGTGAAAGTAGAGAAGATTGATGAGGTTCTTTTAATGAAACTCGTATAAGCTTACTTTAAAATAAATAAAAACCGGCACAGAATCACTCTGTGCCGGTTTGTTTTTTCCATTTCCGCAACTGAGCCGCGAAATTCTTGAAAGGCGCTGCGGTATTGATATGGATCCATTTCCAGACAGGCCATTTGGCTGGTGTGGTCGCCCATTTTCTCTGTTCAGGAATGAATAAAGTGTCGTGATCCAAAGTCTCAATCCACTCTATAATTTTATTAACCTGATTCTTCAGCATTTCTCTTTGCTGATCAAGGCTGTATGTTTCATACTTATGATAAAAAGATTCGTAAAGTCCTCCTAAATTGTTCCACTTATATCCCTGCGCAGGAGTCTGTACCGTTATTCCTTTCTTTTCATCAGATTCCCACTGCAATAAAAGGCTGGTCCACCCCAGCTGATAAGATATATTCTGTGAAGGACTTTTATCAACTCCCGGTTTCAGAAGATCTTTTTTGTCCTCGGAAATGTCATTAAACTCTTTATCATAAAGCAGATAATTCTTTTTTATCGCTTCTACCAGTTCGGTTTTGTCTGTATACTGAATCATATCTTACTTTCTCTGCTTACTGAATGAAGCCATCAGATAAAATAAAAACGGAAGGATAAACAAAGAACCGAGCATCAGTGCCCAACCCAAAGCATTAATGGTTTTTGGTGGCGCCATATGCTCCAGTAACGAAAGATGTTGTCCGTTTCCAAGCAGGATGATGTCGGGATTGTGCTGATAGGTAGCTGCAATCAGGATCATCACCATCTGAAAACCTGCCAATGCCCGTACAGGAAGGAGCTTTCTCCGATGAAGGGCTCGAAGGATCAATCCTAAAGCTACAGTGGCAAAGGAAATCGCCATGATGCCCAATGGTTTTGAAAACACCCACATTACAAGAGGAATATCAGAAATATAAGCGGTCAAAAATACCAGCATCCCCGTAACCACGACAAAAACCATCGTCTGTCTGGATTTTTTGATCATCAGGGTAAGATCCATTTTGTCACGGGTTTCCCTTAATGAAAAGATAGAAGCCAGATAAGCGCAAAGTGCCACGGTAAAAAGACCTACCGAAACACCGAACCAGTTCAGCCAGCTGAATATATATAAGTCTAAAAATCCAACGGCGTCAGGATTGATCGAATGAGAAACCGTTGCAGCTGCTATCAGTCCTAAGAAAAACGGAGTCAGGAGGCTTGCATAATAGAAAACCTGCGTATATAAAACCTGCATATTGTCTTTCACCGCATCATAATGTCTGAAGGTAAAAGCGGTTCCCCTTGCAATAATACCTAAAAGCATCAGAACCAGTGGAATATGAAGGTAGGTGGACATTGTGGTGTAGATCTCAGGAAATCCTACAAAAAGGATCACGATCGCAATGATCAGCCACATATGATTGGCTTCCCATACCGGTGCGATGGATTCGTACATAATCTCCTGGGTTTTGTGACGGGCTTTTTTATGGGTGAAAAGCTCTACAATTCCGGCTCCGAAATCAGCGCCGCCCAGAATGATATACAGGCAGATAGAAAGCCATAGAAATCCTATTACAACGTAGATCATGATTTTTTGTTTTTATCGTTAAACTGAGCGTCTGTAGGGTCGTAAAGTTTAGGTACCATCTGGATCTGTCTCTTTAAAAGGAAGATGATGATCAATGATAATGATACGAAAATAGCGGTAAAGAAGTAAAAAGAATACTGTATTCCCGGCATTGGCGTTACTGCATCTACAGTTTTCATAATTCCGTAGATGATCCACGGCTGTCTTCCTACTTCGGTCACTGTCCATCCTGCTTCCAGAGCTATATATCCGAAAGGAGTCGCGAACAGGAATATTTTTAAAAGCCAGTTTTTAGTCAGCCATTCCTTTTTAAAGAAGAAGGCATACAGATAAATACTTCCGATAATGATCATCACCACTCCGAAAAAGATCATAATTTGAAAGGCATAGTGAACAACAGCTACCGGAGGCCACTCGTCTCTTGGAAAATCATTTAATCCTTTCACTTCATGATTGAAATCGTTGCTCACCAAAAAGCTTAATACTTTTGGAATTTTAATGGCATATTTTACTTCACCTTTCTCCTGATCAGGAATTCCGCCGATAATGAAGGGGGCTCCTTTTTCAGTTTCAAAGTGAGCTTCCATCGCTGCCAGTTTTATAGGTTGTCTTTCAGCAACAGATTTAGCGGCTACGTCACCACTTAAAGGCGCTCCGAATGCTCCGATTAAAGCAAATCCGGCCGCGATTCTGAATGCTTTGGTATGGAATTCCACATTCTTTTTCTTCATAATTAAAAAGGCGTGAACGCCTGCAACGGCAAATCCTGTTGCGCAGAATGCAGCCACCGTCATATGAAGAGCCTGAGGAAACCAGGCATCATTGAACATCGCTTTGATAGGATCTATATTTAAATACTGCCCGTTGATATAATCGAAACCTGTCGGTGAATTCATCCATGCATTAGCGGCAACCACAAGAATACCGGAAGCCAGTCCGCTTAAGCCTACCAGAAATCCACAAAACCAATGGAACCATTTATTGAATTTTTCCCAGCCATATAAAAAGAACCCGATGGCAATGGCTTCAATAAAAAATGCGGTTCCCTCAAGAGAAAACGGCATTCCGAAGATCGGTCCGGCGTGTTTCATAAATCCCGGCCACAGAAGTCCAAGTTCAAATGAAAGCATGGTTCCTGAAACGGCACCGGTAGCAAACAGAATCGCAACTCCTTTGCTCCAGGCTTTCGTAAGGCCTTTGTATACTTCATTATTGGTCTTAAGGTATTTCCAGTGAGCGAAGGCCATCAGAAAGGGCATCACCATTCCCACACAGGCGAAAATGATATGAAAGCCCAGCGAGAGAGCCATCTGCGCGCGGGCTGCAATAAAATCATCCATATAATCAACTTTTGAGTAAATAAATTTAAGCATAAAATACGGATGTAGAATATGATTTTATACAGATGCTATTTGGGAAATAGGTAATAACTTTAAACTTTTTTAGATAAAACAGGGCTCCTGATTTTAATAAAAACTCTAGACTTTTTTGACATATTTTAACTTTCATAAGTCGAAAAAAATCACGATATTTGTAGGTCTTTGCATTAGGCAAAATTTATTAATTTTATATGAGTCAAAAACAATATACAGCTAGCAGTATCCAGGCCTTAGAGGGTATGGAACACGTTCGACTAAGACCATCAATGTACATTGGAGATGTAGGAGTAAGAGGTCTTCATCATTTGGTTTATGAAGTAGTAGATAACTCTATTGACGAGGCTTTGGCAGGGTATTGCGATACCATTTTGGTAACGATCCACAAAGGAGAGAGCATTTCTGTAAAAGATAACGGTAGAGGGATTCCTGTAGATTTTCACGAAAAAGAACAAAAATCTGCTTTAGAGGTTGTCATGACTAAAATCGGGGCAGGTGGAAAATTTGATAAAGATTCTTACAAAGTATCCGGAGGTCTTCACGGAGTAGGGGTATCTTGTGTGAATGCACTTTCTACTTTATTGGTGGCTACAGTAAGCCTTAACGGTAAATTATATCAACAAAAATATTCAGAGGGAAAAGCCCTTGCAGATGTTGCTGAAATAGGAACTACCGCTGAGAGAGGAACAGAAGTTTTCTTCCAGCCGGATGCTACCATCTTTCAGGAAACTACTTACAACTACGATACTCTTGCAACAAGATTACGTGAACTGGCTTTCCTTAACAAAGGAATTACCATCACACTTGTTGATGAGAGAGCAGAAAACGAAGACGGATCTTTCGCGATGGAAGTTTTCCATTCAGAAGGAGGTTTGAAAGAGTTTGTTGAATTTATCGACGGAAACAGAGAATCTATCATGGAGAATGTAATCTTCATGGAAGCAGAAAGAGATGATATTCCGGTAGAAGTGGCGATGCGTTATAACACGTCATTCAGTGAGAATCTTCACTCTTACGTAAACAATATCAATACCCATGAAGGGGGAACTCACCTTGCAGGTTTCAGACGTGCTTTGACAAGAACACTGAAGAAATATGCTGATGATTTAGGTATTCCTCAGAAAGAAAAAGTAGAAATTACCGGTGATGACTTCCGTGAAGGATTGACCGCTGTGATTTCTGTAAAAGTAATGGAACCTCAGTTTGAAGGACAGACCAAAACGAAACTGGGAAACTCTGAAGTTTCAGGAGCTGTAGATAAAATTGTAGGGGAGATGCTTACCAACTTCCTTGAAGAGAACCCAAATGAGGCGAAAATTATCGTACAAAAGGTAGTTTTAGCCGCAAAAGCAAGACAGGCAGCAAAGAAAGCCCGTGAGATGGTTCAGAGAAAATCTCCAATGGGAGGTTCAGGACTTCCGGGGAAACTATCCGACTGTTCATCTAAAGATCCGGCAGAATCTGAACTATTCTTAGTAGAGGGAGATTCCGCAGGTGGAACTGCTAAGCAAGGTAGAGACAGACATTTCCAGGCTATTTTACCATTAAGAGGTAAGATTCTGAACGTTGAAAAATCAATGCTTCACAAAGTATATGACAACGAGGAAATTAAAAATATCTATACCGCTCTTGGAGTTTCTGTAGGTACAGAAGAAGACAGCAAAGCCCTGAATATGGCTAAGCTGAGATATCATAAAGTAGTGATCATGACCGATGCCGATATTGACGGATCTCACATCTCTACCCTGATTCTTACCTTCTTCTTCAGATTTATGAAGGAACTTATCGAGAACGGATATATCTACATTGCTCAGCCACCTTTATATTTATTAAAGAAAGGAAACAAAAAGATATATGCCTACAACGAGAAAGAGCGTGAAGAATTCACTTTGGAAATGGCTCCGGACGGAAAAGGTGTAGAAGTTCAGCGTTATAAAGGTCTTGGGGAAATGAATCCTGAGCAGCTTTGGGAAACAACCCTGAACCCTGAACACAGAATCTTAAAGCAGGTAACGATTGATAATGCAGTGGAAGCCGATAGTATTTTCTCAATGTTAATGGGAGATGAGGTGCCGCCAAGAAGAGAATTTATCGAGAAAAATGCAAAATATGCGAAGATTGACGCATAATTGTTATTAAAAATATATTAAGAAAAGCTTCTATTTATTAGAAGCTTTTTTTATATTTGGTGAAAACCAATAAAAAATAATAATATGTTAACTCTTTTACAAACAGACCCTTATGATGGGGCTGATGCAATGTCTGGTGCAGCCGCTGCAGGACTGGGAATGGGCTCTATGATCTTCGGATTGCTGATTTATTTATTTTATGGATACTGTATGTATAAAATATTTCGGAAAGCAGGCAGAGAAGATGCATGGGCGGCTTTTGTTCCTATCTATAATATCATCGTACTGCTTGATATTGTTAAGAAACCGATCTGGTGGTTCATCTTATTCCTTATTCCTTTCGTGAACCTATTTGCTTCATGGGTAGTGAATGACAGACTGGCAAAAGGCTTTGGAAAAGAAACTCCGGTGTATACCATTCTTCTTTTCTTTTTTGGGTTTATTTTCGTGCCGGTCCTTGCTTTCGGCAGTGATAAGTACGACAGCAACAGGATTCCAAATGATTAATAATTTATAAAAAAATACAATGAAGACTTCAGAAATGGAGTCTTTTTTTGTGCCTTACTACAAAATTTTAAAATTTAATAAATTATTATTTTAAAGACATTTGATGTTGGAAATTGTAAAATTTCCTTATTTGGAGATATAATTTGCTTAAATAGTAATATAAATAGATTTTAAAAGTGAAGACTTTTCTGTGGTATTAATATTTGTGTTAAAAATAAAAAATTAACATTTATTAAGATTTTATTATTTTTGCCTGATTTTAATAACTATGATGAAAATATTAATTCTAGGTGCACTATCTACAGCTTCTGTATATTTTGCCCAAACCTATCAGGCATCTGCCATTCCCGAAAATTTAAAGAAAAATGCTGATGTAGTGATCAGAAAAGATTTTACAACGGCTCAGATTAATAAAATTGATGAAATCAAATACCAGTTCAATACGGTAACTACGGTCTTAAATAAAGATGGTGACTCTAAAGCTTTGATTTATATCCCTTATAAAAAGGGTGATAATATTTCGGACGTGAAGGTGACTATTTATGATAAAGCAGGAAAAAAGGTGAAAAGTTTTTCGAAATCTGATTTTGGAGACTTTGCCAACAATAGCCAGGGCGTATTTTATTCTGACAACAGGATTTTAGGGTTGTCCTATACTTCAGCCTATTATCCTTATACCATTGATTTTTCTTATCAGATCACCAATGATAATACCATTTTTATTCCTGATTTTGTGCCGTTTTCCTCACCACATATATCGCTTGAAGAAGCGCAGTTTAAAATAATCAATAAATCAGGGATTGAGCTCAGAACCAAAACATATCCTTCAAAATATAACTATGGATCTGTTGTAGCCAACGATAACGGAACCGAAAAAACATATGCTTATAAAAATATTCCTGCCATCGATGATGCTAAAATGCTTCCGCAGCCTGTAAAAATTTTACCGAAAGTGAGTTTTGCTTTGGCTAAATTCAATCTGGAGGGAAAGCAGGGAACGCTGAACAACTGGACAGATTTTGGAATCTGGTATTATACCAACCTTGTAGAGCCTGTTTCTGCACCTACTCCTGCTATTAAAGCTGAGGTGGCTGCTTTGAAATTAGAAGGTTCCACTGAAGAAAAGGTGAAAAAACTCTACCAGTATATGCAGACAAAAACCAGATATATATTCGTAGGACTTGGTATCGGAGGATGGCTTCCCATGCTTCCGGATGAAGTACAGAAAAAAGGATACGGAGACTGTAAAGGGCTTACCAATTATATGAAAACCCTGTTGAATGAAGCAGGTATTCCTTCCAATTATTGCGTTATTAACTCCGGTTCATCGGAGGTGTCGTTTGATCCTGATTTTCCTGCCATGGGTGGAAATCATGCGATCCTGATGGTTCCTACCGAAAAAGGAACTATCTGGCTGGAAAATACCTCTCAGCAGATCGCTTTTAACCATTTGGGATACAGTACGACAGACCGGAATGTTCTTGCCGTCACCAAAAAAGGAATCGAGCTTATCAACACACCAACATATACGGCAGAACAGAACAGAGAGAAGCAGAATCTGAAAATTACCCTTAATGAAGACAGTACCATAAAAGGAGATGGGCAGTTTTCCTATACCGGAAGCCAGTATGACACTAATCTTTTTTATGCCTATCTCTCGCCAAAAGAAAAGATCGAATCCATGAAAAGCAGATTTGATGTTCTGAATTTTGAGAAAGTGGAAATGAAAGACTTTGTGAATGATAAAGACAATGCGGTTGTGAAATTCAATTTGGATTTTAAAGCCAATAATTATTCTAAAACAACAGGGGAGAGTATGATTTTCAGGGCAGTGCCTATTTTCTCCAATGATCATTACAAAGCTGATGAAAACAGAGAACTACCTTTTGAAATAGGACAGTCTTTTGAGGATGAATATGAAATAGATTTTGTACTTCCCAAGAATTATAAAATAGACGAAGTTCCACAAAATGTTACCGTTAATTCCGAATTTGGAACCTACAAACTGACGCTTGTAAAAAACGGTGAATCATTGAAAGTTAACCGTTTCATTAAGATTAATAAAGGGATTTTTCCAAAAGAGAAATACAACGACTATGTGAGCTTTCGTAAAAAAGCATTAAATGGAGATAATGCTAAAATATTAATAACAAAAATTTAAAACATAAGCATGAGAAAAGTATTATTAATAGCTTTCTGTTCTGGGATTTTGATCTCTGTAAACGGTCAGAAACATGAATTTCTGGATCCGCCTAAATTTAGCGATGCCGATCTTAGCAAACCAAAATCTTTGCTGGATGAGAATGCACCTGCTGAGATTTTGTACAGATCAGTACATTTTAATATAGATCCGGCTACGGGAAATTTGCGTAAAAGTGTTTTCAGTAGAGTTAAAATCTATGATAAGGATAAGGCGGAAGAATGGCTAAATCTTGAAATTCCACTTTATCTGAGCTCGGAAAGAGAAACACTGGAAAAGATAAAAGCAGCTACTTACAATCTTGAGAATGGTGCTTCCGTAGCCACAAAAGTAGATAAGAGTTCAAAATATAAAAGTAAGGAAAGTAAATATGTTACCATCAATAAATTTGCTTTCCCCAACGTAAAGAACGGGTCAGTTATTGAGTATCAGTATGAGATTTTATCTCCCTATTTATATTCTGTTCCGCAGGTGCTTATAGAAACCGATGTACCATCCCTTTATACAGAATATATTCTGGATACGCCGGTGAATATATCGTACAATGTAAATTATACGGGATCATTAGTTCCAAGATACAGAGAAGTAGAAGAAAAAGGAATGTATGGATTGGATTATAAAACATACAGATTCGGATATGAAAATCTGAAGGGCTTCAAAACGGAAAAATTTATTAAAAACGATAAAAACTACCGGACCAAAATAAGTGCTGAACTTCATTCCACCATGTTCTCGAAGTTGCAAATGTATTCATCATCATGGGAAGAAATTAAGGATAATCTGTATCTCAGTAATGATTTCGGAGATGAACTGAAAAGAACAAAATTGGCTAAAGAACAAATTCCTGCTACGGTTTCAGCGATGAAATCTGAAAAAGAAAAGGCTGATGCTATTTTTGAATACGTGAAAAATACTTTTATCTGGAATAAGGACAAAGGGATTACGACAGATGAGGGAATAAAAAAAATGCTGGAGACGAAAACTGGAAATGCTGCTGAAATTAATCTTTTTTTAGTCACTATGCTTAGAGAAGCTGGACTGAAGGCAGATCCGCTCATTATTTCCACGGTAGACCATGGTCTTATCAATTTAGCTTCTCCAAGTGTGAACAGTGCCAACTTTGTCATTGCTGCCGTCAGAATAAAAGACAGTTATCAGTTGTATGATGCTACCTCAAAACAGTCCTCTGCCAACAATCTTCCGCCAAGAGACTGGAATGAATACGGTATTTTGATCGCAAAAGATAAAATATTACACATTCAGATGCCCAACCTGTCATCTAGTTTTAACTACCTTACTGCCGAAGCAAAGGTCAATGAAGACGGAAGTATTTCGGGAACCTATTCTGATAAAGATACCGGTACTTATGCAATGTTTGCCAAAGAAAGTTACGATGAAAATACTGAAAAATATAAAAAACAGTATAAAGACAATTTCTCAATAGATTTTACAGGAATTGACTCGAAAATTTTGCAAAACGGAGATTTTGAAAGTACCATGAAGTTTTCTACAGACAATATGATTGATAAGGTAGGAAAAAAAATGATTATCAATCCGATGCTTTTCCTTATAAAAAATTCTAATGAATTTGATCAGACGGAAGAAAGAAAATACCCCATAGACTTTATATCTTCTTACACTAAAGTGAAAAAAGTAATTTTGGAGATACCGGAAGGTTATATGATTGAGACAATGCCTAAAAACAAGAAAATTGTTACGAACGACAAAGAAATAGAGTACAGCTATGTGGCTGAGCAGAAAGGAAACAAACTGGAAATTATTTCTACGACAAAGGTGGTAAGTCCGAACTATCCTAAAGAATATTATCCTGCATTTAAGCAGATTTGGGGAACCGCTTCAAAAAGTGAAAACCAGGTAATCAGCCTGATTAAAAAATCGTAAAGAACAATTTGATTTAGATCTTTAGATTAAATAAAAAATAATTTTACAAAACCATTCATTTTTTGAATGGTTTTTGTATTAATACTAAAAAAATAAATTATGAAAAATACGATTGCCGTTCTGGCAGTTTCTTCTTTTCTTGCTTTTTCAGCATGTAAAAAGGCAGAAAATACAACTACACCTTCTGATAAGACCACTACAACACAGCCTGAAAAACTGGTCGTTGACTCTGTAAAAGTGAGTGATTCTTCAAAGATTGCAGACTCATTGAGCGTGAAATTCACTTCAAAATTACTTGTTTTTCCAACGTTGAAAGAAAAAAAGCTCTTAGACAGTATTTATTTTCATGAGCAGGGAATTAAAGATTTTTCTCAAAAGGGATTACAAGCTTATCTGGATAATCAGAAAAATGAGTACTTCAAATCTACGAAAAGTGAAAGCACAGACTGGCTTTCAGATATTTCCTATGCCCAAAGCTGGTATACAAATTCCTATATGGATTTGATCTCTAATGTGAATGATTATATGCACATCGGATATGTATGGAGCTCATATGAAGGTGGTGCCCATGATAATTTCGGATTTTCAGAAAGAGTTTTTGATCTTAAAAACAATAGAAAACTGGAACTTAAAGATGTGACTTCAATGCCAAAAGCCAAACTGGAAGCGCTGTTGATGAAAAATCTTAATAAGGTAAAAAGCGGAACAACAGATGCTGAAGGAGAGGTGAAAAACTCAGATATGCTATTGGTAGAAGTTATTCCGGCTACAAATAATTTCTATTTTGACCAGAAGAATTTGTATTTCCATTACAGTCCGTACGAAATCGCCGCTTTTGCAGCCGGAGATATTGTTATTCCTGTTTCCTGGGATGAACTGAAAGGAACGCTGAATGCAGAATTTAAAGAAAGAATGAAAATAAAGTAAATTAATGCTTCCGGATCAGGAAGCATTTTCTATTTTTGCGGTAATGGAAAAAGCAGCTTTTATCATTAATCCCTTTTCGGCCAAAAAAAATTATCAGCCGTTTCTTGACGAACTCAAAAAAAAGGTTGACAATCCTTTGTATTATATCTCTGAATCTATCCCGGGGACAGATGATTTTATTAAGGCGAATTTTGACAATGTTGATATTTTTGTGGCCATAGGAGGTGACGGAACCATCTCCACTGTGGCAAGAAATCTTATTAATACAGAAAAAATTCTGGCTATATTTCCGGCAGGATCAGGGAATGGCTTTTCCAATGAAACTAAATTCAATAAAAATCTGGATGAACTTCTGGAAAAAATTAAAGCCAAAGCATTCAGGAAAATTGATACTTTTACGGTGAATGACAGACTGTCGATCAACGTTTCAGGTACCGGATTTGACGGGAAAGTGGTAAAAGAATTTGAAAAAACCACCCGCGGATTCAAAAATTACATCAAAGTCTCTCTGAAGACATTCTTTAATTATAAACCCATCAAGGTTCAGTTTACCGACGAAGCTTACCAGCAGTACAACGGAAGATACCTGATGCTGAATATTGCCAATACCCGACAGTTCGGAAACAACGCTTACATTGCTCCCAATGCAAGTAAAAGTGACGGATTGGTTGATATGGTACTGGTGAAAAAATTCCCACTGACCTATTCAGCGCTTTTTGCGTTCAGGATGTTCACCAAGAGACTGAAGGATGATGAATATGTAACCTACCTTCCCGTTTCAGAAATTTCATTTAAAGTAACCACCAAAAACTGGCATCTCGACGGAGAGTTTAACAAAATAGAATCACCGGTTCATGTGAAGGTCTTGCCTGCAAGTCTGAATATTTTAGTGTAAGGTAAAGGTAAAGGTAAAGGTAAAGGTAAAGGTAAAGGTAAAGGTAAAGGGCGGCCCGGAATAAAAAATAACCAAAAAATTCAATAGGGGTGGGCTTCAGCCCACCTTCACGAAACAAACCGCTATCCCTTTGGCTTTAGCCAAAATCTAAAAATAATAAAACACAAACTCCACAAAAGGTTTAACATCATCATCTGTGAAAATCTGCTTCATCTGTGGTTAAAAAGAATAATTAACTTAAATTCTCTTTTATTTTCCAATCTGAAAACCTAAATTTTTTTTCACAAAAAGTTTTGCTGAGTGTCAACTACAAATACCTAAACTTCCAGCTTCTTCTCAATCTCAGCCGGATGATTCAGACAATACTGTAGCTGCTCTTTATCCAACTGCTTTTCCCAGTTTGCCACAACTACCGTAGCTACAGAATTTCCAATAACATTCGTCAAAGCCCTACATTCGCTCATAAACTTATCAATTCCCAGAATTAAAGTCATTCCGGCAATCGGAATCTCAGGAACGACAGCCAATGTTGCAGCCAGCGTCACAAATCCTGCTCCTGTAACACCTGCGGCCCCTTTTGAACTTAGCATTGCTACCAAAAGCAACATTAACTGTTTCTCTAAAGGAAGATCAATATTCAGAGCTTGAGCGATAAAAAGAGATGCCAGTGTCATATAAATATTGGTTCCATCCAGATTGAAAGAATATCCGGTAGGAACTACCAGTCCAACAATAGCTCTCGAACAACCAGCTTTTTCCAGTTTTTCCATAATTCCGGGAAGTGCGGATTCGGATGAACTGGTTCCTAAAACCAACAGAAGTTCCTCTTTCAGATAAAACATCAGTTTAAAAATACTGAATCCGTTGTACCAGGCAACCGCTCCCAAAACCAGTACCACAAAAAGGATAGAGGTGATATAGAAAGTCCCCACTAAAAAGATCAGATTCAGTACCGAATGGAGACCATATTTTCCGATGGTGAATGCCATTGCCCCAAAAGCCCCGATCGGAGCCAGTTTCATGAGCATATGGACAATTTTGAAAATCGGAGTAGACAGATCCTGTAAAAAATCGGTTACTTTTTGACTTTTTTCTTTGGTTAAAACAAGAGCAACACCCATTAAGATAGCCACCAGAAGGACCTGAAGTATATTTTCGCCAACCAATGGACTGAAAAGTGTTTCAGGAATAATATTCATGATAAAACCTGTCAGTGTAGAGTCATGAGCTTTCTGCTGATATTGTGAAACATCGCCGGATAGAGTAGCGGGGTCAATATTTAAACCATGTCCCGGTTGCAGAATATTCCCGACAATCAGTCCTATGATTAATGCTAAAGTTGAAAATGTAAAAAAATAGATCATTGCTTTTACAGCAATACGGCCTACTTTTTTGAGATCGGTCATATGAGCGATTCCTAAAGTCAGGGTAATGAAGATCACCGGAGCGATAATCATTTTCACCAATTTGATGAATCCGTCGCCGAGAGGTTTCATTTTTTCACCCAATTCAGGATAAAATCTTCCTAAAAGTATACCGGCTATTATGGCAATAATGACTTGAAAATAAAGCTGATGATAGAATTGTTTCGCTTTCAAAGGATTCTTTTTTAGATTTTGAAGCCGGAAAATTAAGAATTTTTATCTTAAAACATGACGAAAGTCAGTTAAATTGATGAATTGGGAAGGAGATGGAGAAAATGAAGATGGGAGATGGGGGTTCTGGAAGTTTTCAGTTTCGGTTTAAGGGATCATTTGCAAAACTTGGCAAAGAGATGAAATTTTTTCAAAGATTCTTTCGGGATATAGTGTTTGCTTAATCGAATCAATGCAATTGATTCACTCTTTATATTCTTAAAGTTATGCGGCCTCAGAATCAAACTTTGCGTTAAAAAAGCTCATCCATTCCCAAGTTTTGAAATTGATTCGGTTTAAGTCTTATGATTGAATTTGGCGTTACAGAAATGAAAAATGCTTCGACTCCGCTCAGTATGACAATGTAGATAAGTAAGTCATGATGAGTGGAGTCGAAGCATATATTGTAATGATAACAAAATTATTCTACCGCAACAGAATCATCCCCGCGGCCATCTGCCACAGCATGAATGTTTCCATTGTCATCCATTAGAATCAGTTCTGTTTTTCCGATGTATTTTATTTTTTCGATCACATAATTTTTGCTTTTTAAGGCTGAGATCGTACTTTCCGGAAAATTATTTTCTACCGTGATTTTCTCCGGAAGCCACTGATGATGGAATTTCGGAGCATTCACAGAGATATTGGCATTCAGTTTAAAATCAACCACATTCACAATAGATTGATAGACAGATGTGGGAATGGTAGTTCCTCCGGGAGTTCCCACCACCATATATGGCTTTCCATTTTTAAGCAGGATCGTAGGAGTCATGGAAGAAAGCATTCTTTTGTTAGGCTGAATAGAATTAGCTTCTCCACCCACAGCTCCAAACATATTCGGAACTCCCGGTTTGATGGAGAAGTCATCCATTTCATTATTTAAAAAGAATCCTGCACCCGAAACCACGACTTTGCTTCCATAATATCCGTTAAGCGTAGTGGTCACAGAAGCTGTGTTTCCGTCTTTATCGATCACGGAAATATGAGTGGTTTGTGTAGATTCATTCGGTTGGCTGATGATTTTTCCCACTTCAGCGCTCGGTGTGGCTTTGCTGAAACTGAAACTTTTCCATCTGCTTTTTAGGTAAGCATCAGAAGTCAGGTAAGTGGTTTTATCCTCGATGAAATCAGGATCACCCATGTATTCCGCCCGGTCTGCAAAAGCTCTTCTTTCAGCTTCAGTCATGATCTGTACAGCCTCCGTTGAATTCTGCTGATACTTTTCCAGATTTTCATATCCTGCCATGGTCAGCATTTGGGCAAGTAATACACCGCCGCTCGAAGGCAGAGGCATAGTAACCACTCGGCTTCCTTTATAGTCAAATTCCAAAGGCTTTCTTTCTACAGCTTTATAATTTTTAAGATCTTCCAAAGTCATGATCCCGTTTCCTTTTTTCATTTCGGAAACCATAAGGTCAGCTGTTTTTCCTTCGTAAAATCCTTTTGCGCCCTGTTTTTGGATTAATTGAAGCGTGGCAGCCAATTCTTTCTGTACCAGAATATCACCTGCTTTCCACGGAGTATCTTTTACAAAAGCGATAGCTGATGTGTTATGTTTAAGGAATTTTTCTCTGTGGGTATTCAGCATTTCAGCTTCCATTTCTGTGATGGCAAATCCTTTTTCCGCTAAATCAATAGCAGGTTGGATGATTTTATCCATCGGAAGTTTACAGTATTTCAAAGTAGCATAAAATCCGGCTATACTTCCCGGTACCCCTACAGCAAGTCTTCCGTATTGGGAAAGATCTGTATTGGCTTTTCCGTTTTTATCAACATACATATCCCTTGAAGCTTTCTTGGGAGCTGTTTCTCTATAATCCAGCGTGAATTTTTCGCCGTTATTTTTAACCCCTACTAAAAAACCGCCGCCGCCGATATTTCCAGCCTGAGGATAAACCACGGCCAGCGCATACTGTGTAGCAACAACAGCATCATAGGCATTTCCGCCCATCTTCATCATTTGTGCACCTGCTTCACTCGCAAGAGGATGGGCAGATACCACTGCACCTTTATTTTTTATTTTTACTTCCTTGACAATGTTGAAATCAGTAAACTGTGCCCAGTATGCATTTCCGGCAAACAGTACTGCTGCAATAAAAAGCTTCTTCATAAGATTTTGTTTAAAACAAAAGTAGATATTTTTTTAATGAAAGTACAGGTGTTTATCTCTATAAAAGCCATTGAAAGATTGAGTTGTTATTAATTATGCATTTGATATTAAAAAAATAAATAGTATTTATAAATATTCAGTAAAAGCAACTATTGTTTGGTTGTTTTTCAAAAAGGTTCTGTTTTAATTCGATTTATTGTATTTTTTATATCATCCGAATTACTACTTTTGAAAAAAAACACATATGAAAAAAAATTACCAGAAAATCGCTTTGTTGGGAGCATTGGTTTTTATTTCCGCAAATATCGATGCCCAAATCAAGGATTCTGTAAAAACAAACCAGGTAGATGAAGTAAAGATCACTGTTGGCTCAAGAAATAAAGCCAGAGTAGCTACTGATACTCCCGTTCCTGTAGATGTTATCAATATTGGATCTCAGTCGGTTTTAAGCCCGCAGACCGATCTGAATCAGATTTTAAATTATGCGGCACCTTCTTTTACGTCAAACTCTACAACGGTAGCCGACGGAACAGACCATGTGGATCCTGCTCAACTGAGAGGGCTTGGTCCGGATCAGGTTCTCGTACTTCTGAATGGAAAGAGAAGACATACTTCTTCTTTGGTGAACATCAATGGTTCACCGGGACGAGGTTCTGTGGGGACAGACCTCAATGCCATTCCTGCATTTGCTATTGAGAGGCTGGAAGTACTCAGAGACGGAGCTTCCGCGCAGTATGGTTCCGATGCCATCGCAGGAGTCATCAATGTCATTATGAAAAAAAACACCAATGCTTTTACGGCTGCCATTACGGCGGGGGCATTCAATTCAAAAGGAGCTAATGATCATCGTGGAGGATGGGACGGAGGAAAATACCAGATTGACTTAAATTATGGAACTAAAATAGGAACAAACGGCTTCATTAATTTCACCGGAAGTTTATTGAGCAGAGACGACACCCGACGGGCAAAATCCGCAACAGGAGATATTTTTAATGCGTATAATGCCATTGAACAGAGAGCTTTGGAAAATGGAGTGAATATTTCTTCACTGTTTGGAAACATTGCCAGCACCCCGAATCAGCAGCAGATCATCAACCTGATTCATCAGTTTGCACCTAAAGTGGGATATTTTACAGCACAGCAGCAAGCGGATATTCAGGCGGCCAATACGATTACCCAGCTACAGAATTTATTAAAAGGTGATGTGACTGAAAACGAATTAGCTTACAGAAAACTGACGAGGGACGACTTTAATATGAGAGTAGGACAGTCTAAATTAACATCCGGCCAGCTTTTTATGAACTCTGAATTTGATCTTTCATCTTCTGTGAAAGGCTATGTTTTTGGAGGCATTTCCTACAGGGACGGTAATGCAGCAGGATTTTACAGAAGACCGAATGTGGCCAGAACTTCTACATCATTGTATCCAAACGGTTTTTTACCGGAAATAGCGTCTGATGTGATTGATCTTTCTTTCGCCGGCGGATTCAAAGGAAAACTGGGGAAAATAAATTATGATATCAGCAATACATTCGGTCAGAATACCTTCGACTATACCATCAAAAATACAGCTAATGCATCCATGATATATCCAGGTAAAAGAGAATTTGATGCAGGAGGATTAAGTTTTTCACAAAATACAGTCAATGCGGATTTTGATACGAAAATAGACTGGCTGAAAGGTTTTAACGTCGCTTTTGGTGGTGAAGCAAGATTTGAAAGATATAAAATAACCAATGGAGAAGAAGCTTCGTGGGCGCTTTATGACATCAATGGAAGAATCCAGACGCCAGCAACTGTTACTTCTTTAAAACCTACGGATTTCTTTGGGAGTACAAGGCCGGGCGGATCACAGGTTTTCCCGGGTTTCAGACCTGCAAATGCTTTAAATAAAGGAAGACAGTCTGTAGCGGCTTATGTAGATACAGAACTTGATGTTACCGATAAATGGCTGTTGAGCGCAGCTTTGCGGTATGAAAACTATTCAGATTTCGGATCTACATTCAATTATAAAATAGCAACACGGTATAAACTGACGGATCAGATCAACTTAAGAGCGGCTCATTCAACAGGATTCAGGGCTCCTTCCTTGCAGCAGATCTATTTCAATGCCACGGCCACTCAATTTGTAGGCGGGACTTCATTTGAAGTAGGAACATTTTCAAATGATTCAGCTGCGGCCAGGCTTCTTGGTATTCCACAGCTAAAACAGGAAGAATCAACAAGTTATTCTACGGGTTTTACCGCAAAAATTCCACAGGCCAACCTTACTTTTACAGTTGACGGATATTATATCAAGATAAAGAACAGGGTAGTCCTTACGGATCAGTTTTCAAGACCGGCGGGTACTTACGCGGCCGGAAGTCCTGAAAAAAATCTACAGGATCTTTTTGATCAGGCCAATGCCAATGCCGCTACATTTTTTGCGAATGCTATTGATACCCAGACCAAAGGAGTGGAAGGCGTGATTTCTCACAGAGGTAAATTTTCGGAAAAACTTTCGTTAAATTCAGATTTGGCGGTAACGGTGTCGAAAACCAACAGAGTAGGAGAGATTCATGGTTCAGAGGCTTTGATCAAGGCCGGACAGATCAATCGTTATTATTCGGAATCCAGCAGAATATATCTTGAAGAAGCAATTCCGAGATTTAAAGCATCTCTGAACAATGCTTTGGAAATCAGTAGATTCAACGTGCTTGTAAGAAATGTGTATTTCGGAAAAGTTACAGATCCCAATCCAATGGATGCCAACGGAGATGGTATTATCTCCGGTGCCATTATTAACGGCCAGGCTGTGGCAACAGAGCATCCTGTGTGGGGTGGAAAGGTTATTACAGATCTTTCGGTGGGTTATAAATTCAGTGATAGCTTTAGACTAACCATTGGAGCGAATAACCTGTTTGATATTTATCCTGATCAAAATTTGGGCCCGGCTACAGTGAAAACTCCGGCTCTGGACAATTCCGGTAATTTGATTTACGTCTCAGGCGCTGCACCTGTGGATCTTACGAATCAGAACCAGTTCGTTTATTCCAGAAACACTTCCCAGTTCGGGATGAACGGGAGATTTCTTTTTGCCCGGGTAAATCTGAGCTTTTAACGATTTCTTTTCAGATATGATGAAAAAGGTGTGTTTTTACATACCTTTTTTATTTTGGTTGATATGATTTTTTTACTTTTGTACAACTCTAAAAAAATATGTAAAAATGGAATCCTATACGGAAAGAATATTGATTACAGGTGCTTTGGGACAGATCGGCACCGAACTGACGAACAGACTTGTTGAAATCCATGGAGCTGACAATGTAGTAGCATCCGGACTGGACAGATGGCAAAAGGGAATTACCGCTGCCGGACATTACGAAAGAATGGATGTTACCAATACACAGCTGGTAAGACAGGTGATTAAAGACTATGAGATCACTACAGTGTATCACCTGGCATCGCTTTTATCAGGGACTTCAGAAAAGCAGCCTATTTTCGCCTGGAAACTGAATCTTGAGCCTCTTCTTCATTTTTGTGAATTGGCAAAGGAAGGGCTTCTTAAAAAGATCTTCTGGCCTAGTTCAATCGCTGTATTCGGGAAAGGAATTCCGAAACATGATGTAGCACAGGATGTGGTTTTAAATCCTACTACCGTCTATGGTATCTCCAAAATGGCAGGAGAAAAGTGGTGCGAATATTATTTTGACAAGCATGGAGTAGATGTAAGAAGTATCAGATACCCGGGACTTATTTCATGGAAAACACCTGCCGGAGGGGGGACTACAGATTACGCTGTTGAGATTTTTTACGAAGCTATCGAGGAAGGAAAATACACAAGTTTCATTTCTGAAGATACAGGAATGCCGATGCTTTATATGGATGATGCGATCAACGCAACTCTGAAATTAATGGAAGCTCCGAAGGAAAGTCTTACCGTTCGTTCGTCTTATAATTTAGGAGGAATGTCATTTACCCCGAAAGAACTTGCCGAAGAAATCAAGAAAGAAATACCGGAATTTACGATCGATTACAAACCGGATTTCAGACAGGCGATTGCAGATTCATGGCCGGCATCCATCGATGATTCTGTAGCGAAAAAAGACTGGGGACTGACCTATGATTTCGGAATTTCTGAAATGTCGAAGGACATGATCAAGAATCTTAAAGTGAAATTGAATAAAAATTAATTACTTAAAGTTAATGTTTAAATATGTTTTATTTTAACATTTGATTTTTAATTACTTATAAATACTATCTAAAATTTAATTTAAATGATTTTACTGACTTTTAACATCTTAAATATAGAGGCTGAAGCCAAAAACAGCGTGCAGATTTCTGATGAAGAAAGACTGAAGATCACAGAAGATAACACCAAAGCTATTCTTCGCATTTTAGATATTCATGACATCAAAGCCAGTTTTTTTGTGGAGATTTCCATCGCGGAAAAACTGCAGAATTTAATAAAAGCAATTTCATCCAAAGGGCATGAAATTGCTTTTTATAATTTCAATTCAAATCTTCAGGAAATTGAAGAAGTCAAAAAAAATATTCAGGATCTTCTCGAAAAACAGATCAGAGGAATCCGGCAGAAAGATTGTAAGTTGCCTCAGGAAAATCTGAAATCGCTGGAGTTTAATTACGTCTCCAATATCGATAATGCAGATGTTCTTTTTCCATTCAAACGACTGAAAAGGGATACCGAAATTAATGAAGAGGATGGGCTTAGTATTGTACCTGAAAGTATCTCACCATACAGTCAGCTTCCGTATAATGATTTTGTGTTTCAGATCCTGCCGATGAACTATTATCAGAGTATGGTTTTTGAAACCCTGAAGAATGATGATTTTGTTTTAATCTATCTAAACTCGTGGCAGTTCACCGATTTTAAAAAATACCGATTCGATATTCCGTTTTACAGAAGCCTCTTTTCAGGAAAGAAAATGGAAGATAAGCTCGACGCTCTTCTTACCTGGGTGAATGAACATGATATGGCGACCTCGCGGATGAAGGATTATATTTTTTAGGTGATAGGTGGCAGATATTAGGGATTAGGGATTAGGGATTAGGGATTTTGCCGAAGGTCGAAACTATGGCCTTTTGATTTGTGTTTTGAGTGGTATTGATGTGAATAGTGAATTTTGCTCCGCAAGTGAATGGTGAATTTTTGGAGTGGATGTTAGATTAGATTTCAGACATCAGACATCAGATGTAAAAAATGATGTAACTATAAACATGCAACGTTATTTTCAACTAGCAACTAGCAACTAGCAACTAGCAACTAGCAACCAGTAACCTGACAACCCTCTTTCAAACTCATCTACTCTAAAACCCTCAGACTCTCAAACGCTCTCACTCTCTCACTCAAAACTAGCTAAGTTCAAACAGCGTAATCTCAGGCAATACACCCACTCTTCCCGGATAGCCCAGAACACCGAATCCTCTGTTTACGTACAGCATTTTTCCTTCGCTTTCGTATAAATCGGCCCATTTTGGGTAACGGTACTGAACGGGAGACCATTTAACGTTTTTCAGATCTAAACCGAACTGCATTCCGTGTGTGTGGCCTGAAAGTGTCAAATGAATGTTTCCGGGGTGTTTTTTGACTACGTAATCGAAATGGGTAGGGTCATGGCTCATCAGGATTTTCGGAGCAGATTCCGGTACGCCTTTTAAAGCATCATCAATCTTTCCGAATTGAGGAAATGGTTTTAATCCCCAGTTTTCAACCCCAAGAATATACAATTTTTCTCCGTTTCTCTCGATCACTCTGTGTTCGTTTCTCAGCATATCAAAACCTGCCTGTCTTTCATAGTCGATAAGCGTGTCGAGGTTTTTCTTCTTGGCATCAAGAGAAGTCCATGTTACGTAGTCTCCGTAATCATGATTTCCAAGTACTGCAAGTTTTCCGTCTTTGGCTTTTATCTTTGAAAATAACGGAATGAAAGGTTTAAATTCATCAGAAATATTATTCACCATATCGCCAGTAAAAAGCACGAGATCAGGGTTTTGCTTGTTGATCAGATCAATGGCATGCTGAAGTTTTGATGGATCTGAAAAACTTCCGCTGTGAACATCAGAAATCTGAATCACTTTATAACCCTCAAAATTTTTCGAAAGCCCCGGAATTTTTACTTTTATTCTTCTTACAGTATGCCTGTATTTTCCAAACGTAATTCCATCGATGAAAAGGGCAGAAAGAACGCCTCCAAGGCCTAGTCCAACGATGCTCAGGAATTTTCTTCTTTCAGGGAAGAAATTTTCCTGTGGTCGTGTTAATCCGATTAAATAGCCTCCGGTTCTGAAAATATCGTCAATTAATAAAAACAGAACCACAAAGATTTTTGGAAGTATAAAGATCAGGAATAACGAAATGGTGATCTGTACCCTAACGGAGCTTTTATCTGTTCTTTGGAAATGAGTAATTTCATAGGCAAAAATCGCGTAAACGGTCAAAGATATCACCCAATACCCAAGCCTGATCCAGAAATTATCTGTTAATGTTCTTATAGCCTGATAGATATAAACTTCCAGAACCAAAAAGATAGCGGCAATGATCAAAAAATTTCTCTGCATGATAAATCTAAAAAAGCACAAAGAATATGTTTCCCTGTGCTTTATATTTTTTTGTTAATTAAATATTTTAAGGAAATCTGTAAACGATAGCATTGATGTTCATTCCGGCACCTACCGAAGTCATCACAATGTTACCTTTATCTTTAAACGTTTGACCCTCCATTTTTCCTTTAATTATTAAATCATACATCGTAGGAATAGTTGCTACAGACGTATTACCAAGGTTCTGAATGGTCATAGGAGAGATCGCATGGTCGTAATCTTTCACATCATAAAGCTTGTGAAGTCTTTCGATCATGGCGTAATCCATTTTTGCATTCGCCTGGTGAATAAGGATTTTGTCAATGTTTTCGATAGAAAGTCCCGCATCTTCAATCGTTTCCTTGATCGCTGAAGGAACGTTTTTAAGGGCGTACTCATAGATTTTTCTTCCCTGCATTCTTACATAAAGACGTCTTTGATCTACGTTTGCGTTGATAGAAGAAGCGTTTTCAAGATAACACAGTTCCGGACCGTTGTCACAGATGGTGTTGTGAGCAATGATGCCTACGTTTTCCTCATCCGTAGCCTGTACAACTACCGCACCGGCACCGTCAGCAAAAATCATTCTGTTTCTGTCATGCGGATCTGTAACACGGCTTAATGTTTCTGCACCTACCACAAGAATCGTTTTTGCAGCTTTTGCCTTGATAAGGTTGTCGGCAAGGATCATGGCTTCTACCCATCCCGGACATCCGAAAATCATATCATAAGTGATGCATTTTCTGTTTTTAATGCCCAGCTTATTTTTCACTCTTGCTGCCATATTAGGCATGAAATTCACATATCCGTCTACAGTAACTTCTCCAAAGTTGCTTGCGTAAATAATGTAGTCAAGGTCCTCGCCGTTTATTTTAGCGTCCTCCAGGGCTGCTTTTGCAGCTTCAGAACCGATCTGTGAGTTGGAAAGATCGTCTTCAATAAATCTTCTGTTTTCTATTTCTGTGATTTCTACAAACTTCGCGATGGTTTCTTCTGCAGGTTTTTCAATCTTAACTCCGTCTTCAGTGTAGAACTCAGAATCCATGAAATAATCTCTACCAATAACTCTGTTAGGAATATAGGATCCGGAACCAATAATGATCGTATTCGGCATTCGTTTAAATGATTTTTTAAAGATGCAAAGTTAATAATTAATATTAATAACGGAGAATTAAAAATATTATTAAATTTGCAAAAATTGTACTTTACAATCGTATGAAAAACAACTCGTCCTTAAAAGGCTTACTTATTGCAGCTGTGGTGTTTATCGTTGCCTTTGGGGTCTACTTCTTTTTTTTAGCCAAGAAAAATTATTTTGTAGTAGACAACCCTACTCCCAATACCTATTATTTTAAAATCAATAATGGTTCTGAGGGAATAATTTCAGCGGGACAGTATGTTCACGTGGATATCAAAAAGGGGAAAAATTCCATCAAGGTTTTCGACCAGAATAAGAAAATGCTCTATGATTCTGCATTTGAAGTAAATAAGATTCGTGGGCTGATTAACATCGCACATCAGGATTATTATATTAATG
Source organism: Chryseobacterium sp. JM1 (assembly GCF_000737715.1). Taxonomy (GTDB): domain Bacteria; phylum Bacteroidota; class Bacteroidia; order Flavobacteriales; family Weeksellaceae; genus Chryseobacterium. The sequence continues at coordinate 122,176 of NZ_JPRN01000005.1, read as the reverse complement.
ATCAATATTATGGGTACAATCTTAAAAAAGATTCATTACTTTTGGCCCTGGACAAAATCACAATAGACGGAAAAGATTATTTCGGAGGAGCGAGACGCTTCAACAAGCTTTATACTGAAGATTTTTATTACAATGTGGATGAGGATTACGATAAAGTAATCAAAAACATTCAGCAGGTGGAATCGAGATCAAAGATTTTCAGAAAGCAGGATTTCCTAAATTATTACAAAGAATATTACAAGTTTTAAGTTTTGACAAAAGATATTACCAAAGTTACTCCCTACAATTCTGAGGCTACTAAAAAAAGTCAGGTAGAGGATATGTTCGACAATATTGCACCGAAGTACGACCTTCTGAATCATGTTTTATCTATGAAAATTGATGTTTTATGGAGAAATACATTGGTGAAAATGATGAAAAAAGACAACCCGCAGGAAGTGCTGGATGTGGCTACAGGAACGGGAGATTTAGCAATCACGATTGAAAAAGGAACCGATGCAAAAGTAATTGGTTTAGATTTATCACAACAAATGCTGAATGTTGGCGTTATTAAAATAAAAAAACTTAAATTAGACGGCAAAATTTCCATGCAAAAAGGAGATGCAGAAAATTTACCTTTCGAGGACAATAGATTCGATGCTGTTTCCGTTGCATTTGGAGTAAGGAATTTTGAAAACCTTACCAAAGGTTTGGCAGAATTAAGAAGAGTAGTTAAAGATAACAAGAGTGTTTATATACTGGAGTTTTCAAAGGTTGAGGGGTTCTTAGGTCCATTTTATATGTTTTATTTCAAAAACATATTACCTGCCATCGGCAGACTGGTATCCAAAGATAATAGGGCGTATACATACCTTCCGGATTCTGTAAATGCTTTTCCTTTCGGGGAGAAGATGAAGCAAATTCTTTTAGATACAGGATTTAAGAAAGTAGAATATAAAAAGCTAAGTTTAGGTATAGCCACAATTTATAAAGCAACAAAGTAACCTATGAATAAATTTCTATTAAGAGCACTGGTTTTAGCCTCAGTTAATATTGCTGTTTTTGCAGATGCGCAATTCAGAACCCGAAACAGAATGGATAAGTTGGAAGACTTTGACGAGCAGAAATTCAGTTGGGGTTTTTATTTGAACGGCAACAGGCTAGACTACCGTATCGTCCTTCATCCAAGATATGGTGCGGAAGGTAATCAGAATCTTGTTAAATCCAGAGAAAGCTACAGTTTCGGGGCCGGTTTGATCGCCAAGTGGAGACTGAATGATAATCTGGACCTAAGATTGGAGCCAGGCTTGCAATTTGCTCAAAGGCAGTTGATTTTTAATACCCAGTCCAATGACCAGTATGCTGCCGGTACATTGACTAATCCACCTTTTTTCCCGATCGCTTTAACTGAGAAAGATAAAGTAAGAGAGATTAAATCTACTTTGGTAGACATCCCTGTATTATTGGAACTTCACGGTAACAGATGGTACAATTCAAGACCGTATATCGCAGGAGGAGTGAACTATATCGTGAATCTTCAGTCTAATTCTGATTCTGTGGATGACAACATGCAGCAGGTTTTCAGATCGACTACGCATAATTTTGCATGGTCTGCTGAAATGGGAATTCAGTTTTACTTCAATAAATTCAAACTAACGCCGGCGATCAGAGGAACATTCTTCATGAACAACGAGAAAGTGGCTGATAATGAGACTACACCTCCATACTGGGCGACAGCAATGTCAACGCTTCAGACAAGAGCAGTGATGTTTGTATTGAAATTCGAATAAGAAAACAGACATAAAAAATACAAAAGGAGGTGCATCTGCATCTCCTTTTTTCGTAGCAAATCAAAATATAGAGACATTTATTTTTGTTACTGTTATTATTTTTTTATTTTTGTTGCTAGTTAGAATATACAAAACCTGAAATGCTTCAAGATTTAGAAAACAATTTTTCAGAATTAGAGAGAAAGATTTTCCTTTTACAAAAGAATTATAAAAGTCTTACTGAAAGATTATCCGACTTAACTGTGGAGCATGAAGAACTGAAAACGAAATATGATGAGGAGAGAAGAAGAAATCAGGTATTAGCAGAAGAACAAAAAAATATAAAACTTTATTCAGCAATATCAGGGAATCCTGAACACAACAGATTAATGAAAAACCATATCAACAGATTGGTAAAAGAAATTGATTTCTGTATTGCGCAGCTTCAAAACAGTGGATTATAATGGAGGTAAGAAGAATAACCATCAACATTGCAGGAAGGGTATATCCGCTGAACGTGCCGGCCGCAGAGGAGGAAACTCTGCGCAAGGTAGGAAAGCAGATCGAAAATATGATTAAAGATTTTGAACAGAACTTCGATGTCAGAGACAAACAGGATGCTTTGGCGATGTGTGCCCTTAAACTGGGAACCAACGCGGAAGTCGTTTCTCTGAACTACGAAAAAAATATAAATTCTACCAACGAAAGATTAGTGCAGATTAATCAGTCGTTGAATGAAATCGGGAAATAGAATTCTTTTCCCGTCAGACTGCCTACAATAATTCTAACACATTTAAGGTAAACTCAACGCTAAACAATTACCGAGCAAATGTCCGCTGAATGGCGTGCCGGGTCTCCCGGATTACAGACAGAGGAAATCAGTTCAAATCGTGTTGATTAGGAGTTTACTCTCAATCCCTGAATTGTTGTAGGTTTTTTTTATTTAGATAAGTGTAAGACAATTAAAACTCAATATATATTATGACAACAGCCATTATAGTCGGCGTTATTTGCTTAGTTATTGGCGCAGTGATAGGGATTCTTTTCTCTAAGAGCTCGCTGAATACCAAGGCAAAATTTATTGTAGATGATGCAAAGAAAAATGCCGAAAACCTTATAGAAAAAGCAAATGTTCAAGCTGAATCCATAAAGAAAGAAAAGAACCTACAGGCCAAAGAAAAGTTTTTGGAGCTGAAATCTCAGCATGATGCGGATATCCAATCCCGTGAGAAAAAAATGCAGGAGGTAGAAAAAAGAACCAAAGACAAGGAACACAAGCTGAATGACGAGCTTAGCAAGACCGGAAAACTTGAAAAAGACCTGGACAGACAGATTGCAGATTATGCTAAGAAAAATGAGATCTTAGATAGAAAGCAGCAGGAACTTGATGTAGCAACCACGAAAAAAGTGGAGATTTTGGAAAAAATCGCTAATTATACTGCTGAAGAAGCTAAAGCAGAATTGGTAGAAACCATGAAGGCAGAGGCTAAAACAAGAGCTCAGGCACACGTTCAGAGCATTATGGAGGAAGCACAGCTGAATGCTAAGAACGAAGCCAGAAAAATCGTTGTTCAGACGATTCAGAGAATTGGGACAGAACAGGCTATTGAAAACTCAGTATCTGTTTTCAACATTGAATCTGACGAGGTAAAAGGTAGAATCATCGGTAGAGAAGGTAGAAATATCCGTGCTTTGGAAGCAATGACGGGCGTGGAGATTATCGTAGATGATACTCCTGAAGCTATTCTTCTTTCATGTTTTGATCCGGTAAGAAGAGAAATCGCAAGATTATCCCTACACAGATTGGTGACGGACGGAAGAATCCACCCGGCAAGAATCGAAGAAGTAGTAGAAAAAACAAAAAAACAGATCGAAGAAGAGATCATTGAAGTAGGAAAAAGAACGATCATTGATTTAGGAATCCACGGATTACACCCGGAACTGATCAAGATTGTAGGTAGAATGAAATACCGTTCTTCTTACGGACAAAACTTACTGCAGCACTCAAGAGAAGTAGCAAACATTGCTGCAACGATGGCTGCAGAATTAGGATTGAACGTAAAATTAGCGAAAAGAGCAGGTCTTTTACACGATATCGGTAAAGTTCCTGAGCAGGAATCTGAACTTCCTCACGCTTTACTGGGAATGCAGTGGGCTGAAAAGTATGGTGAAAATGCAGAAGTTGTTAACGCAATCGGAGCTCACCACGACGAAATTGAAATGAAGTCATTATTATCACCGATCATCCAGGTAGCTGATGCCATCTCAGGAGCAAGACCGGGAGCAAGAAGACAGGTCCTTGAATCTTACATCCAGAGACTGAAAGATCTTGAATCTGCAGCCTTAAGTTTCGATGGCGTATCAAGCGCTTATGCGATCCAGGCAGGTAGAGAACTGAGAGTAATGGTAGAAAGCGGAAAAGTGAATGATGAAGTAGCCAACCAGCTTTCTTACGATATATCTGAAAAAATCCAGAATGAACTGACGTATCCGGGACAGGTAAAAGTAACGGTAATCAGAGAAACAAGAGCTGTGAATATTGCAAGATAATAACAGAAAAAGATATTTTATAAAAACCTTTCAAGAAATTGAAAGGTTTTTTATTTTTATCAAAACTTAAAAATGCAAGAACTGTCTTTGTCTTCAAAACTGAAGTACATCTTTTCAATCCCCGTTATCATTTCCGCTCTGGGCTATTTCGTAGACATCTATGACCTGCTTTTATTCGGTATCGTAAGAATTCCAAGTTTAAAAGCTTTAGGCCTGAATCCCGACACTGACGGAACCTTTATTCTCAACTGTCAGATGGTAGGACTCCTTATCGGTGGTGTGTTCTGGGGAATTTTTGGAGACAAAAAAGGACGACTCTCCGTACTTTTCGGTTCTATTCTGGTGTATTCTCTGGCTAATATCGCCTGTGGATTTCTTCCTTACTTTCCGAAAGAGCATCTCGTGTACCAATACGCGGGTTTAAGGTTTATCGCGGGAATAGGACTCGCCGGAGAGCTTGGAGCAGGAATTACCCTTGTTTCTGAAAGTCTCCCGAAGAATTTAAGAGCCATCGGAACTTCCGTGGTAGCCGGATTTGGACTGATGGGTGCTGTTGTGGCTCAGCTTACCGTAGAATTGGCCGGAGGTTGGAATATTTCCTACATCATCGGAGGAATTATGGGAATTATGCTGTTGTTGCTGAGAATCAGTGTTTCGGAATCCGGGATTTATAAAAACATAGTGCATAAAAGCGTCTCAAAAGGCAATTTTCTCTCCTTCTTTACCAATAAAGACCGGCTGACCAGATATCTCAAATGTATTGCCGTAGGATTGCCCACCTGGTATTGCATAGGGATTCTTGCTGTTTTAGCCAATCAGTTTGCTCCTGAATTAGGCATTAAGGATCTGAATCCCGGAAAGGCCATTATGTGGGCTTATATAGGCATTTCTGTCGGTGATCTGATGAGTGGGTTTATTTCCCATGCTTTGAAATCCCGGAAGATGGCTATTTTTTATATGCTGCTGTTCACAATAGTGGGTGTAGCGATTATGCTGTTTGGGAATACCAATACGGAAACAAAATATTATATGTTCTGTGTCTGGCTGGGCTTAGGAACCGGATATTGGGCGATGTTTGTGACCCTTGCTGCCGAACAGTTCGGGACTAATATCAGAAATACAGCGACCACCACCGTTCCCAATATGGTAAGAGGTCTGGTACCTGTAATGATTCTGGCGTTTGATCTGCTTAAAAATAATTTCACGGTGATCATCAGTGCGGCAGTGGTTGGATTGGTGGTCTTTGGGCTGGCCTTTTATTCGGCACTCACGATTTCCGAAACGCATAATAAAGACCTTGAATTTACCGAATAATTAATGTTGTTTAAGAAATGTTCAGATTGGGAATTGCAATTATATCGTAATAAACATAATGAAATCAACGTATTATTAAAATTTTATTTAAATTATGTTGCGAATAATTAATATTTGTTTAACTTTGAAAGGTAACAAAACTATATTGTTTAATCTCAAACCAAATCATGTAACACTATGAAAAACGCTAAGAAATTAAGAAAAGCAGATCTAAAGAACATTATCGGAGGAATCAGCGGAAAACCGGATTTATCACTTTGCGGATGCAGTTGCTCAGGCTCTGTAACCGGACCTTGGTATTGCGTACAGCATATCGCTTGTACGCAAGGGTACAACTGTGGCGAGTCTGCAATTTAAGACTGTATATCAGTAAGAAAACTAAAACATTTCCACATTTAATACGCAAAAGCCTTTTGGGACCTTCCAAAAGGTTTTTGTCATTTTAAAGTTTAGATGAAAATTGATTAAAAACAAATTAATTTTTAGCAAAAGCTTCGAGTCTGAATTTTTAATTGATTTCTCTCAAAAAAATAACAAGGTTTTTCACGCTTAATAATATCCATAAACATCTTTGAAAATCTGTCTTAGTGTTTAAATCTCTTTACATTATTGTTTTTTACCACAGATTTTCACAGAGGAACACAGATTTTTAATCACATGGGATATAAATTTTCATTAATAATAAAAATTCTACAGCTGGAAAAACGCAATCATCTGTGAAAATTTGTGTAATCTGTGGTTAAAAATAAAATAGATTAGTTGGTAATGTAAACCAAACTCCCCACACTTATGGTAATCCATAAAATAACAGCCACAGCCAGCGGCTTGATTCCTATCGTTTTTAAAGTCCGGATCGAAAGAGTAGACCCGATAAAGAATAAAGTAAGATTCAGTCCTGATTTAGCTACTGCGGTGACAGAGTTGCTCAAGCCATCAAAAACAGGAAAATAAGTATTCAGAAGAATAGCAAGGATAAACCACCCGATAAACCACGGTATTTTAATTTTCGACTCTTTGTTTTTAAAAATAAACATCGTGATCACAGAAACCGGGATAATCCATAAGGCACGGGCCAGTTTCACCGTAGTGGCTATTTTTAAAGCTTCATTTCCATACTTTCCGGCCGCTCCAACCACAGAACTGGTATCATGGATTCCCACCGCACACCAAAGCCCAAACTGTTCCTGAGAAAGATGCAGCATATGCCCGATAGCCGGATAAATAAACAGCGCTACAGAATTCAAGGTGAAAATAATAGCAAGACCTAAAGAAATTTCCTTTGTACCCGGCTTGATGATAGGAGAAACAGCTGCGATAGCACTTCCGCCACAGATCGCAGTTCCGGCAGAGATCAGGTAAGAAAGTTTTTTCTCAAGCTTAAATACTCTTCCAAGAATATAGCCGAGAACCATCACCGTGAAAATACTGACAACCGTTAAAAAGAATCCTGTCTTCCCCGCCTGAAGCGCTTCATTCAGTTTGAGCCCAAAACCCAGTCCTACAATAGAGATCTGAAGCAACAAATGAATGTATCTGTGCAAATGCTTTTCGAACGGATTACCAATGAGAACAGCTAAACCAAAACCTAAAGCCAGGGCTATCGGAGAAGAAACCAGCGGGGTAAGACATACAACACCGAGTACAATAAAAAAAGTTTTTCGGATCATTTCATTTTGGATGAGCTCTTTCATAAGATAAGTTTTGAAATCAGACTCCAAAATTCCGAAATATAGTATTACAAAGTAAATCGTATTTTATTATGATGAATAACTTTTGGTTATGGATTGTGAGGTGGGAAAGTTTGAGGGTAGGAGGGTTTGAGGGTTTGAGAGTGGGAGAGTTTGAGAGTCCGAGTGTTTGTAGAGTAAATGAGTTGGGAATAGGGTTGTCAGTTGCTAGTTGCTGGTTGAAAATAACGTTGCTGGTTTATAACGATGCCTTATTTTACATCTGTTGTCTGTGTCTGTTGTTTGAAATCTGACGTCTCTAATATCTGTCCCAAAAATTCACCATTCACTTGCGAAGCAAATTCACCATTGACATCTATTCCGTCTAAAATCAGATCAAAAGACCATAGTTTCAAACTGCGTCACTATCCCTAATCCCTGCTACCTGCAACCTATCATCTAACATTTAACTTCTCACAAATCTCAAAAATAGTCTAATCATCTCCGACTGTTCCCCTTTCGGAAGAATAAAGTGAAAATTTCTTTCAATACTGAAATTCCTGATATCTATGATGGTCAGCGTATTGTTTTTTAATTCGTTTAAAATGGTACTGATCGACAAAAAGGCCATACAGTCCGAATGTAAAAGATAGTTTTTGATGCTTTCACTGCTTCCCAGCTGCATAACCGTGTTGAGCTCTTCGATATTGATTCCTTTTTCCTTTAAACGGTTTTGGATGAATTCCTGAGTACCGGAGCCCTGCTCACGGAAGATCAAGTTTAAGTCGTATAGATCTTTTAGGTTTAACGTTTTCTGAGCTAATGGATGATTAGCTTTTGCGGTAAGAACAATCTCATCAGCTTTAAAAATTTTATAGTCAAAGAAAGATGATTGAGATTCTCCTTCAATAATTCCGAGGTCTATTTTCCCTTCTTTTAAAAGTTCGGAAATAATTTCGGTATTGTGGGCGATCAGTTCGATCTTAATTTCTTTGTAATACGTATTGAATTTAGCCAGGAGTTCAGGCAAAACATATTGTGCAACGCTGGTACTGGCTCCGATAATCAGCTTTCCTTTATGCTGTTCATTCACCTGACTGATCTCAAATTCCAGATCACGGTAGAGATTCCGGATCTTTTCTGCATATTCATATAGAATTTTTCCACTCTGGGTAAGATGTACAGAAGTTCCTTTACGGTCAAACAGTTTTGTACCAAGCTGACTTTCAATTTCTTTAATATGTTTGGTTACAGCAGGTTGGGAAATGTGAAGTTCCTCAGCAGCTTTCGTAAAACTCAGTCTTGAGGCAGCGGTATGGAAAACTTTTAATCTGTAGTCAAACATGGATGGAGCTTATGGTAACAAATTTAGTGAAATTATACGGGTTGGGGAGTTTGAGAGTTGGAGAGTTTGAGGGTTTGAGAGTTTTAGAGTTTGAGTTGTATTGAGTTTTAGGAAGAAAAAAGCAAGATTCAAGAGTCAAGAACCAAAATTCTAGATGTCAGACAATGATTCATTATCTTAATTACTATCAACCAGCAACTAGCAACTAGCAACCAACCAGCAACCAACTCTCCAACTCAAACTTCCTTACAAATCTGAAAAAGACTTCCCTCCATCACTTTCATACCTTCGGTTTTTCGTTTCACCGATCTTTTGTTTTGTATAAATGCTGTTGTGGCCGGAAAGCAAGTAGGAAACAACGCAGGCAATAGCGATATAAACACCTGATTCTGCCCCGAACAGCTCAATCCCCATCAGCATACACGCCAATGGAGTATTGGTAGCTCCGGCAAACACGGCTACAAAGCCCATTCCTGCAAGCAGTCCGAACGGTAATGGAATAAACAGGGATAATGCACTCCCAAGAGTAGCTCCGATGAAAAATAAAGGTGTGACTTCGCCCCCTTTAAACCCTGCAGAAAGAGTAATGATGGTAAAAACCATTTTTAAAGCAAAATCGTAGAGTGGAAGCTGTTGTTTAAAAGATTCCAGAATGACAGGGATTCCCAGTCCGATATATCTTGTGGTTCCCATAGCAAAAACTGCAAAAGCAACAATAATCCCACCGACTACAGGACGAAACGGAGGATATTTAATCTTAGATTTAAAGACAGATCCAGTCCGGTGAATCATTCTGCTGAATCCTGCAGCACAGATTCCAAAAGCAATTCCGGCGAGAATACTATATAAAATGGGCAGAAATTCCAGTTTGGGAATAAGGTCTATATGGTAATGGGTATGTTTGACATTCCAGAGATTGGTGGTCAAGTCTGCGAGAATAGCTGAAGCAAAAGCCGGGAAGATAGCATTATACCGTATTCTTCCGATCAGGAAAACTTCCAGTGCAAAAACGGCTCCGGCCAACGGTGTTCCGAAAATTGATCCAAAACCCGCGGCAATGGCAGCGATAAGCAGAATTTTCCTTTCATTCTTATCAAGTTTAAAGGGTTTGCTGAGCTGGTCTGCAATAGCTCCCGCCATCTGTAACGCCGTTCCTTCACGCCCGGCTGATCCTCCGAAAAAATGCGTAACAATGGTTCCCAGGTACACAAATGGAGCCATTTTAAACGGAATAATTTCTTTCGGATCATGAATATTGTCAATGAGCAGATTGTTTCCTGCTTCTACATCTTTTCCGTAATAATGGTATAAAAGGCCAATAAGAAAACCGGCAACAGGAAGCAGGGCAATGAGCCAGATATGACTTTCTCTGAATTGGGTTGCCCATTCCAGAGACTGTAAAAATTCCGCAGAAGCTGTTCCTACTAATCCACCAATCAGAATACTGATGCACAGCCATTTTGAAATATAAGGCAGGGCAGGGTATTTTCTAAAAAATAATTGGGTATGAAAAATTGCTTTTCTATGAAGTGTCCGTTGTTTTTTTGACATAATAATCCTGATCAGTTATTGGTTAATAATCTCTTAATCAGGCGTCATCAGCTTCTGTAAAGCGGTTGGGTAAGGAAGAGCACCATTTCCTTTATTATGCAAATATAATTATTCTTTGTGAATTTTAAAACTCTTTGAAGTGATGGAAAATTCAAAAGAGTTTCTATTTAACCTGAGTTCGGGATAAGAAATTAAGATTAAGAGGTTGGAAGATGGAAGCTGGAGGATGGAAGTTACTGTTGGACAGTAAGTATTTAACAATTTCTTTTAAATGTATTGAAATAGTTTTAAAAAGATTAATAAAAACACACTCTATTTCAACCTTTGGATTTCAATAACTTCCCTCTTCGAGCTTCTGACTTCCTTTCTTAATCATAAAAACGGAAATGCCTTATCCCGAACTCAAGTTATTTATAAGAACGGTTTCATTTCATCCTCAATCTGCGTTCTGAGATCCATCAGGCGTTTAGCATATTTTTCCTGTTGTTTTTCTTCTTCCGTTTCAGGAATCCATGCAGGGACAGGGAGTTTTTTTCCGTTTTCATCTACTGCCACAAAAACAATGATACAATGGGTCTTTTTAACAAAAGTAGGCTGCTTCAGGTTTCTTGAGAAAACGTTGATCGCAATATGCATACTCGATTTTCCGGTATAAATCACCTGTGCATCTACTTTTACCACTTCCCCGATTTTGATGGGCTCATAGAAACGGATTCCCCCGACATAAACGGTTACCGAATAATTTCCACTCCATGTCGTGGCACATGCATAACCTGCCTGATCGATCCATTTCATGACGCTTCCTCCATGTACATTTCCTCCATAATTCACATCTGAAGGCTCCGAAATAAACTGAAAAGTGATGGGCTTGTTCTGCATCTTTATAAAATTTTAATAAAGTTATTTAATAATTTCCAGAATTTTAGATTAAATCCTACTTTTGAAAGACGAAACTTCAATGAAGAAGGAAATTTAACCTATAACAGCTTTAAAAAATAACAATGAAGAAAGTATTCCACCTTAATACATGTGATACCTGCAGAAAAATTCTTGCACAGTTTGACCTTGCAGACTGGGAACTTCGCGAGATCAAAAAAGAACCCATCACCAAAGAAGAACTGGCAGCGATGTATAAAAAAACAAAATCATACGAAGCCCTGTTCAGCAAAAAATCTACACAGATTAAACTAAGAGGCCTGGACGCAAAATCTCTTGAAGAAAAGGATTTCAAAGACTTGCTTCTGGATCACTACACTTTTTTGAAACGCCCGGTTTTTATTACGGATAATGAAATATTTGTAGGAAATGATAAGAAGAATGTAGAAGCTCTGAGAGAATTCTTTGGAGTGGAAGACTAAAAAATTAAACTAAGCCTGTTGACATAAGATTCTAAATCCCATCAACAGAAAATGAATCAAATAAAAGAGCTACAGATAAATTCAGTAGCTCTTTGTGTTATAGAAATTGAAAATTAAAGCCTTATTATTATGTGATGGTGTATGTTTTTTCGGTCGTTACTGTATAAGTTTCTGAAACCACATTGTCTACAAACTTCCATTCTGCCAGTGAGCTTGCGGAAGTAAATTTCACCTGCAGATATCCTCTTTTATAGAGATTGGCATATTCCAGATCATCTATAAGTATCGAAAACGCCTGAGCCAGTTCTATAGCCTGTGTAGGATCGGAAGTTATTCCAAGATAACCTTCCAGTCCGGGAGAAGATACGGAGCTGCAAGCCAGTTCTGTTCCGATGAAATTTCCCTGTGCATCTGTCAGTTTCCCCAGCCAGGCATTGTGGGTGTCTCCTGCAAGGACTACTACTTTTTTTCCTGCCAGAATAGAGTAGAGCTGCTCTCTCTCCATGAAATACCCATCCCATGCATCCAGATTGTAAGGTAATGTTGTGGTGACTCTTGCTATTTCCTGCGGGGTAAGTGTAGGATCGTGCTGTAGATGTCTCATTTTAAGAACAATAAGCTGGGTAATGGTGTTTTTAAGCAGCAGCATTGTTGCAGGCTGTGCACTTCCGTATTGTTTTATTTCTGCGAGGATTTTATTTAACACCATCAGCATTTCAGCAGGCACCATCATTTTGGTCATTAAAATCTGCTGTCCCAATACTTTCCATTTTGCGGTATCTGCATTGATCTGAGAACCCAGCCACTGCATCTGCTCACTACCGATCAGCCTTCTGCCGGGGCTTAAGAAATCAGTTTTAAACCTTGCCTGATCAAAGTTTCCTGCGGCATCCAGATAATCTGAGTAGTCAAGCTGCTTATCTCTTGCAATTACTCTTGTATCCATCATATAAAGAGACACGATGTTTCCGAAGTTAAAGGTTCTGTAGATTCTCATATCCTTGCCCGTTTTTAAAGGAATGTATTCGCTGTAAGCCTGAAATGCTGCCATTTTTCTGACCTCAAAACTTCCTTCATTAGGCTGATGATTCTCTGCTCCGGATTTATAAGTGTCGTTGGCGAATTCATGATCATCCCAAACGCAGATAAAAGGTTTCTTTTGATGAAGAAGCATAAGATTCTTGTCTCCTCTGTATTGTCTGTATCTTTCACGGTAATCGGCGAGGGTAAGGATTTCCTTCGCCGGTTGATGAGCTCTTCCCAGCGGATTGGTGTAAGGATTGGTTCCATACTGTCCAGGAGCGTATTCATAGATGTAATCTCCAAGATGAACCACTACATCGGCGTCAGATTGGGCTATTGCTCCATATACATTGAAAAGCCCTGCAGGAAAATTGGAACAGGAAACCACGGCCATTTTCACTTCGTTTACAGAATCTGTTTTTGATGGTAGAGTGAGCGTTTCTCCTGTGATGCTGCTTTCTTTGGTCTTAATATTGTAAAACCTGTAATAGTATTTTGTATGAGAAGGAATGTTCTGAACGTCCACTGCAACTGTGAAATCATTCACTGAAGTTACATTCACCTGTCCTTTCCTCACTATATCGGAAAAGCTACTGTTTCTGCTTACTTCCCAGATAATTTCGGCATTAATACCTGTGGAATACCTTGTCCAGATAATGACTCCTGTTTCTGAGGGATCAAAACTGGCTACTCCGGTTTCAAATCCTGCATTTTTCAGATTATCCGGAGCATTTCCGATGTCGGTAAAATCATCATTGGTACAACTTTCAATTAAAGGAGCTATCAGGATTCCTCCCGCAGCCAATAATGAATGTTTAAGAAATTTTCGTCTGTTGATTGAGTTATTATTTTCCATCAATTATTTTTCCCTGCAAAAAAAGATAATTGGAAGAACAAGTCTATTAACTCAGCTTTAATTATACTTTATGATTATTTAATCAGGATAATTTTAAAATAACAGGAATTAATATTTATTAGCTTTTTTTAAATGATTAATTATTAAAGACTTATATTTATTATCACCAAAAAATATGACCATGACAAAAAACTTTTTAAAAACAAAGAATCTTACAAGATCAGCATTAAAAGAGATTATCGGAGGTGTTAGACCACCGATTGTTAACTGCTTTACTCTTTGCGGACCTGGCGGCGGCGTTATTTCCAACACTCCGGGAGTCGGCGATGCCTGCAGTCCGGACAGAAAGGTTTGCTGTATCTGCTATTAATCACAAAAAAAGGCTGTAAAATGAATTACAGCCTTTTTTTGAATATTTTTTTGAACAATTATACGAAAGGAGCTTTCACTACTTTTGCAGGAATGTTCTTATTTCTTACCTGAATAAAAATTTCAGAACCCAGTTTGAAATGAGGTTTGTCTACATAAGCAAGACCCAAACCTACCTTTTTCATTGGAGACTGTGTTCCTGAAGTTACTTTTCCAATTACATTTCCTTCTGCATCCACTACCGGATAATCATGTCTTGGAACTCCTTTATCCTGAAGTTCAAAACCTACAAGCTTTCTCGTAACACCTTCTTCTTTCTGTTTTGCGAAAGTTTCCTTAGAAACAAAATCTTTATCGAATTTAGTGATCCATCCCAATCCTGCTTCAATAGGAGAAGTCGTATCATCAATATCATTTCCGTAAAGACAGAAACCTTTTTCCAATCTTAAAGTATCTCTTGCAGCAAGTCCTGCAGGAACAATTCCTTCCGCTTCACCTGCATTGATGATCGCATCCCAAAGCTCAACAGCATTTTCGTTGTTGAAGTAGATCTCGAATCCACCACTTCCTGTATAACCTGTGTTCGAAATGATCACATTGTTTACACCGGCAACGCTTCCTACGGCAAAATGATAGTAAGGAATTTCAGAAAGATTGGTATCTGTAAGCTTCTGAAGGATCTCAGTAGCTCTTGGTCCCTGAACCGCCAATAATGACATCTCGTCAGAAGCATTGGTCATCTGAGCACCGAATGTGTTATATTTTGAGATATGATTCCAGTCTTTTTCAATATTTGACGCGTTTACTACTACAAAATATTTGTCGTCTTCCATTTTGTAAACAATAAGGTCGTCCACGATTCCTCCGTTTTCGTTAGGAAGGCAAGAATATTGAGCTTTACCGTTTTCAAGAGCATCTACATTATTGGTCGTCACAAACTGTAAAAGGTCTTTAGATCCCGGTCCTTCAATAAAAAACTGTCCCATGTGCGAAACATCGAACAATCCTGCTTTTTCTCTTACTGCAAAATGCTCGTCTGTTACACCAGAATACTGTACAGGCATTTCAAAACCTGCAAAAGGTACGATTTTAGCGCCCAAAGAAACGTGTTTATCGTATAAGGCTGTTTTCTTCATATTTAATTTTTATTTCTTTATTTTAAAGCTGTTGAAAGTTTCGTTGAATAGGTTCATATAATTTCCGTTCCAGAACTTCTGGCCACAGTTGATGGAAACAAGATACAGATCTTTGTCCTTCTGAAATGCCCTGGTGATCCAGAACAGTTTCTCCTTTTCATCAAAATACTCGTAAAAATATTCTGTATAGCCTTTTCTGCCTTTGTTTTCCTTTATTTTGCTTTCCGGCTCTTCAGATTTATAAAGTGCCAGAATAAATTTTTTCATGTCTGCTTTGGGAAGTTCAAGTCCGTGATATTCTGAAATGGTAATCGCTCCAACTTCATTGGATGGGAAAATATTCACAATATCGCTGTCATTGGTAGATCGCCAGCCTTCCGGAACATTGATAGAGTAGCCGGGACTGTCATACACTTTTGCTTTCTGGGCAAAAAACAAACTTGCCGATAAAAAAGCGGATACGAGCAGTATTTTTTTCATCAGTTAAAAATGGTGTTTATATTCTTCAAGGATAATTTTAAACCACTCCGTAAAATGGCCGGGATTTTCAGCGATTTCTTTGTCCAGATTTTCTGTGGAAATGAATCTTACTTCTTCCACTTCTTCAGGGTTTAAATTGAAATCCGTTTCATGTGTTCCTACAAATACGTGGTCGAGTTCATGTTCCCAAAGACCACCTCCTACATCTGCTTTATAGATAAAATTAAACTTTTCCGAAAGCTCAGCTTCAATTCCAAGTTCCTCTTTTATTCTGCGTTTGGCTCCTTCCAGATATGTTTCGCCTTCTCTTGGATGAGAACATACTGCATTGGTCCATTGGTTGGGAGAATGGTATTTTCCGGACGCTCTTTTCTGAAGAAGCATCTCTCCTTTGCTGTTGAACAAAAAGACGGAAAAAGCACGGTGCAGAAGACCGTTGATGTGAGCCTGCTGCTTTTCCATAAGACCCAAAACTTCATCTTCAGGATTTACTAAAACTACAAATTCTTCCATTTCTACAAATGTAAGCCTTATAAATGTATTTTGAAAATTTTTAGTGCAACATCATAGGGCTGAAACGAATGATAGAGGTCATGAAAATGAAATAACCTGAGTTTTACGGAGTGTCGGTTTCATGTTATGGATGAGTAAATATTAACTAAAAACTGCTTTTCATATTCATATACTTTCAAACCTTTATCCCCTAAACTCATCACTCATCATTTTAAAACTCATCACTCTTTAATAATGTACCGATACGGATCAAAAGTGCAGACAGCCCTGCAAAAAGCAGGACAATCCAAAAAGCGTTCATCACAACTTTCATTAATCCTAATTGAGTAACATCAATGAAAGGATAGGGATAAAATCCAGAAAACGCGCCACGAACCAGAATGTATACAAAATAGATAACCGGATACACTGCCCACTTTGGGATCATGCGATAGGTTAAAGCTTTCTTATTTTCATACAGATACCAATAGATTAGAACCAGAATCGGGATGATGCTGTGAAGAAGTTCATCTGCGACGCGCTGCATTCCTGTAGGATTCCATGTCTGACGTAAAAGGATCTGGTAAATGAGACCTACGATAAGGATGTAAACTGTAAGAGCGCTTAAAATACCTGAATTTTCCGGTTTTGAAAGGTTGCTTCTCAAGGACTGATACGTAAAATAAAGTGCTGCGAGCAAATTCGTAAGGATGGTAAAATAACTGAAAAACCTGATTGTAGTTTCTCCGAATGGCAATTTGCTGGTTTCAAGCATTAAATAATACTGGATGGTAAGAGCAAACCAACCTGTAAAACAGAAGAGCAGAGATAAGATTCTTTTCATAAAGAAAATGTGTTTAAGGTTTATAAAGATAACAGGTCGGATTTAATTTCTTACTAATTGTGAAAATGAAATTATAAATGAGAAAATTTTTAACCATAACGGATGAAAATGTGAATAAATTATTTATATTATACATTAAATACTAGTTTTAGTAGTAAATTTTTAACTTAAACTAAGTTTAATGTTTCACTTACTTAGAAAAGGCTTAACTTTGCATCTTAATAATTACTGATGGAATTAGAATACAAAGAGCATTTAAGTCCTATTCTTAAGGACGGGGTAAAAAATTATTTAATAGACATAGACGGTACCATTACAGATGACGTTCCGAATGAAGAACCGGAAAGAATGGTTACCTGCGAACCTTACCCGGATGCACTTGAAACAGTGAATAAATGGTATGACGAAGGACACCAGATCTGTTTCTTTACATCAAGAACAGAAAACCTGAAACAAATCACCATCGACTGGCTGGACAAGCACGGCTTCAAATACCACAGCGTACTCTGCGGAAAACCAAGAGGAGGCAACTATCACTGGATAGACAACCACCTGGTAAGAGCTACACGATATAAAGGCAGATTTACAGACCTTGTAGAAAAGCAGGTAACTATTGAAGTTTTCAAAGAAGATTAAGAAAACATATACAAAGATTTAAAAATTGAATGATGAAAGTGTACGCACTGAAATTCTTTAATTTTTAAATCTTTTCACTTTTAATATCAATTGTATTTATGAAAGTTTTAGCAAATGACGGTCTGGATCAATCTGGAATTGATGCCCTGGCTGAGAAAGGGTTTGAAGTGATCACTGCAAAAGTTCCGCAGGAGTTTTTGGTAGATTACATTAATGAGCATAAGATCCGCACCCTGCTGGTAAGGAGTGCTACACAGGTAAGAAAAGATATTATTGATGGATGTCCGTCGATAGAAATTATCGGACGTGGTGGTGTAGGAATGGATAATATTGATGTGGATTATGCGAGAGAAAAAGGAATTCATGTGATCAATACACCATCTGCTTCTTCAGAATCGGTGGCTGAACTTGTTTTTGCCCACTTATTTTCAGGAGCTAGATTTCTTCAGGATTCAAACAGAAAAATGCCTTTAGTAGGAGATACAGAATTTGCAGGTCTTAAAAAAGCATATACTGCCGGCATCGAATTAAGAGGAAAAACCATTGGTATCGTTGGAATGGGAAGAATAGGACAGGAGGTTGCAAGAATTGCTCTTGGATTAGGAATGAGAGTGGTGGCAGCGGATAACAATGTTGGGAAGGCAAGCATTAAAGTTAAATTTTACAACAATCAGTTCATCAATGTGGATATTGAAACTGAGCCGCTTCAGGAGGTATTGAAGCATTCAGACTTTATTACGCTTCACGTTCCGGCTCAGAAAGACGGATACATGATAGGGAAAAATGAATTTGATATGATGAAAGACGGTGTTGCCATCGTGAACTGCTCAAGAGGCGGTGTTATTGATGAATCCGCTTTGATTGATGCTTTGGATTCAGGTAAAGTGAAATTTGCAGGATTGGATGTGTTCATCAATGAGCCTAATCCTTCTAAAACCATATTAAATCACTCTAAGATCTCCCTGACTCCTCACACCGGTGCTTCTACTCTGGAAGCTCAGGACAGAATCGGGCTTTCTCTGGCAGAACAGATCTCAAGTATTTTACAGATTCAGTAATCACTGAACCGAATAAAAATAAAAAAGCACCTCAATTGGAGGTGCTTTTGTTTTATATATTATTCTTGCTTTTAAGAAGATCTCTGATCTCCGTCAGCAATTGTTGGTCTGCAGTAGGTCCTGCCGGAGCAGCCTCATCTTTCTTAATGATTTTATTGGCTCCTTTAATGATCCAGAACAGAACCAAAGCGATACAAAGGAAGCTGATCACCGCAGAAAGGAAATTACCGTAAGTAACGCCATTCCACGATAGTTTTGAAATATTTTCTGCCCCTGCAGCTTTTAATGCCGGATTCAGTAAAAGCGGAGTGATCACGTCTTCTACCAGTGAGGAAACAATTTTCCCGAATGCTCCACCAATGATAACACCGACGGCCAGGTCAAGTACATTACCCTTAAAAGCAAAGGCTTTAAATTCATTAACAAATCCCATAATTTATATTTTTTTTAATTAGTATACACACAAAAATAGAATTAAAAAATGTAAAAAACATAACTTTTCAGTGTTTTTTTTATTCCATAAATATTGAATTATTGCTTGTGTTTATAAGATCTTTGAAGTGAGATTGTGGTTTTAATTAAATTTTTTACTGGTAAAATAATATCAGTGGATTTTTATTAAGATGATTGGCCCTGAAGCAGAACTTTCGTAATTTGGTGAAAAGTTTGACCTCGTTTTATGAAAATATTTACCGCAGAACAAATACGCCGCTGGGATGCATTTACCATTTCACACGAACCTGTTTCCTCCATACAGCTTATGGAAAGGGCTTCCGAAGCATTAGCCGGCTGGATTTCCGAAAACTGCAAAAATCACAAGAAAATTGCCCTGTTTTGTGGCAACGGAAACAATGGTGGCGATGGATTTGCTGTCGCCAGAATATTATACATGAAAGGCTTCGATGTAGATATTTTTGTAAAGTATACCAAAGGCAAGTTTTCAGATGATGCTTCTGTTAATGTAAAGCGGCTTCGGGATCTCTCCGGAATTTCGGTCAGAGAATTCAAAGAAGCGGATCAGTATAATTTTGATGCCAAAACGGTTGTTATTGATGCCCTTTTCGGAACCGGTTTATCAAGACCTTTGGAAGGAATCTTTAAGGAATTGGTTGAAGTGCTGAATGAGGAAAACTGCATTAAAATTTCTATAGATCTTCCCTCAGGACTTCCTGCCGATCATATGCCTGAAAGTGATGCTGCGATTTTTAAAGCAGATTATACATTAAGCTTTCAAAGCTGGAAAAAGAGTTTTCTCCATCCTGAAACAGGAAAATACACCGGGAAAGTCATCATTTTAGATATAGGACTGCATGCAGGATATCTACAGACGGAAACTACGAAAGATTTTGTCATTAATGAAAAGCTTGTCGATGGTATTTTTAAGCCCAGACAGGATTTTTCACACAAAGGGACGTATGGAAAAGTAACCATTGCCGGAGGAAGCTTTGGTAAAATAGGAGCAGCAGTACTGGCCACTCAATCTGCACTGAAAACAGGAGCCGGTCTTACTTTTACATTGGCACCAAGATGCGGATATGAAATTTTGCAGATATCCTGTCCTGAAGCGATGTTTACAGAAGGTGGGAGTGAATTCATAGACAATTTCGAAACAGAAAATGAAACAGTTTATGGAATAGGACCGGGATTGGGAACTCACGAAGAAACTCAGAAAGGACTGCTGGATTTTCTAAAAAGATATACTAAGCCTTTGATTTTGGATGCCGATGCATTGAATATCATCTCAAAAGACTCTAAAAATTTAACACTGATTCCTAAATTATCAGTGATCACGCCGCATCCCAAGGAATTTGAAAGACTATTTGGAAGTACGGAAAACTCTTTTGAAAGACTGAAACTGGCCCGAGAAAAAGCTGCAGAATTGAATATATACATTGTCCTGAAAGACCATCACACACAGATAGTGAGCCCGGACGGGAATGTATTTTATAATATCACCGGAAATGCAGGGCTTGCCAAAGGTGGAAGTGGAGATATTCTTACCGGAATTCTGACTTCTCTCATGGCACAGGGATATTCTCAGGAAGATGCCTGTATTTTGGGAGTCTGGCTTCACGGAAGAGCTGCCGATCTGGCTGCTGGAAAATATTCTAAAGAATCAATGCTTCCTACGGATGTCATCAATACATTTGGAAGTGTCTTTGACGAACTGAACAGGAGAAACGGAGTGAAACTTTAGAGTTAGAGCGTTTGAGAGTCGGAGTGTTTGAGAGTTAATAGTTTTGCCAGTTGCCAGTTTGTTGTAGGTAAGATACTTTATCTCAATCTAAACCTTTGCCTCAGCCTCAGTCTGAAGTCTGAAATCTGATGTCTAGCATCTTGGTTCTTGGTTCTTGACTCTCTCCCAAACTCAGCTTCAATAGAAAAAGGGCAAATTCACTCAATGTAAATTTGCCCTTTCATTTTATAATTTCCTATTAATCAGGTTTTTCGTTTTCTGCCTGAGTGATTTTGAATTTCTTAGAAATAATCATAATAACTACCCCTGCGATCATAAACGGAATGGAAAGTACCTGTCCCGTATTCAGTCCGCCAATCTGGATGAACTCATCGCCCTGAGGTTCTTTAAGGAATTCTACAAAGAATCTTACAGCCCAAAGAATGATAAAGAATAGTCCGAACAACCATCCCTGCTGATATTTTTTGTTTGTTTTTCTGTATAATACCCATAACAGGATGAACAGTAGAAAATATCCGGCAGCTTCAAGAAGTTGACCAGGGTAACGTGGAACGGTAGGGCCGTATTCACTGCTCTGTTGTGGGAAAAGAATAGCCAATGGAGAATTAGGATCAACAGCTTTTCCTACGATTTCAGAATTGAAAAAATTACCGATTCTTACAAAAGCACCGCCTAGAGCAACCACAATCCCGATTCTGTCATACACCCAGAAAGGATTTTTTTTAATGATCTTGAATGAATAATATAGAGTGGTGAAAATCAGAGCTATCGTTGCGCCGTGGCTTGCAAGTCCTGAAAATCCCGTGAATTTAAATCCGTTTTTTGTACTGATAGGTAAAAATACGCTCCAGAAATCCTCCTTAAAAAGTTCCGGCTGATAGAAAATAACGTGTCCCAATCTTGCTCCTAAGATGGTACCAATCAAAGTCCATGTGAAAAGCGGCTCCAAGTATTTCTGGTTGACATTATCAATTTTAAAGATTCTCAGCATTAAAACATATCCGAAACCAAAGGCGAAAACGAACATCAGGCTATAAAAATGCAGGGTAACCGGGCCTAGCTGAATTCCTTTTGAAGGATCCCAGATTTTGAAAGGTGTTTCAAGCGCTACGGATTCAGATGCGGTGATGGGTTTTGCTGATTTTACAGCATATTTGAATGCGGTGATATTGTCTTTGGTAGCAGGTGTTTCGATCAGTTTGAAATTTTTATCGAAAAGCTGATATTTGAAGGTTTTGTATTTCGCTAAAGTGATAATACTTGATTCGAAATAAGCAGGTTCAAAATTAGACTCGTTAAAGATGACCAGTACATTGCTGTCCGTCGTTTTTTCTGGAAAAGCATTAAGATCAATCACCTCTGTGGTGGAATAGATCTTTACAGGAACACTGGTTCCGTTTACTTTCAGAGTTCCGTCCGATAAACCTCCCGGATAATCCTGGGCGAATGCGAACTGGGTGATAAACGCAAATAAGACGAGATAAATTCTGAAAAATAGGTTACTCATTTCTATTGATTTAATAGTTTGTTACTGATTTAATTTTTTCCGAGGAACAGGGTCGTAGCCGCTGCCTCCCCACGGATGACATTTTGAAATTCTTTTGATCCCCATCCATAATCCCCTGAAAACACCATGCACCTGAAGCGCTTCCACCATATAGTGAGAGCAGGTAGGTTCGTAACGGCAGTTTTTCGGAAGTAAGGGCGAAATAAACCACTGGTAAAATTTTATCAAAATTACCAAAGGAAAACTAATGATTTTATTGAATGTAAGTTTCAAAACAATGCAAAAATAGGGTAAAAAATTTAAAATTAGTTTAATTTTGTTATAAGTTTCAGGGATTCAAAACCTGAATCTGTTCATCAAAAAAATTAAAATATCTTGAGCCAAAATACTCCATTAGCCGAAAAATTAAGACCTAAAACCCTGGAAGAAGTTCTTGGGCAGGAACATCTTACCGGCGAAAAAGGCACGATCAGGAAGATGATCGAAAATAATGCCTTGAATTCACTGATTCTATGGGGACCTCCGGGAACAGGAAAAACAACGCTGGCGGAAATTATTTCTGAAAAATCAGGGAGGAAGTTTTATAAGCTTTCAGCAGTTTCTTCAGGAGTGAAGGATGTACGTGACGTTATTGAGGATGCTAAAAAACAGAATTTATTTTCAGGAAAATCTCCCATTTTATTCATAGACGAGATTCACAGGTTCAATAAATCACAGCAGGATTCACTTTTGCATGCGGTAGAGAAAGGCTGGATTGTTTTGATAGGTGCTACCACAGAGAACCCAAGTTTTGAAGTGGTGTCTGCTCTTTTGTCGAGAAGTCAGGTGTATATTTTGAAAGCACTGAGCTATGAAAAGCTTGAAGAATTGATTGATACGGCTTCACAGAGATACAATAAAGACGAAGGAACTCATTTTAAAATTGTAGAAAAAGAAGCATTCATCCAGTATTCCGGTGGAGATGCCAGAAAACTGATCAATTCAGTGGAGCTGGTCCTTAACCAATACATGAACTCCAGTAAGGAAGAGATCACCAATGCAGATGTTCTGGATATTTTGCAGGAAACCATGGCGCTGTATGATAAAAACGGCGAGCAGCATTATGATATTATCTCAGCTTTTATAAAATCTATGCGTGGCGGTGACCCGAACGGTGCTGTGTACTGGTTGGCAAGAATGATCGCGGGAGGAGAGGATATCAAATTTATTGCAAGAAGAATGCTGATTCTCGCTGCTGAAGATATCGGTCTCGCGAATCCTAATGCTTTGGTGATCGCGAATAACTGTTTCCAAGCGGTGAATGTGATCGGGAATCCGGAATCGAGGATTATTTTAAGTGAAACAGCGGTATATCTGGCCGTTTCTCCGAAAAGTAATTCAACCTATATGGCGATCAATGATGCGCTGGCTCTGGTGAAGCAAACCGGAAATCTGCCTGTGCCCCTGCATTTGAGAAATGCACCAACCAAACTTATGAAAGATCTGGATTACGGTAAAGAATATAAATATGCCCATTCTTATGAAGGGAATTTCGTAGACCAGGATTTTCTGCCGGAAGAGATTAAAAATGCAAAATTATACCAGCCTGGTAATAATGCCACAGAAAAGAAAATCTACGAAGAGCTCAAGAAAAAGTGGAGCAACAGATATTAAAAAAAACAAAAGGATACATTCGCGGTATCCTTTTGTTACTATATAGTTGTTAATAATCTATTTATAATTGGCTACTTTTAAGAAAAGCGTTTTCTTACCGTTATAATCTTTAACTTCTGTGCTACCTATAATGTCACCATAAATCTTTACACTGGTGTCAGGGAACTCATAACCTTCAATAACAACCGCTGTATTTTCAGGAAGTCCGTATTGTTCGTTCAGCTGAGCAAGAGATATTCTGTCCAAACCACCAAGTCCGTTTTTGAATTTTACTTCCGTAAGACCTTTTTCAGCAAGGAAACTGTACTTTTTTAAACTTTGAGGAAGTCCAGCAGCATTTTTATAAACATTTGAACTCTGAACTATAGATTTTCTTGCACTAAACATGTCGGTGGTACCGACAATATCATTGGCAACTGCAAACTTTACAGAAGGATTCTTCTGTGCAGATAATGCTACAGATGACAATATTAAAAAAGAATAGAGTATTTTTTTCATAACCGGGATATGTAACTGTTAAAAACTGGATAAATATAATTAATTTTTATAAAATGTGAATGAATTTTTGGGATATTTTAAATATTGCTTATAAATAAAATGTTTTATTAGGGATTTTTGATTTTTGAAATGTGGTAATTTAAGATAGGATGATGGAGGATGGAAGAGTGAAGTTGTGGCGGTCTGAAGGGAAAGTATAATTATCTTTTATGAATAGAACCTCCCTCATCACTCTTCGTGCTTCCAGCTCAATTGCCCTGTTCCTCTTCCTTCTTGTCTACCATATTTTTAATAATATTCTTCAGTCTCTGGAACGTAAAAGAGCTTAGCAATAAAATAACGCCCAATATAATGAATGCCGTAATTCTTGAGATATTATCCATCTGCCACACATCATAGCTGTACAGTTTCAGAACCATAATTGCTAAAAGGATAAAGCCCATTCTGCTGTATTCCGGAATATTCTTTTTTAAACTGATGTAAATAAAAATACTTGCCAGAACAGTCCATATAATAGGAAGGTAGAGGATGTTGAAATGCTCCCTGGCTTTATAAAGTAGAGAGACATCAGTCACAGAACTTAAAAGATAAGTGTTGTAAAACCCGCAGCTTACCGCAATGACGATGGTCGCTGAAATAGCCAGATAGGATGGTTTTGTTTTGTAAAAACCGGAAATGGCAGAAGCATTCCATACCATATATATAAAAGGAATCCAGTAAAGAAAATGAATTGAATAAAACCCAAAACTAAGTTTTTTATGTAAAACGGCCGTAGCAACTTCTGATGCAGCAAATGAAGCATTGAAAATAATAAGGATAAGGAACAGATAAACCAGTCCGATCTGGATGGTGCTGTCGATATCAAGCTTTTTCCTGAACAGGATCAATACAAAAATATAATAGATACTGAACAGAAACCCGATACTGCTCATAGCTGACCATGGCATATCTGAAATGTGATAAATAATTTCAAGCAGCAACGCGAGATAGATGACACCATAGCTTACAACAGCGAAAACATTTTCAAAGAAACTCTCTACCTGTTTTCCGGTCTCATTGATCCTTTTCAATAAAAAGAGGTTGAAGATAGTAGTACTAATCGTCACAAGGCTGGTTAAAAATACCGGATTGAAAACGATACTCATGTCTTTTGTATTGAAATATTCCGACCATGTCATCAACTGTGCGATGATTACCAGTGGAAACAGAACATAAAAACAGGTCTTGAAAATAGTATGTCCACTTTTTTTCCAGATATAAAGAAGAAGGGAAGCTTCTATCGCCCAAACACTCGTGATAAGATGTGTTTTAAATTGAAGCGCAACTGCTACCGTGATCAGACTGATCGTCAACGCTGCAAAAATTGAATAGCTGAAGCCAAAATTTTTCTTTCCGTATTCTTTCACCAGAAGTACAGCATTGGCTGCCGCAAAAACAAGCGGGAAGATAATAACCGGTTCATAGCTTAAGGTTTTAAATATATAGATCAGTCCGATAATGCTTGAGAAATTAATCAGAACAAGCATTAAGGTATCCCAGGTTGAAAGTGTATTCTTTTTAAAATAATCCTGAAGAGCAAACAGGTAGAAAATAATATAACTGATCATATAAAATAGGATACTCAGCAATTGAGGCTCCTCCGAAGTCCAGTAAAATAAGTAAACAGTCGTAAAAGCATAAGCCGTCCATCCCACACTTTTCCAATGTTTAAGGAATGAGGCTGCCAGCATACCAATATTCAGAAGCGTGATATAAGTAAACAGGAAAGGGTAGTTGCTCTGTCCGGTACTGATCATCAGCGGAGCGGTAAAACCTCCCAGCAGAGCAATAATAATTATGACTTCACTTTTATAATAATAGGCAAGAACGATGGAAATAATGGTAATTAAGGTGGTGACAACGAACGCTGTATTCTGGGTAAACAGATGGTATTCCCGGAAAGCAATCGTAGTGGTAAAATACAAAACGGCAATTCCGCCTCCTGTAATGATAGACGCAAAAACCGCGTAATTTTTTCGCAGAAAGTGTCCTGTCAGCATAATCCCTGCTCCGGCTGCCAGACCCAATCCCGCTCTTGGCGCTTCTCCGATCCAGTTTTTATCTATGGCATATTTTACAAAATAACCGATTCCAAGAACCAGTGTGAAAATACCGACGATGGTCAGAATGTTTTGTTTTAAAAAATCAAAAACAGGTTCCAGCCAGTCTTTTTGTGGTGGTGAAGGAACTTCCTCAATGGCTCTCTCTTCATGCATGGTATGTTCCTGTATCGGATGAGGTACTGCCTGTTCTGCTGAAGGTTCCTGCTCCTGTATATTCTGTTGATGAACTACAATATTTTTTTGCGGCTGGTTGATTTTAGAATTCAGATCACCAACCTCCTTCTCCAGTCTTCTGATCTTATTATTAAGATGGCTGAAGACAAAGATGACTGCTATAATTAATATCGTCAGGAGAATTTCACTCATTCTTTAGTTTTTATCAAATATAAAGCAAATGTTTTTAACCCTATTAAAAATTAATCCATCACATATTCTGTGATGGATTAACTGTGCAGAGCGATTAAATTATGTTCTTAATTAATTTGAAACTTTGTATACGTAGAAAGATCCTACACTGGCTCCTAATAATCCGATATCAAGAGCAGAAGATCCTGTTAGTCCAAATGAGATTTTGTCTCCCGCCTGGAACGTATACAGGGAAGCAATCGTACTTTCGGAGATAGTTAAACTTAAAACCAATGGAACGGTAAGACCACTGAATGAACGGCTGTCAATAAGAGTTCCTACACCCGCCCTGTTTCTGAATATACCAATTCCCGGAGTATTTGTTAGGATAGCAGCCTGAAGGCCCGAACCGTAACGGAACGAAAATCCTACATTGTAAACACCATTGGACGGAATCGTATACGTATTGTCCGTATCCGAGAACAAGGCTGCAGATCCTACTGATCTTTCGGCCGCTAAAAAGTTGACAGCCCTGAAACCTGCTGGGAAAAGACCTAAGCTCAGAAGTGAGATTCCGGTCGTCTTTTTAGCTGAATAAACGCTTGTGTTGGTATTGGCGGCTGTGGAAGCAGCATCAACAATAACCTGTGGATCCACTTTAGCAACCTGAAATGTTCCCTGGTTGACTGCCATGATCTCATAACCCGGTAATGCTGTCACCATAGGCGTGTCACGAATCTTTAAAGTACCGTTTACATCCAAAGCAGCACTTGGAGTTGTTGTGTTAATTCCTACTTGGGAAAAAGCGGAAACCGCGGATAAAGCTAAAATTAAGCTGTAGATTTTGGTTTTCATGAGTAAGTTTTTTAATTAGTTTTCATATTTTAAAATGCAAAAATCGTGCCTGTTTTATGATTTATTTAACTATATATGAATAATTGTATTAATTTTTTAAACAAATGTTTATTATTTGATATATATTATTTCGTAATGTCGTTATGTGTCTTTATTTTTAAATCTTTTAACGAAGGTAAAAATAGATAATTAATTTTATATATCACTAATAAAGGATTTAATTTATCTTAAAAAATTACCTGATACTGTCACTTTTTGTGACATATTGTGCTGCAATTGTGTCAGTGATCTCTGTAGTGGCAGGGTTTCTAACAAAAAACACTGCCGTGTGAGGCAGTGTTTTTCTTATTTAAGTTAATATTTTTTAGCTTTCCAGAAGAAACTCTTTATAATTTCCTAAGAAATCAACTTCCGCGTTGATAGATTGAAGTTCCAGAAGAGCATTTCCATGCAGGATATCTTCCCATTTTCCCTGTACGTTGATAAAGAAAAAATAATTACCGAGTCCTGTTTTCAGGGTTCTGGATTCAATTTTACTGAGGTTCATTTTTCTCCAGGCAAAAACAGACAGAACCTGATGAAGTCCACCCGGATGATCTTCCGGAAGATTGATCAGCATCCCGGATTTTTCACCCAAAACTTCAAGTCTGTCATTTTCATAAGAAGACTGTTGTTTAGAAATAACGATAAATCGTGTATGGTTCTGCTCAAAATCCTGAATATTTCTGTGGACAATATTTAATCCATACAAATTGGCAGCAAACTGATTGGCGACTGCAGCAATTTTCAAATCCTTATTTTCTGAAACAAATTTTGCTGCTGCGGCTGTAGAGGAGAAATCCTGTCTGGTGATATCCTTAAATCGGCTGTCCAGAAAATGAAAGCTTTGTGCTAAAGCCTGCGGATGTGAATAAATCTTTTCTATATCCTCCATTCTGTTTTCGGGATGAATCATCAGATGGTGGGCAATAGGCATGACCCCTTCTGCTTGTATTTTGATGGAAGGGGTTTTGTACAGATAATCCAGCGTCATAGAAACTGTTCCTTCAATGGAATTTTCCAATGGGACTACAGCTTTATCAGCTTCTCCTTTTTCAACGGCATTAAAACAGTCTAAAATATTAGCCTGTGGCAGAAGTTCCCCATCCGGAAAAAGCTGTGTGGCCGCAAGCTGTGTGAAACTTGCATGAGGGCCCAAAAATGCGATCTTCATATGTAGTATATATAAGTGTAGATGAACGTATCATTTAAATTGGAAGTGCAAAGATGCAAATTAGTTTAAAAACAACCACCTTTAATGAATGCATTCCTTCCTCTTACCTGTAACTTCCCACCTCTATCTCCAATTTACTGACGGCAACCTAAAATCTGCAACCTGCTATCTAAAATCTACCTAAAACCTATTCCTTCCAGTGCTCTTCAATCAGCTTCATCAGAAAATCCGGACACCTGATCACTTTATTGGTTTTGGCGTCTAAAAAGAAGAGGGTAGTGGAGGCTTCTGTGATTTTTACCTGCTCCTCATTGAAAATTTCGTACTCAAATTCTATCCTTACGCCTGGAATTTTTTTTACATAAGTATGAATTTCTAATTTTTGGTCATACAGTGCCGGGCGGATATATTTGATTTTATAGTCCGAAACCGGAAGCCAAATTCCTTGGTTTTCAATTTCATCGTATGCCATTCCTATGTTTCTGAACAGTTCAACTCTGCCAATCTCGAAGTACTGTGCATAGTTCCCATAGTACACATATTTCATTGGGTCCGTTTCTCCGTAACGTACTCGTATTGAGTGTGTTGTGTGTATCATTCTTAGTCCTTATTTATGCATACAAATATATTTTTAAATAATCAATACCTGCAATATTTTTTTTTGAAAAGAAAAAATTGGACCTTTGTCTTCCTTCTACAAAAAGTACTAACAACGAACTAATCGGGGCATAAATATGGATGAAAATTTAATGATGATATGGCAGAAGTGCCTTCAGTTCATGCGGGATAATTTGAACGCAGCTGAGGACAATTCTGATCTAAAGAAGCTTGAAAAATCCTTCGACATGCTATTCGATAAGGTACAGCCACTTTCGTTGGTTGCCAATAACCTTACGCTTATAGTGCCGAGCGATTTTTACAAGGAATATATTGAGGATAATTACCTATCCCTGCTTTCTGCTGCCCTGAAGAAAAATCTTGGAAAAGGAGTTAAATTGTGGTACTCTGTCATGGAAAACAGGCCTACCGGAGAGGAAAAGCCAATGACTATGAATATGAAGGGGAAAAGCGTTCCTACACCAAAAATGCAGGAAACAATGCCACAGGGATTCTCTGCCAATATTGTTAATCCTTTTGTAGTTCCGGGAATCAGAAAAGTAAATATAGATTCTAACCTGAAGTCGGACTATTCTTTTGATAATTATATAGAAGGAGAGAGTAATAAATTCGCTGCCACGGTAGCCAGATCTATTGCTAAAAGACCAGGAGCAACAGCTTTCAACCCATTATTCCTTCACGGAGGATATGGAGTTGGAAAGACCCACCTGGGACAGGCAGTAGGCCTTGAGGTAAAAAGCCAGTTTCCGGATAAAGTAGTTCTTTATCTGTCTTCTGAGAAATTCATCCAGCAGTTTATATCTGCTGCGAAAGCCCATAAGCAAACTGAGTTTGCGAACTTCTACCAGATGGTTGATGTTTTGATCATTGATGATATTCAGTTCCTGTCCGGAAAATCTGCCACACAGGACAGTTTCTTCCACATCTTTGACCACCTTCACCAGAACGGAAAGCAGATCATCCTTACATCAGATAAGGCGCCTGCAGATATTATGGATATTCAGGAAAGAATTGTTTCCCGTTTCAAATGGGGACTTTCTGCCGAAATCAAATCTCCGGATCTTTCTACAAGAAGACAGATCATCGTAGATAAATTAAGCAGAGACGGAATTGTTCTTCCTGGTGATATGCTTGATTTCCTTGCTGCAGAAGCTAAAACGAACGTGAGAGAGCTTATCGGGGTCATCAACTCTGTGATTGCTTATTCTACAGTATATAAAACAGACTTAAGTCTTGAATTGCTGAAAGACACCATTAATAAGATTGCAGCGAACCAGAAAAAAGTCATCAACATTCCTTACATTCAGGAGGTGGTGTGCGACTATTTTGGAATCAAAAAAGAACAGCTTCTTTCTAAGACAAGAAAAAGAGAAATTGCCCTTCCAAGACAGTTGGCGATGTATTTCTCAAAAGAATTAACGAATGCTACCTTTACAAAGATCGGTGAAGAGATGGGCGGAAAAGACCATTCAACGGTTATGTACGCTTGTGATACCATTAAAGATGTATCAAAGATCGACAAAGAGGTAAAAAAATACGTTAAAGATCTTGCTGAAAGAATCAAAAAATAGAAAATAATTTAACTGAATAAATTGAAATGGAGAATAGTTTTATTCTTCATTTTTTATTTAGTTTTGCTTCTGCTGAACAGTGGTAAAATCTTTAAATCTTTAAATTATCTAATCTTTCAATTAAAAAAAGCGATATGAAAATACTGATGGTCTGTCTCGGGAATATTTGCAGAAGTCCTTTAGCAGAAGGAATTATGAAGACAAAAGTTCCTGAAAACTTTTTTGTAGACTCCGCAGGAACTATTTCCATGCATGAAGGAAAGCATCCCGACAAAAGAGCAATAAAGACAGCGGCCCATCACAATATTGATATAGCCAACCAGAAATCCCGACCGATTACCAAAGCTGATTTTGACACCTTTGACAAAATCTACTGCATGGATATTGACGTGTATGAAGATGTGATTTCAAAGACTAGAAATGAAGACCAGCGCCAGAAAGTTTCATTATTTCTGGAAGCTGCAGGTGATCACAAAAATGCTGAGGTTTCGGATCCGTACTGGGGAGATATGAATGATTTTGAAGAGGTTTTTCAGTTGCTGGACCGTGGATGTGAGTCTATTAAAAAGCAAATCCTGGCTTAAATAAACCCGCTCAGGGAAGTGGTATTTTTACACAGGGAAAGAAATTCTTACCTTTGTTAAAATAAACGACGAATGGAAATTTCAGCCATCACATTTTCCATTGAACTCGCTCATCATTTCAAACAACCCTCTTTGCAAGAAAGAACTAAAAAACAATAAAATGCTTTTTTTACTCCCCGCTTATTTATCTGAAAACACTTCTATCACTCATTTTTCACCCGTTTTGAAAGAGTACATCATGCAGACCGATTACTTCTTTGTAGAAAACGAAAAAACAGCCAGAAAAGTGGTTAAATTCTTTGCTCCTGAAAAGAAGCAATCTGAGCTGAAGCTGTTTCTGCTGGATAAATACACGGAAAATGCTGACATCAAAGAAGCTCAGAATCTGATGCTGCAGGGACAGGATTTCGGACTCCTTTCTGAGGCGGGGCTTCCATGCATCGCTGATCCCGGAAACCTTATTGTGAAATGGTGTCATGAGAAAAATATCAGAGTAATCCCGCTTTCAGGGCCTTCCTCTATTATTTTAGCTTTGATTTCCAGTGGATTCAACGGCCAGGAATTTACCTTCCATGGTTATCTTCCGATAGATAAAAGTGAGAAGAAAAAGCAGATCCAGCGTCTCGAAAGTCTGGTGCAGCAAACCGGATATTCTCAGATCTTTATGGAAACTCCGTACAGAAATAATCCGCTTTTTGAAGATTTGACCAAATTTTTATCTCCGAACACCAAGCTGTGTATCGCAGCCAATATCAACGATCCTGAACATGAATTTATTCAGACAAAAACCATCAACGATTGGAAAAAAGCAAAGCCGGAGCTTCATAAAATTCCTGCTGTATTTGTACTTGGAAAATAAAAGGTTCAAGAGATAAAACTTCCGAATTTACACTCATTAATTTTACGTCAAAACACTGATTGGTACTAAGAAAAGTGGTAGCTATCGGTGGTTTTGTTGTGTTTGAATTTGAAGATAATTCTTTTGATGTCTTTAATTGAAATAATTTATTAACATAATTAATTTATGTTGATTAATATTAATCATAATTATATTTATTTAAGTTAATTTTTAATTAAATGTATTAATTGCAATATGTTTTTCTAAATTTGAGTACTGCTTTAACGAATTCCGTTTTACTACGCTTCAATAGCTAATCTCGTGCGTTTGATCAAACACAGATTTGAAAATACTGAAGTCCCATTTTTATTAAAAACATGGCGACTACAAAATAGAGTGGAGTCTTTCCGTGGGATTAGCAAACCTTAACAAAAACACCTTAAATAATTAAATATGATTAAACTTAGAATCTTTTTTTCAGCACTATTGTTGTGCATTCTGACATTTTCATCAACACAGCTATCGGCCCATGGCTATGTAATGAGTCCGGCTTCGAGAGGCTACCAGGGAAGTCTTGACAAAGCTACACTGGGTTACACCGCAGCATTGGGAATATATGGCAGCGTAATTAATGAACCGGGCTCTCTTGAAGCCAAAAAAGGATTTCCGGCGTTCGGTCCGGCAGACGGAATGATTGCTTCTGCAAATGGAAGTATTGGAGGAAACACTATTCTGGATATCCAAACTGCTGACCGATGGAAGAAAACCAATATCACAACCGGAGTGAATACTTTTATCTGGAAGTATCTCGCTTATCACGCCACTGCAAAATGGCATTATTATATGACGAAACCGGGCTGGAATCCCAATCAGCCACTTTCCCGTCAAAACCTAGAGTTGATAGGCGAGGTAATTCATAACGGGACGCCGCCACAGGACAATATACCGCATCATATTACCATTCCGGCCAATCGTCAGGGGTACCATGTTATTCTTGCCGTTTGGGATGTGGCAGATACTGCCAATGCATTTTATAATGTAATCGATGTGAATGTACAGTCTACGGTAACGCCTACACAACCGGCTACACCAACCGGATTGGCCAAAATAAGCGTAACAAACTCTTCTGCAAAAATTGGCTGGACACCACAATCGGATGCTGCCTCTTACACGGTTTTTCGTAACGGACAGGCTGTGCAGACTGTAAATGTTCCTGAATTTGAAGATCAGGGTTTATCTGCCAATACAAATTATACTTATGAAGTACAGGCGAAAGGCTCTACTGGACTAACTTCACAGAAAAGTACACCACTTATTGTAAAAACGAATGACCAAAGCACGCCTGAAAAACCTGTAGCTCCATCGAATCTCCACTCAATGGGCGTCACTGAAAACTCTGTTTCGCTGATGTGGATGGCTTCAACACATACATTGGGCATTAAAAATTATCAGGTCTTTGAGAATGGAGTCAAGGTTGCGGAAACAACACAAACCAGTTTCGTACGTACAGGTTTAACCCAGGATACTGAATACCGTTACACTGTAAAAGCTGTCGCGCAGAACGATCAAATCTCTGATGCCAGTAATGAATTAAAAATCAGGACAAAAAAAATAGAAGGCGGAAATGGGCAAGTGTACTGCGGATCACAGCAATATAATCCGGCTAATGCTTATCCAACAGCTCAGACAAGCGTATTCTATGCCTGCAAAATCTGGAAAAATAAATGGTATGCCAATCCGAATGAAGTTCCTGGTAACAATATGGTTTGGGAAGAGATAAGCGCATGTACGGAAGGTCCGAACTGTCAGACAAGCGGTCCTGTTACCTATTGCGGATCTCAGTCCTATAATCCGGCAAAGGCTTATGCGACTGCCGGTACCAAAGTGTTCCACGCCTGCAAAATCTGGGAAAACAAATGGTATGCAAATCCGGGAGAAGCACCTGGAAGCAATGCAGTCTGGAAAGTGGTAAGCAATTGCAATGAAGGAATGGAATGTGCTGCGGGGCGAAATAATCAACAAGATGAACTTTCAGTCATTGTATCTGATAACCTGATCAATTTCGCACCGGAAAGCTATTACGGAAAAATCAGTGAAGTGAAGGTATTTAATACACAGGGACTTCAGATGCTTTCTTCCGGGAATATTTCAAAGAATAGCTTGAATATCAGTACTCTTCAACGCGGAATCTATTTTGTGAAAATTCAGTATAAAGATGGAGGAAGTGTGACTAAAACGATCAAAAAGTAATCGCAAGAAATAATACATCATGAATAAAAAGCCGTCTTCATCGTAAGGCGGCCTTTCTATTAAATTTTATGGACAAAATTGAAAAATTAAATCCGGAAACAGGATGCTGGAAATTCATAAAAATGTACAGTAGTACTGATTTCAGACCTCAATAGCTTCCTTCTTCCATCTTCGGACTTCCTGACTTCTTTCAACATTTAACAGCCCTTAACATCCGCTTTGCATCATTCTTGTGTTACAGAGGATATAACACCAAAAAAATAAATTATGTCAGACAAGAAATTAGCAGGACTTTGGATCGATACGGAAAAGGCAATTGTTGTAAAAAATCACGATGCTCAGAATGCATTCAAGTTTTTCCTTTGCAGCCCGGTAAAAGCAGAAATACAGCATGGAAACTCCAGTGAGAACGCCGCGAATAATGCAGAACGTACGAACAGGGTCAAGTTCTTTAAAGAAGTGGAACATCTTCTGACCAATTCCCAGGAGGTTTATATTACAGGCCCGGGAACTATTCAGGAAGAGCTGAAAAACTATCTTCATGATACGGCTCAATTTAAAAACCTTAAAATAACTTTAGATACGGCACAGAAGATGTCGGACGAGCAGGTGCTCGAAACGGTTAAAGATTATTTCAATGCTTAAGTCATTGATAGTGCAGTAAAAATCCGGATATCACTGATATCCGGATTTTTATTATGATTAAAGTACTGAATGTTATAGGTTGATTATTATCCCGAAGCCAAAACCACGAAACCCGCATCCCGAAAAACTCAGGCTATTTTGGTCTTCCCGCTTTCCACTTTCTCCATAGATAAATAATGATCGGGATGAGTAATAAAAACGGCCAGAATGAGATAATTCCCAATAGAAAACTTACAAAGCTATTCCAGCCTTCCGTTACAGAATCTCCGAAACGGCTTCCAAAACCAATTTTCGAAGTGGCAGAGCTTCTCACTTTTTCTTTGTATAAACTCAAATTGAGTGTACTGTAATTCACACGGTCATCAATAAACCGAAGTCTGCCTTCTGCAACATCTATTTCATCTTCCAGTTCACGGATTTTCTCCTGGATTTCAATCATATCTTTCGTGGTAGAAGCACTTCTGAGCATGTCACGGTACTTTTCCAGATAGATTCTTTTATTGGCTAATTTGATGGAAACATCGGTATATTCTTCCGTGACATCATCAGACGAAATATTTTTGGACAAAACAGAGCCCATACCGTCAGAAAAAGAATTGATCAGCGCATCGAAATTTTTATGCGGGACACGGATCACAAGATCCAGATTATCGTCTACATCCGTGTTTTGAAACTGTTCCGTTTGGATATAAGCATTATTTTTTTTCAGAATATCTGCCACCTGACTCTGGGCTTTTTTAATGTCTCCCACTTGAAGTTTCATATTCCCGTTTTTAATGACTTTTTTGGCGATAGTGTCAATCTTTTTTGGGGCTACGGAAGGTTGCTCTGATGTATTAACGGGTTCTAATTTTTCAGAAACAGAGCTGGCAGGGGCCATCTGATGAACTTCTTGTGGAGGAGGAGGAGCCTCTTCTTTGTATTTAACAATATCAATTGATTTATCGGCTGCCGGAGAGGAATTGGCAACGTCCAGTTCGGATTTCTTGCATGCGCTCATCAAAAGGAGCATACATAAAGGTAAAAATAATTTTCTCATGAATATTTTTTAAAGAATTTTATCAAAAATTATGCTTAAAACTTTAATTGATTAAAAATTCATATTATTTTATTGAAATACTTGTGATTTAATTATTTTAGTTAAGTTTAAATATCATTTGAAATCTAAATTATTTTCTATTTTTATTGAATGAAAAAAAGTCTTTTAGCATTTGTGTTTTCTCCATTCTTACTATATGCCCAGGAAGTTCCCAAACTTACCGATGAAATGGCATCTAAACTACTGGAAAAACCCCTTCACTGCATCAATCAGGAATATCCAAACAAAACAGCTCACATCATCAATAACGCCGGTGAGGTTACTTTGACTCCAAAAGACCTTCATCCGAGTTTTTATGGATGTTTCGACTGGCACAGCTCCGTTCACGGACACTGGATGCTTGTAAGATTATTGAAGACAAAACCTAATCTGGCCAATGCAAAAGACATTGAAAAAATTCTTGAAAATTCGTTAAATAAAGAAAATCTACAGACCGAAGCTGATTATTTCACAAAATATCAACTGACCACCACGTTTGAAAGAACCTATGGCTGGGCTTGGTTGTTAAAGCTGGATGAAGAGCTGACCACCTGGAATCATCCTAAAGCTAAGATCTGGCATGAGAATTTAAAACCATTAACAGATAAGATCTTACAGTCATGGAAGGCTTATCTTCCCAAACAAACCTACCCGAACAGAACCGGAGTTCATCCCAATACCGCTTTTGGTCTTGCATTCGCCATCGATTGGGCTAAAGCGAATCACGATGTGGAATTCGAGAATCAGCTAAAGGAAAAAGCAAAATATTTTTACGGTAAAGATCAGAAAACACCGGCCTATCTTGAACCGGATGGATCTGACTTCTTTTCGCCAAGTCTTGAAATTGCAGACTTGATGAGGAGAGTATTGCCTCAAAAAGAATTCGTTCTGTGGCTGAACAATTTCTACGAGAAGAGAAGCTTGGAGAATATTGAAAAAATCCCTGTAGTCAGTGATCTGAGCGATTACCAGACCGTTCATTTGGTTGGACTTTCTTTCTCCAAAGCCTGGTGTATGAAAGGAATCTCCAAAGCACTTCCTGACGGGCATCCATTGAAAAAAGACTTTAAAAAAACAGCCGATGTATTTTTAGCGAACGGACTTCCTTTGCTGTTTCAGGGAAATTATGGCGGAGACCACTGGCTGGCGAGCTTTGCGGTTTACTCTCTTGAGGACTAAAATATTGTAGGCGCAGAATATATTGGCTACATTTGTGTTATGTCAGCTTTAGAAAAATTCGGTGTTGAAATTTTCACTCAGCATAATATTTTCGAGAGAATTTCTGCGGATAAACCTTTCCGTCCGGAAAATCCTGCCTTTATATTTATTAAATCAGGGACTATAAAGCTCCGTCAGCATTTCAGCGATCTGGAGCTTTCTGCCAATATGTTTATGGTCACCGATCCTCAGACAATTTATGAGATGGTTTCCGTGAGCGGCGATTTCCAGTCCAGGATGGTTTCTTATAAAAGAGAATTTATTTCCGCGTTATCGTTGAAATTCAATAGGTTGATTACTTACCGTTATTTCCGCCAGCAGATGAATAAAGGAGTTCCTTTTCCCGAAAGTGAAATGGAAGTAGTCTGGAAAAGTGTCAATTTTCTTAAATATATTTTGGATTCAGAAACCGAAATGCTTTACAAAAAGGAAATGGTAGAGCATCTTTTCTCTGTTTTCTGCTATCAGATGGCCGGAATTATTTCAAAAGAGGATAATTATTCCATGAACCAGATGTCCAGACAGGAAGAGATCGTTTTTGTATTTCTCACAGATCTGGCCGAACATCATCTGACGGAAAGAACTGTTGAGTTCTATGCCGAGCGGCAGTCGATTACAACCAGACATCTTTCCTCGGTCGTAAAATCCATTACAGGAAAGTCTGCCAGCCAGATCATCGCTTTGATTGTGATGAACGAAGCAAAAGTGCTTTTAAACTCCTCCAATAAACCGGTTTCGGAAGTTTCTTCTATCCTTGGTTTCAGTGATCAGTACGCGTTTTCCCACTTTTTTAAAAAGCATCTGGAAGTAAGCCCGAGACAGTACAGACATCAGTTCGAAAGCTAGAATCTTACATTTGAACATCTTTTTCCAAAATTCAAACATTTGATTGAATTTGTTGTCGCCGTAACTTTGTATTCGTAAAACAAGGTAAAATGACAAATAACATAAAAACAGCACTATCACTCGTGATAGCTCTATTCCCTGCGCTGTTTTTTTCTCAACAGATCAAACAGATGACCGCAGGTGAAGCCGCCGATCTGGCTGTGAAAAACCACCAGCAGTTAAAAGTGGCTGCCCAGAATATTGACATTGCAAAACAGAACACAAACGTTGTAAAACTTCAGCAGCTTCCCAACATCACAGCATCTACCAGTCAGTTCTATTTAGGAGATGCGGTAGCTATCGATAAAGATTTTTCAAACTCTACTAACGTTCCGATGCCTCATTACGGAAGCTCATATGCTGTACAGGCTACTCAACTGATCTTTAAAGGAGGTTTGGTAAGCAAATCCATTGAAATGGCAGGTCTTCGCGAGCAGCTTTCTGAACTGGATCTGGAGAAAAACAAGCTTGATGTAAAATTTCTGGTGATCTCCAATTATCTGGATGTCTACAAAATGTTCAATCAGGAAACTGTTTTTGAGAATAACAAAAAACTCGCTCAGGAACGTCTGAAAAATATTCAGAAGTTCTATCAGCAGGGGATGGTAACCCGTAATGAAGTCATCCGTGGAGAGTTGGCCATCAAAAACCTTGATCAAGGCATTCTGACGCTGACGAATAATAAAAAGATCCTTAATTATAATTTAAATATTGCTCTGGGGCTTCCTTCCGAAACAGAGATCGTTCCCGTTGAAAGTTTAACGGACAAGGAATCCGGAATCGGTATGGATTACTATATGGATCTTGCCCACGAAAGTAATCCACAGCTGAAATCAGCAAAGAAAAACATTGATGTGGCGGATAAAAACATTGAGATCATTAAAACAGATCAGATGCCGACATTATCCGGTTTTGGAGGGTATACTTTACAGCGTCCGATTACGAACAGAAATCCTGTTTTGGATATGTATTCCGGAGGATGGCAGGCTGGTGTTTCACTGAGTTATAATATCGATAATTTATACAAGACCAAAGAAAAAGTAAAGCTTGGTGAATTGCAGAAAACGCAGGCTGGTGATGCGGTGACACTGGTTCAGCAAAATGTAGATATGGCAGTGAATGCAGCCTATGTAAAATACCAGGAATCGATCCAGCAGGCTGACATTCTGAATGATTCGAAAAGACTGGCAGAAGAAAACTACAAAATTACAGAAGCCAAATACTTAAACCAATTGGCGGTACAGGCTGAAATGATCGATGCACAGAATCAGAAACTTCAGTCGGAGCTGGATTTTGCCAATGCCGAGATCAATGTACTGTATCAATATTATAACCTGCTGAAGGCTGCAGGAACGCTTTAATTTTAAAACTGAAAATCAAGATAATGGAAAACAAGGAACAAACCACTCAAAATACTCAGGCCGCTCCGGTACAGTCAGGAGCAGCCGTTAAAAAGAAACAGAATAAAAAGAATAAAATAAGAGCCATCATTTCCAATACGGTTGTCTTTCTGGTAATTGGATTCGGGCTTTTCTGGCTGGTCCGTGAATATTTCCACATCGGAGACAAAACCTACACGGAAGCGGCTCAGGTAGAGGAGTTCATTAACCCGATCAATACAAGGGTTTCGGCTTATATCAAAGACATCAAATTCATCGAACACCAGAAGGTGAAAAAAGGAGATACTTTGGTTATTCTGGATAAAAATGAAATATTAACCCAACTGGGTCAGGCTGAAGCTGCTTATCAGAATGCGATGGCACAGAGATCGGCAACAAGTTCATCCGTTAATACCGTTTCCAATAACGTAA
This sequence comes from Chryseobacterium sp. JM1, assembly GCF_000737715.1. GTDB lineage: Bacteria > Bacteroidota > Bacteroidia > Flavobacteriales > Weeksellaceae > Chryseobacterium. Next base: position 81,881 of record NZ_JPRN01000005.1, on the reverse strand, counting down.
GTGTGATGGAATCCAATATTGCAGGAGCAAAAGCCAGACTTTGGAACGCAGAGCAGAATTTAAACCGATATAAAAATCTTCTCGCTGCAGAAGCGGTGACCAGACAGCAATATGATCAGATCAAAACAGAATATGATGCTCAGAAAGCGGCGTATGAGACTCTGGTGAATCAGAAGCAGTCGGCGAACCTTTCTACCACTGAGGTGAAAAGCAAACTGGGAATTAATGATGCTGAGATTAAAAGAACAAAAGCAGCACTGGATATGGCAAAAATTAATCTTTCCTATACCGTGATCACAGCTCCATACGATGGAATTATGGGACGCAGAACAATCTCTGAAGGGCAATTGATTCAACCGGGTCAGCAGGTTGCTACCATCGTTCTGAACGGTCAGAAATGGGTAACTGCTAACTTCCTGGAAAGACAGATGCCGAATATTAAGATCGGTCAAAAAATGACAATGACGGCTGATGCTTTGGGAGGAAAGACATTTGAAGGAGTAGTCACTGCTATTTCCGCAGCGACAGGTTCAAGATATTCAAGCGTGCCTACAGACAATTCTACGGGTAACTTTATCAAAGTACAGCAGAGAATTCCGGTAAGAATAGAATTCAGCGCTTCCAATAAAAAAGAAGATCTGGAAAAACTGAGCGCGGGGATGAATATGAATGTGAATATTAACTAGGATTGAAAGATTTAAACATTTAATGATTGAAAGATTTTAGAAGGGAGGCCGGAAGTCTGAAGAGAGAAGTTGATGCAGACAGATCATAACTTCCGGCCCCTTTCTAATAATTTCTAATCTTTTTAAACGGAACTTATTGGGAATACAGAAGTATGCAGGCTAAGATAAACTTCCATCTCCCGTCTTTCCGCTTCCATCCTCTAACTTCTAACCTCTAATATCTAATTTCTAAATTCATGTACAACAAAGGACTATATAACGACTGGGTACCAAAACCCGTACAGCTCTTGCTCATCGTACTGCTACTGGCAGTGGTGATGCCGCTGGGTGGGGTATATACAGGAAACATCAGTTATCTGGTGAGTGGTACCGGGGCGATGACAGAATATTTTATGTGGGCGAACTATGCAACCACAATAGGAATGGGGGCTTGTATGCCTATCGTTATCAGACTGAAGATGAGATTCAAGGTCAGGGATAAAATGGCGGTGCTGCTCGTACTTTTGGGAGTGTTGAGCTATATTAATGCGACAACGATGCAGCCAATGATCTTCGTATTTACTGCTCTGGGAATCGGGTTTTTAAAAATGATGGTGACCATAGAGCTGTTTCTTCCGCTTATGGTGATGGTTGGAAACAGAGGAATGTTTTACGGACTGTTTTACACCTTTGTTTTGGCAATGAACCAGGTGGCGGCTTATTATGCGGCGGTGGTTTCCATTAATTACAACTGGCAGCATTTCTATGTGATTGCAGCGGTATTATGTTTTATACTTGCCCTGATCCATTGGATCTTTATGCACAATAAATACTTTGCATTAAAAGTTCCGTTGCATTACATCGACTGGATGAGTATCATGCTGTTTGTATCTACATTTATGTTTTCCGCATATTTTTTTTCTTTCGGGAAACAGCAGGACTGGTGGAATTCGAGAAATATTATGAATGCGAGTATTGCAGCTTTTGTAAGCTTTGCTTTGTTGGTGGTTCGTCAGTTCACCTTAAAAAGACCTTATTTATCATTTAAAATTTTCAAAAAAAATAATGTGCAGCACGGCCTGTTTATGCTATTGTGGTTGGGAATGTTCTTAGGAACGACATCGCTTCAGAATACTTTTGCGGTAGGAGTTCTCGGATATGATCAGCAGACGAATGCAGGACTGAATCTGCTCATGGTTCCCGGAATTATTCTGGCAGGTGTGATTGCCGTATTCTGGTTCAAAAAAGAAATACCATTGAAAATGTACATCTTCTCGGGGTTTTCGGCGATGATGGGGTATGCATTGATCATGTACTTTTCGATGGTTTTAGAATTCAATTATGAGAACTGGTACCTGCCGATGTTTTTAAAAGGATTCGGAATGTGTTCGCTGTTTATTTCAGTATGGTTTTATACCCTGGATAAACTTGAAATGGATGATATGCTGGCGGCAATCGGGCTGGTTTTGGTATGGAGAACGTTTCTGGCGGTGGGATTCTTTTCAGCATTGTATTCATGGTTCCAGTACCGTTTTCAGATTACAGCGGTAGGAGATCTTGCGGTGTACATCGACGGAATGACGGTGACTCCCCAGACTTTGGCGGCCAATATGAAGACCCTTCAGCTGAACGCCATCATTGTATCCGGCAAAAAGATCTTCGGATACATTATTCTGGTAGGTTTTGGAGTCCTCTTGTATGTCATGACGCATCATTTCGGAAAAGAAAGATTCCAGTATCTGAGATTCATCAGAGTGCTTGGTGGTAAATCTGTGATTGCGAGAAGAAGACTCCGCGAACGGAAACAATTATTAGAAGAAATAAAAGACGCAGCCGGGCCTGCGGTGTAAAGATACCTTGTTTTTCATGAGTAAGATCCTTGGCTTTGCGAAGTCCGGGATCTTACGTTTTTATGGCTACAGATAAAACATACCTTCGGACTCAATAAAGTGGTTATGAGTTTTAAATGATGAGTTATTATTTAAGAGGTGCGGAATTTGGGACTTGAAAATATATTGGGTCAACGCCTGTAAAGCTTGAGGAAAATATAAGTTTTTTTTAACGCAAAGGTTTATATAATAATTATGCATAGTTTAAAGGTTGCAAAGACGGAATCGATCTCTGATCGATTTGATTAAGCGGACGTTTAGTACTGATCGCTTCATCAGTGACGCAGTCACACTCTTTGCCTTCCTCAAAGCTGAACGTTAAGAAAATGAAACTTTGCGTTAAAAACTTCTCTGCATTACAAATTTTGAAATTGATATAGTATATGGATGTAAGTGGCAGTTCTTGGCTTAAGCCACAAAACCCCGCATCCCGAAACGTTATAAGATGCTCAGATGTATACTTTGAGCATCCTGAAATCATTAGAAAAACAAATGTCCTGTCCCGGATGCAAGCCTTTTTAATGAAATATGAATAATTTCATATCTTGCTGTTTTTATTTAGAAAGAATAAAAATTAAATTTGGAGGTTTATAAAACTTGAGAAGAAAGAATGAAAAAGCAGTATGCATTCATAGGTCTGTTAGCTTCGGGAGTCGTATTTTCCCAGACAGCGAATGATTCTATAGCCTCTAAAGGTATTGATGATGTAGTGATCGTGGCATCCAGAAAACCTACAAAGATCTCGGATATCCCGGGCACGGTTTGGGTGGTTCAGAAAGAAAAAATTCAGGAACAGGCGAAAAGTGGAGTTCCTATCAAAGAAATGCTTGCCATCCTGATCCCGAGTATGGACATTGGGCCGCAGGGAAGAACCAACTATGGACAAAACATGAGGGGCCGTTCTGCATTAGTCATGATAGACGGTGTTTCGTTGAACAGTATCAGAGCCATCAGCCGTCAGCTGGACGCTATTGATCCGTTTAATATCGAAAGAATTGAAGTCCTTTCCGGAGCCAGCTCTATTTATGGAGGAAATGCAACCGGCGGTATCATTAATATCATCACAAAAACACCTCCAAAAAACGGGATCAGCGGAGAAACGGAATTAGGAGCCAGAACCGGATTCATGGGTAAAGATGATCACGATTTCCGTGCAGCACAGGCTATTGCAGTAAAAGGGGATCAATTTTTCGGAAGACTAGGGGTTGCGTACCAGCAGAATGGTGGTGTTTACGGTGCCGATGAAAAACAGGTTTTAACCGATATTACCCAAACCGACCTTCAGTACAACCAGTCTATTGATATATTGGCAACAGGAGGTTATAAATTTAATAATAAGCATAAAATCACGGCATCCCTTCAGTATTACAATTCTAAATTTAATGGAGACAGAAGTCTTTATTTAGGCCAGAATTTAAGTGCCTTTACGACAAAGAATGCTAACCTTCTGGAAATGCGTGACGGTTTTTCATCCGATAAAAATATAGGAACGGAGCGTTTCATGGGAACGGTGGCCTACAACGGAAACAATATTTTAGGAGGTCAGGATCTGTATGTACAGTTTGCAGCAAGAGGGGAGAAGTTAGGATTTTACCCTTTTCCCGGAAATGTTACTTTACAGAGTGGAAGTAAGGCTTACATGTCTTCTTCGCAACAGGATACCTATTATTCCGGGGTAAAAGCATTATTGTCGAAATCATGGAAAAGCCTTAATGTGACCTATGGAGTAGATATTGATCTTGAAAAATTCGAAGGAGCTCAGTCAGTATATGATATTGCTACAACAATGTCTAGCGGAGGTCTGGTAAACGCAACTCAATACAGTCTCGGAAGATATCCTACCAACCATTCCCAGAGTTATGCAGGATATGTTCAGGCTAAATATGACATCTTACCCAAACTTCAGATCAATGGAGGAATCCGTTATCAGAATATGAATGTAAAAGTAGATGATTTCGTAGGTTCTGTGCAGCAAACGCAAGTTGCCATGGGATACGGAGCTTCAGCTTCTGCTATTCCGGGTGGAGAAAGTTCGTATAATGTAACATTGGCGAATGCCGGTTTACTTTATAAATTCAATGAACAGCATCAGGCTTGGGGAACATTCTCACAAGGGGTGAGTCTGGCAGATCCATCGAAATATTACGGAATAGGTGTTTATAAGCTGAATGGGGCAAACTGGGATGTAACTTCAAGTATCAATGTAAAAGAACAGCCGTTACAAGCCATCAAAACCAATCAGTTTGAAGTGGGGTATCGTATCAACAAAGGCGGATTGAGAGGACAGATCGCAGGTTTCTTAAGTAATTCGGATAAAACGGTTACGGTTGATAGAAAAACCTTCCAGATCCTTGTGAATGATCTTAAGCTGAGAAATATGGGGATAGAAGCTGAGGTTTCTTACTCCATGAACAATGGCGTTTATTTTGGAGCCAGCGGACTTTTGATCAAATCGGAAGTTGATAATAATGGCGAATGGAAGAAGCAGGAAATTTATAATGCTTCCCCTTCAAAATTGGTGACCTACATCGGATATAACGTTAAAAGCTGGTCATTCAGGTTCCAGTCTTTACAGAATTTCAAACTGACGGACGATCTTAAGAATGAAATTGATGGTTACAATACTTCAGATGTAATGGTAGGATACCGTTTCGACTGGGGTAAATTCAATCTGGGAATCCAGAATATTTTCAACACCGATTATCAAACCATCTGGAGCAAGCGTTCCCAGGTTTTATATTCTACCTACGGACTTCCTGAACTGTTCAATTATAAAGGAAGAGGAAGAACATTTAACCTGTCTTATACCTTTGATTTTTAAAAATTTAAATCGAGCCGTTTAGCCTTGATTTAAATACATCATATAATAACAGATCCGGCTTCTCATCATCAACGGAAGCCGGATTTTAACTTTAAAAATTCAGTTATGGCTAAAATTCAAACAGGCCGCATTGTTGCGGAAATGACGAGAAAAGAGTATATCACTGATCATTATATCAGAGTCTATCTGTATTCTCCGGAAGCTCATTTGTTTAAAAATACCACCATCGGAGATAATAATAAGATTGCTGTACCTCCGGTAGGTCTGGATGAAATTCATTTTCCGACACTGGATGAAAACCGTCAATGGGTATATCCTCCGAAAGAAGTGGCTCCTGCCGTAAGAACCTACACCCACAGAGGGATTGATCTTGAGAAAAATGAACTGATCATTGATTTTGTAGACCATGGCGATGGCGGTCCTGCATCAAAATGGGCCCGTGAATCTGAAGCCGGATCCAAACTCGGCATTATGATGAGAACCGAAGCAAAAGAAATGTATCCCGAAGTTGAATGGTACCTGTTTGTAGGAGATGCTACTGCCATTCCTGTTCTGAGCGCGATGCTGGAAACCCTGCCGGAAACAGCAAAAGGAGTCTGCATCATCGAAGTTCACGGAAAAGAAGATGAGCAGATTCTTGAAACCAAAGCTGATATCGAATTTAAATGGCTTCATAACGCCACTCCACACATCAGCAGTGAAATGGCGGATACCGTAAAAAAAATCACCCTTCCGGAAACCACGAAATTCGGTTATGTGGCAGCAGAATTTTCAAGTGTTAAAGAAATCCGTACCTACCTCAGAAAAGAAAAAAACTGGACTGCACAGGAACTTAACGCGTATTCTTACTGGAAAGCCGGTGTAGCGGAAAATGAATCGGAGAAGGATAGACATAAGGAGAAGGATTCGATGGGATAGGTGGGAGATGGTAGGTTTTAGGTTGCAGGGATTAGGGATTAGGGATTAGGGATTAGGGATTAGGGATTTTCGCAGTTGTGAATTATGGTCTTTGATTTGATTTTTTTTTGCGAGATAGATGTCAATGGTGAATTTTGCTTTGCAAGTGAATGGTGAGTGGTGGATTCAAGATTCAAAAGCCAGGAAGCAAGATATCAGATGTCATCAGACGCTGAATTTATTAACTTAATTACTACAAACTAGCAACAAGCAACCGAAAAACCAGCAACTAAAAAACCAGTAATCAACAACTAACAACGTCTTCAGACTCATTTACTCTAAAACTCTCAAACACTAAAACTCTTGCAACCTTCACCCGAAAACCCCTATCTTTGCACTTTTAAAGACGACAATGAAAGATTTAATGGGTAAGGCAGTCTGGGATTATTTTCACAACGAAAATCCTGAGGATCTGCAGACAGAAACTTCAATATCGGAACTGGATGAACTTCCGGTAGATTATCTTTTCAGAGATTTTGAAGAGATGAACGGTATTGAGCAGAAAGCACTTGAACTTGCTCAGGGGAAAGTACTGGACATTGGTGCCGGTGCGGGTTCCCATGCTTTATATCTTCAGAATGAGAGGAATCTTGATGTTTGGGCGCTGGATATTTCACCAAAATCTATTGAAGTCTGCCAATTGAGAGGAATCAAAAAAGCGGTATGTAAAAACATGGTGGATTTTTCGGGAGAAACTTTTGATACGGTTCTGCTTCTGATGAACGGAACCGGAATTTTTGAAAGCCTGGAAAAAATTGATACCTATCTTCAGAAACTGTACACTTTAGTAAGCGACAATGGTCAGATCCTGATCGACAGTACGGATATTCTGTATATGTTCGACCGTGATGAAGATGGCGGCGTTTATATTCCGGCAGGTGGTTATTATGGTGAACTGGATTATATTGTTCATTATAAAGGAGAATCTGAAAACCCAATCAAATGGCTTTATCTTGATTATACAACCCTGAAAAATGCGGCTGAAAATAATGGCTTTACCATAGAAAAAGTAATGCAGGATGAAGATTCTTATCTCGCAAAACTGACTAAAAAATAAACATTTCCCCGTCATTGCGAGTATAGCGAAGCAATCTTAATATTCTTATTTACTAAACTCATCCTTAATGGTTTTATTTTTGAACCGTTAAGATTGTTTAAGTTTTTAAGATCATTAAGTTTAAGCTTTGCCTAAGAGATTGGTTCGCTGCACTCGCAATGACAAGACAAAATAAAAAAGACACACGATTTTTCGTGTGTCTTTTGTTTTATCTGAAATATAGGGTTTATCCTATCTCAATACCGTTTTCTACATTGCTGTCATCCGGTGTTACGAAAGATAGTTTTCCGTCTGGTTTTGTCGTTAACAAGAACATTCCCTGAGACTCAATTCCTCTGATCTTTCTAGGAGCAAGATTGAGTAAGATCATCACCTGCTTTCCGATCAGTTCTTCCGGGGTGAAGCTTTCTGCAACACCAGAAACCACAGTTCTGATATCAACGCCTGTATCTACTTTGAACTTTAATAATTTATCCGCTTTTTCTACTTTTTCAGCTTCTAAAATGGTGGCTGTTCTAAGATCTATTTTAGCAAAATCATCAAAAGAAATTTCTTCTTTCATAGGGTTGGCGTTAGGGTTTGTTTTTTTATTGTTTTGTTTGGTCTGCTCCAGTTTTTCAATTTGAGCTTCGATGACACTGTCTTCAATTTTTGAGAAAAGAAGAGAAGCTTCATTGATTTTATGACCTGTTTCTATTAAAACAGATTGGGTTTCAACATCGCTCCAGTTCACCTGTTCAGCATTGAACATCGTTAATAATTTTTCAGAGCTGAAAGGCATAAACGGTTCACATAACTGAGCTAAAGCTACAGCCAGTTGAGCACCTACAAATAAAGACTGCGCTGCTTTTTCAGGACTGTCCTTAATCGTTTTCCAAGGTTCTTCAGCCTGAAGATACTGGTTTCCGAAACGGGCAAGATTCATTAATGCGGTTAATGCATTTCTGAATTCGTAATTTTCTAAGAATCCTGAGATTTCTTTAGCCGCTTTATTGATTTCTTCCAGTTCAGGACTATTGATGTCTCCCTGAGGAACAACACCGTCATAATATTTATGGATAAGAACGGCCACTCTATTGATAAAGTTTCCGAAAATTCCTACCAACTCAGAATTATTTTTAGTCTGGAAATCTTTCCATGTAAAATTATTATCCTTTGTTTCAGGAGCTGATGAAAGAAGGGCATATCTTAAAACATCCTGTTGTCCAGGGAATTCTTCTACATATTCATGCGCCCATACTGCCCAGTTTCTGGATGTTGAGATCTTATCGTTCTCAAGGTTTAAGAATTCAAACGCAGGAACATTTTTCGGCATGATATAATCACCGTGAGCCTTCATCATCGCAGGGAAAATAATACAGTGGAATACAATATTATCTTTTCCGATGAAATGCACTAGGTCACTGCTTTCGCTCTGCCAGTAATCTTTCCAGTCTTTTCCGTTTTTCTCCGCCCATTCCTGAGTGAAAGAAATATATCCGATAGGCGCATCAAACCAAACATAAAGCACTTTCCCTTCCGCATTCGGAAGAGGAACAGGAACGCCCCAGTTCAGATCTCTGGTCATAGCACGTGGCTTTAAACCATCGTTTAACCATGATTTAACCTGTCCGTAAACATTCGGCTTCCAGTCGTCTTTATGACCTTCAATGATCCATTCGTTGAGGAAGTCTTCGTATTCATTTAAAGGAAGATACCAGTTTTTGGTGTCTTTAAGAATCGGAACATTTCCGCTTAACATCGATTTCGGATTGATCAGTTCTGAAGGAGATAGGGTAGAACCACACTTTTCGCACTGGTCTCCGTAAGCATTTTCATTACCACAGTTCGGGCAGGTTCCTACAATATATCGGTCTGCCAGGAATTCTCCGGCCTGCTCGTCAAAATACTGCTCAGAAACCTCTTCCGTGAATTTCCCTTTTTCGTAAAGAACTTTAAAGAAATCCTGACTGGTTTCGTAATGCTTTTTAGAAGTCGTTCTGGAATACTCATCAAATGAAATTCCAAGATCTGAAAAAGATTTTTTAATGATTTCGTGATATTTATCTACAATATCCTGAGGGGTTACTCCTTCTTTTTTTGCTCTGATGGTAATAGGAATTCCGTGCTCATCCGACCCGCAGATAAACGCTACATCTTTTCCTAATCTCCTCTGAAATCTTGCGTAGACATCCGCAGGAATATATACACCTGCCAAATGTCCTATATGAACCGGTCCGTTTGCATAAGGCAAAGCTGCCGTAATCATCTTTCTGTTTGACATTTTATAGTAAAGTTTTAACGGCAAAGATAAGGAATATCTCACTAAAACCGCCTAAACTTCCACTATAATAAGTTTTTTACTATCCGGAAAGCGTTTAAAGTTAAATTTAGTTAAACAAATGTTTAACATGATGTTAATATTTCATAGGTATTATGCATGACATACATTAGTGTAATTTATTGAAAAACAGATATTTAATTTTAAATAGTCAATCAATTTACATAAAATTATCCAAATTTTTAATAATATTAACGTAATTCTATTTTTTTTATAAATTGCAAAACTGTTAACACAGCTTTTTAAAACGAAACTAAAAAAACGATATTGTGAAAAATTTTACAACGGTATTAAAAATTGCACCGGCCTTTTTACTGGCCAGTTCAATAATACATGCGCAGACCCAAGACTCTCTCACTAAGGAGAAAAAGATCGAGGAGGTGGTACTGATCGGGTATGGAAAGCAGAAGAAAACGGATTTAACGGGTTCTATCACCGCTTTGTCTACAGCAGATTTTAACAAAGGAGCTGTCACCACGGCGGAAGGTCTTATCAACGGAAGATCTGCGGGTTTGGTGATTACCCAATCAGGAACACCCGGGAGTGAAGCTACGATCAGAATCAGGGGAGGATCTTCTCTGAATGCCAGTAACGATCCATTGCTGGTAGTAGATGGTTTGCCACTCGATGGGGTCTCATTATCCACCATTAATCCCAATGATATTGAGTCCTTTTCCATTCTGAAAGATGCGGCGTCTACCGCTATTTATGGTTCCAGAGGGTCAAACGGGGTTATCCTGATTGCCACAAAAAAAGGAAGTAAGAAACTTCGTGTGTCATTAAATGCCTTTACAACAGTCAATACTTTGGCCAAAAAAATTAAGGTATACTCAGGAGATGAATTCAGAAGCATAATTAATCAGTATGCACCTGGAAAAGCAAATTTGTTGGGTACGGCTAATACAGACTGGCAGGATGAAATTTTCAGAACCTCAGTGACTTCTGATATTAATGCGTCGGTGTCAGGAAGTCTGTTTGGAAAAGTTCCTGCCCGTTTTTCCGTAGACAATATGGATAATTCGGGATTGCTGATTACGTCCAGATTCAGGAGAACTACGGCTAACGTTGCATTGAGTCCAAGTTTCTTTGATGATCACCTTAAATTCAATATTACAGGGACCTATTCTTATACTTTCCAAAATAAAGGGAATGAAGATGCTATAAAAAATGCCATTTCCTATGACCCCACACAATCTGTATATGATGTAAATTCCCCATATGCCGGATATAGAGAGTGGATAGCTCCTGGTACTAACCGACCGACTGGTGTAGCTAACCCTGTCAGCATGCTTAGAAATAAAAGTGATGTTCAGAATTTCAAAAGATTTTTCGGAAACATCAATATGGACTATAAATTTCATTTTCTTCCGGATCTGAGATTGATCGTGAACGCAGGTCTTGACAGTAAAGAGCTGGACGGGCATGTGACCACCAATCAATACTCAAGAAACGGCTATTACTCTGTGAAAAATGTTTTCGGATTTTACGGGGAAGATTCCTATTCCGACGAAAGTATCCTGAACAAGAATGCAAACGTTCAGCTGAACTATACCAAAACTTTCGGGAAGTTCAATCTGGAAGCTATGGGAGGCTATGAGTATCAGAACTATCATAAAGTAAGCTCGGCATCGGGGAATACACTGCTATACACCCTTGATCCTGAGAATAACCGGTATAATCCGGATTCTAAACCGGACGTAAACCTGCAGGCTTTCTTCGGAAGATTAAACCTGGGATTTGCAAGTAAGTACCTGCTTACCATTAATTACAGAAGGGACGGATCTTCCCGTTTCAGTAAGGACAACCGATGGGGGAATTTTGGAGGTGTTGCTGCTGCCTGGAAAATTTCAGAAGAGAATTTCTTAAAGGGGAACACTGCCGTTTCAGATTTAAAACTGAGAGCGAGTGTTGGGAAAACCGGTCAGCAGGATATCGGGATTTACAGATATGATTATTTTAAAACTTATAATGTTTCCTCTACGCTTTATTACCAGTTTGGAAACCAGTTTTATGAAATTGCAAAAGCAAATGGCTATAACCAGAACCTTAAATGGGAAGAGAGCTTGAAGTATAATCTGGGACTGGATTTCGGGTTCTTGCAAAATAGAATCAAAGGGACCTTGGATTTTTATATGGCAGATACAAAAGACCTGTTATCAATAGTACCGGAAGGACCTTTAGAGAACTTAAGAATCATCGGACCTAAAAATATCGGTAAACTTCAGTCTAAAGGGATCGACCTTGGATTGGATGTAAAAGCTATACAAAAGGAGAATTTTACCCTGAATTTCAATTATAATGTATCCTACAACAATGTAGACATTAAGGAGCTTGAAGTAAATGGAATTGATAAAGGAGGTGTTGGTTTGGGAGGTTTTGTACAGACGTTCAGAGAAGGCTATTCCCCTTACGCATTCTGGGTATATCAGCAGATCTATGATGCAAACGGAAGACCGGTAGAAGGTGCTTATGTAGACAGAAATGGCGACGGAACCATAACTTCTGCGGATAAATACAATTACAAAAAACCTCAGGCAGATGTGACCATGGGATTGATGACCAATGCGACTATCGGTAAACACTGGGATTTTTCAATGGGTTGGAGAGCAAGTATCGGAAACTATGTATACGACAGGATTTCAGCAGACAGGGCTCACGTAGGAAATATCAATAACACGGTAGACAATACCATCAATAATGCTCCTGTAGATTTCAGTTCCACGAATTTTTTAACGGCAAACAAAATGTCTGATTATTATCTGAAAAACGGAAGTTTCCTGAAGTTGGATAATGTGACCGTAGGATACACCTTTAAAAATTTCATTGGGAATAACGCTTCCCTGAGGATATATGGGGCTGCACAGAATGTTCTTATTATTACCAAGTACAAAAACCTTGACCCCGAAATATTTAACAACGGGATTGATGATTCGATCTACCCGAGAGCGAGAATGTTTACTCTAGGTATTAATGCTAATTTTTAATCCGCTTTTACAATGAAACTTAACAGAATAAAAATATTTAAATTAAGAAATTTAGCCATCGCAGGTTTATTTCTTTTTACAACTTCATCTTGCTTAAATGATCTGGATGTAGAAGTAAACGACGACGAATTATTTACATCAGAGCAGTTTTATACCAATCCGGCTGCCTATAAACAATTCCTTGCTAAAATATATGCAGGACTGGCTGTAACCGGGCAAAAGGCTGGAAACGGAGAATCTGATTTGGGAGACGAAGCTGACGGTGGCCCGAATGAAGGCTTTTCACAATACCTTAGAGGATATTGGCAGTTGCAGGAATTAACCACCGATGAAGCCATTATTGCCTGGGGAGAAAGTGATAACCCTACCATCAAAGACCTGAATTTCAATAACTGGAATGCAGATAATGTTTTCAACGAGGCATTTTTTGCAAGGATATTCTTTCAGATAAGCCTTGTCAATGAGTATTTAAGAGAAACTACCGATGAAAAACTCGCCTCAAGAGGAGTTGCGGAAGATCTAAAGGCTCAGATAAAATTGTACAGAGCTGAGGTAAGGTTTTTAAGAGCTTTATCCTACTATCACGCGATAGATATTTATGGGAAGATGCCTTTTGCTACAGAAAATGATCCCCTGCTTACGAAACCTGTCATGCAGACAAGAGATTTTATGTTCAATTATGTAATCAATGAATTGAATGCTATAGAAGGTGAACTGCCTGCTCCAAGAATGAATGAATACGGAAGAGCAGATAAAGCCGCAGTCTGGATGCTGAAAGCAAAATTATATCTGAATGCCAAAGTGTATACCGGCGCAGATAAAAGTACCGAAGCTCTGGCAGAAGTAGAGAAAGTAATCGGTTCTACGTATAAAATAGCCCAGATTCCTTATGCTAACTTATTTAAAGCGGACAATCATATCAATGGTGCTCAGGAAGAAATCATTTTCCCGATAGCTTTTGATGGAGTTAAAACACGAACTTTTGGAGGAACTACATTCCTTGTTCATGCCAACTGTACCAATGAAGTAGGAGTAACCTTAGGAGTAGACTACGGATGGCAGGGATACAGAGTAAGACAGGAGTTTATGCAGTCAGCAGGAAGTACAGATCCCAGAATAATGAAAGTGCCTGGAAATACAGATCCTGCTTCTATTGCAGACTATCTGAAATTTGATCAGGGAACAAAACTGATCAAATTCTCCAACAAAACATCAACAGGAGCGAATGGAAGCGATGCTAATTTCGTGGATGCTGATTTTCCGCTCTTCAGAATGGCGGATGCCTATTTGATGTATGCTGAGCTTGCGGTAGTCAATGGAAAAGGAAGCCCTGCTACAGCTTTAAATTACATCAATGCACTTAGAACAAGAGCTCTTGCACCTACGGTACAGCAGTCAGCACTAACGCCTGATTTTATCCTGAACGAAAGAGCAAGAGAGCTTTATTGGGAAGGGTACAGACGCCAGGATCTGATTCGTTTCGGAAAATATCTTTCAGGATATACATGGCAATGGAAAGGAGGAAGTATGAGCGGAGGAAATCTGCCGGATTCCAGATTGCTTTTCCCGATACCCAACAAGTATCGTAACTTAAATCCCAACTTATCTCAGAATCCTGGTTATTAAAAAAACAACAAAATGAAGAATCTTTTTAAAATATGGATAGCTCTTTTCGTAGGAGTATTGGTTGTTTCCTGTGAAAAAGACGAGGATCGTGCTGTGATCAGTGAAACAACATCCGCAAAAGTATCGGCAGACAAAAACGCTGTTGTACTCGATGAGCTTAAAGGAAGTGAAACTGCTATCACATTTGCATGGACGAAAGCAGGTTTTAACATTGCTTCTGTCCCGGCACAGCAAATAGAATTTGCGCTGAAAGGAACGGGTTTCAAGAACAGTACGACTTTTAATTTTGATAAAGACGCTGTTTCGGGAGGAATTACCCACGCTGCACTGAATACCATCATGTTTAATATTGGAGCGGTTTCCGATACCGCTAATGATATTGAAGCTAGACTTAAAACTTCAGTGGGAACTGCTCCGTTTTATTCCAATGTAATAGATATTAAAATAACACCTTTTACCCCTAATCCGGATATTATTTATCCTAAAATTAATGTTCCGGGTGCCTATGCAGGTGCAGCGGGTTACGCAAGCTGGACTCCGGCTAATTCTCCTAACCTGTTTTCCCCTGAAAAGAATGACAGTTACAGAGGATTTATCTGGATCAGCAATCCAACAGGTGATAACGGGAAGTACAAATTTACGATCAATCAGGATTGGCCTGGAAATAAAGGTGATGACGGAACAAAAACCGGAAAACTGGTTGCGGACGGGTCAGATATTGTGCCGGCTTCAGCAGGAACCTTCTATATGAAAGTAGATTGGGCTGCCAACACTTATTCTTCTACACTTGCCAACTTTGGTGTCATTGGGGATGCTACGCCTGCAGGATGGGGATCGGATACAGATTTTGTATACAGTCCGGCTACAAAAACCTATGTCATCAATTCAATTATGCTGAGCAATTCAGGCGTGTTTAAATTCAGAGCTAATGATGATTGGGCACTGAAATTCCAGCCTAAAAAAGACGAGCAGACTCTGATTTCAGGAAAAGCGGTACAAAGCTATTTCAATGCTGAAAATACAGTAGAGGGCGACCCTGGCTACAAAGTATCCGAGGCAGGAAACTATAAGATAGAGCTGGATCTTCATAATTCAGCATATTACAAATTAACCGTTACGAAGTTGTAAAATATACCAATTAAGTTGATAAAGTGTTGCTTTACCGCAGCACTTTATCTATTTTTAAGTTTATAAATAGTCATTATGAAGAAAATTACAGTTGGAGCCATGCTGCTCTCAATGATGTTCGTGGGTGTGAAAGCCCAGTCTTTGAAATCACCGGATGGAAAGTTTGAAATGAACTTTCAGCTGAAAGGAGGAATTCCGTATTACAATCTGAAGTACAACGGAGCAGTGGTAGTAGAAGATTCTAAGTTAGGGTTAAGATTATTTAAAGACTCAGCCATCAAATTTGCGTCCGAAATTGCAAAACCGGATGACGCCAAATTTGACCTGAACAACGGGTTCACGAAAACCGATGAAAAACGTGACGCTAAAAACGAAACCTGGCAGCCGGTGCTGGGCGAAAAGAAAAATTATATCAACCATTACAACGAGCTGGCCGTTACCCTGGATCAGGCTTCTACAAGCAGAAGTATTGTGGTAAAGTTCAGACTGTTTAATGATGGTCTTGGATTCAGATATGAATTTCCACAGCAGAAAAACCTGAACTATTTCGTCATCAGAGAGGAAGATTCTGAAATCGATTTTCCTACAGATATGAAAGCCTGGTGGATGGTGGCAGACTATGATTCCCAGGAATATCAGTATCAGGAAACAAAAATCTCCGAAATTCCTGCCAAATGGGACAAAGCATTCGATGCCAATGCTTCACAAAGATTGGTGAAAAATGCAGTTCAGTCTCCGTTAATGCTTAAGAAAGAAGGTAAAGAGCCATTGTATGTGAACGTAGCGGAAGCAGCCGTTTTGGATTATCCGGCTTCCCATCTTGAGGTGGATGCTCAGAATTTTAAATTCAAAACACACCTTACTGCTGACAGGCAGGGAGCAAAAGGATATATTCAAACGCCGTCTGTAACACCT
The DNA here is from genome assembly GCF_000737715.1 of Chryseobacterium sp. JM1. Classification (GTDB taxonomy): domain Bacteria; phylum Bacteroidota; class Bacteroidia; order Flavobacteriales; family Weeksellaceae; genus Chryseobacterium. Next base: position 65,519 of record NZ_JPRN01000005.1, on the reverse strand, counting down.
TGGAGAACCATTATCGTTTCGCCAAAAGCAGAAGAAGTGATGGAATCCAAAATGATTTTTAACCTGAATGAACCTACAAAATATACCGATACGTCCTATATTCACCCGACAAAATATATGGGTGTCTGGTGGGAAATGATCATCGGAAAATCCCAGTGGGCTTATTCTACAGCAGAAAATGTTCATTTGGATAAGACCGATTTTTCAAAGCTTACGCCAAACGGAAAACATGCTGCCAACAATACAAAAGTTAAAGAATACATCGATTTCGCTGCAGAAAACGGGTTCCAGGGATTATTAATTGAAGGCTGGAATGTCGGTTGGGAAGACTGGTTCGGTCATTCCAAAGAATATGTTTTCGATTTCATTACGCCATACCCGGATTTTGATATTAAAATGCTAAACGATTATGCCCATTCAAAAGGGATTAAGCTGATCATGCACCACGAAACTTCAGGTTCTGCAACGAACTACGAAAGATGGGCGGATAAAGCTTTTGAACTGATGAATAAATACGGTTATGATGCCGTTAAAACAGGTTATGTAGGCGATATTATTCCAAGAGGAGAACATCACTATTCCCAATGGACAATTAACCATTTCTACAGAATTGCAGAAAAAGCAAACCAGTATAAAATCATGGTCAATTCTCATGAATCTGTACGTCCTACAGGAGAAAGCCGCACCTACCCGAACTATATTTCGGCAGAAGCAGCCAGAGGAACCGAGTACGAAGCGTTCGGAGGAAACAAACCTGATCATCAGACCGTTCTTCCTTTCACAAGATGGATGGGCGGATCTATGGACTATACACCGGGAATTTTCCAGACCAAACTGGATTATTATTTCCCTGGTGACAAACGTTTCGTTAAAACCACACTGGCAAAGCAGCTGGCGTTATATGTAACGATGTACATGCCTCTTCAGATGGCGGCAGACCTTCCTGAGAACTACAAAAAGCATATGGATGCCTTCCAGTTCATCAAGGATGTGGCGGCAGACTGGGATGATACAAAAATCCTTTCCGCGGAGCCCGGAGATTATGTGATCACGGCCAGAAAAGCAAAAGGAACAGAAAACTGGTTCGTAGGAGGGATTACCGATGAAAATAAGCGGGAATACACCGTAGATTTCTCTTTCCTCGATAAAGGAAAAAAATATGAGGTAACCGTTTACGAAGATGGAAAAGATGCAGATTACATCGATAATCCTCAAAGCTATAACATCTACAAAAAACAGATCACCAGCAAATCTAAATTGAATTTCAAGATGGCAAGAAGCGGCGGTTTCGCAGTTTCTGTTAAGCCAGTGAATTAAGATTTAAATTCATAAGTTTGTGATGCCCCGGTTCATTATACATTCGGAAATGGGCCGGGGCATTAACTTTTTTATCAACTAACCATGAAAAACTTTAGTTTACTGATCTGTGTTTTTTTAGCCTGTATGACCAGTGCACAGAAAAAACTTCCTGTCGTAAAAGCGAATTCTAACCAGATGACCATTCTTGAAATAGATAACGGATTCACCACAGACTGGAATGCAGATCCAAATATTAAAATTGATGTCTACACCACATCCAAACTTGATACAGAAAAAAAGACGATAAAAATAAAAACGGACATAGATTCTGCAAGTTTCACCATTAAAAAGGGAGAAAATAAAGACTTTATAGTGCTGTTAAAAGGAAAAGATTCCTGTATGACCCGGATAGCAAGCCTTCCTCCGAAGAATTTCAGCAAAGTAAAGCCTGCTTTTCACGATACGATAAAACTTTCTATCAACGAGCAGAATACCATGTTCGTAAAAACGATATTAAATAAAACAGATACCCTGACCCTTAATTTCGATACGGGTTCAAGCGATCTTACCCTGACCAGAGAAACCTTAAAGAATAAAATCAAAAGCGCTTTAAAATCCGGATCCAATGCATTGGAGATCGGGAACAAAATCTATAAAGAGTTCAGCATTTATCCTGCTGATCTTTCAGGACACGGTACAGAAGGGCGTTTCGGATGGGATCTTTTTGATGGGATGATCGTAGAGCTTGATTATGATAAGGGTATTATGGCTGTTCATTCGCAGCTTCCCAAAGCAGTAAAAAAAGATAAAAGCTATTCCAAACTGGCTATAAAGTATTTCAATAATGTTTTCTTCGTGGAAAGCAGTATTAAACAGGGGAAAAGCATCAACACAGACTGGTATCTTTTTGACACAGGATATCAGAGAACTGTAATGCTGGATGGGCCTATGCTGAAAGAACAGGGCTTTCCAGTGGATACCATGAAGGAAATAAAAAGAGTAATCATGAAAGGGGCACAGGGAAATGAAGTACCGGTGATCACATCAGGACTGGAATCACTTACTTTAGGAAAATATACACTGAAGAACATTCCCGTTCAGGTATTGTCTCAAAGCAGATTGGTAAGCAGATCAAGAATGCATATTCTGGGAAATGAAATTTTAAAAAGATTCAATGTTTTTTTTGACTTTCAAAACAATGTGGTTTACCTGAAGCCTAATAAGTTATTGGATGAAAAATATATTGAACAGAGTTAAGATTACTTTTCAAAATATAATGATTAAATTGAAATCTGATATCAGATAAGGGCGGGAATAAAAAATAGAAATTTTCCCGTTATTAAATAGAAAATTACATGAAATTTATTTTAAAAACGACTGTTGTGCTAATACTGGGATGGGGATGCGTGATGCACGCACAAACGGTAGGTAAGATCATGAAAGAGCAAGGCCCATTTAGGAAAGACACCATTCTTTCCGTAAAAGACACTTATCTTCCGGTTACTGTCATCAAAGGCCGGGAAAAAGGTCCTGTTTTCAGTATTGTCGCCGGCATTCACGGGTATGAATATCCTCCCATTGTAGCTGTTCAGAAAATATTGCAGGAAATAAAACCGGAATCGGTAAAAGGAACGCTTATCATTGTTCCCATTGCCAATATGGAATCATTTCGGAAAAGAACTCCCTTCATCAGTCCCTTGGATCAGAAAAATTTAAACAATGCCTTTCCGGGATCATCAGCCGGAAGTCCTACAGATCAGATCGCTGATTTGATCACCCGAGAAATTATCTCAAACTCCACCATCTTTTTAGATATTCACGGAGGCGATGCGAATGAGGATTTGCTTCCTTTTGTGTGCTATTATGACAGAAAAGATAAGTTGGATAAAACCGTGCTCGCTCACAACCTTTCGGTACAGTCGCAAATGGGTATTATTGTGTCTTATCCCTATAATATCAGCCCTTCTGAACCTGCGAAGTATGCTTTCAAACAGGCCGTACAGCAGGGAATTACAGCACTCAGTATAGAAGCCGGAAAACTGGGAACCGTTCAGCATGAAAATGTGGAGATGATCAAGACCGCAGTCTATAATATGCTTGACTATGTGAAGGTCTACCCGAAAGATCAATCAAAATCAAATAATCAAAATAGCTTCGTTCATCTTAGCCAGCAGGATTATATCCGTGTTCCTGAAAGTGGAATTTTTTACAGCGATCTTAAAAGCGGTGACCGGGTAAAGAAAAAACAGGTTCTGGGCTATATAACAGATGAATTTGGAAACAAAAAACAGGAAATTATTTCAGATTCTGAAGGAATGATCCTGTATAAAGCAGGAACACCTCCGGTGAATAAGGGAGAAACTTTATTCTGCATCGGATACAATGACTATTAACAGCACGTTATCATGAAGAAAATCTATGTAGTAATTGCGCTTTCAATAGCCTCCGCGGCTTTTTCTCAGGCTAAACCTTTGGAGAAAGTAGAACCCGCCTTCTGGTGGAAAGGAATGAGAAACCCTGAGCTCCAGATCCTGGTGTATGGAAAAGATATGGCGCAAAATGAAATTGAACTTTCCGACGGAATTCATATAAAAGACGTGAAAAAAGTTGAAAACCCAAACTATGTCTTTATTACCGTTAATACCAATGAAATCACCGTTCCGAAGTTTAAAATCAATATTAAAAAAGGAAAGAAAAATATAAGTTCGTACGATTATGAGCTTAAGCAGAGAGCTGCCGGATCTGCAGACCGTGAATCTTTTACCTCAAAAGATGTCATGTATCTCATTATGCCGGACCGTTTTGCCAACGGCGATGAAAAGAATGATTCCAGACCTGATCTTATCGAAAAAAACGACCGCAGCCTACCCAACGGAAGACATGGCGGAGATCTTCGCGGAATTATCAATAATCTCGACTATATCCAAAACCTTGGGGCAACGTCTGTCTGGCTGACACCCGTGAATGAAGACAATGAAAAAGTATATTCCTACCACGGATATGCACAGACTGATTTATATAAAATTGACGGACGCTATGGAACCAATGAAGACTATCGCGAGCTTTCACAAAAACTGAACAAACGAAACATGAAACTGGTCATGGATTATGTGACCAATCATTGGGGCGTTTCTCACTGGATGATCAAAGATCTGCCTTCAAAAGACTGGATCCATTGGTTTGACGAAGGGAAAAACGGATTTTACCGTTCCAATTATAAAACAACCACCCAGTTTGATACGAATGCCTCAGAAATTGATAAGAAATATGCGCTGGATGGCTGGTTTGATACCACAATGCCTGATATTAATCAAAAAAATCCGCTGGTCTTAAAATACCTTACCCAAAATGCCATTTGGTGGATAGAATATGCTGATCTCGGAGGTTTGCGGGTAGATACATATCCTTACAACGATAAAGAAGCTATGGCCACTTGGGCAAAAGCTATCACCGACGAATACCCTAAATTCAATATTGTGGGGGAAACATGGCTGTATACCGCCGGACAGATCTCTGCATGGCAGAAAAATTCAAAGACTGGGGAAGCGGCTGGTTACAACTCAAATTTGCCTTCTGTGATGGATTTTATGCTCTTTGCTGATATGCCGAAAGCCCTTAAAGAAAAAGAAGGCTGGGACACCGGAATGGTTAAACTCTACAATGTTTTTACCAGTGATTTCCTTTATCCGGACATCAATAATCTTCTCGTTTTCTTTGAAAATCACGACACCGAAAGATGGAATGAAATCTTCAATGGCGACCCGAAAGCCTACCAAATGGCAATGACTATGATTTCTACGGTAAGAGGCATTCCACAGATCTACTACGGATCAGAAATAGGCATGAGAGGAGACAAAAACAAAGGCGGCGATGCGGATATCCGTAGAGATTTTCCGGGCGGCTGGAAATCTGATACAAATAATTCATTCAATCCTTCTTCACAAACTCCTGAACAAAAGGAATTTTACCAGTTTACCCAAAAATTACTGAACTGGAGAAAAGGAAAAGAGGTGATTCATAGTGGAAAAACTAAAAATTACGCTCCTCAGGACGGCGTTTTTGTGTATTTTAGATATGACGGTAAAGAAAATGTAATGGTCATCCTTAACAATAACAAAAAAGATCAGACGTTAGACTTAAAACGTTTTGCAGAATCACTGAATGGGGTGAAGAAAGGTAAAGATATCATTTCAGACAAGGTACTTTCTATGGAAAAGAGCCTTTCCGTGCCTGCAAAAACTTCTATGATTATTGAACTCCAAAAATAAATTAATTATACAATGAAAAAAATAACTTTTATCTGCACGCTGGTGCTTTTTATACTTGGTTTTAAAGGGGTGAATGCCCAGTCCAACAGTTCTAAATTTGACAAAGATAAAGCAGCCATAGGAATCATGCTGGATGGTTTCAATACTGCCGCTGCAAAATCAGATTTTGATACCTATTTCAATTATTTCGCAGACGAATCTACATTCATCGGAACCGATGCTACGGAAGTCTGGGATAAAAAAGCTTTTATGGTGTGGGCAAAACCTTATTTTGATAAAAAGAAAACCTGGAATTTCACTTCTCTTAAAAGAAATATCTATTTCAGCAAAGACGGAAAACTAGCATGGTTTGACGAAATCCTGAATACTCAGATGAAAATTTGCAGAGGTTCAGGCGTTGTCGAAAAAATAAACGGAAGCTGGAAAGTGAAACAGTATGTACTTTCTGTAACCGTTCCTAATGATGTCGTGGATAAGGTGGTTTTAGAAAAAGCAGCGATTGAAGATGTCTTAATCAAAGAACTGAAAAAATAATGATAAATTCTGCACAGAAAACTTCTTCAGGAACAATAAAACCCAATCTTTCCATGCCTCAGATCATCAACATGAGCATGGGCTTTTTGGGAATACAGATGGCTTTCGGGCTGCAAAATGGAAACGCGAGCAGGATTCTGGCCAATTTGGGTGCCGATGTTCATGAGCTGTCATGGTTCTGGCTGGTAGCGCCTGTGACCGGACTTATTGTGCAACCGATCATCGGGCACATGGGAGACAATACCTGGAGCCCTTTGGGCAGAAGAAAACCGTATTTTTTAATTGGAGCTATTTTATGTGCACTTGGGTTGGTTCTTCTTCCCAATGCAGCCACAGTCACTCATCTTTTTGCAGCTAATGCATTGTTGTTGGCTGTGCTATTTCTGGCGATGATGGATGCTTCCGTCAATATTGCTATGGAACCATTCAGGGCTTTGGTAGGTGATATGCTTCCAAAACATCAGGGAACACTTGGATTTTCGGTGCAGACTATTCTGATTGGCATCGGAGCGGTAGTGGGATCTTATATTCCGGGAATACTGACCTCTATGGGAGTTTCCAATGAAGCGCCGGAGGGTTTTGTTGCCAATAATGTGATTTACTCCTTTTATGTGGGAGCCGGGATATTATTACTAACGATATTGTATACTGTTTTTACCACTAAAGAGTATTCTCCGGAAGAATTTGCTGCATTTGAGGACGGAAAAGAAGCTCCGCAGGAACCTTCAAAATTCGCAGATATTTTTAAAGATTTTGCAGGAATTCCTTCACAAATGAAAAAACTGGGTGCCGTGCAGTTCTTCTCATGGTTCGCCTTATTCACCATGTGGGTATTCACCACAAGTGCACTGGCTACTCATCATTTCGGACTTTCCCCTGAAGATACCCATTCCAAAGCTTTCAATAATGCGGGAGATTTAACGGGAAAATTATTCGGAATGTATAATCTTTGGGCTATACCGTTTGCATTTTTATTAACCCCAATCGCGAAAATGATAGGAAAGAAACAGACCCACGCTCTGGCACTTCTATGCGGAGGTTTAGGTCTTATTTCGATGTATTTTATTAAAGATACCCATCTTTTATGGATCTCCATGATAGGATTGGGATTTGCCTGGGCAAGTATCCTTGCTATGCCTTACGCAATGCTTATTGAAGTGATTCCTCAACGGAAAATGGGCGTGTATATGGGAATATTCAATTTCTTTATTGTTATTCCACAAATCATCAATGGACTATTTGGTGGTCCTATTGTAAGCAACTTCTTTGGAAACCGTGCGATAGATTATATTGTAGTCGGTGGTGTATGTATGCTGATCGGTGCTGTTGTCACCATGATCTTCGTGAAATCTGAAGACGAAACGCCGAAGGAAATTGAGGGAGAAATTAAGCAGGTGCATTTTTAGGGGATAGAAGTTAGAAGTTAGAAGTTAGAAGCGCGAAAAACTTGAATGTCATTATATCAGTACATCACGATAAAATTCAATAAGAGCGGGCTTTAGCCCGCTTTTTTAATAAACCATATTCATTAAGGCTTTAGCCAAAACTTAAAATATCCGGCTAATATTTTCATCTCTATTTTAGAGCTAACGTAAATACTCACATCTTAAAAATCTGCTCCATCTGCCAGATCCGCGAGAGCTAAAAAAATAATACATATCAAAGCTAATTGATATCCTCAATCAATTTTATCTCAGATAAAATCCTTGTGTCTTAAAACATAGGAATGAAAAGAAAACCCTGCACCATTGCGTTTTCCAATAAATAATAAGAAAAAGCTGACTCAAAAATGAGACAGCCTTTTTAATTGACTTCAAGTCAAAAAAATTAATATCTTAACAATTAAACTTACTTACGCTAAAACCGTTTCAATTTCCGCCACAGTCTTCAATAAATTTTCATCTTTCAATTGAGGAACCATCATTCCCTGAGATTTGAAAACTTCTACATCCTTAATCCCAATGAAACCGAATAACGTTTTTAAATAATGCTCCATATTCTCAATAAGTCCGTTTTCATAAACCCCGCCAACGGCAATATTTAAATATAATTTCTTGTTCTGCAGAAGACCTTTTGGCGTTCCATCAGCATAAGAGAATGTTTTCCCGGCAACAGCTATACTGTCGATCCACGATTTTAAAGTGGAAGGAAAAGTGAAGTTGTAAAAGGGAACCCCAATAACAATAATATCAGCTTCCTGAATTTCCTTTAATGCTTCGTCAGAATATTTTGAAGCTTCTTTTTGCTCATCATTCTTTTCTTCGTCCGGAATTCTGGAGGCACTGAAATGATGAATTTCCATATGAGGAATAGGGTTCAAAGCCAGATCACGGATAACAACCGTACTGTTTGGATTTCTATCTAGCAGCTGATTAATTACAGTTTGAGAAAGCTTATTGCTTACAGAGTTTTCTCCGCTGATGCTGGTTTGGATATTTAAAATATTTGCCATTTTGTTTTGAATTTTTTTCGTTTTTATGAATGACAAAATTATTGTAAATTTACTTTCCAAAGTATAGCAGTTACCTAAAGGAAAGTGAAAAAATGGAAAAACAGCACAACCATAAAGATTGTATGCAGGCATTAAAACCGGTTCGCGATACATTAGATGTGATCAATGGCAAATGGAAATTGCAGATTATTATTTCCTTAAATGCAGGAAACAAACGTTTTACAGAAATTGAACGAAGCATTCCGAAGCTCACATCGAAGGTTTTAGCCAAAGAATTAAAAGAACTCGAACAAAACGGCTTGGTTGAAAGAATCGTTAAAGATACATATCCCGTAAGCATCGAATACTGTCCTACACAATATACAAAGACCTTGCACCCCGTTGTAGAATCCTTAAAAGACTGGGGTGAAAACCACCGTAAACACATCTTCGGAATTCCCGCAGAAACTGAAAAACCTGAATAAATGCTCATTAACATTGACAAATCTGCTTAATCAGCAAAATCCGCGTGAGATAAAAAATAATGCATTCCAGAAATAAATAGGGATCAATTTGAATATAAAATTCAATAGGAGTAGGCTTTAACCCGCTTTCAAATTAAGCATACCAATAAAGGCTTTAGCCAAAATTTAAAATCCCACCAGATCAAGGTCACATGAAATCAGATTTTAAAACTAATCAATATCCCCAATCAATTTTATCTTTGATTAAATCCTCGCACTTTAAAATATCCGGAGAGTAATAATCTTGCGCCTTTGTGTTTAACCAATAACAACCCTAAAATCCTTTCTTAACCTACATCAACACTTTCAAACACCTCTATATCCTACATTTGTACCATAAAATAATCACAGTATGAAAACAGTATATCATAAAGCAGATTCAAGAGGCCACGCAGATCACGGATGGCTGAACAGCTACCACACATTCAGTTTTGCCAACTATCAAAATAAGGACAGAACGAACTTTGGAGTGCTGAGAGTATTGAACGATGATACCGTTTCACAGGGAATGGGATTCGGGACACACCCACACAAGGACATGGAAATTATTTCAATTCCTTTGGAAGGTGATTTGGAACATAAAGATTCAATGGGAACGACTGCCGTTATCAAAAAAGGAGAAATCCAGGTAATGAGCGCGGGAACCGGGGTAATGCACAGTGAATACAATAAAAATAAAGATGAAGCCGTAAAATTTCTTCAGATCTGGGTTTTTCCAAAAGAATTGAACGTTGAACCTAGATATGATCAGAAAAGCATTAAAGAAGGAGAAAAGATCAATGGATTCCAGCAGATTTTGTCACCCAATAAAAATGATGATGGTGTTTGGATTCATCAGGATGCATGGTTTAATTTAGCTAATTTTAAAGAAGGAAACGGCAAAAATTATATGCTCAACAAAAAAGGAAACGGAGTGTATGCCTTTGTTTTAAAAGGTAGCGCCAAAGTAGGAGACAGAGTTTTGAACGAAAGAGACGGATTGGGAATCTGGGATACCCAGAGCTTTAACATCGAAGCCGTAGAAGATGCTGAGGTCTTATTGATGGAAGTACCAATGGACTTGCCGGCTTATTTGAAATAGTAATTAATAATCAAAAACATTAAACAGATAAACAATAATGAAAGTTTTAGCAATAGCAGGAAGCAATTCGGATGCTTCAATGAACAGACAGTTAGTAGCCTATGCATCGTCCTTATTTGAGAATGCAGACGTAGAAGTAGTAGACCTGAATCCTTTTGAAATGCCGATTTATAAGCACGAAAGAGAATTGGCAGGCGGTGTGCCACAGGAAGCAAAAGATTTTGCGGCAAAAATCGACGGAGCCAATCTTCTTTTGGTTTCATTACCTGAGCACAACGGAACATACTCTACAGCCTTCAAAAATGTATTCGACTGGGTATCAAGAATCAAAGACAGAACGGTATGGAATGAAGTTCCCATGTTCTTGATGTCTACATCTCCAGGAGGAAGAGGTGGAGCTGGTGTTTTAGAGGCTGCATCGAAGCGTTTCCCTTTCCACGGAGGAAATATTGTAGAAACTTTCTCACTTCCTTTCTTTAATGATAACTTTGATAAAGCTGAACAGAAGATTTCTAACAGCGAGAAAGACAGCGAATTAAAAGAAAAAATCAAGAAGATTGCAGCCATTGAAACCATCCTTGAAAAATAGAATTTGAATATTAATTTAAAATTACTATTTTTGCAAAAAGAAATAAGATGAAATTTCAGACCACTTTTAAAGAATGTTTCTCAGAGAAAGGGAAAACTGTGGGCTCTGAAATTCTGAGATAAAATAACGGCCGATAATCTACCAAGATTGTCGGCTTTTTTATTTTCTAAAATCTAGTAAAAATAAAAATAAATACTAATGTAACAATGTACCAATTTATCAATGTACCAATGATCCTTACGTAACCTAATTGGTAGACTGTTATATTGATAAATTGGTACACTTTAGTACATTAATAAAATTATTAAACATGAGCAACACTTACAAATCAGCAGGCGTAGACAAAGAAGAAGGGTACAAAACCGTTGACAAGATCAAAAAGGCAGTAGGCGAGACCCACAACTCAAATGTATTAAACCATTTGGGAAGTTTTGGAGCTTTCTATGAGATCGGAGGATATAAAAATCCTGTGCTGGTTTCTGGAACAGACGGTGTAGGAACGAAGCTTAAAGTAGCTTTGGATACCAAACAATACGATTCTATCGGTGTCGACTGTTTCGCAATGTGTGCCAACGATATCCTTTGCCACGGTGCAAAACCATTATTCTTCCTGGATTATCTGGCTTGTGGAAAGCTGGATTCCGAAATTGCTGCTGAGATCGTTCTTGGAATGGTGAAAGCATGTAAGGATAACAACTGCGCATTGATTGGTGGTGAAACTGCTGAAATGCCGGGAATGTATCAGCCGGGAGATTATGATGTTGCCGGATTCTGTGTAGGAATCGTTGAAAAAGATCAGATCATTGACGGTTCTACCATCAAGGCTGGAAATAAAATCATTGCCCTTCCTAGCTCAGGATTCCACTCCAATGGATTTTCACTGGTAAGAAAAGTATTCCCGAACTTCGAAGAAGAATTTGAAGGAAAACCATTATACGAAACGTTATTAGTACCAACCAGACTATATTATAAAGATATTCACAGAGTATTGGAAGAAGTGAAAGTTTCCGGTATCGCTCACATTACAGGAGGTGGTCTTTATGAAAATGTACCAAGAATTATCCCTGAAGGACTTTGTGCTTCTATCGATGCGGCCAAAATCAAAATTCCTAGCATAATGCTTGAACTGGAGAAAAGAGGTGGAGTATCCCGTGAAGAAATGTACGGAACATTCAATATGGGAGTAGGAATGATCATCGTTGCTGATGCTGACCACGCTGAAAAAGTATTACATCTTTTAGACGATGCGTACGAAATCGGAGAGATCACGGAGGGAAGCGAGAAAATCAATTTAACAATATAACAATATAACAATGTACCAGTGTACCAATTGAATTCATTGTTACATTGCTAGACTGGTACATTGTTAGATTATCAACATGAAAAATTTAGTTATACTCGTTTCAGGTTCCGGCACCAATCTGCAGAGAATCATAGATACTATTGACAGCGGAGAAATCCAGAATGCAAAAGTATCTCTGGTAGTGGCAGACAGAGAATGTTACGGACTTGAAAGAGCAAAAAATCATAACATAGACCATATTCTGATTCCAAGAGGAAAGAATTTCAGCAGTGAATTGGCGAATGTAATTCCAAAAGATACAGATCTTATTGTATTGGCGGGATTCCTATCCATTCTGAAACCTGAATTCTGTGAAAACTGGACCGGGAAGATCATCAATATCCATCCGGCACTGCTTCCGAAATTCGGAGGAAAAGGAATGTGGGGAATGCACGTTCACAATGCCGTTATTGAAGCAAAAGAAAAGGAAAGCGGAGCTACCGTACATTTTGTAACTCCGGGAATTGATGAAGGGGAAGCTATTCTTCAGAAATCATTTGAAGTGACACCTGAAGATACTCCTGAAACTGTTGCAGAAAAAGTACATCATATTGAATATGAAATATTTCCAAAGGCGATCAATAAGGTTTTAGGAAATCAATAGATAATGTACCAATTTAACAATGTACCAATTTAACAATGTACCAGTTTACCAATTAAATTCATTGTTACATTGCTAGACTGTTACATTGATCCATTGTTACATTAAAAAAGAAATCTAAGTAAATAAAAATAAGTCCGGGGGTGAAAGACCGGGCTACAGTTTGAAATAACTGTAAAAAGTAAAAATTGAAAGCAAAAGTCCCGAAGGGACGATTTAACCAAGCATAGGATTTTTATCCTATGTGAAAAAAAATCAAACATAGGATGCAATCCTATGGGAAAAAATCAAAAAGTAAAAATGAGTAAAAAGAGAGTTTTAATCAGTGTTTCTGACAAAAGCGGATTGATCGAATTCGCCCAGTTCTTGGAAGCGCAGAATTATGAGTTGATTTCTACGGGAGGAACGTTCAAACATTTAAAAGACGCTGGTTTAAATCCGATTCAGATCGATGAGGTAACCAATTTCCCTGAAATGCTGGATGGAAGAGTGAAAACCCTTCACCCGAAAGTTCACGGAGGTCTTTTAGCCGTTCGTTCCAATGAAGAGCACATGAAAACCGTTCAGGAACATGGAATTGACCTGATCGACATGGTGATCGTAAACCTTTACCCTTTCTTTGAAAATGTAAACAAAGACATTTCTTTACATGAGAAAGTAGAATTTATCGATATCGGAGGTCCTTCAATGCTTCGTTCTGCGGCTAAGAATTTCGATTCTGTTACTGTAATTACCGATGTGGAAGATTATGCAACGGTAAAACTGGAAATGGAACAGAACGGTGATACATACATCGAAACCCGTAAAAAGTTGGCAGGAAAAGTATTCAACCTTACTTCAGCTTACGACGGGGCTATTTCAAGAATGCTTTTAGATGAAGAATATCCTACTTATCTTAATGCTTCTTACAAGAAAGCATCTGATTTAAGATATGGTGAAAACCCTCACCAAACCGCAGCTTACTACGTTTCTACGTTTGAGAACGGTGCGATGAAAGATTTCGAACAACTAGGTGGTAAAGAACTTTCTTTCAACAACCTTCGTGATATGGACCTTTGCTGGAAAGTAGTGACTGAGTTCAAAGAAGAAATGGCATGTTGCGCAGTGAAGCACTCTACACCTTGCGGAGTAGCCATCGGAACTTCTGCACTGGAAACCTATCAGAAAACTTTCGAATGTGACCCGATTTCTATTTTTGGCGGAATTGTTGCAATGAACTACAAGATCGATGCAGCAACGGCTGAAGAACTGAACAAAACGTTCCTTGAGATCGTAATGGCTCCGGATTTTGATGAAGCAGCTCTTGAAGTTTTAAGAAAAAAGAAAAACCTTAGAATTATAAAAATCGTTAACCCGGTTTCTGACAAGCAAACATGGGTGAAAATTGACGGAGGAATCCTGATTCAGGATAACGATTCTCATTTCTCAGACGATATCAAAGTAGTAACTGATGTACAGCCTTCAGAAGAGCAGAAAAAAGCCCTTCTTTTCTCTCAGAGAGTAGTGAAGTATGTAAAATCAAACGCTATTGTTGTTTCCAATGGTATTCAGGCCTTCGGAATCGGTGGCGGACAGGTCAACAGAATCTGGGCTACGGAACAGGCCATCGAAAGAGCAAAAGAGAAATTCTCAGGAGATCTTGTTTTGGCTTCTGACGCATTTTTCCCTTTCCGTGACGTAGTAGATTTCTGCGCGAAGGAAGGTATCAAAGCCATCATCCAGCCAGGCGGAAGTGTAAAAGATCAGGACAGTATTGAAGCTGCCAATGAGCACGGTATCCCAATGATGTTTACCGGAGTTAGACACTTTTTACACTAATTAAAATAGAATTAAAAAATAATTTGAGATTGTTTTTATAGCATTCAAAATTATATATTTGTAAATTAGACTAGATAATAAATAAAGTATGAGAATATTAATCATAGGTGAAGGCGGTAGAGAATCTGCTTTAGCAGCAAAGCTTCAGAATGACCCAAGAATTTCTAAAATGTTTTTTGCTAACGGTAATGCTACCACCGATGTAATAGGAAAAAATGTTCATTTATCAGAGATTAAAGAACTGAGAGATTTCGCGATTAAAGAGAAGGTAGATCTTACCATCGTAGGTCCTGAGGCTCCTCTTGTAGCGGGGTTGAAGGATGAATTCAAAAAGCATGATCTTAAAGTTTTCGGTCCGAACCAAAAAGTAGCAAGTCTGGAAGGAAGTAAAGCTTTCTCTAAGAAATTTATGCAGACCTATGATATCAAAACAGCGAAGGCTGTCGTATTTGATTCATACAATGATGCTAAAGAATATGTTCAGACACAGCAGTATCCTTTAGTGGTTAAGGCTAGTGGATTGGCAGGTGGAAAAGGAGTTGTTATCTGTGACAACCTTGAAGAAGCTGAAGCTACGATCCACGACTTCATGATCAGAAGAATTTATGGAGATGCCGGAATCCGTCTGGTTATTGAAGAATATTTAGAAGGTTTTGAAGCTTCAATCATTGCATTCTCAAACGGTGAAAAGATTTTCCCATGTATCGCTGCAAAAGATTATAAAAAAGCCGGAAACGGTGACACAGGACCAAATACCGGTGGTATGGGATCTGTAGCGCCAAGCCCTGATTTTACACAGGAGCACTACGCTGATTTTGAAAAAAATATCTTAGAAACTACCATTAACGGTCTTAAAGGAGAAGGATTCAGCTTTAAAGGAATCATTTTCTTCGGATTAATGGTGACTAAAAACGGAACTTACCTTCTTGAGTACAACATGAGATTCGGAGATCCGGAAACTCAGGTGTTAATGGCACTGATGGAAAACAATCTTCTTGATGTGATCCAGGATTGTATGGATGGAAAAGATATCGAGCTTAAGTTTAAAGACGAAAAAGCGGTATGTCTTGTAATGTGTTCCGGAGGTTACCCAAGAAACATCGAAACAGGATACGAAATTGTAGGAGAAGACAAACTGAAACATTCTAAACTTCTTTATGCAGGTGCCGTAAGAAAAGGCGACAAAGTGGTTTCCAACGGCGGACGAGTTCTGAACGTGGTGGCTACCGGAGCTACTTACGAAGATGCCCGCAAAAAGGTGTACGAAGATGCAGCCCACATTCATTTCGATTACGGATTCTACAGAGAAGACATCGGAAAGTTTTAAAATAAATCACGAAAAAAGATTTGGAACGTTTCCAAGTCTTTTTTTGTAAAACAGTCAATATTAGGTACCAGACACGAGATCTTAGAATCCAGACACACATGTCTGATGTTTGACACCTTGTATCTGATATCATTAATCAATCATCAATTATCATTTATACAATGAACAACGGTATTATCATATTAGATTTCGGATCACAGTACAACCAGCTTATCGGAAGAAGGATCCGTGAGATGGGGGTATATTCTGAAATCCTTCCTTTCAATACACCTTTACAGGATATTTTAGCAAAACAGCCAAAAGGAATCATCCTTTCCGGTGGACCAAGTTCTGTGAATGCAGAAAATGCTCACCTGGTAGAAAAAGAGCTGTATGAGCAAGGGATTCCTGTGTTGGGAATTTGTTACGGAATGCAGCTTACCGCTCATCTTTTAGGCGGAAAAGTAAACAAAGGGGAAAAAGGAGAGTACGGAAAAGCACACCTGGATATCATCAAAGAAAATGCTTTGTTGAAAGGCGTTACTCAGAATTCTATTGTATGGATGAGTCACTTTGACGAAGTAGGAGAACTGCCTGCAGGTTTTGAATTAAACGCAAAATCAGGAGTTATTGCTTCTATTTCCAATGAAGACAGAAAAATCTATTGCGTACAGTTCCACCCGGAAGTTTCTCACACAGAAGAAGGCGGAAAGATGCTTGAAAACTTTGTTTTTGCCATCTGTGATGCTGAGAAAAACTGGAAACTGACGAATTATATCGAAAAAACAGTTGAAGAAATCCGTGAAAAAGTAGGAGACAGCAGAGTGATTCTGGGTCTTTCAGGAGGAGTTGACTCTTCTGTAGCGGCGGTTTTAATTCACAAAGCAATCGGTGATCAGCTGACATGTATCTTCGTTGATACAGGTTTATTGAGAAAAGAAGAAGGCCAGAAAGTAATGGACAATTATGGAGAACATTTCCATATGAACATTAAAATGGTTGATGCTAAAGAAAGATTTCTTTCAAAACTGGCCGGAGTAGATGATCCGGAACAGAAAAGAAAAATCATCGGAAACGAATTTATTCACGTTTTTGATGAAGAATCCCATAAAATTGAAGGCGCTAAATTCTTAGCTCAGGGAACCATTTATCCTGACGTTATCGAAAGCCAGTCTGTAAACGGACCCTCTGCAGTGATCAAGTCTCACCACAATGTAGGAGGACTTCCTGAAGATATGGAATTCGAATTGTTAGAGCCGCTAAGAGAGCTTTTCAAGGATGAAGTAAGAAAAGTAGGTGAGGAGTTAGGTATTCCACATCACTTGGTACACAGACATCCTTTCCCGGGTCCTGGATTAGGGATCAGAGTATTGGGTGCTGTAGACGCTGAAAAAGTGAAAATCCTTCAGGAAGCTGATGATATTTTCATTGAAGAATTATACAAAAACGACCTTTATGAAAAAGTATCTCAGGCTTTCGTAGTACTTCTTCCTGTAAAATCAGTAGGAGTAATGGGAGATGAGAGAACGTACGAATACACCGCTGTCGTTCGTTCTGCCAACACCATCGACTTTATGACGGCAACATGGAGCAGACTTCCATACGAGTTTTTGGATACGGTATCCAGCAGAATCATCAACGAAGTAAGAGGAATCAACAGAGTAGCTTACGATATTTCAAGCAAGCCGCCTGCAACGATTGAGTGGGAATAATCTCACTGTACTTCTTTAAAATAAAAAAATCCTGTTTATATCTTTATAAGCAGGATTTTTTATTAGTATTAAACGATATTCCTATTTGTTGTGTCTATTATTAGCGATGTCACACTGAGCGAAGTCGAAGTGTGTTTGAGTATGTATTAAAGCCTTTGTTTTCAGTATAAAAAAAAATAAATTAAAAATTATTTATCCTCAGAATTATTATACATTTAAGACTCAAACTCATATTCCGGAAAATGAAAATAAAATGTCTGCTTATAATGATCGGCCTTAGCTGGGCTTTGACTGGCTGTATAGTTGCTAATAAAAATATTTCTTCTGCCGAAACCTATCCATGGTTTCCTTTTTCATGGTATGCTGCGAAGATTTCAGGAAAGAATTTTGATAAAGTAGCCATGCTCGTTCCGGTGAAAGTGAATGATTTAAATGCGGATTTTACCTTACAATTCGACCTTGGAAGCGATGCAACTCTGGTGTACGGAAATACTATAGACAGCTATTACAAAGAAAGTGAAATCAAGAACTTCCTCATAGAAAGCTCGAAATCTATGGATAACGGAGGAAAAAACGTGTACAAGACAAAAGGACTGATCTATCATTTAGGAAAACTGTCAAAAGATAATCTGGTTTATAAAGCAGGTTACGGGGATAAAATCACTAAAGATTCCTTATTTACGAAGAAGCCAAAACATATCGGAACTTTAGGCGCTGATGTGTTTAATAATAAAATTCTGATCATCGATTATCCTAACAAAAGAATGTGTGTGCTTGATTCTTTGGACAGCCATTGGAAAAAAGTGACCACGTTTGTAGATGCCAAATCTAATAATGGCAGACTCCATATTCCACTCACTATTGCAGGCAAAACCCATTGGTTTCTGTTTGATACCGGAGCTAGTTTATTTCCGATCAATACCAATAAAGAGCTCTGGACTTCACTGGTAGATCAAACCGCCAAAACGGATACGATTATTGCCAATTCTTGGGGTGAGAAAGTGAAATTTTATGGAAGACCGATCAAAGAAAAAGTATATCTGGGAAAAAGAAAACTGGAAAATGATTATGCCTGGTATAATGAGAACAAAAGACTTCAGGAATTCAATACCACCGAGAATGTAGACGGTCTCACCGGAAATGCATTTTTTGTCAATAATGTTATAGTCCTTGATTTTAAAAATAAGAAGTTTGGGGTGGTGAATTAGAAACAGGACCTACTAATATTTCTATAATTTCCTTTTTATTAAATTAGATTATAAAAATAAAAATCATCGGCAGAAAAATTGTCTAAATCCCTCATGTAATCAAAATAAGTATTATAAATTTCCGGATCTACTGATAAGGACTGGTCATCCAGCGTATTGACCATAATATACTGTATATCATAGCTACTTAAGATGGATTTTATTTGTTGAGAATATGTGTTTTCTAAAAAGATGATCGGGTAATTTAAATGAACATATCCTATAATCTTTTCTTTTGAACTTAAAACGCCGAATTTTTCTGCATTTATTTCAATATCAACATGATAATTCAAAGACAAAACATCTACTGCTGATTCGAAATCAGAGTGCTTCCAATTTGTATTTGAGTTGATTGCTTCCTATATGTTTTGAGTAATATCCACTGTTAAATTAATTTAAATGATTGTGAACTACTTTCCTTTAAGGATTTAAGTTAAAATTTTTCACTAAATTTAAGTAAAATTACGTCAAATGCAAATAGAAACAAGAGCCCTGAGTCTTCAGGATTATGATGAACTGGTAATAACAATGAAACGCGCTTACCCGCAGATGTCCGAATCTATTTGGTCTAAAAAAAGCATAGAAAAACTCACCAGAATATTTCCTAAAGGCCAGATCTGCATCACTGTAGATGGAAAACTGGCAGCTGTGGCACTCTCCATTATTGTGAATTATGACGAATTCGGGGACGACCATACCTATGTGGATATTACCGGAAATTATACCTTCAATACGCATCTTTCCACCGGAAATGTTCTTTATGGAATCGAGGTTTTTGTAGATCCTGAGTTTCGTGAACTGCGTCTGGGAAGAAGACTGTATGATGCCAGAAAAGAATTGTGCGAACTGCTTAATCTGAAATCGATCATTCTAGGGGGAAGAATCCCGAACTACCATAAGTATAGCGACGAACTTTCCCCGAGAGAATACATCAGAAGAGTAAGAGACAAAGAAATCTACGATCCTGTATTGTCTTTCCAGCTTTCCAATAACTTCCTTCCTATTAAAATCCTGAAAAAATACCTTCCGGAAGATGAGTCATCATTGGAAAATGCTGTTTTGCTGCAGTGGAACAACATTTATTACAGCAAAAAACCCAATACCATGCAGGACAGCATCATCCGTTTGGGACTGGTGCAGTGGCAGATGAGGCATTTTAAAAACATCGATGCTTTTTATGAGCAGGTTGAATTCTTTGTCAATGTGATGGGCGACTATAAATCGGACTTTGTCCTTTTCCCGGAACTATTCAATACGCCGTTGCTGGCTCCTTTCAACAAACTTTCAGAAAGAGACAGTATGATCGAATTGGCGAAATTAAGCGAGGATATCAAGAATAAAATTTCAGAACTGGCCATCAGTTACAATGTCAATATTATTTCAGGAAGTATGCCTGTTTTCGATCCTGATAACAATGATTTGTATAATGTAAGTTATCTGCTTCACCGTGACGGCCGTATTGATGAATACCGGAAGATCCACATCACGCCGAATGAAAGAAAATACTACGGAATGAAAGGTGGAAATGAGATCAGAGTTTTCGATACCGATTGCGGAAAAATTGGTCTTGTGATCTGTTACGACGTAGAATTTCCGGAACTGCCGAGGATTTTGGCCGATCAGGGAATGAAAATCCTCTTTGTGCCCTACCTTACAGACACGCAGAATGCCTACATCAGAGTACGCCATTGTGCCGCTGCGAGAGCCATTGAAAATGAATGTTATGTCGCAATTGCCGGCTGTGTAGGAAACCTTCCGGGTGTGAATAATATGGACATCCAGTTTGGTCAGGCTGCCGTGTTTACGCCTTCAGATTTTGCCTTTCCATCCAATGCGGTGAAAGGAGAGGCTACTCCGAATACGGAAATGACCCTTATTGTAGACGTAGACCTTAATCTGCTGAAAGATCTTCATCATAACGGCTCCGTTCAGGTGATGAATGACCGTAGAAAAGATCTCTATGAAACCTATCTTAAGTAAACCTGAGTTTGGGATAAGAATAAAGAACAAAGAGCAAAGAACAAAGACAATTAGACATCGGATAAGAAATTTGAGATAGAAGACAGAAAAAGAGCGGATGGAAGTCCGGCAGCTTCATCAGCGACGAAGTCGAACTCTTAGCCTCCTCCAGCTCAAAAGCATATTTTATCAAACTTTGCGTGAAAAAATCTCATCTCTTCCCCAAGTTTCGCAAGTGATTCCCGAACTCACATAGTAGATTAAAATAAAAGAATATCCTGTCATGCGGCAGGATATTTTAGTTTCATAGCTTTACACCTTAAAATGCAGAGAAGAAATCCAGATCTGTTCCCGGTCTCTGTTGTTCTCAAAATTCCTGAGCATCAGCTTCCGGTCATATTTTATTTTTCCATTGAAATACAGTTTTCCATTAATAAAGACCTTCAATTTTTTATCAGGATTAATCATTTCCGGAGAAAGTTTGAGTGAAAAAGATTGAATACACGATGTTTCGATCTTAAAAACCTGATCGGCATAAATAGCTTTTATCTTCCCTGACTTTCTTGGGAAATCAAAGGCATTTTTATTGACATTTTCCGTGATCAGACTGTCATTCTTATCGTATTGCAGCCATTTTGTGATTTTGAAATTCAATGCTTTATGCCACTGGGCTTTGGGTTGGAGCGTATCAAGCTTCATATCAGAAATCCAATCGATATTTCCATAGTTGTTATCATCGTATTCCCAGGTTATTTCTTTTGGAAACGGATTCCTTCTGCGGCTTTTTAAATCATTGAAAACAGTCTTAACTGCCGGCTCCGATTCGTCAAATTGAGGAAACCAATGCGGAAAACCATTATAACGCTGTTCCTTATAATCAGCTTTGATGTCTTTCATCAGTTGGGTGAAATCATCATTGGCATTCGGAGGATAATAATAATCCTGGTCGGTAGAAAAGTTAATGAAGGAACGGTTCTTTATATTTTCAATAAACGTTCCGCCTGTAAAAACTTTAGGAAATGTATTGAATCCATAGAACCCTGCAAATGAGCCGGGCTGTTTCATAAGATACGAAAACGAACCGGTGGCTCCGTTGGAATGTCCGGAAATAAAGACTTTATTGTCATCCACATTGATGGCCTTTTTGATCTGTTTCAGCATTTCCGGAACCATGAAAAATCCATCATCGGGAGTCATCCAGTTGTATTTTTTTCCACCTTTTGGAAAAACCAGAATGACATGATTCAGATCTGCGTATTTTGTATAAAACCTGTTCCATCCGCCAAGATTTTCTGCCGGCATCTGATAATCGGTAAGGACGTTGTTGCGTACGGCACCATGAAGAAAAAAGAGAACTGGATATTTATTGCCAGGATCATAATTTTTAGGAAGGTGAACAAGATAAGAAGTGTTCGTGGAATCATTTACTTTAAATAAAACGGAATAATTCTGTTGCTTCTTCGCTAAATAAGGAGAAGAATTTTTTATTTGGGAATAGAGTTTAGCTGCATTTTCCTTTTCGTCAAAAGATTGGGCCTTTGTCCTGAAAAATTCGTCCTGAATTTCCTTTAGATCTTTATAAAACAGTTTTTTATCCTGTAATGCACTTTGTACAAGGGTATTCCATCTGGAATCATCAAGTAAATTTTTATATTCACTTTTGGAAGATTCGCCGATTATATAATCCCAGCCGGGATAGCCGTCTTCATCAGCTTTCATTTTTGCAAGAGGGGTAAGATATTTAAAAGCTTTATCTGCATTTTTTAATTCTGAAGCCAGAACCGAAGCTTTATAAAGTCCAGTTCCGTCAATACTGTCTGGATAGATTTTGAAAGCACTTTCGTACAGATCCAATGCTTTTTGATAACCCGTATCATCTTTGGCCTTCCACATTGTTTCCAATGCCTTTTGCGTCAAAGTTGAATAATTTTCCTGCCCGTTGACAAGAAGACATACCAGAAGTAAACTCAATGTTATATAATATCTCATACCATCTAAAATTCGATGAGACAAAGCTATTCATCAAAGACGGTAAAAAATTGTAAAAATGGAACATTTCGTATTATGGCTGCAAACACCAGAAGGTATCCTGATTTCCAAGGATTGTACCCTTATCGAAAAAGCTTTTGGGTGAATTCTCGGTAAAATTTTTATAGGCTTTGTTAAAATGAGACTGGTCGTTGTAATTAAATTCATGCGCCAGTTCCGTGAAATTTCTGTCCGGATTTTCAAAGAGTTTTTCGTTGACGGTTTTTCTGAAAAGCACAATTTCATGGAATTTTTTTACCGAAACCCCTAAATGGGCCTGAAAATTCCTGTTCAGATGCTGCCTGCTTATGCCTAAGATATCGGAAAGCTCTGAAACGGTAAAATCATCACACTGGCTGAAAATATATCGAATAGATTGCTCAAGAATAGCATTTTCAAAACTTTTAAATCGCTTCTCTAAACAGCTATCCAGCAAATTGATGAACATTTCGGGATCCTCCATTGAAAAAAGGGCATTCAGTTCCTGTGGACTGAGAAACTCAAAATCTGTAATATAATCCGTAAAATTCAATGGGCTGTAAAACTGTTGTATTCCCAGAGGATGAAATACAATAACGATTCTATGGACTTTCCCGGATTGTATGATATGGAGTATTTTTTCTCTGATGGGAGTAAAGATTTGCAATGCCGTGGCAGCTTCATCGAAGACGACGTGTCCTTTTTCTTTCTGGATATGGGATTTGTAAAGAGAAATCGTATTGTTGAAATGAGGAAAACACTGGAATTCACTGGTCTCATTATCCGGCTTTATATCCAGATAATAATAATCAACATAGGGTTTGATCAATGAACTTGTAGGTTTGAAAGTTTCAAATGTATTATTCATTATCTATGATTTGTGTTTTTTCTCATTTCAGGTTCAATATAAACAATCTAATGATTTTTATCCTGCAAAAATAAAAAAGAGCAGATGTTTTTCTGCTCTTTGTTGAATATTCCGTCAAATTTTTATGCCAGCTGAGGACATATCACAGCCGGGCAGATCAGTCTTGGACATCTTGGTCTTCCGTCATCCGGGCAGCACTTGTTGGAGCAGTTACCAATAACGATACCGCTACCTGAAATTCCTTTTAATTGTTCTCTTGAAAGTTTGCTGTTACGTAAATTTTTCATTTTGTAAAATTGTATGGGTTAGTTGGTAATTTGTTAAGGATAAAGATAAAAAAATCCTTTTACATAATTGTGTGAGTGAATTTTTTTCATTTTTATTTATTTTATTTTCTGGGCTTTACGAAAAAAAATCAAAGAAGAATGCTATTTTTTTTTCAGGATATTCATGAAATTACTATCTTCACTGATCAATTTAAATATAATATAATGACAGGAACAGTAAAATGGTTTAACGAAACAAAAGGTTTTGGTTTTATTACACCAGACGGAGGCGGAAACGATATTTTTTGCCATCATTCAGCCATTCAGTCTTCAGGCCTTAGAACTTTGAAAGAAGGACAGGCAGTAGAATTTGATATTAAAGAAGGTAAAAAAGGACCTGAAGCAGACAATGTTAAAGTAGTAGGATAATAACTTATTAAGATATTGTTTAAAATAAAGCTGCCATTTCAGGCGGCTTTTTTTTGTGGCTTTTTGGGCTATAAAAAAAGCAACAGGGCTCATTTTTTAACCATTAAGATAAGTGAAGAGAAAATCTAAAGATTTTTTAAGCCATATTTTTTATCATAAAATTTAAGAAATTCATCAACTAAAAACCAGCCACAAAGTGGCGATTTAGCCCAAGATAGGATGCAGTCCTATCAGATTCTCAAGCTACTCACTTCTATACTACATTAATACCATTCTCTCGCAGATTACACAGATAAAGCAGATTAAAAATAGTTTTAAAAGCCCATCATTTAAACCCAGATCAAAAGACAATTCTATATCTGCTTCACCCTAAGATTTACCGTTCAAATAAAAATTAAAATAGCAATAGGAACAATTTTTGGAGTAATTTGCACCAACTATCGAGAAACATATGTTTGACAAGCAGCAAAGAAAACTGAAAAGATCAGCCAGACTTATTTCCGTACTGAGCAAATACGGATTTAAAGATATGCTGGCGAGAATGAATACAGGAAATAAACAGGAACAGATCTCTGCTGATCCGGATGAGGTGATTTCTAAAGGAACAGTATACGAAAGAATCAGGCTGGTACTGGAAGAATTAGGACCTACATTTGTAAAATTGGGGCAGACATTCAGTAACCGGGAAGATCTTCTTCCGCCAGAACTGATCCAGGAGCTGCAGAAGCTTCAGGACAAAGTGGATACGGTAGATATGGATGTGGAAGAAATTCTGGAAAATGAATTCAATATATCCGTCAAAGACCATTTTCAGGAGATCCAGAAAGAACCTTTGGCCACTGCATCCATTGCGCAGGTATATAAAGCTGTTTTGATGGATGGTAGCCCTGTCATTCTTAAACTTAAAAAAGCTGATGTACAAACGGTTATTGAAGATGACTTACTTCTCATCAAAGACCTGGAAAAACTGGTGTCTGCCTATTCTGAAATAGGGGAAAAACTGAATCTGAAACAGGCGATTTCCACTTTTGAAAAATCATTACTCGAAGAAGTTTCCCTGATCAACGAAAAGGAAAATATCCTGCACTTTGCCCGAAATTTTAAAAATAATAAAGAAACGTACGTTCCGAAAATCTATGAGGACTATTCCAATAACAATATCCTCTGTATGGAATTTATTGACGGAATTAAGGTTACCGATAAAGCAGAACTCTTAGCAAATAATATTGATCCTGTAAAGGTTTCCGAAGTAGGATTGAGGCTATTTGTCTCACAGATCCTTGATTATGGATTTTTTCACGCCGATCCGCATGCCGGAAATATCTTAGTCAAAAAGAACGGAAAAATTGTCTTCATCGATTTTGGTGCAGTAGGAAAAATTCAACCGAATGATAAGGAAATCCTTGAAAACCTTATTGTAAGCTTTGTCGCTAAAAATCCACATAAAATTGTACGTCATCTTAAAAAAATGGCAGTCAGCTATGAAATTCCTGACGAAAGACGATTTGAGAATGATGTAGAAGATATTCTGAACTTTGTCCACAGCTCCTCGCTACAGGATATCAACGTTCAGGTGATCATCAATAAAATGAAAGATATTCTGAAAGATAACAGGCTCTATATGCCGGATTATTTTTATCTTTTGTTTAAAGGAATCAGTTTAATAGAAGGAGTGGGAAGAACGATCAATCCGGATCTTGATATTGTCAAAAGCCTTCACCCGTACACCAGAAAAATATTAACCAATAAGATCAAACCTAAAAATCTTTTAAAAACGGGAATGGACCGGATGCTGAATTTCACCGATAACGTAGATGAAATTCCTAAAGAACTCAGATCCGTTCTCCAAAAGCTGGATGACAATAAATTTACAGTGTCCAGTGAAATTAAAAATATTGAAAAGACCAACCAGCTGATCAAATCAAGCATTATCAATTTAATTTTGGCCATGGTCCTGGGGGCAAATATAATTGCTACAGCTATCGTTTTTGTGTCAGAATCCGGCCCGAGAATTGGTGAACTGTCTCTGGTCGCGGTTTTAGGATTTGTATTCTCTATTATATTGGTATTAATACTTTTACTGAGAGTGACGAGGAAGTAGATGAGAAGTTAGATATTAGAAATCAGTTTGAAGGACTTTATGATTTCGGGCTCCCAACTAGCAACTGGTAACCAACAACTTTAAGACTCTGAACCCGCACCCCGCAACAAAAAAACTATGAAAAAACTAATCTTAACCGCCATTACCTTCTGCAGCTCACTGTTATTAGCTCAGGAATCCGCTGAAAAAGGAATTCCTGGAGACTATGATGGCAATGGAACAAAAGAATATGCCTACACCAAAGTCAGTGACTGTACGGATGAATGTGATGGTACATGTGAAACCACCATTTATTTCAGCGATAAAAAAATAAAACCGTTTACGATTTCACCCGCCAACAATGGGGGAGTATACAATCTGGGAGACCTTAATGAAGATGGAAAAGATGAAGTGGGTTTCTATCCAGGCTGGTGTACAAGCTGCTGGCATGTCTTTCATGTTTATACACTAAGTAAAACCGGTTGGAAACCTTTGGTACCATTTATTTCCACTCACTGTTCACAATGGGAAGAAGAAAAATTTCCGATTAAAAAAGATCCTAAAAAGAAAGGATATGTGATCATTACCTCAAGCGAATGGGAAAATGATGATATCAGGATTAAGAGTAAAAGCGTGAAGGTGAACTGAGTTTTGGAGTGAGTGAAGTTGTCAGTTGCTGGTTGTTAGTTCGTAGTAATTAAGTTAATGAATTCAGCGTCTGATGTCTGAAATCTGATGTCTTGCATCTTGGCTCTTGGTTCTTACATCTTAAAATTCACCATTCACACAAGGTTATCCTCTAAATTTAAATACCTATCTTTGCACCATGGAAAAACTCACTTTTGCGGATTTTGACCTGCCGGTTAAAATTCTTGATGTTTTAGCGGATCTGGAATTATTCGAGCCTACACCTATTCAGGAAAAGAGCATTGGGCCTATACTTTCCGGGAGAGATGTAATGGGGATCGCACAAACCGGAACCGGGAAAACATTAGCTTATCTTCTGCCGGTTCTTAAAACATGGAAATACAACAAAACCGGGAATCCTACGGTTTTGATCCTTGTACCTACAAGAGAATTGGTGGTGCAGGTAGCTGAAATTGTTGAGAAACTTACAGAAAATATTACCGCAAGGGTAATCGGAATATACGGAGGGAAAAATATCAATACACAGAAACTGTTATTCAACAACGGATGTGATATTCTGGTAGGAACTCCGGGTAGGGTAATGGACCTTGCCATTGACAATGCTATTTCATTAAGAGAAGTTCAGAAGCTGATCATTGATGAGTTTGATGAGATGCTGAACTTAGGGTTCAGACCGCAGCTTACCCATATTTTCGAAATGATGAAGCCAAAGAGACAGAATATTCTTTTCTCGGCTACCATGACGGAAGCTGTTGACGAAATGCTGGACCAGTATTTTGCCAGTCCGATAGAAATTTCATTGGCAAAATCAGGAACGCCTCTTGAGAAAATTGAGCAGACCGGTTATAAAGTAGAAAACTTTAATACCAAAATCAACCTTCTTGAACATTTATTGAAGACAAATGAAGATGAAATGTCTAAGGTGTTGATTTTTACCAATAATAAGAAAAATTCCGATCTTCTTTTTGCTAAAATTGATGAACTTTTCCCTGAGCAGTTTGACGTTATTCACTCAAACAAATCTCAGAACTACAGGCTTAAAGCCATGAAAAGATTTGAAAATGAAGAGATCAGAGGATTGATTACGACTGACGTAATGGCCAGAGGTCTGGATATTTCAGATATTACCCACGTAATCAACTTTGAAACCCCTGAAATTCCTGAACAGTATATTCACAGAATAGGTAGAACGGGTAGGGCAGACAAAGATGGTAAAGCAATTACATTCGTTACGAAAAAAGAAGAAGCTTATGTGCTTGACATTGAGTTATTGATGGATAAGGATCTTAAGTTTACTGATTTCCCTGCAGAGGTGAAAATAAATCCTAAGAAGATCGCTTCTGAAGAAGATGTGATCATTATGAAAAATCCGGCACAGGTGAAACTGTATGAAGGTGGTGGAGCATTTCATGAGAAAAAGGATAAAAACAAAAAAGAAAACTGGGGCGGACCTTCAAAAAGAAAAGCACCCAAGAAATTTGGAGCTAACAGAGCTCAGCAGAAATCCATATCTGTATCAAAATCTAAGAAAAAGAAATAAAAATAAAAAAAAATCCCGTCAGGGATTTTTTTTGTTTGTACAGTTTATTATTTCATATAAGGCTTCATGACCTTCGTCCAGACTTTATATCCTTCCGGCGTCAGGTGAAGCATATCTTCCACGAAAAGATCTCTTCTTACTTTTCCATTGGAATCCTCCATGGCTTTTGTAATATCGATGAACTCTGCATTGGGTTCTTTTTTCATGAAAGCTGCAATTTTTTTATTAGTTTCTTTCATCTGTGGCCATAGAATTTCGCGGCTCGGAGAAAACTTGATGGAAATGAAATCCACTTCAATATCCGGAAATCTTTGTCGGATTTTTTTGTAGAACGTTTTAAACCTATCGACCACTACCTGGGCCTTCAGGTCATGGTTGTCTGCGAAGTCATTATCACCGCAATAGATGATGATCTGTTTAGGATGATAAGGGTTTAAAAGGTCGTCAGCAAAATCATTCAGATCGGTCATTCTCGAACCTCCGAAGCCTCTGTTGATAATGGTCTTGTCAGGAAAATAGCTGGCAACGTCTGTCCATTTGGTGAAAGAGGAACTTCCTATCAGAAGGATGGCATCTTTTGGTGGTGTGTTTTCCTGATCTGCTTTTTTGAAATTCTGAATATCCTGCCAGAACATCGGCTTTTTATCCTGAGAAAAGGATAGGGCAAAGTACAGCAATAGGAATGCTGAAAAAATCTTCTTCATTATAATCAATTTTAAAATATCTGATAAAAATAATAAAAAACTCCCGATAAAATCGGGAGTCTGTGTTTATCTTTTGTAGGTAACGTAGATCAGATCGTCAGTACCGTCGTTATTGTAATCGTACGCTCCGAACAGTTGGGCTAGTTTCAGATCCTGACTTGTAAGGATTTCAACTCTGTACCATCTTTCGGTATCATTTACATTTTTAATGCTTAACAGCTTAGACTCTTCATTATAGGTGAACTTTCCTTCATTTTTTCCGCCTAGCTGGCAATCAAGACCGTTGGTGGAGTAGTATGTGTAGCTTGTATAATAATCACTTCTGAAATACAGAGTGTTTTTAGCTTCACAATCGGAAGGCGTTTCAGTTAAAAGTACTGTTTTATTGTCTTTTCCGGAAATAGTCTGGATCTTGCTTACCTTCCAGTCTCCGCTCATCATCTCTAATTCATAAGCTTCGAGATTGTCATCTTTACAGGAAGTTAGCGCTAAAGCAGAAAAGGCAAATAAAAGTAGCTGTTTTTTCATTTTCACAAATTTTATAATATGCTAAAATATAAATAAATTTGAAATATCTATAATGAAATCCTGCTTTTTTAAACGAATGTTTATAAATAACAGGATTTTATATTATGAAACTTGGAAAGTGATGGGTTTTTGTAGGTTGCAGAGGAGATTGTGGCAAAGTCAATGGTCAATTTTGCTTCGCAAGTCAATGGTGAGAGCCAAGATGCAAGACGTCAGATTTCAGACATCAGACAATAACTTATTAACTTAATTACTCCAAACTAGCAACCAGGAACTGACAACTCTAAGACGATCTCTCCCTCAAACTCTTTTACCCCGGAATTTTAATAACTCATCTCCACGATCTTATACGCATCTTGAGGCGTCAGTTTTTTATACTCGCCAAGACCGGACCATTTTCTGTCTGTAAAAGCTTTTTCTACTCTTTCAGCAGTTCCTTTGTATTCTTCTGTATATTCTGAAAGTTTTGTTTTAATATCCAGGCTGTGGAAGAATTCCTCCATTTTTTTGATTCCCAGTTCTGCTTTTTCCTCCAGTGTTCCGTCTTTGATCCCCCAAACTCTTTCAGCATACTGAGCTAGTTTTCCTTTCTTCGATTCAAAATTATAACGGTAGTGGGAAGGGGCAATCACGGCTAAAGTTCTTGCGTGGTCGATTCCAAAATAAGCAGTCAACTCATGTCCCATAGCGTGTACCGCCCAGTCTGTGATCACTCCTTTCTGAATCAGTCCGTTCAGGGCCATTGTACAGCACCACATAAAGTTTCCGGCTGCGTCATAATCAAAATCACCTTTCAGTACTTTAGGAGCGGTTTCCTGAAGGCTGATCAGGATACTTTCAGCGATTCTTTCCTGAAGATCTGCAGATGAAGGCGCGGTCATATACTGTTCCAAAACGTGAGTATAAGCATCCGTAATACCGTTTACGATCTGGTTTTTAGGAATTGTTCTGATCACTTCCGGATCTAATACTGAAAACTGTGGGAAAAGACCCGGTCCTCCTGAAGATAATTTTTCGTTGGTTTCTCTTCTTGAGATCACATATCCTGAATTCATTTCAGAACCGGTTGCCGGCAACGTAAGAATACTTCCGAAAGGCATTCCTTCTCCTTCAAAAGTTCTCACTGAATTTCTAAGGATATCCCAGGGCTCACCGTCATAGTTGGCCGCTGCAGAAAGGAATTTAGTCCCATCAATCACAGATCCTCCACCGACAGCAAGAAGATAGTTGATGTTTTTTTCTTTGATAAAACTTAAAGCGTTGATCAGTACTTCATACTCCGGATTGGCAGGAACGCCACCGAATTCATACAGATCATGATCCTTCAGAGCTTCTTTTACCTGATCGTAAACACCGTTGGTTTTGATGCTTCCGCCTCCGTAGATCATTAATATTTTGGCATCTTTCGGAACTTCACGGGAGATCTTAGCGATTTCACCTTTTCCAAAAAGTATTTTGGTTGGATTTTTAAATTCGAAATTAAGCATTGTTCTAAATTTATTTGATTCAAATTTACGGAAAGCAATGCGAAAACTGAGTTAATGAAATTTTAAATTGACTATCACAGAGTTTTATAATAACGATTTTGGGTAGCAGGTAGCAGATGTTAGGTTGCAGGTTGCAGGGATTAGGGATTAGAGATTAGGGATTGTGCCGAATGTTGAAATTGTGGTCTTTTGATTGTAGTTAAGAGCTGGGAGACAGTATTTTAGATGTCAGACATCAGATTTCAGAAATAAATATGGGACGATTATCCATCACCTTAATTACTATGGACCAGCAAGCAGCAACTGACAACCAGCAACTAAAAAAACAAGAACTCTCAAACCCGTATCCCGCCTAATTATCCTTTGACAAAAAAACCTTAGCATCCCGGATAAACTTCTCCTTGTCTTTCTTGATATTTTCAACCAGTTTTTTTCGTTCATCAGGAATACTGAGGTATTTTTCACCCCAAAGATTAATCTCAACAATCAGCGGAATCAGGTCAATTCCTTTCTCCGTAAGATGGTAGAGAATTTTCAGTTTACTGTCCGGATGGTCCTTTTTAGCGATAATTTCTGCTTCCAGTAAGTGCTGCAGCCTTGAAGCGAGAATATTGGTTGCAATCTTTTCATCTGCTTTAAGGAATTCTCCATAGGTACATTCTTTCTTTAACATCAGGTCGCGGATAATCAGCAGAGACCATTTATCACCCCAAATTTCCAGGGAAGAACTGATAGGGCAGTCTGATCTTTTTTTACTCATAGCCATATATTTTAAAATAATACTTGCAAAATGAAAGTATTTGTTTTAATTTTACTTTTGTTTTGCAAGTAAATTTAAACATAAAAAATTGATAAATCAAATGGAAAATTTTGATGTTGCCGTGATCGGGTCCGGCCCCGGTGGTTATGTTGCCGCCATAAGAAGTGCACAGCTTGGTTATAAAACAGTGATCATAGAAAAGTATGATATTTTGGGAGGCACCTGTACCAATGTGGGATGTATTCCCACAAAAGCGCTGCTGGACAGTTCCCATCATTATTCGGAAGCTTACCATCAGTTTGAAGAACACGGGATAAAGGCGAGTGATCTGAAACTGGATTTTCCTCAGATGTACAAAAGAAAATCTGAAGTGGTATCGAAAAATACAGACGGTTTGAATTTCTTAATGAGTAAAAATAAAATTACCCGTTTGAAAGGAATTGCAACCTTTGTCAATGATTCTGTTATCAAAGTGACCAATGGACTTGAAGTCACTGAAATTACAGCTCAGAACTATATCATTGCCACAGGTTCGAAGCCGTCATCAATTCCCGGAGTAGCTATTGATAAACAAAGGATTATAACTTCTACAGAAGCTTTATCATTAGAGGAACATCCAAAATCTATGGTGATCATCGGAGGTGGAGTGATAGGAGTCGAAATGGCTTCCATATTCAGCCGCATAGGAACTCAGGTAACCATTCTTGAATATGCAGATCATCTGATTGCCGGAATGGATCATGAACTGGGAAAAAGTCTTCAAAGAATTTTGAAAAAAGAAGGAATTGACATCCGTTTGGGTCAGTCTGTTTACAAAGCAGAGAATTCCGGTTCTTCAGCCAAAGTATTTTTTAAGGATAAAAATAATGAAGACCACGAACTGGAAGCAGAATATGTTTTGGTAGCGGTGGGAAGAAGTCCTTATACAAAAGGTTTAGGATTGGAAAATACTGGTGTACAGTTGGATGAACGCGGATTTATTAAGGTTGATGAAAACAGACAGACTTCAGTTTCGCATATTTACGCCATCGGTGATGTGGTAGGTGGTGCGATGCTTGCTCATAAAGCTGAAGAAGAAGGAGTCTTGGTTGCAGAAACGATTAACGGGCAAAAACGTCACATCCATTACGACCGTATTCCATCAGTAGTTTATACATGGCCTGAAGTGGCTTCTGTAGGGTTTTCTGAGGAATATCTGAAGAAAAATAATATCACTTATAATGTCGGTAAATTTCCGTTTTCTGCCAGTGCCAGAGCAAGGGCGTCTATGGACACAGATGGTTTTGCAAAAGTTCTGGTAGATCCTAAATACGGGGAAGTACTGGGTGTACACATCATTGGAGCCAGGGCAGCAGATCTCATTGCACAGGCTGTTATAGCGCAGGAATTTGAGGTGACGGCTGAAGATATGTTCCGTATATCCTACGCGCATCCTTCCTATTCTGAAGCCTTGAAAGAAGCTTATCTGATGGCTTCAGGTCAGGGAGCAATTAATATTTAATATAATAAAGAGGTTGTTTCAAAAGGTGAATGGAAATTCTTGCATAGTTTTAATCTGTAAGTATTTTTCAACATAAAAATCTGTGCAATCAGCTTGATCTGCGCGGGTTTTTTATCTTTTGAAACCACTTTTATTTGGAATCGGGTTGAGAAGGTGTATTACAGTTGTCACTTTTAAAATAACCCCCACTGTTTTTAGATTCCAGTTTACCGTTTTTTCTGTTGATCTTTATAAAATATGATTCCCTGATTTCCGGACAGCCCTTAGACTTTGAAAGGTATAGATTAATATGTCTGTCCTCAATTTTATACGAAGCACTTAATTTATTACTTGTATCTACAGAAAAACCATATGTTTGAGCCAATAAAAGAGCTTCCGGAAGATTATCCACCGTTCCGATGAAATCCCTCAGCTGCTGTTCATTGGAAAAATAAACGGATCTTTCTTTTCTGCAGGCAAGAATGTATGAAAAGCATCGGTTGCCGATACATTTCTGGAAAAAACCTTTTTCAGGAAGAGGCTCATTGATGGTCATAAAATCCGGCATCTGGCTTTCATAAATCACCGCTTTTTCAGGATCGGTGTCATTGGTAAGGATTCTCCAGTAGCCATAGTCTTTATCCGGAACGATAAACGGATATAAATACTCTGTTGTATCCAAGATATCCGGAATCTTCCTGTAATCATCCGGAACCGTGGTCTGTGCAAAAAACAGACTGGACATGATAAGGGAAGCGAAGATGATGATTTTCATAAAGGAAGTGCTTTAGGGCAAATTTACGAAAATGGAGGAAGATTTCTTATTTTAAATGGATGTTTGAGAGATAGGAGTTCGGGATTCGGGGCGAGAGAGTTTGAGAGTCTTAGGGTTTGAGAGTATATGAGGTTGCTAGTTGTTGGTTCGTAGTAATTAGACCAATGGATAATCGTCTTATATCTATTATCTGAAATCTGGTGTTTGGCATCTTGTTTCTTAGCTCTTGACTAAAATCGAAAGGGCATAATTTCAACCTTCGGCACAATCCCTAATCCCTAATCCCTGCCACCTGCTACCTAAAATTCTCTACTGCAGTACAATTTTATAGTAACCTTTTTCATCTGTTACATCAATGTTTATCCCTGTAAACGTTAATTTATTGATCTGATACCCATCACAGCCGCCTTTAAACTCAGAGGACTGTATTGAAAAATTAAAAGCTTTAACATTAGACGTGAAAGAATAATTTTTTGTACCGTTATAAGCGCCGACATTTTCTAAAATGATCAGGTCTTCGGATGTTTTGGTTAATTGTACTCCAACCTGATTGTCATCCTTAATTGAATACACCGTAAGGTTTCCATTTGTGATGAGATTTTCATCGTCGGCATTCACGAATTTAAAAGCGACGGTTTGAGGAGCATTATAACAATCTTCACCACAGGCTGTTAAAGTGAAAGCCATTACAAAAAAGGTCAAAATATTTTTCATGGGATTAATTTCTGTGAAGAGTAAAATTAATCATTAAACCGGTGTGTACAAAATTATTATAAACCTGAATTATTATAACGGTTTCTGAATATTTTTAGAACCTGTGCCAGCTGATAATCCGTGATATCAAAATCGTCGATGTTGACTTCTATTTTTTCGTTGTTATGAAAAAAATATAAATAATTAACCTCAGGTTGATAATCATGTTTCGATTCACGGCTGACTAAACGTTTTACAATGATTTTTTCAAGCTGAATTTCATTCCACAAGTATCTAGGATTATCTTTCAGTTGAATTCCTTTTCCATTGATAGAAATCATTATTTTAGATATTTTCTTAATTTCTAGAACAACTTTTATAATGAAATAGATTGTGAATGCTGTTGACAAAGCCATTATAAACATCGTGATAAAGTTGAACTTGATCATGATACAGGAAAGAAAAAAGATTCCCAGAATCACAAAAATACTATACATAGAAATGGCAATGATTCTTCCTGAACGGGAATACTTAATAACAATTTCATCTAAAAGTGTGTTTTCATCATATTCAGTTTTATCATTTTTGTGAATGGTATATTCTTTATAAATAAAAACTCCATTGATAAATGCGCCGATGAAAAATATAATGGAAAGAATGAAAAAATATTGAAGCAAATAAACTCCTATTGATAAAGCTAGAATTCCTAAAATTGAATAGAAAATAATTCCAAATTTCATTTGTGGCGTAAGTTTTTTGCAAAGATATCATTTAAAGTCAATTGACAGGAAGTCTATAGAAAATATTGATTTTGTTCCCAGGTACTCCGTTTTTTTGTCATTTGTCAATTCATTTAAAACCAAAATCCATTACATTTGTTATATGATACACGACCAACGAGCAGAAAAATTCAGGCAGATCGTGGAGAATAAGTTCCAGATCTACAATTCATTATTTATGAGCCTGCCTTATGATAAAATGACCAATATCGGGATGCTTCTTCCGTTCCTTTACGAGGAAAGCCGAAACGGATATGAAGAAGGTAAAACCCCTGAGGGAATTGTCGAAGAATTCTTTAAAAACCATACCGATCTTCAAACGGAAGAGCAGAAACTTGAACTGCTCTTTAAGATCATCCAGTACATCGAAAGACAGGTGGTTTTATTTGACAGTATTGAAGATGCCGCGTTCCCCAACCTTCACTCCGAAAGTGACAGCGGAACGGTGACCAATCTTTTTGAACGTTCATATCAGGACCATAAACTTGAGAAAGTGCGTGAAAAACTGAAAGATTTCACCGTAAAAGTAGTATTTACAGCACACCCGACTCAGTTTTATCCAAGTTCGGTACAGAGAATTATCCAGGACCTGCGTGGAGCGATTACCAGTGATTCCGTGACGCAAATCGATATGCTTTTGCAGCAGTTAGGGAAAACTCCTTTTGTTAATAAAGAAAAGCCGACTCCAATAGATGAGGCGCTTAGTATCATTTCCTATTTAAGATATGTGTATTACGATACAATCGGAGAATTGTTTACGAAGATCAGAAAGACCTTTGGAAACGGACATTTCCATCTGCATGAAGATATTATTCAACTTGGCTTCTGGCCGGGCGGGGACAGAGACGGAAATCCGTTTGTGACGGCCGATGTTACGAAAAGAGTAGCAGAGGAGCTTCGTTCCGCGATTTTGAAATCTTACTACAGTCATTTGAAATTTATCAGAAGAAGATTGAGTTTCAGGGGCGTTTCAGAGGTATTGACGCAATTGAGTGACGATTTGTATGGCGCTATATTTAACGGAAAAATAATTACAGCAGACGATATCCTGAAAAAAACAGATGAAGCAGAAAAAATTCTGGTGAATGAGCACAATTCTCTGTTCTTGGATCTTCTGGCTAATTTCAGAGACCGTGTGAAAATTTTCGGAACTCACTTTGCAACGCTGGATGTCCGTCAGGACAGCAGGATTCATCAGAAGGTGATTGATGAGGTTTTTGCTAAAGTATATGGAAATGCAGAGGCTTCTGAAGAAGAAAAATTCAATACACTGATTCAGCTTGGTGAAAAGGTAGATGCAGACCAGTTTGAAGATATCGTTAAAGATACCTTACTGACCGTATCACAGGTTTCTGAAATTCAGGATCTGAATGGTCACAGAGGAATGAACCGCTACATTATTTCCAATTCCGATGCCGTAAAAGATGTGATGAATGTCTATGCATTTTTCAAAATCTGCGGTTATCAGGATGAAGAGATTAAGATGGATATCGTTCCCCTTTTTGAAACGATGGAAGGTTTGGCCAATTCTGAACATGTAATGAACGAGCTTTATCAGAATCCGGTGTATAAAAAGCATCTTGAAAGCAGAGGAAACCAGCAGACGATTATGCTCGGTTTTTCAGACGGAACAAAAGACGGTGGATATCTGAAGGCGAATTGGGAAATTTATAAGGCTAAAGAGGTCTTAACTAAACTTTCCGTTCAAAATGGAATAAAAGTCGTATTCTTTGACGGAAGAGGCGGCCCACCGGCAAGAGGAGGAGGGAAAACACACGATTTCTACGCTTCGCAAGGAAACACCATTGCTAATAATAAAATTGAACTGACAATACAAGGACAGACGATTACCAGTATTTTCGGAAATAAAGAACAGGCGAAATACAATTTTGAGCAGCTTCTGACCGCCGGAGTGGAAAATGATGTCTTTAAGAACTCTAAAAAAGACCTTACAGAAAAAGAAAGAAAACTAATTGCCGAACTGGCTGATATCAGTTATAAAAAATACTCCGATCTGAAAGCTCATCCTATGTTTGTCCCGTATCTTCAGGAAATGAGTACCCTCGAATATTATGGTAAAACAAATATCGGCAGCCGCCCGTCCAAAAGAGGAAACGGCAGTGAGTTGAAATTTGAAGATCTTCGAGCGATTCCATTCGTGGGATCATGGTCGCAACTGAAGCAGAATGTTCCCGGATTCTTCGGATTCGGATTTGCCATGCAGCAGATGAAAGAGCAGGGAAGACTGGATGAGGTAAAAGAGCTGTATAAAGGTTCAGATTTCTTTAAGACCTTAGTGCTGAACTCGATGATGAGCATGAACAAATCCTATTTCCCGCTGACTTATTACATTAAAAACAATCCAAAGTTCGGTGCATTCTGGAATATATTGTTTGATGAATACACACTTTCAAGAGATATTATGCTGGAACTTACCGGATTCAAAATGCTGCAGGAAGAAGATCCGCTGTCCAGAAAATCAGTGAAGATTCGTGAGAAGATTGTGCTTCCGCTGTTGAGTATTCAGCAGTATGCCCTGATGAAGATCCAGAAAGGAGAAGGGAATAAAGAAGCTTATGAAAAGCTGGTGACCAGATCGTTATTTGGAAATATTAATGCGAGTAGAAACTCAGCTTAATTGATGATAACAACGCCTTTCGATTGAGAGGCGTTTTTTTTTTGTTTAAACACAAATGACACAAATATATTCACTAATGAACACAATGATTTTGTAGAATGATTGTAGGTTTTGGCTGAAGCCTCATTTGATTGTTTATTAAAAGTAAAACGGGCTAAAGCCCGTTCCTCTTGAATATTTTTGTCATAAATATCTCATGTGTGCTATCTTTTAAGGAATTATAAAGTAAAATTAACCACAGATTGCACGGATTGACACAGATGTTTATGGCAATTAAATCTGTATTATCAGCTGAATCTGCGAGAAATTATATTTTTAGAACCCATTTTTATGCATGAAAATTTGTGAAATTCGTGCTAAAACATTCGTGTCATTCGTGTTTGAAAAATCAAACAGAATAATTTTTTTTACTGTTGAATTATAAAGTAAAATTAACCACAGATTGCACGGATTGACACAGATATTTATGGCAATTAGATCTGCATTATCAGCTGAATCTGCGATAAATTATATTTTTAGAACCCATTTTTATGCATGAAAATTTGTGAAATTCTTGCTAAAACATTCGTGTCATTCGTGTTTGAAAAATCAAACAGAATAATTTTTTTTACTGTTGAATTATAAAGTAAAATTAACCACAGATTGCACGGATTGACACAGATGTTTGTGGTAGTTAAATCTGCATTATCAGCTGAATCTGCGAGAAATTATATTTTTGCAACATATTTTTACGCATAAAAATTCGTGAAATTTGTGCTATAATATTCGTGTTATTTGTGTTTAAAAAAAATTATTCTTTTAAGAACTTCTCATAGAAAACCTGGTCCTTCGTCTGAATTTTCAGATAATATGTTCCTTTCGGGAAATCTTCCACTTTTATAGATTTGAGTCCGGTATTTTTTCTAATCAGTTTTCCTAAATTATCATAGACCTCTAGTGATTGGATATCACTTTCAGAAGCCACATTCAGAATATTTTTTACAGGATTCGGGAAAATAGCAAATTTTTCTTTTTTTACAATTTCAGAAGTATTCAACGTCTGATTATAAACATTTCCAAAGTTCAGAATACCATAGCCCATCTGATCTGTATGTCCCGGATAGAGAGAAGCGGTCTGTCTCAGTTTCGTTCTCATCTGATCCCTGCTCATAGAAGGAAAGGCCTGCATGAAACATGCTACACCCCCTGCAGCGATTGGAGTGGCAATGGAAGTTCCATTAACGGAAGTCAATGTACTGTTAGTAACCGTTGCAGAAGCTGTTCCCCTTGCGCTTGCATCAGGTTTTACTACACCTAAGGAGTTCGGGCCATATGATGAAAATCCCGAGGAATTTCCTGCAGAATCTACTGAACCGATTGTGAAAACTTTAGCATTGTCAGCTGGAGTCAGCAAATAGTGCCATGGCTGCACACCGGAATTTCCTGCTGCTGAAAGAACAAATATTCCTTTATTGACAGCTATTTCAGCGGCTCTTGCAATGAAGGAAGTTGTTCCGTTCATATCTGCATACGTGTAGCTGTATCGGGTGTCATCAAAAGTATTGTACCCAAGAGAAGAGGTGATCATATCAACGCCTTTTCTGTCTGCTTCTTCAGCTGCTTCTATCCAGTACAATTCCTCTTCCGGAATTTCACCCACAGCATTTTCACTGCGGTAAAGATAAAAATCGGCATCGGGAGCAGACCCTACAAAAATATCTTTAATATAGCCTCCGATAGCACCCAGAACTGCAGATCCATGATTACTGATAGCGGTATTGTAGACGTTGTTTGTTTTGGTCACAAAATCATACACCGCTTTGATCTGATTGTTGGTTCGTATTCTTTCAAAAGCAGATCCTGTATTCACAAAGGGAAATCCAGCATCAATAACTGCAATGGAAATGCCTGTTCCTGTAAATCCGGCTAAATGAAGCGGCCTCACATTGATCTGGTCGATTTGTGCAGAACCTGAGCCGTAATCAAAAACAGTCAGGTTTTTTTGTGTATCAGAAGAAGTATTCCATTTGTTGTTGCCCGCTGTTTTGGTGACGGT
Source organism: Chryseobacterium sp. JM1 (assembly GCF_000737715.1). Lineage (GTDB taxonomy): Bacteria > Bacteroidota > Bacteroidia > Flavobacteriales > Weeksellaceae > Chryseobacterium. The sequence continues at coordinate 25,091 of NZ_JPRN01000005.1, read as the reverse complement.
AGGATTATTTTTAGCAAAACGACCTACTGATGATACATAAGGCTGTGCCTGCAAAATGGTGATCTGTGCGGGAGTGGCATTGACAGCTGCTCCGTTGAGCCATTTCGAGTAATCAATTACGGTGAAACCAAGATTCTGAAGGTTCTGAATATAGGACTGTTCGATAGGAGCATCCTGATCATTGAGCGGAATACCGAGCGAAGTACGTCTGTTAAGGGATTTTTGGGTCAGTTCTGAAAGCGGATTGGCGTAAAAAGCAGCTTTGTTCGGTTTGCCTGAAAAATAAACAAAAACAAGCTCTGTCTGCGCATTTACGGCGGAGTAACCCGCTAAAAGACAAATGAGTAAAAGTTTTTTCATAAAGTTATTTTGTATAAAGATAAAACAAAATCAATAAAATTTTTGATAGGATTTTAAATTCCTTATTTTTACACAAATATTTATTTATGAAAAAAATTCAGATGGTTGACTTGCAAAGTCAGTATTACAAAATAAAGAATGATGTAGACAATGCAGTTTTAAATGTAATGGATTCTGCGGCTTTTATCAACGGCCCTGAGGTAAAGTCTTTCCAGAATGAATTGGAATCTTATTTAGATGTAAAGCATGTGATCCCGTGTGCAAACGGAACGGATGCTTTACAGATCGCGCTGATGGCTTTGGACCTGAAAGAAGGTGATGAAGTGATCACAGCCGATTTTACTTTTGCCGCTACAGTAGAAGTTATTCATTTGCTTAAACTGAAATCAGTGCTGGTAGATGTAGATTACGATACATTCACAATCTCTACAGAAGAAATTAAAAAAGCGATTACGCCAAGAACCAAAGCGATCATTCCTGTACATATTTTCGGACAGTGTGCGAATATGGAGGAAATCCTTAAAATTGCCGAAGAACACAACCTGTTTGTGATTGAAGACAATGCTCAGGCAATAGGTTCGGAGTTTACTTTCTCAGACGGAACCCAGAAATATGCAGGAACTATGGCGACTGTGGGAACTACTTCATTTTTCCCTTCTAAAAATCTCGGATGTTATGGTGACGGAGGTGCTATTACGACCAACAATGATGAGCTGGCACACCGTTTAAGAGGAATTGTCAATCACGGAATGTACGAAAGATATTACCATGATGAGGTAGGGGTGAATTCAAGACTGGATAGCATTCAGGCTGCGGTTTTAAGAAAAAAACTGCCCAATCTTGACTCTTACAACGATGCAAGAAGAAAGGCCGCTGATTATTATGACGAAGCTTTTGCTGGAAATGAGAATATTTTAACGCCAAAAAGAGCAGAAAATTCTACCCATGTATTCCATCAGTATACATTGAGAATTCTGAACGGAAAACGTAACGAGCTTCAAAAGTTCCTTACAGAAAAAGAAATTCCGGCTATGATTTATTATCCTGTAGCATTGAGAAAGCAGAAAGCATATTATCAGGAGAGCAATGATGCAGACTTTGTGAATACAGATAAGCTTCTTGAGCAGGTGATTTCTCTGCCAATGCATACTGAATTAGACGAAGAGCAGCTAAAGTATATTACGGATGCAGTGCTTGAATTTATGGCATTATAAATCGTTTTGAAGTGGAATCAAAGGAAAATATTTAAAAGCAGCATCTTATATATATTTTCTGTAATTGTTAATTTAATTGTCATATTTTTTTTAGCAATTGGTTTTAAGGAAGAATACGGTCATAACATTAAAAGTAGAAACTTTCAAGATGTTGAATTTTTCTATTTTTTCTCTGTTATTATCAGTTTATCCATTAATATTTTATCATTGATCTCTTTAATTTTTAAGATGAAGAGAACAATACAGATTATTAGGATAAATTTAATTATGATGGTTGGTTTCTTTTTATTTAAAATTTCACAAGTTAATCTTTTAACCAGTCAAAATGCAGATATAGAAAGAGAGGACTTTGCTACTTTCTTCCCTTTCATTCTTTTTTTTGGTGGATATCTGTATATTGTGGATAGATTCAAATATAAAGACCTTGATGACGAAATAGAAAGCATAGGAAAACACACAGATTAAAAAAAATATAAAGAAAAATGGCAGTACTTGTTACAGGCGGGCTCGGATATATCGGTTCCCATACAGTAGTTGAGCTTCTTAACGATGGTTTTGAAGTCGTTATTGTAGACGATTTATCCAACTCAGAAAGATTTATTTTAAAGAATATCGAGGAGATTACAGGCAAAAAGCCGTTTTTTTATCCTTTCGATTTAAGACGCAGAGAACTCCTTACGCAGGTTTTTGATGCCCATCAGATCGAAGGATGTATCAATTTTGCAGCTTCTAAAGCAGTAGGAGAGAGCCAGGTAAAACCGGTGGATTATTATGAGAATAATTTATTCACGCTGATCAATATTCTTCAGGAATTTAAAGAAAGGGGCCTCTCTAATTTTATATTCAGTTCCTCCTGTACCGTGTACGGGCAGGCGGAAAAGATGCCGATCGATGAGGATACACCGCTGAAGCTTCCGGAAAGTGTTTACGGAAAGACCAAGCAGATGGGAGAACAGATTTTAACAGATTTTGCGAAAGCATACAACAGAAGAATCTCCCTTCTAAGGTATTTTAACCCGATTGGAGCTCATCCTTCAGGAAAACTGGGCGAACTTCCAATGGGAGTTCCCAACAACCTGGTTCCTTATGTAATGCAGACTGCTGCAGGAATCCGTGAGAAACTGAATATCTGGGGCGATGATTATGATACGGAAGACGGAACACCGGTCCGTGATTATATTTATGTTGTGGATCTTGCCAAGGCTCATGTAAGCGCCCTTAAAAAGCTGATGCAGAGTAATGATGGAACGGTGATTGATATTTTTAACCTGGGAACAGGAAAAGGAGTGTCGGTACTGGAAGTGGTGAAAGCTTTCGAAACAGCTAATGATGTGAAGGTTCCTTACCAGATCTGTGCAAGAAGGGAAGGCGATATTACGGTGGCTTATGCCGATGTCCGTAAAGCTGAAAAAGAGCTTCACTGGAAATCGGAGACCTCATTGGAAGAATCATTGAGAACAGTCTGGAAATGGCAGCTGTATCTGGATGCTCAGACCGTTTAAAAGAAGAACTTAAAAAACGATTATAAAACAAATTACAAAATCATTTCCCGCAGTCCTTTTTTATAAGAAAATAAATCTGACTGTCACGGAATTTTAATTGAAATGAGTATGAAAACACAAAAAATAGGTATTACATTTTCCTCATTTGACCTGCTTCATGCGGGACACATCAAAATGCTTGAAGAAGCTAAAACAGTGTGCGATTATTTAATTGTAGGGCTTCAGATCGATCCGTCTCACGACCGTCCGAATAAGAACAAGCCGAGCCAGACCATTGTAGAAAGATACATCCAGTTGAAGGCCGTGAATGCCGTAGACGAGATCATTCCGTATTATACAGAAGAAGATCTGCAGGATATTTTAAAGTCTTTTGTCATCGATGTAAGGATTATCGGGGATGATTATATGGACAGAGACTTTACCGGAAAAAAGTATTGTGAAGAGAAGGGAATTGAGATCTTTTACAACAAAAGAGATCACCGGTTTTCCACCAGCGACCTTAGAAGAAGAATCTACGAAGCTGAAAAAGAAAAATCTGAACAGACTGAAACCGTAAAATAAAAAAAAATCCCGAAAAATATTTTCGGGATTTTTTTTATGTGTAATATGATTACATTGGACCTTGTTGGTCGTCTCCAGAGGCATTGGAGTTGATATCTTTTTTCCTTTTAGGCTGTTCTACTTTCTCCCCCTGCTTGAATCTGTAGGTAAGAGAAACGGAGAACTGTCTCGGTTGCCACTGCATATAAGAATCTCTTACGCTATTGGCTGTGTATGTTGTAGATCTCATGGATCTGGTATTGAAAATATCCTGAACATTAAATGCTAAAGTTCCGTCCCCTTTCCAGATGGTTTTGGATGCACCGAAATTGATGGCATACATATCTTTTCTATCCTGATAAGCCGTTTTCTGGCCACCTCTGTAGAATCCCTGTATCTGGAAACTGAATGTTTTATCAACTTTAATGGTTGAAGAAAGTCTTGCTCTTGTTGAAAAACCTTTACCATTAAAATCAGCAACAGCCTGAATAGGATTACCATCTTTATCAAAGGTGTCATATAGAGTGCTTCCTTTTGTATTATAGCCAAACACATCCACGTTTCCTAAGAATTTCAACCAGCTTGTTGCATCCCAGTTGAAGTTTAAATCTAAACCGAAACGGTCATCCGTGCCCAGGTTAATAGGTTTTGTATGAGATACAATACGCTCACGTTCAATCAGGTTGGCATCAAGGTATTTTTCTTTCAGATTGAATACTAGCATTTTTGTATCATCAGTCTGATGTCTGTAATACAAGGTTGGGTTAATCGTAAATTTCTTTTTTGAAATACTGTATCCAAATTCAAAAGAGTCTACGTATGATGGATTAAGATCTATATTTCCGTCAAAAATATTTTGATTGTCATTATAGTTCGGGTTAGGAATCATAAAGAATGATCTGGGACGGTCAATTCTTCTTGTATAGTTAACCAACAACTGATTATCCTTTGCAAATTCATAGCTTAAATAAACGCTTGGAAATAAATTATTGTAGTTTTTGGTTGTAGCAAGGGCTGGTTTCGAAGGATCAAGGTTTTGATAATTAATATCTACTCTGGATAATTCATCTCTTACACCTACCTGATATCCTAATTTACCTATTTTACTTTTGAACTGTAAATAAAAAGCATTGAAAGTCTCTTTATATGTGGCATCATAAGTATAGGGCTTAAGGAAGCTTAAAGTTGGAGCCTGAACGGTACTCTGCAAAACATCATTACTATAATCATTGGTATTGATATCTATTCTGTAACCCGCCTCCAATTTTGAATTTTCCCCAATCGGCAATTCATAATCAGCTTTACCTATAACCGATTTGTTAACTGTGTTTTGGTTAACAATATTGTTCAGTAAAAAAGCTCCGTTTTGAGTTTCATTAATATCTGTATCATTGTATGATCTGCTTCTCTGTAAGCTCAATGATAAAGATAGATTTTGACCTTTGTCATCAAATTTATGATCTAAACCAAAATCTCCCTGGAAGGCTAAATTATTATTGGTTCCAAAAGTATTTCTGTTAGAAACCCCATTCGGATCTGTGAAATAAGAATATTTGTAATCAATATTTCCAAAATTCTCACTGTCAAAGGTTCTTACAGTTCCTGAAGCGTTTACCGAAGTCTTTTCAGAAATATCATAAACGATACCTGCAGAAGCGTTATAGTTATTGTTTTTACTCTTCGTTTCAGAGTCCTGATTTCTGGTAACTAAATCATTACCTTTCGCTGCGTTAGTGAAAAAGTCATCTGTTCTGGTCGTATTTTTAGATTCTCTGTAGCCACCACCACCATTTAGAAACCATGTAAAGTTTCCTTTTCTCCAGTTAAGGTTGGCGTTCAGGTTGGTTTGGGGAAGATATCCTAAAGTTCCGATTACACTACCATTGAAACCGGTCTTCTTGCTTTTCTTTAAAATAATATTCAGAATACCCGCAGTACCGCTTGCCTCAAATTTAGAAGAAGGATTCGTGATCACTTCAATTCTGTCGATCTGGTCTGCCGGAATACTCTGAAGTGCATTGGCCCCATCATCTATTCCTAGAAGGGCAGATGGTTTTCCGTTGATCAGGAATCTTACATTCGAACTTCCTCTCATCGAAACAGTACCGTCAGTATCCACAGAAACAGAAGGAACGTTAGAAAGAACATCCTGAAGATTTCCTCCTTTACTTACAATATCCTGAGAAGGGTCGTAAGTTCTTTTGTCAAGCTCTACTTTATAAGGTTTCGTTGAGGCTGCAGTGATCACTACTCCCTGGATTTCCTGTGTTTTACCATCCAGGCTGGTGGTTGCTTCCGGCTGTATAGATAAAGCGCCGATGTTTCCAGGGCCTGCAATATTTTTAGTAATAGTGCTCTTCTTGTAGTCGATGGCTTCTACGGTGATATCATAGTTTCCAGGAGCTAATTCCAGTTTGTACTGTCCTTTTTCGTCGGTAAGTACAGCATCGCTTAATGCTTTGTTCACTTTATTGCTGAACGTCACAGAAGCATAAGGAACCGGCTGGTTGTTTTTGTTGACAATCATTCCTGTAACGCCTGCTTTATCCTGGGCAAATGCCATTGCAGCTGCCGAAAGTACAAAAGTAAGTGCTAGCGTTTTTTTTGTGAAAATGTTGACAATTTCCGTCTGATTCATAAGGTATTGTTTGTGTAAAATCGTGAAAGTATAACTTATAACATTGTGAAATCATTAATTGGGTTGATTTTCAAAATATTATAATTTATGTATTATTTATAGATGTATAAGTCGTTTGTAAGTGTTAAAAGTTAATTATCGTATTGTTAAATAAAAGTTAAATTAGTTTTCTATTTTATATTTTTTGAATTCAGCCAGTCCTGATACGCTTTTGCATTGATCGCATGCTCTTCTGCGCTGGCCGTAAATTTATGATAGCCGAACCTGGCCGGATCTGCACACATAAATATATAATTGTTGTTTTCTGCATTTAAAACAGCATCTACAGAGTTTTTATCCACTACACAAATGGGTCCCGGAGGAATTCCTTTGTTAGCATAAGTATTATAAGGCGATGGAGTAGACAGGTGTTTGTAAAATACACGTTTGATCTGTTCCTTAAAATTAGTCTGCTTGTTGATGGCATAAATCACCGTTGGATCAGACTGAAGTTTCATGCCCTTTCTGTAACGGTTCAGGTATAATCCTGCAATCGTCTTCATTTCATCTTTTTTTCCTCCCGATTCCTTATAAACAATGGATGCCAAAGCATAGATCTGATCTCTGCTCAGACCCGACTGCTGTTCCTGATTCTTTCTGTCACTTGTCCAGAACTCATTGTACTGCTCATCGAATTTTTTGAAAAACTCTCTAGGACTTACCGTCCAGAAGAAATTATAAGTATCGATGAAGAAGTATTTCTTTAAATCCTCAGCATTGTTATATCCTTTCTCTACAGCTACCTGATTCAGATCATTCACGAAGTGTAAAGAATCAAGTTCTGTCTTTTTCGTTACCTTCCCGATCATCTGATACATATCCCCGAAATCACCGATTCTGAAGCTGTTTTCAGACTGATTTCCGGCCTTGATCATATTCACAAGGTTGGTGTTTCCTGCTCCCGGTTGGAAATGGTAACGCCCAGGCTTGAAATACTGAGCAAGATCTTTATCTTTGGCAACAGCCTCGAATGCTTCTTTATCTTTTACATACGGACCCACGGAGTCAAGGATCTGCTTAAAATCCGCTTTATGGGGAATTAAGACATAGCCATCCTTTTCTACGTTGTTACCGTAATATTTATTATAAAATCTCAAACCAAAAAATCCTGCCGCTCCAAAAACGATAAGAGCGATAACGAGAACAGTTTTTTTCATTATTAAAAAATTGATTAAAAGTTTGTTTTTAAATAAGATCTATTTTACCTCTAAAAACCTGCTTTGCCGGACCTTCCAACCAGATATTCTGAAAGGAATTTCCGTTTTTCTCAGCATGAACTTTAAGATCGCCTCCTAAAGTTTTAACTTTTACAGAGATTAGATTGTGTTTTTGTAGAAAAGTTAAAGCAGAAGCTGTAACTCCAGTTCCACAACTGAAAGTTTCGTCCTCAACGCCTCGTTCATAGGTTCTTACAAAAATTTCATCATCATTAAATTTTTCAACAAAATTCACATTGATACCTTTTTCTTTATATTTTTCTGAATTTCTGATGCCGTTTCCTTCTGCAAAAACATTGTAATTCACCAGATCCTCCACGTATCTTACATAATGAGGTGAGCCGGTATTCATCACCGTGTCTTCTCCGTCTGCGGAAATTGTATCTACATCAATCATCTTTAATTTGATGATTCCGTTATGAATCTCAGCTTCATGTTTTCCGTCAGTAGCAATGAACTTACATTTATCCTCAAAAATATCCAGGAAGAAAGCAAATGCTACTAGACATCTTCCGCCGTTTCCGCACATCGTACTTTCGCCGCCATCAGAATTATAGTAGACCATTTTGAAATCGTAGTCGCCTTCATTTTCCAGAAGAATAAGGCCGTCTGCCCCGATTCCGAAACGTCTGTCACATAGTTTTTCAATAAGATCTTTCTCTTTGGGAAACTGCAGATCACGGTTGTCTACCATCACAAAATCATTTCCAGTCCCCTGATATTTATAAAATTCCATATTATTTAGTGTAAAATTAACGAGCAAAATTAATATATTTAAAATGAAAAACGAACAGTGTTAGCTGTTCGTTTTCTTATTTATAATCGTTTTATCTAAATCCGCCTCCGCTGGACTGCTGTCTCGTTGTGCCGCTGTTTTGTGGAGTGCTGTTCTGGGAGCTTGAGCTTCCTCTGAACCCGCCGGAAGATTCCGTTCTGGTGCTGTTCTGGTTACTCGGTTGTGAGTTTCTGAAACCGCCACTGTTCTGATTATTCTGGCTTCCCTGATTGTTCTGGTAAGTTCCACCCGTTTGATTTCTGAAGCCTCCGTTGTTGCTTTGTGGTCTTTGGTTGTTGTTACCATTATTGTAACCGCTGTTTGGATTTCTGAATCCGTTTCCATTGCTGTTACTGTTTCCGCTGCCTGTCGGCTGTCCTCTGAATCCGTTGTTCGGTCTTTGGGAAGTTATATTGGAATTGGATCTTCTTTCTACGTATACTTTTCTTCTGCTGTTCCCTGAATTATAGTAATAATAAGGAACACCACTATCATAATAATAATTGACGTCATTTCTGTAATAGTAGCCGTCATTTCCATAATAACCGCCGTTTCCGTAATAACCGGATGGAGCATAATAATTTCCGTTGTTATAATATGGGTCTCCGTAACCACCATTGTTTGCATATCCGTCTGAATAAGCTAAACATGATGTCAGAGTACTAATAGCAACGATACTGAATGCTATTTTAAGTAAATTTTTCATGACTTTATTGTACTTTTTTCTTTTAAACTTTTTTTCCAACTGACGTATCCTAAGATAGCCATTATAGTAAATACCAAATATTGAACCGAAGTGATTCCAAGCTCCTTAAAAATCATCATCGGGATGCATATAAAATCTCCGATGATCCAGAAAATCCAGTTCTCAATGCGTTGTCTGGCCATAAACCACATGCCGACTAAAAATATAGAAGTGGTGATCACATCCAGCCAATTCGCCCAGTCAAGATGATACAGTCCTAAATTCGTACCCTGCATAGAAAACTGATTATCTATATAAGGTTTGTAATAATAGATCAGTGTTACCAGTGCGAGACTTAATATAAAAAGAACGCCTGCGAACATTCTTTCTCTGTTGGTAGCCCAGGAAACATCTACATGAACGTGGTCTTTAGAGTTTTTGGACCATAAGATCCATCCGTAAACACTCATTGCCGTATAATACACGTTGATCATACAGTCGCCAAGCAGCCCGAAATTAAAAAGAATGTACACATAGATCAGGGTGGAGATGATGCCGGTAGGGTATACCCATATATTTTTTTTGATAGAAAAATAAACGCTCAGAATTCCGAAAAATGTTCCTGTAGCCTCCAGCAAGATTTGTAAAGCACTGTAGTTCTCATAAGGCTTTACAAAAAGATCATATAAATTCATGTGATCAAAAATAAGCAAAAAAATAAAATAAGTGAAAAATGAGTTAAATTATATGGACATCAGTTTTTTAAGTTTTATAATTTAAATTAAATGATGAAAGTTTATCAATAAACATTGAAGTTTGTAAATTTTTTATATTTTCGTAAATCTTTAATTAAATAAAAAAACATGTCTAAAATTTGGGTTAAGAAACCAATGAGCGCTTATGAAGCTGATATCAAAAAGAGCCAGCTGAAACGCGTTCTGGGAAAATGGAGCCTTACTGCTATCGGGATCGGGGCCATCATTGGAGGAGGAATTTTTGTGCTTACGGGAACGGGGGCTTATTATAATGCAGGGCCTGCACTGGCACTTTCATTTGTAATCGCGGGTATCGCCTGCGTATTTGCAGCATTATGTTATGCAGAGTTTGCTTCCATTCTTCCTGTAGAGGGATCAGCTTATGCTTACGCTTATGGAACGGTGGGAGAAATCTTCGCCTGGATCATAGGATGGGGGCTGATACTGGAATACGCTATGGGATCCATGACCGTCGCCGTCTCCTGGTCGGGATATTTTGCGAAACTCCTCAAAATGTTCGGGCTGCATCTTCCGGCTTATCTTACCACAGATCCGCAGACTTATATTGCAGCAGGAAATTCAGGTTTCTCTATGAACTTACCTGCGTTTCTGATTGTTTTCTTCGTGATCTCAATCCTTGTAAGAGGAACAAAAGGGGCTGCTAAAGCTAATAATTTCATCGTAGTACTTAAAGTTTCCGCTATTATCTTCGTGATCATTGCAGGAGCTTTTATTATTTTAAACTCTGCTGAGCCATTTAAAAACTGGATTCCTTTCATTCCTGAGCCTACCACCATCACAGAAAATGGGGTATCGCATTCTGCTTACGGTATTGCCGGAGTAGTGGCCGGAGCCTCTGCTATTTTCTTTGCGTATGTAGGTTTCGATGCCGTTTCCACTCAGGCGGGAGAAGCTATTAACCCTAAAAAAGACGTACCGTTTGCCATCATCGCTTCGCTGATCATCTGTACACTTTTATATATCCTTGTTTCTTTAGTGCTAACGGGAATGATGCATTACACAGACTTTAATCCACTTGGAAAATATCCGGATGCGATCAAAGCTCCTGTGGCTTATGCATTTGATATTGCAGGATACGCGTGGGCAGGATACATTATCACCATTGCTGCTACCGTAGGATTGATTTCCGTATTGATGGTAATGATCATGGGGCAGTCAAGAATTTTCCTGGGAATGTCTAAAGACGGATTGATTCCTGCTACTTTTTCAAAAGTGAATCCTAAAACCGGAGTGCCTACGAAAAACCTTCTTATTTTAGGAGTTGTGATTGCTATTGTGGCTTCGCTTACCCCGATTAATGACCTTGCACATATGACGAGTTTCGGAACCCTGTTTGCGTTTACCATGGTATGTGTGGCAGTATGGGTATTAAGAGTAAAAGAACCTGCTTTACAGAGAAACTTTAAAGTTCCGGCTTTACCGCTTATTGCCTGTTTAGGTATTGCGATCAACGTTTATCTGATCTTTAACCTAAGTAAAGAAGCACAGATGTATTCTTTCGCATGGCTGATCATCGGATTCTTTGTATACTTCCTGTACAGTAAAAAACACTCTAAGCTTCAGAACGGAGGTTACGGAGAAACTTTCAAAGCAGAACAGGAGCCTTTGGAAAAACATGATTTAGATTAAAAAACATACAGTCAAAATCCGCAGATTACTGCGGATTTTTTATTTTTGTCTTATATGAAAAAGCTAATCCTCATTGTATTTTCCTTTATGGGAATTTTTACATTTTCTCAACAGATAGAAAGTTTCGAGACCATTCTTAATGATAAAATAAGCATCCGTGCTCTGGAAGTTGATGGCGGGAAAGTCTGGTACAGCGGAACAGATTCTAAGTTCGGGTTTGTTGATCTGAAGAATATCAAAAATCAGAAACAGATCAGATTATCTGAAAAGAAGCTTCAGTTCAGAACGCTGGCGCAGGATAAAGATTCTCTGTATGCTGTAAATATTGAAAGTCCGGCTTATTTTTTTAAGATTGATAAGAAAAATTTAAAATACAGGCTTGTTTTTACTGATATGAGTAAGGCCGCATTTTATGATGCTTTTCATTTTGTCAATCAAAAACAGGCTTTTGCTTTTAGTGATACGGATGATAACAGATTGAAACTGATCATTTACAAAAATGGGGAATGGAGTTTTTTTGAAAATAAAGTAAAGCTAAACTCTGGTGAAGCCGCATTTGCAGCAAGTAATACCAACATTGCTTCCACAAAAAAATATCTGTGGGTTGCCACAGGAGGGAAATCTTCACGAATTTTAAGATTAAATTTTAAAACGGAAGAAATCGAAGTATTCAACACGCCTTTTATTCAGGGAGAATCTTCTCAGGGAATGTATTCAATAGATTTTTATGATGACAACTTTGGCGTTGCAGTAGGCGGCGACTATACCAAGCAGGATGCCAATATCAATAATATTGCTACGACAAATGATGGTGGCGAAAGCTGGCAGATTCAGGCATCCGGACAGAATGCAGGCTACACTACATGTGTAAAAATTAAACCTGGCTCCATGGGTAAGGAAATGATTTCAGTAGGAGATCAGCACATCAGTTATTCTTCTGATTTCGGGAAAACCTGGAAGAAAATTTCAGATGAAAAAGGATTCTTTGTTTGCAGTTGGGTCAATGGAAATACAGTTGTTTTTGCAGGAAAAGACAGGATTTCTGTGATGAAATTAAAGTTTTAACAGAAAGAATAATAACTGCATCAGAATTGTAAATCTTACGTATAGAATTTATCATTCTTGGAGAAATTCCAGTAACCACCGTATTTAGACTCATTATAAAATACGGCCTAATATATTTCATGGTTTAAAATTCATAACTAATGGTTAATTTTGCAGGATGAAACTGGTTTGGTTCCAATTTCATGATTCGATAATATTTTAAATTTTGAAATGAATTCTTTAATAGATAAGTATAATATTCCCGGACCGCGTTACACGTCTTATCCCACTGTTCCTTACTGGGACGAGTCAACATTTTCGCCCGAAAAGTGGCGGGAGACGGTGATCAGGTCTTTTCATGAGAGCAATGCAGAGGAGGGAATTTCTATTTATATTCACCTGCCTTTCTGCGAGGCATTGTGTACGTTTTGTGCCTGTCACAAGCGTATTACCAAACAGCACAGCGTTGAAATTCCATATCTGGAAAGCGTTTTAAAGGAGTGGAAACTCTATCTTGAACTTTTTGAAGAAAAACCGAAACTGAAAGAACTTCACCTTGGAGGAGGTACCCCTACATTTTTTTCACCTAAAAACTTAAAAACCTTATTGGAAGGGATTTTTGAATCGGTGGAAATTGCAGAACATCCTGAATTCTCTTTTGAAGGACATCCGAATAATACCACAAGAGACCATCTTCAGACCTTATATGACCTTGGATTCAGAAGAGTGAGTTTTGGAGTTCAGGATTATGATCCTAAGGTTCAGAAAGCCATTAACAGAATTCAGCCCTTTGAAAATGTGAAGAATGTAACGGAATGGGCGAAAGAAATCGGGTACAGCGGAATCAGTCATGATCTGGTGTTCGGACTCCCACATCAAAGTTGGGAAGCTATGGAACACACGATCAGAAAAACAATGGAGCTGAAGCCTGACAGATTAGCATTTTATTCCTACGCACACGTTCCGTGGGTAAAAGGAGTAGGGCAGAGAGGTTTTGACGAAAATGACCTTCCAAGTGGTGAAGAAAAACGCCGTTTATATGAAGACGGTAAAAAACTTCTTCAGGATTTAGGATATATCGAAGTGGGAATGGACCATTTTTCTCTGGAACATGATGATCTGTACCAATCTTTGATTCATAAAAAACTGCACAGAAACTTTATGGGCTATACTTCAAGCAATACCCAATTGATGGTTGGTCTTGGAATGTCTGCCATCTCAGATTCCTGGTATGCTTTTGCCCAGAATGTGAAAACAGTGGAAGAATATCAGAAGATGGTGGAAGAAGGTCAGATTCCGGTAGTGAAAGGTCATATTCTGGATCAGGAAGACCTTACTGTGAGAAGACATATTCTGAATCTGATGTGTCAACTGGAAACTACATTTACAGATAAAAATTCGTTCCCGGAACTGGAGAATGCATTTGAAATGCTGGAGGAAATGGAGAAAGATGAATTGGTGGAGATGTACGATAATCAGATTAAGATTACAGAAAAAGGAAGAGCATTTACGAGAAACGTCGCGATGGTATTTGATCTCAGAATGATGAGAAATAAACCTGAAACGAGGATTTTCTCTATGACGATATAACAATAGAAGATGAACCGGAAGTTTCTGATTGTTTTTCTATATGTATACACCCTGGCCTTTAGTGTCGTCAAGACGATAAGGCTTCCCAACGAATGGTCTGAAGCCCACTGGCTGATGGATTACCGGTTCGGATTTATAAAAAGGGGACTGGCCGGAGAAATTTTCGGTTACTTTTTTGAGAAAAGTATACTGCACATTCAGATTTTATCTGCTGGTATATTATTGCTTTTGTATACGGCAATAATCATTATTTCCGTCCGTGATACCCTAAAGAATTACAGCATCAGGAAGGTTTTGTTCTATGTGGTCTTTTTTCTTTCACAATATGTTGTGCTATCGGCACATCTTATTGGCTATCTTGATCATGTGATCTTCCTTCTGACCATACTCGCGGTTTATTTAATCAGGAATAAAAAAGTGTTTCTGGCTTCGCTGCTGACCGTGTTTGCGGTAATAATTCATGAGATATCATTTTTTCTGATGGTTCCTGTCTGTCTTTTTGCGCTTCTGGTCTATGAAACGCCCGGTAAAACATTGGTTTTGTTTAAAAAAGTAAGCCTGTTCCTGTTGTTACCCGTAGCGGCTACGCTTTGTGTATCTTTTTATCAGGAATTGTATGGGAAGGAAAATGATCAGTTTATTCTGCATTATCTGGAGAATACAGGTTTTATAAGCCGAAAAGTCGCGGCGATGATTTCCTCAGCTTATACAGAAAGTTTTGGAACCTATCTTAAGCAGGAGAGTCCATTTTTTGTAGAAAGGATGTTTCTGTCTAAAAATGCAGTTAAATTCGGGCTTCCCATCTTCTTTATGATCTATCTTGCAGTCAGACAGTTCAGAAAAGTTAATAAATATATCCTTCTTCTTCTGGCAGCTGTTTCTTTATTTCCGCTTTTGCTTCACGCCATAGCATGGGATACTTTCAGGATATGGGCATTTCCTTTTATGGTTCTTTTTCTGGGATTTTGGGTGTTAAGCAACAGGTTTTCCGATGGGGAAATTTCGGATGAACGCCTCTCCTGGTTTGAAATTTTAATCTTTGTGATTTCAGTTGTGCTGGTAGCTATTTTTCAGAATAATCTTTTTGAAAATGAAATAGAGAGATTATCAAAGCTGGAAAGAATCGTTTTGCTGATTCCAGTATTTTTGGCAGCAGGTTTTCTGTATTTAAAAAAAGCCCCAATAAAAGATATTGAGGCTTAAAATTTTTGTTGAATTGAGAATGAAGAGCCAAGAATAAAGAGTCAAGATCCATGACATTTCATTCAGATTTCAGATAATAACGCATTTACTCTAAAACACTCAGGCACTCAAACTCGTATCCCGAATCTCACTATTTAATCATCAGTTTCTGGCTGTAAGACTTCATGTCCCCCGATTTTATCATCAGGTAATAAGCTCCCGGAGGAATTCCTGTAATATCAATACTGCCGTCATTTTCAATTTTCGCTTTCTCTAAAACTATTTTTCCTTCTGTACTGGTCAGGTCTACGGTGCTGTTTTTGTCTGTCAGTCCTTCAATGAAAACTTTTTCAGAAGCCGGATTAGGATGAATGCTGATAGGATTAAATTCAGAAGTTTCACCCGTTCCCAGAGTTCCGGTGGTGATTTTAAATATTTTTCCGCTGGTCACAGCTGCTACAAACAGTTCTTTCTGGGAGTTCTGCCCGAACGTAGAGAAATTATTTCCTGAACTGGCAGGTCCCCAAACAATGGAATTATCCGCATTCAATATTCCGATCTGGGTAGAACAGTAATCGGCAAAGAAATATTTACCCTGAAGTGCAGGATATTGGGTTCCTCTGTAAACATAGCCACCAGTAATTGAGCATCTGCCTCCGGAGTGGTTGTACACCGCTACCGGGAAAGTCATGGTATTCATTGCTGCACATCCGGCCGTATTGTAGGCATTGTTACCTTCATAACAGCGCCATCCGTAATTGATTCCTGCCTGTGTGATAGGCATTCTGTTAATTTCTTCAATTTGTCCCTGGCCTACATCAGCGATCATGACATTTCCAGTGGTTGTATCAAATGAAAATTTCCATGCATTTCTAAGCCCGTAAGACCAGATTTCGTCAAGTCCGTTTACTGAAGTTCCTGCAAAAGGATTTCCGGGAGGAATATTATACGGTCCTGTGGCATTCACGTCTATTCTCAACATTTTTCCCAGAAGTGAATTGATGTTTTGGGAATTATTGTTGGGATCACCGCCGCTACCTCCATCTCCTGTTACGACCCAAAGATTTCCGTCAGGCGCAAAATGAATACTTCCGCCATTATGGTTGTCAAAAGGTTTTGGAATATTCAGAAGAATTTTTTCAGTCGTAGGATCGCCCAGATCCGGGTTGGTAGGGTTTACGGAATATCTCGCTACGATAATATTTCCTGCTGTGTTGTTGTAATAAACAAAGAAATATCCGTTAGTTGCATATTGGGGATGAAACGCAAGACCCAGAAGACCGCGTTCGCCACCATAAAGAACTTTGGAACTGATGTTCATAAAATCTGCGCTGTTGATCGTTCCGTTGGGCTGGATGATCTTGATGATTCCGTCCTGCTGTACGACGAACAGACGGGTATCATTGGCATTCGTAATCTCAACGGGACTGGTAAGCCCGGATGCAAATTCCACTAAATTAATGCTCTGGGCATTAACGATTAAAGAAGAAAAGATGCAAAAGGTAAAAAATAGATTTTTCATAATATTTTGATATTTAGTGTATTGATACATGAATGAAAATTTTATACCAATCGGAATTTGAAAATTTCATTACGATAAGGAGGAAAAATTATTAAATCTTAAATAGAAATTAAAACCCCGATATATCTGAAAATAAACCATTTCTGTTGTTAAAAAATTCATAAAATAATAATAAAATCATTATATTTGCCGACTTAATTTAACGTAGTTATAACAAAATGCAAGGAAAAGGACTTATTACAATTGTTGCTATTGTACTAGGGTTAATTTGCTTAAATGAGCTATTACCAACTTGGTACGCCAGCAAAATTGAAAGGCAGGCAACTGCTGTTGCAGGAGACAATCCGGAAAAGTATCAGAAAGAAATCACAAGACTTTCTAAAGATACTTTGAACCTGGGATTCACAAAACTTTATTACACTAAAGCCAAAGACAAGGAAATGAAACTTGGTCTTGACTTGAAAGGTGGGATCAACGTTCTTTTGGAAATTAACCAAAGAGACCTGGTGAATGATTTAACGAATTATTCTACCAATCCTGTTCTTATCGAGGCTTTAAACAAGACAGATGAAGTTCAGAAGAATTCTACAAAATCTTATATTGATAACTTCTTTGATCAGTTTGAAGCGATCAACAAAGCAAAAGGGACGAACCTGAAGCTTGCTGATCCTGAACTTTTCGGGAATACCAATTTATCTGAAATCAAGTACAATACTTCTGATGATCAGGTAAAAAGCATCATCAAGAGAAGAATTGATCTTTCTGTAGGGACAGCTTTCGAAGTAATCAGAACCAGAATCGACAAAATGGGTGCTGTGCAGCCAAACGTTCAGAGAGTACCTGGTACGGCGAGAATTTCTGTTGAAATGCCTGGTATGAAGGATATCGATAAAGTGAAGAAAATGCTTCAGACTTCCGCAAAACTTCAGTTCTGGGAAGTACAGCAGGTTCCTGAAATTGCTCCATATTTCCAGACATTGACTACAATGGTGGCAATAAAAGGTGATTCTATGGGAGTTGCGAAGAACACCAACTTCATGAAACTTCTCAACCTTGACAAATTAAGATCAAACGGTGTTGCAAGCGTAAAACTTTCTGATACAGCTGCTGTAAACAAAATTTTGGGCAGCAAAGTAGGTCAGTCATTACGTCCTGCTAACATTAAATATACACAGTTTATGTGGGGTTACAAACCTGAATCTACAGATGGTGAAAGCCTTATACTGTATGCTATCAGAGGTAACATCAGCCAGAAAGCTCCTGTAGACGGTGCTGTTGAAACGGCAAGCATCGGCTATGATGAGCTGAGCAGAGTAGTAGTAGACATGCAGATGGATTCTAAAGGTGCTAAAGAATGGAAAACATTAACTGAGAAAAACGTAGGTAAGCCGGTAGCGGTTACATTGGATGGCAGAGTGTATACTGCGCCAAACGTTGTGGGTGCTATTCCTAACGGTAGAACTCAGATCTCGGGTAACTTCTCTCAGGAGGAAGCTAAAGAACTGGTAGACGTTTTAGGAGCGGGTAAATTACCTGCAGGAGCAAAAGTGGTTCAGGCTACTGTAGTAGGACCGTCATTAGGACAGGAGTCTATTAATGCAGGGGTGATCTCATTTGCTATCGCATTTTTAATTATCATTGTTTATATCATTTTCTATTACGGTGGTGCAGGGGTGTACGCGGTAATTGCAATGATTATCAACTTATTCTATATTTTCGGAATTATGGATTCCGGAGACTTTACCCTAACGCTTCCTGGTATCGCAGGTATTGTACTGACGATGGCCATGGCGGTGGATACCAACGTAATTATTTACGAAAGAACAAAAGAAGAACTATTCGCAGGCAAGAGCATTTTAGAAGCTTATAAAGATGGTTTCAAACATGCATTAAGTGCGATTGTCGATGGTCACTTAACGACATTATTGACAGCTGGTGTACTTTTCTTATTCGGAACAGGACCTATTAAAGGATTTGCTCTGACATTAGGAATTGGTATCTTAATGACATTCTTTACATCTGTACTGCTTTCAAGAGTAATGATCTTCTCCAGACTGAACAAAGGAAAACACCTTTCTGTATGGACGGCTCCTACGAAGAACTTATTCAGAAATACATGGATCGATTTCATCGGAAAGAGAAAATATGCGTACATCGTTTCTGGTATCTTAACAGTAATTTGTGTAGCATCTATTGCGATCCACGGATTCAAATATGGTATCGACTTTACCGGAGGTAGAAACTATGTGGTAAGATTCGATAAAGCTGTAAACGCTGAAGATATCGAACAGAACTTAGTTAAAGTATTCAAAACTGAAGACGGTAAAAACTCTTCTGTGGAAGCTAAAACTTTCGGAAACGATAAGCAGTTGAAAATCTCTACCGATTACCTTATTGAAGACGAATCTTTAAAAGCTGACCAAACGGTAGAGCAGAAATTATTCGATGGATTAAAGGCCAACCTACCTGCTAACACTACATTGCACGATTTCAAATCTGCAGATAAAGAACATGCAGGAATTATTTCTTCTGAAAAAGTAGGACCTACAGTAGCAGATGATATCCAGACTCATGGTATTCTTGCGGTAGTAGCTGCTTTGGCGGGGATCTTTATCTACATCTTACTGAGATTTAGAAAATGGCAATTCTCATTGGGTGCTGTTGTGGCACTATTCCATGATGCGGTAATTATTTTAGGGGCTTACTCATTGCTTCACAAATTTATGCCGTTCAACATGGAGATCAATCAGGATTTCGTTGCAGCGATCCTTACGGTACTGGGTTACTCAATCAATGATACTGTTATTATCTTCGATAGAATTAGAGAATATTTAAGAGAGAAGAAAGCGTTAACATTAGCTGGATTATTTGATGACTCTATTTCAAGTACATTGGGTAGAACGTTCAACACTTCATTCACAACGATTCTTGTAATCTTGGCGATCTTCATCTTCGGTGGTGATAACTTAAGAGGATTTATGTTTGCGATGTTAATCGGTATTGGATTCGGTACCTATTCATCTATCTTTATTGCATCGGCTATCGCGTATGACTTCCTTAAGACAGGAAAAGAAGACGAGGTACACGGCAAAACGACAAGTACAAAAGAAGTACTTGCTTCAAAATAAGACCAACTACAATAAATAAGTAAAGACCGTTTCGAAAGAAGCGGTCTTTTTTTTATGTGAGGTTTGAGGGTTTCCGGGTTACGGGATTTGTATTTAAAAAAATTAATATGTAAAATTCAAAGTTTGAATTTATATTTACCAGTCCAAATCTGAACTCTAAAATCTGGTGTCTAGCATCTTGATTCTTGGCTCTTGACTCTTGATTCCCAACTAAACCCCACAATTTAGAACCATTATATTTCAGATTTGATTAATTTTGCACCACTATGGAAAACTCAAGGAAAAAAGCAGCCATTGGCTTTATATTTATTACTCTGCTCATTGACATTACAGGATGGGGAATCATTATTCCCGTCGTTCCCAAATTAATTGAGGAGCTCATTCATGCCGATATCAGTGAAGCTGCGAAATATGGTGGCTGGCTGGGTTTTGCCTATGCATTTACTCAGTTTATCTTTTCTCCGGTCGTAGGGAACCTGAGTGACAAATACGGAAGGAGACCTATTATTCTGATCTCGCTTTTCGGTTTTGCAGTAGATTATATTTTCCTTGCGCTTGCTCCAACCATTTGGTGGCTCTTTCTAGGAAGAGTTATTGCCGGAATCACCGGAGCCTGTGTAACAACGGCCAGTGCCTATATCGCGGATATTTCTACTGATGAAGACAGAGCTAAAAACTTTGGGCTTATCGGAGCTGCTTTTGGTCTAGGATTTATTATCGGGCCGGTATTAGGAGGAGTCCTTGGACATTATGGAGCCAGAGTGCCTTTCTATGCAGCGGCAGGATTATGTCTGTTAAATTTCCTTTATGGGTATTTTGTTCTTCCTGAAAGTTTAGATAAAGATAAAAGAAGAGAATTCGACTGGAAACGGGCGAATCCTATCGGTTCATTTAAATTTTTAGGTAAACACCCGGAAATTTCAGGATTGATCTTTGCCCTTATTTTAATTTATATTGCTGGTCACGCTGTACAGAGCAACTGGAGCTTTTTCACCATGTATAAATTTAACTGGACAGAAAGGATGGTTGGAATTTCACTGGGTGTAGTAGGGCTTTTGGTAGGTTTGGTACAGGGGGTTCTGATACGCTGGACAACGCCGAAGCTGGGTGAAGAAAAAAGTATTTATTACGGATTGGCTTTGTATGCTCTAGGAATGCTTCTGTTTGCTTTTGCAACAGAGGGCTGGATGATGTTTGCCTTCCTGGTTCCTTACTGTTTGGGAGGAATCTGTGGACCTGCGCTTCAGTCGGTGATCACGAAAAGTGTTCCATCTAATGAACAGGGTGAACTTCAGGGTGCACTGACCAGTTTAATGAGTGCCACTTCCATCGTAGGACCTCCATTGATGACCAATCTGTTTTACTTCTTTACCCATGATGAAGCACCTTTTGAGTTTTCAGGAGCACCGTTCTTCCTGGCGTTTATTTTAATGGCGATAAGTGTGATAATGACCTATTATGCTTTTCAGAAAAAGATAAAAGACTGATCAAAAAACTCTAATTATTTTAAACTAAACAGATCGTATGAGCCGTATTCCCCAATATAAACCTGATGATTTCAAACCCATCCTGGATATAGATTGGGAGGAAAAGAGTATGGCAAAAAAAGAACTGAATGAATTTTTTATAGAACCTCTACAGGTACTTAAGGATGCTAAAACTCCTTCCCAGCCGCATCGGAAAACGGTCAATGATTTTATATTCATCAGAAAGGGGAGTGTAGAAAAAATGGTCTGTTCAAGTCTTTTTGATGTACAGGAAGGAATGATCATGCTCCTTCCTCCGCATAAGATCCGGACATTTATCCATAACACCACCGATGTGGAAGGATTTTACTGTCACTTTTCCAATGACTTTATTGCAGACGGCCCTGGTTTAAGGTATCTGCAGGATATACTGAACCATGCTGATATTATCTACGATCCGACTCTGTTTCTGGATCAGGAACATCGTGAGCGGATTTTTGTGATCCTTCAGCAGATGGAATCTCTGTATCAGCAGAACCGGAATCTGGATCTTATCCGTTTGTATCTTTTTACTTTGTTGGGAGAAATCCGGCATTTTATAGAAAAGCTTCCACGTCATGATCTTTCAGTGAATGAAACGTTGGTTTTTCGTTTCCGGAAGTTGATCACAGGCCAGATTCAGAATTTACATTCGGTGAAGGAATATGCGGATCTGCTCAGTGTTTCTCCTAATCATCTCAATAAAACGGTAAAAAATACAACGGGAAAAACGGCTTCAGAAATTATCAATGAATCTTTATTGATGGAAGCAAAAGCCCTGTTATCATTGCCCCATCTTTCTGTCTCAGAAATTGCCTTTGCTTTAGGCGTTGACGATGTTTCCTACTTTTCACGATTTTTCAAAAAACACAGCGGAATGAGCCCTTCCGATTACCGGAAAGGGATTGATTTGTCCTGATAATCGATTTATATGTTCTAACCATTTTCTCCTGTAATACGGAATTTTGCGGATATAATTGATCACGGTTAAAACATGAAAAAAATAATTCTTTTCGCAGCAGGACTGTTTCCGATGCTGTTTAATTCCCAGACCCATATCCCGGCTTCCAATACGCCTGTGTCATTTGAAGCCTTAGCCGGAAATAAAGGATTTGCTTCACAGATGACGGTAAATAAAGCATTTGAAGGAAGCAAAAGACTAGGGTTCTTCAGTGTGGCCAATATTTCTTCGAAATGGAATGAGAACAATTCCAAAGATGCCATGATTCAGGCTAATCTGACCTTTGAGATTCTCAAAAATCTTCGTCTGGTAGGAGGTTCTCACTACACTCCTAATACAGGCCTTCGACCGACTGCCGGCTTTATGTATGCTAAAAATTTTAATGATTTCTTATTGATTGTCAATCCAAGGTTTATAGGATTTTCCAAAAGCAGCATTGCTGAAGGTTTTGTCATGATAGAGTACAATCCTAAAATCAGTGAAAACTGGAAAGGATATTCCCGAATCCAGGGGTTGTATTCTGAGACGGTAAAAGATGGTGAGCATGCCCGGAGTTACCTGATGCTTAGAGCAGGAGTTAGTTATAAAACCATCACTTTTGGTGCAGGAGCCAACTTTGACAGCTACGGACCTTTTAAAGAAAGCAAGCAGAATTATGGAGTATTTGCGGCAGCAAGATTATTTAACTAGGCCCCAATTTTATACAATCATTTAATTTTTTTATTATGAAAGATTTATTTTTTAAAACGAATGATACATGGACCGGAACTGTTCTCAGATGGACGTTAAGCATCATTTTTATCCCACACGGACTTCAGAAAATGTTCGGACTTTTCGGTGGATTGGGATTCAGCAAAACACTGGAAGTTTTTACACACGATCTGCATCTCCCGTTTGCAGCGGCGTTGACGGTAATTATGGTAGAATTTTTAGGTTCATTCCTTTTGTTAGTGGGTTGGGCAACCAGATTTTGGGCGCTATCCTTTATTGGACTCATGATTGGCATTATGATAACCGCTCATATTCAGAACGGATTTTTCATGAACTGGTTCGGAACTCAGAAAGGCGAGGGCTGCCAGTTTGATATTCTGGTGATGGGAATTGCCGTTGCTCTTTTATTTGAAGGGGCAGGAAGGCTGTCAGTAGATGGATGGTTATTTAACAAAACGAAAAGAAACTAGCCCAAAGACAGAAATCAATAAAACAGGGAAGCCATTACAGCTTCCCCGTCTTCTATTGAAAAATATAATAATGTGTTGAGAGTTTTTACGGATAAAGTGATTTCGTTCCGTTGCTTACTATATTGCTTCCCAATCCGGAAAACGATACAGAGAAATTACTGGAATTAAAGCTTAAAGAACCTGTAGGCGTACATAATCCCAGCGCGTATTGGCACTGTCCGTAGGCACCGGTTCTCTTTGTCACCTTACTTTCACTTTTTGCTTTTCCTAAGCTGATATTGCCCCAGTCGCTCACGTCTACATTAGAAACCGTAGAACCTGAATAGTAGATCGTGATCTGATACCCGACTTCTCCTCTTTTAGAACCCCAAAGCCATTTTGCAGTCCACCATTCTTTGAACCATTTTGAAGCCACCTTCGCCTGAGCATCGGTAGGAGAAACTTCTGTAGTTCCTCTGGCATCCATCATTACAAGACCGGCAAATACATTATCCCAGATAATGCCTGACTCGTTATAGAAACAAAGAGACGTAAATTGCTCTCCTTTATGATTCCATGAAATTTCAAGAACGTCAGTTCCTGTTTTGATTTGTTCTGAAGCCGTTTCTTTAAGTCCTTTTTGAGCTTGAGCCAGTTGATCTCCTGAGAATAATGTTCCTATTTTTCCCACTTTTACAGTTTCCGGAGCCAGAATGTTTCCTTCTGCTGTAAACTGATCTCTGTCAGAAATTAATTCCTGAGAGATGTCTATCCCTTTTTGAGTTGACAGTTTTCCTAGAACTGTGATTCCTGTGATTTGCAGATCATTATTCAGGTACTGTTCAAGATTTTTCTTGGAATCATTAATCTGTGTCTGAACATTCTCCGGAACAACCTTCAATCCGGGTGTAATTTCCTTTTTCAGATCAGCAGATGATACCTTAGAGGCAACAGTTTCCTGCATGATTTCACTGTTTTCATCCTGACAGGCAGTAAGCGTAAGTACCGATATCACGGCAAAAAGCTTGAAAGTAGTAACAAGTTTTTTCATAGTAAATATTTAGTGATTTTGTGTGTAATAAATATAATGAAATAATTGATAACTCCCGTTTATTTGAATTAAATATTTGTTAACTGAAAGTTGTGGGGAGGTTAAGAGGAGGGGAGAATCAAGAGGCAAGATGCTAGATATCAGATTTCAGACATGAGACTTTAATACTGATGTCAATGGTGAATTTTGCTTCGCAAGTGAATGGTGAATTTTTATAGTAGACGTGAGATTTCAGATGTAGGAATGGTGGCTTCGGGCGCCTCAGCCACCAGATATTGCACTCCTGATTGAGTATTCCAATGAATAAGTGATATTCCAAATGGTGGCTGATTTCTATGACGTTACCAAATTATTTATATAATTTTTTTCATAGGGCTTTTGTTTATTGATAACGGCAAAAGCCCTATGGATAATTTTATTTCTCACATTATTCAGTACCAGCATTTTATTTTTTCCCTCAGCTACCTTTCTTAAATAATATTCTCTAAGATCATTTTCCAGTCTTATAGCGCTCATTGCTGCCATATGAAGTATACTTTTTAATGATTTGTCAGCATAGAAAGATAGTTTAGG
>NZ_JPRN01000004.1 GCF_000737715.1 Chryseobacterium sp. JM1 | reverse complement strand
ATCTTAGAGAATATTATTTAAGAAAGGTAGCTGAGGGAAAAAATAAAATGCTGGTACTGAATAATGTGAGAAATAAAATTATCCATAGGGCTTTTGCCGTTATCAATAAACAAAAGCCCTATGAAAAAAATTATATAAATAATTTGGTAACGTCATAGAAATCAGCCACCGGGGTTTAATACATACTCCTGAACATATTTATTTTTGCGATGATTAACCGTGAAAGAAATTCGATGTAGAGCGTTTTTATAGTACTGATAGCTAATTTATTATGTGATGTATTGCATCTGTTAATTATTTTCTATCTTTGCCGAAATCTGGTGCGCTGTAACAAGCACTTAAAAGGGAATCCGGTGAAAATCCGGGACAGACCCGCTGCTGTAAGCTCCACATCAAAGTTTTTGAAGAGTATATCCACTGTTTTTTAATGGGAAGGATTTCAAAAACGGAGTAAGTCAGAAGACCTGCCAGAAGATAAACGTTTGATGCTTTCGTGGAATAAAGCTTAGGACAACAATGATTCTGTGCAGTAACAGCTGCGCTTTATCTTTGCTATCTTATATCCATTAGCGTCAATATTATTCTCAATGAGCTAATGGTCAGAAAATATACTGCTTCTCAGTTTAAAAAAGGCGTTATCACATTATTTGTGGCAGCATCTCAACTTCTATTCTCACAATCCGTAGACACCGTCAGGGTGAAAACCATTCTTCCTATTCAGATTTACAAAAAAGATTTTAAAGAAATTCTTCCTGCACAGGTCCTTTCCGGGGAACAGCTTGAAAGGCTGAACAGTCAGTCGGTGGCTGATGCCCTACGGTATTTTTCAGGAGTTCAGATCAAAGATTATGGCGGGATGGGCGGCCTGAAAACGGTGAATATCCGGAGTATGGGAAGCCAGCATGTGGGTGTTTTCTATGACGGGATCCAGCTGGGAAATATTCAGAACGGAATCGTGGATCTTGGAAAGTTTTCACTCGATGATCTTGAAGCCATATCTTTATACAACGGCCAGAAAAGTGAAATTTTTCAGCCTGCAAAGGACTTCGGATCTTCCGGATCTATTTATCTTCAGCCTAAAATACCTGTTTTTAAAGGGGATCAGAAGACCAACTTAACGGTAAAGCTGAAGTTAGGCTCCATCAGTTTATTTAATCCTTCTTTCCGTGTGGAACAGAAGCTTTCAGACAGAATTTCGGCAAGTTTCAGTTCAGAATTTGTACAGAGTAAGGGATTGTATAAGTTTAAATATGAAAAGAAAAATTCTGACGGTTCCGTTGCCAATGATACCATTGCGAGAAGATATGATTCCTATATCCGTGCGAAGCGTTTTGAAGGTGCCTTAAACGGAACTATTAATGATGGAAGCTGGAGTGTACGCGGATTCGGCTATATTTCAGATCGTGGAGTTCCCACAGCCATTGTTAATAATAATTTCACGCCTAAAGGTCAGCAGATGCTGGATGAGAACTATTTTGTTCAGGCCAGTTTCCGTAAAAAACTATTTCCAAAATTCGAAACGCAGCTCAAAGCTAAATTTGCCTATGACTACACCCGATTTTTAGATACGGTGAATGTGGCAACAACCGTTTTGCCGATAGACAATTCTTATGTTCAAAGAGAGCTCTATTTTTCCAATTCCAATATCTATTCTATTAATCAAAACTGGGATGTAAGTGCAAGCTTTGACTTTCAGTATAATAATCTCGATGCCAGTTTAAGGGATTTTTCATATCCTACACGATATACTTCACTCGTTGCTTTTGCCACGACCTATCAGTGGAACCGTTTTAAATTTTTGGGAAGCCTTCTCGGAACTTTTGTCCATGAAGAAGTGAAGATGAATGCAAAATCTCCTGATAAAACCGAATGGACTCCTTCTGCTTTCCTGAGCTACCAGCCTTTTCAATCCAGAGAGCTTACCGTAAGGGCTTTCTACAAAAGAGTCTTCAGGATGCCGACTTTCAATGATCTGTATTACACGATGATCGGAAATGTGATGCTGAAACCTGAATACACGAACCAGTACGATGCAGGTTTTACTTACCAAAAGCTCTATGACCATCAGTTTTTTAAAGGCATCTATGTGAAAGTGGATGGTTATTATAATGAAGTAGAGAACAAAATTATTGCTGTACCTACCACCAATCTTTTCAGATGGATGATGGTGAATCTGGGTGAAGTGAAAATCATCGGAGCAGACGTGAATGTTCAGGCGGAATTTGATATCAATAAAGTGAAACTGAAACCTTTGGTAAGCTATACCTATCAGCGTGCCGGAGATTATACCGATAAAAGTGACGATTATTACGGCGACCAGATCTCTTATGTGCCTTGGCATGCGCTAACTTTTACCATGATGGCGGATTATAAAGACTGGAGCTTCAATTACAGTTTTATGTATACCGGAGAGCGTTATGATGCTCAGCTGAATAATATCAAAGCCAATTATCTTCAGCCGTGGTACACGCACGATTTATCCGTACAAAAAAAAATCAACTGGCATTCCCACCAGATTAAAGCCGGTTTTGAGGTCAATAACGTCCTTAATCAATACTATGACGTGGTCAGGAATTATCCGATGCCCGGAAGAAATTTTAAACTTATTGTAAGCTTTACATTATGAAAAAACTAAACTTTTGCCTGCTGGCTTTTACTCTTTTCTTTCTGTTCTCATGTAGGACAGATGACAATATAGTTCCTTCGGAAACTAAAGAGGTAAGCAACGGTGAAGATACTCCTATTAAAGGGTTTTATCTTCTGAACGAAGGAAATATGGGCAGCAACAAATGTACGCTCGATTATTTCGATTATGCGACAGGAACATACCGCAAGAATATTTACGGAGAAACTAATCCTTCTGTGGTAAAAGAATTGGGTGATGTGGGAAACCATATCATGATCTACGGAAGCAAAATGTATGTGGTGGTGAATGTTTCCAATAAAATTGAAGTCCTGGAAGCAAAAACGGCCAAACGAATTAAAACCATACAGCTGCAGAATTGCCGTTATCTGGCTTTTAAAGGCAATAAAGTCTATGCCAGCAGCTACGCAGGTCCGGTTGAATTAAATCCTAACTCTCCTCCGGGAAAAGTAGTAGAAATTGATACCACATCCCTGAACATCGAGAGACAGGTCGTAGTCGGATATCAGCCGGAAGAAATAGAAGTGATGGGAGATCAGCTTTTTGTAGCCAATTCCGGGGGATATATGTTCCCGAATTATGATAAAACCGTTTCCGTTATTGATCTGAACAGCTTTACGCAAACCAAGAAAATTGATGTAGCCATTAATCTTCATCGTATTAAAAAAGATAATTACGGAGATTTATATGTAAGTTCCAGAGGAGATTATTACAATATTCCATCCAGTCTTTTCCTTGTGGATGCTGCTACAGGAACCGTGAAAAAAGACTTTCACGTTGCTGTAAGCGGAATGACGATCGTGAATGACAAGCTGTATTATTATGGTAATGAATTTAATTACAATACCCATGCTTACGTCAAGACCTTTGGAATCATCGATGTAAAGACAGAACAGGTTATTTCCAACAAAATTATCGACCAGCAATATGTGGACGAGATCAAAGCACCTTACGGAATTGCTGTAAATCCTTATACAGAAGATATCTATCTAACGGATGCGAAAAACTATGTGACCACAGGATATGTGTACTGTTTCGACAAGACCGGGAAATTCAAGTGGAAAACAGAAGGCGGGAATATTCCTGCTCACTTTGCTTTTTTATATAAATAATCAGATCAGAAAAAAGTGGAAAGAAAAACAAAACATATTTTAAAAACGATATTGCTCTCTTCGGTTCTGTTGGGAACTGCAGCCTGTAAAAGCGATAGCGAAGAAGTGGTAGAGGAAGTGACTTTTCCTGCGGAAGTACTTAAAGAATCCTATACGATTGACAGACTTAAGCTTTTGAATATTGATCCTAAAATTGAGGGTACATTAACATGGAGTATTAATGATGCTGTGATTTCTGATCAGCTACAGCTGGATTTTGTAAGTCCCACCGTACAAAATTATCCTTTGACATTAAAAGTCGAAATAAAAGGAGCGGTGAAGATTTATAAGTCAACGATCATTGTGAATAAAGAACTCACGCCTTATAGTAAATATATTTCGGATGTCTTTGAATTCCGTCCGGCTGTAGGCCAGTTTATGAATGAAATCCCAGAATATGCCAACGGATATACGGAGACCGATATGATTAGAAAAGCAAAAGAATCGTTGGTAGGAGGAAATTCTACGATGATTACGCTTGGAGGCTTCGGAGGTTATGTTAGTTTCGGCTTCGATCATACGATTCCCAATCTTGATGGAAAAGATTTCAAAATTCTCGGAAATGCATTCTGGGGAAATGACGCCAATGCTACGAGATCGGGATCTTGCGAACCCGGTATCATCATGGTAGGCTACGATAAAAATAAAAACGGTAAACCTGACGAGGACGAATGGTACGAGATTGCCGGCAGCGAATATTTTAAAAATTCAACAACGAAAAATTACAGCATAACCTACTTCAAACCCAACGAAAGTAAGCCCCCCGTTCCCGGAAGTGAGTTTTGGCAAGCTGATGTGGAGTACATCAAGTGGCAGGACAATATTGGGAATTCTGGATTTAAAACTAAAAATGCCTTCCATGCACAAAGCTATTATCCTTTATGGCTCTCCAGCGCTTCTTACAGCCTTACGGGAACCAGACTTAAGGATAATTTTCATGACCAGAGCGGAACGGGGACTTATTGGGTGGGAACATCCTATGATTACGGCTATGCAGACAATGCCCCGAACAACGATGAAGCGTCCAATATAGATATTTCCTGGGCCGTAGATAAGAACGGGAAGTACGTAAAACTTCCGGGCATCGATTTTATTAAGGTGTATACGGGAATCAATCAGGAAGCCGGCTGGCTTGGAGAAGTTTCTACAGAAGTGGCAGGAGCTTATGATTTACATCTCAATTAATACGACAGACAACAAAATTTAATACATATAATTCGAAAAATGAAAAAGTTTTACCTTTTTATCGTACTGTTTCTGTTTGCGTTCTTTGCGAATGCACAGATCAAAGTACAGGGCGTACCCAGAAATGATATTCAGGGTACCGGCAGCAATCAGCTGAATACAACAGTAACGACCACCATCAATTTTTCTGATATCCAGTATTGGGTGGGAAGCGGTACCAACGAAGCAGCTTTCGTGGTACAGTGGAATGACAGCAAAAATCCGGATGCTTTGGTATGGGGTTTCAGATGGAACGGAACTGCTACAGGAGAAGATATGCTGAAAGCAATTGCAAAGGCGGATCACAGGTTTTTCACTTTACTTTATCCGGGAACACAGTTTGGAACAGCAATCGGAGGAATGGGTTTTGACCTGAACGGACAGAACAGCAATGCGCTTTACAAAAGTGGAAATGTAACCTATCCTTATTATCCTGTCAACGGGATTGTCAATACAGCGGCTTATGATTTTGATGATTATACCGCAGCAGATGCTTCGGATCATTGGGGATCAGGATGGTACAACAGCTACTGGTCCTATTGGGTAAAAGATCCTACAGATGCTGATTTTGGATATTCAGGAGTGGGTGCTACTTCCCGTGTGCTTCAGAATGGTTCTTATGATGTATGGAATTTTAATGCAGGAATGGAGAGCTTCCCTATTTCTTCGACATTAACGCCGGTTTCTCCTTACGTTACAGCAACCAATTTTACGAATGGTTATTTCATGGTGAATGAAGAATGGTTCGGACACACCAACGGTTCTGTTAACTTCATAGATAACAACGGACAGATCAATTACCGTGTTTACAGTAATGCCAATAACAACCAGGCTTTTGGTGCTACCACTCAGTATGGAACAATCTACGGAGATAAATTCTATTTTATTTCAAAGCAGGCTGCAGACGGAGGCGATACTCAATATA
The DNA here is from genome assembly GCF_000737715.1 of Chryseobacterium sp. JM1. Classification (GTDB taxonomy): domain Bacteria; phylum Bacteroidota; class Bacteroidia; order Flavobacteriales; family Weeksellaceae; genus Chryseobacterium. Next base: position 289,202 of record NZ_JPRN01000004.1, on the reverse strand, counting down.
CTCCGGGAGGAAGACTTGTGGTAGCCAACGCGCAGACAATGCAGAAAATCGCAGGATTTAATAACATCGGTGGTGGTGACGGAAGGTCATTCGTTGGGGTTAATGAAAATAAAGGATACATCGGAGCTTCGAACGGTATTTTTATATTCGATATCGCCAATATGCAGGTTGGAAGCCTGATCACAGGAACAGGCGGTGGCGGCCAGTATGCCGGACAGATCGGAAATATGGTCCGTTCTTCTAAATATGTATTTGCAGTAAAACAATCTGCTGGAATTTTAGTGATTGATCCTGCAACTGATACTTTGGTGAGTACGATTCCTGGAGCTTTCCACTCAATTGTTCAGGCCAAAGACGGAAGTATATGGGCCATTCAGGATCAGAAAGTGGTGAACATTAATACAACAACATTTGCAACAACTCCATATAATATCCCTACGACTAAATATCTAGGATCCTGGGGAGCATGGAACGCAGGAAGCTTTACAGCGAGCAGCAAGCAGAATGTTTTGTATTGGAATAACTCAGTCAACAGTTTTGTATCAGGAGCACAAATTGTAAAATTTGATGTAACGACAAAAGCATTTAACGAAAGTTTTGCTACCATTCCAGGTCAGACAGGTACTTACAAGCAGATTCCTTACGGTGCTGCTCTTCGTGTGAATCCTATAACGGATGAATTAATCTTAAATACAACAGAAAGCGGTTACGGTGCACACTACCAGAAAAACTGGATCCATACGTATGATGCAACCGGAACACTTACCAATACAAAAACGCTTAACGATTATTATTGGTTCCCTGCTGTAACCGTATTCCCGGATAATACACTTCCTACAGTAAGTAACACATTCCCTTCACAGGTTAGTGTGAACAGCGCCTCTGTGATTGATCTGAAAACAATTGTTTCTGATGAGGATAACCTTTCATCGGCTATTGTAAAATCAATTAAATCGAATTCAAATCCGGCAGCTGTTTCTGCAGTGATCAACGGAAATGACGAACTTGTTCTGACACCAATTGCTACAGGAACTGCTGATATTAAAATTACGTTTAACTCAAACGGAAAAGTGGTTGAGAAAACCCTTACCGTAAACAGTACAGCTTCTGTTTTAGCAACAGCTGAAGTGAAGAAAATTGAATTCAGTATCTATCCGAATCCGGTGACCGATATTCTGACCATCAAAACTCAGGAGAAAATCCTAAACGTTTCCGTTTATGATGCTTCCGGAAAAGTGGTGAATACGCAGCTTAACAACGGCCAGATCAATGTAAGCATGCTTCCGAACGGAGTATATATTCTGAAGGCTGTAACTGATAAAGCAGTTTACCAACAGAAATTAATCAAAAAATAGTTTTCACAGTCTATTTTATTTCAATGAATCGGCGGCCCTGCGGGCCGCCGATTTTTTTGCCACTTTAATGGCAAAAAAACTCCGGCAGGCTGAAAGCCTGCCGGAGTTTTAATATGTCCTTTTACTTAGTTTGTAATTCTGATCTTACGGGTGTAAGTCTTTTTATCTTTTGCTTCCACGGTCAGGATATAAACGCCTTCAGGCTGTGGAGTAGACAGTTCAAAAGTATTTGATTTCAGGGTAGAACGGTGTACTTCTTTTCCTGAAGTATTTCTTAGAGAAACTTCAGCCCCTTCTAACGGAACGGTACCACCCAGAGTAATCTGTCCGGCTTTGCTGTAAGCCATGATCGTGGCAAGAGGATCCTGATAAGCATAATACACTCTGAATCCACCACCCAGACTTAACACACCACCACTCAGTCTTATTTTAACGGCGTTGTATGAGCTCGCAGGAGTAAGTTCAATCGTTGCTCTGTTAGGAGTGTCTGCCAGTTTCAGTAAACTTGCGGTGATCATTTGACTGTCATTATTAGACGTCGTTCCGCTGATCGTTTCTATATACACACCGCTTAACAGCTGAACGGTCAGAGGAATGTTATTGGTTCCGATACCGATTACTAATTTGGTGTTGATTCTCACTTCAGGGAATCTCAGGGTTTGTTCAACGCCTCCCAATAAAACGGTACCCATGACCATGGTAGAATAGTTGTCTTCGTTGTCACCCACGGCATTCAGAGGGTTCTGTACGGCACATCCCAGACATACTCCGTACACATTGGAGTATTGGTCATTGGCGTAGATCCTGCTTTGTGCTTGTGTATTGCTCGATTGGAATAAAAATGCTAAAAACAATGCGGCCTGGAAAAGGCGGCTCTTGGAAAGTAGAATAGATTTCATACTATAGAGATTTAAGGTTAATGTTTTAACCAAATTTAAGCATAAAAGTATATGTATACAATATTATCTCTATAAAATGTGAAATATATAATAATTCCTTAATGTTGAACATGTTGATTATCAGAAAATAATTTGATCTGAAATCCGTACATATGTTTTTATATCTTTATTTCCAGCTTATTTTTTTCGTCCTTTTATATTAGGCAAGAAAGCGGTTATGATCCCGATCAGAGGTAAAAATGCGCAGATTCTGAATACATATTCAATTCCGGTATCATCGGCTACAGCTCCTAAAACAGCAGACCCAATTCCTCCCATCCCAAACATAAACCCGAAGAATAATCCGGCCACCAATCCAATCTTGTTGGGCATAAGATCGGTAGCGTAAACCAATATGGCAGAGAACGCAGATGCAATAATTAATCCTATTAAAACAGCAAATACAATGGTCCATCCCAAAGGAAGATAGGGAAGACAAAGTGTGAAAGGCGCTGCTCCTAAGATAGAAGCCCAAATGATTTTTTTCCTTCCGTATTTATCGCCCAGTTTTCCGCCCAGAATAGTTCCTATCGCCACTGCGGCAAGAAACATGAATAAATACAGCTGGGAATCCTGCACCGAAATATGAAACTTATCAATCAGAAAGAATGTAAAATAATTGGTCATGGATGCCAGATAGATGTATTTGGAAAATACCAAAGCCAATAGGATGGTAATAGAAAAAATTACCTTTTTGCGGGACAGCTGGATATCAATAATATTATCCGGATGTTTCGCTGATTTCTTAAGGGATAACCTTTCTGCATACCAGTTTCCGATTCTCCACAAAACAATGATTCCTATAAAAGCAGCAATCGCAAAAAGTGCAACATAACCCTGTCCCAAAGGAAGTATAATTAATGCAACCAGTAAAGGCCCGATAGCGCTTCCCGAATTTCCACCCACCTGAAAGATCGATTGAGCCAGTCCTTTTTGACCGCCGGATGCGAGTTGAGCAACCCTCGAAGCTTCAGGATGGAAAATAGAAGATCCCATCCCAATCAGTCCAACGGCAATCAGAATGACATAATATTGATGAGCGGCTGCCAGAAGTAATAAACCGGCCATTGACAGGCCCATTCCTATAGCTAAAGATCTTGGGTTGGGTTTTTTATCCGTGTAAATTCCAACAAACGGCTGTAAAATAGATGCCGTAAGCTGAAACACCAGCGTAATGATTCCGATCTGTGCAAAGGATAAACTGAATTCGCCTTTCAGAATAGGATATAATGAAGGAATCGTAGATTGAATCAGATCATTCAGCAAATGTGAAAAACTGATCATAAATAAAATAGGATAAACAATTTTAGTGGTATCAATAGTTTGTGTCTGTACCTTTTCCATAATGTTGTCTTTAATTCGTCAGGTCATCTGATGAATTTGATTATAAATTTAATATTTAATATACTTTTTCAACAATGAGCTGAGCAATACGCGCAGCCGTGTCTGAATCTTTATTTTCAATAGCAGTATAAAGATCAGTATGTATTTTTTGAGAAAGTTTGAAAGAGTCTGTATTGTTATTGTGACTGGCTTCAAAAGTTCTGAGAATATGCTTACTGGCAATGCGGTAGATTTCCTTCAAAAGGGTATTGCCACAGGCTTCGGCAATAGATATGTGAAAATTAATGTCTGCCTGGTAACATTCCAGTGCCTGGTTGTCTTTTGCAAACCGATCTCTGAGGTCCAGGTACATTTTAATCGTCTCCAGTTCCTTTTCACTTCGGTTAGTAGCCGCTTTCGCTGCAATCTTTGAATCTAACAGAGAGCGAACTTCATAAACTTCATTGAATTCCGCATTATTGATCTGGTCTTCCAGTGATTCCTGAATATTTTTAGAAGTTACAAAGGTACCCACACCTTGCTGTACACTCAGAACTCCTTTTATCGATAAAATTTTTATAGCCTCACGGATGCTGGACCGGCCGACTCCATATATTTTCATCAGTTCCGGTTCAATCGGAAGTTTATCACCAACAGCATATTCTTCATTGGTAATCCCCTGAATTAATCTCTCTGCGACTTCCTGAGCTAATGATTTTCTTTGAATTTGCATAAACATCTTATCATCTGATGAATGCAAAGGTATGACTTTTTTTAAATATTTAATCATAAATTCTAAAAGGATTTTATTTACCTGAAAAAGGATACGATGGATGAGTAGTTCAGCAAACCATGTCAAGGTTCAAAACCTTAACATGGTTAAACACTGAAAATAACCTCAGTAGTTAAGGAAGATAAAACTATTTTATTCTTTTAAATTCAATATTAAAAAGATTAGATCCCGATAACATAAATTCAGTGACTTCATTATTTTGGTTATACTTAAAATCTAGCTGTCCGAAATAATCGGTTGTGGAGTAGAAGCTGATAGGAGTTAACGGATGGAGTTCAATATCACCATTCAAAGGATGTTTGGCTATCAACTTATTATTTTCAACGACTAGTTGATAGGTTGTATTAAATTCTTCATTTCTGTAAAAACCAATTAATTTGTTTAAAACCAATTTATCAGATTTAGGAGGATTCAACTTTATCTTTTCTGCAGTATAGGTGAAATCAGCAATTCTAAGGGTAACCGATCCGCTATGAAAGGTTAAGCTTGCTGTAGGAATAGAGGTAATTTTAAATTTTCCGTCACCGATGATCTGAAGCGGTTCCTTACCATTTCGGTTATAGGTTCCTACAGATAGGTCTTTCCCTTCCGTAGATATTTCAAGAAAATTTCCAGGACTGAATTCATACACTCCCTCAAATTTCTTAAGCTCAGCAGGAGTATAAGTTGTTTTTTGCGGTAACGGAGGAAGTGTTTCTTGGTCTTTGAGAAAGAAATCTACCAATTGATACACAATCTGCAAACCTTCAAAGCCCTGCTTGTTGCCTAACATGACAATAGAAAACTGTTGTGAAGGAACATGTAGGATATAGGCACGATAGCCGACTGTACCACCACCATGAAATATAATGTCTAAGCCTTTATACTTTTCAGTTTGCAGACCCAATCCGTATTCTATGGTTTTGCCCGTATTGAGTACAGTATTTTTTTGCATTGTATTGTAGAGCTCATGGCTTCCCTGCACTGGATTTTGAAAATTGATAGCCCATTGACTCAAATCATTCAGCGTTGTATAAATATTGGATGAGCCATCCACCATTTGTGCAATAGGAAACTTTAGAAAAGTATTACCATTTGGGCGGTAAGATTCTGCCACATTGGGAATGATTTTATCAGGATCGTCTAATGCTATCGTATTTTTCATGTGCAAAGGATTGAAAATATATTCCTTTGCGATTTCGTTAAAATCCTTTTTATAAATTCTGTGGAGAATGTCAGCGAGGAGTGTGAAGCCTGTATTGTTATATTGGTACTTTTCTCCGGGAGAGAAGTTGATGCTTTTAATGCCCAGAAGAGTTTGTACTCCTTCTTCATTGGTCACTTTAAATTCATCTCCAAAACCCTGAAGCTTTTTTATTTCAGAAAAATTGGGTAATCCGTGGGTATGGTTGGCTAACTGACGGATCGTAATTTTATGAGGCAGATGCTTCAGTTCCGGTAAGTAAGTTCTGATATCATCATCTAAGGATAGCTTTCCTTTCTTTTCAGCTAAAAGAGTAATAAATGCGGTAAAATGTTTGGAAACGGAGGCTATATTAAACGCCGTGGAATCTGTGATCGGAGTTTTGTTTTCCAGATTAGCCAGTCCGTAGGTTTTCTTATACATTACTTTTCCGTCTTTTATAATGGCAATGGCCATTCCCGGCTCATTTTCCTGTTGATAGACATTCAGCAGAGAGTCTGTTCTTCTGATCGGATCAGTTGGTCTGGATTGGGCGGAGCATGGTCCGGAACTCAATAAAGTAAAAAGGAACAATGCCCATTGGATTGATAGCTTCATTTGATTTAATTTTTAAATGATGAAGCAAATCTGAAAATTTACAGTAAGAAAAACATCCGACTATCGGAAACCGGACTGATTTTAAAACATAAAAATAGTCCGACTTAAAATCGGACACTATTAAATGATTGATTTTCTGTAATCAGTAGGGGTTAAGTTGGTTTCCTTTTTAAACGCCGTATAAAATGACGATTTTGAGTTGAAACCCACTTCGTACAATACTTCCAGTACGGTTAGTTGCGATTGTTCCTTCAGAAGAGTTTTGGCATCATTAATTCTGAACTCATTGATAAAGTCGAAAAAATGTTTTCCGGTATGTTGGTTAATCAAAAGCGACAATTGCTTTTCGGGTAAGCTAATCTGTTCTGCTAATTTCTGCAATGTCAGTTTATCATCCAAATAGGGCTTTTCAGTTTCCATGAATTGGAGAAGACTTTTCAATTGCTCCGGTTGTTCTTTTACTTCATTATCAGATTGTACAGGAACCAGGTCTTTATTGATTCCCGCAAAGAGATTAGGCCGGTATAAAGCATTCAGCACAAACCAGGTGATCACAAATAAGACAAAAACGGAGGTAAAGGTGAATAAGTAATTATAGATAGGACTATCGTTTCCAACGAAACCTCGGATAAGAACAAAGATATTTCCTATCAGAAAAAGGACAGTGGTTTGCATCAGCCATTTATAGGTAAGATGATGATTGCTGGAATAATTTTCCTGATATAATTTTCTGAAGTTTCTCAACAAAACAAATACAGCAATGATATAAAAGTAATATTGAATGATAGAGATCACATCAAATACTTTGTAACCCTGTTCTGAAATTCCTGTAACGCTGAAGAAGCAAAAAACGAATAAAAACGGAAGCCCATGCAAAAGGTGTTTTTTCTGAAGTTTAAAATTATAATAACAGGCCGAGTTGACATATAAATAATACAGAGGCATCTGCAGCAGAACGCTGGCGAGTTTTCCTCCTTTGATTATTTTAGATTCGGGAGGCGATAGGAACAGGCCGGAAAAATCTATCACAGATGCAAGAAGAAAAGCAGCAAATAAATAATCAGGCAATTTTCTTTCAGATTTTGCAGTAATCAGAAAAACACTTAACAGTAAAAACAGAAAAACAATAATCTTACCTAAATCGTTAATGAATGCCATGTTTTTATTTTGAATGCTACAAAACTACAAATTATACTTTCTCTTCTGAGAATTAATATGCAGATCAAGCAGGCAATTACAAAACTTTGGTAGTAAAATAAATACAATCAAACCTATAATAGTCTGTTTAAAATTGACCTTAATTTTCTTAACCTCAATAAACTTTAGTTTATTTCTTAATTTAAACATTAAGGATTTAAGCAGTATGCTTATTGTTATGAATGAAGAAATCAATAAATTGATTTTTTTTTAAGTTCTTTAAGCACGCTCTTTTAAGATCTTAATGTTAAAAAGCTTGCTCCCCAGGTTTTGAAATTGATCCGATATTACCTGAAAAGCTTATCCAAGTGACTCATTAACATTAAACAACAAAAAAACTCTGATAAAAATACCAGAGTTTTTTTGTTGTTAAGTAGCCCGTAGGGGAATCGAACCCCTCTTACCAGAATGAAAATCTGAGGTCCTAACCGATAGACGAACGGGCCATCTACCAAACTGTAAATAAAATACCTACAGGGTTAGTGTTTTGTTTTTATAAGTTTCAACTCTTAGTTTAATCACCCGGTTAGTAGTGATTAAGTTTTGTAGCCCGTAGGGGAATCGAACCCCTCTTACCAGAATGAAAATCTGAGGTCCTAACCGATAGACGAACGGGCCAACTATACTATTACGCTAATTTATTAACGTGCTTTGTCAATTTGCTCTTCAAGTTAGCAGCTTTGTTCTTGTGGATGATATTTTTCTTAGCTAATCTATCCAATAAAGCGATAACTTTTGGAAGTTGCTCAGTAGCTGAAGCTTTATCTTCCTCATTTCTCAAAACTTTGATTGCTGTTCTAGCAGTTTTGTGGTAGTATCTGTTACGAACTTTTCTAACTTCGTTTTGTCTAATTCTCTTTAGTGCTGATTTATGATTTGCCATATCGTTCAAATGTGAGTGCAAAACTATAAACTTTTTTTTAATCTGCCAAATTTATTTTTAAAATTTTTCAATTTTCTTCTGACAGGTATTTTCTGAGTTTATCTATTGCTTGTTCTATTTTTAAATTCTCTTGTTCTCGTTCTAATTTCTTGATTGTGCTACTTAACATAATCATTGCGTTGTTCCATTCTCCAGTCGTGTTGGTGAAGGTAAGTCCATCAATTGTTACTTCAAAGGCGACCCTTTCTCCAGTCCTGTAAAGTCTGAAACTTATTTTATCATCCCTGCCTGTAATCCCGTCTTCATTGATTTGTAAATCGTAACTTTTTGGGTTAGAGTGGATTTTCTTAAAAAGAAGTTTAGCTTCTTGTATTTTTAAATCCGGCATGATATCAAATTTGGTAGCCTATAGGAGAATCGAACTCCTGTTGCAAGGATGAAAACCTTGAGTCCTAACCACTAGACGAATAGGCCAAATTTTGAGGTTGCAAAAGTAATGATTAACTTTTTAACTTCAAAATTATTTTTCAAATTATTTAAAAACTTTTTGAATAATCGTATTCTTGATTCCCTTGGTTTCAAGGTCTTTTTGGAGCTTTACGGCATCCTCTAAAGTGAATACTTTTCCATACGTATAATAGAAAACTCCGTTCTCTTTATTTCGTTCTACATCCTTCAGTGTCTGTAAGATAAATGAGTTTCCGTTCAGCTTTTCGCCCGTGTAAACCTCAATAGTATAGTAGCCTGAAAGCAGTTTTTGATTAGGCATAAATCCTACGGCATACGCATTTCTAAACCCTGCATCTTTTGCTGTTTTTAAATTGATGTCTTTTACGGAAGCCATGTTGGTAACCCCGTAATAATATTTGTACTGGCCGTTATCTTTTAGAGGGAGAATATAGTTTAGACCTTTTAAAGCAGGATCTCCATCATTGTATTTTACAGGTGAACTCAGCAGTAAAATTCTGAAATCATTTTTGAGAGGAGACTCTGCAGGCTTTTCAGGCTCAGGTTTTTTTACAGCCATGGATGAACCTCCTGTTTTTCGGTCAATCGCTTTCTTATAATCGATAATGGCGTTGTAGATACTTTCTGAGATTTCGTTCTGACCCTTTTCGGAGGCCAGATAGTGACTTTCTTCAGGATGGTTGATGAATCCGGTCTCTATCAGTACGGAAGGCATGGCATTCATACGGAGAACGTGAAGGTTTTTCTGGAAAACCCCTCTTGAAAATCTTTTATCTTTATTCACGAAATTATCTTCCACCAATCCGCCAAGCAGTAAACTGGACTCCAGATATTTATTTTGCTGCAGTTTCAGCGCGATAAGAGATTCCGGAGAGCTTGGGTTATAAGAACCGAAGGTCTGTCTGTCTTTTTCATCCAGAAAGATCACGTCGTTCTCTCTTTTGGCTACTTCCAGGTTTTCGTCGTTCTGATTGGGTCCCTGTACATAGGTTTCAGTTCCGTAAGCGGTAGGTCTCTGCGAAGAGTTACAGTGAATTGATACAAAAAGATCGGCCTTACTTCTGTTCGCCAGGTTGGTTCTGTCCGAAAGAGAAGGATATTCGTCAAATTTACGGGTGTATATTACTTTGAAATCTCTGTTTTTCTCCAACATTGCCCCTACTTTTAAGGTAACGGCAAGCGTAACGTCTTTTTCTGCAACCCTTCCAATGTCTGCATAAGATCGGTTCGCTCCATGGTCACTTCCCCCATGACCAGCATCTAAAACGATCGTAAACTTCTTTTGCGAAAATATTAAAGTGCTCGAAAAAATAAGGAGAAATGATAAAATTATTTTAAAATTTTGGTTGTGCATCTTACAGTTTTAAAAATTATATTAATTTTGAGCCTTAATTATATAGAACAAAATTGGCCAAAACCGTCCTCAAAAATATATTACAAATTTTAATTATCCTAATTTTTAACAATTTTTTAGCACAGAAAACACCTGAAAAATTGCCTAAAAATGTGGTTAATGATACTATTTCCAAAAAGGATACCATTGTTGTAAAAAAGGAATCTTTAGATGATATTCTCCGCACAAAAGCGGATGATCAGCGAAGAGACATCCCAAAGAAAATGACATTCCTCAACAAAAATGCCCAGGTAAAATACCAGGATATGCAGATTGATGCGGATTATATTTCTATCGACGACAATAAAAGTCTCATCTATGCCCGTGGAAAACAAGATTCTCTGGGGAAGATTATTGAGCCTGTAATTACTACTCAGGCGGGAAAAAAATACGAAACCAACGAGTTCAGCTACAATACCAAAACGAAGCAGGCTATTGCATTTAATGCGAGAACCGAAGAAAACGAAGGGGTCATCACCGCACAGAAAACAAAAAAGTATAACGATTCTGTCTTCGCGATGAGGAACGCAGATTATACGACGGATGAGTATTATATCAAGAAAAAAGATACGGCATCGGATTATTTTATGCGTGCCTCCAATATCAAGCTGATCAAGACTAAAAATAAATCACAGATCGTCACCGGACCTATCCAGATGTATATCGAAAAGGTTCCCACTCCTTTGATTTTGCCGTTTGCGATCCTTCCGTTTTCAGACAAGAGGGCTGCTGGTATCCTGATCCCGAGTTTCGGGGAAAGGGAAGATGTCGGGTTTTTCCTCAACGGGCTGGGGTATTATCAGCCGATAGGAGAACATTTCGACCTTAAGGTGCTTGCCGATATTTACACCAAAGGAAGCTGGAACATACGGCCGCAGATGAACTATCTGAAAAAATACCGGTATTCCGGGACGTTTACAGCAGACGTCGGGACCATGGTACGTGGAATCAAAGGGCTTGATGATTATACCAAAAACAGTACGTACAGAATTGCTTGGACGCACACTCAGGATTCAAAATCCAACCCTTTCCTGACTTTCAGTGCTTCCGTAGATATCGTAAGTACGAAGTTTTACAACAATAACCTGAACAATAATTATATTTTCAATCAGAACGTTCTGAACACCCAGCAGAATTCAGCGGTAACGATAACCAAAAGATTTTTGAAACTGCCGATTACGATTACAGGATCTGCATCATACGCTCAAAACTTTGCCACCGGACTGGCGGATCTTCGTCTTCCTCAGATGAACGTAGCGATCAATCAGTTTTATTTGTTTAAATCTAAAACAGGGGTAAGACAGGGACTTCTTGAGAATATTACGGTGAATACAGGTTTCAACCTGACCAACTTTGCAAGTACCCAGGAAAATGAGCTTTTTACAAAGGCGATGTGGGATAAAATGCAGACAGGTCTTAAAAATAATATTGCCTTAGGAACCAATACAACGGTAGCGAAATATTTCACATTCAGTTTAAGTGCCAATATTGACAACGCATTAACGACAAAAACCCTTAAAAGATACTACGATCCGATAAAAACGGTTGATGTAGATGAAGTTCAGAAAAATATTGCAGGATATTCTACTTTCTCTACTTCTGCCAGTCTTCAGACCACTCTTTACGGAATGCTGAAATTCAAAAAAGGAGCTGCCATTGAAGCGGTAAGACACATGATGACACCGAGTCTTAGCTTTACTTATTCACCGGATTTTTCAAGCCCCGGTTTCGGATACTATAAAAGCTATTATAATGCGGAAGGTGCTTTGACCCCTTATTCTATTTTTGATAAAGGAATTGTGGGAAGCCCGTCAAGTGGAGTAGTGGGAGCTTTAGGTTTCAATATCGGGAACAATATTGAAATGAAGGTGAAGTCTAAAAGTGACTCTACGGGAGTGAAGAAAATTAAAATCTTCGAATCCCTTAGCTTGTCAGGGAATTACAACTTTGCTGCAAAAGATCACCCGTGGTCTGTATTCAGTATCAACGGACAGTCTTCTTTCTTTAATAATAAGTTAAACGTAAACACCAGTCTTTCACTGGATCCTTATAGAATTGATTTTGCTCCGGGTGCTACCCAGGGAATAAGAACGGAAGAGTTCGGTCATTTCAGTGTACAGGGATTCAACGTACAGCTTTCTTATCCTTTGAGCAGCGAGATTTTCGGCGAGAAAACAGATTATGCTAAAAAGTATCCTGCAAAAGGAGAAGTGAGGAATGAAAATTATTATTTTGATGATGATAATTATGCCCATTTCGATCAGGCCTGGACTTTAAATATCAATGCAAACTATGCCTATTCAAAGGGAACTTCCTTACTTGGAACCAAAATTGCTTCTGTAGGTCTGGATGGTAGTATTAAGCTTACGCCTTACTGGAATATCAACGGAAGTACGCATTTTGACTTGGTGACGAAAGATCTGGCGTATACCAGAATCGGATTCTCAAGAGACCAGCGAAGTTTTACGATCAACTTTAACTGGGTGCCTTTCGGACAGTATAAAGTATATGACTTCTTTATCGGTATCAAAGCCAATATCTTAAGTGATGCACTGAAGTACAAAGACAGAAGTTTTACACAACCTAACGCACCTTTCTAATATCAGATTGACTATTGTAAATATAAATTTTATATTTGCAACCAAAATAAATTCAATGAAATCACTGTTAACGGAATCTGTTAACAAACGAATACCGTAAATAGTGATGGCATATGACTTTTGAAAAAATAAATACCCATATATGAAACAAATAATCAACACAGTTAATGCACCTGCAGCAATCGGTCCTTATTCACAAGCTAATATGGCCAACGGAATTTTATATATTTCCGGACAGATTCCTGTAGATCCTGCAACTGGTAAATTGGTAGAGGGAATTGAGAAGGAAACACATCAGGTAATGAAAAACCTTGAGGCGATCCTTACTGAAGCCGGAATGACCTTTAAAAATGTAGTAAAAGCCACCATCTTCCTTAAGAGCATGGATGATTTTGCTGTAATGAATGATATTTATGCTTCATATCTTGATGCAAACAGCTACCCGGCGCGTGAAACAGTACAGGTTTCTTGTCTGCCTAAGAATGTGGATATTGAAATTTCTATGATTGCACATCAGGATTAATGAATTTTATTAGAAATACAGTTGCGGTTCTGGTAGGCCTTGGTATAGCGGGGCTTATTATCACTCTTGGTATAAGGGTTTTTCCGCAATGGATCACTTTCGAAGCTTTTGCCCCTTTTGAGCACTGGCAGAGATTTCTTTTCAGCATGAAAAACGATAATGCGTTTTTCGGATTTCTGCTGTTTATTTCAGGGCTGGGATCTACGATTGGAGGAGTGGCTACTGCTCTTATCGTGAAGTACGCTAAGGTGGCTTATGCGATTCTTATCGGTTTCATCATGCTTTTCATTGCCATGCTGGATGTTATTATATTTCCATACCATCCTACGTTTTATAAGATTTCTATTTTCCTTACATTTTTCCCGTTCTCGTGGATCGGAGGAAAGATCGTAGAAGTCATTTATGAACGGAACAAAAAGAAAAGGATCGCTGAGAAAATGAACAAAACCAAATAAGAAACGGGCTGTCTCATCTTTGAGGCAGCCCGTTTTATCTTACAATATTACCCTGAGCTTGGGATAAGAAAATTAAGATGACAAGACCGTAAAAGGTCGGATGACAATTACTACCTTATCCTTATGAGGGCTGAACATCTTCATGCACTGGCCGGATATTCCTGAATAGCTTCCTATGATTCAATAGTAAGCGGGCTGAAGCCCGCTTAGAAGATATACGGATTGAAGAAGGCTTTAGCCAAAACTTAGATAACTTCCCTCTTCGAGCTTCTGACTTCCTTACGTAATGGTAAAACAAAAATGTCTTATCCTGAACCCTGATTAAAATGATGTTTCTATTACATTTTTTCCAGAATCACGGCGTAACCCTGTCCAACCCCGACACATAAAGTGGCTAATGCATATCTTACATCTCTTTTAGACATCTCCAAAGCTGCCGTATACGTAATTCTTGTCCCGGACATTCCCAAAGGATGCCCTAATGCAATAGCTCCTCCATTGAGGTTGATCCTTGGATCGTTATCTTTCAGTCCTAATGCTCTGATACAGGCTAACGCCTGAGCTGCAAAAGCCTCATTAAGCTCTATAATACCTATATCCTCCAGCCTGAGACCTGCTTTTTCCAATGCTTTCTGTGTTGCCGAAACCGGACCTATTCCCATAATTCTTGGTTCAACGCCCGTAACTGCGGAAGAGACAATTTTGGCTAAAGGTTTCAGACTGTATTTTTCTACTGCTTCACCTGATGCTATATAAACAGCCGCCGCACCATCATTAAGTCCGGAGGCATTTCCTGCCGTTACAGTTCCAAACTCTTTGAAGGCTGGTTTTAATCCTGCAAGACCTTCCCGTGTAGAATTCGCTTTTACAAATTCGTCTTTATCAAAGATCAATGGTTCGCCTTTCTTTTGAGGAATAACCACCGGCATAATCTCTTCTCCCAATCTTCCGTTTTGACTTGCTTCGGCGGCCTTAAGTTGAGAATTTAAAGCAAAAATATCCTGATCTTCTCTTGAAATGCAGTACATCTCAGCTAAGTTTTCCGCAGTTATTCCCATAGGATCCACGCCGTATTTTTCTTTCATTTTAGGGTTTATAAAACGCCATCCAAACGAAGAATCTTCCATTTTGAAATCTGTACCGAATCCTTTTGAAGATTTTGAAATCACAAGTGGACTTCTGCTCATATGTTCTACACCTCCCACAATAAAAATATCACCATCTCCTGCTTTAACCGCCCTGTTGGCGTGTATAACGGCAGACATTCCAGAAGAGCACAGCCTGTTCACTGTTTCTCCCGGAACTGTTACGGGAAGACCTGCAAGGAGGCTCGCCATTCGTGCTACATTTCTGTTGTCTTCACCTCCCTGATTGTGACATCCTAAAATAACATCGTCCACCGCATCTTTAGGGACCGAAGGGTTTCTTCTAACGAGTTCCTGTATAACCAGTGCGGCAAGATCATCTGCACGCACAGCTCCCAAAGTGCCGCCAAAACTGCCAATTGGAGTCCGTATACCATCTATTATATAAGCTTCTTTATTCATTTTTTATGCTCTTACAGGTTTCATATACTTTATTGTGTTTTGTTATTTTTTTTTATGATAGCTGTTCCACAAATTGCGCGCTGGTGGTAGCTCTGATATCTTCCAATTCTGCTCCCGGCATTATTTCAGTGAGGGTTATTTGCCCGTCAATAAATTCAAAGACAGCTTTATCTGTAATAACTATATCCACAGCTTTTAAAGCGGTAAGAGGGAGATCGCAGAAAGGAACCACTTTTGCATCTCCATTTTTTTCGTTATGCATCATCGTGATGATTAATTTTTTTGCACCGGAAGCCAGATCCATCGCACCGCCAACCCCTAATAAAGGCTGGCCCGGAACTGCCCAATTAGCAAGATTGGCCGCTTCATCAACCTGGAGCCCGCCCATTACCGCAACATCAATATGTTTTCCGCGAATCATAGCAAAGGAATCTGCAGAATCGAAATAAGAAGCTCCTTTTAAAGCGGTAACCGGAACTTTTCCGGCATTTACAGGATAATCCATTGCGCCACCGCCATCAGTTGGAGTAGAACCTACACCAAGCATTCCGTTTTCAGTGTGGAGAATAATTCCGTCATCCTCTGAAATCAGGTCAGCAATTAAAGTAGGAATTCCAATTCCTAAGTTAACGACATCCCCCTTTTTTAGTTCTTTTAAAGCCCTTTTTGCCATATTCAGCCGGGTTTCCGAAACTTTTTTGCTGGAAGAAACCGTTGCGGAACTTCCCAGATCTTCCAACGTCAGAGTAGCCTGAACCAGATAATCTACGTAAGATCCGGGAGTGTGAATGTTTTCAGGTGCTATTTCTCCAACCTGAACAATTTCTTCTACTTCGGCTATAACCAGATCAGCCGCCGTTGCCATGGCTCTGTTAAAATTCTGCTCGGTCATTCTATATTGCAGATTTCCTGCTGTATCGGCTTTTGCAGCTCTAATAAAAGCTACATTTCCCCGGATTCCCGGAATGAAAACCTGTTCTGTTCCGTTTAAAATTTTGGTTTCTTTGTCTCTTGCGATTTCAGTTCCAGCAGACGTAGGGGTGAAAAAACCGCCGATTCCCGCACCACCTGCTCTCAAAGCTTCTGCTAAAGTTCCCTGCGGAAGTAATTCGTATTCTACGATACCATCCTGTGCTGCTTTCACGGCTTCCGGATTGGATGTGAAAAACGAACCGATCATTTTTTTGAGCTGCCCGTTTCTTAATAACCTTCCGCCTCCAATTCCCGCTTCGCCTACGTTGTTTCCAATAAACGTTAAATTTTTAACCGTTGTTTCTGCCAAAGCATGCATCAGGTGAACTGGATTTCCGGTCATTCCGAAACCGCCCTGCAAAAGCGTATCGCCATCTTTTACAAGCTTTACCGCCTCTTCCAGAGTAATTTGTGGTACTGTTTTCATAATTAATGTTCTGAAATGAATATAATATATTTCGAAAATTCTTCAGGGTTTTCCTTATTGGAAAGATGCGCTGTCCGCATAGAAACATGACTTGATACCGGAATTTCCCGCTGTAAAAAATTACCGTCTTCTATCGTTGTAACCAGATCTTTCGTTCCACTGATGATCATTGCCGGAACTTCTAATTTGCGTAATTCTTCACGGAAATCCGCATCTCTTACCGCTGCACAGCAGGCAGTATATCCCTGAAGTGAATTTGTAGAAAAAACATGGAGTATTTCTTTTATTTTCTCAGGATATTTCTCTCTGTATTCTTCTGTGAACCAGCGTTCGGCAGTTCCATCCAGAATACTGGAAAGCCCGTGTTGCGTTACCTGTGCTATTCTTGAACTCCAGCCTTCCCGGGTTCCTATTTTAGCAGCAGTATTACAAAGAATGATTTTTGAAAAACGACTGGAATAATGAATTCCAAGATGTTGTCCGATTAATCCACCCATTGACAAACCGCAGAAAATGACTTTTTTCAGATTCAGATAATCCAAAAGTCCGATAACATCTTCTGCCAATTCTTTTACGGTAATATGATCCTGATTAATGGAACTCTTTCCGTGTCCACGCGTATCGTAGCGAAGCACATTGAAATGATGACTTAATATGTCAATATTTTCTTCCCACATACTCAGATCGCATCCCAGAGAATTGGAAAAAACAATGGTTTCTTCCTGGCCGAAATATTCATGGGAATAATGGCAGTCGAAATTTTTTAATGGTATTGTTGGCATTTTATTATTCGTTTATGGTTTTTGCAGTACCTGATACTGTCTTAAATTTTGAAAGTCTGTAAAGCAAAATTCCGACTACAGCCAAATAAGCGGCGACCATTCCCATCCCGATCTGATAGGCATTGAAACCGTTATTTAGCGAGAAAAAAAAGAGGCTTCCGATGATGCACATTCCCAACGCAGAGGAAAATTGCTGTACCGTAGAATAAACACCACCTGCCAGAGCAGAGAATTCGTAAGGAATTTTCCGCAATGCATAATTCAGAATAGAGGGCAATAAAGTACCCTGTCCTAATCCGTAAATAAACATGAAAAGAGGAATGTAGCCGGCATTTTCGGGATTCACCAATGAAAAGATCTGGCAAACGACAGAGGTAAGCATCAGCATACATCCGCCAATCAAAAGTGAAATTCCGTATTTGTTTAAATATTTAAATGCAATGATTGAGGAAAACAAGAAGCCAATCCCATTAAATGTAAAATACTGTGCAGCCGCTAGAGAAGATATATGTAATGTGTTTTTAAACTGAATGGCACACATCAGTAAATAAGAATTGTGTGCTCCAAAAAAGAAAAGCACGATGAGCAACACAAAATTGAAACTTTTGATGTTGAATAAAGTGGTATTCATCAACGGATTGGCTTCATTGTTTGTTTTCCTTTTTTGATTTCTCCAAAAAAAGTAGAATCCTATTGCAGACAGAGCGAGCAGGGTCATAATGAATGAGGTTAAACCTTCTTCCGGAATCATCGTAAGCGCATACACCAGGAAACTTAGAGAAAAGGTAAGAAGAATAACCCCTGACCAGTCGAATCTGCCTTTTTCATTGTGTCTGGTTTCTTTTAAAAAACAAGAGGCAAGCAGGATATTTAAAATTCCAAAAGGAAGATTAATCAAAAAAATCAGGCGCCAGCTTTCTTCCATCCAAGTGGTAGAAATAAAATAACCGCCTAAAAACTGGCCTAAAATGGAAGCAATGCCAAGGGTAATTCCAAACGAGCCAAATGCCTTGACCCGGTCTTTTGCAGAACGGAATTCGATTTGGATAATCGCCAGAGTCTGTGGAATCATGATGGCTGCAGAAACTCCCTGAAAAAAACGGTAAAACAGAAGCTGATCTATGGTTTGCGCCCAACCGCATAGTGCGGAAAAGAGGGTGAAAGCAAACATTCCGGTCACATATGTTTTTTTCCTTCCAAAGAAATCACCTGCTCTTCCACCTGTAATAAGGAATACGCAGTATCCTACCAGATAGGAATTAATGACCAGTTCAGTCATCCCATGGGTCGTATGATATTGCGCTTTAATTTCAGGGAGTGCCATATTCACAATGTAGACATCAACCACAGAAAGTAAAGGGGCAAAAAGTACTATAAATAAATGGAAAAATCTATTCCGGGATAAATGCATCTCTTACAATTTTATGTTTTAGAATGTAAATGTTGTCGCAAAAATGAATCTTAGGTTTTCGGCTTTTTCTACGTTGTTGGTGGCTCTTCCGTCAAAATCTCCATCGCCCCATTCTGCTACAGAATATTCTGGCTCGAAGCCGAATTTCAGTCTTTTCAGGTTGTATTCTATTCTTGGAGCAATCCGATAAATATGGTTTATGGTTCTGCTTCCTTTCCCTGCTCCGATGCCGGTGACAGCTGCCGGGAACCCATAAGCAAGAGCTGTCTGTCCATTGCCTGTAACAGGATTTCTCACACCTCCGTTCCGGCTAAATCCGGCAAAAATTCCCGGCACCCATTTTTTTCCGTTTCCTGCAATATCTATCCAATAGGCTTGAGTATTCATTGTTTTATAGGTTTCCAGACCCCCGTCGTTTGGAGTATAGCCTACATATCCTCCCAACATAATGAAGGATCCTGCATTTTGGGCAAGTGTAGCTTCAGCTTTTATAGTCACGGGATCGGTAATTACTTTGGCAAAAGCCATTGCTGTGAGACTGTTCAGCCGTTCGTTGGACGCTAAGTTTAATGTTCCTGAGCTGGTTTTCGGACGAATGTGTTCAAAATGCCCTGCCACTCCAAAAAACAGTTTATCAGATTTGTACTGTAACTGTACGTGTCCTGCCGGGATACTGCTGTTGATATAGGGTGCGGTATTGGCCGTAAAATCACGCTGGGAAAGTACAGCAAGAACCAGTTTTACTTTCTCGCTTAATTTTTGTGTTAAACGGATTTGCGGATTCCTGTTGTAGGGCATGTAGGGTGCTCCTCCGCTGAAATTAACGGTTCCCGGGAAAACATCAGGAATGGTAAGCGGATGCCAGAACTGTCCGAATCCTAATTGGGTATTTTTCCAGTCCATAGTCAGCCAGGCATGACGAAGCCGGAATTCGTTGATTCCTGTTTCTGCATTCCCGAAATAATCACCTTCCAGAACCCCTGTTAATTTGGCTCCCAAAACATTTGAAACAGATGCTCTGATCCCGGTTCTGGACAATATCGAAAGCATATGAAACTGAGACGCTGCATTGATGTCTTTTCTGTTTTGGTCGTATTTGACATCGGCCGGCCACATGATAACAGAAGCTTCACGCACATCCACCATCTGCCGGGTGTCGAACATTGCATCATGGCGGATGAATCCATAAATTTTAAATTCAGATTCACGTTCTCCCAGGATTTCCTGTACGATTGGTTTTATTTTGCGTTTTTCAAGGGAATCCACTTTGGGTTCCTGTGTATTCTGTGCACACATCGCCGTTGCAGTCAGAATTAATATTGATATATTGATTCGTTGTAATGTCTTCATATTGTTTGTTTTTTACCCTAAATCACCACCTCCAACCGGAAGCACTGTTCCTGTGATGTAGGACGACTCATCCGAAGCCAAAAAAAGAATAGCATTCACCTGTTCCTGTATGGTACCATAGCGTTTCATGAAAGTGGAATCCACGGTCTGATCGACAATCTGCTGATACCATATTTTTTCCTGATCAGATGGCTCTTTCGGGTTTCTGGGGATTTTTCTTGGAGGAGCTTCCGTTCCTCCCGTGGCCACTGCGTTTACCCTTATGTTATGAGATGCATATTCGAAAGCAAGAGAAGCTGTTATCGCATTTACGGCTCCTTTTGCCGCAGCGTAAGGAACGCGGTTGATGCTCCGGGTTGCAATGGAAGAAATATTGACGATGTTTCCCCTTCCTTTTTTTAGAAAATAGGGAAGTACAGCACGGCATCCCCAAAGCGTAGGAAATAAAGAGCGATGAATTTCTTTGATGATTTCTTCTTCTGTATAATATGCATATGGTTTTGCCCAAATAGTTCCTCCTACATTGTTGATCAGTAAATCTATTTTCCCAAAGGTTTCTTCGGCAAACTTCATTGTATCGGAACATCCTTGAAAGGTTTCGAGATCTGCTAAGAAATAAGCGGTTTTGTAACCGGATTTTTTCGCTTCTTCGAAAACTTCCTTCACCAATTCCGATCGGTCTACCAGTACTACATTTCCCCCTTCTGCTGCTGTCTGTAATGCCACGGATTTTCCGATTCCCTGTGCTGCGCCGGTCACTATAACCGTTTTATCTTTAAACCTGTTCGAACGAGTCATTTTGTTGATATTAATTTTAAGTATTCGGATGGACTGGTTGTGTCTGTAGGTTTGGATGTTCATTGCTTTGGACACTGTTTTTGAATGCGTATTTCAGACTTACGAAACAGATGGCCAGGGCCCCGATAGCTCCCGGAATGGCAAACACCAGAAAATTGTACTGGAACGGCAGATTCATGCTTATTAAATATCCACCCAATAACGGTCCTACAATTCCACCGACTCTACCGACTCCTGAGGCCCACCCGATTCCGGTTGAACGGGCATCCATGGGATAGAACTGAGCTACGTAAGTGTAAAGTAAAATCTGTGTGCCAATGGTTGTAGCTCCTGCAATGGCAATGAGTACATACAGCGCAATTGTACTTCCTTTAAAACCTAAAAGAAATAATGAAACGGCTGCAATGGAGAGGAAAATAATCAGCACTTTTCTCAAGTGAAATTTATCTCCCAGCCATCCTCCTCCTATAGCTCCAATCATGGCTCCGAAGTTCAGAGCGAGCAAAAAGGATAAGCTGGACCCTAAAGGATAGCCTGCTTTTGTCATCAGTTTAGGCAGCCAGGAATTAAGGCCGTACACCATCAGCAGACACATGAAAAATGTAATCCAAAACATGAGGGTACTAATAAGCCGACCATTGCTGAACAGCTGTCCGATATTTACCTTCGCTGTTTTACCGGGGATATAATACTGATCATCCGAATGCGGAATAAAATTGGGCTCGATCTTTTTCAGAACTTTCTGAACTTCGTCCTTTTTGTTTTTAATGACCAGAAACCCGATGGATTCCGGAATGGATTTGATGATCAAAGGAATCAGGAGAATAGGGAGTGTTCCAATGTAGAAAAGTGACTTCCATCCATAATCGGGGATTAACCAGATTCCTAAGCATGCAGCGAGGATTCCACCAACAGCATAGCCGCTGAACATTAAAGTCGTCAGTAAAGATCTTATTTTCTTGGGAGCATACTCGGTCATGAGTGCCACAGCATTGGGCATTAAGCCACCGATTCCGAATCCTGCAACAAAGCGCATGATCCCGAAGCTGGCTGGCCCTGTTGAGAAGGCAACCAGGAAGGAAAAAATGGTAAATGTAAGCATGCAGATAACGATGCATATCTTACGTCCAATCCGGTCTGAAAGGGCTCCGAAGATAAAAGCTCCGAACATCATTCCGAAAAGAGCATAGCTTCCTAGGGCTCCGGCCTGCACCGGTGTCAGGTTCCATTCTTCCATTAATACGGGAAGCACGACTCCGAATACGACTAAATCATAAACGTCAAAAACGATCATAATGAAGCACCAGAACACGAGGAGTTTGTGGAAACCATTAAATCTTGCCTGATCAATGATCTCCTGTACATTAATTGTTTTCATAATATAAGGGGTTTATGGATTGTTGAATTCCAAAGAATTCCTAACTCGTCATAGTTTCTCCGGAAGGGAGAAATTTTTCTAAATAAAAATTGGAGTGGTGTATATCATGTTCATGTAAAGACTGCTTTACTGCTTCTACCATGGCATTGGGTCCGCAGATATAGATGTCGTAATCTTCTTCGGCTAGCTCCGATTTATTGATCCATTGATTCACATATCCTTTTGCGAATGCTTTGGTCTCTTCACCCGATACACAGGTGTACATCTTCAGTGGAAAATGTTCTGAAAAAGCTTTAAGACGGTTTATTTCCACAACGTTTTCTGCCAGTGTGGCTCCATAAAATAGAGTGATAGGAAGTGTATTTCCTTTTTCTTTCATACTTTCCAGCATAGAAAGAAAGGGAGCGATTCCGGTTCCACCTGCGAAAAACAGAGTAGGGCGTACAAGATCTCTGGAATAGAAACTTCCCAAAGGTCCTTTAATTCTGAGTTTCTGGCCTGCATTGATTCCGTTTCGTAAAAAGCTGCTCATTACGCCGTCAGGAATCAATCGGATGATGAATTCTGCCAGGTTTTGTCCGGGTTTATTACTGAATGAATAGGAACGTGTATAGCCTGTACCAGGAATTTCAATATTGACGTATTGGCCGGGTAAAAAATCGATTTTTTCAAGTGTTTCCACCTGAAGTTTTACTACTTCGGAAGAGAGAAATTCCACCTGTTTTACAATTGATGAGTATGACTGAACTTCTACCTTACATGCTGCCGAACTTGCCAGAATTTCAATAACAAGATCGGTATTAGGCCTCATTTGACAGGCTAAGCCATATCCCTTTTCTGCTTCTTCGTCGGAAAGCGCATCCTCGATATAATCTCCTGGGTCATAATCTCCGGTTTTACAAAAACATTTGCAGGTCCCGCAGGCTCCGTCGGCACAATCCAAAGGAATGTTCAAACGGTGTCTGTATGCTGTTTCTGCAACAGTTTCATGAGGAAGGGAATCAATAATACGGGTTAATCCATCTTCAAAATTCAGAGTTATACTGTGCATGATTTTTTGTTTTTAAATGTGATAAACATCGATTACCTGGCGGATACAGTCGTTTTTTAGTACAATTTTTTTATCGGAAATCAGGAAGGATTCTTCTGTTTTTTTTAAAGTGTAAAAAGAGACTCCGAAATAATGATCCACGGTTTTATAGCGGTAGCTCAGGGTATTCCAGTTGAAACGGATTTTTATTTCAGTTTCATTTTCCTCCATAACCTCTACATTGGAAACATTGTGAATGGTTCTTGGTTCTGGCATAGAGGCACTGGAACGTTCTGTTTTAATCCTGAAAATACGGTCTTCCAATCCACCTTTGTTGGGGTAGAAAATAAGGGATACTTCTGAAAAAGGATCGGTTACCAGCTGATCTTCATCTGTCCAGGCTGGCATCCAGAAGCGGCATCCTTCATCATACAGTCTCAGCCACTCATCCCATTCTTTGTCATCCAGAAATCTTACTTCCGAGTATAGAAAGTTTTGTATTTTATTAATATCACTCATTGGTATGGTTATTAGGTGTTTACTGCAGTGCTGTTTTCTTTGTTTAAAGCTTCTTTCATTCTGTCCTGCCAGTATTCGTGCTGAATGATGAATAAACCTTCGTCTTCGGATTTAATTCCGCTGAGTTTTGGATTCATACCCATTTTTTTTGCATAATCGTCGGGACCGTCTATCCAATGTGCGGCTCCGCGGCTCATATCATTATGTTTCAATTCGATACCCTTGTAGCCAATCTGACAGGAACGGAATTCTTCGAGATCATCGGGAGTGCCCATTCCACTTACATTAAAGAAGTCTTCATATTGACGGATACGTGTCGCTCTTTCTTCTGCAGGTTCTCCTTTAGGTCCAAAGCAATATATCGTTACTTCGGTTTGGTCTACAGAAACAGGCCTCACAACCCGGATTTGAGTAGAAAACTGATCCATAATGAAAACATTCGGATATACTCCAAGATTACGGGTGAAGTTCACCATAAAATCAGTTTTTATGGCCCCAAATTTTTCCAGCAGCTGATCCTTTAAAGCATAGTTCGGGCTTACTTCCGGATTGAGTTTTCTTGTCCAAAGCAGAATGTGCCCGTTTTCGTACCCGTAAACTCCGCCAATGGATTTAGACCATCCGTTGGCATCTATAGCTTTAGTACCTTCTTTTTCATAATTTCTGCGTCCCATTGTAGCTACGTAATTCCAGTGTACAGAACTGACATGATAGCCATCGGCACCGTTCTCCATCTGCAGTTTCCAGTTTCCGTTGTAGACGTAGGTAGAGCTGCCGTTTAATACTTCCAGTCCGTTTTCAGCCTGATCAACAATTTGGTCAATGATGATTTTAGTTTCCCCTAAATAGTCCTGTAGAGAAGGAACATCAGGATATAAGCTTCCGAATAAAAATCCTCTGTAAGATTCAAATCGGGCGACTTTCTTCAGGTCATGGGAACCTTCACAGTTGAACTGTTCCGGATAGCCGGCCTCACGCGGATCTTTTACTTTCAGCAGCTTCCCGGAATTGCTAAACGTCCAGCCGTGAAAAGGGCATGTAAAAGTGGATTTGTTCCCTTTTTTGTGCCGGCAAAGCATGGCTCCTTTATGTGTACAGGCATTGATGATAGCATTCAGTTCACCTTCTTTGTTTCGTGTGATGACAATGGGCTGTCTTCCTATAGAAGTTGTGAAATAATCATTGATTCCGGGGATTTGGGATTCATGGGCGAGGTAAATCCAGTTTCCTTCGTAAATGTATTTCATTTCCAGCTCGAACAGGTCAGGATTTGTAAAAGATTCCCGACTGTGCTGGTATATTCCAGCTTCCTTGTCATGTACAAGAAGCTCTTCTAAATATTGTTGGGTTAATGTTTTCATTGTAAATGATTTATGAAAATATTCTTTAATTCAATTCGGACAGTAAGACAACGTGCAGTATGATGATATACTACTCTAAACAGATGGAAAAAGTAGTAATGAAATTCCTGAAAGCTAACTTCAGAAGCTTTCGTTTATGCATTTTGAGGATCTGCAGAAGCTCTTTTTCTGTGGTTTTCACCCAGAGCAATTCCGTCTCTTTCACGAACAATATTGAAGTTAAAATCAATACTGGCGTAAGGCTCATCCATCCCATTTTCTTTTGCCTGCTCCAAAGAGATTCTTGTAATCTCAGGAACCAATCCGTCTTTGTCTGCAAAAGCGAAGTCCTGACCTAACAGAGGATCACCTGCAATATTGATTTGTGTGGTAAGTTTCCTGAATTTTGGAGCGGTCACAAAAAAATGAATGTGTGCCGGACGTGAGCCATGTCTTCCCAGAGCGGTCATCAATAGATCTGTGCTTCCTCCCGGAGGACAGGAATATCCAACCGGCAAAAATGATTTGAACTGATATTTACCGTCTTTACCGGTGCGGATGGCACGGCGTAAATTAAATTCTGGCTGAGTGGAATCGAAATGGGAATACATCCCTTTTAAATTACAATGCCAGACTTCAATTAAAGCTCCTTCTACCGGAGCACCGCTCTCATCCAGAACATATCCCTGCATATACAGTCTTTCGGCATCTTTTTCAGGAACTGTTTCCAGGTGTGCAAAAGATTGAGTTTCCGGGGAACCCGCCACATAAAGTGGTCCTTCAATAGTTCTTGGAGTCTTTGGGATCAAACCTGCCTGTGCATCTTCCCAATCCAGCCTTTCATCAATATAATGTTCTAAACCTGTTCCTGCATACAAAAGTCCCCATTCTCCTTCTCTTCCTGCTTTATTTAAATAATCTAAAGCCATCCACAACTCTGTATCCGTAATATTAAGGTCTTCAATGGCATAAAATAAATCTCTCAGGAGACGGTTAAAGATTTCTTTCACTCTCGGATTACCCGCTCCTTCTTTTTCAGTAGCCTGAATCTTGCTCAGTATCTGGTCAATTTCTATTCTATTCATGTTTTTATGTTTATTGTTAAGGATTTATGAGGCTAAATCAATAGTTCTTTTACAGCATTCGGGTGTTTGGTAATGCTGGTGACTTTTATGGTCATGTAAGGGAATAGTGGTAACGAACTTATAATTTTGTGAAGCTCATCCGGACTTTCGACTTCGAGAACTGAAATATTTGAATATTTTCCGGCAACCCGCCACAGATATATCCATTTTCCTGATTTTTGCCATTTCTGAGAGGTTTCTTTTTCCCGTGTGATATAATCTGCGATCTTTTCCCCGCTCCATGTTTCAGGGATGCGAACATCCATTTCTATTACATATACCATATTTATTTTCTTTTGTATTTTTCTATCTGATTCATATCCAATTCGATTCCCAGTCCCGGTCCCGAAGGAATTCCAAAACTGAAATTTTCAAATTGGATGGGTTTTTTCACAATGTCGTCGGTGAGGAGAAGAGGACCGAAAAGTTCAGTCCCCCAATCCAGATTCGTTAATGTGGAGAAAATATGAGCGGATGCGGCTGTTCCAATTGTACCTTCAAGAGTAGTACCTCCATAAAGAGAAATACCGGCTCCAGAAGCAATGGCTGCCTGTCTTGCAATATTGGTCAGACCGCCGGATTTTGAAATTTTAAGTGCGAAAACGGAAACGGCATGAATTTTTGCCAGTTTAAAAGCATCCTGAACCGTCGCTACGGCTTCATCTGCCATAACCGGCACTTCGAAATAAGACGTCAGACGGGCCAATCCGTCGAAATTGGATTTTGCCAAAGGCTGTTCTATTAAATCAACTCCGGCATCCTGAAGTTGATCAATGGCTTTTCTGGCCGTTTGTTCGCTCCAGGCCTGATTGACATCTACCGTTATTTTGATGTCAATGCCCAGTGCTTTTTTGATAGAGGAAGCATGGATAACGTCTTCTTTCCAGTCTTTTCTGCCGATTTTTAATTTAAAAATGTTATGTTTTTTTTGGGAGATAAGATGTTTTGCTTCTTCGATGTCTTTTTCGGTATTGCCGCTTGCAAGTGTCCAAAGTACAGGAAGTGTTTCCTGCATAGCTCCTCCAAAAAGTTCATGAACGGGAACTCCCAGTCTTTTACCCTGTGCATCCAAAAGAGCTGTTTCAATTCCGGACTTGGCAAAATGATTCCCGGAAATTTTTTTATCGAGAATCTCCATGATGGTATTTATTTTGGCAGGATCTTGTCCAATGAGTAGCGGAGTAAAATAAGTGTCGATTGCAAGTTTGATTCCTTCCGGAAATTCGTCAGCATAGGAAATTCCGCCAATGGTGGTAGATTCTCCAATTCCTTCAATACCATCGGTGGAAAAAATACGGATTATCACCATGGACTGGCTTCGCATCACCGCCATGGATAAGTGATGAGGTCTTATAGTGGGGAGATCTACAATGACTGTTTCTACTCCGGTAATTTTTATCTGTGACATAAATTAATTATAAAGTAAGTAGCTGATTGCCCTGGTGGGTTTTGGCTCACATTGGGTACAAACTTACCTTGAAATCCTATTTCGGGAATAGGACTTTTAATTTATTACTGTCACAAATATTGCATTGACGTTAAAAAAGCGTTAATTATTTTTGAAGCCAATTTTCTTTCGAAACTCGTTGGGAGTAAGACCGGTTTTCTTTTTAAATATTCTGGAAAAATAGCTTGGATCCTCAAAACCTATGCTGTAGCAGATCTCATTGACACTTTTATCCATATCAGCTAATAAAAGCTGCGCTTCTGTGAAGAAATAATCCATAATGACCTCTTTGGGAGACTGTTTGGCGACACAGGAGCAGATTCTGTTTAAATGCCCGGTAGTGATATTCAGCTCGCCGGCGTAATCTTCGATGGTTTTTTTATAGTTATGACTTTCACGGATTAGCTGTGAAAATCTTCTGAAATAAATGACGGATGCATTATCCTTATTAATGGTCCATTGCTGAGAGACTTTATGGAGGCGACTGAGCTGTACAATAATTTTACCTATCATATATTCAAGCATTAAGTGTTTGCCCATGTTTTCCTGGAAGTATTCATCAACACACTGAAGCATGGATTCAAATACGGTTTCTGCATCACTGTATTTTGTAACCGGAGTCATCTGAAAAGTTTCAATGGCATTGATAACATCTGACTGTCTTTTGATCATATGTTCTGCCATGGAATCGGAAATACTGATGATCCATCCCTTCATGAGGGTCTGATGTTCAAAACCATGTTCTGTATTTTTTGGAACGGTAATAAAGGCCGGGGCAGATACCATAATTTCTTCTCCATCATATATCAGCTTGGTACAGCCTTCGGTAATGAGAAAAATCTGAAACTGGTTGTTGTGGATATGAGGTTTTACCTTATTGTTGTTTTCCTTTCCGATAACGCCGAAAGGATAGATGTAGACCAAACCTTTTACAAATTCAATTTTAGATTTTCCATACAATCCCTCGAAAAAAGTACGGACGACATTTTTCATAAATAATTAATCTTTGTGTTTGGGGTAAATATAACAATTTATGATAATGTCGGGATTTTGTTTATAAGAAAGCAGATACTCCCTCTCAGAGATGTATTGCTCAATATGATATTGGAAATCAGTTCAGATACAAATGACCATTATTTAATCTCAACTCTTTATTTTTATGCGTTCCATATAAAAGACAAAGCGTCGGCCTCATTTTTTGAGGCCGACGCTTTGCTATTGCCGAACAGACTTAAAGTTCTATATATTGATTAAGGCATTCTGAATCCTTTGGTATAGATTCTTCCGTAGTCATCCACAAACTTCACCTGTACATTCCCCTGGTATTTATCCAGTACTTTTTCTACATCTTTCTGTGAGTTCACCGGCTTGCCATTGATCTCTATAATGATATAGTTATCTACAATTCCGATCTTAGCCATTTCGCTTCCTTCGCTTACGTTTTTAGCTACTACACCGCTGTTCAGTCCGTATTCTGTTTTGAATTTTTCGGTAAGCGGATCGAAGTCAGCTCCTATTTTTTCAGTGACACTCAGATCAGCTTTTGTTCTGGTCGTAGTTCCTCCTTTCTGGTCTTTAAGCGTTACCGTAGTCGTACTTTCTTTACCGTTTCTTGAGTAAGTTACCTGAACTTTATCTCCCGGACGTTTGCTTCCGATAGACATGGAAAGATCCGCGAAATCTGTAATGTCATACGTATCAATTTTAGTGATGATATCTCCTTTTTTCAATCCTGCATCTTCAGCACCACTGTTATCTCCAAATCCTGTCACATAAACTCCTGAACCTACTTTAAGAGTAGTTTTAAACTGCTTATTGTAAGCCGTTACCTGCTGATCGCTGGAAAGGTCTAACGATGAAACGCCTAAGAATCCTCTCTGTACAATTCCGAATTTCTTGATATCCTCAACAATTTTTCTTGCTAAATTAGCCGGAACAGCAAATCCATATCCCTGATAGTAACCTGTAGTAGACTGAATCGCAGAGTTGATCCCGATAAGATCACCATTAACGTTTACCAGCGCTCCTCCTGAGTTACCCGGGTTAATCGCAGCATCGGTCTGGATAAAGCTTTCAATTGGATTGGTAGCTTTTCCCTGACCTCCCAGGATCCCGATTCCTCTTCCTTTAGCAGAAACAATACCTGCTGTTACTGTAGAGTTCAATCCAAGTGGATTTCCTACGGCAAGCACCCATTGTCCCACTTCAATATTGTCTGAATTCGCAAAATTTAAATAAGGAAGTCCCTTTTCTTCAATCTTAAGTAAGGAAATATCTGTATTGGGGTCAGTACCTACAAGCGTTGCGATATAAGACTTTTTGTTGCTCAAAACAACTTCCAGTTTATTCGCTCCTGCCACCACGTGGTTGTTCGAAATGATATATCCGTCCGGTGAAATAATCACCCCGGATCCCATTCCTGATGGCATATTGTCCGGAGCCTGCTGCTTCTGTCTCTGTTGTCCTCTTCCTCCGAAAGGATCTCCGAAGAAGAAATCAAACAAATCCTGTTCTGAAGCCCTGCTCGTAGATCTGCTCTGATAATTTTTAATGGTTACTACGGCCGGAACGGTCGTTTTTGATGCCTTTACGAAATCATCGCCCACAGTTGCTGTATTCATTCCTACGAATGAGGCGTTAGGCGCCGCAGCGGTGAAGTAAGACTGGTCAGCATTATTGTTATGCTTACCGAAATATTGTAATGTCCCAACGGTAGTAGCTCCTGAGACAACGCCCACTACTGCAAATGGTAATAGTTTTTTTAAAGTACTCTTCATTGTATATCTTTCTTTTTTATTTATTGATTTTTTTTGTTTTATCGTAAACAAATTTAATGTTAAATAAGTAAGCAATTAGCATGCTATGTTTCAATTTTAACTAAAATTTAACGGCTATTATGTCATTTTATGCATTATGTCATAATTAGATCCTGTGTATTAACAAAACTTAAAAAAATATTAAAGGAAAAATGTGACATTTTGTAAACCTGAGAGCAGTAAAAATGTCATGATTAAGATACGACAATTTATCTGAAAGTCCTTCATTCATTATGATTTGACGACTTACTGATCTCTGCCTATTATCTATGACTGATGTCATAGCGGGATGATTCAATTGAAAAATCCTTATATTTGCAAAAATATTTTTCTCACTTAAAACGTTTATAGCATGCAACTGTATAACACCTTAAGCGCAGAAGAAAGAGCTCAACTTATTGATGAAGCTGGTAAGGAACGCCTTACATTGTCTTTCTATGCGTATGCCAAAATTGAAGATCCCAAAAAATTTCGCGACGAATTATTTATAGCCTGGAACGCCCTTGATGCACTTGGCCGTATCTACGTGGCACATGAAGGAATTAATGCTCAGATGAGTGTTCCGGCGGATCAGTTTGAGGCTTTTCGCGATACACTGGAGGTTTACGACTTTATGAAAGGCATCCGTTTGAATGTAGCGGTGGATCAGGATGATTATTCTTTTTTAAAGCTGACCATCAAAGTCAGACATAAAATCGTTGCTGACGGTTTGAATGACGATTCTTTTGATGTAACCAATAAAGGAATTCACTTAAAGGCGCAGGAATTTAATAATCTGCTTGAAGATCCCAATACGATTGTGGTTGATTTCAGAAATCATTACGAGAGTGAAGTAGGACATTTCGAAGGAGCTATCACTCCTGATGTGGAAAACTTCAGAGAGAGTTTACCCATTATCAACGAGCAGCTGCAGGATTTTAAAGAAGATAAAAATCTATTGATGTACTGTACAGGCGGAATTCGTTGTGAAAAAGCCAGTGCTTACTTCAAACATCAGGGCTTCAAAAACGTTTACCAACTGGAAGGCGGAATCATTGAATATACCCGCCAGATTAAAGAAGAAGGGATAGAAAGTAAATTTATCGGAAAAAACTTCGTGTTTGACCACCGTTTAGGAGAGCGAATTACAGAAGATGTTATTGCGCAGTGTCACCAATGTGGCAAGCCTTGTGACAACCATACCAACTGCTCCAATGATGCCTGTCATTTATTGTTTATTCAGTGTGATGAGTGTAAAGAAGCGATGGAAAACTGTTGTTCTACAGAATGCCAGGAGATCATCCATTTACCTTTGGCTGAACAGTTAGAATTAAGAAAAGGATTAAAGGTTGGAAATAAAGTTTTCAGAAAAGGAAAATCCGATGCTTTGAAATTTAAAAACTCAGGGGATTTACCTGATAAACCTTTAGCGAAAGTAGAAACAAAAAACATCCGCCAGAAAATAGCCATCAAGAAAGTATTGGTTGGAAAGGCAGAACATTATTATACAAAATCGAAGATCGGACAGTTTTTAATTGAGAATAAAGAACTTTCAATTGGGGATAAAGTTTTGATTTCAGGACCTACAACCGGTGAGCAGGAATTTACAATAACCGAAATTTATGTGGATGGAGGGCCTTGTGAAACCGCTCAGAAAGGAGATCAGATCACTTTTGAAGTTCCGTTCAGAGTCCGTTTGTCAGACAAATTATATAAGATTATAAAGCCTGCTGAAAATGCATAGAAGAATAGCAAACCTGTATTAATTGATTTCAGTAAAAATAATAGAGTCATGCTAAAAGCTGATCTTAGAAAAAAATACATGCAGAAAAGAAAAGCCTTGTCAATTGATGAGGCTTTCCTGTTATCTGAGAAAATATTAAACCATTTTCTTGATTATTTCAAGCCTGAAAAAGGGCAGAAGGTGCATGTATTTGTGCCTATCAAAAAGTTCAATGAAATAGACACAAAGTTATTTATTGATACTTTTTTAGAAAAAGGCATCCGTGTTTTCGTGCCTAAAGTGGTTTCAGATGATCTGATCGCAGTAGAGATTACTGAAAACACCGTATTTGAAACCAGCAGCTGGGGGATTTCCGAACCTGTTTCCAATGAAGATTCCGGAGAACTTCATTTTGATTTTGTGATCACGCCTTTACTTTATTGTGATCATAAAGGAAATAGAGTAGGCTACGGAAAGGGTTTTTACGACGGGTTTTTCCAAAGTATTTCTTCCGCATCCAAAAAGATTGGTGCTAATTATTTTAATCCGGACGAATCTATTGACGATGTCTGGGAGAATGATATTCCTTTAGACTATTTGGTGACGCCTACTGAAGTACTGTCCTTCTTCAACGGCGTTGAATAGAAATCCAGGAAATAAAATTTAAATTCCTTTTTAATCATCGGGGTTGAAAGCAAAATGTATTGGGCATTTTTTTCAAAAGTTCCCAGAGATTTATTTTTTGCATCAAAATATTCCAGATTGAATTTAGCATAATCCAGTGTGTCCTTTTTATAGAATTCTTTGTAGACGTTCAGGCTGTTTACCTTTACAGATTTTACTTTCAGGCTGTCCAGTTCTCTTAAAAGCTTTTTAAACGTCACAGAATCCGGTTTGTGGAAATAGCTTTCCATCTGCGAGAAAATCACGGTATCTATTTCAGTATTTCTGTTGCCGGACAAATATAAAGTAGAAAGGTCAAGAAGTTCCTGCACTTTCTGCTTCGTAATGGAATTGATGGCCTGCATGCTGTCCATTTGTACTGCCGGATAGCTTTTTACATTGGTGCTGTTTCTCAGTTTATCCAGATCGCTTACTTCTGTCTTTTTATTATTGCAGGAAACAAATGCTAAAAAAAGTACTGCGAAAATTAAAAACTTATTTATTCTCTTCATCTGTGGATGCAATTTTAAATTTAATAGATACGATTTTTCCTTTACTGTCTTTCTTCATCTCTATGACATTAAGATTCTTCAGAGATGTAGTAGGGGTGGTTACCAGTGTAATGTATCTCTGTTTATCAAGTCTTTCTATGCCGTACGTTTTGTTGTCGTACACCTGGTAAATAACAGCGCTGTTACTGATCAGGTTTTCCAGTTGGTTTCTTTTCTGTTTGATTAATGCCACCTGTTCTTCCGGGTTTCCACCTTTTACATCTTTAATGGAGAAATAATAGGCTGCCATCTTATAATCATCCGGTTTCAGCTCGATCATTTCCTCTTCAGGAGCGTTTTCAAGATTTCGGTTGACTTCCAGATACTCGTAGAACGGAGCGCTGATCTGCATTTTGATGTTTTTATCCTTAGTCGAGTAATAAAAACATTCTCCGGGTTTGATTTTATAGAAAAGCGGAGATTCGTTTTCTTTGATCACTCTTATTTCAAGGGTGTTGATCACGGAAACCCCACGGTCTTTGTCCGTAAAACAATATTTATAAGTTTTTGAAAATAGAGTGTCTTTGAAACCAAGAATTCCGGTAATGGTAACTAAAATAGAAGTAACAATAGCCCAGGCGTTCTTTTTAAAGAAATTTTTTCTCGTTACCGGAGGTTGTATTTCTACCTGAGATATATTGGTTGTATTTTGTGTATTTAGTTGATTATCAGTATTTGATTTTTGTAAATCGGTGTTTTGTTGTGGCTGGAATTCGATTTTTTTGGTTGGAATTTCAGTTTTTGGAATTTCCGGGGCTTCGGAAACTGTTTTTTCCAATTCGGCGATTTCTTCCTCTTCAAGATCTTCATTTTCCAGCAGCAATTCTCCTGCAAAAAGATGTTGTTTTTTAAAGTCGTACCATGACTCGTATCCTGCATAAATACTCAATAAATTGAGCATGTCAATTCTTGGTAATTTGGTAACCGGTGAAGTTTTGAAATAGGTGTAAAATGACTTTTCACTGATGTTGCCTTTGGCTTTTTTGCGAAGGTCTTCCTGGAAATATATAATATCTATCCCCTTCCATTTTGAAATATCATCATGGGAAGGGGTGGATCTTTTTAAATATTCGGTCTGAACGTCTTTTTTGAGCTGTTCAAAATGCAATAGATCTAAATCTGTCAATTTTTATAAAATAATTAAATTGTTGATTATCAGCTTTATTTATTTGTAAAACTATTTTACAAATGTATTACAATTATTTTTCATAAACAACTTTCTTATCTGATCTACCTTTGTCTTGTTCAAATAACAGAACAGAAGAAAATTTATAAAAACAATATTAACAAAATTAAATTTAATTTATTATGAAAAAGTCATTATTCGTAGCTGCTATCGCTGCAATCTCTCTAGTAGCTTGTAAAAAAACTGAAGCTACTTCTACTGAAGGAGCAACTGATTCTGCTGCTGCTAACGTAGCTGATTCTGCTGCTGTAGTTTCTGATTCTGC
Source organism: Chryseobacterium sp. JM1 (assembly GCF_000737715.1). Taxonomy (GTDB): domain Bacteria; phylum Bacteroidota; class Bacteroidia; order Flavobacteriales; family Weeksellaceae; genus Chryseobacterium. Next base: position 254,186 of record NZ_JPRN01000004.1, on the reverse strand, counting down.
TGCTAAAGTAATCGATTCTGCTGCTACTACTGCTGTTAACGCAACTAAAGACGCTGCTGCTGCAACTACTGCTGCTGGTGCTGATGCTGCTAAAGCTACAACTGAAGCTGCTGCTGACGCTGCTAAAGGTGCTGCTGATGCTGCTAAAGGAGCTGCTAAAGATGCTGCTAAAGAAGTTAAAGACGCTGCTAAGAAATAATTCTAGCTTAAGCTTAACAATAAAAGAACCGTTTCGCCTGGTGAGACGGTTTTTTTATGCTTTATAATGAAGAAGATTCAGAAGATAAATAACTTTTCAGAATCTTCCCTCTTGCAACATCCAGTTTCCTTTCCGTTACAACTACTATCCTTTCTTCTGCTTCAATGATTCATAACAGGTAATAGCTACTGCGTTACTTAAGTTTAATGAATCTATGCTTCCCGCCATAGGGATTAAGGTATTTTTTCCTTTTCCAACCCAGAAATCACTTAAACCGGAATGCTCAGTTCCGAATAATACCGCAGAACGCTGTTTAAAATCTCTTTTATACAGATCTTCCGCAGTCTCATCCATAAGAGTCGTGTAGATATTGAATTTGTTTTTCTGTAAAAATTCAAGGGTTTCTTCATTTTCCGCATCATAAACTTCCATTCCGAACAGACATCCGACACTTGAGCGTATCACATTGGGGTTATAAAAATCTGCTTTTCCATCTGCAACAATCAGGGCATCTATTCCAAAAGCTTCACAACTTCTAAGGATTGCGCCTAAATTACCAGGTTTTTCAACGCCCTCTACAATAATGACCGTCGAGTTTTCTTTAGGAACAAACGCCGAAAGCATATTATCTTTGGTTTTATAAATCCCGATAATCCCTTCCGAGCTTCCTCTGTACGCGATTTTTTCGTATACTTTTTCACTTACCTGATGAATTTTGCTCTCAGGAAGCTTTCCTTTAAAGATGTTTTCACAGATAAAAAACTCTACGGGTTCAAAATCATACTGTAATGCCCTTTCATTTTCCTGCTGCCCTTCTACAACAAAAACCTTTGATTTTTTACGAAACCTGTTGTCAGCCAGAAGTTTGGTGACATTTTTTATTTTATCGTTTTGAAAACTTTCTATCAACATGCTGCAAAATTATGCAAAATTTGTGATTAGGCCGGTTTAGTTTTCAGGAAAAGGAATTTTCCGGTGATCTGAAAAGGTATTTTACCTTCATATTTTTTATAGATAATCATGGCTATAACCAGCAGAATGGATAAAATCTTAAATGAATTTCCGAACAGATTTCCTGATGCATTTTCCGAAACATTAAAAATTTCCCAATACAGATTCATAAAAATGTGAAGAAATATGGCTGCCCAGAGATTAAAATCCAGCTCAAAATAAACCCAAGAGAAAAATACCGAGCCGAAAAATGTGATGAGAAATATCTCAATAAGTTCTGTTATGCTGCTTCCCTGATATAAATGCACCTGCGCAAACAGTAATGATCCGAATAATGCGGATGTAATAAATCCCAGCCCGGTAAACCTGTAAAGGATGCCGATAAGAAATGCCCTGAAAATAATCTCTTCAAAAAATGCAGATGAAATGGTATTGATAAACAGGGATTGTATATCTATTCTGTCTATCAGATTAAAATTGATGAAATAACCTACGAGCATAGGAAGTGTACCTATGAAAGCCAGGCTAAAACCTTTTGAGACCGGTTTATTCATTGAGAAAAGATCTGTAATATTCTTTTTAGGAAACAGAATTTTTAAAGTAATGATCAAAGGGATAAGGGTTACAGAATAGGCTGCGACATGAGCTAAGGCCTTGCTTCCCGATATTTCTTTAACAAAGGTTTGTATGGTCTTAAAGTAATTGAGATCAAGGAAATAATAAACGGAAAATCCGAAAATAAAAAAGAAAAAGAAGGAGATAAGCTTGTTCATTGTTTTAAATTTTGAACAAAATTGCACCTTGTGATGAGCTTGTCCAAATCAAAGTGATCAATGACAAAGAAAAAGTGACGGATCACAAATGTTAAACCTTTAAATCTTTCAATTTGGGAATGATCAATGAAATAAAGCTTCTGGAAACAGGAATTTCAAAATCAATTTCAGAAAGAAAAAGCCGGTAACCCTGTGCGTTTCCCTTAATGTTTTTGACCTGATCCAGATTGACAATATATGAACGGTGACATCTTTTTATACAATCTGTCTGAACCTGATTCAGAAGATTGGAAAGACCGATTCTGATCAATACTTTTTTCACCCGATCATTTTCTATAAAATACACCGAACAGTAATTCTCCATAGACAGTGCACAGAGGAAATGGTTTTCGGGGAACTGCAGATTGATATTATTCGCAGATATATTAAGGGTTTTATTGAGTTTATGATCTGTAGGTTGAGGATGCTCAGCCAGTTTTTTTGAGACCTGATCTGCTGTTTTTTCGTGAATGTTTTTTAAATAAATATACCTTGACAATATATAAATAGTGGAAATAGGAATTCCCAATGCCAGGCAGTACAAAAACATATAAAGATAGTTGATGAAGCTCAGTTTAACATGGCTGATGAATAAACTATTGTAAAAATAAGACAGGATAGAGGCTAAAAAAAAAATTCCGATCAGTTTTAGTAGTTCGAGGCCAATGCTCCAGTCTTTGAAACGGATAATGCAGAGATCTCCAATAAAGAAAGCGACTCCAAAGATGAGAGAATAGGGAAAAAGCAACAGATATTTATACTGATGATGGAAGTTTTCTGTTCCAAAAGGCTGAAAAACAATCAGGAATATATAAAATAGCAGACCTGCAACCATTGACGACACCAGAATCTCTTTGTAAGAATCAGATTTGGGAAATGGATAGGCTGCAAAGGAAAACATATCGTGAACCTTTAAGGGTTAATTTTTCAAGCCGGTCTGAGGATCCGGTTTGGAACGCAAGAGTAGTAAACTGCCAACAAACATAGTTACACAGCTCAATAGCCAAAGATAATATCCTGGACCATAAGACGTAATAGAGGATTTATGTCCTGCTTCATTAACGGTTATCTCAGTTTCACTAAAGTAATAAAGCGCGACCCCTACAGAAAGTAAGCCTAAAAAAGCGGCAATTTTCGGTTGTTTAACTAATAAAAATATCCAGGAGAAAAGAAGAATAGGATTGGCCAGCCATGAAGTTCCGTCTCCGGAAAGATCAGCCCATCCCAACATAAAAAGAGCAAGACCATACATCTCGCTGCCTTTTTGTGTGAAAACTGCGGGCAAAGCCAGAGAAATTACAAAAACGGCCACGCTGATGATTAAAATGATATGACTTTTTTTCATGCGGTTAGTTTTCTGTTTCTAAAAAATTGCCATTGTCGATAAGACTTTGTGGCAGGTCTTTTTTGTTCTTAATACCCAGAGATTTCAGTTTCTGAGTCTGGATCACAAGATTGTCATTACCGCTGGAAAGCTGTTTGTAGGCATCATTGTAAACATTTTTAGCCTGATCAAGGTTTTTTCCTACTTTTTCAAGGTTCTCCACGAAACCTACAAATTTATCGTACAGTTTCGCACCACGTTCAGCAATCTCCATAGAGTTTCTGTTCTGATATTCGCGCTTCCAAAGATCTGCAATAAGCTTCAGAGAAGTGATCAGATTGCTCGGGTTGAGCAGAAGGATTCTTCTGTCATATGCAAAGTTCCAGAGATTCTGGTCTGCCTGCATGGCGGCAATATAAGCGGGTTCACTGGGAATAAACATCATGACGAAGTCCAGCGATTTTCCATAGTCGTCATACGCCTTCTGGCTCAGTTGCAGAATGTGGTTTTTGATCGAGCCTAAATGTTGGCTGAGTTTTATGGCGTACACATCCTGATCGGTTTCATCTACCAGTTCGGTGAAGGCTGTGAGAGAAACTTTAGAATCAATGATCACATTTCTTTCATCCGGATATTTTACAACGGCATCCGGGCGCATTTTCTTTCCTGAAAATTCAGAGAAGAGGGCTTTGTTATCTTCATCACGAAGCTCATGTTCCAGGAAATATTCTCTTCCTTTAACAAGTCCTGATTTTTCAAGAATACTTTCAAGGATCATTTCACCCCAGTTTCCCTGGGTTTTGCTTTCCCCTTTTAAAGCTCTTGTCAGTTTTTTCGCATCTTCGGAGATCTGCTGGTTCAGTTCTGCCAGTTCTTTTACTTTTTCTGCAAGAGAGAAACGTTCCTTATTTTCCTTTTCGTAGGCCTCGTTTACCCTGTTTTTAAGATCAGCGATTTTTTCCTGAAAAGGGTCCAGAATATTTTTTAAATTATTTTGATTTAGAGTCGTGAATTTCTCTGTTTTTTCTTCTAAAATTTTATTGGCCAGATTTTCAAACTGCAGCTTTGATTCATCCTGAATTTTGGTAATTTCTTCCTTCTGGGTATCAAGAGAATGCTGCATGCTCTCATTTTTAGCAGAAAGCTCAGAATTTTTAGCATAAATATGCTGCTTTTCAGTGATCAGCGTTTCTATTTGAGAAGTCTGTTTGGAATTGAGCTGCTTTTGTTCTAAAAATTGAGAATTTAGAGAAGAATGTTCTGCTGAAATTTTTGCGTATTCATTTTTCAGATCATTCAGAAGGTCGGTCTGTAATTGGTTCTGTTCTTTTTCCCTGTCAATATTTTGGCTCAGTTCATAAACTTTCAGCTGAAGATTTTCCAGATCTGAATGTGTTTTGATATGCAGATTATTCAGCTCATCATAAGAACTTCTTGAAACCGTAGACGATTTTAAGGCAAAATACAAAATAACAGCTCCCAGAACTCCGCCGGCAATACATCCAATAATTAAATAGGTCATCTCCATGTTTCAAAATTACAAAAAGAAAAATTAATTTATACTTTAAATGAGGGATTGGAAGATGGAGGAGGGAAGTTAGTGTATGCTGTAGTTGTACTTCTCTTTTTCGTTCTTCATCTTTTTTGCTTTAAACTACTTTCGTTCCAGATAAGATGTCAATATTCTTTACCACATCATTGCTCTCACACTTTTTCAGCTCTTTCGTTAAAGCTGGAGTCATTATTTTAGGGTTTAAAATCTGAGCTGCCACTTTTGCGGCGGCATAATCTACAATATGGATCACTGATTCTCTGAGGAAGTTGGGTGTGTTAGATGCAATAACTGCTGTAGCCCAGGAAGTTTCTCTTGCTTTGGAAATGGCAAAATCCAGAACGGCATTATCTTTTCCATTGGAAATTTTGTCAATAAGATTGACGGGATAACATATTGTATTCAGTGAGTCCTGAACCTGCTGATTGATCGAGGAGATCACAGTGTTGATGTTTTCAAAATCCTTTTTAAGAGGATTTATTTTCCGGTAGGGCATTACTGAGGCTGCGGAAATTCCGAGATCCAGATTAATATGGGCATTCATTCCAAGAAAAATATGCTGTAAAATCAAAAGGTTTTTATTTTTCGTGGCTTCAAAAGCTGTGTACCAGGATTGGGTACATTTTTTTCCTTTACTGTAATTGTCCCAGGCTTCCAGATATCTTTGGGCAAAAGCAATATCTAAGGAGACCATTCTTGGATTGTCTTCAAATTTTTTTTGCTGAATTCCTTTCAGCACCTGTGCGGTCATAATACGGTATGTGCAGGCAAAATATCCAGCCGGGCTTTGGTTTTCTTTGCTCCAGATGATGATCTCATCCAGTTTTTTAAGAACTTCTTCGATGGTTTTCATACTGTTTTTAGTTTTACTTAAATATACTGAAAAGCGGATTCATTTTTTCTTAATAGGCAGAATAATAAAAGCGGCAGTATAAAATACCGCCGCTTTATGTTAAAAATGAATTTTATGTAAGATATATTATTTCTTGATCGCTTTTAAAGTTCTTACTGTTCCGTCTTCCATGTGAAGAGAAACAAGGTAAAGACCTGCGCTCAGATCAGAAAGATTAATTTCTGTGCTGGATTTCATTGTTTTCACCTGACGGCCTGAAACATCTGTTACTACAATAGATTTCACGTCTTTTATGTCAGAGATATTCACAATGTCTTTGAATGGATTAGGGTATAGAGAGATGGCTTTGTTGTCAGCATTCACTTCTGAAGTTCCCAATACATTTTTCTGTACAGTAATGGTGTAATCTTCGGCCTGTCCCTGGCTAAGATCAGTACAAGGGCTGGATAGCTCTGCTCTTACACTGGTAGTAGAGCTGTTAAACTGATACTTCACTCTCATTCTTGTGTTTCCAAGCGCTGCAGTGGCTGGTACTGCAATAGTTTTATTAACAGTTACTGTATTTCCTGTAGAACCTGCAAAATCTGAAGTTACGAAGTAGGCTTCTCCTGCATCTGCGAAACTTCCGTTCTGGTTCCAGTCTATAAATACGGTAAAGCCAAATCTGTTGGTGGTTACCCCTGTTCCTGTAAGCGTTATAGGATAAGAAGTCCCTCTGGTAACAGTGGCTACTTTGCTGGTGAAGTTTTCATGACCGTCACCTGTATTGGCAGTTGCGCTGGATGCATTGGTCATATTGCTCAGAACAACATTGGATATAGGATATACGCCAAGTTTAGAAACAAGAGATCCGCAATAAGGTGTATATGGATTGGCACCTGTGGTGAAAGAGATTTCCGGACATCCTGTAGCATCACCTATAGCGTTGGTTGGTGTTACAGAAACATAAAGAAGTGTATTTTGAGGAAGTACTTCTGTAGATGGAGGCGTGAATGAAGTACCGGTTGTAATTCCCGTATATACGTTTGATGCTCCCGAAGTAGTTCCTATTTTTATTTTGTAAAATTCTGCACCTGCTGTTGCTGCCCAGCTTATTTGTGGGCGTACTGAAACACCAGTTGCTCCGCTTACCGGGCTACTTATTGTTGTACAGGCGGGAAGTGCTGTCACTTCCTGTTTGATTTTAACATTATCTATAAAACTGTAAAAATCATAAGCAGTACCGGATGTTCCTACAGTCTGAATACGAAGCATGAAATTTCCGTTTACATTGGCACTTTCTGGAATTGTGCCTGTAAATGTTGCGCATGCTTGAGCTGCAGACGTTAAGGTAACTGGTGAGCCAACCGGCAGATACGTAGTTCCTCCATCTGTAGAGTAAGCTGTAGTAATGGTACCTCCTATGCTACTTGTTGCATCGAAAGGACTTGTGGAGTATGAAAAGGAAATATCGATTTTTTTACCATTGGCAGTAATACTGGCTGGTTTTGTATATATTAAGTTGATAGTTCTGTTGGCAACACTTGATCCATATGCCTCAGCTCCAATGGATACCGTACCGTCACACGCACCGCTGATATAAGTGCCGAAAGTAGTGCCCTGTGCATCAGCATACCCTCCACTTACTACAAACCCCGGATAGGTTGCATTTTCAAAGCTTTCCGTAACTAAAATCTGTGCACTGCCCATAGTTGCAAGTGCCATAAAACTCAAAAGTAATGTTTTTTTCATAGGATAATTTTTTACTAATATAATAATATTTTAAATAATTGAAATCAAAATGTGGTATTTAATTTGAAATTCAGTCTATTGTGTCGTAAATATAGAGAATTTTATATTATTAGAATGGGTGATCTAAAAATGATGCTGATTTTTTTTCCTATAAAAAAAGAAGTTTTTGACAAAGACTGTATTGACTAATTCTTTTTTCATTTTTACCAGTTAGAAAATAAAAAAGTGAGCCGCAAAGCTCACTTGATTTTTGTAGATCAAATTACGGTGTGAAAATGATCGGATCTGGGAAAGGCTCAAGGACCAATGGTTTACACATCGCGGCCGCTGCGCATCCTCCTCCCATGCATATAAAATTAGTCATGGTAGTGGAGCCGTCAGGGCATCTGATCAGGGCTTCACCCGGGCATCCTCCCGGACATGGTGCCGGATATAAATACCCACCGAAAACTTCTTTCAGTTCTGTTCTCGAAAGTTTGGATAGATTTGTTTTTTTCATGGAATTAATTTTTTTTGATGGTTTTAATTTATATTTTTCTGAAAATGAAGGCCTAAGGTACTGAAAAATTAAATCACTGTATTGTTATATATTAATTTATTTTATTAGTGCAGCGTGAGTTCCAGTTTAGAATAAGGAGTAATAGATAAGGATAGGGAAATTGAGATGGAAATACTGAAGTAGGTGCAGCGATGTAAATATTCATAGAATCGAAGCACATTCAGACTCCCTCAGTATTATTTAAATAATCTGAGTTCGGGATAAATTGCTTATTGATTCTGATGTTTTGTTATTTGAAATCAAAATTTCATGACAATCTGAACATAAAAAAAGTGAACCGGAAAAGCTCACTTTATTTTTATTGGTCAGATTATGGAGTGACGATAATCGGATCAGGAAAAGGCTCAAGGACCAATGGTTTGCACATTGCGGCCGGTTCGCATCTGTTTCCCATGCATATAAAATTAGTCATCGTGGTAGAGCCGTCAGGACATCTGATCATGGCTTCCCCAGGGCATCCTCCCGGACATGGTGCGGGATACAGTGTTCCTCCGAATACTTCTTTCAGTTCCGTTCTCGATAGTTTGGATAGGTTCGTTTTTTTCATGGAATTAATTTTTTTGATGGTTTTAATTTGTATATTTCTGAAAATGAACCCCTAAGGTACTAAAAAATTAAATCACTATGACGTTACATAATGATTTAATTAATTTTTATCGAATCTTTTTAAGTGAGACCTGAGTTTTCTATAATTCGGTTAATAATTTTTCTGAACTCCACACCGTGGCAAATTCATCATTTAAATTGGCGAGACTGGTCAGATGTATTAATTCTGAATCATACTTTTCTCCATGGATTCCTATTCTGTCAAAAGTTGCGGTTGCATCTGAAATGACATAGGTTTCATATCCGTAGTTTCCTGCCATTCTTGTGGTGGTGGAAACGCAGTGATTGGTCGTTATTCCAATAATAACCAAAGAATTGATATGCTGTTGGTCAAGTTGCTCTTTTAAATTGGTTCCTATAAAAGCACTATTGACATTTTTTGTAATGACAGGTTCGTCGTTTTTTGGAAGTACATCATCGTTGAATTCAAATCCGGTATGGGTTTCATACAGTTTTGAATCAGGATTTAATGAGCTGTGTCTGATGTGGAATATGGGTAAGTTTAATGCTCTCCATTTTTCTAATAATTTTCCACTGATTTCTTCTGCTGATTTATTATTTCTGTTTCCTCCCCAATACTGTTCATCAAGAAATCCTTTCTGAATATCAATTAAAAGTAGGGCTGGTTTTTTATCCCGAAGTTTCATAGGTGTTGATTTTATAGAGAAATTAGATTAGCTTCCCAAGTACATAAGGTAGAGTGGGATGTCATTTTCCTGTTTTTCGTTATCATCTGCTGTGAGTCCTTCAAAAAAGATATGGTCACCAAGTTCTTTTTGGCTGACCTGATTGTGTAGCTGATACATCAGGTCAAGAGTTGTAAAGTTGGCTCCGTTGGCTGCTTTCAGTTTTGCACAAAATTCCACCTGAAACATACCGTAGTCAGTATTGGCTTCGCTGAATGCCTCATTTTCATCACCGATTATGGTTTCATTATCTGCAATATCTTCTTTCCCTTTAATCCATGCTTCATAGGAAACATTGATTTCAGGGGCGTCTATGACTATTGCAGAAGGTTCCCAGGATGCTTTTTCTTTTAAAATACGGGTCTGGTAGTCTGTGATTTCTTTATTGAAATCTTCAATGCTACTGTAGCCTTTCTTTTGAAAAGCCCATAGAATGTTGGATAGTAGGCCCATTTGTTTCTTTTTAAAGAAATTTAACGCTTATTTTTTGCCTTCTTTTAGTTTTTCGATTTCCTCTTTCAGCAATGCAATATAGTCCTGAAGATTATCTATTACTGAGTTTGGGATGTTATAATTATTAGTGTTGTTTCCATTTAGATTATAAAAACCAGCCTGATCATTTACCGTATTATATTCATTATTTATGATCATAGTGGCTTCTTCCTCCTGGTAAATATCTTCCAAAGGAACGTCGAGAAATTTTGCAATTTTTTCCCATTCCTCTTTTATAATCTTTACACCACCGCTCTCTTTTCTGCTGTAGTTGGATACATCAGTTGCCAGTATATCAGCAATCTGCTGTTGGGTGAAGCCTTTTTGTTTTCTTACTCTGCGTAATTTTTCTTTTTCCATAATAGGTCTTTTTACAAAAGTGTGAAATTAATTGGATCCTTCAAAATTTGTTGAATATTTTTTGAACAGGTCCTTATGGATTCACCTTAGATATTTCCTCATGATGTTTCAAATATAAAGGCAGCGCAGCGGATCCGTACCACGGGAAAATTTCATAACTGAAAACGCCAGCCTGCACAGCGGGATCTGTTTTTACCCATTGCTCAGCCTCTTCCTTAGATTTTGTATTGAAGATAAACATACCGCGGTAGTTTTCTTTGTTCTTCTCTAAAAACGGACCGGCCACCACTATTTTCCCTTCATCTGCCAGCTTTCCGATATTCGTCATATGACCTTTCATGACTTCGCCCATTTTGGCTTTGTCTTCAATTTTTGTGCTGCCTGTGGTAAGCATCACAATGGTATAGGCTTTCATACCATACTGATCTGCACCCAGAGAGGTTGCCAGTTCCTGGTTGAATTTTGCTTTTTCTGCTTTCTTTTCCTGGGCGAAAGATACAATGGCCATTAAAAGACTTAGGGATACATAAATTTTTAATTTCATAGCAATGGTTTTATGGTGAGTCTGTTATCTGAAATCTGAAATCCAGAATCTAATCTAATCTTTTATTCTCAAAAATTCCTTAGCCAGTTCAATCATTTTTGGATCTCCTGTATATTTTCCGTGTTCGTCGGAAAGTTTTACCGTTGGGATCCATTCTTTGTTTGGAGCCTGTACGCCAATCAGTTTCATGACGATATTCATAGGTTTTAAGCCTACATCGTTGGTCAGATTGGTCCCGATTCCAAAAGAAACGCCGATCTTTCCTCTGCAATAATTCGTGATTTCTTCTACTTTTTCAAGATTCAGAGCATCAGAGAAGATGATGTATTTAAATAAAGGATTGATCCCGTTATTTTTATAGTGTGCGATTGTTTTGTCTGCAAATTCCAAAGGATCACCGCTGTCATGACGTACGCCGTCAAAAAGTTTAGCGAACTTCTTGTCAAACTGCTGGAAGAAAACATCAGTGGTATACGTGTCTGAAAGAGCAACCCCAAGATCACCTCTGTAAACATCTACCCAATGTTCAAGAGCCATTTCATTAGCCATTTTGAATCCGTATTCGGCTGCGTGGAACATAAACCATTCGTGCGCATGGGTACCGATTGGTTTTACCCCGAACTTCATGGCAAAATGCACATTGGAACTTCCGATAAATGTGGATTCTTTATTCTGCGTTAAAGCTTCCATGACCAGATTCTGTACTTTATAGGAATGTCTTCTTCTGGTCCCGAATTCTGCGAAATTAACTCCAAGTCTTGCCAGTGAATCTGCTTTTTCCAAAGTTCTGTTCATCACAATCTCATTGGAATCTCTTTCCATATGATTCATTTCGTAGTGCAGCTCACTGATCAAAGCCAGTAAAGGAACTTCCCAAAGAATCGTTCTGTACCAAAGCCCTTCCACCGTTACGGAAAGTTCACTTCCTTCCTGATGAATTTTTACCTCAGACGGATCGTAATGATAACCTTCCAGAAAATCCAGGTAGGGCAGGTCTATATAAGGACAGGTTCTTGCCATGAATTTTTTTTCATCCTTGGTCAGTTTCAGTTCGGCCATTTTATTCACTGCTTCTTTTAAAGCTGCCGCAAATCCTTCCGGAAACTGGTGCTTTCCTCTGTTGATGAATTCGTATTTTACAATGGAGCTTGGGAATAATTTTACCACCGCATTCTGCATCGTTATTTTATAGAAATCGTTATCCAGGATAGAGTTTAATCGAACGTCGTACATAATATGTGTAATTTTAACGCAAATATAATCATTTAAAATAAAAACCGCCTAAATGTAAGGCGATTTTTTTATTTATCAGTGGAATTCTGTTGGTTACTTCCCTAAATAAGAATTGTACATCCATACTTCTTTTTCCTGTTCCGTGATGTAGTCGCTCATCTGAGAATTGGTTCCCTCATCTCCTGCTGCATCTGTAATATCAAGAAGTTCTCTCTGTAAATCCAGAACCACTTTAAATGAACTTAGAATGTTCTCTACACTCTTTGTACCATCGCTTACTTCCTTACTTTCTTTAATGGTGGAGACTTTCAGATAATCTGAATAATTGTGGGCAGGAGTTGCTCCCAATGTCAGAATTCTTTCTGCGATCTCATCGATCTTTAATACCAGGCTGTTGTACAGTTCTTCAAACTTCGGGTGAAGCGTAAAGAACTGATCTCCTTTGATGTTCCAGTGTGAACCTCTTGTGTTCTGGTAGAATATGGAATAGTTGGCTAAAAGGGTATTTAATTTTTCTGAAATGTTTTTACAATCGGCCTCTTTTAAGCCGATAATGCTTGCATTTTTCATACGTTTATTTTTTATGTTAACAAATTTAGAAAATATTGTGCCGAAAAGCCCTCAATGTCAATAGAAGATAACTATAAGAAAATTTTTTAAAATAGTTTGGAAGTATTAATATTGCAGTGAAATGAAAAGTTTACTGACAACGGCAGCGGTGTTTTTCGGGATGTGTTTGGTATACATCCTGTTCATGCTTTCTGAAACGGAGAATAATTTCACCTATATATTAGATGATGCTTATATTCATCTGGCAATGGCCAAGAATTTTGCGCTTCATGGCGTGTGGGGTGTAACAGAACATTCTTTTTCCTCTTCTTCTTCATCCCCGGTTTTTACTTTTGTTTTAGCAGGACTGATTTATTGTTTTGGAAATCATCAGCTGATTCCTCTGATTTTTAATCTGGGGTGTGCTTTTCTACTCATTTATTTTCTCAACAAATACTATTCGGATTTTTTTAAGGAAACTAAATCTGTTGTTTTTGCCGGTCTTTTTACGCTTCTTTTTGGTTCCGTTCATTTGCTTGTTTTTTCAGGAATGGAGCATGTGCTTCAGGTACTGGTCGTAGTGGTCAATGTTTATTGTTTCGAAAAATGGAGGGCTGCTGATTTTGAAAAGTCTCCGTATTCAGTTTGGTTTTATGCTACCATTGCGGTGTTGGGGCTGATCAGGTTTGAAAGTATGTTCTATTTCCTCGGACTTGCGTTTGTTTTTCTTTTGGTGAGAAAAGGGAAGCAGAGTGCTATCGTACTATTGTCCGGCTTTATACCCCTTCTCATATTTGCCTATTTTACCTATCAGAAAACAGGATATTATTTTCCAAACTCTGTGATTGTAAAGGGGACAAAATTTGACTTTTCAGGAGATCTTCTTTTGCAGATGAAGAATATTGTATTAAATAAAATAATACTGAAGCCCTACTTTTATTTGGCAGGACTATTTCCGCTTTGTTTGGCTGTTCTTTTGATTTTTAAAGATTATAAGAATAAATTAAATTTCAGAGAAATCATTCTTCATAATTTTCTACTGATTGTGCTGGTGATTAATTTATTTGTTCAGGGAGCTTTTGGGCAGTTTACCAATTTTTACCGTTACGAAGCCTATTTGCTTGTAGCTTTTGCTATGGTTATTATCCCTATGTTGAAGAATCTTTTTGTCAACAGAGCTTATTTATTAAAAGAAAGCAGAAGTGCTGTCATTCTTTTATTACTTATAGGTATGGTGTTCGTTTTGAAAATGAGTCTCGTCAATACACTAATTATTACCGGAAGCCGCAATATTTACGAACAGCAGATTCAGTCGGCAGGATTTCTGAAAAAATATTACAATAGTTCCAAAGTGGTAGCGAATGATATTGGTGCCATCTGTTACTTTACAGATATTCATTTGCTGGATACCGCAGGATTAGGCTCAGCAGAGATGGTTCCTTTTAAACTTAAAAAAAATGGGACAGATGCCAAGTTTGAAAAGTTTTTAACTGAATACTCTACCCAGAACCATTATCAGCTGGCTATTATATATGAAGGCTGGCTGGACGGACACGTTCCCAGCAACTGGAAAAAGGCTGCTGTACTTGAAATTAGAGGTGCAAATGCGGTGCTGGGAGATACCAAAGTGACCATTTATTCTATCAATCCTGAGATTCATAATGCTTTGATTCAGAATATAAAAAGCTTTGACTGGAATAAAAATGTAGATGTGAAAATAATTGAATAAGTTTTACAATTATTTAATATAGAGTTGATAAGATAAATACCACCTTCCAATTTCACATTTTCTCAATGTATATCGGTGGTCTGTTATTTGGCCGTTCAGGGGCAATGTCTTTTTGGTGTAAGTGTTTGATTTTAATTTTTCTATAAGTTTTTGTAGATTGGAAAAATATTCCTATTTTTGCACCCTAAAATAAAAAGCAATTAAATGCCTACTATTCAACAATTAGTAAGAAAAGGAAGAGCCACGCTTGCCAAGAAGAGCAAATCGGCTGCCCTTGATTCTTGTCCACAAAGACGAGGTGTATGTACGAGAGTATATACTACCACTCCTAAGAAACCTAACTCTGCACTTAGAAAAGTTGCAAGGGTAAGACTTTCTAACGGGAAGGAAGTCAACGCCTACATCCCGGGCGAAGGACATAATCTTCAAGAGCACTCGATAGTATTGGTGAGAGGCGGAAGGGTGAAAGACCTACCGGGAGTACGTTACCACATCGTAAGAGGTGCTTTAGACACTGCAGGTGTAAATGGAAGAACACAGAGAAGATCGAAGTATGGAGCTAAGAGACCTAAGCCAGGTCAGGCAGCTGCTGCACCAGCAAAAGGAAAGAAAAAATAATCATTAAATAAGGTACAGAAGCAATGAGAAAGACAAAAGCGAAAAAAAGACCGTTGTTACCAGATCCGAAGTTTAATGATCAATTGGTAACTAGATTTGTAAACAACCTAATGCTTGACGGTAAGAAGTCAATCGCATTCAAAATTTTCTATGATGCTTTAGAAATCGTAGAAACTAAAAAAGGAGAAACTGAAAAGACAGCCCTTGAAATCTGGAAAGATGCATTAACTAACGTTATGCCTCACGTAGAAGTACGTTCTAGAAGAGTAGGTGGAGCTAACTTCCAGATTCCTATGCCAATCAGAGCTGATAGAAAAATTTCTATGGCAATGAAATGGTTAATTAGCTATTCTAAGAAAAGAAATGATAAGTCTATGGCTTTGAAATTAGCTAATGAAGTAGTTGCCGCTTCAAGAGAAGAAGGTGCTGCTTACAAGAAAAAATCTGATACTCACAAAATGGCGGAAGCTAACAAAGCTTTCTCACACTTTAAATTCTAATTAGAAATGAGTAGAGATCTTAAATTTACAAGAAATATTGGTATTGCTGCGCACATTGATGCTGGTAAAACTACTACTACGGAAAGAATCTTATTCTATACGGGAGTAAACCACAAAATTGGTGAAGTTCACGATGGAGCTTCTACAATGGACTGGATGGAGCAGGAAGCTGAAAGAGGTATTACCATTACTTCTGCAGCGACTACTTGTAACTGGAACTTCCCGACTGACCAAGGTAAAATGTTACCTGAAAGTAAGTCTTACCACTTCAACATCATCGATACACCGGGACACGTTGACTTCACAGTAGAAGTAAACAGATCTTTGAGAGTATTAGATGGATTGGTATTCTTATTCTCTGCAGTAGATGGAGTAGAGCCTCAGTCTGAAACAAACTGGAGACTTGCTGACAACTACAAAGTTGCAAGAATGGGATTCGTAAACAAAATGGACAGACAAGGTGCTGACTTCCTTAACGTGGTAAACCAGGTTAAGACGATGTTAGGATCAAACGCAGTTCCAATCGTTTTACCAATCGGTGCTGAAGAAGATTTCAAAGGTGTAGTAGACTTAATTAAAAACAGAGCTATCGTTTGGGACGAAGCAGGACAAGGAGCTACTTTCGAAGTAGTGCCAATTCCTGAAGACATGAAGGCTGAAGTTCTGGAATACAGAGAGAAATTAGTTGAAGCTGTTGCTGATTATGATGATACTTTGATGGAGAAATTCTTCGAAGATCCGGATTCAATTTCAGAAGACGAAATCAACGAAGCTCTTAGAAAAGCTACTATCGATTTATCTATTATCCCAATGACTTGTGGTTCTTCATTTAAGAATAAAGGAGTACAGTTTATGTTGGATGCGGTATGTAAATACCTTCCTTCTCCATTGGATAAAGATGATATCAAAGGTACTGACCCAAGAACAGATCTTGATATTACAAGAAAACCATCTGTAGACGAGCCTTTCGCAGCTTTAGCATTTAAGATTGCTACTGACCCGTTCGTGGGAAGACTAGCATTCTTCAGAGCTTACTCTGGAAGACTTGATGCAGGTTCTTATATCTTGAACACCCGTTCAGGTGATAAAGAAAGAATCTCTAGAATCTATCAGATGCACGCTAACAAGCAAAATCCTGTAGAATATATTGAAGCAGGAGATATTGGTGCAGCTGTAGGTTTTAAATCTATCAAAACTGGTGATACAATGTGTGACGAGAAAAACCCAATCGTTCTTGAATCGATGGTTTTCCCTGATCCGGTAATTGGTATTGCTGTTGAGCCTAAAACTAAGGCAGACCAGGATAAAATGGGTAACGCTCTGGCTAAACTAGCTGAAGAAGATCCTACTTTCCAGGTTAAAACTGACGAAGCTTCTGGTCAAACGATTATCTCAGGAATGGGTGAACTTCACCTTGACATTCTTGTAGACCGTATGAGAAGAGAATTCAAAGTAGAAGTTAACCAGGGTCAACCTCAGGTAGAATACAAAGAAAATCTTACAAGAGTTGCTCAGCACAGAGAAGTTTACAAAAAACAATCTGGTGGTAAAGGTAAATTTGCTGATATTGTATTTGAACTAGGACCAGCTGACGAAGGTAAAATAGGTCTTGAATTTATTAATGAGATCAAAGGTGGTAACGTTCCTAGAGAATTTGTTCCTGCTATTGAAAAAGGCTTTAAAGCTGCAATGAAAAACGGTCCTTTGGCTGGTTTCGAAGTTGAAGGTATTAAAGTTATTCTTAAAGACGGATCTTTCCACGCGGTGGATTCTGATGCACTTTCTTTCGAAATGGCAGCTAAATTAGGATTTAAAGAAGCGGGACGTGCTGCTAAGCCAGTAATTATGGAGCCTATTATGAAACTGGAAGTTGTAACTCCGGAAGAATACATGGGTAACATCATTGGTGACCTTAACAAGAGAAGAGGTACGATCAGTGGTCAGGAAGAGAAAAACGGAGCTGTTGTAATCAAAGGTTCTGTTCCACTTTCTGAAATGTTTGGATATGTAACTACTCTAAGAACACTTTCATCAGGAAGAGCTACTTCTTCTATGGAATTAGAGAAGTACCAAGCAACTCCTCAAAACGTTGCTGAAGATATCATTGCTAAAGCAAAAGGTTAATTTTTTAAATTAAAGAAATGTCACAAAGAATCAGAATAAAACTAAAATCTTACGATTACAACTTGGTAGACAAGTCTGCTGAGAAAATCGTAAAAACGGTAAAGGCTACTGGTGCTGTTGTAAACGGACCAATTCCATTACCTACAAATAAGAGAATCTTCACTGTGTTGAGATCTCCACACGTAAACAAGAAAGCTAGAGAGCAGTTTCAATTATCAGCTCACAAGAGATTGATGGATATCTACTCTTCTTCTTCTAAAACTGTTGATGCTCTAATGAAGTTAGAGTTACCAAGCGGTGTAGACGTTGAAATTAAAGTGTGATAACTGCATACTTTGCAATATAAAAGAATCCGTTCCTTTTTAGGGACGGATTTTTTTTTGTTTAAACTATAGGTATTATTAAAAATTTCACCATTCACTTGCGAAGCAAAATTCACCATTCAAGTTTCTTAACTTTAATCTAAACCATTCCCTAAAAGTCTCATGTCTGAAATCTGAAATCTAGCATCTTGACTCTTGGTTCTTGAATCTTAAATCAATTATTCACCATTCATTTGCGCAGCAAAATTCACAATTCACAATTCATCTTTTACACCCATAAGTCCACTTTTTCCCGGTACCTTTAATGATGCTACGGTATCGTTAAAGGATCTCTACCACATCTGCAGACTCATTTATAATCTGATAATGATTAGTCATATCGACGTGAGATATGTCACCTGTGTTTATTTATTTAGAATCATTAAAAATAATAATTTGCAAAAAATTATCAGATGAATAAAGTAGTATCCTTTTCTCTGCTTGTATTAGGTGGGGTTTTTGTAAACGCACAGCAAGTGAATGATTCTATTAAAAAATCAAAAGAGATTGATGAAGTAGAATTATTTGGTGAAAAAAAGAAACAGCCGGTAGGCCTTGAAGCCATTACCAGACTTCCTTTGAAAACCAGAGACCAGATCCAGAGTATTTCCGTGATCTCCTATAAAGTAATTGAAGATCTTGGAGGTCTGACTGTAACAGATGTTGCTAAAAACATCCCTGGAGTTACCCAGTTCGGAAGCTATGGAGGAACAAGAGAAAGTATGTCTATCAGAGGGTATCGTGGAGTACCTGTTTTAAAGAACGGGGTTCAGATGGATTCGGATTTCCGTACCGGAGCGATGCTTACAGACATGCAGGGTGTGGAAAGTATTCAGGTGATTAAAGGTTCTGCTGCAGTAACGCAGGGAATCGGTGACGGACTTGGTTCTGCAGGAGGTGTTATCAACGTAGTGACGAAGGTTCCTAAGTTTATCAACGAAACCAATGTTGGCTTCAGATATGGAAGCTGGGATTTTTACAGAGCTACAGCAGATTTCCAGAGAGTTCTGGATTCTCAGGGGAAAGTAGCTGTAAGATTGAATGCTGCTTACCAGGATAACAACAGTTTCAGAAGATTTATCAATACAGACCGTATTTATGTAAACCCATCTATTGCATTCCGTCCTGATGATAAGACGGAGATCGTAGTGGAGATGGATTATATGCACAACAATACCACGCCCGACAGAGGAACAGTAAACCTTGCCAAAGGAGATGTGGAAGCCATATACAGAATGCCGGGAAGAAAGTTCCTTGGTTTTGCTTCAGATAATGCAAAAATCGAAACCTTCAATTTCTCTACAACGGTAACAAGAAAACTTACTGAAAAATTAAAGTTAAGAGCAGCTTACATGAGCTCATCTTATCAGTCTGAGATTATTGGTGCAGCTTTGGCGCCTCTAAATAGAAATAACCCGACTGAATTCCGTAATAGAACATTAACCAGATCCGACAGAGAAGATTTGAACAAAGTCTTTCAGTTTGATTTTATCGGGGCAGATGTGAAGACTGGTTTTATGAAACATACTTTCCAGGTAGGATTCGATTGGAAAGAATCTAATGTGACCACGACTTCATACGATGCTACTAAAGTTATCGATAAGATCAATGTTCTTGAAGAAGTAAGCAATATTCTTCCTGCAGGAGTTAATATCGACCTTGCAACAGCCAAAGCTATTAACGCAGTAGCGCCTACTATGGGAGTAATGGCACAGGACGTTATTACTTTCAACAAATATATTAAAGCCCATTTAGGACTTCGTTACAGCAGATTAATCGGTTCTGATAAGGAAAAAGATTATGCATGGAATCCTTCATTAGGAATTATGATTTCTCCTATTGAAAATATGAACGTCTTTGGTTCCTATACAAGTACCACAGCATTGAGAAGTTCTAATAACCGATTAGCTGGAGGTGGAACTGTAGGCGCTTCTACAACCAAACAATGGGAAGCCGGAATTAAATCTGACTGGCTGAATGAAAGATTAAGATTCAATGTGACATTCTTTGATATTAACACCGATAACTTGTCGTATGAACTTCTGAAAGACGGAAACAGTACAGGAATCTATGCAATGGCAGGTGAATTAAGAAGAAAAGGAATGGAGATTGAATTGATTGGGAAAATTCTTCCAAACCTTCAGGTGATGACAGGATGGGCGTATGTAGATGCTCAGTATAAGGATAGTCCGTCATTTGTAAATGGTTCAGCTCCTATCAATACTCCAAAACATTCTGCGAATGCATGGTTGAATTATAAATTTAACGAAGGAGCTCTGACAGGACTTGATGTGGGGGCAGGAATCTATTACGTAGGAACAAGACCAGTTGATGATTTCAAGCAAACGTATACCAATGCAGACAATGGCCACGTAAACGGAACACAACCAGGTGAAAAACCTTTCAATATGCCGGAATATACTACTGTAGATGCTCAGATCGGGTACACTTTCAAAAACGGATTGGGACTGAGAGGTTTCTTCAACAATATTTTTGATTCCGTAGGGTACAACTCATACTTCAGAGGGGGCTATATCGATCAGATTCAACCGAGAAACTTTGCCGTACAGGTAAACTATAAATTCTAATCAGCAAATTTATTCATTATGAAAAGCGTAAAAACATTCTTCTTAGCCTTTGCTCTTGTTGCAATATCCGTTGCATGTTCAGGAGACAAAAAGAAAGGAATCGACTATAATCAGTTCAAAACTGAAGTACAGCTTACCCCGGATCAGGTGAAAAGCTTTGACGAGATTACTAAGAAATACCAGGACCTTCAGGAACAGAACTTCCAGGCAGCAAAAGCACAGGGAGGAAATATGGACCGTGTAGCACTGGGAATCAAAAATGAAGAGCTGAGAGCACAGCAGTCTGTTGACATGGCCAAAGTACTTGATGCTACCCAGATGGAAAGATTCAACAAATTCGTTGATGAAAACTCAAGAAAAAGACCGAGATATGACAATGCACTTCTTGAAAGAATCAAAACTGAGGGCCAGCTTTCAGAAGATGAATTCAAAGTAGTGAATGCAGCCAACGATGCATTCGAAAAAGCATTTAACGATGCGCACGATGTCTACCACGGAAACAATGATCTTGCTAAAGAATACTGGGATAAATTTGATGCCCAGAGAAAAGCAGCGATCAAGACCGCACTTACCCCGGAACATTATACGAAATTCGAAGAGATCGTAAAAGATATTAAGTTTAAGGGAAGAAAGTAATTAAGCTTCCTTTAAAACTAAGAAACATTCATATCAAATTTTAATTAGAAAACATTAAGGCAGTATTTCCTGTCTTAATGTTTTTGCTGTTAAAGGGATTAGTGAATAATTGATTTGAGATTCAAGAACCGAGAACCAAGATGCCAGATTTCAGACATGAGATCTTTTTATAATCAATTTTGTAAACCATCCAACCGGCAACTAACAACTAGCAACCAAACTCTCCCTCAAACTCTAAAACTCGAAACCCGTACACCAAACTCAATGAAATCATTATTTAAAAGTCTTTACCGAAAACGAAGAAAAAATGAATCCCTTATCAAATATCTGATGTGGATCATCCACCTTTGGCTGGGGCTTCTGTCGAGTCTTGTTGTGTTTGTGATGTGTCTTACCGGAAGTTTGTACGCTTTCAAAAATCAGATCATAGACCTTTACAATAAAGACCTGGTTTATATTACTGCAGGTTCGCAAACTTCCCATACTCCGGATCAGATCCAGGCCGGATTGCTGAAAACCGGAAAAGAACTTACGGGACTTCTCATTCCAGACAGTAAAAACAGAAGCTATGTCGTTTCCTACCGTGAAAACCACCTTGATAAAAGTTCGTATTACAATCAGTATACAGGGCAGATCCTGGGACAGGCTGATACAGGAGCCAACCGTTTTTTTGAAGTTGTTCTTGATATTCACAGAAACCTGATGATGGGAAATGCCGGACGGCAGATTGTTGGAGCATCTGTCCTGATATTTTGTTTACTGTTAATTTCCGGATTGATTCTATGGCTGCCCAAAAAACTGAAGTTCCTGAAGCAGGGACTCACCGTAAAATTTAAAGCGAAATTTCAACGTGTGAATTACGACCTGCACAATACATTGGGCTTCTATACCTTTTTCATGCTTTTTTTTATTGCGGTTACAGGATTGTATGTCACATATCCTTGGGTAAAGAATGGTCTTATTGTCAGCTTAGGCGGTTCCTCAATTGATCGTATTGCCGAAGAGAAAAGCGGTGATGATCCTTTCGGAGGTCTCCTTAAAGATATGCTGCAGAAACAGGACGAAAAGAAGAACCTTAAAAACACAGCTTCAGCATCTATAGACAAGATTCTTGAGCTATCTAATAAACAGCTTCCTTATACAGCGGTGACCAGCATCGAACTTCCCAACAAAGAAAATCCACGCTATGTAGTTATCAAGACCAATACCCAAAATTTCCTGGGCATGATGCTTCCGGATGAAATCACCTTCGATAAAACGGGAGTTTTTAAAACCAAAGAATTATTTTCAGACAAACCATTGAATAAACAGTTCACCGCTTTAGCAAAACCTCTCCACACAGGAGAAATCATGGGACTGCCGAGTGTCATTCTCTATTTCATCGTTTCAATGATTGGATGCTCTTTACCCGTGACAGGATTTCTGATCTGGTGGCACAGGTTTAAGAAAGGAAGTGGGAAGATGGGAGCTGGAAGTTTATCAAAGTCAAAATAATATCCGGCCCGCTTTTTAAACTGCTTTACCGCTCCTTTCAATTGTAATGGAAAATCTTGTCAAGGATATTGATAAGCGGAATAAAAAAATCCGCCTCATCTGCCCAATCCGCGAGAGATAAAAAACAAAAAATCCATCAAAAGACAGACAGACACTCACCGTGAAATAGTACTTCCATCCTCAAATTCCCATCTTCCATCAAAAAAATATCCACAATTTTCTTATCCCCGATTCAAGTTAATTCAATACATTTATTCATTAAAAGAATTGAAACCATGGGCCATAAGAACAATAATCTTTTTGAAAAATTTTCAGATTGGGCAACTAAATTTACAGGGAGCTCCTATGCATTTATCGGAGCTGTACTCGTAGTCGTGATATGGGCGGCTTCAGGACCTGTTTTTCATTATTCCGAAACGTGGCAGCTCGTGATCAATACCGGAACTACGATTATTACTTTTCTGATGGTTTTTTTAATTCAGAAAGCACAGAACAAAGACTCCAAAGCGATACAAATCAAGCTGAATGAACTTCTAGCCGCCAATGAAAAAGCCAGCAACAGAATTGTTGATATTGAAGACCTCACAGAAAAAGAACTGGATCAGCTTCACTGTTATTATGAAAAGCTCGCCGATTTTGCAGAAGAAGATGATGATATTCACACCTCACATTCTATAGATGCCGCCAAAAGAAATCAGAATTATAAGCATGATTTTTTTAAACATAAACATGAAGAATGGCTTCAGAAACAGCAACAAAAAAAGGAATCGTAATGATTCCTTTTTTATATTAGTAAGTGTTGAAAATTATTTTCTCAGAAAGTACCCGAAATAACTACAGCTTCCTGACAGTCCTTTCAGTGTTTCCGTATCTGCATACTGAGATTTCAGCTGAGCAAAATACGTTCTGTATTTCTCATTTCTGATATTATCCAGTTCAGTCTGGTGAGCCTGCTCCTTTTCAGAATATTTAGGATCTGAATAATCAATAGTCTTTTCATTTTTCGCTTCATACTGATAATACTTTCCTTGCTCTGCACTGGCCATCTGGAAAAGAACCCTTGCTCTCTGTTCCTTATTTTTGGACAGTTTCAGAGTTTTTTGATAATAATTAATCGCCAGGTCAAAGTTATCCGGTTCGATATAAGTGGTATAAAGGAAATTCTTATAATAATATCTGTAAGGATTCTTTCGGTCCGTATTCCAGAAATCATATTTTCCACCATTGCTGTTGTCAATATCCATCACGAACAGTTGACGGTAGTAGCCTAAGCTGGAAGTATTGTACATTAAGTTTCCGATAAGCTGGCTGGCTGTAGCTGCCTTTTCATCAGTTCCGTTGCTGATCTTTTTAAGCTGAATCAATGCATCTGCCAGTTCCAGTTTATTCATGCTGTTTTTAATGAAAGGGAACGCAGTATAATCTTCAGCTTCCATACTTTCGGTTTCTGCACTTCCGAAACTTTCCCATACATTGTGCCCGAAGACCAGATTGGAAATATCTCTGAAGCCATTGTATTCGCCGGCTGCATATTGTTTAGGCGTGATCTTTTCACCTTTATCGGTCCAGTCATAATTCATTCTTGGAATTCCTGCAAAGCTCTGGGCTTTCTCGTAATATGATTTAGCCTTTTCAAAATCTGCCTGTTTCATAGCTCTGTCTCCGTAGATCATGCTGAAGAATGCATCTATATTTCCTACGTTGTCCATGTTCTTGGCGATGATCTGCTGTTCAAACTGGGTCTTGTTCGGTTTCTTATAAAAGTCTTCAACGCTTTTTACCAGACTTGAATTCGGGTTGTACTGAAGGTCGGAAAGTTTATTGTTCATTAAGAACGATTTTCCATCCTCACCCTGTAAGAAGTAACGGTTCGCAAGAACATCTTTAAGGAAATCTGCTGTAGACGGAGTTTCACCGTAATAGTCATAATCTGCAACGGCAGCCGTATCTTTCTTCACTTCTTTTTTAACGAAATAATCGGCGTAGTCTTTCATCAGATGATCTTCGAATTCAGCATCAACTCTGGGATGTGAAACGATATCATTCAGGACTTTCATTCTTTTGATTTCTTCCAGATATTCCGGGTTCGTTGTTTTGATATCTTCCAGAATTTCGGAGCTGGCTTTATAGTCTTTTTTCAAGAACTTAAGATAAGCATCGGCGATCTGCCAGTATTCATCCTTAGATACCTTCTTCGTTTTCTCTGTGAATTTTTCCAGATTGTCCAGATAGTCTTTCGTTTTTTCATCGTAGCCGTAACCGGATTTCGTGTAGAACGGAATTCTGTCTGGGTTGTTCAATAGCTCATCATCACTCTTATCATTTTTACCACCATCCGCAGTGTCAGATTTTGAACCTCCGAAAAGATTTTTGAAAAACCTTACAATCTTCTGCCAGAACGAAAGCTTCTCTTCTTTTTTTACCTCTGCCGGTTCAGATTTTGTATCAGTGGACGCTTTGCTATGGTCATCGGCATTGCCTCTTTGCATATAGACATTGTCTGAAGCATCGGAATTATAGTAATAAATCGGCAGATAACTTCTTTCCAATTCGTTGATGCTTCTTACGGCCATTACTTTCAGGATCTCAGAATCCGGATTGATGTCGTACATCTTTTCCATGATGGGAATAGGATCTGTGAATCCTTCGTAGCCCAACAGGAAATAAGCCATATTCTTTTCATCACTGGTACCCGCTCTTTTCATGATATTGCTGAAAGAAGCCGTATCCGAAAGTTTCATGGAAACGAAAGCAGATTCCTTACGGTCTTTACTGTTCATAAAAACCTGGAAGAAGTTCCAGTTCGCATCACTGTTCATTTCCTTTCCTCTCTGAGCACCGGCAAGCTGATCAAGGGCCATAAAATACACGGCACCTTTCTGTTTGATTGGTTCAATATACGTTTTGAAAGCTTCCAGTGCGGCATCATAATTTCTCGTATAATGATTGAAACGCACCAGCTGATATCCGTAACGCTGCTTGATTTCCGGATTTCTTGTGGCGTTGTATAGAGAAGTCAGTGCATTGACTGTTTTCGCATAATCAACCGAAGTGGCATTGAGGTTTTTTGAAGGACCATTGTTGTAAAAGGAATCCGGGCTTTCCACATAATTGATGCTCATGTAGGGCTCCAGATATTTCGCTTCAATCAAATAATCGATGCCTTCCTTATACTTTTGGTAGAATCCTGTTCCCAGTTTCTGCAAAAGGGGGTTATTCGGTGTTCCGTTTTTCAAAGCATTCAAATCTGCCATGCTTATTTTGTACACCAGATTCTCTGTTTCCGCATAATTGAGTTGATTGTTGAAGAATTTCTTCCACGTCTCAATATTGTCGTCAGGAATCGTCATGTTTTTATAATCACCGTAGAACCTGTTGGAATAGGTAAGCAGGAAAGGAAGGTAAGACTTATCCTTGATGATGCTTTGCGTAAACAGGTTGAAGTATTCATAATCAGGGTCTGACCACGCGCAGGCGTCAGATTTAGTATAAAACAGCGATAGAACCGCCAGTGAAAGAATATACTTTTTCATATAGTTGAGGGTGTTTTTATTTTTATAATTAAATATCAGTAGAATTCAAAAGCTGTATGGTTTACAGGATTTGATATCTGCTTAAAGTGTTCAATCTGCGGGAGATAAAATTTTAAAAATCCCGGTTACTTACAAATTTACTATCTAATTGATAATAAATTACATTAAAATCAGGTATTTTTTTCTCCAGAAAACGGGTGACGTCTTCCAGCTGTTCATCAGAAATTTCCTCCACCTTTATCCTGAAGCCTTTGCTCAGAAAGCTTCCGAAATAGAAACCGTCTTTCATAATTTCGACCTCATGATCGGATATCTTTTTGAATCCCGGGTTTTCAAGATCTTTTCTGGACAGGGCATTGATTAATTTATGTTTTTCAAGATGATTGGTAACAATTCCCCATGAGTAGATCGGCAGCGCGACTTCTATTTTCTTTACAGGATAATCTTCAAGTTTGGAAAGGTAACTTTTTAAAATCGTCACATCCAGAATAGAATTCTTGTTGGAATTTTCCAGTGGTGAGGAAGTAGAGTAGCACATCAGGTAGACTTTTTCTACAGGCGGAACTCCGGTCTGGTTTTTATCTTTAACCTGATGAAGGCGTAAAGTACAGGTGATCTCCTTTCCGGAAACCTTTTTCAGTTCTTTTAAAAATTTAAAATAGTCATTTCTGGTTCCGGCCGTCCAGTCGCAGTCGATCTGAATTTCATTGTTGATTTTAAAACCATATTCTTTGGATTTCTTCTGAACCAGATCGTTGATGTTTTTGGCCAGAAACCTAATCTCTTCTGCAGAGATACGGTACATCGACTGATTGGTAATGAAAACAGTCGGTACAATCTGTTTATCCGTTTGGAAACTCTTGTCTTTCGTAATCACAGCAACCGGCTGAAACTGTCCGCTGATTTTATCTATATCGAAAAATCTTGTGTACACATAAGGAACCGAAGCCTTGTCCAAAGCTTTTTTCTCTTGCTGATCCAGCTTCAGCTGAGTTTTCCAGTAATAAAAAGTATAGGGGTGATTCTTTTTCCCACCACACGAAACAGCGAGAAGAAGAATGAATAGGAATTTTAATGCTTTCATTTCTTGTACAGTTTGCTTTCGCAGGTACAGATGTCGTTGGAAGCACTTTCCATGGAAGAACAGCAGTCTTCAGATTTCTGGATGTTTCCTTCTTTATCGGTAAGGTAGATGTTGTCTTTGTCAAATTTCACATAGAAGTTTTCGCCATAGGTTTTGAAAACTACATGCATTACTTTTGGGTTGTATTTTCCGGCATTCACTTCTTCGGTAGTTTCAGTTCCATCGGCCTGATTGACCTGTACAAATCCGAAATAGACATCACCGTTTTTCTTAACATCCAGATAATAGGAAGGCGTTCCTGATCCGCTGAATCCTTCAATGATATTAAAACTTCTGTGACCGACAAATGGTGCTTTTGTCTGGGCAAAAGATAAAATGCTGATGCATAAGATCACTAAGCTGAAAATCTTTTTCATATATTTTTTTTCAAAAGTAAAAATATTTAAGCAAAAATGAAACCGTAAAAACCCGGTGATTGGCTGTTGGAGGTTATTGTGACGTTTTTTTAACCACAAAAGCCACAGAAGCTTTTAAACACTTTAGTTATTTTAAAGTTACTGAGATTGTACATATATAGTACACTTAAGTTTTATGAAAATCAACGATTTTCTTACTTATGTGATCTTAGTGTTTTCAGCCTGATAGAACTTTTAAACTAAAGTGTTCTTAAGTGTTAAAATAAACGAATACCTTTTGTGACTTTTGTGGTTGAATTTTTTAAATCAGTATAAAAGTTGAAAACCACCCCGAATTGGAGTGGTCTTAGTATAAATTAATTTAAATTCATATTAGAAAACAGTGGCAGCCAGCTGAATTCTTGCATATTTATTCGAAGGATTCCACATGGCCATCATGGCAACCGGAAGACTGTAATGTTCCGTGATTTTGACCGTCTTGCTGGCTTTTACCCCAACGTTAACAATGTCAAAACTGTTTTTACCGTTTCCATAGAGGAAATTCCTGTCGTTCAGTGCAAATCCAGCACCGATGAAAGCATCCAGATTGACTTTCTGCCCTGCAATGACGGGATAGCTTGCCTGAACGTAGGTCGAATACTTATTCTTTTTATAGCTTCCGTCAGATTCTAAAACCACTTCTCCCGCATTGGCTCCTCCGTACAGCATGATGTCAGCTTCAATATTCAGAGGGAAAGAAGGTCCGAATGTATAATTGGTTCTAAGATCAATGATATGGGCCGTTTTTGTCCGCGAATAATGGAATATGTCTTCTGAAGCAACCGCCGTATTGATGTTTCTGGAATTAAAAAGATCCCAAAGCCCGATATAAAGCCTTCCGTCTGAATACTGGACGTAGTAATTGATCTCTTTATAATGCGTTCCGTCTTTGTCATCCGTCAGGGAAGAGGCGCCCCAGATTCCGGCTTTCCATTTCTTTTCCGCATCGAAGGCATACGATAGATTTCCCATGACCACAGGTTTATCTGTAATGATCAGACCTCTCCATAAGTGGTTATTCTGAATATTCGCCGTGAAATCGAGCCTGTTGCTTTCCTTAGGTTCAGTGTTCTCCTGAGACCATAGTTTTCCTGTGCCCAAAATAATCAGGCATGCTATTTTTAAAACTTTCATGGATGTATTTATTTTAAGATTCCATATAGAACTGCTGCGATAATACAGCCCAGAATAGGGCCTGCAACAGGAATCCAGGCATATCCCCAATCACTGCTTCCTTTTACGGGAAGTATGGCGTGCATGATTCTGGGACCTAAATCTCTGGCGGGATTAATGGCATAGCCGGTGGTTCCACCTAAAGATAAACCAATAGCCCAAACCAGTAAGGTAACAGGAAGTGCTCCCACAGAGCCAAGTCCTACTTTAGCGGTTGGATCTGCATTCAGAGCAATGCTGGGATCCGAAAAATGAAAGATGACGAATACCAGGACAAACGTTCCGATGATCTCACTGATGAGATTGGAGAACGTATTCCTGATCGCGGGACCGGTACTGAAACAAGCCAGCTTAGCTCCTCCGTCTTCGGTAATGGCGAAATGGTCTTTATTAAAAAGCCATACAAGGAAAGCGCCAAGCATTGCACCAAGAAACTGCGCAGCAATATACGTGGGAACCAGGTCCCATGAGAATTTTCCTGCAACAGCAAGTCCGATGGATACAGCCGGATTCAGGTGAGCACCACTTACCGGTCCTGCTACGGTAACCCCCACAAAAACGGCCAGTGCCCATGCCGTTGTAATGACGATCCATCCTGAATTATTTCCTTTGGTATCTTTTAAGACAACATTCGCTACAACGCCGTTGCCTAATAATATCATAAGCATGGTGCCTATGAGTTCTGCGGTAAATGGGTTCATGAGTAGTTTTTTTTAGTTAAGGATTTAATCTTCGATCCAGCTTTGAGAACGCTTCACAGCTTTGTTCCAAAAATGGATCATATTATCTGCTTTTTCCTTGTCCACTTTCGGATGGAAATCTTCGTCCACAATCCATTGGGATTGAATTTCGTTGATGTCTTTCCAGTATCCTACCGCCAGACCTGCGAGATACGCTGCCCCTAAGGCTGTTGTTTCAAGGGTTTTCGGTCTTGTGATTTTGAACCCGAAAAGATCAGACTGGATCTGCATCAGAAGGTCACTTGCAGAAGCACCGCCGTCTACTCTAAGTTCAAGACTTGGTCTTCCGGAGTCCGCTTCCATAGATTTTACAATATCATACACCTGGAATGCAATTCCTTCCAAAGTCGCTCTCGCGATGTGACCGTTGGTGGTTCCGCGGGTTACTCCTACAATCGTTCCTCTGGCATATTGGTCCCAGTATGGTGCGCCCAATCCTGTAAGTGCAGGGACAAAATAAACACCTCCGTTATCTTCAACGCTTGCTGCCAGATCATTCACTTCTTCAGAGGTGCGGATCAGTTTCAGTCCGTCTCTCAGCCACTGTATGGCTGCTCCGCCTACGAATACACTTCCTTCCAGGGCATAATTTACTTCTCCGTTAATTTTCCATGCTACAGTTGTAAGAAGATTGTTTTTAGAAGAAACTGCTTCTTTTCCTGTGTTCATTAAAAGGAAACATCCTGTTCCGTAGGTATTTTTTACCATTCCCGGAGTGATGCACATCTGTCCGAATAAAGCAGCCTGCTGGTCTCCTGCAATTCCTGCAATCGGAATTTTTGTTGAGAATAGAGTGGTTGCGGTTTCGCCGTAAATTTCACTGCTCTGTTTTACTTCAGGAAGAACAGATCTTGGAATGTCGAATAAATCCAAAAGATCCTGATCCCATTCTAAAGTATGAATGTTCAGAAGCATGGTTCTGCTCGCATTGGAAACATCGGTGATGAACATTTTCCCGCGGGTAAGTTTCCATACCAGCCATGTGTCAACGGTTCCGAAACACAATTTCCCTTCTGCCGCTTTTTCTCTTGCGCCTTCTACGTTATCAAGAATCCATTTAAGTTTGGTTGCAGAAAAATAAGCATCCAGAACAAGTCCGGTTTTTTCTTTGATGGTTTCGGCGTGGCCCTGTTCTTTTAATTCATCGCAATATTTGGAAGTCCTTCTGTCCTGCCAGACAATTGCGTTGTAAATAGGTTCACCGGTTTCTTTATCCCATACAATCGTTGTTTCACGCTGATTGGTGATTCCGATGGCGGCTACTTCCAGTCCGGAGATGCCTGCTTTGGCGATGATCTCTGCGGCAACGGATATCTGGGAAGACCAGATTTCGTTGGGATCATGCTCTACCCATCCCGGAGTAGGGAAGATCTGTTCAAAATTTTTCTGGGAGATGTATTCTATAGCTCCGCTGTGGTTGAATAAAATGGCTCTGGAGGATGTTGTCCCCTGGTCCAGAGCGAGAATCAGTTTTTCCTTCATACTGCAAATCTTTAGTTATGAGTAATAGTTTTGGGAGAGTAAGGCGTTAATAAATATCCTTGTGCTAATTCAATAAATTCTTTTTCCTGATCATTTGCCCATTCCTGAGAATAGCCTTTTTCTTTGGCAATAAGCTGTGCAATCGTGTGGGCACTGTCGATGGCAGCTCTTGCATCTAAAAATAAGAGTCGGACTCTTCTGGCGAGAATGTCTTCTATGGTTTCTGCCATTTCATGTCGTATAGCCCAGACTGCTTCTGCTATGGTGAAAGCATGATCCGGATGTATTTTTTTAGAATATTGAGGATCGCTGCTCTGTAATGCTTTGATAGCAGGAATATCAGATCCGTATACATAAAGATGGCTGGTACGGTCTACAAGTTCTGCTTTTATATTCCCGTGAATAGACATGTTTTCTGTTTGAGAAGGTCCTCCGTTTAAATGAAGAATTTCTACCGCTTTATCTACAGTGTCCTGTGCCATTTTACGGTACGTGGTCCATTTTCCGCCGATGATGGAAACCAGTCCTGTATCTGAAGTAATGACTTTGTGGCTTCGGGAAACTTCTTTTGTGTTTTTACCTCCTTCTTTTGGGGCGGCAAGCGGTCTCAATCCGGCGAACATAGATTTTACATCTTCTCTCGTCGGTTTTTTGGCTAAATATTGTCTGGCTGTCGTGAGAACGAAATTAATCTCAGACTCCAAAGCATGCGGTTCGAAGCTCGGACTTTCAAGAAGGGTGTCTGTCGTTCCTACCAATGCTCTGTCGTGCCATGGAACCACAAAAAGAACTCTGCCGTCTGATGTTTTAGGGATCATGATGGCATCATCACTTTTAAGGAAAGATTTGTCTAATACCAAATGGATACCCTGGCTTGGAACTACAAATTTACCATGCTTAGGATTATTCATATTCAGAATATCATTTGTGAATACGCCAGTTGCATTGATCACAGCTTTCGCACGGAGCTCATACTGCTGGTTGGAAAACTGGTCTTCCGCTTTTACGCCGTTTATTTTTCCGGAATCATTTTTCAGAAGGCCGGTTACTTTCATATAGTTCACAGCACTTCCTCCTTTTTCTATAAGAGTCTGGGAAAGGTTGATCGCTAATCTCGCATCGTCAAACTGTCCGTCCTGATACACTACACCGCTTGCGAGATTTTGCTGTTCAATCGTGGGTAGTTTTTCGATGGTTTTGGCTTTGCTGATGTATTTTGTTTTTCCAAGGCTGAGTTTTCCTGCAAGGAAATCATAAACAGACAATCCTATCTTATAGTAAATACCTCCCCACCATGTGTAGTTGGGAATAATAAATGACTGGTTTTTGACTACGTGCGCCGCATTTTGGGCAAGCAGTCCTCTTTCTTTCAAGGCTTCTTTTACAAGTCCTACATCTCCCTGGGCAAGATATCTTACACCGCCGTGTACCAGTTTGGTGCTTCGGCTGGATGTTGCTTTTGCAAAATCGTGGGACTCGAGGAGCAGGGTTTTAAATCCTCTGCTGGCTGCATCCAGTGCTGAGCCCAGACCACTGGCTCCACCTCCGATGACAATAAAGTCCCATTCCTGAACACTGGTCAGTTTACTAAGTTCTTCGTTTCGTTTCATAAATGTTTCGTTTATGTTTCGTTTTCAAATGTATAAATTAAAAACGAAACTAAAAAGAAAATAAATGAAATTTTATCGGTCTCGGAAAAAAATGGTATTTTTGATGAAAGAATCAGAATGGAAAAGTTAATACCAAGGCACGATGATATATTAAAGGAACTGGATGAAAAGGGTCATGTTCTGGTACAGGATTTATGTGAGAAGCTGAATGTTTCGTCGGTTACGGTTCGAAAGGATCTGAATTATCTCGAAAGTCTGGGATTGCTTTTTCGAAACCATGGAGGAGCGAGTAAGCACGTCCGTTATGCCTATGAAAGGAATGTGGATGAAAAAGAAAACATCAATGTAGAAGCGAAACAGAACATCGCGAAAGCAGCTTTGCAGCTTATCCAGGAGAATGACTGTATTATTCTGGCTTCGGGAACTACAATGCACTATCTGGCGAGGATGCTGGTGAATTTCGGTCCGCTTACGGTTCTTACTTCTTCTTTAAGGGTTGCACTGGAGTTATGCAATAATCCTAATATTAATATTATCCAACTGGGAGGGGAGGTGAGAAAAAGTTCTACTTCTATAGTAGGATCTATTTCAGAAACCATTCTCAGACAGTTTTCCTGTAATAAGCTCTTTCTTGGGGTAGATGGTATTGATATGGAATTCGGGATCAGTACTTCGAATGCAGCAGAAGCCCATTTGAATCAGCTTATGATAGAATGTTCTGAAAAAGTGGTTATTCTTGGTGACTCTTCGAAACTGAATAAGAAAGGTTTTGGGAAGATCGCTCCTCTTGATAAAATAGATTATCTGATCACAGATGATGGTATTTGTGGTGAGGATAAAGTTGCACTGGAAGAAATAGGCGTTTCGGTAATTGTAAAATAATTTAAGTTTAAAGATTTAAATACTGTTAATTAATCAAGAAAGTTTATTAAGTTTAGTATATTGTTAATCAGTTGATTGTTTACTATTGACTGATTTGTTTTTTAATAATAGTTTCGTGATGTTAAAAAACAAACAATATGAAAAAATTATTATTTATTGCAGCTTTAGGAGCAGTAGGAGTAATGAGTGCTAAAGAAATCAAAAAAGAGAACATTTCTGTTAAAAACAAAGAAGTTGTAACTGGAAAAGTAGAGCTCCAAAATGTAAAAGAACAAACCAAAAGAGTTATCGTGCTGTATAACTGGATCGGTGTTTCCACGTGGTGTGGGAAAGTATTTTATTTAGATGCCAACGATTATTCAAGTATGGCTGAGTTAAACTCTGATGCCGCTTATTTTACCAATCAGCAATGTGCTGGAGCAAGTACATTTACAGGGCAGTATACTTAAAAGTGAATTTAATTCTGAACAGGTAACCGATAGTTATCTGTTCAATATTTTTATTAAGTTATGAAACCTTACCTATTTATCTTTTCCCTTATAACAGGTGTAGTTTTTGGACAGGAAATTATTTCTCCGAATTTTTCGATCAAAACTTCTCCATTTGAAATTAGCAAACAGAAAATAAGTTCTTACAATATATATTATAAAGTAAATTTTTTAGACAATGCCCTTTCGCTAAATAGTAAAAGAGAAGTCTTATGTATTTTAGAAATTGGAGATAAGGTCTCTAAATTTTTCGACTATAACCAAATGAAAATAGATTCGTTGGATGAAAAATACAGTAGTCAGAATACGATTGGAGCTAAAGAAGCTGGTCTGTATCTAAAAACGAGGGTTTTATGGAATAATGTAGTCTTTAAGAAAGATGATTCAATCACAGTTCAGGATAGATTTAGATATGTATATCAATATCAGGATATTCAGCCAAAATTTAATTGGGCTTTAGAGAGTGGTGTAAAAAACATATTAGGGTATAATTGCAAGAAAGCAAAAGTAACATATAAGGGAAGAGATTATACGGCATGGTATGCTAATGATATTCCTGTTAATAACGGTCCTTATGTTTTTGAAGGGCTTCCTGGTTTAATTTTAGAGGTGGAGGATACAAATCAAAAATATAGTTTTGTAGCTGTAGGAATAAACAAAAAACCAAAATCTATTTATTTAAGGAAAGAGAAGACAATATTAAGAACCACAAGAGAAAAGTTCAGAAATGTACAAAAAACATATAAAGAAAATCCCGGAGTCTTCCACAGTGGTAAAGCCTATAATGCAGATGGTTCTCCAATTATTATTAAATCAGAGAATATCCAGTATGAACCTATGGAGATAGAGTAGAAAGCTATTTAATAAGTTTTAACAATTTAAAGAGATAAAAACAAAGCCTTACAAAAATTTTGTGAGGCTTTTTAGTTTGCTGCTCATTAAAATTGTTCAAAACGGCTAAATGATTAAAAATCAAAATATTTTACTCAAAATATTTGTCAGTTATAAAAATATTCATAAATTTGCACACTCCATTTTAGGGGCGTAGTATGCCTATATCAAAAGTAGAAATTACTTCAGACTTCCTAAAAATGTAGAAATAGAAAGATAAATTTTATTATAACATAAACAATGTCAGGTATTATTGGTAAAAAAATCGGTATGACGTCTTTGTTTAACGAAGAAGGAAAAAACATTCCTTGTACAGTTATTCAGGCGGGTCCATGCTCGGTTTTACAGGTCAGAACCATAGAAAAGGACGGCTATAAGTCAGTTCAGTTAGGTTTCGATGACAAGAGTGAAAAGAACGTAGGTAAAGCGTTAGCTGGCCATTTCAAAAAGGCTGGTTCTGCTCCAAAAGCTAAGTTGGTAGAATTCTACAGAGAATTCGTAGACGAAGTAAAAGTAGGAGAAGAAGTAAAAGTGAACTTATTCGCTGAAGGTGAATTCGTTGACGTAACAGGAACTTCAAAAGGTAAAGGTTTCCAGGGTGTTGTTAAAAGACATGGCTTTGGAGGTGTAATGCAAGCTACTCATGGTCAGCACAACAGACTTAGAGCTCCAGGTTCTATCGGTGCTGGATCGGATCCTTCAAGAGTATTCAAAGGAATGAGAATGGCGGGTAGAATGGGAGGTAAGCAGGTAACTGTTCAAAACCTTCAAGTATTAAAAGTGGATCAAGAACAAAATCTTTTAGTAGTAAAAGGTGCTGTTCCGGGAGCTAAAAATTCTTATGTAATTATCAGAAAATGGAACTAGTAGTATTAAATACATCAGGAAAAGAGACCGGAAGAAAAGTAACTCTAGACGAATCAGTATTCGGAATTGAGCCAAATCAGCACGCGGTTTACTTAGAAGTTAAACAGTACCTTGCAGCACAGAGACAAGGGACTCATAAATCAAAGGAAAGAAGCGAAATTACTGCTTCTACTAAGAAACTTAAGAAGCAAAAAGGATCTGGTTCTGCTAGATATGGTGATATCAAATCTCCAACTTTCAGAGGTGGAGGTAGAGTATTCGGACCAAAACCAAGAGACTACAGATTCAAATTGAACAAAGCTCTTAAGAGATTAGCTAAAAAATCTGTTTTATCTCAGAAAATGAGAGATAACAGCATCAGAGTAATGGAAGATATGAGCTTAAGCGCTCCTAAAACTAAAGATTTCATCACTATCCTAAATGCTTTGGCATTGAACGATAAGAAATCTCTATTCGTTCTTCCTGAAGCTAACAAGAATGTGTATTTATCTTCAAGAAACTTACCTAAAACTAAAGTAATGAACTTCAACGAAATTAGTTCATATGACTTAATGAATGCAGGTGAGATCGTATTCTTAGAAGGTGCAGTTGAAAAATTCCAGGAAAATTTAAAGAAATAAATCATGTCACTAATTATTAAACCAGTTATCTCAGAAAAGGCTAATTACCTTACAGATTTAAGAGGTTCTTATTCTTTCTTAGTAGATCCTAAGGCTAATAAGATCCAGATTAAAAAAGCTGTTGAAGCGGCTTACGGTGTAAAAGTAGCAGACGTTAATACAATGATTTATGCTCCGAAGGTTTCTTCAAAATACACTAAAAAAGGTCTTCAAGTAGGAAAGACAAACAAATTGAAAAAGGCGGTAATCAAGCTTGTTGAAGGCGAGGTTATCGATATTTTTGCTGTAAATTAATTATTAATTATAAATAATAGTAATGTCTGTTAGAAAATTAAAACCTATCACCCCAGGACAGAGATTCAGAATTGTTAACAATTTTGAGGAAATTACTACCAACAAACCAGAGAAATCTCTAACAGTTGGTATTAGTAAGTCAGGTGGACGTAACCAAACTGGTAAAATGACCATGCGTTACACCGGAGGTGGACACAAAAAGAAATACAGAATTATCGACTTCAAAAGAAACAAGCATGATGTTGAAGCAACGGTAAAAACTGTAGAATATGATCCAAACAGAACTGCATTTATCGCTTTATTAGAGTACGCAGATGGAGAGAAGAGATACATCATCGCTCCAAACGGTATCAAAGTAGATCAGAAGGTAGTTTCAGGAGAAAGCGTAGAACCGAACATCGGTAACGCAATGAAATTGAAAAACATTCCATTGGGTACTGTAATTTCTTGTGTTGAAATGAAGCCTGGACAAGGTGCTATTTTAGCAAGAAGTGCTGGTTCTTCAGCTCAATTAACTTCAAGAGACGGAAAATATGCAATCATCAAATTGCCTTCAGGAGAATCTAGAATGATCCTTACTGAGTGTTATGCAATGATTGGATCTGTTTCTAACTCTGATCATCAGTTAACTGTTTCAGGTAAGGCTGGTAGAAGCAGATGGTTAGGTAGAAGACCTAGAACTCGACCGGTAGTAATGAACCCTGTAGATCACCCAATGGGAGGTGGTGAAGGTCGTTCTTCAGGAGGTCACCCAAGATCTAGAAATGGTATGCCTGCTAAAGGTTACAAAACCAGAAAGAAAAACAAAGCGTCTAACCGTCATATCATATCTAAACGTAAATAATTATGGCAAGATCACTTAAAAAAGGACCATTCATTCATCATACTTTAGATAAGAAGGTTCAGACAAACATAGAGTCTGGTAAGAAGACAGTTATTAAAACTTGGTCTAGAGCATCAATGATTTCTCCGGACTTCGTAGGACAAACTATTGCTGTACACAACGGGAAATCTTTTATCCCTGTTTATGTTACAGAAAACATGGTTGGTCACAAGTTAGGCGAATTTTCTCCAACAAGATCTTTCAGAGGTCATGGTGGTAACAAAAACAAAGGAAGCAGATAATCATGGGATCAAGAAAACAAGATAGTTCAATCGCAAGAAAAGAAGCTAACAAAGACGTTGTAAAAGCTTCATTAAATGACTGCCCATCATCTCCAAGAAAAATGAGATTAGTTGCTGATATCATTAGAGGAGAGCAGGTAGATAAAGCTCTTTATATCCTAAAATATTCTAAGAAGGATGCATCTAACAAGTTAGAGAAATTACTTCTTTCTGCTATGGCAAACTGGCAGACGAAAAACGAAGGTGCTGATATTGAAGAAGCAAACCTTATCGTTAAAGAAATCTTCGTGGATAGTGCAAGACAATTGAAGAGACTAAGACCAGCTCCGCAAGGTAGAGGGTATAGAATCAGAAAAAGATCTAACCACGTTACATTAATCTTAGGTAATAAAGAAAATTAATCAAGGTATGGGACAGAAGACAAATCCAATTGGTAATAGATTAGGTATCATCAGAGGATGGGATTCTAACTGGTTTGGCGGAAACGATTATGGAGACAGAATCGCGGAAGACTACAAAATCAGAAGATACCTTGAGGCTAGATTATCTAAAGGTGGTATTTCAAAAATTTATATTGAAAGAACACTAAAATTAGTAACAGTGACAATCACTACTGCTAGACCGGGACTTATCATCGGTAAAGGAGGTCAGGAAGTTGATAAATTAAAAGAAGAATTGAAGAAACTTACAGGTAAGGATATTCAAATCAATATTTTCGAAATCAAAAGACCTGAACTTGACGCAGTATTAGTGGCTGACAGCATCTCTAAGCAGATCGAAAACAGAATTTCTTACAGAAGAGCTGTTAAAATGGCGATGGCAAGTACAATGAGAATGGGTGCTGAAGGTATCAAAGTTCAAATCTCTGGTAGATTGAACGGTGCTGAAATGGCAAGAAGCGAATCTTTCAAAGACGGAAGAATTCCTTTGTCTACTTTCAGAGCTGATATCGATTATCACTGGGCTGAAGCTCACACTACTTACGGTAGACTA
This sequence comes from Chryseobacterium sp. JM1, assembly GCF_000737715.1. GTDB lineage: Bacteria > Bacteroidota > Bacteroidia > Flavobacteriales > Weeksellaceae > Chryseobacterium. The sequence continues at coordinate 215,447 of NZ_JPRN01000004.1, read as the reverse complement.
GGAGTGAAAGTTTGGATCATGAAAGGAGAGGTTTACGGTAAAAGAGACCTTTCTCCACTAGTGGGACAACAGAAGAAAGGAGGTCCTTCAGGAGGTGGAAACAGAGGTGGAGACCGAGATAACAGAAGACCTAGAAAGAATAATAACAATAATAACAATAATAATTAAAAATTTTAGGTTAGAAATTTTGAATTTTAAATTACCGTTACTTTTTTAAAATATAAAAAATCTAAAATCTAAAATCTAAAATCTAAAATTTAGAAATTATGTTACAACCAAAAAGAACCAAATTCCGTAGAGTTCACAAGATGAAGATGAAGGGGATTGCTCAAAGAGGTAATCAACTGGCTTACGGAACATTTGGAATCAAAGCTATAGAAGGTGCTTGGATCACTGCAAGACAAATCGAAGCTGCTCGTATCGCTGCGACTAGATATATGAAGAGAGAGGGTCAGCTATGGATCAAAATCTTCCCGGATAAGCCTATTACTAAGAAACCAGCCGAAGTAAGGATGGGTAAAGGTAAAGGTGCTGTGGAATATTGGGTAGCTGTAGTAAAACCAGGTAAAATCATGTTCGAAATCGGAGGAGTATCTTACGATATCGCTAAGGAAGCTTTAAGACTTGCTGCACAGAAATTACCGGTAATTACTAAATTCGTAGTTGCTAACGATTTTGTTAAACCTCTATAATCTTTGATACAATGAAACAAGCTGATATTAAAAATTTAAGCGCGGGTGATATTCAAGCAAAACTTGCTGAATTGAAAACTCAATATTCAAAACTGAAATTGGCTCACAAGATCAGTCCAATTGAAAACCCGATTCAAATCAGAGATTTGAGAAGATCGATCGCTAGACTAAACACTGAGTTAACCACTAAACAACAATAAGATTTTCATACATTATGGAAAGAAACTTAAGAAAAGAAAGAATCGGAATAGTTTCCAGCAATAAAATGGAAAAGACCATTGTTGTAAGTGAGACTACTAGAGTGAAACACCCGATGTACGGTAAATTCGTTTTAAAGACGAAAAAATATACTGCACACGACGAGAACAACGAATGCACAGAAGGTGATACAGTTCTTATCCAAGAAACTAGACCTTTGAGCAAGAGCAAGAGATGGAGATTAGTAAGAATCATTGAAAAAGCTAAGTAATAATGTTACAAACAGAATCAAGATTAAAAGTTGCTGATAACACAGGTGCAAAAGAAGTACTAGTTATCAGAGTTCTGGGAGGAACCAGAAGAAGATATGCTTCAGTTGGTGATAAAATCGTTGTTACTATCAAGGATTCTACGCCATCAGGAAATGCTAAAAAAGGTCAGGTATCTAAAGCTGTAGTAGTAAGAACTAAAAAAGCAGTTAGAAGAAAAGATGGTTCATACATCAAATTCGAAGACAATGCTTGTGTATTACTAAACGCAGCGGGAGAAATGAGAGGAACGCGTGTTTTCGGACCAGTTGCTCGTGAGTTGAGAGACAAAGAATATATGAAAATCATTTCATTAGCTCCTGAAGTACTTTAATTTTTAAAATTTTTAAAAGAAAATGTCAAAGTTAAAAATAAAAAGAGGAGATAACGTCATCATTACTACGGGTAAGAAAGATATCAAAGGTAAGACAGGTGAAGTTATTGAAGTGATCAAAAAAGAAGGAAAAGATCCTAGAGTTATCGTTGCAGGTCTTAACATCGTTAAGAAACACGTTAAGCCTTCAGCTTCTAACCCTCAAGGTGGAATCACTGAAAAGGAAGCTTCTATTCATATCTCAAACATCGCTCTAGTTGGTAAAGACGGAAAAGCGGTTAAAGTTGGTTATAAAATCGACGGAGATAAGAAAGTAAGAATCGATAAAAAAACGGGTGAAACTTTATAATTTGAATTAACACATGGAATTTATAGCAAGACCCAAAAATATATACAAAGAGAAAATTGTTCCTGCAATGATGGAAGAATTTGGGTACAAATCTGTAATGCAGGTACCTAAATTGGAAAAAATCATCCTATCTCAAGGATTAGGTGATGCCACTGCAGACAAAAAAATCATTGATTACGCTGTAGAAGAATTAACAATGATTACTGGCCAGAAAGCAGTTGGTACTATCTCTAAGAAAGACGAAGCGGCTTTCAAATTGAGAAAAGGTATGCCTGTAGGTGCTAAAGTAACATTGAGAGCTCATAAAATGTATGAATTCTTAGACAGACTTACTGCTTCTGCTTTACCACGTATCAGAGATTTCTCTGGTATCAAAGCAGACGGGTTCGATGGTAGAGGTAACTACAACTTAGGTATTACTGAGCAGATTATCTTTCCTGAGATCGTAATTGACAAAGTGAAAAAAATCCAGGGGATGGACATCACTTTCGTAACAAGTGCGAAAACAGATAAAGAAGCGAAAGCATTATTAACTCACTTCGGTTTACCATTTAAAAAGAACTAAGAAATGGCTAAAGAATCAATGAAAGCGCGTGAGCGCAAAAGAGAAGCACTAGTTGCTAAATACGCTGACAAAAGAAAAGCTTTAAAAGAAGCTGGTGACTATGAAGGTCTTCAGAAATTACCTAAAAATGCTTCTCCTGTAAGATTACACAACAGATGTAAACTAACAGGTAGACCAAGAGGGTACATGAGAACTTTCGGTCTTTCTAGAGTAACGTTCCGTGAAATGGCCAACAACGGTCTTATCCCGGGAGTGAAAAAAGCTAGTTGGTAATAATTACTAATTAATCGGGACAATTAAGTTGTCTGGATACTAAAGAACAAAAATATCAGACCCAAGTTTTTCTGAAGTCTGATATTTTAATCTTCAAGTCCCTTCAATACTGATTGTCTTTAACCAATAATTTAAAATAGAAAAATGGTAACAGATCCAATTTCAGATTTCCTAACAAGAGTAAGGAACGCACAAAGCGCAGGCCACAAAGTGGTGGAAATTCCTGCATCGAAAATCAAAAAGGAGATTACTAAGATCTTATTTGATCAGGGTTATATCTTAAACTTTAAGTTTGAAGAAAGCGCTGTTCAAGGTACGATCAAAATCGCTTTAAAGTATGACAAGCAAACTAACAAGCCGGCTATTAAATCTATCCAGAGAGCTTCTAGACCAGGTTTAAGACAGTACAAAGGTTCTACAGAACTTCCAAGAGTACTGAACGGTTTGGGAATAGCTGTTATCTCTACTTCTAAAGGAGTAATGACTGACAAGAAGGCTAGAGAAGAAAAAGTAGGCGGTGAAGTAATCTGCTATGTTTATTAATTTTTAATCAGAGGAAAATGTCAAGAATTGGTAAAGCAATTATAACAATTCCAGCTGGAATTACAGTCACTGAAAATAACGGTGTTGTAACAGTAAAAGGTCCTAAAGGAGAACTTTCTCAGGAGCTTACAGCAGGAATTACTTTAGAACAAAAAGATGGCGAGCTTAATGTAAACAGACCATCTGATTCTAAGCAACACAAAGCGCTTCACGGTTTATACAGAGCGTTGATCAACAACATGATTGTTGGTGTTGAAAAAGGTTTCGAAAAGAAACTAGAACTAGTAGGAGTAGGATACAGAGCTTCACACACAGGTCAAAAACTTGAGTTAGCTTTAGGATTCTCTCACGGTATCGTATTAGAACTTCCAAACGAAGTAAAAGTAGATACATTGACTGAAAAAGGTAAAAACCCAATTATTACTTTAGCGTCTCATGACAACCAACTTCTAGGAATGGTAGCTGCAAAGATTCGTTCTTTCAGAAAGCCTGAGCCTTACAAAGGAAAAGGTGTAAGATTCCTTGGAGAAATTGTTAGACGTAAAGCTGGTAAATCTGCTTAATAAATTATAAGTATTATGGCATTAAGTAAATTAGAAAAAAGAATAAGAATCAAAAGAAGAGTAAGAGGAAAAATCTCTGGATCTTCTGAATTGCCAAGATTATCTGTATATAAAAGTAATAAGGAAATTTACGCTCAGTTAATCGATGATAAAAATGGTACAACTTTAGTTTCCGCTTCTTCTAGAGAGAAAGGTGTAGATGCTAACGGTACTAAGACTGAAGTTTCTGCTGCTGTTGGTAAAGCTATCGCTGCTAAAGCTATCGCTGCAGGAATCGAAAGTATTGTATTTGACAGAAACGGTTTCGTTTACCACGGAAGAGTGAAAGCTCTTGCTGATGGAGCGAGAGAAGGAGGACTTAAATTCTAATCATAAAAATTTCGGAAATATGTTAGGACTAGATAATATAGAAAGAGTAAAACCGGGAGGATTAGAATTAAAAGATCGTCTCGTAGCTGTTAACAGAGTAACAAAAGTAACCAAAGGAGGTAGAGCTTTCGGATTTTCTGCTATTGTTGTAGTAGGGAACGAAGACGGAGTAATCGGTCACGGTCTTGGAAAATCTAAAGAAGTAGCTTCTGCAATTGCTAAAGCTGTTGAAGATGCTAAGAAAAACCTAGTGAAAGTTCCTGTAATGAACCACACTATCCCTCACCAGACTACTGCTAGATATGGAGGTGCAGATATCTTCTTAAGACCTGCTTCTCACGGTACAGGACTTATCGCCGGTGGTGCGGTAAGAGCGGTACTTGAGTCTGCTGGTATTCACGATATCCTTTCAAAATCTAAAGGATCTTCTAACCCTCACAACGTAGTGAAAGCTACTTTCAAAGCGTTATTAGATATCAGAAGACCTGAAGAGATCGCTAGAATGAGAGGAGTTTCTCTAAGTAAAGTGTTTAACGGTTAATATTAGAACAATGGCAACAATCAAAGTAAAGCAAGTAAGAAGCGCTATTGGAAGAACAAAAACCCAAAAGAGAACGCTTGAAGCATTAGGATTTAAGAAACTTCACCAAGTTGTAGAACACGAAGCTACGCCTTCTATTTTAGGAATGATAGCTGCAGTTAGTCATTTACTTGAAGTTCAAAAATAATTTTAAAACAAAAATTAAAATGAATTTAAACAACATAAGACCTGCTGCAGGTGCTACTCACAACTCTAAAAGAATTGGTAGAGGGCAAGGTACAGGAAAAGGAGGTACTGCTACGAAAGGACATAAAGGTCAGAAAGCTAGAGCTGGTTATTCTCAGAAAATCGGTTTCGAAGGTGGACAGATGCCTTTACAAAGGAGATTACCTAAATTCGGATTCAAAAACGTAAACAGAAAAGAGTTTAGAGGAGTAAACCTTGACACTATTCAAACTTTAATCGAGAACAAATCCATCACTGGAGAGATCACGAAAGAAGTTTTAGTAGAAAACGGGATCGTTTCTAAAAACGAATTAGTGAAAATTATGGGTAGAGGAGAATTGAAATCTGCGGTTTCAATCTCTGCTGACAAGTTCACTAAATCTGCTGAAGAGCTTATTGCTAAAGCAGGTGGAAAAGCAATTACCTTATAATACTTACTAATGAAAGAATTTATACAAACCCTTAAGAATATTTGGAGCCTAAAGGAATTAAGAGATAAAATTCTCTTTACGTTAGGTATTATCCTTGTGTATAGATTCGCATCTTATATCTCGCTTCCTGCAATTAACCTTGCAGAGGTGGGAGATCTCTTAGAGCATTATAAAAATCAAGGCGGTAACAAGCAAGGAGCAGGTCTCCTTGGCTTGCTTTCGTCGTTTACGGGGGGAGCTTTCAGCCACGCTTCCGTAATGGCGTTGGGAATCATGCCTTATATTTCTGCTTCTATTATTGTTCAGTTGATGGGGATGGCTATTCCTTATCTTCAGAAACTTCAGAAGGATGGAGAGTCAGGTAGAAATACATTGAATCAAATTACTAGATGGTTAACGATTGGTGTTTGTCTTGTACAGGCTCCTTCTTATTTAACTTCTATTACTCAATTATTCTTACCATATGCTCAGTTCTCTTCTGCATACTATGTAGAGCCAAATTCTATCATGTTCTGGTTACCAAGTATTGTAATCTTGGTTGCTGGTTCAGTATTCGCAATGTGGTTAGGTGAGAAAATCACCGACAAAGGTATCGGAAACGGTATTTCCATCCTTATTATGGTGGGGATCCTTTCAAGATTACCTGAAGCATTCGTTCAGGAAATGGCCGTGCAGAACGGAAAAGGAGGAATGGGATCTATTATGATCCTTATTGAAGTAATATTCTGGATGCTGGTAGTTCTTTTAGCAGTGGTATTATCTGTCGCTGTTAGGAAAATTCCAATTCAGTATGTAAGCAGAGCTCAAGCAAGAGGAGGTGTAAACAGAAATCTTATGCAGGGAGCAAGACAGTGGATCCCATTGAAAGTGAATGCTGCTGGTGTAATGCCGATTATCTTTGCTCAGGCATTGATGTTCGTACCAGGATTATTGACGAAATTCGATGAGTCCAATACTTTTCTTGCAGGTTTCAAGAATGTTTTTAGCTGGCAGTACAACGTATTGTTCGCGCTATTAATTATTATATTCTCATTTTTCTATACTGCAATTACAATTCCGGTGAACCAAATGGCTGATGATTTGAAGAGAAATGGAGGTTTAGTACCGAAAGTAAGACCCGGTAAAGAGACAGCTGACTATTTAGATGATATTTTATCAAAAATTACCTTGCCAGGTGCAATATTTTTGTCTATCTTTGCAGTCCTTCCAGCAATAGTGCATGGAAGCTTTGTTCAGACAGATGCGTTCGCCCTATTTTTCGGGGGAACATCACTATTGATTATGGTTGGAGTTATTTTAGATACCGTTCAACAGATTAATACATATCTGCTGAACCATCATTATGATGGCTTAATGCAGTCTAAATTGTCAAGAACGACTGGATATTAATTTATGGCAAAACAAAAACATATTGAACAAGACGGCGTTATCACGGAAGCACTTTCGAACGCCCAGTTCCGTGTAGAGCTGGAGAATGGGCATATACTTATCGCTCATATTTCCGGTAAAATGAGAATGCATTATATTAAACTTTTACCTGGAGACAAGGTAAAACTAGAAATGTCTCCCTACGATTTATCTAAAGGGAGGATCACATTTAGATATTAAAAACAACTGCCAAATGGAATGTATGTTCCATTTGGCTCTTGTTGAAAAATAAATACTATCAAAATGAAATCGTAAGATTCCATTTGGCAGTAAAAAAAATAAATATTTCAAATGAAAGTTAGAGCATCAATTAAAAAAAGAAGCGCTGATTGCAAGATTGTACGCAGAAAAGGTGTACTATTCGTAATCAACAAGAAGAACCCAAAATTTAAACAAAGACAAGGCTAACATTAAATTATGGCGAGAATTGCAGGTATTGATTTACCAAAAAACAAAAGAGGTGTTATCGGTTTAACTTACATCTACGGAGTTGGAAGAAGTACTTCTTCTGAAATCCTTAAGGCTGCCGGTATCAGCGAAGACAAGAAAGTCAACGAATGGAATGACGATGAATTGGCTGCAATCAGAACTTATATCTTAGAAAACGTAAAAGTAGAAGGAGAATTAAGATCTGAAGTGCAATTGAACATCAAGAGATTGATGGACATAGGATGCCAACGAGGAATACGTCACAGACTAGGACTACCTTTAAGAGGCCAGAGAACGAAAAACAACTCTAGAACCCGTAAAGGAAAGAGAAAAACAGTTGCTAACAAGAAAAAAGCAAGTAAATAATCGTTAGGAATTATGGCAAAACAAACTAAAGTAGTTAAAAAAAGAAAAGTAAAAGTTGAAGCTATTGGAGAAGCGCATATTCAGGCTTCTTTCAATAACATCATCATTTCTTTAACAAATAAAAGCGGAGAAGTTATCTCTTGGGCGTCTGCCGGTAAAATGGGTTTCAGAGGTTCTAAAAAGAATACTCCATTTGCTGCTCAAATGGCAGCTGAAAATTGCTCTAATGTTGCTCACGAAGCTGGATTAAGAAGAGTAAAGGTGTATGTGAAAGGTCCTGGTGCAGGTAGAGAATCTGCGATCAGAACGATCCACAATTCAGGTATTGAAGTTAGCGAAATCATTGATGTGACTCCTATGCCGCACAATGGATGTAGACCACCTAAAAGAAGAAGAGTTTAATTTTTAGAATTTACCCATTATGGCAAGATATATTGGACCTAAAACTAAGATTGCTAGAAAGTTTGGTGCTGCAATCTACGGAGATGACAAAAACTTCGAAAGAAGAAAAAACCAACCGCCAGGACAACATGGTCCTAACAAAAGAAGAGGTGCTAAGAAATCAGAATATGCAGTTCAGCTAGCTGAAAAGCAAAAAGCTAAATATACTTACGGTATTTTAGAAAAGCAGTTTGCTAACTTATTTGAAAAAGCACACAGAAGTAAAGGTGTAACAGGTGAAGTTCTATTACAGCTTTGTGAATCAAGATTGGATAACGTAGTATTCAGATTAGGTTTTGCTAAAACTAGATCTGCTGCTAGACAGTTAACTTCTCACAGACACATTACTGTGAATGGTGAGATCCTTAACATTCCTTCTTATTTAGTAAAAGCAGGTGATGTGATCGCTGTAAGAGAGAAATCTAAATCTCTTGAGGTTGTTACTGATTCATTAGCTTCTAAAGCTAATTATGAGTGGTTACAATTCAACGATGAGAAGAAAGAAGGTACTTTCGTTTCTGCTCCTGAAAGAATCCAAATTCCGGAGGACATCAAGGAACAGCTTATCGTCGAACTTTACTCTAAATAATTTTTTAATCAAATTTTTGCTCAACCCAATAATATGGCAATTTTACAATTCATAAAACCCGATAAAGTAATTTTACTTAACTCTGATGAATTTAAAGGTCAATTCGAATTCAGACCATTAGAACCAGGTTTCGGGCTTACAATCGGTAATGCTTTGAGAAGAGTGTTGCTTTCTTCTCTGGAAGGATATGCTATTTCATCTATCAAAATAGAAGGTGTAGAGCACGAATTTTCAACTATTCCAGGAGTAATCGAAGATGTTACCGAAATTATTCTTAACCTTAAGCAGGTAAGATTAAAAGCTTCAGCAGAAGGCCAGGCCAACGAGCAGGTAATTGCTAAAGTATCAGGTCAGACGGTTATTACTGCTGGTGATTTAGGTAAGTCTATCAACGGATTTGAGGTGCTGAACCCGGATCTTTTGATCTGCAACCTAAACAGTGATGTAACTTTCGAAATCACTTTCAATATTGAAAAAGGTAGAGGGTATGTTCCTTCAGAACAAAATAAGTCAAACAATGCTCCTGTAGGAACTATTGCTATTGACTCTATTTTCACGCCAATTAAGAAAGTACAATACAGCATTGAAAATTATCGTGTAGAGCAAAAAACAGACTACGAAAAACTTGTATTAGATATAGAAACTGATGGTTCCATCAGTCCTCAAAATGCTTTAACTGAAGCTTCTAAGATATTAATTTATCACTTCATGTTGTTCTCTGATGAGAGAATCACACTTGAAACGGAAGCTGTAAAAGCATCTATCCAATATGATGAAGAAACACTTCACACAAGACAATTACTTAAGTCTAAATTAGCAGATATGGATCTTTCTGTAAGAGCCCTTAACTGTCTGAAAGCAGCTGAAGTAGAAACTCTTGGAGAACTGGTTTCTTACAGTAAGTCTGATTTGATGAAATTCAGAAATTTTGGTAAAAAATCTTTGACAGAACTAGAAGAATTAGTGCATTCAAAAGGTCTTAACTTCGGTTTCGACGTTGCAAAATATAAGTTAGACGCTGATAAATAATTAATAATGAGACACGGTAAAAAATTCAATCACTTAGGAAGAACAGCTTCTCATAGAAGTGCTTTACTTTCTAATATGGCTTGTTCTCTAATTGAGCATAAAAGAATCAACACTACTGTAGCTAAAGCTAAAGCTTTAAGAGTATATGTTGAACCTCTATTAACAAAGGCAAAAGAAGATACTACACACAATAGAAGAATTGTTTTTTCATATCTTCAAAGTAAAGAAGCAGTTACTGAACTTTTCAGATCAGTTGCTCCTAAAATCGCAGAAAGAAACGGTGGATATACAAGAATCATCAAGACTGGATTCAGACAAGGTGATGCTGCTGACATGGCTCTTATCGAGCTAGTTGATTTCAACGAACTTTACAATCCTAATGCTGAAGAGAAAAAGACTACAAGAAGAAGTAGAAGAGCTACAACGGCTAAAAAAGAAGCTGTAGTTGCTGATGCTCCTAAAGTAGAAGAAAAAGTTGAAGAGCCTAAGGCTGAAGCAACAGACTCTACAGAAGAGAAAACTGAAGAATAATATTTCATTCAGATATAAATGAAAAGCCATCCGGATTCCGGATGGCTTTTTTATTGGGAGTAACCCGAATCACGAAACTATATTAAATTTTCGTTCTTTTCAGTTCAATCACATTATTCCCCTGCTCAAGATGTAAGCTGTCTCCCTTTACCCTTGCGGTCATATCATCTTTTTGATAGATGGTTTCCCCATTCTTAGTTTCTGTTTTAGGAAGGGTAAACGTTTTTTTGTTGCTGGTAATTGCAACTGTACTTTCTTTGGGATCATTTTTGAAAACTACTTTTACCAATGCTCCGTCTGTGGCCTTGTACACAAAATCTGTTTTTTCAGTTTTCTGACCGTTCACTTCAATGGTGGAAGAACTTTGGGTTACGGAATCTATTTTTCCGTTATTGTCCGTAACCACAGTTGTAGAACTGTCCATCTTGATCACGTTTTTGTTTCCGCTTTCATTTTTTTTACAGCTGGTTAATAATAATGCTACAGCTGAACCAGCTATTAAAAGACTTTTTTTCATGATATTTATTTTTTAATGTATGGGTAATGAATTGTTTTTCTATCGTAACAGAAATTTGAGTAAATTTAGTAGAAACAAAAAACAAACCAATAACCCTGAACTCAAGTCTCAAAATTACACAAAAGTGTAATTGATTCCGCCCTGTTTTCTTACGAAATTTGTCTTAAACAAAAAACAATGAGGATTTCCATCGCCATAGTAGAAGACGAAAAGAACTACAACAATGCGTTGAAGAAAGTCATCAATTACCAGGATGACATGACGGTGGCCGCCCAGTTCTTCGATGGGAATGACGCCCTGAAGAATCTCCCCGATGTTGCCCCGGATGTGGTGATGATGGATATCCAGCTGCAGGATATGCTCGGAATTGAAATCATTGAAAAGCTCAGGAAAAAAATGCCGGAAACACAGTTTATCATGTGTACCAGTTTCGAAGATGATGAAAAGATCTTCAATTCCTTAAAAGCCGGCGCCATGGGATATCTCATCAAAGGAGAAAGCATGGATAAAATACTGTCCTCCATCCGTGATGTCTATAATGGTGGCGCGCCCATGAGTCTGTCTATTGCCCGAAAAGTTTTGAGTCACTTCGAAAAAAAGCTTCCCGATACTAAAAATTTTGACGAACTCACTGAACGCGAAAAAGAAATTCTTGAACTTCTTTCCCATGGACTTTTGTATAAGGAAATTGCCGACCGGAAGTTCATCAGTATTGACACCGTCAAAAAACACGTAGGAAATATCTACCGAAAGCTGCACGTCAGTAATAAAGTAGAGGCCATTAATAAGTTTAATAATTTTAAAAACTAGAAATTATGAATCAAAATTTAATTACTTTTCGAAATGCTTTAGAAAACTATCTGAATTCAGAAACCCCGGAAATAACCAGTCATGTACAGGGGTTACAAAGAATAGATCTTAGTAGGATCCCAGACCCCTATAGTTTTATCATGGCAGACATTCCCGTAAAAAGGGCCAATAAAATGAGAGAAAATTTAAAAAATCATCGGGAATTATGTGACTTTCATTACTCTTTCCATCTGAAAAAAAGCAGTATCGACTTTATCGTTAAACAATTCGGAAACGAAGTTAAACTTGTATGGGACATTATACAAATGCCACAGAATAATCCTACTGACCCAAAAATTACATTTGCGTTGGGTAAAGAGAATAGTAACGAGAGGTTTCTGGTGTTAGATGTTGATACACCTATATCTATTACAGGTGAATTTCCTCAGTACCAAAAGAATTTTAATGATTTTGTTGCTCCAATATTTGACAGATGCTTTACTAAAAACGGATTTGCCAAAACAAATACAAGAACCGTTTATGTGAAAAATGATGCTTCTTTTAAAAAATTGTGTGATGCTGCAATGCATGAAAATCATGAAATGTATTTGGAAACCTGCATTATATCGCTTGATATCATAGATCTTGTGACAGGAGCTTCGCCGTATAATTTTTTCAATATCGGACAATTCTCTTTTTTTGAAAAGGTTGTTGATCAGTCTGGAGCTATGATTTTATCTAACTTTGAAGTACGTGATGAAAGTCTTTATGGTGATGTAAACCCTACCAGACCTCCTTATTAAAAAGTATGCTTTCTGATGTCAATATATTATATCATATTTATATTTCTTTAGTATTGATATGTTTAATCATTTCATTAACTGCCAATAATTTTCCAAAGGGAATCTGGATTTATTTTTTGGCAGTTTTTGTCACGGATGTATACATGTATTATGGATATGAATATTGTCATTATAATATTCACCACCTGGCTATGGTCTTTTACAGTCTGTTTTTCCTTTGGTATTACAGAAAGGTTTTTACCGGAGGTTGGTTCAGGATATTATTCTCTGCCCTTTTTATGATGGGTACAGCGTGTATTCTGCTCATTTCCAATCCATATGATCTAAAGATTATAGCAATTCTGGTTCTGTCTTTTATTTCATTACCGTTTTTATGGTTCTATAAAGAAATAAAAGAGGTAAACCGGGATAAAATTACCTCTAAAAATTTGTTTTGGGTAAGTTCCGGGCTGATCATCTGGGTCTCTTTTTTTATTTTCAAAATGATTCCGCTTTATTTTCTTTATACCCAGGACAAGCAGTTTCTTTTGGAAATAGATTTAATATTCCAGTATGTAAATATTATTTTCTATTTGATCCTGCTAAAATCATTATTTTGTAAGTTATGAATTCCATTCCCGATGAAATAAAAATTACTTACATAATCGCGATATTCATCATGATGTTTTTTGTAAGCTTCCTTATTTTTGTTGTTTTAATGTACAATAGAAAACAACTTCTGTACTTCAAAGAACAGCAGCTCAAAGAAGCTGAATACCAAAACCAGCTCCTCCAAAAAGAACTCGAAAAACAAAAATCCATAGAACAGGAACGTGAACGTATTTCCCACGATATGCATGACGACCTGGGAGCCGGTATTTCAGCTTTGAAACTTCAGGCAGAATTTCTGAAGCAGAAAGCGGAAGATGATGATTTGCAAAATGATATTGATGAACTTCTGAAAACTTCGGAAGAAATGAATCTGTCCATGCGGGAAATGCTTTGGAGCTTAAACTCAGGAAATGATACTTTAGGAAGCTTTATTGATTATGCCATTCAATATGCAGACAACTTCCTAAAAAAAACAAAAATTAAATTGTGGTCGCAAAGTGAAGATATTATTTCGGATACCCCGATTTCCACAGAGTTAAGGAGGAATATGTTTTTATGCCTGAAAGAATCTCTGAATAACGCTTACAAACACAGCCAGTCTGATCAGTTAAAGCTTTCATTTGTTCAGAAAGATAAAGAGTTCATCATGAAGGTCTCTGACAATGGAATTGGAATCAATAGGGAAAGAAATGATGGAAACGGCCTCCGAAATATGAAACGGCGCATGCAGCAGCAGAACGGCGAATGTCGGGTTCTATCTGAAGATTCCGGTACAGAAATTATCTTCCGGGTTTTGTTGTAAAAAGAATAATCAGGTATATAGAAAGCATCACTTTTCAGTGGTGTTTTTTTGTGGCCATAATCACCCTTTTGTGTAATTGACATGAAGTTTTTTTTAGCAGAACTTTGACCTGTAAACTAAAAAACCTAATGACCATGAAAACTAAAAAAGACCAATTAGCAAGAATTAGCAACACTCAGTCCCAATTACTTAATTTGAAAATTATGGAATTGCAGATGAGTAGCTTATCATCAGCTACACAAGAAGACGATAGTAAATATTTTGCGGGTAAAAATTTAAGACTGCCAAATGATGACTCCTCGGTTACTGTTTCAATTTATTTTGGAGGCGAAGGGCAAACTGGATCTTCTACTTTTAAAGTGCTACGAACCAGTCAGCCAGCCAAGTCTATAAGTGATTCAACAGATAATATTTTAATAGGCACATGTAATGAACTGATAGGATATGTTTTGAGCATAGAATCTTTTATAGTGGACTTAAGCACAGAGAGTAATAAAACGATTCTGACTGTAAAGATCAGACAAGACGGAAAAACTATTTATGATGATACTCATACTTCTGAAGTGAAGAATCAAGGCGGAGTTTCATTATACACACACCATATTACCTTTTACTAAAATTATCATGAAAACACTAAAATTAAGTTTTATACTTATACTCATATTGCTTTCTCATTTTTATTCCGGACAGGAAGAAAAAGAGATTGATTTGGATGCGCTAAGAGCTCAGGCATCACCGGCAGCCAATCTTTTGGATATTGCAAATTCTGATATTGAAAAACCTACGGATCTGAAAAGCATCATGGTTTCCCTAAGAGAAGGAACAAGCAATTTTTCCAGCCTGCCAACCTCGTTTGCGATTGACTTGGTTCCATTTAAACTTAATGGAAAGTACCAGGACTTAAGAACCAATACCAACTTTTTGACAACTTTAAAACAGACATTTGTCACATCTCTTGCTTTTAAAGGGATAGCAGAAGATGAGGATCTCAATATTGAAGAAAAATCAAGGCTGGGTTTTGGAATTAAGTTTTCACTTAAAAGGGGAGATTTTAGTTCTGAAACTACTAAAGCATTGAATGAAATTCATGAGGTTTATGAAATTACACAAAGACGCATAATTACTGATAAGGAGACGGATCCAGAATTGGCAAAGCTTGATGAAGACAAGCAATCTCTTTTGGATAAAGAAAAGATTTTATTTGATGCAGGTAAAACGGATACTGAAGAATATCGTGAACTAAAGAAAAATATTGATGATATTATGATCAAAATAAAAGATCATGATAAAAAGAATTTTGAAGAATATCAGAAAATACAGGGAATCACAAAAATAGCGCAGAACATTAAGCTGGAGCGCTACGGTTATTTTCTAGATATGTCAATGGGAACCGTATTAGACTTCAGAAATAATAAATTTAATAATACACAAATTAGTAAGGTTGGAGCCTGGCTTACCGGTGGATATAATTCGGAAAAGAAATTCACCCTGATTTGTATGGCAAGATATTTATACAATCCGGAAACGCCATTAGCAAATCCCGAATTGAAAAAAGAAAACCTGCACACGCTTGATATGGGATCCAGACTTATATTCAAACTGCTTGATGAAAGATTTCTTATGAGCGGAGAATGCATTTACAGAAGTATTTTAAATACATCTGATTTTGAATCTTCCTGGAAATACGTTCTTAATTTTGAATATGAGGTGGCCAAAAACCAAAGACTTACTTTTTCGTTCGGAAGAAACTTTGAAGGTGAATATGAGAAAAAAGGAAATCTTATCGTTGCATTGAATTTATTGGTCGGATTGGGCAATTTTAAATTATAAGATAAAGCCGTAATTAATTATATTTCTAGATTCTCCAAATGGTAAAAAAGTTTGGAGAATTTTTGAATTATTACCAAATATTAAAGCCCTGTTTTTTTCATCAGGTTAGTTTTTTCATTAAATTTGTGATCAAGTATAATTATTAATAAAACAGCCTGAAGCATGTGCCGATGGTTTAAAACTAAACAATATGAGTGCAATTTCTTTCATAGAAGCGAGACAAATTTTGGATTCCAGAGGTAATCCTACCATTGAAGTAGATGTATTTACGGAAAGCGGAGCCATGGGACGCGCTGCAGTACCTTCAGGAGCATCTACAGGTGAACATGAAGCAGTAGAATTACGTGACGGCGGTTCAGATTATATGGGTAAAGGCGTCCTGAAAGCTGTTGAAAATGTAAAAGAAATCATTGCAGAAAACTTAATTGGACAACCGGTTTTTGAGCAGAACTTTATCGATCAGATCATGATTGATCTTGACGGAACTGCCAACAAAGGAAACCTTGGTGCTAATGCAATTTTAGGAGTTTCTCTGGCTGTGGCAAAAGCTGCTGCTGCTGAATTGAGAATTCCTTTATACAAATACGTAGGAGGTGTGAATGCCAACACTCTTCCTGTTCCTATGATGAATGTGATTAACGGTGGATCTCACTCTGATGCGCCTATCGCATTCCAGGAATTCATGATCATGCCGGTAAAAGCAGAATCTTTCTCCGATTCATTGAGAAAAGGAACTGAAATCTTCCACAACCTGAAATCTATTCTTCATTCAAGAGGTCTTTCTACAGCAGTAGGGGACGAAGGAGGTTTTGCGCCTACATTCAAAGGAACTGAAGATGCTTTGGATACATTGCTTCAGGCGATCGAAAAAGCAGGTTATAAGCCTGGTGACGATATCATGCTGGCACTGGACTGTGCAGCTTCAGAATTCTATAAAGACGGAATCTACGATTATAGAAAATTCCAGACTCCGGATGCCGCTCAGTTCTCTAGCAGCGAACAGGTTTCTTACCTTGCTGAATTAGCTGCTAAATACCCGATCATCTCTATCGAAGACGGAATGCAGGAAAACGACTGGGAAGGTTGGAAAATGCTTACCGATAAAATCGGTGACAGAGTACAGCTTGTAGGTGACGATTTATTCGTAACCAATGTTGAAAGATTGTCAAGAGGAGTAAAAGAAGGTATTGCGAACTCTATCCTTGTAAAAGTAAACCAAATTGGTTCTCTTACAGAAACAATGGATGCTGTACAAATGGCTCAGAACAACAAGTTCACGTCAGTAATGTCTCACAGATCAGGAGAAACTGAAGACGCTACGATCGCTGACCTTGCAGTAGCTATGAACTGCGGACAGATCAAAACAGGATCTGCTTCAAGATCAGACAGAATGGCGAAGTACAACCAGCTGTTGAGAATTGAAGAAGCATTGGGCGATACGGCTTATTTCCCAGGCTTAGATGCATTCAAAATTAAAAGATAATTGAATTTATAAATAACGGCAAGCGATAATTTTTGTTTGCCGTATTTTGTAATAAGTAGTATATTTAGAAAAAAAAATAAATAAATGTCAGACAACAAAGTAATATTGAATTACGACGGTAATTCATATGAATATCCAATCGTGGATAGTACTATCGGAGACAGAGGAATTGATATTTCAAAATTAAGAGACCAGACAGGTTTAATCACTCTGGATTTAGGGTACAAGAACACTGGAGCTACTCTTAGCGACATCACTTACTTAGACGGAGATAAAGGAGAATTATTCTACAGAGGTTATCCAATCGAGCAGATTGCTGAGAAATCTAACTTCACAGAAGTAATGTATCTTTTATTACATGGTGAATTACCTACTCAGGACCAGTTCGGGACTTTCAACAACAACATTAAAAAATATAACTTTATAGCAGAGGAGATGAAAAAAATCATCGATGCTTTCCCTCGTTCTGCTCACCCAATGGGAGTTTTATCTTCTTTAACTTCCGCTTTGACCGCTTTCAATCCTAAAGCCGTTAACGTAAACTCTAAAGAAGAAATGGACCACGCTGCAGAATTGATGATTGCTAAGTTCTCTCACCTTTGCGCATGGACGTACAGAAAAACTCAGGGTCTTTCTCTTAACCACGGAGACAACAGCCTGAACTACGTAGAAAACTTCTACAAAATGGCTTTCAGATTACCAAACGAAGAATTCGAAGTAAACCCGGTAATTGTAGATGCTCTTGACAAATTATTAATCCTTCACGCTGACCACGAGCAAAACTGTTCTACTTCTACAGTAAGAATGGTAGGTTCTGCTCACACAGGTCTTTTCGCTTCTATTTCTGCGGGTGTTTCTGCACTTTGGGGTCCTCTTCACGGAGGGGCAAACCAGGCTGTAATCGAAATGCTTGAATTGATCGAAAAAGATGGTGGAGACGTTAACAAATGGGTAGCAAAAGCTAAAGATAAAAATGACAGTTTCCGTCTAATGGGCTTCGGACACAGAGTATACAAAAACTTTGACCCAAGAGCAAAAATCATTAAGAAAGCAGCTGACGATATCCTTAGTGCATTAGGAATCCAGGATAAAGCTCTTGACATTGCTATGCAGTTGGAAAGAGTAGCTCTTGAAGACGAGTACTTCGTAGAAAGAAAACTATATCCAAACGTAGATTTCTATTCAGGTATCATCTACAGAGCGTTAGGAATCCCTACAGAAATGTTCACCGTAATGTTTGCATTGGGAAGACTTCCGGGATGGATTTCTCAGTGGAAAGAAATGAGAATCAAAGGAGATCCTATCGGAAGACCAAGACAGGTTTACCAAGGTGCTCAAAAAAGAGATTACATCGATATTACAAACAGATAATCACTGTTTTTATTATAATCAAAATCCCAAGGCTTGCTTTGGGATTTTTTTGTTATTTATCCAGGGATTCAATAGGAATGGGCTTTAGTCCATTTACATAATACATCAAAAGTCCAATGGCTTTAGCCAAAACATCATATGAAGAGTTATTATTTTTAATTTTTTCATAAAAAAAACTATGTTGTTGAATTTGAATTCAATAAATAATTAAATTTGCTATTGGGAGATATAGGTTTCGGCTAAAGCCGGATGAATGATATTTATTAATTCAACGGACTAAAGTCCGTTCCTATTGAAATGACCATCTTTACATCAAAATAAAAAACAAATACAATGACTTTCGGACAGCAGATGTTATTTTTCTTCAGTGCGGTAGGAGCCTTTAATGGGTTGCTGCTCGGGATCTATCTTCTGTTTGTCAAAAAGATCAAATACCTCCCGGATTTCTTCTTAGGCTTAATTCTACTGACTTTAAGTACCAGAGTAGGTATTTCAGTTGGGATGTACTTTTATCCGGATTTGCCGAGAATTATTCCACATCTTGGAATGTCAGCATTGTTTTTTACGGGCCCGGCTTTATATTATTATGTCAGATCATCATTTTTACGGGAAGAATTTGATTTAAAACAGTGCAGAACTTCTTTCGGTATTCTGACGTTGATCCTTGGGGCCGTTGGATTGGTATATTTATTTTTTCCGGTGACTTGGGACAGATATTTCGGAACCTTTATTTATACGGTTTGGTCAGTATTTGTACTGTTATCGGTGTACCAGTATTATATTTTTTCAAAACTAACGCTTCAAAATTCTAATAAGTTTCTCCTTCCCGTGATGATCAGCAATGTGATTATTTTCCTTGCCTATCAATTAATTTCTACGGGATGGGTTCAGATTTACTGCGCAGGGGGGAGTCTTGTTTTCTCATTTGTGCTGTATGCTAATTTTTTAATTATATTCAGTAAAAAGAATGATCAGGAGTCTGTAAAAGAAGCTCCAAAATATACCAATAAAAAGATTTCAGAAGAACTGGTGGACAGCTTTGTTTCAAAACTTGAACGACTGATGAACTCCGAAGAATTGTACAAAAATCCAAATCTGAAATTAAGTGATCTGGCTGCCAAAATGAATATGTCTGCCCATCAGCTTTCCCAGCTGCTGAATGACAATCTCGGTAAAAGCTTTTCAACCTACATCAATGAATACAGGATCAGCGAGGCCTGTGAAAAAATAGAAAACGGTTCTTTCCTGAAAATTGAAGAGATTGGTTATGAGGTTGGGTTTAATTCCAAGTCTACCTTCTTTTCCACATTCAAAAAAATCAAAAATACAACACCTCTTCTGTACAAACAGTCTCAAATCCCTTCTGAGGCCAGGTTACAGAGTTCAGAATTATAATTTCGTACTGCGGAATTTAAACTTCAAAACCTTATTTTTTCTTCATCCCACTACTTTTGGTTTCATAAAATTTAAAATTTATGAAAATCAGATTATGGCTTTTCCTGCCGCTTTTATTTATTTTCTGTTTTGGAAAAGGTCAGGAAACAATTAAAGGAAAAGTTTTGGATTCAGAGACAAAAGCAGCGGTTTTTCAGGCTGAAGTTTCTCAGTTTAACAAATCAGATCGGCGCATCATTGAAAAAGTTCTCACAGATTCCTTAGGAGTTTTTCAGTTGAACAACAGAGCTGATAACTCTTATATTGTCATTCAAAAAGACGGGTACGAAAACAAAGAATTGGATAAGACCGGAGATTTTTCTTTGATTGCATTGAAACCGGCAGTCGGAAATATTTCGGAAGTAGTGATCCGTTCAGCAGCCAGAAACATCAAGCTCAATGATGGAAATATCGTCATGAGCGTTTCCGGTAATAAAGACTTTAAAACATCCGCCAATCTTCTTGAGGTTTTAAGAAAAACTCCCGGTGTTTCCATAGATCAGGAAGGAGGCATTTTTATTGGGGGAAGAATTACACCTGCGATATTTATTGACGGGAAACCCGTAGCGATGAGCAGTCAGGAATTACAATCCTATCTTCGTTCATTGCCACCGGAAATGGTAGAGTCTCTTGAAGTGAATGCCAATCCCTCTTCAAAATATGATGCGGAATTTAAAGGCATCATCGATATCAGACTGAAAAGAAACGGAAATCTCGGCTGGAAAGGGAATTACAGTGGAAATACCTATGCAAATAAATTCAGCTACAGGGAAAACTCTTTAAATCTCTCCTACAATACAGAGAAAACAGCATACAGTCTGCAGGCCAACTATAATAACGGGATTTCCACCTATCGTTATAACGCATTGCAGAAACTGGCCAATACCAATATCATGCGAACCAATACGTATCAGGAAGATGAAGGAACGGTATACGGTATTCAGACCGCAGCAGATTTCAGGATGAATGATAAAAACAGGGTGGGTATCAGCTTAAGAGGAAATTTCAGACAAAGTGACCGGTTCCGCTTAGGATCGCTTTATACGACTAACAAAGATGAATCACAGTTGATCTTTAATACCCAAAGCGAAAACCCGACAGAGTATTCCCAGGAAAATTACGGGATCACCGCTGATTATTCATTTCAGAATAAAGGCTTTAAGCTGAACTTTTTAGGAAATTATCTTTCCGTTACAAATAAACAGAATGATGATTTTATAAATAGAGATCAGCCGACTTCTCAACTTTTATCCTACTGGAAATCTGATCTATTGAATAAGATTGACATTCAGACCGTGCAGATTGATGCTTCTCAAAAGATGGGTAATGCAGATCTTGAAGCGGGAATGAAATACAGCCGCTCAGATACAGATAATAATATCCGATACGATACACTGTCTGTCAACAACCGTTTTGTATTTGATCCTGAACGTAGCAACATGTTTTCATATAAAGAGAAAATTTGGGCCGGTTATGTTTCTTACAGACAGAAATTCGGAAAGTTTCAGGTGAATGCAGGGCTGCGGTTTGAGAATACACAAAGTGCTTCAGATGCTGTGACCAGAGATTCCATCGTGTCAAGAAATTATCTTGAATGGCTGCCGTCTTTCAGTACGTCTTATGCATTTAATAAATCTAATGAATTGTCTTTATCCTACAGCAGAAAGATGACAAGGCCTGTGTTTTCACAGTTGAATCCGTTCCGGGTTTATTTCAGTCCGCTCAATTATTGGATCGGGAATCCTTATCTGCAGCCTTCTTTCACCAGCCAGATCAAACTTACATACCGTTATAAGAATTGGGTGACCAGTTTTACCGCAGGTAAAGAAAAAGATGTGATGACCCGTTATCCGCTTTACAACCCGAAAACCAATGTTCTGGAATATCTTGGAACCAATCTTCCATACCGGAAATTTGCCTCAATAGAAACCAGTTTTCCCATAAAACTGACGAAATGGTGGAATATCACCAGCCAGATCGCCGGATATTATAATGATGAATTCAGGCCGTATCTTGATGAGGTTTTTGCCTTAAAAGTATATAATTATGACCTCAGGGTCAACCAGGTTTTTTCTTTGCCGAAAGGATATACAGTTAATCTCTTTGCCAATTATGAATCCAGAACCGGAAACAGCCTCTACATTATAAAGCCAAGATATACGGTGGATCTGTCTTTGCAGAAATCATGGTTTAACAATACCCTGAATACAAAGATCAGTTACAACAATATTTTTGATTCTTACGATCAGCGACTGGAATTCAGGCATAAACAGATCATGGACAATCGTTTAACACATTGGTGGGACAGCAGCCGTTTGATTCTGTCTGTGGGCTACAGTTTTGGAAGTTCTAAGTATCAGACTAAAGAAATCCAGAAAACAGAAGAAGAAAACAGGGCCAGATAGAAAAAGAAAACCTGCTTGTGATAAGCAGGTTTATTGTTTTTTGATTAAGGGCAAACGCAGTTTCCGCAAGTCCAGATCGTGCATTTTCCGTTGTCGTCCCATTCACAGCAGTATCTTGGTCTGTTGATGCCGCCTCCTACGATTGATTTTTGTTGCTCTCTTCCTAATTTTTGTGCGTTTTTCAGCACAGGATTTGTCTTGTTCATGATTTTGATTTTTTGGTGTTAATAATAAAGTTTTAAAATGATAATTCCATTGAAATTATATCACTAATATAGGAAATTATTTTATAAAATTCTTTTTTTTTTGCTTCTTATGTAGATGAAAAATAGTCGGTTGTAGATGAATTAACAGTATAGTTTTTATTGGAAATGATAAAAAATAAACCCTGCTTGCAAAAACAGAGTTTATTATTTTGTTATACTGATCGACTCGCTTAAAGGTTTTGGAGAATGATTTGATAAAGAACATGTGTACCTGAATGAATGGCTTTTAGACGTATTCTGGCTTGTGGTATTGGTACATCTATTTCATTCCCACTATTGGCACCTATTATCTGTCCAACATTGAAGGTATACGTCCTGGAAATTGGAAATCCATTTTGATAAGCAGTCCACATCACCTTTAAATGAAACAGTTCAAAGGTCTGAGCTGTATTCGGACTGGGAGTCGGAGCGGTAAGATAAGTGACAGTTGTTCCATTAACAACATATTTGCTCTCAAGAACAGGGGTTGTCTGCGTAGAACTGTTGGGAGGAGAAATGATGTGTTTATGACGGTCATAGTCCGCTTCTACTTTTATGAGTTCAGGCGGAGGAGCACCAAAACCTGATTGTGCGATATATTTCACACTAAACGAATTCTGAGCAAATAAACCGGTTACTGATACCAATGTTAATAAAATAGTTAAAAAAAGGGTAAGTGTCTTTTTCATAATAATAAGATTTAAATTAATACTGCTAATGTAGTTGCAACTAAGATGTAAAGCTGCTATACTAAGTAAGTGCGTACACTTCAATGATAAGAGATTGACTTTTAATAATTTTGGATTAATAGATTACAGCATTAATATTTATACTATATTCATTATCTCCAATTTTAGTAATTGGATATGAACCCGGATTTAATATTATTTTTTGTAAATTATAATAAGAAGGGAGAGGCAGATTGACATTTTGTTCAATTTCAAAAATATCTTCCACAAGATAGCCATCACTAACAATAACATTCATATTAATTTTGTTATCGCTTAGTGGTAAAATTTTTACTCTAAATAAATCATCACTGACACTAATTGAGTTATACTGATCTAAAGTTGCTTCTTGTAGTTTTGAAGAAGGACAAAAACCGATACTATTGCTGCAACCTTTAATTTTTCTCAATTTAAGCCCGGCATAATATGCTGGACTATACTCTTTAGACATCAATACATGGCTTTCTTGAACTGTATTGTTTGGCTGAATATTCTCCTCTTCTTGGCATGAAATTAACGAGATCGTAGTTCCTAAAATTATCAAGCTGGCTAAAATTAATTTTTTCATAATAATTAAGATTTAAGGTTATAAAATTTTGTTACTGCTAATGTAGTGGTCACCAGAAAGTAAAACCAGTCCAACTAAGTAAGTGCGTACACTTGAGCGGTAAGCGCGTACACCAAAATCATATGTGAGTATCATATGGTGGTATTTTCTGTATTTCTGGTATTATGCGGATAAAATAACTGTAAATAAAACCTTCCTTAGAGTAACCGGAATATTGGATAAAATTATAAGGATAAAGCAATTCAAAAGTTTTCCAGATACAGACCTTTACCTATATTTGTAGTATTGCATAAATCTTTATGAGACTAAACATTAAAAACGAAACGGGCAGGCTGAAATCAGTTGTTCTAGGTCAGCCTAATTCAATGGGAGGCGTTCCCACATTAGAAGAGAGCTATGACGCGAAGTCATATTACTCTATCGAACACAATATGTATCCTAAAGAAGAGGATATCATCAATGAAATGAATGCTTTCGAAGCAGTACTAAAAAAATATGATGTAGAGGTTCTTCGCCCGAGCATTATCAAAGATTACAATCAGGTTTTTTCAAGAGACGTAGCTTTTGTGATTGACGATAAAATGATCATCTCAAATGTGATTGCAGACAGAGCCGACGAGCAGGAAGCCTACAAAAAAGTTTTTGAAAAAGTAGCCTGGAGAAAAATCATCAATCTTCCGGAAACAGCACACATCGAAGGTGGAGACGTTATTGTATGGGACGATTTCCTTTTTATCGGAACGTGCTTCAGCGAAGATTACAGAAACTATAAAACAGCGAGAACCAACGAATACGCTATTGAAATTTTAAAAGAATATTTTCCAAAGAAAAGAATCATCGATCTTGAATTAAAGAAAAATGATAAAATTCCGTTCGAAGGAATTCTGCACCTGGACTGTACCTTCAATCCGGTGGGAAAAGATAAATGTCTTATTTATAAAAACGGATTTGTAGATGAAAGTGATTACCGCCTGATCATTGATATTTTTGGGGAAGAAAACTGTTTCCATCTCAATGACGAAGAAATGTTTGAAATGTTCCCGAATATTTTCTCCATTTCTCCGGACGTTGTGGTATCAGACAAAACATTCACCAGAATGAACAATCACCTGAGAAACGAGTGGGGAATGACCGTAGAAGAAATTCCTTACAGAGAAATCTCTAAAATGGGAGGATTGTTGAGATGTTCTACAATGCCTTTGGTGAGAGAGTAGGAGTGTATTAGAGTTTTAGGGTAGGAGCGTGAGAGTGTTTTGTTTTACGTTTAATTAATAAACTATACATATGTCTACAGTCAGGTTTCATCAGGAATTAAAAGTTTTTCAAAAATCTTTTGAAATAGCACAGCAAATTTATGAACTCTCAAAATCCTTTCCTAAAGAAGAACTCTATTCTCTTACAGACCAGATCAGAAGATCATCAAGATCAGTCTCGGCTAACATCAGCGAAGCTTGGGGAAAAAGGCGATATCAAAAATCTTTTATTGCCAAACTGACAGATTCAGAAGGTGAAGCAAGAGAAACCCAAACATGGCTTCAATTTGCTCTGGCTTGCGAGTACATCAATGATGAACAGTTTGGAAAATTAAATAATGAATATAATCAAATCATCGGAATGTTAGTTACTATGATAGGACAATCAGAAAAATGGTGTTCATTTTCGTCACTCAATAAAGAGGATGAGAATTTGTATCGCGACTGATATACTCTCAAACTCTCGTACACTAACACCCTCAAACTTATAAATAATGCAAACAACAGATACAGTATTAATGATAGAGCCGATTGCATTCGGCTACAACGCTGAAACAGCGGAAAACAACTATTTTCAGGTAGAGCAG
Source organism: Chryseobacterium sp. JM1 (assembly GCF_000737715.1). Classification (GTDB taxonomy): domain Bacteria; phylum Bacteroidota; class Bacteroidia; order Flavobacteriales; family Weeksellaceae; genus Chryseobacterium. Next base: position 189,837 of record NZ_JPRN01000004.1, on the reverse strand, counting down.
AAAGGTTCTGATATTCAATCCAAGGCTTTGGAGGAATTCAACACTTTTGTCGGGAAGCTGAGAAGCAAAGGAGTGAATGTCATCACTATAAAAGATACTCTGGATCCTCATACGCCGGATTCTATTTTTCCGAATAACTGGGTAAGTTTCCATAAAGACGGAAAAGTCGTTCTATATCCGATGTTCGCGTCCAACAGAAGAGTGGAAAGAAGAGAAGATATTCTTGAAACGATAAAAGATCAGGGATTTGAACTGACAGAAATCGATGACTGGTCTTTCCCGGAAACTCAGGGACATTTCCTTGAGGGAACTGGAAGTATGATCTTCGACCATGACAAAAAAATCGCTTACGGTTCAGTTTCTTTAAGACTTGATGAAAAATTATTCAGAGAATTCTGTGAGAAATATGGTTTTACACCCATTGTTTTTCATTCTTACCAAACAGTAGGAACGGAAAGACTTCCTATTTATCACACCAATGTTATGATGTGTGTGGCAGACCAATTTGTGGTGATCTGTTTAGACTGTATCGATGATGAACTGGAAAGAGAAAAAGTGATTGAAACCATCAAAAACTCTGGAAAAGAAATCATTGAAATTTCAGAAGAGCAGATGCAGCAGTTTGCAGGAAATATGCTTCAGGTTCAGAATAAAGACGGACAGAAATTTTTGGTGATGAGCCAGACTGCCTACCAGTCTTTGACCTCTGAGCAGGTAGCCGCTATTGAAAAATACTGTGAGATCATTTACTCAGATCTGAATACCATTGAAGTGAATGGAGGAGGAAGCGCAAGATGTATGCTTGCTGAGGTTTTTCTTCCGAAAAAATAATTGAACAAGACTTTATTAAAATATATTTCCGGCCCTGTCCCAGGGCCGGAATTTTTTTTGACCCGTTTCATTTGTTCAAATTGAGACAAAAGACAAAAAAGTTGCCTAAATTTGTTCATTAAGCAAAAATTATGAAGATGCAGCAGTATTTTTTAGCATTCGCTGTTCTGTTTGGGATGCTCGTAAGTGCCCAGCAGAAAACGTTCTGTAACCCGATTAACATCGATTATGGCTATACACCTTTCGAAGTTTTTTCAAAACAGGGGAAACACCGCGCAACAGCCGATCCTGTGATCGTTAATTTTAAAAATAAATTATTCCTGTTCTCCACTAATCAGGAAGGGTACTGGTACAGCGATGATATGCTGGACTGGAAATTTGTCAAAAGAAAGTTCCTGAGAGACAATAAATACATCCATGATCTGAATGCTCCGGCAGTCTGGGCGATGAAAGATACACTCTATGTGTACGGATCTACCTGGGAACAGGATTTTCCGATCTGGAAAAGTACCAATCCTACCAAAGACGACTGGAAAATTGCTGTTGATACTTTAAAAGTAGGCGCATGGGATCCGGCTTTTCATTATGATGAAGATAAGAACAAATTATATCTGTATTGGGGATCCAGCAACGAATGGCCGTTACTGGGAACTGAAGTGAAAGTGAAAACCCTGCAGTCCGAAGGTTTTACAAAGCCCATTATCAGGCTGAAGCCGGAAGATCACGGTTGGGAAAGATTCGGGGAATATAATGATAATGTTTTCCTTCAGCCCTTTGTGGAAGGAGCCTGGATGACGAAGCATAACGGAAAATATTATATGCAGTACGGTGCTCCGGCTACTGAATTCAGCGGATATTCCGATGGAGTGTATGTCAGTAAAAATCCACTGGAAGGTTTCGAATACCAGCAGCACAATCCTTTTTCCTACAAACCCGGTGGTTTTGCGAGAGGAGCGGGACATGGAGCTACTTTTGAAGATAACTACAAAAACTGGTGGCACATCTCAACCATTTTTATTTCCACTAAAAATAATTTTGAAAGGAGGCTGGGGATCTGGCCTGCCGGATTTGATAAGGATGATGTGATGTACACGAATACGGCGTACGGAGATTATCCAACCTTTCTTCCTCAGTTTGCTCAGGGAAAAGATTTTTCAAAAGGACTTTTTGCAGGATGGATGCTCTTAAATTACAATAAACCCGTTCAGGTTTCCTCTACGTTAGGCGGATATCAGCCGAACTTGGCGGTAGATGAAGATATTAAAACCTATTGGAGTGCAAAAACAGGAAATTCTGGAGAATGGTTTCAGACCGATCTTGGTGAGGTTTCCACCATCAATGCCATTCAAATCAATTATGCAGATCAGGATGCTGAATTTATGGGTAAAACCCTGGGTAAAATGCATCAGTACAAAATCTATGGATCGAATGACGGTAAAAAATGGAATGTGATTGTTGATAAAAGCAAAAATACCAAAGATGTTCCCCACGATTATGTAGAACTGGAAAAACCGGCACAGGCCAGATTCCTGAAAATGGAAAACCTGAAAATGCCTACCGGAAAATTTGCATTAAGCGGATTCAGGGTATTTGGAAAAGGAGCAGGCGAAAAGCCAAAGAAAGTGGAAGGATTTGTTCCTTTAAGATCAGAACCTAAAAAATTCGGTGAAAGAAGAAGCATCTGGATGAAGTGGCAGCAGAACCAGGATGCAGACGGATATGTGATCTATTGGGGTAAATCTCCGGATAAATTATACGGAAGTATCATGGTATATGGAAAGAACGAATATTTCTTCACCGGAGCCGACAGAGCTGACTCTTACTATTTCCAGATCGAAGCTTTCAATGCGAATGGAGTTTCAGAGAGAACGGACGTTGCAAAGTCTGAATAAGATATAGATAAAAACGCTTTGAGAATTTCAAAGCGTTTTATTTTTCCCCATGTTCATTCACAAAAACCGCAATTTTATCAATTAAAAATTGATCATAAGGTGCTTTATCCCAATCCAGATGCCCACCGTTGAATTCATAGCTTTCATGCTGTACTTTATTTTGGCTAAAAACAGAATCCAGTCTTCTTTTTTGAGATAATGGAATAATCTGATCTGTGTTTCCATAATAGGAGAGTGTAGGAGCAGAAGCAGAATCCACCCAGCTGATAGGGCTCGCAAAAGAGGTTGGAGACATTCCGGAAACGACTGCTTTAGGATTCACCAGATAATTTTTAACGAATGAATAATCTGTATATTTTTCAAACCCGGGATCTGACAGATCGGAAGGTCCTACAATATTCACCACAGCTTTTACTCTTTTTTTAGCATCAAAATGGTACGCATAGAGCATTGATAAATGAGCACCGGCACTGTTGCCCAACAGAATGAACTTAGGATGATACTTCAGCTTTTTATCCACATACTGAATCACATTTTCAATATCATCCGTTTGGTTGGGAATCCCGGAACTTGTCGCGGTTGCCAGTCTGTAATTGAGATTCACGAAAATATAATCCGGAAATTTTTTCATCAGCGACAGCGTAAAGAAAGTCAGTTGGGATTTATCCCCGCCCCGCCAGCCTCCGCCATGAATAATCATAAAAACATCTTTCTTTTTTGAAGATTCCTGATGAGGTTGATAAAAATCCAAAATCTGTTCGGAATCATTTCCGTAATAAACGTTCTCTTCTTTCTGGTAAATGATGTCTTTCCCCAGATTCACTGTCTTTTCTTTACAGCTGAAAATAAGAAGCACAAAGGCCAGACATTTCACCAAATGGATCATATAATTTTTCATCAACGGAATAAAAGTTAAAGATTAGACTTTTCTGAATTTAAGATAAGAAATATAAACGATAATTTTCATACAGTGTGTGAGTTATATTTTGAATAGCGATTCAGCGATAAAATTGAAATTTTAGAGTTATCTTAATTTCTGTTTCATATGATTTTAATCAATAAAGGGAATTATTATTTTTACTTAGTATAAATAAAACTATAGATTTGCATCTGAAAAAATTTACTGAATGAAATGTATAGCTACTGCAGTCTTCCTTTTCGGAGGTTTAGGATGGGCACTTGCCCAGAACTCAGGGAATATATCCGGGGTTCTGAAACAGCACAACGGAGAAGTGCTCCGTGAAGCAACCGTGGAACTGGTGGAAATCAACAAGCACACGCTTACCGATCAGGACGGGAAATTCAGCTTTGAACATCTTACCGACGGTGATTATCACATTAAAATCCAGGTGATCGGTTCAGCAGAAAAAACCATTGAAGTGAAGGTGGTACAAAATGAACCTGCTGTAGTCAACTATCAGCTCGAAAAAGAAAATATCTCCGCCATACAGGAAATTACATTGTCTACCGTAACCAACAAGTTTTCTAAAAAGGAAAGCCCGTATGTATCGAAGCTTCCATTAAAAAATATGGAAACTCCACAGGTTTACATCAGTGTTCCTAAAGAACTTATCCAGGAGCAGATTGCCGTGAATCTGGGAAGTATTTCCAAAAACATTCCCGGTGCAGGTATTCCAATGTTGGCCAATCAGGGACGTGTGACGTTTCTTTCCCGCGGATTTACTACGGAGCCTATGGTGAGAAACGGAATTTCAGGTTTTGCGTATACAACCATCGATCCTGCCAATCTTGAAAAAATTGAAGCGATCAAGGGACCTTCTGCCACATTATTCGGTTCTAATCTTTCTACGTACGGAGGGTTATTTAACAGGGTGACAAAGAAACCGTTCAACGGTTTTGGAGGGGAAGTATCTTTCACGGCCGGAAGTTGGAATTATAACAGATTTACAGCGGACGTAAACACAGCCGTGAATAAGGACAAAACAGTTCTTTTCAGATTAAACGGGGCGGCTACTTTTCAAAAGAGTTTCCAGGATCTGGGTTTCAGCAACGCGATTTCTATTGCTCCCTCTATTTCGTATCAGATCAATGACAGACTTTCTCTTTTATTCGATATTGAATACGGTCATGAAAAAGCAACATCTGTTGTAAGATTCAATCCTTTCCTAGGAAGTAATAAAGTACAATCCATCGCAGACATGGGATTCCCATACAACAGACTCTTCGGAAGCAACGGCATTCCTTATGAAACAGAAATGATGAACATTTTTGCCCAGATGAACTATAAAATCTCTGACAGCTGGACTTCCCAGACGCTTGTATCCCGTGCAAAATCTACCATCGATGGCTATATTACCGCTATCAATGGAACGTCAGATACCATGGCAAGATTACAGGTGATGAAAGGAAATACCAATTTCATCGCCACCAATATCCAGCAGAACTTTATCGGAGATTTTCAGATTTTAGGACACCGAAACAGAATGATCGTTGGTTTGGATTATTACAACAATGCCAACAGTTTTGACAGAGTAACGGTAAACGGGGCTCCTTTCGACTTTACAGGAACTGCGCCTTATGCTGTTAATCAGGATGCCATCAATAACCTTGCTGCATCAGGAACTCCAAGAATTGAAAAGAACGGAGATAACAGCTATGCCGTTTATGTATCAGATGTTTTCAATATTACAGACCGTTTTCTGGCGATGGTAAGCTTAAGAGCAGACCGTTATCAGAATATGGGTGTGACCAATATTGCTCAGAATATCACGACCGGAGATTACTGGCAGACGAATTTTTCTCCAAAATTCGGATTGGTGTATGAAGTGGTGAAGGATAAAGTTTCGGTTTTTGGAAATTATATGAACGGATTTACGAACAAAGGCGGATCTGATATTTCCGGAAATACATTTAAACCTGAACAAGCCAATCAAAAGGAATTTGGAGTGAAAGGAGATTTGTTCGGACACAGATTAGTAGGAACCATCAGTTATTATGATATTGATGTTAAGAATATGGTACGTCAGGATCCTGTGAATCCTTTGTTTTCTGTTCAGGACGGAGGTCAGAGAAGCAAAGGTTTCGAAGTGGAATTCACAGCGAATCCTGTAAAAGGGTTTAATATCATCGCAGGATATGCTTACAACGACAGCAAAATGACGAAAGCTGATGCAAAGATAGATGGGTTGCGTCCTGCACTTTCAGGGCCTTCCAATTTATATAATCTTTGGATGAGTTATCAGATGACGGGCGGACAGCTGAAAGGTTTGGGAATCGGTTTCGGGGGAAATAAAGGAAATCATTCTTTCCAAACCAATACGACGACGGCAAAAGTGATTATTCCTGCATACACAACTTTGGATGCTACTTTATTTTATGATCACAAAAACTTCAGAGCAGGAATTAAAGTGAATAATTTAACGAATGAAAAGACCTGGTCTGTAAGATTAACCCCACAAAATCCGACACAGGTTCTGGGAAGCATTGCTTATAAATTTTAACTATATATTTGATTAATCATCAATAAAAACCCGCCGGAAATACCGGCGGGTTACCACAAAAATAGTTAATATGAAGAAAGATAGTCTCTTATCTTGTTCTGCTTTTAATGGCATCTGATGCCCCTTCGATGTCTCTTACTTTTTTCACCTTCTGATTTCCGAAGTTGTACACAATACTAAACGTCATTCCACGTCTGAACTGATCGTTTCTAACATAATTGTAGTTTCCTGATGACTGATAATCTTCAATTTCCACAACATTGGTTCTCAAAACGTCTGTTACGTTAAGTGAAAATGTCCAGTCATTCCAGTTTTTCTTGATGCTTAAATCTAAACTCATCAGGTTTTTCAACATTCCCAGTTCGATCTGCTGTTTGTCTACATAGAAGTAGTTGACTCCCAGAAACCAGGTTTTCTTTTTATCCAGACGGATCGTGTTGTTCGACTGAATCACCATACTGGTAGATTTGGTTTTATTGATATAGGTGTCAAAAACTTGTCCTGTCGTTGGATCCGTATTCAATGTTCCGTTATTGATATTATGCTGAACACCGATATTAAAGTTCGTTGTCAGATACTGCTTGAAAAATGTTTTCTGCATTCCGATCATGGCAGACATTTCCTGCTTGTCGCCGAAGTTGGTTCTGATATACGCTAACTGTCTGTACGCAACACCATCTCTTACAATCTCTCTCTGCAAAGGAACCTGAGTGATGATGTCCTTGAAATACGAGTGGTTTAAGATCAAAAAGTATGAACTTTTAAACATATACGTTAACTCCTGATTATAGGTAGAGGATGACTTTACAAATGGATTGTTCTGAGTATAATTATCTTGGGTAAGAATATTCTTTACCGGATTTAATTCCCAGAAGCTCGGTCTGCGCATTCTGCTTGAAAAGGCATATGAAATATTATTCTTATCGTTAATGGTATAATTGAAGCTTAAATAAGGCAGGAAGTTATTGTAATTTCTTTCAATCTCCTGGTATGGTGCTTCCGTATTCTGAGGATTGTCGGATGTTCCTAAGCTTTTGGTGATTTCATATCTTGCACCTACTTTTCCTGAAAGCTTATCGGAAAATTTCTTTTCAAGGGTTAAATACACCCCATAAATACTTTCATCATAGATAAAGTGATTGAAATCTGGTTTTGTGGCGATAAGATCTCCGTTTCCATTGTAGGAATAGTTGTAATTTTTGGTGTCGTTATCTGTTTTCGTTTTATTAAAGTTTCCGCCCAGAGAAACGGTAAAATCATTTTTAAACTTCTGAATATAATCTACTGTCACTGAAAAGTTATTGATGACCTGAGGAATGTCCTGGGTAATTTTTTGACGTAATAATGAAAAGTCATTTAAAGTTCCCGGAACTAAAGTCCTGTTATCAGAAAACTGAAATCTTCTGTAGTTCAGGTAAGCTGCATTCACATTCAATTTACTTCCAAGAGAGTCTGTTTTTAATTCATAGTTTAAGTTCAGGGAATTGTTGTAATAATGGGCATCTTCTCTATTTTGAGACTTATTTTGTTCAGTTGATTTTAAATTTCCGTCAGTATCGTAATTCCTTAATGTATTCAGTAGATCTACCGTTGAGTCATTACTTTTATTATACCATGAGTTCCAGGTAAGCGCTAAATTACTGTTATCCGTTAGCTGGTAATCGAAGTTTAAATATCCTCCAAGATTTTTATTCGGATCATTGATGTCACCAACGGATTCATTGGAGATTAATTTAGTTCCGTTTTTTAAAACATACGATTGAGCCTGAATATTTTCTCCCGTAAAAATGTTTCCGCTGATTCCCAGTTTATCCTTTCTGTAGTTCAGAGAAAGTGAAGCGCTGGAACCATTGAATTTATTCTGCATATTACTCATTCTCATGTTTCCGTTCAGACCGTCGCTCAGTTTTTTCTTCATCACGATATTGATGATGCCATCTGAAGATTCTACCTGATATTCACTGCCCGGAACGGTAATCACTTCAATTTTCTGAATGTTTTCCGCCGGTGTGCTTTTCAGGAGCTGCACCAGAGATTCTGCATCCATATTGGTTTTTCTTCCGTTGATATAGATGAGAGCGTTATTTTTTCCTGCAATCTTCAGCGTTTTATCATCCGTTGAAGAAAGTAGGGGAGTCTGCTTCAACAGGTCAAAGGTGGTATTTCCTTTGGCCACCGGTGAAGCGGCAACATCATACACAAAACGGTCACTTTGTTTTTTAAAAACCTGCTTCGTCAATGTGATTCCTTCTATAGCTTTTGCTTTTACCGTATCGGATTTCTTTTCCTGTGCAAAAACTACGCTTCCTGAGATAGCTGCTGCCAGTATAATGATCTTTTTCATGATTATCTTATTTAAGTACCGTTGTGGAACGGGTGTGGTTTGTGGTTGTTTATTTTTTGTGGTAGACTTAAGTCCTTGATTTTATAGCGTCGTTGGCAGATTTTATTTCTCTTGCTTTTTTCAGTTTCTGATTTCCGAAATTGTAGGTTACACCGATGTTCAGAAGTCTTGAATATTCGAAATTGACAACATTATTGTAACTTCCGTTAGGCTGTATCCCTTGAATGCTGTTGTAATTTTGGTTAAAGAGATCATACACTTCTGCTACAAAGGTCCAGTTGCCCATGATTTTCTTTAAGCTCACATCAAAGCTCTGTCTTACGCCCAATGTTCCGCTTTCAATTTTCACTTTACTGCCGTAATAGTAATTCACTCCCAGGAACCAGTCTTTATTGGAAGAAAGACGGATATTGTTATTGATATTCCCTGAAACATTGAAGTTTTTGAAATTGATTATGTATGGTTCAACAACTTCTGTTTGACCTTCAACAGGTACTGAGGTTGGATCTGCCGTTACTGCCCCTTTATATATATTGTATCCTAAATTCACAGAATAATTGGTTGTCCAGATTTCTTTGAACCATGATTTGTTCATCCCTAAGGTTAGTCCAAACTGTTTGTTGTCGCCATAGTTGGTTCGGATATATCTTAAAAACTTCTTGGTAACCATTACCGGATTTCCGTTTTCATCATTTTCCGGTCCTGTTACACTTCCCTGAAGTGGTATTTGGTTCGATGCATCTTTTACATAATTGAAACTTACATTGGCAAAAAATGCATTTTTGTACATATAACTGATTTCCTGATTGTAAAACTTAGAAGCCAGTACGAATGGATTGTTCTGCGTATAATTATTAGGCGTGAAATAAGTTCTTGACGGATTCAGCTCCCAAAATCTAGGTCTTCTGATTCTGCTGGAGAAACTGTACGTAAGATTATGATCAGAGCTGATGGCGTAGTTTAAGTTAAGATAAGGTAACAGGTTATTGTAGTTTCTGTCAAAACTTGTCTTTCCAAGAATTTCGCCGCTGCTTCTTGTGATCTCATAACGGCTTCCTATTTTCCCTGAAAATTTATCGCTTAGTTTTCTTTCATACGTAATGTAAGCACCCAGGATTCTTTCTTTATAAATGAAGTGATTGGTCTGATTGGCGTCATTGATGATTGCATTGTTAATGATTTTGTCCTGTTTCGTATCATTATCTGTATTCGTGTGGTTATAGCTTACTCCCATCAACCATGTGCTTCCTTTAGCCGTTTTTTTCAGATAGTCGATATTTGCGGCATAGTTATTAATGATCTGGGGAACTGACTGTTGTAATGCGCTGTATTTATTATCAGGATCAGTATTTAAAGGAAAACTTTCGTTGGTACTCATTTTATCCCTGTTGAACCATAAATAAGAAACGTTAGAGGTAAGTTTGCTTCCGATAGAATCTGTTTTTATTTCGTAATTTAAATTGAAAGAGTGATTTCTTGTCTGCGCGTTTTCATTGTTTACAGTTCTGTTGATAAGCGCTCCGTTTTCCCAGTTTGTTATATCAAGAATAGAGTTAAAACTTTTATTATATCTCATGTTGTAGGTAAATCCTAAACTGTGATTTTTATTAAGTTCATAATCAATATTCACACTTCCGCCCACATTTTTATTAGGATCAGAATTGAATCCTGAAGACTCATTTCTGAAAGTGGAATCTCCGTTGGATAATGTATATCTTTCTCTGTCTGTCCAGCTTCCCGTATTGAAGTTAGAATTCACAGACCATTTGTTTTTTTTGAAATTAAATGAAGCTCCGGCAGAAGGATTGTTGTAGTAAGCCTGCTCATTATTCATTTTCAAAGTTCCGTTATAGCCGTCATTTTTCTTCTTTTTCATCACAATATTGATGACCCCTTCATTGGATTCTACCTGGAATTCACTTCCCGGTGTTGTGATCACCTCAATTTTCTGGATATCTTCTGATGGAGTTCCTTTCAGCATTTCGATCAATGCTTCAGCATCCATATTGGATTTTTTGTTGTTGATATAGATCACTACATCAGATTTTCCCATGATCTTCAGAGATTTTCCGTCGATGCTGGAAATCATTGGAGTTTGCTTCAAAAGATTGAATGTATTCGTTCCCTTTGCAATCGGGGAAGAAGCTACATCATAAATGAAACGGTCACTTTGTTTTTTGAAAACCTGTTTCTTGATATTGACTGCTTCAATATTTTTTACTTTCAGAGTGTCTTTTGCTTGTTGGGCAGCTGCGAGTCCGCTGAAAAATAAGGCGGCAACTAGAATCTGAGTTTTCATAATTATATTGTTTTAGTTGTTTAATAGCTTGTATGGATGATTATTTAACATTACAAAGATATATAATAAAAACAGTATCATGCAATACAAAGTACTTAAAATGTTTTTAAATTAAATTTAACTAATTGATTATCAGTGTATAAAATTTTAAATTAAAAATTCAACTTCTTTTGACTTTCTACATAATTAGACAATTGAGGAAAGTTAAATGTTACATTCAAAGAAGAATTTCCTTAAATAATTAAAAAAAGACTAACTTTATTTAAACTACAAATCATGAAATTCCTATTAAAACTATGTGCTGTCATTGCATTATTTTGCTGGGCAAAATGGGGTGCACAAAACATGGGTAATTATTCTGTGACAAAAATTACACAGGACGACGGACTCTCGCAGGGCTCCAATTATTTCTGGTTTGAAGACCGTAAGGGTTTTGTATGGCTGACATGCAATGATGCCCTCAACCGCTATGACGGATCTTCAGTAAAAGTTTACAATCTCAAATATTTTTTTAAAAATTGCCCCGCATTACAGCAGGGATACGGTTTTGCAGAAGACGGGAAGCATTTGTATATAGGCAGTACAAGAGGCTTATATATTTATAATTATCAGTTGGACGAGTTTATCTTGGTAGATATTTATAAAAAGTTTTCCAAAAATAAAACGGCTATTCCCATTGGTTTTGCAGACGGAAGAATCTGGCTGTTTAATGAAGCTTATCAGTTGGTAAGTTTTGATGTGACAACCAAAAAGATTACTCTGGAAGCCCAGATTCCTATCGAACCCTTAAAGTCCGTTCACATCTATTATAACGACGGAAATGTATTTTACTTCAGAATGCCTTTTTTGGATAAGCACCGGAATATATGCTTCATTGGAACCAAAGATGTGGTAACCTATGGCCTGGATTCTAAAAAAATAAATTTTCCCTTACATCAGTTTAACACAGATCCTGCTGTGATCCTGCAATCTGCCGCATATGATGAAAAAGAAGATGCCCTTTATCTCGGAACTGCGGACCATGGATTATTTGTTCTTAAAAATCATTATCAGACGATGGATGAGCGTCAGAAATCTTTGAAGAGAATCGGAGGGGTTACGGTTAATGAAGACAAAATTGTCTTTATGAGTAATAGAACTCTTTTTATTTTCGATAAGGAGCTTAAAAAAGGAAGTCCTTTCCATACCAATTTTGAACGGGCTTTTAACTTCCGGTTCGATCAGATTGGAAGGCTCTGGTTCTGTGATGACGGGCAAGGGGAAATCATCATAGACTTCAGAGGAGCTATGCTTAAAAATACGACTGATGCTACAGATTCTTTGATGATGTCTTTCAGACAACGTGGAGTTTCAGATTTTACCGAGCTTCCGGATCATAGCATTTTAATTAATTCATCTGCTGTTTTTAACCCTGAAAAATTTTCTGTTAAAAAATTTGCACCGGACAGAAGCAGCTATTATACTAACTCCAGAGGGAGAAGCTACAGCAATCCATATACCCGGGAAATATGGATGTTTGAGAATAGTACCAGTGATCATCAATATAAGATTATTGTTTTTGATGAAAATTTAAAACTCCGAACCAGCTACACCTTTGATAACGGAGACATGGGCAAGCATCAGCATATGGTCAATTTTAAAGATTCACCGTCTGTATTTTCTTTTTCTACAGGTTTATATCTTTTAAATACAATCACCGGAAAGTTTGAAAAAATAAAAAGCATTCCGGATCAGAATCCTTTTTATATCAATATTCTGAGCGATAAAAGAATGGCGATAAGCTACCTGAACAGTGATATGACGTTGGTCAAAAGGGATGATAAAAATGGGTATAAAGTCATTGGGAGAATTCTTCCGAAAGTGCAGAGTTTTTATATTCAGGAGGATGTGAAAAACAGTCAGTATTGGGTAGGAACCAATCAGGGAGTCTATCTTTTGGATAAAGATTTCAGGAAAGTAAAAATATTTGACAGCAATAACGGTCTTGCCGGAACCTACATTTATGGAATTCTGCTGGATGATTTCGGAAAGCTCTGGTGCAGCCATCAGAGAGGGCTTTCAAGCATTGATACCCGGACACACATTATCTCTAATTATGACAAAGAAGATGGAATTCAATACTGGGATTTCAATAACAGAGGTTTTCTCAAAACTTCAGATGGGGTTCTGTATTTCGGAGGGGTGAAAGGATTTAATTATTTTAAACCGCCTTTAAAACCCAGTTCTTTTTACCGGCCCGAGATTTATATTGATGAGGTGCTGATTAATAACAGACGCTATGTAAGCCCGAAAGGAATTAATTTTTTGAAGGAACTCAACCTCAAATATGATGAAAACAATATTTCCATCAGGGCACTGATCAAAGATTTGGAACATGGTTCGCAAAGAAGTATGATGTACCGGATAAGAAATATTGATCAGGTTTGGAAAAAAATGTCCAGAAAAACACCCCTTAATCTAAATAGTTTAGCCCCTGGAATTTATGAAATAGAATTCGGGATTACAGATAAATTTACAGGGAAAGTTTTATCTCAAAAGCTAATAAAGATTAGTATTGATAAGGTTTTTTATCAGACGTTTTTATTCTGGATAATTCTCGGAAGTTTATTTTCCGGAGCGCTTATTCTGCTGGTAAGCCGATGGGAATTCATCAAACAGAAAAATGAATTTAAAGAAAAAATGGCGCTTGAATCCCAAAGAAATAAAATCACTGCCGATCTGCATGATGATATTGGTTCCACATTAAGCAGCCTGCAGATCAATTCCATGGTGGCCGGAGAACTCATTGATAAACAAAAAATACAGGATGCCCAAAAAGTTCTCAGGAATATAGAAGATCAGTCCCGGAAGCTTTCCGAAAATATGAGTGATATCGTTTGGAGCCTTAAGCCCAACAATGATTCTCTGATGACACTTTCCACCAGGATCAGGAATATAGCCAGCGAAATTCTGGGCAATACGGATATTGATTATAAAATAAATATTGACGAAAGTATTGATAATGAAATTGTAGATTTCAGCATTAAGAAAAATATCATTCTCATCACCAAAGAAGCATTGAATAATGTCGTGAAATACAGTAAATCTGATCAGGTTTCTATTGATCTTAAAAAGAATGAGAGCCACCATATTCTTCAGATAAAAGATCAGGGAATTGGATTTGATCTTTCAGAAATAAAAGGAAACGGTATTGGAAATATGAAAAAAAGAACCCTGGAAATGAACGGCATTTTTGAACTGGAATCACAAAACGGGACCCGTATCAAAATCCTTATCCCTAGATTTAGGGATTGATGACAGCTCAGTAAGAATTTAACTTTGAATCAATCTAGCAGTATCACACCATGATTAAAATATTTGCCTACGACGATAGCCAGGAACGCCTGCACAGTATGAGAAGCCTTATTGAGCTTTCAGAGAATATGAAATATATCGGGGATGCGCTCAACTGTGAACATGTGAAAGAGGAAATGGAGAAGTATCAGCCGGATATCGTTTTAATGGATATCAATATGCCGGTGGTGGACGGAATAACAGGCCTGAAAATTATTAAATCCAGATTTCCTCATATCAATGTTCTGGTTCAGACTGCTTTTGACGACAGTGAAAAGGTGTTCCGTTCTATTTCCAGTGGGGCCAGCGGTTATATTTTAAAAAGTGATAACCCGAGGAGAATTCTTCAGGCTATTGAAGAAATCTACGAAGGCGGAGCTTTTATGAATCCGGCTATTGCAAAGCGTGTCCTGGAATATTTCCAGCCTACGGCACAGCAGAAACTTTTGACAAAAAAAGAACAGGAAGTCCTAAAACTGCTGTCAGACGGGCTTAGTTACAAGATGATTGCTGATAAACTGGAAATAGGCTATTCTACCGTAAATACCCACATCAAGCATATTTATAACAAACTTCACGTATCTTCTTTGGGCGAAGCGGTCTCATGGTATTTTAAAAATATAAAGGAGTAAAAACGCTGAAAAATTCTGTATTCAGCTTTTGGAACGTCCCTATAATTAGGGATTTTTTTATGTTTTGTTTTAAATGAATTTTGAGAAACAATTCTAAAAACAAAATATTATGAAAAGCAAATTTACTTTTATGAGAAAGACAGCGGTCTTATTATGGGTCTTACTTTTTGTGACGGCTGGTGCACAGGAAGAAAGACCGGGACAACCCATCAAAGGGGTTATTGTGAAAGGTGGGAAAAATCCGGGAGGAAATCTTCTGGTTTCTGTAGGCGGAGGTGGATTGTTTCCAGGAAATACTTATGGACAGGAGAGCCATGTTGGAAACGGATTGAATGGAAATATTAATCTGTACGTTCCTGTTTTTACATTGAACGGTTCGGAAACAAATTATACCTCACTGGGGCTGAACGGAGGTGCCGGATTTTTCGGAATGAAAAAAGAATATAAACCTGAAGGACCTTTTTACAATATTGCAGGACAGTCTTCGCCACCTTCATTTAAAACGGAAATAGGTAATGGAAGCCGACAGAATGGTTTCATAGGAGAACTAGGGCTTCAGTCTAATTTTTCCTTCAACAAATTTACAATATCACCTATTATGAATGCCGCCTATATCAGTTCAAAGGAAAGTTCGTTTACGGCTATTCAGACTTCGAGTGTCAATGGGCAGGTCCGAAGTTTTGAAACATCAAAAAGGATGATTTCAAAAACCGATGGTCTGGGCGTCATCCCCAAACTGAGACTGTCTTATTTTCCGGGAAGAATAGGATTTTTTGTAGAAGGAAGCTACCTGGCAGGCCCGAATGTAAAAAATACAACAACCATCTTCAAACCTAACGGAGCCCCGAACAGTGAAGGCTTTTACAGTATTGATCAGATAATGGCAGGCAGATATGAAACACTGGAAACAAAAAACAGACTCAATGCTTTAGGCTTGAATGCAGGAATAATCTTTAGCATCTTTTCAAAAAAGGATTACAATAACCCAAAGAGTTCAGAGATAACGGATGAAATTCAGTCAAAATCAAGCAATTGTGTTTGTCTAAGCTCACCCACGGCTTCTGTGCAATTTCCTAATGTCAGCGGTCCGTCAATAAATCCCGGTGGGACTTTGACGATTCCGTATAACCCGGCAAATTCTTCAAAATTCTTAAGAGTTGAAGCATCACCGCATCCTTACAATTCATTAAATACAGGAATTTGGGCTTCCATCATCACTATTTTCACGAATGGAAGTCCTGCTACGGTAAGTTCAGGCGGAAATCCATTTAACCATACTAATGGACAGAATCCTTCTGCAAGATTAATTCCTTTTTCAAGTCTGAACGTAGGAACAAATACCATTTGTGTTAATGTAAAATGTCCATCTTCGGGTACTACCTGTTCAATAGGCTGTTTTACGGTTATTGTAGAAGGTCCTCAGTCTTCATCCTCTGGTACCGTTACGGCAACGCCTGTTTGCTGTACAAAATTTATTGTTGTACCGGGAAATCCTCATAAAGAAGTACTCACAGGACAGGTCAGGTTTAAAATGGCAGGAACGGTAGTCAATGCAAAATTGAAAATAGTGTCTGCCGGAGGAAATATTGCGTATGAAAACTTTGTGCAGAACGGCTTTACAGGATGCTACACCATGCCTGTAGATATTTCGGTAATCAGCACGGCCAATCAGCCGGTACCTTCCTCTACGGTGAATGGTTTACCTGTTTATAAACATTCAAGCAAATTTGCCTGTAAAGAACTAGGCCCAAAATTACCTGTACAGGTAATACCAGGCATAAAAATTCCACAATAGGACTATCTGGAAATAATAATTGAGAAGTGAGGCCGCAATGTCTCACTTCTTTACCACTTAATCCTGGTCTTTTTGACTAAAAATTTTTAATGTCAGAGATTGAAAGTTATTCAGATGTAAAAAAATGTGTTGAAAAATTGAATAAAATACCGATGTATTCATTTTATGATTAATTTAGTATAAACCAAAAATTAATAACATATGAGAAAAATTTATCCTCTATTGTTGTTATTATTGTTAATATTTTCATGTAAAAATGAAACATATATAGACATTGATGACAGCAGCCCAATCCCTGAATCCAATTTTAATTTTGGAAGCACAGTACAAAGAAATTTTCAGGGCGTAGTACTTGATACCGGCGGAAATCCTGTAAGCGGAGCCACGGTAACCATTGGATCGGCTACGGTTCAAACCAATTTCAAAGGTTTTTTTACGTTTAAAAATGCCAATGTGAAGGAAAACTTTGCCCTTGTGAAAGTAACAAAATCCGGATTTGTAGATGGTTCAAGAGTAATGGTTCCAACAGGTGGAATGAACCGTGTGAATATCATGATGATCCCTGCAACCACCACTGCAAGTATCAATTCAGGAGCAACTTCTACCGTTTCTTTACCTAACGGAACAAAAGTAAAATTCGACGGAAGTTTCAAAGACGCCAGCGGAAATGCGTACAGCGGAAGTGTGAATGTAGCGTTGTATAATTTAGCATCATCCAATCAGTATCTGACTGAATTAATGCCCGGTTCTCTTCTGGCAACCAACTCCGGCGGAGGTGCAAGAATCATGGAAACCTTCGGAATGGTACATGTTCAGCTTACAGGAAGCTCAGGACAAAAATTACAGATTGCAACCGGACATACCGCTGAAATGACAGTTCCTATCGATGCATCACAGACTTCAACTTCTCCGAATACAATTCCGCTATGGTCATACGATGAGAATACAGGAATGTGGAACGAAGAAGGTTCTGCAACGAAGGTGGGGAATACCTATGTAGGAAACGTAAATCATTTCTCCTGGTGGAATTGCGATGCACAGTTTCAGCAGGCCATCCTGAAAGTGACAGTGAAAAATCCGGCAGGCTTACCAATGGTGAATACAAAGGTGAGTTTAAAAAGAAGCAGCCAGGCCTATGAAACCTATGGTATGACGGATAACCTGGGTGCCGTTACAGGAATTATTCCGGCCAACGAAACGCTTGTTCTTAAAGTGTACGATGTTTGTAATACGGTGATTTATACATCCAATGTAGCCCCTGTAGCAGTGGGAACTACTATGACTTTGCCTGATATTACGGTAACCTCTACAGGAAATCAGTACACCATACAGGGGAATCTGAAAACATGCGCCAATACTGATGTTACGGATGGCTATGTGCTGTTAAGACCAGCGGCGGGTACCAATTATTTTCAGTACACATCAGTTCCGGTAAGCAATACAGGTAGCTTTTCATTCAATGTGTATTCATGTACGGCGAATCCGCAATTTATTTTGGAAGCTTATGATTATGCCAACCTGCAGACTTCAGGAGAAATTCCTTTCACAGCCAATGCACCGGTGATGAATTTTACCAATCTTTCGGTTTGTAATTCAGTGAATGAGTTTATCAGTTATAAAATTGATAATCAGAATGTGAAATATGTTTTGGGAAGTATGTATGCTCAATGGTCTGGCCTTACTTCAACCAGCCCGAATATGCCTGCCAAACAATTAAGAATTAATTCTACATCACCTGCCGGGAATTCTTTCTTTATGAATCAAAATAATATGCTTGGAGTTCCGGGAAGTTTTACGACAGATTATACTTTTGAGTTTTCCGGAGGATATTTCACCTCTAGTAATGGAAATGTAGTGGTTCAGGTGACCAGCTTCGGTGCAGTAGGAGCGTATATTGATTTTACGGTAAACGGAACGTATACAGATACGAACGGAACCCATACATTCACAGCCAATGGGCATGTACTCAGAGATCTTTAATCATTTATCATTATAACTTAAATAAAAAAGGACCATCTCGGTCCTTTTTTTATGTCGTATGGTTATTCTCTGTCGAAGCGGGCTAATTTTTTGTCTATCCAGATCGTTGCAAAAGGAAAAAACGCTGAAATTAAAGCAAAGACACTGTCTTCATCATCCCAGGTAAATGTTTTTCTTATCGCAGGGAGAAAGATCAGATACAATGTAAAAAATAATCCGTGAATACTTCCAATAGTACTGATATAGACAATCGGGAAAATACCTTCCGGATCCACGCGTATCCAGATCATTGCGGTAAACAGGAAAAACCATGAAACAGCTTCAGCCAGACAGATTTGTCTAAACCATCTGATCACTTTATCCTGAGGATATTTTAAGAAAAAATTTTCGATAAACTCCATGTCTTGATATATAAATTGAAAAATAGCAGGCCGTATTGGAATCTAACTTCTAATTTCTAGCTTCTAATTTCTTTCTTGCAAAATTACTTATAAAAACTGCTTCCGTCCAAATATTCAAAAACTTCCGGTGGAAGCATAGGACGTACATTTTTTCCTTCTTTGATCATATTTCTGATCTCCGTAGCAGAAAGTTCTATAACGGGTGCTTTGATCATGGAAATGTTCTCATGCTGCAAATATTCCGAATCTTTCTTTTCCCCTTCAAAAACTCTTGGATATACAATGATATGATGATTTTTGATCAGAAGTTCAGCATTTTTCCATTTATGAAGGCTGCTCAGATTATCTTCACCCATGATCAGGCTGAAAGAATGATCAGGATACTTTTCATGAAGATAAGTCAGTGTGTCAATCGTATAACTTGGTTTGGGAAGTGAAAACTCGACATTAGAAGCTCTCATTTTAGGATAGCTTTTTACCGCGAGCTGTACCATATCCAGCCTGTTATGATCTTTAAGAAGTGATTTTTTATCTTTAAAAGGGTTCTGTGGGCTTACTACAAACCATAATTCATCCATGTCAGTATGTTCCAGGATGTAATTGGCCAGAATTAAATGTCCGATGTGGATCGGATTGAAAGAACCGAAAAATAAGCCGATTTTTTTCATGAGTTGTCAGGTAGCAGATGGTAGGTAAAAGGTTGCAGGTAGCAGCTCCTAATCCCTAAACTTTACATCTTTAATATTCAAATAATGCGTTACATTTCCTTTCCAGTGATTTTCTTCTAACGTGAAAGCAAGGTCGAAGTTTTTGTTTTTAAAATCTTCAGCATGCTGTCCCAGTTTGAAGCCTACACACTCTATATTTCTTCCTGTAGATTCCTGCTTGATGTAAAACTTCAGGTGATTGTTGTCTTTCCCCATTGTTTTCACATATCCGGAAAGCTTCTGGTTGGTAAGCGTAAGGATCGGTTTCATATTGTGAGGTCCGAAAGGGGCCAGTTTTCTGTGGAAATTGATAAACTCACGGTTGATCTCATCCACTTTGATTTCAGAATCAATGGTAACGGAAGGTTCCTGCTGATGTTCCTGGATTTTTTCAGAAACGATTTGTTCGAATTTAATCTTGAAAGCTTCAAACTTATCCTTTTCCATGGAAAGTCCTGCAGCAGCATGATGTCCGCCGAATTTAAGGAAATATTCAGAGCACATATCAAGCGCTTCATGAACGTCAAAATCAGAAACAGATCTGGCCGAAGCCACCATTTCCCCATTGTTTCCGTCTGTGAATACCAAAGTAGGTTTATAATACGTTTCGATAAGCCTTGAGGCTACGATACCTATCACGCCCTTGTTCCAGTCCGGATGATAAACGATGGTGGAATGTTTACTCTGTTGCTGGGATTCAATGATCTGGTTCAATGCCGAAAGCGTGGAATTCATATCGAGTTCACGTCTTTCGTCATTCAGATTCATAATGTCGCCCACAATCTGATTCGCATGTTTCAGGTTGTCGGAAACCATAAGTTCCACAGCTGCTTTTCCGTGGGAAATTCTTCCTGCTGCATTGATCTTCGGAGCAATCTCAAAAACAATATTTGAAATTTCGAAGTGCGACAGTTTATCTTCCGGAATTAATAATCTTAATCCAAGGTTTCTTGTTTTTCTCAGAACTTTAAGTCCCATTTTAGCAAGTACCCTGTTTTCGCCGGTCATGGAAACAATATCCGCAGCAATGGAAATAGCAAGAAGATCGGTAAGCTCAAATAATTCAGCCTCCGGAATTTTATAGATGGTATTCAGCCCCTGGCACAGCTTGAAGCCGACACCACATCCTGAAAGTTCTTTAAAAGGATATCTGCAGTCATTTCTCTTAGGATCCAGAACAGCTGCAGCATCAGGGATCTCGTCACCCGGAAGGTGATGGTCGCAGATGATAAAATCAATGTCTTTTTCTTTGGCGTAGTTGATCATGTCAATAGCTTTGATACCGCAGTCTAAAGCAATGATCAGTGAAAAGCCGTTTTCTTTGGCAAAATCAATACCTTCGGTAGAGATTCCGTATCCTTCGGAATTCCTGTCCGGGATGTAATAATCTAAGTATTTTTTCTCAACAATTTTGCTGAGGTAAAGGTACATGACGGCAACAGCAGTAGTTCCGTCTACATCGTAATCTCCGTAAACAAGTATCTTTTCTCCGTTTTCAATGGCTGTGGCAATGCGCTCTACAGCTTTTTGCATATCTGCCATTAAGAACGGACTGTGTATATCGGTAAGGTTGGGTTTGAAGAATTCTCTGGCCTTTTGATAATTGTCAATTCCCCTTAAAACGAGGAGTTTAGATTCAAAAGTACCAAAACCAAGTGACGAACTTAATCTGTCCACAACTTCCTCATCGGGTTCCGGCTTGTAAATCCATTTCTGACTCATTTCACAAAAATAAGGAAAAAAAACAGCATTTTGAAATGATTAAGGATGAACTTGACTTACTGAATGTTAAAAAAAATTATCTATCTTCGCGGTCCAAATTAAAAATGATTATGAAAAAAATGACTCTCTGCCTTTTATTCTTAGGGGCAATGAATGCTGTATCAGCACAGAAAATCAATCTTGGAAAAGCTGCAGGTATTGTTTCGAAAGGAGCAAAAGCCCTTACGTTTACTAACGAAGACGCCGTGAAACTGTCTAAGGAATCTGTGGATTGGATGGACAAAAACAACGAGGTTGCAGGTCCAAAAGATCCTTATACGGTAAGACTGAACAAACTTTTCGGAAAACACAAATCTCAGGACGGACTTGCACTGAACTATAAAGTGTATAAAGTAAAGGATATCAACGCTTTTGCCTGTGCAGACGGAAGTGTGCGAGTGTTTTCTTCTTTAATGGATATCATGACGGATGAGGAGCTTTTAGCAGTTATCGGACATGAAATCGGACACGTAAAGAACCAGGATACTAAAGATGCTATTAAATCTGCTTATTTAAAGGCAGCGGCATTGGATGCGGCATCATCAGCTTCAGGAACGGTAGCGGCACTAAACGAAAGTCAGGTAGGGAAAATGGCGAACGAATTTCTGGATGCTTCTCACAGCAAAAAGCAGGAATCTGAGGCAGATACATATTCTTATGACTTTATGAAAGCAAACAGCTATAATGTAGTAGGAGCGTATTCGGCATTCAAGAAACTGGCCCTGCTTTCTGAAGGAAGCACTCAGACCGGTTTTCAAAAAATGTTTAACTCTCACCCTGACAGTGAAAAAAGAGCTCAGGCTATTAAGAAGAGAGCAGAAAAAGACGGCTTGTGGAAAGATCCGGGAACGGTAGCTCTTCCTAAAACGAAGCTTACTAAATAATTGAATTTACATTATAAAATAAAAATTCCTCAAAGTTGTTTTTGAGGAATTTTTTTATTTAAAGTTGAATGTGATCTTAAGAAATTAAGAATACATTTTTTCTCTAAGTTCTTTTACTTTTTTGTCAGCAAGGTATTCATCGTAAGTCATTTCTCTGTCGATGATTCCTGTAGGAGTCAATTCGATGATTCTGTTACAGACAGTCTGAAGCATTTCGTGGTCATGAGATGATAACAGAAGGTTTCCTTTGAAGTTAGACAATGAGTTGTTCAACGTTGTGATACTTTCAAGGTCTAAGTGGTTGGTAGGCTCATCTAATAAAAGAATGTTTGCTTTCTGAAGCATCATTCTGCTGAACATACATCTCATTTTTTCACCTCCTGAAAGTACTGTACAAGATTTTAGAGCTTCATCACCTGAGAAAAGCATTCTTCCTAAGAATCCTCTTACGAATTCCTCGTGACGCTCTTCGTCGTTTTTAGTGAATTGTCTCAACCAATCTACCAGGCTGATATCTTCCTGGAAGAATTTTGTATTATCCAACGGCATATGAGATTGGTTAGTCGTAACTCCCCAAGCCACAGTTCCCTGATCCGCCTGAACATTTCCAGCAAGAATTTCGAAAAATTCTGTGATGGCTAAAGAGCTTTTAGAAAGAACAGCAACTTTATCTCCTTTTTTAAGGTTTAGGTCGATGTTTGAGAATAACAGTTCTCCGTCTTTAGTTTTTTCAAGACCTTTTACATCTAAAATCTGATCTCCGGCCTCTCTTTCCATTTCGAAAATGATGGCAGGATATCTTCTTGAAGATGGCTTAATATCATCGATGTTTAGTTTATCGATCATTTTCTTTCTCGCTGTAGCCTGTTTAGCTTTTGCAACGTTTGAGCTGAATCTTGCGATGAAGTCCTGAAGTTCTTTCTTCTTTTCTTCCGCCTTTTTGTTAGCCTGAGCTCTTTGTCTTGTCGCCAGCTGAGAAGCCTGATACCAGAAAGTATAGTTACCTGTGTAAAGGTTAAGTTTCGCATAATCTAAATCTCCGATGTGCGTACAAACGGTATCCAGGAAGTGACGGTCGTGAGAAACCACAATTACTGTGTTTTCGTAATCTGCAAGGAAATTTTCTAACCAGGCTATCGTATCAATATCAAGGTCATTCGTAGGTTCATCCAGAATCAATACATCCGGGTTTCCGAAAAGTGCCTGAGCCAAAAGAACTTTTACTTTGTCCTGGTTCTCAAGTTCACTCATCATCTGCCAGTGCATGCCATCCTTAATCCCAACATTTGAAAGCATTGTCTGTGCATCAGATTCAGCAGTCCATCCGCCCATTTCATCATAGATTACACCCAGCTCACCAGCTTTGATTCCGTCTTCATCAGAGAAGTCTTCTTTAGCATATAAAGAATCCATCTCTTCTTTTATTTCGTATAATTTTTTATTACCTCTTAAAACAGCCTCAAGAACAGTAAATTGATCGTAAGCAAAGTGATCCTGCTCCAAAACTGACATTCTTTTCCCCGGTTCCAAAGATACATGCCCTGTCGTTGGATCCTGCTTTCCTGTTAATATTTTAAGGAATGTAGATTTTCCCGCACCGTTTGCTCCGATAATCCCGTAGCAGTTTCCTTTGGTAAACATAATATTTACCTCGTCAAAAAGAACTCTTTTCCCGAATTGTAAAGATAAGTTAGATACTGTTAACATATAGTTTTGTAAATTTGGCGCAAAATTACGAAAAGAATTTGGGTATTTCGTAATAATGTAATAGTCAAGTTTTTAAATGTGGGGTATTTTTTCTATATTTCATTAATGAAATTAAATCAGAAAAGAGTCCCGTAATACACCTTAGTGAAGGATTGGGCCGTCCAGTCCAATATAATTACACGAATTTTTTAAAATGAAGATCGAAAAAACAGTCAGTATATTAAACAGAAGAGCCCGTTTTGAGTATGAAATCCTTGAAGAGTATGAAGCTGGGATGGTTTTGACGGGTACGGAAATAAAATCTTTACGTTCATCCAAGGCGTCTATCACAGAATCCTTCTGTCAGTTTATTGATGGGGAGTTATACATTATTAATATGATGATTGATGAGTATAAACTGGGAACTTTTTACAATCACAAAACAAAAAGGGAACGGAAATTGCTGTTGCACAAAAAAGAATTGCAGAAACTTGAAAAGAAGTTAAAGGATGCAGGGAACACAGTTATACCTCTTAAGTTATATATCACAGATAAGGGGAAAGCAAAAGTCTTGATTTCGCTTGCCAGAGGGAAAAAACTCTTTGATAAAAGGGAAGCGATAAAAGATAGAGAAAATAAACGTAACCTGGACAGAATATTAAAGAAAAGTTAAAAATCATTCAAAAAACTTTGTATATAAAGAAAAATTATATTTATTTTGCATTATCAATTATTTAATCATTTAATTCTATGAAAAATCTAAAATTAGGAATTTCAGCATTGGCGCTTACTGTAGCCTCTACTGTCTTCGCGCAGACTACCAACAATCCGTGGTTGATCGGAGTTGGTGCTCATGCCGAAAACCACAAGGCAGCACAGACAGGATTCAGTAACACGTTCTCTGCTAATAATTTAACGAAGACGATGTTCAATGTGAACAACTTCTCTATTACACCTCCATTATCTAAATTAACAGTTGCTAGAAACATCGGTAAAGGTTTAGTTATCGACTGGCAGACTTCCGTAGGTAATGTAGATAACAAGAGATTCAACATGGGGAAAGAATTCTTCCTTATGACAGGTCTTGGTTTCCAGGCTAAAGCAGCTGGTCTTTTATGGAATGAAGAATCTTGGTTCGATCCATATTTAAGAGTTGGTGCTAACTACCTGAGACATGACTATACTGCACTTACTTTCCCAAGAAACGATTACAATGGTAATTCTGTTCCTAACGGAGACGGTGGTAACGAAAATGGTAAAGCTAACCACTTTACAGTTTCTACAGGTGCTGGTGTTAACTTCTGGGTAACTAAGAACTTCGGTCTTGGTGTACAAGGTGACTACGTGTCAACTCCAGGTGATAAATCTACAGTTGCTAACTTCTGGCAAGCTTCTGCATCGATCTTATTCAGATTCGGTAACAGAGATAGAGATAAGGATGGTATCCTAGATAAAGATGATCTTTGTCCAGATACTCCAGGTCTTCCAGAATTCCAGGGATGTCCTGATACTGACGGTGACGGAGTTCCAGATAAAGACGATCAATGTCCAGAAGTAGCTGGTCCAGTTGAAAACAACGGTTGTCCTTGGCCAGATACAGATGGTGATGGTGTTATCGACAAAGATGATGCTTGTCCTACTGTTGCAGGTCCTGCAGAAAACAACGGTTGTCCTTGGCCAGATACAGACGGTGACGGAATCTTAGATAAAGATGACGCTTGTCCTACAGTTCCAGGTCTTCCAGAATACAACGGATGTCCTAAACCAAAAGAAGTAATCGGAGTTGAAGCTACAGGTGCTCTTAAAGGTATCTTATTCGATTTCAACAAAGCTACAATCAGACCAGAATCTAGCACTAAGTTAGATGAAGCGGCTAAGATTATTAAGCAATCTTCTGACGGTACATTCTTAGTAACTGGTCACACAGATAAGAAAGGTGCTGATAACTATAACTTGAAACTTTCTAGACAAAGAGCTGCTTCAGTAGTTGGTGCTCTAGAAGCTAGAGGTGTTAGCGCTAACCAGTTAAAATCTGTAGGAGTTGGTGAAAGAGACGCTACTGTTTCTGAAAAAGCTTCTGACGCAGACAGAATGGTTGACAGAAAAGTTGTAGTTGAGGCTGTAAACGGTGCTGCTTGGGATGCACTTCAGAAATCTGATCTAGACGTTGTAGAGAAGAAAACTGTAGTGAAAAAAGCTAAGAAAGCTCCAGCTAAGAAAAAAGCTCCAGCTAAAAAGAAAAAATAATTAATTTTTCTAAATAATGAATACCTCCAATTGTATTGGAGGTATTTTTTTTTTGTTGACTTTTAGTTAATTTTGTTGAAAATTTAAAAATTAAAATGGGAAGAGCATTTGAATATAGAAAAGCTTCTAAAATGGCCAGATGGGATAAAATGGCCAAAACTTTCTCCAAGATAGGTAAAGACATTGCACTGGCTGTAAAAGCCGGAGGAACAGATCCTGAAGCCAATCCGGCTTTAAGAAGATGTATCCAGAATGCCAAGGGTGCCAATATGCCTAAAGATAACGTAGAAAGAGCCATCAAAAAAGCCGGTGGTGCTGATGCTGAAAACTATGAAGAGATTACGTACGAAGGATACGGGCAGGGTGGAGTAGCATTCTTTGTAGAATGTACAACCAATAACCCAACGAGAACTGTAGCCAACGTAAGAGCGATCTTCAATAAATTCGACGGTAACCTTGGGAAGAATGGAGAACTTGCTTTTATCTTCGACAGGAAAGGTATTTTTACTCTTGATTTGTCTCAGATCAAAATGGATTGGGATGATTTCGAAATGGAAATGATAGACGGAGGTGCAGAAGATGTGGAGAAAGATGAAGAGGAAGTAATGATTACAACGGCTTTCGAAGACTTCGGTTCACTGTCTCATAAATTAGATGAATTGAAAATTGAAGCGAAAAGCGCAGAACTTCAGAGAATTCCAAACAATATTAAAGAAGTGAATGCAGAACAGTTCAAAGCGAATATGAAGATGCTGGAGCGCTTTGAAGACGATGATGACGTACAGAACGTGTATCACAATATGGAAATCACAGAAGAGCTGATGAACTCGCTGTAAAAAATAATATAGCATTCATATACAGTTAACTTTCAATTAGTTTCTTTGTATAAAACTATGAAAAGAAACGTTGAGTTAGTTGTCATATCGGATGTTCATTTGGGAACTTATGGATGTAAGGCTAAAGAGCTGTTACGGTATCTCAATTCTATCCAGCCTAAAACACTAGTTTTGAACGGTGATATTATCGATATCTGGCAGTTTAAAAAGTCTTACTTCCCTAAACCTCATTTGAAGGTGATCAAAAAGATCCTTTCATTCGCTACTAATAAAAATA
The DNA here is from genome assembly GCF_000737715.1 of Chryseobacterium sp. JM1. Lineage (GTDB taxonomy): Bacteria > Bacteroidota > Bacteroidia > Flavobacteriales > Weeksellaceae > Chryseobacterium. The sequence continues at coordinate 162,471 of NZ_JPRN01000004.1, read as the reverse complement.
CACAGGTCTACTACATTACGGGCAACCATGATGAGATGTTCCGGAAGTTTACGGATTTCGAATTAGGAAAACTGAAAGTCTGCAACAAGATCTGTCTGGATATTGATCAGAAAAAGACCTGGATATTTCATGGTGATGTTTTCGATGCCTCTGTACAGCATTCTAAATGGATTGCAAAATTAGGAGGAAAAGGCTATGATCTCCTGATTGTCATCAATAATATGGTCAATTGGTTTCTGGAGAAAATGGGCAGAGAAAAATATTCATTTTCAAAGAAGATCAAAAACAATGTAAAGAAGGCGGTGAAGTATATCGGAGATTTTGAACTCACTGCTTCAGAACTGGCTATAGACAATCATTACGATTATGTGATCTGCGGGCACATTCATCAGCCTCAGATCCGTGAAGTTGTTAATAAAAAAGGATCATGCACCTATCTGAATTCCGGAGACTGGATAGAAAACCTTTCCGCTCTTGAATACCATGATAAAGAATGGAAAATCTTTTATTATGACGATCACAAAGATTCACTTAAAGACGACGAAGCAGAAGAAATCCAGGACATGGACAGTTCTGAACTTCTGAAAATAGTAACTAATTTTTCATAAATGAAGGTTTTGTATGCATTTCAAGGGACAGGGAACGGCCATGTGGCACGGGCGCAGGAAATTATTCCTATCCTCAAAAAATATGCTTCAGTCGATACATTGATCAGTGGGCATCAGTCGCAATTAAAGGCTGATTTTGACCTTAATTATCAATATCGGGGTATTTCTCTTCTTTACAACAAAACAGGAGGTTTATCCTATCGTAAAACGTTTACCGAGAATAAATTTCTTGAAGCAGCCAAAACAATCCGGGAACTGGAGCTTTCACAGTATGATCTGATCATTAATGATTATGAACCTCTCACCGGTTGGGCAGGGAAATTAAAAAAGCTGCCGATGATCGAACTGAGCCATCAGGCTTCCATGAGTTTTGCCGAAACACCAAAGCCGAAACATAAAGATTTTCTGGGTGAACTGATCCTGAAATATTACGTTCCCAGCAAAAGAAAAATAGGTTTCCACTTTGAAAATTACCATCCGCAGATTAAAAAACCTGTGATCAGACATAAAATCCGAAACCTTAATCCCGATAAGAAAGGTTATTATCTCGTTTATCTTCCAAGTTTTGCAGACGAAAATATCATCAAAGTTCTGAAACAGATTCCTGTACAGTGGAAAGTATTCTCAAAACACAGCAAAGTACAGGTGAAAGTGAAAAATGTAGAAGTTTTCCCCATCGATGAGATGCAGTATCTGAAATATTTTGAAAGCTGTGATGGAATTCTTTGCAATGCTGGTTTTGAAACGCCCGCAGAAGCGCTTTTCATGGATAAAAAACTCTTTGTGATCCCAATTCATAACCAGTACGAGCAAGAATGCAACGCCTGTGCTCTGGATTTGATGGGAATTCCGAACTCCAAAGTATTAAAACTTCAGGAAATTATGGAATGGGTCGCTTCAGATCATCACTTACAAGTAGATTACCCGGATAATATCGAGGAGATTTTGGTGAAAGATGTTTTAGCTCTTTAGAAAAATATCATCCACATCACTCATTCGGGTCATTACGGCTCTTGCATAAGAACAGTGCGGATACACTTTCCAGTTGTTTTCTCTTGCAAATTTTATGGCCTCCTCAACCAGATATTTTCCCAGTCCGCGCCCTTCAAATTCAGGGTGTACGAGTACGAATGAAATAATAAATTTACTGTCTTCAGGAAAAATAGTATACGTCAGTCTTCCTACTTCTTTGGTTTCGTTGTTCAGCGTAAGTACGCCACCATTTCCTGATTTATTGTTCTCAAATTTCATAATGCTAAGCTTTGGTATTGAAAGATACAAAAATTGCACCGACAGGGATTATGGGAAATGTCAATAGTGAATAGTGAATTTGCTTCGCAGTCAATTTTTTTGATGTGTTTAAATAGGAGGACTATCCTTTTTTACCATTATTAATTGACGATTGACCATTCACTTGCGCAGCAAAATTGACCATTGCCAACCATCGTTATCCGTCAATAGTGAATAGTGAATTTGCTTCGCAGTCAATTTTTTAACTTGATTAAACAGTGTAAATTTTTTTTGTAATGTAATCAATTGACGATTGACCATTCACTTGCGCAGCAAAAATTGACCATTCACTCGCGCAGCGAAATTGACCATTAACATCTCCATCAATTCTCCTTCCCCGTATAATAGTTATAATCCTTGATCACCACATTAATAAACTGTCTTTCCGTCATCTTCGGATCAATTTCCAGTTTTAAAATGCTTTTGATCTTATCTGAAAGTTTACTGATGATCTGGCGGTCATCTATTTTCAGTGCTTTGGTGTAATTATCTTTAATGATCCTCATATCATTATCACTTAAGGCGATGACCTGAGGGAATGACGGAATATAATCTTCGTTGATATTTTCCAGAATGGTATGGGAAATATTGATGTTGTTTTTTAAAGAAATCACAGCGGTACCGGAAGCAATATCCCCCAGACGCTGGTTGTTTTTGGAAACAATCATAGAGATTAAACCTACAACACCGGCGGCAGTCGTATCAATCAGGCGGAACATCCATCGGATCAGATAGTCACCGAAGCTGGCCTGGTAGCCGTCTATTTTTACCACCCGGATCTTCATGAGTTTTTTTCCGGGTGTCTGTCCTTCCATAAGGCTTTCCAGAACTACAGGATAAATGTAAACCGGAAAAGTCAGGACAATATAAACTGCCATGATAGACCACTGATCCAGCCCATCCAATAAATACCCAAGATCCAAAATGTTGAAGAAAAGGTAGAGTACAATAATGACATAAGCCACCTTGATCAGGAAATCGATAATGAAGGCAAGCATTCTTTCTCCGACACTTGCAATATTAAAGTTAATATTTACATTTTGTGAGGTATTTATCGCAATTTGAGACATAATTTTTATTATTTTAGCCTTACAATTATGAGAGAAGTTTATTTCATTAAACAAAATAAAGAAAAATGGTTGGGAATTGAACAGGTTATTCAAGGGAAAGTAAAAAAAAATCCTGATGACCTGTCTTCGCTGTATATCAACCTGATCAATGATCTTTCATTTGCACAGTCCTATTATCCTAAAAGTAACACTACGGTTTATCTGAATCATTTGTCTTCGCAAATGTTCCAGAAGATTTATAAAACCAAAAGAGTAGAGGAGAACAGGTTGATGTATTTCTTCAAAACAGAAGTTCCCCTGTTGGTATACCAGTACAGGAGATATCTTTTGTATGCTTTTCTGTTTTTCATTCTTTTTACAGCAATAGGTGTGCTTTCCGGAGCTTATGATAAAGATTTTGCCAATATTATTCTTGGTGAAGAATATGTCAACGAAACCATAGAAAATATTAAAAAAGGAAATGCTGTAGGCGTTTACCAGAGCGGTTCCACATGGGGAAGTACCATTGGAATCATTTTTAATAACATCACTGTGGGCGCGAAATTATACATTTACGGAGTTACCGGAGGCGTAGGTACTTTGTATGCCTTGCTTTCGAACAGCGTTATGCTAGGTTCTTTCCAGTATTTTTTCTATGATTACGGAGCTTTGAAAGACAGTGCAAGAGGAATTTGGCTTCACGGGGTTTTTGAAATCTTTGCAATGGTGGTTGAAGCAATGTGCGGATTGATTTTAGGGGCAAGTATCCTGTTTCCGAGAACTTTTTCAAGATTTAATTCCTTTAAAACCGGTTTTAAAGATTCGTTTAAGATTTTCCTGAGTACCGTTCCGTTTACGATCTGCGCCGGAATTATTGAAGGATACGTCACAAGACATGCTTTAAAAATGCCACTGGTTGTCAACTTAGCATTAATAATCACGTCACTGGCCATTATAGGGTTTTACTATTTCGTTTATCCTTCGGTGGTTTATAAAAGAATTAATACCCACACCAATGATGCAGTTTTATAAAAAAAGAGAATTTGGAGCTTTCATCAGTGACAGCTTTAATTTTTTCAAATTATACGGAAAAAATTATTTTAAAAATTATATTCTGATCAACGGGCTACTGTTAATCCTGACAATCGCTGTGGTGATTTTTGGATTCAGAGAGATCCTCGGACAGTTGGTTGGGGGAAATCTCAATGGTGAAAGTTATTATTTTGAAAAATATTTTTCAGATAATGCGGGAATGCTTACGATAGTAGGAATATTGGTTTTTATACTTTTTGTTCTTCTGGGAATTGTCAATTATCTGTATCCTGTTTTTTATATGAAAAGGATCGTTGAAGGCGCTCAGCAAGTGAAAATAGATGAGATCCTTAATGATTTTAAAACCAATGCAGGACGCATCTTTAAAATCAGCCTGGGAATGCTGGTGATTGTATTTCCGGTATCAATGATTCTTCTTGGATTTTCCTATCTGCTGCTGCTTATCTTTATCGGGTTTTTCCTTATTTTGCTTGTATATCCTACCGTATTTAATGTGTCTTCATTTTTGATGTACGACTATTTCAATACAAAACGGGGCTTTTTGGAAAGCTTAAGTTATTCCATAAGATCCCAGTTTTCATATCCGAATGGAAGTGAAAAATCTCCGTATTGGAAATATTGGGGAGCATCCATCATCATGTTCATTATTATGTACATGATTACCTCTGTATTCACATTTGTTCCGATGATATTTATGTACGGGTCCATTCTTACCTCTGCTCCGGACGGGAATTTTGAAGCGAATCCTTTCACGGGAGCAATGGGAATTATTCTCTTTTTATTGTATGGAGTTTCTATATTGGCAACATTAATCCTTTACAATCTGATGTTCATCAATGCAGGATTGATGTATTATGACAGCAGAACAGACCTGCACACGAAAATTGAACTTGAAGAAATAGAAACTATCGGTATTAATGAATAAATTCTTGCTTTTTCTGCTGATCTTTTTCTCCATATGTCCTGTTTCTGCGCAGGATGACGATGGAGGTGAAACGGTGGAAGATTATATCGTAGATTCTTTAGGAACGGGACATTACAGGAATATGCTCCGTGCAGATTCCGTACTGATCCTGAAGCCGGTTTCAGAAAATACGCTCCACCCAAAAAAGTTTAAAGAAAATATTCAGTCCAGATATAAAGGAAACGAATTTGATTATTCGGTATCAAAACCGAAAGAGTCATTCTTCCAAAAGCTGATGCGCAGGATTGACAGAATTTTGCAAAGCATTTTTGGAGAAACTGTTTTCACTAATTCTGCACAAATTACCACCATTTTAATCCGTTTGTTTGCCATTATTCTGGTAGGATTCCTTCTTTATTTTATCATTAAATTCCTCCTTGGAAAAGATGGAAATCTGTTCTTCGGAAAGAAAAATAAAAAAATAGACATCAATGCGGAAGAGCTTCATGAAAATATCCATGAAATCAATTTCCCGGAAAGTATAGCCAAATTTGAAAGAGAAGGAGATTACCGTTCGGCAGTTCGTTACCAATTCCTGTTTATCCTTAAAAAACTGAGTGACAAAAAACAAATCAATTGGAATCCCGAAAAGACCAATAAAGACTATGTTGCAGAACTGAAAGACGGAGATCTGAAAAGTGAATTTTCAGGCCTTTCTTATATTTTCGATTATGTCTGGTACGGAGAATTCAGTATTGACGAACAAAGCTATCTCAAATTTAAAAACCAGTATCAGGCATTTAAGCCTTAATTAAACTATTAATCATGAAAAAAACCTTCAAAATATATGCTGTGATATTCATCGTTGTGATGGTTATTCTGGCATTGCTTGAAGTCAATAAAAAGGAAAGAATAAGCTGGCGTAAGAATTTCAATATTGAAGAGAAATCTCCTTTCGGGTTGTTTGTTTTTAATAATGAAGCCAAAGATCTTTTTAAAAATAATCTGAGAAAAATAGAAGAGGCACCTTACGACTATTACAGCAGAAACAAAAAGGGAGCACACAATATCGTTGTCATTGAAAAGGAACTGGATAAGCAGTCCTGGAAAAAAATTCTGGATCAGGTATCAGAAGGTTCAGATGCAATGATTTTGATAAGCCGTGTCCCGAAAGATATTTCAGATACCATCGGTTATCATAGTGCGGATATTTCTTTTGCAGAAGAAAATGTATTGAAACTTACGGATAGAGAATACCAGAATGATTTTATTAAACTGGATAAATTTCCGTCAGGCAGAGGCTTTTCGTATATCAAACCTAAAGTGGAAGTACTGGGGAAAACGGTAGAAAAAGATAATTCGGATCAGGCCAATTTTATTAAAGTCAGTTTTGGAAAAGGAACGATCTATGTTCACAGTGAACCGCTTTTCCTTACCAATTATTATCTGCTGAAACCAGGCAGTATAAAATATGCACAGGATGTTTTTTCTTATCTTCAGGATAGGGAAACCATCTGGTTTGTTGAAAATGATACCAAAGTTTCACGCTTCTTTATGAGGTTTGTACTTTCCAATCCGGCATTGAAGTATGCATGGTGGGTACTTTTGGGCGGACTTGTCTTGTTTATTTTCTTTAATGCCAAAAGAAAACAACGGATAGTGCCTGTTGTAGAGCCGCTCAAAAATACTTCCTTAGATTTTGTAAAAAGTATTGGAAATCTTTATCTTCAGGAAGGTGATTTTCATGATATGATGGCGAAAAAAGGCCAATATTTTCTGAACAAAGTAAGAATGGATTTCCTGATTGATACCCAAAATCTGGATGAAGAATTTGCCAAAAAACTTCATTTGAAAACCGGGAAAACAATGGAAATGATCCATGAAGCCATAGCTCTGATAAAAAAAGGTCAGGATCCTTATGCCAACGTAATGAAAGAAGACCTCACCAGAATGAACAGGCTTCTTGATGAGATTTTGAGATAAGTTATTAATGTAACAATGTAGCAATGTAGCAATGTAGCAATGTAACAATGTAACAATGTAACAATGTAACAATGAATATTGGTAAACTGCCTGACTGAGAAATTGGTACATTATAGAATAAAGTAAGAGTCCCAACGGGACGATTTAACAAAAGATCGGATGAAGTCCGATAGATGAGCCGGATATGTGTAGTCCGATATATAAAGCCGGATATAAGAAGTCCGATAAATTAGAACCATAGACTAAAAACCACAAATAGAAAATTATGGACAACCTTGAAAATCAAAACGTAGAAAATAAAAGTTCTATCAATCTAAATAAACAGGAAGATCAGTTTCAGTCGAGAATTGATATGATCGAGCTTCGCGCCAGCTTAGAGAAGGTCAAAGCTGAAATAGCCAAAGTAATTGTCGGTCAGGAAAGCATGATCGAACATCTTATTGCGGCACTTTTATCAAACGGGCACGTCCTGATTGAAGGAGTTCCGGGAGTAGCGAAGACCATTACGGCAAAGCTTCTCGCCAAAACAATAGATGTAGGCTTCAGCAGAATCCAGTTTACACCGGACCTTATGCCTTCGGATATTTTGGGAACTTCCGTTTTCAGTGTAAAAAACTCTGAATTTGAATTTAAGAAAGGCCCGATCTTTTCCAGTTTTATATTAATTGATGAGATCAACAGATCCCCTGCGAAAACCCAGGCAGCCCTGTTTGAGGTCATGGAAGAGAGACAGATCACAATGGATGGAATCCGTTACATAATGGACGAACCATTTCTGGTTGTAGCAACTCAAAACCCGATAGAGCATGAAGGAACCTACAGGCTTCCTGAAGCACAGCTGGACCGTTTCCTATTTAAAATCAATGTAGGATACCCGAATCTTGAACAGGAGATCGCGATCATCAGAAATCAGCACGAAAGTAGAAAAGAAGATAAGACGGAAGGAGTGAACCGTGTCATTACGGCAGAGCAATTAAAAAGCTATCAGAATCTTGTAAAAGAGATTATTGTAGAGGCTCATCTGATGGAATATATTGCAAAAATCATCGTCAATACAAGAGAAAACCAGTTCTTGTATCTGGGAGCTTCTCCAAGAGCTTCTCTGGCATTGCTTACGGCTTCAAAAGCCTTTGCAGCGATGAGAGGAAGAGACTTTGTAACCCCTGAAGACATCAAAGAAGCAAGCTATGCCGTATTAAGACACAGAGTCATCGTTTCTCCTGAACGCGAAATGGAAGGCTTAACGGCAGATGAAATTATACGTCAGATCTTAGAGGGAATAGAGATTCCTAGGTAGGTTGCAGGTATTAGGTGGCAGATAATAGGTTGCAGGTCGCAGGCTATAGCTGTCTGGTGACGAAGTATTAATTGCTTTCAATAAATTTTGTGTAGTATGGCAAATTTTAAGGAACTTTTGGTTTGGCAGAAATCTATTGATTTTGTTACAGAAATTTACAGGATTACGGGATCTTTTCCGAAAGATGAAATGTATGGCCTTGTTTCACAAATCAGGAGAGCCTCGGTTTCTATACCATCAAATATTGCTGAAGGAAACTCCAGAAGAAGCAAACTGGATTATCTACAATTTTTAAAGATAGCGAGAGGAAGTTGTGCTGAAGTTGAAACTCAATTAATCATCTCTAAAAATCTTAATTATTTAAATGAAGAAAATTATAAAAAATTGAATGAACACATTATCGAAATTTCAAAAATGCTGAACGGTTTAATAAACTCTCTACAATAAGTATTACCAACAACCTGCAGCCTATCATCTGCAACCTGCTACCTAAAAAATGAAGAACCTATACATCAATACACGATTTTTCTTTTCGCTCATCGGAGTGGGGGTACTGTATGTCCTTGCTTTTTTCTTTCCGGTTCTGATGTGGGCGGCTCACATTGTTCTGCTGATCTGTTTTCTGGCGGCAATGGTAGACTATCTTTTATTGTTTAATCAGAAAAAAGGAGTGCTTGCCCAGAGAATACTTCCGGAAAAATTATCGAACGGGGATGAAAATTTTGTAAAGATTGATATTAAAAATAATTACAGTTTTAAGATCAATACAAAAATCATTGATGAGATTCCGTTTCAGTTTCAGAAAAGAGATTTTTTAATTAAAAAAAATATAGAACCCGGTAGAAATACCTATTTTCAGTACAGTCTGGAACCCAAGGAAAGAGGAGAGTACAGTTTCGGAAACCTGAATGTGTATGTTTCTTCGCCATTGGGATTTGTTTCAAAGAGATTTAATTTCCAGAAAGATGCGATGCTGCCTGCCTATCCGTCTTTTGTACACCTCAGAAAATATGAACTGATGGCGTTGCAGAGCGAATTTATGCTCGGTGGAATCAAAAAGATCAGAAAACTTGGGCACACCATGGAATTTGAGCAGATCAAAGAATATGTTCCCGGGGATGATATCAGAACCATCAACTGGAAAGCTACATCCAAGACCAACCGGTTAATGGTCAATCAGTTTCAGGATGAGAGATCACAGCGGATTTTTATTCTGATCGATAAAGGAAGGACCATGAAGATGCCTTTCAACGGATTAAGTCTGCTGGATTATTCAATCAATGCCGCCATGGCTTTGTCTCATATAATTCTTAAAAAAGGCGACCGTGCCGGAATGATGACCTTCTCTAAAAAAACAGAGAATAAAGTCGCTGCAGAAAATAAATCCGGGCAGCTGAGGAAGATCTCGGAAGCTTTGTATAATATTAAAACAGATTTCTTTGAAAGTGATTTCAACCGCCTTTATCAGGATGTAAAATATTCGTTGAACCAGCGAAGTCTTGTGTTATTGTTTACCAATTTTGAAACGCTTGATGGATTAAACCGTCAGTTGAAATACCTTCGTGGAATAGCCAAAAACCATCTTTTGGTGGTTATATTCTTCAAAAATTCAGAACTGCAGACCCTTATTCAGAAGAATCCTGAAAGTATGCAGGAGATTTATGATGAAATCGTTGCCGAAAAATTTGAATTTGAAAAGAAACTGATCATTCAGGAACTCAGAAAGTATGGGATTTATACCGTGTATACGCTTCCTGAAAATTTAAATATCGACGTTATCAATAAATATCTTGAGATAAAAGCGCGGGGAATTTTATAATTTTGCATTGATCATAAATCTAATTACTCCGGTTCTGTGCAGAGAGCCGAAGAATCTTACAACAAAATTCGAAAATGAAAATAACACTAAACAGAATTAACGACGATTTTTTATTTGAGTGTACCAATTCCCAGGGGAATTCAATTCTCTTGGACAATACCTCACAGCCCGGAGCTAAAGGCGTTTCTCCAATGGAAAGCGTGTTGATGGCTGTTGCAGGCTGTAGCGGAATAGATGTAGTCTCTATCCTGAAAAAACAACGTCAGGAAATTACAGGTTTCCAGGCGGAAGTAGAAGGAGAAAGAGTTCAGGTAGAAGACGCAAAACCTTTTAAATCTATTAAAGTGAGATTTCTTTTGGAGGGAAATATAGATCCTAAAAAAGCATCAAAAGCTGCTCAGTTATCTTTTGAGAAATACTGTTCCGTATCAAAAACTTTAGAGCCGAATGTAGAAATCGGGTATGAAGTTCTTGTGAACGGAGAAAAAGTTTAACTATTTTTTTAATTGATTATAAGCGGCCGGCCCATTCGGGCCGGCCGCTGCGTTTATACTGTTAATCTTGGCTTCATAAGCTTAGCTACCGTTGCTGTCCATCCGGTCTGATGGGAAGCCCCTACGCCGCGGCCATTGTCTCCATGGAAATATTCAAAGAAAGTGATGTAATCCCTGAAATGTTCATCATAATTAAACTTGGCATTTCCTCCGTTAAAAGGCCTTTGTCCGTCTTCATCTTTTAAAAATAACGAGCAGAGTCTGCGGCTGATATTCTGAGCCACTTCATCAAGGTTCTTTTTTTCACCACTTCCCGTTGGAAACTCTACTTTTAAGCTGTTGCCATAATAGAAATGGAAACGCTGTAAACTTTCCACAATCAGGAAATTGATCGGGAACCAGATCGGGCCGCGCCAATTACTGTTTCCTCCAAACATTCGGCTGTCACTCTCGGCAGGCGTGTAGTAAACCACGTTTTCCGTACCGTGAACTGAAAATACAAACGGATTTTCCTCGTATACTTTTGACATGGCACGGATTCCGTAAGAACTAAGGAATTCATTTTCATCAAGCATTCTCGTTAAAACCTTTGTCAGTCTGTTCTTACGCAGAATACTCATCAGATGTTTTCTGCCCTGTCCTTCTTCATCCCAGTGGGAAACCAGCTTTGTGAGCTCAGGTTTATTCTTTAAAACCCATTCCATTCTGGCTTTGAAATTGGGCATTTTATCCAGTAATTTATGATCTACGATTTCCACTGCAAACATTGGAATCAGACCGACAATACTTCTTAGTTTTAAAGAAACACTTTCTCCGTTACCAAGCTGTAGTACATCATAGAAAAAGCCGTCTTCCTCATTCCATAGACCTTCTTTGCCTTCTCCAAGATTCTCCATCGCCTCAGCAATATACAGATAATGCTCAAAAAATTTGATTGCCATATCCTCGTAAACCTGATAATACTGAGCGAGCTCCATTGCGATTCGCATCATATTAAGCGCATACATAGCCATCCAGCTGGTTCCGTCTGCCTGTTCCAGATGCTGTCCGTCTTTCAGCTCCATATTCCGGTCGAAAGCTCCGATATTATCCAGTCCAAGGAAACCGCCGCCAAAAATATTGTTACCGCTTTTATCTTTCCTGTTCACCCACCATGTGAAATTCAGGAGAAGTTTCTGAAAAACTTTCTCGAGAAATAAAAGGTCAGGTTTACCGTTCTGCTTTTCATCAATTTTAAAAACCCTGAAGCAAGACCATGCATGTACGGGTGGATTCACGTCACTCAGGTTCCATTCATAGGCAGGTAACTGACCGTTGGGGTGCATGTACCATTCTTTCGTAAGCAAAAGAAGCTGTCCCTTAGCAAACTCACCATCAATAATGGAGAAAGGAACACAGTGAAATGCCAGATCCCATGTGGCATACCACGGATATTCCCATTTATCAGGCATCGAGATAATGTCTTTATTGTGAAGGTGATTCCATTCCGTGTTTCTTACATAATCATTGAAATTTCTCGGAGCCTGATGATTCGGATCACCTTTCAGCCATTTTCCAACGTTATAATGATAGAACTGCTTATTCCAGAGAAGTCCTGCAAAAGCCTGACGCTGTACGTTTCTTTCATCCTCGTTTGTGGTTTCACTCTGAATTTCTTCGTAAAACTCGTTGGTTTCAGCAGCTCTTGTTGCGAAAATTTCGTCAAATTTTTCAAAAGGTTCATCCACCTCATCCGGACACAATCTGAAATCAAAAGTCTTTGACTGTCCTGCGTCGATAATTTCATCAATAATAAAAGAAGCCTTAGTTCCTCTTTTCTCCGGATTTACCGTATTGCTTCCGTAAATGATATGATCATTGATCCCGTCCTTAAAATAAGTATTTCCGGAATAGGGTGCACCATATAATTTAGGCGCATTTGTTTCATTTTCGCAGAAAGCACTTTTCGCAGCCAGGTTTCTTGAGTAAAGCTTTTTAATCGAAATACTGTCATGATTGATGTCGATACATCCGTCGTAAGAAGCAGTCAGCTGTGCTTTATAGGTATTATAACCCCATTTCCAGTTGTTTCTGAACCAGGCCGTCGGAGCTACCACTATCGGAGCATCCTGCTGGCTTCTGTTATGAACCGTTACTCTGGCCAGAATGTCGTTGTGGTCCGCTTTGCAGTATTCAATGAAAATATCGAAGTATTCATCATTGTTAAAAATTCCCGTATCAAAAATTTCATATTCAGGTTCCTTTTTGCTTCGTCTTCCGTTTTCAGCAACGAGATCATCGTATGGAAATGCATTGATCGGATATTTATACACCATTTTCATATAGCTGTGAGTAGGTGTATTATCGAGGTAATAAAAGATTTCTTTAATATCTTCCCCGTGATTTCCCTGAGGATTGCTCAGTCCAAAGAAACGTTCTTTTACTATTTTATCTTTCTTGTTCCAGAATGAAAAAGCAAAACAGAAGATCTGCTTCACATCAGAGATCCCTGCGATACCTTCTTCTCCCCATCGGTAAGCGTAGCTTTCGGCATTATTGTGATTCGCGTAGTGCCAGGCATTTCCGTTTGGGCTGTAGTCTTCACGGACGTTTCCCCACTGTCGGTTACTGACGTATGGCCCCCAGTTTTTCCATTTGGTATCTTGTAGTCTTTCTTTCTCAACAGTCATATTTCATCATTTTTTCAATACGAAGTTAGTTTTTTTGAAAAATAATTCCAATTCCTTTCATCTGAAGAATTCTTAACATAGCCTTGAAACACTTATGATTAGAGGCTTTTTAAATATTAAATATTTTTTCTTTTTTAATTTAAAAGAAAAGACATATCTTTGCAGTGCGTTCATTCAAATATTGAAAATGTTATCAAGAAAGGTTGAGGGATTAGACCCTATGAAACCTTAGCAACCCTTTGTGCAAGCAGAGAAGGTGCTACGTTCTACCAATTTATTTTGGACAGATAACTTACTGAAGTTCTTTTCAGCCATTTCCTGTGGCATTTTCAATTGTATTAAAATAATAATAGAATTGAAAACAGAACTAAACTATATAAATCTTTCGTATCAGACTTATTCCCAAAAGGAATACCATATCCCGTTGACTTATCAGATCTTCGGGAAAGACCTGTTTACAGCACCCATTATATTGATCAATCATGCCTTAACCGGAAACTCAAATGTTTCAGGAGAAAAAGGATGGTGGAAACAATTAATTGGTGAAAATCAGGTGATCGATACGAATCAGTACACAGTTCTCTGTTTCAATATTCCCGGAAACGGATTTGATCATTTTTTAATTGACGACTACGAAGACTTCACCCCTTCAGATATTGCTGAAATATTTCTGAAAGGCCTTGAAGCTTTACATATCAAAAATTTATATGCCATTATTGGAGGCTCCCTCGGAGGAGGAATCGCTTGGGAAATGCTAGCCAAAAAGCCACAGCTTGCCGAGATTTTTATCCCGATTGCCTGCGACTTCAGAACCCATGACTGGCTTCATGCACAGTGTCTGGTTCAGAAATTTCTGTTAAACGGAAATGATGAGCCCCTGCAGAAAGCGAGAATACACGCCATGTTGTGCTATAGAACTCCACAGTCCCTAAACGACAGATTTCAAAATAGATATCATCAGGAAAACAAACGGTTAGAGTCAGAAGACTGGCTCGTGTATCACGGAAATTCATTAAACGATAGATTTAGTTTAAAATCTTACAAACTGATGAATCATCTCCTCATGAATATCAATACCTATGAAAACCAGCTCGAAAAGATCAGCGCACGAATGCACCTGATCGCTGTAGATACAGATTTATTTTTCCCTGCTTCAGAAATACGAATGTGCTTTGAACAGCTGAAAGAGAAAAACAAAGAGGTTTTCTATTATGAAATACAGTCAATTCATGGGCATGATGCCTTCTTAATGGAATACGAACAATTAAATAATATCATCAACAATATTTTCAGAATGAAAGGAAGCGAAAGCGAAACTCCATCTGATCATAACAAACAAAAAGTATAGAACAGATGAAAAATGCGAACGAAATAAAGTTTTTAAAAAACAGATCGATCATCAAGTTTGAAGGAGAAGATTTCTTAGGAGAAATAGGAATCGACGGAAGAATTTTTAAAGCGCTTACTTTAGCGAGAATCAGTGTGGGAGTAATCTCCCAGCAGGCCATTGAAAACGGGCTTTCTATTCTTGTCAATGAAGCCGATGCAGAAAAAGCAGTTGCCTGTCTGATCGATGAATTTGAAGCAGAAAGAAAATCAGGAAAAGTTTCACAGATTTATAGTATCAATAATGTTTCCGTCCTTGGATTTGTGGCGGAGGATTTCAATAAAGTTTTAACTGAACTGGCTAGAAACAACGTTTTTCCACTTTTATTAAACCAGGTTGCAGGGGAAAACAGAGTGAATATTGTAGTAACCTCTTCGCAGGATGAGAAGACAAAGAATGTTATCGAATCCGAAATTTTTAAAAAACCAAAAACTGTTCATCTGGCGATCATCGGTCACGGAAATGTAGGAAAGACTTTAATAGAGCAGGTTTTACAATCATCAGAAGAAATTAAAAGACGTAAAAAGATAGACCTGAAAGTAGTGGCTGTAGCCAATTCAAGAAAAATTGCTTTCAATAAAAAAGGTTTTAATGCAGATTGGAATGATGAGATTTTAACGGCAGAACACCCTTCAAACGTTGAAGAGCTGATCAACTTCTCAAAAGAAAATCAGTTGGAAAACCTTATCGTAGTAGACAACACCGCGAGCAAGGATTTTGTGAAAAACTATCACGCTTTAGCTGAAAATGGTTTTGACCTTGTTTCTTCCAACAAAATTTTCAACACACTTCCAATAGAAGAATACCGTAAACTAAGATATACGTTGAGTAAAAACAACAGACGTTATCTGTACGAAACCAATGTAGGAGCGGGACTTCCGTTAATTGATACCATCAAATTATTACACCTTTCAGGAGAAAATATTACCAGAATTAAAGGTGTATTCTCCGGTTCACTGAGCTATATCTTCAATAATTTTTCTGTGAGAGACGATAAATTTTCAACCATCATCGGAGAAGCAATGGAAAAAGGATATACAGAACCGGATCCACGTGAAGACCTTTCCGGAAACGATGTAGCAAGAAAACTTCTGATCCTCGCCAGAGAATTGGACCTGATCAATGAATTTCAAGACATCAATATTCAGAATTTAATTCCTGAAGACCTTTTGGCAGTAGATAAAAATGAATTTATCTCAAGACTTGATGAGCTGGATGAAGAATATAAGAAAATCAAAGAAGGGCAGGAGCCGGGCCACGTACTTCGTTATGTAGGAGATCTTCACGGAGATCTTCAGAAAGATAAAGGTCAGCTTGATGTGAAATTGGTTTCTGTACCGGGAAGCTCTGCTTTAGGTCAGTTGAAAGGTTCAGATTCCATCTTTGAAATCTACACAGAAAGTTACGGTGAAAACCCGATCGTCATCATGGGAGCCGGTGCCGGAGCTCAGGTAACAGCCAGAGGCGTTTTCGGTGATATCTTAAGAGTAAGTGAAACTAAATAATATTAATAATGTAACAATATAGCAATGTAACAGTCTAGCAATCTAGAAATCATTGGTACATTGTTATATTGATTCATTGGTACATTGATCATTAAACTATATGGAAAATTTTGAAACCTCCGCAATAAGAACCCAGACTGAAAGAACGCAGTTTGACGAACATTCTACGCCATTATATCTTACATCCAGCTTTATTTTTCAGGATGCGGAAGATATGAGAGCGAGCTTTGCCGAAGAAAAATCTAAAAACCTGTACAGCCGTTTTTCAAATCCGAATGTGACAGAATTCACAGATAAGATTGTAAAAATGGAAGGCGCAGAAGCAGGATATGCGTTTGCAACAGGAATGGCGGCTATTTATTCTACGTTTGCCACTTTACTGGATGCGGGCGATCATATTGTAAGCTGTCAGTCGGTTTTTGGTTCTACCCATACCTTATTTACAAAGTATTTCCCGAAATGGAATATCGAAACAACGTATTTCAAAGCTGAAGATGCGGAGAATGTTGAACAGTACATTAAACCGAATACCAAAATCTTATACCTTGAAACCCCTACCAATCCGGCTATTGAAATTCTGGATCTTGAGTTTTTCGGAAAGATCGCGAAAAAACATAACCTTATCTTTATTGTAGATAACTGTTTTGCAACACCTTATCTGCAACAGCCGATAAAATATGGTGCAGATGTTGTTGTACATTCTGCAACGAAACTGATTGACGGACAGGGTAGAGTGTTAGGCGGTGTAGCCGTAGGAAAAGAGGACCTGATCAGAGAAATCTACCTTTTTGCAAGAAATACGGGACCTGCGATGTCACCTTTCAATGCATGGGTTTTATCAAAGAGCCTGGAAACATTGTCTATCCGTGTGGAAAAACATTGTGAAAATGCATTGAAGGTTGCTGAATTTTTAGAAAGCCACCCGAATGTGGAGCTGGTAAAATATCCGTTCTTAAAATCCCATCCGAGTTATGAAATTGCGAAAAAGCAGATGAAGCTGGGTGGAAGTATCGTAGCCTTTGAAATTAAAGGCGGAATAGAAGGCGGAAGAAACTTCTTGGACAAAATAAAAATGTGTTCTCTTTCTGCCAATTTGGGAGATACAAGAACCATCGTGACACATCCTGCATCCACAACCCATTCAAAACTAACTGAAGATGAAAGAAATGAAGTAGGTATCACAGCTGGTCTTGTCCGCTGTTCTGTAGGTTTGGAATATATAGATGACATCATTGCAGATCTGAAACAGGCTTTAGATTAATTCAATAGAAAGACTCTAGCCGGTTCAGATTATTTGTTTGAAATAAATCAAAGAGTCCCAACGGGACGATTTAACAAAGGATAGGATAACATCCTATCAACTATCAACCATCAAAAAACATATGAAAAATTCAGAACAATTATATAAAGCAATATCCGAGAGAATTTTAATTCTCGATGGCGCAATGGGAACCATGCTTCAGCGCTACAAATTCGAGGAAGAAGACTACCGCGGAGAACGTTTCAAAGACTGGGAACATCCGGTAAAAGGAAATAATGACCTTCTCTCCCTGACACAGCCTCAGGCAATCGAAGAAGTTCATAGAAAATATCTGGAAGCCGGAGCAGACATTCTCGAAACCAATACATTTTCGGGAACCACCATTGCAATGGCAGATTATCACATGGAAGAACTGGTATACGAACTGAACTATGAGTCTGCAAAAATTGCCAGAAAAGTATGTGATGAATTTACCGCTCAAAATCCGGATAAACCAAGATTTGTGGCAGGCTCCATCGGACCTACCAACAGAACGGCAAGTTTAAGTCCTGATGTTAATGATCCGGGATACAGAGCAATCACTTTTGAAGAATTGAGAGTGGCTTACAAACAGCAGTGTGAAGCTTTACTGGATGGAGGTTCAGACATCCTTTTGGTAGAAACAATTTTTGATACCCTGAATGCAAAAGCGGCTTTGTATGCTATTGATGAACTTCAGGATGAAAGAAATATAAAAATCCCGATCATGGTTTCAGGAACCATTACCGATGCTTCAGGAAGAACGTTGAGCGGGCAGACCGCAGAAGCTTTTCTGATCTCTGTTTCACACCTGAATTTATTAAGTGTAGGATTTAACTGTGCTTTGGGGGCGGATCAGCTTACTCCTTATCTGGAAACTCTGGCTCACAATTCAGAATTTTATGTTTCTGCTTACCCGAATGCGGGGCTTCCGAATGCTTTCGGAAAATATGACGAGACACCGGAAGATATGGCGGGACAGATCAAAGAATATGTAGAGAAAGGATTGATCAATATTATTGGAGGATGCTGTGGTACAACGCCGGATCATATCAAAGCAATTTCAGACCTGGTGGCACAATATCCGCCAAGAAAGACGAAAGAGTTTGTATAATCAGGCCGTTTTTAATTAAAACAAGAAATAGAAGCTGGCTTATAAAAAGTTTCCGCTGTTTACAACTTGAAGCAGAGCTATAGATCTGCTGAGACCGAATACAGACAGTACCTATTATAATTTAGCAGAATAAAAAATTAATGAAATATTTAAGATTATCAGGCCTTGAGCCTCTTATCATAACGCCGGAAAGTAATTTCATCAATGTTGGTGAAAGGACAAACGTTGCCGGTTCCAAAAAGTTTTTAAGACTGATAAAAGAGGAGAAATTCTCTGAAGCACTTGATATTGCCCGAAATCAGGTAGACGGAGGTGCACAGATCCTTGATGTCAACTTCGATGACGGATTGATCGATGGAAAAGCATCGATGATCAAGTTCCTGAATTTAATAGCCTCAGAACCGGATATTGCAAGAATTCCGGTGATGATAGACTCGTCCAAATGGGAAATCCTGGAAGCCGGACTTCAGGTGGCACAGGGTAAATGTGTGGTGAATTCCATCAGCTTAAAAGGAGGTGAAGAAGAATTCATCAAACAGGCCAAAGCAGTCAAAAGATACGGTGCAGCAGTGATTGTAATGGCATTTGACGAAACAGGTCAGGCCGACAATTACGATCGCAGACTTGAGATCTCAAAACGTTCGTATGATATTCTGGTGAATCAGGTAGGTTTTCCGGCAGAAGATATTATTTTCGACTTAAATATTTTCCCGGTAGCAACGGGAATGGATGAGCACAGAAGAAATGCCATCGATTTTATTGAAGCTACAAGATGGGTAAGACAGAATCTGCCTTATGCCTCCGTAAGTGGGGGAGTCAGCAACGTTTCCTTCTCTTTCCGTGGAAATGATACGGTAAGAGAAGCGATGCACTCGGTATTCCTTTACCACGCCATTCAGGCCGGGATGAATATCGGGATTGTAAATCCTTCCATGCTGGAGGTGTATGACGAAATCAATAAAGAGCTTTTGGGTCTTGTAGAAGACGTAATTCTTGACAAGAGAGAAGACGCTACAGAAAGACTTTTGGATTATTCCGAAAAACATAAATCTGTCAAGAAAGAAATTGTTGAAGATTTAGAATGGCGCACAAGACCTTTGCAGGAGAGAATTACCCATGCTTTAGTTAAAGGTATCGACCGTTTTATTGAAGAAGATGTTGAGGAAGCCAGACAACAGGCAGCAAGACCGCTTCACGTTATTGAAATTAACCTGATGACCGGAATGGGCGTTGTCGGAGATCTTTTCGGGAGTGGAAAAATGTTTCTTCCGCAGGTGGTAAAATCCGCGAGGGTAATGAAGAAAGCTGTTGCGTATCTGCAACCTTATATTGAAGCTGAAAAAGACGGTGCGAGACCAGCTAACGGAAAAATTCTGATGGCGACAGTAAAAGGGGACGTTCACGATATCGGAAAAAATATTGTGAGTGTTGTTTTGGGTTGTAACAATTATGAAATAGTTGATCTTGGAGTAATGGTCCCGGCTGAAAAGATTATTCAGGCTGCCATAGAACATAAGGTTGATGTCATTGGTTTGAGCGGATTGATTACACCAAGTTTAGACGAAATGGTGTACATCGCTTCTGAATTGGAAAGACAAAATCTCAATTTTCCATTATTAATCGGTGGTGCAACGACTTCAAAAGCACATACCGCTGTGAAAATTGATTTAAAATATAAAAATGCAGTCGTTCACGTCAATGATGCGTCCAGAGCTGTGAATGTGGTGAGCTCGTTGTTAGGTGACAGAAATAAAGAATATGTTTCAGAGCTGAAAGACGAGTATTCCGATTTCCGTGAAAAGTTCCTGAACAGACAGGTGGATAAAGACTATGTTACCATTGAAGAAGCAAGAGAAAGTCATTTTACCATTGATTGGGAAAACGAAGAGATCTTTACACCGAATCATTTAGGCGTAACGGTACTGGAAGATCAGGATTTGAGAGAATTGCTTCCGTTTATCGACTGGTCTCCGTTTTTCAGAAGCTGGGATCTGCACGGGAAATACCCGAATATCCTGGAAGATGAGGTTGTGGGAGCTCAGGCTAAAGAACTGTTTAAAGATGCCCAGGTTATTTTAAAGAGAATTCTTGATGAGAAATTACTGAAGGCAAAAGCCATCTTCGGAATCTTCAAAGCCAATTCAAATGAAACGGATGATATCCTGATTTTTGACGAAAATAACGAAGAGCAGGCCAGATTCCTGACTTTAAGACAGCAGGCTCAGAGATCAAAAGGAAAAGAATATTTAGCGTTAAGTGATTTTATAGCACCTCAGAGTTCAGGAAAAACTGATTATGTTGGAGCTTTTTGTGTCTGTACCGGATTCGGAACAGATGAACTTTCTGATGAATATGAAAAAGCCAACGATGATTACAATGCCATCATGGTTAAAGCCCTTGCCGATAGATTCGCAGAAGCCTACGCTGAATTTTTACACAAAAAAGTAAGAACGGAATATTGGGGTTATGCCAATCAGGAAAATCTGAGCAACGAAGACCTTATCGCCGAAAAATATAAAGGAGTACGTCCTGCACCGGGTTATCCGGCATGTCCTGACCATTTGGAAAAGAAAACCATCTGGGACCTTTTAAAAGTAGAAGAAAATACAGGCGTTTTCCTTACCGAAAGTCTGGCGATGTTCCCGACGGCAGCGGTTTCCGGATATTATTTTGGGAGTCCGCATGCGAAATATTTCGGCCTCGGAAAAATTACCGAGGATCAGCTTAAGGATTATGCAAAAAGGAGAGGCTGCTCCATTGATGAAGCCAGAAGATGGTTATCTCCAAACTTAGCTTAAAAAGTTAATGATTGTGAGTCCCAACCTATAAGCCATCAACAAAAGATAAAAATAACTAAACTATAAAATGAAGATCACTGAACACATTAAAAACGCCAATGGGAAGACCTTATTCTCCTTAGAGGTAGTTCCGCCCCAGAAGGGAATCGGGATTGAAGATCTGTATACCAATATAGATCCGCTTATGGAGTTTAAGCCGCCTTTTATTGATGTCACCACTTCCAGAGAAGAATATATTTATCTTGATAAAGGAAACGGGTTGATGGAGCGCCGTATCACCAGAATGCGTCCCGGAACCTTAGGGATTTGTGCCGCGATCCAGCATAAATATAATGTAGATACTGTTCCCCATCTTCTTTGCGGAGGTTTTACCAAAGAAGAAACAGAATACCTTTTGGTAGACTGTATGTATCTGGGAATAGAAAATATAATGGCTTTGAGAGGTGATGCCATGAAAGGACATCAATACTTCGAGCCAACGCCGGGAGGTCACGCCAGTGCCATGGATCTCGTTCATCAGATCAATGATTTAGGAAGAGGGAAGTACCTTCATAATGATGAGGAAGCCTGTGATGAACTCAATAAATTCTGTGTTGGAGTAGCCGGATATCCCGAAAAACATATGGAAGCACCTTCCATGAATTATGATCTGAAATGGCTGAAACAAAAAGTAGATGCCGGAGCAGATTATATCGTCACCCAAATGTTTTTTGACAATAAACGGTTTATTGAATTTGTGACAAAGGCCAGAGAAATGGGAATTACAGTGCCTATTATTCCGGGTATCAAACCCATTGCAACCAAAAAGCATTTAAAAATCCTTCCACAAATATTCAAAATTGATCTTCCTGAAGAGCTGATCAATGAAGTGGAAAAAGCCAAAAACAACGAGGCTGTCAAACAGATCGGTGTAGAATGGGCCATTAATCAATGCAGAGAACTTTTGGATTTCGGAGTTCCTGTGCTGCACTTTTACTCCATGGGGAAAAGTGATAATATTAAAAAAGTAGCCGGAGAGCTATTCTAATAGAGTATCTAATGAAAGGAGCCCTGCTATTCAATAGCAGGGTTTTTTATTTAAAGGATAGGATGTCTTTCAAATTCTTTAGTGCGGTCAAATAGATACCGGTATGTAGCCAGTTTTCTGGTAACCGTCGTATCGAGACTTTCTGCAATTTTTATCATTTTAGGATTAAAATCTCCGATCCACTGAAGTTCCGTCGTCTTGAAATCCGTATGTTTTCTCAGGTGCTGCGTTCCTTCCCAGATCATATACCCATCAATCCCTTTTTTCTGCCATTCCGGAATAACGCCGAAAACCAGACCGACCATCTTTTCATTCTTCGTGAATTGTTTTATCCACAAAAACTTAAGCTTTTCCACAATTCCGAATCGGCCGTTCAGATATTTGAACCACTGGTTTACATCCGGAAGATTCATCCACATCGCAATAGGTTTTTCATTTTCGTAAACGAACCAGGAAATGTGTTCATTAATGATAGGTTTCATGGTGTTAAACATTTTCAGAACTTTTGCTTCTTCCAGCTGCTTACCTTCTCCATGACAGGCCCATGCCTGATTATAAATTTCCGTAAAATCTTTAGCGAATTTTGGCAGATCATTTTTCTTCATCGGTCTTGCTGAGATCGCAGGATTTCTGCTGTGCTTGGTATGCATAAGCGTAAAAATCCTTGAAACTTCAGCGAAAATGGGTCTTGAAAAACATAGCTGTTCGAAATACATTTTAAAACCATAATTTTCAAATAGATCTTTGTAATAAGGAAAATTATAATTCATTCCGAATAACGGCTCATCAAAACCTTCCGTTAAAAGTCCCCAGAACTTATCCCTTTCTCCAAAATTAATCGGCCCATCCATGGCTTCCATACCTCTTTCCTGAAGCCAAATTTTGCAGTGATCGAAAATGAAATCAGCAGTTTTCTGATCATGAATACAGTCGAAAAACCCGATGCCTCCTGTAGGTTGTTTTTGTTCGCAAAGACCAGAGATGAAAACGGCCACCTTTCCAACGATCTCATTCTTTTTGTTTTTAAAAAGAAACCGGGAACATTCTCCTTCCTGGAAGGATTTATTTTTTTCAGGATCAAAAATCTCTTCGATGTCCTTATTTCGGGGTCTTATATAGTTTTTGTCGTGCCGGTAAAGTTGGGCGGGGAATTCTAAAAAGTCCTTTTTCTGTTTTTCGTTCTGTACTTCTTCGACAATAATCATAGGCTAAGTTGAGAATGGACAATGTTTTTCGTTCAAATTGAAATCGATGAACAGATTTTATCCGTATTTTTGTTGCAAATTAAATAAAAATGGTTGATTTTACCGATAACGACGATGATATTTTCACTGGAAAAGAACATACGCCTATTAGGAAAGATGCATTTGATAAATCGCCACAGGAAAAAATAGAAAAAATTACCGAACTTTTCGGTGAAATTATGGAAACACTGGGGATGGATATGACGGATGATTCTTTAAAGGATTCTCCGAAGCGTGTTGCCAAAATGTATGTGAATGAAATTTTTGGAGGTCTTCTTCCCGAAAACAAACCGGGAATTTCCACATTTTCCAATAAATATAAATACCGCCAGATGCTGGTGGAAAAGGATATTACCGTGTATTCTTTCTGTGAACACCACTTTCTGCCGATCATCGGAAGAGCCCACGTAGCCTATATTTCAAACGGTGAAGTGATTGGCCTTTCCAAGATCAACAGAATTGTGGATTATTATGCAAAAAGACCGCAGGTTCAGGAAAGACTGACGATGCAGATTGTAGATGCTTTGAAAGAAGCGTTGGGCACCAAAGATGTAGCCTGTATTATTGATGCAAAACATTTGTGTGTGAACTGCAGAGGAATAAAAGATACGGCAAGTTCTACCATCACGGCAGAATTGAGCGGTATTTTCAGAACCAATCCTATCACGAGACAGGAATTCCTGCATTATGTGGGAAGTCATGCGAAGCTGGATTATTAAGATCAATGATTAATCACATCATAAAGAAAAATATCAGATTGCTTTCTGAAAGATATGACCACCATATGTTGTATCATGAAAGTGTAATCGTGATAAAGAATGAAAGGAATCTAATTGAAATTTTCCCTCAGATAAAAGATCATATTTCTGTTAAATATAATTTTGAAGAAGGAGTTGATACAATAGAAATCCAAGATTTTGAAATTTATGATATTTTAATTAAAATTTTTCAGAGACAAAACTTAGAAAAAGTAAATTTGAGTCCTGGTTATCCATTAGATTTAAATGATCTGGAAGATGAATTTGGTAATTTGGATAAATTTAAAGAAGAATTAAGAGCGCTGATCAGTACAAAAACTGATTACTCTGATATGGGAGGAAATCGGGTGTTGACAGAATTTTATAAAAATAGTTTAATTTTAAGGGATGACATTGGGAGTTCAAAATCTAATGTATTAAATATAAGTAATGATAAAATTTAAAAAAGTTTCGGATAAGATTTTTGTAACAACCATTATTTGTTGCTGCTGTAAATGCTGTTGTTAAAGGATTCTGGTCTTTTAATAAAATTTGAAATTTTAAAACTAAACGTAAATCATTACATCAAAAAACTAAACGATGCAATTAAAAATATACAACTCGCTTACAGCAGAAAAAGAAATATTTAAACCCATTCTAGAAGGAAACGTAGGAATGTATGTCTGCGGACCTACCGTGTATAGCAATGTGCATTTGGGGAATGTAAGAACCTTCCTTTCCTTTGATTTTATCTACCGTACCCTGATCCATTTAGGGTATAAAGTAAGATATGTAAGAAACATCACCGATGCAGGTCACCTTACAGATGATGGAAATGTGGAAAACGACAGATTCGTGAAACAGACCCGTCTGGAAAAGCTGGAACCTATGGAAATCGTACAGAAATATACTGTAGATTTTCATAAAGTTTTAGAGATGTTCAACCTGCTTCCTCCGAATATCGAACCTACGGCGACAGGTCATATCGTAGAACAGATTGAGCTTACGCAGAAACTTATCGAAAGAGGTTTTGCCTATGAAAGTAATGGTTCTGTCTATTTCGATGTTTTGGAATACAATAACAGAGGCTTAAACTACGGTGAACTTTCAAAGCGTAACATCGAAGAGCTTTTTGCCAATACCCGTGATCTTGACGGGCAGGGTGAAAAGAAAAACCCACAGGATTTTGCTCTTTGGAAAAAAGCATCTCCTGCTCACATTATGAGATGGAATTCCCCTTGGGGCGAAGGTTTCCCGGGATGGCACCTTGAATGTACTGCCATGAGTACAAAATATCTGGGTGAAAAATTTGACATCCACGGCGGAGGAATGGACCTGAAATTCCCACACCACGAATGTGAAATCGCACAGGGGAAAGCCTGCAATGATACTGCTCCGGTGAATTACTGGATGCATGCCAATATGCTGACGATGAATTCTCAGCGTATGAGTAAATCTACAGGAAATTATATCCTTCCGATGCAGTTGGTAACAGGTGAGAATGATTTCTTTGAAAAGCCTTTCCATCCTACCATCGTACGTTTCTGCTTCCTGCAGGCGCACTATAGAAGTGTGCTGGATATTTCCAATGATGCAATGATTGCGAGCGAAAAAGGTTTTATCAGATTAATGGAAGCCATTAAAGTATTAAACTCAATCACTCCTAATAATGAAAAAGAGTCTGGTTTTGATCTTAAAGAGTGGAAAGCCAAAGCGTATGATGCCTTAAATGATGATTTCAATTCTCCGATTCTGATTGCTCATTTATTTGAAGCTGTAAAATATATTTTCGCTTTAAATGATGAGAAAGAAACGATTTCTTCTGAAGATCTTGAAGATTTAAAAACAACGCTGAATGCTTTGGTATTTGATGTGTTGGGACTTCAGAATGTGGAAGAAAATAATAACGAGAAGCTTGATCAGACCTTAAAGGTTTTAATTGAACTGAGAAATCAGGCCAGAAAATCAAAAAACTTCGACCTTTCAGACCAGATCAGAGACAAACTGCTTGCTGAAGGCATCGAATTAAAAGATGGGAGAGACGGAACCACTTACGTTCTGAATTAACCTAAAAATAAATAGTACAGCTCCCGCAGCTCGCGTAGATTCTACAGATCATATCATAAAAATCTGTTGTAATCTGTGTGATCTGCGGGAGTTTTTTTATGCTCATTTCTTATCATCTTGTAATCTCTCGCAGATATAGCGGATATAGCAGATTTAATGCGAAAGCCTTACTCATGTCGGCAGAACCGGCAATCTTTGCTTCTTTAAATTATACAATTCTATAATCAATCTTTGCGTTTAAAAAACATAAATCCACGAATGTTTCCCACAAATAACACAAATGTTGCAGCCCTTCAATAGTGATATTTGTGAAAATATTTGCGTTATTCGTGTTTAAAAAATAATTATTTATCGAAATATCAATGTTTAGATTAAATGATTGTAAATACTATGTAAATACTGCTATTTTTTTATGATGTCATTGGTAATTTGTGTAACTTAGTCATACTAAAATCATTACGAATCTAAATTCTACATTGTATGAAAAAACATTTATTCCCTCTTTTCCTGCTTGTGTTAGGTGCCAACGCTCAGGCACAGCAGGATTTTTTCGCGATTGCCGGAAAAGATACTTCCAGTATTGTTTTCAGTGATTTCCGTGTGATGGATGCCACTAATGGAACCTCCAGAGATAAGCTGTTTTCTGTAGATGCTGTGGCAAAAGTATTTTCTCAGGAAAGAAAAGGTAATGTGTCGGAAGATAAAAATTCCTACAACCATTCACAAGCGACTGCCATGGCAGCTCTGGCTTATGACCCGATGAATAATAACCTGGTGTATATGCCGATGTTTTCGTCCAATATCTATATTTTGAATGCGAAGACAAAGGAAATTACACTGGTTGAAAATACGGTGACCAAAGTAACTTCATGTGATATCAATTCCCATATCACAAGAATGACCGCAGGATATGACGGAAATATCTATGCCCTGAACAATGCAGGATCTCAGCTTTTGCAGATTAGCAGAAAAGGCAGTCAGTACACCGTTAATGATCTTGGGATTATTAAAGATGATGCTTCCAATGGGAAGAATTCATTCACTGCTATTGAAACAGGCTTTGGTGGCGACATGATCGCAGATGCTGAAAATAATTTCTATGTCTTCTCGGCTTCCGGAAATGTCTTTAAAGTGGTGTCCAAAGAACTGAAAGCGAAATTTGTGGGTAAGATCTCCGGTCTTCCGGAAAATTATTCAGTCAATGGATCTGCAGTTAATGCCAGTGGAAAAGTAGTTATTGCAAGTGCTAAAGGAGATAGTTTGTATGAAGTAGATTTAAATACTCTTCAGGCAAAAGTACTTCCTGGCGGAGAAAAACCGCATATTTATGATCTGGCGAGTAAATATTTTACCAATGACAGAGCAACTTCAGCTAATGCATTGGCGAATATCGATATCTATCCGACGAAAGTGGATGAACATTATATTAACATCAATGTCAATGATCAAAAAATAAAAGGAAATATTCTCCTGAATGTTTTCGATATTTCAGGGAAAAATGTGATGAAACAAAAGCTGTCTGTAAAAGACGGTTCGCTCAATCAGCAGGTTTATTTGAAAAGTCTTGTCAATGGAGCCTATATCGTTAATATTACAGATGAATCCGGTAAAGCTTTATTCAACAAAAAAATTCTGGTAACGGAATAATAAAGCCAGAGATTTCATTAAACTCTATTAAAATTTAAAACCTTTTCAACTTATTTTGGAAAGGTTTTTTAATGATTATTTGATCTTCAATAAGTTTTATTTTTCGATATTAAAATGTATTTTTATAAAAAAATATAGATGAAGTTATACTTTAATGTAGGATATAATGCAAAGGCCGGGCAGAATCTGCAGCTGTTGATTGTAGATGACAAAGGTGCTGCTGTCCAGACTCATACCTTATTTTATGCAGAAAACGGCATTTGGAAATGTGAGGTAGATTATTTCTCAAAATCAGTGTCCTATAAATATCAGGTTTCAGACGAAAAAGGAAATGTTCTGAGAGAAGAATTTGTTCTGCATCATCTTAACTTCCCTCATAACTACAAGGAGTTTATTATTTTTGATGAATGGAGTAATAAAAATTTCCCTGAAAACTATTTAAACAATAAAATTCTTTATAATAAGCTCAATCAGTTTGTGCCTGAAAAAGCGACGGTTTTAAAAAAGCACACCCATTTATTCAGAATAGAAGCCCCTGTTTATAACCCGGACTGGAAAATTGTACTGTTCGGCAGTACGGCTTCTTTAGGAAACTGGAATTACGAAAAAGTAATCCATCTTTCGCAGACCGATTTTGGGA
The DNA here is from genome assembly GCF_000737715.1 of Chryseobacterium sp. JM1. Taxonomy (GTDB): domain Bacteria; phylum Bacteroidota; class Bacteroidia; order Flavobacteriales; family Weeksellaceae; genus Chryseobacterium. The sequence continues at coordinate 133,860 of NZ_JPRN01000004.1, read as the reverse complement.
TTTGGGAAGCTTCCGTTGAAATTCCGGAAAACGAATTTATTCAGTTTAAATATTGCCTTTACGATACAAAAGAAGGTAGAGTAATTGATGTGGAGACCGGGGAAAACAGATTCACCCTTGCTAATCTGCTTCCGGATGTTCTGCAGATTGTTTCTAATCATTATTTTAAATTCAGGTCCTATCAGATGTATCATGATGCCGGAGTAGCGGTTCCTGTCTTTTCTTTGAGAAGTGAGAACGGCTTTGGAGTTGGAGAATTTTCAGATCTTAAAAACCTTGCCGACTGGACCAGTGAAACCAATCTTGGAATCATCCAGATCCTTCCGATTAACGATACCACGGCCAATTATTCCTGGACGGATTCTTACCCTTACGCTGCAGTTTCTGTTTATGCTTTGCACCCACAGTATATTTCACTGGAAAACCTTGATTTTCCTTTGCCGAAAGAATTAGTTTCTGAGTACCAGTCTGAGAAAGAGACGTTAAACGCTCTGGATCTGATCGATTATGAAAAAGTAATTGCGGGCAAATGGAAATTTTTAAGAGCGATTTTCAACACGGAAAAAGAAAAAATTTATAAAGACAGAGGCTTCAAAAAATTTATAAAAGACAATGAGCACTGGCTCGTTCCTTATGCTGCTTTCTGCGTGCTGAGGGATAAATATAAAACCCCGAACTTCAATGACTGGAAAACCCACAAGAAATATATTGCAGGGAAGATTTCTCAGTTCTTTGCCGTAAAAAGTAAAGATTATGATGCTTCAATGCTTCATGCGTGGGTTCAATACCAGTTGCATCTACAACTGAAAGATGCTGTAGATTATACTCACAGTTTAGGAGTTTCATTAAAAGGTGACCTTCCGATTGGTATTTACAGACATTCTGTAGAAGCCTGGACAGAGCCTGAACTTTTCGGAATGGATTTCCAGGCCGGAGCACCGCCGGATCAGTTTACAGAACTGGGACAAAACTGGGAATTCCCGACTTACAACTGGGAAGCGATGAAGGAAGACGACTACCGATGGTGGAAAAACAGATTCAAAGCATTGGAGCAGTATTTCGATGCGATGAGAATCGACCATATATTAGGGTTTTTCAGGATATGGAGAATGCCGATATCTGCCACACAGGGGATTTTAGGATATTTTTATCCTGCTGTTCCAATTGTTGTGGATGAATTTAAAGCCAGACATATTCCGTTTGATTTTAACCGGTATTGTAAACCTTTCATCAATGATAGAATCCTGTGGAAATATTTCGGTGAAGAGAGTAGCGCTGCGCTTGAATTTATTAACAATAATAATGATGGGACTTATACTTTTAAAGAAGAATTTGATACCCAGAGAAAACTGACCGATTTTTTCAAAAAGAATCCAAAAGGTGCTGTTGAAGAAAAACTGGTTTCACTCTGCGCAAACGTTTTGTTCCTGACTGAGGAGAGGAATGGGGAAACGGTCTATCATCCAAGATTTAACGTTTACAGTACAGACTCTTATCAATACCTTCCTGAATGGGAGCAAAGAGCAATCTATGATCTGTATCACGACTACTTCTTCAGAAGACAGGATCATTTATGGTATGAAAAAGCAATGGAGAAACTTCCGGTGATTCTGAATGCTACCAAAATGCTGATCTGTGGTGAAGATTTAGGAATGGTTCCGGCTTGCGTGCCTATAGCGATGGACGAGCTGGCAATTATTGCCTTAAAAGTTCAGCGTATGCCTTCGGATAATATTCCGTTCTACAATCCTAAAAATGCGGATTATATGAATGTAGTCACCGCATCTTCTCATGACAGTTCTACGCTGAGACAGTGGTGGAAAGAAGATCCGGCCTTGACTCAGAAGTATTTTAATCAGCAGCTGATCCAATATGGAAAAGCTCCTGAGGAAATGGATTCTCACTTAGCTGAAATTATCATGAAACAGCATCTTTACAATGATGCGATGCTGGCTATTTTCCCAATTCAGGAGTTTATGGCAACCGATCCCGAGCTTACCAATCCTAATATGGATAACGAAAGGATCAACAATCCTGCAGTTTTCCCGCATTATTGGCGATACAGGATGCATTTGAACCTTGAAGACCTGAAAGGAAAGACAGTATTCAATGAAAAAATAGCTTATTGGATAAAAGATAGTGGAAGAGCATAAATTTAACATTTGATTATCAGTTAGTTAATAATAAATTAAAAGAAGTTTGATCTTAGGATTTAACTTCTTTTTTTTATTTACATCCAAAAGATAGAATAGAGATATTCTACTATATACTAACCAATTAACGACTATAGAGATGAAAAAAATACTTTTGGGATTTGCCTTGGGACTGGCAGCTTTGTCTTCCGCCCAGCAGTATCCAAATAACGGATGGGGAGATGACGGATATTACCAGAACGTTGGTTATTCCGATGAAGATGACAGAAATTATTTCCCGGACGATTATTATTACAACTATCCTCAGGACTATTACCCAGGCGATTACTATCAGGGATATTACAATGATTACAGAAACAGTATCACCAATATCAACTGGAATGTCTTCTTTAGAGAAAACAGACTGAACCGCTGGCAGATGGATCAGATCATGAGTCTGAATAATTTGTATGTAAGTTTCTCTACATGGGATAATTTTTACAGATATAATCCGGACAGATGGTACTATGACAGATTCTACGCACTGGAAAGAATTTTAGGACCAAGGGTGTTTGTTGTTTTCCAAAACAATTATTACCGTGGATCAAGCCCGATCGTTTACTTTCAGAATTACAGAAGAACGTATTACACGCCAAGATATTCCGTAATGCCACGATACAGAAATGTAAATATCAACGTATACAGGGTAGACAGAGCAAGATTCAGAAGAATGGATAACCCAACCTTCAATGTGATCAGAACCAGCGACCGACCAAATAACGGATTCAGAGGACCGGTAAGAGACGGCAGTAATACCGGAGGTTTCAGAAATCAGGCTGGAAATAATGACAGAAGATCTGAAAATTCAGGAGGTTTCCGTAACGAAACCAATAGAGAAAGAAATAACGGTGGTTTCAGAGGGAGTTCTGAAAATAGCGGAACAAGAGGATTTGGAAATAATGGAGGCTTCAGAGGAAGCGGTGAAGTAAAAAGAGAAAGTGCTCCCCGAAGAGAAAATAACAGTGGAGGATTCAGAGGAAATGGGGGAAGCTCCAGATCTGAAAGTCAGCCTTCAAGATCACAAAACAGCAATGGAGGTGGTTTCAGAGGCAGTCTGGTAAGCAGTAAATAATTTTCATATATTATATTTAAGTGGTGTGAAGGACAGGTTTTAGGATCTGTCCTTTTTTATTTTTCAATTTTATTATTTTAATACTATAATTTAACATTTTTTATGAATATTTAGGTTTAACTTATCTTTTAACTAATAATCAAAGATATGTATAACAATTAATTAAATATTTTTTAAGATGAAAAAATTAGTTTTAGCAATAGCATTTATCGGAATAGGAGGTCTTGCCATGGCGCAGCAGACAACAACTCCACAGGACAAAGAAGCAAGAAGAGCAGAGATGCATCAGAAAATGGAGCAGAAGCATCAGGAGCATCTTGATGAGATGAAAAAAGATCTGAATCTGAACGATTCTCAGGTAGCACAGATAAAAAGCCTTCATGAAAAAAGAAAGTCTGAAATGAAAGCTGACTTCGATAAAAATAAAGAAGTAAGACAGGCAAAAATGGAGGATATGAAAGCTAAAAGAGCTCAGATGGATGCCGATATGAAGAAGATTCTTACCCCTGATCAGTATGATAAATGGCAGGCTGACAGAAAAGCTAAAATGGAGCAGAGAAAGACCGCAATGAAGGATAGAAAAATGATGAAGAAGCCTATGAACACGGAAGCTCCGGAAGCTAAATAAGAGTTCATAATTTTGATTTTTTAATGTGAGAAGGACGGGGAAATACCCGTCCTTTTTGTATTAAATTTCATTAAAACTTTTGATGTCGGGCTTTTATTCCTTATTTTTGAATATAAATTTATACTTATGATCAGCGAAAAAATTGCAACGTTAATTAACGAACAGATAGCTCACGAACAATATGCCGCACAATATTACCTTTCCATGTCTGCCTGGTTCTCAGGAAAAGATCTTGATGGTATTGCGAATTATTTCAGAGTTCAGAGCAAAGAAGAATTGATGCACGCAGATAAAATGTTTGACTTTTTAAATGACGTAGGCGGAGAAATCATCATCGGAGAAATTGCAAAACCTCCTCATGAATTCGAAAATGCAACGGATATCTTCGAAAAAGCATTGGAGCACGAGAAAAAAGTAACAAGAAGCATCTTCAACATCGTAAAAAATGCAAACGACGAAGGTGATTTTGCAACGACATCTTTCATGCAGTGGTTCATCAACGAGCAGGTAGAGGAAGAAGCCAGCGCTTCACAGTACGTTACAAAAATCAAGATGGTTTGCGACAATCCATCTGCATTATATCTTTTTGACCAGGAATTGTCTCAAAGAGTTTTTGTACCGGCTACAACAGCTTAATTAATAGAAAAGATAGAAACCGCCCGGCCGTTCGAAGAACGGCCGGGCGGTTTTGTTTTTACTGAACATCAAATGGGGGTAATGTAGATCAATTTCAAAACTTACGGAGTAAAATAAAAAATACATACCATCAAACCTTATAGGTTTTCAAAACCTATAAGGTTTCTTTATGTAAAACATGCTTTTTACAATCTTTAAAATTTTTTAGCCAAAAAATATTGTTTGTAATAGTATTTCCTTTCTCAGATTCTCATTGTACGCTTTTTGAAACATTAAGACGAGTGAAGTAAGGTTAGTTAAGATAAAATCATTTGATTTTTTAAGTTGTACGTCTTAAAGCGAAGCACAAACTTAATATTCTTAAAAGCTTAACTGGTTCTTATTGGTTTGATTTTTTTTCGCAGATTATGCAGGTCAAGCAGTCTGATCAACGTAAACATCTGTGAAAATCTGTGTCATCCTTGGTTAATTTCAAAATTTCACTTCAAATCAAGTTGTGATTTTTTCCTTTCTCAGATTCTCATTGTACGGTTTTTAAAACATTAAGATCAATAAAGGGAGTAAGGTTAGTTAAGATAAAATCATTTGATTTTTTAAGTTGTACGTCTTAAAGCGAAGCACAAACTTAATATTCTTAAAAGCTTAACTGGTTCTTAATGGTTTGATTTTTTTCTCGCAAATTATACAGATCAAGCAGTCTGATAACATAAACATCTGTGAAAATCTGTGTCATCCGTGGTTAATTTTATCGAATAGGGTTGTAATTTTCTTTGTATTAAAAAAAACTTTAGCTGCTCTCCAAGTTTTACATATAATCTGACAATGTTGATAAGATGCAAAGTTATCCACAGTGATTTTCAGGATTTATCTACAATTATGAAGAATATATTTTCTTTTTTGCTAATTATATTGATTTGTTAATCAGTATATTAATTGACTATTTTGAAGTTATCAACACTGTATTGTGGAAAACTTTGTGGAAAACCTATTTTACAGATAAATAAGCTGCGTCTTTAAGACCTTTCTTCCCAGGCTTTCCAGGATATTTTTATACCTTTCAATCTGGTGTTCGTTTTTTTCTGTCTGTTCACCGGTTTTAAAGTCGACAATAATATAACCTTCATCGCTCTTTAGAATACGGTCCGGTCTGAAAATATGGCTTTGACCTCTGTCCGAAATCATAATATCTTTTTCATTGATCACTTCCCACTTCTCATCAAAAAACTCCGCATATTTCTGAATGATCTGAATCAGGGTTTCCTGAATTTCATCTTTCTCCTCCCGCGTAATCTGTCCGTCAAGTACGTAACTTTCCAGAACTTTGGCCGTATCTTTCTCTGTATTGATTTTTGATAGTAATTCATGCACGAAAAGCCCGATCCTTACCTTTTCATTCCGTACCTGATAGTTTTTAGATGGCGTAGCAATTTTTATAGAAGACCTGTTTTCATTAATATTTTTAAGGTTTTGAATATCCTTGGTCTTAAATAATGATGTTTTATCTTTAGAATGCTTTTTCAGCATTTCAGGACGAACTTCATACAGATCAAATTCATCAGCTCCTTCGGTATTTTTTCCGTTGAAAAATTCCAGCAGTTCAAGATTATTGGAAGTCTTATTTGCTTTCTGAAGATAGAAAAACAGCTGCTCTACAGGACGTGTCGTAGCGACATACTGAAGGCATAACCTATCGATGAGGTTTTTGTAGGAATTCTTTTTGTTGAAAGCCTCGATTTCCTGATCATAGACTTCAAGGTTTTTACTAAACTGATTAATATTGACCGATTTCAAAGCATCATCATTATTCGTATCAAACCAGTTCGTAAATTCACTGTCCCGGTTTTTATTCATCATCGGAATAAATATAATCGGGAATTCCAGCCCCTTTGATTTGTGGATCGTCATGATCTGAACCGCATCAATATTTTCTGAAGCCTGAATCGTATAGGCTGAAGCTTCTTCATCCCAATATTTTAGAAACTCTTTTGTGCTGGCTCCTGCATTTTGTGTAAAATTGAAAAGCATTTCCAGGAAATTCAGTAGGAAATCCGTCTCCTTATTCTCTACTGCGAATTCATTGATGTAATATTCCACAAAATTATACAGGTTGAATCTTGGGAAGTTTTCCTGTTTCAGTGTTAATGAATAGGTATTCTGGATGAATTGAAGTATTTCCTCATGCGTTTCAAGTTCCAGAACTTCTTTCATTTCAAGCGTAAAATCAGCCATATGAATTCTTCCCAATGTATTCAGATAATACATCATCATGATCAGATTGGGCTTGTTCTTTGGATTGATTTCCCATCGCAGAAATTCAATAACTGCTTTCAATGTGTTGGAAAGTTCAAGGGTCAGACCTTTGTCGGAAATTGTTTTAATGTTGGTTTCTTCTCCGCGATATTTTACTTTCAGATTTCCCAGTTTTTGAGAATAACTGAAAATGTCAAAATTACCCCGGCATAAAATCGTAATGTCTGAAAATTTAAAACCGTTATCCAGGCTTTCCTGAATATCATTCCGCATTTTTTCAGAAGTGTCATTATAAAAATCTTCATTCGTGAGGTTTTCAATCAGACTTACTTTTACACGTCCGTCAATCTGGGATCTTGGACTCTGTTCAGCATCTTCTCCAAAAATATTACGGTGTTCCTCTTCCAAGTTTAACGAATGATAACGATACAACTCATTATTGAATTGTACAATATTTTTAGCACTTCTCCAGTTATCTTTTAAAACAAGAAGACTTGCCTGCTTGGGCGAAAATTCCTTTTTGTTGATAATGTCCAGCATCAGTTTACTTTCTCCACCACGGAATCTGTAAATACTCTGTTTGGGGTCACCTACCAGCGTAAAAGAGGTGTATTCCGAGGAAACACTGTGGTCCCGCAACGGAACAAAATTCTGCCACTGCAATTCTGAGGTATCCTGAAATTCATCAAAGAAAAAATGCTGAAACTGTGCACCCACCTTCTCATAGATAAAGGCTGATGGCTCGTTCTTAAGATTTTCATTGATCAGGATATTGAATTTAGAAAGCAGAACCAGATCGTTCTCTTCCTCAATTTTTTTTAATTCATCCTGAATATCTTTATTCACCTTCAAAGGGAGAAGGGCCGATAAAATCTTTTCTTTCTTTTGTGTTTCAATATAAAGAAGGATCAGCTGCATCCTGTTGTCCAGAAGTTGATCAAGTATTTCCAGTATTTCGGGTTCTTTACTTTTCGATTTCGTAGCAGCCCCCTTTCTGTAATTGTTGACTACAGATTCTTCCTGCGTGGTAGGAAACGGAAAACCGGGTCTTTTCTGGTTATAAAAATCCTGAACCTTTGTAAAAAATCCTCCGATCCCGTTTTTGCCCTGTGCGAAATCTTCGATCTCAATATTTCTGGACCGGAACAGCTCTACCGACTGTGTGGCAAGCTCTGCAGACTTCTTTTTATTCTGTACGATCTCTTTTCTGAGTGTATTTTTTATATTCTCGTAATTCGTGTCATCAAAGCTTTTGTTGCTTTTCAGATGTTCGTAGTGAATATCTTTTACGAACTCCTTGGCGGAATCATAAAGGCTTTTATTCAGATTGATTCTTTCGTTGTTTTCCAGACTGTAATCCACATAATCCATGAAAGAATTGGAGATGTTGTCATTTTCACCGATTTGGTCGAGCATTTTATCCACAGCTTCGATCAGAAACGGTTCTGCATCGATCTCAAGATTAAAATTTTTCGCTAAACCCAATTCATAGGAAAAGCTTCTTACCAGTCTTGAATTAAAACGGTCAATCGTTCCGATATTCAATGTTGAATAATTGTGAAGAACATAATCCAGCAGTTTTTTGGAACGGCTATGAAGCTCATCAATCGTGATTTTTAAGCCATCAGCTTCAAATGCTTTCTGAATATTTTTCAGATCTCCGTTTTCTGCAAAATTGTCCGCGGAAAAATTTCCCAGCCACGACAGAATTCTCTCCTTCATCTCATTGGCTGCCTTATTAGTGAACGTCAGTGCGAGAATATTCCTGATCGACTGCTGCTGATTGGGATAGCGGAGACAGATCATCAAAAGCCTCTGGACAAGGGCATACGTTTTCCCCGACCCGGCTGAAGCATTGATCACTGTGTAAGAATTTTGCATTGCTGAATTTAGAATTGAGACTGCAAGTTAGCTAATTTTTAAGTGAAATTTTAACAATTTGGAGCGTCGATTTAACAGTTTAATCCGCAAAAACTAAAAAGAAATCCCAAAACACGTTAACTGTGGTTAAACTTGTCAATTAATTTAAAAATAATTTTAGATTTGCTTAATAAAAAACTGTCCGTGAAACTTAAACTACTCTTTTTTTTAACCACCCTTTTTTTCATTAACATTCATGCCCAAAATTACATTTTCGGAAAAGTGATTTCTGAAGACAGTGCAGAAATTCAGGATGTGACGGTCATTAATATCAGAACGGATGAAAGAACGGTCACCAACCGGGACGGACATTTCATGGTTTCCGGAAGGGCAGGGGATGAACTCAGGTTTATAAAGGCCGGCTACGAACGTATCGTCAAAAAAATTTCCAAAGAGATTATAGATGCTCCCATCAATATTACATTAAAGAGAGAAACCATATTAATTCCTGAAGTGGAAGTCAAACAGGGACTCACAGGCGATCTGAAAATTGATGCAAAAACCCTTAACCGTCCTAAAAAGGTTGAAAAACTCATCAAAGACATTGATCGGTATATCGCTCAGAAATCGGATCCGAGGATTCTGGCAGCAAGACCGGGAGAATTTGTACAACCGAAAGGGCAGGGCTTCTCCATTGGAAAAGTAAAGAACAAATGGGATGATATTGATTTGATGGGCTATCTGCATTCAGCATTGGGAGATGACTATTTTACCAGTCTGAAAATTGAGAGACCTCAGATTGAACATTTTATCAGTTATGTTCTTGCAGGCGGTTTCGAGCGGAAAAGTATTCTGAAGTATGGGTTCTGCAGCGACGCAGATCTGTACAGGTTTCAAAGATTTGTGCTGACAAGAATTTCGTCCTACCGTGCTCCACAGACCCAAAAATAAACACAGATGAGAACGTATATTAAACAAAGCCTTTACGCAGTTCCACTTTTTGTATCTGTTGAATTTTTTTCCCAGCAGCAGGTGACTGGTGTCGTAACAGATAACAGTAAAACCAATATTAATCCGGTTTTAATTATCAATATCACCAGTCAAAAAAGTGCTGTAAGTGATACTTCAGGGAAATTTAGCATAGAAGCGTCGGAAAATGATGACGTACGTTTTGTAAAAGAAGGGTATTACCGCATTGATAAAAAAATAAAAAAAGAAGATTTCAGTTCTCCTTTAATGATCAGCTTTGAAAGGGTAGAAATAGAAATTCCTGAAGTGAAGATCGTTTATAAACCTACGGGCAATCTGGAAAGAGATAATAAGCATCTTAACGAATCCCGGAAAGTGGTTTCTTTAAGATCAGAGCTTGATGAATATATGAAAAGTCCGCTGAATGAAGCGTTACCGGATAATGCGATTTCGAAAACCTTCAAACCGGATTATAATGCCGGACAGGTAAGTCTTTTAGGGGTTCTGGATGCCGCTGTGGGTTTGTTTAAAAAAGCGACAGAACTTAAGATCACGAAAGCCAACTATAAGGAAACCCAGGATTTTATCCAAAGAATAAAAAATGAAATAGATTTACAGTTTCTGAAAAAATATGGAATGGATGAAGAGCAGATCGATAAATTCCTGATTTATGCGAATGACACGAGAATGATGGCGAAAAAATTCAGAAAAAACTTTAAGGCAGATGTCGTGGAATATGAATTAAGAGCAGCATTTGCCGAATACAGGAAAACCCAAAAAGTGAGTAGTATTTAGTTTTAAAAATATGAAGATGAATGTTGGATGTAGAAATATCAATGTTGCTGATTGGAAGAAAACTTTCTTCCTTGTGATTTTCGCGTTTAATAGTTTCATGGCACAACAAACTGTTAGCGGGCGAATCACAGATGATGACGGGGTGGATTTAAGCTCAGTCATTGTTATTAATATGTCTACCGATCAGAAAACATCTTCCAATGCTATGGGAATGTTCTCTATTGAAGCATCTCCTAATGACGAACTGAGATTTGTAAAAGCAGATTTCAACAGAGTATCCACAAGAGTTCTTATCAATGGCTACAATCCTCAATTGCTGGTTACCATGATTCCGATACCGAGAGATGTCGGAGAAGTAAAAATTGTCAAAAAACCAACCGGTGACCTGGAAACGGATTCCCGATTGGCCGCAAAAATAGATAAAGGAGAGATTGTACAACAGGCGGTAGGTTTGCCACAACCTGTTGGTAAAATGCGTGAAAAGCCTGCAGAAGTTAAAAAGGTTCTTCTTCCGATACTTTTAGGAAGCTTAGATGTGCAGGGTACCTATGATCTGATCAGCGGGAAAGCAAGACGCCAGAAACGGCAGTACAGGTATGACGATCTGCAGGAGCATATTATGTGGGTGAGGAACCGTGTAGATAATGAGTATTTTACCAAGGCAGGAATTCCTGAAGAACGGATTTCAGAATTTATCCAATATTCCTTTGAGGTTAAACCTCAGGTAAGAACTTATGTGAAAGCAAAAAATCTTGCCGGGACGCTGTTGAGAATGGAAGAAACCATGCCGGTTTATCTGGAAAGATTAAAGCAAAGGAAAAACGGATCAATTTCAAAGCTTGGCGAGTAAAATAAATATTATCAAACCTATAAAATCCTTTTTAAAATTGATCTTAAATTTTTTTAACCTTAATAAACTTTAGTTTATTTCTTAATTTAAACATTAAGGATTTAAGCAGCAAGCGTATTGTTATCAATGAAGAAAAATGAAGAAATCAATAAATTAATTTTTTAAGTTCTTTAAGCACCCATCTTTTAAGAGCTTAATGTCTTAATGTTAAAAAAAACTTATCTGCTCCTAAGTTTGAGACTGATCCACTTTTTGCCTAACCTTCAAGTTTTGAAACTGGGGCGGAAATACCAGGAATAATGTTAAAAAATTCTTAAAAAGCGGAATAGAAATTGATGTACAGCTACACAGAATCAATCAAATCACAAGTTTTATGAATAAAAATATTATTGCGGTAGCAGTCGGAGCACTGGGATTTGTCCTTGGGCTAGGCTTTTTAGGGAATGCTATTAAAAACAGAAATAAATCTGAAAACACCATTTCCGTGACCGGATTGGGAACCAAACAGTTTACGTCCGATCTGATCACATGGTCCGGAAGTTTTTCTAAAAATAATTCCGATTTAAAAGCAGCTTATGATGAACTGGCTATAGACAGAAAGGTGATCAATGATTATCTTGTTTCAAAAGGGATTAAGCAGGGTGAAATTGTATTTTCTTCCGTAGATATCCAGAAGCAGTTCAGAAGTTATAACGACTCTAATGGAAATTACGTACAGGGTGAATTTTCCGGATACAACCTTACCCAAAAAGTTTCCATTGAAAGCAAAGAGGTGGTAAAGATTGAAAACCTTTCAAGAAATATTACGGAAATCATAAACCGTGGGATTGAATTCACTTCATCTTCACCATCCTATTTTTACACCAAATTAGCTACGGTAAAGCAGGAAATGATTGCCAGTGCAACGAAAGATGCTAAAGAAAGAGCAGAGAAAATTGCAGAAAATTCAGGCAGCAGCTTGGGAAATCTTAAAAAAGCAACCATGGGAGTGATTCAGATTACAGAACCCAATTCTAATGAAGATTATTCCTACGGCGGAACATTCAATACTTCCTCGAAAGAAAAAGAAGCAAATATCACGATAAAGCTGGAGTACGAAGTCAATTAAGATCATCATCTGCGAAAAACTATCAACCACAAAAGGGCACAAAAGTTTTTTGGACACTTAAGTCATTCTGAAGTTTAATGCTTTGCGAACAAGAAGTTCACATAAGTTTTTTTAAAAATAAAAGATTTTATACGGAATAATATACACAATCATCTGTGAAAATCCGTGAAATCAGTGGTTAAAGAAAAAGAAAAAAGACTTTACAAGATGCTATAAAAAGCAAACCGCCGGAACATATCCGGCGGTTTTTATATTTTAATGATACACAACATCATAAATTTCGTCTTTTACACTCTTTAGATGTTCAGGCGTATAATTGGCCAGTAGCCAAAGATCCAGCGGCTTTTTTCCTTCGCCATAACTCGGCTGTACATACATTTCGTCGATCAGGGTAAATCCGTTTTTCTGATAAAAAGAATAGCGCCTTTTCGCATCTTCTCCCAAATGATCAGGCTCTATTTCCAGAATAATTCTCGGGTAATTTTTAAACAGGTATGCTGTAATATGTGACCCCAGTTTCTGGCTTCTGAAGGCTTCAAAAACTTCAAAATGTTCCACGAAAACATAAGAACTCAGTTCCCAGATAATAAGATAACCTATAGCCTGAGATTCATGAAGTACAGATATGACCTTCACATGAGGATTTGAAAATAATGCGGTAAATTGGTTCCAGTCCCTTTGCTCATCTGCGGGGAATGTGCTGGAATACGACTTATAGATGTCCTGAACTCTATAGTCTTCTGCAGAAGTAATCGGTAAAAATTCCATAATTATAAATCAAAAACGCTCGGCCTTCTGGTAATAAAAATATCTTTGATCCAAAGCGTGAATGCCAGTCCCAGATAGATCAGAAAGAAAAAGCCGGCAGTGGCAAAAGTAGAATAGATGAAAAAGATCCTCAATTTAGATACAGGGATCCCCAGTTTAGCTCCGGTTCTCGTAAGAACGCCGAACCATTCTCTTTCCATTTTGTGGCGGATATTATCAAACATTTGAAGATTCTTTTAAAAGTTTAAATCCAATACCGCAATTTAAGCAATTTTTTTCTACCTATCCGATTCGTGATAAATAAATTGATCTTGATCAGGACTTTGGTTTTTATCAAAAATTAATCAAGCTCTATGCTATAGATCACACTGATAATTTTCCACTGGCCATTGACTTTTGCCAGCTGCCAGAATTCCTTTCCGTAATTGGTTACTTTGTTATCCAAAAGGAAAGAATAATCACAGGTAACTGAACCGATAACATCATCGTTTTCAATATGTACATTATTAAACAATTCATCCTGGTTACCTTTATCCATAAGGAACAGATGGAAATCCTGAAAACTTTTTGTGAATAGATTGGAAGGATTTGACGTTTTATTTTTCAGCCTTTTCTGCTGGGTCTTATCTCTGATCACAGCAGTCCAGTTAAAGGAGCCTTTTGTAAATAGAGCCTTAAAAGCTGCGGTATCTTTTTTAATGATATGTTGTCTGACCTCCTTTACAAGATCTTGAATTTCATTTTTTTGTTGTGTATAGCTCTGTGCACGACAAAAAAATGTAAGTAAAACACAAAATAATACGCTTATGTTTTTCATAGGATTTTATTTTAAGAATGAATTTCGAAAAGCAGATCAGTTTTTTTTCTATAAATATTCAAATAAATCCATGGGGTTTAAGAACGAGATGATGAACGGAGAATTATTCGATGTAGAAAGTATTTTTATTGATTTAAATATAAAACCAGACTATGCTGTATAATCGGTCGATTGCAAAAAATATCAGCTGTCCAAAGACTGTTTCAACAGATTAAACCCTATACTGCAGTTCAGGCATTTTTTTTCTGTGCATAAATTGTTATAATGATAAATCAGGCTCTGGCTTTCCAAAGCATTATTAATCTTCAGTCCAAGTTTTTTCCATGCGGCGGTTACAGAATTTTTTTCGGCGGTACTGTTTCTGTACAAATCGAGGATTTCCTCTGTAATTTCTTCATGATGATATTTATGATAGGTATATTTTAAGGGAAGTACCGTATTGAGGATAATTAATTCAATGAAATCTGAGCTTAAGGTTTTAGGCTGAAACTTTGAAATAGTTCCAAAGTTAAAATGAAAATCCCAGTATTCCGAAGCTTTTACAGGCTCAAAAACTTCGTACAGCTCATCAGTATTATTCGCCTTAATAATTTTTGAAAATAAATTCTGGTGTCTGGAATAAAGATCTGCCAGTTGGGAAAGACGGATCGTAGGAAAGTTGGGTGGGCGCAATCTCAGAAACTTAGGATGAAGGGTCAGATTGGGAATGTTGAATTTTTTTCGGATGAATTTAAATTCTCTTTTCCAGATCATCATTTGTCCGTCTTTTGGATGATCCAGCCATCCAGAAATACCGAATAAAAGGGCTTCCAGCTGTAATACATTTTGCCGGATCTTATTGATAACACTGAAGTCTATTGATTCTGCAATTTGTCTGAAAATATGAGCATTCACTTTTAATCCGAAAGAGTAGGCGAGGCTGTGAAAAAGAACGGCTTCAAAATTATTTTTGTACTGGTCTAGGCTTTTCTCCAACTCCTGAGACTTTTCATCTAATTTTTTAAGAACATTAGCTTCGTGAAAATGAATGGGGATTTTATTAGGCTCAAAAATATTTTCACAAGGAATGAATTGGGTTCCGTTGATCAATTTTTCATATTTCCACAGCATATTTGAGTCGATATGATCTTTAAGCTCCAACGTCGGAACATTTTTCCGGATGAGGTCATCGATGTCTGTGTCATTTTGATAGACTACATGAAGAATGATATTCTGGTAATTGGGATCCTGGGAATGGTTGTGGAAAATCCAGTCAGAGGTACGGATGTGAAGTTCTATATGTCCGGCAATGACGAGTCCTTTTGTTTTAATTTTTGCATTGAGAAAGTCTGGCCCCGCATCGGTATTCCATCTCCCAAACTGGATGATTTCAACGGGATTCCCTTCAAGGTCCTTGAAGTCATAATTTTTGAAAACCTTATAGTTCCAAAGATATTGAAGCAGTTTTTCCGTCATAGGTGTGATGATAAATATAATAGAAATTCAGTACTTTCATTAACCCTGTGATTAAGTTTTCCGGTTCTGTTCTACACAAATTTTTATCTATAGAAATCCAGTTTTTGAAACAAAGATTTATGTTTTGTTCATTCTATTTTCTTCTTGTTTTAACTAAAAAAATAAAATACCTCCCATGCAATGACGGAAGGTATCGTGTCTAAATTTAATGTATTAATTTAGGTAGCAGATATAAAGCTGAGATTAGAAATGTGAATGGTCAATTTTGCTTCGCAAGTGAATGGTGAATTTTTAAAATTTTCCAACTCCGGCACCCATATCACATAACTTCTCCAAACCCCAATCTACTCCGACCACGGTGAATGCAGAATACAGTCACAGAAATTTTTTCTTTGAAAGTTCGGAATCATAAAAGCGCATACATCAGCTTTAATATTTCCGAATGTTGTTTCGGTTTTATGCTCAAATCCTGAGAAAAACGCAGGAATAATCTTTTTCTTAAAGTCTGTCCTCGGGAAAAATCCGATGATCTCCTCACGGTTTGCTTCAGACAGATGTTCATATCCTTCACCCATCACATCCAATCCTACACCAGAATACATCAGGGCAACTTCCGCCTCTTTATGTTCCGCAATTCCTATCGTAGTATGCAGGGCAATGGTATCCCATACAAGCTGAAGGCTTTTTTCGGGAAGTCCGTGTCCTTTAAGAAAATCTCTGGCTGCATTGGCTCCGTCTACTTCAAATCTGAGATCAGGACTGCTGTAATGTGCGGTCAAACCAAGGTCATGGAATAGGGACGAAACATAGAGTAATTCGGAATCGTAAGAAATTTCTTTCCGTTTAGCATTTAAAGATGAAAAAAGAAACACCCTCATCGAGTGATTGTATAAAAATTCATTGCCGTGCTCCAAAAGAAGTTCTCTTGCCTGTTCTGCAATGGTGCTGTCGGGGATTATGATACCTACGGCTGATTTTAACTTTGCTGTCATAACTTTTTTTACAAAATTAAATCAATCAAAGCGCGTAGATAATATCAGTTTTTTTCCTTCATATGTCAAAATTGACCTAAATTCCGATAAACCTGAGGTGAAAAAGAAGTCTGTTTTTTGAAAAAGTGACTAAACTGCTCCGTTGAGGAAAAATTAAGAACAGAAGCGATCTCTTTTACAGGTGATGCAGAGAAATAGAGCATTCTTTTGGCTTCATTGATGATCATGCCTGCAATTATTTTCTTTGGAGGATTTCCACCCTGTTTATGGCAGATACCGGAAAGTTGTTTATTTGTTATATTCAGGAATCCCGCGTATGCTGAAACTTCGCGGGTTTTCTGATAATTTTGAGAAACGAGTTCCAGGAAATGAGTGTAGATTTTTCTGTCGGAACTGTTATAGCGCTCCTGCAGAGAAAAATTGATATTGGCGGTTTTGATCATGATGATCTTTAGATAGGCCGCCAGAGCATCCGTTTTATTGATGTAGTTTTTGCTCTGTGATTCCCTGTTCAGCATGGCTGTTACTGAGAAAAGTTCTTCGAGATCATCCTTTTCCGCTGCCAGTCCCTGATTGTCTGCATTCAGATTGAACAGGACGGATTTACAATTGCTCGCACTTTCAGGGGCTTTCTCCCAGAATGCATCCGTAAAAGTAATTTCATAGCCAGCCAGTGAAGAATCTTCGGAGAATAAAAAGATCTGTCCCTTAGCGATAAGGAGAACCTGATATTTTTCCAGATGAAGAGAGGTTTTGTCGATGGTTACAGATCCTGTACCATTCTGATAAATGTAGATCCGGTTAACGGCAGTTCGTTGCGGTTGGTGATTATAACCCATATTCCCGTCGAGGCGGATGATAGAAAACTCATCTTCAAATCCTTTCGTATTGTCTGTCAGTTCCATATCTGGCCTGCGGGAATAGAGATTATATTTTATCTGTTTGGTAAAATTAAGCTTTTGTCAGCTCCTTCTTGAAATTTTCTATAGTGGTTCTGTACATTTCTTCATAGATTGGAAGAATGTTTTTCAGATCAAATTTGATAGCCTGATCTTTTGCATTCTGCTTCATCGTAGTTAAAAGCTCTTCATTGCTTAAAAGTTTGATCGTATAGTTGCTCATCGCTTCTACATTTCCGATCTCGGCTAAGAATCCTGTTTCTCCCTGGATATTCACTTCAGGAATTCCTCCCGCATTGGAGCTGATCACTGGAGTGTAAGCTGCCATCGCCTCAAGTGCTGCCAGACCGAAACTTTCCTGTTCAGAAGGAAGTAAAAATACATCTGAAAGCTGTAAGATCTTATACAAATCATTTACTTTTCCTAACAGACGGATCTTAGAAATAAGCTCAGGATTTTCTTCCAGAAACTGGTTTACTTTTTCCATGTCCGGCCCTTCACCGATGATGATCAATTTTGACTTCACTTTTTTCTCAACGCTCTTGAAAATCTGCAGCACTTCATCTACACGTTTTACGGGACGAAGGTTAGAGACATGGATCAGGATTTTCTCATCCGGATTGGCAAACTGTGTTCTCTGGCATTCTGTTAAGTCGTCAAATTCAGAATTGTCAATAAAATTGGTAATCACCTGTATCTGCTTCTTGATATTGAAAAATTGGAGGGTATCTTTTTTCAGACTTTCAGAAACCGACGTGATGGCATCTGACTGGTTGATTGAAAATTCTACTGCATGTTTATAACTTGGATGCTGTCCAACTAAGGTAATATCTGTTCCGTGAAGTGTTGTTACCAATGGAACGTCATTCTTATCTTCCTTCAGCATCTGTTTAGCCGTAAATGCAGCATATGCATATGGAATGGCATAATGGGCATGTAGGAGATCCAGTTTATATAGATTTACGACACGGTAAATCATAGAACTTAACGCAATATCATATGGCTGATACTGGAAAAGCGGATACGTCTGTACATTCACTCGGTGAAAGAAAATGTTCGGGTTGGTAATGTCCAGTCTTGCAGGGAGCGCAGAACTTATAAAGTGAACCTCATAGCCTTTGTTGGCAAGAGACATTCCCAGTTCTGTAGCTACGATTCCGCTTCCTCCGTAGGTCGGATAGCAAAGTATGCCTATTTTCATTAGATTATTGTTGTTTTGATGTTGTAAAAACTGTGGTGTTCACATTCGAAGCAGAAGGAGCCTTTTCGATTCCCAATCCTGCTTTCAGCTGGTCATTCACCAGTACAGGCAGTTTGCCCCATATTTTTGTTTTTCCGTTCAGCGCAGCGGCTGCAGCGGTCATAGAGTCGTCGTTGTTTTCATAAGAGACAAGGACGGTAGATACTTTTGAAATATCAATATCTTTTAAAGCGTACGCGCTTCCGAATACATTTAAAATAACATTCTGGTTTTTGGTAAGATCAGCCAGAACTTTCTTTGATTCTGCTGAAATTTTATAAGGTTTGTATGCTGTAGAATTATCCTTGTGAAACCCTACGATTACGGTAGAACCTGCAGGGATGGTATTGATTTCGTTGGCTTTTTTAGTGATCACATTAGTTCCTAATTGATTCGCGAAAGTCTGATAAGGCGCTTCTTCCAAAGGAACATAATAAGTTTGTTTTCCGGTGATCGGAAGAAGTTTCTGGTCATCTTTTAACAAAGTCAAAGCATTGGCATAAAGATTTTGTACCAGCGTTTTGTGAGAATCATTATTCAGGTCGTTATTGATGTTTTCTGGATTTTTAGGAGTGTATAGTGTAAGACCCAGGAAATATTTTGTCAGTAAAATTTTCTTGACACTTTCCTCAACTCTTGACTGAGAAATTTCACCTTTTTCAATTCCTTTCTGAATTAATTTTTTTCCTTCCGAAACACCCTGTGAGAAAAGCATAATGTCATTTCCTGCTTTAAACGCAAGTGCATCCAGTTCGCCCGGCTTATATTTATTGGCTACAGCGCCCATATTTAGGGCATCGGTGATAATTAAACCTTTATATCCTAACTGATCTTTTAATATTCCCGTAATGATGTTTTTAGAAACCGAAGCAGGAATTCCTTTTCCGGATTCAAGACTTGGAACATATAAGTGAGCTACCATTACGCCACCGATTCCTTTATCCATCAAAGCTTTAAAAGGAGCCAGTTCCACGCTGTTTAATCTTTCTAAACTATGTGAAACTACCGGCAAATCAAGGTGAGAGTCTGTACTCGTATCTCCGTGTCCCGGAAAATGCTTGATCGCAGCAAGGATTGTATTGTCCTGAAGTCCGTTCGAATAAGATAAAGCTGAGCTGATCACATTATCCACTTCTGAACCGAAACTTCTGTTCCCGATAATAGGGTTGTTAGGATTGGTATTCACATCCACTACCGGTGCAAAATCCCAGTTGATTCCCATTCTATGGCAGTCTTCCGCTATTTTGGCGGACATCTGATAAATAAGGCTTTTATCCTGTATAGCACCAAGCGTCATCGCCCATGGAAATTTGTGTGCAGTAGCAATTCTCTGAAAAATTCCCCATTCTGCATCCATCCCGATCATCATCGGAACTTTTGATTTTTGTTGGAATTCATTTACCAGATTAATTTCTCTGGCTGCGTCATCCTGCATTAAGATCAGTCCTCCGATTTTATCATTAACCACGATGTTTCTGATCTGGTTGATATAGTCTTCACCTTTATTGGTATAGAGTGCTACAATAAACAGCTGACCCAGTTTCTCGTCCTGTGAAAGCGATCTGTAGGTTTTATCCACCCAGTGATTGGCCTTTTTTAGGTCTTCTTTAGAAATGTTTTTAGGCTGGTATTGAGCTTTGGCTGTAAAGCTTATTAAAGAAAAAATAAAGAGGGAAGTATATAGCAATTTCTTCATGATCTTTTGAATAAGAACAAAAATACAATTAAAAAAATGATGAAAACAAAGTTTTTGCAACTTTTGGTATATGATTTGAATACGCTTTATAAATAATAACTAAACTTTTCTAAAAATGAAAAAAATTCTTCCTTTTCTATTCCTGACATTTGTATCATTATTTATATTCAGCTGTGATAACAAAGATGATTCAGATAGCGATACCTATTCAAGAATGAGAGATATCACAGGATCATTCACTAATGGAAACGGATATGCGTTTACACAGGGAATTGATATTAACCAGACAGATGTGGTTTTAGTGTATAGAGCGGCAGGTAATGCATGGCAGCAGATTCCAAAATCTGTTTATTTACCAAATTCAGGGACTTTACCTACAAACAGAGTATTTGATTATAATTTCGTTTTTGATTCTCAGAATGTACAAATCAGAATCGACGATCAGAATTTTGATCTTGGAACACAAATGACACCAGCTGAGACTACAGCTTATTTAAATAATCAGAGATTCAGATTAGTACTTGTTCCTGCACAAGCAAGCAAAAATGCAAGTAGTGTAGATTACAGTGATTATAACGCTGTGGTGAAGTACTACAACCTTGATGAAACTAAGGTAAAGAATACCAAGGTAAACTAATTAAGAAATATCTTTTCAGTTTTTTATAATTATTAAGAGCTTCGGGAGTAATTCCGGAGCTTTTTTTTATTTCATTCTTTACAGTTTTCTTTGTGTAGAAATAAAAAAGATTAATTTTACCTTCAAACTATGAATAGTAAAACTATGATAAAGAACTGTTATTTTAAATTTTTACTTATTATTCCTTTATTGATGTTGTCTTCATGCAGAGAGACTGACGATAATAATGCAGATGAAAACTATGTTTCTCCCTATATGGGAAAATGGGTGGGAACCTATTCAGGTGAATTGAATGGAACTTTGATCCTGAATGTTTCAAAAAGTGGAAGCATTGAGGTAACAAGAACTGTAAATAATAATGTAGAGGAAGTGTATTCCGCAAGCCTTCAGCCCAATGAAAGTGGTGTTATAAATTCTTCTGTTTCTCCAAAAGGTTTTGTTCTCACCGGAAGTTTAAAAACCAAATCCGGGACGTGGAAACAGTATCATTTTAGGGGAAACTGGTCTCTGAAATTTTTACCTACTCCTTTATAATCGGATGTGGATAATCAAAATAAAAAGCTCCAGAATTTCTTCCGGAGCTTTTATGTTTTATCTAATTGTCATTATCATCTAATAAATGGCCGAAGAAATCTTTTTTTGTCTGCAGATAGCCCTTGCTCATCTCATTGGCGGGAATCTGTAAAGGAATCCTTGAATTGAGATGAATATTACTGTCTACTACATATTTTACCTTTTCCGGATTATTGGTTAAAAGATTAATGTCTTTTACATCCAGCAGGTTCAGAATATCGATAGCAACACCGAATTTTCTGTCATCAGCAGGGAGTCCCAGTTGAAGGTTCGCCTGTACTGTGTCAAGCCCTTTTTCCTGAAGTGAATAAGCTTTCAGCTTATTGATAATCCCTATATTTCTTCCTTCCTGACGAAGGTAAACAATAATGCCTCCGTGCTCGTGGGTATATTTCATTGCGGCATCCAGTTGCTGCCCGCATTCACATTTTTTTGAATGGAAAACTTCTCCGGTAATGCATTCTGAGTGGAAACGTACGTTCACCGGTTTTGAAAAATCTGTATTTTCTGCAACGATGGCCATGTGTGGCATCCAGTCGTTTTCGTTTTCGGAGAAAGCGATCATTCGGAAAGAGCCGTGTTCTGTAGGAACATTAGCTTCTGCCTGAATTTTAATCATTAATAGTGGTTCGTTTTTAATTTCCTTTTAAAGAATCTTCTATGACAGAAATATTGGTTTTTAGACGTACCAGGTATCTGTTGAGAACTTCATCATCATCTTTATCAAGCTGCTGTCTGAGTTTTTGAATTTTCTTGTATGATTTTTCGAAGCTTTTAACTGCCCTGTTTTTTCCGTTAGAGTTGTTGGCATCTATGGCATATAAATAATTCTGCAGGCTGTATTTCAAGCTGGTGACTTCATCATTTAAACCGTTATTCTTAAACTTTGGAAAAGTAGAAATCAGATTTGAAATTTCAGAAGCATTTACATTTTCTTTGATATTGATATCAAAACCTTTCTTTGCCCCTCTGTCGGAATCAGAACCTTTAGTTTCGCTGTAAAAATTATTAGACAACGGGGAAAGGTTAAGCTTCTCCGTTGCGCAGGAAGTTATAATTAGTAGTACTCCAAAAAAAATCAGTTTTCTCATTTCTGTTGCCCCTTTTGATAAAGGATCGGATTAAGACTGTCATCGTTATACATTTTCATTTGTTTGTATACCTTCATCTTAATATTACCGGATTCAATATCAGTAAGCAACTGATCTATAGAAGTTGATAGGTCTTCTTTCTGAGTAAGCAGTACATCCAGTTTAGCCTGGCAGTTGGCACGGTGCTCTTCAGAAGCGGATTCTCTATTGGCCTCTAACGACATGTGATAAACCTTTAATGCAAGAATTGATAGTCTGTCTACAGCCCAAGCGGGCGTTTCAGTATTGATTTTTGCATCAGGTCTAGGAGTTATATTTTCAAACTTAGTAAGGAACCAGCTGTCGATAAATTCTACCAGATCTGTTCTTTTCTGGTTAGATGCATCTATCGTTCTCTTCAGTTGAAGAGCTTCAGCGGGATCAATATTTTCATCTCTAATAATATCTTCTAAATGCCATTGAACGGTATCAATCCAGTTCTTTGCATACAAAATCCGTTCCAAACTATCTTTTTCGAACGGGTTATTAATTAGAGTGTTAACGTCATCGGACACGTGATAGTCTTCAATAGATTGATTGAAGACTTTCCATGCAGTCTCGGTAAAATTCATTAATTCTGAGGAATTTTAGTTGCTGGGAGTGTTATTATTGTTGTTGGTAGAAGAGGTTTTGTCAGAACCCGGTTTGTCTTCTTCCTTCACTGCATCTTTAAATTCTTTGATTCCTGAACCAACTCCTCTCATTAATTCCGGAATTTTCTTTCCTCCAAAAAGCAATACCAAAAGTATCGCTACGATAAGGATGTGCTGCCAAGATAAGGCTAATATTGTAAGTGTATTCATCTCTTAAGATTTTTACAAAGTTAAAGCTTTTTTTAATACGAAATCCAACCTAATGGATCAACTGGTGTATTTCCGTTCCATACTTGGAAATCAAGGGTATAAGAACCATCGAAATCCTGAGCAACAGTACCTACCGGAGTTCCGGAAGAAACCTGCTGTCCTTTGGATACACTTACGTTTCCTAGGTTAGAATAAATTGTAAAATAGCTTCCATGTTTTACCATAACGGTTTTGGTTCCGTCGCTGTTGGCCAATACAGAAGAGACTGTTCCGGGATATACAGATTTTGCGCGTGTTCCTGAAGGGACGGCTATTTTGATTCCTGTATTATCTTCAACAATATTTTTAAAAACCGGGTGTGGTTGTCTTCCAAATCGGTGGGTTACCTGTCCGGCTCTGTCCGCAGGATATCCTAATTTTCCTCTGCTGTCCGCAAAACTGCTGCCGGTAGAGGTCGTCACACCGTAGCTGGTCATCGCTTTCGTTTCAGCGGCTTTTTTCTCTTCTTCTTTTTTCTTGTTCAGTGCAGCTTCTGCAGCTCTTGCGGCAACAAGTTTATCAGTAGCTTCTTTTGCTCTGGCATTGGCTTCATCAGTTGCTTTTTTAGCGGCCACTCTTCTGGCTTCGTCTTTTGCACTGGCTTCTGCTCTTGTAGCCTCTTCATTACGTTTTCTCTCTTCTTCAGCTCTTTTTGCGGCAAGATCAGCGGCTTTTTTAGCTTCAATTTCTGCCAGCTTTCTTTCTCTTTCCAGGGCTTCGGCTCTGGCTTTAGCTTCAGCTTCAATTCTTGCTTTTTCTCTTTCCGCGATGATCTTAGCCATACGGATTTTTTCTGCTTCGGCTTTTCTTCTGGCTTCTTCTTCAGCTTTTGCTATTCTGATTTCTTCAGCGATGATGGCTCTGATTTGCCCTTCCAAAGCTTTAGACTGAACCTGTTTCTGTTTAAGTTCTACCGTAAGTTTGGCTTCATTTTTCTTGAAATCTGACAATAGTTGTTCCTTCTGTGCTCTTTCAGCATTGATGGTAGCCAGATCTTTCTGCTGGTTCACCAGAAGATTATCTTTTTCCCTTGCGGAACTCTGTTTCTGTGCGATTGATTTTTTGATCTGAGCTGCAGCGTTGCTGATCTCTGCCGCTTTTTTGTCCTGATAGTCAGCGTACTGTTTCAGGTATTGAACCCTTCTTATGGCTTCACCCAGATTTTTGGACGAAAGGATAAAGGTTACTTTGTTCTGTACCCCTTTGTTTTTGTAAGCATTGACTAAAACGTCAGCATAATTCTTTCTTAAAACCACCAGTTCTTTGTTCTGACGGTTGATTTCCAACTGACGCAGATAGATCTCGTCTTCAATGAATCTTTTTTCTTTCTGGGTATTGGTGTATACTTTTTCTCTCAACGTCAGTTTTTTATTAACGTTGGTAAGATAGGCCACTGAAAGTTTAGATTCGGTTCTGGTTTTAGCCAGATCTGTATTTATCTGTACAATTTGTTTTTTAAGATCGGCATTCTGTTTCTGAAGCTGTTCCTTGTTCTGCTGTCCCTGATGCAGGCCGAACAGTAGAATACCTATTAAAAAGCTAAATTTTTTAATCATTTAATCTCAATTTTCTTATAACTGGATGGTACAGAATAAGGTGTTTCCATCCTCGAAAAGTCAAATTTCGTGTTTTCCAGTAAAATCTGACTAGATTTTGAGCCTTTTATAATTATTTTAACATTTTTTGGAAGGCGGATTCCATCGTATTCATTCCAGTTACTGTAAGAGATTTCCAGTTCGTCTGTAGATAAAACATCCTTTAAATTCACGCTTAGCAGATCATAATTCGTATCATAGTTAAGCACAATTTTATACTCTCTGGTTTTCTCATCCGTCGTTATTTTCTGGTTGGCATTGGAAACCATTTTAAAGCCCTGTGCGTTTTGGGTCAGGGTAAACTGAGAATCGCTGATCTTGACAAAAGTTCTGCCCATCAGTATTTTTTCCAGCGATTTGTAATCGATGAAATTGACATTAAGCAGTTTATTCAGATAATCAAAATCAGAATCGATGTAGGTTTTGCTGGTTTTATCCTGGCCTTTAATTCCTTCCGGTGTGGCGATCCCTTTGGCTACATTAAAAAATAGCGCCTGAAGATTCATCCATACCTTTTTGTCGTTTTCAATATAGATCACCGCATCCAGGGTTGGAATAAAACTTCCGGTTTCCACATTTACTTTACTGTTGATCTTAACCTGATCAAATTTCAGAGGAACCACCACGTGCTCATAAAATGAAAACTTATCTCTTACCGCCTCATTGGCATCTTTAGGATTACGGTTGTCATCTGTGACTACAACAGTGCTATCCTGTGCTTTGCCGTTGTTTTTGGCTGCATTTCTTGTTTTACAGGATGAAAGGGTAAGGAATAGTAAAAGTATCGGGATCCAGTTTTTCATGTATTTATCTTTCAATTAAAGAAAAAACGCTGCAATATTAACGCCAAACCACACAAAAAATGTTGTGTGGTCTGGATGTATCTTGTTTTATATTAATTATTTCTGATCTTATTTAGATAAAAAATCTAAAACCGAATAGTCACCTAATGAGATTTCTCTGGCCACTCCAAAGTATTGTGCAGAATTTCCAATCATAGAGTTGGAAAGGTTTCCGTGATTGATCCTTGTGTTCTCCTGAATCAGAGAGTTTTCGATATTTGAATTCACGATGATCGTATTGTTTCCTAATGAAACGCCCGGACCTACCTTTGAATTGGAGATCTTTACGTTTTCACCAATAAAACACGGCTGGATAATCAATGAATTTTCGATAACTGCTGATGCAGGATAATTATTCATTTCTTCTATTTCGTACGCAAGGATTTTGCTGTTGGTTTCTACGGTAGCATTTTTGTTTCCGCAGTCCATCCAGTCGTTTACTTTTCCTAAAGTGAATTTTGCTCCTTTTGCTCTAAGGTTCTCAAGAGCAGTTGTCAGCTGATATTCGCCACCGTTTTTTATATTATTGTCCATAATATAATTGATTTCATTCATCAGTTTTTCAGCACTGTTGAAATAATAAATCCCGATGATGGCAAGGTCTGATACAAAGGTCTGCGGTTTTTCCACGAAGTCTGTAATGAAACCATAGTTGTCTAATTTTACCACTCCGAAAGCAGACGGATCTTCCACACTTTTCACCCAAATTACTCCATCCGAATTTTTATCCAGCTGGAAATCTGCACGGAAAAGCGTATCTGCAAAAGCAATCACCACATCTCCCTGCATAGAGTCTTCAGCACATTTGATAGCGTGTGCGGTACCCAGAGGATCGTTCTGGTAATAGATGCTGCCTTTTGCTCCCAGTTTTTCGGCTATCAGAAGTAAAGATTTTTCAATCTCCGGTCCGAAATCTCCAATGATAAATGCTACTTCTTCAATTTTTTCACCTGCTACTTTAGCAATATCTTCTACCAGTCTCTGCACGATAGGTTTTCCTGCAATAGGAATAAGAGGTTTAGGAACGGTCAGAGTATGTGGACGTAATCTGGAACCGCGTCCAGCCATAGGAACAATTATTTTCATAGACTATATGACAATGTTTTTATTTGTTAGTTTTTATTTTGGTACGGCTAAAGGTAATAATTTAAATCATTGCTGATCGTAATATTTATCATCTTTGCAAACTGCTGTTTAATTTTTTTTAAAGAACTCAATAGTATCAAATTAGAGGCCATACCCTAAGACTTTTTTAGTATTTTGGATACGATAGCCTTCTCTTTATAGGCTACGAGGCCAATGAAAAGAAGTAAAAATAAATTTCCTACAAAGTAATTGGTTCTGAAAAAATAGAAGGATACCAGAGAACACGTAATGGTAAAGACCAGATAGAGTGCAATTTTTCCGGTATTGTAATGAATCGGGTACTGTTTCTGTCCCCAGACGTATGAAATGACCATCATAGACATAAAGGTGATCAACGCGGCCATGGCACTAGCCCAGTATCCATATTCCGGAATAAAGAAGAAGTTGATGAAAACGGTAATACATGCACCAATCACTGAAATATATAAACCGACTCTGGTTTGATCAGATAATTTATACCAGATGGAAAGATTAAGATAGATTCCAAGGAACAGAGCACCCAGCATTACAAACGGAATGATTTCAATCCCTTCATAATATAATGGGTTACTCAGGTATTTTTCTGAAATCCACTGAAGATTTACCATCAGTCCCATATAAATAATGCAGCTGCAGATGACAAATACATCCATTAGCACAGCGTACGTTTTATGTGAATCTTTATTTTTAAAACTTGAAAAGAAATACGGTTCTATGCCCAGCTGATACGCCTGTCTGAAAACCGTAATAAAAGTCGCGATTTTATAAACCGCTCCGTAAACTCCGATCTGATGGCGTGCTTCGTCCGGAGGAAGTAGATATTTCAAAAACTGTCTGTCAAGCGTCTGGTTAACGATTCCTGCCAGTCCTGCAATCATTACCGGCCATGAATAATTCATGATTCTTTTCCATAATTTAAAATCAAATTTGGAAATACTGAAGCTGAAAAATTCTTTTCCTACAATTAGTAATGTGATGATACTCTGTACTAAGTTGGCGATGAATACATAGCCAACTCCCAATTGAGGATCATATTTTAAACCAAAAATTCCTTCCGGATGTTTTGGAAGCCACCTGATAAAGAATATGACTAATAGAAAGTAAACGACAGATCCTGCCACCTTGGAAAACATATATTTGAAAGCTTTCCCCTGCAGCCTTAATATAGCGGAAGGAATGGTAGAAAACGCATCCAGAGAAAGGATGAATAAAAAGATGACAAGATAGTTGACCTGGTCCGGAGTTTCAAAAGCTATGGCGAGTTCGTTTCTGAAGACATAGCCTAAGCCAAGATAGATCAGGGCAATGCTGATAATACTTACCGAACATGTTGAAATCAATGTTTTCTTATCAATGCTTTCTTCCTGTGCAAACCTGAAAAAAGAGGTTTCCATACCGTGGGTAAGGAGAACCGTAATTACTCCTGCGATGGAGTACCAGTCTACAAAGGGCGATGAAGCCGCGGGCCCGAAAGCCTTTGTCACAATAGGTGCAATGATGAACGGGAAAATACGGACTAATACTGAACTAAGCCCATATACGGCGGTCTGACCGAATAACTTCTTATACAAACTCGAAAATTTTATGCAAATGTAAATATTTAGAAACTGATTTTAACGAGCGAACTTAAAATTCATTCATAAACCTTAATTTTGCTTTTTGTAGATGTTGGATATGAGAAGTTAGAAATTAGTGATTGCAGTTTTATCAAGCACTTATAATTTTTAGCTTAAAAATTTTCTGACATCTGACTTCCAATATCTAACATCTAATTTCTAAAGTAAAAATGAAGACCCTAATCAAAAATGTAAAGATCGTGAATGAAGGTAAGATCTTCGAAAGCGATATCTTAATAGAAAATGACCTGATCTCTAAAATAGATTCCTCGATTGCTGAAGAGGCGGATCAGATCATTGACGGTTCCGGAAAATATCTTCTGCCTGGTGTCATAGACGATCAGGTGCATTTCAGAGACCCGGGATTGACGCATAAAGGAGATATTGAAACAGAATCAAGAGCTGCCATCGCAGGTGGAATTACAAGTTTCATCGATCAGCCGAATACGGTTCCTAATGCCGTTACTCAGGAATTATTAGCGGATAAATACGAGATAGGTTCTCAGAAAGCATATGCCAACTACGGTTTTATGATGGGCGGAACCAATGATAATCTTGAAGAAGTTTTAAAGACCAATCCGAGAAATGTTCCGGGAATAAAATTATTCTTAGGCTCTTCTACCGGAAATATGCTGGTAGACAATCCGGAAACGCTGGAAAATATTTTCAGCAGCACAAAAATGCTGATTGCTGTTCACTGTGAAGATGAAGCTACGATCAGAGCGAATACACAGACCTACCTTGACGAATATGGAGAGGACATTCCTGTGAAATTTCATCACCTGATCAGAAGTGAAGAAGCTTGCTATAAATCATCTTCAAAAGCCATTGAGCTGGCAGAAAAAACAGGAGCGAGGCTTCACGTTTTTCACCTTTCAACAGCAAAAGAAATGGATCTTTTCAGAAATGATATTCCATTAAAAGATAAAAAAATTACCGCTGAAGTATGTGTTCATCACCTGACATTTACCAATGAAGATTATGAAACAAAAGGTTCTCTGATCAAGTGGAATCCCGCTGTAAAAACCCAGAAAGACAAAGATGCCCTTTGGGAAGCGCTTTTGGATGATAGGATCGATGTAATCGCGACCGACCATGCGCCGCATACTGCTGAAGAAAAACAGAATGTGTATACAAAATGTCCTTCCGGTGCTCCTTTGGTACAGCATTCGTTACCTGTGATGCTGGAAAATTATCATCAGGGAAAAATTTCTTTGGAAAAGATTGTTGAAAAGATGTGTCACAATCCGGCGATCCTTTTCAGGGTTGAGAAAAGAGGTTTTGTAAGAGAAGGGTATAAGGCAGATCTTGTTTTGGTTGATGTGAATGCAGACTGGACGGTAGCTAAAGATAACCTTCTGTACAAATGCGGCTGGAGTCCTCTGGAAGGAATGAATTTACATTCTAAAGTAACCCAGACTTTTGTTAATGGACATCTGGTGTATGACAACGGGAATATTGCAGAAGAAAAATTCGGAGAGAGACTTCTTTTTGAAGTAGGAGAATAGTAAGATTAAACTAAAAATAATAAAAGGGCAAATACAACTATTTGCCCTTTTTGTTTTTATAATTCCGGATGCTGAAACCACCCCGTCAAAAATTCTTTGAATTTTCGCCACCTCAATAAATGGTATTTATCAATATAAAAATCTATGATTTTTTAAAACTTATGTGATCTTCTTATTCGAAAAGCATTGGACTTAAAATAACTTAAGTGTTCAAAATCTTTTGCCGCTTTGTGGTTCGTAATATTTTTTTAACCACTGATTTCACAGATGATTGGGGATATTTGTGTAGGTTATTTGTGGCGCTTGTGTTTAGAAAAACTATTTCTTCGCCTTTGCACTCATATAAAAAGTAAGTTTTCCACCCGCTGTAATCTCAGAATGCTTTAAGATAAAATTCTTAATCTCTTTCCCATTCAGAAGGATCTTTTCCACATACACATTCTTCGGGCTCTGATTGATGGCTTCAATTTCAAAAGTCTTTCCGTTTTCAAGATTCAGAACCGCATGATCTACGGCTGGACTTCCAATCGAGTAATCTTCAGAACCCGGAGCTACCGGATAAAATCCAAGAGAGCTTAAAATATACCATGCACTCATTTGTCCAGCATCGTCATTTCCTCCAAGGCCGTCCGGTGTCGCTTTGTACTGCATTTCTAAAATACGGCGGATCTGAGCCTGGGTTTTCCATGGCTGTCCTGCCCAGTTGTAGAAGTAGGCCACGTGGTGAGCCGGTTCGTTTCCGTGAACATAACCTCCGATAATTCCTTCTCGGGTAATATCTTCTGTATCGGCGAAAAATTCATCGGGTAGATGCATGGTGAAAAGTTCATCCAGTTTTGAAGCAAATTTTTTCTTTCCACCCATCATCTGCATTAAACCATCAGGATTTTGAGGAACAAAAAAGCTGTAGTTCCGGGAATTTCCTTCGATGAAACCCTGACCGTGGGTGCTTAGAACATCAAAATCTTTTTTGAAACTTCCGTCTGCTAATCTGGGACGCATAAATCCGGCTTTAGGATCAAAATTATTTTTCCAGTTTTCAGAACGTTTAATAAACTGATTGTAGATTTCTGTTTCGCCTAAATGTTTGGCCAGCTGAGCAATCGCCCAGTCGTCATAAGCATATTCCAACGTATTGGAAACTGAAGTTCCATTTTTCTCAGCTGGGATATAACCCATGTCGATATAATATCCGATGCCTTCATAATCTCTTTTGTTGGCGGTTGCGATGCAGGCTTTCAATACTTCTTTAGGATCACCGTTGTAATTTCCTTTGATCACGGCATCAGCAGCTACACTTACGCTGTGATAACCGCTCATACACCAGTTGTCATTGGCATAATGGGACCAGATCGGAAGCATTTTCATGGAAAACTGATCATAATGGGCCATCATCGATTTAACCATATCATTATTTCGTTTTGGCTGGATGATATTAAAGAAAGGGTGAAGGGCCCGGTACGTATCCCAGATAGAGAACGTTGTATAATTGGTGAAACCTTCCGCTTTGTGGATATTCTGATCCAAACCTTTATATTCTCCATTGATGTCCATATACGTGGTAGGACTGATGAAAGTATGATACATCGCGGTATAAAAGTTCGTTTTTTCTGTTTCGGAACCTTTGATAACGATTTTATTCAGTTCTTTATTCCAGTTTTCCTGGGCTTTTGCTTTAATCTGATCAAAAGATAGATTGCCTGTTTCTTTTTCAAGATTTTCCAGAGCATTGGTTTGGCTTACCGGAGAAATGGCCAGTTTCACTTCAACGGCTTCATTTTCCTGAGTATCGAAATCAAAATACATTTTCAGGTTTTTGCCGGCAATTTCCGGGAAGTTTTTATTCTGATCAAATTTTCTCCAGAATCCTCTGTACACCTGAGGTCCGTCAAAATTTTTCTGTCCGTAAGATTTAAAAGGTTTTGAGAATTTCATCGCGAAATAAACCGTTCTGGTTCTTGCCCAGCCATTGGTTTGACGATAACCTGTGACTGTTCCGTCGTTTTCTACACGAACGTAGGTCCATACATTTTTACCTTCATAATTATAGATTCCTGCGGTCAGATCTAAAATAATATGGGCCTGATCAGATTTTGGAAAGGTATAACGGTGAACTCCGGATCTTGTGGAAGCCGTCAGTTCTGCGAGAATATTGTGATCATCAAGCTTGACTTTATAATATCCGGCCTCTGCTTTTTCATTTTCGTGGGAGAACCGGCTTCTGTAGCCTCTTTCAGGATTTGTTGCGGTTCCTGGGTTCAACTGCAGTTTACCGACTGTCGGCATAATCAGGAAATCTCCAAGGTCAGAATGTCCTGTTCCGCTGAAGTGCGTAGAGCTGAAGCCTACGATTGTTTTGTCTTCATAGCGGTATCCTGCACAGTATTTATAAACCTCGCCGTTGTATTTGCCATTGAGTTCATACGAAATCGTATCCGTTTCCGGGCTCAGTTGTACAGCTCCGAAAGGAACGGTAGCTCCGGGATAGGTATGTCCCATTTTTTCGGTCCCGATTAATGGATTGACGTATTGTATTAATCTTTCAAATTTTTGGGCTTTAAGATGTAAACCAAAAAATAAAAGGAATAGAAAAACAGTAGTTCCGTGATTTTTCATTAAGGATTCATTTTCAAAGTTTAAAATTAATTAAAAATCAAAGAATAATCCGTTACCGTTGTAATTTAGAAACAATCGTATCCAAATTTAACCGGAGTTCGGGATAAGACATTTGTTTTAGATTTCAGACATCAGACTTTTTTATGAATCTTAGTACCTGATAACGTTTCTGGATGTGGGTTTCGTGGTTCAAACCATAAACTATTTTTACGTCCATATACTGGATCAATTTTAAACCCTGAGCAAGAGATAAGTTTTTTTCACGCAAAGTTCTATTCTAATACCGTACAGTACAAGGAGAGCAAAGAGAGGAATCAATTTCATTGATTCGATTAAGTGGATGTTGCATACCGGGAGCTTCATCAGTGACGCAGTCACAGTCTTTGCCTTCCTCAAAACTAAACATTAACAAGATGAAACTTTGCGTGAAAAAAACTTATTTCTTCCAAGTTTTGCAGGCGATTCCCCATACTTTCAAATCCCAAATTCTGTAGCTTTTATCCTGAAACTCATTACTCATAATTCAAAACTCATAACTCTTAAAAAACCTGTACCGCGTAACTTTATTTTTTTTCAGAAAAACGAAAGCCTATTCCGTGCAGATTTTCAATTAAAATAGTCTGCTCATCCGCCAGTACTTTTCGCAGGCGGGAAATAAATACATCCAGACTTCGTCCCATAAAATAGTCATCGTCTCCCCAGATCGCTTTCAGAATGTCCTGTCTTTTAACAACAATATTCTTGTGGCGGATAAAATATAAAAGGAGTTCAGATTCTCTTTGGGTAAGCGTAATGCTGTTATCCTGATTCTGGAGTGTGTAATTTTTTGGATCAAAATCATATTTCCCGACTCTGTATTGTGCCGGGGATGTATTGGTTTTCTTAGTACGTTTCAGGAAAACTTCGATTTTAAGGATCAGTTCTTCAATGCTGAAAGGTTTTACCAGATAATCATCGGCCCCGATTTTCAGCCCTTTGATTCTGTCTTCTTTTAAAGTTTTTGCAGAAATGAAAATAATAGGAATGTCTGAATTTTTATTGCGGATGTGCTCTGCCACTTCAAATCCGTTGAGTCCCGGCATCATAATATCCAGCAGGCAGATATCAAAACTTTGGCTGTTGAATGCCTCAAGTGCAGATTTTCCATCCGGGTAACAGTTGATATCATAATAACTTTCCAGGCTGTCCTGAATCAGGAAGGCTATCGTTTCGTCATCTTCTGCATATAAAATTTTAGATTTCTCCATACGTACACATGATTAAATTTAAGACGGGAAAAAGAGAGTCGTAGTAATTCCTTTATCAGCATTATTTTCAACTGAAATTTTCCAGTTGTGCTGCTGGACGATTTTTTTTACATAAAATAATCCCAATCCAAAGCCATTGACTTCTTCACTCTTTCTGGTATTCACCCTGTAAAATTTATCAAAAATATGAGGAATATTTTTAACAGGAATCCCCATTCCGTTGTCTTTAAACTTTAAATATAAACCTTTTGAATCTTTATAGGCTGAAATGGCGATCTGAGGATTGTTTTCACAGTACTTTACGGAATTGTCCAAAATATTGTAAATGATGTTCGTAAAGTGAAATTCATCTGCCATGACGGAGAAACTGTTTTCGATGTCTATATCGATCGTCATATTTTCATTATTCTGCTGAATGGTGTCAGCAATTTCCTGAATAAACGGAAGTAATATGATTTTTTGAGGTTTTAATGACAATCCGGACGTGTCATTTTTAGCGATATTGAGTATTTTTTCAATATGATTATTGAGCTTGTAGCTTTGATTGATAATGATGGACGTGTAAGTTTGTAGTTTTGGATTTTCCTGCACGATATTCTGCTTGTTGAGCGATTCTGAAGCCAGAAGGATAGAAGAAAGAGGCGTTTTAAACTCGTGGGTCATATTATTGATGAAGTCACGCTGCAGCTCCGAGAATTTTTTTTGCTGGATAATGGTGTAGATAGAATAAACATAAACCAGAAGAATGATAATAAGGGCAAAAGTAAGGACATACCAAAATCTTAGTGAGCTGATCAGATAAGTGGTTTTATCAGGAAAACGGATCGAAAAATAATAGATCAGATTTTTATGCTTTGGAAAATTAATTACCTTATCACTCGGACTTTCCTGATTTTTCGACATATACTTTCCATACACCATTTTATCGCTGTGACAGTTATATAAAGCATATACATAATCTGTGTTCACCTGGAAACGGGTGAATTCTGTTTTCAGATAGTGTTCCAGTACAACGGGATGAAATTCATTATTTGTATTAACTACATAATAATCGTTGGCAATAATCTGTACCGGATTTTCAGTGAAAGAAGTTTTTCCGCCGGATAATTTTTCCGC
Organism: Chryseobacterium sp. JM1; assembly: GCF_000737715.1. Taxonomy (GTDB): domain Bacteria; phylum Bacteroidota; class Bacteroidia; order Flavobacteriales; family Weeksellaceae; genus Chryseobacterium. The sequence goes on along the minus strand of NZ_JPRN01000004.1, from coordinate 98,786 downwards.
CACTTCCATTAAGGCAATATTTACCTTTTGATTAAATTTTTTATCTTCAAGATTATAAGCCTGCCGGGTCCAGAGAAGCTGTGCTATTAAAATCCCAATAATAGCAATGAATCCCAGTGTTATAATAATATTGAGTTTTTTGATTTTCATTTCCTGAAGCAATATTATCCAAAAATATCTATTTATCTTTGATCATTAACAACTCATTAACAAATGTTTGATAGTGATTAACAAGTTGTATGAATGATCCGCTCTATATTTGCTATATCAAACGATAATAACCGATTCCTTTGATTTTTTATTAACTATTAAATATATACTCATGAAAAAATTACAAATCTCAGCGCTTTTAGCAGTGCTTGCTTTCTCTCCGTTTTATGCGAACGTATTTCCAGGTGAAACTGCTTCTATCGTAAGAACAATTGCAGATGCCATTAAATGGAAATCAGAATCTATAGACGTAGGAAACATCCCTCAGGGAAAACCAAAAACAATCAGATTCGAATTTACAAATACCTCTTCAAAACCAATCGTTATTGAAAATGTAGCTCCTTCTTGTGGATGTACAACTGCAGACTACACTAAAACGCCTATTCTTCCTGGGAAAAAAGGATTTGTAGAAGCCAGCTACAACGCAGCAGCGGCTGGTGCATTCATGAAAACAGTGAATGTTACAACAAGCGAAAGCAAAACACCTAAAACTCTTTCATTCAAAGGAGTAGTGGTAGCATAATCCGTTTTTATAACAGACAATCATCATAAATCCAGCAACCTTGTAATTCGTTACAGGGTTGTTTTTAGTATAAACATTCGCTTAATCAAATCGATCAAAGATCGATTCCATCTTTGCAACGCTTATAATATGCGTAGTTAATGTAAAACTTTGCGCTAAAAAATACACGTACAATTTTATTCAGTCATTTTGCACCTGTTCACTTTTTCCAGCTTGAAATTATTTTTTATCTCAAATTCTATAACGCTGGTATTGTTTTTATCTCTGGAAAAGAGAATCACTATTTATAACATTATTATTTATCCCATTATTTTAAAGGGCATGAATTCAATATTTAGTATTTTTAGGAAAAAATAAGATCATATGAATTTATATACACAGCCAATGTTGCGCGAAGGTGCATTACAGGATAAAGTTGCGATTGTAACGGGAGGCGGAAGCGGCCTGGGAAAAGCAATGACCAAATATTTTCTGGAACTGGGAGCAAAAGTGGTGATCACTTCCCGTAATCTGGAGAAACTACAGGGGACTGCAAAAGAACTGGAAGAGGAAACCGGAGGAAAAGTTCTGTGTGTTGCCTGTGACGTGAGAAACTGGGATGAGGTGGAAGCAATGAAAGAAGCGACATTGAAAGAATTCGGAAGAATTGATATTCTGTTAAACAATGCGGCCGGAAACTTTATCTCACCTACAGAGAGACTGACGCATTCGGCTTTTGATTCTATTTTGGATATCGTTTTAAAAGGAACAAAAAACTGTACCCTTTCCATCGGAAAACACTGGATCGATTCTAAAAGTCCGGGAACTGTTTTAAATATTGTAACTACTTATGCGTGGACAGGATCTGCTTATGTAGTTCCTTCAGCCTGTGCAAAAGCTGGTGTTCTGGCGATGACCAGATCTTTGGCTGTAGAGTGGGCAAAATACGGAATCCGTTTCAATGCAATCGCACCGGGACCTTTCCCTACGAAAGGAGCCTGGGACAGATTGCTTCCGGGAGATCTTCAGGAAAAATTTGATATGAGGAAAAAAGTTCCTTTGAGAAGAGTGGGAGAACATCAGGAGCTTGCGAATCTGGCTGCTTATCTGGTTTCAGATTATTCTGCTTACATGAATGGAGAAGTAGTAACTATAGACGGTGGCGAGTGGCTTCAGGGAGCCGGCGAATTCAATATGCTTGAAGATATTCCAAAAGAAATGTGGGATGCATTGGAAGCAATGATCAAAGCGAAAAAAACAAATTAAAATATTTTTAGTTGAAGAAGGCAGGAAGCCTGAAACTGGAAGAGGGAAGATATTGAGACTCCAAGAGAAACGTTAATCGTCAATTTTACTTCGTAAGTGAATGATGATTTTTTGGTAAATATGAGTTTTTAGACATGAGACAAGACTCAAATATGCATCTCTCGAAACTCTCAAACACTCAAACACTCTGACTCTCAAACCCACTTAGAACTTCAATTCATTAAAATTTTTATAAAAATAGCCCGGACTTGTAACGATTCCGGGTTTTTTTATAACTTATCACAGAAATAGTATAAATTATACCCAATGAATTATAAACTTCCAGGCCTTGTGGCAGCAGCGGCCATATTCCTTTTTTCAGGATCTGCTTTAGCACAGGAAACACCGAAATACAGTTATGTAGAGGCATTCAAACCTTTCTTTTATCCTCAAACCGGGACGGAAACCCGTTCTGCAAGCGGACAGCCGGGACATGCGTACTGGCAGAATTCAGCAGATTATGATCTGAATGTAAGCCTTAACGAAGCGAAAAATGAAATCACCGGAACGGCTGATATCACTTATACCAATAACAGTCCGGACCAACTGGGTTTCCTCTGGCTGCAGCTTGATCAGAATTTATTTGCAAAAGATTCCCGTGGAAATGCGGTTGTTCCTCCATCAGGAAGCAGAAACGGAGCTCACGGTGAAGAACTGGAAGGCGGTTATAAAATTAAATCTGTGAAACTGGATGGTAAAGACGTAAAATATACGATTACGGATACCAGAATGCAGATTGATCTTCCGAAAGAACTGAAATCTAAAGGCGGTGTTGCTAAAATTAAAATCGAGTATACCTTTGTTTCTCCTGAATACGGATCCGACAGAATGGGCGTTCAGAAAACGAAAAATGGGAAAGTATTTACCATAGCCCAATGGTATCCAAGAATGTGTGTATACGATGACGTGATGGGCTGGAACACGCTTCCTTACGTTGGAGCATCAGAGTTTTATCTGGAATATGGGCATATTTCTGCGAATATTACAGTGCCTGCCAACCATTATGTGGTAGCATCCGGAGAGCTTTTAAACTATAAAGAGGTTTACAGCAAAGAAGAAAATAACCGTTGGGAACAGGCAAGAAACAGTGATAAAACAGTATTGATCCGTCCGGAATCTGAGATTGGGAAAAACCAGGCTTCAGGGACTAAAACATGGAAATTTAAAATAGATCAGACCCGTGATTTTGCATGGGCTTCATCACCTGCATTTATTCTGGATGCTGCAAAAATAAACCTTCCAAGTGGTAAAAAATCTGTAGCTATATCAGCTTATCCTGCAGAAAGTGCAGGCGAAAAAGCGTGGGGAAGATCTACAGAATATACGAAGGCAGCCATTGAACATTATTCTCAGAAATGGTACGAATACACTTATCCGGCAGCTACCAATGTAGCAGGAAATGAAGGTGGAATGGAATATCCGGGAATTGTGTTCTGTCATATGGATTCTGCAGGTGAAGATCTTTGGGGAGTTACAGATCATGAGTTCGGGCACAACTGGTTCCCAATGATCGTAGGTTCGAATGAAAGGCTGTTTGCCTGGATGGATGAAGGCTTCAATACCTTTATCAACGAGTTATCCACAAAGGCTTTTAACAACGGAGAATACTATAGCAAGAAAAATATTGCGAGAGCCGGAGGTTTTATGATGGGAGATAATCTTGAGCCGATCATGGTGGGTCCTGATAATATGAAAGAAAGAAGCATTGGAGCTTTGGCTTACTACAAGCCAGGAATGGGACTGCAGATTTTAAGAGAAACCATTTTAGGTCCTGAGAAATTTGACAAAGCTTTTAAAACGTATATCGACAGGTGGGCTTTCAAACATCCTACACCATGGGATTTCTTCCATACGATGGAAAATGTTTCAGGAGAAGAACTGAACTGGTTCTGGAGAGGATGGTTCATCAATAAATGGAAAATCGATCAGTCTGTAAAAGATGTGAAATATGTGAATGGCGACTTTAAGAACGGAGCTCAGATCATTGTTGAAAACCTTGGTCAGCTGCCGATGCCAACGACGGTTCAGGTGAAATTCAAAGACGGGACAAAACAGATCATGAAAATCCCGGTTGAAGTTTGGAAACGTAACACGGAATGGTTGCTTAAAGTAAACTCAACTAAAGAAATTGATGAGGTGATGCTGGATCCGGATTCTATGATTCCTGATGTGAATGCAAAAAACAACGTATGGACTTCAGCACAGGCAAAACCTGTTGAAAAGATCAATGCAAAAGATTTTACAGGAACTTATTCTATGAAAGGAACATCGGTTAAGTTGGTTTTGTCAGATAAAAATGGACAGATTTATACTAAAATTGGTGACCAGCAGGAATTTCCAATTGATTATGCAGGAAATAATCAGTTTACTTTTGAAGAAGGTGAAATAACACTTGTTTTCAGTAAAGATAAAAAAGACGTTGCCTTTAAGCAGGGCGGAAGAGAATATAAATTTACGAAAGACTAAAACATAGCTTATTCCTATTGAGAGGCCTGAACTTCATTTGAAGTTCAGGTTTTTTTTTATGAGTAAGGAAGAGAGATAGACGTGCATTGTTAATTTTGCTGCACAAGTGAAATGTGAAATTCCCCAACTCTGGGTTTTCTATCACAAAACTCATAACTCATCATTCATCACTTCCCTAAAATTAACACAAACCTCCACCACCTCTCAGAAAGATGTTCTATTTTTGTTATTGTAATTTAAACATATGACAATGAATTTCAGATTTTCAATCTTATCCCTGTTGTTTTTTGCATTGGGATTTTCGCAGGATCTTAAAGTGATGAGTTTCAATATCAGGTTGCAGGTGACTTCAGATAAAGAAAATGCCTGGACGGAAAGAAAACAGGATGCTGTGGATTTATTAAATTATTATCACCCCGATTATTTTGGCGTTCAGGAAGCGCTTCCCGAGCAGATGAAAGATATAAAAGCAGGCCTTAAGAATTACGAATATGTAGGTGTAGGAAGAGATGACGGAAAAGAAAAAGGAGAATTTTCAGCTATTTTTTATGATACGAACAGACTGCAGGTCGTAAAATCCGGAACATTCTGGCTTTCGGAAACACCGGAAATACCTTCCAGAGGGTGGGATGCTGCGCTTAACAGAATCTGTACCTATGCGTTTTTTAAAGATAAAAAATCAAAAAAAGAATTCCTGGCGATGAGCCTTCATTTTGATCATATCGGAAATGTAGCGAGAGTGAAATCCTCCGAACTTATTCTGAAAAAGATCAAAGAAATGAATCCTAAAAATCTTCCTGTCACTTTAACGGGTGACTTTAATTTAACGGAAGATTCCGAGCCGATAAAAATTCTTTCAAAGAATCTGGATGATAGTTTTTACCATTCACAGACTAAACCTTATGGACCCAAAGGAACATTCACAGGTTTCAATGTCAATGAAGTTCCAAAAGACAGAATCGATTATATTTTCGTGAAAGGTTTTAGAATAAAGTCCCAGAGACATATCAATGACAGAAGAGAAAACCTGCTGTATCCGTCGGATCATTTTCCGGTATTGGCAGAGCTTTCGTATTAATTCTAGTTTAAGTCAACGGAAAATCAACTTCAAATCCAATTCCTCTCAGGGATTGGATTTTTATTTGGGGATCATTCATGAAATATTTCCGCAGACGGCTGATAAATACATCAAGGCTTCTTCCCGTGAAATAATCGTTCGTTTCCCAAAGGTTATCCAGAATATCATCCCTTTTGATCATGGTGCCATTGTATTTCAGAAGATACAGAAGAAGTTCCCGTTCCCTGATCGTAAGGCGTACATTGCCTTCAGGATGGGAAAGTAACAGTTTTTCTGTATCAAAATAATAATCCCCGATTTTGATCTTCACCGTGGCATTAGGTTGGGTTCTCTTAAGGATGTTTTTAATTCTCAACACCAGCTCTTCCGGATCGCAGGGTTTGGCAATATAATCATCCGCTCCGATCTTCAGGCCCATCAGACGGTCTATTTTCTGATTCTTAGCCGTGAGGAAAAGCAGAGGGAAATTATTTTTCTCCTTTAAGATCATTTTGGCTAAAGAAAAACCGTCAATGGAAGGCATCATAATATCCAGAATTCCGATATGAAAATGGAAATCAGTGCTTAAAAGACATACGATTTCCTCCGGATTCTGAAACCAGGTGACTTCAAAATCCTCCAGCTCCAGATACTGTTTCAGGATCATCCCGAAATCGGGGTCGTCTTCTGCTAAAAGAATCTTAGTTTTCATACGGAACAGATATTTTAAAGGTCGTTTCGGTTTTAGGAAGGCTGGAAACTTCTATATTGCCACCGTATTTCGTGACGATCTTTTTCACAAAATAAAGCCCCAGTCCCAATCCCTTGGTATTGTGAATATTATTAGCCTGGATTCTGTAGAATTTTTCAAAAATGTGGGCAAGTTCCTTTTTCTCAATGCCGCAGCCGTTGTCGCTAATTTCTATTTTAAGGATTTGAAGTGAATTGCTGATATTGATTTTCACATCGGAAGCTCCATATTTTACACTGTTCTCACATAAATTTTTGATGAGGGTTTCCATAAGATGATGATCAAAAGGAAGTTCTTCTGTGACTTTATTGGACAAATCAAAGTTGGTTTGTGGATAAGTAAAAGCCAGATCCTCTACAAAAAAGTTCCAGTCTTCCAGTTGTATGGAAAGAGTTTCCTCAGAAGTTTCGTCTTTGTGGAGCTGAATCATCAGGTTTTCCAGACGGTTGATCTGCCGGTCGATGAGGGGCAGTGTTTCAGGATTCCATTCTTTTTTTAAAGTTTTTGAGGCTATTTTTAAAGTGGCGATCGGCGTTTTAAATTCATGGGAAATATTATCCACAACAGTGTGGAGAACTTCTACCTGTTTCTGCTGGCGGGCTAGATTTTTAACGGTGAAAATATAAAGTAAGAGTACACTGGCAAGGATGGCAGCACAGCATATGGTGAGCAGAGCAAGCTCTTTAAATATGATGGTTTTGATATTTAAAATCTCGAAACCGGTATTGCTTTTCAGGATAAAAGAGTCATTTCTGCCGGGAGTGTCATCATTAGTCGTGGATCGTGATGTAGTTTCCCATTTCCCTGTATTGGAGATTTTAGGATTGGAAACTTTATTTCGGGTTTCATATAGGGTGATTGGCTGATCAATCAGGCGGGTGCTGTCAGGAATATAAATGATGGAAATGTATTCTGTTTTGGTGGCAATTTTATAGCCTTCTTTTTTAAAACTGGCATCTACGTAGTCGCTGAGATGCTTTTCATTTTCCTTTCTGTTTTTTTTAAAGTACTCCAGAAAATCTTTTTTACTGATCTTTTTATCATGATATCGGATTAAGATCTTCTGAATAGTATCATCTGTTCTGCTTTTGATACCACCCAAATCTTCCAGTCTGTCGGTATAGTTGGTAAGTCTTGCATGAACATCTCTGTAAATCTCCCGTTCCTTTACCTGATACGTCTTGTACATAAAATAAGCCTGTATCCCAAGCAGAAGCAGGAACAGGGCAGCGAAAAGAGCAATAAGATTTTTGCTTTTGGTGATCATTGAAACAAAGATAAAAACTTTAGGCTTCCCCTTGCTGGCATTAACCCATCATTAACCTTCCATTAACCGAAATTCTCTCTGTAAATACTGAATTTTGAACCGGAAAGCAGAGTCACATCCATGCTTTTCAGAATTAATTATGTATAAAGTTTTTCTTTTACTGCTGTTTCCAATAATGCTGTCGGCCCAGACGAAGATTATTAAAGGTTCTGTGACGGATACCGGGAGTAGCAAAATATCTTCCGCGGATATCACCGTTTATAATTTAAAAAATGAACTGATCAAAACACTGAAAACTGATCAAAACGGTTATTTCAGTGTAGAAGGGATCTCGGGTGATTCCATAAAAATAGCCGTCAATAAAACGGATTATGCTCCATTTGAGAAGATGGTAGATCTGCAAAAGGAAAACGAACTTTTAAAAATCATCCTTAAGAAAGAAACCCAGGAAATAGAAGCTGTCGTAATGACTAAGCAGAAACCGGTAGTCACCAGAAAAGTAGACCGCCTGGAATTCAATGTGGAAAACAGCAATGTTTCTTCACTCAATGCGTGGGAAATCTTAAAGAAAACACCCAATGTAACGATCAATAATGATGTGATTGCCATCAAAGGAGGGACGGGGATTTTGGTAACCATCAATGATAAAAAAGTAATGCTGACCGGGGATGAGCTCAAAAACTTTCTTGAAAATACCCAGGGAGACGAAATCAAATCCGTAGAAGTGATTACCAATCCGCCTGCAAAATATGAAGCCTCCGGCAGCGCAGTCCTCAATATCGTCATGAAGAAAAATAAGATTGAAGGCTACCGCGGAATTGTTTCCTCAAAATATGTTCAGACCCAATATGCAAAAGGAGTGGCAGGAATCTCCCAATATTATAAAAAAGATAAACTTTCATTAATGGGGAGCTATTACAGAGGTTTCGGAACCTATTACCGTGAGGGAACTGATTTCGTCAATTATCAGGAAAGCCAGACCAGATGGGTGAGCACCATGAACCGGAAAGATAAAAATAATGCGCAGAATACCCTTAATTTCAACGCGGAGTATGAAATTGACAGTCTGACCAATATGAGTCTGAATTACTCAGGATACTTCAGTCCGAAATCTTTTGGAACTTATGTGGTGCCTACGCTGATCTACAACAGTCAGGATATGGCTGAGTCTAATTATACAACGATTAATGATCATCAGTCCAGAACAATCAATAATTCACTGAGCTTTCAGATAGACCGTAAACTGAACAGGAAAAGCAGCCTTTCGTGGATCAGTTATTTTACCGGAAACAATGTGGATAAATACCAAAATGTGCTTACCCATCTGAATTTTGCTGGTGAGACACCGAGGGATGATAATTTCTTTACCCGGAATAAAGCTGATGTTAAATTGTATTCTACACAGGTCGATTATCAGTGGAAAGATAAAAAACTGGAGGTGGAATCGGGAATGAAATACAGTTTTGTGAAAACAACAAGCGGACTGGATTTTTCTGACAATGAAAGCGGAATGATGCAACTGCGTCCTGAAAAAAGCAGTCTGTTTGATTACAAAGAACATAATTTCGCAGTCTATTCTTCACTGGCTTACAATCTCGGAAAGTGGAATTTTAAAGGAGGGCTCCGTGCAGAAATGACAGATCTGGAAGGTGTCGTTTCCGAGCCTTATGAACGGAATAAAAACAATTATTGGAATCTTTTCCCTACATTTTATGCCCAATATACTACAGAAAGTAAGCATGAATTCGGGTTTTCTTACGGAAAAAGAATTAGCAGACCGTCTTATTCATGGCTGAATCCGGCGAAATCGTATTATAATTTATTTTCCTATTATCAGGGAGATCCGAAACTGAAAGCCACCATCATTCATAACCTGAATCTTACGTATTCGTGGAAAGGCTGGAATCTGGATATGTACTACCGGAAAGAAATTTATCCGTCTATGGAAATTTCGTATCAGGAACCAAGCACAAATAGTCTTATATATTACTTTACCAATATTGAAAAAGGGCAGGCCTTTGGAGCAAGTCTGTACAAGAGTTTCCAAATCAAACCATGGTGGACGCTTATTCTTTCTGAAAATCTGGAACACAACGAAAATTATTTCAAAGGAACGGATGATCTTCTGTATAAAAATAAAGTGTGGAACTGGGTATCGAATGTTTCTACAGCGGTTACTTTGGATAAAAGCAATGACTGGAAAATGGAGGTAGGGCACAAATACTATTCACCGGGAATACAGGGAACTTTTACGATCTCCAGCGCATGGTCTGCTTATTTCGTGATGAACCGTAAATTCTTTAATAAAAAACTGGAAGCCTCATTTATTGTCAATGATATTTTCAGAACCATGGGGCAGAAGATCAGTACGAAATATGCCAATCAGGACAATTACTTCTTGGACTACGGAGACACACAGGGATTTACGCTTTCACTGAAATTCAATTTTGGAAACCAGGCGGTGAAGAATGCCAAAACAATTAAGAAGACGGATGAACAGGATAGATTGTAATCGGGTTTCGTTTTACGGAGTGGGAGCGTCGGAGTGTTTCAAGGTTTGGGAGTGTTTTTGAGTTATAAGTTTGGTTTCACATTTCACTTGCGTAGCAAAATTGACAATTGACGTTTCTCAATCATTGAACCTGGCGACCAATAGTACTTCCATTTTCCTTTCTTATTTATAAAAAACTAATACCCATAAAACATTATTATAAAAAGAAATAACGGTCCGGTGTTACATTTTCGCTAATTTTGATACTTATTTTTAAAAATTAGAGATATGAAACGATTTCTTTATGCTCTGGCAGTGACTGTTTCGATGCAGCAGGTTTCTGCACAGGAGCTTTATATGCCGAGAAATATTAAAAAAGCCTATGAAAAGGGAACCCGGGATATTTCCGGTGCACCGGGCAAAAACTATTGGCAGAATAAAGGAATTTATAATGTTGATGTAAAAGTGGATGCCGGAACGAAGACCGTTTCAGGAAAAGAAATCATCACGTATACCAATAACAGTCCGGACGAACTTCATGAGTTGGCCATCAGATTTGTGAATAACCTTCACAAACCACAGTCGCCGAGATCAGGAACGGTGTCCAAAGACTTCCTGTCTTCAGGTCTTCACATCAAATCTTTCATTGTAAACGGTGAAAAATATGCCATCAACAGCGATGACTGGGGAACGGTTGAAAAAGTAAAACTGAATAAAGCCCTTAAAGCCGGATCTAAAACAGAGATCAAAATAGAATGGGAATATCCGCTTTCCGTTCAGAGTGGAAGAGAAGGACAGATAGATCCTGAAACTTTTTATGTAGCCTATTCTTTCCCGAGGGTTTCCGTGTACGATGATTACAATGGTTGGGATATGCTTCCTCATTCGGACAGACAGGAGTTTTATAACGACTTTAATGATTATAGTTTTACGATCTCTGCTCCAAAGAATTTTGTGGTTTGGGCCACCGGGGATTTTTTGAACCCGGATGCTGTGCTTCAGCCGGAATATTTAAAAAGATATAAATCTTCTCTTAAAAGCGATAAAGTGATCCACATTGCTTCCGAGCAGGAAATGAGATCCGGAAAAGTAACCAAGCCTAATAAATGGAATGTCTGGAAATTTAAAGCCAATCATATCACAGATTTCTGTTTTGCGCTAAGCAACCATTATGTTTGGGACGCAGCGAGTGTTCAGTTGAAATCAAAAAGAGCAAGTGTTCAGTCAGCCTATAAAACAGGAGCAAAAGATTTTGAACAGTATGTAGACTGGATGCGCTATAATCTGGACTGGTTTTCAAAAAAATGGCCGGGCGTGGAGTATCCTTATAATGTGATGACTGCTATTCAGGGGTACGCTGATATGGAATACCCTATGATGATCAATGATACAAGCATTCCTGACGATCTTCGTGATGCAAGACTTACCGCTGATCATGAAATTGCACACACTTATTTTCCCTTTTACATGGGCATTAATGAAACCCGTTATGCTTTTATGGATGAAGGTTGGGCAACTACGCTTGAATACCTTATTGGAATTGATGAAAACGGTGAAGCTGCAGCAAAAGAATTCTATAAAAACTTCCGCGTTAAAAAGTGGATTAAAGACCCTTCTGCTGAACAGGACCAACCTGTTATTACCATGAGTACTCAGGTGAGTGGTGCGGGATACGGAAACAATTCTTATGTAAAAGCATCTCTTTCTTATCTTGCATTGAAAGATTATTTAGGAGATGACCTGTTCAAGAAAGCGCTTCTTCATTATATGGATAACTGGAACGGGAAGCATCCCGTGCCATGGGATTATTTTAATTCAATGAATACGGGTTCGGGAAAAAATTTGAACTGGTTCTTTCAAAACTGGTTCTATACCAATAATTATATTGATTTAAAAGTGACCGGAGCTTCACAGCTTAATGACCTTCTTACCGTAAATGTAGATAATGCAGGCGGATTCGCCATTCCTTTTGATGCGGTGCTTAATTATGAAGACGGATCTGTGGAAAAGCTTCATTTCTCACCCGGAATATGGGAGAAAAACCAGAAACAGACAGATCTTACCGTTCCTATTAAAAAGAAAGTGAAATCTGTGACTTTAGACGGAGATATCTTTATGGATTATACACCGGAAAATAATACAAGATCATTATAAAACAAGGAGCCTGAATGTAAAATTCAGGCTCTTTTTATGTAAAAGTTAATTTGGTGTGTATTATCTTAATCCGGCTCTTGGACCAGCTGCAGCCACTACAGCCTGCATTCTTGTTTTTTGGTTGGCAGAGAACATAAACATAGCTTTGTCATCTACATAATCCATATAGTTCATGAACATCTGAGAACGGCTTACTCCTCCACAAGTTCTGTTTAAAGGATATGATGGTGTTCCGTAATTAGGGCCGGGAGAAGTCGGTGTGTCATTAGAGTAATCTGTCTGGCAACCTGTATCAGATGATCCCCAAAGGTGAGGTAAGTTTAAATAGTGACCCACTTCGTGTGTAACTGTTCTTCCTAAGTTGAACGGAGCAGAAGCACCTGTTTTTCCAATATATTGATAGCCTATTACAAGACCGTCATACCATAATCCTGCAGATTCAGGATAGTAGGCATATCCTAATGTTCCAGGCTGGCTGTTCTCATCAAGGATAGAATTTACTACCCAGATATTCATATTTTTAGTTGGGTCTGTAGCATTGATTCCTCCGGTAGTTGCTTTTTTCATTTCTTCCAGATCAGATCTCCATGCTGTCTTTGTGCTTTGCTTACGGTTGGTAGCTACCAGTTTGAAACTGATTTTTACGTTTCCGGCAGCAGAAGGCTGGAATGCAGCAGGTATTTTATTGATATCAGAATTGGTCGCACCATAATCTGCATTCAATACTGCGATTTGTTCTGCGATTCTTGCATCAGAAACATTCTGAGCAGCTGTATTATAGATAACATTGAAGACAACCGGAATTTCAACCGTTCCATCTGCAAGTACTTTACCCATGGAAAGGTCTCTTAAAAAGTTTTCAGACTGTAATTCGTTAGCTTCGAACTTAGCTCTTAATGCAGGATCGCTTTTAAGGGCTTTTTCTCTGATGAGGTCAGAAGGGCAGGCTCTTTTTGATGCAGGCATACCGGAAGAGGTAGAAACATCCTGTGAAGCTTCCTCCTGATTGGAGATGTTATCGCTGTTACAGGCTGACATGAAGCTCAGAATGAGAGCTCCAAATAATAGCTTTTTCATATATAAATTGTTAATGGTTTGGTCTCCAAATTTATATTATAAAAAATTAATAAACAAGATAATTGGAAAAATATTTAAATATTTTTCATTTAATACTGCTTCTTATTAAGAATTACGCATGTATTTAATAGTTTAGTTGAATTTTAATCATATCACAAGTGTGTGTCTAATTATTTTATCTATAAACTTATTTTTAATAAAAATATTACTGTAAAATAATAAAAATGATTTATATTTTTAACTGTGATTTTCGATTTTTAACCAAGTAGAAGAATTGTTTCTAATGTCGGATATAAGTGGTTTCAGGCAGGTTTTTCAGGTTTAACTTATTGCAATACTGAATCCGGTCGCTTCAGCAGTTTTGGAGCTGCTGTTTTTAATCATGATTTTTTATTATTCACCTGCAAAACCATTTTTAATGGCGAATACCGCTAATCCCACACGTGTTTTCAAATCTAATTTATCGCAAAGCTGATCACGGTAACTTTCTACTGTTCTTGGGCTGCAGCACATTCTATCGGCAATTTCCTTATAACTTAGTTCTGTGACAGTGTATTTTAGGAATTCTCTTTCGCGGTCTGAGATCCTTATGGCGTTTTCTGTTTCCTTGTCCCTGTTCAGGTTGGAGAATATGATTTTTGAGGCCCATTCAGGATAGAAGAATCCGTCTGAATTCAATTTTGTTAATGCTGTTTCAAGATCTTTGGGATGGGTATTTTTCAGCAGGTATCCTTTTGCTCCGTTTTTGATCATCTTGATCACACTGTTGTCATCGCCCTGCATACTCAGTGCCATTACTTTGATGTCCGGATGATTCTTGGTAAGCCATGCAGCGGTTTCAAAGCCATCCATGATCGGCATGCTGATATCCAGCAGGATGATGTCCGGAATTTTACCGTTATTTTCAAATTTTTCAATCAGATCTTTACCGTTTTCACATACATAGATCACTTCGAAATCACTGAAATTTCCAATAATTCCTTCTAGTGCTTTAGCGATAAGAATATGGTCGTCAACGATTACTATTGTTTTTTTCATGGTTGTTTTTTTAAGATAATATTGAGGGTGGTTCCGGCATTTTCCCGGCTTTCAAAGCTGAAATCGGCACCTATGATGGCTGCCCTGTTTTTCATATTGGTCAGGCCGATGCCGTTGGATTTTATCTTCGTACGGTCGAATCCGGTGCCGTCATCTCTAAGGTTAAGTTCCCAGAGGATGTCGTCAGAAGTGTTCAGATTAATGAAAATATTTTTGCATTGCGCATGCTTGATGCTGTTCTGTATAAATTCCTGGGTGATCCTCAGCAGTACATTCTTGTGAACAAATCCAAGGTCAAGCTGCTTGAAATTATGTTCAAAAGTGACATGACATCTTTTAAAAGTATTGGTATTGTCTACTTCTTCCTGAATTAAAGTTACGATTTCCTTTTGATTGATGTTGTCATCTGTCAGCGTTTTGGAAAGGCTTCTCAGGTCCTGCAGAGATTGGTTGATAATCTGGGAAACCTGATCTATTCTTTCACTGACCTCAGGAACCCGGTTCTCGTAAAGAAGCTGCTGGGTATAAAGGCTTACCAGTGTCAGTTTCTGGCCGATATTATCATGGAGTTCCCGACCGATTTGCTGCATCGTTGCCTGCTGAATTTCAAGCTGCGTGGCCAGAATCTCCCGTTTATGGATTTCGTTTTTTACTTCAATTTCATTCATATATTCTCTCTTCCTCTGCTTGTACTTTCTGATGTATACCATGACGGCAGCTACAAACAGTACAAAGAAGATGTTGAATAGGATGATGGTTATTATGAGCTCCGTTTTCCCCATATGAATGAAATTGAGAATAAAAGATACATTGTGATTCCTGTTATCAGAAAATAATTAAAGTACATATCCCAGAGTTCTTTATACTTCGCCAGAAGACTGAAAAATGTCCAGAAAGGAAGTGTTCCTATATAAAATAAAGTTACACCTAAATTGATATAAAACATTTTATTCCTGCTGAAGTTTAAAATTTCAGTGGAATTAATCTGTCTGTAGTATTCCATAATTACAAGTACCATGAGTATAAGGCACCCAAATGTATAATTGAAAGAGAAAATGATCTTTTTCGTGGTGAAGAATATTTCACTGGGCAAAAATGACAGTAAGTACAGTGCAGATAATGTATAGAAAAGTTTAGGCCTTTCCAGTGACTTGGCGGCATAAAGCCAGTAAAAGAAGAGAAACTCAACAGGGATTACAAAATAATTGAAGAACTTCGGCTTGTCATATTCAAAAAACTGATGGCCCCATTTTCCTATTACTTCACATAAAAACATAAGAATAAGATAAAAAGAAAAATACTTCCAATATCTGTCCGTATTACCACGGTTATAGTAAATAATGGATATTAGGGCAGCCAGTCCTTCTATCCATATTAAGGATTCCTGAAGTATCTTCTGAAAATCAGTCATGGGTCTTATCGGGTGAAAAATATATTATTAATTAGGAAACTGTTCAACTTTCGTATCGTGTGGTGGGGATAGGGTTCCGTGATTTTCTGCAATAGTTTCAGGTGGAAAAGAGTCGCCATCACCGTCACCTTTTGATGCCATAGCCAAAGATCTTCCATTATTTAAAGGGCAAAAGTCGTAGTCAAGCATCTCCCCGTTTTCATCTGCTTTTTTCAGTGTAGGGATCATTACCAGAGTGTGTCTTTCTGCATATTCTCTTTCTACCGGATGGCTTTCCATAATGCTCCAGTCTTCTGCTTTTGGATAAGCGGCATAATAGAATCTGATGCCCAGATCTGCCTCAGAAGCTTCCGGATTAGATTTTACAGCCTCATTTTCTATACATGCAATAAATTTTTTCAACTTAGGAAGGTCAAACCATATAGCGTGGGAGTCGGTAATTCCCAATTCTTTATTTACAGCCTGCATCTGATTGTCTCTGTAGTTGGAAATCAACTTCTGAACAAGCTCTGAAGCAATGGTGTTTGTCCCAGAAACGGTTTCAAGGGTTCCGTCCTCTAAAGTAGGTTTTGTTTTCATAACGTTAGTTTTATAAAAGAATGTTAGTTAGTAGTGCAAATTTCGTAATTTTTTATGTTAAGTAGTATGTGTTTTTTCCCCTTAATTTTCCGTGATTTTACGGATTGCAAATTAGACTATAAAACAATAAAGTCCCCAAATAATTTGAGGACCTTATGTTTGTTATGATGATTGTCTCTATAATAATCTCAATCCGGCTCTTGGACCGTTAGCAGAGATGGAAGCCTGCATTCTGTCGTTTTGCTTTTTTGTAAACATGAATAAAGTAGTTTCATCGGAATAATCCATATAATTCATGAACATGGTAGAACGGGATACACCGCCGCATGTTTCCATTTTAGGATAAGTCGGAACGCCTCTGTGGTTGGTGATCTGTTGTGGAGTATCATCTACGAAGTCATTTCCGCAATTCGCATCACCCCAGATGTGTCTTAGGTTCAGGTAGTGGCCTACTTCGTGTACGGTTACTCTTCCTTTGTTGTGAGTGGCTACCGGTCCGCCTTCACCTACATATTCGTCCATCATGACAACTCCGTCATTCCAAAGACCTGCAGATTCAGGGAAAGTGGCATATCCTAAAACATATCCTGTTTGGTACGGCATGTAATCTACTACCCAGATATTAAGATATTTGGTGGGGTCTGTTGCGTTAACTCCGCCTGTTGATGTTTTTTTCATATTATCATTAGGTGCCCAGTTAGAGGTAGTTGTAGATTTCCTGTTGATCTGAGCCAGCCTGAATTTGATCTTTGTATCTCCGGCATTCACAGGCTGGAATGCAGCAGGGATATTGGATACATTGGCGTGAGTTGAAGCGAAAGCTTTGTTTAGTACATCGATCTGGGAATTGATTCTTGCATCAGATATATTGTTTGTTGTATTGGTGTACAGAACATTGAAGATAACCGGGATTTCTACACTGCCATCAGGAAGCACTTTACCCATTTTCTTTTGCTCAATATAATCTGCGGTGTTGTTTTCGATCTGAAGCATACGCTGTGCTGCCTCTGGATTCTCTGAAAGGAATTTCTGTCTCACTAAATCCGAGCCGCAGATAGCTGCTGATTTATCCGCCATGGAAGGCTGATCCGGGGTCTTGTTTTCGGAAGCGATATTTTCTGATTCGTTGTTACACGACACGAAAAGAGTAATCAATACTCCTAGTACTGCTTTTTTCATAATATAAATGGTTTGTGGTTTGAATGTGTCACAAATGTATGAAAAATAAGTATTGATTGATTATTATTTAGTGATTTAACATTATTTGTTGATGATATGATATTTTATTGAAGTTTAAATTATTCGTTAAATTATTTATTTTATTGAAATATTTTAAGTATTCTATTAATATGTCAAATTGATAGACTATGTCTTTTAAATTTTGTGAAAAATAATAATTGATGTTAAAAGCAAAAAAAAACCGGAGAAAAAATCTCCAGCCTGTGTGATTAGATACAAGGATATTTTTTGGGATCCCTGCAGATATTCCAGTTCGAACAGCAAAGTCCGGTCGGGCAGTTCATATCAATGTCGCATTCTGTAATGATTGCCGTACCGCTACCGCTGATTTTCTTTAAATCATTTCTTTTTAACTTTTTCATACGATGATTTTATGGGTTAATCAATAAGGCCTGGTCGACATTCAAGCTGTCCGCAATTAATGTTGATTTGTGAACAACGTTCCGTTGCGCAAGTTCCGCTGGTGGAGCCATCAGGGTAAGTAAATATGTTGCATCGACAGTCAATTTTTCCTCCTAAAATGGTTTTTAGTGAGCTTCTTTTTAGCTTTTTCATGCTGATTTTGTTTTAGTTATTAATTTGTTTGGTTCTATAAAGATACAAATATATCACTGTATTTTGATAAAATTTAGCATAAAAAAATAAGTGATGCAGATTGGGCTGCACCACTTACTTACAAAAATAATATATATGAAAAAAACTACTTATTGATCTGTCGGCCTGAACACCAAACCTGTTTCTTCGAAATAATCTAAAGTGATTCTGTCACCGTCATTCACCGTTCCTGCAAGAATCTCTCTGGATAATTTATTTAATACTTCCTGCTGGATCACTCTTTTCAGTGGTCTCGCTCCGAAAGAAGGATCATATCCTTTATTCATCAGATAATCTACCGCATCCTGAGTAGCCGTCATGATAATGTTTCGTTTACCAAGCATATCATTATAACCTCTCAGCTGATACTGAACAATTTTTCCGATCTCTTTTTTGTTTAAAGGCTGGAATAATACCACTTCATCAATTCTGTTCAGGAATTCCGGACGCAGTGTCTGTTTCAGAAGATCAAAAACTTCATCTTTTGTTTTGCTGACGATCTGATCCTGATTTTCCTCAGTGATATTTTCAAAATTCTCCTGAATCAGGTGCGAGCCTAAATTGGACGTCATAATGATGATTGAATTTTTAAAATTCACCACCCGTCCTTTATTATCCGTCAGACGTCCGTCATCCAATACCTGAAGTAAAGTGTTGAAAACATCCGGATGCGCCTTTTCAATTTCATCCAGAAGAACCACCGAATAAGGTCTTCTTCTTACCGCTTCCGTCAGCTGTCCGCCTTCATCATACCCTACATATCCCGGAGGAGCTCCTACCAGCCTAGAAACACTGTGTCTTTCCTGGTATTCACTCATATCAATTCGTGTCATATTATTCTCATCATCGAATAAATATTCTGCCAGAGCTTTAGCAAGTTCAGTTTTACCAACCCCGGTTGTTCCTAAGAATAAGAAAGATCCGATTGGTTTTTTATCATCACTTAATCCGGCTCTGTTTCTTCTGATGGCATCTGCAACCGCTCCGATGGCTTCATCCTGTCCTACGACACGGTGATGAAGTTCGCCTTCAAGGTTCAGTAACTTCTCTCTTTCGGACTGAATAAGCTTGGTGACAGGAATTCCTGTCCATTTCGCAATCACTTCAGAGATATTTTCAGAAGTTACTTCCTCTTTAATTAATTCATTCTGATGGTTCTGCATCTCCAGCTCGAGTTTCTGCAAAGCATCTTCTTTTTCCTTTATTTTTCCGTACTGAATTTCTGCAACTTTCGCATAGTCACCTGCTCTTGAGGCTTTTTCTGCTTCCAGTTTTAATGATTCAATATGTTTTTTGATCTGTGTTAAATCCTCAGATTTTTGTTTTTCCTTCAGCCACTTCGCATTGATCTCATTCCTTTCCTCAGATATTTTTGAAATATCTTCTTTCAGGTGATCAATTTTGGTCTGGTTGCCTTCTCTTGAAATAGCGGCCAGCTCAATTTCCAGCTGCATCAGTTTTCTGTCCAGTACATCCAGTTCTTCCGGTTTTGAATTGATCTCCATTCTCAACTTCGCTGAAGCTTCGTCAATAAGGTCAATCGCTTTATCCGGTAAAAATCGGTCTGAAATATATCTCTGAGACATTTCTACTGCCGCAATGATCGCTTCATCTTTGATCCTTACTTTATGGTGAGCCTCATATTTATCTTTAATTCCACGAAGGATAGAAATCGCAGACTCTGTATCCGGTTCTTCCACCATCACTTTCTGGAAACGTCTTTCCAATGCTTTATCTTTCTCGAAATACTTTTGGTATTCATTTAAAGTCGTAGCACCAATTGCTCTTAATTCTCCTCTTGCCAAAGCAGGTTTCAGGATATTGGCGGCATCCATTGCGCCTTCACCGCCTCCGGCTCCAACCAGCGTGTGAATCTCGTCGATGAAAAGAATAATCTGTCCTTCAGACTTGATCACTTCATTCACCACAGATTTCAAACGCTCTTCAAATTCACCTTTATATTTAGCTCCGGCAATCAACGCACCCATATCCAGAGAGTAAAGCGTTTTGTCCATAAGGTTTTCAGGAATGTCTCCCGAAATAATACGATGGGCAATACCTTCAGCAATCGCCGTTTTACCTACACCCGGTTCCCCGATAAGGATAGGGTTGTTTTTTGTTCTTCTCGAAAGGATCTGAAGCACTCTTCTGATTTCTTCATCACGACCGATCACCGGATCTAATTTTCCTTCCGCTGCTAATTCATTGAAGTTTTTAGCATATTTATTTAAGGACTGATAGGTTTCTTCCGAACTCGCAGAAGTAGCTTTGCTTCCTTTTCTTAATTCTTTAATAGCGCCTTCCAAAAGACTTTTGGTCACACCCATATCCTTAAGCATTTTAGATACTTCAGAACCGGTTTCCAGTAACGTAAGCCATAAATGCTCAATCGTTACATATTCGTCGCCCATTTTCTTGGCAATGTTCGGGGCATCCAGCAATACTTTGTTCGCTGACTGGGAAAGATAAATATTCCCTCCCTGAACTTTTGGAAGTTTCTCTATATTTTCACGGTTGCGCTCTCTTACCAATGTAGCATCTGCTTCAGATTTTTTTAATAAGAAAGGCGATATATTTTCATCTACCTGAAAGATCCCTTCAAGTATATGTTGTGGTTCTATACTCTGATTGCCAAATTCCAGAGCAGTTTGCTGTGCCGCCTGGATGGCTTCCTGTGATTTTACAGTATATTGGTTTAAGTTCATATTTTTTATGTTTTTTGTAATAATTTGTTGTTGGTTGTGCTTTAAAAAGACATCAAGAAACTGAATTTTGAGGCCCGGTTTCTTAATGCCATCAGTTATTTAATCATTTAATCGATTACCTTACCGCAAAAACTGTTCAATTATTAAATTTACAAAAAAGATGGACAAAATTTCCGGATTGTTTATTTTTAACGATAAATTAACTTGACAAAATTTCCGATTCCCTGATATTTGCTTTGAAATAATGGAAAAACCGTCAGTTTCCTGAAAAACATAAATTGGAAAGAAGTGGAAACTTCAGCATTTAACGGCTACTTTATATAAAATTAACCTGAAATTCCCCTCCTCCGAAGGGATGGTAAATCAAAGATTTGACGGGGTAGTTGAGCAAAACTCCCGCTTCAGTGTTTAAAATCATAGTGTTAAATTAATTTTTTTAACCTCAGAATAATTACTTTTGCATTTTACAGATGGAACTTAAAGAAAAACAAAGGAAAATTTTAGACGTAGCCGTAGAACTTTTCAAGGAAAAGGGTTATATGGGCAGCTCGGTAAGAGATCTGGCCACAAAGCTTAATATCAAAGCTGCGTCGCTGTATGCCCACATCCGTTCAAAGGAAGAAATTCTGGAATGGATATGCTTTGGTATTGCACAGGAATTTTTTGATGAACTTCAGGAAGTAAAAAACACGGACATTGCTCCAAAAGAAAAACTCAATTTATTTTTAGATAAACATTTATCGGTTGTTCTCCAAAACCGGGATGTAACCCATATTTACTCCAATGAATGGAGGCATCTTGAAGAAAGACTTCCCGAATTCATAGAACTGAGGAAGAACTATCAGAATGAGGTAGAACAGCTAATTTCTGAGATCTACGAAGCTGAGAAATGGGAACTGAAATCACCTACCTTTACAACAAGATTTATTCTTCACACTCTTAATAATTCGTATTTCTGGTTCAAAAGGAATACGGAATCTACCTCTGAAATTACTGATGAAATAAGAGCCAAGCTCTTGTATGGCCTACTAGGAAATCAAAAGCAATAATTTTTTACCACAAAAGGAACAAAAGTTTTTAGATGCTTCAGTTTAATTTTAAGCTGAATGTTTTAGTGTTGGATAGCGCACAGTTTTTTTATCCTTGGCAAGGTTTTAAACCTTATCAAGGATATTCAGGAAGGGCGGGATAGTTGCTTTCTTTTAAGTATGAATGATGAATTAAAGTATAATTGCTAAAAAAAATCTTGATATTTCCAATCACAGGCTTCTCATATAATCCAAATATTTGGTCCTATTCACAGGCGAAACAACTCATTCTTTCCTTAATCAGTTATTTAGAATCATTCAAAATATGACGAAAATCATAAAAATTTGGTCAGCATTGAAAATCTTTTTAAATTTACACCTAACAAATGTTAGTTAGTAGGATATGGATTTTGCAGTTGAATATTTAAAACTCGACCAGTTGAGACGGCTTCAGTCTGAGCGGTTGACAGATTTGGTCGGCTATCTTGAGGAGAGATCAGAATTTTATAGAGGAAAATTTAATGAATCAGGAATATCTCCACAGGACATAAGGACCATTGAAGATATCACGAAACTTCCGATTACTTACAAACAGGATCTGAGGGATCATTACCCTTTCGGACTTTTTACCGTTCCGAAAAATGAGCTGCAGAGAATTCACTGTTCAAGTGGAACGACAGGAAAACCTACAGTAGTAGGCTACACAAAAGAAGATGTGGATCTTTTCAGTGAAGTTGTAGCCAGATCATTATATGCAGCGGGAGCAAGACCGGGAATGCAGTTGCACAATGCCTACGGATACGGAATTTTTACCGGAGGATTAGGCCTTCATTACGGAGCTGAAAAATTAGGAATGAGTGTTCTTCCGATTTCAGGGGGAATGACCGCCAGACAGGTTGATCTGATTTTAGATTTTAAACCTGAAGTGATCTGCTGTTCGCCTTCTTATGCGTTAACGATTGCGGATGAGTTTACGAAAAGAGGTGTTTCTGCAGATGAGATCAGTCTGAAATATGCCGTTTTAGGTTCAGAGCCATGGACGGAAATTATCAGAAGCCACATCGAAGAAAGACTGGGTCTTCATGCCACCAATATCTATGGATTAAGCGAGATCATTGGTCCCGGAGTATCCATGGAGGATTTTGAAGAGAAAGGAGGTTCTTACATCTGGGAAGATCATTTCTATCCTGAAATATTGGATCCTGTGACGAAACAGCCGGTTCCGTTCGGAGAAGAAGGCGTTTTGGTGATTACGACTTTAACGAAAAAAGCAATGCCACTTTTACGTTACTGGACGAATGATATCACAAGTCTTTACTATGATGAGAATGCGAAGAGAACGATGGTGAAAATGAGACCCATCAAAGGAAGAGCAGATGATATGCTGATCGTAAGAGGGGTTAATGTATATCCAAGTCAGATTGAAGAAGCATTTTCACATGTAAAAGGAGTGGTTCCGAACTATTATCTTACACCGGTTGAAAAAGAGCAGATGTGTGTAGCATTGGATATCGACGTAGAAATTGATGATGAACTGGTGAAAGCTGAAAAAATAGATGCTGATACCGATGATTATTTTAATTTTGTCGGCAACTTTGGAAAAAACATAGAAAACGAAATAAAAAAGAGGGTAGGAATTACCACGAAAGTAAAAATTCACGCCCAGGACAGCCTGCCGAAGTGCGAAGGCGGAAAAATTAATAGAATACTTAAAAAATAATGAATTCATTTTATAAACTTAAAACGGTAAGGGTTCAGAAAGATACTCCTGATGCGGTGAACGTAGCAGTAGAAGTTCCTGAGGAGCTGAAGGATAAATTCAGATTCAAGCAGGGACAGTATCTTAATTTCCGTATGATGATCAACGGGAACGAAGAAAGACGTTCTTATTCTATCTGCAACGCCCCGAGCGAAAAAAGCAATACACTGGAAGTGCTGGTAAAGCTTTTGGATGGTGGAAAGGTTTCAGGATATTTCAATGAGCATCTTCATATGGATGAGGTGCTGGAAGTAATGCCTCCGATGGGTGGTTTCAATACTTCGTATCACCCTACCAATGTGAAAACCTATGTAGGTTTGGCGGCGGGAAGCGGGATCAGCCCGGTTTTATCGAATATTAAGGAAAGTCTTTACCAGGAACCGAGCAGCTGCGCTTATCTTTTCTACAGCAACAGAAGCATGAATCATGTGATGAAAAGAGCTGAGATTGATAAATTGGTGGAACACTTCAACGGAAGACTGAAAGTCATTTATCTGGTAAGCCGTGAAAAACATGAAGATCCGGTATTCGAAGGAAGAATTTCTGCTGAAAAACTGGAACAGCTGTTTGAAAGATATGCAGACATTGATGTAAAGGAAGCAACATATTTTATCTGTGGTCCGGCAGAAATGATTAAAGGGATCGCAGATTATTTAAAGAAAGATAAAAAAGTACCTGCCATTCAGGTTCTATTTGAATATTTCACGGCTCCTGACGAAGAGAATTCTGAGGAGATGAGTGATGAATTTAAAGCCATTGCCAATTTGGAAAGTATGGTAACGGTGATCATTGATGATGATGAATATTCTTTCCACCTGAATTCTAAAAAAGAGAGTATCTTAGATAAAGCATTAAAAGACAATCTTCCGGTACCTTTCGCATGTAAAGGAGGAGTTTGCTGTACGTGTAAAGCGCAGGTTTTGGAAGGGGAAGTTTTCATGGAGAAAAATTTCGCGCTTACCGAAGATGAAGTAGCCAGAGGCTATGTTCTGACGTGTCAATGTCACCCGACAACGAATGTGGTGATGCTTAATTATGATGTGTAAAAATTAATGTAACAATCTAATAATTTACCAGTGTAACAATCATTGGTACATTGTTAAACTGATACATTGCTAAATTGAAAATTATGGATTTAGAAAAATTTGTTCAATACGTTCACGACGAGAATAAAGTAGAGCCAAAAGATGTAATGCCCGATGATTACAGAAAACTATTGGTTCGTCAGATTTCACAGCACGCGCATTCTGAGATTGTCGGAATGCTGCCGGAAGCCAACTGGGTTTCAAGAGCGCCTTCACTGAGAAGAAAAATGGCCCTTTTAGCTAAAGTTCAGGATGAAGCGGGACACGGTTTATATCTGTATTCTGCAACCGAAACTTTAGGAAACGGAACCATCAGAGCGGACAGAGACGCCACTTATGACGATATGTTGGAAGGGAAAGCGAAATACTCAAGTATTTTCAACTATCCTACATTGAGCTGGGCAGATATCGGTGCAATCGGTTGGTTGGTAGATGGTGCAGCCATTATGAATCAGGTCATGCTGATGGGGAATTCTTACGGTCCTTATTCGAGAGCGATGGTGAAAATCTGTAAAGAAGAATCTTTCCACCAAAGACAGGGCTACGAAATTCTGATGGCACTTTGCCGTGGAACGAAACAGCAGAAAGAAATGGCTCAGGCTTCGTTAAACCGTTTCTGGTGGCCAGCTTTAATGATGTTTGGTCCGAATGATGACAGCTCGCCTAACTCTAAAATCTCAATGAATTACAGAGTAAAAAGAGAAAGTAACGACAGTCTTCGTCAGAGA
Source organism: Chryseobacterium sp. JM1 (assembly GCF_000737715.1). Taxonomy (GTDB): domain Bacteria; phylum Bacteroidota; class Bacteroidia; order Flavobacteriales; family Weeksellaceae; genus Chryseobacterium. Next base: position 73,340 of record NZ_JPRN01000004.1, on the reverse strand, counting down.
TTTATCGACGTTACCGTTTCTCAGGCTGAATTTTTGGGATTAACCGTTCCGGATAAAGATCTGAAATGGAACGAAGAAAGACAGCACTACGATTTCGGTGAACTTCCTTGGGATGAATTCATGGAAATCTTAAAAGGAAACGGACCTTGTAATAAGAAAAGATTACAAACCAAAGTAAAAGCGCAGCAGGAAAACCTTTGGGTAAAAGAAGCAGCAATAGCTTTTGCAGAGAAACAACAAAAAGAAGTAATATAATAATGTAACAATATACCAATGTAAAAATGTAACAATCAATTGGTCACTCTGAGCAAAGCGAAGAATCTCTGATTGGTAAACTGTTACACTGATACATTGTTAAATTTAGAATTTGACTATGGCAAATTTAGATATGTGGGAAGTGTTTATTCAGACTAAACCGGGATTATCTCACAAACACGCAGGAATAGTACAGGCTCCTACAGCAGAAATGGCTTTGCAGAACGCAAGAGACGTTTACACCAGAAGAAAAGAAGGAACTTCCGTTTGGGTAGTACCAAGTAAATATATCGTGACCTCAGAAGGAGTAGACAAAGAAGCTTTCTTTGATCCGGCAGATGACAAACTATACCGTCACCCGACATTCTATGATATTCCTAATGATGTAAAAAATATGTAATTTTCTGTAAAAGGTAGGCTGTAAAAAGTACAAAGTACAACCGACATTTTACGTTTTACAAAAAAAATAAAACAATGAATCCATTATATAATTATTTATTAAAGTTTGCTGATGACAGCTTCATCATGGGACAAAGACTGTCTGCATGGTGTGGTGAAGGTCCTTATTTAGAGGAAGATATCGCATTGACAAACATTGCATTGGACGAACTTGGCCAGGCCAATAACTTTTATGTGTATGCATCAAGAGTTGCGGATAACGGTAAAAGTGAAGACGATTTAGCCTTCTTAAGATATGAGCACGAGTATGTCAACGCACATTGGGTAGAACTTCCTAATGAAGATTACGCACAGACTATTCTTAAAGTATATGTGTTCTCTGTATATCAAAAACTGATGTATGAGGCATTATCGAATTCTGCAGATGAAGAACTTTCTGCATTGGCTCAGAAGTCTTTAAAAGAAGTAAGATATCACTACACCCACGCTTCTTCCTGGATGAAAATTTTCGCTCAGGGAACAGAAGAAAGCCGTGAGCGTTTGGTAAAAGCTCTTGACAATATCTGGGAATATTCAAAAGGTTTATTCGCGAAAGTGGAAGGGGAGGATGATTTAATTGCTTTAAATATCGCTCCGAATGGAGATGAATTATACAAAGAATTCTTAGCGATCACCCAAAAAGATTTTGCAGAATATCGTTTGGAATATCCGGCAAATCCATTTATGCAGCCTAAATCAAGAACAGGTTATCATACAGAATATTTCGGATTTATCCTTTGCGAACTTCAGTATATGCAGAGAGCTTACCCGGGCTGTACGTGGTAGTAATTGTTACATTGATGCACTGCTAAATTGTTAGATTAAAATTTTGAAAAATTTATTAAATATATTATCCCAGGTTCCCGATCCCGAAATTCCGGTGATCAATGTTGTGGAATTAGGTATTGTAAGAGAGGCAAAAGTTACCGGTGAAAATACCTGTGAAGTAACCATTACGCCTACTTATTCTGCCTGTCCCGCCATGTTCACCATTGAGGAAGATATCACGAAGATCATGAAGGAAAACGGCTGGGATGCGAAAGTGGTAACCAAAATGTTTCCGATCTGGACAACGGACTGGTTAACGGATGAAGCGAGAGAAAAACTTCGTATTTACGGAATCACACCTCCCGAAAAAGGAGCAGACGAACATCACATCGGAAAACCGAAAAAATGTCCGCGTTGCGGTTCTATGAATTCAAAACAGATCAGCAGATTCGGATCTACCTTGTGTAAAGCCTCTTATCAGTGCTTAGACTGTCTGGAGCCGTTTGATTATTTTAAATGTCATTAATAGTAAGAAATTATTTTCAAAATAAATGACTTGATGATGTAGATAAAAAATGATACGACGAGTTTTGTCGTTAGCAGCCCTTAGTTTTGCTTCAGTATCATTTATTAATGATCTTATTTACAATAATCAACACAAAACATTTATTATGACAAATTGCAACAGTCAGAAATTTCCATCAACGTGCCAGGAATCTACTATTATTAAAACATTTCACAATACCGGAGAAGTTATCCGTTATCAGGAAATAGACCCTATTAGTACCAGTTTACTAGATGGTGTTGTTCTGAGACAAGAAAACGGAAAATATTATAAAGCCATTTATACAGAGAATACCATTAATGTAGAATGGTACAGATGTACTTATCCCACTGATTTAACAAATGGGACCGGAGATAAAGTCATGCTAACTAAAGCGATTAATACCGCGGGATATTTGGGAGCAACTTTAAGATTTGATGCGAAAGAATATATTCTTAATGAACAATTAAGTTTTGTAAATATTTCCTGTTTTAAACTTTTGGGAGATAAGCAACATACAGTAATTAAATCAAATACTAATGAAAGGTTTGAAAGTTTTTATTTCAGCTTTACAACTTGCCAAAACATTATTATAGAGGGCCTAAAGTTTGATTTAAACAAAAGAAATTTACTGGCTTATAATTCAGCTGATGATGCTGTTCAAAAAGAGTTTAATGGGGGAGTATTTTTTACTGACTCAAGCAATATAGAAATTACAAATTGTAGTTTTTTTGATTTATATAATCGTGCTATAAGAATCTATTCGTGTCATGAAGGACATATAATAGTGAATAATAATCTTTTTGAAAGTGGGCTCCAAAATCAGATTTATGTGATGGAGCATTTAGTTATTTCACAATCTCACAATGCTAATGTAGTTGTAGAAAATAACAGTTTCAAAAATGCCGAAAATCATGACTCGTCTAAAGCACCATGTGGTATTTTTGGATTTGATCTGGGGTTATTTGGATCTGTACTGATTAATAACAACTATTTTGAGTATTGTGGAAGAGATAATACAGGACATCATAGATTATATGCGATAGATTTTTATGACAATGTTAACAACTTTGTTATTTCTAACAATACATTCCGAAATACGACTTGGGGAGCGATTAGGTTTGACGGGATTAGAAAGAATGGGATTATTACTGATAATATTATTCATCAGCTAATTTCAGATGATGGCGGAATGATCAACGCATCTTCCAGAGGCGCGGTAGAATTTAACCAGACAGAGTTTAGGAATGTTATCATTAGTAACAATATTTTAGAATCATCAGGAGAGACAAGTTATGGAATAATTCTTCAAGGATTGTCATCATTCTGTAATACAGAAAATATTGAAATTTCAAATAATAAATTCTATAATTTGAAAAGCTGTATAACTCTTCACGGAGATATGGACACTGTTTCAATTAGTAATAATCAAGCTTTTAACCTTACGGCTATCGGAATATATATTCAGGGACGTAAAGTTATTAATGGAGTAGAAATGGAACCTCGTAAAATGGCTAAAATATATATCAATGATAACAATTTTAGTGGACATTCAAACCCAGATTTTAAAGGGATTGTAGGGGTTCAGATAGATGGAAAAAATGGGCAGCATTCTTTCATGGGAAGAATTTTGATTAATAATAATTTTATTACAAACAATAATTACGGATATGGTATTATTGCTAATACAGGGGACTCTTTAGACAATGTTATCACGGTAACAGGTAATGTTATCGAAAATGTTGGGACAGGACTTTATATAAGAACTAAGAAAGTATTTGTTAAAGATAATTTGATTTATAATGCATCAATAGGTGCTATTAATGATACAGACGTACCTGGCCAAACAATTTATCACGAGAATTTTTATAATAACGTAATTATTTAATTATTTGAATGATATAATGTAGCAGTTTAACAGTGTTAGAATAATTGTTAAACTGCTACATTGCTAGATTTTTAGATTGTTTTATATTATGCAGAACTATTGATTGCTACATTGTTAAACTGCTATATTGTTATATTAAAGAGATTGCCACATTATTTTATATTGTTAAATTAGAGCAGTGTAATTTTTTAATTCTTTAATCATTTAATTTTAAATTTAAAACCATGTATACACAACTTGATATTGAAACGCATTTTGACGGAAAACTGAAAATTGCTTACCTCAATCAGCCGGAAACAATGAACGCGCTTACCAAGCCATCTTTATCAGATCTGAAAGATTTTGTTAAAGAATGTAGTGAAGACCCTACCGTAAGATGTGTGGCGATTTCGGGAAGAGGAAGAGCTTTCTGTTCCGGTCAGAATCTGGATGATGCTTTCGTACAGGGTAACGAACACCATGATAACGATATCATCAGAAAAATCGTAGTGGATTACTACAATCCTCTGGTAACAGAAATCACGCGTTGTAAAAAACCTGTTGTGGCATTGGTAAACGGTCCTGCAGTAGGTGCAGGTGCAATGTTGGCATTGATCTGTGACTTTGTTTTGGCAGTAGATAAATCTTATTTTGCTCAGGCATTTTCAAATATCGGATTGATTCCTGATACAGGTGGAACTTATTTCCTTCCAAAATTATTGGGAAGACAGTTAGCTAATTATTTAGCATTTACAGGGAAAAGATTGTCAGCGGAAGAATCTAAATCTTACGGTTTAGTGGCTGAAGTATTCACTGAAGAAGAATTTGCTCCGAAATCTATGGAGATTCTTGAAAAAATGTCAAATATGCCGACTGCTGCTCTTAAATTAACCAAGAAAGCCTTTGCTCAGTCTTATACCAACACATTAAAAGAACAATTGGAGCTGGAAGGCGATTTACAACAGGAAGCTGCAGAAACAGAAGACTTCATCGAAGGTGTGAATGCCTTTTTACAGAAAAGAAAACCTGAGTATAAAGGAAAATAAAAGATTTTGTACAATGTAAAAAGTACAATGTACAAGGTACGTTGTCGTTGTTATACTTTTTACATTGTACATTTTACATAATACAGAACATGAACAATATCGGAATTATTGGGGCAGGAACCATGGGTGTAGGAATTGCTCAAGTGGCTGCAACAGCGGGATGCAAAGTCGTTTTATTCGATGCAAATGCTCCGCAGATTGATAAAGCATTATCAGGCTTAGAGAAAACACTTCAGAAATTAGTGGATAAAGCTAAAATTTCTCAGGAAAAAGCCACAGAAATCAGAACAAATATCGTTAAAGGTGAAGCTTTACAGGATCTGAAAGACTCAGATCTTGTCATAGAAGCTATCATCGAAAACAAAGACATAAAAACCAAAGTATTTACAGAACTTGAAACCTATGTTTCCGACGACTGTATCATTGGTTCCAATACCTCATCCATTTCTATCACCTCTCTTGGTGCAGAATTAAAGAAACCAGAACGTTTCATCGGAATTCACTTTTTCAATCCGGCGCCACTGATGCCTTTGGTTGAGGTGATTCCTTCTTTATTAACAGAAAAATCATTACCGGAAAAAATCTATAACCTCATGAAAGATTTGGGGAAAACTCCTGTGATTGCTAAAGATATTCCCGGATTTATCGTCAACAGAATTGCCCGTCCTTACTATGGCGAAGGATTAAGGATTGTTGAAGAAAATATGGCAACGCCTGAACAGGTAGACGAAGCGATGAGAACACTGGGGAACTTTAAAATGGGACCTTTTGAACTGATGGATTTAATCGGTGTTGACGTCAATTTTGCCGTAACCACAACCGTTTACAAAGACTATTTCTACGATCCGAAATACAAACCTTCTCTGCTTCAGCAAAGAATGGCTGAGGCCAAGCTTCACGGCAGAAAAACAGGAAAAGGTTTCTATGATTATGCAGAAGGCGCAGAAAAAGCGGTTGCTCAAAAAGACGATGCATTATATCAGCAGATCTTCTTAAGGATCATTTCAATGTTGATCAACGAAGCTGTGGAAGCCAAAAGATTAGGAATTGCGAATGATGAAGATATCGAGCTGGCCATGCAGAAAGGAGTCAACTATCCAAAAGGATTACTGGCATGGGGAAAAGAAATTGGTTATTCAAAAATTTCAGAAACCCTGCAGAACCTTTACGGAGAATATCAGGAAGAAAGATACAGACAAAGCCCTTTGCTTCGCAAAATATAATAAATCTAACAATGTAACAATCCACTGATCATTCTAGGATTACTGAGGAATTTCTACTGGTAAACTGTTACATTGATACACTGTTAAATTAAAAGAAATGACGCCGAGACAAGTTGCAGATTATATGTTCGGTCAGGATTATTTTTCCCAGTGGATGAATATCAAAATGATCGAAGTCAAAGAAAACTATTGTTTAATAGAAATGCCCATCAAAAAAGAAATGATTAATGGGCTGAAAACGGTTCACGGAGGCGTTACGTTTGCTTTTGCAGATTCTGCATTGGCATTTTCGTCCAACAATTGCGGCGATGCAGCCGTTGCGCTGAACTGTATCATCAATTTTACCAAAGCCGGTAAAGAAGGGGATGTTTTCAGAGCAGAAAGTATTCTGGTGAATGATACCAGAAAAACAGCCGTTTACGACATAAAGATCACCAATCAAAACAGTGAACTGATCGCAAAATTCGTCGGAACCGTCTATAAAATCGGAAAAAAAGTAACAGAACTATAAACAAAATGTCCCAATTTGAAAATGTACCAATCTACCAATCCAATTGTTACATTGTTAAACTGATACATTGTTAAATTAATAAAAATGAACAACGTATACATCATAGACTACGTCAGAACACCCATTTCAAAACTGCAGGGCGGATTATCAGAAGTAAGAGCTGATGATTTGGCGGCAGTGGTTATTAAAGAAGTTATGGCCAGAAATCCTGAAGTTCCTGCTGAGGAAATTGAGGATGTTATTTTCGGATGTGCTAATCAGGCGGGAGAAGATAACCGTAACGTAGCGAGAATGGCTCTTTTATTGGCCGGGCTACCTTACAAAATCGGTGGAGAAACGGTAAACAGGCTTTGCGCTTCAGGAATGTCAGCGGTGGCTAATGCTTTCCGTTCCATTGCTTCCGGAGAGGGTGAAATTTATATTGCTGGTGGAGTAGAACAGATGACGCGTTCTCCTTACGTAATGTCTAAGCCGGGTGCTGCTTTCGGAAGAGACAGCCAGATGTTTGATACGACTTTCGGATGGCGTTTTGTTAACCCGAAAATGAAAGAGATGTACGGAGTTGATGGAATGGGAGAAACCGCTGAAAACTTAGCCGATATGCACAATGTCAGCAGAGAAGATCAGGATAAATTTGCCCTTTGGTCTCAGCAGAAAGCAACAAAAGCCCAACAAAGCGGGAGACTGGCGGAAGAAATTGTAAAAGTTGAAATCCCTCAGAAAAAAGGTGAACCTAAAATTTTTGATCAGGATGAATTCATCAAGCCTACATCTTCAATGGAAGGTTTAGGAAAACTCCGTCCGGCTTTCAGAAAAGAAGGAACCGTAACGGCAGGAAATGCTTCAGGAATGAATGATGGAGCAGCAGCGCTTATTTTGGCAAGTGAAGAAGCGGTAAAAAAATATGGTTTAAAACCGAAAGCTAAGATCTTAGGATCTGCTGTAGCTGGTGTGGAGCCTAGAATTATGGGAATCGGACCTGTAGAAGCGACCCAGAAATTATTAAAAAGATTAAACCTTTCTCTGGAAGATATGGACATCATTGAACTGAACGAAGCATTTGCAGCACAGGCATTAGCTGTGACCAGAAGCTTAGGTTTGAAAGATGATGATTCAAGAGTAAATCCAAACGGAGGAGCTATTGCCATCGGCCATCCGCTGGGAGTGTCAGGAGCAAGAATCATTGGTTCTGCTGCTATTGAACTGAAGAAACAAGATAAGAGATATGCATTATGTACCCTTTGTATCGGTGTAGGACAGGGGTATGCAATGGTGATTGAAAAAGTATAATTTTTTCAATAATGTAACAATATAAAAATGTATCAATGTAACAATTCCTCCTATGCTGAGTCTGTCGAAGCATTTCAATTGGTAAACTGTTAGATTGATACATTGTTAAATTAAATTTTTAAATGTAACAGTCTAAAATGTATTAGTTTAACATTATCAATGTAACCTCAGAGTTTTTAGATTGGTAAACTGTTAGATTGATACATTGTTAAATTAAATTTTTAAATGTAACAGTCTAATAATGTATCAGTGTAACATTATCAATGTAACCTCAGAGTTTTTAGATTGGTAAACTGTTAGATTGATACATTGTTAAATTAAATTTTTAACAAAAATTTTATGAACATCTACTCATACCACGGTATCCGTCCCATCATCAAGCCCTCTGCCTATATTCATCCGCAGGCGGTGATCATCGGGAATGTGGAAATCGGTGAAGAAGTATATATCGGACCCAATGCCGTGATCCGCGGCGACTGGGGGAAAATTATCATTAAAGACGGAGCCAATGTCCAGGAAAACTGCACCCTGCATGTGTTCCCGAATATTGAAACCATTCTTGAAGAATCAGCACATATCGGGCATGGAGCAATCATCCATTCCGGACATATCGGTAAAAACTGCCTGGTAGGAATGAATTCCGTCGTGATGGATAAAGCTGTTATCGGTGATGAATGCATCATTGGAGCATTGGCTTTTGTTCCTGCTAATTTCACCTGTGGACCAAGAAAACTGATCGTAGGAAGTCCTGCGAAAATTATCCGTGACGTTTCGGATGAAATGATTCACTGGAAAACAGAAGGAACCAAGCTTTACCAACAACTGGCAAGAGAAGGAAAAGAAGCTATTCTTCCATGTGAACCGTTCTCAGAATATGTAGAACAGACCGCTACCAAAACTGTGGATTACAGTATCTGGGCGGATTTAAAATAAACTTTTAAACCTTATTCAAAACGTATAAGGTTTTATGATATAATGAAAAAGAATATGATCAAAAAGATGCTCATTGCCTGTAGTATGTTGTTTGCTTTTCAGTTCATGGTTTTAGCCCAGAATGAAAAAGTAAAACCATTGACTATCGGAGAGGTCAGAACATTTAAATCTAAGATCTTAAATGAAGACAGAACTTTAAATATTTATTTGCCGCAAGGTTTTGATAAAACAAAATCATACCCGGTGATCTATCTGCTGGATGGTTCAATGACTGAAGATTTTATCCATGTGTCGGGATTAGTACAGTTCTTTAATCAAATGTATGCGATGCCTGAAACCATTGTGGTAGGAGTCGCCAATATCGACAGAAAAAGAGATTTTACCTTTCATACCGATCTGAAAGATTTACAGAAGGATTATCCTACGACAGGACATTCAGATAAATTTATAGAATTTCTGGATAAAGAATTACTCCCTTACATAGGAAGCCAGTATAAAACAACAGAGAAATACGTATTCGGACAGTCACTGGGTGGGCTTTTGGCTACAGAAATTCTTTTCAAAAAGCCGGAAATGTTCAATAACTATTTTATCATCAGCCCAAGTTTGTGGTGGGATGATCAGAGCTTATTGAAACAGGCGCCGCAGTGGCTTTCCAAAAGCCCGGATACGAAGAAATTTATTTACGTTTCTGTAGGAAAAGATGAACATCCTGTGATGGTAAAAGACACAGGATCTCTTTATGACGTATTGAAACAGGCCGGTAAAAAGAACTGGACTGTGGAATATAAAATGATGGAAACAGACAATCATGCAACCATTCTTCACAGGAGTCTGTATGAAGGTTTGGTAAAACTTTTTCCATACAAGGAACCTAAAAAATAACCATCAAAATACGAATCATGAGATATTTATTTTTCGCCATTTTCTTTTCAGTGTTAATCAATGCCCAGAAAAAGCAGGATAAGAAAATTAATGTAAAGCTTAAAAATGAATTGGCCACGATTCAAAAAGATGATCAAATCTATCGTGAACTGATGGAGTCTGACGTTTCCCAGGAGCAAAAGGAAAAGGTCATGAAAGAAAAAAATCTGAGTAAGGAAGATATTACGGATAAATTGTGGTCACTGATGGATGAGCAGGATAAGATCAATCTTGAAAAAGTTGAAAAAATCATTGCAGAATATGGCTATCCTGGAAAATCTTTGGTAGGAGAGCCGGAAAATGAAACCACATGGTTTGTTATTCAGCACTCTTCAAAAATTAATCAATATATGCCCCTTATTAAAGCGGCAGCTGAGCATAAAGAAATTCCGTTCAGATTGTATGCCATGATGCTGGACAGACAATTGATGAATGATGGAAAAGAACAGATCTACGGAACTCAGGGGTTTTCTTCTCACGATGGAGAGAAAGAAAGTGATCCTATTATCTGGCCGATTAAAGATGTTAAAAATGTAAATAAACTCAGAAAGGAAGCCGGTTTTTATGATACGGTGGAAAGCTATGCCAAGCGCCTCTACGGGAAAAATTTTGTTTTTAAAAATTATACTTTAGATGAAGTATTAAAGTTCGGAGATAGCCAGAAAACGGAAGGAAAACCACTCAACCTTGAACTCAAGAAAGAGCTTGCTCAGATTTATAAAGACGACCAGATCTACCGTGAGCTGACACAGCCCAATATTACACCCGAAAGAAAGGCAGAGATCATAAAAGAGAAAAACCTCTCTACAGAAGATGTGAGTACGGGGTTGATCAAATTGATGGACGATCAGGATCAGAAGAATCTGGTTAAAGTTGAAAAGATCATTGAAAAATATGGGTATCCCGGAAAATCTATGGTGGGCGAACCTGAGAATTATGCCGTATGGTATGTTATTCAGCATTCCCCAAAAATCGAACAATACTTTCCTCTGATCAAAAAAGCAGCCGATGAAAAAGAACTTCCGTTCAGATTGTATGCTATGATGATGGACAGAAAGCTCATGTACGAAAACAAAGAACAGATCTATGGAACACAGATCCGTTCAATTTTTTCCACAAAAAACGGGAAAACGGAAACCCTCTCATTTGTGTGGCCGGTAAAAGACCCGGAGCAAGTGAACGAACTGAGAAAGAATTCCGGATTTGGCAGAACCATCGAAGATTATGCTAAAGATGCAGGAGGATTCGAATACAAAAAATATACATTGAAAGAAGCTTTGGACCTTCTTCAGAAAAAGAAATAAATGATAGAACGTCTAAAAAAATATTGGATTTTCCTCTTGATTGCCCTTATCGGAATCAATTATGCGGGGTTCTATCTATTATGGGAATCAATGGGTATTTCCGATGCGTTGGAGCATGTAGAATCAGAACATGTGATCAGAAAATTGAAACAGAAGGATTTTTTATATACCCTGTTTGTGGATGCTGTCCTGATCCTGGATTTTTCCCTTATTCTGCTGTTGCTGTTTATGGGAGGAAGGAAAATAGTACAACTCATTATTAAAAAATAAAAGTCAGGTAAAAAGTTAAAAATAATATGGAAAAACTGAAAAATTACATCTACGGAGAATGGGTAGAGGGTACCGGAAACGGACTTCCTTTATACAATGCCGTTACAGGCGAGCAGGTTGCTGTTTCAGATACAGAAGGGCTTAATTTTGAGCAGGCTCTTGACTACGGAAGAACAGTAGGCTACAAAAACCTTTCTTCCATGACGTTTTATGACAGAGGAGAGATGCTGAAAAAAGTGGCTCTTTATCTTTTGGAAAGAAAGAAAAAATATTACGAATTATCATATAAAACCGGAGCTACCCACGCAGATTCATGGGTAGATATAGAAGGAGGTTTCGGTACTTTCTTTACCTATTCCGGATTGGCCAAAAGAATGCTTCCCAACACTCCGTTCTGGGTGGATGGCGAAACTCAGAAAATCTCTGCTAATGGAACTTTTCTGGGAACTCACATTCTGACACCAAGTGAAGGGGTTTCTATACAAATCAACGCCTATAACTTCCCGGTTTGGGGAATGTTGGAAAAATTGTCAACATCACTGTTGGCAGGTGTTCCTTCTATTGTGAAGCCATCTCCTTATGGTTCTTACCTGACCAATGCAGTTTTCCAGGACATGATCGAAAGTGGTGTCCTTCCGGAAGGTGCCCTACAATTGGTTTGCGGTGAGCCGGGAAATATTCTGGATTATGTTCAGGATGGTGATTCTGTACTGTTCACCGGTTCAGCCCATACAGGAAGAAAACTGAAATCAATGCCTTCTATTGCAGGAAATGCAGTGCGTTTCAATATGGAAGCGGATTCTCTGAACTGTTCAATTTTGGGTCTGGATGCAAAACCGGGAACTCCTGAATTTGATCTCTTCATCAAAGAAGTACGTACTGAAATGACGACAAAAGCAGGTCAGAAATGTACAGCAATCAGAAGGATTATTGTTCCTGAACACCTGATCGGAGATGTTCAGAATGCTTTGTCTAAAGCTTTAGATCAAACCAAAATCGGAAACCCGCTAAGCAGAGAAACCAGAATGGGATCACTGGTAGGAAAACAGCAGTACGATGAAGTGGTTAGAAAAGTAAATATTTTAAAGTCAGAAACAGAATTAGTTTACGACGGAAAACATGAACTTGTAGATGCAGACTATGATAATGGTGCATTCATGAGCCCGAAACTGTTCTTAAACGATAAGCCTTTCGAGAAAAATATCTCTCACGATGTAGAAGCTTTCGGACCGGTTTCTACGTTAATGCCTTACAAAGATGCTGAAGAAGCGGCGGCTCTTGCTAAAAGAGGAAAAGGAAGTTTGGTAGGATCTATCATTTCCCACGACGAAACCTTTATCGCAGAAACTTCATGGAAAATGGCTTCCCAACACGGTAGAATTTTTGTGCTGAACAGAGACAACGCCAAAGAAAGCACAGGTCACGGTTCACCGTTGCCTACTTTGATGCATGGCGGTCCGGGAAGAGCTGGTGGAGGCGAGGAAATGGGCGGACTGAACGGTCTTCATTTCTTCCTTCAGAAAACAGCGATTCAGGGTTCTCCGGATGTATTGAAAGCGATTACAAAAGTATATCAGCAGGGTGCAGAGAAAAAATTCTCAGACAAGCATCCGTTCCAGAAATATTTCGAAGAAGTTGAAGTGGGAGATTCATTGGAAACGGCAGGAAGAACGGTTACTGATGCAGATATCGTTAATTTCTCCAACGTTTCCTGGGATCATTTCTACGCACACACAGATGCTACAAGTTTAAGCGGAACTATTTTCGATAAAACAGTAGCTCACGGGTATTTCATCCTTTCTGCAGCGGCAGGACTGTTTGTTTCAGGGAAGAAAGGACCTGTTATTGCAAACTACGGTCTGGAAAACTGTTCATTCTTTAAACCGGTTTATGCGGGAGATACGATGACGGTTTATTTAACCGCAAAAGAAAAAATAAACAGAGGCGTAAAAGGAAGAAACATTCCTTCAGGCGTTGTAAAATGGTTGGTAGAAGTGGTTAACCAAAGAGATGAGATCGTTTGTGTAGCGACGATCCTGACATTGGTGGCCAAGCATTCTCCTTTCATCGATTTGAAAGTGAAAAATGTTCAGAAAATATTGAATGGTTTAACAGAAACGACACCGTTAAACTGGGGTAAAATGTCTCCTCAGCAAATGATCGAACACCTTGAACACGGAGTTCTGGTAAGTTTAGGTGAACCGGAAGCCGACAAATGTTTCACACCGGAAGAACAGTTGGAAAAATGGCAGGATTCCCTATATAATCACAGAAAAATGCCGAAAGATTTCCCTGCTCCATTCCTGGCTGAAGATGATACTTTACTGGAATTAAAACATAAAAATCTGGATGCTGCGAAACAGTCATTCCTGGATACTTTACAGAGATTTGTAGTCTATTACAGAGAAAATCCACAGGCTGAACATATGAACTATGTATTCGGAAAACTGAATAAAGAAATGTGGGAGCTGATGCATAAGAAGCATTTTACCCACCACTTTGAACAGTTTGGATTGATTTAATTCAAAATAAAATATAAATTGATAATCCCTTTTGGTTTTTACTGAAAGGGATTTTTTAATGATCCTTGTCGAGGTTGTTTACTGCAAAAATCTTAGCTCAAAAAAAGGTTTTTATTAAAAATGATAATTACTTTTACAGTAAATCAGAATCTCACTTATTTAAAATAAAATATGGAATTACAATTTTTCAAAGACTTTGATTTTACGGATTTCCGGAACGAAAGCAGCTACTCCGTGAGAGATTATATTGAACCTTTTCCGGATGATGAGCTTATTGCTTCCGTAGAAGAAGAACTTGGCTACAAACTTCCCGCTTCTTATATCGAACTGATGAAACTGCAGAACGGCGGATTGGTTGAGAAATCCTGCTTTCCTACAACAGAAGAGAATTCATGGGCGGATGATCATATTGCGATTACCGGAATTATGGGTATTGGAAGAGAGAAAACCTATTCTATCTGTGGAGAACTCGGAAGCCAGTTTATGATTGAAGAATGGGGATATCCTGCAATCGGTATTTACATCTGCGATTGTCCTTCGGCGGGGCATGATATGGTTTTGCTGGACTATTCCAATTGCGGCAAAGATGGAGAACCTGAAGTGGTTCACATTGATCAGGAAAATGATTACCAAAAGATATTTCTGGCCAAAGACTTTGAAACTTTCATAAAAGGCCTGAAAGATGAAGATGAATTTGACGGTGAATAATTAAACAGGTACTTTTAAACTTTAAATCAGATCACAAAAAAATAAAACAATGAACGAAAGCTGGATGCAAAAATGGGAAGAGGTAAAAGATAGACTTATCTGCCCTGTAGATTTGGAAACCTATTTTACTTCAGATGAAATTATGGAGCAGAAAATGGAAGTAATGGAGATCGGGAATGTTTCGCTGCCGTCAGGAAAAGTGATTGTAAGAGATCCTTTGGTTTATTTAAATGCAAACGAGAAACCCTATTTTGTTGAAGTACCCAAAGGTAATTTCCCCGTTAAAATCGCTGTGGCCAAATTCGAAGATTGGGGAGATCGCTATGCCGCTGTGAAAGTAGAATTTACAAAAGAAGAGGCTGTTGTATACAGAGAGGCATTAATAGGAGAAGAGGAACTTGGAGATTCTGAGGAAGAAGATAATTTTGGCTTTGTAGTAGATGCAGGGTTGGCGTGTATTACGGATACACAGGTAGTTCCTTATGTGGAGAAGTTTATTGCAGAACTTGATGTGGAAAATATTTACGATGACTATTTTGCAGAACTCTTTGCTAAAAACTATAAAGAAAATCCTGATAATCAAAGAGATTTGGGAGACTGGATCAATTGGAAGGTGCCGGAAACAGAATATCAGATTCCAATATTTGCAAGCGGTTTAGGAGATGGAGTATATCCTGTGTACTTTGGATATGATGCAAAGGACGAAATCTGCAGTCTTTATATTCACTTTATTGATATAGAAATGGAATTATCTGAAGGAGAAGAGGACGAAGACGATGATGAAAATACAGATCGGTAGAGTATTTCGTGGTTTTAAAATAATTTCTAATGAATAAAAATTTTGCAGATGCTGTCATAGAATTCAATAAAAACCTTCAGTTTTCAGGAGATCTTCCTGAAGGCTTTGAGGCTATGAATCCCTATCTGGATAATCCGGAAACGATGACGGTGATGGAGGAATTTTATCACAAATATTATAATGACAGAAACCAGAGGAAACTGATGATCGGAATCAATCCCAGCCGGCATGGAGCAGGAGTGACGGGCGTTCCGTTTACCGATACCAAAAGGCTGGAAGCGGTCTGCGGAATTAAAATGCAGTCGGCCCACACGCATGAAGTTTCTTCTGTTTTTATGTATGATATGATTGCCGAATATGGTGGTCCGGAAGAATTTTATAAAGACGTTTATATCAATTCACCTTTTCCGCTGGCCATTGTGAAGAAAGCAAAAACCGGCTGGCTGAACGCGAATTATTATGATGATAAAAAACTCTTTGAAGCCGTAAAAGAGTTTATGATTGATTCTTTGAAAAAACATATCAGCCTGGGTGTGGATACTTCCGAAGTATTTGTTCTCGGCAAAAAGAATTCAGAATTTATTTCTGCACTGAACAAAGAAGCCAAATTATTTGAAACCATGACCGTCCTTGAACATCCGAGATATATCCAGCAGTATAAAACAAAAGAAAAACAGCTGTACATCGATAAATATATTTTGGCTTTGAAAAAATAGCTGTTAATTGCATCACTGAACAATTGATCATGACTATTTTTCCTGCTCACACAAAATTTAAATACAGCTGGCGCGCCTATCAGAAGAGATTTCTGGATGATCTTGAAGGATTTCTTACCGATCGGCATCTGCATGTCACTGCACCTCCCGGCTCCGGAAAAACCGTTTTAGGACTGGAAGTTATGCTGAGACTCAATAAACCTACACTTATTGTAGCGCCAACCTTAGCGGTTAAAAATCAATGGGTGCAGAGATTTTGCGAACTTTTTCTTGATACAGAAACAGTACCGGACTGGATCTCCACTGATATCAAAAATCCCGGACTTATTACTGTAACCACTTATCAGGGAATTCATGCGGCATCAGGTTTTCCGGATGACGATGAAACAGAGATTGATAAAAAAACATCCAGAGTTTCCTTAGCTGAAATTATCAGGAAACTGCAGAAGCAGAAAGTAAAAACCTTTATTTTTGATGAGGCCCATCATCTGAAAAATGCATGGTGGAGAAGCTTGATGGAATTGAAAGCTGCGATAGACCCAACCGTTGTCTCCCTTACCGCAACACCTCCTTTTGATGTTTCCGGTTCTGAATGGCAGAAATATATGCAGCTGAACGGTCCAATAGATGCAGAGATTTCCGTTCCGGAATTAATGATTGAAGGCGATCTTTGCCCGCATCAGGACCTGGTTTATTTTACATTGCCAACCTATGAAGAACAGCAGAAAATAGAACATTATCATACACAGGCTGCCACTTTTTTTAAAGAAATTGAGAATGACGATATTCTTCTCAATGCATTGGAACAGCATCCTGTTTACCAGAAACCAATGGATCATCTGGAATGGATCTATGAAAATATATCCTCCTATACCTCCGGACTCATTTATCTTCATTTCAGAAAAAAAGAAATCTCTGAGATTCATTTTGAAATCATTGGTGATCAGCATCAGTACATTCCAGAATTTGATTTTTTCTGGCTCGAAGAACTTCTCGACTTTTATCTGATCGTAGATGAAGTGAATTTTAAAAACGAAGAAGATCACCGTACTGCTTTAGGCAACAGATTGAAAAGACAGGGATTCCTGGAAAAAAAGACAATCAGTTTTTTCAACAATAAAAATGTAAGCCAGATCCTTAATTCCAGTATTGGAAAACTTCAGGGGATTAAAGACATTGTGGAATTTGAATTTTCTGTTTTGAAAGAAGATCTGAAAATGGTAGTTCTTACCGATTTTATAAAAAAGGAATATTTATCCACAGATACCGAAAATAATCTCCATCTGGACAAAATCGGAGCCATCCCTATTTTTGAAAAGCTGAGACGTGAGAATTCCCAGAATAAAAAAATAGGTGTTCTGACGGGAAGTATTGTCATCATTCCGTTATCTGCAATGGAAAAGATGAATGAGTTGTGTTCCAGAAAAGGGATATTGGAAGCGTTGTTTTCACCTGTTACATATGATAAAGACTACATCCAGGTCAATCTTACGGAACAGATAAAACACGATATCGTTCATATCATCACGGAAATTTTTCAACAGGGCTATATTCAGGTGTTGATTGGTACAAAAGCTTTACTGGGCGAAGGCTGGGATGCTCCTAAAATGAATACTCTGATTCTTGCCAGTTTTGTGAGTTCCTTTGTTCTTTCCAACCAGATGAGGGGAAGAGTGATAAGAATTGATAAAGACAGTCCCCAAAAGACAGGAAATATATGGCATCTCGTATGTTTTGATCCAAAGAGTGAGAATGGTGGTCAGGATATGGATATTGTCAAAAAGAGATTTAAAACCTTTGTGGGAATTTCAACCCACGATGAAACGTCCATTGAGAACAATTTTGAAAGGCTTAATATCAAAACCATTGAAAAAGAAGATCAGGTTCCAGTAATCAATCAGGAGAGTTTTTCCTGGGCTAAAAACAGGAAAGATCTCACTCTGCGATGGAAATCAGCTTTAGATAAAGGAAATATTCTCGTCGAAGAAATTAAGGTTCCTTCCGGCGATCTTACCGAAGTGAACGATATGAAGATGACCTATCTCGGAAAAATGACGGCAGATCTTTCTAAAGTAATGATCTCAACCGTTTTGCTATTTGGGCAGGATCTTCTTCTGGGGATACTAAAAAATATGCAGACGATAGATTCTGTTAAAAGCTTTTCCTGGGTTATGTTTCTGTTTGGAGGACTAGGGTTTCTGGCATATGGTTTAAAATTTTACCGTGCATTGAGACAGTATCTCAAATATAAAAACGCGGCAGTACATATCGGACTCATGGGTGAAACTGTTCTGGAATGCCTGATCTATGAGAGAATTATTACAACTCCTCCAGAAAAGATGAAAGTGGTAAGTTCCGGGACTAAAGGTGATATGTTCTGTTATCTCGATGGAGGAAGTCACTATGAGAAGTCACAGTTTATTCAGGTTTTGCAGGAGGTTATTTCTAAGATTGATAATCCGCGTTATCTTTTAAAACAGCAGGCTAAGCTTTTCTTCACAAAGAAATATATCTATTATCCTATCCCTGAAGTTTTTGCCAAAAACAAAAAAAGTGCCGAGCTGTTCATGAAAACCTGGAGCGAAAAAATTGAAAAATCAGAACTTGTTTTTACCAGAACCATTGAAGGACGTCGTATTCTTTTACAGTTGAGGTTTCAGTCCCTGCTAAAAAGAAATGCAAGGATAGAACATCCTCACAAATGGACCCGTTAAAAAACAAAAATTCCCTGAGGGATCAGGGAATTTTCTCATTTATGCATTAGAATCTTTTTCGAGGGCACAAATCACTTATGAAAAATTTTTATTTTTTGATGATCTTGGAAGAGCCTGATGGTGTTTTGATGATATAAACGCCATTCGGAAGTTCCGAGAGGTCTGTCTGATTGGTTCCTTTCTTCATATCCAGTTTTTTAAGCAGTTTTCCGTCCTGGCTGTAAATTTCAGCAGGAGCATTGTCTTCTGCCTGAATAGAAAGAGATCCGCTGGTAGGATTAGGATAGATGCTCATCATTTTTTTTGAAGCAGCAGCTTCATTCGTTGCCAGTACGATACCGGAATCTTTTACCCAGGTAAATGCATCAAGTCCTGCATATCTATAACCTCCTCCCATAGTAATTCTAAGCTCGTCAATAATGATATTTGAGTAATTCTGACCGTTTAAGTTGGTAAGATCAATCAGGGTGTATCCATTTGCCGTAGCCATAGAAGTGTTAAAGCCTGTACTTTTCGTCTGAGTAAATTTAGTGACACCGCTTAGCCTTCCTGTAACTGTTAGAGTTCCCGCTACAGTCAGATCTAAATTAAGAGCAGAAAGGTACATCCAGAAACGGTTTGCTTTAAACAGGTTCGATGTTGTTTTAATACTGAAAGACGGTGGTGAAGCCGTATCATTGGAGTTATCGATATATCTGTTATCGTTAGCTGTTCCGTTCCATCCTGTATTTGGAAAATTCGCCTGGATGTCAAAAAGTCCTACGTGAGAGATGATATTAAAGATCACTCCGTTATCCGTAAAACTTGAACTTCCGTTCGATTCGGTTTCAAATTGCTCTGTACTTGTCTGTGCAAAAGAAAGTAAGGATATGAACAGACTACAGATGGTTAAAAAAATAGTTCTTTTCATGATTTAGGTTTTAAATAAGTTGTTTTTTTTAGCTGCGTGGAGGATATATTCCTTCAATACAGATGATGTAGTTTAGCCCTAAATAAGGCGGCATGTTATTCACCGGAAGATTTTGCCCGATGTATGATAGAGATCTTGCGTTAATAGTGGTATCAGGATCTACGGCTGCAAAGCTCGGTACAGCATTGAAATCTCTTCCTACCTGTGTTCCTGATTTGGCTATGGAAGTAGTGGCTGTAGGCGTGGAAACTGTAGCATTTGTGTTAGCCACTTTCAGTTGAAACCCTGAACCTATACTTGGAAGGTTCTGTGCCATAATTGTATTTTGTGTAGTTCCGGCAACAACTCCCAAAGGATAATATTCGTTTGCATTTACATTTCCGGCTCCGATAGCCATACGTCCTTTCAGATTAGGCAGTGCAAAAGTATCTATACCGTTTCCTCCGTAAGTGGTTCCTAAGATGGAAAATAAAGCAGAATTATTTGAAATTCTCAGTAAGCTTCCGTCACAAAACATCCAGCCTCTAGGTGCAAAATTTCCAGCAAATAGTTTTACAATTCCAATGTACTCGTCCATGATAATAGTTTTTTCAGTTGTTAAGTTTTCCTACTCTGTTCTGGGCTTTTCGGATTCCGCCGGTGGTTATTAGTTTTTTTGATAAGCCAAAGGAACAACTTATAGAAAGGCAGTGCTAGAGTAGAAAATACCAAATTGAAGAGTCCGTATTTCTACGTAATGGATGTTTGTTTTTCGTTATGGGAAGGGTTTTGTGATATAATAAACACCTTGAGGTAATAAGCTGTGTTTAATCTGCAATTTGTTTCTTATAATTTTCTCCGGGACAGCGGTATTTAGTATTTTTGTAAGAATCCAATAAAAATAAAAATGAACGAATTCGTAGCAGCAGAAATTAAAAACAATATTGCCGAAATTACATTCGGAACACCAAAAAGTAATTCCCTTCCGGGTGCCATTCTCGAAAAACTGGCTCAGACTATTCTGGATGAAGGGGCTAAAGAAGAAGTAAAAGCTATTTTAGTAAAGAGTGAAGGAGAGAAAGCATTCTGTGCGGGAGCAAGCTTCGATGAACTTTTGGCTATTGAAGAGCTGGAGGCATCTACGAAATTTTTCGGTGGCTTTGCAAAAGTTCTGAATGCGATGCGAAACTGCGGGAAAATAGTTGTCGTAAGAGTTCAGGGGAAAACGACCGGTGGAGGAGTGGGAATTGCGTGTGGAGCAGATTACTGTTTCGCTACGAAAGATTCAGCTTTGGCACTTACAGAAATTAATCTGGGAATTGGACCATTTGTGATTGGGCCATACGTAGAAAGAAAAATCGGAAAATCTCAGTTCTCTGCCATGGCTATTGATGCCGACTTCAGATCGGCAGAATGGGCAGAACAGCATAATGTGTATCATTCCGTATCTGAAAATATTCAGGAGATGGATGTCAAACTGGCGAAGTTTATGCAGACATTGGCTTCCAGAAGCAGTGATGCATTGGCTTTGATCAAAAAAGTATCATGGGAAGGAACAGATCATTTCAGTGAACTGATGCCGGCAAGAATCCACATGAGTGCCAGTTTAATTCTTGAAGATTCTGCTAAAAAAAATATCGAATCCATTAAAGAAAGACTGAGAGCAAAATAGTATTTTGTGCATCATTATAATATAGCCGCTGAATATTTCAGCGGTTTTTTTGTGGAAAACTTAAAAACCAGCAATGAATTTTGTTTTGTATTTATTGAACTGATATTAAAATTGTAAATTAATTTATTATTATTTATTTATAATTTACATTGATTAATTAATTCTATAGTATTTAACTTCATTTTAGACATTTTAACGTTTATTAATATATATTTGATTGTATTATAGTTAAAATTTGTTAATATGAAATTACAGTTGTCATTGTTAACAGCTGTTCTCTTCTTTGCAGGAGGGCAGACTGTTGAGGCTCAAAAAGCTAAGCGGGACACCATTCAGGAAGAACATGCCATAGATGAGGTGGTTGTTGTAGCGTATGGAAGTCAAAAAAAGGAAACCATGGTAGGTTCCAGTACGGAGGTAAAAGCGAAACAGTTTGCAGACCGTCCTATATCAAGTATTGGGCAGGCGCTGGATGGAGCCAGTGCGGGGGTTAAAGTAAGTACCGGAACTGGTCAGCCTGGGAGCTCACCAAGTATTCAGATTAGAGGAATAGGGTCTTACGGAATTACAACATCACCCTTGTATGTAGTGGATGGTACGGTGTATACGGGGTCTCTTGCCGCCATTAATCCCAACGATATTGCTTCATTTAATATTTTAAAAGATGCAGCTTCAACATCACTTTATGGTTCGGCTGCCGCTAACGGGGTTATTATCATCACTACCAAATCAGGAAGAAAAGGAAAAGATTCATTTAATTTCGGAATGAGTACAGGATATGTACAGAGATCTATTCCCGAATATGAAAGAGTGAATGTCTATCAATATTATCCGCTTATTTGGGAAGCTATCAGAAACGGGCGGATGACATCTGTACCAACTTCAACATTAGCACAGGCTAATACGTATGCCACAACGCAGCTGATATCAGGAGTGCTGAAAACTAATGTTTTCAATGTTGCGGATAATCAACTGGTCATAGACGGTATCTTAAATCCCAATGCAGAACTGAGATATTCGGATCTTGACTGGCAGAGACCTTTGATGAATACAGGTTTCAGACAGAATTATGAATTAAATTACAGCGGTGGAAGTAATACAACAACCTATTTTACTTCAGTTGGCTACACCAATGAAACAGGATATCTTATAAAATCGGATTTTGAAAGATTTACCGCCAGATTGAAAGTAGATTCGCAGGTGAAAAGCTGGTTGAAGTTAGGAACCAGTATCAGTGGAGTTTCTTCCAACGGAAACAATTCAGTGGAAGGGGTAGACAGTAATTCTTCATACATCAATCCTTACAGGTGGACAAGAACGATGGGGCCTATTTACAGTCCGTATGCTCATGATCCGGTGACCAATGCTAATCTTTACGATAATGCCGGGAATATCATGTACGATGCGGGGAGTGGAAGAGGAGCTGATGCTGCTGCCGGAAGAAATGTGATTCAGGAAACGCTTTTAAATAAAGATCTTTCCAAGAATTATTATATCATTTCCAGAGCTTATGCTGAAGTTAAGGTTGATCCCTATCTGACCTTATCTACCAATGTAGGATATGACATCAGAAATAACAAAAGAAGCACCTATGGGAATAAAATCATTGGTGATGCGGCTCCGGGAGGTTCAGCGGAAAAATACAGTATTACGGAACAGACATTTACATGGAACCAGCTTTTGAACTATAAAAGAAAGTTTGGTCAGCATAATTTTGAATATTTATTAGGGCATGAAAACTATAAATTCACCTATGAATATTTGTATGGGTACAAGAAAGGGCAGATCGTGGATGATAATGACGAACTGATCAATTTTGTTACGCCTACAACACTTACTTCCAGAACAGACAATTACAGAAAAGAAGGTGTTTTTTCAAGATTGAACTATGATTTCAATTCAAAATATTTACTTTCCGGATCCATTCGTTGGGACGGTTCTTCCAGATTCAGTAAAGATGTAAGATGGGATTCATTCTGGTCTCTTGGGGCAGGATGGAGAATAAAAGGAGAGGAATTCTTGAAAAACTCTGGTCTGATCAGTGAATTAAAACTTAGAGGTTCTTATGGTGAGGTAGGAAATGACAGAACAGACAGCTATTATATGTATAAAAGTACCTATACTTTAGGATATAATAATGCTCAGGAGGCAGGTATCCTATTCGGGTTTTTAGCCGATCCTACGATTACCTGGGAAACAAATAAGCAGAGTGATATAGGAATTGATTTTGGATTTTTAAATAATAGAATTTCCGGATCTGTAGAGTATTATAAAAGAGTTACCGAAGATCTGATCTTTCAGGTTCCTCTGCCGGTTTCTGCCGGAGTTCCCGATAATAATATAAGCAGAAATGTAGGGACAATGTATAACCGTGGATTTGAATTCAGTCTTAATGCGGATGTGATCAGAAATGAAAACTTCACATGGAATATGAATGCCAATGCATCCACGCTGAAAAATCAGGTTACGGAACTTTCCAATGGTATCACGGAAATTATTAACGGAACCAAGAAAGTTTCAGTAGGTCATTCTATTTATGATTATTGGTTGAGACAGTGGTATGGAGTTGATCCTGCAGACGGTTCACCTCTCTTTTTAGTAGCTGATGCCTTTGCTAATACAACTGCTGCAGATATCAGAACTGTAAATGGAACCAAGGTGACAACCAACTTTAATAAAGCCAAATATGATTATTCAGGGACTGCTATTCCGGATCTTTTTGGAAGCTTTGGAACTTCGATTACCTATAAGCAATGGGCGTTATCTGCAATGTTTACGTATCAGTTGGGAGGAAAAACATATGATTCCAATTATGCAGCCCTAATGTCAAGTTACTCTCAGGGAGGAGCGTTAAGTACAGATATTTTAAACCGATGGACGACTCCGGGACAGATTACTGATGTTCCTGCGTTAAACTCATCCACCTATACAAGTTCAAATGCAGCTTCTTCAAGATGGCTTATAAGCTCAGACTTTATTACATTCAGACAGGCTACTTTAAGCTACAGTTTTAATGCTGAAACTTTATCCCAGCTGGGATTGGCAGGGTTCAAGATTCTGGTTTCCGGCGAGAACCTTTGGAGCAAAACGGCAAGAAAGGGATTGGAGCCTGCCCAAGCGTTTAATGGAACCACATCCAACAGATATACACCTGCGAGAATTATTACCATCGGATTTAATGTATCATTTTAAAAATTAAGTATGAAAAATCTAAAAAAACAATATATCAAATGGGCTGTGGTCCTTTCATCGGTCTTCACAGCAATGATCTCATGTCAAAGCGATTATCTTGAAACAGATCCTACGACTGCAGCTTCTGAAGATGCAGCCTATTCAAGTGCATCGAATCTGATGGCTATTATAAACGGGATGCATAGAGATATGTATTACAGACAGAATGATAGCCAGGGGCAGAACGGTCAGGGAGGTATCATGATTATGATGGATGCTATAGGGGAAGATCTTGTGTTTCCTTCTACAGGGAATGGCTGGTATATTTCAACCGTCAGATGGCAGGATCAGGTGAATGAAAGCAGTTCGTATGTTTTTTATCCGTACCAGTTTTATTATGCCCTTATCAGAAATGCCAATTTAGTGATAGCCAACGGACCTTCAGTTCCGGTTGCTAATGCTGCTGATGCCAATACGGTAAAGCTGGCGATTGGTGAAGCTCATGCATTCAGAGCATTCTGTTATTATATGCTGGTTCAGATTTATGGTAAAAGATATGTTCCTGGTATTGTTAATAGTCAGCTTGGAGTTCCCATCAGATTGGTGGCTAATGAAATTCCTCTGGAAAGAAATACCGTTGAAGATGTTTATACACAAATCAATAATGATCTTAATGAAGCTTCCACAAGACTTGCCGCAAGTAAAAGACTAACAAAGTCTCATTTTGATGATAAGGTGATTCTTGGATTGAGAGCCAGAATTGCTTTGACACAAGGAAATTATGCCCTTGCCGCTGCATCTGCTAAATTAGCCAGAACTGATTATCCTCTGATGGATAACACAGCTTATACAGCCGGATTTAATAATCTTGCAGGAAACAATGAATGGATTTGGGGTGCTACTATTATTGCAGATCAGGGCGAAACATTCTCGAATTTCGGAGCGTATATGTCAAGAAATTTTAATTCCACCAATATACGTCAGGCGCCAAAAGCGATTAACAGTAAATTATTTCTGATGTTCCCTTCGACAGATGTGAGAACTAAAAACTTTGATCCTTCGGGAGCGCATACTTCTTTGGCCCTGCCTTCAACTTATTCTAAATTTGCATACACCAGCCAGAAGTTTCTTTCTGCCAGTTTTGCAGACAGTAGAGTAGATCTTCCTTATATGCGTGCTGCGGAAATGTATCTTATAGAGGCGGAAGCTTTAGCCAGATTAGGAAATGAAACAGACTCAAAGACCGTATTTAACCTACTCGCTAAAAACAGAAATACTAGCTATGCTGGAGCCAGTACAACAGGTAATGCCTATATCAATGAAATTCTTAACAGCAGAAGGCTCGAATTATGGGGTGAAGGATTTAGACTCTTAGATCTGAAGAGACTGAATCAGGGATTGGATAGAACTGGTGCAAATCATTCGTCTGTGGTTACGAATAATCTGATGACTGTTCCGAATACTGATCCGAGATGGGAATTCCTGATTCCGAGAACGGAAATCAATGCCAATCCATTGATCGTTCAGAATCCATTATAATTAAAACAAAAAAAACATACTACTTTTTAGAATCCTGCTTTTGGGCAGGGTTCTTTTTTTTTACGGATATGAATGTGTTGAATGATTGTAATGATCAAAAGAAATCACGGTTTTACTGTACTTTAAATAAACCACGACAACCTGAGTTCCTACAAGATAATTTAAGTAATCAGATTTAGAAACAGGAAGTCTTATCTTTTCTTTCCTGTTACGGCCGGAGAAGGTGATGATGTATTCGTCATTTTCTGTTTTGTGGCCACTGATAATGAAACTTGTTAATCTGTTTTTACCGTTTTTGATATCCTTTTCCCAGTTTTTAACAAAGTAAATATAAACAAGGTACATGATGCCGTATGAAAGAGCATATAGCGCCAATGTGATGCCGAAAAACAGGAGATAATGATAGTATTTGAAATCATGAAACTTATCTTTCAACAGGTAACAGGCCATGAGGGCCATCAGAAGGATGACTAATAATAACACACCCGGAACGTGTTTGAAAAAATCCTGCTTTTGATTCGCGATATTATTTATTTCCTCTTCCGTTAAAGGAATATTTTCCTGCAGTTCAATCTGAGAATAATCTATTGAAGTTTTCGCCATAATGTGTTCGTTTAATAGATGTAGAATTTCTTTCAGTCTGATCCTGATTTCTTAAAGTTAAGAATTGTAGGAATGGGATGGTAAAAAGTTGTTATTAAAATATTAAAAAAATAATTGGCAGATTCAAAATAAATTATAACTTTGTAATTCAAAGTTCTTTTTATGGATTCGAAAAACTATCACGAAGACTTATCACATATCCGTTCCATGATGGAGCGGTCTTCCAGATTTATTTCATTAAGTGGACTGTCCGGGGTTTTTGCCGGTTTAGCTGCGCTGATCGGTGCAGGATATGTATATTATATCTTCCAGAGGGAAGGAATCAGTTATTTAGACGGTGACAGGAACTTTTTCGGTCCGGCATTGGTCCGGGAACTTGTACTGGTAGGAACTGTGATTTTGCTGACTGCCGTTTTAAGCGGTTATATCTTCACCGCCAATAAAAGCAAAAAGAAAGGACAAAAGATCTGGGACAGCACAACGAAGCGTTTGTTATTTACGTTTGCCGTTCCTTTGGTAACAGGAGGCGTCTTCTGCCTCGCACTTCTTTTTCACCATTTGTTTGTATGGGTAGCGCCGGCTACACTTATATTCTACGGAATCGCATTAGTAAGTGCAGAAAGATATACACTCACAGATATTAAATATTTAGGATACTGTCAGATTACGCTGGGACTTATTTCTCTCTTCTTTTTAGGATGGGGGCTTGTGTTCTGGACCATCGGTTTTGGAATTTTGCATATTGTGTATGGGCTGATCATGCATAAAAAATATAAATAAAGATTAAATTTGCAGACTTTTTAAGAACAGCTTCTTAAAGATTTGCAGCTATTGCCTTACTATGATAAAAATAAATCAACTCAATAAAGAATTCGAAAGCCGTGTAAGACTGGGGATTATGTCCGTTCTTATGGTCAACGACTGGGTTGATTTTTCTGAAATGAAAGGACTTCTGGAAATCACAGACGGTAACCTCGCCAGCCATAGTAATGCCTTGGAAAAAGCAGGATACATCGAAGTGAAAAAAGAATTTGTAGGCAAAAAACCGAAAACCTCTTACCGGGTGACCCAAAGTGGAAGACAGGCTTTTAATGAACATCTGGATGCTCTTGAAAAATTGCTGGGAAGGTAAAGGCTATATTTTTTTGAAATTCAACTTTGAAATACAAAGTACTTTATAATTTAAAATTAAATAAAATGATGACACAAAAACAAAAAACACTCGCCATTTATGCGCTCCCACTGGTTTTACTGTGTATTCCATTGCTGGGAAATCTAACTTCAAATGAGGTCAATTGGTCAGCTTCAGATTTTCTGATCGGAGGCGTTTTACTCTTTAGCACAGCTTTTCTGATCAATCTGGTAAGAACCAAAGTCAAAAAACAAAGTCATAGAATTTTGATCTGCGTTTTCGTTTTGATCGTCTTTGCATTGGTCTGGATTGAATTGGCAGTAGGTCTTTTTGGAAGCCCGTTCGCAGGAAGTTAAACGAAGATTTTAATCATACAGGTTTCAGTGATGACAAGAAAACATTTCATTAAAAGATTGGCACAGCTTTCAGTAATAGGAGCATTTCCGGCATTGTATTCATGGCAGATAGAACCTTTCTGGGTAGAATTTGTCCAAAGAAAGCTACCCGTTAAAAATCTCCCGGAAACATTAGCAGGGAAAACACTGATGCAGATATCAGACCTCCATGTCGGAGACCGTTTCGATTGGAATTTCCTGATCGACTCTTTCCAAAAAGCAAAACAGTTTAATCCTGATTTTGTGGTCTATACCGGAGATTTTGTCAATCACGGAACGGCAGAAGAGCAGAAAGATCTGGAAAAAGTAATGAAACAGGCAGTCTATGGAAAGCTGGCAACCTTCGGAATTCTAGGAAACCATGATTACGGAAAGAACTGGGACGACTTAGAATGCTCAGAAAATATCTGTGATATTCTTAAAGATTTTGGAATCAGAATGCTTAAAAATAGGAGTGAAGAAAGCCACGGTCTGAATTTTATCGGGTTTGAAGATTTGTGGTCACCCAATTTCTATCCGGCAGAAGTGATGAAAAACCATGATCCTTCAAAAGCCAATATCGTCCTCTGTCATAATCCGGATGCCTGCGACAGAGATATATGGAATGGCTATCAGGGTTGGATTCTAAGCGGTCATACGCATGGAGGACAATGCAGAATTCCAGGTGTTATCACTCCAATCCTTCCTGTAGAAAATAAAAATTATGTCTCTGGAGAAATAGATCTTCAGGACGGAAGAATGCTCTACATCAACAGAGCCATCGGTCATTCCTTCCAGATAAGATTTATGGTCCGTCCGGAAATTACCGTCTTTACTTTAACAAAAGCTTAAAATACTGTATCGATGAAAGACCATCAAATAATAAACATTGGAAAATACATTTTCGGACTTTGTTTTCTACTTGGAAATATCTTTTTCTCCGGGTATTTCATCACCGAAAGCACTTGGTTTATGCAATGGGGAATCGTTTTTCTTGTCTATGGAATACTAGTCAGTCTTCTTGCGGTGATCGGTCTGCTTCTTTACGGATTTGCTGAAAAGCTTAAAATGAATGCCTGTTTAAAGGCGATAGGCTTAATCATGTTCAATGCACCGCTTGGGTTCCTCTATGTTATGCTAGGAATTAATCTAATATTTAAATAATACATTATGAAAAAAGTACGTGTTCAATTTCTGCTTTTTGTCTACGATAAAACCCAGAAACTTTACAGAAAATATTTTAAAAAGAAAAAAAGACAGTGGCAGTTCAACGAAGAACAGTTGCTGCAGTTCCAGGAAGATTCTTTAGGAAGAAAGCTGGGCGAGTTCTATAAAAAGCACGGGTTCTCCATGATCCCGAAAATGGAAGACCACGACGTCCATCATCTGATCACCGGATGTGGAACCCACTTCGAAGATGAGGTGGCCATGCAATATCTCCTTCTTGGAAATGGTAAGCTCAATGCTCATTTGCTAGCCGCTGTTGTATTGGGAACGCTCATCCTTCCGGAATATCTGAAACTGTACATGAAGTCATATAGGAAAGGGCAGAGCATGAGACCCTTTTACCACTGGGACTTTGAAAGCCTTTTGTGGCAGAATTTCGATCACCTGAAGGATTATATCCAACAGAAAGAAACAGCACCGCTCTATTAATGATAAGCCATGAAGAAAATAAAATATACTGCACTTGGCAGAAATACTTTTTTGATCTCGTTTTTATCAGGAACCTTACTTTTAATCGGTTACCTGATCACGAAAGCAGAACTTCTGATGGTCTTCGGGTTCTACTATGTCATCATTGCAGCGGTAGTCAATTTACTTGTGTTACTGTATGAATTGATGGAATTTCTAACCCATATTCCGGACAAGAAATCCTCCGGAAATTCTGTACTCCTTCTTTTGGTCAATATTCCCGTCACCATCCTCTACATGGGCATCCTCATCGATTTTAAACTATAAACTATCAATTTTAAAATCAAAAAACCATTAAGAATTTTTAAGAGTATAAGATTAATTAAGAAAATCAATTTGATTTTTAAGTTTAAAGCGGAGCTATCTGTTAATATTCTTAAAATCTTACCCCTACTTAATGGCTTAACTCATTAAATCTTTAAATGTTTCAATCCTTTAATTTTTAAATCTTTAAAATCATGAAAACACATCACTATATATTCCTTACAGCCGCCTTGTTCGTCATCGTATTCTACGATCAGGAAATGGGAGTGAATCTCGGTATTCTTGCCATTGTTTATGCATTGCTTACTTTGTTCAAAACTCCTGAGAGAAACAGGACCAGAACCTTTCTGATACTTTTTGTTACAAGTCTGTTGTCAAGCTTTGCTTTCATCTGGTACAGAGATTTTCCTTCCTTGCTGGCGGTTGTAAGTTCCATTCTTTTGCTGGGTTACCGCTCGAGAAACAGAAAGCTTAAAATACTGTTCCTGATCCCGGTTTTTATCATCAACAGTTTCACCTCCATTTTCAGGTTCTTCAGCTTTGATGCATGGCTGCCGAAAAAGAACATTTCCGGCGTGTGGCAGAAAACATTGGCTTTCGTTGTGATTCCGCTTGTATTTATTTCTATATTTTTCGGAATCTATTCTGCGGGAAGTGATCATTTTGCAGCGCTTTTTACGGATTATGAACTGGATATTAATGTGTGGCAACTGTTATCTCTCTCTGTTTTGGGCTTTTTTATCGCGTTCAATTACTGGAATTATGCCGTGGAAAGATTTATTTACAAAAATAATTATCTGCTGGATGATAACTTTAACAATAAATCTAGAGTTCAGAAAGCCACCTATTCATTCCTTGATCTGGATGCAGAGAGAACCAGCGGTGTAATCTCTTTCATTTGCCTGAATATTTTGCTGGTATTTTTCATTATCACATACAATTACGAACAGTTTTATGAAGTGTCAAAAACGCCGGTTCAGCTTTCAGAGGAAACGCATGAAAGAGTGAATGCCGTGATCATATCCATTGTGATGGCCGTTATGGTGATTATGTTCTATTTTAAATCCGGATTCAATTTTGATCCTAAAGCAAAGCTGATGAAGATCCTGGCCAGAATCTGGATCATTCTGAATGCAATACTTGTATTGTCCGCAGCACTGAAAAACTATGAATATATTATCACGTATGGCTTTACTTACAAAAGGCTGGGCGTACTTGCTTTTCTACTGCTGGCGCTGATTGGTCTGGCTCTTACGTTGATTAAAATTCAAAAGCAAAAAAGAAATGCATTCCTGTTCAATGTAATGACCTGGTATTTTTATGGAACAATTTTGGCTTGCAGTTATGTCAACTGGGGCGGAATCATTACCTCCCAGAATATGAAACGTAAAGATTTTGCCGTGGAATATCACCTTGAGCAAATCAGTTTCAGTGAAAGAAGGCTTCTGAAGTATGCGGATGAAAAGAAAGATCTGCAGCTTAAAAAGAAAATACTTGAAAAAGTAAAAGAAGAAAAAGCCAAGCCTTTCCTTTCAAAAATCCTTTACTATGAAACATTAAAAGAGTAGTTATTATGAAAAAATCCTTATTGTTAATTCCATTGATTATTATTTCATGTAAAAAAGAAGCGAACATTACAGAGGCTCCCAACAAAGACTCTGCCGTGATCACAGAAATGCCGGACGCTGCCGCTAAAGCAGATTCCGTTGCCATCAGAAAGCAAGATTCAATCATTAACAATGCTCCCGTTACCAAAGAAGTACTGCGCAAAGGCGTTATGAGAAGTGAAAAAGAAGGCCAGATCGTAAGAACGGCAGATGCGTCTCAGCTTCCTTTCACACTGGGAGAAGAATTCACGAAAGACGGTCAGGAACTTGTTTTAAAACTGACCCATTATGACAAACCGACTATTAAAGCCAAAATTTCAACGAATGAAAAAGACTTTAATATCAGATTTAACCAGATCAAACTTCCCAACGGAGATTATGACGGCCCGTTCAGCAGAGAAATCACTTACGATACTAAAGGTACCGGAGAAGTGTGGCTGATTATCGGGAAAAGCAATATGGCTTCCGGAAATACAAAAGGAAGTTTTAATGTAAGTGTAGAGTAGGTTTTATCCCTTTGGTATAATTTCTGCAAACTCATTACTAAAGTTTAAAAGTTATGAAAAATATATGGTTAATGACGGCAGCAGTTTCAGCAGTAGTAGTAAGCTGTGGAACGGTGCAGTCACTGGTTCAGAACACATTCCCTTATACCGCCAATGTTTTGGTGTCTACGGGAGTTCCGGCCGATAAAGAAGTTTCCTCAACATCTACAGCGACCAATGTGCAGACGTGGTTTGGAGGAAACAATAATGCGAAGATCAAAGATGTAAGAATTTCTGAGGCTAAAATTTCTGTAGTGTCCCCTTCAGGTGGAAACTTAAGCGCAGTGAAATCTGTAAAAGTATATGTTTCATCCAGCGGGACAGGAGAGAAATTGGTAGCATCCCGTTCCAATATTACAACAGATTCTTCAAGTTTAAATCTTGATCTTAATGATACAGGATATTTAGATGAGGTCGTAAAAAGCTCAGGACTAACCGTAAGAACAGTCTATGAGTTGAAAAATCAGACGACTTCGGATATGAATCTTAAAATAGCACTGAATTTCAACAGTGTTCCAGCGAAATAATTTTTGTACCGTTTAAAACAGAATAGGCTGTCCTGAAAAGGCAGCCTATTTTTTACTAAGTATTATTCAGATAATTTTGTTAAAACTTCAAGCGCCTTTTCAATATCTTTTGTATTAACGAAAATATGGTCATGGTAATACGCCGCCACAACATTACAGCTGATGCCGTTTTCAGAAAGTGCTTTTGAAAAAGCAGCGGTTAATCCCACCGCTTCCAGGGAAGAATGTATAGTCAGTGTTATCCACGACATGACAACGGAATAGTCCAGCTGTAATCTGTCTGCAATTTCCTTTTTTAGAATAAGGGTAAATCCTTCTTCCTCTCTGAAGAACATATCAATTTCATTCAAATCAAAACCTTCTGTACTTTTCGTGGTACAAAAAACATAGTCACCCGGATTGTGTTGGGGTTTCATACTTTTTAAAAGCTTTCCTAAATCTGTTTCTCCGTTCATTCTTTATTGTATTAAAAAGAAAACAAGATACAGCTATTTTACAGATATGTTTTTTTTAACATAAAGAAATTGATTCAATTAAGCAGACACTATAAATAAAAAACTTGGCGCCACAATCTCCCACAGATCACACAATTTTTTAGCCTATCATAATCGTGTTATTTGTGAAATTATTTGTGAAATTTGTGTTTAAAAAAAATCATCTTTGAAATCTTTAATTAAAAAACAGATTAAGCAGACACTATATTCGACAGCTTCATCAACGACGAAGTCGAACTCTTAGCCTCCTCCAATTCAAAAGCATTTTTCATAAAGCTTTGCGTAAAAAAAAGATCTCTATCCTATTTTTACAGTTTTTAAAAGTAAAATGAGGCGACCCGAATCCGGATCCCCTCATTATTTTCATTAAATAGGTATGAATGTCCTGATATTACAGTTTGGTGAATTTTTCAACCACTCTTCTCTGTCCTTCAGTAATATTGATGATATACTGTCCGGTAGGAAGATTTGATGTATTGATTTTTTCATCCGGAGAAACTGAACCTTTTGTAACGGTTCTTCCGTGCATATTGATGATCTCGAAATCAAGTTTTTTATTGTCATTGCTGTGAATGGCAATAGAGCTGGTCACAGGATTAGGATAGATCTTAATTTCTAAAGGAGCCTGAGCTTTGACATTCGTTTTAAGACTTCCTTCCAGTTGTAAGATGGCATTTTTCACATTAGGAAAAGGACCAATTTTTTGATTCACAACGGTACCACCCTGAGGAATTCCCGTAGAGATTAACAGATTTTTCATAGCAGACGGAGTCAGATACTGACCTGTTGTCTGGTAATAATAAGACTGGATCAGTGTGGCTGCAGAAGCTACCACAGGAGTGGCAGAACTCGTTCCGCTGAAATAATTGTAAGTTCTGTTATTATCGTTATCATACTTTTGGTAAGATCCGTATCCTGCCGCAAGCACATTGCTTCCCCAGCCCTGTACATCCACCCGGTTTCCGAATGTACTGAAGCTTAGTTTTGAATGGGTAGTATTCGGGGAACCTGCTCCCACAATGATAGCACCGCTGTTTCCTCTCGCGTTATAAGCCGCATAAAAAGGATCATCAAGGTTTTGATTTCCGTTTCCTGCTGCTGCAATGATGATGATGCCTGAATCTGTAGCTGCTTTTGTTAAGTCCCAGATCACGCTGTCGTATTCTGCAGGGCAGTACTGTCCGTCTTTCCCGCCGGTCTGCATTTCATACAGAATAATATCACCGGCCTGCGATGCATTGATGGATCTGCTCACCGCGGAAGCTCTGTTGTATCCCACAGTAGTCCATTCCATATAGCCTTTGATTTGGGAAGCACTGTAAGCAGCTCCTGAAAGACCGATATTATCCTTTACAGATCCTAAAATACTTACCACAGCCGTTCCGTGATCGCGGTAGTTATTGTTGGCTAATCCTGCATTCGGACTGTATCCCGGTTCCAGTTGGATAGAATTTTGATTGGAAAGCATCTCGTGAGTTTTATAGAAACCATATTCTACATCACGGATTCTGATGTTCTGTCCCGTGATTCCTCTCGACCAGGCGTATTTGGCATTAATTCCCGGATTGTCGTTGAGGTAGGTTTGAAGACTTTCAAGATCCGGAGTAGCTACAAACGCTTTAACGAAAGGGGGTTCGATAGGTGTGCTGCTCATTACAGAAACATATTCCACTTCAGGGAATCTTTCAAGCGTGTGTGCCAGCTTTTCAGCGTCTTCATTGTTTTGTAAAGGAATATTGACTTTGAATATCCTTCTCAGTTTTTCAACAGATTCACCGGAGTTCCCGTTGGCTCTGCTGTCTTTGATCATTTCGTCGAGTTTTCGGTCACTGAAACCAAAATCGTTGACAAACGAAATTCCATTGTTTTTGACAAATTCTGCCAGTTCCGGATTTCCGAGTGCTGCTTTTTCAGAAGTGATGTTTTTAGAAAAACATACATAAATGTTCGGGTTGGGCTTATCATTTTTCTCCGATGGGTTCTGGCCGTAAGAAAGGATAAAGCCGAAAATAAATAATGTGAAAAGTCTAATTTCTGTTCTCATAATATCTTATTAAATGGTTGTTAACCAAATATATAATTTATATCACAGAAAAAGGATAAATAGAATGAAATAAATGTATTTTGTTGTACGGTTGATAATTATAATGAAAAATTGATATAAATGATGATAAAATCAATTTAAATCACAATTTTGTGAAATTAAATTAATAATATGAAAATTTAATATGCGTTACCGATTAATGATAATCAATTGATAAATTGATTTAGTTGATATAATTCATTTTAAGAAGCAGTCTCCGGATATGACCTGTAATGAATTTATTATTGTTTGTCAGCCAGATAATGGAAATATTTTTCTCAGGAATCATGATGAGGTGGGATTTAAAACCTCCCTGATCACCGGAATGCTCTATGACATTTACATTCTCTTCTGTTGGAGTGTCGGCGTAAAAACCTTTGTGAACAAACCAGGTTCCGGTGTGGTAAACAGGTTTTTTACCATTCCATTGTTCAGGCTTATAAAGCGTTTTTGAAGCTTCAACAACAGAGCAGTTGGTGAATTTACACTGATGAATAGCTGTAATGTATTTTTTCAGGTCTTCAATGGAACTCCAGACCCCTCCGTTTCCGGCAGCAGCAAAAGTGGGGGATTCGCCATAATCGTATTCTGTGTATACTTTATCTTTCAGGATATAACCGTGAGCTACATTCTTGTCAGGATAGCTTCCGTCTGTAATGCGGCTGTTTTTCATTCCGGAAGGTTTGAAGATGTTTTTATCAATGAAACGCTGCCATTTCATGCCGCTCGTTTTTTCAATCACCAGCGCCAGTCCGTTGTAGGCGGGGTTGGAGTAACTGAATTGTGTTCCCGGTTCAAATTCCAGTGAATCAGCAGATTTTAACGGTCTGAAATTCTCCTCATCCTTTGCTGTAAGGTAAAAAATGCTGTCTTTCTCCACATGTCTGAGATCTGGAAGGCCGGAACTGTGGGTAAGAACATGCCGGAGCTTAATTGTAGAAGCAATATCCTTATTTTTAAAATCCGGAAAGAATTTCAGCAGGTTGTCATCCGTAGAAAGCTTGTGTTGATCCTGAAGCATCAGAATACCGTAAGAGACAAAAGTTTTAGAAATAGAACCAAGATTCGAAACCGTTTTGCTGGTGAATTTTTCCTTAGTCTTCAGATCAGCCAGCCCGAAAGAATTTTCATACAACACTTTATTTCCCTGCTGGATCAGAATTGCACCGCCCGGTTCATCGGCCTTGAAAAGTTCCGAGAACGCAGAATCCAGTTTGGATTTTAAAAGGTCTTCACGGCTCTGGGCAAAACAGATCATTTGAATACTGAACGTGAATAAAAGTCCGGCTATTAATTTAGAACGAAGAGGCATGAATAAGGTGTTTTTACTTTAACTCTTAAGGTTGATAATGCTTGATTATATTAATATTGATCAGCTTTTTGTAATGGAATCCATGACAATCGTCACCGGGCCGTCATTGATAAGGGAAACTTTCATGTCCGCCCCGAAAATCCCGCTTTCAGTTTTTAATCCTGATTTAGCAATTTCTTCTTTAAAATAATCAAAAAGGGGAATGGCTTTATCTGGTTTTGCAGCTTTGATGAAAGAAGGGCGGTTGCCTTTTTTATAATCCGCGATCAGGGTGAATTGACTGATACAAAGAATTTCTCCTGAAATATCTTTAACAGAAAGGTTCAGTTTGTCATCTTCATCACCGAAAATCCTGAGATTTAAAATCTTCTGAACCAGCCAGTCTGCATCTGCTTTTTCATCATTTTCATCAATGCCGGTCAGCAGCATCAGCCCTTTCCCGATTTCCCCGACAATTTTCCCGTCTACTTTTACACTGGCCTCTGAAACTCTCTGTATAACGATCTTCATTTTAGTAATAAATATTTAAATTTTTAGTCGCCGGGTCATAATTGTTAAGATAAGTTTTAGGCGGAAGGGAAGTGGGTGAACCGGACTGTGGTTCTCCTGTCCTCAAAATCCATCTGGTGTTGTCTTTAGGACAGAGAATACTAATATTATCCTTCACTTCAAGGGTGGTGTTGCTGTCAGGGCATAAATGCGGGGCATTCCTGTCATAGGCTTTAAAGTTGTCTCCCACACGCACTACGATCAGTCCTCTTGTTCCGGCCTGCTGTTCGTTTACATAAATCCAGCCTCCATCATAAGTGAGATCATAATAAGCAGGCAGGTTCAGATTTAAAGTTACATTGATAGGGTTGCTGGGAAAACAGCTTACGGTGTCTTCTCTGCTTCCGCATGAGTTTATGGTTAAAATACTGAAAATCAGTGTCGTTAAAATAGAAAGTATTGAAAAAGTTTTTTTCATTTCAATTTAAATTTTTATATATTTGTAAAAGTTAAACGATATAACACGTAATACATTGTCCGGCAAATGTCGGATTATTTTTTTATACCAAACCTAAATTTTGAAAATTATGGCAAGCTATGTAACAAAGGAGGGACAAGAGAAAATGAAAGCTGAGCTGGAACAGTTGGAAACTGTGGAAAGACCAAAAATTACCATGCAGATCGCAGAAGCAAGAGACAAAGGAGATTTGTCTGAAAATGCTGAATATGATGCGGCTAAAGAAGCTCAGGGTATGCTTGAAATGAGAATTTCCAAGCTGAAAGATATTATTGCATCTTCCAAGATCATAGATGAAAGTCAACTAGATACTTCAAAAGTTTCCATCCTTACTACGGTAAAACTTAAAAACAATGCTACCAATCAGGAGCAGGTGTTTACATTGGTGCCGGATAATGAAAGCGACCTTAAAACAGGAAGAATTTCTGTAAATACACCTATTGCAAAAGGATTGCTTGGAAAAGTAATCGGCGAAACAGCTGATATTACATTACCCAACGGAAACAAACTGTCTTTCGAAGTATTAGATATTTCCCTATAATCTAAGTACGATATCCTGAATCAAATTTCTAAAATCTAACCTCTAACTTCTACCTTATGAGCAGTATATTCACAAAAATCATTAATGGCGATATTCCCTCTTATACCATTGCCGAGGATGAGAACTTTATCGCATTCCTGGACGCAATGCCTTTGGTGAAAGGACATACATTGGTAGTTCCCAAGAAAGAAGTGGATTTGATTTTTGATCTGGACAGTGAAGAATATAAAAACCTTTGGGGATTTGCCCAGCAAGTCGCCAAAAAGATTAAAAATGCAGTGCCCTGCGTAAGAGTAGGTGTCGCTGTAGTAGGACTTGAAGTTCCCCATGCCCACATTCACCTCATTCCCTTAAACAGAGTGGAGGACATGAACTTCAAAAATGAAAGACTGAAACTAACAGACGAAGAATATAAAGAGATTCAAAACTCAATTATTTCTTAAAAGCATAAAATCGTAAAAAAGAAATTTTTTACGATTTTCTTTAACCTTATTATATAGTATGAATTCAAACCAATGTTCTTTCTGCGGCAGAAAAAGAAATGAAGTACAGATGCTTATTTCAGGGCAGAGCGGCTTTATTTGCGAAAACTGCATCGAACAGGCGCACGTTATAGTAAAAGACAGCGTTTCTAAAACGGAGACTTCTCCGGCAGAAAGTATAGACGAACTTAAAAAACCGAAAGAGATCAAAGAATTCCTTAACCAATATGTTATTGGACAGGATCAGGCAAAAAAGCAACTTTCGATCGCAGTATACAATCATTATAAAAGACTGCTTCACGCTCAGGATGAGAACAGGGAAGTAGAACTGGAAAAATCAAATATCATCATGATAGGCGAAACCGGTACAGGAAAAACTCTTCTGGCAAAAACCATTGCAAGAGAGCTTAACGTTCCTTTCTGTATCGTGGATGCTACTATTCTTACGGAAGCCGGTTATGTAGGAGAAGATGTGGAAAGTATCCTTTCAAGACTTCTGATGGTAGCCGATTATGATGTGGAAAAGGCAGAAAGAGGAATTGTATTTATTGATGAGATCGATAAAATTGCAAGAAAATCTGACAATCCAAGCATTACAAGAGATGTTTCCGGAGAAGGAGTGCAGCAGGGATTGCTGAAACTTCTTGAAGGGAGTATCGTCAATGTTCCGCCTCAGGGGGGAAGAAAGCACCCTGATCAGAAATACATCCAGGTGAATACTCAGAACATCCTGTTTATTGCCGGTGGAGCTTTTGACGGAATCAAAGATATCATTGAAAGAAGAATGAACAAGCAGGCCATTGGTTTCAGTTCTGAAAAAATAAATAATACGGACGAAGAAAAATATGTATTGACCAATATCAATGCTATTGACCTTCGTACTTTCGGATTAATTCCTGAACTTTTAGGTAGATTCCCGATCATTACCTACCTGGATAAACTGGATAAAGAGACCATGGTAAGAATCATGAAAGAACCCAAAAATTCGATCATCAATCAGTTTATAGAACTGTTCAAAATGGATGGCACGAATTTGGTATTTACAGACGGCGCTGTCGAAAAGATAGTAGAAGAAACTATTGAAAAAGGATTGGGAGCCAGAGGCTTAAGAGGAACAACTGAAAAAGTTCTGGAGGACTATATGTTTTCAATAGGAGAGGAGAAAGAAATCATATTAACGGAGGATAATATTTTTGTTAATAAATAAAATATTTTTTTTTCTTTAAAAAAAAAT
Organism: Chryseobacterium sp. JM1; assembly: GCF_000737715.1. Lineage (GTDB taxonomy): Bacteria > Bacteroidota > Bacteroidia > Flavobacteriales > Weeksellaceae > Chryseobacterium. Next base: position 33,338 of record NZ_JPRN01000004.1, on the reverse strand, counting down.
CTTACCTTTGCGGGTGAAGATTGTATTAACACACAAATAATTTATACAATGAGAAAAAGTTTATTTGCTATAGGTCTTTTAGCAATTAGTTACTCTGTTCAGGCGCAGGTACTATGTCACGTTGACACTAATGCTAATATGTATGTGAGCGAAGGCACCCTTGTTTACAGTGGTGGAGGTGTACAGACACGGGGTAATGGCCTCCTGGATGTGCACGGAAACGTCATGGTTGTAGGTACAGCCGGAGACGCTTTTAAAACAATAGACGCTGGCGGTGGAGATAAAACCGATGGCGGAAATATTATTTTAAGGCTTAACACTCCAGGAAATACAGACGACGCATCTACTTACGGACAGTTATATGTTGATGGTTTAAACCAGGCACAGATCACTGGAATCGTAAGTAAAGAATTCAGAACCAAGAAACACGGTAATGGAGATTTTTATCAGCAGGTAGCAATGCCTTTCTCCGGTAAAGTCTTGAACTCATTATCCACTGAGCTTGGTAAAACATTTGGAACAGTAAGAAGAAGTAAGAACGAAATCTTAAAATGGAACAACACAGGTGCTGTTGCAGATTTTATAGATTTAACCGTTCCTACAGCTGATGCTACCGGATATTATATGTTGGGATCAGCCAATAATAATTTGGACACAAGCAGCGCTCTTCGTACCGTTAATGGTCGTCCTTATACTTCACTGGCCAGTAATGTGTCTCTTCAAAATGGAGGGAATGTTACTTTAGGTACAGGAGGAAATGGCCTTAACGGGTATAATGAAAGATACAACACCTATCTTCAGGATCAGTTCGAAGTATCAGTTACACCATGGGCGAATACTTACGGTAAGAACATTTATCAGTTCGGAAATCCTTTCTTAACCAATCTTGATTTATCAAAAATAGGATATATTGAAAACGGAGGAACTACTGATAATAACAACATTCCTAACCTTTGGGGAGTAAGATACGATCCGGGAACTGTTGCTGTAGGAGCTCAAGGAAACGCATACAGTACTGGAGCATTGATTCAGACTTATGATGCTTCAGGAGTTCCTGTTGGAGATATTGGGATGATCATCAAGCCAATGCAGACTTTCGTACTGAAATTAAGAACTTCTGTTCCACAGACGTTAAACTTCAACACCCTTAGAAGATTTAACCAAACTGTAAGAGCTGCAGGTACTGATTACAGTGTTACGGCTGCCAAAAATGCTTCAAAAAGCATTGATGGTACTGTAAAACAGCTTGGAGTAATTGGTTTAGATGCTAACGGTAATGAATTGGCAAGAACATATTATGTAGTTTCACCTAATGCTACTACAGGTCACCAGACCTCTATAGCCACTACGGTTCAGGCTACGGCTACATCTGAAAACATGATCGGTACATTTGAAGAAGCTTTAAATGGAGGTTATGATTCAAATTATACAGCACAGTATTGGCTATATATCAATGAAGCCAATGAAAATAACTTTAAAGGAAAAAATGTTAAACTTGTAAATTATAAAACTGATAAAGTTAAATCTTACAAGTTCGAAATAAGAGAAAACGGAGAGTTGGTTCCAGCAGGAACACACTTGCTGTCTGCTGGTATCGGCTTCTACTATAAAGCATCCAACGGTACTGTACAGCAGGCAACACAGGGAGGTATTGCACCTAACGCTGTTGCATCTTATGATTTATATTATGGTGATCCAAATAATGTGGTATTAGGTACGAAAGATCCTATTAGTGTTCCTTCAAGAACAATGGTAGTATATAATCCAGAAATTACCAACTACATTGTTAGATTTGATCCAAACTGGAAAAAAGCAGATATTGAAGTTTATGATATGAGCGGAAAACTGGTTATCTCTAAAAAGGCAGTCGATGCATCTAGGGATTTTGTAATTGAGCTTAACGGCGCTGTTAAAAATTCTTATGTTGTAAAAATTGTTTCTGATAAAGGAGAAACCGTTAACACTAAAATCTTAAAATAAATATTATGAAAACTATTAATAAACTAGTACTTGCTCTTTTCTTATTCGGAACATTTCTGGTCAAGGCCGATGATGAAGTTCCACCAGTTCCTGGAGGAGGTGGTACCGGAGGGGTAGGACCGGGAGCTGCAGCATCACCTATTGACATGTATGTTTATCTGCTGTCTGTAGTTGCCATTGCACTTATTATATTCTATACAAAGAAATTAAAAAGCGTAAAAGCCTAAAATTTTATTAAAATAACATTAAACTCTCTGATTAATCGGAGAGTTTTTTTATTTTTACTCTATGAAAAAGATATATATATTATCTGCAGTATTGGCTGCATTTTCTCTGCAGGCCCAGTTTACGGTTACAGTCCAGGCTCCTGCCGAATTTAAAGATCAGGATGCCATTCTATATACATTAAACGGCTCAAAAGATATCATCGTTACCAAAGAACAGAATAAGAATAATACATGGACCTTTAAGTATCCCAATCATTATATGGGAATGATGAAAGTGTATTTTCCTACTTCAAATAACGCGGTAAGCTTTGTTTCGGAGAATAAAAATATAAGTATTAAAATAGATGTTCAGAATAATAAAATCAAAGATGTAGCTTATCTTGATGAAGTGAATGATTTGATGAGCAAACAGCAGGAAGGTTCCCAGAAAAAGGAACTGATTCTGCCGGCATTGGCTCAGATCAAAGAATACTATAAAGATAATACAGAGTTCGGAAAAGCTCTTAAAACAGAAATAGACAGACTTTCCGGAACCAGCACTGGCGTTGATGCTGCGAAGCATCCTTTTATCTCTTATTATAATACCAATTACGCTAAATTCCTGTCTAACTCAGCAGATCCCGCAAAAAAGGTAACTCAGGACGATATTGTTAACTTCCTGGATAAGTCTAATGATATGCTTGAGTCTTCATCACTTTTAAGACCTGTTTTGGTATCATATCTTAACTCAGGAGGAAATACGAATGTCGGAGCTTCAGTTGATACACTTTTAGACCGTTTAAAGGTAGAAACTCCAAGAGGGCAGACTGTTTTATCTGAGCTTATCGACATTTTTGATGCCTATGATATGGAAGAGTTTAAAACCAAGTATCTGACCCTTGCGAAAAACCTTAAATGCACCATTACTGACAGACTTGCCACTACTTTAAAATCCAATGCGAATGTGGAAATGGGAGCTGCATTTCCTAATGTGAAATTCCAGTCAGCCACGAACACCTCTGCAAAGTCACTGTATGACGTAAAAGCGGATAAGAAAGTGATCATTTTCTGGTCTTCTACCTGTTCTCACTGTGAAAGTGAGTTGCCACAGCTTTTAGCAAAATACAATGACTTAAAAGCGAAAAATATTCAGGTTGTAGGACTGTCTTTAGACACGGATAAGAATTCCTATACTCAGAAGATCGCTGCATTTCCATGGATCAATGACTCTGAATTAAGAGGATGGAACAGTACCTACGTAGATACGTACAATGTTCATGCAACTCCAACGTATTTTATTTTAGATGCTAACAATAAGATAATCAATAAACCAGACCACGTAGGTGATGTTTTGGAATATTTTAAGTTAAAATAATTTTGGTGGTAAACAAATATTTTCTATATTTGCACCACCAAAACGGCGAGGTAGCTCAGTTGGTTAGAGCGCAGGATTCATAACCCTGAGGTCACGGGTTCAATTCCCGTCTTCGCTACAATAAGAGGGAAAGTAATAGATTTACTTTCCCTTTTTTATTTTAATGATTCATTGTTACTTATTTTAAAAAGATGAATTAAAAATTCCTTACGATAAGTTTTACGTGACTTATCTATTCTTTTTTTCATACACTATCCATCCTTAAGTTTCTAATTGACTATTTATACTCCGGCAGAATCGGCTTATTAAATTTCACTAATATGGGATAAATTACGTATAAATACGTAATCCTTTTTCATGTCGTGTGCCTAGATTTGTGGTTAACATAAAATCTGCCTGTAAAGAGCAGAATTTTTGATAAAAAATTGATAACCAGAAAAACTAAAAACTAATTCTATGGCAAAGTTTACAAGAAAAAATGCTTGGGAGTATAACGGTACTTTTGACAACCCGGATCTTTTGTGGTATGCAAAAGCAGTAGGGGTGATGCAGTCCCGGGCTTTAAATGACGAAAACAGCTGGTGGTTTTTTGCAGCCATGCATGGTGAGCAAATGGGTGGAAGTACATTTCCTAACTGGAATGTTATTCCGGGACCTCCAAGTATCCCGACAAGTCCACTTCCGAGCACAGATATAATGAATAAATATTGGAATCAGTGCCAGCACCAGAGTTGGTATTTTGCCCCATGGCACCGTGGTTATCTTATTGCATTGGAAGAACAGATCCGTCAGGCGGTAATCAGCTTAGGAGGTCCGGCAGACTGGGCACTTCCATACTGGAATTATCTGGGATCAGGTGACCAGTACAAAATACCTCCGGCATTTACACAAGAAACTCTTCCGGACGGACAAACTCCGAATCCTTTATATGTAACCGCAAGATACGGTCCTAAAAGTGATGGAAACGTTTATGTGGTGATTCCGCCGCTTTCAGAAGCTTGTCAGGGAAATACCATTTATACAGGAAGCAATTCTGCAACTTCAAAGCCAGGGTATGGCGGACCGGAAACCAAATTTTCACACGACGGAGCTACCAGTGGTAACCTTGAGAGTAATCCACATAATCTCGTGCATGTACAGGTAGGAGGAAATGACGGAATAATGTCTGATCCTGATTCTGCAGGACTTGATCCTATTTTCTATCTTCACCACTGTAATATCGACAGAATGTGGGCTGCATGGAATGTAAAGAACAGCAATCCCATTAATCCACTGTGGTTAGGAGGACCGGCACTTTACGGCGAAAGAGAATTCATCATGCCTTTACCCGATAATAAAGCTTGGGTCTATACTCCGGCAGAAATGACCAGCTTAGCTAAGCTTGATTATACCTATGATGATCTTGAACCAACAACGGCTCCATTAGTAGAGAAAACGTTATCACAAAGATTGACTAAATTAGGAGCACAATCTGTAGAAACAGAAAATTTACAAGAACAAGATATGGACTTAGGAGACAACTCAGAACTTGTAGGTGCCAATGCCGGACAGGTTCAGATAGACGGATCAGGAGCGAAAACTACCGTTACATTAGAAAGCAGTTCCTGGAAGAATGTACCCAACAGTCTGATGAAAGCCTCTGTATCCAATTTACCGGATCAGGTCTATCTTCAGCTGGAAAATGTGAAAGGAACGAGAGATGCAAATATTCTGAACGTTTCTGTGAACCATCAGCTGGCCGGACATGTTTCTCTTTTCGGGTTGCGTAATGCTTCCGACAAAGACGGGCACAATGGTGGGACAGGACTTACCTTTATCCTTAATATTACAGACATTATCGACAACCTGTTTATCAATAATCAGCTCGATATTAATTCTCTGGATGTAACCATCCTGCCGGATAATGTGATTCCTTCTGATGAAAAAATTACGGTAGGTCGCGTAAGCATCTACCGTGAAGAGCAGAAACTATGAAAACCTCGAAAAGGATCCGTTATTCAATAAGTATAACGATTCTGGTGGTAAGTGCTTTCTTTTGGATAATTCTGCTGTTTAATCCCGGTGGTATTATGACGGTAAAGCATTGTCATGTTACCCTTGAGGGACCATCCAAAGCTTCACTTCAGATGATGCTTCAGATGAATCCGGTCTCTGATCTGATGATTGGCTGGACCCTGATGGTATTGGCGATGATGCTCCCTAAACTGATTACGCCGGTTCAGTATATTTATGATCGAAGTTTCAAAAGCCGCAGGTTTTGGTCTGCATTACTTTTCATATTGGGATATACAGCAGTATGGATCGTTATGGGCTTTTTTATGAATGCGATCATTGTAGGGCTGAATCTGCTGTTACCGAATTCTTACATTCCTGCATTGGGTGTTGGAATCATTGCAGTAATATGGCAGTTTTCTCCGATCAAGCAAAAATGTCTGAACCGTGGACATGATCACGTTGCACTTGCTGCGTTCGGTTCCGAAGCAGATCGTGATGCATTTATGTTTGGAATTATGCACGGAATCTGGTGTGTGGGAGCAGGATGGGCACTAATGCTTTTCCCGATGTTGTTGCATTCCGGACATAATCTGGCGATGATTGTCGTTACGTTCATCATGATCAGCGAACATATGGAACATCCGAGATCTCCGGGATGGCATTTCAGCTTTCGTTTGAAGCTGCTCCGTGTTATGATTGCACAGACCAGACTTAATATAAAAAATGTATTAAAATTCAACTGAATACTTTTGTTTTCTACTATATTCTACTTCACCGGACTTATGTAAAATAAGGGTGAGAAAACCGCACTGAGGAGTGCGGTTTTTTTGTGACTTGATACTAATTTCCCATTCTTGGGATTTTTAAGGTTGTTATTCCTTCCGTATTAAAAGGGTTCTAGCAATAGGTATAAACTTTGAAAAATAAATTTGCGTAGAAATACGTAAAGAATTTCAAAGAGGAATTTCTAGCTTTGAGTATCATAATTTACTTTTCACGTGAGCATCAGTAGAAATTATTTTCTGGTGGTGCTTTTTTTGAAATAGGAGGTTCACTGCACTTTCGGTGCTGATGTATGGGAGAATGAACATTCTTACCGCAGTTACTTCAAATTCTTAAAACTACATACCATTAAAAATTAAAACCATGAAAAAATTTGACACCCCGGCCTATCAGGCTGACAAAGATTTTAAAGACCAGCCAGATCTGAGAAATCAGATCGAAAATGCCTGGAGCAATTACGTAAAATACTGTACCATTAATTCACAGATGGGAAATCCATGGTCGAGCAGTTATGATCATCCCAGAAGCTGGTACTATAATCCTCTTGTAACACCTGTTACTCCTAATAAAAATAATACAGTCCCAATCCAGTGGGGTGCTTTCCCGAACAGAATCAATCATTATTTTACCAGTCAGTTTACTAAGGATTTTCCTAATGAAGTCCAGGACAAGCTGCATGAACTTGCTGATATCGGACCGAATGCATTCACTGAAAAATATGGTACAAAACTGGTGGTTCCTAAAAATCCATGTGATCCGACTAATACGGATACAAAAGCATTCGGCCCTTCCGGTCCCAGAGGCTGGCAGGATGAATACTGTGAATGGAGCGTGACCAGAGATACCAACGGAGATATTATCGCTGTAAATTTCACCCACGAAAATCCGGAATATTGGTTCCATATGTGGAAAGTTTCTCAGGATATGGTGGTTTCGCTTTATCAAGAAATTCTTAATAACCCCAATGTACAGAAGGAAGATCTCTATCTTTTGGATGAAAATGGGAATCCTGTTATAGTAAGAGAAACAGGTCTGCCTGCCTATAATCCGATTAATAAATGGAACAACGGCTCTTCGGCTACAGCAGAAGGAGGAGGAGCGGTACATCTTACCAGTCCGCCCAATTCTTTAGGTGCAGAGATCTATCTTGGAGCAGCAGCTACTATTCTAAGAGTAGTTGGAGGAAAAGTGATTACTGATGCGAATACACTGATTTGTGCTGCACAGTACGGGCAGATCTACAGAAACAGTGATCCCCGTATCGGACAGAATGTAAATGCCCTGGTGTATAATAAAAAGCTGAAAATATCATTGACCAACCCAATAGCACTGTATGGTCAGATGCCGGATTTTACTCAGTTTGCCATGCCGGATTCAGCGGAAGGGTATACTATTGAAGACTGTTATAAAATTATCAGAGGAACGGCTACCAATCCAGGGACTGATTTTTATCCTTTTAATATGGTTCTTCATTCAAGATTTGAGGTTCCGGCCGGAGCTCAATTTAAACTAAGTGATATTAAAGTACAGGGCCAGCCTTTAAAATGGGGCTCACAGATTGCGGATGTTTTTAAAGTACAGCTTGCAGGAACAGGAATTCCGGGAGGAAGTGACAAGCCTCAGGAATACCCACCGGTAGGAGATCCGGATGTTACCCTGCCAAGTGTACAGTATCTTCTGGATAATAATCTGCTTCAGGCGAGTCTTTACAACAAACTGAATACGTTTTCTAATTTAACCTCATGCATTACCCAGATTGAAGCAGGAACCACTACAAGCGGAATTGCTGTGCTGGCCAGTGATGCCAACAGGGAAACAGGTTTTGATTTTGGTCCTGGAATCAGTGTGTCTGTGACCGATTATCAGGATCTTGGAAATGATAACCAGCTGTTCATGATCGATATTACCGTTCATGCTGCCGTCTCGTTGGGAGAAAAACCGCTTGCGCTGTACAATAATACTTCAGATCCAAAATATACAATTTCAGGAGTTCTTGAAGTCGTGGCACCGGGTTCACTTCCAAAACTGAACATTACGCCAAACCAGACCTTACTTTCTGATCAGCAAATCAAACAGGTTCAAAAAATACTGAAATGAGAACACTATTATTTTCCTTTTTTCTATTGAGTTTAATTTCAATTTCATGTGAATCCGGAAAAAAGGACAAAAAATTAAACTCCAGAGTTGGCTTTTCTCAAAAGATGGCAGACTTCGACTGTGGTGCCTTTTGTGATCCTCCATCGGTAACGTATCAGCTGCCGGCAGATTCCAGCTGTGTGAACAGTTCTCAGAATGTAATGAACTGTTTTGCCTGGAAAAACTTTCTTGCATTGAACTGGTTGGCTTCAGACCAAAGGGGAGTTCCTGATACTACTGCGGTTGCCGCTGATTACGGGATGCCCGGAGACTACAAACCTACGGTATGGGAAAGCTACCTGAGTATTGATGATGTATTTGCTGCCAAACCACCAGCACAATGGAATCTTAGAAGCAAAAACGGGTATATGAAGTACATCAATGAAATCAATAAGTTTACGGATATCAATGCAAGTCTTCCGAAACCTAAGCTGAGAGCAATGCTGGGAGGAAATGTAGACGAGATCATGCAGGCTAAAGGAGCGTGGCTGACCGATCAAAGCGGAAACATCGTTTGGTACGAAATCCGGATGAATACTGTTGAAAGTGATTTTGTGCGTGATAATAAACTTTATAATTATGGAAGCTTAAGTGCCTTTGCTGCCCAAAATCAAGGGGTTTGGTTTCCGATGGAATCTATTGAGATCAAAGCGGCATGGCGGATCATTCCGGAAGATCAGCTGGAATCGCTGAAGAATTTTTATAAAATATCCATGGCGATGGTTCCGGAGATCAAAGGTTTTGATAAGAATAATAAGCCGATCTATGGGAAATATTCACAGAAATATTTAGGATTGGTGGGTCTTCATATCATCAGAAAAACCAATCAGTCTCCCCAATTTACCTGGATGACTTTTGAGCACGTGAACAATGCGCCAACAGATGGAAAGATTGATCCTTCCGTAAAGTATTGTTTTTATGACCCTAAAAGCACGGACAAACCTAACCAGTCTCCGGTTCCAGGAAAAGACAGTTTAAACAAACCCGTTCAGGTGGTTCGTATTGCAGACAATGCCATTACTCCTGAAATACAGCAGCTGAATAAGCAGATCCAGGATATGATTAAGGCCAGTAATCCTAAATCTGTGTGGCAATACTATCAACTGGTGAATGTGCAGTGGCCGGAAAATCCGGTGAAGGATAAAGACAACAATAAAAAGGCTCCTTTGATGACCGGTGGGATTACCCCGAAAAATATAGCCAATGTCACAATGGAGACTTATATCCAAGAGAAACAGTGTATGGACTGTCATAAAAATGCATCGGTTGGAGATCAGAAATATCCTACGGATTACAGTTTTATATTTTTAAAGGTTAAACCTAAACTGGAAAAATAAAAAAGTAACCTGGAGTAGGTCTAAATTCGTACTCATTCATAAAAACAAAACCGCAGTCTTCGTAAGCTGCGGTTTTGTTATGTATATTTTAAAGGAATATTAAGTTTGGTACCCCAATAATTCTCTGATCTGGTAGAAGAATCTTTCGATAAGCCTAAGATCTTTGGTTACGATTTCTGCATTTCCTCTAAGTTCTTTGTCAAAAGTAAGCTTTTTGTTATAGCTGGTGTTCAATCCTTTTGGAAGGGTGATATCTACATAATAGTTTCCTTTGTCATCGGGGATAAGAGAAATGTTCTGCACTTTTCCTTCCACAATACCATATTCCTGGAAACGGTAATTGTCAAGTTTGATCAATACCTTCTGGCCTGTCATAATCTTTCCTGAATTAACGGTAGGTACAGACATTCTTCCCACCAGTTTTTCTTTATTGGTAGGAAGGATGGAAACAATAGGTTCTGACATTTTTACAAACTGATTTTCTCCGAAAAACTGCTGAAAACTGGCCATACCATCTATAGAAGAAATCACAAGATAATTCTGCTCCCACTGTTTTAAAGATTTACGAAGCTGTTCAAAAAGCTGTAAAGACTGAGAAGAATAAGTGATCTTGTCTTTTTCTGTATTAATGGCTGTTCCGCTTTTGGTTTTATTCAGATTGGAAATTCCTTCATCCATTTGAGAAATGGAAATATTAAGGTTTTCAAGATTCTGCTGAGCCTGAAGGAATTTTATTTTTTCATTTTCAAGTTCTACGGAAGCAATGACACCCTGGTTGAAAAGTTCCTGAGATCTCTGGTAGCTCTTTTTTGATAATTCATATTTCGCCATTTCCAGACTTTTCTGCTGTTTTAAAGTAGCAATTCTTACCCTGTATTCTGAGATACTCTGATTCGCGGCTATATTTTCCGGCGCATAAGGCTGAAGTCTTGTGAAAAGTTCCTCATCCTGAAAGGCTTTTGCAAAACTGTTGTAATCTCCCTGCAGTTCACCAAGCTTGAATCTTGAGGTTATTGCGATCGGGAAACTCTGCAGCTGCTGGGGAGAAATAGAATCCACCAGTTTTTTCAGTTCTAAAATATCCTTATAATTGGCAGTGGACTGCATCACCATTAATACCTCGTTTTTCTTTACCTGCTGATGATCTTTGATAAAAATCTTTTCAATTTTCGCGTTCATTCTGGCTTCTATTTTCTCAGGAGGATTTTGTGATGTCACTATAACCGGGGCAGCAACAAATTCCGGGTACTTAATGATGTAGCTCATCACAAGGATAAGCAGGAGTATAATTAATATCACGCTGTTTCCCCAACGTATCATCCAATGAGGAGGCTGGGTGAGAATGTCCTGAACACTCTCGGAGCGGAGTTCAATATTGTCTAAAATATCTTCTTTCATGTTTTATAAAATAAAGTTTCCCTTATGTTTTTATGGGGAGTCAATTAATTTCCTAGTTCCAGTTGGTTTTTTACAAGTCTGTAGTATTCACCTTTTAAAGCGACCAGTTCGGCATGATTACCTTCCTCTACTACCTGACCTCTGTCCAGAACGATGATTTTGTCGGCATGTTTTACGGTTGAAAGTCTGTGTGCAATCACGATAGCGGTTTTGCCTTTAAAGAACTGTTCAAGGTTTTCCATGATCACTTTTTCATTATTGGCATCCAAAGCAGAAGTAGCTTCATCGAAAAAGATAAATTCAGGAGATTTGTAAACGGCTCTGGCAATGAAAAGCCTTTGCTTTTGACCACCACTCACACCTACACCTTCATTTCCGATCTTTGTATTATAGCTTAACGGAAGACTTTCAATGAAATCTTTGATGTTGGCAATTTCTACGGCACGCCGTAATTTCTGTTTGTCTACGTGGTCTTCTCCTACTGCGATATTATTGGCTATGGTATCATTGAATACATATCCTTCCTGCATCACTACGCCACAATGATCTCTCCAGAATCTCGGGGAAATACTTTTCAGCTGGGTGCTTCCCAGTCTGATATCTCCAGCCGTAGGTTCGTAAAATTTCATCAGAAGTTTTAAAAGCGTGGTTTTTCCACTTCCGCTGGCTCCAACAATAGCTGTTGTTTTCTGATAAGGTATGGTAAGACTCAGATCTTCAAATACAGGAACATCTGACCCGATATACCTGAATGATATATTACTGACTTCAATGTCTTTCTTAGGAATTTCTCCTGCATACTGCTCATTTTTGTCTTCTTCGTCTTCTTTATCGTGAATCTCGCCCAATCTTTCAAGGGAAATTTTAGCGTCCTGAGTCTGTTTGATAAAATCGATAAGCTGTAACAGTGGACTGTTCAACTGTCCGATGATATACTGTACCGAAAGCATCATCCCTAAAGTAAGACTCCCTTCCAATACAAGTTTGGCTGAAAGGAAACTGACCAGAATATCTTTCATCTGGTTGATGAAATTTCCTCCTACCGACTGCCATTGTTCCAGAGATAGAGATTTGATTCTGATTTTAAATAATTTAACCTGAAGGAATTCCCAGTCCCAACGTTTCTGCTTCTCAGCATTATACATTTTGATCTCCTGCATCCCGTTGATCAATTCGATCACTTTACTCTGTTCTTGTGAAACCTGAGAGAATCTTTTATAATCCAGTTCCTTTCTTTTACTAAGGAAAAAGCTGATCCATCCGATATACAGGGCTGCACCTACCAGATAAACGACAAACAGTCTGTAATCATAAAACAGAAGGACTATACTGAAGATAATAAGGTTCACCAAAGAGAAAAGGGTATTTAACGAAGAACTCGTCAGTAGCTGCTCAATTCTGTGGTGGTCATTGATCCTCTGCATGATGTCTCCGGTCATTCTCGTATCAAAAAAGCTTATCGGAAGTCTCATCAGTTTGATAAAGAAATCTGAGATAATCGAAATATTGATCCTTGCGGAAAGGTGGAGAAGAATCCAGCTTCGGATGACTTCAATACCCATTCTTCCCAGAAATAGCATGATCTGGGCAAGAAGAACCACATAAATAAAGTTGAGATCCTGATTCTGTATCCCGACGTCTACAATACTCTGCGTAAGGAAAGGAAAAATAAGCGAAAGTAAACTTCCCGCCAAAAGGCCTACTGCAAGCTGTATGACAAGAGATTTGTACTTAAGCAGGTATTTGGATAAGAAAGAAAAACTGGCCTTGCTTTCGTCTGAATCAAACTCGGTCTGAAAAAATGAAGGTGTAGTTTCAAGAATAAGGGCAATTCCTTCTTCCGTATTTTCATTGGCATTTTCCCCAATCCATAATTTGATGAATTCATCACGGGAATAAGTGATCAGCCCATAACTGGGATCTGAAATATAGACTTTGTTATTTTTATCAATTTTGTAGACAACAACGAAGTGGTTCTTGTTCCAGTGTACGATGCAGGGGAAGGGGACTTCTTCTGCAAGGGTATTAAAATCGATCTGAACTCCGAGAGAACGGAATCCTAAATTTTCTGATGCATCACTAAGGCCTAAAAGGCTGCTTCCTTCACGGGTAGTTTCAGAAAGGGTACGGATCTGCTGCAGGGAAATACTTTTGCCGTAATATTTACTTACAATTCTAAGGCAGGTAGGGCCGCAGTCTTTGGCATCCGGCTGTTTGTAAAAGGGAAATTTCTTCAAAATTGATATTCATTATAAAATGCCGCCAAAATATGACGACATTTTTACTTATTCAAATTAATATTCAAATTTATATCGTTCATTTATATCATGCACCATTATTGTATACATCGATACAAATTAAAGGATCATTAATAGCTGGGAAAAGATAATACTTCCCCTGGTTTTTTTTTAACGAATTCCTATTAACCTTGTGGTGTGAAATCAATCATGGTAGGCGGTGTGCAATAATAAGTGTTCGGGCCGGCTCCTGCAATAGGTCTGCATACTCCGTTGGCACAACACTGGTCACCACCACACTCTCCATTATCAGGACATCTTCTGAATCCTCCTTTTATAGACTTTAAATTTTCTCTTGAGATTTTCTTTAAGTTTTTCATAGTGTTATTTAGTTTTGCTGTTTTCCTACTCTATCAAAGCTTTTCGGATGCTGCTTATATTTTTTCCTAAGATAGTGAATTTTTTAATTCGTGAAGATTTTCTTAGTGCAAGTCCTCGTCTTCCATCAATTCATCAACGAAAAACCAGATATCATCACGGTCATATTTGTCCGGGAACTGATGTCCGTTCAGAATGAAAATAGGGGTGAAGTTCAATCCTGCTGCGCTGTTATCTTTTGTCATTTCAATAAATGGCGTAAGATCTTCTTCTGCAGCTGATCCGGAAAGAGCAACAATCTTGTTTTCATCTCTTGTTTCAAACCATTCTTCCACGGCGTTAAGGAAATCCTTCTGAGGTTTGTGGTGGTAGATATAGTTAAAAGCTGAAAGCAATTTCGTATACTTCTCATCAGCTCTTTCCTGTGAATAATTGAAACGGATCTGTACAGAAATATCCTCAGGATACTTTTCAAGAAGACCTTCCATGATTTTATGACCGTCTTTACAGAATCCACAGTAGGGGTTGGATACAATAGAAAGACGGAGTTTGGCATCTTTGCTTCCTAATGAAAAAGTCTCGGTATCCTGGAACTCTACTTTTTCATTTTCTAAAAGCTGGCTTTTAAAAAGTTCATAATTTCTCTTAAATCTAAGGTTCTTGGCATTGGACTTCTGAAGAGTTTCTTTCTGGGAAAGAATATTGCTGAAATATAAAACCGCAGAAAAAACAAGAATCCATAAGATCGCTGTTAACAATAGCATTCCTATATTGAGTGATGTATTCTGAAAGAAGAAAATACTGAGCGCCAACTGTCCCACAAGGATAGAAATAATTAAAAGACAGACTCTGCAGAAAGCTTTTTCTACAAAGGCCTGTATATATAGAGAATATCCAATGGCAAGAATAGAAACGAAGGTAAATCCTTTTACAATATAAGCTGTTGCCGGCAGGAAAAGTCCCAATACGGCAAGTCCTACAAAATAGATCAGTGAAAAATCGGAGAACTTTAGGCCGAATATACTCGTTTTGTCCTGTTTGATAATTTTATCGCAGGAATTGGCCGTTTGTTTAGCGGAAGTATCTCCACAGATACTGCCGATCACGGTCGATGTATTTCCGAATTTTTGGTTGAAAATTTCAATGGAAATATAAACACCTGCCAGAGAAAGAATATTAAAAAGAGCTTCGTATACGTTTTGAGTGAAAAAAGAGTAAGCAATAATAATGGTGAAAACAACATATAAAAGAGGTGTAAAACTAAATGTCAGCTTGTTTTCCGCATTTTCGCTCTTTTCAAATAACAGAACGAAGTTTGTAGATTTCTGGTGAAGTTCCTCTTTATTCAGTGTTTTTGCTTTTTCGGAATAAACCGAATAACTGACTCCCGATTTCTTTACCAGAGAAAAGGAGTTATCTACGATCGCGATAAACTCTTCCGGTAGTTCATCCCAATATTCCTTATCAAGTTCATAAGCATCATTTTTTACTCCCATAAAGTTAAGCGTATCACTGAATGCAAGGGCAGATGGGTAGTTTGGATGTGAGTTGAACTGGAAAGAAAACTCCTGTTTATCGAGCTTTAGATAGTTAATTAGTTTATCGAAAATCATAGTAATATTTTTAACTAAAATACGCAGATGTTTTAAAAAAACAAATTTTTTTTCTTTTGTTAGTGATATACACTTGTTAAATGCTTGATTATGTGTAAATATTACTGAATTTTTTACATTGTTTAGTAGAATATGAAGGTAATTTCATAATCAAACCGGGTTGATTTATTCTCTGTAAGGTTGCTAGATAGTTCTGTAGAGAGAAGCAATAACTCAGAAAAAATGATAAAAGGGATATATTGAATGATTACCGTCAGTATTGAAACATTAAGTTCCGAACCTTACAGCCAATGCATGTCAAATTTTTAGCACCAAAGTAGATCGGAGTTTAATAAAGACGGGAAATGAAGATGGTTTTTGCTATTTTTTATGGTGAAAGATTTTAAAAATGTAAAAAATCATCCGGTCCCGGAAGATGGAAATATTCTGATCTTTTTTTTATTCATTTTTACCCACTTAAAGTAAATAACTCTAATTTTTACGATTGAAAAAATACCAAAAAATTCAAATATTTAATCTTTAAACAATTGTTTAGATTTATACGCTTTTCATAGTGAATTTTAAATTTAAATAATGATTTATTATTGAATTATTTGTTTTGGTAAAATTCTAATTTTCAGGAATGAACTCAAAAAAACTTAAAAAATCATAAAGTTTTCTTAAAGTTTTAAAAAAGGTTAGAAATGTTTTTGTATTTATAAAATATATTGTACTTTTACATCGCCTTGAATGAGGGAACAAGTCAAGGTAATAAATTTTTTTTCATCATTTGTGTTTTTAGAATCGTATCGCCTGATACGATTCTTTTTTTTTGTTGACTACCTTTCATAGTTCAGAAGAAGGTCGATAAAGTAAGAATAAGTAACCGCTCCTTCCTGCTGGTTACTCTTCAGAAACAGGTTATTCGTAAACCCAAAGAAGTCATCCAGCCAGCCCTGATGTCTGAAAATGAAGCTCCTTTCATAGAGACGGTCTCTTTTCATCGCAGGAGAATATTGACTAAGCACAGACTTTACAAATGCAGGATCTTCTTCTACAATAAATCTTAAAAGACTTTTTAATGTAAAATATTCTGTACTGTATCTCAGATCCGGATTTTTAGCATTCACACCGAGCAGATAGCCTATAAAATTAGCTTCCTGTTCTCTGGCGAAACCAAGCTGGTGTGAGCTTTCATGTGCCGATGTAAATGGGATGAAAGTATGGGGCAGTTCACTGTTATATTGTGCTTCTGCTGTAAACGGATTATAGTATCCCAGTATTCCTGTGAAATTCATCACACTTTTAAAAAGGCTGGGCTTAAAAGCATTGATTTCCGGCGCATACTTATCTGAAATATATTTTGGAAGCCGGGTCTGTTGCTGAAGAATTTCAGTCTGTACGGCCTTCAGATCAGTAATAATAAATACTCCGTTTTTATCCTCCCGTACAGATTGTCTGGTCACTTTGCATTTTTCCAGATAACGAAGGGCTAATGTCTTTGCTTTATTGATTTCCGGTTCTTTCTGACTCGACAGTTTCTTGATAACAGGAGTCTGGAAGTACAGCATGCCCCAACAGATCTGGTAGATGAAGTAGAAGATGTTAATGCCGGCCAGAAGCCTTAAAAGAGCCTTGTTTCTGCTTTTCTTTTTAAAACAAAGAATAAGGCCATATAAAAGAAAAATCCCTAAAAGAATGTAAATAAGATCGCCGAAAGAAAACGGGACCCAGCTGAAAAGCAATTGATGCATTTTTTTCTGAAATTCAAAGAACCATTCGAAAAAAGAGATCATTGTTTTCGACTTAGAGAACGCATAGAACAAAAGAAATTGGGCAAGTAATCCACCTGCCCAAAATCTTTTCTTATCTATTTTTTTTGTTGTATTAGTGACCTCCATCAGATTCTAAAATATCAACATTGATTCCTTGTTTAGACAAAGCCTTTTTGGTTATGTATGCGAATAATGCAATATACGCAAAACACAGCACCGGAATGAAATAGGAATTGTGAATTCCGATAATATCAGAAAGTTTCCCCTGTAGCGGCGGGATAATACCACCTCCTAAAATCATCATGACTAAGAATGCTGAACCCTGAGCAGTATACTTTCCTAAACCTGTAATGGCCAGAGTAAAGATAGACGGCCACATGATACTACAGGCAAGACCTCCGGAAAGGAATGCATAGATAGCGATGTTTCCTGTGGTAAGAAGTCCTACGATCATTGCAATCACTCCAAAGAGACCAAAAATTGTCAATGTAGTAGCCGGTTTATTTTTACTAACCAGGAATAAGATCACCTGAATTGCAATACAGATCGCATAGAAATAAAGGTGAGACATATCTTTTTGTGCAATCGTATTGATACCGATAATGACAAGGAATGCCACAAAAGGAACCACAATAGTAGCAATAGTTTGTTGTTGTTTATTAAGATTGAATACAGCAATAGCCCCGGTCCATCTTCCGATCATCAAACTTCCCCAATACATTGAAATATAAGGAGCAAGATCTGAGGACTGATGTCCGCCGAACGCAGGGGTACTTAAAAGTTCACCCAAATTACTTCCTATCGCCACTTCCACTCCCACATAGCAGAGAATGGCAATCATTCCCAATACAAGCTGTGGATATTTCATTGCGCCCCAACCGTCCGGATTCTTTTTCGAACTGGTGTTGGCGAAAATAAGACATACAATAACGGAAAGTAATGCACCTCCCAGATAGATCATTCTCTCTTTTTCAAGAGGATGTTTTATAGTTTCAAGTTCTGTTTTCTTGGCAGCGATCTGTGTGGTGTATTCAGTTGTTTTTGCAGCGTTTGTTTCTTTCTTCAGATTCGTGTCAAGGACTGAAATTTCATTGCCTAATGCTTCGATTTTCTTCGCTTCATCAGAGTTGTAGCTGCTGAATACCGGGATAAAGAATAAGATCACCAATATCGTCATTGCAATCAAAGTCTTTCTGGCTTTTCCAGCTTTTTCCATAGGCTCAGTTGAGATTCCGTCTGGAAGTTTTTTAGAAAAATAGAAAACTCCGGCAGCAATTAAAAACAGGGCTCCTACAGCAGTGTAAAGTAAAATTACTTTATCCAGCGCCAGATGCTTGATCTGATCGTCATCTACCGTAGCAGTCGTTCCGAAAAGTGCAAGACCTACAATAATAGGCCCGATGGATGTTCCAAAAGAGTTAATCCCTCCGGCTAAATTCTGCCTGCTAGCTCCTGTTTTCGGGTCTCCCAAAAGGACGGCAAAAGGGTTGGCAGCCGTCTGTTGAATAGAAAAACCTAAGGCTACAACGAAAAGCCCGATAAGCATTCCGTAATACACATTGGCTTTAACGGCCAAGATCATAATGGCAGCTCCTATGGCTGACAGCAGCAGTCCGTATACGATACTCCTTTTGTAGCCCCATTTTCCTATGATGTCAATACCTTTAATCGTACTGGATATGAACAGCAACAATGCTCCTAAGAAATAGGCCGTATAAAACGCAAAGTCTATTAATTGGGACTGAAACTGGTCAAGGGAAAAATAGTTTTTACAGAAAGGGATAAAAATACTATTGCCGGCTGCAATAAAACCCCAGAAAAAAAATACAAGCACCAGCGTGTATAGTGCAGGGTAATTAGTCGGTTGATTTGTTTTAGACATGTTTGTTAAAAATTTCGCAAACAAATATAACTATTTCTTTTATATAGAGTGTTCCAGCAGCGTTTTTTTTATTTCTTTGTAAGCCTCTGTTTTTAGGTCTTTTGGAGAATCGGAAGGCTCCATGATTCCGTTGAAATACACTTTTACACGGCCAGGATAGCCTTTTGCACTGTCGAAAGGGAAAATTTCCTTCAGCCCTACAAAGGTATAGACGGCAATCGGGGAGTTGTGTTTGGAAGATAAAGTAAATGCTCCGTCTTTGAATTCATCCAGAATAATAGAAGTGTCGTCCGGTACACCACCTTCGGGAAATATGGCAATGCTGTTGCCTTCTTCCATTTTCTCAGCACATCTTCTGTAGACATCTGCACGGCTTCTTGCGCTTCCACGGTCTACCATTACACATATCCTTTTATATATGGTACCGAAAATCGGGATCTTTACCAGTTCTTTTTTACCCACAAAACAAATCGGATGATCCGGCATCAGAATACAGGTAAGCATAATATCCATAATCGAAGTATGATTCGAAATAAAAACGTAGGGTTTGCTTTTGTCTTTTTTCTGATCGGAAAGGTGGGTAAGATCATATCTCAGACCCATGCCGTAGAACATCCCGAAGCACCAGATGCGGATGAATTTGTATGCGTATTTGTAATGCTTTTTATTAAAGGATAAAATATAGACAGGGATTCCCAAGGTAACTGTTAAGACAAATGCCAGTAGCAGCAGCCAGAATCTCCAGAGATAATTTAAAATTTTTGTCACCGCTTAACCGTTAAAAATTACTTTCTTTTTCACTGAATAATTCAGAATCGAAACCAGTACGATCGCCGCGATCTTACTGATCATTTCCGGGCTTAAGGTATAAAAAATTAAATTGATATTATCCTTAAATATAAAGCTGTAGAAAATCTGGAAAAAGCCTAAACTTAGTAACGTTGATACAAAAGAAACGCCCATGAAGTAAGCAAATTCCTTTCTTTTGGAATGTTTTCCCCTTTCAAAGACAAACCAGATGCTCAAAAAATAATTGGTGATGATCCCGCAGCTGGTTGAGAAAATGTTACTCAAAGGATAATGGATGCCGTGAAAATTGGTTTCTCCGGAGAAAAAATGCGGAAGGTAGGTACTGAAAGCCTTGAAGCTTCCAATCTCTACGATAGCGCTGAGCCCTCCGGCTATAATGAAGAACAAAACCTGTTTCTGGCGTATTAGTAATTCTCTCATTCAATATATATGAAAGTGCAAATTTATAATTATATGTCAATAATGTAAGAATAAAAGATTATTTTAAAATTAAAAATGAACGTATTTTGTTGATTGATAGCGTTGTGTATGTCGTTTTGTGCGATGGATAGGCCGAAAATACTTTATATAATGGGTCATGTATTCCATTGAACAGTTCCTGATAATGACTGAAACAGACCATAAAATTACTTTATGATCATTTAATAAATGAGAGATAAACAGGACAATCGTTGTAAGCAAAAGGGATTGAAGATGATCCGGAATCTGGAGGCTGAAAATATTGTGATAAGCATATGTTAAACAATGAAAAAAGTTGTTAAATAATTTTTTTGAATCAAAATAATTTCTAAATTTAATCTTCTGAATGATGTAATTATAACCTGATAATAAATTCATTTTCAACTCCTTGTGTTGATGGTTTTTTCTATCTTGGAATGTGCGCTCTAACGCATAATACCTTAATTTTCACGACCCAAACTATAACAATATTTGTATGAAAAGTCAAAACAAATACAGAAAATTCCAGCTTCAGCAAAAAAATATTGAGGCTCTTGAGAGAGAGAATTCCCGCTTCAAAAGAGTGTATTCAGAGTATGAAAATATGGCAGACGAATTGTGGAACCTTGAAAACTCTACAGACAAACCGGTGCCGGATGATTTTATCAATGCCATCATGCTTCAGAGTTCTTATCTGGAGGATGAAATTGAAGACTGGCTGATGAAGTTTGACAATCAAAAAGCTGATATAAAACATTAGAAGCTTCCAGTCTGTTTTTAAACGCTATGTAAAGATAAATTCATAATTTAGCATCCTTAAACTAAAATGTAATATATGGTTGCTATTGTTGATAGTGGTTCTACCAAATCAGATTGGGTGATCCTTGATGACTTCAAAAAAGTGTTTTTAAAAACAGAAACTATCGGCTTTAATCCTAATTTTATCAATAGAGAACTTATCGTTCCTGAAATAGAAAAGAACAGCAGCCTTATATTAGTCAGAAATTCCATTACGAAGATTTTCTTCTATGGTTCCGGATGCGGTGTGAAAAAAAACTGCGAAACCATAGAGGAAGAATTGAAAAAAGTATTCACAAAAGCTGAAGTGTTTGTGAGAGAAGATCTTGTGGCCGCTGCTTACGCTGCGTACAGTGGAAAACCTGCTGTCGTCTGTATTTTGGGAACCGGATCCAATTCGTGTTATTTCGACGGTAAAGACATTAAAATAGAACTTCCTTCCCTTGGTTTCCTTATGGGAGATGAAGGAAGCGGAAGCGCCATTGGAAAACAGCTGGTGCGAAGATATTTTATGAAAAAACTGCCGGCAGACCTTCATACGGAATTTGAGCAGAATTATGGGCTGAAAATAGAAGATGCATTGAAAAATATGTATCACAGCTCAAGACCTAACGCCTGGCTGGCGGATTTCAACAAATTTGTCATCGAAAGAAAGGATCATCCTTACTTTAAAGATATGGTATACGAGGAAATGAAAAACTTCTTCGAATATCAGGTCATTCCTTATAAACAATCAAAAGATGCCGAGATCAATTTCATCGGCTCTATTGCGTATTACTATGAAGATACGCTGCGCTCAGTTGCAGACGAATTTCATTTAAATGTAGGACACGTTGTCCAGAAACCTATCGAAAGTTTAGTAGACTACCATATTAAGTATATACTTTAATAAAAAACAAAATTCTATGTCAAGTAAAACCCACCGCGACGAAAAGAACTTTAATCAGGCCGCGTTAGATTATCATAAAGCCGAACCTAAAGGAAAAATCGAAGTTATCCCTTCGAAGCCTCACTCTTCTCAAAGAGATTTATCATTGGCATACTCACCAGGTGTAGCAGTTCCTTGTATGGAGATCCACGATAAGCCGGAAACCGTTTATGACTACACAGGAAAAGGAAATCTGGTAGCTGTAATTTCCAATGGAACGGCTGTACTAGGTCTTGGTGATATCGGAGCTGAAGCTTCAAAACCGGTAATGGAAGGAAAAGGTCTTTTGTTTAAGATCTTTGCAGACATCAATGTCTTTGATATTGAGATCGATGAAAAAGATCCGGACAAATTTATCCAGATTGTAAAAGGAATTGCTCCCACATTCGGAGGAATCAACCTTGAAGATATCAAAGCTCCTGAAGCTTTCTATATCGAGCAGAAACTGAAAGAAGAGCTTGATATTCCTTTGATGCACGATGACCAGCACGGAACAGCTATTATTTCAGCTGCTGCACTGATCAACTCGCTTCAGATTGCCGGTAAAAATATCGGTGAAGTAAAAATGGTTGTGAACGGAGCCGGAGCGGCTGCCATTGCATGTACCAACTTATACATTTCTTTAGGTCTGAAGAGAGAAAATGTTTTAATGTGCGACAGTAAAGGGGTGATCAATCATAAAAGAGAAAACCTTACACCTGAAAAAATAGATTTCATTGCCAATACCGATATTGAAACACTGGAAGATGCCGTAAAAGGTTCAGATGTTTTCATCGGATTGTCAAAAGGAAACGTAATGACTCCGGAAATGCTTTCCAGCATGACTGAGAATCCTATCGTTTTTGCTTTGGCGAACCCGGATCCTGAAATCGCTTACGATCTTGCCCTTGAAACCCGTAAAGACGTGATCATGGCAACCGGAAGAAGCGACTATCCTAACCAGGTGAACAATGTATTGGGATTCCCTTACATTTTCCGTGGCGCATTGGACGTTCAGGCGAAAGGAATTAATGAAGAAATGAAGCTTGCAGCGGTACACGCGATTGCAGATCTTGCCAAAGAACCGGTGCCGGAAGCTGTAATCCTTGCTTATAATGTTCAGAACTTACAGTTTGGAAGAGAATATTTTATTCCAAAACCATTTGATAACAGACTGATCACCAAAGTTTCCAGCGCTGTAGCAAAAGCAGCTATTGAAAGCGGTATTGCCAGAAAAACCATCGAAGACTTCGAAGAATACGAAAACCAGCTGCTGGACAGAATGGGAAGAGATGAGAAGTTGGTAAGAATGATGCAGAGCCGTGCAAAATCTAATCCGAAGAGAATCACTTTAGGAAATGCTGAAGAGTACAACGTATTGAAAGCAGCACAGATTCTTTATGAGGAAGGAATTGCATTCCCAAGTCTTTTAGGAGATAAAAAATACATCAAAGAACAGATGGAACGTTTCGGTATCAATCTGGATATTCCGATTATTGATCCAAGCGATGATGATCAGAAGGAAAACAGAAAGAGATACAGAGAAACCCTTTGGAAACTTCGTCAGAGAAAAGGAATGAACGAGTACAAAGCGAAAAGATATGTGCGCCAGAGAGATTATTTCGGTCCATTGATGTTGAGACATGGAGATACAGACGGATTGATCGTTGGTTTCTCTAAAAACTATACATCGGTGCTTCGTCCTGTTTTGGAAGTGATTGAAAAAGATAAAGGTGTAGATAAAATCGCGGCGATGATGATGATCCTTTCAGAAAAGAAACCTATTTTCTTTGCTGATACATCCATCAACCAGAATCCTACCGCAGAAGACCTTGTGAATATTGCGAAAATGGCAGAAATCACAGTGAAATCTTTTGCAATAGAGCCTAGAATTGCGATGCTTGGTTTCGAAAACTTTGCAGCCATTTCCGATACGTCCAAAAAAGTAGCGAAAGCGGTAAGCATTCTTCACGAGAAATATCCTAAAATGATAGTTGATGGTGAAATCCAACCGGATTTTGCGATGAATGCAGATCATTTGAGCGATTATCCGTTCTCTAAATTAGGAACCACTCCTGCCAATACATTCGTTTTCCCGAATCTTGAAAGTGCGAACCTTTCTTACAAGATCATCAGAGGAATGAAAGTAGCTCAGGTAATCGGGCCAATCCTGATGGGACTGAAGCAGCCGGTACACGTTTTACAGATGCGTTCAAGCGTAGACGAAATTGTAAACTTAGCGACGGTAGCCGTTCTTGATGCTCAGAGAAGAGAAAAGAAAAATGCTGAAAAAAATAATGGCTAGAAATAGTCAGATTGTTATTTAAAAGACAATTTTAATCTTGATAAATAGAACACGAGACTCCATATTTTGGAGTCTTTTGTTTTTATATTAATTCATTGAATTCATAGTCAAAATTTAAGTTAAAAATCATTCGTACATGAAATGAAAATATTAATTAGTTTAAATTGCTATATTTGGGAGTTTTAAAAATTAATAATGATATTTTCCTTACAAGGCAGCGTTCAAGAACTTACGCCCACTTACGCAGTGATCAACGTACAAGGAGTTGGTTACTATGTAGGTATCAGTTTGATGACCTCCCAGGCACTGGCCCTGAATAAGCCGGCATTCTTATTTATTCAGCAGATCATTCGGGAAGATGCACATCTTCTCTTTGGTTTTAACACTCGTTCAGAAAAAGAAATGTTCAATCTGTTAATAAGCGTTAACGGAGTAGGAGCTGTTTCCGCCCTTATACTTCTATCTACTTTAAGCCTTGAAGAGATCGCTACGGCTATCCTTTCCAAGAATAGCGCACTGATCCAAAAAGCTAAAGGGATAGGAGCTAAAACCGCTGAAAGAATCATTGTAGATTTGAAGGATAAAGTCCAGAAATTCGGCATTGAGGCAGAAAATATTTCTGCTTTTGTGGATAATAAAGTTAAGGAAGAATCGTTATCTGCATTAGAAGTTTTAGGGATCCCGAAACGAATGAGCGAGAAGATAGCAGACAGAATGATGAAGCAGAATCCGGAGATCTCGGTAGAAGAACTGGTAAAACAAATTTTAAAAAACATTTAACATTTGGTGGCGAATAATAAGCATCTCAAAATATTTCTGTTCCTGTCGTTCCTGTGCATGTCAGTAAGTGCCTTTGCACAGCAGGTACGTGATACTGCGATCATAAAGAAAGAATATCAACTGGCTGACCCCACCCGGTATGAAGCCTTTTATGACATAAAAACCGGAATGTACTATGTATATCCAAAGATTGGAAATACTTACACCGGCCCGCCTACAGCGATGTCTCCTGAAGAGTATAAAGAATTTATGCTCGCTACCCAGACAAGAGCTTACTACAAAGAGAAATCGGATAAATACAGTCTCCTTTTCAGAAGAGATAGGACGGATGCCAAAAAGCAAGGCCTTATTCCATCTCTGATGATCAACAACAGATTGTTTGAAACGATTTTCGGGAGTAATAAAATTGAGATCATTCCTTCAGGATATGCCTCTTTAGACTTTGCCGGACTTTACCAGAAAATAGACAACCCGCTGATCCTGCCACAAAACAGGACCAGTTTTACGTTTGATATAGACCAGAGAATACAACTGGGACTTTTAGGAAAGGTAGGAGAGAACCTTCAGTTGAAAGCCAATTACGATACCCAAAGTGGTTTCGCATTTGAAAACAGAATGAACCTCGTATGGCAGGCAAAAGGAAGCTGGAAAGACCTTCAAACCAAGGGTCTTGGTGATGTAGATAAGCCAAGTGCCGGAGGGGAAGATAAAATCATAAAAAGAGTAGAATTCGGTAACGTGAATATGCCGCTTTCTACCAGTCTTATCCGTGGCTCGCAATCACTGTTTGGGGTAAAGTCGGAATTCCAGCTTGGGAAGACCTTCGGAACAGTGGTTCTTTCCCAACAGCAGGGTGAGGCCAGAAATATTGTAGTACAGGGTGGTGGTGTGATGAATAACTTTAAAGTCAACGCCATCGACTACGAAGATAACCAACACTTTTTCCTGGGACATTACTTCCTCGACCGTTATGACCAGGCATTACTTAATTATCCGCAGATCAATTCCACAGTCAACGTAACCAGACTGGAAGTTTGGGTATTGGACCAGGGGAACAGTAACCTGGCTTACCAGAAAAGTATCATTGGGATCAGGGACCTTGGAGAAGGGGCCGGAGGATTGCCGGATAACTCACAGAATGGTTTGTACCAGTCTATTAATGCTGCCATAGGACCGAGAGAAGCCGGTAAAAACTATGCAACGACATTCCAGGGACAGAGTTTCCCGGGAAGTGTGCAACCTTATGATAACGGTGAGCAGTTTATTTTTAATACAAAAGCAAGAAGGCTGAATACCAATGAATATACATTACAGCCTCAGTTAGGATATGTTTCATTAAACCAGAAGCTGAACGAAAATCAGCTTTTAGCCGTTTCTTACTCTTATACAGACGGAACCAATAAAGTATATAAAGTAGGGGAATTCTCCGAAGAAAGCCCTGTATTGGTCACCAAGGTTCTTAGAGTAAACAACAAAGTGAATACAGAGTCTCCGATGTGGGACCTGATGATGAAAAACATCTATTCTCTGGATGCAGGACAGGTAGCCCAGGACGGATTTATTCTTAATGTTTTCTACAGAGATCCTAAGAGCGGAGGTAAGGTAAACTATCTTCCGGGTACCCCTGTTCAGGATAAGAATCTATTGAAACTATTCAACTGGGACCGTTTGAACATGAACGGTGATATCCAGGCCAGCAGCGGTGTATTGGGAGACGGTATCTTTGACTTTGTGAACGGGATTACGATACGCCCGGAAACAGGAAGAATTATTTTCACCAAAGTACAGCCTTTCGGAAGCTTTATGCAGAGTCAGATAGGAACCAATGACCCGCAGTTTGTCTTTAATGATCTTTACCGTCAGCAAAAGCAGGTAGCCACTTCCAGTAATCTTGCACAGCGTTATACCATCGAGGGGCGCTACAAAGGAACACAGGGGCAGGGAATTTCTCTTGGAGCAGTAAATGTTCCTCAGGGATCTGTAAAAGTTTCAGCAAACGGAGTTCAGCTGACCGAAGGGGTAGACTATACCGTAGACTATATGCTGGGAACGGTAACGATAATCAATGAAAACGTTAAACAGTCTGGACAGGCGATCAATATTTCACTTGAAAACCAGCTTACATTTAATACCCAGAGAAAAAGATTCTTAGGGTTAAACCTTGAGAGAAGATTCAGTGAAAACTTTATCGTGGGAGGTACCGTTGTCAATTATTCAGAATCTCCGCTTACCCAGAAGGTAAATTATGGACAGGAGGCTGTTAACAACACCATGGCAGGAGTGAATATGATGTACAACAATCAAGTACCTTTCCTGACCAGACTGACGGATAAAATTCCATTAATAAATACCGAAGCACCATCCAACCTTAACTTTAAGATGGAAGCAGCTTATTTGCTTCCGGGACTGAATAAAGGAACCAATGACCAGTCTTATGTAGATGATTTCGAACAGACCACTTCTAAAATATCTTTAAAAGAACCGGCTGCATGGAGCCTTGCTTCAAGACCGGAGAAAAATACAGCAGCACCGTTCAACGGACCACCTGCTGACGATGCATTAACAAGCGGTTACGGTAGAGGACTTCTATCCTGGTATAATATTGACCCTAGATTCTGGGGAGTAGGAGGCAGAGCGCCTGCGGGAATTACGGCACAGTCCGTTTCCAATCACGCTTCCAGAAGAGTTCAGTATTCTGAAATTTACAATAACAGAGATTTTGTTGCGGGTGAGCAGACCTTCACCAATACTTTAGATATTTCTTATTACCCGAATGAAAAAGGTCCTTATAACGTCAATCCGGGCACTGAAACAGCAGCTGCGAGATGGGCGGGGATCATGAGACCAATCAGTGTGTCCAACTTTGTGAATTCCAACATCGAATATGTGGAATTCTGGATGATGGATCCTTATGCGGACGGAAATACATTAGGAAACAGAGCCAGACTATTACTTCACCTAGGAAACGTTTCCGAAGATATCCTGAAGGACGGTAAAATGCAGTATGAAAACGGTCTTCCTACTCCGGGAGCACCTTCTACTACAACCACCTCCAACTGGGGAGTACAGCCGAAACAGCCACCTATCCTTTATGCCTTCTCCAGCGAAGGAGACGACAGAAGATCTCAGGATTTAGGATACGATGGTTTAAGCTCTGACCAGGAAGCGATGAGATTCGGGAATACATTCGTAAACCCGGTGACCAACCTGGCTGACCCTGCAGTAGATGATTTCGTGTTTTTCATGTCTGACAAATTTACAGGCGGGCAGGCTTCATCTCTTGTTCAGCGATACAAATACTTCAGAAACCCGGAAGGGAACTCTCTGGCCAACTCTCTGGAAGTGGCTTCACAGACTCCGGATGCAGAAGATATCAATAAAGATTACAACCTTGATCAGACGGAAAGCTACAATGAATATATTGTAAAACTTGATAAGCCTAGCCTTGCTTTAGGAACAAACAATATCGTAGATGTAAAAACAGTAAAGGCAAGCTTCCAGAACGGACAGACCTCAGATGTAAAATGGTACTTATTCCGAATCCCGGTTTCAAAATATGCAGAGACAGAAGCTGAAGGAGAAAGAAGTCAGTCCGTGTTGAACAATGTAAGGTTTGCAAGATTAATGCTTGCAGGATTCGAGCAGACTTCTACTTTAAGATTCGGTACAATGGATCTTGTAAGATCTGACTGGAGAAGATATCCAAACCAGATTGCCAGCCAGACTGTAACCTCTGCTAATGAAGGGGTAGCATCTACAGATCTGAATTTGAACAATAACTTTGAAGTAGGGAGTGTAAATATTGAAGAAAATGCATTGAATCAGCCTCCTTATGTACTGCCTCCGGGTATCGACAGACAGGTATTGAGCGGAAATGCCGGCGCACAAAGACAGAATGAGGCATCTCTTTATATGAGAGTGAAAGATTTGAAGGCTGAAGCAAGAGGAGTTTTCAAAAATACGTCACTGGATATGAGAAGATATAAAAAGCTAAAACTTTTTGTGCATGCTCAGGATCCATCTAATCGATATGAAAATATTGACCCGCAGGCTAAGTTCTTCATTCGTTTCGGTAGTGATGCTACAGATAATTACTATGAATATGAATCTTCAATGATGCTTACAAAAGGTACAGCAACTGCACCACTGGAAATATGGCCTATTGAAAACAATGTAGATTTTGAAATTCAAAATTTTGTCGATGCAAAAATAAGAAGAGATAAAAACTCGCCAAATGATATTGTCAATAGAATTGAAGATCCTGCATTTAGTGCGGCTAACGAGCTTAAAAAGATTTACATAAAAGGGCGTCCAAGCTTGGGGAATATCACAACGATCATGATAGGAGTAAGAAACAATGATCGTCTGTCTGCCGGGATTGAGAGAATCCTTTGGGTAAACGAAATCCGTCTTTCTGAAATTGAAAACGATGGCGGATATGCGGGGAATGCAAGCTTGAATTTTAACCTTGGGGATTTTGCAACCATTAATACGAGTGCATCGTATACCTCTGTAGGTTTCGGTAATATAGATTCAAAACCGGCAGAAAGAACTCAGTCTACACAGTCAGCATTCAGTATCAATACCGCGATCAATGTAGATAAATTCCTTCCTGAAAAAAGTGGAATGAAAATTCCATTGAATTACTCTTATGCACAAACCATTGAGGATCCGAAATACAATCCTCTTGATACCGATGTGGAATTCAGTAAAGCCGCCAATAAAGAGCAGCTGAAAAAAGTAGCAAGAACCTACACCCAGCAAAGAAGTATCGGTGTGGTGAACATGCACAAGGAAAGAGTAAATCCGAATAAAAAACCTAAATTCTACGATATAGAAAACGTTTCCGTAACCGCGGTTTACAACGATGACTATTTCAGAGATATTTATACCTCTAAAAACTACAGACAGTATCTAAGAGGATATGTGGATTACAACTACACCTTCAAGCCTTGGGTGATTAAGCCTTTCAACAAAATGATCAGTGATACGGCGAAGTCTACAAAATACCTGAGATGGGTCAAAGAATTCAATTTCAATCCGATTCCTACCAGATTATCTTTCAGAACGGAAATAGACAGAAATTATAACGAGCTTGAGTTTAGAAATGTAGAGGCCATCTTAGGCGGAAATACAGGGGATAGCTTTGCGGCCATCAGAAACAGAAACTTCTTCTTTGGGTGGCAGTACGGTTTAGGATTCAATTTTACAAAATCATTAAAACTGGAAATCAATTCTGCAACAAGAACACTGAACGATAATATAGACGTGAATGGAATGAATGATAAATCCATCTTTGGAAATATCTTCAGAGCGGGTAGACCGGTATTGTACAATCACAGAGTACAGCTGAACTACAAACTGCCGTTCCAGTATCTTCCGTATTTAGATTTCATCGATGCAGAAGTAGGTTACGGAATGACGTATAACTGGAATTCCAGATCTACAGCACTCCTTTCAAGTCCTGAAGGAAGCTTAGGTTCCGTGGGGCAGAATACCAACGTGATCCAGGTAACAGCTACGGCAGATATTCCTAAGTTCTTCGGACAGTTTAAATACTTCAAGAATATCTCCGCAAAACTACAGAAACGTAAGCAGGAAATAGACTCCCTGAATAACGCATATACTCAGCAGTGGGAGAAGAGAAGATACAGATACAAGAGCTATAAATTTAAAAACAAACTGACGATTCTTCAGAGTGCAGCTTTTGTATTGACATCGTTCAAGCAGTTAGATGTTAATTACTCTGAAAACAACGGAACAGTGCTTCCCGGTTTACTGTCTGCTCCAAATATGTATGGTTACGGCCAGACATTGGGTGGTCCTACGATGGGATTCCTTTTCGGATCACAGGCCGATATCAGAAGAACAGTGCTGGAGAACGGATGGGTAAGTGATTCGCCATACATGACCGATCCTTACATCAAGATGTCGACCAGGGAACTGAGAGCCAATTTACAGATCGTTCCGATGAATGATTTCAGGATTGACCTGAGTGCACTGCACAACTATAACAGAAACTTTTCACAATCCGGATTTAATAACAGGAATAACCTCGGAACAGCCAATCATGATTATGCCTTTGCTAATGATCAGGTGACATACTCCAATTCAGTGGTGCTTCTTAAAACTTCATTCCAGGAAACTAAGGCCGTCTACCAGGCGATCAGAGAGAATGCAAGAATACTGTCACAACAGATGGGTATAGGAGAAATATTGAATAGCGACGGTTTTGCAGATCATTACAGTATTGCCAATGCTTATGTATTGATCCCGGCGTTCAGAGCAGCAGTAGAAGGAAAATCTGTGAAGCAGATCGGA
The DNA here is from genome assembly GCF_000737715.1 of Chryseobacterium sp. JM1. GTDB lineage: Bacteria > Bacteroidota > Bacteroidia > Flavobacteriales > Weeksellaceae > Chryseobacterium. The sequence goes on along the minus strand of NZ_JPRN01000004.1, from coordinate 1,905 downwards.
AATGCCAAGAAAGCAGGAATCCCGATTCCAAACTGGAGGATTACTTACTCAGGGTTAAGAAATGTTCCGATCATTAATGGTCAGTTCTCTAAATTTGATATCCTGCACGGGTATACTGCAACCTATACGGCAACAGGAATTCAGTCAAGTATTGATTACTTTAACAGGATTTCAGGAGGAAATGCATTCGATGTGAATAATGATTATATCAATCCGTTTACCTTCTCTCAGGTGGGTTATGTAGAATCTTTCTCACCACTTATCGGAATAGATGTGACCATGAGAAATAATATGCAGTTCGGACTTCAGTACAACAGAAACAGAATGATGATTCTTGGACTGGTAAACCATACCCTTACGGAAGACTCCAATAGTGAATATGTAGTGAGGTTGGGATATATTGTGAAAAACTTCAGATTAGGAATGGCTAATACAAGAGGTTCCAGAGGAAAAGGAAGCGATCTTAACATCAGAGGAGACATTTCATTAAGAGACAGCAAAACCTCTATCATGAATATCCTGCTCGATGATTCACAGATCACGGGAGGTCAGAAACTGATGAATATCAAGATTTCTGCAGACTACAATGTTTCCGAGAATCTTAACTTAAGAGTCTTCTACGAGCAGATGACTTCCAAGTATAAAATATCGACGGCATTCCCGCTGTCTACCATCAGAGCCGGTCTGTCTGCGACGTTCACTTTTGGTGACTCAGGCGGTGGTTTCTAAACTAAAACTGATAAAGCTTAAATGTCCTTCAATTTTGAAGGACATTTTTTATATCCGATATTTGAAACTACTATTATTTTGAATACATTTGTACAAAATAAAAATTAAAATGAATACACCATCAGAATTAAAGTACACGAAAGATCACGAATGGATCAAGATTGAAGGTAACGTAGCTACAATTGGTATTACAGACTTCGCACAGGGAGAACTTGGCGATATCGTATATGTAGATGTAGATACTGTAGATGACGATCTTGAAGGGGGAGCGGTTTTCGGAAGTGTAGAAGCGGTGAAAACGGTTTCAGATTTATTCTTACCTATTGCAGGAAAAGTTATTGAATTTAATTCAGAATTGGAAGCTCAGCCTGAGCTGTTAAACACAGACCCTTATGGAGACGGTTGGATCATTAAATTAGAACTTGCTGATGGTGCTGACCATTCAGAACTGCTTACTGCAGAAGAATACCAGGCAATCATTGGATAAGATTTCAAAAATATTCAGTAAGATTTTGCCCATTTATTGGGCATTTCTTACTTATATGCTCCTGAAGCCGGGTGAAGAGAACCAGGAATACTGGTTTATGTTCAGCGGTATCGACAAAGTTTTACATGTGAGCATATTTGCCATGTTGGGGTTCTCCTTCATTGCGGCATTTCCCAGAATCAAATTTTCATACTTTTTTCAGATCATCCTTATATATGCCTTCCTTACTGAGATCCTTCAGGAGGAGATGGGATTAGGCAGATCCATGGAATCTTTAGATGTCGTAGCAGATACTGTAGGATGCTTAATAGGGTACTATATATATAAGATGTTAATCAAACGTTTTTTCTAAATAAAATACTACTAATGACATTGATCCGTTTTTGGATCTCTTACATAAATCTCTTGTATGTTTCTATTATACATATAGTATCAGATTCAGTAGGAGCGGGCTTCAGCCCAATGTCATTAAGTTAAGGGTCTAATATTTTGATTTTCAGACGATTCACCTTGTTTATCTTATCTTTTTTTCGTATATTTAACAGTGAATCAATCAGTTAAACCTAGACGAAAAAATATTAATGATATTTTATCTTCTCTTCAATGCGAAATTTCTCATAGTTTTACAAAGAAAAGATTTATAGTTAATGCTGAAGATTTCAGTAGAAACAGAAATCTTTCTTTTTCGG
>NZ_JPRN01000003.1 GCF_000737715.1 Chryseobacterium sp. JM1 | reverse complement strand
AAAGATCAGGCAAATCATTCTGTTATAGTAACGAAAATCAGAGGTTTTCACAAAAACTTATGTGTCCTTTTTTACGATAAGTTTTTAAACTTTAAATAAACTTAAGTGTTTCAAGAAAACTTTTGTGACTTTTGTGGTTGATATTTTTTGTTTACATACGGTTTCATAAAACGCAAACATCTGTGAAAATCCGTGTCATCTGTGGTTAATTTTACATTTTTATTTACAATAAAACAAAACTGTTTTTTCTCACTGAAATTTTAATCCTACGCTTTTTAAAACATTAAGATAAATGAAGATAGTAAGGTGAGTTAAGAAAAAAATCAAATGATTTTTTTAAGCTCTACGCCTTAAAGCAAAGCTAAAACTTAATATTCTTAAAAGCTTAATAATACTTAATGGTTTAAAATATTATCTCTCGCAGATTAAAAAGATCAGGCAAATCTTTCTGTTATAGTAAAGAAAATCAGAGGTTTTCACAAAAACTTAAGTGTCCTTTTTTACGATAAGTTTTTAAACTTTAAATAAACTTAAGTGTTTCAAGAAAACTTTTGTGACTTTTGTGGTTGATATTTTTTGTTTACATATGGATAGTAAAAACATCTGTGAAAATTCGTGCCATCCGTGGTTAATTCAAAAAAAGCAAGTCATTTTACAATAATTTTCTCGCATGATTAGAAAGAATTTCGATACTCTTCTCCATTTCCTCAAAGTTAAGATTTCCAAAACCCAGCCTCATCGCCGTAAGATTTTTTGTCTGATAAAGGAGTGTTTTAGGAATAAACAGGTTGTTCTGTGCACAGTTCCGACTCAGCTGCATCAGATTGACGGGAACTTTCCATTCCAGCCAGAAAGCAAGACCTCCCGAAGGCTTTTGAAACTGTATAAATTCGTCTAAATTTTCTTTAAGCAGTTCTGCAAAATGGTCGCGTCTTTCCTGATACACCTTTAAAGATTTTTTCAGATAACGATGTATTTCTCCTTCCTCAATCATCTCACCCAAAGCTCTTTCCATTAAAATATCACCCTGACGGTCTATAATTCCAAGGTATTTCCTCATCTCGACCATCAGATTTTCCGGAGCGACAATAAACCCGGTCCTGAACCCCGGAGCCAGCGATTTTCCAAAAGATCCGATATAAATAACCATGCCTTTCGTATCTGCACTTGCCAAAGGAAGAATCGGACTTTTATCGTAATGAAATTCATAATCGTAATCATCTTCAAGGATAATAAAGCCGTATTCATGAGCAAGATCGAGCAATTCAAGTCTTCGCTGAGCACTTAAAGCAACGGTAGTCGGATAGTGGTGGTGTGGAGTAAGATAAAGCATCCGGATTTTTTGCTTTTTACAGGCTTCCCGGACATGTTCAACGATAATTCCTTCTTCATCTATCGGCAGGGAAACAATATTCACACCTGCTTTTTGGAAAATCATATTGACGGAAAAATAACTCAAAGCTCCCACCAACACGGTATCTCCCACAGAAAGCAGAATTTCGGAAACGATATAAATACTCATTTCCGTGCTTCGGGTAATGAGAAGATTGTTCTTTGAAATAGGCAACCCGCGGGATAGATTAAGATAATGAGATAAATGTTCTTTAAAAAATTCACTTCCATCATGATTGTAATGTCCAAGCATTTTCTGGTTGGATTTTCTTCTAAGAATAGAGCTGTAGAACCTGGAATGTTGCCCGATCTGAGTCAGTCTGATATCCGGAACACCATCATTAAAAACATACTGGCAGTCTGAATGCTCAAAAGGATTATCTAAAATATTCGAAGTTTTGAATGAAAAACCTGTTGTCTCAGGATAATTTTGAAGGTTATCTTTTTCAAAATCCTTGACCTTTACAGGCTTTTCCTGATTTTCTCCAATGATGAATGTTCCTTTATTCGGAAGACTTTCCACCCAGCCCTGTGCAGATAATTCGTCATAAACAGCCACAGCAGTATTCCGGTGGATTTCCAGAACTTCACTAAAGGCTCTGGTTCCCGGTAACTTGGTGCCATAGGGCAGAAAACCTCGCTGAATAGCATTAATCAGTTGATTGGCAATCTGCATATAGATTGAAGTCTCTGAATTTCTGTCAATTTCTATAAAACTTTCGTAAGGAATCTTAACCGGACTATCCATAATCTTAAAACTGGTACCTTTTAGTGGTCCGGCAATATACTAATTTTGAATCAGAATAAATGAAAAGTTACGGGATACAAGTTATGAGGTGATAATCATAGCTTATAATAAGAGGATTAAATCTCGAAACTCGCAACCTGAACCAAAATTGATAACCTATGGAATTTCATCAACTGCTTGAAAAAATCGTCCAGGACGGCGGAACTCACGCCAAATGGCTGAACACCCTTTCGTTCATGGAAAATGCCGGTGCCAGAAAGATCTCCAAATGTGAGCATCCGGTTTCTGTCACGCTGATTCAGCTGAAACATGCTGCTGAAGAGCACCGTCATGCTTATTATCTAAAAAAACAGATTGGAAAAATAGATCCCGAATTGTGTAAAACCTATGAAGCGGACGAACTTTTGGCTCCGATCGCCACCCGACAGTATCTTCATTCGCTGGATGTAAAAGCGTGTAGATATCTTCAAACTGCTTTTAACCTGAATAAAGAAGAACTGAAATACGCAGCTTACCTTTTTGTAACCTATGCAATTGAAGTCCGCGCAGATGAACTGTACCCGGTATATCAGGATATTCTGACCAATGAATCTTCAAGAATTATGGTGAAATCTATTATTCTGGAAGAGGAAGGACATCTTGAGGAAATGATCAATCAGTTAAATGAATTTTCCACAGACTGGCAGCAGCATGCAGAAAAGATTTTGACCATAGAAAAAGAATTGCATGATCAGTGGATCCATGCCATCGCAGAGGAAGTTTCAGAGTTGAATTATGCTTAAAAAATTTCAGGATGCACTTGACAAAAGAAAAGAAGCGGGCATATTAAGAACTTTAAAGTCAAAATCAGCTGGAATTGACTTTTATTCCAATGACTATCTTGGATTGGCAGGAAATGATGAACTTCAGGCACAACTGCTTTTGAAGGTTCAGGAAAATCCTAAACTTCTTTCTGGAAGCTCCGGTTCAAGGTTGATCAGCGGAAACAGCAATACGACTGATGAAACAGAAAAGTACATTGCTGAACAGCATCAATATCCTTCAGCTCTGCTTTTCTCTTCCGGTTACAATGCTAATCTGGCTTTATTTTCCACACTGCCTGACCGTCATGACACGATTATTGTAGATGAGCAGATTCACCGCTCTGTTCATGATGCGTGCAGGATGTCTCATGCCCGGAAATTAAAATTCCGTCACAATGATCCGGAAGATCTGGAAAGTATTCTGAAAAAGCAAACCGGACCATGTTATATTGCTATAGAAAGCCTTTATTCTATGGATGGAGATCTGGCACCCCTTCAGGAAATTGCAGCTTTAGCGAAAAGATATAATGCCGCACTGATTGTAGATGAAGCCCATGCTTTCGGAATTTTCGGATATGGTTTGATTGAAAAATATCAGTTGCAAAAGGATGTTTTTGCAGTGGTAATGACCTACGGAAAAGCTTTAGGAGCCCATGGTGCAGCTATTCTTTGTGATGAAACCGTAAAATCCTATTTAGTGAATTTTGCGTCTCCGTTTATTTATACGACCGCAGCTCAGGATTTTTTATGGATGGCTATTAAAACCGGATATGAATTTTTAAAGCAAAAACCGGAACTGTCAGAAAAGCTTCATCAAAACATTGAAATTTTCAGAAATCAAGATATAGAAACACCATCTTCGGAATTGAGTCCGATACAGGCTGTATTGGTTCCGGATAATCAGCAATTAAGAAGTTTACAGAAAGGACTATCTGATCATAATTTCTTAACCTATGCCGTCTACAGTCCCACTGTAAAAGCAGGAACTGAAAGACTCAGAATATGCCTCCACAGCTTCAATACCGAAAAGGAGATCATAGAACTCACAGAAAGCATCAAAGCATTCCTTTAAACCAAACAAAAATTAATATTTAAACCTAACCCCCGAATCACGCATCTCGAAACCCGTACCCGCATGACCCAACTATTCATCACCGGCATAGGCACCGAAGTAGGAAAGACAATTTGCTCTGCTGTTTTAACACAATATTTTAAAGCCGACTACTGGAAACCTGTGCAGTCCGGAGATTTGGACTATTCGGACAGCCATAAAATAGAATCATGGACAGAAAATACAGTCTACCATCCGGAGGCCTACCGTTTTAAGCTGGCTGCATCACCGCATCAGTCTGCCAAAGAAGAAAATATAAAAATCGATCTTGATGAGTTTCATCTGCCTGAAACACAAAACAGGCTTATTGTAGAAGGGGCAGGAGGACTTATGGTACCCCTTACAGATGATATTTTCATGATCGATCTGATAGAAAAACTGGATCTTCCGGTGGCATTGGTGGTGAGGAATTATTTAGGATGTATTAATCATACTTTGCTTTCCATCATGGCATTAGAACAGAAAAAACTCAAACTGGAATATCTGATCCTCAACGGAGTTTTTCCTCCGGATACGGAAAGAGTGATCTGCAACTTTATTAAAAGAGAAACGAGGATCATCCGTATCCCTGAAATTGACCTACCCACAAAAGACAGTATTAAAGCTGCCGCAGAACAATTAACAAAAACAAAATTATGATAATGGACCAAAAAACAACCGTAAGAAACAACTGGACAAAAGAAGAAATAGAAGAAATTTACCACCAGCCGTTACTGGAACTGATTTATAAGGCATCTACCGTTCACCGTGAATGGCATGATCCGACCGAAGTACAGATATCTACTTTATTATCTATCAAAACAGGAGGATGCCCTGAAGACTGCTCATATTGTGGTCAGGCGGCTCGTTACCATACCAATATCAAAGTGCAGGCATTGCTTCCGACAGAAACCGTTATTGCTCACGCTCAAAAGGCAAAAGACAGCGGTTCATCCCGTTTCTGTATGGCTGCAGCATGGCGTGAAGTCCGAAATAACCGTGATTTTGACCGTGTAATTGATATGGTAAAAGGAGTGAATGAGCTTGGGCTTGAGGTATGCTGTACTTTAGGAATGCTTACTGAAGAGCAGGCTATCCGTCTTCAAGAGGCAGGTTTATACGCTTACAATCATAATCTGGATACTTCTGAGCAGTATTATGAAGAAATTATTTCAACAAGAACATTTGATAACAGGATTAATACGATCAACAACGTAAGAAATGCAGGAATAACAGTATGTTCCGGAGGTATTATAGGACTTGGAGAAACGCATAGAGACAGAATTTCAATGCTTTTAACCTTAGCTACTATGCCAAAACATCCGGAATCTGTTCCCATCAATGCTTTAGCCAGAGTGGCAGGAACACCGCTTGAAGACAACGAAAAAGTGGACACCTGGGAAATGGTCAGAATGATTGCGACAGCAAGAATTGTTATGCCTTCATCCATGGTCAGATTAAGCGCAGGACGTATCGAGATGAGCGAAACGGAACAGGCCTGGTGCTTTATGGCCGGAGCTAATTCCATCTTTACAGGAGAAAGAGAAACCTTATTGGTAACACCTAATCCGGGCGTTTCCGAAGATATGCAGATGCTGGAAAAGCTGGGCCTGAAGCCAATGAAGATGAAGGAGGCTAATTGTTGTTAACGCGGTTCGGGATTCGGGTTATAAAATTGAAGTTTTGTAAGTCACAGGTTGACTTGCAGAACTTCAATTTTCTCTCTTCTAACCTCTAGTCTCTAACTTCTAACTTCTAATTTAAAAAAATGAATACATTAATACAATCATTACAGTCAAGAGATAAAGCCGTCAACTGGCATCCTTACACGCAGATGAAAACGGCTGGTGATGCAGTGCCTATTGTAAAAGGAAAGGGTGTTTATTTATATGATGAGGATGGGAAAAAGTATATCGATGCGGTTTCATCCTGGTGGGTGACGTTGCACGGTCATGCTCATCCTTATATTGCAGAGCGTGTTTTTCAGCAGCTGAATACTCTGGAACAGGTTATTTTTGCAGGCTTTACACATGAACCGGCGGTTCAGTTGTCAGAAAACTTATTGAACCTGCTTCCAAAGAATCAGAAAAAGGTTTTTTATTCCGATAATGGCTCGACGGCTGTTGAAGCGGCACTGAAGATGTGTATTCAGTATGCTTATAATTTAGGGAAAGAAAAAACAAAGATTCTGGCTTTTAAAAATGCTTACCACGGTGATACGTTTGGGGCGATGTCTGTGAGCGGAAGAAGTGTCTGGACAAAACCTTTTGGAAGTATGCTGTTTGAGGTGGTTTTTATTGATACACCCAATGCAGAAAACCTGGAAAGCTTAAAAATTCAGATTAGAGATCTGGCGGAAGAAACAGCCTGTTTTATTTATGAGCCATTGGTACAGGGCGCTGCAGGAATGCTGATGTACGAAGCCAAACATCTGGATGAACTCATGAAGTTTTGTCGAGCTGAAGAAATTCTGATGATTCAGGACGAAGTATTCACAGGTTTTGGAAGAACAGGAAAGCTTTTTGCCGCTAACCATCTGACAGAAATGCCGGATATTATGTGCTTTTCAAAAGGCCTTACCGGCGGAACGATGCCTATGGGAATTACGACGTGTTCACAGGAGATTTTCAATGCTTTTTTATCTGATGATAAGTATAAAACGCTGTTTCACGGTCATTCTTTTACGGCCAATCCTTTAGCCTGTACGGCGTCACTGGCCAGCATGGAACTTTTATTACAGGAAGAAACGTTAGCGGCCATTGATCTTATCAGTAGAAAGCATTCAGATTTTTCTAAAACTCTTTCACAGCATCCGGATGTTGAAAATGTACGTCAGACCGGAACTATTCTGGCTTTTGAGTATAAAACCGACCAAAATACTTCTTATTTTAACCAAATAGGAAAGGTTTTATATGATGAATTTCTGGAACGTGGGATCATTATGCGTCCGCTGGGGAATGTGATGTATCTGGTTCCGCCGTATTGCATCACGTCAGAGGAACTGAACTTTGTTTATCAGAATATACTGGAGGTACTGGATGCTTTTAAGAATCCAGATCATTGCCCCATTGATGCAGCTGATCGAGAATAGGGCCTAATTTCCGGGCTTTATCCGTCAGCTTATAATAGACTTCAGGAGGAAAATTGTAAACTTCAATCCGTTGAATCATATGATTTTCCTCCATTTGTTTCAGCTGCTCCGAAAGCACTTTCTTTGAAACCCTGGGCATTTTACGCCACAATTCTACAAAACGAACCTGCTCTTCCTCAAAAAGATTCTGAAGGATTAATGGTTTCCATTTTCCGGAAAGAATATCCAGGCTTCGTCTGAGCCCACAGTTTTTAAATTCTTCAAAATTCATAGATCCTTGTATATAAGTGGTGAACCTTTTGGTAACCGTCTATTATCCAGCCTTGATTTAGCCCTAGTTTTACAGGACAAAATTAAACAAAATGAAACTGGAATTATGGCGCAATGCCACATTATTAATCCAAATCGGAGAGAAAAATATTTTAATTGACCCAATGCTTGGCGCAAAAGGTTCTCTGGGGAAATTTCCGATGACGGATAACGAATTATTGAATCCATTAGTCGATCTTCCATTCAGTGAAGAGGAATTGAAAGATAAACTGTCAAAAATTGATGCTGTAGCAGTAACCCACCTTCATCCCGATCACTGGGACGGAAAAGCGATTGAACTTTTAAACAAAGATATTCCCGTGATTTGCCCTGAGGTGATTGCAGAGCACATTGCGCAGTCAGGTTTTAAAAATATAATTTCCATTAAAGACAGCATGATCTGGGAAAATATCAATATTACCATTACGCAGGGACAGCACGGAACCGGAGAAATAGGAGAGAAGATGGGGGAAGTCAATGGTTTTGTCTTTAAAACGGAAGAAAAAACACTTTACATCGTTGGCGACAGTATCTGGTATGAAGGAATTGCTACAGAAATTGATAAACACAGACCTCAGCATATTGTGGTTGCAGGTGGTGCAGCGACTTTTGTCGTGGGAGATCCTATTATTATGACCAGCCAGGATATCATTAAGGTTTGTGAGTATATTCCTGATGCCACCGTTTTGATAACTCATCTTGAGGCGGTAAGTCATTGTAAAGAAGACCGGAAATTTATTCAGGATAAAATCATAGAAAGCGGATGGCAGGACCGATGTTTTGTTTTGCTGAATGGTGAAGAATATTCTTTTGATTAATCTGGTGTCGGCTCACGAAAAATAAAAAAAACCGGGTTAAGGATAAAATCTATTATAAACAATTATTTCGATAGCTATTATGGATTACTCACTCTTAAAAATTTTAATTCTTCCGATTTTAATGTTACTTTTATTATTCCAGACATAATCCTCTGTTAGATGGATGTTCTCACAACCTAAGGGGAATGATACTGGAGTAATTCTTCATTAATTTTCGTCTCCTTGCTGTTTAATGTGCAGCACTGCTTTTTCAATATAAACTATATTTCATAGAATAATAGCAACTGTGGCCAGGCTAAGACCTCCGGCTCTGTACTGTTCTCCGATGTGTTCCGATAAGACAGAATAATCATTTAAGGAAAATAGGAACCACATGAAGCACCATCGATCGCTTTATTATTGTTTTTTTACAAGAATTTGATTTAAATGACACTACACTCGCTGTGGTAAATGAATCTCTCAAAACTTTCTTTATGCTCTATTCCTTTTGTGATTAAGGGAAACAATAAGATACACATTTAAAGTTCCCGTCTTCACTACCCAATACTTTAATTTCAGTTAATAAGATTAAACACTTAAGAAACGGACGGATAAACTACAGTATATAATATTATTTGGTAAAATTTATTTGTGAAATAACTTCTAAAATCTTATAAATGTGCATATTATCTTATTAATGTGTTGATTTTTTATTTAAGAAATTGCTCTTTATGTAATTTTTTACCTTTTATGAATTTTACGGCTTATTTATTTTATATTTAAAAATTAGAGTAATTTAATTTTTATGAAAATATTTACATATACAGCAATATTATCTTTAATATACTGCAAACCTTACAAGGATACTGCTGTATTTTATAATAATATTAAAAATGAATATTCCAGTAAACTGAGCCCTGATCGTCGGTTTATTTTATTCTATAAATATGAAGCTAATCCTCACAATCCTCAAAGATGGCTTAGCTACTTCGTAACAGAATCCAAAACTAATATCCTTAAAAAAGAAAAAAGCAGAAGTCTTACAGATTCCATTTATTGGAGATCCGACAATACACTCGTACTTATCCCTTATCGGGAGGTTATCAGAGCAAAAACGGAAGTAAACGAAGAAAACGAAGAAGATCAAATTTTAATCCCCATAAAATAAAACCCAAAATGAAAAAAAAATATTTCGGAAATGGCGTAATAGTACTTGGTCTTATTTTTTTATTGAATGCCTGTCAGCATTTCAGTAAAAAGACAGGCTCCACCCTTCAGCCTCTGCCGTCCTCAAAAATGACAGAAACGGGACAAAAGAAAGAAAAAGATCAACAGAAGAAATCCGATAAGATCAAGATTCCTACCGATAAGGAAACTTATGCCCAGATACAAAAAGCCCAAATCCTAAAAACTGGATTCGCTTACAATGATCCAAAATTCAGCAGAGTATTTGAAAAGTTTGGAGACGGAACGGAAGAGAAACTTTTAAGACAGGAACTTTTGTTCAGTATGGTAAAACCCGGAGAAATGGTAATAGGTCACCGTGCCGAAAAAAAACTAAGAGAACAGAAGACGGGTGTCAGGGAAAAGAAAGGAATTGAAGAAATGGCAGAGTACAGACGTAACATTACAATACCTATAGGAACCACCGAGATGCTTTATGAAAATGGGAATTTAATGAAGGAATACAGCAAGGCATTGAACAGTCTTACACTTAAGAATGCCCGCAAGAATTCTTCTATTGCTGCAAAGAATGGAACCTATTCTATCAATAATGTTACCTTTACAGAGAGAGGTCCTTATAATATTCCGGGAAGAGACAGAAGTCTGGTAATTTCACCTACCCATCCCGATAAATGGTACGTAGGAACAGCGGGAGGCGGGGTGTGGATTACCGAGAATGCGGGAACTACGTGGAGAAATACCACAGACTTTAGTGTGCCTAACCTTTCATCTTCTACTTTAGCCATTTCTCCTCAAAATCCGAATATAGTCTATGCGGGAACCGGAGAACCATTTGGTAATCTGGATGGCATCACAGGAGTTGGCCTGATTAAATCCAGTGATGCTGGTGAACATTGGGCTCCTGTAGCCAACACTTCAGCCTTTGGCGATGTGGGAAGGTTATTGGTGAATCCTGCCAATGCCAATCATTTACTCGTAGGAACTCCAAAAGGAATCTACATGACCCAGGACGGAGGAACTACCTGGACACAACCATTCTCCGGAGCAGCAATGAACTCCATCAATTACAGCTCTGTTCAGGATATTGTAGCCACCAACGATTTTGGGGTAATATATGCAGCCGTTAACACACTGGGAATTATGAAGTCAACAGATGGAGGCCTAACGTGGACAAAAATATTTGACGCTGTATCCCTTAATAAGGGTATAGAAAGAATAGAATTGAGCATATGCCATACAGACCAAAGCCGAATATATCTGAGCTGCCAGGAACTTAATACGACAGGATTGTATATGTCCAGGGATGCAGGGACCAGCTTTCAGGCTCTGACCTTTCAATCCGGAAACAGTAAAGAAATATTAGGTGACCAAGGCTGGTATGATAATACTATTGCTACGCATCCTACCAATGCCGATATTTTTTATGTAGGTGGGGTTTACCTGGCTAAGATTACAGTAAATACTACAAATAATTCATATAATGTCCTATCCATTGCCAGTGGTTATAATACAGCCTATCTTAATACCTCTGTACATCCTGATCAGCATGGTATCGTCTGCCAGGTCAATTCAAATGATCCTACTCAGTTCAGATTACTGCTGACTAATGACGGAGGAGTTTATTCTACACAATACAAAGTCAATCCGGGAGAAACCCAGGGAGACTGGTCTAACCCGGCTAAGGGTCTTAATACAACACAATTCTACGGAGCGGATAAAAAGAATGGAGAAAATGCTTACGTGGCAGGAGCTCAGGATAATGGCTCTGCAGCTACTATTACAGCCCCTTCTTCCGGTTCTTCCGATTATTTATCATTATATGGAGGAGATGGTTTTGAGACACTTTGGAACTATAATAAACCTAACGAGCTATTGTTTGGCTCTCAGTATAATAACTTTGTAAGAGCAGAACAGGGAGTAAGCTTATCAGGTCGTTTTAATGCAAGCAATGCTGATAATGGGTCGGCATCATCACCATTCTATTCCAAATTAGCCAATGCCAATAATAATCCGGATGTTGTATTTACTGTTTCTTCCAATGGGGTTTGGAGATCTTTGAACTTCGGACGGACATGGGATTTAACCTCCTTTACACCAGCCAATAATGGGACATGGCCGGGAAACTCATCCTATGCGACAGTGAAGGTATCTGTAGCCAATCCTGATGTAGTGTGGGCAGCAGCAGCTGTTTCGCCTGGCGCAGGTACAGCATATAAGGTGAATGTTTCAAAAGATAATGGACTTACTTTCGCCAAAACAACAGGGAACTCGCCAACAACAAGTAATCTCTATATCAGCGGCCTCTCTCCATCCAATACCAATGAGGCCAGAGCATATGTGCTACACTCGGCTGCAAGCCAGCCTAAGGTAGTAAAAACCAATGATTTTGGAGCAACATGGACCGATATTTCAGGATACAGTACGGGATCTGTATCATCAGGTTTTCCAAATGTACCGGTACATAGTTTAATTGAAATGCCATTTGATGAAAATGTCCTTTGGGCAGGAACAGATATAGGAGTATTTGAAACCATAAACGGGGGAACGAATTGGTATCCGGTAACCACTCTTCCGCCAGTTTCTGTCTGGCAGATGAAAATCGTTAATGATCAGGTCGTGCTTGCTACTCACGGCAGAGGAGTTTGGACAGCTACTATTCCTGAATTAACTACCTATGTGCTTCCGGAATATGTACCGCCCCCAAATATCACAAGTATCAAACAGGCAGGTATTCATGATATGAAGGCTGTAGCAGTCTTTAATTATACAAATCCACAAATCACGAGCCTGAAGGTATTTGTAGATAATACATATGTGTCAACTATTTCCAGTACACAGCCAAATACTGATTATACCTTTACAACTAATTCAAGTCTTCCGGAGGGAGTTCATACAGTCTCCGTTTTGGGGGTATATGGATCAAAAGAAACAATTAAGACATCAAAGTCTGTGGAGATCATCAACTTTAATGCAGGTGCCCCTGTGATTAATATCCCTTCATTTACAGCTAATGATGTATACATTGGAACAGGTAAGTTTGTGGTAGATAATGTATCAAATAAGTTCAGCTATAATGTACTTAATAATGTTGGCCATCCATATGCAGGTTCCACCAATTACCAGACCTATGTGAGAACTCCGGTCATTATAGGTGCAGGGTCTCCAATGACGGTGAGGCATATGGCATTTACAGAAGCAGGCTATGATTATGCATACGTGGAAGGATCTAAGGATCTGGTGACCTGGAAACTATTAGGCGTTTATGATGAAGCTTCATTCAGTAACTGGACAAATGCAGGAACTCCGCTTACAGCTGCCACTGTGAATGAAACACTATTTCAAAACAGTTCTCTGAATTTAACCGGTTTTGCTCTTGGAGAAGAAATTGCAGTAAGACTTCGCATGGAAAGCGATACTAATACAGAATCTTATGGCTGGCTTATAAAATCAATTATTCCAACCTCTGCACTTGGTGTAAACGACATTATAAAAACAGAAGAGGGCATCAGATTGGCTCCCAATCCGGCCAATGACCATACAAGCATCTTGCTTCCTTCTAATAATAAGAAAAATGTAGATGTTTATATTTATGATGCTTCCGGAAGACAGGTAATATCTTTGAAGAAACAGAAAGGTTCAAAAATAGATATTGACGTAAAAGAATTATCAAAGGGACTTTATCTGGTACTTGTAAAAACAGATACACAAAATAAAGCATTGAAGTTAATTAAAAATTAATTTTATTCCTCTAATAAATGACTGTGTAAAATATTATAAACAAATATCACTGTTACAAAAAGTAATTAGGGATGTTTTGTGTTATTGCCTTGTATCATTTGCTTAAAATTTTATTATTTTCTTTATTGTACCGCTAAATAAATAAGCTGATAAAACGGAAAATTGATATCTATCAGGCCTGGATTGGTTTATGCTTAATCCGCATTTTACCTTCGTGATCCATTAAACAATGAAGCTGAAGGAATGTAATACCTTTTCTATCCGGCAGCAGATATAACATGAGGCAAAAATATGCTGAGCTTTCCATGAAAGATAGATTTATGTTAATTATATGACTTTGTTCTTTTTTAGAACACAAAAAAACAGAAATTAAAATATTTTTTAGAATTGATGAAAAAAAATTATTTGTTAGCTATTTCATTGTCAATGATTAGCTTTACCCAGGCACAGGAAAAAGAAAAGAATATCGATGAAATAGAAATTCACGCAAGAGCAAAAGTAATTAAGGAGAGGGAAGAATTTAAAAGACATGCACAATCCACAGAAGTTATTTCCGACTATGAAATAAACCGTAATAATCCAGAATTTGTAGAACAAAGCCTGGGGATGATGGCTGGCGTTCAGGTAGAAAAAAGGACACAGCTAGGCGGACAAAGAATCATAGTAAGAGGGTATGGAAATGACCAGAAGTTTAATAATTGGGGAATCAAGATGTATCTTAATAATATTCCTCTAACCGGAGCAGACGGTATTACTGTTCTAGACGATGTGAATTTCGGGCTAATCAACCGTATAGAAGTTGTAAAAGGACCGGCTGCCACATTATATGGAGGTGGTTCCGGGGGAGCAGTAAGATTTTATATGGAGCCTGAAACTAAAAAAGGCACTTCTATTTCTGAGCAATTTAATACCGGCTCTTTCGGATTGTTTCAAAGCTCAACTTCTGTTACCAATGTAGGAAAGAATCACTCTATCATAACCAATTACGGGCACATTGGAAGTGATGGATATCGACCTCACGGGAAAAGTATCAAAAATTTTTACAACATCAATGGAGAATTTAAGCTGAATGAAAATCAAAAAATTACTTTATTGGCTACCCATGGTAATTCTCTGGAACAAGTTTCCGGGCAAATTTCCTATGATGATTACTATAATAAAATTGACAACGGAAATTTTGCCTACATCAGAAGAGGTGCAAAAACAAAATTTGTTACTTCGAGGGTTGGAGTTGGCCATATCTGGCAAATTACTTCTGGTTTAAAAAACAGCACTACAATATTCTATGCAGGAACGAACGGTGACAGAATTGCAGCCGGGGCCTATGAAACCTCTTCTTTTTCTAACTATGGACTCAGATCTGTATTTAATTTCAATCAGGATTGGGAGGATTTCGGGAGCCAGGCAGAATTCGGGGTTGAAATTCAGCAGTCTCTGGCTACTATTACCAATTACCGTTATAAAAGTGTAAAAAATACTGAGCCTCCTGTTTTAAGACCTCTTTCTGACGGATCTTATTTTAAAAATATGAACCATCAGAATAACTATTTTGCGGTTGAGAAAATCACTTATAAGCCATGGAGTTTAATGTTTCTTGCTGGACTCAGCATCAATCAGATCGGCTATAACAGAAAAGATTTGCTGGCTATACCTGGATTATTCATGACTAATACTGATAATGTCTATAAAAAGGATCTGTCCTTTGACAAAAAGTTCAAAGCCGTAGCTACTCCCCATTTTGCGCTTCAGAAAGTATGGAAAAATCAGATATACAACCTAAGCTATAGCGAAGGATATAATGCACCCACCTCCGCCACAGCTTTCATACCCGGCCTTAACATAACCAATGAAAATCTGACTGCGGAAAAGGCAAAAATGTGGGATTTCAGTATTCAGGGACTGATAGAGAATACATCAATAGATTATCAGTTTTCACTGTTCAGTATTAATATTAAAGATAAGCTTACCCAATTGGCAGGAAGAATGTCTAATGCAGAGCAAACAGCTTACACCTATTGGGCTAATACAGGAAATCAAAAAAATAAAGGATTGGAGATGAGTATAGGCTATTCTTACAAACCAGAACACTCCTTAGTTTCGAAAATTCAACCGTTTGTAAACTATACCTATAATGATTTTAAATATTCTGGTTTCAGTACCTATTTAAAAGAAGACGGAAAGCCTGCGGGAGTTAATAATTATGAAAAAAAGAGTGTTGTCGGAGTTCCGAAAACAAAAGTATCTTTCGGGCTTGATTTTGAAACAAACTTAGGACTATACTGGCAAAATACATATAATTTTATGGGAAGTGTCTACACTGATTTTGCAAACATAAATAAAGTAAAAAGCTTCGGACTTTTAAATTCAAAAATAGGTTATAAACATAATTTCAATAAATGGGATTTAGATATATTCATAATAGGAAATAATCTGACTAATCAAATCAATTACAAATTCTTATTTTATGGCAACAGTATCAATGATACGGATGCAGATAATCAATATAATAATTCTGCGGTCTATACTGATGTCAATCCCGGCCCTAGTAAAGCTTATTTTTTTACAGGATTTAATGTAAAATATAATTTTTAAGCTCTTTCAATTTGAAAAAACCGTAAAAGTCCACGATTTCACTAATTTTAATTCGGGAGGTTCAAATCTATTCATAATTTAGCCTATTAAAATTTTAACAAAATGATTCTTGAAACAGAAAGACTGCTGCTCAGAGATCTTGATATGAATGATAAGGAAGCCATTTTCGGGTACCGTTCAGATGGGGAAACCAATCAGTTTCAAAGCTGGATTCCCAAAACTCTGGAAGAAGTGGAAACATTCATCATCAGGAACTCCAAAGAATTCAATCTGCCGGAGACATGGTATCAGCTTTTGATTACAGATAAGCTGACGAAAGAAGTCATCGGTGATGTAGGCGTGCATTTTATAGACAGTAATCAGGTGGAATTTGGAATCACACTGAGTAAAAAGCATCATCACAAAGGATATGCTTCCGAAACATTGAAAGGATTGATTAACCTGATGTTTAAAGATTTGAAGAAACACAGGATCACCACTTCCATTGATCCTGATAATACCAGTTCATTGCAGCTGATGGAACGTCTTGGCTTCAGAAAGGAAGGGCACTTCGTTAAAAGCCTGTACATCAACGGTGTTTGGGTAGATGACGTGATTTATGCGATTCTTGCAGAAGAATGGGTAAATAAATAAATGGTGGCTGAGGAACTCGAAGCCACCTTTCCAAACAGGCTATGGCTCATTTTTTGGATGTCCCTTCTAAATTAATATCTATGCTAGCCTTATTTCTCTTAGAACTCAACTGGAAAGAATTGCTGATGGGACATGAAGAATGGTCTTTTCTTTTAGAGATCATTCTCCGGACGGCCATTATGTTTCTGGCGATTATTATCGGATTAAGGGTTTTGGGTAAAAGAGGTGTAAAGCAGCTCTCCATTTTTGAGTTAGTCGTTATTATCGGTTTAGGTTCTGCGGCTGGTGACCCGATGTTTAATAAAGATGTGGGCATCGTTTCTTCAATCCTGGTTTTTATCGTTATTATTCTTTTATATACGATCATTACTATTTTTATCGCCAAGAGCAAAAGATTTGAAAAACTGGTGGAAGGAAGTTCTGCCTGTCTGATTAGAGATGGAGAGTTTGCTATAGATAATTTCAAAAAAGAAAATCTGGGCAGCGATGAATTCTTTGCCGAGCTTAGATTAAAAGGCGTTTCACAATTAGGACAGATTGAAACAGCGATTGTAGAGAGTTCCGGAGAAATCAGCATATTTTTTCATGAAGATAAAGCCGTGAAATACGGACTTCCGATCATGCCTGATTCATTGGAAAATCCATTGAAGATAATTCCTCAAGAAGGCCATTATTCCTGCATATTCTGCGGACATACCGAATCTAAAACAGAAGGAAATGCCGGAAACTGCCCAAAATGTGGGAAAGACGAATGGGTGGAAGCCAGCGATAAAAAAAGAGTAACATAAATTATAAGTAATGGGTAATGAGCAATGAGTAATAACGTGCCTTATTTCTTCACCTTAATCTGATATCTCTTGTCTCATGTCTGAAATCTATTGTCTTTATTCTTGGTTCTTGATTCTTGACTCTTTTTCCTTAATCCTCCACACATTTATTACTTGCCGCCTTCATTCCAAAGTAAAACATCAGGATAACGGCACAACTTAAAAAGTAAAAAGAACTTTTCCATGAAACATCCCAATCATGCAGCTTCCCAAATACGGGAGGTCCGAACGCAGCGATCAGATACCCTACAGACTGTGCCATTCCTGATATTTTCACGGCATTGGCGCTGTTTTTTGTTCTTGTTGAAAAGAAAAGGATGGATAAACTGAAAGACAAGCCATTCGAAAGACCAATAATAACAGCATTAGCATAGATCCATTGAGACTGCAGCCAGACGAACATCATTGTACTTCCGAACATTAAGGTACAGATAAGGACAATCAGAATCCGCTGATCTTTCATTTTTCCTGCAATGATCGGGGCACAGAAAGTAACAGGAATCATAGTGATCTGGATAACGAATAGAACCCATCCGGTACTTTCGCCCTGCATATTGTAATCGGTAAGAAACGACGGCAACCAGGCCATCATACAGTAATAAAACAACGACTGAAGTCCCATAAAAACACTGATATTCCATGCCTGGGCGGATTTAAACATATTGAAATCAGAAACAGTCAAAGCTGCTTTGGACTGACCCGGATTTTTTTTATTGAATATCAATTCAAGAATCAGAACAAACAGCCCCAAACCTGCAATCACCAGCCAGATTCCCAATGAACCACGCCATCCGAATCCTGTCCATTCACCGATTCTTACACTAAAACCTGATGCCAAAGCTGCGGTAAGATTCATAGACACGGCGAAAATTCCGGTCATCAGTCCGATCTGTTTGGGGAAATTATTTTTAATATATCCAGGAGTAACCACATTTCCGATACAAATCCCAAGTCCTATGAACACAGATCCTGCAAAAAGCATCCAAAGAGATCCTGTAATTCTTAGAAAAAGTCCGAAACTTAAAATAATCAGAGAGTACATCAGAAATCTGCTGATACTGAATTTATGCGAAAATCTGCTAACCAAAACGGAACAGGTAGCAAACATAAACAAAGGGATAGATGTAAGCAAACTGACCTGAAAGCTATCCAGTTTCAAAGCATTTCGTATTTCGGATAGCACCGGAGAGACGGAAATAATGGGAGATCTCAGATTGCTGGATACCAGTATGACAACCAGTACATTGATCAGCATCAGAACGTAGGAAGCATTCTTTCTTGTTTCATTCTTCATCATGCAATACATATTTGATGCAAAGTTAATTCAGTTATTTCATTGGACCTTGCCAAAATTTTTACTTAAAACGACAATTGAATACAACAACATCTCCTTTGTTTATAATAAAATAAACAAAAAAAATCTCCAGGTTGCCCCGGAGATCTATACTGATTTTAAATATTCCTAGAACTTGAATACGCATCCGCAAACACTCATTTTTCCTTCTACGACTGTAGTCCACTGTCCGTTCCACGTACCTCCGTAAGAAGCACAGATAGAAGGACAAATTTCTTTTGCATCTTCGTTGCTCCAGATAGGTCCTGCTAAAACGTCCATAGTATATTCCGTACTTCCAGATGGTTCTGTATCGTATTCAACTTCGATAACGCTCATCTGACCTTCGACAATAGTGCTCCATTGTCCAGTGAATTTTCCTAAATGGGCCGCAGCAATACGACCTCCGATTTTTTGTGCTTCGTCGTTGCTCCAAAGCGGACCTGCAACGATGTTGATTTTGAATTTTGACATGGTGTAATGTTTTAAGTTGTTTAACATGACAAAGTTGTCACTTTAAAGGGAAATATAACAGCGTAGAAAGTACCAAATTCACGATTCAGTATTTACACTTAGCCAGAAAATTCATTATTCTATGTTTCCATAAACCCATGAAATAAACAATTACGTATGCATATAATGAAAAAGGTCCCCTAGATGAGGAGACCTTAAAAAAACACAAATGATGAAAAAAAATTATTTCGAAGCACAAATATAAGTAAAATTTACATTATGCAAAACATCATAAAGGTATAAATATTCAAAAATTATTAATTCTACATAAAAATAGGCTGTGCCATTAATTGGCTTTTTCTTTCATTTTTTTACAATTTTTTCCTACCGAATAGATTACCAATCCGAAAATAACCCAGTCAATGACTGCACTCGCCGTATAAATGCCACTAATTCCAAATAGTATGGGTACAGTAAGGAGTGCAGGGATATAAAAAACAACCTGTCTCAGAATACTGATCACCGTCGCCGGTTTCGCATGATCAACAGACGGAAACCAAACCATAGCCATAAAAACAAAGGGCAGCGCAGGCAGAATACTCATGTACATTCTAAAATCAGTCAGTTGAATGTTGCTAAAAACCATATCCGGAATCATCACCGACAATACACCTGACGGATAAAACATAACAAACAGCCAGAACGGCAGTAGAATCATTAATCCAACTAAAGAGAAGATCCAGTAAGCTTTGATGCTTCTTTCATATTTTCCGGCTCCGTAGTTCATGCCCGAGACCGGCTGAAGTGCCCGCATCAGACCCCAAAGCGGCGTATTCAAAAGGATATAGAAACGGTTTACTGCCGTGAAAAATGTAATATCCGAATCTTTTCCATACCTCGCCAGTACATTGAACACGACAATATTCTGTATCACGATCATGATCATCATAATAAATCCGGGCATTCCCAGTGAAAGCGCTTCTTTAATAATGGCTTTGTCTTTTTTCAGGGACCAGAACCTGGTTTTGAAAGACGCTTTTCCTGATGAATAATACCAAACCCCTAGAACGGTATAAATGATCATTGAAACATTCGTAGCCCAGGCAGCACCTGCAACGCCCCAGCCAAAAGTATCGATGAAAACAGGTTTTAAAGCGACATCTACTACCAACCCGACAGCAATCATCCATGCAGCGGTTTTCATACGGCCTTCCGCGCGAATCATCATATTCAGGGCCAGCCCGTGAATCCAGAAAAAGCTTCCGAGAATCGTTGCACGGAAATATTCGGTTCCCAATGACAGAATTTCACCTCTTCCGCCCATCATATATACCAGTTCTTTTCCAAAAATAAAGCATGGAATGGTGATCAGGACAGAGAAAATTAAGGTAAGATAATTCGCTGTTCCCAAAGAATTGTTTAGCTTTTCTTTATCATCCGCTCCGATCCAGATACTCACCGCAGAGCCAATTCCTGTCCCGATCAGTGTACCAAATCCCTGAGCAAACTGAGCCAACGGATAGGCTATACCAACTGCCGCCAGTGCTGTGGTACTGATCAGATGGCCGACAAAAATTCCGTCCAGAAAATTATTCATTCCATAAAGTACCATTGCAATCACGGCTGGCCATGAAAGCTGCCACATGACCCGATACATATTCCCGTTTAAAATAAGTTGTTTCTGCTTTTCCATTATATAAGTATGTCTTCGATTTTTATATCTGAATGAAGAAATTCTACAGTCTGAAGTCCTTCGCAGCCTTCCATGAGCATCAATGCTTCTTTATCTTCGAGAAGCGCATCAAGAAGAACAGTGTCCAGACTTTCTTTTCCAACCTTTATCATTTTTATACTTTTGATTCCGTTCGGATGTGTAATTTTTTTAGGTCTGGGATTGACAGAATAGGCAGACATCAGAAAAGGGAAGTGGGTATCATCCGGAACAGCAAGCCGCCATGAGAGTTTTTTTCCGCGGACATCTTTTCTCCTGCTTTTAAATGCTTTACAGCCGATATCTAAATATTCCAGAAGCAGCCGATAGTACTTAAGATCTTTCTGCCGGGTTTCCAGTGACCAGTCACACCAGCCCGGACTTTCATGCCATCCTTTCATTCTTTCCAAAACAGGGGAGTACCCGAATACTCTCATGATCCATCTGAATGGCAGAGGAATGGCAGGGATTTTAAAAATTTCAATAAAAACACCCTCTTCAAACCAGATAAAAGCATTGTACGCTTTTGAAGGATGGGCTCCGTATTCAACATTGAATCCGGCATCTGTCAGTTTTTGAACAGCACGGTTTAGATCATCTGTACGGAATAAAACATGGCTTATCTGCATCATTTATAGCTTATAATTAAGAATGATTCTAAATAATAATTAACTTTGTGCAAATATAGACACCCGGTTCATGTTTTAGGGTCTGTATAAAGGAGTAAAAGCTCCGCCAAAAGGAGAAATACATCAATACGAATGGCGCTTAAACTGTATGGAGACGATATTGAAAATCCGCTGATGGAAAGAGACCATCCGCTCACTGGATCATTACCATATCAGGACATTGTGGAATGTGAAACTCAGCTGGATCTGCCTTATGGAAAAGGAAGCTATAACGAAATCTATTTTGGAGATATCCATATCGGATACGGATTGGCCAACCTTGCAGATAAAGTCCTGTTGAATTTTGAGACCGATCATGAAACTGTGGAAATGCATTTTGCCCTGAAAGGAAAAAGCAGTGCGGTTTCCGGAAATTTTGTCGAGAATATAGATTTTTCCAATGGTCAGAACAATATTATCTATGCATCCGGAATGGAAGGAACGATGGAATGGGAGAGCCGGAATTTTGAACTTTTTGAGATCAATCTTTCTCCCGGTTTTTTTAAAAAATTTCTGCCTGATGAATCCCCGTTATTTGAAACTTTCAGAAACCGGATGGAAAAAGGGAATGGCTGTCAGCTGAACCCTGAACATAACAGAATCAATGCGCGGATGTATGAATTGATTAATGAAATTATCAACTGCGAACGAAAAGGACTATTCAAAAGGATGTTTATTGAAGCCAAAACCATTGAACTGCTGCTCCTTCAGTTTGAACAGATAGCAGATCAGTCATTGATAAAAACTTCTTTAAAAAGGACGGAAATCGACAAGATTCATGCGGTGAAGGATTTCATTATGAAAAACCATCATTCGGATCATTCACTGATTGAGCTGGCCCATTATGCCGGGACAAATGAATTTACCCTTAAAAAAGGATTCAAAGAACTTTTTGGAACCACCGTTTTCGGATTCTGGAACAGCCTTAAAATGGAGGAAGCCAGGAAAATGATCCTTGAAAAAGAAATGACCATCAGTGAAGTTTCAGACGCAGTAGGCTACAAAAATCCACGCCATTTTTCGACGGCTTTCAAAAAAAAATTCGGAATGGTTCCGAGCCAGCTGAAAAAATTCTGATCAGTAGAATATTTTACCGTTTTCTATTCGTACCATTTCTTCTTTCTCCATTTTTTTAACAACGCGTATCACTGTTTCTACGCATAAGCCCGTAAGAGAAGCCAGTTGCTGCCTTGTAAACGGAAACTGGTAGGAATATTTGCTGGTGTACTGATTATAGGATTTCAGGCACTCCATTACGCGTTTTACTTTGGTTCCCGGATCGGGTGATGAGATATTATTCAGCATTACATGCCTGTAATACATTCTTTCTGCTGTGTAGGTGTAGAGTTTTGAGAGAAGATCAGGCGAACTTCCGATAAGCGCCAGAAATTTGATCTTATCCAGCTTTATGATTTCACAACCCGTCATGGCCACAGCGTTAACAGGATAGTCTTTATCAATGAACAGAGAGCTCTCTACCAGACAATGCCCATCGAATGGGATGCTGTGAATGATTTCACGCCCGTCTTCATGATAATTATTGATCTTTACCGTTCCGGTTTTGATCTGAAAATAGTATTTCGGAACATCACCTTCTTTAAAAATAACATCGTTGACCCCATAACGGACAAGTTCGGCTCCCGAGGACAATAAAAGTTCTTCATCGATTATCATAGGCATATCGGACACACAACCATGAAATTGAATTGTTCAGATCAATCTCACAGCTATTGC
The DNA here is from genome assembly GCF_000737715.1 of Chryseobacterium sp. JM1. GTDB lineage: Bacteria > Bacteroidota > Bacteroidia > Flavobacteriales > Weeksellaceae > Chryseobacterium. The sequence continues at coordinate 715,993 of NZ_JPRN01000003.1, read as the reverse complement.
TTTTAAATTTTTATTCAAAAATAAATATTAGTTTATAAAAAGAAGGTAAGATAAGCAAACTTTAACAAATTCACAATAAAATCAAGGCAACATGACTCCAGTCATAAAATATATTGATCATTGTTTTTACTTTTGGCTGGCAGTTTAAAAGCTCCATATATCTCAATACATTACGTTTTAACATTGGCCTCTCGATTGAGAGGTTTTTATATTCTATGATTAAAACACGAATAGCACAAATGACACGAACAATATTTTTCGCACTAGTGTTATTTGTGAAAGTATTTGTGTGATTTGTGTTTAAAACTAGTGTTGTGATTCCACTCATAAAGGAATTCTTCCGGTTTTTATAACTTAGTCTAAAATTCAATACCATGAAACCAAAGCAGATCCCGAGAGTTCCCCAGCAGATATCTGGTGGATTTCACGATACAGAAAGCCAAAAAGAGTTTGATCCAACATTTCTTCCGGTAAAATTTGAACTGCTCAAAGAAAGATTTTTTGCCGTTAACCAATGGAAAAGCTATTGTGGAGAAGGATTTGCAGACTTTAAACTTTATGATGCCGAAGGAAATGGAATCATAAGAGCTCCTCAGATAGGAGATTTTATAAAAATTGATATTCCCGGGCCGGGAGAAAAAGGAGCGAAAGGTTATGACTGGGTAGAAATCACTGACATCTGCTTCCTGGAAGACAACGTGTCGGAAAGCATTATGATCACCTGTAATCCATCAAAAGATCCTGAAGATAAGCACAGCAAACATATTTCTCATTTTTACAGTGCTAAAGCTACATCTACCTTTATGATTTCCAGAACAGCCAGCCACTTAAAAGCTGCAGTCTACGGACGGAATGAAACGCCAAATTTCAATGCAGGATTTATTGATATTGTTAGAAATTTTATGATAGCCGCCGGTGGAATGATAGGTGTTTCCAAGATCCAATGGAAAAAACTTTCGGACGGTTTTCTGGACTTTGAATAATTAACCCGAAATCCGCATTCCATAAGATGTGCTAAAATGTATAGTAAAAAGACTTCATTTCTAATTATTTACAAAACAATTCATCTTTTGAACTATCGAATATCTATGGGAAAGACTTCTGACACAGGGATTATTCTCATAAAATTAATACAGAGAACCGTTTTAGAAAAAATTTAAGCCCTATATTTGCACCGCAATGTTAAAATGGCTTTCCATAATATGTTCAATGATGTATGTGCTTGCTACCACCAATACGGCGGAAGTGCTTAAAGTGCCGTTGTTTGTGGAACACCTTATGGAATATGAAGGAAACTTCGCGGAGTTTGTCATGGAGCACTATGACAACCACAAAGAAGATTCAGACTGGGCTACAGACCAGAAACTTCCTTTTATCAATCCACCCATTGTGCTGATGGTGAATGCCCAGCTTCCTGATATGACTTTTCACATAGAAAAACCTAAAGAAATCAGGGTGCCTCAGAAAAACAGCACTTATCAGGAGAAAAACTTTCCAAGTCTTTATCTTTCCCGTATTTTCCAGCCTCCGCGGTTCTCTTAATTGATTTTGAATTGAAAATTAATGCTTTAGGATTTTGCCCTGAAGCAGTCAATTTCTTGTTTATCAATTAATAATTTTTCCATGTTAAATAAAATTATTGAGTTTTCTGTAAAGAATAAACTCATCATCGCTCTTTTTACCATAGGGCTGATTCTTCTTGGCATCTATGAAACCACCAAACTTCCTATTGATGCCCAGCCGGATATTACCAATAATCAGGTTCAGATCATTACCACAGCGCCTTCTTATGGAGCTGCAGACATCGAACGTCTTGTTACTTTTCCGATAGAACAGGCTACCAGCAACATCAGCAGAATCACCGAACTCCGCAGTTTTTCACGTTTCGGACTTTCTCTTGTGACTGTCGTTTTTGATGATAAAACGGATGTCTATTGGGCCCGTCAACAGGTTCAGGAACGTCTTCAGCTTGTTCAGGAAAATATTCCCGAGGGCATTGGAAAACCGGAGCTGGGACCTATTTCTTCCGGACTGGGAGAGATTTTTCAATATGTGGTAAGGGCTAAAAAAGGCTACGAAAATGTGTATGATGAAACTGAACTCAGAACCATTCAGGATTGGGTGATCAGACGCCAGCTTTTAGGAACAAAAGGGGTAGCAGATGTCAGCAGCTTCGGAGGCAAGCTGAAACAATATGAAATAGCGATTAATCCTAATAAATTACAAGCTTTTAACATCAACATCAATGATGTTTTTGCCGCCCTTGAAAAGAACAACCAGAATACCGGAGGTGCCTATATCGAGAAGAAAGAAACCGTTCTTTTTATCCGCAGTGAAGGACTCTTAGGAAGTACGGAAGACATTGGAAATATCCAGGTTGCCGATACCAAAGACGGAATTCCTGTTCATATCAAGGATGTCGCATCAGTTAAGATCGGCTTTGCCACAAGATATGGAGCCATGACATATAATGATACCGGAGAAGTATCTGGAGCCATTGTTTTAATGCTAAAAGGTGAAAATGCCAATGAAGTCATCGAAAATATAAAGCAGAGACTTGAAAAAATCCAGGAGTCTTTACCGGAAGGGGTTGTCGTGGAACCTTTCCTTGACCGTGCTAAAATGGTGAATAATACGATCAGTACCGTAAAAACCAACCTGATGGAAGGAGCTTTGATCGTTGTTTTTATTCTTGTTCTGTTCCTGGGAAATTTCAGAGCAGGATTATTGGTGGCATCGGTGATTCCTTTAGCCATGCTGTTTGCCATTATCATGATGAATATTTTTGGAGTTGGTGGAAACTTAATGAGTCTCGGAGCCCTTGATTTCGGATTGATTGTAGACGGAGCCGTCATCATCGTGGAAGCGGTTCTCCATCAGCTGGCTCATAAAAAGCATTTCGGTAAAGACAATATGCTCAGCAAAAAGGAAATGGATGAACAGGTTTCCAGTTCTGCTTCAAAAATGGTGAACAGTGCCGTATTTGGACAGATTATTATCCTTATCGTGTACCTTCCGATTTTTACGCTTCAGGGGATTGAAGGCAAGATGTTTAAACCTATGGCCCAGACTGTTGCTTTTGCTCTGGTAGGAGCATTCCTGCTTTCCTTAACTTATATTCCGATGATGAGTTCGCTTGTCTTGAGTAAAAAGAAAAAGGAGAAGGACAATATTTCAGACAGGGTCATGGCCAAAGTAGAGGCAGGTCATCAGAAATTCCTGATGAAAGCGCTTAAATTCAGAAAAACAATTCTCTTTACTGTTTTGATCCTTTTTGTAGGCGCTGTGGTAATCCTTTCCAGAATGGGCGGTGAATTCATTCCATCATTGGAAGAAGGCGATTTTGCGGTTGAAATGCGTATTCTCCAGGGAAGTAACATCAACGAAACAAAAAAAGTGACAAGCCAAGCTGCCGGAATTCTTCTGAAGCAGTTTCCTGAAGTGGAAAAAGTAGTTACTAAGATCGGAAGTGCGGAAATCCCTACAGAACCCATGCCGATGGATGCGGGAGACATGATCATTGTTTTAAAACCTAAAAAAGAATGGACATCCGCCACATCATTCCCCGAACTTTCAGCAAAAATGAGTGAATCTCTGAAAGTAATTCCCGGATTGACGACAGGTTTCCAGTTTCCGGTACAGATGCGTTTCAATGAGTTGATGACAGGAGCCAGACAGGATGTGGTCTGTAAAATTTATGGTGAAGATCTGGACAGTCTTGCGCTATACGCAAAAAAACTCGGCAGTATCATTAATACAGTAAAAGGTGCTCAGGATCTCTATCTGGAACCTGTTGTGGGAGCGCCTCAGGTAGTGATTGATTACAACCGGGCAGAACTGTCACGTCACCGTATTTCCGTAGCAGAAATCAACAGAGGGATCAATATGGCTTTTGCAGGACAAACCGCAGGAGCATTATACGAAGGAGAACGAAAATTTGACATTGTGGTTCGTATGGATAATGAACACAAAAAAGACATCACCAGCATCCGGAATCTTTTGGTTCCTACGGCGTCAGGTGAACAGATTCCGTTATCTCAATTGGCTAAAGTGGAATTGAAAAACAGTCCGAATCAGATTCAGAGGGAAGATACCAAAAGAAGAATTGTGGTAGGATTTAACGTGCGTGGAAGGGATGTACAAAGTATCGTAGAGGAGCTTCAGAAGAAAACGGATAAAGATTTAAAATTATCTTCCGGGTATACGATTTCCTATGGCGGTGCCTTTGAGAATTTAAATGAAGCCAAAGCCAGACTGGGCATTGCCGTTCCAATTTCACTGGTGATGATTTTCTTATTGCTATTCTTTGCTTTCGGTTCTGTAAAACACAGTCTGATTATTTACACCGCAATTCCTTTATCAGCAATCGGTGGGGTGTATTTTATGGCATTGAGAGGAATGCCTTTCAGCATCAGCGCCGGGGTTGGATTTATTGCTCTTTTCGGAGTTGCTGTACTTAACGGAATTGTTTTGATATCAGAGTTTAACCGCTTAAAAAAGAACGGAATAACCAACACCAGCAGAATTGTTCTGATGGGAACAAGAATCAGGCTTCGTCCGGTTTTAACGACCGCTTTTGTAGCCTCATTAGGCTTCCTTCCCATGGCGCTCAGCAGCGGTGCAGGGGCAGAAGTGCAAAGACCTTTGGCAACGGTGGTTATCGGCGGACTGATGTTGGCGACCTTACTCACCCTATTTGTCCTTCCTATTCTCTATGTCTTATTTGAACGAATTAATAAAAAGAAAATGAAATTCTCTAAAAAACTTAATTATAAAAAACTGTCGGTGGTTCTGTTATTACTTTCCGTAAGTGGAATCAGTGCACAGGAAAATATTACTTATGAACAGGCTTTGGAAAAAGCTTATCAGCAAAACGGAACACTTAAAAATTCAAAACTGATCACTGACTATCAGGAAAAACTGAAGGGAACTTATCTGGATATTCCGCAACTGGAAGTGGCTGGCGCTATTGGACAAATCCAGGGACAGGAAACCGACAATTCATTCTCGGTATCGCAAAGGTTCAGTTTCCCAACAGTATATTCGAAAAGAAAACAAATGCTAGATGCTTCATGGACGGCTAGTGTGATGAATCAGAACCTGACCAAAGCTCAGCTCAGAAAGGAAGTTTCGGACTTTTTTTACAGGATCTTAATTCTTCAGGAAAAGAAAAAAGTATTGGAATACATCAGCCGTCTGTATCAAAATTTTGCCGATAAAGCCAGCTTAAGACTAAAAAAAGGAGAGGCTAATATTTTAGAAGAATCTACCGGTTCCATCCAGAAAGAACAGGCAGACATCCAACTGAATATCCTTGAAAATGATCTGAATATAGCGAAACTGCAATTTCAATTACTGCTTCAGTCCGAAAAGTCCTACCAACCTGTAGCTGATCAATCCATAATGAATATCAATCTTCAGCTTTCTGAGGAAACCATCAGCCAGCATCCGGAACTTCAGTATTTACAGCAGCAGATTAAAATCAATGAGGCTGAAGTCCAGCTTGAAAAGAGCAAACTGCTGCCAGAACTTCTTGTCGGATATACGAATCAAAGCATGAAGAACATCAATAACAATCGTTTTAATTCCGTTCTGGTCGGTGTGGGAATTCCGTTGTTCACGAAAGGGCAGAGGGCATTGGCAAAAGCTGCTCAGGCAAAAATTGCCGTTTCCGAAAATGAATACCTGCGTAAAGAGATTGAGCTTAAAAACAGAATAGGACAGCAGATCAGCAATTACATGAATCAAAAGAAAATCATTGACAATTATGAAAAGAAACAGCTTCCGAAATCTGAAACGATTCTAACTGCTGCCCAGAAGCAGATGGATGCCGGAGAAATCGATTATATGACGTGGGTTTTATTGGTCAATCAGGCTGTGAAAACGAAAGCAGACTACATCGATCATCTGGAAAAGCTCAACCAGATCGCAGCAGAATTCAATTATTTAATTTCAAAATAACAGCGGAATGTCATTCAAAAAAATATCTATATACAGCCTTCTTTTATCTCTTGTTTTATCTTCATGTTCAGGAAAAAAAGAAGAGGAGAAAACCATTTACGAGAATAAAAAATTCGCACAGAATAAGGAAAATATGGTTAAACTTTCAGAAAAACAGCTAAACACAGTAGGAGTGACCACGACCATGATTCAAAGCAGGAATATGGAGAAGCTGGTCAGACTGAACGGAAAAGCAGAGATTGCGCCGTCGCATATGAGTTCGGTTTCGAGTATTATGGGCGGACATATCAAGTCTATTCATGTCATCAGTGGAAGTCATTTTAAGAAAGGTCAGGTGCTGGCTGTGGTGGAAGATCCCCAATTTATACAGCTTCAGCAGGATTATCTGGTGACCAGAGCACAGCTGGAATCTGCAAGACTGAATCTTAGCCGTCAAAAAGACCTTAATATCAGCAAAGCCAGCAGCGATAAAACCCTGCAGACCGCACAGGCTGATTATTCCACTTTGAATGCCACTTTAAAAGGGCTGGAAGAAAAACTGAGAATCATAGGCATCAATGCAAAAGGACTGAGCTCAGGAAATATCAGAAGCAGAATCAGTATTTATGCGCCTTTCAATGGATTTGTGAGCAAGATTCTGGTCAATAACGGACAATATATCAATCCGGCTGATACTTTATTTGAACTGATTGATCCTGCCGGATTATTGCTCGAGCTCAAAGTTTTTGAAAATGATGTGAATGATATCAAAACCGGGCAGGACATTCTGGTCTACAGCAATGAAAATCCGGATCTTAAACTGAATGCAAAAATCGTCAGCGTAGTTCCCAGCATTGAAAACGGAGGCGCTGCGATGGCGGTTGCCAAACTCTCTTCTCCCAATTCAGATTTTGTGAAAGGAATGTACATCAATGCCGAAGTAAGCATTAACGGTAGAAATACTATGGGACTTCCCAACGAGTCCGTCGTTTCTTTTGAAAACAGAAGTTATGTTTTTGAAGAACTTGGAAAAGGCAGTTATAAAATGATTCCGGTTACAGCAGGAATTTCCGATGATCAGTTTACAGAAATTCTGAAAGCGGATTTCCTGAAGGATAAAAAAATAGTGCAGAAGGGAGCGTACAGCCTTCTGATGATGCTTAAAAATAAAGCGGAGTAGATCGTATATCGTTCTGTACTGTAAAAATAAAGACTGCACATTGGGCAGTCTTTATTTTTTTATTTTTCCTTAAGATCCTTATTGATCTGCTTTTCCGCATTTTTAGCTTTCTCTTCCTGAGCTTCTTTTTCCTTCCGTTGCTGCCTTCTTGATTTTTTCTCAGCACGTTTTTCTTCACGGATCACTTTGTTGGACTTTTTATTGTACAGCGCATCTACGATTCCCTGTCCGGTTTTACTGAAAATTTTGATTTTCGGTTTGCTGTGAGTTCCTGTTACCACGATTGGAAAACCAATCCAGCCAGCCGGAGGAAGACCGACTCTCACTTGCAGATCCAGCAGTCCGTTGAAACTCGTGGTTCCACTGATGGAAGGTCTCAGAACGGAAACTTTAAAGGTGAACTTATCTACATGGATCAAATTGTTTTTGATATTGGTTTCAATCGTTACGCCTTTCATATCAGGATTGTCAAAAGCTTTTGCTCCGATATTATCACCCACCGCAGAAAGCATTTTCAGGTTTTTCACTTCCACATCCCGGAGATTGACTGTTCCGCCGCCTTCAAGTGATGGATAAATCGGGCTCATATTTTTATCAAAATCCCCTTTCAGTTTATAATCCAGGGATACGATTCCTTTGACATCTTTGGCTGCAGTAGCCATTTCACGAACCATATCAATCTCTTTATATGCTCTCTGGACATCAAAATCCTGAACTTTAAGAGCTACATCATAATTAGCCGTGAGCGGAGATTCATCCTGATAACGCGCATCAATATTCATGCGGCTTCCGATAATGTCAAACGAGGTGTTTTTAAGATACACTTCTCCCTTATTCACAGAAGCATTTCCTTTCAGGTGATTAAGTGCCAATCCTTTAAATTCAACCTTTTTTGCATTGGCATCCAGGGAAACATCCAGATTTTTCGGAATAATGACTACGCCGCTGCTTTTCGGGTTTTCTACTTTTGCATATTCCACTTCAATGGATTTATCGGTATTGTCTCCGTTTTTAAGCGCCATAAACTCATCGATCAGGATGTAATTGGAATTTAAAGTGAATTTCCCGTGAAGTGTTCCTTTTCTTTCAATAAAATAATTGATGGTATTGAGGAGATAACCGTTCAGCGCAAAATCAGATTTTCCGTAGGTAGCCAGGAATTTTCTGAACCACATTTTTTCATTTTCAAACTGGAAATTTCCTTCTTTGATAAAAAATGACTGAGGAAGGTATTCTGTAGTGCCTTTAATGTTCTTTAAAATTAAAGTCCCTTTGTTGTCAAGCTTACTGTACTGGCCGGTTGTAGCATAACTCTGCCGGCCATTGAGCGATAGATCCGCCATGATTAATCCGCTGATATCGAATCCTTTTTTCGCAAAAACTTTATAAATTCTTCCGACATTCAATACGCCTTTTGCGCGGACTTTATACAGCAGATCTTCAAAATTCTGTAAATCGGCATTCACAAACACAGGATTTCCTTCAAAATCAAAGCTGAAAGGATCCAGTTTTACACCAAGACTTTTGAAAGTGCCGTCTGTATTGATAATGTTCGCTACTAAATTGATGTTTTGGATAGGGTTGGGGTAATATTTTGTTTTGACTAGGCCGTTTTTAAGATTCAGATAACCATTGGTTTTTGGGAACAGCTTTTTATCAAGACTGAACATTCCATTGGCTTTAATATTGGTATCAATCAATCCCCGGATATCAATATCTTTCAGTCCCAAAGCCTGGCTCAACGTTTTCAGGTCTACAGCGCCTTTTATATTGGCATCCACCTGCATTTCGTTCAGTCCTTTCGTTTTTACATAAGCCCGGAAACTATTATTCGACCCCAGATCAAAACTAAGTTTTTTCAAATCTACGGCAAGCTGATTGGTGTCTAATGACGGTAAATCCACATTCAGGTCCATATTCAAATGGTTCATCGGAACGGGCGCTTTTCCATTAGAAACAAAACCGTTTTTAACCAAAAGACGTACTTTGACTCTCGGTTTCATATTTTTAGGCTCACTGAACCTGCCTTTGATATGAAAATACAAATCACTGTTGCCTTCTATTTTGGTATCTTTTGCCCAGTCGAGATATTGTGGAGGCAGTACGGAGATCATCTCACGAATCGTAGTTTTTTCCGAAGCTGCTTTGATGTCCATATTGTATCCGTCTTTGAGAATACTGATAAAACCAATGAATTTTAGAGGAAGATCATTAATTCTTAACTCATTCTTTTTTAAGACAAAAGTTAAGGCATTGGTATTAATTCTGGTGATCAGATCAGCGTGTAAGGTTTTTTGTTTGGCGTAATAAATTCTGTTCAGGCTGAAATCCACTTTATCAATATCAAGATTCGTCTGAAGATCAAAAATATCTTCACTCAATCCGCCTTTTCCGGTATAATTCAGTCCCTTGGCATCCACTAAAACTCTTGCAGAATGATCGTTGTATCTGATATTCCAGTTTTTAAGTCTGATCAGGTCCAGTTTGATAGAAGCGCCTGTTTCTGTAGTATCTTTCGGTTTTCCGGAAGGTTTGGAGACGTAGACATTATAATTCGCTTCTCCTTTACTGTTGACAAAAACATTGGCATTGGCATCGGTAACATAAATTTCATCGATCTTCACTTCACGGTTGAAAATCAGATTTTTAAGATTGATTCCCACGGCTAATTCTTTTGCCGTCAGTAACGTATCATTCTGAAAAGGTTTTGAACCCTGTAAAACGAGATCATCTACAGAAACCGTAAGAGAAGGGAAGTGGCGGAAGAAGGTAAGATGGGTCTTTTTATAATCGAGTTTACCCGCAAGATGCTGATTGGCAAATATTTTTACCTGCTGAGAAATCGTTCCCGGAAAAAGGATGGGAATGATAAACATTAAAAATAAGAGGGCTGCTATTGAAATTCCGGTCCATTTTAGAATTTTCAAAATTATTTTTTTAAACTTTTCCATAAATCCATAATTTTGATGAATATTGATAATGATAATTAGTTATTTGTAATCTAAAATCAAGCCATTTGCCAATCCCACTTTTCTTTAATATTATTTTTTTGTAAGTTCGTGCCGCGGTGAAATAGGGCAGGGAAAATGAATAAGAGTGCCTGTTCATCGCTATTTAACGTTAAAATTTATGAGAAAAAAATTATTGACTGTATTGTCTTTTGGTGTTATCCTTTCCACAACTTCATGCGCAAGTATTTTTACAGGAACAAAAGATTCAATATCATTTACATCATCGCCAGAAGGGGCCAAAGTATTCCATAAGGGTGTAGAAAAGTGCACTACGCCTTGTACTGCTGATATTTCAAGGTCATTAAGCAAGCAGACGGTTACCTTTGAAAAAGAAGGTTACACTACCAAAGAAGTGAAGCTTGTGAAAAACTTTAATGCGGTAACCCTGCTTAATATACTTCTTGGGGGAGCCATTGGCGTCGGAATTGATGCTGCAACAGGTTCTCTGACTAAATATTCTCCAAAAGCATACACCGCAGAATTAGAAAGCAAATAATACCGGATTATCCAGACATAAAAAAGCATCTGTAAAATATACAGATGCTTTTGTTTTATAGTAAAAAGGTGAATTAATAAAAGGTCCAATAAGAACTTCCATCATCCTGTTTTCAATCTCTAGTTCAGGATCTCATTCATTTCAGTTAAAATGATAGGCTTTCCATCCGTTACCACAATGGTGTGTTCGTGCTGTGCCATATAGCCGCCTTTGTTGCCGACCATCGTCCAGCCGTCATTCAGTTCTACTGCAATATTGGAGGATGTAGAGATAAAGGTTTCAATAGCCACTACAGAATTCTTTTTAAATCTTCTGGAATCATAACGGTTTCTGTAATTCATCAGTTCATCTGGTTGTTCGTGCAGGCTTCTTCCGATGCCATGTCCGGCAAGGTTTCTGATGACTTTAAAACCTCTTTTTTTAGCTTCGGTTTCCATTAGAAATCCGATGTCTGCTATTTTTACTCCGCCTTTAATATTGTTGATCGCCTTCTGTAAAATTTCCTTGGAAGCATTAACCAACTTTTGGTGCTGATGAATGTCTTTTCCGATTACAAAAGAACCACCGTTGTCCGACCAGTATCCGTCAAGTTCTGCAGAAACATCAATATTAATAAGATCTCCTTCTTTCAAAACTCTTTTATCGGTAGGGATTCCGTGGCAAAATTCATTGTCTACACTGATGCAGGTCCAGCCGGGAAATCCGTAGGTGAGATGCGGTGCCGATTTCGCCCCAAATCCGGAAAGGATCTTCGCGCCATATTCATCCAGGTCTTTCGTCGTCATACCGGGTTGAGCGTACTGAATCATTTCTTTTAATGTATAGGCTACAGCTTCACTTGCTTTCTGCATTCCTGCCAATTCCTGTTCATTGGTTATAGACATAGTCTTTTATTTAAGGTTCAATAATTATTTAGAAACTACAAAGTTAGGAAATAATTATTTTTATTTTAATACGAAAAAAGAAGCTTTTAAATGACTGATCTTAATAGCTCAAGGGATTTCACAATCTCCGTTTCATTGAGTGATGCAAAACCTAGCCTAAGGCCATTCGGTATAAAAACTTCGTTGTTGTAAAAAGATCCGTCCGCGATCTTAAGTCCCTTTTTCCCTGCCTCTAAAGACAGTTTCGGGAGATTTATCGACTGGTCGAAAACTGACCAAACGGCCATTCCTCCTTCGGGAATTTTAAAATCAATCACACCGTTGAAATCGCTTTGAAGAATCTCACAAAACAGGTCTCTGCGTTTTTTATATATTTTCAGGGATTTTCTAAAATGCCTTTCCATTTCTCCATTATCATACAGTGAAGAAAAAGCCTCTTCCAGAAGCGAATCTCCCTGCTTATCTATCAGGTGACGCAACGAAGCTGCTGCCTGAACAAATTCCGGCTGGGCAATCATAAATCCTATGCGTAATGCGGGAGCAAAGGTTTTGGTAACAGATCCTATATAAATGACATTCCGGTTGTGATCAATGCTGGCAAGCGGAATATAGGGTTTGGCATCGTAATGAAAATCGAAGTCGTAGTCGTCTTCAATGATAGCAAAACGATATTCCTTAGCAAGGTTTAAAAGCTTTAATCTGCGCTCCATGCTCATGGTTACCGTAGTCGGAAAATGGTGGTGAGGGATGATGTACACCGCTTTGATGACTTGTTTCTTTAAAGTGTCCTCCAGAAAATCTATGTCCATACCATGTTCATCCACGGGAATACGCAGCAGATTAGCCCCAACATATCTGAATATTTCATCGGCAGAACGGTAATTGGATACGCCTACCGCAATACTGTCGGATTGGGTGAGTAAAAGCTGTGCAGCCAGATAAATTCCCATCTGACTTCCTTTGGTAATAAGCAGATTTTCCGGATTTACAACCAGCCCACGGGTATCAGATAAATAACGGGACAACGCTGAACGCAGATTTTCAGAACCTTTTGGGAATCCATACTTAAGAAAGTTTTTTCCATAGAATTTTTTTGAGATGCTGCGGTATTCTCTCATTAAAAGATCAACCGGAGTCAAACGAACATCAGGAAAACCATCATCAATAGTAAGCATAGACTGCTGGTAATTTTCACTGATCTGTATTTCCGTAAAAGGATTGGTCCATGAAAAGGCCTCTCCAAGCGTATTTATTGTTTGTTCTGTACCTACTTTTTTCTTTTCGGGAAGTGCCGGAAGTTTAGATAAAACAAAAATTCCTTTTCTTTCGACAGACTCGGCCCAGCCCTGACTAATCAGTTCTTCATAGGCCAGTTTTATGGTGTTCCGGTTAAGACCTGTCAATTCTGACAGCAAACGAGTGCTGGGCAAAACATCTGACGGCTGAAGCGTTCCATTCGTAATCAGATGGATAAAACTGTTACAGAGCTGAATATACAGCGCAACACTCGAATCTCTCTTCAGTTGTATTAATGATTTGTAGGGCAGCATTCCGGATTGTTTATTTAAATGTACTATGAGTTTCATTAAATCTATGACAAAATTAAATAGCAATCAAGGGGAGTATTGAAAAAGAGAAGGAAGCCTGAAGCTGGAAGAGGGAAGTGTTTGAAGTCCAAAGACAGCACTGTAATTTAGTTTTATTAAATTTTATTATAAATATTTAAAAGGAATGTCTAATAGTAACTTCCAGCCTCCCTCTTCCAGCTTCCAGCTTTAATCATCAGTTTATTAATCCTGAGCAGGAACCAGCATTGTGGTAATCCCGATCCTGTTCCACGCATTGATGGTGATAATAGCTACAATCACCTGTGCCAGGTAGGTTTCTCCGAGTAACTTTTCTGCTGTAAGATAGGTTTCATCCTTAACATGATTGCTGATCAGGGTGACTTCTTCCGTGAGCGCTAAAACAGCCCGTTCTTCTTCTGTAAAAAAAGGTGTGTCTCTCCATGCATTCAATGCGTAGATCCGCTGTTCTGTTTCACCGGTTTTTCTGGCTTCTTTGGTGTGCATATCGATACAGAATGCGCATCCGTTGATCTGCGAGGCTCTGATTTTGATCAGATCTTTATGTGTTCTTGAAATGGGTGTACTTTCGATGAATTTTTCAAGGCCAAGGATCGCTTTATAGCCATTGGGTTCTACCTGATCCATTTTAATTCTTGTTGTCATTGTATGATGTGTTTGTTTAATTTTAGTAATTGTTTTGAGATGTATTTACTTTGCTTTATTATTCAAGAGATGATCAATACTCCATTTATAATTAGGGATAAAAGAGAGTAGAAATCCGGCTGCCGAAGCTGTAAATACCCCGTAATTGATAGGTTTTTGAATTCCCACAGAAAGGGTCATAAACAGAATAAAGGTCAGAGTAATAAGTGAGGCGCCGATCGCAGCATATTTGGTTTTAAATCCGATGATAAGGCAGATACCTACCAATAATTCAGCGGCTGTAGCAATACTTCCCATAACATTAACCATGGGCCTTTCAAATACCGGCATTAAGGTAGCGGTGTAATCTATAAAGTTGCTCCAGTTTCCCCATTCAATATTTCCGGTTCCCGGAGCTCCGAGTATTCCAAGTCGGTCTGCAACAGGCGTTAAGAATGTGATCCCTAATGCAAATCGTAAAAGTAATTGCGGAATGTTAAAAGAATCTTGCATAAATCTTGTTTTTCTGAGGACAAAATTAGCAAGACTCTGAACCACTTTAGTCACCCAGTTTTATAAAACAAGATGGCCCAGATGATGAATGAATACAATTAAATTTTAAAATGATTAGGCAGATTAGCGTCTGTGAAGAAGGGTTGCAAAAAGACCTGCTGCCGCCAGAAGAAAGCCGATTGAAATCAATAGAAAAATAAATAACAGAAGAAATCTGTTTGGAACTTTGAGGGAAGCTTTTCTCTTAAACATCTGAGGATTGGTAAACCCTGTCAAACTCACAAAAAAGAAGATTAAACTTAAGAGTAAGGAAATAATCAGGAAGAGTCTTGTGAAATCTAAGTTCATCGGGAAGTGTTTTTTTATCGTCAGCAAGCGAAGCTACATCAATTTGTATTAATTCTGTTCATTCTTCTTGAAATTTTAATTTTTAAAATGATAAAGATTTAACCTTACTTTCTTCATTTATCTTAATGTTTTAAATAATTGGTATAGAATTAACCACGGATTGCAAAGAGGTTTGTGTTGTATGGATTTAGATTTATCATCTGAGAATTATATGTAATAAAACCTCTTGACATTTATCAAGCCAATATCCGTTCCTATTTAATAATTTTGTAGAAACAAAAGGAAAAAACATTAGAATTTAACAGGTGATGAAAAACAAATTATTTCGATTATTATTCATTGTATCAGGCTGCATTTTGTCAGCACAGAAAGCAGACAATTCTTTTCATGGCTATTACAAATCTGATAATTCTGAAACTCTTTACGACGGCTTTAGCTTCGAAGGAAATGGAAAAGTTTTAATAGCGGACATGAATTATGGGGATTATTTTACCAGAAATGACAGCTTGATTGTTTATCCTGATAAAAGCATATTCATTTTCAAAATTAAAAAAGATAAACTCATCGGTCTATCCAATTGGGTAAAAAAAGGAAGCTGGACTCATCAAAAAGATGCATCGGAGACCGGAAAATTCTACGATTCGATTAAGGCTAAAAAAAAGGCTGAGCTTTTAGCGGAATATTATGATCAGACCAAAACATCATCTAAATCAGGGCTTGATTTGGATGCTTTGGTTTCCGGCAAAATAAATGATATTAATGAAAAACTTTGCGGAAAAGGTTTGGCTAAGGCCTGTATGAATCTTTTCGGATTAAAAATGATGGAATATACGCCGGATCTTCTTACTGATCCCGGGAAAATTGCTTCAAAAAAACTGAAACCCCATCCTGAATTGATCTTGCTCTCCGAAAGGATTATAGAACTTGGAGAACCTGAAGGATATACTGTATTAGGCAGCTATTATTATGCATTAGGTTTGAAAAAGAAAGCTTTTAAAACCTGGGATGAAGGAGAAAAACATGGAAGTTTAAAATCTCCTCAGGCCAAAGCTTCAGTTGAAATTCAGGAAGAACTGGATCGGGAAGATGAAAAGAAATAATTGAAAAATGGGTACAAATCTAGATCCTAAACCTCTCACGATGTATTTAAATAAAATATACTTCCCATTACTCTTCACTGCCGTAATGGTAGGCTGTAGTCCCACTGAAAAGACAGATCTGAAAAATAAGAAAACCAACGAAACGGTCCATATCGATACGGTTCCTGTAAAGCACAAGGATACGCTTGTGGCGGATGTGAAAATACCTGTTATTGATACCACTGCTGTATTGACTGCTTTCAATGAAGCAAAAAGATCAAAACTTTTTAGCAAAGAATTGGATTTTAATGGCATTAATAAGATAGACGGATCTATTTTTGATCTGGAGCGGCCTATTCTTATCGGAGATTTAAATGATGATCATTTGGATGATGCCATGATGCCTTTTTCGATAGAAGGGCGCGAAGGCGGAAATAACTGGGATACCTATTATGCTGTTTTTATTAATAATAGAGGTGTCCTTGACTATAAATATTCTTTTTCAAGAGGTGGGAAATTTTCTGAAACCCTGATCAATTTTACAAGTATAAAAGACGGATTTATAAAAGGCATGGAAGTGCCCGGAAACAATTCCTCCAAA
The DNA here is from genome assembly GCF_000737715.1 of Chryseobacterium sp. JM1. Lineage (GTDB taxonomy): Bacteria > Bacteroidota > Bacteroidia > Flavobacteriales > Weeksellaceae > Chryseobacterium. Next base: position 699,731 of record NZ_JPRN01000003.1, on the reverse strand, counting down.
GAAGACAGTACGCCTGTGGATTATATGTACAGGAATACTGACCTTTCAGAAGTAGCTACCGCTTCAGAGTAAAATCATACAAGGTTGATTCATCTATGAAGGGTTTCTGATGAAAAATTTTAGTTTAAATGGTTGAAACTTTTGCTGATATCTTTTATATCATTTATTTTTATTAAAGTTTTAAAAGGCTTGTTATATTGAATTTGAATCCCTTCGATAATTTGTTTATCAATATTGTCATCAAATTTCCGGGCAAAAAGGTGATTCCCGGTCTGCAGGAAATCCAGATCTGTTTCCGTAAACGTTTTTGGGCGTAATTTAATATCACCGTCAGGAATCCAGATGATTGCTCTTTTGTCATCATCTACCAGAATACCATCGAAAGAAGTATTCATTAGCACGGTCTGGAAGAAGGACTCATCCGCAATTAAGGTATTCAGATAATAGTCTTCAAACTTTTTCACCTCTGTACTGTTGCATATAAATTCACAACAGCTTCTGGTGAGAATCATCCATTGCCCACCTATATAAGGAATAACATCCTTCATAAACCCTCTTGTATGGGTTTTCTCCGAAATCTTATCTTCAGCCTCTTCAAAATAATTTTCAATCCTGTTCATGGTCTCAGGTCTGCTTTTTTTCTGATCAGCAATTTTTATGTAGCTCTTTCCATTATTCTTTGACAGAAAGTCTTTGATGATCTCCTGCGATTTTAGTGGGTAATCCTGGCCGCTTAAATTGATAAAATAATCCCACTTCATATTCATCTCCAAAAGATATTTCATCCCGTCCAGTTCGGCCTGCACCATGCTGTAGCCTCCCCATACGACGTTTTGGCTTTTAAGAATATGAACATTCGGATATTTCTGTAAAAAGACATTAATATCTTCACCTATTTCCAGATTGGCTTTTTTATCGATATGAATAAGATAAAAATTAGCAGGATCATAGATAGCTTTGAAAAGACGTTTGAATTGATCCGGTAAACGATGTACTAAGATTAAGTACGCAATAGTGATAGATTTCCCCGGTATGTTGCCGATGCTACGCCCATTACTTTCGTTTTGGTAAACATTTCTCATTTTATTTTATTTAAAAATTATGAATGTTTACAACTTATTTTATAAAGTATTAATAGACATCTTTGTAAATGTACAAAAATTAAATAACATTTTTTAACGAAAACACAATTCATTAAGCGTAAATAAACCCTAATTGTTTTCTTCCAATAACTCAATTTTAAAGAAAATGGATTGAGAATCGGGTACCAAAATCCGTGTTAATTTTTAAAAGAAATTAGAGATAATTGTATGGGTCAATAAGAATTTAAAATTCATGGGAAAAATTCATTTTAATGAATATACCCTGTAAATTGTTCATTTTCATGAAAATAAGAAAGATAATTCAAATAATGATATATTCATTAAATATCATTTATATTAATCAAATATTAAGTTATAAATATATTTGATTATTTTTTTCGAAATAATATAAACATATTGTAATTATTCTTATCTTAGTGATGTAATAACAACATAAAATTATACTCATGAAAAATTTCAAAAAATTGAACAGAAACGAATTGAAAACTATTTCAGGTGACGGAATCTTTGATAACATCGGTGGTGTTATCGGAGGACTAGGTGGAGTAGTTGGTGGAGTAGTAGGTGGTGTAGGTACTATCGTAGGTGGCGTTGTAGGTGGCGTTACCAATACAGTAGGAGGTGCTGTAAACGGTGTAGGTGTTCTTGTAGGGAATACATTGTGCCAGGTACAGTGCGTTGTAAACGGTGTTGTACACATCCAGGTCCTTTCTTGTGGATCTACTTGCTAAGCCAAGCCAGTAAAACTAAAAATTATACCGCTCTGAAAGGAGCGGTTTTTTTTTGCCAACCGATGAGTAGAGCTCAAAGCAAAATATGGCTTTTTTATAATTTCTTGATTTTTGTCAAGCCCAAATTGCCAATTAAGGCAGTTCTTTGTCTTCTTTTGACACAAAAAACAAAATGGGAACTCAAAAATTATGAGAAACAAATTATTCACAGCATTCTTTTTATCAGTATGCTTCGCTACCCATGCACAGATAGGTATCAACACTCAAAATCCTCAGGGTGCATTTCACATCGATGGAGGAAAAGATAACAACGCAAACGGTCTTCCTACACTTGCCCAGCAAGCTAATGATGTTGTGCTCACTCCAGGAGGAAATCTGGGTGTTGGTACTACAATTCCGAACAGCGTTTTACAGGTAAACGGATCATTATCAATGCCTGTCGTCACTACTGAGAATAACTACACCCTTACCGACAGAGATTATTCTGTCATTTTCACCGGGGTATCAAAAGACGAAGCAAGCCATGTCACTTTTACGATACCAGATCCGGCTACCTGCAAAGGACGCATCTACAAAATCACCTCTCTGAATGGTGGCACCAACGGTCATGGCGAGTGGAACAGTGATTTCACGGTTTTTAAAGAATATGGTTTAACCTTAAGCCAACCTGTTATTTATGCAAAGGAGGATGATGGTTCGGTAATGTCCTCTACACAGGTTTACATCCTTGGAAACAGCGCTGCCGGCACCAAAGGCCCGGGTGACAGAATCACTATACAGAGTGACGGAAATAATTGGTATTGTATTGATTACTGATCAGGTATAAATCCTTCCATAATTACTACATTGCAATACATTAAATCAACCAAAAGAGATGAATAAAATTATCATTACAATTGTCGTTCTATCATTAAATACACTGAATCAGACATATGCACAAAAAAAGTTACCAGCTACAAAGCCTGTTGTTCAGCAAAATGCAACAAAAGAAGCTAAGGAAATTGAAAAAGCAAAGACCTGGATCACCCATATCGTTGCCAAGACTTTAAATAAAGCCAACGGTATGGCAGAAAATACGAATGAAGAGGCAGAGGGAAAACATAAACCCATCTATACTGCTCAATATATGGCTTATAAAGATGATGCTGTAGAAGTAGGTATGGATGGCGGCATGACACAGAAAGCCTTCGAAAAGAAATGGGCTAAAGATTTTAACTGCCAATATGCAGGCGTAGGTAAAGGCTATCTGGTTTCCAATGCGGATTATGGATTTATAGAAGTGACCCGTTGTGTTTTCATCAAAAAGATCGGCGATGCGTATCTGTTTGAAACCGTTATTACAGATACGGAAGCTAAAATTAATTATAAAAGAGATATCAAAGTAATTCCGTCCGGAAATTCTTTTCTGATTGCAGATGTGCTGGAATACAATCAATAACCTCAATTCACTATGCCTACAATTCCTTTTTTAATCCTGTTCAAACTGTTTTATCTGGGAAGTTTCCGTGATCAAAAGGAGATAATTTATTTTGACGAAAACTGGCAGCCTGTATCCAAAAAGGAAATGGTGTACTATACACCAGTGCCTAAACCTGTTGGGAAAAAATACTTATTTCAAGATTATTACAAGTCCGGAAAACTTTATTTTGAAGCTTTGTCCAATTCTAAAACGGAGAGAAAATTTGATGGTGTGGCTAAATTTTATGCAGAAAACGGACATCTGATAGAATCCTCAGAGCTGAAAAACGGAGTTCTGAATGGTAAGATCCATTCCTTTGATGAGACCGACAGAAAAAAAGGGACCGCTTTGTATGTTAATGATAAACAAGTGAGCTCAGATATGTATTATTATAAAGGTGATCCTGAAGGCTCTCCAGATTATGACGTCATTTTGATGAGCATGAATGATGAACTAGTCGCGGAAATTATTTATGATGGTATGAGGTATGGAATTCGACAGGAGACTTATTTTACGGCCAAAGTAGTAGAAAGTTACAATATCAACGGCAAACTGATAGGTATAGCTAAATTAAATGAGGCTGATCCCAATGGCAATGTCCTGGATTATTTAAAAGACCAGAACCAGCCTGTTGAAGGAACTGTGGTAGAATACCTTTATCATCCGATGAGAGTGAATAAAATCATTCATCTTAAAAAACAGAAGTAATCAATAATGCCCACACACATAAGAAAAGAACCCCTTACCGCTGAAGAAAGGAAAAAGCTAAAGTTTGCATTAAAAGCAAGAGTTATTATAGGATTGATTTTCATTACTCTTCTTATTCCTGCTTTCATCCTTATGGGTTTGGCTGCAGTTCAGGATATCATGAGCGGGACTCCTGATGGAGGTACTTATTTTTGTATTGCAATTATCTTTTTTTGTGTATTTCTGATCATCCGGTTTGTCATTCCTTTTTATAAAAATTCTTTTAAAAACCTTAAGCGGAAAGATAAACTGGTTGTTGATACCGTTATTTTGTCTATTTCTAAAAAATGGACCAATAAAGGATTTAAATACAGTATCCAGACAGAATACAGATCCATAGATTCATGGTCTGTAACGACGTTGATAACCTCCAGTCTTCCTTATCATGAAATGTATGTTAACATGCTTGTCACCATTCACTGTTTTGGAGATAACAGTGTAGATATACTCTATATTGAGAAAACGGGTTTAAAAAACTGATAGCAGAAAGACTTTAGTTTTCAATACTGCCTTTAGCTCAAGAATGCTTTTTGTTAATCTTTTAAAAACAGATAGGCGAAAAATAAAAAAGTCGTTTGAGATTCATTCAGTTGAGCTAAATTAACATTACAATTTATTTTGATATTTGTCTTATGAAAGCATACTTATTATATGAAGCCGGAGGAACCGATAAACTGATTCTTGGTGAAACAGAAAAACCTATTTTACAAGATGGCGAAGTTTTAATCCAGGTAAAAGCCATTGGTATTAATCCGGCTGATACCATTTACCGCAATTCATCTGCATTCATCAACCATATATTTGGTGAAAAGCGACCGGTAATAATGGGCTGGGATATATCCGGTGAGATTGTCGAAAAGTCTGAACATACAAATGGATTTGAAATTGGCGATGGTGTTTTTGCACTTTTACAAAATGCCGGAGGTTAGGCACATCAACAGGTAGAAACGCGCCGTACCGCCGGAAAAATAGTGCTTACCATGTAATCATCAGCAAATCATACATTTGAAATAAGTAAAAAAAATTAAATTATGATAAAAACGAAAATGAATGAATTGAATATAAAAAAATAAAGGTTTTATAACTTAAAATTCATTCTTTCAAAAAAGCAATAGAATAAATTATTTAAAATATTGATAATCAATACTCAATGTGGTTTTAAAACCAGGTTTGTATATGTTTTTTTTCTAAATTTGAATAACAAATATTTAAATGATGATAAAAATTTATGCTCTCGTTATTGCTGCATTTATTAATGTTCAAATTTTTGCACAGACAAACGACTATTCCGTAAGAGAAGTTAAAAACGGATTATACATTCCCTGGGAAATGGTGAATGCACCCGATGGCAGTATTTGGTTTACGCAGAGGCACGGATCAATTTCCAGACTCAACCCGGTTACCGGTCAAGTAAAGCAACTTATCTTTGAACAAAATGTGTCTATCAATAATGGTGAAGGAGGAATGTTTGGTTTGGCCCTGCATCCTGATTTCCCCAATACACCCGAAGTATTCTGCTCTTACAATTATGTGATCAACGGGAATGATTATCGTGAAAAATTAGTTGTATATGAGTATAACCCGACTACAGACGAACTTACTTATAAAAGACTGATTGTAGATATGATAGAGGGAGCCGTCATTCATAATGGAAGCCGCTTACTCATTAGCAATAATAAACTGTACATGACTACCGGTGACGCATCAAATGTAAGTTTTCCTCAAAATACGTCATCATTGAACGGTAAAATTCTCCGCTATAACCTTGACGGCAGCATCCCTGCCGACAATCCTATTCCCGGATCTCCAATATGGAGTTTTGGTCACCGTAACCCACAAGGGCTCACGATGATGGGTAATAAACTCGTTAGTAGCGAACATGGTCCCAGTAACGATGACGAGATCAACATCATAGAAGCTGGCAGAAATTATGGCTGGCCCAATGTAGAAGGCTATTGTAATTTACCCGCAGAAGCCACTTTTTGCAGTGCCAACAATGTGTATGAACCTGCTAAATCCTGGACTCCAACGATTGCGGTATGTGGTATTGAATTTTATACGCATCCGCTTTTTCTGCAATGGCAGAATAAACTACTGCTGGCTTCATTGAAAACTCAGGCCTTATATGTACTGACATTCAATGCCAATCAAAACACCATTATTTCACAAGTGGATATCCCAGAGGTAAGTTTTGGAAGGATAAGGGATGTACTGGCTGCACCTAATGGAAAAATCTATGTAAGCACCAGTAACTCAAACAACGTGAACAATAAAATCGATAAGATTTACGAAATATATGATCCTACACCCACAGGTTTAGGTACAGGTGATACGGATCATTTGAAAAATAGCTGGACAGCAAGTCCCGTTCCCGCAAATAATACCATCACCCTACAAAACAAATCGAAGAATGACACCGCAGAGGTTGATCTTGTAGACATGAGTGGAAAGCTCATCAGGCAGCTTCATGTTCAGGGAAAACAAATGCAGATAGATATTTCAGATCTGGAAGAAGGGTTTTATTACCTTAAGATTAAAGAAAGGGGGAGTGTACAACAAGTTTTAAAAATTCAGAAGCAATAAATACATTTCTTATCACAGTATTTCCGCACCTTCAGAAATGACAGGTGCTTTTTTGGCTTTTAACAAAAAAATCCATTTTCGAATTGTTTAAAACAAAAAAATAATATCATAATAATTTTAATACGACATGTTTTGTCGTCACGTGTCTATATCTTTGTACCAGAGATAAGATAGAGGTATAAAATAATTCATTTTAAATTAACCATACTTTCTTATTTTTCTAAAAATAACTCTTAATTTTGTGAAATTTTTTAAATTATGTATAAAAAACAACTAATTACCATTTTTCTATTTTTATTTTTCAGTTCTTATGCACAGACTGAATTTATCACTTCGTGGAAACCCAATGTAACCGGGACCATCGATAATGCCATATCTTTTGGCGGTACCGGGACCAGCTATACCATCAGCTGGGAAGAAGTAGGCTATCCTCAGCACAGTGGAATCCTTAGTTCTGTAACATCCAGCAGCAGCAGTCCTGCTATCGTTTCTTTTGGTTCTTCTTTAAACACCAATCCGGTTCAGGCCACCTACAGAGTGAAGGTATCCAATGGCAGTGGATTATTTTATGGATTTAAGGCTAACATCAATATGGCCACTGAAAATTCTGAACTTTTCGAAGTTAACCAATGGGGCAACACCGTTTGGCTTGAGCAATTTGACAGAGGATTTTCGAGATGTCTGAACCTTAATGTCACTGCTACAGATGCCCCAAATCTGGCACAAATTAGTAATTTATCTGAAATGTTCTCTTACTGTCCATCTTTGGTTGGCAATAATTCATTTTCTACCTGGAATACAAGCACCATTACGAATATGAGTAGCATGTTTAGCAGAGCAACATTATTTAATCAACCTATTGGAACCTGGAATACGGCTAGAGTAACTAATTTTAGCGATATGTTTGCATTGGCGTCTTCTTTTAATCAAAATATTTCCAATTGGAATACGGTGTCGGGAACCAATTTCTCTTCAATGTTTACATTTGCGGCAGCTTTCAATCAGCCCTTAAATTCATGGAATACCTCAAATGCTACTAATTTCCGTTATGTATTCGCTTATGCTACCTCTTTTAACCAACCGCTTAACAACTGGAATACAGGTAATGTAACAGATTTTGAGCAAATGTTTACCAATGCTACCTCTTTTAATCAGCCTATTGGAAATTGGGATGTCAGTAAGGTTAATGTTAATATTGGATTTAATATGTTAAATGGTGCTTCACAATTTAATCAGGATATTTCTACCTGGAATATTAAGCTTCAAAACTTTCTTTCGAATTCAATCTATTTCGGATTAAAAAATACACGTTTATCATGTACCAATTATAATAAATTTCTAATTGCTCTCATGAATAATCCTACATGGGCCAGCTCAGGAATAACATCCGGAACCATTGATGCAACAGGGTTAACCTATTCTACACCGCAAGCCATTATGGCAAGAGCTCAATTGGTAAACAAAGGTTTTAACATTATTGGAGATACGTATAACGCTGCTTGTAATGGAAGTTTATCAACCGTGGAAACTTCAGCACAATTAAAAACTCCGGCTTATCCTAATCCAACAACAGGAGTGATCACCGTGGAGTCTGCTGAAAATGAAAATGCATATTTATATGACAGCACCGGTAAAATGATTAAAAATATAATTTTAAGTAAGGGGAAAAACCAGATCGACCTTACCGGATATCCATCAGGGAACTATCTGTTAAAAGGCCATACAACTTTTACTAAAATAGTTAAGAAATAGACTTCGGAGTCTTCTTTAAACCCTAAAAAATAGCCCTACAACAAACAATTGTAGGGCTATTTCTTTTATTGGCAGAATCAAAAGCTCTTAGAATATTGTAAGAATTTGTTGGGCAGGTGCAGCCAAAGTATTAGTAGCAGCGGTTCTCCCTGATGGGGTGGCTCCCGAATTATAAGTAGGAGTACCCGGCTGCGTACAACCTCTTCCTACATCAATGGTTTCTCCATTCACAAACACTATGGTAATACTCTGCCAATTAATAATAGATGTAATAGCAGCAGGTATAGTTGCCCCGGCATTTACGTTATATATGGCATCAGGAATCCCTATATAGTGTGACATAATATCCCATTGATTGATAGGTGGCGTTTTTGATGCACTGTTGTTCATAAGATCATAGGTAACCGTTGTCCCGGGCTGAATAAGTCCTGCCGTCTCTCCGGAAGCAATCGGATGGCAGTCATATTGCCATGTTGTAGGGTCTGTGACTTTAATTTTCAATTTAGCAACAGCAACAGGACTGAAATTATAAACGACTAACGGGTATTGCTGAGCTTTAATAATGACCGCTAAAAGAACTAAAAGCAGTGGAAGAATTTTTCTCATATTGTATGTGATGTATTATGGTTTTTGTTCATTTGAAATTGAAATAAAGGCTTGTGAAATAATGGCATCATCCTCTAAACCATTGACTATATCTTTAGTCATGCCTGTTGACAGTAAAACCATTTTTGCCGGTTCCAATAAGATTTTTTTCCTTGAAGGGCCCAATCCCTGACTTCCTGAATTGTTTGCAATTTCTTCTTGAATAAGTGCTGGGTTATTGGCATCCGCCAATGCTTTTTTAAAGTCATCAATAGCTTGACTTTTAGAAAGAATCGATTGGGCAGTACGTCCTTCTAATGGGTTACCCGTCAGGTTGTTTTCTTCAGAACCTTCCAATGAACATGAAATCATGGATAGGGAAGATAAAAGAGACAAAAAAAATACTTTTTTCATATTTTAAAATTAATTTGATAGTGCTCAAAAATACTAAAAAATATAATACACCATGCATTGAAATAATATTTTTAATTAATTTTTTTAATTATAATTGAATATTATACAAATAAAATTAATTATGAATCACTAAATAAAGAATTTAAACTATTAACAGAGTAGTCAAAAGAAACTTTAAAAATTAAGCTGGCTTGAAAAAGTTGATTTAATAATTTCAGACCTAAATATAGATTTGAATTATTATCTTTAATCGATTCACATACACTGAAAATTAAGAATAGAAAGCACGAAATGAAACTAATAAAGATAACTTACTTACTGATCATATTGTCAATATTAATCCAGTCTTGTAGCGAACAAGGAAAAAAAGGTAATCCATTGAAAACAGAGAATGATTACACTTTATTGATGTATGGACTACCCAATATGGAAAAACAAAATTCAAGAAATGTCATTGCCGAAAAGTGGGAAATAAAATTCGAATCAGTTGCAGGGTGTGTGGTTACCAAAGAATTGACTGACAGTGTAAAAACTATAAATGATAGAGTAGGTAAAAACATTGAAAAGAAATACGGGAAAAATTGGAAAACTGAATTTGAAAAAGAAATACAAGAAGAATATGCAAGGGAAAAGCAAATTACTGCAATTTTAGACAAAGTTGACTTTATCAAGAAAAAGGATGAGCAAATGGATAAAGAAGGTAATGGACTGGTGTATTATATGACACCTATTAAAAATTCAACAACAGACTATCATGTATCTGTAGAAGGTTGGGATACTATTAACGACAAGGACGTTTGGGTTTCTTATTATAGAATGACAGCAAATTACAAAACTAAAGAGTACAAACTGTTGGAGGATAAAATTCAACCAAGAGAATAACTAAACCAACAAGATTTTTGTAAAAGTAAGTAAACCACAGAGTTCAAAAACCGTTAACTATAGATAAAACTTAATCTCAAAAAAAATTAGATCTCTGTAAAATTTTAATCTAACTGTCCTTAATTAAGCTAAAGAAGATAATAATCGAAGATTGTCCGTCTGGATGAAAATTTATAAAAATTCCAATAATCACAAATTTAACATAATATAAATTATAGGCAAAATATAATGACAGAATCTTACCTTTAAAAACATTCAAGATCTACTACTTTCCGAATTTCTCTTCCAGATACTCTTTGACAACGTTCACAAACTCTTCCTTTGTCATATATCTGTCCAGAAAGTCTTCCAGGCTTCCTTCATTCTCAATCTCCTCAAAATAAACTTCATGATCTGTACTGTAAACCGTCGGGTTCATTGGATTCGGATCCGTTAAGCAAACAAAATAATGATCCGGATATCCATACGAATATATAATACAGATAAAATCCATTTCTGTTCCTTGTACAGTTTCTCTGACTTCAGTTTCTTTTACAAATCCCTCAAGTTCACCATCATCTTTTGAATCTTTTTTAAAGGGCGTAAACAGCCAGTCTTTATAAAAATCCTGTCCATACGTTTGCTCATGCTCTGAAAAATAATGTTCGACCAAATCTTCATAGAATTTTTCATTATGAATGTTATACCTCTCTTTATTCTTTTCGTAAAATGCATCAATCCCATACACATCCCATTCTTTATCATACAGATAACAGCTGAATTCCATGCTTTGCCAGTTCTCAGCAAAAGTTTTTTCTGCACTTACATGTTCTGTATTGGCGCCTAAAACATTCAGTTTTTCTAATATTTTCGTATACATTATGTTAAATTAACATTATAACAGATTTAAAATCAGGCTAATATTGTCCACCATTCCACAACTTTTCCGTTGTTTCTTCCTGGCTGTATTCAAAATAACTCCCGTTTTTATCCTTATTTCTTTGGAACAGTTTTACATGATACGTCCTGAAATTCAGTTTCAAAAACTGATGAAAATAACCATTCCCAAAGCATACGTGGCTGTAAAACAACGATTTAAAATCTTCTTTATCAGGTATTTCAAAAGTTTTCAGCCGTCTTACGATCTCCGAAACTTCAGTTTTTGTGATGCCTTCCAGGATGATAGGTTCCGGTAAAGCTATATCAAAGGCCAGATTTTCCGCTCCATCCTCTGCCCACCATTCCCAGAGATTAAATCCGGACATCTCCTTCCCTGTCACTTCATGCAGCGTATTCTCAAGTTTTTGGTAAGCTGAATGATCTTCATCTCCATGCTCATCACAGTAATCCGTATATTCTAAGATAAGCCGTAATACCTCAGGATAAAGCTTTTCAGCAGTCGTAAAATCAGGTTCAATTTCCTTTCGTAATTCCATATCATCTAAAACAAAATTCTTTTCTGTACTAAATTACATAATTTTTAAGACCTTAATCATCCTGTTTCCCTCTGTTTTACCTATATTTGATCTCAATACAATAGATATGAACCACGCGAGCTGTTTGCCTCCTCCAAGATTCTAATATTTTCAAATTCATTTGAAGTATTCTCATGCCGTTAATTTTTTACCGGCAGGGATTCCAATACTTCAGATTCTGATAAAAATAATATTACAAATCTTTACAGTTCATTCTCAATGAAAAAATCATATTTATTATTGCATCTGGCCGTAATCCTGGCCGGCTTTACAGGCATTTTCGGAAAACTCATCTCTTTAAATGAAGGACTACTCGTCTGGTACAGACTTTTCTTTTCGTCCATCATTTTATTTGTTATTTTAAAACTTCTGAGAATCCCCTACAGCATTTCTGCACAGGAAAAAGTGCGTATAATGAAAGCTGGGCTGCTCATCACACTTCACTGGCTTTTCTTCTACGCGAGCATAAAATACTCCAATATTTCCATCGGTGTGGTTTGCTATTGTCTGACCAGTTTTTTCACCGCCGTCTTCAAACCTTTGATAGATCAGGAGAAATTCAAAATTTCAGAATTGCTTCTCAGCACATTGACTTTGTTTGGGATCAGCCTGATCTTTCATTTCGACACTTCTTATCAGCTTGGAATTATTCTAGGCGTAATTTCTTCCGCTTTTGGCGCGCTCTATACCATTTATAATAACCGGCTGGTGAGACACTTTGATACCAAAGTCATCAACTTTTATCAGATGATGGGCGGAACTTTAGGCCTCGGAGCATTTTTGCCCATATATCTCCTCATTTTCCCGGCAGATAGCATAGTCCCTGACTTAAAAAACATGGCTTATTTGGGCATTTTAGCACTTTTTTGTACAGTTGGTTTATATGTGGCATTTGCAGAGGTTTTAAAGAAAATTCCGGCCTTCACAGTGAATTTAACGTTCAATCTGGAACCGGTGTATGCAATCATTATGGCATTTTTGTTTTTCGGGGAAAGCAAAGAAGTCGGACTGGCTTTTTATGTAGGTATTTCATTAATTATTGCTTCGGTTGTTTTGCAGACATTGATTTCAATGAGAAAGAAAGTCTAGCTATCCATTTAAACGAAACGCAGAAGATATAAACTTCTGCGTTTTTTAATTTTATAAATAAATATAAATCACAAACTAGTGATATTTTATATAATATACCCACCTCGATTTTATTTAGTAGTTTTAAAAGTCAGACTGATGAAAAATAAAAGATTAAATCATGAATTATCAAACCTTCCAACCTCGTCCTGAACTCTCCGCTCTTATCAAGTGCTACTGGACTCTGGAAAGCCCTAAGGAAGATATTCCTCAGCAGCAAACTATTGTTCCGGACGGTTGTATGGAAATGATTTTTCATTATGGTGACCTTTACAAACAATATATGGATGATGGCCAGGCAGTGGTTCAGCCCAGAAGCTGTGTTTTTGGCCAACTTACCAAACCATTGGTTATAGAATCTACAGGAACTACAGGAATGTTCTCTGTTCGTTTTCAGTATGAAGGTTTTATTCCGTTTGCCACGATTCCCATTAAAGAAATGGATGATAAGGCGGTTTCACTGGATAAACTCTTTGGAAAAGATGGAATTGAGATGGAGAAAAATATGCTGAAAACCAAAACACCAGAAGAAAAAATACAGGTTGTTGAAGACTTTTTACTCAAAAAACTGGATGCCGATGCCATTGATAAAATTGTACGGTCTACGATAGATACCATTATTACTGCTAATGGTCAGATTTCAATCGGTGAACTTTCTAAACAGACCAATATAAACCGCAGACAGCTGGAACGGAAGTTTTCTTCTGCCATAGGTTTAAGCCCTAAACAGCTCTCCAAAACAATAAGACTGCAAACAACGCTGAAACTTTTACTTAATAAAGAATTTACAACCCTTACGGCCTTAGCGCATGAATCCGAATATTATGACCAAGCCCATTTTATAAAGGATTTCAAAGAATTCACGGGACTGACTCCTAAAGAATTTTATGGTGAAAATCTGAAAATGTCTTTCCTTTTTTTCGGCACAGATTAACCTTGTCGCATTTTTACAATTATAAGCTTAATCATATGCTGAACTTTGTCTTCATAATAAATATTAAGACAATGAAAACAAAACTGATCCTCTCCGCCATCGTCCTGGCAATTCTCTCTGCATGGACGCTACAACACAATGAAATCCAAAAACTGGAATGGCTCATCGGTACCTGGGAAACCCAAACACCCAAAGGAAGCCTCTATGAAACCTGGACCAGAAAAAGCGATACCGAATTCCAAGCAAAAAGCTACTATCTGAACAAAAAAGACACCATCATGTTTGAATTTGTAAGACTGGTAGAAAAAGACAAAAAGCTTCATTACATGGTCACTGTAAAAGGTCAGCATGATGAAATCCCCGTCGATTTTATCTCAACATCCGACTCAAAACCTACTTCTCTTATCTTTGAAAACCAACAGAACGACTTTCCACAAATCATTACCTACAAAAAAATCAGCAAGAATTCTCTAATTGCTGAGATTTCAGGCACTATCAAAGGCAAAAAAGAGAATGAAATATTCGCGATGAAAAAGATAAAATAATAAACGGCACTTTACAGGCCGATTAAGAAAGAAAAGATTATTCAAATCTAAAGGAAAAAGGCTCGGCCGCCGAAGGCGGCCAGCTTAAAGTTCGCTTCATCAGACAGGTTCACCTGTCTCCTCTTTGCACCCCTAAAATAAACAGCATCAATTTAAACTTTGCGTTTCCAATAGAATGCATATTTAATATCACGCAAATTAAACGAATAACAAGGATTATATTGTAATTAAAATCTATATTAAAAATTAAACGCAAGCATCCGCTCAATCTGCAAAATCTGCGGGAGATAAAAAGCTAAGTTTAATTTTTAAATTTTAGGCTAAAAAATAAACTAATGCACCTACATTTTCTTTAAAATAATCTGATTTCTACATACCGTCACCGCTACCCTGTCACCCGCCTCAAAACCGCATTCCTGAACCCATTTCCCCGCAATCCGTATTTCCGGAAAAAAGACATGCCTTCTGTAAGATCTTTCAAAACACTTATGGGAAACCGTAAGGTTCCGGTTGCGGAACAGTTTATATTTGTTCTGGAGGTTTATCTTCTTTTTCATCATTTGTTGTTTTCTGCAAACCAAATAATATCAGGCTGGATATTCCAGTTTAAAGAAGGATATTTTATGCTGTATGAAAGATATTTTAGAATTTAATTTATTTTAAAAGGAGCTTTATTCTTATGTCTTAAAACTTTATATTTGTTATTATGATTGACACAGATATGCAAAATAAAAAAATACATCAGGGCCGAAATATCAAACGTTTCCGTGAAATGCTCGGCATCAAACAGGAAGCTTTGGCTTTTGAACTGGGTGATGACTGGAACCAGAAAAAAGTATCTCTTCTAGAATAGGAAGAAACCATAAAAGCCGATATTCTGGCTCAGTTTACTAAAATTTTAAAAGTCCCTGCGTAAGCATAAAAATATTTTTAAGCTTTAACAATTGTTAAACAATGGATCACCTGTCACAACAAATTCCAAAAGATAAATATTCTACAGAATTAAAAATTCATTTATTTAAACTCTGGAGAAATAATTTAGCAGATAAAAAAATAAATAATTTATATCAGCTCGTTAATTGTGGACTTGCAGATGATTGTTTTAAAAATCTTTTGGAAAACAATGATTATATTCTACCCGAAATACAAATTGAAAATATTGAGATAACCGCTAGGGTTAATGATATAAAATTTATTCTTGGGGACAAGGATAGGTTAAACTGTATTAAAAGGGCTGTAGAATCTTACATAAAAATATATGAAAAAACAGATGAATTAAATTATTTAATTCGGGCCCTAGAGTTAGTAGGAAAGGCAAAATCTATTTTTAAACAAGAGCTCGTACAATTGGAAGGAAAAATACTACAAGTAATTGTTGAATTAAAATCTTCATATTATCAATTACAGCTCTTAAATACTTCTATCAATTTTCTATTTCAAGAAGCTTCTTCTAAGAAGCTTATAGACTATTTTACAATTAAACTAGAGGAAAGTTTTAAAATAAATCAGTATGATAATGCTATTCATTATATTCAGATTTTAAGTAAATTAAAATATTTTAATGACACTCAATTCAAAATTGAAACAGCACTATGCTTAGAAAAAGAGGCTGATTATTATGTGTCTCAAATAGATAAGGATACCATTACATACAACCCTAAAATATTATCTTCTTACCTCGATGCATTAAGGCAAATAAAAAAAGTTGTAGTTGATGAAAATTTTAAAACTAGACTTGAAAAAAAGATAAAGAATGAACAAAAAGTAGAAGCTGAAATTATACCAATAATTGGCATTAATGGCAAATCAAAATTAAATATCCCTCAATTAATAAGAGAGCAAAATATTGAAGACTTTGATAGTGGATTCGATTTTCTTTTATGGTATCCAATTTTTAATCCAACTTTTAATAAAAAACAAGAAAAAGATTTTTTTTTCCAGCAATATTTTCCCACAAGTTTACAAATTACAAATAAAGGAACAGTTAGTGGTATTTCAAGTGCAGAAGAGTATAATTTGAACCAAGAAAGAGAACATTATAGAAATATTACAATTTCATTAATCCAAGAGATTAAATTAATAATGGATTTGGATGGGCAGGTATGCAGAGATTGGGTAGTAGCAATGATTAGCCAATGTAAGAGCCCGCTCATTCCAAAAGATAGAGAGTATTTATTCATTGAAGGAATTTACAGTGGATTTCAAAACAATTTTATACTTTCATCACATCTCCTTATCCCTCAAATTGAAAATAGTTTGAAATCTATTATAGAATCAAACAATAGAAATACTATCAAACTTTTAGAAGATATTCAGAATGATAATACTCTAGGAGGTTTATTAAGTATAAAAGAAAATGGAAAAATGCTTGATGGTATTTGTGAAAAAAACTTATTATTAGAATTAAACAGCTTTTTAATAGATGGTAATAGTGTGAATTTTAGAAATAAAATATCTCATGGATTAATTTCTCCATTTGAAATAAATTATTACGGTATTTATTTATGGTGGCTTTCCTTAAAAATGATTGTACAAACTGAAGAATATTTCAAAACTGTAATTACTAATATATAAATTCAAAAAATGACAGAAAGAAAGACTAATATTATTGAAGGAATAGGTTTAATTCTTATACTCTTTTCATTTCTAATTCAATTAATTGAAACTGATATTGAAAGCCAAGTTAGAGAAGCTCAATTTGCTCAAACACAAATTAAACTAGATAATTTATGGGTTGTTATCAGTGATGATTATTCAGAAAAACATCCAGAACAAAATTTAGTAAAAGCAATAGACATTAAAAACATGGATGAAAATTGGAAATATTACTCTATAAGTAAAGATGATTTAAGCAAATGGGAAAATAGTGTTTTATTCCAAGAGATATCAAAATTACGAATATGGTTTTTTATATTGGGAAGTTTGATAATTGTAATCCCAAAATTTTGGGGAAGGAAAAGCTAATGACACTTCCTTATTTATGATCATTTTTCAAATACATTTTCATAATTAATATTATTTATCAAAAAAAACTTGCGTAGTCAAATAACTTCATTTAAATTTGTAGTCAAATAACTACACAATGAATTTAAGAAGAGATGTATTCCAAGCTATCGCAGACCCTACCAGAAGATCAATCCTGATGCTGGTGGCCGCACAGTCCATGACGGCCGGAGCCATCGCTTCCAACTTCGATACCGCCAGACCTACCGTTTCCAAACATCTTCAGATCCTCACAGAATGTGAACTGCTTAGATCTGAGCAAAACGGCCGTGAAATTATCTATCACCTAAATCCCAATAAAATGAAAGAAATAGCCGATTTTATAGAACCCTTCCGCCAGATGTGGGACGACCGGTTCAATAAGCTGGAAAGTGTAATGAAAGCCTATCAGAAAAAGATAAGTAATGAGTAATGGGCAATAAGTAATATTTTACACTCTTCCCTTTTCCACCCTCAAACACACCAACCCTCAAACTCAAAATATGGAACTCAAAACAAAAATCCACGCCGAAGACGGCAAACAGGAAATATTCATCACAAGGGAATTTGATCTTCCGGTAGAATTGCTTTTTAAAGCCTACACTGAAGCAGAAATTGTTGAACAATGGATGAACACGAAAGTTCTGAAGCTTGAAAACAAACCCCACGGCGGCTATCAGTTTGAAACATCCAATCCTCAGGGCAATGTGGTTTTCCGTGCCAATGGAACCATCCACGAATTTGTTCCGGAGCAGAAAATCACAAGAACTTTCCAGATGGAAAACACTCCTTTCCCTGTTCAGCTTGATTTTTTAGAATTTGAAAAACTCACAGATCACACCAGTAAACTCACTATCCATACGGTCTATAAATCCGTTGATGTCAGAGATCAAATGTTAAAACTACCTTTCGCACAGGGACTGAATATGGCGCATAACAGATTGGAAGAAATTTTTAGAAAATAGAAAATAGAAATTAGATGTTAGATGTTAGATGTTAGAAGGTCGCAGTTTTAAATCATCCCCAAAACTCTAATATATTCAAACTCAAAAACCCTCAAACCCTCCCACTCTAATACTCTCAAACACACAAACCCTCAAACTCAACACCATGAATCCAAAAGTTAATTTTTTTTTCGATGAAGCCACTCAATGGCAGAAAGAATTTAAAAGGCTAAGAACAATCCTTCTTGATATAGGTCTTGAAGAAGAACTGAAATGGGGCTGTCCCTGCTACACCTATCATGGCAAAAATATTGTGCTGATCCACGGATTTAAAGAATATTGTGCCCTACTCTTTTTTAAAGGAGCTTTACTTAATGACACCCATCATATTTTGATTCAGCAGTCTGAAAATGTACAGGCTGCACGACAAATCCGTTTTACAGCGCTGAAAGAAATTATTGATCTCGAAAAAATCATTCCAGTTTACGTGTATGAAGCGGTAGAAGCTGAAAAATCAGGGATAAAAGTTCCGATGAAGAAAACCAAAGACTTCGAAATGCCTGAAGAATTTCAAAATAAATTAGATGAAAATCCCGAATTAAAAGAAGCTTTCGAAGCCATTACACCCGGAAGACAGAGAGCCTACCTGCTCCATTTTTCTTCAGCAAAACAATCGAAAACAAGAGAAGAAAGAATTCAAAAATATATTCCTCACATCCTTATAGGAAAAGGTCTGAAAGATTAACTTAATCTGAGTTCGGAATAAGAAGTTATAATCAAAAGGCAGGAAACTGGAGGATGGAAGTTACTATTGGCCGGTAAGTATTTAACAATTCTTTTTAAATGTCTTGAAATAGTTCTAAGAAGATTAATAAAAACAGATTGTATTCTATCTTTGGACTTCAATAACTTCCCGCTTCGAGCTTCTGACTTCCTTACATAATAATAAAAACGACTATGGAAACACAGAACAAATCACAAAAAAGAAACAGAATCATTTATTGGATCTTCACGATCTGGATGGCACTTGGAATGGTATCTACCGCCATCGTCCAGCTAATGAAAAACAAAGACGAACTCGCCAACTTCACCACTCTTGGTTACCCCATTTACCTGATGACCATCATCGGAGTTTGGAAACTTTTGGGAGTCATTGCAGTACTGATCCCAAAACGGCCGCTATTGAAAGAATGGGCATACGCTGGATTTTTCTTCGTTATGTCAGGTGCTTTTGTCTCTCATCTCATTGTTGGCGATACTTTGGGACGAACCTTTCCGGCCTTATTATTGTTGATTTTAGTCGGTATTTCGTGGTATTTCAGACCTGCAGACCGAAAAATTTCTACTCTTAATTAAATTGGAATAAAAAACATCAAATACAATCACTTCAATACATAAAATATGAGCAAAAAGAAACTAACAGCCGAACAAAACGGTGAGCTTTTAAAAGTCTTAAAAAACCGTTTTGAGAAAAATATGAACCGCCATAAAGGCCTGACCTGGGAAAAAATACACTCAAAGCTGGAAGCAGCTCCCGAAAAGCTATGGTCATTGAATGCAATGGAAGAAACAGAAGGTGAACCGGATGTAGTAGATTACGACAAAAAAACAGATGAATACATCTTCTTCGATTGTTCCCCCGAAAGCCCGAAACGCAGAAGCCTATGCTACGATTACCAGGCCTGGGATTCCCGTAAGGCCAACAAACCCGAAAGCAATGTCATTGATAAAACCACTGAAATGGGAATAGAACTCCTGACTGAGGAACAATACCGCCAACTTCAGGAACTCGGAAAATTTGATTTAAAAACATCAAGCTGGGTGAAAACACCTGCCAACATCAGAGAATTGGGAGGCGCTATCTTCTGTGACCGTCGGTACAATACGGTTTTCATGTATCATAATGGTGCAGATTCTTATTATGCAGCGAGGGGTTTTAGAGGAATGTTGAAAGTTTAACAAGGTTCGGATTCTTATTATTCTTCAAAACTTTTATTTTAAAATATTGATTTTAAGCTCTCGCAGATCAAGCTGATAATGCAGATTTTTTTAGTGCTATTAAGCGCAAACATCTGTGGAAATCTGTGCCATCCGTGATTAAGTAAGAAAAACGTAATTTATGCTCTCACAGACTTATAAGATGACACAGGTTTTA
Organism: Chryseobacterium sp. JM1; assembly: GCF_000737715.1. Lineage (GTDB taxonomy): Bacteria > Bacteroidota > Bacteroidia > Flavobacteriales > Weeksellaceae > Chryseobacterium. Next base: position 679,333 of record NZ_JPRN01000003.1, on the reverse strand, counting down.
ATGCACACTTTTTAAAACATTAAGATCAATGAAAAATACTAGATTAGTTAAGAAAAATCAAATGATTTTTTAAGTTGTACTCCTTAAAGCGAAGCTAAAACTTAATATTCTTAAAAACTTAACAGAAAATCTTAATGGTTTGAATTTTTCTCTCGCAGATCAAGCTGATGATGCAGATTCTTTTAATACTATTAATTTTATTAAGTGCAAACATCTGTTAAATCTGCGAAATCTGCGGGAGATTAAAAGTATACATATCTAAATCTACGAGAGACTAAATAAAACTAATCATTTTTAAGCCAAGGAGATTCTACACTCCAAAAAATAATATTCACCCCCAAATAATGTTCCGCATAATCCACGAACTCTTCCTTGATAAAAGGCTTCTTCGTTTTTGGATTTTTATACGTTAAAGTAGGTTCCTGCACCGCCATAGCTACTAATGGCAGTTTTCCTTTGTATTGATTGAAAAACGGATAGGAATTTTTCATCTGAGCATTTTTGTTGGGAACAATGTCCGGTCCGCCCAATGCGATGTTATTTTTATAGGCAAATTCAAATAATCTCGACATATATTGGTGATCATTCTCCCATTCACAAGGAAAAAAATTCACATATTGCAATACATAGGAAGTTTTAAAAGCATTTCTGGCGTACTTTAAATTATCCAGTTCAGCCTGAAAATATCGGTCACAGCTAAAGCCCGTTTTATCCTTTTTCATATCAATGTCTATGGAAGTTTCAGGTAAATTAATTCCCTGGATTTTTCCATCAAACTTTTTCGCCAGTTCTCCTATGAGCTTCTGATATCTCTGTTGAACAGCCGGATTCCACTGCTGTGTTACCCAACCATTTCCGACAGGTTTATTTTCACCGGGATTATCATACTGAGGAACCAAACCTCCATTATACTCCTTTTCTTTTAAAATATAATCCGGGACATATCTGGCTTCCGGTTCAAAGAAACGGTCCTGAAGCTGGATGAATAATTTTCTGTTCAGGCCTGATAAATAGTTTAGATCATTTTCAATTCGTGAAAAATCATAAACATCTTTTGCGGTTTCTAATGCCCTCCAGTTATACACGATCTGTACTCCGCCAATATCTTTCCTGGTAATCATTTTTTCAATGTTTTTCAGGTCTCCGGATGAAGTATAAATATAATTCTGAGGCGTTTGCGCTGTGAAAAGCTGTAAACCAAAAGCAAGCCAGCCCAAAACTGTCATCTTAAATAATCGTGTCATACCTATGAAATTAAAAGATTAATAGTCATCATTTATCGTGCCCAAGTTGGTTTTAGAATCAGATAAAGGTTTAAATAAAAATTATCAATCCTTTTTATTTGAAAGAAATTACAGACTATTTTTATGGAGAATTATTTCTATTTGTATGCAATTTTCTTTCATATTTAAATACTATTACTAATTTAGTAGATTGAAATTTGAATTTAATATAACAACATTGGGTATGAAAAAATTAATCTTACTGGGTTCAGTATCGGTTTTACTGATGAACTGTAATAAAAAAACAGAAACTCCGGCTCCGACAGCTAAAGTTGATACAGCTGCTGTGATTGAACCTGTGGTAGATACACTGGGACCAAAATCATTCTGCTATATGGCCGTTACAGGAAAAGACAGCGTCTTTGCATCCATCGATGACAATCTCGGAACCATTACCGGAAAACTGGCCTATAAAAACAATGAAAAAGACAGTTCAAAAGGAGATGTAACCGGCTTTAAATCTGGAGATACATTAAAACTGACCTACGAATTCCAGTCTGAAGGAACAAAAAGCAAGAGGGATATTTACTTTATTCAGAAAGACAATACCTTAACGGAAGGAATCGGTGACCACAAGGAAGAAGATGGCCAGTCTAAATATGCCAATGAAAAAAAGATCAGCTATAAGGACGGACAAAAACTGGAGCCTGCAGACTGCAAAGTGGTTATAAAAGCTTTAAAATAATTTAAAAATCAATTATTCTCCGTCATTTGATATATTCTGCATGGTATTTGCTATAAAAGTGTCTCACGAAAAACAACAATAAAGTAGTATTATGCAGCATTTTCAATTTCAGCCATTTTCAAAAAGTGAATTTATAGAGAGCTTAAAGAAGACTTTTCCTCAATATAAAATTCAGACCGGTTTCGGGGCACTTCAGGTAAGAACCAGCGGATTTACTCTAACCGGAAACGTGAAAATTACAACGAATCCTGAAATAGGAAAAGTAAGCACGGAAACCTGCCTGGACTCAGCGGTCCTTTACCTTATTTTCTGTTTTCCGATCGGCATTTATATGATGATGAAAAAGCAGAAGGTGAAAAAGTTTGAAAGCGAGGTGATTGCGGGAATTAAAAAAATACTGACTGAAGACAAATAATCACTGTCAAACAAAATAAAAAGGTGGCTTCGAATTTCTCGGCCACCTTTTTTATTACTTTTTACTGAAGTTCTTTTTTAATCATTTCGATAAAACGTTCTACCGCTTCATCGCCCGTATTCCACGAGGTAATAAGGCGGATGGCAGAAGACTCTTCGTCTATCTTTTTCCAAACGTAGAATTCAAAATGTTCGGACAGAATTCCAATCAGTTCATTGCTGATAATCGGGAAAATCTGATTGGTGTAGGTATCAGAAAGAAATTGTACTCCCCTTTCTTTCATCGCATTTTTAATTTTCATGGCCTGCATATTGGCATGTTTCGCCAGATCAAAATACAGATCATCTTTCATCAGTTCCATAAACTGGATGCCCAGAAGACGTCCTTTAGCCAGTAAGGCACCTTTCTGTTTGATATTGAAAGCAAAATCCGGCTGTAAATCTTTATTATTAATTACAATAGCTTCTCCTATCAATGCTCCGTTTTTTGTTCCGCCCAGATAAAAAATATCCGTCAGTTCAGCCACTCTTTCCAGGGTCAGATCACTGATCTCAGAAGTCAGTCCATGTCCTAATCTGGCACCATCCATAAACAGATACAGCCCATTCTGACGGCAAAATACTGAAAGCTCTTCCAATTCCTGAGCCAAATAAACCGTTCCCAACTCTGTAGAGTTTGAAATATACACCAGTTTCGGCATGACCTGATGCGGAACATTAGAGTGGCTTTCCAGAACCGGAACAATATCCGAAGGTCTCAGTTTACCGTCTTCAGTTTCAATGCTTAATACTTTATGTCCTGTTGCTTCAATAGCTCCTGTTTCGTTATTTAAAATATGGCCCGGCGCTGCAGAGATCGCACATTGATATGGCCTTAAGATGGAAGAAATTACAATCAGGTTTGCCTGTGTTCCTCCGGAAACCAGATAAACGTCAGAATTCTCGTTTTTAATTTTTTCTTTGATCAGTTTTTTGGCCTGAAGAGAATATTCATCTTCGCCATATCCGGCCTGCTGATTCAAATTAGATTGTATAAGTGCTTGTAGAATATTCGGGTGACACCCCTCGGAATAATCGTTTTTAAAAGAAAATTTCATAGAGTAAAATTAAAAAAAGTTAAAATAACAAGAGCAGATTTTACATAATATTTTGTTAGATTTGTACTGAAAATCATCTAACATTTTGAGAACAACATTAACAGAAGAAAATTATCTGAAGGCTTTGTTTCATTTAGTTGACAATGAAGGGAAAGTAACGATCAATGAGCTCAGCAAATTTTTGAACGTAAAAATGCCGAGCGTGAATAACATGATGAAGAAGTTTGCCGACAAAAAATGGGTCGTTTATGAAACATACAAGCCGCTGGTAGTCACAGAAAGCGGAAAAAGGGAAGCCGCACTGGTAGTCCGTAAACACAGACTTACTGAAATGTTCCTTGTGAAAAAAATGAACTTCGGCTGGGAAAATGTCCACGAGATCGCAGAACAGCTGGAACATGTCCATTCACAGGTCTTTTTTGACAAAATGGACGAAATCCTGGATTATCCTAAGTTTGATCCGCACGGAGAGCCCATTCCTGACAAAGACGGGAATATTATTTCACAGGACCTGCAGAAACTAAGTGCCTGTAAACTTGGAGAAACTGTGATTTTTGCTTCCGTTACCCTTTCGGACGACGGATTCCTAAGCTATCTGAATGAAAGAAAACTGCTTCTGAATACGAAAATCAAGGTTATTAAAATTGAAGATTTTGATAAATCGATGACGATAGAAATTGGGGACAAAAAGGAAATCCTTAGCAGAAAGGCTACTGAGAAGATATTGGTGAAGAAATAGAGGTTTATTGGTGGCTTCGAGTGCCTCCTTTAACCTATCTCTCCAGCATTCTCACCACTTCCTCAATTTCCTCAGAAGTATTAAAATAATGCGGTGACAGCCGAATAGCACGATCCAGATTCTTCAGCGTAAAGTCAATCAGGGCATTACTTTTATTGCTTACTGAAAAATAAACGTTATTCTCTTTCAGTGTTTTATAAATCCCGTCGATACTTCCGTCGGGAGCACAGAAAGTAACGATACTTCCTAAATTACGCCCTTCGTCCAGTATTCTTAAACCATTGCTCTGAAGCCCGGTTCTTAGCTTTTCTGCTAATTTTCTATTATAGCGTTCAATATTCTGAAGACCAATTCCATTTGCGTATTTTGCAGCTTCGGTAAATCCTAAAATCGAACTGATGGAAGTTTCCCAATGCTCAAATCTTTTTGCCGTTTTCAGAAGTTTATAATCATTGAATTCCGTCCATTCCGCGCCATTCATATCTAAAAAAACGGGAGCCATATCCTTTTCTAAAACCCTGTCTGAAACATATAAAAATCCGGTTCCTCTCGGTCCTCGCATAAATTTCCGGCCTGTAGCCGTAAGAAAATCGCAGCCTATTTTGTTGACATCTACTACCAACTGTCCTACCGACTGACAGGCATCCACAAGATACAGCACATCATATCGACGGCAGATCTCCCCCGCTCCTTCTACATTCTGAATCAATCCAGAATTGGTCGGGATGTGGGTAACCGCCACAAGTTTCGGATGATGCTTTTTAACGAGATTTTCCAAATCTTCCAAGTCGAGTTCATGATCAGGAAGATTTTTAACCCTGATTACTTTAACCCCTGATTTTTTTTGTAATGAAAAAAAAGCGATCTGATTGGAGACATAATCATCATTCGTTGTAATAATAACATCTCCATTTTCAAACTGAATGCTCGACAAAGCTTTAGCATACGCATCAGTAGAACTTACTGTAAACGCCATATTTTCCGGCTTAGCATTAATCAGTTGAGCCGCTTCTTCATAAAATTGGCGAATCTTTTCTTCATTCCTGTCAGCCGCTCCATAGGCTCCGTATTGCTGTTCCAGATAGATGTGATCGATCATTGTCTTAACCACAATTTCCGGCATCAGTGAGCCTCCGGCACTGTTTAAAAATAGTTTATCTGTACAGCCAATAGTATCCTGTCTGATGATATGTAGGTCCATATTTTTACTTAGTTTTAGAATTGATTGATAATTTTTTCCAGAATCAGTCTCAAAAGTTGCGGAATAGAAACATTCATATAATCGGGCAAATTGTACAGATAACACATGTTAAAAAAAGTAAAAATCTGTGTCATCTGAATGATCTGCGAGATTTTTTAATTCCCTTCATCAGAATCGTTGCACGTAATCTATTTTCTATTTTTATTCAGCTTTTTAAGCATAAAAAATCCCGAAAATTAACGTCCGGGATTTATATTTTAAAGTGTTTCCATTAATCTAAAACGCTCCAACCTCTTTTCGGATTGGTGTTTGAAGAAACTTCCTGTTCGTTAACGATGATGTTTTCTTTTCTCTGACCAATGTAGTCAAGTTCGCTTAGTTTAGAGAAAATAATTTCTAAGCTGCGAAGCATCTGCTGGATGTACAATAAAGGCTCTCCACAGTTGTGGTGATCATAATTGGTTTCTGCCACGATAGAAAGCTGATTCAGTAAAGTATGAGGCGCAATTTCACTCCACTCTAAGCTGTAGTTCAGCATTTCTTCCAGTTCGGCAGGTACCAGAAGCTGGGTAGAATTGTACAGATGAAGGGCTAGTTTTGCAAAAGCCTCGATCAAAAATACAGGCGGTTGCCATGGAATAATATTTCTGAACTGGAAATACATATCCCCAAAAGTGTTCACCATAGTGGTACACAGGAACTTTACATTCTGTGCGAGAGCAGTATTTTGATTTTTATGAGATGCTTTCTGAATGATCTTAAACGCGTACTGCTGAAGGTTTCCTATAGATTTTGCATAGCTACCGTAATAATCCAGCAAAACAGGATGACTCTGAATAGAAGTACACGGCGGGATAAAATTGGAATCTACCTGTGCAATATTGGCTTTCAGGTCTACTTTTCCGATGATCAGATAATTTCCTCCCGAATAGCTGCTGTTCAGTGAAGTGACAGGAAGCAGTTCGATGTGGTGGTTCGGTTGTGCGCTTGGATGACGGGGCGGAATTTCCTCCGGGTCAATATCTCCGAAAGGCACCTTATCAAAAGGATTCACAGAGATCAGTATGTAATAATCCCCATCTGCCTGTTCTTCGCTCATAGATCTTGCCAGAGATTTTACACTGACTCTCCTATCCGTTAGATCGATACGGTAACCGGCCATTGTGATAGCGCTGCATCTTTTGATAACAAGCTGTACATCGTTGGTAGCCGTATTATGGACATCAAAAATAGTTTTGTCTGTAAATTCGTTTGAAATAGGCAGAAGTCCGTAATTATATGTGTTGATCCCAAGCGAGCTGGAATCTCTGATCGTATCGATTAAAAAATTATCCTGATCATTGAGGTGTCTCTGGGAAACTTTCATCCCATCTACCCAATTGATTGCAAAATGTTTAATAGGCTGTATCATATGTAATACTTTTTGAATTTTCTGTGATTATGATTTTTTCAATAGTCCTTCTTCCTCATGCTGGATAACTCTTTTGCAGATCACCACTTCATTTTCTGAAATGCCGTTCGTAGAGATGTCCTGGTCGAAATCAAGGTATCTTCTAAAACTGAAAAATGATTTTTTGGTGTAAAAAATCCAGTAATAAGGTTCTTTTTCTATATCCGAAAGATGAATGATAGAATTCGGATTTTTATGATTGTAATCGTCTACTACTCTGTAAAACCAGTCTCCGAAAGTAACCCCGGTCGGTAAGGTTTTAGCTTTGATCCTGAATCGGTTTGTATCTTCAAGGTTTTTACTCAACTCAACATTCAATACCATTAATCGGTCGAAATCAGCGCCTTCAAAGTCCGGAAGTTTCTGATCCGGAGAATATCTCCACGTTTTATAGATATCAAAAGGAATACTGATAAACTGAACATAGCAGTAATAAAATACCATCGGCACAACAAAAATCACCATACTGGTTGCCGCCATTACGGCGTATCCTGTTTCTTTGCTGATCCAGTTAAAGATTAAGGTAAACAAAAATCCTCCGAAGGCAATACATGTCAAAGAAAGTATCGATTCAAAAAGGATACTCATCCCTACGGAATCAATGTGCTTTCTGAAATATCTGTGCAGTAAATTGACATGAATGATCCCGAAAATAAGGTAAAAAACCTGGGCAATAAGATACCAGTACGGGTTAAAAAGATTCCCTGCAAAACCGAAAATTCCCGGCAGCGCGAGACATAAACTGCAAAGAAGAACGTATATAATAATTACCTTAATTTTGATAGCAGGCTTGTTTCTTCTGATAATACCCAGAATAAACATCATGATCACAGCGATTAAAGGCATTAAAATATACCTTAAAAAAATACCTTTTACTGAAGAAATTTCCATTAGTTTCTTTTCAAATTTATACTTGGTTGGTAGTTGTTGTAAATATAATAAATTATTTTAGAGGAATGTAGAGTATCCGAGACGGCTGGCATTTCTTTCGTCATCTTCCAGACTGAATGAATATTCCAGTTTCTCGGTGATAAAATTCTCCTCCACGTCTACCGTTACGGGAAGAAAATAATCATATAAAGCCTGAAGCACATTTCTGAACGGACTTCCGGGAATATACTTTTTCATATCCTCATAAGGAATCGGGCCTATGTTGACTACCCAGTTCCGCTGTCCGTCCATATGTTTTCCGCTTGGAATATAGGTAACTCCTAACTTTGAATTCCCCAATAACATGGAATCGTCATTCCTTTCTATCCTGTCGATGATATTCGGAGCGAAGGTTACTTCTACCGGTACCTGCAGAAAAGCGGTCATGCATCTTTCAAACCATCTCTTGTCCCCTCTGATCTGGTGGAAAAACGGCAGAATATAGATGAAAATATAAGCGCTCTGCTCATCAAGCATTTTAATAAGCGGCCAGAGTTCGCTCACGGTATCCAAAAGCGTATCTGTGCTGCTTGAAATATCAAATTCCGATTCCTTAAGCAGGGAACTGATCTCTGTAAAAAAGACCTCCAGCTCAAAAGGACGGAAAAACTTCCGGGCATCCTCTTCTACTTTCTTCTGCTTGCGGATTTCGCGGACTACAGTATCTACATTTTTTCTGGAAGCTCCCAAAGACGGCGGATGGAAAAGTCCTTCCGGGAGATAGTCATAAATGCCTTCTCTATACGTTTCTATGGTGAAGACTTCTTCATCAAATCCCAAATAACTGCTCGAAATACTTTTGATATCCTTCAGGTAGGCACGGTCGTTGATCCCGATCCGTTCTATAAATATATTACTTACCGCCCGCTGATACTTCAAAAGATTCACCGCTACAGCTTCCGCTTTGAAGTCGGTCTGCAGTTTATTGTAATACATGTCTACAATATTATTCTCATACATAGTGTTTCCTGTGATTATGACTTGTAAAGATAATATATCTCGTAAGTTTGAAAAAATAATTTGCCACTAATTTTATTTTAAAAATACTAATTTATCTGCATTAAAAGGAATTATCTGTGACAAATTCCGTGAAAATACGGTAATACTGCACTGTAGAGGCTGTAAGGCTGAATATTTAAAAATTAAAGGTTATCATTGAGAGATAAGCATTTACAAAACAAAACACACCTTTCTTCTGGTATTTATAGAAATTTATACTGTACTTTTATTATTTAGATTAATTTTTATTAACATCCCATTGACAAGAAATTGGTTATAATTGATACAGGTTCGGAAACCGGGACGTATCTTTGCACCTTGTAAAATGTTATTTATAATGAAAAGTATTTATTCTAAAATTCTGATTTTAGCATTCATTTCATCTTCACTTTATTCCTATGCATGGGGATTAACAGGACACCGTGTGATCGCGGAGATCGCTGAAAACCATCTGTCGGGCAAAGCAAGAAGAGAGATCAAAAAAATAATGGGTAAAGAACGCCTTGCGTATTGGGCTAACTGGCCGGATTTTATCAAATCTGATACCACCGGTGCATGGAAGCAGGCTTCATCATGGCATTACGTAAACGTAGATCCAATGGCTGATTTTAAAACGTTTGACCAAACCCTTAAAATGCAGGCAGGTCCAAGTCTTTATACGCAGGTGAACACGTTATCAAGCCAGATCAAGGATGAGAAAACGTCTGCAAAAGACAGAAAAATCGCTCTGATTTTCCTTATCCACATTATGGGAGACCTTGCACAGCCTCTTCACGTAGGAAGAGCGGATGATCTTGGAGGAAACAAAATCAATGTCATGTATTTCGGAGATAAAACCAATCTTCACTCTGTTTGGGATGGGAAACTGGTAGATTCACAGAAATACAGCTATACAGAATATGCTAACCTATTAGACATTAAATCTAAAGAAGAAGTGGCTCAAATCCAGACCGGAACACTGGAAGACTGGTTATATGATTCTCATAAAATCGCCAATAAGATCTATGCACAGACTCCGAACGATTCGAAATTGTCTTACGATTATCAGTACAAATTCAATGATACGCTTGAAAGACAGCTTCTTTACGGAGGACTGAGACTGGCAAAAGTATTGAATGAATTATTTTAATCATTGATATTTAAAAGCTTAAAATACAAAAGCGGCCTTTTCAGGCCGCTTTTTTTATTCGTATCTATACTTGAGATTCTGATAGGACTGCATCCTATCTTGGGTTAAATCGCCACGTTGTGGCTGGTTATTCTCAACAGTTTTTAAGTTAGGATTTTTTATAAAGTTAGGATAGAAAAGTATGGCTTAAAAAATCATTTGATTTTTCTTAACTAAACTTACTCCCTTCATTGATCTTAATGGTTTAAAAATAATTTCCCGCAGATCTCTCAGATTTTCCAGATGTTTACGTTTATCAGAATGTTTATCTGGATACTTGGAAGTAGATCATGATCATCAACCCTTTTAGCTTTACTAATAAAAGACCCGCTCAGTATGTACCGAACGGATCTTTTTATTGAGTTAAAATAAAGTTTCTGAGAAAAAATTACTTACTGGCCTGATTAAGCAGTTCTATATCTTCCTGATCCAGAATCAGTTTCGGAGCCTTAAATAAAGTATCCAGCTGAGACGCACTGGTTGCACTTACAATCGGTGCTGTGATCAGAGGATTAGCCAAAAGCCACGCCAAAGCAGTTGTTCCCTGTGTCGTCTGATGCTTTTCACTCACCTGATCCAAAGCTTTTAACACGTCAAGTCCTTTATCATTCAGGTATTTTCTTACGCCCTCACCTCTCTGGCTTTTACCTAAATCAGCTTCTGTACGGTATTTTCCGGTAAGAAAACCTGCAGCTAGTGACCAATAGGGAAATACGCTCAGATCAAATTCTTCTACCAATGGAGCGTAGTTTTTTTCAAAACCTTCTCTTTCCATTAAATTATAATGAGGCTGTAATGCCACATATCTGGGAAGATTATACTTTTCTGCCGCTTCAAAGGATGCTTTCAGACGTTCGGGAGAAAGATTGGAAGCCGCGATATACCGTACTTTTCCGGCTTTAATGATCTCATCATAAGCAGAAAGTGTTTCCTCTACCGGAGTGGTATGATCATCAAAATGCGTATAATAAAGGTCAATATGATCAGTCTGAAGTCTCTGTAACGACTCATCTACCGATTTCAGGATATGTTTTTTGCTGATATCAAAACCGTGCTCTTTTGTTTCAGATCCTACTTTTGTGGCTAATATGATATTTTGACGGTTCCCACGGCTTTTCATCCATTTTCCGATGATTTCTTCAGACTGTCCTCCTCTTCCGTTCACCCACCATGAATAAGTATCTGCGGTGTCTATAAAGTTGAACCCGGCCTCTGTGAACTGATCCAATATATCAAAAGACTGTTTCTCATCAAGCGTCCATCCAAAAACATTCCCGCCAAAATTAACAGGTGCTACAGACAGATCGGTATTTTTTATATTCCTTTTTTCCATAAAAATGAATTCTAATTAAAAATTTAAGAAGGATCTAAGGTAAGGAATATAGGAGAGGATTCCAGATTCAAAATAAGCATACCGCCTATAGTTATTATAAATGGGAAAGCCGATTATTCCTGCTTTTTTATCATTATCAAAAAGGTTTTAAATTGTCAAAATCAAATTAAAAAAACAGCTTCCACGATGAAAGCTGTTTGATCTATCAATTAAAAAAAATACTGTTACTTTTCAACCTGAGGAACCTCAATGGCTGTCAGCATCAGTTTGTATTCCTGCAGTTGCAGGTCTATGGTTTTCAACCCGCTTTTAAAGAAGGTTGATGTATTAAACAGGTTATGGTAATATTCAATGCCTTCCAGTACATTTTTCTTGAAAGCATTCCATTTTTTTGTTTGGGAATGGGTGATCTGTGCTGAAGAACTGGCAATTTCTTTTTTAAGATAATCCACATACATTTTCAGTTCATTGATGAACATATTCGGACGCTGGTTATCAGGAAGGATATTGGCGTTTCCATAAATATGCTGTACCATTTCAGAAAGCGAAACTTCCTTGTCAAAAAAGGCAAGATTGGGTCCCGGACATATCACAACACCTTGTTTCTCTCCTTTTATTTCCAGGTCCTGTTCCATATAGGCGGCATTCACCAAACCTACACACAGACAGGCTTTATCCGTGATTTCTATTTTTCTTTTGTTAAATTCTTCAGCCGTGATTTCAAGATTCTCCTGAAGTTCTTTTAATTTAATGTCCTGATACTTTTTAGAAGCAGTACACGTTCCCTGTGGTGAAAATTCTTTGCTGAGTGCCAGCAGTTTTTTCGGACACGAGCTTCCGTATTTTCCGGCGGCTTCCTTTTGTTCTTTCAGTAACTCATTGGAGGTTCCTCTTACTGTATTGAAAGGAACGCCCAAAGGTGAGATATTACTTAGATAAAAATCTTTTTCTCCCGATTTTAAAAGCAGATTCCTGGTTTCGGTATCTACAGAAGTCGCTTCAGGAACCAATAAAAACGGAGATCCCCATCCTACACTGTCTACCTGATAATTGTCAAGCAGAAACTCATGTTCTTCAGAAGTTCCTACCCCGCCCTGAACGGTAATTTTCATTTCCAAAGGCTCAGAAACACCATGTTTCCCTTTTTGTTCCAGTGCAGCAATCATTAATGAATGCGCAGATTGAATCAGATCATTTTTCTTCTGCTTGAATTCTTCCATGATAGGTCCAAGTAACATCCCTTCCGTAGCAAAAGCATGGCCTCCGCAGTTCAGTCCGGATTCTATCCTGTATTCTGAGATCCACAGTCCTTTCTTAGCAAGGAAATTCCCCTGAATCATCGCTGAACGGAAATCGCTTACCTTAAGAATAATTTTCTTTTTCAGAACCCCATTCTGATCTGGGAAGAAATCATCAAACTCTTCAATATAGCTGTACAAACGGGGATTCATCCCTGCAGAAAGTACCATGGAAGAAGATAATTTACTTTGAGCAAAACCACGAAGCGAAGCATGCGCATCATTGAACATCACCGGAAGCTGCTCATCTTTTTTATAGTTGTCTTTATCCACTTTCGTCATGATGTTGACATCGATACTTCCCGGCTTTAAATTGGTTTCAATGAAATTTTTGATGTTTGAGCCTAAATTGTCTTTTTGGCTGACCAAATTCTGAAGCCCGCTTTTCAGATCCGAAGTATTGGGCAATATGGCCATAAAGTTTTTTAGCGCTTCCTTGTTTTTAGTGATTTCCTGTTTGAAAGATTCAAATTTTTCATTCACGATATCATCTACCATATCCAGGTAAGCCGTAATTCTTTTTGCCCTGTAATCTTCTGTTTTTGTTGAAATTCCTAAATAATCCAGATTGAATTTCTTGGTATAAAAGCCTTTCATTTTTTCCAGGATCTCATCATCGATAATGGAAATAACGGAAGAAATTCCATATTGGGCTACACGGATCGGGCTGTCTATGGTATACGCCAGACCCATCACCGGAATATGGAAATTGTGTAACGGTTTATGTGTCATTTTATTTTGATAAAAATTCTTTCGTTAAGAATGGATTAAAATTCCCAAAACACTTCATTCCTATTGAAATGAGCGTCTTAATCCGGAACTTTAATTATCTAAATTTATCATTTTAATATTAGCTATGCATTAAATAACACTTATAATATCGGAAATATGTTAAATATCATTCTTTTCGAAACCGGCAGAGAAGAATTGTTTTATGAACTTAAGGTTCAGATAATGACAGTTTGTATCATTCACTGTTTTTCACGCAAAGTCGCAAGGAATTATAAATCAAAACCTTTCTATTCCAATACGTTTTAACAAAAAAAACACCTCTAAAAACAATCGTTTTAAGAGGCGTTTCAAATGCGAAATTTTATATAATCTGAATATTTGTATTTCTGAAAGATTCAAGTTCAGGATCCGTTGAGTCGAGATCTGTGATCAGACAGTCAATCGCGTCAATCGCACAGATTTTGAAAGTTTCCGTACGTCGGAGCTTATTCTGATTGGCTAATGCAATGATTTTTTTTGATGAGCTGGCCATTGCTTTTTTGGTTTCCCCATCAGGAATCGAAGTCGCAGAAACGCCAAAATTTGAATCAACAGCGCAGGTTCCCATGATAAAGAGATCCGCAATATATTGAGTGGCATCATTACAGGTTGTTGCGCCTGTGGTTACAGCCAGCTCGTGATCGTATATTCCACCCAGCATGACCAGTTCTATATTTTTGAACTTACTTATGATAGAAGGCAGTGAATAATTATTGGTGATAATTCTGAGCTGTATGTCCAAAGGCATATAATTAGCAACGGCACAAACAGTGGTTCCTCCATCCATAAAAATGGTCATTCCATCTTTAAGGAATTGTTGTGCTTTTAAAGCAATAATATCTTTTTCTTTGGTAAGAAATGACTGCCTGTCGTGAAAAGAAAGCGGATCTTTTTCTCTTGATATCGCTCCTCCCCTTGCCTTTGAGAGCAATCCGTTCCGGTGCAGAAGATCAATATCTCTCCTGACCGTATCTTCGGATACCTGAAGCAGTGAGGCCAAATCTTCAAATTTTACCTTATTCTTTTCTTTTAACTGGCTAAGTATGATTTCGAAACGCTCTTCTTTTAACATGATCGTTTATGATTTCCTGAATTTATAAATTAAAGCAACCGCAATAAACAGCAAAGCTATGGCTTCAAAAGCGATTGTCAAAGAAAAATGATGGGCAATAAAACCCAGCAGTGCCGGACCTGCCAGCTGGCCTGCATAACCCATCGTAGTAATCACCGGAATGGTAACGGCTGGAGACAATCCCCTGATTTTCCCTCCTTCTGTGAAGAAAACAGGAACTATATTGGCTGCCCCAACACCAAGCAGAATAAATCCGGCAAGAGACAGCCCGATCCAGGGACTTAATGTTAAAATAAAGATACCCAATGAAGCGATGATACTCCCTGCAATAACCACCGTTTTGCTGCTGAACTTGCTTACAATCGCATCTCCTGTAAGCCTCATTACCGCCATGGCTACAGAGAAAGCAGCATATCCGATTCCTGAAAATTCAGGCTGAACATTCTTGTTATCCCGTAAAAATATAGCACTCCAGTCCAACATGGCTCCTTCTGAAAGGAAAACAATAAAACACATCAGTCCTAAAAGCAATACACTGGAATTGAACCATTGAAAACGGCTGGAAACAGCTTTAGCTTCATCAACATGGGAAAACTTCAGAGTGATTTCCTTTTCCGTCGGATAATTAAAAAGGTTTCTATATTGAAGAACCAATAGCAATACCAAGAGAGCAGAGATCGTAATGGCTGCATGAACAGGATTAAGTCCCATTTTGATTAAAAATCCCAGTCCTAGAGAACCAAACAGGCCTCCCACACTGAATAATCCGTGCAGTGATGACATGATGGGTTTTCCATAGCTGTTCTGCACCTGAACTCCGTGAGCATTCATTGCTACATCTATACTTCCAATACTGCATCCGAAAGCAAAAAGCGCGGCTCCCATGATATAAACGTCTGAGATAATCAGTAGACAAGGCAGTAATAAAGCCGCTGATAATACACTCCCTAAAATCACTTTTCTGGTTCCCAACTTACTGATCAGTATTCCTGATAAAGGCATCGTTACTAAAGCTCCGCATCCTAACAGCAGTAAAAGTAACCCTAAATCTGCCTCGTTTAATCCTAACCTGTCTTTGGCCAATGGAACCATGGGCGCCCAACTCGCTATTCCCAAACCACAAACCAGGAATATAAATTGGGTAGCTCTTTTCGCTTTGACAATCTTTCTGTCAATCACATTTGTTATATTCATTTTGCAAATTTATGCAATTTTGCATAAATTTGCAAAATATTAATTCGAAATACTATTTTAAATGAAAATTAAAATCGAACATTTTGCGATCTGGTGCAAGGATTTAGAGCTGATGAGAACATTTTACATGAATGCCTTCGGGATGAGCAGCAATGATAAATATGTTAATCCAGTTAAGAAATATGAATCTTACTTCCTGACCTTTGAAGACCCTTTTTCTCCCAGACTCGAACTGATGAAACGGCCTGATATTGCTGAAAATAAAAACACAAGAGGCCAGATGATGGGATATGCTCATATTGCCCTTTCTGTAGGAAGTAAGGAAGCAGTTGATTTGTTAACTGAAAAACTCAGACGGGACGGCTGTTCTATTGCCGGTGAAACCCGAATTACAGGAGACGGATATTATGAAAGTATTATAGAAGATCCTGAAGGAAACTGGATAGAAATTACGGAATGATAATATTTATAAGTTTGTTCTTTTGTCTTGAAACAAAATGAACCAAAAGTTCAAGGCTGGAATCTTGCACTAAAAATTAAAACTTGTTCCTAAAATTTCCAAACTCGTGCGGATTCAATGTTACCCCTTCGGTTCAATCTATGTTCCGCACTCAGACAGTGGAAATTTTTTAACGGATCAAATTTTAATTTTTTTAACGCTACAGCTTCCTAGGCCAATATAGAGTAAGCTAATCAATTTCTCTTCAAAAAATTAATTGGAATATAAAAATTGAAACTTGAAATTATTTAATTTCCTGCATTAATCGTGGATTGGTGTGACTTATTTATTCAGAATGAATGCTTATTTTGAATCAAAATTTGTACTTTTGTTGATATATTTTGTATCAATGTCAATTTTTTCAAATAATATTCGTTTTTTGAGAGGCCAAAGAAGCCTTTCCCAACAGGCTGTAGCCACTGAACTGGAGATTTCCCGTGTCCGTTATTCCAAATATGAAAATGGAATATCTGAACCGCCTATTGAGCTGCTTGTCAAAATGTCCAAATATTTTCACGTCAGCATCGATCTGCTGGTATCTGTAGACATCCACAAATACCCGATGGAAGAAATGCTGAAACTTCCGGACAACAGAATTGTTCTGCCTGTAGCGGTAGATGATCTTGGCAATGATACCATTGAAATCATTCCACAAAAAGCATCCATGGGATACCTTGAAGGGTACAGCGACATCGGCTATATCGAAAGTCTGCAGAGAATTGCTCTTCCCTTCCTTACGAACGGCAAATATAGGGCTTTTCCGGCAGATGGAGACTCTATGCCGCCATTCAGAAACGGTTCGTATATCGTAGGAAAATATGTAGAAGGAATCAGTGAGCTGAAACCTGGGAAAACCTATGTATTTATTACGTTAAATGATGGAATTACCTACAAACGTTTTAAAGAAACAAAAGGAAATTCCGTTTGTGTAAGTGCAGATAATTCATTCTATGAGCCCTATGATATTCCGTTTAATGAGATTGTAGAAATCTGGCAGTATGCTTCAGGAATTTTCCCGGAAGACTTTGAACCGGGGGATTATGAAAGTTATAATTTTAAAGAGATGTTCCGCGAACTGAAACAGGATATCAAAGATCTGGACCGTAAAGTTTCAGGACGTCGAAAGTCTTCATAACTCTAATGCACAGCGCACCATGGATCAGTTAAGTTTATTTGATTCAGAAGAATTCTTCAGGTTTCCGGAAGAGCTGCTGGAATATACAGACCATTTTTTGCCGGACGATGAGGCTTCTCAGCTTGAGGAGCTTCTGATCCGCAGTGCTCCCTGGAAGCAGAGAACACAGAAAATGTATGATAAAACGGTTCTTACACCCCGACTGACAGCTTGGTACGGAGAGGAAAACAGAACCTACAAAATGAGTGGTAATGATTTCACCGTTAACCCCTGGCTGCCTGAGCTCCTTTCTTTAAAACGGAAGATAGAAAAAACATCAGGACATAAGTTCAATTCCGTATTGCTGAATTTATACCGTGACGGAAATGATTCGGTTGCCTGGCATCGTGATAAGGACAGTGAACTGGGGAAACGTCCCGTCATTGCTTCCGTAAGCTTGGGACAGGTCCGAAATTTTGATTTCCGGAAAGCAGATGATCACCGGAATAAGTACAGCTTACCGCTTCAGCACGGCTCTCTGCTGATTATGAAAGGAGATCTTCAGCAAAATTGGGAACACCGCATTGCAAAGTCGACCCAGCCTATGAAGCCAAGAATCAATCTTACATTCAGGCTCGTTCATGAAGTGTCGTGATTAAATTATTATGAAATCACTTTATTTTTCCAATTGAATCCAGACTGGTGCATGATCACTGCTTTTCGTCCATCCTCGGACATGACTGTCCACACCACCCGACTTCAAACCTGAATGCAGATAAGGACTCAGCAGAATATGATCTAGTCTTATCCCTGCATTCCGTTCGTAAGCTTTGTACAGGTAGTCCCAGAAAGTATAAATTGTTTCATCGGGATACAGCGTACGGATAGAATCCAGCCAGCCTTTATTTTTCAGCTCTCTGTAAGCTTTTCTTACTTCTGTTCTGTATAAAGCATCATTTTCCCAGCGTTCCGGTTTGTACACATCTACAGCTTCCGGTATAATATTGAAATCACCGATGAGTATGGCGGGAAGTTCCATTTTGATCAGTTCATTCGTTCGCTTTTTTAAACGCTTGATCCAATCTAGTTTATAGTCGAATTTGGGACCCGGATAAGGATTTCCATTGGGAAGATACAGGCAGCATATCACCATTTGATCAATAATGACCTCAATATAACGGCTTTGCAGATCTTCAGGATCTCCGGGCAGCGTATCCTGAACTTCAGTAATTTCGAGGTCTTTGGTCAGGA
This sequence comes from Chryseobacterium sp. JM1, assembly GCF_000737715.1. Lineage (GTDB taxonomy): Bacteria > Bacteroidota > Bacteroidia > Flavobacteriales > Weeksellaceae > Chryseobacterium. Next base: position 660,835 of record NZ_JPRN01000003.1, on the reverse strand, counting down.
TGGCTACTCCATTCCAGCTTTTCTGTCCCTTCCATAGAGCCTGGTATCCTACAGCATTGATTTCCTGAAGAGGAAAACGCTCCTGGGGTGCCTTTAATTCCTGAAGACAAACGATATCCGGTTGGGCCTCTTCCAGCCACCGCAAAAGTACGGGCAGCCGGGCATTGATTCCATTGACGTTATAGGTTGCTATTTTCATATTCTAAGGTGATTAAATAACGGTGTAACTTATTTTCAGATGGCAATAATTATTCCATCCTACTGAGGTTCAGTAAGGTATTTTTAAATAAGAACTTTATTTTTTACTTAATGAAACATCACATTGGCATTGGCATAATTTATTCATAAGCATAAAAATAAAACCATTGTCCCATGTTAAGTAAAAATTTCACAAAAGCAGAATTCGTATTGAATAATGAAAATCAATATCAGCTGGAATACGGTAAAGACGAAATTGGTGAGGGATCGAATTTAACCATTGAAAGGAAAAAAGAAAATGGAGAATTTGAAACCGTACAGGCCAATATTACCAGACTGAATGACCGGATCTTTATAAAATGGAGCGAACCATTTGACGGCAGACTTATTTTTGAAAATTAAAATTCAACTTATGAAATACAGCGAAGCCTTAGCCCATAAAAAAGAAGCTTTGAAAAAAGCAGATGAATCTGTACTGAAAAGCTATCACATCATTATCGTCCCTGCCGATACAGAAGAAAGTTCAAAGTATATTGAAGACTTTTCTAAAAAGCCTGATGATTTTAATGACAGCAGCTGCAAAAAATACTGCTCAAATGATGAGTACGAGGTTGTCAGCTTCAATAAGGAAGAGGAAAGTCACTAACCGATATTTATGTCGTAAATGAAAATGCGGTTTTCGCTTTTCTTTTCTAAGATCATTATTTCCAGGATACCACATGAATACCCGGAACAATAAGCTGGTCTTATAATTGTACACACTAAGTATTAATCACTAAATTATAATTATTATGGCAACCAAAACAACAGCAAAAAAGACAACGCCGAAAACTGTGGCGAAAAAAACAGGTAAAACTCCGGCTAAAAAAGATGCTGCCAAACAGTTGAAAGATTTGTTTGAGGATTCATTGAAAGATATTTACTGGGCAGAAAAAGCTCTCGTAAAGGCTCTTCCTAAAATGCATAAAAATGCCACGGACAAAAAACTGAAAACAGCTATTGAAAAACATTATAATGAAACTAAGGTTCATGTAAAAAGACTGGAAGAATGTTTTACTGCCTTAGGAAAAAAGGCTCAGGCTAAAAAATGCGATGCCATGCAGGGACTATTGGATGAAGGAAAAGGCATTATGGAAGAAACTGAACCGGGAGCGGTAAGGGATGCAGGTATCATTGCTGCTGCTCAAAAGGTGGAGCATTATGAAATTGCAACCTACGGATCATTAGCTGCTTATGCTAAAGTTCTTAACGAAAAAGACTGTCTAAAAAATCTGCTGGCTACATTGACTGAAGAAAAGAAATGTGACCAGTTGTTAAGTAAAATAGCAGATACCGCTATTAATACTAAAGCGAAATAATAAAGAAGAAAGGAAGCTTGGGGCTTGAAGAGGGAAGTTATCAAGGTCGGAAAGAATAATTTTAATCTTTTTATGTAATTAATTGGTTTAGCTGTCAATTCAAATTTATGATAGTGAAATGAATGACTAACTAATAATATCTTTCTTCTTCCATCCTCAAGCATTTAATTTTAGCTAAAACTCCAATATTACCGGTTTAAACGGTCTATTTCCCTGTTAATTTTAATCCAGTTAATGCTGTCTGCAATCTGAACTTCATGATCAAACTGCTGTTTCCAGTTTTCACCCATTTTTTTCTCCAGGCTTTTAAAATACATCGCATTGGAACGATCGTATTGTCTCTGTAACCGGGTAATACTGTCGGTGACTTCACATCCAGTCTCAATCCGTTCATAACATAAGTCCCATTTTTTCACCAGACTGTCGATGCCATCATAGGCTCCTTGCGGGGGAAGTTCGCCGATTCTGATATCTTTCCAGCAAAGAGGCTCTGTTTTTTGTTCAGCCTTTTTTGTAACATCCGGCGTACAGGAAATTATAAATGGAATGGTTAATAATACAACAGAGATTGTTTTTAAAAAAGAAATCTTATTGTTCAATCTTTTTATATCGCTTATTCTTGTTGAAATAGTGGATGTTCCCATGACAGAAGTTTAGATTGTTGTATTATTTTAATCAGCTGATAAAATCGAGCAGGCGTTTTTTGGTAATCACTTGATTTCCCTGAAAAAACACATCATCATTCAATCGTGACATTGAGGCATTAGGCTGAGCGGAAAGCCAGGCGACAAATAAATCCCGTGTTTCAAAAATCCGTGGAGGATCAAAATCACCGTCATATACTTCTCCGTATATAAACTTCTGATCTTCATTTACTTTCAGGCCCATTCCACAATAATCCCTGTGACCGTAGGCCAGAACTGCCCCTGTCTGTAATTGATCTGCAACAAGATTGGCAAGCCTGTCTCCAAACGGACTGTTGTCCGGTTCCGGGGTGTCTGAAAAATGATAATTGCCCATAATTTTAAATATCAATAAGGTATCTAAAGTACATCATTCAGATTTGAAATTAATGAATTTTTTAATTAATTTTCATCCATAAGGAATATATATTTTAAACTGAATTCGGAATAAAAGCCGGTAAGGACGTTTGAGATATATTAGAACCATTAAACACTTTGACAGCACCTATAAGATGTTTATTTTTGTTTAATTTTAAAATGATGAATTCAAAGCTGCCCCTTTCCTATTACCTGAATCAGGATGTTCTTTTTCTGGCCAAAGATCTTTTGGGAAAAGTACTTTTCACAGAAATAAACGGCGATATTACGGCAGGTATTATTGTTGAAACCGAAGCCTATTTCGGGGTAGTTGATAAAGCTTCCCATGCCTATGGAGGCCGCCGGACGGAGCGCACTGAAACATTATACAGTCAGGGCGGTGTTTCCTATGTTTATTTATGCTACGGAATCCATCATTTATTTAATGTAGTAACTTCAGTGGATGGTGAGCCTCATGCTGTTCTGGTACGTGCTGTAGAACCATTAGTTGGTCAGGAAATCATGGAGCTTAGAAGAAATATGCCCGCAGAGAAGGCTGCTATCTCCTCCGGTCCCGGTTCCGCGGCTAAGGCTTTGGGTATTGACCGTTCTTTTAACAAAAAAGATCTGACTGAAAACGAAATTTGGGTTGAAGATCACGGGATCAGATATACTTCTGAAGACATTATCGAAGGACCACGCATCGGAGTTGCCTATGCTCAGGAAGATGCATTGCTGCCATGGCGATTTTATGTCAAAGGAAATAAATATGTCAGCAAACCCAGATCTTAACTTCAAGAGTAATTGAATTGAATAAATAAATATGTCTAGATCTGCGCTGCTTTCAACATCAGATAATGTAAATCTGTATTTTTGATAAAAGCCGGCAGAAGCTCTCTTCCCGGACCATACACTGCCACTTCAACATAATCTCCCGAATGATCCATACTGATCCAACCGACAGAGTTATGCTTCTTCTGAATATCGGAATACGCTTTGAATGGCAATTTCTTATAATTGTAAATTCCGGCTTCCTGCTTCTCGAGTCCTGAATAGAAACTTAGCAAATGTTTGGCATCATCATCAGCAAGACTTATGGTATTGGTTTCGTAGATCCAGTCCTTCATTTTCTGAAGATTAAAATCCGGATGAATCGCATTCAGAATATATTCATTAGTGTATTTATAATTCGAAATGCTGTTAAAATTCTTCGTTGCATCAGCTCCGTAAATGGTTCCCGGATTCGCATTGCCATGGTCTGTAGTAATGATGACCAGGGTATTTCCATCTTTCTCTGCAAAATCTATAGCTGTTTTTACCGCTTCGTCAAAAGCAAGCTGATCATGGATCAAAGCAGCGATATCATTGGCATGGGCTGCCCAGTCAACTTTTCCACCCTCGATCTGTAAGACGAAACCTTCCTTATGATCTTTCATCTGATCGATGGCTGTCTGCGCCATTTCAGCCAGAGTGGGCGTACTCTGAAGCTCCGAAATATGGGTTCTGTCGATGGAATAGGGTAAAGCTCCGGAATTGAAAATCCCTAAGATTTTCTTCCCTTTTTCTGTACTTTTCAGATCGGTTTTATTTTTAAGAACCTGATATCCTTTCTGTTTGTACAGAGCATACACATCTTTTTTATCTTCTCTTTTTAAGGGATTAAAAAATTCATCACCACCGCCCATCATGACGTCAAAACCTATCTCAGCATACATTTCCGCAATTTCACTTTCTGCATTTCTGCTGTCGGAATTTACACAAAACCCTGCCGGGGTTGCATGGGTAATAGTTACCGTAGTTACACAGCCTGTCTTCTTCCCTGCTTTTTTGAATTTTTGCCAGATAGGAACATATTTTTCACCATTAGCTCCTACATTCAATACACCATTTTTTACCCGGAATCCACCTCCAAAGGAAGAACTTGCCGCTGCCGAATCCGTAACGATAGAACTGGCTGAAGCTGTATCCATCAGGGCCCGTGAAACTTTATTATCCAGGTACAGATTCATCCAGTTGCCGTTTTTACCCAAGATATTCTGAGAATACAAGTTGGCCATAGCTAAAGTTCCGGAACTCATCCCGTCACTCACCATAAAAATAATATTCTTTGCTTTTTTCTTAGGATCCGGAATATCTTTCAAATTATTGGCAAAGAAATCAACCGGGTTTATAGTAAGAAGGCCTGACAGTAATGCTGAACCTTTTAAAAATTTACGTCTGTCCATGATCATACAATTTCGTAGAGTAAGTTAGGGAGTAATTTTATTTATTGACATATTGTTGCATTAATTAATTGTGAATTTTAAATTAAGAGGCTGGAAGCTGGAAGAAGGAGGATGGAAGTTACTTTTGGTTGATAATTTTGAATAGTTTCCGTCAATTAGAACCCTATCAGGGTTTTGAACCTTAACATGAATTTTTTACGTTTCTAAAACTTCCCTCTTCCAGCTTCAAACTTCATAACATTACCATCAGTGTTTATGGTTTTTAAAATTGATAATATGTCCTGCAATCAGTCCTGCTGCCCCTGCATAAATCAAAGGAATATGAACTTCAAAAATAAAATCCGCCAAAACGGAAACAGAAATCAGAACAATGGAAGCCCAGAACAATAGTTTCAGCCACCGGCTGGTCATGTGTTTTGTCACTCTGTAAACCACTACAGCGCCAATCACAAGGAAAGCCAGATCGATATAAGGATTGTGTGATATTCCCAAAGGAATGATCATTAACAAAGGGAAAGCAATACAATGAATAAGACACAGAACTGCCGCAGAAATTCCAACTGCATCAAGAATTTTCGATTTCATAAAATAAAGGGATTTAAATTTCTTATTGTAATTCTATGGCAAAAGTAGAGATAAAAACCAAATAATGCAACTTTGTTGCAATTAATAATCAAAACAAATTAGCCCTATTCGGTTGAAACACTGCTTTAATCTGACCTTTAGTCTTGTTTGAACCCAATAAAAATGTTAATTTTATTTTCACAAAAGAAAACACTCAATATGCCCACCGAAGCTTCCCATAAGCTGATTCCGATGACGGATTTTGTTATCGAGTATTACTCCAACGAAGGATACGCCGATCTTCAGACCTTGAGCCTGATGAAAAACTATGCCCAATTTCTGAGAAAACCCCTAACTCTTGGAATGTTTGTTCCTGTAGATGCACAGGGAAACGCACTGAAAGAACCGAAAAATTATTCCGCCTGGAAATCTCTTGCTCATAATGACGGGAAAAGAAGTGAAATAAATGGATTTGAAGAGAATATCCAATACCAGAAAGCAGAACAAAACTGTTTGTTCGATGGATTTATTGTAGCCTATAATGGCTATTCTGTGGTAAGGATCGAAGCTTCTTATGACCAGAGCATTGAACTGTCTTTCAATAAAAGTGATCTGATGTCGCCTGCATTTTATGATGTAGAATCACTTACTGTTTTCGATGCTATATTTTTGACGGCTAAGGCTTTAAAGACTATCGGAATCAAAAAATAAAGACCTATTCCCTTTCCTTCAATATTTTTTCCAGTTCTGTAATAAATGCTGCCTGTGCAAGATTAATCTTCTTTTGCGCCTCTTCCGACATGAACCATTCCCACTGATCTACTTCCGGGATTTCGATCATTGTAGATGACCTTGGAGGCCATTCTATTTCTACGGTATTGCTGCAAAGCCCGGAGGTTTCAATATCTTTTTCCAAAGCCCAGGCATACACCGTTTTTCCTCCTTTCTGCTTAACAGGCTGTAATGGAGTGAACTCCCCTTCCACAGATTGACCCGTTTCTTCTTTAAATTCAATAAGTGCACGTTCGAGTGGATCTTCATCGGGCGAGATTTCGCCTTTGGGGATAGACCACGCGCCTTCATCCTTATGTTTCCAAAAAGGACCTCCGGGATGCACCAGAAAGTAATACAAATGAGTCTGATCTCTTTTAAAAAGCAAAATACCGGCACTTGTTTTCATTACGTTAAGATACATTATTTTAAAAGACTTATCAATGGTCAGACCGGTTTTTCATTTTTCCGGAATGATGAAGGAGATCTTTTTTTATAGCTTTTAAAAATTTTATTAAAATGACTGGCATCATTGAATCCAAGCTGATCTGCAATTTCGTTGATGTTGTAATTACTCTGTTTCAAAAGCTTTTCAGCCGCTTTTATTTTATGCTGCATGACATGTTGCTGTACGGAAAATCCAGTCTGCTTTTTGATGTAGATACTGATATAATTGGGGGAAAGCATAAATTCTTTTGCCAGATGTTCCAGTTTCATTTTCTCCTGATTCATTGCATTCACATTGATATAATACAGAATTCTATCCGTCTGATTCAAACCCTGTTTTATCTGTTCCAAACCGCCACTGTTCATCGTATTTCTGATGAGAATGGTCATCATCGCTGAAAAGAGATCTGCACACGTTTCTTTATTGTAGAGGTTTTTATCCGTGAATTCATGCAGAAGTATTCGGGCAAGCTGCAGAAGATGCTCCCTGTCTGCCTTATTTTTTATCGCTGATTCATAGACGAAAGAACGGTCCTCCATGAGCATTTGAACAACCTTACCCAATTCTCTTTTTTTATCGGTCTGCAGACTTTCCCAGATATGCTGTTCTGTAAATTTGATATAAATGAATCTGGTTTTACTTTTTATAGAAAATTCGTGGGCATCACTGGGCCGAAGCAGAAAAACATCCCCTTTTTTATAGGCAAATGTAACGCCGTTCAGATGGTGTGTCCCTTTTCCGCTTTCAATCACGATCAGTTCGTAGAAATTATGGTTATGGTATTCAATGTCCCAAACCTCTTTCTCAATACTGAATACGTTGAAGGAACTGAAATTAAGAATACGCTTCATAAAACATGGATTTTTACAAATTTAGCATAAATTATTACAATAGAAATCACTCATTTATTGAACAATTTTGCAGAACAAAACCATTCAAAATGAAATATTTAAAACAATCTGCTTTACTGATCGCTTCCGCAGTATTCCTGATGTCCTGCTTTGATCAAAATAAAAAAAATCAGGCAGAACCATCTGTTAAATCTGAAACTAATGCTAAAAAACACTGGCCAAATGGCGCACAGCTGGTCATTTCAGTTTCTATGCAGTTTGAAACGGGTGGACAGCCGGAAGGGGCAGAAAGTCCGTTCAGTGGAACTCCTCTTCCCAAAGGGCAGCCCGATCTGCCGGCAGAAAGCTGGTACCGCTACGGAGCCAATGAAGGAATTTACCGCATGCTGGATCTCTGGAAAAAATATGATATCAAAGTCACTTCCCACGTTGTAGGAACTGCTGCCGAAAAATATCCTGATGTGGCAAAAGCTATTGCTGTCGGAGGACATGAGATCGCAGGTCACGGAATTGCCTGGGACAACCAGTGGAATAAAAATTATGCTGATGAACTGCGTTTCGTTAAAGATGGTGTGGATGTGGTTGAAAAAATTACGGGACAGAAAGCGGTTGGATATAACTGCAACTGGCTGAGAAGAAGTCCTAATACTTTAAAAGTACTGCAGGAACTTGGCTTTCTTTATCACATCGACGATCTGAGCCGTGATGAGCCTTTTATCACTAAAGTAAGCGGAAAAAACTTTGTGGTAATGCCTTACACGCTCCGAAATAATGATATAGTCAATATAGAAGGAAAACACTGGAGTCCGGATCAGTTTCTGAACCAGTTGAAATTTGAATTTGACCGTCTTTATGAAGAAGGCAGTTCAAAAAGAAGAATGATGAGCATCAGTTTTCACGACAGGATTGGTGGAACGCCGGCAATGGTGCATGCAATGGAAGAATTCATCAAATATACCAAAGAAAAACAGGGCGTTGTTTTTATGCGCAAAGACGATATCGCAAAAATGGTGGTGAATGATCCGGAAACTCCGGTGGACAACAGTGAAGAGAAATATAATAACTAAAGGTTTGGGAGCACGAAGATGGAAGATGGAGGTTACTGGCAGACGATGATGAGCTTATGGGTTTTTGATGAGATCATTTGAATATAACGCTAAAAAATTACAAAATCAATACAAGAAGATCATCATTAGATTTTCCCACCTCCATAGACTTCCCTCTCCCATCATCCAGCTTCCATCCCGATAAATTTTAACCATTATGAATAAAAATACAGCCTATTTTCTACTCCGCGTATCTATGGGAGTAAACCTTCTGGGTCACGGCCTGGCCAGAATCCCCAAACTTTCTGTTTTCGCAGATGGAATGACAAAAAGTTTTGAAAAAAGTTGGCTTCCACAGCCGTTTGTACACCTGTTTAGCATAACGCTTCCCTTCCTTGAATTTGTGATCGGGGCAATGCTTATTCTCGGCTTTAAGACCAGGATCATCAATTTTGCAGGAGCAGGACTCATCATTGCTCTTCTTTTCGGAAGCAGTACCATTGAAAACTGGGAAGCGATGGGGATACAGATGATTTATGCTTTATTCTTCTATATTTTGATTAGCAGACAGGAAGAAAACTGCTATTCGTTGGATCAACAGAAATAATTTGAAAAAAGGGGCAGATATTCACTTCTGCCCCTTTCAGTTTTTAATTAGTTACCTGTAAGATGCTGTTCATTAATATTTTAATGATTTATTAAAAAAGGGAAAACATCTGTCTAATTTTAATAAATAAAATATTATAGGTACCACATTTTAATATTTTAGTCTATAAAGGCACAGAATGTGTATTAAATCAAGCAAATAACATTAAAAATTTAAAATCATGAGAAATTTATTATGGTTAGTCGCTGTCATTTGTATTGTCGTTTGGCTTCTTGGAATGTTAGGTATTGTACCGGGAATCAGTACCGGATATTTAGTTCACGTTCTGTTGGTTATTGCCATTATTGTAGTTCTTTACAATATTATTTCGGGTAAAAAACCACTTTAATCTATTATTGTAATCCTTAAAAATAACAGTAAACAGCAGGAAATAGCTTTTCACCGGAACATCTGGAATTTTACATTTTATAAATTCATAGACTCCCACTTGCTTTTGGTAATTTCATAAATGAAATTGATCTGGGGACTTTCTCCAAAATAGGCTATTTCCTGCTCTGCTGTTTTCTCCCCACCAATACGGCCTACCGCGATTTGAGAGCGTACATTATGGGCACCTACATGAAATCCTACTTTGGAAACAAATTGTAAAATATAATTCATCATCAGCGATTTCACCGAAGGATTAATTCCTGTCCCCCAATACTCTCTTGTGAAAAAAGTATAACCGATGAATATAATGTCTTCCTTTTCATTATAATCGTAAAAACGGGTACTTCCGATCATTTTACCGGTCTCATTATCTATTATTTTAAAAGCACCTTTGCTTACCATAGCCCCTTCAAAGAACTTGTCGAATTCTTCTTTTTTCCAGCGGTTTTTCTGAGGATGCTGTTCCCATATTTTGGGATCGGAAGCCAATGCATACAGAACTTCGAAATCATCTTTCTCTAATGGCAGAAGACGTACTTTTTCATTTTCTAAAATGGGTTGAATATTAAAATTCATCATATAAATTTTATGGGGTTTAACTTGTACAAAATTAAACCTGAAATGGATAGCACAAACAGTCCATTATGAATAAAACAGATAGACCAATTTAAGATCAAATACAAAACTCTGTGAATAGATATTTTTTTTACGCAAAGAAATCTATTATCCTATTGATAAGGGAATGGATAAAAACTTTAAACCATTAACATTCTGTTAAGCTTTTAAGAATATGAAGTTTCAGCTTCGCTTGAAGACATACAGCTTAAAAATCATGTAATTTTTCTTAACTAACCTTACATTCTTCACTGATCTTACTATTTAAAAAGTATGAAATGAGAATCTGTTCCATCAGCTAAATCAGCGAGAGTAAATCAATACAAACACTGTTTTGTGGTAACAAAAAACTTTTTATATTTTGGATAACTAAACCTTATAGGTTTTTAAAACCTATAAGGTTTGATTGTATTTATATCACTTACCAAACTTTAAGACTGAGATCCAATTTGATTTTATAGTACTTTCTTCAAAATAGCCACACTCTTTTCCAGTTCCTCAAGAGACGGTGATGCAAATCCTAATCTTAAGGCATTTTCATCAAACTGAGGATACCGGTGAGCTTTTCCGTCCGAAACATACAATCCTTTTGCCAGAGCTTTTTTAGCTAATTTTTCAAGATCAACGGACCTGTCAAACTTTGTCCAGACAGACATTCCTCCGGCGGGTACTGTAAATTCAACAACATCTTTCAGCACATCGTTCAATTGCTGGCAGAAAAAATTTCTTCTTTCTTCGTAGACCACTAAAGTTTTTCGTAGGTATCGCTGTATTGTTCCGTCATTCAGAATCTCTCCCATCGCATTATCCAGAATATGATCTCCCTGACGGTCCAGCAGAAGGCGTATTTTAGAAAGATATTCAATTACATTTTCAGAAGCGACCAGATAACCCATCCGGAAAGCAGGAGAAAGGGTTTTACTGAATGAACCGCAGTAAATCACCATTCCGTTTTCATCTGCACTGGCTAATGGCAGCAATGGACGATGACTGTAATGAAAATCAAAATCGTAATCATCTTCAAATATGATGAACTGATATTCTTTAGCCAGTCTCAGCAGCTCAAGCCTTCTGTCGATCCGGAGTGGAACCGTAGTCGGAAAATGATGATGTGGGGTTACATAGACCATTCTCACTTGTTGTTTTTTGCAGATTTTTTTCAATTCATCTACTACAAGACCATGTTCGTCCACAGGAATCATGATGTGTTTCGCTTTGGCATGGGCAAAATTCGCTTCTGCCCTTCCCCATCCGGGATAGCCGGAAACAATAACGTCTCCTGGTTCTATTAATCCACTGCAGACGGTGTTTAGGCCCATTAATGTACCCCGTACAGAAAGAATATTGTTTAACGTCGTTTTTAGTCCTCGTGTTTCATTCAGATATTTTGAAATGGCTTCTCTGTAGTATACGGAACCATCCGGATAGCTGTAGTTTCCGAATTTGTCATAAAGTCCGCTTCTGGTCAGCTGATTTCTGTAAGCCCGGTATAATTCATGAAGCGGAGCAAGCGTAGGATCGGGAAATCCATCGTCCAGATGAAGTTTTGCTTTGACCGGAGAAAAAGTCACAAGATAATCCTTTTGATCAATCTTAAACCCTGCCTGTTTTTGGGAAATAAGCTGATGAGAGCCCTGAAGGGTTTCAGGTTTGTATTCAGGAAGATAGGAGGAGATAAATGTTCCCTTTCCTACAAAGCTTTCCAGCCAGCCCTGAGTCTGTAATTCTTCATAAGCTTTAGAAACGGTAATTCTATTAATATTCAAAATATCAGCCAGCTGTCTCGAACTGGGTAACTTCTGCCCGGATTGAATTTTTCCTGTCTTTATCAAAGAAAGAATATGATCGGCAAGCTGAAGATAAACAGGCTTTTCTAAACTGCGGTTCAGTTCAAAATCATTCAGAATCTGCTTAAATATTGGACTATCCATTTTGTAACTATTGAACCATAAATATAAACCAATATTGCCTGAATATTTTCATGAACCCATAAAAAATCTCTCAATAAAAAAGAGCGGTACAACGACCGCTCTGTGATGATATAAATTTTACAAGATATCAGGGTATTACTAATAAAGGCGACCTAGGAAACTGTAGCGTTAAGAAAATGAATTCTATGAACGTTAAAAAAACTCTTATGTCTGAGTGCGGGACAAAAATAGATTCTTAACATAGATTGTTGCCGCACGAGTTTTAGAGTTTTTAGAGAATAGATTTCATTTTTAGCGAAAGTTTCCAGTCTTGAACTTTTGGTTCATTTTGCTTCAAGGCAAAAGAACATATTCAATTAAAGAGTAATTATGGAATTTTATATTCAAGTTGATTATACTTTTTATTTTTTCTGATTAAAATATTTTCCAATAAACTCTTCCAACTCCTTCCCATGAAGATTTTTAGCCATAATCTTCCCTTCTCCATCAATAATCACATTAAAAGGAAGTTCCTCAATATGATAGGTTTTAGCCACCGGGCTTTTCCAGAATTTCAGATCACTCACCTGAATCCAGTTGATGCCAAAACGGTCAATCGCTTTTTGCCAGCTCTCTTTATTTTTATCTAAAGAAACACCCAGTATTTCAAATTGCTGCCCTTTAACCTGATCCGAGAAAGTATTGTATAAAGTCTTAAGTTCTGGCTGCTCACCAACACACGGAGCGCACCAGGTAGCCCAGAAATCGATCAGGACCACTTTTCCCTTTAATGATGAAAGAGAAAATGAGCTGTCGTCCCGTTTTGATAAGGTAATTTCAGGAGCCTGTTCTCCAACCTCGATTTTAGATTGCTGTGCAGCGGTATATCCTGTAAGAATGAGCACAGAAAATAAAGTAAGAAAAGCTCTCATATTAATCATTTGTAGGATAATCTTTATCCAGCCAATCCACTTTGATGTTTTTTGGAAGGTTCAAAAGTTTGGCATTTTTGAATCCCATTTCCTGCAGCAGTTTAAATGCAGGACGAATATTCGGGCATTTCACAAAAGGACAGCATCCGCAGTAAATCACGACTTCTTTTCCTTTAGGGATATTTTTAAGGTAATTTCTTAATTTTTCAAGATTTTCAGGCTCATGTGTCGGACCAATATCTACTGAGCCTTTGATAATAGCTTCTGGACCTACAGAAATGATCACAATGTCTTTTACTTTGTTTTCTGTGATTCTTGCGGCTAAAAGTGCCGGATCCATCAGTTGACTTTCATTCCACGGATCCTGTGTCTGCTGTGCGGAAAACTGGCTGAACATGGAACAGACCATACAAGCCATGATAAACAAATATTTCATTCTTCTGTTTTTAACAAAGATATGAAATTAGCCATCAGCTCTATGATAAGCATAGGGAAGTTTGATCTGTTTTAATCCATCTGAGCGTAAAAATTTTATATATTTATTGTAGGATATATCATCAAAGTACAAACAAAACCCAATCAATACCATGGAAGAAAATTTCCAGCCTGACGTCATTATTGTAGGAACCGGATTAGCAGGACTTACAGCTGCTATGGAAATCACCAATGTTGGCAAAAAAGTACTTCTTCTGGATCAGGAAACGGAACAGAACATTGGTGGGCAGGCATTCTGGTCATTTGGAGGACTGTTTCTGATCAATTCACCCCAACAGCGCAGAATGGGAATTAAAGATTCCTATGAACTTGCCCTTCAGGACTGGAAAGGTACAGCTGGTTTTGACCGTGAAGAAGATTACTGGCCTCGAAAATGGGCAGAATCTTATTTGAAATTTGCAGCTAATGAGAAGTACGATTATATTTCTAAACTGGGAATCAAACTGATGTTTATGGTAGGTTGGGCAGAACGTGGTGACGGCTCAGCAACCGGCCATGGGAATTCCGTGCCCCGCTTTCATGTCAGTTGGGGGACAGGAACAGGCGTTATAAAACCTTTTGTAGACAAAGCTTACGAGGCTAAAGAAAAAGGTCTTCTACAGATGAAATTCAGGCATAGAGTGACTGAATTGATTATAGAAAACAGTAAAATTAAAGGGCTTAAAGGTGATATTCTTGAAAATGATAACAAAGCAAGAGGCGTTGCAACCAACAGAAACGTGATTGCTTCATTTGAATACCATGCTCCTCACGTTATTGTGGCATCCGGAGGAATAGGCGCCAATCATGAGCTCGTAAGGAAAAACTGGCCGGAAAGATTAGGAAGAGCCCCTGAAAATATGGTTTGTGGTGTTCCTGCTTATGTGGATGGTAAAATGATTGGGATTACAGAAAATTCCGGAGCGCACATTATCAATCCCGACCGAATGTGGCATTATACAGAAGGCATACAGAACTGGAATCCGATATGGCCCAAACATGGCATTAGAATATTACCCGGTCCGTCTTCGTTGTGGTTTGATGCTAAAGGAAACCGTCTCCCCGCTCCTTTCCTGCCCGGATTTGATACGTTGGGAACACTGAAACATATACAGGATACAGGATTTTCCTATTCCTGGTTTATTCTGACGCAGAAGATCATTAAGAAAGAATTTGCCCTTTCCGGATCAGAACAGAATCCGGATATTACGAATAAAGATTATGGCTTGTTTCTAAAAAGGATCTTTGGAAAAAAAGCACCGGGACCTGTAGAGGCTTTTAAGGAACACGGAAAAGATTTTATTGTTTCCAATGACCTTAAAGATTTGGTAGAAAGAATGAACCAACTGTCCGGGGAGCATCTTTTAAAGTATGATAAAATTAAAGAACAGATTGAAGCCAGAGACCGTGAACTGGACAACAAGTACTCAAAAGATACGCAGGTTAATTACATCAGGAATACACGAAATTATTTAGGGGATAAATTAGGCCGTGTAGCCGCTCCGCATAAAATATTAGCCCGTGAAAACGGTCCTCTGATCGCTGTCCGTCTTAATATTCTTACCCGGAAAACCCTGGGAGGAATTAAGACCAATCTCAACGGACAGGTTTTAAGAGAAGACGACAGTATCATTGAAGGTCTGTATGCAGCAGGAGAAGCCACAGGCTTCGGAGGTGGCGGAATGCATGGCTACCGAGCACTGGAAGGAACATTTCTGGGAGGATGTATCTTCTCGGGAATGACAGCCGGGAAATATATTGCCGGGCTTTAGAGAAATCGGATTGTTAAATGTCAATGGTGAATTTTGCTCCGCAAGTCAATCGTGAATCTACAAAAATTGACAATTGACTATTCACTATTGACATTATTACTACTTTATCTTGTGAGTGGTGAATTTTGCTTTGCAAGTGAATGATAGATTTAAGAAACAAGAGCCAAGAACCAAGATTTTAAATACCCATACAATGAGCAGATATTTTGATCATAAAGTCGTTTGGATTACAGGCGCTTCATCAGGAATTGGAGAAGCTTTAGTGAATGAACTGGCTGCCAAAAGCAGTGCGAAATTGATTCTTTCCTCAAGAAATAAAGAACAACTGTATGTCGTTGCGAAAAAAGCAGGATTGGATGCTTCCCGTTTTGCGATACTGCCATTGGATCTGGAAGACTATAAAAAGATGCCGGATATAGCAACCGAAGCTATAGAGACATTTGGAAAGATCGATATTCTGATCAACAATGCTGGGCTTTCACAACGGTCTCTCGCTATGGAAACGGATATTGAAGTAGACAAACGGCTGATGGATGTTGATTTTTTAGGAACTGTAGCACTTACCAAAGCCGTTCTTCCTTATATGATTAGGGATAATGGTGGTCAGATTGCTGTGGTAACAAGCCTGATGGGAGTTTTCGGAGCTCCGATGAGAAGCAGTTATGCCGCTGCAAAACATGCCCTTCACGGTTTTTTTGATGCGTTGCGTGCAGAATTATATACCAAAAAAATTCTGGTGACTTTGATCTGTCCGGGGTTTATACAGACCAATATTTCCATTAATGCAGTCACTGGTGATGGCTCTTTGCAGGGCACAATGGACGATGCTACAGGAAAAGGTATGCCACCTGATGTTTTTGCCGGAAAGATGCTTGCTGCAATAGAAAAAAAGAAAAACCAGGCGGCTATTGGCGGTCAGGAAGTGATGGGAACTTATCTGAAGAGATTCTTTCCAGGTCTGCTGGCCAGAATTGTGCGTAAAGCGAAAGTAGTGTGAGTTTCGTAAAAAAATCGATGTCAAGGATTTCAACCCTGACATGGATAAACTTCCATCCTCCTTCTTCCCTCTTCCAGCCTGATTAAACTATTTCAATTTATTCTCAGCTTCAAATTGCCTCTTTAGGGTAAAAAGTTTTTCATCTGCTTTGAACACTTTCTGATAGAGTTGTTGTTTTTCGCGACCTAGTTCAAGCATCCTGTCCTGTGAAGCACGGATTACTTTTTCATCCTTGCTGTAGCGCATCAGTTTTTCCTGTTCAATTTCTTTTCTTGAAAACATAAAAAGTTCTTTCAGCACACTATAATAGCTGATCGCTGCCTGCTGCACTTCTTTTCCTTTCTTAATACCGTCAGTATCCACTTTTTCAATGTCTTTAATGATGTTATTGAATTCAGCTTCCTCTTTATCAATGATATACAGGGCTTTTGTGTAATCATGAGCGATCAGATAGTCCAGTTTCGCAGATTCAAATCCTTTTTCACCGATCAGCATTCCGGATGTCTGGGATTCTTTCTTAACGAGAATGGATTGAAGGTTTTCAGCCTTTTTATCGCTGCAGGAATGAAGAAGCACCATTACAGAAATGATCAGTAAGACCTTGAAAGACATTTTCGGGATCATAAGCATTAGTTTAACAGATCATTAAATGTATAAAAAATAATCTAACGCTAACGGTTGGGAACCTGAGCTTTTTCGTAGATCAATCCTTCAGATTTCAGCTCATTCCAGAAGTCAGCCGGAATATTGGCATGGAGAGCATTCACATTATCTTTGACCTGTTCTGTTGTACTTGCTCCGGGTATTATGGAAGCAAATTCATCAGAAGCCAATACAAAATGCAGGGCGGCATGAACAATATCTGTGTTGTATTTTTCAGCAATATCTGCTATTCTGACCCGTTTTTCAGCCATCCCTTTCGGAATTACATCTTTGTAGTTGTATCTTTCTCTTCCCGTGACATACCCTGAGTTATACCCTGCTCCGGAAACCAGTTTGACACCTGCTTTTTTTACAGCCGGAAGAAGTCTGTCAACCGCATCTTCATGTTCCAGTATTGAATATTGGGTAGCAGAAAGACAGATATCAGGATCCGCAGATTCAATGCAGTCTAAGATGGGTTCGATTTTATTCACTCCCATTCCCCAAGCTTTGATAATGCCCTGATCACGCAGCTCGGAAAGCACTCTGAAAGCTCCTTCTCTTGCCTGTTTCAGAAAATAAGGATAACGGTCTCCCACCTGATCTTCAGACAGATCATGAATGTACACAATATCTATATGATTCAGTCCTGTTCTCTGTAAACTGTCTGCAATGGATCTTTTGATGGCATCTGCGGTATAATCATGTTTAAAATCATAATTCAAAGGCTTTTTCCACATAGTAGGCGGAACTTCAGACTCCGGAACCTCGTGGAACAGTCGTCCTACTTTGGTTGAAAATACAAAATCATCCCTGTTGTGATCTTTCAGAAAATCTCCGAATCTTCTTTCACTTTTTGTAAGACCGTACCATGGAGAAGTATCGTAATAACGGATACCTAATTCCCATGCGGCCTGCAGAATCTGATGTGATGCTTCATCACTTATATTTTCGAAGGCTGTTCCTATGGCAACTCCGCCTATTCCTAATCTGTGCTTTTCTGTTAAAACATCTGTTTTCATATGACTGTATTTAAGTGTTGGTCATAAACAGGATGCAAACATCGTGCAGGGCTCGTCCGTAAAAACAAAAACGGATAAGAACCACCTTTTAAACGAATAGGTTTAAATTACTGTTTTATAGTAATTTAAACCTATTTATTGAATCAATAAATTGAAGGATTAAAATTCAATGAAATTTTGATAATTACTGCTCAACAATCGTCAAAACATTGTACCCACCTGTATTCAGGAGAGGACGTTTGTCGGGATCCCAAGACACATTGATCCATACAAAAGGTCTTAGTTTATCACCTGCATTCAGATATAGACTTGCCGTACTTGCCGATCCTACGATCACCGCATTGGGAGCATTTCCTGTGTCCTGTGGGTAACCGTTGTTGGTTTTAATTCTCTGTATCACTGCGTTGGAAGGATTTCTTACTTCCCAGATCGCTTCAGTTTGGTTTTGTCCGAAACTGGTATTCACCTGGCTTGGTGCAAGCGCAAAAGTAAAAGTCACAAAATAAACCCCTGCTCTCGGAGCAATAAATTCTCCTGTAGAAGGATTAAAATTCGTTCTTGGCTGCCCGGAATCGGAATCCAGTTTTTCGGTCCATGACGTAAGATAAGCAGAAGATCTTCCGGGAATTCCATCTGTATAATCTCCCATCGGCCAGAGACCGGTTTCAAAAACCGTGGAATTATTGTTTGTTTTTTCTGCCATCACTACAATTCTCGGCTTTCCATAAGGTAAAATAGGAACCCAGACTATTCCGTCCGAATATTCGATATATCCCTGAACCCCGATGGCAGGATTCGGGTTGTAACGTACAGCACCCGCACCGGCTTCAGCAGCGGTTTGGTTGGTCATTCCTATCGCCATAGAACCATTAATTCCGTTTCTAAGGTCAATAGCCGTTTTGGGAACAGCTACGCCTACACCTATTTTTCCGGTTTTGTCAATCACTACTTTTTCAGTTGCATTGATCTCAACGGCATTGGTTGAACCGGGATTATTAATACCGATACCTATCTGTGCTGATGCGGTGCTGGAAAAAACTCCAAGACCTATGAACAGCATCATTTTTTTATTTAATTTCATCATCCTTTGTTTATAGTTCGTAAATGCTGATACTGTTATTGGTACCGCTGTTGGCTGTGTTTATACTTCTGTTCCCTCCGAAATTGTGGAACACTTTAAACTGAATCGTATTCCCCGCAGACAGATTGAAAATAGCGGTACAGTTGCCTCCTACAATATTATTCACCGTAGAAACATCCCAGGCCGGATATGAATTGACACTTCTATAGGTCTGGATATTATTCGTGGCTGTATTGCTTTCAATGATGGTTTCTATTCTGGAGTTCTGTGCAATATTCGCATCTGCCAGTGTAATGTTAAAAGAAACGATGTAAAATCCATTTCTCGGTGCTGTAAAAGTTCCTGAGCTCGCTGTAAAATTAGACTGAGCATCGGTAAGTACAGACCATCCATCAACCTGTGTGGTCGCATTATTGGTCAAACTAAGAGTGCTGCTTTTATTGGCCAGCACCAATGCTTTTGGAGGTAAGGTCATAGGAAGGTTATGCCATGCAACACCATCGGAATACTGAATAATATTTCCTGTATTGTATCTTATTGCCCCGCCACCGGCAGCTGCAGCGATCTGTGTACTTGTCCCCAATCCGATAATTCCTTTCTGATCAGCAGAACGGACATCTACTTTTGTTATTGGGTTTAACAGTCCTACTCCCAATTTTCCGTCAGAAGTGACTACGACATCATTTAATATCTGTGGTGCGGCAGGTGGTACACTGGTGTTGTCTTTCGCTGCATCTACGTGAAAGATCTGCATAGGATCTTTCGTGAATACCCCGGTTTGCGCCTGCATAAAGAAGGGAAGGAAAAAGATCAGTCCTTTATAGAAAGTCTTCATTTTTATTTTTGTGTTTTTTAATGTTCGATAATAGTCAGATTGTTGAAACCTGCATCCGGATTGGACCAGTCTGCATTCACCCTTAAAGCTCTCGTACCAGATCCTGTAATATTCTGGTTAAGTTGCGGACGTACCGTTTGATTGGCATTTAAGCTCACCGTGATCGCTGCAGAACCCCCGACCTGAGCATCTTCATTGGCGCGGGCAAATGTCTTGTAAGAACGGGCCAGAATAGTACTTGTAGAGGGGCTGTAAAACTGGCTGGTAACTTCAGAAGAATTAGCCACCGAACCGGAAACAAAATTATACGTCATCAGAAATGTATATACTCCGGCTCGTGGGGCAGTGAAAATCCCTGTGGAAGGATCAAAACTGTTGGACAGATCTCTCACTTCGTCCCATCCGGTAATATTCACATCCGAATTGTAGGCTACTGAGAACGGATTTGTCATTCTTGCCACGACTACCGCTTTGGTAGGGAGGATCAATGTTGTTTCCCAGACATTTCCATCCGATACCTGAATTTTAGCCTGAGTCGGTTCATATCTTACGGCTCCTGCGCCAGCAGCATTGGCTGTCATTGTTGTGGAGCCCAGTCCTACAGCATTCTGCAGGCCTGCAGATCTCATATCGAGTTTTACAGTGGGATTGGAAACACCAGCTCCTATAAAGCCTGTGCTGGTAATGATAAGGTCGTTGCTGATCTGTTCGGGAGTTGCCGAAGCTGCATTATCTTTTGCACCGTCTATATGCACATGGCCCAGCGGATGACTGGTATTGATTCCTATCTGTGCACTCATAAAGCACGAAATCACCAGAGCCAGGGATAGCAGGTTTTTTTTCATTGTGTTGTGTTTTTTTATTTGTCCTTATTGTATGGAATTTACTGGTTTTTAAAGGATTGATTACCTGTTGAATTCCAAAATGCAAAGTAAAGTAATCTTTTTGAAATTATTTTTAAAATTGAAAATTAAAATTATATCATGAATACAAAATTTGATAAATTATTTGAGAACCGGAAATATCAGGTGTTATATATTCAGAAAAAATCACATTAATTAAAAGCTATAATCTACTATTTTAAAGGAATTTATATAAATTTTTTCTTCCATTTTGCAATGGTATTTCTGCTGAGTTTAAAATGTTGAGCCAGCTGAGAATTGTTCCAGTTGTGCTTCTTCTGATAATCCAGTATTTCCAGAATCGACTGCTGATCAAAAGAACGATGCTTCTGATTAAAATTAAATGTGCTCTTATCTTCTCTGTCCTCAAGAATACTGTTACATTGGATAACATCGAGTACGGAGAAATTCTTTTTGGAAAGTATGATTTTAAAATCCTCCTTTTTTTCAGGATACTTTTCGTTGACGAGATCTGTATAAATTCTTTTGTAATCGGGGATATTTTTCATCGTATGCTGTGTTTTATTTTTCTATCAGGTTGTATTTATGCAGCCATTTGTAGAGTGTACTTTTGGGAATTTTATATTCAGTCATCACTTTCGATTTGGTCATCTCTCCTTTTCTGATCTTGTTCAGGATAAATTCAATAATTTCCTTGTTGTATAAGCTTTTCCGGAAAACAGGAAGTGAATCCGGCAATTTCCTTTTTTGGACATAATCCATGGAAGATTGGGGAGAATAAAGAATCAGATGTTGGGAATAAAGCCTGAAAAAGTCATATTCCAGCAGTTTGGCCCATCGCAGGAGCAATTCCGTATCCAGAGATGAAGACTGGTACATCGTGAGGACTTCATTTTCGGACGTGTTTAAAAATTTACAGATACGGCTCATTCCTATGCCGTTTTCAGCGACTCTGTTTTTGATCATTGATCCAATATTAAGATTTTTCAGATCCATATTTTTTCTACTATTTGTGTTTAAATATTTGAGGATTAAGTTTTTATTCTTTGAGTTGAATAAAATGAAGACTGGATAAAGGAAAAGCAATAGGACAAAATCCCTAATTGAGGAGATTAGAAATCCTGACCGTTCTATTGCTTTTCATAATTGTGTTTTAGAATTTTCAGCCTGATTTTGTATATGATATATAGTACAGCATATAAGATTCTGCTACAAGATTATATGTTTATCCGGAGATATAAAAGAAGGTCATGTAGTAAATTCTGAATATCTCACCATCATTCAGCAAGCTTTTCAAAAGATATAATCTCACCATTTAAAAAAGATTTTCTGGATCGGGAAGGAATATTTCTGAAATAAGTGGACTTTTCAGGCAGTTTCCAACAAGTAAGTTTTATAATCTGAAATTTGGATTTAAATAATTTACAATCAATTCATTAATAATTTTAATCAATACAATTAATTCTGAATATATTACACTTATATTAGGTTTAAATTATTAATATTGTACTTAATTTGCTCTTTCAAAAAGCACACAATGAAAACCACCGTTTTACTTCTCTTCTGTTTGGTCTTTGGGCTCTTTCAGGCTCAGTTTAATTCTGAATTCCCTACAAATTCACAAGTTGACATAGAAATCATCCGGGCTGAAGAATTGGCTAAAAACAATCCAGCTCAATCCATAAAACTGGCGAACGAGATCTACCGTATTTCCAAAAAAACAGACTACAAAAAAGGAATGCTGGAAAGCATTACCATTCTTATGGCCAGGTATTTTGATGCCGGAAATCACAAAAAAGTAATCGACCTAAGCACAGAAGCAGAAAAACAGGCCCTGGAAGCAAAAGATGATGCAAAGCTGGCTAATATTTACCGTTTAAGAGCCAATTCCTATACAGAATTAGGCTTTAATAATGAAAGTATCGTAGAATTCAGAAAAGCTTTAACAATTGCTGAACAAATAACGTCTGCTGATAAAAAGAATTATTTGAAATCTTTAATCTACACGGGCATTGGATCGCATGCAGCTCATGTAAATGCACCGTTGGATTCGGTCATCTATTATCAGAAAAAAGCTTTGGAAAGTGCTGTTCATATGGGAAACACTAAAGATTTTATGGACAGAAAATACCATCTCCTCGCCCTGTGTCATATGAATTTGGGGATGACCAGCGTAGCTTCCAACCGGATTAAAGATGCCGAAAATTATTTTGGAAAAGCTTTGGAGATCGCTCAGAATAAAACATATCCCGTCTCTAAAAACCTCGAAGTCACCATCCTGAACGAATATGCCTGGTTATATCATGATCAGAAAAAATACAGTCAGGCCGTCTATTACGCAGAAAAGGCCGAGCAGCTGGAGAAAGCTATAAAGATTCCTTATATCCGAAGAGATATTTATGAGGTTTATTTCAAATCCTATGTGGAACTGGGACAAAAAGATGCTTCAAAAAAATACATGAACCTGTACACCAAGCTTAATGACAGCCTCGTCAACGAAGAAAAAAAGACGATCAATACGCCCGTAAAAAAGATACTGAATGAACAGGGAAAAACGCATTCCGGGGATATTCAGAAAATTTTGATGCTCAGTCTTGGATGTATCGTGATTCTGTTTGTAGGTGGACTGCTTTTATGGAAGAGAAATCAGAAAAAACTGCATGACAGATACGCTGCCGTTATTCAAAACCTGAAAAATGCCCATGAACAAGCTCCTAAAGAACCTATACAGCAGGAAATTTCTTCAGAGAAAAGCATTAATATCACCGATGAAACCGTGAAAATGATTTTGGCCAAGCTTGAAAAATTTGAAAAATCTCAAAAGTTCATCAAGAAAGATCTGAGTCTCACTTCTCTGGCCAATGATTTGAATACCAACACGAGATATCTTTCTGAAATCATTAAACTGTACAAAGAAAACAATTACAACAATTACATCAATGGTCTCCGGATCGGTTATATCACCAATAAACTTTATGAAAACCCAATTTACAGGGAATACAAGATCAGTTATCTGGCGGAAGCCTGCGGATTTTCTTCAAGGGAGGTTTTTGCAGTGATCTTTAAAAAGGAAACCGGAGTAAGTCCCTCCTATTTCATTAACAACCTGAGAAAAGACAGTCTGGAACCGGTAACTTAATGTCTTGTGATTTTAACTGATTCAAAACTTGTTAAAAATTAAGAAGAAAAAATTAAAATCAGGCAATAACCTGTTTATTAGTTGATTAAGCAGAGACATTGTCGTTTCCTGCCAGTTTTAACCAAAATTTTTATAAAGATATTTCATAAATTTACAGAACCATTACGGTTTTAAAATTGGTTCCCAGGTGAAAATTCACAATAAAAAAAAGTATTTAAGCTTTCTAAAATTTAAACGAGACTTTCAGGAGTACGGACTGGAAAAGGCGCGCAGCTACGAGCTGATCCTGCATTGGCTGAATAACAGACTCAGCAGAAATCAGTTTCTGGTGCTTTCCGGAATCCTTGTGGGCTGTACTGCCGGTTTGGCTGGAGTGATCCTGAAAACGCTTGTGCATACCATTCATAATTTTATTACCCATATTCATTTTGAGTATCAGATCCTGTTTTATATTGTCTTTCCTTTTTTGGGAATTGTACTGACTACAGCGATCGTGATTACTATTTTCAAAGGTCAGGACAGAAAAGGAATTGGTGCTATTTTGTATGAAATTGCCCAAAATTCAAGCATCGTGGCTTCTGTAAAAATGTATTCGCAGGTCATTCAGAGTGCGGTGACCGTTGGTCTCGGAGGTTCTGCCGGATTGGAAAGTCCTATTGCAGTTACCGGTGCGGCTATCGGTTCCAATTATGCACAAACTTACAGACTCAGTTACAAAGAACGTACACTTTTATTGGCTGCAGGCGCTACGGCGGGAATTGCTTCAGCATTCAATGCTCCGATTGCAGGAATTATGTTTGCTTTTGAAATTCTTCTGACGGGTGTAGTTTTTACAGACTTTATTCCTTTGGTGGTAGCAGCGGTCTGCGGAAGTCTTTTGTCAAGGGTTCTGCTTCAGGAAGATATCCTTTTCAGATTTTATGCAAGAGAAGCCTTTAATTATAAAAATGTTCCTTACTATCTTATTCTGGGTATTGTAACCGGACTATATGCCCGTTATTTTGTGGTCATTTCCCAAAAAGTTGAACATTTTATCAAAGGGCTGAAGCTTTCCAGAATGCGTAAGGCGATGTTCGGAGGTCTGGTGCTGTCGTTATTGTGTGTTCTTTTTCCGCCATTATTCGGGGAAGGATATGAAACGGTAAAAGCATTTACCAACGGAAGTACCCACTCTATTATCAGAAACAGTTTCTTCAGATATTTTGAGATCGGCAACTGGACTATTATTATATTTTTGGTGCTGGTATGCCTTTTAAAAGCTTTTGCAACGTCTTTTACGATATTCAGCGGAGGGAATGGCGGTAATTTTGCACCATCGCTTTTTGCAGGAGGTACAGTCGGATATTTGTTTGCATTGGTATGTCAGCATATCGGTTTTACAGATGTTCCGGTAACGAATCTTGTGCTGGTAGGAATGGCAGGAGCCATGAGTGGTGTACTGTACGCCCCACTCACAGCCATATTCCTTATCGCGGAATCCAGTTTCGGATATGATCTTTTTATTCCGTTAATGATTGTTTCGATCATTTCTTATCTTATTGCCAAATGGTTCTCTCCTATTTCTCCGGAGTTAAAATCTCTGGCCGATCAGGGGAAAATATTCACCAACAAGCATGATAAGAACCTCCTTTTTGCTTTAAGAACGGAAGACTTTATTGATAAATATTCAGAAACGATCAATGAAAATGCTTCGGTTAATGAATTATTTGAACTGGTAAAAAACGGAAACAAAAATATTTTCGCAGCAACGGATGAGGCCGGAAAACTGAAAGGAATTCTTACTTTGGATGATATCAGGCCGTATCTATTTAACAAAGAAATTGACAACCTTCAAATTGTATCTCAGATTATGAAAGCTCCTCCGGCAGTTATTTACCGTGACAACCAGCCTTTGGAAATTCTCCAGATCTTTGATGATACCGGCGTGTGGAATCTTCCTGTAACCAGTGAAAACAATGATTTTATAGGATTTATTTCAAAATCTTCTATCCTGATGAGCTACAGACAGCTTTTGAAAGAGTATTCGGAGTAAGGTAAGGTTAAGATTCAGGCTGAGGCAGAGGTAAAGGTTGAAAATTACAAACCCAGGATCTAAATTTATATGACCACGTCTGACATCTGGTATCTGATGTCTATTGTCTAAAATGAACTTCCCGACCTATAATTTAAAAAATAATTAAAACTGGTGTAACCTTTTTACCACTTCATACGTATAATATATAGTAACTCTTTTTTGAGGATAAAAATAGATGAGACAATTAAAAATCACTAAGCAGGTTACCAACAGGGAAACTGCTTCATTAGACAAGTATTTGCAGGAAATTGGTAAAGTGGAACTGATCACTGCGGACGAAGAAGTAGAATTGGCACAAAGAATACGTGCGGGCGACAGAGCAGCACTGGAGAAATTAATCAAAGCCAACCTTCGTTTCGTAGTTTCCGTATCTAAACAATACCAAAATCAAGGTCTTTCTTTACCCGATTTGATTAATGAAGGTAACTTAGGACTGATGAAAGCAGCAAAAAGGTACGATGAAACTAGAGGTTTCAAATTTATCTCTTATGCGGTATGGTGGATTCGTCAGTCAATTTTACAGGCATTAGCTGAGCAATCTAGAATTGTAAGGCTTCCGTTGAATAAAATCGGCTCCATCAACAAAATTAATAAGGCATACGCTCACCTTGAGCAGGAAAATGAAAGACCACCTTCTCCGGAAGAATTGGCTGAAGTTCTTGACATGAGCGAGGAAGATATTAAAGAATCTATGAAAAACTCCGGAAGACACCTGTCTATGGATGCACCTTTAGTAGA
The DNA here is from genome assembly GCF_000737715.1 of Chryseobacterium sp. JM1. Lineage (GTDB taxonomy): Bacteria > Bacteroidota > Bacteroidia > Flavobacteriales > Weeksellaceae > Chryseobacterium. The sequence goes on along the minus strand of NZ_JPRN01000003.1, from coordinate 634,204 downwards.
AGGTGAAGATTCTAATCTTTATGATGTATTGCGTTCAGGAGAATCTCCGAGCCCGGACAAGGATTTGATGCTTGAATCTCTTCAGATTGAGATCGAAAGAGCATTGAATACCCTGACTCCAAGAGAGGCTGATCTGGTAAGATTATACTTCGGACTGAACGGGAAACACCCGATGACTTTAGAAGAAATCGGTGAAACTTTCGATCTTACAAGAGAGAGAGTACGTCAGATTAAAGAAAAAGCAATTAAGAGACTAAAACATAATACCAGAAGCAAGATCCTGAAATCTTATCTGGGTAAATAATTTTTAGCGTAAAAACAATGTATGCGGAGTCTGTTTTCAGGCTCCGTTTTTTTTTTGTAACATTTTTTAGACTATCTTCAACTAATAAGGAACACTAAATCAAAAAAATTATGAAAAAAATACTTTTCGCTTCCGCTTTGGCTTTATCCATGCTTTCCTGTAAAGAAAACAAACCCGGAAATACTCCGGTGGTGGAAAATGCCGTAGATAACGCAGAATCATCCGTTTCAGGTTCTTTAAAAAGCTACCGAAAGGATAATATGATCGATAAAATTTATTTCGAACTGATGAAAAATGATAAAAACCTAAAAGCTCTGGACGACAGATTGACTCATTTGTTTGAAGAAAACGGAAAGGTTCTGGAAATTTATGGAACAACACTTCATACCTCAGAATCTTTCTATGCTGACGCTTATCTGCAAGCCAGTACTGTTAAGGATTCTCTTCTAAAACAGCAGCTGGAAAAAGAGATCAAAGTAAACGATGAAGCTTACAACCAGAAAATAAGCAAAGTAAAAGAGCTGATCGCAAAAGTGAATAAAAACGGTGATGATATCAATAATCTATACACCGCCTTTAAGATCAGAAAAACTCTTCCTGAGATTGGAAAATACCAGAATGCGCATCCTATGAAAACGGATAGCCTGGAAAATTTTATCAAAAAACAGAATCAACTTCTTGACGAACTGAAAAAAATTGAAATAAAATAATGAACTACACCACAAAATGGCTTAACGATACTACACGAACTGAAGAACTGGTTGATTTTTTCATCGCACACAAAACAGATTCCTATATCTCCCACGGTGAGATTATTTCAGGAAGAGCCTTAGATTCAAACCATTGGAACCCTGACCTTAAAAACATACTGACAGCGCAGTTTAATTCTGGTTTTGATGCGGATCATACCTCCCGATTAAGTATTCTAGTTGCTGAAAATGAGGACGGGAAAATCATCGGAATGCTGGTTTTCAATGTGATCAAGGGGTTTAAAAACTATGCGGTGCTGGAAGATATGCTTTTAGATCAATCTATGAGAGGGCAATCGCTTGGAAGTACACTTCTGAAAAAAGCTGTGGAAGAGTCTAAAAACTGGAACATCAGTTTTATGATGCTGGAAAGCGGTCTTGATAACACCGGAGCTCATCATTTTTTCAATAAATACGGATTTAAAAAAGTATCTGAAAATTATATTTTAACCTTTTAGCAAGATTAAAACCGATTCTCATGAACAGCATTTCAATCATAGGAGCCGGAATTGGCGGACTGACCCTGGGAAATATTCTGAAGCAGCAACAGCTTGACTTTAGCATTTATGAATCTGCCCCGGAAATAAAACCTGTAGGAGCCGGAATCATGATGGCCGTCAATGCCATGCAGATCTTTGACAAACTAGGTTTAAAAGAAAAAATTGAAAATGCCGGCAATAAAGTTCACGGAATTTCTATAACAGATGAATCTTTAAAACCGATCACCAAAACCAATATAGCTGTACTGGAAAAAAAATACAGTTCCTGTAATGTCGCGATTCACAGGGCTGAATTACAAAAAATCCTCGCTGAGAATATAGGCTATGAAAAGATTCAACTCAATCATTCTTTACGCAAAATAGAAAAAAAAGAAAACTATATTTTAGATTTTGAAAACGGAATTCAGACAGAAAGCGAAATTGTCTTTGGTGCAGACGGCATTAAATCCAACATCCGGAACCAGATTCTGCAAACCGGAAGCATCAGAAACGCAGGCCAAAAATGCTGGCGCGGACTTGTAGAATTCGACTTGCCGGAACAGTTTAACCAGGAAGCCATTGAAATGTGGGGAAAAGGAAAACGTTTTGGTTTTGTGAAAATTTCTGAGAAAAAAGTGTACTGGTATGCTTTGGTCAATGAACGAAAACATAAACGGTACTTCTCGCTTGCGGAAAATTTCAGCGAATTTCATCCCCTGATTTTACATATTCTGAATGCCACATTAAAAGAAAATATGATCCTTAATGACATTACTGATCTGTCTCCTATTCCTTCCTGGCATTCGGATCATCTGTGTCTGATCGGAGATGCTGCCCACGCCACCACACCCAATATGGGTCAGGGCGCCTGTCAGGCTATTGAAGATGCTTATATCATCGGGAAATTACTGGAAAACAGCCGGGATTTCAACAAGGTTTTTGGGGAATTCCAAAAGATCAGAAGGAAAAAAGTAGATTACATCGTAGATACAAGCTGGAAAATCGGAAAGATTTCGCAGTGGGAAAAAGGAAATGCATTGCGTAATTTTTTTATGCGGTTAATTCCCGAAAGTACCCATCAAAAGCTGGCAGAAAAAATCATCCGGCTGGAAATGTAAAGTCTAAATATAATTGTTAAACCTTCGTTTTTTTAATAACTCTATTTTTATTTTTTAGAATTATACCCTTCTAACCCTGTTAAACAGATAATAAAACGATCTATTTTTAAAATAATTGATTAAAAAAAATTATTGCAACATTGTTGCTTATATTGAAATAAACACATAAAACAATGACTTAAATTAATAATTTACAGCAATTTAGCTTATTGAACTATTCTTTTTCTAAATATATTATGAACCCTTTTTTTTCATACATTTAAATACAAAAAAATGAAAATGAAAAAAATCTTTTATTTATTACTTTTAATGATTGGACTGCAGATCACACACGCACAGGAAGTTCCATTGCTGGACAGAGAACTGTTTTATGGAAATCCTGAAATTTCCGGTGGCCAGCTGAGCCCGGATGGAAAATGGATCTCGTTTATGAAACAATATGAAGGGATCATGAATATCTGGGTAAAAAAGGTGGACGAACCTTTTGATAAAGCCCGCCCTTTGACTGACAGCAAACGTCCGTTGGCCGGATACTTCTGGTCGGAAAATGGGAAGTATATATTGTATGTAAAAGACAACAACGGGGACGAGAATATGAATATTTTTGCCGTAGATCCTACCGCAAATGTGGCCAAAGGCGTTCCTGAATCAAGAAATCTGACACCGCTTAAGGAAGTCACCGCCCAGATCCAAATGGTCAGCAAAAAAGATCCTGATCTGATGATCATCGGACTGAATAATAGAGATAAAGCATGGCATGATCTGTATTCTTTGAAAATTTCTACCGGTGAGCTGAAAAAAATGTACGAAAATAAAGACCGTATCACAGGATATGATTTTGATTGGGATGAAAAATTGAGAGTACTGTCTAAAACAGACGAAAAAGGGACCACTCAATTTCTGTACAAAGAAGGCGATAAACTGACCCCTATCTATGAAACACTGGTAACGGAAAGTGCTTATATCGCAAGCTGGAATGAAGATAATTCAAAATTCTACTTAGTAACCGATAAGGGTGATCTGGATAAATCCACATTGTTTCTCATGGATCCAAAAAACATGCAAACAACGAAAGTAGAAAGTGATCCGAAAGGGAAAGTGGATTTCGGAGGATTATCTATGGACAGGAATACAAGAAAAATGATTTCAACTTCGTATACCGGAGATAAGACTGAAAAATACTGGAAAGACAAAACATGGGAAGCTAACTATAAATTCCTGCAAAGTAAATTCCCGGGAAGAGAAGTTGATTTTTCAAGCTCTACAAAAGATTATTCTAAATTTTTAATCTCCGTGTGGGGTGACAAATACGCATCTGAAGCTTACTTTTTCGATGCGAAGACCAAAGAACTCGTATTTCAATATACCCCAAGACCCCAATTAAAAAAAGTTGAAAAGTATCTGGCTCCTATGACTCCTGTTACTTATAAAAGCAGCGATGGCTTGGAAATTCCGGGATATCTTACCATTCCTACAGGATCAACAGGGAAAAACCTGCCGGTAGTGATTCTGGTGCATGGAGGACCAAAAGGACCAAGAGATAATTGGGGATACAACTCAACCGTTCAGTTTTTAGCCAACAGAGGATATGCTGTACTGCAACCCAACTTCAGACCAAGCGGTGGTTACGGTAAAAACTTCCAAAACGGCGGCGACTTACAATGGGGGAAACTGATGCAGGATGATATTACCTGGGGCGTAAAATACCTTATCGATAACGGTATTGCTGATAAAAATAAAGTAGTCATTATGGGTGGAAGCTACGGTGGATATGCGACACTGGCAGGTTTGGCTTTCACGCCTGATCTTTATGCCGGAGGAGTGGACATCGTGGGACCAAGTAATATTTTCACACTCATGGAATCTATTCCAGCGTATTGGGAAGCTGCACGTGCCTCTTTATACGGGATGGTAGGCGATCCAAGGACAGAAGAAGGTAAGAAGCGGATTAAGGAAGCAAGTCCACTGTTTAGCGTAGATAAAATTGTAAAACCTTTATTGATTATTCAGGGAGCCAATGATCCAAGAGTAAAACAGGCTGAGGCTGACCAAATTGTGATCGCTCTTCGTGATAAAGGGAAAAAAGTAAATTATATCCTGGCAGATGACGAAGGACACGGATTCAGAAAACCGATTAATAATATGGCGATGTATGCGGAAACGGAAAAGTTCCTTTCGGAAGTCATCGGGGGAAGATATCAGAAAGACATGCCGGAAGCGGTAGCCAAACGTCTGAAAGAAATGACGGTTGATATCAAAAATGTAACCTACAAACCCGCTGAAAAAACAAAAGAAGCCGCACCGACAGCTTCAAAATAAAATAGAAATTGATTTCAGTGGCTCAATAAACAAAGCCGGTTCATGATTAAAATGAACCGGCTTTTTGTTTTTAGTTTTTAAACACAAATGGTGCTAATGATTTCACAAATAACACTATTGCGGCTAAGGTATTTGTGCCTTTCGTGTAAAAGATTCGTGTTATTTGTGTTTAAAACTAAAAAAGGCCGCCTTTATCAGGCAGCCTCTCTTTAGTAGGTTAACGTAATTCCGGCTCCCCAGCCCATTTCATTATCATAATTTCCGGATACGGATACCCATTTCTGTAGAATATATCTCAACCCTGTTGAAAATTCTCCATCCGAATTCAGGGTAAAGTTCCCTCTGATCCTTCTGGAAATCGGAATATCTTCTCTGCTCAATTCCAACAATACTTTCCCGTTCTGATCCACACTGGCATCAGCAGTGACCAGCATCGGTAAAAGATACTGCACACCGACCATGAAGGCATATTGATTCTTTGAAGCCTTCTCCTGCCCGAACCAGGTCTTTTTGCCCCGGAATTTCATTCCCATATCTTCCGTCATCTGCCGTTCCATAATCTCATGGTTTTTCTGAATTCTAAAACCGGCGTAAGGAAGTGCCCACTGGAATTTCCCTAAGAATCTTCCTACTTTCACGTTTCCTTCAAAATGATCAAAATCCCAGTTAGAGTGAAACTGGTTCAGATTCGCCCATCTCGGTCCGAACATCGTCATACTTTCCGCATGTACCTTATTGCTTGCGATATCCAGCATTCCCATGGAGCTGATCATTTTATTATCCTTCAGGAAGTTTTTCCAGGCAAGTTTTCTGTTCGGCAACTGTGGATTCGGTTTTGAATTTTCATAGCTGAATATTCTTCCCATTCCGGCCATCATATGGTATAAAATATGACAGTGGAAAAACCAGTCGCCATCCTGGTTGGCGGCAAATTCAATGGTGTTGGTTTCCATCGGCATGATATCAACTACATTTTTCAGCGGGGAATATTCTCCTTTTGAATTGATCAGTCTGAAATCATGGCCGTGAAGGTGCATCGGGTGGCGCATCATTGAATTATTGTACATCGTAATTCTCAGGATCTCCCCTTTTTTCACCAGAATCTTATCTGTTTCTGTAACTGTTTTATTATCCAGCGTCCACAGGTATTGATTCATATTTCCTTCCAGCGTAAATTTCAGTTCCCTAACATTTTCGTCCGGAAGAATAGTCTTTTCAGGAGACTTTAAAATATTATAGGACAGTCTTTTGATCGTTTTCTCTTCTTTCATATCCATCCCGGAATGATTTTCATGTCCCGAAACTACCTTTGAATGGTCTTCTTCCTTCGTCTTAATCCCCATCATTTCATTCATATGTTTCATCGTCATTTTTCGCTGACTTTCCGGAAGCTCAGGATACATCACTTCGTTCATATCCATCATCTGGTTACCCATCGTCATATTCATTGGCTTCATATTACCGCTCATTTCCATCATGCCGTTCATCATTTTCATTCCTTCAAAGAGCAATAATCTCGGCAAATTCGGAGCCTCCACTTTTTCACCGGAACCGAGCCAAAGTGAAGCGTGTCCTACCCTGTCTTCCGATGTGGAACGGAATTCAAAGCTTTTGTTTTCAGGAATGGTCACTTCAATATCATAGGTCTCGGAAACCCCGACAATCAGGCGGTCTACTTCCACCGGAACCACGTCATTTCCGTCATTTCCGATTACTTTTATTTTTCCGCCTCCATAATTCAGCCAGAAATAAGTGGATGAACCTCCGTTGGCGACTCTTAGCCTTACTTTATCCCCGGCTTTCAGATTGGAATACTCAGTGCTTGGAAGTCCGTTGATGAGGAATTTATCATAATAAACGTCACTCACATCCATAGCTTCCATTCTTTTCCATTCATTCAGGGCCTTTGTCCCGAAATTTCCGGATTTAATGGCTTCCCAATAACTCTGTACCGCATTCTTTTTAATGGCATACCAATCTGTATTGGCCATGTGAAGCCTTCTTGCGATCTGCATCGGATCTTCATCGCTCCAGTCTCCAAGTAATACCGGAATTTCTTTTGTATAAGACACTTTAGGCTCGCCTTCTCTTTTATTGAATACCAGGATTCCATTCATTCCGATCTGTTCCTGTAATGCTTCATGTGAATGATACCAATACGTTCCGTTTTGAGATACTCTGAACTTATATAAATGCGTCTCACCGGGTGTTATAGGCTTTGTGGTAAGGTAAGGAACACCATCCTGCTCGTTGGGAAGGATCACGCCATGCCAGTGAAGGCCTGTATTTTCTTTCAACATATTGTGAAGATAGATCTCTGCGGTATCTCCTTCTGTAAAATATAAGGTTGGAGCCTGCAGTTTTCCGTTGATGGCAATCGCTCTTCGGTTTTTTCCGGTGAAATTCACAATCGTATCTTTTACATACAGATCATATCGAACTGTCTTTCCACCAAATGTTACTTTTCCGTTTTCAGAATTTCTTTTAAATACTGATGGTTCTGTTTTAGTCTGAGACTGAGGCTTAGATTCAGGCTCAGGTTGAGGATTCGTTTCACTTTTTGAGTTTCTATTAACCTCTACCTTAGTCTTAGTCTTAGTCTTAGTCTTAGCCTTAATCTCAACCTTGGCTTTATTTTCCTTTTGCTTCTGTACTGTTTTCTGCTCCGGTTGCGCCACAGCTTCCGGTTTCATCACAACGGTTTTCTTTACCAGCGTCATATGGCATTTCGGGCAGTCTCCAGGTTTTGAAGATACGACCTCGGCATGCATCGGGCAGGTATAATAGGTTTTCGTTGTTTGTGCGAATGTAAAAACAGAGAACAAAAGCATCAGAAACAAGATGATTTTTTTCATAATATTCCGAACTTTTTAAAGCTGCACAGCTTAAAGTCAATGACAATTTAAGCTATGCAACTTATTGTTTTAAAATTAATTACAATAATTATTTTATTTCTGACTTTACACTTCCACAAGTAAGCATGGATTTTCCGTAGTAAGGATTAGCGATCTGTTTTTCGTCGCTTAACCAGTTTGAATCAGCCATTGGGCAATGCTGTACATACACCGGTTTTTCAGATAGTTTGAACTCTTTGGTTAAAGCGATCATATTTTCAGAAAGGTTGGAAAAGGTTTCTCTTTGGGCCGAGATATTTCTGGCATCGGAAATCACGGTGGCGTCTTTTCTCAGAATATTTAGATTACCCTCTGAAACCATTTTATAATCAACAGTTGAGGCTGTTTTAATAAATTCTGTAGCAGCTTTTGAGGTTTTATCGGCATCATCTGAAGCTAAGGCTGATTTGATAGCGATGTAGTTCTGATACAGTTTTGAAACCTGAGCGTCTTTTTTAGACTGTGCAGAAAGTGAAACGATTGAGAATAAAGAGAATGCTGCTGTAATGATATATTTTTTCATTGTTTTAAATTTTAGAATTAATTTTAGTAAAGAATAACTGAAACGCATGATGCGTTGAGCCGTGTTGTCTACGAAGGAGTGATCATCTGAACACTACCAGACAACAGACGGATCTTAAATTCTAAAATGACAATGATTGAGATAGATGGGAACCGGTTTGTATTCGGGTGGCCCATTGATTCTTATCTGAGTAAATTTTGTAGCGGAAAAAGATTTGTCGGCAAGGAAAAAATGCTGTTGTGTAAGTGTTGGAGCGATCTGGCTTAAAAAGTCGATCATCAGCAGATCAGATTTCTGAGAATCATCTACTTTTACCACTTTAACCTCAGTCTTACAACATCCTTTTTTTTCTTTGACCCCGCACTTGCCACAGATATCTGTGGTTTTCTGGCTTACGGAAACAAATTCCTCCATACAGAAATGTACGCTGAATGCTGCTCCGGAAGAAAATCCGAAGTAGAAAACAGAGAAAAATATGGCGAGAATCTTTTTCATTGGTAAGACAAAGGTAAAAATATCCCCGAAACTGCTGTTATAAAATTGTGTATACTTGTTATAAAATTCTGCCCCAACGAAAAAGCTCCTGAAATATTCAGGAGCTTTTCTTTATTTTTCAGTTTGAGTCGTTTTCGAAATTATAAGGAATCCCTACTAACTTCTAATATCTTACTTCTAACTTCTATTTTATAATTTGAATTCCAGCTTCACATTGAAGAAACGCCCCGTAAGACGTACAGGCACCGCATACATTGAGCTTGTGTTGTAATCTGTGATCCATTGGTTAGCCACTGTATTGTTGATGTTAAATGCATTGAAAACCTGAACTCCTAAAGTCAGTTCATCAAAATTACCCCAGAACCCGGAACGGTTTTTCTTGTTTTTGGAATCGATGAATACCTTTGAAAGCCCTAAATCCACCCTTTTATATGAAGGAAGTGTTCTCTGGTACTGATAAGGGTCTGTGAAAACAGGTGCTCCGTTCGGAAGTCCCATGGCATATACCAATGTAAGGTTCACACGCATAGACGGGAATTTCGGCATATAATCCTGATAGAACATCGCAAATCTGAATCTCTGATCGGTAGGTCTTGGAATATCTCCTTTCCCATCAATATTTTCATACACTCTTGCATAACTCGCAGACAGCCAAGAATCTACTCCGGGAACAAATTCCCCGAATAATCTGGTGTCAATTCCGTAAGCATAACCTGATGCATTATTTTTACCGGAATAGCGGATCCTCACATTATCCATATAATAAGGAATCAGATCGTCCATTTTCTTGTAATAAGCTTCTGTAGTCAGCTTAAACGGTCTGTCATACATATAAAACTCGTAGTCGTTGGCAAGAATAACCTGCATAGAACGCTGAGATTTTATATTCGTATTAAAGTTTCCGTCCAAATCCTTGATCTCCTTGTAGAAAGGTGCCTGGTAATAGACCCCTCCGGAAAGTTTGAATAGCATATCCGTATCCCAGTCAGGTTTGATCGCAAACTGAACTCTTGGAGAAAAGATGGTTTCTTTGTTAAAGCTCCAGTTGGAAACTCTGGCTCCGGCATTCACAAATACTTTGCTCGCTCCCCAGTAAAATTTCTGAGAATACTGAGCATATGCGGAAAGCCTCGTAGGTTCAATCTGATTGACTCCCGCAATATGATAAAACAGCTTCAAATCTCCTGAAGTTCCGGTTCTCGGATCATCAACAGGTAACGGAATACTGTATCCTGCAGCATCTACCAACTTCCATTCGTTGGTATTATCATTCAGATTTTCTTTTTCGTATTTAACACCGACTTCTATATCTGTATTGACATTCGGGGAAAACTTTGCTCTGAACTGTGTTCCGTACGTTTTCACATACAAATCGTTTCTGGCATGTTCTATCTGCCCGCCTCCATCAAAAGACGGATTGGGTGATTGAGTTACAGGATCGAAAGTCTGGATCTCATATCCTGATGCGATGGAATAATATTCTTTTTCTCTGTTCTGATAAGCAAAACTGTCCAATGTAAACTTCCATTGATCAGAAGGCTTATAGTTCATTGAAATAGTTCCCATCATGTTTTTATACATATCCTGCTCCTTGCCATTATAACCAATATTTACGGTAATAGGCTGCTGTAAACTACCAAAAGTAACACTCTTCGCTTTAGGAATCATATCATAATCATTCTTTGAATAATATCCAATGAATGACATGGAGAATTTGTCGCTGAAATGATAGTTGATGTATGACTGGAAATCCCAATAGGTTGGGTTAAAATCCGTATCCTCATTCAGGGTATTCAGAACAAGATTGGTATTTCTGTATCTTCCTGAAAACAAAGCGGTCAACTTTTTATTTTTTGAAGCCAGACCTGCTGTTAATCTTCCCCCGATCAAACTCGCTTCTCCTGAAAGTTCAAATTTCTCCGGTTCACGGTAATAGATATTCAGAGCTGAAGACATTTTGTCTCCATATTTGGGTTCAAAACCTCCGGCTGAAAAGTTGACTGTAGAAACCATATCCGGATTGATGATACTCAGTCCTTCCTGCTGTGAATTTCTGATCAGAAAAGGTCTGTAGATTTCAATATCATTGATGTAGATAAGGTTTTCGTCATAGTTTCCACCACGCACCATATATTGGGAAGACAGCTCGGTGTTGGAGTTTACGGAAGGTAGTGTTTTAAGGATTCCTTCTATTCCGCCACTTATAGAGGCTACATTTTTAGCATCTTTTGCTGAAATCTTGACATTGGTAATGTCGTTCGTTCTTCCGACTACTTTTTTCTGGAAAACGACTTCCTCAATATCGGTTACTTTATTTGCTGTATCTCTTTTTTTATTTTGAGAGAAAATAAGCATAGGAACCATAAGGCTCAACGGTAAAACTAGTTTTTTCAAAAGAAATGTTTTAAGAATTTCTAAAAATAGGGATTTTTTAACAATTACAAAATTGATTCTCTGATTCTTGTTAATTTTTGTAACAAATCTTCCAATAAATCTAATCTTAACATGTTGGCTCCGTCTGACAAAGCAGTTTCCGGCGTTGGATGTGTTTCGATGAAAAGTCCATCGGCTCCTACCGCAATTCCTGCTTTGGCCACTGTTTCTATAAGGTCCGGTCTTCCACCAGTCACCCCAGAACTCTGGTTAGGCTGCTGTAATGAATGGGTAACATCCAAAATCACCGGCGCATATGCTCTCATTGTAGGAATACCTCTGTAATCTACGATCAGATCAGTATATCCGAAAGAATTTCCTCTTTCAATGATAGCCACCTTCTGGTTATTGGAATCTGTAATTTTCTGAACCGCAAATTTCATTGATTCCGGAGAAAGGAACTGCCCTTTCTTCAACGTTACACATTTTCCGGTTTCAGCCGCAGCCACCAAAAGATCGGTCTGACGTACTAAAAATGCAGGAATCTGTAATACATCAACGTATTGTGCAGCCAGTGCCGCATGCTCATTTTCATGGATATCCGTTGTGGTAGGAATATTAAAGGTCTCGCCCACTTTTCTAAGGATCTCAAGCGATTTCTCCTCACCAATTGATGTAAAAGAATCTACACGGCTTCTGTTAGCCTTCTTGAAGCTCCCTTTGAAAATATAAGGAATATTATATTTATCTGTGATCTGAATTACTTTTTCTGCGATTCTTAACGCCATGTCTTCACCTTCAATGATGCACGGACCGGCAATAAGGAAAAAGTTTTTTGAATCTTTGTGTTGAATATTATCTAAATACTGGATCATTTTTATTTACATTAAAAAGTTCAGTAAAAATACTTATAAAGTTTCAGAATCGGAAATTATTTCAGGGGTTTGATTGGGGAAGGGTTTTAGAGTTTTAGAGTTTTAGAGTTTTAGAGTTTTAGAGTTTTAGAGTTTTAGAGTTTTAGAGTTTTAGAGTTTTAGAGAAAATAAAAGCATTCATAGAAATATCAAAAGAAAGATAGAAAAAATATGCACAATCATCCGTGTCCATCAATCCGTGGTTAAAATATAATCTCCTGCAGATTTCGTAGATTTCGCAGATCGCTAATATACTCTTCAAAAATATTCATCTATCCAAAAAAAAAATATACGCAATCATCTGTGTTCATCTGTGTAATCCGTGGTTAAAATAAAATCTCACGCAGATTTCGCAGATCTCTACTATAATCTTCAAAAACATTCATCTATTCAAAAGAATAAAAATGCACGCAATCATCTGTGTTCATCAGTGAAATCTGTGGTTAAAATAAAATCTCACGCAGATTTCACAGATTTCGCAGATCTCTACTATAATCTTCAAAAACATTCATCCATTCAAAAGAATAAAAATGCACGCAATCATCTGTGTTCATCAATGAAATCTGTGGTTAAAATTATAATCTCACGCAGATCTTACAGATTATTAATCTCAATTAAAAAAATACTCTGATACTTGAACTCAAACTTTGATCAACTCATTTTCTTTAAAACCTTCTCAAAAGTATTGATATTCCTGCTCGTGAACTGGTCTTTAAGACTTTTCTTGCCTAAGACTTTTCCAAAAGAAGAATCCAGCGTATTTCCCTTCGGAACCTGCCAGTAAAATAGGTCATTAACGATCTCAGCCTTTTCATTGTCAGTTTTGGAAGCAGCTTCAAACGCTCCCATCAAAACACTTTCCACTCCGGGATTTCCTACAAATCCGTAGATATGCAGATCATCATTTTTTTCAAAAGGAATACTGTTCCAGAATATTTCTGTTTCTTCCTGAGACTTGATGAATAAAAAAGCTTCATAAGAAAAATGATCAGACATCGCCTTTTCCAGAATTTTCTTTAAATCATCAGCTTTTTTATCAGAAGAGAACACAATATTTCCGGAAGCCAATACCGAACCTACGTCCAGCATTCCGGCCTCTTTAAAAACCTGGCAGACATCAGCCATTTTCATATTGGTTCCTTTTACGTTCACGCCGCGGAGAAAAGCACAGTATTTCATTTTTTTTAGGGATTAGGTGAGAGGGTTTAGGTTGCAGGTTATAGGGCAATAGAATATTGAATGTTCACATCTAATTTCTAACTTCTAACTTCTAATTTTCAATCAATTTTAATATACAAATTATAATCTGTTCCTGATGGTTTAAGATGATAGATTTTTTCCAGAATGGGATTATCGCTTTTCAGGTTGTCTTTTATCCTGAATTCTTTCATCAGTTTGTAATGTGTCTGATAATACAGAGCATCACTCCCTTGAAATAAATTTTTATAAGAAAGAAGATATTTGGGTTTCCTGTTTTTGACGGTATTAATCCAGTAATGAGCCTTATCTTTTTTCACTTCCATCTGGATTTGCTTATCCACCAATCCTACTTCATCAATGGTTTTTAATCCTGAAAAATAAGGAATATATCCTGCGGGCTCCAAAAGGATCCACTGTTTTTTGTCTTTTTCAAAAGCATCCAGAAACAGTCCGATTCCTCTTCGGTAATTCCACTCCCCGTTTCCTGTTGCAATGGCATGTACCGTCTGGAAAGCCAACATCGGAACGATATAAAACACCACCAATAATGACAACCATAGATTTCTCCTCTCCTTCTGCTCCAGGACAAAAATAAGAACGGGAACAAAAAGCAGTAGCTGCGGCACCCAGTAATACCAGTCGAATAAGCTTTTTTGAGAAAGAAAAATAATCTGTTTTGCCCAGCCGAAAATAAAAATTATCCATAAAAAATAATTTCTCTTTTCTCTTTGTCTGACAAGATAAATAAAGCAAAGCAGTTCAAAAATCAATACAATGACTGTAACCGGATTGAAGTTTCCGGGAAGCTTCAGCATTCCCCAGAAATTACCAAAACTTACCAGGAAATAATTAAGATTTTGCTCAAAAGTAAAATGGTGCTCATATAATAGTTTTTTGGCTACAATCGTATTGTTCACCAGCTCTCCGAAATACAGCCAGTTGAAGGACAAGGCAAATAAAAGCCCCAGAATTCCACCGAAAACGTAATTCCATTTCACCTTTCTGTTCCAGAAAACATCCACCAGGAATACAATCCCCAGGAAAATCACAGTATCGATTCTTGTAAACATAATCAGAACCGGCAGAAAAATAAGTGCCCATCTTTTGCCTTTACTGAAGCCGTAATACAGAAGCACCATTTCCAGAAAGAAAAGAATTCCGTATTCCATTCCGAGGATGGAGATCTTCACGGCTGGCGGTAATATTCCAATTAAAAATATAAAAATAGCTTTATGCCATGGGTTTTTAAGGGTAAGATTCGCAAGAAATAAAGTGCCTATAGTAAAAAGGACAGAATTGAAAATTAAAAGAGGTTCAATAAAATATTCTTTGCCGAAGATCAGATTGAACAGATAGGAAACAAAAACATACAGATGGGTGGTAGAAGCTGAAATTTTGGTTTCGCCATTAAAGCCTATCACTCCATAGTCCAGTAAATTCTGGGCTACTCTCCAGGTGATGAATGCATCTTCCTGAATATAATGAGTCAGTAAAAAAAGAAGTTTTAAAACAACCGTAAAAATTACGGCATAAATCGGGATCCTGTTAATTGTATTTTTTGCCATCACGCATTTTTGGTTTGACAAATATAATCTTAAAATTCAGGAATCCCAATAACAAAAAAACGGAACCGAAGTTCCGTTTTTGTTAAGTATTTTATTGTGTTACTTTGATAATCGCTGTGGTGATCTGCTCCTCTTTTTCTTTTGAATACGTAGAATCAAAAGGCTGCATCACATCGAACAGATACTGGTAGAAAGGCGTGATCTTCTGTACATTTTCAGACTCTTTCATTGCCTTTTCTTTCCCCATCACCTGAAGCTCTTTGATGAAAGCATTGAACTTTTTATCAATCGGCTCTATGGATTTTACAAGGTACGCGTAGGCTTTATCATCCTGTCCAAGCTTCTTATAGGCATCTGTAACGGCTGCAACGACAAGAGAATATTCCATAGGTTTCGTTCTCATCTGTCTTCTTGCAAAGTTCTGATCTGCCGGAGCAAGACTTAGATAATAATCATACTCTTCAAAAATTCCTTTTTTAAGGATTTCTGCCAGCTCAAGACCTTTTTTCTCCTGTCCTGCAATGATATATCCTGTTACCATAGCACTCAGTGAACGCGGATCATTGAATTTTTCAGCAGGAATTTCTTTTGATGCAAGATCAAGTAATTCTACTGCTTTAGCCTTCTGACCGTTTAATGCAAGTGCTGAAGCGGCTCTGCTTGCTGACATTCTATAGCTCATGATATTGGATGTAGCGGTTTCATCAAAATGGCTCTTTAAATGTTTGAAATTACCCCATCTGAAGTTTTTCACTACATTATATAAAGAATTAGGATCTACTCTTCCCATATCTCCGTCTACGTTCTGAACGGTATGGATAGGAACCAATCTGTAGCTGAATCCGTCAAACTGAAGGTATTCGTTCAGATAGAAAATATTTTCGTTATCGTAAATTCCTCCTGATGAGAAGTTGATTGGACGTTTCCAGTCAAAATTCGCCAGCATATCCAGCATGATCAGGTTGTTTTTATAAAGTGTGTTTCCTTTATAAGTAATCATGATCTGGTTCACTACGTTCGGAAGATCGGCCTGATTAATGATTCCTGCCTTTAATGCATTTTCCTTATTTACAGGAAGAATGAATTTGTTCACCGGAAGAATATTGTATTTCTCAAACTTTTCTTCCCCGAAATACATTTTTAAAAGTTCGTCTTTTTCAGGAGACTTGAACTTGATAAAATTAACTGCCTCTTTCAGCGTTAATGAATCCTGAGTAAGATATTTTCTGAAGGCTGCGAATTGGGTATCCGGAACGCCTTGTTCTTTTAACATAGAGAAAACGCCTTCCCAGTCCTCTTTCTTCATCATATAGATCTGGTCATTCACCCCATCTCTGTAATCATCGTGAGTCAACTGGCTTGGAATTCCTGCCGCATTATATGTTTTTCTCTTGATCTGATCTAAGTTCCATGGTGTAGAAGCAAGCGTGAAATTCACCACTTTTACATCATCTCTGAATCTTTCCGTTTCCTGAATAGCCCATACCGGATAGGTATCATTATCTCCGTAAACAAATAAGATATCGTTTTTCGGAAGCGATTTTAATACGGAATAAGCATAATCATAAGCCGTATATCTGTTGCTTCTGTCATGTACATTATAGTTCTGGAAGCCCATCATGAAAGGGACACCCAATAAAACTACACCCAGTGCAATGTTCGCACCATTAGATTTTACTTTGGACTGGATAAACCATAAAATAGCGCCGGCTCCCATTCCGATCCAAATGGCAAATGCGTAGAACGAGCCTACCATCGCATAATCTCTTTCTCTTGGTTCAAATGGTTTTACTCCTGTATAGAAAACAATTCCGACACTGGTTAAGACAAATAAGGAAAGAAGTGCATAGAATCTTCCGAAGTCCCTGTTTAACTGGAAGAAGAATCCGATCAACCCTAAAATTAAAGGTAAAAAGAAGAATTTCACGGTACTTTCATTCTGGAATTTTGCAGGCATTTTATCCTGGTTTCCTAATAAAGCATTATCTATAAAAGAAATTCCCGAGATCCAGTTTCCTTTAGTATTTTCCATGTTTCCTTCAAGGTCGTTCTGTCTTCCCACGAAGTTCCACATCAGGTATCTTACGAAATAATAACCGTTCTGGAATGTAATGAAATAGTCCATATTCTGAGCCAGTGAAGGCTTCTGAACATTGATCAGATTATAAGGCTTCACTTTCAGATAATCTGCCGCTGTGATAGATTTATCTTCATATTTTCCTCTCAGTTCATCAAAGATCTGCTTTGCCTGAGGATTGTCTGCCACATCTTCATTAGCATAATTGAAGGTAAAATCAGGAGCTCCGTACATTGAAATGTAGTTCGCCATCACATCCTTATCTTCATTGAACATTCTAGGCATTAAGCTTACCTGAGATTTGCTGAAAACATAATTGAAACGGTCTCCGGTTTTTCTGTACGTTCCGGTTTTCTCATCTTTTTCGTAGATCTCACCTGTTTTCTGAGTTTTGAAACTTCCGTCTTCATTTTTCTCAATTCCATTCGCATCAAGGAAAGCGGTATAGTTCTGTCCGTAAATGGTTGGCCAGTCACCGTACTGCTCTCTGTTGTAATAATCCAGCATACCAATAGCCGTATCCGGATCGTTAAGGTTCATCGGAGGGTTCGCATTCGCTCTGATAGGAATGACCATCCAGCATGAGAAACCGATGATCATATACACCACTGACAATGCAGCGGTCTGATAAATATTTTTCTTAGCCTTTCTTGCATATTTAATGATGAAGAAACAAGCTACTGTCATTAAAATAAATGCGACAATTGTTCCTGAGTGGAAAGGAAGTCCAAGTCCGTTTACGAAGAATATTTCAAGTCTTCCGAACATCGTCATGATCAGCGGGAAAATAATTTTAAAAACAATAATCAAAATTCCCAGCGTGATCGCATTAGCCCAGATAAAGTTTTTCCAGGTAAATTTGTAATTTCTTGCATAATAAACCAGACATACGGCCGGTACTGCAAGCATCCCCATCATGTGTACCCCTACAGAAAGTCCTAATACAAAGAAAATAAGGATGATCCATCTTTCGCTGTCTTTCGCCAGGTACTCGTTTTCCCATTTCGTAATCAGCCAAACCAGCAAAGCGATAAACATGGAAGCCATGGAATATACTTCTCCTTCTACTGCAGAAAACCAGAAGGTATCTGAGAAGGTAAAGCACAATGCGCCTACCGCTCCTGCAAAAAGAATAGAAATTTCCTGATGCTTCGTTACTTCATCAAAATCCTTGTTTAAAAGTCTTCTTACAAAATGTGTAATCGTCCAGAATAGGAATAAAATCGTCAGTGCACTGAACAAGGCAGACATCGCATTGATGACGATAGAATAGTTTTCTCCTTTTCCTAAAGCAAAAATGGCTGCCACGGCACCCACGATCTGGAATAAAGCCGCTCCGGGAGCGTGCGTTACTTCAAGTTTTACAGCTGAGGAAATGTACTCGCCGCAGTCCCAGAAACTGAAATTGGGTTCTATGGTCGACAAGTACGTGAAAAATGCAATGACAAAAATCACCCATCCTAAAACGGTGTTCCATTGCTTAAAAGTCCAATTTTTCATAGTATTAAATCAATTACGCGAAAATAAGGCTTTTATAGCATTCTATGGTGTTTTTAACAAAATTTAAAAAATTTGGCGTAGTATTTGTGATCGTACTTCGCGTAAGATTGCAAATCAGAAAATAAATTTTGCTGAATCGCTGGCTTGAAATCAAACAAAAGTTTAGTAATTATTTATTTTTTTGTATTTTTGCGGTCAGATTTTTATTGAAAATAACAAATAATGAGTAATGTTTACGATAATATTCTTGGCCTAATAGGACATACTCCTATGGTGAAGCTTAATACTGTTACAAAAGATATTCCTGCAACCGTTTATGCCAAGTTAGAATCATATAATCCTGGACATTCCACAAAAGATAGAATAGCACTTCATATTATAGAAAACGCTGAACAAAAAGGTTTATTAAAGGAAGATTCAGTAGTTGTAGAAACTACTTCCGGAAATACCGGTTTTTCTATTGCGATGGTCTGTATTATCAAGGGATATAAATGTATTCTGGCGGTAAGCGACAAAACGAAGCCTGAGAAAATTGCTTATTTAAAAGCATTAGGGGCTACTGTATACATTTGTCCCGCCAATGTAGCGGCAGACGATCCGAGATCATACTATGAAGTAGCTAAAAGAATAGCTTCAGAGACACCAAATTCAGTTTACATCAATCAATATTTTAATGAGTTGAATATTGATGCACACTACCAGACTACAGGTCCTGAAATTTGGGAGCAGACAGAGGGTAAAATCACACACCTTTTTGCCTGCACTGGAACGGGTGGAACATTGTCCGGTTCTGGGAAATTTCTAAAAGAGAAAAATCCCGGTATCAAGATCATCGGTGTGGATGCTGACGGGTCTATCCTGAAAAGCTACCACGAAACCGGAGAGATCCATAAAGAAGATGTACATCCTTATCAGATCGAAGGAATGGGAAAAAACTTGATCCCTGCTGCCCTTCTTTTTGACAAGGTGGATGAGTTTGTAAGAGTAAATGACGAGATGTCCGCTTACAGAACCCGTGAAATAGCGCTTAAAGAAGCCATCATGGGTGGATATACTACAGGAGCCGTTACACAGGCCCTTATTCAGTATGCACAGTCTCACGAACTTACCAAAGATGATATCATTGTCCTGATATTCCCGGATCACGGTTCGAGGTATATCACGAAGGTATACAGCGACAAATGGATGGCTGAACAGGGTTTTGTTAATAACTGCGTACACAACTACGATGAAGTTTTCAAAACAGAATTCATCAAATAGAAATATATATAAACCACGATACCAATAAAGTCTTTTGTGTTTTACAGGAAAGACTTTTTCACTTAAAAATTACTATACAAAATGTTAGATATTTTTGAACGTATTAAACAAAATCCAGGTCCATTGGGACAGTTTGCAGATTATGCTGAAGGGTATTTTGTTTTCCCAAAACTGGAAGGTCCAATTGGTCCAAGAATGAAATTTCAAGGTAAGGATGTAATTTTCTGGAGTGCAAACGATTATTTAGGACTTTGTAACCACCCGGAAGTTTTAGAAGCTGATGCGAAAGCTGCCGCAGAATTCGGAATGTTTTATCCGATGGGAGCAAGAGCAATGTCAGGAGAAACTCAGCAACATCAGCAATTGGAAAAAGAATTGGCAGAATTCACTCAGAAAGAAGCTGCTTATTTATTGAATTTCGGTTACCAGGGAATGGTTTCAGCTATCGATGCATTGGTGACAAGACATGACGTTATTGTATATGACGCCGATTCTCACGCGTGTATCGTAGATGGAGTTCGTCTTCACATGGGGAAAAGCTTTACGTTCAAGCATAATGATATAGAAAGTTTAGAGAAAAACCTGGCCAGAGCCACTAAAGTAGCAGAAGAAAACGGAGGAGGAATTTTAGTGATCACTGAAGGCGTTTTCGGAATGAGAGGAATGCAGGGGAAACTTAAAGAAATCTGCGACTTAAAATCTAAATTCAATTTCAGATTATTAGTAGATGATGCACATGGTTTCGGAACTTTGGGTAAAACCGGAGCGGGAGCAGGTGAAGAGCAGGGATGTCAGGATCAGATTGATGTTTATTTCTCTACTTTTGCTAAATCTATGGCCGGTTTCGGAGCTTTCCTTTCCGGAGATGAAACGATTATCAGATTCTTAAAATACAATCTTCGTTCTCAGATTTTTGCTAAATCTCTTACCATGCCAATGGTAGTGGGAGGTTTAAAAAGACTTGAGCTTTTAAGAACACGTCCGGAAATCAAAGCGAAATTGTGGGAGAATGTATATAAACTTCAAAACGGTCTGAAAGAGAGAGGATACAACCTTGGAAACACCAACACGTGTGTAACACCGGTTTTCATTGAAGGAACTACAATTGAAGCTACCCTTCTTGCTAAAGACCTTAGAGAGAACTACGGCGTTTTCACATCAGTAGTAGTATATCCTGTAATTCCTAAGGGAATGATCTTACTAAGACTAATCCCTACTGCATCGCACACAGATTCAGAAATTAACGAAACATTAGCCGCTTTCGATGGTATCCGTGAAAAACTAACTTCCGGACATTACAGAGAAATGGAAAAACAGATGAATATCGAGTACAAACAAATGTAATCCCGATATCATCATATAAATTAATAAAACCACTGAATTATTTTCAGTGGTTTTTTATAAAATAATCTCAAATTGAAGAGTACAAGGTACGGGATATAATTTCTTGTTGATGTAAGTTTGGAATATTGATCCTTGATCAAATAGTCTTTCTCATACATGCTCAGCCTTGATCTTTACCTTAGCCTTAACCTCAAAAAAATTAGCAAATGAAATTTAAGGGTTACCTGTTGGGAGTTTTGTCTTCGGTTTCATTTGGACTGATCCCGATCTTTATCCTGCCGCTGAAGAAGGCACATTTTTCAATGGACATTACTTTGTTCTACCGGTTTTTATTTTCGGCTTTGATGGTCGGAGGATATCTGCTGTATTCCAAAGAAAGTCTGAAGATCAACAAAAAAGAAATGTTGATTCTGTCTGTGCTGGGCGTCTGCTATGCCCTGTCCTCAGAATTTCTGTTCATCGGCTATGATTTTCTGACGCCGGGAATCGCTTCCACGGTCTTGTTCATATATCCGGTCATCGTTGCTTTGATCATGTTCTTTTTTTATAAGGAAAAACTGACCAAACTATCTGTACTATCTCTCTTTTTTGCATTTGCGGGAGTCATCGTTTTATGTTTAAAAGGAAAAGGCCTCGAGATCAATTTTGCAGGCCTAGGGATTGTCATGCTGAGTTCACTGTTTTATGCGCTCTATATGGTGATCGTGAATAAATCCGATCTGAAGGTTTCAGGTTTTAAACTGTCTTTCTATTCCATGCTTTTCACTTCAGCATTTTTTATGATAAAGGCATCGTCCGAAGGTGAATCTTTTGCGATTCCTTCAGTCTCTGTCTTTTTAAATTTCATTGTTTTTGCCTTCCTGACCACTGTTATTTCCAGCCTGTGTTTGGTGTACGCAATCAAATATATCGGATCTACGCCTACTGCTATTCTGGGTGCGCTGGAACCTGTAGTTGCCGTATTGGTGAGTGTTCTTATGTTTCATGAACGATTTACCACCAATTTACTCATCGGCATCACACTCATTCTTTTAGGCGTTACGCTCAACGTGATTTCAGACAACAGAAAGTCAAAACGCAATTCACATAAAATCCTAAAAAATGCCTGACGTTGGTCAGGCATTTTTTTATTTCGCTTTGTTAAACATATATCGGGCGATCTTCCATTTCCCATCTTCCTTTTCCAGGACAAACAGTTCACGGTTTTCTTCCGGCGTTGTTTTATTTTCAGCGCGGATCAGCTGTGTTCCTTTAGACATGGTACGGGCAATCGCATAGTTTTCATTGATGACGGTAATTTCATCAATTCTAAACTTTACATTAAGCTGTAACATTTTGAAAACAAAATCATAACCTCCCTTCAATTGTTCCTGACCTTCAGCACTTGGCGCTCCCTGAGGCATGAATATCCCGTTCTTGGTATACAGGGGCAACACCTGTTCAGTAGATGAAGCGTTAAGAGCATTTTCGTAGGTGTGAAGAGTTTCTTCTATATTCTTTTTGATATCGTTTTCCATTAGTGTATTTTTTTCTGTTGATGGGCTAATTGCAGGATTGCTATTTTCTTTTTTTTCGGTACAGGCTGATAATAGGAATATAACCTGAGCGGCGATGAACATCTTTTTCATCATTATAATTTGGACTTAGCTTCCTCGATATTCACAGCTTTTCCTAGTTTCCCGAATTCATGAAGATCTCCGAAAACTTCAATACGGATGGACTGATCAATACCTCCTACTCTCAAAGGTTCAAAACCTGTTTCTCTGATCACTTCTTCAATATCATTATTGATTTCCATATCATCAGATGCATAAAATAGTACGTCTTTTTCAGGCTCGTGATTGGAAGATGACGCCAGTGTTCCTGCACCCAGTGTTCCGAAGGCTTTTACCAACTTAGCCCCTTTAGGAAGAATGGCTTTGTTCAGCTCTCCTGCTGATTCCATTTCTCCGATGATTTTTTTAAATCCGCCATTTCCGTCCGGAGCAATTGGATTAGAAACATCAACAATGATTTTACCCTGTAAACTGTTTCCGTTGTCATTAAAGAAATCCTTAAAAGCACCAAACCATATTGCAGGTATAATAATATCCGCTGTATTGATTGCCTCTTCAATTGTTGTGCTCTTTGCAAATCCACCTGACTGCGCAGCAAAATCATTCGCTTCGTCTGCATTTCTTGTGGCAACGATAACGTTATGCTTATTGTTGACTAAATTATTGGCTACTGCTTTACCGATATTTCCCAATCCGATAACCGCTACTTTTTTCTGTGTTTCCATTTTTGTAAATTTTAATGTTTTTGTATGGGTCAAAATTAGCACAGATAACGGTGAAAAACCGGCAAACAAGTTTAAGAAAACATCTTAACAATTGGTAAGGCGAATTCTTAACATAGTTTCATAAAACGGATTAATCCTTTATCCTTTTCGCACGGATTTTACTGAGAAACTGAGGCGTAATTCCCAGGTATGAAGCGATTTGTGTATTGGAAAGACGATTAGCCAGCTGCGGGTACTGTTTAAGGAAGAACTCATACTTTTCATCTCCTGTAGCACTGATGTTTTGCAGCATACGGTTCTGAAGTTCAATAAATTTATGTTCAATGATCACTCTGAAGTTTCGGTCAAACTTTGGATAATAGGTATATAAAAACCACAGATCGTGTTTTTCAATCTGCAGCACAACAGAATTTTCAAGGGCTACGATGTGTAATTTGCTGGGCTTTTTGTTGTGGAAACTGTCGATGTCTACAATCCAGTCATTTTCAGAAGCAAACTGCAGGTTATGCTCTACCCCGTCTTTATCTATACTGAACATTTTAAAACATCCGGAAACCACAAAGGTATAATACTGGCACACCTCATTTTCCTGCAAAATAAACTGTTTTCTTTTGATTCGCCTTTCGGTTATCCTTTCTTCCAATACGTCAATTTCATCCTTTGACAGAGGTATATAGGTTTTAAAATAACTGATAAGCGGAGCGGTTTCTTTCGACATTGTGGATAGGTGTGTTTGATTAATAAAATCAATCTCTATGACAATATATCAAAAAAAACTGAATTAGAAATTGGGGAGACAGTTCTTAACTTAATTTTAAACTTACTTTTAATTCCTCAATGGTTTTTTAACCTATTTTTGTATCCTAATCTATACAGATATATTTTCCTTATTTTATCCCGAACACCAATGACAAGAACAGAAAAACTAACAAGAGAACAATTAAATCAGAAGGTAAAAAAAGCTTCAGAAAGATTATATGCTACCATTGATGAATCATTAGAATTGATGTTTACCAGCGGAGACGACTGGGATGAAGACAGTTTCTCAGAGTTTCTTGAAATAATGGATGCAGAAACAGTGGAAAAAATGAGAGAAACAGCGCGACAGCTGGACACTGAGAATGACGACCCGGAGATTTTTCTTATGAAAAATGAAAGCACAACTACTCTGGATTTAGTTACTGAACCGGGTGACGGCTTTATCATTATTCTTATTGAAAACGATATTCATTTAACTGGAAATCTTTTCGTTGAAGAATACGTTACGCTTATCGTTATGGGTGATATAAAAGCTAAAAATATTATCGTTAACGGTTCTTTATTTTCCTCGGGAAGCCTCTCCTGCAATGTGTTGTTTGGGGCCTCCGCTAATGATCATCAGACGTATATCGAAGGAAATATAAACACTTCGCTTATTGCAGAATATGGGCAATATACTGTTTCAGAGAGTAAAATATATTCCGAATATTTACTCAGCACTCACAATACAATAGAAGGAAGATCAGGAAGAGTAATAGAAAATAAAGCCCTTGAACGTGGAAATGAAGCATCTGTACTGATTCCTGAAATCCTTGATGAAAACGGATTTTTTGATGAAGAATCTTTCCTGAAGTATATTGAAATCAAAGAACCTAAGTATCTATTTCTATAAATACAGCTTAAATTTCACAACCTATCAATAGGTATATTATTCAATAATGTCACTTGCAGTATACCTTACAAATTGCCTATCTTTGCATTCGCAATCTGAGGGAAGATCCGGACTGTAACAATATCATTAAAATACTGTTATACAATTATTTAAACTCCGATTGAATGTAAATAAATTTGAAAAATTTCCTGTTGAAAGATCTGCTTCTCATCACTCCGCCTTTTACCCAGCTCAATACACCTTATCCTGCAACAGCTTATATAAAAGGCTTTCTGAATACCAAAGATATTTCCAGCTATCAGACCGATCTGGGACTGGATGTTATTTTGGAATTATTTTCAAGAAACGGAATTGAGAAAATTTTCAACACAGAGGTTAATCTTCAGGAGATCTCGGAAAATTCACAGAGAATTTATGCACTTCGCGAAGAATATCTGAAAACAATAGATCAGGTTATTCATTTTCTGCAGGGCAAAAATCCCACGCTGGCCAGACAAATCTGCAGCATGAATTTCCTTCCTGAGGCTTCCCGCTTCAATCAGTTGGACGACATGGATTTTGCATTTGGAAATATGGGACTTCAGGATAAAGCCAAGCACCTTGCCACTCTTTATCTCGAGGATATTTCGGATTATATTATTGAAAATATTGATGCGGATTTCGGATTCAGCAGGTATGCAGAACGTCTTGGAAAAAGTGCCAATTCGTTTGACGAATTATATTCAAAACTATCAGGAGATCAGACTTTTATTGATTATTTTACATTAAAGATCCTTCAGGAAAAATTAGAATGGGTTCAGCCCAAATTGGTGTGTTTTTCAATTCCTTTTCCAGGAAATTTATATGCAGGTTTCAGGTGTGCTCAGTTCATCAAAAAACATTATCCTCACATTAAAACTGCGATGGGTGGTGGTTTTCCCAATACGGAATTAAGGGAAGTAAAAGATCAGAGGGTTTTTGAGTTTTTTGATTTTATTACCCTTGATGATGGCGAACTTCCTCTTGAACTTCTGTGCAGTAATGTCTTACATCCTTCAGAAGAAGAAGCGGAGTACAAAAGAACATTTTTAATTGAAAACCAAAAGGTTACCTATAAAAATAATTCCAAAAGACACGATTACAAACAGGCAGATATCGGAACTCCGGACTATATTGATTTAAAGTTGGATCAATATGTTTCGGTGATAGAAATTGCCAATCCAATGCACAGTTTATGGAGCGACGGACGCTGGAACAAGCTGACAATGGCTCATGGCTGCTACTGGGGAAAATGTACATTCTGTGATATTTCTTTAG
This sequence comes from Chryseobacterium sp. JM1, assembly GCF_000737715.1. Lineage (GTDB taxonomy): Bacteria > Bacteroidota > Bacteroidia > Flavobacteriales > Weeksellaceae > Chryseobacterium. Next base: position 607,862 of record NZ_JPRN01000003.1, on the reverse strand, counting down.
ACTACATTAAAATCTACGAACCTATATCAGCTAAAATTTTAGTTGACAGAATGGAAGAGCTCATCAAAACAACGGGTGAAACCGGATTCCATTTTGTAGATGAAGCGGCACCACCGGCATTGATGCGTGAAGTCGCTTTGGAAATTCTGAGAAGAAATCTGGTCGTTACCTGGTGGACGAATATCCGTTTTGAAAAAAGCTTTACGCGCGATTTATGTTACCTGTTAAAAATTTCAGGATGCGTTGCGGTTTCGGGTGGACTTGAAGTAGCCAGTGATAGATTGTTGCAGTTAATCGACAAAGGAGTTTCGGTTGAACAGGTTGCCAGAGTGACAAGAAATTTCACGGAAGCCGGGATCATGGTTCATGCTTATCTGATGTATGGATACCCGACTCAGACCATTCAGGAAACTGTAGATTCTTTGGAGATGGTAAGACAGATGTTTGAAATGGGAATTCTGCAAAGTGGATTCTGGCATCAGTTTGCCATGACCGCCCACTCACCTGTCGGAATTAATCCTGAAGAATTTGGAGTGACTCCCGTGAAGGAAGAAATTTTGTTTGCGAACAACGATATTGATTTCAAAGACAAAACCGGAATCGATCACAGCAAATTCAGCTTCGGACTGAAAAAATCTCTTTTCAATTATATGCACGGAATCAATTTTGAGTTTCCGCTTCAGGATTGGTTTGATTTTAAAATTCCAAGAACACAGGTTCATCCCGATCATATTCACGACTGTCTTTTGGACGAAAACCAATTTGGCTTTAAAGGCAACTCAAAAGTGGTGTTTTTAACCAAAAATGTAATCGCTGAGAATCGCATAAAAAATAAAAAGAAGTACTCCGGGCCATATACGCTTCTTACATTCCACTTAAAAACGAATATTGTAAAGATCGATCTGGAGCAGGATAAGGCGGAATGGCTGATGAAAGTTCTGGAAGAAAATTCTATAGAAAATCCGAAAAAAGTTACAGCTCAGCAACTTAAGAATCAGTTTGAAGAAAATTTCGAAGATTTTGAACTGTTTTGGTTTTCAAAACCGATGCAGCAACTTAAGGAAAATGGGGTCATTTTGAGTCTTTAATTTTCGAGCAAAATAAATCCCGGAAAATCAATTTTCCGGGATTTTTATTATTTTTGACTAAAATCTAATCTATTTTTTACTTTTCACCACTTTCTTTCTGAACAGGACCTACCGTCACTTTTTCCTGAACCTTAATAAAAGTCGGATCCATAATCGCCATCCGTTCTGCAATAGCCTTATACGTAGGATATTTTAAAATGGATGCTCTTCCGGACATTTCCCTGTAAAGCGTAAAACTCTTTCCTCCTGCGGTTTTCAGCTGTTTGGTAGTGGTGATATATTTTCCTATTAATTTGCTTTTAGCATCATAAATCTCAATATCCACAAATGTCTTATCAGAAATGGTGTCTTCCGAGCCGAAACTTACGGGAAGATTTGTAAAATATCCCACAGGAATGCCATTGGACAGGATCTCTCCTACTTTATTCACTTCGATATTCATTTTATCGATTTTGCTTCTGATGGTGTAAGCATCTTTTGTCTTGGAATCCAGTTTTCTTTTGGGAACATTTTTAAAGATTTCATCTAAATTTTTAATATTGATCCCTTTATTATCGATGATTTTCAAGCCTTTTATCGAAGTATAAACCGCTGATTTTTCTTCACCCGAAAATGCCGACGGGGAAATATAGTCCATCTCTATGACTTTATCCCTGTTGTAAACCCTATTCAGTTTGATATAACTGTCTCTTACAGAATCTACTATACTTTTATCAACAAACTCGATGGTATACATCGGGGTTTCATTGAGATCCAGGAAAGTATAGGTATTAGACTTATTGACGATCTTGGCGACATGAATTCCATCCAGGCTTACAATTCCTCTTTTGGTTTTGAAATTCTGGGCACAGGTTAAAATTCCCAGAACGGTAAAGAATATGATTGTACTTTTCTTCATAAAATCAGACTTTTACACATAAAAAAAAGTGTAACCAAAGTTACACTTTCTTGAAAATATATTTAGCTTTTCATTTAATTATTCACAAAGGATGATTCCTTTATTATGATTAAATTCTACAACACCGCTTTTGATAGGATAAGAGAAAACTGACTCTTTATCATTTTCCTTAGTCAGGTTTTTAGCGTAAGCTTCACCAACAGAATTGGTAAAAAGCTTCACCTTTCCCCCGATTAAAGAAGAAACAATTCCTGCGTGGTTTTTCATGATGTGAAATTCACCATTCTTTCCAGGCAATAATACTGATTCTACTTCTCCTTCAAAAACTACGTATTCTGGTGTTAAAATTTTTATATTCATTTTAATTTAGATTAAAAGATTAAAAGATTGAAGATTAAAAGATTTTTGACAAATAATGTCTCTCGTCTCAGGTCTAAAAATCTTATGTCTAATTTATTACGCGTTTTCAGCTAACATTTTTTGTCCCGCTTCGATAGCTTCTTCGATAGTTCCTTTCAAGTTGAAAGCAGCTTCCGGTAAATGGTCTAATTCACCATCCATAATCATGTTGAAACCTTTGATTGTATCTTTGATATCTACCAATGATCCCGGAATACCTGTAAACTGTTCAGCTACGTGGAAAGGCTGAGATAAGAATCTCTGAACTTTTCTAGCACGGTACACTACAGATTTATCTTCTTCTGAAAGTTCTTCCATACCAAGAATCGCGATGATATCCTGAAGGGCTTTATATCTCTGAAGAATTTCTTTTACTCTCTGAGCACAGTCATAATGCTCTGCACCGATAATTTCCGGAGCAAGGATTCTTGACGTAGAAGCCAATGGATCCACAGCTGGATAAATACCTAATGAAGCAATTTTTCTGTCTAGTACTGTAGTTGCATCCAAGTGAGCAAACGTTGTTGCAGGAGCCGGGTCAGTTAAGTCATCCGCAGGTACGTAAACCGCCTGTACTGAAGTAATTGAACCGTTTTTAGTTGAAGTAATTCTTTCCTGCATCGCTCCCATCTCAGAGGCAAGTGTTGGTTGGTAACCTACCGCAGATGGCATACGACCAAGAAGTGCCGATACCTCAGAACCAGCCTGTGTAAAACGGAAGATGTTGTCTACGAAGAAAAGTACGTCTCTACCTTGTCCGCTTTCACCACCGTCTCTGTAGTACTCAGCTAATGTAAGACCAGAAAGTGCTACTCTAGCTCTTGCTCCTGGTGGCTCGTTCATCTGTCCGAAAACGAATGCAGCTTTAGATTCTTTCATAGCTTCCATGTCTACTTTTGAAAGATCCCAACCTCCGTTTTCCATAGAGTGCATGAAATCATCACCATATTTAATAATACCTGATTCTAACATCTCTCTCAAAAGGTCATTTCCTTCTCTCGTTCTTTCACCTACTCCGGCGAAAACAGAAAGACCTCCGTGTCCTTTTGCAATATTGTTAATCAACTCCTGGATCAATACTGTTTTACCTACACCGGCACCACCGAACAAACCAATTTTACCCCCTTTTGCGTAAGGCTCAACTAAGTCGATTACTTTAATACCTGTGAATAAAACTTCTGCAGAAGTTGAAAGTTGATCAAATTTTGGAGCTGGTCTGTGAATAGGCAGACCACCTTCTTTAGATATATTTTGAAGTCCGTCGATAGCATCCCCAACAACGTTGAATAGTCTTCCGTTTACAGCATCACCGATTGGCATTGTAATAGGATTTCCGTATCCAATTACTTCCTGCCCTCTCTGAAGACCATCTGTAGCATCCATTGCGATACATCTTACTGTATCTTCACCAATATGCTGCTCTACTTCTAAGACTACTTTTTCACCGTTCCCTTTTGTAATTTCCAACGCATCATAGATACTTGGAATTGCTTCCACGTCTGTAAATACTACGTCGATTACCGGACCAATAATTTGAGAAATTTTACCTTTAATTTGGTTTGCCATTGCTAAATTTTTTCTTGGTGCAAATATAATGATTCTTGATAAACCCACAATTGGTAAAAAAAAGATTTTTATCATACTTTTTATTAATTTCTCAATCTTACAGTTTGGCAGTATCACAATGTTCTTTACTGAAAATATTGATACACTGGTAAATTGGTACATTGCTACATTATCTTTATATTTGCAGTCAAATTTTTCCGTTTTGAAAGTTTTCAAGAATTTTAAAGATTATTCCTCTCAAAAGCCTTTAGCACTGTCTTTAGGAATGTTTGACGGAGTACATCTCGGGCATAAAAGTATCATCGACGAACTGATAAAAGTAGGTTCGGAGAATAATCTGGAGACAGCTATCCTTACTTTTTGGCCGCATCCGCGATTTGTTTTTAACCCAAATGAAGATCTGAAGCTTCTCAATACGGTAGATGAAAAGAAAGAACTGATCGAAAAATACAACATCGATCATTTATTCCTGAAAGAATTTGATGATGAATTCAGGAACCTTACCGGAGAAGAATTTGTACGCCAGATCCTGATAGACAAACTGAATGTGAAATACCTTATTATAGGATATGACCATTCGTTCGGAAAAAATAAAAGCGGGAATTTCGAACTTCTTCAAAAATTATCCAAAGAACTGGACTTCGATGTGGAACAGATGGAAGCCATCAATATCCACGAAAACAATATCAGCTCAACCAAAGTTCGTAATGCCCTTCTGACCGGTAATATTAAAGCAGCCAATGAAATGCTGGGTTACTCCTACTCTGTCTCCGGAACTGTAGTTCACGGGAAAAAGATCGGAAGAACCATCGGCTATCCTACGGCTAATATTGATACAGAATCCATTAAGCTTCTTCCTAAAAAAGGCGCCTACATTGTAGAAACGGAAGTAAAAGGCCAGCAATACAAAGGAATGCTGAGCATTGGCACCAATCCTACGGTGAACGGTGAAAAGCTAACCGTTGAAGTTTATATCCTTGATTTTGACCGAGATATTTATGATGAAAGAATTACGGTAAGATTCAGAGATTTTCTTCATGACGAGATCAAATTTGAAGGTCTTGAAAAATTGATTGAGAGATTGGATGAGGATAAAAGATTAACTAAAGAATTTAATTTCTAAAAAACATAAAAAAGCCGGCTTATCGTATAAGCCGGCTTTTTTATCAGGTTTATTTTAATATTTTTAAATAAACTTTCTGCGTTTCGTTATTTAATGTCACTGTAGGGAACTGTTTATCGTGATCTATAAATATATCTCCTTTTTCATTCGACTTTCCATTTCCATCAGAATCCCAGTCAAGGCTTATGTAATATTTAACAGCCCCGGAAGGTTTTGGACTAATACGGCTTTCTGCATCCTTGGGTACAGGTAAATCAATTGTGAAAGGAATTGATTTTTGCTCAAATTCTTTTTCCGTGATTAATGTGGCAGGAGCATCAGCTAAATTAGGATCGGCTCCGTATAAACTTACTTTTAATTTTGGATTTTTAATCGTAAAACTCTCTGTTCCTGAGAATTCTATTTTTACAGTATTGGAATCTGCACTGGCTGTGTTATTTTTTTTATCCACTGTATTACAGCTTAATAACGTCAATGTACCTGCTATAGCAAGCAATGAAAAATAGTTTCTCATAGTATTTTTATTTTTAGTTAATCCTAATTTTGATTAAGAATATTAACAACAAACTTCATACCTCACCCCTATGAGAAAAAAAAACTTTTAATTTCTCTCTTCCTTACCTTATGAATTATTGATCGATTCCTGAACCTTCTTAGTCAGAGATTTAAATACCAGATCATAAGACTGATCGATCATTTTAAAGATCAAATCTCTTTTCAAACCATCTAACAACACTGAATTCCAGTGGGTTTTATTCATGTGAAACGCACCGGTAATCTGTGGATGCTGCTCGCGGAGTTCTGCGCTCCATTCAGGATCGGTTTTTACATTAATTCCTAATGGCTGTCTTTCAAGTCCCATCAGTAAAAACATTTTCGTCCCTACTTTCATGACAAGGGTTTCATTATCAAAAGGAAAGGTTTCTGTAACTCCTTTTTTGGCAAGACAATAGTCTAGAATTTCGTTGGCATCCATATTTTTATGAGTAATGAGTAATTGGCAATAAGTAATTTATAAGGTTATAGTTATGTTGATATTAATTTCAAATTTAGTAAATTTAAGAAAGAAAATACTATCCATACAAATCACAACTATTATGAAAGCTTTGGTAATCGGTGCTACGGGCGCTACAGGAAAAGATCTGGTGAAACAACTGCTCAATGACAAGGAGTTTGAGGAAGTCGATATTTTTGTCAGAAAACCTGTAGATGTTCAGAATGACAAGCTGAAAGTGCATGTAGTCAACTTTGAACATCCTGAAGAATGGAAAGACAAAGTGAAAGGTGACGTTGTATTTTCATGTCTGGGAACTACGCTTAAAGATGCCGGCAGCAAGGAAGCACAAAGAAAAGTAGATTTCGGTTATCAATATGAATTTGCCAAAGCCGCGAAGGAAAACGATGTGGACGATTATGTCCTGGTTTCTGCTTATGGAGCCAATCCAACCTCTAAGATCTTCTATTCCAAGATGAAAGGAGAACTAGAGGAAGCTGTCAAACAACTGCATTTTACGAAGATTACTATTTTTAAGCCCGGAATGCTTGAAAGAAAAGATTCAGGAAGAACCGGAGAAGTTTTAGGCAGTAGAATTATAAAATTTGCGAATAAGCTAGGTCTCCTGGAAAGCCAGAAACCCTTACCTACAAATGTCTTAGCCAAAGCCATGATCAATTCTTCTAAAATAAAAAGTAATGGTTATTCCAGTATTAAATTGGGAAATATATTTTGTTTTGCGGATAAGAAAGTTGAGAGTTAGGGATTATGGGTTAATAAAAATACTTTATACTTATTAAATCGCAGTATTTTTTCATAAATATTTCATTTTAGATTTAAAATAAAGATAATATATCACTAAATACATCATTTTATTACGAAATAAATATACCTCATTATTATAATGTATATTTGTTCGAATTTAAAAACAAAATGATGAGAAATTTATTTTTAGCAACTGCTGCAGTTGTGGCACTAAGTCTGTGGTCCTGTAAAAATGATCATTCCGCAGCAATAGAAAAAGAATTATCTGAAGCACACATTAAGCTGGAAGTTGAGCACAAAGTACTTGAAGATTCCCATTCCAATATGGAAAAACAGCATGAGGAATTTAATAAGATACATAGCGCATTAAAAGAACCTGAAAAAAGTGAGCATAACAAAACAGAAGCTGCCCATCACACTATTTTGAAAAATCATGCGACACTCATAGCCAGTCATTCAAAAATTATAGCGCAACATGATGCACTTGAAAAGAAACATAAAGAAGGGAAATTGGCTTTAGACCAATTAATGATCGATCATGATAAGATGACTAAAGAAGATCAGGTGATATTCGCTGAACATAAAAAATTGGAGAATGAGCACAGTCTTATCTTACAACAGGATGAGAAGATCAAAAAAGAAGATCAGCTTAAATAGCTGTATCGTTACAAATAAAACGCTTCGACTCTGCTCAGCTTGACAGTAAAAAATACATCCGGTATTAGATTTTGTCACGCTGAGCGGAGTCGAAGCATTAATATAACTTTTATCTTACTTCAGATACTTTGTAATCACGTCGTCAGTAGGTTTTGTCGTACTTATGAACGTATCTACCAGTTTTCCGTTTTCATCGATCAGAAACTTGGTGAAGTTCCATAGAATCGTTGTGTTTTTCACTCCGTTTAATTCTTTCTCAGTCAGATACTTGAAAATCGGGGCGGTATCATCTCCTTTTACAGAAACTTTTGCGGCAAGTGGAAATGTAACTCCATAGTTTTTCTGACAAAATGCTCCGATTTCGGTATTGGTTCCCGGTTCCTGTCCTCCAAAATTATTGGCTGGAAATCCTACAATGACCAATTTGTCTTTATATTCTTCGTACACTTTCTCCAGATCTGCGTACTGTGGTGTAAATCCGCATTCTGACGCTGTGTTTACAATAAGGATTTTTTTTCCTTTAAAATCGGCAAAGTTGATTTCGCTGCCGTCAAGGCTTTCAACTTTGAAGTCATATATTGTTTTTCCCATAAGTTCATTGGTTTTAGCTTGAGAAATTTCACTTTTCTGATTGATACAGCTTTGTAAAAATGCTACAGTGGAAAGCAGCCATAAGAAAACATTTTTCATTTCTTTACAATTTAGTTGGCAGTTTTGCCGGAGTTATTGAACCTCTAATGAAACATCAACCGTTTCGTTAAGCCAATATATTTAATTAAAACTTAAAAATATTGGCCGGAAATACTTTATTGACGTCAATTCTATTTAAGATCATCATATAATCACCGTCCTTTTTGGTGCTTGAAGATTCTATTCTGAAAGCCATGACCAGGTTTCCTACTTTTTTATAATCCGAGTAGATCAACGTATCATCTTTTTTAACTTCTTTTAAAAGCATAAACGTTTTAACGTCGAAATAATAGATGTTCTTATTGACATTTTTCGTTAGTTCTACTTTATGGCAGTAGATCTCTCCTACTTTTTCTTTTCCAAGATATTTGGCATCAAACCCTTTGCTTTCCCAGTCGATGAAATCATTATCAAAACTTTCTGAAACATATTCAGGGTATTCCTGAAGCTTGTTAGTCGCATAATTCATGGCGTATCCTTTAGTTCCGTCAAAGCCTTCAATCGCTGTTTCTTTTCCGCTGATGCTGATCACCGTTTTGGTCAGATTGGGACGCTGCTGGTAAATTTTAATAGGATATTCGTCTTTGATTCCTAAGATCACTTTTCCCTGTAACAGTACTGAATTCAATAGTTTCCAATTCGTCAGTCCTCCGGACAGTTCTATATTCTTGTCTATAATTTCTTTTGCCGTCTGAGAATACAGTGAAGTGGTAAGCGTTAAAAGGACTAAGTATATTATTTTTTTCATTTATTTCTTTTAAAATAATGGTCTAAAGAGGGTCTGAAAATAAATTTTGATTCATTCTGTTTCTTTTTGGGTACCAGATTTCCATTTGCGTAAGTGAAAACAGTCCCCAGATCTTCTTTAAAATCTAATGGTTTTGCAAGATATACTATTTTATTTTCAAATTTATAATTAATAGGATCTTTTATACTTTGCTGTTGAGATGGTATCGCTAAATACGCCGGATAGATTTTGTTATTTTTAAATTCCAGCACAAGAAATGTGTAGATATCGATCGCTCCATTGGTTGTTGCCTGACATCTATGATTCATTTGGGCATAGAATTTTTTATTATTCAAATTCTGGCATTTCAGATGGGAACAGCAAAACAATACTATTAAAAACAAAATCCTCATGTATAGCCTGTATATTCATTCAAATATAAGAGGAATTGGGCAAAAAAACAAAAGCGCTGAATGCAGGTAATGTTAATCTTTTCCCAATCTATTTTTAAATTAATTTCCGTGCTTTTTCCAGATCTTCCGGTGTATCGATTCCTACTCCGATGAAATTAGTTTCTATCAGTTTGATTTTCATACCATATTCAAGATAACGGATACATTCTATCTTTTCTGATATTTCCAGCGGTTTCATTTCCAGTTTAGAGAACTGAAGCAGTGCATGTTTGCTGAAAGCGTAAACCCCGATATGTTTAAAATAACTCACATCGTAAGAAACCTCCCTGTGGAAAGGAATTACAGAGCGGCTGAAATACAGTGCGAACCCATTGTTATCCGTAATGACTTTGACATTATTCGGATTTTCGATTTCTGCTTTTTCCGTCAGTTTTATTTTTAATGAAGCCAGAGAAATTTCCTGATTGTCATCATCTCTGAATACGTCGATAAGCTGTCTCAGAGGCTCTAATTTAAGGAAAGGTTCATCACCCTGAACATTGATCACAATATCACAATCGATGTTCTGTACGGCCTCTGCAATACGGTCGCTTCCCGTTTCATGCTGTCCGGTCATCACGGCTTTTCCTCCGTTTTTCACGATTTCTTCAAAAATAATTTCTGAATCCGTTGCTACAAACACTTCATCGAACAGTTTCGTCTCCACAACATTCTTATACGTTGTTGTAATAACGGTTTTATCTCCCAACATCTGCATCAGCTTTGCCGGAAAACGGCTTGCTTCGTAACGGGCAGGAATGACAGCTATGATTTTCATTGATTATAAATTAATGTTATGAATGACTAGTTACTGTTTCGTTTCCAGAAATAGTCATTTATTTTCAAAAACGCTTCGACTTCGCTCAGCGTGACACTGCTAATACTAACAATTGACTATAAAGGTGTCATGCTGAGCGAAGTCAAAGCATCTATTCTATTTTAAATGTAACAATGTATCAATTTAACAGTTTACCAATATTGTAAGTACTGGAATTGTTACATTGATACATTGCTATACTGTTATATTAAAAACTATTTAAGACTATTCAGAGCATTTTCAAGCTTCGGAAGCATCACCTTGATCTCATCCACAGCTAAACCTCCTACAGAAGCACGGAACCAAGGTTCAGATTTTGCTTCTCCGAAAGCTGAGAACGGTACAAGAGCAACACCAGCGTCATTAATTAAATAGAAAACCAGGTCAGAAGAATTTTCAATCACAGAGCCGTCTGGTTTTGTTTTTCCGATATAATCCAATCTGATGGTAAGGTATAAAGCTCCCATTGGCTCAATGCTTTCCACTGATAATCCTTTTCCTTTCAGATCCTGGATTCCACCGTGAAGAACTTTTAAGCTTTCCTCTAATTTTCCTTTGAAATCTTCCACGAAAACATTTACATTTTCCGGGTTTTCATAGAATTTAGCGGTAGCTTCCTGTTCAGGTTTTGGTGCCCATGCTCCAACGTGTGTCAGAAGAGCTTTCATTTTATCCAAAATATGAGCAGGACCGAATCCCCATCCTACACGTACACCTGTTGCAGCAAGGCATTTAGAGATTCCGTCAATATAAATGGTGTATTCCTTAAGTTCAGGGAAAAGAGAAACCGGATCTACGTGTTCTGCACCGAAAGTAAGATTAGAATAGATTTGATCGTACATCAAGTACAATGGTTTTTCGTCTGCTCCTCTTTTTTTGTTTTCCTCAAGAACCAGTTCGCAGATATCTGAAAGCTGCTCTCTTGTAAACATAGTTCCTGTTGGGTTCAATGGCGAACAAAGCGCTAACAGAACTGCCCCTCCTAAATGAGGTCTCAGATCATCTGCTGTCGGAAGGAAATTATTTTCAGGAGTGGTCTTCACTTCTACAGCTTCTGCGGAAGTAAGGTAAGCGTAATGGTTGTTATTCCATGACGGTGTAGGATATACTACTTTATCACCTTCATCTACAATGGTTTTATAAACTGCATAGATCAAAGGTCTTGATCCTGCAGTAATTAAAATATCGTTGGGTGAATAATCCAGATTCCATCTGTTTTTCAGGTCTTTGGAAACTTCTTTTCTTAAAGATAAAAGTCCGTTGGCTGGCGGATAATTCGTCAGATTATTCTGATATGCCTTCTGAATCTCTTCCTTCAGCAATGCCGGAATAGGATATAGATTAGAATTCAGGTCACCAATAGTAAGATTGGCTATCTCCGCTCCTTTTGCTTTTAAATCATTTACTTCATTACCAATTTTTACGATTTCGGAACCAATCAGGTTCGCCGCTAATTTTGAAACTTTCACTTTATTTTTATTTAAATTTACTAATATTATCTTCTCAAATTAATCCTGTCTTCTATTTGATCTACAGGTACATGCGCGTCAAAAGCTGCTATCAGTTCTTTTGCTTTTTTTGCGGTTCTCGAATTCGGATATTTTTTTATGATCCTGCTGTATTCTTCTTTGGAGTCATCCATCAATCTCCCTTCTGTTCTGTCATAAGTCGGGGAACTGTCCATTCCAAGAATATAATCTAATAAATAATCATCATATTCTCTTTTCGCTTTCTTTATCAACGGGCTTTTAGGAAATTTATTCATAAAATTCTCCCAAGCGATCAATCTGTCCCCTAATTCTTCCCAGGTAATCATCAGACCTCCATTGATAGCATAATTTTCTTTACTGTCATTGGCCAACTGCAGAATATAGCTCTCATAGTCAGGAGTCACTTTATTCTTAAATACAGCATAATCATATCTGTTCACGGAATGAATTTCTGTCAGTCCCTCTCCCATAACACGAAATTCAAGACCTGCCTTATTCAGTTCAGCGGCAATTTTTTTTACGCTGTCCGGCAAACGATAAGTGTCCGGTTCATTGGTATGATAATCAGTATATTGATCTAACATATCCTGATGTAAACCATTCAGACAGTCTGTATACTTTGTTCTTATTTTGACATAATCTTCGTATAAGCTGTTGTTTTGTTCCGGGCTGTTTACTGCAATTTCTTTATCAGTCTTAGCCTTATACCATTGAAGAGCAGCAATATAATCCTCAGTTTTGTTAGCTGTTGAACAGGCTGTATCAATAGGCTTAAACAGATCTTCTTTTATTTCTGTTTGAGTGATTGAATCATTCGCTGTTTTGGTTTCCGCTACTTTCTGTACTTCTTTTTTACAGGAAAAAACAAGTACAGAGAGCATACAGACTGCTACAATCTTTTTTATCATCTTCTGCAAATCTGGAATTAATCTAATTTCAAATCTTTTCTTACGTCCTCGATTTTAGCTTCTAATGATTTCAGTTTATCTTTAAAATCTGCTTCAGACGTAATTGTGTCTTTTACAGAGATGTAAAATTTAATTTTCGGTTCAGTTCCTGAAGGTCTTACACAAACTTTGGTTCCGTCCTGGGTATAATAAATCAGTACATTCGATTTTGGAATGTCGTTCATTACTTTTGTCTCATTTTTTGAAACAGTGAAATTAGTCTGTTCTTTAAAATCCTTCACTTCTTCCACCAATGATCCGGCCAGTTCTTTAGGAGGATTCTCACGGAAGTTTTTCATCATATTCTGAATTTCTTCAGCGCCTTCTTTTCCTTTTCTGACAATATTTACCAGTCCTTCGTAGTACATTCCCAGATCTTCATAGATCTCAATCATGTACTGATACATTGTTCTTCCGTTGGCTTTACACCACGCAGCAATTTCGCATGCAACAAGGATACTTCCGCATGAATCTTTATCGCGGACAAAATCTCCGGTCATAAAACCGAAACTTTCTTCCCCACCACAGACAAATTTTTGTGTTCCTTCCGCTTCACGGATCATTTTTCCGATCCATTTGAATCCTGTCAATCCGGATTTACATTCAACACCGAATTTCTGAGCAATATCAAAGAAAATATCAGAGGTTACAATCGTAGACCCGATGAACTCTTTTCCGGTGATTCTTCCCTGCTTTCTCCACTCATTTAAAATATAGTACGTAAGGATGGTATTCGTCTGATTACCATTCAGAAGCTGCATGTCTCCATCCAGATTTCTTACGGCAATTCCTAATCTGTCGCCATCCGGATCTGTACCGATGACGATGTCCGCATTGGTAATTCTTGCCAGATCCATAGCCATTTCCAGTGCAGCAGGTTCTTCCGGATTCGGAGATTCTACCGTAGTAAAATTCCCGCTCGGGATCATCTGTTCTTTCACCAGATCCACTTTTTTGAATCCTGCTTTTTCCAAAGCTTTCGGAATCGTTGTATATGTTGTTCCGTGAATAGACGTGAAAACGATATTTAAATTCTCTTTCCCAACATTCTGATAGGTAGAATTTTCAAGACAGGCATCGATGTAAACGTCGTCCTGCTCTTCTCCGATCCATTCGATCAGATCATCATTTCCATCAAATTTAATTTCGTCAAATTTCACAGAATATACTTCATTGATAATGGCTTCATCATGCGGCGGTACAATCTGTGCACCGTCATTCCAGTATACTTTATACCCGTTGTATTCAGGTGGATTGTGTGAGGCAGTCAATACAATTCCTCCGTTACATTTTTTGTCTCTTACGGTAAATGATAATTCAGGAGTCGGTCTGTGATCCTTGAAAAGAAGCACTTTAATTCCGTTGGCTGTTAAAACATCAGCCACAAGTTTCCCGAATTCTTTTGAATTATGGCGAACGTCATAAGCAATCGCTACTTTAATTTCCTCTCCTTTAAACTGCTGAAGCATATAATTGGCCAGTCCCTGTGTAGCCTGTCCCAATGTATATTTATTCAAGCGGTTGGTTCCTACTCCCATGATACCTCTCATTCCTCCTGTTCCGAATTCAAGTTCTCTGTAGAAAGAATCTTCCAGATCCGGGGAATTGCTGTCGATCAATGTCTGTACAGCATCTCTTGTTTCTTTATCGAATGTATCACTTAACCAAAGTTGCGCTTTTTCTAATGTTGTCATATGTGTATCTAAGTTTGGAAGCGGGAAGCTTGAAGATGGAAGTAATTCTATATCCAAATTCATCTATCCTGCTTTTGTTTTACTATTCTGTTTATTTTTGTTCGGAAGATGAAAACTCGAAGATGGGAGATATTTTTGTCTCAACTTCAATGTTTCCACTTCTTATTTACTTTTATTTATCTGACTTCTAGTCCTTAATCTTTTAACTGATTTCTAAAAGCTATAATCTGATTCATTAAATTATAACTCTCATTATACAAGGCCCTGAATTCTTCTTCTGAAATATAATTTCGGTTTTTTGCCTTATACAGGCAGGTCACGGTTTCAGCTAAAGAACGGGTCGTATATCCAAGAAATTTCTTAAATTCCGGTTTCGACTGTAAAATACTTCCTTCTGAAATATTAAGTCCTATTGAATCAGATGCCCGTCTTATCTGAGAAGTAAGATTAAAAGTTTCATCTCTTGGAAAACTCTGAGACAATTTAAAAATAATCTCCCCGAAATCCATAGATTTTTGCCAAATAATCAATTTCTCAAATTTGAAACTCATCAATTTCTTCTTTCCTATAATAACTTCCCTCCTCCAGCTTCCATCTTCCTTCCTATTTTAATTAATCCAATTTCTTATTCTCCACACGAGCCTGCTTATCAATTTTAAAGGCACGGATCGGGTTGTTATAATAGATGAATTTTGCGGTATTCTGAATATTTCCTTTTAGAGAATCTTTCACGTTCACTTCTGCGTAGTTTCCGTTCTTAGAATCAATATTCAGGTTTTCTATTTTCCAGTAAGGAGCGATCAGACTTGCTGTGTCTGAGATCTTTATCACAGCATTCTTCGTCAGTCCCAAAAAGTTGGCCCGGCTTTTATTCTGCATGTCTACTTCTGCTCTTCTCGTGTTCACTGAACCCATAAATGTAGCATTATTTTTTAAATTAAGCCTAAAATTGTCGGTCTTAATTTCGCTCGAAATGTTCATTTCCACAGAGTCTGCAACGGCTACTTTTTCAAGATTATATTTTGAATAAATCGTCACATTATAGAAATCTACTCCTTTCGTACCCCGTTTTTCTTTAATAAAAAGGGTCTTGTCTTTTACCTCTACATCCAGATTACCGGCTACATTGGGATAGGTTTCAATTTCCACAAAATTCTTATCCCCTCTGGCATAAAATACACGGAATTTACCTTCCAGATCCAGATTCACAAATTCTGAAACATCCACGTCTTTCCTTTCAATCGTTCCTTTTGGAGAAACTTTTCCGCAGGAAACCGCCGCTACAAGCAGGGATGTGTATAGTATTTTTTTCATATTCAATTTAAAATATTCTATATAAAATCGTAATTATGGCAAGACTTTCTATTCCCATCAGGACATACAGCACCGATACTCTCCAAAGCAGGCCCGGTTTTGAGTATGAGTTTTTAAATGCATTCCAATACGTAACTGCCGGAAAGAGAACGAGAAGTACAACTGAAGCCTTATCCAGAATAGCAAAAATCTTCGCTGCAGGTTGCCACAGACCGATAAGACTTACCATATCATTAAACAAAAATAGGATTAAAATTCCTAACAGGCTTACTGTTCCGATGATAAAATGCTCGGCAATATTCAATTTTATCCTTTTGAAAATGAAAAAAGCATTCACCCCAAGCATCGGGATGATTACAAAAAGGATGGTTTTAGAATATTTTGAAAAAAATTGCAGGATTTTAGCACTGTCTTTTGGAATTTCCGCTGGATTCAGATCCAAATAAAAATGCATTGTTAACACATTGAATCCGAACAGAATAAGCAACAATGAAAACAGATTGTAATATTTAATTCTTTTCCCGGAAATATAATCCATTGCCATTCTTCCAGGCCCGAACAAAACGTGTTTCAAAGTTCTGAAAAACCTTTCTTCTATATGCCAGATTGATCCTAATATATCACTTTTAATCAATGAATGCGGGGTGATTCTTGCTGTATCTGATTTCTGTCCGCAATGAGAACAAAACTCACCGGAGATCTCATGACCGCAATTTAAACAGCTTTTCGGGTTCATTGTAAAAATCTGTACATTTTATTTTTTCCTGTAAAACCAGGTTTTCGGATCCTTTCCTGCTGACAGTAATAAATAATCTTTGCTTATATGGGAAATATTCATCACAACAGTATCTACAGCAGGATATTTCATCTTCAGCGTTTTACTTTTTCTTTGATAACTCCCCGATTCTTCCATGGATGTAAAGGAATTGTCTTTATTGAAAGTCAAAGTCCCTGTTCCATATTTAGAATTATTTTCTTTGGACTTCAAGGTGTCAATCTCAGTCACTACTTCATCATATAAATCTATGAATTCCCAAGATCCCAGAAGTTTGGATGATGTGCAGGAAGACAGAAAAAGAAAGGAAAAAATGATTAAAATAAATTTCGCCGGCTTGTTTTGTTGTGTTATCAATTTTATAAATTACACACAAATATAAAGAAAAAACGCTTCGGAAATGGTTCTGTAATTGTGTTTTCTGCTAATATTCTGTATTTTTTAATTTGTTGGATGAAGTTGGTTTAATGTGTTGGTTTTTAGCAAAGGCGCGAAGATTCTTACCTATTTTGCGTTGTTAAGGCGCAAGGATTTTATCTGCGATAAAATTGATTACTGTTCAAATATTTATACAGTAACCTAACTGAAATCTTGATTTTCTCAACCGTTAATAAAACCTTATAGGTTTTCGAAACCTATAAGGTTTATGACAGAGCATCTATATTCTGTTCCTGTAAAAATATCAATTCAGTAAACCTTGCTGAAAATATTTGATTTTCTTGCGCCTTAAAACAGTATGATTGTAAAACCTTTGCATCTTCGCGATTACCAAAAAAAGCTATTTAAAATGCTATTCCAACAAAGAAAATTGCATAAAAAATCCCCAAAAAGTTGAGAACTCTTTGGGGATTTTATCGTTTAATGATGATGTGCTTAACGTATTAAATCACTTCATCAATATTATAATTCTTATGTTCCCTGTTCGTTCTGATGATCATTTCACCTAAGAATCCGGCTATGAAAAGCAAGGTTCCCATAAGCATCATCGTCAGAGCAATAAAAAACCAAGGATTGTTGGTGATCAGGTGACCATAAATCCCTCTTGCTACATCAATCAGTTTTGAAACACCTAACCAAAGTGCTGAAAGGAAACCTACGATGAACATTACAGTTCCCACCGCACCGAAGAAATGCATTGGCCTTCCTCCGAAACGACTTACAAACCAAAGCGTTACAAGATCCAAAAATCCTCTGATAAATCTTTCGGTTCCGAATTTTGAAGTTCCGTAAGGTCTTGCCTGGTGCTGTACTTCTTTTTCCGTAATTCTTCTGAAACCGGCATTGGCAGCTAATACCGGAATATAACGGTGCATGTCTCCGTATACATCAATTGATTTTACCACCTGTTTTTTGTAAGCTTTCAAACCGCAGTTGAAGTCGTGAAGATAAACACCTGAAACTTTTCTGGCCGCTGCGTTGAACAGTTTTGACGGAACATTTTTCGTCATTACATTGTCAAAACGTTTCTTTTTCCAACCCGAAACGATGTCGTAGTTGTCTTCAATAACCATTTTATAAAGTTCCGGAATTTCTTCAGGAAAATCCTGTAAATCAGCATCCATGGTGATCACCACATCTCCGTTCGCTCTTTCAAAAGCGGCATGAAGGGCCTGTGATTTACCGTAATTTCTGGAAAATTTTATAGCGTGGATCTGAGGGTACTGAACCTTCATATTTTCGATAATACTCCACGATAGATCTGTACTTCCGTCATCTACAAACCAGATTTCATACGATAAGCTGTTGGTATAACATACATTATCAATCCTTGAAAAAAGCTCTTCCAGAGAGTCTTCTTCGTTTAATAACGGAATAACTATAGATAAATTCATTTAATTCTAATAAAAATTATTCTTGATTTTCTGTTTCCTGGTGAACGGATCTCGTTCTGAAAAACGCTCCAAAAAACACTGACAAAACTACGTAAAATATAAGAATTGCCGCAAAATATCCTGAAAAATGACTAGCCGTAAGCATATCTTTTCCTTTAACGGCCTCGGGAGAGAAGCTTGGAAGCCTTTCTTTGTACTTTTTATCTAATTCGTCAATATCTTTCTGATGCTTCATAATTTTCCTTGCAGACTGATACTCAGTATCCAATTCATTTTTCTGTCTCTGTACATACTGGTAGTTAAGAAGTTTTTTTGCATCTGTATCTACGAAATTCAGGAAAGCATAGATACTGAAGATGGAAAGAATTCCTCCGATGAACATCGGAACAAACGCTCTTGAGAACGCATCTTTAAAACTTACCACTCTATTTTTGTTCCAGAACGATTTTACGGACCAGAACGCGGCTCCCGCATAAATGATCGGCAGTACGAACGCATTGATTTTCAGCGAGGTTTCAAAATAATTGATTCCTGAGAAAAAGAAATAAGCTACAAAAAAGATGATCATTGTAGCGATAAAAAGTATAATTCCTAATGTTGATGGACTTTTCGTCATGTTAGATTTTTTAAAAAAAGTTGAAAAATTATTACCCTTAATTCCAGCTATTTAGCGCTATCACGGCATTTTTTTTACTAATTTTCTTTAATAATATTTTGAAGTTTATAAATTATTCCTACCTTTGCAACGGCAAGTCCTAAACAACCAGCTCCTGAGAACCCTCCAGGGTGGGAACACAGCAAAGGTAATTGGTCGTAGCGGTGTGATTTAGGTAGCTTGCCATTTTTTTTTAATTGAAGTTGAAGTAAGGTAATTGGAAGATTATCTTTTTTTGTTTCTATACTTTTCAACATTGCCATTCTAATTTCCGGATTACCTTTCATTTATTATTTAAAATTCAAACTCCTCTCCCAATTTAGGAAGAACCAGTTCTACATTTTTATCTGCAAAATGCTTCAGTGCACTTTCGTGATCAATCTTAATGGCAGGAAAAGTATCAAAGTGGCAACCGATTACTTTCGGAGTTTTCAATAATTCCGCTGCTGCGAAAGAAGCTTTTCTAGGACACATCGTATAGTGGCTTCCGATCGGCAGGATAGACAGGTCAATATTCCCGTAAAGCCTTGGGAACAGCTCCATATCGGCCATTACACCAGTATCTCCGGCCATATAGATGTTCTTACCTTCAGGAAGTCTGAAAATATAACCTACAGGAACGCCTCCATAGCTTCCATCCGGGAACGAACTCGTGTGATGAGCCGGTACCATGGAAATTTTAAGATCGTCGATTTTTGCCGATCCTCCTAAGTTCACATCATCTTTATTTTTCGCTGTTTCAAAATAGGCGCATACTTCAGGCACCCCAATTATGGTAGCATCCGGGTGAAACTGCAATACTTCCGCTACATCAGCTATATGATCACCGTGAGCATGAGTCAGCAGGATATAATCGATCTTTTGTGCCGAAATATCAAAGCCTGATTCTGCTTTCTGGTAATTGTAAAAAGGATCACTTAAAATTGTTTTGTCTTTGTACGTAAACAAAAAACAGTTTTGTCCTAAAAATTGTATTTTCATTTTTAATGATTTTTAAATTAAGAGACAATCTGGGAATCTATGATGATTTCTTCAAAAGAATAAATTTCATATAATGCCCAAATTGTTACTATGATTATGAGAATTTGAAAGATGATGAGAACCCGTTTTACTTTTATTTTTTTCGTTAAAAGTAAAATTGAAAGTAAAAGGTTAATGATTACAAAAATGGTAACTAATAAAGCAACCAGACTTATTTCTAAAAATATTTTTTTAATCCCTTCAAAAGAACTCATCAATTCACACAGATATACCATCACCAACAAAATGGATAAGCAGGAAGTTATTTTGTTGGCTAAAGTATTCTTCATGTATTATTTCTGGGGAAATTTATCTTCGATGAGATTTAGTTTAATCCCATGTTCAAGATAAGCTTTACAACCGTCTAAAACTGTCGTAAAACCGCCTGTATTGTCATTAACCGTTCTCAGCAGGTCTTCACCTGACTGGGCAAAACCATAGCTCTTAATGACCACCAGCGTTCCTTTCTCCATTTCTTTAAATTCGTAGTCCACCTGTACTGCCGGATCGCCCCACTCTGTTTTGATCAGTTGATCAGGAACGATATTGTGAACCTTTACATTCGATTTCACGCCATACATTTCCCATTCCCACGTTACAGATTTGCCTTCTTCCAATTTCCCGGTAGATTTTGTAAACCAGAACTGTGTGGTCTTTTCAGGATTGATAAATGCTTCAAAAACATCCGCAACCGGCTTTCTGATCAGCATCTGAGCTTCAACAAAAACATCAGTACTCATAGTGGTATTATTTTAGTTAAAAAAGTTAAGTCCGAATGCTGTAAGAACTGCCATCATAAAAGTCATGATCCCCACCTGTTTCAGATATTGGTCCAGTTCTTTCGGCTCTTTTACAGTCATGATATTCCTTCTCAGCTTCATCAGTGGTAACAGCAGGATCATTACAATAAAAACGTAATAGTTCTGGGCCTGGATAAAGCCATTTACCCCTAAAAAGACAAGGATTAAGATCAACGGGAGCTGCAACAGGATCATTTCATAGATCATTGCATTTTTAAAGCCTATTCTTAAGGCTAAACTATTTTTCCCGGAAAGTCTGTCGCTTTCAATATCTCTCATGTTATTCAGGTTTAAAACCGCCATACTCATCATTCCAATGGCTGTTCCCGGTAACAACATATCCCAGCTGAAGGTTTTTGTAAACAGAAAATAACTTCCGCATACCGAAACCAATCCGAAAAATACAAATACAAAAAGATCTCCCAATCCCATATATCCGTAAGGTTTCTTTCCTACCGTATAACCAATGGCAGCTAAAATACAGGCAACGCCCAATCCGATGAAAGTGTAAAACTCCTTCATGAAATCAGGGAAAAACGCCACATATAAAAGTCCGATGGTTGCCACAAAAGACAATACAGAAAAAAGAATGACTGCATTTTTCATCTGCTTCGCCGTAATTCTTCCTGAGGCTACCGCTCTCGCTTCCGCCTCATTGATTCTTTTGGCATCAGTTCCTTTTACGCCGTCACCGTAGTCATTGGCATAGTTTGATAAAATCTGATACAACAGCGTTACTAAAAGAGCCAGAGCAAAAATTCTCCAGTCCCATATTCCGCCTTCACGGTAAAGCCTCCATTTTGCAATGAAAGCCCCCATAATAATTCCGCTTAATGACAGCGGTAAAGTTCTTAGCCTTGCGGCTTTTATCCAATCCGACATAAATATTTAGATGTTAGATATTAGAAGCTAGAAATTAGATCAAAAAAAACGCATAGGTCTAGTATCTAATTTCTAACCTCTAACTTCTTATTTTAAGAGATCCACTGATTTTCTCCGAAGTCCGGTTTTCTTTTTTCAAGGAATGCATTTCTTCCTTCCTGTGCTTCTTCCGTCATGTACGCTAAACGGGTGGCTTCACCGGCAAATACCTGCTGGCCAACCATTCCGTCGTCTGTAAGATTCATGGCGAATTTCAGCATTCTGATAGACAATGGAGATTTAGCTAAAATTTCCTGTGCCCATTCGTACGCTGTATCTTCTAATTCAGCGTGTGGAATCACTGCATTCACCATTCCCATATCCATCGCTTCCTGAGCAGAATAATTTCTTCCTAAAAAGAATATTTCACGGGCTTTTTTCTGACCTACCATTTTGGCCAGGTAAGCAGATCCGTAACCACCGTCAAAACTTGTCACATCCGCATCCGTCTGCTTGAAAATAGCATGTTCTTTACTCGCTAAAGTAAGATCACAAACCACGTGAAGTGAATGTCCGCCACCCACAGCCCATCCCGGAACAACCGCGATCACCACCTTTGGCATGAAACGGATCAGACGCTGAACTTCAAGAATATTCAGACGATGTCTTCCATCTTCTCCTACATATCCCTGGTGTCCTCTTGCTTTCTGATCTCCTCCGCTACAAAAAGCCCAGCCTCCGTCTTTAGGACTTGGCCCTTCTCCGGTAAGCAAAACAACACCTATTGAGGAATCCTCAGAGGCGTCATAAAAAGCATCATACAGTTCGGAAGTAGTTTTCGGACGAAAAGCATTTCGAAGTTCTGGTCTGTTAAAAGCAATTCTTGCTACACCATTACATTTTTTATAGGTAATATCTTCGTATTCTTTGACGGTTTTCCACTCTATCATCTTGTAAAAAATTTTTCTCAAAGATACGGAATTGCAGAGAATTTTTAAGGTGAAATTTAACGATAATAACAGGAAAAAACAGAGGTCTTTTTCGGATCAGGAAAAACAAAAGCCGAAACATTTCTGTTCCGGCTTTGTTTATTATTCAATTAAAGAATGACTATTTCGTCTGTGCTTTAAGCTCAGTTTCTTTAGCTTTCATTTCTTTAACTTTGTCCATGTTTTTAGTGACTACATAGATCTCTTTCAAGGCAGTAACCGCATCGATGTTCTTTGGTGCAGCTTTGTACCATCCTTCAGCATAAGGAAGTGCTTTCGCAAATCTCTCTCTTCTTGCATCGATCAGCTTGGTAGCTTCTTCCGGCTTTTCTTTTCTTGTCGCGTTGATCTGGTCTACGATTTTAGAATCGTCCCCGATTACAGTGTATACAAGGTTCTGATAAGCGTTGTCAAAGTCAGGCTTGATCTCGATTGCTTTTTTGAATGATGCGATGGCATCTTCCAAAGAAGCAGGATTTTTAGACTGCATCACCCCAAGATTGTACCAGTTGGTCGCATCATTAGGATTTTTAGCCAACTGCTCTTTAAGAGTTCCGATAAACTTTTCTGTATTTCCGGACTCATAATATGCAGTTCCCTGAGCATCTTTAAGCTTAGCATTGTTAGGATATTTTGCCAATCCTTTTTCAATGATCGCTAATGCTTCAGTAGGTTTTTTTGCATTCAGAAGCAATGTAGTTAATGTTTCATACAGATCCGGTTCAACACTTGGAGTCTGTTCAGTTTTAAAATCTGAATAGTCACTGTTCTTCTTCATAAGGTCCCAGGTTGTTTTATCCAAAGGAACCACCTGACCGGATTTTTTCTCTTTTGCAGTATACGTAGTCTGAATACCTGTAAAACCGGAATTGATAAGTTCTGTATAGATTTTGATGGCTTCGTCGCTGTTATTGGCTAACGCATAACTTAACCCTGCATAATACATGTAAAGCTTATCATCCTGGCCATTTGTTTTTAGTAAGTTATATACTTCTAAAAACTTCGGCGCCGCAACGGTGTAATTCTTTGCAGTATATGCATCCATTGCCGCTTTATTCGTTTCCTGTAACTTGGCATTTACATCGTTCTTCTGACCGAAAACGAATGCAGAAGCTACGATGGCTATACCTAAAATGAGTCTCTTCATAATAACTATATTATATTAATTGTACTTTTATTCTTCAGAATCAGAATTCCCACTTTCCTCAGCCGGACTTTCGTTTTCAGCCTGAGGTGTATTGTTTTCCTGGTTATCAGCTACAATTTCTGTTTCTTCTGTCAATTCTTCGGAATCGTCTTCAACATCTTTATCCATTTCTACTTTTGCAATCGCTGCAATTTCGTCATTTTTCTTAAGGTTGATCATTCTTACTCCCTGAGTATTTCTACCCATTACTCTCATTTCATCCATATTCATTCTGATGGCAACCCCCGACTTATTGATGATCATCAATCCGTCTTCGTCTGTCACATTCTGAATAGCAATCAGATGTCCTGTTTTTTCGGTAATGTTCAGGGTGATCACTCCTTTTCCTCCTCTGTTGGTTTCTCTGTAGTCTAAAACAGCCGTTCTTTTTCCATATCCTTTTTCAGATACAACAAGTACCGTTTCATTTTCCAGATCATTCACAACAATCATACCAATTGCTTCATCATCATCTTCCATGCTGATCCCACGAACCCCGATAGATCCTCTACCTACTTCTCTCACTTTTTCTTCAGGGAAACGGATACATTTACCGTTTTTAGTAGCGATCATGATCTGAGAAGTACCGTTGGTTAAGTAAGCACCTAACAACTGGTCATTATCTCTGATCTCAATAGCATTTACACCATTTACCCTTGGTCTTGAATACGCTTCAAGAGACGTTTTCTTAATAGTACCGTTCTTGGTTACCATTACTACGCTCATTTGATTGACATATTCAGCATCCTTCAGGTTATTGGTTCTGATATAAGCCTTGATCTTATCATCCTGTTCGATGTTGATAAGGTTTTGTACCGCTCTACCTTTTGAAGTTTTAGATCCTTCAGGAATTTCAAATACTCTTAACCAGTAACATCTTCCTTTTTCTGTGAAGAATAACATATACTGGTGATTGGTCGCAGAAACGATATACTCAAGGAAATCTTCATCCCTTGTAGTTGCCGCTCTGTTTCCTACCCCTCCTCTGCTCTGAATTTTGTATTCGGAAAGAGATGTTCTCTTAACGTATCCTGCGTGCGAAATGGTAAGAACCACTGCTTCGTTCGGGATGATATCTTCGATAGACATTTCACCTCCTGAGAAGTCGATGGCAGTTCTTCTTTCGTCACCATATCTTTCTTTAATTTCAGCCAATTCTTCTTTGATGATCTCGAATCTTCTTGGCTCATTCGCTAAGATGTCTTCCAAGTTCATGATTTCTTTCATGATGGCATCATACTCGTCACGGATCTTATCAAGCTCCATTCCTGTAAGACGTGCCAATCTCAGATCAAGAATAGCCTGAGCCTGGATATCAGAAAGATCAAATGCTTCGATCAAACCTTCTTTTGCACCCTGAGGGTTAGCACTGTGACGGATGATAGCGATAGCTCTGTCTAAAGAATCCTGAGCACCAATCACCTTCATGAAACCTTCTAAAATATGCGCTCTTTCTCTCGCTTTCTTAAGCTCAAAATGAGTTCTTCTTACGATTACCTCATGTCTGTGCTCTACAAAGTGATGAATGAT
Source organism: Chryseobacterium sp. JM1 (assembly GCF_000737715.1). Classification (GTDB taxonomy): domain Bacteria; phylum Bacteroidota; class Bacteroidia; order Flavobacteriales; family Weeksellaceae; genus Chryseobacterium. The sequence goes on along the minus strand of NZ_JPRN01000003.1, from coordinate 582,593 downwards.
ATCTTTTAAATTCAGCTGTTCCGGTCTTCCTTTAACCAATGCAATATTATTCACACTGAAAGAAGTCTGAAGCGCTGTATACTTATACAATAAATTTAAGACAACATTAGGAATCGCATCATTTTTCAGTTCATAAACGACACGCAGACCATTTCTGTCCGATTCGTCTCTGATCTCATGAATTCCTACAATCTTATCATCTTTAACCAATTCAGCTGTTCTGGCGATCATGTCCGCCTTATTGACCTGGTAAGGAACTTCTGTAACGATAATCGCATTTCTGTTTCCGATTTCCTCGAAATTCACTTTTGCTCTCAGCACTACTCTTCCTCTTCCTGTATGGAAAGCGTCTCTTACCCCGTCGTAACCATAGATAATACCTCCTGTAGGGAAATCCGGTGCTGTAATGTGGTGCATCAGTTCATCGATCGTAATATCTTTATTATCGATATAAGCAGTGATCGCATCTACAGATTCTGATAAGTTGTGTGGCGCCATATTGGTTGCCATACCTACTGCAATACCCGATGTTCCGTTCACTAATAACGTTGGAATTTTTGTAGGCATAACGGTAGGCTCCGTCATACTATCATCGAAGTTATTCTGAAAATCAACGGTTTCTTTATCTAAATCAGAAAGAATATCATCAGATATTTTTTTCAATCTTGCTTCCGTATAACGCATTGCTGCAGGCGGGTCGCCGTCCATTGAACCGAAGTTACCCTGTCCGTCCACCTGAGGATAACGCAAGCTCCAAGGCTGCGCCATTCTTACCATCGCATCGTAAACAGAAGAGTCACCATGCGGGTGGTATTTACCTAAAACATCCCCAACAATTCTGGCAGATTTTAAATATTTTCTATTAGAAAAAACCCCTAATCCATACATACCATACAGTACTCTTCTATGAACGGGTTTAAGGCCGTCTCTTACGTCCGGCAACGCTCTTGAAACGATAACCGACATCGAATAATCGATATAAGACGATTTCATTTCATCAACAATGTTGATAGGAATCAGTCTTTCTCCTTCTTTTTGCATAAACAAATTTTATTATAATGACAGTCAGACCTTTAGCTGTGCGTCTGAAAATTATTTATTTCCAATTTTTATTAACGGGCTAATTTACGAAATTTTTACCGATTTTTGTGCTAGAATTTATCCACAAAATCTTAAAAATTCATAAAATATGAGCTTATTGAGTATAACTTTCCACTGCACGAAAAACAATATTGAAGAATGGGAAAATTATATTGACGAAACACTGGTCCAGATGGCCGAAAACCTGATGGACGTCAACAAATATATTCTTTCTGAAGTACACACAGATTATATAGACGAAGGTAAGAATTATAATCTTCTTTTGATTTTTGACAATGAAGACCTCAGGGAAGACTTCATTAAAAGTGAAATGCTGAACATTGCAGAAAGGGTCGAGAAAAAATTCGGAACCGAGGTAATGATCTTCAATACATTCCTGAATCCTAAAAAATCCAGATTTTAAATATAAATCAAAAGCCCTGAAAAAATCAGGGCTTTTTTATTTTTCTCAATCTCTGTGATGTTTCTTTCCTTTGTGTCTGTGGCCGCGGCCTCTGTCGTCATCGTCGTAGTAATACACTCTTTTTTTCACATGTCCCGGAGCATAATACCTTGCACTTCCCCCATACATTTTCTTGGCGTGTCCCGGTGGAACCCTTCTCACGTGCTGATCATGCACTACACATGATGACAACATGAACAGGACCGTTACGACCCCTGTAATTTTAATCAAACTTTTCATTTTCTACTTTTTCAAATTTCAGTAGGGAGATAACAAGGTTGATGCCAAAATTTGAAAAGAATTTAGATATTAGAGCTTAGAAGCTAGTTTAGTGGTCTATTTCAAAGTTTCACACTAATTTCTAATTTCTAGCTTCTAACATCTCATCAATTAATTATTTCGCTTCTCTTTTCCATCAGGATAACATCTTTCCACTGCCCGTTCAGTTTTCCTATTTTCTTGCGGACTCCTACGGTTCTGAAGCCGTTTTTCTGATGAAATCTTATGGATGCTTCATTTTCCGGGAAGATACTGGCCTGTAATGTCCAGAATCCGTGGCTTTCGCTGTCGAGAATCATCTTTTTCAGCAGCACTGACCCTAAACCTTTCCCCTGATAAGAATTCTCAAAATAAATGCTTACTTCAGCCACTCCTTTATAACATTCCCTTTTGCTTACCAATTTCAAAGCGCACCATCCTACTATTTCATTGGTTTCATTTTCCAAAACCCACCGGCAGTCGTTGAAATATTCCATATTCCAGGCTTCGGCTGTAGGAACTTCAGTTTCAAAAGTAGCCATACCGCCTTCCAGTCCCTGTCTGAATATCTCCAACACCCTTTTTTCGTCGCTGGGAAGCATTTCGCGTAATTCGTAATTCATACTATTTTAATGGTATTTTCTTTTATTTCTTCTTTTAATTCTTGAATAATGCGTTTGTGTCTGTGTTTCGTCCTGAGAAACAACACTGATATTTCCGTCTACCTCGAGAATAGAGAGCTTTACATTCTGTATTTTTTCTACGCCGTGTTCTCTTATCGCTTCTTCCAGCTCATCACGGGTGATCTTTACCCTGTTCAAAGCAGGCTGATCTATCACTCCATCTCTGATCAGGACGACAGGATCCTCTTCCATAAAGGTTTCGAATTTCCGGTTGGCAAACATGAGTCTTTTTAAAATAAAATTGGCTGCGAAAAGAACTAGTGCCGCAATAAGACCGCCCTGCAGCGAGGTATCCGGTCCTACCATTGCATTCTGAACAGCATTGGAAATAAGCAGCAACAATACCACATCCCCTGCATTGAGCTGGGAAAGCTGATTTTTACCAAAAAGACGGATCGCGATTACCATAAAAAGGTAAACACACAAGGAACGTACGACAACATCAAGAATAGGATTCACAAATCATGTTTTATACTCAAATGTATACATTTTTACGATGGGCTGCTTAATTTATTTTTAACTTATTAAATTAATGAAATTAGAAAAATCGGCATACAGTTTGAGCCTTTAATGAAAAAAAAATCACACTCATTATGATCAAGAAATTATTTCTATGCTTAAGCGGTATTCTGTTTTTGGCAGGCTGCAAAAACAATGAAACCCGCCCGTCTGTATCGGCTGATACGGAAATTAACCAAAAAGTCAATCAGCTGTATACAGAATATGACGGTTCAAAAAAATCGATTTACAATCAATCGTTTTCAGACAGTCTGTTTTCTCCGGAACTGAAAAAGACTCTGGAAGATGCTATCCACGCATCGGAAGCTGATATTGAAAGAGTGAAAAAAAGTGATCACCCGGATGAAAAACCGTTATTGTTCGAGGGCGCTGTTTTCTCCAGTCTCTATGAAGGATATACCGGATATAAAATAAAGTCGGTTACAATAGATCCTTCCGGAACCTCAGCTAATGCAGCTGTTGAACTTGAATACACTTTATCCCCACCGAAAATTAAGTGGACAGATAACGTACAATTGATCAATTCCGGTCAGGGCTGGAAAATTGACAATATCCGATTTGACAGTATAGGAAATGCGAAAGATTTGAAAACAAGTCTGAAAGAATTCACCCAAAATGCCAATAAGTAAAACCTCATCATAAAAAAAGCTGCTCTGAGAGCAGCTTTACATTTTTTAAGGGCATTGAGCGATCGGAACCTCGCTGCATACTACTTTATTCATCCATTCGCAGAATACGCAGTATTTCTTTGGTTCTCCGCCGTACACAGATTTAAGATCGGTTTTTGTAAGTTTCTTTAAATTTTTCATATCGTTTTAATTTTATGTTTAACAAATTTATAACGAATTCCGCATCAGATTATTACAATTTAATCGTTAAAGCTTTCATTATTTATAGGTTATCACAGAAAAAATAGATCTATCCATAGGGAAATACGGTTTAATATTTAATGCGTATCTTTCACTAAGCCAAAAACATACACCAAAACAATTAAAAATATGGAAATTATAACAGCAAAAGGAGCTCATGCAGGCCAACTGGATCCCATAAAAAAGACCCTGATTTCGAACGGTCTTCTTTCCGGGCAGGACGATATGGGCAGTTACAACAAAGGAATATGTCATGATGTGGTAGCTTATGCTTTATACATGAGAGGTGCCGCGATATCTCCCTCTGAACTCGTACAGTATCATGCTCAGGGATGGCTTAATAAGTTCGATTATTCCGGAGGAGAGAAATGGGATGGATATTCCGTTATTCCCAAAGGAAAAGCCATTGGCTTTTACAGAGTAAGAGATAAAACCTGGTTTCACTCAGCGATTACTACCGGGAGCGGTACGGAGATCAGATCTGTAAACGGGTTCTCTTTAGGAACAGCATGGTCGGTGCCTGTTGATATGAAATGGGTCTTGGGCAAACGAAATTCTGACGGAACATTTAATTATGACGGAACTAAAATAGAGGTTTACATCTCTCCTTTATAGGATCCCGGATTCCCACAAGATTTTCATTATTCAAAAAAAGTATAATGTTAAAACCTTTGAACATAAAAGAGCGAAAACCTATATGGATCGCTCTTTCTGATTTTTATCTGGATACAGAGCTTCAGGATTCCGATTTCCGATATATTGTAAAAACAATTCTGGAAAGTCCGTATACTTTCGAAGAAGTGAAAACCATTAATACCTATGAAATTTTCCCGGTTCTTCAGTCCAATCTGCTTCAACCTGCGGGCGAATGGGCCGGCTTTAATGAAAAATGGCTGGTTGAGGCTATTACGTCTCACCTTGCAACCAAAAAAAGGTTTAAAAATTTGATGATCCGGATCGGTTATAAGAAATATGGATGGATGCAGGAGGATTATTGGGTAAGGGTTGAAACTATTTATAGTGAAATAAGAGGGAAATAAAAAAAAGAATCTGCTTTCACAAATTCTTTTCTATGTTTTATCATTTTCCGGACATGTTACCATCCATTGATTATTCTTTTGGTTTCAAGCTCATCGATAATAAATTGTGCATCACTCTCTGTAATGTATTTACTTTCATAAAGCCAGTGAATCCGTGCTATTTGAGTATGAACAGGAATCAGATTGTCTACTTTATAATATTCTCTCAAATAGTATTCTTTTTTACTCTTTTTAATTTCAACAATAAATCTGTCAACTTCTTCCATTTCTCTTTTCGTGTAGGAAAAAATAAGCGGTTTTGCAGCGACAATATTTTTAGAACTTTCAGCCTTGAATTCATTATTACATATACCAGTTACAATTAAAGCAGGAAGCATTGCTATGCCAAAAACAATCATTCCTGAAGACTGAGAAAGCTGATAGCTTTCATTAATAAAAATAGTGAGCAATATTGAGTTCACCAGCACAGATATAACTATAGCGATAATTACAGGATCTTTTGATTTTCTAAAAACACTTTCATCATCATAAATATCTGAAAAATGAATTTTATACTCATTTAGTTCCTTCGCAAATTTAGTTCTTACAAAAACTCCATCTTCCTGAATTTCATAATACCTCGTATTTCTTCCATCTTTTTGTGCCAAACTGTTCATATAAGTCCTTATTCCAGTTCTCTTTTCAAAAACTTCCCGGTTAAACTCTTCTTAGACTTTACAATCTCTTCAGGAGTTCCCTGAGCTACTATTTGTCCACCGTGTTTTCCTCCTTCCGGTCCTACGTCGATAATATGGTCGGCTAATTTGATCACATCCATATTATGTTCAATGATAATGAATGAGTTTCCTAATTCTACCAGCTGATTGATGGCTTCCATCAGGATCTTTACATCTTCAAAGTGAAGTCCGGTGGTAGGTTCATCTAAAATATAAAGTGTATTTCCGGTTTGTCTTTTTGAAAGTTCCGTAGCCAGCTTGATACGCTGTGCTTCACCTCCTGAAAGGGTCGTCGACTGCTGTCCAAGCGTAATGTATCCTAATCCCACATCCTGAAGGGTTTTCACCTTAGCAAAAATCTTAGGAATCGGCTGGAAAAAGTCTACCGCTTCATCAATGGTCATATCCAGTACATCGGAAATTGATTTTCCTTTATAACGCACTTCCAGCGTTTCTCTGTTGAAGCGTTTTCCGTTGCAGGTTTCACAGTGAACATAAACGTCCGGAAGGAAATTCATTTCAATCACTTTCAATCCTCCGCCCTGACAGGTTTCGCATCTTCCGCCTTTTACGTTGAATGAGAATCTTCCCGGCTTATACCCACGGATCTTACTCTCCGGAAGTTCTGCAAAAAGATTTCTGATATCAGTAAACATTCCCGTGTACGTTGCCGGATTTGAACGGGGTGTTCTTCCGATCGGCGTCTGGTCTACATCTACAATTTTATCGATATTATCCAGTCCTTCGATCTTCTTGTACGGAAGAGGTTCCTGAACCGCTCTGTAGAAATGTTTATTAAGAATCGGGTACAAAGTTCCGTTGATCAGAGAAGATTTTCCGCTCCCTGAAATTCCCGTTACCACCACCAGTTTTCCTAATGGAATATCAAGCGTGACATTTTTAAGGTTATTTCCTGTAGCCCCTTTTAACAGAATATTTTTACCGCTTCCGGCTCTTCTTTCTGCAGGAATTTCAATTTTTCGTTTTCCGTTGATGTATTGTGCCGTAATGGTATCTGCCTTTAACAGGTCTTTCGGTTTTCCCTGCCACAATATTTCTCCTCCGAATTTTCCGGCTCTCGGACCGATATCCAGTACCTCATCGGCTTCCAGGATCATATCTTTGTCATGTTCTACAACAATCACAGAGTTTCCGATATCTCTAAGGTTCTTTAATGAGCTGATCAGTCTTTCATTATCTCTCTGGTGAAGTCCAATACTCGGTTCATCCAGAATATACAATACATTCACAAGCTGTGAACCGATCTGCGTGGCAAGACGGATCCTCTGAGATTCTCCTCCGGAAAGTGTTTTCGAGCTTCTGCTTAAGCTCAGATAATCCAAACCTACATCCAGAAGGAACTGAAGTCTTGTTTCAATTTCTTTTAAAATCTCGAAGGCGATGATTTTATTTTTCTCAGAGAATTTATCCTTAACATCCGATAACCATTCTTTTAAATCGGATAAACTTAAGGCATTCACCTCAGCGATATTCATTCCATCGATTTTGAAACTTAAACTTGCCGGCTGAAGACGGGTTCCGCCGCATGACGGGCAGGTTTCTTCAGTGGTGAAGTGTCTTTCCAGCAGAACTGCTTCGTAAGATTCTCTTTCATCAATGATCTCTTCCATGAAAGTGATCAGACCATCAAAGCTTATTTTTATTTTTTTGGTAATTCCTGCGTATTTCAGGTCTTTGTTAAATTCTTTATGACATCCGTTGTAGATATAATCCAGAGCCTCTTCAGGAATATCCTGCATGGGCGTTGCCATTCCCAATCCGAAGATCTCAAGGATATTTTTAATCTGGGACAGGATCCATTTGTTGGATTTAATATCTTCCAGCGGTAATAATCCTCCCTGGTTAATGGAAAGTTTAGAATTCTCAATAAAATAATCTGTATTGATCTTTTTTATGGTTCCTAATCCTTTACAATCAGGACAGCTTCCTTTCGGGGAGTTGAAAGAGAATGTATTCGGTTCCGGAAGCGCCAGTGAATGACCTGTTTCGGCATCCATCAGGTTTTTCGAGAAGTATTCAATGTCTGTGCTTCCCAGTTTCTGAATTCCGATGATCCCCTCGCCCATTTCCATAGCGGTGCGCAGGGATTTCTCCATTCTGGTTTCAGAGGCATTTTCCCCGATGATCCAACGGTCAATGACAATGTCGATATCGTGGGTTTTATAACGGTCAAGCTTTAGATCGTATTCAATATCCTGAAGTTCACCGTCGATTCTTGCTTGACCGTAACCTTTCTTCGCCATCTGCACGAAAAGTTCATGGTAATGTCCTTTTCTGGAACGTACCACAGGAGCCATCAGCATTATTTTTTCGCCTTTATAATTTTCTTTGATGGTATCCAGGATTTGATCTTCCGTATAGCTTACCAGTCTTTTCCCTGTAGACAGAGAGTACGCATCAGAAACCCTTGCATATAAAAGACGCAGGTAATCGTAAAGCTCAGTAACCGTTCCTACTGTGGAACGTGGGTTTTTATTAGTTGTTTTCTGTTCGATGGCAATGACCGGAGAAAGTCCTTCGATCTTGTCTACGTCAGGGCGCTCCAGACCGCCTAAAAACTGACGGGCATACGCTGAGAATGTTTCGATATAACGGCGCTGTCCTTCGGCAAAGATCGTATCAAAAGCCAAAGAAGATTTTCCGCTTCCGGAAAGCCCGGTAATGACTACCAGCTCGTTTCGTGGGATCTTAACATTAATATTTTTAAGGTTGTGTTCACGTGCTCCGTAAACTTCTATATATTCTGTCGATTTGCTCATAATTTGAAGTGACTCTGCCTGAAAATCACGATGTGCAAAATTACGGAATTTTATGGAATTGTGTGAACCGGAAAGTTTTTATTAGAGTTTAATTTTAGTTAAATTTTCAGGATGTCGTACTCAGAATCAATTAGGCTCATTTAATCGAGGCTCCGGTTAAGAAAATTAAAATTAAGGGAACTGAAAGAGGAAGATTGGGAGTTAGCAGTAGACGCTTATTTTTAACAATTACCTTAAAAACCGCGATGAAGTTTTTCTTTAAAAGTCTCATGTTGAGACTTCCTAATGTCAATAAAAACAAAAAAGACTGACACCATGTATCAGTCTTTTTCTATAAGTTCAATTTTGCTCTTTATTTTACAAATGAATTGTATGAATTCAATACCGATTCGTAAGAGGAATCGATCTGCTGGATATCACTGTCGGAAATTTTTCCTGTTCCTTTCGCATCACGAATTAGTTTTCTGTAGGTATCCAAAAAGCCTGAAGCCGTTTTATTGAAACTTTCAAACTGCGATTTTTTATAAGAATACTGCGGATCTTTCACATTAAATTCTAATTTGGAATTCGCATCAACCGTTTTGGCAAGCTCATCATACTTTTTCTGAGCCTCCGCTTCGTTGAACTTTCCGGTATACTGTTTGTCCAGAAGATCAATATTGGAATCCAGAGAATTCATGACACTTTTAGAAGAAATGATGTACTCTTTCATAGGATGATCTTTCAGAACTACTTCTTCTGCAGCATCTGTACCCGGTTTAATCTTGGCCACCACATTTTCTCCGGCAGTAAACAAAGCCTGCGCCTCGGTTTCAATATCCTTTGTTATGGCATCTGCTTTCGCTCCTTTATCATCTTTATAATCTTCAGAAGTCATATAAGATTTAAGCTCTTCAAACTTTTTCTCTATGTTTTCCTTTTTAGCTTTGTAAGTATTAAAGTCCGCCTCTATAGCTGCTTTGTCTTTTCCAAATCCTGAAGGCACCTCTTTGATTTTTCCGAATGAATAATCCATCGAGCTGATCACAATAGGCATGATCATAACGTTCTCCCCTTTTGCTTTGGCAGCAGCGGCATCAGCATATTTAAGGATACTTTCGATATGTCTCGATGTACTTTTATATGATTCCAGAAAGTTGTTGTTAAAATCAATGATGGCATTGGCATCATCCGCCCCTCCAAGATTCAAAACAGATTTACCCAGTTTACTGACATCTTTTTTACAGCTGATGACACTCACCGATGTAAACGTCAGGGCCATCGCAAGTACGATAATCTTTTTCATATGTTATAATTTTAAGTTTGGTTATATTTCGTCAAGGTCGATGTCTTCATTGTTGATTTTCACTACATACTCGATTCCGTCAATTGCTTTTGAAATAATCTGGTTTCTGAGGATATTGGCCATATTTTCCCAGTATGCTCTTCCGTAAAAAGAATAGTTCTGCGGAATAATTTCTACCTCAACGGTTCTTACAAAACCTTCTTTAGGACGATTGCTGATCATGGTTCCTCTTCTTACCCTTACTTCCTTCACCTCATCTTTCAGGATCATTCTGCAGTAGTTTTTAACGTCTTCCAGAGAAATGATCTTATCCCTTGTCGTTAAAGCATATTTATAAGCCTGAATACTGTCTGTTCCTTTTTGCTCTTCCGCCCCTCCAATGGTTTCAGTAAGAAGTACCACGGTTTGTGATTTCAACTGATTGGAAAGTTCAGTTCCAGGACGCATATGATTGGCCAAAGTACAGTGTGTCACCCAGAAAGAAGCATACGTATGGTCTGTTTTCTCTACAGGCTCCATGATCACGTAGTTCAGCTCCTGTCTGATATTTCGTTTGGCATTGTTCACCTTCTGCACCATCGTCTTCATTTTGTCGGACATTTCACTAAGGACTCCTTTAACATTATCCCTATTTAAAAGTGAAAATGCAGCGATCTCATCTCTTGTCAGTTCCAAAACATTGGCGATCATGTCTACCGCGTTTCTGTTCGTAAAGCGCTCCATTCCTCCTTTTCTTACGGTGTAGAGCCCTTTTTTAAGATCATCTGCGGGCGTAAAAGGAATTTCGGTGTATTTTCTTCCGTCGCCGTCCTGAACCTCATCTACATAAAGGAAATGCTCGCCTTCGTCTGTAACCAGAGGAATATTGTTCCCCATAATGTCCAGACTATATTCCGTTTTTTTCCAGCCTCTGTTGTAAACCGGGAATGCATTCATTACAAATGAGAAGTTATCCAGGATCTCAGCAGAAAACTGTGGCGGGAACTCGAAAGTAAGCCACAAATAACGCTTGTCTCCGATCTGTTTTCTGATTTCCTCTTTTCCATCCAGAAAATCCAGATTCTGTGGTAATTTTCCGGGTTCTGAGAAAAGGCTGCTTGAAAGTCCTGTGATTTCTATGAATTTATGGCGGTAAATACTTTTAATATCTTCAATGGCCTTGTTTCGGATAGACTGCTCCCTGAACATCTGCTCATATCCTTCAGGCTGATTATTGCTCAAATAGCTAAGCCCTTCTCTTACAAATAAAGGGTTTCCGTTGCTCGTTACCGTAATATAAGGAAGAAGTTTGTACACAAAATCCATATGCTCAAAAGCCGGATTTGAGCAGAATACGCTTAAATATTTAGGGAAATTCTCGCTCGCATATCTGCTTACATCCACTCCGATGGTAATCTTTCTGTAATCTTCGGGTTTCCCCGGAAATCTTGCTACCGGAATTTTATTAAGTCTGTCGTCTACGCTATAGCAGGTATTCCCTACAAACATGACCGCTGTCTGTACTTTATTAATCCGTACATTTCCTACAGGTGTGAAAGGAATATTCAGCTGTTTGTCCGATTCTGATTTCACCGTAGAGGTCATCTGCTTACGGAAAAAGAATTCCGTATGTTCCAGCAATACTTCCGAAGAATCATATGGCAGCGTAAAGGCCACCGCATGAGCCGGAATCGGATGGGTATAAATGGACGGTGTCAGAAGTTTGGCCAGTTTCTCCAGGATACGGGCGTTTACGGTCTGAATCTCGTTATTGGCTTTAAAGACTTCCGTACTGAATGCGTCTATCAGTAGTTTTACAAAAGGGTCCAGAGATTGCGGGCTTTTCAGTCCCCACACTTTGGTGGCGTTCTGAAGCATTCTTGCCTTTACAGATTCTTTGGAGTATATATTTTGATCTAAGTTCATAAATTTTTCTTGCAGTTAAAAACATTTAGTCAATAGACATCGGACTTAAAAATAATTCTGTAGAAAAGCTGAAACGCTCTCCCGTTGCCTCCATTTTTGCATTGATGGCAATTCTTACTTTCTTTTTGATTTCTGTGTGTTCTTTGGTATCGTAGCTGTGTTCTACAAATTGAATGTGGGCATCAACCTGCGCCTGTACGATCCTGGGTTCATACTCCTGAATCTGCCTTCTCAGGCTCTTAATGAAAACGCTTTCCCATACGGCGCTGGTAACCCCATTGTCGAATTCCAGGTTCCAGACGTCGTTTCCATAGTTGTCATCATATCTATTCTCGCCTTTTTTGGTGGTGATCAGCAGCATGATATTGTGCGCAATGCTTTCGCCCATGTCGCAGATATCAATGCTTCCGCCTTCAGTCATGAGTGTTGAAGGTACAAAAGGCATTCTGTAATTTGGTGTATCCATAGTCAGCTTCTTATTTTTACTTCATGGTCTAGTTTACTTAAAAAGAGCTACCAAAATACACATTTTCATGAAATAAATCGGAAAATACCTCAAAAAATATCGCATATAATAAAGGCTTCCGGGTTTTTACGGAAGCCTTAAATAGGGTTTATACGGTTAAAATTTATGATTGATCTGCCGTCTTTTTTCTGTTAATGAAATAATATACCGGAAGTCCTAGCAGGACCATTACAAATCCGGGCCAGGTATATTGTTGTTTGTAGATCAGAAGCAGTACACAGAAGCCTGTTCCGATCAGAAGATAGATAATTGGAGTTACAGGATACAGCCATGTTTTATAAGGTCTTTCAAGTTCCGGTTTTTTAAATCTTAAATAAATAACCCCGAAAACGGTAATCATGTAGAATAAAACGATCACAAAAGAGATCATGTCCAAAAGATTTCCGTACTGTCCGCTCAGGCATAATATGGAAGCCCATACTCCCTGCATCCATAAAGCATTTTCAGGAACTTCATTTTTATTATTCTTTTCAGCGGAGTTGAAGAACATTCCGTCTTTGGCCATGGTTTGAAATACTCTTGCACCTGCCAGGATCAGTCCGTTGTTACAACCGAATGTAGATACCATCACAAGAACGGCAATAATAACTGTCCCCGCACTTCCGAAAATATTCTGAGATGCGGCTACCGCTACCCTGTCGTTCGTAGCAAAGGCAATACTGTCTCTATCCAAAGCATTTAAGTAAACGTAATTAACTGCAATATAAAGGATCATAACGGCAGAAGTTCCGTAGATCATTGATTTCACAATATTCTTTTTCGGATTTTCTACTTCTCCGGAAACGAAAGTTACGCTTTCCCAGGCTACAGAACTGAACACAGAACCTACCATTGCTGCTGCAATTCCTCCGAGTAAAGTCATTCCCCCGATAGGCTCCCAGCCTTCTTTAAGGAAATTACCGCTGATGTCTTTTTTAAGATTATTAAATGAATCCGAACCTAAACTGAAATTCTCAGCCAGATGGGAAAAATCCACCAATATGAATCCTGCCGCAATCAAACCCAATAAGGCTATGATTTTTGAACCTGTAAACACATTCTGAAGCAGTTTTCCGCTCTCAACACCGCGTGTGTTAATATAAGTCAGTAAAAGAATAACGGCTATTGCCAGAATCTGTATCCAGGTGATTTTAAATTCCCCGCTCTGGAAAAGAGGTGCCGCATCATTTAACGAAGGAACGAGATAAGCAGTAAATTTACCGAAAGCCATTGCCACAGCGGCAATAGTTCCTGTCTGGATCACTGTAAATAAGCCCCAACCATAAAGGAATCCCATCTTTTTGCCGAAAATCTCTTTAAGATAGGTGTATTGTCCGCCTGCCTTTGGAAACAGAGCCGAAAGTTCTCCGTAGCTGATAGCTGCTGCTACCGTCATCACTCCAGTGATCACCCAAACAACAATCAGCCAGTAACCTGATCCCAGGTTCCGCATCATATCAGCACTAACAATAAAGATCCCACTTCCGATCATAGAGCCCATTACCAGCATAATGGCGTCCCAAAGTTTCAGTTTTTTTTGCATAGTCAAGTATAGGTGTCAAATATAAACAAATCTGTGTTTCGTTTTGGAATTTGTTTAAAATTTACTGCACCACCTGTTTTTTATCAACCTTTTCTCAATTTAATATTCAATTTTAATTAGTACTTTTGAAAAAAATATTAAAAATGAAATTCAAGGCTATATTATTTGCAGCAGCGGTAAGTGTTTCCACTTTAGCTTTTGCACAGGAGACATCACAGAAAAAATTCGGACCACCGGAAGGTAATGCTATTGTAGGTGATACTTATGGAGCTGGAGTTGTTTCGACGTCCGAGTCTAAAGCCATTACCGTAGATAAATTAAGCAAGAAGCTTAAAAAAGATAACAAAAAAGTGGAAGGTGTAGCAGTGAAAGGAAAAGTAACTGATGTATGCGAGAAAAAAGGATGCTGGCTAACGATTCAGACTGAAGATAATTCTCAGTTTTTCGTGAAAATGAAAGATTATGCATTCTTCGTACCTACTGCCTTAAAAGGTAAAACTGTAGTGCTTGAAGGAACGGCAGAAAGAAAAGTAACTTCTATAGACGAACAGAAACACTACGCTGAGGATGCTAAAAAACCTCAGGCTGAAATTGACGCTATCAAAACTCCTAAAGAAGAGATCAGATTTGTAGCCAATGGAATCAAAGTGGTAAACTAGTTTTGTTCTATCATAAAATAACGTCCTCAGGAAATACTATTTTCTGAGGATGTTTTATTTTAAATATAATAAGAGTCTAGTCTTCTATCGTAAATTCTGCCACAGCATCCAGTTTCGGATATTTAGTTGATGCCACAAATTTCTTTCCTGTACAGTCTATTTCCACCCAGCCTTTTCTATTTTTCACGTCGCCCACTTCCATGACAAAAGGTACAAAAGATATCTCATCCTTTCCTTCCTCTATCACCTCCCGGTACTGAACTGCAACATCCAAAATACATTCATGATCCGTATTCAGTTTGACATTCCTGTAAATAATGTCGTAATGGGTTTCCTGATTTTCCGGAATTTCAAGGTACTTTTCCCAGCCTTCAATATCAGAGTTTAGTTCACTGATTCCTTTTAGTGCATAATATAAGGCTACCGTATAATATTTTCTGGTTCCCTTCCTTGGATAATCATCTGCGAAATGTCCTCCTTCAAATAAAATGGTAGGCATCCCTGCTTTGATAAAATTGTCTCCGGTAGAAGTCGGATAAAACTCATCAGAATATCTTCCGATCTGATTCGGGATTAATTCTTTTAAATGATCATAAATCTGTCCTATAACCGCCATACATTTTTTCCTGTTCTCCGTCACGGTACGTTCTATATTTTCCGAAGGTGCCAGAAACGAAAGTGTAGCAGGATGTATCCCGTCCGTTGTGAAAATCGTTCTTTGCTCGTGAAGATTTAAGGCATAATCGTAAGTATTGGAAGCAGCAGCTTTTTTAAGGTATTTAATCTCCGTACTGGACTCGTTGTGAAAGTCACGGTTCAGATCAATATCTGCTGCATTCAGTCTCGTCCATTTTTCAGATCCGTCAGGATTCAGCATAAAAATAAAATCCAGCCTGATCTTACTTAAAAGATCTTCCTTCATTTCCGGAGCCTTATCCAAAGTTTCCAGGAGATCCAGCATCGCGTGAGTGGCGTTGGATTCATTTCCGTGCATTTGAGACCAGGCAAGAACTTTAATGGTTCCTGTTCCGATGCTTAACTGGTAAATAGGTCTATCTAAATATGATCTTCCAATCTCCTTAATATAACCGCTGAGATTGTTCTGTAGGTAAGAAAATAATTTTTCAGGGGAAATATAGCGGTTTAAGAAATTAGGGTTTGGAAAATAGATTTGCTCAAAATTCATTATCAATAATTTACAAGAGTCAAATTTAATGATTTTTACGCAAAAAATATTGGTTAACATTTGTAATTTAACCAAACACCGCCAACTGCCATTTTGTCTGTGGATAAAATTGTTAATTGAATATAATCTAAACGCGATTTTTTAATTAACTAAAATTCAGCGCTTTATGAAGTTTATATCAATTACATTTAGAATGTTCCTTTAAGTATAAAAACGTCTGTTAATCAATAAATAGGCATAATATTATTAAACAAGATTAATGTGGAAAACTTAATAGGTTACACTTGCATACAAATGTAAATTGTTGTTTTTTCGCATTTATCCTTTAAATCTAGTTTAAATTTAATTGCAATGTACAGTCTGTTGCTTTTCTCAGACCATAAGATTCAGTTATTATGTAAAATTTTATTAAATCACCTATAAATACCTAATAATTAATTATTTACAATCGCTATTTACGTTTGTATACACCGAAAAATGGTCTTTTATTGCTTAAAAACCTCCATTCTATGCTAATGCAAGGTCATTTCCAAATTTACATTTGAAAACACTGAAAATCATTGGTTTATCTATAAATAAGTAAGAAATTGAGTATAACTGAAGCCCTATAAAAAAAAGAAGTATACGAGTCATTACTCAAAGAATTTATCCGCTTAAAAATAGTGTTTACTTTAGTAAATAGAGCCTTAATAGATAAATAAATACCATAAATAGCTACATTTAAGCTTATTACAAGTGTTTACATCTGTATATTTACAAGGTTCAATAAAGTTTACTTATGTAATTTGGTTATGTAAATTTTATTATTTACATTTGTAACACAATTGACAACTTATTTTTATGAGTTTAAACGAAAGAATTTCCAAAGTTATTGAGTATTCCAATCTCAGCCCTTCTGAGTTTGCAGATGCAATTGATGTGCAGCGTTCTTCCATTTCCCATATTACTTCAGGAAGAAACAAGCCGTCTCTTGAATTCATCATTAAGATCAAATCCAGTTTCCCGGAGATTCTTTGGGATTGGCTGGTTACCGGAGAAGGTGAAATGCTGAAGACGGAGTTACCGGAAGTAGAATCACTAGCGGAAGAAAAGACTGACGACGATAGAGGAAAACCCACTCCGCTCCCCGATCTGTTTACGATGATGAAGGACGATGAAGATTTTGGAGCAGAAGAAGAAATTGAGACCGTAAAAGAGAGCCCGCGAGAATCGTTTATACCGCCCCCATATAAGACGCAGCAAAATATATCAGATTCTCAGCGATTAGAAAATTCCAATGAGCAAATGCTTAATCAAGTTATTGGAAATCAATCTAATAAGATAAAACGAATTGTTCTCTTCTATGAAAACGGAAAATTTGAGAGTTTTGAGCCCTAAAAAACCTGGCCAATTTCTTTGGCCAGGATAAAAAATATTTGAAGAAGAAAACTAAAGCTATTGCTTTAATAGTTTTGTCATTTTTGTAAGTCCGCCTTCATTCTTTATTTTCAGAATGTAGTTTCCTTTCGGCAGATCTGAAACGTTGTACTCTTCAGAACCTTTCAATGTTTTTACCAATTTTCCGGAAGTGTCCATAATTTCCACGCTGCTTATTTTAAGTTTTTCAGGATTATTAATTCTAAATTGGTCCTTTGCCGGATTAGGATACACCTGAACTCTGTTATCATACTGCATCGTCTCCTGTGTACCTAACGTGGTTGCTGTAAACGTAATCACAAATGGCATATCCAAAGGATAATCCGGTGCTGTTGCAGGGTTTCCTAAATCTACAATAGGTACCCAGGTATTTAAAATAGCATCAAACTGTTTAGCATTAAAAGCAGGAATTCCCCTGTTTCCAACAATCGTAACAGGTGGTAAAAAGCCCGAACTGGCAGTCACTACATTTTGCAGCTGATATTTTATCCAATAGGTTCCTGCACCTAAAGTCTTAGGAGTACTTGCCGTCACTTTCCATATCTTTCTGGTGGTTCCGGGTGCTACCGTAAGTGGTACCGTAGTATTTCCCGTTCGATACATATTGGCATCTGTAGCCACACTGAATCTGTTGGTGGTATCATCACCATATACACTTACGGCCCCTATTACAGAAGGATCTGAGCTGAATATATTCACCCTCACTGTATTAAATGGAGGCGTCGTTCCTGTGTAACCAGTCTGATAGGCAAAAAAGTCAATGGTAGTGATCTGCCACGTAGATCCAATAGGGACCGTAAAGTCATCAGCAATAAAAAAGCTTGCTGTGGCTGAACTGAAAGTTCCTCCCAATCCCAAGCTGGTATTGGATTCTGTAGTATTTCCTGTATTATTCTGAAGTTCAGACCAGGTATATCCGGCAGGTGCCGCTGTACCGCCCTTAGAGGTTGCACCCGTACTTAAACCTCCATTACTGTAGGTTTGGGAGAGGATAAAGTTAACCGCCATCAAGGCAGCAACGAGTAATGTTTTTTTCATGTATTAGTTTTTTATGGTTTAATCAAATATAGTAAATACTAATTAAATAAACAATAAAAAGTTAATTATTTTAAATCATACATAACATAAAGTTGATTTTGTAAAATTATCAATAATAGAGTAAAGCTATTGAAATGGATAATAAACAGTACTTTTTACTATAAATACATCCGACAAAAAAAACCTGCATTTAATGCAGGTCTCGTATATTATAATAAAGTATTCTTATTTTCTCCTTCTTTCAAGTTCTTTTTTGATCAACCCAAGTTCTCTTCCTGTTTGTCCGGCTACAGAAGTGTTCTCTCTTGCTCTTCTCGTAAGATAAGGGACAACATCTTTTACAGGTCCGTACGGCAGATATTTAGCCACATTATAGCCTTTATCCGACAGGTAGAAGGAAATGTTATCACTCATGCCGTAAAGCTGTCCAAAATAGATATGCGGATTGCCGTTTTCAAGGGATTTAGCCTTCATTTTATCCATGATCAGTTCTGATGAAATCTCATTATGGGTACCGAAAAATGCCGATACTTTATCCAGATGATTCATCACGAAATCGATTCCCGCATTATAGTTTTTATCTGAAGCTTCCTTAGTGGGCTGGATCGGGTCTGCATAGCCTTTTTCAGCAGCTCTTGCTCTTTCCTTTTCCATATAGGCTCCACGTACGATCTTATACCCGATAAAGTAATTTTTTTCTCTGGCTCTCTGAAGATTTTCCTCCATATATTCAAGCCTTCCGGTTCTGTACATCTGGATGGTATTCCAAACAATTGGCTTTTCCTGGTTATATTTTTCCATCATCTCTTCACAAAGATGATCTGCCGCATCCTGCATCCAGGTTTCTTCGGCATCAACCATTACTTTTTTGTCATGTTCATGGCAAAGACTGCATATCTCATCAAATCTTTTGACCACTCTCGCCCATTCTTCTTTCTGGCTTGATGTCAATTCTGAACCGTTTCCTACCGCTTCATACAGATCAATTCTTCCGAAAGCCGTTGGTTTAAATACAATAAAAGGGATCGCAGGATTTCCCACAGAAAATCTGATGATATCTTTAATCTCTTTGCATACCGCATCAAAAGTTTCTTCATCCTCCTTACCTTCAATAGAATAATCGAAAATACTTCCCACTCCTCTTTTGAAAAGCTGTTTCACCACCTTCATGCTTTCTTCACGCGTTTCCCCTCCGCAGAACTGCTCAAACAAAGTGCTTTTTACAATTCCGGTCACGAAAGGAAAATTGTTGTGTACCGTAAAATTAAGGACAGAAGTTCCAAGGCTGGTAAGAGCCGGCTGTTCAATCATCTTAAACATCCAGTACGCCTTTCTCAATTGTGCATCAGACTTGTCTGCAAATGCAACTTTAGTATCGTTAAAAATGGGCATTCCTTTTTATTAAATTTAGTTTTGCAAAGGTAATAATAACCTCAGTTTATTTAAAGAAAATTTTCTATAATTTGCTCTCGATTCCGTTCAGCAGCATTGCTATAATTCCGACAAAAACCCAGAACCTTAATATATTGAGTGTAAAGAATTTACTTCTTCTGGATGAATCCAGCAACAGGTAAATACAAAGGATCATCACAAACAGCCCTCCCGTAAAATAATAGGCCATAAAACCTGAGATCCCGGTTTTGGCAATAAGTTTCATGGAAACCGCCATCGTAACGACCAATAAAGAAATAATGATCATCTGAGTATTTCCGGTTTTAAAATAGTTCGGAATCGTTATATAACCAAATGCTTTGTCCACGCTTTTCGTCAGCATATCCTTGACAATATCGATGCACAGAAGAATCAGAAACAGAAAAATAGCCATCAGCACAACCTTCTTGGAAAAAGTTTCATAATACACCATCATTCCGAAAAAGGGATATAGTGTGAGACTTACAAAGGTGAGATTATTGATGATTAAAATTCTGCTCAGTTTGTGGCTGTAAAACCACATAAAAAACTGATATACGAGGAAGAACGCGAAAACTTTATGGGAAATCATCCAGGCGACACCAAGGGATATCGCTGTCAAAACAAGATAGGCGTATAAGAAATATTTCTGTTTGATGAAGCTTTGAATCCTGGTCCGGAAAGGTTTTACCACATGGTCTTTTTCCAGATCGTAAAACTGATTGATAATTCCGCCCGCCAGAATGGTTATAACCGTACAGAAAATAATACCGTGAACCTTAAAATCGAAGACGAATTTTCTAAAAGTCTCATCCTGATTAAAAAGGAAAAAAGTGGAAACATACAGCGCAAAAGTCAGCAATATTGCTACAAAAAATCTTGCGCCGATCAGAAAGCCCACGAATTGTGAAAATCTGTAAAATATAGATTTAGAGACATAATTTTTAGATTGGAAAGTTTCTTTTTCAGAATTCATTCCAACCTATTTAAAATCTGTAGATCACTTCTTTCTGGAAGCCGTCAAGCATTTTCTCAGCTTTCGCATAGTCTTTGGTGAAACCCAGGATATATCCGCCGCCGCCGCTTCCGCAGAGCTTCAGATAATAGGCATTAGAGTCCAGCCCTTTTTTCCAGATGTTGAAAATACTTTCAGGAATCATCGGACGGAAATGTTCATACGCCCAGTGAGAAAGCTTTTTCAGGTTTCTAAAAAAAGGATTCATATCTTTTTTAAGGAATGATTCTATGCAGGCATTGTTGTAACGGATGAACTCTTCTTTTAATGTCTTACGGAAACCTTCCGTTTTCATTTTTTCAAAGAAGATCTGGATCATTGGTCCGGTTTCGCCCGTGATACCACTATCAATTAAGAAGATAGCTCCTTTTCCTTGCTCCCCATCAGGAATGGAAACCCGGTCTAGGTTTTCTTTATTTTCAATAAGGATTGGCAGGTTCATATAACAGATCAATGGATCCATCCCTGAACTTTTACCATGGAAATAGCTTTCCATTTCTCCGAAAACGGTTTTTAATTTCTTCAGATTATCTTTTGAAATCTGTTCAGGGTCCAGTTTGTTCAGCGCATACTTTTCGAAAATAGCAGCTACCAAAGCTCCTGAACTTCCTACTCCATATCCCTGAGGAATATTGGAATCGAAGAAAAGCCCGGATGTAATATCGTTTTTAAAGCGTTCAATATCCAATTGAAAATCATCAGAAAGATCAAGCGCTGCAAGGAAGTCAGAGTATTTCTGCAGATGTCTGTTGGATTTAAGTTCAAATTCAGAACTCAAATCTGAGAATTTAAGGGTTCCCTTGTAGAAACTGTAAGGTACTACAAGCCCCTGGGAGTCTTCAATCATCCCATATTCTCCGAACAGAATTATTTTTGCATAAAATAGAGGGTTCGTCATTTTGACAATAAATCTTTTTACAAAGTTAAAATTATTCCGCTGAATATAAGCAAAACTCACGCCGAATTCCAATTTATTTATGTATAAAAAGAATTTTTAGCTTCAATACAGCAAAAAAGCCTGATTATTTCAGGCTTTTTTTATTAAGATTGCAAGATGGAAGAAGGATGATGTAAGCTGTATTGGTTTTATCATCTCTAATCATTAACAGCATTTGAAATGGTCAAAATACTGTCTACTTTTTCAATTTTGATTCTCCATAATTTCCTTTCAAGCATCGTGCTTCTTTACTTCTCTTAGTGTTTAATCAGTTTTTTATTCACCGTTTGTTTATCCGTTTCTACCGTCACAATATAATTTCCTGTCTGAATTGACGAAATATTAACTTCCTGCTTATTCCCTTTTAATGAAGAAGCTGAAATGACCAATCTTCCGGATTCATCATAAATTTTATATGATTTTAAACCCTCTTTGGATGAAATAACGATCATATTTTTAGCAGGATTCGGGTAAATACTTATGGTGTTATCGGTTTTAGTAACATCATCAACTCCCAAGACAGCACATGAAAAACCAGCTTTCCAGCCGTTTCCTGTAACGCCGGGATCAGATACAAACCTTACCGTAATAGCTCCTGAGGAATGGGTAGAAGTAAACGGTCCCGGTACTGTATTCCCCGTCAGATTATTTCCGTTGGCAAACAAAGGAGAAGTTGTGGAAGGGCCATTATACACATACATAAAATCATAGTCCTGTTCCAGTGCAAATTCTGTAAAGCTCATTGTAAGGGCTCCGGAAGCCGGATAAAATGTTTTAACGATGGTTTCATTATTTCCGTAGCCTGCAGTTTGGCCACCGGTATCTGTAAACAGAGCACCTGCACACCATGCAGCATCCGTAAGAAATATCTGCGTTCTCTGAAAAGCATTGGATGCAGAACAGTTTGTTCCTACAGACAAATTATAATACGTCGCAGGTTGAAGATTGCTGAAATTAAGTGTCGAAGAGCTTGTATTTCCAGATTCTACAAGTGTTCCATCCATTTTGTTAAGTTTATATTTCCATGCCGTCGAAACAGCATCAGTAAATGCTGCATTGGCTGAAACCTGGGTAATATTTGAAATATTCATTTGGGTAATCGTCGTTCCGCATGCCGTAGTGCAATTGGTTCCCAGACAAGGTTTTGAATCGATAGTACTTCTGATCAAAGCTGCCGGCTGTGGTCCGAAGCCATTACTAAAGCTGATTCCTACTCCTGAAACCAGGTGACAGTAGCTCATGATGGTACCTTTAACTGTTGTGGAAGGAATCGGACCTGTACATCCTTCGCTATAACCAGCCTGAGCTCCACATCCGTCAATGGCTGTATTATTCCCGTTCCAGGCGCAGGCATGCGTGTGAGGAGATCCTAAGCTGTGCCCCATTTCGTGCGTCATCGCCTGAATTGTCCATGAATAAACAGGTACCTCAGAATAAGTTTGAGAAATCCCTGAATACGCGTGTTTGTAAGTTCCGCATAGAGAATTGATGTATGCCACACTGGTCGTAGCCGGAGCATTGATCAGGTGGGCCAGATCCCCGTTAAACGTCTGTCTGTTATTTCTAAAGCTGGAAAGATTCGCATTGGGTGTTCCTGTATAAGGATCCTGAGTGGTCCAGATATAAATTTCATTCAATGCTATTCTGATCTCATCATTGCTGTAAAGTGCGGCAATATTGTTATGCACAGCGGTAAGCCAGTTGGTGGTTGTCGTTACATCAGAATTATTATTTTGATAAGGTTTAAAACATACCTCATAATAAATTCTCACACAGTTTTCTGTCATTGCTTTTTTGCTGGAAGACGGATCATATGAGATATTTTTTGCCTGATTTTCTTTCAGTTCGTCCACCCCGCATACGAAAGGATTAGCTCCTGTCAGTTTAGATTCGGAATAACTTACGAAATCTTCAGAATTTTTTGCCTTTCCAAGAATAACATTTCCCAGTTCAGAAGTAGAAGCTATTCCTACAATATCATTATCAAAGAAACTGAAGGCAGCCACCGAAGTATTGTCCCCTTTTACAATTCCGATGTAGTAAGCACCCGGTGTATAGTTGACGATCTCTCCTTTATTGGTAACCACTTTAAACTCATTCGTGAAAATCTGGTTTTTATAAAGTTCCACGGTAATCTGCTTCCCCCCATCGAATGGAAAACTAATTTCAAGATATTCGGGTTTTTCTTGAACCAGCTTCTTCAGTTCGGTAGATTTTACAGTGATGGCTGTAATGTCTGTCGCTGCTCTTTTGTATTCGGCGAATTTTGGAGAAGTCTTATTGACCTCAAACAGATCATACTTTTGGAAAGTATTTTTTTCGGTATGGAATTCAGTGATTTTTTGCGCAATGGGTCTCAGGCTTTGTGAGAAACCAAAGGCAAAGCATTCCATCAGACACAGAAGTAAAATTTTTTTAATCATTTTTTCATTTAATTAGATCTACAAATAAACAAAAAAAATCAATATTTAGTGAAAAATAAATAATAATTCTATATGATTTTCAAGTAAATCACAACAGATGAATAACGGATTGTAAAAATCTTAATCTGAGACAATAGAATCATATATGAAGCAAACAGGAGCTGAACAATTAAATTCAGCTCCTGTTTTTATCTTTGTCTGGAGATTTTTGATTAGTTTTTCACAGCACTGTTGCCTACTCCTGTCAGAGAAATTTCAGCTTTTCCCGATTTATTGGGAGATGTTTTATAGAAAACTTTATTATTGGATCCTTCCATCTCTATACGGGAAACCTTATCTGCGTATACCGTGTTACCGGAACCTGCTACTTCCAGTTTTCCTGTATAACCCGTGATGGTAATGACATTATCCACCCCTTCTACCGATGCATTTCCTCCATCTGACGAAAAAGTCTGTTTATTTCCCACACCATCAACCTCAATCTTTTTATCACTCTGCTTACTTTTACCATGAGTCGTTGTGGTTTTCGTAGTTGTCTGTGCATAGCTCATATTGATTCCAATTAAAACAATACCTAGAGCCAGTGTTTTTTTCATAATTTTCATATTAATTTATTTTTGAAATCTGATACAATTAAAATGCCAGCTATCTGATTGATTGCTTTTTAACATAAAAAACCTATTCATTCCACGGTCTGACAATTTATAAAAATTATCTGTTTCTTTTTTCCCTCTGTCATTAAATAAAAAAGATGCCTTACACGTAAGACATCTTTATATATTTTGTTAATACCCGTTTTTTTTAAAGGGTATCTTTCTCTTTCAACATATTCACTTTAAGGAAACGGATCAGGACTAAACCTGTCGCGAAAAATAAAGTCATGGAAAGCGCTGCAATACGCATATTATTGAAATGTTCAATCAACGTAGCAAAGATGAATGTTCCGATAATGATTGCTATTTTTTCCAATACATCATAGAAACTGAAATAGGTGGTATTTTCCATAGAGTCTTCCGGAAGAAGTTTTGAATAGGTAGATCTGGACATCGCCTGAAGTCCGCCCATTACCAATCCTACAACCGCTGCTACACCATAGAACTGATATTCTACCGTAGGATTTTCTTTGTTCAGGAAATAAGCCCAAAGACAGGCAACGATCCATAATACAATAGCAATCGAAATCACATTTCTGTTTCCGATTTTTCTTGATAATCTGGAGAATAACACCGCCCCAATGATCGCTTCAATCTGAATCACCAATAACGTTCCGATCAGTTTATCCTGAGCCAGATTGATCTCACTTTTCCCGAATAAAGTCGCCATTAAGAAAATGGTCTGCATCCCTACACTGTAAAAGAAAAAACTGGAAAGGAAGAATTTAAGGTTTTTATCTTTAAATAATACGCCCCCTACTTTGAACAGCTCATGGAAACTTTCCTTGGCAATGTCTTTATAGAAGCTCATATTGTCTTTCAAAACTTCAAAGAAACCTCCTTGCTCTTCGTGCTTTTTAAAGATATTCTTATAGTTTAAAAGCACTAGATCTTTTGGAAGTTTTTCTTTCACATCGCCAAATTGCGGAAGATGCTTGAATGTATATTGGGAGAATCCGAACCACCATGCACCGGTCAGCAGGAAGCTGATTCTTGTAAATAAAAGCTGCTGTGCCGCTCCTTTTGCAAAAACCTGAATCAATACCAGACAGATCACTACCAGGACTACAGAACCTATATAACCATACACATATCCTTTGGCAGAAAGTGCATCCTGCTTATCCCGGGTCGCAATATCCGGCAGGAAGGAGTTGTAAAATACCAGACTTCCCCAGAACCCGACACTCGCCGTAATACTGAAGAGGAGCCCCAGAAATACATTGTGCATCCCAGTAAACATAGCTAATCCCATACATGAGGTAGCCCCAAGATAACAGAAAAACTGCAGAAATGATTTCTTATTTCCAATGGTATCCGCCAGGGAAGACAGGAACGGAGAAAGCAACACTACGATAAAAAACGATATCGTAAGTGAATATCCGTATACCGCATCCGGCTGATATTCTTTACCGAAAATCTTGATCATATGCCTTACAGGAACATCAATCCAGGATTTTGTTTCCTCCACATACTCCTTTTTCTCGTAAGCAGTGGTCAGTATGGAATAATAAATGGGGAAAATAGTGGACGTAATCACCAGTGAATAAACAGAATTCGCCCAGTCGTATACGGCCCAGGCTTTCATAATCCGTGGATTATTTTTTATGTTTTGAGGTTGTTGATTCTCAATTTCAGACATTTCAAATAAATATTAGTAGCACAAAAATAGAAAAACCATTAAGAAATCGATAAGAATTTAGAAAAATTATCGATTCCTTAATGGCAAAATATTTTATAAGAGAATTTTACATATTTTCAATCACGATAGCAGATGCTCCTCCACCACCGTTACAGATCGCTGCAGCGCCGTATTTAGCATTATTTTGCTTCAATACATTGATCAGCGTCACGATGATTCTGGATCCTGAACTTCCCAGTGGATGTCCGATGGCTACTGCTCCTCCGTTTACGTTAACTTTTGATGCATCCAGTCCTAAGATTTTATTATTAGCAAGACCTACTACTGAGAATGCTTCGTTGAATTCAAAGAAATCGATGTCTGAAATCTCTAAACCTGCTTTTTTAAGAGCAATTGGAAGCGCTTTTGCAGGGGCAGTTGTGAAGTTTTCTGGCTCCTGAGCTGCATCTGCGTAAGAAACGATTTTAGCTAAAGGCTTAAGTCCTAATTCTTCCATTTTTTCTTTAGATACAAGGATCAAAGCAGAAGCACCGTCATTTAAAGTAGATGCATTAGCTGCTGTCACTGTCCCGTTTTCTTTTTTGAATACCGTAGGAAGTGTAGGAAGTCTGTCAAAGTTTACTGCTTTGTACTCCTCATCTTCAGCAAAGATAACTGGCTCCCCTTTTCTCTGAGGAATCTCTACAGGAACAACTTCTTCCGTAAATTTCCCTTCGCTCCATGCTTTTGCTGATCTCTTGTAAGATTCAATTGCAAAATTATCCTGATCTTCTCTTGAAATACCATAATCTACAGCACATTTCTCAGCACATACTCCCATATGAACTTTACCGTAAACATCTGTAAGACCATCCAGTACCATTCCATCCTGCATTTTAATATCGCCTAATTTTGTAGCGATTCTTGCATTGTAGTAATGAGGAACTGAAGACATATTTTCCATACCTCCGGCAACGATCACTTCAGCATCACCTGCTTTAATAGCCTGTGCAGCCATAGTCACCGCTTTCATCCCTGAAGCACATACTTTATTGACTGTAGTAGAAGGTGTCTCAATAGACAGACCTGCACCCAATGCCACCTGACGGGCCGGCGCCTGGCCCTCTCCTGCCTGCAGCACATTTCCCATATAGATCTCCTGAACATTTTTCGGATCAAGATTGATTTTATCTAATGCTCCTTTTACAGCAGCAGATCCCAGCTTCGTAGCAGGAACCGTTGAAAGGCTTCCCATAAAACTCCCGATAGGTGTTCTTACTGCGGAAACAATGAATACTTCTTTCATGTGTATTATATTTTACTTTTTTTAACAAAATGCTGCCTTTCGGCCTCATTATACTATTCTATTTTTTAACCTTTATATAAACCACCTCAAACTGATCTTTTTCAATTCTGGAGTGTATCTTCAGTGAATTGTCCTGCGTTTCTACAATTTGATTATTGAAAACATCTCCAATCTGCACCGGATCTGTTTTGTCTGATTTCTCCAGAACAATTGCCTTATAATTACAGTCATCTACAAAAACAAGTGTTGATTTGATATGATCTTTCCCATTATTGAAATATTCCGTCTGAATATTATTTTTAACAGTCATATACCATATTTCTTCAGGATAGTTAGCCCGCAGAAACTTTCCCTCTCTAATACTTTTACATTTGGCAGGCTGGTCCGGCTTATCAAATGTTGTAGACTGAGATTTAGCCTGCGAAAATACCACCATAAATAAAGCTGCTGCTCCGATTTTTAAATGCTTCATATCTATGTATGTTATATCTGTGTACGTTTATTTACTTTTTTACCGCCTATAGCGAATACCATCAGGAAAGCTCCTAAAAACTCTACAGCCCAGCCCCACTTCAGTTTTACAACTCCTGCAAAAGCTTCTCTCCAGGATTTAAACGGCAGAAAGCTGAAATAGTCCAGAGACTGCATTTTCACGGCCACCAATGTGAAAGCAAACAGCAGAATCAATAATACCCCAAAAAACCTTACTACTTTCGCATTGCTGTTCACAATCCCAAAAACAGCACATGCTGCAAAAATCCAGCAGGCAATGGCCAGATAATGATCTAGTTTCCAGTAGTTCCAGTTTCCAATAATCGGAACATGTACAAGCGGCAGAAAACTGCCTGCCACTACTAAAATCAATCCTAATAACTGAATATTTTTCATATTTACTAAAGTGCCAAAATACAAAAAAAAACACACTTATAAACAGTGTGTTTTAAAAACGGATGATTGGCGTACAAACATTCGTTAGCATCAATAAAAATCAATTAAAAATATATTATCTACAATAAACACCGTTTTATATTATGTAATTAAAAAATGATATTAACGAATTCTATACCGATCTGCACTCCGTATTTATTCTTCAGAAGCGCACTGTCATTGAATACAGGTGTAAAATCTTTCTGAACAAATACTTTAAGACTTCCATAGCTGATTCCGAATTTCCCGCCTACGATAAAATCATTCACGCCCTGCATTACTCTTTCTCTTTCTACAATTCTTCTGGAATTTTCGTTGGAATATTTTATATAATTCACACTTCCTAACTTCACACCGCCATACACTCCCACGACAAGGCTTAGCTGTCTTTTTTTGTTGTCAAGGTATTCAACTCCGTTATATTCCACATATTTTGGATTCAATACAAATCTTAAATCTACCGGTACATAAAGGTATGTATTGTTGAACTGGGTTTTCTTCAAATTGCCCCTGTCAAAATCATCTACGAACAAACTGTTGTCTTCCTGTTTGAAAACCTTTCCATATTTAGGAACATACTGGTCAAATCTCATTCCCAGGCCGACACGGTAAAATACAGGGCTTTTAAAGCCTCCCACCTGGCCTTCATATCTCAATGCCATTTGTGAAGAGTTGATGATCGTATTTCTCGTATCAGAATTCTTATCATAAAAATTAAAAGGCTGATTTTTAGAAGTCAAACCGGTTCCCATCATACTGACAGAGAGCTCCACCGTTTTTAAAGAATGCATCGGATTTGTTTTTCTCTTCTGTCCCAGTTTCATATTAAGTCCGTTAAGTCCCACCCACATTTCATTTTTATGAATGCTGTCCCGATCCATAAAGACTGCATTTTTAACCATTTCTTTTGTAGCAGACTGCAGTTCGCTTTGCTGGGCATCCACTTTTTCATTAATGGTTTGCTGATATTTCGAAGCAATTTCAGTACGTTGTTTCTGTTTCTCTTCCGAAGTGATTTTTTTATCTTTAAAATCTTTATCAATCATATCGAGCTCTGCATTCATTTTGGATTTTTCCGAAACCACAATGCTGTCAATTTTCTTTGAATAGATTTTAATCTGCGGGTTCACATTTTGTTTTTCCTGGGCGGTACCGTATGTAAAAGCCATTACAGCAGCCATGAAGATTAGTTTTGTTCTCATATTTATTTTTTTAATTTTTAGACAATATTTTAGCGCTGTCCCTACTTCAGGACAGTATTTTGATTTTATAAAAGTTTAAGATTTATTTAGATTCCAGGTAAACGGTCACTCCCAAAACGGTTACATTTCCTACATTCGGAACCACCTTATCGAACTTGAAAGCTCCCAGTTTCCGTTCATCCTTACTGGCTTTTTCCCTGGCTTTATCAAATTCTCTTCCCAGAAGAAGTTCATCGGGATTGATATAATTTTGTTTTGACTTATTAACTTCCGCAATTACAGGCGTGTTGGATGGAGCAACATTTTCAACTTTTCCCGGATTAACGAAAATATTTTCCGGCTGCTTCAAAGTATGAACTTGTTCTTTATGCTGTATAACCTGAGTCTCTGCTATTTTCTTTTCTTTTGTTGGAGGCAAGTCTTTATCAGAAGTATTTTTTTTGTGATTTTCATTGACTATTTTCACTTCATTCTTCTCAACCGGCTGATCATTCGAAATAACAGATGGTTTTTCAAAATCAGTACCGATTGGATTGACTGTTTTTTCAAGACCTTTTTTCACGGCATAATCCGTTTCCTTATAATCAAATTTCGTTTTATAATTGTTGAAATAAATAAAAGTGCCCGCAGAGATAAACAACAATATCACGGCAGCATATTTCCACCACTGAAAAGACCGTTTTAATGGCGCATCAGACGTTTCATCCAACTTCTTATCCAGTCTGTCCCAAAGATCCTCAGAAGGGCTTCTTTCGAGCCTCTCGTAATCAGACTTTAACTGTTTCAGTATCTCTTTTTTCATTTTCTTTTGCTTTTAAAAATTCTGTAAGCCATTTTTTTGCTTTGCTCAGCTGGCTTTTACTGGTCCCTCCTGAAATATTCAGAATCTCTGCAATCTCCTGATGCTTTTTCTCTTCAAATACATATAAATTGAAAATCAATCTGTATCCCGTTGGCATCTGTGAAAATATTTCCTCAATATTGATTTCCTCCAACCGTTCATCCGTATCTTCATCTGAATAATCATCTGCAATCTCTATATCGGCATACAGGATATTCCTGCTCTTCCTGACAAAGCTTATGGAATCATTCACCACAATTTTCCTCAGCCAAAACGGAAAACTTTTCCAGTCTCTGCATTCATCCAGCTTGGTAAAGCATTTCATAAATGCGTTGATCAGGATATCCTCTGCATCATGGATATTGTTCGTATAAGAATTTGATATGGCCAGCATTTTAGCTGAAAACATCTCATACAGAACTTTCTGGGCCTTACGGTCCTGCTTTTTAGCCATTAAAAAATTCTTTTCGAGATGTTCCATGTATCGGTTTCTATCTATAAGACGGAATTTATTTTAAAAGGTTGCCTGAAAATAAAAAAAATTGCACCTTTTTTCAAAAGTGCAATTTAATATTTTAAAAATCAGTCCGGTAGAATTAATGTTTCACTGAAGAAACTTCTTCCGGATTGTGTTTATGTCTGAATAAAATGGCGAAGAATATAGCCAGAACCAATGCATAGATGGCAAAAGATAACCATATGTTCTGCCAGTCTTTTACCATGACTACAGAAGAAAGTGTCCCGTCTGCATTTACTGCTGAATTGAAACTGTCTTTAAGAATCTGAAGGAACGTTGGATTGTCCGGTGTTGTGTCCAGGTAAGTGGTCAGGTCTGCAACGTTCGTAAACTTATGGGTGAAAAACTTATCAATAGCCCAACCTGCGATGTAACTCCCGAAAAGAGCTCCAAAACCGTTGGTCATCATCATGAATAATCCCTGAGCAGAAGAACGGATCTTTTTATCAGTCGTTGTTTCCACGAAAAGAGAACCTGAAATATTGAAAAAATCAAAGGCCATTCCGTATACGATACATGAGAAGATAATCAGAGAAAGTCCGAATCCGTCCGGAACTCCGTACGCAAAGAACCCAAATCTAAGTACCCATGCCAGCATTGACATCAGCATTACCTTTTTAATTCCGAATTTCTTCAGAAAGAAAGGAATCGCCAAAATAAATAATGTCTCAGATACCTGAGAAATAGACATGATAATTGTAGATCTCTGAACTACAAAAGAATCTGCATATTTTGGAAAATGAGAGAATTCACTTAGGAATACATCTCCATAAGCATTCGTCAGTTGAAGGGCTGCTCCCAAAAGCATTGAAAACAGAAAGAATAAAGCCACTTTATAGCTTCCGAAAAGCTTAAATGCGTTCAGTCCCAACTGTTCCGATAAAGGCGCACTTTTATCAATAAGTTTCTGTGGCGGACATTTTGGTAAAGTCAGCGCATAGATCCCCAAGCATACAGCAATAGCTCCTCCAATATAGAATTGTCCTTCCGTAGCCTTGTTTCCTGTAAGATTGGTAATCCACATCGCTACGATGAACCCAATGGTTCCCCATACACGGATTGGTGGAAAATCTTTCACTACATCGAGGTTACTGTTTTTCAGGATGGTGTAAGAAATGGAATTCGCAAGAGCGATAGTCGGCATGTAAAAACACATTGCCAGAAGCATCAGCCAGAAGAAGGAATTAGGATCAGCGGAATGAGGCAGTATAAAAAGCACAACTCCATAAAGGATGTGCAGGACCGAAAACATGCGTTCTGCATTCACCCAGCGGTCGGCAATGATTCCGGTGATGGTCGGCATAAAAATAGAAGCTATTCCCATTGTTCCGAAAACGGCTCCGAACTGGGTTCCGTCCCAGTGTTTTGTACCGAACCAAAAATTAGCCATCGTAATCAGCCATGCTCCCCAGACAAAAAACTGGAGAAAACTGAGGATGGTCAGTCGTAATTTTAAATTCATAGTTTAGTATAAAGTATCTCTTTTAGTCAATTTTCTTTTTCCTCCTTTTAATTTCTTCCTGAATTTCCAAAGCGGTGTCAAAGTCTTCTTCTTTTACGGCTTCATCGAGTAATTTTTGAAGTTCTTCCATCGATACGGCTTTCAGATTGTCTTCTGACTGTACCGTTTCTGAGAAAGGCTGTTCTTCTTTTGAAACATCTTCCAGTTCCAAAAGGATTCCTGCTTCATTCAAAACCTGTTGAGTGGTGAAAATAGGCGCGTCAAATCTTACAGCCATGGCCACCGCATCTGAGGTTCTTGCATCCAGGATCAGTTCTTCTTCGTTAGCTTTATTTTTGAAATTAATATTGGAAAAAAATACGCCGTCTACGATCTGATAAATGATCACTGAAACCAATTCATAATTGGCTGAAACTATAAATTTTGTGAATAAATCATGGGTAAGCGGACGAGGCGGATGGATGTCTTTTTCCAGTCCAAGAGAGATGGACTGAGCCTCGAAATTTCCTATGACAACAGGTAATTTTATATGTGTCTCTTCATGCTCCAGTAACAAAGCGTACGCCCCCGATTGTGTCTGGCTGTACGATATTCCGCGAATAATTAGCTGCTTATAATCCATAGCTACAAATATAGATTAATTTTTTATTGTGATTTCAGTTTTTTACGCAAAAATAAAAGCCCGGAAAAGCCCGAGCTTTTATTTTTTATGTGTGAAAATTGTGAATAGTGAATGGTCAATTTTACTTCGTAAGTGAATGCATGCTGCAACGTATTGATTTTATTCAATTGACAGCGTAGCGAACTGACAATTCACTATTGACTTTTTTATCCTTTAATTGCTTTAATTTTCTCTGTTAGTGCAGGAATAATCTGGAAAGCATCTCCTACTACCCCGTAATCTGCAGACTTGAAGAATGGTGCTTCAGCGTCGTTGTTGATTACTACAATCGTTTTAGAAGAGTTTACCCCAGCTAAGTGTTGGATAGCTCCAGAAATACCTATTGCGATATAAAGGTTAGGTGAAATTGCTTTACCTGTCTGTCCTACGTGTTCTGTGTGAGGTCTCCAACCGATATCAGAAACAGGCTTAGAACAAGCTGTAGCAGCTCCAAGAACGTTAGCCAGCTCTTCAACCATTCCCCAGTTTTCAGGACCTTTCATCCCTCTTCCTGCAGATACTACTACTTCCGCTTCTTTAAGATCTAATTTACCTGAACTCTGCTCGTGAGAAATCACTTTAGTATCTTCATTCGCTACTGAAAGATTTTTAACTTCTTCAGAACCTGATACTCCATTTTCTTTTACTCCGAAAGCATTTTGAGAAACCGTGATGATCACGCCGCTTCCTTCTGCTTTTGCATGCATGAAACCTTTTCCTGAGAAAGCTCTTCTTTTCACCTGGAACGGAGAAAGGCTTTCAGGAGCTTCCAAAACATTGGTAATTAAAGAATAATTCTTCATTACTGCAAGCATTGGAGCGATAGAAGAAGCGTCTGTCGTGTGAGGGAAAATAATTGTATTTCCGTCCAATACTTCACTTACAGCCTGAGCAAATGCTTTAGCTGAAAAGCTTTTAAGACCTTCGTCTTTGATATTGATCACGTTTGATGCTCCATATTTATACAATAAATCTGAAGAATCTGTAGGGTTTACAGAGATTGCCGTCACAGTGTCTCCTGCCTGGTCTGCAACCGCTTTAGCATAAGAAACTGCTTCAAAAGCTGCTTTTTTGTAAACTCCGTTTATATTTTCTGCGTATACGAATACTGCCATTTTTTTAAAATTTAAAGATTAAAAAATTAAGGATTAAAAGATTAGATTACCTTCGCTTCTTCGTGAAGTAATCTTACCAATTCATCAAGATTGTCAGGAGAAACCATTTTCACAGCTGCTCTTGGTGGA
Source organism: Chryseobacterium sp. JM1 (assembly GCF_000737715.1). Classification (GTDB taxonomy): domain Bacteria; phylum Bacteroidota; class Bacteroidia; order Flavobacteriales; family Weeksellaceae; genus Chryseobacterium. Next base: position 548,432 of record NZ_JPRN01000003.1, on the reverse strand, counting down.
ACGCTGTCATAAGATACACCCTGAACTTTCACTTCAGAAGAAGTTGGCTCTGTAACCTGTAAAGGCTTCGTTCTTGCAGACATAATTCCTCTCATGTTCGGGATGATAAGGTCTTTTTCGTCTACCAATCCTTTTTGACCTGCGATTACAGCAGGTAATTTTACTGATATAGTTTCTTTTCCACCTTCAATTTCTCTTACTGCAGTCGCTTCGCTTCCGTTTACATCTAATCCTACAGATGCATTTACGAAAGGCTGGTTCAATAACTGAGCTACCATTCCCGGAACAGATCCTCCATTGTAGTCAATAGATTCTTTTCCACAAAGGATAAGATCATATCCTCCGTTTTGAGCTACAGCAGCAATTTCTTTCGCTGTAGAATAGCTGTCTTTAGGATCAAGGTTTACTCTTACTGCATCATTGGCACCAATAGCTAATGCTTTTCTGATTACCGGTTCTGTAGCAGCATCTCCTACGTTGATCACTGTTACAGTTGCACCCTGAGATTCCTGAAGTTTAACCGCCTTTGTCAATGCAAATTCATCTAAAGGATTGATAACCCACTGAATTCCATTTTTGTCGAAAGCAGACTTATCTGCCGTAAAGTTAATCTTGGAAGTAGTATCTGGAACACTACTGATACAAACTAATATTTTCATGTGTACTATTTTATTTTTTCCCATTAATGCATAAAAAACCTTACTGTTTTATGCTGAGATTTTGTTATATTTTACTTTTGCTAATATAATTAAAAAATATATTATGCATGCATAATACTTATTTTTTTACTATTCAATACATTAAATGCTTTTACTAGGCTGGTTTTGTTGCCCTAAACTCTATCTTGCTGGGCAATACGCGCGGATTCATTTTTAAAATATCGAGCACCAGATTCCCCATATCTTCGGGCTGTATCTTCCAGTTATCTTTTTCGGAAGGAACGTTGCCGTTGAAATTGGTCGCTACGGATCCGGGCATAATAACCGTAGATTTAATGTTGTATTTTCTGAGATCAATCATCGCCGCCTGAGTAAATCCTACCACTCCGAATTTTGAAGCATTATAGCCTGTTCCGTTTTCAAAAAAGTTGGCTCCTGCCAGACTTGATACTGTAATATAATACCCTTCTGTTTTTTTCAATGCTCCTACGGAAGCCTTTAATGTATAGAAAGCCCCGGTCAGATTGGTTTCTATCATATCATTCCATTCTTCGGCTGTCAACTCATCTACAGGTTTGAAGATTCCTAAGCCTGCATTCGCAATGACAAAATCAAGTCTTCCGAATTTTGCGATAGTATATTTTACAGCTTCTTCTTCACTTTCTAGACTTCTTACATCCGAAACTACCCCAAGAACGTTCTCAGAATATTGCCTGAGCTCCTCTTCCGCTTTCTCTACATCATCTCTTTTACGCCCTGAAAAAGCGACTGAGATACCGTTTTCCAACAGTATCTTTGCTATTCCGAAACCTATTCCTTTGGTTCCTCCGGTTATATAAGCTACTTTCTGATCTGACATATTTTTGAATTTTAATGCTCTAAAATAACAAAAACGCTCCAATTGAAGCGTTTTATATCTACTAAGATTTATCAGTACTTATTTTTTTATGAATTTTTTAGACCATGTATTTCCTTTGGTTTCAATACTAAGAATATAAGTTCCCGGACTAAGATTCCTTACATCAATTTTATCATGATCAAATTTGGCGTGCATCTTTCTTCCTGTTATATCAACGATTTCAGCTTTGGTAATCTGTGATTTTGATTCTACCGTAACAAAATCAGTTGCGGGATTAGGATAAATTGAAATATTATTTTCTTGTACTATAGCCTCTTTTGTCCCTAGCACGGCATTATTAGTAGCGGTTAGCATATAGTTGTCGAAAGAAGTGATATGAGCTACCGTATTTCCCGCATTAACCACTGAAACGAAATCCATTTCAAAAGGATCTACCCCAGCTGCAGCCGGTATATAGTTTGCGGCAGGGCTATAAAGCATTCCTCCGGGACCTGTCCATACCACTGCCCCTGTCGTTTTATTAAATGTACATTTTAATGTAATCCATGTATTGGCAGGATAAGTATAGGTATTGGGCTCCAGATAAAAAAGGATGTTCCCTGTTACCCCCGTGGTCGTATTGGTATAGTTTGCTATGCCTACCGTTCTTCGCGAAGCGTAATCATAGCCGGCACCAAGCAAGGTTTTATGAGTTGTCCCATCGTAAACTAAAACCGTCGCTCTACCTGCACCACCGGTAGCACTTCCTGTGTATAAATTAAATTCAAGTTTAAGAACATCATTTCCTGTTGTTCTTGCTGCCCACGCTGCCCCCAGTCCTTTCTTCCACATATACTTTGTTCCGGCTGCCGTTGCGCTTCCGGTAAGCTGCAAAGATTTGTCGTGAGCGGCATCTATACTTACAATCTGTGCTTCTGAATTAGATCCGTTTGCAAAATCAGTATAAAATCCACCCTGCCCGGGGTCAGTCGCAGTGATATCTGTACCCACATTCCCTATAGTATAGGAATTAAAATGATCGCTTTCTAAAGTCTGGGCATTCAATATCTGGCATAAAACCAGTAAAAGCGCATTAATTGATAAAATTTTTCTCATAACCTATTTTTTAATTTGATATTATTATTTATATCATTCTTTTATAAGTATAAAATTCTTTTCATCAATGTTGAGCAAAGCTATTCTGATAACAGTAAATAATCAATCCTTAAAAAACAGTAATTATTTCTACCTGCTTTCAGGTATTTAAGATGTTTTGAGGGTGCATTTGTTAGATATTCTATTTTTATTCGTTACAATAAAAAAACGCCTCAAGTGAAGCGTTTTACTGATCTTAAGATTTGTCGTATCTTACTTTTTAATGAATTTTTCTGAAAAATTGCCGTTCTCTGTTTTTATATTGATCAAATATAAGCCTGCCGGCAGGTTTCTGACTTCCACTTTATTATTTTCTACTATTGCCTGCACTTTTTTTCCTGTGGAATCATACAGCTCAATGCTTTTTATTTTACCGGAAGAATTGATTTTAATAAAATCGGAAGCAGGATTAGGATATACTGATACTCCATTTTTATAGGTCGCTACATTGGCCGTAGACAGCATAGCTGCATTGTATACCTTAAGATGATCAATATATGCCGTTCCGTCTGCATTATCATGGACAAAACGCAGCTGATTGATCCCTACTGTCTCTGCAGCTGAACCGGTAAAGATTAAAATTCCATTCAGAAAATATTTAACCTCTGTAGAAGTTCCTGCTACGGTAAGCCGGTACCACATATTGGGTGACCATGTTGCAACAGTAGGTTCCATAACAGGCATTCCTGAAGACATTTTCAGGACTTTAACCGTTCCTGTATGATCAAAATCCACTCTGACCACATATTTCTCGTCTGCGCTGCTCAATCCCTGAAAGCTGAAAATAGAACCGTTAAGCTGAGACATATTGATATCAAAAGAAACAGTAAAACTGTTATGAGAAAGTACTATTGGAAGATTATCAAATGCTCCGATAATGGGAATAGATTGAGTTCCATATGTATTTTCTTTTACAATCTTCAGAGAATTCACCCCATCTGTTGCATTATCTATACAGATTAACTGGTTGAGCACATTGGGAGGCACATCCCCGGTTGGCGTACTGATCCAGGTTCCCTGACCATGGATGTCTCCTGTATAAAATCCATCTGAATTTTCAAAGGAAATGATCTGCTGCTGTGCAAAGGAAATCACTGAAAACAAGCAGAGTGCGGTAGAGTAAATTTTTTTCATAGCATTATTTTTAGGTTGAACTAAAAATAAATACATCCATTAATTAAAAAAATATCATTTGATAGGGATATTATCATAAAAAAGTATAAAGCGCTCCGATGTTGGAACGCTTTACACAATATCATTATAAAATATTAATTATTTAGAGTAATTTTCGAAGAACAATGGAATACTTTCAATCCCTTTGTAGAAATTGAACAATCCGTAATGTTCATTCGGAGAGTGAATTGCATCGGAATCAAGCCCAAAGCCCATTAATACAGACTTAGCTCCCAATACTTTTTCAAACATTGCTGTGATCGGAATACTTCCACCGCTTCTGTATGGAAGAACTTCTTTACCGAACGCAGTTTCCATAGCTTCTTTAGCTGCAAGGAATTCCTTCGTATCACTTGGCAATACATAAGGCATTCCTCCGTGGTGAGGAGTTACTTTTACTTTCACATTATCAGGAGCAATCTTTTCGAAATACTTCGTGAATTTTTCCGTGATCTCTTCCGGAGTCTGATAAGGAACCAGACGCATTGAAATTTTAGCAGAAGCTTTGGAAGGAATTACTGTTTTAGCGCCTTCTCCAGTGTATCCACCCCAAATACCATTACAGTCTAAAGTAGGACGAATAGACGTTCTTTCAAGCGTTGTATAGCTTTTTTCACCTTCCACTCCGCTCAGTCCGATAGATTTTTTGAACTCTTCAGGATTATCTTTCAGTTTATTCATATCCGCTCTTTCAGCGTCTGATACTGTTTCTACATTGTCGTAGAATCCGTCGATGGTGATATGCCCATCTTCGTCAATTAGTTTGGCGATCATTCTCGAAAGTACGTGAATAGGGTTTGGAACCGCTCCTCCGTAAAGTCCTGAGTGAAGATCTCTGTTGGGTCCTTCGATTTCAACTTCTACATAGCTCAACCCTCTTAAACCTGTAGTTACCGTTGGCTGTTCGTTGCTGTAGATATGTGTATCAGAGATCAGGATACAGTCGCAAGAAAGTTTTTCTTTATTCTCATTCACGAAGTCGCCAAGACTCACAGAACCTACTTCTTCTTCCCCTTCAAGGATAAATTTAACGTTGCAAGGAAGTGTGTTGGTCTTCATCATCGCTTCAAAAGCCTTCACATGCATGAAAAACTGTCCTTTATCATCGGCAGAACCTCTTGCGAAAATCGCTCCTTCAGGATGAAGCTCCGTTTTCTCAATATAAGGTTCGAAAGGTGGTTTTTTCCATAATTCCAGCGGATCTGCAGGCTGTACGTCATAATGTCCGTATACCAATACCGTAGGAAGGTTTTTATCTAATATTTTCTCTCCGAAAACAATCGGATAGCCTTTTGTCTCACATACTTCAACCTGATCTGCTCCTGCATTTCTAAGATGTTCTGCACACACGTCCGCACATTTCAATACATCATTTTTATAAGCCGGATCTGCAGAAATAGAAGGAATTCTCAGTAACTCAAATAATTCATCCACGAAACGCTGTTTGTTTTCGTTAATGTAATTTAATGTCTCTTGCATTTTAAAAATTTGTTTTGTTAAAAGTAAAAAAATTGGTCTGCAGCAGCAAACAAAAACAGATAATTTTCCGAAGAACTGTTATTATTCAGGCTCAGTTTCAAAACTTGGGGAGTAAAATAAATTTAATTAAACCTATCAGAGTCTGTTTAAGATTGATCTTATTTTTCTTAACCTCAATAAACTTTAGTTTATTTCTTAATTTAAACATTAAGGATTTAAGCAGTACGCTTACTGTTTGAATGAAGAAATCAATAAATTGATTTTTTTAAGTTCTTTAAGCACCCTATCTTTTAAGATCTTAATTTCTTAATGTTTATAATATTTTTTTTAGAAAAATAAATCGGATCACCTGCAACACTTAGGGGACAGATAAAGTCTTTTCCAAGTGATAAAAAAGCTTATCTAATTCTTAAATTTTGAATTTGATCCATTAAATTCCGTACAAAAAATGTCCTGCATTTCGGCAGGACATTTTTATATCGTGTACTAATAATTAGTGTTCAGCTTTAGGAGCTTTTGCAGCTTCAGCAGGCTTTACAGAAGCAGTACTGTCTGTTTTAGGAGCTGTAGCTTCATGCTTTTCAGCAGGAGCCTCTTCTTTGTGTCCTGCAGCAGCTTCATGACTGTGTGCTTCACCTCCGCCTTGTGCGTCGTCAGAATATCTTTCTACCCCTTCTTCCAGTTTCAGTGTATTTTTGTTTCCTCCTGCCTGGATCTTTTTACAGCTTACAGCTACCGTCGCAACAGCTAAACATATAATTAATTTTTTCATATGTAAAATTTATTTTTTAAAGGTCATATGGAATCGCATTATTTTAGCCGTTTATCATTATTTTAACAGCAAGCGATTTCATGCTTAATTTTTTAATTGCCCAAAATTAAGAAATCCTGCTTTTTGGGGCAACATTTTTACACTGATTTTAAAATAATTTTGCCTTTTTTGGATTGTGTAAAAATAAGATAGCCCTTTCCGCCATCTTTTAGCCCGTATTTCTTTTTGATATCTTCCGGTTTTAAAGGATAATTCTTTGATATGATATTGAACTGCACTTTCTTTTTAACCTGTTTAGATTCAATTACTTCCATCTCTATTTCTCTTCCCGGAAAATCACTGATCTTTTCGGAAGAAGTGTAAATATGGGTATTGGGATGAAGTTTTTTTAACCCAAACCTTTCTGAGATCAGATTAAAAACGCCGGCTTTTAAAATAGCATTATTGGGAATATAGATGAATTTTTCGGGTTCAGAATACAATGCCTGGCTATTTTCTTCCTCTCCAAAGGTAAAACTAAAGGCAGATTCTCCGCTTTCAAGATTGATGCAGTTTACCTTAATTCCTTCTTCTTGTCCGTTGGAGAGGAAAATAACGACTTCTTTCACATCATTTCTTACCGCTATTATTTCGATTCTGAAAATGCCCGGGACTACTGAAACAAGATATTTCAGATCGATCAAGGGAGAGAGTTTTACCACTACCTGATCTGCCGTGGCAAGTAATTTTTCTCTGATCTGAAGGATATCCGGTGAAAGGTCTTCCAATAGAAATACCTTATTTTTATTCTGATCTCTTCTCGCAGGATCCAGATAGATAACATCGAAATGTTCCTGATTGGTCTGTAAAAAATCTTCCAGATTTTGATTGATGAATGTCGCTTTTCGTTCTAAAATGCCCCAGTTATGCTCTACAATGTTCAACAACTCCTGATTCTGTTCCACCAAAGTGATTTCCTCAAAATTTTGAGATAGATAATAGGCATCAATTCCAAAACCGCTCGTCAGGTCAATGAATTTCTTTCCTTTAAGAATTTGGGATTTATAGTCTGCTGTTTTCTCTGAAGAGGACTGTTCCAGATTTAGCTGCGGTGGGAAAATAATTTCTTTCTTTAAAAGAAAAGGGAATTTCTTCTGGGCCGTTTGTTTTCCTTTGATCTGCTGGACAATTTCAGACATGGAGACATCCGGAAATGGAGATTTTTTTAATAAGAGTGTATGCAGATCTGTATTTAGATTTGCATTGATATAATTTTGAATTTCTTTGTTGATTAATTTATTTTCCAAGGTCAATCAGCTTTTTATGTTTAACCACAGATTGCACAGATGATTATGTATATAGTTGATACTCTTTTTTAATAAAAGTATATAGATTTAATTTTAACATATTAGAAATATGCATTTTGCAAGAAAATTAAGCATAGACATCTGTGAAAATCTGTGAAATCCGTGGTTCAATAATCTATTTTTTTAATATTCTAATTTTCCGTTTATTTTTCTGAAAATACTTTTACTGATATAATTTGTATTGAAATTCACCAGAATACCTAATTTTAGGTTGGTTAGCTTTAAATATGTCAATAACTGCTGATGGTGTATATTCACTATTTCCGTAATGGCTTTTACTTCTACAATTATTTTACCTTCAACAATCATATCGGCAATAAACCCAGAATCAATAATCACATCTTTAAATTTGAGATTCATTGGAACCTGAGTTCTTACGTTCAAACCATTATTTTCAAGTTCATAAGCCAGAACTTTTTTATCTGAAAAATCTGTGGGAGCAAAAAGCACACTTCAAACAACCTCTGTCAACAATAAAATTTACCTCTTATAAAAAATATAATCCGTCAACAATGGATCAACTTCATTCTGTTTTAGTAGTGAATTGATTTGTCCTCTGTGATAGGTGGAATGATTGATGGCATGGAACAGCATTTCAAAAATACTGTTTTCAAACTTTGTTCCTTTTGAATTTTGATATTCTATCCTTTTATCAAGGTCAGATTTTTGAATAATATCAATGCTTTTCTTTAAATTCTGATGATTGATTTCTTCCAGAGATTCAAGAGGATTGATCTGCCAGACTTCAAATGATTCTTCACCCAATATCCGTGAATTCCAGATCTGTTGGGCATTAAGCGTATGATTGATCAGACTGATCGTTTTTTCATCCACTTTTGTGATGTTTTCAGAAATAGCTTTAATCATTTCTCTGTTGAAATGATGCGTGTATTCAAATAGGTCGATCAGCTTTTCTTGCATTGGTTGGATATTATTTTTTTAACCACAGATTGCACGGATTTTCACAGATGTTTGCGTTTAATTTTTAAAAATTAAAAAGCTGCACATGTGTACAATAAAAGAACAGGTGAAATTACTCAAACATTTCAGCCCAACGTACGGCTTTTATTTCCTTTTCGCTGTATAGATCTTGAATGGATCTTTTAACGTCCAATTTGGGGTATAAATTAACTCCAATCAGCTTTATTTTCCCTTCTTCCACCCATTTCTGTTCTTCAACAGCATGATCATAAATTTTTTTCTGAACCACTCCCTGATTTAAAAGCGCAATATAACCACCTGCTTCTTCCATTTCAACAAACAGATCCCATGCTTTTTCTGCAATCTGGCTGGTGATATCTTCTACATAATAACTTCCGTTCGATGCATCTTCAAATACATTGATGATGCTCTCATAAGCCAGAACAATCTGCTGCTTGAACGAGATTTCTTCCGAAATGTCCGTACTTCTGTTCACAAGATAATTACTGCTGAAAACGGCATCTGCTCCTCCGATCATGGCAGCAGCAAGCTCCAGTGTTGAGCGGATCAGGTTGTTTTCATTGTCTGCCACCGCTTTATTTCTCAAAGAAGTTTCAGCAAAAATATAAGGAACGTCATTTAAACCATACTCTCTGGAAAGCTGGTTAAAGACTATTTTAAAAGCTCTCAGTTTTGCCATTTCAAAGAAATAATTTCCTCCTACAGCTATTCTGAAAATCAGTTTATTTAAAATTTCAGGACCATATGCTTCAACAAGTTCCTTTGTTTTTGACAAAGCAATTCCTAGTTGCTGGTAAATCGCTGCTCCTGCATTTTGATGAAGTGAAATATCCACGCAGATATTCCTTTTGAAATCTTTGGCCAAAAGTTCTTTAGCCAATTGGTCATCAATATTCCCTTCGTTTTCGTTAAAAACATCAATTAAAGAAAAATACTGATCTTCTTCCTGCGGGCTGATATGGCCGGCCAGATCTTTATTATTAACAAAAAGCGTTTTCTGCTCAAGCGTTTCTACATTATGGTCTAAGATAAACGCAAATACATCCTCTTCCAGACTTTCATGATATCTTGCTACCAGATGAGTATTTTCTTCCACTTTTGGCAGGTTGGCCAACGGTTTCTGAACTTCACTGTAAAAAGGTTTTACCTCTATTCCTTCCAGATTTTCTTTCTTTAGGATAGAATAAATATCTTCTGTTTTAAGCTGTTTTTTAACTAAGGCTTCCCAGTTTGGAAGTATATCTGTATTGGACATTGGCTATTTGTTAATGGTCAATAGTGAATGGTGAATTTTGCTCCGCAAGTCAATCTTGAATCTCTATAAAAATTGACAATTGACAATTCACTATTGACATTATTATTACTTTATTTTGTGAATGGTGAATTTTGCTCCGCAAGTCAATGGTGAATCTATAAAATTGACGATTGACAATTCACAGCAAAGCTAATTGACTATTCACTTTTTCAAATTTCAAATTATTTTTTTGCCTCATTGGCACTATCTACTACCAGGATAAAGATTTCTTCATCCGGTTTTTTCATAAAATAGTTTTCTCTGGCGTATTTTTCTTTTTCCGACTTATTGTTCATCAGCTTTTTATAGAAAGTATCGTTTTTGTCGTATTCCTTTTTATAGTATTCCAGCTGGTCTTCATATCGGCTGATTTCGCCGTTCAGTTCATGAATAACAAGGAAAGAGGTTTTATCAAAGAATATCATCCAGACCAGAAACATACAGATGGTAATGGTGTATTTATTCAGAACATATTTCTGAATAACTTTCAATGTTTCAGACTTTGGCTGGATGTCTTTAATAAGTTTGTTTTCTTCCATTTTAATGTTTTCTCAACGAATTTTTAATAACAGTAGTTAGAAAATCAATCGCTACGGAATTCTGTCTCATATTTGGAATGATCAAATCTGCGTCATTCTTTGATGGTTCAATAAATTCCTGATGCATCGGCTTCAAAGTGGTCTGATAACGGTGAAGGACTTCACTCAGGTCCCTTCCCCTCTCTTGGGTATCGCGCCTGATTCTCCTGATCAGTCTTTCGTCTGAATCTGCATGAACGAAAACTTTTAAATCGAATTCCTTCAGCAGCTCTTTGTTCGTAAGGACCAGAATACCTTCTACTACCAATACATTTTTAGGTTCTACAGTGACGTGGTCGCCCGTTCTGGAATGCGTTACAAAGCTGTAAATGGGCTGTTCAATAGGCTCATTGTTTTTTAAAGCTTTCACATGTTTTATCATTAAATCGAAATCTATAGACTTTGGGTGGTCGTAGTTAAGCGCCTCTCTCTCGGTCAGTGTCAGATTCGGGTTATCGTGATAATAATTATCCTGAGAAAGGATATTCATTCCTTCGATATCAAGCTGTTGCAGTATCTTGTCAACAACTGTAGTTTTGCCGGATCCTGTACCCCCAGCAATTCCTATTACAAGCATTCTTTTTTTGTTTCTTTATAGTTGGTACAAATATACTATTTTAGATGAATGCAACTAAAACAATCCTTCTACAAATTGGTTTAAAACAAAAAAATCCGGTGTCTGAGCACCGGATTTTAAAGATTTTATTTAAGATTTTTATTTCTTGATGAATTTCGCAGATAATTCAAGGCCTTTTACGGTCAGGATATAGTTTCCGGACGGAAGGTTTGAAATATCAATTTTATTTCTGTCGCTTCCTATTGTGGTTTCCATCACTTTTCTGCCTTCCATATTGAAGATTTCGGCTTTTTGTTCCTTATTTCCTTTCCATGAAACAATCAGCACATCAGAAGCAGGATTTGGATATACCGTGATGAGACTTTCTTTTGCCACTTCTTTTGTGCTCAGTACACAGCTGTATTCCGGAAGTACATATCCGGCCGCTGTAAATTCTTCTGTCATCACCGTAATATCACTACAAGTGAACCCGAACTGCCCCAACATATCAATTCCTGCCTGTCTTACGGCAATAGCTGCATTTTGCTGATTGGTCGTTGAAGTGGTTAAGTCCAATCCTTCCAGAAAAGCTCTGTCTGTTTTTTCTTTTCCTATTCTATTCCAGATTCTCATTAATGCAGAAGCCCAAATTTGACCTTTTGTATGTATTGCTCCGGTTCCTGGATATAAAACCGTGTAATTTGTGATTCTACCTGCCCAATATTGGTTATGGCCATCCCAGTTAAACATCCACTGATACTCAGGAGCTGTGGAAGGCCATTGATTTAAACTCCGGCTGTAAGACTGTGCCCAATAATCACCACACCCTTCGCTTAGCCCATCTGCATTTGAAGATCCTCCCGCAAGCCAGTGATGAACTCCGTGTCCTAATTCATGGATAATCACATCTGCATCCTCTCCATCATCTACACCTCCCTGGCCGAACTGCAGCACTCCGGAAGAACTATAACTTGAATTATCAGCTCCGTTTAAGGCGTGGGGATCGTAAAGAACAGCCCCTCCATTCGTAGTCGGTCTACAGATGATTCCCAATGTTTCATTGATGTATCTCATGCTTTTATCCACGTGCCAGAAAACATTGACTGCCTCAAAGCCCAGTTCACTTCTATTGAATAAAAACTGGTTGCTGGCCTGAGTAAATAATCCTGTATTGGGGGCACTTATGTTGGCAATTTCCACATAAGCATTCTTTAATTTGTAAACGTTACTGGCAAATTCAATATCTGATAAATTGACCAAAGTTCTCGCATTATCAAGACTCGCGTTGGTGGCATCATTGTTATCTAAAAAGTTACCGGCATAAGCTGATCCGGTTTTTGACAAGGGATCCGGATCAAAAACATAGCCTGAACCAGAACCTTTAAAACTCGTTTTTTTCTGTGTATTAGTTGCTTTATTTTTTTTATCATGATGAGGATCATCTTCGTGTCCGCGATGGTATACGGCGATGTCTTTTACACTTATTACAGCGCCTGTTTTTGCATCAATGATTGTTTCCCAGCTTCCAGGGTTATCATAAGGATTAATGACTGCCCTGTACACCAGTTTTGTATCTCCTTCATCGGTAACATAAACGAAGAGCTTATTTTCCTGATAAGTAATCTCACCATCTGCTTTACTGCTTACCATAGCCTTTTTAAAAGCATCAGCAGCAGATATAGAAGGAGTCGTATTCACTTCCTTCAGATTTTTTTTCAGGCTTTCTGTACCGGTGTAGCTTAATTTGCCTTCTTTATTGAAGTGTACTACAATTTCAGACTGAAAAACAGGAACGCCTTTTATCATCTGCTGAAAACGCAGTGTTTCGCCTGTATTCCTTTTACGTACTGAACTTAATGTAAGTTCGCTAAATCCCGGAATTCCTAAATTTCTTGTGTTTTCTTTGATCCAGCTTTTAGCTGGTGTTTCAAAAGATGATTCCTGAGCATTTAATGCAGAACAGCATAATATACCACAAAGAATCAGCGAAGTAATTTTTTGTTTCATTTATATATATTTTAAATTAAGGTGTCTTGATTGCTAATATATATAAATTTATTCTAATTTATCACTAATAAGTGCGTAAATGTTTTTAAAAATTGCATTTTAAATAAAAAACTCTACCAAAAGGCAGAGTTTCATTTATACTATTTCGCTTGTCAATTCTCTTGAAAGCAGTTTTTCATGCATCGGTTTCAGAAGATCCAGGGAGCCTGTTTTTACAGTGCATTTGCCTTTGTAATGCACCAGCATGGTACATTGCTCTGCCTGCTCCAGAGTATGTTTGCAGATCTCAACAAGACAGTCGATCACATAATCAAACGTGTGAATGTCATCATTGTGAAGAACCAGCTTATACACTTCATCCGTATCATCCAGTACCAGTACTTCTTCTTCATACTGACGTTTCGGATCTTCGTAATCTTTTATGCTGTTATAAAAAAACATTTCTTTTTCTCTCTTTAAACTTCACCTAATTTATCGGCCAGATCACTGAGTACATTCGGGCCTTCATACACTAATTCTACAAGTTCCACACTCTTGTTATTCATTTTCAGAATTTTGAAGTGGTAGTTCTCCAGGTCAAATTCGTCATTTTCTTCCGGAATCTCTTCCAGTTCGTGCAGAATGAATCCTGCCAGGGAGTTGTATTCACTTTCCTCAGAAAGAGGCAGCTTTTTAGGAAGATGTTCATTAATCTCGTCCAATGGCTGTGTAGCCTGAACCCAATAGATATTATCTCCAATCTTATCTACCAGTTTGTCTTCATCATCCTCTTCATCCTGGATCTCTCCTACCAGCTCTTCCAGAATATCTTCCAGAGTGATAATCCCTTCAGTTCCTCCAAATTCGTCGATAACGATGGCAAGGTGCTGTTTTTTCTGCTGAAATATCTTAAGAAGGTCGGAAATCTTTTTACTTCCCACCACGAAAAAGGCATCACGCATCAGATCTTTAAGATCCTCATGGCTTAAATCCCCTTTTCTTTTCACATATTCTCTGATAATTTCTTTCGTATAGAAAATACCAATCACATTGTCTATGGAATCAAGATACACCGGAATACGCGAATAACCGCTGTCCATGATCTTATTGATGATTTCGTTGATATCTTCTTCAAAGTCAATTGACGTGATATTCTGTCTTGGAACCATGATCTGTTTTGCGGAATGATCTGTAAAATCAAAAGCATTTTTAATGATCTCATAGTTCTCCTCTTCAATCTCTCCGCTGTCTGCACTTTGCTTTACCAAAAGCTGAAGCTCTTCCGTAGAGTGGATTTCCTGTTCGGAAGCCGGATGTATTTTTACCAGCCTTAAGAAGGTATTCGACATCAGGTTCATCAACCAAATAAACGGTTTGAAGATGGTATAAAAAACTCTCAACGGTACTGCTGTAGCCATTGTAGTCGCTTCAGATTTTCTGATTGCAATTGATTTAGGAATAAGTTCCCCGAATACAATATGCATCACTGTGATCAGCACAAAACTGGTTACTACTGAAATCGTAGTAATGGTAGATTGAGTGAGTTCTACGCTCAAAGAGTGGAAGATACTTTCAACTACATGATGCAGAGCGCTTTCACCTACCCAACCCAAAGCAAGAGATGCTAAGGTAATACCAAGCTGTGTAGCGGACAGGTACTCATCAAGATGCTTGATAATATGCTCTGCCTGCTTTGCCATAGAGTTACCTTCGGCGGCTTTTAACTGGATTTGTGAATAACGAACTTTAACAATTGAAAATTCTGCGGCTACGAAAAAGCCATTGAGTAAAACAAGAAATAAGGCTAGCAAAAGCCTGACTATGTCCGAGTCCATTTAGAAGTTGTATATTTTTAGGATACAAAGATAGATAAAATAAAAATAACCTGCATTGGGGTTAAGATATTTTGGGAATGTAATTTTCTAAATTGGAGGATAGAAGCAAAAAAAAGAAGGCCTCCAGAGTATTAAAAATTCAATTAAAAACTTTTTTGAACAAGGAATACATATTCGGAAAGATCGCAAGTTTTACAGCCCAAGGAAGAACAAAAGAGTGATTCATTCTGCAATAAAATAATTAAAAAACCAAAAGTAACAAAAACTTTCACCATCTCACTCCAGGAACTTTAATTATACAAAAAAAAGCACCGACCGTGTCGATGCTTTTGTATGATATAAAAAATAATTCTTTATGAATTTTTCAAAGCTTCTGCTCCTGAAACGATCTCTAAGATTTCGTTCGTAATAGCAGCCTGTCTTGCTTTGTTGTAGAAAATGACAAGGTCATTCTTAAGCTCCTGTGCGTTGTCAGTTGCTTTGTGCATTGCTGTCATTCTCGCACCGTGCTCAGACGCTACAGAATCTAAAACAGCTTTGAAAACCTGAGTTTTAATAGACTTTGGAATCAAATTATCCAAAATCTCAGCTCTATTCGGCTCAAAAATATAATCTGTTTCTACCTGAGGCGCTGCAGGATCCGCTTCTGCCATAGAAATAGGCAAAACCTGTTCTGTAGTTACTTCCTGGGTAGCAGCATTAATAAATTTATTGTAGATGACATAAACTTCGTCAAATTTACCTTCTTTGAAACTGCTCATAGCTGCTTCAGTAAGGTGAGAAACTGCTTCAAAGTTCAGATTATCAAAAACGGCGCTTTCATTTGAGTAAACTGCACGAGTTTTTCTTACAGCATCGTAAGCTTTTTTACCAATTGTAAGAACTTCAACCTCATATTGAGCTTTATTCTGAAACTGGATGTTTAGCTCCTTTACAACATTAGAGTTGAAAGCACCAGCCAAACCTCTGTTTGAAGTTACAGCGATGAAAAGTACTCTTTTAACCTCTCTTTTTTGAGCATAAATAGAAACCTGATCAGGATCTGAACTAGAATTTACATTCTGGATGATCTCCTGTAGCTTTTCAGAATAAGGTCTTAACATTACGATTGCATCCTGTGCTTTTTTAAGTTTCGCAGCGGAAACCATTTTCATAGCACGTGTGATTTGCATCGTAGATGAAATTGAACTGATTCTTCCTCGTATTTCTTTTAAGTTTGCCATTTTATGTTTTCAATGTATAAAGTTTAAGGTTCAAAGGCCAGCTTCAAACCTTAAACATTGAATTTTTTAGTTATATTTAGATGCTAAGTCGTTAGCCGCCTGCTTAAGAACGCTTGTAATATCGTTGTCGATTTTACCCGCTTTAATAGCTGCCATTGTATCAGGGTGCTTAGATCTTAAGAACTCAATATATTCTAATTGGAATTCTTTTACTTTTTTGATAGGAACGTTTCTCATTAAGTTCTCAGTACCTGCATAAATCATAGCTACCTGACTGTCTACAGGAAGTGGAGAATTTACCGGCTGCTTAAGAAGCTCTACGTTTCTTTCTCCTTTAGAGATTACTGCTAAAGTAGAAGCATCAAGGTCAGAACCGAACTTAGCGAACGCTTCCAATTCTTTATATTGAGCCTGGTCTAATTTAAGAGTACCAGACACTTTTTTCATTGATTTGATCTGAGCGTTACCTCCTACTCTCGATACAGAGATCCCTACGTTGATCGCAGGACGAACCCCTGAGTTGAATAGATCAGACTCCAGGAAGATCTGTCCGTCTGTAATAGAGATTACGTTCGTTGGAATATACGCAGAAACGTCACCAGCCTGAGTTTCGATAATCGGAAGTGCAGTTAATGAACCGCCTCCTTTTACGATTGGTCTTAAAGATTCAGGTAAGTCGTTCATCTGGCTCGCGATATTGTCATCAGCAATTACTTTCGCTGCTCTTTCCAATAGTCTTGAGTGAAGATAGAAAACGTCTCCAGGATAAGCTTCACGGCCCGGTGGTCTTCTCAATAGTAGAGAAAGCTCACGGTACGCTACCGCTTGTTTGGATAAATCATCATAAACGATCAATGCCGGTCTACCAGAGTCTCTGAAGAACTCACCGATAGATGCACCTGCCATTGCAGAATACACCTGCATTGGAACCGGGTCTGATGCGTTAGCCGCAACGATTACAGTATATGCTAAAGCTCCTTTATCAGAAAGGGTTTTAACGATTTGTGCTACGGTAGAAGCTTTCTGACCGATGGCAACATATATACAATATACAGGCTGTCCTGCATCAAAGAATTCTTTTTGGTTGATGATCGTATCAATCGCAACAGTAGTTTTACCTGTCTGTCTGTCACCAATGATAAGCTCTCTCTGACCTCTTCCTACAGGGATCATAGAGTCGATCGCAACGATACCTGTCTGTAAAGGCTCAGTTACCGGCTGTCTGAAGATAACTCCAGGAGCCTTTCTTTCCAATGGCATTTCGTATAAATCCCCAGTAATAGGACCTTTACCATCGATAGGGTTACCAAGAGTATCTACTACTCTTCCTAACATACCTTCTCCTACTTTGATAGAAGAGATTCTGTTTGTTCTTCTTACTGTATCTCCTTCTTTTACTAATTTACTTTCCCCAAGTAGAGCAACACCTACGTTGTCTTCTTCAAGGTTAAGTACAATACCTTCTACATCACTAGCAAATTTAACCAACTCACCGTACTGTACATTTTCTAACCCGTATACACGAGCAATACCATCACCGATGGTTAAAACTGTACCTACTTCCTCAACGTTAGATTGAGTGTCGAAGTTGGCCAACTGTTGTTTTAAGATCGCAGATACTTCTGCCGGATTTATTTCTGCCATTATATGGTTGTTTTTTCTTAATTTAAATGAAAATCTTTTTTAATCTGATTCAATTTGGTTTTCACAGATGCATCGATCTGCTGATCACCTACTCTTAAAATGTACCCCCCTAAAATATCAGGCTTCACATTTACATTAAGATCAAAGTTTGAATCTGCTTTTACCAGATTGGTAGATCTTAAGATCTGATCAAGGTTCTCTTGAGAAAGCTGAGTCGCAGTAGTAAGAGTAATTCTCTGTACCCCGTTGATATCCTCTACCTTATTGATGAACTCCTGAGCAATATTTTTCAACTGGTTCACACGCCCGTGCTTGATCACTAGTCTGATCAGGTTCTGCGAAGAAACTGAAAAATCCTTAAAGATCTGGTCTGCTACCTCTATTTTCTTTTTTGCATCAATGTAAGGCGTACCGAAGAACTTGTTCAAATCCGCAGATTGAGACATGATCTTCACTACATCTTTCATTTCAGAAAATACAGCAGCTGTCTGACCTGATTCATTGGTGAAATCAATCAGTCCCTGTGCGTATCTTTTAGCTACTTTAGATGTAAGCATTCTTAGTTAAGGTTAGATTTGTTTAAATAATTTTGAACTAATTCGTTTTGAGCTTCGTTGTTATCCAACTTCTGCTTAAGGATAGATTCAGCGATGTTTACAGATAAAGCACCGATTTGAGTTTTGATGTCTGCCATAGCAGCATTTTTCTCAGTCTGGATTGTTTGCTTAGCTGCTTCAATCATTTTGTCGCCTTCATTTTTAGCTGCATCTTTAGCCTCACCTACGATTCTATCTTTAATTTCTCTCGCTTCTTTAAGGATAGCATCTCTTTCGATTTTAGCTTCACGAATAATTCTTTCGTTATCCTCTTTTAAAGTCTCCATTTCTTTTCTTGCCAATTTAGCCTGATTAAGAGCATCAACAATAGAAGTTTCTCTGTCATTGATCGATTTTAAAATAGGTTTCCAGGCAAATTTGCCTAACAAAAATAATAATGCTAGAAAAATAACAGACTGGATAATAAATAATCCTGATGAAAACTGGTGAATTAATTCCATTATATAAATGTATAAATAATTATTACTTTTTTTCTTAAAAACCATTACCTGTAACCAACCGTTACGGGTAATGGTTTGATTTTAATTAGTTTACTGCGAATAGAGCAGCAAACGCAACACCTTCAACAAGTGCAGCAGCGATAAGCATAGCTGTTTGGATTTTTCCAGATTGCTCAGGTTGTCTAGCGATAGCTTCAAGAGCAGCAGCTCCGATTTTACCAAGACCGATACCTACACCTAGTACTACGATACCAGCACCTACAATTTTAGGGATTTCCATAATATATAATTTTAAAAAATTTGTTTTACTTTAATTTACAATTTCAATTAGTGAGCTGCATGATGTTCGTGCTCGTGCTCCTGTACTGCCATTCCGATGAACAAAGCTGATAACATCGTGAAGATATAAGCCTGTAGGAATGCAACCAATACTTCCAATAAATAGATTACTAACGTTAAGAACGGGAATGCAACACCAGCTGCGAAGTTCTTAAATACGTAGATCAATCCGATCAAACTCATTACTACGATGTGTCCTGCAGTCATGTTGGCAAAAAGACGGATCATCAATGCGAAAGGCTTAGTAATCGTTCCTAACAATTCAATTGGTAACATGATCAGCTTCATTGGCACAGGTACTCCCGGCATCCAGAAGATGTGCTTCCAGTAATCTTTGTTAGCAGAGAACGTCGTGATTAAATAGGTAAGGATCGCAAGGAAGAATGTCATGGTAATATTACCTGTAACATTGATTCCGAAAGGCATTAATCCTAATACGTTAAGGAATAAGATAAAGAAGAATACCGTTAACAGGTAACCCATAAATCTTTTATACTTGTGTCCGATGTTCGGGATCGCTACTTCGTCTCTTACGAAAATGATTAAAGGCTCTAAGAATCTTGCTGCTCCTGTAGGAACTACTGATTTCTTGTAAGACTTAGCCATTCCAGCAAACACTACCAGCATAAAGACAGATACTAATAAAAGAATAAGTACACTCTTTGTAATGGAAAGATCTAAAGGTCTTTCGTTAGTAGGAAAACCATCTTCACCAAGTGTTAAAGTTCCCGCTGCATCCGTTTTGAAAATTTTCTCGTGGTGCAGTTTATAATAAGAACCGTCTACTTCAGTAGTTTCACCGTGCATGAAACCTTCTTTACTGTTGCTCATAAAAGCGTGGATTCCGTTATCATAAAAAATAACCGGAAGAGGGAATCCGATGTGGTGACCATCTTTATCCACCATCAATGTAAAGTCATGAGCATCCAACAAGTGATGATCGATGAACTCTTTGTTTTCTTTACTTGCTTTGTCTTTTTCTGAAAGCTCCTGTGCTGGAACTGTTCCGGCAGCAGCCTCACCGTGCTGTGCAGACACTAAGTTTAATACAAAAATACTGTAGAATAAAACTGCGAATTTCTTAAACATTGATAGGTTTTTTTCGTTGTGCAAAAATATAATATTTTTTCTATTTTCAATAAATAATTTTACTGTTTTTTGTCATGATTAATCAGCTTAATCGCATAGTAGGTAAGCAGCGTGGTCAGGACGAAATAAGGGATAATGAAATGAAATTTATAGCCTGGAATCACTTCAAAGTTCAATTTCTTCCTGATTAAGTACATTAAACCGAATTTTAAAAGGATCAAACCAATCACAGACAGCCCTAAAAATTCCGGCACTACCCTATTAATTAAAACAATCATTGTAATCATCAGCATAAACATTACACTTAAAAAAAGATAAAATTTAACAATAATAATCTCATCTAAGTGAAAAACAAATTTCCAAAGGGAAAAATGGATCAGAAATGTTAAAAAGAATAATACCGTAACTAAGATATTAGGATTTAATTTCATTATAAACTTATTTTCAACCTCTATTCTGCGAGGTTTATTTTAACTGATCGCAAAAATAGACTTTTTCTATCGTATTTTCATACGATTTGATTTTTATCATTTTTTCTATATATATAATATTACGTGTCCGAACACTTTGCATATGCTAAAAATTCCTTATTTTTGCAAACCTATAATTTACAATAAATATGTTTAATAGTTTACAGGATAAATTAGACAAGGCTCTACATAATATTTCCGGACGCGGAAAAATCACAGAGATCAACGTAGCGGAGACCGTAAAGGAAATCCGTAGAGCGCTGGTAGATGCCGACGTTAACTATAAAGTTGCAAAAGATCTTACCAAAAGAGTTCAGGATAAAGCTTTAGGGCAAAACGTTCTTACTTCCCTTACACCGGGACAGTTGATGACGAAAATCGTTCATGACGAATTAGTAGAACTTATGGGAGGTTCTCAGGAAGGCATCAATCTTTCAGGGAAACCGTCTGTGATCCTTATTGCGGGTCTGCAGGGTTCCGGTAAGACGACTTTCTCCGGAAAACTGGCTCATCATTTAAAAACAAAAAGAGCAAAAAAACCTTTATTGGTTGCCTGTGACGTTTACCGTCCGGCTGCTATTGACCAGCTTAAAGTATTGGGAGGCCAGATCGGAGTTCCAGTATTTACAGAGGAAGGTTCTACCAATCCTTCTACCATTGCTGAAAACGCGATTGCTTTCGCAAAGGCAAACGGTCATGATGTAGTAATCGTGGATACCGCAGGACGTCTTGCGATTGATGAGCAGATGATGAACGAGATCAAATCTGTACATTATTTCATCAAACCTCAGGAAACTTTATTCGTAGTAGATTCCATGACGGGTCAGGATGCTGTAAACACAGCTAAAGCGTTTAACGATGCTTTGAATTTTGACGGTGTTGTTCTTACCAAATTAGATGGTGATACGAGAGGGGGTGCTGCTTTAACGATTCGTTCAGTAGTAGAAAAACCGATCAAATTCATCTCTACCGGTGAGAAAATGGAAGCTTTAGATGTTTTCTATCCGGAAAGGATGGCAGACAGAATCTTAGGAATGGGAGACGTTGTTTCCCTAGTAGAAAGAGCTCAGGAGCAGTTTGACGAAGAAGAAGCAAAGAAACTACACAAGAAGATCGCTAAAAATGAATTCGGTTTTGACGACTTCCTTAAGCAGATCAACCAGATCAAGAAGATGGGTAATATGAAAGACCTTATGGGAATGATTCCTGGGGTTGGAAAAGCCATCAAAGATGTTGAGATCAGCGATGATGCATTCAAACATATTGAAGCAATCATTTATTCTATGACTCCGGACGAAAGAAGAAGACCTTCTATCATCAATACCCAGAGAAAACAGAGAATTGCAAAAGGAGCAGGAAGAAAAATCGAAGATGTGAATCAGCTGATGAAGCAGTTTGAGCAAATGGGGAAAATGATGAAGATGATGCAGGGACCTCAGGGAAAACAGATGATGCAGATGATGAGCAAGATGCCAAACATGCCTGGAATGGGCGGAATGATGGGCAAATAATAAAGCTTACAGCCACAAGACATAAAAAAACTCTCAGAAATTCTGAGAGTTTTTTGTTTTGTTTTATGCCTTATTTGAATTTGTATCCCAATCCGATCTGGAAGAAATTCATTTTCAATTTTTCGTCGTTTACAGGATCTTTGATCATGTTCGTCAGTCCGAAACTGTAACGTGCATCTACGAATAATCCTTTGTATACGTTATAATCAGCTCCAAAGAAAAGTCCGAAATCTGTAGATTTCAAATTATCATTGAACGCTTTTTCAAGATATTCCTCTCCAGCACTGATCCCTTGTGGATTAGACATTGCCCCGCTCACTTCGATTTTTGCCGTTGTATTGGTTTTAAAACTCACATATGGACCTGCATAAATACCCAATTCCGGAGTTGCATAATATCTTGCGGATACAGGAATTACAATTCTGTTGAAGTTTAATTTTTCAGTTACAGAAACTCCTGCAGGCATTGACACTTTTGCTGTTCCTCCTAAATTAGCATATTCCACTTCTCCCTGAAGAGCAAATTTACTGCTCAGTTTGTGCTCAACCAAAGCTCCTACATAGAATCCGGATTTTGATTTTAAATCCCCTGAAATCCCTCCAAATTCAATACTATTGTCGTTAGAATTCAGTTTAGAAGAAGCATAACCTGCTTTTACACCAAATGTTGTCTGTGCATTCATGCCTGCAAAGAAAGCAAGCGCCGATGCCAATAAGATTTTTTTCATGATTATTATTAAAAATTTTATTTTTAGTGGTAAAAAAAAAGCCCTAAAATAAATCTTAGGGCTTTCTATTTTGATAAATGCTTTGTTAATTACTTAGCAAATACATATTTAACTCCGAAAGTTACAGCTGATAAATTCAATCCGAACTTGTAGTTGTTTACGCTTTTAGCACCATCAACATCAAATTTAGAAGTGTTGTATCCGAATTCACCGAAAGTAGCTTCAATGCTCCAATTTTTGTTTAGGAAATAATCTAAACCTGGCTTAATGTTAACCCCGATTGAAGTGTAGTTAGATTTAGTAGAAGTAGATGCAGTAGTAGTAGAACCACCAATAGTAGTAGTTGAAGTACCTTCTTCTTTAACCTGACCAAATTCCATTGGAACTTCTAATTGACCGAAGATATATAATTTGTCAGCAATAGTCCAGTATTTTCTTACGAAAGGAGCTACAACAAATGCAGATTCTGTATTTTTATCTTCAGAAGTAATTAGAGAGTTTTTTGTAGTTTCTGTAGTTTTGTCATTTTTATAACCAACACCTAAACCAACAGCTAAATTAGTTCCTACAAAATATCCTACAGTTGGAAGAACTTTGAAGCTTTCTACTTTAGAATCATCATTGTTATTTTCTTTTTGAGAATAACCTACCTGTCCTGAAATATAAGTTGTTCCTTTTGCAATCTGTGCATTAGATAAACCGAAAAGTGCAATGGCACCAGCTAATACTAATTTTTTCATTTTATAATAATTTTAATACTTTCTGAGGGCAAATTTACAGTGGGTCCGGCTAATATTAAAATTTGTTAACGTGATTAATATCATTGATGAACATTGATGTTTTCCGAAAATAAAACGTACTAATTATAGGCTTTTGTTTTTTTCACAATATTTAGAATAAAAAAACTACAATTTATCAACAGGAGTGAAATATACTTAACTTTTTAGATTTTCCATTTTCTTTTAAATTCATGTTTATTTCTGATTATCATAAATGACAATGCTCTAAAACGTTAATATTTAAGAGATTAGTCTTAAAATTAAACAAATGTTTATTATTTGAGATAAATTCACTCCCCAAATCTGCTAAAGACATAAATTCATCCGGAATACCCAATCATATCAGATATTCATTGGTATTCAAATAAAAAAACTCCAGCTAAAAAGCCGGAGTTTGATGTATTATTCTTAATATTTCTTATTTAAGGAAGAAATTGAATCCAAGATTCACGGCACCTACGTTCCAGCTGGAGGTATACCAGCCATAGTCACGTCTGTTGCTGATCGTCTGATATCCTAAATACAGTTCACCTTTTTTCATCTGGTAACCAAATTTAGGCTGCGCGTAGAAACCACCGTCTACTCCATCTTTTACAGAAATCCCATACCCAAGATCCAATCCTACAAAGACAGGTGCTCCCGAGAATTTGTATTTTCCGGAAACCGCAACAGGAATAAACCCGAAATCATCAAAATGATCTTTTCCGAAGAAATGAGAATATCCTGTGGTAACCCCAAGATCAAGACCTTTTGTAATGTTCCACATATAAGCAGCATCCACTCCTAATGTAAAGGAAGATGCATCGCTGGCATCACTTACCGGAATACCGATGTGACCTCCAAGCTTAAACCCTTCCTGCGCGTGCGCAGCAGTACCCAACAGCGCAAAAGCACCCAGTAAAAATAGTTTTTTCATTATTTAAATAGTTTGATTGATACCACAAAATTAATAATTATTTTCTTCATTAACATAAAATTAACAAAGTACATTCATTGTAATAATAAAAAAGCGGGACAAAAATTTGTCCCGCTATGTATCTTTTCGTTAAGCTTCTGAAGAATTAGTTTCCTCCGAATTTGAAACCGATACCCACCTGTAAAAAGCTGTTAGTGGTTTTCTCACCATTCACAGGATTTTTAGCTAAGTTGGATACTCCCATATTATATCTGGCATCAAAGAATAATCCGTTTTCCAACGCATACTCAGCACCTAAGAAAGGAGCAATATTCAACGTATTCGTCTGGTCTTTAATATCCGTTTCATCATCAGCACCAAGCTCTAATCCTGGAATTAATCCTCCAAAATTTAAGTCGGTTACCGTTTTAGATTTTGCAGTAAGGATATATCCAAAACTTGCCCCTGCAGAAACT
This sequence comes from Chryseobacterium sp. JM1, assembly GCF_000737715.1. Taxonomy (GTDB): domain Bacteria; phylum Bacteroidota; class Bacteroidia; order Flavobacteriales; family Weeksellaceae; genus Chryseobacterium. Next base: position 523,609 of record NZ_JPRN01000003.1, on the reverse strand, counting down.
GATAAACCTTCAGTGATGAAATATTTGGCAGAAACAGGAACCAATAAAGTACCGAAAGTCATTTTGTTTTGAACTTTGATCAATTCATTGTCTTCATCCTCAACACTTTTGGATACTTTCCCTCCTAATTGGGAATATAAAACTTCCCCTTGCAAACCAAATTTATCACTGATTTTATATTCAACCATACCTCCCACATAGAAAGTATGCAATGGATCTGTGCTTTCTGATTCTCCGCTGCTTTTAAATTTAAGGGTAGATAAAGAATAACCGGCTTTAGGACCGAATCTTAATTCCTGAGCGCTTAAGTTGGCGCCTAGTACAGCCACAGCTGCAATAAGTAGAATTTTTTTCATGAGTTATTGTTAGTATTCGGCTGTAAAACTAAGTCTTTTTTTTAAAACACCAAATAGTGCTTAAAAATATTCTCTCAAACATATAGTTCTAAGCATAAAATTCACAGAAAAAAATTACATCTCAGTCTTTTATCTTAATCTTTAAGTCTTTTATCTTCCTCGTTGTACGCTAAAATAATTTTCTTCACGACCGGATGTCTTACTACATCCTCTTCCGTAAGGTGTACAAAACCTATTTCTTTAACATCTTTCAGAATTCTCATCGCTTCCTTCAGCCCCGATTGTTGTTTCGGTGGTAAGTCGATCTGCGTTGGATCTCCGGTGATGATGAACTTGGCATTCATCCCCATTCTGGTCAGGAACATTTTCATCTGGGCATGAGTGGTGTTCTGTGCTTCATCAAGAATCACAAAGGCATCATCAAGCGTACGACCTCTCATAAACGCTAACGGAGCTACTTCAATCACCTTTTTCTCCATAAAACCTTCCAGTTTTTCGTGAGGGATCATATCTCGAAGCGCATCATACAAAGGCTGTAAATACGGATCCAGCTTCTCTTTCAGGTCTCCGGGAAGGAATCCAAGGCTCTCTCCCGCTTCCACAGCAGGTCTTGTCAGGACGATTCTTTTCACTTCCTTATCTCTCAAAGCTCTCGCCGCCAAAGCCACACTGGTGTACGTTTTCCCGGTTCCTGCAGGACCAATGGCAAAAACCATATCCTTTTTCTCGGTTTCTTTGACCAGCCTTTTAAGATTGGTGGTTTTGGCTTTAATGATCTTACCGTTGACTCCCTTTACAATGATATCCTGATCAAAAACCAAATGTTTTTCATGCTCATCTTTGATGTTCAGAACATTTTCAACGTCTTTGAGGGCAATAGAATTGTTTTTGGAAATAAATTTTATGAGATCATCCAGTTTTAGTTTAAGTATGTCTAAAGCCTCCTGATTCCCCATCGCGAAGATAAAATGATCTCTTCCGGTGATCTTAAGCGTCGGAAAGCTTGATTTTAACAAATTGAAATATTGATTATTAACGCCATAGAAGGTCTTTACATCGACATCTTCCAAATCATATGTTAATTCAAACATGCAGTATTTTATTTTTATTAGATTTTAAAATTAAAGCTTTTTTTCAAATTTCTGTCAATTCTTTTCTACAATCTTTCGGGCTTTCTTTTTATTTTAGATAACTTTGCAGTAAACACTATTTATTCTACTACCAATTCATGTCAATTATTACCCTTACTTCGGATTTCGGACATTTAGATTACAGAGTCGCCGCTGTGAAAGGCAAGGTTCTGTCTCTAAACCCTAAGGTGAATATTATTGATATATCCCACGATATCCAGGCATTCAATCTTATACAGACATCGTATATTGTTCGGAATGCTTATAAATATTTTCCTAAAGGCACTATTCATATCCTGTCTGTAGACAGTTTTTATCATAAATCAAGAAAAAACATCCTTTACAAAGCAGACGGCTCCTATTTTCTGGCGGCAGATAACGGACTTCTGGGTCTTATATTCTTCGACATTAAACCTGAAGCGATCTATGAAATCACTTTGAACACCCGTTTTGACGACATCGTGAATTTCACTTCCACAGATGTTTTTGTCCCGGTGGCAGTCCATTTGGCTAATGGCGGGCTTCCTGAAGTCATCGGACGGAAGATAGATTCAGCCAAAGAACTTCTTTTCCCGAAACCGGTTTTCAATGAATCTGAAAAGATGATCATTGGGGAAGTCACCTATATTGATAATTTCGGAAATATAATCTCAAATATCAGTAAAGACTTTTTTGAAAGCACCGGCAAAGGCAATGAAGGTTTCACTATAAAATTCAGAAATTTAACACTTTCGCGCGTCTTTTCAAGTCATACGGAAGTGGTTTCGGACTGGGAAAGGGAAACAGAATTCCACGGACAGTCGGCAGCGATCTTCAATGACAGTCAGCTATTGGAGCTTACGATCTATAAAGGAAGCAAGAAAAACGGGGCTAAAAGCCTGTTTGGACTCAATGTAGGCGAGAATATTTATGTTGAATTTGTCTAAGATTATATATTTCATAAAAAAACCGATTTTTTTTATATATTTGTCAAAATCTAAAAATTAAAAATGGCAGAATACAAATTATTGCTTCCTTCCATGGGAGAAGGTGTTATGGAAGCGACGATTATCACTTGGTTATTCAATGAAGGTGATAATGTAAAAGAGGATGATTCCGTAGTTGAAATTGCAACAGATAAGGTAGATTCAGACGTTCCGACACCAGTTTCGGGGAAAATTGTAAAAATCCTGAAACAGAAGGACGAGGTTGCTAAAGTTGGTGAGGCCATTGCCATTTTAGAAATTGAGGGAGAAGGAGGAAATACAGCATCAGAAGAAGTGAAAACAGAAGCTCCTGCAGCTGCTCCGGATACTGAAACGTTAAAAACCATTGAAGAGCCGTTACAGGCTGCAGCCAATGTAGAATTCTCAGGAGACCTTTACCTGTCGCCGTTAGTAAAATCTATCGCACAGCAGGAAAACATCTCTGAAACTGAGTTGAAGTCTATCAAAGGAAGCGGTTTAGAAGGAAGAATTACAAAAGAAGATATATTAGCATACGTTTCCAACAGAGGAAACCAGCCGGCTCAGCAAGCAGCTCCTGCACAACAGGCTTCTGCTCCTGCAGCACCAAAAGCTCCTGCTTCAGCACCGGTTTCTACAATTTCTACAGCAGCGGGTGATGAGATCATTCCAATGGACAGAATGAGAAAGATCATTGCTGAGAACATGGTGAAAGCAAAACATATTGCTCCGCACGTGACTTCTTTCATCGAAACAGACGTTACCAACGTTGTAAAGTGGAGAAACAAGCATAAAGATATTTTCGAGAAACGTGAAGGTGAAAAACTGACGTTCATGCCGATTTTCGTGAAAGCTATTGTAAAAGCTATTCAGGATTTCCCTATGATCAATGTTTCTATCAGTGGCGAAAACATCATTAAGAAGAAAAATATCAACATCGGTATGGCCACTGCTTTACCAGACGGAAACCTTATAGTTCCGGTTATTAAAAATGCTGATCAGTTATCTCTTTCAGGTTTGGCTAAAGCGATCAATGATTTAGCGTACAGAGCGAGAAACAAGAAATTAAGACCAGAAGATACACAAGGAGCTACGTACACGATTTCTAACGTAGGAAGTTTTGGAAACCTGATGGGTACGCCTATTATTCCTCAGCCTCAGGTAGCAATTTTAGCGATTGGTGCTATCGTAAAGAAGCCTGCAGTTCTTGAAACTAAAGATGGTGACGTGATTGCGATCCGTCAGTTGATGTTCATGTCTCACTCTTATGACCACAGAGTGGTAGACGGATCTTTAGGTGGAATGATGCTTAAACATGTTCATGACTACCTTCAGAACTGGGATCTGAATACAGAAATATAAAAACAAAATAAACCCGTAATCTAAATAAGAACATGAAAAACGCAACATTAATTGCCATGATTTCAGTAGGAGTCATTATCCTTATTGATCTTGTTCAAATTATATCCAGTTTTTTTGAGTTCTACTCCATGAGCTTATTTAGATTATTCGGAATCTTAAACCTGATTGCTTTTGTCGGGGTATTACAGTTCTTTGTGAAACTTTACAATAAGCAAAAAGAATGAGTCCGGAACTGAGAAAGCTGTTTGAGATCAAGCAGGAAGACGAGGAGAAAAAGATCAGTCAACCCACTGATCAAAATGTTAAAAATCATATTTTAATACGTCTTGCTGTACTTATCACCGGAACACTTGGTTTTGCCTTTCTCATCAATGGTGCAGAAGGATGGGGAGCAGTGGCTTTGGTTATATTTATGGCGATCTTCCACGGAATATGGCTTCTTTATATCATCATTGAAACCATGATTCTGCAAAGCAAAAAGAAATTTATTCTCAGGAATATTAATCTTGTTTTTATTCTTATTCTATTACTAATTTATGGTATCGGGAGTATTTTCCTTTTCGGATTCGCCTGACACTCACACATACAACGTAAAAAGCTTCCTCCGGGAAGCTTTTTTTTAATTTTAATGATCATTCTTGTGATCTTTCAATTTTAAATCTTAAGGCATTTGTGAAAATGTTTTGTTTCACGCAAAGATTGATGTAAAATGCTTTTTAGTTCGAGCAAAGCAAAGGTGGCGGTATAGCCACTGATTAAGCGTATGGATAAAACACTCGCTTAGTCGAATCAATGCAATTGATTCCCTTCTTTGTGTTTCTTAAAGTATGCAGTATCAGAATCAAACTTTGCGTTAAAAAAATAAACGTCTTATTATTCTCCTTTCAAACTGTCAATTACTTTTCCTCTATGCATTTCCCCCCAATTAATCAGCTCTATGATTAACGGTTTCAATGATTTTCCGTGGTGTGTAAGCTCATATTCTGCCTGAGCCGAATAAATCGAAGTTTTTCTGATCAGCAAATTTGTTTCAAGTTTTTTAAGCTCAATAGAAAGCATCCGATCTGTGATCTGACCGATCATTACTGATATTTCCCTGAATCTTTTAGGCTCATCCAGAAGAACAGCTATGATTTTCATTCTCCATTTTCCGTTGACCGCTTCCAAAGCATCACCGATGGACAATAATACTTTTGATGAGTTTAACGGACATTGGGAGTTTCCCGGTTCTTCTTCTTTCATGCGCTTGTCTTTTAAGTTCTACATTTACAACGTACAGTAAAAGTAAGAAACTTAACCAACTAAGAAAAGTTAATGATTAAGGAAGTTTGAAGCTGGAAGAGGATAATTATTTACGTGAAAGAAACTATTGAAATCCTTTTTACTATTTTCAGACTACTTCGAAATTCAAAACCAATAGTAACCTCCATCCTCCCTCTCCCATCTCCCAACCTTTTACTTAAACTCGTTTGCGTGGACAAACTCATTGAATTTTTTCGGATTCCGGCCTAAGATTTTTTGAATTCCATCGCCTGTGCTTTCATTCCGTCCGTCTAAAATTTCATCAAATGCAACAGCCATATGTCCGGCTGCAAATGGGGGCAAGCCAACCTGTATGAGTAGTTCTCTGTATTCATCTTTTTCCAGAAAATTGTATTGAATGTTACGGTTCAATTTTGCACCAATCATTTTAACAGCTTCTTCAAAAGTCAATAATTCACTTCCCGTTATTTCATAGATCTCGCCATTATGTTTTTCATTCGTCAAACATTCAACCACAGCATCCGACAGGTCATCCAGGTCCACAAACGGTTCTTTTACAGAGCCAGCCATGAAGGTAACCTCTCCGGACTGTACGCCATGCAGAAAATGTCCTTCACTAAAATTCTGATTAAACCATGCTGAACGTACAATAGCCCATTTCAACGGTGAACTGATCAAAATACGTTCACAGTCTTCCACCGATTCCTGGCCACGTCCTGAAAGTAAAACCGCTTTGGACACGGAATTTTCAACCATAGCATTGACCAGTTCTATTATCTGTTCCTCCGCACCAGGAATGGAGGTATCCGGATGTACAATGTATACCTTCTCAATATTCTTCAAGGCCTGATCATAGGAAGCCAAATTATTCCAGTCGAAAAAACGGGCATCTTCATTCACATCATCCTTTACACGAACTGTAGAAAAGACGGTATATCCAAGAGTTTTCAATTTCTTTACTACACGGCGGCCGTTTTTTCCTCCACCACCAATCACCAGGATATTTCCAATTATTGTTTTCATATTCTTTAATTTAAAGTACAAATCTATGTCTATTGAATGCTGCGTTATGCTTAACTATCATGGAGTATAGCGCTCTTTTCATTCTGTTTTTTCAATCAACCATCATTAAACAGCTTAATTTTTTTACTGCAGATATTTTCAGATACCATCTAATTTTCCTACTTTTCAGTTCAATAAAATGTCCCGGTCCACAAATGCTGAAAATTTTCTCCCTCTTACGGAAAGGCCTTAAAAAGTCTTTTGACAACATAAGAAACGAACAACTGAAGAACAATCTGCTTCAGGCAATTCCTTTCTGGATCGGTTCAGTGATCACCGGTTTTTTTGCGGTGATGTACGCCAAGATATTCGCATGGGGAGAGCATCTGCTGAATTTCATCATGAACTGGCATGCATGGATGATCTTCATCATTGCACCTATCGGTTTTGTGCTTTCGTGGTGGCTGGTAAAAGAATTTGCCCCCAATGCCAAAGGAAGCGGGATTCCACAGGTTATGGCCGCCGTAGAGCTTGCCAATCCCAAGGAACATACAAAGATCAGAAGCCTTTTAAGCCTTAAAATCATTGTTTTTAAAATCATTTCATCTGTTGTTCTGGTTATCGGTGGTGGCGCTGTAGGTCGTGAAGGACCAACGATACAGATTGCAGGTTCTGTATTCCGGAAGGTCAATGAATATCTTCCGCACTGGTGGCCGAAAATTTCCAAGAAAAACATGATTATGACAGGTGCAGCGGCAGGTCTTGCAGCGGCATTCAATACGCCTTTGGGAGGAATTGTATTTGCGGTAGAAGAACTTTCAAAAACACATATCAACTATTTCAAGACAGCATTGTTCACAGCTGTTATCATTGCAGGTTTAACAGCTCAGACATTAGCAGGTTCTTATTTATATTTAGGATATCCTAAAACCAATGATGTTTCTTTAATGGTCATGTTTCCAATTATTCTTGTAGCCGGAACAGCAGGTATTCTGGCCAGCCAGCTTTCTGTCATGATGCTTAAAATGAGTGACTGGAAGAAAAGAAAATTAAAAACGGACCAGGCCAATATCATTTTTCTTGTGATCTGCGCATTGTTTATTGCTTCTATAGCCTATTTCATTAACAGGGAAATTCTAGGCTCCGGAAAGGAAATTATGGAGCGTGTTCTTTTCACAAAGGATAAGCATGAAGAATGGTATGTCCCGATCTTAAGAATGCTTGGCCCTGCCCTTTCTTTTACATCGGGCGGTGCGGGCGGAATTTTTGCTCCTGCCCTTACAGCCGGCGCGAGTATAGGTTCCGTGATTTCAGGAGCTATTCATTTAACTCCCAACGAAACCAATGTAGTCATCCTCGCTGGAATGGTCGCATTTCTTACCGGAATTACAAGAGCTCCGTTTACATCAGCTATTATTGTTTTGGAAATGACGGACAGACATTCCCTTATTTTCCACCTTATGCTGGCGGGAATGGTTTCATCCATAGCTTCTATTCTGGTAAGCAGACATTCTTTATATGATGTGATTAAGGTGAATTTCCTGACAGAGATCAGGGAGAAGGAATAGTTTTCGGAATGCGGGGTTTGAGAGTTGGAGAGTTTTTGGGTTGGAGAGTTTCGGAATACGGGATGCTAGTTGCTAGTTGCTGGTTATTGGTTATTGGTTTAATAAATTAGGTTGATGAAGTCATTGTTCTATGTCTGTTTGATTAAATGCATCAAACTGATTACAACTTAAAATTCACCATTAGCATTTTCTAACCTCAGTCACAACCTTAACCTTAATCTCTCATATCTTGTATCTGTTGCCTAAAATCCGCCTACAAATATTCACCCAAGTATTGCATATTCCAAATATATTCTCTAATTTTGCACCTCGAAATAATTAACAAATTCATTTAACATTATGAACAATTACGAAACTGTTTTCATTTTAACTCCCGTTCTATCTGATGCTCAGGTAGAGGAAGCAGTGAAAAAATTTGAAGATCTTTTAAAAGAAAAGAACTGTGAAATCGTTGCCAAAGAAAACTGGGGATTAAAAAAACTAGCTTATCCAATTCAATTGAAAAAGAATGGATTCTACACTTTAATCGAGTTTAAAGGTGAAGGTACTGTAGTAGCTGATTTAGAATTAGCATTCAAACGTGACGAGAGAGTAATCCGTTACCTGACTACAAAACTTGACAAGCACGCTGTTGAGTATGCTGTAACTAGAAGAACTAAAATCAAAGCGGCTAGAGCTTAATTATTAACCCTATTTTTTAAAAAAGACAAGACATGGCAATAGATGAAATGGCTAAACAAGCCTCAGCTGGAGGAGAATCAGAAGTAAAATTCCTTACTCCACTTGATATCAATACAAAATCTGAAAAGAAATATTGTAGATTCAAAAAATACGGAATTAAGCACGTTGATTACAAAGATGCTGACTTCTTATTACAGTTCGTAAACGAGCAAGGTAAGATCTTACCAAGAAGATACACTGGAACTTCTTTAAAATACCAAAGAAAAGTTTCTGCTGCTATCAAAAGAGCAAGACACCTTTCTTTACTACCTTACGTAGCTGACTTATTGAAATAAGACAAAAAAAAATAAATAGAAGAAGAGGGCAACCTCTTCTTTTGTTGCTGAATAAATAATTTAATTCTAACTTGATTTTAGATAAAAGATCTACAGATTTAGATAAAGGCACTGTCTCACATCTAACTTCTAATTTCTAACATCTAGATTCTAAAAAAGGACAACAACAATGGATATCATTCTAAAAAAAGACGTAGAAAACTTAGGACTTGAGTTTGATACAGTAAGCGTAAAGCCAGGTTATGCAAGAAACTTCTTACTTCCTCAAGGAATTGCTCTTTTAGCTACTCCTAAAAACAAAGCAGCTCTTGAAGCTACTTTAGAGGCTAGAAAAGAAGAAGAAGCTAAACTTATCGCTACAGCTAACGGTGTAGTAGATCAATTGAAGAAAACTTCTATCACTATTCCTGCAAAAGTAGGTTCTGGTGACAAGTTATTCGGATCTATCAACAATTCTGATCTTTCTGACGCTCTTGCTAAAGCTGGAGTTTCTGTAGAGAAGAAATACATCAAAATCCCAGGAAACACTATTAAGAGAACTGGTAGAGTTACTGCAAACATCAGACTTCACAGAAATGTTGAGTACAATTTCGAATTCGACATCGTATCTGATGCTCCGGTGGAAGCTCCTAAACCAGCTGCTCCTAAAGCAAAAGTAGTAGAAGAAACTCCTTCTGAAGAAGCATAAGCTTTAAAGAGATTTTCTCAAATATATGAACCACTTCGTTTGAAGTGGTTTTTTGTTTTATGAGAAGCTTAATCCCGCTATCCACTCATACTCCTCGCGCAGCTGCTTAGCCAACGCTTACTGCGGGGTAACCGTTTCTATCGGGGCTAAGGAAGCGGGTGACTTCGGGAGCCTCAGTCACCCGCTTCCTGTACTCTATCAACAATTATCAGAACATTCTTCATTAATTGGTGGATGAGGCTCCCGAAGTCACCAATACAATCACTCCCCTCCTCTCAATTTCTGCTGATACTCACTGGGTGGTATCCCGATTACTTTTTTAAATATATTACTGAATGACGATAGGCTGTTGTACCCTACCATCATGGCTATTTCGTACATATTGTATTTCCCCTCCATCATTAATTCCAGCGAGCGGGTAATCCTTAAAGCACGCAGAAAACGGACGTAATTCATACCTAAAATCTCTTTAAACCTTCTGGATAGGGTTCTTGTACTCATCCCGAATTCTTTTGCCGTAGATTCGATGGTAAGGGGTTTCTCAAGATTAGCGTGGATATACTTGGCAATCTTCAGAAGGGTCTCGTCTTTTGGAAACGGATGCTGAACGGGGAAAGCCAGTTTTTTATCTCTTTTTTCAGGAAGAATTCCTTTTAATGCTTTAAGGAAAAAATATTTATCGCCTTCATTTTTTGTGATTTTCCCATCCCAGTCTTTGGTATACAAAATCATTTCTCTGAGAAGATGACTGACGGAATAAATATTAATTTCATCAAAGAAGCCATTTTCATTTTCTTCTTTTTTAAAATAAAAATTATAAAACTCTACATTCGGACTGCTTGAAAAGATGTAATGAGGTGTTCCGGCCGGGATCCACATAAAGCATCTTGCCGGAAGATACCAGTGTTGGAGATCTGTAAAAATATGGACTATTCCACCCTCTGCATAAACCATCTGGGCAGAACTGTGATGATGAATGTCTGTCGTTATGCCTCCTGTAAACACATTATAGACATAAAATTCTGCATCATCTTCTTCTACTGCTTTAAAATGACTGTCGTTCATAGAATAAAGGTAAGAAGAAAATTTCACATTGGCGTAAATGAGCAAATCTTTTTCTGCTTTAACAAATAGGGTGCGATCCTGTGCAGCGTAACTTTGCAGCATCAAAATCATTTCAGCAAAAATCCCTTACTTAAATTATGAATATGACATTTAGCGCCTTCCAATACAGGTGTATGGCGTTGTCCTTACTGCTGACAGGCAGTTTTTTACACTCACAAATGACCGATTACCAGCATCTGAGTCTTCAACAGGCTATAGAGACCGGTTTGAAAAATAATAAGAATATCCGCATCAGCCATTTAAAGCAGGAAATGTCTGTCACGAAGGAGAAAGACCTGGCTATGGAAAAACTTCCGGATATTGAATTTCATACCAGCTACAATCAGGTGACCAATCTTTTTCAGCATCAGAATGGCTTTTTCAATAAAGCTACTAAATATGACATCATCAACGGAATGTATGACTTTACCCTTGCAGCATCCATTCCTGTGTATATGGGTGGAAAGATCAAGAATACAGAAAAGAAAGCAGCCATCGACACCGAAATTTCAGCTTTAAAAACCCATCAGGATGAAAGACAGCTGAAAATGGAAATCATTACGGCTTTTCTTCAGATTTATCACTTAAAGGAACAGCAAAGCCTGATCAACGATAAAATGAAGGAGGATTCCATCAACATCAAACAAGTGAAAGCTTTGAAAGCCAATGGCGTTGTTACGGTGAATGAAGTTCTGAGAACATCTTTACAGCTATCAAACCATACAATGAGCTGGACAGAGCTGGATAACGATATACAGATTGCAGAACATAAGCTTAAAACCATTCTTTCGCTTCCGGAAAGTCAGGAAATGCACGCAGACACGGAAGATCTGATCTCCGACAAAGCATCGGTTCCCTATATCGATGAGCTTACGGAAACGGCTTTACATCAAAATGAATCCGTAGAAATGACCCACAAAAACCTTTCGTTAAAACAATTGGATCAAAAAATCACGAAAGCGAATTATTTACCGAAAATCACCGCTGGCGGAGAATATTTTATCAAGTACCCGAATATGATGTTCTTCCCTCCCGAGCCTTATGCCTACCGTCTTGGGATGCTGGGTGTGAACCTTACCTATCCTATCGAAAACCTGTATAAAAATAAATACAAAATGCAGGAAGCCCGGGAAAATATTGATCTGGCCAAACTTCAGATCGAGGAAAACGATGAAAATGTACGGCATTATGTGTATGAAGCGTATAAGAAGTTTGAAGAAACGGATCAGAAGGTTAAAATCGCAGAGGAAGCCATTGGCCAGGCCAAAGAAAACTATAGAATTGTAAAGACAAAATATGCCAATAAATTAAGTCTTATCACCGAACTTATCGATGCAGACAATGCTTATCTGGAGGCTGAATCCAATCTTATCTCCGTAAAAATCAACCGACAATTAAAATATTACCAACTCCAGTACACGATTGGAAACTTATAAAAACTATGGCAAAGAAACAACTGACACAAAAGGAAAAAAGAATCAATAAAACGATCACGCTGCTGGCCTGGATTCTGATCATCAGCGGAATCACGGGAATGGTAAGCTTCTTCCTTTTCTCAAGAAAAAATGTCACCACGAATGATGCCCAGATCGAGCAATTTATTACGCCCGTTTCCAGCAAGGTTTCAGGGTTCATTAAAACGATACAGTTCGAAGAAAACCAGTTTGTACGAAAAGGAGATACACTGATCGTCATAGACAACAGAGAGTTTGTCAACCAGGTGAAAATGGCGGAAGCAGGCCTTCATGCGAATGCTGAAAACATCACCACCATTGAAAGCGGCGTCAATACCAAAGAAAGTGATTCCAAAATCATTGATGCTAAAATTGCTTCGGCCAAAATTGATATCTGGAGAACGGAACAGGATTTTAAGCGATACAAAAATTTAGTTTCAGAAGATGCCGCCACAGAACAGCAGTTTGAGAATGTAAAAGCTTCTTACGAACAGGCCAAAGCCAATCTTTTAGCCTTGGAACAGCAGAAAAATGCAGTGAGAGCCGGCGCCAATGAGCAGCAGACAAAAGTAGCTCCCGTCAAAAGCCAGATCCAGCAGAGCTCTGCAAGCCTTAACAATGCTAAGCTTTTTCTTTCCTACACCGTGATTACAGCACCTTATGATGGCTGGGTCGGGAAAAAGACCATCCAGGAAGGACAGCTTATTAAAGAAGGCCAGGCTTTGGTTCAAATGGTGAGCAAAGAAAAATGGATCATTGCCAATTATAAAGAAACCCAGCTTGGGCAGATCGATCCGAAACAGGAAGTTACGATCACGGCAGATGCTTATCCTGATATTGAATTTAAAGGAAAAGTCGTTTCCGTATCTCCCGCCTCTGGTTCACAGTTTTCCCTGGTAAAACCGGATAATGCCACCGGAAACTTCGTAAAAATTGAACAGCGATTTCCTGTGAAAATTATTCTCGATAACAATCAAAATAACGAAAAACTGCTTTCCGGGATGAATGTTCTGGTCAGTGCAAAGAAAATATAGCGTTTTTGTGTGGGAGGGTTTGAGAGTATTAGAGTATTAGAGTATTAGAGTATTAGAGTATTAGAGTATTAGAGTATTAGAGTATTAGAGTGAAAGATAACAGATATTGAATGGCATCATCATATTGTCTAATTATCAAATCAACACATTATCAAATTATCAAATCATCGCATCATCGCATCAACAAAACAGCCCATTAGATTTTTTCAGCGGAAAGACAGAACTGCAGCGACAGGCTTATGATGATTCGTAAGTATTTGTCAATTTACCTTTTACTTTTTTTACACCCTGCTCTTTTGTCTTTCCGTGTTTTTATCTTCCACCATCTCATCGCCAAATCATCAAATCATCAAATCATCAAATCAACACATCAACGAATCATCTCATCAACCATGCAACATAATACAGTTTATCACAAATGGGTACCACAATGGCTGAAACTGCCTCTTCTGGTGCTGGCTCTTTTTCCTCACCTAATGCTGTTGTCACTTTTGCATTCCAACAGCGCTTTCACGTCTTCGTTTATGGATGTAGATTCGGATGACATTCAGTATTTAATGATTTTGATGTACGGGACATTTGTGGTTACACTTTTGGTTTTACAGCGGTTTTTGGCATATTTCAGTGTGAAATACTATATCCTTCTGATGGCTTCTGTTTCTGTGATTATACTGTATGTTTTATCAGTTACGAATAATTATCAGGTTATTCTGGTGATCCGTTTTCTCGAAGGGATTTTCGGGTTGTTTGAAGGCGCTATTTTTCTTCCGTTAATTATTGCCGAATTAAAAACAAAACACGCCAAGGTGATAGCTTATCTGTTCATGTACACCATTATGCTTACCGGCGGAACCATCACCACTTCTTTATTGAAATCCAGTATTGAAGATTATGATTTCAAGCATATGATCCTGATGATGGCTTATTTTCACATCTTTGTTCTGATCATCGGAATCGCTCTTTTTAATACCAACAGATTTTTCCCTAAAATGCCACTCTATCAGCTCGACATCACAAGTTGGTTTCTCCTTTGGGCCTGTTTGCAGTCGGGAGGTTATGTTATTATTTACGGTAAAAGGCTGATGTGGCTGGAGTCTGACACGATTATCATGTGTTTTTTCATATTTCTGCTTTCCGGAGGATTATTTATGCTGAAGCAAAGGAATTCCAAAAGACCACTTTTTCATTACGAAGTTTTCAGTTCAAAAAACGTCATTGCAGGAATGATTATGTTCTTTATTTTCTATCTGATCCGGTCAGGCTTAAATAATGTATACAGCATTATGGCAACCGTCTGGAAATGGCCATGGGATTATATTGTCAATATTCAGTACTGGAATGTGGCCGGGACTTTATTGGGGGTTATTTTATCTGGAATTTGCCTGATGCGCGGCGTTTCTTCAAGAATTGTTTTCTTCACCGGATTTCTGCTTCTGGCCATTGATTGTGCATGGTTTACGTATACTTTTTATCCGGATACGACCCTTTCCACGATCTGTCCTCCTTTATTTTTACAAGGAATTGCACAGGGGCTGCTGTTTACGCCACTTGTTTTCTTTTTGATTTCCGGAATGCCGGAACAATATGTCGCCAATGCAACGGCCTTAGGAACCACGACCCGTTTCTGGACCACCGCCATTGGATATGCCTTAATGCAGAACCTGATGCTGTTTTTAACGTTAAAACATTCTGACACCTTAAGTTTCAATATGACCGATTCCAATCCTGTTTTCTACAGCCAGTGGAACCAGATTTTCGGTGCTAATCTGTCTAAACTGCCGGTTAATGAATCCCTGTCTATGACTGCCGGTGCATTTAAAGCAAAAATAACCGCTCAGTCGATCCTTCTTTCCAATATGGAAATTTTCACAGGACTTTTCTGGCTGGCACTGATTACGGCTTTTGCTTTACTGCTGTATCATCCTGTGAAAATTGCGGTGAGGAATATTATGTAATCGTTTAGGCCGAAAATTTGCTGTACTTCCAGAAATTTGATTTTATGGACATTCAGGAAATCGTATCCAGCCAACGGGCTTTTTTCAAAACCCAGCAGACGAAAAGTCTTAAGTTCAGGAAAATGTATCTTGAAAAACTACGGGATATTATTCTGAGGAGTGAAGATCTTTTATGTGAAGCTATTGATAAGGATTTTGGTAAGTCAAAGTTTGATACGTTTACCACAGAACTTTCTTTCGTGCTGAATGATATTCATTATTATTTGAAGAATTTAAATTCCCTTTCAAAACCTAAAAAAGTCACCACCAATCTGTCTAATCAGATCGGAAAAAGCAGTATTCATCCTGAACCGCTGGGCTGTGTTCTGGTTATTGGCGCCTGGAATTATCCTTATCAATTGTCACTCTCTCCTATGATCGCTGCATTGGCTGCAGGAAACTGCTGTATTTTAAAGCCGAGTGAAATAGCAGAAAATACAATGAAAGTGATGGCAAAACTCATCAATGAGAACTTTCCACCCGAGTATTTATATGTCTACGAAGGGGGCATTGATGAAACTACAGAACTTTTAAAACTGAAATTTGATAAAATATTTTTTACAGGAAGTACGAAAGTTGGAAAGATCGTGTACAAAGCTGCTGCAGAGCATTTAACACCCGCTGTTCTTGAATTGGGTGGAAAATCTCCTGCAATCGTCACTAAAGATGCAGACCTTGAAGTCGCTGCCAAAAGAATCGTTTGGGGAAAATTCCTCAATGCTGGACAAACCTGCGTGGCACCGGATTATCTGCTTGTAGAAGAATCCATTCATGAACAGTTTCTGGAAATGCTGAGAAAATATATCACGGAGTTCAAATACGAACCCGGTTCCGAACAGTATACAAGAATTATCAATCGTAAAAATTTTGACCGTCTCATAAAGCTTATCGACCAGAAGAAAATTTATTTTGGAGGAAATTCCGACGAATCGAAACTGCATATTGAACCTACCATCCTCAATAATGTAACTTGGGAAGATGATGTCATGCAGGAAGAGATTTTCGGTCCGATACTTCCCGTGATCAGCTTTACTCATTTTAATCCGATTTTAAATACTATTCTGGAACATGAAAAACCACTTGCGGCCTATCTGTTTACCCGTAATTCTGAGGAAAAAGAAGCTTTTACTTCGAAATTATCCTTTGGTGGCGGATGTATCAACGATGTGATTATGCATTTGGGTAATGAAAGGTTACCGTTTGGAGGTGTTGGAGCTTCCGGTATCGGAAATTACCATGGAAAATATGGTTTTGAAGCTTTTTCACATCAGAAATCGATCCTTGAAAAAGCAACCTGGGGCGAACCCAATATTAAATATCCTCCTTATTCTGAAAAGAAATTAAGTTGGATCAAGAAACTGTTGTAAATAAAAAAACCGGGAAATTTCCCGGTTGTACTTTTATGATTTAGGCGCCCACTGAGTAAAAAATTCTTTTACCTTTTCTTTGCTGTAGCCTTTACCTTCTTCCAGAACTGAACTGTCTTTCAGTACATGAATCATTTTTCCATTCTTATCCAAAACTATGAAAAAAGGATACCCCAGCTTTTCATTAATATCTACATATTTAGAAAAAACTTTTTCATTCTTATTCTCAGGAGAGAAATTCAAATGATAATACACATAGTTCTTATCTACGGTTTCCTTTAATTCAGGGCTACTTTGAACAAAATTATTAAAACGGAGACACCATATACACCAGTTTCCACCCGCCTGAATGATTATATTTTTTCCTTCTTTTTTAGCTTTGGCAATTACTTTATTGATATCAGCCTCTGCATTGGCTTTCGGATCGTAGGGTTTTGGAAGTTTCGCCTTTTCCTCACCTGCTTTCTTCTTCGCATCCAGTTCTGCATGGTCAGTTTTCACCAAAAGGGCGTTATCTTTATTTCTTCCTTCCGGTACATTTTTGGTTTCCTGGGAAAAAGCAATGACACTAAGTCCCAAAAAAGCTATGATTGACAATTTTTTCATAACATAAAAATAAAAAAAATTTTACACTTATTGCAAGCAAAAATAGAACCATAATTTTATTATCACTAGATTTGCATGTTTTATGGATTTCCTGATCAAAATATTATATTTCATCTCCAAACTTCCGCTCAAAGTATTGTATCTTTTCTCGGACGTTATGTTCTTCCTGAATTACTATTTGGTAGGCTACCGAAAGAACGTTATTACCCAGAATCTAAGAAACTCTTTTCCTGAAAAATCGGAAGAAGAGATCAGAGCCATACGAAAGAAATTCTATCTAAATTTTTCGGATTATCTGGTAGAAACCATCAAATCGTTCAGTATCTCTGAAACGGAAGCCAGAGTCAGAATGCAGCACATCAATCAGGAGATCTTCCATGAAGCTAAAGCTGAAGGCAAAAATGTAATCATGCTCGCAGGACACGTTTTCAACTGGGAATGGATGAATGCTTTCGCAAGAGTGATTCCACAAAAACACTGTCATCCCGTATACAGAAAGGTCAACAGCGATTTCTGGGAAAACCAGATGAAAAGAGTCAGAAACAAATTTGGAAATGAAGCGCTGGAAGCCAATGAAGTGATCTTGAATATTTTCAGATCTAAAAACGATGGTGAATCAGCTTATATGTTCGTGGCAGACCAAACGCCTCATGTTGCCCATGTGAATTACGGACTGGAGTTCCTTCACCAGAGAACGCCTGCATTTATAGGCTATGATAAACTGGCTACCAGAATGGATCTTGCTTTTATTTATTGTGAAATGAAGAAAGTAAAGCGGGGCTATTATCAGGTCAATTACCACAGAATTTATCCTGATGGTGAAAAATTTACAGAACATGAAGTGGTGAAGAAATTCCATAACCTTCTGGAAAACACACTTCGCAAGAACCCGGACAACTATCTTTGGTCTCACAGAAAATGGAAGTATCAAAGCTCGATTAAAACCTTTGATGGCAATAAAAAATAAATCCTGATGCCGAATAAATTAGCCGTTGCTATCTTAAACTGGAATGGAAAAAACTGGCTTGAGAAATTTCTTCCGAGCGTTGTCAGTTTTTCTCAAAATGCAGATATCTATGTCATTGACAATCTTTCTACCGATGATTCTATAACATTTATACAAACTCATTTTCCTGCCGTAAAAATCATTAAAAACACTCAGAACTATGGTTTTGCAGGTGGCTACAATGAAGGTTTAAAGGAACTCAAAAATGAGTATTACTGTCTTCTTAATTCAGATGTAGAAGTTACTGAAGACTGGACAGTTCCGGTTCTGGAATTGTTTGAAAAAGACGCTTCCATAGCAGCAATACAGCCTAAAATCCTATCTTTTAATCATAAAGCGTTTTTTGAATTTGCCGGCGCTGCTGGTGGTCTTATTGATAATCTGGGCTATCCTTATTGCCGTGGACGTGTATTCGATGATGTGGAAGAAGATAAAGGACAGTATGATGATGAAACACAGATTTTCTGGGCCTCCGGATGCAGTTTCTTTATCCGTTCAAAAGACTTCTGGGAGCAGAAAGGTTTTGATGAAAGGTTTTTTGCCCATCAGGAAGAAATTGATCTCTGCTGGAGACTGATTAATTCCGGGAGGAAAATTTTCTACACAGGAAAATCCAAAGTTTATCACGTAGGTGGCGGAACACTCAACAAACAAAGCGCTCAAAAAACATATTTAAATATCCGCAACAACCTTTCCATGATGTTGAAAAATTTACCGTTTCCAAAACTGGTAGCGTTAATTTTCTTCAGACTTTGTTTAGACGGAATTGCCGGAATTTATTTCGGATTGAAAAACGGATTCCCTCACCTTTGGGCCGTTGTAAGAGCTCATTTCGGATTTTATGCACAACTTCCCGGAACATGGAAACTTCGCCAGAATTATCAGAAAAGCAAGTTCTATCAATCAAAATGGCTGATCTTTAGACATTTTTTGGGTAGAAGGGATTAGGGATTAGGGATTAGGGAAATAAAGTACAAATATCTGACGGTTAAAGGACTATAGTATTTTATGTGAAAAATTCTTAACTTCAAAAACTCTAAACTTTAAGCATTAAATAAAACCAACCAACCAAAACCAACCAACAACACATAACTCTTAACTCATCACTCAAAAAAATGGATTTCTGCGCAATAGATTTTGAAACGGCAACACACGAAAAAAATTCAGCGTGTGAAATGGGTATTTGTGTTGTTCAGGATTCCAAAATTGTGGAAACGAAAACATGGCTGATCAAACCGCCAAGTTTTCCTTATTTCAGCAGATTTAATATTGCTGTTCATGGAATTACCCCTGAAGATGTAAAGGATGCTCCTACTTTTGATGAGATATGGTACGAAGCTGAAGAAATGATGTACGGATCGCTGATGATTGCTCACAATGCAAGCTTTGATGCAGGTGTTTTAAGAGGATGTTTCGCACATTACGGCATGTTTACTCCAAAGCTGAATTATCTTTGCAGTATTCAGCTGGCCAAAAAATCATGGAATTATCTTCCAAAATACGGATTGAAACATCTGGCAGAACATCACCAGATCAATCTGAATCACCACCGCGCCGGAGATGATGCCGAAGCCTGTGCAAAAATTTCACTTCTTGCTTTTGAAAAATTAATTATCACCGAGAACGACGAAATCCATGAATCTTTTTTAAATAAATACATCAAAAAACTATAACACCCATGAAAAAACTTTTACTTCCTGCTGCCATTATTGTTGGCACCCTGTTCCACGCACAAAACACGGAACTCACTGATACTACATGGTATTTGAAAAAAATTATCAAAAATAATGTAACTTACAATGTTCCCCAGAATACTGAAATGGTGACTCCTACATTGACTTTCACTCTACCATCCGTATCATCGCCGGCATATAGTATGAACAGTTATATCTGTGGAACCAGCATTTGGGCAGTAGTGTACCAAATCGAAATTACAGCAAGTGCTTTTGGCCTCTGGGCATCTGGGGTTGGTAACCAAACATGTACAAATCCAGAAAACATTACCTTTTTCAATCATTATAGCAACTATTTTGAATACAATTCGGGACTATTTAATTATCAGATTACCTATTCAGGAAATACAAAAAATATGGTAGTAGATAATAATTATGGAGTTCAAGCTTTTTATGAAAGTGGTTTCTTAACCACCAAAGAACTGGAGGCATCCAAAGCTGCGTCAATAAAGATTTACCCTAATCCCGTTAAGGACAGTTTCCTTGAAATTAAAGGCGTTGAGCGTATTGAATGGACAAAAATTTATAACGCTGAAGGAAGACTCGTTCAGCAGAATTCTGCAGATTCCAGAATAGATGTTTCCGGCCTTTCAAGAGGAGGTTATTTCTTAGAAATCAAATCTCAGAAAGGAATAAGCAGACATCAATTTATCAGGGAATAATCCTAATTTTTTTGATATCAGATTTCAGACTTTCAACTGGGATGAAGAATGTCAATGGTGAATTTTGCTTTGCAAGTGAATGGTGAATGTAGACTGGAAAATAAGAGTCAAGAAACAAGATTTTAGATCTCAGTCACAAGACATCAAACAATAATTTATTAGCTTAATACAATCAACCAGCAACCAGTCAACCAAAATTTACCCTGAAACTCATAACTCGGCTTAATTGCTTAACACTTCAGACAACAGGTTGAACTTTGGGATCTCTATCTCAAAGGTTTCCTGCGTATCCATATTTTTAACGAGGTATTTTCCGCTCATATTGCCTACGCCGGACCGAAGCATTACATTGGAGAAATAAGCGAAATTTTCGCCTGTGGGAATTTCCGGTGTCAATCCGATTACACCATCGCCAATAATCTCTGTGTATCCAAAACCTACATCAAAGATGAGCCATTTTCTTTTAAGTACTTTAATGGGAAAGCTTCCGTCATTTTCTATTGTAATATTGTACTTAAAGACATAACGGTTTTCGGAAGGATAACTGTTTTTACTATCATATTCAGGTATTACTGAAACTTTGATATTGGAAGTCATTTTTGAGAACATCACCTTAGTTTTTATAACAGATACAAAAATCTCGCCTTTTTTAAGGCGAGATTGTAAGTTATCTTAAAATTTTATTAAATTTTATAGTCCAAGGCCTTTTCTTTCGTCGCCTCCCATTAAAATTTCAACAGGATTGTCGATACCTTCTTTTACCGCTACAAGGAATCCTACAGACTCTTTTCCGTCGATAATTCTGTGGTCGTAAGACATGGCAACATACATCATTGGTCTGATCACAACCTGTCCATCTACTGCTACCGGTCTCTGGATAATGTTGTGCATTCCAAGGATAGCAGACTGTGGAGGGTTGATAATTGGTGTAGACATCATAGATCCAAAAGTACCACCATTTGTAATCGTGAAAGTACCGCCAGTCATTTCATCAACCGTAATTTTACCGTCTCTTACTTTAGTTGCAAGATCTTTGATGTTGGCTTCAACTCCACTGAAAGACATGTTTTCAGCATTTCTCAATACCGGAACCATTAATCCTTTAGGACCTGATACTGCAATTGAAATATCGCAGAAATCATAGTTAATTTTGAAGTCTCCGTCGATAGATGCATTCACATCCGGGTACATTTGTAATGCTCTTGTCACTGCTTTTGTAAAGAAAGACATAAAGCCTAATCCTACTCCGTGCTTCTGAGCAAATTCTTCTTTGTATAATTTTCTTAATCTGAAAATTTCAGACATATCAACTTCGTTGAAAGTAGTCAACATCGCTGTTTCGTTCTTTACAGAAACTAATCTTGAAGCGATTTTTCTTCTTAGAACTGAAAGTTTAGTTGTTGTCGTTGTACGTGCACCAGTTGCCGTAGAAGGTGTTCCACCTAAAGCAGGAACTGCAGCCAATTCTGCGTCTGTTTTAGTGATTCTTCCGTCTCTTCCGCTTCCTGAAACCTGTCCAGCCTCAATCCCTTTTTCGTCAAGGATTTTTTTAGCTGCAGGAGATGGAGCTCCCGTTGCATACGTTTGTGGAGCCGCTACCGGAGCCGCAGGTTTTGGAGCTTCCTGTTTAGCAGGTTCAGCAGCTTTCGGAGCCTCTTCCTGTTTTGGAGCTTCAGCAGCAGGTGCGCTTCCGCCTGCAGGTTTTGGAGCATCCACATCAATTAAACAAACTACCTGGCCAACCTGTACTACATCACCCTCTTCTGCTTTTAACGTGATCACACCGCTTTGTTCTGCAGGTAATTCAAGAGTTGCTTTATCTGAGTCTACTTCTGCGATGGGCTGATCTTTTTCTACATAATCACCATCTTTCACAAGCCAAGTTGCAATTTCAACTTCTGTAATGGATTCTCCCGGTGAAGGAACTTTCATTTCTAAAACTGACATATTGAGTATTTTTTATTTTTTTAATTGGGTATTATTCTTAATTACAATTACACGGTAACTGGTCTTTTTACAGGAGCATCATCTCTGTCGAAAACTCTGTTGATCACTGCATTCTGACTCTTTTCAAACATTTTGTGACTTCCCGGAGCCGGAGCACCGCTTGGTACTGGAGCTACCACCTGGATACCTGTATCTCTGAAGTTTCTCAGGATATAAGACCATGCACCCATGTTTTCAGGTTCTTCCTGAGCCCAGATCAGCTGTGTTCTGCTGTCATATTTGCTGAAGATAGCCTCTATAGCATCTGTCTGAAGCGGATATAACTGCTCGAATCTTACCAGTGCAATATTTTCACAGTTAAGTTCTTCTTTCTTCGCTAATAATTCGAAGTACAGTTTACCTGAACACAATACTAATTTTTCTACTTTTTTAGGATCTGCTGTAGGATCGTCCAATATTGGCTGGAATGAACCATTTGCGAAATCTTCCAGTGGAGAAACCACTTTAGGATGTCTCAACAGAGATTTAGGGCTCATTACGATCAGCGGCTTTCTGAATGTCCATTTAAGCTGTCTTCTTAATAAGTGGAAATAGTTGGCTGGTGAAGTAACGTTGGCTACCACCATATTTTCGTTCGCACAAAGCGTTAAGAATCTTTCTAGTCTTGCTGAAGAGTGTTCTGCTCCCTGACCTTCTGAACCGTGAGGTAATAACATCACCAATCCGTCCTGGATTTTCCATTTCTCTTCTGCAGCAGCCAGATACTGGTCTACGATGATCTGAGCACCGTTTACAAAGTCTCCGAACTGAGCTTCCCAGATCGTCAAAGTATTAGGAGAAACCATCGCATATCCGTAGTCGAAACCTAAAACTCCATATTCTGAAAGGTGAGAGTTGAATACATCAAATCTGCTTTCTGATACATGTCTCAACGGGATATATTCTTCTTCCGTATCTTCTGTCTTCACTACTGCGTGTCTGTGAGAGAATGTTCCTCTTTCCACATCTTCTCCGGAAATTCTTACATTGTGACCTTCCACAAGAAGCGTAGCATATGCCAACCATTCTCCAAGAGCCCAGTCTAGTGAATTTCCTTCAATAGCTTTAACACGGTTATCAAACAGTCTTGTAATTTTATTGATGAACTTTTTGTCTGCAGGAAGAGATGACATTTTAATCGCCAGTTCTTTAAGCTTCTCTAAGTCATATTTTGTATCTACAGGAATCTGAACTGCCCCTCTTTTTCCGATAGGATAATTGGTCCAGTCATCTGCCATGAACAGATCCATTACATTTTTTTCGATCTCCTTGGAAGCATCAAAATCTTTATCTAAAAGCACTTTGAAATCTGATTCCATTTTCGCGATCACATCATTGGAAGTGATGCTGTCCTTAAGTAATTTATCTTTATAAATTTCTCTTGGGTTCGGGTGTTTTGAAATCAGTTTATACAGATTAGGCTGCGTGAATCTAGGCTCATCACCTTCGTTGTGACCGTATTTTCTATATCCTAATAAATCGATGTAAACGTCTTTACCGAACTTAGCTCTAAAGTCTGCTGCAAAATGCATCGCATGAACTACCGCTTCAGCATCGTCAGCATTAACGTGCATTACCGGAGACTCAGTTACTTTTGCAATGTCTGTACAGTATGTTGAAGATCTAGCATCCGCATAGTTGGTGGTAAACGAAACCTGGTTGTTAACCACAATATGAACCGTTCCTCCTGTTTTGTATCCTTCCAGTGTCATCATCTGAGCCACTTCATACGCGATACCCTGGCCGGCAATAGCACCGTCACCGTGGATCACGATAGGAAGAATCTTAGAACCTTCTCCTTTGTATTTGTCATCTATCTTCGCACGGCAGATCCCTTCTACAAGAGCAGCTACGGTTTCAAGGTGAGATGGATTCGGGGTAAGGTTGATAGCCACTTCTTCTCCTGAAGCTGTTTTCACTATTTTAGATGATCCTAAGTGATATTTAACATCACCTGAAAATACATCCTCTTCAAATTCTTTTCCTTCAAATTCTGAGAAGATCTGCTTATAAGATTTCCCGAAAATGTTTGACAACACGTTCAGTCTACCTCTGTGAGCCATTCCAAGAACAACTTCGTCTACTCCTAATTGAGAAGATCTTGAGATCAACTGGTCCAATGCAGGAATTAATGTTTCCCCTCCTTCCAGAGAGAATCTCTTCTGTCCTACGAACTTGGTGTGAAGGTAGTTTTCGAAAGCTACCGCCTGATTTAATTTCAGTAAAATCTCTGTTTTTTCGTTGGCAGAAAGACTTGGGTGATTTTCGTTCACCTGAAGCCATTTCTTGATGAAATCTTTTTCTTCAACGTTGTTGATATACGTATACTCTACCCCGATAGAATCGCAGTAGATGCTTTCTAAATGCTTGATCAGGTCCTGTAGTGTTGCAGGTTCTTTCATCCCTGTTTCAACAGCACAGTTGAATTTTGTATTTAAATCCTCCTTGCTAAGACCGAAGTTCTCGATGTCTAAAGTAGGCGTATAGTGTCTTCTTTCTCTAACCGGGTTTGTTTTTGTGAACAAGTGCCCTCTCGTTCTGTAAGCCTCGATAAGGTTTACTACCTTGAACTCTTTTTTGATGTGCTCAGGAACTTCTCCACCGGCTACTGCCTGAGAGATCTGCTGTACTGCCGGAGCAACGCTGGCCGGAGCCTGAATGTATTGAATGTTATCATCATCTCCATAGTTCTCCAAAGCGAAATCGAAACCTTGAAAAAAGGCTTTCCATGATGGCTCCAAAGAATCCGGGAATTTTAAGTACTGTTGGTATAAATCCTCAATTAACTGAGAATGAGCTGCGTTTAGGAATGAAAATCTGTCCATTATTACAGTTTATCTATTATTAAAATTTATTTGTAGAATTAATCTTCAAATTTAATAAAAAAAACCGAGTTAAGACAGCCTGAGACCGTTAAAAAAAATTAAGAAAAAAATAAATGAAAAAAAATTACTTAAACACTGATAATGAGAGCTTCATGTTCACCTCCTGTCCTTCTATCGGACGTTCAATAAAGGTTTGTCGGATATCTCCGAAGCGCATCTCGTCTTTTTTGGCCTTCTGAATCAGCTGCTGAACTGCCCTTATTCTGCCTTCATAATTTCCTTTGTAGTAGATCACGTAATTTTGAGAAGGATTGATTGTACGGAAATTGAAATTATTATCCGTAACTCCAATTTTCTTGGAAAGTGGAATTCCCAGGAAGTAAGAAACCTCTTTGTCTTTATAGTTATCCGCATCCGTAATCAGTACCGGAAAGCCGAATTCATCGTCTTTTTTACCAAGATCCATCGTGATGTAGTTGTAAATTTTACTGTAGTTCATCACGATATTTTTATACAGCGCTTCCTTCTTGTTGGATGCACTTACATTGATCCCCAAAATCAGCTTATCCTCTTCATTTTCTACCATCAGACTGTCATACTTGATGGACGCCATCTGGTTGTCTTTTTCTACTTTATTGCCCAGTACATTTTTCAGATTCACCATACTTTTGTTGATGTTTTCTGCAAACCGGTCTTCTGTCCAGAAATTTTCCACTCTCCTTAACACGGAAAGCTTTGGCGTATGAACGTTCCAGGTGATCTTCGTTTTTTCTGCAGACACCACTTTGAACTGAACATCAACGACCGTCGGGTTCTCATTTCTATCCTCAAAAAGCTGGTAACGCAGGCTTTTTTGCGGGTTTTCGTAACGGATGAACATTTCCCCGTCCGTATCGTTTTTAGGATCTACATAGCTGATGGCACCACCCTGACCTTCGTAAGGCGTGTAATAATCTATGTCGATAGACTGCGAACTCGTGAAAAAGTTGTTCCAGCGCGTAAAATGCTGAAGATTATTAAACTGGGCAAAGACTTTATCGATGGGATAATCGATCTCTTTTTCTATCTTAAAGTCCTTGTTTTCATCCACAAAATAATACATGGAAGCAGCATAAGCTCCTACCAGCAAAACAAGAATCACGGCTGTAATTTTAAAAAAACGCATCGCACAAAAGTAAGACAAATAAAAAAAGTGACCAATATGTTGATCACCCTAGTTTTATGTTTAACACTAATTAACCTGATGGAGGTTGAAGGTTAGAAGATAGATGTGGGAAGATGGAAGTTACTGTCCGGAACTTTATGGGTTGAAAGTCCTTTTCATTACTCATTAAATTTCATAGTTGGACAATCGCAAAGGCGCAGGAATTTATCTCCGATAAAATTGTATAATGTCATTGCGAGGAGCTATGCGACGAAGCAATCTCTAAAATACTTTTTTGTGGCATAAATCAGAGATTGCTTCACCTAAAGGTTCGCAATGACAAGGTATTTTTACATATATCACATGAAAGAAAACAGCTTCAAAAGTCTTCTTCTCATCCAATGTGTGTTCCCGAAGGAAGAACTGCTCCTTTCTTCACCACTACAATTCCATCCTGAACAGAATGGGTTCCGTAATCGCCATCCGGAAGATGTTTTCCTCCGATGATCTTAACGTTGTCGCCGATGTAACAGTTTTTATCGAGAATCGCTTTTTCAATGTAACAGTATTTCCCGATTCCCATATTCGGACGGCCGTTTCTGTCATTGAGGACAATTTCTGTCGTATTTTGATAGAAGTCAGCACCCATCACGTAAGAATTTACAATAGTACTTCCTTTATCTATTCTGGTTCTGTTTCCGATCACCGAATTCTCGATCTTATCGGCCATAATGATGCATCCGTCTCCGAAAACTGCCTTGCTTACGTAAGATCCGTTGATTTTAGACGGCGGAAGCATCCTCGCCCTTGTATAGATTGGTGAAGAAGAAAACAGATTGAACTGCGGAAGATCCTGACAAAGGTCCAGATTCGCTTCGTAGAACGATTCTATGGTTCCGATATCAGTCCAATACCCTTCATACTGATAGCTTAATGTTTTATACTTCCCGATTGAATTTGGAATGATATCTTTTCCGAAATCATCACCGGCTCCATCTTCGAACATCTTTTTAAGAATTGTTCTCGTGAAAATATAGATTCCCATTGAAGCCAGATATTCTTTTCCTTTGTGCTTGTTTTCCTCTGAAACTTCAGATTTTAAGCTGTCCAGAATATCATATTCCGGTTTTTCATAGAAAGAGGTGATATTTCCGTCATCATCAGATTTTAAAATCCCGAATCCGGTCGCATCCTTCGCCACCACCGGAATGGTTGCAATCGTTACATCGCCTCCGTTTTCAATGTGAAAATCCAGCATTTCCCTGAAATCCATCTGATAGAGCTGGTCACCGGAAAGGATCAGAATATAGTCATAATCATACTTTTCCAGGTGCTTCATCGACTGGCGGACCGCATCTGCTGTTCCCTGATACCAGCTTTCATTTTCCACATTCTGCTCGGCAGCAAGAATATCTACAAAACCTTTGCTGAAAATATCAAAGTGATAAGAATTCTTGATATGTGAATTTAAGGAAGCTGAA
The DNA here is from genome assembly GCF_000737715.1 of Chryseobacterium sp. JM1. GTDB lineage: Bacteria > Bacteroidota > Bacteroidia > Flavobacteriales > Weeksellaceae > Chryseobacterium. The sequence continues at coordinate 495,884 of NZ_JPRN01000003.1, read as the reverse complement.
TTAAACTGCGTTAAAACCAGGATTTTATTGAGTCCCGAATTCAGACAGTTGGAAATTGGAATATCTACCAGCCTGTATTTTCCTGCAATAGGAACTGCTGGTTTTGATCTTGAATACGTTAACGGGAATAATCTTGTCCCTCTGCCGCCTCCCAAAACAATGGAGATTACATTTCGTTTCATAAGTATCTTGCGTTTTATTGAATTAAATTTACTGTTCTATTCTTAGTGTTTACTGACAATCTAAAGCATTCTTTATTTTCGTATTTGAGTTCATGATTGTAAACAATGACTTTAAATTCGCCCTCGTCATTAAGCTCAAACACTTCTTTATCTACATTATATGCCTCTATGTAATGTTTTTTAAGTTCATCCCTGAATAATTTATTCGTGATCAGAACATCCATAACATCCACATTTTTCATGGCAAAATCCTGCATATCTTTATCATAAGCTGCACTCCAGCCTTTTCCGTATTTTCTTTCTATTGCAGCGTAGGTTCTTTTATTAATAGCATTTACAGCCCTTTCTTCTTCATTACTTATCATACACCCTGATACGGCATAATGCTTAATTTTCCATTTTTCAGATATCCCATCCATCTTCTCCTGTGCGCCCATTTCAGGCAGTCCATATCCATAAATCCAGTAATATCCTCCATGGTAACTCCCTTCATCTTTTTTACACGAAGAAAGCATGATCATGATGATAAAAAGAAAACCGGTAACTTTCATAGGATCAGTTATTATATAAAGCTATATATTTTTCTGCAGATTTCTCCCATGCAAAATCAAAATTCATGTTCGCATGGATCAGTTCACTCATGACTCCTTTCTGATTATAAATTCCCATTGCCCTGTTCATGGCGTGCACAATATCATCGACACCGGGGTAGGTAAAATTCAGACCTGCTCCTCCGGTTGAAATATCTTCTACCGTATCTCTTAGTCCTCCGGTATATCTTACGACAGGAACCGTGCCGTATCTCATGGAATACATCTGATTCAGTCCGCAAGGCTCCACTCTTGACGGCATCAGCAGAAAGTCCGCCGAGGCATAGATCTTATGGGAAAGATGTTCCTTATAGCCCAGATCCAGTGCAAAATTGGTATAGGTATGTTCATATTCTTTAAGCTTATTCTCAATATAGGTGTTTCCTGAACCGAGAATCATAATATTTAAAGCGCCGTAACTCTGTTTAATGCTTTTCCAAACCACATCCGGAAGGAAATCGGCTCCTTTTTCCGTAGCAAATCTTCCAATAAAAGCAAACAAAGGAAGATCAGGTTTCAAACCGTATTCTTTGCAGAGTTTTTCTTTGTTTTTCTTCTTTTGGGCTACTGCATTTTTACTATTAAAATTAAAATCCAGCATCGGATCTGTTTCAGGATCCCAAACTTCCGTATCAATCCCGTTGATGATGCCGTATGCCTTTCCAAATTCTTCACGCACCAGGCTTTCCAGTCCACGGAAGCTGATGAACAGTTCTTCCAGATACCCTTCAGAAACGGTGGTAAAAGCATTGGCACATTTGATCATGCTTGCCAATGGGTTCATGTAACCGTTCCAGTCCATAAGACCCCATTTATAGGAATCAAAAGACGGCATATAATTCGCCATATTCCAGCTCATCATGCCCTGGTATTCCCCGTTATGAATCGTTCCTATTGTTTTTACTCCTTTTAAAAATTCAAATTCCGGACAGTGCTGGGTCATAAAAGGCACCAATCCTGTATGGTAATCGTGACAGTGCAGGACATCCGGACGAATCTTCATAGCAGTCAGCCAATGCAGTACGGCATGCTGAAAAGCGATAAACTGAAAACTTTCATCCTGATACCCGTAAGGATTCTCCCGGTCTAAAAGTCCCGGAACCTTTACCATATACAGCTCAAATCCCAAAGTATCCGTTTTCTCCTTCATCACCTGAACCTGCAGCATATCCGGCCCCTGATGGATAAAACCATCAAAAACGATATCAAATTCATGGTTATGAACGAAAGGTTTATTGTACCACGGCATGACCACCTTGGCGTCTATTCCTTTTATTTTGTTCTGATACTTCGGCAATGCGCCTACAACATCTGCCAGGCCGCCTACTTTGGCGACCGGATAACATTCTGTACTTAAGTGATAGATTACCATAATTTCAGTGTCATTTGTATTTTGTCAGATTTTGCTTTAATTCCCAACATCATCATTCTTTATTTCTTATGTTTTATTCTGTGTAATTTATACTTTTTATCTTTTTTCTGTCTTAAAACAATTCCTGCCAATGGTGGCAGCTTTAAGGTGATAGATTTCGGATGGCGCATCCATTCTTCATATTTTTCATTCAGAATTTCAGCTTCCGTCCCGCTTCCGCTGTATCTGTGGTCATCAGAATTAAGAACAACTTCCCAATGAGTTCCTGCGCCCACTCCAATTTTATATTCCAAAACCTGTGGTGTAAGATTTAAAACAACCATCAGAACATCATCTCTTCTTTTCCCTTTTCTCAGATATACATACACCGAATTCTCCAGATCATCGGCTTCTACCCATTCAAACCCGTTTTTATTAAACTGATTCTCATAAAAAGCGGTTTCATCACGATAAAGATGATTAAGATCTTTTATAAGCGTCTGCATTCCTTTATGAACAGGATATTCCAGCAAATGCCAGTCCAGACTGCGGGTAAAATTCCATTCACCGGTTTGTGCAAATTCATCACCCATAAACAGAAGCTTAGCTCCCGGATGGGTATACATATACACGTAAAGCGCACGGAGATTGGCAAATTTCTGCCATTCGTCGCCCGGCATTTTATAAATAAGACTCGCTTTCCCGTGGACCACTTCATCATGTGACAGCGGCATCATATAATTTTCATTATACATATACACGGAGGCAAAAGTGATTTTATGATGATGGTATTTTCTGTTTTCCGGAGATTCTTTAAAATAATCCAGCGTATCATGCATCCATCCCATCATCCATTTCATTCCGAAACCTACGCCACCGTCATGAACAGGTTTTGTAAGCAAAGGAAAATCTGAACTTTCTTCAGCTATCGTCATGATGCTGTCTCCAAATTCTTTATAAACCGCCGTATTAAATTCCTGCAGGAAAGCTTTGGCTTCAAGGTTTACATTTCCACCTTCAATATTAGGCTCCCACTCGCCTTCGTTTCTTGAATAATCCAGATGAAGTATTGAGGTCACTGCATCTACACGAAGTCCGTCGGCATGATACCGTTCCAGCCAGAACATGGCATTGGAAATCAGGAAAGATTTAACCTCATTTCTGCCGTAATTGAAAATATATGACTTCCAGTCGGGATGAAAACCTTTCCTCGGATCTTCATGCTCATAAAGATACGAACCGTCAAAACGGTGAAGTCCATTCGCGTCTCCCGGAAAATGGGAAGGTACCCAATCCAGAATAACCCCGATGTCATTTTTATGAAGTTCATCAATCAGAAACATCAGATCCTGCGGAGAACCGAAACGTGAAGTAGCGGCAAAAAAACCTGTGATCTGATATCCCCAACTCGGGTCATAAGGATATTCCATAACCGGCATGAATTCTACGTGAGTAAAACCCATTTCCTTGGCATAAGGAACCAGTTTCTTAGCAATATCACGATAGTTTAAATATAGATCCGGAGCTTCTCCCTGTCTTACCCAAGAACCCAGATGAAGTTCGTAAACTGATATTGGTGCATCCAGACTGTTATTCTTCCAGCGCTTTTCCATCCAGTCTTCATCACCCCATTCATACCAAGTTGTGGAAACAAATGAAGCCGCCTGCAGATTCTGTTCCCAGCTTAAAGCGTAAGGATCACTTTTCTCCAGAATTTCACCTCTGGCTGTTTCTATAGCATATTTGTATAAAGTACCCCAGGTAAGTCCGGCAATAAAACCTTCCCAAATTCCTGAGCCGTCCCATCTCGGGAACAGAATATGATCTTTATGATTCCAGTTGTTGAAATTTCCTATGACGGAAACTTTTTTGGCATACGGAGCCCAAACCGAAAAATAGACACCCTTTACACCGTCTTTTTCCACAGAGTGTGCCCCAAATTTCCCATACAGCTTATAATGCCTTCCTTCTTTGAAAAGGTAGACATCATGGTCCGTGAACAGCGTATAGGATTTAACAGAATTCATCAAGATATGGTCTTACTTTATTTTTTTCTGAAACTACGAAAATTCCCTGCAATAACGGTTAATAATTAGTCAATTTATTATTATGTTAACAGACTTCGGAATGAGATACCACCTATTTAGAGTCAAGAGCCAAGAACCTGGAATCAAGATATCAGATGTCAGATTTCAGATAGGAGACTTTTAGACTAAGGTTGAAATTGATGTAGAAAATACTAATGATCAATTTTGAGTTGTAAAAATCGAGAAATGTTAGTCTGACATAGTCAATCTAGATATTAAATACAGGGCAATGAACGCATTAGTTTATTTATTACGAACCAGCAACTAGCAACAGACAACCCAAATCTACACTCATTATAAATCCTTTTAAACAACTTTCAAACCCAAAAATTCTCCGACTCTCAAACCCGTAACGCGCACCCCGCAACTTTGAAACTTTTCAGCACATTGATCAAATATATTATTTTTTACATTCATTTTTTTATGATTTTAAAACAATCTTTTTTATAAATTTAGCTTCCAATTTATATTAAACACATAGGATGAGGTTTGAACTTTATACAGAAGAAAGCGACGACAGAACGGTGTACATCACCGGAAATTTCAATAACTGGAACCCGAGAGACTACAGTTATCAGCTTAAACAGCTGGATTCACACAATTATTTCATAGAAATCGACAATGAAATCCTTCCCGATACCGTGGAATACAAATTCACCAAAGGCGGATGGGAAAACGTAGAACTCGATAAGTACAGAAATATCACCCCCAACCGGAAAGCTGATAAAGCAAAAGGGAAAACATCTGATAGCATTGAAAAGTGGAGGCTCAACTGGGGTCCTTTCAAAAAAGAATTTTTTCCGATCGCAGAAGTTATTTCCGAAGAATTCTACATTCCGCAGCTGGAACGTTACCGTAAAATCTGGGCTGTATTGCCCTATGATTATTATGTAGCCGATAAAAGCTATCCGGTACTTTATCTACAGGACGCTCAAAATCTTTTCAACGAAGGAAGCGGCTACGGAAACTGGGAAATCGACAAAAAACTGTCTATCCTTGCGGAATACGGCCGTGGCGACGTCATTATCATCGCTATAGAACACGGCAGCGAAGAGCGTATCAAGGAGTATATTTTTGACAACGACAATGTGGCTAATGGTTCTGAAGGAAAAAAATACATCCGTTTCATTACCGATACGTTGAAACCTTTTGTGGACGAACATTACCGCACCAAAAAAGACCGTGACAATACAGGAATCGGGGGCAGCTCTTTGGGTGCATTGATCAGTATTTACAGCGGATTCCTTTATCCGGAGGTTTATTCCAAACTGCTGATCTTCTCCCCTTCACTTTGGGTTGAACCTAATAATAATTTCCCAATGATGAGCTTCAGGGTTCCTTTTAAAACTAAAATCTATCTCTACGGCGGTGGTCAGGAAGGGTCTAAAATGGTCAAAAGAATCCATGTTTTTGAAGAATATTTAAAACGTTGGGAAAAGAAAAATCTTTTTGATTTTGAATTCAGGACAAGCATCAATCCGGAAGGAACCCACAGCGAATTTTACTGGTCACAGGAGTTCCCGAGAGCCATTGAATGGCTGTTCTATGACAACACGGAAAACCCTGTAGAAGTAAAACCACAACAACAAAGCATTAAAAATTAAGTTTATGAAACTAATCAACAAAAAAAATAAAAAATACACCCAGATTTTTCAGCTTTTCACCGAGGAAGAATGGACAAAATCCAGCAAAAATTACAATAAAAATGTGGCTTCTTTTTTCACCGGAAAGAAAAATGAAGTTTTCATCCACACTGACACTGAAAGCATTACTTATCTGATCGGCTTAGGAAAATCTACCTTACAGAATTTTGAGGTTCAGCAGGTAGCCGTTAAATTCTCTCAGATCCAAAAAGACAAACTTCAGGCTGTCCCTACTCTGTTGGTAGCAGATTTCCTGAAAGAAAAACAGTTTGAAGAATTTGTAAAAGGATTGCTTTTCGGAACATACACTTATCCTTTTGATAAAAAACATGCCTGTTGGAATCCCAAATTTGAGATCCATTTCGAAAATATCAGTCAGAAAAAATTAGATGCTATAGGTTCAAAAGCCGAAGCTTTGGCTAACGGACAAACTGCCTGTCAGGAATGGCTGAATAAACCTGCCAATCTTAAGAAACCTGATATGCTAAGTCTGTATCTTAAAAATTTAGCCAAGAAACATGAATTAAAATACACCGTCTTCAACAGAAAAAAATGTGAAGAGCTGGGACTTGGCGCTTATCTGTCGGTGAATCAGGGAAGTGCTTACGATGCTGCTTTCACAATCATAGAGTATAAAACAACGGTTAAAAATACCAAAACATTTGGTCTCGTAGGAAAATGCGTACTGTTTGACACCGGAGGGGTTTCCCTAAAGAATCCGGACAATATGCATTATATGAAATCTGATATGGGAGGCGCTACGGCTGTTATCGGAACGCTTATTTACGCAGCAGAGATGAAACTTCCGGTGAATATCATTGCGGTGCTTCCTATTACAGACAATGCTATTTCTGAAAAGGCTTTTCTTCCGAGCGATGTCATTACAGCCTACAACGGAAAAACCATCGAAGTTCTCAATACAGATGCGGAAGGCAGAATGATCCTGGCAGACGGTCTTTCTTATCTGGCTAAAAACTATAAAACAGATTTCCTGATCGATCTTGCCACGTTAACGGGAAGCTCTGTGAGAATGTTCGGAGATACCTGCGGAGCGATGTTCTCCAATAATGATGACCTGAAGAATCTTCTGGTAAAAACCGGGGACAATACCAACCAAAGAGTCTGGAATCTTCCTTTGTGGGACATCTGGAAAGACGATATTCAGTCTGATGTGGCAGACCTTAAAAATATCTCCATGAAACCTATCGGCGACTGCATTATAGCGGCTAAATTCCTGGAGCAGTTTATAGAAAATCACCCGAAATGGGCGCATCTGGATATTGCCGGCGTAGCATTCGGAAGTACGGGATATGCAAAGGAAAAAGCTGCAACCGGCTATGGGGTGCAATTACTGGCCGATTTAATTGAAAATTATCACTAAAAATTAGTTTTTTTCAAAATTTCTCTGTATACTTGATTGTACATTCTCAAAAACGCAGCTAATTCATGGTTTTAACATTAATTAATCAATAAAAAATTGCTTTTATTTTTGATAATTTACTAAAAATTAAAAAACATTATATGGAGGAGAAAATTATAGTATGTATTTCGTGCTATTACAAGGGCTATGATTTCATAGATGAAATGAAGAAGCTCGGTAACAAAGTAATTTTGGTAACATCGGAGGGCCTTAAAGAGAAAAACTGGCCCTGGCACGCTATCGACGAGGTATTTTACATGGCAGAATTAAGACCGTCCGTCTGGAATCTGGAACATCTGGTTCAGGGATTTTCCCATCTTATGACCACCAGAAAAATAGATGCAGTAGTGGCACTTGATGACTATGATGTAGAAAAGGCAGCGCTGATCAGAGAAACATTCCGTATTCCCGGGATGGGACAGACTACCCACCGGTATTTCAGAGATAAACTGGCCATGCGTCAGAAGGCAAAAGATTCGGGAATCAGTGTTCCGGAGTTTACAGCTGTTTTTAATAATGACGAAGTCAACAGCTTTATAGAAAAAGTTCCTGCTCCGTGGGTCTTAAAACCAAGATCGGAAGCCTCTGCATCCGGGATTAAAAAGTTTTCTTCCAAAGATGAACTTTGGGCGGAACTGAATACATTGGGAGAAGAACGTCATCTGTTTTTGCTGGAAAGCTTTAAGCCGGGCGATGTATACCATGTGGACAGCCTTACCTTTAATAAAGAAATTGTATTTACTTCTGCTTCAAAATACCTAGCTCCGCCGATGCAGGTTTCTCACGAAGGCGGTGTATTCAGATCGAAAACACTGGGAAGATATTCCGAAGAATTTAAAGCGCTTGATGAAGCCAATACCAAAGTTCTATCCAACTTTGGCCTTCTGAACGGAGCTACCCATACTGAGTTTATCCGCGGAAAAGCAGATGGAAAATGGTATTTCCTTGAAACTTCTTCCAGAGTGGGTGGTGCTCATATTCCTGACTTAGTAGAAGCCTCGAGCAATATCAATATCTGGCGCGAATGGGCTAAAATAGAGGATGCTCTCTTGCGTGGAAAAAGCTATCAGGCTTCAAAACCTACCGGCTACTACTCAGGACTTATTGTTGCCCTGATCAAAGATAAAGAGCCGGACTACACCGTTTTTGAAAGTGAGGAAGCCATCAAGTTCCTTCCGATTGATCACCATGTAGGAATTGTTTACAAATCCACCGATCCGGATATCATACAGGAAAGATTAGACAGCGCTGCAGAAAAGATACAGGCAGAAATGCTCAATATTCTCCCGCCGAAAAGCAAACTGACAAGCTAAAAACCATAACAAAAGAAATTTATCAATGCCGCATATAGAACATACAGATTATTACTCCAATATATTAGGAACAAGCCTTAAAATAGAAGTGACGGGACATTACGGACATCCGATCATTATGTTTCCGACTTCTCAAGGGCAGTATACCCAAAATCACGATTTCCATCTGAACGGAAGCATCAACTGGTTTATAGAACAGGGAAAAGTAAAGCTTTATAATGTTCAGACCATCGATGGCTGGAGTTTTTATGATGAAAAGATTTCGCCCCAGAAAAGAATTAAGAATTATGAGCTGTATGTGCAGTTCCTGATTCAGGAATTTATTCCGTATATCCAGAAAATTCACAAAACACACCGTGTCGCAGTAGCCGGAGCAAGTTTCGGAGGGTATCATGCCGCCAATTTTGCTTTCCGGTTTCCGGATGTGGTTTCCCATCTGTTCTGTCTTTCAGGAGCTTTCAGCATCAGGAATTTCATGGACGGATACTCGGATGAGCTGGTTTATTTTAACTGCCCAAGGGAATTTGTAAAGAATGATGAAGCCTGGAAATACAAACATATGCACATTGTTCTGAGTACTTCAGATCAGGACATCTGCAGGGACAAAAATATTGAAATGGCCGAAATCTTAAGCTCTAAAGGCATCGACTTCTGGTATGATGAGAGAAAATGGATCAATCATGACTGGCCGTTATGGAGAATGGTATTTCCAACATTTATAAGTACTTTTTTTTCGTAAAAAGCAGTACATTTAAGAAGATAAAATAATAACACATACACCAATTTAAAAACAGAAATTATGGCAAAAAAAGTGGGAATTCTATTCGGTATGGAAGATACGTTTCCTTGGGCGTTTATCGACAAGGTGAATGAACTGGGTGGCGGTGAAATCATTGCTGAACCGGTCAACATCGACAAACTGGAACAGGGTGCTGATTACGGCTATGCAGTCATTATCGACAGAATTTCGCAGGATGTTCCTTTTTACAGAGCGTATTTAAAAAATGCGGCACTTAACGGAACTTATGTAATTAATAACCCATTCTGGTGGAGTGCAGATGAAAAATTTTTCAATAATGCACTGATGTCAAAACTGGGAATTCCACTTCCGAAAACGGTCCTTCTTCCTTCACACGAAAGACCAACGGATACTTCAGAAACTTCATTCAGAAACCTGAAATTCCCTCACGACTGGGAATACATTTTCGATTATGTAGGATTTCCTGCTTATATGAAACCTCATGACGGCGGTGGATGGAAAAGTGTCTACAGAGTAGAAAATCCGGATGACCTTTGGAATAAATTAAGCGAGACGGAACAGCTGGTGATGATGGTTCAGGAAGAAATTGTTTTCGACGATTATTACAGGGTGTATTGCCTGGGTAAAAAATATGTCCACATTATGCCATATGAGCCGCGCAACCCGCATCATCTGAGATATGCTACGACACATCAGACCAAAGGAGCAGAACTGGAAAAACTGTTAAAAACCATTCATGATTATACGATTACCATGAATGAAGCACTGGGCTATGATTTCAATACGGTAGAATTTGCGATCAGAGACGGCATTCCGTATGCGATTGATTTCTGTAACCCAGCTCCGGATGCTGATAAAAATTCGGTAGGTGAAGAAAATTTTGCATGGATTGTAGAACATTCCGCCAAACTGGCCATTGAAAAAGCAAAAGAATACGTTCCGGGGAAACCTAATATCTCCTGGGGTACTTTTGTAAAAGACTCCGTAAAATAACCATTAAAAAATAAAAAAACACGAAAAAAAATGCATCAGTTTACTATTGGAATCGAGGAAGAATATCAGATCATTGATGTTGAGAGCAGAGACTTAATATCTCATGTTTCGAAAATAATTGAGGGCGGAAAAGCGGTTTTAAGTGAAAATTTAAAACACGAGATGCACGAATCCATGATTGAAATGGAAACCGGCATCTGCCAGAATATCAAGGAAGCCAGAGCGGAACTGACCAATCTGAGAAGACATTTAATCAACACAGCCCATGAACAGGGTCTTAGGGTAGCCGGAGGCGGAACTCACCCTTTTTCAAACTGGGAGCACAATACGATCACGAACGGGGAACGTTATAACAAGATCGTAGACGATATGGGTGATGTAGCCCGCGGAAATCTGATTTTCGGACTTCACGTTCATATCGGAATCCCCAACCGTGAAGAAGGCGTAAGAATTCAGAATGTGATGCGTTATTTTCTGCCGCACGTTTATGCGCTTTCTACGAACTCTCCTTTCTGGATTGGAAGAAATACAGGGTTCAAATCTTACAGACAGGAAATCTTTGTGAAATTCCCAAGAACGGGTATTCCAAGCTATTTCAATTCACTGGCTGAATTTGACAGTTATGTAGAACTTCTGGTCAAAACGGGAACCATTGATAATGCCAAGAAAATCTGGTGGGATCTGCGTGTACACCCGTTCTACCCTACCATTGAGTTCAGAATCTGTGATATGCCTTTAAGGATAGAAGAAACGGTTTGTATGGCTGCCATTATGCAGAGTCTGGTCGCGAAAATCTATAAACTTCATCAGCAGAATTTAAGTTTCAGAAGTTACAGAAGATTATTGCTTAACGAAAACAAATGGAGAGCCTCCAAAAGTGGTATTGAAGCCCATCTGATCGATTTCGGGAAAGAAGAATCCGTTCCTTATCCTCACCTGTTGAAGGAGCTTCTGGAATTCATTGATGATGTTGTCGATGATCTTGACTGCAGAAAAGAGGTTGAGTACGCGTGGACTATTCTCGAAAACGGAACCGGAGCTGACAGACAGCTTAAAGTTTTCAATGAGACCGGCGATCTTACCAAAGTAGTAGACTATATGATCTCAGAAACAGAGTATGGCATAACACATGGCGAAACCGCTTCATAATATTTTCGGTAACTTTGTAAAAAATATGAAGTAGTATGAAAGATATTCGAATCGCATTGATAGACATGAACAACAATCATGTGAATCAAGGCTTTAGAAATATTAAAGAGATTTCGGAAGCATTCCAGCAGAGCTCTGAAGAAAATGTAATCATCGAAACATTTGATGTAAGGTTTAAAAATGAAATGCCTAACATTGAAGATTTTGACATCTTTATTTCTTCAGGCGGCCCGGGAAATCCACACAGAGAAGGTCTAGAATGGGAAGACCGATATGCAGCTTTTTTGGACTCTGTCTTAGAGCACAACAAATATAACGAAGATAAAAAATATCTTTTCCTGATCTGCCATTCATTCCAACTGGCAAGCATTCACTGGAAGCTAGGGAATATCTGCAAAAGAAGATCTTATTCTTTCGGGGTAATGCCTGTTCACAAAACAGAGGATGGAGAACAGGAATTCTTATTCAAAAACCTTCAGGATCCTTTCTACGCCGTAGATTCAAGAGCTTACCAGTTCATTGAACCGGATATGGAACGGTTTGATGAATTGGGCATGAAAATCATGGCTATCGAAAAATCGAGACCACATATCAATCTGGAAAGAGCAGTAATGGCGGTACGTTTCTCTGATGAAATATTCGGGACTCAGTTCCATCCGGAAGCTGATCCTAAAGGCATGATTGAGAACCTGAAAGATGAAAAAAACAAAACGGCGATGATCGAGAACTTCGGAATGGAGAAATATCTTGAAACTGTGGACAGAATAGATGATGAAGACAAGATTATCCTTACCAGAAGCCAGATCTTACCGAGATTCCTTCAGTCTGCAAAAAAAAACATTTTGAAGGGAAGTGAAGTTTTAGCTTAAAAATTTAGAGATGGAAGCTGGAAGAGGGAGGCTGGAAGTTATTTTTTGACGATTAACTTCTTATCGTTTATTTGATTGAATTTGTCATCAATAAACTAATTTTGATTCTTTTGAGGTTCATTAACTTCCCTCTTCCAGCATCCAGCTTCCATACAATAATTAAATCGGGCAGAAATGCTCGATTTTTTAAAATCAAATCACAAAGAAAAAATATGATCCCAAAATACAGAAAACAGTTCAACCAGGAGTTTTCACAGGAAAAATACGATCAGCTTAAAGACATTCTTACGGAAAAAGGCGGTATGGCACCAGCCTTCAGAATTTCGGAAAGTCCTATTTTTCTTCCCAACGAATTTAAAAATAAACTTCTGGACGCCAGCGACAGTATTATTGACCAGATTAAAGCACTTCCTGCTGAAGTCCTTTCCAAAGCTGTCCCAGATAACTGCAAGGTTCCCAATGATACCAAACAGCCTCATTTTTTCACGATAGATTTCGGGATCTGCCGGAGCGAGAACGGGGAAATAGAACCCCAACTGATCGAGCTGCAGGCTTTTCCTTCCTTATATGCTTTTCAAAAAACTTTTGAAGAAACGTTTTGTGAGGTCTACCCTTTTCTCTCGGAGATCAAAAATAAAATGCCCAATGAGGAATTTAGAAATCATCTAAAGAAACTTATTGTAGGAGACGAGCAGCCTGAACATGTTATTCTGCTTGAAATATTTCCGGAGAAACAGAAAACGGCTATAGATTTTGCATTAACGGAAAAACTATTAGGCATAAAAACAGTTTGTCTGACAAAAGTAAAAAAAGAAGGCAGAAAATTATTTTACGAAAACAATGGAAAACTGACTGAGATTAAAAGAATCTACAACCGTGTGATCTTTGATGAACTCGACAGAATCCCTGATTTAAAAGCCGGATTCGATTTCCGTGAAGATATTGATGTACAATGGGTCACGCATCCTAACTGGTTTTTTAAGATTTCCAAATTCCTTCTTCCGATGCTTAAGCACCAGTTTGTTCCTAAAAGTTATTTCCTGCACGAATTCCCGGAGCATGAAAGTTTAGAACATTTTGTACTGAAACCTTTATTTTCATTTGCAGGAAGTGGAGTGAATTTAAATCCTACAAAAGAAATCACTGAAGCTATTGAGGACAAGGAGAATTATATTTTACAGAGAAAAGTAACCTACGAACCTATTTTTGAAGATATTAACGGAGATTTTTCAAAAGCAGAAATCCGACTTCTTTATATCTGGCACGAAAATGAAGACCGTCCTGTTCTACTTGAAAATCTAGGAAGAATGACAAAAGCTGCTATGGTGAATGTAGATTTTAATAAAAAAGATGCCATATGGATTGGTAGTTCTAATGCGTTTTTTGGAGATTAATAAGAAACAAATCAAATCCCGATTAATACAACAAATCCTTCTGAATTCAGGAGGATTTTCTATTTTTGTAACACGGAAACAGCGAAAAATAAAATGTACTCAATGAACCTTAAAAATGTTGATGAACTTATTTTTCAGCCTCTTGAACTGAAGCTTTTAAATATAGAAGAAGACACTGAATCTAAAGACTATTCCGGTTGCGGTTTTACACTCAACGATTTAAAAATCAAATTCCGTACATCTAAAATAACACCCACTAAAACAGGTCAGTTTGTAACCATCTGGAAACGGAATGAAAAGGGAGAAACGGCTCCATTTGATTCAAATGATGTTTTTGATTTCTATCTGATTTCTGCATTCAAGGATCATAACAAAGGACTTTTTGTCTTCCCGAAAAAGATACTCGTGGAAAAACAGATTTTGTCCCACGGGAAAAAGATGGGGAAAAGAGGAATCAGAGTCTATCCAAGCTGGGATCTTACAGAAAACAAACAGGCAAAAGCGACTCAAAAATGGCAGACAGCGTACTTTCTTGATCTTTCAAAGGACTCAGAAGCGTATCTTCAAAAAGCTAAATTTTTATTTGATTTGAAATAAAGCAATTGATCTGTTTTTTGACGCAAAGTTTTAGATTAATAATATATAGTTTAAAGATTGCAAAGACAGAATCGATCAGAGATCGATTCGACTAAGCGAGCGTTTTATCCATACTGCTTTATCAGTGGCTCTGTCGTCTTCTTTGCATGACATAAAGTAGAACATACTTTTAATAAAACTTTACGTTAAAAAAAAACTCTCGCAGATTGAACAGATTTTGCAGATCATATGATCTTTTGTTTAAAATAAAAAACGGCTGAAAATTCAGCCGTTTTTATGTATAAATTATTTATTTTATGAATTTTTATCGTCTTCCAGCAGCTCCCGTGCCTGATATTCCTGTACAAGGTCGATTGCGTTTGAAATAACGTCACTTAAAGCCGTGATGAAAGTTCCGTCTTCAGCCATTCCCATGGCGTGTTTTAAAGCTTCAATCTCTTTTGGAATAATCTCATAGCTTACATCTCTTCCTGCTTCATTAATTCCATCAATGATTAATCCATTGATTTCTTCTTCAGTTCTTCCTCTGAGGTGCTTTTCATTTCGGATAATAATGTAATCAAACATTCTTCCGGCGATCTTTCCACACTCTCTGATATCACTGTCACGCCTGTCACCTACCCCGGAAATAATACCGATTTTCTTTGTAGATTCTACGTTTTTAAGATAATCTTCGATCGCTTCATACCCCGAAGGATTGTGAGCAAAATCAATCAGCACCTTGAAGCTTTTGAATTTAAAAACATTCAGTCTTCCAGGTGTAAGCTGGGCACTCGGAATAAAAGTTCTCAGAGAATTGGAAATATCTTCAATGGCAAAACCATAAAGATAACTTGCCAAGCTGGCTGCCAGAACATTTTCGATCATAAATCTGGCCTTTCCTTCCATCGTGATCGGGAAGTCTTTGGCTTTTCCGATTCTGATCTTCCAGTCACCTTTTTTAATGGTTACAAAGCCTTCTTCATAAATGCAGGTAATTCTTCCTTCTTTGGCAAATTTTACAATATGGGGATTATTTTCATCCATACTGAAAATGGCAACTTTGCTGTCAAGATCATTGATGATCTTCATAGAATATTCGTTGTCTGCATTCAATACGCTCCAGCCGTTTTTCTTTACGCTGTCCAGAACGACTCTTTTCACTTTCGTCAGGTCTTTCAGATTGTGGATATCATTCATTCCTAAATGATCTTCCTCAATATTGGTTAAAACCCCGATATCACACTGTGAAAATCCTAAGCCTGAACGAAGAATTCCTCCTCTGGCCGTTTCTAAAACAGCAAATTCAACAGTCGGATCTTTTAAAACAAATTCAGCAGAAAGCGGTCCCGTAGTATCACCTTTGGTAAGCATCGTATTCTGAATATAAATACCGTCAGAAGTCGTGAAACCTACTCTATAGCCGTTGCTTTTTACAATATGTGAGATCAGTCTTGTGGTCGTTGTTTTTCCGTTGGTTCCTGTTACTGCAATAATTGGAATTGTAAAAGGTTTTCCCGGAGGATACAGCATATCAACCACCGGCGCTGCTACGTTTCTCGGAAGACCTTCGCTTGGCGCCAGGTGCATTCTGAATCCCGGTGCAGCATTCACTTCTATGATTGCAGCACCACTTTCTTTCAGAGGTTGCGTAAGGTTTTCAGCCATAATATCGATACCGCAGACATCCAAACCAATGATTTTGGAAACTCTCTCAGCCATCGTGATATTTTCCGGGTGTACCATATCCGTAACGTCTATAGATGTTCCACCCGTAGAAAGGTTGGCTGTAGACTTTAAATACACGATTTCTCCTTTGTGAGGAACCGTTTCAAGAGTATAATGAAGTTTTTCAAGAAGCTCAGACGTATCTTTATCCACTTCTATTTCGGTAAGGACATTTTCATGACCATATCCTCTTCTCGGATCTTTATTTTCTTTATCGATCAGCTCCTGAAGATTCAGTTCACCATCACCCACAACGTGAGCAGGAACTCTTCTTGCAGCAGCTACCATTTTATTGTTAATGACCAAAACCCTGAAGTCATAGCCTGTAACATATTTCTCTACAATTACTTTTCTGGAATATTTCTGAGCATGTTCCAACCCTATTTTGGCAGCTTCCCAATCGTTTACATTGATGGAAGACCCTTTTCCATGGTTTCCGTCCAGTGGTTTCAGAACGATAGGATAACCAATCTTTCTGATAACATCCGTTAAGCCTTCTTCATCCACCACCAAGTCCCCGATAGGAACCGGAATAGCTGCATCGTGAAGCATTTTTTTGGTCAACTCTTTATTGCATGCAATATCTACCGCGATAGAACTTGTCTTTCCGGTAATGGTAGCCTGAAAACGCTGCTGATTCACACCGTAACCAAGCTGTACAAGCGAATTTGTTCCTAATCTGATCCACGGAATTCTTCTGGAAACCGCTTCCTCTACAATACTTCCCGTAGAAGGACCCAGACGGACACGTTCTCTGATCTCTTTTAATCTATGGATACAGGCATGAATATCATATTCTTTATCTTCAATAAGAGCTTCTGCAATCTTTACGGCTTCTTCAGCAGCATAAATCCCTGCATTCTCTTCAATATAATTAAAGACCACATTATATATTCCCGGTGATTTTGTTTCACGGGTTCTTCCGAAACCTACATCCATACCCGCCAGCGTCTGTATTTCCAAGGCAATATGTTCAATGACATGTCCCATCCAGGTTCCTGTTTCTATCCGGTGAAAAAATCCGCCCTCTACTCCTTCTGAGCATCTGTGAGTGATGAGAGACGGGATCAGTTTTTGAATTCTTTCCCTGAATCCGTCGATTTTGTTGGTAGGGTAATTCTCCATTTCTTCAAGGTCCAATCTCATCTGTATCAGCTTCTTTCTTCTGATACTCCAGATATTTGGGCCGCGTAGTGCCTGTATCTTCTCAATTTTCATAATCTATTTGCATTTTTATCAGTTAACAATAACTCCTTCAAAAATCAAAGATAATGTAAAACCCTAAACGAAACTATACCACGTTTAAACATTTCTCAAAAAAGAATTAAAATAAATTAACAATCCTAAAACATTAAAAACCATTTAAATGTGGCATGAATTTCGCCAAATGTTAAATATTTTTTAAATTTGCACACTATGATGAGACCCGTTGGAAAATTAATTATTATCGGAGGAGCTGTAAACAAAGGAAGCTTTGCAGAAACCGATTTCGACCAGAACATTGAAAAAAACCTTAATTTCTTTGAAAGAGGGATCTTGCGAAAGATCATTAACGAATCAAAGCACAAAGAAAATTCTGTCATCGAAATCGTAACGACAGCCTCACAAATCCCACAAATTGTAGGTACAGAATACAAAAAAGCTTTTGAATTTCTGGGTGCCAAAAATGTAAATATCCTCGATATCCACAACCGTGAAGAGGCCAATTCTGATGCTATGGCCGCAAGGGCTAATGCTGCTGATGTGGTGATGTTCACCGGTGGAGATCAGCTTAGACTGACTTCTATTCTTGGAGGAACGAGATTTCACGATACCATTTTACTGAAATACCAGGAACAGGATTTTATTTATTCCGGAACTTCTGCCGGTGCGGCTGCCGCTTCTGAAAATATGATTTATCAGGGAAGCAGCTCTGAATCTCTTTTAAAAGGTGAAATTAAAACCACCCAGGGACTAGGTTTAATAGATAACGTCATTATTGATACCCATTTCGTACAGAGAGGCAGAATCGGACGTCTTTTCCAGGCTGTAGTCAATAATCCACGAACATTGGGAATCGGACTGGGTGAAGATACCGGACTTTTTATTCATGATGATGTCATGACTGCTGTAGGTTCAGGTCTTGTGATCCTGGTAGACGGAAGATTCATTAAAGACACCAATCTTACCAATATCAACCTTGGAGAACCGATTTCTATCGATAACCTTACCGTACATGTCATGTCTATGAATGACCATTACGATCTTACTACGAAAAAACTGACAATAGAGAATTCACAATTTAATCCGATACCACAGGATAAATAAAAGTGAATAGTCAATGGTGAATCGTGAATTTCATCAGCTAAAATTTTTAACCTTATCTTGACAATTGATTTTCACAATTGACACCTACAACATATGAAAATAATAATCCACGGCGGTTTTTTCTCGGAAAGCGACCAAAGCCATGAAGTAAAGACAGCTAAACAAAATTCTTTAAAACAGATCGCTCAGAAAGCCTTTGACTATCTTCAGACCCATTCTGCGTTTGATACCGTGGCCTATGCCGTTTCCCTTCTGGAGGACGATCCTTTATATAATGCAGGCATCGGTTCCCAGATACAGAGTGACGGTGTGATCCGTATGAGCGCCGCTATTATGGATGGACAAACACAAAAATTAAGCGGTGTAATTAATCTTCAGGACGTAAAGAATCCTGTTTTTGTAGCGAAAGCACTCATCAATGAAGATGACAGAGTTCTTGGCGGAAATGGCGCTAAAATCTATGCATCCGAACACGGTTTTGAAAATTTCTCTACTGAAATTCCTCAGAGAAGAAGCGAATATGAAGCTAAACTTAATAACGGCGGAAAAGGAACTGTAGGCTGCGTGGCTCTTGATAAAGATGGCAAACTGGCTGTGGCCACCTCTACCGGAGGAAAAGGCTTTGAAATTCCGGGAAGGATATCAGATTCAGCGACGGTGGCAGGAAATTATGCCAATGCCATTTGTGCTGTAAGCTGTACAGGTGTTGGAGAAGATATTGTAAGCAATGCCACTGCTGCCAAAATCGTTACAAGAACTACAGACGGGATGAGTCTTGAACAGGCCTTTACCAAAACTTTTGAGGAGCTAAAAGTGATTGACGGGTTCGCAGGAGCCGTCGCCATAGACAAAGATGGAAATATCTATCATCAGGATTCTTATCCTACGATGGTCTTCGCCAGTTTTGATGGCGAAAGTTTTCAGGTCTTCCAATAATTTTAACATTTTTTTATCATCTGATTTATTTTTTTGGCACGTATTTTACATGTTTAGTAATAACAAATTTTAATACAACATCTTAAAAATAGAAATCATGGGAAACAAGACAAAAGGTTTATTAGCTTTATTAGGAATTGGTGCTTTAGCATATTGGAAATATAAAAATTCTACTCCTGAAGAGAAGCAGGCTGTAAAAGATAAAATCAATACCGCTAAAGACAATCTGAACAAATGGGGAAATGATGTAAAAAGCAAAGCCAATGATGTGGCTTCCCAAGTTCAGAATAAAGTAGATGAAGCTAAGACAAAAGCAGAAGATTCTTTAAGCTAAAAGCAGATTAGTTTTTTTAACATTCATATATAGAAAGTCATTGTAGTCTCAGGATTACGATGACTTTTCTTATAGGCTGAAAGATGGAATGATAAAAATAATAACTACCTACATAAAGGAAAGATACCCTAGTATGGGTGTTTATAAAGCTAACAATATTGAAAAACTATTCTATGCTTAGCTCAATGGGATTGTATTTTTTAGCCATACTTTCAGCGCTCCGCTTTAACTCTTCGAATTGGCTTTTATCCTGTATATATTTGCTTAGTCTATCGATATTTTCATATTTATTCCTCTGGTAATTATAAATCTTTTCTTTCTGAACTTTCTTTGCACTTCTGTAGATATTTGCTGAATTGCAAGTATATTTTCTTTTCCTAAAAACATATAATGTATAATGATAATCTTTTTTACTGTCATATAATTCAGTAATCAAACCTGGCAAGCCATTAAATTTATATGGCCCATATTGAAATGGAATCTCTGTGGTAAACCAAGCTGTCCAAACTCTTCCGTATTTTGTTGTTTCTGCTTTTTGGCATTCAAAGCCCAGAACATTTTTAAATTGATTTTTTACTTTCCAATTTATATCATTGGATTCTTCATATTCAAAAGCTTTTCCTTCTATTTCTGTTGTAAAATAAATCGTTTTTGATGTTGTACCAATGTTTTCAGGAAAATCTGTATAATATCTGTTGTAATAATTACTTAGATCTTTCTCCATATTTCCAGTATTTTTCATTTGCCTTGCTAAAATGAGAGAATCTGCCATGTATTTATTCATACTCTTAAAATAGGAAGAACTATTCCCAATCAGCAGAGCAAAAGTAGTTTCATACGCATATGAATTTTCAGTATTTGTGAGTTTATAGCGTAATTTATAATCTGCCTCAAATTTAACTTCAAACTTCTTTTGTGAACATATTGTTATAGATAGCAATACAAAGGTAATTTCTATCACTTTTCTCATTTTAAAAATTTTAAAAGATTATAAAAGGTACTTCCAAATTAAAGGAAGTACCAAAGTTTTTAATGTGAATAGATTACAATTGAAGAAGGTCTTTCGCCACATGCTATAAGATTGATGTCAGATAGCTCACTTGCAACTTGATTTAAACTCATTCCTTGAGTTCCACTCACTTCATAAACTTTTCCACAAGATGTTCTGAAAGGGAATGCAGAAACTACACCTGTTAAGAATAAAGTTCCTAATAAAATTGTTTTTTTCATAATCGTTTTTTTTAATGATTAGCAATTAATTTTAAAAAAATCGTTTTAAAAATATACAATAAATCAAAACAGGTGAGAATTATTTTATTATGTTAAATGTCTGATTTACAAATATTTACACAACTTGATAAAATTCATTAAAAAAATAAATGGGATTCATAATACTCAAAAAGATAATTATAAAAGAATTTAAAATAATAGAATAAATTATTTTTTTAAAGAGTAAAAATAGCCCAAGAAATTGATCAAACTTTAATCAATATCAAATCCAAGGCTCTTGGTATAGAGTCTCACAGAATATGAGAAGAATCCGGAATCAATTAGTGAATTGATGTATTAACGAAAGAATTAAATAAACCTACTTTTGCCTTCCTCTTAAGCTATACACCATCGGGATTTTATTTCCTATGTGTGCAATCCTCCATTTTCCTTTTTCAAACTCGTCCACATGGCTAAAACACGGATAAGGTGACCAATCATACTCCTGAAAGATTTCCAGCTCAATTTGATGGTTGATCAGATTTTGAAGGACTTCACCTAGAGAATGGTTCCACATCACATATTCCTGAACAATATCTGCAGATCTGTCAGCGTAAGTGCCTTCGAAGGTCTCTACGATGGGCTTTTCATTAAAATAATTGTACGCTACTTTGGTAAAATCATCATCGAACATCCAGACTGCCGGATGAAATTCTGCCATGATAAATTTCCCGCCAGGTTTTAAAAAATGACTGATCACACCAGCCCACTGATCCAGATCAGGAAGCCATCCAATGGTTCCGTAGCTGGTATATACGATATCAAATTTCTGATCCAGAATATCCGGAAGGCTGTAAACATCCGAGCAAATAAATTTGGTGTCGGTTCCGCATTGTTGGGCAAGATCTTTTCCCGCCTCAATAGCTTTATCCGAAAGGTCGATTCCGGTAACATCCGCCCCCATTCTTGAAAGCGAAATAGAATCCTGGCCAAAATGACACTGCAGGTGCAGAACACTTTTTCCTTTTATATCTCCTAATAGTTCCAGTTCTATGGAGTTAAGCGAAGTTCTTCCTTTTAAAAATTCATCAACAAAATAGAAATCCGATTTCAAATGCGGGTCTACTTTGGCATTCCAGGAATTTTTATTGATTTCCAGGTAATTTTCCATGGTTTTATTATTTTCAACAAATATAACTAATGTTTTTAAATCTTATAATGGGGATTTATTAAGGTTAACTTTATATCTTAAAAATTAAATTTTATGAATAACAATAGACGTATAAGGACTATAAAGCTCCCACCCCATCGATTGATAAAGACTTCTTCCCACTTCGGTGGCTACTAAAAAATTATTTGAAATACCTTTTGATACAGCTACTTTTTCAAGTTCCTTCATTAGGAAGGTTGCGAGACCTTTTCTTTGGTGTTTTTCTTCTGTTATAATTCTGTCGTACACCGCGAGATCATCTATCATCACAACACGGCCGACAGAAGCCAGTTCATGGGTTTCTGCAATGATTTTAATGACTGTTGTAGAATTATATGTTTCAGATTCAATCCGGTAGCCCTTGCACAGGTTTTCTGCCTTAATCTTCATAAGTCCGAAACAGGACATCATGTAGCCGGGAGACTGTATTACCCATTGATCAGGCACCCTCTTTTTCACTTCATCCGGAGAAGCGCAAACTTTGAGGTAGATCCAGGGTTCATTAATCTGTTTTGAAAGTTCGATAAAATCATCATTCAACTCAGAAAAAACATATCTTATTTTTTGCTTTTCTTCTCCTACTTCTACTTTAAAACCCTTTTTATACCGTACCGGAAGAGGAAGTTTCCTCGACAGTGACCATCCTTTCAACCATTTCTCCACAAGATCATGAGATACTTTATCAGCCATGATTTATAGATTCTATTTATGAAAGCTGGCCCAAAAGTTTCTTTTTCTGCTCTGCAAATTCCTGCTCGGTGAGGATTCCATTTTCCCTTAGTTTGCCAAGTTTTTCAAGTTGCTCAAAAATAAGATTCGATGCCACTCCTTTTGTTTCCGGCGTGTCTTCCGGTGTTTTATTTTGATTATAAATTTTATGAATGAAGTCGTAAAAACGCTCTCCATCCAGTCTGTCACAGAAACATTCGAATTCAACGATTTTATTCTCAGTATGCAGTTTAATAACCGGAGATATGGAATTGCTTACAAAACTTACTTCGCTGATGGTTTCATTCGGATACGTATTTACTTTTACCGGTGCAAACATAGCCTTTGATACAGAAACGATTCTTTTGGGTGTCACCAACAGCATTCCGGCATCTACAGTCTTTATAAACTGAGCATCAGTGGCGGCCAGGATAACCTCATCTACAGCAAGTATATGGGGTAATTCTTTGATTTCTCCTTTTGTAAACATGGACAGATTGGCACCTACCTGTTCCAGCTGATATTTGATTTCCTTCAGTCTTCTTTTGTAAAGATCGCTGGGCATTTCATCAGATGCAAAAACGGTCATACTTTCTATCTTATTTTCTTGAGGCTGCTGTTCAATGGTTTCAGATTGTATTTTACCTGTTTCTACCAGGCTTTTAATATCCCTGATGCTGAATGTATTGAGACTATACAGAAGTTCCTGATGAATACTGCTTACTTTGTCCAGACATTTGTTGCAGAGATTTCCGCCGTCCGAAAGTTTATTTTCGCCGAGAAGGGTGTCTATTGACGTCAGTTCAGCACTGCATAATGCACAGATATTGCTCATTGTAGGTCTTTTTTAAAGTTTATCCAGAAGCTTTTTCTTCTGCTCTGCAAATTCTTCTTCCGTCAGAACCCCCAATTCCCGAAGTTTGCCCAGTCTTTCAAGCTGTTCAAAAATTAAAGAAGGCGCAGCTTTCTGTTCCGAATTCTGCTGGGGTTTAGGAGGCTGCTGTACAACTTGTTGTTGTTGTTGTTGTTGTTGTTGTTGTGCCTGCATCTGCTGTAGTCTGATCTGATCTTCAGAACGTCCGATGTAATCCTGTACGGCATCGTGGAAATTTTTTGCAGCACTTTTTATATACAGCTTAAATTCAGCAGTGAAACCGGGTGTGTATACCTTCAGTGTTGAAGACATCAAACTTGTATCATGCTGTACCGAACTTACTTTGTGAAGCGGAAATTCGTTTTCAAACACTCCGCCGAAGAATTTCTTATCAACGAAAATAATTCTTCTCTCCGTGGAAACCACAATCCCTTCCAGGTTATTGTGAAGGTATTTTCCTTCTGCGATGGCAATAAGCTTTTCGTTTTCATCAAGGACATTCACCAGCTCCTCTACCTCACTGTTCACAAAAAGGCTAAGCTTGGCACCAGTCGCAACGATCTGATCTTTGATTTCATCCAATCTGCTCGGCTCATCCGGAGTATAGGTGAACTGAATGCTTTGAGATGGAGTTTCAACGATCCTTGGCTGGGCAATCTGGATGGCTTCAAACGATTCGGTTTCTATGGTCATTTCCGGTTCGCCTCCTTCATTCAGGACCATGCTTCTTATCTGAACAATGCTGTAATTACCGAGGTCAGAGACCAGATCTTTATTAATATTGGTGGCTTTATTGAGACATTTATTGCAGAGAACTCCTCCGTCGGAAAGTTTATTTTCGCCTAAAAGCGTATCCATGGACGTGAGCGGAGTTCCGCATAAAGCGCATTCAGTATTCATTTGGTTTTATGTTTAATAGTTTAAAGATTAATGCTCAACAATATTTGCATTAACCCAAATTACAAATTTGTGTTTAAAGTAAGAGCAATATTACAATCTTTCCATCAGTTTTTTCTTCTGCAACTCAAATTCTTCTTCTGTCAGAACGCCACTCTCCCGAATTCTTCCCAACTGCTCCAATTGATCTAAAATGGTAGGCTCAGATTTATTTTGGAAATATTCTTTAGGACGGGCCATGAAGTCTCTTACTCTTTCACAAAACAATTCTGCATAATATTTTCCGACATTATCGATCTCCAGAATATTATCCGAGATATGAATGTCTATGGAAGCCAGCATCAACGACTTTTCATATTGTATGGAACTTACCTTATCATAAGAAAAATCTTCTACTTTCAGTCCATACATGAATTCTTTATCCACAAAAATCAATCTTCTTTCTGTGGCAACCAAAATGATGTGGTGATTGCTCAGTTTATTTCTCCCCTCAATCAAATACACCAGTTTTTCATTCTCCGAAAGCACTTCCGGCAATGCGTGAATTTCTTTTCTGGCAAAAATGGTAGGGTTGATATCCAAAGTTTCCAGCTCATCTTTTATTTGATCAAGTCTTGATTTTTCGCTCATTATTAGTTTTTTATCAATGGGACATATTACAAATTTAATTTTTTTTAAAATACGGAAAACCATAAGGCTATTATTTTACACCTAATTATTTTTAAACAAAATTTTTATCATGGCGCTAATTACAAAAACTGATCTTTATTTTACAGACTATTCCTGGAGTGCAATAGAACCCGATGATCCAAGGGTGACCGGTGAACCCGACAGCACTTTATTAAACAGAAAAGAAGGCTATGAAATTCTTTATTTCATCAATAAACTCAGTGATATCTGGAGTTTAAAAAACAAATCGTCAGCTACAAAAATTGAAAGAATGATAAGGTTCGAAGTTCCATCAAATATACACAGTCAGTTGACTATTCGAATTTGGATTCATGATAACTGGAATGAAAGCAGATATTAAAAACCACAAAAAAAGCATTACCGGTTTGATAATGCTTTTCTTTTATATTTTCTAAGATATTATCCTAAAAACTCCTCCAGAGAAAGCGTTTTCTGCTCTCCGGCTGTCAGATCTTTAAAGGTAACTGTCCCATTTTTAATTTCTTCTTCTCCTAAGAAAACCAGGTTTTTAATTCCTTTCTTTTCGGCGTAGGTAAACTGTTTGTTCAGTTTTGCATTTTCAGGGTAAAGTTCTGCAGAGATTCCTTTTTGTCTCAACTGCATAATCAGTTTTAAAGCGTCTACCGTTCCTTCTCCTCCGAAGTTAGCAAACAGATATTCTACCTGAGTGTTAGCTTCTTCAGGGAAAATATTAAGCTCTTCCATGACCAGATACACCCTGTCCAGACCAAACGAAATCCCAATACCAGGAATGTTTTTCACTCCGAATACTTCAGTAAGGTTGTCATATCTACCACCTCCGCCGATAGATCCCATCGCTACCTCATCCGCTTTAACTTCGAAAATAGCTCCGGTGTAATAATCCAAACCTCTCGCCAGCGTAATATTGAATACCAGATTCTGCATATCTACACCAAGATTCAGTGATTGTGTCAGAACAAATTCCAGTTCTTCCACTCCTTTCAGTCCAATTTCACTGTCTGCAAACTTCTCTTTCAGTTGAAGAAGGTTTTCCAGCGCATCATCCGATTGGTTAAATAAAAATTCCAGTTTATCGATAGATTCCTGAGAAATTTCTCTCTCCAATAACTCCTTCACCACACCGTCTTTCCCGATCTTGTCAAGTTTGTCCAAAGCAACAGTAAATTCAATCAGCTTATCGGTAATACCTGCATATTCTGCAAGACCCGAAAGGATCTTTCTGTTGTTCATATGAATGGTAACAGGAATTTTCAGGTCAGAGAACGATTTCAGATATAACTGAACCAAGTCCACTTCCTGTAAAAGACTTTCGCTTCCCACTACATCGGCATCACATTGGTAAAACTCTCTGAATCTACCTTTCTGCGGACGGTCTGCTCTCCAAACCGGCTGGATTTGATAACGTTTATAAGGGAAGGTCAGTTTCCCATGATTCATCGCTACGAATCTTGCAAAAGGTACCGTAAGGTCATAACGAAGGGCTTTGTCTGAAATTTGGGAGATTAATTTCTGATGGTTTTTATTATCCCAGTCTTCCTGATTCACTTTTGAAGCGTACTCTCCTGAATTTAAAATTTTAAAGATCAGTCGGTCACCTTCTTCCCCGTACTTTCCTGTCAAAGTAGAAAGATTTTCAAAGCTTGGTGTTTCCAATGGCTGAAATCCGAACAATTCAAAATTATTCTGTAATATATTGATGATATATTTTCTTCTGGAAACTTCCTGTGCTGTAAAATCTCTCGTTCCTTTTGCTAAACTTGGCTTCATTTGCTGTATGTCATTTTGATATATGCAAAAATAAGGAATTGAAAGGACTTTTCCGAAACATAAAAAACTGAGGAAGGAATCTTCCCCAGTCTTCGATGGATTATCATCATTAAGTCCGAAAAATCAGACACTTTCAAGGATTTCTAAAATCTCTTCACCATAATTTTCAATCTTATGTTTTCCGAAACCTTTGATGTCAAGCAATTCTTCTTTTTTCACAGGCTTATACTTGGCCACAGACATCAGTTCTTTATTGCTCGCGATAAAATAAATGGGGAGATTCTGTTCTTTCGCCTTCTCTGATCTCCAGTATTTCAGGGCATCTAAAATTTTTTCTTCATCCGAACTTAAGACATCATTATCTGCAGAGTACTTAACTGCTTTTGGCTCTTTCACAACATTTTTAGCGGCTTTAGCCTCTTCAAAATACAGGACCACGGACCAATAACATTCATCATTTACAAAAGCGGTTTCCACTTTTATAATTTCGTTTACTTCCAGGAAATCATCAAGCATTCTTTGATCTTTATAGAGAAATTCTTCAGGAAGTCTGATTTTAAAAACTTTTACTTTCATCATTTGTGTTTTTAGAATTATTTACTTCCCAGCAGCAGGATCTCATCGATTCTGATTTCTGTAATATATCGCTTCACACCATCTTTATCATCATAGGATCTGTACGTAAGCTTCCCTTCAACAGCAATTTCTTTTCCTTTTGGTACGTATTTCTGAAGGATTTCAGCTGTTTTTCCAAAAGCTATCAGATTGTGCCATTGTGTTTCTTCTACTTTTTCACCTTTTGCATTGGTGTAATGATCGCTGGTGGCTAAAGACACGCTTGCTTTTACGCTTCCGCTTTCGAAGTTTACGGTTTCAACTTCTTTTCCTGTGTAACCAATTAGTGTTACTTTGTTTCTTAGTGACATAGCTTTAAAATTTTTAAGATTAATAATTCAGATAAGAGACGTTCACTTTCTTTCTCAAATCTCTGTTGCAAAGATTGTCACAGTACACTGGCTTAATCGGTTATAAACTATTTAAATTCATTTGTATCCGTTTGTTGTCGAATAATTTTCTTTCTGATTTTTAAAGTTTATTCCATTAAACATGAAATTAAAACCTAAATCATTTAATAGAATCCATTTTATTTTTAATTGAAAAAAAATGCTGTAATCTTTTAATTCAGAGATAAAAATTTACGATCTATTTCTTGTCATTAAATTTTTTAAATATTATCGCCATTTTATTTAATTATTCTCATCGCAGCAATGCTAAAAAAACCTCTAAAAAAGAGTCCAATATATGATCTCACCCGTTTTCAAACGGATAATTCCGTATCTTTGAGGAAATATCATCTATGAAAAGGGACATCAATATTTTTGAGTTTCCTCTCAATTTGGGATTAAAGAAAAAAGAGCACGAATCTGAGCCCGGTGTCAGAAAACTTCCGGATTGGCTCAGAAAATTTGATTTCCATCAAGAAATCAATCCTCAACATATTTTCAGACTGGAAGCACCGGATTATTCCATGGAACTCGATCAGGAATCTGGTGTTTTAAATGCAGACGGTATTATTGAATATGCTCAAAAACAGGCTGATTTCATCTTAAAAAATCACAAAGAAGATTCCTTCAATATTATGCTTGGTGGTGACTGCAGCATTTTAATAGGAACTGCCGTGGCTTTAAAGAAACTTGGAAATTACGGATTATTTTATCTGGACGGACATACGGATTTCATTCCTGTTCATCTCTCAGAAACAGCTGCCGCTGCGGGGCTTGATCTTGCTGTTATTACCGGAATGGGGCATGAAAAACTAACCAATATTCAAGGTCTTAAGCCTTATTTTTTGGAAGAAAATATTTTCTGTGCCGGAAATGCAGAAACGGATGATGAAGAATATGTGGGACAGATTATCAATTCAGATATTCATTATTTTGATGTGTATGAATTGAGAAAAAATGGTTTTGGAAAAACGGCAGAAGATTTTCTAAAGATGGTTAGCAGCAAAGCTCTGGACGGATTTTTCATTCACCTTGACGTTGATGTTCTGAAAGACGAACTGATGCCCGCCGTAGACAGCAGAATGGAAGATGGAATTGATTATGAAAATCTAAGAGAAATCCTGAAGCCTCTGCTTCATTCTCCCCTATGCTTCGGAATACAAATCACCGTTCTGGACCCTGATTATGATGAAAATGGAACGTATACAAAACCTTTCGTAAAGAATTTAATTCAAATTATAAAAAATAAAGAAGATTAATGAAGAAGACTATAAAAAGAACATTCAGGGTATCAAAATATGTAATCTACAAAGAAACCCTGGTTGATTATAAAGAACATTTCTGGTCGTTTCTGGGAGCATTTGTAGGTATTGGACTTATTGCATTTATCCAGTCCCACTCTGTTTCCGCTACCGAAAATATATTTCTGATCGGATCTTTCGGGGCCTCCAGTGTTCTGATCTATGGAGCGATCCAGAGTCCGTTGGCCCAGCCGAGAAATCTTGTGGGAGGACACGTGCTTTCAGCAATTGTAGGTGTTACCGTTTATAAAATTGTTCCCGATATTATCTGGCTTTCGGCCCCGCTGGCCGTGGCATTTTCCATTGTACTGATGCAGTATACCAAAACCCTTCATCCACCGGGAGGCGCTACGGCCCTGATCGCTGTGAGTTCTGTAGGTAAGATTCCTGAATTGGGCTATTGGTACGTTCTTTCTCCTGTTTTGTCAGGCTGTATTATTCTTCTCCTTGCCGCCCTGTTATTCAATAATATGACACCCAACAGAAGCTATCCTACCCATACGAGATTCAAAAGGCTGTTAAGAAAAAAACACGAGCATACCCACAAAATGAAAAAATAAAAACATGGAATGTCTTGAATGTGGCGAAAAAATTATCGGGAGGTCTGATAAAAAATTCTGCAACGATGCCTGCCGGAACGCCTACAATAATAAGCAGAATAAAGACTCCACCAATCTGATGCGGAATGTAAACAACAGACTCCGCAAAAATTACCGCATCCTGATGGAATTAAATACGGACGGTAAAGCAAAAATTGCCAAATCGAGGATGGATGGCTTGGGTTTTGATTTCGATTACTTCACCAACCTGAAAGTGTATAAAAATGGCTCTGAATATAGATTTATTTATGACTATGGTTATAAACTTTTAGAAGAGGATTTTGTTCTGATCGTTAAAAGTCAGTCTTAATCTCACACTATTCCTAAATATCGTATTATGAAAGAAATCGTTCTGATAACCGGTGCCGGCGGCATGATCGCACGTAAACTGTCTAAAAAAATAGAAAAAGAATTCACCGTTCGCTTCCTTACCCGAAAGAAAAAACATGAGAATGATTTTGAATGGGACATCAAAAAAGGAACAATAGATGAATCTGCACTGGACAATGTTTCCCACATCATTCATCTGGCGGGAGCCAATATTTCTGAAAAACGCTGGACCAAAGAAAGAAAACAGGAACTGATCTCCAGCCGTGTAGATTCTGCCGGACTGCTTCTGGAAACACTACGAAAGAAAAATATAAAGTTAAAATCCTTTATTTCCGCTTCAGGGATCAATTATTACGGTACCGTAACTACAGACAAAATATATACAGAAAATGACCCTCCGGGAAATGACTTTCTCAGTGAAGTAGTGGTTTTATGGGAAAGAGCTGCTGACGATTTCAAAGAGCAGAATCTCGCTGAAAGAGTGGTAAAAATACGAACAGCCGTTGTCCTCTCCAAAGAAGACGGAGCCCTGAAGAAAATGCTCCCAACAATACAATTCGGGATCGGATCTGCTTTGGGAAGTGGAAAACAGTATATGCCGTGGATCCATATTGAAGATATATGCTCTATTTACGAAGCTGCTTTAAAGAATTCAGCTATGAATGGGGCTTATAATGCCGTTTCTCCACAACATACCACCAATGAGAATTTAACCAAAATGATCGCTGAGGTCCTGAACAAGCCACTGTTTATGCCGAATGTACCTGCTTTCGTTTTAAAATTGATATTTGGAGAGCTGGCAGATGCTTTACTGGAAGGTTCGAGGGCTTCTTCACAAAAGATGCGGGATACGGGATTTCAGTTTAAATTTCCGGATCTGAAAGGGGCTTTGGAGGATTTGTTGAAAAAAGATCAGTGAGCAACAAAATAGTTAGGAACATATCCGGATTTCTGTGTGTTTTTATATTTTAATATTTTTCAAAACCTTGTCCAGCAGGACTGTGAGTGTCTGTAATTCATGATTATCCAGGACAGCTGAGACCTGATCAGTGACCGTTTTTCGGAAATCCTCAGAGTTGTTAATCAAAAATTGGCCTTTTTCGGTGGCAGAAAGATTAAATATTCTTCTGTCGGAACTGCTTTGTTTCTGTTTGATGAGATCATTATCCATTAAAAATCTGATCTGTTTTGACACGGCAGCCTGGCTCACATTAAATGCTTTGGAAATCTGCTTTCCAGTCGCCTCTTCTTTTCGGTATACGTACTCTATTATATTGTAATGGGTTGCCGTTACCCCACTGATATTTCCTTTATTCATATTCGCCAGTATAAAACACTGCAAATCTGTAAAGACATCAAAAAAATCATCATTCTGTTGTTTCATGAAAAATACTTAACTTAGTTAACTATTAACAAAGTTAATGAAAATATTATGAAAGAGATTATTATTACCCACGCCCGACAGAATAATTTGAAAAATATTTCATTACGTATTCCAAAGAACAAAATAACAGTCTTCACGGGAGTCTCCGGATCAGGGAAGTCATCTTTGGTATTTGAAACCATTGGAGCCGAAGCGCAACGCCAGATCAACGAAACGCAAAACAGCTTTGTAAGAAACCGTCTGCAGCATTTCGGGGTTCCCAATGTAGATAAAATCGAGAACCTGAATGTGCCGTTTATTATCAATCAGAAAAGATTGGGCGGAAACGCACGCTCTACCGTAGGAACTGCCACGGATATTTATGCTTCCCTTCGATTGCTTTTCTCGAGAATCGGAAAGCCATTTGTCGGCTACTCCAACGTATTCTCATTTAACAATCCCCAGGGGATGTGCCGTGAGTGCGAAGGATTGGGCTATGTACAGACGGTAAACGTTGACACTCTTTTTGACAAAAACAAATCGCTGAACGAAGGCGCCATACAGTTTCCGACATTTCAGCCCGGTGGCTGGAGGCTGACCCGCTATATTCATTCAGGCTATTTTGATAATGATAAAAAACTTAGAGATTTTACAAAAGATGAATGGGAACTATTATTAAATGCAGAAGAGCACACTCCTAAAAATCCAAATAAAGAATGGGGAAAGACCGTAAAATATAAAGGCGTCATTCCAAGAATAGAAAACTCATTTCTAAAAAAGGATT
This sequence comes from Chryseobacterium sp. JM1, assembly GCF_000737715.1. Lineage (GTDB taxonomy): Bacteria > Bacteroidota > Bacteroidia > Flavobacteriales > Weeksellaceae > Chryseobacterium. Next base: position 463,534 of record NZ_JPRN01000003.1, on the reverse strand, counting down.
CACAAGAAAATGTCACCAGAAAAGATACTTTAAAGAAAGTCATCATTACTAAAGAATGCCCTGTTTGCAAAGGACAGCGTCTCAATTCAAAGGTACTGAACTGTACAATAAACGGTAAAAATATTGCAGACTGTACAGCTTTATCCATCGATGATTTACTCAGTTTTATCCAGAAAATACCCGCTGAAAAATATGCTTCCGTCATACAGGAACTTGAAAAGAAACTTCAAAACCTCCTGGATGTAGGCTTACAGTATCTGAGTCTGGACCGACAAACAGACACACTTTCAGGCGGGGAATCCCAACGGATAAAAATGGTCAAACAGTTGGGAAATAGTCTTGTAGACCTCTTGTATATTTTCGATGAACCCAGTATTGGTCTTCATCCGAAAGATATAGATCATATTGTAGATATTATCAAAAAAATACGGGACAAAGGAAATACGGTCCTGATTGTGGAGCATGATCCAGATCTGATCAAAATAGCTGATCTGATTATTGATATGGGTCCCGGTTCAGGAAAAAACGGAGGTGAAATCATGTATCAGGGAACCTTCAAAAATTTAAAAAATGCGAAAGGCAAAACAGCCAGCTATTTCAGCAGAGAAAGGGTTTACAATACAAATCCCAGAGCGACAAAAGGTTTTCTTGAAATAAAAAATGGCCATCTTCACAATTTAAAAAATGTCAGTGTCAAAATACCTACCGGAATCATGACCGTAGTAACGGGTGTAGCGGGTTCAGGAAAAAGCACACTCATCAATAAAGTTTTACCATCGTTCTACCCTCAGGTAACTGTAGTAGATCAGTCCGTTTTCACAGCGAGCAGCCGCTCAAATCTTTTAACCTATCTGAATCTGTCAAATACCGTAAGAAAGCTTTTTTCAAATGCCAACCATGTTTCTGAAAAACTTTTCAGCAGAAACGGAGAAGGCGCATGTCCGAATTGCAGAGGATTAGGGGCTGAAAAAATAGACCTTGCTTTTATGGATGATATTGAACAGCCTTGTGAGGTTTGCCACGGATCAGGATACAGGCCTGAAGTTTTACAGTATCAGTACCAAGAAAAAAATATAGCTGACATTATGAATATGACCGTTTTGGAAGCTCTTCACTTTTTCCCGAAATCCGGGTTTGAACATGAGCTCAGTCTGCTGATTAAATTAGGATTGGACTATCTGACGCTCGGACAAAGGCTGGACAGTTTTTCAGGTGGTGAAAGACAGCGTTTAAAGCTGACCAAAGAACTGAATTATACCGATCAAATCATTATTTTGGATGAACCCAGCACAGGACTCCATCCTATTGATAATGAAAAGCTCTTATCTTTCCTTGAGGAACTGGTTAATAAGGGAAATACCCTCATCGTTATTGAACATAATCTGGATATCATTGCTCAGGCCGACTGGATTATTGATATCGGTCCGGGAGCAGGAAAACTCGGTGGTAAGATTGTATTCGAAGGAACTGTGGAAAATTTGCTGTCTGAAAAGAATTCTGCGACCTCCGTTTATTTAAAGAAACATTTGAAAGGTAAATAATGTAATGATGCATAAGTAAAAATTGTCGTCCCGATCGCCTTATTTTAAGGGTATTTTAAAGCTCTGTTGAAAAAGAAATATTAATTTAGCACTTATATAAATTCCATCAGGACACCAATCAATCTAACAAAAGAAGACAGCTACAATGCAGAATCCTAAGATCAACATTATTAAGACAGAAATCCTTTCTGACAACTGGTACACTTTAAACAAAGTCACCTACACCATCGCCAAAAAAGACGGAACTACAGAAACCCAAAGCAGAGAAGCGTATGACAGAGGAAACGGAGCAGTGATCCTGCTTTATAACAAAACTTCGGGTACTGTGATTTTAACCAGACAGTTCAGACTGCCTACGTTTATCAACGGAAATGCCACAGGAATGCTTATCGAAGCCTGCGCCGGTCTGCTGGACAATGATAATCCGGAGGAATGTATTAAAAGAGAAACAGAAGAAGAAACCGGATATAAAATCTCAAAAGTGGAGAAAGTATTCGAAGCGTATATGTCGCCGGGCTCTGTAACGGAGATCCTTCATTTTTTCATTGCAGAATATTCTTCTGAGATGAAAATTGCAGACGGGGGCGGACTTGAAGAAGAAGGTGAACACATTGAAGTTCTGGAACTTTCATTTGAAGATACTCTTTCGATGATAGACAACGGAGAGATCATGGATGCAAAAACCATTATGCTTATTCAATATCTGCGTATTAAAAACATTGTATAGAAAACAAGATGAAAAAACTTTTCCCAGCGTTAGCTTTACTCATTCTCGCCTCCTGTAAAGAAGAGCCTAAACAGGAAAATAAAACAATGTTAAAAAAGGAAACTGTAGCTCCAATTAAAGCTGAAGTTATGAAAGACGCTCCATACACTGAATTTAAGCCTGACAAAATTTCTGATTTAAAAATCAAAGGATTTGATATTGAGCAGGCTTTTTCTGTGGAAGGAAACAGGGTTGTAGCAGGAAATTTCCAATTTACTGACGGCAAGATTACCCTACCCGACACTGAAGAAGATTTTGGAAAGAGACTTTTACTGCTGAATCATAAAAACGAAATCATTTACCAATCTCAAGGTTCCGGAGATGCTTATCTTTATGAACCTTATTTTTATAAGAACAGTCAGAACGGAACTATCATTATCGTCTGCCAGCAGGCATATGAATATTTTTTCGGTGGTGATGCTTATTTATTAGAAAAAGGAAAGATCAAATATCTCGGAAATCTGGACATTGAACCCAATAATGAGGAAAAAAAACTTACGGATATCTTACGAGTTAAAGAGTCAGGAAATGGAATCACTTTTAGTTTTGATTCAGATTCATTAGTTTTGAAACCGGGAAGCGATGATATTACGATCAAAAATAATGATGTGAAATATGTGTATGATTACAGGTCATTAAAATTATATAAATAGGACTACGTAATTTTCAAAAATGTCTGAAAATAAAAACATAGATACTTCTGGTTAAATGCATCATAAACCACAAATAGCACAAATTAAAAACACAAATTTTCACAAGCATACCTACAACATTGGTGTCATCAGTGAAAAATATTCGTGTCATTTGTGTTTAAAAATTCAAAATATTAATTTTACAGCCACATTCAGAAAATATTTCCGGAAGAACATCACACAAGAAATTATATGAAAAAGTTAATACTTACACTTTCAATAACCCTTTCTGTAGCAGCCTTTGGACAGAAAACGACTGGTAAGACCAATAATCTGGCTCTTTATGCTTACCAGACTTTCAACTGCGATAACAAGGGATATTACCATCCGGGAAAATATAAAAAGGAGGAAATAGACGGCGTTTTTAAACTTCTGTACACCCTCAACGGAGGAGCTTTTGATAATCATACGGTGTTTAAGCTTTCAGATCTTGAAGATATCAGGAAAAATAAAAACACCTATCTGCAGCAACTGGATAAACAATATCAGCAAAAAAAAGCAGAACTGTACAATCTTAAAGTAATCAATCTTCCGGAATGGAAAAAACTTCACCAGAAAACCATTAAGGCATTTGAAGGAGAATATCAGCTCAAAAAAGAAGAGCTTAATGCCTATTCTAATCCTGCATCACTCAAAAACAGTCAGTTTTACAATACCTGCAAAGAGTATATTGATGCTGTTTCTTCTCCGGATAGAGAGAAAATGTATGCCGTATGGGAAAAATTTGCAGTAGCAAAAAGTAAAAATAATTCAGATCCGCAGTCGGTGATGACTCGGTTTAATGATCAGCTTAATGATCTCCGAAAAGATGATTATGCACTCATCGACCTGATGGGAATGGGTTTTCACAACTGTGCGAACGCCAGTTTCAGAGCTGAACCGGATGATGATGGAATATTGTATAAGAAATTTGACAAGATCTTTGTGAAACTGAAGCAGGACTGTGATCAGCCGTAAATGTATTTAAAGATTGAATCATTTAAAAATTTAATGATTTAGAGATTCAGAAATTACAACAGCATTCGTTTTCGGGTGCTGTTTTTATTTTTAAATACTTACCCCATGAATATTTTTCACTTCAGCCATGACAAAAGTACTGTGCGCACTACCAATAGTATCCAATGAACCTAATTTATTGAATACAAAATCCTGATAATGCTTCATATCTCTTACCTGAACTTTGAGGAGAAAATCAAAATCTCCGGAAATATTATAACATTCAGCAACTTCATCGATCTGTAAAATGTCTTCCACAAACTGGTTGCCTACGGAACGGTCATGCATCTTAAGTTTGACCTGACAAAAAACGGTAAATCCCCTATTCAGTTTTTCAGCTTCTAAAACAGCTGCATAATGTTTAATATATCCGGCCTGCTCCAGCCTTTTCATCCGTTCGAAAACAGGTGAAGGTGACAGATTAATTTCTTTAGCAAGTTCCTTTACCGTCAGTTTAGCATTCTTTTGCAGGATTCTAAGCAACTGAAGATCCTTTTCGTCAAGTCTTTCCACAGAATAATATTCTTTTTGGGATTATGTTTTTCAAATTTACAGAATAATTCGCTTTTAAATTAATTTCAAACCAAATTATATTCTTATTTTATTCAATTCAACCAATCAATTCACTTTAATCAATACCTTTAGCCCAGATTTTGTTCTTTAACATCCTTCATCAAACAGAAGAGGTTTTACATAACGTAGATTAATAGGGAATCGTGTGAAAATCACGAGCTGTCGCGCAACTGTAAGTAACACACCAAAGGTTTTTATCCATGAATATCCACTGCTAAAGCGGGAAGGATGATGAAAACCGTTACAAGTCAGGAGACCTGCCTAGTCTGAATTGACAATGCTTTCGCGGTCTGAAGCTTTGGGTCATACAGATGATACTTTTTTTGAACGTTCCTGTTAGCAGGAAAATTACGTCCTTATTGTATCTCTTTATCCTCAACATTCTTTCCCGGCAGCATTGCGAAGCATTCTAAAAGAGCTTTTACCATCATTATTGTTTAATTTAAAAGTGTAAGAACATGCAAACGCACCTACTTGGCAGCCCGCGTATTGGCCGCCACAGAGAACTCAAAAAAGCCTGCGAGCAATATTGGTCAGGCAAAACATCATTGAATGAACTTCGGGAAACCGGAAAAAACATCAGCCTGCAAAACTGGAAACTTCAGCAGGAAGCAGGAATCGATCTTATTCCCTGTAACGATTTTTCTTTTTATGACCAGGTTTTGGATATGACGCTGACTGTCGGTGCCATTCCTGAGCGTTATCAGGAAGTTGCTGCCAGAAAATCTGCCTCAGAACTTGATCTGTATTTTGCCATGGCAAGAGGGTATCAGAAAGATGACCTTGATATCACTGCGATGGAAATGACGAAATGGTTCGATACCAATTACCATTACATTGTTCCGGAATTCCAAAAAAACCAGCCGTTCAGATTGTTTTCCCAAAAGATTATTACTGAATTTATCAGTGCAAAACAAGCCGGAGTGAATGCAAAACCTGTCATCATCGGGCCACTTACTTATCTTCTCCTGGGAAAAGAGAAAGAAGAAGGGTTTGATAAGCTAGATTTAATCCATAATCTTCTTCCGGTATATATTGAAATTTTAAAAGAACTTGAGAACCACGGTGCTCAATGGATACAGTTTGACGAACCGTTTTTAGGACTGGACCTTACTGAAAAAGCAAAAGAAATCTATCAATCGGTTTACAGCGAAATCAGAAATCAGTTTCCAGATCTGAAATTTATCGTTGCTACTTATTTTGAAGGTTTAAAAGATAATCTTACATTGGCCTCTTCGCTTCCGGTTGATGTATTACACATTGATTTGGTTCGTTCTCCTGAGCAGTTGGATGATGTTTTAAATGCTATTCCACAGACACTGAGTTTATCCTTAGGAGTGGTAGACGGAAGAAATATCTGGAAGAATGATTTTGAAAGGTCATTGGGATTCATTGAGAAAGCGGTCAATGCCATTGGATCCGACAGGGTTTTCATCGCTCCGTCATGCTCCCTGCTCCACTCTCCTTTCGACCTTGATCTGGAAACCAATGAAAACACATTATCTCCTGAGATCAAACAGTGGATGGCTTTCGCCAAACAAAAGGTTCATGAAGTGGTCGCTTTAAAAAAACTGGCTGCCGGAAAAGCAGATTACCAAGCCTTGCAACAGTTTGCAGAAAATAAAAAAGCGATTGACAACCGCAAAATTTCATCCCTGATCCACAATCAGGCCGTCAAAGACCGTGTTGATATTACTACTGAAAATGATGCACAGAGAAAAAATCCTTTCAGCATAAGAAAAGAGAATCAGCAGAATGTTCTTCAGCTTCCTCTATTCCCGACAACGACTATCGGTTCTTTTCCTCAAACTAAGGAAGTAAGAGCCTGGAGATCGAAATTCAAAAAAGGCGAACTGACTGCCGAACAATATGATGACCTGCTTAAAAAAGAAACGGAAAGAACCATCCGCTGGCAGGAAGAAATCGGCATCGATGTATTGGTTCATGGTGAATTTGAGCGAAATGATATGGTGGAATATTTTGGCGAACAGCTTGCCGGATTCGCCTTTACTCAAAACGGATGGGTTCAGAGCTACGGAAGCCGCTGTGTAAAACCTCCGGTAATTTATGGAGATGTTCACCGACCACATCCTATGACGGTTTACTGGTCTCAATACGCTCAATCACTTACTCAAAAATGGGTAAAAGGAATGCTTACCGGTCCGGTAACGATCCTGCAATGGTCTTTTGTCCGTGATGATCAGCCAAGATCCGTAACCTGCAAACAGATTGCATTAGCCATCCGTGATGAGGTTAACGACTTGGAAAAAGCAGGTATCAGAATTATTCAGATTGATGAACCCGCTATCAGAGAAGGACTTCCACTTAGAAGATCTGAATGGCAGCAGTATCTGGAATGGGCGGTAGAAGCTTTCAGAATTTCAGCTTCGGGTGTTGAAGATACAACGCAGATTCATACCCATATGTGCTACTCCGAATTCAATGATATCATTCAGAATATTGCCGATATGGATGCCGATGTGATTACCATAGAATGCTCCAGAAGCCAGATGGAATTGCTTCAGGCCTTTGCAGATTTCAAATATCCGAATGAGATTGGCCCGGGAGTTTATGACATTCACTCACCGAGAGTCCCTTCAAAAGAAGAAATGATCCATTTATTGAGAAAAGCCCAAGCCGTTATTCCGGCTCAGCAGCTTTGGGTTAATCCGGATTGTGGCTTGAAAACCCGTCATTGGGATGAAACAGAAAAAGCATTGATTGCGATGGTAGAAGCATCAAGAGAAGCTGCTGCAGCTTATGTGTTGCAGGAAAGCTAAAGAATTGATTATTACAATTTATAAGCAGGAGTTTTGACTCCTGCTTTTTATGTTTTGGCTAAAGCCTTTTTAATGGAACAATGGTGAGTGAACGGGCTAGAGCCCACTCTTATTGAATTTCTGCCAAATGCCAGTTTAATAATTGTAAACTTCAAATTTCAGAATAGGAAGACAAACCCAGTTATTTAAGTTATAGAATCAATTTAATTCAATAATTTTGAATATTATTTTTTCACGATTTTAATGAAAAAGCAGGACAAAAGTATTTCTTTAAGACAGTCAGAAATAGCCAGTCAGTTTGTTTCTGAACTGGATAAACATTTAGACGAACTTGTGTCAGGGCAGGTTGAAACCGCTTATGAAATCAATGAGTTTGCAGACCTGCTGTTTATCAACCCCAATCATTTAAGTGATACGATTAAAGATGTTCTGGGAAAGTCGCCCTGCGCCGTATATGAAGAAAAACTGGTTATTATTTCTAAGGATCTGATTGTGAACACCAACAAACCCATTAGTGAAATTGCAAGAATTTTAGATTATGACCCATCCAATTTCACGAAATTTTTCAAACGATTTACAGGCAAAACGCCCAAAGAATTCAGAAATGAAAACCACTCAGGTTAAAAAAACAGAAAAGGTTACCATTTAAACAGAAAAGGTCACCATTTTCCCTGTCATACACTTTCTATTTTTGCTCTATCATTTAACAACAGAAATTATGACAACAAAGAAAACGGCTTTAATTACAGGGGCCAATAAAGGAATAGGTTTTGAAACGGCGAGACAGCTTTTACAGCTTGGATATTTTGTTTTCATCGGCAGCAGAGATCACGAGAGAGGTTTAAAAGCTGTCGAAGAGCTTAAAAAGACAGGGTTTAATGATATTGACCTGCTGGAGATTGATGTAACCAATTTACTCTCCGTTCAGCACGCCAGAGAAGAACTCGGAGCAAAAATTTCAAAACTTGATGTCCTTATCAATAATGCAGGAATTACGGGAGAAATGCCTCAAAATGCTTCCAGTATCTCATTGGACAATCTGCGTACTGTTTATGAAACCAACTTCTTTGGTGTTATTCAGGTGACACAGCATTTCCTGGATCTGATGAAAAAATCTGATGAGCCCAGAATCGTCAATGTTTCGAGCGACCTTGGATCTCTAACCAATCACAGTAATCCTGATTATGAATTTTATGACGTAAAACTTACGGCCTATTGCAGTTCGAAAACAGCTGTCAATACTTTTACTGTAATGCTTGCCTATGAACTGAAAGATACCCATTTCAAAATCAACAGTGTGAATCCAGGATTTACGGCAACGGATCTTAACGGATATACAGGATATCAGACCGTAGAACAGGGAACGAAAGCCATTATAAAATACGCAACGATTGATCAAGATGGTCCATCCGGAAAGTTTTTCGGTGATGGATTGGAAATTGCGTGGTAGAAGTTTTTCAAATTTAATTAAACAGGATATTTTCCTGTTTTTTTATGTTTTGGCTAAAGCCGTTTTTTGTTTGAATCATAACGATCGGGCAGGCTAAAGCCCGCCCCTATTGAATTTCTAATAGTTTCTGAAAACCAGTTGGATCGGTTCAATCTGAATGAGATTTTTAGACGCAAAGGTTCAAGATTCATTCTGTTGATTTAAGTAAAACAAAGAGGAATCAATTTTTCAAATTGATTGACTAAGCGGACGGAAAGAATAAATAAGGTTCTCCCAATTCAATAGAAATGGGCTTTAGCCCATTATCATGAAAGAAATTATTGATCCGGCTTTAGCCAAAATTTACCTGAAAGAAATAAAATTACATCAAAACTCTTATACATTCTTGGGTCTATTATCTTTAGCTACCAACGATTTATCCTCTTAAAAACGAAAAAACATTTGATAATTACCTGTTTTTTAAGTGTCAAATAAATTAATAATGAATAAGTTATGATTTTTTGAATTTAATTACTTAATTTTGCACCCCGAAATAAGGATTTACAGTTATGAAAAAATTAGGCGAATACAGAAAGCTTCTTAATGTTGATAAGACCGTTACTTTAAAGGAATTAAAGACAATTTACAGAAATACGATGAAAGATTCGCATCCTGATAAATTTATTGACGACGAAGCCGGGAAACTGGAAGCAGAAGAAAAAAGTAAAGCTGTGATTGAAGCATACCATTTCCTGGTAAGCATCAATCAGGAAACACAGGAAAAATATAAAGAGGAATACACGGAAACGATTACAAAATCTAATATTCAGGATTTTTATCTTGAAAAGGCAGTTTTGAAAGTTCAGCACCTGAACGGAAATATGTACGAATATATTGGGGTTCCAAAAAACACGTATATCAAAATGGTGAATGCTGATTCGCCAAGCCGTTTTGCAAGAAGACACATTTACGGAAGTTTCGTCTACAGAAAAGCCGGTGAGGCGATGGTAGATTAATTCTCCACATATAAGATAAATAAAGGCTTTCAGTTGATTCTGGAAGCTTTTTTTGTGCATAAATATTATTTTTTCGCTCTCGCAGATGATTCTGATATAGCAGATTAGTAAACCTAAAAATCTGCGTTATCTGTTTAATCTGCGTGAAATTTCAAGCAATTTGTCTACATCAGAATCAATTAGATTAATTCTCTCTTTATACTTCTTATAATATTAGATTTGCGTTAAAAAATAGATGAAAATACTTCGAAAATAAAAAAGCGCATCAGATTTCTGATGCGCTTTTAGGTTAATTAAGGTTGTAATATTATTCTACGTGTTTCGGAGTGTATCCGTCTTCACTTAGTTCTTTATGTACGTATTCAGCTTTCATTTCAGCTTCGTAGTCTACTTTTTCACCTTTGCCCATTCTTCTTAGAATTGAATCAAATAATGAGTATACTACCGGTACAATGATCAGTGTCAGGAATAATGATGATGTCAAACCACCGATAATTACCCAAGCCAATCCGTTGTTCATCTCTGCTCCTGCGCCTTTTGCAATTGCAATCGGGATCATACCGAAAATCATCGCAATCGTTGTCATCAGGATCGGACGAAGACGGGCGTGGTTTGCCTGAATCAAAGCATCATGGGTATTCGCCCCGGCTGCTTTTCTCATATTCGCAAAGTCGACAATCATAATCGCGTTCTTCGCTACCAAACCAATCAACATGATCATCCCCAGCATCGTAAAGATGTTTAATGAGTTTCCGGTGATGGCAAGAATAACCATTACCCCGATCAATGCCAGAGGAATAGAGAACAATACCACGAACGGATATACGAATGAGTCATACAGTGAAACCATTACCAGGTAAACCAATACGATAGCTGCCATCAAGGCAATTCCTAACGTACCGAAACCTTCCGTCTGGTTTTCCATATCACCACTCCAGATATAGCTTACTCCTGCCGGTTTGGTCTTTTCGTTATCCATAAACTGAGCGGCCCATTCGTTGGCAACGTCTCCTACAGGACGACCTACCACTTTAGATTTTACTTTTACAGAAGGTGCTTTATCTCTACGTTCAAGCAAACTCGGTCCTGACCCCATTTTTACATCAGCAAACTGGCTCAGTCTGATCTGTTCACCCTGAGGGTTTGTAAACATCAGGTTTCTTACATCATCAATGGACTGTCTGTTGGCATCACCAAAACGGATGTTGATATCATATTCATATTCTCCGGCTCTGAATTTTCCGTCTGTATTTCCACTGAATGCAGTCTGCATCGTTTTTCCTACACTGGAAAGATTTAAGCCTAAAGATGCCATTTTATCTCTGTCGATATTCACCTGTACTTCAGGACTTCCAGAGTCCGTAGATAATTCTGCATCTACAGAACCTGGAACTTTTTTAAGCAATTCAAGAATTCTGTTCGCTTCTTTATTCGCAGTTTCGTTATCCTGAGCTGTTACTACCATTTCAATCGGTGCATTATCTGCTCCCATTAATCCGATTGGTGCCGTTTTGAATTCAACACCTGTGAATTTTTCTTCTAAAGCTCTCTTGATTTTTGCAGACTTGATATCTGTGCTTTCGTTACGCTCAGATTTATCTACCAAAATCACCTGAATTTCTGACTGATACAATGTAGCCTGTGCCCCACCAAAACCTGATGACTGCTGACCAACTGTCGTGATCATATCCACTACATCTTTATCATTTCTAAGATATCTTTCAACCGCTAAAGTAATCTGATTGGTTTTTTCTACGGAAGCATCTTTTGGTAATTCCATCTGAACAAGGAACTGGCCTCTGTCCATTTTAGGGAAGAATTCACCACCGATAAATCCGAAAGCTACCAACATGAATGAAGAAATCAAAATAATAAACGTTACGATTACGGTCATCACTCTTCTTAAGGTAGATTTCAATGCCCATTCCAGAATTCCTGTGATCCAGTGTGTGAATTTTTCCAATTGCTTTTCAAACCAAAGGATAAATTTCTCAAATGGATTTTTACCGGTCAAATGTACCAGTTTACCATATCTTGATGACAACCAAGGAATAATGGTAAATGATGCTAATAACGAGAATAATGTCGCAATAACTACCGTGACACAGAACTGCGCAAGGATATCAGCAACCAATCCTGAACTCATCGCGATCGGTAAGAATACCACCACGATTACAAGCGTAATAGCGGTTACCGTAAATCCAATTTCCGAAGCACCATCATAAGCTGCCCGGATTCTGCTTTTCCCCATCTCCATGTGACGGTAAACGTTCTCCAGTACTACAATCGCGTCATCCACAAGAATACCCACAACCAATGAAAGTCCAAGTAAACTCATCAGGTTCAAGGTATACCCCATCAGATACATTCCAATTACCGTTGCGATCAATGACATCGGAATAGAAACCATTACAATAAATGCGTTTCTGATGTTATGAAGGAACAACAGCATTACTACTGCTACCAGGATAATCGCTAAGAATAAATCGAAAATTACGTGATCTGCAGCTTCAAGTGTAAAGTCTGTTGAGTCATCTACGGTATTGATTTTAATCGCCTGCGTTTTATAATCCTTCTGAACATTCTCAATTGTTTTCTGAATGGCTTCTGAAACGGAAACCGCATTGGCATCAGATTGTTTTTTAACCTGAAGTAAAATCGTTGAATTCTGGTTGTATCTTGCCACTTTCTCCACATCTTTCTGTGTATCGAAAACGGTTGCAATATCAGACAAACGAACCTGAGCTCCATCTTTATTGGAAACCACAAGACTATTCATCTCATCTACACTTTTATACTTACCGGAAAGTCTGATCGTAGATCTTGAAGTTCTTGTCTTCAAAGCTCCCGTCGGGAAATCCAGGTTGGAGGAAAGAATGGCCTGCTGTACATCTGCGATAGCAATACCATACCCCTGCATTTTCTTTTCATCTAAATTCACCTGAATCTCTCTCTCCTGTCCACCTACAAGGTCAACCTGAGCTACACCGTTTACACGGGAGAAAATAGGTTCTATTTTTTTATCTAAAAGGTCATAAAGATCTTTATTATTCAGCTTGTTACTGGAAATACTCAAAGTCATGATCGGAAGATCATCCAATGAGAACTTTTGCAGAGAAGGAGGATCTGCATCGTCCGGAAGGTCTGCCAGAATAGCATTTACCTTTCTCTGTGCGTCATTCAAAGCATAGTTTACATCGGCACCGGTATTCAACTGAACCATGATTACCGATAAACTTTCGTATGATGAAGATTCTACTTTCTTTACGTTTTCCAGGGAACCCACGGCATCTTCAATCTTTCGGGTTACCGAAGTTTCCACCTCAGCAGGCGAAGCTCCCGGATATACCGTAGAAATGGTTACCATATTGGTTTCAAACTTTGGAATCAACTCGTACCCCATCATGGAGTAACTTAATAAACCACCCAGCGTAAGTATCGTAAATAATACGATAACCAGGGACGGCCTTTTAATGGATATTTCTGCTAACTTCATCTTATCTTACTTTACGATGTTGATTTTCGAACCGTTATCAAGGTTGATCTGTCCGCTGGTGATTACCTGTTCTCCGCCATTCAGTCCGCTTAAGATCTGAACTTTGTCACCGTATACTTTTCCGGTTTGTACTTTGATCAGTTTAGCCGTTCCATTGCTTACGATAAATAGCTGCCCTGAACTTACTCCGTTCACAAAAGCTTCTGCCGGAATGGTCAGCATATTCTGAGTTTCAGCACCGTGATTGGTTTTAAATAAAGCCGTTGCGTACATACCTGCTTTTAAGTTTCCTCTGTTCTGAACTTCAATTTCAACTGGGAAATTTAAAGAAGCATCACTTTTAGGAGCAATAAATGTAATTCTACCGCTGAATGAATCTTCGGGTAAAACATTAACATTGATCGGAACCTCCTGACCTAATGCAATTCTTCCCACCTGGCTTTCGTCTACCAGTACAGATAGTTTAAGGCTGTTGATATTTACAATTTCAAACATAGAAGTTCCTACAGAAACTACAGTTCCCGGCTCTACCATTTTCTTATTGATCGTACCGCTGATTCCCGCACGGATGCTGGTGTCGTTCACTCTTACGCCCTGAGCTCTTACAGCTGCCTGTGCATTTTTCAGCTGCAGTCTTGAGTTGTCAACCTGCTGTTTCGTAACTCCTCCAGTTTTGAAGGCGCTTTCGTAACGCTGATTGTCAATAATCGCATTCTGTAAATTATTCTGAGCCTGAGAAACGTCAACTTCGATAGCGTCTTTTTTGATCACCGCTAAAGTCTGACCTGCAGAAACTCTTGATCCTTCTTTTACCAGAACGCTTACGATACGTCCTGCAATTTCAGAAGACTGGTTCATTTCCTGTTTTGGAATGAAGGTTCCGTTAGCTGAGTAGTCTGTATTGATATTTTCTCTTGAAGCAGTTACTACATTCACGTTGATTTTGTCAACCTGTTTAGCAACTTCCTTTACTTCTTTGGTCTGTTTCTCTTTATTATCTGCAATCTTGTAAGCCGCTAAACCGACTAAGACCGCTGCTACGATGATATATATTAAAGTTTTTTTCATTTTAGTTTATTATAAGTTTTGTAGTGTGTTCAGTTCCCCTTTAGCTTTTATGAGTTTAATTTCAGCCTGTTTGTAATCCAGCAATGCGTTTGAATAGTTCTGTTTTGCCTGTGTCAAAGCGTTTTCAGAATCCAGCACTTCGGTAAGTGTTGCCAAACCGTATTGGTAATTGGACTGTGTATTCTTCTGTACTCTTTCTGCAAGCTCAACGTTATCTTTCATGCTCTGAATATTGATGATAGAATTCTCCATATTCGTGATTGCATTTTTATAATCCAAACTCAGACTCAGCTGCTTGTTCTGAATATCCTGATCAAGATCCTGAATATCTATTTCTGCCTGCTGAATTTTAGCTTTTGTAGCACCACCGGTGAAAATAGGAACATTGATGTTCAACCCTATCGCTGAATAGTCGCTCCAAAGAACTCCGTTGTTAAGACCATTGGTCAAAGGAAATTTCTTTCCCATACCAGCCCATCCATAGTTGGCTGTAAGGCTAACGGTAGGATAAAGGTAAGCTTCCGTTGCTTTTTTGTTAAACTGAAGAAGTTCTCTGTTTTTATTTAAAACTTTGATCTCTGTACGGTCATCCAGGTTCACTGTACTTGCAATAAGTTCTGGTTTTGGCTCGATTGTTTTTTCTTCAAGTACAATATCATTTCCGATGGGAACTCCCATATAAAATTTCAAAGCATTTTTTGAAAGTTCAACGGAATTGATCAGCTGTTGCTTGTTTGAACCGATATTGGTAAGCTGTACGTTGGTACGGTCTAAGTCGATGGCTTTTGCAAGACCATTATCCACTAAACTTTTAATCACGTTTCTTACTCTTTCCGTATTGGCGTAACTCGCTTCTACCGTTTTCAGATTTTCAACCTGTACAAATACCTGATAATAGGCTGTTGCCACATTTTCAATGATCTGTTCATTCGTCAGCTGAGCATTCAGAACATAGAATTCTCTGGTAGACTTTGCCGCTTTAAGACCTGTGAAAACTCTCTGGTCAAATAAAGCCTGCTGAAGCTGTACGGAAGCCGTTGAGCTCCAGGGCTGTCCCAGTTGTGCTCTGATTCTTTCTCCGCCAAATTCAAGCAAAGACTCCTGAATAACAGGATTGTAGGTTAAACCGGCTGTGGCAGTGATCTGCGGTAAAGCACCGGCTCTGGCCTCATCAATCTTATATTCAGCTTTTTTAATCTGTAGTGCCGCTTTTTTGGCTTCTGCTTTATTCTGCAGTGCCTGCTTAATGGCTTCCTGTAAAGAAACCTGCTGCTGGGCAGATACCGATGAAAAGCCGAAAATCATAAATGCTGCAGCTATCCCAATTTTTAGCTTATTAGCAGTTATACGTTTTCTTTTCATAATTGTATACTTCGTTTATTTTTTTAATGTAATTTTTTTCGTCAAGGCTTTTGTTTCTAAAGGACGTATCATTTCTTAAAATACTTTAACATTTTTTTAATTTTTAAAAAGCATGTTGATAATGATCTCTTTTCTTTCGGAAATAATCTGGTCATATTCCTGATCACTGATCATCAGATTCTCCATAAATAAAGGCCTTACAGCACTTGGGAATACGAGCAGCGAAACCATATTCAGAATAAACTGAACCGGCGCCATTTTTTCTATATTTCCCAATTCCATTTCTTTTTCGATGTCTTTATACAGCGTATTCAGTACATCTTCTTCTATTTCTCTCTGATGACAGTTTCCCTTATTGATCTGTGAAACAATGTAGGTTTCCAGATACGGATACTGAAGGCTGGTAGAAAGACTGCTTTCTATAAACTTGCTGATCTTTACTTTGAAAGGAAGATCTGCATCCTGAATAATCTTAGATTTTTCCTGTTCCACTCTCTGAGCCTCGTCAAAAATGATCTGAATCAGATTATCCCTTGAACGGAAATAATAGTTAATCAATGTTCTGTTCACTCCGGCTTCATCGGCAATCTCCTGGGTAGTAGCATCAAACTTCCCCTTCACAAAGAATAAATTCTTCGCTGTCTCCTTGATCAATTCCTGTGTTTGGTCTTTTTTCGCTTGATTTGACATTATTGTTAAACAATTTTGTGCAAATGTAAATCAAATTCTGTTTTTGACAAAATTGTTAAACAAAATAATTAAACAAAATTGTTATGACTTACATCATGTTTTTGATGTTCAGTTTGAGGGAATTGAGGTAAAAGTAGCTGTAGAAGCTTGAAGTTACAGATGAAGGAACGAGGGAAGAGTTTGAGAATAGGAGCGTTTTTGTGTTGAAGAGTTTTGGATATGAATTGTTTTAACCTGAGTTTGGGTTAAGATGAAAAATAAATACGAAACTTACTAATTGAATTATCCTTGGAATCGCTAAAACCACTGGAGAGGTGGAAAGGCAGATTTGAGAGCTGGAAAGTTTCGGAATACTGCCTAAAAGCAAAAAAAAGGGCAGAAGATTCTGCCCTTTTTTATTTTTACACTAATTTGATTTTATCATCTGAAATATCGACGATCTTATCTTTATAAAGTCCGCCGAGTGCCTTTTTAAAGTTCTTTTTACTCATCTGAAGTTCAGCTTTGATTTCCTCCGGAGAAGACTTGTCTGAAAGATAAAGAAGTCCGTAGTTCTCATCCAGTTTATCCAGAATTTTCTGTTTAAATTCGTCTATGTTTTCAAAACCTTCAGGCTGTAGAGACACATCAATCTTACCATCTTCACGGATATCCTTGATATATCCTCCTTCTTCTGATAAAGGATACAGTTTTTTGAACACATCAGATGCATAAATAAGTCCGATATATTGCTTATTGATCACCACATTCCAGCCCAATTCACTTTCATTCATCATGATCAGATCTACTTTCTCTCCTTTTTGCAAAGGAAGATCCTGGTACTGTGGATTTCTTTTGAATTTTGTAGTTCCTGTGATCAGATCAAGGGCTTCATCTACATAAAGATAAACCAGGTATCTTTTTCCTTCTATAATTTTGGATTTCTGCTGTTTGTAAGGGATAAAAAGGTCTTTAATGATTCCCCAATCCATAAATGCCCCGCTCGGAAGACTCTGCACACAGCTCATTACAGCATACTGACCTACTTCCGCTAAAGGAATTTCAGTGGTTGCCTTTAATTTGCCGTCGTCCTGATAGACAAAAACTTCAACGTCATCATCAATTTCTTTTTCATCGCTGGTGAAAACCTTAGGCAGGAAAGCTTTTTCGCCTGATTCATCCTTAAGGATCCATCCTGAATAGTTTTTGTCTGAAATTTTTAAAGTCTGGGTTTTTCCGAGTTGCATTGAATATAAAATTAGCCACAAAGGTACGGAAAATTGAAGATTTTAAAACTACATATCTTATTTAACTAAGATTAATGGAGCAGGAAGCTTGAAGATGGAGACTGGAAGTTACTACTGGCTATTCATTTTTAACAGTTCTCTTAATTATATCTTCGGTTTTCAATAACTTTTTGCTTTCTTAGATTAAAGAGTTGTTAAGGCTGGAAATAAAACCAATCATCTGATACAATAAAAAAGAGAAGCCTCAACTTCTCTTTCAATTTTGGTCTCAATTTCTATTGCGTTACACTGAAATGGGTCTTGATTTCCTACAGTTTTCCGTATACTTTTTCCAGTAACTCATCAGAAAGATGATGAAGATTAAAATAGGTTTTGATGGTAAAAACCAGCTGATCCAGCT
The DNA here is from genome assembly GCF_000737715.1 of Chryseobacterium sp. JM1. GTDB lineage: Bacteria > Bacteroidota > Bacteroidia > Flavobacteriales > Weeksellaceae > Chryseobacterium. The sequence goes on along the minus strand of NZ_JPRN01000003.1, from coordinate 445,499 downwards.
CTGTAATCTCTGAACTTTCTTTTCGCCCGTCGTTCCATCGGATATTCAATGTACTGTTAAAAAGAGCATATCTAGCCTCTTCATCCACTCTGGTGATCATTAAAAACTGGCTAAACATTGAACCCGGACCGGTCGCAATATACCAATTGGCCATTTCCAGATCTGATCGCTCCACTTCTTCCAGCGAAAACTTATAAATAGGCAGCCATTCATCCTTTAAAACTTCCAATCTGTAAAAATCTTCTGTTTTTATCAAGCGAAACAGACCATTTGGTGTTTCCTGCTCGATATCTGACTTCAGTATAATCGGGGAAGTAAGGGTCATAGATCCAAATCCGACATCGACAAGGTATTTCACACCGTCTATATCTGTGGTGAGCATCATATGGGAGCGGGCGGTTCCGGTTCCGTCCTTACTGCCCCAAACCACTCTGGCCAGATGCATTTTCATGGTAAAGCCTAAAGTCTCCAAAACATCTTTGAACAATGAATTCTGCTCATAGCAATACCCTCCTCTCTGGCGCGTAACCAATTTATTGAAGACAGCATCCAGCTGTAATGAAGGTGTTTCTCCGGTATATGTTTCTATATTTTCAAAAGTAATATTTTTAGGATGCAGCTGATGAAGTTTTTTCAGAAGGTCTAATTTCCCTATATTTTCTGCTGGTTGTTCTGCCTGTATTCTCTTTAAGTACAGATCCAGTTGCTGGTTTTCCATAATGCTGATATTTTAAATTTATTCTTATTCAAATATCGGGATTGTTCAGGGTTCAAAAATAGGTCAAAAGAGACAATTATGAGGACAAATCAATCATTTTCCGGTATTCACGGGGAGACATTCCGGATTGCTTTTTAAAAAACCTCGCGAAGTAAGAAGGATCACTGATGCCTATTGCATAAGCCGCTTCACTGATGCTCATTTCGAAGATTGATAAAAACGCTTTGGCTTCAATCATGATAAACTTATTGATAAATTCTGAAGCCGTAATTTGCTTTTAGTCTTAATCTGAATTTTAAACAAAAAAGAGAAACATGACTGCTTCTCTGTATATTCTAAGATTTTGCGACAAACTCCATGAGTTCTCTCTTGCTGTTTTCAAAATCAAACGCATCGTAAACTAAGAAATACCTGTTTTTATCTGCACATCTTTTGTACATCGATTTAGCCAGTGCCAGTTTATTGTTATCAAAACTGATATATTTCACCAGATCTCTGATTTGCGCTGAAGTGAACAGAGAGCTGCGCATCTGCTGATTGATCAAAGCAAGTTTACCATCATCAAACTTTTCGTTTTTCTGCAACATATCAAAAAACTGACGGAAAGTATTATTATCCATCACATTTCCTGAATTATATCCGTCTTCCGGATGATTTCCATAAGGATTATTCCAGACATCATTCCAGTCATTGAAACCGTAAGACTGGCTTTTAACAGGGTAAAGATCCAGTAAGTAAAGGCCTTCATTGGTGAAGAAATCCAAAACCATTCTGTTGTTATTCCGTAGCATTAAAGTTGTTCTGTACAACAAAAATCCATTTTCATAGATCGATACAGGTATTTTACCGGATTGAAGGTCAAAAAACCGGTATTTTCCGGAACCGTTTGAGATCATCTGATCACCAATTTCAACCGTGAAAAAGCCTTGCTCAGGGATTCTCAGAAAAACTTCTGCGTATCCATAGTTTTTATTCCACTGATAGTTTGGATTTTTTGATGTATGGTTTGAATTATCTGTTTGATTATATTTTGACTGATCAAAACCCTTCCCTTTTGACTTTGTATTTCCGGAAACCTGCATTTCTGCTGCGGAAGCTTCATTTTTTAAAAGCTCACCCGCCTTTCCTGCTTCCTGAGCAAACGAATATATTGCCGCAAAAAACGCTAAACCTATAAAAAATTTCTTCATAAAATAAATTTGCTTTGTCGATCTCCATTTTTATGCCAAAAAAAAGAGAAGCATACTACTTCTCTTTAATTTGTTTTATTATTTAAATTTTTAAATCTTTCAATTAAAAATTAGATATGGATAGGTCTCTTACCTGTAGCATCCAATGCAGCTTCTTTAATAGCTTCTGCATATGTTGGGTGCGCATGAGAACTTCTTGCCACATCTTCAGCACTTGCACGGAATTCCATTGCAATTACGCCTTCAGCGATAAGGTCTGCTGCTCTTGCTCCAATGATGTGCATTCCTAAAATCTCATCTGTTTTCTCGTCTGCAATGATTTTCACAAGACCATCAACGTCACCACTTGCACGGCTTCTACCTAACGCTCTCATTGGGAAAGAGCCTACTTTAATAGCCACTCCTTCTTCTTTCAACTGCTCTTCTGTTTTACCTACTCCGGCAACTTCAGGCCAAGTGTATACAACACCAGGGATTAAGTTATAGTTGATATGTGGTTTTTGACCTGCAATGATTTCAGCAACCAAAGTTCCTTCTTCACTGGCTTTGTGAGCAAGCATTGCTCCTTTGATCACGTCACCGATTGCATAGATGTTGGCAACGTTAGTCTGTAAATGGTCATTTGTTTTTACTCTTCCTCTTTCATCAAGTTCTACTCCTGCTTTTTCAAGACCAAGACCGTCTGTATAAGGTTTTCTTCCTACAGAAACTAAACAGTAATCTCCTTCTACAACTACCTCTTCTCCTTTTTTATCTTTAGCAGTAACTTTTACAGTATCGCCATTTCTTTCCACGGCAGATACAGCGGTAGAAAGCATGAACTTCATTCCCTGCTTTTTAAGAACTTTAGTCAATTCTTTACTCAATGCACCGTCCATTCCAGGGATGATTTTATCCATGAATTCAACAACAGTTACCTGAGCTCCCAATCTTAAATATACAGAACCTAACTCAAGACCAATTACCCCACCACCGATTACTACCAGGTGCTTAGGAATTTCTTTAAGGTTTAACGCTTCTGTAGAAGTGATCACTCTTTCTTTATCAAGGCTGATGAAAGGAAGTGAAGACGGCTTAGAACCTGTTGCAATGATGGTATATTTAGATTCAATGGTTTCAGAAGAACCATCGTTTTTCGTGATTTTGATCTGAGTAGCAGATTCGAAGCTTCCCAAACCTTCAAAAACAGTGATTTTGTTTTTGTCCATCAAAAACTGGATTCCTTTAGTAGTCTGATCTACCACCTCGTTTTTACGGGCAACCATTCTAGCAATATCAGCCTGTGGCTCATTGATAATGATTCCGTGACCTGCAAAATTATGTTTTGCATTTTCGAAATGTTCAGAACTGTCTAAAAGTGCTTTTGACGGGATACATCCAACGTTAAGACAAGTTCCGCCTAAAGTTGAATATTTTTCAATAATTGCTGTTTTGAAACCTAACTGAGCTGCACGGATAGCAGCTACATAACCTCCAGGACCAGAACCGATTACGGTAACATCGAATTGACTCATGTTATTGTATGAATTTGTTTGTTATTATCTTACTTAGTAATCACAAATTTACTGATTAATTGCCACACCCCCAAGTGAGTTTTGTCAAGTTTACAGATGAATTTGGAATTTTAAAAAAACAAGTGTTATCTGTTTGCATTGATCCATATAATGACAGCAAGAATAATCAAAGGAATTCCAATTCTAATTCCTCCTAAAGTAATCATTACCATTCCTGCCAAGAGAACCACAGTACCTGCTATATATAATACGATGCTTATAACAGAACGGTATTTATTTTTTTGTTTTATGGCTTTTTGTTTCTCAGCATGAATATCTTTCATGACTTCATCTACATCTTTTTGATCATACCCCTCCTGAATGATGAGTCGATAGATGTATTTTTCATTATAATTTTCAGCAAGATAACTTCTATACTTATTGTATATTTCCTGTTTTAATTCGCTAGTCATGGTTAAAAAATTTCAATTATTTCTATGGAATGTATTATCATCCTAAAATAATCAATAGAACATATATTCTCATTTATATTTTCACTTTATAACAGAAATCACGCATCTACGTTCATTTTTCCGGATCCAAACATTCCGGCACTTTCAAAAAACGAACCTCCATACACATACCATTCAAGGCTTTCCAAATAGTCAACTGTATTTTCAGGGGTCATCTGTAAGCGGTCTTTTTTCGTAACGATGCCTTTGTACCATCTTCCCGACTTGGAAAAATGCTCGAATTCAACGAAATAACGAACCCATATTCTTTGACAAAGTTTGCACTGCTGAATCGTTACTTCCGCGTATCTTCCGTTAGTATGGTCTATGCCTAATTCTGAACTTCTGAATTCAGTATAATCAGAAGTTGGCTTTTCGCAAGCACATCCAATTTTGGGGATTTTATTCATTGATGAATATTGATTTTAATAAAATTAATGAAGGCCAAATGTAGAAAAATATGAAGTCATAAAGCAAATCCAGCCCTTATTTCTTCATCATATCCATCAGAACCTTTTCATATTTATCGAGAATGATATCCTTTGAAAATCTGGACCTGATTGAATTTTTTATCGCATCCCGGTTATAATTCCCCTGAAGAACCTTCATTATTTTCTGTGAAAAATCTTCATACTCTTCAATATTGGAAACTTCACCATTGATCTGATGCTGAATGATCTCATTGATCCCTCCGGGACAGTTATTGGCCAGAGAATAGGTTCCGCACGCTCCTGCTTCCAGAAGCACATTCGGGAAACCTTCATACCTTGAAGAAAGGATAAAAAGATCCGCATATTTCAGATACTGATAAGGATTGTCCTTTTTGCCATGAAAAATGACATTCTTTAATCCCAGAAAATCCTTCATCTGAAGCAGAACATCTTTGTCTTTACCGTTGCCCAGAATATGAAGCAGGATATTTTCGTTTTTAAGTCTTGAAAACACTTTCAGAAGATTGTCGAAGCCTTTTCTCGAAGACAGATTTCCGATTGCTACTACGTTTTTGTAATTGTATTTGAAACAGTCCGGCTTGGTGGAAATGGCCAGTTTTTCGTTTATGAAATCAAAATCTACAGGGTTATTTATCTTGACAATTTTCTTTTTCTTAATATTGAAATTATCGACAAGATCATTCATCATATCATCACTTTGTGCGATGATCTTCTGATAGTTATTGTAAAAATTATAGAAAAATTTAATTTCTTTTCTGGTCACATGCTGTGTCACCACATTGGTCTCTCTGGCGATGAATTTTGTTCTCGGAAAAAGTCTGATAAATAGAGCCAGATAAGCATTCACTTCACCAAAACCTGAAAACACGATGTCAGGTTTCCGTCTGTAGATTTCACCCAGAATAGGCTTTAAGGAATGTCTGATGCGCTCCGTATTGATGTCAATGATTTCAACATCTTTTTTCAGAAAATTAAGATATCCGCCCTGTTTGCGGAGCAGCAGGATTTTAGGTTCAAACAGATCTCTGGACAGGTGATTCGCAATGGTGGTAACAATCCTTTCTGCACCACCGGTTTCCAGATCCGGCAGAATAAATATGACAGAAATCTTTTTCATCTCTGTAAAATTAGTAAAAAGTTTTGGTAAGTTTCAAATAATGATTGACTGGTCGGCCTAAATAACAATAGTATTGCTTTTTAGAACCTTAAACGATATAAAAGTATTTTTGAAAAAAACTTTTACGATTAGTATATGCCGTATAGAGCTGAATGGTTTGAGAATCTGATAGGACTGCATCCTATCTTGGGCTAAATCGCCACGTTGTGGCTGGTTTTTCTCAGCAGTTTAAACTTTATGATAAAAAAGTATGGCTTAAAAAATCTTTAAATGTTCTCTTAACTATTCTTTTTCTCTTCATTGACCTTAAGGGTGAAAAAATAAAAAATCTGCATCATCCGCGAAATCTGTCATCCGCGAAATCTGCGGGAGGTAAAAAAATGAACCATTAAGGTTTTTTAAGGTTTTAAGAATATTTAGCTGAGCTTCGCTTTAAGGATCTAGCTTAAAAAAACTTTAGATTTTTCTTAACTATTCTTATCTTCTTCATTGATCTTAATGGTGAAAAAATAAAAAATCTGTGTCATCCGCGAAATCTGCGGGAGGTAAAAAAATGAACCATTAAGGTTTTTTAAGGTTTTAAGAATATTTAGCTGAGCTTCGCTTTAAGGATCTAGCTTAAAAAAACTTTAGATTTTTCTTAACTATTCTTATATTCTTCATTGATCTTAATGGTGAAAAAAAATCACGCTGATTGTACAGATTGAACAGATTTTTCTAAACTTTTAACCTTGAATTTTGAATTTAATCAAAAAAAGCCCTTCCGTGGAAGAGCTCTGTTATTTTAAAAACCACTGTTTTAATTAGCTACATCACTGATGAATTTTATTCTCAGCATTCTTACCTCTTCATCCGAAAGTTCATCTCCAAATTCATCGAGAAGCACTTTCATGCTGTCGCTTTCAGATTCGGTCATGAATTCCATGAAGCCGTCTACAATGTCTTCATCAAAATTATCTTCAATATAATAATCGATATTCAGCTTTGTTCCCTGATAAACGATGCTTTCCATTTCTTTTAAAAGTTCGGTCATCGAAAGGTTTTTCGCCCTTGCAATATCTTCAAGATCTATCTTTTTATCGGTACTCTGAATGATGAAAACCTTGTGGCTGGATTTATTAGCCACCTGTTTAAGCACCATATCCTGGGTACGCTCGATATTATTAGCTTCAACGTAGGTTTTAATGAAGTCTGCGAATTCCTTACCATATTTTTTGGCTTTTCCTTCTCCTACTCCATAGATTTTTGCAATCTCATCCACCGAAACCGGATACTGAACCGTCATATCTTCCAGACTCGGGTCCATGAAAACCGTATAAGGCGGAATTCCATATTTCTTGGCTACTTTTTTTCTCAGGTCTTTTAACTGACCGAACAGATTCTGATCGAGTCCGCTGCTGGCTTGCAGCTGTACCTGCTCGCTCTCCGCTTTGGTCTGGGAAAGGTCAAATTCACGGTCTTCAGCTATTAGAAATGGTTCTTTAGGCTGATTATCCAGGAAATTTCTTGCTTTATCCGACATTTTCAAAACGCCATACGTTTCAATATCTTTCTGCAGATACCCCTGAACGGTAGCCTGTCTTAAAATGGTTTTCCAGTAATTATCTTTTTCCTCTTTTCCGAAACCGAAATGAGAAGTCTGTTCCAGTTTATAGGATTTGGTAACGGCATTTTCTTTTCCGACGATCACGGAGATCAGATCTTTCGACTTGAATTTTTCCTGGGTATCTCTGATCAGTTCCAGCACTTTTCTCAGATCTGCCGTAGCTTCTTTTAATTTTGGAGGATCGGAGGAATTGTCACACATGTCGGCGCCATCTCCTTTTACCGGATCAAAATTTTCCCCGAAATAATACAGAATATATTGTCTTCGGCTCATTGAAGTTTCGGCATAACCTACCACTTCATTTAAAAGCTGAAGCCCGATTTCTCTTTCGGAAACAGGTTTCTGGGCAAGGAATTTTTCAAGTTTCTCAATATCTTTAGGATCGTAAAATGCAAGACAATAGCCTTCGCCACCGTCTCTTCCTGCTCTTCCGGTTTCCTGGTAATAACTTTCAAGAGATTTTGGAAAATCGTAATGGATCACAAAACGCACATCCGGTTTGTCAATTCCCATCCCGAATGCAATGGTTGCCACGATCACATCTACTTCCTCCATCAGGAATTTATCCTGATTGGCAACTCTTACTTTCTGATCAAGACCGGCGTGATAAGGAAGCGCATTAATGCCATTGACCTGCAACAGCTGGGCAAATTCTTCCACCTTTCTTCGGCTCAGACAGTATATAATTCCTGATTTTCCTTTGTGATGATTGATAAATCTCACAATTTCCTTATCTACATTGACTTTTGGGCGTACCTCATAATATAGATTGGGACGGTTGAAGCTTTCTTTAAAAACCAGCGCATCCGTCATTCCCAAAGTTTTCTGGATGTCATCCTGAACTTTTGGTGTTGCGGTGGCTGTCAAAGCGATCACCGGAACATCGGCAATCCTGTCGATGATAGATTTCAGGTTCCGGTACTCAGGTCTGAAATCGTGTCCCCATTCAGAAATACAGTGTGCTTCATCAATGGCTACGAAAGAAATCTTCACTTCTCTCAGAAAATCCAGATAATCATCTTTAATCAATGATTCCGGAGCTACGTATAAAAGCTTGGTTTTACCGCCTTTGATATCATCAAAGACCTGTTTTGTCTGTGTTTTGTTTAATGATGAATTTAAAACGTGTGCCACCCCGTCATCAGATGAAAGACCGTTTACCGCATCTACCTGATTCTTCATTAACGCTATTAAAGGCGAAACTACGATTGCCGTGCCTTCTGAAATAAGTGCCGGAAGTTGGTAGCACAATGACTTACCTCCTCCTGTTGGCATTAAGACAAATATATCCTTCCCACTAAGTAGGTTTTCTATAATTTCTTCCTGCTGGCCTTTAAATGTAGAAAACCCGAAATACTTTTTCAATTCGCCTGATAAATTGGCTTTTTTTGCGCTCATCTAATTTTCTATTGCTAAATTTGCATCCAACCCAAAGTTATAAAAATTCTGCTTAAAATAAAAGCGAACGAATTTATAAAAAATAAAACTTATATTAAATATTCTTTTTTAAATATAACGTTTTTCATTGGATTTTTTGTATACCTTATACTTATAAAATGGAAAGAACCGACATTATTTCAATTGCGAAGAGCACTTTAGAGATAGAAATTTCAGAACTTGAAAAATTAAAGAACAGGATAGATGAAGATTTTGCCAAAGCAGTAGAGATTATTCATTCGGCAAAAGGGAAGTTAATCGTTGTGGGAATCGGGAAATCTGCCCATGTAGGCAATAAAATAGTAGCCACTTTAAATTCTACGGGAACACCGTCACAGTTTCTTCATGCTTCCGAAGCGATCCACGGAGATTTGGGGGTAATTCAGAAGCAGGATGTTGTTTTATGCATCTCCAACTCCGGAAATTCACCGGAAATAGCGAATCTTGTCCCATTTCTGAAAGATTATTCTTCCGCATTGATAGGGATGACCGGAAATAAGAAGAGCAAACTTGCAGAATTCTCTGAAATTGTCCTGGATACCCACGTAGATGTAGAAGCCTGCCCGAACAAGCTGGCTCCTACAAGTTCTACCACGATTCAGATGGCTCTGGGAGATGCGATGGCCGTTGCTTTAATGGAACTTAATGATTTCAGAGAGAATGATTTTGCTAAATTTCACCCGGGGGGAAGCTTAGGAAAGAATCTTGTTTCAAAGGTTGATCAGTTTTTATCTCCACAAAAACCTCAGGTAGAGGAAAATGCGCCGGTAAGAGACGTGATTATCTCGATCAGTGCATCCAGCCACGGAATTACAGTGGTCACTCATGATGAAAAGATCATCGGAGTGATTACAGACGGTGATTTAAGAAGAATGCTGATGAAGGGAGACGATATTGCTAAGGTTCAGGCCAGAGACATCATGTCTGCCCATCCTAAAACCATTGAAAGAGATACGCTGGCTAAAGACGCCATGAAAATTCTGAAAGAAAATAATATCGGCCAGTTGATCGTCACAGAAAACGGAAAATATTTCGGGATCATTGATCTGCATAAGCTGCTTGATGAAGGGATTAATTAATTCCAATTAAAGTCATCTTCATCTGTAAACAATAAATCAACAGACGGTATTCCTCAAAATACCGTCTGTTTCTTTTCTGAAAATCAAACATAAAGGTATTGTCCTTATAAACTTACACAAAATCATTCCCAATAATTCTGAATACTGATTATTATTTCATAATTTCGCAAACTTAAACAGCTTAACTCTGACGAGTTTACTATTATTAGATAGACTGTAGTATATGGACGAAAAAAAAGACATGTCCTTCCTGGGGCATATTGGAGAATTAAGAGGTCATCTTGTCCGCTCAATTATTGCTATTATAGTGGTAGCTTTTGCCGTAGGATTCAATATCAACTGGATCATGGACCACATCTTTTTTGGACCGACAAGAAATGATTTTCCAACTTTCAGGGTAGTCAACCACTTTTCAAGGATGCTTTTGGGGGAAGACAGTATTCACCTTCCGAAAGAGTTTCCCGTTCGTGTACAGAGACTTTACCAGCAGTTCAACGTCATGATGGCTGTTTCCGTTTTCGGAGGTATCGTAGGAGCTTTTCCTTATATTGTATGGGAACTGTGGAGATTTATCGGACCTGCTCTTCATCCGAAAGAGAGAAAAAACTCAATCTTTATTATCAATGCTGTATGGATTCTGTTTATGACCGGCGTTTTATGCGGTTATTTCCTAATCCTTCCGTTCGCTGTTAATTTTGGAGTTATTTTCAAGATCTCAGATATTATTATTCCGCTTTATGACTTAAGCGACTATACCACACTATTTTTACAGGTTATTCTAGGTATGGGGGTTATCTTCCTCTTCCCTATTCTGATCTATTTCCTGACGAGTATTGGTATTCTGACGCCTATGTTTATGAAGACTTACCGTCGTCACGCGATTGTACTGATCATGGTTGTTGCCGCAATTATTACACCGGCCGATGTTTTAAGTATGATCATGGCTGCTTTACCATTACTTATTCTTTATGAATTCAGTATTATCATGTGTGCTTACACCTACAAAAAGGTTCAGAAAAACGCTGCAAATCTACCAACTGTACAATAATACAGTTTAAATTAAAATATAAAACATTACTAAACAACTCTTTACACCAAAAGGGTTGTTTTTTTATATTTTATTTTCAATAATTACTGAAAGTTCAAAAATATTTCTATCTTTGAATAGAAATTAATAAGACCAATTCTTCACCCATGAAAAGCATCTATAACACCATCAATTACGGTATTGCCACAGTCTGGATCATCAATGGCCTTTTCTGTAAGGTATTGAACTTTGTTCCGCGTCATGAAGAAATTGTTGCCAGAATTTTAGGTGGTGATTATTCAAGACTGTTAACGATTCTGATCGGATGTTCAGAAATAGTGATGGCGGTATGGATATTAACAGGGATTAATTCCAGATTTAATGCACTTGCCCAAATCACCATTATTGGAGCGATGAACATGCTTGAATTTATATTGGCTCCGGATTTACTGCTTTGGGGTAGATTCAATTCACTGTTTGCCTTCCTCTTTATTCTGCTTATTTATTTTAATGAATTTCATCTGAATCCCAAAAAACTAAATCATCATGTTTGACTTTTTAAAAAATCATCCGTTCGCTGTTGAAGCTTTTTTCGAAAGTTCTCTTGTTCTGACCTTTGCCGTTCCTAAAGAACAACTGCAACATCTTATTCCGGAATGTCTGGAACTCGATACTTTTCAGGATCAATGGGCTTTTGTAGCAGCAGCCATGGTTCAGACAAAAGATTTACGTCCAAAAGGCTTTCCAAAATTCATGGGAAATGATTTCTTCCTGATCGGCTACCGGGTATTTGTAAGATATAGGAGCAATACCGGAAAAAAACTGCGCGGGCTGTATATTCTTAAATCTGAAACAGATAAAAAGAAAATGGAATTCATGGGTAATGTATTCACTCATTACAATTACTCCACAACAGACATTCAGCAGACGGAAACAGAAAATGTAAAAGAAATACAGTCTGTGAAGTCCGGGTTTAAAGTCAGCATCAGCAAAACAGAAGAAAATATATCGCTTCCTCCCCATTCTCCTTTTGCAGACTGGAAAGAAGCAAGAAGGTTTGCAGGACCACTGCCTTTTACTTTTACCTACAATGAAGAAACCCGGAAAGTTCTTATCATCGAAGGGGTAAGACAAAACTGGACTCCCTCACCGGTAGAAATTCTTGATTACCATTTCGGATTTTTAGACACGCTTAAACTGGAAAACCCTGTTTTAGCCAATGCTTTTATCATTAAAAACATTCCATACTACTGGAAAAAAGGAAAAATTGAATCATGGAAACAACAAGAAGACCATTTCAGGGTGTCTTAAATATTTTAAGCTTCAACCGCCATTTTTACATCATAGGAATAGGGATTTTAGCTTTAATCACGGTCAGCCACCAACTGTTTGGATGGTCAGATCTTCTATACTGGGTCATTATCGCTGCATTTCTTTACGGATTGATCATGCCCTTAATCGTATCAGCCTATGTCTATGACTTTTCGGGGTATTATGATTTTCAATGGCTGAAAGATTGTTCAATTGATGAATCTAAAGTAAAAAAGATTTTAAATATCAATGCAGGTTTTGATGAAACGAGCTATATTATTAAAGATAATTTTCCGCAGTCTGATTTAAAAGTATTTGATTTTTATGATGCGAAACGACATACAGAACCGGCTATAGTAAGAGCCCGAAAAGTGAGCATTGTATATCCTGACACCCAACAGATGCAGTCTAATTCAATGCCTTTGCCTGATCAGTCAGTTGATCTTATTTTCCTGCTTTCTGCGGTACACGAAATAAGGTCAAATGAAGAAAAAATCCAGTTCCTGAAAGAATGTCACCGCTTATGCAAACCCGAAGGAAAAATAATCATGGTAGAACACCTGCGAGATTTCCCTAATTTTCTGGCTTTTTCTGTAGGCTTCACCCACTTTTTTTCAAAAGCGGTATGGAAAAATGCTTTTAGCCATGCTGGTTTTGCATCTTTCAAAGAGGTAAAACTCACCCCTTTTATGTCAATTTTTATTTGTAACCCGTAATCATCTCATGCTATGGAACTGCATTTACAAATCATCGGAACCCTTTTCATTGCTTTGGCATTTGTACATCTTATTTTTCCTAAATATTTTAACTGGGAAAAGGAACTTCAGTCATTAAGCCTGATGAACCGGGAAATGATGAGAGTTCATACCATTTTCATTGCTTTAACCGTATTTCTTATGGGCTTACTTTGCCTAACCTCTCCGCATGAACTGACAGAAGCCGGTTTGGGTAAAAAAATCACCCTTGGGTTAGCGGTCTTCTGGACTACCCGATTGTTTATTCAATTTTTTGGATATTCCTCAGAATTATGGAAGGGAAAAGCTTTTGAAACCGTTATCCATATCATTTTCTCTTTATTCTGGATATATGTAAGCGCCTTGTTTTGGATCATCTATTTCAGCACGTAGAATAAAATTATTTGTGCTTACATTTAAATTATTGACATTAATTTTTCTATTTTTGGTAGAATTTAATTTGATTTTAAATGAAAAAGCTGACATATACACTTTTATTTGCTTCGGGGCTGGTCTTCGGACAGTTCTTTGAAAAGGATAAAGTTTTCACCAAACAAGATACTCTGAAAGGTTCTGATACGAAATTCAGAAATTTTTGGGATGTCAAAAAATATGATCTTTCCGTAGAACCTGATTTTGCCAAGAAAAGCATTAAAGGATATAATAAAATAAGCTTTGAGATCACCAAAGATATTGCAAACCCTGTTTTCCAGATCGACCTGCAACAGCCGATGAAAGCTGATAAAGTGGAAGGTAATTTTCCTATTGCCAACTATAAGCAGGATGGTGATTTTATTTTTGTTACCGCCAAAAAGAACTTCAAAAAAGGAGAAAAATTTACGCTTGACGTTACCTATTCCGGAAATCCTGTGATTGCAAAAAATGCACCGTGGGACGGAGGCTGGGTTTTCGCTAAGGATGAAAAAGGAAATCCGTGGATGAGTGTTGCCGATGAAGGAATTGGAGCATCTATCTGGCTTCCGACAAAAGATATCTGGAGCGATGAACCTGAAAACGGGATCATTATGAAAATCATTACGCCGAATGATCTTGTAGGCGTAGGAAACGGAAGACTGATCAGTAAAAAAGCAGAAGGCAATAAAACGGCTTATATCTGGGAGGTAAAAAATGCGATTAATGCCTACTCTATCATCCCGAATATTGGGAAATACGTCAATTTTAAAGATACATTTACCGGGGAAAAAGGAAAACTGGATCTGGATTACTGGGTATTGGATTACAACCTTGAAAAAGCAAAAAAACAGTTTCAGCAGGTAAAACCTATGATGTCTGCATTTGAATACTGGTTCGGACCTTATCCATTCTATGAAGATTCTTACAAACTGGTTGATTCACCTTATCTGGGCATGGAACATCAAAGTAACGTAGCTTATGGAAATGGCTATACCAATGGTTATCTGGGCAGAGACCTTTCGGGAACGGGCGTAGGCCTTAACTGGGATTACATTATCATCCACGAAAGCGGACATGAATGGTATGCCAATAATATCACGGCAAAAGATCAGGCGGATATGTGGATTCATGAGAGTTTCACCATGTATTCCGAGGTTCTTTTCACAGAAAAATACATGGATAAAAAATCGGCTGATCAATATGCCATAGGAATCCGTGGAAACATCCAGAATGATGTTCCTATCATCGGACAATACGGTGTGAGAAATGAAGGCAGCGGCGATATGTATCCAAAAGGAGCCAGCATGATCCACACCATCAGACAGGTGATCAACAATGATGAGAAATTCAGACAGATTCTGAGAGGAATGAATAAAGATTTTTATCATCAAACCGTTACCACCAAGCAGATTGAAGATTATATGTCTTCAAAATCAGGAATTGATCTATCAAGTATTTTCAATCAATATTTGAGAACCGTTAAAATCCCTACTCTTGAGTATTCGCAAAACGGAACCTCTTTAAAATTCCGATACACCAATGGGGTGAAGGATCTTAAACTTCCGGTGATCGTTAACGGAGATCAAACGATCAATCCAACAGAAAGCTGGCAGACTGTACAACTGAAAAAGTCTACCCCGATAGAATTCAACAAGAACTATTATATCAATTATAAGAACGTTCAGTAATCATAAAACTGTAAAAGGGCAAATTTGACAATAAGCGAATTTGTCCTTTTTATTTCACTCATCTTTCGCGTTTAAAAATTTTAAGAAAAGTTTAATATTACATTTCGTAACAAAACGATTAAAAAAACTACTATTTAACTATAATATTTAAACCTAATGAGAAAAACAGCAATCAGCCTGGGTTTATTCGCCGCATTTCTGGCCAATGCCCAATCCATAAAAACCACGATTGACCTTGTGAATGTCAAAGACGACAAGGTAGCCGTTACCATGGAATTCCCGAAAATGAAATCTGGAGACATCAAATTCCATTTTCCGAAAACCGTTCCCGGTACGTATTCTGTAGATGACTACGGAAGATTTGTGGAAGGCATCAAGTTTACGGACAACAAAGGAAGAGAAATTGCGTACACCAAAGTAAATGACAATACCTATTCATTAAAAAACGCTAAAGATTTAACCAAAGTAACTTATCTGGTGAATGACAGTTTTGATGATGAAATGGACAGTTCAAAACACAAAGCCGTATTTTCTCCGTCAGGAACTGATATTGAGGAAGGAAAAATCTTTATGATCAATACCCATGGTTTCATCGGATATATCGACAATATGCAGGATGTTCCGTATCAGCTTATCGTTCAGAAGCCGGCAGGTTTTTATGGAACAACAGCTTTGGTAGATCAGGACAAATCTGAAGCGACAGATACGTTTACGCTGGCTAATTATGCTAAAGTAACGGATTCTCCGCTGATGTACACCAAACCGGATTATATCACCTTCAATGCAGGAGGAATGGATCTGGTACTGGGCGTTTATTCTCCAACCGGAAAATACAAAGCCGCAGACTTTAAAGAGAATCTTGAAAAAATGGTACAGGCTCAGAAGAAATTCCTGGGTGACATGAATACCAATAAAAAATATGCGATCATGCTTTACCTTTCAGGAGGTGACGGACCAAAAATCAAAGGTTTCGGAGCATTGGAGCATCATGAATCCACCAGTGTGGTCCTTCCTGAAATGATGCCGAAAGAAGCGATTGACAAAACCATTACAGATGTTGTTTCCCATGAATTCTTCCACACAGTGAATCCTTTGAAAACGCATTCTGAAGAGATTCATTATTTCGATTATGCAGATCCGAAAATGTCTCAGCACCTTTGGATGTATGAAGGAGGAACAGAATATTTTGCGAATCTTTTCCAAATCCAGGAAGGTCTGATCAATAAAGACGAATTCCTTCAGAGAATGAATGAAAAGATCACCAATTCCAAGAGTTATGACGATACGATGCCGTTTACGGTGATGAGTAAAAATATCCTGCAGGACGCATACAAAGATCAGTACAGAAACGTATACGAAAAAGGGGCTTTACTGGCTATGTGTCTGGATATTGAACTGAGAAAACTATCTAATGGGGAAATGGGATACCGTGATATGATCAGAAAACTGTCTCAGAGATTCGGGGAAAACAAACCTTTCAAAGATGACAAACTGATCGACGAATTGGTAACCGTAACCGGATATCCTCAGGTAAAGGAGTTCTATAACAAATATATCGCAGGAAACCAGCCTACACCTTATGCAGAATATCTGAATATGGTAGGCGTAGAAGCGAAAAAGAAAGATACACCTCCATTGTTCTGGTTCATTAAAGACCCGAATCAGACAGGTTATAACGATAAGAACAACACGTTTATCTTTGATGAAAGCTCAGCACTATCACCTTTTGCGAAAAGCATAGGATTCAAGATTACAGATGAAATTCTTGCTCTGGATGGAAAAACAATCGATATTCAGAAAATGCAGGATTTCATCAATTACTCGAAATCAATTAAGGAAGGACAGAACGTTACCGTGACCATCCTTAGAAAAAATGGCGACAAGACTGATAAAATAGAACTTAAAGGAAAAGCTATTTTAGACAAAATGACGATTGAAAGCCTGCAGTATAAAGCCAATCCTACTCCGGCAGAACTGAAACTGCAAACTCAGTGGCTGACAGGAAAGAAATAATACACTGAAAAATTAATGGTCAATAAAAAAGCGGAGAAAATTTCTCCGCTTTTTGTATTTTTTATTTACCGCTTTGCTTTTCTAAGAGTTCCAGCGTATGCTTCACATGGTCGTTGCCTTTCCATTCATCATGGCCCGGAATTACTTTGGCACTGGCCGGGTATTTGGCTTTCAGTTTTTGCATCGTCGATGGCCATTGCTGTACATTGGCTTCTCCTGTATACCCAAGATCAACTGCAGAACTGCTTTTTACTAAGCAGCCACCATCCAGAACGTTATATTTTGGAAACCATACCACTACATTATCCGCGGTGTGCCCTTCTCCAAGGAAGTCTACCGTAAATTCTTCGCCTCCGATTTTATATTTCTTTCCGGTTTTTATGATCTTACTGGATGTCGCTTTACCTTCTTTCTTTAGTAATTCATTCGTTTTTTCAGTAGCATAGGTATCAATTCCTCTATTATTGTAAAAGCTCAGATCTCCGGCTCTGTCAGAATGGGAATGGGTTGCAAATACCGCAATCACCGGTAAATCGTGATGCTTTTTGATGGTATCCATAAGGCTTTGATACTGGGATTTCTGCCATGGAACATCAAATAACACCACCCCTTTCTTGGTAATCAGGTAAAGCGCATTGGTTGAATATTCTTTGCCGCCAAAAATGCCGAATGTTTTGTATAAATAAAGGTTCGGACTAAGAGGCGGCTCTATCTCAAAATCACGCACCTGCTGCGCGTTAAAAAAATTAATTAAGAATAAAAACAACATTGTAAAAACCTTAACACTTTTCTTCATAATTTTTTATTGTATTAAATTGATTTGTAATGTGATTCGAGATTCAAGATGCCAGATTTCGGACATCAGATTTCAGATATGTTTCGGAATATGAGTTCTGAGATTTGAACCAGTAACTATGTTACTTTTAAACCCTATAACGCTCCGACTCTCAAACGCAGAATTGAACGAATCGCGAAACTACTTATAATTTGGAAAAAATGATGATAATGAAAAGGGGTTTAACTTTTTTTTAATAGAAGACTGTGGGAGAAGATGATAATTACTCCGAGAAAATTTTAATATCTCATGAAATATTATTTTGTAAGCTAAAGAAACCTTATAGGTTTTGAAAACCTATAAGGTTTGATCCTGAGCTGGTTTCAACTTATCTGCAATGGAAGGTTATTTTTTAAGCTTTTTTTACCGTTATTCTAAACGTAGTCCCTTTTCCTACCTCAGTTTGCGAAATTTTAATATCTCCGTTATGGTATTCATGAATCACTCTTCTGGCCAGGGAAAGTCCTAATCCCCAACCTCTTTTCTTCGTTGAATAGCCCGGTTTAAAAGCATTTCTTGCCTGCTGCTTGGTCATTCCGCTTCCGGTATCTTTGACTTCGATCAGAATATTTTTATTTCTTTCGAAAACATACATATCCAGTATTCCTTCTCCTTTCATGGCATCCACAGCATTTTTAACGAGGTTTTCAATCACCCAGCTCATCAGGATTTTGTTGTGGGGAACCAGAATGGTGTAAGTGGGAAGATGAAGTGTAAAATTGATCTTCTTTGAAATCCTTGTCTTCAGATAATCATAGTTTTCGGAGATGGTTTCATTAAAATTCAGATCGTTGAGCTCAGGAATAGAACCGATTTTTGAAAAACGCTCGGAAATGGTCCTCAGTCTTTCAATATCTCTTTCTATTTCATGTACGCCTTCCGATTCCGGATTATCCAGCTTCATGATCTCCATCCAACCTATCATAGAGGATAATGGAGTTCCGATCTGGTGTGCCGTTTCTTTTGCCAGTCCGGCCCAGAGATAACCTTCATCCGTTTTCTTGATCGTTCTTAAAAACCAGAATGAAAACAGGAAATAACATAGAATAAAAAATCCTAATATATAAGGTGAATACCGTAAATTATTAAGTATCTGCGAGTTGTCATAATACACAAACTGATTATTCCCATCGGGTACTTTAATTTCAATGGGCGGATAACTTTTCGCCATTTTCTTGGCCAGAATGGTAACCTGCACCGGATCGCTTTCAATCTCCTGAGGAATATTTTTATGAACCATCGGCCGGTCATCCCTGTCCAGTACGACCATTGGAATGGTGGTATTGGAGCTGTATATTTTGAGGATCAGTTCCTGAACTTCAAGGCTGGGGGTTACTTCCTGCTGAAACTTCAGGGCACTTACCAGAATATCTACCCTTTTGATCTCTTCTTTTCTCAGAAAATTGATCAGAATCGTTGAGGCCACCACAATGGTCACCACCACAATGGTCATCAGTAAAAATATAATCCAGTTATTCAGTCTGGCCAGTATGGATTTCCTCAAAGCTTTTTATTTTAAGACATTCAGAATTTTCTGCAGTTCTGCGCCTCCGCTTCCCTGATAATTATTAATAATGATTGAAAATACATATTTTTTACCATCTTTCGCGGTGTGGTAGCCGGCAAAAGATTTGGTATCTCTCATCGTTCCGCTTTTCATCTTCATGCCGTTGTCCTGAACCGGAAAACCATCATAGTAAGCATCAAACCAGCCCTGCTTTTTAGCATACAATAGGGCCTGAACTTCAGCTTTGGCCGCTACATAATTTTGAGGAGAAAGTCCGCTTCCGTCTGCAAAATTGATCATATTGGGATTGATTCCTTTTGATTTCCAGAAGTCCTTCAGATAAGCTACCCCGCTTTTAAAGCTGGAATTTCCTTTCTTTTCTTTTCCTAAAGTTTTAATGAAAGTTTCTCCGTAAAGATTGACACTTTTTCTTAAAAACCAATAGACCATTTTATCCAAAGTGGGCGATTCGTAGGTAAGAATTATATTTTTGGGAATTGTCGGAATTTGTTTTCCTTCGAGTTCCAGCTGTGAACTTGTGACTGTTTTTCCTGAGATTTCGATCCCAGATTCTTTCAACCATTGAAGTGCTTCAGTTCCTAATTGCAGCGGTGGATTGGGCAAAGCACCGGAAACAGTCACTGTTTTTCCAGCCGGCAGCGTTCCATTGATCAAAGCAACGTCAGAATAAGGTGCCGTAAAAATGAGACTTTGATCCGAGTTTCCACCTGCTTTGAGGTCATTCAGCCATTTTATATTATCTATCGGATAAGAGAATCCTTTGAATTCCGTCCCGTTAATATTGATGTCAAACTGATTTTCTCTCCAGTTGATTCCCCAAACTCCCGCTCCGTAATAGTTCCCGAGATCGTCCCAAGGCCATCCTCCCGGAATCGTCTGATGGTCAAAATAAGAATCATCAATCACCAGATTTCCCGTGATCTTTTTTATCCCGGAATTTTTAAGTGCTTCAATCAATCTCTTTTTAAAACTTTCCGGTTTATAGGCATCATACCGCCAGCTTCCAAGGGTTGGATCACCGTTTGAACCAATGATAAGATCTCCGTTCAAAGTTCCTGATGAAAGATTTCCTGAATAACCGGCCGTTGTTTTATAGGTGTAATTTTTTCCCAATGTTTCCAGAGCAGCGCCAGCCGTAAAAATTTTCTGGGTGGAAGCCGTTGAAAGCCCTTTATTCCCCTGATATTCGTAAATCAAAGTCCCGCTTTCATCTGTTACATAAAAAGATAAACCGGATGATAATGCGCCCGAAGAATCCATCAGGTCTTTGGTAGCTTTATCCAGTTTCTGCGCCATATTCTGGGCAGATAATATCTGAACCGACAGTATAAGAACTGCAAGTGTTTTTTTCATTGCAAGGTTTTTATGGATCTCAATTGTATACATATGCTTCGACTCCGCTCAGCATGACAGCATTAGCAAATTCAGTATTTGAATCTTCTTCAAGACGTACTGAAAGCCTACTTATTCAATTCCAGATCAAATATAATAAAAATAAGAGCTGTTTTTTACAGCTTATACTATACTTCCCGCTTCTATTTCGTAAGGTTCTTTCCCTTTTTCAAAGATTCTGGTCAGTTCGCTGCCTTCCACGGTGATCGTGTTTCCAATTCTTCTGATCCAGTTTCCTTCACGAAGACCAACAACCTTCAGATCATTTTGAGTTAAAAATTCTCTGATTCTTGTTTCTCTTGTTTCGCCATTGTGCTTCAGTTCAGGATTTGGGTCCAGATAATGCGGATTGAGATTGAACGGAACAAGTCCCATGCATTCAAAACTTGGCGGATAAACAATAGGCATATCATTCGTGGTCTTCATATTCTGACCTCCGATATTACTTCCGGCACTGCATCCCAGATAAGCCTTTCCGTTTTCTACATTCTCTTTTAGAACAGACATCAGACCTTCTTCATGCAAAGTTTTCACCAGTAAGAATGTATTTCCTCCTCCTGTAAAATAGCCCTGAGCATTATGTAAAGCTTCTGTTTTATTGTCAAATTCGTGAAGACCTTTTACTTTAATATGGATGGTTTCAAAGAAAGAACGGGCTTTTGCCGTGTAATCATCGTGAGAAATTCCACCGGGTCTTGCAAAAGGAACGAAGATGATCTCATCTATTCCTTTATATAGCTGTATTAATTCTTCTCTTAAGTATTCCAGATATTCGCCACCGAAAATAGTGGAAGTTGAGGCTAATATGATATTCATTGAAGTAAGAAAATTATAGTGATTATTAAAAAATGTTTGAGTCGCAAAGATAAACTCAAACATCAACGAATCAAAAATTAAGCTAAAAAAAAACATTTATCCGTTAATATTTTCCAAAAAAACTTAAAGCTTCTAAAATTTGAGCTTTTGTGGAATTATTATTGAATTTTAGAATGTAGAATTTAAAAATGTAAGATTATGAAAATGACTAAAATCAATATCAAAAACCTATTTTTAGGATTGATCCTTGCA
Source organism: Chryseobacterium sp. JM1 (assembly GCF_000737715.1). Classification (GTDB taxonomy): domain Bacteria; phylum Bacteroidota; class Bacteroidia; order Flavobacteriales; family Weeksellaceae; genus Chryseobacterium. The sequence goes on along the minus strand of NZ_JPRN01000003.1, from coordinate 423,885 downwards.
GGAGGTGCAAGTTTTGTAAATGCACAGACTACTCAAACAGATACAGCAACTACGACAACTGCCACAGCTGCTACAACAACGACTACACAATCAAATCCAGCTATTGAAGCCCTTAAAAAGCAAATTGAGGCCAATCCAAAAGATACAGATGCCTTAGCAAAATTAGCAACAGCTTATCAGGATGCTTCTGATTGGACCAATGCAGTAGATACATGGAAAAAGATATCAGCTTTATTACCGGATTGGGCTCCATCATATTACAGTCAGGCCTATGCTTATCAGTCTGCTAAAGACGATGCCAATGCAAAACTGGCTTATGAAAAATATATTGCCACTGTAAAACCGGCAGAAGTAGATCAGAATAAGAAAAATCTAGCCTACGCGTATTTCTATATTGCCTTTGCAGAACAGAAAAATGATCCTGCCAAAGCAAAAGAGCATATTGCTAAATCTATTCAATATGATCCAACCAATCAGGATGCGTTAAAACTTAGTAAAGTTTTAAACTCATAATAAAAACAAAGTCCAAAATATATGGGTTGCCCCTAAAGAGTCTAACTTTTTAGGGGTATTTTTATTTAAAACCCTTAAAGGCAGGAATGATAAAAACGTCTGCTTAATTGAATCAATGAAATTGATTGCCCGCACAAACTCTAGTGGACTTTACATTTTCATAGATTGGTCAGTCAATATTTTTAAACGCAAAGTTTTAAAATCATGCTTTATACTTCAGGAAGGCAAAGGAAAGAATCAATTTCATTGATTCGATGAAGCGTATGGAGAGGCTTGAATACATTTCATATTGTTTTAACCTCTTTATGTAATCTGTAGTTTTCTTCTAAGTAAGTTTTGAGACCGATGATTTAATTTAATCAATTCTTTTACCAAAGAAATCCGTCTCGCCGTGAAGATGCCGCATAATCTTTTCAATATTTCTTTCGATGCTGGCTTCTGTTTTCAGATTGTTGATATAGCGGATCAGCTCGTTTCTTCTTGACTGAATCAGGTTTTCAAAATTATGGGAGGCTACCGGACTTGCTTTAATCGCTTCATCCAGTCTGGGATGAATGGAAATACTTCTGTCCGAATTATCAAATTCTAAAACAATTTCAAGTGTCTCTCCTATTCTTTTGGGGGAGTTTTTCAGCATCAGCAAGTTGACATACAGCCTCCATTCCCCTAAATATTTCATCAGGTTCTGTTGAAATTCCTTTCCATTGACTGTTCCCTTCACAGGAATCGGACTTTTATCCTTCCCCGCCGCTTTGAAAATTTCATTCAAAATCTCATCAGGAACGAAAACAAAAGGATTGATACCGATAATTTCCAGTATGGCTGTAAAGCTGCTGTTTTTCATGTTTAACAAAGATAATATTTATAGTTAATGGAATATGGCTTCTAGCTTCTGGCTTCTAGCTTCTAGCTTCTAGCTTCTAGCTTCTAGCTTCTAGCTTCTAGCTTCTAGCTTCTAGCTTCTAGCAAAATTAAAATTTTCCACTCACGCAGGGATTCATTATCTTTGCATTAATAAATCTATCAAACGAAATGAAATTTTTTATTGACACAGCTAATCTGGAACAGATCAAAGAAGCAAGAGACCTTGGAATTTTAGATGGTGTAACCACTAATCCTTCATTGATGGCCAAAGAAGGAATTCAGGGAAATGAAGCGATCAAGAACCATTATAAGGCGATCTGCGAGATTGTAGACGGAGATATTTCTGCTGAAGTACTTTCTACGACGTACGAAGAAATGATCAAGGAAGGTGAAGAACTGGCAGCGATCCACCCGAATATCGTGGTAAAAATCCCAATGATCAAAGACGGGATCAAGGCATTAAAATATTTCTCTGATAAAGGGATCAGAACGAACTGTACGCTTATTTTCTCTGCAGGACAGGCACTTTTAGCAGCTAAAGCAGGAGCTACCTACGTTTCTCCTTTCTTAGGAAGACTGGATGATATCTCTACAGACGGACTGGGTCTTATTCAGGAGATCAGATTAATTTTTGATAACTATATGTATGAAACTGAGATCCTTGCAGCATCTATCCGTCATTCTATGCACATCATCGACTGTGCTAAAATCGGGGCAGATGTCATCACTTCTCCACTTCCTCCGATCTTGAGCTTATTAAAGCATCCATTAACGGACAGCGGACTGGCTCAGTTTATCGCAGATTCTCAGAAACTGGCTTAATTATTGAAAAGCTATTCAGATATAAAGGGGCTGTCTCAAAATTGAGACGGTCTTTTTTTATTAGTTTTCAACGCAAAGTCCGATTTTGATTCTTTACTTTTCTTTAAATTCAGTATCACCTAAATTAAAAAATTTAACGCAAAGATTTCATGCTATATCTCCTGATTTTAAGGTAAGCAAAGAGGTGCGACTGTGCCACTGAATAAGCGGACGTTTTATACACACGCTTCATCGAATCAATTGAAATTGATTCTCTACTTTGCATTCCTGAAATATAAAGTATGATCTTCAAACTTTGCGTTTAATAAAATTACTCCATTTGCCGGAAACCAGTCTTAAATAATAAACGACAAAAATAATCCCCGGAACTTTTAGATTCGGGGATTATTCCTGGGAAGTTTTTTAGACAACTTCATTCTTTTATTTCAACAGATCCAGTTCCAGAATATTATTTTCTTTTTTAATTTGATTAATCAATTGCATTTCTCTCTCCTTTCTCTTCGCATTAGAAGTTTTTACCAGTTTTCCTGAATCATCAATTTCCAAAACATCACGGCTTTGTGCCTGCATCAGCTTTTCACTTTTCATCGGATCTTTACAATAATCTTTAAAAGCTTGTTTATATTTTGTTTCATTCAATTTAATAAGGTTAAAACCATTCTCTCCGGAATTCTTCCATTCATATCCTTCCGGAAGTTTTTTAATTCCCTTTAGTTCGAATGAATGCGTCTGGCTGGAATCCTCTAACTTTACAATGAGTCCGGGAAGCCCATAAAATTTATAGGGTCCGTCTTGAATGAGCAAGTCTGTGGTAAACCATGCAGTCCATTTTCTGCCTGCAAATTCGCAAACAGCTTTTTGAGCTGCCAATTCTCCGATCTTTGCTTTGTCAGGAAGAATTTTCCATTTTTGTTTTCTTCTCTCCTCTACCATATACCTATCAATACCCAGAGAATTGAAAAAAATTACCGAATAATCAGTATATGACTTTTCAACACTATAACGAATTTTGCCTTTGAATTTAATTTTTGAAAAATCCGTCTCTATTCCACGCTTAACATGCATATCCATAGCAGCAGCCCAAATAGAATCTGATTTAAAGACATCGCTGCTGTAAAAATTAGATCCCTTCGGAATAACATCCAGAAACATTATTTCAGTCTCTTGGACATCTCTTGCTGTAGAATCAATGCTGAACTTATACTCATAAATGAATCTCTGACTCTGAGCACAGACTGAAAGGGTTAATAGGAGAATGAATAAGGTAATTACTTTTTTCATGATAATGATTAAGATGATTTTAAATTTTCTTCAACATTTTTAATTATCCTGCAAGGATTTCCGACAGCAACAGCATAATCAGGAATATCTTTGGTGACCACACTTCCCGCTCCTATCACCGCATTATTTCCAATTGAAACTCCAGGCAAAACCACTACATTTCCTCCCAGCCATACATTATCTCCCACTTTGATGGGATGGGCATATTCTAGGCCTTCATTTCTCTGTTTTGCATCAAGCGGATGTCCGGCAGTGTAGAAACTGCAGTTGGGTCCGATGAAAACATTATCTCCGAACGTCACCTTTGCACAATCTAAAATAATCAGATTATGATTGGCATAAAAGTTCTCACCCACTTCAATATTATACCCGTAATCACACCAAAAATTAGGCTCGATACAGATGTGTTCTTTGGTTTTCCCGAGGATCTTTTTGATTAATTTATTCCGGTTTTCGGCATCAGAGTTCTTCAGCTGGTTATATTCCAGGCATAGATCTTTAACAGCAATTCTTTCATTGATGAGCTCCTGATCATAATTAGCATTATATAAAAGTCCCGCCTCACATTTTTCCTTTTCTGTCATAATATTAGGATTCAAAGTTTAGGGTTCGAAGATACGATAATACCAAAAAAACAGAATAGTCATAAATAACCATCCTGCTCCATACTAAAAATAGGTATACTATCTTATCAGATCAGGTTCGATCGGATTATTGTTTTTCTGAAATCCGGCCTTAATTCTCCCTTCTACTTCTTTTAATACCTTATTGGGGTCTGAGATCTCTTTCCCGTCTGAAGTTCTAAAAATAAGATAGGGCGTCCTGGCATTTGGATCACCTCCGTTCTTCATCATCATTTCTCTCATATTTTTGTTAGGGTCATTCACGTAAGTTTTCCATACTTTTTTATACTGATCTTTTGTAATCTCCACGGCTTTTCCGCCCATTGCCACATTGTCAGGAAGCCGGTTTTCTTTTTCTTCTGAAGGATTCTTTATCACCTTATTTCCAACAAGAGTCATGATGTGCGAGCCTGTTGCATCCTCTATCTTTACGATCAGCCCCGGAAGGCCATAGAATTTATACGGGCCGTCCTGAAAAGGAATATCCGCTGAAAACCAGGCGATCCATTCTCTTCCGCCATAAGTGGTTAATGCTTTTTGTGTATTGTATTCCCCGATCTTCCTGGTATCCGGAAAAATCTTCCACTCTGGTTTTTTATCTTCCTTTACTTTATATCTATCATTGTTAATACGTGTGAAAAGATAAGTTTTAAAATCCGGATAATCTTTAGTCACAGTGTAATCCTGGCCTGGTGTATTCCTGTTTGCCCTGATACTTCCGGTAACGGAATTAATCTGTTTCTCAATAGCTGTCTTTGAAGTAGAATCCGTAATCAATTTCTCTTGACTGTAGTAATAAACCGAGCTATTTTTCTGAATGTCCAGAATCATCATTTCCTTCTTCACTTCTTCTTTATTGTTAAAATCCGGACTGTATGTGTATTGATAATAGAATCTGTTGACCTGCGCCTGGGCCAATAGGCTCAGTAATGCCAGTACAATAAAATATTTTTTTTTCATAATTTATATTTTTCCCGTCTGTTTCAATATAAAAAGATTTTGCAATCAATCAGTGACAAGGCTTAAAGGTACTCTTATCCGCCGACATTATTTTTTTCAATGCATAATTAAAAAAAACAGGATGATTTTCTAAATCATCCTGTTTTTTTATCACGTAGAAAGCGGTTGCTTATTTATACAGTTCCGGCTCTATTTTATTGTTATTTTTGGCTACTTCTTCTTTTGCTCTTTTTTCGATATTCCTGTACATTTCATTCATATCAATACTTTTTCCATCCGCATTTTTCATGTTGACAACGGCGCCTGCGGGAAGTGTACTCATGGTCTGTTTCATATCTTTGGTAGGATCTGTAAGATAGTCTTTCCAGGCTTTTTTAAACTGCTTTTTGGTGACTTCAATTTCTTTTCCTCCCATTCCAATCATGGTCAATCCCGGTATCTGAAGATCTTCATCTGAAGCGGCTTCCGTTTTCTTATTTCCAATTAAAGTTATAATATGGGATCCTGTTTTATCTTCAATTTTTACAATAAGTCCCGGCAATCCATAAAATTTATACGGTCCATCCTGAAAAGGAATATCTGTAGTAAACCAAGCCGTCCAGGTCCTTCCTCCATAGTTGGTTGTGGCTTTTTGCGTATTGTAATCTCCGATCTTTTCCTTATCGGGAAGGATTTTCCATTCCGGTTTCTGATCTTCCGCTACTTTATAGGTGGTATTTCCTACTTTTTCAGAAAAAGACATGCTGTAGTCCGGATACTTTTTGGTAACGCTTGTAAAAATAGTTCCCGGTTTTATATTTTTCTTGATATTAATACTTCCTCCAAATCCACCTTTCATCTGCTTGGCAATATCAGCTTTTGTGATAGAGTCCGAAATAAACTTTTCACGGCTGTAATACTTTGATCCGCTTTTATCAATATCCAAAAGCATAATATCACTTTTCACTTCTGCTCTGTTCGTAGAATCTGCAATGTATTTGTAATCATAAAAGAACCTGTTGACCTGTGCGTGTGCGAATACACTTAAAAATGCCAATAGAACGAAATAATTTCTTTTCATAACTGATGTCTTTTGCTTTGTTTTTAAAAAATTAAAGCTTTGCCAATGAGTTATTGACAAAGCTTAAGGGTACTTTATTTCTTTGTCTGAATTCTGATTTCTCCGCTTTTGTTTCCATCCGTGCTTTGTTTGTTCACCATCACGCTTGAAATTTTTTCCGGTTTCAGGGCCTGAGCTTCTTCTTTGGAAACTTCTTTTCCGTCTATATAAACTTTTAAGTTATCCCAGCTATTAACATTAAATTTTTTAACCCCATTCATGGTAATGTTTCCGTTGCTGTCTCTCTTCAGATAATCAGCCTGCATGACGATGGTTCTCGCTTTTTCACTGAGTTTATCGAAGTTAGCTCCGTTGTAAACATAAACGTTTGCGTCTCCGTTTTCGGCAAGTCTTTTAGTCACTTCCAGTCTGATCTTTTCACCCATCTGTCTGGCTTTTTCGCCATCAATTCTTAAAGCTTCCCCGTGAATCCTTGCAATTTCACCGTTCTGTCTGGCTTTCTCACCAGCTCTTCTTGCAACTTCTCCCTGCAGCCTTGCTTCTTCACCCTTTTGTCTTGCTTTTTCACCCAATTCCATGGCTTCAATTCTGGCTTTTTCAGCTTTTTTCCTTGCTGCTTTTCCTGCTTTCATAGCTTTTCGGGCTTCTTTTTCTGTAACCGGGCCCCAGTTCTGATAACCTGCTGTATCATTAAATCTGAATAGTCTCATGCGGGAATTTGGAGGGGATGGAGGTGATGGAGGACCTTCAGGAAACTCGATCCTGAGATTGGATAAATCCGGAATTTCCACGCCCATATTCTCTAGCTCTTTCGTTTTGTTTTTCCATTCATCTGATTTGAAAAAATCATTCACTCTTTTCGCTTCTGCTGCAGAAGTGGTCATAGCCATTTTAAAATCATCAGAGCTTGTAATAGCTCCCAATTCTCCGGAAAGTTCACCAATCTCATCAATTTTCTTTTGAAATTCTTTGCTTTCGGGTTTTAAATTTTTCAGAGCCTTACTTTTTTCTTCAATCTTCTTTCCAAGCTCTGACAGTTTTTTTTCATTGGCAGACTGGATGGAGTATTTAGGCTTTATGTCTTCTTTTCTTTCGATTTTCTCAGGTCTTACCGTATCTTTTTTGATCTGGGCAACGGCATCCTCAATCGCTATGTTTGTTTCCTTAATTTCCTGGTTCTTGGCATTTACCATATAGGCAAAGGCTACTGAAAATAAAACCGGTAATGCAAAAATTCTACGCGCATATCCGAATTTGGTTTTTGGTTTTTGTAACATTTTGAGTCGTTTTTTTAGATTTGAACTTAGAAACGGACTGGCTGCAGGCAACTGTGTTCCGGAAAAGTGGCTTGCTAAAAGCATCTGCGCAAATGCTTTCGTGTCCGATTGTTTGACGGCTTTTTTGTCCGCCAGGTATTCGTGGATCAGGCTGATCTCTTTTTTAATGATATGAAAAAACGGATTGAACCAGAAAACAGACGTGATGATCTCAATAAATATCTTATCGAAGGAGTGTTTCTGTTCAATGTGTACCATTTCATGTTTTAAAATCTGTTCTCCCACATCAGAATTGAGTGTGATGGTGTTTTTCCAGAATAGATTTTTGAAGTATGAAAACGGAGCTTCATTCAGGTCTGTACGGTAAAAATTGATCCCGTCAAAACTTTCTTTTTGAAACTGTTTCTTAAGTTGTTGGATCTTTAAAATCCCAAAAATCAACTTCCCTAAACAATAGAGAGAAACCAGTCCCAAAGCTGAAAAAATAATTCTAAAATAAATGTGACCATTGTCTATGTTTTTTTCTGAATTAAAATTCTGTATCTTATCAAGAAGCATATATAAATCACTATTCACTTCTATCGTAAAATCATCTACCCTGATGAGGGGCAGCAGCAGCGATATCACCATGGCACCCAACAGATAAAATCTGTTATAATGATGGAATGTCTTGTCTTTTAAAGACAACTGATAGTATAAAAACATTACACCGGAGCTTAGAATTACTTTTCCAAAGTATAGAAGTACAGTTTCCATAGTCTGCTAATTTTTCTTTTTGAGTTCGTCCAAAAGCATTTCAAGGTCTTCCACGGTCATTTCATTTTTTTCTACCAGAAAAGAAACCGCACTTTTATAAGATCCTTTAAAATAATTTTTCACAAGACTTTTCATCGTTTTCCCTGAATACTGTTCTTTGGTAACAAGCGGGAAATACTCATGCTGTCTTCCGTATACATGATAGTCTACGAATTCTTTATCCTTCAATACTTTTAAAATCGTAGAGACTGTATTCGTATGAGGCTTCGGTTCCGGAAACAGATCGAGAACATCTTTCAGAAATCCTTTTTCAAGTTTCCATAAATACTGCATCACCTGCTCTTCCGCTTTCGTTAAATTTTGAATTTTCATATCCTTTTCATTTATCATTATTGTGACCAGAATTGCATTGAATTCCATATCACTAAGAAATTAGTTATACAAATGTAGAAATAAATCTGATTCTAACAACTAATTTTCTAGTGATAAAAGCCAAATTAATATAAACTACTGATAATCAGTAAAATAAATTTTATTAAAATATGTTAAATATTTAATGCACTTATTTATTGTCTGTTTAATCTACAGAAAAAGCTCTAATTAAGTTATAAATTCTTACCACTTACTTTAAATGTATGCAGGTTACATATTTTCATACTGATGTAAAAACAATCTTTCTTTACCTGTATAAAAATGATCTGTATCTATCCAAATAGTCCAAACTGTAACTGTTTACACTGATCCTGTTTGATGATATTTGTATTCAACGAAAAAAAAGAAGTATGAAAATCGCGATAGTTGGTTATAAAAAACAGGAAAAGTTTACACAGGGCGTTACCAATGATGAAGATGCTGATCTTTTAAAATTTCTGACCGGGAAAGGATTGGATGTTGTTCCCGTCATCTGGAACGATGAAAATGTGGATTGGGCCAGTTTTAATGTAGCCATCATTAAGTCCCCGTGGGATTATCATAATCACTTACCAGAGTTTTTAAACTGGCTGAATCAATTGAAAAAATTAAATATCAGGGTATTAAACCCGGTAGAGATCATCCGATGGAACAGTCATAAAAAATATCTCAAAGACATTGCTGAAAACGGACTTCCGGTAATTGCATCGGCATATATCGACAAAGGTTCTGATTTTGACGGTCGGTTTTTTGATTTATTCGGTACAGACCGGGTGGTTGTAAAGCCATGTGTAAGTGCAGGTGCACACAATACCGTCGTTGTTACCAAAGACAATCTTAAGGAACGTACAGAAGAAATCAGGCAGTTTTTAACAACGGAAGATTATATGGTGCAGCCTTTTACAGAGGAAATAAAAAATGGGGAATGGTCGTTTCTGTTTTTCAATGGCCAATACAGCCATTGTTCGTTGAAGACACCTAAGCAGGATGATTTCAGAGTACAGCATTATCACGGAGGAAGTATCAGTTATCCTACACCTGACCCGATTCATATAGAACAGGCAGGCATCTTCTTAAAAAATCTGCCTCAACCTACGCTTTATGCACGAGTGGACGGTGTACTCATCAACAATTCATTTACATTAATGGAACTTGAGCTGATAGAGCCTTATCTGTTCCTTAATGGTAACATTGATTTACTGGAAAACTATTACCGGGCATTAATGGATTTAATTTCTTAGAGAGAAGCTGGAGGTCGTTATTCAGTGTTATCTTGCGAAATTAAACCTTCTTTCCCGAGCTGTAACTTAAATTACTTCAGGTCATGAAGTAAAAAATAGCATTAATAAACAGGGTGCAATCATCATTTGTACAATAATGAACTCATTATATTAAAGATTTGTTAAAATTTATTAAATAAAATTAAAATGAATTTGTTTAAAGTGAGAAAATATATTTATTTTAGTGCTTTAAAAATTTCTCATGAAAAGATATAATTTATTGATTGTACTATTACTGCTTATTTTTAACGTGACTACGGCTCAAAAGAAAAAATCTCCGGCTGCAGATCTCAGTATCTTAAAGGAAACCAAAACGAAGATCGAAAATACGGTTCCATTGGTGATTAAACATCTTCAGGCTATTGCTGATAAAGAAGGTGACAACAACATCGTAACCAACGGAAAGACGGCGTTAGGAAAAGAATACGGAATTCTGGAATCTGAGTGGTTCCTGTACAGAAATAATATGAAGAACTGTATCCTGAACAATTCTTCCAAAAAAGCTAAAAAATGTATGGAATATCATACGCAATACCTGAGAAATACATTCATCAACTACGCGAACTATATCTCAAACCTTACTAGAAAGAACGGATACCTGGGTGTGGAAGGTGATACTAAATTTGATTTTAAACCGGCTGATATTGCTACAAAACTGAGCGAAGCTTACTTCAACGCTAATGATGCTGCAGGCAGAATGAAAGGCGATCAGAAAAAAGACTTTTTAGGACAGACGATGTCTGATGACAACAAACTGACTGCTTTCGGTCAATTAGCTCAATAATATTAACCTATACCATAATGAATCCCGCTTTTTTAAAGTGGGATTTTTATTTTTACAGCTATTCTTCCCTTTTCGGTATCCTTCTGTAATCCGAGCTGTTAATACCATCTGTTTTGAATGAAAAAAGAGAACCACAGATGCAGTTCTCTTTATCGTTAGAATATATTACAATTCATTTCATCATTAATATACCCGATGAAACGTTTTTTAAGTTTGTGAAAAAAGATCCCCGCCATGAAAGCTGTTATGTACTAATCATAAAAACATTCGGGAAAAAGTAGAAAATGAAGGCGGAGATCTATTAAACATAAATAAACTCTACCACCAGTCTCCCGGTCAGTAAGAGCGCTACAAAAGTAAGCTTCCGGCCTATTCTGCTGAAAAATATCTTGTAGAATTAAATCGATAGCCGTGTAGAAGTAGTATTACTTTTGAGAGAATATGGTGATTTGATGATGTGATGATTGGGTAATGCGATTACTGACAACCAGAAATAATACCGAGATTTCCCATCTTCTAACTTCTAATTTCTAACATCTAACTTCTATTTACTAACTTCTCCACCAATGATAATAATTATGAAGTCCGTCATATTCAAAACCGCAGCGTGGATAAAGGGTGTTTCCGATATCGTTGGTTTTTTCCGTTTCAAGCATCAGTCCACAGGCCTCCGTTTCTTCGCACCATTGTTTGCTTCTGTTGATAAGTCCTACGGAAATTCCTTTTCCACGGTAATCCGGATGTACGAACAGATCACTTAAAAGCCACTGCTTCTGCAGTCTGGTGTAATGAAACAGTTTATAGAGCTGCACAAAACCTACTGCTTTCCCCTCGGCAAAAGCCAGGAATACGTCTGATTCATTATTCTGAAATCTTTCTTTCAGGAATAGTTTCCCTTTTTCCACATCTGATTCCTGACGGTAAAAAATGCGGTAAAGATTGAAAAGTTCTGCCGTTTCATTGAGATCTTCCAGACCTACTTTTTTAATGGTGTAATTCATTTCTGTAATTATTTTTTTATTTAACACCACAAAAATATTTTTAAATAGGACTACATTTGTACTCCAGATTTTAAACTAAAGGTAGTCCAGTATGCTTCCATTCGAACACATCATCCCTATTAATAAAGAAAGTAAAACCGCAGTTTACAGGCAGATCGCAATCTCTGTGATCAAAGCGATCAGAAATGGTGTATTAAAGCCGGGCTATCATCTTCCCGGAACCCGTGAACTTTCAAAAACATTGGGAGTACACCGAAAAACTGTAATAGCAGCATACGACGAACTCCATGCACAAGACTGGATTACGATCATTCCAAGAAAATACACTGCAGTATCCGACCGTATTCCCATACTAAGGCCCCAACAGTGGAATCTGGAAACAGCTCTTTCCTCTTATGAACATCATTTCAACCTCCCTTTTAAAATTATTGATAAAAAAATAGAAAAGTCCGATACTGTCCTACTTCCTGAGATCGTCATCGACGACGGACATCCGGATGTAAGACTTTCTCCCATTGATGACCTTCTGAAAACATATCGATCCTACACATCCAAAAGATACACCATCAAAAATGCCAATATTGGTACAGAACAAGGCACCATAAGACTTCGGGAAAAACTTGCACAGTATCTTTCTGAAACACGGGGTCTGAATATCCGCTCAGAAAATCTTCTGATTACTCACGGTGCACAAATGAGCATCTACCTCGCTGCACAACTTATTCTCGGCCCCGGTACGAATATCATTGTGGGATCTCCCAATTATCCGGCAGCCAATGCAGCATTTGAGCAGACCGGCGCAAAACTTACAGAAGTGCCTGTAGACGAAAATGGCATTGATACCGAAGCCATTGAACACATATGCAGGAAGAAAAAGATCAATGCAGTATATGTCATTCCCCATCATCATTATCCTACAACGGTTACACTTAGTGCGGCCAGAAGAATGAAACTTCACGAATTATCAGCTACTTACTCGTTTGCCATTATAGAAGATGATTACGACTATGATTATCATTATATGTCTTCACCCTATCTTCCTCTGGCAGGAAGCAGCCATCAGGGAAATATCATTTATACAGGATCTTTCTCCAAGATCTTGGATCCTTCGCTCAGGATAGGTTTTATGGTCGCTCCAAAAAATTTTATAGATCAGTGCACGGCCTTACGGAAAATCGTTGATGTTGGGGGTGACGGATATATGCAAAATGCCCTGGCTTTTCTGATCAGGGAAGGTGAGCTTAAGCGGCATATTAAAAAGGCAAAAAAAATCTATCATCAACGGAGAGACTTTCTGGATATTCTGTTAAAAGAGAAATTAAGTCGGTATATTTCCTACGTACGGCCATCCGGCGGAATGGCTTTCTGGATTCAACTTTCATCTGAATATCCTGTCCATCGTTTATTAGAAATTCCTCAATTGAAGATTTTACGTGCCGATGAAAATCTCAATGCTTTCCGGTTTGGTTTTGCCTCGATGGATGAAAAAGAGCTGAAAAAAACGGTGGATTTCCTAAAAGCTGCATTGGATCGCTTCTGATCATCAATTTACTTCTGCCAATATCGTAAGCTTTGGATTGTTTACTTACAGGTAACTTAAGATCTTTATACAATGGAAAATCACACCGAGATAACCGATTCTGCTTTAAGGGATAAAATTCGAAAGAGAGAAATTAATTTTGGAGGAAATAGAAAACTGAAAATTTACGGACGACTTCATTGTTCTTCTGGTAAAAAAATGAAAAGAGAAAACAGGGTCTTTTTTACATCAGAAAAGGAAGCATTGGAAAATAATTACCGTCCATGCGGGCATTGTATGAAAGTAGAATATAAACTTTGGAAGAATACGTGTGAAAAATAAGATCATGTTAAATCCCGTTTTTGAAAATATCATTTTTTTTAATACTATTGCAAAATGAATAGAATTGATTTATATGAAAATTAAAACCTCTGTAATCTTTATTCTGGGTTTCACATCAGTCAGTGCTCAAAAGGCAGTGATGGAGATCAATTATGAGACAAAAATCATTCAGGACAGTATTCATAAAAGTCAGATTCACATCTACTCTTCTACTTTATTATGCAATAATCTGGAATCATCTTATTCCAGCAAAGAGGCTAAAGCTTTTTATAATAAAAATTCTAAGGAAACTATTCAAACCAGTTATGGAGGAATCCCAAAATACCCTAAATCAGTAAGCAGCGTTTATAAAAACAAAGAGAATCTAATCGTATCCATGCCCGTTGGAAGGTATATTTTCACTTACGAAGAACCTAAACTGAAGTGGGATATTTTGAATGACAGAAAAGAAATACAAGGTTTTAAAAGCCGGCTGGCCAAAACGACAACAGATACGGGGCAGACTTTTTATGCCTGGTTCACAGATGATATAGCGATTCCTGACGGACCTTTCAGATTTAAAGGCTTATCCGGGCTGGTGTTGGAAGTGTACAACAAAGACAGAACGATTGAAATCTATGCCACTGATATTAAAAAATCGGAAGAGCTCATAGAACCTTTGAATTACGGAAGCGATGTAAAGACAAAATCCAAAGGCCAGTTTCTGGAAGCCAGAAAGAATTATCAGGAAAATCCGTCGGTGTACAATGGAAATTTGAAGCTATTTGATGAATATGGAAATGAAAAGACTAAAAAAATGACCGATAGAATCAAGAGTCATACTACTTTTCTGGATTAAAATCTGAATGCTTAATTTCTCTTTATTTATTTTAAAACGCAAAGTTTTATCCTAATAATGTATTACTTTGAGTGTTAAAAAGACAGAATCAATCATAGATTGATTTGATGAAGCGCGCGTTGTATCCATGAACTTAATCAACGACGTAGTCGAACTCTTTGCCTTCCTCAAAACTATGCGTTACCCGGATGAACCTTTGCGTTAAAAAACACAGTTATAGCTACAGAATCCTCCACCTACATATACATAACAAAAAAAGAAGCAATACAATTATTGCTTCTTTCGTTCTAGTAGCGGGAACCGGACTCGAACCGATGACCTTCGGGTTATGAGCCCGACGAGCTACCTACTGCTCCATCCCGCGGTGTATTTTTTTCGGACTCGAACCGATGACCTTCGGGTTATGAGCCCGACGAGCTACCTACTGCTCCATCCCGCGGTGTATTTTTAGAGTGCTTACCGAAAGCACTTAACTTAGTAGCGGGAACCGGACTCGAACCGATGACCTTCGGGTTATGAGCCCGACGAGCTACCTACTGCTCCATCCCGCGGTGTATTTTTAGAGTGTTTACCGAAAACACTTAGCTTAGTAGCGGGAACCGGACTCGAACCGATGACCTTCGGGTTATGAGCCCGACGAGCTACCTACTGCTCCATCCCGCGGTGTATCTTTAGAGTGCTTACCGAAAGCACTTAACTTAGTAGCGGGAACCGGACTCGAACCGATGACCTTCGGGTTATGAGCCCGACGAGCTACCTACTGCTCCATCCCGCGATATTGGATTGCAAAGATACGTCTATTTTTTAAAAATCCTAATTTTTCTTTTAAATAAAGGACTTTTATGAAAACTATTTTATTATTTGTATCTTTGTTTTATGGCAAAAATACTTAAAATTTACCCTGATAACCCTCAGGAAAATCTTGTGAATGAGGTGATTAAAACCTTAAAAAACGGCGGATTGATTATCTATCCTTCAGATACGATTTATGCCTTAGGATGTAATATTTTTGACATAAAGGCTATGGAAAAACTGGCCCAGATCAAGAAAGTCAAGCTGGAAAAGTCTAAATTCTCGATTATCTGTAATGATTTAAGCCATCTTTCAGATTTTACAAGACCTATTGACACTTCCGTTTTCAGGTTTCTGAAAAGCCATCTTCCGGGACCGTTCACCTTTATCCTTGATGCCAATAAAAGTCTTCCTTTAGCTTATAAAAACCATAAAACAATCGGTATCCGTGTTCCTGACCACCCGATTCCCCAACTTATCGTGGAAAAACTGGGACATCCGATTGCTTCAACCTCTATAAAAGATGATGACGAAATCATTGAATATTCTACAGATCCGGAACTTATCGCCGAAAAATATGATCATCTGGTAGATATTGTCATTGATTCAGGATACGGAGATAACGTAGCCTCTACTATTGTGGATCTTACTTCCGGAGAACCGGAGATCATCCGTCAGGGAAAAGGAATTATTTAGTGAAGTATTAAAGAGGCTGAAAACGCTGATCATCTGGAATTATGAGTTTAAACGGAAAATATGCACTGGGAATTCTTTTGACCTTTGTGTTCCTCGCTGCACTGATGCTTTATGTTTTTCCGTTCATTTATTTCATCACGGGAGTCAAAGAATTTAACGCAACTAATTTCTTTTATACAAGAATCGCACTCTGGGCAGTTCTTGGATTGATTTTTCTTTACAGTCTTTTTGTCGAAAAAAACACTTTCCTGTTATGGAAAGATAAGAAATACTCCACCCTGTTTTACATCAAAGCAGTCATTACGCTTTATCTGATCTGTGCTTTCGGCGGTTCTTTTCTGAATCTTATCGTTCAGCTTTTGACCCGGGAAGGGATGAGCAGCAAACTGGTTCAGTTCTCTTCTATCTTTAAAAATAACTATCTGCTGATTATCTTTATCTGCCTAACTGCAGGCGTCGTGGAAGAACTTCTGATGCGGGGATATATTCAGCCGAGACTTGAAAAAATATACAGTAGCCCGTACGTTGGCATTATTGGTTCTGCCATGTTATTTGGGATTCTGCACAGCACCTACGGAACAGTTGGACAGGTAGTAGTTCCTTTCTTTATCGGAACCGTTTTTGCTTTGTTTTATAAAAAATATTCAAATATTAAAATTCTGATCATCTGTCATTTTATGTACGACTTTGTGTCTATGATGATGATGAATTTTGTTGACATTAAACATTTATCTGCATTCTAAACATTATGAAAATTATAACTTCTCCAGCGAAACTGATGAACGTTGAGAATTCAACCGACTTACTGAGATCTACAACTCCGAAATTCATCGAAGAAGCTGCATTGATACAGTCTTATTTAAAACATAAATCGCCGAAATACCTTTCCGAACTCATGGAAATATCACCTAAACTGGCTGATGAAAACTGGGAACGAAACCAAAGATGGAAAGACAAACCTACGGCCAAAGAATCCGCTCCTGCCATGTTCGCCTTTACCGGTGAAGTCTACAGAGGACTGGATGCCAAAACCCTGGACAAAAATGCGGTAGACTACTTACAGAAAAATTACAGAATGCTTTCCGGACTGTATGGTCTGCTGAAACCTTCTGATAAAGTTATGCTTTACCGGTTGGAAATGGGGCGTCATTTTGAGTTCGATCAATACAAAAACCTGTATGAATTCTGGAGAGAAAAAATCACGGAACAGCTGAATTCTGAAATGAAAAAAGGCGAATTCCTTCTTCACCTGGCCAGTAACGAGTACGGAAAGGTGATCGACAGAAAAAAACTGAATCATAAGGTGATCGACTTTGAATTTTACGAACTGAGAGAAGGAAAACTGAAAACGATTGTCGTTTATACCAAACATGCGAGAGGTCTTGTGGTAAGATTCTGTGCAGAAACCAATGCCAAAACGCTGAATGACGTAAAAGCATTCAACTATGAAGGCTACCTGATCAATGAAGAAAAATCTACGGATACAAAACTGGTTTTCACAAGATAAATGACGATATCAGCATTCAAAAAACATTTTAAAACTGAACTTTCCGAATGGTATACTGATTCGGAAAGTGCTTTTTTATCGGCTCTTTTTATACAGAAAATAGTAGGTTTCGATTCATTTCACCAGAGAAGGTTTTCGGAGCAGGAACTTCTTATTGATGATGAAAAGCAGCTTATTCAGATTGTTTCTGATTTAAAAACCGGCAGACCTTATCAGCAGATTCTGGGTGAAACTGAGTTTTACGGAATGGTATTTTTCGTGGACGAACATGTCCTGATTCCACGTCCTGAAACAGAGGAACTCCTAGAAATTGCGATTCAAAAGATTCATGATTCAGAACTTCCTGTTCAGGGTTTAAAGATTTTAGATATCGGAACCGGAAGCGGTGTGATTCCGTTGGTTTTAAAAAAACATTTCCCCGAAGCCCAAATTTCTTCCATCGATTTTTCTGAAAAAGCTTTGGAAACAGCCAAACGAAATGCGGAACATCATCAGCTGGAAATCAATTTTATTCATGGGGATTATCTCAACTTCGAATTAGCCGAAAGTTATGATATTATTATTTCCAACCCGCCGTACATAGGAATTGAAGAGGAAATTGAAATTGCGGATTCTGTCAAAGAATTTGAGCCTAAAATGGCCCTATTTTCTCCTGTTCAGGATGCTTTGATCTTCTACCGGAAAATTGCAGAAGATGCCAAGCAGTGTTTGAAAAACAACGGTCTTTTATTTTTAGAGATCAATCAGAAACTTGGACCAGAAACCCTTGAATTATATACCGGACATTTTTCTAAAGCCGAACTCATCAAAGATTTATCTGAAAACGACCGCTTTATTGTTGGAAAGAAATAAGTACTTTTATCTTCTTAATCCATACCTCTATGCGGATATCCTTATTCAGTCTACTGCTCGGTTTTATCTTGATTCTGCCGCTTTCATCCTGTGAAAAAAAATCACGTGGTGTGGTCGGAAATTATTACGATAAGGGAGAATTCAACGGTTCTGTTTTAGCTGTAAAGAATGGGAAAACAGTTTGTGACACAGCTTTAGGCCTCAGCAATATTGAGAAAAATATAAAACTGGAAAAAACCACTCCGATCTATATTGCCTCATTAAGCAAGCCTTTTACCGCAGTTTCGGTTATGCTTCTGCAACAGAAGGGACTGCTGAATTATGACGATAAAGCATCAAAATACATTGAGCTGCCTGCCTATGCCCAAAATGTAAGCATCAGGCAGCTTTTAAATCATACCTCAGGAATAAAAGATTACGAATCGATTATTTTCAGCAAAAAAGGACTGACAAACCAAGATGTACTGAGTTGGCTGAGCGGTCTCAACAAACTGGAATTTCCCTCAGGAAGCAGGTTTCAATACAGCAACAGCGGTTTTATTATCCTGTCATTGATCATTGAAAAAGTTTCAAAACAGTCTTATGGCACGTTTCTCAGTGAACATATTTTTACTCCGCTGGGAATGAAAAACACCTGGGTATATGATTCCTTAACTGCCGATAAAAACAGAGCTACAGGGTATAATAAAAACAAACATTTGGATGATTACTCAATTCTAACGACCGGAGACGGCGGCATCTACTCTACTCCCGAAGATTTATACCGGTTTGATCAGGCATTAAGGAGTTTCAAACTGATTAATAAAAGCAATACGGATCTCATGTACACACCTACCAAACTGTCTGACGGAAAACTTTCCAACTACGGTTTCGGATGGTTTATTGAAGAATCTGATGGAGGAAAAACCGTTAGCCACACTGGTGGTCTGAGCGGTTTCCGGGCGATATTCTGGAGAGACCTGAATAGTAACAGCTGCATCATAGCACTGACCAATCAGGGTGATGCATTTCCGCTGTCCGATTTTTTAAAAGATATGAAAAGAACCTTACAATAGAACCTATGCAGATCAAATCTCACGATATTAATACCATAAAAATTGCAGAAGTTGTTTCTGACGAAGCCATCATCAAATCCGCTCAGGATGGGCTGGATCTTCTTGGAAACATTTACTATCAGGGCTTTGATAAGATAATTGTTTATGAAGAAAACATCACACCCGAATTCTTTGACCTGAAAACAAAAATAGCCGGAGATATTCTACAAAAGTTCTCCAATTATCGGGTAAGTCTTGCCATCGTAGGAAATTTTGAAAAGTATCCCGGAAAAAGCATCAGGGATTTCATTTTTGAAAGCAATAAAACACGACATATCAACTTTACGGAAACGCTGGAAGAAGCTTTGGAAAGGCTGGGAAGGTGAAAAATATTTTGTTTTTTATTGACCACGGATGACACAGATTTTCGCAGATGTTTTCACAAATTAAATCTGTTAAATTATTTGATGTATAAAAATCGATTTGAATTCAAACGAGAGCAGACAAAAACTTATATCTGCCGCCCTACCTTAACTTCATTATTCTTCCTTTCAAAAAAACGGATTGCATCTTCAACGGCTTTATCAACGGACTGATACCGAACCCCCAGTTCTTCTGAAGATTTCCGGTTTGAATAGAAATTATTGATTCTCAAAGCTTTCATATTGGGAGAACTCAGGCTTGTTTTTATCTTCAGTTTTCTCAGGAAGTCCCCGATCATTCCCAGCATCGCCAACCCGGCATCAGGAATCGGAATCATGACAGGAGTCTGTCCGGTGATCGCGTTTATTTTTCCGAAAAACTCTTTATAAGTCAGGTTTTCATTGGCCAGAAGGTATTTCTCACCATTTTTTCCTTTTTCAACAGCTTTTATAATTCCTTCTGCTGCATCTTCGGCATGAACAAAGTTCTTCCCGCCTTTCGGATAGAAAACCAATTTCTTTTTCCAGGTCCAAAAAATGATTTTTCCAGAACTTGGCTTACGGTCGTAGGCGCCAATCATAAAGGTAGGATTCACAATAACCACCTTTGTTCCTCTGTTCTGCTGAAGAAGGTAATTCTCTGTTTCCAGTTTACTTTGAGCGTAATAAGAATGGGTAAACGGATAGATCTGAGGTGCTTTTTCACTTCCCCACACCGCAGAATTCCCATATCCCAACGTATTGGCAGTACTCACGAAGAGAAATTTTTCTACACCAGCCGCTGCTGCCTGCGCAAACAGATGAACCACAGCATCGTAATTCGTCTTTTTATAATCCTCATAATGCAGCAGATCCTGGCTGGTTTCTGCAGCTATATGAATCACAGCATCCACATCCTGCAGATATTCTGAAATATCCGAGAACAGGTCTCCTTCTATGAGTCTGAGATTTTCATTTTCTTCGCCCATCCAGCTGCTTTTTTTGCGCACCAGAGCAGTAACAGTATAATCATATTGTAGTAATTTAATAACGGTATTGGCACCCAGAAGCCCTGTGGCTCCGGTCACGAAAACTTTTTTCATGCTTCAATTTCTTTTTTTATGGCACTGGTCATCAGAGGCAGCTTGATCCATATCGGCAGGATCTTCATGATCAGCCAGCTTATGGGGTTCACCATAATAACGGAATCTTTTTTGAAAAGTTGTCTGATGCAGTAAGCTGCCACTTTATTGGGATCCAGCAGGGTAAGTTTTCCTAAAATACCTTGCTTTTCTATTCTTTTACACACATCGATGTTCGTTTTCATGGCACCGGGATTCACAACGCTTACAAAAACGTTGGTGTCTTTCAACTCTTCATGCAGTCCTCTTGAGAATGAATGGATAAAGGTTTTGGAAGCGGGATAGACTGTTTTAAAACCTATCGGAGAAAAAGCAGCCATGCTGGATACATTTAAAATATAGGCTTTCGGCTGTCTCAACAGATTAGGCAGCAGCTGGTGGGTAATCAGTGAAGTTGCAGCTACATTGACCTGTAAAATCGTGTTGATGTAAGATGGCGATGCGTCTACAAATTTCTTCGTCCCGCCAAGTCCGGCATTATTGATCAGAACATGAATTTCAAAAGACCTGTTCAGCCATTCTGTAAGTTTCATGACATTTTCATTCACGGAAAGGTCTACTTCATAATAATGGGCTTTGATTGGATAGCTTTCCTCCAGCCGTTGAGCCAGCTCCTTTAAATGCTGCCCCGGAAGACTGACCAGAACGACATTGATATTTTTACTGGCCAGGTTTTCGGCAAATGCTTTTCCCAGTCCCTGACTTGCTCCCGTCACTACAGCATATGATTCTTTGGTGCTCATAAAACAATTTTATGGTACAAAGCTATCCTGAAATCAGTCCTCCAATGTTCAGGATTATCTGAGCGAACCTATTTTTAATTTTAAAAATAAAACTACACAACTAAATGAAAAACAGATAGTTATTTAAATAAGAACGTTAAAATTTATAAACCCGTACCATTTTTATACTCGGAAGGAGTCTGATCGGTCAGTTTTTTAAACGTGGTGTTGAAAGAAGTTTTGGAATTGAATCCGGATTCATAAGCGATGCCCAAAATCGAAAGTTTGCTCTGAGTATCTTTAAGGAGTTTTTTAGCGTACTCAATCCTGTATTCATTCACATACTGGAAAAAGTTTTTTTTAAACCCGGTATTGATTACGTAAGACAGATGATGAGTAGAAATAGATAAGAGTTCGGAAAGACGGATCAGGTTCAGTTCACTGTCAAGATAAGGTTTTTGCTTACCCATGATTTCTTCAAGCTGGCTTTTGATCTTTAGGAGTTCTTCATCAGAGATCAGTTTCTTTTTTACCTCTTCCGTTTCCGGATCTTCATCAATTGATATCAGTTCTTCACGCTGTTTTTCCTCCAAAGGATAAATTTCTTTCTGTTTTAAAGAATAATATCCCACAAAATAAATTACCAGCAGGAAAGCTCCATTAATGAAGAAATTCAGGGCTGTTGAATCGTAGGATAAATTATAAACTACGTAAGCTATATTGATGATGAAAATAATAATTGTGATGTATTCCAGCCAGTTCAGATTGATTCCTTCCGTATTGGCAGAAAACTGCTGGATTCTTTTCTTATGTTTCCGAATGGTGAAATAGGAAAGACCGGTATAGAATAAGGCCTGAAAAAGAATTAACCCGATAAAGACAACATTAAAAACCGTATTATCTTTAAATCCTCCAAATCGCTGTAGAAGAACATTGACCCAAAAGATAACGGGCAGAATCAGGTATTTAAGATCTGTAATTTTAAATTTAAATGAAGGATTCGTGTAAAATAATACACTGAAATAGAACATAATCGGCGTCAGAAACTGAATAATCTGGACAGAAATGATAGAATGAACCTCTACCTGGGAATCTGTAACAAGCGTCAGGACTTCATCCAGCCAGAAACTTGACCATAAAAAAAGAAATATCCCGAACCAGAAATTAGCCTTCCTGTTAACCCGCAAAGGATTGGACAGTTTCAGTAAAGAAAGCAAAACCAATGAACCATAGATTAATACAACGATAAAGCGGTTTAATTCTGATGTGTTCATTGGTTTTGATATTTTAAGTAAAGATAGCTTTTATCCTATTCTCTTCCTTACAAAAATTTCGTAGCCCAGATAGATTAGGGGCAGCGACATAATTCCAAGATACAAAGCATTGTGCATTGCCTGATCCGGAGCCATAGCCACAGCATACACCAATCCGAAGAATGCACCTCCAAGGTGTGCCGCATGGCCAATATTATCTTGCTGTCTCGGATTCATCATCATGTACACGGAATATCCAAAATACAACAGTCCGAAAATATATCCTTTAATCGGAATCGGAATAAAGAAGATATAGATGCCGATGTCAGGAATCATTGCAATGGAAGCAAATAATATCCCTGAAACCCCTCCACTCGCTCCTACTGCCGAATACCAAGGCTGTTTCTGATAAATATAAAGCGAGAGAAAATTCCCCAGCAATATAGATCCCAGATAGACAATCGCGAAACCGATGTTTCCGAAAGCCTGAATAACAATAGGTCCAAAGAAATACAGTGTCATCATATTAAATACCAGGTGCATGATATCGGCATGCAGAAACCCTGATGAAATAAGACGGATGTACTCTTTCCTGTTCAGAATAGGCCCTACACTGAATTTATATTTCTCGGTAATACCCGGATTGTTGAAGGCAACAAAACTGATAATGGCCGTAATGATGATAAATACGATTAGAATATTCATAAGTTTAATGCTTAATTTTCTGGTTCACCGCTTTCAAACAGATCCCCGATTACCGTCCGGTCGTCATCCACAATACCGTCTCCGGTTTCCGGCTCTTCATATACTTCCGGCTCCTCTTCTACAGGTTCCGGAATCGTAATATTAATGGTTTTTACTTTAAATTTAGTAAATTGATTTCCAATTGCTTTTATTCCTTTTACGGTAATAAATTCATCCAGATGTATCATTTCAGCATCGCGGTCTTTGCCTTTATCTTTAGCAAAAATAATTTCTGCTGAAGCTCCGTTCGCCACGATTACATTTTCAATAAATGATTTCGGGTGCTCCGAAGGCATGAAAGTCTGCAGATTCACTGTATTTTCAAGCAGGAATCTCTTGATGAAATACATATCTTTTTCACCATCGTAATAGATGCAGGTCACCGGCTGTTGCGGCTTCCATTTTTCAAGAACTAAGTATTCATCATCGAAACGGTTTCCAAGATCGAAAGAAACGAGCTTCACTTCACCGTTTGTATTGATGGTCAGAATTCTGTCGTCTCCTTTGAAACTGCCCAAAAGAGTTCCTCTTGCATCTGCATTCAGTCTTCTCACGGTATCATCAAACCAGATTCTTCTTGGAGCCAGCGTAGAAACGCCTTCCTCTTTCATATCTACCTTTTTCACCGAATATTTGGTCACCAGGTTTCCTTTGGAGTCTCTTCCTTTGATCGCAAGATCCGAGAAATCGATTTCCATTTTGTTTTTCCTGATCCTTGGGTTCGGTTTTAAAAGCACTGTTACTGTTTCTGCCTCACCATTAGGATTGGCTGAGAAATACAGCACTTCCGAGCCTTTTTTATCGGAGGCCAGCGGATAATCTGTGTTTCGGGTTACTGCCGTTACGGAGAAACGTTTCATGTAGTAAGGTCCGGCAGTACCTTCACGATAGATCATGTTGTAGACCGTTCTTTTGTCATTTTTCTTCCAGATGGCAACGCTCAGAAGGTCTTTTCCGACGAATATTTTAGCATCCACCTTCACCACCTTCATGGTTCCGTCTTTTCTGAATATAATGATATCATCAATATCCGAACAGTCGAACAGATACTGATCTTTTTTCAGCGATGTTCCGATAAAGCCTTCTTCGAAATTGGCATAGAACTTTTCATTGGCTACCGCTACTTTAGTGGCATCAATGGTATCAAAGATTCTAAGCTCAGTTTTTCTCTGTCTGTCTTTTCCGTATTTCTTCTGAATATTTAAATAATAATCAATTGCGTAGGCAATCAGATTGGCAAGATTATATTTTACCTGCTCTATTTTGCCTTCTAGCGCGGCTATATTTTCTTTAAATTTATCTAAATCGAATCTTGAAATTCTCTTGATTCTGATCTCGGTCAGTTTTAAAATATCTTCCTCCGTTACCGCTCTTAAAAGATGCTTGGTATGAGGTTTTAAACCTTTATCAATCGTTTTAATTACATCTTCCCAAGTCTTGACCTCTTCAATATCGTGATAAATCCTGTTCTCGATGAAGATTCTTTCCAGTGAAGAAAAATGCCAGCTTTCCTGAAGTTCATGAAGCTCGATTTCCAGTTCTTTTTTAAGTAAAGAAACGGTGTGTTCCGTGTTCATTTTCAGAATGTCTGAAACATTCATAAACATCGGCTTATCGCCTACAATAACGCAGGCATTCGGAGAAATCGTTACCTGACAGTCTGTAAAGGCATACAATGCATCTATGGTTTTATCCGGTGATACATCATTATGAAGATGAATCAGGATCTCTACTGTATCTGAAGTATTGTCTTCAATCTTTTTGATCTTGATCTTTCCTTTTTCGTTGGCCTTCAGGATAGAATCGATCAGGTCGCTGGTGGTTTTTGAGAAAGGAAGTTCAGAAATTACCAACATATGCTTATCGGTGTGGGTAATTCTTGCTCTCGCTCTTACTTTTCCTCCTCTGTGACCGTCGTTATATTCTGAAACATCCAGATAACCCGCCGTCATAAAATCCGGAAAAAGTTCAAATTTCTTTCCTTTCAAATGGGCAACAGAAGCATTGATCAGTTCATTGAAGTTATGCGGTAGGATTTTCGTGGAAAGTCCTACCCCGATTCCTTCCACTCCCTGTGCAAGAAGCAAAGGAAATTTAACCGGAAGATCAATGGGTTCGTTATTTCTTCCGTCATAGGATTTCGCCCATTCCGTAGTTTTCGGATTGAAGACCACTTCCAGTGCGAAAGGGGTCAGCCTGGCTTCGATATATCTTGCCGCAGCAGCAGAGTCTCCCGTATAAATGTTTCCCCAGTTTCCCTGGGTATCTATTAAGAGTTCTTTCTGCCCGATCTGTACCATGGCATCGGTAATGGAAGCATCTCCGTGGGGGTGATACTTCATGGTATTCCCTACGATATTGGCTACTTTATTGTAACGGCCGTCTTCCAGTTCCCGCATAGAGTGCATGATCCTTCTCTGAACGGGTTTTAGCCCATCAAAGACGGAAGGAATCGCTCTATCCAGAATCACATAGGAAGCATAGTCCAGAAACCAGTCTTTATAAAGTCCTGAGACTTTTTTCAAGCTCTCACCTTCGTGCGAGTTTTCTTCTGTCGTCATCTGTTTTTAATCATTTTTCTCTTCGTTAGCTTTCACTACTTTATTCAGAGAGATTTTTAAATCGTTTACTTCTTTTTGGCTCAAATAAGATATTTCATATTTGAGGATGGTAGAACCGCTGTTTTTACTTGAAATCGTAATATATAATCTTCTGATAAAGAACACATTGACAATCTCATACTTCATCAGTTTATACTTCGGAAATTCGTCATGAAGCGGTCTGTCTAAAAAAGGAATAATGTTCCTGTTTTTAAAATTCAGCGCTTCTCCGTCACTGTCGTATTCAAAGATCTGTCTGCCATTCAAGTGAAAAATCACCAGCAGCAGGATCGGAAGAATAAGAATGATGTAACTTTCTTTTCCTACCGCATGAAATCTGTACTCGTTAAGTAAAAATGCAGCTATCCCAAATATGACCATCATCAGCAGCAGCGTATGTACAAAATTGTAAATTGAAGCTTTATTGCGGTTGCTAAGTCTCATGTCTGGTATTGTGTGTTTGGTGTTTTATGTGTATTAGTTTAGTTTTTTAACCTGCGGCTTCGTCCAGTATTTCCTTCTTCTCAATATCTGCATCTTCTACGACAAGATTTTCCAGGATAAATACCTGTCTGTCCGGGGTATTTTTACCCATATAGAATTCCAGCAGCTGATCTATCGTCTGATCTTTACCGATCACGACAGGCTCCAGACGAATATCTTTTCCGATGAAATGTTTAAACTCATCAGGAGAAATCTCTCCAAGTCCTTTGAATCGGGTAATTTCAGGATTTTTTCCAAGTTCATTCAGCGCTTTGATTCGTTCTGCTTCGCTGTAGCAGTATCTTGTTTCCTTTTTATTTCTTACCCTGAACAATGGGGTCTGAAGGATATAAAGGTGACCGTTCTTGATCAGATCCGGGAAAAACTGAAGGAAGAAGGTGATCATCAGAAGACGAATGTGCATCCCATCCACATCGGCATCGGTAGATATAATCACCTGATTGTATCTCAGATCTTCCAAACTTTCTTCGATATTCAAAGCCGCCTGAAGAAGATTGAATTCTTCATTCTCGTACACCACTTTTTTCGTCAGTCCATAGCAGTTCAGAGGTTTTCCTTTCAGTGAAAAGACAGCCTGGGTTTCTACGTCCCTGGATTTTGTGATGGATCCGGATGCAGAATCTCCCTCGGTAATGAAGATCTGGGTTTCCCCTTTTCTTTCGTTTTTCTGATCGTTATAATGCTGTCTGCAGTCACGCAGTTTTTTGTTGTGCAGCGATACTTTTTTAGCTCTTTCCCTTGCCAGTTTCTGAATTCCTGAAAGTTCTTTTCTCTCTCTTTCGGAGATCAGGATCTTTCTCTGGATGGCTTCGGCAATTTCAGGATTTTTATGAAGAAAATTATCCAGTTTGCTTTTCAAAAAATCAATGATAAAAGTCCTTACGGTAGGTCCGTTCGGGCCCATATCATTAGATCCCAGTTTTGTTTTGGTCTGGGACTCGAATACAGGTTCTTCCACATTGATGGAAATAGCTGCTATAATGGATTTTCTGATGTCTGAAGCATCAAAGTTTTTATTGAAAAATTCGCGGATGGTCTTTACATAGGCCTCACGGAAAGCATTAAGGTGCGTTCCTCCCTGCGTGGTATTCTGTCCGTTTACGAAAGAGAAATACGTTTCCGTCTGGGATTTGTCAGAGTGCGTGATCGCCAGTTCTATATCCGTATCTTTCAGGTGAATGATGGAGTACAGAATTTCGTTTTCCATCTCTTCTTCCAAAAGGTCTTTCAGTCCGTTTTCAGAATAATAGGTTTCCCCGTTGAAAATAATTTTCAGCCCGGGATTCAGATACGCATAGTTGCGCAGCATCTTTTCTATGTACTCTTTTCTGTATTTGAAATGAAGGAAGATCTCCCCGTCCGGAACAAAGGAAATCTCTGTACCATTGCGGTCTGAAGTATCTTTTTCTTCGTGGTTTTCGGTAATTAGTCCTCTGGAGAATTCCGCCATCTTCATTTTTCCTTCACGGAAAGATCTTACGCGGAAATATTCTGAAAGAGCATTCACGGCTTTGGTACCTACCCCATTCAGTCCTACCGATTTTTTGAAGGCTTTACTGTCATATTTCCCTCCCGTATTCATTTTAGAAACGGCATCTACCACCTTTCCCAGCGGTATTCCACGGCCGAAGTCACGGATACTGACTTTCCCGTCGTCCACTTTTATTTCGATTCTTTTCCCTGATTTCATTCTGAACTCATCAATGGAGTTGTCCAGAATTTCTTTCAGCAGGATGTAAATACCGTCGTCCGCAGAGGAGCCGTCTCCGAGCTTCCCGATGTACATTCCGGGGCGCAGACGGATGTGTTCCTGCCAGTCGAGGGTTCTGATATTATCTTCGGAGTAGATTGGATTTATTTCTTGTGACATATATGATTTCAGCAAACATACAAAAGTACGAAATTGTACAAAATTATCCGAATTTTTTCAATTCGATTTTATTCAATATTTAAACTTAAACTTTGCATTATTATCAGTCAAATCATATATTTACCACATTATTCAATATGATGTGAAAAAATTTGTCTTTTCCCACTTATTTTATCTCATTTTGCTGTCTCCCTCATTATTTTTTGCACAGATTCCCGGAATGGTCAACTATAATGAAGAGGATGGCCTCAACAGTTCATATACTTATCACTTGCGGCAGGATAAAAATGGCCTGATCTGGATAGGCAGTGACAACGGGTTATTCAGATTTGACGGAAAAGATTTTAAGCAGTATGGAAAAGAGGAAGGATTAAAGAATATTGACATTATATCCTGTGAGCCTTTGCCGAATGGAGAAGTTTTTATACTTCCTTTCCTGAATGATTTTGCGTATCTGAAAAACGGGCGGGTGATCAATTTAAATATTAACGATTATCTGAAAAACCAGTTTTCGAGCTCAATTCCCAAAATCACCCGTGATGGAAACAGACTTTATTTATACAGCACCCAAAGTCCGCGGAATATTTTTATCTATGAAAATGGAAAAGTAAAGAAAAACCCAATCCTTTTAAATTATAACAAAAGAGAATTTTCAACGGTACAATATGACTTCCGAACTCAGAATTTATATTTAAATAACAGTATTACCGGACAAATTTTAATTTACAGCCTGATCACCCGGAAAGAAAAAGAGATCAGAATAGATCCGGGAGGTATAATCTGTGAAAAGGATGATTTTTTTGTGTTTCAACATCAGGGAAAAATTACAGTCTATCAACGTACCGATCCGCTTCATATAAAGAAAATTCATTCCTATGATACAAAAGAGAACATCTTCTACGGTGTTATTGATAAAAATAATAAACTTTGGCTCAATGTTCAGAATGGCGGTGTTCTGTATTTTAACCAGTCACTGCTTGAAAATAAAAAGAACCTGAACCCTCCTGTAAAAATATTAAACCAGCATGTGATCAATAATGTTCTGGTGGATAAAGATGATAATGTCTGGTTCAATTCCAGGAACAGCGGTGTTTTTTTTATCACCAAAGCTCTTTTTACCAATCACATCAATTTATCGGTGAAAAGCAATTCCGAGTATATCAAAGCGATCGCTAAAGATGATCAGAATATTATCTTGGGCTATAACAATTCCTACGGAGCCATTATTTACAGGAATGGTAAGATGCAGGATATTACGCTTGATGCAAATAACAAGGATGAAAACAAATCCATCTATCTGAACCATAATGTATCTATTTTCGGTATGGCCGCTACGATCGTCGTTCATGATCTTTCTACAAACAGGAGTAAAAAACTGAGGTATAGCTTAAAAAGCATCGTTCCTTACACCCAGAACTCGGTCTTTTTCTGCACGTCCGGCAGCTTAATGACTTACCACTTAAAAACCGGGAAAATAACCAGCCTTCTTGATGAACGGGTATATACGGTTCTCCCTTTTGATAAAGAAAATTTATTAGTGGGTAATTTCAGTGACCTGTACAGGTTCAATATTAAAACTAAAAAAAAGACTCTGTTCTTAAAAGGCTATTACTTTACAGATCTAAAAAAATTAAGAGATCATGTTTATCTCGGAGCCACCAACCTCAACGGAATTATTATTTTCAACGATCAGGGTATTTTAAAGAAAATTGAAAAGAAGAATGGTTTAATTAATGACCAGATAAAAAAAATAGAGGTAGAAAACAACAATACGTTTTGGGCCAGTACCAATTCCGGCATCTCCCGAATTGAACTTACAGCTGATCGTAATACTCTGATCACCAATCTGACTCAGACAGACGGACTTCCCTCAAACGCAGTCTCGGGCTGCGTTATCAGAAACGACACCATTTTCATTGGTACATCTAAAGGATTGGGAATCTTTTCCATAAAAAAGCTGCTGGCTCAGGAAAAATCAATACATAAAAAAGTCATTATCAACTCTATAACTATTGAAAACAATGAACATTATGATCTACGTGAGAATCTGACCGGCCATTCCGATAATAATGTTATTTTCAACCTCAGCTTTCCCGATTATGCTTCACAGGGGAAAATAAGTTATAAATATAAGGTGGAAGGGCTTGACGAAACCTGGCAGTTAAGCAATTCCTCAACCATTATATTTAATTCCATTCCTCCGGGGAAATATGTATTCCGGGTCTATGGATTGGGTTATAATGGAAAGCAGTCTTATATTTCGTCTGATCTGCCTTTTGAAATCAAACCCAGATTCTGGCAGACCTGGTGGTTCATGGCGGCTTTGGCGATTATTATCATTATGATAGTCACTTTGATTATTAATTCGTGGCTGCAGAAAAAGCGTAATAAAAAATTAGAAAAGTTCTTTCATGAAAAGAAAATTGCCGAGCTGGAACTACAGGCTATTAAGGCACAGATCAATCCACATTTCATTTATAACTGTCTCAATTCCATTAAATATCTGCTGTTCAAGGAAGATTATCAGGAAACGGAAAACTATCTGGATATCTTTTCACAGCTGATCAGAAAAACGCTTCATTACTCGGAAAAAACCTTCATGCCTATAGAGGAAGAAGTGGAATACCTTTCTCTTTATATGGACATGGAAAAGCTTCGCCAAAACGAACTTTTTGATTATGAATTTCATATTTCTGAACAAGTCAATAAGAGATGGGCTATCCCTTCCCTATTAATTCAGCCTTTTGTGGAGAATGCGATCAAACATGGGATTTCCAGCCTGAAAAACGCCAAAGGCTTCGTTAAAATATCTTTTGATCATGAAGATTCTACTCTATGTATAACGATTGAGGATAATGGCACAGGAATCAGAACTAAAGATAAATCTTCCGTCAATACGGATTCTTTTGGATTAAAATTATCTCAAAAAAGAATCAAAACCTTTCAGCAGCTTTTTGAAACCCATATTACCCTGGAAATCAACAACCTGTCTGATACATCTGAAAAACAAGGAACACAAGTTAAACTATACATCAGCCCCTATGAAAACCAAGACACAAATCTGCATCATTGACGATGAGAAACATGGAAGAGATTATATTGCCCTGTTATTAAAAAAGGAATTTCCAGAAATGGAGATCAGTTTTGAAGCTTCCAGCGTAGAAGAAGCCTATATTTATCTTACGAAAAACACGCCGGATATTTTATTTTTAGACATCCGGCTGAATGACGGTACTGCTTTCGATCTTTTGTCAAAATTCAAAGAGATTCCGTCACAGATTATTTTTATCACAGCTTTTGAAAACTTTGCGATTCAGGCCATTAAAAACGGGGCTACCGATTATCTTTTAAAGCCCATAAAAAAAATTGATTTTGTGATAGCCGTCAATAAAGCTTTGGAAAATATCAAAAAAACACAGCCGGTCCAAAACAATCCTTTACAGGACAACAAGATCATACTTTCTACCCTTCAGGGTTTCAGAGTGATCGGTATTGCTGATATTGTGCGCTGCGAAGCAGATTCCAGTTACACTACTTTTTATCTCATCAATAAGACCAAAATAATGGTATCCAAGACCCTTCATGAGTTTGAGATGGTCCTTCCTGACCTTAATTTTTTCAGGATACATCATAAGCACCTTATTAACGTAGATCATCTTCAGGAATATATTAAAGGCAGAGGCGGCCAGGTGGTTATGAGTGACGGATCTGTTCTGGATGTATCTTTCCGCAGAAAAAATGATTTTCTTCATAAAATAGGAAATGTGGATTAATCGCTTTTTCGCATTTACTGGCTCAACCGACGCACCTGTTAGTTGTATTTGTTTTTTGTTAAGGCACTTCTCTATTTTCGTCATGTTAATCAATAAATAAAAACATTATGAAAACAATTACAGGAAAAGTACTTAAGAAAAATCAAATGAATGCTATTTCAGGAGGAACTGCTTTTATCACACCAAGCAACCCGGGGGCAATTAATCCTCCTCATCCCCCTATCGTTCAAAATCCACAACAACCTATTGGAGGAATTCCCGCTATCTACACAATGCCGTGGGGTGGGCTCCCATGGGTGGAGCCTAAATAGTGATGAGAAAAAAAAGATAATCCGACCGGTATCTTTTCAACGATGACATCCAACCCGGCAAAAGATCATATTATATTATCAACTGACTGCAAATCTCCAACTACAATTGTTGTTACGATTACAGATATGCTGGGAAAAACAATAGTGAATTCTTTTCATAAAGCAGATTCAGGAAAAAACACAATTACTATAGATATCAATAAACTTAGTACAGGGGTTTATTTCGTAAAAATACAAGATATTCGGGGAGCATCTGCAGTTCACAAACTGATCAAAGAATAATAACTCAAAACAAATAAACTGCAAATCTTGTAAACAGTAGAAATTTCAGAATTTCTGCTGTTTTTTGTTTTCACATCGAACATTATTCATACAAAAAAAACATCCTCTCAATTCATTTTAAATAATATTCACCGCCATGTGTTGTATTATTATTAATCAAATTCTATATTTACAACATTATTCAATATCATGTGAAAAAAATAATCCTTTTCCACTTATTTTTTTTCATTTTGCTGTCTCCATCATTATTTTTTGCGCAAATTCCGGGAATGGTCAACTATAATGAAGAGGATGGTCTGAATAACTCATATACCTACTCACTCAGTCAGGATCCCACCGGACTTCTCTGGATAGGAAGTGATAACGGATTGTTTCGCTTTGACGGAAAGGAATTTAAGCATTTTAATAATAAACAGGGTTTAAAAAATATAGAAGCTTTATCCTGTATTCCTTTATCCAACGGGGAAATTTTTGTGGCTCCTTTTCTGAATGACTTTGCTTACCTGAAAAACGGAAAGGTCATCAACTCGGATATGAATAGCGAACTAAAAAAAATACAGCTCACCCACAATCCTGATTACTATATTGATGGTAGTTCCCTGTATTTATACTCACCTTATAACCCTAATCAGATTTATTTCTATAGAAACGGGAAGATAAATAGAATTCCTGTGGATCTCAACATCAAATCAGGGGATGAATATTATTCTTTTGGTCTGAATATACCTGACCACGTTTTTTATCTTTTTAACCAGCATGATGGCGGAAAGGTAATGGCCTATGACATCATCAGTAAAAAGAAAACGGTTTGCAATATTTCCGCCCGTAAAAGCACATTCATCCTTAGAAAGGGGGATATTTTTGTTTTCAGAAATAAAAGAAATATTGATATCTATAAACTGCAACATCCATTTTATTTTAAAAAGATTAAAAGTTATAAGGCGCAGCACAATGTAGACAGGCATATTATAGACAATAATTACCGGCTGTGGCTGTGTCTGGAAGAAGGCGGAATTCTTTACTTTAAAGAGTCACTTCTGGAAGATGGCGAACTCTCCCACCCAGTAAAAATGATGGAAAACTAAATCATCAGTGATATTCTGATAGATAAGGACAACAATACCTGGTTTTCTACCCGCAACAATGGTCTATTTTTCATTGCGGACCGGTTCTTTAAAAACCATATGCAGCTTCCTATCAAGAATAATTTGTCATACATCACCGTCATTGCCAAAAATAACCACGGCATCTATCTGGGATACAATGAAGCGAAAAGTGGTATTTATCATAAGGGAGAGGTCACTGACCTTGTTTTTGAAAAAAATATTAAAATAGAACATAAAGCGATTTTTGCGGAAGGAAACACCGTCATATTCGGGCTTACCAGAAGGATTTTCCAGTACAATACAAAAATCAAAGAAAAGCACTTGTTAAACAATTTTGTTCTGAAGAATATTGTCCCCTATACACCGGGTTCTATTCTTCTGTGTACATCAGATGGCCTTATTTCCTACAATTATCACACAAGAAAATACACTGATGTTCTCAGTAAAGAAAGAATCTATACTGCCTTGCCTTACACCCATGACAGCCTGTTTGCGGGAAGTTTTAAAGACCTGTACAAAGTAAATACCGTCACAAAAAAGAAAACCCTGTTTCTGGAAGGATATTATTTCACAGATCTCAAGAAGCTCAGAGATAATCTGTACGTTGGAGCCACTAATCTGAATGGCATTGTCCTGTTTGATAATACAAGAATCATCAGAAAAATTACGGAAAGTACGGGACTCACCAACGGTCAGATCAAAAAAATAGAAGTAGAAAATAAAAATACATTCTGGGCAAGTACCAATTACGGACTCAGCAGAATAGAGCTTAAAGGCAACGATGTAAAAATTAATAATTTCACACAAACAGACGGTCTTCCATCCAATACGGTAGCCGGATGTGTGATATCCGGTGACACCATTTTTGTAGGAACATCCAAGGGTCTGGGAATTCTTTCCATTAAAAATCTGATGACACAAAAGAATTTTATTGACAAGAAAGTGATCATTAATTCTGTGGTGGCGGGAGGAAAAGAAATTTTTGACACCCATCAGCCATTAACAGGGCAAACTCCTGAAAACGATATCATATTTAATGTCAGTTTCCCCGACTTTACCTCTCAGGGAAAGATAAGCTACCGATATACCATTGAAGGGCTCAGTACCGGATGGCAGACCAGCAGCTCGCAGAAAATCGCTTTCTATTCTCTGCCGCCCGGCAATTATACATTTAAAGTTTTCGGAATCGGATATAACGGGAAACGTTCTTATGCACCTACTGAAGTCCATTTTGAGATTTTCCCCAAATTCTGGCAAACCTGGTGGTTCAAGACCATGATCATCTTTCTGGGTGCCGCTGCACTGTTTATTCTTATTACTGTTTATTTTCAGAAAAAAAGAAATAAAAAACTGGAAACGCTGTATTACGAAAAGAAAATCGCAGAGCTGGAATTACAGGCGATTAAGGCACAAATCAACCCTCACTTTATTTACAATTGCCTCAATTCTATTCAATTTCTTCTGTACAAAAAAGATTACCGGGAAACAGAGAATTACCTGGAAATATTTGCCCAAATGATCAGGAAAACCCTGCATTATTCGGAGAAAACATTTATGCCAATCAAAGAGGAAGCAGAATATCTTGCCCTGTATCTGAATATGGAAAAACTGAGACTGAAGGATCTGTTTGATTATTCTATCACAATATCTGAAAAAGTCAATGAAAATTGGGTTGTCCCTTCCCTGCTGATCCAGCCTTTTGTAGAAAATGCCATAAAACACGGCATTGCGGGATTAACCGATAGAAAAGGGAACATTCAGGTGTCATTTGATCATAACGGAACTTCGCTTTGTGTCGTTATTGAAGACAACGGTATCGGCATTGGAAACGGAAAACAAAAGAAAGCTGATTCTTTCGGGGTTAAATTATCTCAGAAAAGAATTGAAACATTCCGGCAGCTTTTTGAGACTCATATCCTATTGGAGATTTATGATCTTTTTGAAAAAGAACAGAGACCAGGAACCCAGATTAAACTATATATAAAGCCTTATGAAAACCAAAATACAAGCATGCATCATTGATGACGAACAGGATGGAAGAGACTATATCGCTCTTCTGCTGGAGAATGAATTCCCTGAAATCCAGACAGCATTTCAGGCATCAAGCGTGGAGGAAGCCTATATTTACCTGTCTAAAAATACTCCGGATATTATTTTTCTGGATGTACAGTTGAAAGACGGGACTGCTTTCGATCTTCTTTCCAAATTCAGGGAGGTAGATGCCCAGATTATTTTCATTACAGCATTTGAAAATTTCGCCATCCAGGCCATCAAAAACAGTGCAGCGGATTATTTACTGAAACCCATCAGGAAAATGGATTTCATTATTGCAGTCAATAAAGTTCTTGAAAGCATTAGAAAGACTAAAAACGCTTCTGCCGTTTCTCTGAATGAAAACAAGATCAGTCTTCCGACCCTTCAGGGTTTCAAACTGACCAGCATCACTGATATCATCCGTTGTGAAGCAGATTCCAGCTATACCACATTTTATTTAGCGGATAAAACGAAAATCATTGTTTCGAAAACGCTGCATGAATTTGAGGAACAGCTTTCGAAATATAATTTTTTCAGGATCCATCACAAGCATCTGATCAATCTTTCTCACCTTAAAGAATATATCAAAGGGAAAGGCGGGCAGGTTGTGATGGCCGATCAGTCTGTTCTGGATGTTTCCGTGCGTAAAAAGAATGATTTCTTACATAAGATCGAAAATATGGAATAAAAAACTAGGATTCAGAACGATATTCCAGCTTTGCAATCATCTTTTTGAGCATCACCGGAACGATCAGCTGGTGAAAAGGGCGTACCGGCAGGAAATACAATTTACCCATCCAGTTGTGGTATTTTACGGTGGTTGAAATCGTTAAAGAATCTGTTTCGGTGCTATGTTTCGCTTTATCGTAAAGAAGGGAAACTCTGAAATCAAGATGTTTATCATTCTCACCCAAAATAATTTCATGATCTGTCTTATCGAATATAGTGAAAATCCCGACCTGCTCTCCTATTTCAAGGTGAAGGTCTTCCGGTCTCAACAATTCATTTCGCTCTTTTCCGGTTTTCAGTCCGAATATTTTAACAATTCTGTTCCTGAGATCAAACATTTTCTTTCCCCACTGAGGCGTGCTGGTGAAAAAGGCCTTGCCAATATCCTCTGTACTAATATTCCGTCCGCCATTCAATACATCCCCTCTGAAGCTGTCTGTATAATCAAAAAAAGATTTTTCTCCGAACAAAACAGATTTTGCGGGTAACTCAGTCTTTTTAATGTTCATGGTCATAATTTTAGGAGATTTAGTTTTATTTATCACAAATGTAAGAGGCTTGCTGCACAAAGGATGTGAGCAATCTCAGCTTTAAGTTAAAATATATCGCGGATTATTTATTTCATCGATATTCAAAAATTACACTTATCTGTCAATCATCAACACTTATTAGAAAAACATCAACACTTACCAATTCACACAACAGGGAGTTTTAAAAGCTGTTAATTTTATTCAAAACTAAAATACGGAATGATGTACAAAAGCTTACAGGCCTTCAACATCTTCCAAAAAAACGACCAACCATAAAAACTTTACTAATATGAAACTCAAAAACATTGCAATTTTAGGATTGTCAGCCGGGCTTTTCTTTTTATCAGGATGCCGCGACAGCAACGAACAACTCGAAGAATCTACAGGCATTGCGCCAACAGCTTTAAGCAAAACAGATCCGTCTAACCTGCCACCTCCACCACCTGGAGTCAGGGAAGAATTTGCACAGGACGGCATTAACATTGATAAAATAAGAGTCGAATATTTCTCTGATGGCCAGCAGGTTGATGTCATCGCCGATCTGGAAGATAAATATCCTGTAGCTTCTCTGGTGAAAAACCCAATCGATCAATCCGCCCTTATCACGGTGAGAACTTTTACTTCCGAAGAAAGATATCTCCAGTATGGCGATCAAAACGGACTGAAATTCCGGGAAACTAAAGCATTCAATGAGACCATTCAGAAATATGCAGAAGTGAACGGCTTAGTTCAAATGGCAGAAGCCGGAGAACAGCTGCCCGACAGCTATTATGCTTTCGAGAAGCAGCAGTATCAGACTTTTTTCGGAGCATTCAGTCCGGGATGGCTTCGGGTATATGATGATATTATTCCCTATGGTTCCAACAAATACGTCATGTCCCAATTTACCCCAACGCTGGGCTTCTGGTTTTTTGACAACTGGAACAATAAAATCGGATGTTATAAAAGACAACACCTTTATATGGTGGAACACCTGTATGACAAAAAGTTTTTCAGAAAACATTTAGTTTCTCTTTCCGGATGGGGAGGCTCTACCGTAATGTTCTGGGGAATCCTTGGCTATGTCAACAACAGAGTGGAATCTATGATACTGTTTTAACATAAAGCAAAATAAATAGCTGGCTGTTTCGAAAGAAGCGGCCTTTTTTACGTTGAACTCATTTAACCATTTTCTTTGAAGTTGTTTAAACTTTTATTTTCTCAAGAATGAAAATAGAAAAATCAGGTCATTTACATTGATCTAATTGATATTCAAAATTTAAAAAAAAATCCTAATACTATTCATACAGATATTTATTAAATCTTTTTATAGTTGGAAAAGCGCAAAGGAACGCAAAGCTTGAACAAAAATGACGATATTTTAAGGCGCAAGAAAATCAGAGATTTTCAGCAAGTTCATTGGCGTTTATTGAACGGCCCACAATTTTATCGAAGATAAAACCCTCGCGCCTTAAAGCATTCGAATTAGAAAAAAAACTTGCGTTCCTTTGCGCTTTTCCAACTCAAAAGTTTAAACAATTTGGTTCTTCTGTTTCATGATTGCAAAAAATAAATTAAATTCGGATCAACAAAATTGATCTTCATGATACAACTTCCTTTATCTAAGCTTTCTAATGTAGGAACTACCATTTTCAGCCAGATGACACAGCTCGCCAACGAAAATGAGGCCATCAATCTTTCTCAGGGATTTCCGGATTTCATGCCGGATGCTGAACTACTGGATCATGTAGACCATTTCATTAAAAAGGGCTTCAACCAATATGCCCCGCTGGGAGGTATGATGCCTTTAAAGGAAGAAATCGCCAGAAAAATTGAGAACAGTCATCAGGCAATTTATCACCCGGATTCTGAAATAACGGTTACCGCAGGAGGTACACAAGCTATTTTCACCGCTATTGCCACGTTTGTAAAAAAGGATGATGAAGTGATTATTTTTGAGCCCGCTTATGATTGCTATGAGCCTACTGTAGAGCTTTTCGGAGGAATCGTAAAACGTTTTGAAATGAAAGCTCCGGATTATGAAATCGACTGGAATACGGTAAAAGGCCTAGTGAGCGATAAAACGAAGATGATCATTCTGAACAATCCGAATAACCCTTCAGGAAAGATCTTAAAGGAAAACGACCTGCAGGAACTCGTTAGCATCGTAAAAGATACTCCTATCCTTATTCTGAGCGACGAGGTGTATGAAAATATTGTATTTGACGGAAAACAGCATTTGAGTATCTGTCAGTATCCTGAACTTAAAGAAAGAAGCCTTCATGTTGCATCTTTTGGAAAACTTTTCCATGTCACAGGCTGGAAAACGGGATATTGTGCAGCCCCTAAAAACCTTACCGACGAGTTTAGAAAGGTGCATCAGTTCAATGTTTTCTGTGTAAATACACCCATCCAACTGGCTTTGGCAGAATACATGAAAAATGATGATCATTACAATAACCTAAATACATTCTTCCAGGAAAAGAGAGATTTTCTGAGACAGGGACTTGCGGGGACTTCTTTTGGACTTCTGGACTGTGAGGGAACGTATTTCCAGGCACTTACCTATGATAAAATTTCCGATAAAAATGATTTTGATTTCGCTTCTGAACTGACGATCAATCATAAAGTGGCCAGTGTTCCTTTTTCATCGTTTTATAAAAACAAAAGAAATGATCACGTCATCAGATTGTGTTTCGCGAAAAAACAGGAAACCTTAGAAAGAGCAATAGAAAACCTTTCCAGACTTTAAAATTTTATATCAGCGGGGAAAGCAGCCTGGCCAGATGCTCAAAGAACACTTTGGATTTTGGCCTTTTTCTCCAGGATTCAAGAGAAATTTCTTCGCAGTCATTCATATCTTCATGAAACAGGTCCTGAAGTTTCTTGTTGATCTTTTGATCAAAAACCAATGCATTCACCTCGAAATTCAGTTCCTGGCTTCGCACATCCATGTTCGCGGTACCTACTGAAGAAAACTGATCATCTATGAGCATTGTTTTCGCGTGAATAAAACCTTTTTTATAAAAGAAAACCCTCACATTATTCTCTAAAAGTTCTTCATAATAAGAATATGCCGCCGCGTTTACGATAACTGAATCACCGGATTTGGGAACCATCAGTCTTACATCAACTCCTGAAAGAGCGGCTTGTTTAATACCATTCAACACCGTTTCAACCGGAATAAAATAAGGCGTAACGATATAGATTCTTTTTTTCGCAGAAAGTACTGCGGAAGTTGTACTCAACATGATGGAAGGTTTGGTATCCGGTCCGCTGGCAGCTGTCTGAATTAATGAAGTTCCTTGACCTTCGTTTTTTGTAAAATAGAGTTGGGAAATCTCAGGAATTTTTTCCGTCGCAAAAATCCAGTTGCTGAAAAACAAAAACTGAAAATAAAAAGCCGCCTCTCCTTTCATATACAAATGAACATCCCTCCAATATTGCTTGGGATTAGGATTAATATATTTATCCGAAACATTAATTCCGCCTGTAAAAACTTCAGCCCCATCTACAATAATGATCTTTCGGTGATCTCTGTAATTAACCCGGTTCGCGAGAAGTCTGAATGTAATTTTATTAACGGGAGACACCTGTACTCCACCTTCTTTCAGTCTTTTCAGAAGCTTTTTTCCTATTTTTCCGCTGCCCATATCATCATACAGAAAACGGATGATCACACCTTCTTTTGCTTTTCTGATCAGCAAATCCGCAAGCCTGTTCCCGATATCGTCATTATCATAAATATAATATTCCAGGTGAATGTGATGAACCGCTTTTTCAAGAACCTCAAAAACCTTTTCAAATTTACCTTCCCCGTTGATCAGTACTTCTGCATGATTTCCCTGTGACAAAGGAGAATGCCCGGCATTATACAGAAAATTAACGGTCGTCAGAAACTGGTCTATATCTTCTTTATGATTTTCCAGCGTTTTATGATGTGTTTCCCTGATATAAGTACTTACAGCCTGATACACCTGCTCGTTCCGCTCTATTTTAAAAGTATAAAACTTATTTTTCCGGTAATTCACCCCAAAGACAAAGTAGATAATAATTCCCACCACCGGAAGGAAGATAATCAGCATGAGATAAGCCAGGGTTTTGCTTGTATTCTTCGTATCCATGATGATTTTCCCGGCCAGGAAGATAATCCCGATAAGATAAAGAACTTCGAGCCCTACGAGAATATAGGGAAACTGGTTGAAAAATTCTTTAATCATAGACGTGAAGTTTATTATTGATATTAAAGGTAGGTAAATTTGTTAAAAAACTTCTTTATCCGTTCTATCAGTAATAAAAAATAAGACCAGTCCCTTATCTGAACTGGTCTTATTAATAATATAAGATTGCTTCGTTACTTCGCGCCTCGCAATGACGGGAAGCAAGCGAATCGACCTATTTTCGTCTATAAAAACATTCCTCCTGAAGCCTCAATTCTTTGTCCGGTAATCCAGCCAGCATCTTCAGTACAAAGAAAAGCAACTACGCCGCCGATATCGTCCGGAAGTCCGGCTCTTCCTAAAGCGGTAATATTGGAAATCATTGAATTTACATTCTGATCGTCTCTCGTTCTTCCGCCTCCGAAATCGGTTTCAATGGCTCCCGGCGCAATCACATTGGCTTTGATTTTACGAGGGCCTAATTCTTTGGCCATGTATTTGGTCAGCATCTCAACACCCGCTTTCATAGAACCGTAAACGGATGATCCCGGAAGGGCAAATCTTGCCAGTCCTGAAGAAATATTTATAATTCCACCACCATCATTGATGAATGGAAGCATTTTCTGCGTCAGAAAGAAAACCCCTTTAAAGTGTACATTAACGATATCATCAAGCTGCTCTTCCGTAGTTTCTGTGATCGGAGCATATAAAGCGGTTCCTGCATTGTTAATCAGAAAATCAATGTTTGAACTTCCCGTTTCTGTTTCCAGGTGATCGGTGATGTTTTTGACAAATACATCAAAGCTTTTCACATCTCTCGTGTCCAGCTGATAAGCGATAGCCTTTTGGCCCAAAGCTTTGATCTCGTTTATAACAGCATCCGCCTCTTCTTTACTGTTTTTATACGTAATAATAACGTCTAATCCTTTTTGAGCAATTTTTAGGGCTGCATTTTTACCCAATCCGCGGCTTCCTCCGGTGATTAATGCAATTTTTGTTTTTGTATTCATCTTTTATATGATTTGTTTATATTATTTAATGGTACAAAGTTGGGCAATTCTGCGGAGGATACGGTTGCCCGAATCAATCTGAAATTTGCAAAATTCAAATCATGAACGAAATTCCATCGGTGTGAAAGATGTTTTTCTTTTGAAGAAGTTGGAAAAGTGGGCTATTTCTTCAAAACCCAATGCATAGGAAATCTCCGAGACATTCCATTTGGTCTGTCTTAAAAGGATTTTGGCTTCCTGAACCATGCGGTCTGCGATAAATTCAGTGGTGGTTTTTCCGGTGCTTTCTTTTAATTTTTTGTTTAAATAATTCACGTGTACAGCCAGACGGTCTGCATAATCTTTGGCTGTTTTCAATTGCAGCCTCTGTTCCGAAGATTCAATAGGAAACTGTCTTTCTAAAAGCTCAATAAACAATGAAACTACCCGTAATGAAGCATCATTGGAAGCCGATAATTTCGCAGCCGGTTGCAGCTTCTGTCCATAATGAATAAGTTCCAGAACGTAGTTTCTGATCAGGTCATATTTGAATACATAATCTGAATCTATTTCTTTTTTTATCTTCCCGAAAAGCACTTCTATTTCGTCTGCCAGTTCATCTTCAATTTCAAATAACGGGATGTTTCCGGGCTGAAATATAGGCAGTTCTTCCAATGAAAACCGTGACTGTGCCTTAATGAAAAAATCTTCTGTAAATACGCAGAAACTCCCCGACTGATCAGGATCTTCAGGAACCCAGTGATACGGAACCTTTGGAGTGGCGAACAGCAATGCATTTTTCTTAATCGCAACAATCTTATCTGCATATTCTGCTCTGTTCCTGCCTCTGATCAAACTGATTTTATAGTACTTCCGCCTGTTATACGGCATTTCTGATGTCATTTTTACCTTTTCTATGGTCTGCCTGATATCAAATACATTAAAG
The DNA here is from genome assembly GCF_000737715.1 of Chryseobacterium sp. JM1. Classification (GTDB taxonomy): domain Bacteria; phylum Bacteroidota; class Bacteroidia; order Flavobacteriales; family Weeksellaceae; genus Chryseobacterium. Next base: position 380,598 of record NZ_JPRN01000003.1, on the reverse strand, counting down.
TGTCCGATATCTTTACCAAGCCCTTTTGGAAAAATACTGTCAAGGTCTTTTCCCAGCTTGGCGGTCATTTCTTTATAAAAGTCTTCAAGGGATGCATGAGCGATCTTTTCCATAGCTAATGATTTGTAAAATTCAAATATACAAAGTTGCTGTTATATGAAAATAAAATACAGCTGAAATTTTAAAATACCATTCAATAAGTATTTTTTATACCTTGGCTGAACTAAACAACAACCTATATTATTATGAAAAATCAAAATTTAGCAAACGGAAAAAAATTAAACAAAAAGGAATTAAGAAGCATTACCGGTGGATTGATGATGTGCCGTGATCCAAAAACCAATCAGTGCCGGATTTTTTCAATAGGCTGTGCCGATCCTCAATGCCGTCCGGACCTGCCTTAATCAAAAAACGGATACCTCAAAACATAGATCCGTTTATCGGTAATATTTTCTTAACTGTGTAAAATATATTCCTTATCAAGTGATATATATTCAGATTTTTCATACCTTAGTTTTAACTAACACCTTAAAAATCAAAACAATGAAAAATCAAGACTTACCAAAAGGGAAAAAACTGAACAAAAAGCAGCTAAGAAGCATCACCGGCGGACTTATGGACTGCATTGACCCCATGACCGGAGGCTGCAGAAAAATATCAATAGGCTGTGCACAGTTGCAATGCAGACCTGTAATAGATCCACTATAAAAAATTAAAAAGAACCGTTCACTGCCTGAACGGTTCTTTTTAATTTTTTCCATTCATCAAATATAATTTAAGAATATTTTTTCTTCATCAAGTGATATATGTGAATATTTTTCATATCTTAGTTTTCAACTAACACACTAAAAATCAAAACAATGAAAAACCTATTTTTAACAAGTGGGAAAAAACTAAGCAAAAAACAATTAAAAACGATCGCAGGAGGTCTACTGAACTGCATACAACCGGTTCTTTGCCCTAGTCAGCCTTGCGAACCTTCTTCAGATCCAAACGGATGTACAATTATTTCCAAGGTTTGTGCACAAAAAGAATGCAGACCACAACCTTTAGTTTAAAATTAATCACGAATTAAGCTATGAAAAATCTAATTTTAAACAGCGGAAAAAAGCTAAGTAAAAAAGAGCTTAAAACCATTTCCGGAGGTATGATGAACTGTATGGAACCTATTCTTTGTACAGAATTTCCATGCGAACCCATTCCACCGGATGATCTAAGGGCATGTACAAAAATTTCTGTAGGATGTGCACAGAAAATATGCAGACCTCAACCGGAACCTGTGTTCGTACCTTAAAATCTACAGCAATCATAAAAACTAACCCGAGAACCATGAAAGAAATAATTTTACAAAGCGCGAAAAAGCTAAGCAAAAAAGAACTTAAAACTATTGCCGGAGGTAGGCTGGACTGTATGAGGTCAAATCCTTGTATGGAGCCTTGTGAGCAGATTCCTCCCGGTACCTGTACCCGGATTTCTGTCAACTGCGCACAAAAAGAATGCAGACCACAGATTATCGATATATCCATTCAATAGCCTTTACTATAAAAACAATTATTGAATATAATAAATCAAATCATCATGAAAAATAAGAACTTAAGCAACGGAAAAAAATTAAACAAAAGAGAATTAAGAACCATTGTTGGCGGAAAGGAAATGTGCATTGATCCTTTTACAGGAGAATGTAGAAAATACGGAAGAGGATGTGCTGAACAGCAGTGCCAGCTGATCATCATAGATCCTATCGAACGTTTATTCTAATATCGAGAAATATTTTTAAAGAACCACTCTCCTGCAGGGTGGTTTTTTTATGCAAAAAACGCTCCCCATATTTCGTGGAAGCGTTTTTCATTTATAACTAACTTTAATATATTCTTATACGTTGAATCTAAAGTGCATGATGTCACCATCCTGAACGATATATTCTTTACCTTCTACAGAAAGTTTTCCGGCTTCTTTAATTTTCACCTCAGAACCGTACGTTAAATAATCATTGTACTTGATTACTTCTGCACGGATGAAACCTTTTTCAAAGTCTGTGTGGATCACTCCGGCAGCCTGTGGAGCGGTCCATCCCTGCCCAATCGTCCATGCTCTTACTTCTTTTACACCAGCCGTAAAATACGTCTGAAGCTTCAATAAATCGTAAGCTTTTCTGATCAAACGGTTTACTCCAGGCTCTTCAAGACCCAATTCTTCAAGGAAGATCTCTCTTTCCTCAAATGTTTCAAGCTCATTGATATCTGCCTCGATCTGTGCTGCCAAAACAACAACTTCTGCCCCTTCATTCTTAGCCATCGTTTCGATTTTCTCTATCCATTCGTTTCCGTTTTTGATAGAATTTTCGTCTACGTTGCATACATACAATACCGGCTTTTTCGTTAAAAGCTGGATATCATCAATGATAGGCTGTGTTAAGTCATTAACCGGAAATTCTCTTGCATTCTTTCCATCTTCAATAAACTTTTCTAAGTTTTGAAGGGTTTCGTATACAAGGATATCGTCTTTCTTTCCAGACTTGATGAATTTTTTAGCTTTCTCGACTGCTTTTCCTACAGTTTCAAGGTCTTTCAGCTGTAACTCGATGTCGATGATCTCTTTATCTCTCATCGGGTCTACAGAACCTTCAACGTGGATGATATTGCCATTGTCAAAACATCTTAAAACGTGGATAATAGCTTCACACTCGCGGATATTCGCAAGGAACTGGTTTCCCAATCCTTCTCCTTTGCTCGCCCCTTTTACAAGACCTGCAATGTCAACGATTTCAACTACCGCAGGCAGTACTCTCTCCGGATTAACTAATTTCTCAAGCTCGAATAATCTCTGATCCGGTACCGATACCGTTCCTAAGTTCGGTTCTATGGTACAGAAAGGATAGTTCGCAGACTGCGCTTTAGCATTGCTTAAGCAGTTAAAAAGAGTTGATTTACCTACATTCGGAAGGCCTACAATTCCACATTTCATATTGTAAAATTCAAAGTTTAATGTTCAATGATACGATTTCAGTTCAAGGTTTAGGGTCTTGTATGCAAAGGCTTTCCTTTATCAACTCCAGACCATTGAACTTTCAGCCTGCAAAGGTAGTGAATTTATAGGGAGATTCATAATAAAAAAATCTGCCAGTAATTCTGACAGATTTTTAATAATTTTCGTTCACCCATTGGTTTTTATGGATTGTCTCCGGTAGCTTCCTGAGCCAGAGGAACGTCATTCGGTGCATTCTGCAATGCTTTATCTAAAGTAAATAATGATTCATCTGTAGCTCTGTCTCCCCCTGCAATTTTTAATTTATCTATCAGGTTGGCGGCGAGTGTTTCTTCTTCGATCTGTTCCTGAACAAACCACTGCATAAAATTCCAGGTTGCCCAGTCTTTTTCTTCTAACGACATATCTACAATTTTATAAATCGCAGTCGTATTGTCTACTTCATGCTTAAAGACCCCGTCGAAACAGGCGGTTAAAGAGTCCGGATCGGCAGGAGGAGCCGGAATGGTATCTACTTTCGGTTTTCCGCCTCTGTTCAGTACATATTCCATGAATTTGATGGAATGGTTTCTTTCTTCCTGCGAGTGTCTGTAAAGGAAGTTGGCAATTCCCTGGTAACCTTTGTCATCTGCCCATATTCCATAAGATAGAAAAACGTGTGACGCGTGAATCTCTTTGTTCATCTGATCACTTAATGCTTTTTCAATAGTCGCGGAAAGTCTGTTGGTATTCATAATGGTATATTTTTGTGATTATGAAAATAATAATGCAAAAATGGTTCCGCACGTGTTTAATTTTTATGCCGACAATTTAAAACAAGATACACAAGCCATTGATTTAAAGTAAATTAAATATTTAATTTATAGTTATTCTAAAATAAGAACACTTTATTTTTGTGGTATCTTGAGTGTTGTTTTTGGCAGGCATAGAGCCACAAGTTGTTTAATTCGACTTTTGTAAAGCGCAAGGATTTTATCTTCGATAAAATTTCATGCTGTTAAGTAAGGTGTTATTTAAAGAAAAAACGGTTCAAAAAGATCAATTTTTGGTTAATGCTAGGCTGCAAATTATTTTCTGATTCGGATGCTTAAAATACAATGGCTTTATACCCAATAAAATTTCATGCTGCTGAATGAATGTTTTTTAAAGGAAAAACCAGTCCTTTTTTGAACTGGTTGTATTGTTGTTTTATTAAACGTAAAAGGTTTTTATTCAACTGCTGAATTAAATTAATAATCGGGAGTTATGACAAGGTTAATACTAACTTCCAGCCTCCTTCTTCCCTCTTCCAGCCCTTTACTTTATCTTTTTCGCCATATAATCACTTTCATTTCCAAGTCTGTCGACTGCTTTTATAGCTACTGCATTGAGTTTCTTGCCATCTTTAAATTTCGGAATATCTTTTGAAAGCGTGTCTAAAGTAAGGATTTCTGTTTCCCAAACTCCGTTATACTGGGTGAAAAGCACCCATTGAAACACGTCGCCTATATTTTTAGTACTCCAGCTTGTTCTGGCTGAACTTCCGCTGTCTGTCACAAAAATGGTAGGAGTCTGCAATGGTGTGGCTTTGATCCAGGATGTTTTCGGGATCAGTGCTTTTTCTTTGTAAGGTCCGTTTTTCAGGACAGGAAGCATATTGGCATTTTTTGTAAGGCCGGCAATGCTCCAGTGGATTTCTCCCGCATCATTCTTTAAGATCTGTCTGGAAACTTCTATCTGATTTTTAATTTCAGTAGGGCGGTCTGATACTTTAATCTCAACGGTATTAAGTCCCGGCCACAGGTGACGGTTCATTGTATTTTCAGATTTCCACCAGTTCAGTAAAGCTTCAAAGCCCTGCCCTTTTGAATCAATCGGCCAGTATAGCTGCGGTGAGAAATAATCAACCCAGCCTTTATTCAGCCATAATTTAGCATCAGCATATAATTCGTCGTATTGAGATGAACCTACGATTCCTTCAGGATATCCGGGTTTCCAGATTCCGAATGGACTGATTCCAAATCTCACATAATTTTTCTCCGCATGGATTTCTTTATAGATCCTTTCCACGAATTTATTCACGTTATCTCTTCTCCAGTCTGCTCTGGACAAGGTTCCGCCGTTTCTCAGATACTCATTCCAGCTTGCGTTATCCGGAAAATCTGCACCTCTGTTGTATGTAGCGTAAGGATAGAAATAGTCATCAAAGTGAACGGCATCGATATCATATCTTTTCACAATATCTTTTACAACATTGGAAACGTGGCCCTGCGTTTTTGGATTAGCGGGATCGAACCAGTACATTCCGTTCTTTAATTTAATCACGATATCGGACAGCTTGCTCGCCATAGAAAGGCTATTAACAGCTCCTCCGTTTGAATGGTGAGCGCGGTAAGGATTTAACCATACATGCAGTTCCAGGCCTCTTTTATGCGCTTCTTCAATCCAAAACTGAAGGGGATCATAATTTGGATAAGGGGCAGATCCGGTCTGCCCAGTCAGAAAGTACGACCAGGGTTCAATATTACTCGTATACAAAGCATCCGCAGAAGGTCTGATCTGGAAGATGGCTGCATTGAAATTATTGTCTTTCAGCATATCGAGCATACTAATGGCTTCTGCTTTCTGCTGATCTACGGTTAAATTATTTCTTGACGGCCAGTTGATATTGGCTACACTGGCAATCCAGGCACCACGGAATTCTCTTTTAACTTCGGGAAGAACGGTTCTGAAGTTTTCATCTGCCGGAAGAACTGGCGTTCCGGGTTTTACTACGGCAACCGGTTCTTTAGGTTTTGATATATTGGTATTGGGCTTTGCTGTATTTTTTGTCGGGGCTGCTTTTACGGTATTGTTCTGGACGGAGCAACTGGCATATGATGCAAAAACTCCGGCTAAAACAGTAAGCTTTATGATATTCATTCTCATCGTCTGCAAACTACTTTAAAATTTATTTTTTCTAAGAGATTATTATGCCAAAATAAACATTTTAAGACATAGTATAATAAAAAAGCCCCGAAAAATTCGAGGCTTTTCTTATATGTAAGAAATTCTTATGCTTTCGCAGATCTGTCCATTCTTTTTCTTTCTTCTTCAGAAAGTACTTTCTTTCTCATTCTGATGAAGTTTGGAGTCACCTCAATTGCTTCATCGCCCTGAATATATTCCATACATTCTTCAAGAGAGAATAAGATTTTCGGTGCAACACCTGTATCTTTATCTTTACCTGAAGCTCTCATGTTGTTCAACTGTTTTGCTTCAACGATGTTTACTACCAAGTCACCTGGCTTGTTTTGTTCACCGATGATCATACCTGCATAGATTTCCTCACCCGGATCTACATAGAACTTACCTCTATCCTGTAGTTTAGCGATAGAATATTCTGTAGCAGGACCTTGAGTTTTGCTGATCAGTACCCCATTACTTCTTCCAGGAATCGCACCTTTGAAAGGCTTGTATTCTGTGAAACGGTGAGCCATAATAGCTTCCCCAGCAGTAGCTGTCAACATTTGAGAACGCAATCCGATCAAACCTCTTGAAGGAATTTCGAATTCCATATGCTGCATTTCTCCTTTAGTTTCCATAATGTGAAGGTCACCTTTTCTCTGAGTAGCCAAGTCGATTACTCTTGAAGCAAATTCTTCAGGAACGTCTACTACTAAAGATTCATAAGGCTCACATTTTTCTCCGTCGATTTCTCTAAGGATAACCTGTGGCTGACCAATTGTCATTTCATACCCTTCTCTTCTCATTGTTTCGATCAAAACTGACAAGTGAAGAATACCTCTACCGAATACAAGGAATGTGTTGGCATCATCAGTTTGTTCAACTCTTAATGCTAAGTTTTTCTCTAATTCTTTTGTTAATCTTTCTTTCAGGTGGTTAGAAGTAACATATTTACCGTCTTTACCGAAGAAAGGTGAATTGTTGATAGAGAACGTCATGTTCAATGTAGGTTCATCAATTGCAGTTCTTGGCAATGGTTCAGGGTTTTCAAGATCTACGAATGAATCACCGATCTGGAAAGCGTCAAAACCTACAACAGCACAGATATCACCTGCTTTTACTTCTGTCACTTTTTTCTTTCCTAAACCTTCAAAAACGTAAAGCTCTTTTACTTTTCCTTTCAATACTTTACCGTCAGCCTGAGCTAAACCGATCCACTGAGATTCTTTGATCTCACCTCTGATCACTTTTCCGATTGCAATCCTTCCTAAGAAAGAAGAAAAGTCAAGAGAAACGATTTGCATCTGTAAGTTTCCTTCCTCTACTTTAGGTTCAGGAACATATTGAAGGATACCATCCAATAATGGAAGAATATCTTCAGTCTGCTCTAATGAAGTGTTGAACCATCCTTGTTTTGAAGAACCGTAGAATGTTGGGAAATCAAGCTGCTCTTCAGTAGCTTCAAGGTTAAAGAATAAGTCAAATACCTGGTCATGAACTTCTTCAGGACGACAGTTTGGCTTATCTACTTTATTGATTACTACCAATGGTCTAAGTCCTAATTCCAAAGCTTTCTGAAGTACGAATCTTGTCTGAGGCATTGGCCCTTCAAAGGCATCCACCAACAAAATAACTCCATCAGCCATTTTTAAAACTCTTTCCACTTCCCCACCGAAATCGGCGTGACCGGGAGTGTCAATTACGTTAATTTTTGTGTCTTTATAGGTAACAGAAATATTTTTGGATAAGATCGTAATACCTCTTTCTCTTTCAAGGTCATTGTTATCCATTATTAATTCTCCACTTTCCTGATTTTCTCTGAAAATGTTTGTAGCATGAATAATCTTGTCAACCAAAGTCGTCTTCCCGTGGTCAACGTGTGCGATAATCGCAATATTTCTAATGTTTTGCATGAATGATTTTTACGGGTGCAAAAATAGTGATTTCTAATGAATAATAAGCAAGAATATAAATTAATTAACAAATTCATAATGAGCAAGTTCACCACTTTCCCCTGTTAAAGCTTTAAAATTGAAGATTTTAGAATTCCATTTAAATTGAAGATTAAGAATCTATCATTAGGTTTTAACGACTAAGCTCACGAATATTTTTCCAAAAAATAAATACATACGGCCTGAATTAAAATAATTCCGACTAATTTCAGCAAAAAAGATTTTTTAGAAATTTTGTGCCTGAAAATGAGCATTCCTAAAATAGCTCCGACCGTTCCACCAAGAAATGTAAATCCTAAAAGGGTACTTTCAGAAATTCTCCTTTTGTGTTTGATGGAAAGTCTTTTGTCCCAGCCAAAAATGATAAAGGTAGCCAGACTTATAATAAGCAGAATGTAGATCATGGGTGCAAAAGTAGTGAATTGGGCGGTGGCTTCAAGTCTCTCAGCCACCATAAAATAAATCCAAAAAAAAGCTGCTTCTATAAAAAAGCAGCTCTCCCTATTTGTATTGTATCTAACAATTATTTTTTAGCTTTCACATCAACAGAGATCTCGATGTCTTTGCTGATCATCCATTCTGCAGGATCTGCTTCTGAAGTACCAAATTTAAGTCCCCAATCTGCTCTGTTTACAGTAAATTTAGCATTCACAGCTGCTGAAGTTTCTGTTACGTCTACTTTAGCAGGGAAAGTTACATTAACTGTTTTTCCTGATAAGGTAAGGTTTCCGCTTACTGTTTTGTTGGCTCCTGCAACAGCATCTTTAGGTGCATCTTTTAAATCTGTTACACTGGTGATTTTGAAATCTGAAGTTGGATTCTTTGCCGTATCAAAGAAATCAGGATTTTTTAAGTGAGCTTCAAGATCTGCCGGCTTTTTATCTTTCTCCGTTACTGAAGCTGGGTCAACTTTAATAGAATTCATATCGATCACAAAATTTCCGGCAGCCAACTGACCTCCTTCAATGCTAAGATCTCCAGACTTTACGTTAAGTGTTCCCCAACGAGGCGCCATACCTCCTTTGTGGAAAGCCTTCCAGTTTACTACAGAAGCAGCAACATCTACCGGTAAAACTTCACCTTTGCTCTCAGCTACTTTCTGTTCTGTATCCGTAGCTGCAGTATCTGCTGATTTGTCTTTATTACATGATGCTGCAAGCAATCCAATTCCTACTAATGCAATTACACTAAGTTTTTTCATATTGTTTATTTGTTTAGAAAATTGTTTTAAAACTTTAAATTTAAGAATTTCAAAAATAGAAAACCATATTAATGATCACCTTAACATACATCAAGAAACGAAAAATTTAACATTTTTTGTATAGAAAGTACTTTATTTTAGATTAACTTCGTGATGAGTCACAGCATTAGTTTACCCGGCTGAAATATTCCGGTCGTTGTGAATTGCTTTCAAAATTTACTATCTTAGTGATTAGTCACAGCCTCAAAATTTAACCCATTGAAATTCAATGGGTTTATTGTTTAATTAGAATTTTAAAATTAGAATAATTCAAGCTGTTGAAAGGTTGGCGGCGGCTCTTCTTTATTTCTGGCAAAAAAGATTTCAATATCGCCAAACTGTTTATCGGTGATGCACATAATTGCCACTTTGCCTGCTTTTGGTAGCATCAATTTAATCCTTTTGATATGTACTTCCGCATTTTCACGGCTCGGGCAGTGGCGAACGTACATTGAAAACTGGAAAAGAGTAAATCCGTCATCAATCAAACCTTTACGAAAGCGATTGGCATCTCTCATATTGGCCTTTGTTTCTGTTGGGAGATCATATAATACTAAAACCCACATAATTCTGTACGCATTAAACCTTTCGGAATTCATATCAGTTCAGGATAAAAGATCAATCGCTTTTCCCCTGTATAACATTTATATAGCGAAGTAGCCGTTGTTTTTACCGCCACCAGCAAGGGTCTTGTTTTATCATCTATCCTCACATCCTTCGTTGCGATCTGCAAAATATGAGCTTTAAATTCTTTTGACAATTCTTCAGCCTGCGGATTATTTTTTAACCAATCCATAACCAGCATATCAATAAAAGGACGGTACGGTTCCATCAGATCATCTGCCAGACAATAAGGATTGTATTTATTTTTATGAAAAATTCCCAAAACAGGAAGCAAGCCGGTTTCTACAATAGACCTTGCGACCATACTTCTTAAAACTGAATACCCAAAATTAAAGAACTGATTGGGTGAATCTCCAAAACGCCCTCTCAAAAAATCAATATTAATCAGGTATTTCCAGTAATGTTGCGCCGCTATGCCTTCCATATTGGTAATATCGCCACTCTTTACATTTCTCTGATATTCTATCATAGGTTCAAAATAGTTTCCTAACCTTACCAGAAGATTTTTCTGATTTTCAATTTTACATTCTACGGTCTGTTTCCAAAGCTGTTTCTTCAAAGGCTCACTCGCTTCAAGCTGATCTTTTACTCTATCCGAATGCTCCGTATGTCCATAAAGAGGAAGCATTATTCCATGTGGCAAATGTTGTGCATCACAACTGATAACCACTACATTATTCCCCATCATTTTTTGGATCAGCTGATGCGAAAGGATGATCTGAAAATGATCCAGCATGAGCAAGCCCAGATCTTCCACTGGAACACTCCCCTTCTCTACCTTAGTTTCTGGGCAAAGTATTTTCATCTGCTCATCTTTCAGTTTAAGATAGGCGGGATTTCCGATGTATATGGAACGGGTGATCATGATTATGATTTTGTCATATTTCCTATGCGATCAATTTTTAACTTTACACAGCACTCTTTAATCATTCTGCCATCAATAGCTCTTTCCATTTTATTTAAAGTAGAAAACTCAGCTTTATTTACAATAGAAACAGCAACATTCTGTTTTACAAAGAAAATTTGACTACCAGAAAAGCTTACCACTTTATAAACATTATTTATATACTCTTGAGAATCAGACTGAAAATCCAGATTATCTACAGATTCACCTTCTGCAGCAACATATACCAAGTCATTGGGAGACAAATAAAAATCATTTTTACTTTTGAATGTAACTGGCGCCAATCCTTGTTTCTGTCTTTCAATCACTTCATTTAAAGGAATCGTTTCATACGTTCTTTTGCCTTTATCATCTTCATATATAGCAAAAAAGAGATTAGTTCCTTTTGCCGTTTCCACATATTTATGTTTTTTATTCCCGATTTGCCCTAAAGGAAATTTACTGCCTAATTCAAAAATCCTTACTTTAATAATAGGCTGATGCTGTTTTCCATCATTAAATTTTTCGATATTCTTATTCATATCTTCAATTCCTTCAGGTGAAAAAGCGTCCTCATAACTTCCCTTATATTCAAGATAATTTTTTAGAATTTTCTGAATTCCAGTATCTGTAATAGAATTTATGGTTTTCATATCGAAAGAAGTATCAATACTTTTCCTCGTAGCAGTTAGTATTTTTCCTTTAGGAACTTTGGTTCCAGGTAAATCTACTTTTCCGGAAACCGTATCTTTATGCAATGGTTTTCTGATTGCCCAATTCAAACCTTGCTGCTCCACCAAAGCTTTTACTTTAACATTGTTTTTTTCAATCCATTTTTCATAATGATTTGTAGCTTTATTAATTACTCTAAGATTCTGTTTAAAGCTTACAATAATTCTATCAAGATTCTCTTTAGCTTCGACAATGAAATTATCCCACGGTTTTAAAAATTCTACCGGAACATCCTTTACAATTCTTTCTCCTGTTTGTGAATGCTGATAGGCTTTCTTTTCAAACTTCATCAGCTTTCTTTTCAAATCATACCGTTTCATTTCTGATCTTGCGGACTGATTATTAAGCAGATTAACATGATCTCTTGTTGCGCAGGCAATTACCAAAGCATCTAATGCATGATGGCGATGATCTATTCTCTTTTTTGAAAACCCTTTTGAAAATTCGACGGGCACTGTTGGCAAAAACTTCTGGTATTTTTCATTCCAGACTGTAAAGTCATTAGATTTGGTAAGCTCGTTCATCCGTTCAAAACGGGGAAGAACTAAATCATTCCAAACATCATTTAATCCCCAATCCTGTTTAAGTTGTGATGTAATTTTTCCATTCCCGGGAATGATATCTTTAGAATTTACGCCATCATCATTTTCCTTTTTCCTTACAATATTAGAAAGGATACCTGAAATATATTTACTGATATACCGGGTATCATTAAGCTGACGTTCAATCATCTCTTCCGGAATTTCTTCCAGCAGGAGTTTTGATCTCTTAGACCAGTTACTGGCATAATTTTTCTTCACAAAGTCTTCATATTCCTCCACTTCAAAGACTTTAGTTTTATCAGAAATTTTATAGCCATGAAACTGTTTAATGAATCCAAGACCAATGTAATTATCTTTTAACCTGTTAACTGAAGATTCACAAATCACTTTATTGCTGAAACTGTCGTCAAAATAACGGCTTTGAGGAATAATATGTTCAATTTCATATTCAGTTGTAAAAAGTTTATTAAGAGGAATGATATCTCCTGTATAAGGTGAACGGTATTTTTGTTCCAGCCAAAGTTTATACTTTTTCAGATCGGATGGAGAAGGTTGAGCTGTTTTACTGATCTTAAGAATATCATCATCTACAGAAATCTCAGAATTCAGGGCTCCATCTTCATATATCTTCAGAATCTCCTGCTGCATGGGAGAATAAGGCCTTACATTGTGCACTTCACTATCATTCATCATTTCTACCAGTAAAGCTTTAATACGAAGGTTGGTATTTTCGTTTTCTGATATTTTTTGGGTCATTTTACTTCGCTCCTTTGCAGGAAGCTTCATTTCGCGGCCAAGTTCAATATGAATTTCATTGAAAAAATCTGCCGCTCCATTACCATATTTTATCCAGATATCTTTCACCACCCGGATGGTTTCCGTTATCACCTGTTCTACAATTGGGTTACGAAGAGAATGCTGTTTGAATTCTTTCAAATACTCTTCCATATCATTCACAGAATTCCATTTTCCTGCGACTGAAGCTTCAGAATGTCTCCCATATACTGCATATTGAGCTAACCATAAAGGCAATCCCTGAAAATCACTTTCCTTCTGAAGAGAAAGCGTTTTCTCTCTTATATTATCTTTAATATCTTCATCCCACTCCCCGGTAATCATTTTCTGAATCCTTTTTTTCGTTTTTTCATCAACAGCTTCCCAGTTCCAGTACTTTCCGGTTCTGATTAATGGTAACAGTTTCTTAATGGCTTTCTCAGAAAAGGAACCATATTCACTATCAAATGGAGGAAATTTTCTGAAAGCTTCAAAGAACGAAACGTTATCGAGATCATTTTTCTTTGCAAAGGATTTTAAGGCTTTTTCGTACTCTGTTTTATCATTCACAGAATAGATGATATGCCACATTTGCTGCTCCATTTCTCTTGTAAAGATATTATCCGCGCTATCCCCAACTTTTTTAAACCTTTCCAAAATCATTGTTCCGGTCTCATTGCATGGATATCTTTTATCTTCAACATAATTCCAGCGATGCGTTTTTTCATTTAATTTAAAGTGTTTCAGACATGCTTTCTGGTCAACTTCTTTTCTCGTATTTAGAAATACAAAAAGATCTTGGTAATCTTCGGTTGTTTTTAGATATTCCGAAGTTATATTCACATCATCATCTCTTCTGTAAATTTTCAGATTAGACATCCATTGCCAGATCCGGAATTCCTGATAATAAGGATTTGATTTCGGTATAACTTTCAGGAATTGAATTCTTTCCTCTCCGTTTTTATCTTTATACTTCCTACATTCTAATGTACAGTTCGACACAGAAGATTTCTGACTCTTTAAAGGTCTTTGATAAAAAATAATATCCTCTACGAAAAGATGTATAAAATCCTTTTTAGCCAGACTTAACTGGTGAGCGTCATTGTTTCTGTATAATTCTCTCACACAATCACTGTACAAATCTTCATTTTGCAGTTCAGGATGAAATTCTTTTTGTTTTTCAAGTATCTTTCTCAGCTCTTCTTTGTAAAACTTACGTTCAATTGTTCGGATAAGTTTTCCCTTTATTTTTTGTTTAGGATTTTGAAGAATGGCGTCATAAATATAAGAGCCTACTGTTTTATGAGCTATTTCAATTTCCTGTTCTGTTTTCGCCTTGATGGCAATCCAGTCCTTTTCAGAATCAACAGCTTTAAAAGTCCGTTTTACTTCACCATTTTTTAATAAAGATTCGGTGATAATAAATTCTTTGGAACGCCCGAGCCAGTCTTCCGGCTTTGTTATTTGCTTTTCATATTTCCATCCGTTGGTAAAATATACATCAAAAAGAACAATTCCTTTCACTTTTTCCCCGGAATCAATCACTTTATCAACATTTAACGTCACAAATGTTTTATCTTTTTCTTCGTCAAAATCTTCTCCTCTAAGCTGATAATAACCTCTTTTCTGATTAAAATTTAAAAGAATCCAGACCAGCTCTTCTTTTTCTATTCTCTGGGAGACTGCTTTTTTTCTTAAATAATAAATCGTCCAGTCATAAGGAATTTTTTTGTTTTCTGATAAAAGCTCAGGTTGAGATATTTTAAAATCTGAAAGCATTTCTTCAAAAGAATTCTTGAAAATAAAACCTTCATTGTTATAAGGTAGCTTAGGCTCTGTTTCTGCTTTAAATTTTCCAAATCTTTTATCGAAATCGATTTGAGCGGCATAATAATCTGGCAAAAAACCTAAAATATTTAAAACCCTGTGCAACCGTTCTCTTCTTAGTAAAAATCTTTCGCGCAGCCTTCTCACTCCTCTATACCCAGTTCTGGCAGCTGTTTGTGAAACAGAATTTCCTTTTCCAAAATCTCCTAAAGCATCCTGTGACATAGGTAGAACCCGGGTTCCCATTCCCAGAATACTTCCTTTTCTTTCTTCAGCGTTTTGTTTAATTAAAGCCCAACCAATTGAGTTGGTTCCTAAATCTAGCCCAAGTATATTTTTAGTCATCATCTTATATTTTGAAACTATATAAAAATAGAAATAAAAAAAATAGTCAAATTATGGGTTCCCATAAATCATAAAAAGATTTTTTCATTTATATTTGTTCTATAATTTTGAAAGCAATTCACAATAAGGATTATTCCGTTGTGAAAACATTTAAGGCGGGGCAACTCGCTTTTTTTCATTCTAAAGCATTATTTTAGCCTTCCGAAACCAAGATAATGACGACCGTAACATTTATACAGCAACAGCTCAATATACCCGAAAAGAGCATCAACAATACCCTACAATTACTCGCAGAAGACTGCACCATTCCGTTTATTTCCCGTTACAGAAAGGATAAGACCGGAAATCTGGATGAAGTTCAGATCGAGCAGATCTCAAAAATCAGCAAACAGTTTGAAGAAATTGTAAAGCGGAAAGAAAGCATTTTGAAATCTATTGAAGAACAAAATGCGTTAACTCCTGAACTGAAACAGAGAATTGAAGAAAGCTTTGACCTGCTTGAACTGGAAGATTTATATTTGCCCTTCAAAAAACGTAGAAAAACAAAAGCGGATACAGCCAAAGAAAAAGGACTGGAGCCTTTAGCCAAGATCATTATGAGTCAGAAAAGCAGTGACGTTCAGTTTCTGGCTTCGAAATATCTTAACAATGACGTTCCTTCTGAGGAGGAAGCCCTTCAGGGCGCCAGAGATATCATGGCGGAATGGATCAATGAAAATATGTACGTCCGTAAAAATCTTCGCCGTCTGTTTCAGCGTAAAGCGATGATCACATCCAAAGCGGTCAAATCCAAAAAGGATGAAGAAGACGCACAGAAATTCTCTCAATATTTCGAATGGGAAGAAAGTCTCAACAGAACGCCATCTCACAGACTTCTGGCGATGCTCAGAGCCGAATCTGAAGGTTTTGTAAAGGTGAATATCGGCGTTGATAAAGATGAAGCGGTTGATTTCATTGAAAAAGCTATCATCAAATCCAATAATGAAAGTTCAGACCAGATCGCTCTGGCTATTAAAGACAGCTACAAACGTCTTCTGGAACCCGCCATTTCCAACGAAGCGCTGCAGGAAGCCAAAGAAAAAGCAGATAAAAAAGCTATTGAAATATTCTCTGAAAACCTAAGTCAGCTCCTTCTTGCCCCACCTTTGGGCGAAAAAAGAATTCTGGCGATTGATCCCGGATATAAAAGCGGATGTAAAGTGGTCTGCATTGACGAAAAAGGTGACTTACTGCATAACGAAACCCTCTACCCTCACGCGCCTCAGAACGAAAGCGGAATGGCCATGAAAAAGATCCGTTCTATGGTGAACGCCTACAATATTGAAGCGATTTCTATTGGAAACGGAACAGCCAGCCGGGAGACTGAATTTTTCATCAAGAAAATTGCTTTTGATAAGTCGTTGCAGGTTTTTGTAGTCTCTGAAGCTGGAGCATCGGTGTATTCTGCAAGTAAAATTGCGAGGGATGAATTTCCGTCTTATGATGTCACTGTTCGTGGTGCGGTTTCTATCGGAAGAAGACTGGCCGATCCGTTGGCTGAACTGGTAAAAATTGATGCCAAATCCATTGGTGTGGGACAGTATCAGCATGATGTGGATCAGACTCAATTGAAAAATGAACTTGATTCAACGGTGATGAAATGTGTGAATTCTGTTGGAATCAATTTAAATACGGCCAGTAAATCTTTATTAAGCTACGTTTCGGGAATCGGGGAGAAAATGGCGGAGAACATCGTTAATTACAGAATGGAAAACGGTGCTTTTGAAGACAGAAAACAACTCAAAAAAGTTCCTAGGCTTGGAGAAAAGGTCTATCAACAGGCTGCCGCTTTTGTAAGAATTACGAATGCGAAAAATCCGCTTGATAATTCGGCTGTGCATCCGGAAGCCTATGGAATCGTAGAAAAAATGGCAAAAGATTTAGGCATTAAAACTAATGAACTGATTGCCAGCAAAGAAAAGACAGCTTTGGTAAAACCTGAGAATTATGTCACAGAAGAAATAGGAATTTTAGGGATCAAAGATATTTTAAAAGAATTGGAAAAACCCGGATTAGATCCAAGAAAAGCGGCCAAAGTATTTGAATTTGACCCTAATGTAAAAAGCATCAGAGATTTAAAACCCGGAATGATTCTTCCCGGAATTGTCAATAATATTACGGCTTTCGGATGCTTTGTAGACATGGGAATCAAGGAAAGCGGGCTGGTTCATATTTCTCAACTGAAAGAAGGCTTTGTTTCGGATGTGAATGAAGTGGTGAAACTCCACCAGCATGTCCGCGTAAAAGTAACGGAAGTAGATGAAGCCAGAAAAAGAGTTCAGTTAAGCATGATTTTATGATAACGCTGAAATCTGTTCAACACTATTAATCAAACAAAATAACACTGCATTTTGAGCTATAAAAATTTAATTTTCGATTTAGACGGAACGCTTTGGGATCCCAGAGCTACGATCATCAAAATATGGAATGAGGTTTTAAATAAATATCAATTGATTCAAAAGGACCTGAAACCTGAGGATATGGATCAGTATATGGGATTATTGGCTGATAATATTTTAAAAGCGATCATTCCCGGCATTTCAGATCAAAAGGTTTATGAAGTATTATCTGAAATCGTAAGCATTGAAAATAAGGTGTTGCGCGTTGAAGGCGGTATTCTTTATGAAGGAGTTGCAGAAAACTTAAAGAATTTAGCAAAAAACCACAGCCTTTTTATCGTCAGTAACTGCCAGGACGGATATATTGAAGCTTTTTTAGAACATTATCAATTGAACGATCTTTTTGTAGATATTGAATCCCACGGCCGGACTAAAAAACCAAAATCAGAAAACATTCAAATGATTATGGAAAGAAATGGCTTAAGCATTGAAAACTCGGTTTATATTGGGGATACGCAGACGGATTATGATTCAGCTATCTTTAATAATCTGCCGTTTATCTTCTGTGAATATGGCTTTGGAAAGCTGAACACGGATGGTTATGAGCCTTCTGTTTCGAAGTTTCCGGATCTTAAGAACTTTATTTAAATATCATCAAAGCTACATACAAATAAGGCTGCCCAAAAGGACAGCCTTATCATTTTTAATCATTTAAAATAATCTATACAGGTCTCTTTAAGCTTCCTGCACAGGACTTGTTAATAGATTTTTATAATTGTTATTCAAAAGCCGTAAAGCTACAGAACTATTAAATCTATATGGAGTAACCGCATTCAGTACTGTATTTCCTACAATTTCATAAGTTTCCTGAAAAGTCTGTTTCACCGGATTTTTATCAGGAGGGGCAACAAACTCTACAAAAACACCATATTTCATAGCATTACCTCTGCCTACCATCTTATTGTTTCTTACAGATATTTCTTTATTTAGCGTTCCACGAATGGTAATACCGGTTAATAGATCTTCCAAGCCTGAATTTTTTAAGCCGGGATTTTCAATAGTATTAAAATTGGCAGATAATAAATAATTATTAGCTTCAATCATAATTCCGGTTTCCTGAGTCGTTTTAATATTGTTATTGCAGACTTCCACACCCTTGGTGTCGGAAATATAGATTCCTGCGTACGAGATATCATTGATCACATTATTGGAAACAACGCCCAGATCTACAAATCTTATATTAATCCCGTGCTGGCCCGCATTTCTCACTACATTTCCGGAAACTACCACATTTCTTGCATAAAGCCGCGAAGCCCCCACTGTTGTATTATTGATCAAAATACCATCTCCGCCTTCACCTGTATTTTCAACTATATTATTCGAAATGACAACATTATGACACACATAGTCTGGATGGTTTGGATCATCACTATTCTGAAGTTTAATTCCTACTTTCACGGTATTTCTCACTCTGTTTCCTATTACCGTAAGATTTGAGATACCGGAATCAAGGTACATCCCATGCTCCAGAATGGTATTCTCTACATCATTATCTGAAATGCTGACAAAATTTGAATTTTCAGCAATATAAATTCCCTGTGACGAATTTTCAAAATAGTTTTTAAAAATTGTGATATTTTCTCCTCCTACTACAATACCCATATTATCCTTTCTGTACTCACCATTTTTTGTTACCCACTCATGATCAAATAAATTTTTAACTTTATTAAATCTAAAGGTTAAATCTCCTACTCCATCCAGTCCTGATACCGCAGCATAGGTGAAATTTTCAAATACATTTTTTTCAATAATTAAATTTTTTGCTTTGGTACAAAGAATGCCTACATTTCGGGAACTGGCATTGACCACGTAATCAACACCTTCTCCTTTTAACATAAATCCTGTAATGGAAATATTTTTCTTTTGCTCACAGTTAAAAATTTCTGCTTTTACTTCAGTCTGCTTTATCGTACACTTGTTTGAAAGGATTTTTTGGTTGTCTTGAAGGTAAAGTGTTCCTTTAATTTCAATGGACATTTCATCAAAAAATGTATTATATCCCAGAGCCAAGGCTTTGTTGATACGCTCTGTAACTGTTGGTGTCAGGATTCCGGCTTCCCTGATATTCCACCATAATACATTGACATAGCCGGACCATTGTCTTTCATAAAAATCATTGTCTTTTTTTCGATAGATGACGCCATCCTCAACGGCAGTCCCAATTTTTTTATAAACAACTGCCTCGTGGGTATAATTATCTACCAGCTGTACAACGTCTTCATTAGGATAACTATTACCCGCTGTGAAAAAAGCATTTGCGTAAATCATAAAATTTTGTTTTTTTGGTTTAAATTAATTGGTAAAATATTCCTTCATTAATTTTACTAATGCAAATGTAGACGCGCGATACGACAGAAGCTGACGTGTTTTATTAAACTATGATTGTTATTTTTTAATGATCAGAAAAAAAACAGAAACCTACATCTTTAAGGGAAATAAAATTCACTAAATAAGAAACCATTTCTATCCAAAAAAACAAAGGCTGCACAGTAATCTGTACAGCCTTTTAATATTTCCAGAATAAAGTCTGAAATCTGATGTCTGAAATCTGACATCTTATGTCTCTATTTATACTCCTTAGAATCTCTCCTCGGCTCCTTAGCTTCCGGCCATTTTACCGTTTCACCTTTATCATCCTGAGGCATTACTCTTCTTTCTCTGCTGGTAAATTCAGGGTCTTCTGATGCCATATAAGCCAGTGCAGCCGTTAAAACCACGTTGTTTTTCACCTCATCAAAAACGATCTTGTCATAGGTATCTTTTGTTGTGTGCCATGTGTATCCGAAATATCCCCAGTTCAGAGAGCTTAGAGAAAATCCTGGAACTCCGGCTGCTACGAATGATGCATGATCAGAACCGCCGCCGCCAGGCATTCCCGGGAAATCGGTTTTAATCTGATCCCTCACAGTTTTAGGAACTCCATTCAACCATTTTCCGATATAGCTGTAAGAATCTGCGAATCCCTGACCGCTGATATTGATCACACGACCTGTTCCGTTATCCTGGTTAAATACCGCCTGCGTTCCTTTCATAATCTGCGGATTATCTGCCACAAACCCTCTTGAACCGTTCAGTCCCTGCTCTTCACTTCCCCAAAGTCCTATAACAATGGTTCTTTTATTATTCGGGTAATATTTCTTCAGGATCCTCATCGTTTCAAGCATGGTAAGCGTGCCTGTTCCGTTATCTGTCGCTCCCTGTGCTCCGTCCCAAGAATCAAGGTGGGCGGAGAGGATCACATATTCTTCAGGCTTTTCTTTTCCTTTGATCATCCCGATGGTGTTGAAATTTTTCGCATCAGGAAGAATTTTAGACTGAGCTTCTACCTTAATCTTAGGTTTTGCTCCTTTTTCTGCCATTCTGTAAAGCATTCCGTAATCTTCTACATCAATGTCGATCATTGGAATCTTTGACGTCTTCGCTCCGAAAATCCTGTTGGCTCCCATAATTCCGGTCCAGTTGGAAATAGCAATTCCTGCGGCTCCTGCTTTTTCTAAAACTTCCGGAAGCGTATTGTTATCATACCCAATATTTTTTACATAATCACGGAAGTCTTTTCCGGCCTGTTCTTTTTCTGCTTTCAGTTTTTCATACAGTTCCGGAGTGGCAAATTCTTTGATCTGCTCGTCAGAACGGCCGATTTTCTGGTATTGTGCCATAAGCACTATTTTTCCTTTTGCGGAAGGAAGCCACGCGTCAAATTCAGCTTTAGAAGAAACCTTTGGAAGGACGATCACCTCAGCTTCAACGGCTTTTTTCGTTGCCGGACTCCAGGCAAGCTGTGTTGCCGCTAATGATTTCACTCGTGGATACGTCATATCTACATGCGTAATCCCACGCTGCCAGCCTTTCCATGTTCCGAACTGCTGAAGGTTGGATTCTATTCCCCATGAACGAAGTTTAGCGGCAGACCATTCATTGGCAGCCAGCATTTCAGGGGTTCCTACAAGTCGTGGTCCGATACCGTCCAGAAGCTCATAAGCCATGTTTTCCAGCTGAGAACCGGTGTTAATTTCATCTACAAAGCTTTTTACAACAGGATCAAGTTTCTCTTTCGGATCTACCTTCACCTGAGCCCATGAAAACTGGGCAGCCAGCACAACTGCCGGTACAGCAAAAAATTTATTTATCTTCATAACATATATTGAATGCTTAAAGATAAAGGAATTTGCGGGAATGGCGAAGCAAATTTGATGGGATGATGGGATGATTTGGCGATTTGATAATGGGATGATGGGATGATGTGGCAATGTGGTAATTGGATGATCGGGCGATTTGCTGATGTGTGATTGAGATAAGAAAAGACCATCTTCAACGGGACGGTCTGTATATTTGATCTAAAAAGGATTATTAAAGTATGAAACGGATCGGATCTAAAGGTTAGGGGAGAAAATAATACGTTTAATAACCCTATGATAACCTGATGATGAATAAGGGCATAAAAAAACCGGCTCAGTGAGCCGGTTTGGGAACGAATTATTTTTTAGCTTCTTCAACAGAAACTTTTCTGAATTCTTTGAACAATTTGCTAAGTTCTAAAGCTGATTTACGAGCTCTTGTACCTGCAGCTTTGTTTCCTTTTTCTGCTTGTTGGTTAGCCTCACCTGCAAACGCTTCGAATTCAGCGTTGATTTTTTCAATTAGTTCTTTCATTATTTTTAAAATTTAGGGTGCAAATATAGGTTTTATGGTCATTCCAGCCTAGCTCCGACTAAAAAATTTTGGCCGAAAATGCGATTTTTTTCTTCTTTTCCTCCGCTGAAGTGTCATTTTTTATGTTTATGCTAAAAATTCAGGGTTTTTATTAGGTCTATTGTGCCTGTAAAAGGATTATCCGCGTATTATATGACGCCTTCTATCTGTACATTTATTCTTATTCCAAAATTCTATAATTCTTTTGAACCATTCACTCCATTTCACGTCAGAAAATTGAGTTATTTTAACCCATCAATTGTTATAAAACTGTCTGTTTCCTGAAATTGACACTTCCCAGATAATAAAACAACAGACTGAACAGCAATAACGGTCCCAGCATCGCTAACCAGTTGATCTGGCTCCGTTCATTGTAATATTCCAATTGAAACTGTTTCCAGTTGATACTTCCTGTCGGTTCGTTTGCGAAAATTTTAGGATAAAATAAAAGCCTCTTGCCTTCATGGAAATGTTCCGCAGCCTGTGTAAACCTCAATTGATCAGCCAATCCGGAGCCTGTAAGATCACTCAACTGAAACTGCATATGAATTCCGGGAACAAAATAAGAAAGTGTACGGCTCATTTTCTCTCTTTTCCAAAGCTTTTCTTTCAGCTGATCAGACTGACTTTTAGACTCATCATCTCCCATCTGCTGCATGGCATAATACCAAAGCCAGTTAAAACTTTCTTTCGGATATCCATAGGATTTGAACTGCGGATAATGTCTGTAAAATTTATCTATCGTCGGTTTCTGATCGGTATCCCATTTTTCGTGATACGCTTCCCTTTGCTCAATTGCCGTATCCAACGCTTCCGGTAAAGGATATTTGCTTAAAATAAAATGGTTGAGAACCGCAGGAAGAATAATTGTAAGCACAATCCAGAAACACAGAAGCCCTGCAGCCCCTGCTCTGGAACTTTTATTCCAGGAAACGACCCAGAAGCTTAAAGCAAACCAAACGGTAATATAAAAAAGCGAAACGAGAATAAAACCGGCCAGTGCGGCATTAATCCTCAAATCAAGGATCGGAATCGCGAGAACAATCAGAAACAGTAAAACTACGGTAATCACAGCAAAACGGACCATGAATTTTTTAAACAAAATCCTGAAAGGCGTTTGAGATTGTACAGACAATAGAATCCATGTGCTTTCCTCTTTCTCTTCAGACAGAAGATTATAACAGTAGGAAATAATCACCAGCGGAAACAGGAAAATAATCACAAAACCCAGATCCAGACTGCCCAAAAGCAGACTTACAGGATTCTGAAGATCCGTATCATACTTCTGACCTTCCAGATTTCTTATCGTTAAACTCTGTATGGAAGGATTGACATCTCTCTGCCCTATGGAAAGCCCATTCAGGTTGTCTGTTGTATTAACCAGTCCAAATTTCAGATAATATAGCAGAAGTCCAAGATCCTTTTCTATATAACCTGTGTACCTTTCGATATGTTCTTTCTGATAGACCGCCGTATGTTCAATATTCGCTTTCTGCTTCTCTATAAACTGCCTTCCCACAAAAATACTGACCAGTCCTGACAAAAGCAGGAACAGCATTCCCAGATAGGCAGACTGGGAACGGATGAAGTTCTTAAATAATAAAAGATACATGATTAATTTATTTTTATTGTTTTAGACATAAAATGAAGAACGAAAAGAAGGCCCAATGCCCATACCAGAAGGGAAAGTACAGAAGCTATCTCGTTCTGAAATAAAGCCCTCTGACCTATAAACCTATACTGAAAATCAGGAAGTTCTTTCCAGTGATCTTTGCTGATGGTGTACGGTTTATCATTTTCCTGCTGCTTTTTATTGCTGATGTTTTCCATCTGCAGGTTGTTCATCAGCTGCGCCAGTTGGTATCTGTACGCTTCCACCTGCTCCTGATAATAGATATAGGAATTAAAATCTGAACCGGTCAATGCTGTTGACAAGTCTTTAACCGCCTGAAAAGGATTTACAAAAGCCAGAGAACGGTTAATACTGTTCTGATCTTCATAAATATCAAGCTGATTCTGCCATTGCCTGTTATAAATTCCTGAGCTGATCTTTTCTCCTTCAGCCATGATATAGCCACTGTAGTTGAAAGGCAGTTCTTCAATCGTTTTCACGTGATGAGCCTGCAGAAGGGAATCTTTTATCCCTTTGTAATAACTGTCATTCGGATTGTGACTGTCGCCGGTTTTCACCAGTTCGTTTTCCACTTTGGTGTCAAAATCTATCTTGGATGGTGCCGGATGCAAATACGCCCCGAAAGCCTGTGCCGTTCGCGGAATAATGACGATAAACAGCAGCCATAAACCGATCAGTTTAACCAAAGAAGATCTTGAAGTTTTGCTTACCGCAGATACCATGACACAAACACTGCAGACAATAAAAAAGTAGATCAGATAAGCTCCGCCGATCCAGAACAGACGAAGAAATTCATCAACCGTCCCTTTAAAACCGGTCAGAGAAAACCACATGACCGCAGACAGGATCATGATCGGAACAAAAACCAATCCTACCAGACAAAGCAGTCCCAGTATTTTTCCGGCCAGCAGTTCTTTCCACCGTACGCCCTGACTGATCAGTACTTTCAGTGTGTTATTTTCCCGTTCGGCCGAAATGCAGCTGAATCCCAGAAAAAATATAAACAGAGGAATCAGGGTTTGCAGGATCATAGCCGTGCTTACCTCTCCGAAACGTAGCATTCCCGATGAAAATCCGGCTTCAGAAAAATTAACGGTATTCTGCTTGTGCGCTTCCAGAAATACTGAATTTCCCATATACCGTTCCAAACCGTAATCGAAAAAGCTTAAAGGATATCTTGCCCTGAAGATCAGATATCCGTAATGCGCCATTCTGTGGGGATGTTTATCCGGTTTGTTTTCCCATTGATGGCGGACATCCACCTGATGTTTTACCCTGGTATCTTCCTGCACCTTGTAGTCCTGCCATCCCGTGTAGGCGGCAAATACAAACAGGAGACTCAGGATCATCAGAAGAACAATGACCGCCTTATTCTGTAATGACTGTTTCCAAAGCTGTATGGAAATCAGACGGATAATATGTATTCTCATAATCTTAAGATTTAAAATTTATAAACTGCCGTGAGCACTGCGTTTCTTAGGGCTCCAGGAAACAGACGCAGATAATTCTGTGCGCCCAGCCAGTAAGTTGTGTTAAAAAGGTTATTGATATTGAGTGAAATGCTCACAGGCCCCTGTTTGGGACTGTAGTAAACTGCGGCATCAAAGACGGTATATTCAGGAACCAGAAAGGAGCGGTTGTACATCGGAACTTTATTTCCGCTGTACTGAACGCCTAGTCCTACGGCAATATCCTTCAGAAAAGAAGTTTCTCCAAAGCTATATTTCTGCCAGACATTCGCACTATGGAATGGAGTATTCTGCTTTCTCGCACCGATTAATGAAGGATTGATATCGTCAATAATTCTCGCATCATTGTATCCGTAAGATGCAAATACTTGCCATGCCCGCGAAATATTCCCGATAACGTCCATCTCAAAACCGCGGCTGCGCTCCTGGCCTCTGGTTACCAGACGGTCCGGTTCTGCAGGGTCATTAGCATTCAAAAGGATATTCCGCTGACGGATCTCGTAAACGGCAACATCAACATGAATTTTTTTATTAAAGAAATCGGCTTTCATTCCAACTTCCTTGGACTGACTTCTCAAAGGCTCAAAAGCTCTGCCTTCAGGAATAACCACCGGAGCCAGTGAAGCTGTATTCGACTGTGGCTGGAATCCTTCGATGTAAGAAGCATAAACATTGATCCGTTCATTCACATTATAGGTCAGACCTATTCTCGGGATCAGTTTGCTGTCTTTGACCACGATTTCATTATTCTCTTTATAACGGGTAATATCCTGAAACCACTCCTGTCTGAGGCTTAGAAACAGATTAAAACGGTTCCATTTCATCTGATCCTGAATGTAAATTCCATGAGAACGTATCAAAGCAGGCGGTAATGCAGCCTTTGAAAAGACATATTCATCCGGATTTTTGATACTGTAGACAGGATTGGCCAGATTGAAGTGCTCTACATTGGGCTTAGGCATGGTAATCCCATTGACAGTCACCATTTGATAGTCAGCTGCGTTCTGCGGATTATAGGAAGACGCTGTTTTCCCGTTGGTCAGAAGATATCCTCTTGCCGTGTTCTGTGCTCCGCCTTTATATTTATGGGTGCTGATCAAATCATAGCCTGCCAGGATTTTATGCTCAATAGGTCCTGATTTAAGGTTAAATACAAGATAAGCATTAAGATTATCTGTATTCCAGAACTGGTTTCTCTGAACCATCTGCATTCCCGCCAGCGTTGGAATAGGTTTGTTATTCGCATCTACAGCAAAAGCATTGGTAGTTCTGTGTTCCTGAAGATCTTCTTTCCAGGTCTGCTTCATATACGAAGCATTGATACTGATCTTATCGGTAATCCGGTGGGTAAAATTAGACATGATGATCAGCTCCTTTGATTTAAAATAATCATTAATCGCTCCAAGATTAAAGCTTATAGGAGTGCTCCGAAGATCCGTCATGCCGTCTACCGCTCCGAAAATAGGCTGACCTCTGTCTATCTTCCCGTTCAGGTCACTGTAGATCATTTCTACGTTGATTGCCGTCCTGTCATTCGGGATATAGGAAATGGAAGGAGATATCAGGATACTTTTCTGGGACTGAATATCTCTGAAACTCTGAGCCTGTGCATAGCCTGCATTCAACCTGTACAAGAGCGTTTTCTCCTTGTTTAAGGGCCCTGTAAAGTCCAGAGAGCTTCTTATGGTGCTAAAACTTCCTGCGCTCATGGTCACTTCCCGGCTTGGCGTTTTCAATGGCTTTTTAGTCACCAAAACAATGCTTCCTCCCGGATCCACACTGGAAAGAACGGCACTGGCCGGACCTTTTATAACTTCGATCTTTTCAAGGTTGGTGGTAATCGGCTGCATAAAATAATACTGCCGGGTCCGCATTCCGTTGATGATCGTTCCTTCTTCATTCTGTGCAATTCCACGGATGCTGAACTGGTTGTAATAGCTTACAGGCGTTACACTGCTGGCCATTTTCACGGCATCCCCCAATTGAAAAGCCTGCCGGTCTTTGATCAGCTCCTTACTCACCGTAGAAATGGAAAAGGGAATATCTTTGTTCTGAACCCCAATTTTAGTGGATGAAAAAGAATAATCACTCTGGTATTTTTTAGCAGCTCTTCCTAAAATTTCCACTTCCTGAATGGTTCCGACCTTATACAGATGAATAACCAGTTTTCTGGTTAAAAACGTACTGTCCGCTTCGATCTGTTCGGTATAGGTATCATAAGATTCAGCATTGACACTGATTTCATAGGTTCCTTTTCTGACATCCGGAATGCTGAAATTCCCGTCACCGGATGTCGTTTCATATCTGTTTTCGTTGTTTTTAATAATGATTCTGGCATTTTTAAGACTCTGATGATGTTCGCCAATCACTTCCCCGGACAATGTCTCCTGCGCACAAACCTTCACACTGGCGACGGCCAGTGCTGCTGTGATATACAAATATTTCATTCCCGGTTCTTAAATGGTTTCCAGATAAATCTTCTGCAGCTCGTCTGCTGTCACAGATTTGGCATCAAGGGTATGAACCAGTCTTCCTTCTTTCATAATGCCGATACGGGTTCCCACATTCACTGCATTGAAAATATCGTGCGTAGCCATGATGATGGTTTTCCCTTTGGCAGCAAGTTCTTTACAGATTCTGGTGAATTCTGCAGTGGCTTTCGGATCGAGTCCTGAAGTGGGTTCGTCCATTAAAATGAGGTCCGCACTTTTCGCAACAGCGATGGCAATAGCCACTTTCTGACGCATCCCTTTGGAATAGGCAGCCAGCTTTTTATGATGAGCCTCTTTCTGAAGGCTTGTGTTTTCCAGCAACATTCCCAGTTCTTCTTTGGAATATCTGAAACCCGCCATCTGACTGAAAAAATCTAAGTTTTCAATTCCTGTAAGATTAGGATACAGCTGCACCACTTCAGGAATATAAGCCGTGAACTTTTTAGTCGTTTCTCCATTAACTTCCACCGGAACTCCTTTAATGAGAGCCTGTCCGGAACTTGCTTTTAAGAAACCTAAAAATATATTGATGGTTGTGGTTTTGCCGGCTCCGTTTTGTCCGAGCAGACAGAAAATCTCTCCTTTTTGTACGGATATATTGAGTCCACTTAGCGCAGTGACATTATTGTACTGCTTACTAAGCTCAATCGCTTGTAATATTGACATGAAAATATATTATGTAATTAAATAATTAAAAAAAGTTCAGCCCGCAAAAGCAGGCATGGGATATTTAAAAATCATAATACAGCCGGTGGGCCTCTGTCTGAAAGGGAAAAAAGAGTGTAAGAAAATAGAAATTCGGGAGAAGAGAAGATCTTTCCCGTGATTTTTGACACAGAAAAAACAGCCGTGTAAATCTTTCCGATTCCACCTTCACCTAGCAATTTATGGTGGCAGATGGGGCACTTGGTGTCACATGATGAAAAGGCCTTTTTGAAAATTTTTCCATTCTCCCCTTTTGTCTGCTGAAAAGAATTTCCTGCATTCTGGCTGTGAAGAAAATGATGGTGGAGATATTCCGCCGGAGAAACAGCAAAGGCATACACAGCAATAAAAATTGCCGTCAGAAAGTTTTTAAAATGCTTGGTGACTCTCAATAGATAGATTTGCTGATTGAACTTGAATGCTGCGAAATTAAAAAATATTTAATTAACATCAGGTTTTACCAGGATCAATTTCAAAATTTTTCAAGGAATAAAACTGTTTGATCTCTTTCTCGTTCCAAAAAACGGCACTTGATGTAAGAAATAATATATTTGGATTGTCCTATTCTTAGAAACACTTTTAATCATCCTGAAATATGATCAGACCGCTATTTTTTATATTGCTTTTCATTCCGTTGTACATCTTTTCACAAAATAAGATCAGCTATAAAGTCTATTATGATGAAAACCTCGAACAGAACGGTTTAAAAATTCAGGTGGATTATACTCAGAAAAAATCTTCGGAAACGACTGATTTCTATTACCGTAATGAAAACTGGGGCGAGAAAGACCTATTTAAAAGTGTAATGCTACTGAAAGAAGACAATCCCGGTATCCGTTTCGAAACAAAGCCGGACAATGATGAAATAAAGGTCCGGCACAAAGACAGCAGAAAAGTTTCTTTTGTGTATCACATCAAACAAGATTTCAAAGATCCGAACCACCGTATTTTCAACCGCCCCAAAGTGAAGGACCATTTTTTCCACATTATGGGAAAGAACTTATTTATCGTTCCCAAAACATTCACAGAAATGCCGGATGACCATGAATTTGAATTTTCGATTGAGTGGATTGGTTTTCCTGAAGATTTCAAAATACACAATACTTTTGCAAGCCAGATTAAAAAACAAAAGATCAAAACAGTGCTTTGGGAAGGCTTTTATCATTCCCTTTTTGTAGGCGGAGATTACCGGATCTATGATTTTAAAATTCATGACAAGCCCGTCTATTTTGCAATAAGGGAAGAATGGAATAACGGATTCTCCGATAACTTCCTTTTTTCCAACCTTAAAAAAGCGGTACAGTCGCAGCGGGATTTCTGGAAAGATTACGATCAGGATTATTTTACCGTGATCATGAGCCCGACCGTTTCTCAAAAAGACAGTTTATTTAAAGGCTACAGCACCAACGGTTCAGCGATAAAAAATGCTTTTATGATCCAGGGAACCAACAATCCGTTTAACAATAAAAATTCTTACCTCTATCTTCTCCATCATGAGCTGATGCATGACTGGATTGGAAACAGAATCAAAAACCAGCAT
The DNA here is from genome assembly GCF_000737715.1 of Chryseobacterium sp. JM1. GTDB lineage: Bacteria > Bacteroidota > Bacteroidia > Flavobacteriales > Weeksellaceae > Chryseobacterium. The sequence continues at coordinate 350,800 of NZ_JPRN01000003.1, read as the reverse complement.
GAAGAACTCAATTACTGGTTCAGTGAAGGGTTTACAGATTATTACACCTATAAAAACAGACTTAGAATCAAAGATATTTCATCCGAAGAATGGCTGAAACTTTTCAATGAAGAAGTGATTAAAAGCCATTGGAAAAATCCGCAGCGAAACATCCCGAATTACAAAATAAAAGATGAATTCTGGAAAAGCAGGAACGTAGAAAAGGTTCCGTACCGAAGAGGTTCTATCTTCGCTTTCTGGCTGGATAACCAGATCATGATCAAAAACGGTCATAAAAAATCTCTAGACGACCTGATGCAGGAACTTTTAAAAACCTGTACAGAGAAAAAGGTGAAGTTTACAGATGAAATGTTTCTTGATCTTGTCCAAAAGTATCTGGATAAAGACCTGTCTTACTTTTTCCAAAAACATATCCTGAGCGGTGAAGACATTGATCTGGCCAATGAAAAATGGATCGATGGTTTTGAGTTTAAAACAACAGACGGCATTCCACAGCTTCAGACGGATAAAAATAAAGAAGTGAAATATATTTTATAATGGGTCAAGCCAAAAGACAGAGATGGGTTTTGCCGGCTTTCAGGACTTCCCGCTCCCACCTTCCCGCTTCCTTTCTTCAAGCAGCTCCTTTGCTTTTTTACCCGCATTTTCCAGCAATGCCAGACTTTCAGATGTGATCCGGTCTGCAAAAACGATCCGGAAATGGTGGCTGTACTCATCGGTTAATGAAAACGTATTTCCGGGTGTGAACAGGATTCTGTTTTTATCACAATAATCGAAGAATTTCTTCATATCAGTTCCTTCCGGTAGCTTTCCCCAGATACTGTATCCTCCTTCGGGATTATGAAAATAGGAATCTTTAGGAAAGTAATGGCGTAAAGCATCTAATAGCTCAATAGCCTGCCTGTTCAGCTGCTTGCGGAATGACCGAAGATGCCTTTCATAGCCAGTTCCCTGAAGAAGCTTCAGCATCAATTCCTGATAAATGGGAGAAACTGATCTTCCTAGGACAAATCTTGCCCTTTCCGAGCGGGCATAGAAACGTCCGGTATGTAACCAGCCTAAACGAATGCCCGGCGCCAGCGTTTTTGAAAAGGAAGAATAGGTCATCACCAGTCCTGAATCATCAAAGCTTTTGATGCAGCGTGGCCTTTTACCACCAAAGTAAAGATCGCTGTAGATATCATTTTCAATAATTGGAATCTGATGCATAGATGCGACGGCCAACAGCTCTTTTTTAGCATTATCACTCATTAAGATACCTGTCGGGTTGTGAAAATTGGGTGTTACGACTACAGCTTTTATATCATTTGAAGTACAGACTTTCCTGAAATAATCTGTGTCAAAGCCATTTTCGTAATGTACTGGAATTTCGATTATTTTAAGACCCAAATTCGCTACAGCCTCCAAAACCGAAAACACACACGGACTTTCGACAGCTACGATATCTCCGGGATCGGTTACCGCTCTTAAAGCAATGGTCAATGCCTGCAGTGCTCCGTCTGTAATGATCAGTTCATCAGGATTAAATACACATCCATGACCTGCCATCTGAATGGAAATCTGTTTTCTTAATTCGTACAAACCGTTTGAAGGATAATAACGTAACAATGCAGCACCTTTTTCGCGGATCACTTCCTGCATGGTTCTGAGGATCAGTTTTTGTGGAATCAGAAGATCTCCCGGCGCTGCCATATGGAAAGAACTGGATTCAGAGGGTTTGTTTCGGGCCGAGGTCAGCATCACATTTTTTGCAAATACGGCATCTCTCACAACAGGAATCAGATCTGTTCTGACTTGTGAAATACGATCTTCTTCGATAGAGGATACGAAATAACCTGAACGCGGACTGCTTTCTATCAATCCTTTCATCATCAGATATTCAAAACCACTTTGAACTGAGCTTGTACTGAGTTGATATCTGCTTTTGATCTCCCTTACGGAAGGCAGACGTTCTCCTTTCAGCAAAATCCTATTTCTGATCTGCCCTTCAATAACCGATGTAAAAATTTCATATTTATAGGACCGCATCATTCTTTCATTACACTGTACTGAACAAATTTACAAAATAAACAACTGTACTGATTAAATTAATGAAAACTGTATCCCTTTCGAATCCAATAATCCTCTAATTTTGAATAAAAAAGATTCATGAATGTAATTTCAAAATTTACAGTGGGTTCTGAGGAGGGAATTTCTGATCTTATAACCATTATCGATTCTTCAGTCTATGCCCTACACAGGGAACTGGTTCCTGAGGAGGACATCAAAAAATATATTAAAACCGATATTGATCCCAGAAAAATGATCAATGACCTGAATGATCTGTCTAATCAATTGATCATTACGTATGCAGATGATAAACCAGCAGGTTACAGTATTATCAGAAGCGGATTGAGCCATCCTGCCCTTCCGGAAGAAAAAAAAGCAACAGAAATAAGTTTTGTAATCCTCCCGGATTTTGATTCACAGGAAATCAGGGAATCACTTTGGAAAAAAAGCAGATCAGCAGCCAGTTTTACGGATATCATCTGGATCAATATGATGACACATGATCCACTTTTGCCGTTTTTAAAAGAATCAGGATTTTCTGTTGTGGAGGATGCTGTGGCGGGGCCGTTTAAGCTTCCTTCTCAAATATTAAAATTCGAAATCAGCAGAGGTTAGATATTTTTCTGCTCTTTAAAATATTTTGACACTATTATTTTTTTAAACCACAAAGGATGTAAAAATTTTTTGTGGTTTTATTTTTTAATCTGTCGCGGATCAAACGAATTAGGCAGATTTTTTATAATCCAAATAAAAATCTCTGATTTTTTACAAAACTTAAGTGAACCTCTGTGCAGTACGATTCTAAACTTTAAATGCTTCAAAAAACTTTTGTGACTTTTGTGGTTTTATTTTTTTATTCTCATGGATTAATGAGATCATACTGATTTGATTCAGGATTTTTTAAACATTAAGATCAAATAAGATGATAAGGATAGTTAAGGAAAAATCAAATGATTTTTTATAAGCCGTTTCCTTAAAGCAAAGCTCAAACTTAATATTCTTAAAAACTTAAAGAAGCTTAATGGTTCAATTTTTTTAATCTCTCGCGGATCAAATAAATCAAAAATGATTTTGTGGCTTTGTGTTTTTTCAACCACAGATTGCACAAATTTGCACAGATGTTTGAGCATATTTTCTATTCGTCAATATAAAAATCTTTGATTTTTTTTACAAAACTTAAGTGAACTTCTTTGCAGTAGGATTTTAAACTTTATAAAACTAAAAGGGTTAAAAAAACTTTTGTGACTTTTGTGGTTTATATATTTTAATTCCCCACAGGTTTAACAAAATTGAGAAAAACTATTTTGTCAATTATCATTACCTCACAGAAAATGAATCCGGATTCATTACAGTTTACGTATCTTTGATTTTTATAATTTATAAAATCATGAGTGATCAGCTGGAAACTATTGAAGATTATTACAGACGTCTCAGAAAGAATCAGATGAAAATGTTCGATTCCGATGATTTTGAAACCGGAAAGTCGCATTTCAATGTTTCCATGCGGAAATACTGCGGCTTTAAAAGCCCGTACAACCGCCGTGACTATTATAAAGTAAGTTTTATTCTGGGAAAAGGCACTTTCCAGTATGGATCACATGAGCTGTATATTGACCGCCCTGCCCTCTTTTTTCCTTCACCTAATATTCCGTATTCCTGGGAATGTGACGGAGATCTTCAGGAAGGCTATTTCTGCCTGTTTAATCAAGAGTTTTTTAATGAAAATTCTGAATTCAATCTGTTTAAAAAGACTTCACTATTCAAAGAATGGAGCAAGCCAATTATTTTTTTGACGGATGAGCAGACTCAGCTGGCGACTCTTTATTTTGAGCAGATGTACAAACTTAATAATTCAGCATATCCTTTCCGGTGCGGCAGTATTAAAAGTCATCTTGCTTCTCTGATGCATCTCGCTCTGGAGATCCGTGTGGATGATATTAATCCTCACGAACTTCCGGCCAATATCCGCCTGTACCGCTTATTTGATGAGCTTTTGAACAAACAGTTTCCATTGGATTCCCCGGCTTATCCTTTGGCTCTGAAAACAGCTTCAGACTTTGCAGAACATCTTAATGTACATGTTAATCATTTGAATTCCTCGGTAAAATCAGTGACACAGTTGACCACAACGCAAATCATTAAAGAAAGGGTATTTGAGGAATCTAAAAATTTACTGAAATACACCAACTGGGATATTGCGGAGATCGGATACACATTGGGATTTGATCAGCCTTCCCATTTTAATAACTTCTTTAAAAAACATGCTGAGGTTTCTCCGTTGAAATTTAAAAACGCATACTAAATCTTTGATTTTTGTAATTTTTACTTTGTCTTTTTAAATTGAAACGCTCATTTCTTAGTCTATTTTTGCATAGTAAAATAACGAACGAATATGTTGTTGAAAGAAGCATCTGAAAAAAGAATCAGATTAATCACCATTATGGCCTTTGTGTCGATCCCGCTTTCCGGGTTTGTCACAGATATTTATTTACCTTCATTTCCCTCGATGGCCAAAGAACTGCAGGTTTCCGAAAAGGATATTCAGATTACTTTAACGTCTTACCTTTTGAGTTACGGGATCTCCCAACTCTTTGTAGGAGGAATCCTGGACAGCATCGGGCGTTACCGTCCTAAGCTGATCGCCCTTTTCCTATTGATTATCAGCAGTCTTTTGATTACTATGACGGACAGTATTCTGTTGATCTGCCTATTGCGTATCCTTCAGGGAGCTGCGGTTTCCGTACTGGTTGTGGCTACCCGTGCTATTTTTGTAGACCTTTACGACTCGGAAAAAGTAAAGCATTATCTGAGCTATTTCACGATTGTCTGGTCGTGTGGGCCTATTCTGGCTCCTTTCCTGGGCGGATATCTTGAAAAACTGTTTAACTGGCATGCGAATTTTTATTTCCTAGCCTTTTATGCAGGTGCTTTATTCCTGTTTGAATGGTTTTTCAGTGGTGAAAGCTTACCGGAGAAAAAGAAACTTAATCTTTCCGAGAACATCAGTCTTTACAAAATGATGCTGAAAAACAGGATCTTTATGCTGGGGATCATTATTTTAGGACTGAGTTATTCTATTGTTATGCTTTTCAATCTGACGGGACCTTTTATTATTGAAAACACATTTCACTTTACTCCTGTAGTGATAGGATATTGTACGCTGATCTTAGGATTTTCGTGGATGATCGGAGGATTTATAGGAAAGCGAAGGCTCAAACTGGAATTTAAAGCAAGAATTCTTCAGCCTATTATTTTGCAACTGGTTTTAATTGCCGGACTGATTGCCACCAGCTTCTACGCAGAAAGTCTGTATATCATGGTTCCATTCGCATTTTTCATTCATATCTGTTCCGGAATTCTGTTTACGTCGTTTTTCACAACGAGTATGCTGTATTTTCCGAAAAATGCAGGAACAGCAGGAGGACTGATGGGTGGTTTGGTGTATGTGATTACGTCTATTACAAGCTTTATTATATCAGTCAGTGGAAACGTCACAGAACAGGATGGTCTGGCCTGGCGTTATCTGGCGATTGCCATTGTGCTTTTGGGAATTATTCTCGTCATGCATCAGGCGGTTAAAAAAGAACAGGCAGAGAGTTGATCTCTGCTTTTTTTATGTCTTTACTATTGCTCAATATCTGAGTTCATTCCAGTCATTTCTTCATTAAATCTATAAAGTTACTACAATCCCATGATTGATACCACCAATACAGCTATTGGTGGAATATATTTTAGCATTGTTACCATAAGAACTAATATTGCAGTGTCAAAAAGAGAATTGTTGTAATTTTAATAAGCGATTAAGTATTATTTATAGAAAAATCCTCAATCATAAATATAACAAAACCAAATCATTAAACAAAAGCAGGGAATTAAATGTTAGAGAAGGTCAAAAAACAATGGAAGCAGATTCTGGTCATCCTCATGTTGTACACGGCATGGAATATCGCGGTATTTCTGTTTCTTGTAAGACTGCAAGGACTTGAGACCACCATGAAGCAATTCGGAACGGGAACTCAGCTGTATGTCAATTTTATTCACACTATTATTAAAGGAACTATTGTTTATTATATCATGATCTACCATCTGATCATCCCATTCATCAGGAACAGAAATTGGAAAAACTTTCTTCTCCGGTGTATTCTGCTTTTTGTAGCACTTACCGCTTATGAATATCTATGGAATTTTACAATATCAAAAACAGATCCTTCGAGCAGCAGCTATGTTTCACCCAAAGTATTTCTTATCAGCGCTGCCGTTCTGGACTGCTTTATTATACTCATCTCTTATTTTGTGGCTACACTCATTACATCTAATGAAATGCGGAAGCACAAAGAGGAACTGGAAAAGGAAAAACTCAGGGCAGAGCTTGCTGCGATCAAATATCAGATCAATCCTCATTTCTTATTTAATTCACTGAGTTTTATTTATACGAAAACCCTTAGAAACAGTCCGGAAGCCGCTCATGCCGTACATCTTCTTTCTGAAATTATGAGTTATGCGCTTGATGACTGGGGAGAACTGGGAACGGTTCCTCTGGCGCTGGAAGTCGAACATATGAAAAAAGTGATTGAGATGAACCAGATCCGGTTCAGTCATAACCTGAAAATTAAATATTATGAAGATGTTCAGGAGAGCGATGCCTTCATACCTGTCCTGGCTTTCGTTACCCTTGTGGAAAATGCTTTTAAACACGGTGATCTGAATGACGATAAAAATCAGGTATCCATTGAATTGATTGCTACAAAAAGTAAAATCTGCTTTCTCGTGAGCAATAAAAAGAAAACAGGCCCCAAAGAACCTTCCAAGGGAATCGGTCTGAACAATGTGCAGCAGCGACTGCAACTGATGTATGGGATCAAGCATTCTTTTACCATCAAAGAAGATGAGAATTATTATTTAAACGAAATTATCATTAATCTATAAATTATGATGAACTGTATTGTTGTAGACGATGAGGCTCACGCCATAGAACTGCTGACACTGCATATTGAGCAGACTCCGTTTCTGAAGCTTGTGGGTACTGCCACCAATCCTGCGGAAGCATTACAGCTGCTGAACAGCACAGAAGTTGACCTTGTTTTCCTGGATATCCAAATGCCGGGAATGTCAGGAATCGAATTGCTTAAAGTATTGAACGACCGGTATAAAGTGATTCTCACCACCGCTTTCAGAGAATATGCCCTCGACGGATTTGATCATCATGTAGTGGATTATCTGCTGAAACCTATCTTTTTCCCAAGGTTCCTTATGGCTGTACAGCGGGCACAGGAAACAACTTCGGCCCCTAAAACGGAAACAGAAGATTTTATCCTTGTCAAAACTGAGTACAAAGGCAAGCTACTGAAAATCAAAATCAATGACATTATCTATATTGAAGGAAAAGGGAAGTATATATGTTTTCATACCAAAGACGGTGAGCAGATCATGGCTCTTCTGAATATCGGAGGCCTGGAAGAAAAACTGCCTACAGACCGTTTCAAACGGATCCATAAATCTTTTATCATAGCTGTTCCGTTTATCATCATGATTCAGGGGAATATGGTACAGTTGGAGTTTACGAAAAACCAGATCCCGATCGGGCAAACCTACCGTGACACTTTTATGGCCCTGATGATGGACAAAGTACTGACCAATAAAGGCAGAGAAGAGCCCGGACCCATTGATCCCATCCGATAAATCAATTAATAACCAACTATATAAAAATCTAACAATTTTAATTTACAAATCAAAAACAATGAAAAAATTATTCATCCAATCTATTGGAATCTTTGCACTGGCTGCAGCTACATCATGTACCCCTTCTTATTTCGGAAAGACCTATTCACCGACGCAGAATGTAGATGTATATTTTGATGCCGCAGATGTAAAAAAAGAGCATGAAGTGATGGGAACAACAGATGTCGGTCAGGGATTTAATTCCTTAAATGCCGTACAGCAGAAAGTCATTGAACTGGGCAAAGCACAAGGAGCAGACGGTGTTATCATGAAGCTTACGGAAGAAGTTACAGGAAGCTCGACAAGTGATTTTGGAAGCATGAAAAACGGCAGTAAAAAAAATACGTACAGTGGCGGATCCATAACTTCTAATATCAAAACTAAAAAAGTACTGGCTACTTTTATCAAATACAAGTAAGTCACTCCCCTATTCATCAGGTTTCTCAACTGATGATTCCCCTGCAAGAGATTGCAAAAACCTACTCATAAATCATATCATTTTTTACCGTTTTTAGTACCATAAACCGCTGTAATATACAGTCGGAAGGGTAAAATATTGGTACAGGTTTGAGAGTAGCGTAGTTGCTGGTTGACATTTGAAATTTCCTGGTTCGAATCTCGGAACTCGTATCCCGAAACATATCTGAAATCCAGAATCTTGACTCTTGGATCTTGGATCTTGACTCTTAACAACACCAATTTAAAATAGTCGTTTTATCCTTTTTATCCAATGTTTTTTGATCCGGAGCTTTTGTGGCTCCGGATTTTGTGTTTTCACAAATAAGATGTTTAAACTTCACAAAAAGGGAGCATAGAATATCTTCCATGCTCCCTTTACAGATCAATAAAAACTGACAATCAAAAGGTGTAAGCTACGACACAACCCGTTCTAAGTTCGCTTAAAGAGCTCATACAGCTGATTGAAATCAAGCTTAATGTTTTTAATCTCCAATGCATATAAGAAATCTTTTATCACCACTTCGTACTCGCCTGTAAGTGATAAAGACTGGGTATATATACCTAAGATATGATTGCATATAATTTCCAGCTTATCAAAATTTTGTGCATCCAGGTTCGATGAAATCCTTTCTTTTTCTATAAAAGACCTCAGTTCCATTTCCTGTTCATTAAATAAGTCGGATGGCTTAAATAAAGTATTACCCGGTACATAGTCTGCCAAAATAAAATTCCAATTGGTATACTGAAATTCGTTTTCATTCAATTCAGTTTTATCCAGTCCTCTCTCCAGAATGGTATCCTCCAATTCATCAATCAAAATACTTTCTAATGATTGAGGTAAATGAAACCTCTTATGAATCCGTTTGTATTGAATGGTGATGGCTTTCTTCATCATGTCCGGGAGTTCATTCCTGTTTTCTAAAAGATGTTCTGACAAAACTTTAGCTGCCTCATACGAATTCTGATATTCCAGATTCTGTAATTTGATAAAATTGAGCTGGGCGACGACATTCAAAGGCGGGATTTTACCCTTAATATACTGATCAATCATCTCCGTTGAAGTATCCCACTTTCCAAGCCTCTGATGCAACAAGGCATGGTAGATGATAAACTCTGAAAAAGATGACCGGATTCTGTCCTTTCCCAATTCTACTTCTTCATTTAAAATCCTGAGATAAGCCAGATCTCCATTAAGTGCGGTTTTCAGAAGCATTAAATAATATACCTCCCATTCTTCATCGCTCATAGCATTGACAAGTCTATCTGATGCTTTTGTTTTCAACAGAGAATGCAGGTATGCCTGTACATTTCTGGGAAATTCCTGAAACGAATACCCTATATAATTCCTTATCCTGCTATATAAATCTGCAGTAAGCTGTGAGGGTATACTTCCCTTTTTCAGTAAATGGAAGTAGTATTCAGCTTCAAAAAGCACCCCTTTATCTATTCTTGTTTTATAATAATTGATAATATTGGCTTCAATTTGTCGGGACGAAACAATATAGTCATTCTTGATCAGCGGTACACAAGCCATCCTGAGATCCGGTCTGAAAACAATTTCATCATTATTTGAAGATTTTGAAATAAGCATTGTTTCTTTCTTGAGTTTTTCAAAGATCTCCGCCGTATCTTCATGCTCATCCAGCCCGCATGGTTTTGCTAAAACTTCTTTAATAATTTCAGGGCTAATTCGTCTGATCAGCATACCGGGAACTGCTATTTTCTGTACTTTTTCATCATGAATATGCTCTAAAATCCGCTGTACCAGATATTCACTTTTCTGATTTTTAATTTTAGAAAAGTCATAAAGGCTTTCCGGGTCATTTTTCACCATATTCATAGCCATATGAAGCATGAGTGGTGTTCCCCCGAAAATCCGAAAAATTTCTTCTGCTATTTGAGTAGATTCTATTCCATTTTTTAATAAAAGGGCCACTGCAGATTCTTTATCAAAATCTTTAATCCTCAAAAACTGAAAACTAAAATAATCTAACTGCTCTTCCAATTCAGCACGTCCCGAGAAAACAGGTCTTATTCTCGGCAGCTTTTCTGACATTTCCTTTATAAAACTCAAAAAATTATTCATCTCATCACGGGATGAACGGAACTGCATTTCTTCAAAGGAATCAAAAACTAAAAGAATTGGAGAATCCAGCCCGTCCAGTTTCAGGCTGTACTGCCCTATCAGGGTTTGCAGCTCATGAAACAATACACTTCTTGTAGATGAAATAGAAGAATTAAAGGACTGTGAATCTTGCCCTGCATTCAAATTATTTTTTTCGATAACACCGGAAATAACGGCTGATACATCATCAAATATATATTTGTATTCATAAAACTGTATGGAAAGCTGTCTCAGAGACTCAATAAGTATGGAAAGCGGTTCTTTAATATTAAATCCCGGTAAATCAAAATCAATATATATAAATGGAAGAGACCTTTTCTCCTTTTGAACATTCTGTTCTAAAATAAACTTTGACAATAGAGCTGACTTCCCTATTCCGCCTACGCCCTGTATGATCAAAGGGGGCTTATCATACCAATTGATCACATTTCTTATTGTATTTGAAATTCTGCCTATCAGCGTTCTGGAAGGAAGCCAGTTGACGTAGTCATTGAGTTCTGCCAGCTCCGAAGACCGTCCTGCAAAGTTCCGGGTTATTTTTTCGAATTGCTGGAGAAAATATTTTTTATTTAATTCTGCTTTCAGTTCGTTTTCATTAAATCTATTTGGAAATGCTTTTAAGGAATTAATCAAATAAAAAAGTTCAGTATTTGAGAGTGTTTTATAATCAAAATCAGGATTATACATCACATTCATCAACGTCTTTGACAGCTCGGAATCAATCCCAAGCCGGTTAACTGTCTCCTGAAGGGTATTGTGTTCTACTTCTTCTGCTATTATTTTGATCCTGATCTGATCATTAAGCAGATATTGCGTTTTTAACTCATCAGACGGACATGAGCTTTCCAGAACCTCAGCGATCTTTTCAGCCGGGTAATCTTCAAGATCTGCTGTACTAAAATAGTACAGAAGTGCAGCCTTTTTAAAAGCATCATCATATATAAAACCTTCTTTATCAACAGAAATACTGAAAAGATGATCTAAATTTATTGGGGTATTCATGATTAGTACTTTTTCAGGTTAAACAAGTGATCATTTATTATATTTCCCACTTTGCATATATCCAGCTCTTCTCCATCCACAAATATTTTTTCCGACACAAGGGAACAGTATTCATCACACTGTATGTGCTTTCCTCCCAGAGAATTGATAATATTCTCTTCATACTGATTGAAAATAACTGAAAAACAATCCACTATCGTTTCTTTTGTAATATCCTTTGCGGAAATCTCATCAAATCTGCAGGAATTTCTTATATCATTCCAGTTAGGAATGGAATTGTACTCTAATCCTGAAAATATAAAAAGACAATTTGTAGGAATATTAATGAGCTCATATATCAAACGATATACATCTTCGGGAATAAACATAGCCTTATGAAAATCGTGGAAGAAAAATATCGGAAACATTTCATTATTATGAACCACCTCTCTCAGGGCATTTCCCAGTCTGATAAATTTTATATCATCTCCTGTAGCAGGAAGATCTTCTCCTATATTGGCAAAAAGAATTTCTAAAATTTTAGCGCTTTTCCCTGAAGTCGGGCTATTAAGAATCTTTTCCATGTTGATGGGTATAATCTTAATATTTGTATCATTATTGATTTCGGAAAAATGCCTCAGAAACTGTTCAAGATAGGATATTCCGGATTTAGGTCCACCATTTATTAATAATGTTTTAGAAATCTTTGTACTGATGTGGGAAATGACCTCATGCCGAAATTTGGTTCTTTCGAGAAAAGCATAATTAAAACTTCTGATCAATAATGCTTTTTCAATATTGAATCTTTCAAAAGCTATTTCAGGCTCGCTTTCTAATTTATTCAACAGCGTGAGAATTCTTCTGGATATTTTTGTTGTTTCCACCTGAGCATCTGTAAAATTGATGCTATTCTCAGCCAGTTTTCCCAAAATATCATGATAATCTCTATGCATCAAAGTTAAGCTATCTTTCTGCGCCACAGAAAGATATAAAAACAATTTTGAACTGCATAGATCCAGTGCCATCTGGATTTCATTCCCTGCCACAAAATCTCTTACGCCCTTAATTATAGTTTCCATAGTAGATTTTTTAATTGGTTAGCCATAAATTTAAATATCAAGATCTGCTATATACTGGCTGTTATCCGTAAGTTTAGCGATGATCTGTTCCCTGTACGTTGCATACACATTCGAATTCAAGGTCGCTTTTGCAAGGCAGTAGTTAAGTTCAGCTTCGTTTCTGGCGGAAGTAAAGAAAAGTATTTTGGTAATGGTAGTTTCGGTAGAGAGAATAAAGGCATTTGCGGAAAGAGAAACAGTTCCGTTTACTTCATCAGCTACGCCCACCTGAAAGCTTCCTTTATGTGAAGTATGGGTATTTCTTTCAAAAAATGTAATCCGGCCATCCTGATCTGCCATATCCTTTAAGGCAGATAAAGTTTTCATGACAATAGCAAGCTGTCCTGCCGTCACAGCTGCTCCCAATATCTCCAGAAGAGCTTTATGAACATCAAATTTATTGTGGGAAGAAGCAAACTTACTGAAGTCTTTACCTTCCAATACCCATCCCACATTTTCAAGCACTTCAAAATATTTCTCATACCATTTAAAAATATCTTTCTCATTCGGAAAAGATTTTGAGGCTGCCCTCTGTGCCAGAAGAAGAGAATTTAAAACATCTTCTCTGTTTTGTACGGAAACACCTGCAGCAAAGGATTGCAGTCCTTTATAAGCTACGAATCCGGCCTCGCTGTCATCTGATTTTTCAGAGCTAAGACTTTCAAAAAATTCAGAATCCATCAATAGCGGCGCATCAGCCAGTTCAAGCTGAGACAAATAGTCATTATAGTTTTGCATGTTTTTTAGTTTTTTAGTTATTCAGTGGATGTAAGGTTAAAGAGAAAGATATTTCCGAGGTACTTTTCTTAGTAAATGATCGAAATGGACAGACATTTGCAGACAGAATTGCTTTTGCATTTCAAGTAAATCTGCAGAAGGAATAACCACCCAATAATCGGTACCAAACATTACTTTTTCTCTTATCTCGGGCTCCGAGTCAAGCTCTTTTTGAAAACGGTTAAACGTCTTCATATCTGCCACATTATAAGAAAAGTCGGCAAACACGTTCCACGATGGGTTTTTAAGCATCTCTTTAATCTTATTAATTCTGGAGTGCGATCCCTTTTTTTCATATTCCTCCCAGTCAGAATTACCACTGAAATGAGCCAGATTAAGCTTAAGGGTGTTATATTTTCTGAGCACAGGCTCCCAGTGTTCTGGCCCGTTCAGATACCTTGCTCTTTCAGTCCTCGAATCCCCGGGGATGCGGAAATCTTTATAGTTCCCATTCTCTTTTACCCTTATGCTTCGGTCAAAAGTAGAAACACTTTCCCCTCCGCAATGGGTAAGTACAGGGATATTTTTTTCTGCACAGATCTGAAAAATAGGGTCTAAGCGGTCATCATTGGGAAGATATCCCAAGGAAGGGTAACATTTCACTCCATAAAAAGAGGTTACAGGATCTTTAAATGCTTCGAGAAAAAGTTCATATAAATTTTCTTCCCTGTCTGCCAAATCAGATCTTCTGGGATCTACGGCCAAAAATGGAAGTATGGCTCTTTTTCCTGTTATCTCTTTTATTTCTTTGATCTGTTCAAGATATTTTTTCTTAGGCGTTTTACCCCAGCCTGTTTCAAGGTCCATCATCAGTACTCCCAGTACCATAGGATGCACTTTATAAGAATCAAGCGTATTTATAGAAAAATTACTCATATAGTAATCCAGAATTTCCAGCATACTGTTCTTTTTAAAGACAATACTGAAGGCATCTTTTATTTTATTGCTCAGGAACTCAGAACTGTCTGTGATCTCCACAACCTTTTCCATTTCCTGTTTAATCTGTTGCCACTTTTCTTCATGATCCAGATTATTTTCCATCATCATCTGATACACTTCTTCTTCTTCCTTATTCAAAAGAGAGTCTTTGTCGGAAAATGCTTCAAGATTAAAAAGATCTTTTAAATGACTGGTTCCCATTTTCAGGAGAAGGTATCCTATAGTAATACATTTTCTGTCAAAAATGTGTGTATGCACGTCAATGAGACAGTCTTTATCCAGCAGTGCCACTCTTGCCTTTTCGGTAAGGCGATGGGATGGGTTGTCCGAAATCTGCTCTCTGGCAGTTTTCAGAAAAGTTTCAGTGTCCATGGTATATAAGTTTTTAGTTTTGGTTTAGTTTTTATAATCTACATCATCACTTACTTCTCCGATTGTTCTTTTATATTACTCATAATTTCCTTAATAGGTATCCCTTCATTTGCAGCTGCTCTAGTCCCTATATCATCAATAATATATCCGCCATCCGACTCGCTTTTACCGGCATGATGAAGTGCAATGACCTCCCAGTCTTTATTAAATACGGGTGATCCGCTGGATCCTTTTTCGGTATCGGTTGTGTAATATATTTTACCGTTATATTTTCCTATAATAACGTCCGAAGCGATTTGTTTTGTTTCCCCAAGGGCATGTTGAATAATGACTACACTGTCCTCTTTGCTAATAGTGGAAGAATCTCCAAATTTCAGAAATCCCCATTCACTTATCGGAAAATCAGGATTGTCTTTTATTTTGACACGCGCATAGTCTAATGCAGCATCTTTAATAATTGTATTCGGTTCCAGATAGTACTCTGTTGATTTCTTAAGAACACCGGCTATATCTTCCTCATAATTGAAGATGATCTTTGCTGCAGCGGCTCTTTCTTCTGTTGGCAGCACATGAAAATTCGTGATCAGAAATCCTCCTTCAACAACAAATCCTGTTCCCTTATCACCATCGTCTCTTATGATCTGACAGACACTTTTTGACGCGATAATGCCTTGTTCAAGCCACTTAATTTTCAGCAGATTATTCTTTTCTCCGATGATTTTTTCAAGATGGTCATCATTTTCAAATTGATAGATATCCTTTAAATTATTATTTCTCTCTATGGCTTTCGGTATGGTTCTCCTTGCCAGATTCAGCGTATTATTACTAATTATCGAGGTCTCTACCCTAGCATTATCAGGCGATATCATTCCCATTGCAATTCTGGACTGCAATGAGTTGTAATTGGCAAGGTTTAATATAATGATCGTATCTATTGAATCTGAAAGATGCGAGTATTTATCTTTCAAAAGCAGCAGGGCTTCTTCAAGGTTTCCTTCAATAACAAGGTCCCCGATTATTTGGGTTAATCGTTGGTTGAGTTCCATGGTAATTTTAAATTTAAAGTTATTAGCTGACCTAATTTACGCAAATATTATCAAAAATAACAAACTCAGGATCAAAAACTTAAAGACCTTTTCACAAAACACCATGAGATAAATAAATTTGTATTTGAAACACGATTCATCGGTCTTTAGAAACAATTGACAAAACTTTTCTCTAACAAATTTAAGTCATAACCCAATCCCTAACCATTACCCTTTCGGGTGAATTTATCATGAAAGAACCATCATATTATTTATAATTTCAGTCTCTAAAAAAAACATTTCAATCGTTCCAAGTTCAGATTTCTATTTAAAGTAATTCTAAATTACATGAAAATAAAAAAACTCCAAAATACTTCACACAAGGCTTTTCATGAAAATAGTCCAAAATATCAAGATTGAAATTAAGTAAAAACACTGAATGGCATCTACCCCATTCTGATTAATTTTGAGTAAACAAAAACTGAAAATTATGGATCACTTAAAAAGCAACCCTCCATTTCTCAAAAAGGAGATGGACTCTAAAACGGCATCCAGGAAACTCTGACAAATACAGATTTCTCGAGATGAGATGTTGAAGACACTTTAATCATCAAATTTTAACGAAATGATTTGAATACAATCTCCCCAACGACGATTATTATTTCGAAGTGTCTGCCTCTGCCTCAAAATGATTACCAGATCCAATTTTAAAACCCATTAACTGATAACCATAAAAACGATATATCATGCTTAAACGTAAAAAAGAAAGTCTTGAAAAAGGAAGTGAGCTGCTCCGTAAGAGTTCAGGAGAAAATCAGGGTACTCTGGCCCAAGTGATGGACGGATATTCGAAACTTCTCATTGATGATCCGGTATTACCCTTTAAGGAAGAAAACCTCCAAGACATCGCCAACAATGTAGATTACGGGGTACTGGCAGCATTGGATGGCACCTGGGTAAGCTACAACGCTAATTACAATCAAAATATAGGAAAACCATCATTGGCAGGAGGAATACACACAACGATTATGCCTTCTCCAGGAACAAATTCAGGAACAATTCCCGGCAAATTCAGCTTCGACTGTGAAGAGTATATCGAAAAGCTGACCTTTTCTCTGGTTGCCGGAGGTGTCCGTAACCGTGGCGGTGCCAGTGAGTTATTCTGTGGGGCTGTAAAATATGAGCAAACCATAAAAAGCGTTAATAAAGAAGAAGGAAAGCCCGGTTTACAATATGCCGGCATTCATGAGGAAAACGGAATGTATTTATGGCTGAGCGATGTCTACAATCATGCCGCTACCAAAGAATCGATTGAGAAAGACCGCGGTATTCATGCTTTTTCTGATGAGGATTTTAAAAATTACGGATATACGGGAGAATACAGAGACGAGCCTCTGGTTCAGATATCTGCGGATGAAAATCATAAAAAATACATTCTTTTAAGCGAACTTCAGCCGGGACAGGAGTACTATGAGATTATTCCTGCTCAGGAGCTCAAGCCGGGAGACGGTATAAAAGGTCCTTACTTTATTCCTGACTACTCTATTTCCAGAAGTGGTGTTATTCCTCACGGCAGCACAATTACTTTACTGGGAGACATTGCTCCGGACGGTAACAATTACTTAATTAACGGTTCCCCAAAGTTTCCATACGGTAATGCTGCGTGGCAGACGGATCACCTTGCGATTTCGCAAACCATGGGAGGAGCAGGTGCAAGTCCTACACATCCTATTGATCTGGATCAGCCGGCACCAGCCTGGGTTCATGAAAAACTGAACGATCATAATGACAAAGGTTCGAATAAAATTTACACACAGCGAATTCTTGCCAATGATTTGTATCCGTATTCCGTACGACCGGATTTACGTCTTAGAGATACTTTAAGCGGACAGAATGTGGTCAACTATGTCCTTGTTCAGATGTCCTCAAAAATGAAAACCGGCGCTCAGGGAGGAATTTTAAATGTCCCTTTTGTGAATCGTTTCGTTCCTACGGTTGAAGTGGATTTCCGTCTGTGGATTGAAACTGTGATTGAAGATGGAAAAGAAATTCTTCAACTGCAATATGAGCAGATTGTGTTTTTCGAATTTGATTTCGGAAATGATGGTGGAACGACAAGCTGGCCTCACATCCAGGTCAATACACTTCGTAAATTACAAGATATCCCTGAAGATCAGAGGCGTGTGATAGAAGAGCAGTTCTTTGACTGTAAACCTGCCACTATAGGTACTGTTGAAACAGCTAATGCTGCTTCGGGGTGTCCTTATCATAAAGGATAGAATTACTCAAAACAGAAAAAAAGAGGCCAATTATTGCCTCTTTTTTTATTTCTCCGGCGATTACAACAAGTCCAAATATATACCTGTCCAGTCAATTACTACAGATTCTCGTAAGTCTGATCCACCAGGAAAGATACTGCCTTTTTGATCTTCTCACGGCCTTCCTCCGTACTGAGGTCTATTCCGCAAAAAACGCTGCCATTCAAGGAAGAATACATATTTAGATAATAAAGTCCTGAAATGATAATAGCCGTTATGGCACGGAAATCCTGTGTACGTTCCCCAAAATGAGGCTCGATAATGAATTTAAATAGACCCTCTCCGTTTTCCTCCTGCGCATTGGTCATTTTTGTTAATGATTTTCTGGACTCAGATAAGCGCCACAGTAATAGTTTTTGCAGCTCCTTATTTTTGAATACATAATCGTATTGCTCCAATAACATGGCTTCCGTAAATAATCTCCCGCCGCTTTCCATATCCGGCACCATTTTTTCGGTCGTTACATTACTCCAGTAATCCTTAGATCTGATATATTCGTCCATAAGACCATCCATTCCACCAAAATAGGTGTAGATCATTTTCTTATCTACTCCCGCGACGGTGGCGATATCATTCACTTTTAATCCTGCATATCCTTTCGTTTTCAGAATTTTTCCAACCGCATCCAAAAATTTCTTTTTACTGCGTTCCTTGTTTCGGATGCTGCCTGCTGCTGATTTTCTTTCCATGATTAAACATTAGATTATACAAGTTTATGAAATTTTTAATTATTTTAGACACTCGTTAGTGTCTAATTTTATATATTTGCACAAACTAAGCCATTCTATATATATTTAAACACTCATTAAGTTGAAAAAGCTAAAGACAATTCAGATCGCAGTATTGCGTAAGTCAGGACAGAACAGCCAGCAGGCACAGGGAAAATCCGACCTTTTATCCAAGGATAAATTGTTGGTTGAAAGTATTTCGATTTCTTTTAAAGATTCTTTCTTTCATTCCCATTCCGGAGGTTGCACAAGTACCGATTAACAAAATAAGGATTGATTTGAATTCCCAATTTCGGACAGGATCAGAAATCTTTTGCAGTTTTTATCCAAAAGCTCCAGAAGAAAGTCCATGAAAGCTAAATGATCCTATCCTTAAAATGGTTCCCCCGGTTTATTCTCTCAGTTTAAGAATACTTCAGAAATAACCATAGAACGAAGCACTTAAACATGAGGTTTTGAAACAAGCGAAAATGTGGTTGTACCCGTAACATAAAGACAATTTCGAACCAAATTACTAAGGTAAAAACACTTAATGTAAGCAGCATCATTAGAACTCTAATGGTGCTGTTTTTATTTTCCCGGAAGCTTTCGGCTAAAACATTTGCCTAGTCGAATCAATACAATTAATTCCTTTTTTGCTCAACTTTCAATATGCAGCATCGTGATTGAATTTTGCGTTTAAAAAACAGAAATATTATTTTTCTACTGACAACCTCTTGTCACACCACCACCCTATTTTTGTTGAATAATTTAAAATTTAAAAAAATGAATTTAGTTTCCATACGAATTATCACAGCCCAAATCGAAAGTCTGGTGAAATTTTATGAACAGATCACAGGGGTTCCTGCCATACAGTATACTCCTGATTTCGCTGAACTGAAAACATCAACTGCAACCCTTGCCATCGGAAGTACGAAAACTTTACAATTTTTTGGAAGAGAAAGTGTGGCACAGCCTGCTGAAAACCGTACTGCAATAATAGAATTTATGGTTGAGGACGTAGATCAGGAATTTAACCGCTTAAAAAATGTACTGTCTTCTTATATTGTTCAGGAACCTACAACCATGCCCTGGGGAAATAAATCGTTACTGTTCAGGGATCCGGATGGTAATCTTGTCAATTTCTTTACACCTGTAACGAAGGAGTCAATAGAAAAATTCGCGACTAAGCAGGAATAATGTGTGCGATTGGGTTAAAAATATTATTTAAATACTATTATAAATTAAGGCTTGGATTTTATCATCTGAGCCTTTTTTATATATACAATCAATTTATTTTTACTGAATTTAAATTTCAGATCGCGCATAGTTTTGAGGAAGGCAAAGACTTCGACTGCGTCGTTGATAAAGCTCTCGGATAATAAACGTTCGCTTAGCCGAATCAATGCAATTGATTTTCTCTTTGTTCTCCTTTCAATACATAGAATGATGATCAAACTTTGTATTTAAAAAATAGGAAGCAAGCTTTTTTTAAACATTAAGACATTAAGATCTAAAAGATGGATGTTTAAAGAACTAAAAAAAAGTCGATTTATTGATTTCTTCATTTATAACAATAAGCATACTGCTTAAATCCTCAATGTTTAAATTAAGAAATAAACTAAAGTTTATTGAGGTTAAGAAAATTAAGGTCAACTTTAAACAGACTATTATAGGCTTGATTGTCTTTATTTTACTCCCCAAGTTTTGAAATTAATCGCATTTTTCCCGATATCCAGATCGCCTCTTTTTAGTACCACATTTTAATTTCATTTTCATATCAATAAAAAACTTAATATTAAGAATTTGTAAAATAATTTGAATTATAATGTAAATTGGAACAGGATTGGGAAGTAATTTAAGCTTAGTTGGGGTTAAAGAAGCACCATGAAAAAACCTGAAGTAGGAATTTACCTTAATAAATTCCCTCTTTCAACTTGCTTTCCCCGATAAATAAACACCAATAAAAACAATACAATGGAAAAAAAACTAATTTCGAAAAAACCCGGAAAAAGGAAGAAGGTCATACTGATCATCATTGGGACTCTGCTCCTTTTAGCACTTATTTTTCCGTTTGCGTTGAATATCTATCTCAAAAATAAGCTGCCGGAACTGGTGAATGAAAAAACACCTTATCAAATTCGTCTTGATAATTTCAGCCTTAATCTTTTTAAGGGTGATATTTCCGCGAATTCGATAAACATTACGACCAAACAGACTAAAGACCCGACTGTTACTCACATCAACGGAAATATAAAAAGCCTGCGTGTACAGAATTTTGGGATCTGGAAGGCGATCTTTAACAAATCTTATCATGTCAAAGAGCTACAGCTTATTGATCCTGATGTGAAAGTGATTCTGGGAAAATCAAAGGAGAAAAAAGATGCCCCAAAGAAGAAAATCAATTTCGGGATTGAAAATATTTTGGTAACCAACGGACACATTTCTGTGAAGGATAAAAACAAAAAAGATCTCGTTACCGGAAAAAATGTTAATATTAATCTTACAGAAATTAAGCTGAGTGAAAATGTATCAAAAATACCTGTTGAGTTTAAAGATTTTAAGATTGATGCCCATGATATTCTTATCACTGTAAACGATTTTTATCAGATTTATGCTACAAAAATTGACGCGAAAAATAAGCAGCTCAATATTTCTGAGTTTCACCTGAAGCCCATTGAAACCCCTGCACTTTACAACGCAAAAAATGTCTTTGACCTGAAGATCAGTCAGCTAGCGGCGGATAATTTCACAGTGAGTAAGGATTCTCTTATCATTGAAAATGCAAAATTCGTAAAACCACAACTGACGGTTACTTCAACCAACAAAAAAGAGGTTAAAGAAAATCCCAAAGAAGTCAACCTGAAAATAGGTATCAAAAACCTTGATTTTGGGCAGGGCTCTGTTCTTATTCAGCAAAGAGATAAAACAAAAGTGGCTTCTGTAGATAATTTCCATCTGAATCTTAAGGATATTGTTTTCGACAAAAAAACGGTGAAAGAAAAGATACCTTTTGCATTTTCCACGCATAATATTGAGTTTGAAAATATCTACTTCAAAACGGATCCACTGCAGGCAGTGAACATTAAAAAAATCACGTCAAATGATTCCAATATTTTAATCAATGATATTGCATTTACGGCCCTTGGAAAGAGTGCTACAAAAGATGTTTTCAATATTAAAACCGAGAAAGTTGAAATACTGAATAATACTTCAAAATTTGCAGGACAACAGCTGCAGCTGCAATTGGGAAAAATTAATGTGTATCATCCCCACGTAGAAATCATTGCAGCCACGCATAAACCAAAGGTTACTAAAAAAAGCAACCCTGCCACACCTGATCTGTTGGCTCATCTTGGAGCGCTTCATATTATAGACGGTACTTTTGTCCAAAAAAAGGAGGGTCATGATAAAATGAAGGTTGAAAATTTCAATGTACAGCTTAATTCAGTTACAACCAATAAAGATATTCTTAAGGAATCTATTCCATTTCATAGTAAAAATCAGCTTATTACGGCAAAGAAAATCGATGTGGATGCAGGAAAATATTATCGTCTGAAAGTTGATCAGATCAAAAATACAGGAAAAGAGACCGCTCTGAACAACTTTGCTTTCCTTCCTAAATATTCCAGAGCTCAGTTTAACCGTTTAATTGCAGTTGAAGAAGATTTGTACACCATAAAGGCAAAATCAGTGATGATTAAGGATAAAAATTCAGCATTGGGAGCAAAAACAAGCATAGACCTGGATCAGATTATTTTTGATGGCATCGACTGTAATATCTATCATGATCTGGCACCGCCGGATGACATTGGAATACGTTATATGTTCAGCAAAAAGCTTCGTGACGTGAAATTCCCGCTTTATATCAGAAATATAGATATTAAAAACTCACACCTTACCTATGAGGAAGTTGCTGAAAAAGCGAAAATACCGGGTAAGCTCACTTTTGCCCATTTTAACGCGAAAATCAGAGATGTAAACAGTGCTAAAATGAAAGGAAAACCAACAATGGTGAAAGTAGATTCAAATTTTGACTTTTTTGGAGATGCTCCTACGGATGTGCACTGGCAGTTTGATGTAGCCAATACCAATGGTGATTATGCCATCAATGGAACCATTAAAAATCTGTCCGTACAAAATGCCAACCTGTTTGTAAGGCCTTATCTTAATGTAAGCTTAGACGGGCAAATTCATTATCTGAAATTTGACTATAAAGGAAGCAGCAAGCAAATCGGTGGTAATTTTTACTTTAAATATACCGACATGCAGGTCAACTTTTTAAATAAAAATACGGGTAAAGAGAGAAAACTTCTCAGCGCTGTTGCCAATATTTTTGTGAAAAACGACTCAAAAGGTGAACCCAATCATGTAGAAGTGGATGTAAAGCGTGATCCCAATAAGAGTTTCTTCAATACGCTGTGGCAGGGAATTATGGAGGGGTTGAAGAAGTATCTGATTTAGTTTCGGGTTTCGGGTTGGAGAGTTTGAGAGTCGGAGCGTTGGAGGGTTTGAGCTTTTCGCCATGTCTGATGTCTAAAATCTGACGTCTTGCATCTTGGCTCTTAATTCTTAGTTCCAGCAAAGCAAAACCCACCATTGACTCTCAAACCCGGCCTCGCTATTTTTTCGATATAAAACCTATCGCTTCCTGAATGTTTTTGTCGGCCAGCAGATCATTGAAATTGTCCTGTTTTGAAACTGCGATGTCTGGAAGGACTTTTTCATAATAGTTGCCATATCTGTCGCTGTCATAGGCTACACTTAAAAGCAGCATGGTATCAAAAGGCAGTCCGATATCAACATTCGATGTAGTCATTCCAAAGGTGGGCTCTCCAATCAAAATGGTATTGGGTCTGCCTTTAAATGCTAACGCCGTCACTTCTCCGGAACTGGCGGTTAACGGACCTGTAATGACCGCTACTTTCGCTTTGTCGAGCAATTCTCCTTTAGGATTGATATAAGATGATTTTTTAGAATTACTTAGGTAGTTTCCTTTTTCCAGCTTTACCTTAGAATTCTGTTTTTTATTACGGTCAACGGTACCCCAAATATCATTATCACCCAGTAGATCGTATAAAGCGAGCAGCATCGCAGAAGAATTCCCACCTGTATTAAAGCGTAAATCAAGAATCCAGCCTTTTGTTTTATTTTTAGCTTTAAAATCAGCAATCTGGTCATACATAGACTGAGCTATTTTATGAACATTTTCAGAACTGAAATCTAAGAACGTAACATTCGGCATTAAAATATATCCAATATTTCCATTCAGGGCTTTCACTTCAAAACCAGGTTTGGTTGCGAATTTTTCTTTCCATTGGGTGCTTAAATTATCTATTGATGCTTTTACCGTTGTTCCATAGGGCTTATTCTGGTAAAAAACCTTGCAGTGTGTTGCGCCTATTTTACCAAATAATACCTCTGTTTCCTTTAATGAACTTTTAAAATCACTGTACTTCGTTAAATTCTGATTGGTTTCATCACCGACAGTTTTCCAGTCTACATCCTTTCTAAGAAGATAATCTGATTTTAACATCACCAGTAATTTATCGTAGAATACTTTTATACTATCCTGTGAGGTCTTTACTTTCTGTGCATTCAAACAGAATGATAAACTGCAAATACAAAGCAATATCAATATTTTTTTCATGTTTTATTCTGGTAGTTATTAATTTTGTTAAGAATCTAATATAATTAAATTAAAAATATTTAAAACCATTTATTTTAAATTTAATTGCGGGAAAAAAGCCGTTTCTCCGTCGAATTTTAATACGCTCAAAGCGAAATTATAGTCCATCTTTTCCAACTTCAACCCCAAAAATTCAATTTTTCACCACCAACTCCAATTATTAACATAAAATTATCATCAATTTTACACCGTCTCTCCTTTTTATCGATGACAGGAAACAGAACGTCATTTCTGGCTGGTGATCAGGGTATTCCGTGCGAAGCATATGAATTAAATACAGGAAAAGTAATATAAATTTTAAAAAAACATATCAATAAATCAGAGCAGAATAATTTCTTTTGTGCTTTAATCTTTATTTTCCTTTGATTTATTTTAGCTTATGGGTAAATTTGTATAAAAATAAAATTCATGAACTATACACTTGAGCTCAATACACAGGAACCCGGTTCCAATATTGTATTTAACACAATCGTATTTGATCCGTTCAAGGTTAATATAATTGAAAGATATGTGGGAAAGATGAATTTCCATCCTAAATTATCTTACGTCTTATTTAAAATCAGAACTCTGGATAATGAAATCATTAAAACAAGAGATGGCAATGGAAGGGTAAAAATCAAGGGAGATCATTTCGAAACGTACCAGAGACTGGTAAGAGTTCTGAATTCTTATGACTATAAAAATAAGCTGATCAACCGAAAGGAAGCTGATCAGGATTATGTTCACTTTATTCTGAGCCTGGTGCTTGCCAATTATCAGCTGAGCTAGTTTTTTTTCGCTGGTACCTGACCGATATTCAAAGAAAGAAACCTGGAAGCAGGAAAGAAAAGTGTATTGAAGTCCAAAGAACAGCCATATTCTGGTTCTTAGTGTCTTTTTGAAAACTGTTGACTTTACAATAGTTGTCAGAAATGAAAAGTTCTTGCAGTAACTTCCAGCCTCCTTCTTCCATCTTCCGGTCCTAAAAACATACATCTTATGGATCATAAAACAGTTTTGAAGAAGGCCAATTCAGCGATCTCGGAGGGTGATCATGAAACCTTCCTTGCATATTGCATGGAACATATTAAATGGACATTCATGGGAGATCAGGTACTTTCAGGAAAAGACGAAATACGCCAGTATATGGCTGATACCTACAAAAAACCACCAAAGTTTAATGTAGAACTGATGATTGAAGAAGATGATTATGTAACCGCAGTAGGTATCATAAGCCTTTTTAATGAAGACGGCCAATGGATAGCATATGATTATTGCGACATCTGGAGATTTGAAGATGGCCAAATGGCTGAACTGAAAGCTTTTGTTGTTGAGAAATAATATTCTTTAAAGGCCAAACAGGATCATCAAAACAGATAGCTACAACCTGACTGGCACGAACTATTAAAAATAATGGTGATATCAAGTTGCAGCTATTAAAATGAAGTCATCTTTATACTGAAGTATTTAGTACAGCTGAGATAACGAGTTCTCTTTTTTTATAGAATGAACAATTTCGTCTATTTTCCCGTATCCTGCGCCATATAGTATACCTGCCATACTGATCCGCTTTACGCCACAGTCAGTAAGTTCATCAACAGATGAAAGGGCTGAAA
This sequence comes from Chryseobacterium sp. JM1, assembly GCF_000737715.1. Taxonomy (GTDB): domain Bacteria; phylum Bacteroidota; class Bacteroidia; order Flavobacteriales; family Weeksellaceae; genus Chryseobacterium. The sequence goes on along the minus strand of NZ_JPRN01000003.1, from coordinate 324,928 downwards.
TACCGACCACATTGACAGGAAGCTCTACAGCCGAAACAATTTTTCTAACTGTCTCTGTGTCTTTTAACCCGATCACAAACAACCCGTCAGTTCCGGCATCTTTATAAAGCTTTGCTCTATTGATCACGGTTTCCGTTGGATGATCTATTTTTTGTGCAAACACATCTGTTCTTGCATTGATGAATAATTTTTGGTTGGTTTCATGAAGATAATTCGTGATGGATTTCAGTTTTTCCAGGAAAATATCCTCGCCCTGATTATCCTCAAGATTAATGCCCGCCACGCCTATATCTATCATCTGCTGAATATGTGAATGAAGAACGTCAAGGTCATTGGTGTAGCCCCGCTCCAAATCTACAGTAAGCGGAATACCCGTGCTTGCCTTGATCCTTTTCACTATATAAAGCAGCTCATCAAAAGGGATCTGCTCACCATCTTTATACCCCAAGGAATCGGCGATGGCACCACTGGAAGTAGCGATGGCGCTGAATCCTGCTTTTTCTATAATCTGTGCACTTTTAACATTCCAGGCATTGGCCAGTAACAAAGGCTGAGCCTGATAATGCAAGTCGTAAAATATCTGATACTGATTCATAATATTGTATTTTAAATTGATTTGATGATTGTATATTTTTCAGATTAAGATTTTGGTTCATCTTATGGATTAAAAGACAGATGCATCCAATTTTTGAATTCCGGAAATAAGAAATCTGTTGGTTAAGAAAATCCGGGTGTCGTATTCTGTACAACACCCGGATGTGCTGAAATAATTTAATCGGCAATGGTTCCCATACTCATATTGACAATAGTCCCGGTCATTCCGCTTGCACGATCGGAAGCCATGAATGCAGCAACTTCCGCCATTTCCTGAAGCAATGGTAAACGTTTGCTATGCGTATTTCTTTCGATGATCCCCTGAAACTGCTCACGGGAAAGACCATTGGCTTTAGCATGAAGTCCATATACTTCCTCCATCGTATCACTGTCTGCCATACCTTCAGGACGAATTCCTATCGCTCTCACCCCTGTAGATCCTAATTCAGCGGAAAGATCTCTGATAAGTGCTTCTTCAGCAGCCATCGCAACCGCTACTCCGCCCATATGCGGGATTGCTACCCTTGAAGGGCTTGACGTAACGGTCATAATAACTCCCGATCCATTGGCGCCCATATGTCTTCCGGCTACTCTCGCCGTTAAAAAATTAGACTGTACATGAGATAAAAGAGGAGCCATAAAATCTTCAACATCAAGATCTACCAATGCAACACCCTGTAATTTTGTATTGCGGAGACCCACTGCGTTAAATGAAATGTCAATATTTCCTGACTGATTCACCACATAATCTAAATGGTCTGTGATTTGAGATTCATTAAGTGCGTCAACTTCTGCAACTTCCGCATAACCACCGGCAGCATTAATTCTAGCAGCTACAGCCTCCACTTTTGATTTGTTACGACCTGTTAAATACACCTTTGCTCCTTCCCGGGCAAATGTTTTTGCTACTGTACTTCCGACAGCTCCGCCGGCTCCATAAATAATGGCAATTTTTTTTGTTAATAACATAATTCTGTTTGTTTTTGATTTAGTGTTCTTATGAACATGACAAAGATATCGTCTATATCAAACATTAATACATGGTAAAATAGACAACTTAACGTGTTGATTTGGACAACACATTATCATACCTTTGTAAAAAATTAAGGATGAAACAAGTAACGATTCTTGTTCCTGCGGGCAATGTTAATCTGAGCAGTGTAGTAGGAACTCTGGAAATACTGACCGAAGCTAATGAGTATTGGCGAAAAGCAGGGAAAAGCTCAGGTATAGAAATCCGGGTGGCAGGTGTATTGACCGAACTGAAAGAGAATAACAGTTTTTATTCCCTTAATCCGGTTGATGTAAGTACTGTCAGAAAACATGATCTGGTTATTATCCCTTCCATCTCCCATCCGAAAGGTTTTGCTCAGCTGATCAAGGATAACCCGGACTTGATTGACTGGATCAGGAAACAATATAAAGAGGGCGCTGAAATAGCCAGCATCTGCACCGGAGCATTTCTTCTCGCTGCTACAGGATTATTGAATAACAAAACCTGCTCCACTCACTGGCAGGCTGAAAATGATTTTAAAGCACTTTTTCCGAACATCGATCTTCAAACGGATAAGCTTCTTCTAGCCGGACATGGGTTATATACCAATGGTGGGGCTTTTTCATTTTTAAATCTGGTACTGCTTCTGGTTGAGAAATATTTTGACCGCGAAACGGCTGTTTACTGTTCAAAAGTTTTTCAGATAGATCCGGGTAGAAGCCTGCAGTCCCCTTTTGCCATTTTTCAGCCGCAGAAAAACCATGATGATGAAGTCATTATCAAGGCACAAAGTTATATCGAACAGAATGTCAGCGAAAAAATATCTTTTGAAAAACTGGCTTCCCAACTGGCCATAAGCCGGCGAAACTTTGACCGTCGCTTTATTAAAGCCACCCACAATACTCCTGTTGAATATATGCAGCGAGTGAAGATCGAAGCTGCAAAAAGTGCACTGGAAAGAGGCAGAAAAGGTATTTTTGAAATTATGGAAGAAGTGGGTTATAGTGATGAAAGAGCATTCAAAGATGTTTTTAAAAAATTAACAGGCCTTTCACCGAGTGATTATAAAGCCAGATTTAATAAGGAATCCGGTTTTTTTCAGGATTTGATGTGATAGTGATTAAAGCCAAGAGCCAAGATGTCAGATTTCAGACATGAGACTTTGAGCTGAGATTGAGATTGAGATTTAGAAATGTGAAGGGTGAATTTTGCTTCGCAAGTGAATGGTGAATTTTTTCATTGACAGAAGTTTTCAGATGGTGATTAGATTTCAGACGTCAGATTTCATATATCTGAAAACCCAAAACCTACACCCCGAAACACTCAAACACTCAAACCCTCCGACTCTCCAACCCAAAACCCGCACCCCGAAACTCTTAAACCTTAAACACACCTGAAGTTTTGACTCATGGTTCGTGGCTCTTGACTCTTGACTCTTATCCAGAACTCTGGTTAATATCTGTTATTTTTAATGAAAGCAACAGCGTCCACTTCGATCTGCATATGATCCAGTGCCAATTTAGGGACAGGAATTAAAGTACTGGCCGGGAACGTATGGTCTTTCCATGTTGTATGCATTTCTTCCGTCCATATTTTAAGTTTTTCCTGATCATGATCAACGATGAGGATCGTGATTTTAAGGACATCATTAACCCCTAATCCATATTCCGAAAGCACTGTTTCTAAATTTTTCAGAGACCACTTCACCTGAGTTCTGAAATCTGCAGAAAGGCTATGCTTCAAACCTTCTCCACCGCTTTGCCCGGATATAAATACATACTGTCCTTCCCCATCATGGCTGGTAGCATGAGAAAAAGCAAACGGAGTGGGATCAAAAAGGGATTTGGGGTTTTTGTTGATGACAGAGGATGTATGAGTTTGAGAAAAGGCAAGGCATCCTAAGCAGAATGCAGAAAGGTTGAATATGATACGCTTCATGATATTTTTTGTATTGAATTAACAGAGCAAATGTAGATTTCAACATTTTTAAAACATTCAACATATGTTGACATTTTTGTTTTTTATTGGCTGTACATTCGTGGAATTTTTGCATCCTGAATACAGAAACGGAAATGAAAAGCGGAAGATCCGGATGATGAAAATAAAAAACCTCCAAATTAATTTGAAGGTCTTATTTTTCTAGCGGAACATGACTGATCAGCCAAAACCAATTCCTCATATTACATTATATAAATATTCAGGAAAACATCAACCGTTAAATAACAGTTCCTCCTTTTGCCTGGAAGTCTTTCTTCATCCTTGCATATCTTTCGGGATCTATCGGTTTGGAAGCGCTTTCTATAATACTTGACTTAAAACCTAAGTCCAGCGCATCATTGGCTGTATAGTACACACAATAATCGGCGGCTACTCCGCAAACGGCTACTTCGGTAACTCCACGTCCTTTAAGATAATCAGCCATACCTGTGGATTTTTTTCTGCCATTATCGAAAAAGCCACTGTAACTGTCAATTTCTTTATCCATTCCTTTTCTAAAAATAGCCTCAACAGCATTTGTTAAAAGTTCCGGAACCAGCTCTGCTCCTTTTGTTCCCTGTATACAGTGTTCGGGCCACAATACCTGGTTCAGCCCATTTAAGGATATTTCTTCAAACGGTTCTTTCCCCGGATGAGACGTAACGAAACTCTTGTGACCTCTCGGGTGCCAGTCCTGTGTAGCGACCACCAAATCATATTTGGACTGTAAATCGTTGATTGTCTGTACAATCTCATCACCTTGGTTAACGGCCAGAGAGCCTCCCGGTAAGAAATCATACTGTACATCGATAATAATTAAAGCATTCATAATAAAGGTTATATGTTATTAGTTTATTTTGGATTGGATATTTTACCTTTTCTATTTTATACAATAGAGAAATGATAAATCTAAAACCGGCAGTCCGGCTAAAACAAATTTAATTAATATTTCAATACATGGTGATTTTTTTAATAATAAATTACAAACACATTATCAATACACTAGAATACATTCAAAACACTTATAATTTTACCATTTTCAGTTTAAAAAAAAGAGCGCACCGCTAGATTTCTAACGGTGCGCTCTGGTCTTATATTAATAGTCGTTTAGCCTTTCGCCTTTTCATCGGTGAACAACTGAAGGCCTTCTTTTCTGTCAATAAGCTGTAACGGGTACAGTTTTGGATTGTACTCACCGTTTAAAACCTCATTCAGGGCATGTTTTTTCGACTCTCCGAATGCAATAACCAGTATATTTTCAGCCTTGTTAATCAATGGTGAAGTCAAAGTGATTCTGAACATTTCCTGAGATTTCAGATAATACGCGGACACCCACTTTTCATTTTCATCCAAAACAGCCTCACCCGGAAACAGAGAAGCGGTATGCCCGTCATCTCCCATTCCTAAAAGGATAAAATCAAAAACGCCTTCATTTCCGAGAACATTTTTAATCTGTTGTTCGTATTCAGCAGCATAATCTTCCGGAAGGATTCCGTCTTCATACATAGGGAAGATATGATCTTTATTGACGGGAACCTTGTTCAGAAGGGTCTCGAATGTCATTCGTGCATTGCTTTTATCATCGTCTAAAGGAACCCATCGCTCATCTACCCAAAAAAAGTACACTTTATTCCATTCTATTTTGTCTGCATATTCTTCAGTCGCCAGCAAATTAAAAATAGCTTTAGGAGAAGAACCTCCACTTAGTGCGACCACAAAACGGTCATTGTTCTGAATCGATTTTTTGGAAAGTTCAACAAATGTATCTGCTGCTTTTGTATATAATTTCTCCAGATCGTTAAATACTGTGATATTCATTTTTCGTCTAATTTAAATTGATATGTTACACCCAGTTATGCCCCTGTCTTTCAACCAGTGCAATACTTTCTTTCGGGCCCCAGCTTCCTGCTTCATAGTTTGGAAAAGATGCATCTTTATTGCCTGCCCAGGCTTCCTGAATGGTTTTGACAACATCCCAGGCTTCTTCCACCTGATCAGAACGCATAAATAAGGTAAGATCTCCTATAAGTGCGTCCAGCAATAGTGTTTCGTAAGCTTCAGGGGTATCTTCCTGACAGGCGAAATTGTCGAAAATCATTTCAACAGGCTTTAACACCAATGAAAGTCCCGGTTTTTTTGCCATAAACTGCAGTCTGATATCCATTAATGGCTGAATGTTGATAATCAACCTATTAGCAGATAAGTGCTGTGAGCTTTCTGAGAAGGTAGAATGTGGAAGCGGTTTAAACTGAATGGTAATATAAGAATGCTTTTCCTTCATTTTCTTCCCTGTACGAACGTAAAAAGGAACGTCCTGCCATCTTTCATTATCCAGATAGAATTTTACAGCAGCAAAAGTTTCCGTATTGGAATCGGTAGCAATTCCGTCTTCCTGACGATAGCCTTTAGCTTCTACTCCATTCACGATGCCTTTTCCGTACTGGCCTCTTACGGCATAATGATCCACCTGATCTGCCGGAATTCTGCGGATAGATTTCAAAACATCTACCTTACGGTCTCTGATTTCGCCCGCTTCCAGTGAAGCCGGTGGTTCCATAGCGACCATACAGAGGATCTGTAATAAATGGTTCTGAATCATATCCTTAAGCGCTCCGGTCTGCTCATAGAAAGCACCTCTGGTTTCCACGCCTACTTCTTCCGCAACGGTAATCTGTACGGATTCTATATGCTTACGGTCCCATAAAGGTTCAAAAATAGAATTTCCGAATCTGAACGCCAATATATTCTGTACCGTTTCTTTCCCCAGATAATGATCGATACGATAGATCTGCTCCTCTTCAAAAGTTTCAGCCAATAAACTGTTCAGTTCAATTGCCGACTGCTTATCATGACCGAATGGTTTCTCGATAATGATGCGGTCTTTCTTAGCGTCAGAAGCTAATGCTGAATTTTTGATATGATTGGAAATGGTAGAAACGAAATCAGGTCCAATGGATAAATAAAACAACCTGTTCCCTCTCGTTCCGTAAACCTTATCAAAATCCTCTAATTTCTGGTGCAGATTTTTGTAAGAACTTTCCTCATCCAGCTGATGCTGAAAATAAGTAATATGAGCCTGAAAACCGGCCCAATCTTCTGTAGTTATCTTTTTTCTTGAGAAATTCTCAAGGTTTTCTTTAATGTAGTTTTTAAAATATTCATTGGTATTATCTGCTCTTCCGAGTGCCAGAATATTAAAACCTTTGGGCATTCTGCCGTCGATGTATAAATTATAAAACGCCGGAAAAAGTTTTCTTTTCGCCAAATCTCCTGTCGCACCAAAAATGATAATTGTAGTTGGCTTCAAGACTTTATTGTCATTCATTTTTCCCAATTTTAATCGTTTGCAGTTTGCCATGAAGTGTGAAAAACACCTTCTCTGTCTGTTCTCTGATAGGTATGTGCTCCGAAATAATCCCGCTGCGCCTGAATCAGATTCACAGGCAGTGATTCTGTGGTATAGGCATCAAAATATCCCAAAGCGGTCTGAAGTCCAAGACTTGAAATACCATTTGAAGCAGCATAGGCGGCCGTTTTTCGTAATGATTTAATTTTCCCTTTAACGATCTCGGAAATATCTTTATCCAGTAAAATATTGGACAGAAGAGGATCTTTCGTGTATGCAGAATAGAACTTTTCCAACAGCACTGAACGGATGATACATCCTCCTCTCCAGATTTTCACCACATCTTTCAATGGAATCTGGAAATTATATTCTTCAGAAGCTTTTACCAGTAAAGCCAAACCTTGTGCATAGCTGATCAATGTCGCCAGATATAAAGCGTCACCCACTTCTTTAATGAATAATTCTGTATTTTCCGGACTTACCATTTCTTTCTCAGCATACAGTTGAGAAGCCTGAACCCTCTCTTCTTTATAGGCTGATAAAATTCTTGAAGTTACTGCAATATCAATAGTAGGGATAGAAACTCCAATTTCCATAGCTTGCTCAGAGGTCCATTTTCCGGTTCCCTTAGCTCCTGCTTTATCTAAGATCTGATCGACAAGATAACCCTCTGTCAATGAATCTTTTTGCTGAAAAATATCTCTTGTGATCTCGATCAGGAATGAATTCATTTCACCATTATTCCATTCTTTAAAAATCTGATATAACTGATCGTTGTTTAAATTCGCTCCTCTTTTCAACAAATCATAGGCTTCGCTGATGAGCTGCATGATCGCGTATTCAATTCCGTTGTGAACCATTTTCACATAGTTTCCAGCAGAATCTTTCCCCATATAAGCGGTACACGCTTCATTGCCCACTTTGGCTGAAATAGCTTCCAGCATAGGCTGAATAAGATGGAAAGCTTCCAGATCTCCACCCGGCATGATGCTTGGTCCTGTTCTGGCTCCTTTCTCACCTCCGGAAACGCCCATTCCCATAAAGTGAAGATTTTTTGAAGCCAGATCCGCGACACGTCTGTTGGTATCTTTGAAATAAGAATTACCGGCATCAATGACGATATCTCCTTTGCTTAAAAGCGGTGTGATGCTTTCCAGAACTGCATCTACAGGTTTTCCGGCCGGAACCATAAGAATAATTTTCCTTGGGGTTTCCAGTGCAGATACAAAATCTTCCATCGTATCTGTTCCTTTTACTTTCATTTCTGAGGTGGCGCCGTCCTGTAGTTCTTTTACTTTCTCTCCATCAAGGTCGAATCCGGCGATAGAAAAGCCGTTATCGGCAATATTATAAAGAAGATTGCGCCCCATTACTCCAAGGCCAATCATTCCGTAATTATATTTTTCCATTTATTTATTAGTATGAATTCTGTTATACAGAGAATAAAATTACGCAAATGCCAATCAGGAAAAAAATAAATGGATAGAAAAAAATTCTTCAAAACGGAAAGACAAAAGCCTATTCATTTAATTCACACTTTTAAAAACCGCTAAAACGCATTGCATCAGTAATTTAAAAACATCTCAATGCATAAAATTCACACAATAAGGATTTAATAACTTATTTTGAATAAAGCATAAAAATAGTATCCAAATAAATCCTGTTTATCTGAATACTATTTATAACATTCCGGCATCGGTTTATAATGATACTACTTTACGCACTAACCGGCTCAGATCATATTGTTAAACTCCACAGGCACTCTTTTTGTGATCAAAGGTCTGGCCACCTGTGCATCTGCCTGTATTTTGGTGTCATCTGCATTGAACAGCAGTTCCCATATGTTTTTATCAGAACTGAAGTTTCTTTCTTTCTGAACAATGAGAATTCTTATAAATCCTTTAAGCCCTTTGCTAATGATTTTTTCTCCATGATCACTTTTTAGGGTATTATTTTCCTTATCATACCAGTATGTTCCGTAATAGCTTTCTACAGGCATTCCTCCCATATCATTTTCCAATTTTGTGACCACTACATACTGTTGCTCATAGGTGGTGTTGATCTCCGGTAAATCTTTAAATGATGTAGTATTTACTTCCACCGTTCCATATTTGTTTACTTCATTGATCCATGCTTCAGGGATGGCTGAATCGATGGCAAGTACATATTCTACCCAGGTTTTTTCAGACCACTTGCTGGTGAGATCTTCTAATTTTGACTGGCCTCCATAAAATCTGCTTTTGATAACACTTCGGGTAGCAACTCTCATTAAGCTCCATGCCTGGCGTTGATCCTGCAGGGTAAAGACGGCATCTGATAAATGCTTATCCGATAAATCCAACAGATAGGCGGAAGAAGTGATTTTAGGCGTTTCAGCGGCCAAATCAAATGTAAAACCTACTGGTCCCTGTGGCACAAAAATAAAATTATCAGAATCAACTGAAGTGCCATTACCGGGCAGCGCAAGAGACTTGATATGAGATAAATTTGGACTGGCTCCAAAATTAAGGTACGCTTCCACATTACCTTCTTTAGTAAGGTAGTTCAGTTTTTCAATTCCGATTTCAAGTCCATAGGCAAGACCCGCCTCATTAAAGACATTTCCTTCTACCACAGCCATAATAGGTGCTGCATTTTGATTTAGTGTTTTTTCCTGTTCAGAGGTAATGGATTCTGTGAGCGGGATGAAAAATCTTACAACCGGAGCCGACAGTTTTTCTTCACGCTTACACAACTGAATAAAACGTTTCCATTGGTTTTTAACCACAGTCTTATTCTTATTCTCATCAACATGATCTATCGGTACTTTTCCTTCTATCACCCGATGTTCTTCTGAATTTATTTGATCTATAAATGCATAACGGGAATAAGCCGTGACAGCAAAACGATGGTAGAGCGCTTTTGTTTCTGCTTTATTTTCGATGGAAAACAATAGTTGCTCATTGATCTCTCCGTCACTTGATTTTAAACGGGCCTGTCTGACCGTACCCGTATGATCCGGTCTGGTGGAGAATGACCAGGCTTCCCACTCCATAGCCTGACTGGTTTTATATTTTTCAGAATGTTTCGGATCAAGAGAAACATTGGTGTTATTCAGATATTCCGGTTCACCGGATACATCCAGCCGTCCGTCCCAATACCACCGCTGATGTCTTATTTCCAATTTACTGATATAGGCAAACTCTAAACTGATGTCGGTTTTGAATTTTTTTGCCCCGGCAAAGACTTTTACATAATCATTATCCTGAAACGGAACATCTTTATTACTGTCATCTTTGATGTTGATGAGTTCCCAAAGTTCCTCTTCCAGATGGCCGGAAGGATGTTTGGCAGCCTCAAAGCAGTAAGAAACGGGAGCAAATTTAAAATAGTTTTTATAGGTATTTGCTGTTCTGTCTTCCGGAATCAGAGATTCGTGCAGCATTTCTTCATTTCCTCCTTTAACAAAGTATTTCTGATCGACCAGCGAAAAGAACTTCATTTCAATAATCTCTCCTTTTTTTACGGTAAAGATATTGTCAGTTTTATTATATCCTGTTGAATCTTTGTTCCAGGAAACCGTAAACGGATCTTTATGTTTGCTGTCCAGCTCAAAACTGTTCAGCGCCGTTACCTTTGGAAATGCGGTGCTCCATTCAACAAGAATCAGGTCAGATACAGCCGGATCCGGTAGTTTAAGATCACTTTTTTGGGTATCACTTTCATCTTTGTTTAAAAATGCTTTGACTGCTTCCAGTAATTTATCTGTACCCTGATATTCCAGCAATTCATTCAGTGTTTTCTTTTCAAACGCAAACCAGTCCCAGATACCCGTTGTAGCCCTGGAAATATCGAAAGTTATTATATGATTGAATTTCTCTGATCCGGAAAGTGTAAGATGGGTATATTCCTTTTCTTTCCAGAAAGATAGTTCTTTTGCCAGTGGCATAAAATCAGGAGGTTCCTGATGCGAAAACTGCCCCGTAGATGCATTGATCTCCGGTGATATATTAGGAGATGCAATCGCCACTTTTCTGAGGTGATGGTAATTTTTAACCAAACTGTTGTGTTCAGTAATGACCGGACTTTCGTCGAACATATTTAAACTGCTGCCGGATCTCAGTACAGGAGGCAGAACGCCGCTGTTTAACACCACAAATCCCACAAACTGATAATGGTAGCCATACCAGAATTCCGGACATTTAAAATCCATTTTATACGGGGATGATGTGGTTCTATTTCCGGCTGCTGCTACCGGTGCCTGTAGCGTAGTATTATGCAGTGTAAGATTGGGGTCTACAATGCCCCGCTTATGATTCGTTAAAGATAAAGACAGCAAAGGCATTCCATCCACTTCAGGCAGGAATAAGGGTTTAAGAAGTGTCGTGCCGGTATCAGTATCATTAATCGTTAAGGTTGTTTTATTCAGATAATGCCAGGATGCGGGGTCAAATTCTTTTACATAAGGTTCTTTACTTCGCTGATTCAACAGTACGAATCCTGCAATTTCATCCGAGATGTCATCGGTATCGTTATGTATCCTGCTGTCTGAATATACCTTTACCTGTATAGCCGGAGGATCATAAACCGGGGCTTTTTCTTTTTTAATCTTAGCCTTTAATCCTTTTACATTTTCTGCCAGATAATCGTTAAACAATTTTTTTATATCATCGGTTTCTTCTGCTTCATCTACGTGCAGGAAACTTAGCAGGCATAACGGATCTTTTTTGACGTTGTCCCAAACCTGTGCAATATCTGTTTCGAGTTTTGACATAAATTCTCCAATAGATGCAGTTCCTGAAATGTGGTATTGCTGATAATACACAGCCTGATTATACTGCATCATAAATTCTATATGGAGTTTTTTTTCCGGTAATTTTATTTCTTGTTGCCCTGATTGAAGTGAGTTATCTAGAATGAACTTCAAAACTTCATCATACAACCTTCCGATAATGATCCTTTTTTCCGGTGTTGCCAGTTGACGGCAATCTTCAATAAGAGCACCCCAGGATTCTATCCATTTGCCCACCCATTCGGTTTTTGAGTTATTTTCGGGAAGTGATAATTCAACAGTCTGGGTTGTTTCATCCATTTTCCGGCATAAACGATGTATTTCTTTAACCGATGCCTTGTTATCCGTAAAATCAGTAAGAAGGATTTCTTTTAATTTTTTCGTCAGTTTTATTAAATTGGCATTGGTCTTTGTGATATCCACCCATGACTGATATATAACCGGATCAATCTCTTTTTGAAAATAACCGCTTCCATCAGGTAATTCTTTAGTATGAGGAAAGAAAGGTTCCAACACCAACCGCCACATCAGCCCGTCAATGGCTCTGACGTTTTTTTCAAAAGATTTTTCATCAGCGGTAAAAAGCTTAATACTGTCAGCATCTCCCAGGCAGTCCTGCAGCAGAACAGGAAAATCTAAATAGGATCCTATATTGTTGTAATAATCTGTGGTCCAGTCAAGATCCTGCAACACTTCAATCTCAACCTTCCCATCATAGTTTCCTTTTTCATCTCTGAGGTAGATATTCCCCTTTTGAACCGTTTCTTCGGGAATTTCAGTCTCAATACAGATATACTTATTCTCGAAGCTTATGCCCTTCTCATCCGTCTGACCATAATTCAGCTCCCAAAGCCCGGAACCGATTGGCCGCGGGCCTGCTGTCGGTTCGGTATCATGTAAAGGAAATGCCAGGAATTTTGTTGTTCCTGCAGGAATATTTGGCCGTGTGGGATCCGCTGTATGCTGTTTTCCGAAAAGCACAAGTCCTATCTGTTCGTTCAGAGGTGCCAGCATTTGGGAAAAATTGGCGAAAGCCATGTTGGAGTAGCCTTCTCCTAAGTTTTCATAGTCATATTCTTTAAAATTCTTATCATCAACAGTAATATTCTGGTTTACTCCATCAAAACTGTATTTCAGACGTGTCTCCACCCCAATATTAATCTCCAGTTCTTCTTTTATATACTCCATATAGTTAGGAGGTAATCCTACTGCTGAATTCCCTACTACAACACAATCTCTGTGTTCAAAATTAGGACTTGCAGGGTCATTAAAAAAATAGAGTCTGATTCTGTTGTGCTGAAGATGTGTATTAAAATTTTTCAACAACTCCTTTGCTGCGTGAAATTCTTCTACTGTAACAATTTTATCAAACGACAGACCGGTAATGCTTACCGCTACCGTCATTTGTGGAGTTCCTGCATCATCAGTGGTTTGGATACAGCTAGGGTCTATGGCTATTTGTAAATTATTACTCATATCGTGGTGCTAATTAAAAGTTATGGGTGTAATTTTTTTCCACTTTTGAGGTGAAAAACCTGCAAATTCTCATGGAGGCTTTTATTCTTCCGGTACCTGTCATTTTTTGACCGTCATAGGCAATGGCAAGGCGTACAACCAGAAAAACATGAATAATACGAACGACACATACATGTCCGATAAACTGTATGAACATAATGACACTCGTCCTGCTTCCAGGCCCGAGAGCCTTTTTGACATACATCACTTCTATGCCCATTCCTACCATGACACTGCCGTAGATCCAGCCGGCATTAAAAGCCAGGGCCGCACTTGCCTGTACACTCATGGCAAAATTGACGTTCAGGCTGTTGCTTACAGAAGGCGTATACTCCACCGAACAGTCGACAAAACCACCGCCACCGAATATAAAGGCTGTAAAAATAAACGGAGCTTCCCGTTTCCCTAGGTAAAATCCTAATCCCAGGCTAAAGTCGAGTGTTTTCTTTTCAATATCAAATGCTTTCATTTTAAAATATCCTCCAAAAGCCAGATTGGTGATATTCGTAGGACCACCACCTATCGTGATGGGCGGAATATCCAGCGAAGCATTCACCCCGTAAGGAACTTCAATATCGGTATTCTGATACTTTGTCTTTAAAATATCGATCTTAAATACGGAAGTCTCTTCACCGTCTTCAGATGCTGCCGGAATATTTTTGGTGGCATCCGTAATTAACTGTAACAGTCCGGACATTTCCATTCTGCTGGGATCCAAATCAAAATCATATTTATCATTAACGCAGGTGATCTTAGCATCTCTAAAACGCATTAATTCTGTGCCCTGCAATCCTATGATAAAAGAACCTGTAAGTGATCCGTGGTTTTCTTTTTCGAGTTTACTGTCTGCATCAATTTCTGCTCTTATATTTCCGACCAGAGTAGCTGCTTTGTCCAATGATACGCTTACCGGTCCTATGGCAAAAAGCTCTTCGCGTTTGGGAAGACTCATATTGGTTTCCGCTTTTACCCAGGCTTTTAGGTTTTTGACATCGGTCCCGTGCATTATTTTAATATTGTTTCTGAAGGCATCCGGCATTTTAAATCCGGGGATCAAGCGTTCGAGATCAAGACCGCCTGCCCCTTTTATAATATTGGTAAAATCATAATTGCTCAGGAGAGAATTTTTAAATTTTTCCAGGGCTTCTTCACCCCATTCTCTGGCAGGGGCTAAAAATTTATCGGTAATAGAAACAGAAGGCAGCCTGATGCCCAGTGCAGACAGATTTTCTTTTAACTGATTGAATTTAGTCATTACAGGAGTAATGGTTAAACGCTGTTCCACATTCTTCCAATCGGTACTTACGAGCATCGCTACAGTCTTACGGTTGAAGCCAAGACCGGGGGCAACCAGCTCATCATATACGCCTCTATAATTGAATAAGGTGGTATTTACCGCATCAGAGAGGTCATTGTATGCATACGTTACTTTTTCGGCTTCCGAATAGGCTTGGAGTAATGTTCCGGTGAGTGCGCCAAGATCTTCATTGATTTCTTCGGTAAATTTGTTGGCTGCTTCCAGAATACTTTTGGGGTTTGGAGGTTTAGCTCCGATAGCAGTTTCCAGGTCTTTATAGCTTTTATAACGCTCCAGGTATTTGCTGAACTCAGCTTTGTACTGATTGGGGTCCAATTGATGAAAAAAAGAAGATAATTCCCTCGCGATGTTTTTAATATAATCATCAGCTTCCTTAAAATAATCGATAAGGGGTTTAAAACCAACAATCTCATTTGGAGGTGGATTATTATTCACCAGAATAGTTGAAAATTCTTTTGTAAGCCCGGTTTTCAATATGTCCCTAATATCAATCACTGTCTTATTTAACCAACCGTTGACCGATTGTATAAATTCCTTCTTCTCTTTGCTAAAGGTTTTCAGGGTTTCTTTAAGGTTCAGATGTTCAATCGAAATTGTATTGCTGAGCTGTTTCAGTTTTTTTAAAAGCTCACTTTCTATGGTATTAACACCGTCTTTAAGAGCTGCGGATTTTTCATCCACTATAGTTCTGATTTCATTAGACAAAATATTGCCGGCATTAATGTAGTCGATGATATCTTTTCGCAGGTTTTTTGTTTTTTCTACAGCAAAACTGATAAGTTCTTTAATTTCAGACAGCTCTGATTCATGTATCTCATGAAGTATACCGTCAAATAAATCGTTGATCTTCTTTTCGAGATTAACCTTTTTATTTAATTCATTTAACAGAACATTAGTGGCAATCTGATCCAGAATATCTTTTCTTTTAGTGTCTAAAAGCCTTTCTATTTCATCGGTTACCTCATCGGGCGTAGGCAGATTAATGCTTTGGATTTCTTTTTCAGCATCGGATAAATAGGTTTCAATCTGCTGTAAAAAAAGTTCGATAACTTCTACTCCCTGGTCAATAATTCCCTTTGCTTCATTGGCAAGCGAACCTATTTCAAAAGAAAACTGTTCAATGATTTTTTGGACAGATACAACCTGACCATTGATTTCATGATCTAATTTCTCAATAAACTCATCAGTTATTTCATTAGCCTCCGCCATTATTGCATTCACCTTTTTAGTCACTTCACCAGTCAGCAGGTCATAATTTGAAATGAGTGAAGCTATAAATGCATCGGCACTTTCCACAGTTTTTTTCCAAAGTAACCTTGTGGGAAGTTGGAAATTGCTGGCGGCCAACCAAAGATTATTACTTAAATAAGTCACCTCAGGAGCTGAATCCAGTACATGTTTAATGGCATCAATCTGATCTGCAGAAAAAGTGATTTTCTCCACTGCTTCGGAAGCATATCCGGTAATGTCAGCCGGCAGTATACCTGACAACAGCTTTGTATTGGCACGTTCCAGCCCGTTTGCACACTGGCTCAGAATATTATTGGGATCAAAAGCAAGTTGGTTAATGACCGTTCTTGTTTGAAGCGTTCCGCCTGATAATGCTGTTTTCAGCTCATTTCCTTTTGGAGCACTCCGCATCATCGTTGCGACCCGCAGTTTCCCATTAATCTCGGAATTTTCTACATATCTTCCGTTGACTGAGCTGGTTATTTCCGAAGGTTTCACTTTAAAGCAGAATCGTTCAAAACCGGGCAATATACTTATCGGTCCCGGTAACGGAGCATCCATCAGTTCAGGTGTATTTCCCAAAGCAGGTCTGGCATTTCTGTGTATATCCACCATTGGCAGATCGGTATAGTCTACATATTTTATCAGGGGCCAACGATCTGTATCGGCTTCTATTTTAACAGGTACCGGCAGGTTATTTTTATCAATAAATACTACTTCTGAGCGAACATCCGTATAAAAGTAGAGGTCTTCCACATTCTCCATCTGAGAAAGAACATTTTTTATTTCAGCACCCTTGGGAGCTAACAGTTCCAGTAAGACTTGGGGAAAGGGATAGATTTCAGGATCAGCATGTTTATTCCATAGAGGAATCTCCCAGCCAATGATCCCATTGCCACCCGCCTTCACATTTCTTCCCCAAGAGGAAGACACAGGTATCTTTATACTTTTAAATTGACAGCCTGTTATAGAACCTGAACCGTCCGGGCTCATACCATCCAGGTCCGGATATTTCCTGACAGGTTCCAGGATTTCGATATACTCTCTTACTTTTCTTACAATAGGTCTTCCCAGAAGTTCGGGCTGCTCATTTTTAAACTGAGCCGGAGGAACTACAGTACGTTCATATTCAATCACATGTTTGGCTCTGTTCCATAAAACGCCTATTCTTCCGATACGCTCCACAGCATGAAAGTGAGTTCTTCCAAGAGAAGTGGTTGATTTTATAACGGTTTTATCACTGGCAAATCTGGCCGTCTGCCTGCCATAACCTCCCAGAGAGGTAAAAGCCAGCTGCTCAATTTCTCCGGAAGACGAGCCTTTGCCGATCCCTTCCCGCCACAGCTCTTCATAGACACCTAATGATTCAAACGGATATAATGCCCCACCCGCCAAACCTTCAGGATTGTGATATAACTGATCATTCTGAGCCGGAGAAACCTGCCGGCCTATTGGCCATCTAAATTGAGCTCCTTTACCATATTCTTTAACGGAACCATCCTCATTCAGCAGATTTTTCTCCCTGCGGATATAATAGCTGATCCCATCGGTAAATTTACCCGGCCGAAACGGTTCGGAAGAAGAGACTTCAAGGATAGACAGCCTGCTCTGCCAGGATCTGTATAAATCCCGGTATTTCATATACAGTGTTTTAAATGCTTCTCCCTGTACTTTTGATTCTTTCCAGACAATATTGTTTTGCGGAGGATTGGGTATAGCGCCTAATTTGAGTGCCAGTTCTGCAATACATGCATTTTTATTCTCTAACTGGGCACCTAAACCATAAAGTAACTCAAACTTTGCATTAATAAGCTGTAATCCCGGGTTGCTATCTCCTATTTCACCCCAGATATTTTTAAGATTCCAGGCTGGTGTTACATATTGGCGGTTGAGCTGTTCACTGGCGATCTGTAATACTGCGGATGGAGAAAATTTGTAGTCAATGGCTTCGTCATCTTTCGGTTCTCCTCCGTTGTTGGTTGTACTTTTTATATAAGCCTCACCAACCGCCTGTGCAGGAAGACTAAGCTCAAATCCTTTTTCAAGGGCGTTGTCTGTATAGATTTCCCAGGTACCGCTGTCGATGGAAAAATTTGATTTTCTCGCCAAAATATAAATTCCGTCGTCTGTGGAAGGTGAGCGTAAAAGCTGTGTTTTAATTTTAGCGATTTGCTGAGGTGCGGCATTGAGTACTACCGCTTCCACGGTGGCCGTACTGTCTATTCCTCCAATCTGGTCTTTTTCTTCCAGCTGCATTTCCAGTCTGTAGTTCTGAGCCACATTCGAGCTTTCAGACATCATCAGATAATATGCATTTTGAAGACCTTCGGTACTTTTTTCTTTTTTTTCGAGTAAGGGAATCACTAATGCGGGTTCACTCCTTTCTCCAAAACCTTCCGATACCGTTCCTAATGAGGCTGGTGCCACTAATTTTTCTTTACCGATGAGATCGTTTCCAAACGCTTTCACTTCCTGAACGGGAATTCTGAATTTATTGATGGAATAACAGTACCGGATAAAATCTTCTTTATCTATATCTTTATACCATTGCCATAAAAAGAGCGGTCTCTGTGCTTTTTGAAGCTGAAAACTTACCTGCAGTTTATCAATAAGTTCGTCTCCTTTGGAATAATTTTTCAGCTTAAAAGAAAATGAACCGTCAAGCAATATAACGTTATTGAGGTCAGGAGATGTTTCACCTGCCTTTACATTCAGAATAATGACACTTCCATTGTCTGCTACATTCCCTTTTGAAGGCTCAAACATCGCTTCCTTAAGATGTATTAACGGTGTTTTAATGTCATTTAAAGGTGTGTCTTTTGCATAGAGTTCCTTATCCCGTATTAATGGAAATGATATATTCGGTTTTCCCTGCGCGGAAAAGTATACACTGGAAAAATTAGCAGTAATCCCATCGACACCATCATATATGACTGTGATGGAATTCAAAACGGCATTATCAATTTTCGGAACAATACCTATGGGCTGCGCTCCTTCGGTATCAAGGATAGAGACGGCCTTTTTCCGTGTTTTTTCGTTCCAGATATTTATAAGATTTGTAGTATCCTTTATTGTACAGAGAGCAGTCCTGTTTTCTTTCGAATCTTCATTGTGTCTGTACAGCAAATAATTAATCACAGTACTTGATCCAATACTTGACAGATAGGAGCCTGCCACTCCTACAACGGTCTTTCTATCGGTAATAAGAAGTGATAAATTCCTGCTGTTGGCATCTTTTCCCAGCCAGGCAATTTGAGACTGTTCATCGGTATTTTCGGATTTTATTTTGGTTGATACATAACGTGGGTTATTGAAGTCAGTAGTGATTGTAACGGGTACTTTCTCAAAATCAAAAGTTACGATATCATCATTACGGCCGTTTTTTTTCCAGTGAACGGGCACATCATTGCCATTGGCATTGGTTTTATTTTTAGGATCAACCGTGAAAAACGGAGCATGCTCACCGCCACTGGGCTGTCTGACTCCAAACCACGTTTCCAGTCCATTAAATTTTTTATTGGTGTCAATAATTTCACTTATCACTCCCCCCAGCATGAACAGTTTTTTATCATACAGATGAAGGGGGATATTTTTATCAGTGATCCAGAATCCAATTTCTTCATTCGTATTATTATCACTCATATAACGAACGGTTCCATAAGTGGTATTCAAATCAAAATAGGTACATGAAGTGATCAATTCCTGGTATTCAGCGTCCTTCCCGGGAAGAAAGCTGTAATCTTTCCAGTTATTTATTTTTCCGTCTTTTCCGTTATACAGCTTAACAACCGCCTTCCTGCACGGATAACTGTTCTTTACAGGATCTTTAGAATAATTAAGTTCATAGGCATAAGGCCCTTCTGTACTTACTTTTAGCGGAATACACCAAAGCGGCATCTTTGACTGCCATGTAGGTTTTACTCCAGAAATCCCGTCCCATTTCAAGTGCAGGGAATTAAAATCACTGTCCGCAGTTTTGCTTCCCTTGCATCCTGCGAAAACACCAAAGCAATTTTTTTCACCGTGGTTGGCTTCCTGAAGTTCAACAATAGCCAGCAACCGAAGATGCGGCTTAGCGTCTGAACCTTTGAGATAATTTTGTATTAATTGACTCATAGAAAATGTGTTTTTTGGGTGAAAATTAAATGTAATGATTCGGGTTTAGTGATGCTTTGGACCGCTCTTCAATGGATGAATACGTCAGCCATTTGGTCTTATGAATTTCCAGGTGCAAATGAGGAGTATCACTGCCCACATTGCCGCTTTTTCCTGTTTTACCAATAAACTGTCCGGAGGTTACTTTATCGCCTTTTTTTACACTTATTTCACTCAAATGGCAGTACCCTGCTCCATATAAAACCTCTCCGTTTTTAAATTGCAGCGCAATATAACTGCCCAGTTCCGCACCATATCCAATATCGCTGATGGTTCCTTCTGCCAGTGCATAGCATTCTGTTCCTACCGCTGCTTCCAGGTCTATTCCTCCATGGAATTTATTACCGCTATCCCGGGTGCAGCCAAACTGATCTTTGGGCAAATCATTGGCCCATCCCATACTTTTAAGCGGGGCTGAAGTATAATCGGGAGCTTTCGCCCATCCAGCAGCATTAGGACATACGGCGGCAGTTGGCGATATTAAAGATTCTAATTGTTGTTGTTGTTGTTGTTTTTGTTCAGCCAATTGTGCTCTTAGATTTGCAGCACTCTGTTGTTCAAACAATTTCGCTTTGGCAGCTGTACTAGCCTGTTGTTCAGCTAATAATCCTCCAATCTTTTTCAGAATGCTGTCCGATATGCCTGAAAGTATCTGATTCGAGGAAAATCCAAATACAAGAGCATAGCCAAAGGCTACCAAACGGTTTCTATCAAGAGCAATATCCCCGGTAATTCCTTTTAATTCTACAGCGGCATGCACTAAAGGAGTAAGCAGTGCTCCTGCGATTCCGATAATAATATAGCCGGCTAAGGCTAACTGCCAGGTTCGTTCGGGCAAAGTCCAAGGCTGTTCTGTCCCGTCAAATGCACGGGCGGTTTCTTTTGGTTTGGTCGGTAAGGACAGGTAAGATAAAAAGAAATTAACAAGTCCTGCTATTGTTCCGGCAACAGCAAATAGAAGCATTAGGTTCATGGTATTAGTTTTTAGTTATTTAAAATTGTTTACAGTATTTTAAGCTATTATTTTGATTTAAAAAGCCTAAAACAGTTACAACGGTCTCTCCTTACCCAATACCTTTGTTTATTCGTGTCGTTCTATCAGTTTTTGGTATGACCTCCTTCAGCCGTTTCCTTTTGTCAGGAATGTATACTTTCCTATTTCTGGTCTAATTTTTTGAGAAACTTTACCCGAAATTATACGATTTCATATCTGCTGATCTATTGATCAGGAAGAAATGTACTTATTGCATTACAAATTTTAGAATTATATGGTCTCTAATCAATTACCCTTTTGTGTACTATTTTAATTAGATTATAGATAAAATGTTTTTTTAAACAGATGTTCTCCGTTTTAGACTGAAGTCTAAATATCGGAATCTTCCATTTTCAATATACCGCTGCTATTCACAGGCAGCGCTTTTATTTTCTTTATACTGCTTTGTTTATTGATAAAATCATCAATCGCTACAGCCAGGGATTTGGCCAGAGATTTTTTATAGTCCGCATCCCGCAGCCGCTGTGCGTCTTTTGTTTCTGTAATGAAACTGATTTCAGCCAAAGCACGGGCTGTCTTAGGAAAATGATAGGCCGGATTGAGTACGCCCAACTGTAGTTCTTTCACTCCCCTGTCTTTGTATTTTGTGGTCTGCACCAATCTTTGCTGTACGGAAGAGGCCAGCAGTGAAGAATTACTGTCAGCACCGGGATAGATAAACGTTTCCGTGCCCTGTGTGGTGGCATCTGTCCAGCCATTAAAATGCAGGGAAAGGAAAACGTCTGCTTGCATGGTCAGGGCGAGATTTGCTCTGTCTTTAAGGGATAAATTACGGTCTGTGTCTCTGGTGAGATAAACCTGGTGAGATTTTGATTTCAATTCAGCATTGAGGAGAAGACCAATCTCAAGAGTTAAGTTTTTTTCAAGGTCTCCCAGTGCGGAAACCGCGTGATTACCATCGGAGCCGCCAACATTTCCCATGCCGCCATGCCCCGGATCTATTACAATGATTCCAGTTTTCATGTTATTAAGTTTTTCATAAAGTTAATGAAATCACTCAGCATTATATGCATAAATTATATCAAATATTCTTTTACAAAAACAAAGACACGGTTTATTTTCATACCGGATACGCAAAATTCTGATCAGGCAAAGGAATTAATTCAAATATCAGTGTTTTTTTACCTCTACACTTTTCTGCTCATTTAAATTTATGATGATATAATGACGTATTTTATTTATCTGCTTCATTTTTTTATATTTGCCCGATTTAATCAAACAGTAATAAACAACCGATTTACCACTATCATTTCCCAAAACAATTACAGATTTTTATGAACAGGATTTTTATTTTATTATTAAGCGTCATCGCTGTCAATACTTTCAAATCGCAGGATATTAAACTCCTGGGAACCACATTATTTGGAGGAGCCAATGATCATGGGGTTTTATACGAATATAATGTAAACAACGGTACTTATACAAAAAAAGTAGAATTCAATGGCCTTGGGAACGGACAAAATCCTTCCGGCGGTGTGGTTCAGGGGCCCAATGGGAAGATTTACGGGATGACTCAAACCGGAGGAGCCAGTAATAACGGGGTGATCTATCAATATGATCTGGTTACGAATAATTACTCTAAGCTCTATGAGTTTTCCAACAGCATGAATGGGAAAATTCCTTATGGTTCGCTGACCATTGCACCCAATGGAAAATTCTACGGTGTAACCCAATACGGAGGAACAGCAAATAAGGGAACTTTATTTGAATTCAATCCGGCTACAAATTCCTACGCCAAACTTAGAGATTTTGAGGGTTCTTTTGGAGTAAGCCCGTCAGGAAGCCTTTGCCTAGGATCAAATGGAAAGCTATATGGCACTACATCCTCGGGAGGAACCAGGGATGAAGGAATCATTTATGAATACGATATCGCCACTACCATATTCACGGTAAAACATGTGATGCAGTCTTTTTATGATGGCAATTATCCTACTACACTGATTGAAACTTCACCAGGTGTGTTCCGGGGAACAAACAGATACTCAGTTAACAGTCAGGGAACCATTTTCCATTATAATGCAAATACAAACATTTTTCAGAAGAATTATACTTTTGAGTACAGTATTGGCTCCACTCCTCAGGAAGGACTTCTTAAAGGAAATAACGGCAAACTGTATGGTACAACGATGTATCGTGGAGGATTCTACAATGGTGTTTTATTTGAATTTGATCCTGTATCCAACCAGCTTTCCACGTTAGTCAATTTTCAGGAATTACCAACAGGTAAAACCCCTTTCGCAAGTCCAATGCAGGCTTCTAACGGTAAATTGTACGGAACAACATTTGCCGGTGGAGCCAATTATAATGGTACCATCTATGAATATGATATATCTACAGGACAATATACTAAGAAATATGATTTTGTAGGTACATCAGACGGCAGAAATCCTTATCATGGCCAACTCCTGCAGGTTAATTACAGTCAGCTGGGAACTGGTTCAGTCCGTAAAGAAAATACACCACTTTATCCTAATCCGACTAAAGGCTTATTATACCTGCCTGAAGGCGCACAAAATGCTGCAATTATTTCTCCTGAAGGAAGACTGATCCTGGCCGTAAAGGATGTTAAAACGATTGACATTTCAGCATTTCCAAAAGGTATTTATCTCATCGAAATCACATTCGATACCAAAGAAAAAATCACCAGGAAAATTATTAAAGAGTAATTGTTTTTTACTCCAAATGAATACGAAAAATCCGTCTCACAACCAGGTTCATTTATTTAAAGGTAATTTTAGGCTAAAACTAATGTTTCCTTTGTTATGATCCTGCCACATACACCGGCGCACCTCCCAGCCAGGTTTCCAATACCGGGATATTTCTCATCTTCATATATTGTGAGGATTGAGTTGTTAATGACAGCGGATCTTTTTCCAATATAACAAAATCAGCAAAGTATCCTGCATCTAACGAACCTGCCCATTCATCTGCATAGCACTGCCACGCAGCATCATACGTAACCGCAATTAATGCCTGTTCGGGAGTAATACGTTCAGGAGCATTCAATACTTCAATACTTGCAGTATTCTCTTCCATAATTCTGGTAACAGACTGTTCCATCATTCTCAAAGGACCCAGCGGACTTACCTCATTGTCGCTGTGTAGGGTAATCCTCATACCGGCTGCCAAAGATGAGCCGCAAAGATCGAGCATCTGTGCTTTATCCTTAAATATTACCTCGTTAAAAGCGTAGCCCCAATACCCTACGTGTCCGATAAGAAAACTTGGGGAAACACCCATTTGCAGCATAGATGTAATCTGATCCGGTGTCAGAAGAGAACAGTGCTCTATACGGTTTCGAAGCTCAGGCCCTCTGTATTGGGCAAGTGCGCTTTGATATGCCTCTATGGCAAACGTTACCGCCTGATCACCGTTGGCATGAATCATCAGAGGCCAGCCTTTACCGGCTACCACGGTATTGATTAATGTATCATATAATGGCGGAATAGTATCTGCCGGAATCCCTTTTTCAGGAAAATTAAAGATCCCGGTATTATTGGCTGGATCGCAACAGTAAGGGGCACTCTGATAACCGGTCAGTCCCTGGTTTGAGCCATCCGACACCACTTTAACGTGTCCGTAATAGACCGGTTTGTAAGTGGTTGGCAGCGGATACGTACCAAGATCATCAGCAGCAGCCTGATCTGCGCAAAGCAGTGCTCCTCCGATACGTACCAATTCCGGATTTCCCTGTACATAGGAAGTCAATACCTTTTCAAAGTTATCGTTCAGCCCGGCATCGTACATAAAAGTGACTCCTCTTGAGTTGGCCAGTTTAAAAAGGCTGGTCAGGTAAGCATCCATATTTTTGGCCATAGCAACGACCTGTGCCTGGATCACTTCCAGCGCCGGTGTCATTTGTTTGCTTTCCTGAAGTTGCCCCTGTGTCTGCTTTACATATTCATCCGGTGTTATATAATGATCCTGCACATATTTGCTGTTTTTAAATACATATTTTAATGCGCTGGTATTTAAATAAAGCGTATGCATAGAGGCACTTAACAGCATCATGGGTTCTTCGTTTATTTCGTCGAGTACCGTATTGGTAATGGTCTGCAGCTCGTTTACACCACTATCAGGGACAAAAGGCATCAGCGACGGATCCAATCCTTTCCCTAAAATAACATATCCGGGAGTGGTGGGAAGGTTACCGTTTATGGTTGTTCCGATAGACTCCAAATCATATTTTGCCAGCAGATCCTGACCATTAAATGGGCTTACATCTATCCACTCAGCCATCATAGCTGCGGGAACGATATGAACATGTGGCTCGATCAGGCCTGGGAGCAAGGTTTGCCCGTCAGTTAATTCTTTAGTTTGATAACCCGGATAATTATCATTCATAAAAGCAGTAACTGTTTCTTTTTCACCGGCTATAACAACATTTCTATCAGCGATGCCGATGGCTTCAACCTTTTCCGTTGATCCGCCGATCATAGGCCGGATGATACCGCCGCTGATCATAAGCGTTTGTGGAGATGGCTGAGTGGTGGTTTGATCTGGCGCGGGTTTCATTCTGTCCAGATTTTCAGAACTAAAAAGCTCTTCTTTCAGAATTTCTAAAATTGGGTTGTTGCAGCCGCACTGCGTGCAGCCGTGAACATGAGTGTGTGGTTTTTCCATGGTATTAGTTTTGGTTTGGTATGTATTTGTAGATGGTGATTGTACAGGTATAACAAAGCACGCCTGATAGAGGTGAGGCTTAGGTTAACATTGAAATCAGCTGGATTATGGGTAAGGCATTCCCACTATGTACATATTGGGATATATATAGTTTTCATTGGATTTTCAGGTATTAGTTTATGTACTAAAAATATGAAAAAAAAGTATTATGTTTTAATTTTTATCACATAATATTGATTATTAATTTTAATTAAAATATTAATTCACAATATGTTTACATTTAAAATAATAATTTATTTTTTCTTATGACTTAAAATATCCCACTACTGCGGGATATTTTCAGTCTCTTCTGAAAAGATTTCAAAAGAGAATGAAAAATTTGATCAGCGAATAAAATTCAGGAAATTAAGAGGATCTAACAATAACTTCGAGTTCTCGTCTTTATTTTAACCCTATTTCATACTTTTCTTCATCTGAAGTCATATTAAATACAACTATAAAGAGTTTCATCATCAGTTTCCAAAGTTCACAAAGTGAGGAATATCTGTTGCGAAGCTGTTCATTGGTAAAATATTATTCCGGTTGCTGTTAAAATCAAAAACTGAATTATTATCGAAAGGAACTCTTGGATAATAAGTGAAAGAAATCTGAATTCTGTTGAAAACCAGAAACGGATTATTGATCAAAACGCCCACTCCTATTTTTGTGTTGGCTGTGGTTTTAAGCAGTTTGTCATCCGGCATTCCCAACCAACCGACTGCAGCAGTTAAATACGGACTGAAGTGGAAATTCTTCCATGTTTTATTGACAAAAAGCTGAAGCTGGTATCTTAAAACCAATTTTTTGGTTCCGATAAAATCTGAATTGTAAACCGGAAATTCATCTGCAGCGGAAAGATTAATCCTGTCTTTGTAAGAATAATTATGCTGAGGATTTCCTAGTGCTAAGGTTGGGGAAAAGAAGTGTCTGGCTTTGGCAAATTTCCAGTCCATGAGATTGGTAAAATACGTTCCATCCAAACGGAAAGACTCACGGTTTGGGCTGTCTTCGTTAAAAAACCGTCCAAACTCAGCTTTCAGATTGAAATAACCGATTTTTATAAAATTACCGTACGATGCAGAAACGCCTACATAAGGCATTACAGCTTTACTTCTTGATAAAGCTCCGGCGGTCAGATTTATGGTATTTCCATACGCAACATCCTCAGGCAAATCATATTGAAAAATATTCTTCTGAACCGAGAAATTTCTGCGGATAAATCCTACAGACATCAAAAAACTGCTGTACGAGCTGAAATACTGATACTGGTCGATACCGGGACTGTCTTTGTACTGATAATTCTGGACTCTTCCTATCAGGGCAATATTACTGTTGACTCTTTCCTTAGAATCAGAGGAGACAGGAATCTGGTAACCACCCCATAAATCCTGGCTGTACACCTTGATTTGCACTTCCGGAAATTTGGTATCCGTAGCAGTGGGAAGGGCTACATTTCGCATGAAATATTCAAAAGTAAAGCCTCCAGCCCATTTCGTCAGCGGTGAGAAAAAATCTCTTCTGACATTGAAATTGATTCTTTCATTTCTCAAAAAATCCCTTTCTCCCAGGATCTGAGCATTGATGAAAGAACCCCAGAGGTTGTATGCGGTGTAGCTTCCTAAAAGATAATCCTGCTTTTCTTTGGAATCGTTTCTGTACAATACATTCAATTCGTGTCCCAATCCCAACATATTTTCTTCGGTAACGCCTAAACCAATTTTACTTCCTGAATAACTGACTCTTGGCTTTAGACTCCAGGAATCAAGAACTTTGACCACAACATCAATAGAATCTTTGTTTGATATACTGTCGGAAACACTGATATTAACCCTGTTGATAAAAGGCATTGTTCTAAGCAAACGCTCAGATTCATAGAGTTTCTGGGCATTATATTCTTCACCTTCCTTAAAAAGCAAATAATTATTAACCGTATTATCTCTTGTATTGGCATGAAGGTGATTGGTAAACCAGTCATACCACTTGGTTTTTTCTTTTTTCTCTTTCGAACCGTAACCAAAAGGGTCAATGGTTTCTATCCGGATATTTCTGATGTGTTTTCCGTTATGAGTCTCCTGCAACAATTTCTCCGTGGTTGTCCTCACTGATGCCGAATCCGCCTCCCTTCTAAATATAAAACGGTGAATGAATTTGGTGACTTTCGTTTTATCTGAAAAGTTCTCTATTTTATAATAAAGCGAATCCTTTTTCTCCTGCGCATTCAGAAGGGAAAAGCCACATAAAAGGAAAATTGAAACTGCAAGTAATTTATTCGTCATAATGAAAGAATTCGATAAAGCTTGTGATATCAATTTACAAGCCAATAGAAGCAAAAAACGAGGTTTTAACGTAAAAAATAAACGAGATACCACACGGGAAATGGTATTTTACCTATTTGAACATGGATAATCAAATCATTATTACTTCAGCTTCATTTTTTGGTCTTATTATTGAATAAATTTTAGTATCAATTCCATTAGTTGGATGCAGAAGAGAAATTCGGTTGGTCTTAGATGGGTTCAGTTTATTTTATCATTAATAATCCTTCATTCAGACTTATCCTCTACTCCACTAAAGATAGCGGCAAACAGCAATAAAGTTCAATCATTAAATATCATTATTATGGAAACTAAAGAAATTTCAAGAATTGCTCTAGGCGCATTTCTGATCACTGCAGGTGTTGGGCATCTTACCTTTGCAAGAAGACAATTTCAGGCTCAGGTACCGGATTGGGTTCCTTTAAAGAAAGATGACACCGTAGTGTATTCCGGAATAGCTGAAATACTGCTCGGTACGGCCATTATTGCAACGCCAAAAAAACACAGAAAAACTATAGGTAAAGTGGCAGCCACATTTTTTGCGGCGGTCCTTCCCGGAAATATTGCTCAGTATAAAAACAGGAAAGATTCTTTCGGACTTAATACGGATAATCAAAGACTGGCCAGACTTTTTATGCAGGCTCCGCTGATTGCCTGGGCTTTGAAATCTACGGATGAGTGAAAGTGTTCAGTTGCCTGATTCGTAAGGACGATATTGATTAAACCAATCATTATTTGATATGGTTAAAAGGAAGTCGGAGCATTTGCATCCGAAGTTTAGATTTTTCATACGTATTAATTGTTACTGATTCTGTTACTAATTAATACGCTTCCAAAAAGTTTAAAACCTGTCAATCCTTTTTTGGGAAAGCGATTGACAGTAGTGACCACGGAGGGATTCGAACCCCCAACCCTCAGAGCCGAAATCTGATATTCTATCCAGTTGAACTACGCAGCCTGTTTCATAAGCAATGAATGCGTCCTATTTATCTGTTGCTATGATTTAAGACTGCGAAAATACTGTTTTTTTTACAATTTATAAAGCCTGCAAAAGTTTAATTTTAAAATTATTTCAGGACTGCAGAATGATCTGTTGAAAGTAATATCCTAACAAAAGAAACAGGCTCGGGACAAACAATTAAAGGTCAAGTCTTTAAAAACAAAATATGTAACATTCAAAAAAAACTTCAGACCTATACAGGAAACATAACATACATTTCACAGATTAAAAATTATGCAGAATAAAATATTGTCAGCCTTTGTATTTTTCTGGACCGTTGCAGTTTTTGCCCAGAATAAGGTCGTTAATGATGAGTATGCTAAAGCAAAAGAAATCGTTAGAGATCTCGATTCGATTGTTTCACCCAATGGAATTCAGGAAAGCTACCCGGTTACTATAGGAAATATAAAACAGCAAGTCTACGTAAGAGGTCAGAATAAAGAAAACCCGATTATTCTTTTCGTACATGGTGGTCCCGCATCGCCTATGAGCCCGGTTATGTGGATGTTTCAGAGGCCTATTGAAGAATATTTCACGGTAGTCAACTATGATCAGAGAGCAGCAGGAAAGACCTATGCGATTAATGACACCGTTAATTTAGGGAAAACCATACACATTGATCAGTATGTAAAAGACGTTATTGAACTGGCGGAGTATATTGAGAAAAAATATAAGAAGAAAAAAGTCATACTGATGGGACACAGCTGGGGAACTGTCGTTTCTATGAATGCAGCCCTGAAAAGACCTGATCTGTTCTACTCCTATGTCGGCATCGGGCAGATCATCAATACAAAAGATAATGAACGGCTAAGTGTGGAGTACGCCATGAAAGAAGCCATCCGCTTAAAAAATGATACAGCAATCAAAGAACTGAAATCCATTGCCCCATATCCCGGAAATCAGCCGGTAACAAGAGAAAGAATTATCATCGCAAGAAAATGGCCGCAATATTATGGCGGACTTACTGCATTCAGGAATGATTCAAGGTACTATTTCCAGGCGCCTCTCCTTTTCTCTGAGTATTCGGAAAAGGATCTTGATGCCCTTGGTGCAGGAAGTCTTTTTACCTTGAAAAGACTTTTACCAGAGTTTTTGAATGTTGATTTTAAAGGCATAAAAAGCTTTCCGATTCCAGTCTTCATGTTCATGGGCCGCCATGACTACACCACACCTTCTGAACCTACCGACGCCTGGCTCCGAAATGTAAAAGCACCGGCAAAAAAAGGAATCTGGTTTGAGAATTCAGCCCATTTGATTCCATGGGAAGAGCCCGGAAAAATGCTGGTTACCTTATTGAATGATGTCCTGCCAACGGTCACAGACAAAAAATAAAGCATAACAGTAATAAAAAAACAAAAAGCCTTACATTTTGAAATGTAAGGCTTTTTATATTGAATATATCTTTAAGCTTAGAAGGTAATCTTCACCCCTCCCAGAACCTGTGCACCTAAGACTTTATAGCCTTTGTAGGTCTGATAATTTGAGTTCAGAAGGTTGTTTCCGATGGCAAAAACACTAAAGTTTTTATGAAATTTATATTCCGCAGAAAGGTTTAAATCTGCATAGCCTCCTACTTTATCATTTCTGTTTTCCGTAGACTGGTACACCATGTTTGGATTAGCTATTCCTTCGATCGCGAAAGAGTTTGTCGTTCTGTCGCTGGCAAAGATTCCTTTGAATCCTAACACCAACTTTTTATCAAGCATAGTATATTTTGCCCCGATGCTTGCATTCACTAAAGGAACGTTATAAATATCGTCGTAATTCTTCAGATTGTATTTTGTAAACTTTACTTCCCCGTCTAAAACCAGGTTTTCAAGCGGGAAATACTGTACGCTTCCTTTGATATCGCTTACATTTCCGTCATCATATACGGCAGAGAATGTGTTCGCAAAATTATAGGCAGAACGGTTCAGGCTAAAGGTATTGTCGAAAATACTGTTCCCCTGGAAGAACATAATATTCCTCATTTTTCCGTAACCTGCAGAGAAGTCATATTTAAACGTTTCGTCGATATCTCCACGTAAACCTACATAAAAATGATATTGAGTCTCTGTGGGCTTTAAAAGCTGGTCAGAAAGCACGAATGGATTCGCCTGCAGAAGATCTCCGTAGGTATTCAGCTTCAGTCCGCCGTCTACCCCACCGTAGAATTTAAATTCTTTAGCAGCAGCCACCTGGAACTCAGCCTGTGGAAACCAGTATGTTTTATTATTTTTCACCTCTCCTCCGAGGGCATCATTTGAATTCTTAGCATTCAGGAAAGAGAATCCGGAACCTAACATTAAGTAAGACTCCCCTTTTCTGAAAGTTACTTTCGGAGTAAGGCTTGTATTAAAGAAATTGGATGAGTTTTTGTTGACAATTCCAAAATCTGTTTTTACAGCTTCCAGTCCAACGCCTAAGTCAGCATTTAAAACAATTCCTGATTTACCGATCTCCACCGCATGCTTAGAAAGATTAGCCAAAATGGAAACCTGGTTTTCCTGAGCATCAAAATGATCTTTCAGGAAAGATGATTTTACCCTTACATCATTTAAGATTTCATTGGAATAAAAATCATAGTATCCATTTACTTTAAACTGACTCACCCTTTGCTTCAGATCAACGTCTGCAGAAGGCTCCATGGCATAAATTCCGTAATATCTGTTATTATCCAGCCCATACTCAGCATTCAGGTTGAATTTTCCTTTTTCACCGTATGAATTTAAATAGGCTCCGATGGCTGTAGAACTCTGCTTGGAATCCCATGCATATTCTTTTTTCAGGCCTAAAGTGGAAAGGAAATGGAAATCTGCACCTACTTCCAGTTTATTATCAAGGGTTTTGGAAACATTGGCATCACCCAAAATTTTCCCGAAGTTCCCCATTCCAAACTGAACATAGTTGTTCTGAGCCGTTCCTTCAAACTTCGGAGTCACATCCTGTCCCTGAATGGTAGATGTTTTAAAATCCGAAACCGCTGGAACATCCGTGATGGTATATTTCACAGGATTCTGGGATTTCTCTTCCGGCGGATAATTCTTGATGGTCTCCACAGAGGTTTTCTTCTTCTCGATCTTCTTCACCTCCGGCTCCCGCTTCTTATTAAGAATCAGTTTTTCCTCCTTGATCTGGGAAAACGCAAACTGCGAAAACCCTAAAAATAATATGGATAATAATTGAATTTTTCTGTTCATTGCTCAATATTTGTATTAATGTATAATGTCGGATGTATAATGTATCTATCGAATTGTACTTTGTACATTTTACTTTTTACATTATACTTTATACACTTTACTTTTTAATCTGCTTTTTAACCTCTTTTGCTTCTGCTACAATCTCCGGGAAATCTTTATAGTTCTCGATGATCTGGTCGCAGGTATAACTTGCCTGGTAATTGTCTTTCAGTCCCACATAGTTTTTAGCCATCAGTACCAAAGCTTTTGCTCCCCAATAGTCTTCGGAGGCATAATTGTTGGCCAGTTTAAAGATCGTCTCATTGGAAGACTTGAAGGCCTTTCCTTTATTCTGATAGTAAGCTTTTGCATAAATAGCTTCTGCCGCTACCGATGTATTGGAAGATTTTTCAAGAGAAGTATACGCTGATTGCGCATCTTTATCTTTCCCTGAATTCATCAGGCTTCTCGCTTTGATCACTTTCGCTGTTTCAATAACTGCTGCCGAGTTTTTCGTGTTCGCAATGACGGCATCAGCCAGTTTCTCCGCCTGAGAGAAGTTTTTCTCGCTGGCATATACCTTCATCAGCTCAACATTCGCATAGTTTTTAATGCTGATGTCTGAAGAGTTTTTGATATTCTCAAGGTACTTTTTAGCTTCCGCGGTATTCCCCTGAGCCACGAAGATCTGTGCCAGACGGGTCTGTGCATCATCCTGATAGTCGTTCTGTACCGATGCTACTTCCTGAAGAACAAGAAGCGCTTTTGTAGCATTATTGGTTTGATAGTAGCTTTCTCCCAGCTCGTATTTAGCCTGATAAAGACCTTCTCCGGTAGGATTCTGCGTTAGATATTTTTCGTAGTAAGAAATAGCATTTTTGTAATCTTTCTTCGTGAAATACTGTTTCCCGGTAGAAAGGTTGATCTCATCGATCTCAGAAGCATCTACATTCACCCCGATATTTTTTGCAAAAGTTTCATATCCGGAAACGTCACCGTTTTTCGTGAAAATAGGTTTTGCCGCCTGAACAATCTTATCAGCGTAAGCGGTATTTTTATACTGCTCGCCTAAAGATTTAAGCTCGGAAAGCGCTTTATCGCTCTGGTTCTGGTCAATATAATTCTGTGCTCTGTAAATAGATGCATTGGCAATAAGATCTTTATCCGAAGAGGTTTTGATCACTTTCACAAAATAATCATTGGAATTTGCAAAATCATCCTGTGCAGAATATGCCGTTCCCATTTCATACTGGGCATCGTCATAATACTCAGAATCCGGATATTTGGACAGAAGATTTTTCAGATTGGTGATCTTCGCCTGTGTATCACCTTTAAACCCTAAAGCCATTGCTTTCTGATATAAAGTATAGTCGGTGGCGTCTTCATTTTTATCGTAAATCGCAATCGCCTCATTCAGATCATTGTTGGCATAATGAATATCTGCCAGACGAAGTTCTGCATCATTTTTAAATTCAGGCTTCGGATTGCTCAGATACTGCTTAAAATACGTCTGTGCCTGATCGAATTTTTTAGCTTTAAAATAAGCATAGCCTAAATCATAAGGCAGCTGCTGCTTTTCAGGGAAAGTTTCATTAAGAAGCTTCTCATAACGGGCAATGGCAGACGGATAATTCCCTTTCTGGTAATATACCTGTCCCAACCAATATAATGCTCTGTTGTAAAATTCTTTATTGATATTGAATCCTAAGCTTCTCAGGAAATACCTTTCCGCTTCGTCATAATTTCCTTTGTTGAATTCCTCAGTTCCCAATAAATAAGAAACCTCCTGGTCTACTTTATTGATTTCAGGAGTAGAATTCTGAAGTCTGTCGATCGCATTCAGCGTTTCTTTATAGTTTCCGGAATACAGATATGATTTCACAAGAAGTGATCTCATTTCAGGCGCATTCGCGTCATTCTGATTATCGTTGATATAGCTTTGGATCACCGCAGAAGGACTTTCAAACGGGTTCCCGATATCGTAACTTAGTTTTGCGTATTGTTCGTGGGCTAATTTTTTTACCTTAGCATCGTAATTCATCTGGTAAGAAGAACGGAATGCCGAAAGGGCTTCCTGCTTTTTATCTACCGCCAGATAAGCATTTCCCAGCTGGTAGTAAGCATTCTGAGCCAGCGCTGAGTTGCTGTTGACAAGCTGGTTGTAATAAGAAACCGCTTCATCATATTTTTTAAGCTGAGCGGCCACAAATCCCATTTCATAAAGGTCATTTTCAGACGGGTTCTGCTGTACACTCAGATAGTCTTTAAGGTGTGGATACGCCGAAGTGTAATCATTTTTCATGAAATAACTCTCCCCGATGATCTTGTGCACCTCTGCTTTATAAGCATCGGAAATACTTTCGCTCAGTAAAGCCGTTCCTTCAGAAATAGCCTGGTCATAATTCTTATCATTGTAGTACATCTGTACATAATAAGGACGAACCAGTTTGGAGAATTTAGGCTGATCTTTTACAGAATCGAAATACTGGAAAGCTTTATCATTCTGCCCACCGGAATAATACAGGTGTCCCAGCATGTAAGCGATATCTCCTTTTTGAGATTCATCAGCTGTTTTATAGGCTTCTTCCAATGCATCGGTAGCTCCTTTGGTATCACCGGTCATGAATTTAGCATAACCCAGTTTCAGAATATACTGTGTATTTTCTTCTTTTGAAAGCTGATACTGATTCACTTTTTTCAGGGTCTCCAGGGCTTTATCGAAGTCCTTTTTAGCCAGATAATAATCTGCCAGCGGAAGATTAGCCTGAGCAAAATACGCGGAATTCGGGTATTCTTTCATAAAGGCCGTCAGTCCTTCCTCTGCATGATTTTTCTGCAGGATCACGCCGATCACATTATCAAAAAACTGCGCCGCTTCTTTTCTCGATCTGGACAAATTCTGGTTATAGAAATATTGTCTTGCATATTCGAATTGAGAAGCATTGTATATTTTGGTCTGATAAAGATTTTCTGCGAGATTAAACCTGTAATTTTCTTTCTGGGTAAAGTACTGTGACTGTTGCGCTCCGGAAATTCCGAAATAAAGCACGGCAGCTGAGAGAAGTATTTTTTTTGAATTCATTCTTTTTCTGAATAAAAAGATTAGCTATATAAGTTAACGAAAATATTAAAAACTTATTGTTTAAGCAAGTTTTAAAGGTTTTATAACATAAATTAACAATTGATTACATTTCACTATTTGATGATAAAAAATGATTACTTTAGTATCACAAAAACAAAATGGATATCAATTCGGAACCTTCAAAAAAAATTTCTGATGGAATCCTCAATCTACACCAGCTAAAAACATACCATTACATGAAAATTAAAATACTTTTAGCATTAATATTTGTCAACCTTCTACAGGCTCAAAAGTTTTATTTTCCGAAAACAGCCGTCACTGACAGTCTTATTTTGGAAAAACAAATGCCCCAGTTGGCATCAAAACTAATTACCCAGGCTCCACTGTTGAAGCTTAAACAAACCAATAAACTGGCTTATCTGGATATTCTCCTACGTTTAGAGTTGCTTACTAAAGATTACAAAAAATCCAATGCCACTTTAGCAGATTACCGCAAGGAATTTGCAGATCATGACATGGTAGGGAATAAATATATTGCCTACGAATTTTACAGCTTGGCAAAAATAATCGAAGCAAAAGAAAAGATTTCTTTCCCGAATGCCCTTCAAAAAGCCTTCAATACAAAATATGCAAGTCTCCCGGATAAACTGATCACCAAGGTAAGTATTGCAGTAGATGGCGACGTCATGGCCGCGCGAAAAGCCCTGAAAGAAACGCTGGACAAGCAGAAAGATATAGACAGCATAGATTACGGATCGGCTCTGGCTTTATGCAGAAGTTATCTGAATTACAAAACCTTCTCCGCCACTAAACCTCAGATCATGCAATTGGTTGCCGCAAAAGACGGGGAAAAATTCATTACCGAAACCAAAGATATTAAAACCAAAAACGGAAGTACCCTGACGATCACCATTGTCAGAAAAAAGGCCAATACGTCGCCACTTCCTGTTGTCCTCAGCAGTAATATTTATGCAGGACCTATTGATGGCTATTTCGGAAAAAGAGCAGCCGTTTACGACTATGTAGGTGCCGTTGTGAATACCCGTGGCAAAAGAAACAGCAATGATGTAAACAATCCTTTTGAACACGAATCTCAGGATATTTACGAAGTAATCGACTGGATCAGCAAACAGCCCTGGTGCAACGGTAAAGTGGGAATGATTGGTGGAAGTTATCTGGGCTTCAGCCAATGGGCCGCTGTAAAAAAAATACATCCTGCATTAAAAACAATCGTTCCACAGGTTGCCGTAGGAATTGGAATAGACTATCCTGCACAAAATAATATTTTCATGAGCTATATGCTGCAATGGATCCAGTATGTGACGAACAATAAGCTTACGGATGAAGCGGATTTCAACAATGGTAAAAAATGGGATTCTATTAATACAGCGTGGTATAAAAGCGGAAAATCGTTCAGAGCTCTGGATACCATCAGCGGTAAACCAAGCAAGATATTTCAAAGATGGCTGGATCATCCCGGTTACGACGAATACTACCAAAAAATGGTTCCTTATAAAGAGGACTTCGCCAAAATCAATATTCCTATCCTGACGACTACAGGCTATTATGATGATGATCAGATCGGGGCACTGTACTATTTCAAAGAACATCATCAATATAACAAAAATGCCAATCATTATCTGGTGATCGGCCCTTATGATCATGGCGGGGCGCAAAGCTTCGGATATACCCACGTCAACGGAAATCCTATTGATCCTGTAGCGAGAATAAGTATTGATGACCTTGTTTTCTCCTGGTTTGATTATATTATGAAAGACGGGAAGAAACCGGAACTTTTAAAAGACAGAATCAATTTCCAGGTGATGAATACCAATACATGGAAACACGCTCCTACTCTGGATAAAATGCATACTTCAACGCTTAAGTTTTATCTTCAGGATCGTAAAGGTAATGCATCAGTTTTTACTCAGCCCGCAGAGAAAAGCTTCGTTAAACAAACGGTTGATTTCAAAAACAGAGATCAAAAAGACACTTATCACGCGGTAAGTAAGATTGACAGTGTGAAAACTACAAACTCCATGTACTTCGAGAGTGAGGTTTTAGACAAAGATCTTATCTTTAGTGGAAATCCGGCCGGATTCTTCAATATTTCTATTAATAAAAAAGATTTCGATACGGATATGTCCCTGTATCAGATCAAGCCTGACGGAAAGACTTTCTTATTATCCACTCATATGGTAAGAGCGAGCTATGCAAAAAACAACGCTGTGCGTCAGCTCCTTGTACCGGGTAAAGAAGAACAGATCCCGATAAAAAATTCCATGTTTATGAGCAAAAAATTAGAAAAAGGGAGCAAACTCGTTTTACTCGTGGGTGTCAATAAAATCCCAAGCTGGCAGATCAATTACGGATCCGGAAAAGATGTAAGTGACGAAACCATCAAAGATTCCGGGGAACCGCTGGAGATAAAATGGTACAATAACAGCTATGTGGAAATACCTATTTACCAAGAATAAAGGCATTTAGCCGTGAGAACCTCAGCCTTTTTAACGAAATATTATGATTACAGCCAACACCAAAATAAAAAATGATTACATTTGCTTTTTTTCAAACTCAAATATAAATATTGAATGAATCAACTTTTCAGAAGGAAAAACTATTCAGAAACAGATACATCTACCAGTCTTTTAAGGGTTTTAGGTGTTTGGGATATCGTTTTTTTTGGTATTGCGGCCATTATAGGAGCAGGAAGTTTCAGCAGCTTAGGTGAAGCAGTTTTCAGAGGTGGCCCCGGAGTTATTCTACTATATTTAATTTGTGGTTTTGCCTGTGGATTTACAGCCTTGTGTTATGCTGAATTTGCCAGCAGAATTCCTACAGCCGGTTCCGCCTATACGTATGCTTACGCCAGTTTTGGGGAACTTATTGCCTGGGTGATCGGATGGGCATTGATCATGGAATATTCTTTCGGGAATATTTATGTTGCTTTTTCCTGGTCCGATTATTTCACCAGCTTCTTAGAGCGTTTGGGCATGCATATCCCTGATTATCTTACCTGCAGCTACACGGAAGCCCGAAAAGCTTTCCAGAACGGTTCTGAGAACAAAGAACTGTTGAATGCATGGAGTACTGCACCATTAATCGGTAATTTAAAATTCATTCTCGATCTTCCTGCATTAGTGATCAATGGCCTTATCACATGGCTTTGTTACGTAGGAGTGAAAGAAAGTAAAAACTTTAATAATTCACTAGTTATTTTAAAACTGGCCGTGATTGTTTTAGTGATTCTGGTAGGCTTCGCTTATATCAATACAGAAAACTGGACGCCTGTCAATCCGGAAACTCAGGTTGCTTCCTTCATGCCAAACGGTTTTGCAGGAGTTATGAGTGCCGTTTCAGGAGTTTTCTTTGCCTATATTGGTTTTGATGCGTTAAGCGTTCTTTCCGAAGAAACTAAAGATCCTCAGAAAACACTTCCGAAAGGAATGATTATCTCTTTAGTCCTTTGTACAGTAATCTATATTGCTTTAACACTGGTACTGACGGGAATGGTTGATTACAGGAAGTTCGATGGTATCGGAGATCCTCTTTCATTCATATTCGAAAAATCTAACGCCAATGTAGCCTGGATGGAACTTGTGGTTTCTTTCGTTGCTATTGTGGCTATCACCACGGTATTATTGGTATTCCAGATGGGACAGCCAAGGATCTGGTACGCGATGAGCCGTGACGGACTGATGCCTGAAAAATTCAAGACGGTACATCCAAAATATAAAACGCCTTCATTTGCTACTATTATTACAGGTATTGCTGTAGGGATTCCTATCCTGTTTACAGATAAAACATTCATCCTGGATTTCACAAGTATTGGGACTATTTTTGCTTTCGTACTGGTATGTGCCGGAGTTTTAATGCTTCCAGCCAAAGAAAAGATCAAAGGCAGATTCCACCTTCCTTATATTAATGGTAAGATCATATTCCCGGTGATTTTCATTGGTGGATTAGTCGGTTTCTATATCTGGCAGCCAGAATTTTTCACGAATCTAATGGACTGGAGCAATCCTAAAGAAGGAGAATTCAGAGCGTCTATTTTCGTTTTCATCCTCATCAATCTGGTACTTTGTATTTTTACCTTTATTAAAAATTTCTCTTTAATTCCTTTAATCGGTTTAAGCTCGTGTTTATACCTTCTTACAGGAATGAGCCATGAGAACTGGTTCTGGTTCGGACTTTGGTTTGCACTGGGTCTGGTGATCTATTTCTGCTACGGTTACAAACACAGTAAGCTTAGAAAGGAATCAGTATAAACATTGATTTATAAATAACATCATAAAAGGCAAATTTGCATATTCGCAGATTTGCCTTTTTCCTTTTTCAGATTTCAATCGTTTCATTAAAAATCGGCAGAATTATTGCATAGATCTTCACAGAAACTATAAACTAATTGGCCATGTCAGACAGAATAAAAACATACGGAGAATTTTATCAGTTCTATCTTACCGAGCACAGCAAAACAGGAACGAGGATCTTTCATTTTATCGGGACCCTTCTGGTCTTTCTTGTGATCTGGTATGTCATCAGTTCAGGGAAAGAAAGGTTTCTATGGTATATCCCTATCTTTGGTTACGGCTTTGCATGGTTCAGTCATGCCGTTATTGAACGAAATAAGCCCGCAACTTTTAAATATCCACTATGGTCACTGATTTCAGATTTCAGGCTGTTTTTTGAGCTGCTGATCGGCAAGCAAAAATTCAGAGGAATAGCTCCGAAGCCAAAAGATGGTGATGTTTCTGAAGACTTGCATTAATTTTTTTACCACAAAAGTTTTTTAACACTTAAGTTATTATAAGCTTAAATATCTTGCGTATATAAAGTACACTTAAGTTTATGAAAATATTTGATTTTCGGTTTCCCATTGATTCTTATTGTACGCTTTTTAAAACATTAAGATGAGTGAAGGAGATGAGAAAAGTTAAGAAAAAATCAAATGATTTTTTTAAGTTGTTAGCTGAATTCTGAGTGCTGAAAATTGAACTTAAGTTCTTAAAAACCGGAGATTTTTATGGCTTGTTTATGGGAAAAGGAATTCTTTTTCGGGCTCTACTCATTGCCATATGGAAGGTATAAGGTTTTAGGTTTCGGCGGCCTCCGGCCGCCGAAACCTAAAACTTCAATATTAAATTTAACTTTAAATATTCAACATAAAATACTGAATATCAAATTTATTTAAACATTACATTAAAGTTAAACTTAATATTATTAATTAAATCGAGTTCTATAATATCAATGCCCAATCCGAAGTTGCTGTCTCCTTACTTTATGATAATTTTTAGAGAAAGTATCTCTTCCTTCATCAATCTGTTTTCTGGCAAATTCAGAATCTTTTTATTTTATCAATTAAATCTTCATCACTGATATTCCCTACTCATATTTCAGTTTTTTTTAATTTTGTAATTTTCAATCTGAATCGGAATATTCACAGTATAATGTGGTATTTGTTTTCTTTAATTACATTTTTAGAAGTGCTCAAATTAATTCATTGTCAACTAAAAAATAATGAAAAAATTACGTCAAAAACTTCGGCACACTAATTGCGAACTAAGGTTTAAAATAAAGTTTATGAAAATTATAGCAACCATTCTAAAAGGAGCTCTTCCTGCAGCAGCACTATTCGCAATGACACAATGTACGACTACGGCCAATACTGCCAAAGCTGACGAAAAAACGTTCATCGTAGGACCTGAAACTGCAGACTGTACCGGAGTAGCGCCTATGAAGTGTTTGCAGGTAAAAGAAAAAGCTTCAGAAAGCTGGACCAATTTCTATACGAACATCGAAGGATTTACGTATGAGCCTGGATATGAATATGTTTTAAAAGTAAAAACAGAAAAGATCGCCAATCCGCCAGCTGACGGATCATCAATAAAATACACATTGATCAAAGAGGTTTCCAAAACCAAAAAATAAGACCAAAAACTCCCGAAAATTTCGGGAGTTTTTATTTTCTACTCCGTTATATCTGCAGAGTCTGTATTCTTAAAGATATTTCATGTCTTTCAAATCAGACACAAAATTTGAACCAAGCAAAAAAAATTTGCTCACGCGATGATACAGATAGAGCAGATTAAAAAAAGTAAAAATCTGCATCATCTGATTAATCCGCGAGAAATAATTAACTCATACCATCTCCTTCATCAGAATCAATGAAATTCAGTCTCAGTCTCAGAACTTGGCGAATAAAAATAAATGCAATCAACCTTATAGGTTTTGAAAACCTATAAGGTTTCGTTATCTAAAATATACCTTTTAATTCTGATCTTTTTTAAGCCACAAAAAAGTGTTTATAAGAATTTACTCGCGCAGATAATACGGATAAAGCAGATTAAAAAAGAAAAAATCTGCATTATCTGGTTAATCCGCGAGAAATAATTAACTCATACCATCTCCTTCATCAGAATCAATGAAATTGATTCCATCTTTGCTTCCTGTATAAATAGTATAATTATTTTCTTTGCGTTAGAAAAAATAAATTGTCCACAAACTTTGCACCGATCTCATTTTTGGAAATTTCTAATACTCTCAGTTTTCTCACTTCGGACTTCCGTTCAAACATATCTCTTTTCCAGCCTTTTAAATAAAGCCAAACATTCAATCATCACAATCTTCAGATTTAATTGAAGAAATAAACACTGGGTACTATTATTTTTTATAAATTGCAACACAATTGCATTAGTAACATTGTTGCGATTTAAAAATTTATACGCAACCACAACCCAACGTAGGATGAATGACAATGGAGAATAAAGTACTTAAACGAATTTCCTCTTATTTTAAAGGAAAACAATACCCTTTTTTCCGGCAGCTGGACACCATGGACTGCGGACCGACCTGCCTAAAAATGATTACAGCTTACCACGGAAAAGAACTGTCATTAAACCATCTGCGGGATCTTTGTGACGTACGAAGCCAGGGAACTTCCGTCTCCGGAATTACCCATGCTACAGAGCAGCTTGGACTTAAAACATTAGCGGCTGAACTCAGTCTGGAAATCTTGTCTGAAAAAGCACCACTCCCCTGCATTCTTCACTGGGATCATAACCATTTCGTTGTGCTGTGGCATCTTACTGAGAGACATGCTTACGTCGGAAATCCTGCATTGGGAAAGAATATGCGCTATACCATCCATGATTTTATGGAGCACTGGATCGGTCCCGGGCAGGAAAATAAAGGGATCGCCA
The DNA here is from genome assembly GCF_000737715.1 of Chryseobacterium sp. JM1. Classification (GTDB taxonomy): domain Bacteria; phylum Bacteroidota; class Bacteroidia; order Flavobacteriales; family Weeksellaceae; genus Chryseobacterium. Next base: position 282,558 of record NZ_JPRN01000003.1, on the reverse strand, counting down.
TATTTGTTGAGCAGACAGAAGCTTTTAACCAAATTAAAGATCAGCCGGATCCATCGGTCAGCCTCTTTTCCTTACTAAAAAAGATCAATGACCACAGAAGTATTTCTTATGTGATAGCCGCGCTTTTAGCAGCTACTCTTTTAACATTGGCTATTCCATTATTAACCCAGGCTGTAGTAGATCAAGCGGTTTCTAAAAAAGACATAGGGATATTATCTCTCATCTGTGCAGGACAGCTTCTTTTATTTACCGGAAGAATTTTAACTGATTTCTTTCGGAGCAGGATTCTTTTTAAGTTGGGTATGAATATCAGCATCAAACTTATCTATGAATTCGTAGACAAATTGATGCAACTTAAACTTTCTTTCTTTGAATACAGAAGCAGTGGAGACAATTTACAGAGGATCTATGATAACCAGCGTGTCGAGGAATTTCTGACTAAAAACTGCGTAAGCGCCGGACTTTCGATTATCATTCTTATCGTGAATGGCGGCTTGCTATGTTATTATAACTGGAAACTTTTCATCCTGTTTCTTGCGGCCAGTACGATAAGCGTGCTTTGGACCAATCTTTTTGAAGAGAAAAGAAGACGTCTGGACCAACGAACTTTCAGCCTTCTTGCGAACGCTCAGCGTCACCAGATAGAAACCTTCGAAGCGATGACAGAAATAAGACTCACCGGAGCAGAGCAGGAAAAAAACCAGTTATGGAAAACCATGCAGGAAGAAACCTACCAAGTGAAAATGGAAAACCTGAAACTGGATCAAAGAATACAGGGTGTAGCCCTTTTTATCAACGAAACTACAGGTGTATTAACTACTTTTTTAACCGCTTCCCTGGTCATCAACGGAAGTCTGACGCTTGGAGCTATGCTTGCTATCACGTATATGTATGGTTCATTAAACGGAACAGTCAATCAGCTTTCAGATTTTATACGCTCCATGCAAACCGCCAAATTCAGTCTGCAGCGTATTTCAGAAGTGGAATATGAAGAAACAGAAGATGCTCACTCCACTCTTGATTTACCTAAAGGAAATTCAGGCTCCATTGAATTAATGGATGTCAGTTTCCGGTATGGAAAACTGTCCCCCGAGGTACTGCATAATGTGTCATTAACGATTCCTGCGGGAAAAGTAACCGCTATTGTAGGAATGAGCGGGAGCGGAAAAACAACCTTGTTGAAACTGTTGCTTAAATTTTTTAATACCACAAAGGGAGTGATCACTTTCTGCGGACATGATCTCAAAATCATCAATGCCAGAAGCTTGCGGAGACAATGTGGAGCCGTCATGCAGGATTCTTTTCTATTTACAGATACCATTGCCGGAAATATCTGGGTGGGAAGTCCGGAAAAAGATATGATCAGGGTAAAAAATGCCTGTAAAATGGTCAATATGCAGGAGTTTATTGAAAGTCTTCCTTTTTCCTACGAAACCCAGATTGGGAGTGAAGGAACCGGACTCAGTGAAGGACAGAAACAACGGCTCCTTATCGCACGCCTCATCTACCGCCAGCCGGATTATATATTTATGGATGAAGCTACCAATTCTCTCGATGCCAACAATGAAAGACTGATTGTTGAAAACCTGAACCGTTTTTTTCAGGGCAGAACAGTCGTAATTGTTGCCCACAGATTAAGTACGGTAGTCCATGCAGACAATATTATCGTGCTGGATAAAGGCCATATTGTTGAGCAGGGCACACATGAAACCTTAACTCAATCAAAGGGAGCTTATTATCACTTAGTTAAAAATCAACTTGAACTCGGAAAATAAATTTTGAACATGAGCCTGACTATTTTACCCCACATTTTTACACGGTATGCCGCTTTACCCATACAAAGCTTAAATGCACTGAAAATCCCGGAAATTAAAAATCAATGGAATCAATGGCAAACGTCTATTGAGCATGATCAGCATTGTAATGAAAAGCTGTGTGATGAAATGTTTACGCTTATTCAACAGGCATCTGATGATCAGGAACGAAAGCTGCTGCTCAATCTGAAACGCTCGGTGTACAATAGGCGATCCAACGCTAGTGCTTTGTTACAGAAAATACCTGCAGAAACTTTTAATGCTTTCAAAGAAACCTGGGAAGAATGGCTGAATGCAGGTGAAAAATGCAGGGAATTCGGGCAATATTGGGAGAAATATTTCAATGATTATCTATGGACTCACCGACAAAAGATTCAAAAGCTGACCGAAGAATATGCGTTCAGAAACGGAGTTTTGCTTTCGAGTAAAGATCTGTATGAACAGCTGGATAGTTTTACCAAGGCAGATGTAAAATCACTCAATAAAGACAGCGAACGCATTGAATTCAGTGTACTGCGTTATCTTACCCGGATGGCTTATAAAACATCTCCATTCAGCACATTTACGTATTTAGGCCTTACCCAAATGGTTCCGGATCATCAATCACCTATTTCATCAGCGCCGGGCATCGTAAATTGTAAAATAAGACTGAACAATAAACTGTTAAAACGCATCAAAAAGCTCATGGAAAGACATCCGGATCTTCAGGGATTACTGTTTGTGAATACCAACAGCAGCATTACAGAACATGAAGGCAGGTTCAGTTTTCTCATGAATTGTGCTAATATTGAGGTTTTCCAGGAAATTCAGGCGACACCTGTTAATCAGTATATCAAAGATCTGATCCATCATTCAGAAGAAAATATTTCTCTGTCGTCATTCATCGAACTTCTTTCCAATCAAATTGAAGCGGATGTTTCAGAATTACGGCATTATATCTTAAAACTGATTGATTCAGGATTTCTGGAACTGACTTTGGAATGTTCCGAAATTGATCCCGACTGGGATGCACACCTTTTAACATTTCTTGAACATTACAAAACAACGAATGAAGCTGCGGCGCAGGTTTACGAGCTTGTTCTCATACTGCAAGAGGCCAAAAATAAATTTGTAACTGCAGATCTTTTTTCCCGGGAGCTTCTTTTGAACAATACCTCAAAGATTTTTGACAGCACTATTTCAGACCTTGAAAATCAAGCCGGTATCGTTAAACTTCCGAAAGAGGAAATTAAAAATGTACTTGATGATATTCTTGAGAAATACAGGAACGGAGAGGGTTTTGAAAAGCTTCCTTATATCCCGGTCGATTACCGGCAGGAAGGTTTTATTTACGAAGACGCTTACACAGATCAAATCAACACGGTCGATGAAAGTACAGTCCATGAATTGGGTCAATTATTATCTGATCTGACCAGCCGTTTAACAGCTTTCGACATCCGGGGTACGGAAAAAAAGAACGTTAAGGAATTCTTTCTCTCCACTTACAGCAAGAATCAGCAGGTTTCTTTAGTCACTTTTTATCATGAATATTATCGCTACAAGAATACATCTGAAACGGAAAATAACCCAAAGCAGGAAAACATATGGTCTGAAATTTTCTGCAAAAATCTCCGATTGGAAGAACAGCAGTCTGACGAAATACAGATTAAAAGGAAACATTTAGACCAACTTCCTTTATCCGATAACTCTGCTCCGGTAGGCTCAGCATTTCTTCAGTTTTTTGATCAACAGGCAGGAACAGGAACTAAAGCTGTGGTAAACGGACTGATGCAGGGAATGGGCAAAATGAGCGGTCGTTTTCTTCATTTATTTGATTCTAAAATTTCCGAAGAACACAGGCATTATAACAATCGTTTATTTCCCGATCAGCTGCTTATCGAACTGAATGATGATTCCAGTTTTAATGCCAATATTCATCCGCCATTGCTCGATCATGAAGTGAAAATGCCTGCTTCCAATACGCAGATGAAAAAGTCTCAGCAGATTCCTTTGGACAGGATAGCTGTTGGATATAATACAGATAATGATTCGATTTTTCTGATGGATACTGTTCTTAAAAAAGAAGTCTATGCATTCGATCTGTGCCTGGAAACCATCACGAACAGATCCAATCTTTATCAGCTGATGTCTCTTTTCAATCCCTGTACCTATGTGAGCTATTTTCCACTGATTAAAACGATTGATAATCATTATTCCAAACAGTTTAAAAGTCAGGATATTCAGATATTTCCTCGAATGGTTTTTGAAGAGAAACTTGTCCTGCGGCGTAAAGGATGGCTGATCAATCTCAATGTAATTCCCCGTCAAAACAAAGATGAAAATAGCAGCATCTATTTTTTACGTTTTCATCAGTGGCTTTCGCAAAACAATTTGCCATCCTCTGTATTTCTTTATTTGCAGTCATCCTACATCCCTGAAGATCTGTCCTCTGAAAAAACGACAGGAACCAGAGATGACTACAAACCTCAATGTATAGATTTTGAACAGCCTTTGCTGTTCCATCTGTTCATCAAGCTTTTAAACAGAGCCGGAACTCATATCTATATGGAAGAAGCCATGCCTTCTGTGAACGGTTCCCAGGAAAGAGTCGCTGAACATTTAATCCAATGGTATAATTTTTAGAACGATGCAAAAATACTGGAAAACCTACTACATCTATCATACCAGGAATGCGGATGATCTTCTGAAAGAAATCATACATCCCTCTCTTTTGGATATCAATGAAAAACTGGAAAAAGAAGTACAATTTTTCTTTATCCGGTATTTTGAGAACGGTTATCACATCCGGTTACGATTACTTTTAAATGTTGAAGAATCAACTTTATTTCTTACGATTTTAATGGATCACATTTCAGATTATGAGCACCTTAACGAATGCCACCTGGAATTGAAGCAGGCAGAATACAATCCGGAAACAGAAAGATATGGTAACGCCAATACCATCACTTATGCTGAAGATCAATTCTGGGCATCATCCCGGGTTGTTCTGCATCATTTGGTGCAAAACGATCCATTAACCGCTTCAGAAAGATACCTTCTCGCGCTGAAAACCCATTTTGCATTTCTTAAAGGTATGCGACTTTCCAAAAACTATAGCCAACAGCTCTGTGATCAATTTGTCCAAAGCTGGCTTCCGATTCCTTTTTCCGACCATCCAGATGAACAGGAGCAAAACCGAAAGACGGTGTTATCTGCTTTTCAGCACCAATTTGAAGCTTATCAAAATGTACTGCAGGAAAGTATTGAGGAATTCTGGAATTCATTGGATACTACCACCGATCCTTTTCTACAGCAGTTCCTGGAAGTGAATGAAAAGGTTTGGAAAGACTATACTCAGGCTCAATTATCTTCTGAAGCCTTAGATGAAGCGCTCCTTAGTTTTATTCATATGACCAATAACCGATTGGGAATTGCCAATGCTGAAGAATCCTACCTACTTTTTTTAATCCTGAAAACCATCCCTCTAATAAAAGACTATGATAGCCCACCAAGAACTTAATGACCTGCCATCCGGTTTGGATGAAATCAGTGAATTTCTTCTGTCAAAAATGAAAAAGGACAAAGAGGGCTTCTATTGGGAAACAATCTCCCGCGATTCCAAAACAGGGGAACTTTCTTTCACTTTCAATCCCTCTTTATGGAATGGAACCGGTGGTATTGCATGGTTTTTCCTGGCGCTTTATGAACATACCACAAAGGAATATGATCTGGAAGTTGCAGAAAAAGCTTTTTCAAAAATATACAGTTATTCTACGCATCAAACCCTGTTAAATTCCAGTCTTTACGATGGAATAAGTGGGATTATTTACTTAGGTTTAGAACTATTCAGAATGACTGGAAAAGAACTGTATCTCCAGCAAACTTTGAATCTGTATGAAATGTACAGACATAAAATACTGGCAGAACAGACTGAAGATATGCTGATTGGAATTTCAGGAATCCTAATGATGATGGTTAGTCTCTATCATTATACAAAAGTTGAGAAATTAGTTGATGACATTGAAACATTGGTCACTACTCTTTTGGAAAAATCACTCGTCGCAGAAGCTGGAATTAAGTGGGGAAACAATCTTCTTTCAATGGATTCTCTTTGCGGTTTTTCACATGGCAATTCCGGGATCGCATTTTGTCTGCTCCATCTTGGAAAATATTTTGAGAATGAAGAATTCATCTGGCTGGCGGAACAGGCATTTCGTTACGAAGATCTGTACTATGATCCTGCTCAAAACAACTGGATGGATTTAAGATGGGAAGAATCCAAGAACCATCTCCCTAGTCTGTTCGATTGGAACAAAAAAACTTTTCTTCAGGAAGATTTTGACCTCAATGCATGGGCACACGGAGCCTGTGGTATTGGAAGTGCGAGGATGCAGGCTTTCACACTTACGGCTGATCCTATATACAAAGAAGACTGTAGAAAAGTATTTGAACGATGTAAGCGCGACATCAAGACAAGATCTAAACGAAATCACATCCTGTTCAGCGGCTACGGCGGACTTTCCGATTTTTTGTTACAGTACAACGAAGTATTTGACAACAAAGAAGCTTTGGAATTTGCCACAGAAATTACACTGGAAGGTTTACATAAAAGCAGATCGCACGGGCATTCCGAATGGGGAATTCAAAACAGTGAAGACCTCGGACTGATGACCGGTACAGCAGGCATCGGGCTTTCTTTATTGGCAATCATTAAGGGTAAATCTTTGAATTCTATTCTTCATCCTGAACTTCCTATCTGTGAAACTGGAACCCATACGGTTCTGAAAAATTTCAAAGTTAAAAAAGCATTTTTTGAACGGTATTATCCTAAAACACTTGAGATTTTAAAGACTTTCAATTCAATTCAAGAATCTATCTATGATTCTCAGACCATTGAAGAATTTGGAAATCATTTATTGGAGATTATCTCTAACTTACCGGAAGAAGATATGGTTTATATTTCAGACATCCATCAATTGGAAACAGTACAAATCAACATCCGGAAAAGCCATAAAGGAGCACTGTGTTTTCAAACCCGGCTGATGATTCTAAAAAATGAACTGGCAGAATTTTTAGAAAATGATCAGACTGAACTTCTCAAAAAGCGTTTCGTCCGAAATCCCTTCATTGATATCCATGAAACTCAATGGAACTGGAAGGAAGACCAAACAAAAGATTCCAAAGCTGGAAAATACAGCAATGTTTTCTACAGTACAGATCAGGAAATGTTTCATCTTTTGATGGAGCCCTTTCCTGCAGCGGTTCTTCAGTTGTTGGAAAAACCTTTAATTATTGATGAATTGGTGGAGTGTTTTCAGTATTCAGAAGGTGATAAAGAGATGATGAAGGAGAAGCTATTGGAACAGTTGGTGGAGCTGTTGAAGAGCTTTTTTATAAGAATGATTTAAACACAAATTACACTAATGTTTTGCACTAATGACACGAATATTTCAGTCATGATGGTCATATTTGTGAATATATTTGTGGCAGTTGTGGTTAAGAATCTAAACACGAATAATACTAATCTTTTGCACTAATAACACGAATATCTCAATCATGATAGTGATATTCGTGAATATATTTGTGGCATTTGTGTTAAAAAAATTTAAAGATTAAAGCATTTAAAGATTCCTGTAAAATGAAAAGGGCCGCTTTACGGATAAAGCAGCCCTGAAATTGTTTTTCGCTCAAACTAGCACTGAACAGTTCCGCAAACGTGAAGTCTGTCCTGAGTTTTAATCGTATGAGTCGGGTGATCATGATCTCCTGCAGGAGCAATTCCTAAACCACCTTGTAATTTTTTAGACAAATCTTTGTCCAGAGCTGTTACGAAGCTTTCGATCTTAAGATCGTCGATGTTTAGCTTCATCTTTTTGTTGTTTTCCATAATAAAACATTTTTTTAATTTGGCCTACTCTTTAAGGGTTTCGGCTTTCCCTTGTTGTAAAGATACTTATTTTATTGCAACAAAGTTGCATTTAAATGTTAAAATTTCACTCCTATTTGCAATTTAAAATTGAACGGATTACTTTCTTTATACATCCACGCCTCTCCTACCACCGCAGTCCAGTCGGAATTGTATCTTGGCTGTACATTTCCGTCGGTGATATATCTTTTATTCAGCAGGTTATCTAATATTCCACGGACAAACCATTTTTTATACTGATACATAATACTGGCATCCAGTTTTACAAAATCAGGAATACGGACTCCCGGTACATCGGTTTCACGGACCAATGCAGCAGTTTCGCCCAGCGCTAAAGAAAGCCCATGAAGTTTTCCTTTCTGGAATTTGTACATCACCCAGGTATTGATCTGGTGTCTCGGTACACTTGAAAATCTCTTTCCGACCAATTCTGATGCATAAGGGTCTTTTGAATACACGGAATTAATGTATGAATAGTTCGCTGTCAGCGTAATATTGGGATAAATGGAACCTATCACATCGATCTCGATTCCTTTATTTCTCACCTGATTAAGCTGAGTCATGATTCCTGTAGCCGGATTTTGAGAGAATGAATTGTTCCTGATAATTCTGTAAGCACTTACAGAAGTGGACAACAAGCCATCAAACCAATCTTTTTTTACTCCTATTTCAGTATTATAACTTTCCAGAGGTTTCCATTCTTTTCCCTGCGGATCCGTACCCGCCATCGGGTCAAAACTCTGATCATAAGAAAAGAAAGCCGCAAAATTCTTTTGAATCATATACGTCACGCCAACCCTTGGATTGAATGCATGATGCCTGTAGGTTTTGCTTTCCCCATCCGGAGTATAAGGTCCTTTAAGATAACGGTCCCTCGTGTTTTTGCTGTACCTGAATCCTGCATCTACAAATACCCTATCCCAGAATTTAACAGTATTGTACACATAACCACCTACAGTTTTGTCCTTCGATGTGGTGTAATCAATCTGACCGGCTGGTTCAGGCTGGGTCAAAAGGTCACGGTCTATTCCGTAGTTCAGCAGGTTTCGGTTAAAAACAAATTCATTGGCTCCCTGAATATGTTCTGTATTGCTTTTACTGCTGTTAAAATCTGCACCGGCAAGTACGGTATGAACGATATTCGGAGTGATATTATAACTGCCACTTACGAATAACTGTGTATTGTAAGTCAGGTATTTCTGTTTATTTCTAAAGCTGGAACGAAGTGCATTTCCTTCATCATCAAACATCGGCGGCGTGTAGCTGGCTGTTCCTCCCAGAAGACTCCACTGATCCAACGGTGTACTTTTAATGGAAGACTGGGAAACTATTTTCCATCTGTCGTTAAAATTATGATTGAAGACCAATCTTCCGTAATGTTCATCAAGTTTTGAGGTTGGTAAATTCGGATCACCCTGATAATTGGCTTTCCACGGATGCTTTTGAACGGTTTTCTCCGTTTCATACTGAATAAAATTGCTCGATTCAAGAGCTCTTCCCTGAATCATATTCCATTCGGCAATAAAAAATGTATTTTTACTGATATTGTACTGCACAACAGGTGCTACAACGAATTTCCGGCGCTTTGCATATTCTGCATAATACCCCTGAGATTCATAAGCCGCATTGAACCGAAAAGAAAAGCCTTTTTCTTTTACAGCACTTCCAAGATCCACCGCAGCCCGGTAGAACCCGAAACTTCCGGCAGCGATATTGGCCTCCCCGATCCTGTTCGCCCGCGGAGCTTTGGTATTGATATTTAAAGAACCTCCTCCGGTCCCCATTGAATTGACAAAACCAGCCGGTCCCTTAATCACATCCACCTGCTCTATTAAGGATACATCTTCCTGCGAAAGTCCTCCCGCAAAAGAAGGAAGTCCGTTTCTGAAAGTGCTCACAGGACTAAAACCGCGCAGCTGGGCATTGTACGTTCCGGCAAAAACATTTCCTGCTCCGGTAGCATCGCCAATATAGATTCCGCTCACATTTCTGAGCGCATCCTGTACATCGAAGGCACCCTGAAGATTTAAAAGATTGCTTTTGATACTCACAATATTCTGTGGAATTTCCAGCAGCCTGTCATTTCGCTTCAGATTTCCAGAAAGACTGTCTGTTTTGATCTGTTTCATGGCGGTTAATACTACTTCATCAATGTTCTTTGCAGACAGGGAATCTTTCTTTTCCTGCGCACATACTAAAGAAAACGTCCCCAAAAGGGCAGCTGTCAATAGGACGTTATTTTTCTTCATTTCGTCAATATTTATTGTTTAAATTTTCTGATCAGTACCAATCCTCCGATACAGCAAGCCAGACTTATCATCCATAAAAACAGTGTTCCAGATATGAATTCTGATATGCTTACGTTGTGATGTTTTATTGTAAAAGTGGGCAGCTTCTTAAGTTCTTCAGGGGTGAACTTAACTATGGTCCGTGTTCCGTCTTTCATGGAGAAAACCCTGTCGTAGAAATAAGTTTGCCATTCGTGTTGGAAGTCTTTGACATCCAGTTTATATCCCTGATAATCTGCCCGGCTTGTTCTGGCTAAAAGGGTAAAAAGATGTTCCGTGCTTTGAACAGGGTTATATCGGATTAATCTGTATGCCGTCTGATTGGCCTTTTGATCTCCTTCCCATAAAGAATCAATGACTGCTTTCATACGGTTTTGCTTGATATAATAATAGCCTGCGAAAAAGGCATCATTTTGATTGTCAACAGTATCCGAAGGAATATAAGCCGGAGCATATCTCGGAAAGTTTTTGTAAAAGCTATCGACGACCATCTTAGGTTTCATAGCCCAGACTTCATCACTGATCTGCCTGTCTTTTTCTTCAAGATCAAGAAGTTTCAGATCGGAAGGATGTTGCATTTGCGCGGTTTTATTAATGGCAAGAGGCAGCAAAAACATCAGGAAAACCCAGAGTGCAATACAGGTGAACAGATTGAACACACTGTTTCCATCCAAAGCAATAATCACAAAACATAAGGATATCCAAAGTACACAATAGGAAAACAGTAAAAAGATCCAGAGAAAAGCATCCTTAACCGATGGAAACCCAGACGGAGAAAGCAACATCCCTAAAACATTTACCATGAAAGCAGCTAAAAAAACAATGATCAAACGGGTCAGAAGTTTCCCGAATAATACCTTTTTTAAGCTTCCACCCTGAACAATCAAAAGATTGCTGATTCCTTTCTCTTTTTCGGAAGAGATGACATTGTACACCAAAACAATGATCAGAAGCGGAATTAAATACAGATTGACATACAAAAGATCCAGACGTCCTTCAAAAAGGATGGAAGGATTAATCATTTCCCGGTCAACAGCAGCATAATCTGTGTAATAATTCACCTTTTCAGTAACCGGAGTAATATCTTTTATTCCCGAAGCTAAACCCGTCAGCGGGTAAGGTTGGTCAAAGGCGATGCGCGGATATCTGTAATCAATAACATAAGGATTTCCAGCATTTTCTGCCTGCTGCTTTTTCTCGCTGCTGGCTGTATCTGTAAAAGCCTGAAGTGTATTATGAAAATCTTTGACAGACTCTTTTTTCGCTTCTTCAATGGCTGACAATTTGTTTTTGGTCAAAACATTCCCTGAATAAATCGCATAACCAGCAATGACAAAGAAGAAAAAGAACAGTATCCATACAGCAGACTGTCGGGCAATGTGTTTCCACTCGTATAACAGCAACATGATCTTATCCTTCATAGTTTACAAAATAATTTAGTTTAATAATGAGTCCGAAGGAAACGATCAATACTAAGGTCCAAAACAGCAAGGACCAAACCGCCGTCATATGATGTGAGATCACAGACCCGACAGACGGATATTCATATTGAAAATCCGGAAGACTGCTGTAGAAATCCCTGTTATTTATTTGATTTTTATCAGAAATGGCAAGCTGCAGCTCCCTTCTGTTCAGCCTGTCCATCATATCATTTCGGTAATGTTCAGCTTTATTGAAAAAATCAATGTGATGGTAGACATCTGTTCCGGCAAAGCCCATAGATAATTGACGCACCGCAATAAACGGATTGATCAGTCCCATATTATCCATCAATTTTTGCTGCTGCTCAAACTGATCTTCCACCTTTTTGGAATAAAACCTGTTCACTTTACTTTCATAAGCTTCAGCCTGTATCAAATCAAGGGCAAAACGGATTTTTTCCGGTAACTGACTGATATTATTTACCTTAAATTCTTTTAGATGTTTTTTCAGATGAGCTTCAGATCTTTCGGTATAAGATCCGTCATGGCCAAGTCCTTTATCAAATCCTGTTTTGACATTATGCTCAAATTCGTGGTAAGATGGAAGCGGATATTGACCGTCAGCTGCCGAACTGCTGAATTTTGGAATAAGCAGAACACAAAGGATCCAAAGCGTAATACTGGTCATCAATGAAGACCATGAAGAACGGCTGAATGCGGAGATCAACAGAACAACGCCGGAGATCAGAAAGAAATAAACCGCATATAAACCGAACCAGCAAAGTGCTCTTATCAGATGACTGAAAGGTTCGTTTTCAAAAACCAAGCCTGCCATAATAACAGCAAACGGAGGAACCGTAAATAACAGAACTGCCAGATAAAGGGCCATGAATTTTCCAGTAGCCAGATGTCCGAACGTAGCGCCCTGCACAGACAGAAGTTTCAAAAAACCTTTCTCACGTTCGGAGGAGATGCTCGTAAATCCCAAACCAATAACAAATAACGGCATCAGCCACTGAAAAAAAAACGCAGTATTAAGATCCGGTCTTCTCATAAAGGCCTCCAGATCCGGCAGTCTGTTAGAATGTATCTGTGGGCGTTTGTGCGCCTCAACTCTATAATAATTTTCAGAATAAACAGCGGTCCCCGATTCCAGAAGGGACAAATAACTTACAGGTTTAAAAAGGAAAGTACCCCAATGTGCCGCACTGTGATTGCCGCGGTCCTGATCTTTCCATTCTCTGTCTACAAGTTCCTTAGCTTCCTTATTTTTGATGGAAGTGGTACGAAGCTGTGTATAATTGCTTCCCCAAACTCCTAGCAAAATCAGAATATAAAACAATACAAATATTTTCAGTCCATTTTCCTGAAATACCCTAAACTCATGTTTAGCTACTAAAAATGTTATCTTTAAATCCGTCATGCATTCATATTTGACTGTTTCACCTTTGGATAATCTGTGATATGAAACTTCTGAAACAGTTTCATAGGCAATAAAAATTCATTTATTCTCATTACACTACTATTGCAACATTGTAGCAAAAGTAATAATTAATTTCAATAACGCACTATTGTTGCAATAAAATATTGGCAAAATTTTTCCTTTGCATTTTAAATGTTGGATTTGTGGGTGAATCAGAGATAAGTATTGCTAATAAGGATCAATTATCTCTGCATATAATCCATGTATATTTCCTCCAGTTCATTAGCGGTGACTCCTGAAGTTTTCATTTCTTTTACCAACACCCCACTTTTAAGAATTCCGATACGGCTGCACGTTTCTCTTACCCGGAAAATATCATGAGAAGCCATGAGGATCGCAGCTCCTTCCTCAGCCAGTTTTTTAAGCAAAGCTGAAAGTTCATTGCTGGCCAGCGGATCCAGACCACTAGCTGGTTCGTCCAGTAAATACACCTTGGCTTTTTTCGCGTAAGCTATAGCAATACCTACTTTCTGCCTCATCCCTTTGGAATAGGCTCCTGTTTTTTTGTTGTGCGAATCCCTTTGCAGTCCGCATGAAGTAAGAATACCGGAAAGCTCTTCCGTACTGTAATTTTTCCCAGCGAGTTTGCAGAAATAATACAGATTTTCAATTCCCGTTAAGTAAGGATAGAGATTGACATTTTCAGGGATGTATCCAATGATTTCCCTTGCTTCTTTGGCATGTGTACTGGTATCAATATCATTAAGAAGTGTAGTCCCGGAATCGGGTTTTAAGAAACCCAATAACATATTTAAAGTGGTAGATTTTCCGGCACCATTCGGACCTAATAAACCATAGATTTCTCCTTCTGCTACGGATAAAGAAAGTCCTTTTACCGCTTCCTTTCCATTATATGATTTCCTTGTATTTTCAATCCTGATCATAATCTATATTGTGTTTGATTTAAATGCTCTATCGTTATCTTTAATGCAATAATGTTTCAAAAATAAAGATTATATTTGTTACTGCAACAATATGGCATTAATTATATTGAAATTTATTCAGAAATCATGAAACAGTCGAGAAATACAATAGCAAGAAAAGAAATCACAAGGCTCATCCACGAATCCGGAGTCGCTTTGTCCCATGCAGAATTGCAGGGTCTATTGGATGGACTCTGCGACCGTGTAACAACCTACAGAGTATTAGAAAGATTAATGGATGAAGGCATCATCCATAAAGTGGTGGATATTGACGGTACCATCAAGTACGCGGAATGTCATACCTGTACAACGGAAATTCATCATCATGATCACCTACATTTCAGCTGTGAGCAGTGCAAAACAGTGACGTGTGTAGAAGATGTGGAGCCAAAAATTAAATTACCAGTAAGCTATAAGGTTCATAAGATTAATCTGACGGTATCTGGAATCTGTCCGAACTGCCAGTAATCATCAATATTTTACTTTGAATTATTAAAACACGAATTACACTAATATTTTCACGAATAACACTAATGTATTGGACTCAATAGTGACATTTGTGAAAATATTAGTGGTTTTTGTGGTTAAAAAAACATTTAAATCTTTACAATTTATTTCACGCAAAGCTTTATCTAAAATCCTGTTGAATTTAAGGTGTGCAAAGGATTATGGCTTCGCCATTGACTAAGCGTACGTTTTATGCAGGTGCTTCATCGAATCAATCGAAGATTGATTTTTCTCTTTGTATTTCTTAAACTATCCGATGTTATAGTAAAACTTTGCGTTTATGAAAACACAAATTGCACTAATATTTTCACGAATAACACTAATGTATTGGACTCAATAGTGGCATTTGTGAAAATATTCGTGGTTTTTGTGGTTAAAAAAAGCATTTAAAATTTTTACAATTTATTTCACGCAAAGCTTTATCTAAAAGACTTTTGACTTCAAAGGGAGCAAAGGATTATGACTTCTTCATTGATTAAGCGTACGTTTTATGCAAACGCTTTATTGAATCAATCGAAGATTGATTTTTTTCTTTGTATTTCTTAAACTATCCGATGTTATAGTAAAACTTTGCGTTTATGAAAACACGAATTGCACTAATATTTTCACGAATAACACTAATGTATTGGACTCAATAGTGGCATTTGTGAAAATATTAGTGGTATTTGTGGTT
Organism: Chryseobacterium sp. JM1; assembly: GCF_000737715.1. Taxonomy (GTDB): domain Bacteria; phylum Bacteroidota; class Bacteroidia; order Flavobacteriales; family Weeksellaceae; genus Chryseobacterium. The sequence continues at coordinate 267,544 of NZ_JPRN01000003.1, read as the reverse complement.
TAAAAAAATCGAAAGTTACACCGTCATTCCAATATCAATTCCTTTAATTTTTCTGTAAAGATCGGTGGCGAAATTATCAGTCATCCCTGAAACAAAATCGATGACACCAAGCACTTTCTGATAATCTGTGCCCTCTTCATAAACGAACTGTCTCGGAAGAAGTTTCAGCGCTTTTTTATCATAAGATTTTCTTTCATCTTCAGGTTTCAGAATGGAAGGAATGAAGTGATCAAGAAGCTCGTACATTACATTATATCCTGCATTTTCAATTTCTACCACCGCTTTGTGATTGTAGATCTTTTCAATAGAGAATGCTTCGATGTCCTGCAACGCTCGGTTTTCAGATTTATAGATATCAAGAAGTCCGTTATCCAGATTTCCCTTGAGAATAGTTTCAAAATTATGTTTATAAATCTCAAGCGATTTGTTGATTAAAGCATTGATGGCTTTAGCACGCAGATAAGAGATCTTCTCGTTTTCATTGGAAATGGAGGCCAGTTTATTTTTTACTTTGTCCATATCGCTGCTTTCGGATTTTATCAGTTCAAAAAACAGGTTTTCGCAGTCTGAAGTGGATACAATTCCCAGCCTGTGGGCATCTTCCATATCAATAATGTTGTAGCAGATATCATCCGCCGCTTCTACCAACCATACGAAAGGATGTCTTTTGAATATATACGGTTCTTCGTTTTCTACAATTAAATTCGTTGCTTTGGCGATTTCAAGGAAAATATCTTTCTCATTCTGGAAAAACCCGAATTTCTTTCTGTGAATAATTCCTTTTTTCTTGGCAACAGCTTCACACGGATATTTTGCAATACTGGCGAGTGTAGAAAAAGTCAGCTGAATTCCACCTTCATCTTTTCCCTGCTGGCGCTGCGCCAGAACTCTTATTGCATTGGCATTTCCTTCAAAATTCACCAGATCTGCCCATTCCTTTTCATTAAACTTCTGCTTCAGATCTTTTTCATTTCTTTCAAAATAGCTCGCAATAGCATCTTCTCCTGAATGTCCAAATGCAGGGTTTCCTACATCATGACACAAACAGGCAGCGGCAATCACGTTTCCTAAATTATGAAGATAAAAGTTTTTTGAGTCCTCGGTAAGCTCATTTTTATAGGCATCAAAGATAAATTCTCCGATAATACTTCCCAAACTACGGCCTACTGACGAGACTTCCAGCGAGTGCGTCAGCCTGTTGTGTACAAAAACACTTCCGGGAAGAGGAAAAACCTGGGTCTTATTTTGCAGCCTTCTGAATGCTGAAGAGAAGATAATTCTGTCGAAATCTCTCTGAAAATCAGTTCTTGAAGCTTTGGTATGCGGGTTGTTTCCTGTACGCTGATTCGTGAAAATCTGGTTTAAATTCATCATTTTTCAAAATTACTCCAAATTTTATTTTTACGGAATAGTATTTGAACTTTTCTTGAAAAGCAAAGCTATGCCTGAAGGTCCATCCATACTTTTAATGAAAGAAAGCCTGCTGCCTTTTGTCGGAAACACTGTGACAGAAGCTTCGGGTAATGCTCAATTTGATAAAGAACCACTTACCGGCCAAACGCTAAAGGAAATCCGTACTTTCGGAAAACAGACCTATCTTGTTTTTGATACCATGGCGGTCCGGATTCATTTACTGATGTTCGGATCATACAGTGTGGATGAGCAGACGAAACCGGATACCAGTCTGCGGCTATCCCTTCATTTCAAAACCGGCAGTCTCTATTTCTATACCTGTTCCGTAAAAGCCGTAGATCTTGAGTATTTATCCACGATTGACTGGGAAGCCGATATTATGAGCGATGCCTGGAATCCTGAAAAGGCAGAAAAGAAACTGAAATCCAAACCTGAGATGATGGTCTGTGACGCGTTGATGAATCAGGATATTTTTTCCGGAGTTGGAAATATCATTAAGAATGAAGTGCTGTTCAGAATCGGTGTTCAGCCTGAAAGTTTATTGGGAAACCTGCCTCCTAAAAAATTAAAGGAACTGATTGCTGAAGCCAGGCATTATAGTTTTGACTTTCTTAAATGGAAACGGGAATTTACTTTAAAACAGCACTGGCTCGCTCATACCAAAACTATTTGCCCGATATGCGGTCAGAAACTCGTAAAAAAGCAGACCGGACTTGGGAAAAGACGGAGTTTTTACTGTGAGAATGATCAGAAATTGTATTAAACTCTCTTTTATCTCCAATTCATTCAGAATCCTTATTTACAAAATCTATTTTGAAGAATGCTTTTTCCATTCACGGAAAAGGCTTGAAACGTCCTATATTTGGGGAAATTCTAAACATTCTGATTCATTGATCATCAATGAACAACAATAACCTTAAAACTTAAATTCTAAAACAATGACCGACAACACATGGCTAGACCGATGGAATGACCGATACAGCAGCGAAGAATTCGCTTACGGAACTGAACCTAATACTTATTTAAAAGAACAGCTGGAAAAACTGGAACCAGGCTTTATCCTGTTTCCTGCTGAAGGCGAGGGACGAAATGCCGTTTTTGCGGCTACAAAAGGATGGAAAGTCTCCGCTTTTGACATCAGCAGTGAAGGTAAAACTAAAGCGTTACAGCTTGCTGAAAATCGTAATGTGAGCATTGATTATCAGGTTGGAGAACTCCAGAATCTGAATTATCACGGTGAACAGTTTGATGCAATTGCACTTATCTATGCGCATTTTCCGGCGGATATCAAATCCACAATTCATAAAGCACTGGATCAATACCTTCGTAAAGGAGGCCTGATTATTTTTGAAGCTTTCAGTAAAAGCCATCTGGACTATGTTCTGAAAAACGAAAAAGTGGGCGGACCAAAAGATATTGGATCTTTATTCTCCATTGAAGAAATCAAGGCTGATTTTTCCAATTATGACAGTATTGAACTGGAAGAAAAAGAAATTGAACTCAATGAAGGAGTTTTTCATAATGGAACCGGTTCGGTGATCCGTTTTACAGGGAGAAAACGCTAAGCTTACGCTTCAGGATTAAGGAACCCGCCGGCATATTTTGTAAAAAAGTCAGATCTGTATACTTCACCCAGAGGAATTTCTGATTCGTCTATATAGATATTATGATTGTCAAATGAATCGATGAAATCCATATTGACCACGTAGGATTTACTTACACGCAGAAACAATTCCACCGGAATTTTCTGGTGAATAGTTTTTAAGTTCATGGCTGTAATAAGCTTCTGCTGGCGGGTATGAATAACCACATAGTCTTTTAAAGCTTCAATAAATTTTACATCTGAAATGTTGACTTTATAAAATCTGCGGTCTGCCTTAATAAATAAAAATTCAGAAGTATTGGACTCCACCGTATTTTTCACGGTATTTTTAGACAGCAATTCTGTATACTGAACGGCTTTTTTTATGGCTTTATCCAGTCTTTGAGGATCGATGGGTTTCAGAAGATAATCTACCGCTTCCAGGTCATAACTTTTCACTGCGTACTGCGAATACGCTGTTGTAAAAATAATCAGGCTTTGCTCAGGCAGCATTTCTGCGAATTCCAGCCCTGTAACCATCGGCATTTCAATATCCAGGAAGATAAGATCTACGTCATTGGTTTTAAGGAAATCAAGCGCGGAAGGTGCATTGGAAAACTCGCCAAGAATTTCAGTCTTTGACGTTTCATTGATCAGGGAACGCATTTCTGCTCTTGCCAGAGGTTCATCATCTACGATTATACAATTCATACAGGCGTTTTTAAATTGACGGTATATTCTTTTTCTCCGGAAATAATATCCAGTTCGAATGCGTTTCCATACAGGAGTTCAAGTCTTCTTTTGATATTGGCCAGCCCCAGTCCGCCATAATTGGCATTAGATACCGTCAGTCCCGGGTTCATGGAGTTCGTGCAGGTAAAGTAAAGGGTTTTATTTTCAACCCGTATTTCTATTTTCACATACGATTCTTTACTGCTGATATCTACACTGTGCTTCACAGCATTTTCAACAAAGGTCGTGAATAAATTCGGGGGAATAAAAGTACTTTTTACCGTTCTGTCACCCGTATCTGCATTGATATTAAACTGAAAATTATCCCTTCTTATTTTTTCCAGGTTCAAAAAATTAGACAGAAAATCTATCTCTGAAACAAGCAATGTTTTCTCCTCCCCGTTCTCATACAATTGATATCTTAAGAATTCTGAGAGTTTGACAATAACCACAGATGCTTTTTCCGGATCTGTTCTGGTGAGTGCTTTCACATTATTCAGCATATTAAACAGAAAATGTGGATTAATTTGATTCCGAAGCTCATTCAACTCCATCTGCAACGTGAGATTTTTAAGCTCCGTGATTCTTTTGGTATCACTGATCCATTTCTGCAGCAGCTTCACCGTTGTTGTAGTCAAAATAATAGGAACACACATCAGGATACCTTCATAAATACTTCCTCTATCCCCTTCCTTTTTGATATTTTCCACTCTGAAATCTTCAAAGAAAAACTTAAAACTATAGCCAATCATATTCAGCCCGGCAACTCCCATCATAATCAGCAGAGCCAGATACGTTACATATTTTGTTTTAAAGAAAAACCTGGGTACGAGAACATATATATTAATGTACACCATTCCAATGAGTACACAATAGACAAAAAACAGAACATAATACTGATAGATCCCGGAATACCAGTGCCAGAACCTTGCACTGTACATCATCAGGAAAAAGAAAATAAGGAACAGCACATGCCTGCGGAACCTGAACCGGTCTTCTACCAAAAAGTCCATGACAAGCGTTTCCCTAAATTTTGGTGTACCGTTCATAATATTCTGTCTGTTTTAATACAAAACAAAAATAGAGAATAACGTAAAGAATATCTATAATATTATACCAACCCTGCTTTTTTTTATACGAATTTTAAAAGAGGTGGATTTCGTATAAATTAGAACCCGTTTGGTATAAAAACAAATTTCCGCGGCTTAATTCTCTTTTCCTTTGTCCTGTTCAATTTTTTTATGCTTATGGAATTAGCCGTTTTTCAGGAACTTACAGAAGAAATAACCTTAGAATGCTTTTATATGACAGAATCCCAGCAAGAGGAGAAAGTAATACAGCTGATCGACCTGCATCATTTTGTGGAATGCTATCATTCGGAGATCAGGATTTTAAGTTACATCCAACATCCTATTAATATTGTTGAAGAAAATGGGGTTAAAAAAGGAATTTTATTTTTTGACCTTAAACATTTCGCTCCTTTCGACTGGAATGCTTTTGAAGAGTTTAAAAGACGGAATCATCTCAAAGAGCTCTGGTTTGTCTTTGTAGAAGAAGATCCGATTCCTGACACCATCCGTCATACCGATTTTATCACCGAAAACAGTTTAGACATTTTTTATGATAAAATATTCGTCTTCAATTTTTTTCAATCTGCCATTCAATCCTTAAAATAAAACCATGAAAACACTGAGAATAGTTCTTGTTCCCCTTGCGATGTTCCCGTTAAAGAATATTGCCTATGCTCAAAAAAGAGACAGTATTCCGCTAAAAGTAAGAGCCTATTTTGCAGATAAATTTCCCCAGAACCGGGATCTGAATATTGAGTTTACCCAAACAGCTCCTTTTCAGTTTTCATCAAAGCTTGACGGGAAAGACCTGCCTGACAACAAAGTGAAAAGCTTTCAACAACTGAATACCAGTGCCAATATTTATCTGGTGAAAAAGAAAACCTGGCTTCTCAGCACCTCTTTAAATTATCGCTACACCGCCTTCAATACCGAAGAGCCGATTATTGCTGCAGCAGACAAAAAGAATGACTTTCATTATCATTCCGAAGCGGTGAATTTCAGTTATTTTTCAAAGCTGTTCCATAAAGTGGCGATCTATTCAGCCTCCGCTTCTGTGGACGGAAGTGATCAGCATTTTGAAAGAATCAGAGGAATGGTGACGGCTTCTGTTGTTTTAAAGGCTACTCCAAAAACAAAAATGCTCATTGGAATTGCCGGTTTCATTGATCCGAGTGCACAGGTTCCTATCCTTCCTATCTTTACGTATGAAAACAGGTTCAATAACGGCTGGATGCTGGATATTCTTCTTCCTAAAAAGGTATTGGTAAGAAAAGATGTTTTTGCCAACGGCAGAATTTCCATGGGAACAGAGATGGATAATACTTCCTTTTATATGTATAAGAATGACAGGACGTATGAATTCCGTCAGCTGGAGATCAATTCCGGAGCTATTTATGAACACAATTTAGGCAGTAATTTTATGGGAACTTTAAAAACGGGAATCAGAGCGGTGCCGCGGGCGAGAGTTTTTGATAAGGAGGAATCTTTTAAAGACTACATTTTCGAAGCCAGTTACAAACCCTCATTCTATTTCAATGTCGGAATATCTTATAATCCTTTTGGAAAGCCTAGAGCAAAATGATTTCAAATTTCTGGAAACCTTTAAAGAGCTTTGGAAAAAACAAAACCGGGATTTTTGAAGGTTTTTGTATGAAAAATATTAAATGAAAGAATATTTTTATAGATGGTTTTTAGATTTTGGCTAAAGCCGATTGATGCTGATCATCTCTGGGTGAGTGGGCTGAAGCCCACTCCTATTGAATTTTGAGATGTTTGGGCTGAAACCGGTGCATGCTATTTGTTGTTTGGGAAGTGGGCTGAAGCCCACCATTGAATTTTAACAAGGTTCTTTTAATGTTTTAATGTTTTAATGTTTTAATGTTTTAATGTTTTAATGTTTTAATGTTTTAATGTTTTAATGTTTTAATCATTAAATTCTTAAATCTTTAAATCATCAGCCTCAATGCGTCCCCATCTTTGAAAACACATTAATAACAATTACCCCAATAACGATCAGTGCAATTCCTATAATGGCTGGCAGATCCGGAACCTGTTTAAAAGCAATGATGCCAATCATCGTGATAAAGACAATTCCCACACCCGACCATATCGCATACGTGATTCCTACGGGGATGTGGCGCAGTGTAATGCTCAGAAAGTAAAAGGCAGCAGCATATCCCACGACCGTTACTACAGAAGGCCATAGTTTTGAAAATTCTTCAGATTTTTTCAGAAAAGTAGTGGCGATAATCTCGAATATGATCGCTAAAGCAAGAAAGATATAACTGCGTCCCATACGGCTCGTTTTCTACAAAAATAAGGAAAAGCGGTCTCTTTTCACAGGAAAATGTCTGCTAAAATCTCATGGAGTATCAAATTCCTACATTCAAAACAGTCATCCTATTCTCTTTATTTCCCAATCCTTTCCTGAGCATTTTAATATGAAAATCAGGAGGTTAAAAAGAGCCACATCAATACACCAACTGGTGATATTTATTTAATATATTTATTATAAAGCATTTACAGGAAATAAAATAATCTGTCATAAAAAAGTCTGACAGTAAGGATTTCAGCGTGTCAGTATTTCATATAGATGTGACAAATGTTTCCAATTGATGTCACAAAATCTGACAGCTTTTAAAAATTTAACGATAAAATAGACTCACAAATAATAAGTTTACTTAACATAATATTTCTTCCACTTGCCAAAATCTGACGTTCAAAAACAGAGTTAAAAGTGAATATTATGCATCGCATTTCTTATTTTTTGTTTTATCAAGTCCAATATAGAAGTGTTCAAACTATTGTCAACTTTTTATTTTTTTACAGATAAGACAATAAATATATTAATAATTTCATAAAAACATATTAATTTTTTGTAAACAAACATTCACTGTAAATTAAGTTTTAAAACACATAACACACTGATATACATCATAATTATTTGCTTTGGCACGTGATTTGAAAGTTGTAATATTGCAATTAGAAAATTGATAAAATAAAGTCAAATAATTAAATAAAACAAAAATGGTAACTTACATTGGAATCGCAACGTGTTTAGTAGTGTTCACTTCTTACTTCATGACAGTAAAAAGAGAGCAAAGAAACTAAGTTCTAGCTTATAGAACATCTATATTAATTGTATTGTTTATGTTTTTAATCTGAATAGTCAGATTCTGCTCTTTTACTCATTGGAGTAAAAGGGCCCAAAAACATAATCCCTTAACTGAATTTCATAGCAAATTTTATATATCCAAATAGTCAAGCCGAACAGATTGTTCGGCTTTTCTTGTTAATACTATTGAAACAAATGCAAAATTACTTCTGCTTATATTTTTCATCCTGTTCTTTTGTCTTGAAACAAAATGAACCAAAAATTCAAGGCTGGAATCCTTCGCTAAAAATAAATGTTGTTCTCTAAAAATTCTAAACTTGCGCGAATTCATTATAGGTTATTCGACTCGAAAATAGTTTCGCGCTTCGAACAGAAGAATTTTTTTAACGTTCACAATATTTATTTTTTTAACGCTACAGCTTCCTAGGCCGGGATATCAACCTTAATATTCAATGAAAGCCATATTATTCAATATTCTTTGGGTGTTATTTTTATCTGTTTTTTCCCTTCACTGGCCTACCCGCTTATTCTGTTTCAGGTCCCTGAAAATCATTCGATAAAACTTTATCTTTGCACAGATAAGAATCATTTTTTAGTTTTAGCATGAATCTGTACAATCTCATCATTCAGGATAAAGAGGAAGTAACCCTTAACGACGTATTTCTCAGCAGCAATAACCGGGACCAGTTGGTGCAGCTTACTAAGGAGCATAACTATGTCAAAGAACTGCAGGAATACGGACTTCCTGTGAATAATAAGATCCTCCTGCAGGGAAAATCCGGCTGTGGGAAAACGATGACCGCAAAAGCTGTTGCGAATGCTTTAGGTAAGAATATCCTGATCTTAAATCTCAGCAATATCGTTTCTTCGCGCATCGGGGAAACTTCCCAGAATATAAAAATGATCTTTGATAAAGCGGCGAGAGAAAGATCTGTTCTTTTTCTGGACGAACTGGATCAGATCGGAAAAGCGCGTGGAAGCGACGATAAGGATGTAGGTGAAATGAGAAGACTTGTGAATACACTGATCCAGCTGATCGATTATTATCCTGAAAATGCTTTATTGCTCTGTGCTACCAATCACGCAGAGATCATAGACACTGCCCTATTGAGACGTTTCCAGCTGAAGATTAACTACGAGATGCCATCTGCTGAGTTTCTGGATACCTTTTATGATAATCTATTGTCTAAATTCCCGGAAGATCTGAGAAATATAGACCGTAGATACAGTATTTCTTTTGCCGAAGCGAAAGATCATGCCTTGACTTCTGTAAAATCAGCACTGATCAAAAAACTGGAATCCCAGGAAATCACACAGCCATGAAAGAAGACATCCTCCACAACCTTGAAATCATCAATGACCGGATAAAGAAAGCCTGTGAAAAAGCAGGCAGAAATCCTGATGAAGTCAGATTATTGCTTGCTACCAAAACGGTTTCTGCAGAGCATATTAAAACGGCTTTAGAGCATGGGCAGACCTTAATCGCTGAAAATAAAGTTCAGGAGCTAAAAGAAAAATATGAAGATCTGAAAAGTACATCGCATGAAAATCATTTTATCGGACACTTACAGACCAATAAAATCAAGGATATTTTAAAATATGATGTGGTTTGTGTACAGTCTCTGGACCGTCTGGATCTTGCGGAAAAACTTCATCAAAGGCTTTTATCGGAAGGCAAAACAATTGATGTTCTGATCCAGGTAAATACGTCTGCTGAAGAAAGTAAATTTGGCGTACATCCTGATGAAGCTTTGGAACTGACCAGAAAAGTTGCTGAACTCCATACATTAAAGATTAAAGGACTCATGACGATCGGCCTTTTCAGCGCCGAAACAGAGCAGATAAGACCCTGTTTTAAAATCCTGAAAAACCTGCAGCAGGAGATCATCAGCCAGAATATCCCTAACGTGGAAATGAAGGAACTCTCCATGGGAATGAGTGGTGATCTGGAAACCGCGATTGAAGAAGGTTCTACTATTGTTCGCGTAGGAACGGCGGTGTTTGGAGCCAGGGTGTATCCGGATCGTTTTTATTGGAACGAGGGGGTCTGAGAGTTTTAGAGTTTTAGAGTTTTAGAGTTTTAGAGTTTTAGAGTTTTAGAGTTTTAGAGTTTTAGAGTTTTAGAGTTTTAGAGTTTTAGAGTTTTAGAGTTTTAGAGTTTTAGAGTTTTAGAGTTTTAGAGTTTTAGAGTTTTAGAGTTTTAGAGTGAAATGTATTGATTTTGAATATAAGATTGTGATATTTGTGCAACAAATTTGTGTTTAAATTCTATCATCAGAACATCATCTCCTTTTATCTGGCTTTTATATTTTTTTCAAAAAAAACGGTCTGTTATTCTAAAAACAGCAAATTGTCCTTCACTCGTTAAAAATTTACGTTAAAAATGTTAATGTCTTCATTTTTAATCATTTATATGTATTTTATTTATAGATTTACGGAAACACAAATACCGTCATCATGAAACAAAATATGTTTAATTCCCTCCGGAAATCTTTCGGAATATCATCTTGTATTTTAGCTGTTGTATTTCTTTTGATCGACTGCTCCGGCTCTTCAACCAACAACGAAAGTGAAACCATAAAAAGCACATTTTTAGCTACGTGCCTAACGATTGCTACGATTTTTATTATTTTCTATATCTCTACAAAAATTAAGCGGAAGGGTTGAAAATAAAACCCAGGTTTATTCTCCCATTACAGTTTTTCCATCTTTCTTTTCAACACAGTTGAATTGGGGACTGCTTTGGAATGCAATTTTATTAATTTTAGCAAAATATTTGAAATAATAAAAAGAATGCTGCTCGAAAATAAGGGAATAGAAACTGATACATTTTGTATACCTCCATTCGGCTTGAACGTTGGAGACATTGTTGTTTTGAATCTATTCAGTGGACCCCACTTCTACGAAACAGCAATGTTTCTTAGTGACATTTTTTGTGGAAGAGTATCACATGAAAATGTCGTTATCCATCAAGACATGACATTCGTAGAACATTTTTCTGAATCTGCAGTCAAAAGTTTTTTTAATCCGGTGACTGTTGGGAAATACTTAAAAAAGAATGCTCATTCAGATTGTCCATATACAACACAAGTTTATGAGACGGCATCGATCAATGAAAAGACAAAAGTCAATACACTTGATAGAACCCTAAGAAAAATACTCTCTTTATACGCTACTCTTTCAAAGACCAAAAACATTGTATTCGACCTACGTGGACAAGGCCCGCAAGGAGCCAAAGAGATCTATGACACAGTAAAAGACGTTGTAAAAAATGGAGGCTCAGCAATTTTACTTGATGGCTTTGATGATATGAAAAACGATTGTACAAAATATGTCGAAATTCAATGGAGAAAAAGTGTATGAATGCAGAAACTTACATTTCAGTTCTTTTATTAAACATTTTCATTAAAAAGTATTGATTTCATTGACCAATGATTTAAAAATTGCTTTTCACGGGATATTTATTTATTTTTAACACCATCTTATCGGGATTGCTTATTACATTGACTTAAATGCTCATTACGAGAAAGCAAAAGAATGTAATATTTCAAACCAACCGGATGTTTTTATTATAAATTAAATCCATGAAAAACTTAAAAGCCGTATTCATTTCGTCTTTATTTACACTCACTACAACATCAGTTTACGCCCAGACTTGCGATTGCACAAAAAATTATGAGTGGGTTAAAAAAACTTTCGAAGCCAACGATGCGGGTTTTGAATATGCATTAAAGCAAAAAGGAAATCAGGCTTACGAAGCCCATAATAAAACCATATCTGAGAAAGTAAAATCGGTTAAAACCTTTACAGAATGCGGACCTGTTCTTTACGAATGGTTATCTTTTTTCCGTTCCGGACATATTGCAATAAGACCTATCAACAAGGAAACACCAAAGACCGCTAATACTATAAAACAGGAAAGCCCGGCTGTCAAATGGGAAACCTTACCGGTAGACACTCAGGATTTCAAGAAGTACCTGGATAAAAAGAAAACCTCTGATTACGAAGGAATCTGGGTAACCGACCCGTACACCATTGGAATTAAAAAAGTAGGAAATCAGTATGTAGGATTTATCATAGAATCAGGAGCGGAAAACTGGACCAAAGGCCAGGTAAAAATGAAGCTTAACATTTCGGAAGGCAAACCAGCAAGCTCTGTTTTTTATATGCGTGACCGTTCTGCGGCGGAATCTAAAGAGATTACATTAACCGGAAAGAATCATTTACAGATCGGAGATTTCAGCCTTTCCAGAGTGTATCCTAAGATTGAAGATGATCCAAAATATACGCAGTACTTTAAATCGATAGGCGCTAATCAACCTTATGTAGAAAAATTAAATGAAAAAACGCTGTATTTAAGAATTCCATCTTTCCAGGCTTCTCAAAAACAAAAGATTGACAGTGTCATTGCAGCCAACAAAGATAAAATCACCTCCACTGAAAACCTGATCATTGACATCAGAAACGGAACCGGAGGAAGTGATGCCAGTTACAGCAATATTCTGCCTTTGATTTACACCAACCCAATCAGAACCGTAGGTGTAGAATATCTTTCTACCCAACTGAACAACCAAAGAATGCTGGACTTTATCAATAAGCCGGAATACGGATTCAGTGAGGAGAATAAAAAATGGGCTCAATCTGCATTTAACACCTTAGAAAAACAGCAGGGTAAATTTGTCAATCTCAATGAAGGTATAGTGAGTATTACTAAGTTCGATACCATTTATCCTTATCCCAAGAATGTAGGAATTATCATTAATCAGCGAAATGGAAGTACCGACGAACAGTTTTTGCTTGCCGCCAAACAAAGTAAGAAAGTGAAGCTATTCGGAACCACTACTTATGGTGTTTTAGACGTTTCCAATATGTATTATGTTCCTTCGCCGTGTAAGGAATTTGAATTAGGCTATTCGCTTTCAAGAAGTATGCGTATTCCCGATTTTACGATTGATGCAAAAGGATTACAGCCTGATTTTTATCTGGACAGAAGCATTCCGGTGTATGAGTGGACGGATTATGTAAATGGTGTACTGAACGGGAACTAGAAATATTTTCCTGTACAAAATAATGAACCCTTTTCTTTTTGAGAAGGGTTTTTAGTTTGTGATTATGGTTTTCCGTAAGGAAATTTGATGTTTTATTGTCATGTTGGTGGGATACTTTAAAATAAAAATTAAATTCAATTTTAAAACACCTACTTATATCATCATAGATTGAATTAACTATTGGTTTTTATTGGATATTTTATTTATTTTTAGCAAAATATTTTATGAATTAGTACAATACCATGGCTTTGTGTCATAAACAAATATATAATAATTCACTGAGGAAAATTTTTAATAACTTATCATGCCAAAAGGATTTAGAATAATTAGTGCAAAAATTGGAGAATACTTTTTTCCAGTTAGCAAGGAAACAATTATTAATATAGAAAATAATTTTTTTACAGTTATAATTGGAAATAATGCTTCGGGTAAAAGTAGATTCCTAGTCAATATTTTAAATATTTTCAGACAGAAACTGAATCCAAGGATCAAAAATATTCAAGAAAAATTTAAAATAGAATACTTATATAATAATAAGATTAATTATCTTTTGAGTTCTGAAACGACTTTACCTGAAAATATTGATAATCTTAATCTTATTTCTATTTCTAATAGCATTTTTGATAAATTCCCACATAATGTTAAATCAGATACTCAATACTCATATATAGGAGTTAGAAATCAGGGGATAAATAGCCACAAGAGAGCTATTATTAATGATTTAATGGATGTATTTAATGAAAATTTAGATGATATTCATTTTGTAAAAAAAGCCAAACAATTATTCAATTTTTTAAAAATAGAACCAATTATTAGAATAAGCTTAAGAAAAACCTATAATCCAAGTCATAGATATTCAGAATTTTTAAGTAACTCAACAACCTCCGAATCATTACAATTATACCTTAAGGATATTTCAAATAAAGGTTTTTACAGACAACAATCAAAGATTTTAGAGAAATACTCAAATGATAAAGAATTTATAGCGAATTTTGTACAATTTCTAAAGCAAAACAAAAATATTTTTGAAGAAAATAAAAGTCAGAAACCTGCTTTCTACTTTCAAATTAATTTAAAAGATTCCGATAATTCAAATCAAAAATTTCTTAGTGAGTTTAGATTTATTTCTTTATTAAGAAGGTTAAATTTATTAACCTATGATTCAATCTTTCTACAAAAAGGTGACAACCAATTTGATATTCAAGATTCAAGTACAGGAGAAATAGGATTATTAATGACTTTTATAAGAGCTATACCTGAATTAAAATCAAATTCAATAATCTTTATTGATGAACCGGAAATTAGTTTACATCCTTCATGGCAATTAAAATATATAGAATTATTAAAAAAATTTTTGAGTGGTTATACTGGTTGCCATGTATTAATAGCAACGCATTCTCACTTTATTTTATCTGATTTAAAAGAAAGTTTTAGTTCATTATTAGTTTTAAATAGTACCCACAACAAATTTTCAGTTGAACTGAAAGAATATACACCATTTGGTTGGTCACCTGAAGCAATACTTTATGAAGTTTTTGGTGTTGCAACTACTCGAAATCATTTTTTCGAATATGATTTAAAGACGCTGCTATCTTTAATCTCAAACAGATCTAAAGATTATAATAGAATCAATGAATACATCGATAAAATAGAAGAGTTTGATTTTACAACAGGAGATCCATTACATGAAATAATAAAAGAAGCAAAAATTTATGTTAAAAGCAAAAAAGGATAAGCCTTTCTTTTTTCAAAGTCTTCAAGGAAAGCAATTTAAATATTTTAAGAAAGAACAAAAAATAATCAATGGCCTTTTTCCACTAACTGGGGGTGAATTTGAAGGTAAGATAAAAGCTACAAGTAAAGTAATGAGAAAGGACCGTGATTATGTCATTACTAAAATTAAAACTAAATTAGAAACAATACAGGGACATTACTGTATCTATTGTGGTCTTCATAAAAACCATTGTGGTCCTTTAGAGAGAGAACATATTGCTCCAAAAGGTCATAAATCATATCCTCAATTTATGTTTGAGCCTACAAACTTAGCTTTAGCTTGCCATCATTGCAATTATGATTTAAAAAAAGAACAAAATACTATAAGTAAATTAAATACATTATATTCAAAATGTACTTTCAACATTGTTCATCCTTATTTTGATAACATTGAAAGACATATTAGTTTTGTAACAAAAAATGGTCAAATACTTATTAAATCAAAACCATATTCTAGAAAGGGAAGGAATTACATTAATTTATTCGAGCTTGATAGTGTACATAAAACAGAAAAAAGAAGTGGTTTATTGATTGTTAACGAAGTGACAACTCTTAAAAAATATGATAAATTATTGGAAGAAGCATTATTAAAAAAATATATAAAAAAATAACAACACCTAATATCATTTCTACATTAATCAAATAATCTGCTTTCCAAGAGTCAGATTATTTATTTTAATATAATTTTATCTAAATTTAAAAAATAAATTGTTTCTGTCACAATGACGACTAGGCGTATAAATTTCGATTTATATCTAAAAACAAAAATCTCTCTCATTACTGAAAGGGATTTGTTATCTATAAAATTTTCCGTTCGCAAAACTTCCAAACTGTTCGACAGAAAATAATCGTAAAGTAACATATTTTACGGTTTTTTTATTAATCTTATTTGATAAAACTAATATCAGAGAAGAATACCAATTGACTTCCTATTTATTGCATACAGAAATCTTAATCAAACAGCACACTCGGCATATTTTTTGCTCATAAAAACCTAATAACCAAACAAATACATTTATGATTAAAAAATTACTCTTGGGCTGTCTATTCTTGACAGCAGTATTCTTGTCTTCATGTGAGAAATCTCAAAATACATCATCAGCAAAAGACAGTGAGTTATCCATTAAAACAGTTTCAATGGTCACTTTTGGTGCCATGGCTGTTGCACTTCTTGTGGCTTACAGCTATCGAAGAAGGTAAGAGAGATAAAATAACAAAAGAAAAACACCCGTTTAGAATCTAAACGGGTGTCTTATATTTATAGTCAATGATTACATATAAGCTTCAATCGGCTCACAAGTACATACTAAGTTTCTGTCTCCATAAGCTTCATCAACTCTGGATACGGAAGCGAAGAATTTGTGGTCTCTTACCCAGTCTAGCGGATAAGCTGCCTTTTCTCTGCTGTATGGTTTATCCCAAGAATCTGAGATTACCAGCTGCTCAGTGTGTGGAGCGTTTTTAAGAACGTTGTTCGCCTGATCTGCTTCTCCGTTAGCAATCTCATCGATTTCTTTTTTGATAGAGATTAACGCTTCTGCAAAACGGTCAATTTCAGACTTGCTTTCAGATTCTGTAGGCTCAATCATCAATGTTCCTGCTACAGGGAAAGAAACGGTTGGAGCATGGAATCCATAATCCATTAGTCTTTTCGCTACATCAGCCACTTCAATTCCTAAAGTTTTGAACTGACGGAAGTCTACAATACACTCGTGAGCTACTCTTCCACTCTCGTTTGAGTAAAGGATCGGGAAATGCTCTGCTAAAATTTCTTTAAGATAATTCGCATTCATGATGGCATGACCTGTAGCCTTTTTCAATCCCTCTGTTCCTAACATTTTGATGTAAGAATAAGAAATATTAAGGATCAGACCAGAACCGTAAGGTGCTGCAGAAATACCTTCGATCGCTTCTTTAGAACCGATTCTGATATTGGCATTGGAAGGAAGGAAAGGTACTAAGTGCTTAGCCACACAAATTGGACCTACTCCAGGACCTCCACCTCCGTGAGGAATCGCGAAAGTTTTGTGTAAGTTCAGGTGACAAACATCTGCTCCGATGTTTCCTGGACTTGTGAATCCTACCTGAGCATTCATGTTGGCACCGTCCATATATACCTGTCCACCGTGCTCGTGGATTAAGCTTGTAATTTCTTTAATGTTGGCATCGAAGAATCCGTAAGTAGACGGATATGTGATCATTACACAAGATAAATTCTCAGAATTCTGCTCTGTTTTAGCTTTCAAGTCTTCGAAATCAATTTCTCCGCTTTCAAGGTTTTTAACGACAACAATCTTCATTCCTGCCATCGCTGCAGAAGCCGGGTTGGTTCCGTGTGCAGACTGAGGGATCAATACTACATTTCTGTGGCCTTCACCTCTTGAAATGTGATATTCTCTGATCACCATTAATCCTGCATATTCACCCTGAGCTCCAGAGTTTGGCTGAAGAGAAGTTCCTGCGAAACCAGTGATTTCAGCTAAATCTTTCTCCAATTCTCTGATCATTTCCTGATAACCTCCAGCCTGATCCACCGGTACAAATGGGTGAACAGCTCCCCAGTTATCCCAAGAAAGGGGCAACATTTGAGTAGCAGCGTTCAGTTTCATGGTACAAGAACCAAGAGAAATCATTGAATGTGTTAATGATAAATCTTTTCTTTCCAAACGTTTGATGTAACGCATCAATTCCGTTTCAGTATGGTATTTGTTGAATACCTGTTCCGTAAGAATTTCGTCTTTTCTTAAATTCTCCTCAGGAATGCTGTATCCTTCTTTTATTTCTAATTTGAAGGTCTGCTTGTCTTTGAACTGAGCGAAAGAAGCCATCAGATAGTTTAATTTCTCCAATGTTGTACTTTCGTTGATCGCAATACTTACCACCCCTTCTGTAAAATAGTTCAGGTTAAGTTTGTGATCAAGCATCATTCTCATCAATCTTCCTTTCTCATCCTCACTCATCGTGATTTTTACAGTATCGAAGATTGGCTCTTCAACTGTCTGATATCCTAATGCTTTAAGACCGTTTTTCAAAGCATTGGCTTTAAAGTGGATCTGATCAGCGATATAGTTTAATCCTTTTGGACCGTGATAAACGGCATACATTCCTGCCATTACCGCAAGAAGCACCTGTGCTGTACAGATATTGGAAGTCGCTCTCTCTCTTTTAATGTGCTGCTCTCTGGTCTGAAGTGCCATTCTCAATGCACGTTTTCCGTACATATCCTGAGAAACCCCGATGATTCTTCCCGGAATGTCTCTTTTGTAATCTTCTTTACAAGAGAAAAATGCAGCGTGAGGTCCTCCGTAACCTAATGGAATACCAAATCTCTGGGAAGTTCCAACGGCACAGTCAGCACCCATAGAAGCAGGAGATTTCAATTTAACCAAAGCCATCGGATCACAAGCTACAACGACCTGTAAATCTAATTTTTTATAGTTTACGATATCTTCAGTATAGTCTAAAACGATACCGTTTTTCCCTGGATACTGTAGTAAAACACCGTAATAGCTTCCATCTAACTCGTGAGTTTTGTGGTCACCTTCCACGATTTCGATTTCCAAACCTTCAGCTTTCGTTTTTAAAACGGCAACTGTTTGAGGTAAAACAAGATCGGAAACGAAGAATTTGTTGGCATTGGCTTTCTTCTGGTCCTTCGTTCTGTTGTTGAAGAACATATGCATAGCTTCTGCTGCTGCTGTAGATTCATCCAAAAGAGAAGCATTAGCCAGTCCGAAACCTGTAAGATCGCACACTACTGTCTGGAAATTAAGAAGAGCTTCCAGCCTTCCCTGTGCAATTTCAGCCTGATAAGGAGTATACGCCGTATACCAGCTTGGGTTTTCAAAGATATTTCTCTGAATAGCTGATGGCAAAAGTGTATTGTGGTATCCAAAACCAATGTAGCTCGTATAATCAGTATTCTTCGATGCCAGATCTTTCGAATGGTTCAGCATCTCGTATTCTGAAAGCGGTGCAGAGATCTCAAGGTCTTTCTCTAAACGGATAGAAGAAGGAATGGTTTGAGAAATTAGTTCTTCAATACTTGAAACGCCCAATCTTTCCAGCATTGCCTGTTTATCGGCTTCATTAAGGGAAATGTGACGGCTCACAAACTGTTCTGTATTCATTTTTATTTATTAGATTTTGTTTGTAAAAAAGATTCGTAAAATTACGTTTTTTTAAACGATTGTACAACTGTGAAAATATCAGTTGTTTTTCCTAAAAATTCTTAAAATTTCAGATGAAAACTTTTTCGAATGTTAAAAAAATATAATTAGGTATTTCACCATTATATGAAATTTATTCCCTGAAAAAAAAACTCTCATAGAAATATTTAATATTCCCTCCTCAAACATTCTCCTTTTATCCGCTATATACTGAACAAATACCTAAAATTATGAACTTATGACTTCATAATACCATTTTGTACATTTGGTCGCAATTGAACAAAAAATCCCTCAAAACTAAAATTAGTACTAACCATAAAACTTAAAAAAATAGGATCATTCAGACATAAAAAACAAACTTAAAAACACATTAATGACAAAAAAGAAACAGAACAGGTTAATACCGGCATTCATTATTGCCTTTTTCTTTCATTCAAAAATTCAATCACAAACCCTCCTCTTCTCTTCTGAACCTGATGCTTCAGAAAGAAAATGGAACGCCTATTTAAAAGGATTCATTCAGGCTGATGTCATGCTTGATTTCCAGGAAATACAGTTTAAGGAAGGCTTTGTATCTCCTTCTATAACAGTTCCTCAACAGGATCTAATGGGTTCTCACTTCAGTTTAAAACAGTCACAGATTGGCTTAGGACTCAAACAGTCTGACCGTGCCGGTGATTCAGATCTTTCAGCTTATATCGAAATCGATTTTCTGGGACCCAACGGGACTACATCCCCAAGATTCAGACAGGGATATATACAATGGAAGAAGTTTCTCATTGGCCAGACATGGAGTAATTTTTCAGATGTAGATATTTTTCCAAATATATTTGACTTTGCCGGTCCTAACGGCATGATGCTTTCCCGTACTTTTCAGATCCGGTATTCTGAGAAATTGTCTGAAAAAGAAAATCTATCTTTATCAATGGAGGATCCGGACGCAATAAGTGTTTCAATTCCGGACATCCAAACCGGATGGAAAAAAAGAAACTTCATGCCTATTGTAACCGCCTCATACCGGTATGGAAACGTTAAAAATTATATTAAAATCGGAGGTATCCTATCCCCTATTAATTATAAAAAAAATGATAAAACCAATACCCGAATGGGGTTTGGAGGAGTATTCTCATCCAGAAAGAGTATAGGCAATGCGAACAATCTGAGATTTCAGACTTCATATGGTAAGGGATATTCCAGCGGCAGTCAAATTCTAAGAGGCGAAGGATATGATGCTGTTCTCAATTCAGAGAGCGAAAACCCGGAAACTTTGAGCCTGTTTAATATTCTGGGCATTTATGAACACTGGTGGTCTCCCAAATGGAGTTCAGTGGTATATTACAGCTTTTCTGAAATCGGTAACAACCCTATGATCAGTCAAACCAAAATAAAACGCTTTCAGAATGCCGCGGTAAATCTGATTTATCAGCCTTATAAAAACTTAAGACTGGGTGCTGAGGCTAATTACGGTAAAATAAAAAAATTCGGAAACGGTGATGCGGAAGCCTTTAGGGTTCAACTATCTACGTCATTATCATTTTAATCAATAAATTATCATACATCGCTAAAGGCCTGCTCATCGGGATATTTAATATTTATAAAAAATTTATTAATTATATTTATTCTAAATTAATATATTTGCAACATGAATATGATTGTCCCATTTAAAGTACCGCCTTTAGCTCCTGTATTTGCATTTAATAATGAAGATATGTATTGTGAAAAGAAATCCTGCTGCAAAAAGTTCAAGAAAGGAAAGAGATGTAAAAAATGTCCGGGAAGAAAGAAGATGGCTTAGACTAGCCGAAATTCCTGACTAAAAAATATACCGCCAACGCCAGAATAATAATTCCCCAGATCAGCATCATGATCTTTGGCTGGCCTGATTTATTGATCCGTGTTCTGGGCTGAGGCTTAAACATTTCCTCTACGCTGCTTTTAAACTGATCGCCGTCATTCTCAAAGACTTCCGTAATGGTGATTCCCTGTACTGCCGTTTTGTGCAGCAGCGAATTGGTTGCATGAAGTAAAATCTGAAATTTCCCGTCCTTAAATTCTGTAATCTTAAAGATTCTTTCTCCGAAAGGCTTTTCCAGACCGAAAGGCAATACTTTCACCACATCAGCATTGCTCGTCTGCCAGTTGATGATGATCTCCTCCCCTTTTTTTGCATGAATTTTATTCGCCGTAAACGTTTTAATACTTGGCGGAATATTATATCTGAAACTTTTCTGATGGTTCTCTAAATTCTGGTCGTACGTACGTCTGCTTCCGGAATCACTCAATATTTCATAAGCTTCCTGAATTTCGCGGAAACGCCCGGCAAAGAAATCATCGTTGTCATTTTTATCGGGATGATATTTTAAAGATAACTTTCTATAGGCTTTCTTGATGTCTTCTTCTGAAGCATCAGGAGAAATCCCGAGAAAATAGTAGTAATCTTTCATTGAGCTAGGCAAAAATAAGAAATTATTTTTTTTTCGGGTTTATTCTTTGTGAGAATATTTCAGTAAAATACTCATGCTTTTTTAAGCATTAATGACACGAATGTTTTCACCAATGGACACGCTGTTGTTGTGGTGAATAATTCAGATATTTATTTTGCAGTTATGATCTTTCCTGCTTTTTCTGGTGGCTGAGATACCCGAAGCCACCTTTTCTATAAAAAAATTCCGGCGCGGGAAGCTTTGCTTCCCGCGCCGGAACTAAACAATTTCAATTTAGTTATTGACTTCTTATGCTTCTACAGTATTATCCTTACTGTCTTTTATGCAACATCTTGAAGAGAATTCTTTTTTGAATTTCCCTTTCAGTTCCTGGTACTGCTCATCATCCATTTCTCTGATTCTGTCTGCAAAACCGAAAGGTGATCTTTCTTTGATTCCGTATTCGTTAAAAATACCTTTCATGAATCTTTTTCTCTGTGCTATTTTTTTGGCAGCCAATGCGATGCCCACTACAGCTAATGCTCCAAGAGCTCCTTTTAATGCTGAATTTTTCATTTTTTCAAAATTTTAAATTTTACTACTTCTTGTTTTTTATATAGACGGATGAATTTCAATTTTACTTTACTACTTCCTAAAATTTTTAAATTATCCGTTGTTTTTGTTGAAGAATCCTCCTGAACATTTATCTCTCCAAACTTCCTTGAATTTCTCTCTTTCTTCAGGGGACAGTTCAGCCATTCTCTGTCTCATCTTTCTTTCTTTGAAATCTCTCATTCCTTTTCCGAAATGGAAACCTCCAAAAAGAATTTTACTTAAGACCAGTATTCCCATCGCCTG
Organism: Chryseobacterium sp. JM1; assembly: GCF_000737715.1. Taxonomy (GTDB): domain Bacteria; phylum Bacteroidota; class Bacteroidia; order Flavobacteriales; family Weeksellaceae; genus Chryseobacterium. The sequence goes on along the minus strand of NZ_JPRN01000003.1, from coordinate 245,361 downwards.
CCAGAATGTAATGGATTTTACACCCAGGATCTCAGGAAGCAGACAGTTCCAAAGCGACATTACAATGAATGTAACGGCCAGTAAGATCAGCGGCGGACATAAGAATAAAAAAATCCAGCCTTTTTTGTGTTTATAATTCATAATTTCTTCTTTACTAACTATTTAAATCTTCGTATAATCTTCTCAGTCTGTTTCTTAAATGCTTCACAGCATAATTTTTTCTACTGATAATGGTTTTGATATTTTCTCCCTGTTCGTCAGCGATCTGCTGCAGGGTTTTGTCGTTCAGTTCGTTTTCTACGTACACTAACCTTTGTTTCTCGGGAAGTTCGTCCAAAGCCTCAAACAGCTTTTTCCATATCTCGTCCTGAAACATTTTGATTTCAGGTCCGGCACTCTCGTCCAGCAATAAGATATCCTTGATAGAAAAACTTCCATCTTCGTCTTCATACACGAAATCTTCAAGATTTTCGGTTTTCTTTTTGCGGTAACGGTCTGTGATTTTATTCGCAGTCACTCTGTACAGCCAGCCTCCGACATTCACAATCTCCGAAAGATTGGTCAGACTGCTGAACTGGAACCACACTTCCTGCAGAATATCTTCCGCATCTTCAGTGTTTTTCACTTTCGGACGAATATAAGACATCAGCTTTCCTCCGTACTTTGAAACGGTTTGTGAGATGATACTTGCTTTCTCCTCCTGTGGCATTGTTATTTCTTCGACAACCTCCATATTGCTATGACGATCTGCCTTTTGGTTTTACTTTAATAAATTTAAAAAAAATTATTGACTGTTGGAGTTTTCTTTTGTAGAGCGGGTTTGTGAGTTTGAGGGCTTTAGAGTTTTAGAGTTTTAGAGTTTTAGAGTTTTAGAGTTTTAGAGTTTTAGAGTTTTAGAGTTTTAGAGTTTTAGAGTTTTAGAGTTTTAGAGTTTTAGAGTTTTAGAGTTTTAGAGTTTTAGAGTTTTAGAGTAAGATATTAAAATATGATACAGAGTTAGTGTTGCAAGTTTATGAATATGACTTTTAATTATTTATATGCCAAATCATCTTAACTTAACCACCCCTCAACCTCAACCTCAACCTCAACCTCAACCTAAATCTCAACCTAAATCTTAATCTTAATCTCTCAAAACTAATTTCTAACTTCTAATCTCTAACCTCTAAATAAAAAGAAACGGAAAGCATTACACTCCCCGTTCCTATACTTATAAATATTGTATTATTTTTTGTTGAAATTTTCGGCAAAGAAGCCCAACATATATTTGTACAGTTCTATTCTGCTTGGCTCTTTTCTGAATCCGTGACCTTCATCATATTTTACCATGTAGGAAACTTCAACTCCTTTTGCTCTCATCGCCTTTACAATCTGATCTGATTCATTGATATTTACTCTTGGATCATTAGCGCCCTGCACTACAAATAAAGGTTTTTTAATCTTATCGATATGGAATACCGGAGAAACTTCTTTAGCGATTTTTGCTTCTTCAGGATTATCCAGGTCATACCAGATTTGTTTTACCATTTCTTTGTACGGCTTCCAGTATTCAGGGAAAGATTCAAAGAATGTGAAGATATTGGAAACGCCCACATAATCTACACCGCAAGCATAGAGATCTGGAGTTTTAATAAGTCCCATCAGGGTTGCATATCCTCCGTGGCTTCCTCCATAGATCGCAATTTTATTTTTATCAATCCAGCCTTGTTCTATGACATATTTTACTCCATCTTCTACGTCATCCATTGCTTTACGTCCGATCTGTTTGTATCCTGACTGTTGAAATTCCTTTCCATAGCCACCTGAAATTCTGAAATTCACGTGCAGCGTGGCATATCCTCTGCTGGCAAAAAGCTGATCTTCAGGATTGAATCCCCAGTCGTCTCTGACTCCCTGCGGACCCCCGTGTGGATTAACGATTAATGGAACTTTCTTACCATTAGCTGCATCTTTAGGCATGGTGATATATCCGCGGATGGTAAGGCCATCTCTGCTTTTGAATTCAATAGGCTTCATTTCAGCCATATCTTCTTCTTTCAGCTGAGGCATCAGGTTGTACAGAAGTTTCAGTTGCTTAGATTTTGTATCATATTCATAATACGTTCCGTAAAGCCTGTCACTGCCAACCACAACCAATAATTTCTCCTCGTTATCATCAGAAGAAACTACGGAAAATTCTTTTTCTTTGAATTCAGTTTTTAATTGATCGTGGACCTCTTTGTAAAATTTACTTACAGGAATTGTTTCACTTTTAACTCCGGTATAGCTTATATAATCCAGTTCGTAATTTCTGTTTTTGCGGGCTGTGCTTATTGAACTTACATCATATACAGGATTGGAATACACTTCTTTTATGATGGTGTTTTTCTTCAGATCATACAGTACGATTCTGGCTTTATCACTGTCTAAATTAGTGACTACATAAGCTTCATCCTTATTTTTAGAGTTATCATTCAATCCTATAATACTGAACGTGTTTTTCCAGTCTGTTGATTTAATAAGATTAAATTTCCCTGTTTCTGAATCTTTGTAATAGGTTTTTGTAGTCAGTCCGTTTTCCAGAACGGTGTATCCACGCATATTCCCTTTTTTGTCAAAAATATAACCGTCAATAGGATTATTTACATCTTTATTTTCATAAAGCTGAGTCATTTCACCGGTATTGAAATTGATTTTATAAGGTTCAAAGATCTGCTTGTTATTTTTGTTCAGGGCAACAATTACGAATTCAGTGTCCTTAATTATATTTGCATAATTGAGGGTTACACCATCAAAAGGAGTTAAATCCTTAAGATTTTTTCCATCAATATCCACTGCATACAAATGGGTATTTTCATTTCCCCCTTTATCCTGGGTAAAGAACATTCTTTTTTTGTCCAGCCAACCGTAGCTTCCGATAAGATCATCTTTTTCTACAATAGCTTTTGTAATTTTTCCGGTTTTCAGTTCTTTTACATAGACGTGATTCTTTTTATCTGCGTCTTTCTCTTTGTAAGAAAGATATTGCCCATCCGGTGAAATCTGGAAACTCGAAGCATTGGGTCTTGCGAAATAGTCTTCTACTTTGTATTTGAAATTTCCTTTATCATAGGAAATTAATTTATCCAGAGTCTCTTTGGAAGAAGGAAGTGTAGGGTCGCCCAGCAGTTTTGCCGTTGAAGTCTGTGCATTCATCATCATTGCTGAAAGTACGATTTGAGCTGCACCAAAAATTTTTGCATTTAGATTCATAGATTTATGTTTTGAGATTAGATCATAGATTTTAAAAACAATAAAATCCTTTACTTAATATGACGTACTCCATCTCAATATGTTACAAAAATCACAATATATTCACTAAAAAAAACATGCTTATAGAAAAATATAAAGAATTAATATAAAAATGCATGATTTATTTACCACAAATCATTAATTTAAATAAATTCCGAAATACCATGTCCAGGCTATTAAAATAATCTGCATCGGAATTCGCTCTTTATAAAGATAATTCATACCGGGACCGGTGTAGTCTGCCTTGAAAATATTGATTTTTTTCTTTGAAGAATTGATATTGGCGATGAAAACCAAAACATAAAAAATAACCAGCAGTATCGCCATCAGCTCCCGCATGGATGGAATCATCAACCCTATTCCCGCAGCAATTTCAATAACTCCCGTGAAATAGACCCAGAACATTTTTCCTGGAACCCATTCAGGAATCATCATCGCCATTCCTTTCTGAAATTTAAAGTGAGAAAATCCTGTGAATATGATGAATACAGCCATCCCCAGATTCCCGGAGAATAAAAAATCAGGCTTTCCCTGAATGGCAAATGTGGCCACCAGAGCGAGAAGAAATGTTCCGAAAAGGATGCTTAATAATTTCATACTGTTGTTTATTAAAAGTAATTAGAAAGATACTGCATCTTTCCATGATATCAATAGAAAACCTTACAGACTTTTGAAATCTATAAGGTTAGTTTCTGTTAAAGCAAGGTACGGATTATTTATTCTCGGCAAGGTTTTTTACCACGTCAAGACCTTTTATAAATCCCGTATCCAGATGATCTTTCCATTCTTTATCGACCTGTACTTCAGCATGAAGCTTGGTTTTTCCTTCCAAATCAATAAGGATGTATTTTTCGAAAGCACCGCTCCATTCCATTACTTCTTTGCTTTGTGTATCTTCTTTGCCTTCTTTGTCTACCATTCCTAGGTGTTTAAAAATGACCTGATTCGGCTCATCAATGCTGTCAATGGTTGAGACCATTCCTTCTCCTTCTGCGTTCACAAAATACGTTTTACCACCCACTTTCCAGTCGGATTTAATGACAGATCCGGGACCGAAAAACTGAGTCCATTCGGTATAGGTTTCCGGGGTCCAGAGAACGTCCCACACCTTCTGTAATGGGGCGTTGATAACAATTTCGTAAGATAAGGTTTCCATATTTTAAGTTTTTGTAATTTTTGTATTCTGTGGTTTATAATTGAATTTCTGAAAGATTTTTCACAATCCCTAAAGCGACCGGGAATTTCTCTTCAAAAAATGATTTAAACTCTTCAGGGGTCTGAATTTCAATTTTCAAAATGGTCCCCGTTTCTGTTTCTTCCAAAATATAAGCTTCCGTAGCTTCACCCCAATCCTGAGGTGCTTCTACACCGTCATAAATTTCGCCAAGGTGCAGGAGCTTTAATTCTTTATGGGGGATATTTTTTTCAACACGGCTGTACATCCCGTTATTGTTGGGATCGAAAAACTTCATGATGCTTCCTTCTTCAAATGTTCCCTGATAAAAAGAACCTTCCGTGAAAGCTGTTGTCCACTGTCTGTAGGTGATATCACTCCAAAGTACATCCCATACTCTTTCATTGGGTGCATCGATCTGGATTTCAAAAAATATTTTTTGCATTGCTTCTTTATTTAGAGGTTAGATATTAGAGGTTAGATATTAGTTTTGGGGATATAGCCAGGAATCAAAATACCAGATGTTAGATGCTAGATGCTAGATGCTAGATGCTAGATGCTAGATGTCAAAAATACTACTATTGGTCGTTATAACTTCCATTTTCTAACTTCTAATCTCTAACTTCTCATTCTAGCCTCCTACGAAATCTCCTCCATTGATATGAATCACTTCTCCGGTGATGTAATCTGCATCTCTGGAGGCAAGAAAAACATAGGCCGGAGCTACTTCTGAAGGTTGTCCTGCCCGTTTCAGGGGTGTATCTTTTCCAAATGTTGACAAATCATCGAAAGCTTCTTTTACCAGTGGGGTCCAAATAGGTCCGGGAGCAATTCCGTTGACCAATATTTTCTTTTCAGCAAGATTGGCTGACAGCGAACGGATAAAAGATAAAATAGCTCCTTTCGTTGCAGCATAATCAATCAAATGTTCACTTCCCCGATACGCCGTGACCGACGTCGTACAGATAATCCTGCCTCCTTCTCCCATCAGAGGAAGAAAATTTCTCGTCAGAGAAATCATAGAAATGATATTGGTATTAAAAGTTTCCTGAATCTGCTCATCGGTGATCTTTTCAAGACTGTTCTTTGAAGTATGGATTCCGGCGTTATTGACCAGGATATCGAGACTTTTCCAGTTATCTTTTATCTTTTCTACACATTTTATCCTGAATGCTTTTTTTGTAAGATCTCCTTTGATCACGGTACATTGCTGTCCCTCCTTCTCTACCAGTCTTTTTGTTTCTTTAGCATCATCATCGCTTTCTTTGTAAATGATTGCAACATCTGCTCCTTCTCTTGCAAAATGAACAGCTACAGCCTGCCCTATTCCGCTGTCTCCACCTGAGATGACTGCCTTTTTTCCTTTAAGCTTCCGGCTTCCCTGATAATCGTTACGGATGATCTCGGGAAAGAGTCCGTCTTTTGGAACTTTTGATTTGGATTGTGACTTGTTCTGTGTTTTCATAGGCAAATCTTTTTCTAATTCCATCAAACAGCAAGCCGAAATCTAAAACCTAAAATCGTAAAAAGGCTAAAAGACGAGTTTTCAATTCACCATTTAACCCTTTTGTCATTAAGAATGATAAGCTTCTTCCAGATCTTCTACAACGATTTTCTGCATTTTCATCATCGCCTGAACTACTTTTTGAGCTTTCAACTGATCGGAATCATTCATCAGTTCGATCAGTCTTTTTGGAACGATCTGCCAGCTCAGCCCGTATTTGTCTTTCAGCCAACCGCACATACTTTCTCTTCCGCCTTCTGAAGTAAGGGTATTCCAAAGGTGATCGGTCTCCTGCTGGTCATCGGTCATGATGACGATAGAAATTCCTTCATTGAAATCAAACTGATGATCATAAGAATTGTCCATACAGAAGAAACTGTAGCCGTCAATCATAAATTGAGCATGCTGTATATTTTCAGCCGGTTCGGATATTGGATGTCCTTCCCCACCGTCTCCATATTTCAGGATGTTTCCAATGCCTGAGTTCGGGAAAGTTTTGGTGTAAAATTCCATCGCTTGCATCGCTTTTCCATTATTCTCATGGATAAACATCATGGTCGGAACTATTTTCTGTGATTCCGGTTTGTCTGCTAAAAACACCTGCCATGTAGCACCATATTTGTCCTGTACCCAACCGTACTTTTTGCTCCAGGAATAGGTATCCAGGGCCATAAGAGCCACTCCGCCTTCCATCAGCTGGTCCCAATATTTCTGAACCTCATCTTCGGTTTCGCAGATGACCATAAAGGAAATGGATGGGTTCTTTTTAAAATGAGGTCCGCCGTTCAGAAGCATGAGTTTCTGCCCAAACAGATCAATATTCATGACCACAGGAGTATCTGCAGTGATCTTTCCGTCAAACACCTGACAATAGAATTCTGCCGCCTCTTTGGATTCTTCATCAAACCAGAGGCATGGGAAAATATCGTTATTCATAGTATTAAATTTAGGGTTGAAATATATAGTTTTATCAGTCACTGCAGACTCAAAGAGCCCACAATAACGAAAGTATCCGGTAATACAGTTATTAGTTTTTGAAAGAAATCTGATGTTCCTTCATATGATTTTTAAGTTTCTCCATGGCATTCTTTCCGAAACCATGAAGCTGCATGATCTCTTTTTCAGAATAGTCCGAAAGCTTCTCAAGAGAGTCTATTTTCTCCCTTTCCAAAGACCTTCTCGCCGGTACTGCAATAACGCCGTTCAGGAAATTATTACTTTTAGCAAAATGATTGACAGCGCAGATAGAGCTTAAACATTTTGCCATTATTAAGAGATTGATCATGACTGCAGATGCGTGTTTTAGTGATTTTCAACGTACTTGTGAAAATTGTTGAGAATAGCATACCAGCCTTCTCTCTGCATTTCCACAGAATTTTGTTTTTCAGGATCGAAAATTTCAGTCACTTTTGTGGTATTTTCGTCTATTTTATCAAACAGGACTTCTACTTTTCTTCCATCTTCCAAATGATATTTTATCACAGCATTCGGGATCACCTCATCATAGAATCCTTCAAAATCAAAACCGAAGCTTTTGTCTTTCGCTTCCATTCTTGCTTTAATTTTTCCTCCCACTCTCAAATCGTTTTCTGCGCTTGGACATTCCCAGCTTTCGTGGGCAAAATTCCATTTCGTAATGTGTTTCGGTTCGTTGAAATAATTCCAAACCTTTTCTACAGGGGCTAAAATTGTGATATCAATCTTAATAGGATCCATAAGTCTATTTTTTAATGTTGAAATAAAAAGGCAGTCCGGGTGAACTGCCCCTATAAATTTAGTTAAATATAAGATTATTTTGTATATTCTTCATTATAGTTCACCATCCAATGAACCCCATATTTGTCCTGAAAACTTCCGAAATAATCTCCCCAAAACTGGTCTTCAATCGGCATTTCTACATTTCCTCCGTCAGAAAGTCCTTTGAATAGTCTGTCTGCTTCATCTTTTGATTCCGGGAAAATGGATACGTAATTATTATTTCCCACATTCAGTGTCTGCCCGAAGCTTGGAACAATGTCCGAAGCCATCAGAAGATCGCTCCCGATCGGAAGGGCTATGTGCATCACTCTGTTTTTTTCTTCCTCAGATAAATTTTCAGTTCCGGGAGCATTACCCATTTTATGGATTTCACCCACGAATTCTCCTCCGAAAACAGATTTGTAAAATGTGAAAGCTTCTTCTGCTTTCCCGTCAAAATTTAGGTATGGATTTAATTTAGCCATGATTTCTTGTTTTTAAATGTTATTATTAATTAATGTTTATTTTGTAGGGTTGGATTATCGCAAAGGCGCAGGATTTTTTCCTGATTTGAATGCTTTTATTAAATAAGGTTAATGGTTTAAAAATTTCACAACCTCGCTTACTGTAAAGTTTATTAAATGATCATCTGTTTTTCCATCGAAATCAGCCATCATATAGGAACCGTGGGTTGCCGGCAGGATCATCAGCTGAGAATCCGGGATCAGCCGCCACATTTCCACCACATGTTCAGGTTTCATAACGTCTTGGTCTCCGCTGATGAATAATGCGGGAGCATCAATGGACGTCAAAATCTTTTCATCCCAGTCTTCAAAAGTCTGCATCCTTTTACTGTCTTTATCGAAAAGGTTTTCCAGCTTTGAAAAATCAGGATTCAGATTAAGAAAATTGATTTTAAGCGGTTCCGGCATTGATTCCAGTGTGGCTTCTGTCATGCTTTCGAAAAAGCCGTCCATCATTCCGTTTCTTTTATAAAATGCAGAAGCGATGATCAATTTTTCAACAATATGAGGATAAAGATGGGCAACCTGCATCACCGTATTCCCCCCGTTGCTGAATCCCCAGAAAAAAGCTTTTTCAATATGAAGCTCCTTTAAAAGAGCAGCGATATCATGAGCATCCTGTTCAAAAGTTTCAGGAATATCGCGATGATCGGTCATTCCGTGGTTTTGCAAATCAATTCCGATCAATTGAAACTGGTTTCGAAGCCTTAAGATCACTTCTTTAAAATCAAACAGAATGGATGAGCCTCCACCATGAATCAGGACCAAAGGTTCTCCGGAACCGTAAATTTCATAGTACATACGGATCCCGTTAACATTTTTATAGCCTTTTTCGTTAGGTTCCATTGATTAGTATTTTATACTTTCATCCATGTCGTAGGTCATTCCCGGATAATCAAGGATTCTTCTCATCAGACCAATCTGTCCGCATAAATAATCCTCGCGTCCAATGCACATTCCTACAAAATTGAGTTTGGTTTCTCGGATAAAAGGGATATTCATTCCCATCTCGAAAATTTCGTCCAGTTCTTCATCCGTTACCTCCAACAGCTTTTGGAATATTTTAGGAGATATGTCATGGAAATTTTTCTCCAATTCGTCTAAAGTCGGGTATGTATTACTCTCATTCAAGGCTTTTCCCTGAAAGAAAAGATCACTGTATGGGTCTTCATCCCTGAGTCCTAAAACCCAGCCCAGACTGTAGCGCATGTTGACAAAGTTTCCTGCCATCCATACAATATGGTTGGTTTTTCCTTCAATTCTTTTCAATCCGTCTTCTTCCGAAATACCGTCCAAAACATTAAGAAAGCTTTGGGTATGCATCCGGTAAGCAGGAATAATGAGTTCCATTTTTTTTGATTGTGGTGTGTCCATTTTCTTGATTTTTAGTTGTTTTAAAAATGATATCTTTCTGAGTAAGGAACATGAAGTCCCTCTTCTACAAATTTTCTCAAAATCCTTAAATAGATTGCCCAGCAGAATGAACTTTGACGGAAATGTTCATGGGTATCCTTCCATCCGGTATGGTGGAAGCTGATCATGGTTCCTTTTCCTATTTCTTTTAAAGCAAATCCCACGTTGGTTCCTATCCAGTCCTGATCACCGTCTGTTATTAAAAATTCAATTTCATGAGGAGGATTGAACTTTGAGACTTTTCCCTTCAAGATGTCTGTCTCAGAAAACTCGAAAGTATATTCAGAATCGGGTTCAGGAGTGCCCTGACAATAATGCGTCCACCATTCATTGAGAAATTCGGGAACGGAAACCATCTGATATACATTTTCAAGGGTTGTGTCTACTTCCAGATTGTGAAGGATTGAAAAGGAATTTTCCATGATTATTTGTTTTGGATTTTGGTGTGTTATTTTATCGCTCCGGGTTTTCCGAGGATTCTTCTGAGATAGCCTAATTGTCCGCTGTGATAAAGCTCATGAAGACAAAAAATGGCAATATCATTGATTGTTTCAGGTTCAAAACGTTCAATACTGATGAGTTTGGCTTCCAGTTTATCCTGAGATTGCTGCAGATACGATTTCAGCTCTTCAAAGGTGACCAGCTCTTCTTTTCTTTCAAGCGGAATCGCGCCTCTGTTGTAGCATGAAAATTTTTCATTATCCCAGACCGATTCTTCCCCAAGAACATTTAAAAAAGCATTTCTGATGTAAATTAAATGTCCTAAGATCCAGTTCATACAATTGGCTTCACCATTGGGAAAAATCATCGATTCTTCCTGAGTAATACCTTCGATATTCATTAAAATCACCTTGTAATTGCTGAATACCTGGACTTTTACGATTTCAATATCGTTTGATTGGTTTTCCATAGCGGTACATTTTTATTTTCTGCGGATTTTGCAGATGGAGAGGATTTTTAAAATTCAGTGGGCATTTGAGACATATCAGCAAATGTGATATTCCAGCCGTGTCCGTCCAGATCCCAGAAAGAATTCTGATACATCCATCCGTAATCCTGAGGTTCTTCATGTTGTGAAGCTCCATTCTGCAAAGCGGTATTCACCACCTGATCAACTTCTTCACGGCTGTTCAGACCAATGGCTACAAGAACCTGAGTGGTATCTCCTTTCGGAACCGGTCTTTCGGAAAAAGTCATGAAATATTCTTCAGTCAGAAACATCACGTAGATGCTGTCTTCTTTGATCACAACGCACGTCGCTTTGTCATCTGAAAACTGTTCGTTGATTTCGAATCCGAGTTGAGTCCAGAATGCTTTGGTTTTTTGGACATCTTTTACCGGAAGGTTGACATAAATTTGATTGGCTTTCATAATTGTAATTATTTGGTGTTAAACTATAAACCAAAATTACCAAGCCTTCATGAAAATCAACTTGCCATAGGACAAGATTTAATTTTTCTTTGGATGAGAGACAATTTCCTTGCGGATACGGCTTAAAGAAGTGTCTGTAACGCCTAGATACGAAGCGATCTGCTTAAGCGGAGCAAACTGCACCACTTGTGATTTCTGTTCTAAAAGATTAAGATAACGTCTGGTGGCAGAAAGGGTGAACATCTCCACGGAACGCTGTTTATAGGCGAAAAGCTCCTTCGACATCCATGATCTTCCCCATTCTCTGAGATTTGGTATTTTGTGAAAAAGTTCCTGAAAGGTTTCGTAATCAAACCGCCAGCATTCGCAGTCTGTGATGCACGCAATATTTTCCTGAGATGGAATTCTCTGAAAAAGTGACAGCACCTCAATAATGATCTCGTTATCTGCAAAAAAGTGCGTGGTTACTTCATTTCCGTTAAAGTCGTTAACGTAGGAACGGGCGAGGCCTTTTTCAAGAATATAGTATTCATTGGCTGTTTTTCCTTCTTCAAGAATGATATCTCCTTTTTGGAATGAGACTTTTTCGTGGGCCTGAAAAATTTCTTCAAGCTCTTCCTGAAAAAAAAACGGGAAATCATAACAGATTTCTAAGGCTTTGCTGGTCATTGAATTGGTGCTTTTTTAAGGCTTTAAAAATATCATTTTTAATTGAATCCGGAATAAAAAAAATTAAACAAATTAATAGAATACACAGGAAAACCTCCATTTAACTGTGTTAATACTAATTGTTTTTATTCTTTCTAAATAATTAAACAGATTTTTAATCATCACGACAATCAGCGAAAAGTTTATCCTTCCTATCAGAATAAAGAAAGCTGGATCGGTTTAGGTTTTTTAGGAGGCTCTGCATCTCCAAAAACAGTTTTTCCTCCAAAACGCCATGAATTCTGTCTTTCTTCTTCTATCACCTGCTGGATGTCGAAATCAGGGATAAAATCTTTTTCCGTGGCTGCTACGATTTGATGCAGCTTATTTAAAGTATTCAGCTTATCGGAATTTCCGAGTTTGGATTTTTCAATGCCTTTTCTGAGAATGCTGATGCTCTCATCATAGGTTTTAGTCGGAACCGGGAAAGGATGTCCGTCTTTTCCGCCATGAGCAAATGAAAATCTCGCAGGATCAGCAAATCTTGAAGGAGCGCCGTGAATCACTTCACTTACCAATGCCAGCGACTGCATCGTTCTAGGCCCTACTCCTTCCAGCATCAGAAGGTCTTCGAAATTCTGGGGCTGCTGCTCACGGGTTAAGTATAAAAGAGCTCCAAGACGCTTTAAATCAACATCAGAAGCCTGAACATCGTGATGCGCAGGAAGGATCAGCCTTGAAAAATCTTTCATGACATCTATGGAATCGGTATGGGAAATATCCAGAATTCCCTTCCTGTTTCCCGAAGCTTCAGCATCAGTAAGATTGAGAATTTTTCCTCTGGAAACGCCATTGATTCCTGTATGAGGTTCTTCTATAAATGATTTGATGTTGCCGGAATGCCAGTGATATCTTCTCGCCGTACCATCCGATTCGTGCATTCCCTGCTGTACTACGCTCCAGCTGCCATTATCAGCCAGTATAAAATTGTGCAGATAGAGTTGATAACCATCCTGAATGGCTGTATTATCCACTTTTGCGGAAAGTTTGCTGGCTCTTACCAGTTCATGCCCGTTCAGTCCGGTTTTATCCGCAATCTGAATCAGTTCCGAAGGGGTTTCTCTTGAAAATTTCCCTTTTCCACCACAAATGTAAAGCCCGAGCGACTGTGAATTCGGATTAATGGAACGTTTCAAAGCCCCCATGACCGAAGTCGTAATTCCTGAAGAGTGCCAGTCCATTCCCATCACCGCTCCAAAACTCTGAAACCAGAAAGGATCTGCGAGTCTTCTCAACACCTCATCTTTGCCGTAATCCATCAGGATCACTTCAATGATAGAAAGTCCGAGTGCAGACATACGCTCATACAGCCATGGCGGTACTTTTCCATAGTGTAAAGGCAGATCGGCGGTTCCTGAACGTTTCATAGTATTTTAAAAGGTAAAGGTAGGTATAGTAAGTTTTACTTTTTGATGATTTGAATCATTTATTGGCTAAAGATAGGTTTTGACTAAAGCCTTATGACAAATGTTTTTTATTGAACGGATTAAAGTCCGTTCCTATTGAATTGAATGCTTCAAAGTTCTTTTTTAATTACAACAATTAATGAATAGAACAGAATTCAAGGTCTTTGTGTTTTTCTTCATCAAATTCTTCATTAAATATAATTTTGTTTCCGAATGGATCATCTACAGTAAAAGATACCGCTCCATAAAAGGCTTTTTCAAGGCCGGGGCGGTTGTATTTGTATTTTTTATCAATCAATTCTTTATGATAGTCGGCAACACCTTCGCCCCAGATAAAAACTCTGCTTCCAGGCGTTCCGTCTCCGTGGTGCTCGCTTAAATGGAGAATGACATTTCCCTTTTTCACTTCCATATAGACAGGCGTATTTTCCTCAAAATGATGTTCCCAGACGATCTCAAAACCGAGCCAGTCTATATAAAACTCTATCATTTTTTTGTAATCAAAAATTCTGAGAACTGGAATGATTTTTTCTGCTTTCATGGCTTGTTGCTTGTTGCTTGTTGCTTGTTGCTTGTTGCTTGTTGCTTGTTGCAAAATTAATTATTACTGATGGGAAAGAATATTAATCAAATTTCCAAATGGATCTTTTACATAGAATCTTCGTACTCCCCAGTCTTCATTGGTTATTCCATAGGTAATTTCAAAGCCTGCCTGCTTTACTTTGCTGTACAATTCATCTACATTGTCTACCTCAATTGAAAGTAAAGGAACTTCCGTATCATTTCCACCCTGAGTGGCAAAGCTCACCTGAACTCTGGCTTCTTCATGGTTTCCAAAGGTTTTGATCCAGCCATGATCCATCAGAAGATCAAGACCCAGAATTTCATTATAAAACAGATCTGCTTTGGAGAGATCGTCAGTTTTTATATTGGCGACAATTCTTTTTATCATTATAAAAACGGTATAGAAATTATTAATGCCAAAAAAAGCCCTGCGAAATAAAATTTCTACAAGGCTTTTATAAAAATTTTATTTTCAGATCTTATTTTAAAGCAGAAAGAGCTGCCTCGTAATTAGGCTCATCTGCAATTTCAGATACCTGCTCTGTGTACAGTACTTTATTATCAGCATCCGTTACGATAACAGCACGGCTTAAAAGTCCTTTCAATGGAGAATCTGCGATAGTTAATTCATTATCATCACCAAAGCTGCTTCTGAAATCTGAAAGTGTTTCTACATTGTTCAATCCTTCTGCAGCACAGAATCTTCCCAATGCAAAAGGTAAATCTTTAGAAACATTGATTACCACTGTATTATCAAGGCTTGAAGCTTCTTCATTAAATTTTCTTGCAGAAGACGCACAAGTCGGCGTGTCAATACTTGGGAAGATGTTGAACACTTTTTTCTTACCATCAAAGCTTTCAAGTGTTTTTACATTTAAACCTGAATCTACCAAAGCAAAATCTTTAATAGTAGTTCCTACTGACGGTAAATTTCCTATTGTGTTTACTGCGTTTCCTTTTAATGTAATATTTGACATAAAATTATTTTTTTAGTTTTTCAAATTTACTCAAAATAGAAAATTTCTGAGGTCTAATAAAGGTTAAATAATTCTTAAAGTGAAAATAAAAAGACTTAACTACCTGCTGTGATTTTTATAGTCAAATTTTTAATTATATTCGCAATCCAAAAAAATAATAACCATGCGAAAAAAAATTACTTTCCTGCTCTTTGGAGTGCCGGTCTTTGGTTTCGCCCAGTCTGTGATCGGAAATATTAATTCCGGGGCAGTCTCTGATACCGGTTTCATACATTCTGTAGGAGAAATTTATGTCATTCCTGCAGATCCTGACCAGGCAAATTCAGGAACACTGGGAATGTTCTACCAATCCGTATTACAGGTTTTAGGCGTTAAAGAAATTGAAAAAGACAACGTTAAGATCTATCCCAATCCTACTGCTGATTTTGTTCACATCACACTTACTTCCCATTCAAAAATTGAGGAAGCTGAAGTGTATGATACTGCAGGAAGACTTGTTTTGAAAGCAAAACTGGACAGTGGGAAACTTGATCTGCGCAGTCTTAATTCCGGGATGTATATGATCTCTTTTAAAAATCCTGATGTAAAACCTATTAAAATTATCAAAAAACCTTAAAAACTCATCAACATGAAAAAACTTTACGCTACTATAGGATTATTTCTTGCAACACTTGTAAGTGCACAGATTCCGCAAGCTTTCAGCTACCAGACGATTGCTTTCAATGCTTCGGGAACACCTATTGCCAACGGAAATATCTCTTTAAAAGTAAGTATTCTGGAAAATACGGCTACAGGAAATGTTTTATATACTGAAACGCATACCAAAACGACCAATGCAAAAGGATTGGTTAATCTTAATATCGGTCAGGGAACCCCTTCTACAGGAAATTTTTCAGGAATCAACTGGGGAACAAATACTAAATTTGTAAAAGTGGAAATGGATCCTCAGGGAGGTTCAAACTATACCAATGTGGGGGTTAATCAGCTGATGAGTGTTCCTTATGCACAGGTGAGCAAAACAGTTGTGACAGGTGCAGGACAAGGTATTACGCTTGTGTCTCCAAATGGAACTTCTTATACTTTGGGAGTGAATGATGCAGGAACATTAAATTTACCGACCAATTCTACTTCATCTAACAATTTACCATCAAATCTATATATGTACGGATCGTACAATTCTTTCAATAACTCTACAGCTGAATTATTGAGAGGAAATGGTCTTCCAAAAATTGGTTATAAATACTTACAGGCAAATACTCAGATAAAATTTTTAGCTTCACCAAGTAACGGTGCACAAACTTATGGTTCAGATTCTTCGGGAGCAGTCGTTGCTAACGGAAGCAATTACAATGTTTCTTCCAATGGATATTACCAGGTATTAGTGGATAATTATATGGCAGGAATAAGAGTTAATTTTGCCAATTTTACTCCAAAAATCAAATTCACTGCGATAGGTGGTACACCGCCTACGACTTCTGTAGCCTACAGTACTTCTACAGGGAAGTTTACGGTAACTATTAATGGAGTTACAACCAGCAACGGTGGATCTTTCTATATACAACTCGCAACAGAAGGTCCTATTCCTGAGGATTTAGGAGATAATTTAAATGACGGATCTTTCGATATCGAAGGTTCCGCCATCACTTTTCCAAATCTTACTTCTACTCCTAAAAACTATAAACTTGAATTCAGTCTCAATTTTAACGGGACAGGAACCTATACAATTGTTCAGATCTAAAAATTTAAAGAGGCTCCGGCCTCTTTTTTTATGCAAAATACCTTCATAAAACAATCATATTTAGTAAATTTGTGATTCTTAAAAAGTCAAATAATAAATAACAGTATAATGTCAGACAAATCAAAAATCTATTACACATTAACGGATGAGGCTCCGATGCTGGCTACACACTCATTTTTACCGATTGTGAAAGCTTTTACAAAATCAGCAAATATTGAGATCGCAGTTCCGGATATTTCTTTAGCCGGAAGAATCTTAGCGAACTTTCCTGAATTTTTGAAAGAAGAGCAGAGGATCGGTGATGCATTGGCTGAATTAGGTCAATTGGCTACCCAGCCTGATGCCAACATTATCAAGTTACCGAATATTTCAGCTTCTGCTCCACAGTTGGATGAAGCTATCGCTGAATTACAGTCTAAAGGTTTTGCAGTTCCAAATTATCCTGCTGAGCCTAAAAATGACGAAGAAAAAGCAATTAAAGCTAAATATGCCAAAGTTTTAGGAAGTGCTGTAAACCCTGTGTTAAGAGAAGGAAATTCTGACAGACGTGCTCCAAAAGCGGTTAAAAACTATGCAAAAGCCAACCCTCACAGAATGGGTAACTGGGCTTCTGACAGCAAAACAGACGTTGCTCACATGGAAGGTGGAGATTTCTACGGAACTGAAACTTCAACGACTGTAGAAAACGCTGCCAAATTCAAAATTGTATTCAAAGGAAATGACGGTGCTGAAACGCTGTTAAAAGATTTCGCAGGTCTTCAGGCCGGAGAAGTAATCGATTCTTCTGTCATGAATTTAAACTCACTGAAAGCATTTGTTCAACAGGCTATCGATGAGACTAAAAACAAAAACGTCCTTCTTTCCGCTCACCTTAAAGCTACGATGATGAAAATCTCTGACCCTATTATTTTCGGGGCTATCGTAGAAACTTTCTTTAAAGAGGTATTCACAAAATACGCTGAGACATTCAAGTCTTTAGATGTGAATCCAAATAACGGTCTTGCCGATCTTTTTGAAAAAATCAAAGGAAACGCTCAGGAAGCTGATATCAAAGCTGACATTGAAGCTGCTTTAGCTAACGGACCAAGAGTGGCTATGGTAAATTCTGACAAAGGAATTACCAACTTCCACGTCCCTTCCGACATCATCGTTGATGCATCTATGGCTGCATTGGTAAGAGGTGGCGGTAAAATGTGGAACAAAGACGGAAACGAGGAAGATACCGTTTGTATCATTCCGGACCGTTCTTATGCAGGTTTCTATCAGTCGGTAATTGATGATATGAAAGCTCATGGAAAACTGGATCCTACGACGATGGGTTCTGTTCCAAACGTAGGTTTAATGGCTCAAAAAGCTGAAGAATACGGTTCTCACGACAAAACATTCCAGGCTTCTGCTGAAGGAACTATTGAAGTTCAGGACGAAGCAGGAAACGTTCTTCTTTCTCAAAAAGTAGAAGCAGGTGATATCTTCAGAATGTGTCAGACTAAAGATGCTCCTATCCAGGACTGGGTGAAATTAGCAGTAAACAGATCAAGACTTTCTGATACGCCGGCTATCTTCTGGTTAGACAAAGGAAGAGCACACGACAGAGAAATCATTAAAAAGGTAGAAAAATATCTTAAGGATCACGATACAACAGGTCTTGACATCAGAATTCTTGATGTAAAAGATGCGATGACTGAAACGCTTAAAAGAGCAAGAGAAGGAAAAGATACCATCTCTGTTTCAGGAAATGTATTGAGAGATTACTTAACTGACCTTTTCCCTATCCTTGAACTGGGTACTTCTGCAAAAATGCTTTCTATCGTTCCATTGATGAACGGAGGTGGTTTATTCGAAACAGGTGCCGGAGGTTCTGCTCCAAAACACGTTGAGCAGTTCCTGGAAGAAGGGTATTTAAGATGGGATTCTCTGGGTGAATTCTTAGCGCTTCAGGCTTCTTTAGAGCATTTGGCTCAGACACAGGGAAATACTAAATCTCAGGTTTTAGCAGATACTTTGGATGAAGCTAACGCAAAATTCTTAGCTACTGATAAATCTCCTGCAAGAAAAGTAGGTCAGATTGACAACAGAGGTTCTCACTTCTATTTAGCAATGTACTGGGCAGAAGCTTTGGCTAACCAGACTGCAGATGCTGAATTAGCGGCTCATTTTGCCCCAATTGCTGAAGCAATGAAGGAAAGCGAAGAAGTAATCAACGCAGAATTAATAAGTGCTCAGGGTAAGCCGCAAAACATTGACGGTTACTACAAAACTGACACATACAAAACGTATGCAGCGATGAGACCAAGCACTGTTTTAAATGAAATCATTGACGGAATCTAATTTCCAGTTTTGATAAATATAAAAAGCCCCTTAAAAAAGGGGCTTTTTTATTTTAAGGTTAAGGTTAAGGAAAAAGTTAAGATTATGATTACGTTGAATTTTATGTTTTGGCTGAAGCCAATTGGCTCTTTTATTGATGAAGACGGGCTAAAGCCTGTCCCTATTGAATTTTTAGACAAATACCACTTAAGAAACCCTCTAGTTCCTCGCTCCTAATCCCTAATCTCTTAATTTTTAATTCATAAAACTCTCCGGAATCCATTCATAAGCTGTATCTTTTTTCCTGGTAAAGCCAAGTCCCGGCCATGGAAGGTGATAGGCAAATGCTTTGGTTCTGGTCTCAGCCAGTTGTTGAAGTAGTTTTTTACGGGATTCGGTAGCGATATCCAGATCGGTATCTCCTGAAAATCCCCATTCAGGGTGTGGGAAAAGAATGACGTCAGAGTGAATCAGATCTGCCATATAGATGAGTTTTTCATTTCCGGAAGAAATCGTCGTGATGGTAAGTCCGGGTGTATGTCCTGGTGCCAGCTGAAAACTGAAATGATCAAATAAAGGCTTTTTAAAATCATAAAACTTTAGCTTTGGACGAATTGTTTTCAGGATATTCTGAATAGGCGGAATGATCTGGTTAAGAAATTCCGGCTCTGTTTTTAAAAAGCTGTTTTTAAAATCTTTAAGAGAAGCCTGGAGCCAAAAATCATGCTCTATCTTTGAAATATACAGGTCTGCATTGGGGAAAACCAGATTATTCTGTTTATCCACCACTCCACCAATGTGATCCGGATGGGCGTGGGAAATAAAAACATCGGTAATATCTTTGGGTGAAAATCCTGCTTTCTGAAGACTTTTCAAAAGGAAACCGGTTCTTTCATCGGCAAAGATCCCCATTCCGGCATCCAGTAAAATCAGTCTGTTTTTTGTTTTAACAAGCATCAGATTCATCGCCATATCGATATAATCATCGGGACGGAAATGATCTCTGAGGAGTTTCTTTAATTCCGAAACGTCTGCCCGTGGTGAAAAGGTATCAACGTTTTTCTCGTGAATATATCCATCGGTAAGAATAAAAAGCTCCAATTCTCCAAGTTTAATTTTTTTAAATGCTGAAAGATCATCTTCCAAATTGGGTAAAACAGTCTGCGTTTCAGCAAAAACATCAGAAAAAGGAACAAAGCTTAATGCTCCAGCGAGGAATCCGTTTCTTAAAAGTTCTCTTCTGTTCATGATTGAATAGGTAATTATTAATATTCCGGATTGCTGACAGTCATCAACAATCCGAAAATATTATATTTTAGTTATTGACTAATTTCATAGAACCTTCGGTATATCTTTCACCGACGTTAGGATATTTTTTAAGAAGCGAATCGATCGTTTCCAGATCAGATTTTGAAAGGTCAATATTCACCGCAGCAATATTTTCTTCCAGATATTTGATTCTCTTAGTTCCCGGAATTGGAATAATATCTTCTCCCTGGTTCAGTACCCATGCTAAGGCAAGCTGAGTTCCTTTTACGCCTTTAGATTCGGCAAATTCATTGATTTCTCTGGCCAGATTCTTATTATTCTCAAGGTATTCTTCCTGGTAACGTGGCAGCGTTTTTCTGAAATCTTCGTCACCAAAATTCTGTACTTCATTGATATTCGCGAAAAGACCTCTTGCCAATGGAGAATAAGGCACCAATGTGATTCCAAGTTCTCTGATCGTCGGCAATATATCATTTTCTACATCTTTGGTCAGGATAGAATATTCTGATTGTAAAGCTGTAATCGGATGAATTTTATTAGCCTTTCTGATCGATTCCGCAGAAGCTTCTGATAATCCAAGGTATTTTACTTTCCCTTCTTTCA
This sequence comes from Chryseobacterium sp. JM1, assembly GCF_000737715.1. Classification (GTDB taxonomy): domain Bacteria; phylum Bacteroidota; class Bacteroidia; order Flavobacteriales; family Weeksellaceae; genus Chryseobacterium. The sequence continues at coordinate 224,799 of NZ_JPRN01000003.1, read as the reverse complement.
CCAGTTCTGCCATGGCTCCAACAGTTTCCTCTACCGGAATATTCGGGTCTACTCTGTGGGCATAATACAGGTCAATGGTGTCTATTTTAAGTCTCTGAAGGCTTAAATCAACCGCCTGTCTGATCCATTCCGGTGAACCATCAAAATAAGTTCCCGGTGCCCCGCTGTGGCTTGGTTTTCCATCTTTAAATCTGAATCCGAATTTGGTCGCGATAAAGATTTTGTCGCGGTTGGGAACCAAAACTTTTGAGATCAGTTTTTCATTTTCTCCAGCAGCATACATATCTGCCGTATCCCAAAAATTTACGCCAAAGTCTAAAGCTTTGTGTAATGTACTGATGCTTTCCTGCTCATCTGCAGGGCCATAAGCAAAGCTCATTCCCATACATCCTAAACCTACTGCAGATAACTGCTCTCCTGTGTTTCCTAATTTTCTGAATTTCATAATGGGTTGTGATTTTAAATTGATAAGACAAAATTAGAACAAGAATAAGTCCGGCACTCTATAGAATTCAAACCAAGAATTATAAAATTCAAACAACTTCGGTTCTGATGGCATTGGGAGCCATTCCAGTCTGTTTTTTAAAGAAATTGGTAAAATAAGCAGGCTCTTCAAATCCCAATCCGTAAGCAATTTCGGAGATGTTCCAATCTGTGTGTTTCAGCAGTGCGGTAGCTTCCTGAACAATCCTTGAAGCAATCTGCTGGCTGGTGGTCTTACCAGTCATTTCTTTCACGGAACGGTTTAACGAATTCACGTGAATAGAAAGACTCTGTGCATAATCATTGGGAGTCTTCAATTTCAGAAATGCTTCAGGACTGTCGATGGGAAACTGTCTCTCCAGCAGTTCCATAAATAACGAAGCAACACGCTGGGATGCGTTCTGGTAGGGCTCAAAGTTCTCAGCAGGATGCATTTTCATGGTTTCATGAATCATCAGATGGAGGCATGCACGGAGCATATCATATTTGTGCATATATTCGGATTCGATCTCCGTCATCATCTTGATAAAAAGGTCTGAGATGGTCTTCTGCTGTTCTTCATCAACAAAGAACATAGGCGTTCCGCCAATTTTAAACAGCTGGGAATCCTGAAGATTTCCCAAACGCATTCCGTTCTGGAGAAACTGGTCGGTAAAGAGACAAAACCATCCTGTCTGGTCCTCATCATCCGCTTCCCATGAGTAGGGAACTACAGGGTTTGAAAACAAAAGTGCCGGACGGTCTACATAAATCCATTTATCTGCATAATGAAGCTTTCCTTTTCCGATAATAAGTGATATTTTGTAATAATCCCTCCTACTGTATGGTGTTAGCAGTGAGCAGCTTTCACGTGTAAATACGTTAAAATGCCCTATCCCGGGAGTTCTGACAGCTTCCAGCCTCTCCACGGATGCATTCCGCAAATAAAATCCCTGTATTGTTTCTTTAGATTCCATAGCACTAAGTTATAAAATTCAAACAAATAAAACATTCCTGATCCTAATGATTGATAAAATAAAAGATGGCCGACAAAAATTGCCGGCCACCTAAAATTGAATATATAGTTGATACCTGGTCTAGTGATGATGGTCGTGTTTCTTTTCCATTTTGTAGGCTTTGTTCTTTTTGGCCTTACTCTTTTTGTAATTATTTTTGTTACGGTTATAAACGGCTACAGGGTTCTGCCCTTTGTAATAATTCTTTTTGAATTTGGTGTATTTTTCCCTTCCAAGTATTCTTTCAATTTCATAATACCGATCTTCTCTCCAGCGGTCTGGCTGACTTACATAAGCCCTGTTCCAGGAATCATAATCGCGGTATCTGTCATTTAAGGCATTCAGCTGGTTGGTCTGTGCCACAGAAAGCAGAAGATCTGCTGCTACGGATTGCCAGTTTACATCTGTAATACTTCTTCTGTAATCGTTATAATAATCTGACTGCGCATAGCTGAGGCCAAAAGTCCCTGCAAGCATTAATGCTATCATTATTTTTTTCATCTTTAGTACCTTTTTTGGTTAACTGTTTTAGCATAGTCAATTAAAATGCCAAGTCTGTAATACATCTTCACAATCTTTGTTAAAAATTACAAAAACGACCTTGTTTTTTATCTAAAACACACATTTAAAACACTCGATAATAAGCAATAAACGATTCATAAACAGATAAAAATTCCATACATCATCACATTCAAAAACTCTATAACTCTCGAACCCTCCGACTCTTTCATTCTACTAAAATTTCGTTAAGTTTCCCAGAAACTCATGTTTTGTATTATTTTAATTTGTAATTTTAAGAGTGAGAAGTATACATCCGTAAGGTTTGTAATGTCGCGGGACCATTAGATTGCTTTATCAATTCAATGAAGCCAATCATTTATTAACACAATCAAATTTTAATGATTATGGAAAATATAAAGTTTGAAATATCTCCTTATCAGGATGAACTACAACTGTTACTGGACGGAGAAAAAGCAGGATATATGTCGATAAAAATTGACGGAAGACTGCTGATCGTTTATTACACAAAAATCATTGAAGAACGTGAAGGCCACGGATATGCCAAAATGCTTCTGGATGAATTGGTCCGGTATTCTGAAGAAAAAGACCTTCTGGTAGATCCGGAATGTGATTTTGTCCGCCAGCAGTTTGAAAATCATCCAGCCCGGTACAAAGATATCTGGCATGCCTGAATCATTCTTCCCACCAGTTGCTGAACTGATGGTGAGTACGTTTCATATCCACTATTTCCCCGATCATTGGGGTGAGGATACTGAGCCCTTTTTCTTTTCCTAGACCTGTTACTTTCTGCAGCGGCTCATTCCACGGGTGAAGAGCTAACGCAAATTTTGAAGAGTGAACGGGAATACTATGCTGAGCTTTAAGATCAACAGCTGCCTGGATCACATCTTCAGGCAGCGCGTGGATGTAGCGCCATGCTTCGTCATACTGCCCGTTTTCAAGGATGGCATAATCAAAAGGCCCGAATTGTTCACCTATCGTTTTAAAGTGGGAATCGTAGCCGCTGTCACCACCCAAAAATATTTTTTTAGTTGGAGTTTCCAGAACATAGGAAGTCCACAGCGTATTATTCTGTTTTATTTTCCGCCCGGAAAAATGTCTGGCCGGTGTAAAAGTAATTTTCAGATTATTTTTTAAAAGTACTTCTGCTCCCCATTCCTCTTCAATGAGGTTGTCTTCAGCATAGCCCCATCTTTCAAGGTGAGCACCGGCTCCCAGTGGTATAATTGCCTTACCGGTTCTATTTTTAATTGATTTCACTGTGGGATAATCCAAATGGTCAAAATGATCATGCGTGATGACCAGATAATCCAGATCAGGAATATCTTCCGGTTTAAAAAGATCCGAACCTTTAAATGCCTTGTTAAAATATTTGAACGGTGAACCGTAAAGGCTTAGCACAGGATCTACCAAAAAAGAAACGCCATCCGTTTGCAGATAATAAGATGAATGTCCCAGCCAGATAAAGACATCCTGATCTTTTCCGATACTTTTTAAATCTGTATGAATGGTAGGAATATTTTTCAAAGGCTTCAAAAGCGGATGTTTTTTTCCTAAAACAAAATCGTATGTAACCTTCATCGTACTGTAACCTTCGGTAATGGAAGGTGTATGACTGATGTTCCGGAACTGTTTGTTTTTATAGAGTTTTGACTGTTTTATCCGCTCCAGTCTTTTGCCTTTGGGTGCTGCTCCGAAAGCGGGCAGGTTCATCACGAAAAAATAAATTGTCACTAAAAGAACGGCTGTTAAAATCAGGTATAGCATCTGCATCGAAATAAGCCTCAAAGGTATTGACTTTTGATCTCACATGGAAAATTCGGCGATTTTTTAACTTAATTTATAAAGCTTTCTGAATAATTTATTACTTATTTGAATCGTAATAATCTTAAACTTTTTAACTTAGCGGATTGAAAAAAAATTCAAAACAGATTGAAAAATTATTCGATAATACTGCTGGCAGCGGCACTCTCTTCATGTACGTCTATCAGAAGACACAATGAGCAAAGAGCTACATGTATTGGTCCCGACGAGCTTAAGGAAGACGTAGATTACGCCTACCTAAAGCTTCAGCAGATGCATCCCCAACTTTACTGGTATATTTCTAAACCGGAACTTGACCGTAAATTTGACAGTCTTAAAGGAACCATTGACGAATCTTTAACTCCGCTTCAGTTTTATTTTAAACTGCAGCCTGTGATCGCTGACATCCGTGAAGGTCACCTTGCCCTGAGAATTCCCCGAAAAAAATTCACGAAAAGACAAATCAAATCCCTTGAGCATAAAAAAGGGATGTTCAGCCGTTTTGAATATTATGTGAAAGATGATCGTTTATTTATTATTCAGAATAAAGATTCGATTGAACATATAAAACCGGGAACTGAAATCCTTTCGATTAATAAAGTTCCTGTTTCCGATTATGTGAAAAAATACCGCGAACTGATCAGCAGTGATGGTTACAACACTACGTTTCAATCTTATTTCCTGAAGGATGTTTTTTTTAATTTTTATACTGCAGAACACGGATTTAAAGACACGGCTTCTATAGAAACGTTGTATAATGGTGAAAAACAAACGTATACCCTGCACCGTGAATCCAAATCTAAAAACGATCTGGACAAAGACAAGGAACTGGAAAAAAGAACGCCTGAAAAGAAAGTTAATGATTATGTAGCTTCCAGTAATTCTTATAACCGAAATTTTAAGTTCCTGGATAAGGACAGCACGACTGCCTATATTAAAGTAAAGAGTTTTTCAAGAGATTATTCCGAGAAATTTTACAAAGAAACATTTGCAAAAATAAAAAATGCAGGATCCAAGTATCTTATTATCGATGTCCGAAACAATTACGGAGGATCTTTGCATGAAATCAATAACCTGTATTCTTATCTGGCTCCGGAACCCTATGTTTTGATAAAGCCTTCACAGCTTACTTCCAGAATCACTCCGTTAAAAACAAATTATTTCAGAAAAAGCACCCCTTTCCAATATGCTTTTAAGAGTCTGGCTTATCCTACTTATGTTTTTGCACAGACCTTCAGTACTTATAAAAAAGATGGAAAGGTGTATTATAAAATGAAAGCCGACAAGCCTACGAAACCCAATAAGGATGCATTTCAGGGGAAGGTTTTTGTATTGATCAACGGCGGAAGTTTTTCAGCTTCTTCTATCATTACGGCAAAACTGAAATATGATAAGCGGGCAATTCTCGTGGGTGAAGAAACCGGTGGTGCCAATGACGGAACGGTAGCAGGATTCTATTCTTATCAGAAACTGCCGCATTCAAAGATCAATCTTCCTATCGGCTTACTGCTGGTGCAGCCAAACATTGATTTTCTGAATACAAAAAAAGGTGTTGTTCCTGATATTACCATCACTGAATGTATGCAGGATATTATCGATAAAAAAGATCCGCAGCTGGATTGGGTGGAAAATGAAATTGCCAAAGAAAAAGGACTTCAATAGTTTTATAAATAGTTTCGGCGGGCTTTCAGCCCGCCGAAACTATTCTCATTTCTTCAATTCCTTCAACAAATCTTCAATATGTACGATATATCTTCCATAATACCGGTTGAACCAGAACTGTCCCATCAAATAGAGTGCAAAGAGTCCTACCGTCACTGAGCTGATCAGAATCACAGCAGCTTTTACTTCACTGATCGGTTCGGGCCAAGGAATAAATTCTATAACGATGATCATTTCGCAAACAATAAAAGGAACAAAGCTCAGATAATACGAAAGATAATACTGTTTATTGAGATTAAACTGCGCTACGAGATCCTTTAAAGAATCATAAGTTTTGAGCATTGGATTGCTGATATCATTGTAAAGTCTGAAAAATTTACTGAAAAAGAATATCGTCACCAGCAGCATTGACGCGATAAGAACCGTAATGTAAAACTGTAGTTTAAAGGGCTGGCAAAAGGCACATACGATAAATGAAAAAACAAAGATCGCAATGATGGACCAGAATTCCATGCGCATATTCTTGCGTACTTTTTCCAGCGGAAGGCTGATCTTGTTTCTCTGCTCAATACTTATTTCAGGGGTTTCTTCTGAAACCTCTTCATTCCACACATTTTTTAATTCATCTATATTCATTGGTATTGATTTAAAGTTATGATTGATTTAAGTTTAAGATATCTTTCAGTTTATTTTTAGCGCGGTTCATTCTTACCCGGACATTACCTTCGGAGATTCCCATTTGTTCTGCGATTTCTTTTCCTGAAAAGTCTTCCAGATAATAAAAGATAAACGCTTTATCGATGGAGTTCAGCTGGCGGATCGCTTCATACATATGAACCAGTTTTTCGTCTTTTCCGTAGTCGTATTCATCTTGAATGACCTTGTATCCTGTAAAGTCTTCATTAGAAATAAAACTTCTTCTTTTCTCAGATTTCAGAAAAATAATAGACGTGTTGAGGGCGATTCTGTAAAGCCAGGTAGAAAATTCGCTCTGTCCCTTGAAGCTGGGATAAGCCTTCCATATCTGGTAAGTGATTTCCTGAAAAAGATCATCCCGGTCGTCTTTTTCGGACATGTACATTTTGGAAATCTTAAAAATGATTCCTTTATGCTTTTCTATTCTGTCTAAAAATTCCTGCTCTAATGAGTTCATATTTTCGGGCTCTATAGAGTTAGTTATCATTGTAAAAAAATGTTACATGTATTTCTTAAAAATAAAAAAATCCGGCAGAAAATTTTCTACCGGATGTCATTCTATTCAAAAAAAAATTATTCTACAATTATTTTTTTCGCGGGAACAGCATTCCCTTCAGAAACAATTTTCAACAGATAAATACCTTTCTGAACATCATTGATATATACTTTATTGCTTCCTTTGTTCAGTTTTTGTACTGTTTTAATCAGTCTTCCTGAGCTGTCATAAAGCTCTGCAGACGTATTATTTTTATTACTTTCTATGGTAAAGACGCCGTCTTTTACAGGATTTGGATACACTGTAAATCCATCCTGAGGTCTGCCCGTTTCATTGGTTGCCAGTAATGCGCCATTTCCAATTCCAACAGCATACCATGCTTTTACATTTTGCAGCTGCTCGTTACTGGAAGTGCCATAAAGATCTGTTACAGCCTGCTTGGTAAAATTATAAGCATCCATATAAGTTGTATTGGGTGTCATATAATTGGTTAAAGCTCTGTAAATGATTTTTTCGGCTTTCTCAATGGTGATTCCGGTTACATTAAACGCATTCCCGATATCATTGGTTCCTGAACCTCCCTGCGAAAGAAGATAGAACCAGTAATTTCCTACCCCACTATTGGTATGCACCCCTCCATGATCGTTATCAACCGTAGGATTGGCTGTACTTGCCCAATAGGTTCCGTTATAGGTATCCGGCTGAGGACCGGGATTTACATTATTCGGGTCAGACATACTTCTCATGTATGGACTCGGAGATGGATTTAAAAATGATGCTGTAGGAATTCCCTCTCCGATAGTCCAGTTGGCAGTGGTTCCGGAGTAAAATTCTATCGCTGTTCCAAACATATCAGCAATAGATTCATTGATAGCACCGGATTCAGCTTCATAATTCAAACCGCCAAGGCCATTTCTCCCTATAATTAAATGGGAATATTCATGTCCGGCAACATCTATTCCCACGACAGGATTCATCAGGGTGAGCAATCCACCCAGAATTTTTCCATTCCCATAAAGCATACATACAATTCCCCCATACAAAGGAGTATCAAGCGCTGCTGCATTCGCACCTCCTGTAAGCCCTCCGAAATCGAAGTTGTAATAGTTATCAATTTTAGCTCCATTTCCATCGTAGCTGTTTCTGTTGTGTCTCGCCATATAATAATCGTAGGCATTTTTCATTCCCCAATGAACTTCCACTGCTGGTTTTGTATCTACAGCTGTATACTCTGCAACAGGATTAATGTATTCCTGAACATTGATAATTCCACCGTTTATGGTATCTACATCCAGCGTTGTCCCATTCATCGTATGGATATTTCTCGCATTGTCTTTAAGGCGAAACTGTCCATTGTATGAATCAACAGTAATCGGCTGGTTTCCTTTGTAATAAGTAGTACTTGTAGATGGTGTGTCCGCATCATGAATTCTTGAATTTTTCTTTACAACTGCTCCTGAAGCATTGTCTATATAATACGTATAGGCCTGTAAAGGGTTCATAGATAATGCTTCTACTTTAGAAGAATGGTACATAACAGCTTTTCTTCCGTTATTCACTTTTGTGATGACTTCTTCAATAGCTGAAATTGTAATTTTACCGCTGGCTTTAAGATCAGATGCAATGATTGACCGTACTTTCTGTAAGGTAGGCTGCTGTTTTGGGGAAAGATTAATATCAGTAATGATCTCACCGTTTACATATACTAATTTTCCATTTTTTTCATGCAACAAGATCATATCATCCATTACTTTAACTCCTTTATAATAATGATCGTACACAGCATGCTTAATTCCCAATTCATCTTTACTCTCTTTGAGAAGCCTGTAGGTATGATCGCTTCCCGTTCCCAGCCATTCACCTAAATGGTTGACTAAAAAGTCTGATGAAACATTCACCCCGCTAAAATCGGCATTAAAATTCCCCATCACAGAAGTTCCGGAAATTCTTGGAAGTTCTTTCACTGAAATTTCAGTTCTTCCTTTGTTTTGTGCATTCATTAAAGCTGCCGGAGCAAAACCTACCACCATGGCAAAAGCCAGTGTATGGGCGAAAGTAGTTATTCTTTTCATTTTACGTTGTTTTTTTGGTATTTCACAGTTAGTAGAAAAAACAACAAATTGTTACATACTTTTCAAAACTAACTTTATTTCATTATACATTTCATTGAAAAAATCGCTTAAATTAATCAGTAAGTATAGGATTTTTCGGAAATATTAAAGACTTGATTTATTTTATAAAAATCAGCTTCATCTTTACAAAAAATCAAAGGGGCTGATATTGGAATGAAGGTTTAATTTTGAATATTTTTTTTAAATACAAAGCTTCCTAATACTTCACTATTCTGCACAATATATTAGTGTCATTCGTGCAAAATATTTGTGAAATTTGTGTTTTAAAAACGTAAGGTCTTATCAGAACATCAGATAGTTTCAGTAACGAAAATAATTTTATCTGAACTTTACACAAACAAAAAACCCAACAGAAAATTTCCTGCAGGGCCCCATTGTGTGTTTTTTTAAGTTTTACTCCAACTATGTTTTAGAAAAACAAAGTCTTTGTACGAATTAATTTTAATCTATAAACCTACTCATGAATGGCTTATATCTTAAATTGAACAGTCAGTTAAAAATTTGAACAGTCAAAGTCCGAATTGGACACTAACATTTTATGTTTCTAATAGTTAGTAGAAAAAAAGCAAAAATGTTACACCATTTAGGGAAAAATTTTAATTAAAACCCCACAATATATTTTTTCAATTTTCAGTAAGTTTTGTAAACCCTTTGGTACTGCCCGTTTTCAATAATTGTATTTTTTATTTACTATTAAAAAAAATAAGTCCCGGTAGAAAAAATTCACCGGGACTGTATTTGTATTTTTAAAGTATCAGAAAGTTTTAAGATGGAAGATGTACAGAGAAAATTAATTTAGCCTGTCCAGCGCTTTCATAAGAATATGAAGATCAATAAAATCAAGTTTCACGCCGATGATAATGAAAATCAGAAGAACCAGTGTCAGAAATATAATGATAAAAATATACACTGAAACAAACCATATCACCGTATTCAGAATGTTCCCCTGAAGTCCAAACTTATTTATGAAAAACCTTTGAGAACGTTCAAACCATGAGTTTTTACGCGTTTTCTTAGGTTCTATTTCAAGGCCGTTCAGTTCGTCCACCAAACGGACAACATCTTCTATATATCGTCCATACATATAATAAATCCAATATCTGATGATAAACCACACCAGCATCAGCGTAATAAGGAAACTGATCCCGAAAATGGCAAGATTATACTTCATTTCAAAGTGAAAGCTGATCTTGATGAGAGACAACAGGAAGGCCAGCGGAATGTAGGAAATGTAATAGGAAATGTAGATTTCTTTCGATATTAAAAGTTGTGTTTTAAGGTTAAATAAATCATAGTTTGTATTGATACTGCTGTTGCATAGCATTTTGTAAAGCTTGAGAAAACGCGAGTAAAAATAAATAATGAAGGCAAGTGTGAGTGCGACGACAAATGCCGATATAATTACAATATTGGTGTCTCCGGAAGCAAACGGAAAACCCATTAAAAGCATAGGCAGGGTGACGACCATCAGCCAGAATTCTGTCTGCATATTAATCTTCAGCATCCGCATAGGCGAATGAATTTCACGCTGTTTCTCAAGAGAAATCTCAGGCAGATCCTGCCTGTTGTCTTTATCCCAAAGTTCTTTAAAATTTTCTAACTCCATTTGTTTTGCTTTAAATCTTGTTGCCCTTCTGCTTTTCTATGATCTCCTTCAGTTTTGTTTTTGCCCGGTTCATTTTTACACGGGCATTCACCTCAGTGATCCCCAACTGGCGGGCGATTTCCCTGCCGGGAAAATCTTCCAAAAAGAAAAAGATAAGCGCCTTGTCTATAGGGCTGAGCTGGTGGATTGCTTCATACATCAGCTTCATATTTCTGTCATCTGCATCATTATAGGATTCTTGCGGAACAACAAGATTTTCTATTCCCTGATTTTGTATAAAACTACGTTTTTTTTCGCTACGCAAAAATACGATCGCAGTATTAAGTGCAGTCCGGTAGAGCCACGTAGAGAAGTCACTCCTCCTCTGGAAATCGCCGTATGATTTCCAGGCCTGATAAATGATCTCCTGATAAAGATCATTCTGATCATCCTGATCGTCCATATACATTTTAGAGATCTTGAAAATAACACCTTTGTGTTTTTCAATTTTCTCTAAAAATTCTTTTTCCATTAAAGACATGCTCGAAACTCTACTCGTACAGCAGTATTTAAAGTAAATACCACAATTTTAACACAAAAACTAAAAACTCCACGTGTCAAAGTACAAAATCCTCAAAAAATAAAGAAATTTAATGAGGATTATTATTTTATGTTAACTAGATCCGAAAAATCTGTCTAGAAAATATAGTCTGTACTTAAAAAATTAGAATCGTGTTCTCTGACGATGGTATTTAATAGTTTCTTGTTGGAATCTGTCAGTTTTGCAGCTACCAGAGACCTTATGGAGAATGAACGGAGTGCATCAAAAACAGAAAGCGTTCCTTCCGCACTGTCTTTTCTTCCGGTAAACGGAAAAACGTCCGGACCACGCTGAGCCTGGCAATTGATATTCACACGGCTCACCAGATTCACAAACGGGTCAATTAATCTGGAAACTTCCTGAGGATCTTCACTAAAAATGCTTACCTGCATTCCGTGGGATGCATTCACCTGATAATCGATAGGTTCTTCGATGTCTTCAAACGGAACCACCGGAATGACCGGACCGAACTGCTCTTCGTGATACAGCTTCATATCACTGTTTACCGGATACACCACAGCAGGAAACACAAAAGATTCTTCTGTAAATCCTCCGTTTTCATTTAAAACTTTCGCACCTTTAGCCAAAGCATCTTCAATACATTCTTTCAGATACATTGGTTTATTCACTTCAGGAAGCGGTGTTACCTTTACATCTTTTTCCCACGGAAGTCCGGGTTTCAATGCGGAAATAGCAGCACTTAATTTTTGGGTAAATTCTTCCGCAATTTCTTTCTGAACAAAGATCAGTTTCAATGCGGTACAACGCTGTCCGTTGAATGACAATGCTCCCAGTATACATTCGCTCACTGCTACATTTAAATCTGCATTTTTAGTTACAATGGCTGCATTTTTAGCATCAAGACTCAGAATAGCGCGTAAACGGTTTACTTTAGGATGCAGTTTCTTCAATCCGTTGGCCACTTTGCTGGATCCGATAAAGGCCAGAACATTAACTTTTCCACTTTCCATAATGGGAGTAATGATCTCTGAACCTTTTCCGTAAAGCGTGTTGACAGTTCCTTTCGGGAAGGCTTCTTTGAAAGCATTCAGTAATGGATAATGAGCCAGAACTCCATGTTTTGGAAGTTTAAACAAAATCGTATTTCCCATGATCAGTGCGGGAATCAGTGTGGTGAAGATCTCATTTAAAGGATAATTGAACGGTCCCATACTCAGCACAACGCCCAGCGGCGCTCTTCTGATCTGTGCAATGGTTCCTTCAGCTTCCTGAAAACGGGAGGATTCTCTGTCCAAATCTTTCAGGGCATCAATGGTCTGGTTGATATAATCTACAGTCCTGTCGAATTCTTTAGTAGAATCTGCCAAAGTTTTTCCGATCTCCCACATGAGCAGTTTAATTATAAGGTCACGCTGCTGGATCATCAGATAAACAAATTTCTGCATACACTGAATACGCCCTTCTACAGACATCGTAGGCCATTCTCCGAGACCATTATCGTAGGCTTTAACCGAAGCTTCAAGAACTTCCATCGCTTCTTTCGGGCTGATATTTGGGATACTTCCCAGCAATTTTCTTTGGAGACCGTTTTCCGTAGGAATGCAGACCGGCGAATAGATATTCTGAACCTCTCCTTTCCATTCCACCAGTTCTCCATTGAGAAGATAGACTTTCTGATGAATCTCCTGTACTTTAAATTCTTCCGGAATTTCGTTTTCACTTTTAAAAATATTCTGAAACAACGGCTTATTGACTGAATCCATAAATTTTTATTTTTTGATAATTGCGTGTCATTCTAAAATTAACAGAATAAAGGTAGCCGTTAAAATCGGTTTTAAAAACAGCCGGTTGATAGATTTGCTCTATTTGGCGGGTGTTTGAATTAAAATTAATGTCAGGTACTGAAAAAATGAATAATTTTACTAAAAATAAAATTTCATGTTTTCAAAATTAGCTTTCAGCACCTTATTGTTTTTCTCAGCATTTATTTTTGCTCAAAACACCAAAACAGCGAATACTGTTCTGATGGGAGGAAAACCGGTACATACTTATGCGAAACTTCCTGCAGTGAATAAAGCAGCCCCGAAGTTTACCCTTACAGACGTTACGATGAAGGATCAGACACTTGATTCCTACAAAGGAAAATACATGATCCTGAACATTTTTCCAAGTGTGGATACAGGTGTTTGTTCAGCTTCTGTCCATCATTTCAATGAAGACGCAGCGAGTATTCCCAATACGGTTGTTCTCTGTATTTCTAAAGATCTTCCTTTTGCCCAAAAAAGATTTTGTGGTGCAGAAGGAATCAAAAATGTCGTAATGCTTTCAGATTTCCGTTCAGATTTCGGAAAAACGTATGGCGTGGAAATCACGGATTCTGTAATGAAAGGACTTTTAAGCAGAGCTGTTGTTGTGATCGATCCTTCTGGAAAAATCATTTATGAAGAACAGGTTGCTGATATTTCGCAGGAACCGAATTATGAAGCGGCGATTGCAGCTGTGAAAAAATAAGCTTTTGCTTTTGTAATAATTTAAACTGGGCTTCGGCGATCTTCGATCGCCGAAGCCCATTATTTTTTCAGTTTCTCCTTCTTTTTTGTGGTGATAACAATAACGCCGTTTTTGGCTTTTACACCATAAATAGCAGTTGTATCTTTCATTATATTAATCGATTTTATCATTTTAGGATCAACCATATTAAGTTCTTCCAAACTGCTTAGCTTCCCATTGATTATATATAAAGGTTTTTCATTATTCCTAATGGTTAATGAAGCTCCCCCAATTATTTTTTTATGATGAAAAGGACTCTCTATCTGTTTAGTAGAAACTACCTTACCAATCACACCACTCAACTGTACCGGTATATCATTCTGTTGAGTATTTACCAAAAGATTTCCTGGAATTACGGAAACAGCTCCCAACAATTTCCGGTCTCTCTGTTTATTAAATCCAGAAAATACAATTTCTCTGATCTCTTCCGTCTTTAAAGTATCCTTGACCGTATTTTGCTGAGCATTTACGGAAACAAACCCTCCTGTTGTTAATATAAAACCAACCGCAAACTTCGTAAAGAGCGAATTAATAAAAGAATAATTCAGATTTCTGTTCAGCTGTGATGCATTGAAATTTCCGCAAATATCCATTGAAGGATCAGAAAAAGCTTCTATAATTTCCTGATCAGAAGCAACGGTGAAATCTCTCACGGTCTTGGAACAAACAGAACAGAACCTTCCTTTTTCTTCGGGGGTCATGGTTTCCCAGTTCTCGTGACACGGTTTTGGTATGGTGATTTTCATAGTCTCTTTTTATATAGAGATGCGGGAATCATGAGAAAGGTTGGAAAGGTTATGTTGAAATAAATGATATTGTTGGAATAACTCAAAGATTTCCAAACAGAAAAATCTTTTTCGATAATTAATACCACCAAACCTTATAGGTTTTAAAAACCTATAAGGTTTAGATCAACGGCCAATAAAAAATCAGCACGATCTGCAAAATCTGCGCGATAAAACAAAAAAACTTCTCTCTTTATTGTTGGAATATCGCAAAGACGCAAATGATATGACAAAAACATGTTGTAAGGCGCAAAGATTTTATCTCCGATAAAATTGAGTACCGCCGTTATTGCGAGGAGCGCAGCGACAAAGCAATCTCACTCACCATCCCACTTGCTGAAAATCTTTGATTTCCTTGCGACTTAAATATTCACACAGCTTATAATGCCTTGCGACTTTGCGATTACCCAACAGAAAAATTCCTTCAATAATTATCACCCTCAAACCTTATAGGTTTTAAAAACCTATAAGGTTTAGATCAACGGCCAATAAAAAATCAGCACGATCTGCAAAATCTGCGCGATAAAATAAAAAAACTTCTCTCTTTTATTGTTGGAACATCGCAAAGACACAAATGATATGACAAAAACACGTTGTAAGGCGCAAAGATTTTATCTCCGATAAAATTGAGTACCGCCGTTATTGCGAGGAGCAAAGCGACGAAGCAATCTCACCATCGTCTCTGCTCAAAATTGTCGATCTTCTTGTATTTCACCCACTGGATAATCCTGTATGATAGAAATTTAAACAGCTCAAAATAATTATACTATTATTAAAATCTTCATCAATTTCTACAGTATAGATAGTTTTCAAAAACTTTTGTTTGTGATGAAGGCTTACCAATAACTGATCTTCCCAGTTGTATAAATTCAGTTTCTTAGATAGCCACCCTTTATGTTGATAGGTATAGATTTCAGTAGTTTCTCCATAATAAAATACCCTGCTTTTTGAAGCATCAAATTTTAAAACCAATCTTCCGGATGCATCAAAAATATTCGTGCCCATCCACAAAAAACCTGTGCCTTTAATCATATACACTTCATTCCCAATTTTTATTCTGTCATTGAGACCACCAATAAATCCAAATAAAAGTTCTCCCATCTGCTCTTGCTTTTCGTTGAGCAGTTGAAGAGAGCTGCTGGATTCGTTTGCTTTAAAAACCTTCATACATTTATAAACTATTTATCAGGCCTCTATTTAATCTGAATTCGGAACAAGGCCCAGCATTTTTAATTTTACCAGAAAATATGCCACTGGCGAAGAGCGTCGTTCAGAACCCAAAACAGAACTACAGTTTTCCTTATCGTTGTCAAGGTTTAAAACCTTCACAAGGATAACCCGAACCCAAGCTATTTAAGCATTGGAAATATATTCTTTCTGAAAACAAAAACAATTATGGCTGAGAAAAGCAATGAAAATACAGACAACCCTATTTTGATCATCTCTTCCGTGGATTCATCAACTGTATTGTATCGGGCTTCTTTACTGTTTGTCATTGATGACAAAGAAATCATCCTTTGTTGTACAATGGGATCTTTAAAACCATAATCTTTTGCCTTTTCATAATCCATGTAAGCTTCATCCTTAAATTTCATTAAAAAAGCCACATTTCCCAGATCAAACAATAACCGAGCAACAATTTCGTCTTCAGGTTCTACAAAAGATATCCGCTCATTTAACTGATAAAAAAGAGATTTGCGAAGTCTGTATAATTCCTCTTTGGGTAAATCCATTTCAGGGCGTTTTCTGCTTCCGAAATCAGTATGAATTAAGGATTCTGAATTATAGGGTCCACTTCCTTTAATTTTTGCTTTCAAAATATTAGCATGAATCCACTCCGAACCGGAATGGGATCCGGGATTGATTTTAATAGACTTTTCGATCCATTTTAAAGCCTCAACATTATTCCCTATCAGTTCATATGCTGTCCCCATATTGGAAGCTGTAGAATATCTGCCGGGAGCAATAGATTCAATACGTTTGTACAATTCTATGGCTTCTTTATATTTTTTAAGAATAATCAGGATATAGCCTTTATCCGACAAATAATCCAGATCTTTTGTTCTTTCGTATTCTTTCTCTAGTCCGACTAAAGTTTTTTCCAAGCCTTCAGAATTGTTAAAACTGTGACCTCTGGGAACAAATCCCTTAAAATCCGTATAAATTTCAGTTCCATCTTTGAGTTTTCTGGTCTCTCCGTTTAAACAGGCCAACACCGGAATTGAAAACAAAGAGCAAAACATTAAACTTAAAAATAGCTTTCTCATAAACAGTTATCTGAAATTTTACAATAAAAAATTCGAGGTTCGAAATCATGCTAAAAATAAAAAAACTTTGCCATAAACGATCAGTTGACAAAGTTTTTTACAGATTTATTTTTAACCTTTACTACAACTCCAGATTATTTTCAGATTCATCCAGAATACATCCGTCTTTCAGAATTATATATTCCTGTCCTATTTCCTCATAAAGTCTCTGCAGATCCTGCTGATCAAACTTTTTGGGAAGATAAAATTTCTCATGTTCGAATAAACCATAATGTATAGGAACCAGTTTTCCGGCGTGCAAAAGATGGGCTGCCGTAAAAGCTTCTTCCAGATCCATTGAAGCAGGAACCGGACTGTATTCCAAACCAATCACTTCAAAATTCACGACCACTCCATTCACCGGTAAAAATGCATAATCTATGTTTTCATTTTCCTTTCCCAGTTTCCAGAACTGATTATGCCAGATTGTATCTCCGCCGTGAAAAATTTTGGTCTGTTGGTCTTCTACAATCCACGAACTTTGAATTTCGCCCACCCCATCCATCGCAAACACGGGTTTGAATGTAATCTTATTTTCAGTAAACGTTTCATTTAAATCCAGAACAACCATTTCAACGTCTCCTACATATTTCCTTACGATCTCCTCCAATCCCGAATACACAATCAACTTACCCTCTTTTTTAAGGCATTTTTCTATCATCTTCTTATCAAAATGATCCAGATGCATATGCGTAAAAAGAATATAATCCGCCCGCAGATCCTCAGAAAAAGTCAGCAGCTTTTCAACCGCATCGCCTAAAACAGGTTTATAGTAAGAGAAATCTTCTACCGCGTCTATCAGTACCGTTTTTCCACCGGAAACAAGCTTTATTCCGGCCCAATTGAGTTTTTGTATTTCCATATTTTTTTTCAACAAAGGAAAAAATTGATGGAACGGCAAACAATAAACAAAAGATAATTAATGAGCTAGATTTCAGATGTCAGATGTCAGATGTCAGATTTCAGACATGAGACCTTTTGCAGTATTAAAGTTTCGGGATACGAACCAGCAACTGTCAACCAGCAACAAACTCTCCAGTCAACCTCAACTCCTCTTACACAAAAACTCTCCTACTCTCCTACTCTCAAACCCTAAAACCCTCAAACCCCAATCAAGAAATTCTCTTCCTGATTCTGCTTAAAGAAATAGGCGTAATTCCAATGTAAGACGCAAGATATTTCAAAGGAATATGCTTGATATAATGAGGTTTGCTCTTAAGAAGGTATTCGTAGAGATCCTGAGGGGTATTTTTGAGGAGCAGCATTTCTCTCTTCATCGCGGCATTCAGCTTTTTACTGAGGTAGTAATTCTGTACAAACCGGCAGTCGGGATTGACGGTAAACATTTCCTTCACCTCATCCAGTTCTATTTCCCAGGCCAAACCTTTATCGATGGATTCAAAAACAGCTTCGGAAGATCTTTCTTTAGGACTATCACCCACTACGAAGACATCTCCCGGAAAATAGAAGTCGACTGAGATTTCCTGATCCAGATCTGCGATCTCCTTGATGTAAAACTTCCGGACAATACCCTGCTCAACGAGATACACCTTATCCTCCTGAAATATTTTCTTTCTTGAAAATTCAAGCTTGCCAAATTTTTCCCAGGCAGGATCTTCTCCATCCATATTCAGATGCGAAAAAAGGTTTTTATTGATGGTGGCCAATGGTGATGGTTTTAAACTGATGTTGGACAGAGTAAAAATAAGGTTTTATTTGTGATTTTTACCTCCTAATAAAAAGGCCAATTATATTTTTTTGAGTAATATTTTGCATATTTGTACAAAATACGGTTATGCAAAAAGAAAAACTACGTGATGTAAGAAAAAGAAAAGGTCTAACGCAGCAGCAGATCGCGGATGTCCTTGCCACAGATGTTTCCAACTACAGTAGAAAAGAATCCGGAGATGTGGCCATCCGAAAAGAAGAATGGGAAAAGATCGCCCATTTCCTGGAAGTTCCCTTGGAGGAAATCTATCAGGAAGAGGAAGCGAAACAAATCAATCATTTTGATAATATTACTTCAAGCACTAGTTTTGGAAATAATATAAGCGGTAACTATTACTGTAATGTTCCGGAATTCCTCCTGGAAAGCCAGAGAGAGCTTATAGAGCTTCTGAAAAAAGAAAACCTAAGACTGGAAGAAGAACTTAAAAAGTATAAAAAATAAAGATTTCCTATGCTTTATTTGTTTTGAACCATTAAGAGAATTTAAGTGGTTAAGGTTCGTTAAGAAACATCAAAGATGTTTTATAAAGCAGGATGCTTACTATTCTGAACAGCTTAAATACCCTTAATGGTTCCCCACCGTCATTGCGAGGAGCAAAGCGACGAAGCAATCTCAATCACCATCCCCTTTGCTGAAAATCATCGATTTTCTTGCGCCTTAAATATTCACACAGCTTATAAAGCCTTGCGTCTCTGCGATTATCCAACAGAAAAAACCCTTCAATAATTATCACCCTCAAACCTTATAGGTTTTAAAAACCTATAAGGTTTAGATCAACAGCCAATAAAACATAAACATCAGCACCATCTGCAAAATCTGCGCGATAATGCATAAAACAAGCAAAAAAACTTATCTTTTTTATTGTTGGAACATCGCAAAGACACAAATTTTATGACAAAAACACGTTGTAAGACGCAAAGATTTTATCTCCGATAAAATTGAATATCGCCGTCATTGCGAGGAGCAAAGCGACGAAGCAATCTCATCATTCCCTCCTATCCAAAAATTCCTTTTCAACAATTATTACCCTCAAACCTTATAGGTTTAGATCAACAGCCAATAAAACATAAGCATCAGCACGATCTGCAAAATCTGCGCGATATTTCTTTAATTATTTTCACATTACCATTCGGAGAGATACCACAAGAGGCTGGTTGCTAATTACAGAATATTTCAGAATTGAAAACTGCCAATAATTCTCTGGGCTAAAATCACAAGATCTTTAGTACCCAGCTTAGTGAGTGAAATTTTCATTTGTTTGTGTTTTTGGTTTCGGATTTAAATATATAAAAAACTTATAATGTGACAAATAACCTTGAAATAAATATCAGGAGTTGGGCGGAGGCTTTCTACAAGTTGTGGGAGAGTTGGGGAGATGTTCGGAGGTGGCAAACAGGGTTGTTTTAACCAATGGAGAATTCAAGTGGTTTGCTTTCCTTGTGTTTTAAAGCTTCTGATAATTTCGGATATAAAAAGTGAACTTACGGTTTCACGTAATTGTGATTAAATTCATTTTTTTATATTTGGAAATTACATTTTTGATTGAAACTATGTATATCTTATTATCTCAATATTAATAGCATTTTATAAATGGAGGATTTAAAAAAAAAGATTTTAGATGATATTGAACTAACAGGTTTTGTTTCAGAGCTCCAAGTTAATTCCTTACTGATAAAAAAGGGCTGGTCTACACGTCATAGTGAAACATATGAAGATAAAGACTATAACAAAAGTAGAGAAATTGATATTATTGCAACAAAAACATATTATGATGAGGAATCAAAGTTACATGTAGAATTCCAATTAGTTATTGATGTCAAACGCATGAAGAAAAGACCTTGGGTCGTTTTTTCAGTTGAAAAAAGGAATAATACATCTCAAGGGTGGAGAATCCTATCAACAGGTCATAATAATACAACCAATAATGGAGGAAAATTTAAATCCGGATTATTTACAAAAGGAGAAGTTGATACTAATAATTTCAAAAAAAATATAAAAAACTATGGTATCGCTTTTCATGAAAGTTTCAAACCACCAAATGAAATTTCCAAAGTATATGAATCTTTAATTGGAGTTTGTAAAGCAGCTTGGCATAAAAAAGAAAAATATTCTTATGATAAAAAATTTGAAGAGTTTGATCTAAAAGAAGAAACAGAAATATATATTTTTATTCCTGTTGTTGTTCTTGATGGAAACCTTTTTGAAGTCAAACTAGATGAAAAAGGAGAAATAGAATTAAACGAAAAAGAATTAATTCAAGTTCAATTAAGTTATTCTTCTCCAAATTATAGTACATCTGATTTAATTTTTTTTCCTGATATAGTTACAACCGATAAATTGGCTGATTACTTAGAAAAATCTGAAAAATGGTTTAAAGGAATGACAAAGGAGTTCAAAAATACAATATTGAAAAAATATAGAAATTAAAACTGCAACTAATATTCTATTGACTATTTCATTTAAAGTATAAGCAGGAAATCTTCTTCTATTTTTCCATTTATACTTTTTGTAATAATTAATAAAAAACCTGCTTCACAGCAGGTTTTTTTTTGATTTTCAAATGATTAATTCTTAGTTCAAATTTATTAGAAATCAGACTTTATTTGTTCAGTCGAAATTATTCTACTTGTAAGTCTTTTAACTTGTTCCATTGGATATTTTCCTTTAATATTTTCCAGAGTTCTTATAATATCATTTCTTTCAGATTCATTTTTTATTATTATATAGTTAATATCTTCTGGCTCAAAATTTAATCTTTCGTTTTCTATCTCGTCATTAACTAATTGCTTAAAAATGCTAACATCTTCATGAATAACCTTTTTTAAATTAGCAAACATCAAAGCTTCCGATTCTAAATTTAAAACATATCTCCATTCTCTTTCATCTGAGAATCTATAGTTTTCAATTATTTTTTTACCTGATCTTTCTAATTTTCCTTGATAATTTTTAATATATCTAAAAATATCAAATACATATTTTTCTTCTAAAGTTAATTTCGAAATTTTTTTATCATCATCTCCATTTTTAATTTTAATTAATAGGTGGTCAAAAAAATTTTTTGAAAGATTCGAATTAATATCCGTATATAATACTGGATTTAGTCCATTCTTTTCTGCCCAAGATTTCTTCAATCCAATACCATAATTTCCATAACTCTGTATATGCTTCTCAATTTGTGAAAATGGTATGTCACAAAATGAAACCATTGGAACTAAGAAGTCATATCGTTTTGTATCGGATCTTATTATTTCTCTGCAATATCTTAGTTTGAAGTTATCTTTAAGAATACCTTTTAAATTAGCCAATTTATTTGTAAAATGGATTAGAGAATTAGAACTTAGTGCCATAGCAAGATATTTATCAATTATAAGAACAAACTCTCATCCACAAAATTCGGCAGTGTCACCTTCAAATTCGGTTCTGCTTCCATCGCTCTTTTAATGGCGAAAACAGCGCCTTCATTTCTAGCCCAGCTTCTTCTGGAAATTCCGTTGTTCACATCCCAGAACAGCATGGATTTTAATCTTCTGTCGGCCTCTGCACTTCCGTCCAGCAGCATTCCGAAACCTCCGTTGATTACTTCCCCCCAGCCTACTCCGCCACCGTTGTGGATAGAAACCCAGGTAGCACCACGGAAACTGTCACCGATTACGTTGTGAATCGCCATATCTGCGGTAAATCTTGAACCGTCGTAGATATTGGAAGTCTCTCTGTAAGGGGAATCCGTACCGGAAACATCATGATGATCTCTTCCCAGCACAACAGGTCCGATTTCTCCGTTTTTAATGGCATTGTTGAAGGCTTCAGCAATCTTCATTCTTCCTTCTGCATCGGCATAAAGGATTCTCGCCTGAGAACCTACGACCAGTTTATTTTCCTGAGCGCCTTTGATCCACTGGATATTATCTTTCATCTGCTGCTGAATCTCTTCCGGAGAATTTTTTACCATTTCTTCCAAAACAGCACATGCAATATCATCGGTTTTCTGCAAATCTTCCGGTTTTCCGCTTGCACATACCCAACGGAACGGCCCGAAACCGTAATCAAAGCACATAGGTCCCATAATATCCTGAACATAGCTCGGATATTTAAATTCTCTTCCTAAGGTTGGATTTTCGGCCATTACATCTGCTCCGGCTCTTGAAGCTTCCAGTAAAAAGGCATTTCCGTAGTCGAAGAAATAGGTTCCTTTCTGCGTATGTTTATTGATGGCTGCTGCGTGTCTTCTTAACGTTTCCCGAACTTTTTCTTTGAATAATTCAGGCTCCTCAGCCATCATTCTGTTTGATTCCTCAAAACTCTGTCCGGCAGGATAATAGCCACCCGCCCACGGATTGTGAAGCGACGTCTGATCTGACCCGATATCTATTGTTAAGTTTTTTTCGTCAAATTTCTCCCAAACCTCAACAATATTTCCAAGGTAAGCCAGAGAAACGGTTTCTTTATTTTCCTGAGCTTTTCTTACTCTATCGATCAGCTCCTCTATGTTCTCATAAATCTCGTTCACCCATTTCTGATCGTGACGGATCTTGGTGATCTTAGGATTCACTTCAGCACATACCGTGATACAACCGGCAATATTTCCGGCTTTTGGCTGTGCGCCGCTCATTCCTCCCAATCCTGAAGTAACGAAAAGTCCGCCCTTTGAGTCTTTTTTAATTTTTCTGAATGCATTCAATACAGTGATGGTTGTACCGTGAACAATTCCCTGCGGACCAATATACATATAGCTTCCCGCCGTCATTTGCCCATATTGCGTAACGCCTAAGGCATTAAATTTCTCCCAGTCATCCGGCTTGGAATAATTAGGAATCATCATTCCGTTCGTTACCACCACTCTCGGCGCATCTTTATGAGAAGGAAACAATCCCATCGGATGCCCTGAATACATCGTTAAAGTCTGCTCATCCGTCATTTCAGACAGATATTTCATCGTTAACAGATACTGAGCCCAGTTTGAGAATACGGCTCCGTTCCCTCCGTACGTAATCAGTTCGTGAGGGTGCTGTGCCACGGCATAATCCAGATTGTTCTGAATCATCAGCATAATGGCTTTTGCCTGCTCAGACTTTCCGGGATAATCAGCAATGGATCTTGCCTTCATTTCATAATCCGGACGGAAACGGTACATATAAATTCTCCCGTATTTTTCCAGTTCTTCCCTAAATTCAGGTAAAAGCTCCGCATGAAACTGAGGCTCGAAATAACGCAAAGCATTCTTCAGAGCAAGCTTTTTCTCTTCCTCCCCTAAGATTTCTTTACGCTTCGGCGCATGGTTGATATTGGTTTCGTATGGTTTAGGCTGTGGCAGCTGATTCGGGATCCCCTGCTGTATCTGTTCTTGAAATGTCATATTGCTATTTAGTTCAATGTTTAGAATTCAACTTTTTTAAGTTTTAAAGATATTCAAATTAGAAAATATAGGCAAGGGAATTTGATGCGGTGATTCGATGATATGTTAATGTGCTGATTTGATGATGTGATGATTCGGGTGTAGTTGAGATGGCGGGTGAAGATTCCCCTCCTCCGGAGAGGTGGATTTAAAATTCATGGAATTTTGGAAGACGGGGTGGTCCAAAATGCTCAATAATAAAATATTCCAGATCCTTCATTATGACATATAGATTATTCCTCACATCAAAATCAGTGATTCTGAAAACGACAAGCCCTAAAGACTCAAAATACTCCTGTCTGATTCCATCATCAACCTCTTTTTCATCATGACTTGAACCATCAATTTCAACGATTAACCCCAGAGCTTTTACATAGAAATCAACAATATAATTTCCGATAACCTTTTGTCTGTCAAAATCAATATGGTGGAATGTTCTTGCCCTTACCTTTTTCCAGAAAAGAACTTCGCCTAATATTCCTGCTTTTCGTTTTTCTTTTAATAACAGGATTAAATGAGGATTAAAGGGTAAGTGTTCTACAAAATTTCTGTAGATGGGAATGTTGTGAATGTGTGTTAAGATTTCTTTCATTGTTTGTGTTTTTATTTGACCACCCCGTCTTCTCCTTTCAGTCGAATCCACCCCTCCGGAGGAGGGGAATGTCTCCACATCAGAATTCTTGTATCCCAAAAATAAAAAACCTCACTGAAAATCAGTAAGGCTGTTATATTGTATGCATTCGGAGTTTAAGTTAAAACATCGTCATTTTCTTCTTCATGATCATCCGCATTATCACTGCGGCTCCAGTAATTGTTTTCTTCGTCCTCGGATCCTATTTCTTCCATATCATCGTCATCTTCAGTGCCGGGAATATCCAAGCCTTTATCTAATTTATCATCGTCCTCTTCACTGAGAATGGGGTTTCCATCACCGTCAAGCGGAATATGTTTTTCTTTATTGAATATATCTTCACTCGGACTGTAGTCCATCTCTTCGAGTTTTCTGTTCTGTTCGTTGGTATTGTTTTCTGGTGTCATAATATCAGTATTTAATGTGAATGGTATAGAACAAAAACGGTTCCAACCTTCCCGTTTGTTATAAGAGATTTATGTAAACAGATCATTTACTACTGCTGTTTCAATTCCTCATCCATTTTTACCATAAAAAATTGGAAAGATGTTCTTCCCAATTTTTTTTATTACTCATTACTTATTGCCCATTACTCATTCTTCATCCCGTATACACCTCAGGATTGGCACAATAAGGTAATTTCTCACCTTTAGAGAAGGCTATAATATTTTCAGCCGCGATTTTGGCCATTCCGGTTCTCGCTTCAATGGTGGCTGAACCGATATGCGGCAGTACACAGACATTCGAAAGTTCTAAAAGCGGGCTTTCTTTAGACATCGGTTCAGGATTCGTGACATCTAAACCGGCTCCCCAGATTTGTTTTGAAATCAATGCTTCATACAGGTCCTTTTCGTTCTGAAAACCGCCTCTTGCTGTATTGATAAAAATCGCATTGTCTTTCATTTTTGCGAAAACGGATGCATTGAATAGATCCTTCTGTTCAGGAGTGAAATTAGCATGAATACTAAGAACATCAGATTGTGCAATCAGTTCTTCGAAAGAAACATAAGAAGCATTCAGTTCTTTTTCAGCTTCTTCATTTTGATTACGGTTATGATAAATAATATTCATATCAAAAGCCGCTTTTGATTTTTTAGCCATTTCAACACCGATTCTACCTAACCCTAATATTCCCAAAGTTTTCCCGTACAATTCCTGCCCTAAAGCATGTAACGGATCAAAGTCGCCCCAGTTGCCATCTTTTACCTTCTGAAAATTGTAACTTGCTCTCCTCGCCACCGACTGCATCAACAGGAAAGCAACATCTGAAGTGGCTTTACTGAGTACATCCGGCGTATTTCCCACGGGAATATTTCTACGGTTCGCTTCGTTAATATCTACGTGATCGAAACCAACGGAATATAATGCGATTGTTTTTATATTGGGACATTGACTAAAAAAATCTTTGTCATATTTAAATTCTCCGCCCACGCTTAAAACAGCATCGTGATTCTGACAATAGATCAGCCATTCTTCACGAGACAGATTGTCGTGTTCCGGAATGAAAACTTCCAGCCCGGCTTCTTTCAGCATATGAATTCCTGCTTCCGGAATTCTTCTGTTTACAAATACTTTCATTATTTATTTCGATTTAGATTTCGTGTATTTCAACAAAAAACCTCACTCCTGTTACAAGTGAGGTTCTTTAACTTTTGTATTAAAAATTACTGATGTTTATCTTTATTTTTGTCCCAGGCTTCTGAAGCCATCTCCTGAATTTCATCCCAAACATCTTTTGCAGATTTCTGTGCATGAGCCATAAAGCCCTGTTTGGTTACTTCCTGATTCTTCATTTTCATATCATTCATATAATCCTTCACCTGCTGCCCATAGCTTTCTACATGATATCCGGGATTATTATGCAGGTTTTTCTGAATATTACTAAAATCGTGTGAGGATTTAAATCTATTCGTATCCATAATAATATAATTTAAGTGATTAGGTTCTGTACTGAATCCAATTACTATTCCGAAACGGTCTTAATGTTTATTAAAATGTGATTTTTTTTAACCACAAAAGACACAAAAGTTTTATAACACTTTAGTTTATTTGAAGTTTAATTCATACTGCAAGAAAGTACACTTAAGTTCTACAAAAAAAATCAAAGATTTTCATCCAGAATAATATTTGTAAAAATCTGCGCCATCTGTGAAATCCGCGGGAGATCTAAAATTTGAACCACTAAGAATAAATAAGTTTTTAAGAATATTAAGATGAGCTCCACTTTAAGCAGACTAACTTAAAAAATCATCAGATTTTCTTAACTTTTCTTATCATCTTCATTGACCTTAATGGTTTAAAAATCAAACATAGAATCCGTTTCATCCGAAAAATTTGATGGAGAAAAACATCAATCACAAAAGACACAAAAGCTCTATAACACTTTAGTTTATTTGAAGTTCAAATTCGAACTGCTTACAAGTGCACTTAAGTTTTTATGAAAATCTTTGATTTTCTACTGATGTGATCTTATTGTTTTCAAGACCATTATCTTTTGAAACTTTAGTGACCTGAAGTGTTTAGAATTAAAAAACTTTTGTGACTTTTGTGGTGAAAAAACTTCGTTAATGATTGGTATCTCCCAACATAGGAACAAATTTATAAGCCCCAAATTCTTCTTTTTCGAACTGCGTAGGAGCTGTTTTTGTAAACCTGTACAGAATCTGTTCATCAGTAGGACCTAATGGAATCACCATTGTTCCACCGATATTCAGTTGTTTCAGTAATTCTGTAGGCAGCACCGAAGCTCCACAGGTAACGATGATCTTGTCAAAAGGGGCAAACGTCGGAAGTCCGGCAAAACCATCCCCGAAACTTTGAAATTTCGGATTTAAATGCAACTCGCGGAACTTCTTTTTTGAAAAATCAAAAAGATCTTTCTGCCTTTCCACCGTGTATACCAAAGCTTTCATAGCAATCAGAACGGCAGTCTGGTATCCACAACCTGTTCCAATTTCAAGAACCTTCTCTCCTGGCTTCACCTGCAACAGCTCAGACTGCTCTGCTACGGTTGAAGGATGGGAAATAGTCTGGTGTGACAAAATGGGAAATGCCCGGTCTTCATAGGCGAAATCCTCAAAAATGCTCTCGATAAAAAGGTGTCTCGGAACTTCACTCATTGCCGAAAGTACATTCTCATCCGATATCCCGATCTTATGTCTTAAATATTCGACTAAGATTTTTCTTTTTCCTTTATGTACAAACGAATCATGCATCATTAGTAAGATAGTAGTTATTAGGTTGCGTGTAGTAGTTTCTACAAAAGTAAAAAAACTATCAATACTTATCAACCTAAATGCAACAAGGTATTTCCTAATACCTAAAATTCTTATCTTTACCAAAATAAAAAATCTATGTTAAAAGCAGGTTTGGTAGGTGCCGGACATCTGGGAAAGATCCATTTAAGACTTCTTAACCAATCAGATAAGTACGAGCTGGTAGGTTTCCACGATAAAGACACTGAAAACGGAAAAAAAATAGAAGCTGAATTCGGGTATAAATATTTTGAAAATTTTGATGACCTTCTTGAGCAGATTGATATGCTGGATATTGTGACACCTACAGTCTATCATTACGATTATGCTTTAAAAGCGATTGAGAAAAAGCTTCATTTTTTCATTGAAAAACCGGTAACCCAAACGCTTGAGCAGGCAGAAGAAATTCTTCACAAATGCCAGGAAAACGGCATCAAGGCGCAGGTAGGACATGTTGAAAGATATAATCCTGCTTTTATCGCTACAAAGGAATATATCAATAATCCGATGTTTATTGAAATCCACAGGCTGGCAGAATTCAACCCGAGAGGAACGGATGTTTCTGTGGTTTTGGATTTAATGATCCACGATCTGGATATTTTATTAAGCATGGCGAAATCAAAGGTTAAAAATATTCATGCAAGCGGTGTTTGTGTAGTAAGCAAAACTCCTGATATTGCCAATGCAAGAATAGAATTTGAAAACGGTTGTGTAGCAAACCTTACCACTTCCAGAATTTCAATGAAAGCAATGAGAAAAAGCCGTTTCTTCCAGAAAGACGCCTACATTTCTGTAGATTTCCTTGAGAAAAAAGCGGAAGTGATCAGAATGAAAGATGCACCTGAGAACCCTACTCCGTTTGATATGATCATTGAGAATGCTGACGGAGAAAAGAATCAGATTCTATTTGAATATCCTGATATTCAGCCAAATAATGCTATCCTTGATGAATTAAATTCTTTTGCAGACGCGATCACGGATGGTAAAAATGTAGAAGTTTCTCTTGAAGACGGAACTGAAGCTTTAAAAGTTGCCCTTGAAATTGTAAAACTGATTTCTTAAAAAGATCTCACGATCATATTTTAACAGGCTGTCGTGGTATCCATGACAGCCTGTTTTATTTAATTTCGATTTTACATGGATTAATTCTTACTTTCCCGATTCATTGAAAATAATCTGTTTTCGTTACACAATTTTAATCTTTATTCTGGATTTTTTAAATATATTTGTTTTTCTGAAAACAATTATTCTATAATTCTCTCCAATAATTTAAATACATAAATCCATATGAAAAGAGTCATCCTATTATCCGCCTTATTATTGTCTCAATTTGGGACATCACAATTATTAAAAACCGACGGACAGAAAATAATTAATGACAAAGGTGAAAACATTCAGCTGCGGGGTCTGGGTCTCGGCGGATGGATGCTTCAGGAAGGATATATGCTGAAAACCGCTGACTTTGCAGGGCCTCAGTACAAGATCAAAGAAAAGATTTCTGAGCTGATAGGTGAAAACGGAATGAAAGATTTCTATAAAGCATATCTTAAAAACGGCATTACCAAACAGGATATTAATTTTCTCGCTAAAGCAGGATTCAATTCTATAAGGCTGCCTATGCATTATGATCTGTATACCCTTCCCATTGAAAAAGAACCTGTAAAAGGGCAAAATACCTGGCTGGAAGAGGGTTTTAAAATGACAGATGATCTGCTGAAATGGTGTGCTTCAAATAAGATATATTTAATTCTCGATCTTCATGCAGCTCCGGGAGGACAGGGAAATGATGTCAATATTTCAGACAACGATAAAACAAAACCCTCACTTTGGGAAAGCACTGAAAATCAACAAAAAACAATTGCTCTCTGGAAAAAGCTTGCGGAACGGTATAAAGATGAACCGTGGATCGGTGGTTACGATCTGATCAATGAACCGAATATTAATTTTACAGGAAAAAATCCGAACGGTACCGATGAAATGTCCAATGCCCCACTCTGGAAACTTCAGAAAGAAATTACAGCAGCCATTCGCGAGACGGATAAAAAACATATGATATTTATTGAAGGAAACGGCTGGGGAAATAACTACAACGGCCTGATCCCACTGTGGGACAACAATATAGCATTCAGCTTTCATAAATACTGGAATTATAACAATGACGAAACCATACAGTCTATTCTTGAACTCAGAAAAAAACACAATATTCCGATCTGGCTTGGAGAAACCGGCGAGAATTCCAATGTGTGGTTTACGGAGCTGATTCAGCTTCTGGACAAACACAATATCGGCTATGCGTTCTGGCCTATGAAAAAGATCGATAATATTGCGGGAATTACCAATGTAAAAACCACTCCTGAATATGAAAAGCTGCTCAACTACTGGAAAAACGGTGGTGAAAAACCATCTAAAGATTTTGCAACGAAAGCATTGATGCAGATAGCAGAAAATTATAAATTCAGCAATGTGGAGATCAAAAATGATGTTATTGATGCCATGTTCAGACAGGTAACGGAGGATACGACCAAACCGTTTAAAAACCATCAGGTTCCGGGAAGAATATTTGCATCAGAATACGATCTGGGAAGAATCGGTTCAGCTTATGTTGATCATGATTTTGTCAATCTTTGGGTAAGTGATCCCAAGAAAAGGTCTGAGTGGAACTCGGGGCAGCAGATGAGAAATGACGGTGTAGACATTTATCGCTGCCATGACGGTATTACCAATCAATATTATGTAGGAAAAACAGAAAAGGGAGAATGGCTTCAGTATACTGTTACTGTAAAATCCGAGAAAAATTACACGTTCAATATCCGATATTCAGGCAGTAATGATACTGAGATTAAGCTTGAAGATGCTTCCGGAAAACAGCTGTCCAATATTTCGCTGCCATCCACCGGTGGAGAGCAGAACTGGAAAACAGTAGCCGTTAAAAATGTCCCGCTGAAGAAAGGAACAAATAAAATCAGGTTCCGCTTTGAAGGCAACGGTTCGAATCTGAATTATTTTGAAATACAATAATAAATATCTTAAATTGCAGATCCCTTTTACACGCTAAAAGGGATCTTTTTTAATCCGTAGTTTATGAAAAAAATAGGACTTTTCTTTCTTCTGATTTCATCTCTGGCAGTGGCTCAGAAATCTGTTTTGGAACAAAAAATAAATTCAATTACAGAAGGTAAAAAAGCAACGGTTGGAGTTTCGGTTCTTGGTTTTGAAAATAATTTTAAATACAGTAAAAACGGAGATCAACCTCTTCCGACTTTAAGTGTATTTAAATTTCATATTGCCTGTGTAGTACTGGATCTTGTGGATAAGGGAAAGCTGTCTCTGGATCAGAAACTTTTCTTCAAAAAAGAAGATATGCTGGAAAACACCTGGTCGCCGATCCGTGAAAAGTATCCTGATGCTAATGTTTCATTGCCATTAAGTGAAGTTCTAGACTACACCGTTGCATTAAGTGACAATAATGGCTGCGACGTTTTGTTAAGGCTTATCGGAGGAACACAGACTGTTCAAAAGTTTATGGATTCAAAAGGAGTAAAAGGCTTCCAGATCAAACACAACGAAGCTGAGATGCATAAAAGCTGGAAGGCTCTGTATGAAAATTACAGCACCCCCAATTCTGCGGTTCAGGTTCTGAAAAAATTCTATGATGGAAAACTGCTTTCCAAAAAATCTACCGATTATCTGATGCAGATCATGCTCAGAACCAAAACCGGTACGAATAAAATTGTTGAACAGCTTCCAAAAAATACACCCGTAGCCCACAAAACCGGTTCTTCCGGAAAAAATGACAACGGCCTTACTGTTGCTGAAAATGATATGGGGATCATCACCCTTCCGAACGGAAAACATTACGCAATTGCCGTATTTGTAAACGATTCCATGGAAACGGATGCTGTGAACTGTAAAATGGTTTCGGATATTTCAAAGGCGGTCTGGGACGATTTTAATAAGTAAAATATTAAGCTTATTTTTAAAGTTGAAAAACCGGTAGAATTTCATTTCTCCAACCCGGAAAACTATTGATATGAAAAAAATAGTATTAACAACATTCCTTTTCTGTTCTGCATTTCTTTTTTCGCAAAAGAGCATGAGCTATGTCCGTATAAGCTATGGCAGTATCTGTTGTGGAACACCTTCCACCAAGCCTGTGACAGATTATCTGAAAAAGTTTGAGAAAAGCAATCAATTGAGGGCTTTTGAAGTTTTAAAACAGGGCGGATTGGGAAGAGAAGGTGAATTTAATTTATACATCGGAATAGACGGATTGGGTAAAAAGCAGAAAACAACTTTCGAAAAAGGCCTTCAGTCCGTTATTACTTCACAAAACAAAACCAGAAAACAGGACAGTGACGGTACTGTGAATTTCGATCCGGCGGTGACTGTTTATGAATCCGATCTGGCGGACCTTAAAAATTTAACTATCTATAAAAAATAAAAGAAAAAATGATCAAAAACATTGTAGTTATTGGAGCTGGAACCATGGGGAATGGTATTGCGCACACTTTTGCACAAAGCGGATTCAAAGTAAATCTGGTAGATGTATCTCAGGATGCCCTGGACAGAGGACTGAAGACAATTACAACGAACCTTGACAGAATCATTGCAAAGGGAAACCTTACTGAAGAGCAAAAAGCTGAAACATTAGGAAACATTACCACTTTTACAGCCCTTCAAGATGCTGCCGGAAATGCAGACCTTATTGTAGAAGCAGCTACTGAAAATCAGGATCTGAAACTGAAGATCTTCGGACAAATGGATGAACTGGCACCTGCCAACTGTATTCTGGCGACCAATACCTCTTCTATTTCCATCACGAAAATCGCAGCGGCTACCAAAAGAGCTGACAAAGTGATCGGAATGCATTTTATGAACCCTGTTCCTATCATGAAACTGGTAGAAATCATCAAAGGATATTCTACGTCTAAAGAGACTTTCGATGCGATTTATAACATGAGTAAGACCTTAGGAAAAGTTCCTGTAGAAGTGAACGATTATCCTGGTTTCGTAGCGAACAGAATTCTTATGCCAATGATTAATGAATCTATTGAGACGCTTTACAACGGAGTGGCTGGTGTAGAAGAAATTGACACGGTAATGAAGCTTGGAATGGCGCATCCGATGGGACCTCTTCAGCTGGCAGATTTTATCGGTCTTGATATCTGTCTTGCGATTCTTAACGTGATGTATGACGGTTTCAAGAATCCTAAATATGCCCCGAACCCACTTCTTGTGAACATGGTGATGGCAGGAAAACTGGGGGTAAAGTCCGGTGAAGGTTTCTATGATTATTCAGAAAGTAAAAAAGCTGAAAAAGTTTCAAAAATGTTTTTGAAATAATTTTAAGTCAATAATTTTATTTATCTTTGATTAAAGTTAAAATATTTAAAAAATGAAATTACCAAAGTTTTTATTAGCAGACAATTCGGAATTTCCTGAAGATTTATTCGTAGTTCACACAGAATATCCAAGATTCATCTTAAACGTTGAGGAAGAAGAAGTTGAGTGGCTAGATGATTTGGAAGGTGACGATGAAGAAACTATGGCAGACGAGGCTACAAAAGTAGTAGAAGCTGCATTCAAATGGTGTGATGAAGAGTTGGCTAAGTACGACGAAGAAGAGGAAGAATAATAACGACCTAAACATAAAAAAAGGAACTCAAATTGAGTTCCTTTTTTATTTTATTCCGACTTGTTGAATTTTAACAGCAGAAGATTATCTTTATACAGTTCCAGTGTAGTTCCGGAAATCACATATTTATTAGCCTTCCCTACCATATCCATAAAGTTTTGCTCAACGCTCATATTGTTACACATCATTTTGGTAGATCCCATCTGTCCTGCAGAGAAATCACCGGTAGAAGGGTCTATTTTAGCAGTTCCGAAATAGTTGTTGCACCCTCCGTTTCCATTGATCTTTTCCCCTTCAATATTCAGGGTCGGAACCTTACCTTTCACGTTATCTGCCAATGTCCATTTTGTATTCGCCAATGAAGGCTGTGCCTTTCCTACTTTAGATGCAGAAGCGCTGGACATGGTACCGCACGACGCCAGAATAGCAGCCGCACCTATACTTAAAAAAAGATTTTTCATTTTTTTCTTTTTGAATTACTCAAATTTAAGGAAATTATATTATTTAAACGGGACGCGGGGGATTTTATTACTTTTTAAGAGTTCTATTTTCTAATTAATTTTACTGATATTTTTCTAATAGAATAGGTTGTATTTTATGTTTTGGCTAAAGCCGATTGATTGGGGTGGCTATTTTAAAACGGGCTAAAGCCCGTTTCTATTGAATATCTATCATCGGATTTTTAGTTTCGCGCGGATTTGGCTGATGAAAGCAGATTTTTTTCGTATAGAAGCTATGGAATTATTAACCGGAACTATGATCTGCGAAATCTGTGTGATCTGCGAGAAACAAAAAAACAGTTCTTTAATTTGGGCTAAAGCCCGCTCCTATTGAATGATTATGGGAATATTATTTTCTCGCGCGGATCTTGCTGATGAAGCAGATTCTCTTACGTAGAAAATTATATAATGAAATTAATATTCTCAATCTGCCTGATCTGATTAATCTGCGCGAAAAAGAAACAAAAAAACGGGCTAAAGCCCGTTTTAATGATATATTTTCTATCTGAATTAAGATCTTAATTCTGCGTTGTATTCTTTCTGGAAAGCTTTGATCAGAGAATCCATCACTTCGGAAATTTCTTTCTCTTCCAATGTTTTCTCTTCATTCAGAAGCTCAAAACTCATGGCATAAGACTTTTTCCCTTCTGGAAGGTTTTTCCCTTCATATACGTCGAATAGGTTGATCCCTTTAATGAAAGGAGACTTATTCTTTTTCGCCGTTTCATAAAGATCCTGATAGTTTACGTTTTTATCGATCAACAAGGCAAGGTCTCTTCTGATTTTGTTGAATTTAGGAATATCTTTAAACTTAAGTTCGTTTTTAGAACGTAATTCCTGTGCTAATTCAAGTTCGATTTCTGCGTAGAAACATTCCTGATCGATGTCAAAATCTTTCAGCATTGCAGGAGATACTTTCCCTATTCTTACTAGCGTTTTTCCGTCTGCTTCATAAGCTAATGAATCAGAGAATCTATCGTCAGTTAAAGCCACTTCTTTATAACTAACAGCCAGTCTTTCCAATAAAACTTTTACATAAGCTTTAAGGTTATAGAAACTTACTGCAGATTTAGGTTGTAACCAGTTTTCCGCAACATCTCTTCCTGTCACAAGGATTGCTAGTTGTTTTCTTTCCTCGTATTTATCTTTTTTGTGGTAAATTTTCCCGAATTCGAAGAACTTGATATCCTGATTCTTTCTGTTGATGTTGTACACCGCATTTTGAAGAAGACCTTCCAATAAAGATTTTCTCATGAATGCAAGATCACCACTTAACGGATTCAGTAATTTTACAGCATCGGTTTCATCTTTTACAGAAGTCAGTGAGTTGTTCATCACTTCATTGAATCCAATGCTCTGTAAAGTTCTTGCCCAGTTGTTTTCCAGCTCGTCCTGATCATTGGCGCTCAGCTTAACCGGTGTAAACGAAATTTTCTGTGGAGCATCGATCTTGTTGTATCCGTAGATTCTTAAGATTTCTTCAATTACATCAATTTCTCTGGTTACATCAGCTCTGTAAGCCGGCACTGAAATTTCAAGTCCGTTCTGGATCTCGTTTAAAACCTGGATTTCCAAAGCTTTTAAGATCTCCTTTACTTTTTCTCTGTGGATCTTTGTTCCTAAAATCTGTTCAATTTTTGAGAATCTGATGATCACATAATTGTCCTCGATTTTCTTTGGATATTCCTCCAACAGATCTCCCACTAATTTTCCATCAGCAATTTCCTGGATCATTTTGATCGCGTGAGTGATTGCTGTTCTGGTAATATTCGGGTCTACTCCTCTTTCGAATCTGAAAGAAGCGTCTGTATTTAAACCATGAAATTTAGCTCCTTTTCTTACGGCAACCGGGTTGAAGTAAGCACTTTCAAGGAAGATGGTTTTCGTTTCATCAGAAACCCCTGAATTGGCACCACCGAAAACTCCGGCAATACACATCGGATTATCTTTTCCGTCTTTGATCATCACCTCAGAACCATTTAAAGTTCTTTCAACGCCGTCTAAAGTCGTGAATTTTGTTCCTTCTTTTACCGTTCCCACTTTCACTTTACTTCCTGTGATCTTGTCTGCATCAAATGCATGAAGGGGCTGTCCGTATCCGTGAAGGATATAATTGGTAATATCTACAATATTGTTGATCGGGTTTAAACCAATCGCTTTTAATCTGTCTTTTAACCAGGCCGGAGATTCTGCTACTTTTACGTCTTCAATCACTGCTCCGATGTATCTTGGACACAGTTCAGCGTTTTCAACTTCCAGCGTGAAATTATGAGAACCTTCGTTATTCAGAGCTTCAGAAGAAACTTTTTCAAACGTTGATTTCTGCTGGTTGGTAGAAAGAAATGCGTGAAGATCTCTCGCCACACCATAATGTGACATCGCATCTGTTCTGTTCGGCGTCAAACCGATTTCGATCACTTCATCATTAGCCAGTTCAAAATAATCTGCAAAGTTTTTCCCTACTTCATATTTGGTTTCATCCAGCACCATGATTCCTCCGTGATCTTCGCTAAGGCCAAGTTCGTCTTCCGCACAAATCATTCCCTGAGAAACCTCGCTTCTGATCTTTGCTTCTTTGATCTCAAAAAAGTTTCCGGTTTTGTCATAGATTTTAGTTCCCACTACAGCTACAGGTACAGTCTGTCCTGCTTCTACGTTCGGAGCACCGCAAACAATATTCAATATTTTTCCGTTTCCTACGTCAACTGTTGTTTTCTTTAACTTGTCTGCATTCGGATGTTTTTCGCAGGTCAATACTTTTCCTACAACAATACCTTCCAGGCTGCCTCTTACACTTTCAAATTTTTCTATCCCCTCTACTTCAAGACCTATATCTGTAAGGAATTCTCCGATTCTTTCAGTTTTCAGTTCCGTTTTGATAAAGTCTTTCAGCCAGTTGTTTGATATTTTCATTTGCTCAATCTATTTTTAATTGATCACACCTCGGTTTTTAGCCTTTAATCTGATCATTTTTATACGTTTCCAAGGTTAAAAAACCTTTTCTTTTTTTGAAAATCCATTAAAATTTTCCGAGCTACAAATGTCGTGTTTTTTTGAGAAACGGCGAAATTTAGAGCTCACTTTAAGAGAATAAGTTTTAATTTTTTTCCACTCTATGGTTTAGTGAATTTAGCGTAGTTTTTTTACAGAAATTAAAACTATTTGTTACGATTATGTCATGATTGGTCTTTACAATCATGGACGAAACTTGTAAAGTATGTCATTTAATATTCTTTTCATTAAATTCAGGCCCATTAAAAAAGAGACTGGATTCCCCAGTCTCTTTTAATTGTATGTATAATTGATATTACAATCCGATTACCGGCATTGATAACATCAGGATGTTTTCGCTTTCTTCAAGACCATCAAGAGGTTCGATGATCCCCGGTCTATTCGGTTGAGACATTTTCATGGTGATATCATCAGAACCTAAAATCGTAAGCATTTCCGTTAAGAACTTAGAGCTGAAACCGATATTGATATCTTCTCCGTTATAGTCGCAAGGGATCTGCATATCTGCTTTGTTTGCATATTCCGTATCTTCTGCGTGAAGGTGAAGAATATTGGCAGACAGTTTAAATCTTACCTGGTTGGTAGATTTATTAGACATGATGGATGCTCTTTTGATCGCTCCTAAAAGAAGGTTTCTGTTGATCGTCAGTACGTTTGGATTTTCTTTCGGGATTACAGCTGTATAGTTAGGATATTTCCCGTCTATCAGTCTGCAGATCCAGATGTGTTTTCCAAAAGTAAATTTAGCCATATTCTCATTGAAGTCGATCTTAACGTCTTCGTTTGAGCTTGCCAGTATATTTTTGAAAATGTTCAAAGGTTTTTTAGGCATGATGAACTCCATGGGTTCGGCATTCATCAGGTCTGTTCTTTTATATACAACCAATCTGTGAGAATCGGTAGAAACAAAATTGGTTTCGTTCTCACCAAACTGGAACAATACGCCTGTCATTACAGGACGAAGAGAGTCATTACTGGTTGCAAAAAGCGTGTTCGTCAATGCTTCAGATAAAACTCCGGCAGGCATCGCTACACTCTGAGAAGCATCAAATTCCGGAAGTTCAGGATAATCATCTGCATTATCCAATGCTACTGCGAAATTGTCTTTTTCATCTAAAATCTCAAGCTGGCTCCCGGTTCCTTCTGCATTGTCTTTCACAACAAACGTCAAAGGCTGTTCACCATAAGTCTTGATAAAATCCTGAAAAATTTTAGCAGGAACGGCAAATTTACCCGAATCGTCAGACTTTACCTCCAAAGAAGTAACAAGAGTAGTCTCGCCATCAGAAGCTGTAATGGTAACGTTATTTCCGTCTAATTCAAAAAGATAGTTTTCTAAAATCGGTCTCGATTGAGAGCTTGATATTACGCCACTTACAGTTTGCAATGCTTTCTGCAGTTCACCACTTGAAATAATAAATTTCATAGATTTAAAAATAAGTTTCTACAAATATAATAAATAGAAACTATAATGAAAAAAATAATCACAGGGAGTTTTTCACAAATATCATTAATTGGTTTTCAGACTTGACATTAAGCCCGGATTTAATTTTTAAACGGAAGATTCCAGAAACTGCCTCTTTTTTGTGATAAGGGTCTGATAATTTTGAAAACAGAGATTCGACCTTCCCCTTTCATCAAAATACAAATACTATATTTGTGAAAAAGAATCCATGAAAAAACCGCCTGTTCACAGAAGTTTCGTCAACGCTTTCCGCGGTATTTTTCTAATGATAAAAACGGAAAGGAATTTCCAGATCGAACTCGCCGCCTTTTTCATTAATCTTTTTTTGATTTTTTATTTTAAACTTTCGGCCACAGATACGGTACTCATTCTGATAGCTTCCTTAGCTGTTTTAAGTGCCGAAATTTTCAATACCGCCATAGAAAGGATATGTGACATCATCCAGCCTGATTTTGACAAAAGGATTGGCTTTATCAAAGATATTGCTGCCGGAGCTGTTGTATTGATGGCTATTGCAGCGGTTATTGTCGGGATCTTTGTGTACTGGAAATATATTTAGGGATTAGGGATTAGGGATTAGGGATTAGGGATTAGGGATTAGGGATTAGGGATTAGGGATTAAAATTAAACATTGTCATTTGATTAATAATTAAATGTTGAATGGGCTGAAGCTCATCTCTATTGAATATTTTTGTATTCTAAAAATCTGTATCATCTGACAAATCTGCGGGAGAAAAAAATATTACTGCGGGAATTAATTTGATACATTGAAATAAAAAGCATGCTAAAGCCCGTTGATATTGATAAAAATCGTTTTAAAAATCCGTGGGAGAGTAATTATTTTGCTACATAAATAAACCCTTTCTTCCCCGATTTGAAAACCGTTTCAATCCTCTTGTAATCGTCCACTTCATATTCATCTGCCCGAAGAATCTCTTCTTCCGTTACTTCGAAAAGCATTCCTTCCACTTCATCACTGCTGTCTCCGGAAAGTTCCAGGATCGGATGGTATTTCTGATTGCTTTTGCGTAACACTTCGGGGTCGGTAATTTCTACCATTTTCATTGTATAACCTGTCAGAATATCTTTTTCTCCTTCCAAAAGTCTTCCAAATGTTTCAAGTTGCACCTGCTCTTTCTGCAGGGTTCCGTAAGAAAATAAATGCACCATTATAAATATTTTTCAATGATTGGTATTGCCGTTTCAGCCATTATGCCGTAACCTTTTTCATTAGGATGAACTCCGTCTGCAGAAAGCAGAATTTCTATATCTTCTGCCAACGCAGCATAGAAATCAATATAATGTAAAGCATTTTTAGCAACTGTATCTTTAAGAATCTGATTGTATATTAAAACGTCTCCGTTGATGCGTAATTTCCCGGTTGCAGACTCTACTCCATCTACTTTTTCGGAAAACGGAAGAATGCTGACAAGATAAATATCACTTGAATACTGTTTCGCATGCTGAACTGCTGTTTCGATATTATCCCTGAACTGTTCAGGAGATACCATCTGACTCCCATCCTTTACAGCAAGATCATTGGCTCCATAACCGATAAAAATAATATTTCCTTCTGCGGAATTTCTGGCAGCCAGTTCGTGAGGTATTCTTTTCAGTAAGCCTTCTGTGGTTTCACCGCCTATTCCAAGATTAAAAAGAATCAGTTCATTTTTACCTTCATGAAACTGCTGGAGGGCGTATCTTTTCAGAATATCTACCCATCCGCCAAATACTCCGTCGTATTCTCCATAAGTAATGCTGTCGCCGAAGAACAGCCCGTAAATCATTTTTTTCATTCTCTAATAGGACTTCATCCTATCTTTTGCTAAATCGTCACTTCGTGACTCTTTGGGTTATTATTCCTTTAATCACTCAAAAATTAATCCAAAATTAGGGTAATATTTTTGTGTGATTCTATAATTTCTATTAAAATTTCAAATAATG
The DNA here is from genome assembly GCF_000737715.1 of Chryseobacterium sp. JM1. Classification (GTDB taxonomy): domain Bacteria; phylum Bacteroidota; class Bacteroidia; order Flavobacteriales; family Weeksellaceae; genus Chryseobacterium. The sequence continues at coordinate 184,660 of NZ_JPRN01000003.1, read as the reverse complement.
TCTGGCCTTTTCCAGAGAGTAATTCATCCAGTTTTTGCTGAATGAGTTCTATGTTATAAGGTTTTCCCTGTCTAATTTTGTTTTCGTAAAACATTCGGGTTGCTTCCAGACCGAGATCTTCTCTTGATTTCTGGGATGCTTTCCATTTGATCTCTACTTGATCTTTGTTTTCAAATACTCCGAAACCGCCGTACAGGATATCATCGAAGCCATCGAGTGTACCTACTTTCCAGTCTGCATCTTTCATGAATACTAAAGAAGCTTCATCATAAAATCTGGCTAGGTCCGAGAAGTGCCCGCCATCGATGATAATTTTTTTATTTTGGTCTGCGTTCAACATCGTTCTTGTAAGATTTTATTCCGTAAATATAAAAAAAGACTTTTTTTCGACTTAGTTATCCAATAAAAATTGATCTTAATTTTCTTAATTTCAATGAACTTTAGTTTATTTCTAAATCTTAAACATTAAGAATTTAAGCAATATGCTTATTGTTATGAATGAAGAAATCAATAAATTGATTTTTTTAAGTTATTTAAGCACCCCCCATCTTTTAAGATCTTAATGTCTTAATGTTTTAAAAAAGCATGTTTTCATGTTTTGAAATTGATCCAATAAAAATTCACATTTTTATCAATCATACATTAAGGATTTAACGCAAAGTTTTCATTCCAATACTGCAGAATCAATTGACATTGATTCGATTATGCAGCGTAACATCCACTCGTTCACCAGAATTCTGATATAAAAAATGACCGCCATTCAGTGGCGGTCATTGCTATTTTATTTGAAGTATTCTACTCCGTTTTTGAATATGTTGTGGTAATTCGCGGTCGGTATGTTTTTCATGAGGCCTTCTGCAAAACGCTCCGGGTGTCCCATTCTTCCGTAAATCTTTCCGCAAGGGCTGGTAACCCCTTCAATTCCGAATAATGAATTATTTGGGTTGAATGGCATTCCGTGGGCAATGTTTCCATCAAGATCGATGTACTGAGTGGCAATCTGTCCGTTTTCGTATAGTTTCTTGATTTCTTCTTCTGAAGCCATGAAACGTCCTTCACCGTGAGAGATTGGAATGGTGAATACCTGATCCTTCATTCCTTTTAACCAAGGGCTTTCGTCATTGATCACTTTTACATTCACCATCTGTGAGATATGTCTTCTGATGGCATTGTGAGCCAATGTCGGAGAGTTTTCATCCAGATCTTTAATTCTTCCGTAAGGTAACAGACCGGATTTAACCAAAGCCTGGAAACCATTACAGATTCCGATGATCATTCCATCTCTGTCCAATAGTTCATGAACAGCATTTCTCATCTTTTCGTTTTTAAGAACGTTAACGATGAATTTCGCTGAACCATCCGGCTCATCACCAGCTGAGAAACCTCCTGAGAAGGCAAGAATCTGAGAGGTTCTGATCTCTTCTACCCAAGCATCAATACTTTCATCCAATAACTGGTGACTGATGTTTTTCAATGGAAGACTGCTGATGACAGCTCCTTCTTTATGGAATGCATTCAGGGTTTCGTACTCGCAGTTTGTGCCCGGGAATACAGGAGCAAATACTTTCGGCTGAGCAATTCCGTGTTTTTTAATGATGATATTTCTTGGGTTGATAGAGTTTGATTTCTCATCGATTTCAACCGTTAATTTTTCTTTTTCCTGTGTTGGGAAAAGGTTTTCAAATGTTCCCGTGTAGGCAGATTCAAGCTCTGAGATTTGAGATTCAAGATTATTGATTTTTAAAATACCTGAATCTTTTACTTCACCAATATGTTGAAGAGAAGTATTGCTCAACTCTTCTTTTGATTCAATGATTAAGCTACCGATATTTTTAGCCAATAAAGCATTCTCCTCAATGGTGATCTCTGCTCCCAATCTGTTTCCAAAGCTCATTTTCGCTAAAGCTACTGCAGCACCGCCTTCTTTAACGGTTTTCACAGAAACAATTTTCCCAGCCTTTATATTGTCAAAAATAAATCCGAAGATTTCTTTTAAGCTTTCATAGTTAGGAAGTCCATTTTCCTGAGGAACATGATTAAAGAAATATAACTTATTTCCGGCGTTCTTTAATTCCGGTGAAATAACGTTTTTCTTCTCACCATTAGCACAGGCAAATGAAATCAATGTCGGTGGAACATTCAGATCCTGATACGTACCGCTCATTGAGTCTTTTCCTCCGATCGCTGCAAGACCAAGGTTGATCTGAGCATCGTAAGCTCCCAGAAGGGAAGCTAAAGGTTTCCCCCATTTCTCAGGATTCTGCCCAAGTTTTTCGAAATATTCCTGGAACGTTAATCTGATATTTTTGTAGTCACCTCCCATGGCAGCGATCTTAGCAACGCTTTCCACGACTGCATAAGAAGCTCCCAAGAGTGAATTTTGCTTTGAAATCGCGGTATCAAATCCCCAGCTTGCAAAAGAAACGGTTTCGATATCTTTTGCTCCTAAAACCGGCAGTGTCTGAGCACTTCCTTCCATTAGTGTCTGCTGGTATTTTCCTCCAAGCGGCATCGCAACCGTAGTTCCGCCTACAGAAGAGTCGAACATTTCCAACAGTCCTTTTTGGGAAGCTACATTTTTGTCGCTTAATATGGTCATGAAGTTCTCTTTTGTAAAAGCAGGTGTTTCTTCTTTTACTTCCCCAAGGTGGGTAATTTTCACCTCCTGAGTTTTGGAACATCCGTTGGTATCTAAGAATTCTCTTGAAAGGTCAACGATTTTATCGCCTTTCCAGAACATCTGCATTCTACCTGAATCAGTCACTTTTGCCACTTCTACGGCAACAATATTTTCGTCTTCACAGAATTTGATGAACTTTTCTTTATCCTGAGGATCCACGACAACGGCCATTCTTTCCTGAGATTCAGAAATAGCAAGCTCGGTTCCGTTCAATCCTTCATATTTCAAAGGTAAAACATCAAGATTCACTTCTAAGGAATCAGCAATCTCGCCGATAGCTACAGAAACACCTCCTGCTCCGAAGTCGTTTGATTTTTTGATCAGCTTCGTGACTTCAGGATTTCTGAACAGTCTCTGGATTTTACGCTCTTCAACGGCGTTTCCTTTCTGAACTTCAGTAGACATGGTGTGGATACTGTTTTCATCCTGCACCTTTGAACTTCCGCTCGCTCCACCTACTCCGTCACGGCCTGTTGCCCCTCCTAAAATAATGATAGAATCACCATTTTCAGGTTTATCGCGTCTTACCCAATCTACAGGAACAGCTCCGGTAACGAATCCTACTTCCATTCTTTTGGCTTTGTAGCCTTCGTCATAGATTTCAGAAACCATAGTAGTGGCTAAACCGATCTGGTTTCCGTAAGATGAATATCCGTTGGCAGCCTGTTTCGTAATGGTTTTCTGAGGTAGTTTTCCCGGTAACGTTTTATCAACCGGTTCTAAAACATCGGCAGCACCCGTTAATCTCATTGCCTGGAATACAAATGATCTTCCGGACAAAGGATCTCTGATGGCTCCTCCCAAACAGGTTGAAGCCCCTCCGAAAGGTTCAATTTCTGTAGGGTGATTATGGGTTTCATTTTTGAATAATAAATACCACGGCTCTTTTTTACCGTCGTATTCAGCTTCGATCTGGATGGTACACGCATTGATCTCGTCTGAGATGACAAGGTTCTCCAGATTCCCTGTTTTATGGAAATATTTACCACAAACTGTCGCAAGATCCATTAAAGAGATCGGCTTCAGCTCGCGGCCTAAGAATTTTCTTTTTTCGATATAGTCACTGAAAATAGTATCCAGTGTCTGTTTGAATGTTCCTTCAAACTGGATGTCTGACAATTCTGTTTCAAAAGTGGTATGACGGCAGTGGTCACTCCAGTAGGTATCTAAAACTTTCAGTTCCGTTTCAGTAGGATTTCTCTTTTCTGTTTTAAAGTATTCCTGAATAAATTTCAGGTCGTCCAATCCTAATGCAAAACCGTGATTGTTGTAAAAATTCTCAAGTTCAGCATCATCGAAACTGATGAAATTTTCGTGGATCAAAACTTTTGACGGCACTTCATCTGCAGGAATGTTCAGGATCGAAAGATCTTTTTCCTGAGATTCTACCTTATTGATCAGAAGGTCTTTGATTTTTACTAAATCTGCTTCAGAAACGCCTTCAAACTGGATCAGTTTTCCGCTTCTTACTTTAGATTGTTCATTCTCCGTGAGTAGAGCGATACACTGCTGCGCAGAATCTGCACGCTGATCGTACTGGCCGGGAAGAAACTCCATGGCAAACCCAATCTTTGCGGCAGGGTTTTCTGTATGTAAAATATCGGTCACCGGATCTACGAAAGTGCTGTTGACCACCTTTTCGAATTCTCCGTCATTCAGTCCGAAAATATCATACACATTAAACACTTTCACATTTTTGACCGCCGGAATGACTGCTTTTACTTCATCAAAAATTTTTGGACTTTCAACATCGAAAATTCCTCTTTTTTCTACGAAAATTCTTTTGTTATTAGACATTAGATGTCAGATTTTAAATATTAGATTTATTACTTTCTTTTTACTTTTTTCAGAACCATAATGGTCCTTTATATTTTACAGCTTCAACGTCAGATTATTGTCATCTGTTCCGTCTGTATTGGAAGCGTTTTTTGATGCATTGACCCAGTCGTCTCCGTTCAGAACCAGCTTAAAAGTATAGGTTTTCCCTTTTTCAAAACCGGATTTCGGAACTTCCAACTCGAAGCGGTTATCTTCTTTCTTCGTTAACTGATAGTTCTTGTTGTCTGTCTTCCAATCATTGAAAGATCCCGCGACAGAAGCGCTATTGATCAGTTTTGAATTTAAATTCTTTGGATGGGTATACGTAAATACAACGTTATCTCCTTTCAGATAATATCCTTCTGTTTCTTTCTTGCCCGGTTTTGCCGTCAGATCATTCATTAATCTGGCTGCTGAATTATAGAGCGCCGGGAATGTATCCGGACCGCTGACATTTACAATAAAGCAGATCCCTGTATTCAGTTCGGGATAAATTGCAAACCAAACTTGGTCTCCGAATGCACCTCCGTGCTTGTACCCCATTTTCCCATGTTCGCTAAGGCCATAACCATCCCAAAAATACCCATACCAGTCTCCTTTACTGTTACTCATGTTTCGTTGAGACTCTTGAACAATTGAGTTTTTTGAATCCAGTTCATATTGTAAGAACTTCACCAGATCTCCCATCGTCGATTTGGTTTTTGATCCGCCAGAACCCCATAAATGACTTATGGATTTTGGCATCAGGCGTCCGCTTGCATGATATCCATTTGCTAAGACTTCACCTTTACCCAATTCCAGTTTGGTGTGATCCATTCCTGCTTTTGACAAAATGTTTTCTTTCAGCAGCGTTTCATAGCTTTTCCCGTAGATATTTTCCAGCATCAGACCTGTCATTTCAAGACTTAGATTACTGTAATTGTATTTGACTCCGGGTATGGTATCCAGTTTTACTTTTTGAAGGTCCTGCTTAAAATGATCTTTTGTATAATTCTCTCCTAATGTATTGTATTGAAAAGGCGTTTCGTCTGACATTGTTTTCCGGATTTCGGCATCATCAGGCAGGTTACGCGGCAATGCGGTTCTGTAGGAAATCAGATCTTTAATTTTAATGGGAGTTCCGTTGTATTCTAAATTGGGATAAGATCCCTTCAGATACTTACGGACATCGTCTTCAAGATTAATTTTATTTTCCAAAACGGCCTGAGCCAATAATTGTCCGGTAAGAAGCTTGGTCACAGAAGCTATTTCAAAATAAGTATTGTCATCTGCTTTATTTCCTTTTCCTTTATCTATTTCCCCGAAGTGTTTTGTATACACTTTCCCGTCTTTCACGATTCCAACTGATACTGAATAAGCCCCTGATTTTTCTTTTAATTTCTGTGCATTGGTTTCCATGATGGAATACACGTCTTTCTGACTTTGTGAAAAGCTTTTCGCAGATACCAGAATTAATAAAAAAATCGACAGGTTTTTCATGGGCAATTGTTATTTTACGAATTTATTGGTATTATCAGGATGTTCTTTCTGGAATTGTTCCGCTTCTTTTATTTCATTGGTTAACCATTTTTCATAAGGAATCTTTTCATTATAATCCATGGTATATTTTTCTTTGCCATCATCCGAAACAAGGAATGTAAACCTTTCAGAAAGCATACCGTCCTTACTCAAAGCATAGGTATTGATCTGGTAATAAGGAAAATTATCTTTGGGCCTTTCTACTATTTCAAAAAGTAATTTCTTCTCTGCATCAGACATTTCGGGATATACACTGATATAATACAATCCTGAAAGTGTTGCATTCTGCTTATCAAAAAACTGAAGAATGTTCTTCTCTTTTTCGTTGTAGTGAAACGGATTCGGATAGTATTTCCCCAGGATTTCCTTGTCCTTATCAGATGATTTTGCAATGGGTTTAACGGTTTCTCCTTTGTTATTCAAAACACCCCAGGTACCACCAACAATTGACTTGTGCCCTTCCCCTGTTTTCTGCCATTCACAGCCGTCACAAAATACAGCATATCCATAGTCAAAGTAGGAAACAAAGTCATGTTGGGCTTCTATGACCAACTTTCCGTTCCGGTCAGCAAAACCGACTTTTCCATTCTTAACGAATCTTCTGACTCCTTCTTTGAAATAATCTGCTCCATTGTCATAAAAGAAAGGTCTGTACAGAAAGTTACCTTTTTTATCATATACATATCCCCAGGCATTTTTCTCTATGGCTTCTCCTTTTTTGGAACCGTCGAAATAAATGGTTTCCTCTTTTACAAGATCTCCATCTTCAAGATCCGAATATATTTTAAACTGCGCAGGAACGATGATTTTTCCGTCCTGATCTTTCACTCCCGCCAAGGTATCTTTTGAGAAAAAATACTTTAAAACCTCTTTCTTCTGGGAAAAAGAAAGAATGGGGATCATGGCAATGAGTAAAAGCGTTTTTTTCATGTTAGCCGAGTACTAAAAAAACCATAACTAATCATTTCTAAATGATTAGTTATTTAAATTGATTGTCTGCAAAAGATTACAGTTAAGATCATTTTTTAATTATTTTTTTGAAAGTTTTAATATTATTTGAATCAATAATTTCAATAAAATAATTACCAATCATTAAACTGCTAGCATCTATAAGCTTTATATTATCTTCATGATGCTGTGACACTAATTTCCCATCAGCGGCATAAATATTCACGGTAGAAATTCTCTTATCGCTCTTAATATTAATAATATTTTTAACAGGATTTGGATAAATCTTAAATCCTCCACTTTTAGATATTTCCTTTGTATCTAATGTTAATACATCAGATAGTTTAAATAAAACCATGTCTGTATTTCCTTTATTAGACAAAGTCATTAAAACCTGAATTTGGGGTGGAAAAAAACTGATAATATTCCTTAAAGAGCCAGACGCTGAAGACCCAAGTACAGTAAATTGGTTATTACCTTCTTCAATAATTTCATTGGCATAATCATAATTACTATTCCCTCTTATTACTTGTTGGCTAATTACATTTCCATTAATATCAAATTTACCAAACCAGAAATCGCTAATGTCATTTGGATAATGGTCTGCTTTTGTTCCACTAAGTATATATTCGTTATTCTGACTTATAATAGAAGATGTAATGGTGAAGTGCGAATCTTCAGAACCAGGAAATTCTTTTTGCCAAACCGTATTCCCCAGTGCGTCAAGCTTTAATAGTAATCCTTTATACACGCTGCTGTACGTCATTCCAATAACTGCTGTAATAAGAAGCGTTCCATCAGGATTAACCATTACAGTCTTGGGCGAATTTTTCGTGTAATTTTGATACACATAATTTTTTTCCCAAATAACACCACCATTCATATCTACGTTGATCACCCTTAGTTCACAATCGGGTGTTCCAGATGAAGATTGAGCAGTATCTTTAGTGCCAATTAAAATAAATCCGGAATTATATAACTGTACATCAGAAACCTCTGTATAATAAGGAACAGAATAGCTTTTTTGCCAAAGTATATTTCCTGTCAGATCTAATTTTGCCAATCTAAAGTTATTTGGTGAAAAACCAGATCCTGCAATTATATAACCTTCGTTAGGAATTACTTTGACTGCTGATGCTCCTGAAGTTACAGGAAGTGAATTCTGCCACTGAATATTCCCCTGAGAGTCAACTTTCACAATCCAAATGCTTGCTTCAGCACTTGACTGTCTTACAACATCCCCGTCATTTGAATTAGTAGTGGAAGCAAAAATAAAACCACCATCTTCTGTAATTTGCAAAGTTTTTGACGTCTGCAACCATTCTCTTTTGCTACCCCCGTAAGATTTTTGCCAAACTATATTTTTATTTTGATCCAGCTTTATTAATACAATATCATCCTGACCGTGGTTATTTGTTATATCATTATTATTCGAATTCGATGCCCCTAATATAATGTAACCATTATCTGGTGTCTTTTTTATTGAGTAACCATAATCTTCCCCTGTCCCTCCATAATTTTTGAACCATGCCAAATTATTAATACTCTGTGCAGAGAATGAACACATTATTAAATTTGCAAGTAGTAAAAATATTTTTTTCATATTAAATAAATATTTACAGATGTATCATATAATGCCAGTCAAAAATTAAATGAAGTAATATGTGGAACTATTTTATTTCTTGGTGCTTTTATTTAATCACACCAAGAAACAAAATATGTAAATTATACTTTAAGATCAGCCTCCAATCCTATCAGGTCTTTATTCTCATCCAGAATCGGCTGAACTTCATTCGCGATGAATTCTTCCGTTTGGATAGGTGCAAATCCGATAAAGTTTTTAGGATCTAAAACTTCTTTTAATTTTGATTTATCTAATTTTAATGAATCGTCATTTAAGATTCTTTCAATAAGGTCATTTTCTTTTCCTTCTTCTTTCACTTTCTTGGAAGCTTCCATAGAATGCACTCTGATCACTTCGTGAATTTCCTGACGGTCACCACCAGCTTTCACTTCTTCCATGATGATATATTCCGTTGCCATGAAAGGAAGTTCTTCCATGATGTGCTTGTTGATTCTGTTCGGATATACAACGATACCGTTCATGATGTTGTTCCAGATCAATAGAATCGCATCAACAGCAAGGAAAGCCTGAGGAATTGTTAATCTCTTGTTTGCAGAATCATCTAACGTTCTTTCAAACCATTGAGTTGAAGCTACCATAGCTGAACTTGTTGTCAGAGACATTACATATTTTGCCAAAGCCCCGATTCTTTCACTTCTCATTGGATTACGTTTGTAAGCCATTGCTGATGAACCGATCTGGTTTTTCTCGAAAGGCTCCTCAATTTCTTTAAGATTTTGAAGAAGACGTAAATCGTTGGTGAATTTATGAGCAGACTGAGCAATATTTCCTAATAAAGCCACTACTTTAGCATCAATTTTTCTGTCATAAGTCTGACCGGAAACTCCGAATACTTTCTCAAAACCAAATCTTTTTGAAAGTTCTTTATCTAAGTGTTTTACTTTGGAATAATCACCGTTGAACAGTTCTAAGAAACTTGCAGCAGTACCGGTAGTTCCTTTTACACCTCTGAAACGAAGTGTTTCTAAGAAGAAATCAAGCTCTTCAATGTCAAGAACCAAACTCTGTAACCAAAGGGTTGCTCTTTTTCCAACGGTCGTTAGCTGAGCCGGCTGGAAATGGGTGAATCCTAAAGTAGGAAGATCTTTATACTGAATAGAGAAATCAGCTAAGTTTTTCATTACGTTAACCAGCTTTTTCTTTAAGATTAAAAGCCCGTCACGGATCTGAATAAGGTCTGTATTATCTCCTACAAAAGCTGAAGTAGCTCCCAAATGGATGATTCCTTTTGCTGAAGGCGCCACATCACCATACGTGTGAACGTGAGCCATTACATCATGACGGAATTTTTTTTCATACTCAGCCGCTTTATCGTAATCGATGTTTTCGGCGTTCGCTTTAAGCTCGGCAATCTGTCCGTCTGTAATATCAAGACCTAAGTCTTTTTCTATTTCAGCCAAAGCTATCCAAAGCTTTCTCCAGGTACGGAATTTGTTATTATGTGAGAAATTAAACAACATTTCTTCACTGGAATAGCGCTCTTCCAATGGATTTTTGTAGGAATTCATTCTTTCTTTTACTTTTAGATGCACAAAAATAAGGATTTTCGGTGAGAGATGAAAATTAGAATGGTGCTTTTGAATGGATTAAATTAAATAAATACCGTTCCCACTTTAAGCCATCATTGTGTTAGCGTAGCTATTTGGCTGGAAGCTGGAAGAGGGAGGCTGGAAGTTACTGTTGAAGACTCATTTTAACACGGTCAGGCTTCTGAACTCAGCCTATAAAGTATTTTTTAATTCTTTCCTCTTTTTCCAGTCAAACTTACTTTTATTGTCATCATTTTTTTTGGCTAAATCCGAAAGCATTTTATCCATTTTCTTTTTGGAAACCCATTGACCATTGAAGAAAACATCGGAAATTTTTCTCGTATTCCGGATATCGTCTAAAGGGTTCGCATCCAGTAGAACAAGATCAGCTAATTTTCCAACTTCTACCGTTCCTATTTTATCATCAATTCCAAGCCACGTGGCAGAAAGCTTTGTGGAAGAATTGAGCGCTTCCTCGGGAGTGAGTCCGGCTTTTACTAAAAGTTCAATTTCATCATGAAGAGAATATCCCCAGACAACTCCGGAACATCCCGAATCCGTCCCGGCAACAATAGGGATTCCTGCTTCTTTAAAAGCTTTTACCAGGCGGTTATTGAATGCTATCATTTTATCCAGATAAGCGATAAACTCAGGACTTGATTTGTCGTGATACTGGTTTGAAGTCATCCATTTATTTTGCATCAGCGGATGGATATACCGGAATCCCTCAAGTTTAGGAATAATATCCAATGAACGGGCCTGTTCTTCAATCCGTTTAATAACAATCAAAGTAGGTGAAAGCCAGGTTCCGTTGTCTTTTACAAGCCTGACAAATTTCTGTATATCTTCATCACTGTAATTCTCCGACTGCTTGGCAAGTTCCTCTGCGTGCGCTACCATATCAAAACCTGGAACAAATGCCTCTTCAGTTCTGCCTTTAAATGCATCCGGAATGTGTCCTACTACCTTCATTCCCTGTTTTTTTGCTTCATCAACGATTGCTTTAAAGGTCTCAACATTCAGTTCTGAATATACTTTGATGAATTCATATCCTTCTGCTTTCGCTATACGGACGGTTTGCCGCCCATCAGAAGGTGTGTTGGCTATTCTGCCCGAGCCGTTTCCCCCATTAATCAATGCGGCCAAAGCCATCCGGGGTCCAATAATTTTTCCTTTGATAATTTCATTTCTCTGGGCAAAATTTTCCACTCTTGAATTGAGATCAAATATAGTGGTAACACCATTAACTACGTATGGCATCATCATATCCTGATTATCGACCAGAAATGTATCTCCTTCAGTAGGATATGATGCTCCAAAGTTTATGTCTGCCACTCCGTGAACATGTATATCAATCAGTCCCGGAATAAGCCACTTCCCTTTTCCATCAATCATTTTCGCTGATTGAGGAATGACTCCGTTGATGGAAAATATTTTATTGTCTTTGATAACCAATGTCGCATTTTTAATGATCTTTTTGTCTGAAGACATTGTAATGATGTTGACATTCTTTATGGCCATAACAGCCTGCTTATTATTTTTCTGTGCCTTCAATATGATTGTAAACAGCAATAAAGCTGTAAGCAGGTATTTAAAATATTTCCTATTCATATTCTGTCTGTATTAAAATTATAGGTAGAATTCTGATTCTGAATGATAAACAACCTCTCTGTTAAGAACGTTATTTAGGATCAAATATTTAACCATTCCAAAGAAAAATAGTTAATTTAATACAGAAAACCACCCAATTTAACTCCTATTTTCTTAATTTTTCAACGTATGGTGATTTTATTTCAATTTATTTTTTAATTTAGTCATTATAAAAGCTCGAAAAATTTTACAGAGCAACTTAACTAAAACCAAACTTATTATGAAAAATCTAAAAAAACTATCAAAGAGTACTTTAAAAATGATTTCAGGAGGATGGGTTCCTCAACCGGGACAAAGCTGTCCGTCCGGAACATGCCAATACAGAGAAAATGGCCCTTGCAGAAGATATGATGAAGCATTGTGCATCTAAAAAAATAAAGCCTGGTTCATCCGGGCTTCTTCTTACCAATTATTTACAGCTAAGAAACAAAAAAGCCATTCATACGAATGGCTTTTATATTTTTTAATTCTGATTTACTGATAAATCACAACATCATCTTTTTTAATCTGGTAACCTGCTTTTTTGTAAGGAACTAAAACATATGTTTCTTTTATATAGCTTCCACTTTTCCACATTTTGCTTTTTCCTTCTCTGTCAAGAATAATGCTTTTTGCATTTCCTTCCGGAATGAAAACTTCAGCCCTCTTCATATCTTTACTGAAAATAACAGCAGTCATTGAAGTGGAGCTATTATCTGATCCTACTTCCTTTAGTTTGATTTTTTGTGCAAAAACCTTTATACATACATTTTTGATTTGTGAATATGTATAACCTGCCGAGCCTATACAGCCGTGAACATCTCTATCACCTCCTAAAACAGGAGTTTTTTGTTGGGCAAAGGCTAAAGAACTGAGGAACATAGCACCCAATAAAATAGTTTTTCTCATATTGAAATATTAATAGTTTGAGTTTTAAAAAAATAACAACAGTAACAAGGTATTAGTCAACCCAAGATACAAAAAATCTCTCATTCGGGAGACTTATAGTATATTTTTTTTAGTTCTGGTGATTTTTAAGGATACTATATCCCCGAAGTTGGGACAATTTCAAAACTTGGGGTCTAGCTCTCGCAGATTTAGCTGATGGAACAGATTCTCATTTCATGCTTTTCAAAACATTAAGATCAATGAAGGAAGTAAGGTTAGTTAAGAAAAAATCATTTGATTTTTTAAGCCATACGTCTTAAAGCAAAGCTAAAACTTAATACTCTTAAAAGCTTAACAGAAATCTTAACGGTTTGAATTTTTCTCTCGCAGATAATACGAATAAAGTAAATTAGCAAAGGTAAAAATCTGCATCATCTGATTAATTTGCGTGAAATTTTATTTACCTGCTCAAGTTTTGAGGCTGAGCCCGAAATTGACTCTGCTTAACCCGTTAAAAAAAGAGACCGCCTTAACAGACAGTCTCTTACTATATTTTATACATCCGGATTTACTGGTAAATCACAACATTGTCTTTTTTAAGCTGGTATCCGTTTTTCTTAAAAGGAACAAGTATATACCCGTCTTTCTTCCAAGCTTTCCCTTTTCCCAATCTTGTCAGGATAAGGCTTTCGCCATCTGTATCCGGAACGAAAACTTCCGCTTTTTTCATGTCTTTGCTGAAAATTACAGCGGCCATTGAAGTAGAGCTTCCTTTTGGAGCAACTTCCGTTAATTTAATCTTCTGCTCAAAAACTCTTACACAGTCTTTTTTAATCTGAGAATACGTATACCCTGCAGAACCGATGCATCCGTGAGCATCTCTGTCAGCACCTGCTGTTTGTGCAAATGTAAAAGCTCCCAGAAACATAGCGCCAAGTAAAATCGTTTTTTTCATAATATTATTTTAAGATTACAAATGTGCGATTAAAAATCATGCCAAAACAGGAAAAAGCCGCTTTTTTAAGCGGCTTTGATTATTATTATTATTTAGTCCAGTTGATTTTTGAATGTTTTACCTCATCAGAATTGGTTCCGATCATGATATCAAATTCTCCCGGTTCCCAGTCAAATTTCAATTCTCCATTGTAGAATTTAAGGGTTTCCGGCGTAATATCGAAGGTTACTTTCTTAGATTCTCCTTTTTTCAGGAATATTTTCTGGAATCCTTTCAGCTCTTTTACCGGTCTGGTAATACTTCCTACCATATCTCTGATGTAAAGCTGCACCACTTCAGCACCGTCATAGTTTCCGGAGTTCGTTACCGTTACCGTAGCCTGAACCGTTTGATTTCCTTTCGGGTTTGAATTGGAAACTGACAGATCAGAATAACTGAATTTAGAATAGCTCAAGCCATATCCAAATGGGTACAATGGTGTATTACACTCATCCATATAGTTGGAACGGAATCTTTCGTAGACACACTTATCCACTTTATCCTGACTTAATGGGCGGCCTGTATTTTTTGCGTTATAATAGATAGGCACTTGTCCTAAGCTTCTCGGGAATGTCATCGGAAGTTTCCCTGAAGGATTTACTTTTCCGAATAAAACATCTGAAATAGCATTTCCGGCTTCTGAACCTGCAAACCATGCATTAACGATTGCATCAGGCGTATCTTTTACATTAGTCAAAGCTAACGGGCGACCTGTGTAAAGAACCATTGCGATTGGTTTTCCTGTCTTTTTCAATTCGTTTAACAAATCAACCTGAGACTGAGGAATGGTAATTTCTGTTCTTGAAGAAGATTCTCCGCTCATTTCTGCAGATTCTCCGATGGCAAGAACGATCACGTCTGCTTTGTTGGCTACGTCGACAGCTTCTTTTAATAATTCTTCTTTAGAGCGGTTGTCGCGGTCTGTCTTTTTACCGTGAGCTGCGTAAATATCTTCTAATTTAGCATCATAATCAATGTTGGCCCCTTTTGCAGAAAGGAATTTCACTTCTTTCCCATAATTCGCCTGAAGACCCTGCATCAATGAAACTGAAGCTGCATGTTTTGTAGCCACACTCCAAGTTCCTGCCATGTTCAGTGAGTTGTTCACCAATGGTCCGATTACCGCTACTGTACCGGATTTCTTCAATGGAAGAACCTGGTTTTCGTTTTTCAACAGAACCATAGACTGAGCTGCTGCGCTTCTTGCGATGTTACGGTTTTCCATATTGTAAACCTCTTTTGCGGCCAGTTTTGCATCGCCGTAACGGTAAGGATCATCGAATAATCCAAGATCATACTTCGCTTCCAGAATTCTTCTGGCTGCCATATCGATTTCTGCCTGTGTTACTTTTCCTTCATCAAGCGATTTTTTAAGGGTGGTTAGGAATCCTTCTCCCACCATATCCATATCTACTCCGGCTTTCAGGGCTAAAGCAGATACCTGCTGAAGATCTCCCATTCCGTGTTCGATCATTTCATTGATTCCGGTATAATCGGTGACAACGAAACCTTTGAAGTTCCACATTTTTCTAAGAACATCGGTCTGAAGCCACTTGCTTCCAGTTGCCGGAACTCCGTCCACTTCATTGAAAGAAGCCATTACAGAAGCGACTCCAGCATCTACAGCGGCTTTATAAGGTGGGAAATATTCATTAAACATTCTCACGTGGCTCATGTCTACCGTGTTATAATCACGTCCGGCTTCTCCTGCTCCGTACAATGCAAAGTGCTTTACACAGGCCAAGATTGTGTTGCCAACGGAAAGATCTTTCCCCTGATACCCATACACCATATTTTTAGAAATTTCGCTTCCTAAGTACGGATCTTCTCCTGAACCTTCAGATACTCTTCCCCATCGAGGTTCGCGGGAAATATCTACCATTGGAGAGAACGTCCAGTTGATTCCATCTGAAGAAGCTTCTTTAGCTGCTACTCTCGCAGACTGCTGTACCAGATTCATGTCCCAGGAAGCCGCTAATCCCAATGGAATAGGAAAAGTGGTTTCGTAACCATGGATCACGTCCATTCCGAAGATCAAAGGGATTTTCAGACGGCTTTTTTCCATCGCCACTTTCTGAACGGCTTTGATTTTTTCAGCTCCTTTTATATTGAATAATCCTCCTACTAGTCCCTGCTCTACTTTTTTTCCGATATCTGAACTTTGAGCCTGTCCAGTGGTAAAATCTCCGGAGGTCGGCAGATTGAGCTGGCCAATCTTTTCATCTAAAGTCATTTTAGACAAAAGATTTTCTACGAAAGCTTTTCTTTTCGCCTGATACTGGGCTGTCTGGTAAGACTGCACGGGCTTGGTTACCATTTCCTGTGCGGAAAACACGGGCGAAAGTGCTAAAGCTGCGAGTACAATTAACTTTTTCATAAATCTATCTTCTTAAATTATAGTTCTGATTTTATTGTTTATCTTGGGTGTTTTTGGTTGAAAAACGCAATGGCGCTATTTTTTTTTCAAGCTTTATGTTTTAAGGCGCAAAGTTTTTATCAGAGATAAAATTGATGGTGTTATAGCTCGCGTCTTTATTCTTTATTCTTTATTCTTACTCAATTATAGTTCCGGTTTTATTGTTTACTCTTTGAGTTATTTTTGTTGGAAAACGCAAGGGCGCAAGTTTTTTTTCCAATTTTATGTTTTTAAGGCGCAAAGATTTTATCAGAGATAAAATTGATGGTGTTATAGCTCGCGTCTTTATTCTTTATTCTTACTCAATTATAGTTCCGGTTTTATTGTTTACTCTTTGAGTTATTTTTGTTGGAAAACGCAAGGGCGCAAGTTTTTTTTCCAATTTTATGTTTTTAAGGCGCAAAGATTTTATCAGAGATAAAATTGATGGTGTTATAGCTCGCGTCTTTATTCTTTATTCTCATTAAACTTATTCTCCTTTCTTCTTAGAGAACATCCATTCATACAGTTTTGGGTCTGAATAGGTGGAGTCCCATGAGTTGTGGTTGTCATTGGGGAAGATGACCAATTCTGCGGAAGGATTTACCGGATGTAATCTCTGGTAAAAATTTAAAGCATTTTCCGGCAAGACAATATCATCCATTCCTCCGTGAAAAATTTTCATATTCAGGTCTTTGTATTGATTGATATTGGAGTACATAATTAAATCTGTAGGTGCACAAACCGGCACTACTGCTGCAAACATTTCAGGATGCTCCATAGCCAGCTTTAAAGTTCCCCACCCTCCCAGTGAAAGCCCCGTAAGATAAATTCTGGAGGCATCAATTTTATATTTTTTCTGAATTTCTTTAATCAGATTATAAACCGTTACGGTATCCCACCATGAATCTGCAGGACATTGCGGTGCTAAAATCGCTACAGGCTCCTTCATCAGGCTTTTATATGTAAACGGACTGTGAGCCTTAACTGCCTCAAGATTATTTCCTCTTTCTCCTGAACCGTGCAGAAACACGATCAAAGGAACATTTCCTTTTGCCTTCTGAGGGTAATCCAGAATGTAGGATATTTTCTCTATTCTTTTAATTTCTTTATTTAATTCTCCTTTTATTTCCTGGGCATTGATCTGTAGTGACAATGGCAGGAGTAAAAGGGAAAGGTGTTTCAGTTTTAATTTCATATTAATATATAAGTTTTGGCTAAAGCCGTTTGGTGTGTAGTTTTTATTTAAACGGGCGAAAGCCCGTTTCTATTGAATGAAAATCCTGTTGAAAATTATATAAATTCATATTATTTTATCCCGTATTTCTCAGATTGGAAGCTTAATTTTTTAAGTCCCTGCTGAATTTCGGGGGCATTCATAAATAATTTCCACAGGAATCCTGTTCTGTAGTTTTCGATCATCGGAGCGATGGTTCCCTGGTCGATGGCTAAATATCTTGGTGTAAACCAGTTGTTGTAATTCACGGAAGTGGCATCATAAGGCCCAGCTGATCCTATGAATTCCAGTTTTTGTGTGTACAGGAATCTCAGGAAATCCATAGATTCTTTTGGCGTGTACGGAAAGCTGCTCAATGCTGCTGTCGGTGTGATTACACCATTGTCATTGGTTGGCATATGAGCGGTGTAGCCTGTGCTTCCGTCTTCATTTCTTGTATATCCGGCTGTCAGTCCCCAGTAGTTCGGGCCGTAGCCTTTCCACTGTTTTGGATTTTCAACGCAGTATTTATAGTCGATCAGGACTTGATTTTTGTTTAAGTCAAAATAGTTTTTCACCAGTTTATCAGAAAGTCCGGTAGGATCCAGACCGATATAGGAATATTGCGACCAGAAAAGCGGTCCGCCGTATTCTTCGGCATAGTTGTGTTTTACGTACAGAGGAAGTCCGTATTTTGTTTTATCTGAAAGGTAATTTCCGTTTCTCGCCCAGCCTTTGTAATAGGTTTTCGTATCGATAGGATGTGTAGGTGATGAAGCGGCTAAAATGTAAGTGATCAAACATTCATTGTAACCTTCCAAAGGAAAATTCATTTCCCATTGGTATTCTGGTGACCAGTGCCAGTAGAGTACTTTCTCGCCTCCTTTTGTATACCAGTTCCATTGAATTCCTTTCCAAAGCTCGTCGCATTTCGAAGCGAGGGCTTTTTCTTCGGCATTTCCGTTTTTAAAGTATTCGCGTACCATCAGGATTCCTGAAGTAAGGAATGCAGTCTCCACAAGGTCGCCCCCGTTATCTTTTTTCCCGAAAGGAACTGTTTTTCCTGTTTCTCCATTGATCCAGTGAGACCAGGCGCCTTTATGGCGGTCTGCTTTTGCGAGAAAATTCATCATGTGAGTCAGTCTTTTTACGGCTTCTTTTCTTGGAACAAATCCTCTTTCCACACCTACCAGAAGGGTCGCCAATCCGAATCCTGATCCGCCTGTTGTGATGACGTGTTTGTCGTTGTCAGGATAGATATCGTCTTCGTGATAACGCTCTCTTCCCAACATCGATTTGGGTTCGGCATAATCCCAGAAATACTTCAGGGCATCTTTCTGCACTCTGTCCATGAGCTGCTCATCGGTAATGTTGCTTTTTACAGCTTCATTTTGAGCAGTTTCAGTATTTTTGATCTGAGCATTTTTGCAGGAAAACAGTAAGGATACTGTAAGAATAGAAATAAGACCTAACTTCATAAGATATACATTTTCATATGGATAATAAAAAAACAGCCAAAGTAAACTTTGGCCATTTTATAATATGTTAGATTAATAACCAGGATTTTGCGTGAAAGCTCCGTGGCTTTGATCCATTGCATCTAAAGGAATAGGGAATACTTCATTCTTCCCTGCTTTAAATCCGTAAGGAGCAAGTACTGTCGCTGCCTGACCTGTTCTTACTAAATCAACAAATCTGTCACCTTCAAGGGCCAACTCTACTCTTCTTTCGTGCCATATTGCGTTACGCATTGCAATCTGGGTAGTAGCGGTTGTTGGTAAAAGATTAGCTCTGTTTCTCACTTTATCCAGATTTAATTTTGCTGTAGAGGTATTACCCAATTCATTAGCTGCTTCTGCATTGATCAAAAGGATTTCTGCAAAACGCAGTATTCTGATGTTCTGGATAGATCCATAACCACAAGCACTGTTATTCAAAGCTTTCGGAACATATACTTTCTGGTTGTAGGTCGTTACAGAGTTGGCATCTCCCATAGCAATCAGGTCTCCTTCCGGTGTAGTTTCTCCGTTTCTAAGGATCGTCAGTTCTTTTCTGATATCCCCTGTCTCAAATGCATTTTCAAGTGCATTGGAAGGTGTGAAAAAGCCCCATCCGAACTGATCTCTTACTCCCTGAACTTCCGCATACTGACTTCCTTTATATGGTGGTTCGCATCCACAGTTCACTTCAAAAACAGATTCTCTGCCGAACTCACCTGCCGGTCTGAATAAATGGTTAAAATCAGGATCTAAATCATATCCCATTCCAATTAACTGGTTAGAAGTATCATATGCCTTCTGCCAGTCTTTTTTATAAAGGTATACTTTAGAAAGCAGTCCCAATGCAGCTCCTTTTGTTACTCTCCCAAGATCTGAGGCCGGATATGTCTGAGGTAAAACTTCTGCTGCTGCCGTAAGGTCAGCAATGATGAAATTGTATACTTCTTCCACTGAGTTTCTCGGTTTATCATAAACAGCCTCCACTTTATCATAAATGGGAACACCTCCATAAATTCTTACTAAATTGAAATAGAAGTACGCTCTTAACATTCTGGATTCAGCGATCAGTCTGTTCTTTAAAGTAGTATCCATATCTATTGCCGGAACATTGGTGATCACCTGATTCGTTCTGTTCACAGCCTGCCACTGCCCGATCCAATATCCTCTTACTCCTTCGTCACTCACTGTATAAGTGAAATTATCATATACATTAATGAAAGACGAATCTCCCGGGTTAGAGCCTTTTACCACATCATCTGCCGGAACCCCGAAAACGAACTGGTAAGGAAAAGCCGAGTTCTCCCAGCTTCTCAGAAAGCTATAGATAGCACTGGTAGCCTGTAAAGCATCTTCCTGGGTCTTGAAAAATGATGCAGCCTCTGTCTGACCTTCCTGCTTTATGTCTAAATAATCGTCTTTACAGCTTAGTACAAGCGAAAATAAAGCGACTGATAAAAATATCTTTTTCATAACTCTTTCTTAATTAAAATGTTAAGTTCATACCGATAGTGTAGATCGCTGAAATCGGATAAATGTTATTATCAACACCCATCTGCACTCTGTCTGTATTCAAAATTTCGGGTGAGAATCCATTGTATTTGAAGCTTGTCCAAGGATTCTGAGCACTTACATACAATCTTAATTTAGTGATAGACATCGCATTGGCAAATGATTTAGGTAAATTATAACCTACCTGGATATTTCTGATTCTGATGTAACTTCCATCTTCTACGTAGAAACTGTTAGGTAAGATAATTGACTGGTCATTGGTAGCCATCGGATAAGCATTTGAGGTACCTGCACCATGCCATCTGTTATTATAGAAATCCAAATCCCAGCTTTCATTTCCGTAGCGTTGCTCTCTGTTGAAATTGTAGATCTTATTTCCAAATACACCCTGGAAGTCGATTGCAAAATCAAAATCATATACATTCAGATTAATACCAAATCCGTAAGTCCCTTTAGGAATAGGACTTCCTAAGAAAGTTTTATCTCTCGCATCAATGACTCCGTTTCCGTCGATATCTGCAAATCTAAATCCTCCCGGTGTCGCTCCATTCTGTGTAGGTGCCCCTGCTACTTCCGAAGCATTCTGGAAAACACCTTCCACCTGATATCCGTAGTAAGAACCTACAGCCTGTCCTTCCTGTAATCTTATGATTGAATTACCATATAAGCTCGCTCCGGTCTGCAAATAAGATCCATTAAATACGGAGGTAATTTTATTTTTCAGGGTGGTCATGTTTCCATAAACACCAAGCTTTACATTCTCGCTAATATTAGTGTCATAGTTGATAGAAAATTCAAATCCTTTGTTGTTAAAAGAATAGGCATTAGTAATGTAATTGTTCCAGTTACCCGCACCAGAAACAGTTCCCTGTACAATACCATAAACAACATCCTTCGTATCTTTATCAAAATACGTAGCGTCAACTTTCAGCTTATTATTAAATAAAGCCATTTCCAACCCAAAATCTCTACCGGTTGTCGTTTCCCAGCCAATATTAGGATCTATAATTTTATCAATGGTTTGTGCCGGTGCACCATTTCCCCCATAGTATGCCCCTTCAATAATTTTTGTTGTATTAAGCGTATACGCTCTCTGTACATCCGGGTTTCCTAATTTACCCCAGCTTGCTCTCAGTTTTAAAAGGCTGAAAACATTCTGCTCGCTCATGAAATTTTCTTTTGAAATCACCCATCCCGCGCTTACAGCTGGAAATACACGGTATCTGTCATTCGATGAATACTTTGAGGTTCCATCTCTACGAATGGATGCATTTACTAAATATTTCCCTCCATAATCATAATTCAGCCTTCCGAAAAATGATTCAATTCTGTCCTGATATGGAATAACATTTCTTTCTCCTTCTTCAAAACTGGTTATATAAATATCAGTTCCGTTAGATATGCCCAATGAAGAATTACTTCCATCATACTTTACATTTAATGCTTCTGCATAAGTCTGAGCGTAAGAATTTCTTGTTCTGGAGAAACCGGCTAACAATTCGATGTTATGTTTCCCTAAACTTTTCTTCCAGCTCAATGTATTGTCCCAAATGTAATTTCTGGTTCTGGAGTCTCTTGTGATTAATTTAGTCGGCTTTTGGTCTGCTGAAGGAAAATAACCAAACGTCGGAGTAAATTCATACTTGCTCGAATTGATATTATCAGAGCTATAGCTTACTCTTAAAGTAAAATCTTTCAGGAATTTATATTCTCCCCAGATATTATTCAACAGTCTTTCTTCTCTGGTCTGAGATCTGAATAAATCTAATTTCGCTCTTGAATTGGGCACTTTAGCCAATGTGAAATACTGGTAATCTCCCGTAGCCGGATTCATCGTAGAATAAAGCGGTGGTGATGAATAGGCATCCAGTAAAGTATTCTGCGCATGATCTGTACGCATTTTTGAAAACGTGAAATTGTTTCCGATGGTAATATTATCAGTCACTTTATAACTAAGATTCACCTTAGTCGCAAATCTGTTAAAACCACTTCCAGAATTGATTCCTCTCCCTGCAGCTAAGTTTCCTTCATCCTGAAGATTTCCCACACTTAAGTAATAGTTCAGCTTTCCAAGATTTCCGGATGCAGAAATATCATTGGAATTAATGATACTCGTTCTGAAAATCTCTTTGAACCAGTCTGTATCTGCCGGATAAGCAGACCTGTTTAAGAAGGTAGGATTGTTTACTTTATCATTGATCAGTTTCTCATTATACAATTCTACATATTGATCTGCATTAACCATTTTAGGAATATTGGTCACTGTTTTTATCCCTAAGTACGAGTTAAAATTAAAAACAGGTTTCTTTCCTTTCCCGGTTTTCGTTTTAATGATCACAGCTCCGTTAGAGGCTCTTGCTCCGTAGATCGCTAAACTTGAAGGATCTTTCAGAACACTCATAGATTCTATATCCTGAGGGCTTAAGAAAGAAATATCATCAGTGATCATTCCGTCTACGATAAAAACCGTCTTACCTGTCAGTGAGCTTACCCCTCTGATATCTACTCTTGGCGAACCTCCCGGTGCACCTGAATTTAAAACCTGTACCCCGGATAACCTTCCCTGAATAGAACTGATTGGGTTAGCGTTAGGTCTGTTGGCCAGGTCTTTGGCAGAAACTACCCCGATACTTCCGGTCACATTTTCTTTTTTCTGAGATCCATATCCTATCAGAACTACCTCCTCGATCTTCTGCTCTTTGGCAGTAGTATCTTTGGGAGCAGTCTGCGCATTGACGTTCATACCGAAGTATAAAACAGCAATGAGACATGAATACTTTAAATCACGTTGTTTCATATAGTTCAATTTTATTCGTACAATCAAATTTTAATTAATGTCCTTCCTGGTGGAGTTATTTAAATTCTCAAAAAAAGACATTAGTCAAAAATAGAAAAAAAAACGAACATTGTTAACATATCTTAAAAATTTAAAAAAACCATACAAATATTAAACACAAACTCTAATAATAACTATTTAACTGAATTAAATCCCATTATAACTTTGAATTTATGATAAAATACCCAATTAAAACTATTGCATTTTCAGCAGAAAATTCACCAAATACGCAACAGGAATTTAATATTTTGTTAATACGGGAATAGTATTTACCTTTGGCGCAATATTTGAGAAAATAAGAAAAAGATCAATGAAAAAATACATTATAACGGCAGCTTTGTTAATCGGAACCGGAACACTGGTTTTAACAACGGTACAATCCTGCCAAACCATGGCTACCACAGACCTGGGTCTATCGATCATTAAAAAACTTTTACTGAACGGTATTGATAAAGGTATGGGGATCTACAGCAATAAAGAAGCCTTCCTTCAAAACAATATGGTGGATAAGGCACTTCCAAAAGAGCTTAGAGATATCAATTCCACTCTTGAAAAGATCGCTCCGTCCTTAGTTGCTAAAGAGAGAGATTTTATCGCTCAGGCAGCTGCATATACAGTTAATCTTTCAAAACCGATTCTACAGGATGCAGTCAACAGCCTGAATGCACAGGATGTCACAAGAATCATTCAGGGAACTACGGCAACGCAAATCTTAAAGGAAAAAACCTCTCAGCAACTTATAGCAGCTATCGCTCCTAAAGTAGATGAGAAACTGAACGAATACGGCATTGCAAAAACCATCAATACGGCTCTTTCCGGGAACAATCTTCTGGGAAGCCTTCTTGGAGGAAGCAGCAGCAATGTAAACACCGGAGGATTGAGCAAACTGGCCTCAGAACAATTGGTCAACGGGCTGTTCAACATCATTGAAGATTACGAACATCAGAATTCAAAAGCCCTGCTCGGGCCTCTTGGAAAATAGAAAAAATTTCGCTATATTTATATATAATTTAACAAGGCAGATGGACATATTACAAGGAAACCAACACGCAAACCAGGAGGATTTTTACAGTTCTCTAAAGGAAAAACTGGAAGGTCACCATGACTTTCCGGAAGATTATTTATTTAAATTTATCATTCCTACAGACCAGGCGAAACTTACAGAAATTTACAGAGTTTTCGATGGGATTAAATTCACATTAGGAAACCGCGAAAGCAAAAATGGAAAGTACACAGCCTGCAATATCAACGCGTTCGTTCTGGATGCAGATCAGGTAGTGAATATTTATAAAGACGTTGCTAAAATAGAAGGCGTTATTCTATTGTAGAAAATAAAAAAGTCAGCTTCCGCTGACTTTTTTTATGCTTATTATTTTTCAATAAAGAATTTCACATTTTCAATAGGTCTTCCCAGCATGGCCACAGATCCTTTGATCAGGATAGGCCTTTGGATCAGGGAAGGATTTTCAGACAGGATTTTAATCCATTCTTCTTCAGAATAATTTTTGTCGGCATATTGTTCCGTATACAGCTTATCTGTTTTGCGGATCATATGAAACACGCTCTGATTTAGCTTTTTCAGTACTGTTTTAATCTCCAGGACGCTTAATGGATCTTCTACGATGTTGATGATCTCAAAAGGCACCCCATTCTCGTCCAGATACTCCAGAACAGCATTGGATTTCGAGCAACTTCCGTTATGTAAAACCTTAACCATCATATTATAATCATTTAAAAAATTAAACTTTCTTCTCAAATTTAGGAAGAAATGACTGGAAAGCCGTCTTAAATTCTGATAAAAATTTGTTAAAACAGACCGTTCAGCTCTGCTTCGATCTTTTCAAGGATAAATCCGAAATCCTCAGGTTTTTCTACGAAATCAAGGTCATCTACTTCAATCACAAGAAGCTTGCCTTCTGTATAATCGGAGATCCATTTTTCGTATTTCTGGTTCAGTTTGGAAAGGTATTCGATACTGATGGATGCTTCGTATTCTCTTCCTCTTTTGTAAATCTTTTTCACAAGGTTCGGAACATCAGATTTTAAATAAATTAAAAGATCCGGTGCAGAAACAAATGATTTCATCAGGCCAAAAACAGAGATATAGTTCTTGAAATCCCTGTCGGAAAGAAGTTTCATATCGTTCAGGTTTTCTGCGAAAATATGGGCATCTTCATAGATGGTACGGTCCTGAATAATATTTTTTCCACTTTCTCTGATCTCCTTTACCTGGCGGAATCTGCTTCCTAAAAAGTAGATCTGCAGCGCAAAGCTCCATTTGCTCATGTCCGCATAAAAATCTTCCAGATAAGGGTTATGGTCTACATCTTCAAACTGTGCATCCCATCCGTAATGCTTGGCAAGCATCGTGGTCAAAGTGGTTTTTCCTGCTCCAATATTTCCTGTAACTGCAATATGCATTCTTCTAAGTATTTTTTAATTTAATTTGACTAAACTCCAACGGCCTGAACTTCGGAAGTATCTTCTATCAGCTTCTGCAAATTATGGTCTGTAGCTTTCTCTTCAGATTCCTTCTTTTCATCGTCAGCTTTCTGCCCTTCTTCCCCAGCCTGTTTTTCAGTGACTGGCGACGTTACCGGCTTGGTTTCTGGCTCTGTCTGCAGTTTAGTTTCCTTTATTTTTTCTAAGTTGTAAAGATAGAGTTTGTTCGCTTTGATTTCAAAATAAGAAAGGATGTTTTTATCCACAATTTGTGCGTCCTTGTCTTCAAAAATCTTCACCATTCCTTTTTCGGGATCGTATTTCAAAATCGAGTTGTCTGCAACGACCAAAATAACATCATTCTCCCTTCTGAAACGTTTTCCGTTTTCCAGTGGCGCTTCAAAGAGTTTTTCAAACTTCAGCGAGAAGACTCTGATATGTTTCCTGGTTAAAATATAAACTTTCGTTTCAAAGACCAGCAGATCCATCATGTCATCAAAACTGACGTCAAAAGGATAGGAATTGATGGTGGTGTCGTTCCTGAAATTGTACTGGATAAGACGTTTAGTGCTGTCATCCAGAAGCCAGAGCTGCTGAAGATCTTCCGCATACGCCATTCTGATAAATCCGAATTTCTGTTTGAAATCAATCTTTTGAATCTCATTCATATTCTGATCCACAAATTTCATTTCCTGGGCATTTTCTGAAAATAAGGCCAGGCTCAGAGGATTCTGTACCGACTGTACTTTGTAAGGAACCGTAAGCATCATTTTCCCGAGCTGTTTTCCCAGAGAATCATATTTCGTAAAGCTGAAATCTTTGTTTTTGTAGATGTACAGGTTTCCGTAATCGTCTGCCAGCATATCTTTGGCTTCCTTCAGTTTCAGGGTGTCTAAAGGAAGGGCCTTCTGCGCATTTACTGTACAGAAAAAGAAGATGAATATGATATAAAGTAGTCTCAAAATCTATTTTGGCAAAGATAACTTTCCTGTGCGGAACGTCAGCAATTTACATCCTTTTATTTGAATTTTAAACAATAAACTTTTTTGTTGGAAAAGCGCAAAGACCGCAAAGAAATTTGAAAAAATGGTGCTTTAAGGCGGAAGGATTTTATCTGCGATAAAATTGTCGACCGTTCAGTAACGCCAATCAATTATTTAACGGAAATTTCATAAATTTTTGCCCAGTTTTTTCCTGTTATCAGCATATTATTTCCTTTAAAAGCAATTCCGTTTAAAACATGTTCGCTGTTCCCCTGATCATTCTCAGCCGTCAGTTTTGTAAAATCAAACTTACCCACCGCTTCTCCAGTCGCAGGATTGATCTTTAAAATAATAGGGTTATGCCACACATTAGAATATATAAAACCGTCATGGTATTCCAGCTCATTCAATTTGTCGTATGTTTCGGTATGTCCGGCAACGGCAAGTGTTCTGACTACTTTTGACGGATCGTTGACATCCAGAAAGTAAATATTTTTCGAGCCATCGGTAGCGACAAGATTTTTACCGTCATAAGTTAATCCCCAGCCTTCACCAATGACATTGGGTAATGGGAACTGTGAGATTTTTTTCAATGAGTTTTTATCGTAAATAAACCCTATTTTATTTTTATATGTCAGCTGATATATTTTATCCCCTACAATCGCACAGCCTTCGGAAAAAACGTCTGCCGGCTGTTTTTCAGTAATCGAGGGAGTCGCTGAACCTAGAGTATATTTTATTAGTTGGGAAGAACCGTCCAGCCCGTCGCTTTCGTAAACGGTATTGCCTTCCATAAGAAATCCTTCCACAAAATTATTCGGATCGTGAGGATAGTCTGCAATGATATTATAGGAAATATTCTGCTCAGGGTTTTTCGCGAAAACATTGATGGTTGCATCCTGGTTTAAAGTTTCTCCACTTTTGGTCTTAATGATCAGCGTCACTTCATTATCTCCTAATGTGAAAAATTTAGGATCTACCGTCAGATTGGAAGTTTCATTATCGCCAAAACTGATGGTAATGGTTTCTGCATTGTCCGTTACTTCTTTCGGAAAATTAAGCTGATCTCCGAAATGATAGCCTTTTGTTTCTTTTGAATTATTGTAATCAGCCAGAGTATTCAGCATTTTCTTATTGTTATCGCATGATGACAGCAGGAAAATGACCGCTAAACCGGCTATGATATTTCTTTTCAGTGGATTCTTAATCATCCGTCAAAAATAGTAAATTTTTAGTCCAAACATGAAAATAGCGCTCCTGAGGAACGCTATATTTATAGAAAAATCTTTATTTAGATTATTTGATTTGAACTTCGTAGATCTTCGGCCAGTTTTTACCTGTTACGAGCATATTGTCGCCTTTGAAAGTAATTCCGTTCAGTACATCATCACTTCCTTTGGTATTCTGTTTTGCGATATCTGTAAAGTCAAATGTACCTACTACTTCTCCCGTTGCCGGATTGATTTTTAACACCACAGGTTTCTGCCATACATTGGCATAGATAAACCCATTGTGGTATTCCAGTTCATTCAGCTGGTCGTAGATCTGAGAACTTCCTGCTACAGCTACGTATTTGATCAGTTTTGAAGGATTATTAGCATCCAGGAAATATAAAAGCTTGCTTCCGTCTGATGCGATCAGGTTTTTCCCGTCATAAGTCAGTCCCCAACCTTCACCTAAAACATTCGGATAAGCGAATTCTGAAAGCAGCTTCAAAGAGCTTTTGTCATAGATATACCCTTTTTTGCTCTGCCATGTCAGCTGATACACTTTATCACCAACGATAGTGCTTCCTTCAGAGAAATCTTCCTGAGCCTGTTTGGTAGAAGCAAGAGGAGTCGTAGTTCCCAATGTATATTTCAGGATCTGGGAAGAACCGTTCTGCCCGTCACTTTCATAGATGGTATTGCCTTCGATCTGGAAACCCTGTACGAAATTCTTTGGATCGTGAGGATATTCTGCAATAATCTGGTAGGCGATATTTTTTTCAGGATTTTTTGCAAATACGTTGATGGTTGCATCCTGATTAAGCACTTTCCCGCCTTTTGTTTTGATGTTAAAAGTAACGGCATTATCACCTAATGTAAAGAATTTAGGATCCACTGTCAAACTTGAAGTTTCTTTGTCTCCAAAGCTGATGCTGATGCTTTCTGCATTCTCCGTTACCTCTTTCGGAAGTTCAAGTTTATCACCGAAGTGATACCCTTTTTCTACCATTGTATTATTATATTCATTCAGGGTGTTCAGGATCTTCTCATCTTTGTTACAAGACGCCAACATCAAAACCACCGCTAAACCTACTATTATATTCTTTTTCATTGAATTTCTAAATATTTCCCCAAAAATAGCAAAATTTATTCCGTATTGCCAATATTATCCACAGGCTGGCCAAATTGTAACAGATAGCCGTTGTTATCATAGATGGCAAACTCCCTCATTTCCCACTCAAAAGTCTCGATTTCATAGCAGACTTTCGCCTTTGTTTTAAGATCTTCCCAAAGATCATCTACATCATCTACGTTAAAATAAAATGAGCCTGTAAAGCCTATTCCATTGGGTTTTTCATAATCATTCTGAGAAAGCATGATCTGTACATCATCTTTTTTAAGTGAAGCCCACTGCCATTCATCATTTCTTCCCATCAAAGTAAAACCAAGGATCTGGGTATAAAATCCTATTGTTTCATCTATATTATCGGTCCAGAGTATAGGACGGAGTGCTGAGTAGGTCATATGTTGCCGGATTTAAAAGTGTTTTTACTGATTTTCATATTAATGGAAAGCCACAGCTCGTTATCGATACTGACTTCGCTCATCACGTCCGGATCAATTTCAAAGCCTACTTTTTTATAGCATTCAATGGCTCCGATGTTCCAGTCGTATACATTAAGTTCAGCCGTTTCCCGATCAAAGTGACGAAAACCATATTGCAGAAGTTCCTGTACAATTTTCTTTCCGTATCCCTTTCCTCTGTTGTTCTCGTCCCATAACAGGATTCTTCCGAGAAGAAAAGTTTCATCTTTTAAAAAGATCTGGGCGTGGCCAATTGCTTTCTGTTCTGCTGTATCAACAACTCTAAATATAAACCGCTTTTCATTCTCCAAGTCACTTTCCAGCTGTTCTTTCGTCAACGGAAAATGATAGGCAGGGCCGGCAAACTGTAGAAGCTCTCTTTTGTCTTTTATGGTAGAGATCAATTCAGAAGCATCTTCTGCTTTAAAAATCTGCAGCTCGATCATATCTTTTATTTTTCTAAATATTCTTTCAAACCCTGCCCGATAATAGACTTCCACCCTTCTGTAAAACTTGCTCTGGAAAAAGTTTCTCCCAGACCATCGAAACCTTCAATATTATCGTGAATCAGTGTGACCAGCGTTCCATCTTCTTCCGGCTGAAGTTCCCAGGTCACTGTGGTCACAGCATCAGAAAGTTCAGGATAGGCCCAACTGTGTTTTAGCTTTCTGTTGGGAATGATTTCTAAAATACGGCCGCGGTGAAGGTATTTTCCTCCATCACAGGATTCATAGAAGTCAAACTCTTTTCCCAATTCCAAGTCGAAATCCCGGATCGTAAAGTACCAGGATTTCATTTCGCTTTTATCCGTCAATGCTTTCCATATTTTGTCTGTCGGTGCATTGAATTTGTACTGAACAGTGATCGGTGTATTCATAGTTTCAGGTTTAATTAAGACTTAACTGTGCGAAAATCCTGTGATCTTTGCTTCATCAAAATCCAGCTGCATTTCTATAGATCTCATCACATGATCATCAAATATTTTCTCCCTTTTCATCCGGTGCAGTTCATTCCTCTGAGCCTGGATGATCTGGCGGAGCACATCTTTATTTTCGTTGATTGCATTCACATAATCTCCTGTGGAAGCCATACACTGGGCCTTATCTGCCATAAGCATCATTTCGGTTTCCAGTTTGTGTTTCTGATGGCGTACCAGCGTATTCGTAACGGCAAGCTCGGAAAAATCATTTTCCATTTTGTGCAGTGCTGTTTCTTTAAGTTTACGCATCAGGATCACTTCCTGTTTTTCTTCAGGCAATTCGCTTCCCGCATCATCTATTTTCAACCATTTTAAGATCGGAGTCAAAAGAAGTCCCTGCCCTACCAGCGTGATTAAAATGATAACGAAAGTTACGAATAAAATGATATTTCGGTGCGGAAAAGCGTCTCCATTCGGTAAAAATGCAGGAATGGAAAGTGCAGCAGCCAGTGAAACCACTCCTCTCATCGCGGCAAAACTGATGATAAAAGGTTCCCGCCAGTCCGGTTTCGGAATTTTTAATCTTAATTCTTTCGAGCAGAGTCTCGGGAAATACATCACGGCATAACTGTACAGTAATCTGGTGAGAATAATCGCACCCCCGATCACTACACTGTAAAAAATCCCTTCTGAAATGGTATAATCTTTCATCGCAGCAACCACTACCGGAAGTTCAAGACCAATAAGAATAAAGATGATAGTATTCATCAGGAATATGAGCACGCTCCACACATTTCCGGACTGTATCCTCGAGGTATGACTCAAATAGCAATGCGAATTGTAAGACATCAAAAGTCCTCCCGCAACGACCGCCAGTACTCCCGAAAAATGGAAATGCTCAGCACCCACATACATGATGTAAGGAACAATTAATGTAATCACGGTGTCAATATTCGAGTTGGAAGGAATAATTCTTAGCAAAGCTCCAAATAAAAGTCCTGTAGCAACACCGATCACTACTCCACCTACAGCCATCATAAAGAAATCCTGAATAGCATCTCTCCAGATAAACTGACCTGAAATAACAGCCGCTAAAGCAAATTTAAATACAATTAAACTGGAAGCATCATTAATCAAACTTTCACCTTCAAGGATGCTGGTGATCTTTTTAGGGATCTTCATATGTTTCAACACTGAAGTAGCTGCCACTGCATCCGGTGGTGAATTGACGCCACCCAGCAGGAATCCCATTGCTACCGTAAGTCCCGGAATAATGGAAGATGAAAGGTAGGCTACGACAATCGAAGTCAGAAAGACCAGCCCGAAAGCCATGGAAAAGATCTGCTTTCTCCATTTATGAAAATCCTGCCACGACGTAAACCATGCGGCTTCGAACAAAATCGGAGGAAGGAAAATTAGAAATACGAGATCAGGCTCTATTTCAATATGCGGCATTCCCGGAATAAGGCTGATCGCGAGACCGGCAATCACCAGGAAGATGGGATAAGCTACTTTCAGCTTTTGCCCTATCATCACCAATATCATCACAGACAACAGGACTGCAATGGATATTATAACATAACTGTGAATCATTTTGAGTTGTTTTTTTAAGTTGTTTTTTGAGTTTGAAATTGGCTAAACGCAGAGTTCTAAAGTGCTACTACGTTCCAGTTGTTTTCTTTTGTTGGATTATCGCAATGGCGCAAAGGTTTTTAAACTTTATGAATATTTAAGGCGCAAGAAAATCGAAGATTTTCAGCTATGATTTTTTGTTTTTTTATTCTTTTATCTTTTTTAAACCTTATAGGTTTTTGGAAACCTATAAGGTTTGGATTTCCGCACAAAAATGCGGCCTTTACCTTTACCTTTACCTTTACCTTTACCTTTACCTTTACCTTTACCTTTACCTTTACCTTTACCTTTACCTTAAAGCACAATATTATTCTTTGGAGTTATGGCCGGCGGAAGATCGGATTCATCCAGCATATCTCTCATATCAATCTCTATGGTACGGCTGATCTGGGTGATCGGTACGTCATTCGGGCTGCCTTCAAAAGGGTTTACAGATGCTTCACCTACACTGTCGAGGGTATGGAAACACCAGGTAACCATTAGTGAAAACGGAATATTGAACCATAATGTCCAACCTTCAAGAACGGTTCCTTCTCCTAGTTTATCCAGCTCTTTCAATAATCCGAAAGGGACAAAAAGAATGAACAGCAACAATAAATACGTGGTGATCGATGAAAAGTTTCTCGGGTATGGAAAGTTCTTGATTCTTTCCGCTTTCCCCTGATCATCTGTAAATTTGACCAGCTGCTGATTGATCTGTGTCCATTGAAAATCATTAATATCTCCTCTGGCATAGGCTTCAGACAATTCTTTGCTCTGGCTTGCCATCAGCTGAGTTGCTCTGTTTTTTTTGCTTAAAATGTATTGAAGTTCTGTTTCGGAAAGATATTTTTTCAGTTCATCATCCAGTTTGGTCAGTCTTTCCGGAATATCGTATTTCTTAGAATATTCGTCATATTGCGCTGTTCCCATATTCTCCCAGGTTCTCGGCTCACGAAGCTGAAAACGAAGGGCGGTAAGCCATGCATAATGACGGTGAAACATTTCTTTTACCTTTTTCGGATCCTTGTTGGAAAGGGCATCTCTTAAAACGTATCCAAAACTACGGCTGTCATTGATAATGGCTCCGTAAATCTGTCTGGCTTCCCAAAGTCTGCTGTAACTCGCATTGTTTTTAAAACCTACGATAAAAGCGACTGCTGTCCCCAGAATAGCGATCGGCTGCCACGGAACGGAAACAAATTTCCATCCTAAAAAATATAAAACCGTAGGTATGGCCGATAATACCGTGAGTACATAAATACTGCGTCTCGTCCAAACGGCGAACTCTACCGCTCCAAATCTCTTCCCTGAATGCATATGTGTTTATTTATTTTGTGATCTGTTGATTATCTTGTCTAAACTAACAGTTTTTTTTTATCATCATCGCATCGGCAAAGGCTGTCAGTATTAATTTTTATTAAAAGGAATATTATTATAGAACCCGATCTGGATCTGCCCGCGGTTCTTGTTTTCCTGAATCTGATTCATATAACCCGCTTCTATTCTCATGTTTTTATTGATAACATATCCTAAAGCTCCGT
Source organism: Chryseobacterium sp. JM1 (assembly GCF_000737715.1). Lineage (GTDB taxonomy): Bacteria > Bacteroidota > Bacteroidia > Flavobacteriales > Weeksellaceae > Chryseobacterium. The sequence continues at coordinate 151,265 of NZ_JPRN01000003.1, read as the reverse complement.
AGACTCTGTTCCTGTCAAAAACAGGACTGTCAAAACTTAAGAACATTTCGTTATACACCGAAGCATAGAGTGATTTCGGGAGCATTTCTTTTTGGGTGATCGGAATATTCAGCCCGATCATATACCGGAATCTCATCCTGAAATCATCCTGCAGAAAACGTTCTTCCAGACGATATCTATGCTGCAGATTAAAACGTCCGAATTTCTGTTTGGTGATAAACTGCTGGAAGATCCTGTGCTCTATATTCTCCTTTTTTTCGCCGTTTACATAAGGCTGGCTTAAAATAAAACCATACCCCAACAAAACATTGTTGTTATTTTCAGTCAGGTCATACCCGATTCCTGTACGGATCAATAATTGTTCAAGGTCTCCTACTGCATCAAAGTTACGGTACTGGATTTCATTGTGGAGATTCAGCTTTTTGCTGATCTTATTATTTCCGAAATACATATACCACGCTCCCAAATCATTTTTCTGCGCATAGGCTGCTATTGACCCCAGACTCAATACTGTAAACGCCAGCTTCGTAAAGACCTTTCTCATAATTACCAATTACTATTATCTATCGTGCAAAACAAAATTAATAATTTAAATCAATAATTGCAAACTTTAAGTGAGCTGCTGGCTAATGGCTACTGGCTGTTGGCTGTTGGCGGTAAGCAGTAGGCTGAAAGCGTAGGCTTTGTGTATTAGCCGGGGATTTGTTCTACCAGGATTTCATTGCCGTCTGTATCAAAATAGGTACAGGTCATTTCATTAAGATCCATTTTCCAGCCTTCTACACCGTTTTCTGCGCAGTCGTTGCAGAATGTGAGATAATCTGTTCCGCCTTGTTGGTGAAGTTTTAGTCTTGTTTTAAACTGATCCAGATTTACATTTTTTGAAACGGTAAGATGATCGTACTTTCTTCCTGTTTGCGCCGTTTCATTTTCCGTATCAAAATACTGGGTATTCCCATCCGCCACAGAAACCGTATAATCTGAAACGCCAAGATTCTTTATGGTCTGGATGTATGCGGGAAAATCTGCTCCGCTTTTTACTTTCTGATGTTCTGCTTTAATTTGTTCAATAGTAAATTTCATGTTTTTTCTTTAAGTTATATGTTGTAGGCAGTAAGCTATAGGCAGTAAGCTCTATAACTACGCCCTAATCCCTAATCCCTAATTCCTCTCACCTGCTACCTCTCCCCAAATTTAAAAATTTTCGGAATGCAAATGTATCATAAAATAAAAACCGACAGATCTATCCGCCGGTTTGTTTTAACTATATTTCGTATACAAAATATACCTCTTAAGGATGCTGCTGCATTTTGGCAGGATCATCGTAATTAACCATCCAGTTGATTCCGAATTTATCCGTAAACATTCCGAAATAAGCGCCCCAGAAAGTATCTGCCAATGCCATGGTTACCTGTCCTCCCGCAGAAAGCCCATTGAATAACTGATTGGCTTCTTCTTTAGATTCTGCATTGATGGAAATAGCAAAATTATTCCCTTCTTTCAACTGAGATGACCATTCTCCGGCAGTATCGCTACCCATTAAGATGGTTTCTTTTGAAATAGGAAGAGAAACGTGCATGATTTTGTTTTTGTCTTCTTCCGAAGTTTCTTTGCCTTCCATTGGAGGCATTTCCCCGAAAGTTCCGATGTAAGGATATTCTCCTCCGAAAACTGATTTGTAGAAATCGAATGCTTCTCTGCAGTTTCCATTAAATGTTAAATAAACGTTTACTGATGCCATGATTGTTTTTTTATAAGTTAAGTTTTAATGAGTTTCTTTTAAGATTTCTCAGATAATTCTTTTAATCCGGAAAGTCCTTTCTGGTAATCTTTTCCAATAGCATCTTCCATATTCATAAACAATTTCATTACCGTGAACGGATAAGGTATTTTTGATGTAAATCCCCAAGTGGCCTTGCTTCCGTTTCCTTCCGGAACAATTTTCACAAAGGCATTCGCTTCACTTTTATAAGGAGTTAAAAACAGGAGTTCCGTATCAATTCTTTTGCCTGCGGCATCTATTTTTTTTACTTCCTGACAGCCTTTTCCGGCCGCATCTTTCTGACTGTCCCAACATACTTTTTCACCAGGCTGTCCGGTGGTTCCAGTCCAGTCTTTTTTCATGGCAGGATCCAGATCGTTCCATGGGCTCCACTGATCCATTGCTTTTAATGTATTGGTCTGCTGCCACACTTTTTCAACCGGAGCATTGATGGTGATTGATTTCTCATACACACAGTCTCCAGAGATAAAAGCAGCAACAACCATCCATAAAATCAGGATAGAAGCCAAAACGAGAATAATTTTCTTTAATATTTTCATGAGTTAGGATTATCTGTGTTGGTCTATTAAAATCATGTTTCCGTCCGGATCTTTCAGGAAGATATGTTCCGGTCCAGAAGTGCTTTCGTCTGCCGCTTTTTCAAGCTCCACTCCGTTTTCCTTTAAATGTTTCTGAATATCGCGTACATCATCAAAAGATTCCAGATTCTGGGCATTTTCGTCCCATCCCGGATTGAATGTCAGCATATTTCCGTCGAACATCGCCTGAAATAAACCTACCAGCGTACTTCCGTTTTTCATGACCAGATAATTCTGCTCCATTTTACCGGCCATCACTGAGAAACCTAGTTTTTCATAGAAATCTTTAGACTTCTGAAGATCTTTGACACTTAGACTGATTGAAAATGCTCCTAATTTCATATGTATTTTTGATTTTTTTTAATGGTCATATGGAATCGCATACTATCATGACTATTTAATGTACCCAATGACAGCGATTTCATATGTAGTTTTTATTTTTTTAAAGCCAGTTTACTTCCCACAAACACCAATCCCCATACAACGATTCCCAATACCCAGAACCAGATCGGCGTAGGCAAAGAAAACATCATATAAATGGTTATGAACAGAAAGATAACTCCACAAACTGCTGCAGAGGTATGTTTTCCATTGTTGACCACTTTGGAAGCTGTAAATCCTGAAACGAACGCAGCCAGTGCATAACCAATGATCACGAAAAACAACGCCATAAAAGGAGCCGTCGCGACATATTCTTTCATCGCAGTCATATCACCACTCCCCGCTGCTGCCGGAGGCGGATACACCTGATGCCCTATTTTCTCAACGATGGTAATGCAGATAATCCCTGCAATAAGTCCCGCCGGGACAGCCAATATTCTTCTTAACATGGTTATTGATTTTTTAAACGGGTTTTAAAGTCCAGTGTTCCGTCATAACTTTTCCAATCTCCAATAAATTCTATATACTGTCCTTCTATTTTTTCAGTTTTTTTATTCCACTTGAAGGTATAAATAAATTTACCTTTAAAAATACCGGAATGTTTTCCTTTTGCTTCTTCCGCCAGTTCATAATCCCCGAAAACTACTCCTTTTCGTTTCGCATCTCTATATTTAGAAATGGTAATCTTCCCTTCATATTTCGCGTAGCTGTCATCCACAAGAGAATATCCGGAAATAAAGTATTCCTGGTCATTTTTCTTATTTTGTTCGGAAATATTGACTTTCAGTTTCAGTTGTTGCCCTTTGTTGCCAATGGTTCCGATATAAGGCTTGCTGTTGTTCAGCCAGACATTTGAAATATCAGGCATTTGCCCCCATGCAAAATTGCAGGCAAGAATGAGGATCCATAAAAGTTTTTTCATATCGTGGTTTTATACTCCAAACTGAGAAAGGTGGTGGTTCAGATGTTTTGCAAACATATTATTCCACTCTGCAGAATTTAATTTTCCAAAAGAAAATGACTCTTTACCATCAAAAGCTTCAGGACCCAGCTGCTGTGTTTTCTGGATAAAACCGATCAGTCTTTTCTTCTCTTCATCAAAATTTTTTCTTCCGGTAATCAAAAACTGGGGTGCTGTAGGGGAATCTCTCGAATACGCTTTTTCTCCAACCACTTTCGGTTTTACAAACGTCTTCAAAATAAACTTGGCAATAGATCCCGGTTTTTTATGCTTTTCAGGCTCGTAAACCATTTCATAAGATACGCTGCAGTGCGCAAGCATCTGGTCAACCGTCATTTTTCCCCATAAACCGTGAGTATCCTCTACCAGATTATTTATCCTATCAATATAGTTTTGAGCGTCTTTTGCGTCAAATACATTTTCCATATACTTTCTAATTATCTGAAAGCAAATATATCAGTTTTTTCTTTTGATTTTTACAAGGGAATGAAAAAAACGGTGACGTGTTTGGGGTTGCGAGTTCCGGGTTGTGGGTTATTAGTTGCTAGTTGTCAGTTGCTAGTTGCGGGTTTTCGGGATGTGAAGTTAATTATGGGTAAGTTTGCCGGTTTTGAACACTCGAAACTAGTATCACGTATCACGTATCTCGTATCCCTAAAACTCATAACTACTCTACAACATCCTCTACTTCTTTAGAATCGGTATTTCTAAAAATAAACCACAGTTTGATCTTTAAAGCAATCCAGCCCAGGATGGCATAGATGACCAATAGGATGCTCAAATGTTTTAAGAAGGGAAATGTAAGTTCGACGGAACCTTTCTGGATCAGTAAAATTTTAAAAGCCTGCAGGAAAGGAGTCAGAGGAATGATATTGGCAATAAACTGAACAAATGCAGGCATTGCGCTCAACGGCCATGTGAACCCACTGATAATAAATGCAGGGGATGCAATGACCATCAGAATCTGAGTGGCTTTCAAAGCATCCGGAATCAATATGCTGATGAGTACTCCCAAAAATGAAGCGGAACCGACAAAGACTGCCGTTAGAAGAATAAAATTGAGTATTCCTTCCGGCATCGGTACCCGGAAAATCATATGCATAAAGTAGTAGACTCCGACAATGAGAATGGAAAATACCCAGATCGGAATTACTTTGATCAGCATGGTCGGGAAAGCCCATTTTTTCATCTTTACATACTCTTTGACAAAAGATCCCCTTTCAAATTCGGCAGCAAAACTTACGGCCATAGCCAGAAGAATAACCTGCTGAAGAACGACAGCCAGCATCGCCGGCCACATGAAGATCAGATAGTTTCCTGTGGTATTGAAAAGTGTGATATAATTGGCTTTGAAAGGCTCGTATTGGGTAGCTGCTTTCGTAGCGGGCATTCCTGCCTTTTGCAAAGCTTTGATCGAGGCGCCAGCAGAGAAAGTTCCTATTGTAAGCTGGAGTGCTTTGGAAGCAAAATTGGCGGTAAGGACGTTTCCGGTATTGACGTAGACATTCAGTTCGGGATATTTTTTCTGGAGCATATCGGCTTCAAACCTTGACGGAATAATCACGACAGCGGCCGCTTCATGCCTGATCACTTCATCCTTTATACTGAGCGGTTCCTGAGCATATTTAATGATGCTGATGCTTTTATTGTCATCCAGCATATCGGTCAGCTGACTTGACAACGGCGTATTATCCCGGTCAACAACAAGTACTGGTGTATGTTCCACTTTTCCGCTTTTATACACGAAACCTAAGAGCGTGGCATAGAATACCGGGGCCAGAAAAAACACGGTCCTTAGGGTAGAATTGCCTATAAAAAGCCTGAACTCTCGTTTTAAAAGACGGAAAAATTCTTTCATAATTATTTCAGGATAACGTTAGCATTCACCAATATACCTTTAGCCTTATTCATGTCTGTGGGTTTCACTTTGATCTCATAAACCGCGTCCTGCAGCTGATAGTCTGGATAAGCAGTGGTAATATCCGCATATCTTGTCAGCTGTTTGATGTAAACAATTGTCCCTTTCAAAGTTTCTTTATTGTAAACCACCTGCATATTAACCTCCTGCCCTTTTTTGTATTTTGAAATGGCACTTTCAGGAACTGTGAATCTGAAATAGGTACTTTCAGGAATATATCCGTTGAATAAAGCAAAACCAGCCGTAGCCAATTCTCCAGCATTCAAGCTGATGGTTTCTATTTCCATATCATTGGTTGCGATAATGTATCTCTCGGAATAGGCTACATTGGCCTCCTGAAGCGCACCTTTAGCCTGGGAAGCCTGTCCGGCTGCCATTTCTACTTTTTCAACACGTGTTCCTCTCTGTACATCGTCCAGTTCAGCTACTACGGCATCATACTGGGCTTTTGCGCCCTGAAGTTTTGCATACACCTCATCATGAGCCTGTGGTGACATCAAGCTGTCGCGGAACATATTATTGGCTCTTTTATATGATTTCTGGGCAAATTCATACTGTTCTTTCAAGCCTTTATATTTAGCCTGAAGCTGTCTTAACTGATCTCCCGTTGCTCCGTTTTTTGCCATCTGCTCCTGAGCTGTTGCCGCGCTAACTGCACCCTGAGCCTGAGCAATTTTTGCAGAAACTTCCGGAACATCCAATAAGGCAAGTGTGTCACCTTTTTTCACGGTTTGGCCTTCCGTTACGTATATTTTCAGAATTCTTCCGGTGACTTTAGGGGCAAAAGAGACAACATCTTTTTTGGTCTTCCCCGCGGAATCGTTCAGGTTTTCTTTTTTTTCACTGCAGCTCCCCAATAGAAAAAGAGCAGCAAAGAGGGTGAGTATATTTTTATGCATCATTTTAATAGTAAGGGATTAATAAAGTTTGGTGATATCAAGCTCCTGAGTCGATCTCATGAGCTCTATTCCGGCTCTTCTCTGGTTGAAAAGGGCATTCTGATATTCAAGCTCTACGACTTCAAGATCATTTTCCGCATCGATGAGTTGTGAAGATTTACTCATCCCATATCGGAATTCTTTTTCAGCCTGAACCAAAGCATTTTTAGCGAGTTCTTTTTCTTTGGCTTTTAAAGTGATCTGAGCGGTTGCTATATCGTAATTGGTTTGATTATTCGCCTGATTCAGCGTTAATTTTTTTAAAGCATCTTCTTTTTTATTCTGAAGGACTTCTTTTCCGACTTTTGCGGTTTCTTCTGCGTGTTTTCCTTCTTTTCCGTCAAAGATTTCCCATTTAAAGCCGACACCAGCCGTTAATAAAGGAAGTATATTAACATTCGTAGGTCTCCAATCCAGTTTTGCACCTTCATAGCCCAGGGCCGGAACTGCAGGAATTACATTTTCCGAGGTTTTGATACGGCTTCCGTAAAGTCCAATATAATAGGCAGATGCCATCAGCTGTACTTTAGGAATCATCCAGGTTCTTTCGGCTTTTATTTTATAGTCTGCCGCTGTTATACCATGTTCCAGAGCGCGGACCTCAGCTCTTTCCTCAATACCTTTCTGTGCGGAAAGCAATTCCAACGGAGCAAGTACAGGATCAATCATTCTGAGGCGTTCTTTACTGATGCCGCTCAGGATATAAAGCTGGGTAAGCAGAAGTTCTTTTTTGCCTTCGTACTCTACCATTTTGGCATCCAGTGTCGCCTGCGCGAGTTCTATTTTTTTGTGATCGTATGGAGTGATCAGTCCATAACCTAAAGCTTTGTCTGCAGTTTTTCGATTGATGTCGAGTCTTTTTTTACTTTCATCCAGCACTTTTTTAGACTGATGGATAAGAGCAAGCTGATCGTACGCCTTGGAAATAGCGGCGACTACATCATCTTTTGTTTTTTCAAGGAGAATATCTTCGGAGATTTTCTTTTCTTCGATGGCCTTTTTTAGGTACTTTACCTTTCCTCCTGAATAGAGAAGCATTTTGGCGTCTGCTTTTGCAATCCCTGAGAATCCGGAAACATTGAGGTTATTATTGAAACTTCCTTCCGGAATATTGATAAATGGCGCCAGATTAATTTCCGGCGATGTAAGTCTTGCGGTTGCATTTAGATATCCGACCTGTCCGCTCACTTCAAGTGTGGGAAGAAAGATGTCTTTCAGTTTGTGTCCGTCAAGGTCTGTGAGTTTGTTCTGGGTAATCTGCATTTTGAGATCAGAATCACGGACCATAGCACTGTCTAAAAGTTCTTTAAAATCCGGCGCAGACTGTGCCCGGCAGAAAGCAGGGAAAGCCAAAAAACTAAACGTAAAAATCAATAAATTGTTTTTCATGGTTTATGTTTATAACAAATATAATGCAAAAAAATGTTAAATCCCCGAAGATAATTCGTCAATATGGTGAATTTAAACTAAGTTTAAAATGTGTTTAGTTTTAATCTTCTATTTGTGATGATTATAGAAGATCCGTTTAACTTTAATTTGAGGGATGTTTTAATTGGAAAAAAGTTGAATTTTCTTTTATTCATGGGGATATTTCTAGTTTTAATTTTATGTAATCCTATTTTTTGAAACATTAAGATGAGTGAAGGATGTAAGAATCGTTAAGAGAAAATCTAAAGATTTTTTTAAGTGTTGTTCTTAAAGCAGAGCTATTCTTAATATTCTTAAAAACTTAATGTCGCCTTAATGGTTCAATTTTTAGTTCCCGCAGATTTCTCAGATCACACAGATCAAAAAGTGTATGAAATTTATCATTCAAAACTTTGAAATTTTATAATTGTGCTATCTGTAGTACTTCAAGATTTATCTGAGAAATTTGTGTAATCTGTGGGAGAAATATTAACCACGGATTTCACGGATAGACACAGATGATTGTGTATATATTTTCGCGCAGATTTCTCAGATTGGGCAGATTTTTTATTATAACAAATAAAAATTTTAATTTTTATAAAACTTAGGTGCTCTTCTTTGTTTTATTAATTAAACTTCAAATAAACTAAAATGCTAAGAAAAACTTTTGTGACTTTTGTGGTTAATCATTTTTTCAAGGCATAATAAAGGTTAAATCTGCCTAATCAAAATGATCTGCGAGAGAAAATATAACGTATACTCAAAAAGGCCGATTTAGGGCAAATAAAAACTCCCCACAAAATGTGAGGAGTTTATATGTAAAGATATGGGTTTATCTCTGTACTGCGGATTTCATTTTCGCATCAGGACGTAAAACTCTGTAACGAACTTCAAGGTCTTTCGGTACATAGAATACCAAAGGAAGCTTGCTGTTGTATCTTACAATCTCCGGCTGAAGGGTCACAAATTTCTTTGTCTTTTTCTGATCCGGGCAAGCCATTAAGGTTCCTCCCGTTTCACCGTTGGATTCTACTTCATAATAGTTGTAGCCCCATCCCTGAAGATCCTGAGTCTTCACATTTCCCATTAAAAAATGTTTGTTGCAATCCAGCAATTTTTCAGCACCTACAAAAAATTCTACTTTTAAATCGCTTTCATTTTTTGCAACAGGCAACTGAATATATACCTGCTTGAATCCGTCTTTCGCTTTCGGGAACATTTCAATTTCCAGCTTCTCAAACTTTTCTGCTTTCTTTTGTGCGAAAGCATTTACACCTGCAAACATAATCAGTCCCGTCATTAAAGTTTTTGAAAATCTCATCTTATTTTTGTTTTAAAATTTTTACTCCTTCCCTATAGCCAAAAATCATTCCAAAATCTGAACGTTGGTTCCTTTTGTATGGGCATTCATCTGCGGTGCATAGTAATTCTGCATCGTGGTGATTCCATTGGAGAACTTACCTGCGGCATTGGAGATAAGATCATATTCGAAGACATATTTTCCTTTCGGCATATACTGAATGTAGAAGTTTGTGGAAGCATCTTTTGTAGACTGGTAATAGCCTAAGCTGTTTTTCCACTGATAACCGGACAGTACATCCGTAGGTTCAAATCCTGCGGCACGCATATCTTTAATGTGAATGAATTCCATTGCTCTGTCTGTATTCAGGATCATTCTTACGGTTACTTTATCCCCTACTTTTAAAGGTGTATCCGCCGAAATTTTCTGAAGTTCTTCACCATTTACCGTTTTCACTTTTTTGTAAAGTTCTTTGGTGATCGAGATATAGTTTTCAGAAGATTTTATTTTATCAAGATCTTCATAATACTGCCAGAACAAGCCTCCCTGTACAATTCCAGGACCTGGTTTTGTAACGGTAACGGTTCCTAAGTTTTTGTCTACTACATCCGTTTTCACGGTTGATTTCACATAGCCTGTCGCCTGCGTTTGCGGAGCTAATTCTTTTCCGCCCCAAACGATTGTAGCCTTATCACTTTCAGCGCTGGTCCATGATTTACCTGAGTTTAGGATCGTAAAGATTACTTCTGAGGTTCCTCTTGAGCTTCCCCATGAATTCACTTCTTTCTGTGTGATCAGCCAGATCTTCATATCTTCAATGAATTTCTGATCATTAGATTTCAACTTATTGAATGCTTCCAAAGCACCTGCATGATTCACTACTTTAGATCCGAACCAGCCCCAGTCGTTAAGGTTCTGTTTCCAGTAAACGCCCTGAGTTTTTGTATCGGTAGAAGTTTCCTTCAGGTAATTCATTAATTTATCTGAAACGTCTTTTAAGCCGTAATCATTCATCAGTAAGGCAGCACGGTGAAGTCCGAAGAACGTGAAATCTGTGATCTTCGCTGTTTTTGCTTTCTGTTTTACCAACGATTTCAATGAAGCTCCTTTTCCTTTTAACGGATACTGTTTTTCCCAATAGTTTCGGGTATCAAGATAATCCATGGTCCAGTTGTTCCAGATATTATCTTTTTTCGCATCCCAGTATTTATCGATCTCGTTGTCTACGTACTGAACCAGTTTCGCTTCCAGTTCTTTCTGATCAGCTCCCTGATAGTCTTTCGCATTATCTTTTAACCAGGTATTGATCTTACCTAAGTTTTTAAGGATGTACAACGATGTTCCGTAAGAACTCGGATATCCCGGATACCAAGAGAAACCTCCATCCGGATTCTGCAGTTTCTTAAGATCACTCCAATCCTGATTGATTGAATTTCTCATGGTGTTGGCATCAAATAATAGAGCCAGTTTCTGCATCTGCTCGCCTTCATTTTTACTTTCCAACACCCAAGGTGTTTCTTCCAATAGAAGCTGCTTCAGTTCCTGATTTTTTTCAAGATTTGAATTCAGCAATCCTTTACTTTGGTACTCTTCAAAAACGGTCTTCATTTTCGGATTTGCTTTGAACACTTCAGAAGCCAGTACATCCGCGAACCATTTGTTGAAGATCACATCGGCAGAATTGTTCTGATCATTTTTCAAACTTGGTAAGGCAAACATGATTTCCCAGATCGGATTCGTCGTCAGTTCTAATGTATTTGAAACATTAGTGATCGTTGTAGAACTTGAATTTTTAAGGTTATCCAAAACAAATGTTTTCGTTTCGCCTTCTTTCACAAATACCGGTACGGCATCTGTTACAAGCATTCTGTTCGGAAGTACAGCGATCGCCTGCTGTTCTCCGTCTGAGTAAGCCCCTGCTTTGGCTACTACTTTCAATATAATGGAAGATACATTATTCGGAACTTTCAGTTTCCAAGTCAATGCGCTGTTTCCTTTTTCGTTTAAGCTAAAATTCTGCGTTCCTGCGTTGATCCCGAACTGAGAAGAAATATTTTCATTCGTAAAGGCATCCAGGATCTGAAGCTCTGCTGAACCGCTTAATTTTTTATCGGTAAGATTGGACAGTTTCGACTGAAGATTCAGTTCGTCTCCTTCTCTCAGGAATCTTGGATAATTTGGAGTCACTGAGAATTCTTTCTGCGTCACCACCTGTTTTTCCAATACTGCTGCTCTGGCATCTTTCGTGTGAGCCAGGAACATCAGCTTCCATTTTGTCAATGCTTCCGGAGAAGTGAATTCGAAGCTTACATTTCCTTCTGCATCTGTTTTCAGATCAGGATAGAAGAATGCCGTTTCGTTCAGGTTTTGACGTACTGGAACTTTTTCCAGATCTTCTTTTTCAACTGCCATTTCATTTAAAGACACTGCTGCATCAGCCTGAGCTTCCGCTGCTCCTAAAGCCACGTTCATTTTTCTGGCCATCTTAGCCTGTCCTGCAATAGGTGAATTGGGAGGAGCTGGAGCATAAGCCGGACTCTTCACACCCTCTACCATTGCATCAGTGGTATATATTGCGTTACTCATCTCATATATTCCACCATCAAACCAGTTAAAATTTGGAATATCTACATATTTTCCATTGTAATATTTCAATCTTTTCTGATAGTATTGCTGAAGCAAATACTGTCTGATGTCGTAAGAAGTCACAATAGAATAAGGCGAATATAAATTCTGCCAGCTAAAAGTATTCGCGGCAAACTGATCCAATGACATATCATACATATTGGCCAGCACTTCAGCATTTACTTTTTCTTTATCGCTTCCTGAAACTTTTACCGTCCATTTTTCTTTTGAATTCGGTTCCAGTTTATCTCTGAAAGTAACGGTTTCAATTTTTACAGGCTGTTCGGTATTTTTTATTTTTAAAGTCACAGACTGGGTCTGCACATCGTTGAATGCTGCAATCTGGAACTGAATGTTCAATGCTGCTACACTTTTGTCTTTAGGAATATCTGTGGTGTATTCCAGAACTCCTTTTTTCATCTGATGTACATCAGAAACTGTTTTCCCGGAACCGTCCTGAATAAATACATTCACGAGGGCATCCGGAACCGCAGAATACACATACACCTTAGCCTTCTCCCCTCTTGAAAATTCATTCTTAGGTTCAATAACGGTCAGGAATGTTTTTTGCGAAGGTTTTAAAGATCCTTTATCCCAGATACTGAAATTCTGAGAAGATTTTATGGTGTCTTTTCCTTCCATATTATACAGCTCAAGCTGATAATCGCCGGCTTCCAGTTTTCCTAAATCCAGTTCTGCAGATGGTTGCTGAAGTTTTTCTGCAATCAGTTTTTCTGCTTTCCAGTTTTTTGTTTCATCGTCTTTATCGAAAAGATCATGCGGGAATTTGCTGATGAATTCATCTCTGGAATATTTAGGCTGATTCTGAACTTCCTGTGCGAAATTATCTCTGAAAATTCTGTTCGGAGTATTCAGTTTTGATAATTTTACGTGGTATGATTTTTTAAGATCCTGTTCGTTGTAGTTCAGCGTTTCTACCTTCAGTTTTACATTTTCGTCACTGAATGTATTCTTGATTCCGTCCGCTTTAATATAGTGAGAAACCGAAGCTACTTTCAATTGCGTATTCGCAGACTGTGTTTCTCCGTTGATATCCGTTACCGAAGCATTGATCTCATAGTTATCGATCTGGATTCCTTCCAGCTTTTCATCTTTTTTAAGATCAAGACGGATGACAAATTCTCCTTTCTCATTGGTTTTAGCCTCGCCAAGGATTGAATTTTCGTTGTCATTACCACGCGGATACCACCAGAAATATCTCCATCTGATGTTGTGCTTTTTGATCTCGTAATTGACAGTTGTATTGCTCAACGCGACTCCGGAGAACATCATTGCTTTTCCTTTCAGCTCGATGGTCTGTCCGTATTTGTATTCCTCTTTTACAGGATCAAAAGTCACTTCAAATTTAGGTCTCTTGTATTCCTCAACCCGGATGTCTTTGTAACCCTGAGTCCCTTCATCTGTTCTTAAGTAGAAAACGCCGTTCAGCTGACCTTTAGGAAGGATAAAACTTCCATGGTAAGATCCAAACTCATTGGTTGTAAAATTCTGTGAAGACACTTCCTGGCTGTTGGCATCCAGAAGGGTAATTTTTTGTTTTAAACCTGAAGTTACCGCTTCTACTTCCTTATCAATTTTTGTATTGATCACTTTGAAATAAACGGTCTGTCCCGGTCTGTAGATCGCTCTGTCTGTAAAAATCTGAGCAAGACTGCGGTTTTGTTTATTAGGATTGTAGTTTTCTACATTTCCGCTATTACCATATACTTGCATGATTTGGAAATCATTGGTTTTTGGCTGGCGGATCAGGAAAGTCCTGTAATATTCGTTGCTGGCTGTGGATGGGAATTTAAAAACACCGTTCGCATCCGTTTTTCCATCAATTTTATTTAATGTTTTATTGGCCACAAATTCATAAAACGTAAGGCTTTCATTCGCTGCCGGTTTTCCGTTTTCACTGTTGACCAATTTCAGTGTATTAGAAAGTTGATTCCTGTCAGTTTTGGTCTGATAGATCACTCTGTTTCCTGAAACCAGGAAGTAGAAATTCTGTCTGGAATCTGAGTCTTTTGCTTCAGATCCTGCCACAGCATATTCAATAACATACACTCCGGAAGGAAGCGGTTTAATTTCCAGTGAGGTCTTATGGATCTGGTAGTCTTTGGAATCACCAAGCTGGAATATTTCTTTTCTTACCAGATTTTTTTTAACCTTACTAAAAGTATTATTGTATGAATTCTGTACATACTGCATCAATGTTGTAAAATCTTCTTTTACTTCATAAATGTTCAGTGAAAAATCCGTCACGTTCTTATGTTCCGCTACGAAATGGATAGGCAGATTGTTTTGGGTCTGCTGTTCGTATTTAATCGTAAGAAACGGATTGGTGATCTGATTTTCTTTGTTTTTTATATTTTCAATGAATGGAGATTTCGGATACTGTTTTTTCGCCTGGTCAGCAATAGCCAGAGCTTCTTTCTCCTTCTTTTTCGCGATCAGCTCATTCATGATATCTTCCATGATGATCACTTTGTAATCTCCTTCCGTATCGGATTTCAAAAGAGTTTGGAGTTGTTCCAGTTTATCTTTACACTGACTGTAATTACAGTTTTCCGTCAGTTTTTCCTTTGAGAAATACAGTTTAGGATTTCCAGTGTTCTGCGCAATCAGTTCATCAAAAGTTGCATTGATCTGTGTTCTGTTCTCCGTTAATTCATTTTTTGTGAAAAGACTGCCTTCAGAAAGAAAACTGATCTTCTTCATAGAATACCATTCAAAGAGGGTTGGGAAAAAAGCAACATCCTTGATTTCTGTAAAAATATCTTTGTATTTCTCCAATGGTATTTTTTTCATCTCCTGCTTCTGCTGATCGAATTCCTGATAGCTTTTTTTCAGGTAGTTTTTAAAATCAAGCTTACTCCAGGTTTCGATCTGAGCCAGATCCTGTGAATTGATATTGGTTCTGCTTTCTATTTCCCACGAATTCTGGTTGTAATAATCCATAAAAAATCCGTTCAGAAGAACTGTATACACCAGTTTCTCTTCGCCTTTCAATTTGCTGTCCGCCTCTTTCAGCTTGACAAAAAATTTCGAGGCTGCATCATTCTTATCGTCGTCTACGGTAAGATTCACAACACTGAATTCCGCTTTCAGGGAACGGATGAGCTGGATGGCATTATTTTCTTTCATTGCGTGGTTTTGTATGTCTAAAATGATGGGAAGATTAGATTTATAGGCACCTTTCGCACTGTTTTCAGTCACTTTCTTCCACTGGTCGTCGTAGTATTTCTGCGCATGCATTTGGCTAAAAAAGCCGAAACACAGAAATATCAGTATGAGTTTTACATTTTTCATATATTGTTATTTTCTTATTTCTATTTTGTCTCCTTTGGTTCTGGCATTCATCTGAGGGGCATAATAATTCTGAAGAACCGCAAAACCACTGGAGAAGTTTCCTGAAGCATTACATACCAGGTCATACTCAAATACATATTTCCCTTTTGGCATATAATAGATAAAGAAGTTGGTAGAGGCATCTTTTGTCACCTGGTAATAGCCCAGATTATTTTCATACTGATACCCGGACAGTACATCTACAGGCTCCAGGCCGGCTGCTCTCATATCTTTCAGGTGTACGTACTGCATAGGGCGGTCTGTATTCAGAATCATTCTTACAGTGAGCCTGTCTCCTACCTTCAGCGGGCTGTTTTCAGTAATCTTCAGCAGCTGCTCTCCGTTTTCTGTTTTTATCTTTTTATAGTATTCTCTGTTCATTGAAAGATAGGTTTCTGTAGATTTTACATTCTCCAGATCTTCATAATACTGCCAGAATAATCCACCTTGTGCAATTCCCGGACCAGATTTAGCAATGGTAACTTCCCCGAGGCTCGGATTGATCTTATCTGATTTAATGATCTGTTTCAGATAACCTGTCGTTTTAGTCTGTGGTGAAACGTTCTTTCCGCCCCAGGTCACAGTGGCTTTGTCCGCTTCAGGTGTTGTCCATGATTTTCCTGAATTCATCATAATATAAATAATCTCCGCTGTGGTTCTGGAATTCCCCCATGAATTTACTTCTTTTTGGGTAGCCAGCCATACTTTAGATTCTTCAATGAAATTAATATCGTTTGGAGCTACTTTATTTAAAGCTTCTATGGCTCCTGCATGATTCACCGCTTTGCTTTCATACCAGCCCCAGTCGTTCAGGTTTTTTTTCCAGTAAGCGCCCTGAGTTTCTGATGACACAGACGTTTCTTTCAGATAGTTGACCAGCTTTTTAGAGGTATTATGAAGTCCGTAGCT
Source organism: Chryseobacterium sp. JM1 (assembly GCF_000737715.1). Lineage (GTDB taxonomy): Bacteria > Bacteroidota > Bacteroidia > Flavobacteriales > Weeksellaceae > Chryseobacterium. The sequence goes on along the minus strand of NZ_JPRN01000003.1, from coordinate 135,111 downwards.
GTCATAAATAAGTGCCGCCCTGTGAACTCCGAAGAACGTAAGATCCGTTACTTTGAATTTATCCGCACGGCTGATGATCATACTTTTCAATGCCGCTCCCTTTCCTTCAATAGGATATTCTTTTTCCCAATATCGTCTGGCATCGAGATAATCCAAAGCGAAATTACTCCACGGATTGTCTTCTTCCCCGTTCCAGTATCTTTCCAGCTGCCCGTCTACAAAACTGATCAGTGAGGAAACCATGGCTTTCTGGCCGGACTGGTATTCAGAGATTCCTTCTTTAAGCCATTCATTCATTTTGCCCAGATTTTTCAGGATGTACAATGAGCAGGTATAGGAACTGTCATAACCCGGAAGCCAAGGAAATCCACCATTCCGGTTCTGATATTCTTTAAGAAGATTCCAATCTGTACTGATGGAATTTTTCATCGCATTTACTTCGAAAAGCCTTGAGATATTGTTCATGGTTTCCGTTTCGGATTTGGCCTGCAGGACCCATGGGGTTTCTTCCAGCAGAACCTGTTTCAGTTCCTGATTTTTTTCAAGATTGCTTTTCAGGAGACCGGCAGTTTTGTATTCATCAAAAACCGCTTTCATTCTTGGGTTCGCTTTGAAAATTTCAGTTCCCACCACATCTGAAAACCATGTATTGAATATTTCATCAGAGGTTATATTTAAATTCTGGCTCAGATCAGGAAGCGCGAAAATAATTTCCCAGATCGGATTGGTTTTCAGCTCCAACGTATTACTGAAATTAGAAGCTGTTCTGGATGTATTGTTTTTTAAATTATCCAATGTAAATGTTTTGGTCTGTCCTTCCTTTACAAAAAGGGGCACAGCATCGGTAACCAGCATCCTGTTTGAAAGTACGGCAACGGGAATCTGTTCACCATCGGAATAGTTCCCTGCTTTTGCCACCACTTTAATGATGATTGAATATACCCTGTTGAAAGGTGTTTTAATGTTCCAGCTTACTGTAGCATTTCCCGTTCCTCCCACATTAAAGTTCTGCACAGATGTAACCCCAAATAATGATGAAATATCTTCATTGGTCTCTGCATTCAGGATCTGTAAGGATGCAGCACCGGCCATAGCTTCGTCGGTAAGATTGGATATTCTGGTCTGGAAATTAAGCTCATCACCTTCTCTTAAAAATCTTGGATAGTTTGGATTGACGGAAAGTTTTTTCTGCGTAACAATATCTTTTTCCAAAACGGCAGATCTCGCATCTTTGGTGTGTGCCAGGAACATCAGTTTCCATTTGGTGAGGGCTTCAGGGGTTGTGAATTCAAAGCTCACGCGGCCTTCCTGATCTGTTCTCAGCTGAGGATAGAAAAAAGCTGTTTCATTGAGGTTTTTACGAACCTGTACATCACTCAGATCTTCTTTTTTATCTTCAGACTGCTTATCTTTTTTGTTATCTGTAAGTCTAAGGTCTTCCTCATTTTCAAAGCGGCCTTTTTTTCTGCTTATACTACTTACTTCCATGGCTACTGACTGTTTGGGACTCGGGCAGCCATTGTAGGACTCCAATCCCGGAACTGTAGGGCATGCATCATGTGCATCATCAACTCCATCACCATCGGTATCTGTGGTAAGACCATATTTAACCAGCAGGTTATAAAAGACATTATCATCAAACCATTTGAACTGCGGGAAGTATACGTTTTTAGTTTCAACATAGTTGATTTTTCTGTACCAGTATAAAGATTCAAAGAAGTTACGTACATTATAATCTTCAATAACACTGTATGGAATGTAGTATTTGTTGAATGTATAGGAATTCGCTATAAATTTATCAAGAGATTTGTCATACATGGCAGCCAGTACTTCTGCCACTACTTTTTCTTTGTTTTTCCCCAATACTTTAATGCTCCATTTTTCTTTTGAATTGGGTTCTACTTTATCCCTGAAAGTCGTCAGTTCAATTTTTAAAGGCTCTTCTTCTTTTTTAACATAAATATTGGCAAATTCATTCTGAACATCATTGTAATGAGCCAGTACAAACTGTATATTATATTTAACGATTTTTTTATCCTGAGAAACCGGGAAAGTATAAGCTAGTACACCGTTGGTCAGCTTCTTTTCTTCACGTTTTCTCTGTCCCTGTCCGTCCTGCCAGTATACATTCACCACAGCATCCGGAATGGCAGAATAGGCATATAAAGTCACCTGTGAACCTCTTTTCACTTCCTCTTTGGGAGCGGTGATTTTCAGGAACGGGAACTGATCCGGTCCCAATCCGTTTTTATCCCAGATACTGAAATCCTGCTGGGTTTTTATGGTATCTTTTCCTTCGATATTGTACACCAGTAATCTGTAATCTCCGGCTTCCAGCGTTCCAAGATTCAGTTCCTTACTATTCTGAGAAAGCTCTGTAACCGTTTTCAGAATTTCCCCGTTTTTACGGTCTTCCGACTTATCGTATCTGTCATGCGGGAATTTTGACAGGAACTCTTCTCTCGACATGTTCGGAAGATCCTGAATATTATTCTTAAAATTGTTTCTGAGAATCCGTTTCGGCTGTCTGAGCTGAACAAGTTTTACCTTATAATTTTTCTCTAAAGGAATATCATTGTAATTGAAAGATTTTACTTTGATCTTAAGTTCTTCATTCGCAGAAGCTTCGTTTATTTCATCCGCAGTGAGATAATGTGAAACTGAAGCTACCTTTATATTGGTTTCTGCAAATTGAGTTTCTCCGTTAATGTCTGTGGCAGACGTTTTTACTTTATAGTTGTGAACCTGTATTCCTTCCGTATTCTCATCTTTTTTCAAATCGATTTTAATGATAAATTCTCCTTTTTCATTGGTTTCTGCTTTTCCTAAAATTGAATTTTCATTGCTGTACTGTTCCACTGGATACCACCAGAAATACCGCTGGCGTATGTTTTCTTTTTTAAGTTCAAAACTGATATTGGTATTACTTAAAGGAATTCCTGAAAATGTACGCACTTTACCCTTCAGCTCTATGGTCTCCCCATATTTGTAGTCTTTTTTGATGGTATCAAAGGTGATTTCAAATTTCGGACGTTTATATTCCTCCACAGAAAAATATTTTGAGTCATTGATGTGATGACTGTTATACCTGGCAGAAACCTCCATTCTGAATCTCCCGTTCAGTTTATCTTTCGGCAGTACAAAATTTCCATTGTACGACCCGAAGGCATTGGTTTTAAATTTTTGAGTACTTATCACTTGGTTATTGGCATCATACAGCGTCACTTCCTGCTCGTTATTGATAATGATATTGTCCCTTCTTTTTTCAAAATCCGGAGTGGTGGACACAGCTTTAAAATAAACCGTCTGCCCTGGCCTGAATATTTCCCTGTCCAGAAAAAACTGGGTGTGAGGATACGGATAAGCTCTGGAACGGGCTTCATTGGCACCTTCCATCATATTGAAATCATTATGTACAGGATCATAAATCAGATAAGGAGGTATCGAATGATATTCTACTTTTTCAGACGGAAATCTGGCAAAATTATCAGTCTGAATAAGCAACTGGGTTTCATTCACCGTTGAATAATCTCCAAAACCGTATCTCAGCAGTCTTGTATTGGGCATAGGCGTTCCATTTTCCCTTGAAACCAGGATATGGTCTTTATGTTCGTTGTAAATAACTCTTGAAGAAGTCACAATAAACAGAAATTTGGATACATCTTCCCCATTGATATATTCACCGATATATAAACCTTTGGGAAGTGCCTTCATTTCCAGTGCTGTGGTATGGTTATTAAAATCTTTTTTAGTGGGAAGTGTGAAAACATCCGTTCTGAAAAGAGTTTTATCTATTTTTTTGTAGTATTCAGCGTAATCAAGATGTTGCAGATACTGGAGCTGCTTTTTGAAATCATTGAGCGTGTAGATCTTGATGGTAAACTGATCTGTATTTTTGTGCTGTGCTACAATCTGTATAGGTTTTTCAGGCTCATTGTGTACCTCATAAAAAAGCTGTACAACGGGAGTTTTGATCTGGTTTTCCAGGTAAGTGATGTTGCTCAGAAATTTCGACCCGGGATATTCTGTTTTTACTTTATCAATTAGGGCAATTGCTTTTTCAGGCTTTGATCTGAAAAGATTGTCTGCAAAGTTATTGACAATTAATATTTTATAATCCCCTTCTATTGGAGAATTGACCAGAGCAATCTGTTTTTCGGTAAACTGATCGTCTTTCTTTATTTTATTCTCGTAAATCAGCTTCTGATGCTGAAAATAAAGTTTGGGATTTTTGAGATTAAAATCAATCAGATTCTGGTACAATGACAGAACAGCAGGTTGATTTTCTGTCAGTTCATTTTTTGTAAATATATCGCTGTTGTTAAGGAAATCTATGTTTTTTTTAACTTTCCAGTCGTAGAGTGTAGGAAAGAAATCAAAGTCACTTTTTTTATCAAAAGCATCTTTATATTTTTCAAGATGTATTTTTTTAAGCTTTTTATCCAGGGCTGAAAGCTCTCCAAACTTCTTCAGGTAGTAGTTCTTGAAATCAAGTTTCGTCCAGGATTCAATCTCGGCAACATCTCCTTTTTCAACATCGGTCCGTTTCTGGATCTCCCATTTCTTCATTTCATAATAGCCTTCGAAAAACTCGATCTCCAAAACTTTAAATAAAAGCAGGTCATTTTTTTTCAGCTCCTTTTCCATACTGCTGATCTTTGAAAAGAAGACCGATGCATAATCATTTTTAGAATCATCATGGGTTTCTTTATAGATCACGAATTCAGCTTTTAAAGATTTGATAATCTCGGCAGCGTTCTTATCTTGAATGGCTTTTTTCTGAATATCCATGATAATGGGAAGATTTGATTTGAATTCGCCATTGCGATAGCCTTCTGCCACTTTGTGCCACTGCTCCTCATAGAAGTTCTGAGCTGAGAAAAATATGCTGAAAAAAGTAAAAAATAACAGAACATATTTGGAGATGTTTTTCATAGGTATTATTTTTGATCAATGAATTTCTTAAAAATACTGAAAAAAACTGTTATCGACAGTCAAATTTATGTCTCCATTATGGGAACTTTGTTTGCTGTATTTTTTATGGAAGAACAAAACACTTTCCGGTACCCTACTGTACTGCTTATTTTCATTACTTATTTCAGCGGTTATCTTTACACTAAATACCAGTATACCAGACACTTTTTCAAAATACTTGCTCTGAACGCAGCAGCCGGCGTTATCTGTGCATTTCTGATCATTCACAACCATAATGAAGTACGACTTTTGAAATGGGTTGTGATTGTGGTTCTGGGACTTCTGTACAACAGTTTTTTCCTCGATGTGTATATCCGGAAGATTCCGTTGCTTAAAGTTTTTTATGTTGGATTGGTATGGGCACTGGTCAACTGCTGGCTTACCCTTCCGGAGTTCAGTCTTCCTATTTTTCTAATCAGCTTCTTTTTTATAACCGCTTTGGTTCTTCCTTTTGATATCAGGGATATGAAAAGTGATACGGTAGAGACTTTTCCCAAGATGATAGGTGTTCAGAACACCAAATACATTGCTTATGTGCTGGTCTTTATCAGTTTGATTCTGGCGATTTTTAACCTTAAGCTGATTTATGCTGTCGCTTTTTTTCTAACAGGAATCATCACCTTTATTCTGATCTATTTCTCTGAAAATAAAAGAGATGATACTTATTTTTCTTTCTGGATCGAAACCTGTTCTGCACTTCCTTTTTTATTTTTACTAATAATGGAGTATTTTTGACGAATGATTATCAAAAAGCTTTCCCTTTACAATTTCAAAAACCATTCGGAGCAGAAATTCGAATTCTCTCCTCAAATCAACTGTTTTGTGGGAAACAACGGTGCCGGAAAGACCAATATTCTTGATGCGCTGCACTATTTATCCGTAGGAAAAAGTTTTTTAGGAAACACGGACACTAACAATATCAAAAGGGAGGAAGATTTTTTCACCATCGATGCTGAAATCCAGAATGAAGACAGTGAGGATATCATTAAGATTTCCCAGCCCAAAGAAGCTAAAAAGATCATTAAAAAGAACGATAAGAGCTATGACCGCCTTGCAGACCACATCGGGTATCTGCCAAGCGTAATGATCTCTCCTTATGATTCGAACTTAATTTCAGATTCCGGGGAAAGCCGCAGAAGGTTTCTGGATTCTATGATTTCTCAGACCGATTCTGAATATCTTTTTGATCTGATTCAATATCAAAAAACAGTACAGCAAAGAAATGCCCTGTTAAAATATTTCGCTAAAAACAGAACCTGGGATAGAGATTCACTGGAGATTTATGATGATCCGATCAGTAAATTTGGAACCAGTATTTTCGTCAAAAGAAGAAATTTTGTAGAGAAACTTGATCCTATCGTTCAGAATTTTTACAGCATTATTTCCGGAGGAAAAGAAACGGTTTCCGTTCAGTACCAGTCTGATTTAAGTGAAGGCTTCAACTCCGCTCAGCCTGACAAAGTTTTCAGGACCCTTTTAACGGAAAGTCTTGAAAGAGACCGGATGCTGACGTACACTTCAAAAGGAATCCACAAAGATGACCTTCTTTTTGAAATGGATCATGTTCTGATCAAAAAAATAGGTTCACAGGGACAACAGAAATCTTTCCTGATTTCGTTAAAGCTCGCACAGATGAGCCTTGTGAAGGAATTGACCAAAAAGACCCCGATTCTTCTTTTGGATGATATTTTTGATAAGCTTGATGACACCCGGGTTTCGCAACTTATTGAACTTGTAAATCAGGAGAATTTCGGCCAGATATTTATCACGGACACGCATAGAGAACGTACGGAAAGCGTGGTGAAGAAGATTAACGAGGAAAGCATCATTTTTGAGGTATGATTTATAAGGTCCACCTATTATTATGCTCTCTTTTTTTAAGTTTTTCTTTCGCCCAGAACAAGCAAAAACTCACGAAATCGCCTATGACTGAGCATATTGAAATTAACAAAAATTTTAAACCCATTTCACTCAATAATAGAATTTCTAAATTTCCATTCAGCAAGGCGGCCCAGATTAAAATTATTTCTTACAATCTTAGCTTTAGAGGATATCATATTCCTGATCCTCCCAAATTAGATTCTGCAAATCTAAAAAAATATAATGAAAATATTAAAAAGCCAATTGTATTATCTAATCTAATGGAAAACAATGATAATAAAGGAGTACAGCAATCAAAAGTATTGACTCTAACCGAAATTTCGGAACTTTCCCATATTTTATATAATACATGTGGAAAGTATTATTTTAAGAATCGAATGGGAAACAAATGTTTTTTCCCAAGAAATGCAATTCTGTTTTACGATGAAAATAATCAAATTTTTGCTTATCTTGATATTTGCTTTGAATGTTCTGGAATAAAATTCTTTCCAGAGAATATTTCTCAATCAATTGACGCATGTGAATTCATCTATCCGGAATTAAAGAATTTCTTTAAAAACAAAGACTTAATGACTGAATATATACTGGAGAAATGATATGAAGAAAAATAAAAAACGTGAATTTCAATCGTCAGAACTTGTGAAATCTTTTGCAAGGATTCATGGTTTTGAACATAAACTGATTGCTTTTGAAATTAAAGATTTTCTAGAGGATTATCTCGATGAAAGTCTGTTCAATGAGATCAGAAGTGTGAATATTGAGGATCAATGCATTATGATCAAGATTGATTCTCCTCTGCTTAAACACGATTTTCAGATGCGAAAAAGCTTTTATCTTAAAAAGTTTCAGGACAAATTTGGAGAGGACAAATTCAATGATATCCGCATTTTATAAAGATATTTTTCATAAAATTTATAGGCAATATTAAATTTAGTATTATATTTGAGAACAATATTAAATCACCTAACCATGAAAAAATCAATTAAAAAATTAAGCAGAGAAAATTTAAGCCAAATTATGGGTGCCGGAGTAAGAATATGCTGTGAAGCTAATTGCGACACTGGGGAGTGTTTATCCTATGTTACCCTTCCCAACAGATGTCCATCACCGGATATTTGTTGGTAATTTACATTTGACCTATCTGTAAAAAATAAAAATGCTCCTCTAAGGGAGCATTTTCTGTATATAGCTGATATTATATTTAATGTCAGTTAGTGTTCTTCCTGTTTATTGGTAAGCGTACTGCTCATCAGGTCATCTGCTTTTTTATCCAGTCCTGAACTTAATGGAAAGAAAAACTTGAACGGATTTTTTACAAAATATTTGAAAATCTCCCTGTAAATTTCGCTCACCTGTCCAAAGTTCATTTTCCTTGATCTAAACGCAAGAAACATCGATAGACTGAAACTTACCAGAAAGTTGAAGAATCCAATAAGGAAAACCGTAACAAAAGATATCCAGAAGGTATAGGAATCTACGGAGAAATCCTTTCCATAAAGGCCTAATGCGAAGTTTCCGGCGGCAAAAGTAATGTGTCTGATATCAAGGTCTAATCCGAAGAAGAGACCAATCGGAGCGGTGGCACCCAGAAATACCCCAAACCAGAAATTGGAAACAATTCCCGGCCAGTTTTTAGCATAATATTTAGATAATCTTTTTGCAACTTTTTTACCCAAAAAACTTCTGATAGAAAGGTTTTTTGCGATCCTCTCCGGAATCTGATAAAATACTGAGTTGTTTCCTATATTTCCAGAAATAATCCCGGAAATAAAAAGATAGAACCCTGCAATACTGGCATGCAGTATTGCTTTTGACTTAAACGGATCGAGGTCTTTTAATAATTTATCTGATCTTTCTACCGCTAAATTCTGGGAGAAAAAGATGTCCAGACCATAGATGATCGCTAATGCTATCGGAAAGGAAAGAAGCACATTTCCTACGAATGCAATGAACTGGCTTCTGAAAAGCTTTGACACAAGATGGGCAAATTCGGTGTTGTTCCGTTTGCTGTTTCCTTCTTCTGAAAGGACTTTGGTCATGGTAGCTGCGGTCATGGCAGGCTGTTTTGTGGCCAGCGTAAAGCCCATCAGATATATCATGATGAACCCCATCGCATAATTCATCGAATATAAAAATGCATGTGAAAAATCACTTCCGGGAATGTATCCGTAGAGCATTTTCAGAACGCAGAGTGCTCCTACAATAATTCCACCACCGCTGGCTTTATAGAACATCGTCATATACTCTTTCCGGGTAGATGTGATGTAATGGGTGCCGGTTTCTGCCGTGTGGTTGGTAATAAGGTGCGAGATCAGACGTGTACTGTCGTTGATCAGATCTGCAATATTATTTTTATGAGATTTATAGTTTAAGATATTAAAAATCAGCTGTTTTGATTTTATCGTAATATCTTCTTCATTATCAATAACCAGAAGCTGTACAATTTCATAGATCCTTTCGGTCTGCTGACGGATCTTCAGCAGTGACTGGTTGATTTTTCCGGAGATCCCATATTTCGCAGAATTTTTAAACGCAATATTCACGAATTCATGGCAGTGTTCCGTATAGATCTTGATCTGTTTGTAGCGGCTGTCTTTGGAATGCAGCTGAAGTTCAGGATCATTTTTAAGATCTTCGGTAAGCGCTTCAAGCTCGTTCTGCAGGGCCAGGAACGGGTTGTCCAGATTTCTGTACTGCGGAGCCATTCTTACCACTTCTACTTCCATCGCCATTCCCGTTACACGCCAGGAAAGAATACTCATCGAGAAGATCAGTTCTTTTTTGACATTGGGTTGGGTAATAAAATTGGAAGCGTCGAGAAGGTCTAAAAACTCATCAATTTCATTTTCGGGAAGATTATGTAAGTACTGCAGATCTTTTTTAGGTCTGAGACTGACATTATCAATCATGTACCACACCGTTTTCTCATTCTCTACGGGCGGCAGTATTTTATTCAGTATTCTCTTTTTAAGCTCCGGAAAGAAGGCATTTTCTGAGAGAATATTGGCTTCGGTCAGGGAAAGGTTGAATGGTCTTCCTTTAAAAACATTATGGATGTAATGTTTAAAATTTTCAGCAAAATCCGGATTACTTTTAAGGAAATTGAGAACGTCCGTGAAATCTGCCCTTTTAATGCTCTCTAAAAACTCTGCAAAAGGCTCTAAAGAAAGGGTTTCATTCTTAAAAGAGAAGTATTTTTTAAGAACTGATTCAAAACTTGTGCTGGAATTAAAAAATTTCATTAGGACAAAGATACTATTTCAAACTCACATTCCTCATCTGTCTCATGATCCAATTGTGTTTCTTTCTTAAATACGGTGATGGATTTTTAGGGTCATATTTCTTCGGATTAGGCAATACAGCCGCAATCCATGCAGCATCTGAAGCGCTCAGATCTTTGGATGATTTCCCGAAATAATACTGAGCTGCAGCCTCCACCCCGAATACACCCTGCCCCATTTCGATGGAATTCAGGTATCTTTCCAGAATAATATCCTTGCTCCAAACCTTCTCAATGATAAAGGTATACATGGCTTCCAGTCCTTTTCTGAACCAGCTTCTGCCCTGCCACAGAAAGACATTTTTTGCGGTCTGCTGCGAAATGGTACTTCCACCACGGATCTTTTTTCCTTTCTCGTTATTCTTCATTGCCTTCTCAATCGCCGTATAATCGAAACCGTTGTGGACAAAGAATTTCTGGTCCTCAGAAGCGATCACTGCTTTTTTAACGTTGTTTCCCATTTCGTCATAGGAAATATAATCCCTGTGCAGCTTTCCGAATTCGAAAATACCTCCGATCTGAGTAATGGTAATAGGCGGATTAAAAAATCTGCCCCAGATAATGAACACCACATTCAGAACAAGAACGATGAAAATAAGCTGTTTAATTTTTTTCCACATAATTTTTTGTAAAAAGGAACTGCAAAAATAAACAATTCGTCCGAGTTATTGAAGCTCTTTCATGTAGGTAAGCTGATATTCCGGAAGAAGTTCAGGGTGGAAGATCTTGATATAATCTTTCAGGATCAGATCAGCTCTTACGGCTCCGCTTTCGAAAAAGTCGTTGGCTTTGTTTTTTTCTTTCCCGGCAATGGTGTAGATCTTTCCTTTATTGAATACTTCCAGTTTTCCGTAAAAAGGATTGGTTCCCAGCATTTCTTTTTTAGAGGTATGACTTCCTGCGTTTACCCAATACTGTACCCCCGGTGATTTAGCATATACTTCTTCGAAGCTCATCGTCAGGGACTTTTCTTCTTTATTGTCTTTCATAATGTAAGAAGCGTTGGCATCACCAATATAATTCGCTACCGATGTTTTTCCGCCCGGCAGATACCAAACATCACCGTACATTTCATTGGCAAGCACCACAGGTTTATCCTTTGCTTTTAATGCCAGCTGCTTCAGCTCACTGTAATTTTTTTCAATTTCCTTATATTTTGCTTCAGCTTCTTTCTCTTTTCCGAAAAACTCTCCGAAAAGTTTGATGTAAGCGGTTTTCTGCAACGGAAGCTGTTCCATATACTCATCCAGAAAAACAACCTGAATTCCATTATTTTTCAACAGCTGATAGGCATTATCAAAGCTTGCAATATAGTTCGTGAAAATAGCATCCGGCTTCATGGAAATGATCTTTTCTACATCATACTTCTGCTCACTTCCCACATTCTGGATCTTCCCTTGCTTTAAAAGATTCTGAATTTTATCCGAATAGATGTACTCCGGACTTGAAACCCCGATGATCAGATCTTCAGCTCCTAATTCAGAAATATACCCGGCCATACTCGCATTCAAAAGGATGATTTTCTTAAATGGAGTTTGATTTTGCTTAAAATTATAGGTGAAATTTCCCGACTTCAGCTCCAAAAGACCGTCATGCTCCTTAAATTGGGTACGGTTTGAGATTTGAGTCCAGTCTGAGGACGAAATTTTTTGTTCTCTTTTACAGGAGATTAGCGCTATAACTGTAAATAAAAGTAAAATTCTCTGTTTCATCTTTCAAAGAAAAGAAAAAAGTGCTATATTTGCAAACCCTTAAACAACAAGGTAACAACGGCCTCGTGGCGCAACTGAATAGCGCATCTGATTACGGCTCAGAAGGTTACAGGTTTGAATCCTGTCGAGGTCACTAAATTTTAAAAGAGAATTTTGTAAAATATTGAAATCCAATTTATTACAAATTCTCTTTTTTCTTTTTGTATCCTTTTTTCTAAAGTCATTATATTATTATTTTAAGCTAATTCTTCAACTCTTTCTGCACTAGAAAATACCTAAGATGCTGCCTCAGTACATAATCATACATCCCACTCTTCTACAAGTCTTTACCGTTGTACTTATATTTATATGCACGATTTCCATATAAAACATCATACCCTTCATGCTTCAATCCAAACGGATAATAATTACTTTCCTCAATGATCTCTGCTCCTGAGCCGTTTTTAAATTAGCTCAAACGAGTATTCCCAAGATGATCGGCATAATTATACACATATTTACCAGTTTCAAAATAAAAATAACCTTCTGCGGTAGGGAAGAATTTCAATATGTCGTTTTCATACTGGAAAATTTGTTGTCTCTGTACCAAAGATCCTTGTATTTAATTTAGGCTAAAATAATAAAACCACTGTAGAAAACAGTGGTTTATTTTTATTGCTGGCAGGGAGGTATGCTCACACCAGCGGGGCTTACTTAAATTTAACAATACACTGTTCAATAAATTGTGTTGATGTGAAGATTACTTTTTTTTCATTTGTAAACATAAATAACGAATCGTTTTTAACTGTATCGGATTTTCTATCATGAACCTTTAAAAGAAAGATTGCTTGATAGTTGCCTGTTTTAATATTTTTTGGTTTCAAATACTCCACACTTTTTATAATTTTTATTTCGTGTTTCATACTGTCCTCTACTTTTGTATATTTTGATTTGATTCGTTCCAAATCCTTTATTGTTTTAACATTTTCAAGTTCTTTTGTTAACTGTTGCTGTTGTTTATTTAATATTATCAATCTCTGAGTAGAATAGTTAGATACAAAATCAGCTTCCTGCCATTCTTTTAAAGTATCAAATTTTACAAGCTGAATGGATTCTAAAGAAGAACCATCTTGCTTAAGCTCTTGTGTAATTTTTTTCTGAATAGATTGAGTTAATTCTTTTTTAAAACTTTTAGTTTCATCTTTTTTACAAGAAAAAATAATGAATAAAATTAGTGTGCAAATTATTTTAGTTCTCATATTATCTTGGTGTTATTCTTTTTAATATAGAATCAGCTTGTCTACCAAACTTCACCCCATCAGTATTAAATCTATTAATCATTGAATCCTTTTTGACTTCTTGACATATTAGTCTTATAAACATCCTGAGTTTTAACACCAACACCGGTTATTCCGCCTCCGTCTCCTCTATATATATTAATACCAACCGCTTGAGGACCAGAATGACTAAATGTATCCGGTTCTTTCGTTAAAGAAGACTTATTCATATCTACAAGAGACATTACATCTACCATAGTATTCATCAAAATACTCTTTACATTTGTTGCACTTTTATCTCCTCTGCTCAAACCATTGTGTATCCCTCCAAAATAACCTTCAACATCAACTACTTTGTCTATATCTGGTCTAAAGAAAGGATTTGTACCACCGCCTATACCTAAACCTCCCGGATTTGAATAAAAATCTCCTCCTTAATTTCCTAAATGGGAAAGGCTTTTTTCCAACTGAAGACCGCTGGTTACTGTTCCTCCAAGAGTTTCATTTGAAAAATTCACCATTGCTGTTGATAGATTATCCGGCATATACTCTGCTGTTCCGCCTGCATTAAGCCTTACATAACCAGCTTCTCCGTCACTTCCAATCTTAGCATCTGAAACTACCGAACCATTTTTAGCAAATGTATCTGCTCCGGCAGCTTTTGCCTGAGCTGCTGTCGTAATATTCGCATCATATGTCCATTGATTATCTTTCTTGATCCAATCAGTCCCTTGTCTTCCATCAGGGTCTATGAAACTAATTGGGTTGTTGTAAGCGTAGTTGTAAGCATTCCAACGTCTAGAATTTTCCGCCAGCGGGTCCACAACACCCCATCTTCCAATCTCCGGCATATAAAATCTCGCACCATAATCATACATCCCACTCTCCTGAAGTTCCTTTCCATTGTACTTATATTTATACGCAGGATTCCCAGACAAGACATTATATCCTTCATGCTTCAATCCAAACGGGTAATAATTACTCTCTTCAATGATCTCTGCTCCTGAGCCATTTTTAAAGTAGCTCAAACGTGTATTTCCAAGATGATCGGTATAATTATACACATATTTTCCGGTTTCAAAATTAAAATAACCTTCTGCGGTAGGGAAGAATTTCAACGTGCCATTTTCATACTGGAAACCATCTACCCAATCTGTCGTATCTGTACCGTCTATTTTGTATTTAGTTTAGGCTAAAATAATAAAACCACTGTAAAAAACAGTGGTTTATTTTTATTGATGGACATGAGTAGTACGCTTGTAATTTCTGTAATATTACGAAAATACTTCATTCGTAAACGTATAAATTCGCATCTTAAATTTCAATGCTTTTAATTACTTTTTATCATAGATTGTACCAGCAAGGATATTTATTAATTTTACTAAAATAATACTATTTTTCATTTTTATCAGGTCTAATTAATTTTAAAGAAATAGAAAAACTTACAAGAATACTTATTAAAAATATGATGGTAACATAATTAGCATCTAAACCAAAAGTAAATAACTCTAGTATTATATTCTTATGTGTAAGTATGTATACGGTTATTAAGAATACAGTTATAGAAATCAAAATAAATAAAATCCATTTTAATCTAATTATTTCAAAATAATTTAAAATAGCTATTATTAGACCATCTAAAACAAATCCAATACAAAAATACATGATGCAAAAATAAAAAGTATAAGCAAACATTTCAGTACCATATCCTTCAAAAATAAAAACTATTATTAGTGGTAATAGAAATAATAGAATATGATATAATAAATTAAATAATATTATTCTTTTCATTATTGATTATTGTGTAAAAGTTACAAAAGTTCTATCTTCTGTTGTTTTTTCCCATTCTCCCTTTTTATTCCGCTTATACATGTCAACATCAGTATTTACAACATTTCCTTTAGCCTGTCCATTAAAATGTCCATTTCTTGCTCTTAAATAATTATTAATTGTACCAACTTGGTTACCTGCGACAGAAAACATCTGAGCACCTTCTCTTATTCTTACTTCTGTCTCAAAAACAGCACTATTTTGTTCTGTAGTGCCTCCACTATTCGCAACGTAATTAAATGTAAACATATCAATTTTTCCTGCTCCTAATTTCGAACCCAAATTATCTGCCAAACTATTTGCATATTCTAAATACAGGTCTGGTCGATTGGCAATTTTATCCGGTTCATGACCAGAAAATAAATGTCCTTGGCCGTTGGGATACATTGTATCTCCATCAGACATCATTGTATGTGCATAACTATCTCCAAAATAATGCAAAGCCCTTCCTACTTCTGCCATAGATCCTGCACTATGTAGCATATTTCTTGCAATATTTCTTGCAGTTCCTGAACGTCCTCCATTTAGAGCATGTATACTTCTTTGTAATCCTGGATCCATCCAAGTACTTGGTGACGACATAACTTCACCATTTCTCGCCATTATATTGTCCGGAGCTTCTGTATAATAAGCTAACGAATATGCATCTTTTCTTCCCATCATCGTAGCCATTAAATAGACAGTCCAAAAATGGCCATCCGTTTCATATGCACCATTGGGATCTAAAAACCTTACTGGATTATTGTAAGCATACCTAAAGGGTGATAGATTTGGAGCTTTCTCCGCCAGCGGGTCCACAACACCCCATCTTCCAATCTCCGGCATATAGAATCTCGCTCCATAATCATACATCCCACTCTCCTGAAGCTCCTTTCCATTGTACTTGTATTTATACGCAGGATTTCCTGATAAAACATTATATCCTTCATGCTTCAATCCAAACGGATAATAATTACTCTCCTCAATGATTTCTGCTCCTGAGCCGTTTTTAAAATAGCTCAAACGGGTATTTCCAAGATGATCGGTATAATTATACACATATTTTCCGGTTTCAAAATTAAAATAACCTTCTGCGGTTGGGAAGAATTTCAATGTGCCATTTTCATACTGGAAATCTATGGTTTTTCTACCGAAGATTTTTCCTACTTTATTTTAAGCTAAAATAATAAAACCACTGTAGAAAACAGTGGTTTATTTTTATTGATGGACGCGAGCAAAATGCTCGCGTCAGCTGTTGGCAGTACTTATAAAAGATCCAATTTATAGAACATATATGCTATTACAATTAATAATAAACAAAATACAATCAGGCCTATAAAAGAATTATAAAATCCTTGTTCTAAACTTTTCGAGCTGGTTACAATATCTTGTTTTTTTAAATTCTTGTCAAAAATTTTCAAAAAATAATATCTAACATTTAATCCTAAATATTGAGTAATTATTCTTCCAAATATTATTTCAAATAAAGCTTCCATAATTTATTTTCTAAAATTATTTAATATTAATCAAATTGTGGTCTATAACCAACATTTTTTCTAAACCAATTTTGAAAGCCACCGTTCGGATTAGCTAAATTTCCGACAGCTTTAGCAGCTGGCAATGCTTTCGTTCCACTTCCCAAACTGCTATTTACATAATCCACTCCTTTGTTCAAAATATTATATACAGCTCCTTTTGTTCCTGATCCTGTTGCAAATCTACTTAACAGCGAGATACCTTCAGGCATTAAAGATTTTATAGCAGTTACCCCTCTTCCAATGGGCACTAATGTAGCTGTAGTATTAAAAGCAGCATCAGCTTGTTGGTAATTAGAAGTTCCATCCAAATTTCCATAATTTCCTCCTAAAGGATTTTTCCATTCTGGGCGCTCTAATAATCCACCGTCAAAAATTTGAGCAGTAACATAAGCATTGTTTACTACACCATAAGAAAATTTTGCAGCAAAATTATCAGAACTTGACCATGTGCCAAAAAAACCTTTATTACTATTGCCATCCCATTGGCTCAGATATGAACCAGTTGAGATATTTGTTCCTGCTCCAGTTGTAAAACTCCCACCTATGGTACTTCCATCTTGGGATGTAACAGAACCATTTGTATTTAAAGAGTATGAATAACTTCCATCTGTAGCAGAAATTGTGGCAGATGAATAAACACCTTCTACATTTTCATAATTTGCTGCCGTAGCTTCTGATGTTGTTTTTATGTTGGGATCATAGGTCCACGTTGACGCCCCATTAGAAGTTTGTTTAATCCAATCTGATTCTGACCTTCCGTCTGGGTCAATAAAACGGATAGGATTATTAATAGCATAATTATAAGGTGTAAACCTTCTTGACTTCTCCGCAAGCGGATCCACCACTCCCCATCTTCCAATCTCCGGCATATAAAATCTCGCCCCATAATCATACATCCCACTTTCCTGAAGCTCCTTCCCATTGTACATATATTTATACGCAGGATTCCCAGATAAAACATTATATCCTTCATGCTTCAATCCAAAAGGATAATAATTACTCTCTTCAATGATCTCTGCTCCTGAGCCATTTTTAAAGTAGCTCAAACGTGTATTTCCAAGATGATCAGTGTAATTATAGACATATTTCCCTGTTTCAAAATTAAAATAACCCCCTGCGGTAGGGAAGAATTTCAATGTGCCGTTTTCATACTGGAAACCGTCTACATAATCTTTGGTGTCTGTACCAAAGATCTTTCTTACTTTATTTTAAGCTAAAATAATAAAACCACTGTAAAAACAGTGGTTTATTTTTATTGATGAATACGATCGAGTGAGAATTATTTCATTTAAGCGCTTTTTCCTTTCTTGCTATCTCAAATAAATTATTCTGAATAATACTATCTCCTCTAAAAATATACTCTATGGAATCTCCCTTATTTTTTGAAATAGAATCACCTATTTGATAAGAAGTTTCCATAATCTTCTCAGACCCGTTTGAGAATTTTACATATAAAAAATTATGCTCATTTTTATTAACGTATACATCAATAACTTTTGTATGTCTATTAATTTTTAAAAGCTGTTCTTTGGTTAAATTATCTGAATTATAATTCAAATAAAAAACAATGAGAAATACAATTGACCCGAACATTAACAAAAAAATAATCAGTGATTTTTTATTAGACTTATCTATTTCGGGATTAAAATAATTATTGTCCATATACATGTGTGTTAGATTTTGTCCACATTACGGGTAAGGATTGTGCTGATGCTTTAAAAACACCCACACCGGCAGTACTGTAGCCAGTATTAGCAGCTTCAGAGTTTTGTCCGAAATGAGAAGGTATAAAGTTATCAATATTTCTATATCCATCATATTTATCATTAAATGTTCCTCCATATGAAAAGTTAAGAGGACCATCTCCACCAGAATAAGAAACGCCCGTTCCTGCAAAATCTGATGTAACAAATTTATGATTTGGATCTGTAGGCATTATAATTCCTTTTTCAAATCCTGCTGATGCACCAAAACCAATATTTGCATTAAATGAAGAAAACCAATTTGTTTCTCCCTTACTACCAGTTACCTGACCAACACTAAATCCAAAACCACCTCCTATTGCATAATTTGCACTAAAACTCCAATAACTTCCTGTATTAGAAGCTCCGGCTTCAAAATTTGTACCATCTGGAGTTGTTAAGATTTGTCCTCTATTTGCTGTGATACCTGGATTATTATAGTCTGAAACTGTTCCGTCTGGATGCAAAACAGCTCCCAAAACTTCGCTTTCAGAGCCTCCTTGCGTTAAAATACTAACATCACTAGTTCCACTATTATCAACATAGGCATATCCTTCGTGTTGATCTTTTCCGTCAAACCATTTATAATCTCCGGTCACATTATTTATATACCAATCCGTTCCTTCTCTTCCATCCGGATCAATAAACCTAATAGGATTATTAAACGCATAATTGTAAGGACTATGACGAGTCATTTTCTCCGCCAGCGGATCCACAACGCCCCATCTAACCAAATCCGGCATATAAAATCTTGCCCCATAATCATACATCCCACTCTCCTGAAGTTCCTTTCCATTGTACTTATATTTATACACAGGATTTCCAGATAAAACATTATACCCTTCATGCTTCAATCCAAAAGGATAATAATTACTCTCATCAATGATTTCTGCTCCTGAGCCGTTTTTAAAATAGCTCAAACGGGTATTACCAAGATGATCGGTATAGTTGTACACATATTTCCCGTTTTCAAAATTAAAATAACCTTCTGCGGTAGGGAAAAATTTCAATGTCCCATTTTCATACTGGAAACCGTCTAAATAATCTGTGGTGTCTGTTCCAAAGAGCTTTCTTACTTTTACTCCATCTGCTCTATACGTATAATCTGTTACTTTGGCATTCTGGATAACCTTTCCCGGTAAATTTAAATAATTATATTGAATAGAGATCCCTTTATCCTGCTGAACTGTCATATTTCCGTTCAGGTCATAGCTGATTGTACTTCCGGTACTTCCTGATGAAAGCGGATAACCGCTTAAAGCATTACCCGTTCCCACTTCTTTAAGATAGGCTAACTTATTACTCTGTTCACCATTTTCATAGTGGTATTCCAGGTCATCCATCACTTCAGGAGCGGTATAGCCGGGAAGCTGTCTTCCTCTTCTGAGCAGGGATTTAATATTTCCGTTCAGGTCATAGGTAAGCTGCTCATGGTATTCTCCTCTGTCTAAATTCATGGCATCCCAGAAACGTCCTTCCTTAAGACGGTTGAGACCATCATATTCATAGGAGTAATTTCTGAGTACAGCATCGCTTTGAGTAATCCATGACATCTGTGAGATATTTCCGTTGTACCTTGCAGAACCTGAAAACTGGCTGTCCGGTTTGCTGTACCTCAGCTCGTAAGCAAAGAGTTTATTCTGCAGATTGGAAGGTTCATTAAGTTTTGTAAGCCATCCTCTGATATTGTATGCATATTTGACACTCTGCAAAGGGCTGCCTGTTGTATTTCCAACATTTTTGGTCTGAACCTGTCCGAGATCATTGTATAGATTTTCAGCAAGAAGTTCCTTCACTCCACCATTTACTTCATTCCAATGTCTTACCAGCCTTTCCTGATGATCGTACTCAAAAGTTTCTTTGATGTTGACTTTAGTGGCATCTGCAGATCTTTTATGCTCAGTAAGCGTATATTCCGGCACCCCTGAAAATTTCAGGAAGCTTTCTGTTTTGGTGTATCCTCCGAGATGATTCACAGAATAAGTGGATATTGCCCGCCCTTTCTTATCGTAATAAGTATATGCCTTCGTCCAATTGTCATTGTCAATGTTTTTCACATAAGAAGCTGTAGGCAGACTTTTGGTACTCACATTCGAATACTGGGTAGACTGAGGCAGTACTTCCTGACCTAAAATGGTTGCAGAAATAGCAGGTGCCCCCTGAGGATAGGTATCATAATAACTGACTGTAAGGATTTTATCAATACTCGTAGGATAGGAAACATTTCCGTATTCTATATTCATTCCACTCAAGGCAAAACTGCCTCCACGGGCTTCGTAAGAAACATTTGCAGCCTGATTATCGACATAATTCTGGATGTTCTGTCTCGGAGTACCATCCCTTGAAATCCCGGTGTAGGTAACTCTTCCAAACTGATCATATTTGGTAAAAGTCCATGACTGGTCAGCGGTAAAATTGGTGATTCCATTTTTCAGAACGGTATCCCGATACAGAATCACCTGATCCTTCTTATTGTATACCATCTGTTCCCAGCCTTTTCCGGGAAGTTTCTTTTCTACCAATCTGCTTCTGCCATCATATTTATACTGATAACACAGTTGTTCCAGAGCCGAAGCAGATACTGACGCGGAAGCAGAAGCCAACGGCGGAACCACAACCGCCAACTGGTCATACTCATTGTACACATAATAGGTATCTGCATTTTCTGAAGCACTGATGACTTTTCTGACCAATAGAGTCTGTCCCTTACCATTCTTGAATTCTATGGTTTTATTGTTATCTTCATCCGTAACGGTATTTTTATACAGTTGCGCTTCCCCGTAGGTCCCGGATAGAAGTAATTCGGAAGAAGTCACTCCATCCGCCCAATTCGTGGCTGTTGTGGTATATTTTTTCACCTCGCCTGCTGTATTGGTATCATAGCCGAAAACAACAGGTTTGTTCTGCCAGTCGGCACCCGGATTTTTCTGACTCAGAATCCTGTCAAGCGGAGAGTTCTCTAAATTTTTATGGCTGAAAGGAAAAGAATCATTAATCCCGTTGGACTGATAATACGCATTGACTGCCCCTTCCACTCCGGTCTGGATATTTCCACTCTGGGATGCCATCGGAACCGGAAGCCAGCTGTCTACCTGCCGTCCAAATCCATCATAAGGAATATGCGTTACCATATCTTTCCCGGTAGGAGTAGATTTAATGCTCACCGACTGCTTAGGTCTTCCAAGGCCGTCAAAAAACTGAACACTCTGTATCTGTTGCAAAGATCCGTTTGAAACTTCGGTAGGCACTAAATACTGTCTGGTATACACATAATTTTCAGTATTTGGGATATTCGCCGAATAATCAACAGTGATGGGTGTATAGGTATTTCCCGGATTATTGGGTGAAGTTCCTCCGATATAGGCCCGAAATGTTCCATTGACAGAATTAAATTTGAATCCCGGGAGCATGCGTATACTTTGGGGATCTGCTACTTCCGTATTGGGAGCAGGAGGAGAAGTTAACACCACCTGTCCGTAATGATGCATCCCCCATAGCAATCCGATGCTTATATATAATTTTTTATACATAGCTTTTTAATTAATGGGTGATACTGGATTTCATCTTAATAAGCTCTTCTTTCAGTTGCTTAATCTCTAAAACGGCTTTTCCTAAATCCGTATTTTCTGTTTCTAATTTCTGAATTTTTTTCTGCTGATCTTTTAACTGTTTGTTTTGTTCAATCACATACAAAGTAAGCTCTTCGATCTTTTGCAAAAGTTTAATCTGAAATTCACCAACATTGACCCCTTCTTTTTCCATGACTTTAGCTGAAGCTATTTCCGGTAAATGTTTTTTCTCTTTAATATGCTTGGCCACTTCCTCCAGCTTTGGAAGGTCATAGCTTTCTTCAAATACGAAATCGGCTGTCGGAGTCAGGGTCACTTTGAGTTCTTTAGCTTCCAGTTTTCCTTGCAGTAAAGCGTTTCCATTGGGAGTAATTTTCATAACTTCGCTCATTGTCACAGGTGTGTTCAAAGCAATCTGTTGAGGAGTCTTCATTAAGAAAATTATCCCCTCATTATCCAGTGTGATCGCTGTTTTTGCTAAACTAAGTGAACCATTACTGGATAGCCATCCCAAGCCAGTACCATTAGCCTTAACCCCAAAACTCATGTAGGTTGAAGCAGAACTTCTTAAAGCTCCCCAGTTACTGAGGGAACCATCCTCATATCTTATTGCAAAAGCATTAATTCCTTCTGATGAACTACTGGATCCAGCTAAGATATTACCCAAAACGTCTAATTTTTCTTTGGGCTGTGTTTTACTTATTCCAATATTTCCATTCTCGAGGATTGAAAATCTTTCAACTAAGTTTACACTATTTGTGTTATCCTGAAGTAAAATAGAAAATTTTGACCCAACTGTATTTCCTGATTCTTCAGTAGCTCTTATTCTTGCTTTAGGATTACCTAAGTATCCCGCGAATTCCAAAGTAGGATATTTTGGATTGGCAGAAGAGGCACTCCAACCACCGGTCGAAATCGTTATTTTCCCTCCGTTTTGATCACCAACTTCTAAATTGGAGTGAGGGTCATGAACCCCGATTCCCACATTGGTTGATGTTGGAGTTGATGTTGGATTAACACCACTTCCAGAGGTATATAATTGTGCTGAAGCAAATTGAGCGGCAAAAAGGCCTGCAATGAATATTGTTTTTTTCATAATTTGAGTTTTTATTGTTTGTAATTGTATTTGAATTCTTTAAGGATTTTGTACACAGGATTTCCGGAGGCATCTTTATCAAGCTGTTTCACTTCTTTCAGTCTATTGGCTGTGTCATAAATATAGATCTCTCGGATTCCTGAAGGAGGAGTAATACTGGTCACACCAATTAATGGATTGTAAGTATACGTACTGATCTGACAACTAGATAAAGCAGAATTATTTCTGAACAGATCTAAAGCTATCATTAAATCTTGTTCGGAAGCCTGTGTACCCAACTGGGCATCGTTGTTTGAAGCGTTTACAATATTGTCAATCAATGACTGACTGATATCTGAAAGTTTTGCCCCTTCTATTTTAGCGATAGGCTGGGTTTTGTTATAGCCCCAAATGATTGAGATTGGAATACCATCTTTTGAAGTATACTGTTGAAGATTCCCTTTAGAATCATACCTATCATAATTTATTTCTGTTGACAAAACATTACTCCGAATATCATAACTTTGTGTTAAATAAGGCTGTGGAAATCCTGATGTCTTAACATCTGCATCAGATTGATTTACCGGATATTTGGATTCAGTTTTAGATATAATCTTATTATTCCGTTTTACTTCTGTTTCCATTGGAACTCCGACCATATTTTTATCAACTAAAAATTGATTTGCCTTATTATGAGCATATTGATAAGATACTTCGGAAATTGTCATGTCAGTTGAAGTTGAAATTTCGTTGATCAATAAATTTCGATTTTTATCATAATTATAAATTTTATTGATAATTAAATTTCCATTAGAAAGGAATTCGGAAATAGAGGTTCTTTTAAGAAAAATTTGATGAATTGGAATATTATTTTTAGAATTTAATGAATAAACTAGGTTACTATAAGGATCCGGATTTAAAATATTATCGTATTTAGAAAATACCTTTGATACTTTGAGAGAATCTTTTAAAAAATAATCATAGGTATTCATAGTCTCTTTTAATTTATTCCCATTACCGTCAAAATACGCTTCTCTGGTTAAATTCCCTCTCCTTATACTTAAATTTAATGTATTTTGATAAGGAAATTTAAAATGTTTAATGAATCTTTTATCATATGCTGATACTGTAGGAGGCTGAATAACATTTCCATTGAGAACTGTAAAATCTGTTTTACTAACTATATTAGGGCATTCAGAGAAATTTGAATATTCTCTTACAATGCTGCCTCTACCAAGTTTTTCCTCTTTCACCCTTGAATAAAGAACAATTGTAGATGTATTAAATTCCAGCCCTACGTTATTTGAGCTGAAGTTTAAATTTGAGGGTGGAGTAAAGAATGAAACCTGCCCAGAGGATGTTCCATCTATGTTAGTGTAAAAATAATTGGATTCATTCAATATACTATTTTCATCAACATACTTTAATTTTTTTATTCTGGCTGTCCCGAGTATATATTCAGCACCTAAATATTGAAATCTATCATTTTCATACTCAATATTTAAACTTGCACCAGTGGGATATTGAAGTTTAGATAATAAACCTATCAGAGATAATGAGTTAGGTGTTCTATTAACAACTCCATCATCGTAATTAGTTGAGAAATTAGTTAATTGAAATGGTAAAAAATTATCTCTTTCCAAATTTGGATAATAAAAAATTCGATCATCAGGATAAGCATTAGCATTATTTGCCTGAGCATAATCTGGCAATTGAAAATCACTATTGTTATCATTGAAATAGCCAAGAAAATCAACTTTTGAAGAGGATCTTTTAGGAAAAATGTTATTAGAATTGTTGTTGCCGTAATTAAAAGAATATTCTCCTGTAGTTGAATCTTTTACTTTATCAAGTCTTAACCTTAGACAGTCATATTGATCAGTACAGTTTGGGGTGCTCGATAAAAAATAACTATAATTTAGATTAACAGTTTTTATAATCTTATTTGCTATATTATCCTTGATTATTATTGATGTTAGAGCATTATTAGGATAATCCTGTCTTGCTTGGTCATAATTAAAAATAATTTCTATCTGATCTGATTTTATGTTTTTGAGTCTTTTAGGCTCCATAAAATAAGAGTATAATATTTTGTTATAAGCAGGGTTCTGTGGATAGGAAAAAGAGGGTGCCGTAGATTCAGAAAAAACATTTCTTACAGTATAAAATGGGCTGTCAAAATTAAGCTCCAGTCTCCTATTTCGTGACAAAGTCTTATGGTTATATGAATTTTCATATTTCTCATAGCTAAATACAACCTTCTTACTGGAAGATGGAGATTTAACTGATTCTAAATACCAAGTATTAGGACTTTCTTTTTCTATTGGAAATTGCTCAAAAAAAGAACTCGCTGGCCAAAAATCATTAAAAACTCCTTGGAGTTGGCCAAAGTTATACTCATAACCTTTTTCATTTTTAAAAGTAAATTTTTCAAAACTAGTAATCGAAGTATTATATGGAATATTATTTGGCGAAAAAGTGAATGTGATACTTTTGTATTGAAGAGGAGCAACTGATTTATAATTACTATTCTTCATAAAACGCGGGATATATAAATAATTAATATCACAATTATTTAATGGACAATTTGTGAAATCTTTTTCTAGAAAGAATACATCACTTAGTCCTGGAGCATTAATATGATAGAAATCAGGTGATGAATCAATTTCATAATCTAAAAAACCTCCAAATGGATATGATCCTTCATCTATATCTGTACTGTGATAACCTTTTTTTGTTCTCCACCATTTTTGGCTGTGTATAGGTTCAAAATCATGGCTGTATGGATCAAAATAATTTTGTATACTAGTAATATCTTTAAAATCCTTTACTTCATAAGTAATAGTTCCACCAGCATTCAAAGTCCAACCCAAACCTGTATTTGAAGCTGTTTCTGAAACTTTTATACCTTTAGTAGTATAATTTAATGATATTGGGATCTCCATATCATCAACCTGTAATGTATAAATTGGAATAGTAATATTTGTTCCCCCAATTGCTTCTATATTAGGAAAGTCTTCATACTTTAACAGTTTGTTCGTTTCTGGAGTAGAGATATTGGGTATCCCGTCTTTCCTTTGTGCATAAAAGGACTGGGACAATATTAATTTTATAAAAATTAAATAAGTAAGAATCTTTTTCATTTTAGGTTATTATTTCTTAATTAATTTCGCACTCGCTGTCTTATTCGTATCTGTCTTTATCGTGACCAGATAAGCCCCCTGAATCAGATTCTGCGTATTAATCTTGGTTACTTTATTCTTGGTTTTCAAATTTTGAAGCTGTCTTCCACCCATATCATACAGGATAATATCCGCTTCTTTGAAATCAAACCCTATTTCAACATAAGCATAATCTGAAACTGGATTTGGATAGATTTTGATGTCTTGTTTTTCTACCAAGTGATCAAGTTGCTTATCTCCAAGTTTCACAATCTTCCAGTTCTCTTTTCCAAGTTCTTCCGCACTGGTTCCTGCAATGATAATACTGCCATCTCTGTTTAGTTTTATATCTGAAAGCCGTTCTTCACGTTTTCTGGACTCACCTTTTACATGTTTTCTCCACTGCTCATTTCCGTCTCCATCCAAATACAGCATCCAGAAGGTTTCATCATCTGTTTGTATTTTTCCTTCTGCCTGAGTGTAACCACCCAATAGAAATTCCTTTAGAAGATTTATCATCTGCTGAATGAAGTACACTTGTTCCCATCAGAATATCTCGATTCCCAAAATTGTAAGATTTTTGCCAGATCTCTTCACCTCTTTCATTAAGTGAGATGAGCCACAAATCTGTTCCCTCTTCAATCCCTACAGTTTTATTTCCTGATCTTTCGGATCTGGATTCTCCACCGATAATATATCCATTTGAAGTCAGTGCCAACGTTCTTAAATGATCATCAGCTTTTCCTCCAAAATTCTTTTCCCATTCTACTTTTCCAGATTTATCGAGTTTAATTACCCAATAATCTCCTTCTCCAAAGTTTTCCGTTTTCTTTGAACCGCCCAAGTTGCTTCTGGAATACATCCCTACCAAAACACCTCCATCTCTAGTTGGAATCATTTTTTCAACCTCGTCAAGACCTTTCCCACCAAATATAGATTGTGACAATTCTTTCCCGTTTTTGTCAAGTTTTACAACTAAAACATCTTTTGAACCGTAACCTTTTGAAGAGTTCTGTACATTTCCAGCTGCAAAAAATCCTAGATCTGTAGTTTGAATGACTGATCTTGCTTCTTCATCAGATGATGATCCCAATGTTTTTTGCCAAATTTCATCTCCGAATTCGTTAAGCCTGATCAACCAAATATCTGAGCCTCCTTTGGATTCTTCTTTTTTATCCAATCCTTTACCTGAATAAGAAGTTCCTGCTGCTAAAAATCCACCGTCTTGTGTAGATACTGAAGCTGACAGGTAATCATGATTGTTTCCAGAAAAGTATTTTTCCCAGACCTCTTGCCCCTGTTGATTCAGTTTGACCAAGTGAAAATCGTAACCATTATTCTGTTTATTATTTTGCTGTAATTTGTTGCTCTGAATTGAGCTACCTGTAATCAAATACTGCTGATCAATAGTAGTAGTCACTTGGCTTAAAAAATCTTGGGTACTGGACTTAATGTCTTTTTGCCAAACAACTTCCTGAGCATAGCTCAAGATTGTGCACATTGTAAATGCACTCATGTAGAGTTTTTTCATATTTGTGTTGTACTTAATTTTTTGCGAATATAATATAATTTTCAATGCACGTTGAATTATTTCACTTTTTTCTTATCATATCTGATTGGTTTATTGTTATGTATCAAAGGTATCTCTACAAAGCGGCAAAACATGTCGTATTATATGGCTGTATATTTATTTTATAGCTTTGTTTAAACGAATTGGACAAGCAAATAGTTTTGATTTTCTCTATCCTTTATTTCTAGTATTCGATCTGTAGTAGTAATTGGTATGTGCTTTTTATAATTTTTTCGACTTCAGTCTCTGGGATATTAACTGATCTGGAATATTCTCCTGCTTGATCAAATAAAATTAAACCATTCATTATCAGACATCATAACAGCTTCTAATTCCGAAAGCTGTTTAGGACTCATAAAAACAATATCAATAAAAAAACATTCATTATGCTAAAAAAAATGATTTACAAAACAAGGTTGTATTAATTGCCGGACATGCAAAAAATTTAGGAGGACTTCTAAGCAGAAACTTTGCTGCAAAGGGCGCAAAATTGGCTATCCATTACAATAGCAATGTAGCTTATTTCTTTATTCAGGAAGCAGGTAAAAAACTGAATGATAAAGGAAAAATCTGTACCGTCGTGATATCTTTGCTTGCAGAATCATAAAAGTGATTGAAAACACGCTCGTCTTGGTCACTTTAAGATATAGCTATCAAATAGTTATATCTTTTTTTCATAAATATCTCTTTATCAAATTTAATTTACAAGAGTTATCTTTGATGTAATATCAAACTTTTAAACAAAAAAAATCCCGCATTAACGGGATTTTAATTTCTTATATTCAAATTTATTTGATCTCTACAGGAACTGAGATTTTATCCCAATCCATTGTGAATCCATTACTGTTTATTTTATATACTAAAGTTTCCTGTGTTGCTGGTAAAGCTTTTGTTTTTACATCTACACGCAAAGCATCTTTAGATTCTTCGTATTTGTAAGCGCCCCACTGTTTTGGCTCTTTGTTAAAAATCGCAGTCCAGGTTCCGGTTTTTTTAGGGATTAAGAAAAAGCTGTATTTACCTGCAGGCAGCGGTTTACCCTGAACGGTAATATTTTTATCCGTTTCGAAAGTAGTGGCCTCATTGGCACCCGCACGCCAAACTTTATCATAAGCTTCTAAACCACCCCAGATTTCACGTCCTTTTACAGAAGGACTGCTATAGGCTATGGTAATGGTTGCATCTTTAATTTTTCCTGTAGCGGTAGCCGGAGGGCTGGCAGGTTTTTTAGTATCCTGTGCAAAGGCATTCATGGAGATTGTCATTGTCGCAACAAGGACGACAGCAGATTTAATGATAGTTTTCATAATATTTTTGTTTGTATGTTTACTTTGTTCGTTTACGAATTTACTGCTTTCTGCTTATAAAACAATAACCCGATTGCCGAAAATATAATGACTGCCGCCGCCCCAATGACATTAAGCCAAAGGAATGAAATGATATCGAATTTATAAACGGCAATCACCGTAATTTCTGATAAAATAGCAGCAATAAATACAATCGGACCGGTGATTTTTTTATAGTAAAAGGCGACCAGAAAAATCCCCAATATCGGACCGTAGAAAAGAGAACCCAATACATTCACCGCTTCAATCAGAGAACCCATTTGAGTCGCAAACATAGCTACGCCGATTGAGAAGATACCCCAGGCTAAAGTGTGCAGTCGGCTGTACTTCAATTCGGTGGCATCATCAGGAATTTCTTTTTTAAATATCAAATGAACGTCTTTTAATGAGCAGGCGGCAAGGGAATTCAGTGCTGCGGAAATTGAACCCCAGCTCGCCAGAAAAATGACGGCAAACAGTAAACCGATCATTCCTACAGGCAAGGTGTTTTTTACGAAATACAGGAAAATATAATTGGTATCCGTTTTCTCGGCATTATAGTTTGATTGATTGATCGCTTCTTCTACCCTTCCGTGTAGCGCTTTTACCTGGGTTTGTGTATTTTTAAAATCCTGAACCGTTTTATTAAGTTGGGGAGAATGAGCTTCTTTCAACTTTAGAATTTCTTTCGATTCTGCATTAAATTTTATCTGTAAATCCTGATGTTCTTTTTCAAAAACCGCAGCCTGTTCAGGTTGTGTTTCCTTTAAATGTTGATAAGAGCGTTCGTTAAAATAAATCGGAGCCGGTTTTAAAGAAAAGAAAGCAAAAAGCAAGGCACCGATGAGGAGAATAGCAAACTGCATCGGAATTTTAACCAATCCGTTCAACAGCAAGCCCATTTTTGCATTGGTATTGTCCTTCGCAGTAATATACCTCCCAACCTGACTCTGGTCCGTACCGAAGTAAGAAAGGGCCAGAAAAAAACCTCCAATCAGTCCGCTCCAAATATTGTATTTATCCTTCCAGTCGAATTCTGTGGTGATGACATTGAGCTTTCCGGATTTCCCCGCCAGATAAAGTGCATCCTTGAAACCAATTCCATTCGGCATATTCTGAATAAGCAAATAACCTGCAAAAGCCATTGTTCCCAGAATAATGAGAAACTGTAATTTTTGAGTGTGAGCGATCGCTTTTGCACCGCCAACATAGGTATAAATCAAAAGAATACCACCCGTTAATACATTGGTTAAATAAATATTCCAGTTTAAAACGCTTGATAAGATGATACTCGGAGCGTAGATACTGATTCCCGTTGATAAGCCTCTGGAAAAAAGAAAAAGCAGTGAAGTAAGCACCCTTGTTTTTTTATCAAAACGGTTTTCCAAATATTCATAAGCCGTGTACACATTTAAGCGCTGAAAAATCGGGATGAACGTGATACAGATAACAATCATCGCCAAAGGCAAACCAAAGTAATACTGCACGAAACGCATACCGTCTGTATAAGCCTGTCCCGGTGCTGAAAGAAAAGTAATGGCACTTGCCTGCGTCGCCATAATCCCGATCAACACAATGTACCAGGGCATTTTATTATCTGCTTTCAGGTAGGATTCGTTGCTTTTTTGGCCACGACCGATGAATACGCCGTAAACCACCACTGCAACCAGTGTAACAATAAGAACTGTCCAATCTATAGTACTCATGCCCAGAATTTAGTAAACAAATAATAAAATGCGATCTGCAATACCAATGCAACCGCCAAAAGTATGTACCAGGTATTCCAATTTTTAAGTTGATTGTTCATCAGTTTTTCTGTGCAGATAAAAAGTTAAAAAATAAACGTGCCGCCCCAACATTTCCCGCAGGCAGCTGTCTGAAAAATGCCAACGGTGTATAGATAAAATTACCCTTCCCGTATTGGGCAGATAAAGTTGATCCCTGTAGAGGCTCTTCATCTGTATCGTGCATTTCAAAAAGTGGTTCATACGCTGCATCCCATTGAGCAGGGAAATAGGCGCCACGCTCCTGTACCCAACCTTTAAAATCATCCGCAGTAATTTTGTTCGGAAAGTTCAGTAATTTATGATTGGGATTTAAAAATGTAACTACAGCATTTTCTTCG
Source organism: Chryseobacterium sp. JM1 (assembly GCF_000737715.1). GTDB lineage: Bacteria > Bacteroidota > Bacteroidia > Flavobacteriales > Weeksellaceae > Chryseobacterium. The sequence continues at coordinate 104,094 of NZ_JPRN01000003.1, read as the reverse complement.
GTAACCCGCTTATTGGCAATACTGAAATTGTACATTCCCAATTGGTCAACGGTTGTATCCTGGTTGGTGTTATACTGCATCACCAAATTACCTCCGCCTTTTACATAAGACCATAAAAAAGGCATCCAGCGGCCCAGCTTTTTCTCTGTGTTGTTGGCACGAACACCCAATACGATGGCATCATATTGCGACAGCTTGTTTTGACTACCGTTTCCGCCGGTTTCATCTATTTTACCATAAAAATCTTCGTCTTTCAAAACATCTACCTGAATACCTGCAATACGCAGGAACTCAGGAATGAAATCGCCTGCACCTTCTATGTAACCCACTTTTTTAACCTTCGCCTGAATATCGCCTTTCATTACGGTAACAGTGGCAGGCGTAAAATATTGTAAGGAGGGTAAATGAGGATACTGAATTAATACCTGTTTTTTATTATAAGTGACTCCATCTGCAACAAAATTGGCATCCAATTGTAAGCGGGATGAATGTATTGTGGCAAGCTTTGTTTTTGGAATAATATAATCGATGGTCGTATCTTTTCCATTGAGCGAACTTACATCAGCGCCGCCTAACCGTTCTCCGTTATACATCAGGTTTACTTTACCATTACTGAACTTTTTGCTGGAGTTAGCCTTAACATTTAAACTCAAATGTAGATCTTCATTTTCTTTGACCACATAAAGCGGTTGTGTAAATTTCAGTTCCAATGCAGGAACAATACGCAAGGCTTCGACCACATCACCACGCACCGGATCTAATTTCTTGAACGATAAAGGAAGTTTAACCTGAAAATTTTCCGAACCTATTTTTAAACCAACCCAAACATTCAGTGGTGATTCTGCCTCAGGTAAACCGACTAAAGTATCATTCGGAACAGAGAAAGTGGCTGCGTTCGTGGGAGGTTTTGCCAACCAGTAAGGTTCTGTAAGTGCTGCATCCGCAGGAATCTGAATATCATGCTGAATGGTAATTAAAGAATCTTTTGACAGTGTTCTGTTGAAGCTTTCTGATTGACCTAACCATTTTACATTGTCTAAAACAACAGGATTTGCAGCTCTTGAAATCAAATTTAACCTGAAATTATAATGATCCCCGGCAACAGCTTCAGCTTGGTTGGTAACCACTTCACCCATAAACCCGGCACAGCTTAAAATAATATGATCAAGGGATTTAAGTTTATCATTTTTTAGCTCTACATTTTTTAGCGCCATGACCTTCTTTCGCAAAGCAAGCAAAGCTGGTAAGCTGAGGTCAGGATTATTGAAATTGAAAGTGGAAATAATTTGATCTAATGATTGGTCTATATCGGTGTTTCCTTTTGCGGTCCAGATTTTAGCTACTCCGTCAAAAAGTGTTGCTTTTGCAGGCTCGCCAGTAACGTGGGCAAAATATTCAGTTCTGATGCCGGCTACAGACTGTGTTCCCGCACCCTGGCTCTTATGTAAACTTCTGCTTAATCCTGCCAATTCGCCATAGCCCATTCCCAGTTGCGCATCATATTGCCCAACGGTAACTTTGAGTTGATTTTCAGCTGTTGTATTGACCCCACCAAAGCGGAACGTATTCCACAATACACGTTTTGGTTGCCATACATTCACATATTTTAGTTGTTCTGGGAAAGCCGTTTTATCACCTGCCAGCTTAAAAGCTTTTTCCGCCACCACAGCCGAAGCCGCATGTTGTCCGTGCCCTGCCGCAGCAGTAGGAGGAAAACGACAAATGATCACATCAGGACGGAATTGACGGATGACCCAAACGACATCCGCAGTAATGCTGTCTGCATCCCATTGTTTAAAGGTATCGGTCGTATTTTTAGAGAACCCGAAATCAATCGCACGGGTAAAAAACTGTTGGGCACCGTCTAACTTTCTGGCCTCTAAAAGCTCATGCGTTCTGATTAAACCCAATGCAGCACCCTGTTCTGTGCCTAATAAATTCTGACCACCATCACCTCTGGTTAAAGACAAGTAGCCCGTTTCAACATTTTGATCGTTGATTAACCAGGAAAGTAATCCTGTATTTTCATCATCGGGATGAGCCGCAAGGTATAAAACTTTAGGCAGCTGTTTAAGGGTTTTGAGTTCACGGTAAATTTCAGATGATTTTGAAGGCCGAACCTGCTGGGCCGAACAAAAAACCGTATAAAATCCTAGGATACATACAGTGCTTACTTTTTTAAACATTTAATTTTACTTTGCTGGGCAAATATAAGTAAATCATCTTTCTTTCAGACGTAAAAGAATCAGACTGTGAATTTCACAAAAAACTGGTTGTTTTTTTTATTAAACCACAAAAGTCACAAAAGTTTTTATTTTTTAAACACTTTAGTACATTTTAGAAAGTTTAAAGGAATACCGCACAATTAAGTTCACATAAGATGAAAATCTTTGATTTTCAAAAAACTTTAGTGTACTTCTTATTCACAAAGTATATAACTTAAATAGCTTAAGTGTTTAAAAATCTTTTGTGACTTTTGTGGTTAAGTTTAAACAGACTTTATCTATGAATTAGAGTTTCAAAGAGAACAAAAACTACTTATGTTTTTCTAATGGCATTCCGCGTAAGATAGATATAATTAAACATGCAAAATGTGGCTACCGCCCCAAACGTATGCCATAAAAAGTGTGTTCCGAAACTCAACCATTCCCGTTTATCAATGATCCGGAAAGTGAGCGCAAGCGCAAACGACAATAAAGCAAAGCCTACCCATTGGCCGGCTTTCCATTGGGTATAGATCAAATAACGTAATACCGAGAAAAGCACAAATGAAGCCATGATTGCATAATTTAGGTTGATAAAAAGAGAAGTGTTATCTGTCAAAATCCAATTTCTTAAAGCCAACATCAATATCAGATATACAAGAACCATTACAACAGCATAGTACCATCTGGTGCTCTGAGCTACAAAATAAAATCCGGCAGATAAACAGAGCAGCATAATGGGCATCCAATCCATCATGATAAATACCGGCCATTGTCTGAATGCATGGTAAACAGTTCCCCCTATGGCACCAATATATAATAACATTAAGCAGTAGGTTAAAAAAGGATATTCTTTAAAATTACCCTTTATTTTAAGGGTCCAAAAGATAGCTATGGCTAAAAATAACAGAGCAGTTATTGCATTGAATGGCTCAGGGAAAAACCGGGCCATATCTGTTTCTTTATATAACATGCCTCCGTCCGGAGGTATTTGGTTTATTGGCATTATCTTTTTTTATATTATATTTATATACCTGTTCTAAATATAGAAAAATTATGCTATTAAATAGACTGGCAAACTCTATACCATGGACGCTCAAAAAACTGGCACGAAAATCCCTTACCAGACTTTTGGATTATAATATAAACTGAAATATGAGAATTGCAATAATCGGTGCTCACAAAGTCGGCAAAACCACATTGGCAGAAGAACTTCTGGAGAACCTTCCCGGGTACACCCTTGAAATAGAACCCTATTACCAGATGGAGTCTTCAGGGTATGAATTTTCAGAAGAACCTCATCCTGACGATTTTCTTGAACAATTTAATTATTCAGCCAACCTGGTCTTAAAAAGCGGAGATGATGTCATATTTGACAGATGTGTCATTGATATCTTAGCTTATCTTCATGTTCTTGATTCAGGTCGAAATATCCAGTTTCTCTTTGAAAAAGTTCAAACCATCATTGCTGAAATTGATCTTTTTGTTTTTGTCCCTATTGAAGAACCTGATCTGATATCCAATCATCAGATAGAGCTCCCAAAACTCAGGTATAAGGTTAATGATTTACTTTATGACTGGATTGAAGATCTTGGAATAAAAGTCATTAAAGTAAGCGGAACTTTATCGAACCGAAAAGATCAGGTGCTGGCCGGAATTTTATCCTAGGATCTGTGACGGTAGCTTCTGTAAGGCTTTAAAAAGGTTGCAGGTTTGAATCCTGTAGAGGTTACTTTAAGAGAATCATTGACAGCTGTCAACCCTTAAAAAAATCAGAGCAGAAATAATCTACTCTGATTGATATTTGAATAACAATAATAAAAAGCGGGAAAACTTATAGACTCTGTTGAAACATTTTTCAAAATGTGTGAAGCGAAAAGAATTAGTTTATCTGATTTTTTTTTAACTTATAAATGAATAAATCCTGACGAGAGTTGGGATTTTTTTAGTGACGAAATTTTCGAAATCTTTAAGAAATTCCGTGAAAATACGGATTCAAAATTTTAACCTCATCTTTATTTTTTTGTTTACGGAAAACAGTAAAACTTTATTTTACGAGTTTTATATATTTACAAACTACAATATTTATAAAAAAACAACTAAGTTAAATATTTAGAAAAGTCCCAAAACATTCAAAAAACCACCATGAAAATTGATTTTGTAAAAATTAAAAACTTTAGAAAACTTCAGAATTGCAAAATAGAGTTTTCAGATGAGGAAACAATACTAGTTGGAGCTAATAATAGTGGCAAAACAACAGCTATAGAAGCTCTGATGGCTTTCTTGAAAGAAAAGAAATTTGAAATACAAGATTTTACCATAACGAACTGGAATGTATTAAATAAGCTTGCAGAAGTTTGGATAACTAAATCTAACTTAGCTGAAGAAGATAAAAGCCTTAACTTATTAGACCCATATTTACCAGCGCTAGATTTGTGGATAAATGTAAATATTTCAGAATTAAGATATATAAGTCATTTAATCCCTACTCTAGATTGGACTGGAGGCCTTTTGGGAATCAGGCTCATACTACAACCTAAAAATATGGAAACTCTAGTTGAAGAATACACTATTGCTAGGCAAAGAATTATTAAATTGAAGGCTGATTCTGGAAAATCTATAGATCTTTGGCCCAAAAATTTTTGGCAATTTTGTGAAAGGAGGTTAGACTCTTACTTTGAAATTAAGACTTATATACTCGATCCAGAAAGACCCAATGACGAACAAATAATTACAGAAAACAATTTTGAGCTAGATGGAAATCCTCTTAAAGGCTTAATTAAGGTGGATGTAATAAATGCTCAAAGAGGATTTGGTGATCCTAAATCACCCGAATATCAAAACACCCCAACTCTATCCTCTCAATTACGTTCTTATTATGAAAAGCATCTTAATCCTAACATAAATCCTACAGAGAATGATTTAAATGCATTAGAGTCTTTAAATGATGCTCAAAAAATTTTTGATAGTAATTTACAAACCAATTTCAAAAAAGCTATTGATGAACTTCATGATTTAAATTATCCCGGGTTTGGAAATCCTGAAATTACATTATCTTCTCTCATTAAAGCAACTGATGGATTAAATCATGAGTCTGCTGTTATATATAATATTGATAAAGCATTATCTCTCCCAGAAAAGTACAATGGATTAGGTTATCAAAACTTAATTTCGATGGCTTTTAAGTTAATTAGCTACCGTGATGAATGGATGAAGAAAGGGAAGAAGGCTGATGAAAATAATGATATAATTGAACCATTACATTTAGTTTTGATAGAAGAACCAGAGGCTCATTTACATGCTCAGGTACAACAAGTTTTTATTAAAGAGGCTTATAAAATCTTAAGAAAACATGATGAATTGGGTAAAAAGAATGAATTTACTACTCAAGTAGTAATCAGTACCCACTCTAGTTACATTGCTCATCAGAAATTTGAAAGTTTAAGATACTTTAAAAGAAATATAGCATCAATTCCTATTTCTGAAGTTCTTAGTATAAAATCAGTTTTTGACTCAGCAAAACCCAAAGAGAAAGAAACAGAAAAGTTTGTAATTAGATATCTAAATACAACTCATAATGATCTGTTTTTCGCTGATGCTGCAATATTAGTAGAAGGGCCAGCAGAAAGAATTCTTCTCCCTCACTTCATAAAAAATAATCATGTAACACTTGACAAATGTTATATAACTATTTTAGAAATTGGAGGAAGCCACGCTCATAGACTAAAACCTCTAATAGAAAAATTAGGTTTAACTACATTAATTATTACTGATTTAGATTCTAAAGAAAAATATTCTGATATTTCAAAAATTCCTCCAAAAAATAGTTATAAAAAATGCATGCCTCAAAAAGGAGCAGATCAAATTACAGATAATGAAACTTTAAAAAGCTGGAATCCAAAAATAAAAGAAATTGACAATTTATTAGAATTAACTTTTGAAAATAAACTTTTAGCTGATTATCCGATAAGAATAGCTTATCAAACGGAGATTGACATATCTGGTACAAAAGTTTATCCTTATACCTTTGAAGATGCACTAGTTTTGGAAAATATTGAAACATTCAAGACAATAACAGAAACAACAGGATTATTGAAAAAAATGGTGAAAGCGGCTAATGAAGGTGATCCAAATGCCTCTGCACAACAAGCATATTTAGCAATTAATGGTGAAGGAGTAAAAAAAGCGGAATTTGCACTTGATGTGTTATATTTTGAGGATCCTACATCTCTTAAAACACCAACTTATATCAGGGAAGGGTTGAACTGGCTACAAAGTATATTAGAAATTGAAAAAAAGATTGAAACTGAAACAAGCACATTATGATAACTGAGAATAATGATATTGACAAACACATCGATGATGAAATTTTCGAATGCATCAATCCTTCAAATCTTAAAAGTTTTTTTCTCTTTGCAGGTGCGGGATCTGGAAAAACAGGTACGTTAGTAAATGTTTTGAAAAAGTTCAAAAAAGAATATGGCAATGATTTTAAATTAAAAAATAAAAAAATTGCAATCATTACTTATACAAATGCAGCAGCAGATGAAATTAATCATAGACTAAAATTTGATTCAATTTTCACGGTTAGTACAATACACAGCTTTTGTTGGGAATTAATTAAAAACTTCACTACTGACATAAAAAAATGGTTAACCATAGATTTAAATGATTCTATAGTAGATTTGGAAGAAAAAATTTCGAGAGCTAGAGACCCTAATAATAAAACAGCTATTTCGAACCAAAGAAGAAAAGAATCTAAAACAAAAAGACTAGATTCATTAACTACTATTTCAAAATTTGTTTATAATCCTAATGGGGATAATATAACAAAATCTTCCTTAAATCATTCCGAAGTAATAGCTATAGTATCCAATTTTATAACATCAAAAGATTTGTTTAAGCAATTAATTATAAATAAGTTTCCAATAGTCTTAATTGATGAAAGTCAGGATACTAAAAAAGAATTAATTCAAGCCTTATTTTCACTTCAATCACAAAATAAAACAAAATTCTCATTAGGTTTATTTGGAGATACAATGCAACGAATTTACAGCGATGGTAAGGAAAAACTAGGAGCAGATTTGCCTGAAGATTGGTTAAAACTCACAAAAGTAATGAATCATCGTTCCCTTCTAAGAATTGTTGAGCTTAACAATAAAATTAGGCAAGAAATTGATGGTCAAATACAATTCGCAAGAATTGAAAATACAGGTGGTGTGGTTAGATTTTTTATCATACCAAGAGATGCAGATAAAGAAAAGGAAGAAAAATTTATTAAAGAAAAAATGTCACTATTAACCAGTGATAGAAAATGGATAGATAAAAATTCAGCTAAAAGTAAATTGGATATTTCTGTAAAAACGTTGACTTTAGAACATCATATGGCAGCTACAAGGATGGGATTTGGATCTTTTTTTAACCCTCTTTATAATGTAGATAAATTGAAGACAACTATGCTTGATGGCAGCTCTTCTTCAATTAATTTTTTCACAAATATAATTCTGCCTTTATATCTTGCTCATATATCAAATAACAAATTTGAAATTGCAAATATTGTCAAAGGACAATCACCATTATTTGATAAAAAAAATATTATTAATGAAAGCGATAAGCTCACAATAATACAATACTCAAAAACAAGTATTGATAAACTTTTAAAGCTATGGGAAAACAATAATATCCCAAGCTTAATAGATATTCTTAAAGAGGTTGATGAGACAAAAATTTTCAATATTCCATCAGAATTAAAATTAGCTATAGAACGTTCATCCTTTACTGATTCAGAAGAAGAAGAAGATGATGATGATGCACTATTATTAGCTTGGGACTTAGCATTGAGAGCCAAATTTGATCAAATTGTGAAATATCAGTCGTATATTTCTGAAAACTCTCCATTTGGTACACATCAAGGTGTTAAAGGGTTAGAATTCGAAAGGGTTATGGCTATAATTGATGACGTTGAAGCTAGAGGCAATATATTTAGTTACGATAAGCTATTTGGTACAAAAGCTTTAACAAAAAATGATAATGATAGTATATCGGAAGGTAAAGAAACTGGCATAGACAGGACATCAAGACTTTTTTATGTTGCATGTAGTAGGGCAAAAAAAAGTCTAGCACTTGCCGCTTACACTGATGAACCAGAAACATTAAAGGCAAAACTAATAGAATTAGATTGGTTTACAGACGAAGAAATTGAAATTCTAAAATAAAAAGATATTGTTTTATCTTTCTTTTAATAAACTAATACCATAAGAGAACCTTAACAATTATTACAAATAATTATCAAAAAAAACAAAAAAATCCCAACTCTCGTTGGGATTTTTTAAGCAAACAACCTACAATTATCTATTCTCGTAGGGTTTACATTATTTTTTCACCACCTCTACTCTACGGTTTTGCGCCTTACCTTCTTCAGATTTTTACTACGAAGCCTTCTGCTGAAAGTCTTAATTTATCGATACCCTAGCTCTACGAAGTCTCTGACTTTGGAGCAAGCTACCTCATTTTCAAGTAAACGAAAGTTAATAAGCAAACCCAAGTCTATTTTTAACATACTTACTTTCTTCATCTCTTAATTTTTGATTGGTCATGATCTCATGTTCTTTATCTTTTTGAACAACCTTAAACCAACTTATGGCAGGAATCATCCCGTTGGAATGTAACTCAAGTCTAATGATGAACTCATCGGTCGGCTTTCGGTGATTATTGATATATTGGCTAAGTACAGCTGGCTTTACATCTACCTCAGCAGCAAAGTCCTTATCTTTTTTATCCTGTCTGCTAACATACTCATTTAAAAAAAATCCAAAACTAAGAGCTTCCACATATTGGCTGCTATCTATATAATCTTCCAATTGAAACTTTAGCTGTAACAATCCTGAATACATTTTTTGTCTGTGGGTACGATTTTCAAATTGGTTTCGGCGTGCTTTCCAAAAGTCATCCTCCTCTTTTTTCTCCTTCTCGCTCAAAACCTTATCAGCAGGGAAGACAAAAGCATTCGCAAGTTCTTCACCTGTAAACTCTGAAAAATTGGTTTCCTTAATTTCTTTCCTGTTCGTTTTCATAATATTCCTGAATTAATTTTAATGAATTTTCGCCTTCAGTAATCAAATATATTCCAGTTGACTGTAGTCCATATTGTTGTATATAATGTAGCTCAAGCTTTGTTTTTGGCTTTAAGCATACATATCCTTCAAAACCTCTTTTAAATGATTCTTTACAGACAAATGCAATAAGGCAACCCGCAATTCGGCCAAACTTCTGCGATTGGCCAATATTTTCTTTGGACACCGCCAAAAGCCTGATTTCCAAAGCATAGTCTTTTGTCCGTTCCTCCATTGATAACAGACCTATTGGTTCTTCTTTATCCTCTACCGTTAATTTATAAACATGAAAAGCTTTTTCTCTGTTCCAATTAAAATCAAACCGTTTGGTTTTATTAATTTGCGAAATTTCAGCAGCATCAATTTTGGTTATCGTTGCTGCCTGTTTCTCATCCGTAATTTTATTTAATACGTACATCGCCTAACAAATATACAAAAAAAAGTTTACATTATACGTAAACTTTTATCACAAATCACTTCTTTTCAGTGGCTTGCCCGGTTTCCGTGACGTTGCATTACTGGTTTCTTTTTGTTGTTTCTCTGGCGTTTGCCCAGATACCTTTAAGTTTGTCAGATAATTCCTGTTTATGACAAGCTTATAATTTCTTACACAGCAGACTTTCCATACCAGAGCACAATATTTTGTCTTATTTTTGTAAAAAAACTAATGGACAAATTAAGTTTTCTGGAAGTTATTGCTGCGATGGCTGTTTTTGTATCGCTGCTGCTTGCCGTATTTTTATTAACGGTAAAAACAGAAAGAAAACTGGAAAACAGATTATTTGCAGCTTTTCTTATCATTAATGCCATTGATATCAGCGGGCTTTTTATGCACCTTTTTGTGGATAGTTATAATCTGAAAGCTTTCAAAATATCTGCTTACTTATTGGTCATGCCGCTTTTCTATCTGTATGTGAATGCCGTCTGTTATTCTGATTTTACCTTAAAAAGAAAGCATTTACTGCATCTTATTCCTTTTATTGTTGTCAACTTAATTTTAGTTCCAAGGCTTTATCTGGCAGAAGGTTTAGCAAAAGAACAGTTCTTTACAACGATGTGGAACTCTCCTGAAATGTTGGTTTATCAACTCATTGGGGAATTGCAGTTTTTCTTTTATATCGTTGGTGTATTCCTGGTCCTTAAAAAATACAGGGAGATTTATCTTGAAAACTATACCAATCCCAATACATTGCTATACAAATGGCTATCTCAGCTTACCGTGATTTTCTTAGTGATCCATGTATGTATTATTTTTAAAAACATCGTAAGATACACCCAGCATAGAGATCTGTTTATCTGGTTGAATATTGTGGCGGGAACGGTGTTTTTACTGGCTGCCTGCTGGTTTATCTTAAAGGCATTAAATTATCCTGAGCTTTTCCGAAGAATTGATTCTACCTTACAGCCGGCAAAAGATTTTGCTGAAACGCTGGAAACTGAAAATAGAACCGTCGAAACCAAAAGCTTTCAGATTGAACAGCTTAAAAAATTTATGGTTGAAAAAGAACCTTTCTTAGAGCCTTCATTAACTATTCAGGAACTGGCAGATCAGGTGAATATTCCGGTTCGTGAACTGTCTGTATTAATTAACCATCACCTCAATCAGCATTTTTTTGATTTTGTGAATGAATACCGCGTTAAAAAAGCAATGACCCTTCTGAAAGATCCCACAAAAAAAGAATATACGGTGCTGGAAATTTTATATGAAGTGGGTTTCAATTCAAAATCGTCTTTTCACACTTCATTTAAGAAATATACAAACCAAACGCCAACAGCATTTAGAAACAGTTGATAATTAATTCATTGTAAATAATCGGACTCAGGATTGCAGATAATCGGACTCATTATATTCATTAAAATGAGTCCTACTTTTTTATGCGGACTTTTTTCAGGATTCTCTACAGCATATTTGTATCAGATTATGAATATCAAATTAAAATTCTGACTATGAAATATGTGACCCTTATTTTATTTTTTGCCTTACTTGGGTGTAAAAGTGTTCAGCCCATCAATCAACAAAATGTTGAACATGCGATTACAAAAAATGCGCTTCAGTTATTAGAAGACAAAAGATTTCATTCTGTTTCCATTGCCGTGCTTAAAGATGGACAATCCACCATAAAACATTTTGGAGAATTAACGATTGGAAAAGGAAATAAACCTGATGATTCTACCCTTTATGAATTGGCTTCCGTCACTAAAACTTTTACAGGTTATATAGCCGCTAAAGCCGTACTTGATCAAAAACTCAATTTAGAGGATGATATCAGAATCTATCTTGACGAACCTTATCCCAATTTAGCATTTAAAGGTGAACCTATCAAAATAAAACACCTCATCACCCATACCAGTGGATTTCCTAATTTCCCGATAAAGAGTGAAAATAAAAAGGCCTTTTTTGAAGGATTAAAACTCATCAATATTGAAACAAAACCCGGAGAAGTCTATTCCTATTCAAACACGGCTCCGGAGCTGACCGCCTATATCCTCGAAAAAGTGTATCAGAAATCTTTTGAAGAACTGGTCATTGAATTGGTTTTGAAACCCAATAATATGAATCAAACTAAGTTTACACTCAATGAAAATGACAGAACAAGACTGGTAAAAGGGTATAACGATAAAAACGAGTTAATGCCTAACTTCAACAGAACTTTATGGGGTGGAATTTCAGGATTGCATTCTACCACTACGGATTTGGTGAAGTATATGAAACTCCAACTTGACCAGTCAAATCCTATTGTCAACGAATCTCATAAAAAACTATACAAGGAAGGTTCTGATTTTTGGGAAGGGTATCACTGGTACATCATAGAAAATGATAATGGATTAATGTACAGACATCACGGAGGTATCTACGGAATGCAGAACTGGTTTGTGATTTATCCTAAAGAAAATATAGGGATATCCATATTGACCAACACCAGCTTTAATGAAACGGGTGAAATTTTAGAAAAAGTAGTGGATAATCTGTATAAAGACATCAATATAAACTAAAAAAATGCTCTTTTTCTTAAATAAGAAACCAAATATCAATTCTCCAAATCATTAAATGACTACATTAGCACTGAATTAAAATGCGCTAAGATTTCTATGAAAAATATATTCTTTGTATTGCTTATTTCAACGGTACAACCAGTACTGGCACAGACTAAATTAGAAAAAGCAATTACCAGTCTTGAGAATAATTACGACCAGGAAAAAGTATACTTACTTACCGATAAATCACAATATGCAGCGGGTGACAAAATTTGGTTTAAAAGCTTTGTCTTTGATGGATATAACCGTTCTGCATTATCCACTACCCTATTTGTAGAGCTGTACAGTGCTGATAAAAAATTAATAGACTGGAAAACGATACTTCTGACCAATGGTGAAGGCAGCGGAGATTTCCAGCTGAAAGAAAGCCTTCCTGAACAAGTGTATTTTGTAAGAGCCTATACGCCTTACATGACGAATTTTAACGAAGATTTTCAAATTGTTAAAACGATTCCTGTTTACAACCCTGACTCCCCTGAATCATTAGTAATAGCTAAGAATTCTGACTGGACTGCAAAAGCCTTTCCGGAAAGCGGAAATTTCATAAACGGTATGCCTACGAAATTTGCCGTAAGATTATCAAGCGCGACTTCCCTGCCGGAAAACTGGACCGGAAAAGTAATCGATACACAAAATCCCAACGTCCCTATCACTACATTTAAATCTTTTGATAAAAATGTCGCCTCTTTTAAAATAACTCCCGCTTCAGGAAAAAAATACCAGGCTGTCATTCAGGACAATACCGGAAAAAGTCAGACGATAGATTTGCCACAGGTCGCAGAAAGCGGTCTCAGTTTGGAAGTTTACAGTTCTAAAGAGGGCGTAAAATATACCTTAAAAGGTGTCAATTTAAAACAACAGCTTCAAAATTATAAAGTTGTAGGAACAATCAATAACCATCTTGCCTACAAAGCCAATATCAACAATTTAACCAATGAAGCTACGAGTCTTATCCCTACAAAAATCAGCAATGGAGCTAACTGTATTCTACAATTAGCTATTTTTGACGAGCAGGACAACCTGGTGGCCCAAAGACTTTGCTTTATAAAACCGGGCCAATTAAAGATTGAAAAAGCAGAAATTGTAGCCCAGAGTATAAAACAAACCCCAAGATCTTTCAACAGCATTGATCTTTCTCCTGAGTCCTATTTTAAAAATTATACCGTTTTGGTCAGTGAGGATAATGGTACTCAGAATCCGGAAGAAGAAAATTTACTGAGCGGACTTTGGCTAACGGGAGATTTTACCGCAAAAATAGACAGTCCGGCACAGTATTTTTCTAAAAATGCCAATACGGAAGCTTTGGACGCGCTCCTTATTTCTGAAAAGTGGCAAAGATTTGACTGGAATTCTGTGCTTAGCGGATCTGTACCCAATATTAAAAACAAATCTCAGCAATATCTTTCTTATAAGGTAAAACCTATTCAAAATGGTTCAATGCTGATCAACTCTACGATAAGCTTAATGCTGAAATTAGGCAACCAGGAAGCAGCCCTTAATCAGTTTCAGACGGATCAAAACGGATATGCTTACCTCAATAATCTTAACTATGATGAACCTTTGAATGTTTCATTATTTGTGAATTCAGAAAATAATAAAGAATCAAATACCGATAATTTATTCGTTACCATAGAACCGTTAGTAAATCCCACATCATTTACAGGCAATTTCCCGGGTACCAAATATAAACTGGTAAAATCCTCTGGAAATAAAACCATTTCTGCTACGATTTCCAGAGCCATCAATACGCAGAAAAACAGTAAAAAAACAGCAAATGTTGATGTACAAATTGAAGAAGTAAAACTGGTAGGAAAAAAGACAGATCCAAAAGAAGACTTAGACAAAGAACTATCTACCGGAATGTTTAGTTCAATGAATTCTACTATATTCGACTTCGTGAATGAAGACCAACATGTTGCCGGATCAAATAACATATTAGACTGGCTACAGGGAAGAGCTGCCGGTTTGACATTTCAAAGAAATAATTCAGGGGTTAATGTACCCTACATCCGGGGCCAGCAAGCTAAGCTATATTTAAATGAAACCCTTAGTGATGCTTCAATGATCGCCAACATCCCTCCAAGCAATATTGCTATGGTAAAAATTATTAAAGGATCAGGATTAGTAGGTGATGCAGTAGCCGTCTATACGATGAGAGGCAATATGAAACCTAAAAGTAATGAAAAAGAAACGCCGAAGAACAATTCATCTGTCATAAAAGGATATGACAAACCTTCGGAATTTCCTATTGAAATGCTGGATAATGATGATCCTGCAAAGAAAATTGAAAATGATACCCGCGAAACGCTTTACTGGAATCCTAATTTATTTGACAGCGATTATGTTCCTCCAAGAATTAAATTCTTTAATAACGACAGCGCCAAACAATATAAAGTATTGATCATCAGTTTTGATGAAGATGACAATCTTTTGTATGATCAACAGATCTTTAAATAATATTTTTATATATTAAACAGCCTTTCAGTTTTCTTGGAAGGCTTTTTAATTTATCCAATCTTTTAAATCCATATCCAGTTACCGCACGAATCCTTTCGTGTGGTTCTAATATTTAAGTAATATCAATCAAACATTCCAAAAACAACAATATCATCTAAAAGTCCTTTTCCATCAGAATAATCTATTGCACTGCTATATCTATAATCTTCCGCGCGAAAAACTAAACCCGCTTTTACAGGATTTTGATGTACATAATTAATCTTCTGGCTAATTACCTTGTTGCTCCATAACTCAATTGGGTGATTATCATGTCTCCAAAACTGATATTGAGTTACATTTGAAGTTTTTGAACCTTCTTTAAGGAAGAAATCTAATAAAAACTCTTTTCTGCTTTCTGTAGAATTTTCCTTGATTGCTGCCACAATTGCTTTACTTGTAAATCTTTTTAAATCACCAATCAGACTTTCAGGTTTTTGCCCATTTATACTTCTGAAAACTAAGTGTACATGGTTTGACATGATGCACCACGCATATATTTCCATTCCTTTATTTTTTTGGCAAAATCTTAAACTTTCTAAAAAAATTTCTTTGTATTCATCTCTGGTAAAAACATACAGCCAGCCTACAACAGCAAAGCTTATGAAATACAAACCTTCAGGATTGTGGAATTTGTAATTACGACTCATCAATTATGTTTTTTTAAAGATAAAATGTTTTATAAAACCACAAAATGTAATTGTAAGAAATAAAACCACACGAAAAGATTCGTGCGGTAACGGTGTACTTGCTAAACTAAAATTCCCTCAAAATCTTAAACTTTCTAAAAAAATATTTTTTTTAAATCATCACTCTAAAGCAATTTAAGCCTGATTTTCAGTCAGTCGTAGTTTTACTACAATTTAAAAGATTTAATGAGAATTTAAATTGTATAGTCTATTTTTTATCTAACTTAGGTGACATAATACCAAATAAAACGCACCAAATATTATGAAAAACACCTCAAATTCTGAGAAAGTTTCAGAAAACCATATTTCGGGGATCAACCGTGTGGTAAAACTGGAAATTGTGGTTGAGGGCAAGACTGTCAATCACTTTAAACACTTTCGTTTACAGCAGAGTGCAAGAAAGCACCATGATTTCGAACTGGTATTGGCTCATGATTCTTTAGGTGAAGCACAAAATCACAACCTTGAACAGGCCCAAAAGTTTTTAGGAAAAAGAATCACCGTTGTTTTTAAATATAAAGATTACGAAAATGAAAGCCCCGAAAGAACATTTGTGGGCCTCATTACCAAAGTGGCATTCAGTCAGGAAAAAATGAGTCTGGGAAATATTGTCTTAAAAGGAAAAAGTCCCACTATTCTGATGGATTCTGCTCCGCATACCCAAAGTTTCGGAGGAGGTCAGGAGGTGAATACCAATATCATTGCCACCCGGATTATCAATGAAACATTAGGCTCAAACAAATTTGATTTCAGGATAGATACCCAAAACAAAAGTTATATCAGTTACACTTCACAATACAACGAAACCCATTACAATTACCTTACGCGAATTGCGGAAGCCTACGGAGAACAGTTTTATTATGATGGTGAAATTCTTCATTTCGGAAAACTCCCCACTTCTGAAAAACCTATCCTGCTGGTGTATGGAAGTAATGTCAATGATGTAAATGTGGAGCTAAAGGCCGTTCACACCAAGCCGGAATACTTTGGCTATAACAGCAGCAGCCATACTAAAATGGTGGGCGTGGATGATTCTGTAAAACATTTAGGAGAATTATCTTCCAAAGCTTATGAACTGAATGACAGTATTTTCACCACCCGGTCATTAACCCCCACTCCTATCAACGCCAATATGTTCCGTGATGTGGATGATTCCCAAAAAAGCGCAAGAGGAAGTAAAGCGGTAGAAGTTTTTACCGTTTCAGGACATACAACGGTTCCGTTCCTGTACATTGGCTGTGTGGCAGATTTGGCCATGAGAAAGACGGACAGCAATGATACCTCCCATTTTACAACGCTTATGATCACAGAGGTGAGCCACGAGGTGGATGCAAGAGGATATTATACCGGAAGCTTTGAAGCTATCGCTGAAGGGACCGGTTTTATGCCAAAACCTGATTTTGAAATGCCCAAAGCAGAACCGCAGGTAGCCACCGTGATATCCAATGTAGATCCATTGAATCAGGGAAGAATACAGGTCCGGTTTGACTGGCAGTTAAATGACACCACCCACTTTATCAGAATGATGAGCCCCGATGCAGGTGGAACCGATGCCATAACACAAAACAGAGGTTTTGTAGCGGTTCCCGAAATTGGCGACCAGGTTATGGTGGGATTTGAATACCACAACCCTGATTTTCCATTTGCCATGGGTGGAATGTTTCATGGGCAGGTAGGTCTGGGCGGAGGTATAAACAATCATTTGAAATCTATACAGACGAGAAGCGGCATTAAAGTTTTAATGAATGATGCAGATAAAAGTGTAACGATTAAAGATCCAAGCGGAAATACTTATTTTATGGACGGCCAGGGAAATATTAATGTTACTGCGCCAAAAAATATGACTTTTACGGCAGGAGAAGACATGCACATTGCAGTGGGAAGGAATATGACCACCAAGATTGGACAGGACAGCACCATGCAGGTTGGAAATGATCATACAGAGGCCATTACAAAGAGGTACACCCAGACCTCTGAAAACAAAAGTGTTATCGTCAAAAAAGATCAAACTCAAAGTACAGGTAATGCATTTAAAAGTACTTCCGGGGAAGCAGATATACAAACCTCTAAGGGAGATTTAAAACTAAGAGGATCATCATTGGCCGTATTCCAGGGAGGAAAGGACGTGAAAGTAAGTAAAGGCTAAATGTATCCGGGATGATGAACGAAAATTTCATTTGTTGTCAAAGAATATAATTCCGGGCCCAACTATTGAACCCAATCCTAAACATTAACACATGGAAGATCAAAAGACTTCAGCGCATGATCGTAAGCTTTCTGAAAAAAGAGCAGAAAAGCAAAAAAAAGCTAGCGGAGATTCTCCTACAGAAAAAAGAGAAGTGGTCATGCATGGAGCAAAGTTAAAATGTCCTCATGCTAAGGTACTTGGAGACCTGAAAGTTACGTCTAACGAAATCAATCTTCAGGATCAGTTATGGGCCACAGAGGGTGATGGAAACAACATGGTCAACCTTCAGTTTAAAGGAACTTGCGGGCATCCGAAATGGCCTGCCCAAAATATGTCTCCTCCTCCCTGTATGAGCGTTATAAAATTAAGTCCATGGGAAAATCTGGGCAGTACTAAAGTTCAGAAACAAACGGTACTGGTGAAAGAATCCTTTATTTTTTGTGACCCTACTCCCAATACTGCTTTTGCAAAACCTATTCCACTGGAGGATAGGATTTTAGCAGCACTTGATGATACCTATACCGTTTCTGTTTTTTATAATGATGTGAAAATAGAACCGGAATCTTTTACTTTTATTTCACCGGAACCTGCGATGCCTAAAATCAGAATTGAAGTCTATATAGGAAAGGACTGTATCCATAAAAGTTTGCGGTTCAGATTAAAGACAGAATTTAAGTTTAAGGCGAGTGCAACGCTCTACGACAGAAACGATGTTGATTATTTTCCTGCAAAGTCTGATGGCGGAAATGCTTTCATGATTGCCAATACAGGGAAAACGAAATGGGATGTTGATTTTCGTGGTTTATTCAGAGGAGGCACTGCAACTGTAGAAGTATGGAATGAAGCCAAAACTTCTATTCTGAGTAGCTTTCAGTTTTATATAAGAGGAAAGAATCCTACAAAAGAAGTCGTAAAAAAATATATGAATGATAAAGGATATTTAAAATATTGGCCAGTCTATAGAATGATTCTTCACGAATCAGGTAGCGAATTTCATCCAGTCGTAAGACAGTTTTGGGATCCCGAGTTTGTAGGAAAAGGAAAAAATCGAAAAGAGGCAATATATGGGCCTTCCGGTAGAGTATTTGAAAGTAAAGGAATCCCAAACTATGGAGAACCGGATGGATGGGGAATATGCCAAATAGATTTTACGTATGAAAAAAGAGAAAAAACGGATCAAGATTACATTACAAGAATAAATAAAAATCCTAATTACATATGGAACTGGAAGGAAAATCTATCTATAAAGATGGATAAAAAGATTTCAGATAAATTAGATGCAGCTAAAAAGTATTTGGAAAAATTACTAAAAAAATGCAATTATTCCGTAAAGCCGACGGATCAAAAAGAAGGAAATCTCACCTATAAATGGTGTCCGACAACCATTCCAGAACTTTCCCATTTAAATAAATATATGCCACAGAAAGCTGATAATTCTTCTGTTAAATCTTTGTTGGATGCTGAATTTATAAAACTATATAATGGAGGACATTATCTATCGAATATTGATAGTAATGGAAATGCAACTTTCAAAAACCATGAAGAATATAAAGGGATAAAAATTTATTATGTTGAAAAGATTAGCAATATAACTGAATGAAAAATTATTTTGTAATACTACTACTGGTGATTTCCTGTGCGAGAAATCAACCTAAAAAAATATCAAACGATGAGAGTATCAATATAGCGAAAATTGATTCTACGGAGATTGATGGTAAAATACCTACACCTTCCAAGAAGCCAAGTGCGCCAAAACATATAGATACATTGAATATTCCTTCGCAATATATAGTAACAGTTCCGTTAGAGGTTAATAAAAAAAAGATAGACATTCGATTGAAACTCTCTAAGTCTGAAGATTTGTCAGGAAGAAAAAATTATACAATTGCTGAAATACAAGAAGACACAAATAACCTTTTACCTAAGTCTGCATACGAATGTATAGAAGGAACTATTGAGCTTCAGCATTGGCAAGCTATAAATAAGAATTCATATGATGATACGTATGATTATTATAAAAATAAAGATTTTAAAGAAAATGATTTTGCCAACAGGAAAAAAATGATTTTTCGTAATTCAGATTATAACTTTATAACGATAACAGATATGGATAATGATGGGTATGAAGATCTTCTTATTCTGGATCTTGCAAGCTCTATGAGGGACAATGATATGTATCAATTTTACAAATGGTCTGAAAAAGAAAGCAAATTTATATTTGTACCAGATTTTTTTGATAAAGCAGCATTCTATGGATGGGACAAAACAGGAAAATACGTAATAACCGGAGTGAGTGATACCAAAGAAAGAAAACTCTATAAAAATAAAATTGTCGGGGGCAAACTGAAGACTGTTGATCAATGTACAGAATATGCAGTATCAGATCAACTTTGTTGGTAGATAAATATCCTTGAGTGTTCAGGAAAAACAGAAAACAGCACGGGTAAAAATGGTGAATTACTTATTGAGTATACAAAAAATGAAAAGCTTAGTTACAAGTCTCATATTATTTTTCTTTGTTCCTGCTTGCGGGCAAAAGGCTGTTCATGACAGCCTGAAAGTGTATTATCAGGATTCATTGACTGTACATAAAAATTTTAAAGACGGAACCGTACCCAATACACTTAACGTAAAAGTCATTAATCCCTGTAATGCTGAAAAAGAAAGATTTGACGGAGTGGTAACCATTATCAGTGCCACCGTTAAAAATAAAAATTACAGCGACACTGTAGTTTACAGTTATCCTGATGCACAATCAGGTTTAATCAATTTAAAAACAAATAATATATCAGATCATAATATCAATAAGCATCAGGCGGTCTTAATACCTTTTACCTATTGCGGAAATTGGGATAATGATACAAAAGTCTCCTGCATTATATTTTACAACCATAAAAAATACCTGTATCATATAAAATACCATTGCGGAGAAGATGGGAAATGTAAAATTAATGATAACCTGGATACTACATTAAAAAATTTACCCGAAAAGTTAAAATTAAAAGTGATTAAAGACCTGAAAACAAAATATAATAAGTCAAATGATTTCCAATAATCAGCTCAAAATAAAACGTCATGAGTGAAGAACAAGAACAGGGAAAAGATAATTACTCCGCAAATCCCAATCAAAAGGTTTATGATACGCCGCACCAGGTGGATCATGAAGTGAATGTGGTGAAAATATATTTTGCAAAACAAGTTCCTAAAATGACCTGGGAAACTAAAGAAGACACGTACACGGTAAAAAATGGAGGGTCCGTATCTGATGTAAAAAAGAAATATGAGAAAAAAGGAAGAAGGAGCATTCAGGCAGATAAAGAAGATTCTGTAAAATTAAAAGCAAAGGAGTCGGTAAAAATTACCTGGGAAGAAGAAGTACAAGCGAAAAAAGCGGATGGCAGTCCCGATTTTGATTTTGAGAAAATAAACAGCACCACTATTAAAAAGAAAGTATGGGTTGTGGCCCATTGTGAAGGAGCAAGCGGAAAGCTCTCTGTGGAAATTCATGAAAATAAACAGACCAATGCGGAAAATGTCTATGAAAATCCTGTCAAATTTTTGGATAGTGAGGAGGAGAAAAGCAAGATTGAATTCACCATCAATGGAACACTGGTGTATTCGAAAGAAATAACGATGCGCCCGAAAAGCGATGAAGATTTAAAAAAACTGATCGATAAACTGAATAAAAGGGATGATACAAATGCGTTCTTATATTTCAAAGCTGAAGTAACAGGAACAGAAGATGAGGTGAAGTTTCCGGATGAAACGCATGAATTTTTAAATAAAGACAATGAAAGGTTTGAGATCAGATACTGCAATTGTGGAAACAAATATGATATTACCTGTACCCGGTACAGCAAAAGATATGGACCCGCCTACTGGGGATCGAAAAAACTTGAAAACTATTCCGATTGGGATACATTAATTGAAGACAAGAAAATTACGGCTGAAGAAAAGGCTATTCTGGTGGGAATGTCTGAAAATGAAGGGAAACTGGATTCTGTTCAGTCTTATGACTGGGACCTTTCGGGTGAACAGATGATACTAACCGCAGGTGCCATGCAGAAAACAGTAGATCATACCGGAAAAGGTGAGTTTACGACGCAGGTTGAAGAATTTAAAGCCCAGCATCCTGAAAAGTATGACGAATTATTTGTATCATGCGGATGGACGGTGGATGCAGGGATTCTGTATTATAAAGATCCGGCAGATCCTAAAGCAGAGAAAATCACAGGAAATACTTTGTCCAATAAAATCAGAGAAAACTGTAAAGAATCTTTATTTGGAAAAACAGTGGAATGTAAGCCTCTGCAACCGATTGTGAATGCCGTTATTGATAAGGTATTTCAGGAAAAGCAAGTGGTGGATTTTATCAAAAGGTTAAAAGAGGTAGTGCTTCCTTTGACACCTACAGGTTATTCATATAAACTGTCAGATTATCTACTGTCAAAATTAGGAAAAGCAACTGCATTGGATCATCACATTAACAGGCCTGGGTATGTAGAAGACGATTTCGGTGCTGCATTAGGCCGGTTTTTTGCCAAAAAAGATGCCAACACAGCCAAAGAAAACAAAACCAAAAAAGAAGGTGAAAAATTAGAAAAACTATCAAGAAACCCTGCCGATTGGGGAGATATGCACGGGAAATATGAAAAGGAAATCCTTGATGATTACGGGAATGCAAGAAGAGGTACCGATATGGACAAACGTTATGAAAAAATGGAAAAAAACTCAAACTTATCATCATGAAAAAAATAACATCCATCTTAATGATTTTAATCATTTTTATTACCTGTGGAAACACGATGTCCCAGCGAAATCATGATGTACAACAGAATAAAACGATAAAGAAAGACACGATCATTAAGCTGAACGATAATATATCCCTTTATTATGCGTCCTATAACAGCCCTATGAAACTATGGTATAATCTTCATATCATTCATCATAAAAAGAAGATAAAAGTAGGTAAAGGCAGTGATTTTAAAGGTACCGGAAGTGAACTCTTTTCTTCCCTGTCCCCTAATGCAAAATATGTAGTAGTAGACGGTATTATCAAAGAATATGTGCATGAAAGTGTGAAGGACAGTACCCTGCACGAAAACTATACATGTGCCATTATCGACATCAATAAAGCTAAAATAATTAAACAGCTGCAACAGGACTGTGATGGATCATGGAACAAAAAAAGCCAGTGGATTTCCTCCGGAGGGAAAGTGGTTTTTACATCAAAATAATGGTTGAATCAGCAGTAATAAGTTATAAAAGGAGTTAATTATGGAGCCCGTATTTCCGATAAATGTCAGATTAAACCTTGTAAAAGGAAAGAAGTTTTATCGCTATACCTATAATGAATATACTACCATCAATGGGGAAACGCATAGAAGTGAGCTCAACAAAAATTTTCATGTCACGCTGAAGCTTTTAGAAGAAGACAAATTTGAATATCATATCGAAATTTTTGACCGGGTTCACAGGGATAAGGAACTGTCACTGTCCGAAAAAGATTTTTTAAACAGAATTGCAGAGATCAATGATGATGTCGTGCTCATAACGGACGGATATGGCCGTTTAAAAAACGTACAGGCACTGCCCATTCTCCAAGACAGAGTGGAAAAAACAGTAGAAAAGCTCTCCCGATCTTATGTAGGCAAAAAGGCGGAGGATTTTTATATGTTTTTAAAAGACTTTTACCAAAAGGAACATTTAGTGGGTACGGATTTTTTAAAATATAATCATTTTGGAATGATCCTGCATCCGTTTTATGGAAGATATGAAAAGGAAAATCAGGTAAAGCATAGGGTGCGCTACCGTAATTTTATGGCCAATACCATAATAGATATAGACGAGCGTGTAGAGCCCGAGGCCATGCGTTGTGATGATGAATTATTACTGGTACAGTATACCGGAAGCATCCCTTCGGATAAAAATTGGGAAATGTTTTATGGGGAAATGAAGAGAAAGGAAATCACTTATAACAGTGAAACCGATTTTCCAAAACTGGAAAAATATAAAGGGCAGATTTTATTAGATTTTAAAACTAAAGAAGTGTTGGAACATAAACTGACCATAGAATTTTCCCTGGGAGACAACTACCAAAAGAAAATCATCTATCATGTAAAGGAAATAAGCCATGAAGAATTATAAAAAATAAGATGGATTGAAGAAAAGCAAGACTAGCTGAATGAAAAATTTGGTGGCTTAAGCCTTCTCATGTAATAAAAATAAAATCACAGATCATCCTCATCAGGAAATATTAAAAAAGAAAAATCTTAAAATGGCGACACGTATTACCATAACAGACACAGGGCAGACGCAAACCTTAAATGGTCCATTGGCTCCGGATACTCCCGATGATTCATTGCAGCGTATCAGTGCCGTTTATTTTGCCAGAAAAGTAACAACCGACAATGGAACAAGAGTCAGTTTTACAAAAATTGATTCTGCTCACGTGCAACAGGATCATCAAAATCAAAATATTCCATACGATTCCATATTGGGAAAAACGGTGTATCTGATCATGGAGACCAGCAATATGCAGACCTTGAGTATAGATGCAGTGATAAGACCTTCAGCCAATACTATGACAGAAAATACAGATACATTGCAGCTTATGCGTTTTGTATCTCCTGACCGGTATGAAGTACAGAGGCTGTTCACGGTACAGGTAGGAAATTTTGATGCTCTTAACAACAGAGACGGCAGCCATGCTCATTACACCAATTTACAGGCTGACCATATTAACAAAGCTATTATTAAGCTGCAGCTCAGACCGGATGGAAGAGCTACTTTTGATGACTGGACCAGAAGGCTCGCAAATGGAAGTATTAATCTGGAAGTGGCCGTAGAAAGAACGGATAATAATGCCTGTGCTTATAAAGACGGACAGGAAGAAGTAAACGGAGCCGGTATTTTCTTAAATGATGATACAGGAAGATTCAGAGTCGTTAATAAAAATATATACAACATTCATCATGGCAGCAATACGTACAATACGCTGCCGGAGAT
This sequence comes from Chryseobacterium sp. JM1, assembly GCF_000737715.1. Classification (GTDB taxonomy): domain Bacteria; phylum Bacteroidota; class Bacteroidia; order Flavobacteriales; family Weeksellaceae; genus Chryseobacterium. Next base: position 79,364 of record NZ_JPRN01000003.1, on the reverse strand, counting down.
CAGTACAAATCCATCGAGAAGAAGACGGATACAGAAAGTTGTGAATGCCCACTCTACTGAAGTGATCTTCTTTTACTACGACCAAAACGATAATGAACACAGGATCTGTGCCCGAACGAAAGAAAGTGTAACCCGAAAAAGAAGAGTCAATACCATTCCGCCGCTGGCCCAAAGAGGAGCTCTTTCACAAACCATAGATTTTACCGCGAACAGAGCCGCCGGAGAACAGATTGACGCTCATCAGTTACTGGTGTATGCTAACGGAACCCTGGGCGATGGAGCCACCGATAAATGGTACGCCAATCAGCCGGGAAATGTAGACTTAGTCGATATGGATATTTTAGCGAATGCAGGTGTGGGACCCCAGATATTTGAAGCGTTCAATTATAATCAGAATGGAGTTATCATCCGGTATGGATTTCAGCATACGAGAAGAAGAAGTATTCAGCCGGATCTATTTGCAGGTTTCTTAGGGTCATTGGCGCAATTCAGACAGGAAGGGCACAATCATTATATTGTATCTCAGGGGTTTTCTTATTCTGATGCGTCGTGCTATCCCAGCGCAGAACACGTGAACGGAGAAGCGGGAGATCTGAATTTATTAACGACTCAGGAAAATGGGACCAATACCATCCTTTCTGCAGCCAATTTTGATTATGATAATGCGGTGATTCTCCGGAATATTCTCTATGATTTTGGATTTATATTAGGCCGGTCAGAAAACTTCTCTAACACCGCAAATGCCAGTACGGCAGACAATGCTAATACACGGTTGCCTCACACGATCCACACCGCTACACCAAGACATAATAATCATTTACATATTCATGGTTTTGCTCAAATATCAGATATCTATGTTTAAAATTAATATCGCTTTTTTTCAGCAGTTTGTTTTTCCTTTTCTCCTGTTATAGCAAAGCACAGACAGAAAATAAGGTGATAGAAACAGAAGTACATTCAACGGATAAAGGATCGTTTTCTTTTAACACCAATAAGGCTGACTGTATCACGTTGCCATTTGGATATTCGGATATTTCAAAACGATTAACCGTGGACTCCATTCTGTCTGCCATAGAAGATAAAAATAAGCTGAAAGAATTCAATGCATTACAATTTGAAAAAGTAATAAAAAAAGATCTTGTATCACTTCCTGAAGAATATGATGTCTTCCTGCCATTCAGCAGTACTGTCAATGAAAAGTATGACCACATTAAAATATCCTCTCATTTTCTGTGTTACAAAGATTTCTCAGTGTACTTTATGGCCGTCTATAATACCGTGCGTTACACCGATCCGTTCATTGAAAAAATGTATTTAGTTTCAACCAAAGACGGTAAGCTGATTGATATGAAGAGAATCTATCTGAATCATCAGGGTGAAATGGGATTTGCCAACTATACCCTATTTAATATCGATAAAAATTACATCATTTCTCTACAGGATTATGAGTTGACCGAAAATCCTTTTCAATTAAAACCTTTACATCAATACCAGATTCTTCCCTCCGGAAAATTTGCCAGATACTTTGATAAAGATGGTCCTTTTAAAAATGATGAAGAACAGGGTCTGGTGAAAAATCATCAAAAAGAAGGAAAATGGATAGAATCGAAATCAAACGGGTCTATGGATTTACAAAAACATCCGGAATTTACAGATCCATACACTTATCTGGAAGCCGAATATAAAAATGGTTTACCCGCCGGAACATGGAAATTTTACAAATTACTGCAAAAATACAGTGAAGAAACCGGAGAACCTCTGTTCAATACAAGGAAGAAAGGATCATTGATCTATACTGAAATGTATAAAGAAGGGATGTTAGAAAAACGGGAAGTTCATTAACGAATGTCTGGTTTTTTTACTGCTTTCGGTTTCTTATCCTTTCTACGTTCCTATTCATGATATGTCTAACAATATTCCGGAAAATAAAGCGTTTGAAAGCGTTGAGCTTTTGCTGATGTTTTGAATACAATTCATCGGGCGTATCAAATACCCCAAAATCCTGATTGATCCCTTTATCCTGAATAAACGTATTGTTGTTATTCCATTCGATGGGGGGATTTTCAAAATTGTCTGTATAAACTCCGAAACCGCAAAAAGTAGTTTTACAATCATTATTCTGTTCCTGTAATTTTGTGAGATAAGGTTTGTCTAAAATCACACCCTCTAAGAAATACCATTGTTCATTGATCCATACTTCAACCCAGCTGTGTAAGATATTTTTTGGTGAAAATCTATACCAAATACCCGTAATTGCTCCTTTCTGTAATGCCTTATCAATGGTAAAACCGTGAATACGGTTGGGCACTCCTGCTGCTCTTAATAAAGTCATGAGTAAAGTTGCTTTTGTATTGCATTGTCCGTAACCGTCTTTCAGTATTTGCGATGCGGGAATATCATCAGAAATGTTATAGCCAAATTTTATTTCATCCCTTACAAAATTATAAATGGCTTTCACTTTGGAAACAGGGTCTAAATTTCCCCACCTTCTTTGCTCCAACAGCTTTTGTATGGAAGGATTTGAGTAGTCAAGGATATCTGTTTCTTTAAGATAATTTTTCATAGCGCTTTTGTTTCAGAACAAAGCTAGATAAAGAGCGTATGCAATGCTATTGCAAACCCTCTCCGTTGGCACGAGCGTCAAGCTTGCTGCCCACTATTACATTAAACCATTGCGTTATTGAAACTTCTATTCATGAGTTGTACTTCTTCCCTCTCCTTTCCACAATTAGATGTGCAGCATCCAGCATTTTAGTCAGATGAATGTATGGACTAATGATATTCCTTTCCGGCAGATTATCGTAGACTCCCAGTGAAAAGTACACCATTCCGGACATAAAATAATCAAATTCCTGTACGCTGTATTCTCTGAATGCTTTTTTAAAGACCAACAGAGGATTTTGGTATTCCTTCTCTGAAAGCAATCCAAGAGCCAATGGAGAGACATCTTCTAACTGATTATTGGCTGTCCATTTCTTTTCCTTCAGTGTGATGAGATACCCTGCCCGGATAAACGACTGGATAGCCTGCCGAAACTGAAAGATCACTGACGGATCTTCTTTGATCCGGCTATCCCTTTTTACCGCGTAATGCATAATACTGATTAATCTCTTTTTAGAGGCAGCCAGATCATTGAACTGAAAAAAGGTCTCCATGAGCTGTACTCCGGAATGCTTTCTGCGAACTGCCCAAAACCGGGTATCAAAGTATGTTCTGTTCTTATTCATGAGTTTGTATTTTATGTAAGTGATAAAAATAAATGTGATTTTTTTACCATTAAGGCTTTTTAAGTGGTTAAGAATCATTAAGATCATAGCTGAAGCTATTTATTTAGCGAGCTGCTTCATCCATCTTGATGGAACTTGACGTATCTTAAAACCTTCATGCTTCTTAATGGTTTATATTTTAATGGGTTGTATAGATAAAACACAGCTCCAACTTTCAATATACGGCTGTACGCTGAGATGTATGTTAATTCTTCTATAGCTAAATACTAAATGTCCCTCTTATACTGTTTTTTGTTGGCTGTAAAGGAGGAAGTCCCGATCATTTGCCGGAACTTCCTGCCCAAACAAACCAAAAATGAATATGATAGAATTTGTGTTTTTCTGAAAGCCCTAAAGCCGCAATGGATTGTACACCCCATTGTAACGTATCATGATACTTTGTAAAGCGGGCTTAGAAAAAGTGATTGTAGACAAGCAGAACAGCATGAAAATAAAAACGGCATGGGACTCTACAATATCCGCTTTTGAGGTACTGGTATACCCTGCACACAGATAAGAGAGCCCACGCCTAGGTCGTGAGCCAACTTACTTATCCTCTTGCGTGCATAAAAATTACCAGTTTTCAAAAGCAAGGTTCTAAGCAATAGCTTCTATATTTCTTTGAAGTATCGCAAAATTACTTTAATAAGTAATGTTTTCCAAATATATACAAAAATCACAATGTAAACCAAATGGATTACAAATGTTTTTATCAAATATTTTAAAATTGTTACATGAGTAGCCTTAGCAAAGACGATATTGAACTTAGAAATAAAATAACTCAAAGATTAGTTGATCTGAGAGCATCTACCGGATTGAATCAAAGTGATTTTGCCAAACTCCATGATATTGACAGACAACAAGTAAACCGATGGGAAAGTTTTGAAAGTGAAAGAGGGGTGACCATTTACACCATCAAAAGATTTTGTACACTTTTAAAAATTACATTACAAGAATTTTTTAATGATCCTTTATTTAAATAGCTAGTAAAATTGGAAGACTACGATGATTAGAAAAAAAATACATCCACGGATTACAAAATCTTTTCTTCGCACTTAAAGAAAAGAATTAACTATTTTCAAATAGCTACGGATTCCCCTAATTATTGTATGTAAGAATTTGCTTCCTTTGAGTAGAATTAAATACATGAAAAAACTAATATTAACATTTGTTCTTGCTTTGACTTACTCATGTGAAGATAAATATGAAGGAGAAATCGTTTATAAGACAACAATTCCTCCAAATATGATTGGAAGTATTTCAAAAACAAATGTAGACATTAATGCAGACTCCGATCGGCAGGCCAAAATACAGTTTGTTACAAGCGCAATCATTTACAATAATGTTTCTCCCCATATTCTTACCGAATTTATTTCGGGTAATTTAATGAAAAATGGAAAATCTATAAGTTATGAATTGGAACAAACAACAATTGATAGCATAAACAATTCAATTAAGAAATTAACATCTTATAGAAATGGATATTTCAATCCTTACGTACAAAAGAATAGTCCCAATTAAGGGTTATTTATGGTAAGTAAAATGCTGTCTTATCGTATTCTGATTGTAATATTGTATTTGGCATTAAGGTGAAGTCTAAGCCTTTTAAAAGTCCATATTGATTTATTAGTGGTCGGAATTTTCTCAATCCCCTTGGAGAAACACCATTGTAAAAGAATAATACTAATTCAATGCTAGAAAGTTGTGATCTTGCAATTGAAATATAAAATTTTTTATCAATATCTTCTGTTACATGAATAAATTTGACGATATGATAAAAACTTCTAAAATAATGAGCAATGAACTCTTTGTGAAGATTGTAAAAATCAATATAAGCAGTCATTATTGCATTTTTATCAAGATTCTTCACAGCTTCTTTTAAAATCTTTTCAGACATAATTTTATCACCATAAGCCATTTTTTCAATGATTAAATTTAGAGTATTATTCATTTCAATAATCGCTCTTCTACCTTTGTAAACTTCATCCCCATAATTGACCTCCATCGTGTTAGTTATAGAATTAAACATTGAAAGAAGTTGGAAAAATGTACTTTCAAAATTTTGCTTATGAATTGAATCAGTTTGTTTTTGGAGCTCCATTCGTTGAATATTCAAGTCTTTTCGTTGTAAGAGAATTGTAACGATAAGGCCCACGAAAGACAATCCTGTAAATAAAGCGTTAGCTCCTCCAAACATATCTCCGAAAGTTCCACGATCCTTACTGTCATTTGCAAAGTAAAAAGTTGATCCCATTACAGATACAATCAAAACAACAGCTAGTGTTGCAAATAACCATATATAATCCCTTTGCTGTTTAATTTTTTTCATGTAACATTAGTTTCACAGCAAATATAACAAAAAGCCTTTTCCAAAAGCAAATCTACAATGCTACCAAATATTTTCTAAAACTTACATTATGCACTAAAGCAGGATCTTGTAATATCTGGTTTCCCTCGCTGGCGCGAGCGTCACGCTCGTTGCCCATTCCTACATTATAAATTTAAATGAAAATTTTGAGCGCTTTTCTTCTCAACTTGTATATTCGGGAAAAACATTCAAAGATTAACAAACCCCCAATACAAAGCCTGTAGACCCCTTTCAAAGGGTCCGGGGTACTTCCCCAACCCTCCGGAGACTCTTCTCAACGACCGAGAGCCCCTTACCCAACCGGTTCTACCCCCTTGGGTAAGGGGGTAGAACCAGTTATAGAACAGGGGCCCGGATGCTTATAAAACGGGCTTTAGACCGTTATTTACAGGGTTATTGTCCCTTATCATACTCCCCTAAGGAGGTTATGAAACGGGGTGCAGGAATATTTCGCGCTCTACGGTTTCGTTCTTCCAACGACAACAAAGTCTGCCGTACCAGTCAACCGTACATCTAACAGCCCAAACAATACGATAAAAAGATTCATATATTTTTTTTACAATCATAATTTTCTCTAACATTGCAAAAAAAACCATGAAAAACTCAAAACTAGTTTTAGCAGCAGCTTTAATGCTGTTCTCCGCAGTGAATGTAATGGCACAAAAAAAGAAATCAGCAACTCCGTCAAAACGCGGGCCGATGGAAATGCCTAAAGATGCTGAAGTTCAGGTGATGGCCGGAGGCGAGAAAGCCATAAGCTATTATTATAAGACCAACGATCGGGTTACCTTTACCTATGATGCCAGCTATAAAAATGCAGATGTATACATTACGGAAGACGGTACCAAAAAATTAATGTACAAAGCCAAACTGGATGGTACAGGTGTTGATACCCAGCTAAAAGCACGAATCTATCATTATAAAATATACAGTTTAGACCGTAAAACCCTTTTATTCACCTACGAAACTGAAACAGCAGTTACCAGCTTAGTAAAAATGATTGCTGTATCTCCGGCAAAAACCTCTACCATTCTGGATTTCTCCCAGGCATTCGGCCCTGATGAATATACGATAGGTAAAACAGAAACGTTTGAGAAGTTTCCCATCTTTTTATATTATTCAATATTTAATGCGCCTAAAAAGTAGCTGAATTATTTAAAAAACATACATACAATCTCTGAATTCTCCTGACTTTGGAGATTGTCTTTTTTATCCTTGGCAAGAATAACAGTACAGAAGCAAGGGCCCACACGGGGATGGAATACATAATCATTCAATTCTTATTACCTCCAGGAATTCATTTCATAGTTTGAAAAGTTCACCTTCATATCTTCTATCCTGTCTTCAAGGGCTTTGATGCCAGTATGCCTGTATTTTTCCTTCTCAGATTCGTTCAGGGTATATACGATATCGAATCCTGGGGCTGGTTTGGCAATAGGGACAGACAGTACAATACGGCTGTCCTCTTCATAAATATAATATTGCCATTCTTTTTGTTCGAGTAATTTCTTTTCGTTCATACTTTTAGTTGATTTTGAATACATCATTTGGTATTGGTTCAGGATAACTACTCTTTTGACACAGCATAATAACAGATCCCTTCTAAAAACAGCAGATATCTTCCCGGCTGATACTCTCCGTAGGAAAACAGATAGATGTTCTCATTTTTCTTTACATAATGGATTTCCAGTCCGTCTTCAGAGAGATACTTTTCAATAAAGCTGTTAACCACACTGAACGTGTTTTCTTTCATGATGATATTAAAACTTCTCTCCCCTATTTCTTTTTTTAATTCCCGTAATGGATGGTTGTAAAAATCCATCAGTTTGAACGTTTGATTTTCAATTGCAAAAACATGTTTGAGCGCTTTTTCTTCCTCTCCGTCAAATAATTTCCGCCTGATCATTTCAATGTTTTCCATCATAACAGGATATAATGCTATACCCCAAACGATATCCTGCAGCATTTTCGCATAGTCTGTATTGGCTTCTTCACCAAGAAAATTCCTTACAACCATAATGGCCATTGGATATTTCTGATACGCTTCATCTTCCGTATAAATTGTATGTTCATCAATCACTGTTTTTTTTATATCCATCAATTGACGGTAAAAAGAAATATTCATGGAATTATCGGGAAATTGTTCGTATTCTTCTTTGGCCTGCGCTAAAGCTTTTTCAACGATTTCACGGTAGTATTTTTTCGTTAACCGATCTTCCAAATCTATATAAATTGAGGTGTTCTTATCCATTGAAGCTTTGTTTTAGATAGATACATTGGGATTATTTTTCTCTGCTTCATCCATATTATAGGCAATTCTGTTATCCTTGCTTATTAATGGCCTAAAAATATCCCTATATACATTGAATCTGCTTTTGTCATAATGAACCAGCACCGGAAACAACTGACTGGCCTGGTAATACCTTTTGTTTTCTAAAGCAGTTCGCATGGCCTGTTCTATTTCTGTTAAAAGGGGCCCGCAATCTTTCTTTAATAGAAAATCCTTCAGGTTAGATTCAAAAAACTGCTCACCATACAGAAGTAAAAACTGTTTGATATAAGGAAATAATTCCTGTTCATTTTTTCCATTGAACGTTGAAACATACAATGCGTTGGTAATGATATCATAAACATTATCCTGATTATGGAGTCTGTGGGGTTCAAAACTTTCTTTGTCGTCCCATTTTTCAACAATGAAACGGTCAAGGAGTTCAAATCCTTCCGGAATGGACCACGCCAGTAGAATAAGCATAGCCTGATAAGCCATATACCGGTCTTCATGGTGAAGAAGATGCTTTAATTTTTTAATCCTGTCAAAATCTTTTTTTTCAAGGAGTTGTACTTCGCTTAAATCGTATCTTTCGTATCCTTCCTCATTATAGTAATAAAGGATTTCATGGAGTTCATTATTCATTTAATCATTTTTTATGAGTGGATTGAACAGTACAGGGAATGTTCAATTCAATATTTTAAAAATACAAACTTTCTTTTTGATATGGAATTTGTTTACAGATTTCTAAATTTTTCAAACACAATAAAATTGATAATAGAAAAGACAAAATGACGATACCGGTATGTCTACGATTTGCTTTTGTCAATTATTTTCACTATCTTGTAGTATGAAAAAAAGTGAAAATCAAGGGAGTATAACCCATGCAGGTAGAATGAATGAACGAACAAAAGCATTGGAAGTTCTTGAAAAAGCCAAGCAAACACAAGGGAAAATTACCTTTCTAAGAAAAGGTGCCGGGAAAAATTTCAAGCCAAAAACTGAGGAGTCGTAAATCGAAACTGATTGAATTGATATCTTCAAAGAGTAGTATATTGTCGAAGAATTCGAAATTAAGATACTGGAGCTCGTAAAATAAAAACAGATCCGCACCGGCGGGCATAACGCAAATAAGCGGGATGGATGTTGATAGGATCCTGAATAGGTCAATTGACACTCGTAACGTATTTCTTCAGCGTATGATTATGCTGCCAAAATAAAACCCCTGCGTTAACAGGGGTTATTTTTATCTATAGGTGGCGCAATAATAAACTTCATCTGAACTGTCGTAATTATGCATCTTTCGTATTAAGACTGTTTCTGCCTCTGAGTCGCAATCATATTCTCTATGCCATTCTTTACCTTAGTATTTATAATCTCAATAGAGGTTTTAAAGCGGTGCTTTAATCTAATTTAAAAAAGAAATACACGACCGCTGCCCACTCTTTTTTAATTCCTCTGGCATAGCCAATCGTGCTTCGGCTGCTGTTTTCTACCGTCCCATCGTCTTTGATATACCCAATGGTTGAACGGCTGCTGTTCTCTATAGTCCCGTCTTTTTTAACGTAACCTACGGTAGAACGGCTTTTGTTTTCAATCGTCCCATCGCTTTTGATATAACCGATGGTTGAGCGGCTTTTATTCTCGATGGTTCCGTCCGACTTGATGTATCCTACTGTGGAACGGCTGCTGTTTTCAATGGTTCCGTCCGATTTGATGTAGCCCGTTGTACTGCGGCTCCCCGATTCGATGGTTTGTGCACTTGCCATAAAAAGGCTGAAGAGAAGAAAACCAATGACTCCTGTTTTTTTCATGATTTTAAAATGTAATGGGTTATTATTTTGTTTTTTTGATATCTTAAAAATAACGATTCGTTTTAAAAAAACAGCGTCACTTAAAAGATAAGTGACGCTATTTTTTATAGATCATTCTTCCGCACTTTCATTGATCATGCTTATCGCTTGATCACTTTCACCGTTTTTACGAAGTTATTCACTGCATTTACTTTCATCTGATACACTCCTGATGGGAAAGCAGAAACATCAATGGTTCCTTTAGTGTCATTGATCGCTTTAGTAAGCACCTGCTGACCCGCCATATTGTAAACCGTAACGGAAAGTATCTTCTGATCAAAAGAAACCGTCAGAATATCACTTACCGGATTCGGGAATACTTTCAGCTGATCTTTCTGCGTTATAACTTCATCAGTTCTTAAAACAGCACCTGATGTGCAACCGATAGGAGAAAAAATTCTTTTTCGAATAAGGGTACCATCTCCGAGCTGGTTCTTTCTATTATCGCCGCTACCTGACAAAAATCCGCTGTTACTGATAACGAATAAATTATTACTTCCTGCTGCTACCGTTTTTCTGTCGGTAGCTGTCCCAATAAGCACGGGGGATAGTCTCGAGATGCCTGTACCGTCTCCTATTTCTCCCACCTCATTACTTCCCCAAGACCATAGCGTTCCGTCTGTTTTGATAGCTACCCCATTAAAGCGCCCAATATCAAAACTTTTCCAATCGGTGGCTGTTCCTACCTGACCCGGTGATGTTCTGGAACTTTTGGATCCGTTCCCCAGTTGCCCGGATAAATTATCTCCCCAGGTCCAAATAGTTCCATCTGTTTTCATAGCCATAGAGTGATCTCCGGCAGCATCAATACTTTTCCAGTTTGTCGCCGTTGTTATTCTTACCGGCGTTGTTTTACTGGTTGTATTTTCGTTTCCTAACTGTCCGTCATAATTCTTACCCCAGGCCCACAGGGTTCCGTCTGTTTTTATTCCCAAAGCATGATCGCTTCCGGCAGCAATACTTCGCCAGTCTGCGGCAGTTCCTACCTGTGTGGGTATAGTTCTGCTGTAGGTAGTTCCGTCTCCGTAATTACCATAGGTATTATGTCCCCATGCCCATAATGTTCCATTGGCTTTTATGGCTAATGTATAATTATTTCCAATGGTAACACCTACCCAGTCGTTTGCCGATCCTATTTTCAACGGAGTTGTTCTGTTGTTGGTAGTTCCGTCTCCCAACTGTCCAAATTGGTTACTACCCCACGCCCATAGCGTTCCGTCTGTTTTAATAACCACTGTATGATTATATGCGGTAGCTATTTTCCAGACCCCTGAAATGGCTATAGGTGTTGGAGTTGCTCTATTGGTCGTAGTCCCATCTCCCAATTGTCCGTCTTCATTAATTCCCCATGCCCATAATGTTCCGTCTGTTTTCGTTGCTAAAGTATAGTCATTTCCTGAACTTACAATGTTCCAGCAGCCTGTACCGCCGGAAAGTGTGGTAAAGGTACCACCCGGAATCCAACTGGTCTGGCTGGTTGCACAATGAGCTGCGACCCAGTAATAGTAAGTAGTCCCTGGCAACAGATTATTCAAATTGACGGTTGTAGAAGTCGTGGTTTCATCGATACCTCCAACAATTGGGTTGGTGCTGTATGCATACAGATATCCATTAGCTGGCGCCGGTGTTGGTGCAGTCCAGTTAAGGGTAGCCGACCCCGAAGTAATATTAGTGGCAGAAAGCTGCGTTGGAACAGCACAGTTTGAAGGACAAGCTATAGATGTAAGTGTGTTTTTTTCAACAAAGGTACCATCACCCAGCTGGCCATTGGTGTTAGATCCGGCAACTCTTAAAGATCCGGAAAAAGTGAGGTTAAGAAAATGCGAGGATCCGCTGGAAATCATCATATTGTCTGTAGTGGAGCCCAATTGTGTTGGTGATATAATGTCCGTTGGCCCGCTTCCAAACATTCCAGAGGAATTGCTCCCCCATCCCCAGAGTGTTCCCCCTGCTCTTATTCCCTCAGAATGTCCCCATCCTGCAGAGATACGGATCCAATTGCTTCCTGTTCCGATTTGGGTTGGAACTCTTTTAGCAACTGTGGTTCCGTCTCCCACCTGGCCTGATTCGTTGGATCCCCAGCCCCAAAGAGTTCCGGTAGATTTTAGAGCTAATGTATGGGTACCTGCTGCAACTACCTTCAGCCAGTTCGTAGCAGTTCCTACCTGTTTTGGAGAAACATCATAGATCGTAGTTGTGGTAGTTCCGTTCCCTAATTCTCCGTTGGCATTTCTCCCCCAGCTCCATAGGGTTCCGTCTGTTTTGATACCTACGGAATAATAGTCTCCGGCAGATATTTTATCCCAATTGATACCGTTTCCTACTTTGAACGGAATATGCCGATCTATTTTGGATCCATCTCCTAACTGCCCGTATAAATTCCTCCCCCAAGACCAGAGGGTTCCGTCTGTTTTAAGGGCTAATGTATGGGAATCTCCGGCACTAAGAGTTTTCCAATTGGTTGCTGTTCCTATTTTGACCGGAGTAGTCCTGATGATCGTCGTATTATCTCCCAACTGTCCATATCGGTTCGCTCCCCAGGCCCATAAAGTTCCATCGGTTTTAATGGCCACTGTATGGTCATATCCGGTACTTACTGTTTTCCAGTCGCTTGCTGTTCCCACCTGCATCGGAGCATTTCTTCGAATAACTCCTGCGTCTCCAAGCTGGCTGGAAGAATTACTCCCCCATACCCATAGGGTACCGTCTGTTTTGATACCTGTGGAATAATTTTGTCCGGCACTGATCATTTGCCAGCAGCCTGTTGCGTTTTGAGGAACCGCTTTCACGAGTCCCTGCTGTGTATATCCTATCCAGATCGTATTGTTGTTCTGGGTTTTCACAACGTTGAGTGTATTATTGGGAAGGCCGGCACCGTTCGCGGTGTAGGTAACGCAATCACTGAAGTTTTGCAATCCGCTTCCTCCATAGCCAATCCATACTTCATTGTTGCTATCTACATCAAGGGTATTTATTGAAGTATTGGCCACGCAAGAACTTCCTATAGAATACGTGTTGAGTAAAGTTCCCGCAGTAGAGTATGTAAGCATACCGCTGTTGGTATCAACATACACGATATTATTATCAATTTTCACTACTTTTTCGGCATCCTGTACGATGAAATTAAAATTGGTTCCATTATATTTATACAAAGCTCCATTATTGGTCACCCAAACTCCATTGTTGCTGTCCATCTTTAGTGAGTTGATATTGGGGAATGAAGAATCCGTAGTCCATGTGGTTCCATTAAATTTAGTAAGCCCGTCTGTTGTGATCACCCACAAATTATTGGCTGTGTCTACAGCAATATTTTTAATTGCATTGCTGGGAAGTCCGGAATTGGCGGTGGTGTAGTTCGTCCATGTCGTTCCGTTAAATAAGATAATCCCATTGTTCTGGGTGGCCATCCATTTTCTCCCTAAACCATCAATTTCTATTTCTTTGACAGCATTGGATGCAATGCCGGAATTACCTGTGTTGTAATTGGTAAAAGCAGTTCCGTTGAATGTTGAAATTCCATTGTTGGTGGCTATCCACAGCAAGCCGGTATTATCAATCTTAATATCACTGATGTTGTTGCTGCTTATTCCCGAATTTGAAGTATTGTACACTGTATACGTAAATTGTGCAGAGACTATACCGGAAAGGAAAATGAGCCATAAAAAGTACATTCTTCTCATCTTAATTTTTTCTTTTAGTAGTTTTTTTGAATTGTAGTGTTTATTTTTTAAGATCAATGACAAGCCCACTAAGGTTTAACCGATTTCTTTCTAATTTTTCAGTGAATAAAACCATCACCAAACCTTAGCGGTTGTCATCAAATTTTAAGGTTTATCTTTTAATTATTTTTACTGTTTTCGTAAAGTCATTAGCTGCACTTACTTTCAACAGGTAAACTCCTGAAGGGAAAGCAGATACATCAATGGTTCCTTTAGTATCGTTGATCGCTTTAGTAAGTACCTGTTGTCCCGCCGCACTGTAAACCGTAACGGAAAGAATCTTTTGATCAAAAGAAACCGTCAGGATATCACGTACAGGATTCGGGTAAACTTTCAGCTGATCCGTCTGTGTTGAAACCTCATCAGTCCTTAAAACAATACCTGTAGGACAGCTAATAGGAACCAATATTTTCCTTTGAATATTGGTACCGTCTCCAACCTGACCATAGTTATTAATTCCACAGCTTGATAAGAACCCACTGCTATTGATAACAAGCGTATTAGCTGATCCTGCTGCAATAGTTTGCCTATCAGCAGATGATCCTATAAGTGTAGGTGCATATTTATTGGTTAATGTTCCGTCTCCTAACTGTCCATAATTATTATTCCCCCATGTCCAAAGCGTTCCATCAGTTTTGATGGCAGTAGAAGAACTATTACGGCCAGCATCTATACTGCGCCAATTTGTTGCTGTCCCGATTTGTGTCGGAATGTTGGTTGAACCTGTAGATGTAGCTCCATTTCCAAGCTCCCCAATGAAATTGCTTCCCCAGGTCCACAGTGTTCCATCAGTTTTTATCCCTACCGAATGACTATGTCCTCCATCAACATTTCTCCAATTCGTAGCCATTCCAATTTTAACAGGCACAGTTTTATTGGTCCCGGTTCCATCACCTAGCTGGCCATATCCGTTATATCCCCAACCCCAGAGTGTTCCGTTTGTTTGTATGGCGAAACTATATTCTGCTCCTGCTGCGACACTTTGCCAGTCCGTTAATGTTCCAATCTGTATAGGCACAGTTTTATTGGTAGTTGTACCATCACCTAATTGTCCCCAAATATTACGTCCCCAAGCCCAAAGTGTTCCATTTGATTTTAGAGCTATCGTATGATTGGAACCAGAGGCAATACTAACCCAATCCGTTGATGTTCCTATTTGCGTTGGGGTAAGTCGTCGTACTGTTGTTCCATCGCCTATTTGTCCATAATCATTATTACCCCATGCCCATAATGTACCGTCTGTTTTTATTCCTACTGAATGGTGAAATCCGACAGCAGTTTTACTCCAATTATTTGCGGTTCCAACTTGTGTTGGGGTATTTTTGCCAAAAATAGTCCCGTTTCCTAATTCTCCACCGAAATTATCTCCCCACGCCCATAATGTTCCGTCTGTCTTTATTCCTAACGAATGATTATCACCAGCAACAACATTTTTCCAACAGCCAGCTACAGCTGTAGGAAGTGTATTGAAGGAACCTCCTGCCGTCCAGCTACTCTGGCTGGATACGCAATTAGATGCCACCCACCAATAGTAAGTGGTATTAGGTAATAAATTGGTAAGATTGGCCGTAGTGGAAGTACTTGTTTCGTCTATCCCTCCAATAATCGAATTGGTACTGTAAAGATACTGGTAGCCTCCATTGGGAGCTGATACTGATGCTGTCCAGTTAAGGGTGGCTGTTGCAGATGTGATATTGGAAGTATACAACTGAGACGGAGGGGCACAGTTTGTAATACATGCAATAGAAACAAATGCATTCTTTTTAACAAGAGTTCCATCTCCTAACTGGCCTACTTCATTGGCGCCTGCTGCTTTCAGGAAGCCATCCGTATTTAAAGCTAATGTATAATATCCTCCTGCAGAGATTACGCTAAAATCGTTATCATTTGAAATAGAAAACGTGTTTGAATTATTGTTGGTAGTGCTATTAGCCAGCTGACCAAAATAATTATACCCACAGGCAAACATATTTCCGGTTGTCATTATTCCTACGGTATGATGTCCTCCTGCATCAACGCTTTGAACTCCATCAGAGACAAGTGTAGGTACTAATCTGTTGACATAGGTATTGTCACCAAGCTGTCCCTGGCTATTATCTCCCCATGTATACAGTATTCCATTCGCTGTTTTCGCCGCAGCATGCATAAATCCGGCAGAAACATCAGCCCAGTCAGTATTGGTTCCGATTTGCTTAGGTAAGGTTCTTTGTGTTGTTGTCCCGTCGCCCAGCTGACCATTGTTATTATATCCCCATGCCCAAAGTGTACCTCCGGTTTTTACTGCCAGAGAGAAATCAGTCCCTGCTGCAATACTTCTCCAGTCGGTTGCAGTACCTATTTGTGTAGGTACATTCTTATCTGCAGAGGTTCCATCACCTAACTGACCATACTGGTTATTTCCCCAGGCCCAAAGTGTTCCATCTGTTTTTACAGCTAGTGTTTGTCTTTTTCCAGCCGCAGCATCTGCCCAGTCGGCAGCTGTTCCGATTTGTGTTGGTGTCGTTTTATTCACAGTGGTTCCGTTTCCTAGTTGTCCCACAGAGTTATACCCCCAAGACCAAAGCGTTCCATCTGTTTTAAGTGCCACTGAATACTGAGAACCTGCAACAATTTTCTTCCAGTTGTTTGCTGTCCCTATCTGCATAGGAACATTTCTATCAGCGGTTGTTCCATCACCTAACTGGCCATACTGGTTGCTTCCCCATGCCCAAAGTGTTCCATCTGATTTGATTCCTAATGAATGCGTTTCACCGGCCATGATTTTTTGCCAGCAACCTGCCGGAGGGAGCGTAGTGAAAGATCCTCCCTGTACCCAGCTGCTTTGGCTGGATCCGCAATTGGATGCCATCCACCAATAATAGGTCGTATTAGGCATTAGATTGGTAATATCAGCTGTTGTAGCAATCGTATTTCCGTTAGGACTTCCCATTGTTGAAGAAGTTCCATAAGCATAGATATATCCTCCGGTAGGCGCTGTTGCCAGTGGTGACCAGTTAAGCGTAGCCGTTGTAGAAGTGATATTGGACGTAGATAACTGGCTTGGAGGATTACATGGAATACAAGTAATAGAAACGAATGTGTTTCTCTGAATTGTAGTACCATCACCTAATCGTCCTCCCTCGTTATTTCCAACTGCTTTTAAGTATCGATCTGTATTTAAAGCTAAAGTATGGAATGCTCCTGCAGAAACCACACTATAATCGCTGTCGTTTCCAATGGCAAGCCAGTTCGGGTTATTAGTCGTTGTGTTATTCCCCAACTGACCATAATTATTGGCTCCGCAGGCATATAGTTTTCCGTATGTAGTTACGGCTACTGTATGATATGCTCCTGCAGCAATACTTTTGATTTCACCAACTATACCTATCGGTGTCAAACTGTTTGTATAGGTACTATTACCAAGCTGCCCTTTGTCATTTCGTCCCCAGGTATAAATTGCTCCACCTGTGCTGAGTGCTGCAGAATGGGTATATCCTGCTACAACAGTTGTCCAGTTAGTTGTTGTTGCTATTTGTGTAGGCAGAATTCTATCGGTGGTTGTACCATCACCCAGCTGTCCGTAATTGTTCAAGCCCCATGCCCAAAGTGTATTGTTGGTTCTTATTCCCAGAGAAAAGTTATCTCCTCCTGCAATACTTTTCCAGTTCGTTGCTGTTCCTATTTGCGTAGGTAATGTTTTATTTAAAATAGTCCCGTCACCTAATTGTCCGTTTCCATTATTTCCCCAGCCCCAAAGGGTACCATTATTTTTTACGGCTAAAGTATGGTTCACCCCGCTGCCAATATCTGCCCAGTCGGTAGCTGTTCCTATCTGCGTAGGTACATTGGTATTAGCGGTAGTTCCGTTTCCTAACTGACCTACTGAGTTGTAACCCCATGCCCATAGCGTTCCATTAGTTCTCAATCCAATTGAATACTGAGCACCTATCACAATTTTTTTCCAGTTCGTTGCTGTTCCTATTTGCGTTGGAGCGTGTCTGTCGGTATTTGTTCCATCACCTAACTGTCCATCGCTATTAGTTCCCCAGGCCCAAAGTGTTCCATCTGACTTTATCCCGGCAGAATGCGTACTGCCTGAAGCAATACTTTGCCAGCAGCCCGTAGGAGGAAGTGTCGTAAACGTTCCTCCCGGTACCCAATCACTTTGAGTGGATCCGCAATGAGACGCTACCCACCAATAATACGTGGTACTTGGCAATAAATTTATTGCATTGGCTGTTGTAGAAATAGTTGTATTATTAGTATGACTGGCACTTCCAACATATGATGAAGTACCATATTTGTACATATATCCTCCGGCAGGTACTGTTGCTGGTGCAGACCAGTTAAGCGTAGCCGTTATAGAAGTAATATTGGAAGTAGACAACTGGCTTGGAACAGGACAGTTTACAGGGCAAGCAATGCTTATCGGTGTGGAAGAACCAGCCTGAAATCCATTTGTACCATTACCCAACTGACCATGACTATTGTAGCCCCATGCATACACAGACCCGTCCGTTTTTAAAGCCAGTGAATGGTAACTTCCTGCTGAGATACTATACCAGTTACTATCTGCTCCGATACGTTTTGGTGCAGTCCTATTCGTGGTAGTTCCGTCCCCTAATTGTTCGTAATCATTTTTACCCCAAGCCCAAAGTGAACCATCGGTTTTAATAGCCAATGAGTGTTCTGTATAGCCATCGATACTTTTCCAATTGGTATCTGTACCAATTTGTGTAGGTACATTTTTATTAGTGGTAGTTCCATCACCTAACTGTCCGTAAACATTACTTCCCCAGGTCCACAAAGTTCCATCCGTCTTTATTGCTATAGAATACTGTAAACCTGCAACAGCTGCTTTCCAGTTGGTATCTGTCCCTATTTGTGTAGGTACGAGCCCATTGGTCGTATTCCCGTTACCTAACTGCCCACTATCATTATTACCCCAGGTCCATAGCGTGCCATCTGTTTTCAAAGCTATGATATGCTGACCTGTTGCTGATATCGTGGCCCAGTCTGTTGCTGTACCAATTTGTACAGGAGCCGATTTACTGATTACAGTTCCGTCTCCTAAAGACCCTTTGCTGTTACCACCCCATGCCCATAGTGTACCATCGGTTTTCAGAGCTAGTGTCGTTTCAAATCCTGCTGCTATAGTCTTCCAGTCTGTAGCTGTACCCACTTGTTTAGGGATAAAGATAGCCGTAGTATTGCCATACCCCAATTGACCGGAATTATTGAATCCCCATGTCCAGATCGTACCATCTTTTCTTAAAGCAGCCGCATGCTGTCCCGCTGAGATGATATTTTTCCAGTTGCTGACGCTTCCGATTCTTTTTGGCATATTATAATCCACATTTACATCTTCGCCAAGAGTTCCTCCTGCTCCCCAGGCCCAAAGGGTGCCATCGGGTTTAATGGAAAAACTACGGAAACCTCCGGCCTGTATTTCATCAAAACAGCCTGAGAAAGGAAGTGTCGTAAATGATCCTCCCGGTACCCAACTGCTTTGGCTGGATCCGCACTTAGATGCAACCCACCAATAATATGTAGTGGAAGGCGATAAGTTGGTTAAACTTGCTATGTTAGAAACTACAGTACCATTGGAACTACCCACAGTTGAAGCAGTACCATAGGCATATACATACCCTCCACCAGGTGCCGGTGTTGCCGGGAACCAATTAAGAGTAGCTGCCGTGGAAGTGATATTGGAAGTATACAACTGGCTGGGAGGCGTACAGTTTGAAGTACACGCAATAGAAGTGATGGTAAATTTTGAAGAGGTAGTCCCATCACCTAATTGACCATTATAATTACTTCCGGATGCTTTCAGGAAACCATCATTATCCAAAGCAAAAGTATAGTACCCTGACATAGATGTACTCACCTGTTTATAATTGGTAGCAGATCCTACCGTAATCCAGTTCTTTTTATCAATACCGGTACCATCACCAAGCTGACCATACTCATTGGCACCGGAAGCAATTAAAGTTCCGGTTGTTGTTACCGCTAAGGTTTGATAATATCCTGCAGAAACACTTTGAATGCCACTTCGTACAAGGGTTAATGTTGATCGGTCTGTAATGGTATTATCCCCAAGTTGTCCTTTGTGATTTCTTCCCCAGGTATAAAGTTGCCCATTAGTATTTACTACTGCAGCGTGGGTGTATCCGGCTGAAATACTTGCCCAGTTTGTAGCTGTTCCTATTTGTGTAGGTACCATTATGAATGATGCAGTACCGCTACTCAGCATTCCATAAACATTTACACCCCAGCCCCAAAGCGTACCGTCAGTTTTTAATCCAAGAGAAAAATCCTCTCCTAATGATATACTTTTCCAATTGGTTGCTGTTCCGATTTGTGTGGGTGTATTCCTGTTGGTATAGGTTCCATCACCTAGATGAGCGCCCGTATTACGGCCCCAGCCCCAAAGTGTTCCGTTTGCTTTTATAGCCATTGTATGACTAATTCCGGCAGCAATATCTGCCCAGTCGCTATCTGTTCCTATTTTTGTAGGTGTGTTTCTAGAGATTGTGGTTCCATCTCCCAGCTGGCCTACCGGGTTCTCCCCCCAGGTCCATAGCGTTCCGTCGGTCTTTATAGCCACTGTATAGCTTAATCCGGTAACCACTTTTTTCCAATTATTGGCTGTACCTATCTGGACTGAAACATTTCGTTGAATATTAGTTCCATCACCCAGTTGTCCATAACCATTTTGACCCCAGGTCCAAAGTGTGCCATCTGTTTTTACTCCAACAGAATGACTTCCTCCTGCAGTGACGCTCTTCCAACAACCTGCCGGACCTGCGGATTGTACCTCAATAACGTTTTTGAAAACAGGTCCCCAGGTCCCGTTAGTATCTTTCACACGGATATTAAATGTATGCAATCCAATGGATGGTAGGGTAATTCCTGTCTTTACGATTTGCTCATAAGCCCTGTCAAAATTACCATCTGCAGCCAGAACTGCTGTTCCGTTTCCTGCTCCCGGATCGGTATCCCAGAAATATTCGGCTTGTGAAAGAGCCAGTAAGGGAGAGGTCTGAGTTTGCTGAACATTAATGACATTGGTAAAAACAGGTCCCCAAACTCCAGTATTGTCTTTAATACGGATATTAAGTTTATGCAAACCATTACCTGGTGTAGCAATCCCCGTTTTGGTCAGTTGTTCAAAAGCACTGTTGAAATTCCCATCCGCAGCTAAAACGGCAGTTCCGTTTCCTGTACCCGGATCGGTATCCCAAAAATACTCAGCCTGACTTACGTACATCTGTGCCGGGCACAACATGATCATAAGCAAAGCGATGATACTATAGATATATTTATTCATATTGTTCTATCATTAAGAATTATTTGGAAAAACCTGAACCGGTGATGTTCAAAGTTCCACTGCTGATGGTTCTTGGAGTTACCAGATAGTTCACCTGAGGCTTTCCTCCGCTGTCTGCAGGCCAGTAATTAGCCCAGCTGTTGGAACCTCCATAATGCCCGGCATCGTTTCTGGTTAAGTCTAAATCGGTATAGCTTACGTCAGGATTTCCAGCATCTGCATTCATTCCACTTATGGTGTAATCTGTATTGTTGAAGTTCATATTGACAGATCCTGAATTGTTACTTTGGCTCATATTTCCTTCTGTTACAAATGAGTTGGTAAATACATTATAAGAAGCTGTCACAGTAGCATTATTATTGTTTTTAATACAAACATTGGTTGTTCCTACCACAAAAGAAGCCGCATTGTTCATGATGGCAATATTTCCGGTGTTTCCATTATTTAAGTTGATGAAAAATGGTGCTACATCACCGCCATTAGGATCATAGATGGTATTGTTAATGATTTCGTTGCTGCTACCTGTTTTAATAGCATACACAAATACCCCGCGACAAAAATTATTGTAGAATTTAAAATTATAATTAGACTGTGAGTGCGTTAATCCAAAATCAGATTTATTTCCAAACACTTCTATATCTGTGGTTGCAGGAACTGTATCTGTTGTGGTAGAGTTGGCAGAAATCGACTGTGCTTTATTAGCTGTAATTCTTCCATGGGAAAAACTAATCCCTCCCGACACTGTAGAACCCGAAATATTCGTGGTGGTATTGGCTTGGTTGGTATTTACATTATTTAAATAACAGTTATAAAGGTTTATCGTAGTTCTTCCACCAGTTGACGGTCCACTTGCCACAACGTTGTAGATGGTAAAGTTCCCTGAACTCAAACTACTGATATTCACCACTCTTCCTGCTGCCGGATTGATGGTGATGGTTCCCTGAATGAAATATTTATTATAACTGGTTTCAGAGACAAAAGTCAGTGATTTGTTGATCGTCAGATTTTCTACATAGGCAGTCCCGTTTGTTTTGGGCTGAATGATGATACGGTCTCCGTCTGAAGCGGCTGTAATGGCTGCACTTACGGTAGAATAAGCTCCGCCGGCTCCACCGTTTCTAACATACAGATCGGCTGCAAAAGCCATGGTCCCGGATAAACCTGTCATGGCCATGATAAGTAGTTTTTTTGTCATAATAGTAAAAAGAATAATTGGTTTAATATTAAATGGATACTTTGATTTTTAAAATACTTCAGCTGACTTATCTATTAAAAATTCTTACAAAATCAAATGAATTTATAGACAAATACAAGCTTAATCAATGAATTAACATTGATCGTGAAAATATTTTGTGGATCGGATCATACAGCATCATCACTGATACAACAGCAAACTTCCTCAAGCATCCCTAGAATTGATGCAGAATACCTGTAATGCTTTCATTACATAATATAATCTCCAGCTGACGAATGGAAATACCCGATCAGCCGTATGGGTTCAATACGACCGTGTGCTCTAGAGAAATTTAGAGGATTTACTGTGTTTTAAATTGTTGGAAACAATGAGTGGTGATGAATGAGTAAAATGAAATGCAGTGAAGTTGTGTTCATTTTCATGATAATTAGTTTTCAATGTTAGTTTTTGGTTTTTAGTTTTTTTTGAAACAACCATTATCCAGCAGGATTTTATGTTGTTGAGTGCAAAAATATATTTTTATTGTGGATCTTCAAACAGTTTATAAAAAAATAATCGCAATAATTTCATCTCTTAACGTGTATGGTACCACACTTTTAAGGATAAATTTTATATTTTTATTAATATTATTCATTCAAATAGTCCATTTATATTTAAAATAATTTTTCACTTTTAATTGTTTTTTTTTGCATTTCTCTATTTCCCATATACGATGATCGAATTGTATTTTTTACAAATTTTCAGTCTTTAAAACTATTAATCTCTAATTTGAATATAAAGAGCCTCATTCTTATAGGCGCAGTGTATACCCAATGATAATACATTGGTTACAAACAGATTAAATCCTTACGTATAAATACGCAATTCGTAATTCCGGTATTTTCACTTATCAGGGGATTATTTTATTTTCTTTACTTTGAATAGTTCTTTAATGAAGCTTGGCATCTATAAACAAAGGCGAATTTGAAAAGTCCGATGATAAAATATAACAGAGAAAGAGAGAAGACCATATAGGTTTCAGATAAGATAAAATTGAGGTTAAAAATGAAGGAGAGCTATCATGACTATAATTTAAAAATTAAGTTCTTTATCCCACACTAACATTACATTTTTTCAAAAATATTTTTTATAACCTTAAAACTAATAATTATGGCATCACAAAATCCAGTAATCAATCAAAGTGGAAACGCTAGTATTAAATCAGGTCAGTTTTGTACCTGGAACACAGCAAACGGAACAAACTCCACTATTACTATTGCTAACTCCAGCAGAAGCAACGTACTGAAATTCGCTATTTCAGGAGCACCAGGAAGCGGTATTTCTGTAGAAGACGCAGGCAATCCAAGACAAATGCTTGATGGAATCTACTCTTTAAAGCCTAACTCCCCCAACATTGTATTGACTGCTTTTGGTGATTTTGTAGGCTCTACAGTCACTATCACAAACATCACTAATGCTCAAAATGATGCTGAGGCAACTATTCAGTGCCAAACCAGCTAAGTGCAGCTATAAACTTCACTTTCAGATCCTTTTACTATTTATTCTTGGCCATACCCTGGCAATGGGTCAGGGGCTGGCCAGGTCTAAAGCTGATACCGTATCGCTTTCCCGTTTTGAATATGCACAAAAACTCACCAATAACGGAAGCGATTGTATCTGTTCGATCACCAATACCAGTCAGGCTAATATAGCGATGACCGTTTTGACCGGTGCCCCTGATACCATTCAAATGGACAATGCGGAAACTTTCAATGGTATTCATTCTTTAAGGCCCGGCCAGCAGCTCATTACTGTAGGCAACTTTGAAGGCAAGAAAATCACCGTATTAAATCTGTCACTGATGGATGTTGTGATTCTTGTTATGCTATTCTGCCCTGGTTAAGTATTCACATTATTCCATTTTGAGAACCAATACCTATTCTTATGGCACCATCCGAAACAGAGACCCTATTCAGCAATGAAAATTCAGGAAATCCTGCGCTCTATATATGTAATCAGATAGGACAGCACTGGACCGCTTTATTGCTTCCTGATGGATCTGCTTATACCGACCCTACCATCAGCCTGAAAGTGGCTGCACAGCAGCAAGTGTACTTCCTGTTCGCCAAAATAGTCCCCGCTGATGCAAAAAACTTTATTGACACCTACCGGCCTTACCTTTTTAAGTTCCGGCAGAATGTGACGGCCAATCTCACAACAGCATGGCTAACCGACCCTAACAAAACACCCTCTACCCAAAATACAACGGTCCTCAACTTCGCACAATTTGGCCCCACCGCGCCTTTTGTGGTAGGGCAACCATTTACTGTAACCATCGGCAGCGGCTTTGGTACGCTCTCCATCCAGAACAATACTGTGATGCAACTTCAACCGGACGAAGACTCTAATGCCTTACGCCTCACCTGGACACCCGGCAACCCCAATATGACCTTTGCCAACAAAGTATTCGGTACCAGCTCTCTGTTCAGAAGCGATATTACCATTCCTTTCAGCGGCCCGGGTACGGGCTCCTTCCGTTTTTTGCTGGGTCTGAATATGAACCTTGACTTTAAAGGATACGGTTTGCAAAACAACTACTACTATGGCGACAGCACAGCACCTTCTTACTTTGCTTATCCTATTCTGCAGACAGGCGTTACCAATGATTATCTCATTACCCAAACCGAAATCGATCTGCTTGATGTAGCCAATAATGACGGGCTGAATACCTATTTCGCCATCACCGGCCAAATCTACAATGTGAGTACCGGTAAGACAAGAGCAGCCAGCCTGCCCAGTTATTATGCGATTAATACCGGCTACCCTATTACCTTATGGCCCGCAGTGAACATGGTGGATTCAGGAGCACCTGTCAATAATCTTTTTCCGACAGACACTAGCGCACGCTTTGTCATATCCCCGCAGGATGCTGCAGGGATCAAATCATTTTACCTGTCGCCCGAGGGAGATTTTTACCTCGACCCAGGCGCATCACAGGCTGCTTTTGCCGATGAAAACGGACAGTACAGTTTACTGCCCGGCCTTTCCGGTACAGAAGTGGTTTCATTTACTCCCTATAAAAACAACGCCGGTACTATAACCGGTGACACGATACGTTTTACCTCAAAACAGGCTGCCTTTGCTGCCAACTTTCCCGGTCAGGAAGTATCCCTGGCCAACCCCGGCACTGATAAACCCGTACTCGACAGCATTTATCTGACAGCATGGGCCAATATCGTAGCTGCCACACCCGGCAATGTGCAGTATGCCTCACAACCTCAGGGCGCTTCTTTATACGCTAAAGATCATGGGGTGGCATCGCCTGGTAACAATATCACAGGATTTCTCGGTTTTTACGAGCCATCGGTAGATATGCCGCAAACCAATGGCTTTGCAGTACCTATGGCACCTTATCTTGGTGTAAATCCCGTACCTCCACCCAGTGCTGATGGTATTGGCACGTTTGAATCCAAAGTACTCAGTGCCGAAAGAAAAACATTGATATCTGCTGCTTTCAGTACGCCACACAGCAGTAAAAGCAAGGCCAAAAGAGCCATGGCCAAAACTGCAGCTACAGACTATACAGCCTCAACCACTCCACAGGGTCTGGTCGCTAATGTAAGCAACGATGGTAACTGGAGTTTACTGAACCTGGCACAAAATACCGTTAACAGCGGTTCGTCTGAATACCTTAACCCGGAGGGACAAACTCCGGCAACACCTCCGCAATACCAGCTCAGCCTCATTAACCTGATGCCTGAAATGCAAAGTGCTTTCCTCACCAACCAGCAATTTCTGGTAGTGACCAATAATCAGTATCTGGGCGATTTGTTTTCAACCATGAATACACCCGGCGGTGGTTCAAGCAGCCAACCTGTGTTCAACAATAAAATGTCCATTGAAGACTGGCCGTTTGATCTGAACGTAGGGACCAGTAATACCTACGCCGATTACAATAATGTATTAATTTTTAAATTCTGCAAAGGCTCCATCATCGACCGGGTAAAAAATCCCAAAGAATGGACCCAAGCTAATGCATTTAACATAGATAAAACCAACACCGATTCCGCCGCTGCTTATAACCAGTTGGTTGCAGTGTCATCCTGGCTCCAAACTTATCTGGAGGCAGCCGAAGATTCTTACAATGCAGCACTGGCCGATCCTGCTTCCGGTCAGCTGGAATATTATCAGAAGTTCCACGCCATTATCAATGATCCCAATTGGAATGGGATTCTGGCTTTAAAAGCAACAATCGATTTACAGGAATTCCCGCAACAGTTAAAAGGATTGATCAGCGGTATCAACCTTAAAAACTTCTACGCACATCATTTTGGCATAGAAGTGAACCGGGTAGATGCCAGTGGCGTGATTACCATGGATCCCGTCAGTTCGCTGTTTGGGCTGATCAATTATGTTGATCCCGCTTATGCACAGCAGATATCACAAGGACTGAACCCCAATAAACCGGTACAGCCTGCCGCCGGAGCTACTTACGATTTTAAAGTACTGTTCCTGCAAGTATTATTTGAAAATACCGCCATCAAGGACTTTGCCAGTAAGTTACAGCTCACCATGAACAATTTGTTCTCCGATAAAGTGACTGGCACCAACAATCCGTATGGTTCGAACAGTCTGAACACAGTAGTATTGAACGGTACTTATCAGGATCACAATGGTACTCCGGTCTATGTTTTCGACAATAAAGACGATAATTTGTTCTACTTTGACAGTAATCTGCTGACCAATGTAGAGATCACTAAAATACAGTTCAACACCCTCACGACAGATCCTGCAGCACTGGACATACAATCAAGATTTACGATGTGGGGCTACCTCAACTTCGATACGATGATCGCTCAGGCAACCACTGAAGATGGTTCAGACTATCCTTTGGATGCTTTTTCCTTTGGTATCGCATCGAATGATGGCACCCTGCAACGCGGACTCAATTACAGTAATCTGTATGTGAACATGGCCTTTAATCTCAATACCCCAACGGTGAGCACTTATGCTTTTGATGCTTCGCAAATCGCGTTTAACTCATCACAAAGCAATGCCAGGCTTAATAGTCTTTATCCCAATTTCGCTTTACAAATCAATAAACTGCTGAGTGGTAATGACGATTCGGCGCCATCGGGTCAGGGGTATTTAAAACTCTCCTTACCCGGCATCAATGCTACAGGAATTACTGGCGATTGGTATGGTCTGCAGATGACCCTTAATATGGGCTCACCCGGCGAGTTGGCCAGCAGCATGGGTTTTAATGCCAGTCTCCTTATCGCATGGAGTCCAGGTTCTAAAATTGCAGCTCCCGGCTATAATGCTTTTGTGGGAATAAAACTGCCCGGTACTGCCAGCAATGCCAAGCTGCTGAGTATACAGGGTGTATTGAAGCTCGCTATTGATAAACTGAGCCTGCAATATGTGGTAGACCAGCAGTCCTACCTGCTTACTCTGTCCAATATTGCTTTGAAACTGCTGGGTATCCTGAAACTGCCACCGGGCGGTAATACCGATTTCCTTTTGTTCGGTAATCCCAATCCCGGAGCTACAGCCAAAAGTCTGGGCTGGTATGCTGCCTATAACAAGAATGTATAAACCTGTTGCTATAAACCTAAAATCGATGTCTTATGGCCCGTATCTTATATTGGAACATTGAAAAGTTCGGAATCAACAAAATAAATGAACCCAGAGCCAAGCGGAAACGGGATGGAACGCTTACGATCCCTCCACCGCAGGCCGGCTACAGAAGAGAAGTGATCCGTACAACCCTTATCCAGAATACCCCCGATATTTTTGTGGTAGTAGAAACATCTACGGGCACAGGCGCTCCCGGCACGCTGATCACAGCAGGTGGGGAGACGGGTAGCCTGTTCCTGCTTCAACAGTTAAGAGCCTGGTTTCCGGCACCCAACGACTGGCGGCTTGTTCCTCCACTCAGACTGGGACAGGGTAATGTACAGGAAGGTATTTCCGTTTTTTATAACCATGCCAGTGTACAGTTTACAGGTCCTTGGGGCTGGCAGGGCGGAGCTAATCCCTCTGATTCAGTGGCTAATATCGGGGCTGGAAATCTTGTCAATTATGGAATCAACTGGACAGGCGCTCTCCCTCTGGGTAATGCACCCGGCGGGAATAACCCGATCAATCCGGGAATACCCTACCGTCACCTGGCGGGTCAATGGCAGTTCCACGGACCTGCTGTCGGAGGTATAGCCCCTGTACTGGATTTTCCGAATGCTTTTAACAGAACTCCTTTTTTAACAACATTCTGGGAACCTGCAAATGGAGGAAGAACGATCAAATTGCTTTCCTTTCATGCTTCTCCCAAAAAACAACAGTCAGCAGACGGTACCAACCAGCTTTCCTATATTCAGGAAATGACGACCAACCTTGCCGTCAATGAAGTGGGCGTGATCGTCGGAGACTTTAATGTTGATATTTTTAACACCCATTTCGAGCCTATTGCTTATGATCGGTTACTTAATAACCTTCCTGGAGGTGTAGGCTATACACGCCAGATCAACCCAACACCCAATGTCTGGCCGGACAAAGGCTACGTATGTACCATGATCAGATCACACAACAGTGCAAGACCGTGGCAGACCAACGGATATCCCGGTTACGAGTATGTGATCCAGGATACTTTCTCGAGTGTGGATAATATACTGACCCGATATGGCGGAGGAACAGCTGTTGGACCCGCCGCGAACATCACCATTGTGAACCGGGTGACCGGTACGACGTATAACCGGGATGCACCGCCGATAGTGGGCGCACCACCGGGAAGTCTGGTATACAATTCTGCTATGGCTTTGAATGCAGGAATGCCTGCGGCAGGATTACCTTCCGCTTTAGCACTTCCACCGGCAGGTCCCGGAGGACATGGCGGTTATGTTAGAGGCAACATAGGGGCTATGACCACTTTTGTTGGCTGGAACAATTACCGAAGGGTCAGAAGTACAAGTGACCATATGGGATTAATTGTAGACGTTTAACCGAATAACATTTTATTATGAGCTTATCCAAATTAGCTGCTACCTTCAGGAGCCAGGCCGCTGCCAATAATAACAACATTACTATTAACGCAGCATCTTTTACCGATTCGGACCTGATCCCTCAGGCTGGGCTGGACGATCTTTTGTCCAAAAGCTACAAGCTGCCTGCTGATTCGTTTCTGCTGATAGACATCTCCGGTACTTCTATCCCTGAGCCTGGAGAAACATTAACGATTACCAACGCAACGGCGGCCATACTTAATGTAGAAAAAACTAATACTTCCGTCACCCTGATCGTTACAGCGAATGATGCGGATGAAGTTCAGTTTACCATACAGATCAATCTCTCCAACTGGACATTTGCCACAAGCTGGCAGTATATGACCGGTGGTGTATTTGACAATCTTCCTTACACTTCGCCTTCCTTTATTTTCAGTACAGATGAAGTAGCTGCTTTTAAATGGCAGCAGAAAAATATTTCATTAACGGAAGGACAGAACTTTGCAGCACTTATTACTCTGACCAAATGGCTGCAGCCTGTTGTGAATTTCTTTACTTCCTGGACCTCGTCTACACAGCTGGCTCTTGTGGGAAGTATAGATCCTTCACAGGTTAACAATGAAGATATCGTTTATCCTGATCTGGATCTTTTTGTCAATGTAGATGCCACTCTGATATCCCTGGGATTTCTGAAAGTCAGCAACCCCGGTATTGGGTTTCAGATTAAAACCGAAGAAGAGACCATTCCCACCGAACCGGAAGATGAAGGGGATGCACTGCGCCTTGAATACGAAACGGATGATGGGTTGATGCCAACCGCAGGTGAGACGGAAAAAGTACAGACGCCTATACTCTACTTCCGCCTGTTACTGGCAGCTGGCGATGCGATTGTATTGAATTTTAGTGCAGCCGTTGAATCAGGATCTTCTTCTTTCCTGCTGAATGTAGCTTCCGAACCGGATAAACCCCTTACCCCGCTCAGTTTATTTGGACTGATGGCCGGGCAGAATTGGTTTCAGACAATCCCGCCCACTTTACAGCAGTACCTCAACAGTATTGCATTCAAAGGATTTAATACCTCTCTGGATTTCAGCAACGGGCTGAGTATAACCAGCGTATCAGCATATATAGGATCGAATGGCGCATGGACGCTTTTCGATAATTTTGTTATTGAGCAATTTGATGTAAACTGGGTCATCATTGGTCCGGGTACCACGAATGCACAAAGTTTATATTTCAGCGCAAGAGTCAACTTCTTCCCCACTATATTTGTGGGAGGTTTCGATGTAGAAATCACTTCAGATCTTACGCTTTCTGCTGCTTTTACGGGATCGGTTACATTTAACAATTTATTATCAGCCATTACGGGAGGAGCTATTAACATCCCTGAAAATTTATTGCTGGTTGAGTTTACTGCTTTCGGTATCAATATGGATATCAACAGCAAATATTATGAGTTTTATGCCAATGCCAATATTGACATCAATTTCATCACCAATGTTTCGGTAACTGATGGTACCCTGCGGCTTACTTCTTCCTCACCCGCAAGCGGTTCCGGCCCAAGTATATTTACAGCCCAGGTATCGGGATTATTTGCCATTGGCAGCCTGCAGCTCAATACGGATGTGAATTACAATTCATCTGACGGATGGGACTTAAGCCTCGCAATGCCTGAAGGCAGTAATTTAAATCTGGGCGAACTCATTAAGCAATTATTCCAGACCATTAGCCTGCCTACCAGCTTCCTTCCTGACAGCTTAAATATTACACAATTCTCGCTGAATGCCACCATTCCAAGCGGAACAGGAAAAAGCAGTTATGAAGTAAAAGGAGGCCTGCAATGGATCTTTAATTTCCCGATTATCGATCAGAAGATCAATATCATCGCCAATCTTTGGCTGAAATATGAAGCTGCAAGCAATGATTCTGCCACCGGAAAATACTCCGGCGGTGTATTAGGCAGTGTCACTCTGGATTACTTCAATGCCACTGTCGGCATCAGCTATAATTTCTCCGAAAACAACCAGCAGCTCGCGATTACCTGGGAAGGTTTTACTGCCATGTATGACGTAAGCGGGCAAAGCCGTACCATTGTTTTCTCCATTAAAAACTGGACCTTAGGCGGATTGATCACTTCTTTCATGAAGATGCTGTTCAACCCTACATTTGAACTCGATGCTCCATGGGATATACTGAACAAAATAAGTCTGGACGGATTCTCGGTGACTTACAACCTCGACACCAAAGACATCAAGGTTACCTACAAACTGCCTAAAACGCTTAACCTTGTATTCATCAATATTAACGGCATCAACCTTACCAAAACCGAGAAAGGAGTATTCATCACCTTCGATGGTAATTCCGTGGTGCCTTCTATCAACGACAGTAACCTGTTCAAACCTTCCACCGGCGGACAGGACATTCAGAAAATGCCGGAAGTACCGGGACAGGGTAACCAGTATTTCGACCTGCGTCTGCTGGCCATGGGTCAGCATGTAGAACTGGTCAATCCAGCCCAATACAATTCTATCAAAGATGTAACCAAGGCCATGCAGGAAGCCTTTACGGAACCTAAACCGGGCACTGTGCCTATAGGACCGGGTTCTGGCAATACCCTGCTGCAGTTCAATGAGGACAGCAACTGGCTGATCGCTACCAATTTTGGGATACTGAATGCAGGCACCAAGGATAAACCGGTATGGACGCTGGATATGCAGGTTGTGTTTAATGATCCTAATCTGTACGGTCTGCGTATCGCCATGGCAGGCGGAAAAGCCAAGATATTCGAAGGGCTCGATTTTGAGATCATGTATAAAAAAATCTCTGACTCTATCGGGGTCTATCAAATAGATCTGACGCTGCCTAATGCCCTGCGCTATCTGCAGTTTGGAGCAGTCAATATCACGCTGCCTTCCATCGGTATTGAAATTTATACCAATGGTGATTTCATGGTGGATATTGGTTTCCCATATAATATGGACTTCTCCCGTTCGTTCACCCTGCAGGCCATTGTGCCGCCGGGTATCCCTGCTATGGGTTCAGGAGGAATATATTTCGGTAAGTTAAGCAGTGCTACGACTAATAAAGTCCCTAAAACCAATTACGGAAACTTTAATCCGGTGATCGTATTTGGAATCGGTTTGCAGGTAGGTGTCGGCTATAGCGTGAATTACGGTATACTCGATGCCGGTTTCAGCATTACCATGTTTGGTATTATTGAAGGGGTGATCGCCGCTTACTATCCGTACAGCGGAGCTTTACAGGAAAGCAATAAGGAACAGGTAGAAACCTCCTATTATTATTACCTGCAGGGTACCATCGGAATTATTGGTAAATTATACGGTTCCATAGACTTCGGGATCATATCGGCCAGTGTCAATATTACCGTCATGGTGTATGCACAGGCTACTTTTGAAGCCTATAACAAAATACCACTGGCTATTGTAGCTTCAGTGGATGTCAGGGTTTCGGCTAAACTGAATCTGGGGATCTTCTCCATTACCATTCACTTTACGTTTACGGCCAAAATCCGCTTTGACCTTACCATTGGTACAGATCAGACTGCCAAAGCACCTTGGAACAACAATCTTGGAGCACCACATGCTGCTGCCCGGTTGTCTGCACCTGCGGCTACTGTACGAATTGCACCAGCCCGCAGAGCAACGCCGCTTGATGGTGCTTTGCCTGTTGAATTTGCAACCCTTGATGCATTCGAAGGAACAGGGGAAATCTGGCCTGATCAAATGGTGATACGCCGTTCACCGCATATGCCTATCAACTACAGTTCTGTATTAGCAGCAACTTCTGCGGACAGTCTGCCTACACTGAATCTGTATTTTGTCCCTCACTTGACTGTGGCAGGACCTGAAAACGGCAACCTGAAAAATCAGACCGCACAATATGTAGCGACCCTGTTCACCGACGCACCTGATCCATCGGGTGATGGCAGTGGAACTACGACTTCTTTTGAATATCTATGCGCCGACTTCTTCCGTTGGCTGGTGCTGAACTATATTGATCATACCCCATCACAATCTGCCCGTGCAGAAGTAGATACGGAAGGTATTTCAAAAGCGGATCTTGATGCTTTGATCGCCTTCCTGTCCAGCGAAAGCAATCCTTTCCCTATACCAACCCATGATCTGCTCAGCTTCCTGCAAAACAGCTTCCAGGCCGTGAACGTTCAACTGTTGGAAAACAATCTGACTGCAGCAGCCATCTTCCCTATGTTCTTTGATCTTGAACTGAAGGTGCCTGATATCTCATTAGACATCCAGTTCAATAATTATAATATGGCTACGCAGGAATACCTGTCGGCAGTGAAAGAATGGTTCAATGAACTGGCTGTGAAAGTACAGGAAGAAACAGCAACCGCTGCCCGATTTGCAGTATCCGATCCGCAGCAATGGAGTATGTCTACTTTTGTTTTTGAAGATTATTTTGTACTGCTAGGCAAGCAGTTGGCTGGTTATGCATCCGATGCAATGGATAACTTTACCTATCGCCTAAGCAATGGCAACAGCCTATCTGCTATGGTCAACTGGGCTAATGGCATTACTGTAGACGGAACAAGCAATAAGGTCAATGTACAGGACATCGCTACCGTTAATCAGACTCATCCGCTTACCGGCAATACTCCGGTAGTCATAACAGGGATTATGTATGATATTGCAGATGGTGACACCTTCACTTCTGTGGCTGCCATTTATGCCATTACAGCAACCATGCTGATCACAGAGAATGCAGCTGTGCCTGGATTATTGGCACCTCAAACGCTTACTTATAAAGGAAATTCCTATACTGTACAGGCTACTGATACGATCAATGCAGTAGCGGCCGGATTAAAAACAACGGTAAGTGATCTTGCCGCTGATACCAGCTTCCAGAATACGGCAGTCCTTATGACGGGCAGCTGGCTGATCATTGGAGCTGCAATTTATACTGCTAAGAACGAAGACACCTTTAATGGCATCTGCACTGACGTCTACAAAAAACTCGACGTAAGTGCTTTACTGATGCAAAACCAGATAACCCCAGGATTATTCATTGCAGGTAACAGCTTTGAATACAATACCATTCCATATACTATTGTACCGGGTGATACGCTGACCAGCATGGCCGCTGCTATTTCCATATTAGCAAATGCTACGGTTACCCCTCAGGACCTTGCGGGTAATCTACAGGTACAGGCCCTGCAAGTCCAGCCGCTGGGTCAGGTATTAGTGCAACCGTTTATCCATACGACCGTTTCCTTCGGCGATGCAGCTGAGGCCGATACGCTGGATACATTAGCACAACAATATAATACTACGGCAGCCCTGCTGGCTACCAATTATGCCAACCAGCAGCAGGACAAATTATTCTATGACGGCGAAGGATATACCAACGCCAATATTCCGGGTCTGCAATACCTTACCGTAGGCAGTATTCTGGAATACTTTACCGATAATAATTCTTACGGACAGCTGTCTGGTATGGTATCGCGCTATCAATTACATGGCATGCGCCTGCCTACCACTCTTCCGGGACTTACCCTTTCAGCTGGCTCACCTTGTACCGGTTCCAATTGTGCCCTGTATTCATTGACTGGCCAGGAATTTGCCCTGCCTGCTACGATACCTGCAGACTTCTCGATACAGCTGATCAACAATTCATTAAGCTGGCTCCAGTTCAACGGAAAAACAATGAAGGAAGAAGGTGGCAATACCCTCGATATCACCTTAACCTCTGAAGATCTTAACCAGATCAGCACCCTGCTTACCTATGCACAGGAAACGGGTGTACAGCCGGATGTACTGGAACTTGCGCCTATGCAGCCTTTCAATCTGCAGGCGGTACAGTATACCTTCCAGACTACTACGAAATGGCAGACATCCGGAGCGTTGAATTTACCTTACGGATCTCCGGGAGACCAAAGCAATGTATCGCCACTGATCTGGCAGTTCCCTTCCGGTCTGCTCAACCAGCTGGCACTGCCTAAAGAACAAGGCTCAGCGTTCAGTGTTCAGATAGGACAGTACGATGCCGCCAAAGGGGTGATGGATTACTGGCCATCTTCTTACTACGGATGGAGTACGATGGTAGATATAGAGCTTAAACTTCTGGATACTGATTCTACCGCTTCGGTAAATGCTTACAGCTATGAACTTCTGGGGGCAAGTGAGGCTGATGCAACTATTCTGCAAAGACTGTTGCTGGCATTAGATCCAAAATCAGCCAACAATAACACGGATAAGATCGTTGATATACAATGGCTGTATGAAGGCTCAGACGGATTGTTATCTGTCGGCATGGAGCATATGAAAACATTTATTGTACAGGCCAATCTCTCAACCGAAACCAATCCGGATACCTCTGCTCTGAAAATGGCAGCAAGAGAGGAAGCTGACGCAGCGCCTACTACAGGTGTACTGAACAGTATCTACGATTTCATCCGTCTGCTTTGGGAGTGCAGCATTACCCGTTCAGGAGGTTATTACCTGATGTATAACGAAACTGAGGGCAACACAGGTTTCCCTTCCAGTGTATTCGGTAAAGGGGATACAGCTAATGTACGTCTCCTGGTCACTTACAGCAGCCAGTACAACAACAAACCAACTGATTATATGACCTGCGCCGTAACAGGCGATAAGATCGATGCGAACTCCTGCGTGGTCTATGCACAAAGTGAAATGCAGAAAGGATTGTCATACCATGTTAACACTCCTGATGATACGATCGATAGCATTACGGCCCGCTTCAATATACTGCCTGCCGAACTGGTAGAGCTGAATAAAAAAGTAACCCTCAATACTAAAGCAGATGCAACAAACCCTGCACAATATCCTGTACCTGTTATCACTTTTAACGGATTGGTAGCCGAAGTAGGAACAAACGGTCCCGGCAACTCATTGAGCTCTATTGCGGCCTATTATGAAGTAGATGCAACGGCTATTCAACAGCTCAATCCGGGTATCAGCGACTGGAACAACCTTCCGCTTTGGCAACTCATATTGTTACCTCAGGTACAATATACCATCGGCGGTAAAGCAGGTGCAACCTTCGAAACCATTACTGCCTATTACTTTATAGACATGGCTGCTATGGCCTGGGCTGCAAGGGATGTCGTGAACATCTTTGTGAATCCTACCACGCTTAACATCAACGATCAAATCCTGCATAAGGTAACTGCTGTACAGCAAGGTACTGCCGGATTTGACCTGAACCGCACGAATCCTAATCCTGATCCGGATAAACAACCTAAAGTAACGGATCCTGATTATGCCGAAGTATACCTCAACAATATGTACAACCTTCTGAGTTATCAGGTGGTGGAGAACAGTTGGTTTACGGAAAGTATTGTAGGCTTACCTGCAGGACCTGCCAAGCCACAGACACAGGACGATGTACTGGGTAAAACAGACAACATCAACAGTGACGACGATCTGATATGGTATTACAACCAGGTGGTGCCTATTGCCAAGTTCGCTAAGCCAAATGCTTTTATGAGCTATCCGGCCGGCTATCCGCAGGAAGATGGAAACCCTTACCGTGGTATCGGTCATCCGGTGCAGGTGCATTTTGACTGGGTAGATTATTATGGTAATCAAACGGTTACTCCGTTCAGTGATCCGCAGCTGGATCCTGCCACACCAATCAATAATCCTCCTATCCAGACAGGTTATGTGGATGAGTTGAAAGGGCTTAGTAAATGGCCAAGTGTGGAACTGAGTTATTTGTTTGACCTCGGTACCAATAATGAACCGGAACTGAAGCTGGAATTCAACTTCAATACGCAACGCTATAACGAGCTTCCGGATGTACCGGCAGACCAGCAGCAAGACTGGAAACAGAATGCCGCCAATGATTTACTGACCTACACGAATGCATATTATCAACTGACCCAACTCAATCCGGTAGATGGTAAGAATACTTTGACTGCGACCCTCAGTACATCGCTTACTCCTGGTAAAGCCACCAATCTGTCCGGAGACCAGTTTAACCAGTTATTACAATTTGTAAAAGATATTTATACCTATTTATCAGCACGCAGCCAGGGGAATCAGGGCACAGCTCCGGCTATGAACCCGCTCACCAGCCCGGTTAATGCAGCAGATATCGATACCCATTCCATCTTGCAGCTCACTGTGAATCTTGATTTTTACCGAGACCTGAATTATGTGAACACGGACTTTAAAGACAGTACTTTGGTCACCCAGGCTCTTACGCAGGTGAAACCGAAAACGATGTCTACAACAGCACAGGACGGCACTGATCCGCAGTACAGTCTGAATGAGTTTGCTGCCCTGTTTGAAGCCGCCTTCTTAAGTGTTGGTAATTACGAACTGAAGATTGCCATCGGTACGAATGCTGCAACAGCAGGCGGTGCCAATAACCAGGCTGTGTTTGTAGTCCGCATGGGCTTAAGATCCGGTCAGGGTATTTACTGGCAGGTCAACCAGGCAGGTACTTATCAGCTGACGGCTGACTCTATTACCCAGCTGACAGCAGACGGCGTACCGGGCGATGTGACCACTGCGATCAATACGTTGGTTGATACTCTGTATGACAGCAGAGATCTGTTTGACACTGCTTTGCAGCAACAATTGACAGCTGAACAGTTTAATCAGTACAGAATCAACATCTATACGTACAGTTTGCTGAATGCCGTATTCTATGCTCCTAAGCCATTGGCCACAAGCCTTGTTTCCAAAGCTGGTGTACCAATATGTGATTATCTGACAGGCCAGGGTCTGGATTGCAGCAAAGGTGAAGTGCAGACGTTTACAGGGATAGATATGGATAACTGGGGCTCACAATCCCTCAATGCCATTGATGTGTTCCTGAGCGCTGATTATGCTATACCAGCTTTCCTTGTGGATCAGTTGAAATCAAATGAAGAAATAACATGGCTGGATGCGCAGGGCATTGATGCCACGACTTACCTGCAGGCGATCACCAATGCTAAAACTAAACTGGCCGGAGCCATTGCTTCAGAAGTGGAGCCTGTGCTAACAGCGCCTTATGTTTCAACTGCATCGGGTGATCATACCAGCCTTGGCAATGCGAAAGATAAATTTGAACAGCAATTGCTCAACCAGCTTGGTAATGCCTACACTGTCAATGCTCTGGTACAATTTGAAGTAACAGCTGAATCAGACTTTGTGGCATCCGGCAGTTATCAAACACCGCCACGCCTGTATGGTACCCCGGTGATCGGTAACAAAACAGATGGTGAAGCAAAAGAATACAGCATCTCCACCTCCAAAATCCAGCTGAATGAAAAGGATGCCACCGATACGGATTCCTTCCTTACTTTCAGCTTTACGACTAAAAATGCGAAGGAATTTACCAGCGTAGATCTGGATATGACCTATGTAGTGACCCATGTGGAATGCGACATCAGGGATGTGGCAGGGATCAACGGCTATCAGGGCTCTAACTGGCTTACCTTTATTATTCCTGCTGATGTTAGCAGTAACAGCAATACGCTTAAAGCAGCGTCTGTTGCCTCATCTCTACAGCAAAGTTTAGGCAATGTAGATATTCCTGTAGTATTACGTAACTATCCTACACCGCCTACATTGACCACACAAACAGGCAAAAGCGTATCTGTAGAAGGTGACACGACCAAAACACGTCTGGCCAAAGCATCCGAATGGGACTTTACGTATTCGTATACCGAAGATCAGGCTGCGCAGGACAAAATATTCTCTGATATTGAGTTCAATATGATTCCGAATCCTTCCGCAAAAATGTTCGGAGCACCTTCCCGCGACCTCTTCAGTGACCTGGCACAGTTCGTCACCGTATGGCCGCAGGTACTGGACGATTTCAACCGTTATCTGAAACTGATTAATGCTCAATCAGACAGCAGTGATACTAATCTGGCTAATGCTTATTATGCATTACAAACCATGGTTACTTTATCCAATAACCTTGCTATTGCCTGGAGCGAATTCAACAGTCTGCTTTTCGGTAACCCTAACAGCAATGGTACTGCCCGAGCCTACGATTTCATCATCCGTCAGACAGATGATACTGATTTCGACAACCGCCTGCTGGTGACCATTGTACCTTCTGTGGATATGTCTGCCAGTGATCTGTTGTTATATCGTGGTACTAAAGCTGTACTGGAAGCAGAACTGCCGCAAACCCCTTACGTAACGATTGACAACTATACAAAAGTGAATGCCACCGATAAGAAAGGCGTGCCTATTCCTAATGCGTATTGGTATCAGGCCGCAGATAAAACTTATCTGTCATGGGAAGAATCCTTCAACATACCATCGCGTAATGTCAATGTAGATGCACTGAATGTTTTACAGTTTCAGTATGCCTGGGCAGGTCTGTCTATTATACGTAACGAGGACCTCGTGCCTTATAATCCTACAGTGAACGACTTTATTTACCGCACCCCGCTGGTAAGGTTCTCCAATAAGCTGATCCCACTGCTTAGCAGCGACGATACGTTTGATATTGCAAGGATTAATAATGATACAGGACTGAACCTACCGCTTGCCCAGCAATTGGCCAACTTCTTCAGTACATTATTTACGTACGATGAACTGGCAGAGCAATTGGTGAAACTCAGCGTATCATGGAATTATCCTCTGCTGGCCTCATCAGGAGATCTGCTCCCTGCGATAGAACTGCCTGTGTTGCTTGCAGCACCGTTCACTTTCGAGATCCCAACGGATTATGAGATTCCTGCCGTAGGATGTCAGCCATCCTTCAGCGACTCCGACCCGTTTGTGTGCCGTCTGGCCAATACGCTTAAAACATGGTATAGTCAGCATCAGCCTGTCAACAACGGGGCCTGGTTGCAGATCGATATAGCCGTTTTCTCATCGCTCAGCGAAAGCAAGCTGCCGCTGATAGAACTTAAAGACGTTATCCTCTATTATAAGAATATTACAGATATGAATGCTTAACAAAGCTTTAATTTCAACATATGAAGTATACCAAAAACCCTTGCTATTGTGAGGGTTTTGGTTTTTATTTGCTGATTTAATATTGAGTAAAAGAGTATAGAATGCTTATTTTGTTTGTAGTTATGTTATTTTATTCGAAGTAAAAATTTTAAAGATGAAACGCTTTTAAACACGAATTTCACAAATAATTTCACAAATAACACTATTATCATACTATGTGAAGAAATCTGTGTAATCTGTTAAATCTGTGGGAAAATAAATAGTTTATTGTTAAAGTAATCTCCCGCAGATTACACAGATGCGGCAGATGTTTGCGTTTTATTAATCTGTGTATTCTGTGGGATTTGTGGGAGATTTACCACGCAAAGATCTATTATAACTCTTATGATTGTAAGGGGAGTAAAGGGAGCGATTTCATCGCTGATTAAGCGGACGGATAAGATATTCGCTTCATTGAACTAATTAAGGATTGATGATTTCATTCCCTCTCAGATTATGTTTCTGGGCAAAAACAACGATGCTTGTGCTAGTGGAGGGATTTTTTTAACAGGATCTTACAAAAGAAAATGCCAAATATTCCGTTTAATTCTTAAATTTGGTCCATGCGAAAGAATTTTTATCTCATCATCATATCATTTTGTCTTAGCAGCTGCTATACGTACCAGGTTAAAAAACCAGCGGATCCGGCGACCGATAATAAGCAGGACTCTAAAAGGAATGCAGCTCTTTCTAATAATGCTTCTTCTGAGCAAATGAAAAGTTCGATAGCGGAATCCCAAAGCCAGAGTTCA
This sequence comes from Chryseobacterium sp. JM1, assembly GCF_000737715.1. Lineage (GTDB taxonomy): Bacteria > Bacteroidota > Bacteroidia > Flavobacteriales > Weeksellaceae > Chryseobacterium. The sequence goes on along the minus strand of NZ_JPRN01000003.1, from coordinate 38,704 downwards.
CAACCAGCACCTGTTCCAATCAATGTTCAGGAGAAACTTGCTCCTAATAAAAAATTTAAAATTGACGTTGATGGCAAGAGCTATAAAATAATCGTTGACAAGTGGGAAAGCGACAGTCTGGTGGCCCACCCGATTAGCAATCCTAAGAAAATTCTGAAATTCCATAAGAACCAGATCAATAGTGAGAAAATTGCGGAAAAGCGCTTTTCACAGCCCATCGCTGATATTATTACGGTGACTGCTTATGCGGGAATTGGGGTTTTAATATGGTCACTTCTTAAATAGATTTCAAAAACAATATATATAATAAATCCTGACGAGAGTTGGGATTTTTTGTTATCTCTCAAACACTGATGTGAGCCTTTGGCTCATACCGTATGATAGTCCTTGGACACAAGCGGGACGCTTGAGCCAGCTGAGGGCTTTTTGCTTTATGGAAAACCTTAGCATATGTAATATCTTGTTTAGTATATTTGAGTTATAATAAAATTCCATGATAATCTATCTTGATTTAAATATTTTTGACAGAATAGAAAAAATTGATTTTCTTGAAGAAAACGAGAAATATGAATATCTACAATTATTAGATTTAATTTCTAATAAAAATATTGAGTTGCCTTATTCAAATGCACATTTAAATGATCTATTGAGAGGTTGGAAGAAAAACCCCAATTATATTGAGGGACATCTTAAAAATATACAGAGATTAACAAAAGATTTATGCATTTGTCAATATTGGGGAGAAAAGAAGGTTTGGTGGCACAAAAGAGATATCTATGAATTCTTCAATTCAAAAAAAGATGAAGTAGATATATTCGATGAAACTTTAGATGAATTGTTTGATTTTGACTTAGGTGAAAAAAGCCCAATCCATTTAACAAAAAAAGTTCCACTTCCATATGAATGGATCTCACAAATTAAAAAAGATAAATTTGCTCAATTGATGTTTCCAACAACTATCCAAAAAAGCACATTATATAGCTTATTTTCAGACTTATATAGTTTTCAAATTAAACTCAAATCAGACTATAGCTTTTATAAATCTTTTAAAGCTCAATTATCAAAAAATATTTCCTCACTAAAAGGCAATAAAGATGTTGTAAATTATATAAGAAAAAATGATGAAGTTCCGAATCACTTAAAATTGGATTTTTTTTCAATCGCTGATGCTTATAAGCCTAAATTTGAAATTAAAAAAAATGACAATGAATCTTATTATAAGGTAATTGAAATATTTTACCAATTTGATTTACAAGGATATAAAACCGACGCCAATTTTAACAATATGTTTGATGATGGATTACACACTTTTTATGCTTCACACTGTGATGTCTTTATAACAAATGATGAGAGATGCAAGTATAAGGCGGAAAAAACATTCGAAAAATTGAACATTAACACCTTAGTAATAAAATCAAACGAAATTGATAAAATAAGAGACTTTTAGTAACCTCAAGCTAGTGCAAAACTCTGTCTTCCTATCCGATTATAATTCTTGGACATAAGCGGTGAGGTGATCGGTGAGAGAATCTATCTGTTAAAATCCCCTCTCTAATGAGGGGATTTAGTTATAATAATTCGATTTCTTTATACTCAAAATCATCATCATTTATATCAAAATCTTTTAAAATTGTTTCTTTTCCTTTATTTTTCGAAGCCCTTTTACGCTCCTGCTCTTCATCGTTTTCCAACATCTGCTTTTGAACATATAAAGTTTGTGCTATCGAAGCCTCACTTGCATGGACGGGCTTTTGATTCTTAAATAAATCCTGCGCAAGAAAAAATGCAGTATTTAGGTTTCCTACTGTCTCGGATGTTACCCATGTTTTTTCCGTTAGATGGATTAGCCAATCCCATAAAAGAACCCCTTTAAATTCTCTTGTTTCCCAGAGTCTGGAAGCATCCATTCTGTAATTTCCATTTACTAAAATTCCATCTTTATCTACAACGAAATTTCCAAATTTTATATTCATATTTTTTTATGTAAGCATTTGAGCTTGTGACTATAATATAGATAAAATATTTTTAATTACAAAATGAAAATTTAGGTTTTATTCTTTTACAGGTTTAATAAATATATATGATATTTTACCTAGAGATACACTATCATCTTCGTAAGCATCATGAACTAAGTATTTTCCAATCTTCAAATTATGTTTATCAAAATTTCTCTTATATCTTTCAGGCAATCGACTATAGTAATTTTCATCAAAATTAAATTCTTCCCCTTCTTGTGAAGTGAAATAGTCTTCAAATTCATAATTAAATACTGCTCTATCACTTGTATCTGAATATATGTGTACACTTGTCATAAATAAATTTTTGCGTAAGATAATAATTTAATTTGCTTCACAAACTTTTTATTTTCCTCTAAGAAATAAAGCTAACTTTTCTATTTATCCAAAGTCTCACAATTTTCTAAGACTTATAAATTAATCATAAAAAGTATCGTTCTTCAAAATCCTATAACTTTAGAGATTGTATTTCAATTTAGCCATAGAAAACAATATCTGAAGAAACATTTCCAACATCCCAAATCTAATACACCATACCAAAACCACAATTCCAAAATTTCCTGTATCTTGGTACTACCCAACACCTATTTATGAAAATCATCAATTACACCAAAATTTTCAGAGAAGATTGTATTCAAATCTTTAAGAGTAATCAACCTAAATTTTTTGCGAGCGAAGAGTTGCCGCTCTTTGAAAGCTTTCTGGATGATGATACTGAAGAGAATTACTTCGTCGTAAAAATCGATGGTCAGGTAGTAGGGTGTGGTGGATTTTTCCTGGATACAAGGGATCATCTTGGAGGATTATCCTGGGGAATGGTTCACGCCGATTACCATGGAAAAGGAATTGGAAAAGCATTTACCCAGTACAGGATCGATTTGTTGAAAAAAACTTACCCTTCTATCCCCTACAAAATTGAAACCTCTCAGCATACCGCTGAGTTTTATAAAAAGAATGGATTTAGAACGGTAGAAATTGTCCCGGACGGATTTAGTAGAGGAATTGATAAATACACGATGATCATGGATGTCATTTAGTCTTACTGTATTACAACCACTCGTCAAATGTGATTAATAGTTTTACTCTGCAAAAACAAAAATCCCTCAAACCATTGAGGGATTCTAAATATATCAATTACTAAATCCTTTACTTCAATTTCAGAAAGTAAACTCTTACTACTTCTTTACTTCATCAGCTTATCTGATCTTTTGTGCCAAAATTTCCCTATCAGAAAACCAATCGACGGAAATAGAAAAGAACTGGACATTCCAATCAATAAGAAGGTAAAATCATCATCGAACAATGGAAGATTTAAAAAGCCTAAATAAGTCCAATGCATATTTAGCCAATAGTGCATCAGAAAAAATCCTAATGTCCAATTGTTGCCACCGAATATAGAAGCATTTCCAGTGCCTCCATTTGAAATGATATACCCCAATATTAAAAGCAGATTGACGAAAAATATCCAAAGAACAGACCGGTATTTCATTTGATGTTTCGCATTAAGAAATCCTCCATAAATGGTCATCAATAAGGCTATCATGAAACATACGGTCCGTGAAGCAGACAAATTTTCAACACCAGACAAGGCAAAATTCCATCCTAAAGGAATGCATAAAAGATACAGCACCATTGAGTAATTGATTCTCATCGTTTTTATTTGGCTTTAAGTTCTTTACAATAGGAATTTGGTTTTGGATACCTACTCTTACTTCTTTCAATAATACTTAAAAGTTTTTAAATTTTCGGATTTCCGATGAACACTTATTAAAACTTGTATACATCCGGCTATTCTACTCCTGCTGTATCCATTCAAATTTTCCGTCTTTCAAATAGATGATTCCGCCACCACAGGCTTCTTCCTGATGGATAAAAATTCCGTCATTGGGCAGTTTGATTTTATCGGATTCCTTTACTTCTTCGTCGCTCATGATGTCTCCATTTTCATTGACGTTATTCCAGTAGATTTCACCTTTGGGCGCTTTTTCAAACACACCGACCCAGTCGATATCATCAAATCCCTGACCCAAAATCTCTTTTCCCATGCCCAAATATTCCACTTTTTTGTTGCCAAACATAATTTCCAGGCCGTATTTTTTATTGTCTGTGTTTTGAACAATTTTCACCGTGTCCGGTAATTGATCTCCATCCAAATCGCAGGAAATTGTATTTGGACTGTGTTTTTGTGATAAAACCACGTTGTCCTTTATATTGGGATTTGATTTTGGTGAATGATTTTCCTGCGGTTGGCTGGATGGTTTATGATTGGTGGGTTTTCGGGTTATTTCGTTTTTGGGTTGTTCTTTTTTATCGTTCTGACAGCTTATAATGGTCAGGGCGGTAAAAAGGGATAGGGTTAAAAGTTTGTTATTGATCATGGTATGTGGTTGATGGCGTGGTTTCAAAAAGGTAACTTAATATGAGTTCGGGTTAAGATTTTTTTTAGATCTCAGATTTCAGACATCAGATTTCAGATATGAAAGTAGAGATTTGGGATTTTTTTTTGAATTTTAGCAGTTCATTATGTTTCGGGATGCAGGGTTTAAACCGGGAACGGCCTTTCAAATCCGTATACTGGATCAACTTCAAAACCCGTGAAACTAATAATCTTTTTTTGACGCAAAGAAACTGATGATCCTGTTAATAAAGGGAAGCAAAGGCGGAATCAATTTCATTGATTCGATTAAGCGGATGTTGTATACCGATAGCTTCATCAGTGACGCAGTCACATTCTTTGCCTTACTCAAAACTAAACGTTAAGAAGATGAAGCTTTGCGTTTAAAAAAGCTTATCGGCTCACCAGTTTTGCAATTGATCCCAAATTCCTTACCTCTTGCCTCTGAAACTCATCACTCATCCTTTACAACTCATAACTCTTTCAAAATCAGGTTACTTTATAAAGATTCATAAAATTCATACTGAAGATCAGCTTCTGTAATCAATGTGTTGAGCGGGCTGTAAAGATCTGTCTCTTCCATTTCTGCCAGGACTTTAGACTCCTGAATTAATTTCCCTTCAGGGTTAGAAATTTTGATCAGAACCCACTTTCCGCTGCGCTCCAGTTCTTTAAAACCGTATTCAGATTTGTATTTGATTTTTCCGCTTTGAAGGATACCATCTTTTACCACGGATTTATTGGCCGCTTTTCCTTTCACATACTGTACAATCTGCCCTGTGAAACCATCTTCCTGTTCCAGCGGTTGGCTGTAGGTGTAAGTAATAGCACCGTTTTCATCATAAACCGTGGAATTGTATCCGCTCTGATCTGCATTAATCTTTGTTTCCACTTTTAATTTTTCCTCGTCCCTGAAAGATTTGGAATGTATTAAAAGACCATCCTTATACTTCTGTTCAATAAGTCCTTCGTACAGCGTCCCGTCATAAGGCATCCCGTCTTTATAAGCTAATGCGCCTCTTTGTTTTCCGTCCGGATGATAATATCTGATCTCCTGGGTCATCTCCTCTTTTATGAACTGCTCGGAAGATAATTTTCCATTTTCATCAAAATACTTATTCAGGATTAAAGAGCCATTTTTATAAACATCGATAGCTGAGAAGCCGGAAAAATCATAATTAAACTGATAATCCTCGCCGTCCTGTGGCTTGTAATACTCAGTTTCCTTATCATAAATGTAAGTAAGATTACCGATCTGCTTACCCGTTTCATCATAGGTTTTCTGATAGCCGCCTTTTTTGTTTTTCCTGTCTTCCTGAAGAATTCCACCGCTTTTGGAGTAGATGGTAATTTCTGTTACGATTCCGTCTTTGTTCTGTTTTTCAATTTTGGAAACCTTCATCGGGTCCTGATAATACTCTACCAACACCTTATCGCTGGAACTTCCGGAGCTGTTTGATCCGATATATTTCCCTTTATTGCCATAGTATTTAGTTTCAAAAAGTTCTTCTTTGCTGTTGCTGATAGTTTCATAACGGATTCCTTTAATATCTTCATCATATACAACCGATTTGAAACTGTCTGGAGTATCATACGTGGTAACAGTATTGTTATAAGACATTTCTTCCGGGTTTTTATAGTTGTAGATGGTCCCTGTAAAAGTACCGTCTGCTTTATAAACCAAATCCTCCTGCACTCTTCCCTGCTGATCAAAAGTCTTTGCCGGTCCTACCTGGTTGCCTCCTGAGAACGTCCCTGTACTCAATACTTTGCCTTCCGCAGTGTACCAGGTGATTTTGCCTTCATAGACTTCATTTCCGGGTGTAGCATCAGAAACAAGACCTTCCATCTGAAGTGTTCCGTTCTTATAAAAGTCTCTGATTAAAGTAAGTTTTCCTTTACGCTCTGTTTCCCGGTAATACTCCATTTTGCTCTGAGTGGTTTTCTCCCAGTTTTCATCAAAGTACATTTTCTCCTGTGCACTGGCGTGAATGCTTATGATCAGGGCAAAAACCGCTGATGTAAATAATTTTTTCATATTTTTTAAATGGTTTAGACAGGGAATTTCACCTCCTCTCATTATAGTTCTGCATCATCTTTTCCGGACCCATAGAAAAATTTCATCATTGTGTTTTTGGGTCCGAAATAATTATAAACAAAGATCTGTAAAAGCATCACCGTATAAAATCCCTGCTTTCAGCTAATTTGTGCCCTTACCCGTTTCGAAATAAAATAATAAAAGAGGAATGGATGGATGAGTTTTACAGATCTTATTTGTTTTCATGGTTTATTTTTTCCGCTTTTCAAATTTACCGGTTTCCCTGATGAGGTATGACGAGTTTATGGTTTCTGATCGTCTCGATGCCCTATAAACGTTATGCACCGAGATATTAGAACTGGAAATCGAGCTTGTGGTCGAATTCGAAAACCTGGGACTTCCATCATAAGCAACCAGCAGTTCGTCAATTTTTTTATAGTTTCTATCAAACGTTACCATAAGGGTTTTAAGTTCACTGTCCCTGTCCAGATAAGTCAATACAAAAGTTTTGAAGTTTCCGGGAAAGGACAGCTGGTAATTTACTGTAACGTTTTTACCGGATTTCAACCACTTCTGCAAACCCAGCTTTTCTACCTGTTCATTGGACAATTTAGCATACACTCTTTCTGAAGGATGTTTTTTTCTGTACGCTTCGTCAAAAGTCTCAAACCTGTTGGTTTCCGATACCGGTAATTCTTCCATAGGAACGTTCATAAAAGAAAACTGAGCATTTACTGAATCATTACGGGCAGCCTGAGCTTCATTGATGTATTGATTTTCTTTGTTCTCTGAATTATGTATTTTTTCCTGGCAGGAAATCACTGTTCCTAATAACAAAAAATTAAAAACGGTCTTTCTCATTGTTTTACTGTTTTCTCTTGCGATGGTTTTAACAATCAAACTGAATGGCTATTTCTGCTGCTTTTTTAATGAGTTTTCCTTTTTTCGCTTGAGAAGAAAGATAGAGAATCACCCGTTCTTCCTCATAATCTCTGTTGGCCCCGAAAATAAAATCTGGTTTTCCATCCTTGTCAATATCTCCTATGAAAAGCAGTTCAACAAAAGTATCATTGAATGATTCTTCCTGTAAAAACAAGGTTTCCGGAGCATTATTGGCTGACAGATAAAGCTTATAATCCTTTACATTCTGATAGAGCTCCTCACCTTCATCCGTGTGTACTTTTTCTGATGACAGTACCTTTCCTTCTGCCCGCAATGTATATTCTTCATTTCCAAAGCGGAATTTCAGTTTTTCTGTTGGCCAAATTTTATTTTTTGTAATTTTCACTGTCTTTATTTCACCCAATGTCAATCGTGAATGGCCTATGAGTAAAAGACTGTTATTTTTAGAATGAATGATTTTCGTAGAATCTCCTGAACATTCAGAATATCCGCTTGAAATGGTATAATCTGCTTTACTCAAATAAAATTTTCCGTCCTTTTGATATAAGTCCAGCCAATCCTTTGCAAGTCCGTTGACTTCATTGTCTTTTCCAAAGTCCCGGTATTCTTTAGGGAGAAGAATACTGATAGCTTCCGTTGGTTCTTCAACCGGATTCTGTTTCAGATCCGCTGAATCTTTACTAAGCTGAACCTGTGCCTGAGGCGGCACTGTTTTATTTTTTGTTTCCTGCTTTTTATCTTTACAGGAAATCGTCATTAGTAAGGGTAAAAAAATCAAAATTGTTTTCTTCATTGTTTTGCTCTTTATTGATGATAGGCTTCCGACGATGGGACACCTTCTGAATCAAAATTACATTTATTCATCTCCATTTTGATTATACTATTTGTCTTCACAAATTCTAAAGGCAAATTTGTGCAAAAAAATCATGATAAAACATCCCTGTTTTCAGCCAATTTGTTCAGTTCGGTCTCATCCTTAAAATTAGCTGAAAACAGGGATTGAAAAAACGCACAAGAATAACGAGTTTTGGTTTTATCTATGAAGGGGCTCATCTATGACGGTATTCACTGTCATTTTGTTTAAATTGAATATGAAATATAACCCGTGAGAAACCGCAAAGTAATAACTTTGCCTTCTCTATATCCTGAACAATGCTGATTAATTTTTTTTCCTTTTTACGCTTCCCCATTCTCTTTCTATGTCTTGTCTTAGCGGGTCATGCTGCATCAGCTCAGGAACTTTCCAACAGCCCGGAACAGCTGTACAAAAAGTACAAACCGGGAAGTACCCAGCGAATGATGATGACCGGAAAATATGCACAGGCTCTATTTTTCAATAAACAGGAAGATAAAGCGATTGCCATTTTAAATGAAAATATTGCTTATGCTAAAAAGGAACCGGATGGAAAATATGCGGCTTATTTATACATTATTTCAGCAATCAACTACAGGCTGCTGGACAATGTTAAAGCCTATGAAAATGCATCCAGACTCGCCCAGTTCTACGAAACAAAAACAAAAGATCAGGAAACAAAAGGCTATGTAGCCTATGGAATTGGGTGGATCCGTGCCCGCAATAATAAAGAAGCTGAAGCAGTTCGCTATTTTTTAAAAGCCCTCTCGCTGTATGAAAAAGCACCCAATTCTGAAAGTTTAAATAATAGAAAAGCCTCGGTATACCGGGAATTGAACAGTATTTATGCTGACTGGAATGAATATCAGCTGCAGGAAAAATACAGTAAGCTATCCCTGGAAATTGCCTTACAGCAGAAAGATCCCATGAATTTGTTCGATTCTTATATGGCGATGGGCTATATGTATGAAAAACGCTATGAATCTACCGATAATAAAGCTTTTATCACCCTGGCAGAATCGTATTATCTCAAAGCAATAGAGACTTATAAAGCCAATAAGGCGCGTATGCCTATTCCTTCCACACTTTCTTTTGTAGCGATCAATCTGGCTAATCTGTATTTAAATTATTTCCCTGAATCCTACAGAGACAAGGTGCTGTATTATGCCAATCTCGCTAAAACTCAGGGTACCGCAACAGGAAATCATGACCATGCAGCGTCCGCAAACGGTATTCTGGCAGAATTAGCTTTGCAGAATGGTCATCAGGAAGACGCGAAAAACTATCTGATGACGGCATTGGCAGAATCGGAGTATAACAATATTGAAGATCCGCAGGTCAAGCTTTCTATTTTTGAAAATCTTTCCCAACTTTTTCAAAATGAAAACAATTTTAAAGAAGCCATATTTTACCAAAAGAAATATATAGAAACCTTTAAGCAGATTTATGATCAGAAAAATACAGCCTTGGGTAAAAGATTGGAAATCCAGTATGAAAGGGAAAAGCAAAAGCAACAGTTGCTCCGTCTGCAATTAGCCTCTGAAAAGCAGGAACAGCGTCTTAAGGAAATGAGCTGGCACAGTCTGCAACAGGCTCAGAAACTGGAAAATCTGGAATTAACGAAAGAAAATCAGTTTAGAAAACTGGAATTAACTGAAATAGAAAACAGTAAAAAAGCTCAGGAACTCCGTTTATCACAGCTGGAATCTTCTAATAGAAAACGGGAAGTAGATCTGTATAAAGCCCGGGTGGATTATAAGGAGAAGATCAATACCTTTTATATCGGGTTGATTGCTTCTGTTTCTTTACTGCTCATTTTGCTGCTGTATGCTTATTTTCAGAGGACAAAAGGCATTAAGCAAAAAGAAAAATTACATCTTCTTGAAATGGATAAGGTGATACAAGACTCAAAAATATCCAATCTTACGCTGATGCTTGAAGGTCAGGAACAGGAAAGAGGAAGAATAGCCCGGGATCTGCACGACGGCCTCGGAAGTTTATTGTCCGGAACCAAAATGAATCTGTTTTTACTAAAAGATAAATCCAGTGATCAACATCAGCCGCAAATAGAGCGATCCATGGCGCAGATCGATATTGCAGTAGACGAACTTCGCCGTGTTGCACATAATCTGATGCCGGATCTGTTACTGAAGTATGGCCTTCAGGAAACTTTGATGGAATATGTTTCCCGAATGGCGACTCCGACGCTGGATGTAGATGTCCAGTTTCTACATTATTCAAATCAGCTGCCATTGGAAAGTCAGTTGCTGGTCTACAGAATTGTTCAGGAATTGGTCAATAATGCAGTCAAACATGCCGCTGCAGAGCAGATCATTATTCAGTTTATCGAAAATGAATCCGATTATGTGATTATCGTGGAAGATGATGGAGAAGGCTTTGACATCAAGATCCTGAATCACGCTCATTCCGCAGGATTTCACAATATCCGTTCACGCGTTGAGTTCCTGAAAGGCACTCTGCAGATCGATTCCCAGATCCATATAGGAACCAATATTGAAATTAAATTTCCAAAATAAAAACAAACCATGATTAAAATTGCTATAACCGATGATCACCCATTATTGCTGGAAGGCTTAAAAAATATTCTCTCCCAACAGGAGAACTTTACGATTGTCGGCTGCTACTCCTCTTCAAATGAACTTCTTACAGGACTGGAAAACCAGATTATAGATGTTTTATTACTGGACATTAACCTTGCCGATGGAAACAGTATAGATTTGATTAAACCTATATTAAAAAAACATCCGGCTACCCAGATCATGATGCTGAGTGTGCATAATGAATTTGCCGTCATCAACAGTACCCTGGAAGAAGGCGCTATGGGCTACATTCAGAAGAATGCTCTGGTCACGGAAATCATTTTGGGCATACAAACGATCCTTAAGGGTGAGAAATTCCTGTGCAATCAGACCCAAAAAATTGTAGAGATGAAAACGAATTCAGGATTGAATGCAGTCCCCAAATTAACCCGCCGAGAAAAGGAAATTTTACTGGAGGCATCTTTAGGTCTTACCACCATTCAGATAGCCGATAAGCTGTTTATAAGCCCGCACACAGTGGAAAGTCACCGCAAAAACCTGATTGTAAAATTCAAAACCACTAATTTAAGCACGGCTATCAAATTAGCCATGGAATACGGATTGGTTCGGGAGTGAAGAAACTGATCACTTCTTATCGGTTTCTTTATTTTACCGTGAGTTCGAAGAAAATCCTGGCGTCTAAGTTTTGGCTAAAGCCTTTTGCAACAGGTATATCCTGTAGGCGGGCTGAAGCCCGCCCCTATTGAATATACAGGAAACAATCAGAAATACTTGTCAGTCTATCAGGATGTTAAGCATTATCACAAGGAAAAAAGTAATTTCAATCTGTCTTTTTTCAGTTTTATCATCTCAATGTTATTATCCCAAACTTAGTTTATTTTAATCTGGATTAATTAAAAATAACTTTCCGATATGACCTTTTTTGACTATTTTTACCTGATAATATGTAAACAATATATGAGAAGAATCGTATTTGCAGGAATAGTGACTTTAGGAGGATTTCTAACAGCAAAAGCACAGTGTACCACCGTATCCACCATTACAGAAAATTTTGATACATGGAAAGAAATGAACAAATGCTGGACGGCTCAACAGGGAAAAGCAATGCTCTACGCCGGTGATAAAAAAATCATATTTTATTCGATGACCAACCCGGGAGAAAATATGTATTTAGTCACTCCAAAAATTAAGGGAGGAACCTATACACTGACTCTTGATGTTTCAGATAACGGAGGAGAAACTACCCTGGAACTTTTCTCCATAAGCAATGCATCCGATGCAAAATCGTTTGTTTCAATAGCTAAGCCATCCAAGATAACAGGTGATAAAAAAACATTTGAGATCACTTTACAAAAAGACACTCATTTGGGTCTGAAAGTAATGTTGAATGGTATACATCAGGCCGTTTATGTAGACAATTTCTCTTTGAAACCTAAAAAATAACTCACTAAGGATTCATCTTTAGAGATACATAAAAGGCTGCCTCACTTTTGGGACAGCCTCTTTTTATTTTATTAACTGCATTGGATTTCAATTCCACTAACCTTCCAAATAAACCGAAGTCTCTTTATTAATCTTTTTTTGCCTGAAGTACTGATAAACAGACCCGCCGATAAAAAGGATGAAAAGAAACAGAAGCGTTTTACCAATAATCGGATCTGTGATATCTTTTGCTAAAGGATGTCCAACCGGTACACGGGTAAAAGTTTCATTCACTGTTGGTACCAGCGAAAGAAAAAAGCTTAAGGAAAGGAGGAAATTCTCAAAATAACGGGCTCTTTTGCTGCTCTCCTTTTTTGAAAACAGGAAATACGCAACAGCTATTAACAGAATGATAAATACCGAAAAAACATGTCCCGCATTAAAGCCTCCGTGTTTTGAGATTCCCAATGCGGTGACTGAAGTAATCAGTGTTCCGTAAAAGTAAATCTTCCCTGATGATTCCTTTAAACTGATTTTCCCGTATCTCGTAAAACCTACTAATGCTCCTGCAATAGAAGCAACGCCAATGACCGTATGGAAAATTCCTAAATCTGATAGTCCCATTTTTATAATTTTTTAAATATTAATTCCTTTATTTTCCCCTCATATTACAGCAGCTCAAGGGAACATTGCAAAATTGCGACAGAAAAAAGAAAAGGGTTTTGTGATTCCGTTCAATTATTTGGCATTTTAGTCCATAAAAAAAGCAATCTCAAATTAACTTTAAGATTGCTTTTTTTATAGCCTTTGAAAAACCTATACTGTCTTCTTTTTATCTGTTTTCCTGGCGGTAATTGGATGGACTGGTATTGTATTTATCGCTAAAGCTTTTGGTGAAATTTGCGAGATCATTGAACCCGCAATCAAACGCAATATCAGTGATTCGCTGGTCAGAAACCACAAGGAGTTCTGCTGCTTTTTCCAGTTTTTTATTTTTAATGTAGCTCGCAGGGGTGTCATTATAAAGTTTCGCGAATTCCCTTTTGAAAGAAGATACACTCAGGTTATTTCGCTCGGCCAGTTCTTCTATGGTGAGTTGCGAAAACAAATTGGCTTCAATAATCTGCTTAAAAGTATACGTCGCAGGAGAAAATAACTGTGATAATATCAGCTGCACGGCTTCAGCATTTTTTGTCTGTGACAGCAGCAGAATAATTTCCTTTAATTTCAAAACAAGAATATCTTCATTGACCAGAGACGGGTTTTCAAAATAAAACAGTAATCCTTCCACATATTTCTGGATCAGAAAATCATTATTTATTTTTTCATTGGATTGGTTAGAAACCCTGTTTTTCGGAGGTTGCAGCAGTAAGGGTAATTCTCTGTCATAAATTTTCTTCAGGATGTCAGGATAGAATGTCACAATGACAATTTCACAGTTTTCTTGAATGGCCGGATTATGGATCTGCTTTCCTGAAGTGATGCAGTTTAAAAACAAAGAATAACTGGCAGGGAAATTAATTTCCTCGCTATCAACTTTGTATTGAAATTCTCCCTGTAAAACATAGAGAAAACAGGCCTGTTCGTTCACAGGAAAATCAAAATGGAAGGGTGAAGTCAATGCCACCTTTTGCATGAAAGTCTTCCCAAAAAGGTCGTACTTTTTATAGTCATTTACCATAAGTGTACCTATTCTAAAAGTTTAGAGGAGAACATTTTGATGCATTAGTTGAGTTTCTGATTTGTTTTTTGAACAAAATCACCCCATTGTTGAGTCAGATGCGTCAGTGCTTTCTTTTTTTCGCTTTCATTCAGCGAAGAATAGTTGATTGAGTTGAAAACGAGTTTTTTCAGCGCTTTTACATCAAGTTCCCAATACACAAATGCCATCCAGAAATCATAGCCAAGACCTTCATATCCATAAACACTCGGGTCATCGCTGTTGATGGAGCACTGGATTCCGTTACTTAGCAACACTCTTGCAGGATGATTTCTCATATCACTTACGTATCCTAAAACCTGGTTACTGATCGGGCTTACCTCAACCAGTTTGTTTTGCTTTTTAATCAACTCCATCGTTTTGGGAAAATAGATCAGGTTTAAGCCATGTCCAATCCTTGGGTTGTTCAATACAGACATATCCAGGATATTTTTATTAAAGACCGAATTGCTTTCGCCTGCATGAAGGAAAAGAGGCATTTTAACGCCATACTTTTTACTCAGTTCATCCAGTTTCACCCAGTTTTCTCTGAAAGAATAAACACTGTTTCCAGCCGCTTCATCCGCCACAAGGTCAAAGCCGGAAATCATATCCGGAAATTCCTTTTTAAGTTCAAAGGCTGTCTCAAGCTGTTTTTCAATGCTTTTCGGATCTAAAAATTTAAAACTTGAATAAATTAATTTTAAACTGAACTCCGGATGTACTTTCTGTATTTCTTTAACGATATCCTGTAAATCCGTAGTAGAAGTTTTCAGCGGGTATTTTCCTTTCTGAAAATCATAAAGCTCTTCAAAAATATACCTGATTTCTACGTGCTGGACATTGTTTTGCACCAAATCCATAAAGCCTTTTTTATAGTATTCCCTGAAAAAAGGACGGTAAGGGAGCAGCAGGCTGATCCGTTTAAAACGTTTCTCAAATTCAATCCAGTAATCGGTATACGTACATAGCTGATCCCGCTTCAGGATAAGGAGTTCCGCCAGTTTCTTTTCAAAATCAGGATCTGAAGTCAGTTTTTTATGAAGACTCACAAATCCTTCCGGAACTTTCCCCTCAAAAAAACCTAATTGACCGAAGATAAACTGGTCATTATCCGCCTGATCATACACATACGCTTCTTTATACTTTCTGGCCGTTGCAATCACCCATTTCACATCGGTGAACCCTCCGCTGTGCGTATGCAGCAGACCTCCTTTGGGCATTGACTGGAAGATTTCGAATAATGTACTGCCTTCTATCAATGGCTTTAGCTCCTCAAAGGAACTGTTAAACAAAGATCTCTTCTGTTTATTTGTATCGGTAAGAAGCTGTTTTCTCAGCTGAAATAATTTTTTATCCAATGCGGTTTCAGCATCAGACAGGTGTATATCGGCATCAAAGGCTAATGCTTCATTTTGCTGTTTCAATGCCATCCATTCCTGCTGGTAAGTGGATTGTCCGTTCACTTTATTCTGGCATCCAAACAAGGGAAATCCAAAAAGTAAAATATAAGTGAGATACCTTCTCTTCATAATATTGTGGTTTGCTGTGCACGTTTGATTGTGCTTAACAATTAAAAAAAATAGAGGTCTGATAAAACTCTAATCAAAAATATAATAAATTTTTCGAGTACGGGAAGTTCAATCCGGCCGTATACAGATTAATCTTAAGTATTTTGTTTTTTACTTAAAAATCTTTTGGGTAAACTGATACAGGGATCTTCTCCATGTGAGCCATTCATGATAGGTTTCGGGAGATTCATAAAAGGAATAGGGATACTTATTCTTATTTAAAAAAGTGGTCAGTTCCTTATTAAACTGAAAAAACCGCTTATCTTCCTTCTCCCCGATTCCGATAAAGAAATAAGGTTTTTTCCTGGACTTCAACACATTACCAATAGGAAGTTCTTTGAAAGGTTCACTCTCTGTCCCTTCATAAATAACCGGACTGAACACCCCAATCGCAGAAAACATTTCCGGATGACTGCTTCCGATCAGCATAGCCTGATAACTTCCGCGGGAGAGCCCGGCGATTGCTTTTTGAGCATTCGTTTTGTATTTTTTTTCGATGTATGGAATCAGTTCCCCGACAACGATTTTGTCTAAGTTTTTGGAAGAAAGAACCGTTCTGGGAAAATCATCAGGCATTTTTTCCTGTTCCGGATTCAGTGCCACTCCATAATCCATCACCACGATCATTTCCTGCGCCTTTTTCTCCGCAAAAAGATTGTCCAGAATGTTTATGATATAACCTTGTTTTTCCCATCCCGAAATATCTTCGCCGGTTCCGTGATACAGGTATAAAACGGGTAATTTCTTAGACCCGTAGCCGGCAGGAAGATATACTTTAAAATTCCTGTTGCCCTGTGTAATTTTCGAATGTAAACTGTCATTAACGATTTTTCCGTGCTTTACATTTTTCTCAAAGAAAAAATCTTCTCCGGAAGGCACTTCAATTCCGCTGGTTGGCTGGCCGTATCCAAAATACAGTTGCGTATTCGGGTCATTTGTGCGCTGTCCATCCACATTAAACCAATAATAATGAAATCCGATGTCCATAACCGAAGTGGAAACATTCCAAAAGCCGTTTTTCCCTTTTGAAACTGATGACTGTATACTTTGCATTCCGTCACCACCCTCTAAAGTTACAGATTTAGCATCCGGAAAATACACCTGAAATTCTGCTTTTCTCTGTGCATCTATTTTCGGGAATTCTTTCCCCGGTAAAGCTGTTAAAGAGGTTTTATAGGTCTGGGAAAAAGCGACAGAAGAAAATAAAATGAGAAGTAATGATATTTTTGGATGCTGCATTATTTTAGTTTTAAGAGATCAGAAAAACGGGCATCTTTCGTGGATGGAAAGGGTCTTTGACTGGGAAGGACCTCTCCTATTGCCGATGTAATCTCTGTTGTCTGATTCAATTTAAGAAAAATATTTATTCTTTGTAGCATAATTTGTAAAAATTCTTCTGTTTCCCGATGTAAAAGGTTGATCAGTTCCTTACTTGTGGAGGTAAAAAATATATCCTATTTTCCCATTGCATTAAGGATGAACAAATTGCAGGCTTACGATTGTTTATTCCAACGCTGCAACTATGATCAACAGGAATAATTTAAATTGATTTGAGATGAGTTTAAAAATATGTTTGGCAAAAAAGGTCCTGATCTTTTATGCAGTTCTTTCTCCGTTCATTATGATCGGATCACTGTATAATTTAATCGAAGGCATTATTTTACAGAAAACTCCAACCTATCGTATTGGTCTGTTCAGCGTATTCGGGTTTGTTATCATGCCGTTTCTGCTGATCGTGACTTACCTCAAAAACAAGTGTGAGATTTCAGGAAATGGTGTAAAGATTGGTAAAATTGACTATCCATTTTCCGACTATCATTTCAGCATCAGAGAAAAGGAACTCGCTTTTAAGGACAGACCACTTACTTCCCTATTTAAAAAAAAGTATGATGAACTGGTCATACAAAAAAAGGGAACCCAAGAAATAATCTTGGAAAAAGACCTTGATGTTTTCCAGAAGGATATTGAGAACATTAGAAATGCTTTGCCTAGATAATCTGAGGTTCGGCTTTCGAGTTTGAGCATTGGAGAGTTTAGAGTTTTGGAGTTGGGTAGCTTTGCTAGTTGCTAGTTTCTGGTTGCTAGTTATTAGTTGCTGGTTTATAGTAATTAAGTTAATGAATCATAGTCTGATGTCTGAAATCTGATGTCTAGCATCTTGATTCTTAATTCTTAAATCTCCTTGCTTTGTTTTTCACCTTCCTTATTCAGACATACACGCTTAAGCTTTGATGACGGCTTTTCAATGGCAAATCTATACAAAAGTCCTCCGGCGATGCATCCTGCCAGACAGATGAGAAGACTGACATTGTCAGAGGTTTCCAACCCTAATTTTTCAAGCGCATACTGAATCATATGAATAATACCTTTATGGGAAAGATAGATGGCATAAGACAATCCCGCCAATTCTGCTGTGATGTACGATTTAGTTTTGAATATAAAAGAAGATTTGGAAATGGCTGACATTAAAATAATTCCATAGCTGAGTGCTACCAACGCAAATCCGAAGACAGAAGCCTCCTTAGAAACCTGATCATTGCAAATCCAGAATGCCAACCCGATCAGGATAATTCCAAAAATAAAAAGTCTGTTCCCGTTGTTATGAACTAAATTTTTAAAACGATCACAATACTGCATCAAAAAACCGATTATCACTCCAACGGCAAGACCATCCAGACGCGTGTGGGTCGGATAATAAATTTTCATATACCATATCTTCCAAAAATTATCAGTGTCCAAAATAGGAACGATAGAATTTTCCCAAATGAACCATCTGGCTGTTAAGGAAAAGATAATGAGTGCACCTGCAAAAATAGCTGTATATCGGAAAACTTTTGTCTTTATCGCTGTCAGAAGCAGCAAGGGAAGAAAAAGATAGAACTGCTCTTCAATACATAAGGACCATGCATGCGAAAACGTTCCTTTATTAATTACATCCAACCCATAATTTTGGGTAAATGTGATAAATTTCCATAATGAACCCAGCGACTCCCGTTCCCTGAAAAAAGGAAATGTAAAATACAGGAAAAGCGTAAAAGCATAAGGCGGAATAATTCTGAAAAACCGCTTGGTGAAGAAGGTTTTTAAACTGATCCCACCACTCTTTTCAATTTCTTTAAACAACTGTCCTGAAATTAAAAAACCACTCAGCACAAAGAATAAGTCCACTCCGGTCCATCCGAATCTGCCTATCGTATCAATCCAGACAGGATGTTGAAATGCGCGGTAGTGATACATTAAAACCAATACAATAGCTAAAGCTCGTAAGTGATCCAGTCCGTAAAGTCTTTCGGAGGAGTGAAGGTCTGCAGGCATTATTTTTTTCTGCAAATATTGTCAACCACACTACCATTTTTAACCAATAATGACAGAAAACACTGATCCGGATGCCAACTGTACGATTTGCCGTCTGAACTGCAATTACAACTTTCCGTCATCAATTCTACTCATTTTATCAAATAATCAGCACTTGTAGCGCTGGATTTTATATTTTTGAAGGCTATGAAATTCGGACAGCAACATCACCTAAGGCAGAATGTCTATTTTCAGCTGTTCTTTTGGACGGCTTTATTCTTATTCGGAACTGTGAGAGATTACGGAGAATATGACGGCAGTATGTCTTCAACAACTCTTATTTACAATTTCTGCCACTGGATATTTCAGATCGCCGGAGCCAATTTCATCTATTACGTTCTGATCAGAAACTTTTTTGACCGGAAAAAATACGTTACCTTTTTTCTGTATCTGATTCTCAGTTTATACCTTATTTCGGTGATGAACAGGATCTTTATTGTCTATGGGGCAGAACCTTTTTTCATTGATGAACCTCAGGACAGTTTCTACAGCATTTTCACGGATATCAGGTATCTTCTGACGCATTATACTTTTTCCCTCATTAGCGCGGCCTTTATTTTTATTTCGGTGATGTTTATGATCCGATACAGAGATGAAAAAGAAAACACTACACAGCTGCTGAAAGAAAAGGCAGAACTCGAATTAAAATCACTGAAATCCCAGCTGAATCCACACTTTCTATTTAATACTCTGAACAATATTTATGCGCTGTCACTCATCAATTCGGAGAAAACTTCGGAATCGATCAGCAGACTTTCGGACATTCTGGATTATATCCTGTACAAAGGTCCTAAAAATGAAATCTCTGTATCTGAAGAGCTCGCTGTTATTGATCATTATATCGTGCTGGAAAGTCTCAGATACAATCAAGAAAGGCTGAAGATCAGTAAAGAAATCAATCTCAATTCTGCAGCCACAATTCCTCCGCTTTTGTATCTGACATTGGTTGAAAATGCTTTTAAACATGGGGCAGGAAAAAGTAAGGATCAGACGGAGATTAAAATTGATATCTCCTCAGATGAATCGTATCTAATCTTTAAAATTGAAAACACCTGCGGAGACGATGAAACCAGTGATCCAGAAGGAATCGGGCTGAAAAATATTGAAAAACAGCTCAGCCTTCATTATCCGGATCATTTTGTATTCAATGTTTCGAGAGAAAATCATATTTTTAAAGTAGAAATAAAAACACCGGCAGCCTTATGATCAACTGTATTATTGTAGACGACGAACCTCTGGCAGCCACATTGCTGGAGAAACACATTTCCAGGATCGACCATTTAAAACTGGTGGGAACAGCTGAAAATGCCATGGATGCCTATCAACTTCTGCAGACCAAATCTGTAGGCCTTATGTTTCTGGATATTCAAATGCCTCATTTAACCGGAATTGATTTTTTGAGATCGCTGTCTCAGAAGCCGCCTACTATTTTCACGACGGCTTACCGGGATTTTGCTATTGAAGGTTTCGAACTGGAAGCCGTGGATTATCTTTTGAAACCCATTACTTTTGAACGTTTCTTTAAATCGGTGGAACGGGTTTTAAGGCACAAAACTGATACTCAGGAAGATTTCATCATGCTTAAAACCGATGGCATGACCCGGAAAGTCCCCATTCGTGATATTGTCTATTTTGAAAGTCAGGGCAATGATATTAAAACGGTTCTGGTGAACAGTGAAAATATTATTTCAAAGGCTACAATGACCGATATGGAATCTGTTTTATCGGGAAAGGGACTGGTAAGAATTCACCGTTCATTTATGATCAACACTCAGTTCGTTACTGCTTTTAACACGAATGAAATTGTCCTCGGCACGTATCATATTCCCGTTGGCAGAAGCTATAAAAATGAATTTGATGCTTTTATAACTGCTATTTCTAAGGGTTCTGTTAATCAGTAAGAGATTTCATGAACTTAATTGCGCTGAATGACGTAGTAAGCCAGTTCACCATCCGGCCTTTTCAGATTATCTATGCGGCTGAAACCCGCTTTTTCCAATACTTTTTGTGAACCTATATTGTCCAGATCAGTCACGGCTACGATATCGCCTCCTTCAGTATTTAAAAGAGAATATTTGACTAAAGCACAGCTCACTTCCGTTGCGATACCTTTTCCCCAGTATTTTTTTCCTAACGTATATCCAATTTCAATCTGTCCGGAGACATCTGCAAAGTTTCTCACCAGGCACATTCCGATAAAATCATGGTCCTCAGAACCGAAGATTCCAAAACGTCCAAACGGGCCTTTGGTATAGTCTTCCAATGCTATATCAAACATTTCCGCGTACTGCTCAGGTGAACGATAAGGAAGATACCGGGTCACCTCTTCATCTTCAAAAAGATCACAAAAAAGGTTTTGTTCTTCCGGTAAAAACTGACGGATCGTAAAATTCTGATCCTGATGTAGAATAGTCATATTCAAAAATTATAATCAGGATAAAAGTACAAATTATACCCCATCAATACCAATGGAGCCGTAATGTTTTTCAGCGAAAACTCTGCAATCTTATCTTTTTTCAACCATCGATTCTTAATTGGTTATCTTTGATCAGATGGAGGAAACCATACGAGCGGATTTCCAAAATTAATCATAAAACCTAATCCCATGAAGAAAATACTCTTGGTTAAACTCTTTTCAATATGCCTTTGCTGTTCGGTCTGGACAGCGTTTTTCTCTCAGTCAAAAGCCTATACTCCAGTTTCAAAGGAGCTCTACGATACCATTAAAAAAAAAGACAGCCTCCTTTTTGGTGCTGCGAACTCCGGAAATATCGATCAACTGAAGACATTTTTCACTGAAGATCTTGAATTTTTTCATGACGTGGGAGGTCTGGCCAATTATCAGGAAACCGTTGACAATTTCAGCAGAGTGGCAAAAAATTACAGCTATACCCGAAGAGTTTTAGTTCCTGGGTCTGTTGAAGTCTATCCTATTAAAGATTACGGAGCTGTACAAACCGGAATTCATCAGTTTTGCCGTCTGGAAAATGGCTCCCTGATCAACTGCGGAACATTCAAATTTGTTCACGTCTGGAAAAAAACATCCGGTGGCTGGAAAATTTCAAGAGTGGTCAGCTACGGACATTAGATCATTCATTAGTATTCAAAATATTTCCCGAACCATTGTTCAAATTGTTCTTTGTACTTCTCCTGAGCAGCTTTGATCAGCTCATCCGGTTCTTCAATCTGAGCTAAACCGTAATCTCCAGCCATCCATTTCAGGTATTCACTGAGGTCTTCGCTTTCCTCATCATCATCTTCATCCCTGTAAAAATAAGCACTGTCAAAATCAACGGTTATTTCGGTATCGTAAGTCAGCAAATGAAGCAGTTGCAGGATATTTTCGGCAACAATATGCACACCGCCTTCATCTCCAAAAACCACAACGGGCATTTGGTTTAAAGCCTTATCTGTTCCGTCGTTCCAAATCGTATAAAATGAACCGGAGCCATTCGCCTGGGCAACAGGAAATAGGCGGGCTAAAAAATGTTCATCTTCGCTCCAGCTTTTCAGACCGGATTTATCATCGATGGTAACACCAAAACCCTGGCTGTAATACTCTCCGGAAGATATATGGTTTTGGAAGTAGATCAGTTTTTCGAGTTCAACGGGGATTTCTTTTAATCCTAAGTTTTCTTTAAATTCTGCGATATCGATCATGGTGAATGAATATTAATGATGAAACAAAAATAATGGTAATTTCATTCTATTTCGTAGCCGTATAAAAAATATTTTCTGCTCCGTCAAATATCCAAAGACTTATTCCGTATTCATTATCAGGACAATATGGGGTATTTCTCTTTCTCAAATTGATTTTAAACCCATATAATTTGATTTATTCCAATACAATAAATCAATTACAAAACATTTAATATTATTCTTGTAAATCATATCCATTACCTTAAATTTTATATTTATATCTGAACAAAAACACCTTTATGACATGCATAATATGGAAAAGAGATCACACCATGATATTAAAAAAAAGTATTACTTTTGCTTAAGAAATAAATGTTTTTAGCATTTTTATTATTAGTTTTAATCCACCAATTTATAAAACATTAAAATCCCTCCACATGAGAAAAATAATTCTACTCATTACATGTATGTTCGGCGTTTCAGTTTTCTCACAGATCAAAGTGTTGAAAAACGAAAGCCTGGTGGAAATTGGCAAAGATAATTCCGTAGGTTTATATAAAAAAGAGGATAAATTTACCATCAACTATCAGGATCTCAACACCAGTAACCTGAACACCATCAGATCTTTTTCATTCCAGAACCTTGACGGTGACGTATCCGGTCTTTATAAACTGATCATGGATGGCTTTATCACTACTCCGGACGAAAACATTATCCTGGAACTTCCCAATGACATCATTGAACTGCATTACGAAAAAAACTATGGCCAGCCGACCGTTCAGTTTATCCAGTATATCAATAAAAACCGTAAATACGTTGGAAAATCCCAGTTTTTAAATAAAAAACAGGTGGAAAAAGTATTCGGAAGAGTCAATGGAAAATCTGCCATGTACGAGAAGCCTGGCACCATCAATGGTACAAAGACAGGTTCCAATCAGGCATCTACTGCTGCTCCGTCTTCAAATGGCAACAGCAAGAACAAAAAATCAAAGAAATAAACGTATTTTTTTCAATATTACTGAACTCATTCATCCGAATGAGTTTTTTATTTTTACTTTTGCAGAAAGACATTAAGAATTATGCCGCTTCAGATAATCAATTTAACCAAAAAGTTTGGAGAACAGACTGCACTAGACAATATCAATATTTCTATTGATCAAAATGAGATCATCGGTCTTCTGGGTCCAAACGGAGCCGGGAAGTCCACGCTGATGAAATCCATTGTCGGGGCACTGAAAATTGATCAGGGCGAAATCATCTTTAACGGAATGAATATTTCTGAACACGAGATTGAAAGCAAGAAGAAAATAGGCTTCCTTCCCGAAAACAATCCACTGTATCTGGAAATGTACGTCAGAGAATATCTTCAGTTTGTGGCCAACATTCATAAAATATCCGCAGCCAGAGTAGATGAAGTGATTGAACTGGTGGGAATCACGCCTGAAAAATCAAAAAAAATCGGTCAACTGTCGAAAGGATACAAACAAAGAGTTGGTCTTGCACAGGCCATCATTCATCAACCTGACCTCTTAATTCTGGACGAACCTACCAACGGACTGGATCCGAACCAGATCATTGAGATCAGAAATGTTGTGAAAGAGATTGGTCAGCAAAAGACGGTTCTTCTGTCTACGCACATCATGCAGGAAGTGGAAGCACTCTGCTCCCGCGTTATTCTGATTCATAAGGGAAACATTCTTCAGGACTGCCCGATTGATGAATTTAAAGGCCGATTCAACAGCCTGGAAGAAGCTTTTGCCAGCTACACCGCCGTTTCTTAATTCATTCCATGGAAATACTCATCACTCACGGACAGGGCATTATCAAGGCTCTGTACGATGGCTTTGCCAGCTGCTTAATCATACGACGTCCTGTGGCCGTCAACTGGCCGGACTCCCGTGGAAGTGTGGGTGAATACTATGCGGTGTCTGAACTTTCTGAAAAGGAAAAGATAACCTTTGCTGATGGTCTTAATCAGGCACTTGTTGATGGAACAGAAGCTGAAATCATGACGGGTATTGAAGATTTTCTTAAACTTTTTGAAAATGGTACCTATCAGGTCAATCTGGGTAAAATTCCAGCTGACAATTCCAATTTTTATATGAGCAGAACTTCAGCTGCTGATGAGAATACCAATGACCGAAAATTTTCTGGCTGGTTCTACCCTTTTGATGATTTTAACTATCTGTATACTCTGGAAAGTAAAAGCATTGATCCTGAAAGAACGGAATACTACATCGATCTGATCAGAAAAGGAGGCCGCCCGAAACCGGTTATATTTTACAGCCTCTATCATCTGGATCCGATGCTGAGCTGTGCTTTTGTACTGGACGGCCATCATAAAATTGAAGCTTATACCCGTCTGAAAATGGACATCCCGGCTGTTTTTATTGTAAAAGATAATAATGACTACAGCTCTGTCTCGGAAATCATGCATGGTGCACACGATTTGCTTCAGGACAATGAATTTGAACATCTTTTTCAGAACAATGATGAAAATCTGCAGCATATCAATTTCCTTAACGATGAAGTGTTAACCAATGCTCTGGATAAAATATTGAGAGAGTCGGAAAGAATTGACATCCCTGTCATTGAAGTGCTGATCAGGCATCATACATCCGGTCTGCCGGAGGATAAGATATGGCTTTACCAACGTCTTGAGTCTTTAGCAGAAAATATACACCTCAGCTTTTTTAATTTCAGAAAAGGCCTCAACGTCTATTTCCCTCAGTACATCGAAGACTACAAAGCCAATACATGGTTTCTGAAAACCCTAAGAAACACCATGGAACTGAATACATGGATCAATGAAACCATCTTACGATAACCAAAGTGGGCTGCTGGTTATAACCACGAACTCAGCATCAAATGGCTTCATATTTGATGGGTTTTAAACTTAACCAATAACCCACCATCCAATGATCAAACCGATTTTATTAGGAGCCTTCTGCATTACTCAGTTTTCTTTAGCTTATGCAGCAGAAAAACCAGCGATAACCACTCAACCTGTTCATCTTTCCAATGAGGTAAAGCCTTTCCAGAAAGTACCCAAAACAGTGATCATCAAAACGAAAAAGTTCAAGATCAGAATTGATAAACAACCCAACGGAAAATACCTTTACCAGTCATGGGCAGCAAATGCCAAAATCACGTCAAAGCCAAGTATGATCATCAGCGACGGAGAATTGATTCCTGACGGTTCAGGAGGAAATTACTATTTCAGCTTTGTGAATGAAGGTTACAGTTATCAGGTCTGGAGGAATTATCTTACCGATTCACCTTCCAAAGCACCTTATACTTTGGTTGTAAGTGACGAAAATGACCGTGAAGTGGTACGTCAGGATGCGATTGTTGTTAAGCAGTAATTAGTGAGTCTGTAAATATCAAATCCTAAATAAAGCATCGTAGTTTTACTACAATTTTTCAAATTTATACCCAAATATTTTCTCAGAGGTTGTAATATTTCTATATTTATTGAAATAACACCAATGAAAAAAAGTACTTCAAACTCTGAGAAGATTTCAGAAAACGATATTTCAGGCATCAACCGTGTCGTACGTTTGGATATTGTGATAGAAGGCCAGATCATCAAGCATTTTAAGCACTTCCGGTTACAGCAGAGTGCAAAAAAACACCATGAATTTGAACTGACTCTGGCTCATGATTCTTTAGGCAAAGCTCAGAATCACAACCTTTTAGATAGTCAAAAATTCTTAGGCCAGCGTCTGACCGTAACATTCAGGTATAAAGATTCGGAAAATGAAAGTCCGGAACGAAGCTTTGTAGGCCTTATTACAACAGTAGCTTTCAGCCAGGACAAAATGAGCCTTGGAAATATTATTTTAAAAGGTAAAAGTCCTACCATCTTAATGGATGCTGCACCCCATACACAGAGTTTTGGGGGAAGCCAGTCTGTTAATACGGGGATTATTGCTGAACGTGTCATCAAAGAAACACTGGGTTCCGGCAAATTTGATTTTAAAGTAAACAGCCAGAATAAAAGCTATATCAACTACAGCGCCCAGTATAATGAAACCCATTATAACTATCTGGCACGAATAGCTGAATCCTATGGAGAACAGTTCTATTACGATGGATATGTTCTCCATTTTGGAAGCTTACCTCCCGCTGAGCAACCTATACCTCTCGTTTACGGAAGTAATGTAACGAACGTACAGGTTGAGATGAATGCAGTACACACCAAGCCTCAGTTTTTCGGATATGACAGCAGCAGCCACGCTAAGATGTTAAGTACTTCAGCAAGTGTCAAGCATCTCGGCGAACTTGCTTCGAAAGCTTACCAGTTAAACGACGGTATCTTTACCAGCCAGTCTTTAACTCCCGTTCCTATCAATGCCAACATTTCTATTGACGTAGACCAGTCTCAGAAAGGTGCAGCCGGCAATGCCGCTGTAGAAGTATTTACCGTTTCCGGTGATACTACGGTTCCCTTTTTATACCCGGGATGTACTGCGGATATTCAAATGAGAAAGCCGGATACCAACGAGACTTCACACTTCACCAAATTAATGATCACAGAAACGATTCATGAAGTGGATGCAAGAGGTTATTACACAGGTTCATTTGAAGCTATAGCGGAAGGAACAGGTTTTATGCCTCGTCATGAATTTAAAATACCAAATGCCGAACCTCAGATTGCAACCGTAATTTCAAATACAGACCCGCTGAATCAGGGGCGTATACAGGTACAGTTTGATTGGCAGCAAAATAATACCACCCATTTCATCCGAATGATGAGTCCCGATGCCGGAGGTACAGATCAAATTACTCAAAACAGAGGATTTGTAGCTGTTCCCGAAGTGGGTGACCAGGTTATGGTAGGTTTTGAATACCACCACCCTGATTTTCCTTTCGCTATGGGAGGAATGTTTCATGGTAAAGTAGGCTTAGGCGGCGGGATCGACAATCATGTTAAATCTATTCAGACCCGGAGCGGAAATAAAGTGATCTTCAATGATACGGAAGGCAGCATCTTTATCGAGGATCCAAGCGGCAATTCCTATCTTATGGATGGCAAAGGCAATATTACGGTAACTGCACCGAAAAATATGACTTTCATCGCCGGAGAAAATCTGATGATCAGTGTAGGTCAGAATATGAGTACCACTGTAGGCGCCGACCAAAGCAATATAGTCGGTATGAACAAATCAGAATCCGTGACGATGAATGACACCCAAAGTGTGGGTGCTATGAAAATAACCTCTGTAATTGGGGATGCAAGTATGATGATCACCGGAAAACTGACGGAAATTATAGATGGAGATGTGCACAGTGAAACGAAGAAAGAAAGAAATGAAGTAAGTGAAGGGAAAATTGTAACGCAGAGTGCCGGAACCAACGAACAGCATTCCGATAAAATAGTGAAGAATAACAGCTCAGAGAAAAGTAATAATTATTAAATCATTACACTATGAGCAGAACAAGGATTGTAAAAGGGAATATCACCAAAGTTGTTGGAGGAAATTATAAAAGATATTCCAAGGATGAGATTGAAAACTCAGGCAGCAAAGTTATACAGATAGGAAAAGAAGGCGGCGTTATTTACGGAGAACCGGAAAAATTCGTTCCGCCTCCCATGGATGTTCAGGAAAGTGAATATAAACTTGAAAGCACCTATGCCCATGATCAGCTGATGAGTCTTGCCAAGGAACTTGGGGAGATCACTTTCATGCTTTTTATGACCCAGATCTTTGGCTACGAAATCGAAGCAGAAGCATTAAGCAAACTTTACAGAGATTTAAGCGATAACAAAATCAAAGCTCCGGAAATTATTGTTTCCAAAGGTTTGGTAGGAAGAAGAGGCGGCCCTGCCGGCTACAGCAACAAAAGAAAAAAAATTATTGTTAATCAAAAGTTTGTTGAAGAAGCCGCAAAAGACAACGACAAGAGAGCAGAACTGATGGCAGCCCTGGTTGAAGAATATGGCCATCACATTGATAATCTTCTCCGAACCGAATTAGCGTCCAATGGAATTCCTGATACAGATGTAATTGATGAAGGCGCTAAATTTGCCTATTCTCTGTTCCGGTTTGATATTTTCCATGAATCTCAGCTGAATTTTGCCAAAGCAGAACTTCCAACTTTTAAAGGTGATCTTATCATTGATTTTTCCACCCTGCACTCCAAAGTAACAGAATATGTGGGAGAAGACCGGCAGTATGATGAAGATCCTACAGACGATATCTCAAATTACGGAGCAGGAAGAAACCGTAAACACAATAAGAATGCAGCTTTCGCTCATGGTGATATTGAGTTTGAAGCTTTAGCCAATCCGCAGTCCAGAATCTACTCGGAGCAGGATGTTCGTAAAATTTATTATGGAAACTGGCTCAGGGATTTCTCGCAGGTTATTGTAAAAATTACGGTGAGAGGAACCAATGCAGCCATCAAAGCGCAGAAAAACAAAGTTATTAAAGAATTGACTCCTATGCAGCTATCCCATGAGGGCTGGGTGCAGTTGATTAAGATTCTGGCGATTAAAGAATTTACTTTTGATCCCTTAAAAGAAGGAGGAAAGAACCCGGCAGATGACTATACAACACTGGAAGCAAAATTTAATACTGAGTATGGTGCGCTTAACAAAGATATTCTTGGGCTCTACCGCCCGGAAGAACATATTGACAACCCCTATGGACTGCAAGATGAATCTGATGCTAAAGATGACAAAGGGAATATGATCTCCTACACCTACGAGGGAACAAACAGTGTAAAAAAGCTTTATTCGGGAGATAACCATCAATCGTGGAAAATAGATCCTGCTAAAAATATGTCTTATTTCTTTTGGAAAGATTTTCCGGGAGACCGTCCTTCTTCGGTTACTTATATGAAGCAACAGCTGGTTCTTGCCGTATCTAAAAGAGGATCTTCACAGGGGTTGAGGCATTTGGGAGCCGCTCTGCACGTTTTGGAAGACTACTTCTCCCATACCAATTTTGTAGAAGTATCATTGAGAAGACTTGGAGTGGATGCTTATCCGTGGGTGTCTTATTACAAAGGAAAACAACCGACCCAGATTCCGGTGGTAAGTGGCAGATTCCTGACCGATGATACAATGGCGAGTGTAGGTCCCAAAATGGGTGATTTATTATTTGACCCTACAATTAAAGAATACAAAAGACGGATTCCGGGGCAGAGATCTCTGGCTGAGAAATTTATCATTAG
Organism: Chryseobacterium sp. JM1; assembly: GCF_000737715.1. Lineage (GTDB taxonomy): Bacteria > Bacteroidota > Bacteroidia > Flavobacteriales > Weeksellaceae > Chryseobacterium. The sequence goes on along the minus strand of NZ_JPRN01000003.1, from coordinate 9,072 downwards.
TGTGCTTGAAGATCTTTCAAAAGCACAAAAATCTGATAAGGCGCAGAAGAGCTCAAATTATTTAGGAATAGAATATGCAACATGGTTGTCGTGGTTCAATCAATTCCTTACTTTTCAGGATTTTCTGGCCAAAGAATATCAGAAAACAGATAAGCAGGAATGGATGTCCAGAGATTTTTTTGAGAAATTAGGCTCAAAATCAGCTGAAACCCTTCAGAAAGGCATGGGATACACGGGTAAGATTATGGCCTTTTTTCCAAAACTTGTTTTCAATCTCGTATTGGGTTCTTTTGATGAAATTATTCCGGAAGCCCAATCTCATCTGAATACCAATTATGGAGACTGCCCGTCCCACTCCCAACTGGCAAAAGACAGCTATAGCCATCCTCTGAATAAGATCAGTGCCGAATTGGCAAAAATAGCAGTACAGGATGTGGGAACACAATATAAAAATGGAATAAGCGGAACTGCTTTAGCAGATTATGTAGCCAGCAAATATTTTGTACATCCCTCTTCTCCAAACGCCAGGTGGAGTGATATTATAATCAATAGTTGGGTCAAAGGCCAGAAAAAAGCCGATATTGACAAGCTAAAATATGCCACCATATATGAACATGCAGAACATGAAGTTCAGGAAATAAGTGATAAAAGTGTTAAGAAAATAAAAGAAATTATGGAGTTTTTCGATAAGAAAACTAAATAATAAAGAGTAATAAATAGAAATGAAAAATAAAATAAAGACCATCTTTTCACTATTGTTATTTACAATATTAAATTTTCAATGTCAAAATATGAAAAAAGAATCTGTTGATGTATCCCAAGCTCTTGTAAAAGTAGATTCTTGTGGTATGTCTTATAAAGGAAGTGAATTACAATTAGGAACTCCTGTTGAAGACTGGATAAAGGTATTGGGAAAACCGGACCGAACGTTTATGGCTTATATGGAAAAAGATAAGGGAACTTATGTATGGGATAAACTGGGCATTGCAGTTGACAATTTTGAGAACGGAGACGGTACTGTAGCCTGGGTTTACATTTTCTTTCTGAACCTGGATAGCCCTGAAGCAAAAGAACAGATGCTCAATCATGCCAGAGGATGGGTTCCTCATCCAAAAGAATATATTGAAAAAGAAAAAAAATCCACGGAAGATATGCTGAAGTCACCTGTATATTCTGATGACCTTTCTCAAAAAACAATTAAAGAAACATTTCAAAAACTGCTAAAGGAAAGTTACATCTACCCTTTCAAAGTTTATCAGGGTGCAGTAGACCTTAATGGCTTCCCGGTACAGGCAGGAATGAAGGTGGAGGAAATCAATTCCTACCGTGCAGACCTTCCCTATTCCGGTAAATTCGGATATGTGGATGATGATATCGATGGGGTAAATGATTCAGGAACAACCACTGAAACTTTCGGTGGTGATTACCGCGCACCGGGAGCAGAATGTAAAGATGGAAGACTACAATATTATGAGCTAACCTACACAGCGACAAAGAAGTTGGAATATCTTAAAATAGGCTATGAATCCAAATCAGATTTTGATAGCCGAAAAGTAACAGAAGCTTCATTTGAGGAAAGAAAAAAGAGCAGCAAGTAATTAGTTTTTAAAACATAAGAATGAACAAAATCACCAATCAAATAAAATATTTTTCAAAGCTGTCCGCAGTTTTTATCCTCAGCTTATTAAAAATTTATGGAATAGGAATTCTTTCAACGGTGATTACGCTTATACTGGGACTTTATATTTTGTCCAACAGTTTTGGAAGTTCATTAGGACATAGTGGTGCTTATCTGTTCATCGTGGCTGCCGTGACCGTGAAGCCTGTTTCGGGTTCTATTTTTCTTTTACTGATGATAGCAGCTCCGTTTGTGATAGGTATTTTTTCTACGAAATATGCCATGGCCAATATCATAAGCAGGTTGGTAAAGGACCATTCGGAGACACTTTTGATTCCTGCTATCGATAAGATATTAAGCAAATTCAGAAGCGGACAGCCGGCGGTTGTCAGAACCAGCGCAGATTATGCACTGATGAAAATCAAGCTGATGAATGAGTTTAAAAATAGCTCGGAGAATAAGATTTTAAAACGGATTTTAAGTTATGGTTTGAAAAAACTGAGTTTTGACGAATTGGATTTGAAAAATGGAAATGCCAATTTTTATGATATCATTAAAACCAAGCTGATTGAAAAACTTCACGAACTGGCCGAGCCTTCTGCTATGATTTTTTACATCTATATCGGTTTGCAGTGGCTAAGTTTGGGATTGATGTACTTTTTGAAAGTATAAAAAGTAATTTAATTTGGGAACCGTACTAAACATGAAAGATTCTGCCACAAAAGAATACATCAAATTAAAAACAGAAGGCATCCTTAATCTGGAAGCCCTCTGTGATGAATATGGTATGACGGCAGAAGAACTGGTCGGTTTTCATAACAGGCATTGCAGTATTTCAGAGCTATTGAATGTTTCACTGCCTAAGTATGTGGAATACATTTATATTCCCTCAGACAAATTCAAAATCAGGGACAGCAGACTGTTGAAAAATACAGTATTGGAAATCCCAACAGGATCCGGTAAGAAAGACTATGGTGTGATCATCAAATTCCTTCCTAAAAATCTGCAGATTCATTATAAAATCAACGTCAGGAGAACTCCTTCCTATATCGAACTGAATAAGGAAAAAACTTACGTCAACAATCAGGGAATCGATAAAATAATAGAACAGCTTTTTGAAAAGGCAGAACAGGTTTTATATCCGCTGCAAATTGCTACTAACAGTAATGGCTCCATTCAAAAGCTCCTGAATAAAGAAGATATTGCCCAACGCTGGAAAACTAAATGCCTTCCGGAGCTGAAAGAGTATTATCAGTCGGAAACTACGGACCGCATACTCGGACAATTAGATCAGGCGTATACTGATATCGACTTAAAGAAAGATCTGTTTAGCAGAAATATTTTTTATAAACTCTTCTTTCTCCCTGTCTATAAAGGATATCCGCATTTTTTCAGAAAAGATTTTTTACAGATCTATTTTTCAGGTCTGTCCCGGAATGCCGGATATAATATTGAATATTCATTAAACAAAGAATATACAAGAGGAAATAAAATAGCCCTCAAAATAACAGGAACTGAAGAAGAAGATGGGTTCAATAAAAACACATCCAAAGGCAGAATCGATCTCCTGTATAAATTTGAAAGGGAAACCAGAGAAATATTTTCAGTCAACGGCACTCTCTCCACTTTTGAAAAAGGGGAAGAGTATATTATTGAATTTCAAGCCTATGAGCAGAAAAATTCTCAGTCAATTTAAAAAACACTAAAAGAACACACAATGAGCGGAAAACATTTAGTCTGTCAAGGTGCTACCTGTATGTGTAACTTCGGAACAGCTCCGGATAAACTTAAGGTAAAGACACAAAGTAAACGCTACATCAATGATAATGCCGGCAGCAAAAAACTGATGGCTACCCATATGGATATCGGTAAAACTTTCGAGAAAAATACTTTCGGAAGCTGTGCGAAAATGAATAATAATCCCTGTCAGGTCGTGGTGACCCAATGGAGCGGTTTCTATGATAAAATAACACTGCAGGACAACAGTGGAAAAGCCTTACTGGAAGACAGCAAAGCAACATGTCCTATTGGTGGACCTGACTGTATCAAGATCATCAATCACGGACAGACAGCCGAAGCTTCTGCACAAAATGTGAAGAATGCAGATGACGAAGTTTTAGCAGAGCTCCTCCCCTTTGTGAATATAAAAGGCGGTGCCAAAAAATACATTCCTATCAATCAATAAATAAAGTCCTATGGATAAGAAGAGCCCATTACATATATATGTTGAATCCAAACCCGGACAGACTTTTCACAAAGATATTGGCTGGCTGGAATTGAAACAAGCTGAAAGCTTCAATATTTACATCAAAGAATTCAAAGACCGGAAAGACGTATTGGACCAGAAGCAAAAAAAAGATCTGGAAAAAGAGAATAAAGAGTATACGAAAAAGAGTGATTCCTTAGAAAAAGAGGAACAGCAGAGCTATGATTTCCTTGTTAAGAATTATAATGATTACAAAGCCGGTAAGACAAAAAAAGAAACCTATGATGCCAACTTTAAAAAACGTGAAGAAGGAATAGCAGCACGGAAGAAGAAATATGCTGAGCTCGGTAGTGCACACAATAAGAACGTTGAAGGGATCAATAAGCAATATGAGACTGATCTGAAGGCTATTCAGGATGATTACAAATCTGTCCGCTGGGTACATCAGCTTGTAGGTGACAGACGCCCGGAACTTACTGCGGAAAGCTTTAATGAAGCTATGTCAACCGGTACATCCAGCTTTAAATTTTCCTTTGGAGAGTTTTTGGAAGGCGGCGGCGCAGTATATCTTGAACCCTTTTGGGAAGGGACAACGCCTCAGGGGAAATATCCGCACGGGATTCTTATTAATGCTAAAGGTCTGCAACCTTCAGTTATTACAGGAGAATGGACCGACGCAGACAACATCAAAATTTCAAAAACTTTAAAATTCGGTTCATCCGTTTATCTGAATATTTATACGGATGCTTTATACGGAAACAATATAAAGGTTCAGCTCAAAGATAAAGATCAGGTCATCAGACTGGTAACTTTAGGGATTACTGATGCTGATGATAAACTTTTTGCGACAGAATATCTCAATAACGAGACCGAAGAAAGAACAAAAGAAGACATCTCAAAACAGAAAGAATTTTTTGAAAGACCTGTCTCCGTACATCAGGAAAAAACAGTTCCTTCTACTGCTAAAAGAGGGTACCTCGTAGAAGAAGATGGTAATAAATACGATGGTGATGCCAAAGGAAAACCTAATGTGCAAAAGTCAAAATTTGCAGTATTTATAGATCCTTTATGGCAAACTATGGGCGGAGATTATCTGGAAATCTATCCTGTTATCTATCATGACCGCATTCCCGGAAAGAAAAAAATCCTTCAGGACTGTATTTTAAAAATTGATAAAAATGCAGTAGAGGAAGTAAAGGTCAATGATTCCAATTCCAATCAGGTTGTTATTCTGAGTCAGGTAGAAACTGATATAGCTTTCTTTCATCCGTGCCAGTACACTGAAATCACCGGGGAATACAACTCGAAGAAATCCACGCTGTTTCAGCGCCTTAAAGACAAATATAAAAACGAGCTCCATTACAGAATTGTTTCTGACGAAAAAGAAAAGCCTGTTAAGATTACCATTACCGATCTGAAAACAGATGACTGTATGTTCGAGGACAAACCGGAACAATGGCATGAGAAAAAGGCAGTCACTGTAAAAGATCCGGTCAAATACAAAGGTTTAGCTATCGGACGAAATGATATCAGTTTCTCCGTTGCTTATCCCAAACCTTCCCGTGAAGAAGTTATTGATATGATGAGCCTGGAAAAAGTCAAAAAACAGGTATATCCGGTCCAGTTCGATTCCTGCGCCATCAGCAAACCGCTGAATGTGGAAGTATATCCTGCTGTCTATTATGAGGTAGGCTTTAAACTGGCTGCAGAAAACCCTTTTTTCACCGGACAGACTAAATCTTACACCCAGAGAAAATATCTGGGAAAAGGAGGCTTTTTTAACAAGAAAAACAATAAGAAAATCCGAAAAGCACAAAGTGATGCACGGGATGAAAACTATAAAAACAAAAAACAGGAAGTAAGCGAAGGACGCTTGAGCTACAGCCAGTTTGAAGTCGCCCTGGAATGGGGATACAACGACATTAAACAGGAAGCCATTACATTTTCCGGCGAACATCCCGTTTTTAATATTATCGACAGTGCGATGTGGGTTATTAATACCATCAGTTTATTAACCTTTAACAAAGAAGCAGATGAAGCCATCGCCGAAAACAAAAATAAACGGCCTGAACAGGTAAAAAAAAGAAATAAACAACGTAATGCGTATCTTGGCGGTAAAAATAAGAAAGTAAGCAAGATTCCGTTCAAAGTAGAGATCAGTCAGCCTGCTTTTGCCGGAGCCGTTAAATGGAGCTATGTGGCAAGTGAGAAAGAAGGGGGCGAAATTGGCACTTTATATGAAGTAAAATTTAAGGCAGATCCGCTTATTGAAATAAAGGGAAGCCTGGATCTTCTTTTTGTAGCCACCAAAATTCCTTATGTAGGACAGGCTATACAGGGAATTACAGCAGTGGCTGATACTGTGGGATCTTCAGATGATTTCTGGAATAAAATTGTTGACTTTTTTGGTGGTGGAGATGAATATAAAATCCAGCTTGATATAGATTATTATCTGGATCTGTTTGTTTCCGGAGCATTTAAAATAGAAGCTACAGCTACGAAATATCATACCGTAGACGGATTTATGGAGAATGATATAACCCCATCAGTGGAAATTAAATTTGGTGTGGAATGTGGTGGAAGCTTAACTGCAAAATTTGGAAACATCTACTCTCTGGAAGCTGAATTCCAGGGAAGTGCCTATGCCGTGCTGAATATCGCTAAAAATGCCGAGACCAAAGTACTGGAATGCAAATACCAGGGACTGTATGCCACCATAAAGGCAAGCGTTAAAACAGACAGTGATAATTTAAATAATAATACAGAAGATAATGATGCTGATCCTTCGGAAAAAAAGTATCTTTTACATGATGGATTTTCGTATGAATTTAAACTTGATTAAAATGAAAAACTTAGTATTTCTATTCATTGTTTTCCTGATGAATATGAACTGTAATGACCCGAAAAATAAAGCAACAGATAAAACAGGTGAAGAAATGATACAGCAGACCGCAAAAGAAAAACAAATCACATATACCATCAACGCTAATGCAACAATACCGGTTGCTATCTATTTCAACGACATAAAGATATCAGAAGAAAATACGCCGCTTAATTCATCGGTGGATGTGAACGGGTATGCATTAAAGAACGGAAAATATAAAATCAAAATACAAATCTTTCCCGTATTCAGACGTGGAGATACAACAGTAAGCCCGGAAGACATAAAATCCTGTCAGTTCACTTTTGGAAGCTATGTAAGAGACAGAGGAACCGGAGATATTTTAAATCCTAAAACGTATACCCAGCTGTCGATCAAGGCTCCCGACTCTCCTGTCCCTTATTTTGAGCAGGAATGGGAAGTTGAAATCAAAGACCTTCCTTATGATTTAGAAGGTTGGAGCAAAGGTCAGGATTTATCTAAAATGGATAAAAAAGAACTGGAAAAGAAAGTGGTCAGCTTCCATGAAAATGTAAGAGAAATACTGAATAAAGGCAATGGAAACACATGGGCGGATTTAACAAAGAAAAGAGCTGCGGAAACAGCTGTCTTTTATTACAGCACTCCTGAGCAGCAGGCCATGTCCGTTAGTGAAAACAAAACCAATGTTGAAAAATACTGCACCAATATGATGATTCCGCTGGAAGATTATGAATTGAAATTATATGCAGGCGGTAAGTTGGCAACGTTGGAAAGAAAGAATCATACGATGGAATTTAACCATAAATCTCCATTAGATATAAAAGGCTGGGGAGCACTAATCCGGAAAGGTCAAAAGTCCGGAGCGGCTGATTATCGTATATTACTCTATCTTCCGGAAGGCAGCAACGACTTCGTAATTATCCGTAAATAAAGTACTTATTGTTTATCAAACTATGTTCGGAGTTCATATTCAGGAATATCATTCTATCTATTTAACAGTTGCCGTTGTTTTGGTCATCTTATTCCTTTCCTTTCAGTGGTGGAGAAAAGACAAACGGATAAAAAGCGTTACCAAAGTCATCCTCATTGCAGCCGTAGGATTTATCTTTTATAAACTGGTATTTTTTACCACAACGATGGTATTATTTCTTGGATCTACTGCTAAAGACCATTTCTTCGCCAATGTCACAGAAGCACAGATTATAGATTTTAAAATTCAAAAAAGCAGACCTTCCAAAGGAACGCTTGCTTATCCAATTGTCCAGTATCAGGATCATAACGGACTTCAGCAGAAAATGAGGGTTGATACCGGCTTTGGCAGTTCTGATGCTCCAAAACTTCATGAAACAGTAAAAATCGTTGTAGACGAAAAAGCGCATCAGGCCAGACTTGTCACGGATTTAAAGGTGATGACGGGTATCGGTGCTTTGATTTTTATTTTCTTTGGTCTGATTATCCTAAGTGGAATTACTGAATATGCATTGACCTCAAAACTTGAAAAGGTTCAGAGCAGTGTTGTATTCGGGAGTTTTTATGTTTTAATTCCTCTTCTTATTACGGGAGCAGCTTATTTCTTTGGAAAATCTGCCTGGGATCATTTCATCAAGGATCACTTTTCACGAAGATTCTGGATTCACAGCTGCATTACGGTAGGCTGCTTACTGTTTATGGTGGGCTATATTAATATATTATGGAAAAAGTAGAGCATTTTGGGCTGTAAGAGACAAGAATCAAGAACCAAGATGCTTGTACGTCCCTGAAATAAGTTGACCAAAAAAAGATCAATTTATTATGAAAGCTAACATCAGACTTATTAAAAAGAACAGGATTTATTCTGCAGATTTTAAACGTGAAATTGTTTCTCTCTTTGAAAAAGGCAGCTACAGTGTTCCTCAGTTGGAAAAACTTTATGGAATTTGTAACAGCATTATTTATCAATGGATTTATAAATTTTCTACCTTTAACGAACAAGGACAAAGAGTTATTGAAATGAAAATAAGCAGTACACAAAAAGTCAAAGAACTAGAGGATCGTGTCCGTGAGTTAGAACGTAGTGTAGGGCAAAAGCAGATCAAAATAGATTATTTGGAGAAGATGATAGATTTAGCCAAAACTGAATTACACATTGATATCAAAAAAAACTCCATCACTCCACAATCCAATGGTTTAGATCAAACAAAGAAAAAGTAAACTATTCCATGAATATGTTTTACCGCTCTATTGGCATCAGTAAACAGGCTGTACATCAGCAGGCAAAAAGGCAGGAAAAATTTGATACAAAACTTGCAGCTTTGATTCTGGATGCTGATGAACTAAGGCGGGAACATCCGGGTTGTGGAGTTGAAAAAATGTACTATACATTAAAACCTGACTTCATTGGTAGAG
>NZ_JPRN01000002.1 GCF_000737715.1 Chryseobacterium sp. JM1 | reverse complement strand
CACAACCTTTATTTCTAAAAGTTTTAAAAGATTCTCGTCTGCTTCTTAAAGCTCGTGTAAATAGTTAATGCTTATCGAAAAGCTCTTCTGTGCTACTGTATAACTCTCGTTTTTCAGTGGGGCAAAGATAACAACTTATTCAAACGCAATGCAAGTTTATTTAACATAAAATTCATGAACAGGTCTTATAAATCCATAAGAGACTGGTAAGCAGAGAGAAAAATTTTAAACTAATGTTTAATTTTGTAGTTCTTCTTTACTTAACAGGGGTTTTACCTTTCAGTTTGCATATAAATAGGTTTTGGCTGAAGCCATATTCAATGTGTATCATGTAAGCGGGCTGAAGCCCGCTCCTATTGAATATAGAGGGCTAGAGTAATAACATTGTAATAATACAGAAATTCGGTGAGATTATTCTTGCAAAGGTCATGTGCGTATCTTAATAAATAAAATATCTCACGCAGATCTTACAAATTGAACAGATTTTTACAATTATTGTAACAAGATATAATGAAAACCTTGGTATTTAGGTTTTGGCTGAAGCCCACTCCTATTGAATATATTGGGCTAGAGTAATAACATTGTAATAATACAGAAAAATTCGGTGAGATTATTCTTGCAAAGGTAATGTGCGTATCTTAATAAATAAAATATATCACGCAGATCTTACAAATTGAACAGATTTTTACAATTATTGTAACAAGATATAATGAAAACCTTGGTATTTAGGTTTTGGTCGAAGCCTTTTGCCATGAATATATATGGTAAGTGGGCAGAAGCCAACTCCTATTGAACAGGTTTTCTATTTCCACCATATATATAAGGTATAAGAAATATGATCCATCAATCAAAGAGTCGTAACTGCTGATCTTTTGCTCCTGTAAAATTTACTGTGGAAAGTTTAGGGAATTCTTTACCATCAAAAAACTTCTTTCTTCCGATCTTAAATGTAGTATGGATCATTTCCGCGATATTCCCTTCTCCCCTCTGTCTTTCAAAATATCTTTTATCTCCAAGCTTTCCGCCGCGCATAGAACGGATAAGGTTTAACACCTTTTGTGCCCGGTCCGGAAAATGAGATTCAATCCAATTTACAAAAACAGTTTCTACGGTATCATTCAATCTTACTAATGTGTATCCGAAGCTCAACGCACCTGCATCTGAAATCGATTTCAAAATATTCAACGGCTCATCGCTGTTCAGGCCAGGAACGATAGGTGCTACCATGACATGAACAGGAATTTTATTTTCTGTGAGGACTTCTATAGCTTTTAATTTGTTCGGAGCTGAGCTCGTACGTGGCTCCATTTTCCGTCTCAGCTCTTCATTAATAGTAGGAATACTGAGTGAAACAGAAACCAGGTTCTGTTCTGCCATAGGTTTTAAAATATCCAGATCTCTCAGAACAAGTGCATTTTTTGTCAGAACATTGACAGGATGTCTGTAATCCAGACAAACCTGGAGGAGTTTCCGGGTGATCTCAAATTGCCTTTCTGCAGGCTGATAACAATCGGTGTTTCCGGAAAGCAAAATTGGTGCGGGCTTGTAGCCTCTTTTCTGAAAAAACTTCTCCAAAAGTTCAGGAGCATTCTTCTTCACCATGATTTTTCTTTCAAAATCAATTCCGGCACTGTAGCCCCAGTATTCATGGGTAGGCCTTGCAAAACAATAGGAACATCCATGTTCACAGCCCTGATAAGGGTTCATGGAATACTCCATCGGGAGGTCTTCACTTTTCACCTGATTCACAATGCTTTTTGGAAAAACTTCGGTGAAAGAGGTTTTTACCGCTTCGAAATCTTCATCTTCAGGCTCATAGGTATACCTGTCGAAACGATTGATAACGTTCGACTGTGCGCCTTGCCCTTTTTTGAAATTCTTGTTTTGCATTATGGTGTAAAATTAGAATGGATTTCTAATTAAATAATGAGTTTTAACATTAAAGTTATCCACAGAAAAATCCGACCCTTAAAAAGGAGCCGGATTTCACATAATTAAATATATTCTTTTACTACTTCAGTGCATAAAATTCCACTCCATGATACTCATCTTCGTGGTTTTTGTCATCAAAATGCCTGTGATAATCCGAATAGGTATCACTATATTTTTTATCTTTTTTAGTCAATATCTTTTTTAATCCAATAAAACCTAATACAGCCAAAAGACCAACACCTCCTGCCAGTAAAACGCCAACTTCTTTTTTCATATTTCGTCCGATTTAATACAGTAGCTATTGCAAAAAGCGTACCTATTTTTCTGATTCAAATTATAAATTTTGTTAACATTAAACTTTATTTCGTTGAGAAATGTAATTGCCTTTTTTATTAAATTTAGCAAATCAATGGTTTAATTATTGTACTACCCTATAAAAATAATATTATGGATAATTCAGAATATACCGACAGAATGACTACCCTAAGCCAGGTTATGAATACCCTTTCAGAAAGAGGAATACATCGAGAATTCAGAATGAATGACAAATGTGAGATGAAATTTGAAAATTCAGAGAAAGTATATCAGCCGTCTGAGCTTACCATTTTAAAGACTTATCGTTTTGAAGGTGACAGCAATCCTGATGACAACGCGGTTTTGTATGTCTTAAAAGATAATGCCGGAAACCGTGGAATGATCATCGATTCTTATGGAGCAGACAGTAATTATCCTGGTGAAAAGTTTGATGAGTTCCTGAGAGACATTCCCATTCAGGAAAGTGAAGAATTTAATTTTTAATACTTCCTTCAACCAGAAGATTTAAATATATCCCCCGAACTATTCAGTTTCGGGGGATTCTTTTTTCTTGAAGATATTTTTTAAAAAGCCTTTCTTTTCCTTTTTGTCTTCCTGTGATTTAGGTTCTTCCTTTTTTGCTTTGATCTCCTGCTTCAGTTCTTTTACCGTTTTCTTGACTTCTTTTACAGAAGAAACAGCACTTTTTACCGTTTTCTCAGTTTTATCGATATTCTTTCCGATCAGCGTTTTCTTTAATCCCTGTTCAATTCCTTTCCAGAAAAGATTGAAAAATGATTTCGTTGGATCCCGTTCAACATTTTCTACAGCTACAGCTTCGGGATAATTTCCGGAATCAGATCTGATAAAGAGATTCGCAACAGCCGTAAGTACTCCTTTCTTTTCCTGATTATTTTTATTTAAGACGGCAATTTTAAGTTCTTTATGTTTCAGATTGAATGTTCCATGCAGGCCTGCTGGATTTCCTTTAAAATTGAACAGCATTTCCTGAATAGTTCCGGCAGTGGCCGTCACATGAAGATAAGGTCTGATAAAAGGATTGATCCCGCTTGCTGGAAGATTGGATGTTTTCCCTGAAATGGCAAAATTGTCATTATGATCTGCTACATCAAAATTCCAGTTTACGGAGAGAGGTGCAAGATTCATGAACGAGCAGTTGATCTTAATATCTACTTTTGTAGGTTTTCCTTTTGTTTTGGCAGAATTCAGATTTTTAACATTCATATTAAAATTTGCAAACGTCAGTTTTCCCGGGCCAGCACTTTCCGGAGTATCTTCTTCGTACACCAAAACGGAATTTTTTAGATCAAGGTTATTGACTGTCATCGGAATTTTTATTGAACGAAGCAGTTTAGAATATAATGGTTTTACTTTCGGATCATCATTCGGGATCTTACTTCTGAAAATATTGGCATCTGCACCGAGAACCGTTACATTGGAAGCATTGATCGATTTATTATCAGAAAACAAATCCCAATGCCCGTCTGCTGCTATCTGAGAAACTTTGATGTCATACAGATCTCGCTCTACAGGTATCATTTTGATAAACTGTGCTCTCGAAACGAGCGGTTTCATGATAAAACTATTAACCTGAATCTTATTTTTATTCAATTTTAAAAGTCCGGCGCTTAAATTATAAAATTTCGTTCTGTAGGCAAAATTCCTTGTGGTCAGGAAATAGTCTTTCACTTTAAAGGAAAGTCCCTGGTTATTAGGTTTAGCCGCTACTTCAATAGCATTAACTGTTGCATTCAAGTCATGAAAAGCAAGTGGCTGCATTCCTTTATCATAAACGATATCAGAATTTTTGAGGGATATTTTCCGGACGATGATTGAATTGATGATTCCCGGTTTTGGATTTTTCTTTGGTTTATCCACGCCTGCTTTAATGGTTCCACTTACATTTTCAACCAAAACATCTTTAAGATCCAGATTCAGTTTCTTTTCAACAAATTCAAATTTATTGATGTTAAAGGCAATATGTCCGGTTTTCAGATCCATTGAACCCTTTCCCGCTTCCGGAACTCCGGGAGACAATATCAGATTTCTGATTTCCCCGCTTTTGGGGTTTAGTGCAATGCTTTCAACCGTAAAGTTCTGGTGATTTGAATACTGAATATCTCTTCCTGAAAAATGAAAATCTTTATACCCGACAGGAATCACCTCTTCTGCGGTGACTTTATCAAATTTCAACTGATTGACTTTTACATTCAATGCTTTTGCAGAAAGTAATCTATTGCCATCAGGTTTATTAATGAGTACAGTAGCATTACTGAACTTTATATCTTCTAAATTAACTTCAAAATTCAGTTTTTTTTCAGTCTTTTTAGGTTTTACTCCCGTGTTGTAAACGGTAAGGACAGGGTTTTGAAAATCTGCATTGGCCACTGAAATCTTGTTTTTAGCCAAAACCACATCTTTAAAATCCATTTTTGGAATGGAGAATTCAAAGAGTTTAGGTTTTTGAGGATAAAATCTTTTAAACTGGTTAAAAGACAACAACGGAATCAATCTGAAATTTCCAATTGACATTTGACCATCTGACGTTGTGATACTACCTATTATAATTGCATATACATTATCCGGGCGGATGAAAAAATCTTTTCCTTTAATAGAATAACGGTCAAAAACTACAGGAAGCTTGTCTTCTACTGATTCTTCGGTCATTTGCAGGTTCTCTACAAATAGATCCAGTTGCTGAACGGATAAAAATTTCTGCTTTGTATGCTTGAAAATATTGATTGTTCCTTTATTAATCCTTATATTTTCAAACAGGACAGGATTTCTTTTTTTTCCAGTTTTACGGTCTACGGGTTTTGCAAGACTGATATTTAAGTTAGGTCTAGCCAACAACAGATCAGATGAGCTGATTCTTTTATTAAAAATGGCATCATAGATCCCAAAACGGCTGATTTTTAAGGTATCAATCGTTCCCTGAAGGCCAATGACGTTGGTGTTTTGAGGATCTTTGCTGTTTATCGTAATTCCTGCAGCGAAAATATTCCCAGAGCCCAGATCTACATCCAGTGTTTTATAGGATACCTTATAATCTGTATTCTTCTTTATATAATCAGGAAGTTGGGTTTTAAGCCATATGTTCAGTCCGAAATTCGCAGCTAAAAGAATGAGCAGCAGAACTCCAAGGCTTATTAATAACTTTTTGACCCATTTTCTCATATTGTAATTTGGTGTTTGTCATCTTAAATATAAGATTAATTTTTTATCTCCAGCTCGATGACATAGCCTTCATGACCTCTTACATTCATAAAATCGGCACTGTCGAAACTCAGATACTGTCCTTTTATTCCTGTAAGCTTTCCTGTGAACTCAGGTTTTTTATCCAGAGTGAATGAAGTTACTTTCGCAGGTTTTTCAAAAGGATAATCAAATCTCCACAAATCTTCTCCTTCACTGTAGAACTTTTGGAAGTCATCAGGAAAATACTGTCTGATCTTTTGCTGGAAATCGGCAAGATCAATTTCTCCTTCGAAATCATCCTGAAGCATTTTTCTCCAGTTGGTCTTGTCAGGAAGATGTTCTTTTAATGCAACTTCTATCATTCCCGCTTCGTAACGGTTTTCTGTTCTGGCAATCGGCAGTGCAAAAGTGGCTCCCTGATCAATCCATCTTGTTGGAATCTGGGTATTTCTTGTTACTCCTACTTTTACATCTCCGGTGTATGCTAAATATACGGTATGAGGCTGTAACTGGATCTGTTTTTCCACTTCCAGATCACGTTCTGCAACGCCTAAATGAGCCGTAGAAAGTTCAGGACGGATGATGGTATCACTGGCGTAAGGGCTTTCAAAGAAACAGTTCTTGCAGAATCCCATTCTGTAAATAGGCTTATTTTCTCCGCAGTTGACACACTGAAATCCGGTATGTTTTATACGCAGTTCCTTTCCGAAAAGCTCATTCATATGGATAAGATCTCCTGAAAGATTTAGATAATATTGGATCGGCTGTGTGTCGAAACTCGTCATTTTTAAAATTTGCCCTTGAAACTGCATACTGTTTATATTACTTTTTTAAGTAAATTTAATGATTATATTTTCAAAAAGTAAATTTATATTTTTGCGACATTAAAAAATCACAAATGACTTATCTTGTAACTGGAGGAAGCGGATTTATAGGTTCCCATTTAATAGAAAAATTATTACGAAATGGACATTCTGTCATAAACGTTGACAATTTTGATGATTTCTACAATTATCAGATAAAAATTAAAAATACTTTAGCATCTATCGATAAAAATTATGATTTTGATTTTTCGGACAAAGAGACAGATATCAGACAATTAATGGCTATTTCCCAATCAGACCGCTACCAATTCTATTATCAGGACATTCGGGATAAAAACGGGCTTGAAGCCATTTTCAAAAACCACAAAATAGACCTTATTATCCACCTGGCAGCACTGGCAGGCGTACGCCCTTCTATTGAAAGACCTCTGGAATACGAGGAAGTGAATGTGCGCGGTACCATGAATCTATGGGAGCTTTGTAAGGAATTCAATATCAACAAATTCATCTGTGCCTCCTCATCAAGTGTTTACGGAAATAACGAAAAAACACCTTTTGCAGAGACTGATAATGTGGACAATCCTATTTCACCTTACGCTGCAACCAAGAAAAGTGGCGAAGTTCTAGGACATGTTTACCATAATCTGTATCATATTGACATGATTCAGCTCCGTTTCTTCACCGTTTACGGGCCGAGACAGAGGCCGGATCTTGCCATTCATAAATTTACAAAACTGATCTCAGAAGGTCACGAAATCCCTTTTTACGGCGATGGAAACACGGCCAGAGACTATACTTATATTGATGATATCATTGATGGAATCACGAAATCCATCCTTTATCTGGAAAATCATTCAGAGGTTTATGAAATTATTAATCTCGGGGAAAGCGAGGTCGTCACTTTATCTGAAATGCTGGCTGCCATAGAAAATACCCTTGGAATTTCTGCCACCCGGAAAATTCTGCCAATGCAGCCGGGAGATGTCCAGAAAACCAATGCAGATATCACAAAAGCTAAGACATTAATAGACTACAAACCAGACACAGACTTCCAAAATGGCATAAAAAAATTTGTGGAATGGTTTTTGAGAAAATGACATCATGTAAGTTGCCGGAACAGCTGTAATGCGGTCTATGACGGACAATGAACAAAAATTAATCAAAAAGAATTGAAAATCAAGTATAAAAAAGCGTATAATATAAGCTAATTTTATACTTTTGCAAAAAAATTAGAAAATTATGTACTGGACATTAGAACTAGCCTCCTATTTAAGTGACGCGCCTTGGCCGATGACAAAAGCAGAACTTATTGACTATGCAATCAGAACTGGTGCACCCATGGAAGTTGTAGAAAACCTTCAGGCTATTGAAGACGAAGGAGAGATCTACGAATCTATCGAAGAGGTATGGAGTGATTATCCTACCGACGAGGATTTCCTTTGGAACGAAGACGAATATTAATTAAAGCAATAAGCTTTAAGCAATGCGCTTAGAGCTTTTTTGCCCTTTTTTATATATAAAATTCACACGATAAGCGTGTCAGTAAAACGCTTAAAGCATATTGCTTTAAGCATAAAGCAAAAAATTTATGAGTTTTTTAAACAAAGTTCTTAAAGGGTTTTTGGGAGACAAAAAAGCGCAGGACCTAAAAGAAGTAAAAAAAGTTGTAACAAAAATCAAAGCTGTAGAACCAGCCATTCAACAGTTGACTGATGATGGACTGAGAGAAAAAACTGCTGAATTTAAAGACAATATTAAATCTGCAACCAGCAAAATTACAGCGCAGATAGAACAGATAAAAGAGCAGGTGAAAAATTCACCTAACGTAGATGAAAAGGAAGCTCTTTTCACAAAAATTGAGGCTCTTAAAAAAGAATCATACGACATCGAAGAAAAAGTTCTTGGTCAGATCCTTCCTGAAGCTTTTGCATTGGTAAAAGAAACAGCGAGAAGATGGGCTCAGAATGGAGAGATCCGTACGAAAGCAACTGACTGGGACAGACAATTGGCCGGAGCGGGTAAAGATTTCGTAGAGATTCAGGGAGATACTGCCATCTGGAAAAACTCCTGGGACGCCGCCGGAACTCCTGTAGTTTGGGACATGGTCCATTATGATGTTCAGTTCATCGGAGGGGTTATTCTTCACAGTGGTAAAATTACCGAAATGGCAACCGGTGAAGGTAAAACTTTGGTAGGAACATTACCTATTTACTTAAATTCACTTTCTGAAAGAGGTGTTCACGTAGTAACGGTGAATGACTATCTTGCTAAAAGAGACTCCGCATGGATGGGCCCTCTTTATCAGTTCCACGGAATGTCTATCGACTGTATCGATAATCACCAGCCGAACTCAGACGGAAGAAGAAAAGCATACAACTCGGATATTACTTACGGAACGAATAACGAATTCGGTTTCGATTATCTGAGAGATAACATGGTAACTTCACCTTCAGAACTTGTGCAGAGAGAATTGAACTTTGCGATTGTGGATGAAGTTGACTCTGTATTGGTAGATGATGCCAGAACACCATTGATTATTTCAGGTCCGGTTCCTCAGGGAGACAGACAGGAATTTGATGTTCTTAAGCCTTCTATCGACAGAATCGTTGAAGTTCAGAAAAAAACGGTTTCTGCACTCTTTAACGAAGCGAAAAAATTAATCGCTGCAGGAAACACCAAAGAAGGAGGATTCAAATTACTTCAGTCTTACAGAGGTCTTCCTAAAAACAGACAATTAATCAAATTCTTATCGGAAAGCGGAAACAGAGCATTGCTTCAGAAAGTAGAAGCGCAATACATGCAGGACAACAACCGTGACATGCCGATCGTAGATAAAGATCTTTATTTCGTTATCGAAGAGAAAAACAATCAGGTTGATCTTACGGATAAGGGAGTAGAATATATGTCTCAGGGGAATTCTGACAATAACTTCTTCGTTCTTCCGGATATCGGAACAGAAATCGCTGAAGTTGAGGCAAAAAATCTTACGAAAGAAGAAGAATTCGAGGCTAAAGAAAAACTTTTCTCTGAATTCGCTGAAAAATCTGAGCGTGTACACACGATGAGCCAGCTGTTAAAAGCTTACACATTATTTGAAAAAGATGATGAGTATGTAGTGATTGACGGGGAAGTAAAAATCGTTGACGAGCAGACAGGTCGTATCATGGAAGGAAGACGTTATTCTGACGGTCTTCACCAGGCGATCGAAGCTAAGGAAAATGTGAAAATTGAAGCCGCTACGCAGACTTTTGCAACGGTAACACTTCAGAACTATTTCCGTATGTACAACAAGCTTGCGGGGATGACCGGTACTGCTGAAACAGAGGCGGGAGAGCTTTGGGAAATCTACAAATTAGATGTTGTGGTGATTCCTACCAACCGTCCTATTTTAAGACATGACAGACAGGATTTAGTTTTCAAAACTAACCGTGAAAAATATAACGCCGTTATTGAAGAGATTGAAAAATTAACCGCAGCAAAAAGACCTGTATTGGTAGGTACTACTTCTGTTGAAATTTCTCAGTTGCTTTCTAAGGCTCTTCAGTTAAGAAAAATTCCACACCAGGTATTGAACGCGAAGCTTCACAAGAAAGAAGCAGAGATCGTTGCCGGAGCAGGACAGCCGGGCGTTGTAACGATTGCAACGAACATGGCAGGTCGTGGTACGGATATCAAGCTTTCCAAAGAAGTAAAAGAAGCAGGAGGTTTGGCGATTATCGGTACTGAAAGACACGATTCAAGACGTGTAGACAGACAGCTTAGAGGTAGAGCGGGACGTCAGGGAGATCCTGGAAGTTCTCAGTTCTATGTATCTCTTGAAGATAACCTGATGCGTCTTTTCGGTTCTGAGAGAATCGCGAAAATGATGGACAGAATGGGTCATAAAGATGGTGAAGTGATTCAGCATTCTATGATCAGCAAGTCTATCGAAAGAGCGCAGAAGAAAGTAGAGGAAAATAACTTCGGGATCAGAAAGAGACTTCTTGAGTACGATGACGTAATGAACAAACAGCGTGACGTGATCTATAAGAGAAGAAAGAATGCTCTTTTTGGAGATCACCTTAAGTATGACATTACGAATATGATCTTCGATGTTTCAAATTCAATTGTTACCAAAGGAAAAGCGACAGGAAACTATAAAGATTTCGAATTCGATATCATTAAGTTCTTCACGATGGAATCTCCGGTTTCTGAAAATGATTTCAAGAGCAAGCAGATTCCTGAACTGACGGATCTTGTTTTCAAGGCCGCTCAGGAAGATTATAAAATGAAACTGAACTTACTGAAAGAAAAATCATTCCCTATCATTGAGAATGTATATCAGAATCAGGGTTCTATGTTTAAAATGATCCAGGTTCCTTTCTCAGACGGACACAAAACAATGACGATTGTGGCTGATCTGAAAGAAGCTTATGACACTCAGTGTGAAAGTTTGATCAATGATTTTGAAAAGAACATCACTTTATCCATCATCGATGAAAACTGGAAACTTCACCTTCGTGAAATGGATGACCTGAGAAGATCTTCTCAAGGTGCCGTTTACGAGCAGAAAGATCCATTGGTGATTTACAAACAGGAATCATTCCACTTATTCAGTGAAATGGTAGACAAAATGAACAAAGAAATTATCTCTTTCTTATACAAAGGAGAAATCCCTGCTTAAGGAATTAATAATAAAATCTCATAAAAACCCCGCTTCAGCACAGACTGAAGCGGGGTTTTGTTATTTAGTGCCTAATGAATTCATGATAAATATCAATCCTGTTATTTATTTAGAACAATTAAAAACAATATATTTGCAAAAAATTTGACTTTCATGAAACAAGTACTGATCTGTGCCTCATTGCTGGGTTCTCTACTGGTCTTTGCCCAGGAAAAGGATTCAACAGCCTTAAAAAGCATTGATGAAGTGATCATCAACACCTATGTCAAAAAAGACAGTGATTATTCCAATAAAATGCCTTTAAAAGCTATTGAAAACCCACAGGTATATTCGAGCGTAGATAAAGTAATTTTAGAAAATCAGGGAATTTTTACCGTTGATGATGCTTTCAAAAACATTACGGGTCTGCAAACCATGTGGACATCTAATGGAAGAGCCGGTGATGGTGGAGCTTATGTAAGTTTAAGAGGATTTGTTTCATCCAATTCATTGAGAAACGGAGTTCTTGGGGCAGTAACCAGTACTATAGATGCCGTGAACCTTGAAAAACTTGAGGTTTTAAAAGGTCCATCCGGAACATTATTCGGAAGCTTACTGACCAGTTATGGAGGTGTTATCAACCGTGTAACAAAAAGACCATTTGAGACTTTCGGAGGAAATGTAAGTCTGGCAGGAGGAAGTTATGAAACGTACAGAGCTGCTGTAGACATCAACACTCCCCTTACGAATGATAAGAAACTTCTATTCCGCTTAAATTCTGCTTATACCAACGAAGGTACATTTCAGACAGAAGGTTTCAAAAGAAATTTAGCTGTGGCACCAAGCTTAAGCTATAAGCCAACAGACCGATTAAGCATTAACCTGGATATGGAATTATTCCAAATGAAGAGTATGAGCGATCAGACGTTCTTCTTTTATTCAGGAAAATATTTGCAGAAGGTGAATAACATCAGGGACCTTAATCTGGATTACAAAAATTCATATTTAGGAAAAGACCTTACCAATACGGGACGAAGCATCAATTTCTTCGGACAGGTTCAGTATAAAATTTCAAATTCTATCACTTCTTCCACCAATTTCAGCAGTTCTTCCAGCTATTCAGACGGGTTTATGCCTTATCTGTATTTTATGGGTGATGATGCTACCAGCATGTACAGAAGTGATCAGTCTACCCGAGACAGCAGAAAAAAATCAATCAATTTTCAGCAGAACTTTAACGGAGATTTTAAAATCGGAAGCTTAAGAAACCGTGTTGTTTTAGGATTTGATTATTTAAGGGTAAACAACAGTCAGAATTTCTATGATGTAAACGGATTTGACAAAAATGCTGCCGGTGAATCTGTACCAGTACCCTTACATCAGCCGGGCTTCAACTATACCAACTTCAACGGAGCAGCGCTTCAATCCATGTACAATGGAATGGCTGGAAATGAAAAGCCCTACCTAATATCCGGAATACAGGAAAACTACGCAGTTTACCTATCCAATGTCCTGAACATAACGAACAATCTGAATGTACTGATGGCTTTACGTGTTGACAATTTCAACAATAAACCGGGAGCAGATGTTGCGGACGGAAAGAAAATGAATCAGACGTTCTTTTCTCCAAAACTTGGGGTTGTGTATGAAGTGATCAAAGACAAAGTTTCTCTTTTTGGGAATTATCAGAACAGTTTTAAAAACCTTAGCTATTATGTAGACGGGTCAGGAGCGACAAATACTCCGCTTCCTGAACAGGCCAACCAAATGGAAGGAGGAATTAAAACAAGCTTGTTCAACGGAAAAGTATCTTCTACTTTCAGTTACTACAACATTAAAGTAAAGGATGTTTTAAGAAATGTGCCTACCGTAGAGGCTCCCAATGCTCAAATACAGGACGGAACTATTGTAAGCAGAGGTGTTGAGCTTGAAGTGAACGCTTATCTGGTAAAAGGTTTTACAGCCATAGCAGGTTTTACTTATAATGATTCGAAATATACAAAAGCAGATCCGTCTGTTTTAGACAGAAGACCGAATACGTCAGGTTCTCCTTATCTGGCTAATTTATACGCAAGCTACCAGTTTCTTGATGGAAAACTTAAAGGCTTAGGATTCGGAGTTGGTGGAAACTATGCCAGCGAAAATAAAATATACAACTCAGCCGATGGTGTTTTCTCACTACCGTCATATGTTGTACTGAATGCCAGCGCCTATTATGACACTAAAAGATTCAGGATAGGAGTAAAAGTAGACAATTTCACTAATGAACGTTACTGGATCGGATACACTACTGCCAATCCACAGAAACTCATTAATGCAGTGGGAACTGTTACTTACAAGTTTTAATCCATTACCATAATTCAGACACTACTTAAACAATGAAAAAAATAACGATAGGAGCAGCATTATTAACATCCATGTTAACCTTAGCTCAGCAAAAAGACACGATTAAATCAAATGACATCGAAGAAGTTGTTGTCAACGGAAGATACTATCAGAAATATAAACTTAACGAGGTTTCAGGATCATTAAGACTGCAAACCCCGATTATTGAACTTCCACAAAACGTACAGTCCATCAGCGGTCAGGTTTTAAATGACCAGATCACTTTAAATATGTCTGAAGGAATTGTCCGTAACGTAAGCGGTGCCAGAAAAGTAGAACACTGGGACAATGTGTATTCAAACGTTTTCATGAGAGGAGCAAGTATCGCTACTTATATGAACGGAATGAATGTTTCCTCTACATGGGGACCTATCAACCCGGATGCATCAATCATTGACAGGATAGAATTCGTAAAAGGACCTGCAGGATTCATGGGATCTATGGGTGACCCGGCAGGTTTTTACAATGTGGTAACGAAAAAACCTACGGGAAAATTTGCCAACAGTGTACGATTCACAACGGGAAGCTACAATCTCTTCAGAGGAGAAGCAGATCTTGACGGCGTTATCGTGAAAGACGGTGTGTTGGATTACCGTTTAAACCTGATGGGTAGTTCCAACAAATCATGGTCAGAAAATGATAAGACCAGCAAAATAATCGTGGCTCCGTCTATTACTTTCAGACCAACAAAAACAACGACATTCACGGCACAGTATAATTATCAGTTTTTAAAATTCAATCAGCCGGGAGCTTATTTGATGTCTAAAGACGGTTATGCTTCCTTAGATGTTCATACCAACTTTAACGACCCTAACTTCAAAAAAACAGAAGTAAAGGATCAGAGCTTATTCTTGACTTTGGATCAGAAATTATTCAAAGACTGGGTGTGGAGTACACAATATGCCTACATGGATATGAACTATGATGGTGGTTCGTGGTGGGGAGGTTTTTATGGTTCAGACCCGAATATTCTCAGCAGATCTTTAAGCAACTGGCAGGCTCTCGGAAAAAACAATATATTCCAGACCTACGTACGAGGAAGTTTAGAAACAGGAAACATTACGCATAAAATCATTGCCGGATTCGATTACGGAAATAGAAAATACCAGGCTGATTTCTCTTATCTAGGGGATGGAGGATCTATTAATGTTCATAATATTGCTTACGGCGTAAATCCTAATACGCTGCCTCCTGAAAGTGCTTATTATCTGAACAGAAATGCAGATTATTATAATGATCAGGGCGTAAAATATACTTCTTATTATGTTCAGGATCAAATAGGAATGCTTAATAATAAGTTACGCATTACCCTTGCAGGAAGATATACCAGTGGAACAACATTCTCGGGATATCCTAATTTAGCGGCTATCAAAGCTGACCAGGCAGGAGAATTCACCCCAAGAGTTGGTGCCAGCTATTCTATTAATCATGATTTCTCAGTATATGGAGTTTTCGATAAAACATTCGTTCCTCAATCAGTGGCAAGCTATGCTAATAATACCAGTATTCCTGCTCCATTAAAAGGTCAGAATATTGAATTTGGACTGAAAAAAGACTGGTTCAATGGAAAATGGAACTCTACCTTCGCAGTCTATGAAATTACAAGAAAAAATATAAGTGTAGACGACAGAGCGCATGGCGTATTAAATCCTGATGGGATCACTTTTAATTTTCCTTACAAACTTGCCATTGGAGAACAAAGAGCAAGAGGATTTGAAGCAGATATTAAAGGAGAGATTGTAAGAGGACTAAATGTTGTGATCAACTATGCATATACCGATGCTGTAGTAACAGAAGACACGGATCTTTCAAGAATAGGATCGGCAGCTCCCGGAAATGCTAAAAACGTACAGAATACATGGTTAAGCTACAGGTTTGAACATGGCAATCTAAAAGGATTCGGTATTTCTGCAGGATATCAGTATCAGGGAGGAAGACAGTCTTGGTTTGGAACAACCGCAAAATACGACCAGAGCCTGGAAGATTATTTTGACACCAACTTCGGTATTTCTTATACTGCTAAAAAATTCGATGTTAATCTATTGTTGAACAATGTTCTGAACAGAAAGCTTTACAGCGGTTACAGACCGGATGACGGTTCATATACATGGATCTACAATGCTCCGCGTAACTGGAGACTATCAATAGGATATAAATTTTAAATAATCAAAAGTTAGCCTCTTCGGAGGTTAACTTTTTGCTATGAAGAAAAAGCACCCCCATAAAAAGAAAATTTCTTTTACAAAAAAATGGTCTGCCAAACTGCATTTGTGGTTTGGTTTGTCCGTTGGTATTATTGTTTTCATCGTTTCGCTTACCGGAACGCTGTATGTTTTTAAAGACGAAATACAGAACAGGCTGCGAAAAGAAGCCATGTATGTGAAGGAAACCACAGCATCTCCCCTTTCTATCGCTCTCCTGAAGGAAAAAGTCAGTCTGGAACTCAATGAAAAGTTTCCGGTGAATGCCGTGGAAATTTCTTTGGACAAAAATAAATCTTACCGTTTTTCTTACTATGAAAAAAATAAGAAAGGCTGGAATTATTTTGAGGAAGTTAAAATCAATAAACTGGTCTACGTAGACCAGTACACCGGAAAAATACTTGCCGTTTATAATGAAAAATACAACTTTTTCAACATTCTGAAATACATCCACTGGAGTCTTCTTCTGAACTCCGAATGGGGAAAATACGTAGTAGGAATTCCTACCGTCCTTTTTATCTTCATGCTTATCACCGGAATTGTATTATGGTGGCCGAAAAATAAGAAAGCAAGAAAAGGGCGTTTCTGGTTCAGCTGGGAAAATGTAAAAACCTGGAAGCGTAAAAACTACGATCTTCATAACGTATTAGGTTTCTATGCTTCATTTTTTGCTTTACTAATCAGCGTTACAGGAATCTATTTTGCCTATCCGTATGTAAAAAACACGTTCAATCTTGTGCTGTCAGGATCTTTGGAGCAGCCGAAAGAAAAAGAAATCAAATCTCCGGATTCTCTGATAGCTAAAAATCCCTCGGTCTATGATCTTACGGCTCAGGAAACGAGAAAACTGTATGCCCATTCTTCCAGTTTCAGAATTCCACTGAACGGAAAAAACAAAAAAGGAAAGGAATTGAAAAACATCCCGGTGACCATATACGGAGAAGAGGGACGTTTCAGCGAAAGAAATGCATTGGTGTTTGACAAATATTCAGGAAAACTGCTGGCGGAAAAACCTCATCAGAAACTGAACAACGCGGAGAAATACGCCAATGCCAATTATGACATCCACACAGGATCCTATTTTGGGCTGTTTGGAAAAATCTTATGGTTCATCACCGGACTCATCTGTACTTCACTTCCTGTCACAGGGTTTCTGGTATGGTGGGGAAAACAAAAAAAACAAGGAAAGAAAATATAATGAAAAAAGCGCTCTTATCAGCCGCATGCTTAGGCTCTGTAACTGTTTTTGCACAAGTTAAAGACAGCGTACAGACCAACAGCGTGGACGAAGTCGTCATGACTGCTTCCAGAAAAAAAGAAAGTATCAAAGAAATACCAAGCTCAGTAACCATCGTTGCCGAAAAGCAGATCCAGTCTCAGCTGACCGTTAATTCAGATATCACCAGTATTCTTCAATATACGGTTCCCAGTTTAGGAACCAACTCCGGGCAAACTTCCAACACAGGGCAGACTTTAAGAGGTCGCCAGGTCCTTGTTCTTATCGACGGAATTCCCCAGTCTACTCCACTTAGAAACGGAGCAAGAGACATCAGGTCTATTGATCCTTCAGTGATTGAAAGAATCGAAGTTATCAAAGGAGCATCATCCATCTACGGAAACGGTGCAGATGGTGGAATCATCAACTATATTACCAGAAGAAGCAAATCCGATAAAAAGATTTCAGGATTGAGCCAGATAGGCTTTACAGGCCAGGCTTATGGCGGAACTTTAGGAGTAAGAGCCAGCCAGCTTTTATCCGGAAAGGTGAATAAATTCGATTATGTTTTCTCTCTTGCCTATGAAAAAACAGGCTACATGAAGGATGCAGACGGAATAAGCCTTTCTCCTACCTACAGCACCGCAAAGATGAACAACTATAACGGAATGCTTAAAATAGGGTATGATATCAACAAAGATCAAAGGATTGAAGCTTCCTACATCGGATATTCCTCCAGATCTGACCTCAGCTTAGGACTGGTAACCGGGAAATATGGCATTAAACCAACCATTGGGGAAGGCGTAGGAAAAAATCTGGAAACGACTCCTCAGGGAACTCCTAAAAACCATAATTTCAGGATCAATTACGATAATCAAAATCTGTTCTGGGGAACCACTTCACTGAATTTCAATGCCTATATGCAGGATTTTAAGACGGTGTACGGATACAGTGACACATTCTTCGGAGGTGGACAGTCCAATGTGATCTCTAAAAAATACGGAGCCAGAATTAACTTTGACACCAAACTTTGGACCGCTCAGAATTCACAGGCTGAAATCATGTACGGAATGGATATCCTGAATGACCAAACAGTACAGAAACTGGAAGACGGCCGCTACTGGACACCGGACATGAACATGACCAACCTCGCTCCTTTCTTATTGGTTAAAGTTGATTTATTAAAGAAACTGACCATCAAAGGAGGTCTTCGCTACGAAAACATGAGCGTGAAAGCAGGTGATTTCAATACCCTTTCTTCCATTAAAAGTGACGGAACCTTTACCACAAGTATTTTCGTGACCGGAGGAAAGCTAAAATATAATGCGTTGGTAGCCAATTTAGGGGTACGTTATAATATCGAGCCTTTCCTAAACCTGTTCGGAAGTTTTTCACAGTCCTACTCTATCAACGAATTGGGAAGAATTTTGAGAACATCTACTCAGGGAACCATTCAGAATCTTGAAACAAAACCGATCATCGTGAATAACTATGAATTTGGTGCTACAGGACAGATTTCAAAATGGGTCAACTATGAGATCACTTCTTATGTAAGTACTTCAAAGCTGGGCGCTTCATTTGTACAGAGTCCGGACAGAGCATTAACCATCCAAAGATCACCGGAAATTGTTTACGGGGTTGAAGGATTTCTTCATTTTACACCTGCTAAATGGGTCAATTTCGGAGGAAGCTACAGCTGGATGGAAGGAATTACTTCCGTAAAAGATGACGGAGATTATTCAGCCAAGATCAACAATAGCAGAATTTCTGCGCCTAAAGTTCTGGCCTATGTTCAGTTCAGACCTATCCCGACATTATCTCTTGGTCTTGATATGCTGCATGCCTTTGAACAGGACAGATTCCAGCCTAATGCAAAAACAGGACTCTATGTATACGGAGAAGGTTATGTTCCTGATTATACTGTTTTCAACTTTAAAGCAAGCTACGAAGTCAATAGAAACTGGAAGGTGTCTTTAGGGGTGGAAAACGTATTCAACAAAATGTACCAGCCGGCGATTGCATGGTGGTCTGCCCGTGACAGCGAGTTCGTAAATTCATTGGGAGCGAGAGGTACCGCAATGATTGAGTATAAATTTTAATTAAACTAAATAAAAAGTAAAACTTATCTTTGTGCTACTTTGAATTGAGATATGAAGAAAAAACATCATCATAAAAATAAGCCGGGCTTCTTTAAAAAATGGTCTGCCAAACTGCATTTGTGGTTTGGTCTGGGGATTGGGTTTCTGATCTTTATCATTTCCATTACAGGAGCGCTGTACGTTTTTAAGGACGAAATAGAAAACCTGACCAGAAAGGATGTCATCTTTCACAATGAACAGAATATAGATCAGAAAAAGGTTCTTCCTATCCGACTGATGGAAAAGACCGTTGTGGAGCAGGTAAAAGAAAAATATCCGGTCCATTGGGTTAATGTTCCTATCGACAAAAAGAGATCCTATGTATTTTACTGGTACGAGCACAATACGAAAGCCTGGAATTATTTTGAAGAACTTCCGGTCTATAAGGCAGCTTATGTAAACCCTTATAACGGAAAAGTTCTAAGAGTCTATGATGAAAAGAACGGTTTTTTCAATATCGTAAAAATGATCCACTGGAGTTTCCTGTTGAAGCAGGACTGGGGACCTTATGTCGTAGGAATCCCGGTGATCATCTTCCTGATCATGCTTATTACAGGAATTGTACTTTGGTGGCCTAAAAACAAGGCGGCTAGAAAACAACGTTTCTCATTCAAATGGAAAAATATCAAAAGCTGGAAACGAAAGAATTATGACCTTCACAATATCTTAGGCTTCTATTCCTCCATCTTTGCTTTAGTCTTCACGATTACAGGACTGTTTTATGCTTACTTCGTGGTACAGGCGATGATTTATGTGATCTTCTCCGGCGGAGAGACCAAATACCCGGATTTCTCCCACATTAAAACCAAAGCTCCGATAGAATTAAGAACAGAAGGAACATTAGATAAGGTCATCAATACGGTTATTCTGAAATATCCGGATGCATTTGGCTTTGCGATTGATCTTGGCCATGCACATATGGATGACCACGAGCATCCGAACTTTGAAGTCTATGTAAAGCATCTGTCTTATTCTTACCATAAAAGCAGCAGTCTGATCTTTGATGAAAACTCAGGAGAGCTTCTTCACACCCACGATCCAAAGGACAAAAATTTTGGAGAGAAAGCAGTAAACGCCAACTACGACATCCATGTTGGAGCCATTTTAGGACTTCCTACAAAGATCATCGCATTTGTTGTCAGTCTGATCTGCGCATCACTGCCTGTGACAGGATTCATGATTTGGTGGGGAAGAAGAAAAAAGAAACCCGTAAAAACAGCATAAAAGTTTTTTAAATAAAAGTTTTGTTAATAATCCATTAATACAATCTTTTTTATAATTTTAACCCTTTAGAATTTATAAATAGAAATGTCATTAATAGATTTATCAAAACAGGTTGCTCTCGGAATTGATATCGGCGGAACCAATACAAAATTCGGAGTGGTGAACCACCGCGGTGAAGTTCTGGAAAAAGGAAATCTGAGAACTGATGAATACGAGCAGGTAGAAGACTTTATCGACGCTTTATACGAACAGGTAAAACCCCTGATCGATAAATACGGTACAGAAAAAAACTTTGACGGTATCGGGGTAGGCGCTCCGAATGCCAACTATTATAAAGGAACCATAGAACAGGCACCCAATTTACCCTGGAAGGGACTCGTTCCTTTCAGCGACCTGATGAAAGCCAAATTCGATCTTCCGTGCACCATCACCAATGATGCCAATGCGGCAGCCCTTGGGGAAATGCTTTTCGGAGCAGCACGCGGGATGAAAGATTTCATCATGATCACTTTGGGAACCGGTGTAGGCAGCGGAATTATTTCCAATGGAAGTTTGATTTACGGCCATGACGGTTTTGCAGGAGAATTGGGTCACACCATTGTAAAACCAGGCGGAAGAAAGCACTGGAGCACTGGATCTGAAGGAAGTCTGGAAGCGTATGCATCCGCAACAGGAATTGCCATCACCGCCAAAAAGATGAGAGCTGAGTTTCCTGAGTCTATGCTGAATCAATATCCTGAAGAAACCATCAACTCAAAAACGGTTCACGAATGTGCCTTGAAAGGTGACCTTATCGCTATTGAGGTGTTCAGATATACAGGACAGAAGCTAGGTGAGGCATTAGCAAATTTCGTGATGTTTTCTTCCCCTGAGGCTATCCTTTTATTTGGAGGGGTTATCAAGGCCGGAGATTTTATTTTGAAGCCTGCTAAGCTTCATATGGAAAGAAACCTTCTACCGATCTTTAGAAATAAAGTAAAATTGGTTTTCAGTGAACTTGACGAAGCCGATGCAGCCATTCTTGGAGCAAGTGCTCTTGTTTGGGAAAAATAACTGAGAAACAATATTAAAATAATAATGAAAGCATCCTTTTGAGGGTGCTTTTTTTGTTTCATACAGATTGCTAATTTCAAACAAATGGCCAAATCCGTGGATTTTTTGTTGGTTATCGCTAAGGCGCAAAGTATTTTCCTGATTCGAATGTTCTAAGGCGCAAGGATTTTATCTCCGATAAAATTGTATCCCGCTGTCATTGCGAGGAGCGCAGCGACGAAGCAATCTCATCATCATCTTACTAAAATTTTCGACTTTCCTGTGTCTTAAAAACGCTTTTTAACATACAGCCTTGCGCCATTGCGTTGATCCAACTTATCAGATTTTATATTCCTTAACAATTACAAAACAGCGTGTAAATTCTGTTTTAAATCATCGCATTTCTCACCCAAAATGAAAAACTTTTTCATACTTTTGATTGGTTTTTTACTGATTTTGTGCCATCGCTGAACAGGAAAAACCACAAATAAAATAATCAACAGACAATGGATAACAATAATTTAGAACAGATCACTTTCGGAGGTGGATGCTTCTGGTGTGTGGAAAGCTGTTTCAATATGCTTAAAGGCGTTCATTCTGCTATCTCGGGATATTCGGGTGGGCACAAAGACAATCCTACTTATGAAGAAGTATGTACAGGGGAAACCGGACATGCAGAAGTGGTACAGATTACATTTGATCCCAATATCATTTCTTATGCACAGCTGATGGAGGTATTCTTCTTCCTTCACGATCCTACGCAACTGAACAGACAGGGCAATGATATCGGAACCCAATACCGTTCTGTCATTTATTACAAAGACGAAGCTGAAAAGGCTAAAGCTGAAGAGGCCCTAAAAAAATCTGAAGCATCAGGAAAATGGCCGGGAACCTATGTAACGGAAGTTACCCAGTTTGAGAAGTTCTGGCCAGCAGAACAGTATCACCAGGGATATTATAACGTCAATCCCAACCAACCCTACTGTAGCGCCGTAGTAGGCCCGAAGATCCAGAAGTTTAAAAAACATTTTGGAGAACTGGGAATGCTGAATGACAATTAAGAATAAAAAGTTCGTCTTACAATTATGGGCGGACTTTTATATTTTTTATCAGATCATATTAAATCCGATTATTTAAATTGTTTTTAATTTTTTAATATATGTGTTTTAATTATGTAATCTGAAATTTCTTTTAATGGTTTATTATTAGTAGGATGTATTCCTGGCCTTGTAAAATATTCCAGTTTTCCGTCTGATTTGGAATACCAGATTTTACCTTCAGATTTCAACGTAATGGTATCCGGGAAAGTAATCTTTCTGAAATTCTCCAGAAGTCCTTTATCAAGTGGAATCGGTTTTCCTGTTATATTTTCATCATTACAAAAAACTTTCTGATAATGATCTTCATTCCAATACATACATTTCGCTTCAGGAACATCGCCAATCTTTGTTATTGGCTTTCCCCTATCTTTTGCATTCTCTTTTTCCCTTGGGGTCCTACCTAAAAATGTATCCTTTGATGTTATTTTAATCTCTCCTTGAATAGCTGAACTGTCTATCTTATTTTCCTGTTTTATACTTTTTTTAACATCAGATTTTTCATTCAGGGAAAAATAACCTCCAAGCAAAATTGAAGCAGCAACACCACTTGTAATTAAAATTTTTTTCAACTTAAAACCAGATGATGGCTGCTTAGCCTCTCCGAGATCATTTTCATCAATACCTCCTTTATTTTCGCCATGCAATACATCTAATTCATTATCAGGAAATTGAACATTATTAAAGTTTTCGGAATCTTCGGAATTTTTGGAATTCGGGTGATTAAAACCTTCTTCCGGGTCTGATGTTTCAATTTCAGATTCATCATGAATACTAACCTCTTCATGATCATCCTTACGTTCAGTTTCCAGCTTAATAGTTTCTGTTAAATGAGCCGCTTCTAAACCATCTTCCTGATCTGTTTCGTCTGTATGTTTCCCATCATCCGATTCTATCTGATCAAATCCAGAGGTAGCATCATACCTATTTCTATGATCATAGGGACGAGGTTCAAAATCAATAAGCCAGGATAATAACTCAATATTTTTAGCATCCGTATCGGAAGTTCTTCCTTTTAAAAAGTTACAAAGAGGCTTGAATTTATCTGTATCTATATTTCTGATACTTGCAGAATAATCTGTAGTATTATCATTAGTCTGGAAGAAAAGCCTTAGCGCTTTATTATCTTTTTCCCTGAACCTTTCTGAATATACAATCATACACTCACTCTTCAACTTGGAAGGAGTAGGTTCTGTTAAATGAAGAGAAAGCTCGCCTTCCTCTTTTTTTAATCGATAGGTTTCTATTACCCTAAGCACATAATTAGTAAACATTTCCCAAACAAATCTAATATTAATTAATCCGGAATTGCCGGAATTTCACCCGAACAATCGGAATTCCTAAAGAATCATTGGAATCTCCGGAATCTTCCTATGCATCAGTGTTTTGTAAATCTACCTTTGCCATAGAAATCAGAAACAACTCTGACTAGCTATCAGGGCAAATGTACAAAACAGATTTCATAATGATGTGATAAAGTGAGGATTAATATCTGACCTGGGAAGCAATTTTCAATTTTCACTTTAGATCATCACACTTCCCAAAAATTTAAGAAGCGCTTCTTTTTCAACAATGTGTACAGCTCGTGAAAAAATCACGAGAGGAAGAAAAACATCATCAATTTTTAAATTTTTAAGAAATGTTACAATTAATCTTAATGCTACTAGGTTTAGCATTTTCAAATAACAATACGACAGCATCAACAAGTAATAGTACCGGAAACCAATCAACAACACAGACAATTCCGGGAGAAGGGTTAGAAGGAGAAGGAAATGACACCGGAGGCAATACTGGACAAAAACCGCCGGTATCAGATCCGGGAACAAACCCATAGATTATTAGAACTGAGAGCAATGTAAATCATTGCTCTCTTTTTTGTATCTTAGAAAGAAAAACCTTGAAAAAAATTAAACTCATTACTTTATTAGCTTTTGCTTTAATGAGCTGTAAAGATGAATCCCAGAAAATTCTTGAAAAAAGCAGTTATGAAAATTTAGATAAAGCCAAACAACTAAGAATCTCTGGAAGTGTAGATTCTTCTTATGTTTATTATGCAAAGGCAAAGGAGGGATTATTAAGTCTCAATAATAAAGTTGAAACAAGCCGTGCTCTTACCAATCTTGCCATTATAGAAAACGACAAAGGGGATTTTTATGCAAGCATTGCAAGTTCTATCGAGGCTGAAAAACTATTACAAAACCAAAATGATAGCATTTCTAAAAGTATAGCATCATCCAATTATAATTCTATTGCAATCGCTTCTAAAAGTCTGAAAAACTATAAAGATGCCATTGAATATTATAATCGGGCTGTTTCTATATCTGATAATAAAGTGGATTCTTTAAAATTTTATAATAATATTGGGGACACCTACTTAGAGCAGCATGATATTAAAAATGCTAAAACATTCTTCCAAAAAGCACTACAGACCACAGACAGTATAGATTATGCACGTGCATTAAATAATTTAGCAAAAACAAAGCTTCTTGAAAATCCTGAATACAATCCTATTCCTGAATTATTACAAGCCTGGAAAATAAGAAAAAAGTCTAAAGATAACATTGGAATTAATTCAAGTCTTGCGACAATTGCAGATTATTATATCATAAAAGACAAAAACAAAGCCCTTCCTTATGCAAAAGAAATGTATAAAATTGCAACGCAGAATAAAAGTCCGGATGACAGGATCGAGGCTTTAAGTAAGCTCATAAGACTTGACCCTGACAACTATACTGAAAATTTTCATGTATACAGTTTTCTCACAGATAGCCTACACGCCGCAAGAAATAATTCTAAAAATCAGTTTGCTCTTATAAGATTTGGAAACGAAAAATTAAAAACGGAAAATATTCGTAATGAAAATCATATTTTGGGATTATCTTTTGCTCTTGGTATAGTCGTTTTAATCACTACAATCATATTGCTTTGGTATAAAAAAAGAAAAGAGATCGAGGTCACAAACACCCAGCTCAAGATGTCTAAAAAAGTTCATGATAAAGTAGCTAATAAAGTATATCATGTAATGTCCGAATTAGAAAATACACCGGATATGAATAAAGAAGCTCTTTTAGATAAACTGGAAGGAATTTATAACATTTCACGAAATATTTCGTATGAAGATAAAGATCCAATATTAGAGCAAAATTTTTCAAAACAGCTTTCACAAATGATCAAATCTTATGCTTCAGAAAATATTAAAATCCCTACCATCGGAAATGAAGAATCCTTGTGGGATGATGTCCCAGACAATACTAAAGTCGAATTATTCTACATCATTCAGGAATTGATGACCAATATGAAAAAGCACAGTCAGGCCAGCCGGGTACTTATCAATTTTGATAGGGAAAATAATTTGATTACAATTTTATATTCTGATAATGGAATAGGAATGCGCAGTATCTTGCCAAAGAATGGCGTACAAAATACGGTTATCCGTATAAATTCTGTGGGTGGAACTATTAATTTTGACACAAAAGCTGAAAAAGGATTGAAAGTAACCATCTCATTTCCTGTTAAAAATTAAGATTATGTTTAAAAAAGTACTAATAGCCGAAGATTTCGAGAGTTATAACTCTTCCGTCCAAAAAGTTCTTGAAGAATTAAAAATTGAAACTGTAGATAATGTACATTATTGTGATGATGCATTAATGAAAATTAAAAAAAGCATTCGGGAAAGCCATCCCTATGATTTACTGATTACAGACCTTTCATTTGATGCCGATTACAGAGAGCAAAAATTAACCAATGGCAGAGACCTTATCGATGCCGTTAAGATTGGTGGTTCCTCCATTAAAACCATTGTATTCTCTATAGAAAGTAGGCCGGAAATTGTAGATAATCTTTTTAAAAAACAGAATATCAATGGTTTTGTATCTAAAGGGAGAGAAGATATGAAAGAACTGAAACGCGCAATCAAAGCCATTTTTAATCATGAGAAGTATATTTCCTCTAATATTAAGGATTCTATTAAAAATAAAAATTCCTATGACTTTACAAGATTTGATAAAACCCTAATTACTTTGCTTTCCAAGGGAATGCTTCAGAAAAACATTCCTGACTATTTAAAAGAAAACAACATTAAACCATCGAGTCTCAGCAGTGTAGAGAAGTGCCTGAACAATATGAAAGAATCTTTAGGTCTTAGCAATAATGAACAGCTGATTGCTCTCTGTAAAGACTGGGGAATTATTTAATTTTCAATTCCACCTCAATAAAAACCTTTCTGATAAAGAAAGGTTTTTCTGTTTTTACGGTTATCCGTAACTGCTGATTATTAAATAGTTATATTTTTGAAGTGTTTAATAAAATAAATATTATGAAAAAATATTACGTAAACATGAAAGCTCAAAGTAATGGAGATCATGAAGTACATCATGAAGATTGCCAATATCTTCCGGACCCTTCCAATAGAAAATATCTTGGGGAATATTACTCCTGCAAAGATGCTGTAATAGAAGCAAAAAAAACTTATTCTAAGTCAAACGGCTGTAAAACGTGTTCTAAAGAATGCCACACAAGCTAAATAAAGTATATGAGCAAATTTATTATTCGCAAAAAAATAGTTCAGGAGTTCAAATTCAATCGTACAGCAGGAAGCGGGCAAAGTATGCAGCATACATCAATGATGAAACATTTAAAACCTAAAAATGGAACTCAAAATTAAACTAGAGCAATTGCATCAGAAAGTAGTAGGTTTAAAAGACCAGATCAACACTGAAGAAGCCACAAAAAATGCCTTTGTCATGCCTTTCATACAAATTTTAGGCTACGACATTTTCAACCCTACGGAAGTAATTCCTGAGCACATTTGTGATATCGGAACCAAGAAAGGAGAAAAGGTAGATTATCTGATCCGAAAAAATGATGATCCTATTTTAATTATTGAATGTAAACATTGGAAAGAAAGTGCAGACGCTCATAATTCTCAGCTGCATCGCTATTTTCATGTTTCGAAATCAAGGTTTGGAATTTTAACCAATGGTATTGTTTACAATTTTTATACAGATCTGGAAAAGCCTAATATTATGGATGAGAAACCTTTCTTCACCATTAATATTGAAGATTTGAAAGACAGTTCCATTAAAATATTAGAAAGCTTTACAAAAAAAGATTACAATTTAGAAAGCATACTGGATTCTGCGGAGGCACTGAAATACATAAAAGCAATCAGAAAAGAATTCGAAAAAGAAATTGAAACCCCTTCCGATGAGATGGTAAAACTATTGGTGGGCAGATTCTTCGAAAAACCCATGACAGCAAGCAGAATGGTTTCTTTTAAAGAGTATACGAAAAAAGCTTTAACTCTTTCTATCAATGAATCTATAAGCTTTAGGTTAAAATCTGCATTAAGCATCAATGAACAGATTGAAAAACAGGAAGAAACCGTTAAAACACTTCCGGTTGATGAAAATAATGACTCTAAAATTGTGACTACCGAAGAAGAATTGGAGGCCTTCCAAATCGCAAAAGCAATTCTAAGAGAAAGAGTTCCTTCTGAAAGGATCGCGTACAGAGATACACTATCTTATTTTGGTATTCTGCTCGATGATAATAATAGAAAGCCGCTTTGCAGATTTCATTTCAATACAGCCAATAAGTATATAGAAACATTTCATAATGGAAAAGATGCCGGTGAAAAAGTACTCTTGAACAACCTTGACGAAATATACCATTTCAAAGACCAGTTGCTTAAAACATTAGAAAACTATTAATATAGCTGGACTCACATTGCCAAACCCAAAAAAGACAGTGAACGTCGAAATAGCATTGGCAGAGTGAAAGAAGTTTGACTTAAAATATAATGTATAAAATCCATAGCCATGAAACCAATATTAATCATTACAATCATATTAAGCTTATTCTCATTGAATTCCTGCTTCAAAGCGAATGATAATATAGTACACGAAGGAAAGTGTACTGGATCTGCCAACTGCACCGCCTGTTCAAATTGTTCCAGATGTGGACATTGCAGCTCTGGTGGAACATGTGGAGTTTGCAGCAGTAGTTCTTCACGAAAAATTATTTATACCAGCCCTTCCAGAAATATTAGTCGTAAAGAAAAAAAATCTTCAAAAATCAGAAACACGACTCAATCACCACCAACATCCTCTCGAACGATTTATAGCTTTCCTATCTCTGTTGTATACTATGCAAAGGCAGAAATAGTGAATATTCGCAAAGGTCCCGGTAATGAATTTCCCGTTATAGAAAAAATAAGGCAAGGCTCAAAACTGATAAAAATTGAGCAGCACAATGACTGGATTAAAGTAAGAATAAAAAAAACAGGAACAGAGGGATTTGTTTATTATAAAGATATTAAAAACTAAAAACACTCCCCATATATCCACAAAAAAAGCGAAGATCTCTCTTCGCTTTTCTATTTTCTTATCATTTCCGTATGCGGAATATCATCTTCCAGGTATTTCTTCCCGGTATCTACAAATCCGAATTCGGAATAAAATCTTAATAAATAATCCTGTGCTGAAATCTTAATCTCAGATGTATGGAAGCGGTTTTCTATCGTTTCTACAGCATATCTGATTAATTGTCTTCCAAGATTTTTACCCCTCGCCTGCTCAGTGGTAAGAACTCTTCCGAAAGAAGTTTCATCATACTTGATTCCTTTGTCAAAAACACGGCAGTACGCAAGGATTTGTCCCTCTTCTTCCGCCCAGATGTGAATTCCTTTCTGATCATTATTGTCAAGATCAGGGTACGGGCAATTCTGTTCGATTACAAAAACATCAATACGGGCTTTCAGGATGGCATACAGCTCAGGAACCG
This sequence comes from Chryseobacterium sp. JM1, assembly GCF_000737715.1. Lineage (GTDB taxonomy): Bacteria > Bacteroidota > Bacteroidia > Flavobacteriales > Weeksellaceae > Chryseobacterium. The sequence goes on along the minus strand of NZ_JPRN01000002.1, from coordinate 628,946 downwards.
TAAACTCATCGAAGCTTTTAATTTTCCAGATTATATTACTCATCTTCAAAATTTACACTATTATTTTTCAGGAATTCATTCGTGGTCTGAATGAAGTTCAGGATTTCATCTCCACCGGTTTTCTTTTCTGCAGAAGTTACATACAGTTCTGGAAGATCATCCCATGTTTTATGCAGCTCTTTTTTATAATTTTCTACATTTTGAATCGTAACATTCGGCTTTAGCTTATCTGCTTTCGTGAAAACAATGGAAAAAGGAATTCCGCTTTCCCCGCACCACTGGATAAATTCCAGATCGATCTTTTGTGGCGTATGTCTGGAATCTACCAAAACAAAAAGATTCACCAGATTTCTTCTGTTCAGGATGTAGTTGGTGATCAGTTTTTCAAAATCTTTTCTGATCGATTTTGAAACCTTTGCATATCCATAACCCGGTAAATCTGTCAGATACCAGTTTCCATTCACTAAAAAATGATTGATCAGCTGAGTTTTCCCCGGAGTTCCAGAAGTCTTTGCCAAGTCCTTATGATTCATCATTGCATTGATCAATGAGGATTTCCCAACATTAGACCTTCCGATAAAAGCATACTCAGGCATCGTAGGTTCAGGACATTCCTGCCATTTCCCGCTACTTTTTACAAATTCTGCCGTTTTTATAACCATTTTTGAATATTTTTTAGAAAAACAAACCATTAAGAAAAGCTCTTAATGGTTTATTATTATTTGTTTTAAACTTTATCTTTTAACCAGTTGTAGAGAATTTCATTGAACTCGTCTGGTTTTTCCATCATCGCAGCATGTCCGCATTTCTCGATCCAGAAGAGATCTGAATTTGGGATAAACTTATGCATATCTTCAGCCACTTCAGGAGGAGTTACATTATCCTGTCTTCCCCAGATCAGACATGTGGGGGTCACAATCTTCGGAAGATCATTCAGCATATTGTGTTTGATGGCGCTTCTGGCCAGCATGACCGTCTTTATCCCTTTCATTCTGTCATTCACTACAGAGAAAACCTCGTCTACAAGATCTTCTGTAGCGATAGCCGGGTCATAAAAAACCTCTTCCGTCTTCTTCCTTATATAGGAACGGTCGTTTTTTCTCGGGAAGCTATCCCCGAAAGTTCTTTCATACAATCCCGAACTTCCTGTTAAAACAAGATTCTTTACCAGATCCGGTCTTGCCAAAGTCATAATAAGCCCCACATGACCACCCATAGAGTTTCCTACAATGGTGACAGGTTCGGCAATATGGCTCTCTATAAACTTGATAATATATTTTGCAAGGGTCGTAAGATTCGTATTGAGTACCGGCAGATCGTAGATAGGCAACTGAGGAACATATACCTTGAACCCCTTATCCGAAAAAAAATCTACCATCTTATCGAAATTACTCAAACCACCCATTAAACCGTGCAACAGCACCAATGGATGTCCTTCTCCCGCCTCTATAAAAGTATATTTCTTTTCTTTTTTTGTACTAAATATCATAAAATGCCTTAATAAAGCTCTGCAAAAATACAAATTAAACCTCAAAAAAATTTTGATTACCCTAATTTAAAGTAAAAATAATATAATATCCCCCTTTTTATTGACTTTTTTCAAAACCCCTTTACTATGGCCTGAATAATAGTTTTTACAACACCCAAAATATCAAAGACTTACCCCTATGAAATTGAATCTTTAATAAAACTTATTAACATTAAGTCAAAAAGTGGGAAAAAGTGGGAAATTTTGGAAATTATTATATAAATTTGTCCCAAATGAAAAGTTTCATTGGAACATATGAGTGTAAAATTGACGACAAAGGCCGGTTAAAAGTTCCCTCCTCCCTGATCAAACAGATGGAAAACTTCGACGATAAGGCGTTTGTAGTCAAGAGATCTGTGTTCCAACCTTGCCTCGAAGTTTATCCCATGAATGCGTGGGACCAACTGATGGGCAAAATTAATAAACTAAACAGATTCATTAAAAAGAATGCTGATTTCATTCGAATGTTTACGGCAGGGGTAAAAACAGTAGAACTGGACAATGCAGGAAGACTTCAGATTTCAAAAGATCTGGTGACGTTTGCAAACCTTCAGAAAGACACGGTGATTACCAGCGCAGGAGAGCTTTTTGAAATTTGGGATAAAGAAGCCTATGAAAAGGTGATCTCTACCAACGAAGCTGATTTTGCGAGCCTGGCCGAAGATGTGATGGGCGCTTTCGATGAAGAATAAACCGCGCTTGCTGTAAAAGGCAAGGTAAAAAACACAATTAAGTATGTACCACAACCCCGTTTTATTGAAGCAGAGCGTTGATGATTTGGTGACGAATCCTGACGGAATATACGTGGACTGCACTTTTGGAGGAGGAGGCCACTCAAGAGAAATTCTGAGCAGACTTTCAGAGAAGGGGAAACTTTTTAGTTTCGACCAAGATCTGGATGCCCTTAAAAATACAATAGATGATCCCAGATTTACGCTGGTGAATCAGAATTTCAGGTTTCTGGAAAATTCCATGCTGATGTATGGGATTTCTAACGTAGACGGCGTATTGGCCGATCTTGGTGTTTCATCCCATCAGTTTGATGAGGCGGAAAGAGGCTTCTCTACCAGAAACAATGCACCTCTGGATATGAGAATGAACGTCATGCAGAGTCTTGATGCCAAGAGAGTGATCAATGAATATGAAGAAACAGAACTTGCCGATATCTTTTACCACTACGGAGAACTGAGAGAAGCAAGAAAACTGGCAAGAGACATCGTTCATCACAGAAAAACAAAGACCATCACCACCACTGAGGATTTGAAAAAGCTTTTCAGCTATCTTCCGCCTCATAAGGTGAATAAATTTTATGCTCAGCTTTTCCAGGCGATAAGAATAGAAGTCAACCAGGAGCTGGAAGCATTGAAAGAAATGCTGGTTCAGGCACTGAATGTCTTAAGACCGGAAGGAAGACTTGTTGTGATCTCTTACCATTCACTGGAAGACCGGCTGGTAAAAAGGTTCCTTAAAAACGGAATGTTTGAAGGCGAACAGCAGAGAGATATCTACGGAAATTATAAAAAGGTCTTTGAATTGCTTAAGAGTAAAGCGATCATCCCGGATGATAAAGAGATTGAGGAAAACTCAAGAGCACGAAGCGCAAAAATGAGAACAGGAATTAAAGTATAAAAGTGAATGGTGACAAGCAAAGCGAATTCACTTTAAACAATTTGACATAAAAAAACTTTGGCAAAACGAACAACAAATCGCCCTCAGAAGAAACTCACTTTTATAGACATTATAAAAGGGAATTTTCTGAACCGTGATGAGATCAAAACTCATTACAAGTATTTTTTGCTGTTGTTCATTCTGATGATGGCCATGATTTACAGCAATCACCTGGTCAACAAAAAGATCAAAATTGTCAATGCTTTAAAAGAAGAAACTGAAGAATACAAATCGAGAAACGCTTACGCCCAGAGTAAGCTGATCAAAGTAAAAATGGAATCGCAACTGGGGAAGGAAGTAGCAAAGGACTCACTGATGACTTTGGAAAACCATCCTCATAAACTGCTAATAAAACTAGACAGTACAGATGCAAAAACAAAATGAATACGATAACAAACGTAAAAAGACGTTAAGATGGGGCTACCTGTTCGCAGTGGGAGCTCTGTGCGTATTTGTGATGTTTCTTGCGAGAATTGTAATCCTGCAAAACACTAACGTTCAGGAAATTAAAGACGATTACATTAATAAAAACTACCGCGAAGCCACTTTGAAGGCTGCCCGTGGAAACCTCTTTGCTTCCGACGGATCTATTCTTGCCACAACGGTAATGCGCTATGACATCTATCTTGATTTTAAAACAATGAAAGATACGATCTACAGCAACAATATCGGGGCGCTGACAGATTCATTAAGCAAAATGTTCGGAAAATCCAGAGGAGAATTCAGACAGAAATTTGACGAGCAGAAGAAAAAGAAAAACCAGTACTATACTTTGGTAAAAGGCCTTGATTTCGACCAATACGACAGAATCAGGAACTTCCCTATCTTCAAAAAAGGGAAAAACAAAGGAGGTTTTATCGTAGACAGAAATTATAAGAGAGAACTTGCCACTTCTGAAATTGGTGCCGGAACCATCGGTATCGATAATGGAGAAGTAAAAGCCGGTCTGGAAGGCGCTTTCTCAAAATATCTTACCGGAACAGACGGAAGAAGACTGGAACAAAGAATCAATTCATCACAATGGAAACCTATTGATTACTGGAAAGTAAAAGAACCGGTGGATGGTGAAGATGTATATACTACTTTAGACCTTAGAATTCAGGATATTGCACACTCTGCATTAGAGAAGCAGCTGATCACCTATGAAGCCAAACACGGAACGGTGATCGTCATGGAAACAGAAACCGGAAAAGTACGTGCTCTGGTTAATCTGAGAAGAACAGAGTCCGGAGAATACGAAGATTCTTACAACTACGCTCTAAAAGATAATATCGAGCCGGGTTCTACTTTTAAAACCATCTCTCTTTTGGCAGCAATGGATGATGGATTTATCGATGAAAACACAACCGTAGACGTAGGAAACGGAGTCTGGACCTATGCAAAACAGAGAATCTCAGACGGCCACGGCGGAGGAACTTACGATATCAGTGATGTTTTAGCCAAATCAAGTAACGTGGGAACTGCAAAACTGATTACAAAGTATTACGCAGAAAAACCACAAATCTTCCTTGACCACCTGAAAAGATGGAAATTATTCGATAAAATGGATATTGAACTTCCGGGAATCACAAAACCGAAGATCGTAACCCCACAAAATAAGCGATGGAATGCCGCAACACTGGCTTCTATTTCTTACGGATATTCCTCAAACATCAACCTGCTACAGTTAACAACCTTCTATAACGGGGTTGCTAACGGCGGTAAAATGCTTAAACCCCTGTTCATCGATAAGATCATGAAAGACGGTAAAGTAATGTATAGTGCAAAACCGGAAGTGATAGTCAATAAAATGGCCTCAGAAAAAGCCATCAAAATGATGACCAACGCACTGACGAAAGCCGTAGAAAAAGGAACCGGACGAAGCATCTTCACCCCGAACCTTAAAATGGCAGGAAAAACAGGAACCGCAAGATTTGAATACTGGCTTCCTGGTCCCATGAAATACCGAGCATCATTCGCAGGATTTTACCCGGCAGATCATCCCAAATACACGTGTTATGTGATGATCAGTGAGCCTAATACGGCCATCGGGTTTTACGGAGGTCCCGTGTCAGCGCCGGTGTTTAAGGAAATTGCAGGAAAAACATTCCTGAAAACGCCTCAGAATATAGAAAAAGAAATGCTGGTAGACAGAAAGGTGAATCTAAGCAAAATGGTAGAACCCAATGTCAAAGTAGCAGTCAACAATAAACAGATGCCGAATGTAGTCGGTCTCATTGGTAAAAATGTAATTCCTCAATTGGAAAACCTAGGTTACCGTATTGATTATAAAGGTGTAGGAAGGATTAAAGAGCAGTTTCCTCTGGAAGGCACCATAATCAGCAAGAACCAGAGAATTTATTTGTCTCTGCAGAATTAAAATAGAAAACCCAGTCCCAAAGGGACGATTTAACAAAGGACAGGAAAAATTCCTGTCAAATATAAAATGATAATAACAGAATTATTAAAAAGAATCCCAGTTTTAGAAATTCACGGCGACGATGCCCGTGACATCTCAGAATTGGTTTTCGACAGCAGAAAGATCACGGAAAACTCATTGTACGTAGCAGTGAGAGGCACCGTTGCAGACGGACATTCATACATTGCATCATCTGTTGAAAAAGGTGCAAAAGCAGTGGTTTGCGAAGAATTTCCTGAAACATTGAATGAAGATGTAACCTATATTAAGGTGAAAGACTCATCTCAGACTTTGGGACATCTGGCATCCAACTTTTACGGAAATCCATCTCAGAAACTTAAATTAATAGGAGTTACCGGAACCAATGGAAAAACGTCTGTATCTACCCTTCTTTTTGATGTATTCAAAAATTTAGGATATGATTCTGCACTTCTTTCCACGGTGGAGATCAGAATTGCGGATGAAATCATTCCTGCAACTCATACGACTCCTGATGTAATTACCATCAATAAAATATTAGCCGAGGCGGTTGAAAAAGGCTGTGAATTCGCTTTCATGGAGGTAAGCTCCCATGGAATTGCACAGAACAGGATTGAAGGTCTGCATTTCAAAATTGCAGGATTCACCAACCTTACTCACGATCACCTGGATTATCATAAAACATTCGACGAATATCTTAAAACCAAGAAAAGGTTTTTCGATGGACTTGAAGATACTGCCGTAGCCATCACTAATGTTGATGACAAAAACGGAATGGTGATGCTTCAGAATACAAAAGCTAAGAAAAAGTCTTACGCTCTGAAGACCATGGCAGATTATCACGGAAAATCTTTAGAAATTGATTTCAACGGAATGCTGCTGAATTTCAACGGAAAAGAATTCTGGACGACATTGACGGGAAGATTCAATGTGTACAATTTACTGCTGGTTTTCGGAATCGCAACAGAACTTGGTTTTGAGCAGGATGAAATTTTGCAGGCGATCAGCAAGCTGAAAAGAGTTTCGGGAAGATTTGAAACCTTCAAATCAGATGGCGGAATTTTCTTCATCGTGGATTATGCTCATACGCCGGATGCTTTGGAAAACATTCTGGACAGCATTAATGACATCAGAACCAAAAACGAAAGACTGATCACCGTTTTCGGATGCGGAGGCGACAGAGATCACTCCAAAAGACCTGAAATGGGAAATATTGCCACCAGAAAATCAACGCTGGCCATCATCACTTCAGACAATCCGAGAACAGAAGATCCTGCACAGATCATTAAAGAAATTGAAGCAGGTGTTGAATCTCAAAACTTCAGCAAATACACTTCAATTCCGGACAGAAAAGAAGCCATTAAAATGGCGATTAAGTTTGCAGAGCCTAAAGATATTGTTTTAGTAGCCGGAAAAGGCCACGAAACCTATCAGGATATTAATGGTGTTAAACATCATTTTGACGACAAAGAAACGATCAACGAACTTTGGAAGTTAATGAGTAAATAAAGAAGATTAAAAGATTCAATTCATTTAAAGATTTAAAAATTTGATGATGACCAAAAATTTTGAAAATTTCCCTGTTTACATCAAGAGCTTAGATTTAATTGAAAAAGTGTATCAATTTCTCAGAAGTGAGAATTTAGAACGAGAATTTGAATTTAATAATCAAATAAAAAGAGCCGGATTTTCAATATCCAACAATATTGCAGAAGGTTCAGAATATAATAACAACAGACAGTTTATTAAATATTTAAAAATTGCAAAAGGCAGTTGTGCCGAAGTTAGAAGTATGATGATTGTAAGTAAAAGATTAAAATTAGGAGACGAAAATAAAGCTGAGGAAATCATTAATCTTTCACGGAAAGTTTCTTCTAATATTTCAAACTTTATTAAGTATTTAAGTGAAAATATGGAGAAGCCCCATCTTTAAATCTTTAAATAAATTAAATTTTTAAATTAAAAAAAAGAACATGCTATACTATCTATACGAATACCTAACCAGCCAGGGAATCCACATACCGGGATTGGGAATGCTGAAATACATTTCTTTCCGTGCCGGAATAGCTGTGCTGTTTTCTTTGGTCATTGCTTTGGTCTACGGAAAAAGGATCATCAATTATCTGAGAGCAAAACAGATGGGCGAATTGGTACGTGACCTTGGATTAGACGGACAGAAGCAGAAAGAAGGGACTCCTACCATGGGAGGGCTTATTATTATTATTGCAACGATCATCCCGGTGCTGCTCTTTACAAGGATCACCAATGTGTATATCGTTCTGCTGCTGGTTTCCATGTTGTGGATGGGTGCTATAGGTTTCGTAGATGATTATTTAAAGAAAGTAAAGAAAAATAAAGACGGACTGAGTGGGAAATTCAAAATTGTAGGACAGGTTGGTTTAGGGCTAATTGTCGGAGTTACAATGTATTTCCATCCTGACATCACCGTTAAAAGAAAATATGCGGATGCAAAAGTGGTGAACCGAAACAATGTAGAACAGAACTTTATGCCAACAGAAAAGATCACCGTTTCTACCGTTCCGTTCGCCAAGAACAATGAGTTTGATTACAGCGGAATACTTTTCTGGATGAATGATAAAGATGCCCATGAGTGGGCATGGATTGTCTTTATCCCGATCGTTATTTTCATTGTGACCGCCGTTTCAAACGGAGCTAATATTACGGATGGAATCGACGGGCTTGCAGCAGGAACCAGTGCCATTATACTGCTCACCCTCGCCCTGTTCGCCTACCTTTCCGGGAACATTATTTTTGCAGACTATCTCAATATTATGTTCCTCCCGAATATGGGAGAAACCACGATTTTCGCAGTAGCCATGGTAGGTGCCGTCATCGGATTCTTCTGGTACAATACCTATCCTGCCCAGGTTTTTATGGGCGACACAGGAAGTCTGATGCTGGGAGGAGTGATTGCCGTTTTAGCGATCATCCTGAGAAAAGAACTTCTGATTCCGGTATTATGCGGAATCTTCCTGATTGAAAACGTATCGGTAATGCTACAGGTCGTTGTTTTCAAATACAGAAAAAGAAAATATGGGCTGGATTACGCTCAGAATAATAGATTTTTTAGAATGTCACCATTACACCACCATTATCAGAAAGGAGGTTTCCATGAGAGCAAGATCGTCAACAGAATGATCATCATCGGAGTAATGCTGGCTATAGTATGCCTGATCACATTAAAAATGAGATAAAACCTTGTGTAAAGTATGAAGTATTAATACAAAACCAAATTACATTAATACGTTTTACATTATACATTTTACAAAAGAATAGATATGAAAATAGTTGTTTTAGGAGGTGGAGAGAGCGGATGCGGAGCTGCTTATTTAGCGAAAAAACAAGGTCTGGAGGTTTTTCTTTCAGACAAAGGAGCTATTAAGGATAACTACAAGCAGTTTTTAGCCGAAAATGAAATTGAATTTGAAGAAGGAAACCACAACGAAGAAAGAATATTAAATGCAGACTGGATCGTAAAAAGTCCGGGAATTCCCAAAAAGGCAGAGATCGTTCACAAAATTCACGAGAAAGGAATCAGACTTTCATCTGAAATTGAGTTCGCTTCAGAATTTACGGATGCCAAAATCATTGCCATCACAGGAAGCAACGGAAAAACAACGACAACTTCCCTGATCTACTACATCCTGAAAAATGAAGGATTAAATGTAGGATTGGGAGGAAATATAGGATACAGCTTTGCAAAACAGGTGGCTGATGAAAACCATGAATATTATGTACTGGAGGTAAGTTCTTTCCAATTGGATGATATTCAGAACTTCAGACCTTACATTTCCCTGCTGTTGAACCTGTCTCAGGATCACCTGGATCAGTACAACTACAATTATGAAGAATATGCTTTAGCTAAATTCAGAATTGCTGAAAATCAGGAAAATGACAATTTCTTCATCTACAACAAAGATGACGAAATGAGCAAGACCATTCTTGAGAAACTGGAAATCAAAGCGAAAATGATTCCCTTCTCTACAAAAGAAAAATTGTCTGAAGGTGGTTTCATTGATGGCGATGAGATCGTAGTCAAAATGAAGGATGAGTTTTCCATGAAGATTGACAAGCTATCTCTTCTTGGAAATCACAATGTGGCCAATAGCTTAGCCGCTTCAATAGCCGGTAAAATATTGGAAATCAACAATGAAAGCATCAGAAATTCACTGATGACTTTCCAGGCGGTAGAACACAGACTTGAATTCGTAACAGAGGCCAACGGGGTAAAATACATCAACGACAGCAAAGCAACGAATGTAAATGCCACCTACTACGCTTTAGAAAGCATGAAAACTCCAACAGTTTGGATCGTAGGAGGATTAGATAAAGGAAACGACTACTCAGAAATTGAGGAGCTTGTTAAAAGAAAAGTAAAAGCCATTGTATGTCTTGGAATAGACAATACAAAGATCATAGACTTCTTTAAAGACAAAAAAGAATTCATCTATGATACGTCAAGCATGGAAGAAGCTGTGAAAATATCAAAATCACTGGCCAAAAGCGGAGATACCGTTTTACTTTCCCCATGCTGCGCAAGTTTTGACCTGTTCAAAAGCTATGAAGACAGAGGAAAACAGTTTAAAGAGCAGGTATTAAAGTAAGTACAAAGTAAAATGTCGGGTGTAAAAAGTACATTTTACTTTGTACATCATACATGAATACAAAAATATGGACGAACAGAACACAGAAAGCAGAATTGAATTTCTAAAGGGCGATAAAGTACTTTGGATGGTCATCCTTGTGATCTCCATTTTCTCTATTTTCCCTGTATACTCTGCAAGTTCAAATCTGGAATATATCGTTAATAACGGGACCACAACCGGTCACGTGATCAAGCATATGTTCTTTGTGGTCTTAGGTCTTGTAATCATGAGAGTGGTAGGAATGGTGAAATACGAGTACATCGGAAAGCTCAGCAGTATTCTGCTCGGTTTAATGATTGTTCTTCTTGTGGTCACCATGTTTACGGGTCAGACCATTGATGGAGCCAGTGCTTCAAGATGGTTGAAGATCCCCGGAACACCTATCTCATTCCAGCCATCGTCATTTGCGTTTTTAATGCTGATCATTTATCTCTGCAGATATCTGACCAAGAAAATAACCCGGGAAAGACTTCCGATAGAGAACATTATGTACATCTTCGGACCTATCCTGCTGGTATTTGTACTGGTAGCCAAAGACAACGGTTCTACGGCATTGATGATCCTTATGGTTTCCGTGATTGTTCTGATTATAGGACAGCTTCACTGGAAATACATTGCAGGATTCATCTCTTCCTCATTTGTAGCCATTGTTTTCTTCCTGATTATAGCATTAAACACCAATCTGATCGGCGGAAACCGTGTACATACATGGATGAGCCGTATCGAAACATTTACCTCCAGCAAAGCAAAAACCGCTGATGTAGATGATGAAAGCGTAAAAGCTAAAAACTATCAGGTAATGCAGGCCAAAGCCGCCATCGTGCATGGTGGAATTACCGGAATGGGACCTGGAAAAAGTGCATTGAAACAAATGCTTCCACAGTCTGCCTCCGACTTTATTTTTGCCGTGATTGTAGAAGAATACGGACTGATTGGTGCCGCTTTTCTGATATGTCTGTATCTCATTATGATGATCAGAATCGTGATGATCGCCAGCAAAATGCCCGCGTTTTTCGGGTCCCTGCTCGTGCTCAGTCTCGGGGTGATGATCTTCATTCAGCTAGCAGTGAATATTGCTGTAGCAGTCAATCTGATCCCGGTAACAGGACAGCCGCTGCCGCTGATAAGTTATGGAGGAACCTCCATGCTGGTCACCTACCTCCAGCTTGGAATTATTTTAAATATAAGCTCAAGAATCCAGATATACGATGAAGAAGGAATGGGCAAAAAACAAAGCGTAGCAGAAATTAATGATATTGCATAACCCTTAAAGAGTCCCAACAGGACGATTTAACAAAAGATAGGACGCAGTCCTATCATAGTATAAGCAGTCCATCAACATAAAAAGAAAATGAACAAAAAACTAAAAGTATTACTATCAGGCGGCGGAACAGGAGGACACATCTTCCCGGCTATCGCTATTGCAGACGAAATCAGAAAAAGATTTCCTGATACAGAATTTTTGTTCATCGGAGCCAACGGAAAAATGGAAATGGAAAAAGTTCCGCAGGCAGGCTATAAAATTGAAGGAATTGATATTGCCGGAATCGACAGAGGAAATATGCTGTCGAATTTAGGGTTGCCTTTCAAAATTTTGAAAAGCTTATCAAGATCAAAGAAGATCATTAGAAATTTCGCTCCCGATTTTGCAGTTGGAACCGGAGGTTTTGCAAGTGGTCCGGCTTTGTATGAAGCCAGTAAATTGGGAATTCCCATCTTTATTCAGGAGCAGAATGCCCATGCAGGCGTAACCAATAAAATATTAAGTAAGAAAGCCAAAGCTGTTTTCACGGCTTATCCGAAAGTAGAAGGTTTTCCGGCTGAAAAAATAAAATTCCTGGGAAATCCTATTCGTGAGAATATCATCACAGGAATGACGGAAACAGCCCTTGCAAAAGAAAAAATGGGACTGAGCATAGATAAACTTACCATCCTTTCCGTAGGTGGCTCTTTGGGCTCCAGAACACTAAACAATGCCTGGAGATCTCATTTAAACGATCTTGTAAGTAAAGACTATCAGCTGATCTGGCAAACAGGAAAGCTTGATTATAAAGATATTTTAGAAGAAACAAAAGATACCCACAGCAGAAACATTCAGATCCTGGAGTTCATCAAGGACATGGAACTGGCCTACTCTGCGGCAGATATTATTGTTTCAAGAGCTGGAGCCATTGCCATTTCAGAGTTGGCGGTTGCTAAAAAGCCGGTTCTTCTGGTACCTTTCCCGTTTGCAGCGGAAGACCACCAGACCAAAAATGCCATGAATCTGGTTGAAAAAAATGCAGCCAGAATGGTAAAAGACTCTGAAGTGCAGGAAAAATTCTGGAATATTCTGGAAGAAATCTGCAACAGTACCAGTGTAAGAAATGAAATGTCTCAGAATATGGAATATTTTGCCAAGCCTAATGCTGCAAAAGAGATTGTAGATGAGATATTTAGCATGTTAATGAGATAATTTGATAATAGGTTAATTCTTCAATCATTTAATCTTTAAATTTTTTAATAAGTATGAAAATTCTTGAAACATATCAAAATTATTACTTCGTAGGAATCGGAGGGATTGGAATGAGTGCTTTGGCGCGTTATTTCAATGCTTCGGGCAAAAAAGTGCTGGGCTATGACAAGACCAACACCAAGCTTACGACCCAACTGATGAAAGAAGGAATTGATATTGTTTTCGAAGATCATATTGATGTAAAAATAACCGGCCTTCAAAAAGAAAATACGCTGGTGATCTATACTCCCGCCATCAAAACGTTGGGAATTTTAGATTATTTTAACCAGAATCAGTTTGAAGTTTTAAAAAGGGCTAAAGTTTTAGGGCTGATCACAGAAAATACAGACTGTATCGCTATAGCCGGAACTCACGGAAAAACAACAACTTCTACATTGGTTTCCCACCTGTGCAAAGAAGCTAACCTTCCGTTTTCATGCTTTTTAGGCGGTATTTCTGAAAATTTCAAATCAAACTTTCTGTATAACGGCACACAATATTCGGTAGTAGAAGCAGATGAATATGACAGAAGCTTTCTGACCCTTTCTCCCGACTGGGCTGTGGTAACTTCTACCGATGCTGATCACCTGGATATTTACGGCGACAAAAGCCATATTGAAGAAGGTTTCAAGCAGTTTGCAGCACTCGTTCCGAATGACAGGCAGTTATTTGTAAGAAAAGGACTGGACATCGGCAGAGACCATCAGACTTATGCCGTCAATGAAAAAGCAGATTACTATTCAGACAATCTGCGTATGGATCATGATAAAATTTATTTTGATTTCCATACCCCATCTGAAACAGTAAAAGATTTTGTCTGGGAAATTCCGGGCATTCATAATGTAGAAAATGCTACAGCAGCATTGGCTATCCTTCACAATTTAGGCGTGGATTTTGAAACGCTGAAAAAGGCTATTGCCAATTTTAAAGGAATTAAAAGAAGATATACCAAGCATATTTATCCCAACGGTAAAATTTATATCGATGATTATGCCCACCACCCGACAGAAATCAATGCGGTAGTAAGCTCAATCAGAACCTTTTATCCGGAGAAAAAACTGTTGGTGGTTTTCCAGCCGCATCTTTTCAGCAGAACCAGAGATTTCGCTGACGGGTTCGCAGAAAGTTTAAGCAAAGCAGATGAGCTGATCCTTCTCGACATTTATCCGGCAAGAGAACTTCAGGAAAATTTCGAAGGAATAACATCCGGCAGGTTATTGGAAAAAGTGAATTTAGATAAAAAAGAAAGATCGGATCTGTCAGGTGCTTTTGATAAAATAAAAGAAAAAGATTTTGACATCCTTCTCACGGTAGGCGCAGGAAATATTGATACCCTGTATGATCCTATTACGGAATGGATAAATTCTTCTGTACAAAGTAAAATGTAGTAATGTACAGAGATCATTTAATAAAATAACTAATTGAAATACACAGTACACTGTACTTTATACATTGTACAAAATATATGAAAAATAAATACAGAATATTAAAAATTGCTGTCACAGTGATCATCCTTGGATTACTGCTGAGTTTCTCATTGAAGAGATTCAGCGGCCAGAAGATCACGGACAATAAGATTTCTGTAAAAATGAATGAAAAAACTCCGGTATACTTCATTGATGAAAAAGATATCCGGGAAATTGTAAAAAAAGAAAACCCTTCCGGAAAAGTGGGAGACCTGAATATTCCCTTACTTGAAAAGAAGATCAATGCGCTTCCGGCTGTAGATAGTGCCAATGTCTACTTAAACTTAAATGGAAAGCTTTATCTGGATATTAAGCAAAGAGTTCCTGTGTTCAGGCTGAATAAAGATGGAAGAGACTTCTATGTAGATGAAAAAGGAGTTGAATTTCCCATTTCCAAAACCTATTCGCATCCTTGCATGCTGGTAACAGGAAATATAAGTCCGGACGAGTATGAAAAACTGGCAGAATTAGTGGAAAAGATTGATAAAGATGATTTCAGTAAAAAATTCTTTATCGGAATTTCAAAAAGCAAAGGCGACTATAATCTCCTCACAAGTGACGGAAATTATAAAGTAGAAATAGGAGATCTTGATAATATAGAATTTAAAGTTAAAGGGTTAAAGACTTTCGTGGAAAAATACCTGGTATTCCAGGATCCCCAAAAGTACAGCATGGTTTCTGTGAAATACCAAAATCAGATTGTAACGACCTTAAATCCCTATTTCAAAGAAAACGACAGCATTCTGAAAGCAGGAAATCTGGAACTGGCCAAAGCCCCGGCACTGGCTGCAGCTAAAAAACCGGATGTAATGCCTAAAACTGAGACGAAGAAAGCAAAAACACCTGCGGCTAAGCCTAAGGAAAAAGCAAAGCCAAAAACGACTGCCAAAGCAAAGGAAACTAAAAAAACAGAGAAAAAGCCCACGGCAGCAAAGCCCAAAGCAAAGGTAAAAATAGAATAAAGAGTCCCAAAGGGACGATTTAACATAGAATTGGATAAAATCCAATTGATTAAAAAAACGGGACACGTCCCAGACATGAAAAAGTAGAAAAAAATCAAATCGACATAAAATGGAAAATCAAGAGTATTCAGTAGGTCTGGACATCGGGACAACGAAGATTGTCGCGATTGTCGGAAGGAGGAATGCACACGGGAAGATAGAAGTTCTCGGCGTTGGGAAGGCCAAAAGTCTTGGAGTTCATAAAGGTATTGTGAATAATATCTCACAAACCATTAATTCAATCAAGGCGGCCGTTTCTGAAGCACAATCCAGCGCAGGAGTTCCTATCCGTAAGGTCACAGTAGGTATTGCAGGAAAACATATCCGTTCTCTTCAGCATTCCGACTATATCATGCGTGAGCATCCGGACAAATTTATTACAGACGACGACATCGAAGCCCTGAAAGATCAGGTAAAAAAGCTGGTAATGCTTCCCGGAGAAGAAATCATCCATGTTCTTCCCCAGGAATATAAAGTAGATTCCGAAGGTGAAATTCAGGAGCCCGTAGGAATGCATGGAAAGCGTTTGGAAGCCAACTTCCACGTGGTAGTAGGACAGATGGGCAGCATCAGAAACATCGCAAGATGTGTAAGAGAAGCAGGCCTTGAAATGGAAGCCCTTACCCTGGAACCTCTGGCGTCTTCAGAAGCTGTATTAACGAAAGAAGAAAAAGAAGCCGGCGTTGCTATCGTAGATATAGGCGGCGGTACTACAGATATTGCGATCTTCAAAGATAATATCATCCGTCATACCTGCGTCATTCCTTACGGAGGCGGTATCATTACGGAAGATATCAAAGAAGGCTGCTCCATTATCGAGAAACATGCTGAACAGCTGAAAGTAAAATTCGGTTCTGCAGTTCCGGAACTGGAAAAAGACAGCACATTTGTAACCATTCCCGGACTTCACGGAAGACCGGATAAAGAGATTTCCCTTAAAACCCTGGCGCAGATCATCAATGCGAGAGTGGAAGAAATCCTGGAAATGGTGAATACAGAATTAAAAGCTTACGGAGCATTCGAGCAAAAGAAAAAGCTGATCGCAGGGATTGTCCTTACGGGAGGCGGATCCAACTTGAAGCACCTTCGCCAGCTTGCCAATTATACAACAGGTTTTGACAGCAGAATCGGATTTGCTAATGAATATATTGCAAACGACAAGAATCAGTACCTGAAAGGCCCGGAATTTGCTACTTCAATCGGCTTGCTGATGGAGAGTTTGAAGATTCGCGACAAAAAGCAGGGCGCTGAAACAGAAGAACTCGTAGAAGAGGAAATAGCCAATGCAGAAGCTGCTGTGGCACAGACAGAAACAGTTCAGGCGGTTCAGCCTACAGCGATGGTTCATGAACAGCAACCCGTTGTGAATGATCAGCAGGAAAGCAGAAGAGCGAAGTTGACCTTCGGGCAGTCGCTTATGGAAAAAGTAAAAAAATTCTTTGAAGAAGTAGAGTAATATAAATGATAGAAGATCATTGATAATTGATAAATAAAAAGCTTTTTGCCCAACGCCATTTATCACTCATCAGTTATCATTCATCACTCATCAATTATAAAAAGCATAGTTATGGAAAATATAGGTACACAAGGATTTTCATTTGATTTGCCAAAAGGAAATTCATCCATCATAAAAGTAATCGGTGTAGGAGGCGGTGGAAACAACGCGCTGAAACACATGTACGAGAAAGGGATTTACGGAGTAGACTTCGTAGTCTGCAATACGGATGCCCAAACGTTAGATAATAACCCCGTTGCCAACAAAGTACAGCTTGGTACCACCATCACAGAAGGTCTTGGTGCCGGCGCTGATCCTGAAGTGGGGGAAAAATCTGCTATTGAAAGCATCGAAGAGATCAAAGCATCTATGGGCCAGAATACCAAAATGGTGTTCATTACTGCCGGAATGGGCGGTGGTACAGGTACCGGAGCTGCTCCTGTGATTGCTAAGGTAGCTAAAGACATGGGAATTCTTACCGTGGGTATCGTTACCGTTCCTTTCAGTTTTGAAGGGAAAAGAAGACTTGAACAGGCCGAAATTGGTCTTGAAAAGCTAAGAAATAATGTTGATTCACTTATTGTGATCAATAATGATAAATTAAGACAGCAGTTTGGAAACCTTGGATTCAAGCAGGGATTCTCAAAGGCCGATGAAGTTTTAACCAATGCCGCGAAAGGAATGGCAGAAGTTATTACCGGTTACTTCGATGTAAACATTGACTTTAGAGATGCTAAATCTGTACTTCAGAACTCTGGTACAGCTTTGATGTCTACCGGAATTGCTTCAGGAGAAAACAAAGCAGAAGAAGCAGTTAAAAAAGCATTAGACTCTCCGTTGTTGAACGACAACAAGATTACCGGTGCTAAAAACGTCCTTCTATTGATCAGAAGTGGTGCGGAAGAAGTGACCATGGATGAGATCGGGGTAATTATGGACCACATCCAGAAAGAAGCTGGAAATACTGCTGATATTATTTTCGGGGTGGGTGCTGATGAAGAACTGGGAGATTCTGTGAGCGTTCTTGTTATCGCTACAGGTTTTTCAAATGACAGCAAAAGATTCGCGGGTCCTACAGAGAAGATCAGAATCAGTCTTAATGACAGTTTTGAGACTCCAAAAGCCTCTCCTTTTAAGACAAGGGAAGAAAGAGAAACAACTTCTGAACCAACACGTGATTTCGGTGGAAAGCACACTTTCAGACTGGATGATGAGGACAGCGATGCGCCGCAATTCGGGATGAAGTCTTCTGAAAAAAAAATGATTATTGAGGAAGAAGAAATTAAAACAGAAATAAAATTCTTTGATAAAGAGGAAGATACGCAGAACAGCGCTTCCCGTGACTGGAGAAATGAGGAGGAAGCAGAAGAAGAGTCTTACAGCTTATTCTCTTATGATGAAGAAGGAGAAGATCCAAATGATCTGGAAATCGAGTCTTTTAAATTTGATTTTGATGCCAGAAAAGATGAAACTCCGTCTACACCAGCTACGAGTGTTTTTTCAGATGAAAAACCTGTTGAATTCAGTTTCTTTGTGAACAATCAGCCTTCGTCCAATGAGCCTAAGACTGACTACGGTCAGCCAAAAGCAGAGTTTACAGCGCCTGCAAGTGCAGTAACTGAAATTCCGGTTCAGGCAGTTGAAGCGATCTTCCAGACAAGATACGAAGAGCCGAAAGCAGAAACAAAACCGGCTTTTGAAGAAAAAATAGAAATTGAAACTCCAAAACCTGCGGAATCAGAATTCACATTCGTGAATAAAGCGGTTGACCAGGACAGAATTGTGGAGAGAAGAAATAAATTAAAAGAATTCAATTCACGCTATCAAAGCTTTGACAGCACAAGCGAATTCGAATCTGTACCGGCTTTCAAAAGAAAGAACATCGCTATAGATGGAACCAATGCTTCAGACCAGAATATCAATACGTATCTGTCTGACAACAACGGATCTATGCAAGTGAGAGAGAACAGATTTTTAAATAAAGACGTTGACTAAATAATGTAACAATGTATCAATTTAACAGTGTAACAATTGCTTGTTCAAAATTGGTACATTGATACACTTTTACATTGATAAATTAAATACCATGAGTTTAGAAAATATCATAAGCGAAGCTATTAAAACAGCTATGAGAGCTAAAGACAGAGTCGCTCTGGACTCTTTGAGAGCTGTAAAAGCTCAAATTTTAAATCTACACACTGAAGCGAGAGGAGTTGAAGTTACTCCGGAGCAGGAAATTGCGATCCTTCAGAGAATGATCAAGCAGCGTAAAGATTCTTTCGAGCAGTTTTCTGCGCAGGGAAGAAATGACCTTGCTGAAGTGGAAGAAGCCCAGATGAAAGTGATTGAGCAATTTTTGCCTAAACAGCTGAATCCGGAAGAACTGGAAGCAGAAATTAAGAAAATTATCTCAGAAACCGGAGCTGAGTCTGCAAAAGACTTAGGAAAGGTAATGGGGGCTGCTTCAAAAGCATTGGCAGGAAAGTCAGACGGAAAAAGTATTTCCGAAATGGCGAAGAAACTGCTTTCATAAAACCGGGATACGTGGTGCGAAATCCGGGATTTAACCGGAATACAAACACGAACCCAAAAAACAGGATATCCAACCTTTGCATATCGATTTGATTAAAGAATCCCGGAACGCTAGCGTTCCGGGATTCATTTTTTTGGATATTCATAATTATTAATTCAGTTGATCATGTTTAAAAAAAAACTGAATCGGTGTACTTAACGGCTGATTCATGCCGAATTGAATAATTTGAATGCTCGAGGGAAAGCAGTAAATGTTTTTTTCATGGTCGTTTGTTTTTCAGAATCATTTCAAATTTAGTAATTATTTCTTATTATTCATAATTTTATTTCACATTTTTTTGAATATTATTGAAATATTAATATTATATTAATTTTATCTGACTAAACGATTGATAGTTTTTATATATTGAAGAAAAGCTAAGAAATCATTAACTTTGTATCGATAAAAAACAAAATATATGTATCCAACAGATTTAGTAATGCCTATGAAGGCAGAACTTACAGATAAAGGTTTCCAGGATTTAACATCTCCGGCACAGGTAGAAGAGGCTTTAAAGCAGTCAGGAACTACCCTATTGGTGATCAATTCAGTTTGTGGATGTGCAGCAGGTGCGGCAAGACCGGGAGTTGTATATTCTTTGACAGGGGATAAAAAACCTGATCATTTAACAACTGTTTTTGCAGGATTTGATACGGAAGCTGTAGCAGAAGCTAGAAAGCATCTTGCTCCATTCCCTCCAAGCTCTCCATGTGTAGCGCTTTTCAAGGACGGTGAATTGGTTCACATGCTGGAAAGACACCACATCGAAGGAAACCCTGCAGGCGCTATTGCAGCAAATCTTCAGGCTGCTTTTGACGAGTACTGCTAAGAAACAATAAATCTAAATACCAAACCGTTACATTATTTGTAGCGGTTTTTTTATTTATTACGATAAAAATTCTCTAAAAATTCAAATATTATTATATTTGTTGGAATGGCAACAAAGGCACTTTTCAATACTGTCGTCAACTGGTTTATCCGTCAGAGGATAGATCAGATTCAGAATTTCATGGATCATCCCATTGAAACTCAGAAAGGTATACTCTTTTCCCAGCTGTTTCATGCTGAAGACACTGAATATGGCAGAGCATATGGCTTCAATTCGATTTCGAGCTATCAGGACTTTAAAAACAAGGTTCCGATCGTTACCTATGAAGATTTCGAACCTTTTATTGAAAGAGCGAGGCAGGGACACAAGGATGTAACCTGGCCCGGATACATCAAACATTTTGCAAAATCCTCCGGAACGACCAATGCAAAAAGCAAGTTCATCCCCATTTCCACCGAAAGTCTGGAATACTGTCACATGAAGGCCGGAAAAGACATGGTGTCTATCTACGCCAACAACCACCCGGAAAATCAGCTTTTTACCAATAAAAACCTGCGTTTGGGAGGCAGCTCTGAACTTCATGCGGATTTTAACACCAAATTCGGGGATCTCTCCGCTATATTAATTGATAATCTTCCTTTCTGGGTAGAAATTACCACCACGCCAAGCAAAAAGGTTTCCCTGATGTCTGAGTGGGAAAGTAAGCTTAAAGCCATCACCTCGGAAGTAAAAAATGAAGACGTAGGAAGTATCCTTGGGGTGCCGAGCTGGATGATGGTTCTTCTTCAAAGGGTGTTGAAAGAAACCGACAGCGGAAGTATTTCTGAGCTGTGGCCTAATTTAGAGGTCTTTTTTCACGGTGGAATCAGTTTCAAGCCATACAAGGACCAATACAGGCAGATCATCGGTAAAAAGATCAATTACTACGAAATTTACAATGCTTCTGAAGGCTTCTTCGGGATCCAGGACAGATCGGACAGCGACGAAATGCTGCTGATGCTGGATTATGGTATTTTTTACGAATTCATTCCGATGGATCAGTTTCATTTTTCCAACCCGAAAGTGGTGAGTCTGGAAGATGTTGAAGTAGGAAAAAACTATGCGATGGTGATCACTACCAACGGCGGACTGTGGAGATATCTGATAGGCGATACTGTGGTATTTACCTCTACCAATCCTTTCAGAATAAAAATTACGGGAAGAACCAAACATTATATCAATGCATTCGGAGAAGAGCTTATGATCACGAATGTGGAATCTGCCCTATCAAAAGCTTGTGAGGTAACCGGAGCAAGCATTACCGACTTCACAGGGGCTCCTGTTTTCATGAAAGAGAACGAAGGCGGTGCCCATGAATGGATCTTCGAATTCAGTCACCATCCGGATGATCTGGACCGTTTTACCGATGCTTTCGATCATCATTTAAAAACAATCAATTCAGATTATGAAGCCAAAAGATATAACAATCTGACGCTGAAAAGACCCATTGTTCACATTGCAAAACCTGATCTTTTCTACCAATGGCTCGAATCCAAAGGAAAACTCGGTGGCCAGAATAAAGTCCCGAGACTGAGCAACGACAGAGAATATATAGATCCTTTACTGGAACTTAACAGATAATATAACGAGAAAGGAAGATTGATGAGGGAAGATGGAAGTTACAGAAGCCCCCAATTAATATTAGGGCACTTCCCTAATCCCTAATTCCTCATCCCTAAAAAACACCACATAAAAAAACGCAGCCAAAATTTGACTGCGTTTTCTGTATTTTAGTATTTCACTATTTCTTTAAATCCTCCTTCAGTTTCTTCGCTCCCTCTTCTACTTTGGCAGCACCTTTTGCAGCGGCATCTTTTACATCCTGGCCAACTTCTTTCGCTCCGGCTTTAATGTCTTTCCCTGCTTTATTAAGGTCTTCCTTCGTTTTCTGAGCAGCTTCGTCAATTTTATTTCCTGCCGCATCTACTTTAGATTTTACATCTTCCTTTGCCTTGTCTATTTTAGCGGTATCTACATGAGGAGATGTCTCAGAAACGGTAGTTGTAGTGGTCGTTACCGATCCGTCAGCTCCTTCAACCTGTTCTGTTTTTGTTGTAGATTTTGTGCATGATACAGCAAATAGTGCGATGGCAGCTGCTGCTAAGATTTGTTTTTTCATATTGTATATTTTTTTTAAAAGGTTTTTAATATTTGGTGAATTTTATTCTGTCTTCGCTCCATTGGCTGGTGGATTGTCTGATGTTTTCTGTTTTTTCTCTGCGTCCGTCTTCTTCTTTTCTTCTTCCAGTTTCTTTTTGTTCTCTTTTTCGAGCTCTTCTTTCAGCTTTTGTTCTTCTTTTTGAAGTTTTTCAGCTTCTTTTATAGAATCCTGGTATTTCTGTGATGACATTCTGATCTGGCGGACAATATCTACCGATGTCGCACCTGCTGAAAATGAATCGACAGCAACGGTATCATAATGAATTTTTACCTGCTCATCTGCCGCAAAACCTGGTGTTTCTTTCTTTGAACAGGCCGACAGCAAAAGCAGTATCACAAAAACCGCAGAGAATAAATTTTTCATGGAACTAATTTAGCAGAAATTCTGCAATTACAGGATAGTGATCCGATAATTTTACAGAGTGGTCCACCTTATAGCTTAGAGGAACGATAGACTTTGAAGTAAAGATATAGTCGATTCTAAGGGGCACCTTATAATCATGAAAACTGGTTGATGCTCCGTTTCCTACCGTTAGAAATGCATCCTGAAGGTCTTTACCAAGATTATAATATTCATAAGAATTGGGAACCGAGTTGAAATCTCCAGCCAGAATCACCGGATAAGGTGAAAAATCGATTACTTTTCGGATCTTTCTGATCTGATCTTCATGGGCTTTAAAGGTAGGCGTCATATGAGAAATAAGGTTTGCTATCTTCCCGCCTTCTTTGGCAAAACCATCAAATTTAAGCATGGATTTGTGCAGTCTGAAAGGTTCCAGATATACATTCACCACTCTTATGATTTTTCCGTTGATATCTACATCAGCATAAAAAGAGTTTCCTCTTGCGCTTTCTTCAATCAGCTTCTCCTGTCTTACAATTTTATGTTTGGTCTTCAGAATAACTGAAGGATATTTTACCATATCCTTTCTGATAGCCCTGTTGGTATCTTTTTCCTGAACCAGGATAATATCTGCATCCTGATCAGCAATGTATTTTTTCACTTTATCCCAGCCGAAATCACCATATTTCACATTAAATGTAATAACTTTGATATCTCTTATGGATTTAAAACTTTCTGTTTTCGGGGAGAAATTAACCCATCGTCTTACGGGGTTGTAAAAAAGAAATGTTCCTAATAAAAATGCAATGGCTATTTTCTTTCGTTTAACAATCCAAACCAATGTAAGGAGGACATATACGATAATAAGATAAGGAAAACCAAGCGAAAGGAGGTTAAGAGAGCCTAAAAAGTTAGGCGGAATCCATGCGTTACCCAATGTGCATAAGAGCAACACGGCAACAACAATGTGAATAAATAGTAATAACTGGCTCGGCTTCATGAAATAACGGACTAGGGTACGATTCTCTTCATCAAAAACCCTACCAAGCACGAAAGCTTTAACTAATTTTATGATTATTAATGCTTTAGTGAAAACTTGCCTATTACGGGATAATGATCTGAAAGCTTTACAGTTCTGTCCACGGTATAGCTTACAGACAGTATTGTTTTTGAGGTAAAAATATAATCAATTCTGATGGGAAATTTGTAATCATGGAAGCTGGTTGCACTCCCTTTTCCTGCTTTTACAAAGGCATCTTCAAGGCCGTCAGACAAGTGATAATATTCGTAAGAATTGGGAACAGAATTAAAGTCTCCGGCAAGAATAACAGGATATGGTGATTGTTCAATGCTTTCTTTGATAATCCTTACCTGATCCTGGTGCTTTTTAAAAACAGGGATCAGTCTTTTAACGATGTTCTTCATCTTTCTTTCGTCCTCCTCTTTGAGACCATCCATTTTGATCATCCCCTTTTCAAATTTAAAAGGCTCCAGATACACATTGATAAACCGGTATATTTTTCCTTTAATCTCAATATCTGTTTGGGATGCATAAGCGTTGTTACTTTCAAAATCACTTTTGATAAGCTCCTTAGAGTCTACAATTTTATGTTTTGAAAAGACCTTCAATACTCCATTCTCGCCACTACCTTCCATTCCTCTGACGGAGATTTTACTCCCTGACTCCTGCAGCATAATCACGTCAGCATCAGCCCTGTTTAGATATTCCTTAATGGCATCAGCTCCTAGTAAGCCGGCTTTAACATTAAAAGAAATCACTTTCAGGTCTGCTGTTTCTTTTTTGTCGGAAGTGAAATTAATCCATCTCTGTACAGGAACCATAAAGATAAGTCCCGCCAACATAAATGCAAAAGTTCTTTTTTTCCAGCTGAAAAGCCAGAACAGAGTGAATATTGCATAAAGTATAATCAGCACAGGAAACCCTAAAGAAAGCAGATTGAACCATGGGAATATTTTAGGAGGAACATACGCATTCAATAAAGTACCGAGCAACAGGAATAAAATACCCAGGTGCAGGATTAATATGATAAGACGGAAAACTTTCACAGAATTTTTCTAATTGAATCTATACAGATGTTTTTTCCATATCCTTGCCAGAATCCAGCCAACCAGTGCTCCTCCCACGTGTGCCAGATGAGCAATACCGCCTCCGTTTCCGGAAACGCCAAGGTATATAGAAACTACAATAACGATAGGCATCAGGTATTTAACCTTTATAGGAACCGGAATAAACATCATCATAATCTTTGAATCAGGATAAAGAGTCGCAAAGGCTGCTACTACTCCGAAAATAGCTCCGGAAGCACCTACCATTGGTGTGGCCACAATCGCCTTAAAGCTCTCCAACAGTTCTTTCTGTTTAAGAACCGATGCTGCATCTCCACTAAATCCTACGCTTGCCCCGGACAGATAAGCATTCACATTAAATCCAAGCTGTTGCAATTCACTCGTTAGCTGCTGAGCTTCAACAAAATTCCATAAGTTAAAAAGGAAAAATGCCCCCAATCCACTTAAGAAATAGAGGATTAAGTATTTTTTTTCTCCCAACGCCTGCTCTAGAATGGGTCCGAAACTATACAGTGTCAGCATATTAAACAAAATATGCATAATACTTCCATGCATAAACATATGCGTGATGATCTGCCATGAATGGAAAAACGGTGAAAAAGGATAAAACCCGGCAAGATAACCGATGACCTGATTTCCGAGAAAATAAGTCCCAATAAATACGATCACATTAATAATGATAATATTCCTTGTGATGGGTGGTATATTGTTAAACATTTTTTAAAATTTGTTTTTAAAATCATTAAACGGAACTTCATAAAAACATCTTTTGCCATCCGGTAAAAACTCCGGGAAGCTTAAAGCTGTAAAATCTTTGATGACCTGTTCCGCATCTTTCTTATAAATAAAATCGAACCTTGATTTCGAATGCATTTTGTTCCACTGGTTGAGATAAAACTGCATAAATTCCTCTTCAGTCTTATATTCCAGGATCTCAAAAAGGTTCTCCAGGAACTTCATCGCCTGGGTTTCTTTCAGTCCTTCGGGAAGTGCATCTATTCTCAGCACGCTTTCATGTGCAATTTTCATGTCAAACCCGAGTTCCGGAAGAAATTTTTTGAAAGAATTGTATTTACTCTTCTCAATTTCGTTCATATGATACTCCAGAGAAAACAGCAAAGCATGGCTGTTGGGGTTCACATTGATATTATTTTTCCTTGATGTTTTATTGTTTTCAGAAACAACCAGTCTGTGCATTCTTCCAAGATCCAGCATCAGGGTTACATCTCCTTTGTTGAACAGCCAGTAGCCGTTCGGCAACCTCATCAGGTCTTCATCGAAATCTTCGTCTTCAAATAAATTGATCTTCGAAGGTTCTGCTGTCATATTCTGATGGTACATTTCCGTAAGGTTCTGAATCTCCTCCGGACGTACATTTCGCTCCTCGATAAACGGGTTGTAGTCTTTGTCTACAATAATTTCCGGCATCTTGATCACGCCTCCGCCACTGTTTCCTTTGCTTGGAAAAGGCTTATTCATCATCGCATCCATTTCCGGATCTTTATCAAAATCCAGGCTTGGAGAAACGTTATAAATTCCCAGAGATCTTTTGATGGTAGAACGAAGAAGGGCAAAAATAAGGTGTTCGTCTTCAAATTTCACCTCTGTCTTCTGTGGATGAATATTTACATCAATCTTTTCCGGATCCATTTCCAGATACAGGAAAAATGTAGGAACATATCCCGGTAGAAGCAATCCTTCAAAAGCTTCCTGAACCGCCTTATTGAAATACGGACTTCTGAAATACCTTCCGTTAACGAAAAGGAACTGTTCTCCTCTCGATTTTTTAGCGCCTTCAGGTTTGGCCACAAATCCGTGAAGTTTACACCAGATAATATCTTCTTTGATAGGAATCAGCTGTGGTTGTAGTTTACGTCCGAAAACATCTACAATACGCTGCATCTGACTTCCTTTTCTCAGTCTGAAAACAGCTTCATCATCATGAAAAAGAGAAAACTCAAGATTCTCATGAGCCAAAGCAACACGCTGAAACTCATCGATGACATGTCTGAATTCAACATTATTATTTTTAAGGAATTTTCTTCTGGCCGGAACGTTGTAAAACAGGTTTTTCACCAGAAAATTAGATCCGTCTGCAGTCTGTATCGGGTCCTGAAACTGGAATACCCCACCTTCAATGTAGATATTGGTTCCAATCTTCGCATCATTCTGCTTCGTTCTCAGTTCAACCTGGGAAACCGCAGCGATAGAAGCCAGCGCCTCACCTCTGAATCCTTTGGTAGAGATCTTAAAGATGTCTTCCGTTCCTTTGATTTTTGACGTAGCATGTCTTTCAAACGCCATCCGGGCATCGGTCTCAGACATTCCTTTGCCGTCGTCCACCACCTGGATCAGGTTTTTTCCGGCATCCCTGATAATCAATTCTATCTTGGACGCTTCCGCATCAATAGCATTCTCCAAAAGTTCTTTCACAATGGATGCAGGTCTCTGCACCACTTCTCCTGCCGCAATTTGGTTAGCTACATGATCCGGTAAAAGCTGAATAATATCTGACATAAAACGTTTAATCAACTTACAAAAATAGTCAATGGAAACGGGAATTAAAACAATAAAACCGTGAATTAAAATTTAATTATCAACATTTTAATCACAATTTGCCGTCCGGTTCTGTTTTTATCCCCGACAAAGGAAAAAAATATTGAAAAGAAATTTGTCTTTTTTTAACGCAAAGTTTAATGATGAATTGCTTTAGTATTAAGGAGGGCAAAGAGATGCGGCTTCGCCACTGACTAAGCTACCGTTTTATCCGTACGCTTCATCGAATCAATTTTTGATTGATTCCTCCTTTGCAGACTTAGAAATAAAACACTTTAATATCAACCTTTGCGTTAAACAAGAAAATAACTTTATTTTAACCGAAGAAGAACACCCCTTCTCTACCATCGAAAAGGGGTGTTTCACAGCTAGTTTACACAAAAATAATACTGATATTTACTTTATTTCTTTAGGGCTCATTCGTCAAAAACAAGCGTTCTTTTTTCTTTTCTTTTCGGAATCCCGTGTATTTTATCATACAGAGAAGCCAACATATTCGGTTTTTTATAAATCCTGCTGTAGCGGTATCTGGTATTAAAGTGCCTGATATGAATTTTATACGCATCATACCCGATCACAATTAAAAGACACAGACTGATCACATAAAATACCCTGAATTCAAGATAATAGTACGTCAATCCTGAGAACACCGCTCCTAAAACATAGGCTGCCATAATACTCGTCAGCAGTTTTGCTCTTGCCATCAGTTCCCCGCTTTTTCTATATTTCTTTTTCGTAAACATGGAAAGCAAAATTCCAAGGTCTGTGGTGGTACCCGTAAGGTGGGTTGTTTTCACCGAGAAGTTGGAGATACTCGCGGTAAGCCCATTCTGAAGCCCGGTTGCAAATAGCATCAGTGCTACCAGATATTCTGTTTCTTCCAGTGTTTTCTGGTAATAGAACTGACCGTATATCCCAACAAACAATAAACATATGATTTCCAGCACAATCGGCATAGAGTGTGCAAAATATTTACTCTTTTTATTGAAGTTGATCACGATGAAGTTCGACACAAAGCTTCCGAAGAAGAACAGGAAGATCCATGCTCCTACGACGGCTACCTGAGACCAGTTTCCTTTACTGATTTCTGCCGCCAATATGGCGTAGTGACCTGTTACGTTGGACGTAAAAGACAGGAAAATTAACAGAGAGGCAATATTTATAGTACCTGCAGTAAATGCAGTCAGCGTCCCCAATCTGATATTGTCTCCCAACGTTCGGCTGTTACTATAATTTCTTAACATTTTTTTATTCTTTTATGGTGTTGATGTATTTTTTAGGCTTCTACAAAGATCTCAGCCAGTCTTCCTCTTTCCGGAAGTCTCTCAGGCATTTCCACTTTGATTTCCTGAACCTGCAGATCTTTGCATTTTTTGATGTAAGGGGCAATATCAAATTTTCCTTTGCCCTTACTTTTAATGGATGGCGAATAGTAAGCTTCTTCTATATGCTCTGCTTTCACGTAATTATTGAAAGTCCTTTGAAAGCTTCCCGTGAAAATATCGCAGATGATCTTATTAACCAGGTGAGGATATTTGTTTCTGATGATTCCGTAGGCATCACAGAACTCCTGAGATCTGATTTTATTGAAGATGGTATTTTTCGTATTGAAAAGAAGATCTCTGATAGAATCTCCGGCTTCATATCCTGAAACCAAAAGAATGTTATACTGATTATGGTCTTCCGAAGCTTCTTTCTCTTTCAGTACTTTTTTTAATATATTCAGTGACTCAAGAGAGAAATCCGTGGCGATTAAAATTGTTTTGGTCATATCTTTTAGATTTAGGTTTGTTGTCATATTTTGATGATACAAAACTAAAGCGGCAAGATTAGAAGCCCTTTGGAATGGAATTAAAATGTGATTAAAGAGATTAAAATGAGATTAGAATATTGTTAATGCCCGTTAACAAAAAGGGAAATAAGTGAAGACATCACATGTCAGATTTTAGACATGAGACTTTAAGCGTAAGAATGTGAATAGTGAATTTTGCTTCGCAAGTGAATGGTGAATTTAGTTGTAAGAAACAAGAACCAAGAATCAAGATGCCAGACCTCAGATAGATATGAACTCAATAACCAGCAACAAGCAACCAGCAACACTCTCAAACCCTAAAACGCTCCGACTCTCAAACTCTCTAACATGTACCTTAACTCTCCGGTCTTGTACTATAGAAATTAGGAAAACGCATCTGTACCGTAGTTCCCTGGTTTTCGTGAGAACTTACGATCAGTTCACCCTGGTGCATCCTTACGATGTTTCTTGCCAGTGGAAGTCCGATTCCGTAGCCTTCGTAGTTTTTGGTATTGGACGCTCTGAAAAACGGATCGTAGATTTTGTTCATCTCCACCTCCGGAATTCCGATCCCGAAATCTTTTACAATGATATAAACATCGGTATCTGAGGCGCCCAGTGAAACTTTCACCTGCTGGAAATTAGAATATTTACAGCCGTTGTTAATGATATTGGCTACCGCAAGATGCAGCAGCTGCTCGTTACCCTGAACTTTTAATTTTTTAGGATTATCCGGAAGCATACTGATATCCAGGTAGATATTATTTCTGGAATCAATTTTTCTGAGTGTTTCAATCACATCCCAAAGCAGCTGATCGATCCTTACCTTGTCCATTTTCTGGATCTTTCCGTCGAAACCGGTTTGAGCGATCATCAACAAGGCTTTGATCTTTTTATCCAGCTTTTCAGCTTCGTCGAGAATGATTTCTAAGGTATCCTTATATTCATCTGCCGTCCTGTTGATCGAAAGAGCCACATCCGCTTCACCCATAATCGATGTCAGAGGCGTTCTCAGTTCATGAGAGACGTTTCCGATCAGATGATTCTGGGTTTCAAATGAAGTTTCAATACGGTTCAGCATTCCGTTGAACGTATCTACCAGCTCATTCAGTTCTTTATTGTCGGGCTGAGCTTCTAATCTAAGGTGAAGGTTTTCGGAACTGATTTCTTTTACCTTACCAGTAATTTTAAGAATCGGTCTGAATAAAGTTTTAGACAGATAAAAAGAAAAGATCATACTGAAGAACAGGGAAAGAACGATACAGGTGATCAGCGTTCTTTTTAAAAATCCAAGATAATAGATTACGTAATGGTTTTTTGCAGAAGCAATGGCGATATAATCTTTATCATCATATCTAAAGGTCTGTCCGATATAGTAGAATTCTTTATCATTATAATTGGACTCCCCTTTTCTGACAATACTTTTGAAAAAATAATCCGGAATATGAACTTCCTGTGATATTTTTTTGAAATTGGAATCTGCAGGAACCGCGAAAACATAATCTCTTTCCATCGGAAGCTCCTCATCGTTCAGACTGTTGAGGATATAGTTTTCGGGAAGATCAAGATGGTCTTTGCTTTTTTCAATCTGAACAATCGTCGTTGTACGGATCTTAAGCAGTTCATAAAACCTCTGATGGGAAAAGTTGACAATCGAAAAATAAACCAACCCACTGAAAAGCAGAATGATGGCAGTAAATACCAGCATTAAAAGCACCATCGTTTTGGTCTGATTTGTAACAACTTTATTAAACATCCATTAAGATTTTTTCAGTACATATCCCATTCCTATTACCGTATGAATCAGTTTATTATCATCGTGACTGTCCAGTTTTTTTCTTAAATAATTCACGTAAACATCTACCACATTGGTTCCCAGCTCATAATTAACGCCCCAAACCGCATCCAGAATCTCAGCTCTGGAAATTACTTTTTCAGGATTATTCAGGAAATACAGCAGAAGTTTATATTCAGTAGACGTTAGTGAAATCTCATCTCCCGCGCGCGTCACTTTCTTCGTATAATCATTAACCATCAGGTCAGAAAACTGAAAAACGTGCTCATTGTCCGGCTCCGGTTCGGCAATTTCCTGAGGACTTACTCCGTTGCTTCTTCTTAACAGAGATTTTACCCTCGCCACCAGTTCAATAAATTTAAAAGGCTTCACCAGATAATCATCTCCTCCGCTTTCCAGTCCAAGAACAATATTCTCAGAAGTTCCCAGTGCGGTCAAAAACAAAATCGGAACATGCTGATTGGTTTTCCTGATCTCTTTGCAGACATCCAGACCATTCATTTCCGGCAGCATAATATCCAGAACCACCAGATCGAAATCGTTGGCCTGTACCAGCTGTACACCGGTACGACCGTCAAAAGCCACGGAAATTTCATAGCCGCTTTCCTGAAGTCCTTTCTTTATAAAAGAGACAACGCTGGTTTCGTCTTCGATGAGGATAATCTTTTTCATTGAAATAAGGAATTTCACAAAAATAGGGAAAAAGAGCGAATATGAGGAATCGGCTTCACTTGCAGAAGAAAAATTTCAATAACAATTTTCAGTGAATTGATCCGGGAGTTGACCAAAGCTATATAGAATAATATTAACTTTGCTTTTCATCTCTTAAACGAAGGAACATAATTTAGGTTAAATTGCAAACACTATGAATGATTTTTTAATAGGTATCGGTAAAAGATTGAAGGATATCAGAAAAAAGAATAATTTAACCATCAACGAACTGGCTTCCAAAGCCAATGTAAGCAACGGCCTTGTGTCCAGGATCGAGAACGGAAGAACCATTCCTTCACTTCCTGTGCTGTTGGATATGATCCAGTCTCTGGAAATCGATGCCAGCTATTTCTTTGAAGGCGTAGAGAAAAAATCCAGCGCCAAATTCATTTATCTTCCCAAAGACAGCCAGCAGGTTATCGAAAAAGAAGTGGAAGCGGAAGGATTCAAGTATATGCATATCTTCAGTAAAAGCCTGCACTCTTTAGGCTTTGAAGCCGTATTACTGACGATTGAACCCAATTCTAAAAGGGAAAAAGTGATCACTGATGCCTGGGAATTTAAATACATCCTGAAAGGCGAAGTAAAATACATCATCGATAATGAAGAAATCATCTTAAAAGAAGGAGACTCTCTTTATTTTAACGGAAAATTTCCACACGTTCCGGTAAGCATCAGCGATGAAAGCTGTATTATGCTTGTTCTTTACTTTTATACTGCCTAAAATTCATTATTTTCAAACCTTATTACCCGTGTAAAGGTTTTGAACCTTGACACGGGTAACACGTAGAAACGTTCCGTTTTCAGGTTCACATTTTCGTAAGCTGTCTTATTTATTTAGACGAAAAGTTTACAAATAGTAAAATTTATAATTTTCTGTTTACCTCTAAAATTAACGTTATGTTAACCCACAGGACTATCTCTGTCTAAAATTCTCATTCAGGAAACATTTCATCAATTAAACTAAAACGCCCTGTAATAAAGATATTTAAGGACTAATTATCACTTTATTTTTCATTTTCAAAAAGGTGAATACAGTAAAATATAAGTAACAAATTGGCCTGATTTGTTAAATAATACTTAATACAAAATATTTATATATATTAAAATTATTAGCTTGATTTGCAGTGAAAATTTAATATATGTAAAAATGAGGACCCAATTAGAGAAATTACTTACCCTTGCTTTTGTCTGTTTGATCTTTTTTGTGTCAGCGCAGAAGCAGTTAATTATAGGAACTGTTTTTGACGACAGCCAACCCCTTCCCGGCGCGTCGGTCAAAATAAAAGGTTTATCAAAAAATACCGCTACAGATATTGATGGAAAATTCACGGTGAATGATATCAAAGAAGGGCAGTATAATTTACAGATAAGCTACATCGGTTATGAAACAGCAGACATTACTATAGATGTGAAATCCGGAGAAACGATAGATTTAGGTGCTGTCAAATTATCCCAACAGAGAAAGAACATTGACGAAGTTGTGGTAACCGGAACTTTGAAGAATACAGAAGCAAGAGCTCTAAACCTTCAGAAAAACGCGGTGAATATTACCAATGTCATCGCCTCAGACGGAATCGGAAAGCTTCCGGACAGAAATGCAGCAGAAACCGTTCAGCGTGTTCAGGGTGTTTCCATCGAGAGAGACCAGGGCGAAGGAAGATTTGTTTCCTTAAGAGGACTTCCGCCGTTTTGGGCATCGACAACCATTAACGGCAACAGGTTACCTACTGCAGAGGAAGAAACCACTTCCAGGGCAACCGCATTTGACTTCTTCCCTACCGAACTGATCTCCTATGTTCATGTGAATAAGTCGTTTACCCCTGATATGGAAGCAGACGGAATCGGAGGTGGAGTCAATTTTATCACGAAAACCCCGCCCATGAAAACAGAGTTCAAAGCGACCCTTGGAAGCGGTTACAATGCAAAAGCTGACAAAGGGGTTTACAACCTTGGACTTCTTTACGGAGGACGAACGAAGGATAAAAAATTCGGATACCTTTTCAATGTGGCGCACTTTATCAGAAACTGGTCTACAGATAATTTTGAGGCGAGAAGAAGTGGTGACGAAGGTGTTTTCCGAATGGAGCTCCGCGACTACAACGGGGTCAGAAAAACAACGGGTGTGAATGCAGCTTTTGAATACGTCCTTTCTCCAAAAAACACATTCTATGTAAAAGGAATGTACGGAACACTTTCGGATGATGAAACGCATTACAAGCACAGAATCAGATTTGATAAATTCAGCTCTGCGAACAATACGGCAAGAGTGGAACTTCAGAATATCCACAACTTACTGATCACCGAACTTACTTCTATATCTTTGGGTGGAGTTCATACTTTAAATAAAGGAAAAATCGACTGGGATCTATCCTATTATGACAACCGTTTTAAGTACGGGAACATTCCCGACAAACAGAACAATTCTTATTATGTGATTAAATACACTCAATCCGGAGTAGGTATTAATCCTGATTATATTTCCAACCACGGAAGCGGACCTAGAGCTTACTGGAAAGCAGATGGCGGAAAATTAGACTATAAAAATCCGGATGCTTTATTTGGGTTCTACAGTGATCCGGGCTATAAAATGGATGCCTCACAGATGAGATTTACAGACCTTGAATTCTATAAAGTTTTTGTTGAGGAAAAAGATAAAATCGTAGCAGCATTTAATCATGAGATCAATGCATCAGATAAGCTGACTTTAAAATACGGATTCAAATACAGAGACAAAGAAAGAAACGCCAGATTCTCGGATATTTTCTATAACTGGAACGGCGGAACAGCTCCTCTACTATCTGATTACGCTCCCTACATCACCACACAGGCGAACGGACCGAAATATTTAAGTGAAATGAATACCCATATCGGGAATACTTTCGGACCGGTGCTTTCTACCACAGGTATGGATCAGTTCTGGATCCAGAACCAGGGAAATCTGAAGATCAACCCTACTGATTCTGAAGCTTTAGAATACAACAAAGCATTGGGAAGAAACTTCGATGTTTTTGAGAAACATGCCGATGCTTACGGAATGGGAACGTATAAACTGAGTGACAAGATCACGATTTTAGGAGGAATCAGATTATCCAATACCAATACAAGAGTAAAAGGATACAATGTGGTTGAAGATGTTCTGACACCGGTTGAGCACACCAAAAAATACCTGGCCGTTCTTCCGATGCTCCACATCAAATATGCTTTGAACGATAAAACCAACCTTCGTTTTGCAGCAACCAGAACGTTTTCAAGACCGAACTTCGGGGATATTACACCGGGCGGTACGTACAGTGAGGCAGACAATGAATTTAAAGGTGGAAACCCAAACCTTAATCCAACGTATTCACTGAATTTCGACCTGATGGGAGAATATTATTTCTCCAATGTCGGAATCGTAAGCGGAGGGGTTTTCTATAAATCCATCACCGACCCAATTTTCCAGGATTCTTTCATCGGAAATTATAATGGAATGACCGGTGTACAGTTTACCGCACCGAATAACGGAAATGCAGCATGGCTGGGCGGTGTTGAACTTGGAATCAACAGAAGATTCGACTTTTTACCAGGCTTTCTTCAGTATTTCGGAACACAGCTGAATGCGACGTTCATGACTTCAGAAATGGAAAAACCAAGCGGAAGAAAAGTAGCGCTTCCTTATCAGGCCAAGCAATTGTATAACGTTCAGGTTTTCTTTGAGAAAAAAGGATTCAATGCAAGACTGGCTTATAATTACAAAGGAAAATACGCCGTAGAATATGCGGAAGACGACATTAATGATTCTTATTACGGGAAATACAGCAGCTTAGATTTCGGAGGATCCTACCAGTTCACAAAACACCTGATGCTGTATGCCGATGTAAACAACATCCTGAACAAACCTTTGATCTATCATTTCGGAAAGAATGAAGACCGTCCTGAACAGGTAGAATATTACGGCGTACGATGTAACCTTGGAATAAAACTGAACTTCTAAACCATATCAATGGCACAAAGTATCAATAAAAAAACATTAGTAACACTGAAGGCTGCCCTGGCTGCTTTCGGTGTTTACTTCTGCATGTACGGTTTCAGAAAACCTTTTACGGTAGCCTCTTTTGAAGGACTCGCCTATTTCGGGGTTGATTATAAAATCCTGATCATCATTGCTCAGGCGGTGGGGTATTTCATTTCGAAATTCATCGGTATCAAATTTATTTCAGAGCTGAAACCTGAAAAAAGGATCGTCTATTTACTGGCGTTCATTGGAGTGGCAGAACTTGCTTTACTGGGATTTGCAGCCGTTCCTGCTCCTTACAACATCGCCTTTATGTTTATCAATGGGATTCCGCTGGGAATGATCTGGGGAATTGTATTCTCTTATATTGAAGGCCGGAAAACGACAGAAATCATCGGGCTTTTCCTGTGCACAAGCTTTGTGGTTTCTTCAGGATTTACAAAATCAGTTGGGAAGTCTATCATGGATACTTTCCCTGTTTCGGAATTCTGGATGCCGTTCTGCACCGGATTGGTTTTCATTATTCCCCTGATTATTTTCGCTCTTCTTTTAGAGAGAATTCCAAAACCTACGGAAGAAGATATTTTGCTTAAAAACAAAAGACAGCCTTTGGACCGGGCAGAAAGAAAGGCACTGATCCGTAGGTTTTTCATTCCGGTTGTGTGTATTATTTTCCTGTATGTCTGTTTAACCGTGTTAAGGGATTTCAGGGATAATTTCAACCGTGAGATCTGGGATGGCCTGCATTTTAGCTTTGACAGTTCCATTTTCACGCTCACAGAAATTCCGATTGCGATCATGGTGCTTCTCATCTTAAGCTTTATGGTCAGGGTGAAAAACAATAAAAAAGCGTTTGCCTACTATCATTACATTCTTTTTGGAGGCATTCTTACGGTAGGATTATCAACGTATCTGTTTCAGAATGCTGCATTATCTCCTTTTCTGTGGATGGTGATCTCAGGCTTTGGTATGTACATCTGTTATATTCCTTTCAACGGAATTTATTTTGACCGGATGATCGCTGCTTTTGACATCAAAGGAAATGTAGGGTTTCTGATTTATACCGTAGACTCTTTCGGTTACCTGGGAAGTGTACTGATCCTGCTGTACAAGAACTTCGGTTCTGCGCAGACTTCGTGGCTTAATTTTTATATTCATTTAAATTATATTATTACAGCCGCCGTTCTTATTCTTTCGGTTACAGCTTTTTTAGCTTTCAAAAAAAAGGCAAAACCGAATTCAAATTCTAATCAATTCATCAATTTCGATCCGTCGAAGTTTTATAAATTAAAATAACAATGACAGCAAAATTTGATTTAATCGTTGTGGGAGGAGGAATTCTGGGAACATTCCACGCCTATCATGCTCTAAAAAGAGGTCTTAAGGTCGCTATACTGGAAAGGAATTCTGTTCCTCAGGGCGCAACGGTGAGAAATTTCGGACAGGTAGTTCCCTCCGGAATGGATCTTACATGGCAGAACTACGGAAGAGAAAGTCTGGCCATCTATAACGAACTTCACGCTCAGGCAGATCTTACCATAAGAAAAAACGGTTCCGTATATATTGCTTCAAATGATGAGGAAATTCAGCTGATTGAAGAGCTACATGAAATCAACAGAAATAATGATTACGAATCCGTTCTGTTATCTAAAAACGACTGCATTAAGAAATTTGACGGTCTCCGTTCGGATTACTGCAAAGGAGGACTTTTTTTTCCGCAGGAACTTTCGGTAGATTCTGCTGATATGATCGTCAAGCTTCACAAGCTGTTGCAGGAAAAGCTGGGACTTCAGATCTTCTATAATACCACGATTATTGAAACAGGTGAAAACGGACAGAACTGCGTCGCCATAAGTGCAGACGGAACAGAATTTACAGCATCGAAGATTATTATCTGTGGTGGTCATGAATTCAAAACATTATACCCTAAAGTATTTGATGAAAGCGATTTGGAGGTGAGTAAGCTGCAGATGCTTCAGACAAAGCCACAGGGCATTTATTCGCTTCCGGGAAATATTCTTACCGGACTTTCCATCAGAAGATATGAATCGTTCAGTGAATGTGCGTCTTTTGAGAAAATCAAGGCATCAGAAGATCCGAAATCTTTTGAAAAGAAGTACGGGGTTCATATTTTATTCAAGCAGGCACTTGACGGATCTATTATTCTGGGCGACTCCCACGAATATGCAGATGCCAAAAATGCCGATGATCTTGGGTACGATCTGAATATGGAAATCGACGAATTCATGATTCACGAAGCCAAAAAAATTATAGACCTTCCTACCTATGAAATTCAGAGGAGATGGTTCGGGATCTATTCCCAGTGCAAGACCAAAGATATTTTTGAACACAATCCTTCCCCGAATATCTACATCGTAACTGGGATCGGAGGCAAAGGAATGACGGGAAGCGGAGGCTTTTCCAAATTTAATATAGATAAAATTTACGCATAAATTTCAATGAAGAATATAGAATTACTGGTTCTGGATATGGCCGGAACAACGATTGACGAAGACAATGTAGTGTACAAAACTTTAACGCAGGCTGTGAATAATCATGGCTATCATGTGACTTTAGAAAAGGTGCTTTCAAGCTGTGCAGGAATGGAAAAGCTGGAAGCCATCACCAGTTTGCTGAAGGAAATCGGGGGCAATGAAGAAGATGCTGCCGTTATTTTCCAAAACTTTTCGGAACAGTTAAAAGAAGCTTACCAAAAACTGGAATTGAAGCCTATCAACGGGACCGAAAACTTTCTTTTAAAGATGAAAGCTCAGCATAAAAAAGTGGTTCTCAATACCGGTTATACTTCCGAGATTGCCCACCAGCTTTTAGATAAATTACAATGGAAAGAAAACATCCACTTCGATGCGCTGATCACCGCTGACGATGTTTCAGAAAGCCGCCCGAGCCCTGATATGATCAATCTTGCGATGAAAAAATTCAATATCACTGAACCCGAAAAGGTTTTAAAAGCAGGTGATTCTGTGATCGATATTGAAGAAGGGAAGAATGCAGGCTGCGGACTAACGATTGCGGTTCTTTCCGGAGCACAAAGCAGGACAGAGCTGGAGAAGGCACATCCTGATTATATTTTTAATACAATTTCTGAGGCTGAAGATATACTTTAACTCTTCTTTCAAATTATACTTATTTTTTTCAGCCTCATTTTTTTAGATTTAAACACTAATGGCACGAATAGATTCAAAAATGTTCACAAATAATGTATCGTGTCATTCGTGAAAAAAATGAGTGTCATTTGTGTTTAAAATTCTGAATATCTACTTATCAACACATTAACTGAATTATGCTTCGTTTTTCAGTCTCATTTTATTTTAAAATATAATCTGAATAAATATTTTGCTTTTAAATTTTTAAAACATTAAGAAGTTAAGTTTATTGGGTAAAAAAAGAAGAATTAAGAATTTGCCGCTGGCAAAATGAAGCAGCAGCCTTAATGAAATATCGGAGATATTCTTAATAAGGCTTTAAACTCAATGTTATGAATCTCTTAATGCCTTAATGTTTGATTTTTTACAGATTAAAACAGGCTTATTAAACACTAATGGCACCAATATTTTTCACAAATAACACCACTTTATGATTCGTGGAAATTCGTGAAGGTATTTGTGCTGTTTGTGTTTAAAAACCATAAACATTTAGTTATCAATTTCTTAACCTTAAGTTTACACATGTTTACAAATAGTAAATTAATTTTACAATAGTTAAAAATAAAATTACTATTTGTAAACATTTCTTTTCAAAACCCTTTATCCCCATGAAAACAAAACTATTCTCAATGGCCGTTCTTATGAGCTGTTTCTTTGAAGCTCAGACCAAGAAAGTTCTATTTATCGGTATCGACGGATGCCGCGCAGATGTGATGATGTCCAGCAACATCCCGAACATCCAAAACCTTGTTAATCAATCCATTTACTCCCTTGATGGTCTGTGCGCCGCCACTACATGGAGCGGAAACGGCTGGAGCACCATGCTTACCGGTGTATGGCACACAAAACACAATGTTCAGGACAACAATTTCACAAGCCCCAACTACGTGAACTACCCTGACTTTTTAACAAGAGCAGAAACTTATAACCCGAACTTAAGAACGATGTCCCTGGTTAACTGGGCGCCACTTAATGACAAGATTGTAAAGACTGCTGATGTAAAAAGCAATCTTGGATCTGACCTTGCTGTGAAAAATGCCGCAGTCAGTGCCATGCAGAATGACAATCCTGATATTCTTTTTGTAGATTTTGACGATGTAGATCACGCCGGACATTCTTACGGATTTGCAGGTACGGTTCCTCAGTATGTGTCTTCAATTCAGACTACGGACACCTATATCGGAGAGATTGTGAGTGCGATGAAGAGCAGACCAACTTACAGCAATGAAGACTGGCTGGTGGTTTTAACAACCGATCACGGGGCCATCCAAAGTTCTCACGGTGGCGGAAACCTTTCTGAGCGAAATATCTTTAATATCTATTCCAACCCTGGATTTACGCCTCAGCAGATCAGTAAAACCATTCTGGAATCCAATAAAACGTTTAATCAGCTTAGCTTTCCGGCGGGTACATATGCGAAACCGGCTAATCAAACTCCGTTTAATTTTGGGGCCAATCAGGATTTTACGGTTGAATTCTGGGTAAAACCGAATACAGCCTATTCAAGCGATCCGGTGATGATGAGTAACAAAAATTGGGCGAACGGAAGAAATAAAGGTTTTGTAATCTCCGGAAGCTCGGGACAAAATTTCAAAATGAATATCGGTGACGGAACCAACAGAATTGACCTGACCGGTGGAAAAGTAGAAACAGGAAAATGGAAACATATTGCCGTAAGCTTCGACAGGGATGGTCTTGTAACCTTGTACGAAGACGGTGTTCCGGTAACTTTTGCTAAAATGAATACGATCGGAAATATAGATTCCGGGCTGCCGTTTACCATCAATCAGGACGGAACAAATGTCTACGGTGAAAATCTTGCTGCCTCCTATAAAGATATCAGAGTCTGGAAATCTGCTCTTCCGAATGATGTGATCGTTAACTGGGCGAACCAGGATATTACTTCTTCGCATCCTTATTACGCGCAGTTACTGGCAGACTGGAAATGTAACGGAACATCAGGAAACACACTGACCGATTCAAGTCCGAATGCCAATAATCTTGCCGTAACCGGATCTCCGGCTTATGCTGCAGGGACTACCAACGTATTTAAAATGTATGATTATACCTCAACAACGAGAGAAACGGATCATTTCCCTACGGTTCTGAACTGGATGTGTATTCCGGTACAGTCATCATGGGGAATCGATGGGGTGAACCGTATTCCGGTATGCTCTAACGGAGCTCTGGCTGTACAGGATACTAAGACAAAAACGGATGATTTCAGACTTTATCCGAATCCTGCTTCAGAAAGCATCAACATCCAGTATCAGTCTGATGATAAGGAAATTAAAGCAGAAATCATTGATGCTAAGGGAGCACTTATTTCAACAACCTCTCTAAAATCATCCAACGGATCTTACAACGAAAAAATAAGCATTCAGGGTCTTCCCACAGGAATGTATTTTATGAAAATGAATGGAAGCAAAAAGTCGCTGACGAAGACTTTCATTAAGAAATAGGAGAAGATGGGAAGCCTGAAGCTCGAAGATGGAAGTAATCTTAGCCTAAAGCCAGAATTGCAGTGGGTTTTAATCACTTTTTATGGAAACTGTTGAGATGAATGCCTAACAGCAACTTCCATCCTCCCTCTTCCGGCTTCCTAACTCTACCAACGCATTAGATTTAATTTTTTTGATATTAGAACAAGGATTTTTATGTCCGGGTTCTAATATCTTTTTTTTTGCTTAATCATTGAATGTCAATAGCATTTGGGTATCACAACGGTCATAGGCTGAATCTGAAATGGGCATATGTTTGAACCCCAGTTTTTCGTACAGCTTAATCGCAGGAACCAGCACGGAATTTGTTTCCAGGAAAATACTTTCTGCTTTGAGTTCTCTTGCTTTATCCAATAAGGCCTGCCCTACCAGATAGCCTATTTTCTTCCCCTGCGCTTTAGGGCTTACCGCCATCTTTGAGAGTTCAAATCTAAGCGGCTCATCAGACATTTTCACCAGTGCACAGGTTCCTACCGCTTCATGATCCAAAAGCGCAAAGACAATATGCCCTCCTTTATCTATAATATGTTCTTCGGGATTGTCCAGCAGTTTATAGTCGCCGGCTTCCATGGTAAAGAATGTTTTGATCCATTCTTCATTTAATGTTTTAAAAGCTTCTTTGTATTGAGGCTCATAGTTGATAATGGTTACTTCATTATTCATTTCATTCATCGCTATAGGGTTTAATTGATCGTATTATTTATATTTTCAGATTTCTCAGATGGCACAGATTTTAATGCATGTTTTTAAATAGAAATCTCTGATTTTTTCTAAACTTTAGTGCACTTTTATGCTCTATAATTTTACTTAAAATAACTAAAGTGTTTAAAACTTTTGTCACTTTTGTGGTTAATGATTTTTTAACCACGGATTGCACAGATTTTCACAGATGATAATGTATATTTTTTTTGAAACATTAAGATCAGTGAAGGAGATAAGAATAGTTAAGAGAAAATCTAAAGATTTTTTAAGCTGCAATCCTTAAAGCGAAGCTCTCTTAATGATCTTAAAATCTTAATTCCACTTAATGGTTTAAATCATATCCATAAAAATCTCTGACTTTTTTAATCTTATGTGTTCTTTTTATCCGCAATGCATTTTACTTAAAACAACTAAAGTGTTTAAAACTTTTGTCACTTTTGTGGTTATTATAATCCTGTAATCGGAAATTAAATTCTCTTTTTTACCATTTTGGCTAATTTCTCCAGATCGCTCTCCACTCTATCTGTCCATTCCAGAGCATAATTCAGGCGCATACAGTTCTGGTACTGATTGTATTGCGAAAACATTCTTCCGGGAGCAAAATTGATTTTCTGACTCATCGCTTCATCAAACAAATCTTCCGTACAGATCTTTTTATCAAGTTCCAGCCACAGCATAAAGCCGCCTTTTGGTTCTGATATTTTGGTATTATCGGGAAAATATTCTGTCACCGACTTCTGGATCTGGAGATAATTCGCGTATAGTTTTTTTCTGAATGTTCTCAGATGATGGTCGTACCGTCCGTGCTCGAGAAAATCTGCAATGACATCCGGATAGATGGACGGGCTGCATACCGTCTGCACCAGCTTCTGCCGGATCACCTGCTCTTTAAATTTTCCCGGAGCCACCCACCCCACGCGATAACCCGGAGCCAGCGTTTTGGAAACCGATCCTATCCACATCACCAATCCGGCTTCATCATAGAATTTACATGGTTTTGGCCTTTCTGCTCCAAAATACAGGTTCCCGTAAATATCGTCTTCGATCAACGGAACATTATATTCCGTGATCAGCTTTACCAGCTCTTTTTTATTGTCATCGGGCATCTGGAAACCTAACGGATTATTGAAATTCGTTACAAAACAACATGCCGAAAGCGTAGGAATCACTTTTTTCAGCGCCTCCAGATCTACTCCGTAAATAGGATGGGTAGGAATTTCCACCACCTTCAGTCCCAACTGCTGAATAGCCTGAAGAACCCCGAAATAAACCGGACTTTCCACGGCTACGGAATCTCCAGGTTTCGTTACCGCCATCAGACAGGTATACACGGCATTCATCGCTCCTGAGGTGATCACCAGGTCATCTTCCGAGATCTTCCCTTCCAGTACCAGAGCCCATTTCGCCGATTCTCTGCGCAGATATTCATTTCCCTGTACCGGTTCGTAATCTGTTCCGCTGTCAGCCTTTCTGTTAATGACATTAATCATCGATTTCTTCAGTTTGGCCAAAGGAAGAAAGCTTTTCCCCGGAATACCTAAAGCAAACTGGGTCACATCCGTCCCGTCAATGGTTCCGAACACTTTATCGATAAGAACCTCAGCTGTATTTTCTCTCTCTGCCATTTTCATAGGGGCCACAGAAGGCAGGGCCAGTTTTCGTTGAGAACTCTGGCTCACAAAATAGCCATACTTTGGGCGTGATTCTACCAGCGAACGGCTTTCCAGCTCCATATAGGCCTGCTTCACGGTATTCAGACTGACATTATAAAGTTTTTGGGCACTTCTGAGCGAGGGCAATCTGTCACCAAACTGCAGGGTATCACTTTTGATCTGCTCTGTGACAGATTTTGCTATTTTAAGGTAGAGAACGTCTTTGGACATGGGATCTGGATTTTAAGTAAATGTACAAATTTCATTCAGTCTTATCCAATATTCAGCCAGCCTACCATTCTGCTGAT
Source organism: Chryseobacterium sp. JM1 (assembly GCF_000737715.1). Lineage (GTDB taxonomy): Bacteria > Bacteroidota > Bacteroidia > Flavobacteriales > Weeksellaceae > Chryseobacterium. Next base: position 585,038 of record NZ_JPRN01000002.1, on the reverse strand, counting down.
GCTGCTTTTCAGCTGCTCCGGATCGCGGAAATTGGCGGTGTTATTTTTTTTGAAATAACTTTCTGCATGCCGGATAAAATTTCTTTTTTCAGCATCTGAAAAACGGTCCTCATAGATCTTAAAAGCAATCTCTCCTTTTTCACTGATCACCAGACTGGCAAAAGCTACCACTTCACTCTTCTTCTTAACCAAAAGAAAAGGAACACCGAAATTCTGATTCAGTTGTCTGAGGGTCTGGGTCTGTAGAAAAAGATTTTTCAGGGCCGGCATATCTGAAATATAAACTTCAGCATAAACAGGCTGATCGTGGGTTGGTCTTAAGATTTCCATACTATTCTGCTTTACTTCAACAAAATTATGACGTATTTCACCATGGATACAGATACAGAAGTTAATATTATTTTGGATACAGATTTGTAAGATGGAAGTTTTTGCTGCTATCACGAGACACTACCGGATTAACGGGAGTACCAAAAGTAATAAAACTCCCCTACAGTTATACTTGGGACCTCTGGCAACTTCCATTGATGTCTGTTATCTAACCGCCCAAAAAAAATTTAATCAGCCTAAAATTATTCCACTTTTCTTCTCAAAATTTGAGTTAACGTGTTTTACAAAAATATATATTGATAATCAATAGTTTACGAAAAAATTATTAACGATTTTTGATTGAAAAAATGGATTTAATTAACAAGTTTTTAACGCGATAAATATCCTTCCTCCCTATTTGACCTATAATTTTGCTCCCGATACAAAAATCAAAACAGCAAATGTTATGAAAAGAATTATTTTACCTATTACGATAGCAGCCTCTGCATGCATGATGCAAATGAATGCGCAGGTAGGAGTAAACACCACCACTCCGGCTGCCACTCTGGATGTTATCGCCAAAAATGCTACAGGAACCACCACCACCCCGGAAGGGATTCTGATTCCAAGGGCAGACAGACAAAGAGTACAGAGTATGACCGGCGTATCTCCTTCTACGCTGATCTATGTGAACAGTATATCGAACGGAACCCAGGCCGGAACTGCCGTCAACATAGATGCCGTTGGCTATTATTTTTATAATGGCACGGTATGGGGAAAGCTTGGCGCTGATGTTATCACCAACCTCTATACGAATAACGGAACTTTAAAGGATAACAGAACCGTAACACAAGCAGACAAAACACTTGCCTTCACAGGAACAGCTGTTAATGCTCTCTCTGTAGACGGAACTACATTCTCTGTAGATGCAGCCAATAACAGAGTCGGGATAGGAACTATTTCACCAAATAAATCACTCGATGTAGTAAGTCCGGGCACGGAGCCTTCCAGTGGCATTGCTCAATTCCTGTATACAAATCTTTCCCAGGGAATAGGAATAGGATACACCGGGATACAAAAGATAGGATCTCAAGCTAACTCATTTCTTAGTCTGGATGCAGCAGGTTCCGGAAATCTTCTACTACAGACAGTGGCCACAGGAAATGTAGGAATAGGAACAGCAACTCCACAGAAAAAACTCCATGTCAATGGAACCCTTCAGGTAACCAATGAACTCAATGTTGGGGGTGATGCTACTACAGCCGGCAGCGCAGGTACTACAGGGCAGGTACTTACTTCAGCTGGTACGGGTGCCGCACCTACATGGGCAACACCTGCAGCTTCAACCAATATTTATAATTCCGATGGTTCGCTAAACGGCAACCGTACAGTAACGCAAGCGGCTAATACACTTGCCTTCACAGGAACAGCTGTTAATGCTCTTTCTGTAGACGGAACTACATTCTCAGTAGATGCAGCCAATAACAGAGTCGGAATAGGAACCACAACTCCCAACAGCCTGCTCGATCTGGGACCGACTACTGGAAGAAAATTAGCGATTTATAACAATGCTGCTGATAATCTTTTCTATGGATTAGGATTAATTACATCAGGTGCCCTTGCTTTTTATACCGAAGCTTCAGCAACAACTGATCCACGGATGGTGTTAGATAAAAACGGTAACCTAGGAATAGGAACGATTTCGCCAAGTCGTTCACTCGATGTGGTAAGTTCTGGCGTGCAGCCTTCCACTGGTATCGCTCAATTCCGGTTTACAAATCTTACCCAGGGAGTAGGGATAGGATACACCGGGATACAAAAGATAGGAACTCTTGCTGACTCATTTCTTAGTGTAGATGCAGCCGGTTCCGGACATCTTTTATTCCAGACAATTGCCACTGGAAATGTGGGAATAGGAGTGGCTAATCCAACAGAAAAACTAGCTGTTAAAGGGAAGGTTTCAGCAATAGGGTATGAAACAGTTTCGGATATCAGATTGAAAAAAGATATTACCGATAATACTTATGGTTTAAAAGAAATATTAAACCTTCGTACCATTAATTACCGGTATAAAGATGAAGAACTGAGTAAAGAGAAAAAAATCGGTTTTATTGCCCAGGAGGTTAAAGCCACCATACCAGAGTTGGTAAATACGGCCAATGATGCAATGAAAACGCTAAGTGTCAACTATGGTGAAATGACCGTGGTGCTTACCAAAGCCTTACAGGAGCTTCAAACCATCGTTCAAAAACAACAGGAAGAAATTAATGCCTTAAAACAGCAGCTGAAACCTAAGCCTTAAACTTTTTAAGGAAAAAATATATTAAACCCCAAGCATTATGAAAAAAGTTATTTTATCAATTCTGATCATTTTCTGTGCGTATTCAGCAGAAATTGATGCTCAGGTGGGTCTCAATACAGCCAATCCGGCAGTCACACTCCATGTGACTGCCAAGGCACCCACAGGAACTACTAAAACAGCAGAAGACCTTCTCATTCCCCGCTCAGACAGGGAAAGGGCCCAAATGACCGGAGCCCCCATTTCTACCCCGGTCTATATCAACAGCATCTCTACCGGAACCGCCATGAATGCAGATGCTGAAGGCGACTATGATTACAATGGTACAGCATGGGCAAAGCTTAATTCACCAACAGCGACAAGTGTCAACCTGTACAATACCGGCGGAACCGTAACGGGTAACACAACTGGGACACAGGCTGATAAAACACTGACATTCAACGGAACAGCTGTCAATTCTTTTTCTGCAAACGGACGCATGTTTTTTATTACCGCCCCGAATGACAGAGTTGGTATAGGAACTGTCACCCCGGAAACCAAACCTGATATGGCTAGAGGAGGCTATGAAAATGAAAAAATTTAAAACACACAAACCAGTTATGCAAAAGATTATTTTACCCATTATCATGATTTTCTGCGCTTATTCAGCAGAAATGTATGGTCAGACCGGAATCAATACAGCCAACCCTGTCGCTACATTGGATGTAGTTGCTAAAGCGCCCACAGGAACCTCCAAAACGGCAGAAGGCCTTCTGGTTCCAAGAGTAGACAGAGAAAGAGCTCAGAATATGACCGGAGTAGCTACTTCTACCCTGATCTATATCAACAGTATCTCTACCGGGACCCAAACCGGAACCACCGTAAATGTAGATGCAGCAGGCTACTATTATTACAACGGAACAGCCTGGAGCAAACTCAATTCAGCAACAGCGGGAAGCGTTAACCTGTACAATACCGACGGTACCGTAACAGGCAACAGAACCGTGACGCAGGATGACAAAACTCTGGCATTCACCGGAACAGCTGTCAACGCATTCTCTGTAGATGGAACCACTTTATCCATAGATGCAGCCAATAACAGAGTAGGAATAGGAATTAATGCACCCGGTAATACCCTCCATGTGGCAAATTCGAGCACAAACCCATACAGTGGTATCGCTTCATTCATGCATTCGAACGGGATCGCTGGAGTAGGTATAGGATATGACGGGATTCAGAAAATAGGATCCAGGACTAACCTAGATTTAACTTTGGATGCAAAAGGTTCCGGAAATGTTTTACTCCAGACACAGGCCACAGGAAATGTAGGGATAGGAACTACAGACCCGCAGACCAAACTGGATATTGTAACAGCTAATGATTATGGGTGGCAGCATTCCAACGGAACAGTGAAGCTAAGATCCTATTTAGATTCATCTTCCGGATGGATAGGAACAAGCTCCTCACATAGTCTCATCTTTATGACAGGGGATCAGTTTAAAGCCCTCATTGACATCAACGGAAATATGGGAATAGGAACAAAAACCCCTGCACAAAAACTCCATGTAGTAGGAGCTGCCAGAATTTCAGGCTCTGCAGGCACCGCGACAGCCATACTGGGTAGAGACAGCAACGGGGATATTTCCAATCTTAACCTAGGTTCCGGATTATCCATTACCGGAGGAGCATTGAATGTCTCATCCGGATCTTCTTCGAACATTTACAGTTCAGACGGAACATTATCCGGAAACAGAACCGTGACACAGGCTGACAAAACTCTGGCATTCACCGGAACGGCAGCCAACGCTTTCTCTGTAGACGGATCCACTCTTTCCGTTGACGCCTGGAATGACAGAATTGGTATAGGAACTACTGCTCCACAGACCAAAATGGATATTGTAACAGGTAATGATTACGGGTGGCAGCATTCCAACGGAACAGTAAAGCTAAGATCCTATATAAGTTCATCTGGAGGATGGATAGGAACAAACACACCACATAATCTTATCTTTATGACAGGTGATCAGTTTAAAGCTATCATTGATACCAATGGAAACATGGGGATAGGAACTTCAACTCCGCAGAAAAAAATGCACGTCAACGGAGCCCTTCAGGTCACCAATGAACTGAATGTGGGAGGTAGCGATTCAGTTGCCGGAAATGCCGGAACCGATGGACAGGTACTGACGTCAAAAGGGCCGGGTACAGCCCCTGTATGGCAGAATATCTCCAGTCCATTTATCCCTAAGATCGTAGTTTCGGGCAGAACAACCTCCAATCAGACCGTAGCAGGGGGAGGCGTTTTCAGGCCTTATATCTGGCATTCCATAGCAGCTAATGATGGTAACTGGAATACCTCTACCAATACGTATACCGTACCCACATCAGGGTATTATCAGGTTTCTATGACTGCCGGTGTACAGCCTAACAAACTCAATAGTGGCACATCATGGGTTGTCAATGTAGATGGTCAGGAAATTATATTTAATGAGTTCCGAAAAGATGCAGCTTCAGTAATTCCTTTCAGAAACTCAGGAGGAACTTTTGTGCTCTATCTGAATGCTTATTCTCAAGTACAGTTTGGTTCCAACCATTGCTATGGATGTAATAATCCTGTGGAAACATATGATATCAAAGCAGGGGCCAGCTTCGCCATTCTTGCCATTGGCAATTAAAAGTCAGATAAGGAAGGCTCCCGGATTCTGATTCAGAATGATGATTCAGGGTAAATAATTATCTGACCGGCTCCTCTCCGGTCAGATGAATACCCGGAAGAAAAAACAGCTTTATTTCTCAGGACTCAGAAAATATAGTGATGTGGGTTTTCCATCCTTCGGCCCCGCCCTGAAAAGCCGGGCTGAAGGTTTCCACATCAACAGGACACTCTCAAAGAGATCCCAGTGAATGAAATACAGCTTTTTCATCTGACGAAACCGGCCACAGCATTCTCATGGCTGTTCTACAGACTTATTTTGACAGGTCGACAGTGACAGTGCGTCTGCAAAAAATAAAACAGCCAGACTCCGGGATTATAAGTTCCGGCTGGTAACAGTAACAATGTCTCTGAAGACATAGATTCTAAATAACATACAATGATGAATTGGGGAAGACTTTCACTGCATCCATTCCCTCTCCGGTGCAGTGAGGGCAACCCTGATAACAACCAATAGACAAAATGAACAGACGGATATGAATACGGTTAAGACAGTCCCGAACGCAATACTTCAGCCGGATTTCCGCTGTTTCATTCAATCCTTTTTACAACATACTAATTATATACTATTTCGATGCAGAATTTCAAAGATATACATATTGGAAGTTTAATACAGACAGGCGTTGCAGAAAATGATATTGATATTTTCAGAATCTGTAATTTTTTAAAATGTACAGAAGATGAAGTAGAAGCCATGTACGAATCTGAAAGTCTGGACTCGAAACTTTTATTAAAATGGAGCAAATTGCTGGAATATGACATTTTCAGAATTTATTCCCACCATCTTGTTCTGTACGCTCCACCAGCCAATCAAAGCGGCCAGAAAACAAAAGAAACGGTAACCACCCTTCCTAAATTCAGAAAAAATATTTACACCATGGAGCTGATCTATTTTATCCTGGAATTGGTGGAAACAGGTAAGAAAACCAGACAACAGATTATGGATGAATACAGAATCCCTAAAACCACCCTCTATAAATGGATTGGAAAGTATTCTAAGAAAGAATGATTATTAATACTGTCAGCATAAAGAAGAAAAATTATTATGAAAAGGTTATACCCTGATCTTATTGGCCTCACCAAGAAAGATCTTATCGAAAAAATTGGGGATGAATTTAATTTTTATCCCGACACCATCTGGATCTATCTTCTGAACAAAAATTTCTTCGGAAGAAAAACCTATCTCATCATCAGTTTTGACGACGAAATCGTTAAGCACGTAACCGTCAAAAAGACCTACGGAACGGTTAACAGAGCCAGATTATAAAAACGCAAATATAAAAACATAAAAAACACGCAAAATGATCACCATCAATAACAGAAAAGGAGTTCTTCTCTACTATCTTCTGTACACTTCCGTACTGTTTATACCTTTGGGAGCACTGCTTTATTTCAATTACAGTGAGCTATTCATTATTTGGGTAGCCCTCCTTATTTTTTTCAGATCCATACAGTTTTTCTTTTCGAAATATTCTGAAATCAAAACCTATTCGGATTATGTTGTGATAAAAGTATATTCCATGGCAGGAAGAGCTCCTCTTCATTTTTCGCCTATTGCTTTTGTTGATATTAAATCTTTTTGTATCGATGAAAAACAAAAGAAAATCGTTTTCCATACCGAATTTGAAGAAAACAGCAGAATGACGAGCTATTCAACAAGATATTTCACCAAAAAACAGCTGTCGAAACTAAAAATAGCACTTAGCCAATGTATCAATGGAGAAAATCTCCAGACTTTATCAGCCTAACGGGAAAAGGAGTGTGCAAAGAATTTGATTTTTGTATCCGGCACATTCCGTTTTTCCACCCCATTAATACAACCAACAATGAAAAAAGCAACAAGACCCAACTATAAAAAGATCTATGAGGATATTCTCACGTATAAATATCCCGAAAAAAGAACACTCTGTCATTCCATCTTATCGAAAACCAGCTTTTCCGCAAAAGATGTGATTAAAATCAATGACCTTATTTTCCCGCGAAACAAAGGGAACGAACAGTCTGAAAACCAGAAACACCGGTCCTACGACAAGTCTGCCGTACTTGAAATCCTGGATTATCAACAGAAAAACAGGCTCAACAACACTGAAGTAGCCGCCTATTTCAAGCTCAGCAGGAACACCGTCGCCAAATGGAAAAAACAGTTCCTGATGAGCTGGACAACATAAAAATTTACAGTAACAGTCCTTATCAGTTTATTATTTCTCTGACAGGCAGGAGGATTTCGCAACATAGTATTTTTTTTCATGATTCTTATTTTCCTAAAAAATGAAATCTTTTCCTGCCTGTTTTCTATTGATTTCTTCCCTCTTTATTTTTATTTAAACACGAATGACACAGCATTATTAAGGTATCTGTACGAGAATTATTGATTCTGATGAAAAGAATGGACACAGATCACATGATTTTGAAATTTTACGCAGATTAATCAGATCATGCAGATGTTTACTTTTGATCATCTGCTTTACCCATATCATTTGCGAAAAAAAATTCATCCCATTAAGGGAGCTTCGTTTTAAGAATTAGCAATTAAAAAATCTTTAGATTTTCTCTTAACTTTTCTTCCTTCACTGATCTTAATCTTTCAAAAAATATACGGTATCATCTGAGAAGTGGTTGAAAAAATTATTAACCACAAAAGTGCCAAAAGCTTTTAAACACTTTAGTTATTTTAAGTTTAATGTATTGCGGATAAAAAGTGCACTAAAAGTTTAAAAAAATCAAAGATTTTTATTGTCGAAACATTAAGTAGAATTAAGTTTTAAGATCATTAAGTGAGCTTTGCATGAAGGATTGCAGCTTAAAAATCTAAAGATTTTTTCTTACCTTTTCTTATCGGTTTTGAAACTGAGACGATATTCAATGGTATGTATAAAAATAAAGACTCTCTGTAAATAGTACAGAGAGTTTTTTTGTGTGGTGCGGATGAAGGGACTCGAACCCCCACGCCTCACAGCACCAGATCCTAAGTCTGGCGTGGCTACCAATTACACCACATCCGCTGATTTTTCTTTGTATAAAGAACCTGTTCCTCTTACGAGACTACAAATATAAAACATTTTGTCTTAAAATAAGAACTAAAACACTATAAATACTCATAAAAATGAATAAGGACAGTTCTTACAAACCTTCTTAAAACTAAAAAACTCTCTGTCGAAAAAATCTACAGAGAGTTTTAGTACCCCGGGCGGGACTTGAACCCGCACGTTCTTACGAACACAGGATTTTAAGTCCTGCGTGTCTACCAGTTCCACCACCAGGGCAGGTGTGGAGCGAAAAACGGGATTCGAACCCGCGACCCCAACCTTGGCAAGGTTGTGCTCTACCAGCTGAGCTATTTTCGCATAGTGCGGATGAAGGGACTCGAACCCCCACGCCTCACGGCACCAGATCCTAAGTCTGGCGTGGCTACCAATTACACCACATCCGCTGGTTTGTTTATTTTAAAGAGCTTGCTTCGTTTTTGTGAGTGCAAATATAGGACATTTTCCTTTACCTCCAAACTTTTCAGAAAAAAAAATTAAAATTCTCACATTTTTTTTCTGCCTCACCTATTATTACATTTCATTTTCTTACTTTTACAACGTTAATAATTACAATATGGAATTACAAGGAACGGTAAAGAAACTTTTTGATGCTCAGACATTTGCAAGTGGTTTTCAAAAGAGAGAAATGGTTATTTTAACCCAGGAACAGTATCCACAGCCGATAAACATAGAATTTTTGTCTGATAAGATCAGTTTATTAGATAATCTGAAGGAAGGTGAAACTGTAAAGGTGGGAATCAACATCAGAGGAAGAGAATGGGTTTCTCCACAGGGTGAAACTAAATATTTCAATTCTATCACAGGATGGAAAATTGAAAAAGTGATGGACAACGGATCTGAGCCTACTCAGGCGTCCCCTTCTCAGTCTGCTTCTCCTGTTTCCAACGAAAACCCTTTCGCTGGCGACGATGATGACGATTTACCTTTTTAATTAAAAGAAAAAGATCAAATATAAATCCTGCTTACTCAAGTGGGATTTTTTTTCCAAAATATGGTCCGACTAGACGAAAATGAGATTTCATTCCCCGATCCTGAACTTTATGACGGGCACGAAGGGCTGATTGCTTTTGGTGGCGATCTGTCCATAGAACGTATTTGGTTTGCTTACCAGCTGGGAATCTTTCCGTGGTACAATCCGGGAGAGGAAATACTGTGGTGGAGTCCGGATCCCAGGTTTGTCCTGTATCCTGATGAGCTGAAAGTATCCAAATCGATGCAGAAAATCCTGAACAGGGATGTTTTTACCTTTTCTGAGAATAAAAATTTCAGGGAAGTGATCAGAAACTGCCAGCAAACCAGCAGAAAAGAACAGACGGGAACGTGGCTTTCCGATGAACTGATGGAGTCTTTCATCCAACTTCATGATTATGGTCTTGCCAAAAGTATTGAAGTATGGCAGGATGAAGAACTGGTGGGCGGATTTTACGGCCTTCAAATCGGAAGTGTCTTCTGTGGTGAAAGTATGTTTGCCAAGGTAAGCAACGCCTCTAAAGCCGGCTTTATCCATTTCGTAGAAAGCAACAAAGACAGCCTTGATCTTATTGACTGTCAATCCCATACCGATCACCTCGAGAGCTTAGGCGCAAAAATGATTCCTAAAAAAGAATTTTTAAAAACTTTACACAAAAACAATGAACGCAGATAAAGAAAAATGGATTCTCCTTATTGTATTAACGGTTATCTGGGGATCATCATTTATTTTGATCAAAAAATCTCTTGAGCATTTCAGTCCTTATCAGGTAGGTGCTTTGAGAGTACTGATCGCAGGAATTATTCTGATGCCTGTTGCTGTTTCAAAATATAAACTGTTTCCGAAAAAGCATTTAAAATGGCTTATTCTGGCTGCGTTTACGGGAAATTTTATTCCAATGTTCCTGTTTCCGATCGCAGAAACGGAAGTGAGCAGCAGTATTGCAGGAATCATCAATTCCATGATGCCCATCTTTGTGATCATTGTAGGCGCGCTGGTCTGGAAGTTTGAAACCACCAAAAGACAGATCGTAGGAACGATGATAAGTTTTGCAGGGGTCTGTTTACTGGCATTCGGTGGAGACGGTGAAGGCGGAAAGTTTAAACTGATCCCGATCTTACTGTTATTACTGGCAACATTATGCTACGCTTTAAGCACAACGACTGTAAAATCTAAGCTTATGGATGTATCTTCCACGATTTTATCCGCTTTTGTTTTTTCTTTTGTCTTATTTTTCCCTTCTCTTATTGCTTTAACATTCACGGGCTTCTTTTCGACATTCAGTTTTAGTGAAGATAATATGCTGGGACTGATGTTTGTAGGTCTTTTATCCGTCTTCGGAACAGGACTGGCCATGACACTGAATTACCGGTTACTGAAAGTCTCCACTCCCCTTTTTGCTTCAACAGTAACGCTGCTGATGCCGATCGTTGCTATTATCTGGGGCTTTTTGGATGGCGAAAAACTGAGTATCTTACAGTTTGTGGGAGCAGGAGTCATTATTGGCGGACTGATCTTTTTAAGGTCTAAATCCGGCGTTGTCAAAAAGTAGGTTCGTTTTCTATACCATGAGGAGATAGCAAAGGATTTTGATTTAATTTATTTTGACGCAAAGTTTAAGCTAAACTGCTTTAGTTTTCAGTGGAGCAAAGAGGAGTGGCTTCGCCACTGATTAAGCGAATGTTTTATCATGTGCTTCATCGAATCAATTTCATTGATTCCTTCTTTGCACTCCTTATACCGGATTGCTATAGTCAAACTTTCTCTTTCAGTTACTTTTAAAAATCTCTCGCAGATCATGCAGATGGCACAGATGTTTGAGTATACTTTTTAACGATTTTAAAATTGATCTCAATTAAAATATGATCTGCATAATTAACTAATCTGAGAGAAAAAATTCAAACCATTAAGGCTCTGTTAAGCTTTTAAGAATATTAAGTTTTAGCTTCGCTTTAACACTTACAACTTAAAAAATTATTTGATTTTTTCTTAACTCATCTTACCGCCTTCATTGATCTTAATGTTTCAAAAAAAAACATGCGTTATCATCTGTGAAAATCAGTGGTTAAACAAATATCAACCACAAAAGTTTTAAACACTTTAGTTATTTTAAGTAAAATGTATTGCGGATACAAAGAGCACATAAGTTGAGAAAAAATCAAAGATTTTTATAAAGAGCACGCATTAAAATCTGCCTCATCTGAGAAATCTGCGGGAGATAAAAAAAATATAAAGCTTTGAAACTAAGGTGCTCCAACGTGTTTAAAGAATTAAAAACAAAAATCCCGCATTGCTGCAGGATTTATTTATTTGGATTGTTTTAAAATCTTTAAGAATCTTCCGTATGGATGAGGCAGATCACTCCCCTCTTCCAATTTCCTAAGAATTCTTCTTTTTCACTTTTGCTTTGACTTTCTTCACCTCATCTTTAATGAAAGGATATTTTTTCTGCATATCCGTAGCAAGTGATGAATCTTTGCTTAATGCTTTCTGAAGGATTTCTGTTCCACTTTCAGGCCTTTTCAGGTTAAAATAGCAGTTGCTTAGCTGATAATACAGCTCTGCTCTGTCGTGTACCTTAATCGCCCTGTCCAGAATAGTCACCGCTTCTTCATATTCTCCTAGAAGCATTAAAACTTCTGAATACGCATACCAGTTATAAAATCTTGAAGGTTCAGCGTCTACGAGCTTTTTCAGGCAGGTAAGGCTTTCTTCAAATTTTCCGGAATCAATCAGCAGAAATGCCAGTCTTTTCTGATAGTCAAGATTGGTATCGTTCAAGTGAGTGGCTTCGAGTGCAAAATGAAGCGCTTCTTTCATACCGCCCATTTCTTCATATAAATAAGACTGCTCCATCATCGCAAGATAAAACTGCGGGTCTTCTCTCAGTGATTTCTGGAACGCATTAAGAGCCATGATCGACTGTTTTTGCGCTTTATAGCATAATCCTATCTTATAAAAAGTAAATGCTTTGGTATATTCAAGCTCAAGCATTTCCTCATATACTGCCACGGCTTTCTGATATTGTCCTAAAGCTTCATAACAGGCTGCTTTGTTCGCATATACTCCCACAGAACTTGAATTGATCGCCAACAGGTAGTCATACCCTTTAATAGCTTCTTCAAAATTCTTTCTGTTGAAATAAAACTGTCCGTATTCAAACCATGCGGTTTCGGAATAAGCAAATTCATCTAAGTATTCATTAAGAAAGGCAATAGCCTCCTCGCTCTTATTCAGGTCGCTGAAGCAGATCATACAGTTTTCAAGCGAATACTCGTCCGTAGGGTCTTCTTTCAGAGCTTTTCTGTAGTGTTTAAGAGCGTTAAAGGGATCTCCCAGATTTACATATTCGTCCGCAATAAAGTTGTGCAGAAAGTTCTCTTCTTCCTGCAGTTCTAAGGCTTTTTTGCAGATGTCAATGGCTTTTCTAGGGTTTCCCAGGTTCGAATAATACTTCGCATAGCAGACCATAAAGTCTGTATTTTCCATCGATGCCCCTTTCAGTTCGTCGATGAGTTCTTTTGCGGTATTATAATCTTCCCACTCCAAGAGAATTTCAAGTCTTTTGATCTTGATATCTAATGAATTCGGGTGAAGCTTAAGGCCATAATTAACAGCATTGTCTGCGTAGTTAAAATCTCCCAGCTCCAAATAATAAACAATGATATCTTCCAACTCTTCGGTATCGAAGTAGAATTCATCATTATTTTCCATCATTTCCTCGAACTTTTTTACAAGTTCATTTCCAAAATACTCTTCCAATAGTGTCGTCTTTGTCAGCCCGATGTCTGAATATGCTTACAAACCTCGGCAAACTTTATTAATTAATAATAACTTCTGAATCTGAAATTCAAATGTTTATGCAAAGTTGCAACTTTTTTTTGAATTAATTTTTCATAAATTTCTATTTTAAAGATAGTAAAAAAAGAAAACAGAGAAAAGGATTGTGGATAAAAAACGCAAATTGTGGTTAAATAGTCAGAACAAGTCTTTTTCCGGCCGGAATTTCGGCATTCCATACCGTTTCTACATCCCTGATGTCTGCTGTTTCTGTATCTATTTTAATATTACCCTCTACGGCTGCCTGAAACATTTCGGGAATAATTTCCGTAAACAGGAGATGAGTCTCTTCTTTTGTCCAGCTTCCTAATCCGGATCCGGAGATCTGAATATCTGTTCCCCTCAGAATCTGTGATGACAGCTGAATGGTATCTCCACTCATTCCTCCTACAGAAACCAATCGGGTCTTGTGAGAAAATGTTCCGTTTCCTTTAAGAGCGTACAGCATCATTTCTATAGAATAGCCCCAGAGATAATCTAAGATAATATCAATGGGTGTTTCATTGTGAATTTCTTTAATTTTTGTTTTAAAATCTTCATCCGGCTGTTTTAAAGAGACCACCTCATCTGCTCCCAGTGTAAGAAGCGACTGTAAAGACTCTTCATTTCTGCCTGTGGCTATGATCTTTTTGGCTCCGTACAATTTAGCCACCTGAACTGCAATTTTTCCTGTAACACCAGTTGCTCCATTGATCAGAACGGTGTCGCCAGGCTTCATCCCTGCTTTAAACTTCAGTCCCATTGCAGATCCCATTACGGCATTAGGCAGTGCAGCGGCGGTAACGAAATCCAGTTCTTCCGGTACGGGAATAATAAATCCTTTTTCAGCATTGACTTTCTCAGCTGTGGTTCCTTTTTTACTGAAAAAATATACTTTCTGACCATTGTCAAGGTATCCGGCACCATCTGTTCCGATGATTCTTGGCTGATGTGCTTCGCTGCTGACGGAATAATGACTTCCACCCGCGATAGCTCTGTCAAGATTTTTGATGGATGCTGCTTTGACTGATACCTGCGTTTCATTTTCTTTAGGGGTTTCCGGATCCGGAAAATCTGCATATTGAGGAATGCTTCCTTTTTCAAATACGACTGCTGCTTTCATTATTTAAATTTTATACAAAATTAGGAGGAGCGCAGTGTGCCGTGCAATAACATTTGTTATCAGTTGTCCTGTTGGTTATTTTTTTAAAGCATCTTCTTTCAAGATTGCGCTTTTGATCCTGCTCAAATGCACTGTAGTAATTCCCAAATAGGACGCAATATAATGCTGGGGAATCCTTCTGATGATTTCCGGGCGTTCCTTGGCAAGACTGAGATAGCGCTGTTTCGGGGTGTCTTTTATAAATGAGAAAAAATGTTTCATATAGTCGAAGATCCTTTCAAAAAGAGAATCCATGAATTGAGTTCTCAGCTCGGGATCTTCATATACCTCGGCTAAAACAGCATCGGCATCAGCTTTACGGATCTTCCATAGAGTGCAGGGCTCTATGGTTTCGAAGGAGACCATGCTTGGCAGGCCTTTTCTGAAACTTTCAAGGGACGAGAACATGGTGTTTTCCATAAAGAACTGGAAGGTCACGTCTTTCCCGTCATTGTTGTACCAGGCCCTTACAACTCCTTTTTCAATATAATAAGCATTGTCCGAAACCTCATTTTCCTTTAAAAGCAAAGTTTTAGCGGGAACTTCCATTCGCTCAAAGCAGCTTAGAAATTTCCGCCATTTTCCTTTCGGGAAGAGGAATCTGTTTTGGATATGCTCAAACATTTGGTAAGAAAAAAGAACGGAGCATTTCTGTTCCGTTCCTTATTTATTTTAGATTAAACTTTTAATTTTAGCGATGATATCATCTCCAAGTTTATCGGCTTCTTCCTGAGTATAAGCTTCAGTGTAGATCCTGATAATTGGTTCTGTATTGGATTTTCTAAGGTGAACCCAATTGTTTTCAAAATCAATTTTAACACCGTCTACCGTAGAAACTTCTTCGTTCTGATACTCTTTTTCCATTTTGTCCAAAATATCATCTACGTTGATCTCCGGAGTCAGCTCTATTTTCTTTTTTCCCATAAAGTAGCTTGGATATCCTGCTCTTAATTCGGAAACTGTTTTGCCTTCTTTAGCCAAATGAGTTAAAAACAATGCGGCTCCAACCAAAGAGTCTCTTCCGTAATGAAGATCAGGATAGATAATTCCACCGTTTCCTTCTCCTCCGATCACAGCATTTTTCTCTTTCATTAAGTTCACTACATTCACCTCTCCTACAGCACTGGCAAAATATTCTGAATCGTGGCTTCTGGCAACATCTCTCAAAGCACGGCTTGAAGACAGGTTTGAAATAGCAGCACCTTTTTTATGTTTCAATAAATAATCTGCTACGGCAACCAGAGTATATTCTTCTCCGAACATTTCTCCATTTTCATCAATTAAAGCTAATCTGTCTACATCCGGATCTACAACGATTCCCAGGTCTGCTTTTTCTTTCTTTACCAGCTCGCAGATGTCTCCCAAATGCTCTTTTAAAGGCTCAGGGTTGTGTGGAAACTGTCCGTTCGGTTCGCAGTATAGTTTTATCGTCTCGCAGCCTAATTTATCCAACAGCATTGGAATAGCAATTCCTCCCGTAGAGTTTACCGCATCAAGAACGATTTTGAATTTCTTCTCTTTAATAGCCTCAACATCTACCATCGGAAGATCTAAAATCTGCTGAATATGAATGTCAAAAGCATCTTCTCTCGTTTCATATTTTCCAAGATCATCTACTTCAGCATAGTTGAAATCTTCACTTTCAGCGAGTGCAAGTACTTTGGCGCCATCGTCTCCGCTGATGAATTCTCCTTTGCCATTTAAGAGCTTAAGAGCATTCCACTGTTTTGGGTTGTGAGAAGCAGTAAGAATGATTCCTCCGTCTGCATTCAGTTCAGGCACCATAATCTCCACGGTGGGTGTTGTGGAAAGGCCTAAATCTACTACATTGATGCCCAATCCCTGAAGAGTAGCCGTTACCAGTGAAGAAACCATTTCTCCTGAAATTCTGGCGTCTCTTCCTATCACAAGGGTCAAATTCTTTTTATTCTGCGTATTCTGAAGCCAGGTCCCGAATGCAGAGGCAAATTTCACCACGTCCAGAGGAGTCAGGTTATCATTTACTTTTCCTCCGATAGTGCCCCGGATCCCTGAAATAGATTTTATTAACGACATTCTGTTTTTATTTTTTAAGTTGTTTTTTATTCCGGACAAAGATACTTAAAAGACTCTTACGTTATAAAACAGGAATCTTTTTCTGAATCTTATCATAATTTCTTTCCACCACTTTCGGAGGAGGGAAACGGTAACCGATGTATAGCAATCCATACAGGTTGTTGTTCTGCACAGTCTGATCATTTTTTTCATTGTAGGCAGAGGCATTGACATTGAACTTTCCTCCGAACAGGATTCTGTCTGTATTGTACCCGATATGAAGCCCTGTAGCAAACCTAATGGTCAGGTATTGCGTATTTTCTTTATTGAATTTGGTTCCATCACCACGGATGTCCCAGCTGCTGGAAAACATTCCGCCAAGCCCCAGTGAGACATTGGGTGAGATATTGACTCTTTTCTTAGCGCCAAGCACCCAGTTATAAAAATAGCCCATATTAGCTCCGAAACTGTACTGAGTTTCCTTACTTTTCTGGCCGTTTAAAATATCTCTAAAAATGGAAAGGTCATAATCTACAAAAGGAACCCAGCTTCCGCGGCTCTCCTTCTGCCATTCACCCTGTGTATAAATACTTTTCAGGGAAAAATCATTCTTCATGACATAGGCTGTAGATCCTCCAAAACTTTGAATTCTCAGATCAGGAAACTGAAGATATGGATCTATTCCTTCTCTCCATTCCGGAAAGAAGTCTTTCATATTCTCCATATAAAACCCTTTTACATTCTTGTAGTAAACAGTCTGGATAAATTTTTTCGGAAAAAAGCGGAATCTGAAGTCCGCATAGGAACTGCTACCTTTAAGTTCGTCATCATTATTGCCCGGAAGAAAATTCGGGGTAAATGAAATGGTGGCACTTATAATCCTGTAATCAATGGAAAAAGAAGCTCTTGTTTTGTTATTGATCGTCAGGATGGTTTCCAGCGCTTTATCTTCAGGACCTTCCGTGTAAACATATTTTTCAATATTGGTATCAAGGTTGATCCGGACCATCACCTGATCTGCGTAAGATTTGATTTTGGCCGTATCGATCTGGGCTTTTGCCATAACCGTTACAAGGAAAAATAGAAGGACTGCTGCTGATTTCGGGCTCAAATCGAAAAGGTTTTAGTTTCAGCAAATGAAATTACTACAATTTTTTCAATTATAAGCTTAGAACAGGACTATGAGCATCCGCAGTCTTTATCGCATCCGGTTCTTTTGGAGCTGAATCTTTTCGGCGCAAAATTCTTTCTGAGCACTTTAAATAAAGAGTAGCAGGCAAATGCAACGATCAATACGATAATAACGTACTGGAATAGTAATGAAGTATCCATTATTTTAAAATCTGATATGCTATCAACGACACAAAATATGCCAAACCTGTCATCATCGCTACCTGAAAGCCGGTCCATTTCCAGCTTTTGGTTTCTCTGTAGACTACTGCAAGTGTAGAAACACACTGCATTGCAAATGCGTAGAATAAAAGTACGGAAATTCCGGTAGCAAAACTGAAGACTTTTGAGCCATCCGGATTTACATCTCTTCTCATTTTATCGATTACTTTTACTTCGGGAGCATCATCTTCCAGGCTGTATAAAGTAGACATCGTTCCCACGAAAACTTCTCTCGCTACAAAACTTGTCAGAATTCCCACGCCCATTTTCCAGTCGTAGCCAAGGGGCTCGATGAGGGGTTCAATTCCCTTCCCCATTTTAGCCAGATAAGAATGATCCAGCTCAACGTTTGTTGCTACAAACTGTTCAGGCTTCTGTTTGGGTCCGAAATAGCTCAGGAACCAGATGATGATACTTACAATAAATATGATTTTTCCTGCTCCTGTAATGAATTCCCAGACTTTTCCCAACACCATTTTAAAATCGTATCCGAAAAGTGGTTTTTTATAGGTTGGAAGATCCATGACAAGATAGGTTTTCCCTTCATTCTTGATAAATCCTTTAAGTATAGCTGCAGACAGCAAAGCAACTGCGAACCCTAAAAGGTACATGCCCATCAGCACGAGCGCTTTATATTTAATTCCAAGGAAAGATCCTTCTGAAATGATCAGCCCGATAATGATACTGTAGACCGGAAGTCTTGCGGAACAGGTCATGAAAGGGGTCACCAATATGGTCAACAGTCTTTCTCTCACATTCTCAATATTCCTTGTGGAAATCACGGCAGGAATAGCACAGGCTGTTCCCGATACCAATGGAACAATACTTTTTCCATTCAATCCGAACGGACGTAAAAGTCTGTCCATCAGGAATACCACTCTCGCCATATATCCTGAGTCTTCCAGCAAATAGAGGAAGTATAATAAAATCCCGATCTGAGGAGCAAAGACTACAATGCCTCCGATTCCGGGAACAATTCCGTTTGAAATCAATGAATTAATGGGTCCTTCCGGCAGATGTTCTCCTGTAAAAGCGGCCAGCCATGAGAAGAAACTTTCGATCCAGTTCATTGGATACTCGGCCAGGAAGAATACACTTTGGAAAATAATCAGGAGGATCATCAGGAACACGACATAGCCCCAGAATTTGTGAACCAGTACTTTGTCCAGTTTTTCCGTCAGAAGCTCTTTGAACTGCGCTTTTTTAGAGATCACATCTGACAAAATTTTGTCAACATTCTGATATCTTCTTACGGTTTCCTGTACCTGAAGCCTTTTAGGAACCAGACTTTTAGAATCAGGTTCGTTCATCTGGTCTTTGATGGATCCAATTCTTTCAAGGTCAGTGCCTAATGAAAGGCTCATCCATGCTTTATATTCGTTGTCGATGCCTTTGTGGGCCGCTAATTTCTGAATAAAGTCTTTATGTTCGTTTGGGGTTTCGAAAGAGTTTTTTTCTGCTTTTACAAAACCTTTGTTCAGGACAGCTTCTCTTATCTCATCTATTCCAAGTTGCTCTTTAGCATTGGTCTGGATGATTTTGATGCCCAAAGCATCAGAAAATTTCTTGATATCAATGCTGATTCCTCTTCTTTCCGCCTGGTCAATCTGATTCACTACCAGAATCATCGGAATTCCAAGGTCCTGTATCTGCTGAAACAGAAGCAGTCCTCTTTTCAGACTTAGTGCTTCAAGGATATAGATAACGCCTGCGTAATTTTTTTGCTCGTCAATAAGAAATTTGGAAAAAATAGCTTCATCTTCTGAGCTTGGATAGACACTGTACGAACCCGGCAGGTCGATCACCTCAACTTCCTCGTTTTTATAGGTGTATTTTCCTGAATGGCTCGCTACGGTAACTCCTGCGTAATTTCCGGTTTTCTGCTTTTTGTTGCACAGTGCATTGAAAACCGTAGACTTTCCTACATTGGGATTCCCGACTAAAAGGACCTGTTTTTTCTTATTTTCCTGCATTAATTCAATTCTTCAACAATGATATAATTTCCCTCTTCTTCACGTAGAGCGATTCTGCTTTTTTCCTCTCCAAATTCTACATACATAGGACCATTGAATGGTGCCTGGTACAATATTCTGAAAATTGTTTCCGGCAGCAATCCCATTTCTATAATCTTGTTAGGCATTTTCAGGTGATCGTTATCATAGCCCAAAATCTTCCCCATTTTGTTTTTAGGGAATGTGCTTAATTTATGTAAGTCCTTCTCTTTCAAAACCTGCTTTTTAGTAAGGGCAAATATACGCTATTTAAATTTAATCTAAATAACGATGGGTATGAAAGAAATCAACCCAAATACATGGCTGTATCTGGGTTGATTCAAAAATATAATTTAGTTGATATGAATGTTCTATTTTTTCTTTTTCTCGGGAGTTTGTGAGGAAGTTTCTATTGGGTTATCATTAGCACTAAAGAAATCTTTGTAGCCTTTTTCCTGCTTTTTCATCATGTCTCCGATGGTTCCGTCCATTCCCGGAATTGATTTGGACATCATTTCCTGTGTCATCATGGGTCTTACTGTTGCAAAAGGATCTTTTTTAAAATCATTAAATGTTTTCTCAAACTTATCTCTTGGCATTTCTGTTACTTTTAAACCAACATTTGAAATTTTTTCCATGTAAGTTACTTCATCCCAATTTGGAACTTTTTTGTTTCCTTTAAGAACCCAGGAATAGTTTTTGCCTTCATCCTCAATCTTTACGATCAAGCCTGGAAGTCCTGAAAATTTATAGGGTCCATCCTGAAAAGGAAGTTCAGAACTGAACCAAGCCGTCCACTTTTTTCCTCCAAATTCTGTTGTCGCTTTTTGGGCGTTGTAAGTTCCTATTTTTGCTTTTTCATCAGAAATTTTCCAATCGAATTTTGCCGTTTCATTATATCCGATGCTCATTGGAGAAAATCCGCTTGCAATTCTTTCAATATACTGAATTTCCATATTTGGATAAGTTTTCACAATTTTTTCTGAAAACTTTGGCATTTTGAAAGATTTGGACATGTCTTTGTAGACTCCTGCCTTCTGCATTGCTTCAATTTGAACTTTTAGAATTGAATCCTGACCAACAGCGGTAAAGTCTCTGTAAATAGATCTACCCTTAACAATATCAAGGGCCATCACTACATTGTCCATTTTTGCAGAGTCTTTCTTCGGCTTAAAAGTAAGCTCGTAAAAGAAACGGTTTGCTGTTTCTTTTGATTCTTTAGAATCCTGCGCCGATGCCAGAGCAAAAAGAGCGATAAAGAATACAGAAAATAAATTTTTCATTGTGATAATGTTTATATAATTAGTTACAGGTTATTGAAATATGTTACAGTTTTTTTTCAAAAAATTATTTACCTCTCTTTAAACAACTGATCATCAGTACACAATTACCCTTCCATATTCTTTCGTTTCTTTTTCAATATTCTCCGAATCATTTTCATCCTACGAACTGTTTTAGAATAAAATTATGATTCCGTTAAAACGTTTTCCTTCATAAAAGACTTACCTTTAAGTACTTAAAAACAAAATAGTATGGACACTTTATCACAATTCAGAGACGAGCTTGAAACTGAGTATCAGACGACCAGAAAGTTCTTCGAAGTTTATCCCGATGGAAAAAACGACTATGCTCCCCATGAGAAAAGCATGAAAATGATGCCCCTTGCCACTCATATTTCGGAAATTTTCGGATGGCCGGATACGATGCTTAAAACTTCAGATCTTGATTTTGCCAAAGGCGATTATCAGCCGAAGCATCTTTCGACAAAAGAAGATCTGTTGCAAACACTGGATGAGAACTTTAAATCTGCCAATGAATCCTTGAAAAACGCTAAAGAAGAAGACCTCAACGAATACTGGGCTTTAAAAAACAACGGTCACGAAGTCGCCAAATGGACGAAATACGGATCGATCCGTCATTCTTTGAACCAAATTACTCACCACCGTGCTCAGCTGGGAGTTTATTACCGGCTGAATGACATCACTCTTCCTGGAAGCTACGGACCGACAGCCGACCAGCAGAGCTTTTAGAAAAACAGAATATATCTCAAACAAAAAAACCAATCTCTGTGTGGGATTGGTTTTTTCATTTATTGTCTTGTATTGTTACTTAAAGTTGAATTTTACAGTAAACATCACCTGGCTTGGGCGAAGCTGATATCTTGTAAACGTAATATTTGTAGTATTGATATCATAGGTTTCGAATACTTTTTTGTTTGCAATATTCATCCATTTAAGCTCAAAATCAATTTTCTTTTTAGACCAGGTAAACTGATAGGAAACATCGTAGAATCCATTATGGTATTTTTGATCAGCAGCGTTGGTATTTACCTGATCCCAGTTAAATCCAACCGTATGATTTTCAACAGGGTAGAAAAACACGCCAAGATTGTGTGTAAATCCGGTTCTGATGGCGTTTGAGTTGATCCCTCCTGTACTGGTCTGTTTTGTTCTGGAAATACTTGCATTATAATCCACACTCATCCAGCTGAAATAAGTGTTGTTGAATTTAATACCATAAGACTGACCATTGTTGTTGTTGGTATAAGCATCATCATTTAAAAACGCGTCAGATTTCGTTGTATTGTTACTGTAGCTAAGGGAAGCATTGGTCTTAAATTTCGGGAAATATTTTCCTATTTCTGCAGTATATCCATTATTTAAAATATGGTTATCCTGCTCAATGTATTTCATGATGCTGTATCCCGGCCCATTGATCGTTGGGTTTGAGATCAGGTTTCTTTTGGCATCAGAAAATCTGTAACTCACATTAAAGAATAAATTATTCAATGGGTTTCTGTACTCTATTCTTGTTCCTGCAGATTTATTGTTATTCTGAGGGATTGGATTATTGATGTCCATTGCGTTAATCCCGCTTGGTGAAGTCATCAGGAATCCTGAATAGGCTGTGTTTATTTCTCCAAAATTATTATTGATGTTAGCACTCACTGAAGCTTTCCAGAAAGAAGCAAAAGAGTACTGTGCAAAGACATTAGGTTCAAAAGTAACTTTATTTACGGTTTTTGAAACATTTCTTAGCGGATCATCTGCTTTAATATTATTTGAATTTACAGGAAAGTTAGCATATAACATCCAGGATTCACTCTTATAGTTTAGCCCTAAGCTTCCATAAGGTGTTGCTGTTGTATATTTCAGATCATTACTATATTGTGATGGAAGTACTCCCGTGGTGGTAATATTTGACAAGTCTGAAACCAGATCTGTTGTTTTAAAATTAAATCCAACTTCCGGAGTAAATGTCCATCCTTTTGATGAAAAACTAATATTGGCAGAATGGTTGGCTTCAAAAGTTTTAAGTCTTAGATTCTGACGAACAAAATCACTACTTGCTGACGGCGTGAATCCCGGAATCCCTAAATATGACGACGGGGAAACTTCCAGGTTTTGTTTATCTGTCTGATAGCTTACAAAAGATAATACATTAACCATTTTTTCTTTCCATGGAATAATGGTACTCAAAGAGTTTTGAAATGATGTGGTAGGAGATTCTACCGCCTCATCTGCATGTCTGAATGAGCCATCTTTCGCATCTGTTCTGTCAACAATCCCCCGGTCCGCATTCCAGTATTGGGAGAAACTTGTTGTATTTTTAAAGAATCCTTTCTTAGCATTCTTTGTAAATATCAATTCTCCTTTTGCTTTATCTGTGTAAAAATTATTAAGAATATTGGTATAGTTAGAGCTTCCTCCGAAATAATCTGTCTGGCTGTAAGACTCTCTTTCCACCGCATTATTCGTATAGTTGGCATTAGCCTTCAACTCCCACTCTTTCTTTTTGTCGATATTGGTCAGGTAGTTGGCAGATAAATAATGTACGTTGTTCATTAAATATCTTTTTACCGGAAGGTTGGGTGTGCTTGCATTTTCTACATTCAGCCAGTCATTTTGAGAAGCATTAATTCTTCGTCCTTCGAATCTGTTTCCAAAAGCTAAAATATTCCCCTCATTTTCCACCTGCTCTCCCATATTATTGGTCTTGTAATTCACTACCCACTGGCTTTTCTGTCCGAAAAACATTGGGGTCAGCTTAACATTCCATAGCCACGGATCTCCAAAACCAGTTCCTACTTCTCCTCTTCCGGTCATGGTAACGGAGTTTTTCAGTTTGATATTGATGGCTGCCTGATCGGAAGGTACTTTATCCTGCAGAATTTTTACCGGCTGGTGGTTTTCAAGAACCTCCACTTTTTGTACGGCATCTTTTGGAAGCGAGTTGTTGATTGTTCCATATCCACCTTCCATAAGGTCTTTCCCATTCACATAGAATTTATTGATGGCATTTCCCTGGTAAAGAATGGTTCCGTCTTTATTGACTTCGATGCCCGGAATTTTTCGCATTACATCGGCAAGCGTTCTGTCACTTTTGCTGTCGAAGGCTTTCAGATCATAAGCAATAGTGTCACCTCTTGCAGTGATCATCTTTGTTTTCAGCTGTACTTCTTTTATTTCTGTAGCTTCAGACTGCATTTTGAAGGTAAGTGTCTGATCGCTGTTGCTGATCTGTTTTGTCAGGGGTTTTTGGTTGAAAGCTTTTACTTTCAGGTCTACATTAGCCTCCGGGGAAGTAAATGTAACTTTGTATTCTCCTTTAGAATTGGTGATCCCGTATGCTAAAATAGCATCTTTACCCGGTTCTTCTATGGTAACACTGGCGCTTGGGACAGGTGATCCGTCTTCATCGGTAATTTTTCCTGATACCGTTTTCTGTGCAAAGGTGAGCACCGTAAAAAAAAGCATCAGAAATAGAGATATCTTTCTTTTCATAATTTATTATTTGCCTAATTAGTTCGTAGCTTGTGTTTTTTGTTACACTTTTTATAAAGATGTATTTTATGGACAAAGGTTAAATGCTTTATCACTACAAACATAGTTATATTTTTGATATATCTAAACTTTTGATAAAAAGTTTTAAAAAAATATGTTTTAAGAGCAGCTTATCACCTTAAAAATCAAGATTATTAAGATTTGAATACCACTCTGTCAATTTTATTATTAAAATTCGTTTGGTATATCAATTCTTTAAAATCTTATCATTAAATTTATATCGAATCAATTCAGTCTATTTTACTCCGGTGTAATGATTTTCAGGAAAATATTGTCTTATCATAGGGAATAAGCAAAGAGTTTCAATAAAAGAATAATTTTTAATATTTTTATTTAGTCTAAATAGTTAAAAGTGATTTGAATCATAGATTAAAAAAAACTTAAACACTGATTCATATATATTTATTTAATAATTTTGTAACATAAAATTTATAGAATGGGAATTATTTTAAAGCCTATAGATGTTGTAGATGATATTACTCAGGAAGAGTTTATGGAAAAATATCTAAAGCCCAGAAGGCCCGTTGTCATTAAAAACATGGCAAGAAAATGGCCTGCTTACCAGAAGTGGACCATGGATTATGTAAAGGAAGTGGTAGGTGATGTAGAAGTTCCTCTTTACGATTCTAAAAAAGCCGATCCAGCTGCTCCCATTAACACGCCCACTACAAAAATGAAGTTCGGAGATTATATAGATCTTATCCAAAGAGAGCCTACTGATCTTAGAATTTTCTTTTTTGACCCGATAAAACACGCTAATAAACTGATGGACGATTTTATTGCTCCCAAAGAGCTTATGGGCGGTTTCCTTGATAAATATCCATCCATGTTTTTTGGTGGAAAAAGTTCTGTGACATTCCTTCATTTTGATATTGATATGGCACATATATTCCACACGCACTTCAACGGAAGAAAGCATGTGAAGCTGTTTGAATATAAATGGAAAGAAAGACTGTACAGACTTCCATACGCCACCTATGCGCTGGAAGATTATGATATCGACAATCCTGACTTTGAGAAATATCCGGCTTTAGATGGTGTAGAAGGAATTGAATGTTTCCTGGAGCACGGTGACACCCTTTTCATGCCTACCGGATGGTGGCACTGGATGAAGTATCTGGACGGAAGTTTCTCTATCTCTCTGAGGGCCTGGGACAAATCGTGGGCTGTGAAAGCGCACTCTCTATGGAATCTGACCGTACAGCGTAAGTTCGATGACATTATGAAGTCCAATTTTAAAACCACTTATATGGAATGGAAAGAAAAAGCAGCCGTTAAGACCGCAGAACTGGCCTTAAAAAGAGGCTTACCGAAATAAAACAAAAAGACGCTTCAAATTGAAACGTCTTTTTTATTGTTGAATAGTAAGAAGAAGTTCCTCCATATTTCTCGTTACTTCATTGCACGAAAAACAGGCTTCTTTTCCGTCCTGGGAAAACCATCTGCACTGAGAACGGATCGGGCAAAAGAACAGTTCTTTTTCCTTATGGATATCCAGATTCTGAACCTTTTGAGACAAAGAACATTTGGATTCTTCTGCATTCCATTGCGCACAGCCTTTTTCAACGCATTTTCCTGTAAACCGGAATCTCTGTTCAAGACTGGTTTTATCCTGATTCTGATCCAGAAAATCCTCTGTGACGGTGAGCGGTGTTATGAACTGTACCTTACCGTCTTTGTTGACCACTCCAAAAAGCTGTGCCCCAACTTTTCCTACATAACTGGGACACCTCTTTTTTGAAGTATTGGAATTAGCCTCCATAGCTTTTTATTTGACCCTGGATGTCTTTCAACTGGCTCTGAATATCAATTCCCGGTTTGAAAATAATGATTCCCCAAGGAAACCAGTCTTTAATTTTCAAGGGTCTTACCAGTCCTTTGAAGTCTCTGTGAGCTCCGAAAGCCTGGGTATTATCAATCTTTGAAAGTTCAGAAAGAACAACGCTCTGAATTCCTCTGTCGATGTTTTTCAACTGTTCATCGGTAAGGTCTACGCCTTCCAGTGAAACGAAAAATTGCTTTTTAGTGGCCATAACTATAGTTTTTATTGGTTTTATAAAGCAAATTTCGGCAGAGTATACATTAAAGTTATGAGGAAAAACACCTTTATTGCGTAGGTGAAAAACCCGGAAATTAACTACTGATTATCAATATTTTAAATCATATTTTTTTGTTGTAAAATCGCAAAGACGCTATTATTTTTCATGCAATATGTTGTTAAGGCGCGAGGATTTTATCTGCGATAAAATTTAAAGCTGCTGATATATTACAAAGTTTTGGGAGAATTGGTTTTACAACCGTTACAATCTGACATAGGAAAGTGGAGCGTTAAGAAAATAAATGCTGTGAACGTTAAGAAAATTCTACTGTCCGAAGCGCGGGACTGTCCCTGAAACGAAGCAGAAATAGTAATTCCGCGCAAGTTTTAGAATTTTTAGAGAACAGCATTTATTTTTAGTGGAAGTTTCCAAGTCCTGAATTTTTGATTCTTTTGTTTGACTACGTCGAATCTTCGATTTCAAGACAAAAGAATATGATATGACATTTGGAGTATGAAGCTGAATTAAACAAATTTCATCATAAAAATTTTACAATATTCTGTAAACCGGATACTGTCTGAATGTTTTTTCTTCGAAATAGGGAGAGTTTCTGTAGATCCAGTCCAGTTGGGCTGTTCCATCATCTGCAAATTTTTTATCTGAGGATTTTTTTGTGTCGAAATCGGCTTTTAATTTTTTATCGGTCTTCAATAATTCTGAAGCGGTATCTTCAAAAATATAGGCTGAATAATATTCTTTCTGAGCCAAAATTCCATCAAAGAAATTCCAGTTAAAAAATGAGTCTAATGCTTCAGGTTCAAGTGTTTCAATGAGATATTTTACACCAGGCTGATCCGTTGGAATTACATAATCTCCTGCCAGGAAAGTCTGGCTCTTTATGGTTGTTTCCACACTTGTATCGTAATGAAGATAATGTCCTTCGTAAGGGTTTTTAACGGTTTTAAAATCTTTGATCTTATAAGACTCAACCATTGCTGTGCTGTCTTTTTTTAGAGCAGTCATCCCGATTTTATTCCTTTTCAGTTCTTCAATAACACGATATTGAGACTGTGGAACCACATAGTATTTAGGGATCGTAATATATCCAATAGGAACGGCTGTCATGAAGAGTTTGATCTTCCTGGTAAAAGGTTTGTTTCTGTCGTAATACAACCTTGGCTTTCCGGAAATATCGCTTGGTTTATAACTTCCTTCATACCCTTTGAAATCCATGGTAGAAAACTTGGTAGAATCTATTTTCCAACGGATTCCGTACTGCAATCCGGCTTTGTACTGCTTTAAATTATCCAGACGAAGCTGTTTTACTTTTCTGTAATCTTTGTCTAAATTCTGAAGATTGACCAGCATGTATTTGTACGTAGCATCCACTCTTTTGTCATAAGGCTTCAGCATATGGGTTTCAGGAACCGTTCCTAAAGAATTAAACAGTGAGGTATACCCCGTAGAATATCTCGGAGAATCTTCAAAAGCAGCGAATCCTTCGTCAGGAATATCGCCGTGGATATTTACATAAGGCGTGCTTTCATAGCCCCGCTTCTTCATCTCTTCAAGGTTCTTCACCTGATAATCATTGTAAAAGTAGGCGCCTAATGTATTTCCCAGACGTTCTTTAAAGGTAGAAATATAGGTGAAAGTATATTGATAATCAGCTCCGTTGCTCACATGATTGTCTATAAAAACATCCGGCTGCAACCACTGATAAATGGATTGAAAACTTCTGGCATTCTTTGAATCTGCTTTAATGAAATCCCTGTTCAGGTCATAGTTTCTGGCATTTCCTCTGAAACCATACTGTTCCGGCCCGTTTTGATTGGCTCTGGAGAAAGAACCCCTGTTGAGCATTCCACTCACATTATAGGCAGAAATAGCGGCCACCATAAAGTTTTGCGGCGTTTTTACCTTTCCTGTAGCAAGATCCCTCATGAGCACCATCGTGGCATCTATTCCGTCCGGCTCACCCGGGTGAATTCCGTTATTTACGAATAAAACAGCTTTATCTTTTCTCAGTTTATCGAGATCTTTTTCAGGGAAAGGATTGTACATAACGACGTAAATGGGTTTTCCATTGTCATCTTCTCCTTTTTTAAGATATTGAATGGTATTAAAATGCTGAGCCAGATCCTGATAATAAGCATTCATTTCATCATAGGTCACCGTTTGGTTTCCGTTTCCTTTTTCAAAAGGAGTCTGAAATGAGTTTTGGGCTAAAAATAAGGATGTACTTAGGAATATTAAGAGGTATTTCAGTTTCATTGAAGCAGTTTTTGAACTTCAAAATTACTTAATCTGATTTGGGTGAGAAAGGGAAATTGCGGATTTGTTAGGCTCTGTCTCGTGAGGTTGAATTATCGCTAGGATGCAAGGTTTTTGATCCTGATTATGTTTTAAGGCTCAAGAAAACCGAAGATTTTCATTGGATCATATGCTGTTTGGGAATTGTGTTTATTCTGTGAGATACAGCTATTTATGTTGAGTTTTTTATGGATAAAAACCTTATAGGTTTTGGAAACCTATAAGGTTGGGGTATGTTGATAAGTTTTGATTTATTTTCATAAGGTTTTATTTCCTATGATGTCATTATTTCTGCCCTTTTCATCGGGATACAGGGACGGAAGCGGGTCGCTCTGCCAGAATTCTTTGGTGTTGACATCCATCATTGATAAAGCCCCTGTAAAAGCGGCTCCGGTATCCATATTCCAGATGTTGGCTTTATGGGCAGGATGTTTAATTCCGATGTCTATTGTGGGCGTATGCCCGATAAATATCTCATTGTATAAAAGCAGCCTTTTCGGATAGAGTTCAGAGTTTCTTTCCAACTTTGTATCCATCGCGACTGCGGTTTCCCAAAGAGTTCTGTCCCAACGGTAATTGCTGGAATATACTTCTTTTTCAGGCCCATGCATAGACGAATATCCGGCATGGATAAACAGACGGTTTTCATCATCTACATGATAGCTTTTCATCCGTTGGAAAAATTCAAGATGGAGATCCAGATCTTCCAGTGAATAGTCATTGTAACTGTCTACCGTGCTTTTTCCGCCATTGAACAGCCACACATCAGGACCTTCTCCCAGTGACAGCCAGTCTTCGCACCAGGTATCATGGTTTCCTTTGATGAAGATGCATTCATGCTTTTCGGAAAGTGCTATTAAAAACTGTATGACCTCTGAAGATTCGCTCCAGCCGTCTACATAATCTCCAAGAAAAATAAACTGATCTTCCGCTGTAACTTCTGCCCGTTCAAAAACCTGCTGTAAGCCCTTAAAACCTCCGTGAATATCACCGATTACTAATGTTCTCCGCATTTTACTTTGAAATGTATTTTGCATCCACAAAATCTGTCAGCCAGACTTTGTTGGCCGAAAGATAGAAAAGAATTCCGTCTTCGTGCATTTCTTTGGTTCTGATGGTCAGAATAACCGGTTTTCCGTGACGCATTCCTACTTTGGTTGCTGTTTCTTTGTCTGCACTCAGATGAACATGCTGTCTGGCTCTTTTTTCAATTCCGTTGTCCAGAATGGAAGAAATATTCGATTCTGCGGTTCCGTGATACAGGAAATCAGGTGGCTGTGCAGCCTTCAAAGCCAGATCTATATCAATGGAATGTCCCTGACTGGCTCTGATCCTGGTTTTGTCTTCATTAAAAGCGAAGCGTTTTTTATTATTGGTTTCCACTACTTCTTCCAGCTCTTCGAAGCTGAAATGCATTCTGCCTTTTGCAGATTTTGTAATGAGTTCATTCACTTCTGCCCATCCGTTTTCATCCAGTGTCAGCTGAATGGTCTCGGGCTGATGTCTCAGAATAAGGCTTAGAAATTTGCTTATTCTTTTGTTTTCTATTTCGTTCATGGTTTTTTGTCTTTAATTCATTAATTTTTTCTGAAGCTTATCACACAAAACTTCAATATCTTCTTTTCTTACCAATTCGGAAACCCATTCTTCCGGAATGTTTTCAAATCCGTAATAGATCCCTGCAAGTCCTCCGGTGATGGCTCCGGTGGTATCTGTATCTTCTCCTAAATTCACTGCTTTTAAAACGGCTTCTGCATAGGTTTCAGAGTTGAGAAAACACCAAAGGGAGGCTTCTAAACTGTGGAGGACGTAGCCGCCACTTTTAATCTCTTCTTCCGGATAGGTTGAAATATCATTCTTTAAAACGCGATGAAAAAGTTCAATCTCTTTAGGGTTAAATTCTTTAATATCAGCGTATTCCAAAGCTTCTTTCTGCATATGCGTGTAAGATTCTTTTTTACTTTTCCCTTTAATAAGTTCTATGGCGAAAACCACATACATGAAGCATGCAAAAACAGAACGGAAATGTCCGTGGGTAATGGCAGAAACTTCTTTTACCGTTTGATACAGTTTCTCAATATCCTCTTCATCTTTAAGATAAAAAGCTAAGGGAAGAGTTCTCATCAAAGAGCCATTCCCATTATCTTCTTCAAAAATATTTCCTGAAAACCTTGCACTTTCTCCTTTGATCAATCGCGCAATGGAATGTCTTGTTGTTCCTCCGATGTCAAAAAGTTTTCCGTGAGCCGTCCAGTGTCCATATTTATTCCATTTTACAAAGCTCTGCCCGATCTTCTCCAGATCATAGCCTTTTGCAAGTACATCAGCAATACAAAGCGTTAATGAACTGTCATCACTCCATGTTCCTTTCGGCTGGTTCCAGGACATATATGCCAGATAACCGGTAACGGGAAACCTATTTAAATCTTCTCTTCTCTTAAATTCTACAGGAACCCCGAGCGCATCACCGATGCACACGCCAAAAATTCCGGCTTTGACTGCGGTTTCCATTATGCTAAATTGACAAGTTTATCAAACAGCAATTTCATTCCTTTGGTTGCGGATTCTTTCATCACTACGGCTCTTTGTCCGTATCCGAATCCGGTTTCGTTGGGATTGATGACTACCAACAGACAGTCGTCTTTGATCTCATGGATCAGTCCTGCCGCAGGATATACCTGCAGGGAAGTTCCGATTACCACAAGAATATCCGCTTCTTTCACCTTTTCCTGCGCCGTTTTGTACAAAGGAACATCTTCTCCAAACCACACGATAAATGGTCTTAACTGAGCGCCATCTTCCGCTTTGTCACCGCTCTTGATGTCTCCTTTTTCCTCATAAATCAGGTTTTTATTGTTGCACGAGCAAGACTTGAACAGTTCTCCGTGAATATGAAGGATATTGGTAGATCCCGCTCTTTCATGCAGGTCATCTATATTTTGGGTAATGATCTGAACATCAAAATATTTTTCCAGTTCTGCGACCAATCGATGAGCTTCATTAGGTTCAACTTCATGAAGCTGTCTTCTTCTCTGGTTGTAAAATTCCAGTACAAGCTCCCTGTCTTTTCTCCATCCTTCCGGACTTGCTACGTCTGTGATATTATGATTTTCCCAGAGACCATCTCCGTCTCTGAATGTTTTTATTCCACTTTCGGCGCTGATTCCTGCACCGCTTAATATGGTTAGTTTTTTCATTGTTTGTTAATTTTTACTCTAAATTTTTCTATTACTATCACTGTCCCGGTTATCGCTAGAAAGATAATAGATATTGGTATTGCCATAATGTATAATGGAATATTTTTAAGATATTGTTTTATCGTGATTCCATATATACTTTCCGCTCGTCTATTAATAAAGGTTATAAAATTTTCCCCTTCCGCTTTTATTATTGTTTTTTGAAAGGTGCCCCAATACACCTCTACGCCAACTTCATCAAAAAGGTATAGTGTAGGATTCCTGTTGTTTTCGGAAAGATTAAAAAAATAATACATTCCAAGTTCTTTCCTTATGCATAAGATTTCTTCATTTTGTAATAGATGAAGAGCATCCAATTCTGCCCTTAATTCTTTTTGAAATCTCTGAAATTCAATGCTATTTGTTTCAACATTGAACACATTTGAATTTTTCCCGGCTTTCAGAAGATAATCAATGTAAGCTTGTGGAAATCTAACCCCCACCTTACATTTGAGCATATCAATTTCTTCCATAGTTAATCCTACATTTTGATTTTTAGGATCATTTACCAATCTGAAATTAAATTTCTCCATTATTTTAAAATCTTTTTATACACTTCCTCATTATCATCATCAAAACAGACAAAAATAACTTTCTCAATGCAATCTGACTGAAAATTCTGTACTGTTTCTACGGCAATTTTACCGGCCAGTTCTTTTGGAAATTGATAAATTCCCGTACTGATATTCGGGAACGCAATGGTTTTAATCCCTAAATTTTCTGCCAGTTGCAAGGAATTTCTATAACAGTTCTCCAGAAGTTTTGAGCTTTTATCTTCTTCTCCGTTCCAAACAGGTCCTACGGTATGAATCACATATTTTGCCGGAAGATTTCCCGCTGATGTAACCACAGCTTCTCCGGTCTTACATTTTCCTTGTCTGTTTCTGATCTGGATACATTCTTCAAGGATCTCCTTTCCACCAGCACGATGAATAGCTCCATCTACTCCACCGCCGCCTAGCAGTGATGAATTGGCAGCGTTGACAATAGCGTCTGCGGGAATTTTTGTGATGTCTCCTTTTATTAATTCAATTTTCATGGCAATTAGTTGTCATCTAATCTTAGCTTTTTATTTAAACTTTCCTGATCAAATAACAGCGGTTTTTCCTCAGGAATAATCAGATTGTCCAAATCATCCTTTAAAACAAACTGATACTGCTCTTTTACAAAATCTGAGATATTTTCAATTAACAAAATATCTTCCTGTGCAAAAGAACGGGTAAATTCATTTCTTAAACCTATTTGTATCGCTCTTCTCTCCAGTTTGTTTCCAAAAGGATCATGATCCGGGTCCCATTGTAATCGCACAGAAGATTCTTTCACCTGATTCTGCCATTCTTCGCGGGAAATTCCTAA
Organism: Chryseobacterium sp. JM1; assembly: GCF_000737715.1. Taxonomy (GTDB): domain Bacteria; phylum Bacteroidota; class Bacteroidia; order Flavobacteriales; family Weeksellaceae; genus Chryseobacterium. The sequence goes on along the minus strand of NZ_JPRN01000002.1, from coordinate 551,535 downwards.
TTTGTCATTATAAGTAGAATAGACTGCATTCTCCAGATACCTTTTGAAAGCAGACATTTTTAGGTGAATCGCCAAAACATGTTCCTGACCCTCTTTATTTCCCCAGCCGTTTCGATACATCATCCAAAGGAAATTAGGTTTTATCCAAGTCATTCTTTCCAGACTAAATCCTCCTCCAAAATATTGATTTTCTACCGCAAAAGCTCCAATTTCCTTTCGGTAAGACTGATAGACAATGATTTTATCTTCATCATATTGAGCCATGATGTGATAGCCTTTTTGAGGCCAATCCTGTAGTTGTTCTTTATATTTTTTTAATTTAAGTTTCATGATATGGTTTCGAATAGCTTCAGCATCTCTTCATTTTTAGTCAAGACTGCAAAAACCACTCTTTTAAATTGATTCTTATATTTTCCATGCAGATGCTTTTTAAATAAATCCACAATTTCTTTTGGATCATTCCTGAAAACGCCACATCCCCACGCACCTAAAATTAAGGTTTCATTTCCCTTATTCAGAGCCAAAGCGAGCATTTTATCCATTCTAACGTCCATTGCATTATAAATTTCATCTGCTCTTTCCGGTTCCTGTCGTTTTACAACTCCTGCATTGACCGCCGGAGAAGTAATGAAATTACACAATACAGGCTTCAGTAGCAATTCTCCTTTATCTTTTCTGAAAACCGGAACTTTAGGACTATAAATCATCATGTCGGTGTAGAAACAGGATTTCATATCTCTATGAATTTCGTAATAATACCATGCCTGAAGCTGAGTTTCATAGAGTGCCGAAGTCCTTGCAAGGCTTTCTTCCTGCGCTTCTGCCCCATTGATAAATCCTCCTCCCGGATTTTTGGCTGATGCGAAATTCAGACACATGATTTTCTCCTGACTTTCTTCTTCAGCGAGTTTTAAAATTGCTTTTAATGAACTGAAATTCCATACTTCGAACTGGGTTTCAAAATTGGCTTCCGGAAGTTCATTTTCTGATATTTCAGTCAAGTCTTCGGATGAAAACAAAACGGTTTCCCTTGTACAGGTTTCCAGTTCTTTTTCTATTGTTATTTTTTCGTTGTCTTCGTTTATATAATATTTTTTGGCCAAGATCTCTAAGGTATCTTTCGCCATTCCTTTATTTGTCATGGTCGTTTTTAATTTTTATATTATTCAAAGTCATAAACATATACCGGGATACTATTTCTGACTAATGTTTTTTCAATAATGAGCTCCATCACATCCCATTTTCCTCCTGCTAAGCCACAGCCAATTCTCGGCATATGTACTTCTGCATTAAGTTTTAAAGCTTCAAGAGATAGTTTTTCCAAACATTTTTCTACAGCTTCGTATCTGATTGGTGGGATTCCGTTGGAGTTCGTTATAATTTTATGCTGACCAATCATATTGCAAACCCAAATATTCTTTTCAACCTGTACCATCTGTATTTCTCCAAGATTAAATCTTTCCCCGCTTTTAAACCATTCCCGATACTCTTTCTCTGGCTGTTTCCACCTTTTAGAAATCGCCATTACAAAACCTTTTCCCCAGCCTCCAATATCGTTACAGATATGAATGATAATCTTATTTCCTTCGGATTGAGGATTGGTTGCGTCTCCTTTTAAATACTGTATCTCTTTCATTCGTTCTTCAGCTTTGAAACAAGATTATTAATTTCAGTATTTTTAGATTCTTTAAATTCATTTCCCACAAAAACTCTAATCACCTCAATATCTCCAACAATCGCATCATTAAAACCTTCCAACTCTCCGGACGGAACCCACAATTCATTATGATTTTTGGCTCCTACATTCTGAGCCGGATATTGGTTCATGATTTCTTCCGGGACCTCAAATTTGGTGACAAAACCAAGATAATTTCCGGCTTCGTCTCTTGTGTTCCATTTTTCTGCAATTTCTGAGGCATAGCTTTCATTCAACACCGGATAGAAAATGGGCTGCCACTCCAATCTTGGGGGGGATTTTTTGTACCCGCTCTCTAAAATCAGAATCATTTCTTTTTCTCCCACCGGTCTGTAAAGAGGGATTGTTTTCATAGTTTTTGTTTTTTTAAATAATCGCTCCTATTTTGTGAGCCAGTTCAGCCTGCAATGGATACAATTTTTCAATGGGTAACAGTTTTTTTGCTTTATCATATGCTCCTGATTTGGTAAAATTTAAGATCTTTTTGACCAAAGGTGTATAATCTTCAATTTTAACGATCCATTCATTATTAAATTCTTCAATCAGATACCGGCTGATGCCTACCTGAATGGAACGGTATTCCAGTTTATTCCCTTTAATATTCCTTTCCGGATCCCACTGTACATACACCTCAGCCTTTTCAAAGTCTTTTTCCCAGGTTCCGGGATCGGGATATACCCTTTTTTCAGGAGAAGTTAAAATGGCTTTGTTGAGTGCTTTTTCCCATGCTTCTCGTTTGATATGGATGGCCAATATACATTCCTGCCCGGATTTTTGTCCGTAATTACTCCTTTCCATCATCCAGAGAAAAGAAGGCTTGATCCACGTCATCCTGTTGAATGAAAAAGGAGCAGAAAACTTCTGATTCATCACGGCAGATTTTGCAATCTGCTCACTGTATGACTGGTACATCACAATTGTATCTCTGCTGTAATCTGCTCTTATTTCAAATTCTTTCATCATCATATTGGTATCCGGCTCCGTTCTGCCATTAAATATAAACCCATTATTTGGTTAAAAAAATTGGTTTAAAGTCTTTTGAAAACGGAGAATAGGATCCGTAGACTGTATCAAATTTTGTTTTTAATTTATCTATTTTAAATTGTTCTTCGCTCTGATCAAGACACGTAACAACCAGGTTCTGTTGAGTGGCTGAACCGTAAGCACCATCCAGAAGAAGGGCATAATTCAGCAAATCATAATCCAGTTCTCCAAAACGAAGTTCCTTCTGATAATCATTAAAGACACAGGTTTCCTCTTCATTGTTTTTCAGGAGTAATTCCTTTTCACTGCTCATCCAGCCACTTCCATGACGGGTTGAATAATTTCTGGTCACATAATACATCTCAATATCCTCTATTTTCAAAAGCCTGCAGATCTCAAAAGCATTTTTTGAAGTGGTATTCGCGTAGGTCACATTCGGAAAAACACCGTGATCCATATCCAGGAGAATTCCCTGGCTGCCTTCAAAAATGAGGTTTTCAAATGAATTCAGAAAGGTATAATCATCTATTTTCCAATCGATCTGATCTACCGCATTCAAAAAATCATGCATGGCTTCTTCCAGTTGATCTCCATCTATAAAGCCGTAGTAATAGGCTATTCCTTTCAACTTTTCGATCAACATTGATCTTGGAGCTATTAAATCAGCAGCAAATAGTTTGTACGGGCTTTCGTGTCTTTTCATCGTCGCTCCTATTCCTTTTCCACAGGTTCCGTGCTCCAGATTTTTCGCATTGGTTCTGTTTTGCCAGACATCAAACGGAGTGGTGACTTTTGCTAACGGATGAATATGCAGTTCTGTATTTCCGTTCTTCTCCATTAATTCCTTTCTTTCATTGAATAAAAATACAGGATGAATGGTACAGTGTTCCGTAAAATAAGACGGCAATCCACGCAGGGCTCCACTCGCAAAACTGGAATGAATGTGCTTTTTACCATCAATCATTACCGTATGCGCTGCCTGCTGCCCTCCTGAAAACCTGATGACAACAGACTCTGGGTTTTGTTGCGCGAGAAAATCTGTAGTGATTCCCTTTCCTTCATCACCAAAACCCAAGCCTATTACTATTTGTGCCTTTTTCATGACTTAAAACATTTGAATATGATCCAACCCTTCTCCTTCTGTTGGTCTGAACGTTTCATTTTTAAATCTGTCGCAGATGACTCCTTTTATAACATTCGGAATGTCTCTGTGATCAGCTATTGATAAACAGTTTTGTCCTAATAATTCCTTCCAGCCACTATCTGCTCTCATCGCCTGATCAGAATGCAGAACATTGATGTGAAATACTTCATATCGTTTTTTCGCTTCTTCCAGTAACTCAAAATGGGTGTAAGTATGCTGTCCCGATCCCATAATTTCTCTGATCGCCGATGCCGGAAGTGTTTTTAAGCAAGGCTCATCACCTACCGTAAACAAAATCCCTTTCTGGTTTCTCTTTTCAAACGCATCGGTTCTCGTATGGAAAGCGGCAAAATACCACGCCAACAGATAACTTTCTCCTGCATTTCCACCACCACCGGATTCAATATAAGTACGGGTCAGCCACATATCCAGCTCCTCATCTCCTGATTCAAACTGCCCTACCTGCAAAGGAAAAGCGTCACATTCATGGTCTCCGATTCCTAAAAATAAAAGCGCCGGATCCGGAACCCCTCCCTGGATAATTCCTCCCATTAATTTAGGAAGTCCTTCTTTAATAAGTTCGTGCGGAATATGTCCCATACTTCCCGTCACATCCAATCCTAAAATGATAGGAACAGAATATGGGTGTACGGAAGAATCTCTCGCCTCTCTGAAAGAAATTCCGTTAGGGTTCATAGATTCATGAGCTCTTCTTTCTGCGTTCTGAGTGAAAATTTCACCTGCGGATTTAGATCCGTAACCTGCTTTTCTTGCTCTGTCAAAACGAGCATCCATATCGTATCTTGTACTTCCCATACCTAAAATGTTTTACCAAATAAATATTCAAATCTCTTTACGGCGACCTCCAGCTGAATATTTAAATTTCTGATTGTTAATGAATATTCTAAATCTTTCTGAACAAATGCTTCCGGCTGAAAATCAGCAAATGTCAAGCTGTTCCTGTCTAAAGGGCTTATATCGATGAGCCCTTCCTGCTCGCGCTCCAGCCTTTTTATTTTCAGTTCAATGTCTTCCACCCTGCGCCTGTAAATCAATTCGGAATCTGCTCCGATGGTGCGTGCACGGTCTTCTCTGATCTGGTCATTGTTTCTCTGTAATGACCCGATGAATCTCGGTTTTAGTTCGTCTTCCATCTTTTTATTATTTTGTGTTATTTTTACGCTAATTAAAAAAGGCATAGTAATGCTTATCCTTTTACAGATCACTACTTACTGGAATACATCACATCCGTTCTCAAAACGTATTTATTTCCGCTGATCAGGGTTTTCCCTTCATGTCTTACCGGATGATAAAAAACCAATGCTGATCCTTTTTTAGGAGCCACGGTGAAAAGGTTTTCAAATTCAGTTTCTCCACCTTCAAAATCGTCATTCAGATAGATCATGAACGTATAGAAACTTTTTTCATGTTCATTCCGGATATAGCTTCCGTCCCTGTGCATTTTGAACCGCTGTCCGGGAGAATATTTATAAACCCTCAACATTTCATTAAAATTCTGAAGTTTATAGTTCTCATGTTCCTGAGGAAGAAATTTTGCTGCTTTTCTGAAAAGATCTTCTGCCAAATTATTATCAAAAACCATCAGCCGATCGTTATTTCGAATCCCTTTGCTCATCATCTGGCGGCCATTCATATTGATCTTTGCTTCTTCAAATACCTTTTCCTGTGCCATTGCGATATATTCATCACAGGCATTGGAAGTCAGGAAATCTTCGATCAGAAAAATCTGTGGGTGTAGTTCTATCTTTTCCATAGTCGTATTTTGTGTTTAGTGACTGTGTTTTTACCTTCTTAATTCGTCTCTTACTTCCATCAAAGCAAATCCCAGCAGATTTTCACCATCCCAAAGTTTTGGATCAAGAGCTCTGGCATCTGTTTCCAACATTCCGATTCCCCAGATTTTGTCATAAGGACTGGCTTCTACTAAAATTTTATCATCAGTTGCCAACAGAAAATTCTGAAACTTTAGATTTTGTGAGAATTTCAAAAGATTGGCTTTCTTTACGATTTCATATTTATGTTCGTCCCACAGTTTCGGTTCAAAATTCTTCACTTTCCTTCCTAAGCTTTTAGCTTCATTTGGTATTTCGGATTTTAAAACTTTCTGTAAGATTTCCTGATCATTAAACAGTTTTGCTTTTCCGGCCATCATATAATGTTCAGCTGTTTTATAAACAGTTCCGTTTTCTTCAAACTGAATGGGAAACCATTGACTGAAGCATGATTTGGTGATCTCATGTTTTACAGCGTGTCCCCAGAAGAATAGAAATTCAAGTTTCTCTTTTCTCTGAAATTTTTCAATAATATGTGGTAAGGTGTATTTCATGATTGTGTTATTCTTACGCAAATGTAGGACAATATCATATTACAGCCAAAATATATTTGCGTTATTTTAACACTAAATATTTAAAATACTGATTATCAATATTAAAATTTAATTTTTTTGATTGTTTTCTTAAACACAAATGGCACTAATGTTTTCACAAATAACACGAATACGCAATAAACTAAAGTTTTAGTTTATTTGTTTTAAATGATAAAATGAGAGATTTTTAACGTCAATCTAAACTTGATTCAGCTGGAGTAAAGATTATTTGATTTCGAAATAGAAGCCTTCTTTTTCCAGTTCTTCATATTTCTCCTGATTGAATGTGAACAGTTTTCCGGGTCTCCCGCTGCCTTCTTTTTTAACGTTGTTGGTTTCATTAAGCAAGCCGTAGCTCATGATTTTTTTACGGAAATTTCTGCGGTCAATTTCACGTCCGACAATGGTTCTGTACAAATTTTCAAGGTCTGAAAAAGGAAATTCTTCATTGAGAAGATTAAAGCCGATTGGCTGGTACTGTATCTTGGTACGGAGTCTTTTTAACGCAATATCAATAATGCTTTGATGGTCAAAAGCCAGTTTGGGAAGTTTATTTACACTGAACCACTGTGCATCTTCGGCATCAGAATCAGCAAAGAGTTCATGATAAGAAGGGTTCACAAGACCCAAATAAGCCACGGAAACCACTCTATTTCTCGGATCGCGGCCTACGTTGCCAAAAGTATAGAGTTGCTCCAGAAAATCGGGCTTTATGCCTGCCTCTTCGTGTAATTCTCTTTTAACCGCATCATCCAGGTTTTCATCATCAAGAACGAGGCCTCCGGGAAGCGCCCAGCCTCCTTTGAATGGTTCTATCTTTCTTTTGATTAATAGGAGCTGAAGATCCTGCTTATCAAAGTACCCGAAAATGACGGCGTCTACCGCAACTTTTATTGCCTGCATAGTTAATTTGCGTTATGAATACACAAAGGTACAATTTATAAATGACATCAAAAAAACAATTGACTGCATAATAAAATTAACTAACTTTATTTGACATTAACCCATTTAAAATTAACTCATTATGAAAAATCTATTGTTATTATTTTCAATCGTCTTTCTTCTGACCGCCTGTGAGAAAGGAAAACCCGTGGCAGATAAAAATTCGTCTAAAACAGATTCTACCGAATGGAAACCTGTAGATTCTGTAACGGCTATGAAAGCATGGATGGACTACGCTACACCCGGAGAGCTTCACAAAATGCTGGCCAAATATGACGGAAACTGGACAGGAGCATCAACCATGTGGATGGAAGCCGGTGGAAAACCAATTACCAGCCAGGCTGAATGTACCAACAAAATGATTTTTGGAGGACGTTATCAGCAAAGCAATTACAAAGGAAGCTTTATGGGAATGCCATTTGAAGGAATGAGCCTGATGGGCTATGACAATGCAAAGAAAAAGTTTGTAAGCACCTGGATAGATAATATGGGAACGGGAATTATGCATGCAGAGGGTGAATGGGATGCTGCTAAAAAATCCCTTGAATTCAAAGGAAAAATGGCTGATCCCGCGAGACCTGGAAAAGAATGTGACTTCAGAGAAGTATATATATTTACTGACGATAATAACCATATCATGGAAATGTATGGTCCTGACTCTAAAACAGGAAAAGAACACAAAAGCATGGAAATAAAATTCACCAGAAAGAAATAAAAAAGGGAGAAACCTCTTCTATGAAACAGTGATTTTCCTTGTAAATTTTAAGGCAGATATGCTCAACTTTGGTATAGAAAATAAAAATTTATACCATCATGAAAACATTATTAAGAGCCTTTATCGTGGTCATTATTATCATAGGAGGAGTTTTGATCATCGTTGTGGGGAAAAAGCCTTTCCCGGAACCTGAATGTCTCGTATGCGGGATCAATCTTATCAGAACATTAGGCATTGCCGAAGTGATTCTTGGCCTCGGTGCATTGGTGATACAAGCCAATCTCACGGAGAAACAGCGAACTTTCTAAAAAATAAAAGACCGGTAAAAATTACCGGTCTTTTTTATATTAATCGTTTAGTTTTAATACGGCCATGAATGCTGATTGCGGTACTTCTACTCTACCGATCTGCTTCATTTTCTTCTTACCTTCTTTCTGCTTTTCAAGAAGTTTACGTTTTCTGGAGATATCTCCACCATAACATTTTGCGGTAACGTCTTTTCTTAAGGCTTTGATGGTTTCTCTGGCGATCACTTTCGCTCCTAATGCTGCCTGAACCGCAATATCAAACTGCTGTCTCGGGATCAGTTCACGAAGTTTCTCACACATTTTTTTACCTATATAGTAAGCATTACTGTCGTGAATCAGTGAAGAAAGGGCATCTACCATATCTCCGTTGATCAGGATATCCATTTTAACCAATTTAGAAGAACGCATTCCTATCGGAGAATAATCGAATGACGCATATCCTTTAGAAATAGACTTCAGACGGTCATAAAAGTCGAAAACAACTTCTGCCAAAGGCATATTGAATGTCAATTCTACTCTGTCTGCCGTTAAATAGCTTTGGTTAACGATCTCCCCTCTTTTTTCAATACAAAGGGTCATTACCGCACCTACGAAGTCGGATTTAGTAATGATGGACGCTTTTATATAAGGTTCTTCAACTCTATCCAAAAGATTGGGATCAATCATTTCCGATGGGTTGTTGATCAAAATTGCAACATCAGGTTCTTTTTTAGAATATCCGTGGTATGAAACGTTGGGAACCGTAGTAATCACGTTCATATCAAATTCTCTTTCAAGACGTTCCTGTACGATTTCCATGTGAAGCATTCCCAAGAATCCGCAACGGAAACCAAAACCAAGTGCTGCAGAACTTTCCGGTTCGAAAACCAGAGAGGCATCATTCAGTCTTAATTTTTCCAGTGAGAATCTCAGCTCTTCAAAATCTTCGGATTCAATAGGGTAAATTCCGGCAAAAACCATCGGTTTTACTTCTTCAAACCCATCGATGGCAGCATCGGCAGGATTCACAAAAGAGGTAATGGTATCTCCTACTTTTACTTCTCTTGCATCTTTAATCCCTGAAATAATATAGCCTACATCACCACATTCAATAGTTTTCTTCGGTACCTGCTTCAGTTTCAATGTTCCTACTTCATCAGCACCATATTCTTTTCCTGTAGCGAAAAATTTAATTTTCTCGTTTTTGGAAATACTTCCGTTTACGACTTTGAAATATGCTTCAATTCCTCTGAACGGGTTGTAAACAGAGTCAAAGATCAATGCCTGTAGCGGAGCTTTCGGGTCTCCAACCGGCGCAGGAATTCTGTTGACAATCTGCTCAAGCAAATCGTGAACTCCCTCACCTGTTTTTCCTGAAACTCTAAGAACATCTTCGTATTTACATCCTAAAAGTCCCATAATTTCGTCGGTAACTTCTTCTGGGTTTGCAGATGGAAGATCTATTTTATTCAGAATCGGAATAATTTCCAAATCGTTTTCTAATGCCAGATAAAGATTACTGATGGTCTGCGCCTGGATACTCTGTGCCGCATCTACAATAAGAAGTGCTCCTTCACAGGCAGCGATAGAACGGGAAACTTCGTAAGAAAAGTCTACGTGTCCCGGGGTATCAATAAGGTTTAAGATATATTTTTCTCCTTTATACTCATAATCCATCTGGATCGCGTGAGACTTGATGGTGATCCCACGTTCTTTCTCCAAATCCATATCATCCAGGGTCTGAGACTGCAGTTCTCTCTGAGTAACTGTATTGGTATACTCCAAAAGACGGTCTGCCAAAGTACTTTTACCGTGGTCAATATGAGCGATTATGCAAAAATTTCGTATGTTTTTCATTTAAGAACGTTGTAATTTGCAAAGATAAAAAAAAGCGAGACAATTCCTCTCTTTAATTTTCGGTGTGAAATTTATTTTTCAAAGACGTAAGCACCTGTTAAAGAGTCTATATAAACATGGGATAAAGTAGTGTTCGCATTTCTTCCCGTTTTCGATCCTGAATCAATTGCTGCTCCAATAAGGGCACCTACGATTCCTCCTGCCATAGCGCCAACCATAGCTCCTGTATTATTGTTTTTCGGAAACAGTTCCTGTCTGGAAGAAACTATATAATATCCTTTATCATCTTTCTGTACTTCTAAATAGCCTACGGGTGTAAGGAGATAAATTTTTCCATTTTCAATATATCCATACACTTCCTCATTTAAAACCACCAGATTATTTTTATCTTTTATCCCAATTACCTTTCCTTTTTTGTTCTTGTCCGCATAATATCCTTTTGTTGGTTTCTGATCAGCCAAAGACCTGAAATCTTTATACACTCCGTTTGTAAGTTCGGAAGAAGTCAGCCATTTTATGTTTTTTTCCAGTATGGCTTCATAATTATTAAGTTCAGCCTCCGGAATGGGTGTACTTAAAACAGTATGGGAATAGGATTCGTTAATAAAAGAAGAAAGCACATCGGAAACAGACGAAGAAACTTCTCTGGGAATATTAGGTGTAAGTTTCGAATTAAAACTTAAGGTATTGTAATATCTGTTGATAAAGAAATATTTACCCCCTCTGTTGATGAAACTGCTAACTTTAATTTTTACTTTTGCCAGCCCTGTATTTTGAAAACCACTGATTTTCACTTCTTCCAAAAGTATGGTGATATCAGTATTTCCTCTTGCTTTATTATCATCAGCAAACCATGTTTCGATATGATTTTTTAAATCTTCATTACCGAATTTCATCTGAACCGGCTCCCCTTTATACACTAAGGTTCCCAGATCTTTATCTGTTCTGGTATCAATTAGACTAAGAGATTTTGTGCGTGAATTTTTGTCTTTGATATTTTTATCAAGTTTAATAATTTCTGTTTTCTGGGCAGACAAAGCTCCTGCAAGCAACAGGAAGAATACTGTTTTTTTCATTTTGTGTTTTGTGTTTTTTATACTTTGTAAAGATAAAAAAGAGAGACCTTCCATCTCTTTTTAGATCACCATTGCGTTCAATATTTTTTATTCATCAGAAAAATCATATTCTCCGGTCAACGGATCGATGTAGACTTTCCCGGCATCTCCACTTTTCATTTTCTTCTGTCTTGCTCCCTGCTCAATAGCTCCGGCAATGCCTCCGATAAGCCCGAACATTCCGTAAGTACTGTTGGACTGTACAGGAAAAAGATGGCCACGGTTGGCTAAAAGATAAAACCCGTTTTCATCTTTATCAAGATCCATAAATCCGGAGAATGTTGATTTACGGGCCTTCCCTTTCTCTACGTAGGCAAACATTTTATAAGCGGAAATCTTAGTCTTTTTTCCATTTTCTTCTTTCACTGCTTTTGTAACGTCTCCTTTATTATTAATTTCAAGCGTGTAATCTCCCTTTTCAGGAGTCTGGTTGAAGAAAGAAATGTAGTCCAGATAGATTCCGTCTTTTAACGGAGCATCTTTTAAAGCAGGATAATTGGTTTTTACAAGACTGCTGTAATCTGCCAAATCATTTAATGAAACTGAATTCCCCGTAGGATTCAATGAATAAGATTTCTTTATGAATACAGAAAAAATGGTCGGAATATTTTTCACCATCAGTTCGGAAACCTCTTTATCATAGAAGGTAAAAACGGTGTCTTTTTTATACAGGAATTGGTATTTATCCCCGGTTTTAGCGAAAGTCTGGGCAGAAAAATCCATCTTCCCTTCAGTTTTTTTACCATCGGACTCTCCTGTTGAAAGTTTCAACTTCTTTAAGACCAAAACAAAATCGGTTAATTTGCCCGGTTGGTTACTTTTTAAATACCAGGCACTAAAATCAGTATCCGGTGTGGAAGGAAAAACAACTTCCTTCATTTCTTTCTGTTCTCCGAAAGGCAGTGTACCGATCTGCTTATCCTCTCTTTGGTCGATTACCTTGAAAAATGCATAGGGATTTTCACTATAATTCAAAATGTTCCCTCTGAATTTTACCACTTCTTTGGTCTGTGCAAAAGCGACAATGGTCACAAAAATAAATGCCAGCTGCATCAGTTTTCTCATGAGATATATTTTTTTGCGCAAAAATAGTAATTCGTAAACACTAAACGGCTCCCACAAAAAAATTTTGTGAGAGCCGTCCAACATTAAAAAAATAAACTATTATGGGTTTTGTTTGGGCCTTGCCGTATTATCGTGCCCGCTGTGAGGTTTTCTCTCATTCATTTTATCTCTCATCATCCCTTCAGTCTGGAATAGTTTCAATACTTTTTGGCAAGGAATCACCTGCTGCATTTTATCAGCATATCTTTTTCTGTTATCCAGTAACTTCTGCCCCACTTCAAAACTCTGCTGAAGTTTTGCTTTGGCTTCATCATCCGATAAAGTTTCGGGATTGAAATTAGGATTAAACTGTCCTTTTATCTGTTTCTGATTCTCAAGATACTCATTATACAGCTGAGTAAATTCTGTTTTATCGCTGGCATCAATCTCCAGATTTTCCAGCACCATATTATTTCTGAACCTCTTGAGCAGCTCTTTTCTTTCTTCCGGAGAAAGATTGTTTATTACCTCCTTTCTTTGCTTAGGATCCATCTTTTTCCAGTCATAATCTGTAGTCTGTGCATTTTGTGCATTCAGACCAAAACCATACATAATAAAAAGTGTAAATAATATCTTTTTCATCTTTCTTAATTATATAGATCTAAATAAACGTCCTGGGTAGAATTGCTTGCCAGTTCTGAAATTTCAGAATTGGAAAACGAATCCAGGTATTCATTCATTTTAGTTTCTTCTTTTTTAGCGGTAGCTTTTACAGGCTGAGCCGTCCTTACGTTGTCAGCTCCTTCTTTTGCTGTATAAGACACCGTTTGAGTTCCCTGATTGCTAACTGTTTGATTATTATTTTCAACAGAAGTTAAATCTGCCTCCAGCGTTTCATAAGCACGCTCGCCTTCTGTTTTAGGCGCCTGTTTGTTTACGGCATATGCATTTGAATTCAACACATTTTTCGCCGGATCGTTGTCAGAATTAAAAACATACGTTGCCCCGAATATCAAAGCCACTGATGCCGCTGCGGCATACATCCAGTTTAGTTTAAAAACCGGTGCTTTTTTATTCGCTTTCACTTCGTTCATTACACTGTTCTGGATATTTTGAAACAAATCATCCGGAACTTTGTAAATATTCTTGCGTTCTAGTTTTTCTATGTCGAACTCTTTCATCTTGGTTTGGGTCAAAAAATTATCTCTCGTAATTTTCTTTAATAAATTCTTCTATTTTCTGTTTGGCATAATGATAATTCGTTTTTAACGTTCCTACAGACATATCTACAATTTTAGATATTTCTTCATAGGGCAAATCATCATAATACCGCATCATAAATACCAGCTTCTGCTTTTCGGGCAGGCTTTGTATAGCGTTCTGGAGGAGCAGCTGTATTTCTTCGGCATCTCCTTCCGTATTGTCGGCCACCAGGTTCTGCATATAGTACTCCGGATCTTCATCCGTTTTCTGCATCTTCTTCATTTTATTGACCTGCTGTAGTGCCTCGTTGGTGGCAATCCTGTACAACCAGGTATACAACTGGCTGTCATTTTTGAACTGGTGAAAATTCTGATAGGCTTTAATAAAAGTCTCCTGCAGCGTATCCTGAGCCAGGTCACCATCCACAATAATCCTTCTTATATGCCAGTACAATCTGCTTTGATAAGCATCCATCAAGGCACGGACACCTTTTTCCTGGGTCCGTGGATTCTGCATCAACGAAATAATTTCCGCGTCCTTAATCTTCATAAGATGCTTTCACTGTTTTGGATTACAAAAATAGCCGAAAGTTAAATTACTTATTCAATTTTCAGTCCAAATATTTAAAATAATCTGAGTTTGGGTTTGAGCGAGTTAGGAGTTATAAGTTTTGAATTATAAGTTTCAAGGGTAAGACGTACGGAATTTGGGATCCCCTCCAAAACTTGAGTAAAAGATAAAGTTTTTTAACGCAAAGATTTAATTAGGAAGCGTTGAGTTTTGAGAAAGGCAAAGGTATCGACTGCGTCGCTGATTAAGCGTATGATTAAGAACGTCCGCTTCATCGAATCAATTTCATTGATTCCTCCTTTGCTCACCTTATACTATACCGCTTTAAAATCGAACTTTGCGTCAAAAAAAACGTATCTGCTTCCTCAGTTTTAAAATAGATCCAGAAGTATATACATGTAAAGGTAGTTCCTGATTCAACCACAAAACCCGCATCCCGAAACGTTCTGAGCATTAGGCAACGGGGAATAAGGAGATTGATGATAAACTTACCATGCCCTGCATTCATCTTCCTTTAAAATCTTATCTTTGTTAGATGCAAATTGTAATCATAGGTTCTGGAAATGTGGCCTACCACATGGCAAAAGCTTTCAGTCTGAAAAAAATTCCATTACTGCAGATTTTTGGCAGAAATGGGGAAGTACTGAAGAAAATCTCTGAAGAACTGGATGTCCCATATTCTACAGAACATCTGGAGGATGCAGATCTGTACATTATCTGCGTGAGCGATAACTCTGTGGAAAATGTTTCTAAAATCATCACCAAAAAGGACGCTTTGGTCGCCCATACTTCAGGATCTCTTCCCAAAGAAATTCTGGCAGGGGAGTACAGAAAATCAAGCTTTTATCCTTTGCAGACTTTTTCAAAATCAAAAGAACTGGAGTATGAAAAGATCCCGTTTTTCATTGAAACAGAAAATGAAGAGGATAAGCAGATTCTTTTTGACCTTGCTTCGCAGATTTCAGAAAATGTGATGGAAAGCAGTCATGAAAAGAGGAAATACATTCATCTTACCGCTGTTTTAGCCTGTAATTTTGTGAATCATCTTTTCGCAAGAGCAAAAGAGGTTTCGGATTCGCAGGATATTCCGTTTGACTATTTTCTTCCGCTTATCGATGAGACGGTTAAAAAGATCCATGAAATTGATCCTAAAGCAGCACAAACCGGACCTGCTGTACGAAACGATGTAAGAGTACTGGAATTACATGAGCAGTTATTAAAAGGCGAAAGTCTTGCAATTTATAAGACAATGAATCATTCTATTCAGAAAATGTATGAGTTATAAAGAGAAATTAAAAGATATTAAGGCGTTTGTATTTGATGTAGACGGAGTTTTTACCGACGGAAGCGTCTATCTGATGCCAGGTGGAAATATGTGCAGGGTAATGAATGTCCTGGACGGATATGCAGTCGTTAAGGCATTAAAAAATAATTATTTAATAGGTGTAATTACCGGAGGAAATGATGATATGGTGAAACACAGAATCAATTATCTCGGAATAAACGACTATTATCCAAAATCACACAACAAGATGGCTGATTTTGAAGATTTTAAAAAGAAATACAATCTTAAAAACGAAGAGATCCTCACGATGGGAGACGATCTTCCGGATATCCACATCATGGAAAATTCTGCGATTGCTGCATGTCCTGAAAATGCGGTTCCCGAAGTGAAAGGAATATCTGACTATATTTCCACGAAAAAGGGTGGGAGTGGCGCTGTACGAGACGTGATAGAGCAGGTAATGAAGGTTCAGGGAAACTGGCATGATGATAATACCCAATCTGTTTAAAATCGCTCTATGAAATTACTTTTAGCATCCCAGTCACCGAGAAGAAAAGAACTGCTTTCAAGCCTTGGGTTTGATTTCGAAGTGGTGAAAATAGACTGTGAAGAAATTCTTCCTGACTCTATTGAAATAGGAGAGGCAGCAGCCTATCTGTCTGAATTAAAAGCAAAAGCGTTCCGGAATTTAACCGGTGATGAAGTTTTACTGACCGCTGACACCGTAGTGGCGGCAGAAGGACAGATTCTCGGAAAACCGAAAGATGAAGATGATGCCAGACAAATGCTTCGCATGCTTTCAGGAAAAACACACCAGGTTTATACGGGAATTACTATCAAATCTGCGGACAAAACATTTACGGAAACCGATGTGGCCGATGTAGAACTTGATGAAATGACAGATGAGGAGATTAATTATTACATTCAGAATTATAAACCTTACGATAAAGCAGGAAGTTATGGCATCCAGGAATGGCTGGGAATGGCAAAAATAACGAGGCTGAACGGAAGTTTTTATACCATTATGGGCCTTCCTACCCATTTGGTTTACAAAATTTTGAATGAAATATAAATATTATTCATTATAAAATTTTATTATTTTTACAAAATCACCAGCTGCTTATAATAAAAAGCAGATAAGAGAGTTATATTGAATAATGAAAAAGAATATTTTATTCCTTTTGATCATGTGTATCGTTGCTTCCTGTGCTACCAAGACCAAAAAGCCGGAGCAGCGTTCAAAATTCATGAAAGGATTTAACACATATTATAATACCCTTTTTAATGCTAAAGACGCATTGAACAGCGAATTTACGAGCAGAGACAAGGGGCACAAGGACAATTTCTATGCGCCTTATATTCCCATCCTTACCTTTGAAGACCAGCCTTTGGGAAGTGATTTGGGGCAGTCTGCCGCATTCGCTGAAAACTCCATGAAAATGGCAGAAGTGAACAGACCTTCTTCTGACAGAGGACTTCCGGGAATGCCACCAGGAATGCCGGGAGCACAGGGAAATACACCCGGCCAGCCCGATGACCTTCAAAATAAGGGTGCTACCACCTTAGAAATTGCTGAAGCAAAGGCCCAAAAAGCCATCACCAAATATTCCGTGATCAGAAGCGGGGAAGAAAAGAATAAAAAGATCTTTGACGCCTATATGATCCTTGTACAGTCAAGAATTTATCAGAATAAGTCTGTACAGGCTCTGGATGCCTTAAACTACGTATTCACGCATATGAAGGATGATAAAAGGCTTCCTTTAGCGAGAATTTACCAGGGTGTAGCGTATGCAAAAATCAAAGATTATCACAGAGCGAACGAGACTTTTGCCAAACTGAAAGGGGAGGATATCAATAAAAGCTATGCCAAACTGATGAGCATCTATTATTCTGAAGCTCTTCTGGATGCAGGAAAGACAGAGGAAGCTGCTGTTGAATTAGACAGGGCTTTTGAACTGAACTCAAACAGAAAATTAAAAAGCAGAATAGCCTATCTGAGAGGACAGGTTTCTGAAAATCTGGGACAGAATGATAAAGCACGTGAAAGTTTCACACAAGCTTATAAATATGCCAACGACTTTGAATTTGAAGTGAAATCCCAGATTGCTATTGCCAAGACTTTCAATGGAAAAGGGGATTATAACGGGGCAAAAAACTACCTTGAAAGTATCAGTAAAAAAGGAACTTACGTTTCCAGAAAGAACGAATTTTATTATGCTTTAGGTTTAATGGCCAATAAGGCAGGTAAGAAAGAAGAAGCGCAGGAGTTCTTCAAAAAATCTTTATTTGAAAAGGTTTCCGATCCGCAGGTAAGAGGGCTTACGTACTACGAAATAGGGAAGAGCTACCTTGAAAAGAATGACTATATCGGTGCCGGCACCTACTATGATTCAGCGCTTACGGTGATGACTTATGAGCCTTCAAAGATCCTTTTAAAAGATCAGTCTGAATACATCAAGAAGATCTCTAAAAATTATTATCTGATCAAGAAGAATGACAGTATTCTTTCTTTAGCCAAGATGAGCGATGTCCAAAAAACGGATTTTTTCACTAAGTATATTGCTAAACTTAAAGCTAAAGAAGAAAAAGAAGAGCGGGAGAGGATTCGTGCCGAAAGAAGCAAAGGCTTTGATGGAGGAGACTACAGCGCCACCTCGATATTTGCCAACAATACCAATTCTTTTGCTGATTTCGGAGTAACCACCAAAGGTTTTTATTTCAGCAATACCGGGACCATAAGCAAAGGAACATCTTCATTTAAGCAGGTCTGGGGAGAAAGAGCATTGGCTGATAACTGGCGTTATTCCAAGAAAATGGCTTCTATTGAAGACTTGAAAAATGATGCTCTCGGCGTAACTTCGGCTCCCAATCCGAGACGTTATGAAACCACTTACTATATTGAGCAAATCCCTACAGATCAGGAAAGATTAGGGCAATTAAAAAAGGACAGAGATACGGCTTCTTTAGGCTTGGGTGTTATGTACCAGAATTATTTCACCAATACGCCTTTAGCCACAAAGACCCTGTATGATCTGGTAGACGTAAAACCGGAAGAAAAAGTAATGCTTCAGGCCCTTTACGAGATTTTTGCCATGAATTATCTGAAGAATCCTCAGGCCTCTGAAAGAGCAAAACAGATCCTTCTGAATGATTATCCGTATACTTCTTACGCAGAATTTGCCAGAAACCCTAAAAATGTTTCCTTCGTAAAATCTTCGGAAGAGGTTCAAAATGAATACAAAAAGGCATATGCACTTTACGAGTCCGAAAAATTTGGAGAAAGTAAAGATGTCATAGAACAGACGATACAGAAATTTCCAAAAGATGCCCTTATTCCGAAGTTTCATCTTCTGAATGCTTTCAATTCAGGGAAAACAAGCGGAAAAGAGGTCATGATCCTACAATTGGAACAGATCGCACTCAATTATGCTAAAACTCCGGAAGGGATAAAAGCCAAGGAAATGCTGAACTACCTGAAAAGCGAACTGTCATTCCAGGCCACCGATAATAAAGGCAATGCACTTCCTCAGCAGCCGGGTACCTCACAACAGCCTGTTCAGAATCAAAACAATACTATCCCTCAGAATCCTAATAACGGAATGGGTCTGCAGCCCATACAAAGTCTTGAACCTGAAAAACCTGAAAACAGTCAGAAACAGAAGCTGAAGAAACAAAAAGAACAGAAAGAAAAGATAGAAAAAGCCCCGAATGACATTCCTACGATGCCTAAATAGGGTGGAACGTTTGAGTTTCGGAGAGTTTTCTGGAGTGATGACTTATAAGTTATGAGTTATGTAGTGCGGGTATCTGAGTGGAAAGCTTTTCACTATTAACTTGCGAAGCAAAATTGACCATTGACCATTCTCAATCTTAGCCTTAGCCTTAGCCTTAGCCTAAAAATCTGATATCAAACTGCAAATACAATAAAAAAGCGAAGAGTTAATCTTCGCTTTTCTTTTTCTTTACCCCGTGGAAATCTTTGAGATAGAAAGGTTCAAAGTAGGCTATATCTTCAAATTCCTTAGTCTCTATTTTCTCCAGGGTCTTTTTTATCAGGTATTGTGCAGAAGGGTAGATATCGCCTCTGAATTCCGCATCGGGAAGATTCAGAATATCTCTGGCTTTCGCCGCTCCGTCTCCTACAAAAATGACTTTTTTATCTTTAAATTCTTCAAAAGAAGTTTCATCTAAAATCTTGGCTTCGGTTGCAGACAGTTCTTTTCCCATTTCACCATCATAAACAGCTGTATACACCTCCATTCTCCTTGCATCGATCAATGGCACTATATAATCATAGTTTTTGCCTAAAAAAGGCTCTATCATGCTTTCCAAAGAATTCACAGCAGTAAGCGGTATTTTCAGTCCATAGCAGAATCCTTTTGCAGACGATGCTCCGATCCTTAAACCGGTATAGGAGCCCGGTCCTTTACCCAATGATACCGCCTCAATATCTTTTATGGTGAGGCCTGCACCTTCCAGTGCCCATTCTACATACGTGTGAAGGCTTTCAGACTGTTTATAGTTGTCAGAAACTTCTTCGCACAGACATAAAAGCTTTTCATCATCAGAAATAGCTACAGAACAGTTTTTGGAAGAGGTTTCCAGATATAGAATTTTCATCTCTTTAATTTTAAGCTAGGTGGCAAAATCACAAAAAAAGCGAAATTGCTTCAAATTCGTGCAAATTTATGGCTTTATTTCGACACTCTGCCGACTCCATAGTTTCCATGCAGCATTCTTTTTTATCCAGATCTCCAGCAGAGCCAGTTTCATTTCAAAATTCTGGTTCTTATAGGTTCCTGAAACTCTAATTTTTCTTCTGATGCTTGCTGTATTTTTATACTTTTTGATCTCGGAAAGTTCTGTCTGCTGAATCTCTTTGTACATCACTTTTTTTGATGAAAAATCTTTTTTGAAATCTTCAAAGTTCTGTACCCAACTGTTGGAATGACCAAAAGATACATCCGGCCTCAAAACATCAATGATCTTCTCATCATTATTCTGTAGATAGCTATCCAGAAGTCTAATACTTTCAAATAGCTTTTCATCTTTTTGAGAAGTGTTCACATTCTGACAGTTCCAGAAAGCAAATGAAAAGACTAGGATAAAAAAGGATATTCTTTTCACCTTATTTTCTGTAAATCGTTCTCGGCTCACTCTGCGCACTTGGATAAATAGTCATATCTGAAACCGTCACATGTTTGGGAGCATTAACACAATAAGCAATAGCATCAGCAATATCTTCCGCTTTCAAGGCCTCGTAACCGGCATATACCGTGGCCGCCTTTTCACTGTCTCCTTTAAATCTTACCAGAGAAAAATCCGTTTCCACGGCACCCGGCTGAATATTGGTCACCTTGATTCCAAATTCGGTCAGCTCCAGACGCATTCCTTCAGAAATTATATCAACTGCTTTTTTAGTTGCACAGTACACGGTTCCATTAGCATAAGTTTGTCTTGCGGCCACTGAACTAATATTTACAATATGCCCTGAATTATGGTCTTTCATAGAAGGGATGATGGTTTTGGAAACGTACAAAAGCCCTTTTACATTCCCATCGATCATAGAATCCCAATCATCTGTCTTTCCGGCAGAAAGAGGATCCAAACCGTGAGCATTCCCTGCATTATTGATTAAAACGTCAATATGTTTCCATTCTTCAGGAAGTGAACTGATTGCTTTATCAACTTCTTCCA
Organism: Chryseobacterium sp. JM1; assembly: GCF_000737715.1. Taxonomy (GTDB): domain Bacteria; phylum Bacteroidota; class Bacteroidia; order Flavobacteriales; family Weeksellaceae; genus Chryseobacterium. The sequence goes on along the minus strand of NZ_JPRN01000002.1, from coordinate 530,610 downwards.
GATTTCTTACATCAAATATTAAACTAAATATTTCGGTATATTGTGAAAGTTCAGCTTTTAAAGATTCCAGAACCTCCTGTCTTCTTCCACAGATAATGATTCTGTTTCCCTGTTTCGCAAGAAGCTCCGCAGTAGATTTTCCTATTCCCGAAGTAGCTCCGGTGATGAGTATTGTTTTCATTTTGTTGTAAAATGTATAATTGTACATTGTACAAAGTACCTTCATACTTTATACTTTTTAGTTGGCATCAAATGCTTCAAAAGCATCGGTTATATGTTCAATTGTGAGTTTCTTTTTTTCGTCAGGAAGGACAGAAATAATATCAAACCTCACTTCATTATTCCTGTTAAATTCTTCAAGATAATGATTGGCTGCAGTAACAATAGATTTAATTTTTGTTTTGGTAACGGCTTCCTGAGGCAACATAAAAGCATCTGTAGACCGTGCTTTTACTTCTATGACAATAATGAGATCTTCTTTCTCAGCAATGATATCGATCTCAGCTTTCTGAAACCTGAAATTCCTCGTAAGAACTTTATAGCCGTTTTTCTGCAGATATTCAGATGCAAGATCTTCTGCTATTTTACCGAAATCATTATGAGTTGCCATCTTTCAAGTTTGAGGGTTTGAGAGTTAAAGCGTTTATTGAGAATTGTATTTCTTAAAAATCAATCTTAACCTTATCTCCAATCTTCATCGTAACCTTTCCACCAATAATCAAGGGCCTGTTGTCCTTAATATGTCCATTCGGGAATCCGAAAGCCGTAGGAAATTTATACTTTGAAATCCTGTCTGAAATCAGTTGATAGGCAAATTCATCGAAGCTTTCTTCATAGCTTTTATTCTCTTTTTCATCGCCCATATTGGTCATTCCGCCAATAATCAGTCCTTTTATTTTTTTGAAAACACCAGCTAATTCCAGGCTCATGATCATTCGGTCAAGAGCATAAAAGTTTTCGCCAATATCTTCAATGAATAGAATTTTATCTTTGAAATCAAAAGAATAAGGGGTTCCCAGAAGGGCATAAATCAGGGCTAAATTGCCTCCAATCAATTCACCTTCAATATTCCCGGGTTTATTAAGTTGATGAGCTTTTAAAGCATATTTAGGGGTTTTTCCTTTTAAAATATCAAAGATCAGATCATAGCCTTCATCTGTCACTCCAAAACTGGATGTTTTGATGGTTTGTCCGTGAATGGAAGCAAAACCTTTCTTTAATAAATAGCTTTGAATAACGGTAATATCAGAGTAACCGATATACCATTTAGGATTTTCCGTGAAGTTTTTAAGCTTTAAGTTTTGAACCAGATGCTGGCATCCGTAACCGCCTCTTGAAGCCCAGACTGCTGAAATTTCTTTATCGTTTAATGCCCAGTTGATATCTGTTAACCTTTCCTTTTCCGTTCCTGCGTAATTATATCCGTTTGAAAATTTAGTGTAGAGATGTTCACCCAATACAGGTTCAAAACCTCTGCTTTTTATCATTTCTATTCCCTTTTCAAGTTGGGAAACATCTACAGCTCCGGCAGGGGAGATAACGGCTATTTTATCACCTTTTTTAAGGGCTTTTGGAAAGATTATTTTTTTCATTCTGTCTTTTGTCCTGTTTTTTGGTATTTGATTTCTTTTTTCTCAGCTTCTTCTAAACGTCTGTCGAACTGATTGAATTTCTTAAAGCTCTGCAGAAAGATAAAGAAACTGAAAACAATAAGAATCCCGCCCACGATCCTTCTGATCTGATTGGCGAGTTTCTGGGTAAGTTTATCGTGAAACTGTTTTGCTAAGAATATTTTGGCCAGATCAATGCACAGATAAGTGGCAATGACGATACCAACGTAGAGAATAAAGCTGCTGGTATCAGGGTACTGATTTCTTACGGAAATGACCGTAACCAGCCAGAAGAGAATCACTCCTACATTTAAAAGATTAAAGAAAAAACCATTGAAAAACGTTTTAAAATAGTTTTGGCCAATGATTTTTTCTTCACCTGGCATGTGCATTTTGGTCTTGGTGACCATCATCACGATGCCGTATACAAAAATAAGTATAGAAGTAATCCTGTAAAAACCGGGATGTTTATCTATTAAAGTGACGATATCCGCACTTGCATAATAAGCAGCAACGATGCATAATATATCTGCCGTAATAACTCCGAGATCGAGTGCCAGAGCGTGTCTCGGTCCTCTGGAGAAGCTGGTTTCAATTAAAAGGAAAAAAATAGGTCCTATAAAAACCAGGCTCAGCATAAATCCTAAGACAACGGCAGAAAGTACGAGTTCAAACATTCAATAGTATTTTAAATGAAAAAAAAATTTCATCCCATTAAATACAAAGTTATACTTTATGATTTAATTAATCAACAATCTTAAAGTCTAACTGCTTTTGAATAAGGTTGGCTTTTACTACTTTGATCTGAACCTGGTCTCCCAACTGATGCTTTTTACCGGTTCTGTTCCCGTAAACAGCATGCGTTTTCGCATCGTAAGAGTATGAATCATCTACAAGGTCTCTCAATTTGATTAAACCTTCAGCACCGTTTTCAGGGATTTCTACCCAGAAACCGAATTCCGCAACACCTGAAATAACGCCTGTAAATGTTTCTCCAAGGTGTTTCTCCATAAATTTCACCTGCATGAATTTGATAGAATCTCTTTCTGCATCGGCAGCCAGTCTTTCCATAGAGCTGCAGTGTTTCGCTTTGTCTTCCAGTTCCTGCTTGCTTGGCGATTTACCACCATCAAGATAATGCTGTAAAAGACGGTGGGCCAAAAGGTCAGGATAACGACGGATAGGAGAGGTAAAGTGGCTGTAATACTCGAAACCTAAACCGTAATGTCCGATAGGCTCTGTAGAATAAACCGCTTTGCTCATACTTCTCATGGCCAGCGTTTCGATCATATTTTCTTCTCCTTTTCCTTTGACATCGAAAAGAAGTTTATTCAGTGATTCTGCTACCTTTTTGGTATTGTCCAGATTCATTTTATACCCGAAAGTAGAGACAAAATCTCTCAATGCTTCCAGTTTTGCCGGATTCGGATCATCATGGACTCTGTAGATAAAGGTATTATTAGTTACCCCTCCTTTAGTGTTCAGTGATACAAATTCGGACACTTTTTTATTGGCTAAAAGCATGAATTCTTCGATCAGGTGATTGGAATCCTTGCTTATTTTAAAGTACACTCCGATCGGCGAGTTATTTTCATCCAGATTGAATCTTACTTCGCTTCTGTCAAATGTAATTGCTCCGTTTCTTACACGTTCATCACGCATGATTTTCGCAAGTCTGTCCAGTGTATTGATTTCCTCTGAAAGATCGCCCTGGCCCGTTTCTATACGTTCCTGAGCTTCTTCATAGGTAAACCTTCTGTCTGAATGAATCACCGTTCTTCCGAACCACTGTTTCTGTATTTCTGCCTTATCATTCAGCTGGAAAACTGCTGAGAATGTATATTTATCTTCATTCGGACGAAGCGAGCACACATCGTTACTCAAAACTTCCGGAAGCATCGGAACCACACGGTCTACAAGGTATACCGACGTCGCTCTTTTGTAAGCTTCATCATCCAGCATGGTTCCCGGCACTACATAATGGGAAACGTCTGCAATGTGCACCCCGATCTCCCAGTTTCCGTTTTCTAATTTTCTTATGGAAAGGGCATCATCAAAATCTTTTGCATCTTTCGGGTCAATGGTGAAGGTACAGATATCACGCATATCCCAACGTTTTGCAGCCTCTTCATCGGTGATTCTTCTGTCTATTTTATCAGCATCCAGCTCAACTTCCTGCGGGAATTCATACGGAAGACCGTATTCTGCAAGGATAGAGTGGATCTCGGTTTCATGCTCACCCGGAGCACCCAATACCTGAGTGATTTCTCCCTGAGGATTTTTGTCGCCCGGTCTCCATTCCGTCATTTTTACGACCACTTTATCACCGTTTTCAGCGCCTCCGAATTTTGCTCTTGGAATAAAAATATCTGTATTGATCGTTTTTTTATCACACACTACAAAACCGAAGTCTTTGTGAGCAACCACCTGGAATGTTCCTACAAACTCAGTTCTTGTTCTTTCCAGAACTTCCAGTACGGAGCCTTCCAGTTTTTTACCTTTAAAATGATACGTTACGATCAGAACTTTATCGCCCTGCAATGCATCTTTTACGTTTTTAGAATGGATAAAGACGTCATCTTCCATTCCTTCTACGCTTACATAGGCGTTTCCAGACTGGTTGAAATCAATCGTTCCACTCAAAGTTCCCGCAATCTTAAGATTAACGATATACTTTCCTTTTTCCACTTCTTTCACCTTCTCAGAACCCTGAAGTTTGTGAAGGGCCTGGATTACCAGCTCTCTCTGACGTGGATTTTTATAATCTATTCCTTCTGCGATCTGCTTATAATTGTAGATCTTCGTGGAATTAGTATTCATGAAACGCAGGATCAGTCTTCCGATCTCTATGAGTTTCTGTTCGTTTTTATGGCTTATATATTTACCTTTTCTTGGCATTTTTAATGTTATTTAATTGTTGTTAATTATAATAATCCAGAAGTGATCCTTTCAAGATCTATGGTCTGGATTATCTGTTTTTTTCATCATTTGTTAAAGGCATCTTTATTCATTTATTTTATGAGTAAGGGAAAAACTCTCTAATAATCCGAATGCCTTAATCTTCATATATTTTTATTTTTTGTTCTTCTTCTTTTGTTTCCATCACCTTCCATTCGTTACCAACATACTTATAGGTGGTATAAACTTCTTTTTTACGGAAGGGTTTGGCTTTATTTATAAGGGTATAAGTATAGTGAACTTTTACAATATTCCCCAATTCATTGGTAAATGTTATCATCAACATTCCATAATGATCTGTAAAACTCTCAGTAGGGCTTCCTTTCTTTAAAGTCTCAAGATGCTTCATCTTCTTTTTGTAAGCAAATTTTGAGATATTTTTTAAACCGAACTCAGCATTATATTCAATATCTATATCCGGCGAAGAAAAACTCTGGTAAGCTGAACCCAATGAGATGTTCTTTTTTAAGAGATCTGAAATTTGGTTAATCGAACCCATTGTCCAAAAGTTTTTACCTTGATAAACCTGTGCCGGGTTTTCACGTCTGCAGTCTCCAGCTCTTGCTTCAACTGCGAGAATATGACTGGTAAGAACAATAAGATCTTTATCCGGGTAGAAGTTTTTATCAATCCCCAAGATAATCTTATGGGTAAGCTTTTCAAAATTGACATCCTTAGATTCATTTTTAAAACGCTCAAGTCTCTGCTCTTCTTTTCTATCAGCTTCCGAACAATTACTATCATAACAGCCATTGGTATTTCCCGTAGGACATGGATCATCTTTATCAGGAATACCATCACCATCCGTATCTGGCCATGGGCAGCCATTATTTTCTACGGGTCCGTTTACTGTGGGGCAGACATCATCCTTATCTATAGTACCGTCACCATCCGCATCCGGCCATGGACAACCTTTATTTTCCAAAGGTCCCGCTACTTCAAAACAATGATCATCTGTATCAGGAATACCATCACCGTCTGAATCCGGACATCCTTTAAATTCTGATAATCCCTGCACGTTGGGACATTGATCAAGATAAAAAAGAATACCATCGTTATCTTGATCAGACAGGCAGGTTCTCCGGCTGTTTTCCTTTGTGCATTTTTCAAAGGCATTTTTATCCGTTATTTCCTGGGCATGGAAACAACTCATAACAAAAAATAGTACAGCAGATGCTTTGATCTTCATTCAGTTTTAAATTTTCTCTATATATGCCAAAAGCATCAATTTTCCTTCCAATTTTTTATAATGGAAACTTTAGTTTGTATAAAATTACTACAAATATGGAGAAGAGGGGAGAAAAACCTTTGATTAATATCTTTTAAATATATAAGGTTCGGTATGGAAATAATAGAGGGGTAATTTCTATCAGCTGGTGCAAATGTACAAAATAAAAAATAAATAAGGCCTGTAATTTGATTTACAGGCCTTTATATTTTTAGCAAACAGCAATTTTGTCAACTCTGTTTTGGTGTCTTCCACCTTCAAAGTCTGTGGATAGAAACTTCTCTGCAATTTCTATGGCCACTTCCTTAGAGATAAATCTCGCAGGCATTGAGATCATATTCGCATCATTATGCTGTCTGGCAAGCACTGCGATCTCCGGCATCCAGCAAAGCGCACATCTTATCTTCTGATGTTTGTTGGCCGTGATCTGTACTCCGTTTCCGCTTCCGCAGATCAAAATTCCCAGTTCATTCTCTCCGTTTTCCACAGAGGTTGCAGCAGGGTGTACGAAGTCCGGATAATCCACACTGTCTGTGGAGAACGTTCCAAAATCCTGTACTTCAAATCGTTCTGAAAGAAAGTTCTTAACAATCTCCTTGTATTCATAGCCTGCATGGTCTGCAGCAATAGCTATTTTTCTTTTCATAATACCTGTATTAAGTCTTTTTAGATTTTATTTCAAGACAAAGGTAAGAATAATAACAAAGTCTGTTAGTTAATCGGGGGTAATTTGTGAAAAGGTCTGTGAATAACTGTGGAAAACTTTTCTCAACTTTCTATTTTTAAAGATGAATTTATTTCGTAATGGGAAATCTATTTCAAAATTTTAACCACAACTTTCAAATTCTTTTCTTCAGTTACTCCCGAGTTTTTCCATAATTAAATAACTAATAATGGATTTGTGGGAAAGTTATTCACATCTGTTAATAAGTATGTGAAAAAGCAGATTTACAAGATATTACAATGTGAATTAAATATGAATTGAATAAAAATTAATTGTTACCAATTATTTTGATAAAACTTATCCCCGAAACTAACAATACTCAACAACAACTACATTATTCTTTTCTTTAAAGAGAAAAAAATTGTTGATTAGTGGGTGATTGGGTTGGGGGAAAGTTTTCCAAAAGTTTTGTTTTTGAGGATCTGTTGAAAAAGTTTAAAAGCTTACATTTGTGAAACGAAAATTCAACGATACTTATGAAAACAATCAATGATTTCAATTTTAAAGACAAGAAGGCTCTGGTAAGAGTGGACTTTAATGTTCCGCAGGATGATCAGCTGAAAGTGACAGACAATACAAGAATCACGGCTGTAAAACCGACGGTTGAAAAAATTCTTAATGACGGAGGTTCTGTGATCCTGATGACCCACCTGGGAAGACCAAAAGGTGAAGTGAAGGATGAGTTTTCTCTTAAGCATATCGTAGATGAAGTTTCCAGCGTTCTTGGAAAGGAAGTGAAGTTTGTGGATGAATGTATCGGAGAAAGGGCTGAAAAGGCTGCTTCTGAGCTTCAGCCGGGAGAGATCCTGCTGTTGGAGAACCTGCGTTTCCACAATGAGGAAGAGAAAGGGGATGAAGGATTTGCTGAAAAGCTTTCTAAGTTGGGTGATGCTTTTGTAAACGATGCTTTCGGTACTGCACACAGAGCACATGCTTCCACAGCTGTGATTGCACAATATTTCGAATCAACTAAATTTTTCGGTTTACTGATGGCTAAAGAGCTTCAGGCGATTGATAAAGTTCTGAGAAAAGGAGAAAGACCTGTAACTGCGATACTTGGAGGTTCTAAAGTTTCAACTAAAATTACCATTATAGAAAATATCCTTCCTGCTATAGATAATCTGATCATTGGAGGAGGTATGGCATTTACTTTTATTAAAGCTTTAGGCGGAAAAATTGGAAACTCATTGGTAGAAGAGGATAAACTTCCTTTGGCTCTTGAGATCTTAGGAAAAGCGAAAGAGCACCAGGTAAAAGTATATCTTCCTTCCGATGCTATCATTGCTGAAGGTTTCAATAATGATGCGGAAAGAAAAGAAGCAGATATCTATGCAATTCCAGAAGGATGGATGGGACTTGATGCCGGTCACAAATCAAGAGATCAGTTCAATGATGTTCTTCTAAATTCCAGAACCATTCTTTGGAACGGTCCAATCGGAGTTTTCGAAATGTCCAACTTTGCAGGAGGAACTATTGCCCTTGGAGACAGTATTGCTGAAGCTACAAAATTTGGTGCGTTCTCTCTAGTGGGAGGAGGTGACAGTGTTGCTTTTGTGAAGCAGTTCGGTTACGGAGAAAAAGTGAGTTATGTTTCTACCGGTGGAGGAGCGATGTTGGAAAGTCTGGAAGGTTTGGAACTTCCCGGAGTTGCTGCCATCAACAAATAGATTTTAATTTTTATTATATAGGAGACCGTCAGCAATGGCGGTCTTTTTATTTTATCTGTGACAAATTTTTTGAAATGATCTTTTTTTCTGGAATTTTAGATTTTATGATTAAAATACTGGATTTCGGAAAATCACTACCTGATTTCAAAATTTGTTAGGAAGATGTGGATATCGGCTGTTTTTTGTAAATCTTTAAAATTCGTTCAAAAAAAAGAAAATCTTAATTTTTTTTGTGTCTCCATTTTTTCACGTGACTGTTTTTTTTGAATGTATCCTTAATTTTAAAAAGTAAGGTGAGTAGCCCGACTTTTGTAAATTTCTATAATTTTTGTGAATTAACATTTTTTCCAATTTATTTTAAAAAATGAAAATTTCAGAAAATATTTAAAGGACTCTAAATTAGAGAGGTCTAATTTTAATTTTATAATTTTTATAGAGAATAGAGTAGGGGAGTTTTATTTTTTCTTGCTTCAATTTTTTAATCAAAGCTTAATGTCAAAAATAAAACCCGGAAAAATCTCCGGGTTTTTGTTTTTTATATCGAAATAGGTGAAATTTGGCCTTCAGAAATGGCTCAAAAATCGATTTTCTATCTTTTTTCGATAATGTATATCAAACTTGAAAATTCGTTCGAAAAAAGTGCCTTTACGTTAGAAATCGTTCCGTAGATGACCGCTTTTAGCCAAAAAAGAGGGGATTTCTTGTATTTTTCGCTCAACATAGAGATGTAAAAGGAGTCCAACACCAAAGGTTTGATTTTTCTCATTTTCCAATCCGGTTTCTTCGAAATTAAATTTTCCATACCATTTTTGGAGAAATGATAAATATGTCGCGGTACATCGTACGCTGCCCAATATTCTTTGTAATGTTTGGCATCATAAGAAGTAGGGTTGGGAACAGCAATTATTAAAAGTCCTTTGTCTTTTAATTTCCCGTGAAATATTTTTAACATTTCATCCTGGTTCTCTACATGTTCAAAAACATGCCATAAAGTGATGGCATCTAAGCTATGATCAGGAATGTTTTGAATATTATCAATAACCTTTGCTTTAGCTATTTTGTTGAGAGCAGCTTTTCTTGCATCAGCGTCAGGTTCGAAACCAAAAGTTTCAAAATCTTTTTCTATATACTTTACAAATTCTCCAGCTCCGCAACCATAATCCAAAACTTTTGCTCCTTTTTTTATTCTGTCGGCAAGAATATTTTTCTTGTATTGCAGATTAAAGGACTGCAGAAATTTGTATAGTTTTTCTTTAAAACTTCCTGAATCCTGGTGGTGGGAAATATAATCTTCGCTTTCATAATATTTAGAAATATTGGATGGAATAGGAGTGGTCTTGAAAACTCCTTTTGTTTCTGTTTCTTTTATTTCAAATATTTCTTGTGAAAGAAAATGATCCTTTATTCTCATTGAATTGATATCTTGATATTTTAAAATTAAGGTATTTAGAGATTCGATTTAACGCATATAAATACCTTAATTTTTGCTTTTAATTTACAAATGTTTCACGTGAAACATTTTTGATTTAACGTCCTAAATAGACCAGTAAAACGTTTATATCGGCCGGAGAAACACCACTGATTCTTCCTGCCTGTGCAATGGTCTTAGGTCTTACATTAGACATTTTCTGTTTTGCTTCTGAAGAAAGGCTTGAAAGGCTTTTATAATCAAAATCTTCCGGAATTTTTATATTTTCCAGACGGTTAAGCTTAGCTACATTCTCCTTTTCTTTTTCAATATATCCTTTGTATTTGATATTGATCTCTGCCTGCTCTCTGATTTCCTCGTCATATTGAGAAGAAAATTCCTTAATAGTATCAATGGCATCAAGCTTATCCAATGTAATATTAGGTCTGGTAAGGAATTGTGCTGCTCTGTAAGCCTGATCTACAGGGTTACTGTCGATAGTTTCCAGAATAGGATTGATAACACCTGGCTTTAAAGAAGTTTCTCTTAAAAACGACTCAAGTTCCTGACTCTTAGTTACTTTCGTTTCGACTTTTCTTAATCTGTCTTCTTTTGCAAGACCTAGATGATATGCTTTTTCAGTTAATCTGATATCAGCGTTATCCTGTCTTAGTAAAAGCCTGTATTCTGCACGGGAAGTGAACATTCTATATGGCTCTTCAGTTCCTTTTGTAATCAAATCATCGATCAATACGCCGATATACGCTTCATCTCTGTTCAGTATGAAATCTTCTTTATCGTGTACTTTATTATGGGCATTGATTCCGGCAATTAATCCCTGGCCTGCAGCTTCTTCATATCCAGTAGTTCCATTGATCTGTCCGGCAAAATATAAATTGTCGATCAGTTTGGTTTCTAAAGTATGTTTTAGCTGGGTAGGAGGGAAGTAGTCATACTCAATAGCATAACCCGGACGGAACACTTTTACATTTTCAAAACCTGGAATATGTTTCATGGCTTTGATCTGTACATCCTCAGGAAGAGAAGAGCTAAATCCGTTTACATAGATCTCTACAGTTCTCCATCCTTCCGGTTCTACGAAAAGCTGATGTCTTGTTCTTTCTGCAAAACGGTTGATTTTATCTTCGATACTTGGACAGTATCTCGGACCTAAACTTTGAATCGTACCATTAAACATTGGGCTTCTGTCGAAACCTTCACGAAGAATATCGTGTACGGTTTCATTGGTATAAACGATATGACAGCTTAACTGTTTTGTTAATTTCGGAGTATCCGTATAGCTGAACTTCTGAGGTTTTTCATCTCCTTTCTGTTCTTCCATTTTAGAATAATCAAGACTTCTTCCGTCTACGCGGGGAGGAGTTCCTGTTTTCATTCTTCCGGCTTCAAAACCTAAACTTACCAATTGTTCGGTAATTCCGAATGCTCTTGGTTCGCCCATTCTTCCTCCGCCTAATTGTTTATCTCCAACGTGAATCAATCCGTTTAGAAATGTTCCGTTGGTAAGAACAACGGATTTACTTTTTATCTCAATTCCTAAAGAAGTAACAACTCCGGTCACCTTATTATTTTCTACAATAAGCTGTTTCACCATGTCCTGAAAAAAATCAAGATTGGGTGTATTTTCTAATGCCAATCTCCACTCTTCTGCAAAAAGCATTCTGTCATTTTGAGTTCTTGGAGACCACATCGCAGGGCCCTTGGAAAGGTTCAGCATTTTGAACTGAATCGCGGATTTATCTGCTATAATTCCGGAGTATCCTCCCATAGCATCAATCTCTCTTACGATCTGTCCTTTTGCGATTCCTCCCATTGCCGGGTTGCAGCTCATCTGTCCGATGGTCTGCATATTCATGGTAACAAGTAGGGTCTTTGAACCCAGGTTCGCGGCAGCTGCTGCAGCTTCACAACCTGCGTGTCCGGCACCTACTACGATTACGTCATATGTATCTGAAATCATTTTTATATTGCTTTTTTAAAGCCTTTAATTTTAATATTTTCTATGAATGTTTCACGTGAAACATTTTTAGAGAATGCACTACAAGTGAGTTGTAATTCTATCTAGCTTTAAGCACTTTACGAATTGCTTCTTAAGTGATTCTTCAATTTATTCAGGATTTAAATCTCTGAATTTAGCCAGATAAAGATCTTCCATTCTGCGCATCTCTTTCTCCTCTTCTTCTGTCTTATCCTTGTATCCTGCGAGGTGAAGAATGCCATGAGCCAAGACCCTTTTTAATTCTTCTTCGTAATCTCTGGATAGAGTAGAAGCGTTGTCTGAAATTCGCTGCAAAGATACGAAAATCTCTCCGCTTATTGTTTTGCCTTTTACATAATCGAAAGTGATGATATCGGTATAATAATCATGCTGCAGATAATCCTGATTGATCTTAAGCAGATATTCGTCATCGCAGAAAATATAATTGATTTCGCCTGTTTTTTTTCCTTCTGAAAGAATGATATCTTCCAGCCATTTTTGATAATCTGTACTGACAGATTCCTGTAAGTTTTCGTAAAAAAATTGTATCATTGTATTAAAACCAGTGCCCTAAAATAACACTGAATATGCCTTTTTGATTGTTTTTAAGTGAATGGCTGAAGTTGACTTTAATCTGCCCGAAAGGAGATTTGTATCCAGCCGTAAGTCCCACTGAGCTATAATTTACTTTAACAGCATCTTCAAATTTGATGTCATCTGAAAGATTGGCAAAGCTGAAGTTTCCACTGATAAAATAGCTTTTATTAAATTTAAACTGGACATCGTTTGAGATCAATACAACATTGTTAGTGTTCAATTGAGCAAAATAAAAGCCTCCAAAGCTTTTGAAGTTAATAAGGTTCTGTTCAAAAATTCCACCCAGTCTGTATTGGTAGAACTCCGGAAGATTGTCCCCAATGGTAATTCCTCCGTAAAGATTCAGACGATACGTGAATTGCTTTGAAAGCGGAACATTAAGTCTTATATCAGCTTTAACCTGGATGATCCTTTTATCAACTTCAGACTTTAAAAGATCAATTACTTTACCTTCAGCATTGATATAAATCCCTCTGGAAGGGAAGTCTTTGTCGTCTTGGGTATCACTTTTTAAGAATACATACGGATTTAAGAAACGCATGTATCTCTCGTGTACACCGTTTATTTCGGCACCAAAGTAATCGTGGCTTATTCCACCTCCAATGGCGAATTTATCTCTCCATACAGACTGTATATAGGCTTCATTTCTGAACCATTCCCACTTATCTACGATATTATTGTCTACATTTTTAAGATCGAAGCTCATTCCGGAAGAGTAAATACCGAAACCTGGAATGTATCCGTTATCAATAAAATAGTTCAGATAATATCTTGGTTTATCTCCGACAACTACATCCAGGGAAAGATTTGAATTCTTAAATAAAAGACGTTTTCCTGAATAATTTAAAAGAAGTCCTGTTTTGAAAACTTCATCATAATGCAGTCCGACTTTTAAAAAGTGGCGGGCATCATCTTCCGTAACATAGAGTTTAAGGTAATTCGCATCATTTTCCGGAATGATATCATAATTGATAAAACGGTAGTTATTGGTAGCTACAAGCTTATCAATTTTCTTATTGATACTGCCATAAGTCTGCAGAGAGGGGAGACGCAGTCCCATTTTCCCCAGAACGTAGTTTTTACCGTAAATACGGCCTCCATCCAAAGAAATGCTGTCTATCTTATATACATTGGAATATATTGGATTTACGCGCTCTCTAAGGCGGTCAAACGAACGTTTTGGCAGCTGATCCAATACAGCGGTATATTTCATGCCTTCTGCATAGCCGCTGTCGAGAATTTTCTTTTTATCGTCGTAGCTGGTAGCCGTCATTCCTTTCAGATTCGGCTTAATGTTAATATCCGTGTATTTGTACTGTTTTCTGGTGTCTCTTTTAATTCCAAAATCAATAACTTGATTAAGGATGGATATAATATTGCTTAAATCCTCTCTCGTCGATAAATCCTGATTAAGGTCCACACCGATCACGATATCGATTCCTTTATCCTTTAATGGCTTTGAAGGATAATTAACCGTCATCGCCCCGTCAATATAAATGCTATCCCCGATTTTTACTGGATCCATAAGAGAAGGGAAGGCCGAGCTGGCCATTATGGACTGCACGAGATCTCCCTTTTCAAAAATCTGCATATTGCCACTTTCAAGATTGGTAGCAACGCACATAAAAGGAATAGGAAGTTTGGAGAAATCATCAATATTGGAAACGTTTTTGAAAAGTTCCTTGAGAAGATAAACATTTCTCTGTCCTGAACTTATAGAGGAGGGAAGTGATATTTTCCCGTTTTTTAGTGGAATGGATAAAAGATATTTATCGACAGATTTATTAAAGAAAGAAGATTCCTGTCTGGATTTCGGATCCATGATCAGAGAATAGAAATCGGTATCCATCACGATCTTCTCGATTTCTTTCCCGGAATATCCTGAAGCGTACAGACCACCCACAATGGCACCCATGCTGGTTCCGGAAATATAATCTACTTTTACTCCCAATGAGTCTAACACTTTCAGTACTCCTACATGTGAAAAACCTTTGGCACCGCCACCGGCAAGGGAAAGTCCTATTCTGGGATTTTTTGGTATGACCAGATCCTTTTTCACTTGTGAATGGATCATCAGGAGTTGGAATACGAAGAGAAGGATTAGGAGTTTTCTCATAACTAGTCTTTTATATATATCCGTTTCACCCGGGGCGAAATGGATGTTAGCACTTCATAAGTGATTGTTTTGCAGTAGCCTGCGAATTCTTTTAAACTTGGTTTTGCATTAAAAACGGTCACCGTATCACCTTCTTTAACATTGGGAATCTGGTCTACATTGATCATCATCATATCCATACAGATATTGCCGACAATCGGGGCCAGAATCTTATTAACGCCTACATTACCTACCTGGTTTCCGATCAGTCTCGGAATTCCGTCTGCATAGCCTACAGGAATGGTAGCGATCTTTGCCGCATGATCAGGTTTGTATTTTCTGCTGTAACCTACAGATTCTCCGGTATCTACTGTTGATATCTGCGAAATTACGGTTTTAAAGCTTACCACTGACTGAAGCTGTTTCTGTATTTCACTACATGGTGATTCACCGATCATTCCGATCCCGATTCTTACCATGTCATACTGCTGTTCTGTATAACTTGTTATTCCTGAGGAATTTAAAATATGTCGGATAGGAGCATAGCCCAGCTTTTCAATCAGATAGCTGGAATTCTTTTCAAAAACTTCAAACTGTCTGAATGTAAATTCTTTTTCCTCAGGCATGTCAGATGAAGACAAGTGACTAAATAAGCTCTGAACTTTTACATTTTTACTGCTTAAAGTTTCGCTGAGCTGATCCAATTCAAAATCTTTAAAACCAAGACGGTGCATACCGGTTTCCAGCTTGATGTGAATCGGATATTTTTTATCATAACCGGACTTCTGAACCGCTTCATAGAATAATTCCAAAACTCTGAAACTGTAAATTTCTGGTTCTAAATTATATTCAATAATTGCTTCGTAACTGTGCTGCTCAGGATTCATGACCACTATAGGAGTGGTGATTCCTTTTTTACGGAGCTCTACACCTTCGTCAGCATAGGCAACGCCTAGATAGTCAATGTGGTGATGCTGTAGAAATTCAGAAATTTCATAACTGCCCAATCCGTAAGCATTTGCTTTTACCATAGCCATCATTTTGGTTTCTGGCTTCAGGAGGGACTTATGATAATTAATATTATGAAGAATTGCATTCAGATTGATCTCCAGAACGGTGTCATGCTTTCTGAGTTCAAGAATATCTTTAAGCTTCTCGATTTCAAATTTTCTGGCTCCTTTCAGAAGAATGATCTGGTTTTCAATTTCTGTAAGTCGTTTACTGTCAATTAATTCTTTAGTATTGACGAAAGTAGACGTTTTAGCTTTAAATAATTCACTAAACTTTGATATTTCATCACCAATTAAGAATACAGAATCGAAATTCTGATCATTCACCAGTTCGGAAACTTCTTCATAAAGTTCCTCTGAATTGGAATTAACCCCTACAATGTCCGTTAAAACCAGCGATTTTTTAGATTTCTTATACTCATTCAGAAACTGAAGCGCGGTTTTCAGAGAATCAAGATCCAGATTAAAAGAATCATTGATGACAATATTGTTTTTAATGCCTTCAATGGCTTCCAGACGCATTTCCACAGCCTTTAAAGAATTGATCTTTTCGATGATCTTTTGATTATCGATATTCAGTTCTTTTAAAACGGTGATTAAAGCCAGAGCATTCGTCAAAGTAGCTTCATCTCTCTGATGAACAGGGAAGGAGATTTCTTCGTCAAAATAAACAACTGTAATTTTTTCATCCTTAGAAATGTTTTCTTTGATAAAAACCTGGTTGTTGTTTTTAAATCCGTAAGAAATTAATTTTTTATCAGAATATAATGTCTTTATTTTTTGGTCAACCAATGCATTGTCGCCATTGTAAATAATGACTTCAGAACCTTTAAAAAGCATGATCTTTTCATCGATCAGCTCTTCTTCAGATTGAAAATTGGCTGCGTGGGCATTTCCGATATGCGTAAGCAGTCCGATCTGCGGATGGAATATATGTTCCAGTTTTTCCATCTCATGCGGCTTTGAAATTCCTACTTCAAAAATTCCAAGTTCATACGAACTGTTGATTTGAAGCAGGGAAAGCGGAAGACCGATTTGAGAATTAAAACTTTTCGGACTTTTTACGGTTGGAAACTCATTCCAGAGGCATTGATAAAGCCATTCTTTTAAAATAGTTTTCCCGTTGCTTCCTGTAATTCCGATAGATTTAAGGTGAGCATTTTCGAAATGGTACTTCGCGAGTTGCTGAAGAAAGTCCACCGAATTTTCAACAATGATCCATGTAATATTTTCAAACTGCGGATACTGATGCTCAGAAATAATCACAGCAATACCGCGGTCTATGGCAGATTCAATGAATTTTTCACCGGAATTTTTGTGCGTATTGATCGCTACAAATGCCGTATTTTTCGTTGAATAAATAATTCTGCTGTCAAACGCTATATTTCTGATCACTAAATCCTTATCTCCAATGATCTGTGCATTGGTGATGTCTGCAATTTGTTTTACTGTATAGTTCATTGGTACCCCTTCTGCTTTATTTTGAGCTCACTGATGGTAAATTTGGGGGAAGCTGAAACTTTGCCCATTTACCTTTACAAGTTAATTTATTTTTTCTGGACCACTGCAAAGGCGCAAAATAATTAATACAGATACTTTTGTACATGCAGAAATAACTTTGCGCCTTCGAGATCATCCATCCGCTGTGCGGTATTATTTTTTATTTCTTAAAAGCATTTCGTCAATAAAAACGCGTCGGCTTACTGCTTCATAGCTTTCTGTTTCGCCAAGTTCCACCAGATCATTTCCCTGGGAAATTCTCATAGAGTAGTTGGCCAGATTCCCTGTTCTCTTGCAAATAGCATGCACTTTTGTAACGTATTCTGCAGTCGCCATTAAATTAGGCATTGGTCCGAACGGACGACCCAGGAAATCCATATCTAGGCCTGCCACAACCACTCTTACGCCACTGTTGGCAAGCTGATTGGCAATATCTACAATGCTTTCATCAAAAAACTGTGCTTCATCTATTCCCACCACATCGCAGTTTGAGGCCAGCAGAAGAATTTCATTGGGATTATCTACTGCTGTACTACGGATTTTATTCTGATTGTGAGAAACAACGTCCTCTTCAGAATATCGTGTATCCAGTCTCGGTTTAAAAATTTCCACGTTCTGACCCGCCATTTCTGCTCTTCGCAATCTTCGGATCAGCTCTTCGGTTTTTCCCGAAAACATAGAGCCACAAATAACTTCCATCCAACCACTTTGTTTGGAATGATTAATTGTATTTTCTAAAAACATTTGTTAAATTAGCCGTATATTTTTAAGATCAAAAGTAAGCAATTTTAATAAGATTCTTATTATGCAGAACATCCAAGATTTAAAGGAAAAAATTTTTTTTGAATCCAAGAATATCATCGATATTTTGGAGAAAATAAACAACGTAGATGAATTACTTTCCAAGCAGGATCTTGTAGATGAGCTTGCGAACAGGATCTCTTTTTTAAGGTTGCTGGAGAAAAATATCGAGTACTTTATTACCGATCATTCTCAGCAGAACACAGAGAGCCAGTACATTTCATCCCTTTCTGATGACGGACATGAGTCTAATCATGAAGTGACGGAAGAAGAGGCGATCTTCAATAATGAGTTCAATGAAATTGATGAAAACGAAGGTGAAAATTATTCAACTGCATCAGTGGATGAAGAGGAAAAATTTAATCATCAGCTCGATGAGATCGTAGAAAATGAATTCCATGAGAATATCGTCAGTTTTGCAGAGGAAAACTACGGACAGGCTCCTGCTGAAGAGGCTCAGGAAAAAGTTTCTCAGCATGATCTTACGGAAGAGGAAGCCGTTTTCAATAATCAGTTGAACGAAATTGATGAAAATGAATCTTTCAATACCAATGAAAAAGTTTTAAGCTTTGTGGATGAAGAAAGAATCCTTGCCGATGCGAAACCGGATAATGATGAAGATCTCAATGAAGATTTATTCATCACCGAAACTACGGAAGAGGAGGTAGTTTTCAATCATCAGCTGAATGAACTGGACGAAGATGAAGATAACGTTTCACATGAAACAAATGCTTCAAACAACCCTGAAACAGAAGAACCAGAGCTGGATACTCCTGAAAAAACCAAAGAACAGACTGAAAGAATTCCAAGTATTTTCGACACTGAAATGCTGGAAGACGAAATTCTGATCGAGGAAAACGAAGAGCAGTTCATTGCATCCAATGTAACCATCGAGCAGGGAGAAATGCTTACGGAAACGTCTAATGTGGAAGGTATCTTAAGTGAGATAAAAAATGATTTTCCTTTGGAAGAAAGGGAAGAAACCATTCTTGCGGAAGTCTATGACAGAAGAAAAATTGTCGATATAGATAAACCGTTCCCGGAAACAGAAAACCAAAAACTAGCCTCTGATGAGAGCTTCGAAGACCTCGATGCCTATCAGCAGGAGAAAAAAATAAAACTGGCCAATATCAAAGGACTGAAAGCTGTACAGACACTTTTTGACGACGATCCTCTGGAAAGGGAAGTGCCGCACGAAAAGCCTGCCCCTGAAGTAAAAGAAGAGCAGGGAGGCATTCTGAAAACCAACATTCCTACCCAATTTATGGAGGCTGATAAGGTAAAACCTGAATTCAGACTGGATCTGAATGACAGAATTGCCTTTTCAAAAACGCTGTTCGGCGGAAGCCAGACGGATCTGAACGAAACGGTAGCCCGGTTAAACAGTTTCAGAAACCTGGAAGAAGCAAAGGAATATCTCAGCGACCTTTATTACGACAGAAAGTGGAGTAAAGTAGATGAATATGCCCAGAGACTCTGGATATTGGTAGAAAATAAATTCTTATAATTTTGAGCGGAATCCTATATTTTGTTCCCACGCCCGTCGGGAACCTTGAAGATATGACCTTCAGGGCTGTAAAAGTCCTCAAGGAAGTTGACTATATTTTATGTGAAGACACAAGGACATCTGGAATACTTTTAAAGCATTACGAGATCTCCAAACCTTTAAAATCCTATCATCTTCACAACGAGCATCAGGCTACTGAAAAAGTAGTTGCTGATCTTAAAAGCGGTCAGAATATCGCGATCATTACCGATGCCGGAACACCCGGAATATCAGATCCTGGTTACTTATTGGCAAAAGCAGGAGCAGACAACAATATCGAAATGATTTGTCTTCCCGGAGCAACAGCTCTGATTCCGGCACTTGTGGTGTCCGGACTTCCGAACAACGAATTCCTGTTTGCAGGATTTCTCCCTCAGAAAAAAGGAAGACAAACTAAGCTGAAGCAGCTTGCAGAAGAGAAAAAGACAATTGTTTTGTACGAAAGCCCGCATAAGATCAATACCACCCTGGAGCAGATCAAAGAATTCTTCGGTGAAGAAACAAAAGCCAGTCTGAGCAGGGAAATTTCCAAAAAATTTGAAGAAACCAAACGCGGAACAATCAATGAATTAATTGAATTTTCCAAAAGCAAAACTTTAAAAGGAGAGATCGTTCTTATTGTCAACAATTCTATTTAAATTCATTGAAAAACTTAGTTTTCGCACTGTGTTCGTCAGTGTGTATGGCCCAGACCAATCAGTATACCAAGATCCTTTTGTCCAAAAAGATAGGGATGGAGGTTCATTCCTACTCAGAAGGCTACGGAACGGTTTACGATTCGAAAAATAAAAAAGAGAGCATTGTCGATTCATTGGGAAATGTTACGTTTGAATCTGCTCACAGTATTTCACATATTTTTAAAAACCGTTTCATTCTTACATCAGGAGAATCCGGTTATAAAACTAAATCTGCCATCATTGATGAAAAAGGAACCGAATTGCTTCCTTTAGACGATCAGAGCTTCAATACACCCTGGCTGAGTAAAAAGCGTATCATCTCTTCAAAAGAGGGAAAAGAAGCGGTTTATGACTATCAGGGAAAAGAAATTATCCCTTATTCTGAGAGAATCCTGTTTGTGGCGGAAGACCGTTTTTTCGTGAAAAAAGATAAAGTCTGGTTTTTATATGATCTGGAAGGAAAGCAGGTCAGTCCCCGTGAATTCAAAGAGGATTATCATTTTGAAAATGGTAAAGCATTGATCATTAATGAAGATAATCAAAGCGAAATCATCGGAAAAAACGGGCAGACTCTTCATAAGTTCTCGGCGCAGATTTACAGTTTAGCTTCTTATCCGTATCTGATCACAAAGAGCAGAACAACAGGGAAATATGGTTTAGTAGATGCCGAAGAAAACATTCTTGCTGAAGAAATCTATGATGATGCTTCACCAGAGTATTTTGGAGCGAAAGAGTATGTTTATCTCAGAAAAAAAGGAAAAGCAACCGTTTTCAATAAAAAAGACAGGAAACTTTATCCAAACAATTTCAAGTATTTAACGCCACTGTTCAATGATCTGTTCAGTGTTTACAGTGATAAATCAAAGAAAACGGGAGTGGTGAAACTTAATGGAGAGATCGTTGTTCCTCAGGAATATGATTTTATACAAAGCTTCAGCATTTCAGGAAAAGATTTTATTTATCTTAAAAAAGGTCAGGAAGAACAGTTTCTGAATCAGGATCTGAAAAATATTCTGGATGAAAATACCCAGGTCATTGCTTTCTTTCCCGATCAACTGATCATTAAAAAACAAGATGGTTACTATCAATTTTCTGTCCTTAACAGATCAACTTCAGTGCTTAAGAATATTATTGCCATCAAAGAACAGGAACCGGATTTTTTCAATATTTTTAACCTGTATTCGAAACCGGTAGTTTGCAGAAATGCCAGTAATTTATACGGAATCATTGATGAAAAAGGGAAGGAGATCGTTCCTTTTATCTACGATGACATTATTGCATTTGAAAATTCTGAGAATGAGATTGTGGTGAAGAAGCAGGATAAATATGGAGTTGTGAACTTTCAAAACGAGCCATTGAAAGATATTATTTATGATAAATATTATTGGCAGAAGGAAGTTTTGAGGCTGGATAAAGATAAGAAAACGGATATTCTTTATTTTACAAGGTTTAAAAACAGCGGCAGCCGTCTTTAGAATATGATAAAAAACAGCGAAAAATTTTAAGTAATTTGATGATTTGGAATGCATTGAATAACAATTTATAATATCTTTGCGGACTGTTTAATTCGTATAAAATTAAATATACTATATTGCCGTTTTATCAAAAACGGAAGTATTTACTAAGAATATAATTATCAAGAGATATGATGAAACTATTAGAAGGAAAAGTAGCACTAATCACCGGAGCTACAAGAGGAATCGGAAAGAAAATTGCTGAAATGTATGCTGAACAGGGCGCACAGGTGGCATTTACCTATGCCGGCTCTGTAGATAAAGCTCAAGCATTAGAGGCAGCTTTAAGTTCTGTAACGAAGATCAAAGGATATCAGTCTGACGCATCAGATTATGATGCAGCTCAAAAGTTAATCGATGATGTAATGGAAGAGTTCGGAAAGATCGATATTCTGATCAACAATGCCGGAATCACAAGAGATAACCTGTTGTTGAGAATGTCTAAAGATGACTGGGATCAGGTAATGAGAATCAATTTGGATTCAGTATTTAACCTTACAAAAGCGGTAATCAAGCCGATGATGAAGGCTAAATCAGGATCTATTATCAATATGACTTCTGTAGTTGGGATCAGCGGAAATCCGGGACAGTCCAACTATGCAGCTTCTAAAGCCGGAGTAATCGGATTTACTAAATCTATTGCACTGGAATTAGGATCAAGAAGTATCAGATGTAACGCTGTGGCTCCAGGATTCACTGAAACTGAAATGACTGCAGATCTGGATGAGAAAACCCTTCAGGCCTGGAGAGACAGAATTCCGATGAAGAGAGCAGGACAGACAAAAGATGTTGCCAATGCTTGTATCTTCCTGGGAAGCGAAATGTCTTCTTATATTACAGGACAAACCCTGAACGTAGACGGCGGAATGCTGACTTAATCATAAAAAAATAACAGGCTGTACAAATCATGTACAGCCTATTTTATTATGTAATTGAATTAAAAATCTGTTGAATCTGCTAAATCTGCGTGAGATTTTTTTAATCCTTAAAAACCTGGTTTTCCTGCTCCTGAACCCTTATAAAAGTAGTTCTCTTAGACAATTCTTTAAGTTGGGAAGCTCCCACATAGGTACAGGTAGAACGTACACCGCCC
Organism: Chryseobacterium sp. JM1; assembly: GCF_000737715.1. Taxonomy (GTDB): domain Bacteria; phylum Bacteroidota; class Bacteroidia; order Flavobacteriales; family Weeksellaceae; genus Chryseobacterium. The sequence goes on along the minus strand of NZ_JPRN01000002.1, from coordinate 508,183 downwards.
AAAATATCTTTTACGGTCTCCGAAACAGGACCTTTATAAACCGCTTTTACTGTTTTTCCTTCCGAGGCACGGTATTCTGCTACGCCTCCTGAATGTTTATCCATAGCCGTTTTGGAACTCATTCCATAAAATAAACGGTATTTTTTTCCGTTCTCTTCAATGATTTCACCGCCGCTTTCATCATGACCGGCAAACATGCCACCTAACATTACGAAATCTGCGCCTCCACCAAAAGCTTTAGCCACATCTCCCGGCACCTTGCAGCCTCCGTCAGCAATAATGTGTCCTCCAAGGCCGTGGGCAGCATCAGAACACTCAATAATGGCAGAAAGCTGAGGATAACCTACGCCAGTCTTGACTCTCGTTGTACACACCGAACCAGGCCCGATACCTACTTTGATGATATCTGCTCCTACAAGAAGAAGTTCTTCCACCATTTCCCCGGTCACTACATTTCCTGCGATGATGATTTTATCAGGGAAATTAGCCCTTGCCTTCTTCACAAATCCAACGAAATGCTCAGAATAGCCATTGGCTACATCAATGCACAGAAACTCGATTTTTGGGTGCTTTTCGAGAATCAGTCTGAGTTTTTCCTCATCCGCTTTTCCGGTTCCGGTACTTAAGGCAATATATTGATGAATGCTTTCCGGCTGGCTGTCCAGAAACAGGCTCCATTCTTCGGGAGTATAATGCTTATGAACGGCCGTAATAATCTTGTCTTTGGCCAGTTCTACTGCCATTTCAAAAGTTCCTACCGTATCCATATTGGCTGCGATCAGAGGAACACCTCTCCATTTCTTTTTAGTATGCTTGAATGTAAATTCTCTTTCAAGATTCACTTCTGAACGGGATTTTAATGTAGAACGTTTGGGACGGAACATTACATCCTTGAATCCAAGCTTTATATCATATTCTATTCTCATAATCTGGAAAAAATTAATAAGAATAAATGTAGGGAAAACTTTTAAGGGAAAATTGAAAAGAGACGGTTTTATGGATTTTTTAACCTGTGAAACGGGTTTGAGAGTCAGAGCGTTTTTGAATTTGTGCGTTATGGGCTACCTATGAAAAAGGGTAATTCTTCTTTTTTTACGCAAAGGTTTAATTTTAATGCTTTCCAGTAAAAGGAAAACTAGGAAGGAATCAATGAAATTGATTCGATTAAACAGACACTATATCCGGTAGCTTCATCAGCGACGAAGTCGAACTCTTTGCCTCCTACAACTCAAAAGCATTTTTCACAGAACTTGGCGTGAAATTAAATAAAATTATCAACGCAATCATCTGTGCAAATCCGTGTAATCCGTGGTTAATAATGAAGAATCAGTGGTTAAAAAAACAAAATAAAAAAGGGCGGAAAATCATCTTTTCACTCCCCATAAGTTTATAGTTCCCCGATGCATAAAACCGAGCTTTTCATACAGTCTTTTCGCGCCTGTATTTCTTTCCGCGACATGCAGGAAAGGTGTTTTTCCGTCTTCAAATATTTTTCCGGAAACAAAAGTCACCAATTGTTTAGCCAAACCTTTTCCCAGATAATCCGTATCTGTGATCACTGCGCTTACCTCTGTCATATCATTCATCTGCATTCTTTCCCCTGTAACGGCAACAAGTTTATGATCCTTAAAAATGCCGAAATAGCGACCGAGTTCAGGCGTCCTTGCTTTAAAATAATAAGGATAGAACTTCATCACAAATGCCAGAAGCTCTTCATGGTTTTCTTCTTTCAGCTCAATAATTTCTTCAGTCAGATCACGCTGAATAGGGTTTTCCAGAACATACTGATCACAGACAAGTCTTGACAGCTCTGTTTTAAAATTTCCCAGGTCAGGTTTCGCTCCGAAAATCAGAAAATCATCACAGATTTTTGCATATTCTGTGATGTCTTTTTCTCTTGAAAGCTCTGCTGCACCACCAAAGGAGGCTACTTCGGGATTATAAAATTTCGTGTCCCCAAAATTAAAGCAGAACTTTTCATGATATTCATTAAGTGAATGGTAAACAGGATTGTCTAACTTTGAGTACATCAGTCAAAATTCATTACTTCCTCCAGCGTCTTCATGTATTCATAAGCTGTAAGATCGAACTTCACAGGAACGATTGAAATATACCCGTTCGCCAATGCCGTTTCATCAGCATCTTCCGACTCGTCCATATTGTTGAAATAGCCGGTTAGCCAGTAATATTTCTTTCCGTGAGGATTCACCCTTTCGTCAAAGCTTTCTTCCCATTTTGCATTAGCCTGCTTGCAAACTTTTACCCCTTTGATTTCTCCGGCGGTCAGTTTTGGAATATTCACATTCAGTACAATTCCTTTAGGCATTGGGTTTTCCAAGGTTCTTTTTACGATATTCTGGATATATTCTTTGGCTTGGGTAAAATCAGCTTCCCAACTGAAATCCATCAGTGAAAATCCAATCGCAGGAATTCCTTCCACACCCGCTTCTACAGCTGCAGACATCGTTCCGGAATAGATCACATTGATTGAAGAATTGGCGCCATGATTGATTCCTGAAACCACGATATCCGGTCTTCTTGTCAGAATTTTGTCAAGAGCCATTTTTACGCAGTCTACGGGTGTTCCGCTGCATGAAAAATCAGTCTGCGGTCCGTCAAGTGTTACTTCTTCGAAGCTTAAGGTAGAATTAATGGTAATGGCGTGGCCTTTTCCACTTTGGGGAGAGTTGGGTGCTACCACAATAACATCTCCGATTTCGTTCATAAATTGTATAAGGTTTCTGATACCAGGTGCGGTGATTCCATCATCATTAGTAACCAGAATAAGCGGTCTTTCCATAAAATCAGTTTAATTTAAGAAGGTATAAGGCATTAATTGCCTGTTTGAAAACTGCTCTTTTGTCATTTTAGACATCAGAAAAAAGTTCTCACTCTTCAAATTTAGCTAAAAACTTTTGAAGATAAAGGCAATTCAAAAAATATAAGTTTGGGTTTAAGAGATAGGATTAAAATATTAAAATGCTATGATTCGGATGATTGTGTAGCTTTCAACGGAATTTAATAGGATATCAAAGCTTTAGCAGGAAAGGGTCTTGAAATTGACCAAAATTATTCTCAATATTGAGCCTTTCAACAAACAAAATCGAACTTTTCAGCAAAGTATGATTATATTACATTACCGAAATTTGCTTTATCAAATTTTAGAACATGAACATATTGGACATAAAAAACAGTGAAACTTTTACCCAATGAAGAGATTTTTAAGAATGCTTAGACGTACACTGATCTTTCTTTTGTGCGTGATTGTTGTTTTGGGCATTGCAACCTATTTTTATATGAAACAGCCACAATTCGGAGCTCTTCCGGAAGGAAAAAGGCTGGAACTGATGAAGAAATCTCCTCATTATAAAGACGGTAAATTCAGAAACCTGATAGAAAAACCCACTCTGTCGGAAGGGTATAGCTTTACCGGGGAAATCTGGAAAGCACTCACTAAAAAGTATCCGCATACTGAACCCATCGACGTATTACCTTCTATAAAAACAAATCTTAAAACACTTCCCGCAGACCGCAATGTCATCGTTTGGTTTGGGCATTCGTCCTTCTTTTTGCAGGTAGATGACGTTAAAATTTTGGTGGATCCTGTCTTCAGTGGAAAAATGACACCACTTCCCGGAAAGCCTGATGCCTATGAAGGAAGCGATATTTATTCCGTTAATGATATGCCTGAGATTGATTATATGCTTCTTTCTCACGACCATTATGACCATTTGGACTATGAAACGGTCAAAGCATTGCAGCCAAAAGTAAAGCATGTAATTTGTGGTTTAGGAGCTGGGGCACATTATGAAAGATGGGGCTACACAGCACAGCAGATTGTAGAAAAGGACTGGGGAGATCGTGTAGAGGTGAAGCCCGGATTTACCATTTTTGCAGAGAATACCCATCACGATGGAGGTAGAGGATTTAAAAGTTCTCAGGCTTTGTGGCTTTCGTTTTTTATAGAGTCACCTGCTATGAATATTTATTACAGTGGTGATGGTGGATATAGCAGTCGTTTTAAAGATATTGCTAAAAAACATCCTCAGATTGATTGGGCCGTTATGGAATGTGGTCAGTATAATAAAGCCTGGCAGTCGGTTCATGAGCTGCCGCAGGAAGTAGCACAGGCAACTTCCGAATTGAATGCGAAAAACATGATTCCGGTTCATCATTCGAAATTCACACTGGCAAAACATCCCTGGAATGAGCCATTGAATGAGATCACAAAATATTCACAAAATAAGAATTACAGGCTGGCGACACCAATGATTGGTGAATTGGTAGATCTGAACGACAGCAAACAGATCTTTAAACAGTGGTGGAAAAATGTAAGATAGAAACCATTTTATCTGCACAGAATAAATATCTTAAAAATTCATTTTAATATTCTGATTATTAATGGTTTAATTTAATGTAAGAGAATAGGTAAGAAATAGGCTATAATGCTTTTAGTAAAAAACATTTAAAACTATCTGATAATTGTAAATAAGGTATTAAATTTGATAGTTTGTAACAGCGAATTAATTGCTGCTACTAATTGTAGTATATATTTTAAAAAAAATCAATAAATAAAGACAGTTTATGTGGAAAAATTTCAAACTGAATAAATTTTTACTCCTAATTCCATTGACAAGTCTAATGTTTTGTTTCAACTCGCCAAAGAACGACGACGAAAAGATGCAGACGATCATGGTGAGCGTAAAGAATACACTTTCTTATTTACATTACAGCCCGAAACCCATCAATGATGCCTATTCCAAGGACGTTTATAAACATTATTTCGAACTGGTAGATCCTGCAAAAAGATATTTCCTGCAGTCGGACATGGATGAATTCAACAAGCATGAAACAAAGCTTGATGACTATATCAGCCAGGGTGATCTGACGTTCTACAAACTTACGATCGACAGATTGTACCAGAGAGTAGACGAGATCGATAAGATCACTCAGGATATCTTCAGCAAGCCTATTAATCTTCAGGAAGATGAATCACTGACGCTGGAGCCGAAGCTTAAAAAAGTACCGGCTAACAAGCAGGAACAGTATAATGAGTGGAGAAAGTATATCAAATACAATATTCTTCAGGAGATTGAGTCTATGAACAGCAAAGAGGAAGCTCAGAAAGAGAAGAAAGATTCTGTTCAGAAATATAATTTGAAAGATACGATCAAATATCAGCCGTTAAACCAGGACCAGAAGATCAAAAAAGCAACGGATGAAGTGAAAGACCTTGTAAAGGATACATTTACAAGATTCAAAAAGAGAAAGAAAATGGATTGGTTTACCGTGTATATGAATGCATATACCGAAGTATTCGATCCGCACACCAACTATTATTCTCCAAAAGATAAGGAAGATTTTGATACTCAGTTCACCGGAAAAGTGATTGGTATCGGAGCGCTTATTCAGGAGAAAAAAGGAAATCTGTTCTTAGGAGCTTTAACGATTGGTGCGCCGGCGTGGAAGTCTAAACAGCTTTCAGAAGGAGATAAGATCTTAAAAGTGAAATCTAAGCCGAAAGAAGATGCTGTAAATGTGGTAGGAATGCTTTCTGATGAAGCTGTAAGACTGATCAGAGGAGAGAAAGGAACACCGGTAACACTGACGGTTCAGAAAAAAGACGGAACCATTAAAGATGTAACGATGATCCGTGAGGAAGTAGCTATTGAAGACACTTTTGCAAGAAGTATCGTGGTGAATTCTCCAAACGGAAAGAAATACGGATTTATCAACCTTCCAAGCTTTAATGCTGATTTTGAGGATGCTAAAGGAAGAAATGCTTCTGATGACATCAAAAATGAGATCATTAAACTTAAAGAACAAAACATTGAAGGAATTGTTCTTGACCTTAGAAATAATGGTGGAGGATCATTAACTGAAGTAGGGGATATCATGGGACTTTTCATGGAAGCAGGCCCTTATGTTCAGGTGAAAGACGGAAACGGAAAGATCCAGACCTTAAAAAACAAAAATGAAACTCCGATTTGGACCGGACCACTAGTGATCATGCAGAACGAGCTTTCAGCTTCAGCTTCGGAGATCCTTGCCGGTGTAATGCAGGATTACGGAAGAGCAATGATCATTGGTTCTCCGCAGTCTTTCGGAAAAGGAACGGTTCAGACTTTTGTAGACCTGAACAGATTCTTAAATACGGAAGATGATTTCGGATCTTTAAAACTGACGATCCAGAAGTTCTACAGAATTACGGGAGAATCTACGCAGAGAAAAGGAATCGTTTCTGATATTCAGATGAAAGACTTCTTTACCTATGCAGAAGTAGGAGAGCGTTATGATGATTATGCTTTGGCTTGGGATAAGATTCCTGGAACGAAATTCCAGAAACTGAATTATTTCAATATTCAGGCTCTTGAAAAAGCAAGTGCAGACAGAATGGCTAAAAACAACAATTATCAGCTATTGCTTGAATCTGCTCAGTGGAGAGAAAAATTGGATAAAGAAGAAAACATCACCCTTAATATCAATAAGTTCAATGAACTGATGAAGCAGAGAAAAGCTCAGATCGAGAAATTCAAAGCTTTAAGCAAGTTTGAGAACGGTCTTAAGTTCATGATGTATCCAAACGAAATTGAAAGAGAGAAAAAAGACGAAGCTTTCAAAAAGAAATCTGAAATGTGGATCAAGAATCTTAAGAAAGATCCATATCTGCAGGAAGCTATGAATATCGTTTCCGATATGGGAACTAAATCATAAAACAAAAATGGCGCTGATCGAAGATCAGCGCCATTTTTATATTGCAATAGAGAATTACTTAATTTCTACACATCCCACTCTTCCGCCTGCATTTCCTGTAGGCTGAGTATGGAAATCATCCGCAGCAGCATGTACGATAAGCCCTTTTCCCATGATGTTTTTAGATTCATCTGTACAACTCAGACACCATTTAGTCGTTTTGAAAGTCAGAACGGCTTTTCCGGTTTGGTCAGCGGTTAGATTTCCGATATCTCCCATGTGGAAATGTTCGGCGCCCCATTTTCCGTGATCGTCTTTAGCCGGGTTCCAGTGGCCTCCTGTAGAAGTCCCATCGGCTGCAGAACAGTCGCCTTTTTCGTGGATATGTACTGCATGAATACCAGGAGTAAGATTTGTTACTTCAAGCTTCATAACAACCTCGTCTCCTTTCTGGGTGAACTTTGCCGTTCCGCCAGTTTGTGTTCCGCTCTTAGCGTTAACGGCGTACGTTTTTGTTGTGCAGCATGAAGCCGCTAAAAATGCACACCCTGCCAGTAATGCTATTGTTTGTACTTTCATTTTTAAATGATTTAAAGTGATTATACCGTTAAATTTATAAAACATTTTCCGAAAGGCTTTATGATTTCAATCCTTTTTTCGAAAACAGCAATATATGACAACTGAAATACAGCGTATCTTGATACCTTTACCGATCCACATTCATTAACCATGGAAGAACATAAAAAAAGAATCATAAAAGCCATCAGATACATTGATAATCATCTGGATGCTGATCTTTCTCTGGAAAATATTGCAGAAGTAGCAATGTATTCTCCCTTCCATTTTCACAGGATATTTAAGCTCATTACCGGTGAAACCCTCCAGAACTATATCATCAGGAAGAAAATTGAAAAAAGCGCCTTTTACCTGGCTGTAAAGAAAGAAATGGAGATCAAAGAAATTTATCTGGATCTTGGATTCTCCAATCACTCCGTTTTCAGCAAAACATTTAAGAAATATTATGGAATAGCACCTTCAGTCTTCAGAAATTCTGCTCCGGAAACTTTTCACAAGATTTTACAAATACAGAGCAAGAACGGACAAACCGATGCCGTTTTCAGCCTGTACATTTGCCATGTAGAAAACCTGTTAAACTGGACAAAAATGAATTTAAAAATTGAAGTAAAAGAAATGCCGGAAATGAATCTGGCTGCAGTAATGAGCTTAGGGATTGCCAATGTGGAACCTTCCTATAATGTTCTCATTGAATGGGCAAAAAAGAAACAGTTGTTCCCCCGCGAAAATGTCAAAATGATCTCCGTTTATCATGACAGTTTCAAAGTGACTCCGCCGGATAAGGTCCGAATTCATGCATGTATGCTTCTGGATGAAAAGCTGGATGGACAAGATGGATTAGTTTTTTCAGAAACGATTGATGCGGGCAAATTTATCGTAGGAAGCGGGGAAGTGACCCTTCAGGACTTTGAACAGTGCTGGGTATCCCTGTTTTTATGGATGAATGAACACCATTATTCCATGAGAAAAGCGTTTCCGTTCGAGATCTACCATTCGAACTTTAAAGAACATCCGGAGGGTAAGATGATCGTGGATTTCTGTATCCCGATTCACTAATTTCCCATTCAGTAGTCAAAGTATGCCTTTCAGTAAAATTAATTTTAAAGGAAGGCATATTCCGTATTATTTTTGAGCCGAAAATAAAAACCATGAAAACACAGGGAACAAAACTTTTATTACTGATCGCCTTTCTGTCTTTTGTCGCAGGATATGCACAGGTCAGGATCTCAGGAAAAGTTACTTTTAAAAATAAAGGAGTCAATGAAATTAATGTCACCTTAAAAGACACCTATGATGGTGCGACCACGGATGCACAAGGTAATTTCTCCTTTGAAACCTCGGAAAAGGGAAATCATATCCTGACATTTACCCATCCGAAGTATCAGAATATAGAAAAAGCGATTGTTATTGAGAATCAGGATGTTTCTGTCAATGCAGAGCTTAAGGAGGAGATCAGCGAGATCGATGCAGTGGTAGTTTCCGCGGGTTCTATCGAAGCCAGTGATAAAAAGAGAGCAACGGCACTTTTGACACCTATTGACATCTATACTACAGCAGGTGCAGATGGGCAGATTTCTTCGGCTTTAAACTATCTTCCCGGTGTTCAGAAAGTGGGCGAGTCGGAAGGCCTTTTCATCAGAGGTGGTACGGGAACAGAATCCAAGATCTTTATGGATGGAAGTTTGATCAATAATTATTTCTCAAACTCAGTTCCGGGAATTGCAGGAAGAGACCGTTTCAATACTTCTCTGTTTAAAGGAAATATCTTTTCAAGCGGCGGTTATTCTGCTTTATACGGACAGGCCCTTTCCGGGGCACTGATGCTGGAAAGTGTGGATCTTCCGGATCAGAGTTCTTTAGATTTTGGAATTTCACCCATATTTTTGAGTGCAGGATTTCAGAAACTGGGGGAAAATAAAACCCATTCTTTTGGAGCTACTTTGGGATACTCACTCCTGAGTCTTATGCAGAACGTTTTTAATTTTAATACAGATTTTATTGATGCTCCCCAGGGTTTAAATGGTGATTTTAATTTCAGAATCAAAACAAAATCAGGCGGTTTTCTGAAGTACTACGGAATGTACGATTCCAATAAAATGGGAGTGAAAACAGAGAGTTTAGAACCTGGATATGATTTTGCCCTCGTAAGACTGAAGGGAAATAATACCTATCACAATCTATCTTTTAAACAGAAATTCGGAAAATACCTCCTGAATGCTGCCACTTCTTACTCCTACAACAGATCTGATCTTAATTTTTCTACAGAAACCAATAATTTGGAATCAGATCCATCAAAGCTTTTAACCAATGGAAATTACCTTAATTTTAAAGCGGTTGTTGAAAGAAAAATCAATAAAATAAGTGCGGTAAGAGCGGGTTTTGAATTAAATAATACAGATGAAAAACTCAATTTTGGTTATGTGCAGAAACATTATACAGACCTGATCTCTGCCGTTTTCGCGGAAACGGATCTTGGGTTCAGTAATGCATTATCAGCGAAAATAGGAGTAAGGGCAGAAAACTCTTCCTTTTTAGGAAAAACCAATTTTGCACCCCGTTTTGCACTGGCTTACCGTCTGGCCAAAGACTGGACAACTTCCTTTGCCTACGGATTGTTTTATCAGAATCCTGAAAGCAGATACATCAACGGACCTTCAGATCTGGATTTTCAGAAATCACAGCATTATATTTTCCAGGTTCAGAGAGCATCAGAGGGAAGAAGCCTGCGTTTTGAAGCGTTTTATAAGAAGTATGACCAGTTGATCAAAACATTCAATATTACCCCAAACAATGAGCAGAATCAACAGGTACAGACTGCTTTGAATAATAATGGTTACGGCTATGCAAAAGGGCTGGAGCTTTTCTGGAGAGATAAAAAGACTTTCAAGAACATCGATTACTGGCTGAGCTACTCTTTCCTCGATTCTCAGAGAGATTTCATCAATTATCCGATGAGTTTAAAGCCAAATTTTGCCTCCGCACATACGCTTTCTGCGGTAGCTAAAAGATTTATCCCGGAATGGAAACTAGGCGTGAATTTATCCTATACCTATGCGAAAGGGCGACCTTATTATGATATTGCAACGAAAACAGAAAACAGTAATGTAGTTAATTACATCAGAAATGAAGGAAAACTGAAAGACTACAACGCCTTAAATATCAGCTTCAATTACCTTCCGAATTTAGGGAAGAAAGACGCCAAGGCATTTACCGTATTTGTATTGAGTGTTTCGAATGTTTTAGGATCTAAAAACGTTTATGGATATAATTTCTCCCTTGACGGATCCAGAAGCTCATCGGTAGTTCCACCGGTCAATACCTTTGTGTTTATAGGCGCTTTCATCAGTTTTGGAGTAGACAGAACCCAAGATGCCATTAACAATAATTTATAAAAATAACCGCGACAGATATCACAATCGTTGCAAAATACATAACTTCGGATAGACAATTAACTCACTTAAAAAAAATTGATAAAATGAAAAAATACCTATTAAGCTTTGCTTTAGCTTTTATGAGTTTAACAGCTTTTGCACAGGCAGATTACGAAAAAATAATGACTGAAAAGATCGCGAAAACAGAGACCTGTAAAACGCCGGAAGAGTTCCAGACATTGGCCAATGATTTCCAGAGGATCGGAAGCAAGGAAAGCTCGAAATGGCTTCCTCCTTATTACGCAGCATTTTCCCAGATTCAAAAAGGAAGACTGATGATGAGAAACGGGAATATGCAAAGTCTGGATGAAACAGCCGGAGAGGCAGACAAGTATCTGGCGATGGCACAAAACCTTGCAGGAGCAGACAATGCAGAGATCCATTTGCTGAGAAAAATGGCTGCATCTTTAAGAATGATGGTTAATCCGGCACAGCGTTATATGACAGACGGAGCGAAGGCCACTGAGGAAATGGGGATCGCAGAAAAACTGGATCCTTCAAACCCGAGAGTTGCGCTTATCAAAGCAGAAGACGTGTATTTTACGCCTGAGCAGTATGGAGGAAGCAAAACCAAAGGTCTGGAAATGTTCAAAGAGGCACTGGCAAAATTTAATGCCTACAAACCAAAAACAAGCTTAGATCCGAACTGGGGCAAAACAGAAGCGGAATATTTTCTGAGTATGCCGGCGAAATAACAACGAATTCAAGCCTTCCTGACACGGAAGGCTTTTTTTATTCCATTCGGATAGGAAAATCTGCCCTTCGGTAAATAATAATTTTTGATACCTTTATTAAAGACTAATTTTGAACCAGGAAAACTGCTCATGAAACGTAAAGGAATTATCATATTATTTTGGGTCTCGCTGGGAACAGCGCTATTTTTCTTCTTGTTTTTTACGAAGGAGAAGAACATTCACAATTTTTTGATCACCCTGTTGATCTCTACGATGTATTCCTTTATTCTTGGATTTGGAAATGCTTTTATCAACGACTTTCTCAATAAGAAATTTCCGTGGTCTGAAACTACTGGGATAAGAACCGTATTAAGTGTTGTTTCCATCATCATCGGGAATTTTATTCTGGTCTATTTCTGTAATTATATCAACTACGTACAGATCCAGAAAGTAGCCACCACAGAAGCTTTTTTCTCCAAAGAATATGCAACGACCAATTGGTTCATGATCAATATCGCGCTTCTGATTTCAGCTTTTCTCCATGCCAAAAGTTTTATGGAAGAAATGAAGAAGACCTCCAGAAAAGAAGTGGTGGAACAGAAGCTGATTGCCAAGTCGGCCAACGCACAGTTTGAAAGTCTGAAAAACCAGCTGGATCCGCATTTTCTCTTTAATTCTTTAAATGTATTGAGCGCTCTGATCGATGAAAACCCGAATCAGGCGCAGAAGTTTACCGCTTCAATGTCAAAGATTTACCGGTATGTACTTGAACAGAAAGATAAAGAGCTGGTGACGGTGGAAGATGAGATTGAATTTGCGAAAACCTACTGTGAACTTTTAAAAACCAGATTTGAAGACAGCGTGGATTTTATTTTCGATATTAAAAAAGAGGAATACCGGAGATATGTAGTCCCGCTTTCACTTCAGCTTTTGCTGGAAAACTGTATCAAACATAATTTTGCAACATCTTCAAAACCTTTAGTCATTAAAATATTCTCGGAAAATGATACGCTCTGCATTGAAAATAATCTTCAGGCCAGAGAACAGATGAAAGAAAGTGCCGGAATAGGACTTGCTAATATTGTTCAGCGTTATGCCCTGCTTACGAAGAAGAATGTTTTTATTGAAAAATCGACGGATTATTTTAAAGTAAAAGTTCCGATACTTTCCAATAAGCCCAACACAATCAGCGTAAAACCTGAAGATGATAACGGATCTTACGAGAAAGCAAAGAAGCGGGTAAAGGAATTAAAAGGCTTCTACGGTAACCTGATTTCCTACTGTACCATCATCCCTTTTCTGATGATCATCAACCTTATTACTTCTCCTAATAGTCTTTGGTTTTACTTTCCCATGTTAGGTTGGGGAGTGGGGGTCGTTTCTCATGCATTCCAGGTTTTTGGAGTCGGAGAATCCTGGAAAGAGAAGAAGATCCGCGAAATCATGAACAAACAAAAAAATAGAAATAATGGAAACCTATGATGAAGAAAACGTCCGCTATGAGCAAGCCAGAAGGCAGGTTGAGCGATTAAGAGGATTTTACGGGCACTTATTCGCCTATATTGCGGTGAATGCCATGATTGTGGTGTATAATATTAAGCATTTAGAGCCTGGAGAGAGCTATTTTCAGTTCAAAAACTTCTTTACGGCGACCTTCTGGGGAATTGGTCTGGTAGCTCATGCTATAGCGGTTTATCTGCCCAATATTGGCTTTATAAGAGACTGGGAGGAAAAGCAGATCAGGAAACTGATGGAGAAAAAGAAAAAGTAAATCGTGATGAATGATTGAGCTAAAATCAAACTGAATTTTAACCTTGTTGGTTATGAGTTTTAAGTTATGAGTTACTCGTTTCAGGGTAAGAGATCCAAAACAGGATAAGAGATCAAGTTTTTCAACGCAAAGATTGATTTAGGAAGCGCATGATTTTGAGGAAGGCAAAGAGTTCGACTGTGTCGATGATGAAGCTGACGGATATAATAACGCCCGCTTATTCGAATCAATTTTTGATTGATTCTATGCTTTGCAACCCTCAAAACTATACGGTCTTAGAATAAAACTTTGCGTATAAAAAGCTCTCCAGTTTTGAAGTTAATCCAGTATATCCGTGTAAAACGCTGTTCCTGATTAGAACCCCGAACCCCGCATCCCGCAACATCCTTAAGTGCTGCGATTGATACTTGAGATATTCTGAAATCATTATAAAAACAAATGCATTAGCCTAAACCTTAACCTAAACCTTAACAATACAGATATGCATCCTCTACAAATCTTATTTTCCATTTCGATGGCCGCCTGGTTTATCACGGAGTTCCTCTATAAAAACATGCTGAAATCAGGGAAAGAGGACAAGAAAGACAAAGATAAATCTACACTGAACATCTTGTGGATGGCGATTCCGTTTTCGATAGCCACTTCAGTAGCCGCTTCGTATATGACAAGGTTTCCAATCACGGAAGGAGTCTGGATTTTGTATGTGGGTGAAGCATTGATCCTGATCGGAATTATATTCAGATTTGTCATTATCAGATCTTTAGGGAAATACTTTACGGTAGATGTAACGATAAGAGAAGATCATCAGATTAAAAAAGAAGGGTTTTATAAATACCTGAGACATCCTTCGTATGCATTTTCACTGTTAACTTCCTTAGGATTAGGATTGTATCTGAATAACTGGCTTTCAATAGTTTTGGCTTTTCTGCCACCATTTATCGCATTCGCTTACCGGATCAAAATCGAAGAACAGGCTCTTGTAGAACAGTTCGGAGAAGAATATATACAATATCGTAAGAAGACTAAAAAACTGATTCCTTTTATCTACTGATCTATATTTACTCGAAATAAGTATCTGCTCAATTAGCAAAATCTGCGAGAGATTATAAAAACAAAATTCCAACTTATTGATATCAATAACTAGCTGAAAATCTTTGATTTTCTAGCGCCTTACATATTCTCAATTTAGGAAAACCGTGCACCTTAGCGCTTATCCAAAAACAAGTAAAACGATCTTTTTACGATTCAGAAAGCATAATCTACCACTCAGTCATATAAAGTTGATTGAAGCCCCATTTCTGACCTACCTTTGATTCAACAAAAAAACAAACTCACCTTTTAACAATAAAAATTATGGAAACATTAGGATACACAAAAGAAACGCAGGCTTACAAAAAAGCAGCAAGAAGAGTAAAAGAACTGAAAGGATTCTACGGAAACTTGACTTCCTACTGTCTTGTTATTCCATTCTTACTGGCACTGAATCTTCTTACCTCTCCCGGTCATTTATGGTTTTACTGGCCGATGCTTGGATGGGGAGTCGGAATCGTAGCACACGCTGTGAGTGTCTTCGGGATAGGAAAAGAATGGGAGGAAAAAAAGATCAAGGAACTGATGGATCAGGACTCGAGAAACATAAAAACATTATAATTAACCATAAAAACTTTAACGATCATGGATTACGATAGCGCATACGAAAGAGTGACTCAACTGAAGAAATTTTACAAAAGCCTTCTCTGGTTTGGAATAGTAGCCGGAATTATCTTCTTTGATGATATTTTTGAAAACGGGAAATTCGATTTTTCTTTATTTGATGGATCTGTTATTCTGGTCATCTGGGGAATTTTCTTAACCATAAAAGCAGTAAAATTATTCCTTCTGGATTCAGAATGGGAAAAAGGGATTATAGAAAAAGAGATGAAGAAAAACAAAAAGAGCATAGATTTTTAAACTGTTTATTTTTTATCTAATTTTATTCCCGATTTAAACTAAAAACTGGAACTCAATGATCAAGACTGTCATTATCGAAGACGAAAAACCTGCTTCAAGGAAACTGGAAAGAATGCTGAGTAATTTTCCTGAAATAGAAATAGTTGGTAAAATAGAATCAGTAGAGGAAGGAGTTGCCTGGTTTGCTGAAAACGAGCATCCGCAGCTGATCTTTTCAGACATTGTTCTTGGAGACGGCCTGTCTTTCGATATTTTTGAAAAAGTACCCACGAAAGGGTTTATCATTTATACGACAGCTTTTGATCAATATACTTTGAAAGCATTTAAGCTGAACAGCATCGATTATCTTTTAAAACCTATTCTGGAAGAAGATCTTTCCGGAGCGGTGGAAAAGTTCAAATCTTTTATTCCGGCCAATAATACGACAGGCTCTGAGGACATCAAACAGCTGATCCGAAAGGAAAAGTCTACACTGTCCAGAGTTTTGGTGAAAATCGGATACAATCTGAAAATTGTTCAGACTCAGGAAATAAGCTGCTTTTTCAGTGAAAATAAGATTGTTTATCTTCAAACGGAAGAACGTGTTTATCCATCAGATTTTACCCTTGATGAACTGGAAGATATTCTGGAAGAAAAGAAATTTTTCCGGGTCAACAGACAGGTTATCATCAATTCAGATTATATAAAAAACATCCACACTTCCCCATACTATAAAGTGGATATGGAATTTCAGCCACAGGAAGAAATCACTGTAAGCCGCGATAGGGTGAAGGATTTTAAGGAATGGCTGGTGGGGTAGAGGAAGACGTCAATGGTGAATTTTGCTTCGCAAGTGAATCGTGAATTTTTGGAGGAGACATCAGATATCAGACAACCCAAACCCTCTCACACTAAAACCCTCAAACCCTCAAACTCAAAGCCCTACCTGTAATCTATCCTGTTAGACTCAGTGTCTTCAAGCTGTTTTAGAATAGAAGCAGGAATTTCATCACTGTCAATTGGGAAGCTGATAGAGTCTGAAATAAAGGTTTTCCGGTCTGCTTTCTGAAATATTTCAAACAGAGCAATTGGCTCCTGATTAAAACTGATGCATGTACTTATAAAATGAACCTCATGGAGCTTGTATTCTGGATTTTTAAGCTTTTCCTTGATATCTTTTATCCTTGAGATAAAATGTCGCTGACGGATAAACGTATTACTGTTCATGATGATGAATACGTAATCGGAATAGGCCGTCACTTTTCCGAAATATTTATGATGATCGCCGCCGCTTCGCTCGATGAAATATTCACCGGTGGTTTCGGATTTATAGACCTCCATGGCAGAACGCCATATACGCTCATCTCTTGCCTGTAAAGGATTCTCGGGAAGATTTCTGTTATACGAATACCAGCATCCCACCAAACGGTCTAAAAGGGCCGTATTCTGCTTCACATTATTCATATCGATCCTGAGATCACTGAAATTAAATGCTTCCGTGTTTGAATTAACAAAATCAATATAATTTGAATACCCCAGAACTTTGACCATCTGGCTTAATTTAGCAAGATTCGGTCTGCTTAAAACAGCATTTTCATTCTGTTGATATTTCTTTAATTTGTTGATGATCAAATGTTCATAAAGATAATTAGAGCCCAGAAGATCAGGTTCTTTCTTAATTTCTCTTTCTGAGTGATCATTCGTAATCAGTTCGTTCAGTTCTGCACTGATGTAGGACCATTCTGTCTTAGTGACATCTTCCCATCTGTTTTTCTTCAAAAAATGCTGACTCAGGAAATTCATTAACTTCTCAAGATGTTGAATATCTTCCTTTTTCATCTGATTTTAATTTTATAAGACTAATATAAGATTTTTATACATCCGAATAAGATTTGTGAAAGACTTTTATATTGTTTAATCCATTGATATTTGAGTAGAAAAATAAATGGTAACACAATGGAAACTAAAATCTTATTAAAAGACGAAACCCTTTGGAGCAGGATACAGAGTTTTTCACTCGATGCTTCAGATGCGGATTTTCCTTTTTCGAAAAAACTGGCCAAAGAAGAGCACTGGACCTTAGATTTTGCTCAAAAGGCGATTCAGGAGTATAAAAAATTTGTCTATCTCTGCTGCATCCTTCCCAATGGAGCTTCTCCAAGCGAAACGGTAGATAAAGTGTGGCATATGCACCTGATTTACACACAGAACTATTGGGAAGAATTCTGCCCGAATATCTTACAAAGAAAGCTCCATCATCATCCTTCAAAAGGAGGCTTTAAAGAAAACGCCAAACACCGGAACTGGTTTTCAGAGACCATGAAAAGCTATAAGAACATCTTTCAGCAGGAAGCTCCGAGGGATATCTGGTATGAGAAAGAAAAGACTAGCAGCAGGACAATCTGGCTGAAAAGATTACGAATCATCCCGTTATTGAGTGCCCTTTTCATGTTGTCCTCGTGCCTGGGAGAAGTGTTAGGATCATTAACGGTCGTGGCAATACCGATTATAGCTGTTTTTCTCTTCTTTCGTGCAGCTGCTTCGTTCCAGAGCAACATTGAAAATGTCGACGGTAAAAAGAAAGATGATGGCAGCATTGGAGGAAGTAGTGATGGAGGAGGTTCCAGCTGTAGTAGCGGTGGCGATGGAGGAGGAAGTGGTTGTAGTGGAGGCTGTGGAGGCGGCTGTGGCGGTTGCGGAGGCGGATGTGGCGGTTAAATAAAATATAAAGCTATGAAAAAGATAATCATTCATTCACTACCAATATGGGTGAGTTTTGTGGGATTGGCAGTATTCTGTCATACACTGAATCCCATTATGGTAAGAGGACCGGAATTTTTAAAATTCTATTTCACCCTGACGATAGGATTTTATCTCTCAGTTTTATCCTTAAGATCCTTCGGAGAGCGTCTTTCAAAAGTTTCTTTTTACTTGATGATCTTTATTTTCCTTCTGGGTGTTGTCAAATTATTCAGAGGACTGAGCCTAGACCGGCCGGTGGGGATTTTATTCAGTATCCTGGTAGCGGAAATCATGATCAGTATAATTTTTATATCCATTGAATTCAAGCATAAGATTAAGAAGTAACAGACTCTGTGAAGGTCTTTTTATCAAGCAAAAATGTCTGACAATGAGATTCACGTATTTGGTGGGAATTTTAACCACAAAAGTTTCAAAAGCTTTTAACACTTAAGTATCATTTAAGTTGAAATACTTTGTGAAAAAAGATCACATAAGTTTAAAAAAAATCAAGAATTTTTATTCTGGATGATGTACGCAAACATCTGTG
The DNA here is from genome assembly GCF_000737715.1 of Chryseobacterium sp. JM1. Taxonomy (GTDB): domain Bacteria; phylum Bacteroidota; class Bacteroidia; order Flavobacteriales; family Weeksellaceae; genus Chryseobacterium. The sequence continues at coordinate 489,820 of NZ_JPRN01000002.1, read as the reverse complement.
AAAATCCGTGGTTAAAAAAAACAACTACAAAACTCGTGATACATTAATAAATTCAATACATCCATCAAAAAGAAACCCGAAACAATAATGCTTCGGGGTTTATAAGTATCATCAGATAATTTAATTATCTTGTTTTTCCTTGGTAGGTTTGTAACCGTATTTGCGTACCATCACAGAAGTGATCACTGCCAGAATAAGGGTGGCTGCAATATTTGAAGCTTCCGTATGTACAATCATCTGATAAAGATTATACCCAAAAACGGCACTTACAATAGGGATTAAAAGCAGGTTGACAAAAGCATACTGGTTTTTTGAAGTCGTTTTCATAGTGATATTTTTTATTGTTATTTACCGAGTAAGTCTAACAACTTAAAATTCGTTACAGAAAATTTTCAAAAACTTTTTCATTAGGCAATAACACCGCTTCCAATAAGCTCTTCACCGATGTACCATGCTGCGAACTGTCCTTCCGCAATTGCTGACTGTGGCTCTTCAAATTCAACATACAATGCATTTTCAAACTGATAAAGTACCGCTTTCTGCAATGCCTGTCTGTATCTGAATCTTGCCATGACTTCCATTGATGCTCCATTCTCCAGTTTCATGTCTTCACGAACCCAATGGACTTCTGCATTATCAATTTTCAATGCCTTTTTGTGCAGTCCCGGAGAACTATGACCTTCACCCACAAAAATAATATTGTTTTCCATGTCTCTGGAGATGATAAAACAGCTTTCTTTATGGCCGCCGATTCCTAGTCCTTTACTTTGTCCGATCGTAAAAAACTGAGCGCCCTGGTGCTTTCCGATTACTTTACCGTCAGCTTTTTTATAATTAATTTTCTGGGTTAAAAATTCCAGCTCTTCCTCTTTTGAAGAAAATTCAGGTTTTTCTACAGAAAATAATGGTGAATCTTTGAAAATCTCTACAATTTCTCCTTCTTTAGGAACCAATTGCTGTTGTAAAAATTGAGGAAGACTTACTTTTCCGATAAAACATAATCCCTGAGAATCTTTTTTATCTGCAGTAACAAGCCCGATTTCTTTAGCGATTTCTCTTACTTCCGGTTTTGTCAGCTCACCGATTGGGAACAATGCTTTTGATAACTGATCCTGGCTTAGCTGACACAGAAAATAAGACTGATCTTTATTGTTATCCTTTCCGGCTAGAAGATGGAAGATTTCTTTTCCGTTTTCATCAAAAGTGGAATTCACCTGAGCATAATGCCCAGTCGCCACTTTATCAGCACCTAAAGACATTGCTGTCTTCATAAAAACATCAAATTTTACTTCTCTGTTACACAAAACATCCGGATTCGGAGTTCTTCCTTTCTGGTATTCATCGAACATATAATCTACGATGCGCTCTTTGTAAAGCTCACTCATATCAATCACCTGAAAAGGGATTCCTAATTTCTGAGCCACCATCAGGGCATCGTTACTGTCTTCAATCCATGGACATTCATCCTCCAGCGTTACTGAAGCATCATTCCAGTTTCTCATAAACAAAGCCACTACTTCATGACCTTGCTGTTGTAATAAATACGCTGTGACACTGGAATCTACTCCTCCAGATAATCCTACTACTACTTTCATTGTATTTCAATTTTACGAAACTCTTAACGGGAGTTCTTAGTTTGACCCGGCAAAAATACAACTAAATAAAGTCGGAAAAAAAGTATAATTTTAAACATCGATAAAAACAATTTAATATGAAAAAGTTTATTATTCCTCTACTCTTAATGATTTCAGGAGCAATGTTTTCGCAGGTTGCAGCTGGAGCTTCTCCTGAAAATAACAACCGTTGGACTTTCGGAGGCGGAATTGGAGTTGGTTTCGGAAGCAATAGTTATTTTAATCTTTCAGCCGCTCCAAGAGTAGGATACAGGCTTACTGATGATCTTGAAGGCGGACTTTTGGGAAGTGTTTCGTGGCAGAAATCCAATTCATATAGTTCTACAATGTTCGGAGTCGGTCCTTTTCTGAATTATTATATCGCAAGAACTTTTTATGTAAGCGCCAATTACCAGCATTATTTCATCAATTATAAAGATAAATTTTACGATTTTAAGGCAAATGCGGATGAAGATGCTTTGTATCTTGGAGGCGGTTATATGCAACGAATCGGGAACAATTCTTATTTGCAGCTTGGTTTGATGTACAACGTTCTATGGAAAGAAAATTCAAGTATATTCTCAAGCGGCCTTGTCCCGAACATAGGCTTTGTGGTAGGTCTTTAATTTTTATTTCCCACGGATTCGTACAGATAATTGCGCATATTTTTTCTTTTTGATAGAAATTAAAACATAAACATCTTTAATTTTTCTAACCACAGATCTCACAGATGGGCACAGATGTTTGCGTGTTATTGATGTGAACATTTGTTTTAATTATTTTACATTAAAAATCTCTATGAGAAATATAGCTCGTTAGCCATAATCATCTGTGTTAATCTGTGAAATCCGTGGTTAAAATAAAAAAAAATAAACATGGGAACGGGTTTTTGCCAAAACCTAAGAAAACAAAAAAGCACCGGAACATTCCGGTGCTTTTCATTATGATGATATTATTTGTTTACGGTTGAGAAGACTTTTCAGTGGTCTTTTTCGGTTTTGAAGTTTTTCCGGTCAGGCCGTCTTTAGCTTCATTCACGTCTAGAACTACAGTTTCTCCTTCGTTTAATTGCTTGTTCACCAGCATTTCTGCCAATAAGTCTTCAATATATTTCTGGATAGCTCGTTTCAACGGTCTTGCTCCGAAATCTTTATCCCATCCTTTTTCAGAAATAAAGTTTTTCGCATCCTCCGTTAACTCTACTTTATAACCTAATTTTTCAAGTCTGCCATAAAGCTTGTTCAGTTCGATATCGATAATTTTCTTGATATCATCCTGTACCAGAGAGTTGAAGATCACAATGTCATCAATTCTGTTTAAGAATTCAGGGGCAAATGCTTTTTTAAGCGCATTTTCAATCGTGCTTCTCGCTCTTGTATCTGAACCTGTTTTCTTAGCTGAAGTTCCGAATCCTACACCGTCTCCGAAATCCTTAAGATCTCTTGTTCCAATGTTTGAAGTAAGGATAATGATTGTATTTCTAAAATCAATTTTTCTACCTAAACTGTCCGTAACGTGACCTTCATCTAAAATTTGCAGAAGAATGTTGAATACATCAGGGTGAGCTTTTTCAATCTCATCCAGAAGAATCACAGCATAAGGTTTTCTTCTTACCGCTTCAGTCAATTGTCCACCTTCTTCGTATCCTACGTATCCCGGAGGCGCACCAACCAATCTTGAAACCGCAAATTTTTCCATGTATTCACTCATGTCAATTCGGATCAGAGATTCATCAGATTCGAAAAGCTCTCTTGCCATTACTTTAGCAAGCTCAGTTTTACCAACACCTGTTGTTCCAAGGAAGATAAACGTACCGATAGGTCGGTTCGGATCTTTAAGACCAGCTCTGTTTCTTTGAATGGCCTTAACAACTTTTTTCACAGCTTCTTCCTGACCAATCACTTTTCCGTTCAGTTTGTCATCCATCTGAGCTAACTTGTCAAGCTCGTTCTTACCCACTTTCGTTACCGGAACTCCACTCATCATAGAAACCACTTCCGCTACATTTTCTTCTGTTACGGTTTCTTTTTTCTCTTTTACATCTTTGTCCCACTTATCCTGAGCTGAATTCAGTTCCATCTGCAGACGTTCCTCCTCATCTTTAAGCTTTCTTGCTTCAAGATAATCCTGAGCTTTAACCGCTTTTTGCTTCATTTCTTTGATATCCTCGATTTTCTTTTCAAAATCAATGATTTCAGTCGGAACTTTCATGTTTTTAATATAAACACGTGAACCAGCTTCATCCAATGCGTCAATAGCTTTATCCGGTAAGAAACGGTCTGTAATATATCTCGCTGTCAAATTGACACACGCCAGAATGGCTTCCGGAGTATACACTACATTATGATGTTCTTCGTACTTGTCTTTAATCTGATTCAGAATCTGAATGGTTTCCTCAATATTGGTAGGTTCCACCATCACTTTCTGGAATCTTCTCTCCAAAGCACCATCTTTCTCAATATACTGACGGTACTCATCCAGCGTGGTTGCCCCGATGCATTGAATTTCGCCTCTTGCCAAAGCCGGTTTGAACATATTGGATGCATCCAGACTTCCCGTAGAACTTCCTGCACCTACAATAGTGTGAAGCTCATCGATAAATAGGATCACGTCTCTGTTCTTTTCCAGCTCTGTCATAATCGCTTTCATTCTTTCTTCAAACTGACCACGGTATTTGGTTCCGGCTACTAAACTCGCCAGATCCAAAGTAATAACGCGTTTTCCGTAAAGAACTCTCGATACTTTCTTCTGCTGAATTCTTAAAGCCAGTCCTTCTGCGATTGCAGATTTACCAACTCCCGGTTCACCAATAAGAAGAGGGTTGTTCTTCTTTCTTCTCGATAAGATCTGAGAAACACGCTCAATTTCTTTTTCACGACCAATTACAGGATCCAATTTTCCGTCTCTTGCCAAAGAAGTAAGGTCTCTACCAAAGTTATCCAGTGTAGGGGTTTTACTTTTTGCAGAGCCTAAATTTCCTGAAGGCTTCCTCATCTGCTCAAATTCCTCGCGGTCATCGTCATCGTCATACGCACTCATCTGTGGTGCCTGTCCGGAATTTTTAAGCATCGTCTGGTATTCCTTTGAAACTCCTTCATAGTCGATGTCATAAGCTCCTAAAATGTTTGAAGTAGGGTCCTCATATTTGTAAAGAATGCCTAAAAGCAGATGAACGGTATTAATTTCATTGCTTTTATACTGTCTGCATTCTAACTCTGCACGTTTGATCGCATGATCTGCCATCTTGGTGAAAGAAATATTAGTAACCTCCTCAGAAATAGGATTAAGACTTGCTGTATTTAAAGTTTCAATTTTTCTTCTGATTTGTGTTAAATCCGCATTAAGGTTTTGAAGGATTTCTTTTGCAGAGTTTTCCGTTTTTATAATACCTAAAAGTAGATGTTCTGTATTAAGAAATTCACTTTTCAGCCGTTTAGCTTCGCTTTTGCTTTGTTTGAACACTTGGCTCAAACCTTGTGAAAACTTATAATCCATAATATATCTCATTAGAATAATAGCAACAGTGCCAATTATTCATTATCTAAATTACAAATATTTTACCAAAAATCAATTAATGACTTTATGGCAGAAAAAATTTTATTATCTTATTGAAAATGATTAAGTTTGTTATCCTTTAAAATTTCCTCATGAATCCCGAAATTACTACTTATATCGGATATTCTGCATCAGTTTTCATTGTATTGAGTTTCATACTGAAAGATGTAAGAAAAATTAGAATTGTCAATATGATAGGCTGTATCTGTTTTGTCATTTATGGTATTTTTAATGGTTTACTTTGGCCGGTTATCATCCCGAACGGGCTGATTTGCCTTATTCAGATCTATTATTTAATATTTGGCGGAAAAAAATAATGAAGAAGAAAATATTGGTTTCTGCCTTTAGCAGCCTCTATACAGATCAGAGAATAGAAAAAGTCTGTAAAACCCTTTTTGACAATGGATATCCTGTGGAACTTATAGGAAATGACTGGGGTGGGAATGAAAAGATGGAACGTCCTTATCCTTTTTCCCGGATACAATTAAAATCAACAAGTTTAAAAACGGCTTATTTTGAATTCAACTGGAAATTGTATAAGCAGCTAAAGAAAAAGGCAGATCAGAATACGATTCTTCTCGCCAACGATATTGATGCCCTTCTTCCCAATTACCTGATCGCAAAAAAACTGAATATTCCTCTGGTTTTTGACAGCCATGAGATTTTCACGGAAATGCCGGCGGTACAAAATAGATTTTCACAGAAATTCTGGAGACTGCTGGAAGGGAATATGGTTCCTAAAATACAATTCATGATGACGGAAAGTCAGAGTTATGCCGAATGGTTCCATGAAAAGTATAAGGTAGACGCTGTGGTGGTAAGAAATATTCCAAGAAAAATCCTTTCTATACCCGAAATTCCAAATAATGATCCTAAGATAATACTGTATCAGGGTGCCGTAAACCAATCCAGAGGGATTGATAAAGTGATTCTGGCGATGCATTCTATTCAGAATGCTGTTTTAAAAATCGCAGGAGACGGTCCTTTAAAGAAAACGTATGAGGATCTTGTCATTCAGGAGAAACTGCAGGATAAAGTGTTTTTTCTGGGTAAGCTGAAGCCGGAAAACCTTAGAGAAGTCACCAAAACAGCAGATGTAGGATTCAGTCTTGAAGAAAATAATGGAGTAAGTTATTTTTTCTCTCTTCCCAATAAAGTCTGTGACTATATTCAGTCCAGGGTGCCGCTAGTCATGATCAACTTTCCTGAAATGATGCGTATTAAAAACCAGTTTGACATAGGAGAAATTGTTACTGATCATCAGCCTGAAACGATCGAGAAAGCAATTAACAGGGTGTTGAAGAGAGGAAGGAGAGATTACGGCAACGAACTTGATAAAGCTGCGGACGTTTTTTGCTGGGAAAATGAAGAAATGAAGATTTTACAGCTTTTCGAAAAAGCATCTTCATAAATTATCTTTATAAAATTGGTTATCTTTGCAAAAGATAATTGTTAAAAAATGACCATTAAAGAAAAACAGCAGGAAATAATTGACGAATTCGCGTTTCTTGATGACTGGGAACAGAAGTATGAATATATTATTGATCTTGGAAAAGAATTAAAAGGACTGCCTGAAGACAGAAAAACAGATGATAATCTCATCAAAGGCTGTCAGAGTAAGGTTTGGATCGATGCTGAATTCAAAGATGGTAAGCTTTTTTTCGATGCTGATTCAGACGGTATTCTTCCAAAGGGAATTGTTTCTCTTTTGGTAAGTATTTACAGCGGTCATTCTACCCAGGAAATCTTAGATTCTGATTTTGAATTCATTGCAGAAATCGGACTTCAGGAGTTTCTTTCGCCTTCCAGAGCCAACGGATTAATGGCGATGACCAAGCAGATTAAATTTTACGCAGTTGCTTATCAGTTAAAATCTTAGACTTGACCAGAATTCTAGCATATCGTTTTTCCGCTTTCGGTGATGTCGCTATGACAGCGCCTGTCTTCAGGGAGTTTCTGGAGCAGAATCCGGATGTGGAAATTATCATGGTTTCCAGAAAAAATTTCGAAAGCTTATTTGCTGATATTCCGAACGTTATATTCAAAGGAATTAACCTTGATGAGTATAAAGGATTCTTTGGACTGAGGAGGCTTGCCAATGAACTGATCAAAGAATTTAATCCTGATTTTATAGCGAATCTTCATGATGTGATCCGAACCAAGATTCTGGATAAGATCTACAGACGAAAAGGACTTAAAGTCTTTAAAATCAATAAAGGAAAAGAAGAAAAGGAAGAACTCACTGATGTCTGGAACCTGAATAAAGTACAGTTAAAAAAGACGGTTGAGCGCTATGCAGATGTTTTCCGTGCGATTGGTTTTAAAGTGGAACTTTCTCATCAGTTGAGACCTGCACCGGGACAAAAATCAGGGATAGGTTTTGCGCCTTTTGCACAGCACAGGGGAAAGATGCTTCCTTTGGAAAAATCATATGAGCTGGTGAAGATTCTGGCTCAAAAACACACCATCTATTTCTTTGGCGGTGGTAAAAAAGAAACGGAAACCCTTGAGAAATGGGAAAGCGAAATTCCTAATACAAAAAGTCTTTCCGGAAAATTAAATCTCTCACAGGAGCTTCACAAAATCTCCGAACTTGAATTAATGATCTCCATGGATTCTGCCAATATGCACCTTGCCAGTCTTATGGGAACCAGATGTGTTTCTATCTGGGGCTCTACGCATCCGTATGCAGGGTTTTTAGGCTTTGGACAGAGTGAAAATGATGTAGTTCAGGTGACTGATCTTACCTGCAGACCTTGCTCTGTTTTTGGGGATAAAGAATGTTATCGTGGGGATTGGGCCTGTCTTGAAGAACTGAGTGTCCAGAAAATAGTAAAGGCGGTCAGTCTTTAAAGATAATTTTAACCATTTCTTCGGCTTTAGCATCGTCAGAATAGTTCTTTTCCAGAACTTTTCTTCTTTCATCATTTTCGTCATAGTCTTTTGCGGCTATTTCAATAATGTGCTGGCGGATTCCGTCCGAACCGGAGCCGAAATGGCATAAATCCATCAAGGCGCTGTCATCAGTTATGTTTTCGTTAATAATAACAAATCTACTGTTGTACAATGCGTTAAACAGTTTTACTTTTGTGCCGGAATTCTGGTAGGAGAGGAGAATATTGGCATGTGCATTTTCAAAAAGGTGGTGTAAATTTTCAGTCGTTTCAATGGGTACAAGACTGATGTTTCCGATATCGCTGATTTTCTTTTTTAAATCCTCACCGGCGCGGTCAGATGCAACAACAAGTTGGTGCTGAGGAAGGTTTTTAAACATACTGATAGTTTCCTCTAATGCTTTTCTGTTATCCGATATGCTGAGGTCACCATGAAAAAGAAAATAATCTCCTTTTTTGTCCAGATATTTTACGGATCCGTTGCCATGAAAGATATGGATGAGGTGTGCATTTTTCGAGTAGGCATCCACTTCATTAAATTCCTTCTCAGAAAGGCAGAAAACCCCTTTAAATTCTTTTAAAGTTCTTTTTTGATAGTCTGCGTACTTTAAAGATTCAATCTTATAAATAAGCTTCTTGAAAACATTTTTTTCTGAAGAAGAAAGCCCTTTGTAATACTCCGTTTCATTATTGTGTAACCGAAGATAAAGATTATAGTCTTTGTCTTTTAGTTTGCGGATAATATGTGTGGTTTGTAGGCCTTCAAATAGGATAGGAGCTTGTACGCTCATGAGATTTTTAAAAAGCGCATCAGAAGTTCTTATAGAAGCCGCAAAAGGAACTGCAGAAAAATATTGAAGCGGGTTTTTCTTTTTCCTGTAAAAGAAGACGTTTTCTGTAATACTTTTAATTTCCTGATCAATGGTCCCCGGGATCTTATCTACAAAACAGTGCAGATGGATCTTAATGCCTGTGTCCGACAATGCTTTGATCTTATAGTAAACATCGATAATGCCTCCGTAAGAGGGAGGATAGGGGTAATTGAACGATATAAGATGAAGTTCCTTCAAAAAATAGTATACTTGTGACTAAGACCGCAAAGGTAAAGAATATAATATCTATCAATGGTGATAAACAAAAAAAATCTCCCAGAAAACTGAGAGATTTTGTGGGCCCTGAGGGATTCGAACCCCCGACCCTCTGGGTGTAAACCAGATGCTCTGAACCAACTGAGCTAAGAGCCCTGAATTTTTTTTGAAAGGCTTCAGTTACCTTTGTGTGGGCCCTGAGGGATTCGAACCCCCGACCCTCTGGGTGTAAACCAGATGCTCTGAACCAACTGAGCTAAGAGCCCCTATACTTGTTTCCTCGTTTAGAGTGGTGCAAATATACGACTTATTCGGAAATCTCCAAATTTTTTTCTAAAAATTCTCCAACTACAAAGTTACTTCCGCCGATGAAAATCATTTCTTCTTTTGTACATCGCTCTTTTGCAGAAAGATACGCTTCCTGTACAGAATCGAAAATTTTATAAAAAATTTTTGCCTCCTGCAGAAGATTTTCATAGTCTTCGGGGTGTCTTCCCCTGTTGATGGATGGTTTTGCAAAATAAAACTCAGAATTTTCAGGAAGGAGAGCCATCACTTCATCTATCTTTTTGTCATTGACAAAGCCCAAAATGACGTGCTTGTGACGGTCTATAGAGTTGAGCTGAGAAAAAACATACTCCAATCCGGCCTGATTGTGTCCCGTATCACAAATGGTAAGAGGGTCCTGAGAAAACTCGAACCAGCGACCGATAAATCCAGTATTTTGATGCACATGAAGCAGTCCGTTCTCTATATTTTCATCAGAAATACTGATAGTCAGCTTTTTTAATTCCTCAACCAATGCAAGAACAACGCGGATGTTTTTCTTCTGGTAATTTCCTTTAAGATCAGAAACAAGTTCTGTATGAATCGTTGTAGCGTCAATAAACGGAGCATTTTCAAGTTCAGCCTTCTGTCTGATGATATTTTTAACCTTATCCGTTTCGTCTCCTGAAATAATAGGGATATGAGGCTTGATGATTCCTGCTTTTTCTGCTGCAATCTCCTCAATAGTGTCTCCTAAAATATTCTGGTGATCCAATTGTACATTGGTAATGGCAGCAACAAGAGGTTGAATAATATTCGTAGAATCCAGTCTTCCGCCAAGCCCAACTTCAATAATAGCAAAATCTACACCCTGCTGATAAAAATATTCAAAAGCCATGATGGTGGTAAATTCAAAAAAAGAGGGAAGGATATCTTCAGGAAGCGTTTTTAGTTTTTGAATAAAATCAAAGACAAATTCTTTATCACAGTTTTTCCCGTTGACCTTGATGCGTTCCGTAAAGTCGATAAGGTGAGGAGAATTGTATAAACCTACTTTATAACCGGCATCCTGTAGCACAGAAGCCAGCATATTGCTCGAAGATCCTTTACCATTGGTCCCTCCGATATGGATGCATTTTATCTTTTCCTGAGGGTTGCCGAAAAAATCACACAACTTTGTAATATTGTCTAACCCAGGTTTATAGGCCTTCAGCCCGTCGATCTGATAGTTGGGAGCCTGTACGAAAAGCCAGTCTACAGCTTCCTGATATTGTCCGTTTGTCATGATGCAAAATTCACAAAAGTTTTTTTAAAATAAAATATTAATTATTAAAACTGTAACTTTTTTATATTTGGCTCGTCTAATATTGAAAATTATTAATATGAAAAAAGTTTGGATTATCGTTTTTGGATTAAGCTATCTGGGACTAAGTGCTCAGAAGAAATGGTCCTTAAGAGAATGCGTAGACTATGCCGTAGAGCATAATCTACAGGTTATCCAAAATCAATATTCTAAACAGATTCAGGATTCTAACCTTAAAATGGCCAGAAATCAGTATCTGCCTTCAGTGTCAGGAAGTATGTCGAATAGCGTAAGTTTCGGGCAGACTTCATTCGGAACAGGAAGTTTAAGGAATGACAGGTTCAGCAACAGTGCTAATCTGGGCGCAGATATTTTACTGTACAACAATGGGAGACTTGAGAAAACGATCAGAAAAACAGAGTTTGATGTAGAAGCCAGCCAATATGATGTGGAAACCATTAAAAATGATATTTTTCTTCAGATTGCCCAACAATATCTTACCACTCTTCTTAACCGAGAAATTGTAAAAATCTCGGAGAGTGCTGTTGAAAATGCTCAAAAGCAATACGACAGAGCCAAAATAACAACGCAGGTAGGAACTACGGCCCAAACTATCCTTGCAGAAGCAGAAGCAGCATTGGCGAGAGAAAAACAAAACCGTAAAACAGCTGAAATTAACGTGGGCAGAAGTCTTTTTGCTATGGCACAGCTCTTACAGCTTCCGGATTATAAAGATTTTGATATTGAATATGTGGAGGTTCCTGACCAACTGGAACAACCCTTAAGATCTGTGGATGAAGTTCTTACCACAGCTTTTGAAAACCAGCCTCAGGTAAAAGCCGCAGAAAGCAGGATCAAATCTGCCATGGCGCAGACAGAAGTAAGTAAAACGTCTTTCTGGCCAACGCTTACAGCTAGTGTGGGGATAGGAAGTTTTTACAATAATCTTTTGAATACGGATAATATTGGAAGTGACTTTCTTTATGTGAAAGAGAAAAAGTTTTTCCAACAGTATAAAGATAACTTTGGTCAGCAGGGAGGTATTTCACTGAATGTTCCGATTTTCAATAAAGGAAATACTAAACTGCAGGTAGAGCAGGCTAGAATTAATGAAAGTGTGGCTAAGATCACTCTGGAGCAGCAGAAGCAGACGGTAAGACAGAATGTACAGAAGGCGCAGTTTGATGTAGATGCGAACTATGAAACCTTCCTTTCGGCGGTGGAAACAGAGAAGAGTACAAAGCTTGCTTTAGAATTTGCTGATAAAAGTTATACGGCAGGAAGAACAACGATTTACGATGTGAATGTAGCCAGAAACAACTATGCAAACGCACAGGGATCTGTGGCTCAGGCGAAATACAATTATCTTTTCAGTCTTAAATTGCTGAATTTCTATGCAGGAATTCCATTAACTTTGTAAAATGTCTATCCAGTCATTAGAAAAATATTTACCTCAAAATACACTAAAATACTTAAGGATTTGGTTTGCAAATTACTTTATTCACATAAAAGTTACACGCAGCCGGAATTCCAAACTGGGAGATTACAGAAAACTTCCTGATAACTCCCATGAAATAACGGTGAATTCAACATTGACTCCACCGCTTTTTTTCTTTGTACTTACCCATGAACTGGCCCATCTCATCGCTTTTGAGAAATATGGGCGCAGAATTTCGCCACACGGCATTGAATGGAAAGAGACCTTCAGAAACATGCTTCTTGAAAGTCTTGAAGTCTATGATGAGGATCTGAAGCCGATTATCATTAGATTTTCAAAATCTCCAAAGGCTAATTTTATGGCCAGCCCGGATCTTGTAAGATATTTTCATACTGAAAAACAAGATGATAGACTGCACTTTATAGAAGAGCTTCAAAAAGGAGAATTTTTTATCTACCGGAACGAGAAGTATTTATTAGAAGGTCTGATTAAAAAAAACTATCTTTGTAAGAACCTGGCTACGGGAAGGAAGTATTCTTTCAAGCCTCTGGCAAGGGTTGAAAAATGTAGGCAAGAATGTTAAAATCAGATAGATACTGTGTCATCATGGCGGGAGGAATCGGCAGCCGGTTCTGGCCTATGAGTACACAGAAATTTCCAAAACAGTTTCAGGATATTTTAGGAATCGGGCGTACTATGATTCAGCAGACGTATGACAGAATCAGCCGGATCATTCCTAAAGAACAGATATTCGTGATCACGAATAAAGAATACGTTGCGCTTTCCCATCAGCAGCTTCCGGAAATTCCTGAAGAAAACATTGTGGGTGAACCTCTGATGAAAAATACAGCGGCATGTAATCTGTACATGGCGAACAAGATTGCTGAAATTAATCCGGATGCAACGATGATCGTACTTCCGGCGGATCATTTGATCTTAAAAGAAGAAGTATTCCTGGAGAAAGTAGAACTTGCTTTTGACCTTGCTGCCAAGCATGACTATCTGGTAACTTTGGGTATTACGCCTACCAGACCGGATACCGGATACGGATATATTCAGTTTGTAGAAAAGAAAAGTTCAGATTATTTCAAAGTAAAAACGTTCACGGAAAAACCTATTCTTGAAATTGCCCAAAGCTTCCTTGAAAGCGGAGATTTTCTTTGGAATGCGGGGATATTTATCTGGAATGTGAAAAGCATTCACCATGCATTTGAACTCTATCTTCCTGAAATGATGCAGCACTTTATGGCCTGCGAATACAATTCTGAAAAGGAAGACAGCTGCATTGAAACCATTTACCCGAAAGTACAGAAAATTTCGATTGATAACGGAATTCTGGAAAAGGCGAAAAATGTATATGTAATTCCATCGGATCTGGGTTGGAGTGACCTTGGAACCTGGACTTCAGTATACGAAAATACTGAAAAAGATAGAGATGGAAACGCGGTAAAACTGAAGCATTTCCTCAATTATAATTCTAAGGGGAATATCATCAGACTGAAGAACAATAACAAAGCTGTCATCATCGACGGCCTTGAGGATTTTATTATCGTAGACACAGATAAAGCATTGCTGATCTGCCCGAGAGACAATGATCAACTGATTAAAGACTACGTTCTTGATCTGAAAAGTTTCAAGAAAGGAGATAAGTTCATGTAAAAATAATGGCTAACTTTCTGCTGATTTTTGAATTATGATAAAAACCGCAACACGATCAACCATTTTTTTGTTTCTGCTTTTTGGATTTCTGGGATTTTCTCAGAACAAGAAAAATTTCTCCAGTATCCCGAATATTTTACAGCAAATTATTCCCAATGACAGGATAGATTCCTGGGTTTTGGTCTACAATAGCTATGGTAAAAATCAGGAGATCAGGACTTCAGGTGGAAAGAAAGACTATACACCACAATTTTCCGGCTTTAATTTATTCCCTACAGAAGACAGCTTTTACTATATCGCTTATGCTGCAGGCGGAAAGATGAATTACATCACAGACCTTGAAGGTTTGAGAAAATTCGTCGGGAAAATTGATAACGCAGAAGAAGCGGCTATCGTTCTGACGGCTGAAGGATATATGGTAGACGAGGAATTTAAAGACGTTGCCGGCAATTATTATGAAGATGCTGCCAATTACTACCTGGATCTCGGAAAACTTACCTCAAAGGAATGTCCTTACCAGAAAACGCATTATACACTGACTGTCAGTAAATCCTCAGGAGCTGTTTCCAAAGTGAAAGACAACGGAACCTACATTGAACTTTACAATAAAAAGTGCGCGAATAATCCAAGGCTTTTAAAAATTCAGAAAAAAGAAGAACCCAAAGATGAACCAAAGAAATCTACTAGACGAAAATAGCGTTTACGAAACAGAAAGACTGATCATCCAGCCTGTATCGGTGGATGACAGAGAATTTATTTTTGAACTTTACAACAGACCGAAGTTTATTCAATACATCGGAAATCGTGGGGTAAACAGCATTGCTGATGCTGAAAACTATATTATAAACAGGTTTCTTCCCCAGTTTGAAAAATCCGGTTTCGGAAATTATGTGGTGGTAACAAAAGATAAAGGCGAAAAAATAGGCGCAGTAGGAATCTTTGAAAGAGAAGGCCTTGATGTCGTGGATATAGGTTTTTCCCTGCTGGAAGAATTTGAAGGGAAAGGATATGCCTATGAAGCGGCCGAGAAGGTAAAATCTATCGGGATGGATATCTATGGCTTACTGAAAATCTCCGCCATCACCTCAAAAGATAATTTTTCATCACAAAGCCTCATTAAAAAACTAGGACTGGAATTCAAAAACTATGTGACCCTTCCCAATGACGATGAAGAGTTGATGTACTTCGAAACCAATTAAATTTTAATGTCAGGAAGCACGAAGCTGGAAAAGGGAAGCTGTTGAGCTCCGGCAAAATTTTTATTCGTTTTTTAAGACGACATCATCAAGTTTTATGATGATTGTTTAAAATAATGCCTAACAGTACTTCCATCATCCCTCTTCCAGCTTCCAGCCCTGTAATTTCTATCCTTCCAGAATCTGGTCAGCCGCCGTTTTAGACGTTACTTTCTCTATGACTCTCGTACAGATTCCGTTTTCATCAAAAATAAAAGTGGTTCTTACGATCCCCATATACGTTTTTCCGAATGTTTTCTTCTCCTGCCAAACTCCGAATTTTTCGATGGCATCGTGATTCTCATCGGCAAGAAGATCGTATGGAAAAGCAAATTTACTGTGGAAGTTTTTCTGCTTCTTTACACTGTCTCCGCTTATTCCCAACAGTTTAAATCCTGCTTTTTTAAGCTTTGAGTAATTGTCACTCAGGTTGCAGGCTTCCACAGTACACGTTGGCGTGCTGGCCTGAGGATAAAAGAAAACGACTAATTTCTTTCCGATCAGTTTTGATGAGGTTATGGGTTCGCCATCCTGATTTGTTCCTTCAAATTCAGGTAATTTATCTCCAACTTTCAGCATAATGAATTAATTTTGTTCAAATTTAATGGTTAAATGACAAAAAAGCAAAGAGCTCAGCTCGTTCAGAACGAACTGGAGAAATTATATCCCACCACACCTGTTCCCTTAGATCATACCGATCCTTATACTTTAATGGTTGCTGTAGCACTTTCAGCACAGACCACCGACAAAAAAGTGAACCAGGTGACTCCCCATCTTTTCGAGGTGGCCGGAACTCCGCAAAGGATGGCCAGACTGGAAGAATTTGAAATTAAAGAACTGATCAAAGAAATAGGACTGTCCAATACAAAAGCAAAGAACCTGAAAAGAATGGCTGAACTTTTACTGGAAAGACATGATGGTGTCGTTCCCCAGACCTACGAAGAACTGGAAGCACTTCCCGGAGTTGGGCATAAAACCGCTTCTGTAGTGATGAGCCAGGCCTTTGGATTTCCTGCCTTTCCGGTGGATACACACATTCACAGGCTGATGACACAATGGAAGCTTACTTCAGGAAAAAATGTCGTAGAAACGGAAAAAGACGCCAAGGCCATATTTCCGGAAGAAACGTGGAACAAGCTTCACCTGCAGATTATTTTCTACGGAAGAGAGTATTCACCAGCCAGAGGAAAAGGGGAGAAGGACTTTCTTACGAAAATGCTGTTTGAAAAGTAGAGGTGTATGGGTTCTATAAGCTTTTTTGTATAAAATCCTGGTTTTTGATTTGTATGGAGAGTTCTCTGTAGAGTATAGAAGCCAGATCCGTGCTGATATCTGTAAGCGGGTCTTCATAGACCATAGAGAGAGATCCGGAGCCGTTTATTATAACAACATGGCAGAAATCGTCCTGCATAAAATTTTGAACTTCAACATTGAATTCCCGGCAAAGATTAATGAAACCGGAATAAATATCAGTATTCGTAATTTTCTCATTAATGGTGTTGATAACCAGAGTGCTGTTTCCTTCGTTTCCTTGCTTTTCTAAAATCAATTCTTCAAAGCTGGAGGTATTAATGACAGGGGTAAATGCCTTTTTCATATTTTATAGATCCAGCAGCCTTCTGTGATAATTGATCTGACCAAGATGATAGTCCAGATGCGTGATCAAATGAATCAGAAAGTAACCCGTAGTCATTTTATCTTCAAAAACAACAAGAGGATATTCCTTTTCAAGGTCTTCCGGAGTCAACTGGCTGAGGACTTGATCAACAATGGAAGTAGTGGCTTCTGTCATAGCTAAAAGCTCTTTCTGAGGAATATCTTTAAGTGAAAACTCCAGTTCCCGGTTTCTGACATAGCCAGTTTTTCCCAGTTCTGCACCAATGAAGAGGTTTAGGTTTCCAACCAGATGCAGACATAAATTTCCTGCAGAATTGGCGATGTTTTGATCTGTTTTCCACATCGAATTTTCATTCCGGTATGCTTCAATTTCAGTTTTTAGTTTATTCAAATCTCTGCTGTAGAGAGATCTCAGGCTTTCTATGATCATATTTTTATCGTATTAGAGTTTTGAAATATCCTCTGAAGTTCTTTTCAACCAGACGGTCAATTTTACAGGTATAATTTATGAAGCCGTAAATGCTGTCATTTTTGTTGAAGCTATTTGTATTAAGAATCAGCTTTTGGGACAAAGGTTTAGTTTTTATAAATTTAAGTTCGTTACGCAATGCATTTGGGTTAATATCATAGACTTTGAAATGATTTTTAAAGATCCTTACGATCACTCCATTTCCGAAATATCCATTATAATTATTCAGCCATAATTCCAAAGTATCACCTTTATAAAAGGCTTTGGCTTTGTAATCATTAAAACGGACTATTTTTTTGTTTGGATCAAAAAAAATGGCATTCTGTACAATATAGGCTGTTCTGGTATTACTCTCAACCTTTTCACTGTTGAACAGTTTTAGTTCCGGATATTTTGACAGAGTGGTTATGCTGGTATCGTGAACTATATTTTTATCAACGGTTATTTCTCCAAAATTTTCGGTTTGGTTTTGAGCTTTTTTACAGCTAACAATTAATATCAAGTAAAATAATACTGTTATTTTTTTCATCAGCAAAACCTTTGCGCTACTTTGTATAAATGTCACACTCAAAAATAAATAAAAAGATGGAATAAAATTAATTATCCCATCTTCAATATTTTGATCTGTTGAAGCAAAACTATTTCTGCTTCTTAGCCCAAAGATCCATCTTCCTATTTAAAACATCCAATGGAAGACATCCCTGGCTTAAAATCTCATCATGGAAGCTGGCTAAATTAAACTTCTTGCCAAGCTCTTTCTGATACCTTTCTCTTAGCTCACGGATTCTCAATGATCCTATTTTGTAGCCTAAAGCCTGTCCCGGCATCGCCATATATCTTTCCACCTCTGCAGTTGCGCTGGCTTCATCATAAGAGATATTGCTCAGGAAATATTTAATGGCTTCCTCTCTCGTCATAGTTCCGGTATGAAGTCCGGTATCTACAACCAGTCTTACCGCTCTCAGCATCTGATCGCTTAGGTAACCCATTTTCTGGTAAGGATCTGTGTAAAGACCGAATTCAGGTCCCAGAGTCTCGCAATAGTGCGCCCAGCCTTCTCCATACGCTCCAAACCATCCGAATCTCATGAATTTGGGAAGCTTGGTATTTTCCTGCTGAAGAGAAACCTGATAGTGGTGTCCCGGTATTGCTTCGTGAAGGAAAAGAGATTCCATTCCTGAAGTCACATTGAATTTGGTAGGATCAGGAATCGGCATATAAAATATTCCCGGTCTTTTTCCATCCGGAGTTCCCTGGATATACTCTGCGCTGGCACTTGCTTCCCTGAATTTTTCCGTCTGTCTGATCTCAAACTTCGTTTTCGGTGTTACGCTGAACATTGTTTTCAGTTTAGGAGTGATCTTCGCTAGAATACTGTTAAATCCATTTAAAACCTCTTTAGAAGTCTTATACGGCATTGCTTTAGGATCTGTTTTTACAAAATTGATAAATTCTTCCAGTGTTCCTGAAAAACCAACCTGCTGTTTCACCTTTTCCATTTCAGCACGAAGCATAGCGACCTGTTGAATTCCGATTTTATTGATTTCCTCAGGAGATTTCTTCGTCGTTGTCCAGCTTTTAGCATAATATCTGTAAATCTCGTTTCCGTTCGGAAGGCTGTTGTAGCCATCTGTATCTCTTCCTTTCGGCAGATATTCCTTCTCCAGGAATGTACCCATTTTGGTATAAGCCGGAATGATCTTTTTCGTGATCGCTTCTGCATAAAGAGCGGAAAATTTATCTTTCTGAGCCTGGGTAAAGCTTTTCGGGAAGTTTTTTATCGGTCCGTAGAAAATATTTTTATCCATATCAGCCGTTGTGATCTCTTCTGCTCTCATCTGAGGGATCATTTTAACGACCAGTTTTTTAGGAAGAACTACTTTATTGGTGATTCCTTCACGGAAATTGTCGGTGGCCGCATTCATCCATTCCGGGAATTTCTCCATTCTTTTCAGCCAGTCGCTGTAGTCTTTTTCTGTTTTAAAAGGCTGGCTTCCTTCGCCGCTTCCATACAGCGGAAAGTTCAGGGGAAGTCCTCCGAACTGTGTAAAAGGAATATATTCCGGGTGATAGGCATAGGCCTCGATTTTATCTTTTAAAGTATAATCCAATACATCGTAAACTACCTTTTCTTCATCGGAAAGACCTTTGTAATCAACGCTTTCCAGCTGCTTCTGTACGGAATTGTAGAAGGCAACCTCTCCGGAGATAAAGTCTTTGTCAATATTGATCGGAAGCTGGTCATTGTATCTCGTATCTCCCTGGGAAGTAGCCTCTAAAGGATATAATTTCAGATACTGCTCATAATAACTGGATGCAATAGAATCCATGTTCGTAGGGGTCACCTTCGTCAGCGGAGAATCAGATTTTTTGCAGGAAGCAAGGCTGATCACCAGTCCGAGCCCTAAAATACCTTTTGATAAAATGTTTTTCATTTTCAGAATCTTTATGCAGCAAAAGTAAGTATTATTGGCCTATACGGAATAATCAATCATAATGATTTAAAAAAATAATTTTCAAAATATTTTCAACTTTGAATCAATTTTTTATCTTTGTCTAAAACGTTTAACAATCATATTATTACAGCTCTTTTTTAAGAAATAATGAAAGGGATTTTAAAAATTTACCATCCGGAGGAGACCCTAAAATACAATATTAGAAACACTTATTGTAAAGCGGTCTACAGCAACCAACAACATTTATTAGAGGTTGAAATTATAACGGATGACAGTTTGGATCATGTAGATGATGATTCATTACAGTACAACTTTCCGCAGCTTTCACTTGAAATTTTCGATTTTCCTATCGAATCGAAGGAAATTGAAGGAAAAGTGATCAGGATTAATGATTCTGAAGAAGAAACCTATACCGAAGTTGATTTATTCGACGACGACGATGCCTTTATCTACGATAATGAGCTCCAGTTTGAGAAAAATGAAGAAGGTGAACTTCAGGTCATATGGAAGGGTACTATCGACGATTTCTATACGGGATCAGATACGCCGATCCCATTCCGATTAAAATGCGAATTTACGCAGGATGACATAGATGTAGGCGAAGAATAGCCGCTTTTTCATCCTTTTTATATCAAATTTCTTTTCAAAGTTTCTTTTGGAAAGGAATTTGCTGTATCCAAATCATAACAAATTTTAAGTTGTTTTTAAGCAATTTTTAAGAGAGCAATTCATAATATTCCACTACATTTGTCGTTAAAATTTTATAAAAATTCACATTAATGCTGTTAACGGAACTTACTCAGATTTTATTTGC
The DNA here is from genome assembly GCF_000737715.1 of Chryseobacterium sp. JM1. Taxonomy (GTDB): domain Bacteria; phylum Bacteroidota; class Bacteroidia; order Flavobacteriales; family Weeksellaceae; genus Chryseobacterium. The sequence continues at coordinate 469,412 of NZ_JPRN01000002.1, read as the reverse complement.
ACAGATTACTGCTCCTGCAGTTGCAACAGACGATTTAGAATTTTCATTTTGGAAGATCATGTTCCACGGAGGGGCTTTCGCTAAGATAGTGATGTTTGTCGTTCTGGCTTTAGGTGTGTTTTCGCTATACCTGTTTTTTGAACGTTTCTTCTTTATTAAAAGGCTGACTTCAAAAACAGATGCCAATTTCATGGAGAATATTGAAGATTTTATCAAGGAAGGAAAGATAGAATCGGCTGCAGATTATGCAAAAAAACAGAACTCTCCCGAAGGAAGAATACTGGAAAAAGGAATTTCAAGACTGGGACGTCCTGTTTCTGACATTGTAAGTGCCATGGAATCCCAGGCGCAGATAGAGGTAGCCAATATGGAAAAGAATCTGAACCTTCTGGCTGTGGTACCAAGTATCGCGCCGATGTTAGGACTTTTGGGAACGGTTATCGGGATGATTATCGCATTCTTCAACCTTTCTCATGCAACGGGATCTTTCTCACCAAAAACATTGTCTGAAGGTATTTATACGGCATTGGGGCAAACAGCGGTAGGTTTGGCGGTAGCTATTCCTGCTAACTTTTTCTACAATATTCTTTTAACGAGAATTGACAGATTTGTATTGAAAGCTCAGAATATGTCCGGAGAATTTTTAGACCTTATCAACAAACCTTTATAAATCTTTCTTATGAAATCGCTAGTCAGGACGTTTTCAAATAATAGCGATTCCATCTGACCATTAAAAAAGTAAAAGTAAACAGATGAAAATTCAGAGAAGAAATAAAGCGAATCCCGAATTCAGTTTGGCAGCGATGACCGATGTTATCTTGCTGATGCTGATATTCTTTATGATCACTTCATCAGCCGCCAATCAAAGTGCGATTGATGTAAAGTTGCCAAAAGCGGGAGCTGTTGAAGATAATATTCCTAATCCTTTGACGGTAAGTATTAAACCGGACGGAACGTATTTTGTAGATGATAATCCAGTAACGAGAGATCAGCTGGAAGCTGTCATTGTCAGTAAATTAACAGGTCAGGCGAATAAATCTTTCACCATCCGTGCAGATGAAAATACCATGCATAAAGACGTGGTTTTCGTCATGGAAATCGCTGAAAAGAATAAATTTAACATTGCAATTGCAACCGTTAAAGATAAATAATGACTCCGGAACATTCGGAAAGAATCATTTAAAATGAAAAGTTACACAGTAAACAAAAACGAGCAAAACAGAGACCGGATAAAAAGTGCAGTACTTTCTATCCTGATCTGGTCTGGGATCCTGCTTTTTGTTTTTCTTTATAAACTGAAGCCGGAGCTGGATAAACAGTCTGATGAAGTGGTTACAACAATGCTCGTTAATTTCGGTGACAACAGAAATGGAAAAGGCATTGAAGAACCCGCAGATCAGCCGGGTAGCCTTGCTGCAGCCACTGAAGAAGTAACTCCTGAACCTGTTGAAACGGCAGTACCTGAAACGAAAACAGTAATAAAACCTGAACCTGCGCCGGAACCTAAGAAAACGGAAGTGAAGGAAAAGGTGATTACAGGAAATAATTCGAAGGTAAGCGTTCCGAAGAAAGAAGAATCCAAAAAAGAAGATAAGAAGACCGCCACCAGCGCAAGTGCTTCAAAAAATACAAAGAAATCCGGAGCTACAACCGCCAATTCCAAAACCGGAAACGGAGACGGAAAAGGAACCGCAGCCATTGGAAACCTGATCAGAGGAAGAGGAACAAAAGCCGGGAGCCAGGGAACTGGTGAAGGTATCGGTAACGCAGGAGATCCTTTAGGAGGAGACGGAAACGGAGACAGCAAAGTAGGAATTGACAGAAAACTAATCGGCTATATCCCCGGAACGATGGGAAGAGGAGGCGCACAACCAAGTAACAGTTGTACGGCAAGCGGAACCATTACCATTGCCTATACAGTAGATAAAGCCGGAAATGTAGTTTCTGCAAGAAGGTCGGGAGGAACATCAGATCCCTGTATATCTTCTACAGGAGTTTCCTGGGTTAAGAAGTATGTAAAAGCAGAAAAAGCGAGTACATCCTCAACCGGATCTTATAAAATCACATTCTAAAAATACAAAAGCACTTTATTCAAGTGCTTTTTTTATTTCATTAATTCTGTTGATCACGGGTAATGCGAAAATCCCGCTGGTCTGAAGATACAATTCATAGAACGTTTTTGCCTTGTCTAAAAACTCATTATTTTTTTCTCCTCTGCCTTTAAAGTAGAACAGGTTGCCCAGCATTTCATAATAATCCTTGTGGTCTCTTTCCTGCCTTTCGTTTACGATTTCTATAATTTCTTCTTTTGTTTTTGAGGATAGGGCCGTAAAATCAAATTTGAAAATATCTTTCATCAAAGACTCAAAGTCTAATTCTTTCTGCATTAAACTTTCTTCAGGCTTGTCTAAAATCAGTTTTTCCAGTGCTTGAGTTAACTGACGTATTAATCTTAATGTGAATTCTTTATCTGTGATCATAATTGAGTTTATTTAGTTGCTTTGCTAGTTGCTAGTTGTGTGGTTTATGTTCGCCAGCTTAACTGGACGTATTTTATAAAATTATTTATTTTTCCTCCTAAGAGTTGATATTGTTCTGTTTTATCCTTTAAATCTGGGATCAGGTCTGGATAAAGTCTTATTATTTTGGATAAATGGCTTACTGTTTCGTCACAACTTGCCTGTGAATAAATAAGAAATCTGATAAAATCTCCTTTATAACTTTTCCTACCATAACCTTCAGCGATATTGGTCACTACAGAATCTGCAGATCTCCTTAGTTGGCTTCCCAACTCATATAATTCGTATTTTGGTAATTTTAATGAAAGCTGATGAGTCTCAATAAACAGGTCAAAAGCAATAGTATAAATATCAAGTTTTAGATAGCTCATAAGTGTTTTTTTAATAATTCATAGATGCAGTTAGTTGGCAACTAGAAAACCAGTAACCAGCAACTGACAACAAATTAAGCAAAAAACAAATACGCCAGCACAATCGAAGTAATAATACCCACCAGATCCGCCAGAAGCATAGCAATTACCGTGTATCTCGTATTCTTTACGGCTACGGCTCCAAAATATACCGCAATCACGTAAAACGTCGTATCTGAGCTTCCCTGAAGAACTGCTGCTAATTTACCCTGGAAACTGTCTGCTCCGAAAGTCGCCATCGTATCCACCATCATACCTCGCGCTCCTGAACCTGATAATGGCTTGATTAAAGCAGTCGGAAGTCCATCTACAAATCTTGCATCCAGATGGGCGTTATAAGCGACCCATTTCATTCCGTCAATAATAACGTCAAAAACGCCGGAAGTTCTTAGCAGGGAAATAGCAATCAACATTCCAACCAAATAAGGAATAATCTTGACACAGGTGGTAAAACCTTCTTTTGCGCCTTCAATAAAAGCATCAAAGACATTAATTTTCTTATAGACCGCACCCAGAACAATGGCTAAAAAGATAAAGAGTATCAGTCCGTTACTTAAAACTTTACTGAAGTCATCCAGTTCATCCTTACTCAATTGAACCAGATATAAAACCAATAAGGCTATAAGGGCTGAAATTCCTCCTACATAAGCAAGAACTATAGGTTTTAGCAGATTTATTTTTTGATATAATGAAACAACAATCATGGCGGCTAAAGTGGCGGCAAATGTTGCGATCATACAGGGAAGAAAAATATCGGTCGGTGTTTTTGAACCCATCGAAGCCCGGATGGCAATAATAGAAACCGGAATCAAGGTCATTCCGCCGGCATGAAGACACAGAAACATGATTTGTGAATTGCTGGCAGTGTCTTTATTGGGGTTTAACGTCTGCAGACTTTCCATCGCTTTTAAACCGAATGGAGTAGCGGCATTGTCCAGTCCCAGAAGGTTCGCACTGAAATTCATCAGCATATGTCCGAAAGCCGGATGGTTTTTAGGAATATCGGGAAACAATTTTGAGAAAAAAGGTTGAATTAAGCGGCTTAGGAGATTAATTCCTCCTGCTTTTTCAGCAATACTCATGAATCCCATGAACAGGGTCATGATTCCGATCAGGCCAATACAGATCTTAACTGCCGTTTCGGAGGTTCCGATCACGCCGTCTGCTTCCTGAACTCTGTAAACCTTTACATTCTGTTTAAGAGAATCTGTTTTATAATGGATCCTGCTGTCCGCAAAATCATTCTTTTTCATCAGGCTGTCTCTGACAACCGGGGTAAGCGTATTCATCGGCTGCGAAGCGATTTGAACTGTATCACCGCCTTTTCCCACCACCATATCATTAAAGATGGTTTTGTAGTGGCCAGACGAAATGTATTTTATACTGGCAATGCCAATGGCAATGATAATGAAAGCCGACCAAATTCTGCTGAGGACCATTTAATTTTATTTTGGATTTTAAATGTAGTGAAAATTACTAAAAAGAGAAATTGAAAAAGCAGGATTGTCGAAAAGACAAGATTTTTAATTAAAATTTCCTCACCAATTTTGTTATCCAATAGCTATGCATTTTACTTTGCCATTTCCTTTAATCTATTGGCTGTTTCCGGTTTAATTTCCCCTAAATATTTTAGCTGTGATGCATCTTTATTGGTGAGAAGACTATAGAAAATGCATGCATTGAAAAATGAACCCGTTTTATTGGGATGAATATCATCCTCTAACAGCTCAATATCTGGATATCTTGTCATGACTTCATAAAACTTTTCACCGTTTTTAGATTGAATTAAATCATTTTTGGAAGCCAGTAAACTGTGTCCCTCTGAAAGTAATTTCTGATGTTGCTCAAAATCTTTAATCAGTGGCGAGCAGGATGCCGGGGCAAGGGTTATTTTGGATGGATAGCAGTATTTTTGTGGGTAATTTTCCTTTCCTGCCCATGTTGTGAATAATATGAATTTACAGTCCGGATTAGAAACCAGTTTCTTTATTGCCTTTATGGAATAATCAATATCCAGATCTCTATCCTCAGGAATTAAAATACTTACTTGTCCGGTCTGCAAAATAATGACATCCCAATTTCTTTCGGCAATCATTTTCTCTGTCTCCGTAGTTTCGGATCCGGTCTTTTTTCGTGTATTTACCATGTTTTCAGTCCGGGCTACAATAATTTCATCAAGATGATCAGACAAAGACATACCAGGAAAAGTACTTTGATAGATTTTAAAATGTTGATCGGTTTCGTTCAACATGGTTTGAAGCATTTTCGGCATATCATGAAAATAGGTTAAACTATTTCCAATAAAAAGAACATTTACTTCTTTGTCATGTCTTATATTTTGAGATTTACAAAATGAAACACAAAATATAATGATTAATAGTAGCGTATTTTTCATGGAATTGTGAATTAGTGCTAAATGTAAATGTTTTTTTGATATAAACATCATAAAGGCAGAAATTCACTTTAGTAACCAATGAAAAGGTTATTTATTATTTTTCATCAAGATAAACCAGATATCCCTCAAAGTCATCGTCCAGGCTTTTCAAAACCTTGGCGTCATCCATTTTCCTGGCAAGGCTGTCGATGAAAAAATTCTTTTCAAAAAACTGGCGGTGAATTCCCGGCAGCAGTTCCATGAAATAATCCATGCCGATTTTGTTGTTGTGAAGATCCATTTTCGTTTCCAAAGGCTGATTAGGAAAGAGTTCTTCATGCATATCGGTTATTCTTTTGCAGAAACTCAGTGCTTTTTCCGGTGAAGACACCTTGCAGCAGTACATCATGATGAAACAGCACCAAAGCGCATGTCTGAAAGCATTTCCTATTCCGTTGTTAGATGCCGTTTTAGGAAACTTTTTCTGGGCAATGGCAAAAGCCTGTACCGTTGCATGAAAACTTAATAATGCAAAAAGAGGATGGGGAAGGAGAAGCGATAAAAGACGCATGATCTTTTTCAGGCTCATGCTTCGGATGGTATTAAAAAAAATCTTAAAAGTCCTCATAAATAAAAATCTCTCCCTAATTAGAGAGAGATTGTATAGTGTTTGTTACAGATCTTATGCTTTTGCAGCTAATAAATTAACTGTTTTAGCGACCGTATCTTTAATTTCAGTTCTTTTTACGATGAAATCTACAAATCCTTTTTCCTGTAGGAATTCAGAGGTCTGGAAACCTTCCGGAAGGTCTCTTCCGATCGTCTCACGGATTACTCTCGGACCTGCAAACCCGATCAGTGCTCCCGGCTCAGCCATGATAATATCTGCTGTCATAGCGAAAGAAGCCGTGATTCCTCCAAAAGTAGGGTCACAAAGGTAAGCGATGTATAAAAGTCCTGCTTCAGAAAGCTGAGCAAGCTTAGCCTGTACTTTGGCAAGCTGCATCAGAGAGTAAGTGGCTTCCTGCATTCTCGCTCCTCCGGACTGACAGATGATCATGTACGGAAGTTTGTTGGCGATACAGTAATCTACTGCTCTTCTGATTTTTTCACCCATTACAGAACCCAAAGATCCACCGATAAAGGCGAAATCCATACATGAAACCACCATTTCAGTTCCTTTTACGGTTCCTACTGCATTTCTGATAGAGTCTGTAAGTTTTGTTTTTGCTCTTACTTCTTTCAGACGGTCTTTATAAGGTTTTGTATCCTTGAAGTTTAAGATGTCAATACTTTCAACATTGGCATCCAGTTCAGTGAACTTACCTTCGTCAAAAAGGATCTCAAAAAATTCTGCACTTCCTATTCTTACGTGAAATCCGTCTTCAGGAGAAACGTAGCTGTTTCTTCTCAATTCATCATGCTCCACTATTTTTCCTGATGGAGTCTGATGCCAAAGGCCTTTGGGAACATCCTTTTTTTCATCAGTAGAGGTGGTAATGTTTTTTGCTTTTCTTTTAAACCAGTCGAATGCCATTTTGTTTGTATTAAAGTATCATGTAAAAAGTAAAATGTATAAAGACAAAAGCATTAAATCTACTTTGTACTTTATACATTCTGCTTTTTACAAAAAATTATTTTAAAGTATTTACGTTATTTAAGTCTTCAAACGCCTGAACCAGTCTTGTAGAGAAAGTTTCCTCACCTTTTCTTACCCAGACTCTTGGGTCGTAGAATTTCTTGTTAGGTTTTTCTTCTCCTTCCGGGTTTCCGATCTGAGCTCTTAAATAATCAATATTGTTAACCATATAATCTCTAACCCCTTCCGTGTAAGCGAACTGAAGGTCAGTGTCAATATTCATTTTGATTACTCCATAGTCGATAGCTTCTCTGATCTCTTCTAAAGTAGATCCTGAACCTCCGTGGAATACAAAGTTAATCGGCTTGTCCGCTGTTCCGAATTTCTCCTGAACATATTTCTGAGAGTTGTCAAGGATTTTTGGGGTAAGAACCACGTTTCCTGGCTTGTAAACTCCGTGTACGTTACCGAAAGCAGCAGCAATGGTAAAGTTGTCAGAAATCGCTTTTAATTTTTCGTAAGTATACGCGATATCTTCCGGTTGAGTATATAGTTTAGAGTTGTCTACATCAGAATTGTCTACACCGTCTTCTTCTCCACCTGTAACACCGATCTCAACTTCTAAAGTCATCTGCATTTTAGCCATTCTTTCGAAATATTGAGCTGAAATTTCAAGATTTTCTTCCAGAGATTCTTCAGAAAGATCCAGCATGTGAGAAGAATAAAGAGATTTTCCTGTCTGCTTGTAATGCTCTTCACTTGCATCTAATAATCCGTCGATCCAAGGTAATAATTTCTTAGCACAGTGGTCTGTATGTAAAATCACAGTTGCTCCGTAAGCTTCTGCAAGAGTATGAATATGTTTTGCTCCGGCGATAGATCCTAAAATAGCTGCTTTCTGACCATCGTTGTTGAGTCCTTTTCCTGCGTTGAAAGCTGCTCCACCGTTTGAAAACTGGATAATTACAGGAGAGTTTAATTTCGCTGCGGTTTCCATAACAGCGTTTACATTGCTTGAACCAATTACGTTTACTGCAGGCAGTGCAAATTTGTTTTCTTTAGCGTACTGAAAAATATCAGTAACTAATTGACCTGTGGCAACTCCTGCCGGAAAAATTCTGCTCATGTTTTACTTTTTATTTTAAATTATTAGGCGTTTTTAAAATTCCTGTAAAGGTAATCATTTTTGAGGAATTACTAATTTCTTTTGTCCCTGCCCCAAAGCAGCTTCTGACGGATTGTTTCGTAGAAACTCAAATGGTTGGGCTGCACCAGAAGGATCTGGAAATCTGCCTTTTTGATGATAATTTCTTTATCGGTTTCTATATGTATCAGTCTTGAGTCCAGCGAAAGAGAATACTGCGGCACTCTGCTTTCCACTCTAAACTTAATTTCCACCCTGTCATTCACCACCAAAGGTCTTACATTCAGATTGTGGGGAGCGATGGGAGTAATGACAAAATTTTCGTTGTTCGGAGAAATGATCGGTCCGCCACAGCTTAATGAATAAGCCGTAGATCCTGTAGGCGTGGAAACGATAACCCCGTCACCCCAGAAAACATTCAAAAATTCATCGTTAATATAAGAATCTACCGTAATCATAGAGGTGGTTTCCTTTCTGGAAACGGTAACATCATTCAATGCATACGGGAAAAAATCGTCAGATCTTGGAGAAACCACTTCAATTACAGCACGGCGGCTGGTTTTCACATCACCTTTTAAGATGGCATCAAGTTCTTTGAATGCTTCTTCTTTGGTAAAACTCGCCAGAAAACCTAATCTACCGGTATTGACACCCACGATCGGGATCTCCAGGTCTTCAATAAAAGTCAGGGAATTCACGATGGTTCCGTCTCCTCCGAAAGTAAAGAAAAGGTCTACCTCCTTATCCAGAAGGTCCTGTTTGTTGTTGAATGTTTCAAATATCTTTGAGAACTGAAGTGCTTCAGCCATTTCATCGTACAGAACAGATTTTACGCCTCTGGTTTCAAGTTCTGAAATAAACTTGCTTAAATATAAAAAAGTATCGAGGTCTTTTTTCTGAGAATATATGGCTGCCTTCATGTTATATTTCTATGAATTTTTGGAAAAATCCGAACCGGTCTTTAAACAGATCAGATTTTTCGTCAGAATAATATTTTTCAACAATTCTGTAATCGTACCTGTCAAAAGTAGCGTCTATAGAGGAGAGATTTTCATTGCTGATCTTTATCGTCACATGAATCACTTCATCGGACATAAAGGTGATAAATCCACCATAAAACTTCGAGTTATTGCTTTCCACAATGTTGGCGATCTCTGTCATCGAATATTTTCTGGCCGGCGTTTCTATCGTAAGGATAGCTCCAGTCTCTGAAAACAGGGGATAGCGGGAAAGATTCTGAAAAATATCTTCGCAGGTGATGTACCCGAGATACTTTTCATTCTTATTAATCACCGGGATCACGTTGGCACTGAAAGTATAGAACAGACGGATGCTGTCCATAATATTATTGTCCTCCAGAATGGCAAAACGCTCAATCTGGTGTTCAAGATCTTTCAGGGTTCCTTCACCTTCATATAGAAAGTCTTCTGCGATAGCTCCGTAGAAGTGATGAGATTTTTTGATGAAAATGTGGGAATATCCGAAATCCTCTAATGTGTTCCTCGCTGATTCTATTGAGTCAGTCAGGCTAAAACACGGAAAGTCTTTTGAGATATAATCCTTGATAAACATTGTGCTAATTTATAAAAAATTAAATGAAACTTTTTCTCAAAATACCACTTTTTTTCAGGAAAAAAGAAAAAAGTGATGTCAAAATTTGTTTGTAAAGAAAAAAAAGGTACCTTTGTCGCCTTTCATTTTTACTTTTTATTAGATTTATTTCAAACTGCACTGTCTTTTAAGGACATATGCAGTTTTTTTATTTTAGGGCTTTTGCAAATTCCCACATCACAATTCCACCGCATACACTTACATTCAGAGAGTGTTTGGTTCCCAGCTGAGGAATTTCCAGAAATGTGTCAATATTCGGGAGCGCTTCATCGCTTATTCCTTCCACTTCATTTCCTAAAATCAAAGCATATTTCTTTGATTTGTCTATGCTGAAATTCGTAATCATCACGCTATCTGTCGTTTGCTCGATTCCAATAATCTCATAGCCACGGCTTTTATAATCACTAATGGCTGTATTAATATCACTTTCATGACCCCAGTCTACACTTTCTGTAGCTCCGAGTGCAGCCTTATGGATCTCACGGTGAGGCGGTTGTGGCGTAATACCGCAAAGAATAATTTTTTCGATCAGAAAAGCATCCGCCGTTCTGAATGATGCCCCTACATTGTGCATGCTTCTGAGATTGTCTAAAATAATGACCAATGGAATCTTCTCGACCTTCTTAAATGTTTCTACATCTATTCTGTTCAGTTCTTCCAGTTTTAGTTTCTGTACCAATTGTTTTATTTTGTTGAGATTAATTTTCCGTCTCTGTAGACCTCCGTCTTTTCAACGCTTCCGTCTTCACGGTAGTGAACCCTGTTGCCATTCCATTTATCGTTGGCGAATTCTGTTTCGCGCTGCACCTTTCCTGATGGATAGAGTGCTTTCCACTTTCCGACAGCCAGTCCGTTGTCATATTGCCCGATCTGTTTTACAGATTTTCCGTCTTCATGAAACAGTTTGGTTTCCCCATGCAGTTTGCCCATTCTGTAGTTGGAAATTTCGGTTATTTTTCCTGCAGGAGAGTAAAAAGTAGCCAGTGAGCTGTCGTCATATACATTTTTCTCTCCATTTCTGAAGATTTCTTTGGAGGTCAGCACTCCATTTTTGTCATAATAAGACCATTCTTTTGCTTTATGACCTTTTTTATTTTCCCCTTTGGCCTGTATCTTTCCGTTATCATAATAATAGACTGCTTCTCCTTCTATTTTCCCCTTTTTCCATTCAACGACCTGTTTTACCTGTCCGTTTTCGTAGAAATCTTTGCAGGATCCTTCCTGAAGTCCGTCTTTAAATCCGCATGGCTTTTGTGCTATTGCCCACGATGTTGCAGTCATTAATAGCAGAAAAAAGTATTTCATAGATTTTTTTATTTCAAAAATAGCAAAATACTTATATTTGATTTAAAATATTAACATGAAAAAAATATCCGCTTTACTGCTGTTGGTATTCGCTTTTCTATCGGTACAGGCACAGAATACCTATTATCCGCAGGCTTTTTTCGATAAAAAGATGGCCAGAGAGATGCTAAGCTTCGGAAATTCAACCATTGAAGGAGTGGCTTCCACAAAACAGAAAAATAACTGGGGGATCAAACCTCTGCTCGGTGGAAAACATTATGCACCCAAAGGGACTGTGGTGATGCTTTTTCCTGTAACACCTTACTTCGATGAGTTTTACAGCATGAGAAGAAAGTATGAAAACAAAAAGACCACCGTATATATGTCCGAAGATGCTTTTAAATATAAACTGGAAGCTCTGACAGATGATTACGGAAGATTTAAGTTTGAAAAATTAAAACCCGGAAAATACTATCTGGAAACCATCGTGAACTTTACGGCTACAGGCAGCTATCAGCAGCAGACCGGAAGAACAGATTCTTACAACGCATACGGAGGATATCTGTATTCTTCACCGATATACCAAACATTTTTCTACGGCTATTCTGCAGCCAACAGAGAAAGCAAATTTGTTGAAATAAAAGAAGACGGAGAACTCAAAGAAATCAACCTTTAAGGTTGATTTTTTACTTTTTCAGCCCCATGATCTGGTGAACGCTCTTCTCGATATTCTGGGCCAATGCCTCCATCGGAATATCATTTTCATCATTATTGAAAGGATCCTCAATTTCTTCTGCGATCAGTTCCAGACTCATTAAAACATAATATACAAAAACCGTCAGTGGAATCATCAGCAGTCCAATTGTGATGACATAGGCCACTGGCAGAGCTAATACATATAAGATGATGAATTTCTTGACAAATGAAGAATATGAGTAGGGAATTGGGGTGTTTTTAATTCTTTCACAGCCACCGCAAACATCCAGGAATCCTGAAAGCTGGGTGTCGAGATACAGCATTTCAATATCCGAGATTTTCCCTTCTTTTTTCAGCAGGTTCAGTTTATGGGTCAAAAGAATGATAATTTCGCTGGGACCGTGATGCTTCAGGGATTTTTCAATTTCGGAATAATCTTCATCCAAAGCCAGCCTTGTAGACTCCTTAGACAAATGTTTGGCGAGGAAATGCGGAAAATATTTTAAATATCTTGAGATCTGCTCTGCATCCTGACGGTCATTCTCTAAAATAGCATTGATCTTCACTGCAAAATTTCTTGTGTCATTTACCAGTTTTCCCCAAAGCTTTCTGCCTTCCCACCATCGGTCGTAAGCGGTATTTGTTCTGAAAACCAATAACAAAGAGAGCACAAAGCCCAATAAAGAATGAATCATTCCTACATTGCTCACCCCTGATTTTGTGGTCAGATGCAGATATTCCACTTCCAGATACTGAATGCCCCACGAATACAGTCCCACAAGGATCATCGTTGGAAAAAGGATCTTCATGGTATCGCTTTTATGCATGCTGAAAAGGATTTTCAGGAAATGCTTGGTGTTGTAGGCTCTCATAAATTCACTTAGTCTTACAAATATAATTTTTTCATTTCAGCTCTGCTTTATCGGAACCCTTAAAATAAGTTTAAAAAAGTCAAAGATGTGAGTGGGCTTATGGCAAGATAGAAAGCGATTAAACAGTTAAGCTTCTTAAAAATCATGGATTTTTTAATCTTACGTGTACTTCTTATCCTCAATATTTTAAACTTAAAAATAACTCAAGTGTTTAAAATCTTTTGTCACTTTTGTGGTTTATGATTTTTTAACCACGGATTGCACAGATTTTCACAGATGATAACGTATATTTTTTTTGAAACATTAAGATCAGTGAAGGAAGTAAGAAGAGTTAAGAGAAAATCTAAAGATTTTTAAGCTGCAATCGCTTAAAGCGAAGGTCTCTTAATAATCTTAAAAACTTAATTCCACTTAATGGTTCAACAATAAAAATCTCCGATTTTTTAAAACTTATGTGTTCTTTTTATGCTGAATATGTTAAACTTAAAATTAACTCAAGTGTTTAAAACTTTTGTCACTTTTGTGGTTAATGTTTTTTTTACCACTGATTTCACAGATTATACCGTATATTTTTAATGTTTCAAAGCATTTCCCCTTTGTGGTTTAAATAAGGTTTCCAAAGTGCCCATTACCATTTTTTAATTTTCACAGATTTCAAAAAAACACTATTTTTATTTCGCATTAAATAACAAAATAAGATGATCCTCGAAAACGTAGATGTAGTCCACGATATCAGTAAAGAAGATTTTCAGAAGAATTATTTCAAAAAGCATAAGCCGCTTTTGATTAAAAATTTTGCGGCCAGATGGGATGCCTTTGACCAATGGAATCTTGCTTATATCCGTGAAAAAGCAGGTGACCAGGACGTTCCGTTGTACGACAATAAACCGGCTGATGCTTCCAAAAGCTCAGATGCGCCGGTAACGAATATGAAGATGAAAGATTATATCAACAAAATTAAAAGCGGACCTTCAGATCTGCGGATCTTTTTCTATATCATCACAGACCGGCTTCCGGAATTACTGAAAAACTTCACCTATCCTGATCTGGGAATCAAATTTTTTAAACGACTGCCTACGCTTTTCTTCGGTGGAAGTGAAGCGCATGTTTTAATGCATTACGATGTGGATCTAGGGGATTTCCTGCATATTCATTTCGAAGGAAAAAAGAGAATCCTGTTATTTGACCAGAAACAATCTGCTTTCTTATATAAAGTACCACTTTCGGTTCATACTGTGTATGATATTGATTATGAAAACCCTGATTATGAAAAATTTCCGGCCTTGCAGTACGCCAAAGGGTATGAGATTTTCATGGAGCATGGCGATGCCCTCTTCATTCCGGGTGCATTCTGGCATTTCAACAGGTATCTAGAACCGGGGTTTTCAATGTCACTCAGAGCGCTCCCCAATAAACCGGGTGTTTTCGCTAATATGATGTATCATGTTTTTATAATGAGGTATACCGATAAGCTTTTGCGTAAGCTATTTAAGGCTAAATGGGTGAATTACAAGCAGAAGTGGGCGTATGAGAAAGGGACAGAGGCGTTTGAAAAGAAGAGTAAGTCCGGAAAGAGTTAAAAGGATGGAAGCTTGAAGAGGGAGGCTGGAAGTTACTGTTTCTCCTGATACTTCTTGTTGTGGTTGTAATTCAAGAGGATCAATATCGAAAAGATAAATGAACAAAAAATTAATTAAAAAATTCTTCAGTAGTTCTGTAGAACTTCAGAAACTTCCATCTTCTGACACCCATCTCCCATCTTATTCATTAATAAGTCCGAAAATCTTAGCATCCACAAATTTCCCTTTTTCAAAAAAGTAATCACGCAGAATTCCTTCATCTTTAAAATTTAAAGAATGTAAAAGTTTCTCGGAAGCAATATTCGCAGGGTCTGTAAAGGCATCGATACGATGAAGCCTCATGCTTTCGAATCCGTAGATAAGGATAGGAAGGATGGCTTCTTTCATATAAGACTTTTTCCAGTATTTAGGATTCAGCTCATAGCCGATCTCAGCACGGGAATGCTCGGGATACCAGTTGTGATAGCCGCATGTTCCAATCACTTTCTTTTCTGATTTCAATTCCAGGGCCCATCGGAAACCTTTCCCTTTCTCGAATTCATTATTAAAATAGGTGATGATATTTTGGGCATCCTCCAGGGTTTTGAAAGGGGCCAGATCATAATATTCCATCACTTCATCCAGGGAAAAATATTCGAAGAGGTCTTCTGCATCATGGGGAGCGAGCTGTCTTAAAAGGAGTCTTTCAGTTTCTAAAACCGGATAGATCATATCACTTATTTTATTTGAAAAATACGACAAATATTTTGTTCTGAAATACATAAGTAACTTGAGTTCGGGATAAAACATCGGATTTTTAGGTTCAGACTAAGGTTTAGAAATGTCAATGGTCAATTTTGCTTCGCAAGTCAATGGTGAAAAGCGTCCAACTCAAAGACCCGCGGGACAAAACTCATCACTCATCATTTATAACTCATCACTTTCCAAAACCCTCTCACTCTAAAACCCTCCGACTCTCCAACCTCTCGAAATCCGCATCCCGAAACCCAAAAACCCGCATCCCATAATCTCGAACCCCTCAATCTCAATTTTCTTAACCCGAACTCAGGTAATTTTAATTAAATTTGGGGCTCATTTTTTATTATGGCAAAAACGAAGAAGGAAACTCCGCTCATGACGCAGTACAATACCATTAAGGCAAAATACCCTGATGCACTGCTGCTGTTCAGAGTAGGAGACTTTTATGAAACTTTCGGGCAGGATGCTGTGAGAACCTCTCAGATCCTCGGAATTGTACTTACCAAAAGAGCGAATGGAGACGGTCATATAGAGCTGGCAGGATTTCCGCATCACTCGGTGGATTCCTATCTTCCGAAGCTGGTAAGAGCCGGAATGAGAGTCGCGATCTGCGATCAGCTGGAAGATCCGAAAACCGTCAAAGGAATTGTGAAAAGAGGCGTTACAGAACTTGTGACACCCGGAGTGACGTTCAATGATCAGGTTTTAAATTCAAAAAAGAACAACTTCCTGCTTTCCCTTCACAAAGAAAAAGAAAAGTACGGAATTGCCATGGTAGACGTTTCTACCGGGGAGTTTTTGGTGAGTGAAGGAAATTTAGAAAAGATTCTTCATATCGTCAATACTTTTGATCCGAGCGAGATTGTTTATCAGAGAAGTGTTCAATTGCCGGAACAGCTTAAAAATAAAAGTGCCTTTAAACTCGAAGACTGGGCTTTCCAGTACAATTTTGCCTACGAAAAACTGACTTCCCACTTTAAAACGAAGTCTTTAAAAGGGTTTGGGATTGAAAATCTTCCACTGGCCATTACGGCTGCAGGAGCTATTTTCGCGTACCTGGTTGAAGATACCCACCACAACCTGCTTGCCCATATTACCAAGCTTCAGATCATTCCACAGGAAGATTATCTGATGATGGACAATTTTACCTTAAGAAACCTTGAAATAGTATATCCGAGTAATCCACAGGGAAAATCACTGCTGGATATTATAGATAAAACATCTACTCCGATGGGAGGAAGATTGCTGAGAAGAAGGATTATTCTTCCGTTAAAATCGGTAGATGAGATCATGAGAAGGCTTTCTCTGATTGATTTCCTGAACGAAAAAGATCATCTGAAATACGAGATTTGTCAGCTGTTGAAATCCATTTCGGATCTTGACCGACTGATGGGAAAACTGGCTGCTGAAAAAATTTCCCCGAAAGAATTGGGTTACCTGCGTCAAAGCTTGATCAATATTCATCAGATAAAGGCTTTACTTCATCCGCATGCAGACGTTCTGGCCTGGCTGGAACCGCTGTTTGATATGGAAGAGCTGATCAAGTTTTTACAAAATCATCTGAATGAAGAGCTTCCTGTGAATATTTCAAAAGGAAATGTCATCAAAGGAAATGTATCTGAAGAATTGGACAGGTTGCGAAACCTTCAGAATAAAGGCCGCGGTTTCCTGGATGAAATGTGCCAGAGAGAAATTGAAAGAACAGGAATTTCAAGCCTTAAAATAGATTTTAATAATGTTTTCGGGTATTATATAGAAGTAAGAAATGCCCATAAAGATAAAGTTCCGGGAGATTGGCTGAGAAAGCAGACCCTTGTTAACGCAGAACGCTATATCACAGAAGAACTCAAAGAATATGAAAGCCAGATCTTGGGTGCCGAAGAAAAAATAGGCGTACTGGAAAATCAGCTTTATAGAAATGTATGCGCTGAAACCATGGTCTATATGGATCAGATTCAGGGAAATTCCAATAGTATTGCGCAGCTTGACGTCGCGGCAGGATTGTCGGAACTGGCTGTTTCTGAAAGTTATACGAAGCCTGTTCTTAATCAGGGTTATGCTATAGATTTAAAAGAAGCAAGGCACCCGATTATTGAAAACGCACTTCCTTTAGGAGAAAAATATATTCCGAATGACATCTTTTTAGATAAAGATTCCCAGCAGATCATTATGGTTACAGGTCCAAACATGGCCGGTAAATCAGCGATTCTGCGCCAGACTGCCATTGTGTGTCTTTTGGCACAAATTGGAAGTTTTGTTCCGGCAAAGCATGCTGAAATTGGTGTTTTAGATAAGATTTTCACAAGGGTAGGAGCTACCGATAATATTTCAGCGGGAGAATCTACTTTCATGGTGGAGATGAACGAAGCCGCAAATATTCTGAATAATATTTCAGAGCGAAGTCTGATTCTTTTAGATGAGATCGGACGAGGAACTTCTACCTATGACGGGGTTTCCATTGCATGGGCTATTGCAGAATACCTTCACCAGCATCCTACGCAGGCTAAAACGTTATTTGCAACGCATTATCATGAGCTGAATGAAATGACGGTGAATTTTGAAAGAGTGAAAAATTTCCACGTTTCCATTCAGGAAAACAAGGGGAATATCATCTTCCTAAGAAAGCTGGTTCCGGGAGGCAGTGAGCACAGTTTCGGTATTCATGTGGCTAAACTGGCGGGAATGCCGGCAAAGGTGGTCAACAGAGCCAATGAGATCCTGAAAACCCTTGAAGCAAGCCGTACGCAAACCACCAGCACTTCTGAAAGCATTAAAAGAGTCACAGAAGAAAATATGCAGCTTTCGTTCTTCCAGCTGGATGATCCGGTTCTGGAAAATATCCGCGAAGAACTGACAAAAATAGATATCAATACCCTGACACCTATAGAAGCTTTAATGAAGCTGAATTCGATAAAAAAAATGATTGGAGGATAGCTTTTAGCGAGGTTGGAGAGTCGTAGCGTTTTAAGGGTTGGAGAGTTTCGGGAAGTGATGAGTGATGAGTTTTAAGATGTGGGTTTCGCGTTTGAGAGTCGGAGAGTTTTAGAGTGAGAGGGTTTTGGAAAGTTATAAGTTATTAATTATGAGTGATGAGTTTTGGGATGCGGTTTTTGGGTTGTCTGAAATCTGATGTCTGATATCTCCTCCAAAAATTTATTATTGACTTGCAAAGCAAAATTGAGCATTGACGTTTCTCAATCTCAGCCTTAACTTAAATGTCTGAAATCTGATACTTTGTGTCTGATATCTCTCCCAAAATTCGCCTTTCACTTGCAAAGCAAAATTGACCATTGACATTTCTAAACCTTAGTCTCATCCTCAACCTAAAAATCAAATGTCTTAAACCGAGTTCACATTATTCTACATTGAAGTTGAAGGAAACAGGAAATGAAACTAAAGAATTCACCCGCATTCCTTTTCTTTGTGCAGGTTTCCAGCGGGTTTTTATTTTTCCCAGTGCGGTTTTCATCTCTGCTTTAAGATTATTGCTTGCCGTCTGAACAAAAATATCTGCTATCTTTCCTGTATCGTTAATGATGATATAAACGGTTCCCCAATGAATAAAATCTGTTAGATTATAAGGGTCCACTGTTTCATAAATCTTTTGTTTTAGGGCTTTTATACCACCCGGAAATTCTGCCGTCTGATCGGGTTGAAAAACGACTTTTTCTAAATTCATTTTCCCGACAAGATCCTTTGGCGCATCATCTATGGATACTCCTTCATAGGGATCCGGAAGTTTCCTGTCTATAGGATAGCTGGGAGCGGGAGGAAGATCTGAAATACTGTCCGTACTTGTCTTCTGGCTTTTTATAAAAATATGAAAGCAGGCAAAAAGTAAAATAAAAGGTTTATTCATTTTTTAATTTGATGTAAAATAAAGAAAAAATGTTATTAAAAAGGATACGGGTTTCGAGAGGTTGGAGAGTTTTGGGAGTGATGAGTTTTAAGATGAGGGTTTCGCGTTTGAGAGTCGGAGGGTTTTAGGGTTTGAGAGTTTCGGGAAGTGATGAGTTATAAATGATGAGTTATGAGTTATGTAACGCGGGTTTGTAAGTTGAAAGCTTTTCACCATTCACTTGCGAAGCAAAATTCACCATTGACCATTCCCAAACTCAGCTTAAAATAATGCATAAAAAAATGACTGAAATCGATTCCAGTCATTGATTGTTAGTATGATGATTAACAGCAGTATCCGTCTTTGCCTCTCGGGCCGATAATCATGAAATGGCTGGGTACCCCTCTTAGTTTACACGGGCCATCAGCACATGAAGCGCCTCCGTTGATTTCCTTCAGCTCCTTTTTCGTGAGCCTTCTGCTTTGAATGTTTGAGCTTTTCATACATTTTGGTTTAATGGTGATCACTATTTAGCAGCACGGTCCGTCCTGGATTCCGTATACTCCGTATTGTTCTTCACCCGTTGCAGGATCAAAGCAGCTAACGACCAGTGGACAAATCGGTCTTGCTCCGCCGCTAATTTTCTTAAGCTCTTTTTTGGTCAGCTTTTTAGGCTGAAAACTTGATTTTTTCATAATAATTTTGTTTTGATTGTACGCTAATTTACATTTAATTTCTTTTAATTCAATGGATTGTGATTAAAAAAATTTGTTAAAATTATCATTGGAAAACCAATAAATGGGGTCTTTACAGTATTCTCAGCTCTATTTAAATACTGAATTTTAATTGCAGATAATATGTAAAAAAGTATTTAACTATTTCTCCAGCTTTTTATCCAACCACTAAGCATTTAAAGATCATCCCGGATTTAAATGATAATTAATGACTATTTTTGAATATGAAGAATTTATTAGCGCTATTAACTGTACTTCTGTGTGTTACGGCTTTTAATGCCCAGCAGACAGAAGTTTCGTCCATGAAATATGAAGACCTTGAAAAACGCATTCAGAAGGAGAATGATAAGCTTTTGGTGGTCAATTTCTGGGCCACGACCTGTGCTCCCTGCGTGAAAGAACTGCCTGATTTTATGGAAATCAACCATAAACTGAAGGATAATCCGAAGTTTAAAATGATCCTGGTTTCACTGGACAGATTGGTGGATAAGGAAAGAGTGATTAAGTTTATCAAAAATAAAAACCTTACGGCCGAAGTGATCCTGCTGGACGATATCAAAAGAATGAATACCTGGATTCCAAGGTTTGAAAAGAACTGGGATGGGAATATTCCCGTAACCATTTTTTATAAAAACGGTCAAAAAGTACACTTCAACGATGGAGAAATGAGTAAGGAAGATCTCGAAAAAACAATTAACGATAACTTACAATAAAATAAATATGAAAAACCTGAAAATTTTAATGGCGGCATTCATTGCCGGGCTTGGATTGCTAAGCTTTACAGATGCAGATCATGAAAAAGAAGGCGCTCAAAAAGTAAATGCTTCTGTATCTGCAAAAGGGTATGAAGTAGGAGATGCAGCGGCCGATTTTAAGTTGAAAAACATCGACGGGAAAATGGTTTCTTTAAGCGATTTTAAAAGTGCAAAAGGATTTATAGTTGTTTTCACCTGCAACCACTGTCCGTATGCTAAAAAATATGAGGACAGAATTGTAGAGCTGGATAAGAAATTCAAAAATCAGGGGTATCCGGTTGTAGCCGTTAATCCCAATGATCCGAATGTACAGCCCGAAGACGGCTACAAACAGATGATTGACAGAGCCAAGGAAAAGGGCTTTACATTCCCTTATTTAGTGGATGAAGGGCAAAAGGTGTATCCGTTGTACGGAGCCACAAAAACACCCCACGTATTCGTACTGAAGAAAGAGAACGGAAAGAATATCGTGAAATATATCGGTGCTATCGACAACAACTACGAAAACCCTAATGATGTATCGGAATATTATGTGCAGGATGCTGTCAATGCCCTGATCAAGGGAGAGCCTGTAAAAATGGATAAAACAGTAGCCATCGGATGTACAATCAAAGTAAAGAAATAATATATTTGCTTTAGCAGTTTACAAGAAGATCGGTGTTCTCTTGAATACCGATTTTTTATGGCTTAAAAACCTAATTTTGCTGTTCAATTCAGTAGGAGCGGGCTTTAACCCGCTTAAACAAAAATTAATCATATAAAGGCTTTAGCCAAAACTTAAAACAAAGTATGGAATTTAAATTCAGTCTGAAATATTTTCTTCTTACCATTTTCATCTTCCTTACAGAAGTCCTGATCGCCACAAAACTGGCAGATATCTTCTTTGTTAGAGCCTATCTCGGAGATGTTATTGTCGTGATGCTTCTCTACACTTTCGTAAAGAGTTTCGTTAAAATAAACAATGAAAAACTGATTCTCGGGATTTTTGTTTTTTCATGTCTTGTAGAGTTCGCCCAATACTTCACGGTGGCAGAAAAGCTGGGCTTCCGTCCTGGAGACCTGATGTATACCGTTATTGGAAATTCTTTCTCATGGATTGATATTCTGTGTTATGCTGCCGGATGTGTTTTGCTGTATCTTTTTGTAAAATTAAATCCAAAAAAGGAAGAAGAACTGAGCCTATAAACACTGTTTTTTTCCGCTATTAAAGAAGGAAAATTAAAGACTGTCGCATTCTGGCCCTTACTTTTGTACCGTTTTCCTCAGCAGGAATCCATTTCTCACCATCTTAAGCACTTTAATAGACTCATTTCTTATCATTCATGTTCGTTGGAAGCTTTTGGGTTGTCTGAAATCTGACATCTCCCCAAAAAGCTCACCATTCACTTGCGAAGCAAAATTGACCATTGACACTTCTGAACCTCAACCTAGAAATCTCCTATCTTCCAAAACTGTCATATTTATCTTCCGCATACTTGATGAAACGGTTAAGTAACGCTACGTTGTCCTTTTCCATTGGAGAAAGTTCTTTATCTACATTATTGGAAACAGGAATGTACCAATCTGTCTGTTCAAAGAAATACCTGTAGGTCTCCTTTTTGAAAGAATAGCCGTGTCTCGCAAAAACAGAGTTTTTAATGATCTCAAGATCGAGTTTTCTTAAGTTTTTAAGTTCCTTCTCCGTCAGTTTCTGTTTGGAAGCATTCAGTTTAAAAATAGCTTCAGAAGCCATTCTGTTTTTGGAAGTCTTATAACTTTCTGTTTTTCCGGTTTCTTCATCGGTATATTTTTCTACAAAATCCTTAGGATTGGACCAGTCTACCAGATCAGAATCCTGATCCAGCATAAAGTTCGGATTGTAGACAAATTCTTTTTTGGAAAGTTTAATGGTTTTTAAAGGCGATTTTACAGCTGTTTTATTGAAAGCATTCCATTTTCCGGTGATGCTGTCGCCGCTCAATTTTATTTCAAATCTGCCATCGGTTTTATCGTTTCCGGGTTCGTCCAGGACAAAAGATTTCATACTTTCATTAAAAATACCTCTGAAAGGACGTTGGTTTCCATTGACAATACTTTGTCCGTACACACTGTCTTTAGTGATCCTATTGATCTTAAGAGAAATTTTCTTATTCACAAAATCTTCATACTGTTCGCCGTCTTCAGAAGAAATCATTTCTTTTCCGGCAAAATCTCCGGTATAAATTCCGTAGTATTCTTTATAGATTTCAGGAACCACAGCGGAATCCTTTTTAGCGATCACAGAATCTTTTCCTGTTTCGGTTGTTTTTCCGTCTTTCTTACAGCTCAGCAGAGAAACTGCCAGCAAAGAAACAAGGGTGTAATTTAAGATTTTCATATATGTTTTTTTGTTATTAGGTATTCAATTAAAAGGATATTGGGAATCCAGCCCAGCCATGCGATAATCTGATAAACATCCATCGGATTTGGGTGGAATAAATATACAATAATTACTTTCCAGATCCGTAACGTAAGAGCAGATAAACTGAGGGCAAAACTTCGCCACATCCACTGCTTGTGTTCTTTAAACTTTTTTTGTCTGGCGGACTGATAGGCTTTGTACGTAGAAAACCACCAAAGGCTTCCTAAAATAACGAAAGAGATTTTGGAAAGGTAGCCTCCGTTGGCAAAAAATCCCATGTAGATTCCAGAAGGTGCAGCCAGAATCAGGATTAAAAAAATGTAGACTTTTCCAATATTCCTGTGAAAATTTTTGATCCCGAAATCCTTTCTGAGAATAGCCAAGAATCCGGAAAACAGCACAAAAATACTGGTATACACGTGGGTATAGAAAAATGAAAGATATTCCGGTCTGTCCTGAACTTCCGTCTGTTTGATCATCAGAAAGCTTACATTCGGATTGAAGGGAATGTATTCCAGCGTAATTTTAAGCATCAGCCAAAAGAAATATCCAAACCCTACAATCAAAAGGGTTTTTAAGATAGAAGGGATATATTTTTTGACTATAAGCATTTTAATTATTCATTGTTAAGGTAAAAGGAACCTTATAATAAGAACGGACCAGAACCCCTTTATGTTCTGCCGGTTTCCATCTGGTTCTCAAAGATTTTATAGCTCTCTCTACTTCTGTATTAAAATCGACATCGTCTCCGATTACCACAATGCCTTCTATTCTTCCCTTGATATTAATTATAAATTTTGCTTGCGAAAATAAGATTCCCTTTTTTCCTTCTATTCCTTTTATTTTGTTTATTTTTAGTTTCTTGGCGATATCTTTTCGAAGTTCCATCATCCCTCCGGGATATTCAGCACCTTTAGATTTCTCTGAAACATCTTGTAAAGGAGGAGTTTTCAAAGTGTCCAGTGTTTGCGTATAGGCGGTTATTGAACTTAAAAATAAGATAAACAATACTATTTTTTTCATTCCTATAGATTTCGGATTCTAAGCATTTTTATTATTCAAAAGTAACAGCAAAGGGAATAGTATACTTTGCCACCACAGGAGTTCCTTGCTGTGTTGAAGGTTTCCATTTTGGTTTTATAGATCGTATGGCTCTTTCCACTTCTTTGTTAAAATCTTCGTTTTCTCCGTTTACGACAAGGTTTTCTATTTCACCCTTAAGGTTGATTGAAAATGCTGCTTTAGACTCTATTCTTCCCTTTGCCCCTTTTATTCGGTCTATTCTTATTTTTTGACCAACTGTTTTTCTAAATTCTCCGAACCCTCCAGGGTATTCTGCAGGTTTACCTGTCTGTTCTGTCTGAGAGGATTTCACGGTTTCCTGTGTCTGTGAAAATGCAGTCACTGATAAGAAAATCAGAGCTAATACTGTTATTTTTTTCATATCTCTAAATGATTTAAATGTTGTGAAATAAGCCATCCTTCACTCCAGCACGCCTGGAAATTAAAACCTCCCGTCACCGCATCGATGTTCAGAACTTCACCGGCAATATGAAAATTGTGAAGAAGTTTTGAAGTCATGTTTTTGAAGTTAATTTCTTTTAAATCAACACCTCCGGCGGTCACGAACTCATCTTTAAAAGTAGATTTCCCTGTAACTTTCAGCTTTTTTCTGCAAAGGTTTTCAAGAATCTGCTGCATTTCTTTTGCTGAGATATTGGAGACCTGTTTATTTAGATCAACTTTTGAAACGTCCAGTACTTTTTGCCAGAACCTGTTGGTGACCTCAAAGATCTTCGCCTGTCCAATGGTCTTTTTCGGATTGGACTGTTTAAAATTCAGGAAACTTTCTTCCGCTTCATCCATCGATTTTGAAATAAAATTCACTTCGATCTCAAAATGATACTTTGCTTTCGCAAGACTTATGGCTTCCCACGCTGAAATTTTCAGGACAGCAGGTCCGGAAAGCCCCCAATGGGTAATCAATAATGGTCCGCTTTCTTCTGTTTTTAATGCTGGAATCGAAATCTCCGCATTTTCAAAACTCGTTCCCGGAATATCCTGTAGCAATTCATCTTTAATATTGAATGTAAAAAGGGAAGGAACAAGATCCACGATCTTATGACCCAGATTTTCAATGATCTTCAATGATTTTGGAGAACTTCCGGTGGTATAAACGACATAATCCGCCTGAAAATCTCCCAAACTGGTCTTGACAAGATATTGTTCGCCCTGTTTTTCAATTTCCTTAACGGAACATTTTGTTTTAACCTCAACCTTTTTATTCTGAATTTCAGTCAGGAAAGTATTGATAATGGTCTGCGAAGAATTGCTTTCCGGAAACACGCGGTTGTCATTCTCTATTTTCAAAGGAACGCTGCGCTGGTCAAACCAATCCATGGTGTCCCCCGGCTGAAACTTAGTGAAAACACTTAACAATTCTTTATTACCCCGCGGATAAAACTGAACCAGTTCCCGGGGATCAAAACAGGCATGGGTGACGTTGCAACGCCCGCCGCCTGATATTTTTACCTTCTGAAGTACATCCGAGTTCTGTTCCAGGATGGTAATGCTGTATTTTTTTTCGTCAAGATTCGATGCACAGAAAAAGCCTGCTGCACCGCCTCCGATAATGATGATCTGTTTCATGTATAGGTGTAATCTTATGCTGAAGATTATATTTTTCAAAAGTACAATTTTTATAAACCATCTTATTTGAGTAATTTTGAAGAATATAATTTTTGAACTTTAAAGTTTAGATTATTAACCACAAAAGCAATAAAAGTTTTTACACTTTAGCTATTTTTAAGTGAAATAGATCGCGCATAGGAAGAGCACTTAAGTTTGTTGAAAATCGTAGATTTTCTTTTTATGTGAACTTATATGTAGTCTGATTGTGAACTTAATGTATTTTAAAATGTCAATCTCTTTTGTGACTTTTGTGGTTGAAAAATAAACGGAAACTTTATAAGAGCATATTTAAAACGTATTTACATGATTTTTTACCATAAATTCGAAGTACGCTGGAGTGATCTTGATGCCAACAAGCACTTAGCCAATTCATCATATGTACAGTACTGTGCGCAGTCCAGAATGGCCTTTATGACCAAAGAAAAAATGGGAGTTACCCAGTTAAGCCGATGGGGAATCGGGCCGGTGATCATGCATGAAAGGTATTCTTTCTTCAAAGAAATCTATGCAGACCAGACGGTTATTGTAAGCCTGGAAATCGATGGATGCTCAGAAGATTCATCCATCTACAGATTTGTCCATAAATTCTATACGCCGGACGGAGTACATTGTGCTACTGCGGAAGCTACTGGAGTATGGATCGATATGATGCTGAGAAAAATGACAACACCACCGGATGATGTGGTAGAAGCAATGAACAAATATAAAAGCCCTGAGACCATCGTGATGACCAGAGAAGATTTCAAAAAACTTCCTTTCCGTCCGGATAATGTGGATCCGGCAGAATTCACGAAATAAAATTCAAGGTTAATGTTCAAAGTCATGAATACATTTTACACTGGACATTTTACAAAATAGAAAAAATTATGTTTGAAGATAAATCACAGGAACTGACCCCCATCTCCAAATTAGGAGAATTCGGTCTTATAAAGCACTTGACAGAACATTTTCCACTGTCCAACGAGTCTTCAGAACTTGGAGTAGGAGATGATGGCGCTGTTATCAATCCTGGAAATAAAAAAGTTGTTCTGACAACGGATGTCCTTGCAGAAGGCGTTCACTTTAATTTAGGCTATGTTCCTTTAAAGCATTTAGGATACAAAGCGGTTGTCGTGAACCTTAGTGATATTGCAGCCATGAATGCTGTTCCTACACAAATTTTGGTTTCTCTTGCCGTTTCCAGCCGTTTTCCGGTGGAGGCTTTGGAAGAGATTTATTCCGGAATCCAGGCAGCATGTGCAAGATATAAAGTAGACCTTATCGGTGGAGACACAACAAGCTCCAATTCCGGGTTGGTGATGAGCATCACCGCTGTAGGAATTGAAAACGATGAGAATATCGTAAAAAGAAGCGGTGCAAAACCGAATGACCTTCTGGTAGTAAGCGGAGATCTTGGCGGTGCCTATATGGGGCTTCAGATCCTTGAAAGAGAACATGCCGTTTTCCTTGCAGACCCGAATATGCAGCCTGAAATGGAAGGGTATGATTATATCCTGGAAAGACAGCTTAAACCTGAAGCGAGAACCGATGTGAAAACCATCCTGGAAGAACTGGGTATCAAACCGACTTCAATGATTGATATTTCTGATGGTCTGGCTTCTGAAATCCTTCATCTTTCTGATCAGTCCAAAACAGGATTCAGACTCTACGAAGAGAAGATCCCGATGGACAGCTTAACAATCTCTACGGCGGATGAAATGAACCTTAATCCTGTCATGACGGCATTAAGCGGTGGTGAAGATTATGAATTGCTGTTCACCATTTCTCCGAATGATTTTGATAAAATTAAAAACCATCCTGATTTTACAATCATTGGTCATGCAGTAGAGAATGAAGAGGGGAACCATATGGTTGCAAGAGGCTCCAATCAGCTTGTACCACTTACGGCACAAGGCTGGGACGCTTTCCTGGGTAACCAGCAGAATGGATAAAATTATATTTAATTTTGAATATTGTAGAAAACCGCAGCACTTTTTTTGCTGTGGTTTTTGTTTAGCCAAATAACATTAAAGAAGTGCATAGATGAATCCATCAGAAAAAAATATCCCCGTGCATCATCTGACCTCCGAACAGTTTCAGCTGATGACTCTGGATAGCGGACATCCGGAGAACTTTAATGATGTTCACCGGCATAATTTCTTTGAAATCATATGGTTCAGACAGGTGAAGGAAAACAGCAGTTTAGAACTGGATTTTGAACATCATTCCCTCAAAAATAACCAGATCTGTATCATTGCACCGGGACAGGTTTTCAATATGAAGCTGAAAGGTGAAAAAGGCTATGTGCTGGCCATAAGCCGGGAGATATTTAAAGAAGTCTGCGACATAGAAACAATCCTCACAGGTGGAACGTGCCCCTTTTCTTTGGATCCTCAAAGTGCAGAAACTTGCAGTACTATTATCTCGCTTATGGAAGAGGAATATAATGGAATATCAAGGATAGATTTATTAAAAACCTACCTAAGAGCATTCTGTATCATTATAACCGAACAGATCAATTTGCAGGATCCCTCAATTAATGACAGACAACGCATCCAGAAGCTGGTAAGCCTGATCGAGGAACATTATACGGTCGAGAAGGACACCGGATTCTATGCAGATCAGATCAAGGTAAGTGCCCATCATCTGAATGATATTGTCCGCCTTTCAAGAGGAACGACCGTGAAAAAGATGATCGCCCAGCGATTGGTGCTCGAAGCCAAAAGAGAACTCAGTTTTGGCGCTTTAACCGTTAAAGAAATTGCTTTTAAACTGGGGTTCAGCGATGCCTCTTACTTCTCACGATTTTTCAAAAAGCATACAGGTCAGAACCCAGATGGGTTTAAGGCCGGAAAAGAGTAGGTAGATTTTTAGGTTGAGGCTAAGGCTGAGATTGAGAAGTGTCAATGGTCAATTTTGCTGCGCAAGTGAATGGTGAATTTGTGGGGGAGATGTCAGACACAAGACATCAGATTTCAGACAATCCAAACCTGCACCTTAAAACTCATCATTTATAACTTTCCAAAACCCTCTCACTCTAAAACCCTCCAACTCTCCATCCTCTCTAACCCCGCATCATAAAATTCATCACTCATAATTAATAACTTATAACTATCCAAAACTCTCAAACCCTAAAACTCTCCGACTCTCAAACTCGCCCCCGTATCCTCACTTTGTGCTGGTCTTCCTTCAGTTCCTGTATGGTAAAGCTATATTTTTTAGAGGAATTTTGCAGGACGAAAAAACCGCCTTTGCGGAACCTTTAATGATTGACTGACCTTTTATGAGAAATTTAAGTATCGTAGTGTTTATTCTGGCACTCCTCAACACCCTTGAATCACTGAGTATAGACCTCTATCTGCCGGCTTTCCCAAGTATGGCTCAGATTTTCCAGACCGATATCGGGCATATTCAGATTTCTATCTCTGTGTTTTTTGCAGGATTTGCCTTCGGACAGCTGCTTTGGGGTCCTTTATCAGATAAAACAGGTCGTAAACCAATGTTGTATTGCGGGCTTTTACTTTTTATTATCGGAGCGACTGCGATATTTTTCACAGAAAATATTTATGTATTGTGGGCGATGCGTTTCTTACAGGCTTTCGGGGGAAGTGCCGGAATCGTCATTGGCCGCGCCATAGTCATTGATCTTTATGACAGGCAGAAATCCGTATCCATCTTTTCACAGCAATCCCAGATCAGTGGAATTGCTCCTATTGTAGCTCCGTTATTGGGAAGTGTTTTTCTTAAATTCTGGGGATGGAACAGTTCGTTTGCTTTTTTAACGATTCTTGGTCTGATAACCCTGTTCATGGTATACAAATACGTTCCTGAAACCAATTCGAAAATGACACTTTCCGAAAATGCAGAAGACGAAAAAGGATTAAAAGATCACCTGAAAACCATACTTTCCAATAAAGAATTTATCAGCAGTACAATGATCGGGAGTATCGCTTTTGCCTCTCTGATCATTTACATTTCCAATGCCCCGTTTTTATTTATGGAGCTTCACGGATTCTCCAGTGGTGTTTTCAGCTTTATATTTGGTTTTAATTCATTAGCCTTAATAACAGCGGCATACCTTACTCCTAAATTGATTAAGAGAATAAGAGATACAAAACTTTTATTGGCAGCAACGCTTTTACTGCTTATTGTATGTAGCCTTCACATCCTTATTGCAGCGGGAAACCTTTCAGTAGCACTGGAAATTATGATGCTGTATCTGTCATTGCTGGCAATAGGCGTTCTTTTTCCTATTACTTCTGCTCATGCTTTATCTCCCTTTAAAGAAGGACGTGGAACAGCCGCAGCCGTGATGGGATTTATGCAGCTGATGGTTACTTTTTTACTCTCAGGACTGGCCGGATTTTTAGAAGCAGATTCCATCATGCCGATGGTTTTCATGCGTGCCTCGATCGCATTAATCGCCGTTTGGTTTGCCTACCGCTCATTTAAGAGCAAGAAAGTTTCTCTAGAATTGGAGAGCCCCAAAGGGGCGATTTAGCCAAAGAATTGGATAAAATCCTATTCTTTTATCATTTTTTATCGTTTTTATATCATCCTGTCATTTTTCCTTTTGGTCATACCATTCTGGCACTTAATCAAGTAATTTTTGAAAGCGACCTCCAAAAGTATCTCTTTGCATAAAATTTAAATTATGAAGAGAAATCTTTTGGCCGCCGCCAGTTGTCTGTTGGGCTATTGGGCCAGTGCTCAGTCCGGAATATCTGGTGAACTTAAAACGGAATATATTCCGTTTTCCAACTACATTCGTCCTGAAGACAGTGCGAAAACCAATTCCAAAAGTGATTTTAAAAGAGCAGACCTTAACCTCAGCATTCCATTGTCTATGAAAAAAGACAGCAGTGGAAGGGTAAAAGCATGGTCACTTCTGTTGAGTGGATCTTATGCAAAAATGAAGCATAAAGACTACGAAAAGCAGCTGTTTCCTGATCAGATGCTGAATGCACAGGTCGGAATCCAGCACATGAGACCTTTAGGAAAGAAATGGAGCATGATGATGACTGCCGCAGTAGGTGTGTATACAGATCTTGAGCAGGTAAGCTCCGACGATATTCTCGGACAGGGCGGTATTCTGTTTATCAGACATTTCAATCCTAATCTGGCACTTGGAGCAGGACCTGTACTTACGACGGCTTTCGGGGTTCCGATGATCTTACCCTGGATCTATTTCGACTGGAAAACAAACGGTAAAATTAAATTCAACATCAATTTCCCGGAAGGAATGGAAGCGGGTTATCTGTTTTCAGACAAATTTGCTTTGAAAGCGGTTGTTAACCTCAGCGGAATGACTGTGGAAAGAAATAAAGACGGAAAATCAATGTTACTGGGCTACCAACAAATTACAGCGGGAATCAGGCCGGAACTGAAGCTGAATGACCATCTTAGTCTCCGGTTGACAGGTGGAACAGCTTTGTTAAGAAGTTTCAGTGAAAACGACAGAAAGATCAAGAATATTTTCAAAGACAAAAAAATGATGGATCCGAAGTTTGCCAGCTCATTGTATGTAGCGGTATCGCTGAGGTGGAATTTGCCGTAAAGGCAAAGATGGAAGATGGAAGCGGGGAGATGGAAGTTACTAGTAGACAATTATTAGCTTGTAGACAATTGATTATAAGTATCTTTGTAAATTTAAATAAAAAAGACATAAAGTTGTTATTAGCAGCTTCAATAACCTCCCTCTTCCAGCTCCCATCCTTATTCAAAAAATCTAAAGCAATAAATTGAAACAAAAAGACAGTCATTTAATTATCGACAACAATAACTTCCCTCTCCCAGTTTCTCTCTTCCTTTCTATTTACTAATAAGCTTCTTATACACCACCTGATTCAGCAGCTCCTCTTTCCTTGTACGCGAAATGGGAAGTTCTGTTTTATTGATGAACAAACGTCCGCCAGAGATCATATCGATATGGGTAATATTGATCAGAAATGATTTATGTATTCTGAAAAAATGCTCAGAAGGCAGTGATTCTTCAATAGCCTTCATCGTTTGGTGAATCACCAGGGATTTGTCTTTAAAATGCAACTTGGTATAATTCTGCATACTTTCGATATACAGAATATCCACCCAGGATACCTTGATAAAGCTGTCCGATTGCCTTACATAGAGAAAAGGATCATCAAAAGGAGAGTTTTTCTTCATCTTTTCAGAGACGATAAACTGCTGCTGTGCTTTGTTCACAGCCTGATAAAAACGGTTGAATGCAATGGGTTTCAGAAGATAATCCACCACCTGCAGACGGTAACCTTCCAACGCATATTCAGAATAAGCAGTCGTGAGAATAGATAAAGGTGGGTTTTCCAGCTGCTCCAGAAATTCCAGACCGGTTAAATAAGGCATATTGATATCCAGAAAAAGAAGATCAATTTCCTTTTCCTTTACCATAGCATCGGCTTCCAGTGCGGTGGCGCAGGTACCTTCCACAGATAAAAAGTCAATTTGATCTGCAAGTTCTTTAAGGTGGAATCTAGCCAGAGGCTCATCGTCGATGATAAGGCATTTCATTTTAGGAATATTACTGCTCATTGTTGTCGGATAATTGTAAAGTTAAAGTTACTTTGTATACATTATCCGCTGCCACAATGGTAAGCTCGTGGGTATTCGGATATTGTAATTTTAAACGTTTTTGTACATTTTGAAGCCCGATTCCGCCGGAACCTTCCTTCTTTTTGTGGGCTGCCAGCTCTGAGTAACAGTTTTCAACATAAAACAAAAGAAAACCGTCTTTCTCCATACAGGAAATCTTTACATAGCCTCTATGTCCGGGAAGCCTGCAGACATATTTAAATGCATTTTCAATGAATGGAACCAGCAGGAGAGGTGCAATGAATGATTTTTTATTTCCGATACTCCAGTCCGCAGTCACTTCCAGCTCATTGCCCCATCTCAGTTTTTCCACTTCCACCAGATTTTGAAGATGCTCAATATCCTGGCCTAAAGGAACCAGATTCTGGCTGCAGTGGTAAAGCTGATAGCGTAAAATGTCAGAAAACTTAAGCAGCAGATAATCTGCAAGTTTTGTATCCGTTTTCATCAGAATATGAATATGGTTCAGAATATTGAAAACCACATGAGGATTGATCTGATCCTGCAATAATTTCAGTTGATTTTCCAAATGGGCCTGTTGCAACAGGATATGATCCCGTTCTATTCTTCCATGTTCCTGATAAAATTTAATTCCGCAGGCAGATCCGTTAATCAAAAAAGAAGCAGGCAGAGCCAGATAGAATCCTTTCCATAAAAAAGGAAGATGATCGATGAAATTCGGAGGAAGTTCATTCTTTGAATTGACTTCAATATACGTGAAAATCAGAGAATAAATAAAGCTTAATAAAACAATAACTGCAGTTGCCTGAACCAGAAATAATTTCATCTTTTTCGCTCGTAAAGCATTCGGAAGAAGCCTTGTGGTGAGAAAGTGAGTGAAAAAAAATGATGCGATAACAAGGACAATGGTCTGGAACAGTGCGGAAGGTTTGTCAGAATTAGCCTGAAAGTTGATGTACACAGCTGCCGCAAAGACAAGCCAGAACATCGTAACAAAAATATACTCTCTTAAAATAAAAGGTTTTGTCATGGAAGGAGATCAAGTAGATTTATAAAAAATTAGAAACTGCAGGGCGCAGTTTCTAATACGTAAAGATAATTTAAGTTTTTAGAACAGGAAGTATCCAATTCCTAGTGTAAAGCTGTGTGGCTTAGATTTAAACTCTTTGCTGATGCTCGAAAGCCCGGTTTCATATCTCAGATCTGCTGTGAAATTTTTATAATCCACACCAATACCTCCCGTAATTCCAATATTCGATTTGTCAAAGCTTTTAAAACCATCCTGTAATGCTTTGGACGTTGACAAATTGTTTTTAAAAGCATAACTGTAAACCCCGCCGGCAAATGCTCTTACATTAAAATCTTTCGTATTGATGAATTTATACCCGACTACTACCGGAATATCAACAGAATTCCAGCTTAATTTCGCTGAGGTTCCGTCTTTAGTGTCGAAAGAGGTTTTTCTTTTGTTGAATAAGGCTTCTCCTTGTACATAAAGGCTTCCGATATCCATTCTGGTCATGATGCCTCCCTGATAGCCGAACCCGTATTTCCCTTCCAAGGTGGAGGACTCCGAAGAGGTTTTTGTAAAATTTGCCCCGCCTTTAATCCCGATGTGGAAAGCGGGTGTTTGTTGCGCTTTGGTTTCTATAAAACCAATGATGCATAATAAAAATGTGCTTAGTGCTAAAAACTGATGTTTCATAAATTGCTTTTAATAATTTGATGCAAAGCAACAGCTATGAAAAGCGGGATAAAACTTTATTTGATGAACTGCAGGGATGCTTTGACAAGGATCTGTTTTTAGCGGGAAAAGCAAAAAAAAAACCGGAAGAGAATGCTTCCGATAGATATCTGTTAAAATGGTTCTAAATCTTCACAATTAGATGGTGGAATGCATCCTCCGGTACCGCCTCCTCCGGGTGTTCCTCCGCCTACGGAAACACATCTCCCGGGATTTCCGTCATCATCCATTTCACAGGCTCTCCCAAAATTACATTCACAGTCTGTCCAGCAGTAAGCAGATTCACCGTTCATATGACACCCGTTTCCACCTCCGCCAAGGATCGCTGACAGATCTTTTCTTGAAAATTTTTTGATTTTTTTCATAATAAATTGATTTTTAAAGTTAATAGTCTGATGTTTAAGTAAATATAATCAAAAAAACTAAATACTTTTCATCAACGAGAGAAATAAGGTGAAAAATTGAACGTAGTGAAAAAGAAAAACCCACTGCTTCTGCAATGGGTTGATCTGTATTATTTACTGAAGTTTAACTGTAAAGGAAGACTTACCACAGAAAGGACCGGCCGTCCGTTGGATTCTGCCGGTTTCCATTTACCTTTATCCTTGATACGGTAAAAACCGGCTTCTATAAAGGAGTTTACGTCTTCATTGTTCCCTTTTACTTTTGCATTGTAGACATTCCCTTTTGAATCTAAAGTAAATTTTAGGGTTACTTTGTAGGGATTGACGGCAAAATTCAGGAAAGTGAGATCTACAGCTTCATTTAAAAGCTTTTGAATAGCGGCCTTTCCGGTTTCGTATTCCGCTTCTTTGGTAATTTTAGGTGCCATGGGAGGCGGAGCATCCGTTATCATTTTCTTTTCCTCCTCAGAAATCTTCTCTAAGGCATTTTGATAAGACGCTATTTTTGCTTCCGTAAGGAGCCACTCCTGCTTGGTTCTTTCATCATTAGGCTTCGGATATTTCTTGTACAGAGACTTTAATTTTCTGTCGTACTTTGAATCAGCCTTCTCAAATTCAGAGACCTGCGCACTGCTGAATGCAAAAATGAACAGAAAGGCTAATGCTGAAAGTTTCTTCATCAGTATTAAGCTTTTACGATATTAATAATCACTTCAACTGCTTTTTCCATGCTTTCCAGCGCCACATATTCGTAAGGGCCGTGGAAGTTCATTCCTCCAGCAAAAATATTTGGACAAGGCAGACCCATATAGGATAGCTGAGCGCCGTCTGTTCCTCCTCTGATAGCTTTGATTTTAGGCTCGATATCAGCTTCTTTCATCGCTTTGGCAGCAAGGTCAATGATGTGCATTTTCCCTTCAAACTGCTGCTTCATATTACGGTACTGTTCTTTGATTTCAACTTCAGCCGTTCCTTCACCATGTTTTTGGTTAAATTCAGCGACTTTCTCCTCCATGAATTTCTTTCTGGCCTCATATTTTTCTTCATCATGATCACGAATGATGTATTGAAGTTTAGCCTCAGAAATATCAGCTGTGATATCCATTAAGTGGTAGAAACCGTCAAATCCTTTAGTTGTAGCCGGAGTTTCATTGGCAGGAAGCATTTGTATAAATTCAGCAGCCAAAAGACCTGCATTGATCATTTTTCCGTAAGCATAACCCGGGTGAACACTCAGTCCGTGGATTTTTACCACAGCTCCTGCAGCATTAAAGTTTTCGTATTCCAATTCTCCAACTTCGCTTCCATCCATCGTATAGGCCCATTCTGCACCGAATTTAGCAACATCAAATTTGTGAGCTCCTCTTCCGATTTCTTCATCCGGTGTAAATCCTACCGCAATTCTTCCGTGTTTGATTTCCGGGTGAGCGATAAGGTATTCAGCAGCGGTTACAATTTCTGCACAACCCGCTTTATCATCAGCTCCAAGAAGGGTATTTCCGTCTGTTGTAATAAGCGTTTGCCCTATATATTTTTTTAAGCTCTCGAATTTTGAAGAAGACAGGGTGAATCCTGTAGTTTCATTTAAAAGAAGATCACCTCCGTCATAGTTTTCCCAAATCTGAGGTTTTACATTTTCCCCGCTGAAATCCGGAGACGTATCATAATGCGAAATAAATCCTATGGTAGGCGTGTTGTCATTGTCAAGGTTAGAAGGAACATATCCCATAATATACCCATTGTCATCAATGGAAACATCCGCCAGGCCGATCGTTTTCAGTTCCTCTGCAATATACTTTGCAATGTCCCACTGTCGCGGGGTAGAAGGGGTTGCTTCGCTTTCCGCATCACTGGTTGAATATATTTTTACATAGGCGAGAAAACGGTTCAGTAATTTCTCTTTCCACAATGGATTGAATTCTATTATACTCATCGATCATAAATTTCCAACAAATATACAATGTAAATTTTTCAAAACTGAACTTTGAGGGATATTTTCAAAGGGTTATCCGGATTGATTTTTTTAATCTAAAGCTGCGATTTCGTTAATCAAATAAATTGTTATAACTTGCATCAATTATGATGTCCAAACGTTGCAAATATGCTTTGAAAGCGATGGTTAGATTGGCAAGAAACTACAACCAGGGATTTTTGTCAACAGCTATTATTGCACAGGATGAGAATATTTCCAAAAAATTTTTAGAGCAGATTCTTCTCGAACTGAAAAGAGCCAAATTAGTCAACAGTAAACAAGGGAACGCAGGAGGATATTATCTCCTGAAGTCTCCTGACGATGTTTCGCTGGCAGATATCTACCGTATTTTCGAAGGCCCGATTGCCTTAACTCCCTGTATTTCATTGAATTTCTACGAACCTTGCGACGACTGTGTCGATGAGGCAACCTGTTATCTCAGAAATGAATTAATCATTGTAAGAGAAAAAACAAGAAAAAGCATGATGGAAGCGACTCTTACTTCCTTTATAAAAAACAGCTGAAATTTTTTTTTAATTTTTATATCCTACTAATTTGGTAGGATAAATAGGATTTATATATATTTGCAGGAGTTAATTTCAATTCAACATGGAAAATACCCTGAAAATAGAATTCAATCAATTACTGGAAAAGGCCTCTGCAGGTGCTTTTAGCGCTGATTTTTTAGAAGTTCTTACCAACAGGTTTCCTGGTGAAGTCATTTTTTCTACCAGCTTCAGTTACGAAGATCAGGTAGTGACTCATCTGATAAAAAACCTGAATATTGATATTTTCACACTGGATACGGGACGACTTTTTGAGCAGACTTACGAAACCTGGACATCCTCCAGAGCTTTCTTCAAAAAAAATATTAAAGCCTATTATCCGGATCCGGAATCACTGCAGCAATTTGTTTCAGAAAACGGGCCGGATTCTTTTTATCAATCCGTAGAAAAGAGAAAAGCCTGCTGCAATATCCGAAAGGTTATTCCTCTAAAAAGAGCACTTCAGGGATACAAGGTCTGGATCACAGGTTTAAGATCAGAACATTCCGCAGGCAGAAAAGAAATGCCACAGCTGGAATGGGACCCGGATCACCAGATCATCAAGTTTCATCCCATCCTTCACTGGACCACAGAACAGGTGACAGACTATGTAAAAACGCATCACCTTCCTTATAATCACCTTCACAAAAAAGGATTTGTAAGCATAGGATGTGAGCCCTGCACCAGAGCTATCAAAGAAGGGGAAGATTTCAGAGCCGGCCGGTGGTGGTGGGAAGATGCCGATAAAAAAGAATGCGGCTTACATGTTCATCAATAAAAAAATAAAATATGTCATTATATCATTTGAATTATTTAGATCAGTTAGAAGCTGAGTCCATCTATATTTTACGGGAAGTGGCGGGACAGTTTGAGCGTCCGGCTTTACTGTTCAGCGGTGGAAAAGACAGCATTGTGCTGGCTCATTTAGCTGCCAAAGCATTTCCTCATGGAAAAATCCCTTTCACTTTTGTTCATGTGGATACAGGACACAATTTTCAGGAAGTTTTAGACTTCAGGGATCAGCTGACCACAGCAATAAATGTAGATCTGGTTGTACGAAAAGTGGAAGACACCATTCATAAAAGAAAACTGACGGAACCCAAAGGAAAATTCCCCAGCAGAAACTGGCTGCAGACCTTCACCCTTTTGGATACGATTGAAGAATTCGAATTTGATGCATGCATTGGGGGAGCCAGAAGAGATGAAGAAAAAGCCAGAGCCAAGGAAAGGATATTCTCTGTCCGGGATGAGTTTGGACAATGGGATCCTAAACTTCAGCGACCGGAATTGTGGAATATTTTCAATGGAAAAATTCAGAAAGGTGAAAATGTAAGAGTTTTTCCAATCAGCAACTGGACAGAACTTGATGTCTGGAATTATATACGGAGAGAAAATATTGGTCTGCCGTCTATTTACTTTTCGCATGAAAGAGAAGTAGTAGACCTTAACGGACAGTGGATTGCGAATTCCGAGTTTGCAGTTCTGGAAGAAAGTGATACCGTAACGACCAAAAGAATACGCTACCGTACCGTAGGAGATATGACCTGTACCGCGGCAGTAGAATCTGAAGCCGCTACAGTAGACACCGTGATTGAAGAAATTGTAGCCACCAGAATCTCAGAAAGGGGAGAAACGAGAATTGATGACCGGGTAACGGAGGCGGCAATGGAAGACCGGAAAAAAGGAGGCTACTTCTGATCGGTAATGAGCAATGAGTAATAAGCAATCATACAGCGTGGAAAATATCAGTAATAAATAAATTGCTCATTACCCATTACTTATTGCTGATCATTAATCAATCATCATTAATCATTTATAACAAAAACTCGTGGATATATTAAGATTTATAACAGCAGGAAGCGTAGATGATGGGAAAAGCACCCTCATCGGAAGACTGCTTTACGATAGCAAAAGTATTTTGCAGGATCAGCTGGAAGTCCTTGAAAAACATTCTAAAAATAAAAATGAAGACGGCGTAGATCTGGCGCTTTTAACGGATGGACTTCGGGCAGAAAGGGAACAGGGAATCACCATTGATGTGGCTTACCGATACTTTTCGACGTCAAAAAGAAAATTTATCATCGCGGATGCTCCGGGACACGTTCAGTATACCAGAAATATGATCACAGGAGCTTCCAATTCAGATCTGATGGTGATTCTGATCGATGCCAGAAAAGGAGTTATTGAGCAGACCAGAAGACATTCCATTATTGCTTCATTACTTAAACTGAAAAAAGTAGCGGTTGCAATCAATAAAATGGATATGGTGGACTATTCGGAAGAAGTTTTTGAAACCATTAAAGCAGATTATTCTAAGATTGCGGAAGGTCTGGGCTTAAATGATGTCACCTATTTCCCTATTTCCGCACTGAAAGGAGATAATATTGTTTCCCTGTCATCTGCTACAGACTGGTATCAGGGAAGTTCTCTGCTCGATTATCTGGAGGAGGTAGAACTTGATGATGTACACAACAGCGGAAGTCGGTTCCAGGTGCAGTACGTCATCCGTCCTCAGACAGAAAAACTTCACGATTACCGTGGATATGCGGGACAGATCATCAGTGGAAGTTTTAAGAAAGGAGATAAAATAGCCATACTTCCGGCAGGCATTATTACTGAAATAGAAACCCTGGAAGTGAATGGTGCTGAAGTACAGGAAGCATTTGAAGGGCAGCCAGCCGTCATACAAATTACAGAAGACATTGATGTGAGCCGTGGAGATTTCTTTGCCTCCGCAGAAGAACTGCCCAATGTTGAAAAAGAAGTGGAAGTATTATTGTGCTGGCTCGATCATAAAAGCCTGCAGCCAGGGAATAAATACCTGATACAGCATCACAGCAGACAGTTGAAAGCGGTGGTAAAACACGTAGACTACAAAATTAATGTCAATACGCTGGAGCAGGAAGCCTCAGAAGGAGAAATCAAGCTTAATGAGATCGCGAAAGTGACCATAAAGACCGCACAGCCTTTGGTTTTTGATGATTTTATAAGCAATAAAAAAACGGGATCGGCTATTTTGGTGGATGAAACCTCCAATGCTACCGTTGCGGCATGTATAATTCAGTAAGACATGAAAGTTTCAGAGCATTTTATTAAGAAAATCCTTGAAAAAAAGCAGAGCAGTTCTCAGGGATTCTTTGACAAAAGTAAGATGGAGAGTTTTGTTACGGACCTGTATAATATCCTGTTTCTTCCGGAAAAAATCAATACGGAAGATCAGCTTCATGATAAGTTTGAGGATTTGCAGAAAATTCTTTTTGATCTGATAAAGAATGCTTCGGAAGATGAGGTTTTTGCTAAAGAACAGACTGACAGCTTCTTTCTTACATTGCCTGATATCTACAGCACCCTGATTCTGGATGCCGAATCTATTTTAGAATTTGATCCCGCTACAGAATCTCTGGAAGAAATCCTCCTCTCATATCCCGGCTTTTTTGCCACGTATGTGTACAGGATCTCCCATCAGCTTTGGATTCAAAAGGTAAAAATCCTGCCCCGCGTGATATCAGAATATGCCCACAGCAAAACAGGAATAGACATCCATCCGGGTGCGGTGATTGGAAAATATTTCTTTATCGACCACGGAACCGGAATTGTAATTGGAGAAACAACGGAGATCGGAAACCATGTGAAACTGTATCAGGGCGTAACGCTCGGAGCCTTAAATGTTTCAAAGGATAAAGCGAATGAAAAAAGACATCCCAATATCGAAGACCATGTCATTATCTATTCAGGAGCGACCATTTTGGGCGGGAATACAACCATAGGCAGAGACAGCGTCATCGGAGGAAATGTATGGATCACACAAGACGTACCTTCCGGCTCTCTGGTCTATCATAAAAGTGAAATAAAAATAAAAGATAACGGAACCCTTCCCGAATCTTTAACATTTGTGATATAATATTTTAGAAACATAAAAAACGAATTTAAACCATTAAGAAGAATGAAGGTTTTTAGAAAATTAAGTTTCTGATTACTATTTTAATCCAGCTTAATAAATATCCCTGGATATTTGCTTAATGCTCTTAACAACTTAATCCAACTTAATGGTTCAAAAATAATAGGATCAATGTTTTAAAACTAATTAGATCATCACATAAGTAACAACAAAAAACAATATAAAATTGAATCGGTATGAAGTTCCAAAACACACTAGAAACCATCGGAAATACCCCGGTCGTAAAAATTAATAAGCTTTTCGATACCGGACATGAAGTCTGGATCAAACTGGAAAAAGCCAATCCCGGAGGAAGCATCAAAGACAGAATTGCTTTATCCATGATCGAAGATGCTGAAGCGAAAGGCTTGCTGAACGAAAACAGCGTCATTATAGAACCTACCAGCGGAAATACAGGCATCGGACTTGCCCTTGTTGCTGCTGTAAAAAACTATAAGCTTATTCTGGTGATGCCCGAAAGTATGAGTTTGGAACGCCGGAAAATTATGGAATCTTACGGAGCAGAATTCGTTCTGACTCCAAGAGAAAAAGGAATGAAAGGAGCCATTGAAAAAGCGGAAGAACTGGCAAAAGAGACTCCAAATTCATGGATCCCAAGACAGTTTGACAATCCAGCTAACGTTAAAGTTCATGTTGAAACCACAGCTCAGGAAATCCTGAAAGACTTTCCGGAAGGACTGGACTACCTGATAACAGGGGTAGGAACCGGCGGCCACATCACAGGACTTGCACAGGTATTGAAACAGAAATTCCCTAACCTCAAAGTGATTGCTGTAGAGCCTGAATTATCCCCGGTTCTTAGTGGAGGAGCTCCGGCACCGCATCCGCTTCAGGGCTTGGGAGCGGGATTTATTCCGTCAATCCTTGATACCGGACTGCTGGACGAAATTGTACAGATCAATAAAGACGAAGCTTTTGAATTCACTAAAGAAGCCGCCAAAAGAGAAGGATTATTTGTGGGAATTTCTACAGGAGCCGCTTTAGCTGCGGTTGCTAAAAAACTTCCTCAGATCCCTGCAGGAGCCACTGTACTTACCGTGAATTACGACACGGGCGAAAGATACCTGTCCATCGAAGGACTTTTCTAGATAACATCCATAAGAAGATTTAAAATGAAAAAACTGAATACGACACCAAAGGTTTACCTTGTGGGTGCAGGACCCGGCGACCCTGATCTGATCACTGTAAAGGCCGTAAAAGCCATTGCCTCAGCCGATATCATCCTGTGTGATCGTCTTGTAAGTCCTGAAATAGTAGACCGTTACGCGAATAAGAATGCAGAAATCATTTATGTAGGAAAAGAATGCAGTAAAAACGCTTCTACTCCTCAGACCCATATCAATACCCTGATTGTAGACTATGCTTTACAGGGGAAAACCGTTGTAAGACTCAAAGGTGGAGACATTTCCTTTTTTTCCAATGTTTTGGACGAACTGAAAGCGTTGAAAGAGCATCATATAGCCTTTGAAATTATCCCAGGAATCACTGCGGCATCCGGAGCAGCGGCCTATGCAGGAATACCGTTAACAGCCAGAGGATATGCGACATCGGTCCGTTTTCTGACCTACTATAAAAAAGAAATTCTAAGCGATGCTTATTGGAAAGAGCTTGGAACATCCGATGACACACTGGTTTTTTATATGTCTAAAGGAAACCTGAACAGTTTGGTAGAAAAATTTCTGACTTTGGGCAAAACGGAGGATAAGAAAATAGCCATCATAGAACAGGCAACCACACCTTATCAGAAAGTTTACACCTCTTCACTGGAAAATTTTCAGCAAAACTTGGGTGATAAAGACTTTGTATCTCCATCATTGGTGGTGATAGGCAAAGTGGTGAATCTGCATGATGAATTTTCTTGGCTGGAATCACCTACACAGGAAGGGATTTACTTTAAATCTGTAACGAACGGAACCTTAGTCTCAAACCATCAAAATATACTGGAATATGCTGTCTGAAACTAAATTAAAAGCCCTTAAAGAAATATCAGGAGATTTTTCAAGAGATGAAGCGGTCTGGGCAAGCGGTTTTCTCGCTGGAATTGCCGGAATATCTGCTGCTGTACAGCATCAGTCGGACATTGATGCCGATACCGTTTCTCCGAAGAAAATTACCCTTGCGTATGGCACTGAAACCGGAAACAGTAAGAAACTGGCAGTAGAACTTGCGGGAGTGATCAAGAAAAAAGGCGTACAGGTAAAACTGGCAGACCTTTCCCAGTACAAACCGAAAGATCTTGCCAAAGAAGATTTGTTTTTCATCATTATCAGCACCCAGGGAGAAGGTGATCCACCTGTTCTGGCGAAGAAATTTTATGACTACATTCATGAAAATGATTTGAACATCAGTCATTTGAAGTTTGGGGTTCTAGCCTTGGGAGACACCAGCTACCCTTTGTTCTGCAAAACAGGCGAGGACATCGATTCCCGTTTTGAGATACTGGGTGCACAGCGTATTCTTCCTTTAAAAAAATGTGACATCGATTATGAACAGGAAGCTCATGCATGGGCAGAACATATTCTGGATGTTGCCCATAAAACGAAAGAAAGCAGCCAGAAAACTACGGCTGCTACCAAGACATCGACTGGAAGAAAAAAATATCAGGGAAAGATTTCAACCATCATCAACCTTAATGATATAGGTTCTGACAAGGAAACCTACCATATAGAAATAGAAACCGAAGAACCTCTGGTGTACAGTCCCGGTGATGCATTGGGTGTGATTGCTTTCAATTCAAAAGAGGAGGTTGAGGAAATGATTAGCTCAACCGGAATTGATCCTGAAAAGCAGATTAAAACGGCAAAAATTACAGCCAGCGCAAAAGAATTGCTCCACAAACATCTTAATATCAGTTATCTGCTTAAAACAACAGTTGCTCAATATGCGCAGATCACAGGACATTCTATTCCGGAAGTACGATTAAGTCTTCTCGATTTGCTGAGAATTTATCCTGTAAAAAATGCTGAAGAATTTGAACAGTTGATCCCTGTTTTAACCGGCCAGTCGCCGCGGTTATATTCTATTTCTTCCTCACTGGAAGCCCACGGAGATACCGAAATTCATATCACAGTCGCCAAGTCTGAGTTTTTCATCAATGATAAAAAGCAAAACGGATTGTGCAGTGGTTTTCTGGCAGAATTTAAAGAAGGAGAAGACATCGAATTTTATATCCAGGAAGCCAAACATTTCAGACTTCCCAAGCCGGAGAAAGATATCATTATGATTGGTCCGGGAACGGGTATCGCGCCTTTCAGATCATTTCTTTACGAAAGAGATGCTGTAGGAGCAGAAGGAAGAAACTGGCTGTTCTTCGGAGACCGGACTTTTGTTTCGGATTTCCTTTACCAAGCTGAGCTTCAGGATTTTCTGAAAACGGGAACGCTGGCGCATCTGGATCTTGCTTTTTCAAGAGACACCGCCGAAAAAATATACGTTCAGCATAAACTGGAACAAAAAGCACAGGAAGTCTATCATTGGCTGGAAGGCGGAGCTTCACTTTACGTTTGCGGAGCCAAAGAACCCATGAGTAAAGACGTTGAGAAAACCATTCTGAACATTATTCAGGATAAGGGAAAACACAGCCCGGAAGAAGCACAGAATTATCTTGAAGAGCTGGAACTCAGCGGCAGATATGTTAAAGATGTGTATTAAATCATTAAAGGATAAGATATGACAGATAAGAATAACCTTTCGCCGGTAGAAAGGATAAAAACCGGCAGCAACGGGCTCAGGGGAACCTTAAAGGAAAGCCTTTTGGACGATTTTACCGGAGCCATCAGAGAAGATGACCAAACCCTCATCAAATTCCATGGAATGTACCAGCAGGATGACCGGGACAGGCGCGAAGAAAGAGTCGCGAAGAAACTGGAGTGGCTGTATTCCTATATGATCAGGTTAAGACTTCCGGGAGGATTTTTAACTTCTGAGCAGTGGGCCAGTCTTCATGAAATTGCAGAAAACCATTCCACAGGCGTGATTAAAATTACGACGCGCCAGACCATTCAGCTGCATGGGATTTTAAAATCTCATGTAAGACCTACCATCCAGAATTTCAATTTACAACACTTGGATTCGATTGCGGCTTGTGGTGATGTGAACAGAAATGTAACCTGTACTTCAAATCCATCTGAATCACCATTGCATCAGGTGGTGTATGAACTGGCAGGGAAAATCAGTGAAATGTGTCTTCCGAAAACAAAATCCTATTATGATCTGTGGATCGATGATGAGTTGTTAATCGACAGAAAAACAGAGGAAGATCCTTTGTATCAGGACAGATACCTGCCGAGAAAACTGAAAATCGGAATTGCCATTCCTCCCAACAATGATGTGGATGTGTTCATTAATGATATTGCACTAATTGCCATCGTTGAAGATGACAGAATTGTAGGTTACAATATCGCGGCCGGAGGCGGATTGGGTGCTACTCACGGAAATGAGGCTACCTATGCACGTCTGGCTTCTCTTTTAGGTTTTGTAGACACAGAAGAAAAACTCCTGAAAGCAGTCTATGAAATTATCACCGTAC
This sequence comes from Chryseobacterium sp. JM1, assembly GCF_000737715.1. Taxonomy (GTDB): domain Bacteria; phylum Bacteroidota; class Bacteroidia; order Flavobacteriales; family Weeksellaceae; genus Chryseobacterium. The sequence goes on along the minus strand of NZ_JPRN01000002.1, from coordinate 424,510 downwards.
AGCGTGATTTCGGGAACAGAAGTGACAGAAAATTATCGAGATTAAAATATACAATCGATCAACTGGGCATTGAAGGCTATAGAAATGAAGTTGAAAAAAGATGTGGCTTTGCTTTAGAGCCTGCCCGTGAATTTAAGTTTGAACAGAGAAAAGACCGCTACGGATGGACCCGAAATCATGAAGGAAAATGGTTTTACACTTTATTTGTAGAGCACGGAAGAGTTCTGGATATAGAGGAATATCCTTTAAAATCTGGGTTGTTGAAAATAGCGGAGACAGGAAACGTGAATTTCCGGTTCACCTGTAATCAGAATCTGATTCTTTCGGATATTCGCGAAGAGGACAAGGCAGAAGTTGAAAATCTCCTTAAAGAACATGGGATTTCAGGCTATACAGAAAAAGCCAGCGCGTTGCGTAAAAACTCCGTGGCCTGTGTGGCATTGAATACCTGTTCATTGGCTTTGGCGGAAGGTCAGCGCTACCTGCCTGTTTTAGTCACGAAAATAGAACCTATCCTTGAAAAATACGGACTTCAGGACGAAAATATCACCATCAGAATGACGGGCTGTCCAAACGGTTGCGGAAGATCGCCCAATGCCGAAATAGGATTTGTAGGAACAGCTTACGAAAAATACAATCTTCATATCGGTGGTGACAGGCTTGGAATGCGTCTCAATACAAAATTTAAAGAAAACATCGGCGAAGAAGAAATCCTTGAAACCCTGGATAAACTTTTCGGAATCTATTTGCAAAGAAGATATTCGGAGGAAACCTTCGGTGACTTCTCTTACCGCTATTTACAAACTCAAAAATAAAAATATGATCAACCTTCTTTACCGGCAGGAAAGTGCCAGAAAACACTACCATCATCTTTTAGGGATCCGAATGTGTATGTGCTGTTCATTAATTGACGACGCATAAATCATTTTTAACTCTAAAATTTTAAACAAGTGAAATCCATATCCCAACAATATCTTAAGCAGAGAATAAGTCTGATCTTATTCCTGACCCTTTCTTTTACTGCCGTTTTACAGGCACAGCAGCTTATCGAAGTAAGCGGAATCATTAAACATACGGACACTCATAAAGGCATTGCTGGAGTACAGGTCCAGGTAGAACATACCCAGGATACGGCAGTAACCGATCAGGAAGGGAATTTTAACCTGAGAACAAGGGTGAAAATACCTTTCAGAATCGTAGTGACCAAAGAAGGTTTCGCAGCTCATACTGCCGAAATACTTTCGTTATCCAGTAAAATTGCCATCGAATTAAATCCTCAGAACACCATCATCAATGAAGTCGTTATTTCAGCTTCCCGTGTTCCGGAAAAAATTCTGAGATCACCGATTGCTATTGAAAAAATTGATATTAAAACCATCCGGGAAAGTCCCGCAGCTTCATTCTATGAAACGTTGGAGAATGTGAAGGGATTACAGCTTTTAACCTCAAGTCTTACTTTAAAAGTTCCCAACTCGAGAGGATTCAACTCTCCGAATAACTTCCGCTTTATGCAGCTGGTGGATGGAGTAGATGTACAGTCCGCCACGCTAGGTGTTCCGCTGGGAAATGCCATAGGTCCCACAGAACTGGATATCCAGTCCATGGAGATTACGCCCGGAGCGGCTTCTGCGCTGTATGGAATGAATGCTGTCAACGGATTGGCGAGTCTTCAGACCAAAGATCCGTTTACTTCTGAAGGCGTGAGTCTGTATTTCAGAGGTGGAGTAAATCATGTCGATAATGTGAATCACAAAACGGCTGCTTTGGGCGAAAGTGCAGTGAGAATTGCAAAAGTCATCAATAAAAACTTTGCCGTAAAGGTTAATGCTTCTTATTTCAGCGGTGTAGACTGGATCTCGGATAACCGCACAGATCAGAACCCCAATTCATTCATTACCGCCAATCCCAATTTTTCTTTATCCGATAATCCTGCAGAAGATCTCTGGAATAAATATGGTGACGAAAGAAATAACCGCACATCGGTAAAAGTGAATTACAATGGAAAACCAACCACTTTCAATGTATCAAGAACGGGGTATTACGAAAAGGATCTGATAAGTCCTGAAGTGAAGAATATAAAGTTTGATGCAGGATTGTACTACCGTTTCGGAGATGAATGGAGAACATCGTATGTTTACCGTTACGGATTGCTGGATGGCACTTTTCAGAGGGGAAACAAGATCCGTCTACAGAATGCAACGGTTCAGAACCATAAAGTGGAACTGGCGGGTAAAGAATTGACATTCAGAGCCTATGTGTCCATAGAAAATACCGGAGATTCTTATAATCTGAAGCCTTTGGCTGATAATCTGGATCTTACGAATCTTTCCAATACCAACTGGAGAAATGTTTTTCAGACGACTTTGCAGGACAGGCTTAATTCAGGGATCAATCTGAATGATGCTTTTATTCTGGCGAGACAGGAAGCAGATAAAAACCGTGTAGTTCCGGGAACAGCAGCATTTGAGCAGTTAAAAAACACCATTATCGGGATTAATAACTGGGATTCAGCGAATTCCGGAATTGCAGGAGCACCAGCTACCGGAGGCGCAAAGCTTGAACAGAAGTCCCGTTTTTATCAGGGCGAAATTACTTACGATTTCACCCGATTTGTAAAGATTTTCAATCTTTTAGCAGGAGCAGATTACCGTCTTTACAGCATCACACCCGACGGAAATAACTTCGTTGATTTTAACAGACCGGTCAGTGAAAGAAATATTCCTCTGTCCGACGGAACCTTCGGGAACAATGTTATTTATCAGAAATACGGTGCATTTGTGCAGCTTACCAAACTTTTTTTCCAGGATAAATTAAAAGTGAATCTGGCCCTTCGCGCAGACAGAAATCCTGAGTTTGAGACAAAATTAAACCCAAGACTGAGTGTGGTTTATTCTCCGGTTAATGAGCATAATTTCAGAGCTTCTTTCCAAAATGGCTACCGTTTTCCTTCTTTATTTGAAGCATTGTCATTCGTTAATAACGGGAATGTAAGAAGAGTAGGCGGGCTTACCAAAGCTAATGATGGACTGGGTTATCTTGAAAACTCCTATACACTGGCTTCTATCGATCAGTTTATTTCTGCCGTAAATAAAGACGTAGACGGAGGAACAAACCAAAATCAGTCTGCATTGAAAAACAGAAATATTTTAACGGCGGCCAATCTGCCCAAATTACAGCCGGAAAAGGTGACGTCTTTTGAAATAGGGTATAAATCAGCCTTATTCAACAGCAGACTGGTCATCGACTGGGATTTTTACTACAACATCTATGAAGGTTTTCTGGGACAGGTAGAAGTGGCGGTGCCTAAAAATGAAAATATCGGAAGTGATAATGCTGTTTTAGCGATGCTGGACAGAAGCAAGCAGGACCGTTACAGGGTTTATACCAACAGTACCAGTAAGTACAAAAGTTTTGGGACTTCTTTGGGCATCCGCTATAATCTCGTGAAAAATTATAATGTCAATGTAAACGTATCTTATAACGACCTTATTTCAACCAATACTTCAGATCTTTTTATTACGGCTTTCAATACCCCTAAATGGGCGGTCAATCTAAGCATTGGAAACCGGGAAATTATCAAAAACATCGGATTTACAGTGGCTGCAAGATGGCAGGACAGTTTCTTATGGGAAAGTCCGCTGGCATCCGGAAATATTCCTTCCTATTATACCATTGATGCTCAGGCAACATGGAGAATCCCTGAAATAAAAGCCAGCGTTAAAATCGGAGCAACGAATCTTCTTAACCGCCGATACCTTCAATATGCCGCAGGACCTGAAATCGGAGGGTTGTATTATGTGGCATTCACCTATGATCTAAAACTTTAAATATGATGAGTAACTCTTTATATCCCATATTCTTAAAGCTCGAGGAATTATCACTGCTTATCATTGGCGGAGGAAACGTTGCTCTGGAAAAGCTGGAATCCGTTCTGGCCAATTCTCCCAAGGCACGTATTAAACTGGTCGCAAAAGAAATCAATGATCAGGTTAGAAATCTGAAGCAGAATTATCCCAATCTTACCCTGCATGAAAGATCGTATACGGATAATGATTTTAACAGCGCTGATATTGCTATTGTAGCCGTTAATGATATTATTCTGGCTGAGCAGATCCGCAGCAGGGCCCATCAGAATAATACCTTGGTGAATATTGCTGATAAACCGGGCTTGTGTGACTTCTATCTGGGTTCCATTGTCAGAAAGGGAGACCTTAAAATTGCCGTTTCAACCAATGGCAAATCTCCGACTGTGGCCAAACGGTTACGGGAAATCTTAACGGAAACCATTCCTGATGAAGATATGGAGGGGCTACTGGACAATATGCAAAACATCCGGAATCAGTTAAAAGGTGATTTTACTTACAAAGTCAAAGAACTGAACCGGCTGACCACGGATTATTTGGGTGAAAAAAATAGTCAGCCTGAAGAAACAAAGCTGGAGATGGAAAAACTGATGAACATCACCAAAACAGTTCAGAGAAGAGCGAATATCTATCTCGGAATTATAGGTGTTTTCGTTCTTGTTGCGGTGTTGGCTCTTATTATTTATCAGTTCAATCTGTCTGGAGATATTCAGAATTTCCTGAGTCAGGACGGACATATTTTTTACTGGATGCTGCTGGCCGGTTTTCTGGCTGAAGTGGTTGCTGGATCTATGGGAATGGGCTATGGTGTGATTTGTACCACGATTCTCTTACTGCTGAATGTTCCGCCTCCGGTGGTCAGTGCAAGTATTCATTCAGCGGAGTCGTTTACGTCAGCTGCCGGAAGCATCAGCCATTACAAATTGGGAAATGTCAACAAAAAAATGGTTTGGATTTTATTTCCTGTAGCGGCTGTGGGAGCTTTTATCGGAGCATTTGCGCTGTCTCATTTCGGAGAAAAGTATGCTCACATTGTAAAGCCGATCATCGCCTGCTATACCCTGTATTTAGGGGTCAATATTCTTAGAAACGCTTTTAAAGGAAAGGATAAAAAATCAGGAAAAAACATACGGAAAAAGAGGACCAATCTCAGAGTATTGGGATTGGTTGGTGGATTTATTGATTCTTTTGCAGGAGGCGGTTGGGGTCCATTGGTTACCGGAACCTTGATTAAAGAGGGAAGAACACCGCGGTATGTAGTGGGAAGTTCGACGCTGGCTAAGTTTTTACTGACGGTTGTAAGTGCTTTAACCTTTATTTTCACCATCGGAATTCATCACTGGAACATTGTGCTGGGTCTTCTGCTTGGAGGGGTTTTTACGGCTCCTTTCTCAGCGATGTTTACGTCGCGGCTTCCGGCTAAGAAAATGTTTGCTATAGTGGGTGTCGTGGTAATTGTGATGAGCTTGATCACCATTGTAAAATCATTAATCTAAGTTTTTTGGGAGAAGAAGATGATGGATAAAGCAAAGTTTTCCATGTCTTGAATAGCTTATCTGGAATTGAATATCAGTTATCGAAATTTTAAATTATATATAAAAGCTTGAAAATCAAAAATATGTTAGCTTTGTAATAGGCTAACATAAACTTGTTAACTTTTATTATATTTGAGAAAATCAAAGTACCAATGTTTCTAACTGAATGTCCGAGAGATGCAATGCAGGGTTGGGGAGAATTTATCCCCACAAACAAAAAAATAGATTACATCAACTCTTTAATGGAAGTTGGGTATGACATATTGGATTGTCTTAGCTTCGTATCTCCAAAGGCAATTCCTCAGCTTGCTGATTCTGATGAAGTTGCCGAAAATATAGATAAAACTTTATCTAATACAAAAGTTTCTGCAATCATCGGAAATTACAGAGGTGCCGAAAAAGCATTAAAACATCAGTCTGTGGATATTCTGGGGTTTCCATTTTCTATTTCAGAAACTTTTCAGCACAGAAATACGAATAAAAGCCAGGAAGAAGCTTTTAATGAGATTATTAAAATGCTTGAACTGGTTAAAAGTGAGGGAAAACAGTTGAATATCTATTTCTCCATGGCCTTCGGAAATCCGTATGGTGAAATGTGGAAATGGGAAGACGTAGATTTCTGGGCCAAAAGATTTTCAGAAATCGGAATCAAAGATGTTCTGCTTTCTGATACTACAGGTGTTGCAACTCTTGAAACAATTGCTCTTTTATTCGAAAAAATTCCAGGAAAATACCCTGAGATCAATTTCGGAGGGCATTTTCACAACCGTTATGAAGATTCTTATTCAAAGCTGAAAGCTGCTTATGACAAAGGCTGCAGAAGATTCGACAGTGCTATTAAAGGTATCGGCGGTTGTCCTATGGCTAAAGATGATCTGGTAGGAAATATGCCTACGGAACAGGTGATCAATTTTATGAGCGTAGAAAAAGCAGAACACAAACTGAATCTGCTGAATTTTGAAAGCTCTTACAATAAGGCGAAGGATATTTTTCATTTTTAAATAAAAAATAAAGCTCGTGCAGATCAGGGCGATAAAGCGGATAGAATTGTTTTTAAAGCATAAAATCTGCATAATTTGTGCAATCTGCGAGACAAAATAAATCAATAGGAGCGGGTTTTAACCCGCTTTCCTGTATTAAAAATTTAATTGGCTTTAGCCCAAACCTATCATTTTAACCCCAAAATCACCAACAATGTCACCCATCATTTCATCATCCGAATTAAAGAGCCTCTCAGCAGAAAACCTCATCATCCTTGATGCCAGAGTAGGAAAAGACGTCCATCAAACTTATGTTGAAAAGCACATTAGAGGAGCCCGTTTTATAGATCTGGATAAAGATCTGGCTGACATTGGAGAAGATGCCGCTTTTGGAGGAAGACACCCGCTTCCTGATATCACAAAATTTGCTCAAACGCTTTCAAATCTTGGCGTTTCAGAAGACTCCCATGTCGTGATATATGATGATAAAAACGGAGCTAATGCAGCAGCAAGAGCCTGGTGGATGTTGAAGTCTTTCGGATTACAAAATATACAGGTTTTGGATGGAGGATTTCAGGCTGCTGAGAAAAACGGAGTAGAATTTTCATCTGGCGAAGAATCTTTTGAAAAATCTTCTGTCGTTAAAAGAGAAAGTTGGCTTCTTCCGGTTAAAGCTTTGGAAAGTGTTGAAAATGAATTGTTAAGCCATTCTTCAACAGTTGTCGACGTAAGAGATGCTTACCGTTATAATGGTGAATCTGAACCGATTGATCTCGTAGCAGGACACATTCCGGGAGCCATCAATATTCCTTTTTCTGAAAATCTGGATGAGAACGGAAACTTCCTGAAACCTGAAGTTTTAAAACAAAAATATACAGAACTTTTAAAAGACAAACCTCAGCATCTTATTATCCATTGCGGGTCCGGTGTGACGGCGTGTCATACTATTTTAGCCCTGAATTATGCTGGTTTTCCTATTCCGGATCTTTATGTAGGCTCGTGGAGCGAATGGAGCAGGAGGGAAGGAAAGGAGATTGCGAGAGAAGTTTAAAGACAGAAAGATGGAAGCGGGAGGCTGGAAGTTACTAGTTGTCTTATTATTTCTGGTAGTTTGCTCTTAAATTTTATCATGATTTCTTTTTTGCTCTCGCAGATCAGACGGATTGAGCAGATTAAAAGATTGTTTTTTAGTCCCTCTGATTGAGCTGATGGAACAGATTCATATTCTCGCTTAAACATTAAGGTAATTGAATAGAACAAGAATAGTTAAGAAATCATAAGTTAAAACTGCTGAGAAACACCAGCCACAAGGTGGCGATTTAACCCAAGATAGGATGCAGTCCTATCAGAATCTCCAGTGACTCATACTTCGCTCATCTCATTAATGGTTTGAATTTTTTCTCTTGCAAATGATCTGGATTAAGCAGATTAAAGAAGTAAAAATCTGCCTCATCTGATTCATCTGCGTGAAATTTTAAAATACCTGATGTGTAGGCCATTCTCTTCATCAGAATCAATGAAATTGCTTCCCTTTATAAAACATTACAAAAGAAAAACGTATTGATATAAAACAGAAAAACCCGGAAAATTTACGGGTTTTGTATTGTATTTGAAGTAGGAAAAAGAGTGATTGTATGAGATACCAAAACCTCCATCCTCCCGCTTCCATCTTCCTTACCTCAATTTAAAGCATTCCTAATTCGAATTTTGCTTCTTCACTCATCATATCCTTATTCCAGCTAGGCTCGAAAGTAAGCTCCAAATCTACGCTTTTCACGCCTTCCACTTCTCCTGTCTTGTCTTTTACTTCCTGTGGCAGAGATTCTGCAACCGGGCAGTTCGGGGTAGTAAGGGTCATGATAATCTTTACATCGCCCTCCTCGGAGATCTGTACATCATATATGAGGCCTAATTCGTAAATATCTACCGGAATTTCTGGGTCGTATACGGATTTTAAGACCCTGATGATTTCCTCACCAATGTCAGCAATTTGATCGTCTGTAAATTTCATTTTTTAATCTAGATTGATATTCCTTTTCAACAAATCTTCCTGACGCATCCGCCGGAAAACATTTGCCAAAGTTAAGACATCTTTTTCACAATAGTTCACAATTCGTTCCAAGTCTTTTTCTATGTAGTAGATTGATGAAACCATTGAACCGTCTATATCATCTTTGGGCGTAGGAATTCCGAAGACATGAGCCAGCAATTCCAGGGAAACAAAACTTTTATAGTCCCCGAATTTCCAGAGCTCCATGGTGTCGATATGCGGGATTTCCCAGGGCTTTTTCCCAAACATCTGAAACGGAACCGGAGGCTGCATTCCATTGATGAGGAAACGTCTTGCAATCCATGGAAAATCAAATTCTTTTCCATTGTGGGCACAGAGAATAATGTTGTTCAGCCTTGGACTATTGAAGAGTTCCCCGAATTCCTGAAGCATTTTTTTCTCATCATGACCCGAAAAGCTTTTAATTTTTAACGTATCATTCTTTTCTACCATTCCGATCGTAATGCAGATAATCTTTCCGAACTCGGCCATAATTCCTGCCCGGTCATAAAATTCTGCAGCGGTCACCTCATCTTTTCTCTGAAATCTGGTTTTCTTGTCCCAAAGTTTCTGTTCGGTTTCAGGAAGTTCTTCCCACGAACCGGATCCCGGAACGGTCTCAATATCAAGGAATAAAACTTTTTCTAATGGAATGTGCTGTATCATATGTGTTTGTGTTTTTATCCTACCTGCATTCCGTTTTTTACCGGAAGGGATGGAGCTAAAAGGGTAACGTCTTTTTTATCTTCTCCATAAACGCCCAGTACCAGACATTCGCTGAAGAAATTAGCGATCTGTTTTCTTGGAAAATTCACGACAGCCATCACCTGTTTTCCTACAAGGTCTTCTTTCTGATAAAGAGAAGTGATCTGTGCTGAAGACTGTTTAATGCCAAGGTCTCCGAAATCGATTTCCAATTGATAAGAAGGGTTTCTTGCTTTCTCAAAATCATTGGCGGAAACTATGGTTCCGCATCTTATATCTATTTTCTCAAAGTCTGTCCAGTATATTTCCGGTTTTATCGTCATGATAATGAATTGATTAAGTATTCTACTTCTATTTTCCCTTCTGCATATTTTTGTTGCAGTTCTGATCCTTCGCCCATCCTTCTGTAATATTCCAGTGCTTTGTTTCCAAAGAATTTTTTGTGAAAATCGGATACTTCCGGAACCTGCGGAAAGACTTTATGGAAAAGCATTTCATAATACGCCTGGAATTCCCGCTCATTTTTATCTTCAATGACCTGTCCGGGAGCTTTTTGCCGTACATGAAGCATTTCGTGGGCCACCATATTCAGGACGAGATTCAGATCAAAATCAAATAAATTCTTAGGGATCATTACTTTTTGAGGCCCTCCCAATTCTCCTTCAGCTGTTAAAAGCATAGAGGTAGGCGAGAGTTCTTCCCTAAAACCAAAACCGGCAAAATTTTCATGTTCCAGTTCAAAAGAATGGATCAAAAATTTCGCGGCATCTAGGATCTGGCCGTGTTCTTTGTAAGCCTCAAGATGTAAATTGATCTGCTCGAAATTCATTCAGAATATGTTTTAAACAAATGTATTAAAATATTGAAAATTTTGGTAGTGTTTTGAAGTGAAAAAAGAAGAGCGATTCTTATTGACAAAATTGATTGCAAGATATCAAAATTCAGTTGCTTGTTCTTAATTTTTTGAAGAATTCAATTTTAATAGAATGTAGTTTTATTCTTTTTCGAATATGTTTCTTTTTTTATATTTTTAAATATTATTTTCTTACATATGAATGCAGCCTTACAGGTAGTATTGCTAATAATTATATTTTCAAATTCAATTTATGTAATGTTGGGAAAAAACATATTCCCTTCCAAAATTTTTAAATTAAGCTGGATCATTGCATTAGTAGATATTTTAGTAATCTTCTTCTTTTTTAAGTTAAATGAATCTATAATTTCTTACATCGTATTTACAGTAATTATTGTTATATCTGGTTTAGGGTTTAAGACTTTTGTTAAAGGTGATAATAGACAACGATTGATAAACTTTTTCGTTTATTTTTTACTCTTGCTTTTAACTATACTTACAGTTGGTGTTATAAAAAATCTTTTATTTGATTCACCCACAGCTCATTTACATGGTAAAAGTTTTAATATTGAAAATAAATACATTTCTCTACAATGAAAGGGAAAGATGTTTTACAAAAACTGAGTAAATATGAATTTAAGTAATATAGATGATATAGTGGATTATACATCATGGAGTCTTAGAGGGATTTCTTTTTTTAAAGAAGAAATTTTTTCAGAAGATGAGAATGTTGATAATGAATATCCATCAATAAAAGACTTTCAGCAAAACGGATTCTATACACCAGAAATTAGAGAAAAGTTGTGTGATTATCTGGAGAATTGCCCGGTGATTGTTTCAACTTCTTACAGCCGGTTGAATGCTTATACTTTTGAGCCTACTTTTTCTTTAACCTATTTCGCAGATGGAGATTTTATTTTCACAAACTTATTACAGGAATATATACAGTATGATAATTTTGTTTTGCCTCAAAGATGGTATGAATTAATTAAAAACCGGGATTATTTTCATGAAGGGTTTGAATTAGATATTGAAAAAATGGAATCAGGTGAAATTGATGTTTTCAAAAATTTTGATAGAAGTTTTGATGAGGAAAGTTGGATTAGAAAAGTAATTTTATAATCGGGGAATGTAAAATGTATTTGTTTTGAATACATGAGAGAGAATAAAAAAGAGCCTGGACTTGGGATCAGGCTCTTCGTATAAAGAGAAAAAATTGGTTAAGGATGTTCGTTTCGGGCTTTGATCACGAGATTCACGAGATCTGAACCACCACTCGCAAAGTTTTCACTCGGGTTGTGGGCACTTTGGGTAGCTACAGCGTAAGGAATACCATCCCAGTATCCCCAGAACGGGCCGCCGCTTTGTCCCGGCCAGATATCCGCTTTGTGGCTCATGCTTTCATTGTCATCAGCACTCCAGAAATCACCATCTAAAGCAATGTCTGTCTGATAGGTCGGTCTCTGTCCACCGGTTAAATCTCCCGGATAACCTGCATGAGTCCAATAGGGCTTTCCATCCCATGCATCAGTGTAGGATTTTGCACCCATCCAGCCTATATTGTCTCCCATACGTCGGTCCAGAACAATTACTACGTAGTCATATTGAATTTCCGTAGAATCGATGGTAGGTCCAGCTACTTTGTATTTGTAATAAGTCAATGTTCCCCACGCGCTTCCGTATGGAGCACTTCCGTTATAGTACATTGGAGTGAATTTTAACCAGCCAGTGCTGTTGTTAGCCTTCCAGTCTACGATATGGGCGCAGGTAAGAAGATGTCTCGGACCGATCATCACTCCGCTTCCTGAGCCTAATGCGCTTTCTACTTTTCCTACGCATCGCCAAGGATAAGCCGTAGAATTATATACTTTTCTCTGATCGGGACCGAATATAGTTTTTACCCCCTCTGTGGTTAGGAAAGATTCTCTTTCAATGAATTTTGGTTTGCGGTCTTTTTTCGCTTCCAGTTTTGGCTGATATTCAAAATCTGAATGGGTCGGATAGAAGTGATCGGTTTCAAGGCCTTTTCCTTCTGCTGCCTTTTCATTGGCAGATATTCCGACTGTTTTCATTCCTTTTGGGTAAGACCGTCCGTCAATGGTTTCCATGGCAGGTCCTTGGTTGGTCGTTTTTTCGGCATTCGCCAGTTTTTCGGTTGATTTTGCTTTAACGGTTTTAAGTCTTGACACTTCTTCCGCCGTCATTGGTTGTGTATTTTCAGTTTTAGACATGATTATTGAGTTTTTAATCAGTTTTTCCTACTCTTTGGATGGCTTTTCGGATTCCGCCAGTGGTTTTATGAGAATATTTTTTGAGAAAATTCTGCGGTGATGCTTTCTGTCTGGTTGACCTGGGCGGCTCCCATAGCTGCTAAAGCCATCGCAACCTGTTTGTCGAGTGTTTTTCTTACGATATTTCCGTTGGTAGCGCGAAGTACTTTACAGAAATGATAAGTGAAATAGCCTCTTATCTGTCCGCTCATATTTCCTTCCAAAGACACCTGATTGTCTTTACAGGCAGCCCATAACGTATGATTGAGGCCGGCTACAGGAACCAGAGCTTTGGTCATGGTCATTATTTTTTTAGAATTTTTGGAAGACTGCAATTCGCTGGCGTAAGTCATATAAAATTCATCTTCCAGCATTGGCGGAATGAAACGGGGCGCTTCATAAGAGAGTTCCAGATCCAGTCCGAGATCCAGTTTTCTGGTTCCGGTTCCTGAGTGGCAGCAGTCGAAAATAACTTCCAGATTCACGCCTGCTTTAAGTTTGCTGAGTACGGCTTTAAAGTCATCATCACGGATAACTCCTGCGCTTGCATAATCGTGTGGACAAATCGCTTCATCCAGTCCGTCTATTTCCAGATCTGCCCCGATATTGGCCACCCTTGTTCCGTGTCCGGAATAATAGAAGACCAGTGAATCTCCTTTTACGCTACTGCTTACCAGTGTTTTAAGGTAGTCTAGTATGTTGGTTCTTTTGGCGTTCTGATTGGTGAGGATTTTAATATTGGCTGGAGCAAATCCACAGATTACCAAAGTGTTGGCCATATCTCTGGCATCATTTACACAACCGTTTAAGTCCGGTCCTCCTGATCCTATAGGTGCATAGTCATTGATTCCTACGACGAGTGCTTTTTTCATTTCGATTAGTTTTTTAAATTGTCCCTACTCTGTTTCGGCTTTTCGGGTTCGGCCTTCATGGATTAGTTTTACAGGACAAAATTCCATAATTAAAAAGAGGAAAAACAGAGGGAAAGGACTGATTGTGTGGTAGGTAAAACACCTTTTCTGATGTGTTGATTCTTTTAACCACGGATTTCACGGATTTACACAGATGATTGTGGATATTTGGAAAAAAAATCATTTTAACGCAAAGGATCATTTACTTAGTGCTTAGTTTTGAGGAAGGCAAAGGTTTCGACTGCGTCGTTGATGAAGCTTGTGGATAAAACGCCTGCTTAGTCGAATCAATGAAATTGATTCCTTCTTTGCTCAACTAATAGTATACGCCATTTTAATCGAACTTTGCGAGAGAAAAAGAGATGTGTTTTTTTATAATTGAATTTTAAAAATTAACCACAGATTTCACGGATTTGCACAGATGATTGTGTTGATGTTTTTAGGTTTTTGTTTTAAGAATAAAATTCATTTTAACGCAAAGGTTTATTTAGGGAGTGCTTAGTTTTGAGGAAGGCAAAGAGTTCGACTGTGTCGCCGATGAAATGAATGGATAAAACGTCTGCTTAGTCGAATCAATGAAATTGATTCCTTCTTTGCTCAACTAATATTATACAGCATTATAATCGAACTTTGCGTGAAAAAAGATCTATGTTTTTTACAATTGAATTTTAAAAATTAACCACTGATTGCCCGGATTTACACGAATGATTACAGGTATTTGGTGGATAGAAATACTTCTTTTTTCAAGCAAAAATTAATTTAGGGAGTGCTTAGTTTTGAGGAAGGCAAAGAGTTCGACTACGTCGCTGATGAAGCGAATGGGTAAAACGTCTGATTAGTCGAATCAAAGAAATTGATTCCTCCTTTGCTCAACTAATAGTATACGCCATTATAATCGAACTTTGCGTGAAAAAAGATCTATGTTTTTTACAATTGAATTTTAAAAATTAACCACTGATTTCACAGATTTACACAGATGATTGCGGGTATTTGGAAGGAAAAATAAGTAAGCTTTTTTCTTCAGCTTGGTAGCCACTTTCTTTTAGGAATAAGACGAATGGAAGGGAACGAAAAAATCCGGCAAATTGTAAAAATCTACCGGATGCGTGATTGAGTTATAATGGTTTTTGGACTATGTTAGTTTAAAAGGAAAGATAAAATCAGCACAAGTCATGTTTTAAAGCAAAAAGAACGAGGCCGACCCTGTTTTTTATTTCCAGTTTGGTGAAAACGGAATCTCTGTAGCCATCAATGGTTTTGGGGCTTAGGAACATTTTATCCGCTATTTCTTTATAGGTAAGCTCGCTGCAGGCCCATTTGATAAATTCCTTTTCCCGGTCTTTTAATTCGGATAGGAGAGAGGCTGTTTTGAAGTCTTCTGTTCTTACTTTCAATAATTTTTGGGCGACAAAATCAGTATAAAAGCTTCCTTTATCAAATACCGTATCTATGGCTTGGAATAATATAGATGGCTGCATATCTTTCAGCAGGTAGCCTTTTGCTCCGGCCTTCAGCATTTTGATGAGTATTTTTTCGTCATCTTCCATGGTGAGGGCAATCACTTTGATGTTCGGGTGATGTTCGGTTAGCCATTCTGTGGTTTCTATACCGTTTTTATAAGGCATATTGATGTCCATCAGGACTACAGCGGGTAATTCTGAAGCTTTTTCTATGGCGGCAATAAAATCTTCTCCGTTGGGATGATTCATGATCACACTGTACTGAGGGTTTTCCATGATCATATTTTCCAATGCCTTGGACATTAAAGTATGGTCATCTACAATCGCTATGGGAATGGTTTTCATATGATGTGTTTGTAATAGGTTATAGAGGTCTGTGTTCCTTTATCAAGCTCCGACTGTATGGAAAATTCGGCGTGAATAAGTTTCGCTCTCAGTTCCATATTTTTCAGTCCCGACCCGTCCTGTATTTTGGAGGTGTTAAATCCTTTTCCGTTATCAGAAATGTTGATTCGTAATGTGTTATGGTCATCTTCCAATTGTATGGACACATTTTTTGCTCTGGAATGTTTTAAAATATTATTAATGCTTTCCTGAATGATCCGGAAGAGAATCAGGCCATGCTTGGGAGAGATATCAATATCCTGTTTCTGGGTGATGAAATCTATTTTTAATAATCTTAATTTCTGTATTCTTTTGACCTCTCTTTCAATGGATTCTGTCAGTCCGAAATGAATGATTTGTTCGGTAATCAGTGTTTTGGATAAATTTCTGATGTCCTGGATGCATTCTCCCAACAATTCACTCAACTCGTTCAGTTCTTCTTTTTCAGCATTTTTCAGTTTGGAAATCAGTTGATTTTGCCGCAATCGAACCACAGAAAGTTTTTGTCCCACATCATCATGCAGCTCCTGGCCGATATAGTTGAGCGTCTGCTCTTTTATTTCAACCTGTGAAGTCGCCAGTTCTTTTTCAAACCGCATATCCTTTTCTTTCTGCTCGATCAGAAGGGTCGTTTTCTTTTTGATAAAGACCACATAGATGAAGATCATCGTCAAAACAACGATCAGTAAAGTAATGGTAAAGGTGATAACCAAATTATTTTCTTCCATGCTTCAAAAGGATGTTTATCTGAGTTTCTCCTGTTTGTTCCAAATTAGTCCTAGGACAAGTATTCCGTTACTGATAAGGTTTAGCATAAATAAGATAAAGAAATAAATATGCTGGGATACGGTGGTTCTGAAATATAAAATAGGAATACTTCCAATAAATAAAATCAGTAAAGAGACTGAAATCTAGAAAGGCAGATAATTATTAAGATCCAGTATTTTATCTGAATTAAAAGTCTGATATAAAAATAAAATAATGGAAAACATCAGTAAAAGAATATCCGTATACAGCATATTAAATGAAAAATGATGCAGGAGATCGTCCTCTATATAAAACATTACGATAATATTGATTACAAAAAGGATCAACAGGATTAACTGAATTTTTTTCAGAACCGGCCAATAGAGCAATTGAAAATAATACAGCAAATAGAGGAAAAATACAATCATTAAGAAGCCAATCACGAAAAATATTTCGGTAGAAAGGTTGGTGGATTTAAAATAGAAATAACAAAAAATATCAATTACTGTAAATAATATGTACCCAACAATAAAAAATAAATTCTCTTTCCCTATTTTTCTGTATTTGATGACCATAAAAACCATCACGCAGATAGATATAATCATGGTGATTTGCTTCCCGATTTCTATATTCCAGTTCATGGCTTTATTTTTTTATGGCATATCTGCTGTGGACACTTTTGGTGGAGGAGCAAGATTGGTCATATTCAGAACTTCCATTTCCTGTACATTTAAATTTTCATCGGTGCTTCTCATGGTTCTGGACATATTTCCTGCAGAATCTCTTTTCAGATTCTTAGCAGTAGGAACTAAAAAGATGGTTTGATAGCCGGCATACTCTGGCTTGGCCATTTTATTTTTAGGATGATTTATAGGATATTTTCCCATGTAAATTCGGATTCCCGGGTTTTTCAGATTCTGTTTTTTGGCAGTTTCCTTTACATATTTAAGATAGCCTTCCAGATCTTCTACAGAAAACCAATACCAGCGGGAATCGGGATCTCCATTTCGGTATTTGGTAAGAACGGCATTGTTGGTTACGGTATATTCATCATAAAGGATCTTGCCTTCCTTGTAGCTGATCAGCTTCTTTTTGTAGCTGTCGCTTACAGGTTCTGTAGGCGGGTTGGAGCAGCGGGTGCAGCTTAACGTGCAAAAACTTAAAATAAGAACAGCCAGAAGCGGTCTTAGATTTTTGACTAGAAAAGGAGTTTTCATTTTTTATGGTTTTTAATTTTATAAAACAAAATTAGGGAACTGCTTAACTCTACAAAAGGGGGAAAACACTGTTTTTACGCTTAATAAATTTACAACATTTTGTTTTGATTTTCAGTAACATAAATCATTTTAGAACAATGCTGATCCAGTGCGGTTTTCAGAAGATTATATCTGAAACCGGAAAAGTGATACCGCTGTTTCAAAAAATATATTGAGGGGTTTCTACATAAAGAGGCAAACAATTAATTCACAAATCGTTTAAGTATTTTTAATAGTCTACTAATTTAGTGGACTTATATGATTTATCTCATACGTTCACTTGATTGAGTTCGTGAATAATTAAATACTTTTGACACAGTTAAAAAAAGTTAAAATTTATTCTCATGAATAAAAATTCAGTTAATTCTTACTTATACATCAATAAAGCTGGGATAATCACTCAGAATTGTTGTGGAAGTGTATGCCTTTCACAGCGCCATCTTATCATTCACGATATGTGTTTTGATGGTATGATGTGCGGAATGATGACCAAGGTCTAAAATTCAAAAACACAGACATTGCTGTAGGAATTAAGGAGAAGTAATTTCAAAATTTCTTAAGACAGGTAATCTCCTGTCAGTTTCAACATTTTCTATCTGACAATCTCCCTGAAAAAGGGAGAAGGGGATTCTTGTTCCCTGACCGGAGGGAAAAACAGCAATGCATTCATTCAACTTTAAATCTAAAATTCATATAATGAGGAGAACACAGTGTAAAATCGGTGCATTGGCCCTGATTCTGGTTGCAGAATTTGCCTTTGCACAGGAAAAAGACAGTATTTCGAAAGAACAGGCCATCAAGGAAGTGGTCGTAGTCGCATTCGGAAAGCAGAAAAAAGAGGAAATAACAGGATCGGTACAGTCACTGAAAACCAAAGATCTGGCTAATCTTCAAAATGGAAATATCCTTCAGGGACTTGGGGGAAAAGTAGCCGGGGTACAGGTGATATCATCCGGTCAGCCGGGATCACAGCCTGTCATCAGAATGAGAGGAATAGGTTCCATTAATGCATCGAGTGACCCACTCATTGTTCTTGATGGAATCCCTTACAACGGAAACCTGAACAGCATTCCGGGTTCGGATATCGAGAGCATTTCTTTTCTTGAGGATGCTTCATCCAATGCTCTGTATGGCTCCAGAGGGGCAAACGGGGTGATCATCGTGAATACGAAAAGAGGTAAGTCCAAAGGCCTCCACATCGAAGCAGATGTGAAAACCGGGGTGAATTTCAGGTCGATTGAAGACTATTCGGTGTATACATCGCCACAGGATTATTATACTGCGTATTATAACCGCGCAAGAGTGGGTGAAGTGGCAAGATTAACGCAGCCTGGAGCAGTTTCTTCCGGAACAAGTCCTCATGATGTAGGCCTTGCAGCTTTGAATAAATTAGGGTATAATGCTTACAACGTACCTTTTAGCCAACTCATCGGAAAGGATGGGGTATTTAATCCTGATGCTAAATTATTATACCAGGACAACTGGAAAAAACTGATTTTTAAACAGGGATTAAGGAGAGAAGCCAGCATAGGAATTACAGCAAACAGCGACCAGGTAAAATCGTATACTTCATTAAATTACCTAGATGATAAGGGATATCTTATCGGATCAGGATTTGAAAGATTTGGGATAAGGTCCAATCTGGATTATACTATTACTTCCAAATTAAAATTGACCAGCAGTCTTTCCTATACGTACAGCAAACAGGATTTTGGAGAAACAGGTGGATTTTCCAATCCGTTTCAGTTTGCGAGAAATATAGCACCTTTTTATCCCGTTTTTCTAAGGGATAACAATTACAATATTCTTTATGACAACAGCGGGCAGGTATTATATGATTACGGAGATGGGCAGGGACCTAATGGGGCTACAAGATCTTACGCCGTTTTTGAAAATCCTGTAGGGAATCTTCAGTATGATAAATCGCAGACAACCAACAATATAACGAATATTAATTTAGGATTGAACTATGAAATTATCAAAGGATTAGACTTCACCTACAATTTCGGAGGTTATCTGGAAAATACAAAAAACCTTCAGTTCGGAAACACGTTGGGAGGAACTTCTTCATCGGTAGGAGGGAACATCAATATGGGATCTGCTTTTAAATATACCTTAAACCACCAGCAATTGTTGACGTATCAGAAGAAATTTGATAAACACAGCTTCAATATTCTGGCGGGACATGAGTTGAATAAAATAAAAAATGACGGTTTTTCAGGAACTAAGCAACAGCTTTTATTACCCAATTCGTTGTCTTTTGATAATGCCGTAAGAATCACAGATTTATCCGGAAATGGTTATGAGTATGCTGTGGAAGGCTATTTTACGAGATTGCTCTATAATTATGACAGTAAATATTTCTTCAATGCCAATATCAGAAGAGACGGTTCTTCCGTGTTTTCTCCGGAGAGCAGATGGGGTAATTTTTACGGTTTGGGCGTAGCCTGGAATGTGGCTAAAGAAGATTTCCTTAAAGACAACACCGTTATCAATTCATTAAGATTAAAAGCATCTTACGGGCAGCAGGGAAATGATAACATCCTGCTGGACGGTTCTGCAAGAGATTATTATGCCTATCAGGATATCTACGGAATCAACAATTTTGGAGATGACAAACCAGTTCTCTCCCTTAAAAAACAGGGAAATAAAGATCTGAAATGGGAAACTTCTAAAAATCGGAATGCCGGATTTGAAATCTCCCTTTTAAAAAACAGAATTAATCTGAATGCCGATTATTTTGAGAGAAAAGTCTCAGATATGATCTATGCGCTTCCTTTGCCTCCATCCAACGCAGGTTCGTTTATCAAATACGGAAACATCGGAGATATGATCAACAAAGGAGTTCAGGCCAATCTGAATCTGGAAATTCTCCGTTCAGAGCAGCTTCAGTGGAATGTATACGGAAATGCGACCCATTACAAAAACAAAATCACGAAACTACCTGCTGAGCAGCGAAATACAGGGCTTGTAAGCGGTCTGTTTATTCTGTCGGAAGGCGGCGACAGATATACCTACTATCTGAAAGAATTTGCAGGCGTAAATCCTGGAAACGGGGATGCACAATGGTATAAAACAGTATTTAACCCAGCGACACAAAGAGAGGAAAGAACGATTACCAATAATTATAAAGAGGCGACAGACTATAACACCGGAAAATCAGCGATTCCTAAAGTATATGGTGGTTTCGGGACAGATTTTACGTATAAAGGGATCAGTCTGGCGGTTAATTTTGCCTACCAGTTCGGAGGCTATGGCTATGATGACATCTACAGATCTTTATTCCATTCAGATACGTATGCTTCCAATTATTCAACGGATCTGAGCAAAACCTGGACACCGGAAAACCCGAATGCAGCCCTGCCAAGAGTAGATCTGACCTCAACCAATCAGAACGGGAATTCTACGCTGTATCTGATTAAATCGGATTACATCAGCCTTCAGGATGTCACTTTATCGTATCAGCTGCCGGAGAGTTTTGCACAACAGGCTGGTCTTTCAGGGCTGAAAATATATGTCACAGGAAATAATCTTTACCTATGGTCTAAAAGAAAAGGGTATGATCCGAGAGCGTCCTTAACCGGAGTATCAGATGCATACCGATATTCATTGCTGTCAAGCGTTTCTTTAGGCTTCAAATTAAACTTTTAAAAAACAGATGAAAACAATAAAATATTTTATAGCAGCTTTATCCATCAGTATGATCACAAACAGCTGTGCCAATGATCTAAATACACTTCCGGAAGGCGATATTTCCGGTGAACAGTTAAGTAACGACCAGTCCAAACCCGAAAAAATACTGGGTGGAATCTATCTGGATCTCCGCAGTAATGGAGCAGGAGGCTCTACAGCACATTCTGATTTCGGAATTATGGCGATAAAAGGAGGATCTGATCTGATGTCGAATGATGTGATACAAGCCACCAATCAGCATCTGGGAATGTTTTACAATTATGAAGCGACCAATGCGAGTAATTCTGCATCAGAATTTGTGTGGACTACTTTTTATGCAAGGATATTTGTGATCAATAAGCTTCTTGATGATTTAAAAAGCGACACTAAAAACAATAATGCAGCCATCAAAGGACAGTTGCTTGCCCTGAGAGCGTACTCCTATTTTTATCTGGTTCGTTTCTATGCTAAAAGCTACAAAGACAATCAGTCAGCTCCGGGACTTCCGTTGGTACTGACGAGCAGTAACCAAAGTATCGGCCTTGCAAGATCATCGGTTTCAGATGTTTATCTGCAGATTAAAAGAGATATTGAAGAATCTATCGTTCTTCTGGATACGTATGCACGTCCGTCCAGAGCTCAGATTGATCAGAGAACAGCGAAAGCCATTGCCTCTGAAATATATCTGGAAACGGGAGATTATATCAGAGCCGGAAAATACGCCAATGAAAGCAAGCAAGGAATTGCATTGATGACGGAAAATGATTATACCACTACAGGATTCTCAAATATTAATAATCCTGAGGTTTTATGGGGTTTCCATAACACGGTATCTACCATGAGTATCGGGAACTATTATGCTTCTTTCTTCTCTATGTTTGATAATACCAACGAAGGCTATGCGGGTGCAGCAAAAATTTACAAGCTGATCGATAAACGTCTTTATGATGCGATACCCAACACCGATTACCGTAAAAAGGTATTCAATGGAAGCCAGAGCGCTGCCTATACTTTCAACGCGAAGACGAAAAACTATCCTGCTTATGTGAACTGGAAATTTAAAGATCCTACGCTTTTTGAGGGAGATTATATCTACATCAGAGCGTCCTCACTTTATTATATAGAAGCTGAAGCATTGGCCAGACAGGGAAAAGAAACAGAAGCCAGACAGGTTTTATATGAAATCACGTCCAAAAGAAACAGTGCCTACACTTTATCCATCAAGACAGGAAACGACCTCATCAATGAGATCATTCTTCAAAAAAGAATTGAACTTTGGGGCGAAGGTTATGCCTGGTTTGATATGAAAAGACTGGGAATTCCTTTGGAAAGAATATATACGGGAACTAACCATACGTTCGGAAGACTGAATCTTTCACCGGATAAATTCATATTCCAGATTCCAAACAAAGAGATCAATAACAATCCGCAGATTATACAGAATTGATAAAGCGGATCACAGATTTGTTTTAGAATGGATGATGATTAAAAATAGGATAACCGGAGCTTTTAGGGCTCCGGTTTTTTGTGGCTGTTTTATCTGTAAAGTCTTCTTAGAGATATGAAATCGATTTGTTTCTCTGACGAGAAGAAAAAAAAGGTTAAATTTTAATGTGTTTATTGACTTGTTTTTCAGTTCATTGCCTGTTTTTTTTAAATAAAGGATGTAATTTTTTAATTAATGTCAAAATAGAGGGCAATGAATACCTTTCGGATAATTAGATTTGTACCAGTCACTTACAAAATGACATTACAGAAGTTTTTTAACAGTTTACATTTTAAAATAAAACAATATGATTTTAAATTTTTTGGCAACACTTATTGGGGGAAGTATTGTAATGCTTTTTTCTTCGATTCAATCAAAAAAAAGATTCAGTTTATCTTTAAAACTGGCGAGGGTAAAACTCAAGGTTATGTACAAGAGATAAGAAAGTTTATTTTTCAAAGCAACTATTCCTCAAAAGCATCATTACTGAAATTCAAAGATATGTAAGTAAAGCCCGGAAATTTCCGGGCCTTTTCAATAATATCTTTATAGAATAAAATATTCTTTCTATATTAATTCAAAATTTCTTCAGAATTGAGTATTTAGATTTGCACTATGAAGTTACTGATCATAGAAGACGAAACCGAGCTGGCGAAAAGCATCTCCGAATACCTTTCGGAGGAAAACTATTTGTGTGAATTTGCAGCCACATTTAGTGAGGCGATGCGTAAAATTGAAGCCTTTCATTATGACTGTATTCTGCTGGATATCACGCTGCCGGATGGCAACGGGCTTACTATTTTAGAAGAACTTAAAAAGCAAAACAAGCAAGACGGAGTGATCATTATCTCCGCTAAAAATGCTTTGGACGACAAAATAAAAGGGCTGCAGCTGGGAGCCGATGATTATCTCACCAAACCTTTTCACCTCTCAGAACTGATGGCCAGAATTTATTCTATCATCCGCAGAAAGCAGTTCAGCAACTCCAATATTATCAAACAGAATGAATTACAGATCGATCTGCTTGCAAAAACAGTTTCCGTGAATGATCAGACCATCATCCTCACCAAAAAAGAATTTGACTTACTTATCTATTTTATTGGAAACAAAAACAGAGTGATTTCTAAAAGTACTTTAGCAGAGCATCTTTCGGGAGATTTTGCAGATATGCTGGACAATCATGATTTTGTATACGCCCATGTGAAAAATCTGAAGAAGAAATTATATGACGCCGGCTGCGATCATTATCTGAAAACAGTGTACGGAACGGGATATAAATGGGAAAGTAATTAAATAACGGACACATGAAACCATTATTAAGCAAAATCACCAAACCATTCCTGATCTATGTACTTTGTGTACTGGCCATCAGTATTCCTGTGTATTATCTGGTGGTGGATACCATTTGGAAAGCTGAACTGGATGAGCACAATAAAATTATCGCTGAGAAAACGACTTACGAACTGAACCGTTTGCAGCTGACAGATCAGAAACTGGCCGAAAGTATAAAACTCTGGAACAGCATCCAACCTGGAACGGATATTCAGGATATAAAAAAAGGAGACTTGTTAAAAGACAGTATTTATACTTTTGAAAAACAGAAATCCTATACCAAAGAACCGAATATTGATCGTTTCAGAACACTTTCAACCATTATTTACGTTAATAACAAACCATTCCGTTTTACCGTTGAAACCAATATCGAAGAATCTCAGGAAACCATTGTGGTTATTGCCATAACTACCGTTTTCTTCTTTATCATGATTGTTTTAGGACTTTTGTTCATCAACAGGAAGCTTTCGGATTCGGTATGGAAGCCGTTCAGGGATACTTTGGAGAAATTGAAGAAATTTAATCTGAACAGTCAGACTAAAATTGAATTTGACCCAACCGATACTGCTGAGTTTGAAGAATTAAATCAGTCGTTGAGCAAATTGATCGAGCACAATATTTCGGTGTACAAAACCCAGAAAGAATTTACAGAAAATGCGTCCCACGAATTACAGACGCCGTTAGCCATCCTGAAAAATAAATTAGATATTTTACTGCAAAGTGAAGATCTCACGGAAAAACAATACCGGATTGCTGAGGAAATGAACAAAGCTTTAACGAGAAGTTCCCGGATCAACAAAAATCTTTTACTCCTTGCCAAGATAGAAAACAACCAGTTTGATAATTCGGAGGAGATTCGGTTTGATGCCATCTTAGAACAAAGTATGGAGGCAGTACAGGAACACTTTGAACAAAAAAATATTTCAGTAGAGCAAGACAACTCATCACAGGTACAGGTTAATGGAAACAACAGCCTGATTGAAATCCTGGTCAATAATTTACTGTTAAATGCCATTCGTCATACGCCGGCTTATGGTTCAATTTCAGTGAAACTGACCCATTCAGTTTTTGAAGTGGCCAATTCCGGGACAGAACCACTGAATGCCGGTCTTTTGTTTAAAAGATTTTCCAAATTATCATCAGAAAGTGGCGGAAGCGGCCTAGGTTTGGCCATTATCAAAGAGATTTCCACATTCCACGGATGGAAAGTATCCTACATATTTGAAAATAATCACCATATTTTTTCTATAAACCTTTAAAATGATTCTTGTCCGGCAGGTATTTTTTGCAGTATAGGACTACGGATCGCATGATTTTAAAATTTCACGCAGATCGAGATGATACAGATTTTTACTTTTTCTCATCTGCTTATCCGTATTATGTACGAAGCAAAAATTCAAACCATTAAGATTTTCTGTTAAGCTTTTAAGAATATTAAGTTTTAGCTTCGATTTAAGGCGTACAGCTTAAAAAATCACTTGATTTTTCTTAACTAATCTTACATCCTTCATTGATCTTAATGTTTCAAAAAAAAACATGCCTTATCATCTATGAAGATCAGTGGTTAAAAAATATCAACCACAAAAGTTTTTAAACACTTTAGTTGTTTTAAGTAAAATGTATTGCGGATATAAGAGCACATAAGTTTAGAAAAAGTCAAAGACTTTTATTAAAGAACATGCTTAAAATCTGCCTCATCTGAGAAATCTGCGAGAGATAAGAAAATATAAACGACAGAAGTTCATTGAACACTTTAGTTAGTTCTAAGATGAAAATATTCCACATATAAAGTACACTTAAGTTCAATGAAAATCTTGGATTTTCGGCTTATATGGTCTTACTGTTTTCAGGATATAAAAACTTTTGAAACTAAAGTATTCTAAAATATTTAAGGAATTTAAAACTTTTGTGGTTAAAAAAAATCTTTAAAAAATCACATTTCTCTCTTTACTATACCGATATTCTAAATTTCTACAAAATTGGATCTGAAATTTGCAAGAAAAAAATGAATGCTCTAAATAAAGTAGCAGCCGTAACCCTTCTTTTCTGGCTGATGAAAATAACAGCAACCACGCTGGGCGAAACACTGGGCGATTTTATTTCTATGACACTCGGGCTGGGCTATACTGCCGGAATAGGAATCACCCTCTTATTTTTTATCATCATTATTTCCATACAGCTGAATGCGAAAAAATATATTCCGGTGATTTACTGGCTGGTCATTGTAGGGACTACAACACTCGGGACAGAAATTTCAGATTTTATAGACAGAACCCTTAAAACAGGTTATTTAATGGGCAGTTTAATTCTGATAACAGGCCTTCTGACAACACTTTTTTTATGGTACAGAAAATACGGCAACCTGGAAATATTTCCTGTTTTTGAAAGAAATAAAGAAATCTATTACTGGATTGCCATTCTCTTTTCCAACAGCCTGGGAACAGCATTTGGGGATTTTCTGAGCGATAATCTGGGTTACAGTTATCTGGCCGGAGCCATAATCACAGGCGTTATTATCCTTATTGTGGTCGTTCTGCATTATTTCACCAGGATTAATCATGTCTTACTATTCTGGATTGCTTTTGTTTTTACAAGACCATTTGGGGCAACTTTCGGGGATTTTCTGACCAAACCCATTGCAAAAGGCGGGCTGAATCTGAGCACACTCTACGCATCATTGGTTTCTTTAGCCTTATTGTTTCTGATGATCATTATTTCGCATCGAAAACAGAAGAGAGAATTAAGTAATGTAGACTAAGGCTGAGACTGAGGAATGTCAATGGTGAATTTTGCTATGCAAGTGAAAGGTGAATTTCTGAGCAGATACAAGATTTCAGACAATCCCAATCCCAAACCTGCAACTTAAAACTCATCATTCATCATTTATCACTCATCACCTCCCGATGTACACGTATCCCGAAACTCGAAACTCGAATAACTGAAAATTCAAAATTTATTCTAAATCATCATCCAATATTGTACAACCAATTAAAATTTAAAAAAATGAAAAAGTTAATATTTTTATTGACAATAGCTGCGGCAGCATCCATGAATGCTCAGAAAATTAAAAAAGAAAATGTTCCTGCATCAGTTCAACAGGGGTTTCAAAAACAGTTTCCATCTGTCCAGCAGATAGAATGGCAAAAAGAAAACGACAATTATGAAGCAGGATTTAAAATCAAAGGAACTGAAACATCCGTCGTGATCAACCCATCCGGTCAAATTCTTGAAACCGAAACGGAGATTGGCATTAATGCCCTTTCTGTACCTATAAAAAGCTATCTGGCTAAACATTATCCTAATCAAAAAATAAAGGAGGCTGCCAAAATAAAGGATGCAAAAGGAACTGTTACCTACGAAGCGGAAATTAAAGGGAAAGACCTGATTTTCGACCGTAATGGGAAATTTATAAAGGAAATTAAAGATTAAATACAATGAAGAGAACAGGGCTGTTAATTTTTTTAATGTTATTTTCTGTTATGTCTTTTGCTCAGGTAGCAGGCGTAACCATTTCAGGTATCGTTAAAGATAAAACAAACAAATCGGCTTTGACCTATGTAAATATATTGGCAAAAACTGAAAAAGACACCGCATTTGTGGCAGGAACGATCACTAATGAAGAGGGCAGATTTTCACTGGCCAATATAAAACCGGGAAATTACAAACTGGAAATTTCTCTTTCCGGATATCACACACAGACTCAGCCTCTTTTTATCGGAAGTCTTTCTGAATTTTTGGAAATTCCGCCCATTGAACTGGATCAGAATCAGGGAGGAACGGAAACGAAAATTGAAGAAGTGGTGGTATCGGCTTCGAAAAAGAACGAAATAAGCAATCAGCTTGATAAAAAGACCTATTCCGTTGCGGATAATATCAGTCAGAGCGGAGGATCTGTTTTGCAAAGTATGCAGAATTTACCGGGAATTACCGTTCAGGACGGGAAAGTACAGCTGCGCGGAAATGATAAGGTCACGGTTTTAATAGATGGTAAACAAACGGCACTGACGGGTTTCGGAAGTCAGACAGGACTGGATAATATTCCATCTTCGGCCATTGATAAAATAGAAATCATCAACAATCCGTCTTCAAAGTATGATGCGAACGGTAATGCCGGAATCATCAATATTATCATGAAGAAAAACAAGCAGAACGGCTGGAACGGAAAAGTAGGATTTACCACAGGACTGGGCTCGCTTTGGGAAAGAAAGCAGAATCTGCCGACTATAAGACCGCAATATACTTTAACGCCGAAAATCAATCCATCGGTTTCCCTTAACTACAGAAAAGATAAGGTAAATATCTTTTTGCAGGCAGATAATTTATATACGCAGACTCTTAATAAAAATGAATTTGTAACCAGAACTTATGATGATGGAACGGTCATTAATTCACAATTAAAAAGAAACCGGAACACCAATTATTTAACTACCAAAGCCGGAATAGACTGGAATATTGACACTCAAAATACATTGACGGTTTCCGGACTTTACGGAAGCGAAAAGATTATAGACCGTGGTGATCAGCCTTTTTTCAATAGAGATTATTCCCAACGTCTACGCTTTTGGCAGTTTCTGGAAGATGAATTGAAAACGACGGTGATGGCTACGGCGGCCTATCAGCATAAATTTAAAGAAGCAGGACATTTGTTAAACGTAGGATTCAATTATACGTTCCACAGGGAAGATGAAAAATATTTTTATGACAATTACCTGCCGGCTTCTACAGGAACGGATGCTTTTAAACTGTTATCCGATGAACAGGTCTATGACTTCAATGTAGATTATGTAAAACCTTTGAAATACGGGCGTATCGAGGCAGGAGTCAAACTTAGAAACAGAAGCATTCCTACCGATATGAATTTTATGCCGGGAACCAACTCCGTTCTGGATGTCAATGCAGGAGGAAAAGCGGCTTATAAAGAATTAATTCCTGCGGTCTACGGAAATTATATTTTCGAAAATGAAAAATGGGAAGCAGAGCTTGGGGTGCGACTTGAATATGTAAAAGTTCAGTATGATGTCAATCCCAACCATCCTACTTACAAAAGCGACAGTTATAATTATACACAGCCGTTTCCCAATTTGAGATTAGCCTATAAGCTTAATGATCATAATAAACTGTCCATATTTTATAACAGAAGAGTAGACCGCCCTAACGAAGTAGATATCAGGATTTTTCCGAAATATGATGACGCCGAAATTATTAAAGTAGGAAACCCGGGACTTAGGCCTCAGTTTACCAACTCAATAGAAATGGGGCACAAGTACAATTGGGATAATGGGTATCTGTACTCAGCTTTATACCATCGTTTTGCAGATGGAACGATTACCAGGATTTCCAGTACGGCACCACAAAGTAATTTAATCTATGCTGTATTTCAGAATGCAGGAAAAAGCTACAATTCAGGTTTGGAAATGATCTGGAATCAGAAAGTATCGAAGGTGTATTCATTCAATGTCAATGGAAATCTGTACCGTAACCAGATCAATGCTTTTTCGGTGGAGAATCTCTATCCGCAGCCTGTTGTTTTCTCAGCGGACATACAGACGGCGGTTTCCGGGAACTTGAAATTCAACAATACATTCAAATTTTCTAAAGGATTTGATGCTCAGCTTACTGCTGTTTATTTAGCTCCGGATATTATTCCGCAGGGGAAAATAAAGTCAAGATTTTCAATAGATATGGGCGTAAAAAAATCTATTCAGAATGGGAAAGGAGAACTATTCCTGAACGCATCAGACCTCTTGAATACGATGGTGATTAAGAAACAGATTCAGGGCTCAGGATTTAAGTACACAAGCGATGATTATTATGAGACACAGGTCGTAAGACTTGGGTACAGCTATAAATTTTAATAACCAACTAATACTACGATCAAAATGTCAATTGTTCATCAGAAAATAACGGTCTGCTGTATTGTTTTATTGTCAGCATATGGCAGACTCGCCGCCCAAAATGATTCGGTTCAGGTGCAGAAACCTCAGCAGGATAGTGCGGTTACACTGAATAATCAAAAGCCTGCTTTAAATTACAAAAGCTTAATTATTCCTGCCGCTTTTATCAGTTATGGAGTGGCCAGCCTAACGGTAAAAGATCTGAAGCAGCTCAACTTTTCCACCAGGGACGAAATCAATGAGCACAAACCGGATCATATCAGGTTGGATAATTATACACAATATGCACCTGCAGTTCTGGTCTATGGCTTAAATGCAGCAGGAATTAAAGGGAAACATAATTTCAGGGACCGGACCATTATATACGCTACATCCCAGATCATATCAGCAGCCATTACGCTTCCTTTGAAGCATATTGTGAAAGAAGAAAGACCCGATCAGTCTAATAACCTTTCTTTTCCATCAGGGCACACCGCAGCCGCTTTTTCTTCCGCTCAGTTTATGTTCCGGGAGTATAAAGACACCAATTTCTGGCTGAGTTTATCCGGATATCCTATTGCTGTTTTTACAGGAGCCTACCGGATGCTGAATGATAAACACTGGGTAGGAGACGTAGTTGCAGGAGCAGGTTTCGGAATTCTGTCCACCGAATTGGCCTACTGGCTTTTCCCTAAAATCAATACTCTTTTAAAAGGTAAAAACAAAAATACGGCGACCATGATCATGCCTTTCTATCAGGATAAAAGCATAGGAATAGGACTCTTCAAAACTTTTTAAGATCAAACCAAATAAAGGCCCGGCAATTGCCGGGCCTTACTAACAAGATTAAGTGTAAAATTTAGCCGGTTAAGGCAAAAGGATAATTCAAATATTTTCAGATTTCTATTGAACTTAATCTATGTTTGGGGATTGATAGTATGAGGCATTTATTATTTGATGAGGTGAAAATTGTTCTTCTTTCCCAATTCAATACGGCAAAATTAGGATGACAAAGCGCTCTTCTTTATAAAAAAGAGGGTGACGTGACTGAATAAGGTGATGAAATGTATTTTTTTGATGATGAAACGTTGAGGTACATTCTAAACGGCTTATTGTACGTTTCACCTGCTCTTTTCGCGGGCTCGTTCAAAATAGAAAGATTTCCTATCAAATCAATTTTTATATTTACACTTACAAAGTCCCGAATATGAACAGGATTGGCAAAATCAGAAAAAAGATAACCCGAAACAGGAAAATTATTTCCACCGCAAAAAGAAGGCTGGTGATCTGGCTGGTGGCCATTATTACCTTTTATATTTTTTCCTACCTGATTGACCCGTTTGATCCTGCGTGGATGGATTATCTCAATGGGCCGTGGCAGCTTATGGTAGAAGATTTCTTGTGGGTAATTCTTTTCTCCGTCCTTCTGTCAGAGGTGAGTATATTCATCGACAGGACCCTTAATAAACTTCTTCCCTGGAGCAACAGAACGGTGAAAAGACTTCTCATCCAGTGCGGTCTTCAGATTGTAGGAAGTGTACTCATCATCATCATCGTCAACTTTATCATAGAAAGTACGACAGAAAACCTGACCAAACTTGATTACCGCAAGGAATTCACGCTTTTAGGGCAATGGGTCGCGACGAATATCATGATATCATTGATTATCAGCGCTTTTAATACCGTAGATTATTTGCTGGAAAACTGGAAAAAAACCGCAGAAGAAGCTGCCCAGCATAAACTCAGAGCTTCAAAACATAAACAGGCCGCAATGGCTGCAGAGCTTCAGGCCCTTAAACTACAGATAGATCCCCATTTTATTTTCAATAATCTGAGTGTGCTTTCCGAACTTATTCTGGAAGATCAGCAGCTGGGCTATGAATATTCAGAGAAATTTGCCAGAGTCTACCGCTATCTTCTCGTCAATTCAGGGAAAGATGTCATTGCTGTAGAAGAAGAATTGAAGTTTCTGGAATCCTATATTTTTCTGATTGAAAAAAGAATAGGAGACGGCGTTATATTTAAGATTGATGTCCGCGAAGAACACCGGAAAATGTACACCGTTCCGTTATCTCTTCAACTTTTGGTTGAAAATGCCATTAAACATAATCAAACCTCAAAAACAAATCCGCTGGAAATAGAAGTCTATACGCTTCCAACTGAAGAACTGGTGGTTGCGAATACATTTCTGCCACTGATCAATAAGCCGGATTCTTCGGGTGTCGGACTCAGAAATATCAAAGCCAGGTATGAGATTTTAGGCTATGGAAAGCCGGAAATAGAAAAGACAGAAAACAAATTCATTGTAAAACTTCCCCTGATATGAAGATTAATAAGATTTTAATCATCGAAGATGAAAAATTGAATGCAGACCGATTGAAAAGGCTTCTTTTAAAACTGAGGCCTCACGTGGAAATCATGTCGGTAGAAGAATCCATTACCTCAGCAGTGGAGTGGTTGAATCATCATCCTGCTCCTGATATGATCATGATGGATGTCCGCCTGGCAGACGGTCTTAGCTTTGAGATCTTTAATAAATTTGACATTCGCAGCCCCGTAATTTTTACAACAGCCTATGACGAATACGCCGTACAGGCTTTTAAATACAACAGTATCGATTATCTTCTGAAACCGATAGAAGAAGATGAGCTGGAAACCGCACTGAGGCGCTACGAAACCTTTATAGAAACCGTTCCGTTCGTAGGAACAGCGATTGAGGGGTTATTGAATTATATCCAGCCTAAAGACTACAGAAAACGCTTCCTTCTTGCCCATCGCGATGGATACAAAACCGTTTTGGCTGAAGATATCCTCTATTTTTACACAGAACTCGGAATCAGCAAAGCAGTATTGAATACCGGTGCGGTAGAAAATGTTCCCCAAACTCTCGAAGAACTGGAAAGACAGCTGGATCCGAAATTCTTTTTCCGGGCAAACAGGCAGTTCATTATTCACATAGACTCTGTAAAGCAGGTATTGAACCACTTCAACGGAAAACTAAAACTGGAACTCCGAAAACAACAGCCTGACATGGAAATCATCGTCAGCAGAGAAAAAGCCTCTGTCTTCAAGTCCTGGATGGATTATTAAAAGCAGGTACGGGATACGAGGTGCGGGTTTGAGCGTCGGAGCGTTTTAGAGTTTTAGAGTTTCGGAAAGTGATGAGGTATAAATAATGAGTTATGAATCATGTAACGTGGGTTTTGGATTTGTCTGAAATCTTGTATCTGCTCAGAAATTCACCATTCACTTGCGAAGCAAAATTGACCATTGACGGTCATCAATCTCAGCCTTAACTTAAATGTCTGAAATCTGATGTCTCGTGTCTGATATCTCCCTTAAAAATTGACCATTCACTTTCCTCAATCTCAGCTTCAACCTAAAAATCTTATACCTGAAATCTTCTCGTGAGAGATTTTTTCATTTTCCTCAGCCTACGTTTCATCTGCGATTAATTACGTTTCACCGGATTTCTTCATCCGTATCCTTATTCTGTGCGCTTATTTTGCAAGTGTAAAATTTAAAAACAGATCATTATGAATTATAAAAAAGGATATTGGGTGCTGTCGTTAGCCGCTGTTGTGGGGCTTAGCTCCTGCGGTTCGGGAAACGGTCAGGAAACAGCTAAGCAGATGAGTGCGGTACCTACAGATTTTATTCAGTTGAAATCCGGTGATGCAGATGTTTCCGCGGGATATCCGGGAAGTATTGAAGGACAGGACAATGTAGATATTAAAGCTCAGGTTACAGGATATTTGGAAGCCGTTTATGTAAAAGAAGGTCAGTATGTGAATAAAGGTCAAACCTTGTTCAGAATCAACCCTTCTGTTTATAACGAGCAGGTGAATAGTAATGAAGCTGGTTTGAAAGCCGCTATAGCCGCTCAGGAAACGGCAAGATTGGAAGTGGAAAAGCTAAAGCCTTTGGTGGAAGGAAAAGTTGTTTCCGATATGCAGCTCAAAACGGCTCAGGCCAATTATAATGCAGCAGCGGCACAGGCAGCACAGGCGAGATCTTCATTAGGTTCATCACGAATCAATGCCAATTTCACCTACATCAAAGCACCGGTAAACGGTTATATCGGAAGAATCCCGAACAGGGTAGGAAACCTCATCAGTCCTTCAGACACTGCACCATTGACATCACTTTCGAACATCAATACGGTCAATGTCTACTTCTCAATGAATGAAGCAGATTTTATAACCTACAGCCGAAAAGCAGCATCAGGAGAACAGACAGAAAATGTAGAACTCATCCTTGCTGATGGTTCAAAATATTCCTACAAAGGAAAAGTAGAAAATGCCAGCGGGAATTTTGATAAAAATACAGGAAGCATTCAGATGAAAGCCGTTTTCCAGAATCCGGATAAATTATTGAGAGCAGGAGGAACAGCAAGAGTTTTATTACATCAGTCTCTGGACGGAATTGTAAAGCTTCCCAAAACGGCAGTCAAAGATATTCAGGATAAATTCTTCGTATACAAACTGGAAGGGAAGGATAAAGTAAAAATGTCCCCGATTGAAATTTCAGGAAGCACATCTCAGGATTATTTTGTGAAAAACGGAGTCAAAGCCGGTGATAAAATCGCAGTGAACAGGATTGACGTGCTTACAGACGGAGCGCTGGTGTCAGCGGATGTGAAATAATAGATAATCATTCATTCTTAGAAAATTTAACATGTTAAAAAAGATAATAGACCGTCCGGTACTGGCAACGGTAATATCTCTGATCATTGTCATATTGGGGATTATAGGACTGAACCAGCTGGCGGTAACCAGATTCCCGGACATTTCGCCACCCACCATTACCGTTATGGGTTCTTATCCGGGCGGAAACAGTGAAACTGTAATACGTTCTGTGGTAACGCCTCTGGAAGAGCAGATCAACGGAGTGGAAGATATGGAATACATGAAATCTACCGCCAGTAACGACGGAAGCTTCTCCATTTCTATCATATTCAAACAGGGCGTTAATGCGGATCAGGCCGCGGTTAATGTACAAAACAGGGTTCAGCAGGCCACTCCGATACTTCCTCAGGAAGTGGTAAGAATGGGACTGACGACTTCCAAACAGCAGAACAGCATGGTGATGCTTTTCAATATTTATACCGATGATAACAGTAAATATGACGAAACATTTCTGCAGAATTATGCCAATATCAACCTGATTCCGCAGGTCAAAAGAGTAAAAGGAGTAGGACAGGCACAGGTATTCGGAATTAAAGATTACTCCATGAGAATCTGGCTGAATCCTCAAAAAATGGCTTCGTATGGCCTTGAACCGGCTGATGTTTCCAATGCTATTGCAGATCACAGTTTAGAATCTGCCCCGGGAAAGCTGGGCGAGGAGTCTGATGCAGCGCTGGAATACGTAATCCGTTATAAAGGAAAAAAGAACAAACCGGAACAGTATGAAAATGTTATCGTTAAAAACGACGGAACCAAGTTGATACGCCTGAAAGATGTCGCCCGTGTAGAATTCGGGTCGCTTTCTTACAGCGGAGATAACCTTTCCAATGGGAAAAATGCGGTGACTGTAGCGATTATGCAGACGACAGGTTCTAATGCCAATGCCATTGAAGTAGGGATCGACAAATCCATAGAACAGCTTTCAAAATCATTTCCTCCCGGAATAAAATATTCCAAGGTGATGAGTACAAAAGAAAGACTGGATGAAGCTACCGGACAGGTAAAATCTACTTTGATCGAAGCATTTATTCTCGTGTTTATTGTCGTATTTCTCTTTCTGCAGGACTTCAGATCTACTATTATTCCGGCAATAGCCGTTCCCGTTGCCATTATAGGAACCTTCTTTTTCCTTCTGGTATTGGGATTCACCATCAATGTACTGACGCTTTTCGCTTTGGTACTGGCCATCGGTATCGTGGTGGATGATGCCATTGTCGTCGTAGAAGCCGTTCACTCCAATATGGAAGGGACAGATCTTTCAGGGAAAGAAGCGACTCACAAAGCCATGAGTGAAATTACAGGAGCGGTTATTTCCATTACCCTGGTGATGTCTGCCGTATTTATTCCGATTGGGTTTATGTCCGGATCAGCAGGGATGTTTTATAAGCAGTTTGCCTATACATTGGCCATTGCCATCATTATTTCAGCAGTGAATGCCTTGACTTTAACGCCTGCTTTGTGTGCTGTATTCCTTAAAAACAATCATTCAGAAGGCGGAGAACATCCGAAAGGCTTTGGGAAAAGATTTGCAGTAGCCTTCAATGCCGGTTTTAATAATATGACGAACCGATATGTAAACGGTGTAAGATTCCTGATCGGACGCAAATGGATAGCTGGAGGTTTGGTGGTAGGCGTAATCGGTGTGGCAGCATGGCTGATGACCAGTACTCCAAAAAGTTTCGTTCCGATGGAAGATGACGGGCTTTTTATGTACACCTTAAGCATGCCGCCGGGAACAGGTTTGACCAAAACGACTGAAACAGCAGCCAAGATCAATGCTATCCTGAAAAATGTAGAGGGAATTTATGAAAATACATCCATCACAGGATACAATTTATTAAGTAACAGTGCTGGTCCGGCTTATGCGATGGGATTTGTGAAACTTAAACCTAAAAAAGAAAGAGGAAAAGTCCAGGATATTGATGAAATTTTAAACGGAGTCAATGAAAAGCTGGCTTCCATTAAAGAAGGAAGTGTAATGACTTTCCGAATGCCACCCGTAGAAGGATACGGGATGACCAATGATGCAGAGATTGTGCTTCAGGACCGAATGGGAAGAGATCCGCAGGCACTGAAAGCAAAAGCGGATGAGGTTATCGGACAACTGATGAAAGTGCCGGAAGTAGGGTTTGCGTATACCATGTTCAGGGCAGATTATCCGCAGATGGAACTTGAGGTGGATGAAGATAAAGCCAAACAGTTGGGAGTAAGCATTTCTAATCTTTTGGGAACTGTTCAGACGTACTTTTCAGGAGATCAGTCTCAGAATTTTTCAAGATTTGGGAAGTTTTACAGAGTTAATATCAAGGCGGATGGGATGTTCAGAATGGATGAACAGGCTTTCAACGATATTTTCGTGAAAAATAATCAGGGGCAAATGGTTCCGGCCAATACCATGATCACCTTACATAAAGTCTACGGACCTGAATCCACTCAGCGATATAATCTTTATAATTCATTGAACATCAACGTATCCCCAAAACCGGGTGTGAGTAACGGAGAATTGATGGGAAAACTGGAAAAAACACTGGATAAACTTCCTTCCGATTACAGCTACGAATGGACCGGATTAAGTCTGGAAGAAAAATCAGCCGGAAACCAAACCATTGCCATATTTGGACTGTGTCTGCTGTTTGTGTATCTGCTGCTTGCCGCACAGTATGAGAGCTACATCCTTCCTCTGGCGGTAATGCTTTCCATTCCTACAGGAGTGGTAGGAGCGTTTCTGGGAATAAAAGCGATCGGGCTGGACAATAACATTTACGTACAAGTCGGATTGATCATGCTAATCGGACTTCTGGCTAAAAATGCCATTCTTATCGTAGAATTTGCGGTGCAGAGAAGAAAATCCGGGCTGTCTATTCTGGAGTCTGCATTAGACGGAGCAAAAGCAAGATTGAGGCCCATCATCATGACTTCCCTGGCATTTATTGCAGGAATGATCCCGCTGACGATCTCTTCAGGAGGAATGGCTTCAGGAAACAGATCCATCAGTACAAGTGCGGCGATGGGAATGCTGAGCGGTGTAGTACTGGGCGTTTTTGTCATTCCAGTATTGTATATGTTTTTTCAATATCTGGATGAGAAGTTTTCATCAAAGAAATATAATGAGAAACCGGAAAATCAACCATCAAATGAAACTATTTAACATCAATAAAATACTTTTTTACGGTGCAACGATATTTGTATTGGCATCCTGCGCTGTAAGAAAACCATATGCAGGAACGGACGTCAATATCCCGTCAGCATACAGAGATCCGGTAAAGGTAACCGGAGATACCATCGTACTTCCCTGGAAAACGTTCTTCAAAGATCAGAAACTTCAGGGATTAATAGAAAAAGCATTGGCTAAAAATAATGAAGTTTCCATAGCGCTTAAGAATATGGAACAACTGGATCTTGCTTATAAACAGGCAAAAAATGCATTGCTGCCAACGCTTGATTTCAGTGCTGGAGCCAACAGAAGCTGGGCCTCGAAAAACAGTCTTAACGGATCACTTAACGAGCAGTTTACCGGAAATAAGTACATCGATGATTTCAGTGCTTCCCTGAGACTTTCCTGGGAAGTGGATATCTGGGGGAAATCAAAAATGCAGAAAGAATCAGCTGCTGCCGGATATTTTGCTCAGAAAGAAAACCTGAATGCCTTAAAAAGCAGAATTATTGTTCAGGTGGCGCAGGCTTACTATAATTTAATAAGTCTGGATGAACAGCTGAAAATAGCGGAGAGAAATATTGATTTAAGCAATAACACGCTTCAGATGATGAATCTTCAGTTCAAAGCCGGGCAGATCAATTCACTGGCGGTACAGCAGTCGGAAGCACAGAAAAAAACGGCGGAGCTGTTGATCCCACTGGCCAAACAGAATATTTCCGTTCAGGAAAATGCATTGAGCATTCTTTGCGGAGAATATCCCGGAAGCATTGAAAGAGAAGGTCATCTGGCTGAAATGATTCCTCAAAATAACCTGTCAGAAGGTATTCCTGCCCAGTTATTGAGCCGCCGTCCGGATCTGAAAGCAGCAGAATTCAATGTAGTCAGCCTGAATTCAAAAACAGGGCTGGCAAAAGTAGCGATGTACCCAAGCATCAGTCTTTCGCCACAGATTGGGGTGAATTCGAACAAATTTAATACCTGGTTTGACTTGCCGGGATCAATAACCAAAACACTGGCAGCCAACCTCGCAGCTCCTATTTTTCAAAAGAAAGAGCTGAAAACAGCCTACGAAACGGCAGTGATAGAACAGGAAAAAGCGGTGATCAGTTTTAAACAGTCTGTCATGACAGCTGTGGGAGAGGTTTCTGATGCGATGGCTAAATCCAAAGGTTCTTCCGAAAGGCTGGAATTGTTGGAGCAGAGAACGGCTATTTTAGATAAAGGAATCAACGATGCGTTGAAACTGTATAAAAGTGGAATGGCAACCTATCTGGAAGTCATCACAGCACAGAATAACAAACTTCAGAACGATCTGGAAGCCGTGAATGTTACTCTGGAAAAGCTCAATGCCGAAGTTGATTTGTACAGAGCATTAGGAGGCGGAACTCATTAATCTTATCTTTAAATAAATACAAAAAGAAGCTGCAAAATGTAGCTTCTTTTTGTTGTTTTGTACTTTAAATCTTTAAAAACTAAGTGTTTAGTTTTGAGAGGCTGCCTGAATCTTTGAGAACTTTCTTTAAACTGTCTGAAAACAGCACCAGCCCGGCAGCCATCATGATAATATCTTTTAAAACCAATCTTCCGGCTCCCGACAGATAAGGAAATCCGAATTGTGGCGTAGGAAAATCTCCGCCCAGATTAGGGACATACACTTCAGGAGTTGTTACAAGAAATGATAATGTCATAAAAGACATGATGAAGGTTAAAGCCGCACCCAAAGCTCCAATCTTTGGGAACCATATGCCGAGCAATACCAAAATAGCGATAATGATGATCATGGTCCCCAATCCGTAAGAAAATGCATAAGTTCCGTTATCTGTGTGCCAGTGGATATTTTTCTTTACTGTTTTCCCTTCCGGATTTTTGTAAAGTGTATACTCTGAGACCGGTTTTTGGTCCTCGTTAAGTACTTTGTTACGAGCATTCTTATAAAAAAAACTCATAAAAGGACTGTTGGCTACGAAAGGAACAATTCCGTCAGCTTCATACTGATAAGCTTTAAGTCCTCCGATCCAGGCCATAACGATGAATATGGAGATTCTTAAAAAATTAAGAAAATAAGAATCCAATCTAAGAAGGCGGGTGTAAAGTGTATTTGTTTGCATCTGATTTACTTTTTTGACAAAGGTATACCGCTGCAGGATGCATAAAAATAGAGATATCAGGACATTACATGGACATTTTAGCCACAATGGAAATGCCTACTTTTTCCCGGTACTTTTTGGGTGAACAGCCCACGGATTTCTTAAAATAACGGCTGAAATAAAATTCATCACTAAATCCCAGCTCTGAAGCGATCTCTTTCACAGAGCGGTACGTCAAATGAAGAAGTCTTTTGGCTTCCAGTGTAATTCTTTCGTTGATGAGCTGGCTGGGGCTTTTATCAAATTCTTTCTTAACAGCTTTGCTCAGGGTGTTGTTGGTAATATTGAGTTTTGTGCTGTAGAATGAAAGCTCTTTTTCATCTTTAAAATGAAGTTCCAGCAGTTTTTGAAATTCGGCTGCGTTTTTATTGGGAAGCCGTCCTGTGGATATTTGTTCCTCCAGACTGCCGCTTTTCTGTTTGCTGCAGATCGCCAGAATCAGCTGTATGTATGTTTTAATGATGGATTCTGAGAAAAGATGTTTTTCAGAAAGTTCATGTTGAATATGATTAAAGATCCCGAGAATATATTCGTAGTTCTCTGACGCCAGCTTAATACTTGGATTAAGGTAAATATTGTTAAACAAAAGCCCATTACAGGCCACTTCCTCTTTGTGATACTCTATACAGTAATAATCGCCGTGAAAGAACAGAATAAAAATTGGATCATCTGTTTCTGAAATCAATTTTAATTTTTGATAAGGGGTCAGGAAAAGAACAGTACAGCCTTCATAAGAATAATTAATCTGATCAACCGAAAAGACACCAGAACTCTTCAATAAAACCACACCATAATTCTCAGTGTTAAAATCTGAGGGAAAACCGGATGCGGGATAGGATTGTATTTGCACTGACATGGAATAAATATAGGAAATATTTGGGAATTATGAGTTTCGGGATACGTGGTGCTGGTTTGAGAGGTTATGAGTTTTAAATGATGAGTGATGAGTTTTAGGATGCGGGTTTCGGGTCGTCTGAAATCTGCTCAGAAATTCACCATTCACTTGCAAAGCAAAATTGACCATTGACGTTTCTCAACTTTAACCTTAGATTCAACCTAAAAATCTGATTCTTAATTTGATTTTTTTTCAACACGTCAAGTTCTGTCGCTTCCGGCTCTGATATTTGCTTTACAAAAACACACAAATGAAAACAGACTTTAAAACAAAGGGTGGATATCTTGCCGGATACCACCTTAAAAAATAAGGCTCATTTCTGAAGTCATAATTCCAAAATGACATTCCATCTTATCAGTATTATAACACAAAAAATCACAAAAAATGAACAAGATTGAAAACAATGCTGCCGGATCACCGGTGGAAAACATTCCCACACAGACACTTTTCAGATTCGTAAGCTTAAGAAGCCCGCAGCTGTCTGATGAAAAAGAGCAGGATAAAAGATTTGTGCTTGCTCCTGAGGAATTAAAAAACAGTCACTTTTATAAACATGTTTTAGATCACCCGGGACAGCCTAAGCAAAGATTATTAAGAGAATATGCCGGTATTTTTCAGCAAAGCCCGGATTATATTTCTGACAAAAATTTTTTAAAAGAAAACCATACAAATCTGTATGAATTAGCTTCATGGATTGCCAGAAACAAAGAGACCTGTACAAATGATGAATTATTAGAAAAAATTAATGTTCACTTAGCTTTTACGGCCGATAATATTCAACTGTGGAATAACCTTATTTATCAAGTGGTTGCCCAGAAAGATTTTTATATCAAAGAAACAGTGATGCAGATGCTCCTGGCAATGCATATCATTGATAACAGCGGAACGGAAGAACGCAATAAAATTCTTCTTAATGCAAGAGTCGTTCTTCCCAAAGAATTGATGCTGGATGAAAATAAAACGTCAGGAACTCAGATGCTTTCAAAAATGGCAGCCAATGAGTTTAAGGAAACTTCGCCTACTGAAGAAATGAAGAAGCAGCAACTCGTCTCCGAAGGAAAGCTAAAACTTGACAGATATGAAAAACTGGCAAAGAACTTTATTCTCCTGGAGAAACAGTATCGGGATGAGTATAAGAAAGAATATGAAATTCAGTACGCAGAATATCAGGAAGGGATAGCGGAAGCCATTGCCGAATATAATGCTAAAGTGGCAGCAAACAGAGAAAAATACTGCCCGACAAGAACCCCGGGTATGCCCTATGATCCAAAAGATCCTTGTCAGCAAATCCCCGGTGTTCCTGAACCTGCGATTAAAAAATTTCATTTTAAGTTCCGCTCTGAAATTGAAGCAGAATATCTTACACGGGCATTGAAACCTGAAAGTCTGGATACCTTACTGGATATTTTAGGCTACGATTTTCAACAGGTATCTACAGATAAGGAACGTGCGGCCGCAAGTGGCGCACCTGATCTGAATCAGTTACTGGAAGGAAGAAATACGTTTTCAGAAATCGCCGTTTTGATCGCAGGGTCTGGAGAAAAGAGCAACAAAATAATTGCTGAAAATACAGAAGCTAATACGGAAGTCTATACGAGTATCGGAGGTGTTATTGTTCCCATGGCAAAAGCAGCGGCAGTACCATTTACTTTCCAGCTGTGTCCAAAAGGAATCTATAAGTTGTTCGGACTTACCATGGCATTAAATGTTCCTGATGCTTCCTGGGATGTGTCAAGCATTTATTACGAATTAGTCAGTGGTAGCTTACCGACTCAGACAGGATCTAATTTTGTGAAATCCAGAAACGGCAATACTATTTTCTTGAATGATCTTTTGGGACAGGGAGTAGAATTCGCCATGTTTGAGGGCGCTTCTTTTGATCTTAGAATATCTTTTACCAATGGACGTGTTGCTCACTTTAAAACACCGGGAATTACAATAAGAGGCTGTATCTCTTCTCAATTTGAACTTATTGCTGAAGACACAGGAAATCCGGTTGTACCAGTTGATGAGGAGCAGAATTTTATTCCTTCAGGATTCGGATTCAAACAGATCGGAATTGCAGATTATCTGAAAGTTGAGCAGAGCACCCATGCTTATGTAGAGGGAGAAGTAGCGCACATTGAGAATATCATGGGAAGAGAATATCGTGAGAAATCTACCCGGAAATTAAGAAGAAGCGAAAATACCACCACTTCATCTTCAGATACGGAAAGAGAGCAGCTTTCTGATACTACGACAGCCAATCGTTTTGAAATGCAGTCTGAAGTTTCTAAAATTTTGCAGGAATCTAATGATTTTGCGGGATTTGCCAATGCAAACTTTAAAATAGGACCTTCATACTCAATGAACGTAGGGGCAAATTATGCCAACCACCGCTCAAAAGACGAAAGCACGAGACAGGCTGTGACGCAGGCTCAGGATATTACGGCAAGAGCGATGGACAGAATCGTGACAAAAATCCACGAAGAAAGAATTGAAAAGATCATTGATGAATTCGAGGAAAACAATTCCCACGGATTTGATAACCGTAAAGGCGATAAAAATGTAGTGGGCGTGTACCGATGGGTAGATAAACTGCTGAAAAACCAGATCTACAACTATGGCAAACGAATGATGTTTGAATTCATGGTTCCGGAACCTGCTAAATTACATCTATTGGGGATGACTTCTCAGAAAACCCCTGATCAGATCGACCTGGTCAAGCCGGAAGATCCAAGAACATCAACGGTGATGCCCATGAAAAATTATGACGCCCTTACAACAGATGCTGTTTTAAAATACTGGGTATCAAAATACAACGT
Source organism: Chryseobacterium sp. JM1 (assembly GCF_000737715.1). Classification (GTDB taxonomy): domain Bacteria; phylum Bacteroidota; class Bacteroidia; order Flavobacteriales; family Weeksellaceae; genus Chryseobacterium. The sequence continues at coordinate 381,442 of NZ_JPRN01000002.1, read as the reverse complement.
GGAAATCCCTGAAAAACCTGTTGAGAATTACAGCATCGGAAAATCTTTAAGCGGTCAGTTTACGGGTGAAAACAGCGCGATTCAGCATGGTGCTTTTAAAGACGAAATTCAGGTTCCGGACGGATATGTAGCCGTAAGCTGTTTGGCCGGGTACAGTGCAGCCGGAGACAGCAGCCAGTCTGCGATGTGCATTATGGTAGGAGATCAGGATTTCTTCCATCATGGCTTTTGGTCACAGTTAAAATTTTATCCAAGAAAATCTTTTGCTAAGCCTTATTCTAAAGCAGTTCCTATTTCAGCTACTTTTTATGAGATTTTCTCAGGAACAGCAAATTGTGTAGTTGATCTTCAACTGACACAGGAAGCTAAAGACGCATGGTATCAAAAAGTATTTAAAGCCATTATGAACGCCTATGAAGATGCATTGGTAGAATACAACAATAAACTGACTGAAGAAAAAAATAAAGCAGTAGAGATCAAAGGTGCAAATCCTGCATTTTACCGCCAGATTGAAAATACCATTTTACGCAAAAACTGTATTTCTTATATGTCAGACAGAACTTCAGGATCTACTCATGGATATGGTCTGGAGGGATTGACCAGCGGATCTGCTTTCAGCAACTATGAAACGGTTTTGAACAGCAGTCTGGACAAATACACCGCTTTTGTGAAATTCATGGAGCAGGCTTTTGAGTGGGAAAACCTTTCATACAACCTTTATCCATACTACTGGGGCAATAAGCAAAACTGGCTGAACCTTTATCAGTCTGAGGATACGGATCCTTTATTCAGAGCCTTCATGCAGAGCGGAATGGCAAGAGTAGTGGCGACAGTACGTCCGGGATTTGAAGAAGCGGTACAGTTCTATCTGGCAACAGGAAAAATCTGGAATGGTGGTGAAGTTCCTGTCATTGGAGACGAGCTTTACCTGTCAATTGCTGATGAAATGAAAGAACCAAAAGGTATGAAACAAGGGAAATCATGGATCACAAGACTTCCTACGGCCCTGAATATTCTTCAGGCGGAAAGTATCGGGCTGAAAGTAAGACATGCGCTGCCTTTCAGTACAGAGAATCCGGAAGAGTTCGAAGTGCCGTCTGAAGTAATGACGGAGGAGAAATTTAATTTTGAGCACAATGCCAATCTTCTGGGTGTACAGGAACCTGTAACGGCTTCTGCGAAAATGATTTCCGGAGACTGGAAATAAAAACAATCAATCATAATTAATTAAAACAACACAAAGATGTCCACAATAGGAAAAATTATTAGGGTAAATGTATTACCTCCCGAAGGAGAAAGAGAAACAAATGTCATTTACCAAGTAGCTGCACCCGGTGCAGCTACTTATACAGACTATGCCATTGATGAAAATGGGGATATGAAAACAGCTGCTACAGATCCTTCTGCTCAGGATTTTAATGACGGTCTGGTTAAAATTTCTGATCCAAATCTGGTGTCGGAGGGATTTTTGAATCAGGCTCAGTTCAATAAAAATGTGAATGAAGATATGGATAAGAAACTCAATGTTCCATTAACTGACGGAAACACTCAGAACTTTACAAAAGTAGTAGGACTGGATGCTAACGGGAATACGGCAAAACTGCCTGCCGGGGATTTGGGAAAAAATATTGCAAATTCATCTCTGACAACGGTGTCCGGCGCAGGATTGACATTAGGAGCCAACTGGACACTGAATACTTCCGGGCTGTATTACTCAATAACCGGATTGAGTGATGGTTCCAATGATTCAACAGTGAATATGGTCCTTGCACAAAACTCTGTTGGCAGAATTTTTAAAACGAACACTAAAGAAATGTTCAAAAAACTACCAGGCATTTTAACACAAACAGAAAAAGAACAGTTCGGTATCTCTTGGAATAATCAATACAGTAACGGAGCTTTAAATGTCTATTCTATTGCGCCTAATATCTTTAAAAACGATAACACTGTAAAGTATTTGGTATTACAGGGGTTAAATTTGAATGTCAATTCTGCATTTACTTCTGTCAAATTTATTCCTGTGGGAAATGTTATTGGTATCGGCGAGATAGATTGCTTAGGCTTTCAAACTTCAGCCGATGGTAAATCTATGATTGTGACTATTAAAGGGAACGCTTTACAGGGAGGATCACAGTATAATATCATAATAAGAACTACTTCGCCAACGATTCAGACCCATAGATCAGTGTCATCCGTCAATGTTGTAGGGAACATCAATAATATTGATATCAGTGCAATTACGTGGGAAACAAAAGCCTATAATCCCGGTCAGGAGAATACTGTTTTCAGCACGAATGGAGGCTTAATGTCATACAGTTCAAATACAAATAACAAGCAGTATGCCTATGAACCCAACGTAATCGTGGGGGCAGCCAAAAGCAGTGTATTATTTCCGGCGGGCTCGAATTTCTATATAGAAATGAACATAACTCTTTCTACCACAGGTAATGGAGCCGGAGATATAATCGATTTTTATGCTTATTTAGGCTTACTTCAGAGTACGCTCCCCAATACGTTGGGTGATAATTCATTCATTAGAACTGTGCTGGGATCTTTCCGGAGTGGTGGCTATTATTCTTGTATTCTATGGAATAATATTATCACAAATCCAAATAAGACAGAGATGGCAGGAACTATATTGAACGGAAGTGTAATCATTACAAGAATGGGGAACATATGCACTCAAACAATTACAGTTGCCGGTGTTTCAATCATACAATCTGTATCTACACCGACGGAAGCGGTGGCCTTGTCCCTTGCCGTTTCCAATGGCACAACTTCAAAAAATATTAATACATCAATAGTCCAGGCATTTACATTTTAAACATAAAATTATGAACAAACATTTAATCATACCCGAAAACATTAAGCAAATGCTTAACAGCATTGAAAACACATCACTACACCTGGCTGAACTGCCACTGGAGGCTCACCCAAAGCTTCCGCAATTTGAAAGAAATATCCGGGTACTGGATATGGATGCCAAATCTAAACAGCAGTTTATCAGCTTCAGCTATGAGCAGGTGTTGAAAGACCATGAAACCGGTGAAGAGATCAATATTTCCCTTCCTGCTCCGGAGTGGGTAATCTATAAGGAAACATGGAGCTGTCTCCGTGATCATAACAACAAACCGGTAGAATTACCCCTGGCTGAACCTACAGATGCAATGGCCACGGATACGGTAAAAGTCTCAAGTTATCAGTATATGCTTTGGCTGCTGAAGAACAATAAAGTAGGATTCACAGAGCTTCTGGCTTCTTACCTGAATGAATTTGTGAAAACCCACAAAGAACAGCTGGATAAGCTTTCGTAGGAAATATGAATGAACGGCAGGGCGTAATGCTCTGCCTTTTTAAACACTTAAAAATCACAAAATGAGTTTAGAAATATTAAATAATCCTTTAGCTGGAAATTCTTTGAATTCCTTTTTAAAGGGTGACCCTGTGAAATTTCCCAACCCTTCTTTTCCTGTTTTAACCTCTCCTCCTGAACTTAAACAACTCACGGCAAAACAGATTGCCAATACCTATTATAATGGCAAACCGGTCATGGAGGGCAACGGCTTTCAGATTTATTCAGATGAACCGGTGTTCGGAGGAAATATAGAGGAAGTAGTTGTGTATAAAAGCAGGTTTAGTCAAATGATCGGAGGAATTGATGTTGTTCTATTTGCAAGTAAAAACGGAGCATTCCTTCTTCAGCGCTATATGGAAGCCTTACCAGGCAGTAAACAGCTGATTCTTTTCCTGGAAATCAATGACGAATATAATTACAGTACAGTAATGCGCGTTGTGGCCGGGGCGGATCTTACAAAAAATAAAGAGTTACCGTTCAATGACATCCTTACTTTTACAAGGAAGCATGAAGTCACCGTTTCTCCAAAAGCACTTGAAGACCTGATTAAAAATGGTATTTATAGAAATAAAGTAGGTTTTGTCAGTTGGCTTTTGGGTTTAAAAGATGCCAGTGTAGGGCAAATCTTCAGCTTTTTTAAACAGGAAATCCTAGAGGGAGCTGCTCATTTTTTTATTGAGGGTATCGCAGATAACGTCGCTAAGTTAAGAATTTCAGAAAACGGCTGGAATCCGGATGCTAAAGAAGGGGAATATGATCCTGCATTTATCCCTGATGCACTTTATGAAGAGCTTAAAAAATTCTACGAACATACAACTCCCGGCAATCCATATGAAAATCTGGAAGGGCAGAAAAAAATAAATTCCAGGATCGTCAAATCCTTATTTGAAAGGATAAACGGAGTTAAAGACGATTTTAATAATCTCCTGAGCAATGGGGAAAATTTCTTTCCTGCCTTTATCTTCAGGAAAATAAAACAGTCTTTGAATTTATTTTTCAAGCAGATCGATAAAATAGAAGAATTTCTGATTGATCCGCTAACGGGAATGCAACACATCATCTATAGGAGTTATCAGTCGGCCAATGCTTTTCTTTGCGGAATTTACAACAGTCTTGTTGATATTATTGCCGGAATTTTTTCAATTATAGGTTTTATCTTCAAAGCAGTGGCTGCCATGGATAAAGTGAATGACCGCAAAGTTGAATATGGTGAAATGTTTCTTGAACTGATGGAAGATCTGATGGAAGGAATCATGAAATTTGATTATGTAGACTTTTTTAAGCAGTGCATTACTTTTCAGATAAAAACAGTCTTCCGCCTGATAAAATGGCTGGAGGAAAAAGTACCACAATTTACCATAGAAAAAGCGGCTTATTATTACGGCTATATCATAGGCATTATTATAGATCTCATTGTGGAAACGCTTCTTACGGGTGGTGTAGCGGCGGTGGCAAAGTTGGCTAAAACTGTAGAAAGTTTTATCTTAAACCCATTGGAAAAGATCTCCAAAGCGATTACACAGGCTGGAAATTTTCTGACAAGGATGATGGAATTCATCAGCATGCTCCTTCGCGAATTTAAAAAAGGAACAAAAGAAATTTTCTCTAAATTAGGAAAAGTTTTAGATGAGGTTTTTGGTTTTGGAGATGAAGTGGCAGATCATGCTTTGACACCTGCGGAGAGAAGGGTGAAGGAGAAGAATGGGAGAAGACAGGAGAAACTTGATAGAAATAATAATGTTGAGAGAAAGAAACAGATAAAGCAAAACAAAAGACGTTTTGAAAACTTTAAAGAAAAATGGGAAGGCAGGTCAATTCTGGAATTAAGCAAAACAGAGATTGCAAATGCTCTGAAGGGCTATACAGAACAGGCCAATAAAGTGGCAAAGCTAATTGAAGAAGGAAAGATGAAATTCCAAATTTTAGATGATGTGAAATTTGAGAAAATGTTGATGAATTCGGGTGATACATTAGAGGAAGCAAGAGGAACAGCTGCTTTTTGTATTGATGATAAAACTTTTTACCGTGGTTCTACATCTGCTGAAAACTTACTAAGCGAGTTTGTACATGAAGGGACGCATGCATTGGATCATTTTGATGGTTTTGTTGGAGATACATATCAATGGGAAAAGCGAGCTTTTTTCCACGAAAGAGCATTTCAAGAAGCAGTTGGTCTGGAGAAAGATTTTGATACAATCAGAGAAATGTTAGATTTTATTTATGTTAATTATTAAAAAAGTATAAAATGAATACGGTCATTAAAGAATTATTAGATGAGTTAATTCAATATAGGAAAAATAGGAAACCTATTAAATATTTACAAAAGGCTTTTGATGAAATGGGAGATTCAGAAATTTATTTTCCGATAGGTTACTTATTATCTTGGCATAAAGGTTACTTTTTTGGAACTGAAAAAGCAGATAATTTTGAAATAGATAGTGGAGTTGAATATCAAAAAAACATAGAGTTATTTGAAAATTGTCCGGAATTAAAAAAAGTATTTTCAGTGCATAAAGATCATATCGGATGGTCCTCTGACCTTTCAGAAGAGGAGCAAGACGAGATTAGAAACTATATTCACGAAAATTATATTGTACAAATTCGCATAAGAAGAGATGCAAGCTTAAAGAAAAAGTAAATCATGTCCATTAACCGCTTTCTAACAGGCGGTTTTTTCTTTCTAAATTAAAAAAGTTTTAGATGAGGTTTTTGGTTTTGGAGATGAAGTGGCAGATCATGCTTTGACACCTGCGGAGAGAAGGGTGAAGGAGAAGAATGGGAGAAGACAGGAAAAGTTAGTAAGGAAAAAAAATGGAGGTTATCTTCCTGGTGATGATGAAGAAGTTTTCAGGAAGGCTCAAAAAGGTTCTGGTGGAGGGCAAAGGTATCGAAGAAGCACTTTAAGGCAAATAGCAAAAGAAATCGAAAAAAGATATTCTGATATTGGATTAAAAGTTGAAGTTGTCACTAAAAACAGTCATCCAGAAAGGTATAGAAGATGGACCAACTATCCAAACGATATTTTAGCAAGTTGTAGAACACATGAAATTCCACCTATAATGTTTCTCAGAGCTGATGCAACAGAACTTACAATACAGCATGAAATGTGGCATATCGATGATTTTAAAAAATTTGGTTTTGAAGGATATCATAATATACCTAATTGGAAATTGGAAGAATTGGTTTGGGAAAGAGTTTGGAAACAAAAGCACCGTTGGACAAAACAGGAACTAATTGACTCATATAAGTATTACAGAGATGAATGCTTAAGACAAGGAGCAGAGCCAAAAATAATAGATGAATTAGAAAAATTATTAAAATAGAAAACTATGAATTTAACAGAAGAAGACGCATTAGCTATAGGGTTAAAAGTAATGTCTGATATAAATTTTAATTATGACAACAATGCTAAGATTGATGTTAAGTATTTAGAAAGAGGAAAATATCATGATTTTAATTGTTGGTTGTTAAGTTTTCCATATGGTTTTGAAGACTTTGATCGACATATTTATGGAAATTTAATGATTGATGCTGATACTGGAATAGTGAAAAATGATATATCCATACGTAATGGTTCTATTGTAATAGAGTATAATGAAGATAAAGATAAATATTTTATTATAGAAAAAAGACCATAGGCAGCAATAATTTTTATTGATAGATAAGCTAAAAAGCGATACATATATTATGGGATTTAAAGAAAGATATATTTACGAAATATCTATTCTCTAGTAATTAAAAATGATATTTACTTCCAAAACCAGCGTGCAACCCACGCTGGTTTCTCATTTTTAAAAAGTAAAAAAATAAAAATTTATCGCCTTAAAATCAGTGGGTTACCGTGTTGTTTCATTCTTTTTTCAAAACCTCACGCAAGATTTTCCCAAAAACGGATTTTATAGATGAGTACTCAATACAACTAATGTTTAATGTTAAAAAAAATAATGAAATGAAGAATTTAATAGTACTTAAGGTGATTACTGCCGTTTTGGTGATCTCAATTATCTTCTCCCTGTTCTCATGCATGAATGAGGACAGGATAGAAGTACCACCGGTAAAGCTGGAAAATGTCTATGGGGATTATAAAGGAAGACTGATTACCGTGCAGGGAGAGAGTAGAGGTGAGAAAGTAGTAGATTTTAAAATAAAGAAAGATACGCTTACATTTCCGGAGTTTCCCATCAAAGAAATTGTGAAAGCAGTGGTGAAAGACCCAATAAAAACGGAAACGGCATTAACTGCCATGGGAAAAGTGAAATACAAACTGAATTATACCTCTGTCTTAAATGCTGAAAAAAACTGGGTGGAACTCACTTTTGTTCCAAAGGAGCTGGAGCTTCAGATTCCGGTAGACGGAGTCAATAAAAAGGCAGTCGTTACCCTGGTGACCAAGCAGAAAGGATATTTCATAGGACTGGATTATACGCTGAGATTCGTTTTGGCAGCAGAAAAGATTACGGTAGACGGAACAACGGTGGTAAGCCCTTTTGAAGCGATTTATTACAATTTTCCATACTGTATTAGGATTAATTAATAGACAGATCATATGAAAAATAGATTGTGTTTTGCCGGATGCAGTCTATTTTTGCTTAAAATTTTTAACCGGCCGCTAAACCGGACCTCACCCATACATGGAAGAAAACAAAGAGCAGATTTTGATAAGACGCCTTCTCACGAAGGAAGAAGCTGCCTGGAAAGAACTTTTCGGAACCTATTCCGGAAACCTTGCCGGGGTCTGCGCTCGTTATGTTCCGGGGAAAGATGATGTTCATGACGTTCTTCAGAACAGTTTTATCAAAATGTTCCGGTCCATTGAAACATTCGAATACAGAGGAAGCGGTTCCCTGAAAGCATGGATGATGCGGATTACGGTCAATGAAGCTTTAAAACATATAAAGCAACATTCCGGCATGACAACAGATACGGATCTGGCTGAATTTCCTGATATCCCCAATGAGGAAGAGCCCGATCTGGAGGAAATTCCGCAGGCTGCCATTATGAAGATGATACAGTCGCTTCCTGATGGCTACAGAACGGTTTTCAACCTATTTGTATTTGAGAAGAAAAGCCACAGGGAGATTGCAGGACTTTTAGGTATAGCAGAAAACTCCTCCGCCTCGCAGTTTCACCGGGCTAAAGGACTGCTTGTCCAGAAAATTAAAGAGTATAAAATGTCAAAAAAAGCACAATATGAATAATCAGTGGCTAAATGACCTTCACAGGAAAATGGAAGACCACAAAGAGGATATTCCGGATGGGCTGTGGGAAGATATAAAAGATGAGCTTTTTTCTGAAGAGGAAGAAAACGGAATAGCCGGAGCCATGATGTTTGGAGCCGATGATGAAAAAGAAAATATAAATCCGTCTGTTGAAAATAAAAGATCCCTCTGGTACCGTGTCGGAGGAGTTGCTGCTGCTATTGCTATGTTGTTCTTTACTGGAAAATTATTACTGGATATGAATGCAGAGAAGACTGGTCCTAAGATCACAAAAAAAGCTGAAAATGTTGATGAAAGTCCTCAAATAGAAAAAAGAATCATGGATCCTGTACTGGCCGATACCAATGATAAGGCAAAAACCAATGAAGTTGAAAAATACAGTCACGCAGAAAATATATTGAACGGTAAAACAAGCACTGAGCAAATTTTAAAAAATATATTGGGACATGGAACAAATTATAATAAAGTGATCTCAGGATCTCAGGAAAAGGAAAAAGGAGTTGAACTTTTTAAGAAAGAAACCCAACCCGCGAATATTTCTCCTTTAGCCAATGAGAATCCGGTAGTAAAAGAGAAAAAAGAAGTTGAAGAAATTTTTAATACACCTGAAAATGAACTTCATGAAAAGATGGCTGCTACAGATAAATCTAAAATCCGGGGTCGCCAGTCCAAAAAGTGGATGCTGAACATGCTTACAGGAAGTGTTTCCTCCAATTCCTCCGACCAGAAGTTTCCGGGCTACGCTTCCATCAGCGGAAGTCCGATGGCTTTTAGTGATATATTTATGTCAGGTACAGAAGCCGATCCGCTTACGGAAGTTCTGCTCGCCAACCAGAGTAAAGAAGTGGAAGCGAGAATCAGACATAAAATTCCTGTGACATTTGGATTGTCAATGTATTATAATATTGGGAAAAGATGGGGAATAGGAACCGGGGTCAATTATACGAAACTTACCTCAGAATTGCATTCCGGAAGCAATTCCAATTATATAAAAGGTGAGCAGAGCATCCATTATATCGGGATTCCGGTTCAGGTCAATTATAATGTGATTCAGAAAGGACGTTTTACAGGATACGTAACCGGCGGAGTACTTGCAGAAAAAGCAGTGGCAGGAAAGCTTAGGACAAAATATATAGTCAATGATGAGGTGACGGATTCTCAGGACGAACGCCTGGATGTAAAACCGGTACAGTTTTCAGTAAATTCTGCGGTAGGCCTTCAGGTGAAAATTATTGATAAAATCGGAATCTATGCTGAACCTGGAATAGGGTATCATTTCAAAAACGACAGCCAGCTTAATACCATTTACAAAGAAAAACCTTTAAACTTTAATATGAAGTTCGGAATCAGACTGTTACTGGACTGATTTCGCTAAAAAAGCTAAACCAAACCATTAAAATATTTAAATATGAAAACCAAACTGATTTTTTTGGCTGTACTATTCATGGCCCTAATGAATATGAAAGCACAGTGTAATCCTACCATTACCAGTCCCAGACTGGGCGTAAAATTTCCGGATAAGATCGTGTTCTGTAATACCGAAACAGAGACACTTTCTACCCAAACATTTGGAAGTTATCAATGGTACAAACAGCAGTGGACATGGCAGACGCCCAACAACAATCCCTGGACGGCAATTCCGGGAGCCACTTCACAAACATTGACCATCAATGGAAATGATGATCAGCTGTATTATTTTAAGGTACAGGTTACAGAAGGCGACTGTTCCGCAGAAAGTCCGGCGGTGATGGCAGATGGATTTGCTTATGCCCTTCCCGCGATGCTCAGCACCTTTACACCCGGAACTTATCAGGATTTGGGAGATGGAGAATATAATATTTGTGCCGGAGCATCAGTAAGATTTGATGATGTATTTCCAGATCTTTACGGAAACCATGTATGGTATAGATGTATTCCAAACAGTCCGCCGCCTTCACCGGGAGATCCCTGTGTGATCAGTGGGGTTATAGGAGATTCATATACAGCAACAGATTCCGGAGTATTCGGATTCTATGCCTGTACGGAGTATTGTCCGGATCAGTGTGAATTTTTAGGCACAGGAAATTTTATAAAGCTGAATTTCGGAAACTTTGAACAGTGCACGCTGGCAACAGGCGAAACAAAACGTAAAGAAAAAACGCTTAAAATATATCCGAATCCTACGGCGCAGTTTCTGTACATCGGAAAAGATTCCGATAAGAAATATAAAGAGGTCATCATCATGGATATGTCCGGAAAGGTAGCACTGCAGAAAAACAGTCATCACTTTAGCGAACCGATAGATGTAAGCCGTCTGGTTCCCGGAAATTATATCATTCTTTCTAAAGATACAGAAGGAAATACCTACAAGAATAAGTTCATCAAAAAGTAATAGAACACATCCTGAGTTAGTTTTTTTTAATCGCTGATGAGCCGGTACAGAGACAGTCTGTATCGGTTTGTCTTTTTATTGAAATTTTTTATAAAATGGATGAAGAAGCTTAAATCTGTTAATTTTAAAGACCAAATTTTGAAAAATTATATTCTCTAATTTTACCAAAAACACAATCATGCTGGTAAAAATTTATGGAAGTGCCATCCATGGAGTTGCGGCACAAACCATTACTATTGAGGTGAATGTAGACACCGGAGGAGTAGGCTATCATCTGGTCGGGCTCCCCGATAATGCCATTAAAGAAAGCAGCTACAGGATCTCTGCTGCATTAAGGAACGTAGGCCACAAAATTCCCGGCAAGAAAATTACCATCAATATGGCTCCCGCAGACCTGCGAAAAGAAGGCTCTGCTTATGACCTCAGCATCGCTATTGGAATATTGGCCGCTTCAGATCAGATTCTCGCTGAAAATATCCAGGATTACATCATCATGGGCGAATTGTCATTAGACGGAAGCCTGCAGCCCATCAAAGGAGTGCTTCCTATCGCTATACAGGCCAGAGAAGAAGGTTTCAAAGGGATTATTCTTCCCATGCAGAATACCCGGGAAGCCGCTATTGTAGACAGTCTCGAAGTATACGGCGCTGAAAACATCAAAGAAGTAATCGATTTTTTTAATGAAGGAAAGCCGATTAAAAGAATCATATTAGACACCAGAAAAGAATTTCAGGAAAAAATCAATGATTTCCCGTTCGATTTTTCTGAAGTTAAAGGACAGGAAACCGCAAAAAGAGCCATGGAAGTGTCTGCGGCAGGAGGGCATAACATTATCCTCATTGGTCCGCCGGGCAGCGGAAAAACCATTGTCAATTACAAAAGAAGATGATAATTTACAATTCGGAATGATAAAATAACAAATCAATAATAGGAGTGCATCAAAAAGTGTGGGGCAAATAAAAAATTCTTACCTTTTCTTCAGACAAAAAAATTCTGTTGGCAGAGAGAAATCTTATTCAATTCAAGATCCACATTTTAGGGATATCACCGCAGATCTTACGGAGATTTGTAGTTTGTGATAGTACGAGCATTGCGCAGCTTCATCATTTGATACAAATGGTTATGGGTTGGGACGGCTATTTTCTTCATAAATTCCATATCTGGGGACGATTTTATGGCAGTTCTTTCAGTAATGATTGTGAAGTTCCCCTCTCTCATTTTGGCTTTAAAGAAAAAGACAAATTCACTTATACCTATAACTTTTACGAGTTCTGGGAACATGAATTACGCATTGAAAAGATTTCCCCTTTAGATTCTCCCTTTCATTACCCCAAAGTATTAGCAGGAAAAAGGGCCTGTCCTATTGAGGGAATAGGCGGTGCAAAATACTATGAAGAAGCTATTACCCATCAAATACTATGGTGCTATGATATGCTTCAGGAATTGGCGGAAAGTATAGAAGATAAAAAATTTCCAGATATCGATTTTGACGAAGTGCCTTCCTGGTATTTAACTCATGATTCTGAAAAGTTTGAGAAGAGCAGGATTAATAAAGCCCTTAAGAAACTGTATCAAAAAAATGGTGATCCTGATTTTTGGTATACCCTTGGAGATTATTCCGAGTTTTTTGAAGAGTAAAAGTGTATTAATAAAACCTAGTGATTATTTTGATTTTATAATCATCTTGCGTATCTTAACGTGATGGAAAAGGGTGTCATCTTTGTAAGAGTTTCTAAAAAAGAGCAAAATTATCAAAGGCAAATAGAAGATTTGCGAGAGGTGGCTTATTCTCAAAAAGTAGAGATCATCACAGAAATTTCGGAGAAAATATCCGGAGCAAAGGATAATATCGAAAGGAGCGGGTTACAGGAACTGCTTACCTTAGCAAAGAGTGGAGAGATTGATAAAGTCTTGGTTCAGGAAGTTTCTCGCTTGGGGAGATCCACTGTTGAAGTGTTAAAAGTATTGGAAGAGCTTTCTAATCTTGGAGTCAGTGTGTATGTACAAAACTTTGGAATTGAAACCCTAAAGAAAGGGAAAAGAAATCCTATTGCTCAGTTTATGTTTACACTACTGGCAGAGTTTGCCCGTTTGGAACGAGAAACCTTACGAGAGCGTATACTATCAGGAATCGAAGAAGCTCGCAGAAAAGGGAAAAAGCTGGGGCGCCCCAATGGAACAAAAGAAGAGAAAGCAGCTTTCTTAAAAAAATATCCTTTGATTACCCGGAATCTTCGTTTGGGAATAAGTATTCGCAAAACTTCCAAAATATGTGATGTTTCCATTAATACAGTAAGGAAAGTCAATGATTATTTAACACCATAAATTATTTTGCTATGAAATTCAAACTTCAATTATGCCTAGAGGATGGAAGCTCAACCTCGATAATAGAAGAATTTTATTCTTTGGATCGGGAAAGCCATTCTTTTGAAACCATTGGAATGAGTCTTTCGGAATCGAAGGAACTTCTCAAGAATCTGCAGACCATCATAATTGAAAAACAAATCATAGCCTATCTAAAAAGTCTGAATCTACAAGACTATAGAAGGAAAGGGAGCTATACCATTCAGCTAAAAACTTTATTCGGGGATATTGCTCTCAAAAGTCCAAGGTTTTATACCAATAATGAGGAAATAAAGGCTACTTTCAGCCCTTTGAAGGAGCTACTCCCAATGCACATTACCCCAGAACTCTTATACCTTGAAACCAAATGGGCATCTTTGATCCCTTTTGAAAAGACTGCCAATTTACTCAAGGAAGTTTTGCCGGTCTCAGAACCCCTCAATGCATCGACCATTCAGAATCATTTGAAGAAAATCATTTCCGAGCAAGAAAATCAGCTTCCTGATGAACAATTTATGTATGACTCTGGGAGTATTTTGTATCGCAGAAGCCTTCCAACACCAGAAAGAACGATGATTGTGGGTATGGATGGAGGTTATTTGAGGGATTGGAATCAGAAAAAAACTATTTTCGAGGTAATTGTTGGAAAAACTGTACCGGCAGAAAGAAATGCAAAGTGTTTCGGATTCGTAGGTTCCTACGACCAAAAGCCCAAGCGTAGAATCTATGAACATCTCCGATCTCAGGGTATGCTTCCTAACCAAAAATTAGAATTTTTCTCTGACGGATCACCTAATTTACGTTCTATGCAAAACTATCTCAATGCCGAATCTGTACAGATTTTGGATTGGTTTCATATAACCATGAGAATAACGGTGCTCAAGCAATTCGCATTAGGTTTTTCAAAAATCGATAAGCAAAGAGGGGCTGACTTTATTAAGGATTTAAAGAGCGTCAAATGGAACCTGTGGCATGGAAAAGTGCAACAGGCATTAGATCTTATTGAAGATTTTGAATACACCGTTTTTGAACATCAAGAAGATGAAAAAATCAAGAAAAAGTATGAAAAATTAAAGATATTGAAGCAACAGATTCTAGATTTTCAAACCTACATAACAGGCAATGAAAACTTTATTCCCAATTATTCCGAGCGACATCGATACGGAGAGGTTATAACTACCAGCTTCGTGGAATCCACGGTAAATTACGTTATTGCTAAGCGGTTTGGAAAAAAGCAATCCATGCAATGGACGAGAAAAGGAGCCCATTTGCTACTGCAAGCACGAACACAGGTTTTAAACAATGACTGGGAAAAGGTTTTCAGAGAAAAATACCCTAAATTCAGAACAGTAGATATCAATAAAAACCTAAACGCTGCCTAATTTGCCCCACACTTTTTGATGCACTCCTAATAAATATCTTTAAAATTAACAATCAGACTTTGATAATATTAAAAATAGCAAAAAGACTTACTTTGTTTTGATTGTATTGTGTTGGAAATCATGTTTTTGGTATTTATTTTTAATAGTATATAATTAAAATATAAATAAAACTTTAATAGAATTTAATGTTTTTTGGTGGTTTTGTTTTTTTTTGTATATTTGTATTGTCGAATAGATAGCAAAAAAAATCTTCTTGTTGACGCAAGAAGATGGAAGATGGTCATTGAAGGGTGAGATACTAAATATAATAATATTATCATGGGACAAAACATGAACAGTATCTCCCCAAATGGGAGAACAAATATACACAATAAAAGTGTATTTGACAAGGAAATTACTAATAAAAAGTATAGTGATTTCGTGAAATATGCCTATAAAGGCATTGTAGAAGGCTATGCAAAGAGTCAGAAATATGTAATTGAAAATCCTTTTGAATTTTTTAATAAAAGACATCAGGCATCAACAACTAATTCGATGATATTTGCAAATTTTTATTCTAAGCTTGCTACAGATTTCAAAGCTTTTGATATGACTTTAAAGATAAGTACTTATGGCATGACTTATTTTTTATTAGACAATAAAGCTTTATTCTGTTTTAAAGCTATGGATAAGAATGGGAAAATTAAGAATATCTCAACTGAGAGATTTGAAAATACAACAGCAGGAAATGATGTTTCATTAAAGCAATCCGTCAGAAAAGAGTTGCAAAGAAGAGGGATTGAGCATCAGCCTCCAATTTTTTATTTTGTTTATATGCCTAATGAAAATGGAGGAATTACTGTAAAGGTAGTTAGATTTGAAAATGATGAACTAGCTTATGAGTTAAATTTATCTGAGTATTTTATATCTGAAGAAAATTTAAGTATAAAATTAAAAAATCAAGCCCAAGAGAGAGATTCTAAAGTTGGGTAAATATTAATCTTCTCACCCTTCAATTATCATCTATTTATTAACAATGAGAAATACATTATGAATGCAACAATCTTTAATAATACAACTTTAAGATTGGCAAGAGATTATTTTGGACTAAGTCAGACTGCTTTCGGCAAAAAGATTAACACAAAACAATCTATTATTAGCAACATTGAAAATGGAGAAAGGCCTTTAGAATTAGAGCAGATTCAGAACCTTGGTGATCAGTTTACTGCTAAGTTTTTTAAAAGTGAGATAAACTTGCCATCTCAAAAATTGTTTTACAGAAAATTAGCATCAACAAGTAAAAGCCTTGTTAGTGCATTTGAAGCTAGACTTACTTTAATATCTATGACAGTGGCTAACCTTTTAGATATTATTGATATTCCAGAGAGCAAAATCCCCACAATAGATCTTGAAGACCATAATTTCAACTATGAATACTTAGCGAGTGAGATCCGGTTGAAATTTGGAGTTTTACGAGGTCCAATTGAAGATATTGTAACCCTATTGGAAAAGAACGGTATAATTATACATTTTTTTGATTTTGATTTTATCAGTAGTGATAATAGAAATTTTGATGGAGTTAGTACTTATGTTAATGGTATCCCATTAATTTTAATTAATAATAAAATTCCAAACTCGAGAAAAGTATTTACGATAGCTCATGAGCTTGCTCATTTAATTTTTCATTTTGACTTTATAATTTCTGAAAGTAGGAATAAAGAAAAAGAAGCGGATGCTTTTGCCTCTGCATTTTTGGCACCAAAGGCAGAAGTACAATCAGTTTTTAAAAGGTTAAATAAGGAAAAGCTTTTCAGTTTAAAAAAAGTCTGGAAAATGTCAGCTGCAGCTATTTTATACAGAACTAAGGATATAGGAAATATAACACAAGATTGGTACAACAAATGTATATTTTGGTTATCGCCATATAGAAAATTAGAACCATTCGAATTTGAAATTAGCCAACCTTCACTTTTGAGAAAAGTTATAAAATTAGCTCAAGATGAAACTGATTTTTCTTTCTTAAAAGAAATGGGTTTTAAAGAAAATGTCGTTGAGGAATTATTTTCCACAATTATACCAAAAAAAACTAATACCTTACGAAAACTAACTATTGAATTATAGCATGAATAAAAATATAAACCGCTCAACAGAGCGGTTTATTCTTATATAAATTTTAACTATTAAAAAGCTTATCAAAAAATGGGTTATGTCTATTCTTAGATGAGTCAACAAGTTGGCGGAAAGTCATAACTTCTAAATGTAGATTTAAATTTGCGATAATTTTGAAATATGTTCCAAAGGGAGTTAGGCTCCATCCTTTATTCTTGTTGTATCTTGCTAACATGTCAGGAATCATATCTAAGATTATGTATCCAAACTTGGGTGTTGTTTCTCTAAGTACGACTTGGTTCCCTTTATAGTTTTTTTTAATAGGATTATATAAAAATTCGTCAAAATAAGGTTCTACAAGTTCTGAAAATTCCCATCTATAATCATTTTTATTTTTTTGGTGAGCCACATCACCAGGTCTTTTGAATTCGAAAATAACCATAGAGTTAACTTCGCCACTATTTCTATCACCGAAGCTTATAGGATTGTCAAACATCGGAGGATTATCTACCAAAATTAAATCAGTTTCCTTTCTACTTTTTATTTGTGAAAATGAGGTTATGGATTTATCGGAGGCAATAAATCTATAAGATACAAATCTTTCGTCCAATAACCATAAATTATGGTTTTCATATGATAAATCATTATTTGTAAAACCTAATGGGAAAATCAAATTGTGTACGTCTTCTTCTAGTTTATATTTACCTTTTTCATCTGCATCTAAAAATTTATCAAACAACTTAATTATTGCCTTTCTCCTCATCATATAATCAGCAAGATTATCTATATCATAAGCTGTTTTAGCTTTAATGTCATCTATAATTTGATTAATAGCATCTTCGCTAACTTCTTTTGATTTTATAAATTTATCAATGTTATTTTCAACATTTTTTCGTGCATTAAAAGATACTTTGTAAAGATATTCTTCGAGTTTGTCTTCTGAAAGATGAGGAGGAACTGCGTTTAAAATGCTTTCGTTCTTTAGAAAACTATTAAATCTTGGAGCCTTTTCTCTTATATATTTTTGAGTATTTTCAATGCTTTTTTGTTTTGCCTTCTTAACAAAATCTTCATATTCTTTTTCTATTATACCAGATAGTTTTTCTTCTATATCCTGAAAAGATATTATTCCATTATCATTATATAGTTGGTTTTCTCTTTCTTTTGGTATGTTAAAACCATTACGTGTTTTGAAGACTTTTTTATTTAGGAATTCAGAAACCATATAAATATCAAAAAAGTAATATGAATTTCCAATTAGTATTGGGTAAGAAAAAAGAGAATTTACATTTTTTAGATTTCTTGCATTGCTTACAGTTCTATTGTTAGCACAATAATATAAATAGTTATTTTTCCTGTTCCCCTCTTTAGGCGTTTTTGTAATGTAAAATTTAAATTTTTCTCCTTTTAGATCAAACTCCCTTTCTTTTTCTTTTGAAACATTTTGGAATAATTCATTTATAACCTCTATTTCTTCAGTTTCAAAGTCAATTAGCTCAATCCTTGGAAGAGCATTATTTAGATAAAATATAAAGCAATGTTGCATTATACTTTCAGCTATAGATCTAATACTGAGAGCAGAATTTTCGAGTATAAATTCATTATAACAATTGCTAATTGAAATATTTGTGTTCCATACTGTTTCATCAGAGTTTCTTTCCTCTAAAATTTCAATCTCTTTTTCAGCCGAAAATTTAAATATCCTCTTTAACCAATCTCCATCTTCGAAATAATTACTACTAACAGTATAATCTTGAAAGGCAGCTAAGACAGTGAAACGTCCTATTCCCTTGCAGCCATATTCACTATTTATTTGTGAAAAAGGAGTATTGAATGATTCATAATTAGATTTGTTAAACCCAACTCCGTTATCTATAATTTTGTAACCTTGTATAGTTCGGATATTTTCAATATTTAAAAGTCTAGGATATTCTCCTCTACTAATCTGAATTTGAATTTTTTTTTCTTCTTCTGGTATGTCTGATTTCTGTAAACTTATTATTGAGTTCACGATACATTCTAGCATAGGAAGTAAAATATCATCACGAGTTAAGTCGACCGTATCTACAAGATTTTTTACAGGAACTTCCATTAGAGCATTAGATTTTAATTTGAGAGTAATATGTAAATATCTAAAATATTATTAATCTGAGCAATAATTTTTTTCTCTAAAACTATCCTATGATGTGAAGAATGCTAAAAAAAATAATGCTACAGTGTTTGTTAAATTATTTTTTATTATCAATTCTATAAAAAGTTGCTTTACTGATACCGGCTTGCTTACAAGCCTTATCAATGGAAGTATTTTTGTTATCATATAAATGTTTGGCAAATTGATATTTTTCAATACTCGCCTGGCTAGATCCTTTAGGTCTGCCTAATAATTTTTTTCTTTTTCTGGCGCCTTCTAATCCTGATTTAGTTCTTTCACTGATTAAGTTTCTTTCAAATTCAGCTACAGCCCCAAAAATCTGTATAATAAATTTTCCGTTTGCTGTCGTTGTATCAAAGACTGGCTCGGTAATACTTTTAAACAGAATACCTTTCTTATTGAACTTTTCAATAAGCTCAATCATATTTTTAAGTGATCGGAAAATTCTGTCTGTTTTGTAGGCTATTATTATATCTCCCTTTCGCAAAAAAGACATCATTTCATTTAACCCAGTTCTGTCTTCTCGAACCCCACTAGCAATATCGGTGAAAATTTTTTCACATCCATTATCTTTTAATAATTCGACTTGTGTTGTAATATTTTGATCCAAAGTTGAGACTCTAGCGTATCCTACTGTCATAATATTGTTTCAATAAACGTTTATTTACAAAACTACTAAATAAAACGATAAATGAGACTACTTAGAACCTGTAATCAGAAAGAAGTGATTAGTATTATAAAACGATCGTTTTTTTAAACTACATTTTATGGGTAAAAAAGTAGATGCACTCAATATTTTTAATATTTTTATCACCACCTATTGTAAAAATCACAAAATGTTACCAAAAGTTGCAAAAAATCTACCCATAAAACTCCGGCTTCGTGCGTGGGTTTACGAAGAAGCTGACAAAATAGATTTCAAAAATAAGTTTTGGTTTATTTCATGGCTTGGTAGAAGCTATTATATCAATGATGTAATTTATAGAGAGGTTTATATTACTCTTTGTAATAATACTTTTTTTAAGTTCCAAAGAAATTTAAAAACATTCTGTATTCCATTTCGAGAAGAATATACAATTAGATATAGACAGGGTAATTACTATGACTATTTAGGGAACTTTCTACAATCTGCTCATAATCATGAAAAAATTAATATTTTGCATGATGTCCTTATTAGTAGAATAAATAATGGAACCATTCTAAATATTGAAAATAACTTAGGAAATGGGAAAACATTTTATCCGTTACTTGAATCCGGTATCTATGGAGATGTACCATGTTATCATGTTGATATTGATAATGCAAAATTTATAATACCCTTTAATGTAATACAGTCTTATTTCTATTCATTATCATCTCTAACACTTTATTACTTAATATATGGAGTTTTTATTCCAGGTATAGTAAAACCATATAAATTTGATGATTATGCAGTTGTTGCTTATCGGTCTTCTCTTATAAATAAAGAGGAGGCAAGAATATTAAGTAAATTTCATTTCTTGAAGAAAGGAGATATTAAAAGATTGTATAATATAAGACGAAGTTTCCTAAAGGAATTATTTGATAAACAAAAGAATAATGAAGATTTAAAGTCTTATATACTTTATTCATTGCCCTTTCAAAAAGAAGCAATAATAAAAATGGATCTTCATTATCATCCTATTGATAAAGATGGGGTAATTAATATGGTTTATGCTATTGATAATATATCATTACCCTCGGATAAAGCATTGTTTGAACTTGAGAATTTTATTTTGGATGATCAAGATGCTGCGTTGATTGTTGAAGATGAAAATACCAATGAAATAGTTCAGGGAACAAGTGTGGGATATAACCATAATAATGATGGAGATATTGTAGCAGATACACTTTACACTAATAATGAAGCTATTCTGGATGTTATTATTAGTGATGAAGGACCTAAGTTTTTGGAATCCCCAAACGTTGCAGATGCTGTACCAACAGTTATTAAAAATAATATAAATTTTGAAAATAATTTTGTTAGACATATTAAAGATTACGATGAATCAATCTCAAATCATAGTAATGATAGTGAAACAGGTCTCGTAAATTTTATCTCTGGTATTTCTAAGAATACTGACTATATGCGTATAATCTTATCTGCCTTTGACCTTTTAAAAGAAGATAATGAGTTTGCTTGTGATTATATTTATTTAAAAAGACAAGGTACAAGCGTCTTTTCTTATGATCCTCTAAATTTTACAGAGAATGGATCTATTGTATTATTAAGAATTGAATACAAAGATCAAGAATATTGTATTATTGCGAGTAATAATGAATCAAAGAGAATAGGAATTATAAAGCACATCGGAGAGGGAGGTTTTGATTCAGAACATGACGAGGGTTTAAAAAATGGTATAATAAAAGTAAGAAGAGATTATAAATCTAATTGGTCATTATTAAAGATATCAAAATTAAAGATTTATAATTTTGTAGTTGTAGATGCACTTAATAAAATTAAAAGAGATACTTTCGAAGATAGTGTGGAAAGTCTTTATAATCGAATAGCTAGAGGAATCAAAGATCTAACAGGGAAATAAGCCAGTAATCTAGATCCTGTTTGTAGATAGTAAGATATGATCTTGTCAAGTTAAGGTGCTGGGGTATACCTTTATCTACAGCAAAGTCTTTAATAAATTTATAAATGAAGGGTAGGGTTTCTTTTCTTTCTTGTAAAGACCAGAAGCCAGTTTCCTCTTTTATGGGCGAAAGATGTAGATTGTATTCATTCGCTAAAATAGTAGTAAAGTTCTTATTAAACTTATTTTTTCTAGTTCCCCTAGCGGTTCTACATAATAGAATAAGTCCATTGATAAAAGAAAATGAATAATTTGTATAATGGTTAAATCCATTATTTAAAGTACGATTTATAAAATTTTGATATTCAATTTCTAAGGATGTAGGTTGGGTTAATTCAAAAGTAGACAAATCCATTTTGCAATACCAGCATAATGAAAATCTAAAAGAAAGATCGGGAATGGACTGATTACCGCTATTATAAATAAGATGATACGAAATTGGCTTTTGACAATTAGGGCATCTGTCAATTAAAGAGGATTTACATTTCATACATATGATTGTAGAAAATAATCTCCATTCTTTTTTATAGTAGGGGTTTGATGATAGGCATTTAGGACAACACATAGTGCCAAATCTTTTTCTATTCCTATTGTTTAGTCCTAAACTTAAGATATGTCCTTTTCTATTAGAATAATTATTAAAATAAATGTCATTATAGGACGTTAGGAATAATTTATCGATTCTTTTTTTAGATAATGGAGTGTGATTCAATAAGAATTTTACTAAATAATCAGGCTTAAGGTAGTCAATATCTCTTCCAAAAATTGGCGCATTGTGTCCAAAATTATTTTTTATAAATGTTAGTGGTTTTACATAATGACTAATTGCTAGTCTACAATACCATGAACTAAAAAGTTCATTCCTTTCCGGATTAATATATGCCGGGAATATATTTTTTTTGAATTCTTTAATATAAACCATCAAGCAAAATATCTTTTTTTTCTGTCTTGAGGTGAAATATAGTCAATATTCAATATAATCTCTTTGGTTATTTTTTCTTCTCCGCTTTTGATTGCTTCAATACTGCATAGCTCAAGTATTCTAGCCACTTCGCCAATAAGACCATCACTCATTACCAAAAGTTTCATTGTTATGGAATTTTCTGTGAGCATAGATTCTTTTTTTAGAGGGATTAGGGCCTCAAAGCTTGCTAAAAGGCGTTTAAATTCCATATCATTTGACCATTTAGGGACAACCCTTGGCTCAAAGCGATTTGCTAACTGATGATCACTTTGTATAACATTGAAAGCAAGCATTGTTCCTGCACATATGATAGGTATCTGTAAGTCATTTGACAAATGCTTGATAACATTTAAGAACTTTCTTTGCTTTGTTGGAGTACCAGCCAATACGTGATGAATTTCATCTATTATTAATGCCTTAGTTTGTAATTCTGTTAGCATCTTTTTGACGCGTAAGTATCTTAAATCCAGTTTTTCAGAGGTTTTATATGGAGCAAATATATTTTCTAAAATAGCATTATAGAACCTCCTTTCGTCAGGTTCAGGTGGGGCTTGTACCATAATTACTGGGTTTATTACATTTCCTGTCTTTTCGTCATAAGATGCTTCATATTTTTGATTGAATTTATTAAGAATAGCTGTTTTTCCATTATTAGATTCTCCTACAAGTAAAATATTGGTCATTCTAGTACTTTTAGGATAGATCAATAACTCATCCATTCTATTAATAATTTTAGTTGCTTGGCTATATCCAATCCATTTTGGAAATCTACAAGATGTAATTCTTTCATGTTCAGTTGATCTCTCAACAAAATCTCTAGTATTTTTTGTTAAATGCTTCATCGTCTAAATCTTCAAAAGGTTTAATTATCTCATTGTTTTTAGGTATAAAGTCATTCTCGTCTATATTTGAAGTATTCATTTCCTTTCTATAGTCAAGGGGTTGAGACTCTCTTCTTTGTCTTTTTGTCGTCAAAATAGACTTCTTTTCAATAGTTGTTAACTCTTTGAATGCTTCAAAAATATTTTCTTCATTGATTTCTTTATTCCTTTCCTTAACTCTCTTAAGAGAATCTCTATACTCCCATAAAGAAATTGGAGGATAGGTGGCATTTCTGAATGGTATGTCATAGTATTCTTCTGTTGCCGGATCGAGAAAATAAATTAAGCTGATATCTCTTGGATCTCTCTTAAAAATATAGCCTTTATTGTTATCTTTTTTATGAATATAAGGTCTCAAAATATCTGCGTAATAATATAAATGATCGATAACCACCCCATATTCTTGAATAGAGCGTACAACATAAGGCATAAAGTCTAATCTCGTTCTTCGGATATCATTTATTCTGGGAAGTATACCTCGACCTGGGATGTTTTCATTCCCCATTATTCCATCCTCATATTTTTTTAGTGGTGATACCCCAAGTGAGGAATGAGTTCTTGTGTGATAGATCTTAGTAATATAAGTTATTAACCAGCGTTCAAGCTCTGTTAAGGTTAATGATGAATTCTCTTCACTTTTATAGTTTTTTCTCTCTTGTTCATTTGAAAAAGTAGTTCCTGGAAGGTTATGTATTTCTGCCGCAAATGTGCCGAGCAATCGTTCTATGTGTCCTCCATAATGTGGTGTTGCTACTGGTCTGTATTTTAAAGATATTCCATAATTATCACATGCATCTCTTAACATTTTGCCATGAAACTCTTTAGCATTATCTAAGTGTAAACAATCCATAATACCCCAACACGGCCAATGCGCTGAAACTCCGATTCTTTCTAGCCAAAGTTCTTTAGGGAGAATTGAATTTGAAATACACATTCCAGTTCCTATTGCTCCTGGTGGATCGTAAGATAAATAAAGCCCAATAACCATTCTGCTATATATATCTATAGCAACAGTAATCCAAGGTCTCTTATAGGCTTTCCTCTCTAATTCATCAACCAATATTATATCTAGTAAAGTATGGTCTATTTGTACTATTGATAAGGGAAAGCTTGCTTCATTATAGTTTGATTTTATAGGTTCATATTTATAACGAGCTTCTTTTATTCCTAATCTTTTTTTTATTTTTTCTTCATCAGATATCCCTTTAATCCTACTTCTAATAGTATTGTCGTGAGGAGAGGGAATGTCTAAATCATAGCATGCTATTTTAACTTCCGTAATAACTCTTGTTATTGATTTCCTATTTTGATTCAAATAAACTGAATTTATTTTGTCAGAAATAATTTCCTCTTGTTTATTTGTAAGTCTACTTTTACCTCTGCCTCCAGTTTTTCTCTTTCCGGCCAAAGATGAAACGGTTTGGCCATTATCATAAAACTTCAACCATCTATATATTGTAGGTATACTAACATTATTTTCAAAAGAAATGCGATTTATCAAGGAAAGATCTCCTCGATTTGAAAGGATTGGCTTTATAATATTAAACCTAGTTTTAGCTTTTTCCCAATCTTTATCAGTTAGTACCTCCATTGGAGTACTACTTAAATCTGTGAATGGGGTTATGTCTTTTATGGATACGGTATGAATTATATTAGAATTAACCTCAGTAACGGATACTTTAGATGTACTTATTATCTTAACAATAATACATTCTTTGTTATCATAAATGACCTTTTCCCCTTTAGAAATATATGTTCTATTCATGTTTATCCCAAATTATAGTATTAAGCGATAGTTTTTCCTCTTTATTAAAATTAAGTAAATTACTATTAATTAGGTACCATGTAACGTAAAGAATTTCTGCTTTTCTTTCAAAAGTTTTTCCTACCTCTTCTAATAATTGATTAATAGTCAGCTTTTTAAATTTGTCAACTATTGTAAATACAGTGTGAATATCCATATCATTAATAAACCTACCTTTGTTATAGTAATTACTTAAAAATTTATAATTAAAAAGAAGATTAGAATCTATGTCTTGATGCTGTAGGATTGAAAAATTGACGCTGTTTTCTTTAAGTACTTTTTTAATTTCTGATAGTTCTGAAGCATCTTTATTTCCAATATTTAATATGATTAATTCTTCTTCTTCATTTTTATATTTTACATAAAAGTCAGGAATGAATTCTTTAATCAAATCCTTAAAAAAATAGTTAATCTTGAAAGGCTGTTCACAATATTTTACTACATCATCATCTTTTTCTAAAACGTGCATGTAATCTTTTGCTAGCTGTTGAGCTATTTTCTTTTCAGAGTTTTTCTGAATAATGATCGAATCTGTATTTATGAGATATCTTGTTAAATCAATCTCATAAGTCTTTTTTGAACTTATTATCACCATGTTTTGTAATTTTAGCGGTGTAGATTGATTAATTAAGATCAGATTTATCACTTTCTTTTGTAAAGAAAGACGATTTTTGTTCAAATTTTATCATCTACTTTACAAATTTACAGGCGGAAGTTATCCTCAACCGGGAGAAATTTCTCTGGCGCACAACGGAGTTTTATTTCTGGATGAAATGCCGGAGTTTAAAAGAACGGTTTTAGAAGTTATGAGACAGCCGCTTGAAGACCGGGAAGTAACCATTTCAAGAGCCAGATTTACCGTCAACTACCCTGCAAGTTTTATGCTTATTGCATCCATGAATCCTAGTCCCAGTGGCTTTTTTCCCGATGATCCGGGGAATACTTCGTCCGTTTACGAAATGCAGCGGTATATGAATAAACTGTCAGGTCCTTTATTAGACAGGATTGATATCCATATTGAAGTACAGAAGGTTGAATTTGAACAGCTCGCTGAAAAAAGAAAAGGAGAGAAGAGTTCAGACATCCGTGACCGGGTTCTAAAAGCGCGCAGTATTCAGAATGAGCGGTATAAAGATCTTAACATCAGCTATAATGCTCAGATAGGTCCAAAGGAAATTGAGGCCTTCTGCAGTCTGGACGAAACATCACTGAATCTCATCAAGATGGCGATGGAAAAGCTGAACCTTTCCGCCAGAGCTTACGACCGGATCCTGAAAGTGGCAAGAACTGCCGCCGATCTGGAAGGATCTGAACAAATACTTTCCCATCATATTTCAGAAGCGATTCAATACAGAAGTCTGGATCGCGAGTTTTGGAATGTATGATTCTGAATTTTAAGTGGGTAGTTTTGGGTTTAAATATTTAGAAGGTCAAATCTCGTACAATGATATAGCCCAAAATACCAGACAGTAAGACCGTCTGGTATTTTTATGAATTGAATTTAAAAGACTCTTAAATTGTTAATTGATCATTATTTTAATCACATTCTGCACTGCGGGAACCGGGAAAACACTTCCGACTTTATCAATAGGCTTGCTTTCGCTCTGCGGTGTTCCTCCGAATAAAGTCTGTCTGTTTCCTGCACCGGGATACTGATCTACGCCCGTTCCGGAATCAAATAAAGTAGTTTTTGAAGTAAAATCACCTTTTGCATTAGCATCTATGCTTTGTTCATTAGCATAAAACCAGTCATTGGAGAAACCAAACATAGTAACATAGGCAATTTTATCTCCGGGAGCGGCCGTAAATTGAGTCATCACCTTACTTCCGGGAGCTACAGGTGCACTTCCTGCCACATAAACGCCTTTTACGTTTGGTAAAGTTTTTAGGCTGGTCTGAAGTTTTGAAACATTTCCAGACTGTGAAATTTCCTTTAATCCTTTTCCTGCATCCGTCTGTCCCAATTCATACACAGGATTTTTATCACCGGTGTAAACAACGACTAAAGCAGGGGATAACCCTGTCATAATTCCCGTGTTTGCATTAAGTTTCATCATCATTTTACTGATATTTCCCATCTGGGCTATATCCGTAATTTCAGGATTTGATAAATCATTTGCAGTGAAAAAAGGAGTGCTGTTAAGAAGTTGAGATCCATTGTAATTTGAAACCGCCCATACGCCGGGTGAAAATGGAGTCTCGTTGGCCGTTCCTCCGGAATTGTTGCTGATAGTCAGGGTAAATTCAGAAGAAACAGCGTTGTACGTAAGATTAAGTTTCATCAGTTGAGAGGCGTTCACATTCGGAACCTGCGCAATAGGTTTGCTTTCCACCTGTCCTGAAATATCATTTTTACTTCCGTTGTCCCACAGGAGAACCTGTGAAGAAACATCTCCGGTGACTGCATTTCCATTGTCATCAAATAGCTTAATTCCAGGCTGCTTTGAGGCAAAAAACCAATCTTTGGAAGCTCCGTACATTGTTGCCAACATCAAGGCTTGTGTTTTTCCCGCACTGAATGTAAAAGAAGCTGACTGCCCGGGCAAAATCACCGGGCTGCCTGTCCCCTGAAAACTTCCGCTTTCCACAAAATCTTTTGGGGTGACCACATTTTCAAAAGTGATGGTTCTTTGAATGGAAGTATTTTCCATCATCATATTGTCATTGTCATCACAAGAGGTAAGAATAAACGCTGTCAGTATTCCCGCTGCTAATGACGCTGTTTTGAATAGGTTTTTTTTCATAAATAAAATTTTTGTTGTTATTATTTGTTACACAACTACTGTCGGGAGGGTTGAGAAATCCTGACATAAATTTTATTTATTTGTTTTTAATGAGTTGATAATCAGTTGGTTTATTTTTAATACAACTCATTGAGTTTTTATGACTGTGAGTGGTAATGTTTGCATAAGGATGAAAGTGAGTTAAGGGCCTATAATATTTCTCCTTTTTATATTCCCTTTTTCCCCTCCAGAATCATTTCTATCATCCTGACCTTTCTCTTCTCTCTCGTTTCCGGTTTCTTAGCTTCCTCAATCCAGCGGATATATTCTTTCCGGTGCGTGTAGTTCATCTTATCAAACAGGGCTTTCGCATCATGATTTTCATTAAAAACAGAAGCAATATCATCAGCGATTTCTACTGTTCTTTCCTCCTTATCTTCAATCAAGGAAACAGAAACCTCATCGCCAAAACTTTTCCCAAGCTGCTTTCGTACTTCCTGTGTAAGTCCTAAAATATGACAGTCGGAATTCATTTTAACAATACTTCCGCGATACTCAACTTTATGATCAAATGTGGCTTTAATCCTAATTTGTCCTTTTTTGCTGAACAGTTCCTCTGTAGAAAACGGAAACTCCGCAAAAGCGGCGTTCATTTCACCGTTTTGCTGTATGACTGCTTTAAATTCAATTGGTTTCATAGGGAAAGATTTATCATTCAAAAATAAAAAAACCGTGAACATACATTCACGGTTTTATATTTAAATCAAAAAAGATTATTTTTTGGTTTTTGTTTTCTTAGGCATTTGAGTAGTCCCGGAATTTTTAGTCTTGGTATCAGCAGGAGTGTTTTCTCCTCTTACAAGCTTTAATTCATCAACTAATCTTCTTGCTCCGGCATATTTGTCGATAGTCCAAAGAACGAAACGTACATCTACGTTGATCGTTTTCTGCCACTCCTGTTCAAATACGATATCACCGCTTAACGCTTCGCTGTTTCCATCGAATGCGATACCGATAAGGTTTCCGTCTCCATCAATTACCGGAGAACCAGAGTTACCTCCAGTAATGTCATTGTTAGAAAGGAAATTCACAGGCATATATCCTGCAGCATCCGCATACTGTCCGAAATCTTTAAGGTTATAAAGATCGATCACTCTTTGTGGAAGGTCGAATTCTTCATCCCCTTTCTTGTATTTTCCAACAAGACCAGTCATATCAGTATAATAGTTATCAGTAACACCGAAGTAGTTTCTGTCTTGTCTTACCGGAAGTTTATCTACCGTTCCGTACGTTAATCTCATTGTAGAGTTAGCATCCGGGTAGAATTTCTTTTCAGGCATAGCTTTCATTAGTCCAGCTAAGAAAAGACGGTTGTTTTTGTTGAAATTGTCATCCACTTTAGAATACTTCTCAGTGCTCATTTTTTGGTCAGCAACGATTCCGTTGGCAATTTTCCAAAGCGGATCAGCATCAAGTTTCAATGCATCAGGGTTCAGTAAGAAGTTCGTAGCAGAAGTCTTGTTCGCGAAGATTGAAGAATACGCTACATTAGAAAGCGTTTTAGCATCTAATCCTAAAATAGTAGCAGAGGCCACTTCCTGGTTCTTTACTCTGGTTTGGTAAAGGTTGGCCATAGAAGCAAGCATTTCTCCTTCCAGAGATGGATTGAAGTTTTCGTAAGCTCCTTTAATAGCTGCTTCAGTCTTAGCTTTCATGGCAAGTCTTCCCTGCATATCCTGAGCTGAGTAAGCTTTAAGTACAGATCCTACCTGCAAAGCAAGCGTGATATATTTTGCATTTCTTGAGAACTGTGAAGCATAGTTTCTTTCAACATTTCTTTCAGAAACCTGCTTGTAATAGGCTTCAATATCTTCTAAGATACCGTCATAAGCCGTATTTCCTGGCATTACAGACCATTTTCTGTAAGTATCCTCGATTTTTTGTTTGTCAGAGATCGTTCCGTTTTTATCTACGGCATCGATAGTTCCCTGTCTGTTTTTCCAGTAGTTAGCTACAGAAGCATATTGAGACGCATAGTTAAGCTGAGTCGCTTTATCTTTGTCCATATACTTTTTCATAACGTCCATAGCAAGTTTGGAAGCTTCTACCCAGGCCGGATAGTCTTTGTTAACCATCTGCTGAATTCCGTAAGAAGTCAGGTAACGGTTGGTTCTTCCAGGGTATCCAAGGATCATAGAGAAATCTCCAGGCTTGATTCCTTTAAGAGAAACCGGAAGGAAGTGCTTAGGCTTCAATGGGACGTTGCTTGGAGCAAATTCTGCAGGATTTCCTGCTGCATCTCCATATACTCTGAAGACTGTAAAGTCAGCCGTATGTCTTGGCCATTCCCAGTTATCTGTATCACCTCCGAATTTTCCTAATGAAGATGGTGGTGCACCTACCAGTCTGATATCTTTGTAATCCTGGTAAACAAAATAGTAGAATTCATTTCCGTTGAAGAAATCTCTTACCACTACTGTGTATTTTCCGTTTTCAGAGTTTTCAGTCTGGATTGCCTTTGTTTCAGCATCAATAACTGCTTTTCTCTCTGCCCCGGTCATATTGTTATTTAGCTTAGAATTGATTCTCTGCGTAGCATCATCCATTCTTACTAAAAATCTTACATAAAGATCTTTTGCATTAAATTCATCCTTCTGCTTCATGGCCCAGAATCCGTTTTTCAGGTAATCTTTTTCAGGAGTAGAAGCAGCAGCTACAGCACCGTAACCACAGTGGTGGTTGGTGAAAATAAGTCCTTTATCAGAAACAATTTCCCCGGTACAGAACCCTCCGAAGCTCACGATAGCATCTTTTAAGCTTGAATTGTTTACCGAATAAATTTCTTCAGGTGTCAAATGCAGTCCTTCTTTTTGCATATCGACCCCGTTAAGTCTTTTGATGAGCATTAACAGCCACATCCCCTCATCCGCCCTCATCTGAGCAAAGCCCAATAAGAAAGTGAACAGTAGAAATAGTCTTTTCATTTTATAAAATAATTTTTGTGTCGCTAATTTACTAATTTTTACGATATTCTGTCCCGGAATGGTATGAAAATGGAAGGATAATGCGCATGAAAAAAATACTCTTGTCATTTTTTGCCGTTTTACTTCTCGGAGCCATTGTCGGCTGCTCTGCTGTCCCTGAAAAAAATCCGAGCCTTCAAAGGCAGTGGATGCTCATTTCTTTCGGTCAATTTTCCAAAGATGAATTGATCAGAAACAAGGCAGAAATAAATCTGACAGGGACAATGGAGAAAGGAAAAATAAAAGGAAGCGCCCATATGGGATGCAACGGTATGTTCTTTACTTCCGAATTTAAAAGCGGAGGAAAAGTGAAGATTTCAGGAGTAGGAAGTACAATGAAAGCCTGCCAGAATATGGATCTGGAAACAGCGTTTATCCAAAAGTTTGATAAGATGACCCGATATTCCGTAGAAGGCCATTTTCTTACCTTATCGGATGACAGTGGAAATACAATGAAATTTGTAGCAGCTGATTGGGACTAAAAGTAAAGTCTTAGCCCAGTTAGGTTTAAAAATATAAAAAGTCCGCACTACGCGGACTTTCTTTTTGAAATCGATTTTGGTTATCAGTTTTTTGGGATTGTTTTTTTTATTTCTTCCAAAGTTGCGGTATTGGGTAAGCCCTGTACGCTTTTATTTGTGTTATTAGAAATCGGATGAGATGCCTGTCTGTTGGGAATTGAAGCTTTAAGTTCAGCGAGACTTGCCGTATTGGGTAGCAACTTTCCTGAATTATTTGATGGAGCAGCCTGAGCTTTTGTCTCCTGCTTTTTCACTTCCAGTCCCTGTTCCGAGGCCAGAGTGGTTACAGCCTGCTTCTTGGGAGCATTTTCCTGAGCCGCTTTGGCTACTTGAGCTTCCTGATCCCTGAGTTGTTTGACGACTTGGGCCTGATCTTCAGGTTCGGCGGCCTTCTTATTTTCCTGAGCATAAACACTTACGCTTAATGCTACAAATGCAATGATATATAGTGATTTCATGATACTTTATTTAATGTTTACCAGTACTTTAATTTTTCCAACCGAATTTTGATCATAATCCTGAAGTGCTTTTCCGATCACCTGTCCGATTTTAACCTTTTTAGGATTCGCTTTCATGGCAGTTCCGGATAGGGAAGAGGTTACCAAAAGATCTCCTCTCTTAATTTTTCCGCCTTCCAGACAGACTTTCGTAGGAATAACCCCAATGACTCCCATCGGAACTTTTCCAATTAATTCAGAATCGATATTTTCTTCCGTTAAAAGAACACCCGGTTTCGTTGCATAAACTCCGGCAACAAGTGTAGAGTAGGCTTTTGATGATTTTTCCACCGTACGGTCAGAATCTGTTGAGATGATTAAAATATCTCCCGGTTCATAGTCTGAAGTATGCCCTTCAACATCAAATGCTTCTGCAACGTCGGCTCCACTGTTTTGAGTTCCTCCGTTGAAGAATCCCATTCCTGACTTATTGATTCTGGCTACATTAGTTCCTACATTTCTCATGACTAGAATATTTCCGGAAGCACCTCTGTGATCTATTACAGCAGCGGATCCTGTTCCGTCATTACGAACATCCAGAACAGTTTGTGTATTCGCCGTATTGAAGTTCGTGAAACGTCCCGCTCTACCAGTCCCAAAATTGGGAACCCATCCATAAATTGCAGATCCTGTTCCATCTACCGTAGCTTCTACACCATCACCTGTATTGGCGGCATTGGCTGTGATTCCGTTCCCGTTACCTTCTGCTATAGCGATTAATGCTGGTCCGTTTCCGGAAGGGTTGCTGGCGTGGAATAATCCGGCAAAACCACCGGTTCCTGAAGAAATTCCGTAAATCCCGGCAGTTCCGAAATTGGCAAATTGTGAATTTACTTCTCCTTTTACAGCGGGAGAGGTACCTGTTACACGGTCAACCTTAAAGTTTCCGGCGGTACCATTACCTACAGTGGTTACTGTAATTACATCGCTTGTATTAGCGTCATTGAATATATTAAACCTTCCTGCCCTGCCCGTTGCAAAAGTGGGGACCCATGCATATAAGGCATTTCCTGCACCGTCTATATTGGTTTCAACACCGTTTCCGTTTTTACTTGCATTGGCAGTGATGGCATTGCCGTTTCCATCAGTGATCGCGACTAAAGCGGCTCCGTTTCCTGATGGATTGGAAGCGTGAAACAAACCGGCAAAACCACCGGTTCCTGAAGAAATACCAAAAATACCTGCTGCTCCGAAGTTTCCAAAAATGGTTTTGACCTCACCTCTTACTGCTGCTGCAACACTGTTGGTATTATTAACTAGAAATGATGATGCATTACCTTCCGTATTATCCGGAATATTCCCATTACCGTTGGTTTCTACTTCAAAAGCATTAAAATCATTGGAAGCATTCACATTTTCAAATCTTCCGGCACGTCCTTTCCCTGTACTGAGTCCAACCTGCCCGAAAACACCTACTGAAGTTCCCGTAGTATTGGTCGCGACAAAACCTCTTACCCCATAACCTCCGCCATCATTTCTTCCCACTACAGCTCCGGCAATATCACTGGTTGTTCTTCCTACTACCGCTTCACCGGCTCCGTTATTGTCCCCGATAATCCCCGCTGAAGTCTGTGCGCTCGTAATACCATGTACCGCGAATCCGCTTCCTGTTGAACTGAAAACCCCTGCACCGCTTCCTGATGAGGAAACATTGATAACAGTTCCGTTTCCAAGCGTATTGGCATTAAGTACATTATTACTGTTGGCATTGTTGAAAATAGACATACTTGCTGCAATTCCATTGTTACTGGTCGCAGTAAGACCTGTTCCGGTATTACTGTTGGCGTAAACCCCGGTGCCTGAAGCAGATGAATTTCCATAAATTCCAAGACCACTTGCGGTAACACCATAAACGCCCCATCCGCTTCCGGCTTGACTTCCCCAAACTCCTATACCGAGTCCGCCGGTTCCGTTATTGATACCCCGTACTGCACTGGAGAATCCTCCCGGTGTGGTACTGTTTACAATTCCGCGTACCGGGGCAATACTGGAAGTGGTTGTATTATTAATCCCTTCTACAGAAGTTCCGTCGCCGTCATTGGTGAGCGAGAATAGAGTGGAGACATTGTTTACGGTATTGGTGTAAGGAATGGCGAAGGTTCCGCCGGTTCCGCCTGCAGATTTGGCATATAGGGCATAGGGAACGCTTAATAACTGGCTTGTTCCTGCTATGGTGTAGTTCGTACCACCGGCCGGATCGGTTTCAGTTTTCAGATAATAGCTGCCTGAAGGCCAGTTGATGGTAGAAAATGTGCCGGAAAGCACCGTTCCTGTTCCTATTTCCATACTGATAAGTCCATTCGCGTTGGTAAGTCCGGTTAATCGTTCAGAATAGACCAGTGTTCCGGCGGGAGAGCCCTGTAGCACACTTACTTTAACAGCGATATTTTGATTGACCAGAAGCTGGCCGGTTCCGTTTCTCATAATGGCCTGGTAGCTCATTTTTTCCGGAGCCTGCGCATGCCCCATAAAGAGGCCCAGCATGATCCCCAGCGATAGTAATATTTTTTTCATGGCGTTATTTTTTGATGACTTTAAATGTTTTTAGGTTTCCCCCGCTCTGATTGATTCGGATAATGTATACAGCGGAAGGAAGAGAGGAAAAATCGAGTTCGGATTTTGACTGTGAGATCATGTCCTTTTTGACCAGCTTGCCCTGAGCATCGAACACCTGATATTCGGATCCTTTGTAGGGAGCTGAATTAAAATCGATGTACAGATAATCTCTGACAGGATTTGGATAGAGTAAAATGCCTTCTTGCTTTGATACGGTTTCACTGGCAGAAAGTGTCGTGATTTCGTAGGCCTGCTGTACCCCTTCCGTTACCTGGGAACTGGCTCCCTTGTACAGATAAGTGGTTTGGCCGACACTGTAAGAAACCGAGCCGTTGCTTCCCGATGCATTTGTTCCCGTAGCCAGCACCACAGATTGGGCGTGGAAAATACTGACGGAAAATGAGAACAGGATGAGAAAGAAGCAGTGAATAGATGTTCTTTTCATGTAAATGGTTTTGTGGTTATTAATTGGTTTTCCAAGTTTTCAAATGAAAATTTGTAGACACTAAATTACCACATATCACAACCGGATAAGAGGAAAATAGACTAACGGTAAAAAAAATCGACCAACGGCACTTTGTTGCAAAAATGTTGGTATTCAGGGGTTAAGGGTCAAGAAAAGAGAGGCTGTCTTTGTAGGTTCTGCCTATAGGAAGCTTGATCTGGTGAATCAGTTCAATTTCATGGCTGTTTTTTCCACGGATGAAATGACGGGGAACGGCATAGCTGCGGTGTATCCTTACAAAGGAATCGAAAAAGCTTTTATGGAGCAGATTCCCCAGAGAATCAAGGATGCAGTGTTTTTTATCGTGAGTGATGAGCCGGGTATAATCTTTTAAGGCTTCAAGGTAAAGGATGTCGGTCAGTTTAACCTGAGAAATATGGCCGCCTTCTTTTATTTTGATACAGTTTTCACCCAGAAGGGCATCGAAGCAGTCGCATTTTTCCTTCATTTCAAAAAAATGGAAGACTTTTTCCATGGCAGCATGGAAGCGTTCGGGTTTAAGAGGTTTGGTGACGAAGTCCA
Organism: Chryseobacterium sp. JM1; assembly: GCF_000737715.1. Lineage (GTDB taxonomy): Bacteria > Bacteroidota > Bacteroidia > Flavobacteriales > Weeksellaceae > Chryseobacterium. The sequence goes on along the minus strand of NZ_JPRN01000002.1, from coordinate 345,936 downwards.
GAACATCGAGTTCAAAAGCTTCTGCAGCCAGTTCTGTGTGTGAACTTACAAAGATACAGGCTGGGATTTTAGAGGCCAGTTTCCTGAAATCCAGACCGCTCATGCCGGAGAGCCGGGTTTCACAGATGAGTAGATCTATTGGGAATTCCAGATAAGGAACAGCCTTTTCCGCCGAATTAAAAGACGCAATAACTTCTATATTGTCATATTGTCTGATGTGATGCTGAAGAACCAGCCTGTCCAGTTCATCGTCATCAATGATCATACAGTTAATACGCGTAATCATGATTTTGGTGTTAGTTTTTATAAGATTTATAATTTTTTATGTTTATTAATTATAAATCAGCTTTATAAAGTTATTAATTTTTCGCAAAAGAAAGGTATTGTAAACTTAAATTAACATTAAAATATAGGGAATATTCAAAAATGATTTTGTTTTTTTTCCTGAAAATTGGTATCTTGTGAAAATCACAAACATAGACAGAAATTAATGCTAGATAAGAAAGAACATCATTACGAGAAGGCTATTTTGGTAGGGGTTGTCACCCAACACCAGGATGAAGATAAGCTGACGGAATATATGGATGAATTGGAGTTTTTGGCGTTCACAGCAGGTGCAACGGTACAAAAACGATTTACACAGAAATTAACCCAGCCGGATTCCAAAACCTTTATCGGAAGCGGAAAGGCGCAGGAAATAAAAGAATACGTTAAGGAAAACGAGATTGGAACAGTCATTTTTGATGACGAATTATCGCCTTCCCAGCTGAAAAACCTTGAAAGGGAAATAGAAGTAAAGATTCTGGACAGAACCAACCTGATCCTCGATATTTTCGCACAGAGAGCACAGACTTCCTATGCGAGAACTCAGGTAGAACTGGCCCAATACCAATATCTTTTACCACGTCTGACAAGGATGTGGACTCACCTTGAGCGTCAGAAAGGGGGAATCGGGATGAGAGGTCCCGGAGAAACGGAGATTGAAACTGACCGTCGTATCATTCGTGACAGAATTTCCCTGTTAAAAGAAAAACTGAAAACCATCGACAGACAGATGGCTACCCAGCGTAACAACCGCGGAAAAGTAGTGCGTGCTGCTTTGGTAGGGTATACCAACGTAGGAAAATCTACTTTAATGAATGCACTTTCCAAGTCCGATGTTTTTGCAGAGAACAAATTATTTGCAACGCTGGATACTACGGTAAGAAAAGTGGTGATCGGAAATTTACCATTTCTGCTTACGGATACGGTAGGATTTATCAGAAAACTTCCGACTCAGCTTGTAGAATCTTTCAAATCCACTTTGGATGAGGTTCGCGAGGCGGATCTGCTTATTCACGTGGTGGATATTTCCCATGAAAGCTTTGAAGACCAGGTAGAATCTGTGAATAATATTTTAATGGAGATCAATGCCCATCAGAAACCGATGATCATGGTGTTCAATAAAATCGATGATTTCAGTTACGATAAAAAAGACGATGATGACCTTACGCCGTCTACCAAAAAGAATATTTCTTTAGAGGAATGGACCAAAACGTGGATGGGTAAATCTAAATATCCTACGGTTTTCATCTCGGCTCTGACGAAAGAAAATTTCCCGGAAATGAAGAAAATGATCTACGATGAAGTGATGAAGATTCATATCTCCAGATTCCCGTACAATGATTTCCTTTTCGAATATTTCGACAACGACGAGGTAGAAGAAAACAACGATTAATGAAATATCACTTTTTCCTGTTGTTCGTTTTATTTTCGGTTTTTGGGTTCAGCCAGAAATCAAAAATTGATTTGAAAGACATTGAAAAAAGCCTTAAAAAGAAAGATTCTCCATACAATTATGAGAAACTGATTTTTAAATACAAAGGATATCCAAAATCCCTGGACAGCATTGAAGCCCAGTACCTGTACTATGGCAGAAACTTCAGGGATGATAAAATTTCGACATCTGATGACCGGTTCAAGAGCCTTGCGGATGCTTTTAAAGAAAGCAATTTTGACGAATGCATCAAGCAGGGAAAGATTCTCTATAATCAAGATCCTACGAACCTGGATATCCTTCTTGTCCTTCTGAGAGCATATGATTCAAAGAAAGACGGGAGTAATTTCATCCATCACCTGGACCAGTTCCGTTCACTCACGGAAGGCATCAAGAATTCCGGAGACGGAACCTCTGAAAAAACAGCCTATCTGGTGAATTCCGTAGGAGACGAATACATCCTTCTGAATATCCTGAATATCGGAAAAGATTATGTGAGGGGCTCAAAGGCAGGCAAAGACGGGATGTTTGATGTCTGGGAGAAAGACGGACATCAGTTATTTATTAAAATACTTTATTTAGACCTATAAATTAATTAAAAAAAACACTTAGTGGAGTTATATTATTCATTTTCAGCCTTAATAGTATTAGCATCAATTTTCGCCTATCTTAATTACAGATTTCTGAAACTTCCGAGTACCATCGGGATAATGGTGATTGCCATTGTCGTTTCCATTTTTCTGGTGATGTTTGGAGAAGCTGTCCTTCCGCGTACTTTCGGGCACCTTAATAATTTAATGAATAGTATTGACTTCACAGAAGTTCTGATGGGCGCCATGCTTAATTTCCTGCTCTTTGCGGGAGGGATTCATATCAATATCAACGATCTTAAGGAACAGTTCCGGCCGGTCCTTATATTTTCTACAGCGGGCGTGGTTATTTCCACCTTTGTGGTAGGATTCGGGATGTTTTATCTATTGCCGTTTTTAGGAATTCAGCTGCCGTTTATTTACTGTCTGGTTTTTGGAGCGCTTATCTCACCTACCGATCCGGTTGCGGTTTTAAGTATCCTGAAGCAGGCGAATGTGTCCAAATCACTGGAGACAAAAGTAGCCGGAGAATCTCTATTCAACGACGGTATGGCCGTAGTGGTATTTACCGTAGTATTGCAACTGGCCATTGGAAAAGAAGTGGATCTTGGGGTTGAAAGCATCGGTTTACTCCTGATGAAAGAAGCCGGTGGAGGTATTCTTCTTGGTGTCGTATTGGGATGGATTACTTCCAGACTGATGCGTGAAGTGGATGATTATATAATTTCCGTTCTGGTAACGCTTTCTGTGGTAATGGGAGGTTATCTTATCGCTAGACAGATGCATATTTCAGGACCGTTGACGATGGTTGCCGCAGGTTTATTTATGGGTAATTTTAATGTCAGATTTAAAATGAAGTCTGTCACCCAGGATTATCTCATCAAATTCTGGGAACTGATTGATGAAATTCTGAATGCCGTTTTATTCCTGTTTATCGGATTCGAATTATTGATGATCAAAGACTTAAAGCACTTCATGGTGCCGGGTCTTTTGGCTATCGCGGTCGTTTTGATTGCCCGCCTGATTTCGATCTGGGTGCCTACAAGATTCATGTCTTTAAGAACAAGATTTAGTCCGCAGACCATTAAAGTTCTGGTTTGGGGAGGAATCCGCGGTGGAGTTTCTATTGCTCTGGCGATGTCAATTCCAAAAAGTGAATACAGCGAAATTATCTTGAGTATCACGTACTGTGTTGTGGTGTTCTCCATTATTGTTCAGGGACTTACCATTGCTAAAGTGGCCAATCCGAAAGCTATTGCAAAAGAAGAGGAAGCACAGGAAACGGTTGCTTTGGATGACCATGCGTGATAGAAGATTATTTATATTTGTTTAAAATTTAATTAATTTTCACCCAACTGCATCGTATGGGCAATATTATCAAAGAAATACAGGAAGCTCTGGCTGTCCTTTCCATTCCTGAAAAAGCTGAATTTTTTCCAAGGTTCTTCAAAACAGGAAAAGGAGAATATGGCGAGGGAGATTTGTTTCTGGGCGTTACAGTTCCGGACCAAAGATCGGTAGCCAAAGAATATTATTCCAAAATAGGCCTAGAAGAATTAAGTGTTATACTATCTTCAAAATACCACGAACACAGACTTACCGCGCTTTTTATGCTGATCTCTAAGTTTGAGAAAACAAAGGATAAAGCTGTAAAAGAAGACATCATTCAGTTTTATCTGGATCATCTTCCGTATGTCAATAACTGGGATCTGGTAGATTCAAGCTGTTATAAAATCCTGGGAAGATATGCCTTTGAAAACGGAAAGGAAGACCTGTTGAGAACCCTTTCGGATTCTGAGGAAATGTGGCATAAAAGAATCGCTGTGGTCGGTACGATGCATTACGTGAAAAAAGGATCTTTTGAACTGACGAAAGAATTCGTGATCAAAAATATGAAACATCCGCATGATCTGATGCATAAAGCCAACGGATGGCTGCTTCGTGAAATGGGGAATAAAAATGAATCCGAACTGATCTCTTTTTTAAATAAACACTATCAGAAAATGCCCAGAACCTGCCTGAGGTATGCTATCGAAAAACTTGATGAAGAAGTAAGACAGGATTTTTTGAAAGGCCGGATTTAAAAAAATAGCTGTTTTCAGTGAAATACCAGAGTCTATAAAGCATTTTCAAACGGAATTAAGTAGTTTTGTGTTTTAAAACTCAATTATGAAAAATTTTCTGAAGCTGTTGGTGCTGTTTCTGCCTTTATTATTGCTGAGCAGCTGTTTTGATATTTTAGATAAAGTGAATGTCAAAGCCGATGGAACCGGAGAATACACCATCATTCTGAATGCCAGTAAAAGCAAAACAAGGTTGGCTTCCATCTCTAAAATGGAAACGATTAACGGGAAAAAAGTTCCGAAAAAGTCTGAAATTGAGAATAAAATCAATGAAGCGGCTAAAATTTTTAAAGGAACACCGGGAATCAGCAATGTAAAAACTTCCATGGATTTCGATAATTACGTGATCAAATTAAGCTGTAATTTCAAAAAAATTGAAAATATCAATGCCGGACTGGAGCAGCTGAAAGCTAAAAAGATCCTCGGTAAAATGATTCCTACCCAAATTTACAGCCAGAGCCTTGAGAAAAAATCACTAACCAGAAACAAAGTAAACACCTTCAAAGCAGATTACGATAAGATGGGAAAGGCAGACAGAGAAGTCTTTAATGATGCCAGATATACTTCCATCATGCAGTTTGAAAACACAGTGAAATCTCAAACCAATTCTTCTTACGTACTGGCTCCGAACAAAAAAGCGGTGAAGCTGGAAGCGGATATTCTGGACCTTATTTTTCAAAAGAAACAACTACAAAACACCATATTATTTCAATAAATTCTAACACTCGACCATGAAATCTATAGTATTAAAAACACAGATAATTACTTTCGCTCTTTTTGGTTTTATGCTTGTTTTCGCACAGAAAAGCATGAAACTTCCTATTGATGCCGTATTTTATATGGAAATCAACGGCAAGCAGCTTAATCAGAAAATCAATTGGCAGAAACTTAATCCTCTGTTACATGAACTGAGCAAGAAAGATAAGGATAAGGACAAAGAAAAAACCTCGTGGAATGACTATTCCAAAACAGGAATTAAATATGATGCTACGCAATATCATTACGCCAGTTTTAATGACTCTATACAAACCTACACGACTCATTTTATTGTAGACAACAAAGAGAAGTTTCAGGAATTCATCAATTCAACCAAGAAAAAAGGATTGGAGATTTCTAAGAAAAAGAATTATTCCTACGTAGACATAGATGACAATATTTTTGTAGCCTGGAGCAATGACCGTGCTGTTTTAAGTATGGTGAACTATACCAAACCTTATAAAGATATCTGGTCAGATGCTGTGGTAGACAGTGCTGCAACTGCTGCTGCAGATGCTGCTGTCGCTGTAGACAGTGTGTATGTAGGAGAGCCGGAAAAACCTTTCGATTATAAGGAAGAAATCATCAATCTGAAAGATGAGATCAAGTATTTAAAAGATAACATCAAAGAAAATAATAAGGAGATCACCAGAATTCAGAAAGACATCAAGTACCTGGAAAAGAATCATAAGTATCCGAAGGAAAACGTAGATACCCAGCATTCTGAAGTGGAACCGGATGTTTATCCGAAAGAAGAGGAGTATGAGGCGCCTGCAGTAGATTCTGCATATCAGAAAGAGCTGGATTCCATGAATATTGAAAATTTCAAAATAGTCAAGAAAATTGCCGAAGACCGTTTCGATCTGTATTTCAGTTCCAATTTAGAGCTTGAAGTACCGAAAGCGATGCTAAGCTTCAGAGACCCCAATTCGGATGCGTACGTCTACACAGACTACGGAAGAATGGTGAATGACGGAATTTATGGGAAAATGATGAAAAGATTTGAATTCGGGCAGTTTTTCAGAAATGCATACGATTCCAATTCGTACTACAACTTATATTTTGATAAAGACAAAGTAAAGCTGGTGAACAACTATCAGCATAAAAATCCGGGGATCCAGAAAACCATTTCATCCGTTTATAAAGGGAAGAAAAATAAAAAGCTGGCAGAACTTATCAATGACAAAAGCATCGGGTATTACGTGATGAATGTGAATGGTGCGAAATCTTTTGATATGATGTACGACCTGCTTCAGGACACCGGAGATGGTGAATATAAAAAGGAAATGGAGCTGATGATGGAAACCATGAAAATTATTCTGGATGAAGAAGCCATCACCAAAATAGCTCCAGGAAACGGAATCTTTGTTTTGAATGAATTGAAATCCAAAAAAGTAGACTACACAGACTACGAATATGATGAAGATTACAATGAAAAGGAAGTGAAGAAAACCAAAGATGTAGCTGTTCCTAATTTCACATTTGCTTTTGCCACAGAGAATGAAGGCTACTGGAACCGTGTTTTCAATGTAATGGCTACCAATAAACATCTGTCTAAGAAATTCTCAAAAATCGGAAACTTTTATGCTTTCAAGGATGAAAAAGGAGACGGATATATGGATCAGCTGTTTATGACCGTAAAAGACGGTATCGTTTATCTGACGAGTGCTACAGAGAATGTCAATCCTCAAAGTCAGTCTGATATTTCTAAGCAGTGGGCCAAAGATTCTTCAAAATATCCATTATCAGGAAGACTGGATATCCAGAGACTGGTAACCGGTTTGGAGAAAGAATTTAAAACCCCTTCCGAAAGAAAAACATTGGATCTGTTCAGAAAAAATGTAGGTGAAATGTACTTTAAAACTGAAGTAAAAGGAGAAAGCATAGAAACGGAAATGGATTATAAGATTAAAAATTCTTCAGAAAACAGCCTGATGTATTTCTTTGATCTGTTTGATGAGATTTATAAAATTAAAGAAGCAGACAAAAAGCCTCAAATATTATAGATGAATAAAAAGAAACTTATTGTCCCGTTAATTCTTGTACTCGCAGTTGCGCTCTATTTTGTGTTTTTTTATAAAGACAAAACATTAAAATTTGTCCCTAAGAATGCAGATGCAGTCGTTTTAATCGATCTGAAAAAATTAACGGGACAGTATATTTCAAGCTTTATCGTCCATCCTTCAAAATGGTCAGGAAGCAAAACAAAAGATAAAAAGGAGATTTCATTAAAAGATTCAGGGATCAGAATTCCGGATTTTTTACAGATTTTCCACCTCAAAGACACTAAATTTTCAGAATGGTACAGCGTGGTTGAACTCAAAGACCCGCAACAATTCTCAGCTTTTTTAAAGAGCCGTCAGTTTATCAGCAAAGGAAAAGATCTCTTTCGTAAAGATCAGATTTTCATTAAAATAAAAGGTGACAACGCATTGATAGGAACTTCTGATCAGGCTTTTGACCCTATTGATAAACTTCTTTTTCAGTCTCCCGAAAAAAATATGCTGACAGCAGATCAGTTGATTGATCATGGGGTAGGAAGTATCTCATTCATTTCAGGACAGAAAATTCAAAACTTTTCTATTGAATTACATGCAGATGAAATTGAGATCAAAAATACATCAGATACAGGAACTCTGGCTTCTATTATAGCTGGAATTCAGAAGAATAATCACTTTGTAGATATTGAACTGGATGCTCAAAATGTAAAGCATTACGCCCGGTTTTTCGATAAAAACCTCGCAGATTCCGCCCAGATCAGTTATTTTAAAGCAACCGCCGATCTTGAACAGGTGAATGATACCATCATCAGCTATGAGTATGACGATAATTTTAATGAAGTGGAGAAAAAGACCTTTCAGAAAATTATTCAGCCTAATTATGTGATAGATCTTCAAAGTCCGGCTCCTGAAAAGACCTGGAACTATTTTCAGCATAAAAAATGGATCAATGCTCAGGATCAGTTCACGGCCATTCCATTTCAGCCCAATCATATCGGAAGAAATGATGGCGGATTGATCATAAAGTCTACCAGGAAACCAATACCATTATCTCCAAAGCTTAAACAAAACTATATCTTCATCAGAAACAGTCCATTGCTGCTCTCTTCACTAAGGACTTTAACGCCTAAGGAAAAGGAAGTGCTTTCTGACCTGGAGTATATATTCTACGGGAATAAAGCACAGAATTATTGGGTGAAGATCAAAGCGAAGAAAGGAAAACTGCCATTAATTTTAAGATGGTAGAAAATCTTCAGTTTTAAACATAAAAAGTATTCATGAATCCATCTGACATTGCACTGCTGAAAACTTGTACCCATTATTTTTTACATCTGGTCTTTCCGGTTTTCATTGCGCTGGTCTTTTTTCGTAAAAACTGGAAAAAGGCGTACTGCATTATGCTGGCGACGATGCTGGTGGATCTGGACCATCTTTTTGCCAATCCTGTTTTTGACCCGTCAAGAAATAGCATAGGTTTTCATATTTTACATTCCTATTATGCCATTGCGGTGTATTTTTTGCTGCTGTTTTTCAAAGGAAATATCAGAATTATTGCCATTGGTCTTCTGTTTCATATGCTGACGGATTTTCTGGATTTTAACCTGTGGATGCATTAGGAGAAAGGGAGATGGGAGAGGGAAGCTGGAAGTTAATAGTCGGTTTTCAGGATCAATTACGGTGATAATAGATTAGTAAAGTAGGATTTAAAAGAGAAAAGAATGGTAGTCTTCGTCGTTTATGACTTCGATAACTTCCCTCTTCGAGCTTCTGACTTCCATCCTTACCACATTAAAATATCATTAATATTTTCTTTTAGTATTTCAAATTTGATAGATTTTTTGTATTTTGTAGACACTTTATGAGATTAAAAGAACTTTTACATTATACGTATATTTTCCCTGTTCTGGCGGTGGGGTATTATTTTTCCGGCCTGATGGGCGGTGGAGTTGTCAATGACATTATTGCAGGACTTCTGCTCACCGGAAGTGTTTTATCTGCAGTGCATCACGCAGAAGTGGTGGCTCATAAAGTAGGAGAGCCGTTCGGAACCATTATCCTAGCCCTTTGTATCACCATTATTGAAGTCGCGCTTATCATCTCGCTCATGGTGGCCGGCGGAGATCAGGCGATCACGCTGGCCAGAGATACCGTTTTTGCTGCCGTCATGATTATTCTTAACGGAATTCTGGGGATCTGTATCCTCGTAGGTGGTGTGAAATACCACGAACAGTTCTTTGCAAGAACTTCTGCAACCACTTATCTGGTAAGTATTGTTTCCATTCTGGTGCTTACCCTTGTCCTTCCTAATTTTACTTCAAGTGTCAACGGACCTTTCTATAACGAAGCCCAATTAATATTTATTTCTATTGCCTGTCTTGTGATCTACGGAGTCTTCCTGATGGTACAGACGGTGCGTCACAGAAGCTACTTTATCGTTCCTGATGAACATCCGGAAGAGCATTATATTCCTTCCCTGAACAAAACGCTGATCAGCTTCGGTTTTCTGGTGGTGTGTCTTGTGATTGTTGTACTGATGGCGAAAGGACTTTCCGGAACGATTGAAGGGATGGTACAGAGCATAGGGGCTCCGAAATCGTTGGTTGGGGTGATTATTGCGGGAGTGGTACTTCTTCCTGAAGGAGTGGCGGCTATCCGTGCGGCGAGAAGCAATCAGATACAATCCAGTTTAAATCTGGCCTTAGGATCTGCATTGGCGAGTATCGGACTGACGATTCCGGCGGTATCTACCGTTTGTATCATGTATGATATTCCTTTGGTATTGGGGCTTGATAAAAAAGATATTATCCTGCTTTCTCTGTCCGTATTTATTGTGATGCTTTCTTTAAGTCGCGGAAAAACGAATATCCTGTATGGTACAGTTTTATTAGTGAATCTTGCCGCTTACATCTTTACGGTCATCGTTCCGTAATTAGAGGTTAGAAATTAGAGATTAGAAGTTAGAAAAGGCAGGTTTCCTGGAGTTTCCGCTTTTTAAATCCAAAAATCTCGCATCCCGAAACTCTCAAACCCAAAACGCTCCGACTCTCAAACTTATTAGAGCCTCCTCGCCAGTTCCATTTTAAAAGCCATGAGCTTAGCAATATTTTCAGACTTATAAATAGCCATGTCGGCATTTTCTCCGACGAAATTTTCTTCAATGGTGGTGCTCCAGAGCTTTAGCCAGCGGTCAAAGTGTTGCTGCTCCATCGCCTGAATTTCATTGATCGGAAAATGAACGCCCATAGGATTTCCCTTATAGCTCATCTGCCCAAACAGAATCGATTCCCAGAATGAATACATTTTAGGAAGGTGTTTGTCCCAGTCTACTTTCGCTACATCATTAAAGAAAAACCCAATGGTCTCATCTTTAACTACTTTTGCGTAAAATGAATTCACAAGATGTTCAATATCCTCTCTGGATTCCAATTTTTTCATACTTCAAATGTACTGCAAAATCAAATGAGAAACTGAATTGGCTGCTTGATAAATTTCATGAAAACAATATTTTATCTTTGCATTGGGAATGATGAAATAAGAGATTGGAAAATCATTTTATTCGCTTACTTTTAAAAGATAAACAGTATAAAAATGGCAAGAGGCTTCGGACAGAAGATCCGTCAGAAAAACACCGAAAACAGTGGTTTTGGAAGCAATGCATCCGGAAGGTTCATCAACAAAGACGGACTTCCGAATGTAAAGCGGAGAGGCGTGAATGTATTCAACAGGCTAAGCTGGTACCACACCATGCTGAACCTTTCGACTTTCCGGTTCCTTTCGTATCTGGTGGTTGCCTATATTCTGATCAACCTCGTATTCGCAATGATTTATTATCTGATAGGCGTAGAGCACCTTACCGGGATTGATAAAAGCGATCCGCTGAACGAGTTCATCGATGTGTTTTTCTTCAGTTCGCAGACCTTTACTACTGTGGGTTACGGGAGAATTGCGCCTGTAGGATTTATGGCAAGTCTTGTAGCTACTTTTGAGGCTTTTCTGGGATTGCTTACCTTTGCCATCGCAACCGGACTTTTTTACGGAAGATTTTCAAGACCGAGAGCTTATCTGAGATTTTCGGATATCGCTGTGATTGCTCCGTTTAAACATTCACGGGCTTTGATGTTCAGACTGGCACCTTTTAAAAATAATGCTTTAACGGATGCGGATGTGATTGTTTCTACAGCGATTGAAGTGATTGAGAATGGAGTTCCGAAAAGTAATTTTTACTCTTTAAAGACCCATTTAAGCAAGATTAATACATTGGCACTGAACTGGACGGTTGTTCACGAAATCAAGGAAGATTCGCCTTTCTATGGCTTTTCTGAGGATGATTTTAAGAATACGGATATTGAGATTATTGTTCAGGTGCGTGCATTTGACGAAGTCTTTTCCAATACGGTGGTTCAGAGGTCTTCCTATGTCTCGGCAGAAATTGTGTACGGAGCTAAATTTACTCCGATGTATTATCCCGACCAGCATGACCTGACCACAATACTGGATCTGGATAAAATTAACGACTATCAAAAAACAGATCTTCCGGCTACGGCTGGAAATAACGAATAAATGAATTTAGACCTCTATAAAAAGCAGGCTTTACAGAAGCAGAAGGAACACAAAAAGTTTCTGGACGGATTGAAAAAGAAGCCGCCCAAAAACCTCGATTATATCGTTCAGGAAACCCATGATGAAGTTTTTGATGAAGTAGACTGCCTTCAGTGCGCCAACTGCTGCAAAACCACCGGACCTTTATATACCGAAAAAGACATCGAGCGTATTTCAAAACATCTGCGGATGAAGCAGGCCGATTTTGAAGCTAAATTTTTAAGGGTAGATGAAGATAATGACAAGGTCCTTCAGAATCTTCCATGTTATTTCCTGAATAATGACAATACCTGTTCTATTTATGAAGTAAGACCGAAAGCCTGCCGCGAATATCCGCATACGGACCGTAAAAAGATCTACCAGATCAATGATCTGATGCTTAAAAACACCGTTATCTGCCCAGCTGCATTTGAATTCGTGGAAAAGATGATGAAGAATATTTCGAAATAAATCAGAGTTTGTAAAATCTCTTAAATAATGATAAAGTACGTTAAATAAGACTATTACGCATAATTTAATATCATATGAGTCGTTTAATTTAAACAACCATTTAAAATATTGTATTATGAAAAAGTTAGTTTTAACAGCAGCGTTTACTTTAGTCGGCGTAATCGCAGTATCGGCTCAGACCCAGACACAACAGCAGAAGCCAGCCGAGACGCCTAATAATCAGACCACTCAAACTAAACAACAGACTACACCGGCAACTTCTACCCAAAAACAAAATACTCCGGCAACGACGACCACCTCAACTGCTACAGTAGATGCAGCAGCCACTCCGGCTACAACAGTTGATGCTGCGGCGACCGTAAATGCGGAGGCAGCTACAGATGCTACGAAACCATCAGAGGTAACAAAAGCAGAGAAAAAAGCTAAGAAAAAAGCAAAGTCATCTAAGTAAATACTGAGCAAAGTAGAAAGGTAATCCTGAGACATCATGTTTCAGGATTTTTTTTGTTACCCATTCTTTGAATAATCAACCCGTTCATTATTTACGTATATTTCGGGCGTAAATATAGATCCGGATCACCCGGGCCAAGCTGATTTATTCAATGAAAAGATTAAACCCTTCCGTTAAGCATCATGTACTGATAGGAGTTCTCCTTAGTATATGGCTTTTCATTTTTGCTTTTTTTATAAGACCGTTTGACGACGGAACCATTAGTTTTAAAGTATGGATCATTATCAGTATTGGATTTAGCTTCATTGCATTTCTGTGTTATGGAGTTATTGCTTTCCTGCAGAAATGGGTGTACAGGAAACTGGCAAGATGGAACATCGGGTTTGAATTACTAAGCATCATTTTTTTTCAGTTTCTTTTTTGGATAGGCACCTATTGTTTTTATAAGAGCCCTGTTTTGAATGGAGGATATGGTTTTTTTAAGTTTTTAGAGACCATCATTCTTAAATCAGCCTTGATTTCAACACCCATCATCGTTTTGGCAAGGATCTATGTTGTTTCATTAATACCTGCACCGGATGACATCATCATTATCAGGGGAGACAATAAGCTGGATATTTTAAAAATTAAAAAAGATGAGCTGATTTGTGTTTCCAATGCTCAAAATTATGTTGAGATTTTCTTTGTAGAGGGAAATGAATTAAAGGTAAAACTCATTCGCAGTACGCTTAAAAAGATTCAGAATGATTTTGATTTTTTGATTCAGATTCATCGTTCACATCTCATTAATCCTTCTCATTTTAAAGCCTGGAAAAATTCGGATACCATTTCGCTTACCCAAATTGAACTTCCCGTTTCTAAAAATTACAGAGAACAGTTGTTGTCCTTATAATTTCCGTACCTAAAACCGCGTATTTCATCCCTAATCCCTCATATCACCTTGTTGAAGAGTGTTTTTGTTTTTATTTTGCCTTCAGAATAAGAATAGATATTATATGAAAAAGCTTTGGATTAGGAGAGTTTTATGGTCATCTGCAATAGGATTGTGTATGATGGGCTGTGTTTTTTTATGGGCAGATCATGAACTCAATAAAGTACTGGGGAAATCTACCCGGGTTGTTGATTTTTCTTCATTTACTAAATCAGCACCATTAGTTCAGATAAGAAATGTTAATGTCCTTTCAGAAGATTGCACTCATTTTATTGCAAATCAAAACGTCCTTGTGAAAGACGGACTCATTCTTCAGATTGACACCAATCAGCAGGTAAATAAAGACGCTACTATCATTGACGGTACAGGAAAGTATCTTATTCCGGGTCTTACAGACAGCCATGTTCATGTGAAAGAAAGTAAGAATGATTTGTTTTTATATCTGGCAAATGGGGTTACCTACATCAGGGAAATGGGTGGGCGGTCGGATATTTTAGAATGGAGGAAATCAATACGGAAAAGCGGTTTGGGACCGAGGATGTTTGTTGCTTCGCCACCTGTATATAGTGAGGCTGGTCTGGCGGGTTATTATTATGGATGGACAAGACAGTCCGTCAATTATTCCAATAAAAAGGATGCGGACAAAGCCATAAAGAAAATAAAAGAGCAGGGCTACGATGCTATCAAAATGTACGGTTTTGTCAATCCGGAAATGTTTAAAACAACACTACAGATTGCTAAAGAAAATAAAATACCGGTTATTGGGCACATCCCGTTGGTGAATTTAGAAACCTTTTATCCCTCAGGACAGAAGGAAATTGCTCATATTGAGGAAATAACCGTTAAAACTATTGATGAATTCGGAAAATCAATTTCTAAAAATCCCGAGGAATATCTCCGTTTCCTGAAAATACGGTCAGATCAGATCGCGAAAAAACTAAAAGAAAATAAAGTAAGTGTTACTTCAACCGTATGGTTATGCGAAAGCTTTTTAGCCCAGCGGTTTGACTTAAAATCTAAGCTTAAAGCAATAGAATTAAAATATGCTAATCCCAAAATTATTGAAGGCACACCGTTGTACAAAATGGGCTGGTTACCCGGTAAAAATGGCTATGAATATGATGGAAAAGATACACCTGAAGCCAAAAAATTATCGCTGACATTTTGGAAGACCTACGCGGAAGCGATTCATATCATGACCAAAGCATTGGTAGATCATCATGTCCCTGTTATGGCTGGAACAGATGCTAATGTTGCTGCGGTTGTTCCTGGGTTTGCTCTTCACGATGAATTGGAATCTTTATCTCAATCCGGAATGACCAATTCACAGGCTATTTATTCTGCCACAGTGGAGCCGGGTCTATGGATGAAAAGCAAGACAGGGAAGATCAAAACTGGATATCATTCAGATATGGTGCTGCTTGCTAAAAATCCATTGGAAGATATCAGGAATACAAAGACTATTGAGTATGTTTTTTTTAACAGTCATATCATAAGCAAAACTCAAATTAAAATGCTCTTGAAAAGCATTGAGAATGCCAATAATGAAAACAGGAATATAGAAATTGGTGAATACCTGAAGTGAAAATACGGATCAGTCTCAAAAATTGGGGCGTACAATAAATACACTCAAACTTATAATGATCTGTTTAAAATTGATCTTAATTTTCTTAACCTCAATAAACTTTAGTTTATTTCTTAATTTAAACATTAAGGATTTAAGCTGTATGCTTATTGTTATGAATGAAGAATCAATAAATTGATTTTTTAAGTTCTTTAAGTATTCCATCTTTTAAGATCTTAATGTCTTAATGTTTAAAAAAAGCTTGCTTCCCAAGTTTTGAGATTAAGTTGAAGATACCGGTTAATTTTTTTCAGTTGATACAATAAAAAAAGCGCTGTAACATGTACAGCGCTTTCTTCTTTCACTTTTTACTTTTTTCCCATTATCCCGGGAACAGGCTGTATCAAAAAAGGCTGGGAATTTACCCAACCTTTATTTATTTTATACCACTCCCTGAGCCAGCATTGCTTCCGCAACTTTCACGAAGCCGGCAATGTTTGCCCCTTTCACGTAGTTTACGTAGCCATCTTCATCTTTTCCGTAGTCTCTACAAGCCTTGTGGATTCCGATCATGATTTCTTTCAGTCTTGCGTCAACTTCCTCAGAAGTCCAGTTAAGACGGATAGAGTTCTGCGTCATCTCAAGACCTGAAGTAGCAACACCTCCAGCATTGGAAGCTTTACCAGGCGAGAATAAGATTTTATTGTCTAAGAAATAGTTAATTGCATCTAAAGTAGAAGGCATGTTAGCCGCCTCAGTAACGCAAAGACATCCGTTTCCTACCAAAACTTTAGCATCTTCAAGATCCAGTTCGTTTTGAGTTGCAGATGGGAATGCTACGTCACATTTCACTTCCCAAGGACGTTTTCCAGCGTGGAATTCAGCAGAAGGATATTTTTTAGCATAGTCTTCAGCTCTGTTGTTTCCTGAAGATCTCAATTCTAATAAATAATCAATTTTGTCTCCGCTGATACCGTCTTTATCGTAGATATAACCATCCGGTCCTGAGATGGTCACTACTTTAGCACCAAGCTCTGTCGCCTTTTTGATTACTCCCCAGGCTACGTTTCCGAAACCTGATACACTTACGATTTTATCCTTGAATGTTTCGTTGATCGTCTTAAGCATTTGCTCTGCGAAGTATACCACACCGTATCCTGTAGCTTCAGGACGGATAAGTGAACCACCATAAGCAAGACCTTTTCCGGTAAGTACTCCTGTAAATTCGTTTCTTACTTTTTTGTATTGTCCGAAAAGATATCCGATCTCTCTTGCTCCTACACCGATGTCTCCTGCAGGTACGTCTGTTTCAGGACCGATATGCTTGCATAATTCAGTCATGAATGCCTGGCAGAAACGCATTACTTCCATATCAGATTTTCCTTGCGGATCAAAATCTGAACCTCCTTTACCTCCGCCCATCGGAAGAGTAGTCAATGAGTTTTTAAAAACCTGCTCGAAAGCTAAGAATTTAAGAACTGAAAGGTTTACAGTAGGGTGGAAACGAATTCCTCCTTTGTATGGTCCGATCGCAGAGTTCATCTGGATTCTGAATCCTCTGTTTACCTGGATCTCTCCTTTATCATCAACCCATGGAACTCTGAAAATGATAACTCTTTCAGGTTCAGCCATTCTCTCTAGAAGCTTCATTCCCGTATATTCCTTCTTGGTCATAATAAACGGAATTACAGTCACAGCTACTTCTTTTACGGCTTGTAAAAATTCTGGTTCATTAGGATTTTTTGCTTCAATCTTGGCAATAAACTCCTGGATTTTCTGGTCAATATTATATTGTTCCATATATTAGGGTTGAATATTATTGTCAACAAATTTAATTTTTTTTTCAAGATTCACAATACTCTATTTCAACATTGTTAAAAATTAAATAATAATGTCCCGAAATATTATTAAATTGATAATTAATGAGCAAATTTTGTTGAAAATTAAAAGTTACGTCTCAAATAATGCAATATTAAGAAATCGTTAATTCTCAAATTGCGGTAAATTGCCTCCCGGAAAATGATTTTACTTTCCCCAAAAGCTCCAATTCTAAAATTATAGGAAGAATTTTGTAAGAAGCCATAGAAATCATCTGCGCGAGATCGTCCAGAGATACCTGCGGATGGGCTTTGATCGACTGATAAACGGTTTCCTGACTTTCAGTAAGTTGTAGGTTTAATTCACTATACGGGAACAGTTCTGCTGTTTTCTCTTTGGTAGGGTTAAACCCAAGCGAATTCATAAGATCTTTTATCGTAGAAATGGCGGATGCTTTATTCTGGAAAATCAGCTGATTGCATCCCTGACTATGTGGATCTGTGATTTTTCCCGGCAGGGCAAAAACTTCCCGGTTGTAGTCGTTGGCAAATGAAGCGGTGCTTACAGATCCGCCTCCAAATCCGGTTTCCACGACAATGGTTGAAGGAGAAAGTCCGGCAATAATTCTGTTTCGCTGGATGAAATTTTCACGGTCAGGTTTTCTGGAGGAATTGAATTCTGTGATCAATGCTCCGTTTTCTTCTAAAATTTTTTCAGACAGTTTCTTATTTTTGGAAGGATAAAGCGTGTGAAATCCATGAGCCAGAACAGCTATGGTAGGAATTTGATGTTGAATGGACTGTTCGTGAACTTCTTTATCCACTCCAAGCGCTAATCCGCTGACCGATATGTATTTGTAAGGTTTCGTTGCTTCAAAGAAATCGTTAATGAATTGCTTACCATAAGAAGTCATATTCCGCGTTCCGACAAGACTTATTTTTGGTAAAGACTCCTCAAAATTTCCTTTCTGATAAAGAATAGCGGGTGCATCATCACATTCGTTGAGCAAATAGGGAAGTTCATTAAGGTGTCTCAGCCTGATGGTAATCCTGTTCTTTTCACAGAATTTTATTTCCTTTTCCGCAAATTTCAGATACTCTTCGTTTCCGATATCCGCGACTGTTTTCCGTCCTATGCCATCGGCTTTGCTGTAGTCTTTTCTTGCTTTTTTCCAGGCTTCTTCTGCACTTCCGAAGGTTCTTACAAGTTTGTGAAAATTAATGTCGCCAATCAGGCTGCATTCGCGCAGAGCGATGGCATAGAGGTATTCTTCAGAGATCATTGTGTGTGTTTTCTCCAAATGTAATAAAATAACCCGAGTTGGAGTTGCGTGGTATGAGTTTGAGTGTTTGAGTGTTTGAGTGTTTGAGTGTTTGGTTGCCGGTTCTTTTCATGAAACCTCATCCCGGAACTTTACTTCCTTCTCAACTCCTCCAAATGGTCCCAGATATCATCTCTCTTTTTATAAGGGAGTTCCAGGAAGTCATCAGGATGGTTTTCTTTGTATTCCTGCCACAGTTTATCGTCTTTTTCGCTGTAATAATTTGGAAATTCCCAGATATACTTTTTCTTTCTTTCGCCTACATTTTTAAATGCAAAAGCAATAATACTTCCCACGACAGCTCCGGAAAGGTGAGCCTGCCATGAGATTTTACTCGGTTCCTGAAGATTGTAGAACAGTTCTTCCGGAAACATTCCCCAAATCAAACTGCCATAATACAGAACAACAAGGAGTGAAATGGTGAGCAATTTCATGTTCCATTTGAAAACACCACTGAAGAAGAGGAAGAAGGCAAGAACATACACCACGCCACTGGCCCCAATGGTACAGGTGTACATATAATCTCCGGTGAGAATATCTATAGGAGGCAGCATCCAGACCAAAAGACCTGTTGCAAGCCAGCCGATGATAAACACTTTATTGGCAACCAAAGGATAGAATTGATACAAAAGAAAGAGAAGGATCGCTACCGGAATAGAGTTCCCCATAATATGATCAATATTTCCATGCAGAAGAGGAGCTGTGATGATTCCCAGCAAGCCTTCCGGCAATAGAGGTATAATGGCCCCAAAACAGCTTTGGAAAAAGCCCTGCATCTGCAGAAAGTAGCCGAACCACATAGCAGAAAGCATCAGCAGTGGGGTGATAACAGCCCTTTTGGAAATTATATTTTTAAACATGTGGAGGGTACGTCAAATCAAAAGCCAATGATAAATTTCGGAAAATTTGGCGATGTATGGTGTGGAGATCTGTTATTTTCAGACAAAAGGTTTCAATTTTAACATGCGATGTTTAATATTTTGACATTGAACGTATTAAACTGGCCTGTTTTTGGTTGCATGAAGAGAATTTAGCGTGTTTAAGGCATTTTATGACCTAAGATTTGCTTTAAAAAAAATTATATTAATATTTTTGTAATGAAAATCATGTAAAATAATGAAGAAGTTTTTATTGATTCTTTCCTTTTCTATAGGGATTTATGCAAGTGCACAAGAAGAATTGAAAAAAGATTCAGTAGTCGTAGATACGGTAAAATACTGGTCGGTATTGGGAAAACACACTTTAATGATCAATCAGGCGGCCTTTTCAAACTGGGTCGGTGGGGGAGCCAACAATGTAGGGTGGCTTGCCGGGGTGAATTACAACCTTACCTATGAAAAAGACAATGACCTCTGGGAGAACATTATTGTCCTGGATTACGGGCAGAATGACACCAAAGGTCTTGGTATAAGGAAAACACAGGATGTTATCAATGTTTCCACCAATTACGGGCGTAAATTTTCCAAAAGCTGGTATTTCTCACTGGGAGCAGGTTTGCAGTCGCAGTTTGCACCCGGATATGAGGACGGAAATAATCCTGCAGCCAAAAAGATCTCTAATTTCATGGCTCCTGGTTACCTCAACCTCGGTATGGGTATCACGTACAGGCCGAATGATAATCTGACAGTAACACTGCGTCCTACCAACGGCAGATGGACTTTTGTCTTGGATAAAGAACTTCAGTTTGCAGGAAGTTACGGTCTGAAAAATGATGGTGACACTTCGCTGTTACAGTTCGGTTTCCTTGGGACGGCCCAATACAAAGTAAAATTGATGGATAATGTTCACATCACCAATACCGCTTCTGTATTTTCCAATTATCTGGATCACCCGGAAAGACTGGTGCTGGCTTATGGAGCATTGATCAACTTTAAAGTAAATAAATTCATTTCATCCAATATTACGGTAGATCTTCTGTATGATCATAATCAGATCCAGAAGACCCAGCTAAAACAGACGCTTGGGATCGGATTTGCCTATACACTGAATAATGGGGTGAAGCGCTCTGACCGTAAAGACAGCCAGTGGTGGATTAAAAAATAAAGATTCAATTTTAATAACAATATACAATCACTTCAGTCTGGAGTGATTTTTTTATTAGACCTAATTCAAATAAATATTTTAAGCAGAATTGTTTTATTTAACGATTTTTATTCTATGATTTTAGTGAATTAAGCTACTGTTTAATACATTAAATAATAATTAATATATATCATAAATGAGTGATTAGTTTTTTACCAAAAAATATATGTATATTTTTGTAACGAAAAATCCTTACTTATGAAAAAACTTTTATTTGCCCTTTCCATCTCTATGGGAGTAAGCACAATGGCTCAGGAGGCCAAATCCGATGCTGCCACAACTGATACTGTAAAAGCCTGGTCTATTCAGGGACAGAATACATTAATGCTCAATCAGGCTGCGTTCTCGAACTGGGTTGGTGGTGGAGCTAACAATGTGGGGTGGCTTGCCGGAGTGAATTACAATCTTACCTATGAAAAAGGGAAGGACCTTTGGGAAAACATTATTATTTTAGGTTACGGACAGAATAATACCAAAGGCATCGGAACCAGAAAAACTCAGGATGTGATCAACATTTCTACCAACTACGGGCGTGAATTTGCCAAGAACTGGTATCTATCAGGAGGTATAGGTCTTATAAGCCAGTTTGCAGGAGGTTATGAGGATGGCAATAATCCTGATGCCAAGAAGATTTCCAATTTTATGGCTCCGGGATATCTTAATGTAGGGGTGGGGGTTACGTATCGTCCTAATGACAATTTTACAGCGACACTCCGTCCGGCCAATGCCAGAGTAACTTTTGTTCTGGATGAAGCTCTTCAGACGGCAGGAACTTATGGCCTGAAAAATAATGGTGATTCCTCTCTGTTCCAGTTCGGTTTCCTGGGAACGGCTATATACAAAGTCAAGATCATGGATAACATCAACCTGACGAATACGGCTTCCGTATTTTCAAACTATCTTGATAAACCGGACCACCTGGTGCTTGGATACAGCGGAATTCTTAATATGAAGATCAATAAGTTTATCTCAACAAATATTACACTGGATCTGATGTATGATCACAACCAGATTCAGAAAACACAGCTTAAACAGACTCTTGGAGTAGGCTTCGCTTATAATATCGATAACGGTAAGAAGCGTTCAGATAAGAAAGAGAATCAGTCCTGGTTGAAATAGTTATAAGGCAGGAAGCTGGAAGAGGGAGGCTTGAAGTTACTATTAGGCTTTAATAAAGGAATTACATCTTTAAAAGAATAAAAAGCTCAGATTCGACTAATAATTTCCATCTTACTTAAAATAAAAAAGCACTTCAGGAAGAAGTGCTTTTTTTGGTATCAATTTATATTAGTCTTAAAATTCTAAATCCACCTGTAGCTTTTCAGCTAAAAGTTTCGAAATTTTTTCTTTAAGCGGTTCAATATCGATGTTCTGCATCGCATCATTAGCAAAAGCATATAAAAGCAAAGCCTGAGCTTTTTTCTTAGAAATACCTCTTGCTCTTAAATAAAACAGCGCATCTTCATTCAGCTGACCTACGGTACAGCCGTGAGAACATTTTACGTCATCAGCGAAGATCTCCAACTGAGGTTTAGTGTCAATGCTGGCACCCTCACTTAGTAATACGTTGTTGTTCTGCTGGTAAGCATTGGTTTTCTGAGCAATTTTATCCACGAAAACCTTCCCGTTGAAAACACCGTGGGCATTTCCATCGAAAATACCTTTATAGTTCTGGTAGCTTTCACAATGCGGGAAATTGTGGTGAACAGCCGTGTGGTGGTCTACCAGCTGATCTTTTCCAATAATTGTGATCCCGTTCATAAACGAATTGATATTGCTTCCGTTATGAATGAAGTCCAGGTTGTTTCTTACCAGTTTTCCTCCGAAAGAGAAGGTGTTTACAGTCGTTAAGCTGTCTTTTTCCTGTCTTGCGAATGTACTGTCGATAAGATACGAAGTATTGTTGTCGTTCTGAAGTTTATGCCAGTCTGCTTTTGCATTCGGATACGTAAAGATCTCCGTTACAGAATTCGTCAGCACATACGTACTGTCGAAATTGTGGTGACTTTCTATAACCTCTACTTTTGCTCCTTCTTCTACAATCAGTAAATTTCTTGTATTGTAGAATGTGTTTTCTTCCTGATTCTGAGAGATATAAAAAACGTGAATCGGTTTTTCGATTACTACATTTTTAGGAACTTTCAGAAAGAAACCGTATTTGCAGTAAGCAAGGTTTAAGTTCGTGAAAGCCGTATCTTTAGAAGCAATGGTATTAAAATACTTATCAAATACTTCTTTGTGTTTCTCATCATTCAATGCATAGTTGAATGAAAGAAATTCTACATTTTCAATAGAAACTTTTGAAAGCTCTTTATGAAGCTTACCATTCACAAAAACGATCCAGTCAAAATTTTCTTCCCCTAAGTGCAACTGATCCAGCTGTTCTTTGGTGATATTATGACTTTCTTTCGGGAAAAAATTATAGTTTTTTTCCGTGATTTCTTTGATGCTGGTATATTTATATTCTTCGTCTTTTTTTGTCGGAAAACCTAAGTTTTCGAAATTTTGAAGAGCAGTTCTTCTTTCTTCATCCAGAAATCTGTGACGAAGACTCTCCAAAAATTCACCGTGATTGTCAATAATCTGATCGTATAAAGCCATTACTGATATTTCGGCCATCACACCTTATTTTATATATTTAAAAATAATAATATTTACTGCGGGTTTTCCGCATCTTCAGAAAGGATTGATAACATCCCGTCTGAAATAGTTTCTTCTTAGTTAAGAAGCCAGTCGTACCCTTTTTCTTCCAGTTCTAAGGCAAGAGATTTATCACCGGTTTTGATGATTTTTCCGTTAGCAAGAACGTGAACAAAGTCAGGCTGGATATAGTTAAGCAATCTCTGATAGTGAGTAATCAGAAGTACTGCATTCCCTTCGTTTTTAAAGTGATTCACACCGTCTGCAACAATTCTTAAAGCATCGATATCAAGACCTGAATCTGTTTCATCAAGAATAGCCAGTTTCGGATTAAGCATCATCATCTGGAAGATCTCGTTTCTTTTCTTTTCACCTCCGGAGAATCCTTCGTTCAGTGATCTTGAAAGGAAGTCTTTTTTTATACCTAATTGCTCAGACTTTTCACGGATAAGGGCAAGCATTTCTTTTGCCGGCATTTCCTCAAGTCCGTTTGCTTTTCTCGTTTCGTTTAAAGCAGCTTTAATAAAGTTGGTTACAGAAACTCCCGGAATTTCTATCGGATACTGGAAAGAAAGGAAAATTCCTTTGTGTGCTCTTTCTTCAGGAGCATCTTCACTGATGTTTTCTCCCTGGAAAAGAATTTCTCCGTCCGTTACTTCATAATCTTCTTTTCCTGCAATAACAGAAGAAAGAGTAGATTTTCCAGCTCCGTTCGGTCCCATGATAGCATGAACTTCGCCCGGCTTTATTTCAAGATTAATACCTTTTAAAATTTCTGCGCCGTCTTCAATTTTGGCGTGCAAGTTTTTTATCTCTAACATATATTTTAGTTTATCGCAAGATCAGACTGACATTTTGTCTTTTGTAATCCTAAACCACTAATCACAAATGTTCCGGGGCCCGCGAATGAAATACTATTTTTAATTTATTTTAAACATTAAGAAGTTAAGTTTTTCTTAATGTATTATTTTTTTAAGCAAACCAATACAATTGATTTGAATGAAGGAATTTAAGGTTTGCAAATCTACTTAATTCCACAATGCTTTATTCTTATTCTGCAAGTTTTGTAAAATATTCATTTATTAAAGGAATCATAGATTTGGTAATATTATCCGTATAAAAATTAATTAGAAGACCTTGAGGCTTTTTCAAAATTTTCATATAAGTCATCAATTGAGCCTGATGAACCGGTAATAAACTTTCAACCGTTTTGATTTCTATAATAATTGTGTTATTCACAAGTAGATCAACTTTCAATGGAGTTTCAATCTCAAATTTTCCATAATTGATTTTGGTACTAATTTGCTGATCAACAAAGAATCCCCTTTCTTTTAATTCATATGCCAAACACAGTTCATAAACACTTTCGAGCAGACCTGGTCCCAATTCTTTGTGGACTTTGATTGCACATCCTATGATGTCATAAGAAAGCTGTGTTACTTCTGCTTTGGTCATCTTAATTTTCTTCAAAAAATTGATTTATCAATTCCTTAATTCTTTAACATTAAGATTTTAAGAAAGCAAAATACTTAACTTCTTAATGTTTAAATTATTATCCTACAGAACCCTCAAGAGAGATCTCCAATAATTTTTGAGCTTCAATGGCAAATTCCATCGGAAGTTTATTCAATACTTCTTTACTGAAACCATTCACAATAAGAGCAATTGCTTTTTCTGTATTGATTCCTCTCTGGTTACAGTAGAAGATCTGATCTTCCCCGATTTTTGAAGTCGTTGCTTCATGTTCCAGCTGTGCAGTAGGATCTTTGATTTCAATGTATGGGAATGTATGTGCACCACATTCATTACCCATCAGCAGAGAGTCGCACTGTGAAAAGTTTCTTGCTCCTTTTGCAGAAGGCATTACTTTCACCTGACCTCTATATGAATTCTGAGATTTTCCTGCAGAAATACCTTTTGAAATGATCGTTGATCTTGTATTCTTTCCGATGTGGATCATTTTTGTACCTGTATCAGCATACTGGTGATTGTTGGTCACTGCGATAGAGTAGAACTCTCCGATAGATCCGTCACCTTTTAAGATACAAGAAGGATATTTCCAGGTTACCGCAGAACCTGTTTCCACCTGTGTCCATGAGATTTTTGCTTTCTTTTCACATAATCCTCTTTTGGTTACGAAATTGAAAACGCCTCCTTTTCCTTCTTCATTTCCCGGATACCAGTTTTGAACAGTTGAGTATTTAATCTCAGCGTTGTCCATGGCAATCAGTTCCACAACGGCAGCGTGAAGCTGGTTTTCATCTCTTGAAGGGGCTGTACATCCCTCAAGATAAGACACATAACTTCCTTCATCTGCGATCACAAGCGTTCTTTCAAACTGTCCTGTTCCTGCCTGGTTGATACGGAAATAAGTGGAAAGTTCCATCGGGCATCTTACGCCTTTTGGAATATAGCAGAAACTTCCGTCAGAGAATACTGCGGAATTCAATGCTGAATAAAAATTATCTCCTCTCGGAACTACTTTTCCAAGATATTTTCTTACCAAATCAGGATGGTTTTTAATCGCTTCTGAAATAGAACAGAAAATAATTCCTTTTTCCATTAAGGTATCCTGAAAAGTTGTTTTCACAGAAACAGAATCTATAACGATGTCTACAGCAACTCCTGAAAGTCTTTTCTGTTCTTCGATATTGATACCCAGTTTCGCGAAAGTCTTCAATAATTCAGGGTCTACTTCATCAAGGCTTTCCAGTTCCGGCTTCGATTTTGGCGCAGCATAGTAACGGATAGCTTGAAAATCAGGCTTTTCATATTTAATGTTAGCCCATGTAGGTTCTGTCATTTTCAGCCAGATCCTGAAAGATTCCAAACGCCATTCTGTCATCCATTCAGGCTCTTCTTTTTTAGCAGAGATCGCACGAACGATGTCTTCATTTAAACCGATTGGAAACTCTTCATAATCCAGTTTCGTTTCCCACCCGAATTCATATTTTTTATTTTCTAGATCGACTCTTAAATCGTCTTCAGTATATTTACTCATTGTTTTTTTTGATTTCAGATATCAGACTTCAGATCTCAGAAACAGATCTGACATCTTTATCTAATGTCTTTTCTATAAAGAAAAACTCTCTCCACAACCACACGTTCTGGATGCATTAGGATTGTTGAAAACAAACCCCTTTCCGTTTAATCCTCCTGAATATTCAAGGATTGTTCCTGCTAAATAAAGGATAGACTTTTTCTCAACAATAATTTTCACATCATTGTCTTCGAAAATTTGATCTGTGTCTGTTTTTTGATTGTCAAATCCCAAAACATACTCTAAACCAGAACATCCTCCACTTTTTACCCCTACTCTTATATAATCTTCAGCAGGGTTGAAGCCATCTTCCGACATAAGTTGGATGGCTTTTGCCTTTGCTTGGTCCGATACTTTTATCATTGTATTTATTTAGAATGATTTAATGATGCAAAAATACGAACTAATTTCCGCAATCTCAAATTGAAGATATCTATTTTAATGATTCCGATGTTATTAACGTCATTATCGATATGATTGTGAATGTTAAATTTAGATAAATTCGACCCTGTAAATTCTAAAATTCTGTTTTTGGTTTAACTTTGAGCAGGTTTTAATATCTATAAAAGAAATAATAATGAGAAACAAATTTCTTATTTTTTGTGGATTGTTTTTATTAACAATGTACCATGGGCAGACGATAAGATACATTTATCAGACTTCAGTAAATCCGGATTCTATTAATCTGGTAAGCATGAAAAGTGAAAAAACTTTTTTGGATGTCAGAGGAAATCAGTCTTTATTCATCAGTGAAAATAAATTAATTAAAGATTCTTTATGGAGTGCGAATAAAGGAGAAGAAATAAAAAAAGAAAAAAAAGATATTTCAAAGTCAGGCATAAGAAAACATCCCGAACCTACTTTTTTTGACTATTACATCACTAAAAATATTACTGAGCAGAAAGTTTATTTTTATGACAGAGTACTTGGAAAACAGATTTACTATCAGGAAGACAGGCCTGTGAAGTGGGAAATAACAGATGTTACTGAGCTGCAAAATGGATATAAGGCTCAAAAGGCTCTCACAAATTTTGGCGGTAGAGTTTGGACCGCATGGTTTACAAGAGATATTAATGTTTCAGATGGACCGTATAAATTCTCAGGATTACCCGGGTTGATTGTAAAGCTGGAAGATGATAAAGGAGATTATAAATTTGATCTTGTAAAACAAATGATGATTAAAAATTCTTTTGAAGAATCGGTAGCCTCCGATGCAAGGCAAAGCACAAGAATTAATTTTAATGGAGATAAAGCGGCGGTGGAGCTGGAGTTTTCAAAAAACAGGAGGATGGGAGGTGATGGAATGCAGAATTTTGGTGCCGGCGGAAAACATGGCGGTGGAATGGGCGGAATGAGAGGTGGAAATCGTTCGGGCAGCGGTATGTCACCCGGAGGAATGGATGGGATGGATATGTCCGGACCAGGTTCAGGAATGAGCAGCAATTCTTCTTTTAAAAATGAAGTCAGTCAAAACCCAATTGAATTAAAATAAAATTTAAAAATGAAAAAATTAGGCATTCTTGCTTTAGCGCTGTTGATGCAGCATATTTCCGCACAAAACAACAGGTTTGTGTACCAGGTAACTATGAAACCTGATGCGGAAAATAAAACGGATATTAAAACTGAAAATGCATATTTAGATATTTCCGGTGAAAAGTCTCTTTTTTATTCCGAAAACAGATACAAAAGAGATTCTATCTTACAGAAAGCCTTTCAGGGCGGCGTTGGAAGAGCTTCTATCAATAGAGAACAGATGGAAGGATTGAGAAGCAATATCAATTATTCAGTAGAAAAAGATAAATCCAGCCAGACCATATCGTTTAAAGACAGGATTGGAAGAGATATTTACGTGTACGAGGAAGACCGTCCTCTGAACTGGAAAATGTCTTCTGAAACTACGAAAATAGGAGAGTACAAGGTGCAAAAAGCGACAACGGATTTTGCAGGAAGAAAATGGACCGCATGGTTTACAACAGATCTTCCTTATCAGGATGGACCTTATAAATTTGGCGGACTTCCAGGACTGATCGTCAAAGTAGAAGATGATAAGGGAGAATATTCTTTTGACCTGATGAAGAACTACAAAATTGCAGAACTCGTTACTTTAAACCAGTTTGGGAATACCATAAAAGTAAAAAGAGCTGACTACCTCAAACAGCAGGAGAAATTTAAAAAAGATCCGATGTCATTTATGCAAAGTGGCGGTGGCGGTTTTCCAGCACCTCCAAGAGCAGGTGGTGGTGGCGGAAATCAAAACCCGGCAGATATGAGAAAGAGAATGGAAGAGAGAGCAAAAGAGGAAGCTAAAAGAAACAGCAATCCAATCGAATTACAATAAAAAAATAAACCCTGAAGAACTTCTTCAGGGTTTTTATTTGTTTAGATTACATTTATTTCAAAAGCTGGTTGAATGTATCTCCCTGCTTAATGTCTCCTGTATTATAGCCTTTCAGAAACCATTCCTTACGCTGGGCAGAAGAGCCATGAGTAAAGCTTTCCTGATTAACGTATCCTTGAGATCTTTTCTGGATATTGTCATCACCTACCGCCTGTGCAGCATCTATCGCTGATTCTATATCGCCTGGCTCCAGAATACCTTTTGTATCATTCGTTCGTTTTGCCCAAACGCCGGCATAAAAATCTGCCTGAAGTTCTGTGGCTACAGAAACCCTGTTCATATCTGCTTCTGAATATCTTCCGCTTCTTCTTAAGGCGTCTACTTTCTGTGTAGTTCCCAGAAGGGTCTGTACATGATGCCCTACTTCATGAGCGAGAACATAAGCAACCGTAAATTCTGTTACTTGAGCTCCGAATCTCTGCTGAAGTTCATTGAAAAAGGTCATATCCATGTAGACTTTCTGGTCTGCCGGGCAATAAAATGGTCCCATGGCTGACTGAGCGGTTCCACATCCGGATTGTGTAGTGTCTTCAAAAAGAACAATCTCCGGTTTGGTATAAGTCATTCCATTTTCTTTAAAGATCTGATCCCAGGTAATAATGTTCCATTGACCTATCATACCAACCATTTCTCCAATTTTTTGTTCCTGGGCACTGAGTTCCCGCTTCTGTCCACTTCCGGAAGACTGGACACTACCGGAGTTCAGAATACCTGATGGATCACCTCCTAAAAAGAAAATAATCGCAGCTATAATCAAAGTTCCGAGCCCTCCACCTACAACCATACCTCCGCTGCCACCAGAACCACGGCGGTCATCTACGTTCCCGCCTCTATCGTCTGTCCATTTCATAATAAAAATTTTTGCCTTGTAAATTTAAAATAATATCATTACTAAATTACTACTTTTGTGAAAAATTACTGCCCGCGTGAAAAAAATTAAACTTTGCCTGTTATCAGTTGGGATATTGGCATTTACAGCATGTAAAAAAGAAAAAGAAGACGAAGTAAACAGCGTAGACAAGACGGGTTCTATTGAAACAGAACTTTCCGTTGAACATATTAATAATGCTGATATTCTTATTACCAAACACAGGATATGGAAGGATAAACAGTTATTTAAAGAAATTATAAAAAAAGACACGATTCCAAGTCTTGGAGATACTCTTGTAGGAGGCGAAGACAATGATGGCAACGATCATATTGCCAAAACGAAAAAAGACTATCAATTTTTTATAACGGTTCAATAATGAAAAAGTCCAGTTCTATCAAATTACTTTTCGTTACAAGTATATTGGCTGCCTGTTCTCAGGAAAAACCTAAAGATAAAGGAGAAAAGAAAGTCTACATGAGATCTGATACTACAGCTTCTTATTCCAGATCACATGGTTTTATGACCGGGATTCTTCTGTATCATGCCTTCAGACCGTATGGAGCCTACAGTTACGGATCTTATCAGAAGGCTGGCTATTACAGTGATGCGATAAGCACCAAGTCCAATGTCGGAAGAAATAATTACAAAGGAAATGTAGTAAGAGGCCAGTTGGGAAGAAGCGGTTTCAGTGCATCATCATAAACTATGGAAAGAATTCAATCACAGTTCAGGAAGGACTGGCAGCATAAGCTTGAAAATCTAGGCTTCGGATATCATTCTCTGGATGGGCTTTATTGGGACGAAAGCCATTATTACCAATTGACTCCCGAAGAAATCAATACCATAGAAACAGCCACTGCCGAGCTTTGGCAGATGTGTCTGGAAGCGGTAGATTATATTATTGCAAAAAATCTGTGGGACAAATTCAATATTCCTGAATGGTTCCGGAATTACATCATCATGAGCTGGGAAGAAGATCATCCTTCTATTTATGGGAGATTTGATTTCGGTTTTGATGGTAAAAATTTGAAATTACTTGAATTTAATGCGGATACACCAACCTCATTGTACGAAGGTTCTGTTATTCAATGGTATTGGCTTCAGGAATTGTACCCGTATAAAGATCAGTTCAACTCGATTCATGAGAAACTGGTGGGATACTGGAAGCATCTGAAAAATTATATGAATCCGCACCATATTTATTTTGCATCCCTTACCAATATTGAGGATGTAACCAATGTGGAATACATGCGTGACTGTGCCTCACAGGCGGGTTTTGATACGGAATTTATACCTGTTCAGGACATCGGATGGGCGGAGGATATCTCAGAATTCGTAGCCGGAGACCGCTCGGTGATGGAATATATTTTCAAGCTGTATCCTTACGAATGGATTCTTGCAGACGGTTTTGGCCAAAAGCTTGTGAAAAACGGCTTCAGATCTCAATGGATCGAACCGGCCTGGAAAATTTTACTTTCCTCCAAAGCGCTTTTACCGATTCTCTGGGAGATGTATCCGAATCATCCTTATCTGCTGGAATCTTATTTTGAACCGAGACATCTGAAAGATTTTGCTAAAAAACCAATTTATTCAAGAGAGGGAGCAAATGTCATCCTTCACAAAAATAATATTCCGGTTGAGCAGAACGATGGGATATACGGGAAAGAAGGTTTTATTTATCAGCAGTTATTTGACCTTCCCAATTTTAATGGCAATTATCCGGTCATAGGCAGCTGGGTTATCGGACAGGAGCCTGCCGGCATCGGGATCAGGGAAAGTGTTCACCTGATCACCAATAACCAGAGCCGTTTTGTTCCTCACCTTATCGGTTAAGTTTCTTTTCTTTTAACCAGAATGAAGTGGACTGATAGGCAGAAACAGCGTCATTGACCAGTTTCTGATCAGGATCCTTCATCAGTTTTTCATCATAATACAGTTTGAATTCAGGAGCCAGGCTGCTGGATTCGAGCTGTAAAGAATACTGTTTTACTTTTTTAACAGGTGAAATGATCGTCAGACGTCCGTCTTTTACAAAACCAAGATCCTGATACGTTGCGATATAAGCTTTTGGCTGGAATTCTTTTTTGAAGACATCCTGGCCAAGGAATTTAGATTGATAATTGAAATTCAACAGTCCGAACAGGGTAGGCATGATATCGATCTGAGACATCAGCTTATCAAATTTCTGAGGTTCAATGAATCCTTCTGAGAAGATCATCGCTGGAATTCTGTATTTGTCCATTGGAAGTTCTGTTTTCCCTGCACTGGATGCGCAGTGATCAGCAATGATGACAAAGACTGTATTTTTGTACCAATCCTGTTTTTTAGCCATTTCAAAGAACAGTTTCAGTGAATAATCAGTGTATTTTACACCTCCATCACGGGATTTTGCGGTTCCCGGAATGTCAATTCTTCCATCAGGATAGGTAAAAGGTCTGTGGTTGGAAACAGTCATCCAGTGGTTGAAAAAAGGTTTCCCGGATTTAGCTTCAGCATTCATCGTCTGAATTGCCTTTCTAGCCATATCTTCATCAGCAACGCCCCAAACATTGGCGAAAGTGATTTCTTCAGGCTTGAAATTATTTCTGTCCACAATTCCGTAGCCGTTTCCAGCGAAAAAGTCCTGCATATTATCGAAATAGCTGTAGCCTCCATACAGGAATTTTACATCGTAACCTTTGGATTTGAATACGCTTCCGGTTGTGAATTTATTTTTATTGTCATCTCTTTTGATCACACTTTCTCCTGCAGTAGGAGGAATACAAAGCGTTAATGCCTCAAGTCCTCTTACGGTTCTGTTTCCGGTCGCATAAAGATTGGTGAACATCATAGAACGCTCAGCAAGACTGTCCAGGAAAGGAGTGATATTTAAAGTTCCCCCATAATGTGCCATGAAGTCTGCGGATAAACTTTCAATAGAGATCAGAACTACATTTTTCTTCAGTTCAGGCTGTTCTGAAACGATATTTCTTGATAATGAAGGTTCAGAATACTGGCTTAAAAAGTTTTTTTCAGCCTCCTGCTGACCAATTTGCGGGTAAAACTGGAAATAATCCAGCTCGTTGTGGGTAAAGGCCCAGTAGAATTTTGGAAGTCCGTTGTTTTCAATCTCGTCAGCAAAGACATTGTCCGATCTGAGCTGCATTAATGAAGATATACCAAAAAGACTGATGCCGGCAAGAACTACGAAAGATCCCACAAGAATCATTTTCTGTTTGAAATTCGGAAGCTCTAAAAGCTCGTCTTTTGTTTTTTTATAGATAAACCATGTCACGGCTAAAGTAACGATAAGAATCGCTGAAAATAAAGGAACAACAGGGTAACTTTCCATAATGTTTCCGATAACCTCATTGGTATAGATCAGATAATCTACAGCGATGAAGTTGTAGCGTACCCCAAATTCGTTATAGAAGAAATACTCACTTACCGCATTGAAAATGATCAGAAGGACATATAATAATAACGTAATGAAATAGAGTACATTCCTGATTTTGATCCTTTTTGAAGGGAGGAAAAGCATTAACCCAAAGAAAATAGTCTTAATTCCTACGAACGCAAGTGCCACTTCTGAAATAGATCCTCCGTACTGATTGAAAATATTATTCGGAACGAGCAAAATGTACAGGAAAAACAGCACCAATGCTCCAAAAATAATATATCCGTATGGCTTTTTGTATTTTGAATTTGATAGGAATAAAAAGTAGATGGCCAAAAGAGTACTGGCTAGCGTAAAAGCAAAAATATCATTCAAAAGACCGATAGACAGAACTTTGATGACTTCAAAAAATCCAAAGCTGGCCGTAGTGATCGGATGGAAAAAGAATACAATCCGTATGATCAGTGAGATAATCAGATAAAAAATCCCTAGATACAAGAATGGTTTTATTTTACTTGGAAACATGCACGTAATGTATAAGTTAATTTCCGCAAAGATAGTTTTTGTATATAACTTTTAGTAAAAAAAAACAGAAACATGACATTTCTTATCATTTTTTTGAATTATTAATGAAGGATTAATTCATTATATAGTTAACCGAATGGATAAAAAAGAATAGTAGGAAAAGGATGTCCATAAAAAAAGGACTATTAAAAAATAGCCCTGTATACTTTTAAGTTGTATTAAAATTAAGAGTGTCCGAAACCGATGTTCCCTTTTTTGTCAGAAAGATTCTTTTTAAAATCGACCATTCTCAAAGCGGTTACGGCTGCTTCTACACCTTTGTTTCCTAAATCTCCACCGCTTCTGGCGATAGACTGTTCCTTGGTGTCATCTGTCAGAACGCAAAAGATTGTAGGCGTATCCGTTAAGATATTACAGTCTTTGATTCCCTGTGCAACTGCTGAGCATACAAAGTCAAAGTGAGGCGTTTCACCACGGATGACACATCCGATAGCAATCACTGCATCATATTTTCTTTCTTTGCAAAGCTGCATGCTTGCGTAGTTCAGCTCAAAGGCACCCGGAACCGGGAATAGTCTGATGTTTTCTGCTTTTACCCCTTCTTTTTCAAGAATCTCAAGGGCTGCATCACGAAGATTGTAAGTTACAAAATCATTCCACTCAGAAAAAACAATGCCGATAGAAAAATCTTCGGCATTTGTTATATGAAGTGGCTTGTAATCGGAAAGATTAACTGTTGCCATTTTTTAAAAATATTTAGTCATTTCAATATAAGAATCAGACATTCCGTTATCGTAGTCCTGATATTTCTCGTCAATTGCGGAGAAGTATTTCTTAGCTTCTGCATTTTTCTTTAATCCTAATGCTACGATACCTGCTTTTCTTGTGAAATAGTAAGTGGTGTAAGCATCGTTGGATGCAGTTGACGCTTTGTCTAATAGAGATAGCGCTTCGTCGTTTTTGTTAAGACCTGATTTTGCATCTGCCATAGCACCGAATTTCAA
The DNA here is from genome assembly GCF_000737715.1 of Chryseobacterium sp. JM1. Classification (GTDB taxonomy): domain Bacteria; phylum Bacteroidota; class Bacteroidia; order Flavobacteriales; family Weeksellaceae; genus Chryseobacterium. The sequence continues at coordinate 311,641 of NZ_JPRN01000002.1, read as the reverse complement.
TGCCATTAATGTTTTGTTGTCAGATGAAAATTTATCTAAAAGATCGTAAGCTTCCTGGAATTTTCCTGCTTTGAATTTCAGTAAACCAGCATTGTAAGCCGCCAATTCACCAATCTTCGTACCTGAATATTCGTTAGATGTTCCTACAAAACCTGGGTTAGCTGCAGAATTTCCACCTAGGGCTTCTTTATCTTTCCCAGAAGTTTGGTTTTTCTGAGCAGCAAGGAAACCTTTTACAGCTTCAACGTTCTTAGGAGCCACTACAAACTGTTTGTAAGCAAAGAATCCTAAAACACCCAAAACCAATACCCCGAATACAATACCCAATTGCTTTGAATATTTCTCAAGGAATCTCTCTGTGTTTAGAGCCTCTCTGTCAAGGTCTTTAAAGAACTCAACTGTTTCTTTACCTTCTTGCTCGTTCTGAGCATTCTTTCCCAATTTTGCCATAAATTCTTAAAAATTGAACTGCAAATTTAATTGTTTCTGAATGATTTACAAAATACTTTGAAGTATTATTGTGAAAATGTTGTGAATTGTCAGATGTTAATGGTAAAAACGCTTCGACTCCGCTCAGCGTGATATCTTTACAACCCATATTTTTGTTTTTATATGAAAAGCTTAATATTCCAGAATGCTGTAGACTTCAGCCCCGAATTTACTAAGTTTTTCAGTCCCATTAAGATCTTTTAATCCGATCAGGAAGCTGAACTGTGAAACGGTGGCACCTTGTTTTTCCACCAATTTAGCGGCTGCTTCTGTAGTTCCTCCGGTTGCCAGAAGATCGTCATGGATCAGAATTCTCTGCCCTTTTTTGATCTGTCCGTCACGGGTTTCTATGACAGCGCTTCCATATTCAAGATCGTATTTTTCTGAAATGACCGGTGGAGGAAGCTTTCCTGCTTTTCTGATTAAAATAAACGGAACTTCCAAAGCAACAGCGATGGCAATACCGAAGAGATAACCACGGCTTTCTATTCCGCATACGGCGTCTATTTTTCCTTTGCTGAAAGCAGCCAGTTCTGTGATGACGTCTTCATAAAGCTTCGGGTCCAGGAAAATAGGTGAAATATCCTTGAATTGGATTCCCGGAATGGGAAAGTCAGGAATGTTTTCTATGGTTTGTTCCAGTCTTTTGATCAGTTCTTGTGAAGCCATTATGGGTTTATTTTATAGCTGGAAATTTTCCAGTCTCCATTTACATTTTTAAGTCCGAAAGTTACTTTTAAAGAAGTTGTTTTTCCGTTCTTATCCGTTACATCATACGTTGCGTTTACGCTGGCACCGCTGGCGTTGGTCGCATTGGTTGTGATATTTTTTACACTTACATTTTTCACCGATCCAAAACCTGAAGTAGGATTGGAGAATGATTCATAGCTTCCCCAGCTTGGGTTGCTTGAATTATCGTATGCCGCTTTAAGATTTTGAGAGCTTACACTGCTTAAAAATTTACTTACTGTATTTTTTGGATCTGCAGTTGGTTGTTTAGGTCCAGCCGGTGTCGTAGTTGTTGCATTTGGATCTGTAGGTGTAGCAGGTGTTGCTGTAGGATTGTTTGGATCTATCCCGGCATTTGGATCTTGAGTTACAGCCGTTGAATCAGTTTTTGGCGGAGCTGGAACTTTCAGAGCTGATGGGTTTACATCAAGTCCGATTTTAGACATTTTGAATGTCTTTGCTGTCGTTTTTACTGAAACGGTAATATCGATTTTGTTGTCTACCACTTTTGCTGCAGGAATGGAGGAGAATTTTAAATTAAATCCTTTAAAGTTATTATCCTGCATAAGGTTTTTCGCTGTTGAAAGCTTTACGCCGTTGCTGAAAACTTCTAAAGTAGCTTCTAAACCTGCTCCGGTAAATGAAACAGGATTTCCCGCAGCATCTACAAGTCTTGGAACAATCTGGATGGCAGTAGCAGCACCGTTTCCGTCATCTCCAGTAGGTTTGGTGACAATGCTTAGTGAGTTTGCTTTTACATCATTGTTATCGGTTTCCTTGGCTTTATCATCCCCGAAGATGTTCATTTCTCCAAGAGAAGGAGGAGATGTGCTGGCCCATTCGATTCCGTTTTTCTGCGCCACTTCATCAGCCATTGTAAGAATTTCCGGTACTTTTTTTCCATTGATAAGCTTTCCAAGTGCTTTCAGTTCTTCTACATCACCTTCTGCTTCTACGCCGAAGGTCTTTAGGATATAAAGAGCTTCACTGAATTTGATCTGTTTAATGGTTGAAAGGCTGGCAGTCATGTCATTGATACTGGACTGCAGCGTTTTAGTATTCGTAGCATCTACGTGATCTTTCCTGCATGCCGTAAAAAGCAACAGACTGAGAACAAGTAGAAAAGAAAACTTTTTCATTTTATTTTGTTTACTGCAAATTTAGTAAAACCTTTAATAATAGCTGGTTTTTATTTTTGTTTTGTGTTTTTAGCTGGTGATAACATTTATTATTAATGATTTACTGGTATACCCGAATGATTTATGGATAGCTTTATAAACTATATGGCTTAGTATGATAGAGTTAATTTTCTTCATAAAAAAAAGACTGTTCAATAAGGTCAGTCTTTTTCTAGTGCAAATTATAGTGTACTTCTGTAAAATATCAGAGGCTTATTTCTTATTTTCCTGTTCCTTCAGATCATCTTTAAAGAATGAGCTGAAAATGGTCTGCATATTGGGAAATGAGGAATCCTGCCAATATTTTGTGGTATAGTTGCTGTTGTCTTTGTTGAATCTCACTTTCTCAAGATCATTGTCGTTGGTGAACCCAAGCTCTGTAGTGTAGAAATTACTGTAGGCCATGAGCTGGTTATAATCTTTTTCAGTTTTATGCTTTAATTTTAAAAAATCAATTTCATTATACTCCAAAATATCTTTTAATGTTTTATTTGAATCTTTTTCAAATGCAATATTGATGATTCCTTTCAGATCAAAAAATCTGAATCCAAATAGGGCAAATTCTTTTTTCTGGAGGTATTCGCCGGTAATTTCCACGTCATCCTTACGTTCCCCTTTTAACTCTTTCAGTTTTGTGTTTTTCTTTTTGTATTCATCAATATTTCCTACATTTTTCATTTCAGGAACCGATAAGGAAGAGCCGTAATCCCACGAAGCAGTCTGCTTTTTTTCAACTTTAGGATCTTCAAGCCGGTATATCCTGTATTGTTCAACATTTGTGCTTTTTAGCTTTTTGGTTTTATTGTCGAAAATATAGGTAACGATTCCATCGGCATAACCATTCAGTCTATTATTTACGGTTACATAGGCATTAAAGTTTCCTTTAATGAAAATATATTTTGCCGGCTTTGAGTTTTTAATGACGACCGTTTCTATTTCCTTCACCTGATCATTTATTTTGATCACGTCCTGATTTAAATCTGAATAGGAGAGGGTAGCTACAGAAAAGTTATTGTAAACCAATTGAAATTTTTCCTGTGAAGGATTGAGTGCCTGTTTATCTATTTTGCCATCAATATCAGAAAAGGCAAGGATGCTTCCATCTTTCCCGAAAACGGAAACTTTAGGAAGAGGTTTATTGGTTCGTTCAGAAATAAACGTTACAGTTTGTGCCTGAATAAAACTGAACAGAAAGACGAAGAGTGCGAAGAGCAGATAATTTCGTTTCATAATGATATTTTGTTTTATTGGTTTATTGAAATCATACATCAATCTCATTATAAAGACACACAAAATTCAAAATGGTTGCCTGAACAGGTTAAAAAGTTCAGTTGTCTGCATAAAAAAAGACTGATCATTACAATCAGTCTTTTTTATTTTATTTCTGTTACAAGTCCTTAGAAAGGATACTCATAAATTTCAGATTCGTGAAGGTAAGGGTTACCTGTAGGGATCAGTTTCAGTTTAGACAATGCTGTCAGTACTGTGAACATGAATAACCCAACTACAAAAAGAAGCGCACCTAATATCAAGATGAATACTTCAGGAGTTTTCCAGTATGGACCTACCGTTCCCGGCATTACCATGTTGAAGTAATCTAAGATGTGTCCTAAAATAACCACTACAGCCATAACGGTTACTACTTTGTAATTTCTCTTGATGCTGCTGCTCACTAATACCAATAATGGTAATAAGAAGTTTACAATCAGCATTGGTAAGAAAGTAATTCCGTAGTGCTGGAATCTTCCGAAGAAGTAGTTCACCTCTTCCGGAACGTTCGCATACCAGTAAAGCATAAACTGAGCAAACCATGTATATGTCCAAAGCATACTTGTAGCGAAAAGGAATACTCCTAAATCGTGTAAGTGGTTGTCATTGAACTGAGGTAAGAATCCGTTTTTCTTCAGGTAAACACTTAGAAGGATAATCACAGCGATTCCACTTGAAAGGCAGCTTACCATTGAATACCAGATATACATTGTAGAATACCAGTGAGGGTCAATAGACATCAACCAGTCCCAAGCCCAAGCTGCAGAAGCAAACCCGAAGAATGCGATATATCCTACTGCCCATCTGTAAAGGAACTGATACTCAACCAAAGATTTTGTATCGTCCACTTTTTTAGACTGTGCTTTCAGTTTCCATGCGAAGAATGATGCTCCGATTACGTAGATCAATGTTCTGATCGCATAGAAAGGGATGTTTAAGAATCTTTTCTTTTCGAATAGGATCACGTCGAAATGTGCAGAATTAGGATCTGTCAAATCCGGATCCATCCAGTGGAAAATATGACCCTGGTGGAAGATATTCAGTAACATTAAGATTACTAAAATAGCACCTCCATAAGGAATATAAGAAGCAATAGCTTCCATTACTCTTGTAATAATGATTGGCCATCCTGCATGAGCTGCATGCTGAATACAGTAGAAAAATAATACTGCACAACTTACTCCGAAGAAAAATACAGCTACGAAATGTATGGATGCTAAAGGCGAATTATGAATCTGCATTGTCGCATGCTCTAAATGAGAAGCTTCATCCTGAGGTCCTACCATTTCACTGGAGTGAGTAGGTGCTGTGTGACCTGCAGAGTGAACTGCCTCCATCATTTCTTTAATTCTCTCTGTACTGATTCCATGATTCATGAAATAACCAATACCAAACAGAACTAAACCTACAACAAGAAGTATTAGAGAAGTTGATTTTAATTTTGGTGAAAAACTATACATTTCTTTTCTTATTTTTTAGTTTCGGTAGTAGTCTCTGTTGCAGCTGCAGCTGGTGTAGCTGTAGCCGTTGTAGCTGCTGCGGGTGCTGCTGCTCCTTTTTTGAAGGCGCTCATCACATACATGGCCACTCTCCATCTGTCTCCAGCGTTAAGCTGACCAGCATAAGATCCCATTGCATTTCTACCGTTAGTTAATACATAATGAACAGATCCTACAGTAAGCTCTCTGTCAGCATAGTTTGGTACACCAGAGAAAGCACCGCTTTGTACAATTGGTCCCTGTCCATCACCACCAGTTCCGTGACATGCAGCACAAGTATGATCGAACAGCATTTTTCCTCTTTCAATATCCTTAGCTGCATTAGCCGGATTAAGAGGAGATCCTGTCATCTTTTTGGATGCATCGTAACCAGCGTTATATTCATCTACATTTTTAGGAAGAAGACTTTCTTCGAAAATTCCGTCTTTATTCTGAGCAACTGAACCTTCTACAGGAGCAAGACCTGTTGCAAAGCTATTTTTAACGAAAGCAGGGATTTCATTTTCATGATCTGAATAAGCATCCTGAGCTTTCATCAATGGATCGTAAGCTACCGGAAAATACATATCCGGGAAATATACCAATGGTGTATTTTCTTTTGGTCCGCAAGAATTAAGTAAAACCGTTGCTAAACCTAAAATAGCTGTAATTTTTAATACATTCTTTTTCATTTTAAGCGTCTTTAACAGTTATTTCTTCAACTCCAGTTTCAATAAGTAACTGCTTTACAGACTCTACGTCTTCAGTTACAAACTCCATAAGGAATTTATCATCAGTAGTTCTTGGATCTGGGTTCTGAGCCGGAGCTCCCGGATACATTTTGTTTCTAACCAAGAAAGTTAAAGACATCATGTGAGCGGCACAGAATACCATTAATTCGAACATAGGTACCACGAATGCAGGCATGTTGTGTGCCCAGTCAAAAGCTGGTTTACCACCAATATTCTGAGGCCAGTCATGATTCATCACATACCACGTTACCGTAGCACCGATGGTCACTCCATAAAGAGCATAGAAGAATGCAGCATCCGAAATTCTGGTTTTCTTTAAACCTAGAGCTTTGTCAAGTCCGTGAACCGGAAACGGAGTATACACTTCGTTGATCGCAATTCCTTTATCGTTGAATGCCTTAACGCCGTTCATTAAATCGTCGTCATCGGCATAAAGTCCGTATACAATTTTAGTGGTGCTCATCTCCTTCTTTTGCTTTATAAGTTTCACCTGAAATTTTCAGAATCGATTTTAATTCAGCCTGTGCAATTACAGGGAACGTTCTTGCGTATAGTAAGAATAATACAGAGAAGAATCCGATTGTTCCTAAATATACACCCACATCAATGATCGTTGGCTTAAACATAGTCCAAGATCCTGGTAAGTAATCTCTCGAAAGGTTGATAACGATAATATCAAAACGCTCAAACCACATACCGATGTTAATAATTAACGCGATAATAAATGTAGCGATAATGTTTGTTCTTACTCTCTTGAACCAGAATAATGCAGGAACAATCAAGTTACAAGTAATCAGCGCCCAGAATGCCCACCAGTAAGGTCCTACTGCAGCACCCGGTGAAAGGTAAGTAAAGTCTTCAAATCTTGATCCGGAATACCATCCGATAAAATATTCAGTAGCATAAGCCACCGTTACCATACCACCTGTAAGAACGATTACGATGTTCATAATTTCAATATGATACATTGTGATGTATTCTTCTAAGTGACATACTTTTCTGGCAATCAACAATAGCGTCTGTACCATCGCGAATCCTGAGAAGATCGCACCGGCTACGAAGTAAGGAGGGTAGATTGTAGAGTGCCATCCTTTAATAACCGACGTTGCGAAGTCAAATGATACCGTGGTGTGTACCGAGAATACAAGTGGAGTTGCTAAACCTGCAAGAACCAAAGAAAGTTCTTCGAATCTCTGCCAGTGTTTTGCTTTACCACCCCATCCAAATGCTAGGAATGTATAAATTTTCTTAGTCCAAGGAGTTTTAGCTCTATCTCTGATCATTGCAAAGTCAGGGATTAGTCCCATGAACCAGAATACAGTTGATACTGAGAAATACGTTGAGATAGCAAATACGTCCCAAAGTAGAGGAGAGTTAAAGTTCCCCCAAAGAGAACCGAACTGGTTAGGTAATGGGAATACCCAGTATCCTACCCAAACTCTACCCATGTGGATAACAGGGAAGATCGCTGCCTGTACAACCGCAAAGATCGTCATTGCCTCTGCAGATCTGTTTACAGACATTCTCCAACGCTGTCTAAATAATAATAATACTGCGGAGATAAGTGTTCCGGCGTGACCGATACCTACCCACCATACGAAGTTGGTAATATCCCAACCCCAGTTAATAGTTCTGTTAAGCCCCCATGCTCCAATACCTGTCCCGATAGTGTACGCGATACAGCCGAATCCGTATAGAAATAGAACTAAGGCTGCGTATAGTGAAATCCACCATAATTTACCTGCTCTTTCTTCGATAGGTCGTGCGATATCTTCCGTAATATCGTGATAAGTTTTGTGACCAATAATTAGAGGTTCCCTTATCGGAGCTTCGTAATGTCCTGACATTTTTTACCTATTTATTATTTAAACTTTATTTTTCTACTCTGTTTCTTACTTTAGTGTGATAGAACACGTTTGGTTTTGTGCCGATCTCCTCTAGTAAATAATATCTTCTGTTGCTAGAATACAATTCTCTCACTTCAGATTCTTTGTCATTCATGTCTCCGAACGTCATTGCTCCGGTAGAACAAGCAGCAGCACAAGCACAAGAATTCTTGAATTCGTGGTCTGTTACTTTTCTATTCTCTCTCTTAGCTGCTAAAATAGTAGCCTGAGTTTCCTGGATACACATTGAACATTTCTCCATAACCCCTCTGGTTCTTACAACTACGTCAGGGTTTAGTACCATTCTTCCAAGGTCGTTGTTCATGTTGAAGTCGAACTTGTCGTTTAGGTTATATGTGAACCAGTTGAAACGTCTTACTTTGTACGGACAGTTGTTTGCACAATATCTGGTACCGATACATCTGTTGTAAGCCATATGGTTCTGACCTTGCTTACCGTGTGAAGTAGCCGCTACCGGACATACCGTTTCACAAGGAGCGTGGTTACAGTGCTGACACATAACCGGCTGGAAGATCACATCTGGATTGTCTGCAGGGTGGTTTAATGCACCTCCGTCTCCGAATGCTGTACCGTACAATTCAGGTACTGCCATTCCTTCTTTCAATCCTTCGTATACTTCTACTTTTTGTCTTGAAGAATAGTAACGGTCAATTCTTAACCAATACATATCTCTAGACATTCTGATCTCTTCTTTACCTACTACAGGAACGTTGTTTTCTGCCTGACAAGCAATGATACATGCTCCACAACCAGTACAAGAGTTCAAGTCGATTGATAAGTTGAAGTGAGGTCCGTCCGTATCATCGAAAGCATCCCAAAGGTCAATCTTTCTTGCTGGAAGAGCTCCACTGATCGTGTGATATTCCAAAGGCTTGTTCCATCCTTTATGTTCGTCATCGAAAGCTACGTTGATGAATTCAGCTAAAGGAACTTCCTTAGCGATTTCGTAACGTCCCATTAATGTATTCTGAAGCTGGATACCTGCGAATTCGTGATCTTCTCCTGTTTTTTCGATCTTAACTCCTGAAACAGTCAGGTTAGTACCGTCAAATAATGGATAAGCGTTTACACCCGTATCAGCAGTCGTTCCGGAATCTTTTTTACCGTATCCAAGCGCAAGACCTACTGATCCTTCTGCCTGTCCCGGTTGAACGAATACAGGAACGTCTTTTATTGTTACTCCGTTTACAGTAAGGTTTACGATAGAACCATCCAGCTGCATTCTTGCATTAAGATCGTTGTCAATCGCAAATTTTTCTGCGTCTTTCGGAGAAATAGTCAGATAGTTATCCCAAGACATTCTTGTGATAGGATCCGGTAATTCCTGAAGCCAAGGGTTGTTGGCCTGAGTACCGTCACCCATTGAAGGCTTGGTGTATAATACTAATTCTAATTCAGAAGCTTTGAAGTTTCCTAATTCAGCAATAGCCTGAGCAGCATTTCCTCCTGAATAAGATAATGCAGTTGCATTATTGGAAGTAGTGATACCGTTATATAAAGCTTTGTTGAATGAAGTAGCGCCTAAGATAGATGCTGCACTTCCTTTCAGATAGTCGTAGTAATTGTTTGCAGCGTTGTTTTTACCGTTTTTCCAAACCAATAGAGATTCTTCAATCTGTCTTGATTTGTAGATCTTTTGGATCGTAGGCTGCATTAATGAATATACGCCGGTCTGAGGTTCAATATCACCCCAAGACTCCAGCCAGTTAGCTACCGGGATTACAGCTTTCGCTGCTTTGTACATTTCATTTTTCTTATCTGCTACGGCTACTACACAAGCAACTTTAGCTAAAGATTTTTTGAAATCTTCTCCTTTTGGATGAGAGTAGATAGGATCTACGTTGTTAGCGATCAATACGCCAACCTGACCTGCATTTACCCATCCTAAGAATTCCTGGTATCTTGCTTTATCAAATTCTTTCAGGAAGTTTGCTTTACCTGTGAAAGCTACTGAACCTAATTTTTGGTTGATTAAGTGTGCTAAAACCTGTGCTCCTTTAGAACCGTCAGCTAAAACAACAGCTTTGCTGCCTTTCGCTTTAAGTTCAGTAGCAATTTCAGTAGCGGTCTTATCTGAAGTACCACCACCTACGATTGCATTGTAAACTTCAACTAAAGTTTTGTTTACTGCACTTGGCTTTAATCTGTATCTTGAGTCAGCGTTAGCACCAGTCAATGACATGTTTGATTCCACCTGAATGTGTCTCAACATGTTTGGTCCTGGCTTTCTTGCTGCTGCGAAAGATGTTTCTAAACTTGCTCCGTTGTAATCTCCTAAGAAATCAGCCTGGAAAGAAACTACCAATTCTGAACCTTTAAGGTCATAAACAGGTAATGCTCTCTGTCCGAATACTTCCTGAGCTGCATCTAAAGCTGCAGAGTGAGGATACGCATCATACGTTACCAGTTCCGCAGTTGGATATTTAGCTTTGAATTCTGCAAATAGCTTTTTGAAAGTAGGAGAAGGGAAAGAGTGTGACAAAAGCACGATCTTTTTACCTGCTGCACTTGCATCTGCCAGACCTTTAAGGATAAAACTGTCTACTTTATCGAAAGTTTCATCTTTACCGTCCAGTTTAGGCTGCTTTACTTTATCGTTATCATAAAGAGAAAGTACACTTGCCTGAGCTCTTGCATTAGTTGTTCCTAAATCACCTGCTGCCGGGTTTGGATCTATTTTGATAGGTCTTCCTTCACGGGTCTTTACTAAAACACTGGCGAAGTCGAATCCGTCAAAATAGGTTGAAGCGTAATAATTCGGAACCCCTGGAATAATGTCATGTGGCTTTACCACATAAGGAATCGTTTTGATCACCGGTGCTTCACAGGCAGCCAATGTTACGGCTGCTGTAGAGAATCCTAATATTTTTAAGAAATCTCTTCTTGAAGTACTGGATCCGTTCTGTTCAGCATCTCCAAGGAAATCTTCTACCGGAATTTCTTCCTGAAACTCTTTCTGAGCCAGCTTATTATTCAAAGCTGGGTCTTTAAGTTCATGAATACTTCTAAATTGTATTTTGTTTGAAGCCATTTATACTTCTAATTTTTTAGTTATTAATAATGACATTTACCACACTCAAGACCTCCAATTGCATCTACAGTGATCTTACCGCCATCCTGAGGATATTGTTTTTTCAACTTGTCATGTAGATTCTTGAAGTACTCTTTATTATAACCGTTGTTCATATCAACCTCAGTCGTTCTGTGGCACTCGATACACCATCCCATAGTGAAGTCGTTAGCCATTTGAACAACATTCATTGTATCAATTTTTCCGTGACAAGCTTTACATACAACATCAATTTTGTTGTTAGGATTCTTTTTGTTGAAAGAATTAATGATCGCCTGTTCACCTGCTACTACGTGTTGAGAGTGGTTGAAGTACACGAAGTCTGGCATGTTGTGGATTCTGGTCCATTCAACCGGCTGTGTTTTTCCAGTGTATACCTGTTTTGCAGGATCCCAGCCTGTAGCGGCATAGATCTTCTGGATTTCACCGTCGTAGAATGCTTTATCTTTTCCTGGCTCCATGTAGTGGTCTGCGTTGTACTCAGAGATTGTTCTGTGACAGTTCATACAAACGTTCATAGATGGAATCTCAGATACTTTACCATACTTGGCACTGGAGTGACATAACTGACAGTCGATTTTTTGCTCTCCCGCGTGAATTTTGTGAGAGAAGTAGATAGGTTGCTCAGGCTTGTACCCTTTGTAAACGCCAATCCACATGATCCAGTTCCAAACTCCGTAAGCGGCAAGAAGGGCAAGGATACCCAATACTGCTTTCCCTACGTAGTGGTACTTCTCATAAATTTCGCTGAAAGATTTAACTCTTGTTGCGTTAAGTCCTGCTAAGTCTTCGGATTGACCTAATTTAACCAATTGTCTCAGTTTAATTAAGATCCAAACCAATAAAGCTGCAATGGCAAGAAGCGAGATAATAACAACACTTGAAGTGGTCTTATCTGCTGGTGCAGCTGCTGCTCCGTCTGTAGCGGTAGCCTTATCTGCTTTTGGCGGTTCTGGCGCCGGCGGATTAGTTGTGTACGCTAAAATGTCATCAATGTCCTTCTCTGTAAGATTAGGAAACTGCAACATTTCAGTCTTATTAAATTTTTCGAAAATCTCATTGGCGTATTTATCCCCAGAAGCTCTCAGAGCTTTGTTGTCTTTGATCCACTTGTGAAGCCAATCTTTGTCTACACCACCCTCTGTCTTTACACGTTCTACGACACCCTTTAGAGGTGGCCCTATTACCTGTTTGTCCAGTGCGTGACATGCAGTACAATTTGCTTTGAAAAGTTTCTCTCCGTTTTTAGGATCGCCGTCTTGCCCGTAAATTGAAGCACTTGTCGATAGCAATAAGCCTATTGCGATCAACGTTTGTTTATAATGCTTTCTCCAACTAATCATTTAAATTATCTTATGTTAGTAAAATATTGAACCAATCAATTCCGCAAAAATAATATTTTTAACAGGAATTTAACGGTATATGGAAAAGGGAAAATATCATTTACGTTTAATTTGTATTGATTCTAAATAGTGTTGTTTGGTATAATTTTTTAATTTTAATAGATTTGCAGAAACAAGTTTAAATGAGAAATTTAATCAAAATATTTTCAATAATATCTTTATTTGGGTTTTATAGCATTGAAGCCCAACAGGTTGTTCAAAAAGACACACTGTCCGGAACAGAGCTAATTATGACCATGGATTCCAAAGTAAGTGCTGCTTTGGGAGGAATTGAAGATAAATGTTCCAGGACTACCGGAGGTCCTTCGGGTTCTTCCGTAAAAGAAAATAATACCGATAGTGGAATGGTGAATACCACAAAACCGCCCAAAATCTATATTCCGAGCAGAGAATTGAGCAATGCGGAGATCTGTAGAAAAAATCCGAGGATTTTAGGATTCAAAATTCAGATCACTACGGTTAAGAGTAATGAAGAAGCGAACGAGGTGAAATCGTATTTCAGAAAAAGATTCCCGAACCTGAAGGTGGAGACAGATGCTTCCTTAAGACCTAACTATAAAATTTTAGCAGGAAGTTATTTCACAAAACAGAGTGCGTCATCTGACCTTTCAAAAATAAGAGAATACTTTAAGTCTGCAATTGCAGTACAGTACAGAATTTTCTGTTCAGAAGCGAGATAAGTCGTCAAAAAATATAAAAGTAAAGCCGGGAATTTTTCCGGCTTTTTTATTGATAGTAAGTTTCTAAAAAGAGGAAAAAGTCTGACATTCTGTACAGGTTGTTGACCAGTAGGAAAACGAACAGAATGACTGTGGTTATCATTAAAAACGATAAGATTTTCGGGTTTGATTTGTAAGCGTAAAACAGCCAGCCTAAAAGCAAGGGATACACAAAAACAAAGTGTCCTCCGTAGATATAAGACGTGTGAAGTCCGAACCGCATGATGCAGTGAATGACAATGTCAGCCAAGAAAGAAATGACAATAATCTGGACCAGTTTATTTTTGAAATTTTTAATATAACTCCACAAAATAAGCCCTAATAATATGATGATAAAGGCATAGCAAAACGAAGACGAATAAGGCTCCATTAAAAGACCTTTAAAATCGAAACCTTTCATATTATGTTTGTCTGTCGTCATGAAACTCGGGAACAGAATACTGCCGCCAAAAAAGTAGGAAAGCATCATATCCCAATCCGGAATAGATTCTACATTGGAGAATTTTTCATACTGCTGATTAGTTTTTGAGAAGATGTTTTCATATTTGAAATCAATTCTCAGTAAATAGAGGAATACGAAACATACTGTGGTAAGTGCCACACGAAAAGCTGCATTTCCAAATTTTTTCCAACTCCGGAAGAGGTCTTTCTCAAATAGTATTGGAATAAAAACCTTAACAAGATTGGTAATGGTAAGTCCACCTATAGTAATTCCGGCAAGCGTAAGTGCTGATCCGGGTATTTTTTCCTCTTTTCTGAGTTTTACAGCTGCATAATAATTGTAAATGCTTAGCAACAGTAGAGTATAGGTGAAATTCTCAGGCGTAAAAGATAGAATGATGCTGGTAGAGAATAAGCCGAAGAACAGAATGATAAGCAGGCTGATCATTAATGGAAGTCTGATGATATTCTTCAGGTATTTGAAAATCTGTACCATGCACAGGCTGATGGTCGTATTGCTCAACCATGCAAGGGTGAGTCTGAAGGTTGCATCCATTTTTCCACCTGAAATCAATAGTGAAAATTCTCTGACCCAATTGAAAAAGTAATAGGCTAACGGATGTCTTTCAAAGCTTCCACCGGTCATCACGATCGCTTTATTATCAAAACTGAAGTAAGCATCCCAGGGAATTCTGCTGTCAAAAATAATCCGGTAATGAAGTGCGATATAAGTGCCCAGCGTTCCATAACAGATCAGGAAGAATATAAATACTGCCAATTCTGTATAGGAAGAAGGGAAGACCTGTTTTAAAAGGTGGATGAGTTTTGTTTTAATAAAAGACACGCGTCAGTTTTTTGCAAAAATAAAATAAAAAAACTCACCATGGTTGGTGAGTTTTAATCTTTATGATGATGTTGATTAGTGCTTGATCACTTTTCTTGTTGAAGTGCTTCCGTCAGCAAAACTGATTTTCACTAAATAAGTTCCTTTTGGAAGTGAAGAAATGTCCGCTTTTTCAGTATCGTTCTGAAGCAGGGATTTACCTGTCATGTCAAAAACTGTTGTGGATTTAATCTTTTGAGCAGTTTTGATATTGATTTCTCCTTTCGTAGGGTTAGGATAAAGAGCTACCGCGTCTTTAGCTTTAGAAGAAGCTTCCTGTGTGCCTAAAGTCGCACTTGCCAAAACCTGGATGTCATCTACAGAAATGGCATCTGCATCATTAGCGATGTACTGAAATCTGATTTTAACGTTAGTTTGTCCAGCATATGCGGTAAGCGCTTTCTGTACGGATACGGTGTTGTAAAGGTCTGTTGCCTGATTACCGTCGCCGTCATCTGTAAATCCAGCTTCTGTATCTTCATCCCAAAGAGTAGTCCAGGCTGTGCCCCCATCTGTTGAAATTTGAGCCACAAGATTTCCAAGATTTTGGCCGATCATGTAATTCCAGCCTACTTTTACCTTGAATTTTAAGACAGGTGTTGTTGTACCTGCAAGTGAAAACGCAGGGCTGATGAGCGCAGCGTTGTTAGTCTGGTTGATATAATCTACCCCAGCAGATTTTGTCCCTGAAATAAGGAATCCGGAGGTACTTGTAGGAAATGCGCTAGTAAGCTGCCAAGGTCTGCTGGTTACTGTTTGTGTTCTTGTCCATCCTGCAGAAGGAAACGTTGCGCCTTCAAAGTTTTCCGATAGAATTGCCTGTGCATTAGAGGTTGTTATTGCAAGCAATAAACCTAGAGAAAAGAGAGTTTTCTTCATGATAATATTTTTTTCTAAAATTAGTGAAAAATAATAATATAATATATAAAATTTAATAAAAACGATTAATTGTTGCAATTTATAAGGTAATAATTGTAGGTGGGTGTAGAACATACAGTCTGTATTGTAAAGTGAAGATATCTTTGTAGAATAGGAGTGTTCGGAATGTTTATAAATTAGCCAAGTGTCTCTTAATTTCTATTTTTAAAATAAAAAAAACTCACCGAAGGAGGTGAGTTTTAAATATGCTTTAAAATAGGATCGTTATTGTTTGATCACTTTTTCAGTTACAGATGTACCGTTGTTAAGTTCTGCCTTAACCATATAGGTTCCTTTTGGGAGTGAAGATAGATCGGCTTTTCCTGAATCTGTTGTAATCACTGTTTTTCCGGACATATCTATGACAGATGTCATTTTTATTTTTTGATCTGTTTTGATATTGATTTCCCCTTTTGTAGGATTAGGATAAACTGCTATCTGTTTTGCTGTTTTTGTAGCCTCAGACGTTGCAAGGACCTGTGTAGACTTAAACATTCCTCCTACAGTGGCAGAGGTGTTGAATCCTCCCGAATAACAGGTGCTGGTGTTGAAACATTTTACGCTTAAATGCTGTACGCCGTCTATAGCAGTCCATGTGGTTCCGTTGTTGCTTTTCCAGGATCCTCCACTTGTGTTTGATGAGCTTGTTGCTACCAAAATACTGGTGCCCGGGACATAAGTGATGTCGCTGATATTATTGGCCGCAGTAATTCCGGTGAAGGTAACTTGTGACCATGTAGCTCCTCCGTCTGTTGTTCTGTGTAACTGTAGACTAGTAGGTGTTGTACCTGTGAACGTTTTTCTAACGATTATTCCCGTGTTTGCATCACTCCATGCCATATCTCCGCTTACGGCAGTACCTCCAAAGTCACTTATGATAGAGTTGGTGGCTAATACGGTCCATGTTAAACCTTTATCTGTTGACTTATAAATTCTTCCTTTTCCTGTATAGAAGAATATATTGTTACCTACAGAATAATATCCGCCATTGTATCCATATTCATCTGTCAAAGGATCGGGAATGTTGGCTCCCGGAACTCTGGTCCATGTCGTTCCTCCGTTGGCGGTTGTGTAAATTTCAAACTCACCACTCTCCGGGTCACCTCCGATAATACCATTGTTGGCATCAAAAAAATGCACGTAGTTGGTCCAGGACTGTCCTGCGGTGGTTAGCATATGTTGGTTAGTCCATGTAGCCCCTCCATCTGAAGTTTTCCATACACCTCCTAATCCGTTTGTATTGTCAAAAGCTCCCACCCATGCCGTTGTGGCACTTACACCTGAGATGTTGGTGATTTTTAAAGCGGAATTGCCGACATTAATACTTCCTGCTGTCCAGGTTGTTCCTCCGTTAGATGTTTTTGTAAACTCCTGAACGTTGGCCGTAGTCGTTACTCCATTGTAAGCAAAAGCCCAAACAGTATTGGCATCATAGACTTCCATACCACTGATTCCTCTTGAAGCGGTTGCAAATGCTGAGTTTTGAGTACTCCAATATTGGGAGAAAGCAGCTCCGCTGATGAATAATGCTGTAATTGAAAATAGAATTCTTTTCATAAGGATATTTTTTCTAAAAATAATAAAAAAAACGTCAATACAATGAAAATAATTTATCTAAATAACACAAATACTGAGTTTTATGTATTATGAACTGCATGAAAGCGTAGAACATCCGGTAGTGTCATCGTAGGCAGATGGCCTTTTTGCAGAATATTCCGGATACAATTCTTCGTAAGGATTTTCTAAAGCCTTCGTCAGTTTTTCAAGCATTTCCGTGCTTCCGTTATTGATTTCCTCAATGCATTCGTAAAGAAGATAATTTCTAAGGGTGAATTTTGGATTTGAATGTTTCATCAGAGATAATGATTCTTCCCTTGAAATGGTATTTGATGAAAGTCTTGCTTCATATTTTTTAGCGAAATCTTCCAGTTTTCTGACTCTCTGATCAGATAAAACAACATAGGATACTTTTTCAAAAAGAGATTTCATATCACTTTCAGGACTTAGTTTTTCAAGCTTATTGAAGAATAACGTGTAGTCCAGCTGAAGCTCCTGCATTAGCCCCTGCCAGTTAGTGAAAAATTCCTCATCGCTCTCTCTGAGTTCGTCGAAACCGAATTTTTTGCAAAGCATCTGATCGTGAGCTTTCCAGAAATAAGTTCCGTAATGATTTAAAGTATCCTCCAGAAACTTTTCATCTTTAATTAACGGATGAAGGGAGTTGGCCAGTTGCCAAAGATTCCACTGTGAAATCTGACCCTGTTTTCCAAAAGCATACCTTCTTCCCGGAAGATCCGTCGTATTTGGAGTGAAATTAAGATCATATTCATCCATCATTGAGTAAGGACCATAATCTATCGTCAAGCCTAAAACAGACATATTATCTGTATTCATTACCCCATGAACAAATCCTACGCGGAACCATTCCGTCATAAGGTCTGCGGTTCTGGTGCATATATTTTCAAAAAACTCTTTGTATTTCTGAATACCCTCTGCTTTGATTTCCGGATAATAATGATCAATGGTAAAATCAACGAGATCCTGCAGGGTATCATATTCTCTTTGTGCAGACATCAGTTCAAAATGTCCGAAACGCAGAAAACTTTCAGCAGTTCTTACGACTACAGCTCCTTTTTCCAGTTGTGGATTTCCATTGTACATCATATCTCTTACCACATCTTCTCCGGTAAAGGCCAGACTTAATGCTCTTGTTGTCGGAACTCCAAGATGATACATCGCCTCACTCATCAGGTATTCGCGTACGGAAGATCTCAGTACGGCTCTTCCGTCTGCATGTCTTGAATATGGAGTGGCACCGGCTCCTTTCCATTGAATTTCTGTCTTTTTTCCTTCTTTATTGATGATTTCTCCCGCAAGGATTGCTCTTCCGTCTCCAAGCTGTCCCGCCCAGTTTCCAAACTGGTGCCCTGCATAAGCGGTGGCGTAGGTTTTTATATTTTCGGGAAGATTGTTTCCAACGAGAAAATCCAGATCTTTTTCTTCGTATAATCCAAGGCCTATTTCTTCCGATAGGGCTTGATTAAAAGCAATAAGTTTCGGTCCGTCAAAACCTGCTGGTTTTACAGCGGCAAATAAAACTTTTGGAGTGTTTCTCTGCATTGTGTTGTCAGAAAGATCCCCTGGAAATATATCGGTGAAAGGTTGTTTGATCTGTTCAATATTCATAGATCAAAGGTATTAATTATAAAAGAAAAGACCTTCCAAATAATTGAAAGGTCTTGTGTATTTCTAAAAGAGAATTTATTTATTGAAATCTACCTCATCAGTGGAGTGAAGATTGTCATTGATGTTTTCCTCTTTCTTGTCTGTGTTGTTTTTTGGAGTTGGATCTGCAGGTCTTGGATTTTTGATCTCATCAATAGTCTGAAGTCCTCCGTCGTCTCCATATCCTTCACCGAGGCCTTTCAGGTTTGAACATCCGTCTTTCCAGTCTGATGGTCTGATAAACTTATCATCAGGGGTAATTCCCAGTGACTTGTCTGCCCAGACTTTCTTCATAAAGATCGCCCAGATCGGCAATGCCATTTTCGCACCCTGACCTTCACCGGTTCCAAAGAAGTGAGTTGCTCTGTCTTCCCATCCTACCCAGGCTCCTGTTGCCAGTTTTGGAGTGATTCCCATAAACCAACCGTCAGAGTTGTTCTGTGTCGTACCTGTTTTAGCAGCAATCTCAACACCTTTTGAAATTCCTCTTCTTCCCAGTTCTCCGGAAGCCGTACCGTATTGGGCAACACCTTTCATCAGTTCGATCATGGTGTATGCATACATTGGGTTCATGACTTCTTTCGGCTCTACATTCACTTCCTTAATTACCCTTCCGTTGGCATCTTCAATTCTCCAGATCATCTCCGGTTTGTTGTAGTTTCCGTAGTTGGCGAAAGTACTGTAGGCACCCAGCATTTCATAGATGGTGATATCTGATGAGCCTAAGGCAATGGTATTGTTTCTTGGAATATCTTCTGTTACTCCCAGATCTCTTGCCGTCTGGATAACAGCATCTACACCTGTCATTTCAATAAGACGTGCCGCTACGGGGTTTTGAGAGTGAGCCAATGCATCTTTTAACGTCAGCATTCCGCCTCTTCCCGGAACATGCCATCCTTTGTGGTCGTAAGTCCCGTTAGAAACCGTTGAACATGGAGTCATACCCAGTTTCATAATCGCAGTAGCATAAACGAAAGGTTTGAAGGTAGATCCTACCTGTCTTTTCCCCTGTTTGATGTGGTCATACTGGAAATGCTGCCAGTCTATACCACCTACCCACGCTTTGATCTCTCCACTTCCAGGAACCATAGACATTAAGCCTGCCTGTGCAATCTGTTTGTGGTATCTGATAGAATCCCAAGGTGACATTTCCACCTCTTCCTCTCCACTCCACGTAAAACGGGAAGTTTTGATGGGTTTATGGAATTCCATTAAAATAGAATCTTCAGGAACTCCTGCGGCTTTCAGTTGCTTGTAACGGCCGGTTCTCTTCATGGCCTGACTCATCACACTCGTTACCTGCTTATCTGTAAGGTAGTAGAAAGGTCTGTTTTTTCTGCCTCTCTGTTCTGCGTCAAATCTTTTTTGAAGGTCTGTTAAGTGCTCCTTGATCGCCTCTTCTGCATACTTCTGCATTTTTGAATCAAGAGTCACATATATTTTTAAACCGTCTTTGTAAAGATTAAGTTTCTTGCCGGTTTCTTTTTCATAACCTTCAAGATATTTGTCGATTTCTTTTCTTAAATAAAACTTATAATAAGCAGAGTAGTCATCACTAATGTTTTTAATTGGGTGATAATCTGTCTCAACGGGTGTACCTACTGCTTTGTCATAAGTCGCCTGATCGATATACCCAGTTTCAAACATTTGCTGTAAAACAACATCCCTTCTGCGCTTCGCACGTTCAGGATTTCTCATAGGGTTATTGGCAATCGGAGCTTCTAACATTGCTACAAAAACTGCTGTTTCCGGAAGCGTAAGTTCTGAAGTGGTTTTATTAAAATAAATCTTGGAAGCCATTTCAATACCATTCGCATTATAGGTAAAGTCGAACTTATTGAAATAAAGCGTAATGATTTCTTCTTTGGTATATCGTTTCTCTAAACTTACCGCAACAGACCATTCCTTTAATTTTTGGATCACCCTTTTGATCGGGTTTTTAGAAGGCTCTTTGGTAAATAATAACTTAGCTAACTGCTGTGTGATGGTAGAACCTCCACCTCTGTCACCTCCGTATCGTACAGCTCTCAGAATAGACTTTAAATCAATTCCTGAGTGCTCTTTGAAACGCTCATCTTCCTTTGCCTGCAAAGCATAGATAAGATAAGGCGGAAGCTGTTTATAAGTGATGGGCTGCGTTTTTTCTTTCTCAAATTTTCCAAGCAAAACTCCGTCTGATGAAATGATTTCAGAAGCCACATAGATATCAGGGTTTTCCAGTTCTTTTACATCCGGCATTTCTCCAAGAAAGCCCTGGGAAACGGCAAAGAAAAGTCCTGAAATACCTAAAACGACCGCAATGAGTCCAATCCAAATAAATTTAACCCATCTTTTCCAAGAGGTATTTTTGTTCTTTTTGGGAGGAAGAGGGAAGGTTTTTCCCTTATTTCCTGCGTTTTTTCTGTTGTCTTCCATTGATGGTTACGGTTTAGCCGTTTCTAGTTTTACTCCAACATCTTCAATTCCCGGAAGGTTGTCATTCCTCATCGCCTGTGTCAGGCTGATTTCATACTTGCCCTTTCCCGGAAATTTATAGTTCAATTTATACTGAAATAATGCTTCCTTCGTATCACCAAAACCTGTACCAAGCCATTCGCCGTTTGGTTTTGCCAGAACGTAATTCAGGGTGTCTGTTTCCTTCTTTTTGTTCTGCAGATTGGTGAAGTTTACAATAAATCTTATATTGCTGTAAGGATACGTATTGTTATTTCTTACGACAAATATAATATTTTTAGGATTCTGCGGATCTGAAACTTCAAGATTAAATTTTTGCTCACTTTTCTTATTCCATTTGTTGTTAACGGAATTCATGATGACGTTTTCTTCCGAGGAAGATTGGCAGCTAAAGAAAAGGATAAGAGGTAATAATCCTAAAATTTTACGCATTTTTATCTTTTTTTGGAGGATATTTCTTTTTAAAATTTTTCTTGTTCGGGTTCTGCTGTTTTTTCTCAGGATCAGAAGGAGCATCTGTCTTTTCTACCTGTGCTTTTGGCTGTTGCGGTTTGGGCTGCGGTTTCTGTTGTGGCCTTGGCTGATTTCCGGAGTTGGCATTAGCATTAGGATTTTCAGCTCTTTCCGGTCTGTCAGGTCTCTCTGTTCTTTCAGTCCTTTCCGGTCTGTTTTTCTTAGGTCCCTGGCTTTGTCCCTGCTGTGCTCCCTGGTTTTGTCCGTTATTGTTCGGCCTGTTTTGGTTTCTGTTCCTATTGTTTCCTCTGTTTTTCTTTTCGAATCTGTCCACGTTGTTTTCCTGGATCAGGTCAATGCTTTGAACCGGAATATCAGGTTGTTTCAGATCTTCCAGAGGAGGGGTTCTTTCGCCTTTCTTATTTTTTGCGATTAATTTCTTAACAAGATCAATGTCAAAGTCATACCAGGCCATTGAGCTGTCTACATAAGCAAACCACATTTTCTTTTTGAAAACGTCAATTTTGATACAGAATGCTCTTCCTTTTTCCGTGTCCAGCGTGGTGGATGAAGAAGGGAAGTGGCTTAATGCATCAAGGTAGCTGTCCAGTTCGTAATTAAGACAACATTTCAATTTACCACACTGTCCTGCAAGTTTTTGCGGGTTAATGCTCAGTTGCTGATATCTGGCGACATTGGTATTCACAGATCTGAAATCGGTCAGCCATGTTGAACAGCAAAGTTCTCTTCCACATGATCCGATACCTCCAACTTTTGCGGCTTCCTGTCTGAAACCGATCTGCTTCATATCGATTTTTGTTCTGAAAGCACCAGCGTATTCTTTGATCAACTGTCTGAAATCCACCCGGTTATCAGCCGTATAATAAAATGTGATCTTTGAAGAGTCTCCCTGATATTCTACATCAGTAACTTTCATTTCAAGACCTATTCTATGGGCGATCTTTCTGGCTTCCAGTTTTACGCCGTCTTCTTTTTTTCTGGCTTCCTGCCAGACCTCAAGGTCCTTCTGGTTGGCCTGTCTGTATATTTTGAGTATCGATTCTTCAGGAAATTTTTTCTTTTTCATCTGAATCTTTACTAATTCTCCGGTGAGGCTTACAACGCCTACATCGTGTCCGGGACTCGATTCTACTGTTACTACGCTACCTATATGTAAAGGAATATTATTTACATTTCTATAAAACGATTTTCTGTCATTTTTAAATCTAACTTCCACAAGGTCGCACCTGTTCGATGCGGGGTTGTTGATGTTAGAAAGCCAATCGAAAACACTTAATTTATAACTATTACCACAGGTATTTACACTTTCACAACCATTCGCGGTTTTCTTGGGTCCGCAAGAATGGGCAGAATCGCCGGATGTTTTGCATCCACAACTCATATAACTATTTTTTATAATCTTGCAAATTTATGTAAATTTATCTTTATGCAATTCTAAAATACTTAAATATTCAATATCGCTATTGTTTAACATTAAACGTGAAAAATATGCGATCCATAAAAACTTGATAAGTTACTATGCAGTATGTGTTTAAGTGAATGTATTTCTAAAGTGCTATTTTAAACATAATTTTCTTTTAAGATATTGTTTAAAATATTAAGAAATATTAACAGGCGTATTCAAAATAATTTTATATTTGGGTTATATAATAACAGTCTATGAAAAAAATATTAGTATCAACTGCTTTATTGGCGGGTGTTTTATCTTACGCAGGAGGCTTCAGGGTATCTCTGCAGGGAGTGAAACAATTGGCAATGGCGCATACTAGTGCTCATGCCGAAGATGCAAGTGTGGCATTCTTTAACCCAGCGGGTATGTCATTCATTCCTTCTAAACTGAGTATAGTGGCAGGAGGGTTTGGTGCAAGTAATAAAGTTACTTTTCAAAACTTGAATACACTACAGAGTACATCCACAGATAATCCTATAGGGACTCCGTTATATGCTGCAGTGGCTTATAGACCTATAGAGAACCTTTCCGTTGGTTTCAGTTTCAGTACCCCTTTCGGAAGTACGATTGAGTGGCCAAGCGACTGGGAAGGAAGAGAACTGGTGCAGAAGCTGGAACTGAAAAGTTTCTATTTCCAACCGATGGTCTCTGTAAAACTGGCTCCTTGGGTGTCTTTTGGGGCAAGTTATATTTATGCTAAAGGTAAAGTAGACTGGGACAAAGCCGTAACACAGTTTGGCGGCGAGTTGAACATTAAAGACGAAAAAGCCAGCGGAAGCGGGTATGGATTCGGTTTCTATTTCAGACCAGATCCAAAATTAGATGTAAGTATCGCTTACCGTTCCCCTATAGATATGAAGGCGAAAAAAGGAACCGCTACGTTCCAGTTCCCTTCAGCAGCTATTTATCCTCTGTTAGGTCTTGATCCAAGTACAGGACAGGATAAATTTACAGCAACACTTCCTTTGGTAGAAGAATATACAATTGGTTTAACGTATAAAGTGACCCCAAAATGGTTGATTTCAGCTGACTTTAACTACCATGGATGGGAGAGATACAGCAAACTTACTTTAGATTTTGCTAATGCCCCAGTAGGGAATCAGCCAGATCCTACCGTATTGGTTGCTCCTAAAAACTTCAGAAATTCCAAAACATTCAGATTGGGTACTCAGTATGCATTCACAGATATGATCTTCGGACGTTTGGGTGCTTATTATGATGAGTCTCCCTATACGGATGATCACTTTATTCCGGAAACTCCTTCATTCAATACCTATGTAATTACAGGAGGTGTTGGGTTTAAATTGAAGCAGTTTGGAGTGGATTTAGCAGGTGGATATGCACTGCCTCAAGCCAGAGATGTAAGAAATGCAGCCATTGGATTTAACGGACAGGCAAAAGCTCAGGCATTCTACTTTGGTTTAGGTTTATCGTACAACCCTTTTTAATTGAAAGACTATGAAAAAAATTATAATATCAACACTTGCCGTTTCCGCACTTCTTTTGACAACAAGCTGTGAGAATGATTTTGATACTGATGTAAAAGATATCCAGGTGACAAGCGGAGAAGCCAACTTTTCCAATTATGTTGCTTTGGGGAACTCTTTAACTTCCGGTTACAGAGATGGAGCACTTTACAGCAGTGGACAAAATGAATCCTATCCAAGTATCATCGCTATGCAGATGAAACTGGCTGGCGGTGGTGCATTTAAGCAACCTTTGATGCCTAATGATGTAGGTGGATTTATTGGACTGCCAGGTTTTCCTGGTAAACTGAATCTTACGGTGACTTCCAGCGGAAGTTTAAGTCCGGTTCCAAGCAGCCCTGCTGCGGCGTTGGATGATGTGAGCGCCGGCAGACCTTACCAGAATATGGGGGTTCCGGGAGCGAAGTCTTTCCACTTGGTCGCGCCAGGTTACGGAAGTTTGGCTAATGTTCCTTTAGGAGCTGCCAATCCATATTTTGTGAGATTTGCTTCTTCTGCAGGAACTTCTGTTTTAGAGGATGCCAAAGCTCAAAAACCAACATTCTTCTCTCTTTGGATTGGAAATAATGATGTATTATCTTATGCTACGAACGGAGGAACGAATTCTCAGACTGTAGGAACCGTTACGACTTATACGCCGGCGGTAGTTCAGACTGGAAATGTAAATCCATTAACTTATAAATCAAACGATATTTCTGATCCTAATCTTGTAGCAGGATCTATTAAAGGTGTGCTGGATGGTCTTAAAAGTGTAGGAACCACAAAAGGAGTGATTGGAAATATTCCTTACGTTACTTCTATTCCTTTCTTTACAACAGTTCCTTACAATCCTTTAACACCTACAACATTAGGAGCGAATTTAGCGACACTTAACGCAAGTTTATACGGGCCATTGAAGCAGGCGCTTACGGCTTTCGGAGCTGGAGACAGAATTAATTTACTTTCTTCTACTTCTTCCAACCCTGTTTTAATCAAGGATGTTGCACTTACGGATCTGGGGGCACAGCTTACTGCTGCTTTGACTCCTTCTTTAGGAGCGCCTACAGCAGCGGCGTTTGGGCTAATCTTCGGACAGGCGAGACAGGCTACAGCAGATGATTATGTCCTTCTTACAACAAGTTCTTTAATTGGAACTGTTGCGCCAGGAGCACCGGCACCTGTGAATGTGTATGGAATTTCTTATCCACTGCAAAATCAGCATGTATTAACAAAAACAGAAGCTTCTTATGTGAAGACGGCAGTAGATGCTTACAATGCATCTATCAAATCACTGGCTGATTCTTATGGACTGGCTTTTGTAGACGGTAATGCTAAAATGATTGAGCTTAATGGAAAGTCTGGAATTACCTTCGATGGGGTAAAGTATACGGCTAAATTTGTAACCGGAGGAGCTTTCTCTCTTGATGGGGTTCACCTTACAGGAAGAGGCTACGCAGTGATTGCGAATGAATTTATCAAATCGATCAACGCGAAGTATAAATCTACGTTACCACAGGTAGATCCTAATAAATATTCAGGAGTGAAATTCCCGTAATCATACAGGAAAATAAAAACTTAGAAACCACAAGAGTAATTCTTGTGGTTTTTTTTTAAATTTGCAAATCTTTAAAAAGTAAAAATGGCCGATCAGTTAAGTTATCTATTTTGTACAAGAACCAGTAAGGACTTGGCAGAAAAAATTGCCCAACATTATGGGAAAGAGTTAGGAAAAATCAACTTTCAGGAGTTCAGCGACGGGGAATTCGAGCCTGTTCTGGATGAATCTGTAAGAGGAGGAAGAGTTTTCCTAATCGGATCTACCTTCCCGCCAGCAGACAATCTTTTAGAACTTCTATTGATGATTGATGCAGCGAAAAGAGCTTCCGCAAAAAGCATTACTGTTGTAATCCCTTATTTCGGACTTGCAAGACAGGACAGAAAAGACAAGCCAAGAGCTCCGATAGGTGCAAAACTGGTTGCTAATCTATTGACAGCAGCTGGAGCAACAAGAATCATGACGATGGATCTTCACGCAGATCAGATTCAGGGATTCTTTGAAATTCCGGTAGATCACCTTTATGCTTCTAGTATTTTCGTAGATTATATTAGAGCATTAAACCTGGATAATCTTACCATCGCTTCTCCGGATATGGGAGGTGCGAAAAGAGCGAAAAACTATGCAGGTCACCTAGGGGCTGAAGTAGTAATTGCGTACAAAGAAAGAAAAAAAGCAAATGTGGTAGAAGAGATGTTCCTTATCGGAGATGTAGAAGGGAAAAATGTAATCCTTATCGATGACATGATCGATACAGCGGGAACACTTTGCAAAGCTGCAGATATTTTAGTGGAAAAAGGAGCGAAATCAGTAAGAGCGATGGCTACTCACGGAGTACTTTCCGGAAAAGCATACGAGAATATTGAGAACTCTAAATTGCTGGAAGTTATTGTAACTGACTCAATTCCTGTTAAAAATAATTTGTCATCTAAAATAAAAGTGCTATCTTGCGCCCCATTATTTGCGGACGTTATGAAGATGGTTCATGAGCATCAATCAATCAGTAGTAAGTTTATTATCTAATTGATTTTTAGCGGGTTGCAAAATTAAACTGAACAAATTTTTAAATTTTTTATAAAATGAAATCTATTACAATTCAAGGTACAAAAAGAGAAAGCGTGGGCAAAAAGTCTACAAAAGCTTTACGTGATGCTGAATTAGTTCCTTGTGTTGTTTATGGAGGTGAAACACCATTGAACTTCTCTGCAGAAGAAAGAGCGTTCAAAGGTTTAGTATATACTCCTGAAGCACACACGGTATCTATTGAACTAGACGGAAAAACAATTCCAGCGGTTCTTCAGGATATTCAGTTCCACCCAATTACGGACAAAATTTTACACGCAGACTTCTACCAATTATCTGACGATAAGCCAGTAGTTATGGAAGTTCCTGTAAGAATTACCGGACGTTCTAAAGGTGTTGTGGCTGGTGGTGTTTTACGTCAGTCTTTCAGAAAATTAAAAGTGAAAGCTATTCCTGCTAACTTACCGGACGAGATCGTTGTAGATGTAACTCCATTAAGAATTGGTAACAAACTTTATGTAGGAGGAATCAAAGCTGAAGGATATTCTTTTGTACACCCTGACAATGCAGTTGTAGTAGCTGTTAAGATGTCTAGAAATGCAATGAAAGGTGGTGCAGCAGTAGAAGATGATGAAGATGAAGAAGTTGCAACTGAAGAAGGTGCAGCTCCGGCAGCAGAAGAAGCTACAGCAGAATAATATTTGCTTACTCAACAAACCATATAAAACCTGTCAATTTATTGGCAGGTTTTTTTTATGTACAGAGGATAAAGAGCAAAAGAAATAAACCTTCTTTGCGATCTTATCCATCGAATCTTTCTATCACCTGACAAGTATCACCCGCTCATCCGATACTTCCTTTCAGAAAAAAAGCCGTAAATTTGAAGTGTTCTAAATAAGAGCCATCTAATTTAAAATTTTAATAAATGTTTGACATTCAAGAAATAAGAAGTCAGTTTACGATATTAAACCGCGAAGTGAATGGTAAGCCTTTGGTTTACTTAGATAATGCAGCAACATCTCAGAAACCTGATTCTGTTTTGAAGATATGGAATGAATATTATACGCAGCTTAATGCCAATGTTCACAGAGGAATCCATACATTAAGTCAGCTGGCTACTGAAGAAATGGAGCTTTCCAGAAGGAAAATCCAGAAGTTCATCAATGCCAAGCATGATTTTGAAGTTATTTTTACAAAAGGAACTACAGAAGGTCTGAACCTCATCGCCTATATTTTAACACAGAAGCTTAAAAAAGACGACGAGATCATTATTTCCTATCTGGAACATCACTCCAACATCGTTCCATGGCAGCTGCTTTGCGAAAGAACCGGAGCAAAACTGAGAGTGATCCCAATAGATGAAAATGGTATCCTTCAACTGAACTACCTGGATGAGTTTTTAAGCGAAAAAACCAAAGTGGTGGCTGTAAACCAGGTTTCCAATGCTTTGGGAATTGTAAATCCTATTGAAGAAATCATCGCAAAAACAAGAAAGAATTCAGATGCTTATATTGTGATCGACGGGGCGCAGTCTGCTCCTCACTTCGAGATCGATGTACAGAAAATGGACTGTGATTTCTTTGTGTTTTCAGGTCATAAAATGTATGCACCGATGGGAACCGGTATTCTTTACGGAAAACAGGAGCTTCTGGAGGAACTTCCGCCTTTCCATGGAGGAGGAGAGATGATCGCAACCTGCTCTTTCGATGGAACTACTTACGCAGGACTTCCTTTTAAATACGAAGCCGGAACCCCGAATGTAGGAGGGAATATTGCACTGGGTGCTGCCGTAGATTTTATTGAAAAAATCGGAAGACAGAATATTCAGAATCATGAAAATGCTTTGCTTGAATATGCTCAGAGACAGTTATTAGAACTGGAAAATATAAAAATCTACGGAGAAAAAGCCAAAAGAGTAGGCGTGGTTTCCTTTAATTTAGAAGGAACAGGTATTTCTTCCGATGTAGGAATGATCCTGGATAAAATGGGTATCGCTGTAAGAACCGGACATCACTGTACACAGCCGATCATGGACTTCTTCAATATAGCAGGAACCGTAAGAGCGAGTTTTGCCGTTTACAATACTTTTGATGAAGTTGACAAGCTTGTGGAAGGTGTCAAAAAAGCTCAGAAAATGTTGGGATAAAAAACATAAAAAGCAGTTAATCAACTGCTTTTTTTAATTTAATACAGCGTTTAACGGTAAAATATTATGTTAAATGTTTATTTTGTGATGAATATTAATTAGTAATTTTATTGAAACTAATAATTAATATATCATGAAAAAACAAATACTCTTTTTTCTGATCGCCTGTGGATTTTATCATGCACAGGTATTTTCTGAGAACTTTAACGGAGTGGGATTGCCTCCGGGATGGACAACAAATAACCCAAATACAGTATACAATTGGGGCGTAGGGACAACGAGTGGTTTTGCTTCATTTCCCAACGGGGCCGCTTTTTTTGATGATGATGATGCGGGGCCCAGCGGGGTCAACAGCAATGCGAGATTAGTATCTCCTGTTATCAATCTTTCCGGCGTTTCAAACCCCAGACTTTCATTTAAATATGCTAATAAGATTTATACCCTTAATACGACGTTAAAGGTTGAAGTTTTTAATGGCACTTCATGGATACAGGTATTTACAGCTTCGGGAGAATCAGGAACCTGGACGATTGACTTAAATACCCTGACTTACATTATTACAGGGTATAGTGTAGCAACCAGTATCAATTTGACTCCGTATGCCAATGCCAACTTTCAGATGAGATTTGTATATGATGATGCAGGAGATTATTCATTTGGAGTGGTAGTGGATGATGTTGCCATTACAGCAGGAGTGTTGGGAACTTCCGAAGTTGCTCTTGCAGATGCAATGCAGGTCTATCCAAATCCGGTAAAAGATGATTTGTATATTCAATCGGATCTAATGAAATCTGATGCTGAGGTCACCATACTTGATATTTCTGGCAGAAAGGTCAAAAGCTTCACTGGAAAGTATGAAAAATACGATCTCTCCGATCTGCCAAAAGGAAACTATCTCATTCAGATCAATAACAAAAGGGAAATCATAAATAAAAAGATTAGAAAAGAATAAACCTTTCTGTAAATTTTAATTCACTAGTAACTTCCAGCTTCCCTCTCCGACCTTCCATTCTTAGTTCTATAGATTCTGCCAATTGCTTAAATAGCAATTTTTGTGTACCAGCGTCTTGCTTCTTGAAGTAATTTTGTCTGGTCTAAATTTAACGTAATGGAATTAATAGAAAAATTGAACTGGAGATTTGCTACCAAAGCAATGAACGGTCAGAAAGTACCACAGGAAAAAGTGGATAAAATATTAGAAGCCGCAAGACTGGCACCTACATCCAGCGGACTTCAACCTTTTGAGATCATTGTGATCACGAATCAGGAGGTGAAGGAGCAGATCAAGCCTCATGCATGGAATCAGCCGCAGATCACAGACTGTTCGCATCTTTTGGTGTTTGCAGCATGGGATAATTATACGGAAGAAAGAATCAATGCAATGTTTGATCTGACCAACAAAATCAGGGGTTTTGAAAACGAAGGCTGGGAAAACTACAGACAGATGCTGTTGGGAACTTATCCTCAGAGATCTGCTGAAGAAAACTTTACGCATGCCGCAAAACAGGCTTATATTTCATTCGGTGCAGCCATTATCGCAGCAGCGTTTGAAGAAGTAGATTCTACACCAATGGAAGGTTTTTCTCCTGACGCGGTAGATGAAATTTTAAACTTAAAAGAAAAAGGCTTAAAGAGTGTCCTGCTTCTGCCTATCGGTTACAGAAACTCTGAATCAGACTGGTTGGTGAATCTTACGAAAGTGAGAAAATCTAAAGAAGATTTTATTACCGAAGTGAATTAATGACTCAGTTTTTTCTTATAAAAAATCCCTTTCAAAACAATTGAAAGGGATTTTGTTTTTTGATTAATTACTTAATCATATTTCTGTCTAAACCTCATAGGTTTCAAAAACCTATGAGGTTTAATGTCATTTAATTATTAGTTATTCGGTTTCCAGTCCACAACTGCTCTGATGAACGCCTCTGCATTTTCCACAGGAATATTAGGTAAGATTCCATGACCAAGATTCGCGATATATCTGTCTTTTCCGAAACGGTTGATCATTTCAGTCACCATCTTCTTGATGGTTTCCGGTGTAGAATGTAATCTTGCAGGGTCAAAATTCCCCTGAAGCGTCATGGTATGATTCGTTAATGTTCTTGCGAATTCAGGAGTAATGGTCCAGTCCACACCCAAAGCAGATGCTTTAGACATCGTCATATCTTCCAGCGCAAACCAGCATCCTTTCCCGAATACCACCACATGGGTAAGAGGGCTTAAAGCTTCAACGATCTGGTTGATGTACTGCCATGAGAATTCCTGATAATCTGTAGGAGAAAGCATTCCACCCCATGAATCAAAAACCTGTACTGCAGAAACTCCTTTTTCCACTTTTCTTTTTAAATAGGCGATCGTAGTATCCGTGATCTTCTGAAGCAGTAAATGAGCCGCTTCAGGCTGCTGGAAACAGAATGATTTTGCAATATCAAAAGCTTTACTTCCTTTCCCTTCAATACAGTAACATAGGATCGTCCATGGAGAACCCGCGAAACCGATCAACGGAATTTCGTTGTCTAATTTAATTAAGGTAAGTTCAATGGCATCAAAAACGTATCCTAAAGTATCATCCACATCAGGAACAATCACATTCTGAACCTGTTCCATTGTTCTGATCGGATTGTCCAGCCACGGACCTACATTTTCTTTCATTTTAAAATCAATTCCCATGGCTTGAGGAACCACTAAAATGTCAGAAAACAGGATGGCTGCATCCAAAGGAAACCTACGGATAGGCTGTACAGTAATCTCAGAAGCCAGCTCAGGCGTCTGACATCTTGTAAAGAAGTCATATTTATCCCTAAGAGCTATGAATTCAGGTAGATATCTTCCGGCCTGTCTCATCATCCATACCGGTGGTCTTTCTACCGTTTCTCCGCGGAGTGCTTTTAAATATAAGTCGTTTTTAATCATAATTTATTTAAACTAATATGTCCGTTCCCGGCACTTATTATTTTTACCAGCCAAACTTGCGGCTGCTTCAAAGTTCTTTTTTTATCAGCTCAAAGATAGAAGCCAGATTATTTTCTTCCGAGGTGAAGATTTCCGCTGTGGTGTGCTTTCGCAGTTCATTGGACGTGGTTTCACCAATGGAAAAAATCTTCATTCCTTCTAAAGAGTTGAGTTTTGCAAAACTACGAACTCCGCTTGGACTAAAAAAAACTGTAGCATGATATTTTTCAGGTACCAAAGGATGGAGTTCTTCAGTGTTGTAAACCGTGATCTTTTTGTAGCGGATATTCTGCAGCGGAAGATCTTTATCCAGAACATCGATGGCCAGATTGCCACAGAAGTGAAGGAACTGTTCGTGCTGGCAGTTTCCGATGATAAATCTCGAAAGTGTTTCTGCATTTTTCAGAACCTTGAAAGTCCCGAAACCGTATTTTCTAAGTTCACGTTTCGTTTTTTCACCGACACAATATATTTTGTTATAATTTTTTGCGGTAAAATCTTCGTTAGGTTTAAACTGATTGGTGAAGAAAGACCTCACGCCATTTACACTGGTAAAGATCAGTGAATGGTTCTTTAAATCGAATGCGGAAATTCTTATAGGTTCTGTTCTGATCACCTCAATACATTCAGCCGAAATATCCGATCCTAATTCTTTGGACAGCAATGTGGCATCTATGGTTTTGGTGAATAGAATGTTCATTAGGGTTTATCTTTTAAATGTAAATCATCAACAAGCAATCGTACTTTCTTCATAAAATCATTACCCGGATCTTCTTTTGCAGTGAAATAATTCGGGTCGGTTTCTTTCCAGAGTTTAGATCCTCTAAAGATACCATATTCTGAATGACCTATCAGATATTCTATATTGTATTTTTTAGTTAAGTGCTTAATTAATTGTGCGTTCGCCAAAACCTGCTTTTCTGTCAGCGGCTGTTTTTTGCTTCCTATGTTTTCAATACCGATGGCGCAGTAATTAAGTCCGATGGTATGTCTTGCAAACATATTAGGCTCCATAAGCTGATAAATCGTACCGTCTCTGTCTACAATATACTGGGAGGAAACATTCAATGTGCTTTGTTTTTTTAAAACATTTCGGGCAGATTCCAGATGAGTCTTGTTGAAATATTTGTAATTCGTTTCTACAGTTCCGCCTGCGGTATAGTGAAGAACAATGATTTTGGGCGAGATGACGGGCGAATTCTGAGTGATGTTATAATGACTTTTAAGATACTCAAGGCTTAGTTTTACTCTTTCAGGAGAATAATCAATAGGTTTATTGATGATTTTAAATTCACCGGTCTGCGCTTTCGTATAGCACGCGATCAATACAAAGAAAGCATAAATAAGGTTTTTCATACAATGGTACTTATTTCTGGTATTGATAATGTCCTGTAATGGTATATTTAAAAAGGACATCTTCCACAACCTGTCCGCCTCCTATATTATGCACAATCAGAAACCTTTTTCCGTCGGCAGATTTTTTATTGACAACAATTCCGATGTGTGTTAAATTTCCCGGTAGAAGCCATGTAACAATATCTCCCGGAACATATAATGCAGGATTGGTTTCAATAGATTTTGCTGTCCCGAATTTAGAAAAGAACACAGCAAGATTCGGAACCCTGCGGTGATCAATATTCGTGTCAGGCTTTTTTAAGCCCCAGATTTTAGGATATTTTGAGAAATTTTTCGCCATATCTTCATGCACTTCCTTTTGAAGATCGATCCCCATTTTTCTGTAAGCTCTTATCACGACATCTGTGCAGACACCTTTATCTGCTGGTACATCTCCATTAGGATATTTAAGGACAAAGTAAGTGGGATCATAGGTAACCGTTTTATCGACCAATCCCAAAGCGGAATCGGATAGCTGAAGTGCAAATTTATTCTGTGCACTTGCCATACACGTGCAACAGGTGAATGCCAATAAAAACAGATACTTTTTCATAGTTCCGCACTTAAGAATTTTATCATCATTATGACAGTGTTATGATTGCTGTCATGCTTAAATATCAAAGATATTCTTAAACCTTCTTTAAACTGAATAGTCTAAATGCCTTAATGTTAAAAAAAATGTAAATAGGTTTTAATAGGAATTCTTGATTTCAGTCATCAGCTCTTTTCCTCCGTTTTCAAGAACGATCTTAGCGAATTTTTCTCCAAAATTCTCAGTTTCGTTGTACTCGAAGTTTTCGTCGGTAGCGATGCAGTTTTTACCATCAAGAGAACATAAAGCCGCTTTGAAACGAACCTGGTTTTCGATGATCTCTGCATAAGCGCCGATTGGAGCGGTACATCCGCCTTCCAGTGTGCTCAGGAAGTTTCTTTCGATTTCTACACAGATCTGGGTTTTCTTATGGTTGATCTGGCTCAGGATTTCGTTGATTTCCGGTTTGTCAGAATGTCCTGCCACGGCGATTACTCCCTGGGAAGCTGCCGGGATCATTAGCGGAAGCATCTCATAATCGATGTCCATTTTCATTCTTTTAATTCCTGCCAGAGATAAAATCGTAGCATCAAAATCTCCGTCCTCCAGTTTCTGAAGGCGGGTCTGGATATTTCCACGGATGTCTGAAAATTCAGCATGAGGATAATTCTTCAGCCAGAATGCTCTTCTTCTCAGACTGCTGGTCGCCAGTTTCAGTTCGTGGAATTCTTTATTTCTTGAAGATTCTTTTCTGATCAGTACGTCCTGCGGGAAATCTCTTTCCAGATAAGCAATGATCTCAATGTTTTGAGGAAGCTGCGTAGGGACGTCTTTTAAAGAGTGTACAGCGATGTCAATCTCGTCATTCAGTAAAGCCACATCAAGGTCTCTTGTGAAAACCCCGGTGATTCCTAAAGAATAAAGCGGTTGATTTAAATTCTTATCGCCCGAAGATACGATAGGAACGATTTCCGTTAAATAATTACGGTTTTGAAGGTGCCTCGCAACCTCTCTTGCCTGCCAAAGTGCAAGTGCGGAATTTCTTGTTCCGATTCTAATGCTTTTCATTGAATTCGTTGTTTGGTTGTTCAACTAATATTTCGTGCATTAATTTACTAATTTCTTCGGCTTTTAAAGGATTGTCGATGATAAATTTTGCAAAACGGTTGGTGATTTTCTGGATCATTTTGTCAGAAAGCTCCATGTCCGTGATGTTTATGTATTTATTTTTTCTGTAAAATTGATGCATTTCATTGCGTTCCATATTCTTTAGAACCGCTTTGAAATGGTGAATATTGGGTGCCAGCTTTCTCTTTTTTTCCCATTCCAGAAACTCTTTCATCAGTTCTTTGATGATTTTTTCAGCTTTCGGGATCTCTTTTTCCCGCTGCTGAATCGTTTCCTGGATCTGTTTTGAAAGTTCATCCACATCAATCAGCGTTACGTTTTCGTTCTCGGTAACATTCTTTTCAACGTTATGCGGAATGGAAAGGTCGATCACGAGTGTTTCCTTTCCGTTCGGGAAGTGAGACTTGTTGATGATGGGATGTTTGGCTCCGGTGGCAACAATCAGGATGTCTGTATTTTTTATTTCCTTGTCAAAATCAGAATAATCAACATGAGGAATATTATATTTCTCGGAAATTTTTTCAGCTTTCTCCTGAGTTCTGTTCGCGATTTTAATTTTAGGCTGGTAAACGTGCTTCACCAGATTTTCAACCGTATTCTGCCCGATTTCACCTACACCCAAAAGAAGAATGTTCTTCTCCGTTATTTTTTTCTGGCTGTTTAAGATATAATGTACAGCAGCGTAAGACACAGAAGCGGCTCCGTTGGAAATTCCGGTTTCGTTTTTAATTCTTTTCGAAATCTGGATTGCGGCGTTGATTGCTCTTTCCAGGTAAGGATTTGAATTCTGTCTTTCTTTTTTAAAGCGGCTGTATGCTTTTTTGATCTGTCCGATGATCTCAAAATCCCCGATAATCTGGCTTTCCAGTCCTGCAGCTACTCTGAACAGGTGGATCAGTGCCTCTTCTTTGGTCAGAATATTCGCAAACTGAAGGAAATCCGTAAGATGTACCCCGATGGTTTTGCAATATTCCTCTGCAACCAGAAGATAATTCGGTGAAGTGGTATAGATTTCGGTTCTGTTACATGTGGAAACCACAAATGCATCCCCTAAATCCACGTTATGGATCCGGGTGACAAAGTTTTTGATGTTGTCATCAAAGAATGCAAATTTCCCTCTCGTTTCTACATCAGCCTTCTCGTAGCTGATGGAAAGTACAGCAAAATTCGATGTTTGATGGATGTTGGAATACTGTAACATAAGCACGGCAAATTTACGGTTTTTTTAATTAATCAACCTCTGATAATGTATATGATAATTATCGTGAAAAACTATGGTGGGGAAGGAGTGAAACAGATGTTGAAAGAAGGTAGATTGAAGTTGGATGATGGTGTGGCTGGTTGGAAAATAATTTATAATCAGTATTTTATCATTTTTTAAGAGAGAGATTTCTTTGTATTTGACTCAAAGATTCGTACCTTACGTGTTCAGGCCCCATTGCCATTAATTTTAGTTTAAATCAGACTCCGTAAATGATTAAAGCAAAAGTTAATATAAGATTATAAATTTTAATAAAATTTTAACCAAATTATATGCAGGTTAAATTTCTTTAGTAGTGTTAAATTTATATCTTTGTAAACTTAAAATCAGAAGAAAAATATGAGTTTATTCGATATGTTTACGCAAGAAATTGCGATAGACCTTGGTACTGCCAATACCCTTATCATCCATAATAATAAAATTGTTATAGATCAGCCGTCAATTGTTGCAATTGAACGTTCTACGGGTAGGCCCATTGCGGTCGGCGAGCAGGCCAAGCATATGCAGGGTAAAACTCACGAGGATATCAAGACCATCCGTCCGTTGAAAGATGGGGTGATTGCAGATTTCCACGCTTCTGAACACATGATCAAAGAATTTATCAAAAAAATTCCTGGAATTAAAGGTAGATTCATACAGCCGGCACTGAGAATCGTGATCTGTATCCCTTCTGGCATTACTGAAGTTGAAAAAAGAGCGGTAAGAGATTCTGCTCAGAAAGTAAACGCTAAAGAAGTAAGACTGATTTACGAACCAATGGCTGCGGCAATAGGGGTGGGTATAGACGTACAGAAACCTGAAGGAAATATGATCATCGACATAGGTGGTGGTACTACGGAAATTGCAGTGGTAGCTTTAGGAGGTATCGTATGTGACAAATCTGTGAAAATTGCAGGTGACGTATTTACCAACGATATCGCTTATTACTTAAGAACTCACCATAACCTTTACATCGGAGAGAGAACGGCTGAAAGAATCAAAATTGAAGTAGGTTCTGCAGTGGAAGATCTTGATGTAGACATTGAAGATATCCCGGTACAGGGTAGAGACCTTATTACAGGGAAGCCGAAAGAAATTATGGTAGGCTACAAAGAAATTGCGCGTGCATTAGACAAATCCATTATCAGAATTGAGGATGCGGTAATGGAAACGCTTTCTCTTACGCCACCGGAACTGGCTGCTGATATTTATAAAACAGGTATCTATCTTGCTGGAGGAGGTGCTTTATTAAGAGGTCTTGCAGACAGATTGCACAAAAAGACTGGTCTTCCTGTATTTGTAGCAGAAGATCCGTTGAGAGCTGTTGTTCGCGGAACCGGTATTGCCCTTAAGAATATGGATAAATTCAATTTCTTAATTAAATAATTTTAACTTTTTACGACAATACATCTGAATGGGATTTTTGCTGAGACTATTTTCGAAGAACGCTCTTTTTGTCTTCTTTATATTCCTGCAGATTGTTGCTCTGGTTCTTATATTCTCTAAAAACGCCATGCAGAAATCATGGGTAGCTGGCCAGTCGGCTGCGCTGAATTCATGGATTTCGGGGTATATAGATGAAGGGGTTTCATATCTGAAACTGAAACAGATCAATGAAGATCTTGTAGCTCAGAATAAATCTCTGATGCTCCAGCTTTATGGAAAAGAGGGAGCCAAGAATCCTGTATTCAAAAAAGTACATGATACGTTAGGCGGTGGGCAGATCTATACTTTTGTAGACGGTGAAATCGTGTTTAACAGCATCAACAGAAGAAACAACTATTTTACGATCAACCGTGGCCGCAGAGACGGTGTTTTTCCTCAAATGGGCGTTATGGCTCCTAAAGGAATTGCGGGGATCGTTATCAATTCTACAGACAGCTACGCTTTGGTACAGTCTGTTCTTAGTGTTAATAAAATCAGAATCAACGCATCGTTGAAAAATTCCGGATATTTTGGAACTTTAACGTGGAATGGTGATAATTCCAGAGTAATGCACCTTGCTGATATTCCTAAATATGTAGCCTTAAAAGTGGGAGATACTGTTGTTACAGACGGTAAATCTGCTATTTTTCCTAAAGGCGTCATGATCGGAACCATCGCAGGATATTCTGTAGACAATAAAACAGGTTTCTGGGATATCTCAGTGGAGCTGAGTGAAAAAATGGGTGCTTTGAGTAAAGTATTCGTTGTGAAAAATCTTAAGAAAGCCGAAGTACAGAGAATTCAGGATACATTGCAGACCGTAATAAAAAAAGAAAATGATTAGCAGGACTTTATTTACCGATATATTGATCATGATCTTCCTGGTTGCATTACAGATTTTTGTACTCAACAGGATCACTATTTTCGGAAAGTACACACCGGTTCTTTATCCGGTTTTCGTCATGTTTTATCCTTTCTTCAGAAATAAATATCAGTTTTTAGCTTTAAGCTTTTTAATAGGACTTTCTGTAGATGCATTCCTCTATTCATGGGGAATCAATGCATTTGCAACCACGTTGATCGCGTATTTCAGAACGTTGATCTTCAGAACTTCCACAGATACTTCCACAGACTTTTTCTCTTTTCAGTCCCTCCAGTGGGCGCAGTTTTTGCTGTTTCTGTTCTCGAGTATCTTCCTGCATCAGCTTTTAGTGCAGTATATAGAATTTTTTAAATTTAGCCGTTTTTTTGAAATATTACTTAATGTAGTGATCACAAGTATAATTTCCTTTATATTTATCGTTGTTTACGCATTAATATTTAAAATCAAACAAAAAGTTTGAACACACGTTATTTAAAAATCTTTTCTGCCTTAGTCGTAATCGCTCTTATTTTTGTGGCGAGGCTTGCATATTTGCAGATGTTTACAGACCGTTATGCCTTAAATGCGGCTAACACTTCCATTAAAATTGAATACGTCATTCCACAAAGGGGTGTCGTTTTCGACAGAAACGGAAAGATCCTGGTAGGAAATCAGCCTGCTTACGAAATATCCTTTACACAGGCACTCATGAAGCCTGATTTTGATACATTGGGATTCTGTAATCTGATGCAGATCAGCAAACCCGATTTTATCAAAAGAATCGACATCATCAAAAAAGAAAAATATTATTCCAAGCTGACCCCGATGACCTTTCTGAAGGACCTCAGCAGAGAAGATATTGCCAGAGTACAGGAGATTATTTTCAAATATCCTGCATTCAGTATTGTGTCCAGACCTCAGCGTCAGTATGAAGTGGGAACTTCCGGAAACCTTTTGGGATACACCAGTGAAGTGAATGAAAGAGAAATCAAGAAAGACTCAGTTTATTATCTTCCGGGAGATTTTATCGGAAAAACCGGGGTTGAGAAATCTTACGAAAAAGAACTTCGCGGCGTAAAAGGGATGAAGTATATCCAGAAAGATATTAAACTTCGAAATATTGGTTCTTACAAAAACGGAACCTTAGATAAAGACGTTATTACCGGAAAAGATATCACGCTGACCATTGATTACGATCTTCAGAGAATGGCAGAAGAAATGCTGGTGGGAAAACACGGAGCTATTGTAGCCATTGATCCTAATAACGGAGAGATTCTGACTATGGCGACCGGCCCGGATATTGATCCGAATTTATTTACAGGTCCTTATAAATCAAAAAATCTTTACGCATTATCGAAAGATACATTATACGAAAATAAACCTACGTTTGACCGATCTGTTCAGGCGGCTTATCCTCCGGGATCTACCTTCAAATTGCTGACTGCTCTGGCAGGAATGCAGATGGGTGTAATGGATGAAAATACCGTTTTCCCATGTGGCGGCGGATTTTTCTACAGAGGTTTGAGAATTAAAGGTCACGGAGGCGCAGATCCTTTGATTCCTTCTATTCAGGTGTCCAGTAACTGTTATTTCTCGCATGCCTTTATTGCGATCATGAATAAATATCCGAAAGATCCTTCCAGAGGAGTGGATGAGTGGAAAAAGATCATGAGCAGCTTTGGGGTAGGAGAATATCTGAACAATGATATTGCCGTTGGTTCACCGGGAAGAATTCCTACCGGGAAGTTTTACGAAAAGAGAAGCGGTAAAAAAGACTGGACGGGTGACTATACCATGAATGGTTCTATTTTTAACGGAATGGGACAGGGAGATGTCTTGGTGACACCTCTTCAGTTAGCCAATTATGTCGCGGCCATTGCCAATAAAGGCTGGTTCTACACTCCTCATATCGTTAAATCTATTGACGGAAAACCTAATCCGGATAAAAGATTTAAAACAAAACATCAGACCCTTGTAGACCCAAAACACTTCGAACCTGTACTGAAAGGGATGGAGGCCGTAGTATTAAGAGGTACCGCAAGAAGTTTGAAATCCAACGACTTCACTCAGCTGGCCAAAACAGGTACGGCACAGGTACCTCAGGGAAAAGATAACTCGATTTTCGTTTTAATTGCTCCTGCAGACAAGCCAAGAATTGTGGTGGCGGCAGTAATGGAACATGCCGGATTTGGTGCCACATGGGCAGGTCCAGCCTGTACGGTGATCGCTGAAAAATATATTACGGGAGATCTGAAGAGAGAAAACCTTTACAAGAAGATGACCGGTGCCACCTTTATGCCTGAGTACAAAAGACAATGGGTAGCGGATCTGAAGCGTAAAGGTTTATACAAAGATCCTAAAGCAGATTCTGTTAAGCTGAAAAGAAAACAGGACAGTCTGAATTTTATCAAGGAGCAGAAAATAAAACTGCAGAAGAAAATAGACGAAGAAACAAAAAACAACGCTAAAAAAGTAAAGCAATGAAGTGGGCAGAAGGAATAGATAAACTAGGACTGGGGCTGTATTTCCTGCTTTGCATTTTTGCCATTGCCAATATCTACAGTGTTGACCAGAAATTAGGAGAAAAACAGTTGGTATTCTTCTGTATTTCTTTATTCGTCGGGTTAATTATATTCGTGGGAAGAAGTAAGTTCTTCGAGAATATGTCAGGTATTATCTATATCGGAGGAGTCTTACTTTTGATAGGACTTTTTCCTTTCGGTAAAGAAATCCTGGGTCAGAAAAACTGGTACAAATTCGGAAGCTTTACCATGCAGCCTGTTGAATTTGCAAAAATAGGAACAGCACTTATGTTGGCGAACTATGTTTCCGGGCCGGATTTTAA
Source organism: Chryseobacterium sp. JM1 (assembly GCF_000737715.1). Taxonomy (GTDB): domain Bacteria; phylum Bacteroidota; class Bacteroidia; order Flavobacteriales; family Weeksellaceae; genus Chryseobacterium. The sequence continues at coordinate 270,236 of NZ_JPRN01000002.1, read as the reverse complement.
TCTAAAGGTTAAAAAATCACTCTGGACTGTTTTAGCCATTATCGGAATTCCCGCAGCAGTGGTTCTGATGATTCCCGATGTAGGTTCCATGCTTGTATTTATTGCATTCTTTATCGCTTTATACAGAGAAGGACTGAACGGTCTTTTGTTTGGGGTAGGATTTATATTTGCAGGAGTCTTTTTGATTTCTCTTGCTGTCCCTCCTTTATATGTGGCATTGGCCGTGGTTATCATTGCCGGAGTTCTGATTGCTATGAATTATCATAGAATGTCCTGGGATGTGATCTCTATTTCAGGAATTGCCGGGTCAATTATATTACTATGCGGACTGGCTTTCGGATCGCCATACATTTTAGAAAAACTACCAAAGCACCAGAGAGAAAGAATTGAGGTTCTTTATAAAGGAGAAAAAGCATTTAGAGATACCTCCGGGTACAACTTATTATATTCAAAAACAGCCATCGGATCCGGTGGGCTTTTAGGAAAAGGATACCGTGAAGGATCTGTAACCCAGGGGAAATTCGTTCCGGAACAGGAAACCGATTATATTTTCTGTACAGTAGGCGAGGAATGGGGCTTTGTAGGAAGTGCCGTTCTGGTCTTATGTTACATGGTGTACATTGGAAGAATCTACTATCTCGCGGAACAGCAGAAATCAGCCTTTAACCGTGTATTCGGGTATTGCTTTGCTTCCATCCTCATGATGCACTTTACCATCAATTTAGGAATGGTTATGGGGCTTTTCCCGACCGTGGGTATTCCGCTCCCTTATTTCAGTTATGGAGGAAGCTCACTGCTTGCCTTTTCTATGATGACTTTTATTTTCTTTAAACTTAATTATTCGGATAAGAACAGCTTGGTGTAAGCTTTATTCTTTCTCAAAATCTTTATAATTAGTGCGAAAGGCTAATAAGGATTACTTATGAATTAATACCAAAATGAAACAGGCATATATCTCAGATCAGGATTTCCAAAACATCAATTTTGCAGATCAACCCTTATCAACTGGCGAATACGAAAACTGTACCTTCAGGAACTACGGTTTTGAATACGCAGATCTTTCAGATTTCAGTTTCACAGACTGTGAGTTCATCGGTTGTAATCTGAGTATGGCCAAACTGGTTAAAACAGCTTTCCGTACCGTTACTTTCAAAGAATGCAAAATGTTTGGGCTCCAGTTCAATGACTGCAATGGCTTTGGACTTTCATTTACTTTTGATGGATGCGCTCTCAACAATGCTGTGTTTTATAATACTTCAGTTAAAAAGACCCTATTCATAAATTCCAAATTAATAGAAACCGATTTTGCTGAATGTGACCTGTCCAATTCAGTATTTAAAAACTGTGATTTGTCCGGCGCCATATTCGATCGTACAAACCTTGAAAAAGCAGATTTCAGAACCTCCTTCAATTATTCCATAGATCCTGCCGTAAACAGGCTTAAAAAAGCGAAATTTTCACTTTCCGAAGTACACGGACTTCTTTATAAACTGGATATTGAAATCGATAGGGATTAGAAGCTAGAAGCTAGAGATTAGAAGTTAGAGAATGAAGGTCGTAAAAACCTCCTATGGCTTATATAATTAAAAATTCAATGGAGGCGGGCTTTAGCCCGCCTTCTGTATTTATTTGCATCGGTTATGTTGAGAAAAAGAGTCATTCCATGGGTTCACCTATTCTGAAGCCTATCCTCAAATTATTCAATAGCGACGGGTTTTAACCCGTCAGAGGATTACAATAAAGACTTTAGCCAAAACCTATTCTTCATACAGACCCTCATCTGGAAAATTAAATAACCCTTTGTAGATACCCCGAAAATTCATTTCCCGTCCACCATCATTCCCATTCTCTGAAGGGGTGGATTTTTGCAAAGCAAAAAGACGGGGTAGTAAAAAACATTCAAAGATCATTTGCTCCAAAATAAAAAAGCCATCAGATATCTGATGGCTTCATTATTTAAATCAATTATTTAATATTAAAAACTTGTCGCTGTGGATGGAGTAGAAGAAGCTAAGTTGTTATAAGCATCTCCGTTCTCGTTGATCACTCTTTTGGCAAACCTGAATTTTGGTCCCCAGTAAGAATCATTCAGCGATGAGATCATTACCCCTTTAGAAGTGGCTGCGTGGATGAATTTGATTTCTCCTTCTTCAGTTACACTTTCTACGATACCTACGTGAGAAATTCTTCTTCCGTGTGAAAAGAAGATTAAGTCCCCTTTCTGAAGGTCTCCTTTTTCAATACTTTCCCCTTCCTGAGCCTGAGAAGCTGCTACTCTTGGTAAGCTAAGCCCCGCTGCTGCTCCGAATACAGAAAGAACGAAAGCTGAACAATCAATACCCCTTCTGGTCATTCCTCCGTATCTGTATGGAGTTCCAAGGTATGTTTCAGCTTCTGTTAGGATATTATCGATCGTTTTATTGTATTTGACTGCTTTTGCAATCTCAGAATTCTTAATGGCTTTTTTCGCGTTGGCGATAGATGCGGCCTTTTCGGCTAGAAAAGAATCAATAAGCCTTTGCTTATCCTGCTCCATTTTCTTGTTATCGATAGAAGCTAGTTTGGCATCTGTTTTGTATTCTTTAGCGTAAGTTGCTGGCTGTGAAACTACATAATTTGTAGCGCAAGATTGAACTGATACTGTAGACACTAAAGCAACTAAATAAAACAAAACTCTTTTCTTCATATATATTTGATTATCCGTGTTAAAAGGAATATTTATTTTCACAAAGCATTACAAAAGTAGAGATTCCGAGCAAAAGAGCCCTGATATGATTATTGTCAGGTTCTTTATTTAACACATTTTAACATATTATTTAAGTATGTTAAAGAAAAACAAACCGCAACCGCCTGTTTTTGGTGGGTCTGCGGTTTTTTTTATTATGATTCTTTAACAAAATAATTCTACTTTCCTTTAAATATGCAGCTTTTGTAAAATTCAGGGAGAAAAGCCGATCAAATATTCTTTACCAAAAAGAGCTTATTTTAAAAGCTTAATTTTGATGCCTTGCCCGTCTCTGATCTCCTCTGAGGCACTTTTAACAATTATATCATCCGGAGTGACAGAACCTATGATGGTAGTCGTGTCACCATTTGAAATTCCTGATGTTACCGGAACCCATTGAGCTGTATTTTTTTCAACCCGGATCACAAAGACACCTAAAGAGGAATTTAAAACCGCAGACGTAGGAACAGATAATGTCTTATTATTTTCGCTTAAAGGAAGGATCACATTAGCCACCATTCCCGGAAGCAGTCTTTTATCTTTATTGTACACATCCATCTCTACAGATTGTGAGCGTAAACGGCTGTCAAGAGCACCTGCCGATCTGGATATCTTTGCGGTAAAGGTTTCGCCCGGAAGAGACTGTACAGAGAATTTGATGTCACCTTCTTTATTAAGGCTGCCTGTATAAAATTCAGGAACATTGACGATCAGACGCAGCCTGTCCTGCTGTACCAGATTGAACATCGGAAGTTCAGATCCTTTTCCTGAAGGGCCTACATAAGCTCCTGCACTTACATTTCTCACCGCAATATTCCCACTGAAAGGCGCTCTGATCTGAAGATAATTTTTAACATCTATCACCTCTCTGTAAGAAGCTTTTGCGGATTCCAGCTGGGCGATGTCTGATCTTTGGGCTGCCAGAGCCTGTTCCAGATCGAGGGCAGAAATCGTTCCCGGAGTTTTACTGGTTTCTTTTAAACGGTCGTACTTGGCTTTACTGGCAATATAAATCGCTTCTTTAGATTTTAAAGCAGAGGCGGCGGCACTTTGCTGGGCATTAAGTTCCGGAGCTTCCAGAGTCGCGAGAAGTTGTCCCGCTTTCACTTCATTACCGACATCTACATACAGTTTTTTCACAAAGCTGCTTATTTTAGCATAAACGTCAACCTTCTGGTAAGGCTGAAGTTCACCGGGAATGGTTCTGGAAGATGCAAAATCTCCCTGTTTGGGATTAATGGCTTCAATTTCCGGAGTTGCTGAAGCAGCCGTCTTTTTTTGCTCGGGTTTGTCACTGTGCCCGCAGCTTTGGAGGCTTAAAAACAGAATTGCGGAAATTAAATATTTAGAAAATGAGTTCATAATGTTAAGGTTTAGTAGCGGTTGATCAATCTATTTTGTCAGTTCAGGGATAAAATGAATACTTTCTTCATCTTCAGGATCCAGGGAAACACTTTGAGTGGTTGTTTTACCCTGTCCCCATGCAAAAGCAAGCGGAAGAATAAACAGAGCTGCAAAGGTGGAAGCTGCCAGTCCGCCAATCACGGCGCGTCCCAGCGGGGAAACCTGATCTCCGGCTTCTCCCAGCCCTAAAGCCATCGGAACCATTCCTACGACCATGGCTAAGGCAGTCATCACAATAGGTCTTAGCCTTAATGCAGCAGCTTCTCTGGCAGAAAGTAAAGCATCACCATTATGTTTTCTAAGCTGTTCGGCATTCGTAATCAACAGGACCGCATTGGAAATGGAAACGCCCACAGACATGATGATTCCCATATAAGACTGAAGATTAAGAGTAGATCCACTTACAATTAACAAGGCCAACGCTCCAAGCAGTACGGCTGGTACAGTTACCAGAACCACTCCGGACACTTTAAACGATTGGAAATTGGCGGCCAGCATCAGAAAGATGACCATAATGGCAATCACAAGGCTGCTTTGCAAACTGCTCAGGGTTTCGTTAAGCGTTTCACTCAATCCGATAAGTTTAATATTCAGTCCTCTTGGTAGGTCATCAAGATGGTCAATTACTTTCTGTACGTCTTTCGTAGCAGTCCCAAGGTCTGTATGATTCAGGTTTGCAGTGACAGTCAGCATCGGCATTGCTCCCAGGTTATCTGTTTCTCCATAGGTGAATCCATCTTTAATGGTGGCTACATCACCCAGATTCGGTCTGTTGGAGTTTTTCTGCAATGGAATAGCGGCGATTTCCGCTTTGCTGTTCATTTTATTTTCCGGAATCTGAACCTGTACGTTATAGCTGTATCCTGCCTTTTCATCGGTCCAAATATTTTTTTCGGTATATCTTGAAGAAGAAGTGGAAGCCACCAGTGAGCGTGAAATTTCTGAAACATCTACCCCTAGTTGAGCAGCACGGATCCGGTCTATGGTAATATCTACGGTAGGATATTTGATAGACTGGCCGATTTGAACATCACGCAGATATGGAATTTTTTTAAGCTCGGCTTCTATTTTCTTAGCGTAAGCTTCATTAACTCCTTTATCTCTACCAGAAAGTCTGACTTCAATCGGGGTAGGAGAACCCTGGCTGAGGATTTTCTCAGTCAGTTCAATAGGTTCAAATGAAAGTTTCATTTCAGGATTAATGCTTTTCGCTTTTTCTCTGATCTTATCTTTAAGGTCATCCATATTGGTATGGAAGCCTTCTTTTAACGCAACCTGAACTACCGTTTCATGAGATCCGGCCATCCAAAGATAAATAGGACTTACTGAAAACAGGTTTGGGTGGTTTCCTACATACGCTGAGGTAATGGAAATATTGTCTTTTCCCACAATGCTTTCGATTCCTTTCAGTAATTGTAATGCTTGTAACTCGGTTTTCTCAATCCTTGTCCCGTCGGGAATTCGCATTCGTAACTGGAATTGAGATCCGTTGACCTGAGGAAGAACATCTCTTCCTATACTATTAAGAAGCAGAGCGACCAATCCTATACTTAAAATCATATAACCTAGCACAACCGTTTTCCGGTACGGCATAATCCTATCCAGAAATTTCAGGTATCGGAATCTTACTTTTTCAAACAAACTGACTTTCCCGTCTCTGTTGCTGTCTTCCTGCTGCAGGAGGATTTCTTTCTGGCTCCAGGTGTCATTTTCATTGCTTAAACCGGCGGCCTGAAACTCTTCTGCTTCGGTCATGGTATGTCCGTCTTTTGCCTTATGATGTTTCACTTTCATAATCCAGTTGGCCATAACGGGAACAAAGGTCTGAGCAAGGAAATAAGAAATAATCATACTGAATCCAATGGATAATGCTAATGGAAGGAAAAGAGATCCCGGAATACCACTCATCGTAAACGCCGGCGCAAAAACGGCCAGAATACAGAACAGGATCAGTAGTTTTGGGAATGCTATTTCTTTACAAGCATCCCATATGGCCAGAGCTTTTGGCTTTCCCATATCAAAATGCTGATGTATGTTTTCTATGGTTACGGTACTTTCATCCACGAGAATTCCGATCGCCAAGGCAAGTCCGCTCAACGTCATGATATTAATAGTCTGACCAAAAAGGTTGAGAAATAAGACCGCTGAAATAATGGAAATAGGGATGGTAAGGATCACAATAATCGCTCCCCGGATATCTCCAAGAAAGAGGATCACCATTAATCCTGTGAGGAGGGCGCCGATCGTTCCTTCACTAAGTAAACTTTTAACGGAATTAATTACATACGTAGACTGATCAAATTCAAAACTAACTTTTACATCATCCGGAAGGTTAGACTGGATCTGTGGAAGCTGTTTTTTTAGATTCTGAACCACATCCCAGGTAGAAGCATCAGCACTTTTAGCGATACTCAAATAGACAGAACGACGGCCGTTTACCAATGCATAGCCGGAAGTAACATCTGCGCCATCGCTCACAGTTGCCACGTCTCTTAAATAAAGATTCTGCACACCCCCTTTGAATAAAGGAATATTCTCAAAATCTTTTACATTCTTAATCATTGTATTGGTTGGAGTAATGTAATATTTATCCCCGATACGAACGTTTCCTGACGGAGCTGTCTGGTTATTGAGACGAAGAGCTTCCACCAATTGATCCGGTGTCAGATTATGCTGGCGGAGAAGATCCGGATTTGCATTAATCACTACCGTGCGGATATTTCCTCCGAATGGCGGTGAAGAAACAATACCCGGAATAGAAGTGAATGTAGAACGCACATACACGTTGGCTAAATCCAGCAATTCATTGTTGGTTCTTTTGTCACTGCTTAAAACCAGTTGGCCCACCGGAAGGGTAGAGGCATCAAAACGGATGATAAACGGCGGGTTGGATCCCGGCGGAAAGGCAGCCTGAATTCTGGTAGAGAATGAATTCAACTCTGCGGCGGCCTGAGCCATATCGGTTCCCGGATAAAAGTTGATCTTCATCAGCGTAAGACCCTGAATATTTTTAGTCTCAATGCTTTTAATCCCGTTGACGAAAAGGAAAATATTGATATACTGCTTGGCAAAAAAGGCTTCCATCTGCTGTGGAGTATAGCCACTGAAAGGGTGAGAAACGTAGATGACAGGCAGTTCCAGTTTAGGGAAAATGTCGACCTTGACAGAATCTACAGAACGCAGTCCGAAGAAAAACAGTCCTGCTACAATCACCAGGATCGTAATGGGTTTTCTTAATGCAAATCTTATTAAGTTCATTTATATAATATTGATATCGTTTATAGGTATTTTACAGTTTGCTTTCAAATACGGAGAAATCTCCGGAGGCGGCAGCTTTCAGCAGTAAGGCATTCCAGACGTTGCTTACCGCAATATCCCGGTCGGTTTCTGCTCTGATCAAAGCGTAAATGGCCTGGGATAAATCAACCAGATCTGTAAGTCCGTTTTTGTACAGAACAGATCTTTGGATGTAGGCATCATTGGCAGATTTTAACTGAACCGGAACCTGATCATAAACAGTCAGTGAGTTTTTCCATTTGGTTTCTGACAGGTCCATTTGAGCTTTAAGCTGTTGTTCGGCGAGATCGTATTCGTGTTTCAGTCCCTGGCTGGTGTAATCCTGAGCACTGATTTCTTTTGAAAGCCTGAAAGTCTGGGTAAGATTCCAGGAAATTCCGACACCGATCAGATAGTTGGTTCGTGTGGGATTAATTCCATCCCAGTAAGACGTGGTGAAATCATTTTGATTCTGCGCATAGCCGTTACCAAATCCTGAAGCCCGCGTCTGTATAATGCCAACCATTGAAAAAGACGGGTAATACTGGGTTTTGAGCAATTGCTTCTCCTGCTCACTGACTTCTATCCGGCTTTTGTATAGGGTGAGAAGCGGATGATTTTCAATTGAAATCTCTGCCCCTGAAGGTAAATCTGTAGGAATCCGTTGAAGTAACGTATTATCCAGAACAAATTCCTGAGATGGAATTCCCATAAGCTGAGCCAGTTTATTTTCCTGTTCCTGCTCATTGTCTTTTGCTTTGGTATAAGTGATCATCGCATTGGCGTAATCCGCTTTTGCCAGAGAAAGGTCTACGCCGGGGACGAGACCGTTTCTTTCTTTGACCTCAACGATTCTTCTGATGGTATCTGTTCTGTTGAGGTTTTTTTCGTACGAAAGTTTTAGTTCTTTAGCCGCGAGTACATTGATGTAGGCTGCGGCTACTTTTACTTTATGCTGGAAAACCTCATCGGAAAGGTCTCTGGTGTCGCGTTGTGTTTTGGATTCTGCTACTTTTATCCTCTGTTTGGCTTTTCCGAACGAGAAAAATTCCCAGTTTGCATTCGCCAGATAGAGAGATCCGAAAGCGGCATTCCAGTTTTGTTCGGGTAGAGGAAGTCCGGAAGACGCTGTTCCATATCCTCCGAATCCGTACAGCGGACCGTTCTGTCCGTTTACAGTTCCGAAATCCTGCTGAATACTGAAATTAAGATTGGGTAAACTCTGTCGCCTGGCCAATTCTACAGATTCCTGAGAAGAAAGTCTGTAAGATTCTTTGGCCTTAATGGATCCGTAATTGTGGACGGCAGTTTCCAGTGCGGACTGCAGGGAAAGGACTTCCTGCGCATGAGCGGTACTGTAAAATACTACAGAAAATACTGCTGCAATAAAAGCTCTTGAAAGCATCGGTTATATATTTTTTCTTTGGTCAAAGTAAAAAATACAATTTGTAGCAATCTTGAAGTTTGAATGAAAAATGGATAAATTTTAAACCGGAGAATTCATAATCTGTTCTACGTTTTCGAACGCAGAGTCAAGGGTTTCCGGATTCTGCTCCGGAACAAACGGCTGGTGATGGTGGTCTTTGTCAAAATACACGGTAATGGTATGCCATCCTTTTGAAAAATCATAATAAACAGGGAATTCATTCACCTCGCAAATTTGTTTTACAATGGACAGTCCGAGTCCGATGCTGTCCTGTGACTGATTGCTTTTTTTGAAACGTTTGAAAAGCTCCTGCGTAGGGACGTCCGGTTCCTGACCGGTATTGCTGATCTGATAGAAATGACGGGTAAGATTGACTTCTATTCTGCCTTCTTCAAGATTATGGCGGATCGCATTGGATAAAAGGTTGCTGAGGAGAATTTCTGTAAGCGCGGGATGTATTTTTACATACACTCCTTTCTCGCACTGGCGGTTCAGGGTAATGCTTTTCAATGCCAGATGATCCGAGTACGTAAAGAGGGTTTCCTTTTCAACAGTGCAGAACTTAACCTTTTGATGCGCTGAAAATTCGTGATTATTAAGTTTGGTTAAAAGCATGAGTGAACGGTTGATTCGGCTCAGTTTATCAATGGAATTCTGAATATCGTTGAGAAGGGCAGCCTGTGTTCCGTTGATGTCAGTTTCCGCGAGCAGCTCTATTTTGCTCTGAATAACGGCCAGCGGCGTCTGCACTTCATGTGAGGCATTTTCACTGAACTCTTTGACTGAGGCATAATCTTCAAGCGCCTTGTCTGTCATATTCTGGAGAAATTCATTCAGCTTTTTGAATTCTTTGGTGCTGGTAGGAATCAGTTGAAGGCGTTCTTTCTTTTGAATGCTGAACTGTTGCAGTCCGTCTATTGCGTGATGAAATGGTTTGAGGATAAATTTGGATAGAATTCTCGCCGTGATCAGGACCAATGCGGTGATCAGAATCATTTTAAAGAAGAGTGCATTCAGCATGCCACCTATGATTTCTTCCGTTGCCGTCACATAAGTATAAGAGGAAATTCTGTATACTTTCTGATCAAGCGCCATATAAGTATTGATCCGGATTTTACATTCATTCAGTGAAAATCCATTGTTTTTAAGACAGGTGTGGATAACCTCAGGATTTTTGGAAGGAAGTGTATTTCCTTTTAATAAGGTAACGGAAATGGGAAGTCCCTGTGTTTTTTTTTCGGGCGTTTCACCTACTCTTAATTGGTAGGTGACATGTTGATTTACTGATTTTAAACGCTCAATTTCTACATTGTCCAGTCTTTTTTTTGTGCTGTTGTAGGAAATATACATGCTCACTGGCGTAACCAATAAGACAATAGCAATGAACCAGAGCGATATTTTATTTAATAGATTCATGAACCCTTATACTTTAATGCATTGAACTTATATCCCAGGCCATAAATGGTTTCGATATAGTCGTTGCCCTTTGCCGTTCCTATCTTTTTTCTGAGGTTTTTAACGTGCTGATAAACAAAGTCAAAATTAGCTAAATTATCGGTATAATCGCCCCAAAGATGATTGGCGATGGATTGCTTGGATAGTACCCGGTTTTTGTTGACCAGAAAATAAAGGAGCAACTCAAATTCTTTTTGGGTGACTTCCAGTCTTGCTTCACCCACAGAAACTTCGTAAGTGTCTGTATTTAAAATAATCTCATTGAACCTTACTTCATTATAGCCATCCATTTTTTTTCTGCGGAATACGGCTCTCAATCTGGCATGGAGCTCAGGAAGGTGAAAAGGTTTTGTGATATAGTCATCAGCTCCTTTTTCCAGTCCGTGGATTTTGTCATCTAAGGCATCTTTAGCTGAAATAATCAGGACTCCGCTGTTGATCTTTTCTTTTTTGAGGTGATTCAGCAGCTGCAGACCATTACCATCCGGAAGCATAATGTCCAGGAGTATACAGTCATAAGAGTTAAAGCTCAGCCGTTCCAGTGCTTCGTGATACTGGTACACGCATTCGCAGATATAATGCTCCCGCTCCAGATAGCACGACATGCTTTGGGCTAAATCTTTGTTATCTTCAATGATCAGAATTTTCATAACGCAACAAAATTAAAACTAAATCTTATACCAATTTTGAAGTTGACTAAAATATTGATGCTGAGGTTGATATTTAAGAATGAAGGAGGAGAGGTGGATGTCTGAAGATGACCACCGGAAAAGGTTTTAGATCAAAAAAATTCCCCGGAAAAACCGGGGAACTTAACTAATATGGAACTTTACAGATGTTATTTTGTAAATAACATTTCTCTATATTTAGTCATTGGCCAAAGCTCGTCATCCACCATCATTTCAAGATCATCAGAAGCTTCTCTGATTACATCAAATAAAGGAATTACTTTGGTGCAGTACGTTTCTGCCTGCTTTTGACTATTAGATACAGCCTTCGCTGCTTCTCTTGCTTTAATAAGATCTTCAACGCCCAGTTTGATTTTGGAAACGTTTTCAGAGATATTGGTGATTAAGCTCATTTGCTCTTTCGCCAATGTTTTGAATTCTTTGTCAGGGAATATTTCCTTAAGACCTTTTACGTTCTCGATCAGTCTGTTCTGATAATTTAAAGCTGAAGGAATGATGTGGTTTCTTGCGATATCACTTAAAACTCTTGCTTCAATATCAATAACCGTAGAATATTTTTCTAATTTGATTTCGTTTCTTGCCTCAACTTCTCTGTGTGTAAATACTCCGATTTCTTCGTAAAGAGCAACGAATTTTTTATCCATTTCCTGTTTAAGTGCTTCAGGAGTGGTTTTTAAGTTATTCAAACCTCTCTTTTTAGCTTCTTTCGCCCAGTCGTCAGAATATCCGTCACCTTCAAACATAATGCTCTTGCACTGCTTGATGTATTCTCTCAATACGTTGAAGATCGCTTCGTCTTTCTTAAGACCTGTTTCAATAAGAGCATCAACTTCTTTTTTGAAATCGATTAATTGTTTTGCAGCGATCGTGTTCATTACGGTCATAGACTCTGCACAGTTTGCAGAAGATCCTACCGCTCTGATCTCGAATTTATTTCCTGTAAATGCAAATGGAGACGTTCTGTTTCTATCCGTGTTATCTAAAAGAATTTCAGGGATTTTTCCAACTACATTTAATTTAAGATCTGTTTTTTCGTCCGGAGAAAGTTTCCCTTCCGTTACTTTTTCCAATTCTTCCAATACTCTGAACAGCTGGCTTCCGATGAACACGGAAATAATTGCTGGTGGAGCTTCGTTGGCACCTAATCTGTGGTCGTTACTTGCAGAAGCGATACTTGCTCTTAAAAGGTCAGCGTATTCGTAAACCGCTTTGATGGTATTAACGAAGAATGTAAGGAACTGTAAGTTTTTCTTAGGGTTTTTTCCCGGGCTTAATAGGTTTTCACCTGTATCTGTTGCTAAAGACCAGTTGTTGTGCTTACCGCTTCCGTTTACTCCTGCAAATGGTTTTTCATGGAATAAAATATGGAAATGGTGCTTGTGAGCAATTCTTGCCATGATGTCCATCAACAGAGAGTTGTGGTCTACGGCAACGTTTACTTCTTCAAACATTGGAGCCAGCTCAAACTGGTTTGGAGCCACCTCGTTATGTCTTGTCGTTACAGGAATTCCCAGCTTCATACATTCGATCTCCAGCTCTTTCATGAAGTTCATTACCCTTGTCGGGATAGAACCGAAATAGTGGTCATCCAGCTGCTGTCCTTTAGCAGGAGAGTGACCTAATAAAGTCTTACCTGTTAAAACAAGATCCGGACGCGATTGGTATAATGCGGAGTCAACTAAGAAATATTCCTGCTCCCAACCTAAAGTAGGAGTTACTTTTGTTACGTTTTTGTCAAAATACTGCATAACGTTGGTTGCAGCTTCGTCCACAGCATTCAACGCTCTTAAAAGAGGTGCTTTATAATCTAAAGTTTCTCCTGTGTAAGAGATAAAGATAGAAGGAATACATAAAGTAGTTCCCATGATGAATGCAGGAGAAGTAGGATCCCACGCGGTATAACCTCTTGCTTCGAAAGTGTTTCTGATTCCTCCGTTCGGGAAAGAAGAAGCATCAGGCTCCTGCTGGATCAGTAGATTTCCGCTGAATCTTTCGATTGCTCTTCCTCCTTCAATTGGAGTAAAGAAAGAATCGTGCTTTTCTGCAGTAGTTCCTGTCAATGGCTGAAACCAGTGCGTGTAGTGAGTTGCTCCTTTGCTCATTGCCCAGTCTTTCATAGCTACGGCTACCTGGTCTGCAATGTGTCTCTGGATCTTTGTTCCTTTTTTAATAGCATCCATAATAGACTGGAATGCTTCCTTTGTCAGGTATTCTCTCATCGTCTCTTCTGAGAAAACATTCTGGCAGAATAATTCTGACAGTTTTCCGGGAACCTCAACAGAATTATCTCTTCTGAAGTCCTTAAATGGTAAAGTTTCTAACGCTTTGAATCTTAAAGTTGACATATTAAGGTTGTATTTTGTGGGGCAAATTTACAAAAAAAATGAATTCAAAATGATTTTACCCTAAAAAATACAGGGGTGTCTCTGAAATTTTTAAAATATAAACTGTGGTTTAACTTTTTATTATGGGGGGTGCTGGATTAATGTGTTCTAAATTTATCCTTTATAGAAGCCTCATCAATACATTTTAGATCAAACATTTTAGAATGATAAAGATACAAATTTAAACTGCTTGTTAAAAGATACTTAAAATAAGTTGAGCCGATATTTTGTATATTTGTGTGAAATTTATTTTATGACAAATTCTAGAGCTAGAGAAACAACGGAAGCAATTGAAAGATTGTATATTTCTATGAGACACCTCTTTTACAGAGGTTTTTTTAAACCTGCCGGTGTTTCTGGAGAAAGTATCAGAAGTTTGTTAAAGACTATCAATCCAGAGATTTATGGTACCATGAATATTCCTAATAAATTGGAATTAAATGGTTTGATGTACGTTTTAGACAGACTTCCGGAAGGAATTGAAGAATGTGCTTTTATTCATCTTACATCGGATGAGGGTTTTGATAAAGGAAGTTTCGAACCTATTGTACCTAAAAAGAGAAGAAGAAACTGTTACAGGATAGACGAGCACCAGATGAACATTGAAGTTCTTTTGGGACGTTCGGAAATTTATGATATTCTTACCCACCTTACCTTCTTATTTATAGAAGCAGACAAAGTGAGAAATCTGGCTTTCATTCAGGATGAAAACTGGAAACCGACACGTGCTTTTAAAATCATCGAAGAAGTAGTAAAAGGGGAAAAGAAATTCAGCAGAAAAGAAAAAGAAGTGGCTTTGATTCATTTGTCTTCTTTAATAGGAAGAACTTTTGAAGAGACATTGAACGCTTATAACTCTTTCGGGGATGATGAAAATCCGGACCGTTTATTCAAAATCATCTACAACTTAGGAAAAGTAAGTCTTGAAGATGCAAAGCAGACCAGAGAAAGAGAAATTCATTTCAGTGCGATATTAAAGGAAAGAGTAGGGCACCACTATTTCGGTGAAAAATGGGCCAACAAAGTGAAAGAAGTTTTATTTGAAAACAATCTTCACATGCGTCCGCTTCACATCATTTCAGCCAACATGCACTCCGTGAAAAATATGCTGTATGGAAATGATGCCTTAAAGAAAAAAGACAACAAAGAAGTAGATTATAAACTGTACGGAGATATCTCTGATAAAAAAGAACTTCGCGACAAAGTTTCAAAATATGCTTTGGAAGAAGGTTTGATTTATATTAATGATAAGAGCGGAAGTAATATTGACGTTCAGATCATCGATTTAAGCAAGACAGATCTTAAAAACACCCCATTCAGCGGTATAAAATATGGAGGAGACGATGTGATCATGGTTTTCGACTACGCTTTCGGAGAGCAGGCATTTGAGGTAATGGATGAATTGTTAAGACCTTTCGAACACAAAGGAGAGGTGTATATGATGAAGGTGAAATCTGTTTCCATCATGGGTAAAGCCGGAATTCTGGATGGAGGAAAAGGAGATATCATGATTCCTACTTCTCATATCTTTGAAGGAACGGCAGACAACTATCCATTTGAAAATGCCCTGAAACTGGATGATTTCAAAGATGATGAGCTGAAAGCATTTGAAGGTCCGATGATCACCGTATTAGGAACATCGCTTCAGAACAGAGATATCCTCTCTTACTTTATGAACACTTCATGGAAAGCCATCGGTCTTGAAATGGAAGGAGCGCATTATCAGAAAGCCATTCAGGTAGCTTCCAAAATCAGACATCATATTGCACCGGATCTGTTTGTGTGTTACGCTTATTATGCTTCGGATAATCCATTGGAAACAGGAAGTACACTTTCTTCAGGAGGTCTAGGTCTTACAGGGGTAAAACCTACCTATCTGATCACTTTAAGAATCCTTGAAAAGATCTTACAAAGCGGAAAAAAAGAAATTCCGGCTAAAAAATAATTTGATTTTAAATCATAACTTCAACCTCAGGTGTATTTTGCACTTGAGGTTTTTTTGTTTTTTGAAACACGAATGCCACGAATGTTTTTCACGAATATCACGAATCACCCATGTCAAGGTTCAAAACCTTGAAATGGCTCACAGGAAAATGTTTTTCATGAATGTCATTTGTGGTTAAATAAGTCTGTAGCATGGCTCAAGAAAAAATAATTATCTTTAAGAATCATAAAATGTCAAACAATGAGCTCAGCTTCACAATTAGCAAAAAGATTCAGGGAAGTCTTGCTGGATGGCCTGTGGATCGCCAATACAAATTTTAAAGATCAGCTTTCAGACGTAACCTGGGAACAGGCTGTCACCAAAATAGATTCTTTAAATACCATTGCCATGCTCACCTTTCATATTCATTATTATATAGCGGGAGTTCTCAATGTACTGGAAGGAGGTGATCTTGAAATAAAGGATCAGTTCAGTTTTGATCTTCCACCCATTGAATCTGAAGAACAGTGGAAGGATTTGTTGAACAGACTTTGGACGGATTCAGAAAAGTTTGCCTCATTGGTAGAGCAAATCCCTGATGATAAACTGGATGAGGTTTTTGTGGATCAGAAATACGATACCTACAGAAGAAATATAGACGGAATGATTGAGCATAGCTACTATCATTTGGGACAGATCACTTTAATAAAGAAGATGTTGACTCATTCATAATTTTAAACACAAATGGCACCAATGTTTTTCACGAATATCACTAATAAGTCATATCATCTTTCTAAACCTTGATATGGCTTCCAAGAAAATATCTTCACGAATTATTTGTGTTTAAAATTGTGCAATAATTTGTGCCATTTGTGTTTTAAAAAAATATGCACAATCAAACTTAACCATCAGAATAAAACCTCATCTAATCCAGAACAGATCAAAAAGCCCTAAAATACCTCCGTATTTGAGGGTTTTACATAAATTACCTACCTTTAAAAAAAATAAATTTTAAATGAGAAAATCGGCTGCAATCCTTTTTGCGTTTATCATTTCACAATTTCAGGCTCAGCAGGGGGCTTATTATCAGCAGGCTGCGAAGTACAAGATGGATATTGATGTTAATGCTGAAAAATTTACCTACCAGGGAAATCAAACCTTAGAATATACCAATAACTCACCGGATGAGTTGAATGTCGTGTATTTTCATCTGTACTGGAATGCTTTTAAGCCTAATTCGATGATGGACCAGAGAATTGCCGGTCAGGGGAAAAACGGAGATTCCAGGCTGCAGAAAGAGGGTATTTCGAGACTGGCTTCTATTCCAAAAGATCAGGAAGGCGCTCAAAATATTCACTGGATCAAGCAAAACGGAAAAGATTTGAAATTTGAAGTCCAGGAAACCATTATGAAGGTATATCTGGCAGAGCCTATCCAACCTAATTCTACCACGACTTTTACCATGGATTGGGATGCTGTAATCCCTCAGCAGATCAGAAGAAGTGGAAGAAACAACAGAGAAGGAGTCGACATGACCATGACTCAGTGGTATCCTAAAATTGCAGAATACGATTATGACGGTTGGGCCACTTTTGATTATATCGGAAGAGAGTTTCATGCGCCGTTCTCGGATTTTGATGTTACCATTAAAATCAATAAAGATTACGTGATTGGAGCAGGAGGAATTCTTGAAAATCCGGCAGACGTAAAAGGATATGATGCCGCTGCAAAAATTAAAGCAGATAAAAGCAAAAAAGCAGTCTGGAAATGGAAAGCCAATAATATCCTGGACTTTGCATGGAGTGCAGACAGAGATTATATCATTAAAAGTTTTGATGTTCCTGAAGGACCGAAAGTATTCCTTGTGTATCAGCAGAATGACAAAACTAAGGTTTGGGAAGAAGCTCAGCCTTATGTGACCAAATATTTCCAGCTGATGAATGCTCACTTCGGAAAATATGTATACCCGACCTACGCTTTTATACAAGGTGGTGACGGCGGTATGGAATACGGAATGTGTACCATGATCCTGGGAGAAGCTAAAGATATGAAAGGACTGATGGGCTTGATGGCTCACGAAGGCGCACACTCATGGTATCAGCAGATGCTGGCGACTAACGAATCTGTACGTCCATGGATGGATGAAGGGTTTACAAGCTATGCAGAAGGCTATGTGATGCATCAGTTATTCCCGGAAGAACTTCCGAATCCTTTTGTGCATACCGTGGAAGCTTACAGGAATTTTATTAAAAAAGGAATTGAAGAGCCTGCCGTATGGTTAGGCGATCATCACGATAACGGAACGGCTTACACGTATGCTTCTTACGTAAAAGGGGAGCTGTATCTTGTAGAGCTGGGCTATATTATGGGTGAGCAGAAACTTGCAGAAACCTTAAAGCAGTATTACGACCAATGGCATATGAAACATCCGTCTGACAGGGATTTCCTTCATATTGCTCAGAAAGTATCAGGAATGGATCTGAAATGGTTCCATAACTATTGGATCAACACGACAAAGACCATTGATTACGGGATTAAAGATGTGAAGTACGATGCAAAATCTACCACCATTACCCTTGTTAATAACGGTCAGGTTCCAATGCCTGTGGATTTCAGTGTACTGACAACAGATAAAAAAGTGGTTACCTATCAGATTCCTTTGAATATGACCCATACATGGAAGGATAAAGATATCTATGGCGACTTTAAGACGATGCCTTACTGGCCATGGACCCAAAAAGAATATACATTGACGATTCCTTATACAAAATCTCAGCTGTCTGTTTTAGGGATAGATTTCAGCCAGAGATTGGCAGATGTCAATATGGATGATAATATTGTTGAAGTAAAACAATAAATCCATAAAATTAAAAACCAATCCCGCAGAACTTTTCCGCGGGATTTTTATTTGTATTGAAATCTTCTAGTTTTCAGGTCTGAAATCTGACGTCTTAGGAAGCTTCACCATTCACTTGCGAAGCAAAATTCACCATTGACGATCTGACATCTCATATCTGGAAATCTATCTCCCTATTTTATCTCAAACTGCTGCACCATCCAGTGATTGGAATGATTTTTTACAAGATCGTTTTTTAGGGCTGCATCTTTTGTATTCAGGTAGCTGTATACTTTTAAAGGAACTGAATCAGGATATTCTTTTAATCCCTGATCAACGGTTGCTTTGGCTTCATTTTTCTTTCCGCCTCCGTCCAGTGCTTCAGCTTTGTAGATGTAAATGATCGCGGGTACTTTGCCGTACACATCCTTTGTTTCCTTTTCAAGCAAAGTCATTGCTTCGATCTGGAATTCTGTATCAGATGGTTTTCCAACCATTGCTGTACGGCTGATATGTTGCTGATACATCAGAAAAAGCATAAGGATATGAAGGTTTTTTGTATCTGGATTTGAGGCCATTTTTTCAATTCTCTCCACTGTTTCCGGTGTCATTTCATCTTTTTCGGACTGAAGGTTTTTGTTGTAAAATTCATCCAGAAGATCATAGACAGCCCGGTCATTCTTATCAATCTTTGCCCCTTCTTTTATTTTCTGAAATACGCTGTTTACCTGAGATGCACTCTGCGCAAAAGTATTCAGGCCGATACAAAAGAAAAATAAGAAGATCAGGTTTTTCATGGAAGATGAGGTTTAAAATATTTTGAGTTTTAAAGGTAATTAATTGTTTTCAATTTTCTAAATCTCAGGTTCAAATTTTACATAATGGAAATAAAATATTCAGATAACGTATTCCTGTCATCAAAAGAGATTCATGAATTCATCTAAATAACACCGATATTGCTTATTTTTGAGGATAAAGCCTTATTTTTACACCTGTTTTTTAACCCAGACTAGCTTAAAAAATCAAATGAATTCAATCGTAATCAACGTAGGGAACAGCAATATCAGATTCGGACTTTTCAATGGAGACAACTGTGATATTTCATGGGTGATCAATACCAAGCCGTACAGAACGGTAGATGAACTGTATGTTCAGATGCTGATGCTGTATCAGACCTACAAAATAGAACCGGAAGAGATCAGTAAAGTCATTATCGGATCTGTGGTCCCTCAGCTTACCAAAGTGATCAGCTCGGCCATTAAAAAGATCCATAAAATTTCACCGGTGATCGTCGACAGATCTACACCTTCCGGGGTTCAGGCGAAATCCAAACAGATGGGAACCGATATTTATGCTAACCTTGTCGCTGCCCACAATCTGTATCCCAACCGTAAGAAAATCGTTATTGATTTTGGAACGGCTCTTACCGCAAGTTGTGTGACGGAAACAGGAGAAACATTAGGTGTGATCATCGCTCCGGGAATCGTAACTTCTTTGAACTCACTGATCAGCCAGACGGCGCAGCTTCCTGACATCGAACTGAAAAAGCCTAAAACAGTTCTTGGGCTGGATACTGTAACCTGTATGCAAAGCGGGATGGTTTACGGATTTTTGGGAATGGTAGAAGGTTTTATAGACCGTATCAACGATGAGGTGAATGATGATTGTTTTGTAGTCGCTACAGGTGGGGTTTCCCATGTGTATAAGCCATTGACAGAAAAAATCCATGTGATGGACAGATTGCATACGCTGAAAGGTCTTTATTTCTTAGGAAAAGATTTATAGCAGTAAGGTTTAGGATGAAACTGATTTTGAGATAATCGGGCTTTGCAAATACAGTTATATTGTAAAAAAATAGGTTATGAGAAAACTAGAAGAACTTCCGGTCATAGAAACAGAGAGGCTGATTCTTTCACAGTTGAAGGAGGAGGATATTCCTCTGGTGAAGGTATATCTTCAGGAGAAAATTTTCTCAGATCTTACTTCCAATATTCCTTATCCGTATATGCTGGAACACGCGGCATTCTGGATAAAAATCTCTAAGGAAGCCTTTGAAAACAATACAGGGTATACTTTTGCTGTCCGCAATAAAGAAGGACAAATTATAGGAGCTATCGGACTTCACGACAGAGATGATGATAAAGCCGAACTGGGCTACTGGATGGGAAAACCGTTCTGGAACAAAGGATACATCACAGAAGCGGCTATCGCTCTGATTGATTTTGGATTCCGTGAGCTTGAAGTTAATAAAATCTACGCGACCTATTTTCTGCATAATCCTGCTTCCGGAAGAATCATGGAAAAAGCCGGGATGGAAGAAGAAGCACTGCTGAAACAGCATCTCAAGAAAGATGATGAATACTTTGATGTGATGATGTATTCTGTCTTTAAAAATAAATAATGATTTAACCTTTCGTGGAATACGCTATCAAATCTGCAAATACTTCCATGAAAACAATTTATATTCTCTTTGCTCTAAGCATCAACAATTTTCTTTTTTCGCAAACTAAACTGATCGCTTTCAAAAGTCATAGCGGGAATTCAGCAGATTTCAATACCGCTGTTTCTGAAGATCTTTTCGATGCCAATGCATCAAACCTTGGTATTGTTCCAAAAAGATACGTAAGAGATGCCAGGCTGGATTCCGTGATCATTCTTAACGATGAAGAAAGTGTTTTGGTGACCAGTTCTGCACGAAAAATAGTTCCGGACGGGACTAAAAAAGTATGGGAACCGGGAAGGGAAATAGTAAGAAATCATGCCCTTTTCTCCAGAAAGAATATTGACAGTGTAAAAAGTGTTTTGAAGAGAGATTATTACTTCGTCAATGATATGGACAGCGTTGTCTTTGTAGAATATGATCAAAAAAATAACTCCTATAAACAAGTCAAACCTGTAAAAGAAGCTAAACCAAATAAAGAAAAATCAGAAAAAATACCCAGAGGTCTCCTTTTAGGCATACTAATGTTTTCCGGAGCTTCAGGATTTTACAGCTGGAAAAAGAATAAGAAGAAAAATGAGAAGTAAATTTCTTCCAGGAACAGGAATATTTTTTCTGCTGTTTGTACTTTTCTTTCCATTAACTTTTCTGGGTGATTTTCAGCAAAGTTGGTCACTGTTTTTATGGGGTGACCTCACAGAGTTGATCGTGAAAAATATTTTTAAGATCAATCAGTCAAGAATAGATTTTTCTTCGGATAGCAGTTCTATGTTTGCATTGGTCATGATTCTTGCGACTGTATCAGGTCTGGCTGTTGTGATGATCAAAAAGAAATACCAGCAGAGAATTCTTGATTTGTCTAAAGAAATCATAGTTTTATACCTGGCTGTAGTTCTGATGAAATATGGTTTTGATAAAATTTTTAAAGCCCAGTTCTACCTTCCTGAACCTAATATTTTGTACTCACGCTTCGGAAATCTGGACAGAGATATTCTTTTTTGGAGTACGATGGGAACTTCCCGGCTGTATTCCGTATCTGCCGGAATTTTGGAGATTTTGACCGCGCTCCTGATTCTTTTCCGTAAAACACGTGTGCTCGGACTGTTGATTTCCATTGGTATCCTGATTAATATTTTTCTCATCAATATCGGATTTGATATCTCGGTTAAATTCTTTTCTCTGATTTTACTTTTTATGGCTGTTTTTGCATTAAAAGATGATTGGATTCCACTATACCGTTTTTTGATTTTAAAACAGGAAGTTAAGCCGGAAGAAAAAAGAGAAATCAATCCAAAGTTTCAGCCTGTCTGGGTGTTTTTCAGGACAGCTTTTGTAGGACTTTCACTGGCTGTCATCATATTTCCATTCATTGATTCCGGGAATTTTAATGATGATACAGCAGACAGACCTTTTCTTCATGGTGCTTTTAAAAATTTAGATACCGATTCGGATATTCAATATGTTTTCTTTCATCGGAACAGTTATCTTATCCTAATGGACAAAAATGAAAAGATGGTGGATTTTCATTATCTGCAGGGCTCAAAGAATCAAATTATTATCGAAGATTACAAAAATAGAAAGACAAAGGTTAATTATTTGTATCAGAAAAAAGACAGCCTTCTTACGCTCAATTTTGGAAAATACATGATAAAGACCAAAAAATTGAACTGGAGAAAGATGAATGCTTTACAACCTCTTTTCCATGCGGCTATAGAAGACGCAGAATAGATTTCAGATGGCAGACATCATATTTAAGATCGTCAATGGTGAATTTTGCTACGCAAGTGAAAAGTGAATCTTTTGGGTAAATATGAGATTTCAGTTATCAGACCCAAAGTCCGCATCTCGAATCCGGTAATTCTTCCAGGAGTTAATTATCTTTTACTTTTAAAGAATTCCTTAACGATCGTTGAGCATTCATGTTCCATAATGCCGGTGACGATTTCTGTTTTTGGATGCAGAGAAAGGTGTTTGTTGATAAATCCTCTCTGTTCATCTCTTGCGCCGATCACAACTTTGGAAATCTGCGACCAGGAAAGTGCTCCTGAGCACATCACGCATGGTTCCAGTGTCACATAAAGCGTACAGTTGATCAGGTATTTGCCACCCAGAAAATTGGCAGCTGAGGTGATCGCCTGCATTTCTGCGTGGGCCGTCACATCATTCAGTGTTTCTGTAAGGTTATGGGCTCTTGCAATGATGCGGTTATTAGAAACTACGATACATCCGATAGGAACCTCATCTTTTTCTAATGCGGCTTCTGCTTCCTGCAGAGCCATTTTCATGTAATATTCGTCGGTAAACATTAATCTTCAATCGTTAAAGTTAAAGGAAGTCTCAGATGATATCTTACCGGATCTCCTTTGATAACCGCAGGTGAGAATTTCTCTGAAATGGAATACAGTGCAATCTCAGCCTGCCGGTTGAATGTGAAATTATCCCCTTTTGCATGGACATTGCTAATAGTTCCGTCTTTCTCTACGATAAAAGCTACATCTGTTTTTACGGTTTTGGCTTCGGTATAAACAGCCGGCGTGTAAAAAAGATTGGCCACTTCCTGTCTCAGCGTACCAAAGCCCCCGGGATAATCGGCTGGTTTTTCAAAAACACCGGGTTTCTCGGTATGATTTCCTGATATGCCTTTTGGATTTTTTAATGACTGAAGATCTTCGAGGTTTCTCACTTTTAGTAAAGCACCAATCATTGCTACATTTTCAATGCTGTCCATCTTTTTCATGAAAAGGACAAAGTCAATTTTTATATTGGCTTTCATGTAGGAGTCCCGTTCCAGATCAAATTTCTTTTTAAACTCAGTATTCAGCATACTCCGGTGTTGGTTGTAAAAACTTTTTACATTCCGGAATTCTTCCTTCTGCTGTGAAAAGCAAAATGAAGAAATAAGGCAAAACAGATAGAGAAATAAAGCTTTCAAAAGAGTATATTTATGTAAATATAATCAAAATAAATGAGCTTTTTATTCTTGTGTATCAGCTTTCAAAATAACGGTTCAGGGACTCCTGGAGATGGGTGCGGATGTCATCAACTAAACCTTTAGGTTCCAGAACGGTGACTTCTTTTCCATATGAAAGAATCTCCTGCATAAAATCGTAAGTAGGGTGGAGGAAGAACTCAAAATAGATCTCTTCGGGAGTTTCTTTAGTTTCTGTTTGAGACTGGTGAAGCGGGAAACTTCTGATGTATTCTCCCTGATGTCTGCTGCATTTCATCACAATCTTCTCAGGATTCTGTTCTGCCAGATTCATCACGCCGAAAGCATTTTTGAAATGTTCCCTGAAATTGTAATTATATTTTTCGCGGAATTTATTGTCGCTCACGTCCAGGTAATTCACTCTGTCCAAACCAAAAGATTTCAGGACCTTGTCTTTGGTATCAATGGCGATGAGGTACCATCTGTCCTTGGATTCCTTTAAAGCCAGGGGATGAACCTTCCGGGAAGTCATTATTTTGTTTTTGTAGTTGTAATGTTCAAAGCTTACGACTCTTTTATTACGGATGGCGAAGAAAAGATCATAGAAGTGCTCTATTCCGGTGGGTTTTCTGCTTTCAAAAAAGATAAAGTCTGAAAAATCCGGATGAAGATTTAATGCGTTGCTTACCTGAAAAGATTCCAATAATTTCTGGTTGTATTCATCCACTTCCATGATGGGACGGCTTTCAATATAATAACGATTGTCGCCCTTCTTTTTGTTGTGAATGGAAAGATTAAAAAGATCGGAAATCTCCCGGATATCCCTTTGCAATGTACGGATCGAGTAGCTCTTGATCCCTGCATCCTGAAATTCGAAAGAGTTAAGAAGATAGTCCTCCAGCTGGGAATAAGTAGCCGGAGAACTTTCTAATCTTTTGATAATTAAGGCATATCTTGTCAGATAAAAATCTTTTTTCATTCGTCTATAATTTATGCGGCAGCAAGCTGCGTTTCATGGTGAAATTTTATAAGACAAATATATAGGCTTAATGCGACAAAACGTGTCGTGTTTTATTTTTTGTGGAAATTTATTGCCCGTAATCTATGAAAGAACTCTTATTGATGAATAGGTGAAATGTAGAGGGTGTAACTTCTATTTTTGAAATAGGACTATTGGAAATAACAAAAGTAGTTTTGTTATTGTGTTCATTTTCTGTAAATGTTTTCCCCTGTAGATTATTTTTTACAATATCTTTAAAAGCCTGAGAAGGACTTGAGAATTCCATAAATAGGTTGTCTAAATATTCAGTATTTGCTCCGAAGTCAGTTTTTACACCATATTTAAATTCGAATTGTATTTTTTTAATATCTTTTCTTTTAGAATTCTCTTTTTTTGTGTTTATCTCATAGTCAACAATTCCTGTCCATATAGGTAAAGGATTTGCATACTTTTCCTTGAAAATTATTATTAAAGTAGAAATTAATTCAGAGAGAGCGCATTTTAATAATAATTCTTCCAATGCCTCTTCTTTATCTAAATTCTCCATCGCTTTGGGATCGTACTCTTGCTGATCTAATGCAGTCGCTCTGTATTGTTTCGGTGTTACATAATATAACACTTCATAGTTTTTTTTTGTAATCATTTTATAATTTTTTATAATGAATATATTCAACCCTGTTTTTTAATTTCATAAGTTGCTCTATATAAAGGTCTGCCACTTCTAAAGAATTATCAAAAAGAGTTGCCGAAAACATTTTTTTCTCATTTTTGGCTTTTACTATTTCCTTTATAAGAAGCCTGATCTCTGTTGTTGTTAATGGTTCTCCTATATATCTTAATACAAATACACTTTTGTCAGTTGCTGCTATAGCTCTAAGTTCTTTTATCTGATTAAATAAGAATGCTCTAATATCTCCAGTACTTAAACTACTGCCAAGGGGATGGTTATGTGTAACTATTGACCCTGGTAAATGTTCAGAATGAGAAGTCAAATCTACTTCTTTACGTTTCCCACTGGTAATGCCTTCAATCATTTCTCCTGTGGCTTTCTTAATTCCTGCATATTCATCTGCGAATTCAAAGATTTTCTTTTCGTATTCAAGAATTTCAGCAGGAGCTATATCAGAGGCTATATCCACCACTTTTACTAAAATACTCCTAATCTCACTGCCTGCTCCTTCATACAGAAGCAGCTTTTTATTACTTAAAAACCAATCTGCAATTTTTTTCCAGAGATTATTGACAAAATCATGTAATTTCTTTCCTCCTTCTTTGAACAAGAGCACTAAATCTTCTAATGCTTTGCTTACTTTTTGATAAGCTTCAGCAGTTTGTATTTTTACAAATTTAGCAGTTTGGGAAATTGTTTTACCTATTTCAGAATTAATTTTAGCTAAAAGTTCACCCATCTTTCCTACTTCAGCTACTTTCGCAATATCCGCTATGGGAATAAAGAATGTACCAATAAATGAAATTGTAAAACCTGCTGCATAATTGATTCTTACCCAATTGAACTCTTCATTATCTTTACTGCTTAGATAATCTTTAATATTTTTTACCCCTTCTTTTATGGCTTCCCATAGATTTTCAAAAAAAGTAATATCAAGCATATCCCAAAAATTATCAATCATCTCTAAAGTATGTTGAAAATCTTTACTGATATCAAATGGGGCCTCAAGCAAACTTCCAAAAAATTTAAATATTGATACAACAAAGTCCACAAGTCCATTCCAGATGCCAGATAACAAAGCGATATCTTCAGTTAAATTATTTTTAATTTCGTTAATACCGGGATTAAATGGTTTAAAGAAAAATTCTATTTTCTCTTTTATATAACTGTTATAGTTTTCTATAAATGCTTCTACTAAATTCAATTGAGATAAAATAATATCATCTAAAAATTTCGGGGTAAAATCTGAAAAATCAATTCCTTTTTTATCATTAAACAGATCTTTTATGAACTTTAATTTTTCCGGAGAAATTGTAAGAATTTGTATTAGATTTTCTTTTTGGAAAAGATACCCTTCAATCTCAGTATCCCAAAATGTATCAGGAATTTTTAAAAATTCTAATCCCTCTCCAATCTTTTTTAAGATCCATCCTATTGCCTTGGTGGGAGCAGAGATTCCTATCATTACGTATTTAAGAACTGTAAAAAAGCCTTTTTTTATTTTACTTTGCTCCACATAGCCTTTTTTCATAAGTTCTTCAACAATTTGCTGATTAATATTATCTGTATTTTTCAGTACAGCTTTCATAATCTCATTGTCAAAAAGATTGCTTTTAAGGTTGCCTTTTTCATCAGTAAACTGCTTACGGACTTCTTCAGACATTTTTCCATATAAAACATCGTTGCTCAACTCACCAGAATCGCTTTCCAGGAATAGAATTACTTCATCAGCTTTAGGTTGGACAACTTCGTAACACTCCTTTACTTTATTTCCGTCATTCGAAACAAATAATAATAATTTAAAAGCCAATAAATCACCCTCATCTCCGTAACTGGAATTTCTGTTGTTGTCAAAATAATAATTGTAAGTGTTAAACTTATATTTGTTTTTAACAGTAAGGTTAACTTCTTCAATGACATTTATGTTTCCATTGCCGGAAATGTCTCCATTCGGATAATATTTTTTTTGAATATCTTCTGCAGTCTGGTTGAAAAGTTTTACAGTTGCCAGCGGGCTTAGATTATTCATTCCTCTCATATTTTCTCCAACTGTAAATGGATTTTTTAAGGAAGGGAATGTGGGAAGAACAAATTTATTGTCCATCGACAGAACTTCTTCTCCTATGTCAAAAACACCTTTATATTCTGTATTTTTCATTTTTCATATTTTTTTAGAGATTAAAAAAGGGCAGAATGTTTAAATTCTGCCCAATTTCACTAATTGCTTTCTCCTACACAGAAGAGTTAATTAGTTAAATAACAGTTGATGATATTAATGCTGCATTTGTGGAGTTTCAATCTGTTCTGGATCTGTAAACTCAGACTTAATGCATCGGTAGAACCGTCAAATGTCTGTGTGTATAGAGCATTGGAACTGTTGTCTATGACAATGAATGTGTATAGCGAGCCTACTCTCTGAAGGATAAAATCGTAAGATTTACTTCCTGTTGTAGAAAATGAAGGAAAATTCACGCCACTCAAAAGTGAAGCTCTCTGGTAAATCTGCATGGCGGGACCATGGTCTCCATTGCTTGCCTGCCAACGGGAGAAATTATGAAATCTCATAAACGCAAACGAATTGCTAATCAGTTGGTTGGAGTTTGAACTCAAAGTCAGACCAGCGTATATACTTCCTCCGGATACATCAGGACTAGCATTGGAATTGGCAATGTTTTCAATTTGAAACTGCAGATAGAAATCTTTATTGGCAGGAATCAGCTCAGAACTTTTTAATGAAGCAATCATATTATAGTTATTGGCTAAGGCTTCAATTGAAGAGTCTGTACTCACCTGTGCTGAACCTCCACTTCCAAAGTTTTCAGTGGAAGCATTATTGTTGAATGTTTTAAGATCCCAGGTCAATGCGCCGGTATTAACCATTTGCATATTATTGGTTACTGTTACTGTTTTTCCGGTCACGTAATTGGCAACACCATTCCATATTTTTATTTTATAACTTCCTATAGGTAAAACGTGGAAATTAAAATAGAAAATAAGGTCAGTGCCATTGGCAGAAAGCTGTACCTGGGAATTGGGCACGAGCGCGATGGGTGTATTGCCATCATTGGCCATGATTTCAACAGAGAAACTCGTAGGATTAATATTAAGATTTGCCCCCTTAAGTAATATCCACGTGTTGTTATTATTATTAACATTTACCACGGTTGGGGAAATCAATCCTACACTCATACTTGCGGTAGTCCAGCCGCCGTTCATTTTGGTTTTCCATGCTGTTTTTTCTGCTTCTGTCATTTGATTGGGCATATCAACTAAAAAGCTTTTGCTGTCTACGACAGCATTTAAACCACTGGTATTCTGTACTACAATTTTCTGGAAATTGCCGATGTCCGTATTTTTGTTTGGCAAGCCCGATACGGTATAAGGATTTCCCAGCGTATTAATTGTAAATGGAGCATTGACCGTATGATTTCTGGCGGAGGTACTTGACAGGTCTGTATTCATCATGTTTTTTCCTAAATCTCCAGCGGGTAGTTTTGCTGTATTGCCATTGCCGTCTATACCGACAACTTTTGAAAAGTTCTGGGTATTTCCATCCGTTACAGGAGCGTTGAGTTTATGATCAAGATCTGTTAAAGTGCTTTTGTTAAACTGCGCCTGAGTAAAAATTCCTTCTGCCTGAAGATCAGGATCAGAAATTTTGATGATATTATCCTTAAGATCTTCAGTGGAAAGGCCTGTAGCAGGGTTTTTCATATCACCATTTTCATCAATGGCGTAGTCTGTATAAGTAGCTGCACCTGGTGCAGCTACTTGGTAAATTACATTGGTTTCTCTTTCTCCTTCAGGAGGTAATGCATTTACCCTAATAATTTTTCCTATATTGGACATATTATTGTTTTTTTTAATTAATTGTGATGAACTTTATTTCCAGTCTCCGGAAATTACTTTCTCAGAAGAGGTTCCTGTTTCCTTAACCCCAAGAAGGTTGTCATTCTTTACAAAATCTGTATCTTCCGTAACGACATCTGAAGGAACTTCAAATTCTTCAGGATTTTCCTTAGTAAATGGAAGGGCATTAAGAGTACGTAACCCCGCGGAACCTTCCTGTAAAATATTTAGTGAGGTAGGAAGGGTAGTGATCCATGGCTTTCCTTGTTTTACACCTACCGGCTCACGCATTTCATCTACAATACTCAGATACATAGGATCTCCAATTACAGGGACTTCACCTCCGTTCCAGATTTTTCCTGTAGACATAAAGAACTGAACTGCATCTTCAAATCCTGGTTTTACGGTTACAATTACTCTGGCCATACCTGCCTGTAAAAAGCTTCGGAATAAAGGATCTGTATTCTGTGAAAGATACATTTCCTGCCATCTCTGGCTTGAAGCCCAATAGTAAGGGTAGAATGTATAGTCCATAATGTTCCATTCAAATGCCTGTTCCATAAACTTGGCCAATGCGGTGTACTGCTCAAGCTCTTCACCAAGGATTACTTTGAAGTTACTCATCTGTGTTCCGGAAGTGAACTCTTTTCCCAAAGCAAGATAATCCTGCAATAGATAAGCAATACAGTTATGTTTAAGGATTACAGCTTCCATATCACGGTAGAAGTTTCCAAGGCTGTCTTTTTTCTCTTTGGCTGCTTCGGCTGCTTCTTTAGCTTTTTCTTCAAGTTCTTTCTGTTTGGCAAGGAAGTTTGCATAGGCTTCTTCATAAGCTTTAATGATGGCGTCAAAGTTTTCTTTTCTCCAGCCTTCCATAAATTCCTCAGAAAGGGTACAGTATTTTGTTACTTTAAGGGAAACAAGGTCCATATAGTAAATATGGAATGTAAGGGTGAATTTCACAGTAGCATTGGCAGGGAATCCAAGATCTCCTTCATGGTTCGTAAGATCGCCGCTATTATTGATTCTGATCTTTCCTTTTTTACGTTTTTCTTTATAAGAATAATGGACATTGTAGTTTGTACATTTATAATTTTGAGGAACAGAAATGTCGATATTTCTCATTTCCCAGTCTGAAGCTCCTGAGCTGTCATCGTGGAATTGGTCTTCAGTAATATTGGCCTGAGGAAGAGTTGTTAACGTTACTCCATAGATCTGTGACCAGTATTGAAGCTGTTCTTTCGTGGCTGCTTTTGATGTTTCCATTTTCCATTCTCCTTCTGCTTTTCTAGGGTCAACAGGAGCTTTTAAAATATCAACATTAGCGGAAGGTGTTGCCAGATTGTGAAGTCTTGCAGGTTCAGGGATCATGAATTCAAACATGGAACGTTTGCCGTAGTTAAAGATCTGGTTCTTCATTTTTTTGTCAACCCATCTGTATACGCCTACTACATGCTTGTTTCCTTCTCTGTTGTCAAATCCGTGAGCATTGTTTTCTTCAAATTCCTCAATGATTTTTTCTATTCTTTCCTCAGCTACTTTTGTAAGAATTCTTTCCGTAGCTTTTGCCGTAATTTCCTGAGATTTTTCTACAGCCTGTCTGGTACTGTTTTCTTTAGAATTATGTGCGGCAAAACTGCCTCCCACTTCATAAGTTTTTCCGAGACCTCCATATCTGAAATGCGCTTCAGTACTTACATCCTGTTGTATAACATTGGCTACTTCAGACTGCATATCATTTCTGGTCGTGGTCGTTGTGTCGCTTAATGTTTCTCTTTCTGTAGATTTTGATGTTGTTGTTTGAATTTCGCTTCTTCTTAATCTTCTTGTAGATTTCTGCTTAAATTCTTTGGCCATTACGTTTTCGATATGAGTAACCTCTCCCGGAACATAGGCCTGTGTAGATTGAACTACTTTCAAATAGTCGGCAACTCCCAATCTTTTTACTCCAAAATGCTTAGGAACAAATGTTCCTGGTGTAACGGTGCCTCCGCCTTCTCCCGGGGTTCCACCGTCATCTTTAGTTTTGAATGAGAACTTTCCGGTGTACACTTCATTAAAAGACAGGTCGTGCTCTACAACCGTATATTCGCCATTTTTGAAATACAGTTTGATCTTTGCTTTTGAAATACTTCTCAAAGTGATGTATATCAATGGGAAAGCTACCTTTCCGTCTACTACTTCAGTTGCCGGAATAGTCTGTTGCTGAGTTCCTGTTCCTGAAAGTTCAACTTCGGCAGAAAGCAGCCCTAAAGCAGTACTGTCTGTATTGTAATAGAATGATACATAGTTTCTTCTAAACCCGTTGGTTGAACTGGTGTAACTCAGGTAATAAGTGCCTGAAATATCTATTTTGGCTGTATTGCCTACAGGAAGCAAAACACCTCCAATGCTTGCATATCTTTGCTCGTTAAGAGGAGATTTGGCAAAAAGATCATGAGTTCTTGAGCTCACATCTTCATCCAGCTTCTCAAATACCTCTACGAATGTATCATACTCATCCGTAATAACAGCCGGAACTTTATTGATAAGAATTTTCTTGTCAGATACCATTTCGATTAATGAAAAATCAAGGTCTGTTTCCAGCGGCTTGCCATCATTTACAAGGGTAAACTGTTCAACAAATACTTTGAAGAGATCCTCAGACAGTTTAGCTTTAAGATCAGCAAAATTAAGCTCATTTTTATATTCGAATTTGAATGGAGCAACATTCAGTCTCTCCAATGCTGCATACAGGGCATCAATCTCTTCCTGAGATAAACCGCCTTTGTCAATTTGGGCATTGATTTTTTCAAGCATTGCATTATACTCATTGATAGCAGATTGATTTGTTTCCAAATATTGTCTGTAAGAAGCATCATATGCTTTTGCTCTTAGATTGAAGAACGTTTTTTGAATTTTTTCAAGCTCAGTCTTTAATTGGGCAAGGCTTTCTTTTTCATCACTAAGAACCGAAAGTTCTGAGATTCTTTTTCCTTCAGTCTTTAACTGTTGTTGAATAGCTGCAGGAATAGGGGTGCCATTAATTACTCCGCTTCCGATCTCTGAAACATTTACCTGGAAGGCATTGCCACCTGGGTTTGCTGGTGAAGTCTCTCCTTCATATCCATCACCGAAAAGTTTGAGTGGAAGTACAACTTTAGCTTCCAAAGCTTTAGTTTTTAAATCAGCCCCGTTGATTTTTATAAGCTCCGGCGTTACAGGCAGATCACATACATATCCGAAATGCAGAGTCTTTAGAATATGCACCAGTGCTTCTTTTACATAAAAATTATCCTGTGTGACAGTCTGATAAATTAAATTATCCCATACCTGTCCCAGTTTATTCTGAATAGAAGAGCTGTTATACAGACTTTTTGCCGCATTTTCGTCGGTGGTAGAGAGCTTTTCTTTTTTCGCAATTTTTCTTCCTATTTTCAAAGCTTCGGCAAGACTGCCTTCTTCGATCTGAAGTTCACTTTCATATCCGGCTGGATCAAAAGTCTTTACGGCGCGTTCCAGAGCCTTGAATTTTTCCAAAGCTGTAGCATTTGGGTCCACGGCTGCATCAAAGGAGCCTAAAAGGCCGGCAGGTCTTTGAATGAAACCTAAATTTTGCTTTTTAGTTTCAGTCAGTTGTGGGTTTCTTAAACTTACAAATCTGAAAAGAGTTTGTGATGTGTTGTTTGTTGTGTTTTCTGTTGCCATTTTAATATTTTGTATTGATTATTGATTTATTTTTTGGTGTATTCAAGAGTCAGGGTAAATGAGTTGATGACGGAGTAGTCGTAATCAGAGACACCCACAAGTTCAATGGTGGCCAGCTTTCTTTCTATAGTGATGTAAGCTTTGGTTCGCCATTGGTTGCCTGCAAATGCAGCATCTATTGCATACCATTCTGTAAACATCTCGTTGGAAATAATGGTTTCAATATCCGGAAACTCGGTTTTGAATTCAACTAAACCTGTTCTTGGAATCTGATTGAAAACCACTGTTTTTTTGTAAACGGGTTTACCATTGATCCACTTTCCGCCGGTTTTTTCTTCTTTTGTAGTATAAGAATGTTGCTTATCTGCGTATTGCTTTTGGATATAACTTTCATCTACATAATAGTCGCCATAGTAACTTGTTCCCCGTAAGCCTGAGAAAGCCGGATTACTGGATCCTATCGTGACATCACTATGATAAACACTTAATGTGGATACTACATTGTCACCTCCCATCCAGTACATAAGTGGGGTTAGGGTACCATCATCCTGAATATCAAACCCAGATTTCTCATTATTGGGAAGTTTGCTATAGAAGCCGAAGGAATTATAACCTGTTGTATCGCTGCCTTTATATTGGATAGAGCCTGTTAAGGGTCTTGCGTCAACGGTACCGGAAAGTGGTATTGCGTCAGTTTTATCTTCCCATCCGAAAGTTCCGTCTGGATTAGCTACAATATTTTTGGTATAGCTGCTGTCTGCGGAAGGAATTTTACCAGGAGTTACTGAAAACTTACCATTGATATTGACGTATTTGTCTACAAAGTCCCCGGAGATTAATGCATTAGATATTGATGCACTTCTGCCACCATTAAAATTTTGAATATAGAGTTTGTTTTTAATTGGGAAATTATTAAAATTAGAATCCCCGCCGATAATGACATTATTTGCAGAACCGGTACCAAGAGCAGTTCCTCCTCTATAACCCAAAATAATATTCTGGCTGTTATCACCTCCTCCTGAGTTTCCGGCATAGGCTCCAAGTATGGTATTGCCCTGTGAACCTTTACCATTGTTGAAACTGGAGTATCCTACCACCGTATTTTCATTCGAACTAAACCCATCTTCCAAACTGAAGTTACCAATGACAGTATTTCCTAAAGTACCGAAATCTGTATTGCCCGACCTGTGTCCAATTGATACATTGTCATTACCAAAAGTCTTTGATTTATTACCAATCGAGATTGTGTAATTGGCCTGGCTGCTTAAGTCATCCGTCTCTTCACCTATGATGATATTGTCCAGCTGAGAAGAGCCGCCATAACTTATTCCCTGTACTTTGATGTTTTTGTTGGTTTCATTTCCCCTGTCTGTTACAGTCTGAAGGCTTCCTACATCTCCCTGAGTAATATCCACGTATCTCGTACCGGTCCATCTGTACAGTTTATTGGTGTCTGCAGTAATATAAATTTTGCCCGATTCACCCTGCTGTGGCAGATTGGATAATGATGGAAATTCCAGTACGTCATCTACATAACTGGGTAATTGTGATGCGGGAACTTTACCGCTTACAAGATCTGCCTTCTTTGAAAAATCATATTCTAATTTTTCTGATGGAATTTTTTCATCTTTGTGCCAGTAAGATTCCTGCCACTCCCAGAACTGTTCCTGGTTGGGAATATCTCCGTTTTCGAAGAATTGTTTTATTTCTTGTTTTGATTTCATTTTGTTCTATTTTTCTTTATTTTAATTACATGTCGCTCACCAGAGTTCCGCCAGCAACCCTTGTTTTAGGATCGAATGAGTCGGGATAGTATTCTGTATGTCTTTCCAGCCTTACTGTTGAGATATTCGGATTGAAGTTGAATGCATTGGGTCCGATCTTTAAGACACTTGGCGGAATGTATAATGCATTAATGCTGTTATAGATAAAAGCAGAATCCTTAATTTCCTTTACGCTTTCAGGAAGGACTACGGAGGTCAGCAGATTGTATGCAAAAGCACCTGCTCCAATGATTGATACATTTTCCGGGATCGTTATGGTTTTTAGTGCATTACTGCGGAAAGCATCAGTTCCGATGGTGAGTAAACTGCTGGCAAGAGTTAATTCGGATATGCCTATCCCAGTTGCAAACATATCGGGAATATGCAGTGTTCCTGGTTTTATAAATATCCTTCTGACCTGTAAGTAAGCCAGAGAGGCATTTCCCTTTTCATCTGTATCTGCGTAAAAGTCATTGAGACGGGGAAGACCATTTTCCAGACCCGCAATTTTGGTCATTTCTATCTTCTCGTCTTTGTGCCAGTAAGAGTCTTGCCATTCCCAGAACTGTTCCTGTGTAGGCTTGTCTCCGTTTTCGAAGTAGAGCCTTAATTCTTGTTTTGTTTTCATGTTGCTGGTGTAAAATCGAAATAGCGCATTATTTTAGCTGTTTCCGGAATACCGGCATTGCTTAAGTCCAGTCCGTTGAGTGCTGTTACGGTTTTAAGAGCTGGAATATTGAATGCATTTTGTCCTACAGATTTCACTGATTTAGGAATGTGTAATTGAGTTAAATTTTTACTTCCGGCAAGCTGAAATGCGTTACCTCCAATTTCTTCTATTCCGTTTTCCAGAATTAATTCGGACAGGTAATCATTTGAGGAAAGAAAAGCGTTGGCCTCAATAACCTTACAAGATCCCGGAATTTTCAAGGTACCTCTAAGGTGCTGGTGGGCAAAAGCTAAAGATTTTAACCTTTCTAAAGTGCCGGGGAATCTTACCTCAGAAATATGATTTTTCGATGCAGCGGCATATGTAAAGCCTCCGATGATTTTAGCGCCTTCAGGAAATTTAATTTTTTTCCCAATTCCAATAATTTCTGTATTATCTGTATTTGAGTAAGCAAAATCTTCATAAGAGATTAAATTCAATGAATTGCTGCTTATTTTCTCATCCTTATGCCAGTACGAATCCAGCCAGGCCCAAAAATGCTCCTGTGTAGGCTTATCTCCGTTCTCGAAGTACAGCCTTAGTTCTTCTTTTGTTTTCATTAGTTTTCGAATCTGAATGTTATTGTAGCTGATTCCGGAATACCGGCATTGCTCAGGTCCAGCCCTCTTAGTGCTGAAACTGTTTTGAGCGAAGGAATGGCAAATGCATTTTGCCCCACAGATCTTACTGAATTAGGAATGAATAAATCTTCAATAATGGTTGCTTTTGGGCAGTAAAATGCATTTGCGCCAATAACTGTTAAGCCATTATTAAGGATGATTTCTTCCAGGGAATCTGACCCGTTTATACTGTTTCCCAGCCCGCCAAAGGCAGAATCACCGATACTTTTTAATGTTGAAGGAGTTTTAATCTTTTTTATATTTTGACCCTGAAATGCTCCTATTCCAATTTCCTCGAGTCCTTCATTAAAATTTGTTTCAATGATCTGATAGCTCATTCCCATATATTGAAAAGCCATCTGTTTGATTTTTTTGACATTTTTAGGTATAGAAATAGATAATGAATGTCCAAGCTGTGTGTCATCAATAATTTGTGGAATTACCTTTTCCACTGAATCAATAGAATCTGGCGAAATCTTTTCATCCTTATGCCAGTACGAATCCAGCCAGGCCCAAAAATGCTCCTGTGTAGGCTTATCTCCATTTTCGAAATAGAGCTTTAAGTCTTCTTTTGTTTTCATAATAATTGTGTGATTTTAATTTGGTTAACGGTTGTGTTATAATTTGAAGAGTCTTTTTAAAGAAGCTCTTAAATGGTTTTAATTTTTAAGTGGTAGAATTGATGCCCACTTGTGCATTACATTTTGTGATTCATTTTTTATTGTTTTTTTGTTTATTTTCAGACATAGTTCCGGCTGTCCGGCATTTTGTGAAATGATGGATTCAAAGGTGTTTTTGAATGATGATGGGGTGATGTCGGGTGTCTTGATTTGGTGTTTCAAAGATAATTCCGGACAGCGTCAGAACTTGTTGTGTTAGAATGTATTTAGTAAATATTTTCTTCAGGAAGACCATCTGTGAAATCTTCCCTGAAAAAGTTTTCAATGTCGTTGAGATAGTTCTCATAGTCCATCTCTGCATGTTCGATGTCGCTCCATTCAATAGTATAGAGATCTTCATCGAAAAGTATATCTGGATTGTGATCTGGTGTTTCCATGTTTTGTGTTTTAAGGTTGAGGTTATGTTTTAAACATATTTCTGGCTGTCCAGCATTGATAAATGGTGAATTCAAAGGCTTTTTAAAATTTTAATGATTGTTTTTTTGTGTCTTTATTTATACTTCAAAAGTAGTGGGAGAAGACGACAAAACTTGACGTGTTTTAAAAACTTTTTATATTTTTTAAATATTATCTTTTAAGCTTATATTGAGTCATTATAAGGTTAAAGGCTTATATTTTATTTCTGATCAGTTTCTGTACAATCTGATTCAGTGTTTCTCTGTTATCATCAATATAGCTCAGTCCCGCCTGGATCAGATTTTCAATATTGGACCTTCTTACATTGTCCATGCCCGGAGATGCATTTTTTAAAGATGGATTCAACCGGTAATAATTTTTCTGATTCCGTTGGCCTAAAGTCTGGAACATCTGACAAAGCTGATAATCTACCGTTTCAGCATTCGCAGACATCAGAATATCAATGATGGGATTTACCCAGCCGATCTTTCCCGACTTCTGTAACTTTTTAAAAGAATATGGTCTCGCTTCAATCCCCGTTCCGATAGAAACAATGATCATATCGTTCACGCCGGGATGATTGGCCTTCTGATGATTTTTCAATACTTCTGCAAAAGGGATTTTTCTTGCCTCCGCATAAGCACAAAGTGTAGGATTGTTGGCAAACATACCGCCGTCTATCAGGCTGAAAATCTGTCCGTACATAGATTTGATCTGTACCGGGCTGAAGTAAGTAGGTGCTGCCGATGTCGCTCTGCAGATATCCTTTACATAAAAATTATCTGTGCTCA
Source organism: Chryseobacterium sp. JM1 (assembly GCF_000737715.1). GTDB lineage: Bacteria > Bacteroidota > Bacteroidia > Flavobacteriales > Weeksellaceae > Chryseobacterium. The sequence goes on along the minus strand of NZ_JPRN01000002.1, from coordinate 232,583 downwards.
GATTGGCTTCCCACGAATTGAAAAGCTTGGCTCTTCTGTTTTCTATATCATAACTGGTGATTAAGCATGGTTTTATAAATTCTTTAAGTTCTAAGTGTCCAAAAAAGTCATTCAAGTTTTTTTCAAGTGATTCCTGGGGAATTTTTTCATTCAGAAGGCCAAACGGATTGACCAGCTTTTCCCAGAAAGAAACCTGGAAGATGTCGCCGCCCCTTTCAGCGTATAATTCCAGCCCTTTCTGGATAGAATATTTCGCTTTTCGGTGTTCATCGGGACATAGAATAATAGAAGCAATCAGTCCTCCTGTGCTGCTTCCGGCTACCAGATCAAAATAATCACCGAGTTTGGCTCCCGGATTATCATGATACTGAAGCTGTTCTTCTATGTAGCGGAGAATAATACAGGTAATAATGCCCCTTATTCCGCCCCCGTCCAAAGAAAGAATGGTTGTCTTTTTCATGTGATGTTTTGTTGGTTTTTAAAAGATAAACTAAGGTCCTGAGACAACTAAAACCAACGTTCTGCCCTTGAAAACAGATGCTGGTTTTAGTATTGAGATCTCAGTTTACTAACGTTTTTCTTATAAAACAAAGGTAGGCCTGGGAAGCGACAGAACTTGTCGTATTATAATTATTTTCAAATAAAAGGGAATTAAAATAGAATATAATTCTGCTTATCCCTCGGCATCTTTGATAGCGTTCGCCAACTCGTTTTCACAAGGCCTTTTTTAGTCTGGATATTCTTTTTTTCGAAGTGAGGAAGGTCTTTGAAGGTCTTCCAGTTCCCGCCCCAGTCCCAGCCGTGTCTGGCAAAAATCTTGACGCACTCATACCAGTCGGCTACCTGATCATTATCCCAGTCTTTTGCCGTATCCCAGCTTGCTGTTTTTCCATCGATCATCAGGCAGATATCCACAGCAAGTCCATAGTTGTGAATGCTCTGTCCCGCTTTGGCATTGGTAACCTTTTTGCCTGCCGTAATTCTTCCGATGGCATATAGTTTTTCCTGCTCTTCAAAAGATCTCAGGCCTTGTGTAATTCTGATTTTTGCTCTTCCGGTAAGGGCTTCATCGCATTCTTTAATGATTTGTTTTACTTCATCTCTTACGGAAGGGTGGAGCTTGTTGATTCTCTCTGTAGTTACTTTGTCCATGATGTATATTGTTATAATGCAAAAGTATAGATCAGAGGCGACGAAACTTGACGTGTTTAATTAAATTTTAAATAAAAAGTTTTATTATTTGTTAATAAATTACAGCTGTAAGAGGGATGATACAAGGTTTTGTGATTATTTTAAATTAAGTTCATATAGGGTCGGAAAAATGAATACAAGAAAAGATAATTGACTGTATATTTGTAAAAAACTTGCTCATTAAGATTGAAAATTGAAATGAGAAACTGATAAAAACACAATATTTCAATGCATACTATTTTACCTTTTTTTCTGGCCATGATAGCCGCTATCGTATTGCTGAATATGTGGGCCACCAAGCTGAAAATCGCTTACCCGATTCTGCTGGTTGTCTTCGGTCTTCTGGTAAGCTTTGTACCGGGACTTCCCGTTGTAAAGGTAGATCCGGATCTTATTTTCTTTATATTTTTACCCCCTTTACTTTTTGAAGCTTCCTGGGCTATTTCCTTCAAGGAGATGAGAAGGTGGTGGCGTATTATCGGCAGTTTTGCTTTTTTGGTGGTATTTTTTACAGCGTTGTCAGTAGCTGTGGCTGCCAATTATTTTATTCCCGGATTTACCATTGCTTTAGGATTTTTGCTGGGAGGAATTGTTTCTCCGCCGGATGCTGTAAGTACCGGAGCCATTATGAAATTTGTAAAGATTCCAAAAACCACTTCCGCTATTCTGGAAGGGGAAAGTTTATTAAATGATGCCTCTTCCCTGATTATTTTTCGCTTTGCCCTCATAGCCGTAGGAACCGGTCAGTTCGTATGGCAGGAAGCCTCCCTTAGCTTTTTATGGATGGTCATTGGCGGCGCGGGAATTGGTCTCGTGTTGGGGTGGATTTTCGTACAGGCTCATAAAAAACTCCCTACAGACGCCTCTTCTGATATTGCCATGACCCTTATAGAACCCTACATTATGTATTGGGTGGCAGAGCAGTTTCACAGTTCGGGAGTACTTGCTGTAGTCTGCGGAGGCCTGTTTATGTCAACAAGACGGCTCATATTTTTGAATAGTGCCAGCAGAATAAAAGGACACAGTGTGTGGGAAAGCTTTGTATTCATCCTGAATGGGATCGTTTTCTTACTCATCGGTCTCGAGCTTCCTGAAATTGTAGGAGGTCTGCGTTCTGAAGGAATTCCTTTAATGACAGCCATACAATATGGGATACTGGTAACCGCTGTTCTTATTCTGGCAAGAATCATCAGTGCCTATGCGGCCATGGTGGCTACCTATATCTTTCGGCCAAGTGTTGCTCCAAGGGCATCTACCAGAAGGAGAAGTCTGCTCATGCCTCTTTTTCTTGGTTGGACGGGGATGAGAGGTGTGGTTTCTCTGGCAGCGGCACTTGCTATTCCTATTACCCTTAGCAATGGTGAGCCTTTCCCTAACAGAAATTTAATATTGTTTATCACATTTGTGGTCATCCTGCTTACTTTATTGGTACAGGGCCTTACTTTGCCTTATATTATCAACAAAGGAAAAGCATTTCGGGATTTTATGAATGAAGAGGAAGAAGAAAAGACCAGATTGAAAATAAAGCACGAACTGAAACAGCACGTCTATCAGTTCCTTAAAACAAAGCACGAAAACGAACTTCAGGGACATGCGGGAGTAGAAAGAATGCTGAAACACTGGGAAGAAAAAACAAAAGCCAATGATGACGGCTGGATGAATGAAAAAAATAAAATCATCTTTGTTGAAATGCTGGAAGTGCAGAGACAATATCTTTCAGAACTGAATAAAGATGTTACCATCAATGAAGATGTGATCCGTCAGCAATTGTATCAGATTGACCTTGAAGAGGAGCGTCTGAAGATGATCTAAACTGAGAACCCGGCAGCAAATTGTTTGTAACAGTCCCCCTTAATTACAAAAATATTAATTATCAAAATTCTTCGGTTTAAGATCCTCTGATACTACATCAGAGGAATATTTCCGTTTTTCTGAATAAAAAACGATGATTAGAATATTGGATTTGAATTTTTCCTCCCTTGTCTCTTAAAAAGCGTATTGTATCTGGTAAAAATGATATTGATATTAATTATATCAACTTTAATAATTGATTTGATATAAAAAGTATCTAATTTTGTAACGTGAACCGAGCAATTGTACATATGGACCTGGATACATTTTTTGTATCCTGTGAGAGGCGTAATAACTCGCAGCTTGACGGTATTCCCTTAATCATAGGAGGGGGCGACCGTGGAGTGGTGGCCTCGTGTTCCTATGAAGCAAGAAAATTTGGGGTTCGCTCAGCGATGCCAATTCGTATGGCGTTAAGGCTTTGTCCCGATGCAAAAGTGATTCGTGGCGATCATGAAATGTACTCTAATTTATCACATACGGTTACGGAAATTATTCAGGAAAAAGTTCCTGTAATGGAAAAAGCCAGTATTGATGAATTTTATCTCGATTTATCCGGGATGGATAAGTTTTTTGGATGCTATCAATGGACAAAAGAAATTGCTGAGGCGGTTACTAAAGAAGCCGGGCTTCCCATAAGTTTCGCGCTGTCAACGAATAAAACCGTTTCCAAAATTGGTACCGGAGAAGCAAAACCCGTTGGGAGAATGGAGATCAATGAAATGGAAATTAAGCCATTCCTAAACCCCCTGTCAATCAAAAAAATTCCAATGGTGGGTGACAAGACCTTTCAATTGTTATCAAGAATTGGAATCCGTACCATTCATACATTGTCAGAAATGCCGGTTTTGGTCTTGCAGCAGATGATTGGCCTTAACGGAAAAGAATTATGGAAAAAGGCCAACGGAATTGATGAAAATCCTGTAGTTCCTCATTCCGAAAGAAAATCTATATCAACTGAAAGAACTTTTACCTCCGATACCATGGATATGATAGAACTGAAAAGACTGATCTCGGGAATGGCAGAACAGCTGGCTTATCAGCTGAGACAGGAAAAATGGTTGACATCAACGGTTGTTATAAAAATACGTTATGCCAATTTTGATACGGAAACCAAGCAGAGCAAAGTATCCTACACATCTGCCGATCATACTTTGTCGAGAGTGGCATTGGACCTTTTTAATAAAGTCTATACAAGGAGAATGAGGCTTCGGCTCGTAGGCTTGCGGTTTACAGGATTGGTACATGGGAATCATCAAATGAATTTATTTGAAGATACCGAGGAGCAAATGAGCCTGTATCAAACGATGGATTATATCAAAAACCGTTTCGGTGCCGATGCTGTAGGACGGGCCTCCGGATTCGATTTCGGAAAATAAGGTTTAAATTTTTCAACATGTTTATTAATTGTCATTCCTTTCACAGTCTCCGTTACGGAACTTTATCAATTGAAGAATTGGTAAGGCAGGCGCATGAACTGGGGGTAAAGCAATTGGTATTGACTGACATCAATACAGTGACCGGAATCTATGATTTTAAAAAAGCATGCGAAGATCTGGGTATAAAGCCTATTCCCGGAGTTGAGGTCAGAAAAGACGGAAAACTTCTGTACGTGGCAATTGCCAGAAGGTTTTCAGGAATTGGTGAAATTAATAAAGTAATCACTGATCATAATTTTGATGATAAAGAACTCTTTGAAACGGCACCTGAATGTAAAGAAGTATTTGTGGTGTATCCGATGAGTAATATTCCTGCAGAATTGAAAGCGAATGAGTTTATTGGAGTCAGAATAGAAGAGTTAAACTTTCTGATCCGTCCGGAATACAAAAAGTATATTTCTAAAATGGTCGTCCTTCATCCTGTTACTTTCAGCACAGATGAAGAATATGGACTGCACAAAATCCTCCGGGCTATTGACAATAACATATTGCTGTCAAAATTAACAAAAAGAGAGGTTTGTCGTCAATCTGAATATTTCATTTCCGAACAGCATATTGTAAAGACATTTGAGAGATATCCCCAAATTATTGAAAACACAAAGAACATTCTTGAACAATGTGATTTTGAATTTGATTTTAAAAAAGTTAAGAACAAACAGTTCTATACAAAATCTAAAGAATCTGATGTACAACTTCTCCGCAGGCTGGCGTATTTAGGTTTGGAAAAAAGATACGGATTCGGTCATGAAGTGGCTCAAATAAGAGTTGAGAAAGAGCTGGGAGTTATTGATGAACTCAATTTCTGTTCTTACTTTCTGATTACCTGGGATATTATCCGTTACAGCAATAAGATGGGGTTTATGCATGTAGGGCGGGGAAGCGGAGCGAATTCAATAGTCAGTTACTGCTTGGGAATTACCGATATCTGTCCGCTGGAGCTGGATCTGTATTTTGAAAGATTCCTGAACCTGAACCGGAAGACACCACCGGATTTTGACCTCGACTGGAGCTGGCAAAACAGAGATGCCATCTTGGAATACATCTTTGACAGATATGGGAAAGAACATGTCGCCTTTTGTGGAACCAATGTCGAGTTTAAATACAGATCTATTTTCAGAGAAGTAGGTAAGGTATTCGGTTTACCCAAAGAAGAGCTTGATGATTTGTCGAAAAAACCGATGGAGAGCCATGACCGGAATTCAGTGGTACGACAGGTTCAGAAATACGGTAAATTATTGGAAAAGTTTCCTAATCAAAGAAGTATGCACGCATGCGGAATTTTGATTTCAGAAGAACCTATTACCCATTATACAGCATTAGAAATGCCTCCCAAAGGATTCCCGATTGTTCAGTTTGATATGAACGTAGCAGAAGATATTGGCCTTGAAAAGTTTGATATTCTTTCACAAAGAGGTCTTGGGACCATTAATGACACTGTAAATCTGGTTAAAAAAACAAGAGGAATCACCATTGATATCCGGGACACAACCTTGTCAAAAAATGAAGAACAGGCAAATGAATACTTAGCGGTAGGAAAGACAATCGGATGTTTTTATATAGAATCTCCGGCCATGCGTGGGCTTTTAAGAAGACTGAAATGTGACAATTACAGAACCCTCGTCGCAGCTTCTTCCATTATCAGACCGGGAGTCGCACAAAGTGGAATGATGCGGGAATACATTTTCAGGCATAATCATCCCGATCAGTTTGAATATTTTCATCCGGTGTTTGAAGAACATTTGAAGGAAACCTATGGCATTATGGTGTATCAGGAAGATGTGATTAAAATTGCCCAGTACTTCGGAGGGCTGTCTTTAGCAGATGGAGATATTCTGCGAAGAGCCATGAGTGGGAAAGGCCGCTCTATTCAAAAGCTACAGGAGGTAAAAGATAATTTCTTTGAATTGTGTAAGAAAAAAGGGCATTCTGAGGCGTTGACGGCCGAAGCTTACCGGCAAATTGAATCTTTTGCCGGATATTCTTTCTGTAAGGCACATTCAGCATCGTATGCCGTGGAAAGCTATCAGAGTCTTTATCTGAAAGTATATTATCCCTTAGAATTTATGGTTTCTGTGATCAATAATCAGGGAGGTTTCTACCGCACTGAAGTGTATATCCATGAAGCAAAAATGTCCGGAGGGAATATCCAGACTCCTTGTGTGAATACAGGTGAATATCAAACCACACTGAAAGGAGCAGATGTTTATTTGGGTTTAATGCTTTTGGAAGGGCTGGAAACACGAATTGCTCATGCAATTGTTGAAGAACGGGAAAGAAATGGAGATTATAAGTCACTAGAAGATTTTATCAGACGCATTTCCATTGGTATTGAAACCGTACAGATTTTAATTTTTATTGGAGCATTCAGATTTACGGGTAAACCCAAAAATGAATTGCTGGTTGAAGCGCGGCTGTTATTAGTCAATTTTAAACCCGAAAATAGGGGGCTTATGTTAATTGAAGAACCTGTTCAGGAATTTAAATTACCTCAATTAAAAAGAGAAAATTTCGAAGATGCTTTCGATGAAATTGAACTCATTGGTTTTCCGGTTTCCTGCAGTCCATTTGATCTGCTACAGACGAAATACAGAGGTTCTGTTTTTGTAAATAATTTATTGAAATTTCACAAAAGACAGGTGAAGATGCTGGCTTATCTGATTTCAAGAAAACATGTTCCTACTAAAAAAGGGACGATGTATTTTGGAACCTGGATAGACGTCAATGGTGAGTATTTTGATACTGCCCATTTTCCCGATAGTTTGAAGCAATATGATTTTCAGGGAGGAGGGTGTTATTTGCTTTTAGGAACGGTGGAAGTCGATTTTCATTTTCCAACCATCACCATCCATAAGATGGCTAAAATGCCCATGATTCCTGATCCCCGTTATGCTTATGATAAAGAAAAGCAATATGATATTCACAGGCAAATTAAAGAAGATGTGAGTATGACATCCAGAAAGCCTTATCCGCAGGCACATGAGATTGGGTTGCCAAGAGGACGTTTAATATAATGTCAGCTTCCTTAAGGTTTTTGGTACTTCCAATTTCTGGATTTTCCCTCTGCAAGCCATTCCAAAGCCTGTTCCATTCTTTTGTTTCTGGTTGCTTCGGTTTTGGCCTCGGTGATCCAGTTGATATACTCCTTTCTGAAAGACGGAGATCCTTTTTCAAAAACCTCTGAAGCTTTTTTATTCTCATTCAAAGCAGCCTGAAAATAATCGGGGACCTCGGTTTCCACTTTGGACGGTGCCGCTTTTTTCATAGTAACACCCATATCGGTAAGTTCCATAGCTTCTTTCATCATTTTTTTAAGCTGAACTTTAGAGGGAAGATCCTCCATTTTAGTAAGCTTTCCTAAACTGAACATTGAACTTTTTTCGGCGGTCGTTTCCATTTCCTTTAACGTTTTCATCTCCCCATGTAACCAGAATCCAAGGCTGCAATATTGTTTGAAAGAGGTAACGGAACATAGAATTTTTCCCTTGTACATAAAAGTGGGAAATTTCCACTTTATAGCTTCTTCTGCTTCGGGACAGCATTCATGAACGATTTCCCGTAGATAGCTTAAAATGGGTTGTGCAAAATCAGGGGATTTTTCGATGTATTCATCAACCTGTATATTGTATTTTTCCATAGTTTTTTACTGAAATAATTGAACGGATTCATTGACAAGGAATTTCACCTGATCCGGTCTTCCCCTGTCATTTTTAGGGTTGTTGCTGTAGCTTCCGGTTCTTACGATCACCATATTGTGTTCCGGAATCATAATGATATACTGCCCCTGTAATCCAAGGAAATAATAATGTTTAACGGGATTATCATGATTGATCCAAAGTCCCATTCCATAGATATCCTGAGATTTTTCAGTAGGCGTTCTCATCTGCTCGATAAAATCCAGGTTGAGGATTTGTTGTTCCCCAACTTTTCCATCATCTAAAAAGAGCTGTCCCAGTTTCGCATAATCTCTCGCATTCGAGTGGATGCAGCAATATGTTTTTTCCATCCCGTGATTGTCGGTGCTCCACGAGGCGTTCTGTTCCATTCCCATCGGGATCCAGAATTTTTCGGATAAATAGCTGGCTAATGTTTGATTCAAAGCCTTTTTTAAAGCAAATCCGAGAAGTTGAGTCGCTCCGCTTTGATATTGAAAACGGGTACCGGGCTGTTCCTGAAATCTTCTTGAGAATACGGCTTTGACGAGGTTTCTGCCGTAATACGCTTTGGCATTGGGCAGAAATGGATTATTGTAATCCTCATCCCAGTCGAGTCCGGCCTCCATCTGCGCTAAATTCTTAAGCGTAACCTCACTTCCGAATTCTTTTTCTTTAAATTCAGGATAGAAATCAGAAAGCCTGTCATCTATATTTTTAATGATACCCTCTTCCAGTACTTTCCCTAAAAGCATTACCGTAACAGCTTTTGCCATTGAAAAAGAATTGGTCTGAGAAAGCTGATTGTAGCCGTCCCAATACTGCTCATGAAGGATTTTTCCGTTTTTTATAACCACAAAAGCTGCGGTTTTGGAATGTTTCAGATTTTCAAGTACATGTTCAGGCAGTTCCTTCTTGTTGTAGTCAGGATCTTCCGTCCAGAGTTCCGGTTCCTCCGTAGCGATGAGGTTTCCCGGAAAAAGCTTTCCATCATCGATGTAGGCGCTGGATCTTCCTTTAAGATACGTTTTCGAAATTCCGCTGAATAAATAGTCGTATCCCAAAAGATAAACTGCGGCTACCCCTACGGCTGCTCCGCCTATTACATATTTTAATGCCTTCATATGATCATGAGTATCAGTCTCAAACAAATTTAAAATAATTTTGATAAGAAAAGGAGAAAGGAACGGTAAATAAACTATTTTTGCGATTATTGATGAAAAATATGACCAGAAAACTCATTGTATTCGTGTTTTTCATTTTTTCAGTGATGGGAGCCGCCCAGACCTATAAAATGATCGACACCGCAGACTATTTGCAGAGAAAAGAATTTTTAAAAAGTTTTGCCGGAAATAACGAAATTTTTATAAAAAAATTAAGATCGCAGTATTCCGGGAAGACTGGTTCTGAACTGTCTAAAATCTATAAGGAATTCGGCACTGATTTTGAAAAACAGGTGAAAAACAAAGATTTTATTTTTAAATCTGAATTTGAAACGGAAATAAAATCCCTGATCCAGCGCCTGAGAAAAAATAATCCCAGAATTCCTCAGGATCTTAAAATTTTGGTAGCAAGAGATAATACACCCAATGCCTATTGCCTTGCGGACGGAACTTTTGTCATCAATATGGGACTGTACAACTGGCTGAATGGTGAAGACCAGATCGCTGCCGTGATTACCCATGAATTAGGTCATAAGATCGATGAACATTCCCTAAAAACATTTTTAAGCATTATCGAACAGAATCAGCTGGATAAAATAACCGTACAGAACCTGAAAGAAACGACGGAAAATCGTAGTCAGACCCAGAATAAGAAAGCTTTTGATATCCTTAAAAACCGTGCGTATAAAAAAGGCGTGGAAAGAAGAAAGCAGGAAATGCAGGCAGATTCGCTGGGCTACGTGATCTTTAAAAACAGTGATTTTAAAAAGAATGAATATGTAAACGCGCTTCAACGACTGCAGGATTTTGATACCATTTCTCCGCGCCAGCTGAAGATAGAAACCTATAAGATGCTTTTTGATCTTCCGAAACAGGCCTTCAATGAAAAATGGATGAAGAAGGAAGATTTCTCACTGTACAATTACAATTTTTATAAAGAAAAACTGGATAAAGACTCGCTGGCCTCGCATCCCGAAATGTCCAGGAGAATTGAAAATCTGAAAAAAATATTTCCTGAACTTAAACCATCGGTGGAATCGGAAAAACCTTCTGAGACTTTTACAACTCTGAAAAAAATGGCAAGAATGGAGATTCTTCCCAATTATTTTCACTCCGAAGATTACGGGTTGGGAATTTATGCCTCAATGCAGTTTCTGCAGGATGGAGAAGAGGACAAGTATTACAAAGGCTGGTTGGGTAAATGTTTCTCGAAAATATACGAAGCCAGGAAAAATTACAACCTGAACCGTTATCTGGACAGGATAGAACCTAAAAATCAAAGTGAAAGTTATCAGCAGTTCCTGAACTTTATGTGGAACCTGAGTCTTGATGACATCAAAAATATAGCAGACTTTTACCAAAGCAATTACCAAATAAAAGAATCCTGATGCATCATCAGGATTCTTGTTTTTTTAATAGTTCAGTTTTTCTAAACGGAGCTTATTGAATTTTTCTTTTTCGTTGTATTCACGGAGGAGAATGTAGCCCTCTTTTCCTACGTAGGGCGTAACGGCGTAATTGTCTTTCTCAGAAATAGGAATGATTTCCTGCTTGAATTTTCCATCGATCACCGTATTAATGAAAAGGTTCCATTTTTTCTGTCTGGTGACTTCATCTTTCTGATAGTCGCGGTAGAAGAATACTACATCTTTTCCACCGTTGAGGTATTGGGAGAAAAGGTAATCGCTGTTGACCCATTTTGACTTTTCTTTCTCAAAAACCTGGATATTTTTAATCTTGAAATCCTTATCCGTATACACATAAACGAGATCCGTCGTTTTAGGAGCATTGTACTGTCCGGCAGGTTTGTATTTTTCTGTAAGAATTCCTACACTTCCGTCATTCATAAAGTACATATCTTTGGTTTGAAGCATATAACCGCTTTCTACCATACCATTGGTGTTGATTTTCGGAAGATAGGACGCAAAATCCGGCTTGAAATTGATTTGTTTTGTATCTACCGTAAAATCTGATTTGTTCACCATCATTCTGGCATATCCAATATAATCATTCTTGGCAAAATTTCTTCCCAGAAGAACAATCTTGTCGTCAAATGTCTTATCATTATCAAGGCTGCTGTCATAGCCCACAGCGAAACTGTCGATGAGGTCTATGGTGGTGTCGGAAAGTCCTGTAATCGGCTTATTAGAGGCTTCTTTTCCTGTCTTCATATCGATTACGACCATGCTGAAAGATTTTTTATCGTCGTCCTCCTTTTTCATGATGCAGTACATGTATTTCTCGTCTCTGTCCAGAACGGATAAGGTGGAGAAAACCTTTTTGGTACCATCAGTATTGTATTTATAGCGCCACAATTCTTTTTTATTATCATCGAATTTAATGATGCTGTTGTTGTTCACATACTTTCCGAAGTCTTTGTATTCTACGGCAAAGTAGCCACCTTCTTTTACTTCTCCAACCGCGGAAACATAATTGTAACCCTTTTCCTTTTTCTCTTCCCGGTTTTCTTTACGCTGTGCTTTCCAGTTTTTAGGCTCGTTAATTTCCTTGAATGTTCCGTCTTCAAGATAATCGTAATATACTTTTCTTTTGATGGTATTGGTTTTCGGATCGATGACCATAGAAACCGGAGTGAAGACCTCTCTTGATTTTACCAGAGAATAATCCATCATGGAAGGTCTTAAGATGATCTGTCCCTTAAAGTCAACATATCCGCGGTAAGAAGCGGCTGTAATGTCGCCTTCAAATTCTTTATTGGCAACAGGATTAAGGTTTTTATCCAGAATTACATATTCGAATTTCTTGGTTCTGTCACCAGTTTTTCCGTAAGAATAAAGGGATACATAACCGTAAAGATTGTCTTTGTCATCGAAGAGGGCATTCATTCCCACATGATCACCGGCAGCCAGTGCAGTAAGGTCCTGAGTCTGGGAATAAGCCAGCATCTGAACAAGCCCGAATACCAGTAAACTTATTTTTTTCATAGTTATTATTTTGCCAAAAATAATAAATTAACGAATACGCCGGAGAAGTTTCATTTTCTTTATTCATTTTCTAAATAAAACAGTTGAGCAGAAAAGGTTTTATCTGATGATGAATTTTTCTAAATATTAAAAACCTTATAGATCTCGAAGACCTATAAGGTTTATATGATGAATATTAATAGAAAGAATCAGCGTTATCTGCAGGATCAGCGAGCGTTAAAAAATCTCATGCAGATTGTACAGATTAAACAGATATTTATGCTGATAAATAGCAATAAAAAAGCCCCAAGTAATGGGGCTTTAGTCTATAGTTTAGAAAGTAAATTTCTGAAGTTTGTTTTTTCGTCGATGATTCTTCTTAATTCAGAAACAGGAACTCTTTCCTGCTGCATCGTATCTCTGTCTCTTATGGTCACTGTGTGATCTGTCAGAGAGTCGTGGTCGATGGTGATACAGTAAGGAGTACCGATCGCATCCTGTCTTCTGTAACGTTTTCCGATCGCATCTTTTTCTTCATAGAATAAGTTGAAATCATATTTCAGGTCGTTGAAGATCTTTTCAGCATATTCAGCAAGACCATCTTTTTTCATTAACGGAAGAATCGCTGCTTTGATTGGTGCCAATGCCGGTGGTAAAGATAAAACTGTTCTTTCTGAACCGTCTTCCAATACTTCGTCTTTAAGACAGTGTGAGAAGATAGAAAGGAATAATCTGTCCAGACCTACAGAAGTTTCCACTACGTACGGTACATAGTTTTCGTTTCTTTCCGGATCGAAGAACTGAAGTTTTCTTCCTGAGAATTCTTCATGCGCTTTTAAGTCGAAATCTGTTCTGGAGTGAATTCCTTCCAGTTCTTTGAAACCGAATGGGAAATTAAATTCAATATCAGCCGCTGCATTCGCATAGTGGGCCAATTTCTCGTGATCGTGGAATCTGTAGTTGTCATCTCCTAAACCTAAAGCAAGGTGCCAGTTCAGACGTTTTGTTTTCCACTGTTCGTAGAATTCAAGTTCAGTTCCCGGAGCTACAAAAAACTGCATTTCCATTTGCTCAAATTCACGCATTCTGAAGATAAACTGTCTTGCAACAATCTCATTTCTGAACGCTTTACCGATTTGTGCAATACCGAAAGGAAGTCTGTGACGTGACGTTTTCTGTACATTCAGGAAGTTAACGAAGATACCCTGAGCCGTTTCCGGTCTCAGATAAAGATCCATGGCGCTGTCTGCGGAAGCTCCAAGTTTCGTTCCGAACATTAGGTTGAACTGTCTTACTTCCGTCCAGTTTTTAGAACCTGTGTCAGGATCAGCGATTTCAAGCTCTTCAATTAAAGCTTTTACATCAGCAAGGTCTTCATTTTCCAGAGATTTGGCCAGTCTTGAAAGAATAGCCTCTCTTTTGGCGCGGTATTCCAGAATTTTTGGATTCGTTGCTACAAACTGAGCCTTATCAAAAGAGTCACCGAATCTTTTCGCTGCCTTTTCAATTTCTTTATTCTCTTTATCTTCAATTTTCGCGCAGTAGTCTTCTACCAGAACATCTGCTCTGAAACGTTTTTTAGAATCTTTATTGTCAATCAATGGATCGTTGAAAGCGTCTACGTGGCCTGATGCCTTCCATGTGGTAGGGTGCATAAGGATCGCGGAATCAATACCCACAATATTTTCGTTAAGCTGTACCATAGCTTTCCACCAATACTGTTTGATATTGTTTTTTAATTCGGCACCGTTCTGTCCATAATCATAAACAGCGGATAAACCGTCATAGATCTCACTGGAAGGGAAAATAAAACCATATTCTTTAGCGTGAGAAATCACTTTCTTGAAAACATCTTCTTGCTTTGCCATAATTTTTTTACGTCTGATGTGCAAAAATATGAATTTGGATTCCAAATTCATGAAATTCAATAAAAAAAGCAGAAAAAAAGCTTTTGAATATCTGTTAAGAAGAATAAGTTTTTAAGAACGCCAGTTTTCTACTTCTGACCATAAACATAATAATGAATGTATAAATATTGATTATAACGCGACAGCTTTTGTCGTTTTCCGCATTCATATTTGCTTTAATAGATAATGTAAGTTTTAAAAATCAATGATTTCCTTGTATATAAATCAGATTTGTAATCAGTAAAAACACACCAATGAACAGAAAAAAATATTTTCAAGATTATGATGATTTTTACGAAGAGAGCCAAAGAATGCTTTGGGCTTTTCAAAATAAAGTATTGAAAGAAATTCCGCAGCAAAACAATTCATTAGCCAAAGCCACGCAAACAGCAGATAAGGTTAGCAATATTTCAGAATCATTTTCGGATGTTACAGACTGGATCACAGATGAATATGTTGATCTGGAAGCTTTTGTTCTTAGAATAAAGGCAGCAAACAGTGGAATGAATGATTATCAGTTTTCTTATAATCCACAAGAATTAGAATCCAACATTGAGCATAAAAGTGTTCAGAATAAGAATAATGGATTTATTCAACTTAAGATATATAGAAACCCTAAAATAGGCAATGTAAGTGTTAAATGGAAAGATTCACGGATCACCCAAAAAATAGATCTGCGCAATAAGAAAGTCTATTACAGGCTGCATTTCTATTATGTAAACAGCCGGGAAACAGCTTTTGTTCTGGAGACCTTCTTGTATCAGGACTTCAGAGATCTGAATATACTACTAAACTATGGAGATGTGGATCAGTACGAGGCAGATTATAATTACTTTCTTCAAAATTTCGCCAATGCTTTGCGCAATGAGAAAAGTGCAGAAAGACTAAAATTTATCTATGAAAATATTCCGGAATCCATTTTGTCAGGTATTTCCCGTTTTGTAGATCATGAAGTGTTTTTTGAGCATCTGGATATTCTTTCAAAAGATGATGATTCTGATATCTTCAAAGACAGCAGTACAGCGGTGATACAGATCTTCAAGGCATTTGGAAACCCAATACCTATTCTGAATTATTTCAGGGAGAATCCTTCAAAACTGAACAGAATCTATTATAACCTGGATAAAAGCAGTGAACATAACGGAAAGCTTTTAAGTAACCGTATGATTCTTGCCAATATCATGTTAGTTCTTTCAATATTTTCGAAAAATGTCCAACAAAAGAAAACAGCCCAAACTTTTACGATTGGAAAAGGATTTAAAATTAACAGTACTATTCTGGAGGGCGGAATTTTCCAGAATAATGATGATAATTACCGGGATACTTTTTTCCTGCAGCAACAGAAAGAAGAACAACGGAACGTAAAAGTTATTCCAAAAGAGGGTGATCCTGATGAGAAGGAAACTGTAATCACTGATTTAGACGACGGAACACAATATCACCCTTTAGATATGGTGTACCTTATTGATATTAGTGGTGAAAAGGAAGTCTCTTATTTTGTTCCTGCTATTTATATAAAAGCACTGGCAGATGAACAGGAATGGGAAGTTGTGTTACAGAATATTCGGATAGCAGCGGATATTGTAGCTGTGATTCTCGGAATATTAACCCTCCCAACAGGGAATCCATATTTTCTTTTACTTGCTATTGCTGATATTTCCCTTGCAGGAGCGGATTTTACGATACAGGCTTTTAAAGAAGAAATTTTGAAGTATGAAGGAGGGAAAGAGTTTTTGGAGGTTTGGGAGAAAATATATGTCTATGGAGGTTCTGCTTTAATAGCAGCTAATATTGCAGGAGGTTTTTATTTAGGAGCAGCCAGAATTCTTACTAAAATAACGGAAGGAGAGGTTAAAAATTATTTGAAGTCTTTAGTTATCAAAGTTGTTTTAGAAACGAATATTACTAATTTTACAGAAGACTCTATAAAATTATTGTCTTCAGGTAAAGAAGCTTTTTTTGATTCTAATTACCTGCTAAGACTGGTTCCAGTACAAAGGCTTATAGATAAAGGTGTTCTTATAATTTCCGGAAAAGCTGTTGAAAGCAAAAGCTATCTGAAAGAGTACGTTTTTATTTATAAGGGAGAGAAAATAGCTGCCGGTTCTGCTGCTGAGGTGAATAAAAAGCTTGCTGGAGCATTGAAAGCAGGCGCTAAGGATGAGGAGATTACGGCTTTTCTGGATAATTTAGAAAGACTTTCTAAAATAGAATCGGGAGAAGCATTCAAACATCTTTATGAAGTTCTTCCTCTACTTAATAAGAAAATAATAACTTTTGATGGTAAAGAAGTTTTAGTTGAAGTATCGAATACACATTGTGTAAATATGGTTATAGCAGTTGATGAGTACCTAAGAACAGGAAAAATTTCATTAGCTCTTCCTTCAGGTAATCAAAAGATTGAAGTTCTATCCGATTTTTACAACAAAAAATATAATAGATTTACATATTTTCAAAGGATTGATATTAATCAGCAGTTAAAATTAAAAATGAAGGAAGGGGAAATGGGAATTATATTTGGAGAAAGAGATTATCCTGAAATCGGACACGTCTTTAATGTAATTAAAAGAGAAGGGAAATTATATTTTCCTGACGGGCAAGCAGGTAAAGAAGCAAATCTTAATGATGGGTTTATATTTTTTAAATATTTAAAATTAGAATAACTATGTATACAGAGCAAGAAATCTTGAAAATAGCAAAAGAGTATGTTTTAGACTCAGAAAAAGTATTTAAAATGCCAATGATTTTGTTAGAATTATATACTATAAAGAAAAGTTATGGATATGTCTTTTTTTATAATAGTAAAAAGAAGTTTGATAATCCAGAAAGTGAGACTGAAATTTTAGGGAATGCCCCGTTCATAGTTGAAACTAAATCAGGCCGAGTAATTGAATTAGGAACAGCAAGGTCTTCTGCATATTACATAGAAGAATACGAAGCAGGCAGATGGCCGAAATAAATATAGCAGACTACTTTTTTTGTAGTCTGTTTTTCTTTAAAAAAAGTAATGAAAGAAGGAGAAAGAGGAATTATTTTTGGAAATAGGGGGGCTGAGATTCCAGGACATGTTTTTAATGTCATTAAAAAAGATGAAAAGTTTTTATTTGTGGATGGACAAAGTTGGGGTAATGCTAACTTAACAGATGGTTTTATATCATTTAAATATTTAAAAACGAATTAATATATGCTAACAGAAAATGAAATATTAGAAATTGCTAAAAAGTATATCGCTTTGATTGAAAAAGAATCAAAAATAGAGATAGTACTTATTGATAAAAAAATTGCAAAAAAATCATATGGAACTATCTTTTTTTATACAAGCAAAAAATGGCTTGAAACAGGAGATGATAGATATGCTATTGCTGGAAATGCTCCTTTTCTTATAGAAAGTGAAACAGGAAATATTATTGAATTTGGTACTGCTCATATGCCTAATTATTATATTGAAGAATATGAAGCTGGAAGATGGCCAAAATAAATACAACAGACTGCTTTTTTAGTCTGTTTTTATTTGCAAAGTAAATAGAAAAGAGAATTATTTTGGTTTATAGGATACTAAACCTAAAAACATAGGAGGCTAACACTTACGGGCAACCTCCTTTTTCTTCCTTAACGGTAAGGTTTTATGTTAATAGTCTTAAAGATTAAACATATTACGCGGGCTTTAGAAACTATAAGTAATCCCAACACTGTTTCCGCTAAGGTCAAGTTTATACGAGGTTGTTTTCGTTTCGCCTGTACCACCAGTCTGATTCTGTGTATTGATAGCCTTTTTCATGTTTTTTCCTGAGCTTATGGCAAAAGGAATTCCTATTCCGATGGCTCCCAGACCGATTCCTACCAATCCCCAGCCGCTTTTATCTTTTTGTTTATAAGCAACACCGTTATGATACGCCGTTTTCGTCCTGAATATTTCTTTAGCCAATCCAAACCCTACAAAACCACCACCTATAGCTCCAAAGATCTGTGCTATCGTACCGTTGGTATTCGCTTTTTTCATGTAGCCTAAAGCTTCAGGGTTAGTGAATACCTTTTTGTATTCAGAGAACTTGAATTTCTGATCTCCTTTGATAAAAAATTCACGGTTATTCTTCCCAAGTTTAAGAGAATCTGAAACCTGTGCAGAGGTCGAAATAAAGAAAAAGGCCATGAATAAGGCCGAAAATAATAGTTTCATAAAGTAATTTTTCCGCGAAAATAGAAAAATAAAATAAATATCTGCAAAACCTCGTATTCTTTTCAGGAGCCGGGAACCTGCTTTCGCTACTCGCTCTTTTTTGGATTTGGCGCGGCGGCAGAGCCGCCGCGCCAAATCCAAAAAAGGAGCTCAAACATGCCGCTCGATCAGGGCTAAATCGGTCAAAAATATCTACTTTTGTCCCATGTTAGAAATTCTGTATCGTGACGAGCATATTATCGCCATCAACAAACCCAGCGGATTACTGGTACATAAATCTTTTTATGCGGGAGAAGCTGATACTTATGCTATTCAGGAATTGAGAAACCAGATTGGACAAAAAGTGTTTCCTGTGCATCGGTTAGACCGGAAAACTTCGGGTGTCCTGCTGTTTACTTTAGATAAAGATACCCTTAGAATAATGAGCGAGCAGTTTGCATCGCGCAACGTGGAGAAAAAATATCTGGCCATTCTTCGGGGTTGGACAAAAGAAGAAGAAACGATTGATTATGATTTAATTAATGAAAATGAAGTCAAACAAAATGCAGTTACGTATTACCGTCTTTTGCAAAAATCAGAAATCAATTTACCTTTTTTAAAACATCAGACTTCAAGATATTGTTTAGTGGAAGCTACTCCTGAAACGGGAAGATTTCATCAGTTGAGAAAACATTTTAAACATATTCTGCATCCTATTTTAGGTTGTCGTAAACACGGTTGCAATAAACAGAATAAATTGTGGCTTCAAACATTTGGCATTACCAAGATGACACTTCACGCCCATCAATTGGTTTTTAGTCACCCAACTTCTAATGAAAGAATTACGGTAAATGCCACTATAGATGAAGAGTTTAAAAGAGTAGGAGATATTTTGAATTTCGATTTCAGCGCGTATTCATAATTTAAAAACAAAGCTTAAATGTCAGCTTCATCAAATCAATTTGTTGATTCATTATTTGTTCACTCAAAATAATACATCTTAAATTAAAATCTTTGCGAAAAAAATATCTCGCAGATCCCTCTGATATTATTATTAGTGTCATTTGTGAAAACCATTCGTGCTATTTGTGTTGAAACTATCTCACATCAAGATTTCATTTATTTTAAAATGAGTATTTTTGTAAAACTTTTTTTCAATGTACAAAAGTATCATCAGACCCATTCTCTTCAAATTTGATCCCGAAGAAGTTCATCATTTTACATTTTCAATGCTTAAAAAATTTGGATTTCTTACCAAATTATTTTTTCCAAAACCTATTGAAGACAAACGTTTGGAAAGAGAAGTTTTCGGATTGAAGTTTAAAAATCCTGTAGGATTGGCAGCCGGTTTCGATAAAAACGCCGTCCTGTTCAATGAGCTGGGAGATCTTGGTTTCGGATTTGTAGAAATCGGAACCGTAACACCAAAAGCTCAGGCAGGGAATCCTAAGAAAAGACTGTTCCGTCTCATTGAAGATGGTGGGATTATCAACAGAATGGGATTCAATAATGATGGTCTTGAAGCAGCAATCGAAAAG
Organism: Chryseobacterium sp. JM1; assembly: GCF_000737715.1. Lineage (GTDB taxonomy): Bacteria > Bacteroidota > Bacteroidia > Flavobacteriales > Weeksellaceae > Chryseobacterium. The sequence continues at coordinate 212,764 of NZ_JPRN01000002.1, read as the reverse complement.
CTGAAATCCAACAAAGGAAAAATAATCATCGGAGGAAACATTGGAAAAAACACCCATACAACCCCTGAAAATTACACCCAGGATTATCTGGACTGTTTTGAAGGCCTTCATCCCCATGTAGATTATTTTGTATTGAATGTAAGCTGCCCGAATGTGGGAAGCCACGCCAAGCTGGAAGATGTAGACTATCTACGTGAACTAATTACGGAAGTAAAGAAAATCAATCAGTCAAAATCGGTACAGAAACCCATACTACTTAAAATTGCCCCAGATCTTAATAACGCTCAGTTAGATGAAATAGTTGAACTGATTGCAGAGACAAAGATTGATGGTGTGATTGTTTCCAATACCTCTGTCAACCGCGAAGGTCTGAAAAGCTCTCCTGAAGTTTTAGAACAGATAGGAAATGGCGGACTGAGTGGAAAACCCATCCGTGAAAGAAGTACAAAAATGATCAAATACCTTTCCGATAAAAGCAACAGAGCGTTCCCGATCATTGGAGTAGGAGGAATTCATTCGGCTAAAGATGCGATCGAGAAATTGGATGCAGGAGCTAGTCTGGTACAACTTTACACCGGATTTATCTATGAAGGCCCGGAACTGATCAATGAGATCAACAAAGAAATTTTAAAGAGAGCCAGCAGGCTTCCGAGATAAAGTAAAAAGAGAGCTTAAGGTTCTCTTTTTTATTTTGCCTTTACGACAGAGGCATTTTTTATATCTACCGTAAGACTGTACGCTGCTGTAGATGAGGATTTTTTAATTTTATACTTTAAAATTTTCCGATCCTGGGATTTTGTTTCTGTAGTGTCATAAATGTTTTCCAGACAGCTTTCAGTCAGGAATTCTTCATAGTTTTTATAATTCCAGTCTTTGGTGAAGTACAGAATTCTGTAGCCTTTTTCCCCTTCGCTGGCCCCGCATCTTCCGCATGCATTGAAATTGGAAGAATGTTCAAAATATAGTAAAATACGGTTTCCATTGTCTCCTGATGCATAAGAAATCAATTGGTTTCCTCCATGTTTATTAATGAAATCAAACGTATTGATCTTTTTGTTGTTGGGTAACGTCAGGTAATTGTTATAACGGTAAATCATATCATTTCCGGTAAACAGTTTGGCCGGTTGTGTTTTTTTATCCATATAAAAGTTCCCGGTGATAGAATTTTCTTTAGGGTTATCTGTCGTAAAAGTAATAGACTCTTTGGGATTCAGGGCTTCCGCAATTTCTGCAGTTTTTTCCACTTTCTGAGGCGAAGTGATCTGATCTTTCAACAGTTTGGAATTCTGCTTTTGTTTGTTTCCAAAATGGTATAAAGACAGTTTCCCATAATCATAAATACCCGTCAGAGGGATCTTTTTCTGATATTTATCGTAATAATACCAGCCGTCTACAAAATATTGATACAGGCTGCAATCTGCAATCCCTGCGAAATGAAGCTGCATGGTAACGGGAACTCCCGCAATTTCGCCTTTGAAAATCTGTGAGGAATCGGTTACGGCCTTGAGTTCAACCTTCTGGCAGAAACAGAGGACAAAAAGAGGGAGGAATAATGTAATAAAAAGTTTTTTCATGGTTTGGTTGGTGAATAGTTTTTTAAATGAAGAAGTTGGCAATGGTGTAGATGATCAGTCCCACCAATCCGCCGACGAGTGTTCCGTTGACCCGGATAAACTGCAGGTCTTTTCCCACTTCCAGTTCCAGCTTTTCGCTCAGTTCTTTGCCCTGCCAGTTTCCAACAGTAGAGCTGATGAGGTTTCCGAACTGATGGGTATTTTTAAGGATATATTTGTAAGCCGTCACTCTGACCCAATGATCAATTTTATTCTGAAGATTTTCGTCCGTTTTTAAATTTTGGGAAAATTCATTCAGATTTTTAGTAAGATAGCCTTTGAGTGAAGACTGATCATCCTGAAGCTCTTTCATTAATGTTTTCTTGATAGAAATCCAGATATCACTGGAATATTCATCTAACTTATCACTTTTCAGAAGACCGTTTTTAATGGTTTTAAATTCATCATCCCATTTCGGATCTTCCTTCAGATCAGTAGAGAATTCATGGATTTTTTGAGTAATCAGATTGCGGATTTCATGTTCCGGATCTTCTTCTATTTCTTTGAAAAAATCTGAAAGCCCACTTGCAATTTTATCAGCGATTTTATTGTCAACAAAAGACGGTATGAATGAATAGCTTCCCTTTTCAACGCGTTCTTTGATCATTTCATCATTCTCGATAATATATTCTTTGATCTGTTTGGAAAGATTGGTAATGATTCTCTGATGATCATTTTTCTCCAGAATATAAGTGATCCCGTTTCCAACCACTTTATTCAGCTTAATGTCATCCGTCATTTCAGAAACTTTCTTGCTGATAAACTGGCTTACTGAAGTATCATCAAGCTTATTGAGAATGTCCAGAACAATGTCCGAAAGATTCCTGATCAGGATATCCTGGCTTTTTTCCTTCGCAAGCCATTCGCCGACAAAGTTTGAAATTTTAAGCTTCTGGATATAAGGACGGATATTTTGTGGCGAAAGAAAATTGCTTACCACAAAGCTGCCAAGATTGTCACCTAACCTCTGTTTACTGTTTTCAATAAGATTCGTATGCGGAATCGGAAGACCCAGCGGATGCCGGAATAAAGCGGTCACCGCGAACCAGTCTGCCAAAGCCCCTACCATTGCTGCCTCGGAAAAAGCCCTTACATAACCTAACCAATGCGAAGGGTTTGATTTCTGAAGGAGCGTAGTGGCAATGAAAATAATGGCCATCAGGACAAATAATCCGGTGGCAAATGCTTTATATTTTCTCAGTTGTTTTCTTTTGGCTTCATCATTCATATTCTCAAATTTACTAAATTTGGTCATGAGATGAGTTTAATTGAAAGTAAAACTCATCATGAAATGTTTAACTTTCATTATATTATTAATCATTCTGCAGGCGTGTCCGCAGAAATTTCAGCCTGTTAAAACTGTTCCTATGGAAAATAAAGAAGCAAAAAACAATCCATACTACTCCAGAACCGATACTTCAAAACTGGATATTCCCAACGAAGAATGGAAAAAAATCCTTGCTCCCGACTTATATGCAATATCGAGAGAAGCTGCTACGGAAAGAGCTTTTACCGGAAAATACAATGAGTTTGATGAGATCGGGGACTATTATTGTGCCGTTTGCGGTAATCATCTGTTCCGGTCCACTTCGAAATTCAGCAGCAGCTGCGGATGGCCAAGCTTTTTTGAAGCCGATAAAGAAGGCGTATATTACAAAAGAGATACAGCCTACGGAATGGAAAGGGTAGAAGTGCTCTGCAAACGATGTGATTCCCATCTGGGACATGTTTTCGATGATGGTCCGAAACCTACGGGACTTCGGTATTGTATGAATTCTGTCAGCCTGGAATTTGTTGGAGATTCAGAGAAATAAGCCCTTTTAATTCACGAAATCAGGAAGTTAAAGTTTCTTAAATTCAGTTAAACTTTCCGCGTTTATAACAGGCTGGTAATTATGTTTTTATAATTTTGCCTCACTAATTTGGAATTTAATAGTATTGAATGAGAGGAATTTATAGTGTATTAGGCCTTGTTTATATGGTCACGACTTCATTCTATCTTTCGCCGGGAAAGGCAGCAAAGACTGGGAATGTGAATACAGCAAAAATTGAAAAAGTAGCTGACACGAAATCTGAGAAGACTGCCGCCAAAGCATCTTCATCAGAAGAATTGTACAAATCAATTCCATTTGATCCTGAGCATGAATTGAATTATGAAGTATTCTCAAAAGCATTAACAGGATTTGAAAATTTAAAAAAAGCAGGATTGCTGAATCAGGACTCGCATTTATTGACTATCTGCGATTTTTCTATGTCTTCGAATACAAAAAGACTTTGGGTGATTGATACCAACGAGAAAAAGGTACTGTTCAATTCACTGGTAGCACACGGAAAAAATACAGGCGAAGAATTTGCTGCGAATTTTTCTAATACGGAAAGTTCGCTGCAGAGCAGTTTGGGATTTTATATCACGGATGCCACTTATCAGGGAGACAACGGATATTCTTTGAAACTGCTGGGAATGGATAAAGGATTTAATGATGCAGCCTACAGAAGAGCGATCGTAATGCACGGAGCAGATTATGTAAGCGATGAATTTGCATCAATGCACAAAAGAATCGGAAGAAGCTGGGGATGTCCCGCCGTACCGAAAGCATTGACACAACCCATCATTAATACCATAAAAGGACGTAACTGCCTTTTCATCTATTATCCCGATCAGAAATACCTTTCTTCTTCGGAATGGCTGAAATCTTAATTGAGAGTAATAACCGTATAAAAATAGTATAATTTGAAAAGCACAAGCGATTCTGTACCTGCCATAAGGTTACTTAATAATCCCGATGGCACAAGTACTTTCGAGATAGGAAAAATTCCTACTTTGAAGCAGATGAACATAAAAACTTTTTGGATCAGTACTACTACTGAAGAATGGGAAAAAGAAGTGCACACTGCCCCAAGAAAGCAATATGTAGTAACGCTGAAAGGAAAGATCCGGTTTAAGGTAAGTAATGGTTCCACATTTCATATCGAACCTGGAATTATCCTTCTGGCAGAAGATGTAGAGGGCGAGGGGCACAGTTGGGAAATAGAAGAAGGAGAACAATGGGAACGGTTATATATTCCAATGGCAGACAATGCGGATGATTTTTTTATACTGGATTCTGAGTAAGAATCTGCCATCTCAAGTAAGAAAGGTAAAAGCAAAAAGCAGTCAATTTTGACTGCTTTTTGTTGTTTATTGGGTTTCTATCCTGATGATTTTCTTTCCGTTTTCTCCCAGATAATGAGCAAGTAATTTATCGAATACTTTGTAACCGTTATCTGAATTGGTGAAAATCAGAAGTCCCTGTTTGGTTTTCGGAAAAATCATCGTAAGGCAAAATGTTCCTGAGTCAGAACCACCATGTGACAATGCATATTCTCCATTACCCAGGTCGTAAATAACAAAGCCTAATCCATAGTATTTGTTTTTCCTGGTTTGAACCTGTCTTTTCATCATCTGCAGATAAAGATCATGGTTAAGATGTCCTCCGTTAAGAATATCAGCGAGAAAGTTTCCATAATCTTCTACTGTTGTGTGCAGATCATCAGCTGCATTTTCCAATTTATTTTCCTCTGTTTTATAAGGTTTTCCATTTTTGTCGTAGCCTGTGGCAAATCTGTTTTTATCTGTGTTTTCATCCCAAATATAATTGGTGTCATTCATTTTTAGAGGTTGAAATATAAATTCTCTTGCTAATTGTTCCAGTGGTTTTTTGAATTTGTTTTCAATGGCTTTTCTCAGATATTCAAAACCTTCTCCTGAATATTGAAATTTTGTTCCCGGGTCAAAATCAAAACTTAATTTTTTGTTTTCTTTCATGTATCTCCAGTTGGGAAAGCCTGTTTGATGACTTAATATTATTCTTGTCGTCAACTGTTTGTTCCTTGGATCATTGGCTATATCCGGATCGGTCCAATATGTATAAACCGGTTCATCAAGATCCCATTTTCCTATATTCACCAGATGTAATGCTACCATTGCAGTAATTGGTTTGGTAAGTGATGCTACATTGAAAATCGTATTGTAAGGTGCTGAAATATTGTCTTTAGTTTTTCCGAATACTTTAATCTGTTTTAATGTGCCGCCTTCTATAATGCCAAGCCCAAGAATGGGAACTTTAAGTTCGTGGAGCCAATTTTCAATTTCTTTATCACGATCAAAAATTGAATCTGTAATGTAATGGCTGCTTACTTTTTCTGCCTGAGCATTGGTATTCGTAGAAAACATGAGGAGAAATAATAAGGTAAAATAAAAGAGTTTTGTCATTGTCTTATTTTTTTTGACAAAGATTAGGTTTCTTATTTTTAGCACAAAAAATAGAACCTGACAAAAACCCGACAATCATCCGACAAGGTTATATGAGGCTGAAATTCAGTTTGTAAAGAAGTTCTTTGTTTCTGTCTATTTCAGCTGAGTTTCTAAGGATAATAAAAATATTGGACAGGAAAATCAAGATGATCATGATAATCGTAAGGGCAGGTCCGGGTTTTAAGAAGATGCCCAATAGAAATGTGACAGGTGCAAATATGGTCCAAATGATCTGAACAGAAATTATTTGCTTTACGATGGCGTTTTTCTGTTTTAGTTTAAACATCAGAAAAAGAGGGACCAAAATATTTAATGGAGGTAGAAACATACAAGGGATAGAAGAAAGATTGATCACCTTTATTAAAGAATAATTCGCAGGAATTTGATCTTCTTTAATTTCAAGATCTTTTGTCTCGATTTCTATGTTTTGAAACTCGCTTTCGGTTGTTTCTAAAGCTTTGGCCAAAACCCGAAGCGTATGACCTTTTGGTTGGGTTCCTGCTTCTATCCGTTGTATTGTCCTGACAGAAATACCAGAGCTCTCGGCCAACTCTTCCTGAGTCAGATTTTTTCTCTCTCTTATTTCTTTCAATTTGGACATGTTACTGTATGTATAGTACGAAATTAATTAAATTTCTTGAAAACCAAAGTCGCATTGTGTCCTCCGAATCCAAAGGCATTGCTTAGCGCGAAGTTGATGTTCTTCTCTTTTGCTTCTCCAAAAACGATATTCACATCCTTAGGAATGCTTTCGTCGATAGTATGAAGATTGATTGTAGGTGGAATAATTCCCTTTTCTACAGCTTTAATAGAAAGAATAGCCTCCGCCGCACCTGCCGCACCCAATAAGTGTCCGGTCATGGATTTTGTTGCACTGATATCAAGTTTTTTGTTTCCTCCGAATAATTTGCTGATCGCTTTTAATTCTACCAGGTCTCCCAGCGGAGTAGACGTAGCGTGAGGATTAAGATAATCAAGATCATCTAAATTGGCTCCTGCTTCTTTCATAGCCAGCTGCATCGCTTTAATCGCGCTCACTCCATCCGGATGAGGTGCCGTCATGTGATAAGCATCTGCAGTCATAGCAGCACCTGCCAGTTCAGCATAAATCTTAGCGCCTCTTGCTTTGGCGTGCTCATATTCTTCAAGAACAAGGGCTCCTGCACCTTCACCCATGACAAAACCGTCTCTGTCTGTGTCATAAGGACGGCTTGCGGTGGTAAAATCATCATTTCTGGTAGACATGGCCTTCATAATGGAGAAACCTCCTACAGAAGCCGGTGTCACAGCAGCTTCAGAACCACCACTGATGATTACTTTGGCCTTTCCAAGACGGATATAGTTGAAAGCATCCATTAATGCTGTATTTCCCGTTGCACAGGCTGAAATTGTAGTGTAATTGATTCCCTGAAGACCAAACTTCATAGAAATCATTCCCGAAGCCATATTGGCGATGAACTTAGGAACAAAGAAAGGATTAAACCTTGGTGTCCCGTCACCTTCTGCAAAATTCATGACTTCAGTTTCAAAGGTGAGCATACCGCCCTGTCCGGTTCCCCAGATCACTCCGGTATCAAACGGATCCATTTTTTCCAGTTCCAGTCCGGAATCCTGAATAGCTTCTGTGGAAGCATACATCGCATATTGTGAAAACAGGTCGCTTCTTTTTATTTCGTTGTGGGTCAGGTGAATTTTCGGGTCAAAGTTTTTCACTTCACAGGCGAAGTGTACCTTAAATTTTTCTGAATCAAAATGGGTAATTAAACCTGCGCCGCTCACCCCGTTAATACTGTTTTGCCAAAAATCTTCGACATTGTTCCCCAAAGGCGTCACAGCGCCCATTCCTGTAATGACAACTCTTTTCATATCTAGTTATTAATTTTGAATAGATTAGAGGTTCCCCTGGCAATCAGTCTTGTTTTGTCTGCGTTCCATATTTCGCATTGCGCATTGACAAACTGCCGGCCTCTTTTTATAATTTTCGTTTCGGCTACAATATTATCATTTTCTTTTGCAGTTGAAAAATAATCGATCACATTATTGATGGTTGTTATGAAAGAATTTTCGTTCAGAGAGAACATCGTGGCTCCAATGATGTCGTCAACGATGGCTGCGGTTACCCCGCCATGAAGATTTCCTATCGGGTTCAGCCATTCCGGTCTTACTTTATACCGGAACTCGAGATGTCCTTCTTCCACAGAAAGTACAATAGGATTGAGCCATTTCATAAACGGTGATGGTGACTGGTCAAACTCCTTTCCGATGAATTGCTGCAGTTGTGCTAATCTGTCCATATTTTTTGTTTTATTTTTCTAAAATCATAGTGACACCCTGTCCGCGTGCTGCGCAGATGGAGATAAATCCTTTTCCGTTTCCTTTTTCGTGGAGCAGTTTGGCCAGAGTACCGATAATTCTTCCACCTGTAGCTGCAAAAGGATGCGCTACAGCAAGACTTCCGCCTTTTACATTTAGTTTGCTTCTGTCAATTTTTCCCAATGCTTTTTCCAGACCGAATTTTTTAGCGAGATCATCATTTTCCCAAATCTTGATGGTGGCCAGAACCTGAGCGGCAAATGCCTCATGAATTTCATAATAATCAAAATCTTCAAGACTCATCCCAGCCTTTCTAAGCATTCTGTCAGCTGCAAAAACGGGCGCCAGAAGCAGATTTTGCTTGTTTGCCACATATTCAATTCCTGCCACTTCTGAGAAAGTTACATACGCTAAAATAGGAAGGCCATTGGCATTTGCCCATTCTTCGCTGCCCATTAAAACGGCTGATGCACCATCTGTAAAAGGTGTTGAATTTCCGGCGGTCAATGTTCCGTTTTCTTTATCAAATGCAGGTTTCAGCTGGGAAAGTTTTTCAATGCTAGTATCTCTGCGGAGGTTATTGTCTTTATCAAGGCCGAAAGCAGGAATAATCATATCATCGAAAAATCCTTCGTCGTAAGCTTTAGCCATATTCTGATGACTTTTTAAAGCCAATTCATCCTGTTCTTCGCGGGAGATGTTGTAATATTTGGCTGTGATCTCTGTGTGTCCACCCATCACCAGACCTGTTTTGGGCTCCTGTCCTTTGTAGGGAATCGGCATCCAGTCTTTCAGTCTTGGGCTTAGAAGCTGTTTTAACTTTCCAAATACTGATTTTTCTTTATTGGCTTTTAACAGGGCTTTTCTTAATCTTGGAGCAGATTCAAACGGGATGTTACTCATGGCTTCTACACCACAGGCAATGCCGCTTTCTATCTGTCCCAGTGCAATTTTATTTCCAATATAAACGGCAGCTTCAATTCCCGTATCACAGGCTTGCTGAAGGTCGCATGCAGGCGTTGCAGGATCCAATGCTGTATTCATTACGGTTTCTCTAATGAGGTTGCTCTCGGAAATATGTTTGATCACAGCTCCTCCGGCTACTTCACCCAGAAGTTTTCCCTGTAAATGATACTTGTTGATCAGTCCGTTGAGCGCAGCTTCCAGAAGTTCCTGATTATCCAGGTCCGCATAGGCTGTATTGATTCTTGAGAAAGGAATTCTGCTGTATCCTACGATAGCCACTTTTTTTGTTTCCATATTGAAAAATTTATGAGGGAAGTATTTTTAATTCTTTGTCGATCATGAATAATATCCTGTCTAAAGCCATATGCAGATATTTTTCTTCTTCTGTGGTTTTGGCAAGCAGGATTCCGCCTTCTACCATCATGATGAATAATGATCCGTATTCGTCTGAATCTATGGTCTGATGGATCTCTCCGTTGTCCTGCCCGTCTTTAATGACGGATGCTATTTTTTTGATCCAACCTTCAAACGATTGGGTCACCTGTTTCTTCAGACTGGGAAAAGTATCATCAGCTTCTGTGGCTGCGTTCATCAAAGGACAGCCTCCGTTTTCAAAGACTGTTTTCCAGTTTTTCCGGTAAAAATTGACAAATGCATTGAGTTTATCAATGGTCGTTGGAAACTCTTCTCCTAAAGATCTGGCCATGTTTTTGGATAACAGGCTGGAATTGTATTTGTAAACTTCCAGTGCCACTTCATCTTTGTTGCCGAAGTTTCCATAGATGCTTCCTTTGGTCAGACCTGTAGCTTCCGTGATGTCAGATAAAGACGTAGACGTATAGCCTTTAGTATTGAACAAAGACGCTGTTTTCTCAATGATAAACTGTTTGGTCTTTTCTGCTTTTGACATTTAAGTGTTTAATTTCAATGCAAATATACAAAAATATACCGATTGGTATATTTTATTTTAAAATAAAACCCGAGTCAAATCATAACCCAGATTTTTATAATTTACATAAAAACTTTACTCTTTATGTGTCCAGCCTCTTTGAGTTGCTAGTCCTTTTAAACGCTTTGCCTTCTTTTTTATTTGATTAGTATTTTCAACCATACTGTAATCTATAATTGAATGGCCATCAAAAGGATTATTGTCTTCCTGTACTTTTAGATCTCCAATAGAATCTACTTCAGAAACAGTAACTGATAATACCCCTGCCGATTGAAGAGTTGCAGTGTAATGTGTAAAAGATTGTTCAGCAGAAAACTTTTCACCATTATAAACAGATAATTTTTTATGATCCTTTTCAGAGGGGGTAAATGCTAATGAAGCAATATTGTTTTCTGCTAAGAATGCTTGCGAAGAAACTGTATCATTTTGAACCCAAGATGGATGTATTTGTCTATGTAATAATGTTTTTTCAGTCATCAAATAATATTTTTTGAGATGATGTCATTAATTTCTTCCCAGCTAGAATCAATGCTTAAGTCAATTCTTTTTTGAAAATCCTCATTATCATTATTCATATCAAAATAAAGTAATTCTGCATTTAAATCATGTAAACTCACTTCTAGGGAAATTTCGATATCGTTTTTTTTCCATTCGAGTACAATATCACCATTTAACGTGGGAAATATTGCAGGAAGCTGTAAATTGGAGTTGAAATAATTTTTGAAATAACTTTCAAAAATGTTGGTTTTTTCTCGGTCTAAGGCCTTACCCTGTACTCCATCGTACCATTTTTCTTCTAACAAAAGAAGATCTTGTAATCTTACATTAACATCATAAGGGTCTAATATATCCATTGATTGTATATCTTCAATATGTACAAGTTTAAATTGTTCATTATATACACCTGTGGCTTTTAACGATACTAATGTTTTATTTTCATATTCTTGAAATGCTAAATTGATGGTATCAAAAAAATCAGTGACTATCGGATGCTCAAAAGTTGAACTATTTAATTCGATATTAAAAATTTGATTTTTTTTATCAATTGAAGATATTAGAACATTTTCATGAATAATCTCGGAATATCCAAGTTTTTCTTTTCTCGATAGTAATATCTTTCTTCTGGTATTTCTACTAAATTTGACATTTCTTATTGAAGAGTTTAAAAAATCAATCGATTCATCTTCTTCTAAATTTTTACCAATTCGATTAAAATAATTGAGAAATTTACTGTCAATAGTCGCCGACTTACCAGAATTTGCATCTTCAACTAATTCAAAAACCTTATCTCTGGCTTTTTCAAAGTAACTAAAATACTCATCATTAGCAACCTGTATAGTAGGGTTTGTAAGACTTGTTGTAACAGCAATTAATATTTTGGTGATCGTACTCCCCTCTTCAATTTTAGAAAGTTTTAAATATACATTATCAGAAAATCCCTTGGGAACTCTTTTTCTCTTTGGATTCTCTTTAAGATATATTGTTTTTGCAAGTTCAAAAATTAACTCTTCAAAAGCAGAAAAGTCTTCCATAAGGCTAACTGGAAGTGTGTGGTCATTGAAACGATGACCTTCGAGTTTTGGCGATATAAAAATTTTTTCTGTTGACATATCTGCTTAAAATACAAATTTATACAAATTTAACTCTTGGCAAAAAAATTGAAATGAAATTTTTGAACAGTATTATTTATCCAAATATGAAAATAATATACGACAAAACCTGTCGTATATTATTTGGAAAATTCTAAGCATTTTTATTGTTGCAAAGTAGCATTCAAAGTAATTTCAAAGTTGAAAGCTGCACTCACCGGGCATCCTTCCTCTGCTATTTTAGCGAATTTCTGGAATTCTTCTTCTGAAATTCCCGGAACTTTTGCCGTTAAAGTCAGTTCAGATTTTGTAATTTTTCCTACGCTTGGATCAAGAGTGATGACGGAAGTTGTTTTTAATTCTTCAGGAGTGAAACCTGCCTGAGAAAGTTCAGCACTCAGTTTCATCGTGAAGCATCCTGCATGTGCAGCAGCAAGAAGTTCTTCAGGATTGGTTCCCACTCCGTCTGCGAAACGGCTGTTGAAAGAATACTGGGTTTCGTTTAAAGTTGTACTTTGAGTAGTTAAATGTCCTTTACCTTCTTTGATGTTACCGTTCCAAACGGCTGTTGCGTTACGTCTCATAATGTTTGCTTTTTGTTATTTTTAATATATTGATTTTGATGATACAAAGATAGGGTGGTCGGAAGCCGGATTCAATAGATAAAAAGGATTAAATATTGTACTTTTTTCCCGACGTGTAGTTTTTCTTGAAATTAGCGGGTGTATTTCCCGTTTTATTGGTGAAAAGCCGGTTGAAATAAGCCGGATCCTCATAGCCGAGATCATACGCGATTTCTTTCACAGGTTTATCGGTGTAGAAAAGGAGTCTTTTCGCTTCCAGTAAAATTCGGTTGATGATCAACTGGTTGGGAGATTCTATATTCAGGCTTTTAAACTTATGTGTTAATGTTTTCGGAGCCATATGAAGGAGCTCCGCATAATCTGCTACATTATGTTTTTCTCTAAAATGAATTTCCAGATACCTGCTGAAGTCTCTGAAAACATCCAGTTCAGTGCCCGGAATTTTCACCGTATCATTATTAAGATGCTGCTTTTTCCAGTTTCTGGTCGCACGGATGATGATCTGTTTTACATACGTACGGATCATTTCCTCAGCAGAAGAATCTTTCCATTGTAGCTCATCTTTTATATGCTGGAATAAATTTTTAATGTCGGAAGTTTCAGAATCGGTCAGCTCTACGAAAGGAATTTCAAATACATTATGGAAAAGAAGTCCGTCACAGGCTACTTCTTTATCATGAATTTGGATGCAGTAAAAATCACGGTTATAATACAGAAGCATAGATTCCTCCTGTCCTTTTTCTATTTTCAGATGTTGGCTGGTGAGAAAGAACAGGGTAGGTTTTGATACCTGATAATGATTAAAATCTACAGTGAGTTCATAGCCTTCCGGAATGAAAAGAATTTTGATGTCATATCTGAATTGAGTCCCATTGATCTTCTCCAGATTGTTCTGGGAGAATAGTTCAAGGCCGAGTTTTTTATAGTGATCTTCAAAAATAAGCTGCTGCTGCATACAATTACTTTAGCTTAAAGATACAAAAAAGAAGGTTTTGGCAGTATTAATAAATAGAAAGCTGTTCCTGATGACCGGATTTCATAGGTCTAAAAAGGTTTTTATTATCCATTTCAAGCCTTACTTTCAACTTTTGTTTCGTTTTTTTAATCAAAAACATAGAAAAAATAAAAATTATATATTAGTTGATTGGTTTTTTATCAATTTTGTAAAAACGTACTGTATTGAATTATAACTTTAATTTCTTCAAAGATTAGATGAGTAAGCTAGAAAATATTTTGAGAGAAATAACGCCATTATCTCCCGAGGACAGTTTTCTTGTGTTTGACCGGATAAAGGCATCTTTCGATTTCCCCTATCATTATCACCCGGAAATTGAGATCAATTTTATCAGCAAAGGAAAAGGATACCGCCGGATGATCGGGGATCACACAGGAGAGATCGGTGACATCGAACTGGTGTTGGTAGGTCCGAATCTTCCGCACTGCTGGGCCAACCATAAGTGCAAAAACCGGAAAACCCATGAGATCACGGTGCAGTTCAATCAGGATTTTTTTAACCAGTCGATGATGGATAAAAATATTCTGAAACCCATCAGCAACCTGATGAAGGACTCCATCCGGGGCATTTTGTTTTCTCAGGAAACGGCAGAAAAGCTTAAAGACTCCTTTTTCAATTTATCCAAAATGAACAGTTTTGAGTCATTCATTGAGATCATGAAAATTCTGAATGAACTGGCCATTGCCGAAGATAAAACGCTTTTATCCTCGTACAGCATCGAATCGGAAACCTTTGCAGATAATGATAAAATGAAGATTGTACACGATTTTGTGCATAAGAATTTTGAAAGTAAGATTACACTTCACGATGCAGCTTCTCTGATTAATATGAGCAGTGTTACTTTTAACAGATTCATCAAAAAAAGAACGGGTAAGACTTTTGTGAATTATCTTAACGAAATCAGAATCAGCTATGCTGCAAGGTGGCTTATGGAGAAGAATCTGACCGTTTTTGAGACTGCTTTTGAAGCCGGCTTTAATAATATTGCCAATTTCAATAAAGTTTTTAAATCTATTAAGAAAACTACGCCTACTGAGTTTAAAGAGCTTTTTAAAGGCGTGAAGAAAATAGAGTAACCCTTTTTAAATTAAGGAAATACATTGTTTATATACTCACAATCCGGATCGTTTTATCCGGATTTTTTTATGAATATCAGATGCATTTTAATCAAAAAGTGTTAAAAAAATGTCATATCAAAGGCTGAAAAGTAATAAGTTGGAAAATGGCCTATTTTACTGCAAATCAGAGGATAAATGAGATGCGTGAAAAAGACCTGAATAAATAATATCGTTTTATGATAAAATAACATTATATCCAGCTGTTAACAAAATTTAGATTTGCTAATATGAATTAAATCTTATCAAAACTTTAATTATTTGAGGAGTATAGAACAGAATGTTGCGGAAAAAAGAAGATAAATAATGTTTTATACCGTTACCAATATTTAAAGGGATGTCGTTGATTCTCAAATAAATCTTAATAAAACTAACCTTATGAGAAAAACTGTTATACCGGTTTTATTAGTTTTTTCTTTGTCTGCTTACGCACAGGAAACTAAAAAGGCAGATACTGCTAATACAACTAAAATAGAAGAGGTGGTGGTGACCTCTTTGGGGATTAAAAGGCAGGCTCGCTCCCTTACGTACTCCAGCCAGCAAATAGGTGGAGATGAACTGACGGAAGTGAAAACGCCCAATTTTTTAAACTCTATCAGTGGAAAAGTTTCCAACGTACAGATCAATAGAACCAATGGTGTAGGAAGTTCGGTGAGGGTTTTAATGAGAGGAAATAAGTCTGCCAACAACAGCCAGCCGCTTTATGTGATAGACGGAATACCTATTATTAACGGGGTTGGAAAGTCCGCGGAAGCCAGCCAGTATTCTACAATGCCTGATGCAGGAGACGTTTTAAGCTCCATCAATCCGGATGACATTGAAAGCATGAACTTCTTAAAAGGGGCTTCTGCCTCCGCTCTTTATGGCTCTATGGGAGGTAACGGGGTTATACTGATTACCACTAAAAAAGGAAAATTAGGGAGAAGTTCTATAACTTACAATACGAGTCTGACGGTAGATCAGGCCTATAGTCTTCCCAAGCTGCAGCATAGCTATCTTTCTTACGATCCTGCAGTTTCCGGTCAAGCTCCTGGTGTTTCCAATGAAAGCTGGGGTGCAAAAGGTGCTTCTAAGGACCACCTGAAAGATTTCCTGCAAAATGGAACGACATGGGTGAACAGCCTTTCTTTCCAGTCAGGAACTGAAAAATCTACGAATTATTTCTCAATAGGAAATACCACTAATAAAGGGATTATTCCTTCTTCTTATTTCGATCAATACAATGTTTCTTTCAGAAATTCCAGTAAGTATCTGAATGATAAGTTAACGTTGGATGCTAATTTTATTGGCTCTTTACAAAACAGCATCAACAGACAGACTCCCGGTATTTCTTTTTCGCCTTTAGTGAGTTTATATTGGCTGCCAAGAGGAGTAGATTTTGACCAATATAATAACAGCAACTATTCTTATATAGACAAATCAAGATTATTACCTGGTCAAAACTGGTGGGCTGTAGGACCGGACGGAAAATTCAACGGAAATCCTGCAACACAAAACCCGTATTGGATATTAAACAGAAATAGAGTTACTGTTAATAACAAAAACACATATACCGCTGTATCCCTGGCCTATCAGATCAATCCTTGGTTATCTGCAAGGGTAAGAGGAAACTATAGCTGGAACATTACCGACAGCCAGAGAGGGGTCGCAACCTATTCAGATCCAAATCTCATTACGAGTAACGGAATTAATGGAAGACTTCTTCAGAACAAATACGAAAACTCTTCTACTTATGGTGATGTTTTATTAATAGGTAGTCCAAAACTGAGCGAAGACTTTTCATTAGACTTTACAGTTGGGGGAAGTATCAATACCTCAAGAAATACAGTAACAGAAATTGATAATGCATATTTGGCGATTCCGAATTTGTTTACCCTCAGTAATCTGCAGTGGAATGTAGATAGGGGTGTAGGAGATGGATTTCATAATATAAGTTACAGTACCAAAAAACAAATACAGTCGGTTTTTGCAAGTGCATCATTAGGCTATAAAAATATGGTGTATGTAGATATGACCTTTAGAAATGATTGGGATTCTACATTGGCTTTAACAGGAACTAACGGGTACGATTATGAATCTGTAGGGGTGAATGCGGTATTATCCTCCATCTTCAAACTGCCTGAAACCATTAATTTTTGGAAAATAAGAGGATCGTACGCTACCGTAGGATTAGGATTGCCTGCCAATCTAACAACGGCAACTAACCTATATGATACTGTTTACGGATATAACGTAGATGCCGGTCAGATTGTAAAACCTAAATACTCACTTGTGACAGATCCTGCTTTCAAGGAATTATTTGTAAAGCCGGAACTCAATAAAACGTTTGAAGCCGGAACTGAATTAAGATTGTTCAA
Source organism: Chryseobacterium sp. JM1 (assembly GCF_000737715.1). GTDB lineage: Bacteria > Bacteroidota > Bacteroidia > Flavobacteriales > Weeksellaceae > Chryseobacterium. The sequence goes on along the minus strand of NZ_JPRN01000002.1, from coordinate 195,969 downwards.
AAACCGTTTAAGTTTTGACATCACGTATTACAATTCAAATGCTTCCAACCAGCTTTTGGCGCTTGATATTTCTTCTAACTTAGGAGGTTTACCATCCGGTTCCTATTATGTAAATGCCGGAAAAATACAAAATACTGGTTTTGAATCTTCTCTGTCCTATAAAATATTTGATTCAGAAAAATTCGGCTGGACGGCTAATTTAAATGGGTCTACCAACAAAAATAAAATTGTAGAATTATTTCCATCCAGTATAAACGTTCCGGAAAGTCAGCTTCTTGCACTTACCGGGGGTGGCGCTTATACGAAACTTAAATTGGGTGGCTCTTTCGGAGACATCTATGGGATCAAATTCCTGAGAGATGACCAGGGGAGAATTTTAGTTGATGCTGATGGAAAACCTATGGCAGATAAAAACCTTGGGTATTTAGGTAACCCGAATCCTAAATTTATGTTAGGGTTTGGCAACACTTTTAATATTGGAAAATTGGGAATTTCTTTCCTGGTTGATGGGAAATTCGGAGGCAAAGTTCTTTCTCTTACAGAAAAAGCAAATGATCTGCTTGGGGTAAGCCAGAACAGTGCTTCTGCCAGAGATGCAGGCGGAGTAGCCATCCCGAACGCGGTATATGCACCGGGAACTCCGAATGCAGGAGCTGCATACACCGGGTTGACCGATGCTAAAGCTTATTATAAAACTGTAGGAGCCAACCAGGAAGGAGCCGGAATTGATGAAGCCTATATCTACAGTGCAACCACAGTAAGACTGCGTCAGGCGTCTATAGCCTATACTTTTGATATCAACTCCGCTTACCTGAAAAATGCAACCGTAAGTATAGTGGGTACCAATCTATTTTTCTTTTATAAAAAAGCACCGTTTGATCCTGAGCAGGTTTCAGGAAACACACCTGGTGGTGTAGGAGTGGATTCTTTTGGGATACCAATTACCAGATCTATCGGATTATCATTAAAAGCTAACTTCTAAATATACAATACTGAAATGAAAATAATTAATTTTAAAACTTATATACTTGGAGTAGCCGTGCTTTTTTCTGCCTCCAGCTGTATCGGAGACTTTGAAGAGTTTAATCAGCAAAAAGTAGGAGGGCCGGAAAATTTTTATGCAGATTTTACAGCTATTACAGAACCTATGAAAGCCATACAAAGAGGTTTTCAGGCAGATTATCAGTTAGCCACCAACCTCAATGCAGATATGTATAGTGGAATGTTCAGTACAGCATCACAGTTTAATGGGGGGACCAATAATCTTACCTATTTAATGATGGATGGCTGGAACAACAGAATCATCGCAAGACAGCGGGATGTCTTTAATAATTCTATTGTCATTGATGGTGCAGCAAAATCATACTATGCCGGGATAGATTTCACAGCCACTTTTGCGATGAAAAAAGTATTGAAAATTCTTATGGCAGCAAGAGTTTCAGATCGTCACGGACCGGTGGTGTACAGCAAGTATGACACCCCTAATGCAAACGGCATTACAGATTTCGATTCTCAGCAGGACGCCTACAACAATTTCATTCATGATCTTACCGCTGCCATTGCTGATTTGCAAAAAGTACAAAATACTTCAGCGACGCAGAATGTAGAAGATAAAAGTGTTGTGAAAAAATCAGACTTGATTTATGGTGGAGATATAGCAAAATGGGCAAAATTGGCCAACTCTCTTAAACTGAGATTTGCGTTGCGTATGAGCTATGCTGATCCCGCAAAATCAAAACAATATGCTGAAGAAGCGCTGGCCTCATCCGCAGGATTGATATCTGATAATTCAGACAATGCATTGATAAGCGTTGGGCAGCACGAATTAAGTTTTATTATCTATTCGTGGGGTGACTGTTCTATAGGAGCACCCATCATGGCTTATATGAATGGCTTCAAGGACCCAAGACTTCCTGCGTATGCCAACCCGGCAACTGATAATGCGGTTAAAGGACAATACATAGGAATACGTCAAGGGATTAATTTAATAAATGGACAACCTACTTATGGCGGTTATTCTCAACCTGCAGCAAGAGCAGCCAGCGGAGATTATTTTTCCGGTGTAAACGGAAAGTTCAAATTGTTTACGGCTGCTGAAACCTGGTTTCTAAAAGCTGAAGCAGCCTTGAGAGGTTATTCGGGGGCAGGTGATATACAGGCCAATTATCAGGCGGGTGTCAGCCAGTCTTTTGGGGAATGGGGTAAAAGTTCCGATGTAGCTACTTACCTTGCGGATGGTGTTTCTACAGAAGCTCCTTATATTGATCCTAAAAATACAGATAATAATGTACTGGCCGGAGATCCACAATTAAGCACGATTACAATTGCATGGAAGAGTAGCGATTCTAACGAAAAGAAACTGGAAAGAATCATCACTCAAAAATGGCTGGCTCTTTATCCGGACGGTCCTGAAGCATGGGCTGAACAGAGAAGAACAGGTTATCCGGTTTTATTCAAAGTGAGAAAAAATGATAGTGGCGGATTAATCAATACAGATCAGATGATCAGAAGAGTTCCGTTCACCAATGATACCAAAAATTCAACTTTTAATTACGCACAGGCAGTTCAGCAATTAGGCGGTCCTGACAACGGAGGCACCAAACTGTGGTGGGATAAAAAGTAATAATTTTAAGCAGATCAAAAATAAAGATAGAGAGGCCATCTCAAAAGTTAGATTTAATTTGGTTTTTTTCATTCCGGGAGGAGAAATTTCTTAAAACGTTTGTTTCAGAATTCTTCAATTTTAGTTTCGTTTCAATCCGGAATGCCACTTTTGAGAGGTCCTCTTTTCTTTACTATTTTAATTTGAATATGGGAAATAATAAGTCTGAAATTCGCTCAGTAAAGCCGATCTTCTGGATCTCCACATTATATTTTGCAATGGGAATACCCTTTGTGACCATTAATGCGGTTTCCGGAATTATGTATAAGGATATGGGTGTTTCAGATTCCAAAATTACATTCTGGACGGCACTTATTATGTTTTCATGGACCTTAAAACCTCTCTGGAGCCCTTTTCTGGAGATCTATAAGACTAAAAAGTTCTTTGTTGTTGCCACTCAGTTTGCTATAGGAATTCTGTTTGCTTTGGTTGCATTAACGCTGCCTTTGCCGGATTTTTTTAAATACAGCATTGCCCTTTTTGCGGTGGTCGCATTTTGTGGTGCCACGCATGACATTGCTGCAGACGGAACCTACATCAATTTTTTAACGAACAAAGAACAGGCTAAATACATTGGCTGGCAGGGAGCTTTTTACAATCTTGCCAAAATCATAAGCAGCGGAGTTCTGGTTTATTTTGCCGGCGTTTTAGAAAAAACAAAAGGAGTTGTCAATGCCTGGATGATCATCATGGGTATTTATGGCTTTCTGTTTTTGGTGTTGGCTATTTACCATTATGCTGTTTTACCGAAAGAAAATAAACAGGAAAAAGAAACCAGAAAAGCAGGAAACATTCGTAAAGAGCTGCTGGAAGTGATCATCTCTTTCTTCAAAAAGAAAAACATCATGTGGGCCGTCCTCTTCATTATCCTCTACCGTTTTGCGGAAGGATTTGCGATCAAAATTGCCCCTTTATTTTTCAAAGCTCCTAGAACTTCAGGTGGGCTGGGATTGTCTACTTCAGAGATTGGACTTATTTATGGGACCTACGGTTCAGCGGCATTTATTTTAGGATCTGTACTGGCCGGTTATTTCATTGCTGCCAGAGGACTGAAAAGATCGCTGATATGGCTGTGTTCGGCCTTTAATATTCCATTTGTAGTCTATGCATTACTGGCCTATTTCCAGCCGACAGAACTGCTTCCGGTTGGAATTGCCGTCGTAGTGGAATATTTTGGTTACGGATTCGGTTTTGTAGGGCTGATGCTTTACATCATGCAGCAGATCGCGCCGGGTGAACATAAAACCGCTCATTATGCTTTTGCAACCGGGATTATGAATCTTGGGGTAATGATTCCCGGAATGTTCAGCGGAATGATCAGTGACTGGATAGGATACAAGATGTTTTTTATCTGGGTTCTGATTGCTACCATACCGGCTTTTGTCGTGACATTACTTGTTCCTTTCTCTTATCCTGATCAGCCGAAAGAACATTAAATCATTCATTAAACATACAAATAAAAGTAAAAATACTTTATGACATTTCAACCAGCAAAGATCCCTTGGCAGGATCGTCCGGAAGACAGCCGGGATATCATGTGGCGTTACTCTGCAAATCCGATTATCAACAGATATGCAATCCCTACGTCCAACAGCATTTTTAACAGTGCGGTGGTTCCTTTTGAAGATGGGTTCGCGGGAGTTTTCCGTTGCGATAATAAAGCCGTGCAGATGAATATTTTTGCAGGTTTCAGTAAGGATGGGATCAATTGGGAGATCAATCATGACCCTATTGATATGAAAGCCGGAAATACTGAAATGATAGAATCTGACTATAAATACGACCCCCGTGTTGCCTTTATAGAAGACCGCTACTGGATCACATGGTGTAACGGATATCATGGCCCAACGATCGGAATAGCCTATACTTTTGATTTTAAAGAATTCTTTCAGTGCGAAAATGCATTTCTTCCTTTCAACAGAAACGGAGTTCTTTTCCCTGAAAAAATAGACGGTAAATATGCTATGCTGAGCAGACCTAGTGATAACGGACATACGCCTTTCGGAGATATCTACATCAGCTACAGCCCGGATATGAAATACTGGGGCGAGCACCGTTGTGTGATGAAAGTAGCACCTTTTGAAGACAGTGCGTGGCAGTGTACAAAGATAGGAGCAGGACCTGTTCCTATTAAAACGGATGAAGGATGGCTGCTTTTCTATCATGGAGTAATCAATACCTGCAGAGGGTTCCGTTATTCTATGGGAGCATCGCTGCTAGACCTTGAAGATCCGTCGAAAGTACTGTACAGAACGAAACCTTATTTACTGGCTCCGGCAGAACTGTATGAACTTACAGGAGATATTCCCAATGTGGTGTTCCCATGTGCTGCCCTTTCGGAAGGAGATAAGGTAACCGTATATTATGGAGCAGCGGATACTGTTGTGGCCATTGCGTTTGGATATATTTCTGAAATTATTGATTTTATGAAAAAGAATTCGCTGTAAGCTGATTCAAAATATAAAGAATATGCCGGTCAACTTTATTTTCCTGCTCGTTGAAATCATTGTTTCGGTTTTTATATTGTTAAATAAACTCCTATCTTGAGAAATTTTTAAGATTTCCCTATTATGATTATGAAAAAAGAACTGCTTATATTTTTATCAATGATCCTGTTTTCTCATGTTGGAAATGCCCAGCAGCGGAAAGATGATGTCCTTTCATGGGTAGATCCTTTCATAGGAACAGGAGGGCACGGCCATACCTTTCCCGGAGCAACTACACCTTTTGGAATGATCCAGCTCAGCCCGGATCAGAATACCAAAAGTGGCGACTGGGACTGGTGTTCAGGGTATCATTACAGCAGTAAAACCATTATGGGATTCAGTCATAATCATCTTAGCGGAACAGGCTGGGCAGATCTTGGAGATATTTTAGTAATGCCAACCGTCGGGAAAATAAAGATGCTTCCGGGTTCGGAAGACCAACCGGAAAGTGGCTACCGTTCTACATTCAGCCACGAAAGAGAAATCGCTTCACCGGGATATTATTCCGTAATGTTGGACAGCTATGGAATTAAAGCCGAGCTGACCGCTTCTCCGAGAGTAGGTTTCCATAAATATACGTTCCCAAAAAGTGAGGAATCTAATGTCATCATTGATCCTACCAATAAAATCTTCGGGAATATTTACCATACACTGGTAAGCATAGAAGGAAATAATAAAATCAAAGGATACTGCTACAGCAACGGCTGGGGCGGAAAACGTTTTGCTTATTTCGTAATGGAATTTTCAAAACCGTTTAAATCCTATGGAACTTATGCTGAAGGAAAATTAAAAGAGAACGAAAAAATTGCTCTTGCCAAAGATGCCAAAGCTTTCGTGAGATTTTCAACTGAAGAGAATGAAAGCATTGAAGTAAAAGTTTCTCTATCTCCCGTAAGTACGGAAGGTGCTCAGGAAAACTTTGATGCAGAAGCTAAGAATGTAAATTTTGCACAGGCTAAAGAAAAAGCTCAGAATACCTGGAGAGATCTTATCAACAGATTCCAGGTGACGGGTGGTACGGATGACCAGAGAAAAATCTTCTATACCGGAGTGTATCATACATTCATTGCGCCTAATCTGTATATGGATACCAATGGAGATTATGTCGCCGCTCAGGAAAACATGAATACCAAATGGTTTACGAACTACAGTACATATTCCTACTGGGATGGTTTCAGAGCAACTCACCCTTTGCTGACCATTATGGATCAGAAACATACAAAAGAATTCGCCAACTCTCTGATCAGCAGATACACAGACCGTAAAGACCACATGCCGATCTGGGAATTGTGTGGATACGATAACTTCTGTATGCTCGGTTACCACAGTGTGTCGGTAATTTGGGACGCGATTTCCAAAGGGGTGCCGGGAATTGATGAGGAGAAAGCATTTGCCGCGATGAAAGATGCTTCTTTAACAGACAAAATGAGCAGCAGCGATGGCGGAGGAGGCCTTAATGATTATATTAAATTAGGCTACACCCCATCAGAAAACGGAGCTTCAGTTTCTGCAACGCTGGAATATGCGTACGACGACTGGTGCATTCAGCAGCTTGCTGAAAAATTAGGTAAAAAAGACGAAGCGGAAGTGTATAAGAAACGTTCTATGAGCTTCCTTAACACCTTCAACAAAGAAAATAAACATTTCTGGCCAAGACAGAAAAACGGAGAATTCCTTCCTGATTTTACGCTCAACGACTGGAAAAAACTTCAGCCGCACTGGGTATCCGGAAATATTTGGGCTTACGATTTCTTCGTTCCTCATCAGATCGATGAAATGATGAATTTATACGGAGGAAAAAAAGGATTTGAAGAAAAACTGGATAAAACCTTTACCGAAGAACTTAAAATGATCGGTGAGCAGCATGTAGATATTTCAGGATTCATCGGTTCTCTGGGATTCGGTGACGAACCGGGACATCATGTTCCTTACCTGTACAACTACGCAGGAGCTCCTTACAAAACTCAGAAAATGATCAAATTCATCCGCGATAATATGTACGCAGCAAAACCGGACGGTATTGTCAATAATGAAGACTGCGGTCAGATGTCTGCATGGTATATTTTCTCTTCATTAGGATTCTATCCGGTGACTCCCGGAAAACCTGTATACGCCATTGGTGCACCACAATTTCCGAAAGTAGCCTTAAAACTGGAGAATGGAAAAACCTTCACAGTCATTGCAGAGAAGATCTCGGATAAAAATATTTATGTTCAGAAAATGTTCCTGAACGGAAAAGAATTCAAAAGCTGGGAAATCAATCACAGCGATATTATGAATGGGGGCGAACTGAAATTTGTGATGGGAAGCAAGCCTGTAAAATAGATCAAAAAAATAACGAAATATAAAAGTATAATGGAAAGGAGAAAATTTATAAAGACAAGTGCACTGGCAGGAGCAGGATTGATGTTTACTCAAAATGTTTTCGCAAAAACGTTGAGCGTAGAAAATTTCCCTGTAGTCCGCGTTCCGAAAGATAAAAGACATTTTACAAGTGAAGCGGTAGAAAGTGCAATTGAGGCTTTTAAAAAGAAAGTGAAGAATAAAGAGCTGTCGTGGCTTTTTGAAAACTGCTTTCCCAATACTTTAGATACCACCGTTTTTTATAAAGAAATTAATGGAACTCCGGACACTTATGTGATTACGGGAGATATTGATGCTATGTGGCTTCGGGACAGTTCTGCACAGGTTTTCCCATACCTGCAGTTCTCAAAGAAGGATGAAAAACTTCACAAACTCATCTCCGGAGTGATTCACAAACAAACCGAATTTATCCTGAAAGATCCTTATGCGAATGCTTTTTATAACGATAACAATAAAATAAGCAAGTGGAAAGAATACGATCATACGGATATGAAACCCGGAACCCACGAAAGAAAATGGGAGATCGATTCACTGTGCTATCCGATTCGTCTGGCTTACCACTTCTGGAAAACTACCGGAGATACGACACCTTTTGATAACAATTGGCTGCAGGGAATTAAACTGACCTTACAGACTTTCATAGAACAGCAGAGAAAAACCGGTTTAGGCCCTTATCAGTTCGAGCGTACGACAGCCTGGGCTACAGACGGAATTCCGATGGGAGGTTACGGTTATCCGACAAAACCTGTAGGACTGATCAATTCTATGTTCCGTCCGAGTGATGATGCTACGATCTATGCTTTCCTTATTCCTTCCAATTTATTTGCAGTTGTGAGTTTACGTCAGGCAGCAGAAATGGTTTCGCAGATCAAAAATGACAAAGCGCTGGCTCAGCAGCTGAACAGTCTGGCTGATGAGGTAGACGCCGCTATTAAGAAATACGGAATCTACAATCACCCTCAGTATGGAAAGATTTATGCTTTCGAAACCAATGGATTCGGGAGTTATAATCTAATGGATGATGCCAACTGTCCAAGCCTTTTAGGCCTTCCTTATCTGGGTGCGGTAAAAGCTGATGATCCGGTTTATATAAATACCAGAAATTACGTTTGGTCAGAAGACAATCCTTTCTTTTTCAAAGGAAAACTGGCAGAAGGAATCGGTGGACCACACATCGGTCTTGATATGATCTGGCCAATGAGCATCATTATGAAAGCCCTTACTACGAAAGACAGAAAGGAAATCAAATGGTGTATAGATACTTTACAGAAAACCCATGGAGGAACAGGCTTTATGCATGAGTCCTTCCATAAAGACAATGATAAAAAGTTCACCAGAGAATGGTTTGCATGGGCCAATACATTATTCGGAGAACTGTTATGGAAAACCTTTAACGAGAATCAAGATTTACTGACTTAGACTCGATATTTGCAGAAGGCGGCAGCATGCCCTTTATTCCCGTTTTTTTAGTTGCAGTGTTTTACAAAGAATTCATTGAGGGAAAACCTTATGAAATTCTCAGGCATTAACTGATCATTTTTCTTCTTTTTGGAAGAGAATGAATAGATATAAATACATCAAAATAACTTAAAAAAAACATTATGAAAAAAGCCATTACTACTTTGATCCTCATGATCATCCATGCAATGCCTGTGCTTCATGCACAGCAGCTTAATCCTACGGGAATATGCTATGTGGAGGTGAATAACAATAATATCCTGAATGCCGGAGCCTATAAGCTGCAGACTTCAGGGAATTATCTGTTTAATGTCGTCAATATTTTTGCTGCCAATATTAATTATGATGCTGCCCGCGGAAGAGCCTACCTGAGCAATAATAACAATGTAACCAAAGTGCTCACCAATGCCAGTACGTATATAAAACCGCTTCAGGATAAAGGGATGAAAGTGGTTTTAACGATTCTAGGAAATCATCAGGGAGCAGGGTTCTGTAATTTTCCAACCCGTGAAGCAGCGCGTGATTTTGCACAGCAGCTTGCCCATACGGTAAACACTTATGGTCTGGATGGAATCGATTTTGATGATGAATACTCAGATTACGGACAAAACGGAACAGGCCAGCCCAATGACAGCTCTTTTGTGATGCTGGTTCAGGAATTGAGAGCATTGCTTCCGGATAAAATCATTTCATTCTATTATTATGGTCCCGCAGCCTCAAAACTTTCCTGGAACGGATTAAGAGTGGGAGATTTTATCAATTACAGCTGGAATGCCTCATATGGAACTTTTTCTGCGCCTAATGTTCCCCCTCTTACGAAAGCACAGATTTCTCCTGCAGCCGTATGGATGGGAAATACTTCCAATTCTACAACAACAAGCTTAGCCAGCCAAACCAAAACCGGTGGATACGGACTTTTCCTTTGGTATGACCTTCACGGAACCAATGAAACAGCACAGCTTTCCGCAGGAACACAAACTTTATACGGACAGCAGACGGTTTTAAGCACTCCTTTGCAGTCATGGACGGCTGGAGCCAATTGTGATGCCCCAATCGGATTATTCACCAGCAACCTTACCGGAACAGGTGCAAAACTGAACTGGTCAGCAGTAGGAACCAATACCTATGATGTAGATTATAAATTAGCTACAGCTACGACATGGACAAACGCGGCAACGGCGATTTCTGCTACTTCTGTCACCATATCCGGATTGACAGCCAATTCAGAGTATGACTGGAGAATCAGAACGAACTGCAGCGTGAAAAGTACCTATATTTTCGCTCCGAGATTCAAAAGTGTAGGTGGGACAATTCCGTCAGGATCAACTTCACTTTTATTGGATGGTACCAGTGAATCCGGCTCAGCAGGAAGTATGAATTTAAACGGTTCAGCATTATCTTTTGAAGGCTGGATCAAACCGTCGTCTTTTAAATCAGCTGCTCCTTACATTTCTTCTGTAATGGGAACAGAGGTAAGCGACAGTAATTCAGCATTTTTAAGACTTGGAGATGCCAGTCTTGCCAACAACAAGCTTCAGTTTGTGGTAAGTATCAATAATGTTCAGCAAAAACTGGCGTCAGTTACAGCATTAAATGCCAACACCTGGTATCACGTTGCTGCAACGTATGACGGTTCTGCTATGAAGATTTATATCAATGGCGTTCTTGACGCTACCAAATCCCAAACCGGAAATATTGCTTCCAATGGAGCTTTCAATGTGGGATATTTATACAATACATCCAGGAATTTCAATGGTAAAGTAGATGAGGTCAGAGTTTGGAAAAGAGCATTAACTCAGACGGAGATCAGTCAGAATATGTGTAATGTAACGCTTCCGGCTTCCTCTCTTGCTGCGTATTGGAAATTTAATGAAGGGAGCGGTTCATCAGTTCAGGATACTTCGGGAAACGGATTGGCATTAACGCTGACAGGTGTGGATGCCTCTAACTGGGCAACAGATATTCCATGTCAGGCAGGAAGTCAGAAGGCTTCGGTAAATGCTAAAAATCAGAAAACAACAAGTTCAGAACTAACATCAGCTAAAAAACAGATCAGATTATACCCAAATCCTGTGAGTGCATCGTCACCGCTTACAGTTTCTGTTCCTGAAGAATACAATAGAGGAAAATTATCGGTTTATAATTTTAATGGAGGTGTTGTGGAAACTAAAATACTACAAGCCGGAGATCACGCGTATGATTTGTCGAAGCTTTCGATGGGGAATTATATCATTCAGTTCGAATCTCAGGATAGTAGCTTGAAACAGACAGAAAAATTAATTATAAAATAAAAAACAGTCATTGGGCTTCGGCCCGATGATTTTATCAGCCATTAAAACTTATAGACTATGAAAAAAAAATCCATTCTTACCGCCCTGATCGCCCTGGTCATTCAAGCGGCATCCGGACTTCATGCACAGCAGCTCAATCCTTTGGGTGTATGCTATGTGGAAGTGAATAACAGCAATATGCTGAATGCAGGATCTTATACGTTACAGAACACGAACAGACAACTTTTTGACGTTGCCATTATTTTTGCAGCCAACATCAACTATGACGTTTCGAAAAGCAGAGCTTATATTTCCAATAATAACAATGTAACCAAAGTATTGAATGACGTCAATACTTACGTAAGACCTCTACAGCAAAAAGGAATTAAAGTGTTATTGGATATCTTAGGAAACCATCAGGGAGCGGGTATTTCCAATTTCCCGAATCGTGAAGCGGCCCGTGATTTTGCACAACAGATTGCTCACACGGTCTACACTTACGGTTTAGATGGGGTAGATCTGGATGATGAATATGCAGGCTATGGAAATAACGGAACAGGACAACCGAACAACAGTTCTTTTGTGATGCTTCTGCAGGAACTTAAATTAGCGATGCCTGATAAGCTGATCACTTTTTATTATATTGGCCCGGCGATATCAAGACAGAGTTACAATGGCGATGCAGCCGGAAATTATATCAATTATGCCTGGAATCCGTATTACGGGACGTATAGCGCTCCTTCAGTACCGCCACTTACCAATTCCAAACTTTCCGCTGCGGCTACATGGATTCAGAACAGTAATCCTCAGTCAACGTCTCCTGCAACACTTACGACGCTTGCTACCAATACCATAAATGATGGGTACGGAGTATTTATGTGGTATGATCTTAATGCAGCCAACAATGCCAGCTACCTGAGTACCGGATCTAATATTCTGTACGGCGAAAATACTTTGCTTAGCGGTCAGTTGTATTCCTGGACTCAAGGTGATGCCTGCGATCCGCCTTTAGGACTTGAAGTAACGAATACCACAGGAACTTCAGCGAAATTAAACTGGACGGGTAATGCTTCCCAGACTTACAATATTGATTACAAACCAGCCAGTTCAACCACTTGGGTAAATGTGGCGACCAATTTGTCCGGGAACAATACCATCATCAACAACCTTACTCTGAATACTGACTATGACTGGAGAATACAGTCGAACTGTTCGGCAACTATAAAAAGTACTTATTTGTTTGCTCCCCGTTTTAATTCAGGAAGCACATGCGGAACGCCTTCAGGCATGAAGTCCGAAAGCTACCTTGGAACTACGACTAAATTATCCTGGGATGCCGTAGGAACTGCTACTTCTTACAATTTACAGTATAAAACATCTGCAGCCACGACCTGGACTGATGTTCCTAATGTTGCTACTAATTCTTACACACTGCCGGCTTTAACGGAAAATACAAGCTACGTATGGAAAGTACAGGCTGTATGTGGAGGAACAACGACCAGCACATATTCCGGAGAATCTACATTTAACAGTGGATTTGCTCCTGTACAGAGTCCTGGTGCCAGATCACTTTCGTTCAATGGAAGTACAAATTATCTGAATGCAGGACAGTTTAACCTTAGCGGGAATGCTGTGACCTTCGAAGGATGGGTGAAAGTAAATGCATTCAAACCCAATTTTCCGTATATCTCATCCGTAATGGGTATTGAAGTAGGGGACAGTAATTCTGCAATGCTGAGGTTTGGAGATGGAAATTTGGCTAGTAATAAATTGCAGTTCATATTAAGCTTTGGAACTTCTCAGATAAAGCTGAATTCTGTAAGCACATTTAACACCAATACATGGTATCATATCGCGGCGACTTATGATGGTTCGGCAATGAAAATTTATATCAATGGTGTTCTGGATGCGAGTGTTGCTGCAACAGGTAATTTCACGGCAAACGGTATTCTTTATCTGGCCAGAAATTATGAGAACGGAAGAACCCTTAACGGATTCTTAGACGAATTCAGAGTGTGGAAAAGAGCATTAACCCCAGCGGAACTTCTTGCCAACAACTGCAGTGTTCCGGCCAACTCACCGAATCTTGAAGCGAACTGGAGAATGAATGAAGGCAGCGGAAACGGAGCTTTGGATGCTACAGCAAACACGCACTTTGCAACGCTGACCAATATGACCAATACCAACTGGAGAACAGATGTAGCGTGTACTGCGCTGTCAACACAGGATATTTCTTCGGAAAAAAATCAGGTGGGTTATGTGTATCCAAACCCGGTTAAAAAAGGAAATGACATTCATTTTACCATCAAAGACAAATCTGCCAGTGAAATCACGTTATATGATATGGCAGGAAAATTAATAGTCAGCAAAAAAATAGACAAAAATGATATGGTGATCAGCAGTCAGAATTTATCTGCGGGAACTTATATCTATACCGTACAGTCAAAAAACGGCAAGACACCATCTTCCGGAAAAGTGATTGTAGAATAAAAAAGTAATCCTCATTAGGCGTATAAAAAGTAAAAATAAATTAGGGGATTTTATGATGGGCAGACAGGGAGCCAACCGGCTTTCTTGTCTGTCTGTTTTAATAGAAAAAATTATAGTTTAGATCTTAGAAAGGTCATCTGATGTCTGAAATCTAACATCTAAAAAAATATCATAGAATAATGCAAAATATAGTAGGAATAGACATTGGCGGTTCGCATATTACCATGGCGCAGGTGGATCCGGAAAAGCGTGAAATCATCAGTTCTACATATGTGAGAGAACATGTGTATTCTTTTGGGGCGAAGGAAACTATTTTTTCTGCCTGGATCTCAGCCATTGAAAAAGTAACCCATGATTTGGTTAAAAGTGAGCTTCTCATCGGTATAGCGATGCCCGGTCCTTTTGATTATGAAAACGGGATCTCGCTGATGCAGCAGGGGAAATTTATCGATATGTATCAGGTCAATATTAAACAGGAACTGATTGAAAGGCTTGCTATTTCATCCGATCAGATTTATTTTGTGAATGATGCCGGAGCTTTTCTTGAAGGAGAGGTTTTCGGAGGCTGCGTACGGGATTACAGTAAGGTTTTTGGAGTTACTCTGGGAACAGGCTTGGGAACAGCTTTTTATGATGGAGAAGTAGCCTCAGATGAAGATTTGTGGGATTCACCTTTCAAAGATTCTATCTGTGAAGATTATCTTGCCACACGTTGGTTCGTGAATCATTATAAAGCTTTAACCGGCGGGGAAATATCAGGAACGAAAGACCTTTTGGATCAGCCGGAAGACATCCAGAAGAAAATCTTTGATGACTATGCAGATTCTTTTGCAGACTTCATTATACAGTATGTCAGAAACTACAATCCTGAAGTTCTGGTCATAGGCGGGAATATTGCAAAAGTCTATCCTTATTTTAAGAAGAGGTTAAATCAGCATCTGGAAGCGCATAAAATCAAGCTTCCTATTAAAATTTCCGCTATTTTTGAAGATGCGGCCATTCTGGGTGCTGCAGGTTATGCTTTGAAGAAAAGCAACAGATAAATTAACAAAACGATATCATGAAGTCTTTATTTTCAACTTTTTTTATTGTACTCAATATCTTTGCGCTGGGCCAGGGAATATCGCCTGCGGATTATGTCAACCCTTTAATGGGAACCCAATCCAAGCCATCGCTGTCCAACGGGAATACCTATCCCGCCATAGGACTTCCATGGGGAATGAACCTATGGACGCCTCAGACCGGAAAAATGGGTGACGGATGGGCATATACCTACGATGCAGACAGGATCAAAGGATTTAAGCAGACCCACCAGCCATCTCCATGGATGAATGATTATGGTGCTTTCGCCATCATGCCGGGAGTCGGTAAACTAAAATTTAAGGAGGAAGAACGGGCAAGCTGGTTCAGCCATAAAGCCGAGAATGCAAAACCTTACAGTTACAGTGTTTATCTGGCTGATATCAATGTAACGACAGAGCTTACCCCAACGGAAAGAGCTGCTTTCTTTAAATTTGACTTCCCCAAAACAGACAGCGCATATGTAGTGATTGATGCTTTAAACAAAGGATCCTATATTAAAATTCTTCCTAAAGAACGAAAAATTCTGGGCTACACCACAAAGTACTCCAGAGGAAAATATAATAATTTCAAGAACTATTTTGTCATCCAGTTTGATAAAGATTTTGATTTAACGACGACCTGGAAAGACAGCGTTTTTGTGAAAAACCAGTTGGAAATTACAAGCGATCACGCCGGAGCAATTGTTGGATTTAAACTAAAAAATAAAGAAAGCGTTTATGCAAGAACAGCTTCTTCGTTCATCAGCTTCGAGCAGGCAGAACTCAATCTGAAAAGAGAAATCGCAGGCAGAAATTTTGAACAGGTAAAAGCAGATGCTAAAAATATCTGGAATAAAACCTTAGGCAGAATAGAGGTGAAAGGCGGAACAGATCAGCAGATGAGAACATTTTATTCCTCTCTGTACAGAACATTGTTTTTCCCTCAGAAATTATACGAAATAGATGCAGACAACAAAGTAAAACACTGGAGCCCTTACAACGGAAAAATTCTCGATGGAAAAATGTTTGCAGGAACAGGTTTTTGGGATACTTTCAGAGCTTTGTATCCTTTCCTGAATCTGGTCTATCCAAGCATCAATGTAGAAATGCAGGAAGGATTGGCCAATACATTCAAGGAAGGAGGATTTCTTCCGGAGTGGAGCAGTCCGGGATATTCTGACATTATGATCGGAAATAATTCAGCTTCGGTAGTAGCAGATGCCTACATCAAAGGACTTCGCGGATATGATGTGGAAACCCTTTGGCAGGCTGTAAAACATGGAGCCAATAACGAAGGTCCGATTGACGCTGTCGGCCGTAGAGGAGTAGAATATTATAATACTTTAGGCTACGTTCCTTACGATGTAAAGATCAATGAAAATGCTGCCAGAACGCTGGAATATGCGTATGATGATTTCGCCATTTATCAGTTAGGAAAAGCATTGGGAAAACCCGCATCGGAAATTGATATTTATAAAAAAAGAGCAGACAACTATAAAAACGTATTTGATCCGGAAACCGGATTGATGCGTGGGAAAAACAAAGACGGAAAATTCCAGTCGCCATTCAATCCGTTTAAATGGGGCGATGCCTTTACAGAAGGAAACAGCTGGCATTATACCTGGTCGGTTTTCCAGGATATTGACGGTTTATCTAAATTAATGGGTGGCAAAAAGAAATTCGAAGCCAAACTGGATGAGGTATTCTCCCTTCCACCGGTTTTTGATGACAGTTATTATGGAAGTGTTATCCACGAAATCCGCGAAATGCAGATCATGAATATGGGGCAATATGCCCACGGAAACCAACCGATTCAGCATATGATTTATTTATACAACTATGCCGGAGCACCGTACAAAACGCAGTATTGGACAAGACAGGTGATGGATAAGCTTTATTATGCAACACCGGACGGGTATTGCGGCGATGAAGATAACGGCCAGACTTCCGCATGGTATGTATTTTCAGCCTTAGGATTTTATCCGGTAACACCAGCCACAGATCAGTATGTTTTGGGAGCGCCGCTTTTCAAAGAAGCAGTGATTCATCTGGAAAATGGTAAAAAAATTGAAATAAAAGCACCGACCAACAGTGCTGAAAATCTATATGTTAAATCGTTAAACGTAAATCTTCGGTCTTATTCAAAAAACTGGCTCAGTCACAAAGAACTGATGAATGGAGCCGTACTGGAATTCCAGATGGACAGCAAGCCAAACAAGGAAAGAGGCTCGCAGGAAAAGGATTTTCCATACTCCATGTCGAAGGAATAATGATCAACAAACTTTATATTTGAAAATAATTTTAGAACAGGAATACATTATGAATGCAGAGAAAACAGAAATATTTGAGAAAGTAACAAAAATGCTGGAAACCCAGGGTTTCACTATTGCGGCAAAAGATGATACAAGACCATGGGGTGGCTTTTTCGTGATCGATGAAAATCAGGCTCAGGATTTTGCCAATCAGTATTTTGACGGAATCGATGTAGAAAGTCTGAAAATAGGCGGAAAACTGAGCCCTAAAATTCTTTTGGTGGCTCCAAATGCCCGTCTAAGCTGGCAATACCACCACCGCAGAGCTGAAATCTGGCAGGTAGTGGAAGGTACAGTTGGGATCAAAACAAGCAATACCGATGAAGAAGGCGAGTTGAAAGAATACCATCCGACAGATCAGATCAAACTTCAGCAGGGTGAAAGACACAGGCTGATAGGACTTGACGGTTGGGGTGTAGTCGCTGAAATCTGGCAGCATACCGATGCTTCCCATCCCTCTGACGAAGACGATATTGTAAGAGTACAGGACGATTTCGGAAGATAATTCTAAAATAAGTATATCAGACTCTGTCCGTCACTTCTCCATCTGAGAGAATGATGGACAGAGTTTTTTTTAACAGTAAAACCGTATGAATAAAAAATTACTATGCTTTTGTGTAAGTGTCCTGTTTGTAGTAATCACTAGCGGGCAGTCTTTTTCATCTCCTGACGGGCAATTGAAACTGAACTTTAAAGTGGAAGGAGAAGGCATTCCCTTCTATTCCCTGCACTACAAAGATAAGCAGGTGTTAAAGGACAGTAAGCTGGGATTTATTTTAAAACCCTTCATGTCTTACTTTTCAGAATTTAAGGTAGAGGCTGTAGAGCAGTCTTCTTTTAATGAAAGCTGGAAACCGGTTTGGGGACCCAACAAGGAAGTCGTGAATCATTACAATGAAATGCTGGTCCATTTAGTTCAGAATAAAACGGGATGGAAACTTGATATCAGGTTCAGGCTTTTCGACGATGGTTTGGGTTTCCGGTATGAATTTCCGGTTCAGCCTGAGCTGAGGCATTTTACCATAAATAATGAATTGACCAGTTTCAATTTAGGGAAAGATTATAAAGCCTTTTGGATTCCCGCAGATTACGATACAAACGAGTTTCCGGTAACGACTTCTAAACTGTCGGAAATTTCCAAATTAATTGATGACGTTCGAAAAGAATCATTAGCCGCAAAAGCTCCAAGTAAGGATCTGGCGGTGCAGACTCCGCTGATGCTGAAATCGCAGGATGGGCTGTATATCAATATTCATGAGGCGGCTTTGGTGAATTTCGCGGCTATGACTTTGAATGTTGATGAGAATAATTTTATTTTATCTTCTGCTTTAACACCCGATAAAAACGGAGATAAAGGCTTTATCCAGACAGGTTCTGTAAGTCCCTGGCGTACGATGATTATCAGCAGTGATGCCAAGAAAATTCTATCTTCCAATCTTATTGTGAATCTTAATGAGCCCAGCAGAATAGAGGATACTTCCTGGATCAAGCCGATGAAATATATTGGAGTCTGGTGGGAATATTTTACAGGAGGCGGTTCTACGTGGGCCTATTCTGACAATCAGGATATCAGGATCGGAGAGACCGATTACAGAACCCTGAAGCCCAATGGCAGACATGGAGCCAATACAAAACACGTTAAGGAATATATTGATTTTGCTGCAGAGAACGGATTCGATGCTGTTCTTGTAGAGGGCTGGAATGAAGGATGGGAAGATAATCAGGCGTACAGGAAAGAACGTATTTACAGTTTTACAAAAGCATATCCGGATTTTAATGTTAAAGAACTTCATGATTATGCCAAAAGCAAAAAGGTGAAAATCATCATGCATCACGAAACAACATCGTCAGTCGTTGATTATGAACGTCAGCTTAAAGAAAGCTTCCAGTTTATGAAAGATAATGGATACGATGCCGTAAAGACAGGCTATGTAGGCCCTATGATCCCCCGAAGTGAACACCACGACAGCCAATGGATGGTGAACCACTATAAATATGTGACAGAAACGGCTGCCCAATATCATATTATGGTCAATTCGCACGAAGCGGTAAGATCAACCGGGCTCCATAGAACTTTTCCCAACTGGATTGCTCAGGAGTCTGCACGGGGAACAGAATTCGAATCATTTAACGGAAACCGTCCCGATCATACAACGATCTTACCTTTTACCCGCCTGATAGGTGGTCCTATGGATTATACGCCGGGTATATTTGAAGGAGATTTGTCTACATATGGAAGCAATAAAGCTCAATTAAGTACTACATTAACCAAGCAGTTGGCATTGTATATCACGATGTACAGTCCGCTTCAAATGGCTGCAGATTTAATTCATAACTATAAAAAATATCCGGATGCCTTCCAGTTTATCAAAGATGTTGCGGTAGATTGGGATGCTTCGTATATTCTTGAGGCGGAACCCGGAGATTATATTACGATAGCGAGAAAAGCCAGAAATAAGAATGAATGGTTTGTAGGGAGTATTACCGACGAAAACCCAAGAGAGGCTACCGTGGATGTATCATTTTTACCAAAAGGAGAAAAATTTGAAGCGGTTATTTACAGGGATGGAAAAAACGCAAGCTGGAATCATAACCCTAAAAGCTATGAAATTTCTAAACAGACCATCAACTCAGGGTCTAAGCTGAAAATAAAAGTGGCTCCGGGTGGAGGATTTGCGATCAGTATAAAACCGTTGAAATAATGAAAACCAGCATCGACTTGATGCTGGTTTTGTTTTATGTAAAATATCCCTGTAAAGCTATATTGAGGGGGAAATAGTAAACCTTATAGGTTTCAAAAACCTATAAGGTTTGTTTGTCGTAAGTTAATCGTCTCCTTTATCAAATCAACTTTGAGTTTAAAAAAAACGACTCAATGATTAGAAAGTCACATCAAGACCCACATAAAAATTAGCCTTCATAATAGGCGCATATACCATTCCGCCATCAAAATAGTTTCCAAAAGGATTTCTGAAATCAACAATGGCATTTTTCTGATAATAAGATGTAAGGTTTTCACCACCTACATAAGCTCTGATCTTTTTATTAAAGTTTCTTGAGATCTGTGCGTTCAGTACCGCGTAAGAATCAGAATATACAGGTAACTGGAATTCAGCAGGATTGGTTGATGTGTCCGGAAGTCTCTGTTTTCCTACCCAGTTCAGGGTCGTATCAAAACTCCAGAATCCTCCCTTATTATTTTTATTCGTTGCATAGGCAAGATTCACAAAACCTCTGTGCTTGGCCATGAATGGAACTTCTCTTCTGCCATCGATATAATCTGCCTGAACATCGTAATATTTATAAGCCAATCTCACATCAAAGTTCTTGAAAGGCGTAAAATCCCACTGCGTCTGGAAAGAGTTCGCAAAAGATTTTCCTTCCAAATTATAGAAAGTCAGCTGCTGTGGAGAACGGTCAAGATCAACAAGCACCTGATCCTGGAAATCTGTTCTGAAAAAATCCGCCACAATGGATGACTTTCTTCCGAAAAGTTTGAATTCCTGCTGTAAGCTGGCTCCATAATTCCATGCAATTTCAGGTCTTAATCCGTAAATATTTCCACCGTTCTGAAGAATCTGAACGCTTCTGTTCGATGCAAAATACTGTTGGTTTTCCGCAAAAACATTAGCCGTTCTGAATCCTCTTCCCGCAGAAAGTCTTAAGATAGTCTGAGGCGTGAAATCATATTTAAAATTAAGTCTTGGCGTAAACTGAGTTCCTGCAAGATTATGAAAATCCGCTCTGGCTCCTGCGACTAAAGTATATTTTAATCCTGTCAACGTATACTCTGCAAAAATTCCGGGAACAATTTCATTTCGCTTCATATCATCCTTCAAATACGTTTCCTCGTAGCCGTCATACAAAAAGCTGGCCCCGGCTTTATACTTATGATTCGTATTTCCGATGATGCTTTCAAAGATTAAATTTGAATAATACGTATGCTGTTTTCCGGCATAATTTCTCAGTCCGAAAAAGCTGTCCTGCTGATGATACACATACTGGTTCATCCAGCCTAAACTCTGGTAAGGCTTTCCTTTAAATACATATCCTGTTTTATTCCAAACCTGAAATCTGGAAATATCAATTCCGACACCGTAGGCACCCTGCTTGTCCTGAGGAAGCTTTTTATCAAAACCGATCTGTCCGGCTGTCCTCTCATCCTTGATGAAATTAATCCCGAAATGAGATCCGAATCCTGATTTTTCAAGATCATTATAATTAAGGAGATAAGCTGCGTTAATCTGCGTTCCTTTCGGTCTGTCCAGGAAAGTATCGTGATTCATATCCGTATCTCCGAAAGTTCCGTTTCCATGCAGTAAAAAGGTCTGAGACCATTTATCGTTGATAGGAGAAACGCTCGTGATATTGGCTTCCGCTCTTCCGTTGAAATCAGCGAAAATATTTAATGAAGTTTCCGGTTCTTTAGCATTTTTCAAAAGTTCAGTATTGATCTGTCCTGTGATGCTTTCATAACCATTCGTCACCGTACTTCCCCCTTTTGTCAGCTGGATACTTTCAATCCATCTTCCGGGAATGAAATTCAGCCCATACGCAGAAGCAAGCCCTCTGATCTCCGGTAAAAGTTCCTTCGTTAAACTGGTGTATTTCTGATCCAGACCCAGCATTTTCAGCTGCTTGGTTCCCGTAATGGCATTACTGAAGGAAACATCTACGGTGGCGTTGGTTTC
Source organism: Chryseobacterium sp. JM1 (assembly GCF_000737715.1). Taxonomy (GTDB): domain Bacteria; phylum Bacteroidota; class Bacteroidia; order Flavobacteriales; family Weeksellaceae; genus Chryseobacterium. The sequence goes on along the minus strand of NZ_JPRN01000002.1, from coordinate 174,175 downwards.
AAAGCTTTCCGACAGATTACAGCAAGCTGCCTTTAGTAATTCCTTTTTATCAATATTAAAGACAAGACCTGCTTCTTTCTTACTTAATGCAGTCGCTGCTTTTGACCCGGTAATGATAACGCCTTCAATGTTTTTTTCAGACGGTTGATGATCTTCAGTCTGAGCAGCTGCCTGATGTTCTTTGTGATCGTCCTGCTTTGTTCCTTCTTCGAAATGTACATTCGGATTGGCTTCTCCAAGAGGAATATCCCGGTCATACAGACAACATCCCGGAAGATTTTTGTAAACCGCGTCCGTTGTTTTGTATTTTTCATTGTCATGACCTGCATCGGCAATCGCTTTCAGAACCTTATCTGATGAGGTTTTCGAAGGATCAAAATGTAAAGTGACCGTTTGCTTTTCTGCGCTCCATTCTGCGGAATCTGCACCGGCTGTTTTAGCTGCTTTTTCTATTCTGGCTTTACATGAAGCACAGTTTCCTTTTACGTAAAACTCATTTTCGCTTTTAGCATGCTGCTGATGAGCTTCTGCAGGAGAAGGCTGAAGGTCCCTTTCATAATGACAGCATCCCGGAAGACCAGCATAAGCATTGTCCGGTGATTTGAATTTTTCATTATCGTGACCGGCATCGGCTACTTTCTTTAAGATTTCGTCTGTGGAAACTTTACCGTCGGTTTCAAGGGTTAAAGTCTGTAGATCAATAGAGTAAACTGCAGTTTTAGCACCCGCTTTTTTGGCAGCAGTTTCTATTCTGGTTTGGCACATTTCACAGTTTCCTTTGACCTTGAACTGGTTTTTTGAAAGATTTTGAGCGGCTATAAAATGTACAGACAGGATCATTAGACCAAGAATAAACTTGGAAATATATAATTTCATTTTGTTTAAAAATTTTGATTAATTAAAAACGGTCCATTAAAATTTTTAACGGACTCACGATGTGATAATTAACCTATTTTAGGCGGTTGCCAGATCTCTTTTAAACGGTCTGATAAATGAGGCGGTGAATAATGGAACTGAGGATTCTTATTGGCTTTGTAATAAGACAGTTCGAAATGTAGATTTTTAGAAAACGGTGTTTCTATATACGTGTAGCACGCCACGCACGTTGTACAGCAGTCGTCATTGCATGAAGATTTTGTATCGTGATTTTTGTGGTCTTTGCTGTCTTTTGAAGTATGGTTTTTGCAGCAGTCACTCTTTTCGGACTTTTCTTTACAGCAGGTATCCTGCATAGATTGAGAGTAGAAGCTGTCTTTAGGAACTAAAAAAATTCCTAGACATAAAATAATTGCAAGAATGTGAAACAGCTTCATCTCTGCAAAAATACAAAAATTATGACAATGGATCACCAACTTTTAAAGCACAATTGTGCCAAGGCTCTCCGTGTGCCGGGTTCAGTTTGGGTTTTGGCCCTGTTGGAGCTGGTGCTGTTACCGGACCGGGAACGTTTTGTGCACTCTGAGCAGGTTGTTGTGCTGGTGTTGGTACCGGTGCTGGTTTGCTGCTTAATGGCTGACCTACCGGAATATCACATCTGTGACCTGGCTGTCCGTGTGGAGGGTTCATGCCGGGCGCAGTTTTCACCTGTTTTGCATTATTGTCAACTACTGCTTTTCCTGCCGACATCGAATTAGCATCTATTTTAATGGGATTGTTTGGGTTTTGGCCCGGAGCGGTCTGTATGGCCGTTGGGCTTACATTAAGCGGCTGTCCTACCGGAATATCACATCTGTGACCTGGCTGCCCGTGAGGAGGGTTCTTGATTCCCGGCGCTGCTGCAATAGGAGCAGGATTTGGATTGGACTGTACGCCTGCCTGATCCAGCAGGGAAGCTTGAGGAGCTGCGTTAACGGCTACATTGGGCTGCTGTACACCTGCTTCTTCTTTTAAATAAGTTGGCTTTTCGTCTTTATTACATGAAACGGCGAGCAAAGAGATGGCGATAACGCCAAAGAATGTATTTTTCATATCCAATCGGTATGAAACAAAATTAGCAAAACATTTTTAATTGTTTTGCTAATTTTATATTTATAATCTGTATTTAGGACTAATTTTTAACTAAAAGCCTAAATCCTTCCCCGTGAACGTTGATAATTTCCAATCCTTCGTCGTCTTTTAATAACTTACGAAGTTTTGCGATATACACGTCCATACTTCTTGCGGTAAAGTAATTTTCCTTTTTCCAGATCTTTCTCAAAGCCAGGTCTCTTGGCATGAAATCATTTCTGTGGATACAAAGAAGTTTCAACAGTTCATTTTCTTTTGGAGAAAGTTTGTATTCTTTATCACCTACTTTCAGCTGTCTCAGCATAGAGTCGAAGAAAATATTACTGATCTTGAACTGCTCCTGTTCTTCATTTTCTAACGTAGAGCTTCTCTGCAGGATCGCTTTTATCTTGTACAAAAGAAGTTCTGTATCAAACGGCTTTGTGATATAGTCATCCGCGCCCAGTTGGTACCCTTTCAGGATATCCTCTCTCATATTTCTTGCTGTAAGGAATATGATAGGTGTATTTTTATCGATTTTTTTTACGTCTTCCGCTAATGAAAATCCATCTTTTTTAGGCATCATCACGTCAAAAATACAGATGTCAAATTCATTTTCTGTAAATTCTTTCAAACCCTGTTCTCCATCTGTAGCAAGGGTAACCTCAAAGTTATTGATCGTTAAATAATCCTTCAGCACTGCCCCGAAACTCTGATCGTCTTCTACTAATAATATTCTGTTGCTCATGATTTTAATAATTAAAAATTAATGATTAAAAATTAAGAATGAACGTTCTCACTCTATCTTCTATATTTTGTTATTTGGTTCAATATTTTATAATTGATGAATAATTATCATCTATCATTCATCACTCATCATTTATGTTATCGGCAGTTTGATAATAAACGTACTTCCCTTACCTTTATGGGAGTCTACGATGATTTGCCCTTTATGCAGTTCTGCAATTTTCTTTACGTAAGAAAGTCCCAGTCCCTGTCCTTTTACATTGTGAATGTTTCCGGTTTCTTCTCTGAAGAATTTTTCAAAGATTTTTGTCCTGTTCTCCGTTTCCATTCCCATTCCTTTATCCGAAATCTCTATGATGTACCAGTTTCCTTCGTTTCTTGTTTTCACATGAATTTCAGGTGCTTCAGGAGAATATTTATTGGCATTATCCAACAGGTTTACCAGCATATTGGAAATGTGAAATTCATCTATTTTAAAGGTATAGTTAGATGCATTGAATTCCTGGGTCAGCGATCCGTTTCTCTGTTTTACGATAAGATTGAAAGATTCTGTTGTTCTCTTGATCAGTTCACGAACATTGGTTTCCCTTAAGAACAGTTCTACTTCATTTCTTTCAAGCTTAGACATATTCAATACATTTTCCACCTGCTTCTTCATCCTTAAATTTTCCTGCTTGATCAGTTCCGAGTAGTATTTTACCTTCTCAGGATTGGTAGCGATCTTGTCATTGGCCAAAGAATCTGTAGCAACAGAAATCGTTGCCAACGGCGTTTTGAACTCGTGAGACATATTATTGATGAAATCTGTCTTTACTTCTGCCAGTTTCTTCTGTCTCATCATATAATTAATGGAAATAATATAAATTCCAAGGATAGTCAGTAAGGAAAGGAAAGTTCCGAGAAGCATCGGCCAGTTGTTCATGGCCAGCGAGTATTCTTTTTTAGGAAACACCAAAGCCAGACTGTATAAAGTCCGGTTTTTTATATCCGTGAAAAGAGGGTAGGTGTAAGTATTATTTTCCTTTTTCTCTTTGTATGCTTTATTGGCAACACTGGTGAGCTTATTATTCTGGTCGACGACTCCGTACCCGAACTTGGCTGTGATTCCTTTTATTCTCAGCTCTTTTGCGATGACCGAATCAAGAATTTTCGGATCCACTCTTTTACCGATCGGAAGGTTGGTTCCTACTACTTTTACGAATTCCTTCACGGCATAATCTCCGTTTTCAATATCGGTATTAAGTTCTGAAGTAAGAAGTTCCCGGTTGGTGGTGTCCTTTTTTACCTTGTAGGCAGCGTTGTCCGTATATAAAGTAGTCAGCTTCAGAGTATCTCCCTTTTGAGAGATCGGAAGCTGTGTCTTTGATATAATATTTTTGGAATAGATGATCTGGCGTTGTGTACCGGAATCTTCTACCTGTTGGATGGTCGTTAAAGATGGCTGATCTTTGCTGGCAGTGATATTGTTTCTTAAATTACTATAGCCTTGATTCAGGTATTTATCAGCTTCAATTTCCTCAATATTTTTTGAAGTATTTTCTAAAACGGAGTATACTTTATTAGAGAATTCCTGTTCCAAAGCACCGTAATAACCTTTCAGCCAATAAAATTGGAGCGTAACAAAAACAATCAGTGAGATCGTCATAAACACCGAAATTATTGGGATGAATTTATTATTCATTATTTAATTATATATGTATTGAGAAAAATGAATGTTAAAATTAATTATTTTAAGACTTGATAAACAAAAAACGAGCCAAAAAATTGTTTAATTTCTCTTAAAAGTGAGTTTTTTAACAATTATTTATGAATTTTAAATTACTTGTCCTATGGAAAGTCCTTCAAACTGAGAAATTAGGTAGCTTTGTTAAAAATAATTACTTATGGAATCTAATATCGTTTTTAACAAAGATTTTGACTCGAACAGTGTTTATGTCATGACGGTTTATGATGCAGATGTTTCAAAAGTGTGGGATTATTTTACCCAATCTGAATTACTGGACCAATGGTGGGGTCCAAAACCGTGGAAATGTGAAACGGTCAACCAGGATTTTAAAGAAGGCGGAATCTGGCATTACGCAATGGTAGGTCCGGATGGGGAGAAAATGTATGCGCAGGTTCAATACGGCGAAATCATGGAACACCGAAGCTTTGACGGGCTGGATTCTTTCTGTGATGAAAAAGGAAACATCAATGAGAATTTTGGACAGGCCAAATGGCTGTTTGGATTTACAGGAATAGAAGAAGGAGTGAAAGTAACTGTCAATATTCATTTTCCGTCTCAGGAAACGATGAAACAGCTATTGGAAATGGGTTTTGAGGAAGGTTTTAAAACAGGATTGACACAGCTAAGAGATGTGATGATTTGATAATGTGTTGATGTGTTGATGAGATGATAGGGGTAATTAGAAAATTTGACAAAGCCGGAGATGGGGCCCATTTTTATGTTTTGGCTGAAGCCGTTGACTTTTTGTCATAGAAAAGACGGGCTGAAGCCCGTCCCTATTTAATTTTATATGTATATGTGCATTTGAAGTTTAAAATGATTTGAGGGTTTATAGAACCCTAAGATTTGTACTCTTGTACATCATCCTAATCGCCAAATCATCGTATCCTCAAATCAGCACATCGTCTCATCAAATCAATTCTTCCTCCTGAAAATACTGTATAATCGCTTTTTTCATCAGAAGAGACTGTTCGTTGGGTCTTAATTCCGGAAGTTCTTCCAGTTTGTCATATTGTGGCCATCCGTCTTCATAGTGTGTAAATTTGTAGTACCCGAAAGGTTCCAGCAGTCTGCATACCGCGATGTGGATTAAATTTACTTTGTCTTCTTTTGTATATTTTTGTTGGCCGCTTCCAAGTTCCTGTAGTCCGATCAGAAACAAAAGGGTTTCAATCGGTGGATTCTTTTCAGTATCGAAAGTATCTACAAAGAACTGTTCTATTTTTTTCCAATAATCTCCTTCGTTAACCATAATTTATAAATTATCATTTATTTTCAACAGAAACGCATATTCCAGCGCGTCTTCTTTCAATGATTCAAACCTTCCGCTGGCTCCGCCGTGGCCTGAGCTCATATCTGTTTTGAATAATAAAAGATTGTCATCTGTTTTCAACTCCCTCATTTTTGCCGTCCATTTTGCCGGCTCCCAGTATTGAACCTGAGAATCGTGAAGACCTGTTGTGATCAGCATATGAGGATAGTCTTTCGCTTCTACATTGTCGTAAGGCGAATAGTCTTTCATATACTCATAATATTCCTTGTCATTCGGGTTTCCCCATTCGTCGTATTCTCCGGTTGTCAATGGAATGGTTTCATCCAGCATCGTTGTCACCACATCTACGAAAGGAACCTGTGCTACGATTCCGTTAAAAAGCTTAGGTTCATAATTAACCACAGCTCCTACCAGAAGTCCGCCGGCGCTTCCGCCCATCGCATACATATGGTTGGATGATGTGTAGTTTTCCTTAATCAAATGCTTTCCTGCATCGATGAAATCGAAGAATGTATTTTTCTTGAAGAGCATTTTTCCATCTTCGTACCATTCTCTTCCCAGGTATTCTCCGCCTCGGATGTGAGCGATGGCATAAATAAATCCTCTGTCCAAAATAGAAAGTCTCACATTGGAGAAACTTGCGTCCACTGTATGTCCGTAGCTTCCATAACCATATAACAGTAATGGTGTTTCTGCAGATTTTTGAGTGTCTTTATGATAAACCAATGAGATCGGGATTCTGGTTTCTCCATCTCTTGATTCTGCCCAGATTCTTTCCGATACATAATTTTCAGCATGGAATTTTCCACCCAGTACTTCCTGTTGTTTCAGAAGCTGAGTTGTTTTCTCTTTCATGTTGTACTCATAGGTTGAGCTCGGCTGCGTCAGTGATGTATAGCCATAACGGAGAACCTCGGTATCAAATTCCATATTGATTCCGATATAAGTAGTATACGTTGGGTCAGAAAAAGGCAGATAGTAGGATTCCTGAGTTTTCTCATCAATAATCTTGATTTGAAGAAGTCCTTCTTCTCTCTCTTCCAGAACCAGATAGTCTCTGAATATTTCAAAACCTTCCAGCAGAACTTCAGCACGGTGTGGAATTACGTCTGTCCAGTTTTCCATTCCGCAGTTATCAATCTTGGTTTTTACAATCTTGAAATTGGTGGCATCATCTGCATTGGTGATGATGTAGAATTCATCTTCATAATGTTCTACAGAATATTCCAGATCATCTATTCTTGGCTGAATAATTTTCCATTCCGCGAAAACATTGTTGGAAGGGATAAATCTGTGTTCATCAGAAATCGTACTTGAGCTTGCAATGAAAATATACTCCATTGATTTTGTCTTGAAAACATTCACGTCAAAAGTATCATCCTCTTCGTGGAAGATCAGAATATCTTCTGAAGCATCTGTTCCCAGCTTATGTCTGTACACCTGGAATGCACGGAGACTTTCATCTTTTCTGATGTAGAAAACGTGTTCATTATCATTCGCCCAGACCGCTTTTCCCGTCGTGTTAAGAATCTGATCTGCGAAAACTTCTCCTGTTACTAGATTTTTGAAATTGATCGTATAGATTCTTCTGCTGACATTGTCTGATGAAAAAGAAACCAGTTCATTGTTTGGAGAAACGGCAACGCTTCCTACTTCAAAGTAAGTTTCACCTTTCGCCAATACATTGACGTCAACTATTATTTCTTCTTCGTTATCAAGACTTTTGTGTTTTCTGCAGAAGATAGGATATTCTTTTCCTTCTTCGTAGCGTACAATGTACCAGTATCCGTTAAAGAAATAGGGGAGAGACTCATCGTCTTTTTTGTAGCGGGCTTTCATCTCTTCGAAAAGTTCTTCCTGAAATGCTTCAGTGTCTTTCATCATCACCTCTTCGTAAGCATTTTCCTCTTCAAGGTATTGGATGACTTCGGGATTTTCCCTTTCGTTAAGCCAGAAGTAATTATCAGTTCTTCTGTCGCCGTGTATTTCTAGTATTTTTTCTATTTTTTTTGCCTGTGGAGCTTTCATCCGAATATTTTAAGTTTTTAATGGGCCGGATGGAACGTACTTATCTGTTTTCTCTTTTTCAGAGAACCGATTTATAGTAACGTTTCATTCAATATTAATTCTTGTTCAAATTTAGGTAAAAAAAAGCCATCTTTCCTGTATTGAAAAGACGGCCGTTTTTATCTTATGTATTAAAGACTATTTGTGAAGTGCTTTAATATACTTTTCAAGTGCCATAGTCATAGACGGAGTTTCCTTTGTAGGAGCCATCAGATCTACTTTTAGACCTGCTTCTTCCGCAGCTGCTAAAGTAGTGTTTCCGAAAACACCGATCTTGGTTTCCTCCTGTTTGAAGTCCGGGAAATTCTGTTGAAGAGATTTGATTCCCTGTGGGCTGAAGAAGATCAGCATGTCATAATCCTTAGCATTGATGTCTGTAAGATCGCTGCATACAGTTCTGTACATGATGGCTCTGGTCCAGTCAACATTAGCTGTTTCCATCGTTTTCACGATATCAGGGCTCAGCACATCTGAAGACGGCAGAAGGTATTTTTCTGTAGGGAATTTCTTGAACAGAGGCAGAAGATCTGAGAAGTTTTTCTCCCCAAAGCTGATCTTTCTCTTTCTATAAACAATATGTTTCTGAAGATAGTTGGCAATCGCCTCAGACTGGCAGATGTATCTCATCGTATCCGGAACCGCGAAACGCAGCTCTTCGGCAAGTCTGAAGTAATGATCTATTGCATTTTTGCTGGTGAAAATAATCCCAGTAAACTGCGTTAGATCTATCTTCTGAGTTCTGAGTTCTTTGTTGTCAACTCCTTCGACGTGGATGAAAGGGCGGAAATCAATCTTTATTTTTTCCTTCTTTGCTATATCCAGATATGGAGAAGACTCACTAGGCGCTGGTTGAGAAACCAATATAGACTTTATTCTCATCATTGACTTTTATTAAAAAAATAACAACTTCCATAGCAACAATAAAGGTGCGATTTGGAGGGTGCAAATATACAAAAATTTATAATACCATTTTTCGGGAAGTATGTTGTTTTTGTGAAACAAATAGAAGAAAATCTTGAAAACCGCGACAAATGCGAAGAATCCGAAATAGTATAAAAATATTTTATTTCTGTCTACGGGGAAATAATAGTGGGTTACACAAAGAATTATTAACAAAAATGACAGAATGAAGTAAAATTTGGTGGAGGTAAAATAAAAAACAGTCCATTTTTTGCCATCACCTATACTTTGATAAAACAAAAAGCCTAATGCAGATTTTGAGGCATAAAAAAATATGACTGCCATTAATGTATATCCGAATTTATTGAGCTGATATCCCATAAGCTGAAGATCGGCGATGTATTTCGGAACGATAGGGATATATTGAGAAAGCAAAACAGAAAGGGTCAGAGCCGTTACACAGGACGTGATAATCCAGCTCGGAAGGTTGTTGCTGGCATCAAAATACTTCTGAAGCAGAAAGTCTTTCAGGCTTGCATCTCTCTCTATGATATTCATCATGAAAACATACAGGAATATGCATCCTATCAGGATAAAGATTACCCAGTCATTGTTCTCAGGTATTCTTACGTGGTTGATAAAGTTTTGTGATAACGGCAAAGGAATATTTTTTGCAAAATTATAGATTATTTTGTATAAAATAAAAAGGTTAAATAAACTATCTTTGCAAACTGAAATGAAAAAACTCGTCATCATCCCTACCTATAACGAAAAGGAAAATATAGAAAATATTATTTCCGCGGTTTTTGCATTGGAAGATGACTTTCATATTCTGGTGGTGGATGACTCTTCCCCGGATGGAACAGCAGAAATAGTAAGAGGCCTTCAGAAAAGATTCCCCCATCATCTTCATATGTCTGTGAGGCATACAAAAGACGGTTTGGGAAAGGCATATATCCATGGATTTACATGGGCCATAGAAAATAAGTATGACTATATTTTTGAAATGGATGCCGATTTTTCACACAACCCAAGTGATTTGCCGAAACTTTTTGAAGCCTGTCTGAATGCAGATATGGCGATAGGTTCCCGTTATTCAAAAGGAGTGAATGTCGTGAACTGGCCTATGGGCCGTGTGCTGCTTTCCTATTTTGCCTCCAAATATGTAAGATTTATTTTAGGACTTCCTATTCATGATACCACAGCAGGATTTGTCTGTTTCTCAAGAAAAGTTCTTGAAGAGATTGGATTAAATAATGTAAAACTTAAAGGATATGGCTTTCAAATAGAAATGAAATTCCGTGCTTTTAAAAAAGGTTTTAAAATTGTAGAAGTTCCTATTATATTTACGAACAGAATTTTAGGAGAAAGTAAAATGAACGGTGGCATCATTCATGAAGCTGTATTCGGAGTTTTAAATTTAAAGTGGAAATCAATAATCAACAGATTATGAGAAAGCTGGTCTTCATTTTCGTTATGCTGTGCATGTTCTCATGCGGCGATTATATCGACAAACCCAAAAATCTGATCGAGCCGGATGCTATGGCTGAGATCCTCGCTGACCTTGCGCTTACAGATCAGGCCATCATGACCTATCAGAATAAAAACCTTGAAGCGGGAACAAGATTTGTGCTTAAATCCCATAAAGTAAAATCTGAAGATTTTGTAGAAAGCTTTAAATATTATGTCATCAAAGACAAAATGAAAAATATTGCGGAAGACGCGCAGAAAATAGTACTAAAAAAAGATCCTAAAGCGGAAAAATATATTCAGGATAAAATGAAAGGTACTTTACCTCCACCTGTTTTAAACAAATAAATATGATGCGGAAACGCGTTCTGTTTTTAAAAGCAGAACCGTTATTAGCGGCGAATAAAAAGAATAGACGAATGAAATTTTTTAATATAGAAAAAACCTCTGAAGGAAAAGCAAGAGCGGGGGAGATCACCACAGACCATGGGAAGATCCAGACACCCATCTTTATGCCTGTAGGAACTGTAGCAAGTGTAAAAACGGTTCATCAGAGAGAATTAAAAGAAGACATTAAAGCCCAGATCATCCTGGGAAATACCTACCACCTGTACCTTCGTCCTGCAATGGACACTATGGAACAGGCAGGGGGACTGCATAAATTCATGAACTGGGATCTTCCTATCCTTACCGATTCAGGAGGTTTTCAGGTGTTTTCACTTTCCAAAAGCAGAAAAATGTCTGAAGAAGGAGTGAAATTCAAATCTCATATCGACGGAAGTTATCACATGTTTACGCCTGAAAAGTCTATGGAAATCCAGAGACAGATCGGCGCGGATATTTTCATGGCTTTTGACGAATGTGTTGCTTATCCCAGTGGATACAACGAGGTAAAAGCTTCTATGGAAATGACCCACCGATGGCTAAAAAGATGCATCGATTGGAATGAAGCAAATCCTGAATTATACGGTCACAAACAAAGATTTTTCCCCATTGTTCAAGGTTCTACCTATTCGGATTTAAGAAAGATTTCAGCGGAAGTAATTTCTGAAGCAGGTGCTGAAGGAAACGCAATCGGCGGACTTTCCGTTGGTGAGCCTGAAGAAGAGCTGTACAGAATTACCGACGAGGTTACCGATATTCTTCCACAAGAGAAGCCAAGATACCTTATGGGTGTAGGAACTCCTTGGAATATCCTGGAATCCATTGGTCTCGGAATTGATATGATGGACTGTGTAATGCCTACCAGAAATGCCAGAAATGCAATGCTTTTCACATGGCAGGGGGTGATGAACATGAAAAATGAAAAATGGAAGCAGGACTTTTCACCTTTGGACGAATTTGGAACCAGCTACGTAGACAGAGAATATTCGAAAGCGTATTTACGTCATTTATTTGTATCAAAAGAATATCTTGCAAAGCAGATCGCATCAGTACATAATCTTGCTTTTTACTTAGATCTTGTAAAAGTAGCGAGAGAACATATTTTAGCAGGTGATTTCTATGAATGGAAAAAATCTGTAGTGCCGGTTCTTAAACAGAGACTTTAAAAACAGAACGATCATGATCAAAATTATAGACGGGTATATCATCAAAAAATATCTTGGAACATTCAGTTTCATGCTGATATTGTTGTCTATAGTAGTACTGGTCATTGATGTACAGCAGAAAATTCCAAGGATTGAAAATGCAAAAGCACTCGATCCTAAACTGAATCTGATGTATTTCCTGATCCATTTTTATCCGTTCTGGATCATTAATCTTGTGGTGACGTTCCTGGCTATCCTGGTATTTATTTCCGTGATTTATTTCACATCCAGAATGGCGAATAATACCGAAATTGTTGCCGTAATCAGTAGTGGAGCCAGTTTTCACAGGTTTGCAAAGCCTTACCTTTATACCTCTGTTTTAATTGCCATGATATCCCTTGTGGTGAATCATATGGTGCTTCCATGGGCCAATATCAAGAAAAATGAACTGGAGGCGTACACGTATAATGCAGCCAATAAAGAAAAAATTCTGGGTACAGGTCCTGCATCTTCCCAATTCAGTAAAACGGAATATATTTTCGTCAATTCCTGGAACAAAAGAGAAACCAGAGGCTCAGGCTTCGTTTATCAGAAGTTTGATAAAGCCAGAAAAATGGTCTACGAGCTGAAAGCATCTGAAGTATATTGGGATAAAGCTAAAAAACAGTTTATCCTCACCAATTATCTCGAGAAAACCATCAACAAAAATAATACAGAAAAACTCGGCAACGGTATCGAAATGAGGAAAAGTTACGGGCATTCTCCTGAAGAACTTTTTCCGAACGAACTGCTTGGCCAGAATAAAACCACTCCCGAACTTGTCAAATTCATTGAAAGGGAAAAAAACAGAGGAAACAGTAACCTGAACTCCTACCTTAATGAGCTCCATCAGAGAACTGCAATGCCCGTGGCCATTATTATTCTGACCTTCCTGGCCCTGTCTCTGGCTTCCCAGAAGAAAAGAGGTGGTCTTGGAGTCAATCTGGCCATAGGAATTTCCCTGGCGTTTGTTTTTGTTTTCTCTTTTGAAGCTTTAAAAGTTGTTTCGGAGAACAAAAGTTTATCACCGGCGGTAGCTATGTGGCTTCCGAATATGGTATTCTTCCCGCTTACTTTATATCTGTACCTGAAAAGAGCCAATCAGTAAATCAGTAGAGGAGTTTGATCTCCTTATGATAAAAAGGTTTTAAACCATCCTTTTCGAGTTCTATCCACAATTCTCCCTTTTCGTCAGCATGACGGATGATGCCATTTTGTCTCTCTTGTCCGATTTCGAAGACAGAGATCTCATCTTTGCGATATAAATTCAGGTTAAACTGATCGATAATTTCCTGTTCAGACGGAATATTTTTCAGTTTTTCTGACAGATACTGATGAAGTTGAAAGACAAAATCTTCAAGATCAAAAACCTGCCCGGTGAGTGTCAGAAGTGATCCTGCATGCGATATTTCATCAAACTGATCCTGCAGAACATTGAAACCGGCACCGATGATGAAGTAATTATTTTGGTTTATTTTTTTCTTTTCAATTAAAATCCCGACGATTTTTTTATTTTTAAGGATCATATCATTCGGCCATTTTATTTTCACCACATTGTCAGTCAAATTGGCAAGGAAATCCCGGATTACAACTGCGGTATAGTAATTGAATATAAAATCTGAGAGCAAGAAGCTTTGAGCCTTAACAGCCAGCGTATACGCCACATTTTTTCCGGCCGCCGCCGCCCATGTATTTCCGTATTGTCCGCGGCCTTTAGTTTGATTGAATGTAGAGAGTCCAATAAAATCTGAATTTTCGTAAAGTAAAAACTTTGAAACTTCGTCATTAGTAGAAGAGCACTCTTTTAAATAAAATAATTGATCCATTTAAGAAAACTTTAAGACTTTAAAGGGCTAAAAGTAAGGCTAAAGTAAAAGAAAAACAATAAATTTGCAGATTATAGATATTTTAATGAATAAAACAGCAGAAAAGCAGGCACTAATAGATAAAATTGTTGAAGCCATCCAGGATGTAAAGGGTGAAGATATTATGATTTTCGATCTTTCGAAAATTGAAAATTCTGTAGCGGAAACTTTTATAATTTGTAGCGGAAACTCAAATACACAGGTTTCTGCATTGGCAGGGAGTGTGGAGAAAAAAGTAAGAAACGATCTTAAAGATAGACCTTGGCATGTAGAAGGTACCGAAAACTCCATGTGGGTTTTGGTAGATTACGTAACAGTGGTAGTGCATATTTTCCAGAAAGAAGTTCGTGAATATTACGATATTGAAGAACTTTGGGGCGATGCAGCCATTACCAAAATAGAAAATTAATTTTAAATTTTAAAAAGTATAAATGAACAATAAAGGATTCAACTGGTTTTTTCCAATTGCAATCGTGGCTCTTTTGTTATTTTTCGGTTCCAATTTTTTAGGAGGCGACAGTGCAAAATCTATTGATGAGGATGCTTTCTTCAGGGAAATGCAGGCAGGAAAGGTCCAAAACGTTATCATATACAAAGACACAGAGAAAGCTGATGTTTTCCTGACAAAAGCAGCAAAGACAGCAATGGTTAGTAAAACAGCCAACCAAAGCAATCCTCTTTCTGCGTTCGAAATGGCTCCAAAAGCAGATTTTTCTGTGAAATACGGAGACCTTCAGCTTTTCCTTCAAAAATTTGATCAGATAAAAGCTACAGACGCTACTATCAAAACGACCAAAGATTACGGAGCAGGCAAAAACCCGTTCATGGACATCCTGGTTTCAGCATTGATATGGATCGCGATCTTAGGACTTTTCTACTTCCTTCTTTTCAGAAAGATGGGCGGTGGCGGAGGCCCTGGCGGACAGATCTTCTCTATCGGGAAATCTAAAGCGAAGCTTTTTGACGAAAAAGAAAGAATTCAGGTGACATTTAAAGATGTTGCAGGTCTTGAAGGCGCTAAAGAAGAAGTACAGGAAGTGGTAGACTTCTTGAAAAACTCTGAAAAATATACAAAATTGGGTGGTAAGATTCCTAAAGGTGTCCTTCTTGTAGGCCCTCCGGGAACCGGTAAAACCTTATTGGCAAAAGCTGTTGCAGGGGAAGCCAAGGTACCATTCTTCTCACTTTCAGGTTCAGACTTCGTGGAAATGTTCGTTGGAGTTGGTGCTTCAAGAGTTAGAGACCTTTTTGCTCAGGCAAAAGCTAAATCTCCGGCTATCATCTTTATTGATGAAATTGACGCTATCGGACGTGCCAGAGGAAAGAATAACTTCTCCGGTGGAAACGACGAAAGAGAAAATACATTGAACCAGCTTCTTACAGAAATGGATGGTTTTGGAACAGACGTTAACGTTATTGTTATGGCTGCTACCAACAGAGCTGATATCCTGGATAAAGCATTAATGAGAGCAGGTCGTTTTGACCGTTCCATCTATGTAGACCTTCCGGAATTACATGAAAGAAGAGAAATTTTTGATGTTCACTTGCTGAAAATCAAATTAGATGATACTGTTGACAGAGATTTCTTAGCGAAACAAACCCCTGGATTCAGTGGAGCGGATATTGCTAATGTTTGTAACGAAGCAGCGTTGATCGCGGCTAGAAACAGTCATACCTCTGTTACTAAGCAGGATTTCCTTGATGCTGTAGACAGAATCATCGGAGGTCTTGAGAAGAAAAATATGGCCATCAAACCTTCTGAAAAAAGAAGAGTTGCTTATCATGAAGCAGGTCACGCGACAATTTCATGGTTGGTAGAACACGCAGCACCACTTTTAAAAGTAACGATCGTTCCGAGAGGACGTTCTTTAGGAGCAGCATGGTACCTTCCGGAAGAAAGACAGCTGACCACTACTGAACAAATGTTAGACGAATTGTGTGCAACGTTAGGAGGTAGAGCAGCAGAGCAGGTTATCTTTAACAATATTTCAACCGGAGCATTATCTGATCTTGAATCAGTAACGAAAAGAGCGCAGGCTATGGTTACTGTTTACGGTTTAAGTCCTACGATTGGTAATATTTCTTATTATGACAGCTCAGGCCAGTCTGAATATAATTTCGGAAAGCCATACTCAGAGGAAACTGCTAATAAGATTGATGTTGAGATTAAATCAATTATCGAAAATCAATACGAGAGAGCAGTTCAGATTCTTACTGAGAACAAAGATAAATTGGATGCTTTGGCGAATAAGCTTCTGGAAAAAGAAGTGATATTCCGTGAAGATCTTGAAGATATATTCGGTAAAAGAGCATGGGATCCTGAGTTAACAGAAAGACCTGTTACAAGCACGATTGCTACGGCGAAAGAACCGGATGAGCAGATCATCATTAAAGACAAGGAAGAAGAAAGTGAAATTCAGGCTCCGGAAAGCCCGACTCAACTTTAAAATACTTCCAAAACATATTAAAAAAAACCTGACAGTCTTAGAATTGTCAGGTTTTTTCATATTTAAAGCCACATTTTTAGAATCTATTGTAATTATTTTCTATTTTTGTATAAAGTTGACTAAAAATAGATTAAGTTGAATTTATTCAAGAGGATTGTAAGCAAACTTACCAACCAGCCTGAGGAAGAGGAAAAACAGAGTCTGGAGAAGCTCGGGGATTCGCTGAAAAATGCGGATCTTGACTATAAGTTTGCGCAATTATTTACGCATTCAGGGGGATTTTTTAATTATTGTGCAGATGAAGCGGAAGCTCTACAGACTTTAAATCAGATTGTCAAAATAGAAGGAGTAAACAATGTGTTCTGCTGGGACAAAGAGCTTCAGAACTTTTTGAATGTGGTGAAAATACCATACACCTCAGAAATGGAGCATTCTAACGATGCCGCCTTCATCACCTGTGAATATCTTATCGCCTACGACGGGAGAATTATGCTTTCGCATAACAATATCCTGCATTACCATTCTTCAAGACTGCCGGGTAAGATCATTATCATGGCCAATGTTTCGCAGATTGTCAACAACCTGAATGATGCGATGGGAAAGATAAAAAGAAACGGGAATATCAAAAACCTTACTTCCATCAGTGGAGGACAGTCAAGTTTAGATACTTCCTCCAATACGAATACAAAACTGTTTTTATTGCTGCTTGAAGATTAAGCATCAACTTATAAATTTTACATCTTGGACAAAAACCTTATTCAAAGAACCATTTCCGGGCTTGTTTACGTTGCCGTTATCATTCTTTGCACAACACCGCTGGGCGCCCAGCTTATCAACAGGATCCATCCTGACCTTATCAGACAGGAATACCTGTATCATGGGCTGATCACTCTTTTGCTGCTGGTAGGAACCTGGGAATGCGTTAAGATCATGAAATTCGGGAAAGGCTATGAAAAATGGATCGTACTCCCGCTGGTGATTTTTATTTACTATGTTTTTTCCAAAAGATATTTCCACCACGATTTCTTTTTCGATTTCAGGCTGAATGAAATACTGGCTATTTCCCTGATCGCGATTGCGGTGGTCACCTTATTCAAGTACCCGAACGAACTTTATTTCGACAGCGGAAAGCTGATATTTACCGTCATCTATGTAGCACTGCCTTTCAGTTTTGCATTGGGACTGCCTAAGTTTTCCAGCTTTGACGGGACGTTCTCACTGGAAGTTCTTTTCCTGTTTATTCTGATCTGGAGCAGTGATACCTTTGCTTATCTTACCGGAAAATTTTTCGGGAAACATAAAATGGCCCCAAAAATCTCTCCAAAGAAGACCTGGGAAGGTTATGGCGGCGGAGTAGTGCTAACGTTGGTTTTATCCTACTTTATTGAGCATTATCAGCCGGAACTTCGCGGGAACTGGATGGTAGTAGGTTTCCTGGTAGCTGCATTTGCTCCGTTAGGGGATCTTGTGGAAAGCCAGCTGAAAAGAAATTTCGGCGTAAAAGACAGCGGAAACATCATTCCGGGGCATGGAGGCGTGCTGGACAGACTGGACAGTTTTTTAATTTGCGTTCCTGTCGTATATTTGTACTTTATTTTAGAAAAATTTATTTAATCTCATGAAACTACATAAGGAGTCAAAAGGAACGATTACCGTAGCAACGATACTTTTTATCATCATAAGTGTGTTGGCTATTTATTTTCTTAAAATGTGGTCGTTACTGATCATTATGCCAATATTGGTTGTTTACAGTTTAGTATTCTGGTTTTTCAGAGTTCCGGAACGTGATATTCTGGAGCACAGAGAAAACGTAATCGCACCGGTAGACGGAAAGGTCGTGATGATCAAAGAAGTGGATGAAACTGAATTTATCAAAGGAAAAGCCATTCAGGTTTCCATCTTCATGTCACCATTGAATGTGCACATCTGTAGATATCCGGTATCCGGAAAAGTGATCTACAAAAAATACCATCCAGGAAAATATCTGGTTGCATGGCATGAAAAGTCATCTACAGAAAACGAAAGAACAACGGTAGCGGTAGAAACGGCTACGAATCATAAAGTGGTATTCAGACAGATCGCAGGATATGTGGCCAGAAGGATTGTTTTCTACTGTAATGAAGGTGATCAGGCAAAAGCCGGACATGAGTTCGGATTTATCAAATTCGGTTCTAGAATGGACGTATTTTTGCCTTTAGACACGGAAATTATCTGCAAGATCGGAGATATTACAAAAGGAGGTCTGGATGTGATCGCCAAAATGAAAGATTAATAGAATATTTATCATCAGAATATAGAAAGGAGAAATTAAGTTTTCTCCTTTTTTTGTTTTTATAAATTGGTCTTCTCATTTGTGAATTCCTTTTACATCATTTTCTTACACGTACGAGTACTATTGAGTAGTTGTTTCGTAGCATATGTTAAATCTGACCGGTATTTTTGTCATGACAAGTTTTGATTTTAATTGATTTTTTTAATTAATTTTATCCAAAGCATAACAGTTTTTAACCAATTGGTCAATTGTAATGAGCGGCATATCGTTTTTTTATGTAAATATGCTGAAAAATTATACGGATGTATTAAGTCTCATTGAGCTTAATATCTTATTAAAAAAAACACATCTTTTCACAATTTTCACTGACATAAAAAATAGCAGGACTAACCGCTCTGCAACTTTCTGTTATGCTTTGCTGAGTATTGATATGAGGTCGTTTGGCTTGTGCAAAAAGCTACATGAGCATTATTAAAAAAACATAAAACAAATACGATGATTTTTAAATTTTTCTTCAGAATGATCAGTGAAGAGCCTGACAAACTGGATAATGAATATGAGCGCAGCTATCTGAATCTCATTAATAAATACCTGGTTTTTCTTTTTCTGCTGTTCTTATTTTATTCTGTTTTTATCGTGATTTTTTTTGGGGATGCACTGATCTCCATATTTCTGACCATCATTACGCTTTTCTGGCTTTTTTTAATGGCTATGAAAGGGAAAACCGGCCGTTACCGGAAGATGCTCAAGACAAGTGTTATTTTCGTGTTTGTTCTGCTGACTTTTATTGTCAGTTTCTTTCATATTTATACATTCAAAAGTGCAGGGGTAGAATATTTTTATTTCTCGCTATTATTTGCTACTCCGTTTTTTTTCAATTATAGAGAAGAATCCGTTCTGATCCTGATCATGGCCTTTGTGATCAGTCTCAATTTTATTGCATGCCTCTACGTTGATTTTGACTTTCTTCCTAAGAGTAAATTTTTTGAAGCCGGAGATTTCAAAACGGTGAAACTGCTCAACATTCTCTTCTCCGTTGGGTCATTCCTAATGGATATTTCCTTTATAACCCAAAAAGATGACCTGATTTACGGACTTATTGAAGATAAAAGAATCAAAAATTCCACGATAGTAGATCTGCAAAAAACCAATACCGGACTTCTGAAACAGCAGATGCTGATCAATCATCTTACTGAAGAAAATATCAGGGAAATCTATCAGCTTGCTGAAAGTAATTCGCCTTTGTTTTATGATAAATTCCAGGTGTTTTTTCCCCATTTTATTCCGGAGATTTTAACCATCAATCCCAACCTTATTCATTCGGAACTGTATTTCTGTGCCCTGATAAAAATTGATTTTGATACTAAGAAAATTGCGCAGTGTACGAAGTGCAGCATCCGGGCCGTGGAGAGTAAAAAATACAGGATCAGGAAAAAACTGAATATACCCTCAGAAATGAATATTAACAGTTTTATTCTTAAAATATAATTTTTTTGACAATACGCGTAGTATTACGTAGAAAGACAGGCTGTTGTTGATTGTTGTTGTTAATATTTTTGCTGTACTTATGAATTTAAAAGATATACATATTGGAAGTTTTGTGAAAGCGAAGGCAGAAGAACTTGGGGTATCCACTACCAGGATCATGAATTTTTTCCACTGTACCGAGGCCGAAATACAGGAAATGTATGATCAGGAAAGTATAGACACGAAAAAACTGCTCAGATGGAGTAAGCTTCTGCATTTCGATTTTTTCAGAATCTATACGGGACATCTTATCCTGTATTCACCTCCTTCAAAAACGGATAGAGCTATTAAAATGGAGAGTTCGACACTGGAATTCAGGAAAAGTGTGTATACAGAAGAGGTGAAATGTTTTATACTGAATAAAATCCTGTCCAAACAGATGACTACCACCGAAGTTCTGACGAAATACAAGATTCCCAAGACGACTCTTTACAAATGGATTAAGAAAGCATAGCCATGCCTGATTTTAAACTAATTTATACAGACATCATCAGTGAAAAGTTTCCTGAGAAAATAAACAATCCGGTAATCAGAAATAAGCTGAATGTTCTTCATACGACATCTGATATTTTAAAATTCAATGCCCTGATCTTTGGCCAGGCCACCTACAGCGTTGAGTGTAAAAGTCAGAGGCTCCGTTCTTATGATGAATCTTCTATCCGTGAAATTCTCAATTATCAAAAGAAAAACAGGCTCACCAATACAGAAACGGCCAATCATTTCAAAACCAGCCGTAATACGATTGCCCGGTGGAAATCGGTGTATAAATTGTGACTTTTTTGTCTGTTTTTACATCAATTCCACATCCTGACCTGTTTTCTGTCTCTTTTTAAGTGTTTGTTTGTAAGATGCTGATTGATTGTGAGTTTTACTACTCGCGCGTAGTATTGCGTAGGCTGTTTTTATTTGAAATGCCTTTATGGATGATATTTTTGCGTTGGCTGAAAAGTCAGTTTAAAACATAACAAACATAATTATTTCGAAACGATGAAAACAAATTCTACAACAGCAAAAATCAAAGTTTTGCTTCTGGCGCTGCTTTTGGTTTTTGGACAGTTCTATTCACAGATTCAGAACGGCTCGGTAGGGATCAATACGTCTTCGCCTAATGTAAATTCGGTGCTGGATGTGGTCTCAGGAAACAATAATAAAGGGATATTAATTCCCCGCCTCACGGAAAACCAGAGAAATGCAATTATTATTAACAAACCGAAGGATGACGGTCTTACCATTTATAATACGACAGAAGACTGTTTTAATTACTGGAGCTTTGCCGATGATGAATGGAAAAGTGTCTGCGGGCAGATGGGAAAAGCCGTGTTTACGGTTGACTGTTCCAACACGAAAGTGATGGGAACCTATGTGAAAGGAAGAGACCTGACCACTTCCAATTATCTGAATATTTCCGTTAATGTGACTAAAATAGGAAACTATACGATTTCAGGAACCACCATCAACGGATATAATTTCTACGGAACAGGGACATTTTTGAATACAGGTGTACAAACCATCCAGATAGGCGGACAGGGCACTCCTCAGAATGTTCAGACGGATGATGTGACGCTAACGGCTAACGGCAATGATGTGACCTGTACTCCTGCTGTGTCTGTCAACGTTCTAAGCCCTGCAGGAAGTTATACCATGAGTTGTGGAGGTGCTGTGGCGAATGGCGTGTATAAAGTGGGAACAGCTCTTAATTCCTCCAATACGATTACATTGCCCATCAATGTTTCTTCATTGGGAAGTTATACTATTACAACTAATACTGTAGATGGAATTTCATTCAGAGGTTCAGGTACATTTACATCGACAGGAAATCAAAATATAACCCTGAGCGGTATGGGAACACCATCTTCCACAGCGGTGAAAACCATTACCATTACTTCAGACAGTCAGGGAGGGGTTTCTACAACATGTAATGTGAGTGTCATCGTTGTAATTCCTGCAAAAAAATTACTTGCCATAGGACTTGGAACAACTTATGGATATAATCTTAGCAATAGCGGAAGACCTTCAAATACATTAATTACCACTAACACTAATTACGGAACGCTTCCTGCAAGTACCGTAAAATATGAAGGATGGTCTCAAATTATTGATGGAGGTAATTCTCCAAGTGCAGCTCAGTTAAATACCTGGTTACTGGGTTCAGCTCCCGTTGATATGGTTGTAATAGGGTATAGCTATGGAATGAGTGCTGGCGAAGCTTCAGTTTTTCTTCAATATTTGCAGAAAGGGGGTGTTATTCTTTCGTTCTGTGAAGATACTACGGGAAATCAGAATTTCTTCAGAACTATTTTTAACGATCCAAGTATTACCCAATCTACAACAGGAGGTTCCGGTGACGGAAGAACCTATACTTTACCCATTACTTCTGACGAAATTACAAATGGTCCTTTTGGAGATATTCGGGGTAAGCTTTGGGGAGATGATGCTACCGATGTGGTATATTTTACAGGATTGCCATCCGGAGAAATAAGTGTTTACTCAAATGCGACAAATGCCAATAACAGTACAGGTACAGTTGCTGGTGCTGTCACAGCTTTCAAACATAAAAGTTTCAACCTGATATGGGTTGGAGAAGGAGGTTTTAATTCTCAAAGTGGAAACACGGGAGATTTAAATTCCAATACCATTTGTCCGTTTATTTTAGATACAAACAAAAAACCAACTCCAAAAACTACGTATGGTACAGCCGGAACGTTGATCTATAATTCAACTTTTACAGCAAATGCTTTCGCATGGGCTATTAAACAGGCAGAATTCAAAGGAATTAATACACAGTAATGAAAGATAATTTTTAAAGAGGGCTGCGGCATGGTGAAACCATGCCGCAGTTTTTATTTTATATGTTTTTTTACCTCTTCTGTGAGGCTTAAAATAGTTTCAATGGGCAAATCCTCTTTCATATCGATGAGGAGAATTTTAAACTTCTTTCTGCCATCCTGAATCAGGAGTGGATGATCAAGTCTGTCTCCATGATAAAAACTGACGTAATGCTGTTTGTACTTTTTGCTGTAGTAGAGATAGCACAGCATTTTCTTTTTATACTTAAAGAAAGGAAGTCCGAAACTTAATGTCTCTGTAATGTGTTCCGTATCAGATTCGAGGATCTTTTTCCGTAAAAACAAAAGAGTACTTCTTTCAGGCTCGTCGATTCTGTAGAAGTACTCTTGTATTGGATTCATTTAAATGAATTTAATTCAATAAACGATTAGTCAAAATTTTGCAGCTCTACCAGCTTGTGGTACATGCCTTTCTTGGCGATAAGATCGTGGTGTGTTCCCTGTTCCACTACAATTCCTTTCTCCATTACTACGATCCAGTCTGCTTTCTGAATCGTTGAAAGTCTGTGGGCAATCACCAGGGAGGTTCTGTTTTCCATCATTTTATCTAAGGCATCCTGAACAAATCTTTCAGATTCCGTATCCAGTGCAGAAGTAGCTTCATCTAGGATCATTACCGGTGGATTTTTCAATACCGCTCTGGCGATGGAAACCCTCTGTTTCTGACCTCCGGAAAGTTTATTTCCATCGTCACCGATATTAGAGTTGTAGCCATCAGGAAGATTCGAAATAAAATTGTCAGCATTGGCAATTTTTGCCGCCTCAACTACTTCTTCTTTCGTAGCATCAGGTTTACCCATCAGGATATTGTTGTATACTGAATCATTGAACAGTACAGATTCCTGAGTTACCATTCCAAGAAGCTGACGGTATTCTTTTAATTTTAAATGTTTAATATCAACTCCGTCAATTAAAATCTGACCTTCATTTACATCATAGAATCTTGCCAAAAGGTTAGCAATAGTTGTTTTTCCACTTCCACTCTGGCCTACAAGGGCGATGGTTTTTCCTTTCGGAATGATCAGTGAGAAGTTTTTAAGGATCACATTATCTTTATCGTAATAGAATCCAATATTTTTGAATTCGATTTGGTTGCTTAAGGTAGAGATAGAAATAGGTTCTGCAATTTCTTCTACTTTTAAATCATAATCAAGAACTTCAGCTACTCTTTCCAAACTTGCCATACCTCCCTGGATAGAAGAAATCGCACTGGAAAGCTTTTTCGCCGGGTCGAGAATCTGGAAGAACATACCGATGAATACCAGGAAAGCCTGAGGTTTCATCGTTTGGTCCTCTAAAATTTGTGTTCCCGCATACCAGGTAATGATAAGAATGGTGATAGAACCAAGGAATTCGCTCATAGGAGAGGCTAATTCTCTTCTTCTGCTCATATCGATCGCGTAGTTCTGCCAGTTGGTCGTTGTTTCGTTGAATCTGTTTTTAAGGATCTTATCTGCGTTAAAGATCTTGATCACCTTAGACGACTTCAATGTTTCGTCAACCAATGAGAAAAGATTTCCAAGTTCAGCCTGAGCAAAATGAGCCTGTTTTTTCAAACTTTTTCCGGTCCATGAAATCAGCCAGCCCATAATCGGGAAAACAAGCAGTGAGAACAGGGTAAGCTGAGGAGACAATAAAAATAGTGCGATCAGTGAAGAGATGATCATAAACGGAGCATTGATAATGTCTACCAAAACCCCCATGATTCCACCTTCCACACCTCCGATGTCATTGGAAATTCTGGACATCATATCTCCCTTTCTCTGTTCTGTAAAGAAAGAAACCGGAAGCTGAAGAAATTTATTATACATCGCCGTACGAAGATCCTTGGTAATTCCTACACGGTAATTCACCAATAGGAAAGATCCGATGTATCTGAAAATATTTCTCAGTAAAAATGAAACTCCCGTGATGGCACAAAGAACAGCCAATACATAAACAGCACCGTGCTGGTCTATCTGTATCTGTACAAAATAGTACGCTTTATCTTTTATATAATTGAAATAGTCGCCGAAGGCTCCGCTCCATACCGGCTCTTTGGCCTGTTTTTCAATCGTACCGAACATTAATCCCAAAATAGGAAGCATGGTTCCTACCGATAAGATATTAAGTAAGGAGTACAGAATATTGAAAAACATACTTCCGAAAAGGTATTTTTGATGCGGTTTCGCGAAATAAAGTATTCTTTGTAATGGTTTCATTCAATGAAAAATTGGATAGCAAAATTACGTAAAATTAAAGGAAAAGACGTTCTTAATCCTGTTTTACTTTAATTAATATGTTTCAATCGGTCCCGTTTTGTTACAAACGTTTGTTTAATTTTATATCATTAATGGGATATAAGCTAAATAAAAAACCGCCATTCCGGCGGTTTTATGATTGTATTTATTTAAAATTTTACTTTGTCATTATATTTTGGAGCAAAATTCTGAGGATTTAATTTTTCAAGAGTTTTTCCCACATTGTTGATAATACCCGTTAAATTATCAAAATCTACCACACTCACATCATCACTTTCATTATGGTAATGCGAAGCTTTCGTCATATCAACCGTAGAAAATGAATGTGCGATAATTTTCTTCTTCACAAAACTTACATTGTCTGATCTGTAGAATAATTTTTGTGCTGCGTAAGGGTCCGGGTTGATTTTTAAACCGTTCGCTGCATATGTGTTAAAAAGTTCATCAAAGTCTGAAAACTCGTCACCCGTCATAAAAAGAGCATTTTTCCCGAACTGAGATTCTGTAGCGACCATTTCAAAATTGAAAAGAGCGGTCATATTATTATAAATCTTATCCAAATTAGCATCCGTAGAAATCGCTTTGGACCCCAACATTCCTTTTTCTTCTCCATTAAAGGCCATGAAAACCATTGAGAATTCAGGTTTTTTATTTTTAAAATAATCGGCAATACCTGCTAAAGTGGCAATTCCGCTTGCGTCATCATCTGCACCATTATAGATATTATCTCCGGTTTTGTCACTTGTCCCGATGTGATCGAAATGACCTGAGAATCCCAGATACTTATCCGTTTTCCCTTTTTTAACCCCGCATACGTTGTAGACTTTCTTTCCTTCATATTCAAAAGGAATCAGGTAGGAATTCCCTGTACAGTAGCCAAGTTTATTTTCTTTAAAAAGCTTTGCAATATATTCTGCTGCCTTGTCATTTTCCGGAGTTCCGATCTCACGGCCTTTCATTTCGTCTGAAGCAAGCGTGGAAAGGATGGTGGTTACTCTTTCTTTTGAAACTTCCTGTGCCAGCGTAAATACGGAGCAGAAGGACAGGGCAAGGTAGGTTAGTTTTTTCATTATAGATACAATTTAATAAGATCAGTCGTATTCTTAACGGAAATGTTGCACGAAATGGTATAAATTAATCAGACAGGAATGCATTTCAACCATTAAGAAGCTTAAGATGTCATGCGAAATTAAGTAAATCATTTAATTTTTAAAACATTTTCCAGGCTTTCAGTTGATATTCACACCGATACTATTTCAAAAAAGACTCTGTCACACTGAGCGGAGTCGAAGGGTGATAATTTAATTATGAAAATCAAAACAGTTTATATAATGACTACAAAAAAAACAGCTCCTTTCGGAACTGTTCTCACTCAAAAAATCGTTGTAAGGCTATCGAAGTCGGTCTACAGATTTTACGAGCCTCTCATCTCTGCGGATCAATACGTTTGCGATAAGCAGACATATGATTGCAATCAATGGGAAAACCGGCTCAATACCCTTCTCAGGAATATGAATTCCTCCGGATAAGTTTAGTAACCAGTACGCCAATACACCAATCAACAAAGCGTTTATAACGATGCTGAACGTATTCAGCATGATTTGTCTTTTTCTGTTTTTGAAACTGAAAATACTTAATGCACCTGCCAAAACAAGGGCAATACAACTGATATCAATCACCGGAATATTGCCGAAAACGTCAACATCCTGTCCTGTAACGAAAAGGGAAACAGCAGCCAAAACCGCCAAAAGAGTCCATATAGTCTGTATTCTCTGTAACATTGATTATTAAATACCTGGCAAAAATAACATAAATTTTGCACAATTCAAAAATTAGTGTAGATTTGCATTATACATATGTACTTGAAAACAAAAGTCACCGGACTTACTTTTCTTACTCACAATTAATTACATTTTTACATTAAGTATGTTTAACATAGAAACGTTAAGGTCAAAATCCGTAACGGAACTGACTAAAATCTTAAAAGATTTAGGCGTTAAAGTTGCTAGAAACAGCAATGATAATGATAAGATCTTTGCCGTTCTTGACTTTCAGGCTTCTAACCCTAAAGTTGCAAAAGATTATTTCAACGCCACAGAAACCAGCATGGATACTGAAGAAAAACCGGCAGACAAACCTGCTAAGGCTCCTGTAAAAAAAGCAGCGCCTAAAAGACAACCTGCCAAACCGAGAGCAGAAGTAAAAGCACCAACTGAAGAAAAACCACAGATTGAAGAGAAAGTAGAAGAAAAGGTGCCGGCTGCTGAAGAACCCAAACAGGAAGAACCGAAAGCTGAAACAGTTTCCACTCCTGAAGAAAACAATCAGGCACAAGCTAAGAAAAAAAGAAAAAGAGTCGTAGCCAATAACACTGGTAATACAGAAACTCCACAAGAAAGAGCTGAAGCTCCTAAAAATGCAGAACCTCAGGAATCTGCTCCATCTGAAGAAAAGCCTAATATTCCTCAAAATCAGGCCAGATCCCAACAAAGACAAAATAATCCGCAAAACAGCGGAAACCAAAATAAGAACCCTAATCAGCATCAAAACCAAAACCAGGGTCAGAACCAAAATCATCCTAACCAACACCAGAATCCTAACCAGAATCAGAATTCAAATCAAAATCAGCAAAGACAACACGCTGACAGAAATGAGGAGCATCATTCTGAACACAGAAAAGAATTCAGTTTCGATGGGATGGTAAGTATTGAAGGGGTTTTAGAAATCCTTCCGGATAACTACGGATTCCTTCGTTCATCAGATTTTAGTTATATATCTTCTCCTGATGACGTGTATGTTTCTACGGCACAGATCAGAAATTTTGGTCTTAAAACCGGAGATACCGTTAAAGGAATTGTAAGACTTCCGAAAGAAGGGGAAAAATATTTCTCACTGCTAAAACCTACGGAAGTAAACGGACGTGATCTTGCGTTCATCAAAGACCGTGTGGCATTTGAATATTTAACGCCGCTTTTCCCTGAAGAAAAATTCAATCTTACCGGAAACGGATCTACACTTTCAACAAGAATTGTAGACCTTTTCGCACCGATCGGGAAAGGACAGAGAGCAATGATCGTAGCCCAGCCTAAAACGGGTAAAACGATGTTGCTTAAAGATATCGCCAACTCTATTGCAGCCAATCACCCTGAAGTATATATGATGGTCCTTCTGATCGACGAACGTCCTGAAGAAGTTACTGATATGGAAAGAAGTGTAAATGCAGAAGTTATCGCCTCTACATTTGATGAAGCAGCTGACAAGCATGTAAAAGTGGCCAACCTTGTTTTAGCAAAAGCCCAGAGAATGGTAGAATGCGGACATGATGTAGTGATCCTTCTTGACTCTATCACAAGATTAGCAAGAGCATACAACACGGTGACACCGGCATCAGGAAAAGTACTTTCCGGTGGGGTGGATGCCAATGCGCTTCACAAGCCAAAAAGATTTTTCGGGGCAGCCAGAAAAATTGAAGGGGGTGGTTCATTAACTATCATTGCAACAGCACTTATCGATACAGGTTCCAAAATGGACGAAGTGATCTTTGAAGAATTCAAAGGAACGGGTAACATGGAACTTCAGTTAGATAGAAAAATTGCCAACAGAAGAATTTATCCTGCGATTGATCTTGTCTCTTCAAGCACACGTAGAGATGACCTTCTCTTAGACGAAGTGACTTCGCAGAGAATGTGGATCTTCAGAAAATACCTTTCTGAGATGAATCCTGTAGAAGCAATGGAATTTGTAAACAAAAACATCAGAGGAACTTTAAATAACGAAGAATTCCTGATGTCTATGAATAAATAGATTAATTTAATTGTTGTTAAAAAAAGCACGGAAATCAGCGGATTTTCGTGCTTTTTTATTGAAGTTTTTGAATTTGGGAGTAAGAGTGTAGTGTTTGAGAGGGCAAGATTATAAATTTGTTCTCTTGTAGTTTAATAATTAAATTAGACTTTGAGATGTATTTTACACTACAAGAACCTCCATCTTCCGACTTCCTGCTTCCTTCTATAAAAATTAATTCATTCTAAATCAATATATCAATGTTAAAGATTTATTAAAGTAATACCCAGTATTTGATAATCGCTTAAATATTGGCTAAATTTGGATATAACATTAAAAATAAAAATTATGTCATTTGAATTACCTAAATTAGGATATGCATACGATGCATTGGAGCCTACTATTGATGCTAAAACTATGGAAATCCACCATACAAAACATCACCAGGCTTATATTGACAATTTAAATAAAGCCATCGAAGGAACTGAATTAGCAGGTAAAACGATCGAAGAGATCTGCCAGACAGGAACTGACAAGCCAGCAGTAAGAAACAATGGTGGAGGACACTTCAACCACTCTTTATTCTGGGAAATTTTAACGCCGGGCGGCAGCAATGAGCCTGTAGGAAATGTAAAAGCTGCTATCGAAGCTTACGGAGGTCTTGAAAAATTCAAAAATGATTTTTCTGACGCTGCTAAAACAAGATTCGGTTCAGGATGGGCTTGGTTAGTGAAAAATGCAGATGGATCTGTATCTGTTTCATCTACTCCGAACCAGGACAACCCGTTAATGCCTGTTGCAGACGTGAAAGGAACTCCGGTTCTAGGATTAGACGTTTGGGAGCACGCTTACTATTTAAACTACCAAAACAGAAGACCTGACTATGTAGCAGCGTTCTTCAGCGTAGTAAACTGGGATAAAGTAGAGGAATTATTCAACAAATAATTTTCAGCTATTATAAAAGTAAAAAGGTTCAGAATTTCTTCTGAACCTTTTTACTTTTATAATATTAATAATGAACTCACTTAAACTTTTATTATATCCTTTTAGAGTTGGAAAAACGCAAGGAACGCAAAGCTCGAATAAAAATGAGGATATTTTAAGGCGCAAGAAAATCTAAGATTTTCGGCAAGTTCATTGGCGTTTATTGAACGAACGGTCTGCAATTTTATCGTAGATAAAATCCTCGCGCCTTAAAGCATTTGAATTAGAAAAAAAACTTGCGTTCCTTGCGTTTTTCCAACTCTAAAGTTTGAATAAGTTGAATCTCAATTTCTTAATCTTTAAATTATCTCGCAGCATCACTTGGAGAAAGCCCGTTCATTTTCAATCCGTATTTCCAGCTTACATAGGCAAAGACCTGATAGAGCTTGTATTCAAATTTAATCCCGTATTTTTCTCTCGGATCGTAATCTATGCTGGATTCTATAATATTCCTGTATTTTCCTGAGCTGTAATAAGAATTCCATTCAGTAACAAGGAATGTATTTTTTGTTTTCAGATAAGATTCCGAATACTGGCTCATCGGTTTGGCTACCGCATTTAAAAAGTAATCGAACTGGGTGTCAATTACAGTAAGATCCCACTCGCCATCCTCATTTTTAGAAGGCTTCATTTCAGACTTCTCTTCACCTTTCTTAGGGCTGTCCTGAGAAAAACAGCTGAAAGGAATCAGTGCAAAGAGAAGTAGGGTGATTATATTTTTCATAATAAAGGCATTGTATAAAAAATAAGCACTCAAAATGAGTGCCTAAGTTAATTTTTTATGGTTCTTTCTGAAGAATAACAAATGCCGGGAAGTGGTCACTGTATCCTCCTGTAAACTGGTCTCCATTCCAGGATCTGAAAGGATAACCTTTATAATTTCCTTCTTTGTTCACTAAATATGGGGGAGCAAAAATTTCCGCTTTGTATACTGAATATTCTTTAGTTACCTGATCCGAAACCAAATTCTTGGACACTATGATCTGGTCAAAAAGGTTAGGTGCATCCTGATAAGCCAGTGAAGCAATACCTTTCTTATATAAAGGATACATTAAATTAAGGTAAGGTGTAGTTTCGTTTAAATCTTTAGGGCTTGCTGCCGCTTTTAGATAATTTTTTAAACTTGAGCTTACAGGATCATCATTGAAGTCACCCATTGCAAAAAGCTTTGTCGTAGGATCTGCTGTTCTGATGCTGTCCATTTGCTGCTTCAGTAAAGCTGCTGCTGCATTTCTTTTAGGTAATGAAACGGCCTCACCACCTCTTCTTGAAGGCCAGTGATTCATGAAGAAGGCCACTTTTTCATTGTCAAGGAAACCGGTTACTACCAAAATATCTCTGGTATATTCTCTTTTACCGTCATCACCGAACACTTTCAGCTCTTTCTTTAAAGAGTTGGTTACCGTAAATCTTCTTTTCTGATAGATTAACGCTACATCAATTCCTCTGTAGTCATAAGAATTGTAGTGTACGATTCCGTAATCATATTTGGCAAGAGCAGGCTGTTTTACAAGATCTTCGATCACCTGTCTGTTTTCTACTTCAATAAGTCCTACCACGGCAGGAGCTGTTTTGGTATACTGAGCACCCATTTCAGCAATTACTTTGGCTTCGTTGGCCAGTTTTGCTTTGTAGATTTTAGTATTGTAGTTTTTACCGCTGCTTGGCGTGAATTCTTCAGAACCGCTTTGGTATCTTACTGCTTTCTTTCCCTTTAAAGCGCTGTCACTCCAAGGTCCGTCATGCTTTTCAGCTTCTAAAAACTTGATGGAATCTAAGGGTATACTTCTATGGAAAGCCGGATTATGGATGTCTTTAGTCCCATCTATATAATCTGCAGAACGTATGGTATCCCAAAGGTTTTCAACATTCAAAAAGCCAACAGCAGCCACTTTTCTAAGCTTCCCCTGTTGTGCAAAAGCCATTACCGAAAATACGATGGCCATAAAACTCATAAATCTCTTCATCCTCTAGAGTATTAAAATTATTTAAACGACAAATTTACCTTTTTTTAATTCACCTCATTTTAAATATTTGTAAATTTAAAACAATATAAAATAATTCTCTTACATAATGAATCATAAAAGGTTGCAATGTTAAGAAAAAATAATGTTAAAAAAGTTGGAAATTCTAAATTTTGACTAAATTTGTGCCCCCAACTTTTAAACTGTTGAAAACTAAGAAGAAAAGTATTAAAAAAAATAAATATACTCATGATTAAAAAACTATCATTAGTCTCTTTATTTACTTTACTTCCTGCTTCATTCTATTTTGCGCAGACCACTGTGTTTGCGTATCTTAAGGATGCCGAAGGAAAGCCTATTGAAAGGGCAGAAGTAGATCTTAAAGGGAGCGAAAATGATGTAACGGCTGATAAAATTGGATATTTCCAGTTTGTAGACCTGCAGCCGGGCCATTATCAAATTATGATTACGAAACCAAACTTCGAAACCAAAATGATGGAGTTTGACGTAGCCGATGAGAAAAAAAAGGATCTGGGTATCATTACCCTGTATTCTAATCTTACAAGCGCAGATCAAGGTTTAGCTATTATAGACAATGATGATGATGACAGCAACAGCAGTGGACAGGCTTCCACAGTAGGTTTGCTACAATCATCAATGGATGTATTCAGTAGAATTGCTGCGTTTGATTTAGGGTTTTACTGGTTCCGCCCAAGAGGTATCGACGGAAGAACTGGTGAATCTATGCTGAACGGTGTTTCCATGGTAAAATCTGATAATGGTAATGTTGACTTCAGTAACTGGGGTGGGCTAAACGAGATCACGAGATATCCGGAAATCGCGTCCAACCACTCTCCATCTGAATATGCTTTTGGTGGAAACAGCTCTGTGGTTTACAAAAACACAAAAGCAAGTGAGTATAGAAAAGGATTCCAGTTTACGCAATCCTTAACTAACAGAAACTACAGAAACAGAACATCTTTACGATATACCTCAGGAATGAGCAAGAAAGGATGGGCGTTTACTGCAATGGGAGCCAGAAGATGGGCTGACGAAGGAATTCAGGAAGGAACTTTCTATGATGCTTACGGAGCTTACCTTGGGGTTGAAAAGAAATTCAGCGACAGCCACACGATTACCTTCAATGCGATCGGTGCGCCTTACAGAAGATCTACATCCAGCCCGAATACTCAGGAAGTGTATGACTACAGAGGGGTACATTACAACTCGTACTGGGGATGGCAGGATGGAGAAAAGAGAAGCGAAAGAGTTCGTAGAGGATTCCAGCCGCTTTTCCAGATTCAGGACTTCTGGAAGATTAATAAAAAATCAAGTCTTTGGACGACTGCATCTTACCAGTTTGGAAAAGATAAAGGTTCCCGTTTAGACTGGAATGGAGTTACCAATCCTTCTCCTACCTATTATAGAAACTTACCAAGTTACTATATCAACAGCATTATTTATAACGCTACCAATAATACACAGCCAGATCCTACACAGTACGGAACTCTGATTGATGCTTACAATACAAGTTTGTCAAGCTGGCAGAACGGAGATCCTAATGTTACTCAGCTTAACTGGGGACAGATCTACGCCAATAACCAAAAGGTGGATGCTGCAGACCAGGCTGAAATGGGCCGTTTGTACGGAATATCCGGAAAACGTTCTAAAGTATATCTGGTAGATGACGTAAGTGATGATAAGATTTTCAATGCTGGTACACACTACACGTACAACTTTAACGACCGTACGAAGTTTATCATGAACGTATCTTATCAGAACTACAAATCTGAGCTTTACCGTGAAATGAAAGATCTTTTAGGGGGTGATTACGCTATTGGTGTAGATCCGTTTAAAGAATCTGCAAAACCTGGTTCTTCAGGATTGTATAATACTCTAGATTCCAACGTTCAGCTGAAAGAAGGAGACCGTATGACTTACAATTATATCCTGAGAAGACAGGAGGCAAAAGTAAATCCGGGACTTAAATTCTCTACAGGTAATTTTGATGTATTTGTTTCTGCTATGGCAGGATATTCTACTTCAAACAGAGAAGGCCTTTTCAAGCATTATTTATATGACAACTCTTACGGGAAAAGCAAAGATTATAATTTCTGGAACTTTGGTCTGAAAGGACAGATCGTTTACCGTATCAACGGACGTAACTTCTTAGTGTATAACGGAGCCATGTACAATCAGGCACCATTCCTGGAAGACTTGTTCATCAATCCAAGAATTAATGCACTTGTTAACCCTAATATCAGAAGTACAGTATATACAGCGAATGATTTAAGCTATGTGATCAATACACCTTTCCTTAAATTAAGAGCATCAGGATTTATTGTAGATACTCAGAATGAAACCAATGTACAGAGATTCTTTGCAGACGGAATTCAGCTGAGCAGCACAAATCCGGACGGATCTGTTTCTCAGGTACAAAGTGCATTCGTTACTCAGGTAATGTCCAACGTAGAGAAAAGAAATATGGGGGTTGAATTAGGGGTTGACCTTAAAGTTCTTCCTACTTTATCTTTACAGGGTCTTGCAAGTTTAGGTGAGTATACATACAGAAGCAATCCGGAAGTTTATCTGGTTTCTGATGCTTCAGGAAGTAGTGTAACTTCTTTCGGAAAGGCCTATTTAAAAGATTATAAGCAAGGGGGAACTCCTCAGCGTGCTTTCTCTTTAGGTTTCCGTTACAACAACCCGAAATACTGGTGGGTAGGTGCCAACTGGAACTATTTTGATAACAATTATCTGGATCCGGCTCCGGCTTTAAGAACGAATAACTTTATTCAGAACCCTTATTCAAGTACACCTTACATTGGTCTTACCGATGGAGATGTACGTGATATGCTGAAGCCTGTACAACTTCCTTCTGCATTTTTCTTAAATGCCAATGCAGGGAAATCATTCATGATTGGAAAGTATTACATATTATTGACTGCTTCTGTGAATAACATCTTAAACAACAAGAGATTCATCACAGGAGGTTTTGAGCAAACGAGAGAAACAAAAGCGAAAGATTTTGCTTCGGATTATTACAGTCCTACACCTTCTTTCGGACCGAAATACTGGTATACTCAGGGACGTTCGTACTTTGTTAACTTACAATTCAGATTCTAATAAAAAATAAAAAAATAACAATGAATAATTTCACTAACTTTTTCAAAACGACGTTCGTAGCAGTAGGTGTACTGTCTGCAGTGTCTTCTTGTGTAAAGAATGATGATTGGGAAACTCCCCCGATCGCCTGTTCCAATAAGTTCGAAGCGCCAAACATTTCAATGGCAGATTTTTCGGCTCAGGCTCCTGCTACAGGATATAAATTAATTACTACAGATCAGATTTTCGACGGTTATATCGTTTCTTCTGATGCTCAGGGAAATTTCTACAAAACCATCTCTTTCCAGGATAAAACGGTTAACCCTACAGTAGGTCTTCAGATCGAGGTGGATAAAGCAAGTAACTTTGCAGATTTCCCGGTAGGTGCACACATCAGAATTAATGCTAAAGGATTGCGTTTAGGTCTGGACAGAGGGACTATTAAATTAGGTTCTGAAGATCCGAATTTCGCGATCGGTAGAATTCCTCAGGCTCTTGTAGGAAGATATGTTTCCGGAGTATGCTCAGGAAACGGTTTGGATATCCAGACGCTTGTCCCTACAAAGCTTAATTCATTAAATGATGCAAAACAGGCTAACCTGATCAACACGTTAGTTACTGTATCTGACGTACAGTTCGGTATCGGTGAAATCTTCCCGGTTCAGAAAAAATATCTTGATTATGATGCCGGAAACCAAGGTTTGGATACAGACAGAAATATTGAAGATAAATTAGGAGGTGCAGCAGTAATCAGAAACTCAGGATTCTTCAAGAGTGGAGGAGAGCTTATACCAAAAGGAAACGGTACCGTTACCTTCGTAGTAAGCAGATACAATTCTACATGGCAGATGCTTATCAGAAGCTTATCTGATATCAACTTCACCGGAACTAGAGTAGATGCAACGCCACCTAAAGGTGGTACTGAGATTGCGTATTCAGGTTCATTCCTTGAAAACTTTGAAAGTTATTCACTGACACCTGCTAACCTTGAAGTATATCCTAAATATGTAAATGATGCGGTATTAGGAAACAGATACTGGCAGTTAAAAACTTTCAGCAGCAATAAATATATTCAGTTGGGAGCTAATTCAGGTTCTGGAAACTATTTAACTTATTTCGCCGTACCTGTTGACTTTACAGCAGCCAATACCGTGAAATTTGACGTTAACGTTGGATTCTGGAATGGGAATGCTTTAAAAGTATACTACACGACCAACTATACTCCGCTTGGAGATATTACAACGGCCACTAAAACAGATATTACATCTGCGTTTACAATTCCACAGGCTCCGGCTGTTAATTATGGTACATTAGCTCCTGCGGGAACTTATACACTGCCTGCCGGATTAACAGGGAATGGATTTATTTTATTTGAATACACGGGAGCATCTACAGGTGTGACTACTACGATTCAGTTAGATAATATTCAGGTTCAATAATCAAAATCTGATATTTTAAATACTGGCCGTCTTTTAGGAGACGGCCTTTTTTGTTTAGTTATGATTTTTATAATGATCAGTAAATTTGAAATTATTTAAATCCTGATATTTTTTATTTATCCTTGTGAAGGTTTTGAACCTTGAGGATAAGTTTTGTCTTTTTTAGAATGAGTATATTGGAATATATAAAAGTTAAACTCATCCTGTATGAACGAAATAACCAAAACCTTGACCTGTTTGTTCGTGTTTATCATGCTTTTCTCCTGTGAAAAAAACGAGTGTTTAAAATACAGTCAGATACTTTCCAAAGAAGAATGTAACATTATTGTAGATCTGGAACCAGCTAATTCGGTCTGGTTTGAGATTAAAGGACATGATCCTATAACGCAGGAACCTAAAGTTTGCAAAACACACAACAGATGGTGGAATTTATATGCCGATGAAATAGAACTTGGAGATACGGTGGTAAAAAAGAGAGGGGAACTAACATTTAATATTCATAATAAAGATACCGTGATAATGCATGAATGGGAGAAATGTAATGACATAGATGCTGCTCTCAAGAAAGGATCTTAATCGCTATTATTTTGGATCAATTTCAAAACTTTGGGAGCAAGCTTTTTAAACATTAAGACATTAAGATCTTAAAAGATGGGGTGCTTAAAGAACTTAAAAAAAATCAATGTATTGATTTCTTCATTCATAAAAATAAGTATACTGCTTAAATCCTTAATGTTTAAATTAAGAAATAAACTAAAGTTTATTGAGGTTAAAGAAATTAAGGTCAATTTTAAACAGATTGTATTTATTCTACTCCCCAAGCTTTATGATTAATCCATTATTTTGATAAAACAAAACAGGAAAAGACACAAAAAAACCACCGCATCTGCAGTGGTTTATTTATTTTTAAATTATTCCGATTAGAAAGAAACCTCATTCACTTCTTTTCCTCTTTGGAAGTTCATTACTTTCTGGCTTCCTTTGTAAGAAACACTCACAATATTGAACTGCTTAGGAAAAGAACTTAAAAGAATGGTGTTTTTAATCTTCATGGTACTGATGTCCGGAACACCGCCGGTTTCAAAATATACCCATACCGTTTCTCCGCTTACCTGACTTCCGGTGAAGGTTATAGTTTTCGGAGAGCCATTGACGTACACATCAAAATTATTGTTCACATATTTTTTAACTTCTGCTTCAAATCCGGCTGTATTGGGATTGATTTTAATAGCGTCAGAAATATGGTTGGTATTCATCTTTGTGGTAAACTTCAATGTTTTGCTTCCATCTATATAATCAACTTTGGTCATTGAAGAGAAAAAGTCTACATACATAAAACTCATTAACACAAAAAATGTTAAAATTCCTGATATATATAAAAGTTTTTTCATCTTAATTAATAGATTTACAATCATACTTGCTAATTATAGGTCACAAATAATATGCCAATTAAAAATTTACATTCACAGAATACTTATCGTAAAATGCTTTAATGTGAGCCACCGCTTCATCAGCCGTGTCTACCACTCTGTATAAGTCCAGATCATCTTCTGCGATCATCCCTTCTTTTAACAGTGTTGCCTTGAACCATTCCAACAGTCCGCCCCAGAATTCACTTCCTACAAGAACGATTGGAAATTTACCGATTTTATTGGTCTGGATCAGTGTCATAGCTTCCGTCAGTTCATCCAGTGTCCCGAAACCTCCCGGCATGACCACGAATCCCTGAGAATATTTTACAAACATTACTTTTCTTACAAAAAAGTAATCGAAGTTCATAGAATAAGATTTGTTAATATACGGATTAAAATGCTGTTCAAACGGCAGATCAATATTAAGTCCGATAGATCTTCCCTGTGCATTAAAAGCGCCTTTATTTCCTGCTTCCATGATCCCCGGGCCGCCTCCGGTAATGATTCCGAAGCCCAGTTTGGTGATCTTTTCAGCAATTTCCACCGCCATCGCGTAATATTTACTTTCAGGCTTCAGTCTTGCAGATCCGAAAATAGAAACACAAGGTCCGATTTTGGCCAGTTTTTCGTAGCCATCCACGAATTCAGCCATCACTTTGAAAACCATCCAGCTGTCTTTGGTGATGGTTTCGTCCCAGGTTTTCTGTCTGAGACTGTTGTGAAGCTTTGTTTCATTAATATCTAAGGCCGGATTTACTAAACTTTCATCCCTGTTTCCATCCATTTCCATTACAAAAATTATTTAAAATGTTTTTCGGCTTCTATTACAGATTCGGGTCTTCCCACATCTATCAGAATGCTGTCGTGCACAAATCCGTGGATATGCTCGGTCTGCATCAGATCCAGATATTCCTCCATAACAGAAAACTTGCCGGTTCTCTTTATTTTTTCAAAGATAGCGGGGTTGATACAGTGAACGCCACTGAAGGCAAGAGCTTTAAAGCCTTTGTTGAATTCCGCCAGCCTCTGTTCTCCCGACTGTACATTCAGCCAGCCTCTCAAAACCATATCGTCGTTGAAAAGTAATTTTCGCGAACTATCTCTGTCTGAAACCGCTAAAGTAGCAAAATCTTTTATCTTTTTGTGGTACTCCACCAGAGCATTGATATTGATATTCGTTAAAATATCAGCGTTCATGATCAGAAAATCTTCCCCGTGATCGAGGAACTTTCTAGCAAAAATCAAGCCGCCGCCGGTTTCCAGCAGTTCATTGGTCTCATCTGAGATTTCAATGTTGCATCCGAAATTACTGTTTTTATTTAAAAATTCAACAATCTGATTTCCAAAATGATGGATATTGATCACAAAATCTTTTATTCCGAAGCCTTTAAGATAATTGATATTTCTTTCCAAAAGCGGTATGCCGTTTACCTTGGCCAGTGCTTTCGGATGATGATCCGTAAAGGGTTTGAGCCTTGTGCCTTTTCCGGCAGCGAAAATTAAAGCTTTCATATAGTATAAGTAATGAGTGATAAGTAATGAGTAATTTCAGGGTTGATGAACAAGTAAAATAGTACTTATTGCTCATTACCCATCACTCACGTTCAACTGATGCTGTTCGTCATGGTGAAGGCTTATTTCTGTTCCTTCAGGATATTTTTCCCTGATGAATTCAGCAATTTTGATGGCAGAATATACAGACCTGTGCTGTCCGCCAGTGCATCCGAAACTGATCTGAAGGTCTTCAAAACCTCTTTCCAGATAATTATCGATATTGATGGACACGATAGATTTTACCAGCTCCAGAAATTTAGGCATCTCTGTTTTGGTTTCAAGATATTCCTGAACCCCGATGTCATTTCCTGTCTGGATTTTATATTCTTCAATTCTTCCAGGGTTTAAAATTCCTCTGCAGTCGAAAGTAAAACCTCCGCCGTTTCCTGAATGATCCTTGGGAATTCCTCCTTTTTTGTACGAAAAACTGTGTATGTCGATGTGTAGCATTCTTGTTTATTTTATTTGAACCATTTAAGGTTTTTATTTTTTTAATAGTAAGCCTTCGACTCCGCTCAGGCTGACATTGTTAATATGATTCGGCTATAAAACCAAAAGAATCTTAATGGTTCAAAATCGCATTAATTTTTAATTTTGATTCTTCTGTAGCCAGCTGTTCAATTACTTTTTTAAGTTCCGGATAATTGTTCATCTGTTCCCACGATGATGCAAACTGCGTGATATTTTGAATCCCTTTTTCCAGACTTGATATGAAATGTTGTTTTCTTTGGATCAGTCCTCTGAAGCCGTAAGCTCCAAGCACCTGCAGGAATCTCATCATCTGGATTGGTTTTACCGAGTTTTTTAGTTGATTTTTAACTTCTTCATTATCAAATTGCCCGATGTAATAATCAAGCATTTCGTTTTTGAAATCCTGCGGGAAATCAGCCTTTGCCTGGAAAAGAAAAGAGATCACATCATACATCAATGGACCTTTCATAGCAGACTGATAATCGATGAACGAAACTTTACTTTCTTCATTTACCATGATGTTTCTGGCCTGAAAATCGCGGATCATAATTCCTGTAGGTTCGAGGCTTTCAATAAGTGCAGCGATCTGTTTAAATTCTTTCAGTAAAGCAGACTTACGGTATTCCAGTTCCAGAACATCCGCCACAAAGTTTTTAAAATAGTACAGATCATGGATCACGGGAAGTTCGTCATAACTTTCATATTCAAAAGTTTTTGAGAAATCAATTTTCCCCTGCGTCCGGATCTGAAGTTCAAAAAGTTTTTCCAGGGTCTGTTTTACCAATGCCTGCACATGTGGAGAAAGTCCTTCTTTGGTAATAATCTCGGAAAGAGTCTGTCCTCCCAGGAATTCCTGTACATACATTTTCCTGTCATCAGAGACTGCAAAAATACCGGGTGTATTGAGGTTGAGTTCAGAGAAAATTTCAGAATAATAAAGGAAACTTTCGTTTTCCGGGATATTTTCATTGCTGGTGATGATGTATTTTCTGCTGCCGGATTTGGCCAGGAAATTCACCCTCGCAGAACCGCTTTGAGCTAGTGTAACGAACTCAGAAGATGGTTCACCGAGATAGTTTTCAAAAAATCGTTTTGCGTTTTCGGAAGTCATAATATGGAAACAAATATACTAATTTAATGGGAGTTTGAGAGTTTTGGAGTAGGAGAGTATGAGGGTGTTGGCGTTTGAGAGGTTTGAAAAGTTATCAGTTATAAATTATGAGTTATTTCGAGTGGGTTCCGGAGTTGGAGGACTTTCACATTTCACTTGCGCAGCAAAATTCACAATTCACATCCCTCAATAACAACCTAAAAATCTGAAATCTCACGTCTGAAATCTGCAATCTGATGTCTTAATTTAGCTTACATTTCAGTCGAATTTTTATCTTTGTACTATGCTAAAGGATTTTAAACCAGTTTTAAACATTTTGCTGAGGTTCATCGTCATTTATCTGGTGTTGCTGTTTGCTTACCAGTTTTATCTGAATGCTGGTAAAGCAGGCGGACTGGATCCTTTTTCGAGAATAATCGCGGATCAGGTGGCCTCTATTCAGAAAGCTTCAGGATTTCCTACCTTACTTTATAATGATGTGAAAAATGAGCAGGTTTGGTTTTATGTAAAGAAAAATTACGTAACCCGAATGGTGGAAGGGTGTAATGCCATTTCAGTAATG
The DNA here is from genome assembly GCF_000737715.1 of Chryseobacterium sp. JM1. Lineage (GTDB taxonomy): Bacteria > Bacteroidota > Bacteroidia > Flavobacteriales > Weeksellaceae > Chryseobacterium. Next base: position 132,856 of record NZ_JPRN01000002.1, on the reverse strand, counting down.
ATCCTGTTTGTCGCATTCGTATTTGCGTTTTATAAAGGTGCCAAAACTGTTGTTTTTGCTCTTGCCGGACTTGTCCTGCTGTATATCATGAATCTTCTCCGGATTGTTGGACTGAACGTGGTAATGTCAGACTATAAAACATATGGAAAGATGTTTCACGACTTTATTTTTCCGGCGGTTATCTATGGAACGGTGGTGGTTCTTTGGCTGGTATGGATTAAATTCTTTGCATTAAAAAATGAAAATTCTTAACTGGCTTCTCGTCATAGCAGGAATCTGCGGTCTTATCAGCGTACGTGTGCTGGAGGACAAAATGTTCTATGATCCTTTCCTGGAATATTTTCATGAGGCGAATAAACATATTGCATTTCCGCAGTTTGAGTGGGGCAAATTAATACTTGGTCATGTTTTCAGGTTTATTCTTAATCTTGCTTTGTCCTGCCTGATCATTCAGTGTCTTTTTAAAAATAAACAGTGGACGGTGCAGGGCGCATTGCTCATCACCATTATATTTGTTATTACTTTCCCGATTTATCTTTACTGTATCTATGACCGGTTTGATGTGGGTTATCTTTTCTCCTTTTACATGAGAAGGTTTGTCATTCAGCCACTGGCGCTGCTTTTGATTGTTCCTCTGTTTTATTACAGGAAACAGTTAGAAAAGAACAGACAAATAAACGGGTAGACTCATTACCTTACAGGTTGCCTCACAATTTTGGAATATTGGGAAAGGTCAATGGTGAATTTTGCTTCGCAAGTCAATGGTGAATGATAGAAGTAGAAGTAAGAATCAAGATAATCAGAAGATGCTTCATTAGCTTAATTAATGTCAAACAGTAACTAACTAACCAGCAACTGACAACACTCTGAGCCCTAGTCTGCTGTATGTTTGTCTACACTCGTTACATTTTCCGGAGTCCATTGTACTCTTTTCACAAAGTTTTTTTCGCGGACAGGGCAGTCTTTGATCTGACAGACAGAACATGAAACGGTTTTACAATCATCCATATGAAAGTTAAATTCTACGCTTCTTTTGGTATTTTTAGCTAAAAGAATAATCATTTTTTCCATTTCATTGTGCGCTTCCCGAAGGCTGTAATACCAGGGCAGAGTAATATGGGCATCAATATGGAGATTGGCGCCGAATTGCTGGATTTTCATATTGTGAACGTCTATCCATTCTATTCTTCTGTTGTCTTCCAGTACCTTGATAATCTGGTTCAGAAGATCAGGATCCTGCTCATCCATAATTCCGCTTAGCGACTTTCTGACGATCTTATATCCGACATAGATGATGTAGAAACCAAAAACAAGGGCTACCACAGAATCCAACCAATAAATTTTGGTAAAATAAACAATAACCAAGCTGATGACCACACCTAATGTTGTGATGGTATCAGACTGAAGGTGCTTTCCGGAGGAAACCAAAACCAGCGAGTTTTCAGCTTTGCCTTTTTTAATGGAAATATACCCTAAAAGATAATTAACGATCGCGGTTGCAGCGATGATCCATATTCCCAGATCCAGTTTGGCTAAAGTTTTTCCTACAACTAAGCTGTTGATGCCTTCATAGATGATCATGATCCCCGCAATGGCGATTAAAGCGCCTTCAATGCCGGATGTTACGAATTCTACTTTTCCGTGGCCGTACGGATGGTCTTCGTCCTTTGGTTTGGCGGCCAAATGAAGAGAGTAGAGCCCCATAAATGCACTGATGACATTTACGACACTTTCCATGGCATCTGAAAATACAGCATCGGAATTGGTGAGCTTCCATGCAATGATTTTTCCAATGAATAAGATGACTCCGAAAACAGCAATGATTTTCTGGAATCCAATTTTGTCTTTGTGGGTAATGGTCTTTTTATTTTCCATAGTTTGATAAAAAAAAGAATCTCAATTCTGAGACTCTTTTTTATTTTGTTAGTTTAAACTAAGTTGTTAGCTGCTAAGTATTCTGCAATCTGTACAGCGTTCGTTGCTGCTCCTTTTCGCAGATTGTCTGCTACGATCCAGAGATTCAGCGTTTTGGGCTGGGAGAGATCCCGTCTTATCCTGCCGACGAATACATCGTCTTTACCTTCGGAGTAGAGCGGCATTGGATATTCGTTGTTTTTCACGTTATCCATTACGACTACACCTGGTGTTTCAGATAAGATCTTTCTTACTTCGTCAAGGTCAAATTCGTTTTCAAATTCAATATTTACACTTTCTGAGTGACCTCCCTGAACAGGAACTCTCACTGCAGTTGCGGTAAGGTTGAATGTATCGTCACCTAAAATTTTCTTAGGTTCTTTCATGAGTTTGATCTCTTCTTTAGTATAATCATCATCACTGAATACATCACAGTGAGGAAGTGCATTTTTAAAGATCTGATAAGGATAAACTTTGGCAACGCTGTCGTCTCCGTTTATTTCGGCATTAAGCTGATCTACGGCATTTTTCCCTGTTCCTGTTACGGACTGATACGTAGAAACAACGACTCTTTTCAGATCATATTTTTTATTCAATGGACCTAATACCATCACCAACTGAATGGTAGAACAGTTTGGATTCGCGATGATCTTATCTTCTTTGGTCAATACACTGGCATTGATTTCCGGAACCACCAGTTTTTTGGTAGGATCCATTCTCCAGGCAGAAGAATTGTCAATGACTGTAGTACCAGCTGCTGCAAACAGAGGGGCAAATTCAAGAGAAGTGTCTCCTCCGGCAGAGAAAATAGCAATATCAGGTTTGGCAGCTATAGCGTCTTTCATGCTTACAATCGTAAATTCCTCCTGTTTATACTTCACCTTCTTACCTACAGATCTTTCGGATGCTACCGGAATTAATTCTGTTACAGGGAAGTTTCTCTCCTCCAAAACTTTCAGCATAACTTGTCCAACCATTCCTGTTGAACCGACTACAGCTACTTTCATTGATTTAATTAAAAATTTAAGGTTAAACTATTACCAAGTAATCAACTCATTGTATATCACTTAGTATTTTATTTTTTAAGCCCCAAAGACTCTTGTCCAAGGGAACGCGAATGCAAATAAACCTACCGCAATAAGACCCATGATTACAATTCCTAAAGAAATAGTGTCATTAGATTTTACTTTCTTATTGATGATCGTCATCAATACCGCTGCGATCAGCATAGAAAATGGATGTTCTACAAATGTCTGTCTGCTGTAAGCATCTTTCATTAATGTTCCGGCTGCTATGGCAGCTTTAAAGCCCGGAGAGGTGAACAGTAAACATACGCCCAGTAAAAACTGAACGTGGAAGAAAATCATCGTGAAGAGCGTGATCTTCTTTAAAAATTTGTTCACTTTACCACTGAAGCCAAACATAGTAGCTAAAAGGGCAATAATAAATAATGAGGCCAAAAGAAGTTCAAGATACCCGAATCCTTTGTGTGCATTAAGCAAAATCTTGTAAAAATCCATATTCAATTTTTTCTATTTTTCTAGGTACAAATATAACAAAAATCCCGGCTAAAAGCCGGGATAGATATTTATAAAATCTAATATAATGATCTTATTAGAAGTTGAATGACAATGTAGCTGCCCATGTTCTTCCGAATCCGAAGAATACTCTGTTAGTTGTATCAATTCCTTTATAGAAGTTATTTGGATTATTGATATAAGCGCTATACTGCTGTTGAGCTGTTGCTCCACTTGGTATATCTTTAAAATCTCCTACTCCTTTAACGAAATTATTTGTTGCACCATCTTGGATGTAAGTAGTATCAAATAAGTTGTAAACGTTAGCTCCAACAGTGAAATACTGGTTAGCGTCTCTCAATCTGATTTTATATGAAATACCTAAATCTGTAAGATTGTAATCAGGCAGTTTTAACACTCCTCTGTCTTGGTTAGCAATATTTGAGAAAGTAGCAATATCAATAGAAGAATAAAGTTTACCTACAAATCTCCATCCTGCATAGATGCTTAAGTCTTTTACTGGCTTAACAGTAGCTCCTAATGATGCAGTCATTTGAGGAATACTGTTACTGCTTGTTCCTCCTACTTTTACTTTATCAATATAAAGCGTAGTTGTGTTTGAAGTTCCAGCTACAGTTAGAGGATTGTTGTTTCCGTCAAATGTCGTACCTGTTGCGTTTCCTTTATAATAATAGTCTCCCCAAGAGAACATACCATTAATTTCTAAGAACTTATTCAGTTTGTAAGTTGCATCAAATTCAACTCCCTGGTGAATTTCAGTGATACCATTCATTTCTGCGTAAGCATCTGTTACATCAGGAACCTGGATTGTTCTTCTTAATGCTCTGTCTTTCCATTGAGTTCTGTAAACGTTAACGTTTGCACTGAAGTTTGCAGATCTGAATCCATAACCAAGTTCAGCAGAGAAAATTTTCTCATTAGTTAACTGAGGGTTAACAACTTGCTGGTTACTTGGATATACGGTATTCATAAATGGCTGCTTACTGTAATAACCAACATTTGCAAAAACATTATGGTTTTCGTTGATGTTATAGTTAGCACCCCCTTTGATGTTGTATCCAAAAATGTTTTTGAAACCTGTTTTTCTGTTTACAGTTTGGTTTCTTTGTACGGTAACACCATCTTGAATGAACTCATCGATTCTTTGGTATCCCTGATTAGAAACCGATCCCTGTAAGAATGCAGATAGTTTATCTTTTGTATATTCTACCTGACCAAATCCACTGTACCAGATTACTTCTCCATCATTACTGAATCCAACTCTTTCGTTCAAAGGAACCTGGCTTCCTCCGAAAGGATTCCATGATAGTTTTTTGTAATCAGAAGTTTGAGAAACAACGTTTGGAGCAATATTCTTGTTATTAGAATCTTTATATCCCTGTGCACCATATAGATCTGAAACAACCTGATAATGATATCCGTAATAGTATCTGTCGTCAGTACCTACAGAGAAGTTCCAGTTATCATTAATCTTATGTTGGAAATTAGCTAGTACACCGTACCAGTTATGAGAATTGATACTTGCTCTACGTACTAATGTTGCTCCTGCACCTGCTGTGCTCGCATTTACTGCAGCATTTTCAGCAAAAACTTTGTCAAAATTGTAAAGCCCCTGTGCATCTCTAAAGTATGGTTGGTTATTAACTAGAGCTGTAAGACCTCTACCGTTAACTCTTCCAAGATCAGAAGTTCCACCACCTCTACCGTTAGACATGTAGGCTACTGTGCTCAACTTGGATTTATCATTGATATTCCAGTCCCAGTTAAACATGATAACTGGTTTGTTATAATAGTTTGATCTGTTAGAAAGAGCGACTCTTCTTCCTTCAGCATTGGTGTAATATCCCCAGTCTGAATTATAAGTTCTGTCAGGAGTTCCGTCATTATCAGGATTATATCTTACATAATCACTGATAGTAGGAGCATAAGATCTTTGATCATGCCATTGTGGAGCTCCAGTGATTGTGAATTGGAAATTGTGTTTTTTGTTTGGCTCCCAACCTAATGCAAAATAGTAAGCGTAAGATTCGTAGTCTGTATTTTGAATATAGGTAGATCCGCTTTGTCTGCTCATTAAGAATGAAGTAGACCATCCTTTGTCGGATTTTCCTGTATTGTAAGCGAATGATGTTTTTAAAAAGTCATTGTTACCAACTCCTAATCTTACAATACCGCCTTTTTTCATATCTGCTGACTTCGTGATGAAGTTCATTGTACCTCCAACAGAAGCGATAGCAAGTTTAGAAGAACCAAGACCTCTTTGTACCTGCATAAAACTTGTTACGTCAGATAGCCCAGTCCAGTTTGAGAAATAAACAGTACCACCTTCCATGTCATTAACAGGCATACCGTTTACCATTACTGCGATGTTTCTTGATTCAAAACCACGCATAACAATCTGAGAGTCTCCAAAACCACCGCCGCCTTTTGTTGCGTATACAGATGGTGTTGTGTTTAAAAGTTCAACAAGTTCCTGGTTTCCTTGTCTTTCAAGAATTTGTGCTGCTTTTACTGTAGAAACTGCTACTGGTGTTTTTCTATCTTTAGCGATATCCGTAACACCTCTTAGAATTACCTCGTCAATATCTTTCGACTTCGTTACAGTGTCTTGAACTTGCTGAGCGTAATAAACACTAGCTGTAGATAAAGTGATAGCTACAGTCAGTATCGATTTGTTGATTAATTTCATAATCGTTAGTAATAGTTAGATTTAATTTTCTGCAAAATTCGCGAAATAAAATTTAACTAATATTAACTGTATGTTAATTTTTACTCAATCTTAATAAGAATTAAAATACTGATTATCAATGCTATGTATAAAAATTGAATTTTAGCATGAAAAAAATCATATTATTGAGTTTTTAATAAACAGGGGCTGTTTTTGTTAAAAATACAACGCTATTTCACTGCTTTGAGACTCAAATCTATATTTTCAGCAGAGTGGGTAAGGGCCCCGGCAGAGATATAAGTAACGCCTGTGGAAGCGATTTCTTTTAACATTTCGCGGGTAATTCCACCGGATGCTTCAGACTCACAAGATCCATTGATCATCTCTACCGCCTGCTTCATCATGGGTACGCTCATGTTGTCAAGCATAATTCTGTCCACTTTTGCTTTGATAGCTTCTTTGACTTCTTCGAGATTTCTTGTTTCAACCTCAATTTTTAACTTTTTCTTGCTGTTTTTAACATAATCTTTTGCCATTTTCACAGCATTCGTAATGCTTCCGTTATAGTCAATATGGTTGTCTTTCAACATAATCATATCATATAAGCCATATCTGTGGTTGGTTCCGCCACCGATAGCTACTGCCCATTTTTCACAAACTCTGAAATTCGGAGTTGTTTTTCTGGTGTCGAGAAGCTTTGTTTTAGTGCCTACCAATCTGGAGTCCCAGTCGTGGGTAAGGGTAGCGATTCCGCTCATTCTCTGCATACAGTTCAGGATAAGTCTTTCCGTGGAAAGGATGGATCTTGCACTTCCGGTTACGATCATTGCGACGTCACCTACTTTGGCAGCTTCTCCATCTTTAATGAAAGTTTCCACCTTTAAATCCTTATCAAAAGTTTTAAAAATAATTTCCGCCAGCTCAACCCCTGCTAAAATACAGTCCTGCTTCACCAGAAGTTTAGCGCTCTGCTCCAGATCTTTCGGAATGGTAGAAAGGGTAGAGTGGTCGCCATCCTGAATATCTTCCTCTAAGGCATTTTTGATGAACGTTTTTAATACTTTATCGGTTGCGTAGCTTGGTCTTTTCATTATGGATGTTTTTTAGACTAGATCTTTATTATAAAATGCGCCCTTGTTTTCCGTCATCTCCATAGATTGGGTAATGATGAGGTGGGCAACTGTTGTCAGGTTTCTCAATTCAGATAACTGCGGTGACAAAATGGAGTAGTGATATATTTCATCAACAGCTGCAGCGATTTCCTGGTGTTTTTGCAGGGCCATAGTCAGACGTCTGTTGCTTCTTACGATACCTACCAGATCACTCATCATTTCCTGAAGCTGTTTTCTGAGGTAACTCACGATCACCATTTCATCCATGATCTTCATGCCTTCCTCATTCCATTCCGGAACAGCTTTGAGATCATCGAAATTGAAATTGTTTTCTTTAAGTAAATCAACGGTTTTGATTGCGGCATTGTGTCCGAAAACCAAACCTTCCAGTAAAGAATTTGAAGCCAGTCTGTTCGCGCCATGAAGTCCTGAGTTGGTACATTCACCTACAGCAAAAAGATTTTTGATAGAAGATTGCCCGTCACGGTCTACTTCGATACCGCCCATCAGATAATGGCAGGCAGGAACTACAGGGATCAGTTGGGTAAAAGGATCAATTCCTTCTTCTCTGCATTTCTTATATATATTCGGGAAGTGCTCCAGGAATCTTTCGTGATCCATATCGCGGCAGTCGAGGCCGGCATATTCATCTCCTGAAATTTTCATTTCGTTGTCGATGGCTCTGGCTACAATATCTCTTGAGGCTAGTTCTTCACGCTCATCATATTTGTGCATGAATTTTTCGCCCTTTTTCGTTCTTAATTTGGCACCATCTCCTCTTACGGCTTCAGAAATAAGGAAAAGCATTCCATTAATCTTGCTGTACAGAGCTGTCGGATGAAACTGGTAGTACTGCATATTCGAAACCTTACCTCTGGCACGGGCTACGAAGGCAATTCCGTCTCCGGTAGCAATGGTAGGATTGGTCGTGTTCTTGTACACATGTCCCGCTCCTCCGGTAGCTGCCAGTGTGATTTTCGAAGTGATTTTTTTGATGGTCTTTGATTTTTCATCAAGGATGTAGGCTCCGTAGCAATTGATCTCACCTTCGTTCACTTCTTTCCCGGGAACGTGGTGTTGCGTAATGATGTCAATAACGTAATGGTGATCAAGGATTTCAATATTCGGGCTGTTTTTCGCCGTTTCCAGCAGAGCTCTTTCAATCTCGAATCCTGTGATATCTTTATGGTGAACAATTCTGTTTTCAGTATGGCCACCTTCTCGTCCCAAAGCGAATTCTCCGTTTTTCATGTCAAAGTTGGCGCCCCATTCTACGATCTCGTTGAATCTTGCGGGAGCTTCTCTTACGACCATTTCTACAACGTCGCGTTTGTTTTCTCCGTCTCCGGCACGCATAGTATCATCGATGTGTTTCTCGAAATTGTCATTCTTAAAATCGGTGACTACGGCCAGTCCGCCCTGTGCATATTTAGTATTGCTTTCGTCTTCGTCTGATTTTGTTACGATGATGATTTTAGCATCAGGGAACTGTTCAGAAACTTTAATGGCATAGGAAAGTCCCGAGATGCCGGAACCGATTACTAATACATCCGCTTTTATCATATGCTTGCTTTAGGTACAATCGTTTAATATTAAATAAATTTAAACAATTTTTCGTTTGGTTTTCTTACTTTTTTCATGTGCTGGAAATGATCTTCCTCAGAACGGTAGCCTAAAGCGAGGGTAACGGTTACTTTTTCTGTCTCCGGATTGATGTTGAGAATCTCTTCTATCATATCCTGGCGGAAGCCTTCCATGGGGCACGAGTCTATATTTTCAATAGCAGCGGCGTACATCAGATTCGCCAGTACGATATAAGACTGCTTTTCTGCCCAGTTGAAAATTTCATCCTGTGTTTTTTGAACAATGTGCTGATTAATGCTTTTCCTGAACAGATCAAGTTTCTCAATGGGAGTTTCCCTTACCTCGGAAATGTGATTGAAATAGCCATGGATATAGCTTTCGTCAATGGTTTTCTTTGAAATAATGACAATGAGGTGAGAGCAGGTGGAGATCTGCGATGGATTATAGAAAGCCGGAATTAATTTCTGTTTCATTTCGTCACTTTCCACTACCAATACTTTATAAGGCTGAAGCCCAAGCGAACTGGCAGACAGTTTTCCTGACTCAAGAATGTTGTACAAAGTGTCTTGAGGAATGATCTCGTGATTAAATTTTTTCACAGAATATCTTCTGCTTAAAGCTTCCAAATAATTCATAGGACAAATTTAAGAATTGAATATGAATAAAGAGCTTTTAAAATGAAATATCTCCCGTTTGAAAAAACAAAAAAGGATCACGCCAAATTTGACGTGATCCCGGGGTATTTAAAAAATAATCAATTTCAGTTTATTCCCTGTTTTTCACCATAATCCAACCTGAGAATTTGATAGGGGTGTTCTTGCTGTTATTCTCATTCCATGTGATAGAATACCAGTAGTTTCCGGTAGGCACTTTCTTGCTTCCGTTGGTAGTTCCGTCCCAGGTGTATCTGTTGGACTTGTCTGCCTGGAACATTTTATATCCGTATCTGTCGAAGATTCCGATTTCCAGATTTTTTTTGTTGGCCAACGCTGAATAGTCTATGATATCATTCACCCCGTCTCCGTTTGGAGTAATAACGTTGATCAGATTAGGAACCGTAATATTAATTTCGATAGGCTCGCAATCATAACTGTCCTTTACAAAGATCTTGGTTTCGCCTCTGGCAACATTGGTGAAGACATTGGAATCCTGCCAGTTTACATTATCCATTGAATATTTGTAAGGAGGAGTTCCGCCGTTCACAAAAGCAGTGACTGTGCTTCCTGAGATATCTATGCTCGTCACAACAGGCTGTTCCGAAGCATATACTTTTACCGTTTGTAAGATCGTACAGTCTCCGGTTTTCAGTTTTACCCAGTACGTTCCAACGCCTACATTGTTGATGGCCTGTGTAGTAGCGCCTGTGCTCCATATATATCCGGTGAATCCAGGTCCTGCGTCCAGTGTGGTTTTATCTTCAATACAGATGATTTTATCTTTTAATACGCTGGAAAGAGTCGGTGCGATAACAGTAAGGGTAACTTTTGCAATTGAATAACATCCCTGTGCGTTAAATACTTTTACATAAATTACTCCCGATGGGGCGGTATAGGTGGCGAAATTCAAAATTTCATTCGTTCCGCCTACAGCATCAGCCATAGATGGATAATATTTTTTAGGTGCTGTTCCGGCAATGACCGGAGCATTGGCTAAGTTGAATGTTCCCAGTGACGGATTGGTCTCAAGGAAACATGTTCTTAAGGAAGCATCCGTAACAACGACAACCGGGTTAAGATTCAGAGTGACTTTTGCATTGCTGACACACCCCTGAGGAGTTGTTACTTTGGCAAATAGTACTGCTGCTCCCGATGCATAAGCCGTAGGATTAGGAATCTGGTTGATTCCTGCATTCAGGTCAAACATCGTATTGTAAAACTGCATCGTACAGCCTGGAACCGTTGTCAGAGCGGCTGTTGTAAGGTCAAATGTGGCTGTCCCTGCATTATTATTGTTACAGCCTGTCAGTGTGGCATCTGTAGCGGCAAATGGTGTAGGATTAAGCTGTATGACGCCATCACCATTATCACAGAGCGTAGAACTCGGGTCTTTGATGACGACCTTAATTGTAGTATTCCCTGTGTATGGGAAGTTGGTAGGGTTCGTGATAGGTGTTGAACTTCCTAAAACATAGTAAGTGAATACATAGTTTGCAGGATTGTTCACAAACTGTGCATTGAAAGAAGTCAGATCCACAGATCCTGCTCCTGTTGCCGGATTCGTACACACAAACGGAGTAACGGTGGCGTTCAGGATGGGAACTTTATCTACAAAAACTTTTACATTCTTGATCGAATGTCTCGCACTCGCACCTCCCGTAGCGGCTGAGAAACCGAAATATCCCTGAGACATTCCTATGGCTCCTCCCGAAGGGGCAAATGACTGGTCAACAATAAGGACACCGTCAAGTTTAATTTTAATGATCCAGTTCGTAGGATTCGTGAGGTCTGTTTCTCCGTTTACTTCTACGTGTTTATAGGTAGGCCCTACGAAAGGCTGTGTCGTAATAAGATCCGGAGAATGAAATGTGCTTCCGGGAGTTGTGTTGTATTCAATATTATTTCCGGCGGTATCATTGGTTCCATACAGTAAATGTATTTTACTCATCTGGCCTTCTGTGGAATTGTTGAAAATATCAAATCCTACCATCAGTCCTGATGCGTTCGCCGGAATTCCAAGCCCACCCCCGGATACAAATCCTGTTGGAGGATTCACGAGATACCAGAATGTAAATCCGTCACCACGCCCGAACTGTGTGGTTCCGTTTCCATCGATCCTGAAGTCGAATTCTACCTTCCATTTGTCACAATAGCTTAATGTGATGGGGGTAGCCAGTTTTACAGCACCGAAAAGGCTGGTATTATCTGTGGTAAGACGGATGAAATCGTTTTCCACAACTGCGTTGGAAACAAGGTCCCAGCCTGTGGTATTGACAGGGTTTCCGGCCAGTTGATAGGTCTGTGAGAACAGCTGTCCTGAAAAGCCTAAAAAAATAAATAAATAGTAAATGAGTAGTTTTCTTTTCATGAAGCGATTGGTTTAAGGTTATTGATATAAATATATTTATTTTGTTTGTGACTGTATAATGAATAATTGTCAATTGTTTGGTTAAATTTGTCAATTTAAAGTTAATTTTAAACGAATAATAAAAACATTAAAATGATATTGCGCTTTTCTTGTATTGGGTTAAAAAATACATAAGTAATTCGTTTTAGGTTTATATTATTAAAAAAAATCACTCCAGGGAAAGAGTGATTTTTTATAATAGAAGATTATTCTCTGTTTTTCACCAACACCCAGCCTGAGTATTGGGTAGCGGTATTATTCTTGTCATTTTCATTCCAGGAGATAGAATACCAGTAAGTTCCTGTAAGGACCTTCTTGCCGGAAGCAGTTCCATCCCATTTGAAGTTTCTGATTTTGTCAGCTTCGTAAAGTTTATTACCATATCTGTCATATACGATGAATAAAAGATTTTTCTTATAAGCCAGAGCAGAATAATCAATAAAATCATTTACATTATCGCCGTTTGGAGTTATCGCATTGATCAGGTTTGGAACGGTGATCTGTACTTCAACAGGTGTACAGTTGTAAAAGTCTTTTACGAAAACTTTAGCTTCCCCTCTGTGAAGTCCTGTAAACGTATTCGAATCCTGCCAGTCTATACCATTCAGTGAATATTTATAAGGCGGGGTGCCTCCTGAAACATTGACCGTTACTGTGGTATTGTTGATGTCGATGCTTGTTACCACAGGATTGGCAGAAGCAATCACTTTTACCATTTGGGTTGTAATACAGTTTCCTGTTTTTAATTTTACCCAATAAAGACCTACGCCAACATTTTGAATTGAAGGTGTTGTTGCGCCGGTGATCCATTCATAGCCGTCAAAACCGGGACCTGCATCCAGATTGGTTCTTCCGTCTACACAGATTATTTTGTCTTTTAAAACTGAAGACATTACTGGCGGTAATACGTTAAGATTTACTTTTGCCAGTGCAAAACAGTTATTGGAGTCCGTTACTTTTACATAAATCGCAGTGCTCACAGACATGTACTGAAGCGGATTGACAATCTCATTGGTTCCGGCTAAAGCATCTGCTACAGAAGTATAATATTTTTTGGTGAAACCGCTGGTCAGGGTTGTTACATTAGCAGAAGTAAGGTCAAATACGGCACTCGTAATATTGTTCTGTATAAAACATGAGCGCAAAGTGACTTCTCTTACAGGAGTTTCCGGTAAAAATGCCAGGGTGATTTTTGCATTGCCCGTACAGCCAAGTGGTGTAGTTACTTTTACATAAACGCTTCCCGGCGCAGAAGTATAGGTGGCCGGATTGGTAATTTCATTAGTTCCGGCATTCAGGTCAGCAAGTGTTCTGTAGTATTTTTTGACTACAGTAAGTCCGCCGGCTACATCCGCAGCGTTAAGGTTGAATAATCCGTTTCCTGCTTTATTGTTGTTACAGGCCAGTAAGGTTTTATCCGTAAGGAGAAGAGGAGCAAGGACAAGCTGTATTTTTCCGTCAGGATTATCACATAATATTCCTGCATTATCCTTTACCACTACAGTTACCGTAGTATTTGCATTGAACTGGAAATTTGTAGGAGTTGTAATGGGAGTTCCCCCTTGAAAATAAGTAAATGTATAATTGGAAGGGTTGCTTACAAACTGAGAATTAAAAGTCGTTAAATTAACAGACCCGAATCCTGTTGACGGATTTGGGCAGAAAGACTGTGTAGCTGTAGCCTGTAAAATAGGAACTTTATCCGTGTAAATTTTTACATTTTTAATAGAATGTCTGGATCTCGCACCTCCTGTAGAAGCCGAAAACCCGAAATAGCCAATCGTCATGGCAGCTGCGGTGCCTGAAGGGGCAAATGACTGATTACAGATCAATGTTCCGTCAATCGTAATTTTTACAATCCAGTTCACAGGATTGGCAGGATCTACCTGAGCGGTTACTTCAACATGTTTATAGGTGGCTCCCTGAAAAGGAAGCGTTGTATTCAGATCCGGTGAGTGGAAAGAACTTCCTGCGGTATTGAAAAACTCTACGTTGTTGGTATCTGAAGTGTTGGCTACCTGTCCGTAAGCGACATGTACCTTACTCATGGTAGCGGTCGTCGTATTGTTGTACGTGTCAAATCCTACAATAAATCCTACGGCATTCTGGGAAACTCCAAGACCAGAACCCAGTACACTCGCAACAGGAGGATTGGCCAGATACCAAAAGGCAATACCATCTCCGTTGGAAGTTTGGTTGGAATCCATTCTGAAATCGAATTCCACTCTCCATTTGTCACAGTATTTTAAGTTGATCTGATCATTCAGACGTATAGATCCGGATTGATTGTTGGTATCCGGGGTAAGCTGGATAAAATCACCATTTACCTGCGCGGGATTCACCATCGTCCATCCTGTGGTGTTCACCGGATTTCCTGTTAACTGATAGGTTTGGGAAAACATTCCTCCAGACAAAAAGATCAGAAGGAGGGAAATATAAGACAGTAAAAATTTATTCATTGAATTGGGATTACTTTTAATTAGATGGTGTAAATATATTAAATCCCAATTAATTTATGCGTGTTTAATGTTAATTTTACTGAATATGATAACAAATTTTCAATAAATGATGCGATATGCAGGTGAATATTGAATGTTGTGAATATGAATTTAGATTCATTAAAAAAGAGAGTTACTCTCTAAACCTTCGAAATAAGAGTCGATTTCAAGATCAGATGAGTTGGCGGCAGCTACGGCAAGTTTATCACAAAGTTCATTTTCAAAATGTCCCGCATGACCTTTTACCCAGTGCATTTTTGGAGTATGCTTATTGTACATCTCGATGAATCTTTTCCAGAGGTCCGGGTTTTTTACATTTTTCCATCCTCTTTTGATCCATCCTGCGATCCACTTCTGATTCACGGCATCCGCTACATATTTGCTGTCTGTGTAAATGTGGATGTCGTTCTCCGAAGACTTTAGTTTTTCCATGGCGGAGATCACGGCCAGAAGTTCCATCCTGTTGTTGGTGGTTTTTCTGAAACCTTTAGAGAATGTTTTCTGATAGTTTTTTTCAGGAACACGCATGAGAATTCCATAGCCTCCTTTTCCGGGATTTCCGCTGCATGCACCGTCAGTATATATTTCTATTCTCAAAAGTTCTGGTATATATAAAATCAGTATTCCGCTACAAATAGCGTACAGAATACTGAGCTGTTATTTAATTTAAAAAGATTGGTTTTCTAGAACGGGAAATCATCATCGTCATCGAAATCGTTCATAGAAGACCCGGAAAGTTTTGAGCTGTCCGGAAGATCAAATGCTGCACCCGGCTGGATGGTAGTCTTAATCTTATCAAAACCACTCGGTTCATTAGATCCGAAATTAGAAGGGTAACCTCCCATACCGCCATCTAACGCAGCTTCAATGTCACCAAATTTAGCAAAATGTTTTAAGAATGATAATCTTACATCGGCTGTAGCACCATTCCTGTGTTTTGCAATGATCAGCTCGGCCTGGTTTTCCGTTGGGGTTTCCGCACCTTCTTCGTCATTATCCCACACAGCAATTTTATAGTATTCCGGTCTGAAGATAAAAGATACGATATCCGCATCCTGCTCAATCGCTCCGGATTCTCTCAGGTCAGAAAGCTGAGGTCGTTTTCCTGGACGGGCCTCCACACTTCTCGACAGCTGGGAAAGAGCAATTACCGGTACGTTAAGTTCTTTAGCAATCGCTTTCAGTGAACGTGAGATCATAGAGATTTCCTGTTCACGGTTTCCGACTCCTTTTCCTCCGCCTCCTGCTGTCATCAGCTGAAGGTAGTCGACCATGATCAGCCTAACGCCATGCTGCATCACCAGTCTTCGGCATTTTGCACGGAAGTCGAATATAGAAAGGGAAGGGGTTTCGTCAATAAATAGCGGTGCATTTTCCAGTTCGGATACATTGGAGAAGAGTCTCTGCCATTCTTCATCATCCAAAGTTCCTTTTCTCAGTTTTTCGGAAGAAATTTTCGTTTCGGAAGCAATCATCCTGGTGATCAGCTGTACAGATGCCATCTCGAGAGAGAACAGCACCATCGGAATTTTGTGACCTACAGCAATGTTTCTGGCCATAGACAGAAGGAATGCTGTTTTACCCATCGCGGGACGGGCGGCTATAATGATGAGGTCGGAATTCTGCCAACCTCCGGTTTCTTTATCAATATCTCTGAATCCTGAAGGAACACCGGAAAGTCCTTCCTTGTCCTTCAAAGATTTGATGGTGTCAATGGCCTGTTTTACCAATGAGTTGGCCGTGTCAAATCCTTTTTTGATCGTACCGTTCGTGATCTCAAAGAATGACTGTTCTGCTTTGTCCAAAAGTTCAAATACATCCGTAGATTCTTTATAGGAAGAATCAATTACGTTGGCAGATACATTGATCAGACTTCTTAAGATATATTTTTCAAGGATGACACGTACGTGGTATTCAATGTGGGCAGATGAACTTACACCCATGGTAAGATCAATAATATAATGATCTCCGCCGGCCTGGCTTAATTTATCTTCTTTCTTTAGTTCCTGAATGATCGTCATAAGATCGACAGGGTGGTTGCCTTCGTAAAGTTTTAAGATCGTAGCAAAAATGACCTGATGTCTGGGATCGTAAAATACTTCCGGGGTAAGAAGGTCGATAGAGTGGTCAAGCCCTTTCTTGTCAATAAGAAAAGTTCCTATCACCAGTCTTTCAAAATCTACAGCATTGGGTGGCATTTTTCCATCCGCAATAGACAGTTCTCTTGCAAAGTTTCCGTGTGTAAGGGATGATAATGTTTCTTTCTGCGCCATGATGCAAAGATAGTTTATTTAAAAAAAATAATTAAAAAATAGTAACTAACAAGTTATCAGCATTCCTCCGTACGATGCCGTGGACAGAAAGTATGAGAATGTTAGTAAAAAATGGGGATCAAAAATAGAAAAATTTCAATTATTTCTGCTTGATTGGATGAAAATTATAAGTTTTTTGATTTAGATATCAGAGGTCAGACGTGAGGTTTCAGATTGCGATAAAGGAATGTGAATAGTGAATTTTGCTTCGTGAAAGTCCTCCAACTCCGGGACCTATTCCAAATAACTCATAACGCATAATTAATAACTTTTCAAACCAGTATCCCGTGACCTGTAAAAAAAAAGACTGCCGTAACTGGCAGTCTTTTTCTTTTGATATAAGAATAGATTTATTCCTTATTTTTTAACAGTATCCATCCTGAATATTTCGTTTCGGTACTGTTTTTATCATTTTCGTTCCATGAGATCGTATACCAGTAAGTTCCTGTAGGAATTTTTTTACCTGAAGCGGTTCCGTCCCATTTGTAATCTCTCATTTTGTTAGCCTCATAAAGTTTGTTTCCATATCTGTCGTACACAATGAAAACAAGGTTTTTCTTATAAGACAGAGCAGAATAATCAATCTCATCATTGATCTTATCTCCGTTTGGAGTAATGGCATTGATCAGATTCGGTACAGTCACTGTAATCTGGATAGGGTTACAGTTGTAAGAATCCTTTAAGAAGATCTTATTGTCTCCTCTAGGAAGTCCACTGAATGTGTTCGCTGCCTGCCACGTAATACCATCTAATGAATACATATAAGGAGAAGTTCCTCCTGAAGCATTCACAGTGATCGTGTTGTTGCTGATATCTACAGAAGAGATAACCGGTTGTGAAGATGCAAAAACAGTTACGGTCTGTAGTGTAAAGCATTTTCCAGTTTTCAGTTTCACCCAGTATACCCCGATTCCTACATTGCTGATGGTTTGCGTAGTGGCACCGGTGCTCCATTCGTATCCATCAAATCCAGGTCCTGCATCTAATGTTGTTTTAGCTTCGGCACAGATCGTTTTGTCTTTTAGAACTGCAGATTTTACAGGTGGAAGAACTCTTAATGTGATTTTGGCAATATCATAACACTGATTAGCGTTGGTCACTCTTACATAAACTTCAGTACTTGTTGTAATGTAAGCATCCGGATTCGCAATAGGATTCGTTTCGGCTTTGGCATCGTTTAGTGTTTTATAGAATTTACTTGTTTGTCCTGCTATTGAACCTACGTTAACTTTTGTAAGGTCAAATTTAGCCTGCAGGATGTCGTTTTCTATATAACATTCTTCAACCAGTACATCTCTTAGCGTGACTACCGGATGGAATGATAATGTAATATTTCCTACAGCAGTACATCCAAAAGCAGAAGTTACTTTTGCATAAACCGTCTTCTGAGCAGAAATATAATTGGTAGGACTGGTGATCTCGTTGGTATCAGCATTCAGATCAGCCATGGTCGGATAGTATTTTTTTGTACCGCCGGTGAATACATCTGCCGTGGTAAGGTCAAACTTTCCGGTTCCCTCACCGTCATTATTACAGGCAAAAATTGTAGCATTCCTAGCCGTGATGCTGGCATTTACAAATTTAAACTTCCCACTGATGAAGCATTTATTGACCACATTGTTAGGGTCGTCGGGATCCAGATATCGGATTCTGTAGTAATAATCGGTTGTTGCATTTACCGTTGCAGTCGTTAGAGGATTATTCCCTGTTACCACATCATTGGTGTCGTTATGGTAAGTAACTTTAAAGTTAGGGCTGTTTCCATTGATGATACCTGCAGTAAGGGTATTAAAATTAAATTGTGAAGGAAGTCCGCATACCATCACCGTTGTAGGATCGGTTGGGGTAGCTCCCGGAATTCCTGGTGGAATAAATGGATTAGGAGCCAGAGTTGGATTGTTAAATGCAGAGCTCAAGGTAGCAGTACCACCCCAGATTAACCTAAACCCATCATCAGAATTTCTGTGATTGTCTATAATAAGATAATAGGTTTGTCCTGCGAGTACGTTCATGTACGGGCTCCATTCTCCCTGGTTGCCTCCGGTTCCGTTTCCATTGGGAGTTGCAGGTGGTGGCACGGTCAGGCTTAGTCCGGTATTTCCACTGGCAACAGTACCCGTATAGTTACATCTAAGGGGTGTTACAAAAGCGTTGCCGGATTGTAGCGAGGTGCATCCGTTGGAAGTTGGGCCGTATACTGCAAAATCGTAGTCGTCAGAATTCACGTTGGCATCAATCACAAATGTTAATGTTCCAGGTGTTGCTATCGTAAAAGTATACCATACTGAGCGATTTTCATTGATGGCCAGACATCCGTTTGCCGACAGATTTTCAGCAATATTTCCATGATCCAATGGGGTATAGTTGATGTCCGAGTTTCCACAGAGCGGAATAGCTGTAACGCAGTCGGACTGTGCATAAAACACCTGCGCTACAAATAGAATTAAAAGAAGTAATGTTTTTTTCATGTTTAAAATGATTTTTGTGAAACAAGATTTGAGAAAAATATAGTTATCAGCATTTATGTTGAAAAAAAACCGCCCCGTAGAGCGGTTTTCTGTTTTTTATAATGATTATTCTCTGTTTTTTACCATTACCCATCCTGAAAACTTGAATGGTGTATTCTTTTTATCATTTTCATTCCACGTTACAGAGTACCAGTAAGTTCCGGTAGGAATCTTTTTCCCGGCTACGGTTCCGTCCCACTTATATCCGTTAGACTTATCCGCCTGATGGATTTTTGTACCATATCTGTCAAAGATACTCAACACAAGACTTTGTTTTCCTGATAATGCTGAATAATCTATCACATCGTTTACGCCATCTCCGTTTGGAGTAATCACGTTGATAAGGTTTGGAACCAGAACTGTAATATCAATCGGCTCGCAGTCATAAGCATCTTTTACATATACTTTGTGGTCACCTCTTGAAATATTGGTGAATACATTAGAGTCTTGCCAGTTGATATTATCCATAGAATATTTATAATCTGGAGTTCCTCCTATAACATTCACTGTGATTGTAGTGTTTGAAATATCAATGCTTGATACCACAGGTTGCTCAGAAGCATATATTTTTACTTTCTGCAGTGTGATACAGTTTCCGGTTTTTAATTTAACCCAGTAAGTTCCTACAGCTGCATTATTAATAGCCTGTGTAGTAGCTCCCGTGCTCCATTCGTAACCGCTGAATCCAGGTCCTGCATCCAGTGTCGTTTTATCCTCGATACAGATGATTTTATCCTTTAAAACGCTTGAATAAACTGGACCCATTACAGTCAGTGTTATTTTTGCAATATTATAACATCCCTGTGCGTTAAATACCTTCGCATACACTACGCCTGTAGGAGCTGTATAGGTAAGGAAGTTTAAAATTTCGTTCGTTCCGCTTACGGCATCTGCTACAGACGGGTAATATTTTTTCGTTGCTGTTCCTGCAGTTACCGGCGCGTTGTTAAGGTTAAATACGCCCAGTGAATGATTGGCTTCAATGAAACACTCTCTTAAAGAAGCATCAGTTACCGCTACCAACGGATGGAATTTCAGGGTGATTTCAGCAGTTGCCGTACATCCGAATTCATTGGTGGCTTTTACAAATATTTTTCCTTCCGCAGATACAAACTGGTATATAGTAGGGCTTGTAATTTCATTCGTTCCTGCATTTAGGTCGAACATCGTAGGATAATACTTTAACGTATGGCTGGGTAAAGCGCCAATCGTAGCAGTCGTAAGATCATACATTGCTGTTCCTGAGTTATTATTACTGCAACTTGTAAGCGTAGCATTGTTTAAAGTAAAGCTTCCGTCCTTGAATTTGAATTTGCCTGTAATAAAACAGCCGTTCATAGGATTTGTAGGATTCGTCGGATCCTGATAGGCAATCCTGTAAAGGTAAGTGGATGTAAAGTTGACGATCTCCGAAGTAACAGGGTTTGCTCCTGTAATCACATCATTGGTTGTTTTATGATAGCTTACTTTGAAGTTGGCGCTGTTACCGTTAATAATTCCGGCGCTAAGTGCCGTAAAGTTGAAAGGGGTAGCCAGTGAACATACTGCAATTTCATTCGGGTTAGCAGGGTTTGCTGCAGGCTGTCCTGGTGTTACAAACGGAAACGGAGCTAAAGCCGGATCGTTGAATGCAGAGCTTAAGCTTGCAGTACCTGTCCATGTCAGTGAGAATCCATCCGGTGAACTTCTGAAGTTATCTACGACAAGGTAGTAGGTCTCGCCGGCCTGTACAACCATATGAGGGCTCCATTCCAGCTGGTTTCCTGCGCTACCATTGGTGTTGGGAGGTGGCGGAGGAGGTATCGTTAGAAGTAAGCCTGTGTTTCCCTGAGAGGCACCTGTACCATTGTAATTACACCTTAAAGGCGTTACGAAAACGTTAGCGTTGTTCAAAGAAGTACAACCGTTTGTCGTGGGGCCATAAACCGCAAAGTCATAATCATCGGTGTCTATGTTAGGGTT
The DNA here is from genome assembly GCF_000737715.1 of Chryseobacterium sp. JM1. GTDB lineage: Bacteria > Bacteroidota > Bacteroidia > Flavobacteriales > Weeksellaceae > Chryseobacterium. The sequence goes on along the minus strand of NZ_JPRN01000002.1, from coordinate 111,698 downwards.
AATGACAAACGCTAGCGTTCCTGAAGTTGCTGCTGTAAATGAATACCATACTGAAAAGTGTTCATTTTCAGTGTCATTCAAACATGAGTTGGCACCAATACCTTCGAGGATAAGTCCAGGTCCGGAAGGGGTATATGATATGTCTGAGTTTCCGCAGACAGATATTGCACTAATACAATCTGACTGAGCATATAAGATGCGCGAGCAGATGATTAGAAAAACGAGTAATGCTTTTTTCATAAAGGGGGATTTAAAAAAGACAAATATAAAAAATTATTAAAGTTAATTTAAAGATTTTGTGATATATTTAATAGAATGAGCATATTATTGCCTAATAATTCATTTTCCTCAGCTTGGGATTGGTACTTGCTACTAAGAGTGCTACGAGTACCGTCATGCTTCCCCCGAACACTACAGACCGCACTACGCCTAGTAACTTTGCCATCAGCCCACTTTCGAATTGCCCCATTTCATTACTGGACATGATGAATATAGAATTTACGCTCAGTACACGGCCTCTGATGTGATCCGGAGTTTTCAGCTGGACAATAGTTCCTCTGATGACCACCGAAATTCCGTCCAGCATTCCGCTCATCACAAGAAATATAAATGAAAGCCAGTACAGCTTTGATAATCCGAAGCCAATGATGCAGAGCCCGAATCCGGCTACAACAACCAGAAGGATTTTCCCCTGGTTTTTTCTTAACGGAACCACAGCCAGAAGAGTGATAATACACATAGAACCTATATCGGAAGCTGCATTCAGAAGCCCGAAACCTTCCGCTCCGGCATCCAGAATGTCTGTGGCAAATACCGGAATCATGGCAACAGCTCCTCCGAAAAGAACAGCAAACATATCCAGACATAGAGCACCCAGAATTTCTTTCGTCTTAAAAATATAGGAAATACCCTCACGCATACTTTCAACCACATTCACTTCCTCTTTCTTATACTCCGAATGTTGCTGTTTCAGCTGCCAGAAGAATAAAGAAGCGACAAATATTAATGAAATAATAACGATCAGTGTCCATTTTACTCCAAAGAACCCGATAAGAAGTCCGCCAGCAGCATGTCCGCATACCGAAGAAATAAGAAAGGTAGCCTGGTTCAGCGTAACCGCATTGGGAAGATTTTCTTTCTTTACGATTTTTGGAATCATCGAAGGGACGATTGGGCCGATAAATGCCCGGGCAATTCCTGTGAAAAATATGACTCCATATATAAAATAGGTGATCTCGTGTCCGTTGAAGTGCATTTCTACATTGAAAAATGCAGGAATCAGCAGCAGACCGATTAGAAAAATATAAGCATAATTACAGATTAAGAGTAGTCTCTTTTTTTCGTTCATATCGATCACATGGCCCGCATAAAGGGCACAGCTTACCGCCGGAATGACTTCCGAGAGACCGATTAGGCCTATTGAAAACGGATCTTTTGTTAATTGATACACCCACCATCCTAATAAAGTAGCAAGCATTCTGAAGGCTAAAACAATAAAAAATCTTCCGGTAAGAAGATTCCTGAATTCAACATTTTGCAATGTTTTTAACGGCGTAAAGGAAATCATGCACAAAAATAGCCCTAAATATTTATTTAAGGCTGTTTATATGCTGTTTTTTTAAATGATAAATCAAATAGGTTCCGAAAGATAAAATCTATTTTAGTCCGCTCTCAGTGAACTGATCACGATCGCTGCAACACCAGCCGCTCCAATGACGGTAGCACCCGCTGTAACTCTTGCTTTGCTTCTGTCTTTTACCGCAGCAACGTTGGATTTAGGAATGATTACCTCTGTACTGTCTTTTTTACCGGCAGTTCCGATAAGGTTTTCAGCATCCGTGTTTCGGAAAAGCATCTTCTGTTTTTTGGAACCATCTTTCATGGTAACTACGTAAACCTTTCCGGCTTGAAGATTAGAATAATTGTTTTTTGAAATGTCATCGCTGTACTTGGTCGTCGCGCAGGATGAAATCACAAATAAAGATGTTAGTAAAGATGATTTTAAAAGTACAGATGCTCTCATTATTATTTTTTATTTTTCCAAATTTATAATTTTTTTCGAATATATGTTTTTTGAATTGAAAAAATATCTTTAAAGTTTGTAAATTTCTAATAGATCTGCAATTTTTCTGTCATTCGCAAGTCTTGGTGTTTTGTTCTGTCCACCCAGTTTACCCTGAGATTTTGCATACTCATGAAACGCATTCTTTTTCAGCGGACTGATATGAAGCGGCTGAAGAATATTTCCCGTAATGAGATCATCATAGTACGTATTTCTCTTGCGGAGTTCAGTGTCCAGCTCATTTCTGAAGGATTCTAAATTTTCAGGTTCCTTTTCAAATTCTATCAGCCATTCATGATACGGAAGTCCCTCAGCCGGGTTCACCTGCGGGGCAAGATGAAATTCTGTAATTTGGGCGGGATGTTTTTCCAGAGCAGCTTTCATCGCTTCTTCCACTTCGAAAGCAATCACATGTTCTCCGAAAGCAGACGTGAAATGCTTCGTTCTTCCACTTACCAGAATTCTGTACGGATTTTTATCAATAAAACGTACGACATCACCTATTGAATAAGCCCATAAACCTGAATTGGTTGTAAGAAGCAAGGCGTAGTCTTTATTAAGTTCCACCTCTTTTATCGTTAATCTTCTGGCTTCCGGGTTCCCATATTCTTCTAACGGAATAAACTCATAGAAAATTCCATGATTCGTTAAAAGAAGCAGCCCTTCTTTGGTATAGTCGTCCTGAAAGGCGAAAAAACCTTCAGATGCAGGAAAGGTCTGGATAATATCAACTTTTCCACCCAAAAGATCCTCCATTTTATCGCGGTAAGGTTCGTAATTAACACCTCCAGTTACCAAAAGCTGGAGATTCGGGAAAAGCTGTTTGATCTTTTTACCATGTTTTTCTGTAAGTTTTTCAAAATACATGATCAGCCATGGCGGAATTCCCGAGATCAGGGTCATATTTTCATGTTCCGTTTCTTCAATGATCTTGTCCACTTTGGCCTCCCAGTCTTCCATGATATTGGTCTTCCAGCTTGGAAGTCGGTTTTTCTGAAGATAAGCAGGAATGTGATGGGCGACAATGCCTGAAAGTCTTCCGGTTTTGATGCCGAAAACTTCTTCCATTTCCGGACTTCCCTGAAGAAAAATCATTTTTCCGTTCACAAAATCGGCATTGTCTTTTTGCGCGATATAATGGAACAGCGCGCTTTGAGCACCGGCAATCTGAAAAGGCATTCCTTCTTTTGAAATGGGAATGTATTTTGAGCCTGAGGTGGTTCCCGAAGTTTTGGCGAAATATTCCGGAGTGTCTGTCCATAGAATATTGGCCTGTCCTTTTTTTACCCTTTCGATGTATGGTTTCAGATCTTCATAGTCGGCGACAGGAACTTTTTCCTGAAATTCCCGGATGGAATGAATGTTCTCAAAATTGTGCTCCCTTCCGAAAAGAGTTTTCTGAGCCGTCTTTACAAGAGACAGTAAAAGGGCTTCCTGATTTTTCTCTGAGTTTTTTTTGAATTCCCCGGTTTTCTGAACATGTTTTTTTGCCCAGACCAGTGCCGCGTTTTTCTTGAAGAAATTTAACATGCCTCAAATTTATAAATAAGTAAGTTCAGTCTCAAAACTTTGGGAATAAAATAAAAAATAAATACAAGTGAATCTATAAGGTTTCGCTGTCTTAAATATGTCTTCAGATTTTTTTAAGCAACAAAAGAATGTTTATAATAATGACTTCTCGCAAATGCTAAGGATAAAGCAGATGAGTAAAAGTAAAAATCTGCATCATCTGGTTAATCTGCGTGAAATTTTAAAATCATGTGATCTGGGATTAATCTCAAAACTTTGGGAGTAAAATAAATACAATCAAACCTATAATAGTTTGTTTAAAATTGACCTTAATTTTCTTAACTTCAATAAACTTTAGTTCATTTTGATCCGGATATAGCATAAAAAAAACCGGCGAATGAGTTTCACCGGTTCTTCGAAATTTGATTATGAAAATAACAACTATATGTTAAAGTTTACTTGTTGGCTTTGTACCTCTTGTCTGGAGTACCGTCTTTTTTAAGATTTTTGTTTTCTTTATACCTTTTGTCCGGTGTTCCGTCTTTTTTCATTTTGACTGCAGGTTGAGCAGGTTGGGCTGGTTTAGCCGTTGCTGCTGGCTGAGCCGTTTTAGCGGCCGGAGCTTTTACTGTTTTTGGCGCGTGATGAGGAGCTGCGGTAGTTGCCGGAGCAGTTTGCTGTGCAGTTGCAAATCCTAGTCCTAATGCTAGTGACATTGCTGTTAATAATTTTTTCATGAGGGTGTATTGTTTATTTTTTCTTGAGTAAAGATATACAAAAAGCGGGCTGAAAAACTGAGATTTAGAACCTTAACTAAAGTTTATTACTGCTTAAAAAAAACTTAAAGCAAACGTTTTGAAAAAAAAATAAGCCTGCTTTCATAATGAAAACAGGCTCAATTGTAAATATGAATGTTGATTTATCGTGTACAGTTTGCAGTCCACGTTTTGCCATCCTTGATGTATAAGATTTTTAATTCATTATTGTCAATTCTTATATATGATGTAGCACTGGCGCCGATCATCACAAGGGTATGGTCACCTGACTGCTGAAATTCCACTCCGTTAAGATCCGGAATACCATTCGAGAAAGCGAAATTATATTTCGTTCCACTGGCGATTTTTGTTACAAAAACACTTCCGTTATCTGTACTGTTGTTGGTAGATCCGTCATTGTAAGAGATGCTTCCTTTGTAGGTTCCTGCGAAGAAATCATTGTTTACAGGATCATCGTCGTTACTGCATGAGGCGAAAGATAATGTGGCCACAAATACCAGCATAAGTACGCCTAAGATTCTGATTGCTTTTTTCATAATACTATTTCTTTAAAAGTTTGATGAGAGTAAAAGGCCAAACACTATGCCATGCAATAAAATGAGAATTTTTTTAACTTTTTATTAGATAAGTTTGTAAAAAATTAAGATTTGGGTATGTATTTAGTTGTTTTGTGTATGTTTTGGTAAAATAAGACTTATCCTGTGAAGAAAAAATTATCCTTACCTTTGTTGAGCATCAACGGTTTCGGAACACTCCCGAAATCGCTTTTGTCGTTTTATACCATTACTATTTATGCAGCTAAAACCTATTCACGAAAAGTTTCTTCCCGATCTTCTTCAGAAAGAATTTGGAAAGGAAATCTTTACTCAGTTAGAAAGCAGCCAGCATATTTCCGTGAAGGGAAGTGCAGGTTCATCGGTTTCCATCTTTGTTGCCGAACTTTTTTTAACGCAGAAAAAAACTGTTCTTTATCTGGTAGATGACAAGGAAGACGCCCTGTACGCCAATACAGAAATGGAAGATTTGCTTGGAAAAGAAAAGGTTTTGTATTTTCCGGCCACACATCTTGAACCCTATCAAGTGGAGAAAACTCAAAATGCCAACCTCGTACTGAGAACGGAGGTTTTAAATAAAATCAATTCCGGGAAGTCACCTAAAGTGATTGTGGCGTATGCAGGAGCATTATCTGAAAAGGTATTAAAGAAAGAAGACTTTAAAGCGATCTCCCATCATATAAAAGTAGGCGACCAGCTGGATTTTGATTTTGTTGATGAATTGCTGAATCATTATAACTTCCAGCAGGCAGATTTCGTTTCAGAACCTGGAGAATTTTCCGTGAGAGGAGGAATCGTTGATGTATTCTCTTACTCTTATGAAAAGCCGTACCGTCTTACGTTCTTTGGAAATGAAGTGGAAAATATCAAAACTTTTGATATTGAAACCCAGCTGTCCATAGACAAAGTAAAAGATTTCCAGTTGGTTTCCAATATGAATTTTTCGGTAACCGGAACACGTGTTTCTCTGCTTCAGCTCCTGCCTAAAGAAAGTTTTGTAGTTTCAAGAAATGGAGCTGTCGGGATGCAGAAGATCAGATCATTTTACGAAAGATCTCTGGAGAAATACGAAACATTAAATAAAGATATTGCCCACAGAAGGCCTCAGGAGCTTTTTATTTCAGATCAGGAATTTCTGTTTGATTTTAAAAAGTTTAAAACCGTTGATTTTGCAGGCACTTCCATGGAAGGGCTTAAAGAACTCACTGAGATCAAAGTGGAGCAGCTTCCACAGCCTTCCTTCCATAAAAACTTTGAACTGCTGATTGAGGACTTGGAAGAAAAGCAGAACGAAGGTTTTGATACCTGGATCTCTTTTTCTACAGAAAAACAGAAAGAAAGATTGGAATCCATATTCGAAGAGCTTGAAAATGAGCTTCCTTTTAAAAGTTTCAGATCTGAGCTGCATGAAGGTTTTGTAGATCATGTACACAAAATTCTGGTCTATACCGATCACCAGATTTTTGACCGTTACCAGAGGTATAAAGCCAAAAATACCTTTGCAAAATCTGAACAGCTTACTCTGAAAGATCTGATGTCTCTGAAAATTGGAGACTACATCGCCCACATCGATCATGGAATCGGGAAATTCATGGGACTGGTTAAAGTAAATAATGACGGGAAAATCCAGGAATGTTTTAAGTTAACCTATAAAAATGGAGACTTGTTATATGTAAGTATCCATTCACTTCATAAGATTTCAAAATATAACGGCCCGGACGGAAAAGAAATTGTATTAAGTAAACTCGGTTCCCCGGCCTGGAAATCATTAAAACAGAAAACAAAAGCGAAAGTAAAACAGATTGCTTTTGACTTGATAAGATTATACGCCGAAAGAAAAACGGCAAAAGGGTTTTCATTTACACCGGATTCTTACCTGCAGAACGAACTGGAAGCAAGCTTTATATATGAAGATACTCCGGATCAGGAAAAAGCAACCATTGATGTAAAAAGAGATATGGAAGCAGATACTGTGATGGACAGGCTTGTTTGCGGAGACGTAGGTTTCGGTAAAACGGAGGTGGCCATTCGTGCAGCATTTAAAGCGGCAACAGACGGAAAACAGGTTGCTGTATTGGTTCCAACAACGATTCTTGCATTTCAGCATTTCAGAAGTTTTAAAGAAAGACTGAAAGATTTTCCGGTGACTGTTTCTTATGTCAACAGATTCAGAACAGCCAAACAGAAAGCAGAAGCGCTGGACGGACTTAAAAACGGAAAAGTAGATATTATTATAGGAACCCATCAGTTAGTAAGCAGCTCGGTTAAGTTCAAAGATCTTGGCCTGCTGATCATTGATGAGGAACATAAATTCGGTGTATCCGTAAAAGATAAACTGAAAACCCTGAAAAATAATGTAGACACACTTACCTTAACCGCGACTCCAATTCCGAGAACGCTTCAGTTTTCACTAATGGCAGCGAGAGACCTTTCGGTGATCAAAACCCCACCGCCGAACAGACAGCCCGTGGATACCCAGCTGATAGGGTTCAGCGAAGAAATTCTTAGAGATGCTGTTTCTTATGAGCTTCAGAGAGACGGGCAGGTTTATTTTATCAATAACAGGGTGGAAAACCTTAAAGATATTGCAGGATTGATCCAGAGACTGGTTCCTGATGCGAGAGTTATTACAGGACACGGACAAATGGAAGGCAAGCAGCTGGAAAAGAATGTCCTTGATTTTATGGAAGGGAAATATGACGTTCTGGTTGCGACCACCATTGTTGAAAGTGGAGTAGATGTTCCCAATGCCAATACCATCTTCATCAATGATGCCCAAAGATTCGGGATGGCAGATCTTCACCAGATGAGAGGAAGGGTAGGACGAAGCAACAGGAAAGCATTTTGCTACCTGATCACACCTCCCTATGACATGATTACTTCTGATGCGAGAAAGCGTCTTGAAGCCATCGAGCAATTCTCAGATTTGGGAAGTGGTTTCCAGATTGCGATGAAGGATCTTGAAATCCGTGGTGCCGGAGATCTTCTGGGTGCGGAACAAAGTGGATTTATCAATGAAATGGGCTTTGAAACCTATCAGAAACTGATGCAGGAAGCTTTGGAAGAATTAAAAGATGACGCAGACTTTGAAAACCTGTTCGATAATGAAGAGGACAGACAAAAGCTGTTTAAATCTGTAAAAGACGTCAATATTGATACTGATCTGGAACTGATGCTTCCCGATTTCTATATCTCAAACACGGAAGAACGACTTTTACTGTACCAGAAAATTGCTGAAATTGATAATGAAAAAGATCTTTATCAGTTTGAACTTGAACTCATCGACCGTTTTGGAGAACTGCCGAAAGAAGCTGTCAATTTATTGAAAAGTGTTGCGCTGAAATGGCTGGCGGCTGATATAGGATTTGAGAAGATCGTTATGAAGAACGGAGTGTTTTTAGGATATTTTCCGGCTAACCCTCAGGATAAATTTTATCAGACAGACAGATTCAGACATATCATCAGTTATTTAACACAAAATCCTGCAGAAGCCCAATTGAAAGAAAAGATCGGGAAAGAGGGAAATCTGCTGATGATGAGAAAAGAAAAGGTGAAAAATGTAGATGAGGTGAATATACTTCTGAAGACTATTATAGGACATAATTAGAACAAACGTACCACATTTTTGTGCTGATAAATTAAAAAGAGATCTGAATTTAAGTTTTCAGGTCTCTTTTTTCGTTAAAAAAGTTTGACTTAAAAATCAAAAAAATGTGGTACTACGCAGGTTTTAACGTGTTTTAAAATCACAGTATAATGATAAAAAATAGTGCTGTATCTACCATTATTAAGGAGTTTGGAGACTGTCGGTCTTTTTAAACGTGAAAAAAAGTAAAGGTTTGTAGTAATAATTCTACTTTTTTGTACAATTAATTCTACACTGTAATCACTTTATTTCTACGTGTTTAAAGGCTTATAAATGGTTTTTTATGAATAAAATCCATACCTTTGCAGCCCTTATTATGAAAAAAATTATCTATTGTTGCGCGACCGGTTTTTTATCGCTTTGCGCCAACGCGCAGGTGGGAATTGGGACAGCTTCTCCTAAATCTACTCTCGATGTCAACGGGAAAATCACCTTAAGAAAAGAACTTAGAGTAGGCGGTACTTCAGATCAGGCAGGAAATGCAGGACTGAACGGCCAGGTTTTGGTTTCACAGGGAGAAGGTTTGCCTCCTGTCTGGAAATCATTGAATGTTTCCTTTATGGAAGAGGGGCAGTACAAATTGATCAATTCGTACCTGTCATCAGATCAGGCAGGTATTACAGACCTTTCAAACGGTATACAGGCAGACAATATTTATAAAAATAATGTAGGTGATGATATTACAGATGTGACAAAAGGAAAGTGGTCTAAAATAGCCGGTCTTGCCAATAATTTTGTCATCAAGAATGGTAAAAACAGACTGACGTATCAGTTTCAGACGGGTATAGAGATGAAGGCTCCGAATTCAGGAACGTCTCAGTCTGTCACCTTTACCTGTGGTGTTTTCAGAAACGGAAAACTGGTAGCAGTACGTCCTGATAAGGTGGTTTCCAATAACAATACTGAGAAATCCGGTATTCAGGATTATATTTTCACCCTGAACTATACAGAGCAGAATGTTCCTGTAGGAACTCAGAAACTTGAAGTGGCGTGTAGAAAAATCAATACTTCCAATCTCAATTCACAGTTTACGGTCGGACGTAATGTTTCCGATACCAATACGGTTTCCAATGCATTTACCCTTGAGTCTATCATGAAAATAGATGTTATTGAATACGTAACTTATAAAAGCAATTAATTGATGAAAAATAGTATATCAATCCTGTTGGTCATGGCAGGACTGTCTCTTTCTGCTCAGGTGGGAATCAATACAGGTTCACCGAAAGCAAAGATGGATGTCAATGGTGATGTCAATTTAAGAAATAAAATCGTTGTTCTGAACGCTCAGGACAATACCCTTTCTCAAGGGAATAATGATCAGATCCTTGTTTCTCAGGGAGTAGGTTATGCACCCATCTGGAAAAGTCTTCGTATTCCGGAATATGAACCGAACAAGTTTTATCTGATATTCAATAACTCCTTTTCAGACAGAGTAGGAGTGAAATTTACCAGCGGAGAACAGTCTACGATCACTGCAAAAAATACAGCTTTTACTAAAGGTGCTGATATTTCCAGTCTTCCCGGATTTAAGAAAATCGCTGGTCTGTCACAGCCTATAAGTGTATTCAGTACAGACAGTAAGACGTATTTTCAGTTTGAAACGGTGGTACAGGCCAATCTTCCGGCCAATGGAACGACGGATATTTCTATAGATTATGCATGTGGTATTTTTGTGGATGACAAACTGGTGAACCTTAGACAGAGAAACTTAAAAGCCAGTAGCGCAACCAGTACTTTCATCACGCATAATCAAATCGGGGTTGTAGCCAATTTGTCTAAAGGACAGCACACGGTAAGTGTTGCCTGCTCAAGGCTGGCCTCTTACAGAACGGACAATGATGTGGTGCTGGCGGTGGGAATCAATGCGGATACCAATATCAACAGCTTTATCGCCCAGTCTTCCCTCAAAGTGGATGTGTATGAGATTCCTCAGGTATTTAACCCAATTATAAATTAATCCAGGCATGAAAAAAATTATTATCATACAATCTTTGTTATGGGCTGTAGTGGCCACTGCGCAGGTGGGAGTCAATACGCCCAATCCTGTTAATATGCTGGATGTAAACGGGGATATCAATGTAAGAAAAGAAGTAAGAACAGGAGGAACAAATCTGTTGAAAGGATCAGCCGGAGCTGCCGGAACTATTCTTCACAACAATTCTGAAATGAATACCAATGACTGGAAAAGTATTAAAATAGCAGACGGGCAGGGGAGTATGTCTGTATTTTCACTGAATACGGTGGCAGATCAGACCGGAGCGGTGTTTTCTTCTCCGAACGGGGTTACCACTCCTTATACGGAGGGTGCGGCTCTTACCAGTGCATGGACGGTTCTGCCCGGAACAAATGATACTTTCTCTATTACGAATGGTGTAAATAAAGTGGTTTTTACTTTCCAGACGACAGCGCAGAAAACAGGGAACAATAATTCATCTTCAGGTTTTGCCTGCGGTGTTTTTGTAGATAACACCCTGAGAGCAGTGAGAACAGATGTATTAATCGGTTCCGAGGGAAGCTACAAGATCTTTAATCTTAATGCTACCCTGACTAATCTTACCCCAAAGAACAATTATACTGTAAAAGTGGCCTGTACCAAGAGAAACCTGAACTCAGGAACATTGGGGATAGGAACAGCAGTCAATGATGAATTTCTGAATAATGAAATGTCACAGTCTGTTTTAACGACTTCAGTATTGCAGCCTTATTAATTTCATAATACAACCTATATAAAAACCTAAAAGCATCATGTTTTTAGGTTTTTTTTGAAAAAAGATATAGATTATTACGAATTTGTTGAATAAGTAAATGTTTTCATCGAAAAAATGAATTATATTTGTAAACTCACTAAAATATTTTTTCATGGGAAAAAACTATCTTTTTAAAGTCATGACCGGAGTGTTTTTCGGACTTCTGGTTTCTTGTGACAATTCTTCTTCAGACCAATTCGAGCCTAGTGCCAATGATGGCGGAAACAATGGAAACACAACACCTCCGCCTGCCAGAGTTCTGGAAAAGATCACTTTAAATTCCAACATTCAGGAGGAATATACCGTTAGCGGATCCGTTTTTCAAAAGGGAATGTTAAAAGATGGTACGACCAATAACTATTATACAGGTACTGCTACGTATATCAATAATAAAATCGGGAAAATAAAATTTGTCGGAAGCCTTACCGGCAGTACGGTTTACGATTTCAGTGTAAGTGAAAACAGCAACGGCTATGTATACAGTGCAACATGTACTGCGACAGCTGCTGTGGCACTGGATTCTTTTGTAAGCGACTATGTTTTCACCTATGATACGGCGGGCAAAAAGCTTGTGAAAATCATGGAAAAAAGAAAGGTAGCTGGAAATACGGCATACAGCCTGTTTACAGAAAGTACCTTTACTTATATGGGAGATAATATCTTCAAGGCAGAATGTCTTAAAGGAACCCTTACAGGAACTGGAGATCCTAATATGGCAACCGCTAAGAAAACGGTTTACAGCTATCAAAACTATGATTCAAAGATCAGCCCGTTCTCTACGCTTCCCAAGTCTTTCTTTACAGCGTGGAGTCTTCTGCGTCCTGAGAATTTCTACAGAATCTCACCGAACAATCCTACATCGGTATTTGTAATGCCTCCATCTCCGGCACCGGGTGTGGATACTCCGATGACGTATCTGTATGATGCCTATAATTATCCTGTCTCTGATAAGAACCAGGCACTTAAATATGTTTACAGAACTTTATAAGCGGATTTGATTATCGGTTTTACTTGAATATAAATAAAAACATAACTTTTATTCAGAAAAAAGTTATATTTGTCAAAAAATAAACAATTACCTGGAAATGAAACGACTTTTCTACTTTATTTTATTAATAGCAGGGTTTTCTTCAATACATTCCTGCAAAGACATGTTAGACGAAGACGGGGATCCATTATTGGATCTGAATGATACTGGAGGATTGAACGGTCCAAGAGGTTTATACAGAGAAATTACAAATAAAGATACGTTAGCAGAATATCACTACAGTGGGCTTTTGGTAACAAGAGTGATCACAGACAGTGCTTCTATTACAGATATTGCTTACAGTGGAAACAAAATTAGCCAGGTTACTTTCAACGGATTTTTAGATCTTGACGGTAACGGGAAACTGGATAAAGACAGTGTTTCTTACAGTCAGTTGTTTACTTATGGACCTAACGACAGACTGGTAACCGTTTCTGAGAACCGTTCTGTTTTCAGAAGACCTCCGCCTGTACCACCGGCAACCAATCCGGGGCCTCAGACCCTTTTAAGAAAGGCAAAGACACTTTATGATGTAAAGTATAATGCTTCTACGGCCAAGATGGATTCTATCATCATGAAAACCGGCCCGGATGTTTCAGGAACTACTTTTGCCTTTACAAATTATTCCAGAACAGGTTATACATATCTAGGAGACAATGTTTCTAAAGTGGTAAGACATTATGGACCTGCAACAGGACCTGTGACGGCACCGGTATTCGGAAGACCTACTACTAAATTTGCCTATGAATTCTTTAATTACGATACCGAGATCAGTCCATTTACACTGCTTCCTTCAGTATATAAAATTTCAAGACTTTTATCTACGGAAATTAATGACAGGGAAAGTCACATCCTTTCTCCGAACAATCCTAAGAAAGCTTCTGTAACAGATCTTTTACCTCCGATACCTTCACCGGTGATCAGAACAACCAACTACAACTACGATCCTCAGACCTATATGACAAGAGGGTTTGGTGTAAACTACATTTATAAGCCTTTCTAAAAAGAATCTTTATAATATACAGGCCCAATCTTCATAAGATTGGGCTTTTTTATTTTTTATCTCTTAATTTTGCAAAAAATTTCTCAATGAAATATTTAGTAGTCGGTCTTGGAAACAAAGGCCCGGAATATGAAAATACACGCCACAATATAGGATTCAAAGTTGCAGAGAAAATCGCGGAAACGCTTGATGCTTCATTTAATACCACCAATTTCGGATGGATGGCGGAAGGAAAGTACAAAGGAAGAAAAGTATTCGTTCTGAAGCCTGACACCTATATGAATCTTTCCGGAAATGCAGTGAGATTCTGGATGCAGAAAGAGAATATCCCTTTGGAAAATGTGCTGATCATTACCGATGATCTTGCCCTTCCGTTTGGTACCCTGAGAATGAAAATGAAAGGTTCCGATGCCGGTCACAACGGACTGAAAAGCATCAATGAAATGTTGCAGACCCAGAATTATGCAAGACTTCGTTTCGGAATTTCTGCAGATTTTTCAGAAGGCCGCCAGGTAGATTATGTTCTGGGAACATGGACAGAGGAAGAAAATGAAAAGCTTGGTGAAAGAATTGAAAAATTCTCTAAAGCCAGTCTGTCCTTTGTTTTCGCAGGAATCGGGAATACCATGTCTGCATTTAACGGGAAGTAATTAAGGCTGGAAGCTGGAAGAAGGAGGCTGGAAGTTCCTACACATCAATATAAAAACAAAGACCACCGAATACCGGTGGTCTTTTTGTGCTTAAAAAATCAATTTCCAATCTAACTATAACATGATTTTTTAGGTATGTGTAATAAAAAAATGCGCAAATTTTTATGTCTTACAACCAGGTTACAACTCCGGTTTCAACATCATAGTTCGCTCCAACTATTTTAATCTTACCTTCATCTTCAAGGTTTTTAAGGGTTGAACTTTGGGTACGAATATCTTCGATTGCGCTTTTTACATTTTGCTGATTCAGCCTTTCCAAAAGCGAAGCGTTTTTTGATGAACGGTCTTCACCCTCTTCAATGATTTCATTGATGATCGGGTCGAAATGATTGATCAGGTGGTTCAGGTTATCCATTCCCATTCCCTGGATTTGTGCTGCATCCAAACCTCCTTTTAAGGCACCGCACTTCGTATGTCCTAAAACGACAACAAGCTTGGAACCGGCAACGTTACAGCCAAATTCCATGGAGCCTAAAATATCCTGATTGATAAAATTACCTGCAATTCTGATACTGAAAACATCGCCTAATCCCTGATCAAAGATCAATTCTGCAGAAGTACGGCTGTCTATACAGCTTAAAACAACTGCAAAAGGCCATTGTCCTTCACGTGTTGCATTCACCTGTTCTAAAAGATCTCTGTTTGCCTTTAAATTATTGACAAATCTCTGGTTTCCATCTTTTAGGAAATTCAGTGCTTTTTCAGGTGTAATTGTAGATTGAGTTTCAGAAGTATGTGCTTTCATATGATTGGTTTGTTCTTGTTAAAATTAATAAAATTATTGGAATGTGAGCTTACATTGCTCTTTTGTGTGTGATTAAGATGTGAGAATCTTCATCGGTTTCATAATCTTTGTATGACGTTTTGAAACCTAATAGTTCCACATTAATGTCTTCTTCTTTTGCCCTGATATTGGCGAAATCCTGGATCATTTCCAGTACGTCGGTCGCAATATATGAGGTTCCTCTTGCGTCAATGGTTACCGTAGAATTAGATTTAATGTTTTTTAATGTCTTTTTGATTGCTGCCTTATTTAAGAAAGAAACTTCTTCGGCAAGCTTGATATTAATTCCGTCTGCATCATCCAGCTTTTCTCTGCTCAGATAATAAGCACGCTTCATATTTCCCTGAAGGATATAGAATACGGAGATCGCCAGACCGATACCTACCCCTTTCAGAAGGTCAGTTGCCACTACAGCTACTACGGTCGCTACGAACGGAATGAACTGGAATTTACCCAAATGCCAGAAATGTTTGAAGGTCGCTGGTTTTGCCAGTTTATATCCTACAAGAATCAGTACTGCGGCAAGGGTAGCCAGCGGTATAAGGTTAAGAATAAACGGAATGGTCAATACGCATACCAGTAGAAGTACACCATGGATCATTGCAGAAAGCTTTGAAGTAGCTCCCGCATTGGCATTGGCAGAACTTCTTACCACTACAGAAGTCATAGGCAGTCCTCCGATGAATGAGCTGATCAGGTTACCGATTCCCTGTGCCTTAAGCTCAAGGTTGGTATCCGTAATTCTTCTCTGCTTATCCAGTCGGTCAGAAGCTTCGATACAAAGCAGGGTTTCAATAGAAGCTACAATGGCAATCGTTGCTCCTACTATCCATACCTTAGGATTGGTGAATCCTCCAAAATCAGGCATCGTAACAAGATTTTTGAAGTCATCCAATGACTTGGGAACGGGTAGTGAAACCAGATGCTGTGTACCAATAGCTAATGAACTTCCGGACAGTTTGAACAGTTCGTTAAGAAGTATTCCTGCCACTACTGCTACCAGTGCTCCCGGAAGCATTTTCATTCTTTTTAAAGCCGGAATTTTATCCCAGGCGATAAGAATACCTACCGAAAACAAGGTTACTACAATAGCGCCCATGTGTATGGCTCCGAATAATTCTGTGAAATATCCGAAATTCAGACCGTTGTCAAATATAGATTCATGCCCTTCGTAATCCTTGTCGAACCCCATGGCATGAGGAATTTGTTTTAAAATAATGATGATCCCAATGGCGGCAAGCATTCCCTCGATAACATTGTTCGGGAAATAATTGGATATACTTCCGGCTCTGATAAATCCTAAAATTAGCTGGAGAAGTCCCGCAATGATTCCTGCGCAAAGGAAAAGTTCGAAAGCGCCAAGATCTGTGATCGCTGTTAAAACAATCGCGGTAAGACCGGCTGCCGGACCTGATACCGATATATTGGAGTTACTTAGAAATCCTACGACTAATCCTCCTACAATACCGGAAATGACTCCGGATAAGGGTGGTGCTCCTGATGCTAAAGCGATTCCGAGACATAATGGAAGCGCTACTAAGAATACAACGAGTCCGGAAGGGAAATTCTCCTTGATTCCTCCTATGAATGATGTTTTTTTCATAATGTTTCTTGAAAAATACTATAACCGACTGATCTATACGCAGATGATCAGTTATAAAAGATTGGAAATTTAAATTTAAAAAGCACACGTATCCTATATCAGTTTCTGATATGAATACTATTAAAAAAAATCTAACTATACTTTAAATTTAGGCTTCCGGAGGCGGAGAAAATATGGTAAGTAAAGGTGACAGATGAAAGGAATCATCTATCAGCACAAAAGAAACGCCCTGAAGGTCAGGCTCGGAAAACTTCACATAATCGAATACGTCCAAGGTTTTCGGAAGCGTTTTTTCATAAACAATAAAAGAGGATGGGTGAGAATGCGGCTCTTCTTCATTGATGATCACATTGGTCCTTGCGATATCCCAGCCAGCTATCGCAGCAATGCCAGGCAGTGCTGTGAAGTTGAGAAAGAAGGTCAATACAATAATACTCCAGAATTTCATCTTACATTCATTTTTAGAAAAACTACGTCGTTTTTCTGCTCATTACCCAATCAGAACTTGTAAGGTTATATATTTTTTGGATGTCTTTCAGGATTTTCTCGAAATCGATATCCAAATCTATGATTTTACCCGTTCTAAGGTCAAAAACCCAGCCGTGAACAGTAGGATATTCTTCTAATATATATCTTTCCTGTACGCAGGCCATTTTGATCACGTTGATGCACTGCTCCTGAACATTAAGCTCAACAAGTCGGTCATAACGTTTTCCCTGATCTTCAATAGAATCTAATTCTGTCTGGTGAATTCTGTAAACATCACGAATGTTTCTCAACCATGGATTCAGTAACCCTAAATCCTGAGGAGTCATCGCTGCTTTTACGCCACCGCAGTTGTAATGTCCGCATACGATAATGTGTTTTACCTTAAGATGTTCTACGGCATATTGAATAACCGCTGTGGAACTCATGTCTAAAGTGTTGACTACATTAGCAATATTTCTGTGAACAAAAACATCTCCCGGTTTTGCTCCCATGATTTCTTCCGCTGTCACCCTGCTGTCCGAGCATCCTATGTACAGATAATCGGGGTTTTGGGTTTTGGCTAGCTCATGGAAAAATTCAGGATCTTTTGAAATTTTAGATTCTACCCATTGTCTGTTGTTTTCGAAAATATCTTTATACGATTGTGACATAATTTTAAATACTAAAGGTTTACAATTATTTATTTCGTTTAAATTATTTTCAAATTCAATAGATCAAATCAATAATTATGCAAAAATATAATTTTTGCGGAAAATGCAATCACTTTTAACAATATTTAATATTAAAATATGCTTAAAATCATGTTTAAAATCACTGATAGATACAGTTTCCGGATGAATTGACCTTAAAAATTAATAATCCAAACTCAAAAAAGCTATCTAAATTTACAAACTATAAACGATAAAATTAAAAATAGAGATTAAAATATTATTAATTCTACAAAAAAACCGCCTCAAAAATTGAGACGGTTCAAATTTTACTTTGTTTTAGTATTATTTCTTGATAATTTTCACTATCGTTTCAGAATTGTTGATTCTTACTAGATAAGCGCCCGATATCAAAGAAGAGAGATCCGTACGGTCATTTTCAAACTTCCCGGATTTCACAAGCTGGCCGGAAAGGTTATAAATCTGATAGTAATAGTCTTTTGCTCTGTCGTTTCCTTTGATGTACAATACACTTTTCACAGGATTAGGGAAGAACTGAAGCTTATTCTGAGCTACTTTTTCCTCAATCACTGATTTTGCAAGGATATCTTTTGCTTTAGCCAAAGCATTTTTAGGAACCGGAATCGCGAAAGGTTCATATCTTCCGATTTCGTTTCCATTGGTGTCATACTTGATTTCTGCACAACGGCATGACATCGCGGCCTGCGGACGGAAACCAAATGTTGGTGTTAAATAATACAGTTTATCCGTAGCTCCAACAGTTTGGGTGATGACCGCATTAAACAACATTCCCAGAGAAGAACCGGCACCACCCTGATTGGCGGCTGTCCAGATTCCTGACTTCATAAAGGTATCAGGATTTCCTCCCAGTTTGGAAGCGTCTAATGCATTTCCTCCATTGAATCCTCTTATTCCGTTGTTCGGGAATGTTCCGATATTGTATTCAGGTCTGTTTAAAATGAATCCATATCTGAATGAACCCGTACCTGCTGCATTTCCATATACAAAGCCACCCAGATAGTTCATTTTGTTGATGTCATATGCTTCATTGCTTACATAGGTGTTGTCTTTACCTGGATCAATTCCGTAAGAATTTGTGAATTTTGCATTGTAGAACCATGGCGTATTTCCTTTTGAGATAAGGTTTCCAAGGATAACACCGGTAGACACACTTTCCATATCCACAATTCTCCAGCCTGCCGGACAAGGGTCGTAAGCCGATTTTTCAGTGGCATGTCCCCATCTTTCAGGCATATTGCCGTTTTCGTCCGAAACCCAGTCCAGTTTTGTAGCATCAGACTGATACAGATAACTTAAAGGATTGGTAGCGGAATACTTCACTACTTTCTTCAGTTTATCAGCTTTAGAATCAGATGGTGAAACATTCGCTGTTGCAGAATAAGTGGTGTAAGGCTGGGTATAGCTCGTTAAATATTCAGGCTCCAGCATATTGTTCGCATACGGAATAGCTCCTGTAGTGGCATTGGCATGGTTATTCTGTCTGTACACAAAATAGTCATTGAATGGTCTTTTACCGCTCACAAAATGATTATAAAACATTCCCGGATTGTAAAATACAGGCAACGGATCTTTTCTTCCCCACTGGAAATGAAGACCGCCGCTGTCATGCATTTGGTCCAATCTGGCCACTGCAGTAGGATTATTGTTGTTATAAGAACCTAACGGTCCTGTGTAAGCAGCGGTATTGTATCCGTAAATATGTTCGCTGATGAAAGGGAGTTTTGCTCCTAAATCCCTGTCCATAAAGGTAGTTTTCATAGGAACGCCCGCACTGGTCATTGGGTCTACAAACTGATCGTTAGCAGGAATAACTCCACCATTGGCCGCGTTTTCCGGATCAAATGTGTAGGTTTCAATAACAGATCTTGGCGCCCAGATATGCCAGCTCCATAATACCGGATCATTGTGCTTGTTGGCTGTCCATGTACCGCTTCCTACGTGAAGGGCAACCACGGCATTCCCTGTAGCATTAGGATTTAAAGTAACCTTTAAGATGGCAGTCTCTATCGGGCCATCTACAATTTCCATCTTTTGGATCAGGCTCGTATTGTTGGTCCATACCACGGAAGAAGACTTTGTACTTTCTGCCGGGAAAGAAAAATCTGTACTTAAATGCAGCTTGTGCATCGCGTAGGCTTTTCTTATTGGAATTTCAATGATCCTGTCATTATCCTTATTGGGATCTACTTTGTTTCCATTCGGATTAGGAGTTACCAAAGCAGGATTGGTGTATTCTACATAACTGTTGGGCAGTTTAGTCCATGATTTTACAGTTTCCGTAGAATAGGTTTCCGTAGTTGAAGCCACGAATTCCGTTTCAAAAGCTGCCGGCATAAAGGCACTGTTAGGATCGTATATACAACGAACACCACCACTGCTGCTGTAAGCACTTGTTGAGAATCTGTGCCATCCCGGTCTTGGTTTGGAACCGCTTAACGGATCTGAAATTAAAGTTAAACCTGCAGCTCCAAATGAAGGATATCTTACCTGATTTATTACTTCAGTTGCCGTCATAAATGTTGCTGTTAATAAACCACCATCTGCACTCTGATCCTGGAAATTAACCACCGGAGTGATCCATCCTGTTCCGTATTTTAAAGAACTGGTACCGTTTGGATAGTTTTCATAATTTCCGTTGATAGGGAATTTACCCAGATTCATTCCGGAAACGCCTGAAAAGTCAAATCCGAACTGAGGATAAACTTTGATACCCGGATAATCCGCATTTAAAGCCGTAGCATTGAATTCAGGATCAACCGTATTTCCGGTATGTTTT
Source organism: Chryseobacterium sp. JM1 (assembly GCF_000737715.1). Taxonomy (GTDB): domain Bacteria; phylum Bacteroidota; class Bacteroidia; order Flavobacteriales; family Weeksellaceae; genus Chryseobacterium. The sequence goes on along the minus strand of NZ_JPRN01000002.1, from coordinate 91,323 downwards.
CCCCAAGGGCTGTATCTGTTTTCATTTGGCATTGGAGTACCGGAATTTCTTCCTCCTGAAAAGTAACTTGAAGGAACTCTCCAGTTACAAGGACAAGGGTCATATGGTGATTTCAGCGCGTATCTTGAACTGGCTTCTCCCACCGAGGCATCATCAATATCTGAATAATTCCCCTGGCGGGTATCTCCCCAAAGATCCCATGCAGCTATATTTTCGCGGTAAGGAGGAAGGTATTTTTTGTATTTCTCCTTTGAAAACCACGTGGTGATGCCGACCTGTGTCCAGCTGTTATTGTCATTCTGTTTTAGGAAATCTTCACCGTCGTTTAATAGAGCTTCCCCTTTTTTAGCGACAAACACCGGTGTTGCGATAAAACTTATCGGGTTTTGTATAGAAAATCTGATATTTCCGTTAGGCGTATCTGTTCCCGTATTGATCTGGGTAGTATATTTACTTCCCCTTACTTTTATGAATTTAGACTGAAAAGCAGGATCTGTATAAGATAAATTGATCTCCCCATTGATCGGGTAGAGGCTTAAATCCTTAAGACCAAATGATGGGAATGGGTCTTTTCTTCCCCACTGATATTGCAGCCCGGCAGATTTATGCCAGTCGTTGCCTACAAAATTCGCGCTGGTGGCACCTAAGTTTCTGTCCATCCACTTCCAGTTGGTAACAGGATTACCATCTTTGTCTTTTTCGAAACCGTGATGGTAAGTGCTTCCGTTTACAGAAGGATCGTCCGTTGCCCATACGTGCCATGTCCAGTAGATCTGGTCATTCACTTTGTAAGATACGACAGCGTTACCTTCTTTTATTTTATTGATCAGAACTTTGATCTTAGCATTTTCTCCTGTTCCTTCCAGGGTAACAGATTTGATAAGTCCCGGTTCATCTTCCCAGTATAATCCTGCTTTAGCGATGCCATCAGGGATTTTGGTGTAGACTCCGTTGTCGTTCTTCATGAAATCGCCGCCTTTAGCCCACATTTCGTATGCTTTTTTAACGGGGATATACAAACCGTCTACCTGACTTCCGTTTTTATCCTTTCCTGTGAAGACATAACTGTTGGGAGCTTTCGTCCAGTCTGTAACAAGCGTTGGCTGTGCTCCCGGATTAATGGTGTAACAGTTAACAGAACATTCCGATGCTTCATTTTTATACGCAGCAGTATTTCCAAAAATACCGGTATACTTAATGAACTTGGAAATCTCCCTTTCTATATCCTGTAATGATCTTTTGGTCTGATAGGACGTATTTACATCATTTCTCAGTGCTCCTACACCGTAGAGAGTCATTTCATAGGTATCGGAAATCAATAAATTTTCAGATCCGGGTCCTCTTCGAATTCCCAGTCCGTTGGTATACCCAAAATAAGGACCGCCGTAATTACTGGTTGTATTCGGATTTAAGTCAATATAAGTTCCATCATTTTTATAAACTCTTAAACCTGTTGCAAGACTGGATACAATCACTACAGGCTGCTGATCAGGAATGATTTCAGATAAATTTTTCCATGTTCTGTTATAGAGATTGAAATATCTGCTTTCCAAACGGGTCGGATCCTTGAAATTGAAATATCCCGGACCGTCAGGTTCTCCCGGCCACTGACTGAACTTCATGAAAAATCCATTGGCTGAAAATTTACCGGCAAAAATATATACCGGATCATCGTAGCTGTACAGATACGGAATAGGGTGTCCGGCTGCTTCATTGTATATAAATTCAGGAGTTGATCCGAGTGCGTTCGTAATGGCTTCCGTATTAATCAGTTTTACAGATTTGGTATCATTCGGTTCTGTTATAATGTCTGATGGGTTGGTTGGTGAAAAAACGACATCGTTTTTTTTATTATCCATTAAAACATTACTCAGTTTGTTCCAGGAATAGGCTGAAGTTACCCTGTCTTTGATTCCTGTAGCTTTTCCATTAGCATCTGTGATCAGTGTACCTGCTTTTTTAGGGGTTAAAAGCATGGTGTATTCATTTTCATCCAGTTCACAGTTGCCGATAGCATAATCTCCCTGTTTGTAATGGTTTACCGTTTTCCCCCAGACTACACTGCTGAAATTGGCAGTACCAGAATCGGAGCTTAGTTCAACTTTTACATTGTGATTGGGATTTACAGAGGCGGGCAATTCAAAAGTTGCTTTTAAATTTTCGTTATACTGATTGTACGAGTATAAGGTTTTACACCAGCCGGTTACCCATTCTCCCTGAGCATTCTGATACTTAATGGAAAGCAGAATATTGCTGTCGGTAAAGGGTTTGGAGAGTTGACCGTTCATAACGACCAGTCCTTTTTCATTCACATTTTGTGAAATGATTAGAAGAGGATCCAGATCATAAACGCCGGGTGGTGTTGGCGTTTTAAGTCTGGACCCACTGGGTTTCTCATCTGGTTTCAGGATAGGAATGGTCCCCGAAAATGCATGAGACGCTGCCATACAAAAGACTGCAGCAAAAATCTTTAATGTTGATTTTTTTTTCATACGTATTAAAATTAAAAGTGTTTTTACGGAAAGTAAGGCGCTGTAAATGGTTAACAATCAGCAGATAAAAAGTAGTGAAAATCTCTATAATCAATGCTGGTTTTAATCCCAACCTGAGTAATAGAAGATGGAAATTTTACAACTGAAAGCTATTGCTGTTTATTAATTTAAAATAGATCAGTGACTTGATGGGATTTCTGAAGCAGTGCTGCTTTCAAAAGTGAAGAAAATACAGCATCATAGAAGAATGCATGATCCTTAGGAAGTAATCTTTTTTTCATGGGGTGTGTTTTTAAGTTATTGTGTTTTGTTTTTTTTGAATGATTAAAAATTTTAACCAGAAAGTTTAGTTTTCAAAAATTCTCTAACAAAAATCGACAAAAAAACTTTTTCCCACAATAGGGACATGGATTTTTTCAAGGAAAAATTTCCAATATCGATATAAATCTATGGATAGATTTCTTACACCTTATGGTTGATGTAAGCTTCTGTAGCTCTTTCGTTTGGGTAAATGGTTCCCGGATTTCCCATGACTACAGAATTGGGAGGGACATCAAAATTAACATATGAATTGGGAGCAATCAGTACATTGTTTCCCACTGTAATTCCGCCAACAATAACGGCATTGGCTCCGATCCAGACTTCATCACTGATGGTAGGAAACCCCTGAAGTTTACCACGGTTCTGTTGCCCGATAGTCACCCCTTGCGCAATATTGCAGTTTTTCCCGATTTTAACCTTAGGATTAATGACCAAACTTCCCCAATGGCCCAGATAAAAACCTTCCCCGATTTCAGTTTCAGGATAAATCTGATACCCATATTTGATCTGATAATGTCTGAGAACAAATTTCCAGAATACTCCCAGAATAGGCTTGTTGCGGTGCTTCTGGGCTTTTCTTAAAACATAAATAAAATGCAGATTGGGATTGATACATTTTTTCCAGATCTCAAATGAAGAGAGCCATTGTCCGCTTTCCCGGTAAAAATCTTTTTGTATAAGTGTATAACCCATTCTTAAACTATTTATAATTCATCGATGATTTCCTGAAGCTGTGCCACAGACTTCTCCAGTACAAAAGGCAGATCTGCTGCTTTAATTTCGTTTTCGTAACGGCTGACAAGCTCCCTGTCGGTAAGGAATTTCTTCATTCCTTCGTAGATTCCGTCTTCAGAATTGGGCATAATCAGTCCTAATTTTCCATCCTGCAGAAGATCTTTGATTCCGGAAACATCGGTAGATACCACCGGTTTATTCAGGATCAGTGCTTCGGCGATAATGGTTGGGAAACCTTCATGTCTGGAGGACATCACATAAAAATCAGCCTTTTTTAAATATGGATAAGGATTGCTTCTGAAGCCTAGCATTTTTACAGTTTCCTGAAGTCCAAGCTCATTGAGTTGGGTTTGGGTTTTCTCAAATTCAAAACCGTCACCAATGATGATAATCTGATGTTTCAGTCCTTCATCAATCAGTTTTTTATGAACATCCAGAAGCCTGTCGTAGCCTTTCTGTCGATAAACCGTTCCGATGGTAATAAACGTGGGAATGTCATTGGAAAAAGGATAATCATCAATGGCTGTGTTCGCCTTTTTTAACGTGTCCTGTTTATCAATAGGATTGAAAATTTTCACCACTGCTTGTTTCTCCCTGTCGTTTTGTGCAACTTTCTGCATTTCTTCTTTCAACTTATTGGAAATAACCAGTATTCTGTCGAATTGGAAAAGCTGTCGGATGACATCCTGTGTATATTCTTTAAGGTTGAAAATATCATTCTGAATCCAGATGATTTTCTTTGAATCCTTTTGCGGGCTGGATAACAGTTCTCTGTACATCCCATGGATGGCACCTATTTCTACGTCGTATTTTTTATCTTTTAAAACAAATTTATAAAGCAGGGAAGGGAACCAGAGAAACATTTTCTGATACAGCACCCTGAATGCTTTCACCGGAATTTCATGAGGTTTGTTCGTGGTGATCATCTCTCCCTTCAGAAGATAATGAAGTTTCACCCATGACGGAACTTCTTTGATGTACATACCTGTATAAAGGTTGATGAGTAAATCAACTTCGTATTTGTCTTCCGGAAGGTTTTTGAGAAAATTGATCAAAACTTTTTCTGCACCACCATGTCGGAGTGAACCGATGCGTATCAGGATTTTCTTTTTTGCAGCCATTATCTTACAGGTTTATAACTGTGTGGAAGGTGTTCTTTGATATACGCTTCTAATTTTGGACGATCTAATTCAAGTTCCCGTGGATACATGACATTATTTTTAAGGGCTTTGTCTCCATATTCCTCAATGGTACAGATGAATTTGGCAGGAACACCGGCAAAAACACTGCCCGCAGGCATAGAAGTCGTCAGGATAGATCCTGCTCCTAAAACACAGTTATTACCCATTTCCACGCCCAGCATAATCGTAGTATCTGCCCCGATTAAGCATTGTTTGCCAATTTTTATTCTTCCGAATGCTCTTACATCTTTATATTTTTCAAAGAAATGTAGGGCATTATAGCCTCCGTCATGATTAATAAATCTCACATTATTTGAAAAGGTAGTTTCGTCACCTATTTCAATTAAAAAAGGTTCCGTTCCGAATTCAGGAACATCTACGAAACGTACATTTTTTCCTACTTTCAATCCTTTTGCAATATTGACTTTAAGGTAGATTTTTTGTATCATCAGCTGATAAGTAGTGTGGATTTTTAATATAATCCGGAATAGGAAAATCATCATTTGAGTAATCTGCTTTTTTGTTTTACTTTTACAAAGAAAAAGAATTTCTATGATAAAAGTTTCCAAAATAGAATATTATTTGCCGGGCCATGTTCTCACCAATGAGGATCTTGAAAAAGAATTTCCGGAATGGAGCTCCGATAGAATTCACGAGAAAATAGGGATTAAACAGCGCCATATTTCCTCAGACAGCGAGACCGTACTGGAGCTTGCCGTAAAGTCCTCCGAAAAGCTTTTCGAAAATTACGACAGGAACAAAGTAGATTTTATTCTGTTCTGTACCCAAAGTCCGGATTATTTCCTTCCTACGACGGCCTGTATTCTTCAGGACCGGTTGGGGCTCAGAAGGAATATAGGAGCTACAGATTTTAATTTGGGATGTTCTGGATTTATTTATGGACTGGCTTTTGCTAAAGGATTAATCATGTCCGGGATTGCGAAGAGTATTTTACTGATCACCTCAGAAACGTATTCGAAGCATATCAACCCGAAAGATAAAGCCAACCGAAGTATATTTGGGGATGCATCAGCCTCTGTGATTATAGAGAAAGATGAAAATGCAAAGGACTTTCAATTCAGTCTGGGAACAGACGGAAGTGGTGCAGAGAATCTTATTGTAAAGAAGGGAGCTTTCAAAACGGATTTTGAACTGAATCCTGACAATGAGTTTGAGCCTGAAAATCTGTACATGAACGGACCTGAAATTTTTAATTTCACGATTGAAAATATTCCGGGGCTGGTAAAAGAAACTCTGGAAAAGAATGGGTTGACCATGGAAGATATTGATCATTTTGTGTTTCATCAGGCTAATTCTTTTATGCTGAATTATTTAAGGAAAAAGATTAAAATTCCGGCAGAAAAGTTTTATATTGATATGGAAAACACAGGAAATACGGTATCTGCAACCATTCCAATTGCGTTGAAGAATATGCTGGATCAGGGAATGCTGAAAAAAGGAGACCGTGTATTAATGGCAGGTTTTGGAGTAGGATATTCATGGGGAGCAACCGTACTGGACATTTAAAAAGTATAAAAGCCATAAAATAAAAGATATATGAAGACATCCGTTTTTTTAGAGAAATTACAGGAAGAATTAGAAGAAGATGAAACGCTTACAGTGGACACCAATTTAAAGAGTCTGGAAAGCTATGACTCCATCAGTCTGCTTTCAGTGATTGCATTTGTTGATGAAAATTTTGATAAGAAAGTTGATACAAGGCACTTTAAAGATGTAGAAACCGTTTCTGATCTTATGAATGTAATTGGTAAAGAAAACTTCGAGGATTAATGAATCAGTTTTCTTTAAAAGATAAAATAATTCTTATTACAGGGGCTTCTTCCGGCATCGGGAGAAGCTGTTCTGTAGAATGCAGCAGGAGTGGAGCTAGTCTTATTCTTATCGCAAGAAACGGAGAAGAGCTTCAGAAAACAGTTTCTATGCTGAATCCTGATACCAAGGCAGAAACCATTATTGCAGATATCACCACGGCAGAAAACCTTGAAGAGCTGATTGCAGAAAAAGTGCCTGTTTTAGGGAAAATCTCAGGGTTTATTCACTGCGCAGGCATTGAAAAAACGCTACCCTTGAAAAAGCATACTCCTCAATTATACAACGATATTTTCGCCGTCAATGTGATCTCCGGTTTTGAAATTGCCAAGATTTTATCCCTTAAAAAATATAAAACCGAAAACTCTAGTTTTGTCTTCATTTCCTCAGTGGCAGGAATGGTGGGCGAAATAGGAAAAACAGCTTATTCAGCGAGTAAAGGAGCTGTAATTTCAGGTGCACGTTCTCTGGCGATGGAACTTTCAAGAAGTGGCATCAGGGTTAACAGTGTGAGTCCGGCTATGGTCAATACACCCATACTGGAAAAAATGTTCGAAAACATTGGAGAAGAAGCTGCCGAAGAAATCCTTAAAAAACATCCACTCGGAATAGGGCAGCCTGAAGATGTCGCCAATGCCTGTATTTTCCTGCTTTCAGATGGAGCAAAGTGGATTACAGGATCTAATCTTGTGGTAGACGGAGGATATTCCGCTCATTAATTCTTTTGGTAAAGGTCTTCAAGAATTCCTTCTACTGCATCAAAAATTTTCTGATTGTCAAACTGGTCCTCTATGGTTTCCAGGTTTTTTCTGATTCTGGCAGTCAGCTCAGGATCCGTTAGAAAAGTCTTCATAGCATAATACATTTCCTCCGTTTCATAATTGATAAGGTAGCCGGTTTCACGGTCTTTGATCATCATCGCGACATCTCCTGTATCGGTAGCAATAATAGGCTTCTGAAGGATTAATGCTTCAGCAATGACCAGGGGCCAGGCCTCAGATTCAGAAGGAAGAATGAAATAATCTGCATTTTTAACATACGGATAGGGGTTCATTTTGTTACCTGCTAGAATAAAAGTCTCCTGAACATTGTTATGACGGATTTGTTCGGTAAGGTTTTTCTGTTCTTCGCCGCTTCCTAAAATCATAATCGTATGATGGAAACCTTCATCGATCAGTTTTTTGTGGGCATCAATCAGTTTATGATAGCCTTTTCTGTCGTGAAGACGTCCCACAGAAACAAAAAGAGGTCCTTCGGGAAGAGTTTCTATTTTTTCTTCCGCTTTTCTTTTGATTTCGTCAATAGGAATAGCGTTGATTACTACACTTTCGTGCGGATATTTCAAATCCGGGTAATACAAATGCATCATATCTTTGATCTTCTGAGAACAGTAAATCATATGATCGAATTGCGGGAAGTTTTTAAGGATATCAGGAACCAGTGGCTGTAATTTAGGGACATTGATTTCAGAGTGAAACCAGCCCAGTTTTCTGGAAGCAGCGTTGCTTGAATTGATAACAGATGAAAATGTAGAATAACTGGGGGCGATCTCGATATCGAATTTTTTATTTCCTAAAAGACGGTCAGAAATCTTATGATCTTTCTGAGAACGGGAAAGCTTCAGCCTTCTTCGGAACAGCTGCAGTTTATGGATCAGCGGATTTTTAGAAAAATCTTCTTTGCCATCCGTGATGTATACTTTTTTAACATGTTTGGGAAATTCATCTCTCAGTTCGCCCTGGTTCAGATTCAGGCAGACTGTGATATCAAATTTTTCAGGATTGAGATTATTGAGGATACTGAGAATCACTTTTTCCACGCCGCCCATCTCCATGGAACGGTGTCTGAAAAGGACCTTGATTTTATTATTCTTCATCATGAACTAAAGATTTGTTGTGCAAATATTTTTAGCTTTTTCTTTATTCTAAAACTTATGGAGCTTTGATATTCCAATAAACTATAAATTTCGGCTGAGTTGTTATATTCATTCGGAACAGGCTTACCATTGACTGTTTTAAGATTTCTCCGATGCATGGCATTGAAAATCACCTTTGCAAAATACTCGCGGGACTTCGGTCTGTTATCATTCTGAGAAATCCCTCCGGAATGGGTTCTGTAAAGATAGTTGGCTTCATTGATAAACTGTACTTTTCCTTTTTCGTACATCTTTAAGTACAGATCCTGATCTTCGGCAATTTTCATCACGGTATTGATCTTTTCCGTCTGCTCATAAACACTTTTTCTGAAGCTGACAAAGTGAACAATATGAACCGGACAATTAAAAAAATATGGATCATGGTTCGGAACACTCATCGTCAACTTGGGAATTTCTATCGGATCAAGGTTTTCGTCACATTTTACGAATTTAGAATAGGTAAGGACTACTTCTTTATTTTTTGTGAAAATCTCAACGCTTGAAAGCAACGCGTTGGGTGTAATGGCATCATCAGGATCTACAAAACCGCAGATGTCTCCGGTTGAGAACTCAATAAGTTTACTTTTTGTAACTCCTACACCGCTGTTTTCTGCGTTCTCATACAGTTTGAAGCGAGAATCATTTCCTATGATCTTTTTGATGACTTCCAAAGAATCGTCGGTAGAGGAATCATCCAGAATGACAGCTTCCCAGTTATCATAAGTTTGCGCAATAATGGAATCGTAACAGGTCTTGAAAAATTTACCATTATTGTAATTGGCAATCAGGATAGAAAACTTCATTGGACATCTTGGTGTTTTTGATAAATAAATTTTCACAAAGATAAAAATTAAACATTACAGAAAAATAATTATTTTTGTGGACTAAACTTTAACACAGTGAGTGAAATAGCAAGAGTTCTCAAAACTTTTATCGGATATCTGAAAAGGCCCGATCTCTATCCGGAATTGGGCCGGAAAATTATCAAAAATACAATAAACAGAAGCAATTCTTTTAAAGGTAAAGATAAAACCAAATCATGGGCTGCAGCAAGGTCTGTTTCCCAAAAAGAAGCCGTTTCAAAGCTGTTTGGCCTTGAAATAGAGGAGTTCCGAAAGGACTATGCAGATGTTCTGAAAACTTCTGAACAAAAGGAAAAAGCATGTCCTGTAAAAATGGGCGGTCCCGGAGCACTGGAACTGATGTATTATGCATGTGAATTTACCAATGCACAGAACGTGGTGGAAACCGGTGTGGCATACGGATGGTCTTCCCTGGCTTCCCTGTTGTCTCTGGCAAAAAGAAACGGAACGCTGTACAGTTCAGATATGCCATATCTGGCACAGGACGGTGATCAGTATGTAGGTTATGTAGTGCCGGAAAGTCTGAAACCCAATTGGAAATTATTCCGTTTTGCGGATAAAGAATCTTTGCCGAAGATTTTTGCTGAAAATTCAGTTTTTGATGTTCTGCATTATGATTCGGATAAGAGCTACAATGGAAGGATGTGGGCATACAATGAGCTGTACAAACATCTGAAAAAAGGAGGCGTATTCATCAGTGACGATATTGGTGATAATTCCGCTTATCAGGATTTCTGTGAAAAAAATACTATAGAAACAACAGTAGTGGAGTATGAAGGAAAATACATTGGAGTTTTTATAAAGTAATTTCTGTACTTATTACATTAAAGAAAACTCTATGCTCTTTAATTCTATTGCCTTTCTCATTTTTCTACCCATCATTTTTATTTTATACTGGTGTGTATTTAATAAGAACTATAAATTCCAGAATATGCTTTTGCTGGCAGCCAGTTTTTACTTTTACGGCTGTTGGGACTGGCGCTTTCTGTTTCTTCTCGTGTTTTCCATTTTGCTGGATTATTTTTCAGGGATTCAGATTGAAAACAGTAAAACGAAAAGGCAGGCTACTTTCTGGCTTGTTTTAAGTATCGGGATCAATCTCGGATTTCTGGGTTTCTTTAAATATTACAATTTCTTCATCGAGAATTTTGCTGAATTATTGAAAACATTCGGGTTTGGGGTCAATATGTGGTTGCTGAAAGTAATTTTGCCGGTGGGTATTTCATTCTATACGTTCCACGGATTGTCTTACGTTATCGATGTGTATAAAAAAAGAATTCCTGCAGAGAGAAACTATGTAGATTATGCCGTTTTTGTGAGCTATTTTCCGTTATTGGTTGCAGGGCCTATTGAAAGGGCAACCCACCTTCTTCCGCAGATCCAGTTTAAAAGATCTTTTGATTATGAAAAAGCAAAAGACGGAATGGCGCAGATCCTTTGGGGATTCTTTAAAAAGATGGTGATTGCCGACAACTGTGCCCCGATCGTCAATGAAATATTCACCAATTACCATACGGAAAGTGCCAGCAATCTTATGCTGGGAGCTATTCTTTTTGCATTCCAGATTTATGGGGATTTCTCAGGATATTCCGACATTGCGTTGGGAACATCCAGATTATTTGGTATCGAATTATTAAAAAACTTTTCCTATCCGTATTTTTCAAGAGACATTGCGGAGTTCTGGAGAAGATGGCATATTTCACTTTCTTCATGGTTCAGAGATTATCTGTATATCCCTTTAGGAGGAAGCAAGGGCGGATTGTGGATGAAGATCAGGAATACTTTTATCATCTTCCTTGTAAGCGGTTTCTGGCATGGTGCCAACTGGACTTTCATCATTTGGGGCGGTCTGAACGCTGTGTTTTTCCTTCCATTGCTGATTGCTGAAAAAAACAGACATCATCTGGAAGTCGTAGCGATGGGGAAAATCATTCCTTCGTTCAGAGAAGTTTTCAGCATTCTGCTCACTTTTGCACTGACCTGTTTTGCCTGGATTTTTTTCCGTGCAGCGAGTGTTTCGGATGCAATAGGATATATCAAAGGAATTTTCAGCAAAAGTTTATTTTCATTTCCCACAGCATTTCACCCAGTCTTAGCAGGATTGATTATTTTCATGCTGGGAATGGAATGGATGAACCGTACCCATGATTACGGATTGAAAATTCAGGAAAGGAAATGGTGGATACAGGCAGTTATCTATATTGTGGTAGCCTATCTTATCCTGAATTTTGCGAATTTCGGGAGTAATGAATTTATATATTTTCAGTTTTAAATGAAAAGATTTCTTTCCATATTGTCTCTGTTTGTAGCCGTAATGTTTGGTATTGGCCTGATCAAGCTTGCGCTGAGCCCGAACAGCAATTATTCCTATCCGTTTTTAAACGCGAAAAAAGAATATTTAAAAAAACATCCGGAATACAATCTTTATTTCATCGGCAGCTCAAAGATCAATAACCAGATCGACTGTCAGCTGATTGATGGGCATATTCCCGGTTTAAAATCGTACAATCTGGGAGCCAATGCAAGTTTCAATCTGGAAAACTTCCAAACCCTTGCATCCGTACTTGAAGACCCTTCTTTCCAACCGAAATATATTGTTCTTGAACTTCAGGATAAAATCAATATCACCAGGCTGAATCTGAAAACAGAACGGAGTTTTGGTGCTTTTAATTATGAAAATACCTTGTTTGCAACACACTTCCAGATAGACAATGGTAATTATAAACAGGTAGGTCTGTCGTGGGCTTCATTTGTTCTGAATGTTTTTCGTTTTAATAAGCACTGCGATGAAAAAGCGGTTACAGAGAATTATAATAGTTTTGTCTATAAAAATCAGGGATTTTCACCACTGGAATACAGTAAGGTTCCAAGAACGGAGGAAAAGACACTGAAGAACGTTATTAAAGACAGATTGGACCGTTATCATGCAGATCATGAAAAACACAATCCCAATAAAGCTTTGGTTGAAAAAATCAATGAACTTGCCGATCAGTGTAAAAAAAGAAATATTGAACTGATCATGTTGATTCCAGGTCCTGCGGAACCTGATGCGAAAAAGCTTCTGGCCTATCAAAATGCATTCAAAGTGCCAGTCATAAGTCTTGTCAATCCCGAAGAATATCCTGAATTTTATCAGTATGAAAACCGATGGGATTACGGACATTTAAATGAAAAGGGCTCAAAAATCCTTTCAAAGAAATTAGCACCTCTCTTGAAAAATATTTTGGATAAAAAGTAGAAGCTCAAACGATATAAATGCTGTTGAACAGCTTTGATGAATGAAGATCAACCAGATTACCTTTACCCGATTTCTTGCCGCCATCGCCATTGTTATTTCTCATTTTAACAAAGATATGTTCGTTTATAAAACAGACTATATCGCGGATATTTTTTTGAAAGCGAATGTGGGGGTGAGCTATTTTTTTATCCTTTCCGGGTTTATCATGATCGTGGCTTATCATAAGAAAGAAAAGATTGGTTACCTTGAGTACTACAGGAACAGATTTGCGCGGATTTATCCGCTCTATGTGGTGGGATTACTGCTTTATCTTGTGACGAGATATTCAAACTTCAGCATTGGCAAAGCTTTTCTGTATCTGTTCGGCCTGCAGAGCTGGATTCCCGGGAAAGCGATGATCTTAAATTTTCCGGGATGGTCTATTTCCGTAGAATTTCTGTTTTATCTGATCTTCCCGATGCTTTATAATTATTTTTACTCTAAAAAGAATAAAAGCATCTGGGTAATAGGCATCGTTTTATGGATTCTCACTCAGGTGTTTTCCCATCTTTATGTGGGTTCGCCTTCTTATAAAGGACCGCACACAGAAAGCCATGAGTTTCTGTATTACTTTCCGCTGATGCATGTCAGTGAATTTTTAGTAGGAAACCTTACCGGACTATTTTTTGTCAGTCATTTTAAACAGAAAAACTACGATATCCCTGTGATTCTGATCTTTGCCGCCATTATGCTGGCGTTAATCTTTGTTCCTCTTTTTTATCACAACGGGTTGATGGCAGTGCTCTTTATTCCGCTTATTATTTTACTCTCATGGAATAACGGATTTGTCAGTAGGCTGTTTTCATTAAAACCTCTGGAATATCTCGGCGAAGCGAGCTATGCGGTTTATATTACCCATATACCTGTTCTTTATATCCTGAGAGAAATACTTAAAGGACAGGATTATAAGTTGGATATTAACAGCGTATTCTGGATTTATCTGGCCGTTTTGATCATTGCTTCGATGGTGTTTTATCAATTTATCGAAAAACCACTCAGAGATTATCTTAAAAAAGTAAATATCAGATAAAATCTTTATTTTTGTAACCAAACAACACAAAGAAAAAATGACAAACACTCCCATTACCTATCTGCACAGCGAAAATTCCGGCCTTCGGGAGACCTGTAAAACGAACAATAAACAACAGACAGAATTGTGAGCCGGTACATTCATATTTTAATACAATAAAAGAATCTATGTACAAAACGTTTTCAGAACTGAAAAAAGAACTCCGCAGAGAAATCCCTCAGCTTAAGAAGATCAAAATCGCATTACTGGGAGACACCGCCACACAGTTTCTCAATGTAGCTTTGAAAGGCACCGCTGTGAATGAAGGCTTTGAATTTGAAATTTTCGAGGCAGATTTCGGACAGATTTCAAGACAAATCCTGGATCCTTCTTCAGAGTATTATGAGTTTAATGCAGATTACACCATCATCTTTGAGTCTACCCATAAATTATTAAGCCAGTATTATAAATCATACGATTCACAGATTGCTTTCGCAGAACAGAAAATCTCCTATATTGAGGATTTGTACCGCACGATTCAAAGCAGAACCAAAAGCAGGGTGATCTACTGTAATTTTCCGGGAATAGACAATCAGGTCTTTGGAAACTTTGCCGGTAAAGTAGAATCTTCCTTTGTTTTTCAGCTGAATAAACTTAACTATCTGCTGGCTGCACAGATTGCTATGCACCATGATAATTTCTTTATTGCTGATCTTCTTTCAATCCAGAATAAATGGGGGAGAGACTTTATGTTCTCACCAAGTATTTATGTGAACACCGAAATGGTGCTTTCACTCGATGCGCTGCCCATTGTAGCTCATCATATCACCGGAATTATTTCCTCTCTTGAAGGGAAGTTTAAGAAATGTCTGATCCTCGATCTGGACAATACGACCTGGGGAGGAATCATCGGAGATGACGGACTGGAAAAAATACAGATCGGAAGTCTGGGGATTGGAAAAGCATTTACTGAGTTTCAGTACTGGATCAAGGCCCTTCAGAGAAGAGGTGTGATCCTTGCGGTGTGTAGCAAGAATGATGAAGATAAGGCCAGAGAGCCTTTCGAAAAACATCCGGATATGGTCCTTAAAATGGAAGATATTGCTGTTTTCGTAGCCAATTGGGATAACAAAGCGGATAACATCAGAAAGATCCAGAGCATCCTGAATATCGGATTCGATTCTATGGTTTTTCTGGATGACAATCCGTTTGAAAGAAATATTGTTAGAGAAAACCTTCCCGAGGTCTGCGTTCCGGAATTACCGGAAGATCCTGCAGGGTATCTCGAGTATTTATATGGCCTGAATCTTTTTGAAACGGCGAGTTTCTCAGAAAATGATTCCGAAAGAACAAAACAGTATCAGGTAGAAGCGCAAAGAGCAGTGGATCTGGATAGTTTTACCAATGTGGAAGATTTTCTGAAGAGCATGGATATGACCTCTGATGTAAGAGCATTTGACAGTTTTTCAAAACCAAGAGTTTCCCAGCTGACCCAACGTTCCAATCAGTTTAATCTGAGGACGGTAAGGTATACGGAACAGGATGTAGACCTTCTGATTAAATCTGATGATCATTACACCCTATCATTCAATCTGAAAGATAAATATGGAGACAATGGCTTGATCTGCGTGATCGTTCTGGAAAAGAAAAGTCCGGAAACCCTGTTTATCAATACATGGCTGATGAGCTGCCGGGTCCTGAAAAGAGGAATGGAAGACTTCACCCTGAACACCATCGTAGAAACGGCAAGAAAAAACGGATATCAATATGTAGTAGGAGAATATCTCCCGACGGCTAAAAACCAGATGGTCAAAGACCATTATGAAAGACTTGGGTTTTTAGCGAAGGAAGATCAATGGATTTTAAACGTAAATGACTATCAAAATAAAGAAGTTTTTATACATCCCAACCTATGAAAATAGAACAACTCATTGAAGGAATTGCAGCTAAAAATACCATTCATGGTAAAAAGCTTCAAAAGAATTTTTCTTTACTGAAAGAGGAAGAAAATTATATATCCGATTATACTGTTTTTATCAATAAGTATAAAGGAATTCTTGAAAAAGAAAACCTCACATTTGATGACTCTATCAATTATTATCTTAAAATGATTGGTGATTTTAATGAGGAAATGCTGGATTTCGTGAGAACCGGAAAATACAGAAATACTTCATTCGATGATGTGAACAGGGCGATGTACAACAATCCTGATGTGATGGTTTCTCATATGCACGGCTTATTACTTTCACAGTTTCTTTGGAAACATCATTATTCTGTTTATCAGTATTTTAAAAACAATATTCAAAAGTATACACCCATAAAAACGTATCTCGAAATCGGTGCCGGACACGGTTTGTATTTTGAGGCTGCGATGGAAAAAATTGGGGACGACTGTACTTTTGAGGCCCTGGATATCAGTGAATCTTCATTGGAGCTTACCAAGAGCCTTATAAAAAGCGATAAAGTTCTTTATCATCTTAAAAATGTATTCGATTACGGTGATGATGAAAAGAAAGATTTTATTACCATGGGTGAGGTTCTGGAACATGTGGAAGATCCTTTATCGTTATTAAAGAAAATCAAAAATTTAATAAAACCGGAAGGAACCATCTTTATTACAACGCCTACGAATGCACCTTCAATGGATCATATTTATCTTTTTAATACCGTTCAGGAAATCAGAGATCTGATTGATGAGGCAGGTTTAGAGATCGTGAGTGAAAGCTATTTTGTAAGTGAAGATGTCGATCTGGAAAAAGCAGAAAAAAGAAAGATTGCTACATTGTATGCATCATTTTTAAAAATAAAAAATATTTAAGCACTATGAATAAGAACGAAATTTTATCAAAACTGTCAGAAATTTTCCGTGAAGAATTAGACAACGAAGAAATTACTTTAACCGCTGAAACTACGGCAAACGATGTAGAAGAATGGGATTCTCTTTCTCATATCCAATTAATCGTGGCAGTGGAAAGAGCATTTGGAATTCGCTTCACCTCTTCAGAGATCCAGACCTGGAATAATGTAGGAGAAATGGCAGACTCTGTTTCTGCAAAGCTGTAATGAAGTTTCACCACATAGGAGTTGCCTGTAAGGATTTACAGGCAGAACTCCAGAATATCAGAAAGCTGCACACCATCATAGAAGAAACTCCCGTTGTTTTTGATCCGAAACAGGAAGCAGAATTATGCATGATTACGGTTGAAGACGGTCTTAATATTGAACTTGTTTCCGGAAAACCGGTAGAAAATCTTTTGAAAAAAAGAATTTCATACTACCACATCTGCTATGAAGTGGAAGATATTGAAGCCACGATAGAAGACCTTACGGAAAAAGGAGGAATGCTGATCTCACCGCCAAAAGAAGCCATACTTTTCAATAACAGGAAGGTCGCTTTTTTAATGCTTTCTTATGGAATTGTTGAACTTTTAAACAGTAACTGACAATGCAGTTTACCTCATTAATATTTGTGCTCTTCTTTTCCGTTTTTTTTGCCATGTATTGGTGGGTTTTAGGGAAAAATCTTAAAGCACAAAATATATTTCTGCTACTGGCAAGCTATATCTTTTATGCGTATTGGGACTGGAGATTTCTCACACTTCTGATAGGAAGTTCTGCTATCGTTTATTTTCTGGGCTTAAAAATTGCTGAAAAGGGACCTAAGACAAAGCTTTGGGTCAACCTCGGCTTAATCTTTTCTATCGGAACATTGTTATATTTTAAATATTTCAATTTCTTTATTGAATCTTTTACCGACCTGTTTGGAATTAAAAATGATCTGACCTTAAAAATCATTCTCCCGCTTGGGATCAGTTTTTATACTTTTAGAATGATCAGTTATCTGATCGACATCAAGAATAATAAACTGAAAGCTGAGACCGATGCTTTGGCCTTCTTTAATTATATTTCTTTTTTTCCAAGCATGACTTCCGGACCTATTGATAAAGGTGGATTATTGCTTCCTCAGCTTAAAAAAGAAAGAGTTTTCACGTTAGAAAATGGCTCGGATGCCGCAAGACAGATTTTATTCGGGGCCTTTAAAAAATTAGTGGTTTCCAATACCATTGCTCCTATAACCCAGAATATTTTTGCCAATTACGAACATCTTTCAGGAAGTACCGTTGCTTTCGGGGCTATACTTTTCCTTTTTCAGATGTATGCGGATTTTTCTGGGTATTCAGATATGGCCATAGGTTTTGCTAAACTTTTAGGCTTCAAAACAACCAAAAACTTCGCCTTTCCTCTTTTCGCTCAGAATATTGCGGATTACTGGAGAAAATGGCACATTTCTCTGACCTCATGGCTTACAGAATATGTTTTTACCCCTTTGGTCATTGCGTTTCGTGATTATGATAAAAAGGGATTGCTGCTCGCTGTATTTCTCAATTTTGTCATCATAGGTTTCTGGCATGGTGCGAATTGGACGTTTATCTGCTATGGCGCACTGCAAGGACTGTATTATATTCCTTTGGTGGTTAATAATCAGATTAACAAGAAGAAAAAGTTGTCTAAAAACTTTCCTACATTTAAAGAATTAGGGAATATTTTTTATACTATGGCTTTAGTTTGTTTCGCCTTAATTTTATTTGTGGCTCCAAATTTAAGTGAAGCTTTTGGGATGTACGGAAAGATCTTCAGCTTATCGCTTTTTTCGATCCCTCAGTTTATTAAAATAAAAATTTTAGCTTTAATAGCCATCGTCGTTTTAATTGACTGGATCAATAAAGATCAGGAACATGGGCTTGATATCAAAAGGCTGAATCCTTTGGCAAGAAGAGCCATGTATGTTTTTCTGATCTTCATTATCATGTATTACGGAGTATTTTCCAACGGTAGCTTTATTTACGAACAGTTTTAATATGGGAAAATTTTTATTTAAAATATCATTCTATATCATCGGAATTATTGCGGTGCTGATGCTTCTGGCTTCTTATGCAGACGGTAATACAGATGACAATTATATGCACTTTGCAGTGGAGAGACCGAAGAATATTATTTTAGGAGATTCCAGAAGTGTGCAGGGAATTGTGCCTGAGGTTTTGAAAGATAAATTGTCCACTCCTTTTGATAATTTCTCGCTGAACATTGCCCAGTCTCCTTATGGCGAGATCTATCTCAATGCTTTAAAAAGAAAACTGGATCCGGATACCAAAAACGGAATTTTTATTGTCACCGTCAATCCATGGAACCTGTCGTTGAAAAATGATGTATTCACGAAAGCAGATTATCCTGAAGAGAAATCACCGTTTAAAAACATGTATTTTTATAACATGTCACCCAATTATGAATACCTTCTTAAAAATTTAAATAAGAGTTGGTTCAGAATATACCTGGACAGGGAAGCCGTCGTAAAGTCCAATACATTCCTTCATAAAGACGGATGGATGGAAGTAAATATTGATATGAATAAGGATTCTGTAAACGCAAGAATAGCTAAGAAAACACAGGAATATCAACTGATGCTGAAGGATTACAAACTGTCTGAGGTAAGGATGAAAGCGCTTAATGAAATCATAGACTATTTGCAGCCTAAAGGAACCGTCTATCTGGTTCGGATTCCTGCTAATCAAAGCATTATGAATCTTGAAAACAAGAGATTCCCTGAATTTAGCGGACTGATGAGAGATCTTTCAAAGAAAAAGAATATTAAATTTTACGACTTTTCCGGACACTGTAATGATTTTGTGTATACAGACGGAAATCATATGTACAAAGAATCCAGTAAGGTGCTTACTGCACAGATCGCAGATTCTGTAAAGGCAGACCGGAGGTAATTAAAATAAAGCGGGTTATAAGTTTTTGAATTTTGAATTATGAGTTATGAATTTCTGGTTTAAACCACGAAACCCTAATCCTGAAACGTAATGAACTGTTCCAATTCCTGGAAAAAATCTCAAATTTCATATCTGAAATCTGATATCTAAAAAAATTCTTAACCCGAACTCACGTTAAAATAAGCGGTCCCTGAAATTAATGTTATAAAGTCCTGAGCGAATGCTTTTATAATCTGTTACCAGATATTTCAGGATCATTCCCCATTTATTCACTGTGGATGCATTGGCAATCTGAAAACTTCGGTGCATTCTGCTGATGTGCTGTTTGACATCGTCCGGCATTTTTTTCTCATCATCGGCCCAGTTTTCAACTTCTTTCCATAATAGAACCCTTGTGCTTGCTGGGTTTATTTTCTTTGAGTCTACCAGGGTGATGCGGTTATTTTCATGTACACCTCTTACGGCTACAGCTTCATCCAGAATTCCCGGATAAAGATCAAGGTAGAAAGAAAGGCGGAAAAGAAAATCTGTGTCCTGGTGAAGTCTTAAACTGGTCCTGAACAGGACTTTCATTTTTTTCATCATCGGCTCTCTGCGGATGGTAAGAGCATCAATGCTGAAAAGGCCAAAGCTTCCCAACATATGAATCTGGCCGAGAAAGACATCTTTCGGGCTGTATCTTTTGTAAACTGTGGTAAGCTTATCTTCAAACAAAGAATAATACTGTTCTTTAGCTTTTTCCGTATAGTAATGTACCCCGAGAGCGCCATATACACCTTCTACATCAGGATTTTTGAAAAGTTCTCTTTCCGCATCAAATCTATTGGGAAGGTAGTAATCATCGGCATCCAGAAAAGCAATAAAATCTCCCGCAGACTTCTCTATTCCCAGATTTCTGCTGGGTCCAGCTCCGTGGTTGCCTTTGTCCGGATGCTGATAGAGCCGTACCCGGTCATATTTTTCAGCAAGCTGCTGACACACTTCTAAAGCGTTATCAGGAGATTTGTCCTCTATCAGAATCACTTCGTAAACATCATCAAACTGAAGCGCAGATTCTACGGCCTGAGAAACAAATCTTTCAGCATTGTATATGGGAATTATTACTGATATTTTCATGTTTTTGTTAAAATAATTAACTACAAATATAGTGAAGCATAAAACTTTATAGGTGTTTAGTTTCATGCAGTTATAGATTTTTTATTATGTTAACCTGAGCTAGGAATAAGAACTGTTTTTTTTTAATACGGTGAGGAAGTGTGAAGCTATTAAAATATAAGTGATTCACCCTATCAAGATTTTGAACTTTGACATGGTTAGCCGAAATTTCCATCAGCCTTTTCTCATTTGTATCATCCAAATTTTCTTACCCCGGTCTAAGGTCTGGTATCTTTATTTTTACCCTTTAAAAAATTAAAGAATGTTTAAAGTTGATATTATATAACCCTGACCGGATACTTCTGTAATCCGTAAACAGATATTTGGCCACCATTCCCCATTTTTTTAATTTGGGAGCTTTGGCTATTTCAAAGCTGCGGGACATTCTTTTGATATGAAGCTTTACTATTTCAGGCATTCTATCTTCTGTTTGGGCCCAATCATTGACTTCTCTCCACAATAGAGCTCTGGAAATCGCCGGATTTATTACGCGGGTATCTACTTTAGTGATTCTGTTATGCTCATGCACACCCCGGATGGCAACTGCTTGATCAGTGCTGCCGGCATACAGGTTAAGATAGTATGACAGGCGGAAAAGAAACTCGGTATCTTCGTGAAGCCTTAAATGAGTCTTGAAGAACACTTCCATTTTTTGCATAAAAGGTTTTCTGCGGAGTGTCAGGGTATCAATGCTGAACAGGCCAAAAGCTCCCAGCATATGGATTTGTCCGAAAAAAACATCTTCAGGACGGTGTTTTTTGTATACGGTGGTAAGTCTTTCCTTGAATATACTGTAATATTGCTCTTTAGCTTTTTCAGAATAATAATGCACTCCAAGTGCACCGTAAACGCCTTCCACTTCAGGGTTTTTGAAAAGTTCTTTTTCTGCATCGAAACGGTTGGGAAGATAATAATCATCGGCATCCAAAAAAGCAATAAAATCTCCGGAAGCTTTTTCTATCCCTAAATTTCTGCTGCCTGAAGCACCATGATTACCTTTGTCCGGATGTTGATAAAGCTTCACTCTTTCGTGTTTTTCAGCCAGCAGCTGGCATATCTGAAGCGCGTTGTCCGGAGATTGGTCCTCAATCAGAATGACTTCATCAACCTCGTCAAACTGAAGTGCCGATTCTACGGCATGAGATACAAATTTCTCCGCATTGTAAACGGGAATGATTACTGATATTTTCATCTTTGGGAACGGTTAAAAAAATATTTGTGTTTTATTTTATACTGTCGTATTCTAAGCTTTTAATTTCAACTTTAAATACCCAGTTATTTTTTTCTCTACAAAATAATATAAAAATGCGGCAAGGCCAATGACTATAATTAATTTTAATATGAAGTAGGGGATATTGAGATATCCTTCTACCTTAAATCGTCTGAAAAACAGCTCTACAAAGGGGTGTGAAAGATACAGTGAATAGGAAATATCACCTAGAAAAATAAGCAGTCTGTTCCCTTTGAAATGGAGCGTGTAATCCAACAGTAAAAACGATAACACGAATAAAGATACAACAAATAATACCAATACACTGTCTGATATGGCTATAAAATTAAAGAAGAAAGCTGAAAATAATAGGATGCCGGCGGTACACAATACCAGAGCCCACTTTTTGCTGATAGAAATTTTGTCCAATAAAAGAGCAAAAAGAATTCCCACCACAAAATATAAGTTGAGGTGACTGGAAACCATTTTCAGATAAGCATTTTCCGTTGGAAATAAAAGTCCAGCTATATACGTAGCGATGAAAAATACAGAAATAAAAATATACCGTCTTTTTTTGAAGAACAGAGACAAACCGAATATCAGGTAAAAAAACATTTCGTAATTAAGGGACCAGCCAAGATAAAGCACGGGGAATGAGTCCTTTTGGGGAAGAAATAAAACGGAATAGATGAACCTTTTTAAGCCTTCACCATGAAAATAGTACATC
Organism: Chryseobacterium sp. JM1; assembly: GCF_000737715.1. Taxonomy (GTDB): domain Bacteria; phylum Bacteroidota; class Bacteroidia; order Flavobacteriales; family Weeksellaceae; genus Chryseobacterium. Next base: position 68,834 of record NZ_JPRN01000002.1, on the reverse strand, counting down.
AGCGTTCCGCCAATCACCATCCATCCTGCGGAAAGCAAAAAATAAAGTGGTACAATCCTGATGATTCTCCGTTTGTAGAATAGCTTGATTTCCTTAGACGTATTCATACTGAAGTCTTTTTTTAAAGTCGTGAACGCCATGATAAATCCGCTGATCACAAAAAATATACTCACCCCAATGCTTCCTTTTCTAAACAGAATATCACCAATGGGAAAATCTTCAAAATTGATATACTCTCTGAAGTGAAAACAGCAAACCAGCACAGCGGATATACCTCTTAATATTTGTAAATTATTGAGTTTCATGATGGGTGTACGTAAATCTGTATTTGGTTTTTAGAATATTGGGATCTTTAAGAATAGCGGCAAAAAAAGTCTTCGCTTTGGGAAATCCTTTTTTTACAGAAAGTTCAAAAGCTTTTTTCTGCAGACTGATATGCTGCTTTGCATCCTGGTCCAGTATATGGTTCTGAGACCATTGATAAAGCGAGTTCCAAAAAAGAAACTGCCTTTGATTATACAGTGTAGAATATTTTTTGATCTTGGTGATCCTGTTATCATCATGAATACCTCTTATAGCAACAGCTTCATCTATGATTCCGGCTTTGAGATAACAGTGATACGCCAGTTTGATAATAAAATCGGAGTCCTGATGAACCCGTAAATCTTCGTTGAATGTTAAACGGCTTTTCTCAAGAGCTGATGTTCTCACGGTAAGTGCATCCAGTGTGAAAAATGTACCGAAAACTTTTGAGGTCTGCCCCAGTAATCCTTTAAAAACATCAGTTCCTTCCGCGGGATAGTTGACGGTCAAAAGATAATCATCAGCAATATGAGATAGAAACTCTTCTTTTCCTTTTTCCGTTAAAAATTCAGTGCCTATAGCATTGAATACACCATCTACTTTGGGATCGTTAAAAAGTGTTTTTTCTGCATTGAATCTGTTCGGAAGGAAATAATCATCGGCATCCAGAAATGCAATGAAATCAGCTGTAGATTTTTCAATACCCAAATTTCTGCTGGCTCCTGCACCATGGTTACCTTTGTCCGGATGCTGGAAAAGTTTTACCCTTTCATCTTGTAAAGCAAGCTGCTGACATATTTCTAAGGCATTATCAGGAGACTGGTCCTCTATGAGGATCACTTCCTTTACTTCCTCTAGCTGTAAGGCAGACTCTACTGCTTTGGAAATGTATTTTTCCGCGTTGTATACAGGAATGATTACTGAGATTTCCATGATTATCTGTTGTAGTAAGTAAAGCGGTATTTCGTCTTTAGTATATCCGGGTTTTTCAATATTTCCAGAAAAATACTTCCATATTTGGCCAGTCCACTTTTTAAAGACAGGTCAAATGATTTGTAAATTAAATAAATTCTCTTCCTGTATTCGGGAGCGATCTGCTGAGCAACAGCCCAGTCATTCATAGATTTCCAGAAAAGAAACTGCCTCTGGTTATATTGAGGAGTATATTTTATGATTTTTGTAATTCTGTTGTCATCATGAATTCCCCTTATCGCAATCGCTTTGTCGATAATCCCGGTTTTCAGGTGGCAATGATAAGCCAGCCTGATGATCAGTTCAGAATCCTGATGAACACGGAGCGTTTCATTGAAACGGATATGGTTACGCCTCAGAGAATCCCTTCTTACCGTAAGTGAATTCAGGTGAAATGATGTACCGAAAGTTTTAGGGGTTAAACTTAAAAGCCCTCTGAAAACTTCTTCTCCTTCCGCAGGATATTCAACTGTACTCAAAGACATCTCCTTGAATTTAGACTGAAATTCTTGCTTTCCTTTTTCGGTTAAATATTCTGTACCGATCGCGCCAAAGATACCTTCAGTTTTTGGATCTTTGAAAAGCTCTTTTTCCGCATCAAATCTATTGGGAAGGTAATAGTCATCGGCATCGAGAAATGCTATAAATTCAGAGGTTGCATGGTCGATACCCAGATTTCTTGAGGCTCCGGCACCGCGGTTTTCTCCATTCGGATGCTGAAACAGTTTTACCTTAGATATTTCTGCAGCCAGCTTTCTGCAGATTTCCAGGGAATCATCGGTAGATTGGTCTTCCGCCAGAATGATTTCTTTTACTTCGTCAAATTGTGCCGCAGAATGAACTGCTTTTTCAAGAAAATCAGCGGCATTGTAAACGGGTATGATAACAGAGATTTCAATCATTACAGAATATTATAATACAGATTGATTATTATCCGCCCAAAGGGCCAGCTGTAACAGGTTCCAGTGTTTTTCATCCTTATTCAGGAACTGCTGGGTTGCTTTATAATCAATGAAATTAAACACTTTATGATTAGGGTTATTAAGCAAATCATTCGAAAGATTCATCAGGTTTTCTTCTGCAAACCAGTTTTTCACTCCTAGACCGAATCCCTGCTTATGACGTTGTCTGATGGTTTCCGTCCAGTACGATCCCATAGCTTCACGAAGGATGATCTTATCGTTTTTCTCATCCAGTTTAAGCTGATCCGGGAGCTGGATACAGAATTCTGCAAAATCAAGGTCGAGGAACGGTGTCCGTACTTCCAGTGAATTGGCCATAGCCATTCTGTCTGATTTTACCATCATATTGGCGGGAACATAATTTTCCAGATCCACTCTCATAATGTCATTAAGAGAATCAGGATCAGGGGTAAAACTATAATCCTGAAGATAATGGGCTGTAACACCCAGAAGACTTCGTTCTTTTTTGTTGAATGCATTTCTCACCTCATTCAGGTGGAAATCCATGATGGAGGAATGTTCTAGGTTTTTCTGTGTGAGATAAGATGTAGGTCTTATTTTCTGATAAAGGTTCAGACCAAACTGGGCCACTATATTTTTATAGCTGAAATGTTTTTTTAATTTATTTTCAACGGTATAGAAATGGTATCCGCCGAAAAGTTCATCTCCCACATCTCCCGATAATACAACGGTCAGATTTTGTCGGGCATATTTGCAGATCTCATAATGCGGGATAAATGAGGCATCGGCGAAAGGTTCATCAAAAAACGGAGTAATCTTCAGCAAAGAGGCAACGAGGTCTTCTTTTTTTTCGTGAACTTCTATATGGTTGGTGTTATATTTATCGGCAATTTCTTTGGCATATTTCAGCTCATTGTCTTTATGGTCATACCCGAAACTGATGGTCGTCTGATGAGGCAGAAATTCGTCTACCAAAGCGACTATGGATGAAGAATCAAGGCCTCCGCTCAGGAAACTCCCAACCTGTACATCTGCAATAAGCTGTTTTTTTACTGCATTTTTCAGCAGATACAGAAATTCTTCCTTAGCATCAGAGAGGCTTAAGGTTCTGTCTTTTGCCGGAAGGCTGTAGTAACGGGAAACCGTAATTTTTCCGTCTTTCCAGATCAGCTGATGAGCGGGTGGAAGGGTGAAAATATTACTGTAGATACTTTGGTAAGTGCTTACATATCCGTACTGAAGATAATGGGAGAGAGCTTCAGAACTTACTTTAGGCTGTATCAGTCCGGAGGCTAAAATAGCTTTGATTTCTGATGCAAAAATAAATTCATTGTTGTTTCCTATCGCGTAGTAAAACGGTTTTTCCCCGAATCTGTCTCTGGCGCAGAACAGCTGCTGTTGCTGATCGTCCCAGATGGCGAAAGCAAACATCCCGGGAAGATCATGGATGAGGTTTTCTTTTTTTCTCTGGTACATCGCCAGAATAACTTCCGTATCTGAACCTCCGTGAAAAGGGTATTCTCCGTATTTTTTCTTAATATCCTGATAGCCGTAGATCTCACCGTTCAGGACAATACATTCGTTTTTGGTACTTGAGAACATGGGCTGTTTTCCATTTTCAGACAGATCGATAATGGAAAGCCTGCGGTGGCCCAGAGCCGCATGGTCATAAAATTCATAATGCGAAGAATCCGGGCCGCGGTGTATCATAGAATCCGTCATTTTCCGGATTTCCTCCTGATAGTTTCTGGCATTGCTGCTTATGATTCCTGCTATTCCACACATAATATTGTATTTTTCATCATTTATTTTTCGTTTATGTTCAGGCTAATTTACGACAGATTAAGAAAAGCCGGACCTTTCTGCATCACCTGATTTCTGAAACTGCTTAATTTTGCACTGTCTGAAGAGATTTTCTTATACTTTTTTGACAACTTTTGATAGGTGTCAAAGTTTCCGGTAATGATATTTTTAAACATGCTCTGTATAAGAGATTTTTTTTCAAGCTGAAGACCATTGGGAAGGTTGGGATTCATCGCGTTGATCTCTATTCTTACATCTTCATACTTTGTAAAATCTATTTTATGAAGCAGCTGAACACCGTCATGTACCACTTTACTCCCCGGAACCAGGATCACTTTCATGTTGTGGAAATGCACGCGGTTGACATATTCATCATCTTCTCCGTAATGGAAAAAATAGGGATTGAACCCGCCTACAGATTCTATTGTTTTTCTCGGGAGAAGCCAGTGGGCGGCATTAATAAAATTGATCTCATACCAAGGCTTCAGCGTTTGAAAATACAGATCTGAAATCATCCTGGTCTTTTCGTAGTTCTTGGCAATATACTGATCCAGGAAAATGTCCATGTACTTTTCTGTGCCGTCAATATGGATGGGGCTTATGATTCCCACTTCTTCCTGACGGGGATGGTTGTGGAATACTTCCAGCATTTTTTCCATGCTGTCTTCATACAGCCATGCATCCTGATTCATCAGGTAAAAGAAATCTGCTCCGTTTTTATATGCTTTTTCGATGCCTATATTATTGGCTTTTCCAAAACCCAGATTGGTTTCAGACTGGGTAAAATCTACTTCAGGAAAGTTATTTCGGATGTATTCCTGCGTGCCGTCCACAGATCCGTTATCTACCACGATGCACTTCACAGGAACCGAAGATTTTCTCAGGCTTGTAAAGCAGCGTTCTGCCCATTTCATGGCATTGTAAGTGACGATTATGATATGGATTTCGGGTATTTTCATGCAGGCATTAATTGATCAATATATTATGAATTTTGTAGTAAATAAAATAATATACTTTCTTAAGTAAAGAATCAAGAGCCGGGAAAGTTAGGAAGCCTTCCGTCTTCAGCATCATCGTCCACGAAAGATTAAACAGGATCAATAGAAACGTCATGATTTCCTGTCTTCTGGTAAGGATGGATTTCTGGTCGGTGACAATAAATATAGTCAGAAGAGAAAAGAAAATGTTGATCCATCTTCCCCAATCCAAAGCCAGATAAAATAAAGGAATTAAAAAAGCAGTCTGTACCACCAAAAAAAGGGCATTGATTTTCACTTTATTCAATTTACAATAGAAGTAAAAGGTAAGGGCACCAATCAGTATGCTAATGATATAAGTTTGATAACTGTATAAATTTTGTTTGTAAAAAGCCAAGACATTGTAGTTAGGGTCATATTCATAAATTCCCAGTTCATCCAATATCAATCCATGGTTCTTTAAAAATAATACGGAATTCTCTGTATTGATGCTAATCCCGAATTTATAAAGAATCAGCATAACAATGGTAGCGGGAATCAGTTGATAAATGGTTATTTTTTTTACTTTATCCAATAATGAACCATCATTTTTCACAAAATACGTGAAGCTTACAAATGGAATATAAAAGTAGGCTGCTTCATGGGTTAAAATAGCAATAAGAATGAACAGGGTGATGACAAAATCCTTCACAACGATTTTGGATCGAAGGCAAAGGATATACATCAGGTAGAAAAGGAAGAATATAATTTCTTTTTTTGATGCAATGGAAGGATCTTTTACCATCATCCCGAAACCTGCCGGCAGCAGGACAAGCGCAAGAACCAGAAGATTGTTTTTTTCCTTCCAGAACAGCTTGACCAATAAATAAAAGAATAGCGTATACACTATAAACAGAAAGGCGAATATGATGTACTCCAGATTTATTTTAGAGATCTCATTAATCGCAATAAACAGGGTGCCGAAAAAGCCTCTCCGTTTGAAGCCTCCGTCCTGATAGTTGATCAGCCATTCTCCAAGATACCATCCTCCTTTATTCTCTACGATAAGCGAATAGGTGGTTTTTATACTAACAAAATAATAAATTGCTAGCACGATGCTGATTATATAAGTAACTGGTTTTGGTTTCATCCGTGAAATAGATTAAAATATAAAAAATAGTACACTTTCTTTATCATGACATCAAGCAGCGTAAAGCTTGAGAACCCCTGATAAAAGGCCATCATTGTCCAAAAAGAATTAAAGATAATTAATAATATTGCAATACCATCTTTTTTGAGATTGCTTACCAATTGCTTTTCCCCAATGATAAAAAGGGTCAGCAAAGAAAAGAAAATATTAATCCATCTGCCCCAATCAAAGCCCTTAATAAATAATGGAATCAGGAAAATAACCTGTATGATGAGAAAAATTGGATTGATTTTAATCTTATTCAGTTTACAGTAAATGAATACAGTAAGGGCACCCAGAAATAGACTGATGCTGTAGGTCACATAGCCATACAGATAGGTTTTATAGATGCTGGACACATCAAAATCAGATTGATAATAATCGTATATGTTTAATTCTTTTAACAGATAACCATGATCTTTAAAAAATAATACGGTGTTTTCCGTTTTGATGCTGATCCCGAATTTATAGAAGAACAGCATGACGAGAGTAGCCGGAAGTAACTGATACAGAAGTATTTTCTTTATTTTATAAGTCGTTGGTTCACTGTTTTTTACAAAATAGGCAAGGCTCACGAAAGGCAGATAAAAAAATGCAGCTTCGTGGATGAGCATAGCTATGAGTATAAACAAAGTGACCACATAATCTTTGATCACTATTTTAGACCGCAGACATAGAAGATACACAAGATAAAAGAGAAAGAATATAATCTCTTTTTTAGGGATAATGGTGTGATCTTTTAAAACCATTCCCAGACCTGCGGGGAGCAGCAAAAGACTTATGGTTAAAAGGGTATTCTTATTCGGCCAAATGAATTTTATTAAAAGGATAAAGAAAAGCGTGTAAATGATGAACAGGAAAACAAAAACTATATTGGCCAGATGAACTCCGGTTAGCTCATTGATGAAGACAAATAAACTTCCGAGAAGCCCTCTTCGTTTAAATCCTCCATCCTGATAATTGATCAGCCATTCTCCAAGATGCCAGTCATTTTTATTAACGACCAGCTGCAAATAAGTATTCTGCAGATATACGCAATAATAAATGGCTAATAATAAACCAATTAAATAGTTAATTATTTTCGTTTTCATACATTAATCAATAAAAACCTCCTTAAAGGTATCCATCACAGGATGCGGCAGGAATTTCCGGAATAATTCTTCTGCGGACCGACTCAGATCTGCATCCAAAAGAATATCTCTAAGTTCTTTTTCATTATGGTAATAATAGGCCTGATCTCCCAAATGGCTGATATGTGCTTTCTCAGGAGGATCTGCAAAAGCGACCACCGGTTTTCCTTTAATGGCAAATTCTGCCACCGTAATTCCGAAAGTTTCTCCTCTTTCACGGGCATGAAGCAAAGCATTACAGGTATTGATGAATTTTTGTTTCATGATAATATCCGAGCTTGGCGGCAGGAAAATAATATTGGAAGGAGCAGATTTCCACCATCTTTTTTTCACAAAAGAATCTACGCCCATAAAAATAAAGTAAACATCTTTATATTTTGAAGCTATTTTTTCGATGGTCTGCTGCGCAAATAGGATGTTAAAGCTGGCATGACCGCCATAGTAACCAAACACTTTTGCATGCGGAGGAATATTAAGGTCTTTTCTGAGATCCTGATTGGTTCCTTCTTCAAAATTAACCATGTGCGGAACAAAAGGATATTTTGAACCTGTCATTTCATGGCTCAGCCACTCGGAAACGTAGGCGTACACATCTCCGTGAGGTTCAAAATGCTTGAAGACACTGTGGATGCATGTTTTGCATTCTTTGGTTTCTATATGATCGATATCGCCGTTTTTAATGGCATAAAACAGGTCTATATTATTTTTACTGATGAGGTCATCCACTTCTTTAAAGTCAGAATAGCCAATCACATTAAAGCGTTTGGCAAATTTCTCGATACCCAGCGGGTGGTTGGTTGTCGAAGTTTTATCATATACAATCAATGATTCGTTTCCCAGATATCGTTCATTGAAATCTGCATAATCATATAATGCGATGGAAGTCCCTCTGTAGTTGAGTTCGTTCTCATGGAAAAGAATTTTCATTCTGTACGGTTTATTTAAATTTATTTTTCAATTTACTAAGTATTTTCCGAATGATGCTTTTCTTCGGGTACTTGGTAAGATCATTGTGTTTGAAAAGACCTTCGCCCTGTGCAATTTTGAAATCCTGCTTCACCCACCACGCGGCAATATTTCTTTCAAGTGATGCCGTTTCCCCTGAAAAAGGAATGATGGTACCCAACAGAAAATCCTTTCGGACAAGATAAGGGTTATTCGTCCAGTTGGCCCAGCGGGAAGTGGTTACAAAATAGTCACCCTGCTTCTGTATTTTGTCCGGAAATTCTTTCGCAGGATCCAGCCAGTGCAGAGATTCCAGAAGGTGTGGCGAGGTACATTCATGCCAGTCGTCATAATAATCAAGCTCGTTGCCTTTATGTCTGATGGAGATCAGCGGATATCCGGGAGTCTTCCTGTTCCGGTAGCGTATAACATCAAATCCCTGATCGAGAAGTTCCATGCCGCTTTTAAGCTGTGAAAGGGTAGCTGTCTGATCTTCAATAAGCTCCCAGTCGTGTTCCAGGAAAAGAATGTTTTCAGATGAGGCGTTTTCAGCCAGCAATTTCATTCCTTTTCCGATTCCGATATTTTCATCCAGTCCTATGTATCGGATTCCATACTTTCCGGCCGTCTTTTTATCCTGCTCACTTACTTCCTGAAAAAGAATGACAATATCATCCGTCATCTCAAGAAGACCGTGTTTTTTATAGGATTTTAACGTGTTGTTCAGCGTTTCTCCGGTTTTCCAGGAGAGAATGCAGATGCTTATTGGTAATTTTTCCATAGGAATTCCTTAAAGATTGAGAAAAGGATGTTGGCCTGTCATTGAAATCTTTCTTGCCGCTTCGATCTCTTTAAATTTCTTTGAAAAGTACTGATACTGTTCCAGATAAAATTTTGATTCGTTGATATTTCCTTTAGCACTTAATTTTAAAATATAGGAAAGGATCGCCGTTTTTTCTCTTTTGACATTATAATCATAATTAGGGTCAAGATACTTGGTTTCCCGCTGCATTCTCATCGAAAGACGGGTGTTGGCCAGTAATTCAGCTTTGTCTTTCGGTTGTTTTTTATGGAAGGACTGTACGGCATCATGCACGACTTTACTTTTTGTGCAGACCAATATCTTTAATCCGAAATAGGTAATTCTATTGACATATTCATAGTCTTCAGCACCATAGAAGAAGTAAGGATTAAATCCCCCTACTTTTTCAATGATATTTCTGGGAATAAACCAATGAGCCGCATTCACAAAACTGATTTCATAAGACGGTTTGGCCTCTCCGAAATAAACATCGGAAAACATTCTGTTGTTTCTCACATCTTTGGCCAGATAATTCTCAAAATGGATGTCAAATTTTTTCTCGCTGCCATCCAGATGCATTGGGCTTAAAATTCCAATCTTGCTTTTATCCGGAGCATTGTTGTACACATCCAGCATATGCTGGAAACTGTCCGGAAAAATCCAGGCATCCTGATTCATCAGATAAAAGAAATCTGCTCCTTCCTGATAAGCTTTTTCTATTCCTAAATTATTGGCTTTTCCAAAACCCAGATTTTCGGCAGATTCTATGAGGTCAATTTCAGGAAAATGGGTTTTAATGTATTCCTGACTTCCGTCCGTAGATCCGTTGTCGATTACAATACACTTTACAGGAACTGAAGAATGTCTTAAACTGGTAAAACATCTTTCCGCCCATTTCATAGCATTGTAAGTGACGATGATAACGTGAATAGCAGACATTTTCATCTTAAATATACTTTTGGGTTAAGGTTTTCAAATAATCTTCCGGTTGTATTCCGGCAAAAAAAGTTTCTATGGATTCATCAAAGCCGACCTTATAAAAGTCGCCTTCTTCCACTTCAGAAAAACAGGCCTTCATCCTGGTTTTGTCTTCAATGGCATTAATGATTTCTTTCAAATCATAATAGTATGGGAAAGCCAGATTAAGGGTTTTGTTTTCCATATCCAGGCAGTGTGAGCTCAGAAATTTTGAAATGTCATCAATATCCAAAAGCAGTCTTCTTGCCTTTAAATGAAGGGTAAATTCACTGTTTCCGGAGATCTGGGCCGTAAGGAAATTAAAAAGCGTATTGGGATTTCCTCCTTTTCCCACGATATTGCCTATCCGCAGAATAAGAAAATGATCACATCCGTTTTTGATATGATCTTCAATAGCCTTTTTATGCAGCACGTACGGGCTGTTCTGTTTAGATTGGTCATGAATGCTCAGTGTAGAAAAATAGACCAGTTTTCTTCCTTTATTTTCTTCAATCATGGTTTTCAAAAGAGAAAATTCCCTTTCGAATTCTGAATTCCTGGTTTCGAGGGAGTTTGAAACACCGGAAGCAAAGAATAATAAGTCTTCTGAATCTATATTTTTTAATGAGTTTGCGATAAGACCGTTTCCTACAATCATTTGTGTTATTTTGTAGTGTTTAGCTTTTTATTAATGTCTGAAGAATACCTCAGATAATGATAATACTTTTTAGCAATTAAAAAATGATCTTTAAAATTAATCCTTTTAAACGGATAAAATTTCATCGTAAAGAGGATATTTCTTTTATCAACGGGATAATACTGAAAGTAATTATATAAAAAGCCTAAAAATATTTTTTTTTCTGTTTCGGGGTCCGGTATTTTCTGAAAATCCGAACCTTGTTTTTGTTTAATGAGAATGTTGGCATCAAGCCATTTCTTATCTAAATTTCCCTGTGAAAAATGTTCTATTAGGATATCATCAATAATATAGTTTTGGAATTTTCTCGAAACTCTTAAACTGAAATCAAGATCATACCCGTGAAACCCTCTGAGAAGCTCTTCATTAAATTTAAATGCATTGAAGACTTCTTTTTTCACAGCGATAAAAACGCCGTCTACGGCATATACTTTATGGAGGTGTCCTTTGGTAGTATTGATAAGAGTGGATGCCGATTTTTCTTTATTTCCCTGAAGAATATGTACAAAATTGTATTTCTCGGAAACCGTCCAGCTGCTGGGTGCCACAGGAACGTAAGATGATCCCGCCAAACCGATAATTCCGGCATTGGGCTGGTTGAGATGAGCCACTAGTTTTTCTCCCCAACCGTTGGTATGAAACAGAATATCCTCATGAATGAATAAAAGATTTTCATAAACGGATTGTTCTGCTCCCTGATTGTAGGCTTTTGTAATTCCCATCAGATTAGGATTCCATATCTGAATAATCTCATACTGAAAACCATCACCGATTGTCTCACTAATATTCTTAACGAGATCATCATAGTAGGTTTGCTGGTAGGATGAAATTATAATGGACAGCATTTTACGACAGTTTGGAAATTAATTTAAATAAAAATTTGGTAACCCCATTTTTATGAATGGCTTCATTGTAAAAATTAAGATTGACGCCCAATTTTTTTTGCTGATGATAATATTCAATAGCATTCAACTCCCTGGGAATGTATTTATTCAAATGTTTTTTATAGATGTAATTTAAGGAAAAATCTTTTTTAGCCTTGTTCTGATTGATCTCAACATCCATAGATTCTAATTTTCTACGGTAAAAGAATCCTAAATAATCCAAACGGTGAACCTTCTTTTTTTCATCTAATATGGATAACCAGAAATCCCAGTCTTCTTTACCGTGAATTAAGTTGACATCATATCCTGAAACTTTTTCCCACTCACTTTTTTCAAAGAATGCTGAGCAGAAAATAAGGTTTTCTACCAATAGCTGTTCGTAATTATAATCATTCAGATTCCAAGGTTCTATAGTTGTCCCGAAGAATTCTGCTTTACAGTAAATGACCGTATACCCGTCATTGAATTTTTCTTCAGCAAGTTTCAGATATTCATCACCGATCCTGTCATCACAATCCAAAGGCAATATCCATTGTCCCCTGGCATTTTCTATTCCGGTGTTTCTTGCAGCAGACAAACCTCCGTTTTTCTTATCAATATAAATAAAACGTTCATCTTTTTCAGTCCATTGCAGGGCGATTTCCCCGGTATGGTCTGTAGAACCGTCGTTGACAATAATACATTCCCAGTTTGGGTACGTCTGATTCAGGACAGATCCAAGACATTCCTCAAGATAAACGGCTTGATTGTAGCAGGGTACGATGATGGAAATTTTGGGATTCATCTTAAATGATTTTATTTAAAAGTTTGTACAGGACGACAGGCAGCCTTTTATTGAGGGCAAAGCTTAATCTTTTAATATGAAAAGGATATTTGCTGTAGACCTCACGATATTCCGGCGGCAGCGTTTTTCCTGTCAGGTAAAATTTCTGAGTCTGTCCGTTGATTCTTTCTTTTGCAACGCCTTCTTTATCAAACATCATTTGAAGAAGGATGGTTTCTATGTGTATTTTTTCCTCTTTTACTTTTGAAATATTTTCTGGATGTAAACGGTAATAGGCCAGTTTTTCAGGAACATAAGCGGTCAGATACTTCTCGTTGATCTTCAGCCAGCGGTAATAATCTTCTACTGTCAATCGGGAATCGTAGGCTCCGGTTTCTCTTAAAACATCGGTTCTCTGTAAAACCGTCAAAGCAGCAATCCGGTTTCCTTTGATAAGCTCTTTTCTGAACACATAAGGATCTATATTACCTAAAGCATCATAATCAGCCATATCTTCCATGATCTGACTGTCGTTATTGATGGTATAAGTGTGGGTAAAAACCATTCCGTATGAATCGCCTGAACTTTCCAGCTTAGAAACGGATTTTTCAATAGCTTCAGGATGGAGAAAATCATCTGCTGCGATGAGCTTGATATATTTTCCTTTTGCAAGAGCAATACATTCATTGAGCATGGTAGCCAGGCCTGTATTTTGGGCATGGAAGTTTTTTTCTGCAGAATAATTGTTTTCTGTCAGCCATTGATCCATAACATCCGCCGAATTATCGGGAGAAGCATCATCGCCTACAATCAACTGGATGTTGCTGTAGGTCTGATTTTTTATGCTGTCCAGATTTTCCTTAACAAACTTTGAGTGGTTATAGGAAACGACAACGACTGTTACTAACGGTTGCTCCATTATTATTGCACACTATTTATTCTAACTGTTCTTTCGATCCTTCAATACCTAGAAGGCCCTGTACTTTTTCCCCCTGTTCATCCATGGAATAGATCATCTCGCGCACGCCGTCTTTTACCAGATAAATTTCGGATGGAACGATGTTGGAGTTGATAATATGCTCAGGAATCACGAGATCCAGAGTATAACCATCAAGGAATTTTTCATTAAGAAAATCCGGCTGGATATGAAGCGTGGGATTAAGGCTGTCTACAGAAACCCTGTTCAGCTTGGTAGCCAGTAACTGTGAGCGTATAGGACTCATTCCGATACGGAAAAGCTTGCGGTATCTGATATAGCTGAAACCTCTGTCTTCAAGGGTAACCGGGTTGTGATAACTCAGTGGCTTCAGGTGTTTAAGGAGTCCTTCAGAATGATAAATGGTACCATCTACAGCAAAAGGATAAGACCAGTGATGCACCTCGGTATCAGTATAATAATCCCATTGATAGTAATCTCCTTTTTTCTCCAGATAGTCAGGATATCCTTCAAGATTGTCTCCTACATAAAGCCTGTAAGAAGCATTTTCAGGATTGTTTCTTATGACATCCAGCACTTCATCCGGGATATGAACATCCTTAAAGAAAATACTGTCGTCCGTACAGAACATGACGAATTCACAGCCACTGTTTTTGATGATTTTCTGAAGAGCTCCCTTAAAGTTATCTCCGTTTTTCTTGAACAGATTTTTTTCTTTAAAAAATTCCCAGTCTCTTTCCGTATTCAGCGCATGAATGTACGAGAAGTCAAAAAAGACATGTTTTCTTTCAACGAAAGATATATGTTGATATCCGGCGTATTTTTTTTTCAACAGTTCATAGCCCTGTTGATGAACGCCGGTAGTATGGTATAAGATTACAAGCTTAGCATCTGCTTTAAAATGTTTCAGAGAAGACTGAAGCAGATAGTCCAGCTGTACAGCGCGGTTGTAAGAAAATATTACATTAAGTATCATATGTGATAAGCGTTTAAGATGGATATATAGATAATGGCAGCAGGAAAAATTACTACAATTTCTCTATTGAATGGGTAATTTTCGGAAACAGAATACCCGGAGATTTTACAATTTCTCCGAATTCATTTTGTATTCCGTGGATCTCAAAACCAAATGCTTCTGTTCTGTATGCCACATTAGTTCTGTTGATTCCCCAAAACAAATCGAAATAATAAGAGTCTTCATTAATCGTATAAGGCGGAATTTCGAAGCTTGCCGTATAGTCCCTTTTTTCTATGTTTTTATCCTCGCTGATCATCATTCCGGTACTCATGATCGTAAGATCGTGGCTGTTTCTGAGATAGAATGACATATCGAGATCTACCCCAACCATTTTGGATGTAAAAGTTACTGTTACCCGAATACCTGATTTCACGGTGATGATATCTCCGTTTATCGGTTCGGCTTTGTAGGATTTTATCAGGATATTTTCATTTTCAAATACTGTGGGATCATCCATGTAGTTGTAAAACAATTTTGTATCAGCGTTTTTCTGATAGTCGATGATGCATTTGTTCACATCACCCTGAGTGACCAGTCTTCCCTTATCCAATAATAATCCAGTATTACATAATTCTTTGATGGCAGTGATGTTATGGCTTACAAAAAGAACGGTTCGTCCTTCTCCTTTGGTCACATTGCCCATTTTTCCAAGGCATTTCTTCTGAAATTCTGCATCTCCTACTGCAAGCACTTCATCTATGATAAGGATTTCAGATTCCAGATGGGCTGCTACAGCAAATGCAAGACGTACATACATTCCTGAGGAATATCTTTTCACAGGAGTGTCAATGTATCTTTCTACCCCTGAAAAATCTACTATTTCATCAAATTTTCTTGTGATTTCTTTTCTTGTCATCCCCAGGATCGCTCCGTTGAGGTAGACATTTTCCCGTCCCGTCATTTCAGGATGGAAGCCTGTTCCCACCTCCAGCAGGGATGCAATTCTTCCGTTGGTGTGAATTTTACCGGTGGTAGGTTTTGTAACTTTGCTTAAAAGCTTAAGCAGTGTAGATTTTCCAGCCCCGTTTCTTCCTATAATTCCCATTGCATCTCCCTGAGCAATCTCGAAATTGATGTCCTGTAGTGACCATACATATTCCGATTCGCCTTTTGTGGTTCTGTCATTGGATTCTCCTATTTTGAGATAAGGGTCTTCTTTTCCTCTTACTTTATACCAGAATCTATTTAAATCATGGGTAAGAGTTCCTGTTCCCACTTGTCCTAAGCGGTATTGTTTTGATATATTTTCTCCTTTTAAAGCCAGCATTTTTTTAAGTTTAAATTATACAGTATCCATAAATGTTTTTTCAACTTTATTGAAAATAACAAGGCCTATTGCGAAAAGTACAAGAATAATCGCAGTGCTTATCCCCAGCATCAGCGGAGAGAAATCTCCGGAGCCAAGCCATCCGTATTTGAAGCATTCAAATATACCGGTTAAGGGATTGTAGTAAGCAAGCTTTTTGAAAGGGCCTACCAACGCGGATACGGGATAAATAACCGGCGTAGCATACATATATAAACTTATACCAAAGCCTAACAGCATTCCAAGGTCTTTATATTTTGTGGTCAGGGAGGAAAAAATCATTCCTACCCCTAAAGCAAAAATAACCATAAGGATAATGAGCAAAGGAGTAGCGAGGACCCATATATTCGGATGAATTTCGCCTTTTGCCAGATAGTACGTCCAGACTATGATAAATAATAAAATCTGTACGCCGAGACGCATTAAATTGGATATGACAATGGAAATAGGAGTGACAAGTCTCGGAAAATAGACCTTTCCAAATATACTGGCATTCCCTACAAAAGTATTGGAGGTTGCGGTAAGTGAGCCTGAAAAATAATTCCAGAGGGTAACTCCTAAAAGATAAAACAGAATAGGAGGGGCTCCGTCTGTAGGAAGTTTGGCTATTTGACCAAATACAACGAGGTATACAATTGTCGTAAAAATCGGATTGATGAAAAACCAGACAGGACCTAAAATAGTTTGCTTAAAACTTGAGATAAAGTCTCTTTTTACAAACATATATATTAAATCCTTGTATCTCCATACTTCTTTAAGTCTTAAATCAAATAAAGAATGGTCGGCCTCAATCGTTTCTGTCCACTTCTGTTGTGGTTCATTCATTTGTGTGGGTTTTTGCAAATTTAAAATATTTAATTCTTATCCAGCTTTCCTGATAAGTGAATAATCATTCACATAAAACGGAAAATAATAACTAATATATTACTATTTGTTAGTATGAGCAAAGAACTATCGGCTATAAAGCCAATAGCTCTTAAATTTTACAATAATAATTCTTATTTAATAACGGGGAGTTAATGGCATTGGGCATAGCTGTTTTCCGATAGTGGAACATGGGATTTCAGCCGGCTTATTTCATTTTTTTTAACTAAAACCCGTTTACAGCATCGATGATCGCCTGAATTTCTTCTTCTTCCAAAACTGAAGAGATCGGGAGACTCAGGACTTCTTCATGCATTTTTTCGGTGATAGGGAAAGTAAGGTCATTGTACTCCTTATATGCTTCCTGCTTATGGGGCGGGATAGGATAGTGGATGATGGTACTGATCCCTTTTTCTGTTAAATAGGCCTGAAGTTCATCTCTTTTCTCCGTGCGGATTACAAAAACGTGCCATACATGCTCATTTTCGTCAGCCGGATTTTCAGGAAGGATGACCTTTGGATTGTTGATCTCCGAGATAAACCTTTTAGCAATTTCTCTTCTTGTTCCGTTTTCGTGACCGATGTATTTAAGTTTTACATCTAGAACGGCAGCCTGAATTTCATCCAGTCTTGAATTTAATCCTTTATAAATGTTGACATATTTCTGGTTAGAACCGTAATTGGCTATAGCACGGATAGCTTCAAAGACTTCTTTGTCATTAGTGGTTACAGCTCCTGCATCACCTAATGCACCCAGGTTTTTACCCGGATAAAAACTGAAACCTGAAGCATCACCCAGATTTCCGGATTTGATGCCGTTCCATTCTGCACCGATGGCCTGTGCGTTGTCTTCTACAATTTTCAGATTATGCTTTTTCGCTATATTTTTAAGCTCTTCGGAAAAAACAATTCTTCCCTGAAGGTGAACGATCAGGATAGCCTTTGTTTTTGGGCTTATTTTTTCTTCAATTTTGGCGATGTCAATATTATAGGTATTGGCATCCGGTTCTACAAATACAGGAACCAGTCCGTTGTCTGACAAAGCCAGAACGGAAGCGATATACGTATTGGCTGGAACAAGAACCTCGTCTCCGGCTTTCATGAAACCTAATTCAATGTAGGCGCGGAAGATCAGACGCAGCGCATCCAGTCCGTTGGCTACGCCCAGAGCATATTCTGAACCGATGTATGATGCCAGGTTGGTCTCGAAGTTTTTAAGCTCGCTGCCCTGCAGATACCATCCACTTCGGAAAACACTGACAAGTTTGTTTTCAATTTCCTCCTGATACTGTAAATTGACCTTTTGAAGATCAAGAAATTTTATCATAATACTATTATTTTAAACGCTCAATTATTTTTTTCTTAAACAGACTGCTCCCCAGGAATAGCCTACACCAAAACCAACAAGCATCACATTTTTGGAATCTCTTGTTGCAAATGAATTTTTAAAGGCAATAGGAATGGTAGAGGATACGGTATTCCCATAATCTAACATATCGATGACGAAATTTTCCTGTGGAATATTGATTCTTTTTCTTAAGAAATCGAGCATGAAGGTGTTGGCCTGATGAAAGATATAGGTGTCGATGTCACTTTTTTCAAAGCCGTTTATTTTCAGGTTTTCTTCTACAAGTCCGGGAATTGCTTTTGAGGTGAAATCAAAAATTTTCGGACCGTTCATATGAAGATAGTTGTCTTTGTCTTCTGTACTGTCTGTTTTTTTATTTCTTACAGCACCGTTTTTAACGATAAGGTTTTTCGCGCCTTCTCCGTCTGTACCTACAGAAAACTTCAGGATTTCATAATCACCGTCTTCAGAGATCAGCGTTGCCGCTGCGGCATCTCCGAAAAGACTGATGTTTCCTTTATCGTTCTCGTGAATATGTTTTGAATACGTTTCCGCTGTGATCAAAACAACATTCTTCATCATTTTAGAATCAATAAGGGCATTGGCCAGAGATAATCCATAAATATAGCCCGAACATCCCTGATTGATATCTATAGCTCCGCAACTGGTATTTAAACCGGCTTGCGACTGAACGAGGCAGGCTGTTGCAGGAAGGAAGTAATCAGGACTTTGGGTACAGACGATCAGATAATCTATCGTAGATTTATCGATCTGATATTCTTCAACGAGTTTATTGAGTGCTTTTACAGCAATATCTGATGTAAACTCATCTTCTCCGGTAATATTCCTGTTTCTGATCCCTATTTTTTCAAGAATCTTGTCACTTTCCCAGTCCGGAAACTTTTTTGAAATCTCCTCATTGGAAATAACGTTCTCAGGAATGTAGGTTGAAATATGTTTTATAAAAGCCATTGTTTAATATTTACTGTTTTTTCTCAACAATAAAAGAATAAAGTTCGTTGATATCTTTGAACGAAGTAATCTGCTCCGGCTCGATATCTACACCATATTCATCTTCGATCATTACTTTGATCACCATAGCGGTAAGTGAATCCCAGTAGCTTTCCTGGCTGTATGCAGTTTCAGGTTCTACTACCGTATCCGTGTTTTCAAGTTGACCCTGAAAATTTTTGATAAATTCATTGATTGACATAAGCTTATATTTTAAATTTTTTGAGAATATCCGGAAGTACCGAATTAAAGGTGTCTTTTGTTAATAGATAATAGTTGTTTTCCTCGTCGCTTCTGATGAGCTCGGGCTTAAACATTTTGTGATAGCTGTTTACGGATGTATTCTGTTTTCTTACCTCAAACTGAATGGTGTCGAAATTCAATTCGTTCAGAACGAAATCTTTGACAGCCATATCCACTTTTACTGAGTTTTTGACGTTCGAATACTCAGGTTTGGAAACCCAGCTTCCTATTTCAGGAAGTCCGGAATCTATTTTGTAAACTCTGTACGTGGCAAAGTCTTCATTGTTTTCATCAAAGGCAATAAAATAATATTCTTTCTGTTGCTGTTCCCGTTCTTTATAGCTTTGTATCCATTGCTTTTGGGCGTCTACATCAGGAGAAGTTTTTGAAATAAACCTGGACTTTTTTTCATTATTTCTGATCGATACTATAAATGAAGCATCATCGGTTTCAACGAATCTCAGTTTAATTCCTTTGTATTCAATTATCATCTTTTGTTATTTATATTAATACCTTCATCACCAAAGAAAATTCAATGGTGAAAATTTATTTTTTGTCGATTGCTTCTTTAAAACTTTCAAAATCTCTGAAATAGTCTTCCTCATCATATATTTCAGACGCCAGACAAAGCAATACCGCATTGTGGGAAAACTGAATGTCTCTCCATACCAGTTTAGGAATATATAAACCTTTTGTAGGATGATCCAGGGTGAAAGTTTCTTTATTACCGTCTTTGTCTTCCGTATTAAAGATAATGGTTCCTGAGACAGCAAATATGATCTGCTGCAGTTCTTTATGGGCATGTCCGCCTCTTGTTACATCATGAGGCGTGTAGTAGGTCCAGTAGACACGCTGTATCTCAAAAGGAACATTTTTCTGGGTTTCTGCTATGGTGATATACCCCAGCTGTGATGATCCTATCTTATCGAATGTGATGATTTGTGGTTTATTGTATTCCATTAATGTTTCTAAATAGTTCTTTAAAGTCCTCAAAGTTAATTATAAAATTACTATCGGAAAGAAGCCTGTTATTATTATGTAACTGCAAATAAAAATCTGCATCCAATTATATACTTCAGGTTGAGGAAAAGGACCAGATGGTTTTATATTAAAAAAACTATTGGCACGAAAGCCAATAGTTATATCATTTACATTAATATATGATTACTTTTTTACAAGCTGCTTCAGGTATTCACCGTAGCCGCTTTTACCGTATTTTTCTGCCGTTTCAAGAAGTTTTTCTTCGTTGATGAATTTATTTCTGAACGCAATTTCCTCAATACATCCAATCTTAAAGCCCTGTCTTTTTTCGATAACACTTACAAATTCGGAAGCGTCATTCAGAGAATCAAAAGTTCCTGTATCAAGCCACGCTGTGCCTCTGTCCAGAACGCCTACTTCAAGTTTTCCTTTGCTTAAATAAACGTTGTTGACATCCGTAATTTCAAGTTCTCCTCTTGCAGAAGGCTGGATGTTCTTGGCAATATTCACGACTTCATTGTCATAAAAATAAAGTCCTGGAACCGCATAATTCGATTTCGGTTTTAAAGGTTTCTCTTCAATGGAAACGGCTTTAAAATCATCATCAAATTCTACAACACCATATCGTTCCGGGTCTGAAACGTGATAAGCGAAAACAACTCCGCCATCCGGATTGGTTTTGTTTTTCAGTAAGGTCCCCATTTCGGAGCCATAGAAAATATTATCTCCTAGGACTAATGCAACGGGATCGCTGCCAATAAAGGCATCTCCTAAAATAAAGGCCTGCGCCAGTCCGTCCGGGCTTGGCTGTACCACATACTCGATGTTACATCCGATTTGTGAACCGTCACCTAAAAGTTTGATGAATCCAGGCTGGTCGTGGGGTGTTGTGATGATCAGGATGTCTTTGATTCCTGCCAGAAGCAGTGTCGAAAGAGGGTAGTAGATCATAGGTTTGTCGTAAACAGGCATCAGCTGCTTGCTTACGGCGATTGTAAGAGGGTAAAGTCTTGTTCCGGATCCTCCGGCCAATATAATTCCTTTCATCGGTTATTTTTTTATGTTTTCTATGGCGTAATCTATTTGATTTTTGATATTAAGATCAATAGTCGGAGTCATTAAAAGAGTAGAGTTTCCTCTGGACAGACTGCCTCCGATCGTCTTATGAAATTGAATCAGTTCTTTTAAGTTTTCTTCCGGGATTAAAGAAAACGAACTGTACATTGAAACTTTAAAGCCGTCAAAATCAAAATTCTTAATGATGCTTCTGGCCTGATCTTTAGTCAGTAGTTCCTTGGGAGGATCTACATTATAATCAAACATTTTAAGTTCAATATATTCTTTGGCATAATTGATCAGTGCTTCCTTGTAATGTGAAACTTTTATAAATTCGTCGATAAGACGTTTTTGGGCTACATTGGCCATAGCCGAAGGTGGAAGGAGAGTCTGAGCTCCTGCCAGAGAAGAAATCACAAGGGAAAACAAAAGAATAATTGACTTCATGATGGGTTTAGTCATACTGTTTTTCGTAATACTTCTGGTAGTCTCCACTGGTGACATTCTCAAGCCATTCTTTGTTCTCAAGATACCAGTCGATGGTTTTACCCAGGCCTTCCTCGAAAGTTACAGACGGTTTCCAGCCTAAGTTTTTATTCAGCTTGTCAGCATCGATAGCATAGCGCTTGTCGTGTCCCGGTCTGTCTTTTACGAAGGTGATCAGTTTTTCAGAATAGCCTTCCGGTTTCCCGAGTTTAGCATCCATCTGTTTGATCAGTTCTTTCACAAGATCAATATTCTGCCACTCGTTGAAACCTCCGATGTTGTATGTTTCTCCGGTTTTAGCTTCATTGAAAATCTGGTGGATTGCTCTGGCGTGGTCTATTACATACAGCCAGTCCCGGGTATATTTTCCGTCACCGTAAATGGGTAATGGTCTTTCGTTGATGATATTTGAAATGCAAAGCGGGATCAGTTTCTCAGGGAAATGGTTCGGACCGTAGTTGTTGGAACAGTTAGATACGATGAATGGCATTCCGTAAGTGTTTCCGTATGCTCTCACCAGGTGGTCTGAAGCTGCTTTTGAGGCGGAATATGGAGATTGCGGATCGTAAGCCGTTGTTTCCAGGAAGAATCCGGTTTCACCAAGACTTCCGTACACTTCGTCTGTAGAAACGTGGTAGAATAAATGAGTTCTTTTTTCGTCCGGGAACCTTCCGTGGGTGTGATCTGGATTCAGGGTCCAGAATTCTTTACATAAATTAAGAAGATTGGCCGTTCCGTTGACATTGGTATTGATGAATGCCATCGGATCGGTAATACTTCTGTCTACGTGGCTTTCTGCCGCCAGATGCACGATGGCATCAGGATTATATTTTTCGAAGATCTTTCTCAGTTCTTCCGGTTTTGTAATATCTGCTTTTTCGAAAACATAATTAGGCTCATTTTCAATGTCCTTCAGGTTTTCCAGATTTCCTGCGTAAGTAAGGGCGTCAAGATTAATGATCGTAGCATCCGGATTGTTTTTCACGAATTCTCTAACGACATGAGAACCTATAAATCCAGCTCCCCCGGTAATAATTATATTTTTCATCTATTTATTTTCTATGGTCTTTCTACCTATACTTTTATAATGGAATCCATTCTGTTCAGGGATTTCCAGTGGATACATATTTCTTCCGTCAAAAATGACTTTGTTTTTCATTTTCTTAGCCATCAGTTCAAAATTAGGATTTTTAAACTCAGGCCATTCTGTAGCGATGAATAGAGCATCTGCACCTTCAAGGGCATCATACATTCCTTTGGCGTACTGTATTTTGTCACCAAGAAGTTTCTGCACATTACTTTCTGCTACCGCGTCATAGGCAGCAATTTCTGCGCCTTTCTCCAATAACAAAGCGATATTGTCCAAAGATGATGCTTCACGGATGTCATCTGTGTTGGCTTTAAAAGCAAGGCCCCACATCGCAATCTTCTTGCCTTTGATGTCTCCTCCGAAGTATTTCTCAATCTCTGAAACCAGAATTACTTTCTGAGTGGTATTTACTTTTTCTGTCGCTTCAAGGATCTGGAAATTGAAATCCTCCTGAATTCCGGATTTGATAAGCGCTTTTACATCTTTCGGGAAACAGCTTCCACCATACCCGATTCCAGGGAATAAAAATCGGTGCCCGATTCTGTCATCGCTACCCATTCCAAGTCTTACTTTGTCTACGTCTGCGCCTACTTTTTCACAGTAATTGGCGATCTCATTCATAAACGTAATCTTTACGGCAAGGAATGAATTGGCTGCATATTTTGTAAGTTCGGATGATTTCTCATCCATAAAGATGATCGGGATTCCGGTATTGGTAAATGGCTGATAAATTTTAGCCATAATATTCTGTGCTTTCTCTGAACTGGCACCTACCACCACTCTTGAAGGATTCATGGAATCTTCCACCGCAAAACCTTCTCTTAAGAATTCCGGATTGGAAACCACATCAAAAGGGATGTCTGTTTTAGAGGCAATCACTTCTCTTACTTTGTCAGCAGTACCTACGGGAACGGTACTTTTATTGACGATGACCTTATATTCAGTCATCATTTCTCCAATATGGTTGGCTACCTGAATGACATAGGAAAGATCTGCGGAACCGTCTTCACCCGGGGGTGTAGGCAGTGCCAGATAGATCACTTCACTTTTGTCTAAAGCTTCTTTCAGATTGGTGGTGAAAAATAATCTCTCGGATTGAATGTTTCTTAAGAACATCTCTTCAAGGTTCGGCTCATAGATGGGAACTACGCCGTTTTTCATACCTTCTACTTTTTTTTCATCAATGTCAACACAGTATACTGAATTGCCAAGTTCTGCCAGGGTAGTACCTGTAACCAGCCCTACATAACCCGTTCCTACAATTGTTATATTCAAAATGTCTGTTTTTAAATTTTAAGACAAAAATAATAAAAATACTTTCACCTGCTTGTTTAATTTACTTTAACGTGAGATTGAGATTTAAAAAAGGTGAAGGGTGAATTTTGCTTCGCAAGTGAATGGTAAATTTTGGATAGATTTCAGGATAAGGCTGAGGCAGAGATTCAGGTTTAGGTTAAGATGATTATTTGAGAACAATCAAACCCTCCAACGCTTCAACTAGTATTCTGTACTGCGAATTCCTTATGCCAACCTCAAAAACCCTTTACTCTCAAACTCTTAAACTCTCAAACACATAAACCCACACCCCGAATCCCGAAACCCTGAAACTCTCTGACGCTCCAACTCTCCAACCCATATTCCGTAACTTTAACGAAAAATTGTAAGGTATTTACTTGATAACTAAGTAGATTTTGCTTTTTTAGAAAAAATGCGTATATTTGCAGTGGATTTACAGGAAAAAATGGGAAGGCTTCGGAAGAAAGCCTTTTTTCGTACTGGTAAATCAAGATATTTAATGTATGGAGTTTAGAAAAAGAATTGAAGAATTATTAAACGAATTCCTTGATAGCAGGGAGGATTTGTTTCTTGTGGATCTTAAATTTTCTACAGGAGATGACATTACTGTAATCCTGGATGGTGATAATGGAGTGACTCTTCAGGATTGCCTTGATGCAAGCCGTGCGATAGAGTTTAATATGGACCGTGAAGAGCATGACTTCAGCCTTCAGGTAATGTCTGCCGGACTGAGCGAGCCACTTTCGGCTCCCAGACAGTTCAAGAAAAATTTTGGAAGAGAGATCGAGGTATTGCTGAATGATGCTACCAAAATAGAAGGTGAACTGGCCAAAGTAGATGATGAGAAGATCACACTTATTTTACGCTACCGAAAACCGAAAGAAGTCGGAAAAGGGAAAGTGGATGTGGAGGAGGAAAAAGAAATTCCTTACTCTGAGATAAAAAAAGCGTTAGTAGTAATTAAATTTTAAAAGAAAAAAGAATAGATGGATAATATAGCGTTGATTGAATCCTTTGGTGATTTTAAAGACGAAAAAGGGATCAGTAAGATTGATCTTATGGCAATTATTGAAGATTCACTGAAGACCCTTTTGAGAAAAAGATTTGATTCAGATGATCATTTTGATGTAATTGTGAACCCTGATAAAGGAGATTTTCAGATATTTTTAAATAAAACGATTGTAGAGGACGAGATGTCTGAAGATGATGATCTGGAAATCGAACTTTCTGAAGCTAAAAAAATTGACCCTACTTTTGAAGTGGGTGAAGATTTTACCATGGAAATTCCTGTTGCCCAATTGGGAAGAAGAAATATCCTTACCTTAAAGCAGATCCTGGCTACAAAACTTCAGGAGCATAATAATGCAATGCTTTATGAGCAGTTCAGAGACAAGATCGGGGAGATTGTAATTGGAGAAATTCACCACATCCGTCACAAGCACGTGATCCTATTGGATGATGAAGGGAATGAATTCATTTTGCCAAAAGAAAACCAGATCCCGTCCGACTTCTTTAAAAAGGGCGAAAATATCAGAGCTATTGTTGAAACAGTAGATTTTAAAGGTTCAAAACCACAGATTATTATTTCCAGAACTGCACCTAAATTCTTAGAGAAGTTATTAGAGCTGGAAATTCCTGAAATCCAGGACGGAACGATTATGCTTAAAAAAGTAGTAAGAATTCCTGGTGAGAAGGCGAAGATTGCAGTAGATGCTTACGATGACAGAATAGATCCTGTAGGAGCCTGTGTGGGTGTGAAGGGATCAAGAATTCACGGAGTGGTAAGAGAGTTGAGAAATGAAAACATCGATGTTATTCAGTGGTCTAAAAACGCTGAAATTTTGGTAAAGAGAGCTTTAGGAAATGTTACCATCAACAAAATTGACATCAACGAGGATTCAAACTATGCTTTAGTTTATACACCAGTTGAAGAGATTTCTAAAGTAATCGGGAAACAAGGTCAGAATATCAGACTGGCTTCTTGGTTGACAGGATATGAAATTGATGTATATAGAGAAGCTAGCGAGGATGACGACGTTGATTTGAGAGAATTTAACGATGACATCGAGCAGTGGATTTTGGATGAATTTAAGAAAGTAGGTCTTACTACTGCGAAATCAGTACTGGATAAGGATACAGAAAGTCTTTTAAATATGGTGGATCTTGAAGAGGAAACTATTGAAGATGTTAAACGTATTCTAAGAGAAGAATTTGAAGATTAAGATTTTTAAATAAATTTTAATAAACAGTAAAAAAGAAATACTTTAATTTTAAGAATTAAAAAAAATAGTAAATAATATAGATGCCAAAAATAAGATTAAATAAAGCGGTTAAGGAATTCAACATTTCGATGTCCAGATTAGTAGAATTTTTACAGTCAAAGGATTTCGAGGTTGAAAACAATCCTAACGCTCAATTAGAAGAAGCGGCATATTCTGCATTGGAGGCTGAGTTTGCCAAAGACGGTGAACAAAGAAAAGCTTCCCATGAGGTGGTGATCACCAAAGTTCCGGAAGAAAAACTGGAAATTGAGGAAAAGAAAACCCCTGAAGTAATAAGAGCTAAAGCAAACAAACCAGAAACTAAGATTTTAGGTAAAATAGATCTTGAACCTAAAGCCCCTGAAGTGGAAGAAGTGCCTGTTGCACCCGTAGCAGCACCTGTACCTGTGGCAGCACCGGTAGAAGAAAAGAAGAAAGAAGAAGTTGTGGCTGAACCGGAAGTAAAAGCTGCTCCTGAAAAGCAGGAATTCAAAGTTCTGGATAAAATTGATCTGTCCCAAATAGAATCTAGAAATAGACCTGTAAAAAAAGATAAACCCAAAATGGAGGAGAAAAAAGAAGAGGAAAAACCGGCAGAACCTGTGAAAGAAACTCCAAAGCAGCCAGAGCCTGCTGCTGAAAAGAAAGCAGAGCCTCAAAAACCAGCTGAGCCTGAATCTCAGGAACCTCAGAAAATAGAAACCGTTTATCAGAAACTTGATGGTCCTAAGATCGTAGGTGAAAAGATAGACTTAACGCAATTTGCACCAAAACCTGGTTCAGGCGCTAAAAAGAAAAGAAAGAGAATTGAAAAACCGGGAGGCCCGAATCAACAAGGCCAGGGGAATAATCAAAACTCAGGAAATAATAACAATAACCAGGGAGGTCAGGGTAACAACCGTCCTCAAGGTCAGGGAGGCCCAGGAGGAAACCGTCCGCCAGGACAAGGTGGCCCGGGAGGTAACCGTCCACCAGGACAGGGAGGCCCAGGAGGAAACCGTTTTGGAAATAACCAGGGAAATCGTCCACCAGGTCAGGGAGGCGGATTCAAGAAAGGTCCAGGCGGAGGAAACAACAACAGACCAGGGCAAAGAACCATGCCTGTTGAGCTTACCGACGAGCAGGTTAAAAACCAGATCAAGGAAACTCTTGAAAAACTAACCAACAAAGGAGGTAAATCTAAATCTGCTAAACACAGAAAAGATAAGAGAACGTACCGTAGAGAACAGGACGAACGTCAGCAGGAGATTGATGCTCAGGACAGAACATTAAAAGTAACCGAATTCATCACAGTAGGTGAATTGGCAAGTTTAATGAACGTTTCTCCTACAGAAGTTATCTCTGCTTGTTTCTCCCTTGGAGTAATGGTAACCATGAACCAAAGACTGGAAGCGGATACCTTATTATTGGTAGCTGATGAATTTGGTTTCAAAATTGAATTCTCAGATGCTGACTTAGAAGAAGTAGAGTCTGAAGAAGATATGGATACTGAGGAAGATCTTTCTTCCAGAGCACCAATTGTAACCGTAATGGGTCACGTTGACCACGGTAAAACGTCCCTACTTGACTACATCAGAAAGACCAACGTTATCGCTGGTGAATCAGGAGGTATTACACAGCACATTGGAGCATACAACGTAAAATTAGAAAACGGACAGAGAATTACATTCTTAGATACACCGGGTCACGAAGCGTTTACCGCGATGAGAGCCAGAGGTGCTCAGATCACCGATATTGCCATTATTGTAATTGCAGCGGATGATGATGTAATGCCACAAACGAGAGAAGCAATTTCTCACGCACAGGCTGCAGGAGTACCAATGATCATTGCATTGAACAAAGTGGACAGACCAAGTGCTAATCCTGATAATATCCGTCAGCAGCTTTCCGGGATGAATATCCTTGTAGAAGAGTGGGGTGGAAACGTTCAGGCGCAGGAAATTTCTGCGAAGTTTGGTAACAATATGGATGTTCTATTGGAGAAGGTATTACTTCAGGCAGAGATGCTTGATCTTAAAGCTAATCCGGATAGAGCCGCTCAGGGTGTTGTGATTGAAGCTTCATTAGATAAAGGAAGAGGATATGTAGCGACCATGTTGGTACAGACAGGAACTTTAAGAGTAGGAGACTATGTAGTTGCCGGTAAGAACCACGGTAAGGTAAAAGCAATGCTTGATGAAAGAGGTAGAAACCTTAAAGAAGCCGGTCCTTCAATTCCTGTTACTATTCTAGGTTTAGATGGGGCACCTACAGCAGGTGATAAGTTCAAAGTATATGCAGATGAAAGTGAGGCTAAAACTATTGCCAACAAGAGAGAGCAGTTACAGAGAGAACTTTCTATCAGAACTAAGAAGCATACTACGCTTGAAGAACTTGGAAGAAGAATTGCCTTAGGAGAATTCAAAGAATTGAATATTATCCTTAAAGGTGACGTGGATGGTTCAGTAGAAGCATTGTCTGACCAGTTACAGAGATTGTCTACAGCAGAGATCAATGTGAACATCCTTCACAAAGGAGTTGGACAGATCACTGAATCTGACGTTAACTTAGCAACTGCTTCTGATGCCATTATCATCGGATTTAACGTAAGAGCTGGTGCCAATGCTAAAGAATTAGCAGATAAAGAAGAAATCGAGATCAGAACATACTCAGTAATTTATGCTGCAATTGATGAGGTGAAAGAAGCCATGGAAGGTATGCTTTCTCCGGAAATCAAAGAACAGGTAATGGGTAACGTTGAGATCAGAGAAGTATTCAAAATCTCTAAAGTTGGTACAATCGCAGGTTGTATGGTTCTTTCAGGAAAAGTAACGAGAAGCTCTAAAGTAAGAGTACTGAGAGACGGTATCGTGAAATTCGACGGAGAGCTGGAAAGCTTGAAGCGTTTCAAAGATGACGTAAGAGAAGTAACAAAAGGTTACGAATGTGGTCTGAACCTGAAGGGATACAACGATATTGAAGTTGGAGATATTCTTGAAGTTTACGAACAGGTAGCCGTTAAGAAGAAGCTGAAATAACAGTTTTCTAACTATAAATATAAAACCACTTTCTTAGGA
The DNA here is from genome assembly GCF_000737715.1 of Chryseobacterium sp. JM1. Classification (GTDB taxonomy): domain Bacteria; phylum Bacteroidota; class Bacteroidia; order Flavobacteriales; family Weeksellaceae; genus Chryseobacterium. The sequence continues at coordinate 39,557 of NZ_JPRN01000002.1, read as the reverse complement.
AGGTGGTTTTTTTGTTTCCTGTTATTTATTTAATTTTTATCAATACTATATCTTGTTTTTGATATTGATAATTTGAGACAATAATGAGTGATTAATTTCTGCAACTTAAATGTTAAAATATGAGAAACTGATAAGCAAAATGACTCAACTGAAAGGGGACAGGTTTTTTTTAAAGAAACAACCTATAATAAATGTTTTCCGAAACAAACCGTATGTTGGGGCAAATCTAAATGATCTGTACTTATATTGAAGGCAGATATCAGGAATAAGATGATAGAAAACCAATTGTACAAAAGAAATTAGAATAATGACGGATTAGTGATAAATACATGAGAACCACTTTTTTATAGTATCAATTTAATGTTAAAAAACATTTTAATTTAATTTATATTGATTCTAAATAATATTCTTAATAGTGACAATAATTTGTTAAAAAAAATAACTATAGTGAAAAAAAAATATTTATACAAATAAAGCTGGATATTATTGCTTAATCTTTATTATTTCACGGAATCGTTAAAAACAATATATAAAAAAAACAATCTGCTTACAGAAGTGTAATACTTGTGGATGTTAATATTTATTAACATATTTGCGAATTAAATATATTAAAATTTGTTAATATGAATGTTAAACTACGTGTATTAAGTGTTGGGGCATTGTTCTTCTTAGGACAAGTTGCTTCTGCGCAAAAGACGAAAAAAGACACAGCTACTACAGAGATTGAAGAAGTAGTAATGGTTGGATTCGGACAAAAGAAGACAGTGCAGGAATTAACCGGATCTGTAGGTACAATGAAGAGTGACGCAATCAAGGATGTTCCTGTAGCGTCAGTTGATAAAATGCTTCAAGGTAGGGTTTCTGGTGTTCAGACAGGTAATGCTTCCGGGCAGCCTGGAGGTTTTGCATCAGTTCGTGTAAGAGGTATCACTTCTGTAAATGGTGGTGTGAACCCTATTTATGTGGTTGACGGTATTAGAGTACAGAGTGGGGATTTAACAAGTGGAGCTACTACTGCAAACATCCTTGCCAACCTTAACAGTGATGATATTGAAAGTGTAACAGTTCTTAAGGATGCTGCTTCAACAGCAGTATATGGAGCGGATGCAGGTGCTGGGGTAATTGTGATTACCACAAAATCAGGAAAAAAAGGTAAACCAAAAATTTCATTAAACTTCGAATCGGGGACAAACTCCCGTGCTATTGAAGGAATGAAAGGCTTAAATACAGAGCAGTATAGACATATATTATCTTATGCTTTTGCTAATGCAGATCCTACAACAACTCCTGAGGGGGTATATGCAGATATGATAGCTGGTTTATACGGAGCTGCACCAAAGCAGATATTTACTACAACTAATAATACAAACTGGAGAGATGTAACCAGCAGAAGCGGGTATCAGAATTCAGTAAATGCATCTATCAGCGGTGGAAATGATAAAATTACTTATTATAACTCTGCTAACTATTTCCTTCAGGAAAGTGAATTGAAAGGATCTGACTTCAAACGTTTAGGTTTTACCACAAAAGTAGACGTTAAAGCTACAGATAAATTCAAGTTTGGTACAGATGTTCAGCTTTCATACAGTAGAATCAATACCCTTCCAAACGGAGGTGGATTTGCAAACCCAATCTTATTTGAATTATTTGCAAGACCTACAGACCAGGCTTACAATCCGGACGGAACTTATTACCTGGGTAACAGCGGAAGATTAAGTAACAACTTATTCAACTCTGGTTATGTACAGGATAATAACTACTTCAGAGCTTCTACGGCAAGAGTATTCGGTAACGTATATGGAGAATATCAGATCTTAAAGAACTTATCATACAGAGTAGTTTTCGGAGCTGAATATAACAACATCGAAAATGATACGTATTATAACCCGGTTCATGGTGACGGATACCAGGTAAATGGTAGAAAAACTGAAACTACTGCAAGATACTTCAACTGGAACTTACAGAACATTGTTAACTATAACTTTAAGTTAGGAGACAAAAACAGATTCAATATCTCGGCTATTCAGGAAGCTTACCAAAGAAATTACAGAGCTGTTGCAGGACAAGGCGTGAACGTAGGTTCTCCAAACCTTGAAACATTAAGTAACTTCATTAAGCCGATCTATGCAACAGGTGATAGATCTGTAAGTTCAAGAAACGGTTATGCCGGTGTATTGAACTATGACTATGATAAATTGATCTTAATTGATGCTTCCGTTAGAAGAGATGCATTATCAAACTTTACACCGGGGCAGAAATGGGGAACTTTCTATTCAGTAGGTGCCGGAGTTGATTTGGCAAGACTGCAGTTTGTTAAAGACTGGGACAAAATTTCTCAATTTAAATTCAGAGGATCTTATGGTAAAGTAGGTAATAGTATTACCAGTATTCCTTACTCTTTATTCCAGTATACAGGAAACTATAATGACCAGCCTGCCGGAGCTCCAAGATATACTTTTAACCGTGAGCTAAAATGGGAAACTGTAAAACCTTTGAGTTTTGGTCTTGATATGGGCTTCTTCAAAAACAGACTTACCGTTACGGCTGAATATTATAACAAGAAGACTGAAGACTTAGTATTCAGTGTGCCTTTACAGTTATCTCAGGGATTACCTGCTGAAACTACTCCAACATATCCTTTCAAAGATATCAACGTAGGATCATTGGTAAACAAAGGATTTGAATTTACTGTGAACTATGATGTAATCAGAAAAGACGATTTCAGCCTTAGCATTGGTGGTAACTTAAGTACCCTGAAAAACGAAATTACATCACTATATGGTGGTCAGGACGTGATTTCAGGCGCTACTATCCTTAGAGAAGGTGAAGGAATCGGTACTTTCTATATCAGAAAATGGGCAGGAGTAGATCCTACAAACGGAGATCCATTATGGTATAAAAACGGTATGGATGGAGAAACTACCAACAAATATGCAGATGCAGCACTTGCCGTACAGGGAAGATCTTATTCAAATGTATTTGGAGGGGTAAACCTTAATGTAGCATACAAAAACTTTACGCTATCTGCTTTAGGAACATTCGGATTTGGTGGTAGAGTACTAAACGATTGGGGATCTTATACTCAGTCTGATGGTCAGTATACTTATTCTTATCCTGGTTCTACAGATGCACTTGATTTCTGGACTCCTTCCAATCCAAACGCTGCGAATCCAAGACCGATATATAATAACGCAACGAACTCAAACAGAACTTCAACAAGGTTCTTGGCGAAAACAGATTATTTAAGACTAAGCAACATCAGAGTTGGATATAAATTTGATGCTAAGATGTTAAAAGGAACAGGGCTTCAAGGTTTTGAAGTATATGCTCAAGGGAACAATATCCTGACACACCGTTATGATAAGAACCTTAAGTTTGACCCTGAAAACAACTTGAACTCAACCAATAACCTTAACTTGCCGGTTCAAAAAACTTATTCACTAGGGTTTAATATTCAATTTTAATTAGTAAAAAATGAAAAAATATATTTTAAAATATGGAATGTTAGCAGTTATATCAACTGCAACATTAACGTCATGTAGTGATGACTTCATTGAAACTGAATTCTTTCAGCAGGTTCAACAGTCACCATTAAATACCATTGAAGAATTAGATGCTTTTGTTAAAGGACAGTATTTGTCTATGAGAAATGCTTCTTACTATGGATGTGATTTCACAATGATCGGAGAATTGAGAAGTAATAATATGTATTCTGACTTTGCTAATGGTGCAGGTTATTACCAGACCGTTGCTTCCTATTCTATGACAGCAGCAGATCAGTATTCTTCCGGACCGTATGCAGAAATGTATAAAGTGATTGCAAAGGCTAATATTGTAATTAATAATGTGCCTTCAGGACAGTTAACATGGAAGCAGTCTCAGGATCCTGCTGTGATTCAGGCAAGAGCTAACTACTTAATGGGGCAGTCTTATGCTTCAAGAGCTTTAGCTTTATTTGACTTATTGAGAATGTTTGGACAGGAGTATGCTGGAGGTACTACAGGAGTAGTGGTTCCTACAGTTTTCAACGCAGAAGCTAAACAAGCCCGTTCTACTGTAGCAGAAACAAGAGCTCAGATCGAAGCGGATTTTGATAAGGCACTTTCCTTAATGGGAACTCCAACAACCAGTATACATACGAATAGAGCAGAAATTAACCAGTTTGGTGTGAAGGCATTAATGACCAGATACTATCTATACAAAGGTGATTACGCTAAAGTGAGAACGCTGGTTGCTGAAATTGTTGCTTCAGGCAGATATTCTGTTGTTCCTGCAGCTGATTTTTCTTCTAGTTTCTCAAAAGCAAACTCTGCTGTGAATTCAATTTTTGAAGTTGTAGTTGGTTCTACTAATGACTTGGGAACAACGTCTACTTCTAATAAATTAAACCTTGCTCCAAACGGATACGGAAACATGAAAGTTGTTCCTGCTTTAAGACTTTCTTATATTGCAGATGACGTGAGAGGAACCGTGATTTCAACAGCAAACGTTCTTAACGGTAAATATGTAAACAGTTTTGACAATATTCACGTTGTGAGATACGAAGAAGTATTATTAAACGGTGCTGAAGCTGAACTTCAGGCTGGAGGAACTCCTGCAACTGCAATAGGTTATTACAACTTGATTCAGGCTAGACGTGGAAGAGCTACAGGAGCTTTAGCACCTGCAGTGACACTTACATTAGACAATGTTTATACTGAAAGACAGAAAGAACTTGTAGGAGAAGGATTTGGATATTGGGATTTATTAAGAAGAAATCAACCGGTTATTCAAAGAAGCTCTAGCGGTGCTGCTGGTACTGTAAGAAATGTAGGAAACCCATTATTAACATTCCCTATTCCTAGAAACGAAATTAACGTTCCTGGAACATTGGTAACGCCTAACCCTGGGTTTGGTGCTTAATAATAGATAAACTAAATAATAAAAAAGCCGCTCTAAGCGGCTTTTTTAATCTTAAGACCAATATTAATATGAAAAAAATACTTTTTATTACTGGAATACTCGTATCACAAAGCCTTTTTTCCCAGGAAACCGATATCCTTAATGTAGTAACTACACCAGACGGCTTCTACAGCAAACCCGGAAGAGTTCGTAAAGAGGATCATAAAATTGATGGTTCCCCATATGTAAATGGCGATAAATTTGAAAAAGTAACGATAAAAGATTACAGTAAAAATGTTCAGGATCTGCGATACAACGCTTACCGAGATGAAATGGAATTCAAAATAGGAGACGAACTGTACAACGCCAATAAAACAGAAGGACTTAAAGTCAGCTTTCCGTCACTGAAAAAAACATATGAATCTATTAATTATTCATATGACAGCAAAACAAAGTCAGGGTATCTGGTATTGCTCGTAGACAGTCCAAAATTTTCTTTGTATAAAAGAGAAAAAATGGAACTGATGACAGGAACCAAAAGTAACAATGGCTTTACACAGGATGCCAACGATTACTACGAAAGAGATAAGGATCTCTATCTGATAGCCAAAGACAAAAAGTTTTCAAAATTTCCAAAGAATGTTTCAGAAGCATCAGGAATTTTTTCAATAGACAAAAAGGAGCTTGAAACCTTTGTGAAATCCAATAAAATCAATTTCAACAAAGAACCGGATATGATAAAACTGGTAGAATTTGTAAACAAGTAAACACCATATATAAACCCCTGCGAATGGCAGGGGTTTTTGTTTCCTTTTATTTCTTATTTTTGCTGTACAAAAATCAATAATGGAACTTTAAGGTTTCATGTTACTTTTGAACAATATAAATAAACGCATGAAGTACATCCTTTTTATCATAATCTTCTTCGGTTTTGTCTCGAAGGCTCAAGTTGTTAATAAAACAGATATCAAGAGCCCGCAGAAAGAAGAAGACACCCTTGTTGTAGATAACGGGAAAAAAGATTCCCTGAAAATTTTTAAACCTACCATTAATGATTATCTGTATCAGACCCAATTTTCTGAAAAGAAGATTTTTGATACCGTGATGACTTTTGACAAAACGCATATTTATTCACAATATAATAATACAGACAACTTCGGGAAAGCCCAGGTTGCCAATATAGGAGCCGGATTCAATCCTTTGGTGTATGAAGTAAATCCGGAGCAGAACCTGTCTCTGCTGCCTTCCAACAAATCGTACATGATCATCAGTGCCGATGATGTGAAGTACTATGATGTAAAAACACCTACAGCCACTTTCGTCTATCATACCGCGATGAAAAACGGAGCAGCTTTGAATTCTACGTATACCCAGAATATCGGAAAAAGATTCAACTTTGCCATCAACTATATGGGGCTTCGTTCTCAGGGGTTTTACAGGAATTCATTAGCGTCCAATAACAATACTTTGTTTTCAGGACACTATACTTCCAAGAGCGGGAATTATGAATTGTTTGCCCATTATCTACATCAGAACGTCAACAACCAGGAAAGTGGAGGAATCACAGAAGATGATCTGTTCCAAAGTGGAGACAGTAATTACAAAAATAGACAGAATGCCCAGGTTAATCTGGCATCATCAAGTTCTCAGTATTCATACAGAAGATATTATCTGAGCCATCAGTTTACGCCATTTAATGCAGAGAAATTTCCTTTCAGCATCAGGCATACCTTATCTCATCAGGGGAATAAGTATTTTTATAACCAGGGAGGTGTAGAATCGTATTGGTATGATAATGTTTCAGAACTGACGAACGGTTTCCCGCTGACCACAAAAAAATATTCAGATAACTTCAGCAATACGGTAAGTTTGGTTTTTAACAATGAAAAATTCAAGCTTGATGGGGGAGTACGTTATCAAATGATTAAATTTGGAGTGAGAGATCTTGCTACCGTCAATGGAACAGCGCTTCCGGGTGAACTTAAAGAAAACAGAATCGGAGCTGTTGGAAACTTGCAGATTAAACTTTGGGACAAGTTCCAGCTGAAATCATTTTTAGAATTTTCAAATGGAAGCCAGTTCGGAAGTTATCTTAGAACTACCAACAATATCAAGTTTGAGCCAATCAAAGATTATTTCGTGAATGCGAAAGTAAATTTCCAGAGTGCATACCCTTCATTTAACTACCTTTTAAATACATCCGTTTACAACAAATACAACTACTATCTGGAAAACGCGAAAAATCAGACGGTAACGGAAATCGGAGGAAGTGTAAATCTAAAATGGTTCAAAACCGAAATTTTCGCTAATTATTTTAGAATAGACAACTACACGTATTTCAATGCAGACGGAGCTCCGCAACAGAGCAGCAGCTCACTGAATATTTCTCAGATTGGAGGTGATGCTACATTCAGTTTCGGAAAATTCCATCTTAATACAAGACTTCATTTCCAGAATGCATTAACAAATAAAGAACTTCTGCCCATGCCAAGTTTCATCGGAAGAGCCAACTTCTTCTTCCAGAGCAAAGCCTTTAAAGATGCGGCCGAGGTTCAAATGGGAGTGAAAGTCTATTATTTCTCAAAATTTGCATCAAGAGATTACTTCCCGATCCTTAATGAATATATCTTGCCTCGTGCAGATTCATTCTCTATCGGAGGACAGCCTATTGCCGATCTTTATATCAATATGAAGGTTAAAAAAATGTTTTTCTACGTAGAAGGACAACAAATAGGAACACTCATCTCCAATAATAAAGCATATGCATTTCCACATTATCCGGTTTATGATTTTAGATTAAACATCGGAATTGTGTGGTATTTGTTCAACTAAAAGCCAAACCAAGTTGAAAACAATAAATAAAATATCATTTAACGATATAGAAAGCATTCCTCAGCTGGTAAAAGATTTTCTGAACCAAAAGATTGAGGGCTTTGAAAACAATACCTTTTCTTTAGATCACTTTAAAGATCAGATCCATCTCAAACAGAATTCATTTACACCGGATCAGAGACAGATCTTGTCTGATGTGCTGGAAAAACAACTTTCAGACCTTACGCTTTCCTCAAAGCAGAAAGAGAACCTGGAAAACCTGAGACAACCCAATACCTTTACCATAACGACCGGACACCAGCTGAACCTGTTCTCCGGACCTGTTTTCTTTGTCTATAAAATTTTACAGACCATTAAAAGCTGTACTTATCTGAAGGAAAACTTTCCGGATTTTAATTTCGTTCCGGTATACTGGATGGCATCAGAAGATCATGATTTTGCAGAGATCAATCATTTTAAGACGGAAAACAATTATTATGAGATCAATGAAAAGTCAGGCGGTCCGGTGGGAAGAATTACCATCAGCGATACTTTTTTCATCTCAGAATTTGAAAAGGAATTTAAAGATTCCGTATTCGGGACAGAGCTGATCCTGATGATGAAGGAAGCGTATAAAGTAGGAAATACATTGACGGAGGCCATCAAAACCTTAGTGAACAGACTGTTCTCTGAATTTGGGCTTTTGATCATGGATGGCGACTCCACAGAGCTTAAAAACCAGATCAAAGATATTTTCAGAGACGAATTGCTTTATTTCAGTTTACAGAAAAACTCAAAAGAAAAAGTAGATTTTCTGACCAAGAAATATGGAAAAGTTCAGGTGAATCCAAGAGATATCAACCTTTTCTATCTTTCGGAAACCAGAGACAGAATCGACTTTGACGGTGAAAAATATATTGCAGTAGATACAGACAAAAAATTTACGCAGGAAGAAATCCTTCAGGAGCTGGACAGTCATCCCGAAAGATTCAGTCCGAATGCTTTGATGCGTCCTGTGTATCAGGAAAAAGTACTTCCTAATTTGGCGTACATCGGAGGAAATGCAGAAATCATGTATTGGCTGGAGCTTAAAGATTATTTTGCAGCAGTCAATATTCCGTTCCCTGTTTTGATTCCGAGAAACTCTATGCTTTTCATTAAAGAAAAAACAGTAGGTAAAATTGAAAAATTGGATTTGAGTATTGAAGATTTCTTTGGAAACTTTACAGCCATTACCAATCAGAAAATTTTAAAAGACAGCAGTGTATTGTCATTGCTTGAAGAAAAAGAAATACTTTTGGAGAAAAGCTTCTCCGAACTGAAAACGATAGCAGAAACTACCGAACTTTCTTTCGGAAATATGGTGAAGGCAGAAGAAGTCAGACAGCTGAAATCATTTAAAAGAATGAAAAAGCGCTTGCTGCACGCCGAAAAAATAAAACAGGGTGAATTGCTCGAAAGGCTGGAGAGATTGTTTCTAGATGTTCACCCCTCCAAAACCTGGCAGGAAAGAGTCTATAACTTCAGTGTATTCTTTTCCGATTACGGCTATTCATGGCTTGAAAATTGTTGGGAAGAAATGATGGTTCAAGAATCCAAATTAATAATTGTTGCCATTTAATTTTAAAGAAGTATTTTTGTAAATTATAATTACCGAGTATGATAAAGAGGTTTTTTATTTTGTCCAGTTTATGTATGGTTTTGGGAGTATCTGCCCAGAACTCGCACACCGTTGTGAAAGGAGACAATCCTTACAATATTGCTAAGAAATACGGGATAACTGTAGATGAATTGTTAAAGCTGAACCCAAAATTCAAAGACGGTAAGCTGGCTATTGGAGATGTTGTGACAGTGAAAGCTGAAAAACAGACCGCTTCGGTGTCTAAGCCTGCAGTGGTTGAAAAAGCAAAACCAAGTCATTCAAATGGGCAGGTTGGAAAAATTATCCTGCAACCTAAACAGACGGTGTACGGAATTACAAAACAGTACCGTATCTCTGAAGCAGACCTGAGAAAACTGAATCCTGAGCTCGATACCCATATGAAAATAGGAGATGAGATCACTTTGCCGCTAGACAGCATCAAGAAATATGGCGGAGACCAGCAGACGGCTCCTGTAGCCGTAACCCCTAAACAGGTGGAAACTCATGCTGAGACTCCTAAAACAGCAGTTAAAGAAGGGGAATCTTATGTCATTCAGGCCAAAGATAATTATTACAGAATTACAAAACAGTTTGGAATCAGCCAGCAGGAACTCTATACCTTAAATCCTGGATTGGAGGAAAAAGGACTGAAGCCGGGCGAAACCATTATCGTAAAAAAATCAAAAACGGATACCACTTCAGTCACTGAGCCGGTAAATCCTAAAACCAAAATAGATTCAGGTAACGAAAAATCTACTTCAACTGCAACTCCTGCAGCCACTGATGATGATTACGTAACCTACACCGTTCAGCAGGGAGACACTGTGTTCTCCATCGTTAATAAATTCGGAATCTCGATTGATGAACTGATCGCTCTGAACCCGGATCTTTCAAAAGGGCTGAAATCAGGAATGGTCCTGAAGATCAAAAAACAGGATCCGGCTTATGTAAAGAAAAGCGGTGATGCATTGAGCGTTGTTTTAATGCTTCCTTTCGGATACAGTACCAACGAAACTCAGTACAGAGGAATGGCACTGGATTTCCTTACCGGAGCTAAATTAGCCATCGAAAGAAATGCAAGAGGCGGGCAGAAACTGGATATCAAAATTGTAGATTCAGGAAACGAAGCTTCATTTAAAAACTCAATGGCACAGATCAATCCTGAAAATACGGATCTGATCATTGGCCCATTCTTCAAATCAAACGTTATTGATGTTCTTGATTTTACCAAGAATCAGAAAATCCCGGTTGTGGCACCTTTCGCTAACTCTCCGGAACTGTACAATTACAGCAACCTGATCATCGTGGAAACCAATGACCAGACTTATGCAGATAAAATTGTTGAAGAAGTAAAAGGCGTATATTCAGATCAGAAAATCTATGTGGTAGCAGACAGCAAAAAAGAAATTGCAGGCTACATCAAAGGCGGTCTGGAGAAAGCAGTTAAAAATCCAAACATTATTATCGTCAACTCTCCTGCAGAAATTCAGCTGGATCAGAATATGATGACTGGGCAGTCTGCTCCGGTTATTGCTATTCTTGCCAGCGACAATGATGCTGCCGGTGAAGCTTTCGCCAATAAAATGATAGCCCTTTCCAAAGACGTTCAGGGTGTAAAAGCCTTCAGTATGTACTATTCTCCAACTTTTGAGAAAAAAGTAGATGAACTGAGCCAGGCAAGCCTTGTGTATCTGATGGACAGAAAGATCAATGCAGATGGTAATTTTGAAAAAGAGATCTTGGCAGCCTATAAAAACAAATACTGCAAAACACCTCCTAAATATGCCATCGTTGGCTTTGATGTCGTAAACGATATGCTGACCAGAGAAAACAGAAAAGGAGAGATCTTTAAGCAGATGAACAAAGTACAGACACAGCTTGCCACCAAGTTTGAGTTTGTAAAATCAAAAGCAAACGGAGCGTATGTAAACACCGGATACCGCGTGATTAGATTAGTTCCTTAACCGATTTATGCCTTTTTAAAGGAATATTTTTAACATTATCTTTATATTTGCATAATATTTAATTCATTACATGAAAGCACTTGTATTTCCTGGGCAGGGTTCTCAGTTCGTAGGAATGGGAAAAGAATTGTACGATTCTAGAAAAGACATTAAGGACTTAATGGAATCTGCCAATGAAATTTTAGGTTTCGATATTCTTTCGTTGATGTTCAACGGGACGGATGGAGATCTTAAGAAAACAGAGGTTACCCAGCCTTCTATATTTATACACTCGGTAGCTGCCTTAAAAGCAGTGAACGGTCTTGGAGCTGAAATGGTTGCAGGACATTCTTTAGGAGAATTTTCAGCTTTGGTTGCCAATGGAGTTTTATCCTTTGACGACGGTCTGAAATTAGTATCCGAAAGAGCAAAAGCAATGCAGGAAGCCTGTGATGCCAATCCAAGCTCTATGGCTGCAATTTTAGGTCTTGAAGACGCAAAAGTTGAAGAAATCTGTGCACAGATCAGCGGTATCGTGGTACCGGCTAACTACAACTGTCCTGGCCAATTGGTTATTTCAGGAGAAACAGCTGCAGTAGAAGAAGCTTGCGTAAAGCTTAAAGAAGCGGGAGCAAAAAGAGCGTTATTACTTCCGGTAAACGGAGCGTTCCACTCACCTTTGATGGAACCTGCACAGGTAAGACTGGCGGCTGCGATTGAAAATACAAAATTCAGAAAAGCAACTATTCCGGTATACCAGAATATCACCACTACAGCAGTGACTAATCCTGAAGAGATCAAACAAAACCTGATCGCTCAGCTTACAGGTCCTGTAAAATGGACACAGTCTGTTCAGAATATGATCAAAGACGGAGCGTTTAATTTCGTAGAAGTAGGTCCTGGAAAAACACTTCAGGGATTGATCAAGAAAATTGATCCTTCTGTGGAAGTTGCTTCAGCTATTTAATAAAAAATATGAGCGGAATATTTTCACCGGGAAAGCTTATGCTTACTTCTGAATATTTCGCGATAGACGGAGCTCTTGTCCTGGCGGTACCTACCAAGCTTGGACAAGAGTTTTTTTTTGAAGAAAAAGAAGATGGAAAATCCCTGATCTTTTGGGAAGCCTTTCATCAAAACAAATTATGGTTTAAGGCTGTCATAGACTATAAAAACTGGCAGATCTTGGAAACCAATATTCCTTCAAGCGCTGAATTTATTCTCAAAACCTTACAAAACGTTCAGCAGCTTTCTAAAATTAAATTCAAAAAGAATTCTACTTATTATCTGAAGACCAATCTTCAGTTTCCTGCAGATTATGGACTCGGCAGCAGTTCAACGCTGATGAACAATCTTGCGGAGTGGGCAGCTATTGATCCTTTTCATTTAAACAGTATCAGTTTAGGCGGAAGCGGGTACGATATTGCCGTTGCCAAAGAGAAATCAGCCATCCTGTTCAGAAGTAAGCCGGAAATCTTTTATGAAAGGGCAGATTTCAATCCTCCGTTCAAAAATGAACTGATCTTTATTCACTTAAATCAGAAACAGGACAGCAGGGAAGGAATCAACTTTTACAAGTCAAAACCGAAGTCTCAAATACTCGTTGACGAATTTTCGGATATCACAAAAAAAGTTTTGTTATGCAATGAATTGGAAAGTTTTTCCGAACTGATGATGATTCATGAACAAAAAATTTCGAAATTCCTTGAAATTCCCACAGTTAAAGAGAAATTTTTCAAAGACTGTCCGGTTTTTGTCAAAAGTTTGGGGGCCTGGGGCGGAGATTTTGTGATGAGTGCTAAATTTGACGGCTATGAGGACTATTTTTGGGGAAAAGGTTTTAATACCGTTTTTCAATGGTCCGATATAATTAATTTATAATCAATAATTTACAATCCTTTTTTTTTATTTGTCATTCTGACTTATATCATTATATTTAAACCACCTTTAACAAATAATTAATATTAATTTTGTTGAACCCAATAAAGAAATAGAAAATATAAGTAAAATGAAACACGCTAAAATCATCCAGGATTTAGAAAAATTAGGGATTAAAGGAAATTATGAAGTAGTCTATAACCCGTCTTACGAAGAGTTATACCAGGCTGAAGTGGCTCCTGATAATCAAGGCTTTGAGCAAGCTGAACTTACGGAATCCGGTGCAGTATCAGTAAAAACTGGAATTTTCACAGGTCGTTCACCTAAAGACAGATACATAGTTCAGGATGATGTTACAAGAGATACAATTTTCTGGGATGGGAAAGTAAACCTTCCTACTACAGCGGAAAATTTTGATTCTTGTAAAGGATTAGTGCTGAACCAGCTTTCTGAGGCTAAGAAAATTTATGTAGTGGATGCTTTTTGTGGTACCAATACAGATACCAGGCTAAAAGTAAGGTTCATCGTTGAGGTAGCGTGGCAGGCGCATTTCGTTACTAATATGTTTATCCGTCCGTCTCACTACGAGCTTGAAAACTTCGGGGAGCCGGATTTCACAGTGATCAACGGTTCTAAAACTACGAACCCGAACTGGGAAGCTCAGGGATTAAACTCTGAGAACTTCATCATGTTCAATCTTACTGAAAAACTACAGATCATCGGAGGTACGTGGTACGGAGGTGAAATGAAAAAAGGAATGTTTGCCATGATGAACTATTACCTTCCATTGAAGGGAATGGCTTCTATGCACTGTTCTGCAAACGTAGGTGAAGAAGGAGATGTTGCTCTTTTCTTCGGTCTTTCAGGAACTGGAAAAACAACTTTATCTGCAGATCCTAAAAGATTCCTGATCGGTGACGATGAGCACGGTTGGGACAACAATGGTGTATTCAACTACGAAGGTGGATGTTACGCTAAAGTGATTGACCTTTCTGAAGAGAAAGAACCGGATATTTTCAGAGCGATCAAAAGAGATGCGCTTCTTGAAAATGTAGTCGTAAACAACGGAGTTGCTGACTATACAGACGGATCTATCACTGAAAATACAAGAGTATCTTACCCAATTTATCATATCAACAAGATTGTTCTTCCATCTAAGGCAGGACATGCTAAGAAGATCGTTTATCTTTCTGCTGATGCATTCGGAGTATTGCCTCCGGTTTCTATCTTGGATGAAAACCAGGCTCAGTACCACTTCCTTTGCGGATATACTTCCAAACTGGCAGGTACCGAAAGAGGAATTACAGAACCGGAACCATCTTTCTCTCCTGCATTCGGAGAAGCTTTCCTTACCCTTCACCCAACCATGTATTCTAAAACACTGATTGGAAAAATGAAGGAGCACGGAGCTAAAGCTTATCTTGTCAATACAGGTTGGAACGGAACAGGAAAGAGAATCTCTCTGAAAGATACAAGAGCGATTATCGATGCCATCATTGACGGTTCTATCGAAAATGCTCCTAAAACTCAGGTTCCAATCATGAACCTTGAAATTCCAACTCAGCTTCCAAATGTTTCTGAAGGTATCCTTGATCCTAGAGAAACATACAGCAATGCTGCAGAATGGGAAGAAAAAGCAAAAGATCTTGCCGCAAGATATATCAAAAACTTTGAACAGTACTGCGATACTGAAGAAGGAAGGAAGTTAATCGCTTCCGGACCTCAGCTTCAACAGCAGACTACTTAATACCACAAAAGCCTCATCATCGATGAGGCTTTTTTTTATGATCTTTTTCTGTGTCTGTTTAAAATTGGTTTTAATTTCCTTAATCTGAATAAACTTTAGTTTATTTCTTATTTAAGCATTAAGGATTTAAGCAATGCGCTTATCGTTATAAATGAAGAAATCAATAAATTGATTTTTTAAGTTCTTTAAGCACGTAATCTCTTAAGATCTTAATTTCTTAATATTAAAAAAAACAGTTAGAATGCTATAGTGTTTATTTCATTAAACTGATTTCTCTTTCAAATAAAACGCAGTCATCCGTGTAAATCTGTGTAGTCAGTGGTTAATAAACTTTTATTTTAAGCTCAATAAAGCCAATCTGTATCCATCCATTCCAAAACCGGATAATACCGCATCGGTATTCGCGGCTGTTACAGATTTCTGACGGAATTCTTCCCTTTTGTAAATATTACTGATGTGAACCTCGATTTTAGGTTTCCTGATATTCTTTAAACAGTCTGCAATAGCATACGAATAATGCGTATACGCTCCGGGATTAATCACCAGTGCATCAAAATTATCCTCCTGAAGCCTGTTAATAATCTCCCCTTCAATATTAGACTGATAGTAGTCCAGTTCATCAGATGTAAATTCAGATCTCAATGTTTCCATGTATGATTCCATAGAAGTACTGCCGTAGATCTCGGGTTCTCTTGTGCCCAAAAGATTCAGATTGGGGCCGTTTACAATTAAAACTTTCATTCTATAAATTTAAATAGTTTCGTTCTATTTTCGCGCTTTTTTTTACAGTTTTGGTGAATTACATTATGTGTAATGATATTTGTCATGTTTGGTTATTCCGCAATCGTGTAACTGTTTACTGTAGCGGTGTTTGATTAATAATTAAGTTAATTTTTGAAAATATTTCATAATAAATTTTAAAGTCTACTTGTTTTGTAGACTAATTGTTTTTAGATTTGCAGACATATTTCGATCGGCTTATAAAGAAAGATGGAGGGAACTGACCCTGTGAAATCTTGACAACCTGCCCATGTGCAAGGTGTTACATTCAGCCTATAAAGGAAAAATAAGCATTTGGTTAATCGTATTTATCGATGCCCTTTGCTGACTTTTCTGCAAAGGGCTAAATTTTAATATATGATAAATAAAATTGGTTATGATTAGTAAAAGTTTAATTAATTCTAAAGTTTGGATTCCATCTGTTGCTGTATTTTTCTTAGGAATGATGAGTGTGCAGGCTCAGGAAGCTAAACCTAAAAAAGATACGATCAGGGAAAAGGAAATTGATGAAGTAGT
Organism: Chryseobacterium sp. JM1; assembly: GCF_000737715.1. Lineage (GTDB taxonomy): Bacteria > Bacteroidota > Bacteroidia > Flavobacteriales > Weeksellaceae > Chryseobacterium. The sequence goes on along the minus strand of NZ_JPRN01000002.1, from coordinate 23,359 downwards.
AGTGATCGCTTACGGTAAGGCTAAGAGAACAAGCTATACCGGTTCAGTAGCTACCATCTCCAGCGATAAAATCAATAACAGAGCGGTTACCAATATTACAAAAGCTCTGGAAGGGCAGGTGCCGGGAGTTCAGGCAGTAAGTGCATCAGGACAGCCGGGTTCTACCGCTTCTGTAAGGATAAGAGGAGTTGGCTCTATCAGTGCTTCCAGCGATCCTCTGTATGTGGTAGACGGAATTCCTTTTGACGGAAATATCAATTCCATCAGCCCCAATGACATTGAGTCCATCAGTGTTTTAAAAGATGCTACGGCAAGTTCATTATACGGATCAAGAGGGGCTAACGGAATCATCATCATTACAACGAAATCCGGAAAAAAAGGAGAGTCAAGGGTGAATTTTAACATCAGCCAGGGATTTTCCAGCAGAGCGGTAAAAGATTATAAGCAGGTAAGTACAGATCAGTATTTCCAGCTGTATTGGGAAGCATTGAGAAACGGATACAAATCCGGTCAGATTTCTTCGCAACAGGCAGGTCAAATGGCCAGTGACAACCTTGTGACTGCCCTTGGAATCAACCCTTACGGAGCCGGATATCCACAGCCTGTAGGACCGGACGGAAAACTTCTTCCGGGAGCAAAACCTTTATGGAATGACGACTGGAGAGATATTCTTCAAAGAACAGCATCCAGAAGTCAGGTGGATTTTGATATAAGCGGAGGCAGTGAGAAAAGCAATTATTTCTTTTCATTAGGGTATCTGGATGATAAAGGAATTGCCATCGAATCAGGTTTTCAAAAATTTGCCACCAGACTGAAGGTGAATACTGAAGTGAAGAAATGGCTGAATGCAGGGGTGAACTTAAGTTACACCAACAGTATACAGAATGCGCCGCCATCTTCAGATTCAAGACAGGACAATATCATCCAGGCAGCGAGAGCAGTTCCGTCTTTCTACCCTTATTACGAGAGAAATGCCGATGGAAGCTACAGGCTTGACGCCGATGGAAACAGAATCTATGATTTTGGTAAATACAGACCAACGAATGCATTGCAGAATCAAAATGCTGCAGCGACGTTACCTTTAGATAAAAATGAAAATAAAGAAGATAACTTCTCCGGAAAAGGATTTTTAGAATTTACTTTCCTTCCTGAACTGAAATTTAAGAGCAGCTTTTCTGTTGATTTAGTGAATTACAACGGACATTATTATTCGAATCCGCTTATCGGGGAAGGAAGTGAAATTGGTGGTTCTGTAACGAGATCGAACAGCAGAACGCTTTCTTATACCACGAGTAATATTCTGACATATGATAAAAAATTCGGGAAACATCACATCAATGTTTTAGGAGGTCAGGAATTTTATAAATACGATTACCAGACGATTTCAGGTTCCAGAAGCCAGTTTTCACTTCCTTATTATTATGAACCGGATGCAGCCGCTTTGCTGGGAAGTTTCAGTGGAAACAGTGATAAATTCTCACTGTTGAGTTTTCTGGGAAGAGCGGAGTATGATTTTAACAATACTTACTTCTTATCCGTTTCAGGAAGAGCAGACGGTTCTTCAAGATTCTTTGCGGATAACCGATGGGGTAAATTCTGGTCAGTTGGAGGTTCATGGAAAGTATCAAATGAAAACTTTATTAAAGATCTGAACTTCTTCAACCAGTTGACACTTCGTGCAAGTTACGGTGGACAGGGGAATGATAAACTAAGGAGACCTAGTGGATCTTCGCTTTATTACGCTTATCAGGAATTATACAAATTTTATAATAACCTTGGCGAGCCGGGAACTGTTCTTGAGAAAGTACAGACCAATGATGTGAAATGGGAAACCAATCTTAATTTAAATGTAGGTTTAGAATTCGCTATTCTTAATAACAGGGTTAAAGGTAACGTAGAATATTTTAAACGTAAAAGTCAAGATCTTCTGTTTAATATGCCCGTTGCGCCATCCCTTGGAATCAGTGATTTTCCTTTTAATGTCGGAACATTACAGAATACCGGTTTTGAATTCTCCTTATTCACAACGCCCATCAAGAATGATAATTTCCAGTGGAATGTGGATGTGAACCTGAGTACTTTACAGAACAAAATTACAAAGCTGCCGAAAGGAGCTGTGGTAACTTCCACAAAACGTATGGAAGTAGGAGGTTCCGTTTATGATTTTTATCTTCAGGAATGGAAAGGAGTCGATCCTTCGAACGGAAAACCTTTGTGGAGGTATATCTATCAGGATGCCAATGGAAATACCGTTGACGGAACTACTTCCGAATATTCAAAAGCGACGAGAACCCTTCAGGGATCCGCATTGCCTAAAGTAACCGGTGGAATCAGCACAAGTGTGGCTTATAAAAATTTCGACTTTTCAGGGTTGCTGACCTTCAGTATCGGAGGAAAAATCCTGGATACGGATTATACTTCATTAATGTCCAGCGGAAGTTCTGCAGGACGTGCATGGAGTGCAGAAATGCTGAACAGGTGGACTCCGGACAACCCTAATACGGATGTTCCTGCATTGAACACCACAACAAATAACTGGAACGCTTCTTCTTCAAGATTTTTATATTCCGGAACCTATGCAAGGCTTAAAAATGTAAGTCTGGGATATACGCTGCCTTCGGATTATTTTGAAAAACTGGGACTTAAGAAATTCAGAATTTATATTCAGGCTGAAAACCTTCTGACGTTTTACAAACATAAAGGAATGGATCCGGAACAGGCTCTGGACGGAACTACGTATTACAGATATCCGGCGATGAGAACAATCACTTTCGGTCTTCAGGCGACTCTTTAAACTTTTAAAATCGAAACAATGAAAAAATTAAAATATATATCTTTTGCCGTGATTGCTTTATGGTCGCTGACAAGCTGTGAAAGCGAGCTGGAAACGGCTCCTACCGATCAGGCCAACGGTGCAGAGGTTTTTAAAACAGCGGAAAGTGCAGAAACCGTGATTAATGGAGCCTGGGCTAAACTTAATGATGACGGACCAAACTACGCGAATAGCGGATATTCAACCGTTTTGAGAACGAGTGATGCGATGGGAAGTGATGTGGCGGTTCTTACGAATAAGTATGGTTTTCCGTCGGCATATGCTTTTACCGAGATGATCAATAATACACTTTCACGACCGCAGTTTATATGGACTACGCTTTATTCCACGATCAATAATATGAATAATGTGATTGCCCGTATTGACCAGACAGAAGGAAGTCAGGCGAAAAAAGATCAGGTTAAAGGTCAGGCTAAAGCATTGCGTGCTTTCTGTTATTTGAACCTAGCGAGTTTTTACCAGTTCAGCTATCTGAAAGACAAAACGGCACTTACCGCTCCAATTTACACGGAACCCTCAACAATCAGTTCTGTACCGAAGAAAAAAGCGAGTCTTGAAGAAATTTATACTCTGATCAAAAGTGATCTTACGGAAGCAGATAATCTTTTGACCAATTATACGAGAAATAATAAAGACAAGATCAACAAAGCTGTTGTCAACGGACTTTTAGCGAGAACCTACCTGAATACCGGTGAATGGACCAAAGCGGCGGCAGCGGCTAAAATAGCCAGAACAGGATATCCGTTAATGATTGCTGAAAAATATAAAGAAGGTTTCAATGACATCAATAACGGTGAATGGATCTGGGGTCACGGACAAACTCAGGAACAGTCGGGAGCGAGCTATGCCTTCCATTTTCTGGATGTATCTTCTTCGGGAAGTTATTACTACAGTTTTATGGCGGACCCGTTTTTCAAAAACCTGTTTGATACCAATGACATCAGGTCTCAGCTGTTTCAGTGGGATGGCCTGCCGGGAAGAGAAGGTCTGCTAAGGTATTCCAAGTTTAAATTTAAAACCGGACTTATCGCCGATATCGTATTCATGAGAGCCGCAGAAATGTACCTGATCGAAGCTGAAGCTGAAGCCAGAAACGGAAATGTCGCCAATGCGGTTACAGCATTAAACCAATTGAAAGCGGCCAGAAATGCCAGTCCTTACACAGGATCTCTTGCTCAGACTGATGTCATCACGGAAATTCTGCTTGAAAGAAGAAAAGAACTTTTCGGGGAAGGATTCTCCCTTTCAGATATTATCAGAACGCAGGGAACCGTGGTAAGAAAACCATTCGTAGATGGCAGCGGCCAACCTATAAAAGTTCAGGTAACCACTCCTGACGGAACCGTAAAAACAGTGAACGGAAGAGGACATACAGTTTTCTCATTCCCGGAACAGGTACCTTTTGCACCCAACAACAAGTATTTGTTATTCAGTATTCCTCAGAAGGAGCTGGATAATAATCCGAACCTGTAATTTTATTTAGATTTGATTTTTTTTAGCCATCGTGTAGTGCGTTGGCTTTTTTGTTGAAAAAGAGACTAGAGAATATTTTGAACTATCGGTTGATTTTATAAAAAAAATATGACCTATTATTGTGGCTGTATTTTTTTCATTAGAGGATTTGTTTTGCTTGCAAGGGTAATATTATAGCGTTTTTTTTGCACGTAGATGTAATGTGGGTTTCTGCAACAGTTCGGAGCGTTGTACAAGAAAAAGTCCCGAACTGTTTGTTCAGGACTTTAATTCAACGGGACTTAAAGTGTTTTATAATCAAATAACTTCCGGGAATACACATTAATAAAAAAAATATGTAGAACCCAACTCCTAAATCCAAAATAGCAGAAATTATTAAACTTAAAGAAGGAAGAGTCAAAAGCAAGATTCCATGTACTAAATAATTTGTTTTTTTTATAAAAAAAGGTGTTTTATTTCTAAATCTATATTCATCACTATACTTGCGGGAATGCCAATCCTCAAAATCATCTATGAAATTATTCTCTTTTTTTTTGTTTTCTTCAAAATCTTTTTTACTCATTTGATAATTTTTTAGCAATTGTGTTGGAAAAAAGAAGTATACAGCATTTCCATACCATTCAGTTCTGAATAAAATTCTACAAAGTCTTCAGGTAAATGGATGTTATTGCTTTTCTGAATTTCATCAATCTATTGTTTTGAGTTTGAGAAGGTCAGAATACCTTGTTTTCACCAAAATTTAATTAATTCGGTCAACATTTGTTTTAAATTATTTTTCTCCATACGTATATTTACTCCTCAATTTTAAACTGCTTCTTCTCTGGCGGAACTACTTTTATAACAACCTGTTGCCGATCTTTTAATTCTCCTTTTTTATATTCATCAGAACCAAACGCATGCTGAGGACCGAAAGTCATAAAACTATACCTCTCATTCTTATCAAGATTTATGGATACCGTTCCCAAACTATCTGTAAAATATTGTCCCACTTCTACATATCTTCTGGTTGGAAATCCCCATTTCCCGATTCTAATCTCAACTCTGTCATTTACTCTGGGTTTCTGAGTATAGGAATCAACAACTTTGATGGTGACTTTAATTTCATTTTCTTTTGTAGAATTGTTACAACCCATTAACAGGGTGCAAAAAAATATTTGTAAGATTATTTTTACGACCATACACTTCATGTTCTTTTATATTTATCTCTTCTGAACAAAATAAACAACCTTCTCACTTTTATTTCGGTCTTTAAAACCAATCTTTATGCTGTCCAGACTTTCTCTTTTACTGATGTCATCATAGTAGAGCACAAGATTATCATTGTTAATGCCTCCGCAGAAATCACAATGAAAATTAAGAAACTGACTATGATCACTGTCTTCAGGAGAAAGACCTATCTCACCTGTTTTAAGATTTTTGATCCTTACACTGAAGGCAAAAAAATTTTTATTGATCGTCGGATCATTTTTTGAATTGAATTTAAAGGTGGTAAATGCTTCCATAATCTCATATTCTCCCTGATTGATCATCACCTTATTTTCCGTAGGACGATATTCTTTGATTAAAAGTTTTCTACTTTTCGATTCTGAAACAGTTTGGGGCAGAAATTCTGTATCAGAACCTATACAGGCGGACAGAGTTAAAAATAAAGGAATTAAAAATAGTTTTTTCATAAGCTGTGTCAGGCAGATCTTACTCCAAAAATAAAGAAAATATACCGCCCTTTCAAAAAACACTGCAATGTCAGGAATATATTAAATGCCCCATATAAATCTCCCGTTTTAGAAAAAATCTTTACCTTTGTCCATATGAACCTGTTAAGATGGATACTTGCATTCTATTTCATGGCATTGTCACTGATGCCTTGCGAAGATGTGCACCGTCCTGCAGGGCCTTCAGAAATTAAACTATCATTCAATATTCAAGAATCCCATTCGAAAGACAAAGGAGATATCTGCTCACCGCTGTGTACATGCAGCTGCTGCCAGATGACTGTATCTTCTTTCAAAATGGATCCTTTATTTGAAATTCCGAGCCATGTTCAGGCTTACTTTTCAAAGAAAATTCTTTTCCAGAAAAACAACTTCGCTTACCAGATGTACGATCATATCTGGCAACCCCCTAAGATTTAATTTTTATTGATGAGTAGAAAGTTAAGCTTTCTATCTATTGAACTTTGCAATACCATTGCAGAGGTCTTCGTGATATTTTTGCAACGGCATTATCGCCGTATGCAGTTATTACCAATAAAAAATTAAATACAGATCGTGTTAGATAAAATCATAAAATTCAGTATCAAAAACAAGGTGGTCGTTGGTATCATGACCCTGCTTCTCATCATCTGGGGCGTATGGAGTGCTACAAAACTTCCCATAGATGCTGTTCCTGATATTACCAACAATCAGGTGCAGATCATCACGGCGTGTCCTACACTTGCAGGACAGGAAGTAGAGCAGCTTGTTACCTTTCCCATAGAGCAGAGTATTGCCAATGTTCCGGATATCCAGGAAACCAGAAGTATTTCAAGATTCGGACTTTCCGTGATCACTGTGGTATTCAAAGAAAATGTAGACGTTTATTTCGCCAGACAGCTGATCAATGAACAGTTGAAGCTGGCTGTTGAAGAAATCCCCAAAGGAGTGGGAACTCCCGAACTTGCCCCTGTAAGTACAGGTCTTGGGGAAGTATATCAGTATATTCTACACCCGAAAAAAGGCAGTGAAAAGAAATATTCAGCCAAAGAACTCCGCACCATGCAGGACTGGATTGTCCGCAGACAGCTGAACGGTACGCCGGGTGTAGCAGAAATCAACAGCTTCGGAGGTGAATTGAAACAGTATGAAGTAGGAGTAAGTCCAGACCGCCTCAAAGCGATGGGCGTAAGCATTTCCGATATTTTTACAGCCTTAGAAAAAAACAACCAGAATACAGGTGGAGCTTATATAGACAAAAAACCCAATGCCTATTTCATCCGTGGAATTGGCTTTGTCACCTCATTGGAAGACATTAAAAATATTTCCGTTAAAAACGAAACAGGAAGCGTTCCCATTTTTATAAAAGACGTTGCAGATGTACGTCTCGGAAGTGCAGTACGTTACGGAGCACTGACCTACAACGGAAAAGTAGATGCCGTAGGCGGTGTCGTCATGATGCTGAAAGGAGCCAATAGTAACGACGTTGTCAACCTGATTAAAGCTAAAATCCCAACCATTCAGAAATCCCTTCCCGATGATGTGGTGATAGAACCTTTCCTGGATAGAACAGATCTTGTCGGAAGAGCTATCAATACCGTTGAAAAGAACCTGATAGAAGGTGCCCTGATCGTTATTTTCGTATTGGTGGTTTTCCTTGGAAACCTCAGAGCCGGACTTATCGTAGCTTCAGCCATTCCATTATCCCTGCTTTTTGCTTTGGGAATGATGAATGTTTTCGGAGTCAGTGCCAATTTAATGAGCCTTGGAGCCATAGATTTCGGATTGATTGTGGATGGCGCCGTGATCATTGTTGAAGCCACCTTGCATCATTTAGGCGTAAGGAAATCGGTACGGAATCTTACCCAAAGCGAAATGGACGAGGAGGTTTTCCTTTCTGCCTCAAAAATCAGAAGCAGCGCGGCTTTCGGAGAAATCATTATCCTTATCGTTTACATCCCGATTCTTACATTGGCCGGAGTAGAAGGGAAAATGTTTACGCCAATGGCTAAGACAGTAGGATTTGCCATTTTAGGAGCATTGATCCTTTCCCTGACCTATATTCCGATGATGAGCGCCTTATTCCTGTCCAAAAAGATTTCGCATAAAGAAACTTTTTCAGATAAGATGATGAACTTCCTGCAGAAGATCTATCAGCCGATGTTGCATAAAGCTGTTAAAGTAAAATACATCATTGTTTCGGCCACTATTTTTATTTTCGTCATCAGTGCCTTTATTTTCAAAAATATGGGTGGTGAATTTATTCCGCAGTTACAGGAAGGAGATTATGCATTCCACTGTATTCTGCCGCAGGGAAGTTCACTCAGTCAGAGTATCGAAACCTCCATGCAGGCTTCAAGAATTATCAAACAGTTTGATGAGGTGAAAATGGTCGTAGGAAAAACCGGTTCCGCTGAGGTTCCTACCGATCCGATGCCTCCTGAAGCCACCGACCTGATTGTCGTTTTAAAACCACAAAGCGAATGGAAATCAAAAAAATCTTATACAGAACTCGCCGATGAGATCAGTGAAAAACTGGAAACCATTCCCGGTGTGTTTTTTGAAAAGAATCAGCCGATTCAGATGCGTTTCAATGAGCTGATGACTGGGATCAGACAGGATGTTGCCGTTAAGATTTTCGGGGAGAATCTGGATTCACTGTCTATTTATGCAGATAAAGTAGGAAAGATCATCCAGACCGTGGATGGTGCAACGCCTCCTCAGATCGAAAGGATAAGCGGACTTCCCCAGATCAACGTAGAATACGACAGAACAAGAATGGCCAATTATGGTTTAAATATAGAAGATGTAAACAATGCCGTAAGTACAGCCTTTGCCGGAAAAGCAGCCGGTCAGGTTTTTGAAAACGAAAGACGTTTTGATCTTGTAGTCCGTCTCGACAGCCTTCACAGAACGAATATCGATGATGTGAATAATTTAATGATCTCGACCGGGACAGGGGCTCAGATTCCGCTTTCGCAGGTAGCCAATGTCAGCTATAAACTGGGTCCTGCACAGATCAGCCGTGAAGAAGGAAAAAGAAGAATCGTAATCGGATTCAATGTAAAAGGTCGTGACGTGCAAAGTGTGGTAAAAGATATTCAGGCGAAACTGGATCAACAAATCAAGTTACCTTCCGGATACTATTTTACTTATGGCGGCCAGTTTGAAAATCTGCAGGAAGCCAGCAAGCGTCTGATGATCGCAGTTCCGGTTTCCCTGTTTTTGATTTTTATGTTGCTTTATTTCACCTTCCACTCATTTAAGCAGGCTGCATTGATCTTTACAGCCATTCCGATGAGTGCCATCGGAGGTGTATTTGCCCTTCTTTTAAGAGATATGCCGTTCAGTATCAGTGCCGGAATCGGGTTTATTGCGCTTTTTGGAGTCGCAGTTCTTAACGGAATTGTTTTGATCGGAACCTTTAACCAACTTGAAAAAGAGGGCGAGACGGATGTATTGAAGAGGGTATATGAAGGAACGAAAACCAGATTAAGACCCGTTCTGATGACCGCAACGGTAGCTTCCTTAGGATTTTTACCGATGGCGATTTCTACTGGAGCGGGAGCTGAGGTACAGAAACCATTGGCAACCGTAGTCATCGGAGGATTGGTGACCGCTACATTCCTTACCTTATTTGTTCTGCCGATGCTCTATATTATTTTTAATTCAAAGATTCCACGAAACATGAATAGAATTAAGCCCATAATAACAGTTATTGTTCTTGGATTTCTGATGTTCGGACAGACGTTCAATGCGCAGACCAGACCAATTTCCGTAGATCAGGCAGTAGAAATGGCCGCCGAAAACAATTTGGTTTTAAAATCAAAAGATCTGAATATAAAATCAGCAGAAGCTTTGAAAGGGACCGCAAAAGAACTTCCCAAATTAAATTTTGAAGCACAGCTTGGGCAATACAACAGTCCGAAATTCGACCAGTCATTTGCCATTTCGCAGAGTATTCCTTTTCCTACGCTGTTCAAAGCAAGGAGAGAATTGATCACTGAAAATATAAAAACCAGACAGATCGATAAAGAAGTTTCGGCGAATGAACTTACAAAACAGGTAAGAACCTATTATTATCAGATCGAATATCTTCAGTACAATAAGTTTAAACTGAAAGATCTTGACAGCCTTTATCAGGATTTTATCAGGATTGCAACGGTAAGATTTAAAGCAGGAGATATCAAGAAGATTGAAATTAATACAGCAGAAACCCAAAAAGGAGAAATCAATCTGCTGCTGAAACAGAATGAAGTGTATTTAAACAATGCCTATAAAAATTTAAAGACATTACTGAATACCTCCGAGAATTTCGAAGTTCCGTTTAAAAGCGATTATGAACCTTTGAAGACCGAAAATATTCTGGACAGTTCATCAGTCGCCAATAATCCTACGGTTAAAGCTTTTTATCATGAAATGGAAATTGCCGAAAAGAATAAAAATGTGGAAAAATCACAGGGACTTCCTGAATTCAGCCTTGGTCTGACAAGTCAGTCATTGATTGGTTTGCATACCAAAAACGGGCAGGAGAAATTTTATAATGCCGGAGACCGTTTCAATTCGTTTTCTGTAGGCGTTGCCATTCCGTTGACGTTTGGAGCAACAAAAGCGAGAATGCAGTCTTTGGAATATGAAAAATATGCCGCTGAAACCAATGCGAAGATGCAGCAGAAACAACTTTCGACGCAGCTTGAAAACGCTTTCGGGCAATATCAGCAGGATACACAGCAGTATGAATATTATGTAAGTCAGGCCATCCCGAATGCGGAAAAAATTGTCAAAGCAGCTCAGTTAGGCTACAAAACAGGAGAAATCTCTTATGTAGAATATCTTTTTGCCCTGCAGACCGCTACCAATATTCAGTTAAAATACTTAGAATCCATTCAGCAGGTCAACCAATCTGTAGTTACCATTAATTCAATCATCAATAAATAACATGAAAATAAAGCACAATATCATATCTCTGACCGTCACGGCACTTTTACTTTTAAGCTGCGGAAAAAAAGAAACGCCTGCACAAAAACCAGAAGTGAAGACAGAAAAAGCTGAAGCCGGTCATGAAGAAGCACCCCAGACTATTGCTTCACTAACGGAAGATCAGATCAAATCCGTCGGGATATCTTTAGGTCCCATCGAGATGAAGGAACTTACTTCCACCGTAAAAGCCAACGGACTTCTGAGAGTTCCCAATAATAATAAAGCGACTATCACCTCTCTGTACGGAGGAGTGATCAAAACGCTGAATGTACAGGTAGGAAGCATTGTAAAAAAAGGGCAGGTGATTGCCACTATTGCGAATCCTGAATTTATCCAGTTACAGGAAGAATATCTGACGACGAACAGCAGAATTACCTATGCAGAGCAGGAATACAGAAGACAGCGTGAGCTTTTTGATAATGATGCAGGCGCCAAGAAAAATCTGCAGAGTTCAGATGCAGAGCTTAAAACCCTGAGAACGAAAAAAGCTTCCCTTCTGAGACAGCTTCAGATGATGGGAATCAGTCCGGGGAAAGTAAATAATGGCAATATGAGATCAGGATTGGTGATTACCGCACCAATTAGCGGAACCGTAAGCAGTATTTCAGCGCAGATCGGAAGTTATGTAGATGTTTCGTCACCTGTAGCGGAGGTCATCGATAATAATTCTATTCACCTTGATCTGCAGGTTTTTGAAAAAGACCTTCCTAAAATGAGAGTAGGGCAGATCGTCCATTTCAAACTGACCAATAATCCTGAAACTGAATATGATGCTATGGTGTACAGTGTAGGATCTTCTTTTGAAAACGAAAGCAAAACCGTTTCGGTACACGGCACAGTAACCGGAAATAAAGCAGGCCTCATCGATGGAATGAATATCACCGGGATTGTCAGCCTGGATAAAAACACAACACCTGCCGTTCCTAATGAAGCCATCGTAGAAGCAGACGGAAAATACTACGTCTTCATCCGTACCGATAAAAAACCGGAGGAGCATGAAGAGGAAGAAGGTGGAGACGATCACAAAAATGAAAAAGGAGAAGCTGCCGAACATAAAAAGACTTTGAATTTTGAAAAAGTAGAAGTGATAAAAGGGACATCAGATATGGGCTATACAGCCATTACGCCTGTCAAAGGAATTCCTGCTGATGCCAGAATTTTGGTGAAAGGAGCCTTTTTCGTTAATGCCAAGCTCTCTAATTCCGGCGGCCATGAGCATTAAAATAAGGAAATGATAATCGATTTATAGAAACAGGCCGGAAGAACTACCGATTTTTATGCCTAAATTAGAGGTGTTTACGGTACATTTTCAGAGTCAGAATATAAGAAACATTCTAATACATCATTCAGTTATGCTGTTAAACAAGAAAATATCCATCTGGTATTTCATCCGTGAAATAAAAACCCAGATCCTGTATATGGGAATATTTGCTGTATCCATAGGATTATTAGACCTTCTCCCATGGTTCCGGAAAATTTCACTTCCCCTTAATATTCCTGCTCTTTTGGGAACAGCCGTATCATTGCTGCTGGCGTTCCGTACTTCCCAATCCTACGAAAGATGGTGGGAAGCCAGAACCGTCTGGGGTGCGATAGTGAATGATTCAAGAACGCTGATGAGATTGGTTATCCAGTTTTTTCCGGCGGGAGAAGATAAGATCATCAAGGAATTTGCAGAAAGACAGATTATCTGGACCTACGCACTTGGTGAATCTCTGAGAAGGCAGCCTTTTTCAGATCGGGTTCAGAACTATCTGGATCAACATCAGATCAAAGCGGCCAATGTTCCGAATGCACTTCTGGATGCCCATTCCCAACAGCTCAGAGAGACAGCTTCTTCAAAAGGCTTAACGGATTTTCAACAGATGCAGCTAAATGACATCATCACCAGACTCTGCGACAGTATGGGGAAATGTGAAAGGCTGAAGAATACAGTATTCCCAAGATCGTACAGTATTTTGCTGCATACCTTAATCTATGTTTTTGCAGCTATCCTTCCTTTTGGACTGGATGATGCACAGCTGGCTGTTGAAATTATCATTACGTTCCTGATTCCGGTTATGTTTCTTGCCATAGAGAAAACCTCCATTATCATGCAGGATCCTTTTGAAAACGGACCTGTAGACACACCTGTGACCTCATTGGCACAGACCATCGAAATTAATATTAAACAGATGACAGGAGATCAGAATGTTCCCGTCAAAAAAGATAATTCTTTGTATTACGAAATGTGATCAATTAAAATTTCAGAAAAACATGGAAGAAATAAAAACACAAATAGGTTCACCGGCCAGCAGACATAAAAAGAATCTGCTTTTTGTCCTGTTGCTGAGCGGAACCTATATGATCGCTGAGGTAATCGGCGGTCTCGTTACCCAAAGTCTTGCGCTAATGGCGGATGCTGCACATATGTTGACCGATGTGGTAGGATTGTTTTTGGCATTTATCGCCATCAAAATAGGCGAACGAAAAGCAGATGCTTCTAAAACATTTGGATATTACCGGACAGAGATATTGGCAGCCGTAATCAACGCTGTCGTATTACTGGGTATTTCCCTGTATGTATTGTACGAAGCTTACCAAAGGTTTCAGAATCCTCCCGCAGTCCAGAGTAAAACAATGTTGATTGTAGCCGGAATAGGACTTGTCGTCAACATCATCGGAATGATGATCCTTAGAAAAGATTCAGAAGGAAGCCTGAATATGAAAGGTGCTTATTTTGAAGTGCTTTCGGATATGCTTACTTCCATCGGAGTCATGATCGCCGGAGTTATTATGTTGACAACAGGTTGGTATTATGCTGATCCAATTATTTCTGCATTGATTGGTCTTTTGATTTTCCCCAGAACCTGGCGTTTGCTGAAAGAGGCCGTTAATGTATTATTGGAAGGAACTCCGAAAGATGTAGATATTCACAAGCTTCGTCAATCACTGGAAGAAGTTCCGGGAGTGAAAGATGTTCATGATCTTCATGTGTGGTCATTGACATCAAGCGTCAATGCCATGAGCGCACATATTGTCAGAGATACCGGAACAGCTCAGAATCCATTGCTGAAAACTTTGACGGAAGTTACTACAGCGAATTTTAAAATCAGTCATACGACCTTTCAGATTGAAGAGGAAGGCTATGAAGAACAGGAAATGCATCTTTAAAAATTAATTGTAAAAATGAAAAAAGATATAGAAAACAAACTCATCGATAAAAATACCAAGCCTACCAGCATGCGGATTCTGGTGTATGATTTTTTGAGTACCCAGGAAGCTGCACTGTCCCTTTCGGAAGTGGAAAATCATTTTGACAATGCAGACAGAACGACGATTTACCGGACACTGAAAACGTTCGAAGAAAAAGGAATTGTCCACAGCATACAGGAAAACACCACCACAAAATATAAATTATGTGATGACGGCTGCGATGAGAAAACCCACAAAGACTGGCATCTGCATTTTTACTGCAAAATATGCAAACAGACCACCTGCAGAGAAGATATTTCCTTCCCGGAAAATGTTCAGACCCATTTCAGAATAGATGAAATAAGACTTTTTGCCAAAGGAATCTGCGAAAACTGTCTTGAAAGTTTGCAATAGTATTGCATCGTGTATAACCCTAATTTTACATCAAAATAGTATTTATGGAAGAATGTTGCAGTACAAAACCGAAAAAGAAAGAACAGCATACGCATGATCATTCAGAAGGAGACGGGCATGACCACTCTCACGATACAGGAGACAAAACACCTTTCCAGATGTTTCTTCCTGCCATCATCTCTTTTGTGCTGTTGCTGATAGGAATAGCATTAGACAATTATATAAAAACAGAATGGTTCAAAGGTTGGGTACGTTTAGTCTGGTATCTGGCAGCTTATGCTCCCGTAGGTCTTCCGGTTTTAAAGGAAGCCTATGAAAGCATCATCAAGGGAGATGTATTCTCCGAATTTTTCCTGATGGGAATCGCTACAGTAGGTGCATTTGTAATAGGGGAATATCCCGAAGGTGTTGCCGTAATGCTTTTCTATTCCGTAGGAGAAGTATTCCAAGGAATGGCGGTTTCAAGGGCTAAAGGAAATATAAAGGCCTTATTGGATCAGCGACCTGATGAGGTGACGATCATTGAAGCCAGTCAGCCAAAGACCATTAAAGCCAAAGAAACCAAAATAGGAGATATCATCCAACTGAAACCCGGAGAAAAATTGGCCCTTGACGGTGAGTTGATGACTGAATCAGCTTCATTCAATACCGCAGCGCTCACCGGTGAAAGTAAACCGGACACTAAGACAAAAGGGGAAGCCGTATTGGCAGGGATGATCAATATGAACAGTATTGCTCTCGTAAAAGTAAATACCGCTTACGAAGACAGCAAACTGAGTAAAATTCTGGAACTGGTTCAAAACGCCACCGCGCAGAAGGCCCCGACCGAATTGTTCATCAGAAAATTCGCAAAAGTATACACCCCGATTGTTGTATTTCTGGCCATAGGAATCTGTCTTCTGCCGTATTTCTTTGTTGATGATTATCAGTTCAGAGACTGGCTTTACAGAGCCTTGATCTTCCTGGTGATCTCATGCCCTTGTGCATTGGTGATCTCCATTCCTTTAGGATATTTCGGGGGAATTGGAGCAGCGAGCAGAAATGGAATTCTGTTTAAAGGAAGTAATTTCTTAGACAGTATCGCAGAAATTCAGAATGTGGTGATGGATAAAACCGGAACCATGACGGAGGGCGTATTCAAAGTACAGGAAGTAAGCATCAATCCAGAATTCAATAAAGACGAAATCCTGAAACTGGTCAATGTACTGGAAAGCAAAAGTACACACCCGGTAGCCACAGCAATCCATCATTACGCAGGAGAGATTGATCATGCTATTCCTCTGGAAAATGTGGAAGAAATTGCAGGGCATGGTTTAAAAGCTTCAGTCAATGGAAAAGAATTACTGGTTGGTAATTTCAAGCTGATGGATAAATTCAATATCAGCTACGATACCAACCACGCCAATATTGTCTACACACTTATTGCCATAGCTTATGATAAAAAGTTTGCAGGATACATCACCATTGCAGACAGTATAAAAAGTGATGCCAAAGAAACCGTTGACAACCTGCACAGAATGGGCGTAAAAGCCACCATGCTGAGCGGTGATAAAAGTACCGTTGTTAAATATGTAGCAGACCAACTGGGCATCGACAGTGCTTTTGGAGATCTCTTACCGGAAGACAAAGTCAATAAAGTAAAAGAAATCAAAGCAAAAAATCAAACCGTAGCTTTTGTCGGCGATGGTGTGAATGATGCCCCTGTAGTGGCACTCAGCGACGTAGGAATTGCCATGGGAGGACTCGGAAGCGATGCCACGATTGAAACCGCAGATGTCGTTATCCAGGATGATAAACCAAGCAAAATACCAATGGCGATCAATATCGGTAAACAAACCAAAAAGATCGTTTGGCAGAATATTGTTCTTGCCTTTGCAGTAAAAGCTGTAGTCTTAGCGCTCGGAGCCGGAGGTCTGGCAACGATGTGGGAAGCTGTATTCGCAGATGTAGGAGTAGCAATGCTGGCGATTTTAAATGCGGTGAGGATTCAGAGGATGAAGTTTAATTAGGGATAAGGGATAAGGGATAAGGGATAAGGGATAAGGGAGTAGATGGTAGGTCGCAGGAATAAGGTGACAGTTGTCAAATAATAGGTTTTAGATTGCCCCTTTATTAGAGGTCTCAAATTTTATCGGAGATAATAAAAATAAAAACACCCAAACCTATAAGGTTTTTTTACACAAAAACAATAAAACTGAATAATAATAAAAGCTGATAGATAGCAGGCAGGTGCCAACAATAGCTTTTAGGATGAAGCGACCCATTATTAGGATTATAAAATTTTATCGGAGATAAAATCCTAGCGCCTTAAAGCATCCTTTTGTCATATTCTTCGCGCCTTTGCTATTAAAAAACACAACATCATCTATTTAAAAATAAAAACACCCAAACCTTATAGATTTCCAAAATCTATAAGGTTTTTTCATACACAAAAAAGAATCTGCAAAATCACCACTATCTGCGCGAAAAAGAATAATCACATTAAACGTTTATTCCATAACTCAAAACCCCGCATCCCGAAACCCGTATCCGCTCACCGAAAAATAATCAATGACATTCATCATAAATAATCTATAAACCCAATTTGAGTAGTATATTTGTACAACAGAACTGATCATTGAGACTTTTTATATCCATATTCATCATTTTTACCATTGCATTACGTCCCGTTTTGCCATTGGTGAACTATGCCGTGAACTATGATTATATTGTAAAAAACCTCTGTGAGAACAGAAATGTTCCTCAGTCAACGTGTAAAGGGAAATGCTATGTCAGCAAAGAATTGGCGAAAACGGAAAAACAGTCCAACAATTCCCAGGTCATCAAAATATCCGTCCTGGATGTTTTTGTTTCCCACGATACCCTTTCATTTTTAGGCCTGAAAGAATCTGAGCCTGAAGATGAGGCTATACATTCGGATTATAGTCTTGATCATCATTCAGAATATTTTTCCAGAATATTCCATCCTCCTTTAGCTTAACTATTCAACTATTCTTTTAGTTTTTTCTCAAAGTGTCTTCGTTTTTTACAACCTGATGTTGTAAAAGCGGTGCTGATCTTTGCATTAAAAATTAATTCACACATTCATAATACTATCAATTTCAATTGACCATTAAAATGAAATCAAAAATTATTTTGACTGCACTATTGTCAGTTTCATTATTCGCCTGTGGCCAGGAAACCCCTAAAGTAAAGCATAAAAAGAGCACTTCCTCTTCAAAATCGCCGGTTAAAAAAGTAAAATTTGCCAATGCGGAAGATCCTATCTGTCACATGAAAACAGAAGATGATATGAAAGATACGGCGGTCTATAAAAATAAAACGTACGGTTTTTGCAGTAGCTTATGCAAGGACGAGTTCAAAAAAAATCCTGAGAAATATGTCCAAAAATAATAAGACCAAAAACGGAGCAAAGAGAAAGGTGATCATTCCGATTGCGATTTTCGCTCTGCTGTTTCTGGGAATAGGTGTTGGAATGGGATATTTCAAGAAGAACCTGTACACTGTAATGAAGGTTCCCGATTTTGAACTCACCGACCAGAATAATAAAAAAATCACCAATAAAGATATGCTGGGAAAGGTATATCTGGTAGAGTTTTTCTTTAGCAGATGTCCTACGATTTGTCCTGTGATGAACCGGAATATGAGATTTATTGAAGATGAGGTGAACAGCCCTGAATTCGGGATCATTTCAATAAGTATAGATCCGGAAAATGATACACCTGCTGCGTTGAAAGAACATGCTAAAAGTGTCGGAGCAAAATCCCCGGACTGGCATTTTCTTACCGGAGACAGGGAGTATATCGGAAAGCTGGCAGATCAGTTTAATATCTATGTAGGGGATAAGGAAGACGACAGTGAAAGCCTCAACCACAGCGGAATGATTGCTTTGGTAGATAAAGAAGGAAATATCCGTTGCAGATACAATAAAGATAATATGCCTATCCTGTATTACTCAGGATTGAATTATGAAGATCCGGAAGGGAAAACTGCTAAACTTAACGGCAAGTATCATCCAGACCGGGAAATATTGATCGAGGATATTAAGAAATTATTGAAATAGAGTAGGGAAAGGAAGATGGAAGAATGAAGCTGGAAGTTAATGATGAGGATAATGATGAATGATTAAAAGACCAATGAAGTTGACATCATGGAGTAGAGGAGTGCTCATGCAGAAGCTAATGACAGGGATAATGATGGCTGGAAATCATGAATGCAGAGGATTAAAAAGATGAGATGAAGAAATATCAATGAAGGAGAGTCATCTTCAGACAGAAATGTCGTCGTACTTCCATCATCCTGCTTCCCTTCTATAAGTATAAAAATATTGTTAAACCATAAAAACAAAACGTTATGAAGATTTTGAAAATAGCAGCTGTAAGTGCCGTATTTGCCGCACAGTTCGCTTTTGCGCAGTTTAAGCAGACACCGCTTCCGTATGCATACAATGCACTGGAAGGTTCGGTAGATGCACAGACGATGGAAATTCACTATTCAAAGCATGCTGCTGCGTATGTTGCCAATTTGAATAAAGCGATTGCCGGAACACCACAGGAAAAACAAACGCTTTTCCAGATCCTTTCAGGAGTTTCTAAGCTTACTCCGGCGGTAAGAAATAATGCAGGCGGACATTACAACCACGAGCTTTTCTGGACGGTTCTTACACCCGTAAAAAACACGCAGCCTTCTGAGAAACTGGCTAAAGCGATTACGGAAACTTTCGGAAGCATGGATGCGTTCAAAGAAAAAATCAGCAAAGCAGGGGCAGACCGTTTCGGTTCAGGATGGGCATGGCTTTCTGTAGATAAGAGCGGAAAACTATTCGTGTCTTCTACAGCCAATCAGGATAACCCTTTGATGGATGTAGTGGAAGAAAAAGGAACTCCAATCTTAGGAATTGATGTTTGGGAACACGCTTATTACCTGAAATACCAGAACAAGAGAGCAGATTATCTTACTGCCATCTGGAATGTGCTGAACTGGAAAGAGGTTAGCAGAAGATATGAAGAAGCCGTAAGCAAGAAATAACAGATGAATTTAATTTGCAGCATATTCCTTACTCTTTATATGGTGTTCAGGCCTCTGATCCCACTGATGGAGTATGCTGTAAATTATGATTATATCTCCACCACTCTCTGTATCAATAAAAGCAAACCGGAACTTCACTGTAATGGTAAATGCTACCTGAGCAAAGAACTCGCAAAAACAAATGATTCCGATTCTTCACCTTTAAACAAAACCAAAAATTCAGGACAAAAAGTTCTTGATATCTGTACCCTTCCCGAAATTACAGGAATCAATAAAGCAGAAAGTTTTCTTTCTGTACACTTCAATTTTCTCTACGAAACAGCCTATTCTTTTCTGTTTCTCAAACACATTTTCAAACCACCGGTTTTTTAAGTTCAATTTTAATCTTTACCGACCACAAAGACCATAAAGAATTTTCTTAAGCATTTCGTCATACATACTATTTTAAGGTTAGTATGAAAAATCGAAGATTTTAAAAAGCTTAAGTGTTCTTCTATGCAGTTTTTCAATTCACTTTAAACAACTGAAGTGTTAAAAATTTTTGTGTCTTTTGCTGCTATTTTTCACCACAGATTGCACAGATTTTCACAGATGTTTATGCATGTTTTTCAAAATGAAGAACTTTGATTTTATTAAGCTTAAGTGATCTTCTTATTCAAAAGCATTTCAACTTCAGATAACTTAAGTGTCAAAAAACTTTTGTGCCTTTTGTGGTTAAAAAAAATGAATGTTCACCCATTCAAAAACATTTCTATTTTAAAAATTCAACTTAAAAAATCAAAATGAAAATTTATAAATTTTTATCATTACTCTTTATTGCCCTTAATTTATTCACTTTATCATCATGTCGAAACAGCGATGACGATGATCCGCAGGATACTTCTACAGGAAACCTTCAGATCAAATTTGAAAACGGATTCAATAATCTTGGCGATATTGTATTAAACCAAACTGTTCAGACTTCTGCGGCAGGGCAAAAACATAATTTCTCCGCTCTAAAATATGTGGTAAGCAATATCACACTGATTGATGAAGGTGGAAACGAATTCAAATACAATGAAAATAACCCGGATAAAGGAGCTTTTATCATAGACCAGGCAGATGCCGTTGCAGGAGTGGTCTATATTGATCTGAAAGGTATTCCGAAAAATAATTATAAAAAAGTAAAATTCGGACTGGGGATCAGCCAGAAGGCTTACCTGCTGGGACAAAACGGTCAGGCAGAGTTCTGGAATAAAGCTAAACAGAAAGGGATGTCCTGGTCATGGGCAGGCGGCTATATTTTTGTAAAACTGGAAGGGAAATACGGAATATCCTCTGCAGATACAGAATTCATGAACCATACCGGAAATATGGGAAACATAACAGCCAATGATATGCCCGATCTTTACCGGGAAATTACGTTGAATCTTCCGACTACAGCCAGAGTAACAACTCAGGTAAGACCTTCCATCCACATTCTTGCAGATCTGAATCAGTTTCTGAGCGGCAGCAAAACGCTTTCTTTAACGACAGGAAATAACATGATGATGGGTTCCGGTCCGCATCTTTTGGATGTGACGAATAACCTTACTGCAATGTTTAAAGTAGATCATGTTCATAATGATTAGGATTTTATTAAAAACAATATTGCTGGTCATTACATTTCTGAGCTGTTGGTCCTGTTCAGATGAGGTAATGCAGCCGCTGGAAAAGGATGAGGCTTATTCATTGCAGTTTCCATCATACTTTCCGAAAATGACTTTCGATGCATCCGGGAATCCGGTGACGAAAAATGGACTAGAGCTGGGTAGAAAATTATTTTACGAAGGCAGGCTTTCCAGAAATAATACCATATCGTGCGGTTTCTGCCATATCCAGGAAAATGCTTTTACGCACCATGGTCATAATGTGAGTCATGGCGTAGATGACAGAATTGGAATCCGTAATGCACCACCCATTCAAAATATGGCATTCCTGAAAAGATATATGTGGGACGGTGTGATCCATAATCTGAATGAACAGCCCATCATTCCGATCACAGATGCCAATGAAATGGACAGTTCAATGCCGGAAGTGCTTTCTAAATTAAAAGATGATCCGATGTATAAAAAACTCTTCATGGCAGCTTATGGTGACGAAAGTATAACCGGTGAAAGAGTCTTAAAAGCGCTGTCGCAGTTTATGGTCAGCATGATTTCCGCAGATTCGAAATATGACAGGGTTAAGCAGGGAAAAGAAAATTTCACCTCTGAGGAATCTCAGGGATTGGCTCTTTTTACCCAGAAATGTGCTTCCTGCCACAGCGGAGAATTATTTACCGATGAGAGTTTTAGGAATACGGGAATGTATTACAATAATCAGTTCAAAGATGCGGGCCGTCATCGCGTGACCCTTGATCAGAATGACTGGATGAAATTCCGTGTACCAAGTCTCAGAAATGTAGAATATACCGCACCGTATATGCATGACGGAAGATTTTACACGCTCAGCGCAGTTCTTAATTTTTATTCAGATAGCGTGGAAGACAATCCCAATCTGGATCCGCAGCTGAAACAGAACGGGCATATCGGAATTGCGATGAATACTCAGGAAAAGCAGTTTATCATCGCCTTTTTGAAAACCTTATCCGACAAAAACTTTATTTCTAATCCAAAATTTGCAGAATGAGCATCATGAACATGAAAAACATAATTTTTATACTGAGCCTGACATTATCATTAGTCTGTCAGGCTAAAACAGTCAACGATAGTCTGTTTATCGCAGATCCTATGAACAGCATTGTGCTGGATGACTGTGATGCGTGCGGCTGTGCGGCAGGAAACGGATCTTCCGGTTTTGAGTCTTTACTGAATCCTCAATTTATCGGGATCAAATATTTTGCCCAGCATTATAAAGCCAAAGAAAACCTTTTTGTAAAAGATCTTACACAGGACCAGTATTTTAATACCCTGCAGGTTTGGGGGAAAATTCCATTGACACAAAAGCTGAGTGTATACGCCAGCCTGCCCTTTCATTTTCATGAGAAGAGAACCATGCAGGGCGATATCAACATTAATGGTATCGGAGATCTGAACCTGATGGGAATCTATAGGATCATCAGCTCCAAAGACAATTTTCATCAGCTCAACGGTGGTTTGGGGGTGAAAATTCCTTTGGGAAAATTTGATGAAAAAGGTGCTTCCGGCGTCAACCCAAGTTTTCAATTGGGAACCGGAAGCTGGGATTATCAGGTCGCTTTGAACTATAAGTTTCAAAAGAATAAACTGGCTGTGCTGGTCAATACAGATTATACGGTAAAAACTGAAAACAAAAAGAACTACCGTTTCGGAAACCAATGGAATTACGCCGCAACAGGTTTTTATCAACTTGCAGGAAATGAAAAAACTATTTTCTCTGCCAAAGCCGGACTTCAGGGCGAAGTCTATGATAAAAACAAACAGTTTGATGAAGTATTGCCCAAAACAGCTGGAAGCGCTTTATATGGAAAACTCGGTTTTGAGGCTTCCTATAAAAAGTTCAGTCTGGGTGGGGAAGTTATGCTGCCTGCTTATTCCAATCTGGCAAGCGGTGACATTGAAGCAAAATCAAGGTTCAGTGTTTTTATCAATTTTGGAATTTAATCTTATGATAATCGGAATCTTGGTGGCTAAGAACCTTGAAGCCGCCATGTTATTTCATGTATTATAATTCTAAAACCCCGGTGGCTT
This sequence comes from Chryseobacterium sp. JM1, assembly GCF_000737715.1. Lineage (GTDB taxonomy): Bacteria > Bacteroidota > Bacteroidia > Flavobacteriales > Weeksellaceae > Chryseobacterium. The sequence continues at coordinate 77 of NZ_JPRN01000002.1, read as the reverse complement.
CGAGATCCTCCTTTAGATTAGCAGAGGATAAAGTTATTAACTTTAGAGAAAGAGAAAGCATTTAATTAAACTAAGAG
>NZ_JPRN01000001.1 GCF_000737715.1 Chryseobacterium sp. JM1 | reverse complement strand
AAACTCAGAGCAAGTTTATTAAAGCAGCAAAGTAATTATAAACTAATGCAATCCAAATTAGCTGAAGAATTGTTGAAGATGAATAAAGAAGAAATAGCGCTTTTAGAAAAACATATTGCAATTTTAGAAAAGGATATAGAAAATGTAATTGCTTCAAATCAGGATCTTAAGAAAAAAAGTGAGCTTTTAAAGACTGTTCCGGGTATAGGAAAAGTTTTATGTTGGATGATGTTAATAAAAACAGGAAACTTTGAAGAGATTACAGAACCTAGAAAGCTTGCCTGTTATTCAGGCGTTGTTCCATTTGATCATCAATAGGGAACTTCTATAAGATACAAACCTAAACTATCTTTCTACGCTGATAAATCATTAAAAAGTATACTTCATATGGCAGCAATGAGCGCTATAAGACTGGAAAATGATCTTAGAGAATATTATTTAAGAAAGGTAGCTGAGGGAAAAAATAAAATGCTGGTACTGAATAATGTGAGAAATAAAATTATCCATAGGGCTTTTGCCGTTATCAATAAACAAAAGCCCTATGAAAAAAATTATATAAATAATTTGGTAACGTCATAGAAATCAGCCCCCAGAAATATTTGTATTCAAAAATGATAGTCGTCATGAAGTAAGTGAAGAGTCTGTTTCTTTTTTGAAATTGGCTCTTTTATTTTTTAAGCTGGCTTTCGTAAATACTGATCCAGTCTTCCACTGTCATTTTTTTGCTTACCTCAGCGATGAGCTCAAAAGGAATATCTTCCGGTTTTTTGAAACGGACACATGATTTCCCCATATCCAGTTTCCGTTTGGAATGTTTGGGATATTCTGCGACAAACCAGTCCAGCAGTTCTGGATTGGCGTACATTCCCATATGATAGAAGGCGATGAAATTCTTTTGCGAAGCCAATCCCATAAAAGGCAACGGTGAATCCGGAGTACAGTGATAACCTGCAGGATAGGTTTCCAAAGGTACATTCCACCCTATCATTCCATAACTGACACCTTCCTGAAAACCTTTTGGCAGATTGCCATTCACGGTATCAAACAATTTTTTGAATGCTTCCTGTCTTTCTTCAGGAATTTTGGAGATATAATCGGATACGGAGTCAGCTGGAATTTGCATATTCGGTCAAGTTTTATAATGTTCCAAATTAATAAAATTTATAATACATACAATGATGGCTGAATATATTTATACATCCTTCTATTCAATAGTAAATTTCTAAATGACTGTTTAATAACTTGCACTTACACCAAGGGACAAACCGGCACTTTCCGGTACAAATCTACAGACACCACCTACACACAGCAATCCTCCCCGCTGTCTTCCGTATGAAGCCTGAACCCTGAAGCTGTTTTTTCTGAATACGACACCACCGGTATAATAATGCATTTGCTTTTCTTTATCCGGGTTGCCATAGTTATAAAGATCATTGACGAAAACTGACCAGTTCTTTTTAAAATTATATTCCGCCAAACCGGCAGCCCAATTTCCATGGTAACTGTCTCCCCACTGATGCTGGAGTTCCAGTTTCACAGAACTTTTTGAAAATTTACAGATATTATCAAGAACTACTGTTTTTGCTTTCACCTCACCTATTGTTTCCTCTGTCCTGTAAGTGTTATAATACTGATTGATGAAAACAAAAGCAATCTTCCAGTTTTCCTGCAGTTTTGTTCTTATATCTATACTTTGATCAGCATAATACTTTTCTCCGAGCTTTAAAAAATCTGTTCTGTAGTTATTATGATCATTGATATAATTACGATAGGTTCCTTTGAGGCCATACCAGTTGGAGATGTTCAGCGACAGGTCCACTCCATATTTTCCTCCAAGCAGTGTTCCTTTCTTTATTTTATAAAAAATATCGAACTGCGAGCCTATCTCTCCTGATTTCTTCTGAGGCAGAAAGGCAAGTCTGGGCTGTGCCTGATACACATAAATATTGGCAAGACTGTAGTCATACTGCTTTGTAAGTGCCGGTAAATAATCCAGAACGGCATTATGGTAAATATTTCCGATCTGATCACGCTGGGAATATAAATTGAAATTTTCCAGTCTACGGAGATTCGCAATAATCCCAAACCGGTTGGTAGCATAAGAAAGATTGAGATAATAGGCATTACCCGGGAAGGTATTATTCGGGTCCAGAACAGTGACCTGTTTTATATTGTCTTTAGTTTTGTACAGGTATTCAAATTCCATGGCAAATTTGGAATACTCCATTTTCAGACGTGATGCATATACATCTACATTTTTCGGATACAGCGTATTTTCTCTGTTGTTTTCATACTTATTAACATAGCTGAATCCTACACTCGTCCGGAGATTTTTGATTTTCATCAGAGAATCAATCTTAACCTCAGCATCCAGTCCGCCAATCATTCCGTCGGTAAGTTTAAACCCTGATCTTTGTTTTCCTGCCAAAGCTTTCAACGTTATGATCTGATCCGGGTCGGAATATTTTATCTTAGCCCCAAGCAGGGAATTGGCAATTCCAAGCTGTTTGTCTTCCCAGAGACGTAATGCCAAACCACTTCCGAACTGTTCATAAAAGTGGCCTAAAGTAACATCAATACCAGCTTTTTCATTGTTATAATTAACGTAATAAGTGGATAAATTGGTCTCTTTAAAAGCCGGAGAATAATTCAGTAAAGCCTTAGGCTCATAAGATTCGAGCTGTGCACCGAATGTGAAATTTTTCAGTTTATAATTCATATTCAGATAATTATTGGATCTGAATCTTTGGGTGGCTTCTGCTTCGGACAATTTTATTTTATCATCATCTATATAGTATTGGGAGTTTGATTCTAAATTTACAGTCAGCTGACAAAAAAATTGAGTACTACAAAGAAACAGGGTACTGATCATTAATTTATTCATCATTTTCAAAAGATTAATTTTTATAACAATCTTTAATTTTCGCGATCAGCTCGTCCTCGTCACCTGAGGAATATCCAACATGGGAATATACTATTTTACCCTTATGGAGAAGCACTAAATAAGGAATACTGTTCACATTCAGTGCTCTTTTCAGGGTCTGGTTAGAATCCAAAAGTACAGCATAAGGCCAACCCTTACTTTTCACTACTGTTTTTACTTTTGAAGCTGTGCGGGCGTCATCTGTAGATACTGCATACACACTGAATTTAGCTTCCTTTTGCCAGTCTTCATATTTCTCATTGATTGTGTTGAGTTCTTCCATACAGGGCAGACACCAGGTTGCCCAAAAAGTCAGCACTACAGGGTTTGAAGAGTCTATTTTTGAAACATTTACCTTTTCATTATTCAGGTTGCTAATGGATACATTGGGAACCTGCTGAGCATAGAAAAGAGGGAGGGACAAAACCAGAATCACTAATAATATTTTTTTCATCACAGTTGATATTTTTTTTACAAACATACAGAATAAAAATTAATGATATGTTAATTAATTATATATATTTGCAATATAAAAATCAATATAATAAGCATTTTATTAAATAATCAGTAAATTAATTAAGTAAAATATTAATTGATTTACCCAATGACTTTGATAACATTTTAGAGAACCTGGTTTTAACTGAATATTTTAAAAATAATATGAAAAAAAACTTAATATTTATTATCCACGGCATGTTTCTTTTTTTCATTCTACGATCATGCCAAGGCTCAGCAAGTGACGAAGGTGACTCTGTAGCCACTTACCTGACAGTAACTGCTGAAGGCGGAAATGAAAAATTAGTTGGAAAAACATTTACTTTTAAAGTCAAGGACAATCTTACCAACGATGTTACTCCGCAGAGCCAGATCTATGTCAACGGACAACTGATTTCAGGCAATACCTTCACCCCCACTGAAAAAGGAAGTTACACTGTAAAAGCTGAATACAAAGGCCTGCCCTTAAATCCAATTTCCGTAAAAGCGGTTGTAAGCAGCGGAATAAGTTTTAAACACAGAATCTTATACGAGGATTTCACAGGAACATGGTGCGGCTACTGCACCATAGCACTGGCAAGACATGACAACCTCGCCCATCAGACCGAAGATTTTGTTTTTATAGGAATTCATGGTCCAGCCGGCACCAGTGATCCCTGGTCTAATGATACGAGCACTGAAATGGAAACTTCTAAAAACGTTACGGAATGGCCGGCTATGTTTATTAACAGAAATACGGTTTGGCCTTATGATTCCAATTATACAGATATGTCTTTACCGCTGGGACAGCTGAGTGCTTTCAGTAAAATCGGAATAAAAATGAAATCTTCAGTCTCCGGAAACACCTTTACTACAGAGGCTTCAGTTTTGTTTACTGAAAATTTCACCCATCTTAAAATAGCCGCTTTTGTGGTAGAAGACGAACTGGTACATCATCAGAAAAATTATATCAGTTCGCTTTATGGCGGCAGCAGCTATATTTACAATTACATTCATCATAACGTTTTACGAAACAAACTGACCTCATCAGTAACGGGGGAAGGTATCCCCGACACTCAGACCGTTACATCCAGTGAATATTCCAGAACTTTTCAATATACAGTCCCAGCAACATACAACACTGATAAACTTAAAGTGATCATCATGATTATGGATGCCAATGGCACCGTACTCAACGTAAGGGAAGAAAAAATAAATACAACCAACACCTATGAATTTTTATAATAACATTTTTTACAATTTAAATTTTTAACAATATGAAAAAGATTTTATTTTTTGTGGGTATTCTCATCTCGGGAATACATTTTTCACAAACTTATTACAGCCAGGATTTTAATACTGCCGGGCTTAACAATTGGGTTAGTACAGACATTGATGGAGACGGTAAGCAATGGAGTAATGTAAATGCATCGTCATTAAGCTCAAATTTCGGAACTGGAGCACTCATTTCTTACTCTTACTTATCCGGTGCAGCTTTGTCTCCAAATAATCTCATCACCTCTCCACTGATCAACTTGGGATCTGTATCAGCATCGAATGTTGTTCTTCAGTACGATATAGCAACGAACACGCAATATCCTGCCGACAAATATTCAGTGTATATCACAACTTCCAATGCATCCGGAACCATCACAGCCTCTACTCCTGTTTATACAGAAACGGTATCTACAGGTGGATTCCAAAGCAGATCAATCGATCTTACGCCTTTTATAGGACAGCAAGTTTATATCTCATTCAGACATTATGAATGTACAGATCAATTGTACTTAATCGTAGATAATATCCAGGTAAAAACTCTTGCAGCCAAAGACATTACCCTGAAAAACATTTCTCTTACTGAATATGGGCTTATAAGCACTGACTACCAGCTTAAGGCAACCGTAAAAAACAATGGTTCCGAAGCTATTAATAATATCACCCTTAACTGGAATGATGGAGTAGCTGATCATATTTCTACCATCCCATTAGCATCTCCTCTTAACACAAGCCAGGAAATTACGATTACACATCCTGTAGCTATCAATTATTCTTCAGTGGCTGAAAAAAAATATGGCGGTAACAATTACTCAGGTAAATGGCGCTGCGGACACAACACCCGCGGACAATAGTAAAAATACTACGTTCAGAACTGTAAGCCAAAATTCACCTAAAAAAGTATTGATTGAAGAAGGTACCGGAACCTGGTGCGGATGGTGCCCTAGAGGCGCAGTTGCCATGAAACATATGGATACCAATTATCCCAATGATTTTATTGGAATCGCAGTACACAATGCTGACCCAATGGTAGTCGCTGAATACAATTCCGGGGCTAATTTCAATGGTTTCCCATCCATGAATGTAGACCGAATTGCTTTAAATCAAGGGGTAAGTAATGACAATATGACAACACTGGTGAATACAAGAAAAGTTCTCATCACCCCTGCACAACTCAATGCATCCGGAGGTTTGGCAGGAAATTCACTTACTCTTAACGCTTCAGCTATATTCAGAACTGTCATGAGCAACGCAAATCTAAGATTCGCTGTAGTTTTGGTAGAAGATGATGTAAAAGGTACTACTACAGCTTATAATCAAAAAAATTATTATGCCGGTGGAGGTCAGGGTGTAATGGGAGGTTATGAAGTCTTACCGGACCCTGTTCCTGCAGCACAAATGATCTATGATCATGTAGGCAGAATGCTGATTGGAGGATACACAGGACAGGCAGGCTCTGTTCCTACCTCAATTACAGACGGACAGGTTGTTAATTATACATTTACAGCCAATATTCCCACAACTTATAATTTGGCTAAAGTAAAGGCTGTTGTTCTTTTATTAAATGCAGCTACCGGCGAAGTCATCAATGCACGTTCTTTCCTGCTTGGCAGTCTGGGAACAAGCACCGCAGAAACCAATACCAATTATCTGACGGTGTATCCTAATCCAGCATCTGAATATTTCAAAGTACAGGCTGATAAAAATGTAGATATCAAACTGTTCGACACATCTGGAAAAATTGTTTTAGAAAAAACCAATATATCACCGGACAGTCCGGTTTCTGTTGAAAAACTGGCCAAAGGAATGTATTTTATTTCTATTACAGAAAAAGGCTCAGCGCCAAAAACTCAAAAGTTAATTATAAAATAATAATCTGAGAGCACTGGGTTCCATATCGGAACTCAGTGTTTTTCCTAATCATTAAATCTATGAAAAATTTTATTTTTTTATTGCTAGGCGTTCTTGCTCCGTGCTTTAATCAGGCACAACTAACACTCGTAAAAGAAAACGGAACCACAATTCCCAGCGGAAAGGTTCTTACCTACAATACCACTGCCGAAAACACCGCTACGCTTCATTATAAAATTAAAAATACCTCATCAGCCGCTGTAAAAGTGCGTATTAAAATTGTGAGCATCCAAAATGCGACAGGAAGTGGTTTTCAGTTCTGCTACCTCAACACCTGTCTGCCCTCTGTAGCTCCCAATGCTGTATACCCTTCGAATTCCAATGCTCCCATTACGATTAACGCCAACTCAGAAACACCTGCCAGTGGATATAATATGTGGAATTCCAATACCGGAAGCGGAACTTTCCCTATTGATTATATCATAAAGTATTACCTGGTAGATGATTTTAATAATGAATACGGAACACCAGTGACCATTATCTACCGGTATGACCCGAATGCCATATTAGCAACAAATGAAACCGGAAAAGAACACAAACAGTTCGCCTCCATATCCTCTACTCTTTTTAAAAACATCATTTCCGTTATAGCCAAAGAAAACATCACCTATCATATAAGCAATATGGAAGGACGTCATGTATTAAAAGGAAATCTGAAAAAGGGAGACTCTACAATAGATGCATCCACATTGAATACGGGAATGTATATGATAACCCTGCAAAATAATCATGGAAAAATCATTTCAAAGAAAGTCATTAAGAATGAGTAATTGATTGAGTCAATACTCAGATATCAAAAAATGAAAAAACGGTGACTATTTATCAGAGTCACCGTTTTTTCATTAATTAAAAATATATTATTTTTTGATCGCTTTCACCGTAGACTGTGAACCGTCTTTGAAGTAAACCGTCACAAAATAAAGTCCTGTATTCAGTGTGCTCAGATCAAGCTCTTTCACAGCACCTGTAAAGTTTTTCACGGTTCTGCCGGAAGCATCTCCCACTGTTACATATTTTACTTCTCTGGTATCAGAAATGTACAGAATATCTTTGAACGGATTCGGGTGAACCGATGCTTTCTTTACCCCGTCTTTTACTTCTGAAGTACTCAGCTGAGCATTTTCAACCGTAAAGTTGTCAACATAAAAATTATAATCGGGATCGTCATTCACAGCTCCATCTGTTGCATAAAAAGCAAATACGGTATTCGTACTGTTGTATCCCGTTAAGGTATAAGAATACGGCGTTGACGTATTGGTAGGTGCATTGGCTGCGTTCCATGTGTGCAAGACTGTCCATGTAGATCCGCCATCATTAGATACCAGGAACTGGATCACATCATCAGATCCCATTGGTGAAGAATTGGTACTTAGGTAAGCTGCTACTCCATAATCGAATTTAACTTTATAGGAGCCTGCGGAAAGATTGAAAGGTAATGTTTTGAGCCATCCCGTTCTGCCTGTTGTATATAAATTGATTGTTGCTGATCCACCAGACCCTGTTCCTAAGAAACCTCCTGAAGCCCAATAGTTACTTGTTCCTGTAGGCCCTGTAGCAGGAGTACCGCCCGAAAGATTACTCGTCCAGCATGTTCCCGGGAAGGTGTTGAAGTCATTTGTATAGGATGGAACCACAGTACCACATAAAGTAGTAAATGTTCCTGACTGCGACCATACGCTCTGAGCCGTTGCTGTACTACAATTCGTTCTTACCCAATAATAGTAAACCGTACTTGATGATAAGGAAGGAATAGTAAAGGAAGTTCCTGTTACTCCGGGATGATTCGGTACTGTTGCAGCTGTAGGAGACGTATTGGTTGTATTGTAGTATACATCATAGCTTACTGCCTGAACCGTGGCCGGTACCGTCCATGAAACCTGAGCAGAGTTTGAAGTAAGTGTCCCTACAGACTGAAGTGTTGGAGCTACACAGTCTGTATAAGCATCTGCAGAAAAAGCAAAAACATTGGCGATTCCCGTGCCGCTAACTTTAGTCACCGTGATACTTTGAATAGGCTTAGTCTGATTGGCTGCATCAAGTGTCAATAAAGACTGATACAATCTCGGGTTTGTAGAACTCGATTCTAAAACATTATTCGCTCTATTGATTCTACCAATCCCACGGATGGCATAGTTTGTTCCGTCATACCAGTCAGAGATTGATACTCCTGAAAACGTCTGAGTGGTGTTATCCGTAAAGTTGACCGTTACATTCACTGTACATGGTCCGCTTCCTCCGGTAGCAAGCATATATACTTTAAAAGCAGGAATAGGTGTGACAAATGACAATGTTCCGCTTGTCCCACTGGTGGAAATTTTAAGAGAATTATTCCCATAAAGATCCCCCAGTTTGTAGCTCAATCCTGGTGTAGAAGCCACTACAGAATTTACGATCCCGTTTACCGGAAGTCCGTAGGTGAGTGCGGAACTTGTAGGAGTAAGTTTAAAATCCCTTGCCACAAAGGCAAAAGACACACCGTCAACGTCTTCTGTGGTGCTTGATAAGGCAGAACCTACATCATTGGCGATAACATCTGCCGTATATCCGGACTGGACCGGCATGGTCTGATAATTTTGGGCATTCATCGCTGATGCCGCAAAAAGAGTCACAATCGAAAGGACTCTCAATGGTAAATGTATTTTCATAATTATTTTTTATTAGCGCTGAAATTTAATAAAAAATATAATACAAAACTGATATTATTATGAAATAATCAAACATTTATAAATAATATTAAGATATTGATATATTAATTTATAGGGAAAAATTATTTTATGACCAAATATTTTATTCACATTTTCATGTATTATTTTAACAATTTTAATCATTTTGACCTATAATTAATCTCCAACACTTATTATTTTCAACAAATTGATAACCAGCATTAAACATAAATAAAAAGAATTACGTTTGTCATCAAAAGAACAGGCAACCATCAATTTTAATTTGCTGATTTCCAAAACAATTAAAAAGCACTCAAAATGAACAACAGGTTATTTTATTATTGAGAAATTAAATCTTATTTTTGCCATACAAATTTTTTGAACAATGCCGAATATTTCAAACAGAGCACAGCATATGCCGCCATCGCCGGTAAGAAAACTGGTTCCTTACGCTTTAAAAGCGAAACAACAGGGAATAAAAGTATATCACCTTAATATCGGACAGCCTGATATTGAAACACCGGAAACGGCTTTAAATGCTTTAAAGAATATTGATCTTAAAGTATTGGAATATGCGCTTTCTGAAGGTAATATAGAATACAGAAAAGCCCTTACGGAGTATTATCATACTTTAGGTTTTCCAGACCTTACCCCTGATAATTTCATCGTTACCAATGGGGGTTCTGAAGCCCTGAACTTTGCGATTTCGACTTTATGTGATGACGGCGACGAGGTGATTATTCCTGAGCCTTACTATGCCAACTATAACGGTTTTACCAGCACATTCAACGTGCATGTAGTAGCAGTTCCGTCTACGATTGACACAGGTTTTGCACTTCCTCCGATCGAAGAATTTGAGAAAAAAATTACAGAAAAAACAAGAGCAATCGTTATCTGCAACCCGGGTAACCCTACCGGATATCTTTACACCCGTGAAGAGCTTCAGAAGCTGGCAGAAATTGCTTTGAAATATGACATCGTTGTGATCTCAGACGAAGTATACAGAGAATATGTGTATGACGGAAAGCAACAGATTTCTATGCTGGATTTCCCTGAACTGAGCGAAAACTGCATCATCATCGATTCAGAATCCAAGCGTTATTCTATGTGTGGCGTAAGAATCGGATGTATGCTAACCCGTTCAAAAAAGATACACGATGCTGCTATGCTTTTTGCACAGGCGAGACTGAGCCCGGTTCTTTTGGGACAGATCGCAGCTACAGCAGCACACCAGAATGACGGAGCTTACATCAGAGCGGTAAGAGAAGAATATACGCACAGAAGAAATATCTTGGTAGACCTTCTTAACGCTATTCCAGGGGTTATCTGCCCTAAGCCAAGAGGAGCATTCTACTGTGTCGCTGAACTTCCGGTGGATGATACCGAGAAATTTGCACAATGGCTTTTAGAAAAATATTCCCTTAATAAAGAAACGATCATGGTAGCTCCGGCAGGAGGTTTCTACAGTGATCCTGAACTTGGAAAAAAGCAGGTAAGAATTGCTTACGTCCTGAAAGAGGAAGATCTTAAGAAAAGTGCTGAAATCCTAAAACAGGCGCTGAAGACTTACAGAGCAGAATTCAGCCTATAAAAAAATACAATCTATGCCGGCAATAAAAAAAAATGATCTGAAACTCCTGTTTTCACTATTTTTGCTGCCGGCATTTTTTTCCTGTGACAAGAATAAGGATCAGGTTTCTGTCTCTCATCAGAATCCGAATGAGATCACTTTCATCAGCTTATCCCATATCGGAGGCGAGCGTGGAGATTACAAAATCATCAAAGTCACAAAAGATTCCATCCATGCAGAACACGGCGTTGCAGACCTCCAGACCCACAAAGAATGGAACTCGGCCATCACTGCACAGAACTGGAAAAATATGACAGCTTCCATCAGGGTTAAAGATCTTGATGACATAGAAAGTTCTCCCAGCAAGCAATCTGTAGACGGCATCGACGAAACTTTTCAGATCAGAACTCCGAAAAAGTCTCATATTTATGTCAATTCTTATGCAGACACGATTCATTACAAACAGCTGAAACTGTTTAAAGAACAACTTAATCTCCTTCTTCCCACAGAATATCAATAATCCTATGCAAGAAAATTTTTCTCTAAAGCCTTACAATACATTCGGCGTTGACATCAATGCAAAATACTTTACTGAAGTACAGACCCTTGAGGAATTAAGGGACGCCATCCATTATTCTAAAAAACACGATCTGCCTATTTTATTTTTGGGTGGAGGAAGTAATATTCTGTTGACTAAGGATTTTGACGGTCTTGCCATTAAACTCAGCTTAAAAGGAATTGATGAAAAAGATCTGAATGACAACGAAATTCTGGTAACGGCAAAAGCAGGAGAAAACTGGCATGAATTTGTGATGTACAGCCTTGAAAAAAACTATGGCGGCCTGGAAAACCTTTCTTTGATCCCGGGAAATGTAGGCACTTCACCGATGCAGAATATCGGAGCTTACGGAACGGAAATCAAAGACATTTTTGTCAGCTGTACCGTTTTAGACCTTGAAAATCTTGCGCTTAAAACATTCAACCTTGAGGAGTGCCGTTTTGGTTACAGGGATTCTATTTTCAAGCAGGAAGGAAAAGGAAGATACGTGATTTTGGAAGTTACTTTCCAATTAACCAAAAAGGATCATCACATTAAAACGGAATACGGTGCCATAAAAACGGAACTGGAAAATCTGGGAATTACTCATCCTACCATTCAGGATGTTTCCAAAGCCGTGATCAATATCAGACAGAGCAAACTGCCGGATCCTAAAGAAACGGGAAATGCGGGAAGCTTTTTTAAAAACCCTACCATTCCTTTAGCCCAATTCGAAGATCTGAAACAGAAATTTGAAAATATTCCGGGTTATCCTAACGGAGATGTGGTAAAAGTACCCGCAGGATGGCTCATCGAGCAATGCGGATGGAAAGGCAAACAAATCGGAAATGCCGCTTCGCACAAACTTCAGGCATTGGTAATCGTGAATGCAACAGGAAATGCTACGGGAAAAGAAATCTTTGATTTTTCTACAGAAATTATCAATTCAGTTAAAGAAAAGTTCGGGATAGAGCTTGAAAGAGAGGTGAATATTATATAAATCGGACAGCATATTATGTAATTTTTTTTCAATTATATTTCTGACTTTTATCAATTATTTTAATTTATTCTAAATAAACACTAAATTACACCGTAAAATTAAATACTTTTGCGATCAATTTTATTTAGAATAAATACAAATGACCAGGTTTTTATATTTCGTTGTTCTTTTCTTTTTTTCCACACAGTTGTTTTATGCACAGGAAGAGAAATCTCCGGTAAGCATTAAAGTTTTCAATGAAGACCATAAAGAACTAAGTGGAGTTTCTGTTGTTATTGGCCAGATCTCTGCCTCTACAGATCAGGAAGGAAATACAAGTATTCCTCTCTCAAAAGGAAAACATACCATCAAAATAACATATCCGGGCTACGAGGATAAGGAACTTACAATTACGGTTGCTTCCACGCAATCTATTACGATCAGTCTTAAACCTGTTAATAAACTGGAAGAGGTTGTGATATTCTCAAAAGAAAGTAAGGGATTAACTACCAAATCTGTGATAGACAGACAGGCGATGCAGCATTTACAGCCATCTAGTTTTACCGACCTGATGGAATTACTGCCCGGCGGACTGGCAAAATATCCTTCTTTAAAAGGGGTAAATAAAGCGACTCTGAGAGAAAATACAGGCGACCTTTCGGGTGATAAGTACAGCACCTCATCGCTTGGTGTTCAGTTTATGGTGGATGACAATATCATTAATTCCAATGCAGATTTGCAGATTTCAATAGATCCAAAGCAGTTTTCAAACGGTCCTAAAGGCAGGGAAACAGCTTTTTCAGGAGTAGACATGAGGACTATTTCTACGAATGATATTGAAAAAGTAGAAATTATCAGAGGAATTCCTTCTGCCTCTTATGGTGATCTTACTTCGGGACTGATCAAAATAGAACGTAAAATAGGACAATCTCCTCTACAGGCCCGATTCAAAGCGGATGGATACAGCAAACAGTATTATGTAAGTAAGGGTTTTAAAATTACAGATCAATGGCAGCTGAGCGCCAGTGCGGATTATCTTGATTCTAAATCTGATCCTACGAATGAATTCGAAAATTACCAGCGTATCACAGCTTCTATCCGTTCAAAGAAAATATCAAATGTATGGGGCAGACCTTTGGAATGGAGGTCCAACATTGACTTTTCTACCAACATTGACAAAATGAAATACGATCCGGACAACGGATATCCTTCAACGGATAAGTATGAATCTACGAATACAAGAATCAGCCTGACCAACAATTTCATTTATCAGCTGGACAAGGCTTCTTTCTTCAATAAATTTACTTTAAACACGGCTATCCGCCAGGGTTTTGAAAAAATTGAGCAGGTAAAACTGATTCAGCTTTCGGGGCCACGTTCATTTTCTCTGGCTACTGAACAGGGTGAAAATGTAGGATTTTATCCCAATCTTCGTTATGTTGCCAATTTTTCTACGGAAGGAAAACCATTGGATATTACTGCTTTATTCAAAGCTAATGGAGTAAGAAAAACGGGAGGAATTACCCATAATTATGAAGCCGGACTTGACTGGAGGTATTCAAAAAATAACGGAAAAGGCCTGCAGTACGATATGACAACCCCTCCATCTGCTTCTGTCAATATAGAAAGACCGAGAGCATATGATGAAATTCCAGCCTCTAATCTGTTATCTGCTTTTTTCGGTGACCAGATGAGCTATGCGCTTGATCAGCATAAATTTACTTTGTATGCAGGTTTAAGAATGTCTAAAAATTTAGGGATTGACCGATCATTTGCCATCAGCAAAAAAATTTTTACAGAGCCCAGATTGAATTTCCAGTACAACCTTCCGCATCTGATGATCAACAATTATCCTTTGAAGACGGACATCACTTTAGGATACGGTCTTTTCTATAAGCAGCCTACGCTCCTGATGCTTTACCCGAATAAAGACTACTGGGATTATACTCAGCTGAATTATTACCATAACAATGAACAGTACCGCTATGTCAACTTCATGACCTACGTACAATCGAGAGAAAATAAAGCGATTGAAGCCGCTAAAAGTATAAAAAAGGAAATCCGTCTCGACCTGAGCTACAGAAACCATGAGCTTTTCGTGACTTATTTCAAAGAAGATATGAACAATGGTTTCCGTAATATGGTTCGTACGGCAGCTCATTCTTACAAACAATATGATGCTACACAGGTAGACCTCTCCCAATGGACCCCTAACGGACCGGATCTTACAAATGTTCCTTACGAATTAAAAACAAACCTTGGGGAATATCTGGTGACAGAAAACGGAAGTGAAACTTTAAAACAGGGGATCGAATTTGGATATACTTCGCCAAGAATAAAAGCTATTAATACAAGGTTTACGTTTACCGGTGCCTGGTTTAAAACGCAGTACAGAAACTCCGTTCCTTATGCTTTCAAGCCCAGTGTATCCATTGGTGTAGGACCATTCCCTTATTACGGAATTTATAAAAATGATAATGGTTATAATAATTCCAACATCAATTACAACGTACTGATCGATACTTACCTTCCAAGCCTGGATCTGATTGTTTCGGCTTCTTTACAGGGAAGTTTGTATGATCACAGTATTAATGACAGAAGAATCGCTGAACCTATTTCTTATTATGGAGCAGACGGCATCATCCATCCTTTCACGGATGCGGACAGAACAGATATTTATAAGCAGTGGCTGGTAAGAAATGTATCTGTAACTGATAACCTGGACAAAATAACCACTTTTACGCTTACCGGAAACATTAAAATAACGAAGAGCATTTACAAAGCTCTAAAGACTTCACTGTTTGTCAACAGACTTTTCAATTACAGTGCTCCTTATACGTTCAACAATGTAAAAGTGTACAGAAAAGGACTGAATACTCCCTATTTCGGAATGGAATTAAATTATAATTTTTAATATATATATCAAAAGAAAATAACATGAAAAAAAGAGTTATACTATTAAGTTTAGCAGCAATGATGACCGCTACATTTACGGTAACTTCTTGCTCCAGCGATGATGATTTCGGAGTAACAACTGCCCAGAAAGGAGTTTTAACTTTGTCTTTTTCGGGAGATGATATTTCTTCGTACAAAACCCTTGACGTAGAGCTGAAAGAAGTGAACACGGGAGCCATCATTAAACAAACAATAGAAAACAAAAACATCCATACTTTCGAGGTTCCTTACGGTTCTTATAAGATTACAGTAAATGGTGTCATCGTTTCAAACAATGATGAGATTGGAGTGGGGGCTTCTGCACAGACTGACATCTCAAAATTAATCACTACTCTTGAGATCCCGTTGATTCTGAAAAAATTCCACCAGGATTTTATCATTGAAGAAGTATTCTTTACAGGCGTGAAAACCGTTGATGGTAAAAACTATAATTCAAGCCGTTACTTCAAATTAACCAACAGCACCAAAAAAGTATTGTATGCCGACAAACTTATTCTGGGCCAGTCGGAATTCCTGACCACGGATGATAAAAACCCTACTCCCTATAACAAAGATCTTTCATTCCCTGTAAAAGCGGTGATGGTTTTACCCGGAACAGGAAATGAATATCCTGTACAGCCAGGTGACTTCATCGTTATTGCAGACAATGCTATTAATCATAAGGAAAACACAAGTACAGCATTTGATCTTCACAACGCCAACTTTGAATTTCCGTCTGTAAACCCGGCACTGGGACAGGTAGACAACCCTTCTGTACCGAATGCGAGAATCATTTACACGCAGATGAATTTCAATATGTTCTTCCTTCACGACCGTGGATTTGAAAGCTATGTGATTGCCCGTTTCCCTGCAGGAGAAAATGAAAATACATTCCTAACGAATTTCAAATATAATTACACTTACCAAAACAGTGCAGGAGGAGTTACTTCAAAAAGCGCGTACTCTATTCCCAACTCATGGATCATAGATGGGGTAAACAACAGTATTTCAACCAAATTTGTACACGTATTAACTTCAGCGAGCATCGATGGAGGATGGACATCGGTAGGAACAATTGATAAAGACCCTACCCGTTATGGAAAATCTGTAAGACGTAAAGTAACAGGACAGATGGACAATGGGAAAGATCTTTATATGGATACCAACAATTCGTCTAAAGACTTTACCAAAGATTCTGAACCAAGTCTTAAAGACGGTATTGTACACTAAAAGTCAGATTATCTTATTATGCGACATACCAAAAGTTCTTTCTTCTTACTGTTGATTGGGTTTTCATTAACAGCAAAAGCTCAGGACAGTCTGAGTCTTTTCAAAACTCTTAACAACCAGTACAGCACAGAAAGACATTTTAAAAATAATTTTTACTATAATCCGGCATCAATGTCGGATTATAGTTCTGCTTCCTTCTCAGAATTTAATACCGGATATCATAGCAATAATGAAAAAAGCTACCGCCAGCAGTTGGGAAGCGGCAGTAAAGGCTTAACGGTAGAAGCAAAATCTTTCCAAAAACTAAAGCCCAACCGCTATGTCTGGGGAAATGCAAGCTATCAGAACTTAAAAGTCAATTCCGTAAAATGGAATGAAACTTTAGATTATGACCGCGTTGCCCCTTACATCACCGCAGATTCTGTAGGAGGTAAATTAAACCTGGAACGCTATCAGTTTGCCGGTGGATATCTCCAAAAATTAAACCGCTGGACCCTTGCCGGACAGGTAAGCTATTCCGCACAGCTTGGATACCGCTCAAAAGATCCGAGAATGAGAAGCACGACTTCTGATCTGAAAATTAATGCCGGACTGAACTACAAGGTCTTCAAGGCGTATGAAATAGGTATTTTCGGTGAATTGAATAAATATACCCAAAATAATTCTGTCAACTTCCAGAGTTTATTGGGAAGACCTTATGTGTATCAGATGTCAGGCTTTGGCTTTTCCAACTATCTCTTTAATGGGGGAACATTTCCCAAAAACACGTTTGAAGAGTTTACTTACAGGGGAGGAATTCAGATTTCCGGAAACGGAGGTCAGGATTTTTACCTTCAGGCATCCGCTGGAACGGGTAACAATAAGAAAAGTTATAATGACAGTTCCAATACTTTCTTTGATATTTCTGATCTGAAAAATGAAAGCTTTGAAATAGAAGGAGCCAAGTTCTTCACTGTTTATGAAAAACACAGATTAGGCTTGTTAGTCAACTACAGGGCAGCAAGAAATACAGGATCAGAATATGGCTATTCCCTAAACACCGTAGCTTTAACCCAAGTTTTTAAAAGAGAATCTTACCGCAGGGAAAATTACGAAACGACCATAAAAGGGTTCTATCAGTACACCAAAGACAATTTTTCGGTGACCGCAATTCCTTTTTTTGGCCGTGAAGAAATTAAAGAAAGAAGATTATTTCCAGATGCAGGACAAAAATTTATTTACTCTTATTTCGGGATCAATGCAGACCTGAAACAGCAGATCAATGACCGTCAAATGGTTACATTCCAGCCTTATTTTTCTACAAGAAGGGTGAGTAAATCTATTAATGCACTGGCTACCACACCAAATGCCGGAGTCGACGAATGGATGCTTCATGATTTCAATTTCCAGGCAAGTGATATCACTACATTTGGAGCATCTGTACGGTATGATTTTAAGCTTGAAAAATTACCCGCATTCTTTGCAAGTGTACAGTACCAATCACAAAAAATTCAGGGAAAAAATAATAATTTTGCCGGAGGAAGCATCGGAATAACATTTTAAGTGATGAAAAGAGGTATATATTGGGTTTTAGGATTGGTTTTATTGGTATTGTGGAGTTTCACCCCTAAAGTACATCAGGATCTTTCGAATATGCAGGATCCGGGTATTGAAGATATTGTAAAAAGCTACAAAAAAGCAATCACCGACTGGCCAAAACCCGATATCGATTACGGTATCCAATGGAAAGAATTTGCTCCTATTAAAAATGATACTGCTTTTTTCACGGAGCAGGATAAGCCTAATGTTATTTTAGGTAAAATGCTCTTCTTCGATCCTAAATTATCCAAATCAAGCCAGGTTTCGTGCAGCTCATGCCACGATCCGGAAATGGGTTGGTCCGACCGCAGACGTGTGGCTTTGGGAAGCGACCATCTTTTAGGAAACAGAAATTCTATCTCCCTTTATAATATTGCAGAACGTCAGTCATTTTTCTGGGACGGAAGAGCAAAAACCCTTGAAGAGCAGGCTGCGGGTCCCCTGGGTGCCCATCACGAAATGGCAATGGATGTAAAAACTCTGCCTGCCAAAATACAGGCCGTGAAAGGATACCAGGAACTTTTCAAAAAAGCATACGGCACAGACAAAGTGACGTATGACAGAATCGTAAAAGCTATTGCCGATTTTCAGAAAACCATCAAAAGCCAACCCAGCCGTTTCGATAAATTTCTGGAAGGAAAATACAGTGCTTTATCCGATGAGGAAATCTACGGAATGCATATTTTCCGTACCAAAGCCCGCTGCATGAATTGTCATAACGGGCAGTACCTTACAGATGAATCTTTCCACAATATCGGGCTTACCTATTACAAAAAGAAATACCAGGATCTGGGACTGTATGACGTCACCAAAAAACCTGAAGATGTGGGTAAATTCAGAACTCCCCAATTAAGAGATCTAATGCTTACCCAACCATGGATGCACAACGGACTCTTCAACGATCTTGAAGGTGTTGTGAATATTTACAATAGCGGAATGCACCAATTGGACCCCAGTCCTGAAAAAAAGAAACTGGATCCAATGCACCCTAATACCGATCCTTTATTAAAGCCTCTGAACTTAACGAAAGAAGAAACCAGAGCGCTCGTTTCTTTCCTGGAATCTCTTTCAGGAACAAAGTTTAAAATGAGACGTCCGGAATTCCCAACTGAATAGATTTAACCTGATTCAGACCTTATTTTTGGTTAAATAGTTTTATTTTAGCTAAAAATATCGGGATTATGGGTAAAAAGTATTCAGAAAAGGAATTTAAAAAATTAATCAAAAAGCATATTTCGAACACGGATTTCGTGAAGGTTTATCTTGATAATGATTCTGCTGTATTTGGCTTTTTAGTCAAGTTTTCTGATGATTTCGTCATGATTGAGGAATCCAGTGATTTTGCGTTAATGGGCATTAAAATTATTCCCTATGACAGAATTACAAGCATCCGTAATAATGTATATGATAAAGTTTCCAAGGCTATCTATATGGATGAAAACCTGATACAGTTTGATCACAAAATTATTGATAAAACAAATCTGGAAAATGCAGAATCTCTTTTTAAATCAATAAAAAAACAAGACTACCACTGTATTGTTGAAAGTAAAAAAAATAAAAAGGATTTGTTTTCAATTGGTGAAATTTTAGAAGTAAACGAGAAATCGGTTGTAATCAATAACTATGATGCAACGGGGAGAATCCATAAAAAACCTGATAAAATTTCTTTCAAAAATATTGATCTCATCAACTTTAACGACAACTATTCTAAAGTTTTCAGAAAGTACCTGAAATAAATACCACTTATAAATAAAGAGCACAAACATGAAAATAGCTATTCTCGGAGCCGGCAATATGGGCCTTTCCTTTTCAAAATCATTTTTAAAATATGAACTGATTAAACCTCAGGATCTTCATCTGATCACTCGAAGTCAGTCCAAAATTTCTAAAATAGCAGAAGAGTTTCCCAAATCCCAGATTTCTACTTTTGAAGAAACGAAGGAACTGGATGCCGATCTTATTATCATCGCCGTAAAACCTCAGGATTTTCAGCATGTTACTCAGAATTTCAAGTTTACATTAAAAGAAAATCAGATGGTTCTGTCTATTATGGCTGGGATTAAAATTGAAAAAATCCAGACCTTACTCAATCACCCGCTTGTCGTAAGAGCCATGCCAAACTCTCCTACCCTTCTGGGAATGGGAATCACAGGATATACCGCTGCAGGAGGCATTTCTTTCAGTCAGCTGATCAATATTGAACGATTATTGAACAGCACGGGAAGGTCAGTCTATCTCGAAAACGAAGATCTTCTGGACGGCGTTACAGCACTTTCAGGAAGCGGACCTGCTTACTTTTACTATATCGTAGATGCTATGATCAAAGCCGGCGTAGAAATGGGTATTGATGAAAATCTGTCCAAACTGTTTGTCCAGCAAACGATGCTGGGTGCCTATCACCTGATCAACAATTCTGAGAAAAGTCTTGAACAGTTGATCAAAGATGTCGCGTCCAAAGGCGGAACAACTGAAGCGGCTTTGAAAACTTTTGAAGACAACAGCTTTAAAGAGATTTTAAAAAACGGAATTTTAAATGCTGAGAAACGAGCTAAAGAACTAAACGGCTAAATTTCTTTTCGATAAATCCACACAGCAGCCAACCGAGACAAACACCGAGGGTATTCAGAAGAATATCATCTACCTCAAATATGCCCATTCTTGTAAAATACTGAAGCGCTTCAACGATGACGATGGATGCCATAAAAGTGTACATGAGTATTTTCAAATCTCTAAGCCGGGGAAAAATCCAGCCCAGAAACCCGAAAGGAATAAACATAACAATATTCCCCAAAACAATGATTACAATATCTTTCCAGCTAATGGTGTTGTGAATAAATTCTATGGTAGAGAAAACAGGTTCTACTGTAATCAGATTATCATCATACTGAAATCTGCCCATGCCCAAAAACATGAGATAGAGTAAAAACAGCGTATACGGAACAATAATGATTTTGTAAAATTTCTTTAACATCAAGTGCAAATTTATTCATTTCAAAAACATTAAATTTGTATGTTAAATCAATTTAATGAAATACGTTTTACTTACGCTCATTTCAGCGATGCTGCTGTCTGTTTCGTGGCCTACTTACGGAGTTCCGTTTTTTATATTTATTGCCCTTGTTCCTCTTCTGATGATGGAACACGGCATATCAAAATTTTCAGCTTACAAAAGAAAAAGCTGGATGGTCTTTGGGCTTTCCTATCTTTGTTTTGTAGTCTGGAATATCGTAACTACTGGATGGTTATATGGCGCCAAAAATCCGGACGGAAGCCATTCTATGATGGCAGTTGTATTCCCGGTACTGGTCAATTCATTTCTGTACTCCCTTGTTTTCCAATGCTACCACTGGTACAAAAACGCACAGGGAACGTACTGGGGATTAGGTTTTCTGATTGCCATATGGATGAGTTTTGAAAAATTCCATCTGAACTGGGAATTGACATGGCCATGGCTGAATTTAGGAAATGTATTTTCAGATTACCCTAAATTAATACAATGGTATGACACTTTGGGAGCCACCGGAGGAAGCTTTTGGATCCTGTTAATTAATGTTTTAATTTTCTACACCATAAGAACCTGGGAGGCCGGAAGAAAAAGAAAAGACCTGATCAGAAATGTGTCTATTGTAAGCGCATTGATCATCCTTCCGATGGTAATTTCAATGGTAAAATACAATAACTTTAATGAGAAACCTTCAGGGCAGGTGAATATTCTGATGCTGCAACCCGATCTCGATCCTTATGCTGAAAAGTATTCAAAGGACAGCCTTGCCATTGAAAACGATCTTCTAAGCCTTGCAGAAAGCAATTCAAAAGGAAAAATAGATTATTATATCGCCCCTGAGACTGCTCTTCCGGGAAGAGGTTCTATTTCTGAAACTGCTTTTGATAAGAGTTTACTTTTAAATAACATCAAAGGATTTTTAACGAAACATTCCGGAGCCGTTTTTGCCACCGGAATTTCATCACACCGATTTTACAAAAATCAGGAGAAGATGCCGAAAGAAGCCTACCAGATCAATCCTGATCTTTGGGTAGAAAGCTATAATACGGCTATTCAGATTGCACCGCAGGAAAAAGTTCAGGTGTATCACAAAGGAAAATTGGTTCCTGGAGTGGAAATATTCCCTTACATAAGTGTTTTAAAACCTCTTCTGGGTGATGCGATGCTTAATCTGGGTGGAACTGTTGCTTCTTTAGGAATAGACGAAGAGAGAAAGTCATTTGCCAATCCTTACAACAAAGGCAGAATGGCACCTGTCATCTGCTACGAAAGTATCTATGGCGAATTCACAACGGATTATGTTAAAAAAGGAGCCAATTTTATGGGCATCATGACGAACGACTCATGGTGGGGCGTTACAGAAGGCCACAAACAGTTGCTTTCTTACGCAAAACTGAGAGCCATTGAAACCAGAAGGGAAATTGCCCGCGCCGCCAACAGTGGTATTTCAGCGCATATCAATGCTAAAGGAGAAATAGTAGCCGATACCTTCTATGGTGATAAAACCACTCTATTTGCCAAAGTAAATCTGTATGAAACCATGACGTTTTATACAAGAGCCGGAGATCTGCTGTCAAGGTTTTCTATTTTTGCATTAGGATTTTTATTGTTTTACTTTTTGATTGAGAAGTTCAGAAGTAAGATGAAAAAGGCGTGATTTTTTTAATACGAATATTTCAACCACAAAAGATAAACACTTAAGTTTTTTAAAGTTTAAATACTTTGCGAATAGTAAGATCACATAAGTTTTTGAAAAATCAAAGATTTTTATTTATTACTGATATAACGTTGAGAGTGAATTGAAACTACGGGTAAATTCCCCTCCCATGGAGGGGTGGCGAAAATTCAAAGAATTTTTGACGGGGTGGTTTACAGCATAACAATATTCAAATCAAAAGCACTTTATCCGGCCGGATAAAGTGCTTTTTTTAAGATAACTAATAAAAAAAAGAAATAGAAAAGCCAGCTGGACGTCTGGCTTTTCTTACTAATAGAACTTTTCAGTTTTATTTAATCATAAGTTTTTGAGTGGTTACCTCGTTTTTAATTTTCAGTTTTAATAGATAAACTCCTTTCGTAAGATGTGAAACATTGACTGACTGGTCGTTATTTAAAACAATATTCTGTTTTCTTCCATCCATAGAATACATTTCAACATCCGAAACTTTTTCTCCTTTGATAAATACTTTCTCAGAAGCAGGATTCGGATAAATGGAAACCTGACTGTTTACCCCTATATCACGTGTTGCCAGTGTGCCTTGTGTAGAAGCATCAGAAAATACTTTTGAAGCATCAATAGATTTTACAGTCCAGTATACATTCTGAACAGACGGATCAAGATCCAAAAACCATGACGGTGTTGTAACTAAATATTTGGCAAGATTGGCCGCTCCGGGTGTAGATCCTACTTTAATCTCGTATCGAAGGGCATTCGTGGGTGTCTTGTCATCAGACGCGCCGCTCCAGGAGAATTTAAAACGGTTTCCTGTTTTTACTACATTAAGGACTGCCGGAGGTACAGGTTTCAGATTAACTTCAGTAGAAGTATTTTTGAAAAATTTGGTAAGTGAAGGCATGCCCGGATCTGCCCAATCAAATCCGGCCAATAAAACATCCAGGTGATGGTCATTGTCAAAGTCAAGTAGATTCACAAAACCTGGCCCTCCTAACGTATGCAGCCCTGTAGGTATATTTTTAGTAAAATTTTGATTCGAAGGATTATATATAAAAGTTTTTACAACGGCATCGTTATTACCGTCATTTCCTGAAACGATAAAATCATAGTATCCGTCATTATTGACATCTCCCGTAGTGACAGACGAATCTGCAATCTCGGGAACGTTTATTTTCTGTAGGTTTAGATGCCCGGTTCCGTCATTCATAAGAACCGCAAGAAACCCTTCATAGCTGGCATCCTGGCCTGTAATGACAATATCCTGAAATCCATCTGCATTAAAATCCGCATACTCCATTTTTCCACTCGTAAGCGCTGTAAAATCCTGTGAAAGTGTCAGTGTTCCCGACTGATTCAGAAAGACTTTGCCAATAGGATTATCACCATCCGCCACTCCCAGAATAACAAGATCAAGAAAGTTGTCATTATTAAGATCTACAAATTTGAAGCTTCCATTCTGTGTTCCCGGATGCCAGCCTTTAGTCAGTTCAAAATCGGTTGCTGTATTTCTGTAAAAATCAAGATTATTCACAAAACCGGTTCCTTCTACATATTGAGTTCCGTTGATGGCATAATCCACTTTTCCATCATTATCGAAATCAAAAGCTTCCAGAGATCCGTAGATTTTTCCGGCAAGATCTGCCGTTTTTACAAAACCGGTTCCTGTATTTTTAAACCGGTAATGCTTATAGTTTACAATGTCATTATAGCTGAGTCCTGTAGAAATAATATCCATCAGACCATCATTATCAAAGTCCATGAACTTGATATCTCCCAGATGGGTTGCATGGGCTCCCAGATTGGCATAAGGCACCAGTGAAGTCCCGTTGTTTTTGTATACTTCGTTAAAAGATGTATCTACATTTCCATCACCATCACTGTCAATAGCTCCATTGATCACCACATCCTGCTTTCCGTCATTATCCATATCAGCCACATCAGCTGATCCATAGTAGAAATTCTTCATACCGGTCTGGATTTCAGTGTAGTTCTGAGCCATCAGCCCAATAGGAAGCATAGATAAAAGAATACAGATCCTCTTCATGTTATTTTTATTTAGATTAATTAAAAACAAAGGTAAAGCATTCGGATTTGCTTTTTACAGAAAGCTTACATGAAATATATCAGTCACTTGGCTCAGCGTGTCTCGGGATTTATTTTATTTTAAAATTCATGATTATTAATCAGTCAGTTATTTGTAAATATTTTCCAAAACATTTGTCTATATAAAAAATTCTTCGTTATTTTGCACTCTCAAATATTATACAAATAAGAACATCGAGATATGTCAAGAATTTGCCAAATAACAGGAAAGCGTGCAATGGTTGGTAACAACGTTTCTCACGCTAATAACAAAACGAAGCGTCGTTTTGAAATTAACTTATTAGAGAAGAAATTTTACCTTCCGGAGCAGGATAAGCACGTAACACTGAAAGTATCAGCTCATGGATTGAGAGTGATTAACAAGATTGGAATCGAAGAAGCTATTGAAAGAGCTACTAGAAACGGATTGATTAAAAAGAATTAATAAATCATGGCAAAAAAAGGAAATAGAGTTCAAGTAATCCTTGAATGTACAGAGCACAAAGAGAGCGGTATGCCAGGAATGTCAAGATACATTTCTACTAAGAATAAAAAGAACACTACAGAGAGATTAGAGCTTAAGAAGTACAATCCTGTTCTTAAAAGATCTACCCTTCACAAAGAAATCAAGTAATTTATAAATATAATTTACCATGGCAAAGAAAGTAGTAGCAACCCTACAAAGCGGACAGTCAAAAAAAATGACTAAAGTTGTGAAAATGGTTAAGTCATCTAAGTCAGGTGCTTACGTTTTCGAAGAAAAAGTAATGAATGCAGACGAAGTAGACGGTTATTTGAAGAAATAATCTCCACTTTATTTACAATATAAAAAACTACTCATATTTTGGGTAGTTTTTTTGTGTATCTTAATTTCTTAAAAATAGATCAATTTCAAAACTTAGGATGCAAATCTTTTTTTAAACATTAAGACATTAAGATCTTAAAAGATGGGGTGCTTAAAAAACTTAAAAAAATCAATTTATTGATTTCTTCATTCATAACAACAACCACACTGCTTTAAATTAAGCAATAAGATAAAATTTATTGAGGTTAAAGAAATTAAGGTCAACTGTAAACAGACTATTAAAGGTTTGATTGTATTGATTTCACTCCCCAGGTTTTGAGATTAATCCTTAAAATACACGAAAATGAAAAAGATGCTTACTCTGCTGCTGGGTATGACTGTCACCTTCCAGACTTATCAGTCACAAACTGTTCAGAATAAAAACCCTCCCACGAAAGGGGTAAAACTTATTGTATTAGGAAATGTTCAGGATGCAGGCTCACCACAGATTGGCTGCAAAAAGGAATGCTGTGCCAATCTCTGGAAACATCCTCAACAGGATAGAAAAGTAGCTTCCATTGGCATAATGGATTATGAAGTACAGAAAACCTATATTTTTGATGCCACCCCGGACTTTACCCAACAGGTTCACCTGCTTCAGGAACGCTCAGGCATGCCGGAAAAAACCGTACCGGATGCCATCTTCATAACGCATGCCCATATTGGTCATTACACAGGGCTTATGTATCTGGGAAAAGAAGCAATGAATTCTAAAAACGTTCCGGTATATACAATGCCTAAGTTTAAAGTTTTTCTTGAGAACAATGGCCCCTGGTCTCAGCTGGTAAAACTTAATAATGTTACTCTCCGTGAAATGCAGAATGAAGTTCCTGTAAAACTCAGTGCAAATTTAGAAGTAACTCCTATTCAGGTCCCTCACCGCGATGAATACTCAGAAACGGTAGGCTACCTTATGAAAGGACCTCATAAGAAAGCGCTTTTTATTCCGGACATAGACAAGTGGAATAAATGGAAACACAGCATTACAGATTATATCAAAGACGTAGACTACGCTTTTCTGGATGCCACATTTTACGATGCAGAGGAAGTAGGATACAGAAATGTTGCAGATATCCCACATCCCTTTGTCATAGAAAGCATGGAGCTTTTTAAAAATTTAACTTCAAAAGAAAAGAAAAAAATCTTCTTTATTCATTTTAATCATACCAATAAGATCCTGGATACTGACAGTGAACAGAGCAGACAGGTTTTAAAAAACGGTTTTAATATCGCAAGACTTGGTGAAGAAGTGGAACTCTGATAACAGGCAATGTAAATTCCGGACGTAAGGAAACACTTGATATTGATTGTAAAAAGACAGGTAACTATTAAATTCATTTGCTGTTTATATACAATATAAAAATCCACTCCTATTTTGGGTAGTTTTTTTGTTATCTTTGTTCACCGGATTATTAATCAATTCAATATACACAAATATGAAAAAGGTTCTTATTCTGGTTTTCACAGAAATTTTTCTATTTTCATTCGGTCAGAAAAAGATGAACAGTGTAGAATACAAAAACTCGGCTGAAGTTTTTACCATTAAAGGATTGTCACAATCAACAGGCATTGACTGTGGAAATTCCAAAATGATTTTACTGTCCGGACAGGTGCCATTGGATGCTGCAGGAAATCTCGTAGGAAACGACGTCGAAAAGCAGACCCAACAGGTTTTTAAAAACATTGAAAGCATCCTGAAAGAATATGGAGCAACAGGAAAGGATATTGTAAAACTGGGAATATTCATCACCGATATTTCCAAAACACCAGACTTTAGAAAAATCCGTGACTTATATATCAACCTTCAAAATCCTCCCGTGAGCAGCCTTGTGGAAGTAAGCCGTCTTTTCAGAGACGATGTACTTATAGAAGTGGAAGCCACGGCAGTTATAAAAAACAAATAAGAATGAACTATGAGTTGGTTTAAAAATATTTTCAAAAAAGAAGAAAAAGAAACTTTAGATAAAGGTCTGGAAAAATCCAGCCAGGGTTTCTTTGAAAAAATGACGAAGGCCGTAGTCGGTAAAAGCAAAGTAGATGATGAAGTACTGGATAACCTGGAAGAAATACTGATTGCATCTGACGTAGGCGCATCCACAACCATCAAGATCATAGAAAGAATTGAAGAGCGTGTTGCCCGTGATAAATATGTAGGCGTAAGTGAACTGGATGATATTCTTCGTGAAGAGATATCAGGTTTACTTCTTGAAAATCCTCACGCAGGAACAGGAAATATAGACCGTTCGAAAAAGCCTTACGTTATTATGGTAGTTGGGGTAAACGGTGTAGGAAAGACAACGACTATCGGGAAACTGGCTCACCAGTTCAAATCCGAAGGCAGAAAGGTGGTTCTGGGAGCGGCAGATACCTTCAGAGCGGCAGCTGTGGATCAGTTGGTCATCTGGAGCGAAAGAGTCGGTGTTCCTATCGTTAAACAGGATATGGGCTCAGATCCTGCTTCCGTGGCTTTTGATACCGTACAAAGTGCCGTAGCGCAAGATGCTGATGTAGTGATTATAGATACCGCAGGAAGACTTCATAACAAGATCAACCTGATGAACGAACTTTCTAAGATTAAAAGAGTAATGCAGAAGGTGATTCCTGATGCTCCTCATGAGATCCTGCTTGTTCTTGACGGTTCTACAGGTCAGAATGCATTTGAGCAGGCCAAACAGTTTACAGCAGCCACAGAAGTGAATGCATTAGCCGTAACAAAACTAGACGGAACTGCCAAAGGTGGTGTGGTCATAGGCATATCAGATCAGTTCCAGATTCCGGTAAAATATATCGGGGTGGGCGAAAAGATGACGGACCTCCAACTTTTCAATGGTACGGAATTTGTTGACTCATTCTTCAAGAAAAGATGATTTAGATCATGTTTTCCCTTAACTTAGCAAACAAATCAATACATATTAACACTTAAAAAATTTGCAACTATGGGAATTTTAACATGGATTATTTTCGGGCTACTGGCTGGAGCTATCGCAAAAATGATTATGCCGGGTAACCAGGGAGGCGGCTGGCTGATCACCATTATACTAGGGATCATCGGAGCTTTCGTGGGCGGTGCAATAGGAGTTTACGTCCTGCACTGGGGAGACGTTACCTCATTCTGGAACCCTAGAAGCTGGATACTGGCTATCGGGGGCGCTTTAATTGTTCTCTGGATCTACGGAATGGCTACCAAGAAAAGCTAATACAGCAGATAAAAATAAAATCCCGGAACTGAAATTCAGTTCCGGGATTTTTTGTACAATATAATTTAGTTTAGTTGATCTTGATCTGGTAAGGCATTTCCATTTTCACCTCAGACTTCAGTTTCTCATCTGTGATCTGCTGAAGAATTTCATAGTTGGCTTTACCTATTTTATTTTTGATAATTCTTGCCGAGATATCCTCTTCGTTCAGGTCTTTAAAGATCTGCTCAAAAGGAGTCATTCTTTTCGGATAAGAAGAAACATGGTAAGATTTTAATCCTGCTTTCTGAGCGGCAAATTTCACAGCATCATTCAATGTTCCCAATTCATCCACAAGGCCGATCTGCTTGGCACGAACACCACTCCACACTCTTCCTCCACCTACACTGTCGATCTGCTCGAAAGTCTGCTTTCTGTTTTGAGTTACAAAATGCACAAATCTTTTATACGTTCCTTCTACACTTCTGGTGATCAGGTTTACTCCGTAAGGCGTAACTCCGTTCAATGCAGAATAGTATTGAGAATTAGCATTGGTAGCGACAATATCTGAGCGGATACCGTTTTTGTTCGCAAGATCCTTATAATAAGGAATCACTCCGAAAACTCCGATAGACCCTGTCAGCGTATTAGGCTCTGAATAAATCTTATCAGCTGCCATTGCTATATAATATCCTCCGGACGCTGCGTAGTCACCGAAAGACACCACTAAAGGCTTTTTCTTTTTCAGCTGCTGAAGTTCAAATAAAATTTCATCTGAAGCATTAGCACTTCCTCCGGGAGAATTAATTCTGAAAACAACCGCTTTCACTTTCTCATCATCCTGAAGTTCTTTGATATATTTCACATATCTTTCTGAAAAGATGTCGTTATAGCCATCCCCATTGTTAATTCCACCTGAAGCATACAGCACAGCTACTTTCTCTCCAGACTTATCTTCGTCTGCATAAGAACTGATATAGCCGGCTAATGACACTTTATTCAGCTTATCTTTTTCTTTAAGACTAAGCTTTGATTTGATCATCTGATCATATTCTGTTTTCTGGATCAGCTTGTCAGCCAGTTTGTATTTTAATCCCAATTCAGGAATCATTCCGTATAAACTGTCAACAACCGTTTTGAACTGTGCGGTATCCATTTTTCTTGAAACGGCCATTTTAGTTGAAGTACTGCTCCAGATATCATTTAAAAGAGTACTTAACTGCTCTTTATTTTCCGGAGAAATATCATTTCTTAAGAATGGCTCTACAGCAGACTTGAATTTCCCATGTCTGATCACTTCGATACCAATACCATATTTATCTGCAAAATCTTTAAAAAATGCAACTTCAGTAGCCAATCCTTTTAATTCTATCATTCCTGATGGATTAAGGTAGTACTGATCTGCCACAGAGCCTAAATAATAAGCAGACTGTGAAACAGCATTTCCGTAAGCGTACACAAATTTCCCGCTCTTTTTAAAATCTTCAATGGCATTTCTGATATCATCGATCTGGGTCATTCCGGCATGCAGATCGTCAGCTTCAATACTTATCCCTTTGATATTATCATCGGTTTTAGCCTTTTTGATAGCTTCCAGAACGTCATACAAAAGAACGCTTTTGCTTTTATCGCTGATATTGAACAGTCCCACTTCTTCTTCTGTAGGGCTGTCTATTATATTAGTCTTTAAATTAATCGTCAGAACAGAATTGTTTTTCACAGACACGGCTTTGTCATTTCCCATGGAACTGAACACAAGCATCATGATGAAAAAGACGAAAAATACGGCACATAATAGGACAATTGCCACTATATTTGCCAATACATTTTTAAAGAAACTTCTCATAAATCAATCAATTTTCCAATATGTCGCAGCATAAGGTCGTTTTGTTACTAGGAAGTAACCTGGGAGACCAAAAAAAAAATTTAGAGCTTGCTTTAGAAAAGATCAGGGAGGGCGGAAACGAAATATCCCAAACCAGCGAATTTTTAATAACAGAACCGGTAGAATTTGTCAGTTCTAATATTTTTTGTAATATTGCATCAATAATATTCACGCATCTTTCACCTATCCAACTGCTTGATTTTATTAAAAGTATTGAAGTAGAGATGGGAAGAATTAATGATTCAAAATCATCTGGAAGCTACAGCGATAGAATAATAGATATTGACATCATTAAATTCAACGGTCTGAATTTCAGATCAGAAAGATTGGAAATTCCTCATCAGAAACATTTGTTTGAAAGAGATTTTTCCAGAATATTATTGAAAGATTTTATCTAAATAAAACATAAAACATATATGAAATTAGGTTTATTATTAGCCATACTGCCTATCGCGGCTTATGCCCAGGATAGTACTGCAGTACAGTCTTCCGGTGAGTATCCTAATACCTTTTCTTCAGGTTCCGCTAATGTACAACGCTTTGACAACAAAGCCAGACGTTTCAACGACTGGTCTATCTCCGTGGGTGGGGGTGCTGCTTTTATGGCGCATTCTGACCTTACGTCTTTTTATGATAAGAAGGCAAGTTGGGGGTATAATGCTTATGTAAGTATTGACAAGCAGATTACACACGTTTTCGGATTGAGCCTTATCTATCAGAGAGGAGAGACGAAGCAGAAAGCAATGCTTGAAGGAGCAGCAGGAGCTGCTGCAGGTGTTGGAACAGCCACTACCAAATATAACCAGCTTGCTTTAATGGGAGATGTAAACTTTTCAAATTTATTGAGAAGAGTTGACAATCATTCTCCTTACAGATGGGCTTTCCATGGTTATGCAGGACTTGGATTCATGGGTTATGATACATCACTTCATGATGGTAATGAATTCAGATGGAGCAATACTCCCAAAAGAACTCCCTTATTTATCAAACAGGATTTCGACATCAATTCCCTATTCTACCAGTTCGGTGTAGGATTAAAGTATAACGTTTCCAAACTTATCGATATTGAAGCCAGAACCATGTATATCATAAGTGGTGACGATGAATTTGATGGCGGCGGATGGGCTGAGGCCAACGACTATGATCCTGCGACTGCCGGTTCAAAGTATAACATGATCTCAAGTTCAAGATCTGATAATGCATGGACGGTGAACCTAGGAATTACTTTCAAACTGGGAAAAAACCCTTCACACTTAGCATGGCATGATCCACTTCAGGAAGCATACTACAGAACAAGCGTTCTGGAAAACGCATCTCAGGATCTTGTAGTATGTGAAAAAGGTGATGCAGATAATGATGGTGTATGCGATGACTGGGACAGACAGCTTGATACTCCTGCAGGCGCAAGAGTAGACGGTGCAGGTGTAGCTTTGGATATGGATCTTGACGGTGTTATAGATCTATATGACAAATGTGTAACCGTTCCCGGACCAGTTGAAAACAACGGATGCCCTACCAAATAATACAATGAAAAAAGCAGTTGAAAGACTGCTTTCTTCAGTTTTTGAAAAAAAATTTTAATACATAAATACATGATGAAATTAAATTTAGCTGTTGCTGCATTAGCACTGGCGATTCCCTTCGTTAGCTATGCACAGGACTCAACAGCAGTTTCAACAGGAGAATATCCTAATACATTCTCTTCTGGCTCTGCCAATGTTTCCCCTTTTACCAATCAGTCAAAAAGATTCAATGACTGGTCTATCTCAGCAGGTGCAGGTGTACCGCTGATCCAGTCTGCTGACCTTACTTCTATCAAGAACGGTAATGGTAAAAATCTTTTCGGATACTCTGCTTATGTAAGTATCGACAAAGCAATTACCCATGCTTTCGGTTTAAAATTACAGTACGACAGAGGTGAAACAAGACAGGGATGGTTCAATACGAAAGATGCTGCACCCGATGCGAAAGCTGTAGGAGCAAGAACTCAGTATGATGCGATCTCTTTATTGGGTGACATTAATTTCTCCAATCTTTTAAGAAGAGTGGACAACCATTCCCCTTACAGATGGGCACTTCACGGTTATGCAGGTATCGGTACGATTGCTTACAAAGCCTATCAGAAAGACATCAACGGACAAAGATTAGCTACGGAAGTTAAGCCTTTTAAACTTGGGTCAATGTTCATGCAGGCCGGAGCTGGTCTAAAGTACAAAATCAACAGAAGACTTGATCTTGAAGGCCGATTGATGTATGTAGTTACCGGTGATGATGAATTCGATGGAGGTGGTGACAAATACAGTGCTATCAACAAACGTGAAGAACAGGTATCTGACAACTTCTTCAATGCTACTTTAGGTATTTCATTGAAGTTAGGAAAGCATGAGTCTCACTTAATGTGGCATGACCCTCTTCAGGAAATCTATTACAAACTGGATGTTCTGGCTAATAAAAAACAGGATATTGAAGTATGTAAAAAAGGGGATGGCGATAACGACGGAGTTTGTGATGACTGGGACAGACAGCTTGACACTCCTGCAGGGGCAAGAGTGGATGGTGCCGGCGTAGCTCTTGATATCGACCTGGATGGTGTAATCGATCTTAACGATAAATGCGTAACGGTTCCCGGACCTGTAGAAAATAACGGATGCCCAATCGTAAAAAAAGTAGATAACAACCAGACAGCTATTGAAATAGAACAAAATCTAAAAGATATATACTTCAATTTCAACAAGACAACCATCAGACCGGAGTCTAATGATAAACTGGATCTTGCTGCAAAAATTATCAAAGAGAAAGGCGGTAATTATTTATTAACCGGACATACGGATATTAAAGGAAATGCTGCATACAACCTTAAATTATCCAGAGAAAGAGCCGCTGCAGTAGTAGGCGCTTTGGAAAACAGAGGGGTCAGCCAGAATGTACTGAAATCTAAAGGAGTAGGTTCAGCTTATGCTGTAGTGCCTGCAACGGCATCTGATGCAGAAAGATTGGCAGACAGAAAAGTAACGGTTCGTTTTGTAGAAAGTGCGGATTGGGATTCTATTAAAAAGAAAGATTACGAAGATGCACCCATGAAAAAACAGACCAAAAAGAAGAAAAAATAATCCTTCCATATTAACCGAAAAGAACATTTCTTTTCGGTTATTTTTTTTACTACGAAATTTTTTACCTACCTTTATATTATTTTTCAGACATTTCGGTATGTAGTGAATTATGCATATCAGAACTATTGAGAAGAGATCATAAGAATAAATTAATTAAGAAATAAAATCATTTAAATTAACTTAAAAAAATAACACTATGAAATTAAGTTTAGCAATTGTTGCATTAGCCATGGCAATTCCTGCCGTAAGCTTTGCGCAAGACTCAACGGCAGTTTCAAACGGAGAATATCCAAACACTTTTTCTTCTGGTTCTGCCAATGTTTCCCCGTTTACCAATCAGTCAAAAAGATTCAACGACTGGTCTATTTCAGCAGGTGCCGGTGTACCATTGATCCAGTCAGCTGATATGACTTCAATTAAAAATGGTAATGGTAAAAATCTATTTGGATACTCTGCCTATTTAAGTATTGACAAAGCAATTACCCATGCTTTCGGTTTAAAACTACAATACGACAGAGGTGAAACGAGACAGGGTTTCTTCAATACGAAAGATGCTGCACCGGATGCAACATCAATAGCAGGAAGAACTCAGTATGATGCGATCTCTTTATTGGGAGACATCAATTTCTCCAATCTTTTAAGAAGAGTGGACAACCACTCTCCTTACAGATGGGCACTTCACGGTTACGCAGGTATCGGTACGATTGCTTACAAAGCATATCAGAAAGATATCAACGGGCAGAGACTGGCTACTGAAATCAAGCCTTTCAAATTAGGATCTCTGTTTATGCAGGCTGGTGCCGGTCTAAAGTACAAAATCAACAGAAGACTTGATCTTGAAGGAAGATTGATGTATGTAGTTACCGGTGACGATGAATTCGACGGAGGTGGTGACAAATACAGTACCATCAACAAACGTGAAGAGCAGGTATCTGATAACTTCTTTAATGCCACTTTAGGTATTTCATTGAAGTTAGGAAAACATGAGTCTCACTTAATGTGGCATGACCCGCTTCAGGAAATCTATTACAAACTTGATGTTTTGGCTAACAAAAACCAGGATATTGAAGTATGTAAAAAAGGAGATGCTGATAACGACGGAGTTTGTGACGATTGGGACAGACAGCTTGATACTCCTGCTGGCGCAAGAGTGGATGGTGCCGGTGTAGCTCTTGACACTGACCTTGACGGTGTAATTGACCTTTACGACAAGTGTGTAACTGTTCCCGGACCTGTTGAAAACAACGGATGTCCTACAACTCCTACAGGACCTGTAGTAGAAACAGAAACTAAACTTGAAGGAATTGAGTTTGATCTAAATTCTGACAGAATTTTACCTTCAAACACTCCAATCTTAAATAACGCAGTAAACTATATTAACTCTTCAACTGGTTCTTACAGTGTAATCGGTGCTACGGATACAAGAGGTACTGATGCTTACAACCAGAAACTTTCTGAAAGAAGAGCAAACAACGTTAAGAATTATTTGATTAAAAACGGAGTTCAGACTGGAAAAATCAACGCAGTAGGAAAAGGTGAAAAAGACCTTAAATATCCTGAGTGCGAACCAGCTACTAAATGCCCTGAATGGAAAAACAGAGCCAACAGAAGAGTATACTTCGAAGCTAAATAATACACTTATCAGCTAATATATCAAAGCCGTGCCTCGCACGGCTTTTTTTGTTGTAATACTTTTATTACTTTTACCCTATGATTTCTCAGCAGGATTTCCAAAAATTAAAATTTGATACCCTAAAATATTTTTGGGGCTATGACAGTTTCAGAGATTCCCAGGAAGAAATCATCGATGCAGTCATTAACGAAAAAGACTGTCTTGTTCTGTTACCAACAGGTGCCGGAAAATCACTATGCTACCAGCTTCCTGCCTTACTCAAAGAAGGAACCTGTTTGGTAATCTCACCTCTTCTTGCTTTGATGAAAGATCAGGTAAGCCAGTTGAAACACCGTGGTATCGAAGCAGACTACCTATCTTCCGAGCTGGATGAATACGATGCAGAAGCAGTCTATGACCGCTGTAAAGACGGCCTTACGAAACTTCTTTATGTTTCCCCGGAAAGACTGACGAACAGTCAATTTCTGCAAAATATTGAAGAAATTCAGCTGTCATTTATTGCTGTAGATGAAGCGCACTGTATCTCAGAATGGGGTCAGGATTTCAGACCGAGTTATCAGAACATTAAAGAATTCAGAAAAAATAATCCAAAGATTCCATGTCTGGCTTTAACAGCTACGGCAACTCCTAAAGTTCTGGAAGAAATCAAAAATAAACTGGAACTAAAAAAGCCGTTTGTTTTTCAGAAAAGTTTCAGGAGAGAAAATATCAGAATTTTCATGGATGAAGTTTCCGATAAATTTCAACGTGTTTTTGATATTTTAAAACATAATAATGACTCAGGAATAGTTTACGTAAGAACGAGAAAAGATGCAGAAATGCTGGCCGAATTTCTCAAAAAAAACCAGGTTAAAAATGTGGATTATTTTCATGCCGGTTTAACGACGAAAGAAAAAAACGCCAAACAAAACCTCTGGAATACCAGCGATAATCATGTTCTGATTTCCACCAATGCCTTTGGTATGGGAATAGACAAGGATAACGTCCGATTTGTGATCCACTACTCTCCTGCCCCTTCATTAGAAAATTTTTATCAGGAAATCGGAAGAGCGGGAAGAGATGGGAAAGACAGTTTTGCATTTCTTCTCTGGAACAAACAGGAACTTCTTAATTTTGACGAGATTTTAAAAAACCAGATTCCCAACAAAGCGGAATTTTTAAAAATCATCACCTACCTCTACTCTATTTTCCAGGTAGCAGAATACGAGTTGCCGGAAAAAGTTTTCCAGCTGAATATCCAGGGAATACAAAATTTTACACGGCTGTCAAGGGCTAAGATCAGCAATGTTCTCAATTTCCTGCACAATCAGGAGATCATTTATCATAACGACAACAAAAGCCTCTCTTCGCTGGAGCTTCTGTTCAATGCTGAAGAAATAGACCAGCTGCCACAGAAGGATGCTTATTTTATAGAGCTTCTGCTCCGTACCGTGTCAGGAATTACTACTCACAAGGTAATGTTCAGTGAACAGCAGGTCAGCAATAAAATAGGGGTTAGTCTGCCTTTGATCAAAGAACGTTTGAAAGAACTTCAGCAAAAAAATTATCTGGAATATGTAGACGGTGCTTTATCGAGCATCAAGTTTCTAAAACCCCGTGATGAAAGGGCCATCAATGCGGCATACTGGAAACTTTTTGAACACATCCAAAAGAATAAAATCCAGAAATGGGAAGAGATCAAGTTCTTCATAGAAAACAATGACTATTGTAAAATGAAACTTATTCTCGCCTACTTTGGAGAAAAAAATACGAAGAACTGTGGCCAGTGTTCAGTCTGTGAAAAGAACAAGCAATCCATCTTCGGAAAAAACATTTCCCAGCAAATCATCAATCTGTTGGCTAAAAAACCATCAACGATCGAAGATTTGTCCGTCCAGCTTAACTATCACTCTAAAAACAACATCCTGGAGAACCTGATTTTCCTCTTAGATTCAGGAAAAGTAAAGATGCTGAACTTCAGAACGTATGCGCTGAATCATGAGTAATGAGTAATGAGTAATGAGTAATGGGCAATGAGTGATAAGTAATGTGAATGGTGAATTTTGCTTCGCAAGTGAATGGTGAATTTTAGACAGCAGATGTAAAACATCAGATTTCAGACAAATTCTGGAAAACTAAGAACTTAGATTAACAAGATTCAGGATGCGCGGTTTAGGTTTCGCGGTTTGAACCAGCAACTCACAACCAGCAACTAAAAAACTCTAAAACTCTCCGACCCTAAAACACTCCAACTCTAATACACCAACTTCAAAACTCTCCCAAAAACCCTTATCTTTGCACCATGAAATCATTGAAAGTCGTTTTTTTAGGAACCCCGGAGTTTGCAAAGACTTCTTTGGAGGCTATCCATCAGTCCAGTCATGAAGTGGTAGGTGTTGTAACTGTTGCCGACAAAGCCAGTGGCCGCGGACAGAAGATCAATCAGTCTCCGGTAAAAGTATATGCCGCCGAAAATAATATTCCTGTTTTCCAGCCTGAAAAATTAAGAAGGCCTGAATTTTTGGAAGAACTGAGAAAACTGGATGCTGATGTTTTCATCGTGGTTGCTTTCAGAATGATGCCCAAGGTTCTTTTTGAAATGCCTAAAATGGGAACGTTCAATCTACATGCTTCCCTTCTTCCTGATTACAGAGGAGCTGCTCCTATTAATTACGCAGTGATTAACGGTGAAGAAAAAACCGGTGCCACTACATTTTTCATCAATGAAAAAATAGATGAAGGAAATATTCTTCTTCAGCAGGAACTGGAAATTGTACCGAATGAAAATGCGGGAAGTCTTCACGACAGATTAATGGAGATGGGTTCATCACTGGTTGTAAAAACGCTTGACGGTTTAGCTGAAAATTCTATTACCGAAAGACCTCAGCCTCATGTTGAGCATCCTAAAAATGCTTATAAAATATTTAAGGAAGATACCAGAATCAACTGGAAAGCTCCATCAAAAACAGTTCACCAGTTCATCCTTGGAATGTCACCTTATCCGGCTGCCTTCACCACGATCAAAATCGGAGAAGAGGAAAAAGGATTAAAAATATTTGCCGGAAAATTCGAAATCATGAATCATGGAAAACCATCCGGAACTTTGGATATTTCTAAAAATGAATTCAAAATCTATACGGAAGATGGTGCTTATTTCCCACAAGAACTTCAGTTAGAAGGTAAAAAAAGAATGACAGTGAAGGATTTCCTGAATGGATTTAGAAATTTTGAGGAGATAAGTTTGTAAGAGTTTTGGAGTTGGAGAGTATTAGGGTTTGAGAATCAGGTGTTTTAGAGTTTTTTAGTTGCTGGTTCGAACCACGTATCTCGCATCCCGAAACTTTTCATATCCATCATTCACTTGCGAAGCAAAATTCACTATTGACCATTCACCTTAAAAGTCTTAGTTTCTGCTTACAATTCTTCTCCGGATTCGGCTGATAAACTCAGGCGTTACTCCTAAATAAGCAGCGATCTGGATATTGGTAAGACGGTGGGCTGTTTTGGGATATTTATTCAAAAAGTCCTGGTAACGTTCATCGGAAGGTTTGCTTAAATTATCAATAATTCTACGTTGTAAAGCAATGATGGACATTTGAAATTTAAGCCTCATCAGTTTCTCAATTTCAGGAATTTCAAGATAGAGTCTTTCTTTGTCTTCCTTTGAAATGAGAAGAATTTCACTGTCTTCAATGGCTTGGATATTCAACTGTGAAGGAATCTGATTAATGAAACTGTCAATATCGGAAATCCACCAGTCTTCCACGGCAAAATACAGAATCTGATCATCTGCATTGCTGTCTGTACGGAAAACTTTAAAACATCCGCTCAATACAAATCCTTCGGCTTCACAAATATCGCCTTCCTTTAAAAGGAAATCTTTTTTCTTAATTTTCTGAATGGTGAAGGCGCTGCAGTATTTTTCAAGCTTCTCGTCTGAAATTTCAATATACTCCCTGATGTGTTTCTTTAAAGACTCTGTCATGGTTTAAAAATAAAAAAAGGTTTAGAAAAATCCTAAACCTTTTTATTCAATTTATTTCTATGAATGACCTGTAGTATTCATTCACTACTGATCATTCACAATTTATTTTTACAGCTGTACCAGCTCTGTTACCTCTACATCATATCCACCAACCTGTGGTTTGATATTAGGGTTCTGAGTGATCACTTTAAATTTATTGATTCCCAGATTTTTCAGAATCTGTGTTCCGATACCGTAATCTCTGTAGTTGTAAGCCAATGTAGGATGCTGCTCCTGCCCGTCCTGATAATTCAGGAACTGCTGAAGTTTTCTCAGTGTATTTTCAGAATTTGAAACGTTATTAATGAAAATAACCGCTCCTTTTCCTGCTTCATTTACCATATTGGTTACTTTTTCCAATAAAGGCTTTTCACCGTTGTTCAGTCTTGTCAATACATCAAAATAAGAATCTGAAGACTGAACTCTTACCAAAACAGGTTCATCAACCGTCCATGCTCCTTTCGTCAGGGCAAAATGGATCTGATCATTCGATGTTTCTCTAAAAGCAAAGAAATCAAACTCACCATAAGCGGTTTGTACTTTTCTTTCTTCCAGCCTTTCGATAAGGTTTCCTTTTTTAAGCTGATAATGAATCAGGTCTTCGATGGAAACGATCTTCATATCATGTTTCTGAGCGAAAGTGTGAAGTTCCGGCAAACGGGACATTGTACCGTCATCATTCATGATCTCACAGATCACACCACCTTCTTTTAAACCTGCCAACTGAGTCAGGTCAATGGCTGCTTCAGTATGTCCTGCTCTTTTTAAAACCCCTCCTTTTCTTGCACGAAGCGGGAAAATGTGTCCAGGTCTCATGAAATCCGTCGGCTTGGATTTTTCATCCATCAAAGCTAAAATGGTTTTGGCTCTGTCTCCGGCAGAAATACCTGTAGAAGTTCCGTTTCCAAGAAGGTCAACAGATACGGTAAAAGCGGTTTCCTTAGGATCACTGCTTCTGCTTACCATCACTTCAAGACCAAGCTCGTCACATCTTTTTTCAGGAAGCGGCATGCATATAAGTCCTCTTCCGTGAAGTGCCATAAAATTGATAATTTCTGGCGTTGTCAATTCTGCAGCGCAAAGAAAATCTCCTTCGTTTTCTCTGTCTTCATCATCTACTACTATGATTATTTTACCATTTTTAAGGTCTTCAATAGCCTCTGGAATAGTATTTAATTTAATATCAGACATGTTTACTTTTTATTTGTGCAAAGATACTTATAAAAATGAGCATCTGCCAATTAATATGGAGGGTTTGTTAGGCTTTGGATAAAGAGTTTGCTGCCTCTCTGAAAATCTCATAAGATCTCAGTCTTTTCTGATGATCGTAGATATGTGAGTTGATAATTAATTCATCCACATTGAATTTTTCCTGAAAATCTTTCAGTTGTTCTTCTATTTCTGCCTGATTTCCGATCAACGTATATTTCAGTTTCTGAAGCACCATGGATTTTTCCATCGGCGACCAGAGATCATCCATATCATCTACAGGTGGAGCAAATGGTTTACGGTCATTTCTGATAATGTTGATAAATGCCTGGAACAACGTTGTAGACATTTTGTGCGCCTCTTCCGAAGTTTCTGCCGCTACTCCATTGATACAAGCCATCAGATAAGGTTGAGCCAGCTGTTCGGAAGGCTGAAAATGTTCTCTGTAAATTTTAAAAGCCATTTCCATCTGCTCCGGAGCGAAATGTCCTGCAAAAGCATACGGAAGCCCAAGTTCCGCAGCAAGCCACGCACTGTCTGTACTGGATCCCAGAATGTAAAGCGGAATGTCCAGCCCTTCACCGGGAATGGCACGCACTAAAGCATCAGCATTGTCCTTCGAAAAATATGTCTGCAGTTCTAAGATCTGTCTCGGAAACTGTTTGTTGATGATCGCAGGATTTCTTCCTAGCGCCTGAGCGGTAAGTCCGTCTGTTCCGGGAGCTCTTCCCAGACCAAGATCTATTCTTCCCGGAAAAAGAGATTCCAGGGTTCCAAACTGTTCAGCGATGATCAGGGAACTGTGGTTCGGAAGCATGATTCCTCCGGATCCGACTCTTATTGTTTTTGTTCCGTTGGCGATAAAACCGATCAGAACAGTGGTGGCAGAACTGGCGATACTTTCCATATTGTGGTGCTCGGCAAGCCAGAATCTTTTATAATGTAATTGTTCAGTATGGTTTGCTAAAGATAAACTGTCCTGAAACGTATCGTGAATGCTTTTTCCCTGCTTTACGGGAGCAAGATCAAGCACCGATATTTCAAAATTTTTCATATCAGATATTTATTTTTTTTTAAAGCGATATGGAATCACCCTCGGTGATTTCATAATTTTAAATTTTAGGTTTAAAACCAAACAAATTTAAACCAATAAAATCGCATTAGTTACTTTTTGTAATTGATAAGTCTGATCGCCTAATTCAGGCAAAAACTATTGAAAATAAAATTTCTGTCTCCAACTTTTGCTTATGAAATTTATTTAATGAAAGGCATCATAATGAAAAATACATATAACAGATCATTAACAATCATCAAACGAATCATTATTTTAACACTAATAATTCACTAATAATAGAAATAAAATAATATATTCGTATTACCATCACCAAATTGAACACCACATTTAAAAATAGTATTATGAACAAAAAAATTAAAGATGTATTCTATCGGAAACTACAGGTCAAAAAGTCTGTAGTTACAGGTTTTGTTATTATGGTAGCCTTTGCTTCGTGTAGTAAAAACAATGAAGATATAATGGCGGAAGCCCAGGCGGATGGTCTTCAAAGTAAGAACATCAAACAGGGAAAACTGGGAGGCCAAACTATTACCTATGAAAAAAAGGACGGTTTGAATTTTTTCCAGGGAGATATTGTTCTTACAGACCAACAGCTGGCAGAAGATAATCCCGTTAATAAAGGAGGTGCCAGTTTTTCGAGATGGCCGGGAGCTAAGATTTATTACACTGTGGCCGGTAATATGGGCTCTATCAATGCCAATAAAATCACTTCCGCTGTTAATGAGTACAATACTAAAACCAATACCCAATGGATTCCCCGTACGAATCAGACGAACTATGTGGAATTTATTTTTGGAAGTTCATCCGGATCAGATGGTTGGGCACATATAGGATATCAGGGCGGAAAGCAGACCATTTCTTTGGACCAGTATATTTCTGTAGGATCGGTCATTCACGAAATGGGACATACAGTAGGACTTTATCACGAACACGCCCGTAAAGACAGAGATCAATATGTAAGCATCCAGTGGAACAACATTCAGGACGGACAGGCTTATAATTTCAATATGTATAATTCAGGAACGGATATAGGTCCCTTCAATATTAATTCAGTGATGATGTATTGGCCAAATTCCTATTCTAAAAACGGACAGCCCACTATTAAGAGAGCCAACAATACCACCTTCACCTACAACAGA
Source organism: Chryseobacterium sp. JM1 (assembly GCF_000737715.1). Taxonomy (GTDB): domain Bacteria; phylum Bacteroidota; class Bacteroidia; order Flavobacteriales; family Weeksellaceae; genus Chryseobacterium. The sequence goes on along the minus strand of NZ_JPRN01000001.1, from coordinate 480,840 downwards.
ACCGGTTTTACAACGGGAGATATCAATACCATCAATACGATGTATCCATAGGGTCCATCATGATCTCTTAAACAAATAAAAAAAGACTGTCTTGCTTTGAGACAGTCTTATTTGTTACATTGAATCATTCTTTTCCTTTTTAAAAGTATAATGATTAATCAAAATTCTGATCTCATTGAATTCAAAATCATTTGGCAGCGCATTCTTCCATTCGGTAAGGGTTTCATGAGGATTTTTATAGAATTCATTTTCAAACGCTTTGATCTTATCTGAAGTAATGACTCTTGAAATATCCAGTAATCCCTGTTCTGCAAATTTTGCTAAATGTCCGATCACGGTTTCTTTTACCAAACCTCTTTCCATAGCAATTTCACCAATGGTTTTCCCCTGCTCAAATAATTGGAAGGTAAGAACCTGTGAAGGAACTTTTGCTATTTTTAAATTGATTTCTTTATCATTTTTTTCATCTAAAAGCTTAGTTTCCAACAGATGAACTTCTTTAAGACTGTTCAGATATTCTTCTGTATCTTCCAGCCAGTCTCTGAATTCTTCATTGTACTGTTTTAAGCCTTTTGTTCCTTTGATTTCCGCATAAAATTCTTTCAACGGATTGAACACTTTATCCCTGATTTCTGTAAAGAAAAAATTAACGGCACCTTTCGTTTTGCCTTCAATTTCAGACCATTCTTCTTTATTTTCGATAAAATTATTAACCTTCTGGGAAATAACTCTTTCCAGTTTTTCGAAGATCTTTCCAAGGTTGACAATTTCATGCTTCAACTGAAGATACAGCTGGTTGGTTTTTACATGATCAATACTTTTCGTGGTGATGGAAAGTTTATTCCATTCTTCCACTTCGTTCAGGAACCACAGACAGTTGACGGTACGGAGTACTTTTTTGATGCTGTAGTCATATTTCTCACGGTTCAGGATCGCTTCTACATTATCATTCGCAAAAGTATTTCCCTGGAACTGCAGAATTCTGTTGTCTTTAAAAATAACTTCAGGAGTGATTTTGGATTTTAAAACAATCCCTTCCAAAGTACGGCATCTCGACAGGGCTACATATACCTGACCGGCTGTAAAACTTTTCCCGGCATCAATGATGACATTATCAAACGTCAGTCCTTGACTTTTGTGAATGGTAACCGCCCACGCCAACTTGATCGGGAACTGTTCGAAGCTTCCCAGAACTTCTTCTTTGATATTTTTTTCGGTGTCGAGGAAGTATTTTTTCTGTTCCCAGACTTCTCTTTTTACGACAATTTCTCTTTCGCTACCATCGAGAACCACTTTAATTTCGTTATCATCCAGTGACATAATTTCACCCAATTTTCCGTTGAAATATTTCTTCTCTCCGGAAATATCGTTTCGGATGAACATTACCTGCGCTCCAACTTTTAATTCCAGAAACTGCTCGTTCGGAAACTGGTTTTCCTTGAAATCTCCAAAAAGCTTGGCTTCATAGGTTTTCACGGTCAGATCAATCTCTTCCAGTTTTTGCTGGTTGATTTCATCTGCCATTTTATTGTGCGAGCACAGATAAACGTAGGAATCAGTTCCTGCCTTAAAATCAGGATCATATCTTTCATTAAGAACATCAAAATTGATATTAGCTACATCTCCGTCCCGGATGGCGTTCAGAATATCCAGGAATTTTTCATCCGACTGTCTGTACACCTTCGTCAGTTCAATGGTCAGCAAAGGAATATCTTTCACGGCATGGCTGTCGAAAAAGAACGGTGAGTGATAACAGATCTTTAAAATATGTTCGTCTCTTACCACCGGTGGAAGCTGGTAAAGGTCACCAATGAACAACATTTGAACTCCACCGAAGCGTTGATTATTTCTTCTGATAAATCTCAGCGAAAAATCCATCATATCAAGAACGTCAGCTCTCAGCATGGAGACCTCATCAATGATAAGCACTTCGACTTCTCTTAAAAGTTTAAGCTTGTCTTTCCTGTATTTGAAATGGGGCATCAGGTCGGCAATATTATTCGCCAAGCTTCCATCGATACGGTCCGTAGTCGGTAAGAAAGTCCTTAAAGGCAGCCCAAACATGGAATGGATGGTTACACCTCCTGCATTAATCGCGGCAATTCCAGTAGGCGCTACCACAATATATTTTTTCCTCGTCTTCTTTACAAAATCATTGAGGAAGGTTGTTTTTCCGGTTCCTGCTTTTCCTGTAAGAAAGACACTTCTGTTCGTATGCTCTATTAAGTCAAAAAAATGATTGTTCATCGCTCCAAAATTACGCAAAATGAATTTGAATTTGTTACCTTGGCATAACTTTTGAAAATTCTTTAACTGAAAAGAAATTTATAATGAAAAAATTTTTCATCAATATTCCATTACTGGCATTATGTACTACACTTACTCTGGTTTCATGTAATACAACAAAAAATGCCGACATCAATCTTCCTAAGGATATCTCAGAAAGACCAGCCGATGAAGACAGTCAAAAATATGAACAGGCACAGCTGGATAAGCTAAAAGCCTCTATTCAATCTGAAACCGCCAAAGAAAAATGTGACAATGCATCAGAATGGACCTTTGCCCCAATGGGAGCTAAAGCCTGCGGAGGACCTCAACAATATATCGCTTACCCTAAAAAGATAGAAACGATTATCCTTCCAAGAATTGAAGAATATACCCAGAAAGTAAAAGCCTTCAATGAAAAGTATAATATCACCTCTGACTGTATGATGGTCACACCACCAACGTCTGTCAAGTGTATCGCCGGAAAAGCCCTGCTTATAACACCGGAGCAATAAAAAAGAAAAAAATCAAAGCAAAGGTTATATATCCGTTGAATGATCAACAAAACTCACTCAGGAGTTTATACTAAGGATTTAAAAAAGCTCTATCGGTAAGATGGAGCTTTTGTTTATTTGTGGTTGGATAGATTTCAGATAACAGACATCAGATGCCAGACCATTACCGCCGATGGTTTAATACTATAGGAACTGTCAATAGTGAATTTTGCTTCGCAAGTGAATGGTGAATATGAGACGTCAGATGTAAGATTTCAGACATGGGATCAGAGATATGAAATTTTTCACAACGATTTTAGAAACCAGCAACTACCAACCAGCAACCAAACTCATTTACTCTAAAACTCACTGACCCTAATACTCTCCGACCCTAATACTCTCCGACTCTAGAATTCTCCAACTCAAAACTAGCTTTCCAGATTCTCCTTATACCAAGAAGAATATTTCACATAATTATCTGCAATTCTGTTGACTTCTCCTTCCAGTAACTGGGCAGAAATATCTTTGATTTTTCTGGCAGGAACTCCGCCCCATACTTCTCCTGATTTGATATGCGTTCCCTGAGTAACTACAGAACCGGCTCCTACGATAGAATTTTCCTCTACCAGACAGTCATCCATTACGATGGCTCCCATACCGATGAGTACATTGTCATGAATGGTACATCCGTGAACGATGGCATTGTGTCCGATGGAAACATTATTTCCGATATTTAAAGGATATTTCTGATAGGTACAGTGCAGCATGGCATTGTCCTGAACATTTACTTTATTGCCCATCTTGATGTAATGTACATCGCCTCTTATCACTGCATTATACCAGATACTGCAGTTCTCTCCCATGGTAACGTCACCGATAATGGTGGCCGTTTCTGCCAAAAATGTGCCCTCTCCTATCTGAGGCTTTTTTCCTAAAAGTTCTTTTACAATTGCCATAATTTTGATTTGAAAATTTGAAAAATAAGTTAATTTGAAAATGTAAATTCTGATTACATGAAATAACTTTTAATTTTTTGTCGGAAAATGAATTGATTTTAAAATCACACGTCTACTCATACTAATTTCTAACTTCTCATCTCTAACTTCTAATTTCAAATGAGTGCGATAGCAAAAATCTAATTTCTAATCTCCAACTTCTAATTTCTAATTGCGTATTTTTGTATCTCAAATTTAACGAAAAAATGCGTACGATACTTATAGAACCAACTGAAAACCCGAAAGTGATGAAATTTGTCGCGGATTATAACCTGATCCCGGGCTCTTTAGAGTTGGACAGAAGTTCAGATATTTCAGAAATTCCTTTAGCTCAGGAACTTTTCAACTATCCTTTTGTGGAAAGAGTTTTCATCACTGCTAATTTTGTAGCGGTAGCAAAACAGGACACTATTGAATGGGAACATGTTGCTGAAAGCCTGAAAAATGTCATCGAAGATGAATTACTAGCCAATCCGAGAATTTACCTTCAGAAAAAGAAGGAAATGTATCAGATTTATGCTGAAATGACTCCTAACCCGAATGCCATGAAATTCGTTTCCAGCAAAATGCTTATTGACGGTTTTGTGGAAGTGAAATCAAGAGAGGCGGCAGAAGGAGTTCCTTTAGCACAAGCGATTTTCAAGGAATTTGATTTCGCTAAAGAAATTTTTATTTCTGATAATTTCGTGGCTGTAACCAGAGATGATTCTGTGGAATGGCACCAAGTGATGATGGCTGTAAGAGGTCTTATCGCTGAATATCTTCAGAACGGAGGTGAAATATCCAATCTTGAACCTCAGACTCATGAAAATCCTGTTGAAAAAATCATCAACAGAGACTATACGGACGACGAACAAAAAATTTCAGATATTCTGAATGAATACGTAGCTCCTGCCGTAGAAAACGATGGTGGAAAAATTTCCCTGATGGAATACGATCAGGAAAACAAAACCGCGAAAATGCTTCTACAGGGTGCATGTTCAGGATGTCCAAGCTCTACTGCCACTTTGAAAAACGGAATTGAAAATATTTTAAAACAATTCGTTCCGGATTTGGTGGAAAGAGTGGAAGCGGTGAATGGGTAATGGTTTTGAGTTGGAGCGTATGAGGGTTGGAGCGTTTTAGAGTATATGGGTTCAAAGTTTAGTTGCTGGTTGACAGTTGCTGGTTCGAACCTCGTAACCCGTACGCCGAACCTTGTTAATGCTAAAGCAAGTCTTACGTCTCTGGTCTCATGTCTAAAATCTTGATTCTTGATTCTTGGCTCTTGCATCCTGGTTCTCAAATCTTGAACCCCATCAATTGAAATTATAATTAAAAAAAGAAAGTTTTGCAGAAAGAATCCCTAAATTCAAAGAAAGGAATTTTATTAGTAAATCTGGGATCGCCAAGATCCACGGCGGTAAATGATGTAAAGGAATATCTTGACGAATTTTTAATGGATGAAAAGGTCATTGATTACCGCTGGATTTTCCGCGCTCTACTGGTTCAGGGAGTTATTCTTAAAACAAGACCTGCAAAATCTGCAGAAGCCTATAAAACAGTATGGACAGATGAAGGTTCGCCCTTAGTTGTCATCACTGAAAAGATTCAGAAAAAACTGCAAAAAATAGTGGATGTTCCTGTGGAAATCGGGATGAGATATGCTCAGCCCAGTATTGAAGCCGGAATTCAAAAACTGGTGGATCAGGGAGTTTCAGAGATTGTTCTGTTTCCTCTGTATCCGCAATATGCGATGAGCACCACAGAAACAGTGATTGAGAAAGCAGAGGAAGTCCGTAAAAAGAAATTTCCGAAAGTAAAAATCAATTATATACAGCCTTTCTACAACAGGGACATTTATATCAACTGTCTGGCAGAAAGTATTAAGGAAAAACTTCCTGAAAATTTTGATGCTTTACAGTTCTCCTACCATGGTGTTCCGGAAAGACATCTTTACAAAACAGATCCGTCAAAGACCTGTAAAATTGATGATGCCAACTGTATCAACAGCCAGGTGGATACTCACAATGCTTATTGCTACAGACATCAGTGCTATAAAACTACAGAAGCTGTTATCGCTAAAATGGGTCTTCCGAAAGAAAAAACCATTGTTTCTTTCCAGTCAAGATTGGGAAAAGACAAATGGATAGAACCTTACACGGATGAAACATTAGAAACGATTCCTAAAAAAGGAGTGAAAAATCTGGCCGTTGTGTGTCCTGCCTTCGTTTCAGACTGTCTGGAAACTCTGGAAGAAATTTCAGTAGAAGGTAAAGAACAGTTTCAGCATGGAGGCGGAGAAAACTTCCATTATATTCCCTGTCTGAATGATGAAGACCGCTGGATCGACGTAGTAAAAATCCTCTGCGAAGAAAAACTGAATGACTTTTATCTGGTCTAAAATATAAGGAGCTGTTTTATACAGTTCCTTTTTTTATTGACTGGATTTTAAACACAAATGCCACAAATAATCTGCACAAATAAACACAATCATCTGTGATTAAAAAAAATATTATTTAAACCACAAAAGGCACAAAAGTTTTTGAACACTTCAGTTTTTTAAGTTGAATAGATAATGTTTAAGAAGTACGCATAAGTTAAAAAATTCAAAGAATTTTGAACGGTGATTAATATTTAAACACGAATGCCACAAATGATCTGCACAAATAAACACAATCATCTGTGTACATCTGTGAAATCTGTGGTTAAAAAAGAAAACAAATAGTATCTAAAATCATCTGTACAATAAAAAAGAGACATCCCAAATGAATGTCTCCTACTATTTTTAAAATTGAATGCAAAATTTATTTTCCAATCGGAGTTCTGAATTCGCCATACCCCATCAATCCGTCATAATTACGTCCGAAAGGAGCATAATATAAAAATGCCTGATACAGGTTTTCTGTCTGCCAGAAATTACCATTCACCTCCCCGAAGTTTAATGATCCGTTGCTTTCTTTTGTGGCGAGGATATAGTTGTAAAAACCCTGTTTCAGAAATATTCTGGCTACATATTTTTTATTGGCTGCATCGTACTGCATCTGGTTTTCTTTGCTTGGTTTAAAATTATTAAAACCTCCCAGTACATAAATTTCTTTATCCACAGGATCGGAATCAAGAGAAAAATACACCCAGGAATAATCTCCTTCTCTTTCTGCATTTCTTTCCAGTCCCAAATCATTTCTTCTGTAATACCATGCTCCGTTTACGTCAGGCTGATATTGATAATTCAGAGGGAAAGCCCATACCGGATGCAGATACGTCTGATTGATCCCGTCTTTCAATTCCGTAGCTCTCACCATATCTGCAGCCATATTCATATTCTTGTTATCGAAATAATAGAATTCATTATTGCCGGGGAATGTTAAATTCATTTGCTGAAAAAGCAGCTGGTTTCCTAAGGTTGCACTTGGTTTCAGACTATTAACGACCACATTCGGGTTGTTATTCTGCATCACATTCAAGGTCATTGAATTGACATTAGAAGAAAGGTCTCCTCCTTTTGAAGTTGCTTTTACTTCTACCCTTTGGTTCACATTGGGATTTTTGGCATCTGCAATTCTTGAGATATTCAAAGCGATAGTTGCCGCATCTTCCACCAGATAAAAACGTCTTTTGAAAAGAGGTTTGTCTGCTGAATCTTTAAAAACAATCAGCTCAAAATTTCCTGAGATCTTCGGCTGTATTTTATCATTCGGGAATGTTAGCTTATAATGGGTATAAGGCTGCAACGTATTGAAAGAATATTGGAACTGATCCAGAAGCCCGTTTAAACTTCCATTGGCAATTTCTGTAAAAAACAGATTGTCATCATTCCAGTTTCTGTCGTAATGTTTGATCGTGTATCTGTAGATCTCGCTGGCATTGGTAAGGTCGTCAAAGCTTAAAACCAGTTGTTCACCGAACTTGATAACAGGTGTTTCATCGTTCGTCTGCGGATTAAAAAGCTGGATGCTCTGGATATTCTGACCAAAAACCAGTCCGCCCAAAGAGAGTAAAAGTATGCGCAAAGTTTTCATTATGACGAAGATAACGAAAAATCGGGATTTTCTTAATAATATCGTATTTTTGAAATAAAAAAAATCAGTTATGCTTCAGATTCAGGGCTTCGTAGTCAATTTTGCCAGTGAAAACACCTATATCGTTTACAACGAAAATAAAAATGCCTGGCTGATAGATCCGGGGAATATGAATGAGCAGGAAACCAAAGCAATAGAAAGCTTCATTTCTGAAAACGGACTGAAGATCGAAAAGATTCTTCTGACCCATGCTCATATTGACCATGTTTTAGGGCTTCAATGGGCTTTTGACACCTTCAAAGTTCCTGTCCATATGCATCAGGAAGATCAGGATGTACTGGATATGCTTCAGGCCAGCGGAATGAGATTCGGATTCACGTTAGATCCTGTAAAAGTAGATATCACTTACGTCAATGAAGGCGATGTGCTTGAACTGGATGGAGAACAATTTAAAATCTACCACGTTCCGGGACATTCTCCGGGAAGCGTAGTCTATCATAACGACAACCAGAAATTCATGATCTCCGGCGATGTTCTTTTCGAAGGCAGCATCGGAAGAACCGATCTTTACAAAGGAAACTATGAACAATTAATCGACGGTATCACCCATAAATTGTTTATTCTGGACGACGAAACTCAGGTGTTCTCAGGCCACGGAAATCCTACGACGATCGGGTTTGAGAAGCAGTATAATCCGTTTTTTAAGTAGATTTGAGATACGAGCTTTTCAAGTTGGAGGGTTTGGTTGCTGGTTGACAGTTGCTAGTTACTAGTTCGAGCCGCGAAACCCGCATCATGGAAATTTATGAGTTGCTAAAATTCACCATTCACTTGCAAAGCAAAATTCACCATTGATATTTTCTAATCTCAGTCTCATATCTGATATTTAAAATCTTGATTCCTGGCTCTTGCCTCTTGGATCTTTCCCATAAAAAAATCAAAACCGCCAGAAAATATCCTGACGGTTTTTTTATGAAGAAAATAAATATAAGTTTAAAAATCTAATGTAATGGATGCTCTTGCAGCAGCGCCCATGATTGGTCTAGCCATTCTGATATTCGTTCCGGCTGCAGTCTGGGATCTTGGATCTCCTTCTGTGATGCCAATCGTGTTAAAGATATTCGTTCCGTCCACTGCAAAACGTATTTTCCCTAACTGATAAGACATTCCGGCACCCACTTCAGTGAATGAAGGCAGAACATTATCATCCGTATTTCCTTCGTTCTGGAAACGTTTTCCATAATAGTTCATGCTTACGTAAGCTCTCCATTCTTTTGTGATATTCACTGCAGGAGAGATATTGAAATAGAACTTAGGCATTCTTCTCACCGTGTTTCCATCGTAGTCAAAAGTAGTTCCATCTGCATTTTTTCCTACGAAGTCTTTGTATTTCGGATTTTGAATCGTACCGTTGAAAGTTACTTCAAGGATATTGTTGAACAGTCTTGTGTATCCTTCGATTTCTACCCCGAAGTTCGTTGTGTTGGCGAATTTATTTTCTGAAGTTCCGTCTGAGAATACATCAGTAAACGAAAGGTTTTTAAGCGTAGAATAGAAAGGAATGATCCCGATATCGAAAGTACGTGAATAATATTTATATCCTACTTCAAGCTGATTGGTATCAACTGCTTTGATCGCGCTCAGATCTGACATATTATTGTAGTAAGCTTCTTCATTTGGAGATCTGAAACCGTGAGAGAAACGGGCGTATACTGCATTTCCTTTATTAAGCTTGTAATTCGCGGCCAATGTATAAGATACTTTGTTGATATCATAAGTCCAGTAGGTATATTTATTACCCAGCACCGCCATATTATCATCTGCCGTAGTCGTTGCAAAACTGTGGGTTCCGTCAGTCGTTAAACCGGAATTATTCAGATTCGCAGTTGTTGTATTGACTCCATATCCTTTATAATAATCACGGCTGTAACGCATTCCTGCATTAAGGCTTAAGTCCTCTGTAACATTATAATCAAAATTCAGATACGCATCATTAAGACTTCCCTGGATCTGGGAATCTCTGATCAGAAAAGACATATCTTTCACCCCATTGTAAGTCTGAGAATATCCTGTAGCCGAAGGACTCATAGACGGATTCACCAAATTTAAAAGCTCCGGTTTATCAGAAGCAGTCGCTAAAACATTGCTCCAGTTCCAGTACTGATGAGATTTCCAGTTTGATTTATAGAAACCTGCCGTTACACTTCCTTTGTCGAATTTGTAATTGAACTGTAAATCATTCACGAAATTATTCATCTGCTTATCAATCGCCCAGAATCCTAATTTCTGAATATACTGAGGATTCACAATAGCCCCATTGCTCACCAGAGAATACTGATAATTGCTCATTCCCAAACCACCCTGATCGGCAGGTTTAGTCGCATAATCGGAAGCCAGCTTAGGAGCTCCTGCCGGGAACATTCCCGTATATTCCATATTGATATTGGTATATCTCGTCTTGTTCAGAACGCTGAAATTATTTCCAAGATCATATTTAAATTCTGCGCCTACTACATCTACTTTCGGGTGAATTCCGTTTTCAAGATCTCTCTTAAAAAATCCGCCGCCGGCCTGTGGAATATTAAGCTGACTTACGCCTCTGTAACTGTAAGTTCCGTAGTTGGCATCAAAACCAGGGAATTCCTTAAGTTTGTCCCCGTCCTGTAATAATGGAATCGGAAGGTAGAATGTATTCCTGTCGTCCAGTTTTTTGTAATAGACTTTAGCGTAACCTTTATCAAAGACATATTTAAGATTCATTCTGATCTGTCCACCATTATTGGCTCTGAAACCTGTCTTTCTGATTCCGTTATCTGTTCTGTAGAAGCCGCCGACGTTAAAGAATAATTTATCCTTCACCAAAGCACCGCCTACATTCATGTCTGTACGCATCAGGCCGTAAGTACTGGTTTCAAGCTTAGCCGTTCCTTTAAAATCATTACTTCCTTCTTTGGAAATAAAGTTGATCAATCCTCCGGGAGAATTGTTCGCATAAATAGAACCTGAACCTCCTCTCAGTGCTTCCAGACGGCTCACCGTATTATCTACACGGAAAAAATTATCCGCATTCGCAAACTGAAGTGCTCCGTCTTCAAACACAGGAAGTCCGTCTTCCTGAACCTGCACGAATTCATAAGCTCCTGCAGAAGGAATCCCTCTTGCAAAAAGGTTGTTCCCCACTTCACCACCGGAAGTTTCCACAGCAAATCCCGGAACCCTCTGTAAAAGAGCGGCTGCACTGATAGGGTTCTGCTTCTGAATCTCTTTGGCCGTAAACGTAGAGATGGCGGTGCTTGATTCTATTTTCTTTTTCGGGCCGGAGTTTCCGGTAATAACGATCTGGTCTATGGATGACGTCTTGATGGAATCCTGAGAGGTTTCCTGGGCATACGCATTGTTAAAGTACAGCGTAGCGGTGGCAGCCATTAAAAATATCGATCTTTTTTTCATAGCAAATGATTTTTATAGAGTTAGTTTTGTTTTAATTTGAGATAGACCCCGTTTGTCCATCCGAATCCGTCCTGATTCGGGTACTCTCCTCCTCCCGCAATGGTTTCCGTGTCTAGCGCGTTGTATTTTTCCATTAATTTTCCGGTGTTGCTGTAGACCCTTTCCACATTCTTACACCAGTTATTTTTAATTTCCTCAGCCAGTTCATCGAAACCATAATTCTTCATTGCTTTGTAACCTAACCACTGATAGGGTGCCCATGCATTAGGAAGATCCCACTGCTGGCCGGTTTTCTTTGTAGTCGTTACAAGACCTCCCTGATAAAGGAATTTCTCTTTAATATGCTGAGCAACAGATTCAGCCTGTGCCTCGTCTGCCAGTCCCAAAAATAATGGGTAAAGAGCAGCAATATGTTCAGACGGTGTGTTTTTGTGTTTTTTTAAGTGATAATCTTTATAACATTCAGTGTTTTCATCCCAAAAGTAAGTGTTGATCATCTGTCTGCGTCCTGCTGCTCTTTGAGTAAAATAATTTTCTTTTTCTGTCAGATTCAGAAGCGCTGAAGATTTGGCCAGTGTTTTCTCCAAATGCCATAGAAGGCTGTTCAGATCTACTTCTGCAATATTCAGTGTTTCTATTGTCTGTATATGTTCTCCGTCTGCAAACCACCTGCTGGAAAAATCCCAGCCGGATTCACAGGCGCTTCTAATATTTCTGTAAAATTCCTCGCCTGCATTGTCGCTGTCTTCAATATCGATCAGATAGCTTTCAGGGCGGGGTGCGTTTTCTGCATCATAATAACGGTTTAGAAGATCTCCGTTCTTCGTTTTCACCACTCTTTTCACACTGGAATCATTCTCCAGCCATTCTTCCCCATTCATCCAGAAAGCATATTCCTTCTCTAAAGTATCATGATATTGGGTGTATATTTTTTCATCTCCTTTGGTTTCAAACAAAAGATCCAGCATCAGCGAAAAATACGGTGGCTGTGAACGGCTCAGGAAATGGGTTCTGCTCGCATTCGGCACAAATCCTACATTCTGAATTAAATAAGAACAGTTTTCTACAATGTTCTCCATCATTTCCGTTCTCCCCGAAACCTGCAACCCAAGCATAATGAAATAACTGTCCCAGTAAAAGAATTCATTGAAACGCCCTCCCGGTACGATATAAGGCTTCGGAAGTTTCAGTAAGGTTCCTTTCTCTTCATAAGCGGTGCGCGTCAGTTCATCCCAAAGTTTTTCAATATGCTGTTCAATCGGCAACTGATCTTCTCTGTGGATAGAAATTTTCGCTCCCAGGAAATCAAAATTCGCCATCACAAAATCTTTCAGATCAAATCCCTGACTTCCCTTTTTCTTTTCGTATTCCGCATTGATCTCCGAAACAGGAAACATCGGAACAGCATCAGTCATCATCTTCTGGTCTTCAAAGATCTCTGCTCTCTGTACATCATCAAAAAGAGTCTGGATTTCGTTTATGTAAAGCTGTTTATTCATTATTATTTCTTAGGATTTATTTTTAATTTATTCATGAAAATCGCCGAAATGATCAGCAATGAAAGCGGGATCAACGAAAGATAAAACGCCTGCTGTCCGCTGAATTCCTGAAATACAAAACCGGTGATCATAGAACCTATCGTTCCTCCGATGGCAGAAAAAACCACGATCAGTCCGGCCATCGCACTGTGTAAATATTTTGGAATGGATGCCAGGATCACAGAATTGATACTTGGATAAATCGGTGCCAACAAACCTCCCATCAAAGGAAATAAATACACGACAAGCGGAGCATTAAACCAACCTGTTCCTTTATCAATCTGAATATTGTGCGTTAATGGCAGAACCAGAATAATACTTACCGCAAAACCAATCACGCAAAAGGAAACCACATAGATCCAGCTGAATTTCTTGGAGAAAAAGCCTGATAAAAATCTTCCCAGTGCAAAAGCTCCGGCTAAAACAGCTCCGGCCTGAATACTCATCGACGTCGGAAGTTTTAGAATTTCTTTATAAAAAGTAGGTGTCCATGTCTGGAAACTCTGTTCTACCAGTACAAACAGGAAAGCACACAGGAGAAAAAACAATACTTTTTTATAGCTGAACAAGCTGATACTGTTTTTCAGATCTCCCAGCAAATCGGTTTTCTCACTCCTAGCCTCGCTTTCATTCAATTTTGAAAAGAATAAAAACAAAAATGATAAGGTAGAAACGGCGCCCAACACCCAATATACGTTCAGCCACTGAGTCGATTTCGGATTATGATCATCAATGAACAGACTGAAAAGAACATTTCCCGCCAGTACACCAATCATAAAGAAACCTTCCAGAAAGCCCATAAAGCTTGAATGCTCTTTATCGGTGTCCGTTACAAGACCAATAGAAGTAAAAACTGAGATTTTTATTAATGCAAATGAAATTCCCACAATGGCAAATAACAGTTTGAAAAACCAGAAGTCATTGGAAAACGGCATCACAAAACACATACAGCTCACCAGAAAAAGGGCAATAAGCATGGAATTTTTAATCCCTATTTTCGGCAGAAATGACGCCAAAATAAATGAACATATGGCAATCGGGAGATCTTTAAATCCTTCCAGAACACTGGCTGAAGATTTTGAGATTCCGAAGTTTTGCTGTACCTGCAGAATAACGGTTCCCACGGAATTCAAAAGAATCGCGAAAACAAAATAGTTCAAAAACAGTACGGCTTTAATATTGAAATTTTTCATGGAGATCATTTCTTGTCGGCTAAGATAGAAGCATTTCGCTTAACATTAATTTAACACAATAAATCAATATTTGAACTATATTAATATAATTAGTATTTTTATTGAATAAATACGATTAATCAGATGAAAGTCAGTTTTGAAAGAATTATTGCGAGTGAAAAGAGTTCCTTCCGCACCCTGCACAACAATTCGCCCATCTGCGAGTTCAAGTGGGAATACCATTACCATCCCGAAATTGAACTGGTATGTGTTATTTCCGGGAACGGAACCCGCCACGTGGGCTATCACAAAAGCAATTATACGAATGGAGATCTGGTGTTGATAGGCTCCAATATTCCACATTCAGGGTTTGGATTAAATTCTACGGATCCGCATGAAGAAATTGTCCTTCAGTTCAGGGAAGAAATTCTTCAGTTTCCTCAGCAGGAAGTGGAAGCCCGATCGATCAAAAATCTGCTGGAGCTTTCCAAATACGGAATTCACTTTCATCATAAAATCAAAAAGGTAATGCTTCCCAAACTGAAACTCATGCTGGAATCTGAAGGCTATAAAAGATATCTGTTGCTGCTTGAGATTTTATTTGAACTTTCAAAATGTAAGGATTATGATCTTTTGAACAAGGAAATTATGCCGTACACCATTATCTCAAAAAATAAAACGAGACTGGAAAATATCTTCACCTACGTAGAACATCATTATGATAAGGAAATCAATATCGAAGATGTGGCCAAACTAGCCAATCTTACACTGCCGGCTTTCTGCAACTTTTTTAAAAAAGCGACGCAGATCACTTTTACGGAATTTGTAAACCGGTACCGTATCAATAAAGCCTGCCTACTGATGGCTCAGGATAAGACTATTTCAGAATGCAGCTACAGCTGTGGATTTAACAATGTGACCTATTTTAACCGGATGTTTAAAAAGTATACGGAGAAGACACCTTCTGAGTTTATAAAGAATTTCTCGCACAATAAGGTAAATGTGGATCTGAAGGTTGAAAAAGAGGTTACATTAAAAGCTACTTTTTAAAAATATTCTTTTAACGTGCTCCTGTCATGCTGAGCGGAGTCGAAGCATCTTGCATATAAAGATTGTAAGAAGTCATGGTATTTTATTCCCACAGATCACGCAAATTTCACAGATAATTATTCATAAACATCTGCGGGATCCGTGAGATCTGCGTGAAATAAAATGATGAGCTCGTTTATTTATGATATTGAAAAAGTCTCTCGCAGATTTTACAGATTGACACAGATATTTGTGTAAAAAAAAGCTCCTACATTTTATTGTAGGAGCTGAAAATATAAATATTTTTAAAGTAAGCCGAAGGCTATTCTATGTTGCTTTGATTTTTAAAAGTTTGTATCTTTCTCGCTAATCATGATAAACAAGCTGTCTTCTATAACAGGCTGTGCAACAAACTTTGCTTTACCAAAATTAAGCTTTAAAAACCTTCTTAAGTACCTTCCTTCGGGATAATTCCCTTTTAATACTTTGTCATAAGGATAATAGTTTTGTTTAAATTTTGAAGAATACTTTTCTATGGGAGGATTACACTCCTACTAAAATTTAATTCTCAACCTATAAATTTAGACTACTTATACTAAGTTTATCTTACAAAGGGGATCTTAGCAACAATACTATCTTCTAAAATAATATATCCTTTCTTTTCTAAAGAATTTATATATGATTTACAAGTTGAAGGCATAGTGTTCTTTTTACTATGGTTAGATTTAACATTCCAGATATATTTTCCTGATTTAGATAAATCATAGATTCCTTTATCGAGATCATTCAAATTTAAGGTTGTATCAATTTTTTGTTTGGGTTTAATTATTATTAGATCGTTTGCACAATCATCATCATTATAACGTGCGTAATAACCTCTCCAACGATCAATTTGATTCAGTTTTTCATTATTAAATAACCAATAAGAAACCCCTTCAAAACCATCCCTATCAATAACATATGTCTTATTACTCTTATTTTCAATAATATAATTTATTCTATTATTTTCTTCAATTTTCCAAGGTGTGTTGATAAGAATGTCTATTTCTTTGCTTTTATTTAGTTTCATCTGTGGTGAACAAAAAATACATCCACAAGATGTTATTATTAATACAATACTTTTTTTCATTTTTTAATATTTAGAATTTTCATTACAATTAATAAGAAGAAATAGCACTGTAATTATCTTAATCTTTCCCATTCTTTGCTTTTTATTATAACTTAATTGTTATCCAATAATCAGCAGGACGGGCAGTAGATCTTACATAAGATTAATATAATATTTTTCATTTTAAAATGCTTTTTAAAAGCTCCTACGATGTATTGTAGGAGCTGAAAATATAAATATTTTTAAAATAAGCCGAAGGCTATTCTATGTTTCTTTGATTTTTAAAAATTTGCATCTTTCTCACTAATCCTGATAAACAAGCTGTCTTCTATAACAGGTTGTGCCACAAACTTTGCTTTACCAAAATTAAGCTTTGAAAATCTTCTTAAATATTCTGCTTCAGGATATTTACCTTTCAATATTCTACCATATGGATAATAGTTTTGTTTAAATTTTGAAGAATATTTTTTTGTTGGGGGAGATTGTCTGATTATAAGCTTATATTTTACGTTCAATTTTCCATTGCTTTTTAAATAAAATACAGAATCCCCGTCACCAGGCATCACTTGATTTATTAAATCAGCCATCCCTCTCTCTGATAAGTTGAAATTTCTAATGCTATCTAATTTTTTTTGATAAAATTTTGAAAATTGATTATCCTTTATTGTTGCATAAACTGTAATAGGATAATAACCTTCCATATTACCCTGTGTAGAAAAATCTTTAAAGTTTTTGTCTCCAAATTCAAGAGTGTTAGGTACTGGAAAAATTATATTTTGAGAAGTATTGTTTTCAAATACAAGAATCAGTTCATTACTATTTTTAACATACTCTAAGCTGAAGGCATCATTCTTTTTTTCCTTACAAGACAATAAACAAAATATTATTAATAGAGTTAATGTAATATTTTTCATTTTAAAGTGCTTTGAATTTTACTGTGGTGAACAAAAAGTACAGCTAAGACACGATATTATAATTCTTTTCATATTATTTAATGAGAGTTTAAAGCTGACCCCTAATTATATAAAAATCCGCCTCATTTGCCAGGCGGATTAACATTTTAATAATTTGTATCTTTTTCAGAAATAGTTATAAACAAACTATCCTTTATTACTGGCTGCAATATAAATCTTGCCTTACCAAAATTAAGTTTAGAAAATTTCGATATATAATCTCTTTCTAAATAATTCTCCTCTATTCCTCTTTTGTAAGGATAATAAATCTGTTTATACTTAGAAGGGATAGCAGTTCTTAGTATATTTAAATCGTAAAATATCTTTAAAGAGCTGTCTTTTTTCAAATAAAATACAGAATGCCCATCGGAAGGACGCTTTAAATCAATAAGAACCTGCATATTTTCATTTATCAATGTTTTTATATAAAGACTATCTAGTATTTCTTGATAATATTTATTTTGCTTTTTAGTATTTACTATAGCATATACATTTTGAGAGTCTTTATTTTTCTCGCTCTCAAACCCTATCATATTAGGTGCCAAAAATACGATGTCAGTATTGGTATTATTATCAAAATTAAGTACTATATTTTTGTTATCCTTTATGTAGGATAGATTAAAAGTATGTGTTTTCTTCTTTTTACATGAAAAAAGAAAAAAGAAAGAAAAAACCAGTAAAATTATTCTGCTTCTCATTTTAAAGTGCTTTTTAAAAGCTCCTACGATGTATTGTAGGAGCTGAAAATATAAATATTTTTAAAATAAGCCGAAGGCTATTCTATGTTTCTTTGATTTTTAAAAGTTTGCATCTTTCTCACTAATCCTGATAAACAAGCTGTCTTCTATAACAAATTTTGACATTAAAACTATTCTTTTATAAATTTTATAAGCTCTCGAGGTATTGGTGGAAATTTATTTTTGTCTTTAATAAAAGTTCCTTTTTTTCCTTCTATAATAAATACACCAGTCTCTTGATAATCCACATTATAAAACCATATTTGCCCTTGATTATCAATGTAAATAGCCCATTTCATATTGTTACTGAT
This sequence comes from Chryseobacterium sp. JM1, assembly GCF_000737715.1. GTDB lineage: Bacteria > Bacteroidota > Bacteroidia > Flavobacteriales > Weeksellaceae > Chryseobacterium. The sequence continues at coordinate 462,787 of NZ_JPRN01000001.1, read as the reverse complement.
TGAAGTATTAATATTCCTCTGATATAATATGTTATTATAATAATCAAAAACGCCATAGACAATAGTATTATCTTTAAATTCTTTTACAATAATACTTATATCTCTAAAATGGTATATTCCCGGCGAATTTATAAAGGTATTTGTCTTAACAAATGTTGCTCTATCCTTATTATTTCTTGTAATATTAGAATTTTTATTACAATTAATAAGAAAAAAAAGCACTATAATTATCTTAATCTTTCCCATTCTTTACTTTTTATTATAATTGTTTGAGCCCATTTAATGGTTATCCAATAATCAGCAGGACGGGCAGCAGATCTTGCAATACCACTGAAAACCCTATCCATTAAAACGTTATTATTATGATTTATCTGATCAGTCCATTTCAAATTAAAATTAAAAACGTACGAATCAGTTGACTTAACATATTTTCCATTCATAAAATAACTAAAATATTGAGTTCCATGAAGCATACCATAGCCAGTATTATATGTATTATCTATTTCGAACCCAAAATTTCCTGACGTTTCAGAATATTTGGTTTTTCCTTCAGAATACATCATATAACTTCTTGCAACTGCCCTTTTGACAAGCTCGTCACGTATAAATCCATTCTTACTCATATAGTCACTCCAACCTTTATCGTGCGTAAAATTTAAATTTTTTCCCGATCCTCCAAGCCAGTGATTAAGCAATTCTTCACCTTTTTTATCAAAATACCAAGGAGCTACTGGGTTTTCCTGTTCTGGTGTATAAAAATCATTGTAATTAGGAGAAATAATATACTTATATCCGGCATTAATTCCCTCACTAGAAGACAAATTAATTGTATAATTAATACCTGAGAATCCTATGAGTGCACTTTTAAAAATATTTTGTCCGGTCGCTATTCCATTAAATATACTTCCCACAGATCCAATTACGGAATTTGCAATAAATTTTGTCCCATATACATTAATATCGCTTACGCCCTGGCCAATAGCAGCTCCGGCAAAGGCTCCCCCCACTACAGCTGTCCATGTGTTTTTCCAATCCCATTTTACAGGATTAAAATTTCCATGATTGGCCTGCACTCCAGAGAAATAGCTTCCTACGAGAGATCCAATAAACCACGCCCAAAATTCTCCAGTTGGATCATTATACATCATTGGGTTATTCATCACATACTCGTATTTGTTATAATTTTGGGTATTTGCAGGAATAACCTCAAATATTATCATTTGCTAAGGAGTGATAATTTAAAAATCTACGACCTCCAGATCTGTCGGAGAGAGTTTAACGACCTCCAAAAGTGTCGGAGTAAGAAAAAATTAAAAGTTGGCCATTTTAGCAGCTATGTGGTGACTGGGCTACAATAAAATTCCCTCTTGATTAATTTAAGAGGGAATTTGTAAATCGCCTAGAATACTAGTTGTAGATAACTTTTATTTATTGGCATCATTGTGTGAGATATTTAAAAATAAACTATCTTCTATAACAGGTTGTGCCACAAACTTTGCTTTACCAAAATTAAGCTTTGAAAACCTTCTTAAGTATTCTCCTTCGGGATAATTCCCTTTTAACACTTTATCATAAGGATAATAATTTTGTTTAAATTTTGAAGAATATTTATGTATTGGAGGTGATTGTTTGATGTTTAACTTATATTTTACGTTCAATTTTCCATTGCTATTTAAATAAAATACAGAATTACCATCGTAAGACCTTATGTCTTTTATAAAATCATTATAACCAGTCTCTGTGAGATAATCCCTCCAAATGCTATCAAGTTTGCTTTGATACTTTTTTTCAGATTGATTTGATTCTATTATAGCGTATACATTTATAGGGAAATCTCCCTCTTTTCCTCCTCGAGAAGTAAGATCCTTAAAATTTTTATCACCAAATTCCAAAGTATTAGGTGTTAGAAATATGACATCTTCATTAGTATTATTTTCAAAATAAAGAGATATTTCATTATTATTCTTTATATATTTTAAACTAAAAGTGTCTTTTGGCTGTTGTTTACAAGCTAGAAATAAAGACCCTAATAAAATTATAATTTTTTTCATTTCAATGTACTTTTTAAGTAATTATTATAAATAGGTTTTATTTTATTCATAAGACCCTCTAAGTTTTTTACTCCCCATACACCATTATTAAATGATTCCATATTTAGATTTAATTTTTGCCATCCTCGGAATTTTATATATTGCTCTTCCCATCTGGAAGTATAGTACTCATGAACTGAGGATTTTCTATTGAGGCCATCGAGTGTATAATCATCAAAAAGCCTAGCATTGTTTAATATAGAATGAAAAATCTCGTGTCCCATTGTTAAATCTAATTGTTCTAAACTTATAAATGCTCCTTTTGGTAAATATATCCTTTGCCAAACAATTACATTATTATGTCGAACAATTTCTGTTAGTCCCCAAATTCTTTTTTCCCCATTGACTAAAAGATTTTCATTACTACTTCCTCCCAATGAATAGCCTTGTCCTCGAATATAGGGACTTAAGTCACTTGTTTGATCTACAAAATGCCAGCTACCTCTGATAAATTGATTTTTATAGTGAGCATTTGCAACTTTTAATACTGTATCACGGCTAAAAACAGCTTCCGTTCCACCAATTAAAGTATTATCATCATTAACAAGCATTTCACTTATACTATACTCATATCCGGCATTAATTGGATTATTAGAAGACAAATTAAATGTATAATTAATTCCTGAGAATCCTATTAGCGCACTTTTAAAAATATTTTGTCCGGTCGCTATTCCATTAAATATACTTCCCACAGATCCAATTACGGAATTTGCAATAAATTTTGTTCCATATACATTAATATTGCTTACGCCCTGGCCAATAGCAGCTCTGGCAAAGGCTCCCCCCACTACAGCTGTCCATGTGTTTTTCCAGTCCCATTTTACAGGATTAAAATTTCCATGATTGGCCTGCACTCCGGAGAAATAGCTTCCTACGAGAGATCCAATAAACCACGCCCAAAATTCTCCAGTTGGATCATTGTACATCATTGGATTATTCATCACATACCCGTATTTGTTATAATTCTGGGTATTTGCAGGATCCTGAATATTTTCATCCGCATTAAGGAATCTCCTTAATAGCGGATCGTACAGCCTTCCGTTCATGTGGATTATTCCTACTTTTGCAAAATGTTCATGAATGGTGTATCCTCTGTCTACAAGTAGTGAAGTTTCAGCAATTGCCGATTTACCCGTAATAACAGCGCCACTGTTTCCAAGTACCATAGCTGCTAAGTTACCCCAGGCATCATAATGTCTTTGCTCTATCCTGTTTCCAGCTTCATCACTAATAGCCAGGATACTTCCTAAATAATCTTTGTGCAAGAATTTATAAGAACCGCTGCTCTGTCCAAAGTCTTTCAAATATACGATATCAGATTCATAGGGGCTACCACCAATATATAAAGTATGTTTTTCTTTTAGGTTAATAAGATCTATTGCTATCTCGAAGCTTGCGTCTTCACTGTATAATTTAGTCAATGTATTTTGCCATATAAGCTGCGGTTTTCCTGGTCCCATGGACTGTTTTAATTCAGAAATATCTATCCTCTGTCTCATGTTTCCCAGACCATATTCAAAATTGATCCTTGTTTTCTCTCCTGAGATCTGCACCGGGTCATTATTCTCATTATAGGTAATGGTTTGTATCAGATCCCCATTATAATTCTGTGTTCCCTGGGCATTAAGAGTCATTCCAGTAGGCTGGTAGATCTTGGCGGAATTATCAAATTTAATTGTCCCCACCTGATCATTCTGGGTGATTCTGCCTTTTATATCGTACACATTCCTGTTAGCAGGAGGTTTAATTCCAGTTACTGGATTGGTCCAGTTGATCAGTCTGTTATTGGAGTCATAGTCGAAAGATTCATTCATATCAAAATCTCCTTCAGTCTTTCTGGTTTTAAGCTCATTCTTGATGGCGTCAAAAGAATAGATGATCTGAAGAATCTTAGGTTTAACAGCAGATGAATGATTAAGCGTGCTTAAGAATCCATTAGCATCAAAAGTATTAGTGATATCTGCAGCTCCTAATTTGGATTTTAGTGCCTGTCCTTTAGCATTCGTTTCTTTCAGCTCCCATAATATTTTTCCGGAATTTTTATCCTTGATCTGGTAAAGCTCCCCATTCCATGCACTATATACATTTTCTATGGCCACTTTAGTGGTTACTCCTCCCTGTAATTCTTTTTCATAAGAGCTTATTCTTCCTTTACCATCATATACCATCCCTTTTTGCCTATATGTCCTGCCGTTACTGTTTTCAGTGGAAGATAACAGCCTTCCCTGAGAATCATAGGTGAGAGCCACGCTAAAGTTCTGTCCTTTTATAATGCCCGATTTTGCCGTGAGCAGTCCTTTATCATTATAGGATAAAGAAATAGTTTTATTGGTTGTCTGCCCGGCATCTATGGTAGAAATTTCTTTCTGGGTCACAAGCTGCCCAAAATTATTATAGGTATATTCTTTCTGGCCTTTTGGACTGATTGTTTTTTTAGCCCTGCCAAATCCATCGTATTCATATTTGTACACTCCATTGGAAGGGTCGTTGAATTCTGATTTCCTTCCCCATGAATCGTACTTTGTGCTCACGGTACTTTCAGCATATTTAGCCTGGATCTGATCTCCTGCAGCATTGTAAGAAAACTGTATCGTTCCTCCTTTATCTGTGGTAGCTATTACGTTTCCTAAAGCATCGGCTGTTTTGGTATTGGTTCTTTTATTTCCGTTAATTTCTTCAACTGTTGTAATAAGTCCCGAAACGGTTGTTTGTGTCTGCTTACCGTTAAATGAAGTAGCTGTTATTTTTGCAGGATATACAGAGTCATCATACGCGATTGTATTCCACGGGCCTGGGCTTTGCCCTTCAAAATAAGGCTCAGATTCTTTGAGTTTTCTTCCTAAAACATCAAATTGCGTTTCTTTTGATATAAACTGTCCCTGACCAAAAGCTTTGGTTGAAGTTTTGTAATCCTGTTCCCGTACATTGGTGAATTTTTTCGATATATTACCGTCGGGATCATTTTGGGTAATAACGACATTAGATTGATTATCTCTTTCATACCCATACGAAGTAGTTCCGCTTACACTCGATGTGGAAGTTAATACTTTACCCCAAGAGTCATAAGTATTGGTAATGGTATTATTAAAAGGGTCTGTCTTATTTGTTATCTGTCCCCAATTATTGTAAAGAATTTCGGTTTGTAATCCCAGATTATCGGTTTGTTTTACCACAAATCTTCCTTTAGGGTCATACTGGTAAGCTGAGCTTATGGTTCCGGCATCGACCGTATTAGCAGATACTTTCTGTGTAATATTTCCAAAGCCGTCATAGGTAAAGGTATCTTTTATATAGCCTGTATTATCCCTGTTCCAGTCTTTTGTGGTTTTTACAAGATTATTCTCGTAAAAGAATTCTTTTTGGGTACTTTTAGTATCACCATATGCCTGGATGGTTTCCGCCTTGTATTTAAGGCGTCCTATGTAATAGTCCGGCCCAGTTCCCGACGGGTTATTATTATACTGGTAATGAGAAGTTGTTACTGCATAGGACAAATTGATCTTCGAAATGCTCTGTGATGGCAGATAGTAATGACCATAAGTAACGGTGTTTTCAGCCGTAGCACCCGTTAAGAAATCTTTGGCTTTAGTTGTTTTTGGAAGGATCACCGTCACTATTTTATCCCTGTCCGCATCAGAAACGCTTGTTACTATCTGTCCGTTTAAAAGCTTATCATATTGATATTCTGTAGATTTAAAGCTTAATAGCTGGGTATTATTTTCAGAAATGTCCTGCGGAAAAATTTTAGAGTTATCATTGGTTCTGATGGACCATTCTTTAACTGGTGCTCCTTCCTGCAGGGGATCGGTTTCGGTTCCTGACCATATTATTGTGTTCTCAAAACCTAATGCATACCATGAAGAGCTCGCCATTTGCCTAAAACCAACGGTCTTTTTATTGTGCAGATTAATCATAAGGCCACGATAGCGGAAAGTTTTATGTCTAGAACCATTATAACTACTTTCGTAAATTCTTGAAACTAATTGTGAATTTACATTCTCCAGTTCCATTAATGGATACTGTTCATTTTTTATAGGCTTATAATGTCCTCTGTATGAATCTGAGCCATCATAACTGATTAATGTTCCTATACCTCCCTGTATAATTTTGCTAATTGGTGATTTTTGAAGGTTAGCATAGTGAGTAAAGAAAGTGACTCTCCCAATATATTGATTGTTGGAAGGACTATAAACAGATAATTGATTCTGCCTAAGTCCTATAATCTCTCTAAAAATATACGGAATATTATAATTCCGGGTAACTGCCGGGTTATCACCAAATTTGATTTTCCCGTCCAGATATCCCTGATTTTCACTGACCTTTATAATGAGTGAAGAATTTGCAGAAGTAGGAGAGAGAATATTATAATGGGTACCAAAATTTATAATATCAGACTTTCCATCCGAGTTAATATCTAAAACTCTGGCTGTAGAATAATTACCATATTGAGAAGTCGTTAAGCTATAAGTCCCATTAAAGTCGTTGAAATAGGGAGTTTTTAAGAAGCTTTTCCCTGTATTGAGGTTGATAATATAGTGATTATTAACCTCTGTGAGCACAAATAAATCGGAGATCCCATCGCCGTTAAAATCACCAACCTGTACCTGGGAAGAAACCCCGGAATAGTCTGCAGAAAAAACTTCAGATAAGCTAAGGCTGCCCTGCGCATTTTTTTTAAGATTATATGCCTGCAGGATATTTCCGGGTACAGACTCTCCATTTATTGTAGTATAATGGATAGAGTTAGATTTCCCCATATCATCAATACCGTCCCCATTAAAATCACCGAAAATAAGATTTTTATCAAAATCAAATTGAAAAAAGGAAAAGGAATTATCCTGCTGTTTTATGGCAATATATTTACTTTCGTCATAAGTATAGCTTTGACAATCATCTTCTGTCGGGAATTGATTCTCCGGTACTGTGCATATTCTATTGGTTATCGAATTATTTTTTGCAATTAAAACCTCAGATACCCCGTCTCCATCCATATCATAGGGAATAAGTTTAATGATTTCCGATGTTTTTTGATAGGTATCGGAAGGATTAGAGAAATTGCTTTCACTTTCATCCCACTCACTGCGCGGAATAACTTTTGTTGCGGCCAGATACAGAGCATTAGGAAAAGACTGAGATACAATAGGTTTTGCTAAATCAATAAGATAATAATTAAGGGTTAAATCTCTGCTTGTAGGATTTACCTGGTAGGAAACAATTCCCTGTCTGCTCCTAACCACATTACTACCGTCTTTGATATCTATTGGAACTGCATTCTGAAACACATTTTCTGTCCCTAAATAATATTGGGGTAAATCCTCATATGTATAATATAAATAGTAACCGGCAGGATCACGTCCATCAGCATCTTTGTACACGATAAAATCGGCAGAATGAGTTCCGCGAAAATCACCACTCAAGGAAACATTGTAAAATCTTGACCAGTCTGCATCAAAAACATAGCTATTAGTGGGCTGTAATTCATTTCTAAAAAACTCAACTGGATGAGCGGGCTGGTTTTCTGAATTATACTCCTGTATTTTTTCTACAAACTGATATTTTGTATGATCCGTTTTGTATATGATATCATATTTTCTATATTGAGATTCATGAGTTTTTACCGTAATGCTGTTGAGCAGCTTATCCTGCAAAAAGGATATGCCCCTCACAAAAGACTGTTCTTTAACCTCGCGCGCTGTAGTTAGATTATAGTTAAATATAATTTCATTAAAATGGGGTTTTCCTAAAGCTTCATTTCCTCCCCATTTAATAGAAGAAATTACCGCGACATTTGTTCCTGTACCTTGTGTATAATCATACGTGATATAATTTCCCTGAGGATCTTTCCATTTGACGATATTATATTCTAAAGGAGTTGTGGCTGAATTACTCCCTGTGGCGTTACTCCCGCCATACCATGCCTGGGCTCCGTCTGCAAAGGTGACTTCCCAGTATTCAGGTCCTTTCCATGTTTGTCCTGTAATAGATCCAATAGATTTAATGATTGTATTGGAAAATTTTTCTGTTACATACTGGGCGCCATCCTGACCGTATTCACCGGACTTTAAAACCAATCTTTGCCCTCCAAAATTATAAGAATCGGACTCATCCATCTGAACCCCTTTTACCTCTCTATCCCTTTCGATATTCTTTCCGGTTCTTGAAATTGAACTGATTCCGGAAATATTCCATCCATATCCGGCAATTCCGTTCGATGAACCGCTGGTATAAACAAGATTGACCTGTGGTTCCACATTTTTCACTCCTGGAGGTATGGCAACGGGCAGAGCAAATTGAAGCTGTCCGGCTCCATTGACTTCAACATTTCCTTTGGTGGCATGAAGTTTCTGTACGGGAGGTATTTGTGCAAAGCCCACCATAGAGATCAAAAGCAACACAAAGGAAAACAGTAATCTTTTTTTGTTGTTATAAAATTTCATAGCTGTGTTTTTATCTTTTGGTGATGTTTTTACTGAAAACTCTTCCGTCTTTTAATGTAAAACGTAGAACATATATACCCCATTCAAAGTCTGACATATCAATCCCTACCTGTTTATTAAATTCAGGTAAATTTTGCTGCTGGAATTTCCAATGCACTGTACTGTGCTGATATAAGGAAACTGATTCTATCAGATCATCTACCTCGTCAGTCCAATTAATGGTTAGGACATCGTTAACCGGAACAGGATACAAACGGATTTGTTTCCAAAATGTTTTTTGATCAATGAGCTGTGACGTAGCTAATCTATTGGTTTTAGATTGCATAGAAGCCTGCTTAGTAGCTGAGTCTGGACCCCTGTACCGTTGATTACCCGCTTCATCATACTTAAAGTAGACTTCATTTTGTTGGGCATACGATATACCCAAAGCTGTGCATATAAGAAATGCACTTAAATAGTTTTTTTTCATATTTGAATGTTTAGGATGTGAATATAAAAATTATTTTTAATTCCCAAAATGGGGAACGCAAATATTTTAATTGGATTTTACGAAAGACATTGGTGGCAATATAAATAGTTATATTACAAGCTTCGAATACTGAGTAAACCCGCACATCTTTCATAAAAATGCTACGGATATTTATTTCCCACAGATCTCCCTGATTATACAGATGTTTGCACAAAAAAAGCCGCTCTTAAAAAAGAACAGCCTATACTTATATATATGACGGCTAAAAATATTCAACCATTCATCATATTATTTCCATTTGATATTGCAACCCATGCTTGGCTTCTGAATTTCTTCCTGCGGTTCACCCAACAAAAGGTTTTCGAAAGCGATGATCAGGTCTTCACCGGTTACATCTTTGTTGTTTCCGGGTCTTGAATCATCCATCTGTCCTCTGTAGATAAGGTCTAATTTATCATCAAAGAAATAGAAATCCGGTGTGCATGCTGCATCGTAAGCTTTGGCTACGGCCTGGCTTTCATCATACAGATATGGGAAATCAAAATTTCTTTCGATCTGGAATTCTATCATTTTTTCCGGAGAATCCGCCGGATATTTTTCTACATTGTTGGCATTGATTGCAATGAATTCAATCCCTTTTTCATTATAGTCTTCATACAGTTCGTTGATCTTGTCGATCACGTGAAGAACAAACGGACAGTGGTTGCACATAAAGATCACCAGTGTTCCTTTCTCACCTTTCAGATCTTCCAGAGATTGGATCTTATTAGTTTTTGAAGGGTTCGGAAGCTCGAAAAACGGAGCCTTGGTTCCTAAAGCCAGCATATTGGAGGGAGTATTCATATCCTTTATTTTCTTTATCAGCAAAGATAAAGTTTCTTTTAATACAAGCCAATTCAGTAATTTATAAACTTGCGTTAAATGTTAATTAACCGGAGGTCGGATAAGAAATTAAGATTAAAAGATGGGAAGATGGAGCTGGAGGATGGAAGTCACTACTGGACGATAAGTATTGAACAATTTCTTTTGAATGTATTGAAGTAGTTTTACAAATAGTAATAACATACCTCTCGTATTCACATATTTGGACTTCAATAACTTCCCTCTTCGAGCTTCTGACTTCCTTACTTCACGATAAAAAATGAAATGTTTTATCCTGAACTTATGTTAATTATCAAATATTATTTGGAAGATATACTTAAAAGTTTGTAGTTTTGCTAACACTGTTAGTAAATAAAAAATCATGGGCCTACATGAACGTCGTCAAAGAGAGAAAGAATCCATACGTGCAAATATTTTGCAGGCGGCTTTCGGTTTGGCTAAAACAGAGGGCTGGGCATCACTTTCGATGCGTAAAATTGCAGATGCCATTGAGTACAGTGCTCCTGTAGTGTATGATTATTTTGAAAACAAAGAAGCCATTCTGTATGAAATTTCTATCAATGGTTTTCATTGTCTTCATATAGAGCTGTTAAAAGCTCAGCAGAAATTTGAAACTCCGGAAGAGCAGCTTACGGCCATCGTAGACGCTTACTGGGATTTTGCTTTTAAAAATAAAGAATACTATCAGCTGATGTTCGGTTTGGGAATGCAGTGTAGCGGTAAGGGCCAGATGAAAGAAGAATTTTCGTCATTCCAGGACCTGATCTATGAGTGTACCTTCAACATTATTAAAAAGAACGGATCGAATCCGGACAATGCCTGTCATATGTCTCACGCTTTATTTTCAGCAGTGCATGGTTTGATCTCTATTATGATGATGCGAAATACAGATATTCCTTCTACAATGAATAAAACGACTTTAGACGAAACGGTTTCAGCTTTCGTTAAGTCTCTGTAAATTTTTTTTGAACCAAAAATTAACACCGTTAGGAAAAATAACATCGAATTTCGGTAAAATATTCAGTTAAAAAACTAAAAAAAGTAACATGGAAACTATAATTCAACATTTCAGGACAGCTTTTATCAATCACTTAACACTGTTAGATAAATTAACACTCAATTAATACACCTCACTTATCCATACATTCAACATTAAAAAACAGACAGCACTTATGAAAATGACGATCTGACTCCTTTATTAAAAATTCTGAAATTTTTTTTGAACTTAATATTAACACCGTTAGGAAATATATCAGAATTAATTTAAAAAACACTATTACTTAAATCTAACACTTCATTAAAAAAATTAAACCCACAATGAAAATACCTGGAAAAATAAGGTTTATCGTACTTATATCAAGTATTATCCTTTTGCAGAACTGTACCCAAGCAGCAGAAGGTTCCAATGCAGCACCGCCTGCTCCGGAACTTCCGGTTTACACCGTGATCACATCTCCAGCGACAACATATCAGGAATTTCCTACCGCACTGGAAGGTAAAAACAATGTAGAGATCAGATCTCAGGTAGACGGATACCTGGACAGAATCTATGTGGAAGAAGGTTCTTACGTAAGAGCCGGACAGCCATTATTTAAAATAGATTCAAGAGCGTATGGCGAGCAGGTGAATATGGCGCAGGCCAATCTTCAGGCTGCCAATGCCAATATTGAAAAGGCTAAAGTGGAAGTTGACAGACTTCAGCCGCTGGTAGCCGCAAAAGTAGTTTCCGACGTACAGCTTAAAACCGCAAAAGCCAATTATGCTGCTGCTGTTGCCGCTTCATCACAGGCCAGAGCTTCAGTAGGAAACGCAAGGATCAATGTAGGATTTACAACGATCACAGCACCGGTAAGCGGATACATCGGAAGAATTCCTTTCAAAAAAGGAAGTCTTATTTCAAGAACTGATGTTAATCCATTGACATTACTGTCGGACATCAGTGAAATTTATGCTTACTTCTCTTTAAGTGAACTGGATTTCATCGCGTTTCAGAAGAAATATCCGGGAGCTACTTTAGATGAAAAGCTGAAGAATATGCCAATGGTAGACCTTGTGATCGCAGACAACAGCATTTACCCTCAAAAAGGAAAAATGAGCATTGTAGACGGTCAGTTTGACAAAACTACGGGAGCCATCAGCGTTCGCGCGGTTTTCCCTAATGCGCAGGGAGCTTTAAGAACCGGAAATACAGGAAGAGTGCGTATGCCTCAGATGCTTTCCAATGCCTTGATCATTCCACAGGAATCTACTTTTGAAATTCAGGACAAGACCTACGTATATATCTTAGGAAAAGACAACAAAGTAACCAGCAAGCCGATTAAAGTCTCAGGAAAAACAGAAAACTACTACTTTATTTCTGAAGGAGTTGCTCCGGGAGAAAAAATCGTGTACACCGGAATCGGAGCGTTGAAGGATGGTGCTTCTGTCAAGCCGAAAGCAATCTCTTCCGACAGCTTATTGAGAGCCAGACCTTTGTAATCCATTCCGAATACAGAAGACTTAAAAAAATAAACTTCTTATGTTAAAACAATTTATAGAAAGACCGGTACTTTCAACGGTCATCTCCATAATACTCCTATTATTGGGGGCGCTGTCCCTCTTTAATTTACCGATTGCCCTCTTTCCCGATATTGCTCCCCCGAGCGTTCAGGTAACGGCTTTCTATCCGGGAGCTAATGCTGAGGTAGTTGCCCGTTCGGTAGCCACCCCTATTGAAGAAGCAGTGAACGGAGTGGAGAATATGACCTATATGACCTCCAACTCCAGTAATGACGGTACCATGACCCTGAGTGTTTATTTCAAACAGGGAGCTGATGCCGATAATGCTGCAGTAAACGTACAGAACAGAGTATCGAAAGCGATGAGCCAGCTTCCTCAGGAAGTGGTACAGGCGGGGATTTCCACGCAGAAAGTTCAGAACAGTATGATTATGTTCATGGGACTGAGCAGTGATGATCCGAAACAGTACGATGAACTTTTCTTACAGAATTACCTTAAAATCAACGTAATTCCGCAGATACAGCGTATTCCGGGAGTTGCACAGGCTCAGGTTTTCGGAACGAGAGATTATTCCATGAGACTCTGGCTGAAGCCGGACAGACTGGCAGCCAACAATCTTTCTCCACAGGAAGTACTTGCAGCAGTTAAAGATCACAACCTTGAAGCTGCTCCGGGACGTTTAGGCCAGGGAAGTAAGGAAACGTATGAGTATATCCTTAAATACAAAGGAAAACTGAGCAAGAATGAAGATTACGAAAATATCGCCATCAAAGCGAACAATGACGGATCATTCTTAAGATTAAAAGATGTAGCGAGAGTAGAATTCGGTTCTTATACGTATACAGCGACCAACAGAGTAGATGGAAAACCGGTTGCCGGATTTGCGATTCTTCAGACTGCAGGTTCCAACGCGAATGAAATCTTAACTGAAATTGAAAAACAGGTTGATCAGATGAAAACTACCCTTCCAAAAGGAGTTGAGCCGATCATCATGTACAATTCTAAAGACTTCCTGGATGCTTCTATCCATCAGGTTGTTGAAACTTTGGTGATTGCATTTATCCTGGTATTTCTTGTCGTGTATATTTTCCTTCAGGATTTCAGATCAACATTGATTCCGGCTATTGCGGTACCGGTTGCGATTATCGGAACCTTCTTCTTCCTTCAGCTGTTTGGATTCAGTATCAACATGCTTACCTTGTTTGCACTGGTGCTCGCCATCGGAATTGTGGTAGATGATGCCATCGTTGTGGTGGAAGCCGTCCATTCCAAAATGGAACAGACAGGAATGCCGGTAGATCAGGCAACCACGAACTCTATGAGTGAAATTTCCGGAGCTATTATTTCCATTACTTTGGTGATGTGTGCCGTATTTATTCCGGTAGGTTTCATGCAGGGTCCTGCAGGGGTATTTTACAGACAGTTTGCCTTTACTCTTGTGATTGCCATCCTGATTTCTGCGGTGAACGCCTTAACATTAAGCCCGGCTTTATGTGCGATGTTCTTAAATGATCCTCAGGGAGAACATGGAGAACACGGTCATAAAAAAGGTTTTGGAGCAAGATTCTTCAATGCATTTAACGTGGCTTTTAATAATATGACCCGTAAATATATTTACAGCCTTAAGTTTTTGATTAAAAATAAATGGGTTGCGATAGGAGGATTAGTAGTTATTACCGCTGCAAGTGTTTTCTTAATTAAAAAAGCACCGTCAGGATTTATTCCTACTGAAGACCAGGGGTTTGTTCTTTATGCAGTTAACACACCTCCGGGAAGTTCACTGGAAAGAACTCACAGAGCTACCGCGCAGATCGATAAGATCATCAATGGTGAAAAAGCTACCAACCACCTTTGGGTAGCAGACGGAATGAACTTTATCAGTAATGCCAACGCTTCTCCTTATTCTGCAGGTTTCATTAAACTTAAAGATTACGATAAACGTGGCGATATGAAAGATCCGGACCAGATCGCAGCTACTCTGACAGGAAAAGTAAGCCAGGTAAAAGATGCGAATGCATTCTTCTTCAACTTCCCAACCGTACAGGGATTTGGTAACGTTTCCGGGTTTGAGTTTATGCTTCAGGATAAAACCAATAGCTCTTTTGAACAATTGGGAACAACGACTCAGGCCTTCATCGGGGAACTGATGAAACGTCCGGAGATTGCATTTGCTTTCACAACGTATGCCGCAGGAAATCCTCAATACACGATTGATGTAGATGCTGACAAAGCCAATCAATTGGGAGTTTCTATCACAGAACTGATGCAGACGATGCAGATCTATTACGGAAGTAGTTTCGTTTCAGATTTCAACAGATTTGGGAAATACTACAGAGTAATGGCTCAGGCAGATATTCCTTACCGTACAGATATCAATTCTCTGGAAGGGATTTATGTGAAAAATAAATCAGGTGAAATGGTTCCGGCGAAAACACTGGTCACCTTAAAAAGAACCTTCGGACCTGAAACGGTAACAAGAAACAACCTGTTCAACGCGGTAACGATCAACGGAACTCCAAAACCTGGATACAGTACCGGAGATGCCATCAAAGCGGTAGAAGAAGTTGCGAAACAGTCGCTTCCTAGAGGTTACGGTTACGAATGGACGGGAATCACTCGTGAAGAGATCAAAACAGGCGGTCAGACGGTATTTGTCTTCCTTTTAAGTATTCTGTTTGTGTACTTCCTGTTAGCAGCACAGTATGAAAGTTATATCCTGCCGTTTGCAATTATTCTTACCATTCCTACCGGGATATTCGGAGTATTTGCTTTCACGGGATTAGCCGGAATTGATAATAACATTTACGTTCAGGTTGGATTAATCATGCTCGTCGGGCTATTGGCTAAAAATGCCATCCTGATTGTGGAATTTGCCGTTCAGAGAAGAAAAGCAGGTAAAAGCCTGATCGAATCTGCACTGCAGGCTTCAAGACTACGTTTGAGACCGATCCTTATGACCTCTTTCGCCTTTATCGTGGGAATGCTTCCATTGGTATGGACTCAGGGAGCTTCAGCCAAAGGGAACCACTCTATCGGGTACAGTACCGTAGGAGGAATGCTTACAGGAGTGATATTCGGGATTTTCATCATCCCGGTTATGTACGTGATTTTCCAGTATCTGCATGAAAAAATGCCGAGCAGAAAAAATAAAAGACTTCAAAGACAGAAATTGGAAGAAGAACTTCTAACCACAGCTCATTAATATATATTGAAATACAAAACTTTGAGCCCCATAGAGAAGCAACTATTCAAACTAATATCATAAAAAAAGCAGAGTACTCTCCTACTAAAGACCTCTTTGCTTTACAAAACCGCTCAAAGTTTTGTATTCAACTAAAAGTCTATTTAAAACTATGAAAAGAATTAAGAATTTTATCTTAACCCTTATATTAGCTTTAGGCGCGGTGTCGTGTGTGTCCAAACTGGCATATACCGAACCTGACCTTCAGCTTCCGGAAAAGTTCCAATACACCGCTACTGCTGATACAGCCAGTATTGCCAACCTGGAATGGAAACAGTTTTTCAGCGATCCTATTTTACAGGATTTGATTGAAAAAGGAATTAAAAATAACTATGATCTTCAGATTGCTTTAAAACAGGTAGCTTCTTCACAGGAGAAACTGAAACAGGCCAAATTTCTTCAGTATCCAGATGTAGGTTTTGCGGTTTCAGCGCAAATTTCAAAGCCTTCTGAAAACAGCATGAACGGAAAAAGCTTAAATTCATTTTTAGGTCAGAGTCATGTTGAGGATTATAATGCAGCCTTCAACCTTTCATGGGAAGCTGACATCTGGGGGAAAATTAAAAACCAGCAGGAAGTTTCAAGAATGCAGTATCTGCAGACTTACGAAGCAACAAAAGCTGTACAGACACAGGTTGTTGCAGCGATTGCACAGGGATATTACAATTTATTGATGCTTGACAAACAGATTCAGATCGCAAAATCAAATCTGGAATTAAGCACCAATACCCTTTCCATCACTGAAAAAATGTGGCAAAGCGGAGATACGACTTCTTTAGGAGTTCAGCAGGCAACAGCTCAGAAACAATCTACAGAACTTCTGATCACTCAGTTGGAGCAAAATATTGCGATCCAGGAAAATGCTTTAAGTATTCTTGTGGGTGAAAATCCAAACAAAGTGAACAGAACGATTGAGATGTCTGATACTTCCCTTCCACAAACTATTTCAACGGGTCTTCCTGCAGCGATGGTAAGCCGTCGTCCGGATGTCCGTCAGCAGGAATTGGTTCTGCTGGAATCCAATTCAATGGTGGGAATTGCTCAGGCGAATATGTATCCTGCTTTGAAAATCACAGCCAATGGAGGTGTGAATTCATTTAAAATTGATAACTGGTTCCAGATTCCGGCTTCATTGTTCGGATCTGTATTGGGCGGAATTACTCAGCCTATTTTCCAGAAGAGACAATTGAAAACGGATCTGAATGTAGCTAAAATCCAGAGAGAGAAAAACGTGCTGGCTTTCCGTCAGTCTGTTTTAAATGCAGTAGGTGAAGTTTCTGATGCTTTGGTTTCTAATGAAAGTTTAAAAGTTCAGGAACAGAAAGCAACAGATCAGGTAACCACATTGAAAAACGGAATAAAAAGTGCAGAAATGCTTTACAAAGGCGGTATGGCCAATTACTTAGAAGTGATTACAGCTCAGGGAAATTCTCTGCAGGCTGAACTGAATCTTGCGTCTGTAAAAAGACAGAGACTGAGCAGCATTGTAGATCTTTACAGAGCGCTTGGCGGCGGTTGGAAGTAGTAAATTTAATTATATTGTTTTTAGTGCGGTCTCTTTTCAGGGGCCGCATTTTTTTAATAGAGTTCAGGTTTTATGGTGTACTTTGTCCAAACTTTTTTTGAACTGCAAACACCGATCCTGTTGCAGCGTTTTTCGTAATAAATACATTATCAAACTGTGTCTCACTGATGGTTACATTCAACGTATTATTACTCAACACTTTTACCATTTCAGGAACTGTATTGGAATGTCCGATAATAACAACAACTTTTCCCTTATTTTGTGCAAGAATGTTGCTAATAAATAATTGAGTGGCAGCAATAGTAGCAGCCGGCGCATATTCTTTAATAACAATTCCTTTACTCTCTGCCAGTGGAATGGCTGTTTGGCGTGTGCGATTGTAGGCGGTAGTATAAATATTATCTATATGAACATTTCCCAGCAAACGTTTCAATTCTTCTGCTCTCAATTTACCGGTACTGGAAAGATCAGGATCTGTTCCTACATTTTCTTTTTCTGCATGACGCAGCAGAATGCATACCGTTTCTGTACTGCTGATTTCTGAAGGGAGACGAATGCCTAATGGGTTTTCAGTACTCTGAACATTATTTTCAATATTCTTCTTTTTGATTTCCTGGCTGAAAGCTCTTTCACAGCTTGCGAAAATCATCATAGGTATTAAACCTGATATAATTAGTTTTTTCATAATCCAATTGATTTAAACTGTGTTTGGAAATTGTCCTATTTTCAAGCCCAATTTAAATAAAAAAAAACGATAAAACTTTTTATAAATTGATATTATTTAAAAAATAGAATGAATTTTCTATTGATTTGAGATGGAAATAAATTCAATTAAACGATCAAAATCTTCCTGTGAATACCCCAATGACAGATAGTGAATATCATCTGCTTTTCTGTACCATGTCAGTTGGCGTTTTGCATATCTGCGGCTGTTTTTTTTAATCTCGGAAACGGCAAAATCAAGTTCCCATTCCCCATCAAAATATTTAAACAGTTCGGAATAACCCACCGTTTTTAATGCGGTAAGATCTTTAAATTCTTCCAAACTTTCAGCCTCTGCCAAAAGTCCTTTCTCCATCATGATATCTACCCTTCTGTTGATCCTGTCGTACAGATCTTCTCTCGGAGCTTCAATTCCGATACGAATCACATTGAAATCTCTGGAATCTTGAGAAACAGCAATCTGTTCGGAATATTTTTTATCCGTCTGCCAGATCACGTCAATAGCGCGTAAAAGTCTTCGGTGATTGTGAAAATCTACTACTTCAAAATACTCAGGATCGAGTTCTTTAAGGATCTGCTGAAGTTTTTCAATTCCTTCCGTATCCAGTATGTCCTGAAGTTTTTTCTGATTGTTTTCATCCGCCTCAGGCAGATCATTCAACCCCTCAATAACTGCTTTTTCATACATCATACTTCCACCTACCAGAATAACGGTGTCATGATTTACAAAAAGTTCATTGAGTTTTTTTAAAGCATCTTCCTCATACTGTCCGATAGAATAATAGTCCTGAACCGAAAGATTCCCGATAAAATGATGAGGTGCCTGTGCCAGTTCTTCTTCCGAAGGTGATGCAGTACCGATTTTCATTTCTTTAAAAAACTGACGGGAATCGCAGGAAACAATTTCCGTATTGAAATGGTTGGCCAGATCAATGGCCAGCCTCGTTTTACCTATTCCGGTGGGGCCTACAACAGAAATCAATTTTTTCATATGCAGGTTATTTATTCTTTTTAATGGTCATATGGAATCTTAATCTTCATGGGTGATTGTATATTACGAATCACTGCGATTTCACAGTGCTAATTTAAATGTTTATCTTTGTACAACAATAAAAAACTATGATTTTATCAATGACCGGATTCGGCAGAGCCGAAGGTGTTTTTGAAGGGAAAAAGATCTCAATAGATATTAAATCCTTGAACAGCAAAAGCTTTGATTTAAATATTAAAGTTCCTTTACGTTATAAAGAAAAGGAATTCGAGATCAGAAAAATTCTTAACGACAGAATTATCCGTGGAAAGGTTGACTGCTACATCAACCTGGAGAACCTGGAAGAGACAAACGATGTGAAAATCAACAGGAGTTTAATTGACTCTTATATGAATGAGCTTCGTAACATCGCTTCAGACGGACCAGACTTTGAGTATCTGAAAATGGCGGTAAGACTTCCGGATGCAATTTCTTCAAGACCTGACGAACTTACGGAGGGTGAATGGGAATCTCTGGCAAAAATCGTTCACGCAGCGGTAGACCGTTTCATGGAATTCAGAAAGACAGAAGGAGGAATCCTGCACGAAGAATTGGAAAGAAATATCCAGAATATAGACAAATACCTTTCAGAAGTTATTCCTTTTGAAGAAGAAAGAATCATTGCGGTAAAAGAACGTTATCAGAAATCTTTAAAAGAGTTTGAAAATGTCGATGAAACACGTTTCTACCAGGAAATGGCTTATTTCACAGAAAAACTTGACATTGCAGAGGAAAAGGTAAGGCTTACCCAGCATTTGAAATACTACAAAGAAGTGATGGACAATGAAGATTTTAACGGAAAAAAACTTGGTTTTATTTCTCAGGAAATCGGAAGAGAGATCAATACTTTAGGGTCAAAAGCCAATCATGCAGAAATCCAGAAACTGGTAGTCATGATGAAAGATGATTTGGAAAAAATTAAAGAACAGACGTTAAACGTATTATAGACCATAGACCTATAGACAGGAGATCAGAGATTTTATTTTCTTATCTCTAATCTAAAAATCTCTAATCTAAATGGATAAAGTAATCATATTTTCAGCACCGTCTGGAAGCGGAAAAACTACATTAGTAAGACATTCTCTGGAAACATTTCCTGAACTGGCATTTTCTATCTCATGCACCACAAGACAGCCGAGAGGAAGTGAAGCTCATGCCGTGGACTATCATTTTTTGAGTCCTGATGAATTCAGACAGAAAATTGCAGAAGATGCTTTTGTAGAATATGAAGAAGTGTATACTGACAAATATTACGGTACTTTAAAATCTGAAGTGGACAAAATCTGGAATCAGGGAAAAGTGGTGATCTTTGATGTGGACGTGAAAGGAGGAATTTCTTTAAAAAAATATTTTGCAGAAAAAGCCCTGTCTATTTTCATTGAACCGCCTTCCATAGAAGAATTGGAACGAAGATTGATCTCCAGAAACACAGATGATGCAGAAACCATCAAAACCCGAGTAGCAAAGGCCGGAGAAGAAATGACCTATGCGAAAGAGTTTGACAGGATCGTAATTAATACCGATCTTGATGAAGCAAAAAAAGAAATAGAAAGTTTAATAAAAAAATTTATAGAAAGAAACTAGAAGCTGGAAATTAGAAGTTAGCTGTGCCATTATACCCATTTAAGTCACATCGAAACTCTAACTTCTAGTTTCTAAACTCTAACTTCTATAATCAAAAATTTGAGGTTGATATGAGTACCGAAACATTAGAAAAAGCTAAATCTGCGATTCCCGTAAGAGGATTTCTGGATATAAAAGATATAGCGATTCCTCAAGGAGAAGAATTAGTGAAAGCTATTCTCAAGCTTAAAGAAGAAAAAAATGCGGTGATCCTTGCCCATTATTACCAGCCGGGAGAAATTCAGGATATTGCTGATTTCCTTGGAGATTCTTTACAGCTGGCCAGACAGGCCAAAGATACCAATGCAGACATGATCGTATTCTGCGGAGTACATTTCATGGCTGAAGCCGCTAAAATTCTGAACCCGACTAAAAAAGTAGTTCTTCCGGATACGATGGCAGGATGCTCTCTGGCAGACGGATGTTCAGGAGAAGGCCTTAGGAAAATGCGTGAGCAGCACCCAAATGCCCTGATCGCCACTTACATCAACTGTAATGCGGAGACAAAAGCAGAAAGCGACATCATCGTAACCAGTTCAAATGCTGAAACGGTGATTGAAGCTTTACCAAAGGACAGACCTATCATCTTTGCACCGGATAAAAACTTAGGAAGATATCTTTCTAAAAAGACCGGTCGTGATATGATCCTTTGGGATGGAAGCTGTATCGTGCACGAAGCATTTTCTATGGAAAGAATTGCTCAGCAACTGGCTGAAAATCCTGATGCGAAAATGATTGCACACCCTGAAAGTGAAGAAGCGGTTCTGAAGCTGGCTCACTTCATCGGTTCTACTTCTGCCCTGTTGAATTTTGTTGAGAAAGACGACTGTCAGAAATTCATCATTGCTACTGAGGAAGGAATTCTTCACGAAATGAGAAAACGTGCACCGCACAAAGAACTAATCCCTGCTCTAGTTTTTGACGAAAGCTGTAACTGTTCAGAATGTTTCTACATGAAACGTAATACCATGGAGAAACTGTATTTGTGCATGAAATATGAACTTCCGCAAATCCTTATTGACGAAGAGCTTCGTTTAAGAGCTCTGAAACCTATTGAAGCGATGCTGGATCTTTCAAAGTCCATTAAATAATGAAAAAAATATTTTTATTATCATTGCTTTTCACTGCCGGTCTTTATTTTTCTCAAAATCATAAAGAAACGGTAATCAGGCAGGCAACTGAAATGAGAAATTATTTTATGGAAAAAAATTATAACGCTTACAGTAACTACGTTTATGATGGTGTTATAAAAATGTTTGGTGACAAAAATAAAATGATCAGTACATCTGTGGATGCCTTTAATAAAATGAGCAAAGCAGGTTATACTTTCAAAAAAGTTGATTTTTCTGAGGCAGGTGATATCATCGAAACCAAAAATGAGCTGCAGACCGTAGTCCATCAAAAGATAGAAATGGAAACTCCCAATGGAAATGTTTTGGGTGATTATTATCTCATTGCTATTTCAAAGGACAACGGGAAGTTTTGGAAATTTATAGATACTTCCGGAAAGGATATTGAATCTGTAAGGAAATATTTCCCGACTTTAAGTCCTAAACTTGATATTCCAAAGAAAAAAATTACTTCTTCGAAGTAATTAAAAATTAGACCGGAAATTATAAAAGCACTGTTTTTCACAGTGCTTTATTTTTTTATATCGGTCCCAAGCAGTAATAATCTACTTTCACCCGCAATTTACAGCATTCCGGTAAAGCGTGAAAATCATCGCATGTTCTTGGATAATCCGGTCCTGGTCCATAAGGTCCCGGAGGACAGTTTTCGAAACAGGTATTTCCTCCGTTAATGGATTTCAAATTTTCTCTGTTTAATTTTTTCAGATTTCTCATATTAATTTGTTTTGGTTCATAAATATATGATTTTAAACCCAATTCATGAAAAACATAGAATAAAGCAGAGCCCTTTTAACTAGAGCATGGGTGCATAACAGGTACCACCGGGTTTTCTCCAGCAGCCCCACGCACCGCCTCCACGGAAACATACATAAGCAGCACCTCCGCAGGTTTCAATCTGAAATTCGGTAATTCCTCCACCGCTGATCTTACTTTTTTGTTCTCTTGAGAGTTTTTTTAAATTTTTCATATTAATTTTATTTTGTGTCATAAATATAACATTTTATCCCTATAGGATGAAATATTGTATAAATGTAAAAATAATGAGATTAAGACAGAAAAATAAAAGAGCGCAGATCAGAGAGATAAAAGCCGGAACAATAATGATTAACAGCTTCGTTACTTTTATTCTAAATCCCCATAATTAATCATTGAAGAAACGTCTTCCATCTCTGCTCTTTAAGCCCGGATTAGTTGATAACAGGACCTACACAACCCATATGCACGAGATACTGCCCTTTACAGCAGTCGCTCAAAACATTGTACTGCTGACAGCTGCGTGTCGCACCAGATCCCGGAGGTCCAAAAGTAGTTCCTGCAGGGTAAGGACATCCTCCGGGACAAGCAGCACCGTTGATGTTTTTCAATTGTTCTTTTGATAATTTTTTCATAATATTTTTTTTTGAGATTGATATAATGATGTCCAGAAGCCTGAAGTTGTAAGAAGGAAGTTAAAAGCAGCACCACAACGCAACTTTGTTAATTTTCAAACCATTACCTGTTAAAAATGAATGTCTAACAGTAACTTCCAGCTTCCATCTTCCATCCTCAAACTTCTTTAATCTTAATTTTCTTAAGTCTGGTTAAAGCCAGTTACACCATTGGAGGATAACAGGTTCCGCCGGGTGTTCTCCAGCACCCCCAAGCACCGCCTCCACGGAAACATACATAAGCACCACCACCACAGGTTTCGATCTGAAACTCAGTAAACCCACCGCTGATCTTACTTTTTTCTTCTCTCGAAAGTTTTTTCAGGTTTTTCATATTGAATGTATTTTAATGTGTTTTCTTAAGATCTTACCATCCTCCGCCTTCTCCGGGAACCACAAAATCATTGCAGTTCGCTGCGGCAGAGATGCATGTTTTTCCTTTTTCACACCATTTGCGGTCTTTTCCACAGTAGATGTAAACAGGACCATCAATTCCGGCTGCTCCCTTAACGGCTTTTAACTCTTCTCTTGAAAGTTTCTTTATATTTTTCATAATGATTTTGAATTATATTTCACGTCTGTTAACCACCAATTTCTACAGGAATTTTTCCACAATAAATCCCTTTAGGAATACATTTCTTCGAGTATTCACACCAATAATGGGTGTAAATACATACACATGGAAACGGACCGCAATCTATCCCGGCACCCGCTACTGTTTTTAATTCTTTTCTGGTCAATTTTTTAAATTTTTTCATGATATTCTGAGTTTAAATTACTGTCAGTATTATTTTTTCACATCTTGTTGATATGCTAAACAAATATGAAACGAACAGAGTTCAAAACAAAACCAGAATTAACAGGTGTAGCTGAATATTGAGTAAGTGATCCATTTTGGGTGATTACCGTTATTGTACATAAAAAAAGACTGCCTTTTCAGACAGTCTCTTGAATTTCTTTTATCTTTCGATTATTGAAAACACGCCGAGCTAACAAGAACGCAGGTACTGCAACTTGCCGTAACAAGTTCATAGTAGTCCTCGCATGAATAGGTGTAGCCTGCTGCAGAACCTCCAGGACCAAATCCGCCTCTAGGGCAGCTTTTACAATTGGAAGCAGCTCCATTAATCATTCCCAAATGTTTTCGGGTCATTTTCTTTAAATTTTTCATGTTTATTTTGTTTTATTTTAACGCCTAAATATAGCAGTTTTACTGGAAAAACAAAGCTTAAAACCCAATATATTTCTCTTAAATATGAATTAAACAATACAGATATGTACCATTAATTAATATGGCCATCTCAAAATAATTTGTACATTTGTTCCGTAAAGAATGAATTTTCTAAGAAACATATCAGCTATTTCTACACCGGAATTACTTATTTCGGGGCTGTCTTTTGTTTCTACATCAACGATTACATCTACAACATCTACCCCGTAGCGGGGTACATTTTCACATATCATTTCCTGCACCCGTACTCTTTTTTTTAAAAGAGCAAACATTCGCTTTTTTCCAATCTCAAATACATAGTAGATGAAAGTCTTAAAATTCGGCGGTACATCCGTCGCCAATGCCCGGAATATCCTTCTGGCAGAACATATTATCAAAAAAGAATCTTCACAGAACAGGATTATCGTTGTCGTTTCAGCTCTTCATGGAGTGACCGACAATCTTATAAAAGCGGCAGAATATGCTGCTATTAAAGATGAAAATTACATCCCTATCATCAAAGATCTTGAAGAAAAACATCTTGAACTGGTCAAAGAACTGATACCGGTTTTGGAACAAAGTTCTTGGCTGAGTTTCGTTAAAAAACACTGTAATGATATGGAAGATATCTACAGCGGAATCTTTGTATTGGGTGAATTCACAGATAAAATCAGAGACAGAATTACTTCATATGGTGAATATCTGTCTTCAAACATTATGGCAGCCAGGCTTCAGTACGAAGGACTGGACAGTCTTTGGATGAATTCAGCTGAACTGATCAGAACAGACAGTAATTTTGCTCACGCTAAGGTAGATTTTGATAGTACAGACGAAAATCTGAAAAACTACATCGCTGATCACCAAAACCAGATCATCATTGCACCCGGTTTTATAGCTAAAGATAAAAACGGCCACGCCACCACATTAGGACGCGGCGGCTCCGATTACACTGCGGCCATTATTGCTGCGGCTGTTTCTGCTGAAGAACTCCAAATCTGGACCGATGTAAGTGGAATGATGACTGCAGATCCCAGACTGGCTTCCAATGCCAAACCTATCCCTGAGATTTCTTACCATGAAGCCATGGAGCTTTCACATTTTGGGGCTAAAGTTCTTTATCCACCGTCCATACAGCCCGTCATGGCAAAAAACATCGATCTTAAAATCAAAAATACATTTGATCCGGATGCGTATGGAACTTTGGTTTCTCACAATCTCAATAAGTCTCCAGATGAAAAGCAACCTGCAGCAGGCGTTTCCAATATGAGTCATATCGCTCTTCTTACTTTGGAAGGAAGCGGCATGGTAGGAATTCCCGGCATTTCTGCAAAGCTGTTCCAGTGTCTGAGTTTTGAAAAAATAAATGTGATTCTCATTACCCAGGGATCTTCAGAACATTCCATTACTATTGCTGTGAATGAGAAAGAAGTATTTCACGCCGAAAATGTGGTGAATGCAGCTTTTGAAGATGATATACAGTTACAACGAATGGCTCCCGTAAAAATAGAAACCGGGCTTTCAATCGTAGCCTTAGTTGGAGAAAACATGAAGAACAGAAGCGGTCTCAGTGCTAAAATGTTCGGATGTCTCGGAAACAACGGAATCAATATCAGAGCTATTGCTCAGGGATCTTCTGAAAGGAATATCAGCATTGTTATTTCGGAAAAAGACACCAAAAAGGCGGTCAACATTTTACATGAAGAGTTTTTTGAATCGGAAATAAAACAGGTCCACCTTTATATCTGTGGAACCGGAAATGTGGGTTCAAAACTCGTACAGCAGATTTATGAACAGAACAGTTATCTGCAGGAAAATCATTTGATCAATTTAAGAATTGCCGGAATTTCAAACAGCCGTAAAATGTTCTTTTCCGATCCCGGAATCTCTGAAAACGAATTCAGCAGCTGGAATGAAAAAGCAATTGAAGCCTCTATCTATAGATTTGCAGACGAAATTATTTCACGAAATCTCAGAAATTCCGTATTCATCGATGTGACTGCCAGTTCATCTGTTCCGGAAGTGTATGAAGATTTATTAAAAAGAAGTGTGAATATTGTGGCCTGCAACAAAATCGCAGCTTCTTCAGATTTTGAACAGTATAAAACATTAAAAAGAACAGCCAGAAATCATAACTGTAATTTTTACTTTGAAACCAATGTAGGCGCTGGACTTCCCGTAATTGGAACCATTAATGATCTCATGAAAAGTGGTGACAAAATCACATCCATTCAGGCGGTGTTGAGTGGAACATTAAATTTCGTTTTCAATAATTATGATGGAAGCAGAACCTTCTCTGAAGTGGTTGCCCAAGCTCAAAAAGAAGGATATACAGAACCAGATCCGCGTCTGGATCTTACAGGAACAGATGTAGCCCGCAAAATTTTAATTCTGGCCCGAGAAGCCGGATATGCGCTTCAGTTTGATGAAATTGAAAATGAAAGCTTCCTGCCTGAGGAATGTCTTCAGGGAAGTGTGGAAGACTTTTATCTGAAGCTTACCGGATATGAAGATCATTTTAAAAATTTACTGAATGCTGCTAAAAAAGATGGTAAAATTTTAAAATATACCGCTGATTTTAAAGACGGAAAAGCCAAAGTCGGTTTGCAGCACGCCGCTCCGGACAGCGATTTGTATCACCTTTACGGTAAGGACAATATCGTCATCTTTAAAACCTTAAGATATTCCGAGCAGCCTCTTGTAGTGAAAGGCGCAGGCGCTGGTGCTGAAGTTACGGCCAGTGGTGTTTTTGCAGATATTATAAGATCCGTTTAAAATAAATAATATGAAAAAAATAAAAATAAAAGTTCCGGCCACTGTTGCCAATCTGGTGTGCGGATTTGATATTCTGGGAATGGCCATCCATGAGCCTTACGACGAAATGGAACTGAAATTATTGGACAGCCCGGAGATCATTATCAGACATGAAGATCATTTCGGGCTTCCGGAAGAACCTTCTCAAAATGTAGCAGGTGTTGTTCTGCAAAACATTCAGCAACATCTTCAGCTGACGAAAGGTTTTGAAGTGACGATTCGTAAACATATTAAACCGGGCAGCGGGCTCGGCTCCAGTGCGGCAAGTGCCGCAGGAGCAGCTTTTGGGGTCAATGCTTTGTTAGGAAATATTCTGTCTGATGAGGAACTGGTTCACTTCGCCATGTTTGGGGAGGAACTGGCTTCCGGAGTGCGGCATGCCGACAATATTGCGCCATGTATTTATGGCGGCATCACCTTGGTGAAATCCTCCTCTCCTATTGATATTATTCCGTTGAGTACTCCCAATCTGTTTGTGGCAGCTGTACATCCTCAGGTTGAAGTGAAAACTTCCGATGCGCGGCAGATTTTAAAGAAAAATATTCTCCTGAAAGATGCGGTAGAACAGTGGGGAAATATCGCAGGACTCGTCGCCGGAATTCTAAAAAATGATATTCCGTTGATTGGACGAAGCCTGAATGATGTATTGATAGAGCCTGTCCGCAGTATTTTAATTCCAAAATTTGATGAAATTAAAATAAAAAGTTTAGAAGCAGGAGCGCTCGGTGGTGGAATTTCAGGTTCCGGACCCTCCATTTTTATGCTGGCAGAGACCAAAGAAACGGCAGAAAAAATTGCTCAGCTGATGAAATCGGTGTATGACGAAATTGAGATTGAGAGTTTTGTATACGTGTCAAAAATAAATCCTGGAGGAATAGAGATCGTTGAAGAAATTAATGATGAAAACCTATAAAGCAAAGACAATGAAGTATTATAATTTAAAAGATAAAGAGGAAACCGTTGATTTTAAAACGGCCACTATAAAAAGCCAGGGCAGTCAGAAAGGATTATTTTTTCCGGAAACTATTCCTCAGTTTGATCAGGAATTCATCTCCAATCTGCACCTCTACTCCGATGAGGAAATTGCGTTTCGATGCATGAAAGATCTTATCGGGGATGAAATTCCCCCGGAAGTATTAAAGAAAATTGCAGCTGAAACGGTCAGCTTTGATATTCCATTAAAAAAAATCAATGAGCAGATATCTGTTCTGGAGCTTTTCCATGGCCCGACTTTAGCCTTTAAAGATGTCGGTGCAAGATTTATGAGCTGCTGCCTTTCCTATTTTCTGAAAGATCAGGATAAGAAGGTAACTGTACTGGTTGCCACTTCAGGTGATACAGGAGGAGCTGTTGCTCATGGATTTCATCATGTTCCGGGAATTAATGTGGTTATTCTTTATCCTAAAAACAGGGTAAGTCCGGTTCAGGAAAAACAGCTTACCGCACTGGGTGGAAATATTTCTGCCCTGGAAGTTGATGGAAATTTTGATGACTGCCAGCATCTTGTGAAGCAGGCTTTTTCAGATGAAAGCATTAATTCCGAATTGTTTTTGACATCCGCCAATTCCATTAATATCGCGAGATGGCTTCCTCAACAGATTTATTATTTATTGGCCTTAAAACAATGGCAACAGCAAGAGAATACAGATCCCGTGATTTGCGTTCCAAGCGGAAATTTTGGAAATATCTGTGCAGGACTTCTCGCCTATTTTCGGGGACTTCCTGCCGAACACTTTATTGCTGCCTGTAATAAAAATGATGTGGTTCCGGATTATCTGAAATCCAACGAATATCATCCTAAAAAAGCAGTAGCCACTTTATCTAATGCCATGGATGTGGGAGATCCAAGTAATTTCACCAGAATTCTTGAACTTTTCGGGCATCAGTTTGAAGATCTGAAAAATATGATCTCAGGTTATTCTGTCGATGATGAATCTACGCTGAAAACCATAGCCGAAGTTTATGAAAAATATGGATATATTCTTGATCCTCACAGTGCCGTTGCTTTTAGTTCCCTCAAACAATATCTGAATGAAAATCCGGGTAAAAAAGGATTTATTCTGGGAACCGCTCATCCGGTGAAATTCCCTGAGGCAGTGGAAAAAGCAGCACATATCAGAATTGACATTCCCGAAGCCCTGAACGATCTGATGAAAAAGGAGAAAAAAACTGTAGAAATACATGCAGATTTTGAAGAATTAAAACGATTTTTGTTGAATAAAAATCACGAACAATGAGCAAGATCTTTCTTGAAGATGTAAAAATATATGCGTACCACGGGGTTCTTCCCGAAGAAAACATCATCGGCACCTATTATATTTTAAATGCGGAACTGCACACGGATCTTTGGAAGGCCGCTGAAACAGATGACCTGAATGATACGATAAGCTATGCTGATATCAATGGAATCATTCATCAGGAAATGGCCATCAAATCCAAGTTATTGGAACATGTAGCGGGAAGAATTACGATGAAAATTCATGAAAGTTTTCCTCAGATTTCTTACATCAAACTGAAAATCACAAAAACTTCCCCACCCATGCAAGGCGAAATGAAAGGCGCAAGCATCGAGTTGGAAAGAAGTTTCAAACCCGGTGACCAATAATTTTTATTTCACTAAAAAAACATAAAAAATTGAAATCCATCAAATTATTATTTTTATTAAGTTTTGCCGTTGTTTTCGGCCAGACTGCAGGTGATACGCCAACATATAATTTTCCTAAGATCAGATCCAGCATCACCATGCCGGTCACCATTCCGCTTTCTGAGATCAGTAATATGATCAATGCTTCGGTAAAAGAACTGGTATTTCAGGACGATTCGTTTACGGATAACAATAACGACCAGTTTAAAGTCAAAGTATGGAAAACGCGTCCTATCCGTCTGGTAGGCGGAACCAGCCAAAATATACTGATTGAAGTTCCCCTGAAGATCTGGGCGGAAAAAGGAATCGGTACTTTGGGCGTGTATTCTTACCAAAACACAACTTTTGAAACGGTGATGTCTTTTAACACCACCATCAATTTTAACAATAACTGGACAATATCTACCAATACGCAGCCTAACGGTTTCAGATGGGTCACAAAACCTGTCTTGGATTATGGAAAAATACAGATCCCAATCACTTCACTGGTCGAAAAAAGCCTGAAAGAGCAGCAGGGAAAATTTGCTAAAACAATTGATCAGCAGATGAATGCCCAACTTAATTTTCAGCAATATGCGGTAATGGCCTGGAATGTTTTTTCACAGCCTTTTAATATTTCGGAGGAATACAATACATGGCTTAAAATAAGTCCGGTAGGGGTTAACATCACGCCATTGAAGTTCTATGGAAATGAAATCACCACGAATATCGGAATGGATATTTATTCGGAAACATTTACCGGAAGTAAGCCGGCTGCTTCACCCAACGTAAGATCAGCAGGCAATTTTACTCTTGTTCCGGTTTTAGCGGATAAATTTCTCCTGCAAACTACAGCCAATGTTCCTTTTTCGGAAGCAACGAATATTGCTAGAAATATGTTCATGAACAAAGAATACGATGTGAGAGGTTCAAAAGTGAAAATCAAAGACATCAGAGTTTACGGTTTGGACGGAAGAGTGATTATTGAGGCTGAAACAGAAGGTTATGTGAACGGTAAAGCGCTGATCTCCGGAATCCCTGTTTATGACGAAACAAAAAAGAAGATTGTGCTTTCCAATACAAAATTTAATCTGAGAACTGCCAATATCCTGCAAAAAACCGCTACGCTGCTCTTTAAAGGAAAGATTGTAAAAATGATAGAAGATGAATATGGAATTCCAACTCAGGATCTGGAACTGGCTTCAAAGAAAAGCATTGAAGACGCCTTCAACAAAGAATATTACAAAGGTTTAAAAATGAACGGAAGGGTGTACAATCTAAAACCCGGCAGCATTCTTTTAAATGAATCAGGAATCACCGCAGTCATTGAAACCAATGCTACTTTAAAACTAATCATCAACGGAATTTAAATTTTAAAAAAACTAATCACCAATCATGAGAAAATATCTACAGATCATCGACAGACATCGGGCCTCCAAGGGTGCAAGATTTGCCAATTATATGATTGATCTTGTTGCATTTTATATTGTGTTCTTTGTTATTCTGTTGGTCATTACCCTCATTAACCCGGCTTACGGTCGTTGGTTCGCCAATACCCATGATCTGCTGCAAAGATTGATAGGGATTATTTCCTATGCATTATTTTCTTTCTTCATTGAAGCTGTAACCGGCGGGAGAAGCCTTGGAAAACTGATTACCGGTACAAAGGTGATTATGACCGACGGAGAAAAACCATCTGTGGGAGATTATTTTTTAAGAAATATCATAAGAGGAATTGTATTAATTGATCAGCTTTCATTTTTTGGAGAAAATGGTCTTCACGACAGCTGGAGCAATACCCGGGTTATCAACATCAAAAATTATGATGCTGAAAGACAGCTAAAAAGCGATATCAACAGCATTGGAGCGAAATAAATTATTTAAAAATTTTTGTTCATTAAGAATTTTTGCTATATTTGCACACCTCAAAAATGGTAAAAATGGTACTTTGGC
This sequence comes from Chryseobacterium sp. JM1, assembly GCF_000737715.1. GTDB lineage: Bacteria > Bacteroidota > Bacteroidia > Flavobacteriales > Weeksellaceae > Chryseobacterium. The sequence goes on along the minus strand of NZ_JPRN01000001.1, from coordinate 431,114 downwards.
CGAGCGGCTAGGCAGTGGTCTGCAACACCATCTACAGCGGTTCGAATCCGCTAGGTACCTCAATAAAACCTCTAATTAAAATAATTAGAGGTTTTTTGTTTTTAAAATGTTTCAATATTTGTGTCACTCATTTTCGAAATTATTGTATTTTGAAATTTTCACATATTTAAAAAACGCTCTCTTAATCTCATTTAAATCAACCTCATCTTTCCAATCTAATTTCTTTTTTATTCAGGCAGAAGTACGCGTTAATCCTTACAGAAATTATGAGTTGAAAACTTGAATAAAACACAGGATTATTAATTAAAATTTAATATAAAGGCCGCCTCACGAATTGTGAGACGGCCCTATTTCTTTTTCCAACTTTATGTAAACTTATTGTCTTGTTAGTGTTATTTTATTATTTCTTGGTATTACTGTTACATATGTAGTAAAGTTTGGACATTTATCAGGGTTATATGTTTTTTGATCTCTATCAAAAAGCATATACATTTGGTTTGGATTATTTTTCGATACTTCTATAAAAATTGCTCCGCTATCGTTACAATATATATTAGCGATAAAATCTAAAACATAAACACTACCCTGAAAATTACCACCTCGAAGCAATCCTGTATCAGACAATGTTTTTTGTAATGAATTATAGATAATATTTCCATTACTATCTTTAATAATCATTCTTCCAAAAATTCGATCCCACTTTATATCTTCTTCACCATATTGGAGCTTTTTTTCAAAATGTACTTCATACTGTTTTCCTCCAAATGAGCCTTTCCAAATTCCAACAAACTGATCTAGTCTGTTATTTGTATCTTTTACATAAGTGATATTCTCAAGATCTGGACAACCTTCCTCATCATGATTTGGTCTATTTGTACATTCCTCCAACTGTTCTAAAGTTCCAATTACTTGAGCTTTCAGTGATAAGACCATTAACAATAAGGTGAATATATATATTTTATTTTTCATTTTTTTAATTTAAAAATTATTGAGAACAATCCTCAGAATCTACTTTATTTTCTGAATTTAATGTTTTTTTCTGAACAGTTCCATTACTTTTTATTTTATAGAGCTCAATACCCTGAACATTCATTTTTTCTTTTAGAAAAGTCAAAAATAATTTTTCGAGTGACCATAATTGACGATCTTTTCTATATTGTAAATAATCATCGCCCCATTTACCTTGATCAAATCCTGTTTTAATATCTGAAGCTGCCCCTGTGAACTTAATAGTATAGTTTCCAGTACTTGATACCATGGTTCCATAAAGTTCACTGTAATTACCATCTGTTACAAATCCTGCCATTGTCATTAAGGCATTTACATCTGCTGGAGAAAACATTCTAATGGGTTCTCTCTGAATTGGATCACCATTTTCGTTAAATTCTCCATTTAAATAGTCATCTAAGTGGGTATGAATATAACCTTTTGTATTAGCAGTTACAGGTATCTTTAATCCATCGGATGTGTCTGTTGAAGCTGATGGATTAAGTGGTGTAAAAATCCCTGTTTTACTTTCAGAATAACCAGTTTCTTTTTTCTTAGTTAACACAGAATATTTATTCAATTCGTCAACTTTTTCTTTGAATTTTACATCAATAATTTGTGCTTTTAGTTTTTCACATGGACTTAATTGTGGTCCATCAGGGGAGGGGCCATTTCCTTCACCACCACCAGTTCCACCGGGACCTTCGGGATTGAGACAGTTGTCATAAGGTTGACAGCCTCCGGGAGGAGGTCCTCCGTTCCAAATTCCTCCGGGAATGCCACCGCCTGTTCCAGGCATGGTGATAACGACCTCTCCCGTATCACAAGGAGATCCGTCAGAACTGCAGTTCCCGTTTCCTTTAGCGGCAATTCTTTGCTGCAGGGTGTTTTTAAGATAGGCTTCTCTAAACATATCCAGCATGGTATTGTAGTTTTCTGCTTCCGCATACATCTTCAGGAATTCTACCTGAGTATCATTCTCCTTCAGCACGGCAATAATAATACCATCAACCTTTCGGTTTCTCATTAATGGAAAAAGCGTAAATTTTTCATTGGTCTTCGTAGTGAAATCCTAAGAACGGATATTAAGTTCTACATATTCATCTGCCATTTCTGACGAATTTTTAAATGCCTTTCTTAAGGCTTTGGCAGTATGTTGGATGTTGTTGATTTCATCATAGTGTTCCAATAGTGTTTTGAACCCCTTTGCATAGTTGACGGTTTCCTTTTCCTGAGCAGTGAATACTCTGAACTTGGAAGGTGGTTGTTCTTCACTACTGTTTAAAAGATCCTCTGAACGGCAGGAGATCAGACAAGCAACCACGGCAACATTGAGAAGCAGCCGGATCGGTAAATTTTTCTTCATTGGTCTGTTTTTTTTAAGTGTTAAATATAATTAAATTTCAATTATCACCCTGAAGTGATGTTGGTAAAAACAAAAAAATATTTCTGTAATTTGACACGACATCCTCCAGCTATTTAAACAAATAAAAACCAATCCTCATTTATTAAGTGGGAATTGTTTATTGAGTTCACCAAACAGTCATAGTTAACATAATAATTTTCTTTAAAAAATTAATTCTCTGTTATTGGAATATTATTATATTTGAATACTAACGAATTAAATACTTAACTATGAAAAATTTAAAGAAAATCTCAAGAGAAGAATTAAAGCAATTGAAAGGAGGAGGCCCAAATGTTCCTGCATGCCCTCCCGGAGCTTTGTGGAGATGCGAAGCTCTTGGAGTATGTGATGAAAACTTCGATCAATGGGATTGCCTGTGTGGATGTTATCCTGTAAATACGCTTCCTTTTCCAAGATAAATCAAAGCCCTCTTTTTAGAGGGTTTTTTATTTCCTTTCTTTTATACCACAGGACAAACTTAGAAATAAAAAAACCTCCCGGGGCAGGGAGGCAAAACTTTAAATTTTAAGAAAGATATACTATTAGTGATGTATTATTTTTAATCCAAGGTCTATGCCGTTCGATACCGTATATCCAAAAATCGTGACTTTTGTGGTATCTTTTTCTTTGCTGTTGTAAAATAACAATCAGAAATTTAACCTGAAGTAATATTACAATGCAGTAAAGAATGCAAAAAAACCGAAAAATATCCCCGGAGAGTTTGCGACTACAATAGGCCAGTCTTTTTTTGGTTTCTTAGCAAATCCATAAATCACCCATAACGTACAGTTGACTGCGGCAACCAGTGGCTGTAGCCAGTCTCCCTTGTCACCGTGTATATTATGTGTGATTTGAGGAATATAAGAAAAGTACATCGCCATAGCAGTTACCGTTGCTACCCACCCTAATATCTGCATCATCTTTTCATCCATAAAATTGTTTTTAAAAAAGTTAACATCAGTAAAAGAAATTATTATGCCAGCGGTCTTTCTAAATATATTTCATCCAAAAACGACAATACCTGTTTTAAATTCCTTACTCTATAACAAACCCCGCTTAAAACGGGATTTAGTGTTATCATTTTAAAAATTTATTTTTTATAAACGGAAAACTGTAAAAGTATATGTTCTGGCTATATTTCCGTTATTGGTAATGGTATAGGTATTCGCAGACGTTTTAACCAAGGTGTAATCAAATTGGGTACCTCCTCCACCGTCAGCACAACCGGTTACATTGGCAAATTGAAGTCCCCAGGTGGCTGATGTTCCGGCTCCGCCTGCAGAGCTTGTTACAGTTCCTACTTTGTCCCTTGCAACAGCACTTAAATATCCTAGTGCTATATCAGAATACATATAAGTGGAAATCATTGTTCTCCCGCACGCATTCCCAGATCTTATGATCAGCATTCCTGCCGGAATATTGACTGCAGCAGGTATTGTAACGGTACCACTTGCTCCCGGCAATATGCTTGTGCTGTTTATAGAATAACTGTATTTTGCTGTGGTTACATCTCCGGTAGCCCCTCCCCTTATCAGTAAGTCATGATCTGCAGGAACCTGACGGAGCAGATTCTGAATTCGCAGACTCTGATTATTAGCATCAACATCTAATTTTCTCTGTGGAGATACATTTCCAATTCCTGTATTTCCGGATGATGTAATGATAAAATCATTAGCCTGCTGCCCTGCCGAAGGAATTCCGGAAACAGAATTATCCTTTGCCGCATCTACATGAAATAATCCCTGAGTGTTGCTTGTATTAATACCCAATTGGGCATAACTCAGAAAAGACATGAGTACATAAAGTATGATATAATATTTCTTCATAATTTTATTTTTTGTAAAAATCAGAAAAGATCACAAACGGAAAATAGTCACCACATAGGTTCGTGCTACATTCCCGTTGTTTACAATCAAATAGCTGCTGGCTGTAGGTTTTGAAACCGTAAAATCAAACTGGGTCGCATTTCCCGTGGCACAAGTTGCAGTTCCGGGAAATTTAACTGACCATACTCCGGAACCTCCACCTCCTCCTGGTATAGGGGCAATCGTTGAAGTACCCACTTTATCACCTGCAATGGATGTTGCATATCCAAGAGAAATATCCGAATAAATAAAATTCGTAATCATGTTTGCTCCGCATGTATTGCTTGTTTTAACCACCAACATTCCGTTTGGAATACTTATACTGGCAGGAATAGTAACGGTGCCGTTTGCCGCCGCTGCTACAGTAATACTTGCCGTATAAACATACCGAGTCGCCGCTACATCTCCATTGGCTGTATTGATGGTAAGAAAATCATGATCATCAGGAAGTTGCTGGGGCAAATTTCTAATTCTGAGACTTGCACTGCCGGCATCGATATCCAGCTTTTTCTGTGGAGCTATCAAACCTATTCCAACATTCCCGGCAGCAGTAACTACAAAGTCATTAACCTGTTGTGCTACCGTTGGCGCTCCTGTTGTAGGATTGTCCTTTCCTCCATCCACATGAAATACAGTTTGTGGATTTGAAGTGTTAATACCAACCTGCGCAAAACTTAACACAGCGGTACACATGTAAAAAATCGAAAAAATTTTCTTCATAAATTGATCTTTTTAGTGAAGTTTATATTGTTTTAATTTGTGTCTTTATACGGTAAATATTAGCATCATATGGTTATGATATACTAATTCACTTGTTATCAAGCCTTTCATTGTGTGTTTTTATTACTATTATGAATAAAAATAGATTATTTCAAATAAATAATCCCTAATATTTGAATTATTTTTCATCAAAATTAATCATATCTATTTTATTTACTCTTGACTTATGCAAAATGATCAATATTTTGATCCTGCAAATTTAATACTCCAAAAGACAGACTTCACTAATTATCAGCCAACGACCTGTTTCTTCAACAAACCATCATTACAATCATAAAAAATCTATTCATGTTCTGATAATTCAGTCGGGATATTATAACAAAAAAAACTTCCCGTTGCGGGAAGAATTGTAAGTACTAAATGATTGCGAATGAATGATAATAAACAGGGCTAAATTAATTCATAGTCAACATTCATCATATGACCCAGATCATAAACAATTCATTTGCTTTATATTTTTCAATTTTTGGCCTGAATTTCTTTTAAAACATTCTTACCGTTTTCATTATCCGGATTCAGCTCAAGCGATTTTTTATACATTTCGGTGCCTTTATTTTTTTCGCCCATTTTTAATAGTATTTCACCGTAACTGTCATAAGCATTCCAGCTATCAGGATACAAATACACGTTAAGTTTAAAAATGGCCAGCGCTTCTTTTTTCTGATTGGAAGCCAACAACCGATATCCCCAATTGTTCAGTTCAGATTCCTGTGGCATAAAATCAGGATTTTGTTTTTTCTCATTCTTCACAAAATCTATTGCATTTTCATATCCTGTTTTTTGGAGATTTTTTCTGAGATAAGTCAACGGATCAGCCTTAATAATATCCGGAATATAGCATCCTGCAATTTCTTCAATAAAATCTTCCGGAGCACTTCCTACTAAATTAGTGAGTACAATCACAGCCAAATGATCATCAGGATAAATGAGCAGAGCAGATCTGTTTCCACCTGACATTCCTACCGCTTTATGATTTTTTCTAAGTTTCGCAATGCCCCAACCGCGTACCCAATCTGTAGGTCTTCCATTATTAAACGTAGCAGGAGACCACATTAAATCCAGTGTTGACTGTTTTTGGAGTATTTTACCATTTTGAAGGCTAATAATCCAGTGGGCAAGATCTTCGGAAGTACTGTTAAGACCCGCGCTTGTCCTAGTGAAATCAGGAAATTCGTAATAGTTGTTAGCCAATTTATCTTCGTTTATTCTTTTCCCATCGAAAAAACTTCTGTAACTGTAACTGGGTGCATAATGGGGAATGATATCTCTTGAATCTCCAAAAACCGTATTCTTTAAACCAGCTGTCTTAAATTGTCTTTCTCCAAAAAACTCGGCAAACGGTTTATTAGTAAGCTTTTCAATAATTTTACCCAATAGATAATAATTGGTTTGATTATAGCTGAACTGCTCTCCGGTCTTAAATTCCATCGGAGTGATTTTAAGTTTTCCGAAGATCGCTTCTTCCGTTCTCAATGCACCAACACTTCCTGTAGCAGGATCAAATAGCTTTAACATATCTGGAAGTCCTGAAATATGAGTCAGTAACTGATCTATCGTTATTTTTTGCCACTCTGCAGGAAGCCCGCTTAAATACGTACTTACAGGTGCATCTAGCTTTATCTTTCCCTGCTCAACCAATTGCATAACCGCTACTCCTGTAAAAATTTTTGTATTTGAATTAATCGGAAAAATCGTATTGCTTTGAACAGCAATTTGATCTGCTACGTTGGCAAGTCCATAAGATTTGCTTAAAACAATTTTACCATCCCGGACGACTGCAATCTGCGCTCCCGGAATTCTTCTTGTTTTCATTTCCCGCTGGATGACCTCATCCACATTGGAGTTTATGTTTTGTGCAAAAGAGAGTGAAGAAATGAGTAATGCGACAATAAAAAGATAGATTTTCATGGCTTATTTTTACATATAAAACAACTGAATCCTAAATCTATTACAATCTTTCGATAATTTAACATGAATATTTTCGCAGCATACAATGAGCCACTAAAAATATTTGCTCAATAACCGGGGTCAAAAATTATAATCCTCGCTAAAGTATATGAGTCGGGTACCGAAATTAGGTCCTTAAACCTACAAAATTATAAGGCAAAAAAAATCCCCAGATTGCTCTGGGGATAAAAACTAATAACCATGAAAACTCAAATTAAACATGAGTTGCTTCATATATTGAAAAATCGTGCCAAAGTGGCTGTCAGTAAAAATACTTTTCTATATTTTTTTTAATTTATTCTGTCTGAGGACATTCCGATTGATATCTTTTTCAAGGACAAAAACAGGTCAATAAGCCCTATAACAAGGTATTTCAGAATAAAATGTAAACCCGAAAGATATATAACTCACAGATTCACACTGAAATTGAAGTCATCTGAAACCCGGATTTATGATCACAATCATAATTTACCCATTCCTTTTTCTTTTATATTTAGTCTAAAATGAAGTATTCAATACTTCAATATTTTTTGCTTTCAAAAGTTGGGATTTTTTGCCGAAGAAATACTTTTTGATCTGATACTTTTTTTTAACTCTCCTCAGCCGGAGAGTTTTAATTTTATCATGCACGTGAAAATAAAAAAGCCCCCAAAAAAGGAGGCCTCAAAAAACACAAATGATGAAAAAATTTTTATAATCTTTAAATAATTATCTATCGTTTAATCTTACATTCAAAAGTACTGCTTTTTAATCTTTCCACTTTATGACTGAACTCATAAAGTTCATTTTTAGTTTACTTCTTCTTATAGCCTGCTCTTCACTCAACTAAAGGACAAATAAAGTATAGTCAACAATATCAGACCGTTTGTCTGTAAATCGACAACCAATTTTACAATTTTTACACATATAAACAATTACTAACGTAAATTACGCATCATAATCATATAAAATAAGAAAAAAATATCAAAAATAACATGATCGAGGTTATGTTTTTCAACTATTTTATTTCCTAGTTTTACATATCTATTTTAATTCAATATAACGTGATTAAATTCTCTATACTTATTGCCAATTATAATAATGGCAGGTATTTTAGAGACTGTTATAACTCGTTGATTAGCCAAACCTACGGAAGCTGGGAAGTTATAATTGTCGATGATGCCTCTACTGATGATTCTGTAGAGCAGATCAAGTGCATTATACAAAATGACCCCCGTTTCCGACTGTATAAAAACGCCACTAATCAGGGCTGCGGCTATACCAAGAGAGAATGCATGAAATATGCAGAAGGAGAAATCTGTGCTTATCTGGATCCGGATGATGCCCTTTATACCGATGCACTAGAAAAAACAGCTGAAGAGTTTGCTAAAAACAATATTACAGCTGCCTATTCACAGATGATGCTCTGTGATGAGAATCTAAATCAGAATAAAGTATATGCCAGCACCAAACAGATTTACAACGACAGATATTTTTTCAACTGTCCTACTCAGTTTGCACATTTCTTCACTTTCAAAAAAGAAACTTATCTGAAGACTTCCGGCATCAACCCCAATCTAAAAAGTGCCGTAGACCAGGATCTCTACCTGAAGATCCTGGAATATGGCAGTGTAAAATACATCAAAGAGCCACTTTATCTCTACAGATTACACTCCAATGGCATTTCACAACAGAGCTCCAAACAGGGAGCTAAGGAATCTTTCGCCAAAGTTATCCACGATACAATGAAAAGGCGCGGGATCAGCAGAATTAACAATAAGACTGTTCCGGAAGTATATACCAATGCACAGGAAATTTACGACCTTCTGGATTATCAGACCCAGAAACTTCACCGGCTGATTAATAAAGTAAAAGTAACTTTCAACATATAATTTGATTAAGGCTTCTCAGAAATGGGAAGCTTTTTTATTGTCAATCACCGGTTTCTTCTCTTTCAGGTTGTAAATCAAAATGGCCCCCAATCAAGGAGGCCTAAAAACACAAATGATGAAAAAAATCTATTTAGAAAAATCCAAACAGAATTCGTCGACAGTAAATGTCTAATATCTTTTTTTACTGTATTTCTTCCAGTAAGGGAAATCGTAGCTGTAACACCAAAAGTCAGATTTATGATTGATTTTTTTAAGAATCACATAACATCCCAAAATAACGAGCATTGATAAGACAAACAAAATAATCAGTTTTAAAATAAATGAATAGTCATGGATATCCATAATGAATAGTTTTCAGTTTTTATAATGTTAAATTTAATATAAATTTCCACACATTGTGAATAAAAACTACTTATATCTATAAATTTATTAAAAAAATCCTCGTGCGAGGATTAATAAACGGATGTAAATATTTTTACCACAATGTTATTCTGCCCAGGTCACCGGAATATAAACGGTAATATAGCCATCTGCATCTACCTGCGCATCAGATACAGTTCCTGTTACAGACCCGTACCCTGTCCAGCCTCCTTGTCCCTGCATAGCGGAAAATTTGTAATTTCCAGCCGGGATTCCTTCATAATATCCTGGAAGTGTTTGGAAACCTCCGCTGTAATAAGTATCAAACACTTCTCCTGTAGCTGTATTTTCAGCCAGAAAACTACCAACATCGTGATTTCCTGAAAGTGTTTTCACTCCATCCAAAGAAATAAGACCGAATCTCACTTTGTAGGTGTTCGTTTTTGAAGCTTCTTTAGAGACTTCAGATTTCGCCTGAGGCTTAACATCAGTCACCATATCATCATTGGAAGAGCACGATACAGCTGCCACCGACAAGGCTACGAAAGCCATCGTTTTAAAAATTGCTATTTTCATATTAAAGTAATTTGGTATTTCAAAAGTAACCAATTCATGTGAACTGAATAAAAACCTTTAATTAACTTAAAATTACATTCTAAGCCCCGATCAATAAGGGAAAGCTATACAAACCGACAGAACCGGAAAAGGAGGTTTTATATAAAAAATTATTATTTTAACATTCATTAACTAAATTTTGGCTTCATAATTGAAAATACAAAGGAAGTTGTTGCCGTTTTGGCTCAGACTACTTATTAAAATTTGAATTATGAGAAAGATAGTATTAACAGGTATTTTATCAGTTTTTTTACTGACAGCCTGTAAAAAAGACGACAGGACAGCTGAAAAATCTCTTGAAGAGCAGAAACTTGAATTTCAGGCAAGACAGCTTGATATAGAAAAACAAAAGCTGGCCATTGAGAAAGAAAAACTAGTATACGAGGCACAGAAAAAGGTAGACAGCATCTCTGAAAGTAAAAAATCTCAGGCAACTGCTGCAGCCAATTCAAAACCTCAGATCATAAGAGAAACGAAAACAGTATATAGAGACAGAGGATCCAACTCCAATTCAGGAGGCGGTACTTATGCAGATAACGGAAACAGTTCTTCACAAGGAACTACGCAAAAGAAAAAAGGATGGAGTAAAGCTGCTAAAGGAACCGCAATTGGTGCCGTAGGTGGTGCCGCTTTAGGAGCCATTGTTGCTAAGAAAAACAGAGGTCTTGGAGCGGTGATCGGTGGTGTAGTTGGTGGTGCAACCGGATATACGATCGGTAGGGCCGGAGACAGAAAAGACGGACGAGTACAACCGCGTAATTAATATTTTCACGATAACATTTAAAGATTGCTTATTTTTAAGCAATCTTTTTTTATGATATTACTTTTACTTTCTACGGTTCTCATTCTCCCGGTCCTCGCAGGATGGGGAAAAATCATGGAAAGATTTACGGGTTCATTATTGAATGGGATTTCAGGAAATATTGTAACAGGAATTTTAATACTCAGTCTGATCTGGACCGTTCTTGCATTTTTTATTCCTATTACTATATATGTAGAAATTCCTTTTGTATTGGCAGGGATTTTATTTTTTTTCATCAAGAAACTTTATCTGGAATTTTATAAATTCTCAAAGAAAGATACTTTTCTGATTGGAGGAATTTCATTGACCATTCTATACACCGGTTCTTTTTATCCTCATATACTGGATCATTTCGGGTATTATGTCCCTACCATCAAATGGCTCACCGAATTTGGTCTGGTTAAAGGTATTTCCAATTTGGATTTCACGTTAGGACAGATGTCTGTATGGCATATTTTTCAGGCAGGATTTTCCAACTTTTCAGATCCTTTTTTAAGAATAAATACTGTACTGCTGATCATTTACACTCTTTATATTTTTGAAAGAAAAAGTTGGGTACAACTATGCTTCATTCCGGTCTTATTACTTTTTTCACAGTCTCCCAGCCCTGATCTTCCGGTGATCACTTTATCATTAATTATTTTAAATGAAATTATAAAAGGAAATAAAAATATTGGTCTTTTGTTCGCTTATTCCGTTTTTATTTTTTCTATAAAACCCACGATGATCTGGCTTCCTATATTCACTTTCCTTTGCTCCGCATTCATATTTAAACCTAATTATAAACATTCTATCTTCGGAATTCTCATCCTTCTGTTGTTCTTTATTAAAAATATATGGACATTCGGATATCCGGTATTCCCTGTTGCTTTAGGCGACCTGGGATTCAGCTGGAAACCGAATCCTGAAGTTTTAAAAATCTCCTCTCAATATGCTATTCAGAAAACCTATGATATGCAGTATACGTATGAGGAAATTCAAAAATTTTCTTCTTATGACGCAATCAGAAACTGGTTTTCACTGGAAGGAATTAAATCAAAGATCAATATTATTTTCATCTTCAGTTTAGTAGTGTTTTCTGTTTTCGCTATCCTTAAAAAGAAAAAGATCATCACACTGATCTGTATTTCTCTGTTGATAAAAAGTATACTGGTATTGGCTTTTTCTGCACAATACCGATTTTTCATCGATGTGTTTTTTGTCATGTTTTTTATCTTGTTCATTCAGTTAAGCAAAAGAAATTCACTTGTCTTCTTCTCTGCATTAAGTTTTCTGGTGATTGGAGTTTTAAGTTTTCCCAACTTTATCCGTCAGCATATTCCAAGTTTTAAACCCGGAAATTTCATGGCCGGATTCAAAAAAGAGCAGCTTTACAAACCTTCAACTTATCATTACAACAAATTTGAAACGTTCCAGACAGGAAATTTAAAGTTCAATATATCAAAAGATTACCCTTTTAATTTTGACACACCACTTCCTGCGATTTCATCCGGATACGTTCTTGATGATGTACAGTCAGGAATTTTCCCACAATACACTGACGAAAAAAACATCAAAAAAGGATTGATCTGGAAAAAACTCACCCCGGAGGAAAAAAAGGAATTGGAGAACGTTATTAATACTATCAAAAACACTGATAAATAGAACAAATCCAGAAACTTTAATATCTGAAGAAAAATAGGTAATTTTGTATCATGTTCAACACATTAGGTAATCTTCTCAGTCTTACAACATTTGGAGAAAGTCACGGCGTGGCTTACGGCGGTATCATCAATAATTTTCCGGCAGGATTAACGGTAGATTTCGATAAAATTCAATATGAATTGGATCGTAGAAAACCGGGCCAGTCTGCGATAGTCACTCAAAGGAAAGAAAGCGACACGGTAAAGTTCCTTTCCGGAATCTTTGAGGGAAAAACTACAGGTACCCCAATAGGTTTTATTATAGAAAATGAAAATCAGAAGTCTAAGGACTATGATCATATTGCAGATTCTTATCGTCCGAGTCATGCAGATTTCACGTATGACCAGAAATTTGGGATAAGAGATTATCGCGGAGGCGGAAAATCTTCAGCAAGGGAAACTATTAACTGGGTCGTTGCTGGCGCTTTGGCTAAACAGCTTTTGTCAGGCATCGAGATCAATGCATACGTTTCTTCCGTAGGCGATATTTTCTGTGAAAAACCTTATCAGGCACTGGATTTTTCCAAAACAGAAAGCAATGATGTGCGTTGTCCTGATGCTGAAACTGCAGAAAGAATGATCGAAAGGATCAAAGAAATCAAAAAGGAAGGTAATACAATCGGTGGTACGGTAACGTGCGTAATCAAAAATGTTCCTGTTGGCATTGGAGAACCTATTTTCTCCAAACTTCAGGCTGAATTGGGCAAAGCAATGCTAAATATCAACGCCTGCAAAGGTTTTGAATACGGAAGTGGTTTCTGCGGAGCAAAAATGACCGGAAAGGAGCACAATGATGCTTTCAATACCGATTTTACAACGAAATCCAATCTTTCAGGAGGAATCCAGGGAGGAATTTCCAACGGAATGGATATTTATTTCCGTGCGGCATTTAAGCCTGTGGCTACTATTTTAAGACCTCAGGACAGTGTAGACAAATACGGAAATCCTGTGACCGTAGAAGGAAAAGGACGTCATGATCCATGTGTAGTGCCAAGAGCGGTTCCTGTAGTGGAAAGCTTAGCTGCATTTGTACTGGCTGATCTGTTTTTGATCAACAAAACAAGAAACATCAATAATTTTTAATAAAATACTTTAGTAATGAAAAATTACTGGGATCAGGGTATTTCTTTTGAAGAATATATCCGCATCGGAAGAGAAAGATTAGAAAATCCTTCCACTCAACAGGAAATTGAATACAAACAATATTACGAACTGGGCCTTCACAGAATGGACCGTACACTTAAAAAGTATGTTCCGGATGAAGAACAGTTAAAAGAATTAGCTGTCAAAAATTTTGACGGAAAGATTCTCATCATTTCAGAAGCGTGGTGCGGTGATGCCAGTGCTACCGTTCCTGCTCTTGTTACCTTTTTTCAAGGACACAATGAGGTGAAAATTTTCCTTAGAGACAGTGATAAAAGCCTGATTGGACAGTTTATGACCAACGGAACTGAATCTATCCCGAAAGTGATCATCCTTGACAAGGATTTCGATGTGAAAAATTCATGGGGACCCCGTCCAAAATACGGATACGAACTTTTAATGAAGCATAAGGCCAATCCTGAAGCTTACCCGAAAGATAATTTTTACAACGATCTTCAATTGTATTATGCCAAAAACAGAGGTAAGGATGCAGTTCAGGAAATTTTAGAATTATTATAATACAAGATTGAATTCCATACGGCTTAAAATAACAGTAAAGATCAACGCATGAAAAAGAATATCATTTATATTGTCCTTATCATCATCATTGGTGTGGTAGCTTTTGTCCCGGGACTGAAGGAATACCTGAGAGATCAGTTTTTCCCGATCGCTACGATTGAAAATGCCGTGCATGTAAGTGAAGAGGATTATGATGTTGAGCTGAAAGGAATCAATGTACCGAGTACGAATCTTAAAGCTTTTAAAAACAAACCTGTTTTCCTGAATTTCTGGGGAACATGGTGTCCACCTTGTAGAAAAGAATGGCCTACCATTCAGAAATTATATGATTCAAGAAAAGGGAATGTAGATTTTGTCCTTATTGCGATGAATGATAAGGAAGAGGCGGTCGTAAAATTTTTAAAAGAAAATAATTACAACGTTCCTGTCTATATTGCCCAAAGTCCTATCTCAGAAAAAATACTTCCTAAAGTATTTCCTACCACGTTTCTTATCGATCAGCATGGAAGGATCATCATCAAGGAGGATGCCTACAGAGATTGGAACACAGAGACTGTGCATCAGTTCATTGATAATATCATCAAGTAATTTTTTTAACTAAATTTTATAGTTTATTGGTATAAAATTTGCGAAATTTACTGTGTTGAAAAATTTATTAAAACTAAACACAAAATGAAATATTCAAAATTGAATCTTGCAAAAGAAGCCATCAGCCACAAAGGTTTCGTAAAAAAAATCCCTGATATATTCAGAATGGTAAAACTATGGAGAAAAGGAGAATATCCTATGAGATCCATTGACATTATCCTTCCGCTTCTGGGACTTTTATATGTGATCTCCCCTATTGACCTTCTTCCTGAGTTTGCGGTCCCTGTATTGGGTGTCATGGATGACCTGGCGGTATTATCGCTTACGATTCCAAAGCTGATCAAAGAAGTGGACAAATTCTTACTGTGGGAAGCTGAACAGAGGCTGAACGGAACAAAAGTTATCGACGCAGAAATTGTAAAATAATAATTTACAGAAATATTCTTCAACCATCCTGAAACATTTCGGGATGGTTTTTTATTGACAAATGACGGATAAATTTTTAAGCCTTATTTCAAATCATTAAATTTGCAGTATCTAATAAAAAATAATGGAAAGTAAAAAAGAATTTTTCTTAGAGTGCTACAAGCTGGGCATCATCAAATTTGGAAGGTTTACCTTGAAAAGCGGCATCGAAAGTCCGTTCTATGTAGACCTGAGACCTTTGGCTTCAGACCCGAAAATTTTAAAAAATCTGGCTAATTATCTATTGGAAATGCTTCCGTTGGATAATTTCGATTTAATCTGCGGGGTGCCTTATGCAGCGCTTCCGATGGCTACTGCTATGTCTTTGGAAAGTTATATTCCATTAATTATTAAAAGAAAAGAAGCCAAAAACTACGGAACGAAAAAGCTGATCGAAGGAATTTATCAGAAAGGACAGAACTGTCTTTTGGTGGAAGATGTGATTACTTCCGGAAAATCTCTTGTAGAAACCATTGCAGAGGTAGAACAGGAAGATCTGAAAGTAGCTGACATCGTTGTGGTTCTTGACAGAGAGCAAGGCGGAAAACAGCTATTGGAAAACAAAGGATACAGAGTTCACACGCTTTTCAATATTTCAGAAGTTTGTACGATTCTTCAGGAAACCGGGGAACTGTCTGATGAAGAGGTTAAAAGAATTCAGGATTTCCTTCAGGGAAATCATATTCAGTTTGAGGAAAAGACAAGAAGTTCTTATGAGCAGAAACTTGCGCACGCACAGCATTCAGTTTCTAAAAAGTTACTTGAAACGGCTTTGGCTAAAAAATCAAACCTTATTGCATCGGCTGATGTCACTACTACACAGGAATTACTTGCTCTTGCCGAAAAAGTAGGACCTCACGTGATTGCATTGAAAACGCATATTGACATCATTTCAGATTTTGACTATGAAAAAACAATTCTTCCGTTAAAAGCATTGGCTGAAAAACACCAGTTCTTATTGATGGAGGACAGAAAGTTTGCAGATATCGGCAACACGCAGGAACTTCAGTTTACCAGCGGTGTATTTAAAATTACAGACTGGGCAGATTTCGTGACCTCACAGGTGATCGGAGGATTTGAATCTCTGGACTGCTTTAAAAATGTAGGGGTTGTAGCCATTGTAGGAATGTCTTCCAAAGGAGCACTGACTACAGCAAGTTACCGTGAAGAAGCTCTGAAAGTGGCATTATCGCATCCAAACGTAATCGGTGGGGTATCTCAGAATCAGATTCCTGAAGAGCTTTTGCTTTTCACTCCGGGTGTTAATCTTGCAGATTCAGGAGACGGAAAAGGGCAACAGTACAATACGCCTGAACATGTCTTCAAAATGCTTCACTCCGACTTCATCATTGTAGGCAGAGGAATTTATAAATCTGACGATCCTGAAACGGCTGCTATCACGTATAAAAACGAGGGCTGGAACGCGTATGTTAATTCTTTGCAAAAAAATACCATCCAAGGATAAAACGCTGTTGAATATATTCAAAATAAGTTTATATTTGGGCTTTATCACAGGATATTGAAAAAGATCACCACATGCCTTGTTTTGTTTTGGGGAATTGTACAGGTTTCTGGGCAAAAAGACAGCATATACATTGAAGCGAAATTATCTGCCGACAGAAAAACGCTGGAGGTCAATCAGGAAATTGTGTACCACAATCATTCCGACAAAGACCTGCACTCGGTGAAACTTCTCAATTGGGTTTCTGCTTATAACAAAAAAGGGACCTCTCTGGTTTACAGAAAACTTGAAGACCGCAGCAGTGATCTTCATTTTGCAAAACCTGAACAACTTGGTAAGCTTCTGGATTTAGAGATCAAAAATTCAGCACAGCAGCCCGTTCCAGTAAGTTCCAAGACGGATGAAAATCTTTTTCTTCCTTTAGCAGAAGCTTTAAAGCCTGGTGAAAGTATTACCTTACAGCTTCATTACAGTATGTCTCTTCCTGATAAGAAATTTACAGGTTACGGCACAACTGATACAATGACAGCCTTAAAATATTTCTTTATTGTTCCGGATCATTTTGATCCGGACAATATTTCCAAAAGAAATTATCATGATATCGAAGAGTCCGTAAGTTTCAATACTTTCTGGACCGTTAATTTTGATCTTCCTCCCAACAGTTTTATCGAAGGGAATCTCCCACAGGTTCAGATGAATTCATTTAAGGGATATCTTGACTCTGATCCTGAATTCGTAATCTCACAGAGCGGGCTTCCTTCCATAAAAGTCAATGTGGATGGATCAGATATGGAAATCAAGTTCGGCTATAATCTGAAGCCGGAAGAAAAGCAAAATCTCGAATTTTACCTTCCTTTGCATTTAAAGTTCATTAAAGAGAAGATAGGTTTCCTTCCAAAAAATCTTTTTATATCTGATAAATTCAGGTCTTCGGAAGATTTCTTCGGAAATAATGATATTGCTTTCTGGAAATTCAGATTTCAGCTGTTCAACGATTCTGAGAAAACAGATCTCGACTATTTCGGAATCATTACCAAAAAGATCCTTGACGAAAGTATCATCGCAGATAAGCTGGAACATCACTGGTTTAAAAACGGTTTAAAATCGTATCTGGAAATCCAGTATCTTCAAAAGTTTTACAAAGACACCAAATTATTGGGCAATCTTCCGGAAACAAAAATTTTCGGGGTAAAACCTCTGAAACTCTTCCATGCTTCTCAGGTAAAACTGATCGACCGTTACGGATTATCGTATCAATACATCATGTCTCAGAACCTTGATCAGAAGATCAGTGAAAAATTCACGGTGTTGAGCAATTTTAATCATATGGCGGTCAGCAGTTTTGAAACGGGAAGTCTTTTCAATTATACGGCGGAAAAAATGGGGTATGATCATTTCAACGCTATTTTGAAAGATTATATCGTCAAAAATACGGACAGAAAAATAGATCCGGAAGAATTTCTGAAGGAACTGGCTGAAAAAGATAAGACATCAGCGTATCTCTCAGATTTCTTAAAACAAAAAAACAGAGTTAATTTCAGGCTGAAAAATGTCAGAAAAGAAGATGATTCTTTAAATATTAAAATCGCAAAAAATACAGACTCTCCGATTCCTGTAAAACTGGAAACCAAGACCAGTGAAGGTGAGAAAAAATCTTACTGGATAGAAACAGAACAAGACGAAAGAATCACGAATTTCGCTCTTCCTGCTTCTGAAGACATTCACAAAGTAACCCTTAACAGTGGCTATATCTTCCCTGAATCTAAATACAGAGACAACTTCCTGTATGCAAAAGGTCTGTTTTCGAATGCAAAAAAAATAAAATTCAAGCTGATTAAGGACATACCAAATCCTGAATACAACGAAATATACATCAGTCCAAGGGTGCGTTTTAATAATACTTATGATAAATTCCTTCTGGGTGTGAATTTAAAAAACCAGTCTTTGTTTGATCAGAAGTTTCTGTATTCATTTACTCCAACGTACAGTACCGGAACCGGAAAACTGACGGGATCAGGAGCAGTCTCCTACTCTTTTCTTCCTGCTGAAAGTATTTTCAGAAGTATTACGTTTGGAGTGTCGGGATCTTATTTCCATTATGATTATGGATTGGCTTACAGAAAAGGTTCGATATTTTCGAGTTTCAGCTTTAGAAAAAATCCACGAAGTACGGTCAGCAGAAGTATTGGATTCTCCTACAATTATCTGGAAAGAGATCTGAGTCCAAAAATGGTTGCCAACAGAGACTATGGTAAATACAATCTATGGACTGCCGGTTATGGCTACAGTGACAGCCAGATGATCCATGAAAAAAGCTTAAGTTTAAGCACTCAGGGTATGGAAGATTTCAATAAAATAACTGCTGAAGGATTTTACAGATGGGAGTTTGCTCCAAAGCAGAAACTGAGCGTCAGATTATTTGCCGGTTATTTCGTAAGGAATGAGACCCGAAATAATATGTTCAACTATGGAATATCAAGGGTTTCAAACTATTCTTTCTCCTACAATCTATTGGGTGAAAGTGCCAACAGTGGATTACTTGCCCAACAGTTTATCTTGGCTGATGGAGGATTTAAATCTTTTCTTCCCGGATCTGTCAATCAGTGGATCACGTCTTTCAATGTAGATTCAAGTGTGTGGAAGATATTCCATGTTTATGCGGATGTCGGAATGTATAAAAACAAAAACCGTCCTGCAGAATTCATCTGGGACAGTGGTATTAAAGTGAGGGTGATTCCGGATTTCCTTGAAGTTTATTTCCCGATACAGTCGTCCTTAGGTTTTGAGCCTTCTTTTAAAGATTATGCTAAACGCATGAGATATACGCTTGTCCTTAATCTTGGAGCGGTCATCAACGCAGCTAGAAGAGGCTGGTATTAAGGAGATGCAAGCTGGAAGAGGGAGGCTGGAAGTTATTATTGGGCATTTATTTCTAATAGTTTCCTTGCAATTATCTGATAAAAAAATTTAAAATTGCCATTATTTCCTTTGCTTCTAAAATTTCACGCAGATTATGGAGATGATGCAGATTTCTACTTTTTCTAATCTGCTTTATATTATCTGCTAGAGCAAAAATTCAAACCTTTAAGATTCTTGTTAAGCTTTTAAGAATATTAAGCTTTCGCTTCGATTTAAGACGTACAACTTAAAAAAATCCATATGATTTTTTCTTAACTAACCTTACATCCTTCATTGATCTTAATGTTTTAAAATCAACAGATATATTTTAGATAACGATACGTTATAGCGTTTGAGACTGGGTCGTTTCCATGAATTTGGTTTAAATAAAAAAGCAACTGTAAAGTACAGCTGCTTCTTTTAACATGTTATATTGAAAACTAACTTTTAAATTCTTTTAAACAGATTTAATCCATCTTACTCTAGCCAAATATCCCGGCTGTTATTTCTATATGGAATATATCAAAAACAGTACCACAAAAAACAAGGATCTTCAAAGAATACGCTTTAAAAGAAATATATTCTACAGGTTTAAAAGTATTAATTAATAAATTTCAAATAAAACTCAACTATAAGGTGTGATTTTACAAAAAAAACTCCGGCCATTTCTTCGAAATGGCCGGAGCGTGTATTCTTTAAAAGAAACTAAGAAATTAGTCCTTTAAGATCTTCTGAGATACAGGCTCGTTGTTTACAGTTCCTGTTACGATATAGTTTCCTTTTGCTAACTCAGAAACGTTTACCGTTCCGTTTTGTTTTACAGAAGCAGACTTTACCACCTGTCCGAACATGTTGTACACTTTTAAATCTTTCACATCAGCACCGAAAGTAATTTCGTCGCTTTTTACGAAAGTGTTTTTGATAAAGTTTCCAGCTTTAGCATTTTTAACATCAGAAACAGCTAGTGAACCTGAAGTTGTATTTTGTGGTGTTGGAGCTGTCTTTGTAAAATCAGCTGCATTATTATTGGTATCAGCACCATTTCTGGTAACAGAAGTTGTAGCATCCGGAGTTGGAGCAGCCGCTGTTCCTTCAAACATAGTAGCCGAACCATATCCAACAAAATCCACTACATTTGCACTGGTTGGAGAAGAAACCTGAACAGCACCTGTCGCTAACACGATCTTACCACTACCTGCTGCCATGTTGAATCCTCCACTAAAGACGTTTCCGTTGGTAAAACTTGTATTATTCAAAACTCTAAAGTCCGCAGTTGGAAGAGGTTGTCCTGCCGTATTGGGTGTACTTGGAACCATTTCAATCAAATACTTTTGCCCTGGAGCTAAAGTTATTGCTGCCGGTAAAGTAGCATAGGTGTTAAAAGTTCCGGTTGCAGATGCATACTGTAATGTAGCATTTGATAAAGTAGCAGCAGAGCTGCCTAAGTTTATAAGTTCTACGTAATCATTAATGTATACAGCAGCACCTCCACTGCCTCCACCATATACCTCATTAATCACAATCTGAGCATTCATAAATGCCGTAGCGGAAATTAATCCTAAAACAGTAAAGATTTTTTTCATTATAGAAAATTTTAAATTGATGGGATAAAAGTACAAAAAAACCGTCATTATATTAAAATGACGGTATATAATTAACAATTAATTAAAATTATCTTTTAACAATTTTCTCAGAAACCGCTTTACCATTGGTATTTCCGGTTACGATATAAATCCCCTTCTGAAGATCTATAACATTTAAAGTTCCGTTTTCAGTAACAGTAGCTGTCTTTACCAACTGTCCGCTAACATTGAAAATTTTAACGTCTGCTTTTAAACCGAAATGAATTTCATTATCCACTGAAGTATTTTTAATGAATACTTTATCAGATAGTTTATTATCAAGAGTTCCTAATACAGTTCCTTGTGGAGTAATAGAAAAATCGTCAATAGCAAGACCATCATCTGATGCAGCAATATTTACATCAACAAATCTGATCCAGAATGTTTGACCTGCTGCAATGTTTAATCCGGAAATCGCTGCATTAAGAGCAGTTCTATAACTGGCATTATTACCATCTCTTAATCCTGCAGCTCCTGTAACATCAGTAGAATTATAAGTTAAAGCAGATACAGCTGTCCACGTTCCTGTATTTAATGATGTTGCATTGGTGCTATATTCAAATGTAATTTGATCGTTTGTTCCTCTGTTAGCCTGTCCCATTCTCCATTCTTCTCCGGTATATGCTACTGAAATCTGAGTGATCTGGTTTCCAGTATTATTAACAAACTGAGCTCCCCATCTCGACACCAGGCTACCACTGGCGATAGACCCTAATGCTCTGTCGGTACTTCCTGCTGAACCATAGCTATAAGTATCTCCTGCATTTAAGCTTCCCGTATCTGCAGTGTACGTTGCATTAGCATTAGATCCGGATTCGGAAATACTCCAACCGGCTAGTGTACCTGAAAGTGTAGAAGAACCAGTTCCTGTATTGGCAAGACCATCAAAATTTTGTGTGTAGGCTGTGTTTAGTGATGCTAGACTAATTTGACCGAATGCGAAACCAGTCAAAGCAAGTAAAGCTAACGAATAAAGTTTTTTCATGATTTAAAATTTAATAATTAATAATTTCCGAGGCTAAATTACATGAATTTTTTCGCCCGATACAATAATTAGGTTAATTTTTTGTTAATAATGCTAAAACCCTAACTATTAACATTTTTTAGTTATTTTTACGAATTATTTTTAACGGCTTGCGCAATCTTTTTCTTCTGATCGGTTTATTTTTCATGGGCATATTTTCGGCTCATGCACAAATATTTTCGTGGAAAAATCCAAACATCCCACAAGACACGATTAAGAAAGACAGTATTCTTGCCGCAAGGTTTGAACAGGATATTTTTGCCAAGGATACCCTTGATTTCGTAAGAACCAACAACAAAATCATCGTAGACGAAGCCGTACTGGCCAAAAACGATAAAAAACGATTTTTGGGCGAGCTGAATTCTAAAGGCTCCATTATCCGTGGGATTACTTTCGGTAACAATCAGGGACAGTCTGTACAGAGCTCTATGGACCTTCAGATCTCCGGCCGTCTTTCAAAGGACGTCACTATTTTAGCCAGTATTTCGGATCACAACTTACCTATTCAGGCTGACGGTTATACGCAAACTTTAGAAGAATTCGACAAGATTTATATGCAGCTTAATATTAAGGATAAATCGATCCTGAGAGCCGGACATCTTGATCTTGTAGAAGCTAAGAGTTATTTTGCAAAATTCCAGAGACGAAGCATGGGAATTGAGTTCCAGACTGAGTTTGGAAATGATAATAAAACCTTTGTAGACGTTTCTATGGGCGTGGCACGAAGTGAATTTCACAGGGTGCGTTTCCAGGGGGTGGAAGGTAACCAGGGACCTTATCGTCTGACGGGGAAAAACGGGGAACAGTTCATCACGCTTATCTCAGGTTCAGAGCAGGTATTTATTGACGGTATTCTGATGAAGCGTGGGGAAAACCAGGATTATGTCATCAACTACAATACTGGGGAAGTCACATTTACCAGTTTCCGTCCAATTTTCCAGCAGAATTTCATTACAATCTCCTATAACTATACGAACAGAAATTACTCAAGATATTTATTTACCGGAAAAGTTGAGCATCAAAGGGAAAAACTTAAAGTAGGACTGAATTGGTTCATGGAAAATGACAACAAAAATGCTCCTCTTGCCCTTAATCTTTCTAAGGAAGACGAACAAATTCTGGCAGACGCAGGAAATAATCCTGACCTGATGTATGCTCCATCAGGCGTGGTTACCGCTTACGATGTGAATAAAATTCTATACAAATTAAATCCCGCCGGGAATTTCTACGAATTCTCTACCGAT
The DNA here is from genome assembly GCF_000737715.1 of Chryseobacterium sp. JM1. GTDB lineage: Bacteria > Bacteroidota > Bacteroidia > Flavobacteriales > Weeksellaceae > Chryseobacterium. Next base: position 407,835 of record NZ_JPRN01000001.1, on the reverse strand, counting down.
CAGAATGAAACACTGTATCAGGTTTCCTTTACTTATTTCGGGATCAGTAAGGGGGATTATAAAATCACGCAGACTACGAATAACGGACGTGTTTTTGAGTACGTAGGCAATAATATGGGAGATTACAGAGCGGTCAGAAAACTTCCTTCGCCTCAGAAATCACAGGTCTATTCAGTGAATTCAGAATATCTTTTAAAAGAAGGAAAAATAGGCGCAGATTTCTCCCTGAGCAATTATGACCTGAACCTTTTCTCCTCAAAAGATGCAGCTCAGAATATGGGCTATGCATGGCGTGTTTTCGGAAATAAAACCTTCACAAAAAGCAAATGGAAAGGAACTCCAAGTTTTGAATACCAGTATATTGATAAGCAGTTCCATATTTTGGACCGTATCAATGATGTGGAATTCTCAAGAGACTTTAACTTAGTTCAGGAATTCAGCCAGCGAACTCAAAACAGATTTACGTTCAGCTTTTTAAATAAATGGAACAATAAATCAACCCTGAACTACAGAATCAATTATCTGGATGAACAGGATACGTACAAAGGGATAAAAAATGACCTGGATTTTGGCTGGATCTCAGGAAAGTTCTTCACCAAAGGAAATTTATCCTACCTTAATACCAACGCTACCCTTCAGGATACCAAGTTCATCAGAGGTGGAGTTTCCACTGAATTTACCGGTAAAAAAGGAAGCTGGGCCTTCGGAGGAAGTATGGAACATAATGAGAAAAAGTATAATGATACACAACTCATGGATGTCACCAGTTTCAGCTGGAAAGAACTTTTCGTACAGAAAAAAATAGGTGACAGTACCCGGACAAAGTTGCTGGCCAAAGTATATATGAGGGACAATGACTCTGTGCGTAACAACAGGCTTGAGAACATGAACAACATCTTGGGGATCATGGCGGAAAGTCAGCTGATTAAAACGGATAAAACCACTTTAAATGCTTTGGTACACTACAGAAAATTTTTCTACCAAAGTAATGAAGGTGATGTGAGCAGAAATAATGATTTCGTTGTCGGGAATATCCTTTATAACCAACAGCTATTCAGAAATGGGATGCGTTTGCAAGCTTTTTATGAATTAGGAAACGGACAGGAAGCACAGCGGGAATTTCAATACCTTAAAGTAACAGACGGGCAGGGTGTTTATAAATGGACCGACTACAACGGAGACGGTATTCAGCAGCTCGATGAATTCGAAATTGCAGAATATTCCGACTTGGCGAAATATATCAGGATTTATACGAATTCTGTACGCTATATTCCTTCCAATAAAAATAAAATCCAGCTGGCATTATTCGTCAATCCATCCATTGTTTTCAATTCTGAAAACAAATTTTTAAAGCGTTGGAATTTTAATGTTTCGTTAAATTCACAAAATTCATTCTATAAAAAAGACAAAGTTCTGGTATTGAATCCTTTTGAAAAAAATAGCGACCAGATCCTCAAAAATCAGAATATTTTAGCTTCCATGCAGTTCAATCCAACTGAAAAATCAGGATGGAACGGAAATTACCGTTTCATTACCAACGACAACCTGATCAATGCCAATTTCAGTAATGAGGAACGTCAGCAAACATCTCACTTTGTCAATATCGGTTACTGGTTCAATAAGGAATTCAGGGTCGACTGGGAAAACTCCATCCACGATCTCAAAAACTCATCCCAGCTTTTTACTACAAGGGATTACCGTCTGAATAACGTAGAAACGAAACCGAAGGCAACCTATAAATTTACAGATGCCATTCAGGCTGAACTTTCTTCTGCTTACCGTCAGAAAAAGAGAATCGATGGTGAAGAATTACTGAAAGCTTTTGACATTACAGGAACCATTCAGTGGGAGCGTAAGAAAACGTCAATCAGAGGGAATTTCTCTTTTATCAACAACAATTTCACCGGAAACAATTTCAGTATTGTAGGAAACCAGATGCTTGACGGCCTTAAGCCTGGGAAAAACCAGGTGTGGAGTGTCTTTATTCAGCAGGCGATCAATTCTTTCCTTCAGCTTAATTTAAACTACGAGGGAAGAAATTCCGGAGAACGAACCATTCACATTGGAAGTATGCAGGTGAAGGCGAGTTTCTAGTTGCGTTGGAGTGTTTGATTGTTTGAGAGTTTGAGAGTTTGAGAGTTTGAGAGTATGAGTGTATGAGTGTCTGAGAGTTAATTACTGGCTTCTAATTTTTTTGACTATCATTCAAAACCCATCACTCATCACTTATAACTCATCATCCAGCCCTCTATCTTCACCATAGAAATTATCATATCCCCGAATGTTTATAATTTCGTAAATTTGCCGCATGGTAAAAATAGGCAATATAGAACTGCCGGAATTTCCGCTTTTGCTGGCTCCGATGGAAGATGTAAGTGATCCTCCGTTCAGACGCCTGTGCAAGATGCATGGGGCAGATCTGATGTATTCAGAATTTATTTCTTCTGAAGGCTTGATTCGTGATGCGATGAAGAGCCGCAAGAAGCTTGATATTTTCGATTATGAAAGACCGGTCGGGATCCAGATTTTCGGTGGAGATGAGGAAGCAATGGCAATGTCTGCAAGAATTGTAGAGACGGTAAACCCGGATCTGGTAGACATTAATTTCGGATGTCCTGTAAAAAAAGTAGTATGCAAAGGAGCAGGCGCAGGAGTTCTTAAGGATATTGACCTTATGGTACGACTTACCAAAGCTGTTGTAACCTCTACTCACCTGCCTGTAACGGTTAAGACCCGTTTGGGATGGGACAGCACCAGCATCAATATTGATGAAGTGGCAGAGCGTCTACAGGAAACAGGTATCAAAGCATTAACGATACACGCCAGAACCCGTGCACAGATGTACAAGGGCGAAGCGGATTGGGAACATATTTCAAGAATTAAGCAGAATCCTAATATTGAGATTCCTATTTTCGGAAACGGTGATATCGATTCTCCGGAAAAAGCTCTTGAATACAAACAGAAATATGCATGCGACGGAATTATGATTGGTCGTGCAGCAATTGGTTATCCATGGATTTTTAATGAGATCAAACATTTCTTTGAAACTGGCGAGCACCTTCCTGAACCGGTGATTGCAGACCGTCTTTTGGCTGTACGCCAACATGCAGAATGGAGTGCAGAATGGAAAGGAGAAAAGCTGGGGCTTATCGAAATGAGACAGCATTACAGCAATTATTTCCGTGGTGTACCTCACTTCAAAGAATTCAGAAAGAAATTCCTGGAGGTCTATACTTTGGAAGAAATGGATGCCTTAATTAAAGAAACGCAGCAATTCTACGAAGAATATCAGGCACAGATATAAATAAAAAAACCATCAAAATTTTGATGGTTTTTTTTTATGTTTTTAATAACCTCCGGATGAGGATTCGTTTTTAATTAATGCTACTGCTGAGGAAGTTCCAATTCTTTTCACTCCCATGTTAATCATTTTTTCAGCATCTTCAGGGGTTCTTACGCCTCCGGCAGCTTTTACAGGTAGTTTTCCTGCGTTATCCAGCATAATCTTAATGCCTTCAAATGTGGCTCCGTTGGGTTTTCCACCTTCCGTCTGGTAAAAGCCTGTAGAGGATTTCACAAAAATATTCGGGAGTTCATTTTCAGAGAATTTCTCTTCTGCCCAGTTTGAAATATTTTTAGTGATATCTGCGATCTGCTCATCAGTAAGGGCTGCAATTTCAATGATCCATTTAACCACTTTTTGATGCTGCAATCCCAGTTGAGTACATTCTACAAATTCTTTTTTTACCAGTTCCAGATCTCCTTTGAGATACGCACTGTAATTAATCACAAAATCCAGTTCATCCGCTCCGTCTTCAATTGCTTTCGAAGCTTCCGCAAGCTTTTCTTCAATAGAATAGTTTCCTTCATGAAAACCTATTACGGTTCCTACCGCAACATTTGAATTTCTTTCCTGAATATACTTTTTGATATCAGCTACATAATCCGGACGGATCATGACGGCAAAAATACCATTATCAATGGCTTCCTGCGCTAATTCTTTATCTAATTGTAATGTTTCTTCGTTTGAGATACCTGACTGTGCAGGTGTTTTCAAATAAGTTGAATCCAAATATTGGGCAATGTTCATAATCGTTATACTTTCAGTTGTCTGTAAATACCTTGTTCCAAAGATATGAAAGTTTCTGTTCTTGTCACTCCTTTAAACTTCTGAAGTTTGTTAAGGATCTGCATAAGATGGTCATTATCTTTGCAAAGAACTTTTAAGAATATGGTATAATTCCCTGTTGTATAATGAGCTTCTACTACCTCATTCACATCATGCAGAGATTTTACAACATCAGGATAATGGCTGGGCTGATCCAGAAAAACCCCGATATACGAAATTACTTTGTATCCTATTTTTTTAGGATTAAGAAAAGAAATAGAGTTTTCAATAACTCCGGCGTGTTCCAGTTTTTTGATTCTCTGGTGTACTGCCGTTGTGGAAATTCCCACGTTTTTCGAGATGTGTGCTAATGACGTTTTAGCGTTATCCATTAGCATGTAAATGATCTCCTTGTCAATTGAATCTAAATGATAACTTGTGTTGCTTGAATTTTTCATTTTCTACTTTTTTATTATTTATGTTTTTGTTTCTTCAAATTGTACAAAAACCGGAAAGTGATCGCTGTATCCGCCCAAATACCGTGTACCGGCATAGGTTCGGAAGGGTCGTCCTTCAAAATTTCGTGTCTGGCTGCTTATTTTTTCAGAATTAAAAATTTTGGCATTCTGAAAGTTCAAAGCATCGTTGTCAAAAAGAGATTTTGACAAGATAATCTGATCATAAAGCAGACCTGACTTATAATGAAAAGTAGAATAATTTCTTGTAGAGAACAACTCTTGAAAAGGATTTACCAATACCTTCTCATGATCGTTGTCGTAGAGAATTTTTACTAAATTTTCATCATCCGGGTTTTCGTTAAAATCACCGCACAATATCACATGTCCCTTTTCTTCAAGTACAATCCTCAAGATCCGAGAACGGATCTCATTAAGAATAAAGTCTCTTTTGGGCTTGTTAACGTCTTTTTCTCGCTTGGAGGGAAGATGGGCGATAAAAACATTAACAACAGTTCCTTTATATTTAATTTTAGAAAATAGTACGTCTCTGGTTGTGTCGTAATTTTCTGTGTTTTTTTTATTTATAATTTCAAAGAAGAAGGTAATAGTTTCTGAATCTATAATTTCTACTTTGCTTTTATCATACAGCAGGGCAACATCCACCTTTCTTTCATCCATAGAATTGTAATGTACAATCCCGTATTCGGAATTAAAGGGTTCCATTTCTACCAGATCTTCCAAAACTTTCCTTCCGGAGACTTCTGAAAGTCCAATTAAAAATGGGAGGACACCATTTTCCTCCTTCATCAGTTGAAAAACGTGTGATATTTTAAATAGCTTGTTCCTATATCTTTGTTCGTCCCAATTTTTCAAGCCCGATCTCGTAGGATCTAATCTGTGGACTGGTTTGGGATCAGGTAAAAATAAATTTTCGACATTGTAAAAAGAGAACATCTCCATCTGCACAAATTGCTATCTTAAAATTATCACTTTCTTTTCCGTTGTAAATTTATTATTTTTTTTCAAATTCCGTTAATTTATTTATAATATTTTTATATTAATGTTATACAATAAATGTAACTTATTGAATAAAAAACATCAACAAGAAAGCTTTTATATGATTAAATTATCAAGCATTTGGAATTATTAACCAAAAGGAGAAAATTAAAACAGTATCTATTTTTCAATTTAACAAGAAAAAAATGACACATATTAAAGTTTTAAATTAATAATTTTCGCTTGTTTTAGTTTTAATATCAATTCTTATTCCGTTTTATTTTCAGCGATCTAAAAATGTGAAAAAAGTACCGATTTAAGGTATTTTATTTATTCTTTTTACAGTAAATCCGGACGCTTTTCCTGAGTAATCCTTACTGCTTCTTCGTGACGCCATTCTTCAATCTTGGCAAAATTGCCGCTTAAAAGTATTTTTGGAACCTCTAAGCCTTTATAAACTTCAGGTCTTGTATAAATAGGTGGTGAAAGAAGATCATCCTGAAAACTGTCTGTAAGAGCGCTCTGCTCATCATTCAAAACTCCGGGAACCAGCCTTATGATAGAATCTGCCAGAACGCATGCTGCCAGCTCTCCTCCGGTAAGTACATAATCCCCTATTGAAATTTCTTTGGTAATATGAAGCTCCCGAACTCTCTGATCAATGCCTTTGTAATGACCACAAAGGAAGATCAGGTTATTTTTGATAGAAAGGGAATTGGCTATTTTCTGGTTCAGAGTAACACCGTCGGGCGTCAGATAGATCACTTCGTCATAGTCTCTCTGGGATTTAAGCTCAGAAATACACTTATCAATTGGTTCTATCATCATCACCATTCCGGCTCCACCTCCGTAAGGCTCATCATCTATCTGCTTGTGCTTATTGATAGCCCAGTCTCTCAGCTGATGAAAGTGAACTTCTACCAAACCTTTATCCATTGATCTTCTTAAAATAGAAGTCTGAAACGGACTTTCCATCAATTCAGGAAGTACGCTTATTATGTCAATTCTCATTGTAATGTTCCGTTTTTCTTATTGGGCGAAATAATTAATCTTAAAGAAGAATCTTTGTTGAAGTAGCTCCACATCCAGTTGAAAAAGACTGCCAGTTTATTTCTCACACTCAGAATCAGCATCAGGTGAAGGAACATCCAGAAATACCACGCCAGAAATCCCTGGAATTTGATAAACGGTAGATCTACCACTGCTCTATGCTTTCCAATAGTTGCCAGCGAGCCCTGATCTTTATACTCATACTCTACCCACTCGCTTTCGTTCTTCTTCAGGAAATTTTTCCCTAAATTTTTTGCTTGATTAATGGCTACGTTTGCTACCTGCGGATGTCCCTGTGGATACTTTGGAGTTTCCATATAGGCAATATCCCCGACTGCATAAATATTATCGTACCCTTTTATTTTATTAAATCTATCTACTATATATCTGTTTCTCACTAATTTTTCCGCCGGAAATCCATCGACTACATTTCCCGTAACACCTGCTGCCCAGATCACATTATTGGACGGAATATCTTTTCCGCTCTTCATGTAAACTTTGTTGCCATCATAATCTGTAACGATCTCACCGCTTAAGAAAGTAACGCCAAGATCCTTAAGATATTTTTCAGATTTTTCCTGAGCCTCGCTGCTCATGACAGCCAGTGGTTTTTCGGTAGAACTCACCAGAATGATTTTAAGCTGGTCAAAATTCATGTAGGGATAATCTCTCGGAAGAATTTCTTTTTTCATCTCCGCAAAAGCTCCTGCCAGCTCTACACCGGTAGGTCCGCTTCCAACAATAACGATATTCCAGTTACCATCGTCGCTTCTGCTTTTTTCGAGAATCAGCTTTTCAAAGGTCATCAGGATATGATTTCTGATCCCTATCGCTTCCTGGGTATTTTTCATCCCAAAAGCTCTTGATTCCATGTCTTTATTCCCGAAGAAATTCGTTTTACATCCGGTAGCTATGATGAGTTTATCATAGGTAAATTCTGCTTCATCCGTGATCACTCTGTTGTGCGCAGGATCAATTTCTTTTACTTCGGTAAGGCGGAATTGTGTATTTCTGGATTGCTGAAAAATCTTTCTGAAAGGAAAGGAAATATTGGAAGGTTCTATCCTCCCGCACGCAACCTGATAAAAAAGCGGCTGAAACATATGATGATTCACCCGGTCCAGAACGATTACTTTTTTGTTCTTGTTATTTAACGTTTTTGCAAGCTGCAGCCCCGCAAATCCTCCTCCTATAATGATGATTTTTTCGCGTGTTTCCATAATACACAAATTTACTGATTTTATTTAGCATTTAGTAGTGAAAAAAGTTAGTTTTGCAAAACTTTATGACACCCAGAAAGTACACCAAAAAAACTGCCAAAAAGGTACATGAGAACCGTCGGAAGAATTATTTTTTCCGGAGAAAAGTAATATTGGCTGTTTTAATTCTTGCTTTAATAGGGACGGGATTTTACTTAAAGCAGTCTATCAGCTATTATTACGCATTATACTTTAATAAATTCAGTCATAAAAAACTTCACAACAGCGAAATAGAAACTTTAAGGATTCAGAAAATACTTTCTTCCAATCTGGATAAAACGTATGGTTTTGACGTTTCGCATTATCAGAACAGAGAAGATATCAAATGGGACAGTTTAAGCATCGGCAATAAAACCATTCCTCTTGAATTTGTAGTGATGCGTGCCACGATGGGAAACAGGAATGCCGACAAACATTTTGATGAATTCTGGGCAAAAGCTCAGAAACATAATCTGATCCGTGGAGCCTACCATTTTTACAGAGCTGATGAAGATCCTGTCATCCAGGCCAATAATTTTTTAGCAAACGTAAAACTGGAAAGCGGTGACCTCCCTCCTATCTTGGATATCGAAAAAATTCCCAAAAGAAAGACCAATAAAAAACTGATCGAGGATTTGAAGGTATGGTGTAAGATCGTTGAGGAAACCTACGGTGAAAAACCAATTATCTACACTTACTATCATTATTACAAAGATTTCCTGAAAGGTGAATTCGATGGTTATCCGCTCTGGCTGGCCAATTACAATGATGTTCCTTCTCCTACCCCGAATGATCACTGGGATTTCTGGCAGTTTACGGAAAACGGAATCGTTCATGGCATCAATACCAAAGTAGATCTTGATATCTATAACGGAAGTACGTGGTCTTTGAAGAGACTGACGCTGGATTAGATTAATACGAAAGGAAGAGGGAAGCTGGATGATGGAAGTGAATAAACCCGAAAGAATGACTTCTCCCGGGCTTATTCACTTTTAAAATCAATTTAAAATTTAATCAGTTAATGAAATGACTGATACCTCTCAATCGTCTGCGATATCTCCCAGCTTCCATCTTCCCTCTTCCATTCTTAACTTATTTCCCCAGAAACTTCAAAATATCCGCATTCAATTCATCTGCTTTTTCAAAAGGAATCATGTGGGTCGCATCTTTGTAGATCTTCAATTCAGCATGTGGAATTTCTTTGGCGATCATTTCCGTATGATCTTGTTTGATTACATCTTTATCACCTGCGATTACCAAAACAGGGCTTTGTATTTTTGAAAGATCTTTTTTGCTGATGTGAGGTTCTTTCAGCATAATCGTTACCAGTCTGCGTTCGTCGAATTTCTCCGGTTTGTTTTCAATATTCAGTACCAGAAGCTGGTTTTTCATATGGTTAACCAGTCTTTCATCAACACCTTCAGGAAAAGTATTGGCTCCAATGGCAATTAATTTATTAAGATTTTCCGGATATTTTAAAGCAAACTCAAGTCCTGTAATTCCACCATCGCTCCAACCGGCAATATTTATTTTCTTTAATCCAAGCTGATCTGCAAGCGCTTTTATATCATCTGCAAATTGAATGTAGGTAAACTGTCTGTGAGAAGTATCGGTACTTTTGCCTTGTCCCCTGGTATCTACAACAATCACTTTGAACTGTTTCGAAAGAACCGGAATCTGCTGGTAAAAATCTTTTATGCTTCCTGAATTTCCATGAAGAAGAAAAAGAGGTTCTCCTTCTCCGTAGATTTCGTAGTAAAGTTTTGTGTCTTTTAATTCAATGTAATTCCCTGAAGATTCATTTTTCCCGTAGCCGGAATTTTCAGATGCAGCCTGATATTGGGACACATCGGAAACCAGCCCTTCAAGGTCATCCCCTAAAGCTGCTGCTTCATCTCTGGTATTTTTTGCATTTTTATCCACTTTTACATCTATATTGATCGCCGGTGCCGCCAGTGTCATTTTGTGCCAGTCTCCATAAAATTTCCTCATAAATCCTGTCCGGAACAACGCTGCACTGATATTAATCTTACCATCAAATTCTTTCAAAAACTGAATTCCGACAAAGAATTTCCCCTGCACCCAAATATTATGCTCGTTGACATCCAGTGTATAGGTTCCGTCTTTGATCATATCCTGCGTAAGTTCCACCGTGATTTCTTCATCCAGAATATTTTCATTTGGAAATCCGTTTTTCTCACTGTAAATACTATACCGCATCAGTACGGGCCTATCGGAAGTGTAGCTGGCAATATTCAGATTGATATTTTTGATCTTGGATCGTTTGCTGGCATTAAATTCCAAAGCCGTTTCACCAAGGAAATCTTCTTTTTTAAATTTAGAATTCACGGAATACAGGACACTTTTCGTTTTGGTATTGACGCCCCAGTTTTTATCAACCAGTTTCTTTACTTTAATATTGACTTCCTTTATATTTTTAACTTTTTCTTTTAAAAATACCTGCCTGTGATCCTGCTTTCTGAAATTTTGTACGGTTTCAGCAAACGGCTCATAACCGGGAACTTCTATTCTGAGTGTTCGGGAAACGTCCAGTCCGGAAAGATCAATGGAAAAGTTTCCTTTCTCATCGGAAACTGTTCCGGCATTTTCTTTTTCTATCCCGATTTTCACGTAAGGAACAGGCTGGTTATCATTTTTGGAAATCACCGTTCCGGAAATTACCTGTGCATGGAAAGAATAAGCGGCTAAAAGTAAGAATAAAGTATTCAGTTTTTTCATGGTGTAAGTTTGCTGCAAAATTCTTTATTTCCGGCTTTGAACACTCATAACAGCTTATTAAATTTAAGATCCTTTTAGTTAAATTTTATGTAAAATATCACCCGTTTGTGATGCTAATTCTAAAAAATGTATAAACTTTTCTTTTTTACAGGATATTCATGATGTCATCCCATGAATGCACTCTTTTGTAATTTTCGTTTTCAATCAGTTCGTTGTGCGGCTGAGTGAAGATTAATCTCTCCCCGGCAAAATGATCCAGATTCTTAGGATAATCATCAATCATTACATCTCCGTGGACTACTCTTTTACTTCCGCATAAAACGATCTGTTCCCAGCTGATGAATGGGAAATGTTCTGCCAACCAGTCAAATTTTTCTCTTAAGCTGTTGGGAAACTCCATTCCTGCGGAAACGATATAGAGTTCGTATTTATTGTTAATGTATTCCAAAGCGTCACGGCTTCCTTCCATTACCGGAAGTGTTCTGAAAAAACCAACTTCATTAACGTGTTTCTTTCCATTCGGGAATGCTTCTATTTCAGACATTCCAGCGAGACCTTTGATCTCAATTTCTTTTCCGGAGTCTCTTTTTTCAAACTTCACCAGCTGATGGTATACATCCGCCATCACCCCGTCCATGTCGACAATTACTTTTTTCATTATTTTAAATAAGATTTAGCATTATTTGGCAGCAAAAATCGCGCCTTAGCTCATTCAAAATTAGGGAATGTGTTTGGGGAAATTTACTTTATGGGTATTAAATAAATCTTAAGAATGATTGATATTTTATTGGATGGAAGATGGAAGCCGGAGGATGGAGGTTATTGAATCCAAAGCATAGCTAGATTCAGTTTTATTACTTTTTCAAAAATACTTCTTCAAATTTTGTGGTAGCTAGTAAAATTATTGTCCAATAGTAACTTCCAGCCTCCTTCTTCCCTCTTCCATCTTTCCCTTCTATCTTCCAGCCACCTGATATTAATTTTCTTACCCCTAATTCACTGCATTAGGTCAAACTTTTCTAGTTACATTTTCGTACTTTTGCCGCTCAATACAAAATCAATATCAAACCATTACATTCCAATGAATTACGTTTCTGTCGAAAATCTTACTAAATCTTATGGCATCAAAGTTTTGTTCGAAAACATCTCCTTCCACGTTAATGAGGGTGACAAAATAGCCATCGTTGCCAAAAACGGAAGCGGAAAATCTACCCTTCTTAAAATATTAATGGGGAAAGAAATTGCAGATAGCGGAACTGTAACGATCAATAAAGACATCCAGGTGGTTTTATTTGACCAGGAAATCGAGTTTGATTCTGATCTGACCATTGACGAGTTTATGATGACTCTGGATTCTGCGCCTATTCAGGCTCTGAAAAATTATCACAAATCATTACTTTCCACAGATTATGATTTCATTGAAAAAGCTTTGGCTGAAATGGAAATTCACAAAGCATGGGATCTGGAGAATGATATGAAGCAAATTCTTTCCCAGCTGAAGATTACAGATCTCGAGGCTAAAATGGGAACTCTTTCCGGAGGACAGATCAAACGTGTGGCTTTGGCCAAATTACTGACTGAAACCAGAGCGGAACACCGTCATACTCTTCTGATTATGGATGAGCCTACCAACCACCTTGATGTGGAAATGGTAGAATGGCTGGAAAGTTATCTGAGTAAAGCAAAAATTACATTAATCCTCGTGACTCACGACAGGTATTTCCTGGATGCTGTTTGTGGAATTATCTGGGAAATGGAGGATAAAAACCTATATTTCCATAATGGTTCTTACGCGACTTATCTTGAGAACAAAATGATTCGTGAGGACAATATGAATTCTACTATCGACAAAGCCAATAATCTTTACAGAAAAGAATTGGAGTGGATGAGAAGACAGCCCAAAGCGAGAACGACAAAATCGAAATCCAGACAGGATGACTTCTACGAAACTGAAAAAATAGCGAAAACCGATACAAGAAAAGAATCTCTGGAACTCGATTTCGAAATGAAAAGGCTTGGAAACAAAATTCTGGAGCTTAGAGATATCTCCAAAAGCTATGGTGATAAATTATTATTAAAAGATTTCAGCTATCAGTTTCAGAGAGGTGAGAAAGTTGGAATTGTAGGAAAAAATGGTGCCGGGAAATCTACTTTACTGAACATTATTCAGGGACTTGAGCCCAAAGATTCGGGAGAAATTGAAACCGGAGAAACGATCAAGTTCGGATATTTCTCACAAAAAGGACTGAAGTATAAAGAAGATGAAAGGGTCATTGATTTCATTAAGGAAATTTCTGAGAACTTTCCTCTGGCAAATGGGAAAACGATCTCTGCATCACAGTTCCTTAGATTATTCTTATTTGACGATCAGACGCAATACTCCCCTATTTCAAAACTTTCGGGTGGTGAAAAAAGAAGGCTGCACCTGATGTATATTCTGTATCAGAACCCTAACTTCCTGATCTTTGATGAGCCTACCAATGACCTGGATCTTCCTACATTGACTGTACTGGAAAATTTCTTACTGAACTTCCAGGGAAGTTTGATTATTGTTTCTCACGACAGGTATTTCATGGACAGAATTATTGACCATGTTCTTGCTTTTGAAGGGGAAGGAAAAATCAGAGATTTCATAGGAACTTTCTCAGAATACAGAGAAGCGAAAAGCCGCGAGGATTCACAGGGAAAAAATACACCTCCTAAACCGGAACCTGTAAAAGAAATTGTTGTAGCAGCACCAGAAGTTTCTCAGCCTGCTTCCCCAAAAAGAAAAATGTCTTTCAAGGAACAGAGAGAACTGGAAACAATAGAAAAAGAAATGCCTGAACTTGAAGAAAAACGTGCCAGGATCATGGATCAGCTCAATAACGAAACGGAATACGAAAAGGTAGCCAAGCTTTCTGCGGAACTGGAAACCATTTCTGAAAAGCTCGAGGGATATGAGATGAGATGGCTTGAGCTTCAGGAAATTTAAATAAGTTAGAGGGTTTTAGAGTAAGAGTGTATTAGGGTTTATACCCAACGCTTTTACTCTAAAACCCTCAAACTCTCAAACTCTCAAACTCTCAGACTCTCCTACAAATAAACCACCTTTTCCCCTTTCGAACTCTCCAGAGAAGCATCAATGATCTTCATATTCTGAACCACTTCTCTACCCTGAGATGGTAATGCATATCCAAAGACAATATATTCATAGATATGTTGGTAATAATCCATATAATTTCCGGGATCGCTGGAAGTGAGCTCTCTTTCTGTTTCTGAATTTTCATTCAAATAATTTAAAATTCCGTCTGTTCCCTCTAATGGCTTCGTCCATTCATTCCCGTAAACAGGTATAGATCCGGCCACCAGTTCATTTTCCTGATTATCGGTTCTTTCCTGCAGGAAACTTCCTTTTTCTCCGTGAATATTATAGGCATAGTGCGCTTCTTTCGTAAAGACCGATGATTTCAGTCTTACCCTTAAATTATTCTTATAATATAGTAAGATCTCAAAATAGTCATTGGCATATTCCTCACCCTTCATAGAAAACACGTCTGCAAAAAGCTTTTCAGGATATCCGAAATACTGTACCGCCTGATCTACAAGATGAGCACCCAGATCGTGAAGTGATCCCGAACCTGTCTGCTGCGGATCTTCTTTGTGCTGTTTTCCGCTTGGCGTTGTACGGAATCTGTCGAAACGGATTTCGGCTTCTTTGATCTCGCCTAATTTTCCTTCATTCAATATTTTATGAACCTGTAAAAAATCGCGGTCAAACCTTCTGTTTTGGTAGACGCTTACAAACAAACCTTTTTCTTCCGCTAAATTCACGAGTTGCTCTGCTTCGGAAACGGTTACGGTAAAGGGTTTTTCAACGATTATATTTTTCCCGGCCTCAAGCGCCATTTTAGCATATTCAAAATGGGTCTGTACGGGCGTATTGATGATCACAAGTTCAATATCTGCATGCTGAAGCATCTCTTCCACCGAACGGTAAATGGTAGCTTCCGGATATTTTTCTTTAGATTCTTCTTTGCTTCTTTCTACGATAGCAGCCATAAAAAATCCCGGATGTTCTTTCAAAAACGGAGCATGAAATACTTTTCCGCTCATTCCAAAGGCACAAAGTCCTGCTTTTACCAATTGCATATGTATATATTTTTTAACAAATATATTCAATAATCCTCAGTTTAACAGCCTTTGACAGCAACTGGTGTTTTTATCACATCTTCAAAGTATGACAAAAATCATTTTATTATTTTTATTAATTCTAAATTAATCCTTTCCGAATTCTTATTTTTGCCGCTATTTAAAACTGTTCTACATAAAAATAAGAAATGAAAAAACAACTAGCTTCTTTAGGTTTTTTATTGGCCGCCCTATCTGTAAGTGCGCAGATGAAAAACCTTGAAACCGATACCATCAGGTCTCAAACCATTGAAGACATTAATCTTCACAAAACAGGAAATCCCAACCAGGCAAGAACATTATCTACGAAATCAGCACTTACGGTAATGGAAAATCCTCAGGCTATCTCAATCGTAACCCACGAAATTATTGAGCAGCAACAGGCAAAACAACTGAGCGATGTTATTCAGAATATCAACGGTATGTATGTGACTTCATCCAGAGGAAATTCTCAGGACAGTTTTGGAGGCCGTGGTTTCATTTTGGGAAATGATAACATCTTTAAAAACGGATCGAGAATCAACAGTGGTGTTTTTCCGGAGGTAAGTGGTTTGGAGAGAGTTGAAGTATTGAAAGGAGCTAATGCAATGCTTTACGGAAATACGGCTGCGGGAGGAATCATTAATATGATCACTAAAAAGCCTAAATTTAATTTCGGAGGAAGTATAGGACTTAATGGGGGAAGCTGGAATTCATATAAGCCAACTGTTGATCTTTATGGTCCGATATCTAAAAATATTGCATTCAGAGTAAATGGTGCTTACGAATATGCTGAAAGTTTCAGAGATGTGGTACAATCTGAGAAATATTATTTTAATCCTTCATTCTTATTTAATTTAAGTCCAAAATCTCAGTTAATTGTAGAAGCGGATTATCTTAAAAATAATTTCACTCCGGATTTCGGGATTGGCGCTTTCACCAATGCAGACAAAAGCTACTCTATGAATAATCTGCTTTCAAGAAATGCCTTTCTGGGTACCGACTGGCAGTATCAGAATGTAGAGCAATTGTCTACCAATGTTACGTTTAATCACCAGTTCAATGAAAGATGGTCTTTAAATGCCACCGCTTCTTATCAAAACTACACTAAGGATTATTTTTCAACAGAAAGAGTGCAATGGGAATATGCTGCAGATAACCGACTGGTATGGAAAAGACCTTTAAACAGAACGTACAACGAACAAAATTATACTTCATTTCAAGCCAATATCAATGGTGAGTTTAACACCGGGAAGATCAATCACAAGATTTTAATCGGAACAGATGCTGATTATGGTCTTTCTGACTCATATACTTATTATGATCCTACTATTGCTGATCCTAAAAAAGCAGTCTATGGAACTTCTTATTTATTCGGAACCAATGGAAACCCTAACGGTCTAGTTTACTTAGATGATCCATCAACATGGGCAGGAGGAAGCATGCCAACTTCTGAACACGCAGCAAAATTTGAACGTACAAGAATTCCTACACAAAGAATAGGAGTTTATGCCCAGGATTACATCAGTATTTCCAAGCAGTTTAAGGTTCTGGCTGGATTGAGATGGTCTTATGTAGAAAATAAAAGCACAAGAAAAGAAAACTTTAAGGACAATACCACTCCATACGTACCGTTTTCAAGTTCTTCCGATATGGCTATTTCACCGAAAGCGGGTATTGTTTATATGCCAAACAGTAATCTTTCTGTCTTTGCTACTTATACCAATTCATTCTCCAATAACGTTGGTTTAGACAGAGAAGATCAGGCACTGAAGCCTACATATATTGACCAATATGAAGTTGGAGCAAAGAAAAATCTATGGAACAATGCTGTGGCCATTAACCTTACTGTTTATCAGATTTTATACAAAAATTATTATCAGGTTGCTCTAAATGATGCTGGGTTACAGATTGATCCTAACGGACTTTTAAAAGATTTTGCAGGAAAAATGCGAAGCCGTGGAGTTGAATTGGATATTACAGGAAATCCTAATGAAAATTTATCTATTATAGGTGGTTTCTCATATAATAATTCCGTATATCTTGATACACCTGAACAATTCGGATATGTAGAAGAACAGAGACTTGTACGAACTCCTGCTACCACAGCCAACGCGTCGGTTTTCTATAAATTTACACGTTTTGCAAAGGGACTTAAAATAGGGGCAGGTGCTTATTACATTGGTAATCGTTTGGCTGGATGGAATGATACAAAAACCGGAAGTAACAGCTTAGCTGCAAGAAATGGGGTAAGCAGAATGTTCGAATTAAAAGACTACACCACAGTAACCGTTTCTGTAGGCTACGAGTGGAAAAAATTCTCTATCCAAGGGAAAGTTGGGAACTTATTCGATGTAGTGAACTATAACGTGCACGAAAATTACTCGGTAAACCCTATTACTCCAAGAAACTATTATTTCACATTGACGTACAAACTTTAGAATTAAAGAACGAATAATTTCATCAATCAAAGGGGAAATTGCATTTTTGCAGTTTCCTTTTTTAAATTAAAACAAAAACAATACGATATGGATAAGATCAAGGACACAAGAAGTTTCATGAGAATTACGCACCGTTATCTGGGCTTTTTTCTTGCAGGAATAATGGCTGTATATGCAGTAAGCGGAGTTCTCCTCGTTTACAGAGATACTGATTTCCTGAAAAAGGAAAAAAAATATGAGAAAACAGTTGCTGTGAATCTTTCTGAAAAAGAATTAGGTAAGGAGTTAAAGATCAAAGGGCTGGAAGTGGAAAAAACCGAAGGAAATATCTTATACTTTAAGCAGGGAACATACGATGCAGCCTCCGGAAAGGCAAAATATGCAAAAAAAGAACTTCCTTTCGTTCTGGACAAGATGGTGAAACTTCATAAATCCCAGTCCAAGGAAACATTATCCCCTCTGAATACATTTTTCGGGATCTCTTTATTTTTCTTTGTAATCTCCAGTTTCTGGATGTTCAATCCAAAGACAAAAGCCTTTAAAAGAGGAATCAAGTTTGCGATTGCAGGCCTTA
The DNA here is from genome assembly GCF_000737715.1 of Chryseobacterium sp. JM1. GTDB lineage: Bacteria > Bacteroidota > Bacteroidia > Flavobacteriales > Weeksellaceae > Chryseobacterium. The sequence goes on along the minus strand of NZ_JPRN01000001.1, from coordinate 390,082 downwards.
TTATTTCAGTGATTCTTCTCTGCATATAAATTGTGGTATCATCAAAAAAATGACCAAATAATTCACATTTCGATTCCTCCCAAATTAACACTTATTCTGAGTTTTTATCTAAAATTAAGAAGCTTGGCACATTTCTTGTTTTTTCTTTAATCTACAAATGATAACATTTAATTATTAAAATAATAAATTATGAAAAAACTAATTTTTGCAGGAATATTAGCAGCAACAGGTTTGACTGCAACAGCTAATGCACAGATTCAACAAGGTAATTGGATGGTAGGTAGTAGCCTTGTAACCAGTAATTTTGGATTAAATACAGGAGGTGGTTATAGTATTGGACTACAGCCTAAGGCAGCTTACTTTATTAAAGATAACGTAGCTGTGGGTGGATATGTAGATTTAGGTATCAGCAAAGTGACAAACGGATCTCCAACAGAATTTACTTATGGAGTAGGTGCTTTGGGACGTTATTTCCTTTCACCTGGAGAAAAAGGGGTGGATAACTTACTTCACCACGGAAGATGGTTCCTTGAAGGTAACGTAGGTATCGGAGGAAGATCTGTGGAAAATGCAGATTCTACAACTGGTTTAGATTTTGGAGCTGGTCCTGGTTATTCTTATTTTATTACACCTAACATCGGTATTGAAGGTTTGGTAAAATATAAAGGTAGAGCAGGATTTGGTAGCGAAGGTTTAAATTCAAATATTACTTTCAACGTAGGATTCAGTATTTATTTACCGACTTCAAAAGCTAAAGATGTAGCTAGAGATGTAAGAAATTAATCCTTATAACTTACCGAATAAAAAAATTGAAATCGCCCCGAAATATTTTTCGGGGCGATTTTCGTACAAATTAAAACTAAACTATAAAAAATCAAATAAATCATGTATTGGGTTGGGGCGTATATCTCAGATACGGCTTTATTTCTGTCACGCCTTTCGGAAATATCTTTCTGGCATCTTCTGTAGAAATGGCTGGCGGAACAATAACGTCTTCGCCGTTTTCCCAGTTGACAGGAGTTGCTACTTTATGGGAATCAACTAACTGAAGAGAATCAAGTACTCTCAGGATTTCATTAAAATTCCGTCCTGTAGAAGCCGGATACGTAATGATCAGTCTCACTTTTTTATCCGGATCAATGATCAATAAAGAGCGCACAGTCGCAGTTACTGAAGCATTCGGGTGAATGAAATCATAAAGCTCTGAAATCTGTCTGTCTTTATCTGCAATAATAGGAAACTGTACATCCGTATGCTGGGTCTCGTTGATATCTTTGATCCAACTTTGATGATCTTCTACTCCATCTACACTCAGGGCAATTACTTTCGTTCCTCTCCTATCGAATTCTGATTTAAGCTTTGCAGTATACCCAAGTTCCGTAGTGCATACCGGTGTATAATCTGCAGGATGTGAAAACAGAATCCCCCAGGAATTCCCTAAAAATTCGTGAAATTTAATATCCCCTGAAGAAGTCTCTGCCTGAAAGTCCGGTGCTGTATCTCCTAGTTTAATTGACATAATATTCTGCTTTATTAGTCTACAAATTTAGTAGACTTTTTGGAACTGGCAAAATTTTTGTTAATTATTTATATCTTTAATTAAAATTTTATTCATGAAGAACATTGAACACAGCTACATAGACGTTGTTTACAGGGTTTTAGAAAGCTGGTATATGAGGTTTGCCGAGCTTACACCGAAACTTATTGTCGGAATTCTGGTATTTTCATTTTTTCTTATCACAAGTAAGTATTTAAGTATAGGCGCGGTAAAATTATTCCACAAATTCTTCCCGAAAAGCCAGAAAGAAGGCTCTCTGGTTACTTTAATAGGTGTTTTCAGATTTCTGATCATGATGATGGGGAGTTTTATTGCCCTCGAAATTATGGGCTTTAGTGGTTTCCTTTGGAAGTTTATCGGAAGTTTAGGGGTAGCCGGGGTTATTGCCGGGGTAGCCTTGAAAGATCTCGTATCGAGTATTTTTTCAGGTATGCTGATTGGGATTGATAAAGCATTTAAGGTAGGAGATTATATTACCATTGGAAATCATTCCGGAACGGTTCAGGAGATTGGCTTTTTAACGACTAAGCTCATCACAGATGACGGAAAGAAAGCATACATCCCAAATCAGGTTATTTTTAATGCCCCGTTTTACAATATTACAGCATCACCACAGCGCAGAATTATTTTAAATTTTGAAATTCCTGCAGATGAAGATATTACCAAGGCGCAGAAAGGAATGCTGGATGTGATTAAAAATCTTGATAATATAGATCGGCTGGATACTTCAGAAGTGATCTTTACGGACCTGAAACAGGGCAATTTTAACCTCCAGGCTAAATTCTGGATGAAGGTAGGGGCCAACATCGTTCAGCTGAAAAGTGAGGCTTATCTGAAGATCAAGGAACGTCTGGATGCCGACAACATCCAATTGGTCACACCTACGAGTATCAGCATAACGAATGGAGAATCTTTTCCTCCTGAACATCAGGACAAATAAAATATCAGCCGCTTTTTCAAGCGGTTTTTTATGCTTCAAATTATTTGGGATGTTTTAATTTTAAGCTGTCTTTCTGAAGAATGTTAGCTACTGAATCATTACGGACCATAGGCGCACCCACAACATAGTCGTCATTTTTAGGAATAGAATCTTCTTCAATCTTGGTTTCCCCAATGATAGCATGAGTTTTCTCTTTTGGTTTTGCACAGCCTGCCAAAAATAGAATCAAGGAAAAGGCAGCCAGTGTCATTCTGCTGTTCTGAAAATTCCGGGGAATATATTTTAAAACCTTGCTTTTCAGTTTCTCAGATTTTTCAACATCTTTATCCAATTGATGAATAAAAAATCTGCCGCAAATATCTTCACCCTGCTTCTCTTTGAAAACATATTCAATTTCTTCGGATTTCTTTTGTGTAAAGTCAACCACACATTTGCTGCAGACAGAACAAAACTTTCCCTGCTCATGAGAAGACATTGTTTCCCAGTTTTCGGAACAAGGATTGGGGATATATATTTTTTTCATCAGGTTACATTTTGATTTTTAAATATAAAAAAACCGCTCCAAAAAATGGAACGGTTTCTCTATTTATTTAAAAGTTCAGCTTACGCTAAAACTTCTTTTACTTTGTTTGCAGCTTCTTCCAAAGTAATTGCAGAATGTACAGGAAGACCTGACTCGTCAATTAATTTTTTAGCTTCTACAGCGTTAGTTCCCTGTAATCTTACGATCAATGGAACCGGAAGGCTACCCATCGCTCTGTAAGCGTCTACAACTCCCTGAGCTACTCTGTCACATCTTACGATACCTCCGAAGATGTTGATAAGGATTGCTTTTACGTTAGGATCTCTAAGGATGATTCCGAAAGCAGTCTGAACTCTCTGAGCATCTGCAGTACCTCCCACGTCAAGGAAGTTCGCAGGGCTACCACCAGATAATTTGATGATATCCATCGTAGCCATTGCAAGACCAGCTCCGTTTACCATACAAGCAACGTTACCGTCTAGTTTTACGAAGTTAAGACCAGCTTCACCAGCTTCTACATCCATTGGATCTTCTTCTCTTGTATCTCTTAAGGCTTCAAGATCTTTGTGACGGAACAATGCGTTACCATCTAAAGTTACTTTAGCATCTACCGCGATAATTTTGTTATCAGAAGTTTTCAAAACCGGGTTGATTTCGAAAAGAGAAGCATCAATTCCTGTGTAAGCATTGTAAAGAGATGCAATGAATTTTGTGAATTCTTTGAAAGCATTTCCTTCAAGACCAAGGTTGAAAGCAATTTTTCTAGCCTGGAATCCCTGAAGACCTAAAGCAGGATCAATAATTTCTTTGTGGATCAAGTGAGGAGTTACCTCAGCTACGTGCTCGATATCCATACCTCCTTCCGTAGAATATACGATGGTATTTTTACCTTCAGCTCTGTCTAAAAGAATAGAAACATAAAATTCTTTAGTTTCAGATTCTCCAGGATAATAAACATCTTCTGCAACCAAAACAGAGTGTACTTTTTTACCTTCAGCGGAAGTTTGTGGAGTTACCAACTGCATTCCGATAATGTTCTGAGCGTTTTCTTTAAGTTTATCCATGTTTGGAGAGAACTTTACACCGCCACCTTTACCACGTCCACCTGCGTGAATTTGTGCTTTTACTACCCAAGCCTGAGCTCCGGTTTCAGCAGTCAATTTTTCAGCAGCTGCTACAGCTTCTTCTACATTGTTCGCTACGAAACCACGTTGGATAGCAACTCCGTACTTTGATAAAATCTCTTTTGATTGATACTCGTGAAGATTCATATTATTTTTATTATTTTATTTTAAAATTTAAAGGTTGACAAATTTACTAAAAAGACATGGAAGTTCAAGTTTATTGACTTAAAAATTAAGGCACCGGAAACTTGATTTTTAACATATCCTCTAAATTCGCTTTATTCTTCGGACAATTTCTCAGACTGCGAACCGATGAACGGAATTTTCGGAGCCAGAAAATAACCTGTTAAGCTTGCAAAAAGTATCGGAACGAAATACGTAAACCCGGTTAAGGTTCCCAGAATAATCGTTGTACTCATTGGCGTTCTGGTCACACAGGCATTAATGGCAGCCATACAGCTTACAATTGCTAAAGTGGTATCAACAGTGGGAAACAGCTGATGAATGATCAGTCCTAAAGTAGTTCCTACAAAGAATAACGGGATAATGAAACCGCCTCTCCATCCTGAAGTTACGGTCACAGCAATAGCTATGATTTTAAAAATAAGGACCACAATTAAAAAGTTCAGTGCAAAATTCCCATTGATCAGTTCATTGATTTCATGATGCCCAAAGTATCTTGTGATCGGGAAATTATAAGCAATAATGCCTAAAATAATTCCTCCCACTAAGGTTTTAATGTAAATCGGGAATTGTCTGTATTCGAAAATCTTTTTGAAAAATTTAACCACAAAAATAAAGATCCATCCGAAAATAGTGGCCACTACTCCAAATAAAAAGGCATAGATGAAATCATAGACTCCGGAATAATGATAAGCCTTCAGGTCCCACGTTGCGCCTATTCCCAAATGAATGATCAAAGCAAACATCACATAACTGAAACAGCTCGCCACTAAAGCAGGAATGATTGCCCTGTAATATTCAACCGCATGTTTATGATGCAGAATTTCAAGCGAGAAAAGACTTCCTCCAAGCGGAGCCCCAAACAGAGCAGTAAAGCCTGAAGCCATTCCGGCGATACTCAGAGAACGCAGTTCCTCTCCTTTCAGTCTGAAGATTTTCCCAAGCCAGGTTCCCGTAGATCCGGTGACCTGAACCAAAGGCGCTTCCGGACCAAGACTTCCACCCGAAGCCACACAAAACAGGGACGAAAGGATCATGGAAGGATTATTTTTCGGATCCAGCTTTCCCTTATTAAATCTGATATTATTAACGATCAAATGAATTTCCCCGGGATCTCCTATAAAGTGAATGACAAGTCCCGCCAGAAGACCACAGATAGCCATGGTAGGAATCACCATCCATCCCTGAAACTGTACTAAAAACTCTGTAAAATGTTCCAGTACGATCCAGTAACCGCCGGCAATCGCGCCCCCAACAAGACCGGTAAAAGCCCACATGAAAAAAGTTCTGCTGAATACAAACGGATTGAATCTTATAGGCTGATCCAGAAGATTGAATGTTTTTATTAAACGTCTCCTTCTATTGATTTTCATTCAATTTATTTTAAATATTAAAAGAACCTCATCATTTGTTTTTACTGTTTTTGAATATGCATGTATACACGATAAATTCTTAAAGTATGTGCTGCTAATTATTCAAATCTTACTATGATTGGTTGGGAAAACTGTTGGATGATTGGCTTTTTGTTATACATCAACGCTTCTTCCAAAGATCCGATGGCATACAGGAACAGTGCGCTGATCAAATTGAATTCTGTGCCGGATGACCCACTGTATTTTACTTTTTTGAATTTTCCATCCACATCAATGATGAAATTCAATTTACATTGGTACACACCTTCACCACTGTCCTCGATCAAATAAACCGGAAAATCAGTTGTCAAACGTCTTTTTAAGTCTGTAAGCTGTTGATAATTTTCAATCTGAGTAATATCAACGGTTTTACTTTTTGTCTCATTTTGAGGAGGAGCTTCTCCGGGCGACACGGTGTTTGCTGGTACCTCGCCCGTTGCTTTAAATGAAACACTGGTATCAAACTTCCCGGTAATTACATCTTTGTCATAGATACTCTGGTACAGATTTTTCAGATTCTGTATTTTTTCACTGTAAAAAATTCTATATTTTTCACTGTATACAACAGAATTCTTTTTGTAATCATAATGACTGATGCTATCCGAAAAACGCTTTTGAATATTTTTCACTTCTGTTAAAATACTTCCATTCAGTAATTTTCTCTTCTCCTGTGCTTCCATATTCTGAACACTTAGAAAAAAGAAAAGGAACGTTATAAGAAAACTTGTAAAGCGATGATTCATTTTTAAATTTTTCGGTGAGCCACTCAGTAAAGTGAGTCTATTTTCTTTCTACAGACTGAACCGCAATGATTATATTTTTGTCTTGGCGAAATACCAAATCAGCATTCCCCAGCTTAGGATCATAAACAGACCTCCCAGCGGCGTAATAGGTCCTAAAAATTTCAGATTAGCGCCCAGATAATCCTGTAAACTCAGAAAATAAATACTGAAAGAGAACAGAACCGTTCCTGCAATCATGAAAATAGAAATCCATTTTTGCGATGAAGTATCAAATTTTAAAATATATCCTACAATCAATAAAAAGAAGGCAGCATACATCTGGTATCTCACTCCCGTTTCAAAACTTTCCAGTCTTTCTACAGATAATATTTTTTTTAAAGCGTGCGCCCCGAAAGCTCCGAGAATAACCGACAGCATCCCATAGGCAGCACCGAAAATTAAAGTAATTGTTTTCATTATTTTAGCTTAAAATATTTTTATTAGAATTATTTATTGCACCGCAAAGGTCAGAGACTGGTTGAATCTTTTTCTTACAGCAACTCCATTCTCCATTTCAGGTGCAAACACTTTCTGAATGGAGTAAAATTTCAGAACAGAAAACAGTTTGATTTCCTCATTATCTGTCCCCATCACTTTTATGTCTTTTATAATACCATCTTTATCCAGAACAAATGTAAATGTGAGTTTTAGAGGTGCATCCAGATTCTGAAAAAGATCATTACCACTAAAGATGTTAACCAATTCCTTGCGGATAATGTCTGGTGAAAATTGTTGTGTAGCAGATGAAGAAGTATTGTTTTTCATTTCAGAAACAGCCTTATTTTCACTTTCGACTTGTTCCAACAATGATTTTAGCTTCTCAATTTTTTGAGGCTGATTTTTATTTTGACAATCGGCATAGGAATGTTTCAAAGCATTGAATTGTTTAGAATATTCTGCTTCATCAGCTTTCGACAGATTTCTATCTGGAGATTTCTCCAAAATTGCTTTATACTTTTCATCAAGTAGTTTAAAATCTTTACCGCATTTATTTTCAATATCAGAGTAGAGACTATTTATTGTTTTGGATAAAGTAGCTCTTGCATTTTGGGCAAAAACAACTGTAACAAGAGTGCAGGCTAAAAGTGAAAATATCTTTTTTTTGATCATTTTATAATTCTTCTAATTCCAGATTTAAATATTTTTTTGTTTTGTTATCCTGCCAGGTTCCGGTGATCCTGTTCCCTTTGATATCAGCTTCCACAAATCCCGTCACCATCCATTGTCTGGCTTCTTCACTGTAGAATTCACTTTCTGTGATAGAGATATGATTCCCTTTCATTTTACCGTTCCACTCGATGAGTTTTTTATTTTTATCATACCAGTACGAAGCGTTAAAGCTGGCACCGCCACCCTGCTCATCATACAAACGCTTAACAAGCACAGTAACCGGATATTTTCCACCAATTGTCCCTTTGTACAGTTTGTTTCTGAAACTTGTATGATCTACCTGTGAGGAGCCTGATACTAAGTTTTTAGCATAAGGACTCCAATATTTCTCCAGGAATTTATAAGAAAATTCAATCACATGACTATCCAGTTCATCCAGTGCTCTCATCGCATGGTTGGCACATCTTGGTGCAATAAACTTCATCTTATCTTTTGCGAAATAATATTCCATACCGTCTAAACCATAATCAGTATAGCAGTTTTCATAAAGGCCAATCTGCGCCAGAACCTCATCTGACTGATTTTTCTCTGCTTTTAACACCACAAGAAAATCAGCAATCTGTTTCTTTATTTCTTTCTGGATTAAATTTTTAATGGTTTTGGCAGCATCCGGCCGGAACAAATCCTCAACATTGATATAATTTCCTGTTCTCAGGTCAAAATTTTTTGCGATAAAAAAATTCTCCGGATACGCTCCTGAAGCCTCACCCTCCATCGTAATACTCAGAATATTTTCGGGGGATTCCATTTTTTCCCAACTGTAATAATCAACATAATTGGAGTAAGAATTGGTAGCCGTGGAAGCCCGTTTAAAAGGATTTCCACCGGAATTCGGAACATATTCCAGTTCACTTACCTGCAGAAAAGTATTGATTTTATTCTCAAGCAAAGGCTTTCCGCTGTAAGAAATTAATGGAAAATAATGACTTTCAGAGGCAGGCGGCAGGTCATTGATCTTCACATTTTTTTGTTGTGAAAAACTTAAACCTGAAATCAAAAGGAAAAATACAATGTTCCGTTTCACTATTTCGATTTTATATACATTAAAATAAGTTTCGCCACCAACGTTGAAATACCCAATATAATAAAGACATTGGAAAGTTTTTTAGAATTTCTAAAGCCCGGCGATGTCGTTTTCTTTAAAAAGATCCCGAAAATGATGAATACGATGGGTAAGATGATCTGCAGCATTATTGAGCTCTTAATCTGTTAAACTCATGAATCACTTCATGATGGCTTACCGTTTTATCTTTAAAATACGTTACAAAATGTTGTTTTTCTGCCTCTGTAGCGCCCATTTGGTTTAAAATATTCAGTAAGTGCATTTTCATATGCCCTTTTTGGATTCCTGTGGTTACCAGAGAACGGAGGGCTCCGAAATTTTGCGCAAGACCTGAAACGGCAAGAATACTCATCAGTCCCTGTGCGGAAGGTTTTCCAAGAAGCGCCAGTGAGAATTTCACCAGTGGATGAAGGTTCGTAAGTCCTCCCACTACTCCTACAGAAATAGGAAGATCGATCCAGAATCTGAAAATTCCGTTATCTATCGTACAGTGTGTTAAAGATCTGTATTGTCCGTCTCTAGCTGCATAGGCATGAGCACAGGCTTCTGTTGCTCTGAAATCATTTCCTGTAGCGATTACTACGGCGTCTACTCCATTCATCACACCTTTGTTGTGAGTTGTAGCACGGAAGGGTTCAATTTCAGCAATGGTAACGGCCTGTTTGAATTTTCTTGCGAATTCTTCATTGGAAATTCCGCTATCATCTTTTAAGTCTTCAATTTTACATGAAACCTCAGCTCTTACAATACAGTCGGGTGTAAAGTTGGAAAGAATATTCATCACAATCTGAAGTGAACTTTTCTCTTCCTGTGTGAAATCTTCACTTGTTGCAATCTCCTGCTTCATGGTTTTCCCGAATTGCTCAAGGCATGAATTGATAAAATTCGCGCCCATGGAATCTACCGTATCAAAGCTAGCTTTAAGCTGATAATAATTCGGCATTTCAGCGGTTTTATCCACCAATTTGATATCTAAAATTCCACCCCCGCGTTTTCTCATATTCGCGGTAATGTCTTCTGTAGCTTCAAGGAGTTTTTTCTTTAAATTGAAATTAAAGAAATGCAGAAGTTTATGCGATTCTACATTGAAAATAAAGTGCGTATGCCCCAGTTTTTCATTGTTGATAATGGTCGTTTTAAAACCTCCTTTATCAATCCAGAATTTTGCAGCTTTGGAAGCGGCCGCTACCACTGAACTTTCTTCAACAGCCATTGGAAGAGCGAATAATTTTCCGTCAATTAAGAAATTCGGAGCAATTCCGTAAGGCATATAGAAATTGGAAATGGTATTTTCAGAAAACTCTTCGTGAAGCTTCTGAAGTTCAGCATTTTCGTTCCAGTATTGTTTTAATATATTTTGATATTCTTCGTTTCCTTCAAGGTATTCGCCGACAAGCCAATCGATTTTTCCCTGCTTGGTCAATTTAGAGAAACCTTCTACCGGTTTATGATTCATAGCATAAATTTAATAAGTGTAAAGATAGTAATTTTGAAAGTCTCCATTGTTGATAACTTCTATAGAAAAATATTGATAATTATATATTTTGGAACTATTTTTGAACAAAGTTTAGATACAAATTGTAACATCCAGTTGAAATTATGAATTTTGAACGCCTGAAAGAAAAGCTCGAAATCCTTGCCGATGCAGCGAAATACGATGTCTCCTGCTCATCCAGCGGAGGAACGAGAAAAAATAAAAAAGGCGCTTTAGGAGACAGTTCCGCGAGCGGGATTTGTCATACCTATACGGAAGACGGGCGATGTGTGTCCCTGCTCAAAATTCTCCTGACCAACCATTGTATCTATGATTGTGCGTACTGTGTATCCAGAAGTTCCAATGATATCAAAAGAGCTGCGTTTACTGTAGAAGAAGTCGTGGATCTTACGATTAATTTTTATCGCAGAAATTATATTGAAGGCCTGTTCCTGAGTTCCGGTATTTTCAAAAATGCAGATACAACGATGGAACGCCTGGTAAGAGTGGCGAAAAAACTACGGACTGAAGAAAATTTCAACGGCTATATCCATTTAAAATCTATTCCCGGAGCCAGTGATGAACTGATGCAGGAAGCTGCTTTGTACGCAGACAGACTCTCAGTGAATCTCGAAATCCCTACGGAAAGCGGACTTAAATTACTCGCTCCCGAAAAGAACCGTCAGGATATGATCAACCCGATGCGTTATATCCAGAAAGGGATCAGTCAGTATAAAGATGAAAAGAAAATTTTCAGAAAAGTTCCGAAGTTTGCACCTGCCGGGCAATCTACACAGATGATCGTAGGAGCGACCAATGAAAATGATTTACAGATCATCAAAGTGGCTGATCATTTTTATAAAAACTTCAATTTGAAAAGGGTCTATTATTCAGGCTATGTTCCAGTGTTGGAAGATAAAAGACTTCCTTCTTTGACTACGGAAGTTCCTATGCTTCGGGAAAACCGTCTGTATCAGTCGGATTGGTTAATGCGATTCTACGGATTTAAAGCGGAAGAAATCCTTGATCCTCATATGCCTTTCCTCGACCTGGAAGTAGATCCTAAACTGAGCTGGGCTTTGAGACACCTTCATCAGTTTCCGGTTAATCTCCAGACTGCCGATTATCAGATGATTTTAAGAATTCCCGGCATCGGAGTAAAAACAGCACAGAAGATTGTTCAGGCACGCCGTTTTCAGGCTTTAAATATGGATCACCTGAAAAAATTGGGAGCAGCCGTCAACCGCGCCAAATATTTCATCGATTTTAATGCAGGCAATGCTTATCTAAAATATTTAACCGATAAAAATTTAAGGCAACTGCTTGTAGGCGGAAGTTCTTCTAAGTTTCATAATCAGTTTTCGCAGCAGCTGAGTTTGTTTTAAGTTAATTTAAAGATTGAAGGATTTAAAAATTTAAAGATTCAGAGATTGAGCAATTAAGAGATTTAGAAATAAGGACTGGAAGTCATCCGCTTAACTGTTACCTCATCACCAAATCAACACATTACCACATTATCACATCATCACATCATCACATCATCACATCAACCAATGACTACACTCCTCTACGACGGAAGTTTCGACGGCCTTTTAACTGCAGTATTTGAAGTTTTCGAATACCGGTATAAAGATGTGGAAATAGTAAATAAAGAAAGATTTCATCAGGAAAATATCTTTGCAGAAATTCATGAGACCATTACGCAAAATGATAAATCTGAAAGGGTATTCAAAAAACTGGAACAGAATATCGGGAGATCCGGAGTTCATCAGCTGCTGAAAGTTTTCCTGTCAGAAGACCCGGAGCTGGAGCATCTTATTTTATCGGCAGTCAGACAATCCATCAAACATCCTGAAGATAATATCCTTCAGAATTATGCAGATAACGACATGCTTTCCATATCAAAAATCTGTAAGTCCGTGAATCGGGAACGGCACAGAATGACCGCTTTTGTACGTTTTGAAAAAATGCAGGACGGTGTTTTCTTTGCGAAAATAGATCCTGATTTTGATGTTCTTCCGCTGATCCGGAAACATTTTAAAGATCGCTATCAGGACCAAAAATGGATGATTTATGATTTGAGAAGAGATTATGGCATTCTGTACGATCTGGAAAACTGTGAATTCTTTTATCCTGAAGAAAAACTAAACCTTCATCAATACGAGCAAAAATTTCACGACGAAGAACAAAACTACCAGACTCTCTGGCAGCGATACTTTACTAAAACCAATATTGTTGAACGAAAGAATTTAAAACTGCATGTTCAGCATGTCCCGAAAAGATACTGGAAATATCTGACCGAAAAATGGTAAACGGATCCTTAAAATTTAAATAACTGATCACTGGAAATAAGTTCTAAAACCGAATCAATAATTCCATATTGTGGATAACTTTTTATTTCGGCGAAAAAAGACCTGATTTCAAGTCCCTTTTTGATCTTCATTATTTAAATCATTCATTTCGTGAGATGTATAATCCCCATTATTCAAAAACTCATATTGTGGATAACTTTTTCAAGTTAACATATAGTTAACATTGAAGCTTTTTGAATCTTATTTTTCCTGTCAAATGAAGCAAATTATTCCCTGGTCAACGGGAATAAAGGGTTTGAGAAAATTATTTAAAAATGTGAAAATCCGTGACATATGCAATGAAAAATAACTCCACCATTCTTTCTTTGTGGATAAGTCTCACTTTTTAAGGGTTCGCAAAGCTTTTTTTACGATATACTGCGTTTCTTTTGTCGGACTTTCCCCAAGCCATTCATCACAGATTTCTATGACAAACTCAGGTTGTGATTTGCTGGCATCATTCAGCCAGTTCCCCACACTATCCTGCACATATCTTGAGAAATCTGACCGTAAAGGTTCGAGAATTTTCAGTCCTAGTCCGGGATTTTGTTTTAAAGCATTGATATGTTCACACCAAACTCCTCTCGGTCTGGTAGATTCGCTGGCAAAACGTCTCACGTTCTCATTATCATGCCTCGTCCATTCGGATAAAACAGATAAGCTTTCATCAAGATTTTTGGAGATATCCGGACGCACCGCCATCCAGCAGATTTCCCTCACTCCAAAATGAGAATCAGAAGCAAATAATTGAATCCTGTCTAATTTTTCTCTAAGTTTTAAATTATTGTTGCGTCCAACAGTATAAGCCCCCCAGCAACGCACGAGATCTGCCGGATGGGCTGAAATTTTGAGAAGAAAATCATCGTCATTATTTTGAGCAGCCAGATTAAGTAAACCCATTCCGATGGTTTCATTAATGGTATTGACGGTTTGTTTTTTCAGCTGGTCTACATGTTCTATAATAGGCTTCAAATATTCTGTACGGTGATTCTGCTGAAGCAAATTTTCCAGCAATAGCCTCTGATCTACCGCCAGCCATTCTGTAAGGTTTGCAGTTTCGATATCACCCCGGTTCAGCTGTTCGAGGATATCTTTCGGAATATCTTTTATGGAGCGGGCGCCTTTTCGTTTTCCGGTCATGATTCTATTAATGATTAACTTTACAAAAGTCCGAAAGTGAATCAAGATGGGCAACAGCGCATATTTTTCACCCATAGGGATAAAAAAGTCAATTTTATGAAAACAAAGGAGAAAGCTGAAGAAAATAAAATCTGTCCGTTGGAAGTTGCCGTTAATACCATCAGTGGAAAGTGGAAAATTCCGATTGTCTGGCAGATCAATGAAGGGAAAAAACGTCCGAGTGAATTTCTCCGGGGAATTGCTAAGGTAGACCGCAGAGTTTTGAATCAGCAGCTGAATGAGATGGTGGAAGACGGCATTTTGGTTAAACAGTCGTTTAATGAATTACCTCCCCGCGTTGAATATACCCTAACAGAACTTGGCGGAAAACTGGTAGAAATCCTTTGGCAGCTAAACGACTGGGGAAAGCTTTTAATCCCCGAAAATGAGAATGTTTAGTATTTTTCACTCGCGCAGATTAAACAGATAACGCAAATAAAACGCAAACATCTGTGTAAATCTGTGCAATCCGTGGTTAAAAAAAATCACGTCATATTCAAAAAATCAATGATATTTGTAATTGAAGAAAACCCACATGAAAAAAACTATTTCCATTCTGGCTGCTGCACTGATGACAGCAGCGTGCAACAATGATAAAGCCATATCAGGCAGCAAAACCAGTATTACAGAAGGTTTGACTCAAGAAAACTCCGTTTCCATTCATAAAGATAAAAACACAGTCAAAGAGAGATTTTCTCCTCCCAAAGGCTATACCTGGATTGAAGAACAACCTGATTCTTTCGGGTATTTCCTTGAAAATTTTAAGCTAAAACCTTATGGCAGTCAGATCTTGAGATATGATGGAACTCCCATCGAAACCCAGGATCTTCATGAAGCCGTATTTGATATTGACACGGGAAATAAGGATCTACAGCAGTGCGCTGATGCCGCCATCCGTCTGAGAGCTGAATATTTGTACAAAGCCAAAAAGTTTGACGAGATCAAATTTCATTTTACAAGTGGTGATCTGGTTTCATGGAATGATTATAAAAACGGCATCCGGGCTTTTGTCAGTGGGAATAATGTCAGTTTCAGAAAAACAGCAGGCTTTGATGATTCCTATCCCAATTTCAGAAAATATCTGGATCTGATCTTCAATTATGCAGGAACCATATCTCTAAATAAGGAAACAAAACCTGTTACTACAACTTCAGATCTGAAAACCGGTGATATCCTGATCACAGCGGGAAGTCCGGGACATATTGTTTTTATTTCCGGAGTATGTCAGAATAAGGAAGGGAAAAAGTTATTTTTATTAAGTCAGGGATTCACTCCGGCGCAATCTATTCATACACTTTCCAATCCTTTTGAGAAAAATATTTCGCCATGGTACAGTCTTGATGTAAATGCTGCAGAAACGAAAACGGCGAGGTATTTTTTTAAACCTACAAATTTTAGAAGCTTTTAATTATTTATATTCAAAACTCTTCTCAACTTACTGCCATTATCTGAACTTGTTTTTGTAAATTTGTGTTCGAAATTTTTTACTAGATGAAAGAGAGTGCTGTAAAAAAAATTGCAGTTCTTACCTCTGGAGGTGACGCTCCGGGTATGAATGCGGCATTAAGAGCGGTAGTAAGGACCGCAAACTATTATAATATTGAATGCTACGGAGTAAGGGAAGGCTATAACGGCCTTATCCACGATGATTTCCTGAAAATGGGTCCCCGTTCCGTAAAAAATATAATCAATCAGGGCGGAACCATTCTGAAATCCGCTAGATCCTTGGAATTCAGAACTCCCGAAGGACGCCAGAAAGCCTATGAGAACTGTGTGAAACATGGTGTGGATGCATTGGTATGTATCGGAGGAGACGGAACTTTTACCGGAGCAAAGATCTTTTACGAAGAGTTTGGGATCAGAGTAATCGGTGTACCAGGAACAATCGACAATGATATTTTCGGAACGGATAATACCATTGGCTACGATACCGCTTTAAATACAGCTATGGAATCTATTGATAAAATTCGTGATACGGCAACTTCTCACAACAGGGTTTTCTTTGTAGAGGTAATGGGCCGTGATGCAGGTTTTATTGCTTTAAACAGCGGACTGGCCACGGGTGCGCTGGATATTCTTATTCCTGAGAAAAAAGACAGCAGAGATGAGCTTTTCGCTAATTTCAGAAAGGCTGAAAAGACTGGAAAGGCATCAAGTATTGTTGTCGTAGCAGAAGGTGAAAAGCAAGGCAGCATCTATGATCTTGCCAACCTGACTAAAGAAGAATTCCCTGATTATGATATCCGTGTAACCATTTTGGGACACATCCAGAGAGGTGGTTCTCCAAGCTGCGCAGACCGAGTTTTGGCCAGCAGACTGGGTTACGGTGCCGTAGTGGGATTAATGGAAGGAAAAACAAATGTAATGGCTGGAATGCGTTCTAACGATATGGTGTACACACCGATCGAAGATGCCATTAAAAAACATAATGAAATCAATAAAGATCTTTTACTGATTTCCGAAATTTTAGCAATCTAATTATTTTTTTATAAATCTAAAACAAACTATTATGTCAACAATCAAAGTAGGTATCAACGGTTTTGGTAGAATTGGACGTCTTGTTTTCAGAGCAATGACCGAAAGAGATAACATTGAAGTAGTAGGAATCAATGACCTAATCAACGCAGAATACATGGCTTACATGTTAAAATATGATTCTGTACACGGTATTTTCCCGGGAGAAGTTTCTGTAGAAGGAAATGACCTTGTGGTAAACGGAAAAAGAATCAGAGTAACTGCTGAGAAAGATCCTAACAACTTAAAGTGGAATGAAGTAGGTGCAGACTATATCGTAGAATCTACAGGTCTTTTCTTATCTAAAGACTCTGCTCAGGCTCACATCAACGCCGGAGCTAAAAAAGTAATCCTTTCTGCTCCATCTAAAGACGATACTCCGATGTTCGTAATGGGTGTAAACCACCTGGAACTTACTGACGATATCAAAATCTTATCCAACGCTTCTTGTACAACGAACTGTTTAGCGCCTTTAGCTAAAGTAATCCACGATAACTTCGGAATCGTAGAAGGTCTTATGACTACGGTACATGCTACAACAGCAACTCAGAAAACGGTGGATGGTCCTTCTGCTAAAGACTGGAGAGGTGGTAGAGCTGCGCTTAACAACATTATCCCTTCTTCTACAGGTGCTGCTAAAGCGGTAGGAAAAGTAATCCCTTCACTAAACGGAAAATTAACAGGTATGTCTTTCAGAGTACCAACTGTTGACGTTTCTGTAGTAGACCTTACTGTAAGATTAGAAAAAGCTACTTCTTACGATGAGATCTGTGCTGCTATCAAGGCTGCTTCTGAAGGTGAATTGAAAGGAATCTTAGGATACACTGAAGATGCAGTGGTTTCTCAGGATTTCGTAGGAGATAAGAGAACTTCTATCTTCGACAAAGACGCTGGTATCATGCTTTCTCCAAACTTTGTAAAACTTGTTTCTTGGTATGACAACGAAATGGGTTACTCAAACAAATTGGTAGATATGCTGATTCATTCTGCTTCTTTATAATCAGTAATGAGCAATTAGCAATACATAATGAAAACCTTCCCTACGGGAAGGTTTTTTGTTATAACTATGCTTTCATAGTTATTAGTTTGCTACAAAGTTTGGAATTCCATGAATACAAGTAAAGTACCCGTTTGGGTGATTTTAAAATGTGGGAATATTGGCTCTGTCTCAAAACTCAGGGAGCATAATAAATACAATAAAACCTACAAATAGTCTTAATTTTCTTAACCTCAATAAATTTTAGTTTATTTCTTAATTTAAAACATTAAGGATTTAAGCAGTACGTTTATTATTATGAATGAAGAAATCAATAAATTGATTTTTTTTAAGTTTTTAAGCGCCCCATCTTTTAAGATCTTAATTTCTTAATGTTAAAAATTGTTTTAAAAAAAAAGTTTTAGACTGAGCCGGAATATTGAAGAAATCTGTTGGTAATAAAAAAGAAAAAGCCTCTCCAGCAACGAGAGGCCATTAGTTTATCATTTTCAAACAACTAAAAAGAAAAGAGTAAACTGATTTTATAACATTCATTATCGTTTCAAATAAAGCCGCCCTGAAGACGGTTCGTCAAGTTTGCTATGCTCAACATTTTCCTAATTACAATAAATTATGGAAAAAATAAATCACAAAACAAAACGGGATAGTAGAAATTGAGTCGCCATGGTTATTAGCTAGTACAAAGTTTATCATTTTATCAGTGTAAAAAAATCCCCCTTTTGTGGTATTTTGTAAGTTTTTTAGTTATTTTAGCGTAAAACTATTTATTCATGGGGAATTCAGAAAAAAAACATCCTCTGCTTGAAGTCTGGGATACCTACCCGGGTGTGAGAAGAGACAGAGAAATCCTGAATAGACCTCCGGTGGAACGTATCATCGGCGAGATGTTTGCGATCGGCGAGTTTTATTATTACGCTCTGAATCTTACCAACAGTACGCTTTCGCACCATCATGAAAACATTCTCAAGCTTCATGGTCTCCCTGAATATCCCGAAAATTTAAAAGAAGTTATCGACCTGACCCATCCTGATGACATTGAATTTGTCATGAAAGCCGAACAGACCCTCATTGATAAAATGACAGAGATTGGTCTGGAGCACCAGCTTTACATCAAGTGCAGCTACTGCTTCAGAATGAAAACGGCGGAAGGAAATTATGAATTATTCCATCACCAGTCTGTTATCACCATGGAAGACGAGACCGGTATTCCGGTGCAGGCCATAAATATCCATACCAACATTCATCACATCACAAAAGAAAATCCATATACCGTGCTGATTTCCGGAATCGGACCAAGAAATGATTTTCATCAGGTAAAACTGGATTCTTTTTCCAGGCCGCAGCAGTTTTCAGAGCATTTAACCAAAAGGGAAATGGAGATCCTTGGCCTTATCACCAAAGGATATTCCGGACCTGAAATAGCACAGGCATTAATCCTGTCTGAACATACGGTACGCACCCACAGAAAAAATATTTTAAGAAAAACAGATTCCAGAAACTGCAAGGAACTCGTGAAAAAGGCCTTTGAGCGAGGGCTTATCTAATATTTTTCAACATTCAATATCCAACATAATCTAACACTGATAAATCTCACCAGAGTATTTCGGTGCAAAACTTGTATTTTTATATACAATGGAAAGAATGAATACCCAGCCTCGTTTTAAAGATTCCCCTCATTTTAAAGATTTTTGGGAAAAAGGCAACGGAAAACAACTTCTTGATTTTTCCGGAGCAGAAGTAAGTTTTAAGGACTTCGATAGATTTTCTGCTCATTTTTATCATGTGGATGAAATCGGTGATGAAGTGGTGAAAGATGTTTATTTTACTAAAAAATTTCACGAAGCCTCCAGAGAAATTGAAAATTATATCCGAAACGGGGTCTCCGAAACAGATGATGTTCCTGAAAGCGTAAAGAAGCTTTTCACCCAGACCCAACACATTCCCGAATGGCTTGATTACAGCCTGTTAAAAAGCGGCGCAGAGCTTTGCATGCGTGGCAACATCGACTCGCTAATTTCGTTAAGGGATTACTGTCTGATGGGAGGTTATGATTATGCTTACCTCAACAAACCCCTTACTGCTACAGAAGCTTTGAAAAAAGGAGCAGTAAAACGTCTTTCCGAAACCCTGGACTTCTGGGTCAATGCGACCCGTTATGATGCCCTGGAACTTCACGCAAAAGGCTATGAATTTGCGATAAAAACCCGCCTGATTCATTCTTATGCCAGACTTTCCATCAGGAAGCATTATCAGCAATGGGATACTGAAAATTGGGGTGAACCCATCAATTCATGGGATATGATGGCCACATATATCGGTTTCAGTCTTGTTTTTCTCCACAGTCTTCAGAAACTGGGGAATACTTTTACGGAAGAAGAAGAAAAAGGAATTTTTCATCTTTGGAAATACGTAGGCTATTTATTGGGAATTCCGGAAGAGCTCCTTCCCGACAGTAAAAAACAAGCAACGGAATATTTCTACCTGTGGACTTCTGTACAACCTCCCTCCGATAAAGACTCTATTCTGCTAGCTCATTCTTTACTGAATGAATCGTTGGAAAATCCTATTTTAAAGTTTAAATTTCAAAGAACAAACTTAAGATACCTTCACATCTGCTGCACGTGGTTTCTTCTTGACGATGAAGTCTGCAAAAGACTACAAATTCCGGATGTCCCAAACAGGAACCTGTTTCCCAAAACCAAAATCATGATCAACAAAATTTATGATAAGATTGTAAGCCGGGACACCAGAATAGAAAAAGGGAACAACGACCAGATGAAAGTACTGGAAGACTATCTGAGCATTACAAAAAACTCAAATTTCCACTAAAAAAGCCCTGAACAACTGTTACATCAGAAGGCAAAAATTATTTTTTTATGTTTTGAATCATAAAACGCTGCATCCTGTTCGTAATGAACGATATCAGCCTCTCAATTTTATTATTTTTTAACTCTAAAAACAGATTTCTGCCCTAAATAATATTAGCTTTTGATGTTTAAATTATGTACTTTTGAAAAATTATTTTAACAACAGATGAGCAACATAGACGATAAGAAAAAAGCACTTGCATTGGTGCTTGACAAGCTAGATAAAACATACGGAAAAGGAACTGTAATGACATTAGGTGACAGTACTATTGATACAACCATCGAAGTGATTCCTTCCGGATCTTTAGGATTAGACATTGCTCTTGGAGTAGGCGGATATCCCAGAGGAAGAATTATCGAAATCTACGGACCAGAATCTTCAGGTAAAACAACGTTAACCCTTCACGCTATTGCAGAAGCTCAAAAAGCAGGTGGAATTGCAGCATTCATTGATGCAGAGCACGCTTTCGACAGAGGTTATGCAGGAAAACTGGGAATTGATCTTGAAAACTTAATCATTTCTCAGCCGGACAACGGGGAGCAGGCATTGGAAATTGCCGACAACCTGATCCGTTCGGGAGCCATTGATATCGTAGTTATTGACTCGGTAGCAGCACTTACTCCAAAAGCAGAAATTGAAGGAGAAATGGGAGATTCCAAAATGGGTCTTCATGCAAGATTAATGTCTCAGGCATTAAGAAAGCTGACCGCTACGATTTCAAGAACAAAATGTACCGTAATTTTCATCAACCAGTTGAGAGAGAAAATCGGTGTTATGTTCGGAAACCCTGAAACAACTACAGGTGGTAACGCCTTGAAATTCTACGCTTCTGTAAGAGTAGATATCAGAAAAGCAAGTGCCCCGATTAAAAACGGAGATGAAGCAGTAGGAAGCCGTGTGAAAGTGAAAATTGTGAAAAACAAAGTAGCTCCACCTTTCAAACAGGCTGAATTCGACATTATGTACGGTGAAGGAGTTTCTAAAACAGGAGAAATCCTAGATCAGGCTGTAGAACAGGGAATTGTAAAGAAAAGCGGTTCTTGGTTCAGCTATGAAGAAACTAAATTAGGTCAGGGACGTGACGCAGTAAAAGATGTGTTAAAAGACAACCCTGAGCTTGCTGAGGAATTGGAAAATAAAATCAAAGAAGAACTGAAGAATAAAAAATAGGTTCTATCTACGGACAATATTAAAGACAGCTTTTGGGCTGTCTTTTTTGTTGTGCACTATTTAGGTTTTGGCTAAAGCCCATGTCTTTATGCACATTTTGTAAGCAGGTTAAAGCCCGCTCCTATTGAATTTTAATAAGATCCTTTAATCTTTCAAATTTTCAAATCTTTAAATCCTCAACAATTTCTGTCATTCTGTCACTTTCTTCAAATCGGTATTTTTTTTGAGCATTCAAAAGAAATTAAAACAAAAATTATTATGACTAAAGGAAATATTAATGTATCTGTGGAAAACATTTTCCCGCTTATTAAAAAATTTCTTTACAGTGACCACGAAATATTCCTGAGAGAACTGATCTCCAATGCAACTGATGCGACTTTGAAATTAAAGCATTTAACGAGCATTGGTGAGGCTAAAGTGGAATACGGAAACCCGAAGATTGAAGTTAAGATCGATAAAGAGCAAAAGACCTTACGCATTATCGACCAGGGAATCGGGATGACGGCTGAAGAGGTTGAGAAATACATCAATCAGGTTGCTTTTTCCGGGGCTGAAGAATTCCTTGAAAAATATAAAGATTCAGCAAAAGACTCAGGAATCATCGGACATTTCGGCCTTGGTTTCTATTCTGCATTTATGGTGGCAGAGAAAGTAGAAATTCTTACAAAATCTTACAAAGACGGATCTGCCGTAAGATGGATCTGTGACGGAAGCCCGGAATTCACCCTTGAAGAAACCACTGATAAAACCGACAGAGGAACAGAAATCATTCTTCACATCGCTGAAGATTCTACAGAATTTTTAGAAGAAGCAAAAATCCGTGAACTGCTTTCAAAATATAATAAGTTCATGCCTGTTCCCATTAAATTCGGAACAAAAACGCATACACTTCCATTACCGGAAGACGCTCCGGAAGATGCTGTAGCAGAAACTGAAGAAGTTGACAACATCATCAATAACCCGGCACCGGCCTGGACCATCGCACCAAGCGAGCTTACCAACGAAGATTATATGAAGTTCTACCATGAATTGTATCCCATGCAGTTTGAGGAGCCTTTATTTAATATTCACCTGAATGTTGACTACCCTTTCAACCTTACCGGAATTTTATTTTTCCCGAAACTGAGCAACAATTTAAATATTGATAAGGATAAAATTCAATTGTATCAGAATCAGGTATTTGTTACTGATGAGGTGAAAGGTATCGTTCCTGATTTCTTAATGCTTTTAAGAGGGGTAATCGATTCTCCGGATATTCCGTTGAACGTTTCCCGTTCTTACCTTCAGGCAGATGGTGCAGTAAAGAAAATCTCTTCTTACATCACTAAGAAAGTTGCTGATAAAATGGCCTCTCTGATCAATGAGAACCGTGAAGATTATGAGCAAAAATGGAATGATATTAAAATCGTCATCGAATACGGAATTATCACCGAAGAAAAATTTGCAGAAAAAGCTGATAAATTCACGCTATATCCTACCACTGACGGGAAATATTTCCTTTGGAATGAACTGATTGAAAAAATCCAGCCAGCTCATACGGATAAAGACGGTAACACAGTGATTCTTTATGCAACCAATGCAGATGAGCAGCACAGCTATATCCAGGCAGCTAATGATAAAGGTTACGACGTTCTGTTATTAGATTCCCCTGTAATCTCTCACGTGATCCAGAAACTGGAAACTGCAAAAGAGAAGATTTCATTTGCAAGAGTGGATGCAGATCACATCAACAACCTGATCAAAAAAGACGAGCCGGTTATTTCTAAATTAAACGAAACTGAAAAAGAATCATTAAAGAAGAACGTTGAAGAAGCCGTAAAAGATGCTAAATTCACGGTACAGCTTGAAGATCTTGACAGCAATGATGCTCCGTTTACCATTACGCAACCTGAATTCATGAGAAGAATGAAGGAAATGCAGGCCTCTGGCGGAGGTGGAATGTTCGGAATGGGAGGTTTCCCTGAGATGTACAATCTTGTAGTGAATTCAAACAGTGAACTTTCCAACCAGATTTTAAAGACAGAAAACTCTGAGGAAAAAGAAACGCTGATCAAATACGCTCTAGATCTTGCGAAACTTTCACAGAATCTACTGAAAGGAAAAGACCTGACAGATTTCATCCAGAGAAGCTATAAGCAACTGGAAAAATAATATGACAAAGAAGGCCGTATCACAACCGTGACAACGGCCTTTTTTATTACCTTAATCCTTGGCAAGGATATCTTCCCTCTTCCAACCCCTTCATATTACCTAAGTTTAGTTTAAATTATCCTGCTAATTCTTTATTATCCTGAATATCATTACATTTGTTCAAAACGTAACCGATGTTCGAAATAACCTCTGAAATACTTCCTTTTCTCCTCCTGTTCTGTTTAGGGATTGCCTTGTTTCATACCTTTATTTTATCCGGAATTTTCAATGTCAACTTAAAACCCGGCTGGATTATGTTTGTCATAGATCCTGCTATTTTAGGGATTGCTTTTCTGTTTTTCCGGAAAGAATCGGGAATTGTTTTCATTGCATTGTTTCTTTCTGTCTTTGCCATGGCTATTATCGGGATGATCAAAAACGGCATTGAATCTACTGTCGATTCCTTTAAAGAACAGCGAAAAAATAAAACTCCGGTCTTGAAAATTATTGGTGGAGGATTGTTGGCTCTTTTAGGATATCTTGCTTTTTTCTACTTGGGCATCTATTCTTTCTTCCTCATCTTTTTTGTGATCATCTTAAGCTCCATGCTCCCGAATAATAAAAACAGATTTTACTTCTATCAAAGAACACTTCCTACTTCCACAATAAAAAGTGTAGCGATGGGGCTTGCGGAAATTTCGGGGAAAGCAAAAGCCATTCAGCCGGTTATTTCTCCGGATACGGATACACCATGCGTCGGTTATATTTATACCGTTGATGAAATTCATACCACCAGAGATGATGACGGCAGAACTTCTACTTCCTATCATGAGATTTCAAGAAAAACAGATCTTAAAAACTTTTATATTGAAGATGAAACCGGAAAAATAGAAATCGTTCCTGCCCAGCTTCAATGGATTAATTTTTCACCCACCCATTCGCGGGAAGGTGGTGGAAAACGGTATCAGGAATATATTCTCGATGAAAAGACTGATTTCCTTTTAATCGGACAGGCTTTTTATGAAGGTTCAAACTCAATTCTCCGTTTTGATGAAGGTAAAAAAGTATTTGGAATTGCTCCATTGGATATTGTGAATTTTTCCAACAAATGGAGACCTTTAAAACTCAGAGCGCTAACCGCATTGGCCAGCATCGCCCTATTGGCAGCTATTATTCTTTTTACACCTGTTACCATTAATGGGACTAAAATCATTATTGAACAGAGAAACTGGAAAGAGGTTCTGAAGTCCAATCCTTTTGAAAGTATTTTTAACCATTAATAACCATTCAACTATGATTTCGCTTTTACTTATCATTATTGTTGCTGTAGGTCTGATTACGTTCTTAATCAGTACTTATAACCGACTGGTAATGCTAGAAAATAATTCACAAAAAGCTTTTGCCAACATTGATGTGGTGCTGAAGCAGCGGGCAGACGAAGTTCCCAATCTCGTAAGAACCGTGAAAGCAACCGCTCTGAACGAAAATACAATTCTGAAGGAACTTGTAGCCCTTCGATCCCAATATCTTACCACTAAAGAAAACGATCAGAAAATGAAAATCGCAGATAACATCGACGGAAAACTGAAATCATTTTTGATTACTGTGGAAAATTATCCTGAAATAAAGGCCAGCCAGTCATTTCTTGAGCTTCAGAAGCGGTTAAGCGAACTGGAAGATATTATTGCAGACCGGAGAGAGTATTTCAACGATTCTATCAATTTGTACAACACCGGCATTGAAGTTTTCCCGGATTTTATTTTTGCTAAAATGATGAATTACCGAAAAAAGGAAATGCTCCAGTTTTCGGATAATGAAAAACAGAATAATACAATAACACTTTAATTATGGAAATAGATTTAGGCGCCCTTGGCAGTTTTATCAATTCTGAGAAATTTTTCGGAAGTCTGGCCATTGGTTTTCCGGTTCTTACCATCGGATTATTGATGCTGTACAGTATTTTTAAGAAAATATTCTTTATCAAAAAAATTCTCAGGTTCATCATTCTTACTTTCGGTTTATCTGTAATTGTTTTTATCCCTTTTATTTTCTTCTCAGCGTTTATTGGCTTTGAAAAATTAAAGCTGACATTGATTTATCTGGCTATTCTAATTTGTGTAACCGGTTTCACATTATTCAATACAGAGGAGACCGTTAATTTCCTCAAAGACGCCTCAAAACTGAAAAACGCACAAAAAGATTAAAACAAAACCATGGGAAAATTTATTTTATTGACACCCTTCATTTTTACAGTCTTCATCCTTTTCATGAATTACAGAAGGAAGAAATCCAGACAGGATGGTGTACCCATTTCTCTGGCTTCTTTTATTTACCCCGGCCTTGTCGTTTTTGCTGTTTCCAGTTTATTTTTCGGCTTGGTCGCTATGATTTCTCACCCGATAATTTCTTTTTTTTCATCCCCAAAATATGAAGCTAAAGTGGTTGACTATGATCTCATGGAATCAGATACCGATGAAGCTAAAAGAGCAATAGTAGAATTCAAGGATCATAAAAACCAATTGATCAAAAAACCTTTAAACTATGGGAGCAGTCATCCCGTAGAAATCGGCGAAATAATAACGATTGGCTATGAGGATGGAGATCAAAGTGTGACCAACTTAAGTTTCGGAACACAAAAACTCATCGTTTTTATTGTTTCACTTTTCCTTTTTGTATTAGGACTGGCGATGGCCTGGATTATCTTATATTCATGGGGTCAGGACTACTCTATTATTTTCCGGATAGGAATTGGCTTTGTAACCTATCTGGTTTTCCCTGCAGCCATGCTGTTTTTTATCGGGGTAATGTCCTGGGTGATCTGGGAATATTTTCAAGGGAGGAGAAATGATATGCCGGTTTGGGCGTTAGGAATTTGCAGTCTTTTTGTAACAATTCTGATTCCTGCTTTCTTCGGATACTTAAAAATGCTTTTTACCAGAGAAAAGACCGTCAAAAAAAACAGTAGATTTTCCACTTTTAAAAACCGAATGCGTAAATAATTTTTACTGCAACCCAGATAAAAACTCAAATTAAACTACCAATATCAATATTCTACGAATGTAACGTAGTCAGGACATAAAATCTTATCGCACATTTTTTCTGTTTTTTATTGTACACATTGCGCTTTTTTTCCATTTTTGTATAAAATGTCGGATATGCAAAAAGAAAAATTACGCGTCATCAGAAAACAAAAAGGCTATACTCAGCAGCAGATAGCTGATATTATCGCGACTGATGTATCCAACTACAGCAGAAAAGAAAGCGGAGATGTACGGATTGTAAAAGATGAATGGGACAAAATTGCCCGTTTTCTGGATGTGACTGTAGAAGATATTTATGAGGATGAGGAAGCTAAAGTAGTGGTTAATTATGATCATCCTGTATTTAATGACAGCTCTTCAGGAAATGGAACCATGACTCAGTTTCATAATATTTCGGCCTCCATTATTCAAAGCTTGCAGGATTATATTGCTCTGCTGAAAGAGGAAAATGAAAGATTGAAAGAAGAATTAAGAGCTCCGAAAGGAAGAAAATAATGGTGGGATTTTAAATCTCCCTGTTAATTTATAAATTTAAAACTCCCTGAATACCTATCCGTATTCAGGGAGTTTTTGTTTTGTGACAAATTATTATGTATATTTTTTACTACCCCGTCTTTTTGCTCTGCAAAAATCCACCCCTTCATGGAAGGGGAATGATGGTCCTGCTTATGAATATAGGGATATCAGATTATTATTTTGTAGTGTTTCCAGCGGCTTCGCCGCTGGAAACACTTTCATTATAGTTTATCAATTGCTTTCAGAATCTCTTCTTTATTATTGACCAATCCCTGCAGATGATCTCCTTTTGATTGAATGAATACTTTAGGCTCGGAAGCATTATCAAAAACCAATTTTCCCTGTTCGTACGGAATGGTTTTATCTTCTCCTCCATGAATCACAAGCACAGGAAGCTTTCCTAAGGCTTTTACATCTTCTTTAGCAGCGTATGGAGAAACCATCGACTGCAGGATGAAATCTTTATATTGAGGTGCGAAATGAGCGGCTATATCGGTGAAAGAAGACATTGGACAGTCAAGGATCAAACCTGAGATTTTTGAAACATTATCTTTGGCAAGGTGAGCTGCGATCTGCGTTCCTAAAGAAGCTCCGTAGATATAGACTTTGGTGTTTTTGATATCGGGTCTTTTCATCAGTTCATCAAAGAGCTTCTGCCCGTCTTCTGCTATATTTTTATGGTTGGGTTTTCCCGTAGACATGCCGTATCCTCTGAAATCAATCATCACGACCTGATAGCCTGCATCTACCAAAGGTTTGGTCATAAACTGATACGTCGTCACATTTCCAGCAGCGCCATGAAAATAGAAGATCGTTTTTTTGATATTTTTTGTGTTGGGTTTTGCAATAAAGGCGGTAACTGTATCTTGATCAACCGGCAAATTAATCTGCTCAGCTATTTTAAATTCAAAAGGCTTCATGGTTTTGCCAGGCTGATAGAATTTTTCATCCGACTGAGCTTTTGAAAATACAGCCAAAAAAAGGAATACAAATGTGAAAATTGAAATTGGTTTCATAAGTTTTAGTTTTATTATGAACCAAAGGTATTGCGATGGCCAGCAGTTTAAAAAAATAGATGACTGAGCTGTAAATATCTTTATCTGAACGGTAAAATTTTCAAAATGCTAGTTGCTGGTTTATTAGTTGCTGGTTGGTAGTTAAACTAATAAATAATCGTCTGATGTCTAAAATCTTGTTTCTTGGCTCTTGTTTCTTGAATCTACCCATTCACTTGCGAAGCAAAATTGACCATTGACATTTCTAAACCTTAGTCTTAGCCTCAACCTAAAATCTGACATCTAAAAACATCCCGAAATCAGGTTAAGATTAAATCTCCTCAAGCGGGTTCCAGAACAGTTTTTTAAAATCTTTTATCCTTAAATTTTCAACGATAATTCCTTCCGCTTCTAGTCTTTTCTGAAATTCAGGAACAGATAACACGCCTGAACTGGATATGACACGATGCGCGGGGACATCTTCAGGGCATCCACCCATCGCTTTTCCTACATGACGGGAATGATTGGGATAACCTACCGCTTTAGCTATGGCGCCATAAGAGGAAACTCTCCCTTTCGGAATAAGCCTTGTAATCTCGTAAATCTGTTGTTTGAAAATTTCGTCCATCGTAAAGTGATTGGTTTTATTCTGTTGAAAAATAGGGTTTAAATACATTTTAACCCGTTTCTGCATCATTTTTGAATTCTTAATGATTCAATGATGTCTGATTTTAAATATAAAGATATGAAAAAATCATTTTTCAGACTGCTGAATGCAGTCAATAAAAAGATGCTCCCGAAGTTGAGCAATAAAGATCCGAACCGTCTCAGTAAAATAGAGAAAGGAATTCTGGCCTACCGTTATTTTGTGCTGGTGAATTCCCTTGACTGACCTCCGCGTGAGGGATATGGAGGGCGCGAGCGCAGCGAGCGGTACCGCGTACCGGAACGAAGTGGAGCCCGGAGCAGCCCGACCCGAGGTATGGGATTGTGTGGTGGTGAGGGGCACGTCATTTTTTTTGTATGATGTATGATGTATAACGTATAATGTAAAAAGTATGGTGTATCAATGAGATTGCTTCGCTTCGCTCGCAATGACGGTGTGGGGATATAAAAAACGCTTCAAAGTGAATTGAAGCGTTTGTATTTTTATAAAAATCTGTTCTTAAGAATTTTCTAAGATGTAAGAGAACATCAATGGTGCACAGATGGTAGCATCACTTTCAACGATGAATTTCGGTGTTGTGATATCCAGTTTACCCCAAGTGATTTTCTCATTCGGAACTGCTCCTGAGTATGAACCGTAAGATGTGGTAGAATCCGAGATCTGGCAGAAATAAGACCAGAAAGGAACGTCATGCATCTCCATATCCTGATAAAGCATTGGCACTACACAGATTGGGAAATCCCCTGCGATACCTCCTCCGATCTGGAAGAAACCAACTCCTTTTCCAGCTGAATTTTTAGTGTACCAGTCTGCGAGATACATCATATACTCAATTCCTGATTTCATAGTGGTTGCCGTAAGCTCACCTTTGATACAGTAAGAAGCGAAGATATTCCCCATCGTAGAATCTTCCCATCCCGGAACTACGATTGGAAGGTTTTTCTCAGCCGCAGCGATCATCCATGAGTTTTCTCTTGGAATTTCGTAATACTGCTCAAGAACTCCTGAAAGAATCATTTTGTACATGAATTCGTGCGGGAAATAACGCTCGCCTTTAGCTTCTGCATCTTTCCAGATATCCACGATATGCTTCTGAAGTCTTCTGAAAGCTTCCTCTTCAGGGATACATGTATCGGTAACTCTGTTAAGTCCTCTTTCTAATAAAGCCCACTCGTCCTGAGCCGTAAGATCTCTGTAGTGAGGAACTCTTTCGTAGTGAGAGTGCGCCACAAGGTTCATCAAATCTTCTTCAAGATTGGCTCCTGTACAAGAAATAAAATCAACTTTCCCCTGACGGATCATTTCTGCAAGGATTTTCCCCAATTCAGCAGTAGACATAGCACCTGCCAAAGTGATCATCATTTTTCCGCCATCTTTAAGATGTGCAACATACCCCTTAGATGCATCTACCAATGCAGCCGCATTGAAGTGCAGGTAATATTTCTCTATAAATTCAGAAATCGGTTTGCTCATTTTTTTTAATTTTTGCAAAGATAAAACTTAAAAACGGAATGCAACATGAGTACGGAAAGAAACTCTCCTCTGAACATCCTTTTTTAACAAATGATAAACAGAACTGCCATAATATAAAAAGTACAGCCCTGAAGCCGTACTTCCTCTAACAATATAGATTACACAGGGATTACCCGTGACAAGATTCTACTTTTAAGATCTCAATCTTTCTTTCGCCATCTCTAAAAGGCCAGTCGATGATATCTCCCACTTTATATCCTACCGTTGCCAAAGCGATATCCGATAAGATGGAATGTTTGTTCTTTACTGGTTTAGCTTTTGCAGAAGCCACGAAAATATATTCATGTTCAAAATTCCGGGTGTGATCTTTGATGGTTACTTTTCTATCCACCGTTACAATATCAGTAGGAAGATCTCTTCTCAGAACCTGTTTCGCTTTTCTAAGCTCTTCTACAAGCCTTTTTTCTTCAGGCATACTTACTTTTTTTCTCCTGAGGGTATCTTTTATCGCATCATAAATTCCGGTGGTGAGTATAATAGGTTTGGACATTTTTTACTTGTTTTAAAAATTAATGAATGCAGTTATTCTTCGTGATCCAATGCAGGATGACACTTCTGTTCAGTTTTTCTCCTGTAGAAAACTGCAAAAATAATAGGTAAAATAGATCGGAATGTTTTCCCTGTCGTGGATCCTGACAGGGCTTAATTAATAAAGTCCTTAGAACTCTTCAGAAAAGAATCTGTATGTAAATATAACAGCGACAGCAAAAGACCATTGGAATGGCAATCTGCAGATAAAGAAATTAGTGCTGTCATAAATTGAATTAATAATATCCCTAAGATACTCAAAAATCCCGATATACGGAAGAAAACCATCTTAAACTCTTAACCCGTATCCTAAAACTTAAACTTCCTGTTATCCTTCTTCTCGGAAATTTTCTTTTTGGTATCCAGCCTTTTTTGCTTTTGTCCTTTGGAAGGCTTTGTTGCGACTCTTTTTTTAGGAACAATTAAAGCTTTATTAACGATCTCAATAATTTTTTCAATCGCTTTGTTTTTGTTCATCAGCTGGGTTCTGCTTTCTGAAACCGTCAGGAACAGATAGCCTTCAGCATTGACCCTGTTTTTTAATTTAGTCTGGATCAGCTCTTTTTGGTATTCATTGAAAAATTCGGACTCAGCGACAGACCAGAGAACCGTTACAGCAGTTTCGACTTTATTGACGTTCTGCCCTCCTGCTCCACTGCTGCGGGACGTTTTAAAGTTGAGTTCTTTTGAGAAATCTTTCATAAGATAGAGACTGATAGATTAAAGAGTAAAGATAAAAGATTATAAACTTTCGCTTATTATTTTATTGAGTTCTATTCGGTTTACTTTACCGTTTGGGGTTCTTGGAATTTTTTCGGTGAAAATAATTTCTTTGGGTCTGTGAAAGTTCTTTTCAAAGGGTATTTCAGAAATTTTTTCGATCATGCTTACAGATTCTTCTCCTTCTATGATCAATATTAATTTCTGACCAAGGCTTTCATCCTGTATTCCAATGAAAACGGCCTCGTTTGGAATTTCTTTTTTGACCAAAGCTTCCAGGGCTTCGGGAAAAATTTTCGCTCCTCCGGAATTAATAACGTTATCTATTCGCCCAAGAAATCTAAACTGCTTTTCATTCTTAATTTCGACTAAATCATTAGTCTGCAACACTTCAGCATTCACATTCGGAGCAAAGATCTTCAGACAGCCTCTTTCATCTGTACTGATAGAAACATTTTCGAAAGCAGTGAAATAATCTTCAGGTTCAGGCATCAGCTGTTTTAAGGCAATATGGGAAAGGGTTTCAGACATTCCATACGTTTCAAAAATACGGTTTGATGTTTGGGAATGCTGAGCTGCTTTATTAATTTTCTCTTTCAGGTTTTCTGAAACCGTAGCTCCGCCGATGATGAGATTTTTAATTAAATATAGCTTGTCCAGCGAGTTTTCTACCTGAAGCGGAGTCATCGCACAGAAATCCACTTCCTCATTTAAATGTTCTATTGGTTTCAAAGATGGCTCTGAAACGATCAGTTGCAGTTTTCTTTCAATACAACGAACGACCATCATTTTACCGGAAATATATTCTACCGGAAGACATAATAAGGCTTTATCATCTTGTTTTAAACCCAGAAAATTACAGGTCATCACCGCAGAATTGACCATTTTCTTTTTCTCAATTTCAAAAATCTTTGGTGTTCCTGTAGAACCGGAGGTCTGCACTTTTACCGTATTTCCGTCAGAAAACCATTCGTCCAGGAAATTTTTGGTTTTCTGTTCAAAATCGGTATGAAATGATAAATTATTAATATTGAGATTATTGAAGTCTATCCGCATGATTGTACTAAATAAAAAGTGATGTAAATGTAAAAAAAACTTTAAAAAGTTCTTGTATCTAAAGAAAAAAGCTGTAAATTTGCCTCACCAAAATAAAAACAGACCCATGGTGTAACGGTAGCACTCTGGTTTTTGGTACCATCAGTTGGGGTTCGAATCCCTGTGGGTCTACAAACCATTCTTTTTTAAGGATGGTTTTTTTTGTTTTTATAAACTTCCCTATTCACATCATTTCCATTATTTGTGATGATTAAAGTTAGTCAAAATTTATAGCGCAGATAAAATTCATTTTTCTCACACAAAGAAAATTATTATGAAGTTTTATAGAGGAAAGCAACGGCGGAATCAACTTCGTTGATTCTGATGAAAGGAATAGATAGGGATCGTGTGATTCTAAAATTTCACGCAGATAATACAGATGATGCAGATCTTTACTTTTCTAATCTGCTTTATCGGTATTATCTGCGAGAGCAAAATCATTACAAACACAATCTTGTAGTTTAAAAAATAAAAAAGTATATTTTTGACAATGAACGTTATAGGTTTTTTCCCCCAGTTGAGACTGAGCCCATTAAAAGTTATTCTAAAATGCCAGGAAAGATAATTACATCAGAAAAATAAATCTTAACTCATCAAAAGATAGCCATTTACCTTTTCTCCACTTAAAAATTCCAGACTTTTTACGGGAGATTCTTGCCTGTAAAGAAAAAAATTGTAAATTTGCACCACCAAAATAAAACAGACCCATGGTGTAACGGTAGCACTCTGGTTTTTGGTACCATCAGTTGGGGTTCGAATCCCTGTGGGTCTACAAACCATTCTTTTTTAAGGATGGTTTTTTTGTTTTTAAATGATACAGAGAATACGGTCTGAAAAAGTTGAAATCATTAGGACAGAAAATGTAAAAACTGGTGATCTCTTTCACAAAACTTCATATTCCTATCATATGAAAAAACCTCCATAAAAATATATTCATTCTTAGGGAGGGCTTGTTTTCAATTATAAAATTCTACTTCAATGGAATTCCTGCAGGTTGCTGCTGTGTCACACAATGGACCATTCCGCCATTTTCATATAAGTTTCTTACATCGATTCCAATGACTTTTCTGTCAGGATACTGCTCCTGAATCATTTTATTAGCTACTTTATCGTTGGGATCGCCATAGTTGGGAACCAGAACCACCTTATTGGCCACATAGAAATTGATATAAGAGCCTTTTTCCTCCAGCTGCTTTCCATAAGCAGTTTTCACTTTATTTTTTGTAGCCGGTAGGTATACTTTTTTGTACTCTTTTCCATCCACATTGGATGCTGCGTACAGGGTATTGATATCTTTATCGGTAAGCCCCATTTCAAAAAGACCGTCCTCGTCCATCGTGATCATCGTATTGTGATTGATGAATTTCATAAAACCGTCGATGTGCATATCGGTCACATCCAGTCCGGTAACCCCATCAAGCCAGATAACCTTGGAAACCCCATAATATTTCTCAAACATTTCTTCAGCTTCCTGTTGCGTAATTCCTTTCGTTCGGGTAGCTCCTCTTTTCTGACTGATCACAGAACTTTTACAGGCCATCAGAACACCGTTTCCATCGGTTTCTACCGATCCGCCTTCATTTACCATTTCTTCGTTCAGATCAATCACTTTAATGCCCAGATCTGCTCCTATTCGCTGAGGAATTTCATCACAGTTTTCGGAATCATATTTTCCTCCCCAGCCATTGAACCCCCAATCTTCGATGAGTACACGTCCGTTATTATCTTTCACGAAAATAGGTCCGTTATCTCTCACCCAGACATCATCAGTAGGATAAACTTTGAAATCAACATTTTTTAAAGGGATTTTATTTTTTTCCAGCAGATCGGAAATTCTTTTCTTTTCCGTGTCGTCATAAGCAATGATGTGAACTTTTTCCCCGGACTGAAGCTCGCGTGTCATGTCGATCCACGTCTGTTCTATTCTTTTCCGGTATTCAGCGCCGTGCTGATGATGGTGCGGCCACTGCAGCCAGGTTCCTTCGTGAGGTGAAGATTCTTCAGGGAAGTGATACGTCTGTGCCATACAAAATGTTACATTAAATAAAAAGGTGAGTGCGAATAATTGATTCATATCATTAAAATTTTTTTCCAATAAATAATCCAAAATTGATATCGGTTTCGAAAGTACTTCCAGTCTGGGAAATATTGCTCCCTATCCCGAACTGCATTTTTTTGCTGTTTTCCAATCCCAAACGGATGATCTGGCTGCTGGCTTGATGTTCCTGAAAACTGAAATCAGATTCTACCATCAGCATGCTGTAAAAATTAAGCTTTTCATTCAGCTTAGGCGTGTATTCCAGTAAGGTGTAAAGTCCCAATCCTGCTTTTCCGGTATCCAAAGAATAGGTAACGGCAGGAAATAAGTTGATTCCTAAAGTCCGGGTTTCTTTCACAAAAGCCAAACCCAGTGAAGGCATTACATCTTCGTCTGAAATATAAACCCCGGCAGAAGCGCCCCAATTGCTGCCAACATAATAATTAAGGCTCTGATAAACGGCTGGACTTACCTTCCGTGTTTCATAATCATAGGAAACCGTTCCTGAAACGAAATAATTCCATCTGTTTTTAAAATCTTTATCATAAATCCCCAACACCTCAGCTTCTTTATTTCCGCCATAAGCCTGGATGGAGATCTGAGATTGTGCATAAGATGAAATCAATACAATAAAGAGCAATACATTTTTTTTCATTCTGTCCTGTTTTTCTAAAATTTTACGCGATAAATTCCATCAGTAGGGTTATTTATCTGGGGCAAAATTAGATCATCAAAAAAACAAAACTTGTCCTAAAAGGACATCCTTACGAATGCAGCGGAAAATAAATATGGGTCATCATTTTCCCCTTCTCAGACAGCACATGCTCTTCTATAACATCTGAATTATTCAGCAAAAGCTCTGGTTTAGTGAGCCAGAAACGGTAAAAGGCCCGGTAGGTTTCTAAAATATTTTCAAAAGATCCGTAATGGGTAAACCGGATGTATTTCCCTCCAAAAATTTCTGCTTTCTGAAATCCTGAAGCTCCCGGCACAGGCTTTAGTATCGCTGCTCCATATCTGCAGTGGGAACGGTTGGTGATCAACGGCTGATCGCGTATAATTCCGTAAGCAGGAAAAGAATCACCGTTTTCCTCTTCAATGGTGGTCCACAAATCGTCAATCTCCTGATTATTGTAATCTTTAGCTTTAATGAATGTACAATACACAGAAACCGCATCCTTGTATTTGATCTCATATTGTAAATCAGTTACTTCATTTTCCAGAAACTCTTTAAAAATCTCCTGTTTCTGACTTCTGGCTTCTGCAGGCGAAATATCATACTGTTTTTTAAATGCTTTTGAAAAAGACTGGATATTGAAATAACCGACTTCCCAGGCAATATCAGAGATTTTATCGGTGGTATAGATCAGCTTTTTGTAAGATTTTTCGAGGCGGAGACGCTTTTGAAATCCGGAGATGGTTTCTTTAAAGATCTTAAAAAAAATCCTTTGAAAATTTCGGTAAGAATACTGCGACAGATGTTCTATTTCATCGGCCGTGATCTCCCGGTCAAAGTTTTCTTCGATATGATCAACAATCTTCTGTATTTCATTAAAACTGATCTGCACGGCTTTATATTTTGCAAATGGATTGGCTTACCTAATTCTAAAGATAATGCTTTTCAGTTTAATTACTCAGCAAATTATTGAAACAAATAGCAGTTCTAAAGTATAACTGATACAGATAGTAAAAAGCTTCTATTTATAATTGATTTTGTGGTTCAACTCTAAAGGATTATCATCTTCAAGGATTGATTTTTGTGCCCGTTTGATCATTTCGTTCATATCCTGTTCTTTTCCCTGAGGATCATAAAATGTAACTTTCCCTGCAGTTTTGGAATTCCAGGGATCATTATAATATGTTTTTCCCAGATGATCATATTTTGCCCAATCGATAGTAATCGCTTTTTTTCTTGCATCAAACCAGTCGCCCCCTTTTTTAATTTGCACTAAATGGAATGAGTAATCATGTTCCGTGTCTTCAATAGAAATAATTAACCCGGGCAATCCGCTGAAAACATAGGGACCATCATTAAAAGGTAATTCTGTAGTAAACCAGGCAATCCAGTTTCTGCCTCCATAATTGACTTCTGCTTTTTGTGATTTATATTTTCCGATTGTTTTTTGTTCCGATGAGATTTTCCAGTTTAACGGTTCATCAATTGGAAGAAGATAATTCGCACGTAAATAGGTAATAATTTTTTCTGTTTTAGTATTGCTGATATCTTTTTTAATGTAAAACTGATTTTCAACTCCCATTTTATAGCCTCCATTTTTATTAATGAACGAAAGAGAATCTGCTTTTTTAGCCATTGATTCCCGGAAAATAGAAGTATTATTCTCAAAATCCAGCACCATATGATCTTTATAAATATCATCAGGTTTTCCTTTAGCTGACAAGAATTTAGTTTCATAAATAAAACTGAACTTCTGTGAAAAACAAAAGGTTGATACTAATGAAAAAAGGAAAATAAATTTCAAGGGGTGTGTTATTTTCATACAATTCAGGTTACGTTTTTAGACTTGTTGTTCAGACGAAAAGCACTCGTTTGATGAAGCCAAATTAAAGCACAAATACTTAGGTAACTTACACAATTCCATTGAACAGCACAAATATTCTGAATTTTATTTAAACAAAAAAAGGACAGATAAAAATCCATCCTTTTATATTATTGTAACAGGTTTGTTCTATGAATTATTTTGCTTTATATATTTTAAACATTAAAAACAGGAATGCCAGCCATATCGGAATTAAAATCACCTGAATTTCCATACCTGTGATACTCATCAATACCAAAATAGTCAGTAAGAATACGATGCAGATATAGTTCGAAACCGGATAAAAAATAGAAGGGAATGAAGTTTTCACCCCTGCTCTGTCTTGCTCTTTTCTGAATTTCAAATGTGTATAACAGATCATCAACCAGTTAATAATTAATGTAGAAACTACCAGGGCCATTAAGTATTCAAATGCTTTTTCAGGAACCAGTTTATTGATGATAATACAGATTCCGGCAAAACAGGAAGAAATCAGTATTGCATTGGTAGGAACACTGTTCTTATTAAGTTTCTTTAAAAATTTCGGTGCATTTCCTTGCTGAGCCAATCCGAAAAGCATCCTGCTGTTGCTGTAAACACTGCTGTTGTACACCGACAAAGCTGCGGTCAAAACGATCAGATTAAGGATATTGGCAATTAAAACATTGAACTGGATCACCTTTCCGAATATGTTGAATTCAAATCCATTTAAATTTTGAAAAACCATCACAAACGGGCTGGTTCCTTCTGTAATTTCTCTCCACGGGCTCAATGCAAATAAAATAACCAGAGCACCAACATAGAAAATCAAAATCCTGTAAATAACCTGATTGGTGGCTTTTGGAATCGTCTTTTCCGGATTTTTAGCTTCTGCAGCTGTAATCCCAATCAGTTCAAGCCCTCCGAAAGAGAACATGATCATTGCCATAGCGGCAAAGAGTCCTGAGAATCCGCCTTCTCCTTTATTAAAGAATCCTTTGGGGAAAAATCCGCCGTCGTTCCACAGATTGGAAATACTTGCTTTATCACCTCCGGTACCACTCAACAATAAGTAAATCCCGAAAACAATCATTCCGATGATCGCGACCACTTTGATGATGGAAAACCAGAATTCAGTCTCCCCGTAGACTTTTACGGAAGCCAGGTTTAAAGCATTAATGACGATAAAAAAGAATAAACTGGAAACCCAGAGGGGAATTTCGGGCCACCAGAAGTGAATATAATGTCCGATAGCCGTTAGTTCGGCCATACTTACCAGAATGTAAAGAATCCAGTAATTCCAGCCGGAAGCAAAACCTGGAAAATTTCCCCAATATTTATAGGCAAAATGACTGAAACTTCCTGAAACAGGCTCATGAACCACCATTTCGCCAAGCTGACGCATAATAAAAAAAGCGATAATTCCTGCTAAAGCGTATCCAAGAATAACGGATGGCCCCGCTAAAACTGCTGCCGGACCGATCCCGAGAAACAGTCCCGTTCCTATGGCTCCTCCGAGGGCAATTAATTGAATATGTCTGTTGGTTAATCCTCTGACAAGAGCCCCATCATTGGACTCCGTTTTCTGTTCGCTGCTCATAAAATCAATTATGCCCTAAATATATAAAACTTTAGAGAAATTTGCCTTCTGTGAAGCGGTAAGAACCTTCAAAAGATTCAGTTTTAAAGAATTAAAAAGTAAAAACGAAGTATTTCTTTATAAATATTCTGCCGGAATTGAAATATTATTCTTTTTCATGTACTCCAAAAGCGACTGATACCGGTCTTCGTTCTCATTATTTCCGCATTTGTGCGAAATACTGCAGATATCGGAAGGTTTAATTTCAAGAATATCTGAAATCTTCGTGAGGATATCGAGATTGATCTTCACTTTAGAATTTTCAATATCGGAATAGGCCTTTTGGGAAATGCCCATTTCAAAAGCCATATACTCCTGCGTAAAGTCTTTGCTCCTACGGATTTTCCTGATATTTTGGCCACATACTTTCATCGTTTTTGTTTTAGTAGTTTTCGGTATAGTTTAGAAGGATACCTACTAGACTTACACAAAGTTAATAAATACCTTTGGCAAAACATTATACACGTTACATGATATTTATTTTTTCATCCAAATCAAGGTCACTGCCTTCTGATTTCAGAGGATAAATATCACTTCCGTACAACAACAATTGGAATTATGGAGACGCAAAAATTCAATTATGACAATAATATTGTCAGAGCATTCTTGTATGCTACTATCGTATTCGGGCTGGTCGGCTTTCTGCTTGGACTTTCGGCCGCACTGATGCTTTTCTACCCTGAGTTGCCTGAATTTTTATTCGGGACAGATGATACCACGATTCAGAGTCTGAGAAGCGGAAATATCCAGGGACTGATCAACACGCAGGGTGCCATGGGATTCGGAAGGATCAGAATGCTGCATACGAGTGCCGTTATTTTTGCTTTTGTATGTAATTCCTTCTTCTGCGGTGCGTATTACAGCATGCAGAGACTTTTAAAAACAAGAATGTACAGTGATACGCTTTCATGGATTCATTTCTGGAGTTGGCAGCTGATGATCGTTGCCGTAGTGATCACGTTCTTAATGGGAATCAATACGTCTAAAGAATATGCAGAACACGAGTGGCCGATTGACATCCTGATTACCTTCTCATGGGTTATTTTCGGAATCAATATGTTCGGAACCATTGCGAAAAGAAGGGTAAGACACCTTTACGTAGCCATCTGGTTCTATATCGCAACCTGGATTGCCGTGGCGATGCTGCATATCTTTAATAATCTTGAAGTTCCCTTATCATTCACAAGCTGGAAATCCTATTCTGTATATGCCGGTGTAAAAGATGCACTTGTACAGTGGTGGTACGGTCATAATGCCGTAGCATTCGTACTCACAACACCGGTACTGGGTCTGATGTACTATTTCATGCCGAAAGCGGCACAGCGTCCTGTATTCTCCTATAAATTATCCATTATTCACTTTTGGTCGCTGATATTCGTATACCTGTGGGCGGGCCCTCACCACCTTCAATATACGGCGCTTCCGGCATGGGCTCAGGCCGTAGGTACGGGATTCTCTATTATGCTGATTGCTCCGTCATGGGGAGGAATGCTGAACGGACTTCTTACCTTAAGAGGAGCCTGGGATAAAGTAAGAGAAAATCCTATCCTTAAATTCTTCGTCGTAGCAATTACCTGTTATGGTATGGCTACTTTCGAGGGACCTTTATTAGCTACTAAATCTTTAAATAAAATCGGGCATTACACCGACTGGGTTATTGGGCACGTACATTTGGGTGCGCTTGGATGGAACGGTTTCATGGCCTTCGGGGTAGTCTATTATCTGATCCCGATCATGTGGAGAACCCCGTTATGGTCTAAAAAATTAGCCAACTGGCACTTCTGGTTGGGAACATTAGGAATTATCTTTTATGCCGTTCCGATGTATATCTCAGGATTCACCCAGGGATTGATGTGGAAACAGTTCAATCCGGACGGAACTCTGTTATGGAAAAACTGGCTGGATACGGTGACCGCGATCATTCCTTACTTTAAAATGAGATTCTTAGGAGGTCTTCTTTACCTTTCCGGAGCTATTTTAATGGTAATCAATGTGATTAAAACCGTAAGATCAGGTTCATTCCAGAAAAACGTTCCGGCAGAAGCTCCCGCATTGGCAGATATCGGCACTGCAAGAAAAGAAGGCGAAGGTGTACACCTTTGGCTGGAAAGAACACCAAAACTATTATCTATCCTGGCTTTCATTACCGTAGCCATCGGCGGATTAATAGAAATCGTTCCGACCTTATCATTAAAACAAAGTGTTCCGACGATTACCGCCGTAAAACCCTACACACCGCTTGAATTGGAAGGAAGAGATTTATATGTCCGTGAAGGGTGTAACTCCTGCCATTCTCAGATGATCAGACCTTTCCGTGATGAAATCGTGAGGTTTGAAGGTAAAAACGGACAGTATTCCAAAGCGGGAGAATTTATTTATGACAGACCATTCTTATGGGGATCCAAGAGAACCGGACCGGATCTTCACAGAGAAGGAGGCAGAAACCCGGATTCATGGCATTTCAAACATATGTACAACCCGAGAATTACCTCTGCAGGTTCTATTATGCCGCGTTTCCCATGGCTGATCACGAATGAGCTGGACCGTACTCAAATGGTGGCCAAGATGAGGCTAATGAAAAATGTTTTCGATGTCCCTTATTCAAAAGCGGAAATAGATTCTGCCGGACAATGGGCCGACAACCAGTCCAAAGCGATTGTACAGAGAATTTATTCAGAAGCGGCAGATGTGAAAAGCCAGATGGAAAAAGAAAAAACCGCAAAAGGCGCTGCTTATATACCGCTTGAGCAGAGAGAAATTGTAGCCATGATTGCTTATCTGCAAAGATTGGGTACCGATATTAAAACGACACAGATCCAGACCGCAAGTGCTGAATAACCTATAAAATTGTACTGCAATGAAAAAGAGAACCCCCATTTCAATATATATCGCAACAACGATAGGCTTAACGATCATGGCGTTTGAAATGTTCGCCGGAGATTCAGGTTATTTTTCCTCGCCGTTTTTCTGGGCGCTTATTGTGATCGCTGTCATTCTTCTTCTGATCATGAACTCGATTGGAGATCTGGTGGAAAACGAGAGTTTCAACAGGCTGACAGACGAGGAAAAGCAGGAATATTTAGCAGAAAAAAATATTCCATATTATCAGAAGCTTTGGAATTCAGCATTCAGGAAACAGTCTGCTACGGAAGAAAAAGACATTCTTATTGACCATGGTTTTGATGGAATCACTGAGCTTGACAATTCATTGCCGAAATGGTGGATAGGTCTGTTCTGGTTCGGATGTATATTCTGTGTGGTGTATCTGATGGCTTTTGCCTTCACAGAATACGCTCATCCTGAAGCTGAATATGACAAGGAAGTAAAAACCATGCTTGCCTCTATCGAAGAATATGAGAAAAATGCCCCTCAGATCAATCTGGAAAATGCAAAATACAGCGCCGATAATATCGCTGAAGGTCAGGAATTATTTAAAACCAACTGCGTAACCTGCCATGGTGACGGTGGAAAAGGAGGCATCGGACCAAACCTTACAGATACCCACTGGATCAATATCAAAGAAAAAAGTCTGTTTAAAAATGTCTTCTGGATGCTTGAAAACGGCTCTCCCAATAATCCTACGATGCGTCCTTTCATCAAAGACGGAACCATTACGGGAAGAGATGCAGAGAAGATTGCAGCGTATATCTATCACATCAACCAGGAAACTGCTCCTATCACTCCTGCTCAGGGCGGTGCTGCTGCTCAGGGTGAAGAAGTGAAATGGGAAAACGGAAACAATTAGTTTTAATAGTCAGGAAGTTTGAAGCTGGAAGAGGGAAGCTATTGAGGTCGAAAGGAAAACTTAGAGAACCATTTTATTATTTTTTTTAGCCAAATCATTAAATTTTAAAACAACAATCAAAATGAGTGGACAATATGAACTTCCAGCCTCCCTCTTCCAGCTTCCCGCTCTTTAAAACTTAGATCAAATAATTAACAAAAATTTATTATCTCCATATATTCCTTGCCCCCTTTGAAACCTATCTAACATTTGAATTTCATTTTTGCTAAACCTTTTCAACGTTAAAAAATGATATAAAGGGGGCTTTTATTAAAAAAAATCCAAACCTTGGTTGTCTTTATCAACATATTCACTTGACAACTATTCAGCTAAATTCCATATCAGGACAGCCAAGGCAGGATTTTTGTACTTGTACTAGGATACCACAACCAAGAACTAATAAAATAGTATTCTTATATTTGTTAAAAACCTAGTCACATTTGAAACTGAAAATCAACAAAAAAAAAATTTTAAAGCGTATTGCAATAACTTTTATTTCGATATTGGTTTTTGTTACCCTTCTGATATTAAGTCTGAGGCTTCCTGCCGTTCAAAATTTCATCAAAGACAAACTCGTCGTCTATCTTGAGAAAAAAATCAAGACCAAAGTAAGTCTGGAAAGGGTCTATATAGGATTTCCGAACAGTCTTGTGATGGAAAACCTTTATCTCAAAGGACAGGATGTAGACACGCTTCTGGCTGTTAAAAAGCTGGATGTAGGTCTGAATATGATGAAGCTTATCAGTTCCACCGCCGATATTACTTCGGTGGATCTTGAGGGAGCACGCGCCAATGTAGTCCGTAAACCGAACGGAACGTTCAATTTCGATTATATCATCAATGCTTTTGCGACCAGCGACAAAGAGGAAAGTCCTTCCAAGCCCTTTATTATTTCTCTTGATAAGATTAATTTAAAGGATATTGGGGTGACCTTCAACGATCAGCAATCTAAGAATGATATTAAATTATATTTCAAATCATTTGATACGAGGGTTAAAACTTTTGACCTCAATAAAAATACCTATGCCGTTAATGATATCAATCTTGACGGACTGAAATTAAAATTAAAGCAGGACCTTATTGAAGAGGTTTCTAAAAAAGTAGAGAAAAAGGTAGATTCACTCAACGACAAAAAGCCGATGAATATTGGCCTTAGAGGAATCAAACTGACCAATTTCGATATTGATTACGGGGATGACAACACCAAAACGTTTGCTAAAGTTCTGTTCAAAGAATTAAGTACGAAGGTGAATAAGCTGGATCTTGAGAACAATTCCTACAATATTTCCAATGTTTTTCTTTCCGGAGCTGATATTAACGCCAATCTTTACCTTCCTGCGCAAAACGCCAATCCGAAGGATACAAAAGAACCTGAAGTTTCTAAAGTTTCAGACAAGGATAAAGCGATGAAAGTACTTCTCGGAAAACTGGTGCTGAATGATGTAAAAGCTGTATACAACAATACCGCGATTGCTCCCACCAAACAGGGAATGGATTTCAACCACATGAATTTTTCTAAGATGAACGTGGAAGTAAGAAATTTCAAAATGGAGAACAATACGTTTGCAGGAACCGTGAATTCAGCAGAAATTCAGGAAGGAAGAGGTCTGGATATCCAGAAATTTAATACCGATTTTGTGTATGCCGAAAAACAGGCTTACCTAAAGGATCTTTATCTGCAGACTCCAAAAACGCTGATCCGTGATGAGGTGATTTTAAATTATGAATCCCTTGATCAGCTGACTTCAAATCCGGGTGCTGTAAAAATTTCAGCCAATATCAAAGATTCAAAAATAGGTTTCGCCGATATCCTGAATATTGTTCCGACTTTACGAAATACCGCTCCATTCAATAAATATCCGAATGCAATACTGA
Source organism: Chryseobacterium sp. JM1 (assembly GCF_000737715.1). Lineage (GTDB taxonomy): Bacteria > Bacteroidota > Bacteroidia > Flavobacteriales > Weeksellaceae > Chryseobacterium. The sequence goes on along the minus strand of NZ_JPRN01000001.1, from coordinate 345,697 downwards.
ATGTGAATGCCAATGTTCAGGGAATCGTCAATGATTTACTGATCAAAGATCTTAAAGTTTCAGGCCTTGACCAGTTGAGAGTGGCTGCATCAGGAAGAATCAAAAACGCGATGAAACCTGAAAATCTGTCCTATGATCTCAGGATCGGAGAATTTTCAGCAGAAGCTAAAACGGTTTACAATCTGGTTCCGAAAAACACCATTCCATCCAATATTTCCCTGCCTTCTCATTTCAGTATCAAGGGAAGTGCAAAAGGAACTACAAAGTTGGTAAAGGCAGACCTGAACCTCTACTCTACTCTTGGAAACGCTGCTATTGTGGCAGATGTGGATATGAGCAGAAAAAACCGCGAACTATATGATGTAAAAGCTAATCTTCAGGCGATTCAGGTTGGAAAGATTATTAAGAATAAGGATGTTGGAGCCGTTACCGCTCAGATTTCTGCAAAAGGTGAAAGCTTTGATTTTAAACATGCAAAAGCAGATCTTAAAGGTCATGTAGCATCAGCTGTTTATAAAGGATACCGTTACCAGAATATGGATCTGACGGGTAAAATTAACAGAGGTGTTTATAATATCGTTTTAAATTCAAAAGATCCGAATGCGAATCTGAATTTAATAGCTTCGGGAGTTTACAGTGAAAAAAATCCTACCGTGAAAATCAATGGTGAAGTGATCAAACTTGATGTGAATAAACTTGGATTCTATGAAAAGCCGATGATTATCGCAGGAAAGATCGACGGAGATTTTTCAAGCCTTGATCCGGATGCTCTGAACGGGTATTTAAACTTAAAAGATTTTGCGTTTTCCGACACCAAAGAAGTTTATCCGGTACAGGAAGTTAATCTGAAAGCGTCTTCTACACAGGATTCCACGCAGATCATTTTCAATTCTCAGATTGCTGATGTTTCATTAAAAGGAAAATATAAGCTGACCCAGATCTTTGGTGCATTAACGCAGACGATCAATCAGTATTATCAGTTCCAGAAGCCGGCTAAAGGACAAAAAATTGATCCGGGCCAGTTTTTCACCTTCAATGCCAAGATCAAAAATGATGATCTGATCAGGAAATTTGTTCCGGAACTGAAAACTTTTGAAACGATCAATTTAGCCGGAAATTATGATGCTGATTCTCAAAAAATTGAAATAGACGGGCAGATCCCACAATTATTATATGGTGAAAATTCGCTGGAAAATGTAGCGTTAAAAGTAACCAATGAAAATCAGGCGTTACAGTACAGTCTCAATGCCGGATCTTTAAAAAGTTCCAGTTTCACCCTGAAAAAAATCGCGGTGACCGGAGATGTGGCTGATAATACCATCAATTATAATATTACCACCAAAGACGACAAAGATGCTACGCAGTTCCTTATTGCAGGAAAGGCCAAATCGCTGAATGATATTACAGAAATATCTCTGAACCCTGATGGTTTAAAACTTAATTATTCGGACTGGAATGTTGCTGAAAACAATAAGATCCAGATCAGCAGCAAAGGGATTTTAGCAGATAATTTTGTTTTGTCCAATGGAGGAAGTCAGATTTCGCTTCAGTCTGAAACCGAAAGTCCAGCCAGCCCGCTGAATGTTGCCCTGAAAGATTTTAAAATCGAAACCATTACCGAACTGATTAAAAAAGATACGGTTCTGGCTAAAGGAACAATCAACGGAACGGCTCAGCTTCGTGACGTAACGAAAAATATGACCTTCACTTCAGACCTTAATATTACGGATCTCATCGTGTACGGAAATGCGGTTGGAAATCTGGCGGTCAAAGTGAATAATTCTTCACCGAATATTTTAAATGCTGATGTTGCCCTATCCGGCAATGATAACGATGTGAAAATTCTTGGGGACTACAATACTTCTTCAAGTACATTTGATCTGAATATGGCGATCAACAAGCTTCAGATGAAGAGTGTTCAGGGATTCTCCATGAATGCGATAACAAATACGGAAGGCTATATTTCAGGGAATTTAAAGATCACCGGAAATACAGAAAAACCGAATATTTTAGGTAAAGTAAAGTTCAATGATGCAGGGCTGGAAATTGCCAAAACCGGCAGTGATTTCAGAAAACTGAATGATGAAATTGACTTTACGAACCGCGGTATAGAATTTAATAAGTTTAAAATCAACGATAAGGATGGAAATTCTCTTGTCATCAACGGACAGGTTCTTACGCAGACGTACAGGGATTTCGCATTCAATCTTGATGTGAATGCCAAAGATTTCAAAGTCGTGAATTCAGAAAAATCAAATGACGCGATGATGTATGGAATTCTTGCGATTGATGCAGGACTTCATATCCGCGGAAACCTGGATCTTCCGAAAGTGGACGGCAGACTGGCCGTTTCTGATGACACTGATTTCACTTTTGTCCTTCCACAATCAAGCCCTTCTGTACAGGAAAGAGACGGAATTGTCGAGTTCATTGATCAGGATCAGGTGGTTTTAAATAAAACCGTTAAAGCCGATTCTCTGAAAGCCCAAAGCCGCATCAAAGGAATGGATGTGAGTGTGAATATTGAAGTGAGTAAGGAAGCTAAAATGTCCATTGTGATTGATAAAGCTAACGGAGATTTTGTAAAACTTCAGGGTGAAGCAGAACTAACGGGCGGAATTGATCCTTCAGGAAAAACAACGCTTGTAGGAGTTTATGAAGTGGAAAAAGGTTCCTATGAACTTTCCGTAAGTCTTCTGAAACGTAAATTTGATATCCAGAAAGGAAGTACCATTACGTGGACCGGTGAACCGACTGCCGCCATTATGGATATCACCGCTGTGTATAAAACGGAAGCCCCACCTATTGATCTCGTTGAGCAGCAAGTGAGTGGTGAAGATGCTTCCATACTGAATCAGTTTAAACAGAGAATTCCTTTCAATACTTTACTAAAAATGAAAGGTGAACTTCTGAAACCACAGATCAGTTTTGATATCACGACGGACGAAAAAAATAATGCCATCTCCTCTACGGTAAAAGATATTGTTGATCAAAAGCTAACCCAGCTGAGAACTCAGGAATCTGAAATGAATAAGCAGGTTTTTGCGCTTCTTTTACTGAACCGTTTCATTGGGGAAAATCCTTTTGAATCCGGTGCGGGAATGTCTGCTGAAATGATGGCCAGACAAAGTGTGAGTAAAATTCTTTCGCAACAGCTGAACAATCTTGCTTCGGGCTTAATTAAAGGAGTGGATATAGATCTAGGCCTTGATTCTTCTGAAGATTATTCAAGCGGGAAGAAAAACACAAGAACGGATCTGAATGTTGGGGTAAGTAAAAAATTACTGAATGACCGTCTGAAAGTTTCCGTGGGAAGTAATTTTGCCCTGGAAGGTGAAGCACGACAAAACGAAAGCACAACGAATATTGCGGGAAATGTCACGGTGGATTACAGCCTTTCAAAAGACGGAAGGTATATGCTTAGAGCGTATCGTAAGGATGAATATCAGGTGGCTCTTCAGGGGCAGATCATAGAAACTGGGGTAGGTTTTATCATCACTTTAGACTATGATAAATTCCGTGAAATTTTCCAGAAAAAACAAAAAGAGAGACGCAAAAAAGAAAACAAAAATAACCAAGTGGTAGAATTTAAATAATGAAAAGCAGACTTAATCTATATTGTAAATATCTGTTCGCTTCGGGCCTTACCGCAGCTAGTCTTTCCTGCAGCAATACGAAATATCTGAAGCAGGGACAGATGCTGTATACCGGCGGGGAAGTGAAAATAGAAAACGACAGTCTTTCGAAGAAGGAGAAAAAAGAACTTAAGGCTGCATTGGAGGAGAATTTAGTTCCTAAACCCAATTCAACTTTATTAGGTCTCCGTCCGAAATTATATTTCTACAATATCGCCAAAGAACCTAAAAAAGATAAAGGTTTTAATTACTGGCTAAAATATAAAGTAGGTGAAAAACCTGTATTACTGGGAGATGTAGACCGTGAGTTTAACAGAAAGATTATTGAAAACTATTCTGAAAACAAAGGCTATTTTAATGCAAAAGCGACTTATGATACGGTTTCCAAAAATAAGAAAGCACAGGTTATTTACACCTTAAGACCCGGCGCAAGATATCTGGTGAGCAATGTTAAATTTCAGCAGGATTCTTCACTGGTTAATAAAGAAATCCAAAGTCTGGCCAATAAAACGCTTCTTAAATCCGGAAAACCTTTTGATCTCGATGTGATTAAAAATGAAAGAGAAAGGATAGATAATGGGTTAAAAGAAAGAGGATTCTATTATTTCAGTCCGGACAATATTATTGTTCAGGCGGACAGTACTGTAAGCAAAAGTCATAAGGTTGAGCTTAACGTAAAATTAAAAGAAGACACCCCGGATCTGGCGACTGATCAGTTCAGCATTGACAAGGTGATTGTTTTCCCGAATTATAATATTCAGGATGTAAAAAGAGGCAAGTATAACGTTCCGATGAATCCTGATTCGCTTTCCAAATATGCTTATGATGATATTTATGTGATTGATCCGCAGCATAAATTTAAACCAAAGATCTTCGACAGAGCTTTGTACTTTAAAAAAGGAGATCTGTATAACCGCTCTAATCACAATCTTACGCTTAACCGTTTGATCAGTTTAGGTGTTTTTAAATTCGTAAAAAATGAATTTATAGTTTCAGATTCATTAAAACATCAGTTTGATGCGTATTATTTACTGACCCCAAGACAAATTCAGTCGCTGAGGCTGGAAGCATTGGGAAGAACCAATTCTGCGAATTATGCCGGTAGTGAATTGAATTTAAACTGGACGCACAGAAACTTTTTCAGAGGAGCCGAACAGTTTAAAGCAGCTATTTACGGTGCATTTGATTTCCAGATGGGAGGTCAGGAAAATGCAAAAAATCTATTTCGTGCAGGATCAACCGTACAGCTTTCCATTCCAAGGATCGTAGCTCCTTTCAGATTCAATTCTTCAAGTGCATTTGTTCCGAGAACAAATATCAATTTAGGATTTGAATTCCAGAACCGCACCGAGTATTATACGCTTAATACATTCAGTGCATCATTTGGTTATTTATGGAAGGAAAATGTAAGAAAGGAGCATGATCTGAAGGTATTGGACGTGACATTGGTTTCACCTGCTAAGGTTACCGCTTTATATGACTCTATATCGGCTAATAGTGATGCTATGCAAAGGGTTGTTCAAAAGCAGCTTATTTTTGGCCCGACCTATTCTTATACCTATACGAATACAATGCTTTCCAAGCCGACGACCATTTACTATAAAGGAACCCTGGATTTGGCAGGAAACATTACAGGTTTGGTAACTGGTGCCAATGTTGAAAAAGGAAAAGAAAAAAAGATTTTCGGAATCTCTTTCAGCCAGTATGCTAAAATGGAAAACGACTTCAGGCTTTATCATAAATTTACAGAAAAAACATCTTTAGCCACCCGATTTATAGGTGGAATCGCTTATCCTTACGGGAATTCGGAGAATATTCCTTTCTCCAAGCAGTTCTTTTCAGGAGGAAGCAACAGTATCAGAGCATTTCGGGCGAGAACATTAGGTCCGGGAAGTTTTGACCCGAGAACCATTAAATCCGGTTATTATTTTGACCAGTCCGGAGATATTAAGCTGGAACTTAATGCAGAATACCGTGCTAATCTTTATAAATTTTTAAATGTGGCGGTCTTCGCAGATGCAGGAAATGTCTGGTTAATTAATGAAGATACCCAAAGACCGGGCGCCAAATTTTCTAAGGAATTTTTAAGTGAAGTTGCAGTCGGAGCCGGAGTTGGTCTAAGACTTGATTTCTCTATCTTAATTTTGAGGCTGGATCTTGCGATGCCACTACGTGTTCCTTATTATGAAAAAGGAGACCGATGGGCATTTAACAGGATCAACTTCGGAGATTCACAATGGAGAAAAGATAATTTAATTTTAAATATAGCCATCGGATATCCTTTCTAATATGATCAACAATATCAAATTTTTCTGGGAGACTTTAAAAGAGACTTTCGACGAATGGAACAATTCTTCCGCATCAAAAGATTCGGCAAGTTTAGCCTATTATGCGATCTTTTCCATCCCGGGATTATTGATCATCATTATCTGGATCGCCGGCAATTTCTTTGGTGAGGAAGCCATTCGTGGAGAAATCAGTAATCAGATCGGCGGATTAATGGGAGCTGATGTGGCGAAAAGCATCGAAGGAATGATTGCCGGAGCCCTTATTGATAAGCAGAATGTTTTCATGAAAACTGTTGGAATCGGATCTTTGGTTTTCGGTTCTACTACTTTGTTTTTTCAGTTGCAGCATACTCTAAATACGCTTTGGGATGTGGAAGCTGCCCCTAAAAAAGCATTAATCAAATTTCTTCTGGACCGCGCGAATTCATTGGGAATGATTCTTATTTTAGGTTTCTTACTGATGATCACAATGATTTTATCTTCCATGATCAGTCTGTTCAATAACTGGATCACCAATTATTTTGGTCTTGAAACGTATATGCTTGTAGAGCTCGTGAATTTTGCCATCGGTTTTGGTCTGGTTATGCTCTTGTTTGCACTCATGTTTAAAGTGCTTCCTGATGTAAAAATCAGCTGGAAACCTGTATGGAAAGGCGCTTTACTGACTACCATTTTATTTACATTGGGTAAATTTTTATTGAGTCTGTATTTCGGTAATTTCAAACCTACCTCTACTTTCGGAGCGGCAGGAACCGTTATTTTAATTATGATGTGGATTAATTATTCCTGTATGCTGATCTTTTTCGGAGCGGAATTTACTAAAGTGTACAATTACAAAAAAGGCTACAAAGTCGTTCTTTCCAAGCATGCAAAATGGAGTGCGGCGAAGATGTACAGAGATAGTGCAAAGAAGAATGAGTTGGGAGAGAGTTGAGCGTTTCGGAGCACACGTTGCGAGATTCTGTAGTATTAATAAGTTGTTTATCATTAATACATTTTACATTTTACATTTTACATTTTACATTTTACATTTTACATTATAAAAAAAATAGCCTCCCAAAAAATTCAGGAGGCTTTATTTTTACATTCTGTTTACTGTTCCTATTCCCAGTAACTTTAATGATTTTTGTATTGTTTTTGCTGTTATATCTGATAGATTTAAACGGAATTGGGTTACGTTTTTATCTTCCTGATTTAAGATCGGATTGCTTTGATAGAAAGAATTGTATGTTTTAACCAAATCATACACATAATTCGCGACCAAAGCTGGACTTAATACTTCCGCAGACTTCGCTACCACTGTTTTGAAATTGGCCAATTGCATGATTAATTCTTTTTCAGACTGGCTTAATTCAATTTCAGCAATTTCTTTTTGTTCAAAATTAGCTTTAGCCAACAAAGATTGAATACGCGCAAAAGTGTATTGAATGAAAGGCCCTGTATTTCCATTAAAATCAATACTCTCTTCAGGATTGAATAGCATTTTTTTCTTTGGATCAACTTTTAGCATGAAGTATTTTAATGCTCCTATTCCTACACTTTCGTAGTTTATGCTTTTCTCTTCTTCGGTAAAGTTTTCTAATTTACCCAGTTCTTCAGATTTAGCTTTTGCCATATCGTGCATTTCCTGCATCAATTCATCGGCATCTACAACAGTTCCTTCACGGGATTTCATTTTTCCGTTCGGAAGTTCTACCATTCCGTAAGAAAGATGGAATAGCTGATCTGCCCACTCATATCCCAGTTTTTTCAGAATTTTAAATAAAACCTGGAAGTGATAATCCTGCTCGTTTCCTACGGTATAAATTAATTTCTGAATGTTATTTTCTTTAAAACGCTCAACAGCCGTTCCTAAATCCTGAGTCATATACACAGAAGTTCCATCTGAACGCAACAATAATTTTTGATCTAAACCTTCATCTGTAAGATCACACCAAACCGAACCGTCTTCTTTCTGATAAAGAATGCCTTTGTCCAGTCCTTCCTGGATCAGATCTTTTCCCAAAATATACGTATTGCTTTCGTATTGAACCTGATCAAAATTCACTCCTAATCTTTGGTAAGTTTCGTTGAAACCTTTATAAACCCATGAGTTCATTTCGTTCCAGAGATTTCTTACCGTCTCATCGCCATTCTCCCAATCTAAAAGCATTTTTTGAGCTTCTTTGATCAATGGAGCATCTTTTTTAGCCTGATCTTCTGTTGAACCCTGTGCAACAAGTTCTGCAATTTCTGTTTTGTAGTTTTTATCAAACTCTACATAATAGTTTCCTACAAATTTATCGCCTTTTGTATTCGTTGACTCCGGAGTTTCGCCTTTTCCAAATTTTTCCCAAGCCAACATTGACTTACAAATATGAATTCCTCTGTCATTGATGATTTGAGACTTGATCACATCATAGCCCGCCTCCTTAAGAATCTGCGCTACGGAAAATCCTAATAAGTTATTTCTAACGTGTCCAAGGTGAAGCGGTTTATTGGTGTTCGGGGAAGAATATTCCACCATTACTGTAGAATTTTTCTTTTCTATAGTATCGAAATCGTTGCTCACAGATCTGAAGTTATCCACAAACAACTGGTTTTTTACCTTAACATTAAGGAAACCTTTTACTACATTGAAGCTTTCGAACAGATCAGAGTACTCCGTCAAAGCTCCTCCCAATTCAACGCCAATATTTTCCGGATTTTTTTTCAGCTGTTTTACCAATGGAAATGTAACAATGGTAAAGTCGCCTTCAAATTCCGTTTTATTTTCCTGAACTTCCAGATTGATGTCTTTCAATTGAAATACATTTAAAATCACCTCCGAAAGTTTCTTCTCTATGATATCTTTAATATTCATGTGTATCTATTACTTTTTTTAAGACTATGGGGAATAGTCTTTTCTTCTCAAAATTTTAAAGTACAAATATACGGAAATAAAAAAACCGCCCGAAGGCGGTTTATATAAGAATATCATTGTTTAACAAAAACTAAGGTTGCCATGTCATTCCCGGGCGTATCGTCTAAGTCTTTGGAATTATCCGAAATTCTTAACTCAACATTAGTGAATGACTGAACTGTCTTTTTTAATGTTTTAACAGTACCTGCCTCATTATAAGTTATTGTAAGACTGCTATTGTCATAAGACCATTTACCACCGAAAGAATCAATATGATCACAACTACCGGTAGAAGAAAGTGCATATCTCTCATAAGTACCGGAAAAATCAGAGTTTATTGATATTTCCCCTTTTTTATCACAGTCATTTAAGAGAATGCTTTTTCCCCTGAATTCATATTTATAAGGTTTCCAGCTACCATTGATACTTACACTTTCCACAGGTGTATTCTCATTGTCGTCATTACCTGAACATGAGATAACAGTCATAAAAAGACAAATTCCAAAAAAAAATTTCATATTTAAATATTTACTTTAGCTAAGCTATAATTTTTAGCCGATAGATTAAAATTTATCCCAGAATAATTTTGTAGTGGCTTTATCACCTCCAATTTTACTGGCTGCTGCATTAACGTTAGCTCCATTCAATACATATTCCTGATCTGAATAAGGCATTCTGTATGGTACAGAAGACAGGTTAGATTTTGGAGGATTCACAAGAGTTGGATTATCCAAACGTCTTGTAAAATTCCAGCAGGCAAATCCTTTGTTGAACATAGCAATCCAGGCCTGAACTCCGATAGACTGTTTCCAGTTAACTGCATTATAAGGATTGGCAGCTAAATAGGCATCAATAGCAGCATCTGCAACTCCATTTTCTTTCATAGATGAAGTAACTGCAGTAGCGTAAAGATCTACAGCTGTGCCACCAGCAGTATATCCTCTTGCTGCCGCTTCGGCTTTAAGAAAATTCACTTCTGTATAACTTAATAAGTTTGAAGCTGTTGTTGAGGATCTAAAATAGTTGTTTAAGTGAGAAAAATCAGAATATGGATCATTCAATTCACCAAAAACTCCTCCTTTATAGATTTCCCCAACTTTTGTAAACCATTTTTCCATTCGTGGATCTGACAAGCTATTCATGGTATTGATCACTATTTCACTAGGAACAAAATCGTCTCTGTTTGAAGCTACTAAGTTATCAAAAACAGGATTTGAGAATGTGTTTCCATCATATTTAAATTTATAGGCATCCTCTTCAGAAGCAATAACTCCTCCTGCGATGGCTGACTCAACCGTTGCTTTTGCCAATGTAGGATCAACATCAGCTAAGTTTATCCCTAATCTTAATTTAACAGAATTTGCAAATTTTATCCACTTGGGCATATTTCCGGAATATACCAAATCCCCGGAATAGTCTCCAGTAATTGGAGCATACCCTTTAACTGAAGGTTTTATAGTTGCAATAGCAGCATCAATCCTTTTAATTAAATCAATATAGATTGTTTTAGCATCATCATATTTTGGTGTTAAAATTTCATTTGGTTTAAACGCCTCGGAATAAGGAACGTCACCAAAAGTATCCACCAGATTTTCCCAAATGAAAATTTCTTCAATTTCTAAAGTTGCTAATTTATTAGTACGAATATCTTCAGTTTCTACTTCCTTTTTTAGATTTTCTTTAGCCTGTCTAATATTATTCAGACTGTATACATACATTCTGTTAAAATGATTCCTAGGCTGGTTTCTCGTCACCAAATCATACTGAGTCTCCTGTGGATACTGACCTTCTGCCCATTGCTGTGTGAAAAAACGATAATTGTTAAAATTCACGCTGGGATTATCCATATAATAAGAAGACTGAAATAATGCAGTTGCCAGTAAATTTTCTGACGGTAGCGTCGATGGATGCTTCGGATCTTCATTCAGCGAGGTCATATCACTTTGACATGATACCAAACTTGCCGATATAAGTATACCAGTTAAGGCTGTTTTTAATATATTTTTCATTGTTGATTTTTTAAAATTTGAATGTAACATTTACTCCTATATCTCTTGTCGTTGGCATTGATCCAATTGACCACCCATAAGAATTGATTCCTCCACCAATCATAGCTTCAGGATCAGCATATGGTAGATTTTTGTGAATAATCCATAAGTTTCTACCAACAATAGAAATTTTCGCGTCATAGATTTTTGTTCCTGCCAATAAAGATTTAGGAAGCATATACCCAATACTGGCCTCTCTTAATTTGATAAATGATCCATCATAAACAAATTCTTTTGCCGGCTGAGTCTCATATCCGTAATTACTTCCTGTTGTAAATTGTGACAACGCAATATTGTTAGGAGAACCATCTGGCAAAACTCCTGGAAGTATAACATCTTTATCTCTATAGTCTCCGATAGCAGTTTCTTTGTAAAGTCCTGTATCCATACCGTAATACATATCTGTAGAGAAGATATCCCCACCTTTACGCATATCAATTAAGAAACTTAACGAGAAGCCTTTATAACTAAAGCTATTTCTTATACCCCCAATCCAGTCAGGAGTTGTATTACCAATAATTTGGTTTGCCTTAATTTGGTAAATACCTGTTGTAGGGTCAATAACTCTTTGTCCATTCAAATAAACATAATCTCCACCAATTAGCGTACCCCATGCTTCACCAACTCTTGCATTCAGAGAAACTCCACCCTGGAAGCTATTCAATAAAAGATTGGTAATTCCAGGGTATAAACTCATAACCTCGTTTTTATTTTTAGACCAGTTAGCATCAATATTCCATGTAAAATCTTTTGATTTTATAGGAACCAAGCCTAGCTGTACTTCAAATCCGGTATTATCTATTCTTCCTGCATTGATCACTTTACCTGTATATCCTGTTCCTGAGGATACAGGAAGCGTAATGATCTGATCAATAGTTTTTGTTTTATAATAAGCAAAATCAACTGTAATTCTATCTTTTAAGAAATGAGCTTCTGTACCTACTTCAAATTCTTTAGATCTTTGGGGCTTTAAGTTAGGGTCAGCTTGATTCAGTATTGAATTATATATACCTACAGTCGATAAAATACCTGCAGATCTGTAGTTGTTAGTTAGCATATACGGGTCTGCTGTACCTCCCACTTCAGCATAGTTTGCTCTTAATTTCCAGAAATTCATCCAACTTTTAGTATCCAAAATTTCTGACATAATGATAGAGGTCGTTACTGAAGGATAGTTATATACGTTATTACCAGCTGGTAATGTTGAACTTTGGTCTACTCTCCAAGTCCCATCTATATAGAATTTTTTAAAGAAATCGAACGAAGCCGTTATGTATCCTGAATTTGTTTGTGTAGTAAATTCATTTTCATCCGATGCCAAAGGTGATTTTTTAGAGTTTGACAAAGCATAAAACCCTGGAACTACCAATCCTCCTTCTGTGGAACCGAAAACAGAATTAAAATAATTTCGTCTTATGTTTCCACCTAAAACTCCAGAAACGTTGATGTCATCAGTAATGTTAAATTTATAATTGGCCATTAAATCATAGTTGGTCTCCGTTCTTAGTACATCACGTCTTGCATACCCGGAAGAAACATCATTTCCTGACTGACCAAACGCTTGCGCTATAGAACCTACTGCTAATCTGTTTTCAGCAAAAAGATTAGATCTGTCATAAGAAACTTTCCCAGTAACAGAAATATTATCCAGTAAATCATAGGTTACCTGTGCATAGGAAAAATTTCTGTTTCTTCTATCAGTTGTATAATTCTGATATGCTTGGAAATAAGGGTTATTCCAATATGCAGGCGCTCCATTACCTGCAGATTTCCTGTTCCAGCTAACATTTCCGTAGTTATTTACCGCACTGGCAATAGCAGGATTAACATTAGTAAAATAAGCTCTTTCTAGCTCAGCCATATCCACGTTAGTTTGCCACCACTGTCTGAAATTACTCATTGTATTATCATTATAACCTGTCACACTACGTCCTTTTGTATCCTGTAAAGTCATTGTAGAATAGAAAGAAGTATGTAATTTAGAAGTCAGATCATAATTAACTTTTAAGGAGAAAGTATTCTTATTGATATGAGAATTAGGCATAAGACCATCCATCATCATATTATCATAGGTAAAGCTAATATTTTTTCCTTTTTCTCCTTTTTCTAAAGTTACAGTGTTATTATAAGTAGTTGGGTTATTGAAAAATGTAATAGGTCCATTTTTAGCAGCTACCCAGGGTGTTGCTTTACCATAATTGGGAGATGTCGGATCAAAAGAATCCCATTGGTATACTAATAAATTTGGATCAAATTTTGGTCCCCATGATGCATCTGCTCCAAAATTCGCATTATTCAGCCCACCCGGTCCTTGCGTACCAAATTTTTGAGAATATCCAGCTCCATATCTTGTCTGATATTCCGGAAATGTTGATTTATCAACAAAACCAACATTTATTGAGGATGATAAAGTAACTCCCCAAGATCCATCGTCTTTTCCTTTTCCGTTTTTAGTAGTAATAACAATAACACCGTTTAACCCCCTTTCCCCGTATAATGCGGATGCTGCTGCACCTTTCAGGACGTTAATTGATTCTATATCTTCCTGGTTAATATCAGACAGAGCATTTCCATAATCTACATTTTTTTCCTGGGTATACGTGTTATTGACCGGTGATCCATCAATTACAATCAATGGATTTCCTCCTCCTAATGATTTTACGCCTCTAATGAGTAAGTTTGCTGAACCACCAAAATTGTTATTTGTTGTAACATTAAGACCAGCTACTTTACCTGATAATTGGGCTCCGATATTTCCGGTATTTGTTGTTCCATCAGAAAGAGCACTTGCCTTAATTTCCTGAGAAGCATATCCCAAAGATTTCTTCTCTCTTTTAATTCCGAGTGCAGTTACTACTACCCCCTCAATTTCTTTTGTTTTGATGGTATCATTCTTTTGCTGGGCATGTGCAACAGCGATAGATGATGACAATACCAAAACAAGCAGACTTGCTGTTAGTTTCTTCATATCAAATTTTAATTTTGTGACTGTACAAATTTGTAAAACTTTCTTAAAATCACAAAGCAAAATTTAAAAAAAATATCAAATATTCATAATTTTTCAAAATTTATATAAAAAAAATTATTAAATTAAGTTAAAAACAAGTCAATTAACAAAAACAAATCATTTTAACAATATTTTTTTTCGGAAAACTACAACATTATTTCAATTGATATTCTCTATATAAAATATCCAAAAAAATCAAATAACATATTGATTATCAAAACAATTAATCACATCAAAATGAAAAATATAAAATATCATTTAAAAAACAACAATGCTATGCATATTATATTATTCACCTTAAAACGCGAGCTATGAAGTCATAAAACAAAAAAAACCGCCTAAAGGCGGTCTTTAAATATATTCAAAATTGTTGAATTAATTTTGGTTCCAGAAAGGAGTGTATTGGTTTTTAGTAAATACAACATCACTTCCGATATTTGGTACGTTTGCTGAATTGGTAGCAAACTCAGAATTAGGATAAACTAATCTGTAAGGTCTTCTAGGTTTTACTGCATTTACAGCAACCGGGTTATAAGGAAGGTTAGTTCTGTTATATTCAATATACATCTCTGTCGGGTTTACATTGGTAAGCGCCAGCCATTTTTGAGTCATAATAGCCTCCAATTTTTGAGCATCTGTCCCAGTCCAACCTAAACCTGGTTTCGCAGCAATAAGTGTAAGATAGTTGTTTGTATTTGCTGCTGTAACACCAAGCCAAGTTGCAGAAGCAGAAATTGCAGCATTAAAGGCAGTCTGTCCACCAGTAAATAATGCAGGATATCTTAAAGAAGCCTCAGCCAATAAAAGCTTTATCTCCGCAAGCGACATTACCACACCTCCTCTCGCATTCGCTAAAGTCAGTAGCTGTCCAGCATTAGCAAAAGTTCCACTTCCTGCCAGATTTCCACCTGCTAATTTTGAAACCGACTGATTATCTGTAGGAGCCCCAGGCTGACCTGAAGTAGCACCCTGTCTCACCCCTTTTACCTTTTGTACACCATTATAGTTAACGTTAGTAAATAATCTAAATCTACGAGGATCTACAACTCCGTTGAATTTCTGGTATTCTGCAGTGGTATTAGCTTCAACGTTTCCATTCAAAGCAATCGCCAAATGTTCTGAGGACGTAATTACGATATGATTTTGAACCTCAGCAGGTGTTGTATTATAAAAATAATTGAATGCAAATGGATTCAGTTTATCATTATCAGAACTTGAATAACCCGGTTTTTCAATAACATCTGTTGTCATTAAACCTGTACCCATACCAGATGCAGTACTTAATGCAGACAACTGAGCATTACGGTAAGTAGCAAGATCACCGGTAACATTTGACATTCTTAACAGGAATCTAAGTTTAACTGTATATGCAAAAGCTTTCCATTTAGCCATATCACCTCCAAAAATGATGTCCTTACCCGCAGGATCCACTGCAGCTTCATCATCTAAATCTATTAAAGCAACTGCTTCATCCAAATTGGTAATAAGTGATTTGTAAATATCAACATCCTTATCATATTTCGGAGCAAGATTGTTCTGACCTTTAAATGCCTCTGTATAAGGAGCATTTCCATATAAGTCTACAATATACTGCATATAAAAAGCTTTCATCACTTTAGCCATTGCAACATATTTATCCTGGGCATGATTTCCGTTTGGATACTTTTCAATTACAACAAAATTGTTAACATTTTGGTAGATGTTATCCCAAATTCCATCATAAAATTGGCTATTGACAGCTGAAAGTGAAAATTCATTTGGGTATAATCCACCGTAATGGTATACATCTCCAGCCCAAGAGTTCATCATTAAATTACCAAACTGCATCATATCTCCTGCCTGTGCTCTGTAAGACTGTGCCATAGCACCTGGCAATATGAGCTCAGGCGTAATATTCTCTGCATGGATAGAGTTTGGGTTTTCATTAATATCCAGGTAATCATTACAAGATGTTAATGAAGCCGCCACTATAACGGACGAAATTATATATTTTAATTTATTCATTTTTAGAATTTTAGAAAGTTATGTTAAAATTGAAACCGAAATTTCTAGCGGTAGGATACTGGCTTGTCGCTAAACTAGCTCCAGTCTGCATTTCCGGATCACCAAAATTTCTGTTATCTTTTGCATAGATTACAAAAGGATTTCTTGCATACACACCAATACTCATACTGTTAATGAAAGTGTTTGACAATACTGATTTTGGAATAGCATAACTTACAGCAATTTCTCTCACCTTCAGTGCTGTACCATCTACTACAAACTCTTCTGCAATATCACTTCCATAGTTGGTTGTAAAATAATTTACAGTCCCTGCATAAGTTGGATCATCACCTACTGTTGTGGTGTTGGTAACATATATTGGATTGGCTGCTGTCCCTGTATTCTGAACAGAATTTGGCACAACATATCCATTCGCACGGTTAAAGTCAGCTTGTTTTTCAAGTGTTCCTACGTATGACATTAGTGCTTTAGTTTCAGAAATAAAACTGTTTCCAGTTCTGTAATCTGCAACAGCACTGATTGTAAACCCTTTCACTCTAACAGACGTACTGAATGCTAAAATATAGTCCGGATCTAACTTTCCTAACAGTTTATACTGGCTACTTACTAATGGTATACCTAAATCATCTACTATAATTCTGCCTTCAGGATCTCTTTGATATGCAGTACCCATAAGAGAGTTTGCACTTTCACCTAAAACTGCATAAAAACCTGCTGGAATACCTTGTCCTGCAGCTCCTCTAGGTACAGATAAAGCTCCATTATCCAAACTTGTAACAACAGATTTATATGTTGCATAAGACCCTTTTAGGTTCCATTCAAAGTCTTTAGATTTAAAAGGAGTTACACCCAATTCCAATTCGAAACCTCTGTTTCTCATAGATCCTGCATTATCCAATACAGTATTGAAACCAGTAGCATTAGATACGCCACTTCTGGTAATCAAACCATCAGTTTTAACCTGATAAACTGATCCATCAAAAGTAATTCTATCTTTTAAGAATCCTAAACTTAAGTTGGCTTCCAATGTATTGTTAAATTCAGGCTTGATGTCCTGAGAAACCGGAGTTGTATTAATGATGTAAGATGAAAGTGTTCCGAAAGGGAAACCTGTTGGGAAAACACCCACCTCATCCACTGCATAAGCATCTAAAACAGAGTTACCTGTTCTTGTAAATCCTCCACTTACTTTTGCGTAAGTAAGAATACCTCCTTCGGTGATATTCTTAAACGCTTTTGTAGGAATAAATGAAGCCCCAACCGAGTAGTAAGAATAACCTTCATTTCTTAATGGTCTGTCTCCCTCTCCTACAAGCGGTGTTTCACGAATACTTAAAGCTGATGACTGCTCGTATCTGTACGTTGCATTTAAGAAAAGGTAATCTTTGTATCCTAAATCTAAGTTAGAGAACCAAGCAACATTTCTTTTTCTAAGTTTTCCATTGTTAAGGTTATACCAAGGTGTAGAGTTCAGTACATTCTGAACATTATACCATCCCGGAATCTGTAGATTGGTTCCGCCAACTTGTGCATAATCCTCTTTTGTATCCTGAATGTTATTACCTAAATTAAGCTTAAAGTTAATGTCATCAGTTAAATCATAATCGAAATTTAACATTAAGTCTCCATAATATCTCCAGATTTTATTTACAGATTTATTATAAGCAGATACAATAGCGGTACCACCATAATCTAAATATGTAGTCCCATCATAAGGTGTACCTGTACCAGAATACATTCTGGCTTCTTTTGCTCCATATGCGTCTGTATGAGTTTCAATTACACTAGAGATTGTGGACATATTTCCAGTATATGTCAAGCTGATGTTTTTGTTGAACTCATACCCTAAAGAAATAATACCGTTGAATGTTGTTGTATTATTATCATTACGCTGATGATCTCTTAACCAATATGGGCTACGGGCAAAAGCCGTCCAGTGTCCATCCATACCAGAGTTAGCATATCTTCTAACATCAATGTTGGTAGGAGTCTGAATAAGCTGTCCGAAAAGGTTTGCTCCTGACTGAGAAGTATTCTGATCAATAAAGTTGAAAGTAGCATCAATTCTAAGTTTTCCTAGTTGTTTACCACCTTTATAGAATAATGTATTTCTTTTTAATTTATCTCCATCAACCATGAAATCATTTTCCACTCTGTTGAATGATAAGAAGGAATAAGAATCTTTACCTCCTACATTCATGGAAATTCCATTCTGCATCAAAACTCCATTTTTAAAGAATTTATCTGCATTATCTTTTCTTGCAGCGAAAGGACTGTAGATCAGACTTCCATCTGCTTGAGGCATACCTGCAACTAACAACTGCCCTCCAATCTGAGGATCATTATATGCCGGCCCCCAGCTACCGTTTTCGTATGGTACCCAGTTTGCTCCACCATATTCAACACTACTGAAATCTGTAGGTTCACCAGTCCAACCCTGTCCATAAAGTTGCTGACGAATTGGTGTTTTATAAACAGAAGATACATCTATTGAAGATGTTAGAGAGAATTGTATTTTTTCAGATTTTGTTCCTTTTTTAGTTGTAACTACAATTACACCATTACTTCCTCTTTCACCATACAGTGCAGAACCTTGCTGACCTTTGATGACGTTTACACTCTCAACTACTTCAGGTGGTAATTGTTGAAAGATACTTAGAGTAGATATAGCTCCATCAATTACAATTAGCGCTTGGTTATTCCCTGAGATAGATCTCGCTCCTCTAATTGTCACCGTTGCCTGGCTATTAACAGAGTTACTTGTTGTGTTAATTTGTAAACCTGCTACTTTACCTGTTAATGCCTGGGCAGCATTAGGGTTAACGGCCTGATTAAGCTCCTTATTATCAATAACTTTATTACTGGTAATCACAGCATCCTGTCTCTTCTTAAGACCAAGTGCACCTGTAACAACGATCTCACGGATGTCATTCACCTGTAAAGTATCACCTGGTGTATTTTGCGCGCTTACCATCCCAAAGGAAGCGGTAAGAACTATCGCTAAAACACTTGTAGTTAATTTCTTCATATTTAAATTGATTATTTTTTTTTATGATTGCAAATATGTGAAACTTTCTTAAAATCACCAAATATTTCGTTAAAAATATTTAATTAACAAACAAGAAAGCAACAATAAGTTAAATACTTAGAAATATATCAATTAAAAAAGCATATTATTTAAAAACAATCAAAACAACTACCATTTAACACTATACAACCATTGTGTTAAAAAGAAGCAATATATTTATTAAACACAATATTTATATAAAAAAAATACACTTCACCTCAAAATGCAATTTTTACTAATTTTACACCTCATTTATGAAATGATATAAATAATTATATGGATTTATTGCAAAAGTGGACAGATCTTTACATTGAGGCAGGATGTGACGAAGTGGGCAGAGGATGCCTTAGCGGACCTGTAGTGGCCGCAGCAGTTATTCTGGATGACAGTTTCCAGCAAAATCTTGTCAATGACTCAAAGAAGTTAACGTTCAAAACAAGAATGGAACTGGACAGCTATATTAAGGATAATGTAAAAAATTACGCTATTGCTGAGCTGCCTCCGGAGTTTATAGACGAGCACAATATTCTTAATGCAAGTATCCATGCTATGCACAGGGCGCTGGATCAATTAACGATAATACCCGAGCTAATTTTAGTCGACGGAAATAAATTCCATCCTTATAATTTTATTCCTCATCAGTGCATTATAAAAGGGGACTCAAAAGTTCTGTCCATTGCAGCAGCTTCTATTCTTGCCAAAAACTACAGGGATAAATTAATGATCGAACTCCACAAAGAGCACCCGGAATACAGCTGGAACACCAACTTCGGATATGCCACAAAAGCACATCAGCAAGCTCTTATAAAGTATGGCCCCACAAAACACCACAGACAATCCTTCAGATTAAAATATGACTAATTAGAGCATTTCTTTCGATCAAAATTCGATACAAATAAAAAAGAGAAGCAAATTTTGCTTCTCTTTTTTATTATAGATTTATTTTCTTATTTCTTTTTTCTCTGCTGCTCCTGAATCTTCTGTTGATCCTGAGCTTTCTCCATCATCTCTCTCATTTTCTTCTGGAACTTTCCTTCAGATTTTGGTTTCTCTTTATTCGCCTGGATCTGTGCATGGATTTTCTTTTCATCCAGTATCACGTATTTAATAACCAGGATAATTAAAATGTTAATCGCATTCGATACAAAATAATACCAGGAAAGACCTGAAGCTGATGTATTCAGGAAGAACAGGAATGTAATCGGGAAGATATACATCAAAACTTTCATGTTTGGCATTCCCTCCTGTTGAGGCTGCTGCATATTTCCTGAAGTCATTACAGTATAAATTAAGATTACGATCGTACATGCTAATGCAAAAACACTTAAATGATCTCCTAAGAAAGGAATCTTAAATGGTAGTTTAATCAAATCATCATAAGCTGTCAAATCTTTTGCAAACCAGAATCCCTGTCCTCTAAGATCAATAAAGTTCGGGAAGAATCGGAATAAGGCATAGAAGATCGGAATCTGCACCAATGCCGGAAGACATCCCGCCATCTGATTCACACCCGCCTTTCGGTAGATTTCCATGGTAGCCTGCTGCTTCTTCATTGGATCTGCATCTTTTAGCTTAGCATTTACCTCGTCAATCTCCGGACGAATCACTTTCATCATCGCACTTAGCTTATGCTGCTTATACATAATTGGTGATAAGATCAGTTTTACAATGATCGTCATCAAGAAGATCACCCAACCTGCTGTAAGTCCCCAACCTGCAATAAGGTTGTACATTGGCATAAAGAACCCACGGTTCATCCATCCGATAAACGACCATCCTAATGGTAAGATTTCGTCAAAGTTTTTGTCGTAAGATTTTAACAGTGGTAAATCAAGTGGCATAAAGTACCACGTAAAATCCTGATTAAGCTCGCTTCCAGTCATCTGTACGAATCCTTCAAAATTAAGTTTCTTCAGATATTCACCTTCTTCGATAGCTTCCTGATTCCCTTTACTCTGCGTGAAACCGTTTTTAGCTTCAATTACAGAAGAGAAAAACTGCTGTTTTACACCAATCCAGTTAAGGGTTTCTTTTTCCTCACTCATTTCCGTTCTTCCGTCATAATCATAGTCTTTATAATTATTGAAAGCATATGAGAATTCAGAGTGAGACTGCTCCTGAGCTCTACCCTTTTCTAAGTTTCTTACGCTGTAATCCCAGATAAAGTCTGCTTTGTTATCAGAAGTAACAGCGGCAAGCCCTTTTGTTCTTACTTTAAAATCTAATGTATATTTTGGAAGTAGTGTATAGATAAACTGAATAACCGCTCCATTAAGATCTGCTGTCATCGTTACAGCATTCCCATTAACAGCCGGTGTAAAAACTAAGTCTTTAGTATTGATTACTTTTCCGGTTTTATCTTTAAACTGAAAACCGTAGTTGGAGTTCTTTTTATCAATCAGATAAAGCGGAAGATCTGCCTTATCCGTTTTATGATCATATGCTTTGTACTCCGAAAGCTGTACTTTAGAAACCTGTCCTCCTAAGCTTGAGAATTCCACATTCAGTTCTTTGTTCTTCAAACTGGCGGTCTGAATGGCACTAGGAGTTACATTTGGATTGATATTATTGGCCTGAGTCTGTTTTACAGCATTTTTTACCTGCTCGATTTTCTGCTCCTGAGCTTTTACCTGCTCTTCTTTCGACTGCTTGTTCTGGAAATAGAACATGAATCCGAAAAGAACCAGACATAAAACCGCAAAACTGATCATCTGACTTTTATCGATTCCCTTGTTTTCTTGCATTTTATTTTATATTAAAATTTTAAATTTAACCCAAGTATCACAATATGCTACTTTTTGAGCTGACAAAAATACTGTTTTTTTATCAAAACTCTATGCATTACCATGTTACTATATAATAAACTCAAGCTGAGAATAATCAGCCTGAGTTTATGATAAGACGTTTATGGTATAGTATTACCTTATTTCTTTTCGCAAGCCTTCACAAAAGCTCTGAACAGAGGATGCGGCGTTGCTACTGTACTTTTATATTCCGGGTGATACTGCACCCCTACATAGAACGGGTGATCTGGCATTTCAAGAGCCTCTACCAGTCCGGTTTCAGGGTTTGTCCCTGTTGCAAGGAAACCATTCTTTTCAAATTCCTGAAGATAATCACTGTTGAATTCATAACGGTGACGGTGTCTTTCAGAAATATTTTTAGCTCCATAGATATCATATAGCTTAGACGCATTTTTCAGTGAACATTTCCATGCTCCAAGACGCATTGTACCTCCTTTGTCTACTACATTTTTCTGCTCTTCCATGATAGAAATTACAGGATCCGGTGTAGAAGTATCAAATTCCATGGAGTTGGCTTTTGAATGACCAAGAACATTTCTTGCAAATTCAATGGTCATGATCTGCATTCCCAGACAAATTCCCAACATCGGAACTTTATTCTCTCTTGCATATTGAGCTGTAAGTACTTTCCCTTCAATTCCTCTATCGCCAAAACCTGGAGCGATAAGGATTCCGTCTACACCACCTAAAGTCTCTTTAATATTTTCAGCGGTGATATCTCCACTATATACCCATCTTACTTTCACTTCAGTTTCAAGACTTGCACCGGCATGTTTGAAAGCTTCAGCAATAGAAATATAAGAATCCTGCAGAGAAATATATTTTCCTACTAAGGCAATTTCTACAGTTCTTTTAGGGTTTTTGAATTTTTTAAGGAAAGTTTTCCAGTCTTTCAGATCAGCTTCTTTATCATTTTTCAGATCCAGCTCTTTTAAAACTACATCATCAAAATTCTGTTTCTGAAGATACATTGGAACTTCATAGATCGTTTCCAAATCTTTACATTCAATAACATTATCCAGAGAAACATTACAGAACTGAGCTAATTTTGCTCGCTGATCTTTTGGAATATTGTGTTCCGTTCTGCAAACCAAAACATCTGCCATGATTCCGCTTTCCATCAACTGACGAACGGAATGCTGAGAAGGTTTTGTTTTCAATTCGCCGCTTGAAGCCAGGTAAGGCAACAGCGTAAGGTGAATCACCATAGAATTTTTCTCACCAAGTTCCCATTTCAGCTGACGTACAGTTTCAATGTATGGAAGAGATTCAATATCCCCTACAGTTCCTCCGATCTCAGTGATGATGATATCGTAGTTCTGCTTGGAAAGCATTTTGATTCTTCTTTTAATCTCGTTGGTGATATGAGGAATTACCTGAACTGTTTTCCCTAAGAAATCTCCTTTTCTTTCTTTTTCGATAACTGTTTGGTAGATTTTCCCTGTCGTAACGTTGTTGTTTTGGGATGTAGGAGCATCAAGATAACGCTCGTAGTGGCCTAAATCCAGATCCGTTTCTGCGCCATCTTCGGTTACATAACATTCTCCGTGTTCATATGGATTCAGTGTTCCCGGGTCTATGTTGATATAAGGATCCAGTTTTTGGATCGTTACGTTAAAACCGCGTGATTTTAACAAAAGTCCCAGAGAAGCAGAGACGATTCCTTTTCCCAAAGATGAAGTTACACCTCCTGTCACAAAGATGTACTTTGTATTCTTTTTACTCATTAGATTAGGTTTGTGCAAAGTTATGGGAAAAACAGACACAAGTCAATTTTTTGTTTCTATTATAATTAATTAGTATATTTACTATTGATTATCAGCTGTATCAAAAATGTCAACGATAGATAAAAAAAATATTAAAATTACTCCTACTTCAGATGAATCCAATGAAAAGATGCGTGTATATACCTACATTCTAATTCAGGATTCATCTGAAAATATCATTTTAAATGTCTATCCACAAAACTCAGGTTTTCCTCTATTATCTGGAAACAGAAAAAATAAGAGCATGACCATACTAAAAAAAAAGGGGAAATACATGTTTCAATTGAGACACGGATATCCAAGATATCATAATAGAAACATGATAGTAGAACAAACTGATTCCAACAAACTTATATCCAGCCTTAAGATCACAAAAAAATATTTGGCAATACTAGGTCCTCAAAATATAGAACCTAAAGAAACTACCGAAAGCTATCTATTAGAATTTATTTACCATGATAAATATTATTTAATAGAGTTTTTTCATGATAATGACATTGTTCTTCTTATCAGAGACATAAAAAACAATAAAAGGAAAGCTTGGGATTTAACGGCTGATCAGCTTCCACAGTTGCTGGATATTCTAAAACAGAATATATATGGATCAGAATCCCTGTGAAAAAATTTGTATTCCAGCAGAATTACACTGGAATGCAAGACCCATTGATGAAAATTTCATCAATGAAAATTTATTCAGAAGAACAAGAATTTCTATAGATAGCAGCAAAATCAGTGAGAAAGAGATTTCAGCGGCAATATTCCCAATAAAGGATGACTCATGCAACAGAGAAAAATACTCTCAAGCTGATGATGTTCTTTTTAATATAATGGCTAATGATTGTGATGATCACTTTCTACATTACGGAATTGTAAAAATCAATTCAAATTATATTCTTAGTGAGTCTTTTTCACCGGAAGGTTCTCGGGACAATTATACTTTTAAAATTATTCATTGCCCTACTGACTGTATGTATCCTCATTCTGAAATCTCTGTTTTTAAAAATAACGAAAGAGTGGCAGACCACAAACCTAAATCTGTTAAAGCTTACATTAGAGATATCATTATTTCAAACTGTGTAATAATAAAGGACTTTCAAGCTATTTAGTAATTGCCGGTTACCAGTTAATTATCCATCATGATTTCCGTTTATAAATTAAAACCAAAATTCCAGCAGCTGCTCACCCCGGTTTTATTATTCCTGCACAGGAAAAATATGACGGCCAACCAGATCACGGTAAGTTCCATAGTACTGTCCGTGATTATTGGAGTGTTGTTCTGGAATGCAGATCTGTCGAAATGGTTCTTTTTAAGCCTTCCCATCGGATTGCTTGTAAGAATGGCGTTGAATGCTCTGGACGGCATGATGGCAAGAAAATTCAACCAGACCAGCAGACTGGGTGAAGTTTTAAACGAAGTGGGTGACATCGTTTCTGATGTGATCATCTTTTTTCCTTTACTTAAATTCCAGCCTGAAAGTATATACCTGATTGTCACCTTTATCATATTAAGTATCATCAATGAATTTGCCGGTCTGATAGGAAAAGTCGTTGGAAAAGAGCGCCGCTACGATGGGCCGATGGGTAAAAGCGACCGCGCCTTGATCTTAGGAATCTACGGACTGGCTGTATTTTTCGGAGCAGATATTTCAGGAATTTCAAAATATATTTTTGCCCTTATCATTATGCTGCTGACCGTCAGTACGTATATCAGATTAAAGAAATCACTGCATGAAGCCTGAAGAAAATAAATTTGCAGATGTGCCTTTAAGGGTAAAAACATGGGTCTGCATTATCATCGTTTTTGCGCTGGGAATCTCACACCCTCTCGCTATGAAGCTTTTTGTTTCATGGATCAGTTTTCAGTGTTTCTTTGAATTTTTAAGACTGTTCAAGATCAATTCGAACCGTATTATTCCATCGTTATTTGTCGGAACCGCACTGTTTTTTCTGTTGTATTTTTTCACCATTGACAACTATTTTATATACAGTTCTGCTTTGTCCATTATCGTTCTGCTCTATTTTCGTCTTTTAAAAACAGCCCTGAAACAACTTTACGGAATCTTCATCGCTTTATTGGTCTGTCTGTTTGCTTTTCCGCATTTATCATTCATCCGAGAAACTGCTTCCGGATTGAATTCAATTATATTCGTGGTCGTTGTGACTGAATTGAATGATGTTTTTCAGTACCTGATGGGTAAGTTCTTCGGAAAACATAAAATCACGCCTACAATAAGTCCGAATAAAACTTTGGAAGGCTTTATTGGCGGTATTTTTCTTACAGTGATATTAAGTAACCTCTTAGGATTTTTCTTACTGAAGACAGATATTTTCGTTAATACAATTATAGGATTTATCCTTGGTATTTTTGGATTTTTCGGCGATGTGCTAATGTCTTATTTAAAAAGAAAAGCAGAAATAAAAGATACAGGAACCTTGCTTCCAGGACACGGTGGTCTTCTTGACCGGATGGACAGTTTGATTTTCAATGCTCCTATTTTCTTCTGGATTCTTTCTCTTTTAGTAAAAAATTAAAATCATGAGTGAAAAATTTAAAAGAGCTGTTCTATTTTCAGGAGGCGGAACCAGACTCATGATTTATCTCGGAATTTATGCCGCCTTGGAAGAAATGGATATAAAGCCTGATGTAATGATTGCTTCGTGTGGTGGAGCCTTTGCGGCAACAGTGATCAATGTTTTTCCTGATACTATTTCCCGAAAGGAATATTTAAAGTCGGAAGAATATTTCAGATTTGTATCCGGTACGGTTTTGACAAAGCATAAGAAACTTTCACAGATAGGGATTTTCTCAT
This sequence comes from Chryseobacterium sp. JM1, assembly GCF_000737715.1. Lineage (GTDB taxonomy): Bacteria > Bacteroidota > Bacteroidia > Flavobacteriales > Weeksellaceae > Chryseobacterium. Next base: position 319,387 of record NZ_JPRN01000001.1, on the reverse strand, counting down.
TAAAAAAAGTGCTGGACAAAAGAAATGCACCCTACCTTGAAGATGTTTTCAGCAGATATCTGGTGGAAATGCCTCAAGATTTAACAGAAGTTTTTCCCTCCTTAAAAAACGTTCAGTTTTCCCAAGAGATCCCAACCGTTATCATCAGTTCAGAAATTCTTTTTGATCCTAAAGAAGCAGGACAGGAAAGAAACGGCAGGAAGCTTTATCGGAAAATTATTTTGACGGATCCAAAGACGGCAGAAAAAATAAATCCTGAACAAATCATCATCCCATCTGAAAACATGATGAACAGTACTGTAGAAAGAATTCCAATGATAAAAACTGATCTTTCTCTACTCGAAAGTACCCGTATTTCCGTTTCCGATATGTTTTACGTAGAACCGGTATATCTTCAGGGAAAATATTTCGCTGGCGGAGCAATTGATCTTATTCCTGCTGAACTGGCTCACCATCTTGCTGACGAAGTCATTATGGAAAAAAAACAGGCATATAATTCTGTTGAAGAAGCTTTTGTCCGGGCTGTACTTGGTTTCAGTGGTAATGAAAGAATTTCAGAGATTGAAAAACTTTCAGCGAATTTCCAGATTGACACAACGAATATCAAACAAGATTTAAAAGGACATTATTTAAAAAAAGGAATTAATTGGGGAAAATTTGAGATTGATTTTTCTTTCCCGAGGACCTATGAACAATTTGCAGAAGACATGGAAATGCAGTGGCAGTATGGTTTTGATCAGACGATGAAATCTATTCGTGGATGATTTTTTATGATGAAATATATTTTGGCTAAAGCCGAATGATATTGCTATTATTTTCATTAAAAGTGCCAAAGCCCATTCCTATTGAATATTGAAAATCTTTAATTTCAAAAAATTCATGTGAACTTCTATCCTCAAACCTTTACACTTCAAATGACTAAAGTGTTTAAAACTTTTGAACCTTTTGTGGTTGATAAAAATCCAACTTTCAGTTTTAAAATCTATTTTTACATAAAATTCAAATCACAACCCTCTCATGACTATTTTTATCGCAGGCGGAACTTCCGGTATCGGCTATGCTCTTGCCCGGCATTATCTTAAAAAAGGATACGATGTAGGAATCTGTGGACGAAATCCCGGAAAGGTTCCTGAAAATACTTTTGAAAATCTGAAACTATTTCAGGCTGATGTTTGTGATATGAATTCAATTGCCGCTGCACTACGTTCTTTTCAAACCGATGGAAAGACTCTTGATATTTTCATCAATTGTGCAGGAAGTTATGCCGAAGATGTAGCCGGAAAAATTTCCTATGAAGAAGCTGAAGAAATGCTTCAGACCAATATTCTGGGAACAGCCAACTGCTTTGAAGTCGCCAGAAAAGCAATGAAAGGACAGAAAAAAGGCAGCATCGCTGTTATTGCTTCCGTTTCAGGAATATTAGATTATGAAAACTCCAGTCTTTATACCAAAACAAAACGGTCGGTGATTCAGATTGCGGATGCTTATCGTCGGGCACTGAAAACGTTTGGGATTTCTGTAACAGCCATCGCTCCGGGATATGTAGACACTGAAAAACTCAGACAGCTCAATAATAATGATCTTCATAAAAAACCTTTCCTTACTGATGTGGAAACGGCTGTCCATATTATTTCCAAAGCGATTGAAAAGCAGGAAAAACTGGTAATTTTCCCCACAAAAATGAAATGGATGATGAGATCATTATCCATACTTCCTCCTTTTTTATTAAATATGATCATGTTCAGGAAAGCCCAATGGATGAAAGACGACCGACCTTAAAACAGCAAATCTTCGCTTTTGCTCTCTGTGCGATTGTATTCACGACTGTTTACAATTTTGCCGCATGGTATACGTCAAGAGCTGAAAAAGTTCCGTCTTTTGTGTTTGATTTTGAAAAATACATTCCATTTCTGTCATGGAGCATTATCCCGTACATGACCAGCGGCATTTTTTTCTGTTCCGTATTCTTTTTCTGCCGCGATAAAGAACAGCTTACCGTTTTGACCAAAAGAATGCTGTTTACGACTGTTGCAGCGGGTCTGTGTTTCATCGTATTTCCGTTACAGTTTTCTTTACCCAAACCAATGACAGACGGCTCTGTTCTGGACTACTCTTTTCAGTTTTTAAAAGTATTTGATTCACCTTTCAACCAGTCGCCTTCGCTTCATATTGCCTATGCTTTTATTTTCTGGACCGTTTTCAGAAACTTTACAAAATTCCGCATCTTTTTAATGCTATGGCTTATTGTGCTTGGAATTTCTACGCTAACAACTTACCAACATCATTTCATCGATATTCTTTCGGGAACGGTTCTAGCGCATATCAGTTTTATGGTTTTCCCTTACCGGAAAAATGATTTTCAGTACAGAAATTTTCAGGTGGCCAATTTCTATTTTCTATTCGGATGGATTTTGATTTCTGCATCAATTCTTATAAACCAGTTTTATGGACACTTCTGGCTTATTATATTGTGGCCTGCCGCAATGGCTATTATCATCGGATATCAGTATCAAAAGAATAATGTCCATCTTTTAAAAGACAAAAACGGAAATATTTCATGGTGGAAAAAGATCTTTTATGCACCTTATCTAATGATCTATTGGACGTTCTGGAAATTTTTAAGGAAGAATAAAAAACCGTTGGCAATTGCGCCCCGCATTTATATTTCATCAAGGCCCGGTCTTGAAGATCTTCGTCATTTTGAGATCAGCAGAAATACTTTGATCTATGATCTTTCAGCAGAAATGGAGGAAATACAGGATTTAAAAAAGAAATCGTCTTATCACTCAGTTCCCTTTCTGGATATTGGAACTTTGGATATTGATCAAACCAAAAAACTGGTTACAGAAATCACAGAAAACTATAAAATACTTTCGGCGGATGGAAAAATTTTCATTCACTGTACGATGGGCTTTACAAGAAGCTCTGTCATAGGCATTTTAGTAATGAAAAATATTCTATCTTTACCCATAGATGAAGCAGTAAACACCATGACAGGCATTCACAAAAATGCAGTAATTCATCCTTATCTCAAGGATTTTTTGAAAAAAATTTAAACTATGAACAGCGGACATTTTAAGAGTTTTGACGGCAGTAGTATGTTCTACCGCGAGTGGAATTATCAGCCTCAACAGAAAAGCATCATCATTATCCACCGTGGTCATGAGCATTCGGAAAGACTGAACGATATCGCCCAGTCACCCCAGTTTTCGAAGTACAGTATTTTCGCTTTTGATCTCCGCGGACACGGGCATACAGAAACCAAGACCTCTTCTGTTTTCATGGATTACGTTAGAGATCTGGATTCTTTCTCCAAATTTTTGGGATCAAAATACAGTGTGCCTATTTCAGATATTTTTGTTTTAGCGAACAGCATCGGAGGTGTTGTAGCTTCGGCATGGGCCCACGATTTCGCTCCGGATATTGCAGGAATGGCACTTCTGGCGCCTGCTTTTAAAATTAATCTTATCGTTCCCTTAGCCAACGAAATGATCACGCTTGGGACAAAGCTTAAAAAAGGGCTCATTATTAAAAGCTACGTAAAATCCAAAATGCTGACCCACGATCCTGAGCAGCAAAAAGCATATGATACAGATCCACTGATTACAAGATCTATCGACGCTGAGCTTCTTATCGATCTTGCGAAAGCAGGAAAACGTCTGGTAGAAGATGCCGAAGCTATTGATACACCAGCCCTCATTCTTGCCGCAGAAAAAGACCATGTGGTTTTTAATAAAGAACAGAAAACGTTTTATGACAAGCTTGATACCGATTTAAAGAAATATGAAGTATTATCCGGCTTTTTCCATGGAATCATGTTTGACACCGGAAAAGAGAAAGTTTACGATAAGGTTGCCGATTTTGCAGAAAAATGTTTCAACAGAACGCATAAAACAGCTTCTCTTCATCCTGATCGTTTTTCAATAAAGGAATATGAAGATCTTCAGAATAATGTCGGGAATAATCTGAATTTTAAACTTCAGAAGTTCTCTCTTAATAACATTGGGAAAATAAGTAACGGAATGGCTATCGGCCTGAAACACGGTTTTGATTCCGGAGCTTCGTTACATTATGTGTATCAGAACCAACCGAAAGGAAAATTAGGTTTTGGGAAAATGATGGATAAAAATTACTTGAATGCGATCGGCTGGAAAGGAATCCGTATCCGTAAAGAACATCTGATTCAACTTTTGGAGCAGAATATTCAAAGTCTTAAAAAGGAAGGCAGAAAGATTAAAATTCTTGATATTGCCGGTGGAACGGGAAATTATCTATTCGATATTAAAGAAAAACATCCTGAAGCAGAAATCGTTATCAATGAATTTGTAAAGGCTAATATTGAGATCGGAGAACAGGTGATCAAAGATAAAAATTATCAGAATATCCGTTTTACCAACTTCGATTGCTTTGATCCTGAAACCTATAAAAAGATCAACTTTGAGCCGAATATCACCATTATTTCAGGAATTCTGGAACTGTTTGGAGACAATGAAATGGCAGCTAAAGCAATAAAAGGAGCGGCTTCCGTTTCCGAAAAAAATTCTTTTGTTGTTTATACCGGACAGCCGTGGCATCCGCAACTGAAAATGATCGCTTATGTTTTGAATAATCATCAGAACAAAGACTGGGTTATGAGAAGGCGTTCGCAGAAGGAACTGGACAGAGTCATGAATCACAGCGGGGTTCGTAAAGAAAACATGCTGATTGATGATTACGGTATTTTCACCGTTTCTTCAGGAAAGATTAATTCTTAAATTAAAAAATAATCTCGCGCTGATTGAGCAGATGGAACAGATGTTTACGTTAAATCTGCCTGATCGGCTGAATCTGCGAGAGCTCAATTCTAATAAAAAAAAGGTTTTTCAATCACTTGAAAAACCTTTTTTAACAAAATTATCTATACAATTATTGTTTTACCAGTTCAAAATATAAACTTACATCTACATCTTTAGCTACGCCTGCACCGGTTGGGTCATATTTGATTCCGTAGTCTAAACGGTTAACTGTAAATTTCGCCTGGAAGCCCATTACTTCTTTCCCTTGCTGATTTTTAGTCACACCACCGAATGTTACCGGAATGCTTACATCTTTTACCGTTTCTTTGATCTTCAGAGCACCTTTCAGAATGTAGGTATTATTTTTATCCTTAGTGATAGATTTGCTGTGGAAGCTCATCGCCGGATATTTTTCGGCATCAAAAAAGTCGGCACTTTTAAGGTGTTTATCTCTCATTTCCGTTCCGGTATTGATGGAGTTTACCTCCACTTCGAATGCAAAAACGGCATTATCTAAATTGGCCGCATTAGCCATTATTTTTCCTTCAAATTTATCAAATCTACCCTGTACAAAGTTGATTCCCATATGCTTGATATTGAAATTCACTGAAGAATGCATCGGATCTGCCACCCATTCTGTCTGTGCAAAACTCAAAACGCTTAACAGCGTGAATACGAAAGATAAAAGTACTTTTTTCATTATAACTTATTTTTAGTTGAGTAAGTAAAGGTATGATATATCACTCATTCTCATCTTGATGTATGTTAGTTTTTAATTTTGGAGTGATTATTTTAGAATACATTAAATTAAAAAGGCAAATCACAAGAAATACGACGAATGAGTTGACATAAATAAATAAAGCCAGAAACTCTGCATCTCCCTGGTCTGAAAAATATTTAATGGGGTTCGTTCCTGAAATGAGTAACGTGAGTAAATAAATAATTTCAAATAAAACCGCCATTCTTACCATTGAATGATAATTTTTCCTGAACACTAATACCGTAATAAAACTGACAACGGTTACGATAAGACATTCTATCAAAACCCCCATTGGCACCATTGCTGTCCCATCTGATTTTACTTTTAAAAATTGCAATGTCCATTCGCAGAATTGAGCATTGAGAAGACTCATCACAATAAATACGACCAGGCTTCTCACCAGAATATTTTTCATGCCCGAAAATTAATTAAAATTCTGAAAGGAGATTCATTTTTTTTAACTTCGCAGTATGGCAAAACTGAAAACAGCATATTTCTGTCAAAACTGCGGAACCCAATATTCCCAATGGATGGGGCAATGCAAAAACTGCGGAGAATGGAATACCCTTGTGGAAGAAGTTGTTGAGAAAACCTCATCCAAAACCCCACCCTTTTCAAAATCAAAACAGCATGTCATCAACATTATTGAAGTGGTGACCAGCGAAGAACCGAGAATAAAAACGCCTTCCGAAGAACTGAACCGCGTTCTGGGAGGTGGTATTGTACTGGGGTCAGTAACGTTAATCGGTGGAGAGCCGGGAATCGGAAAATCTACCCTTTTGCTTCAGCTGGCTTTAAAGATGAAGAAAAAAGTGTTCTACGTATCCGGAGAGGAAAGTGCTTCGCAGATCAAGATGAGAGCGGACAGGCTGACGGATGTCCAAAACCCGAACTGTTTTCTTTTTACGGAAACGTCGCTGGAAAAAATCCTTCACGAAGCCAAAAAGCTGGAACCGGATTTGATGATCATCGACTCCATTCAGACTTTGCAGTCTCAGTTAATTGAAAGCTCGCCGGGAACAGTTTCCCAGATCAGAGAATGTTCCAATGAGATCATCAAATACGCGAAAGAAAATAATATCCCGGTTTTCCTGGTAGGCCATATCACGAAAGACGGCCAGATTGCCGGACCGAAGGTGCTGGAACATATGGTAGACGTGGTTTTAAATTTCGATGGAGATAGAAATCACCTTTTCAGACTGCTCAGGGCCAATAAAAACCGTTTCGGATCTACTTCCGAGATTGGAATTTACGAAATGGTTTCACAAGGTTTAAAAGAGATCAGAAATCCTTCTGAAATCCTGATCACCAAGAAATTTGAAGAACTTTCCGGAAACTCAGTGGCGGTCACTTTGGAAGGAAACCGGCCGATGCTTTTGGAAATTCAGGCTTTGGTAAGTACCGCAGTTTATGGAACTCCGCAAAGAAGTTCTACAGGATTTGATGCCAAAAGACTGAATATGCTGTTGGCTGTCCTTGAAAAACGGGCAGGTTTTCAGCTGGGTGCGAAAGATGTCTTTTTAAATATTACAGGCGGAATCAAAACGGATGATCCCGCACTGGATCTTGCCGTGGTGGCTTCTATCCTGTCTTCCAATGAAGATATTGCGATTTCCGAGCATTTTTGTTTTGCAGGTGAAATCGGGCTAAGCGGAGAGATCCGTCCTATCGCACAGGTGGAACAGAGAATTACAGAAGCTGAAAAATTAGGCTATGAAAAAATATTTGTCTCCAACCTCAACAAGATTCCGAAAAGAAAATTTGGAATTAAAATCGAGGAAGTGAGCAAAATTGAGGATTTCCACGAACGGATCTTTTAAAAACCATTCCACATGCAGCTTGAAAATATCCAAAAGTTTGTTCTTGTCCTGCTCTACGGAGGTCTGACCCTGCTTTCATTTACGGTACTGATCAATCCGATGAGGGTCAACAGGAAAGCGAACTTGTTTTTCGGGCTATTCCTGCTTTTGTGGTCCAGCTACTGGATTTTGAATGTTTTACAGTTTTGCGGATTACCTCCGGGGCCTTTGCTGACATCTTCAGTCTATTCGATACAGATATTCACGCCGGTTCTCCTGTTTTTCAGTGTTGTGTTTTTTATTAATCCCAATTACCGTTTTAAAACGAGGGATCTGGTCTGTCTTATTGTTCCCGCGATCTATTGGATTTTACTTTTCAACTCGGATAAACACCCGGTGATTTACAATGCGGTTTTGCTGATCGATGTTGCACATAATCTTCCTTATATCGCGCTTATTTATTTTAAAATCAGGAGGCATCAGAAAAGGATTGAAACCATTTCTTCCAATACCGAAAATATGGATCTGCAATGGCTGATCAAGCTGAGTTTCCTTCTTTTTGTCACCATTATTATTACGGTGGGTTACGAGCTGTTTAATGCTTTTGTCTATAAAATGCATCAGCATCTGGTGATGGATCTTTTGTTTTTATTCATTGTCTACAGCACTTTATATTATGTACTGAGGCAGAAAGAAATTTATCCTGTGAATAAGAAACAGCGCGATGAGCTTTTATCTATCGAGCTGGAAAGTGAGGAAGAAGAAACGGAAAGAAAAAAACTGATCCCCGATCATGAGCTTGGAAGTTTAAAACTCAGGTTAAATGCTTTAATGGAAACAGAAAAGCCTCATCTGGATGGCGATCTTAATTTGCTTAAGCTGTCGGATCTGCTTCAGATCAATGCGCATCAACTGTCTTATCTACTGAACAACGGCTTTCATGAAAACTTCTTTTATTTTGTGAACAAATACAGAATAGAACATGCCAAGAAAATGCTCACGGATGATTCGTACAAAAAATTATCTATGGTAGGCATTGCCTTTGAATCCGGCTTTAATTCCAAAACAGCTTTTAATACGATTTTCAAAAAAATGACGGATATGACGCCTTCTGAGTTCAAAAAAGAACAGGCTGGCTAATCCTCACATATTTTCAGAATTCTTAAAAGTTTTTCAATGCTCTGTTCCTTACAGATGGAGGTTTTTTGGGTAAAAATTTTTATATTCGTTTATGAATTATTTAGCCCATTCTTTTCTTACTTTTTCGGACGGACAGATCGTAGGACAGTTTCTTGAAGATTTTATCCGGAACAAAGACCGCTATTCTTTTCCGAAAGATATTCAGGATGGTATTACGCTGCACAGAGCTGTGGATACTTTCACAGATTCCCATCCGGCTATTCATGAGGCTAAAAAAGTATTTGCTCCTTTGGTCAGACTCTATGCCGGTGCTTTTGTAGATGTGGCTATGGATTATTTTGTAGCTACTGATCTTTCTCTACATTCATTAGCTGAGTGGAAGGCCCATTCCTTAAGAGTGTACAGAGTCCTTAACGAACATGAAGAATGGCTTCCTGAAAACTTTAAATTAATGCTGACTAAGATGGAACAGGATGACTGGCTGTACAATTACCGCGAAGACTGGGGCATTAAATTCAGCATGCGGAATGTGATGAATAAAGCCAAATATCTGGAACCGGACATCGCTGTTTACGAAGCATTTCTAAACAATAAACCTTTTCTGCAGGAATGTTATGATGACTTCTTCCCTGATCTTCTCGCTCACGCCAAAGGTGTCAATGCGCTGATTCAGCTCGATCATCAATAAAAAAACACTCACAGGGAACGTAAGTGCTTTTAACAATTTGTGTTGTTAGAATCAATATCTCATTTTCGGTTATCTTAAATTTTTATGTTCTGTTGCCTGTCAAATACAAATATTACAGCATAAGTCGCAATACCTACCTAGACAATAAAACAAACAACTATCTTTAAAAATCAAATACAAAATAAGTTTGTTTTATTCATATGAGTTGTTTTAGTATATTATTAAAATATTAAACTTATATGTTTCCACCAGCAGTAGTCAAATTACAATTTTGATTAAAATTTTACTTAAAAAAGTGATTTAATAAAAAAATAATTAAACACAACTAGATCTACACAAATATAATTTATTTTAAATAAAAAACAAATATCACAAGCGTTAATTAATTAAATAATATTTATACATTAATTATCAATAATAAAATACATTATTTTCTATTAATTAATTATTAAAAATAATTTTAAAAGAGAGACAATACAAAAATATTAATCAATATGTGGTGATTTAATATTTATTTAAAATATGAAATGATGTATAAAAGAAAATGAAGAAAAAGGAATGCTAAAATTGGCGGTACAGATAACGGTTCGGATAGGTAAGCTTTTCACTTTTCCGGTCGCCCTTTATAATCATATGAACAATATTGATCTGATCATCAAAAAGGTTGTACAGAAAACTTACGGCTGCTTCCAGTTTTTTGGGGCTGATCACAGTTTCAGACTCCAGGAAGACATTCACTGACTCGCTGTCTTCTTCGTAGCCTACGTAGTTTATTTTTAAAAACTTCCCGTCTGCCTTTAATTTAAAATACTCAGCACAGTACTTTTCTAAAGCTTCATTCAGCTTCGTTTTATATTTTTCATCATTAAAGTGGAAAGAGCTTCCATATTTCTTTCCTAATCCGTTTTCCAGATCATCCAGAAAAAAACGGCCGGTGATCTCAAAGGATTTTGATTTCGAATTATAATTAATTTCTACAGAACCTACATGATAAGGGTGAACCTCATCGGCTTTTGTAAAGCCCTGAAACACCAGCAGCACCGAAAAAATAAAGGCGAAGAAAAATTTACCCTGCATTGATTTTATTTTTAAACAAATATAAAAAAAGCAGCAGTTATACAACCGCTGCCTTTTAAGATTACCCTTATCTGGTTATCTTTAATTATTCCTTAACTACTTTCTTAGTAATTTTTGTATTGTCGTTTAATGTAATGGTAAACAGATAAACTCCTTTTACCAGCGATGAAACATCAATTTTACTTTCTGAACTATTAACATTAGCCGTGTTAATCAATTTTCCGGAAGCATCATAAATAGTTACGGAAGCTTTAGAATACTTCCCTAATCTTACATTGACAAAGTCTTTAGCAGGATTCGGTGTGATATTCACATCTATATTCACCTTTACATCTGCCGTTCCCAATACAGCTGAACTTGACTTCGCAAAGTATCCTCCAAAACCTGTCGTCTGGAAACTTACTTCCCAGTATTGGTAGGTTTCGTTCCAGATAATATCAGCCACATTTGGCATTATCACTGTAGCAGAACTACCAAAAGAAGCTGTAGTACCCGTATTTCCCGCGCTGGTTCCTGCAAATTTCTCAATCACAAGATTGGCTTTATTCGCGTTATCTGTGCTTGAAGTGGGTAATTTCACAGTGTTCGTCAAATTATAAGTATCAAAATCTGCCTGCTTGAAATATAAAGTAACTTTTCCTGTGGCGGTAGCCGGATTGGCTGCCGGATTGATCTCGTATCTTCTTGAAACATAATTCGGCTGTGCGTTATCTACCCAAACTTTGGAAGTAACATCTCCTGAAACAGTGCTGGCAGTCTCTTTTTCTACTCTTGTGATCAGCTGACAGGTATTGGTGAAATAGTTGTATCCTCCCGCTACTGTTGCTGTTTTATTGAGGTTTACCGTAGCCAGGTTTTTCACTTCAGCAATATTTTCATAAACGGTGGCTCTCATTTTCAGGTCAAATGTTCTTGCCGTCCATGTTGTTCCATTTGTTGAAGTTTTACTTCGCCCACTAGCGGAAACAGATTCATTTTTCATAGAAATTCTCCCGCTTAGTCCGTTAATGACAATATAAAAATCCTTGCCTGTTACCATCTGTACATTGAGCCCGGAAAGATCTACATAATTCCAGGTAAATCTCTGAATATCATTCACCCATGAAGAAACGGTTTTCGTGGCAATAATGTCCCCCGGATCGCCATTGGCATTCACTTTCCTGATCTGGATATCAACTGCCATATCACTTGGAATAGCAGATGATCCCGTTGTAAATGAAAAGCCTCCTAATTTTCCGGTTAACGTTGGTGTATACCGAACCGCTAAAGCTGTATTATCGAAGAAATTGTTATTTTCTGTATTGGCAATAATATAAGGCTCATCATAAGTTACTGTTTCAAAATTGGATTGTACGCATCCTAATTCATCGGTAACCGCCTTGTAAATATCTAATTTCCCATAGCCCCATCTTGCATTCGGAATGTTTCCGGTGGCAACATCTTTTTTTGCGTTAGAAGTAAGACGGCTCTTCACCTGTGCGGCTGTCAGTGCAGGATTAGCCTGAAGCAATAGCCCTACTGCTCCCGCCACTCCCGGTGAAGACATACTGGTTCCCTGATTTTTCACATAGAAATTGGTTCCGATAATAATGTCCGTAGCTCCCGGCGCAGAATCAACTGATCTTGAAGAAATCACATTCTGACCTGAACCTGTAATATCCGGTTTCTGAAAACCATCCACTCTTGGTCCCTGTGCACTGAACGACGAAATAGATTCCTGTGCCGTGGTTGTTAAATAAGCACCTGCTGAAGAATACCAGCTTCCTCTTCCCATATACGATGCTACGGTAATAGCATTGGATGCATTTCCCGGACTTCCCACTACATATTCATTATCTCCATTCTGAAGGGAGGCCACAATTCCTGTCCCTTTACTGTATAACCAGCCATGGGTAGTAATAGGCTGAGTTCCGTCATTGGTGATCTCAAGTGTATAATTTCCCTGGCAATTGGCAGTAGAACCTGTATTTCTGCTTATGACCAGCTGCACATAGCGCTTGTTGTTATCTGTGCTCCAATAGTTGTACATGGATGCTGTAAAACCTCCGCCTAAAATACTGTGTGCGGTATTGGTACTTATGTTCTGTGTATATTGTTGTCCATCCGGAGTGGTAAGTCTGGCGGTAACAGCTGTATCATTATTAGCATACATCAGAAATGCAAACACGGAAGCCGCTGAAGTATTACTGCCTACGGTGAACGCATAAGACTGTGTAGCATTCGGTTCTATATCTACTTTTCGGTGAAGATTAGCCCCGTAATCATTTCCTGCAGAAATTACAACGACTCTTCCCGGACCTGAGCTGGTAAAACTATTGACGGCTACTTCATGAGAAGATGTTCCGTCGTGGGCACTTCCCTGTCCTCCGATGCTCATATTGACCACAATGGGTTTATTCAAAGCTGTCGCTACATTTTTAAAGTACGTTAAAGCATTGATGGTATTGGTCGTGGGAAAAGAACCATTTCCTCCTTTTACAAAAACGATATCCGCTTCGGAAGAAAAACCTTTGTGTCTTTTATCGGCAAAGGCAGCGCCATTTCCTGCAGCAGTACCGGATACGTGCGTTCCGTGGCCGTTCGTATCATTTTCCCGGACAAAACCTGCCGGAGTGCCGTCCAATTCATCTTCAATCTGGGCTCTTGTATATTCCACTCCTGTTGCAAATCCTGCTGGAGGAACTTCGGTGCCCTGCGCGGTTAATGTCTGATCCCAAATGGAAACAATTCTGCTTTTTGTCTGGTCAGCTGCATTTCTGAAATCAGGATGTTTCCAGTCTATCCCCGTATCAAAAACGCCTACCAGGATTCCGGTTCCGTTGTAAGCGGTATTATTGAAGGCCCCGTCCTGCAAAAGGCTTGCTCCAGACTGGGCTCTGCTTACATCGTTATGAAGCTCATCAAATGTAGGGGCCATTACAGAAGTTACATAAGGAAGCTGGGTCAGTTTTTCAATATCTTCAATACTTACCAAAGCAGTTGCAAAACCAGGGAGCTGACTTTGCACTAAAAATCCGTCGGCTTTAAGTTTTTCAGGAGTTCTTGTATAAATAATACATGAATACATGGTTTGAGCTCCTTTAGAAGTCACCACCAGATGTTTATCCAGTTTCATATCATCCCGCTCCATACCTTTAACGGCATTTCCCTTTGATATAATTTCTTTATTTTTCAATAAAATATCAAACCGGGAATCTAATTTCTGTACCTGTCCATAGAAAGCATACGAATACAGTCCTAAAAAAGCAGCTGTAGCGTTTCTAAGAAACTTCGCTCCTCCATTCGGAATGTTTACTTTTGTAAGAAATAGTTTTTTTAAATGCATATTTAAGTTTTTTTAACATTACAATTATACAAATATTTATAATACAAACAATGCCATCAAAACACCAATATTATTCATAAAAACAACAAATTAATATAAAATAATTCACAATATCGCCTTGATAAATGAAAAATTACAGGTTTTAATTTATCCTTTAATTAAATTACATCAGAAACAATTATTTTAAAAAAATTCAACTAATTATCATCAAAAAATAAAAAATTATAAACATTATTCAAAATGCAGGATTTTCTATTCTATTTAAAGCTTGGCTGGGAGCATATTATTTCTCTGGATGCATTGGACCATCAATTATTTGTACTGGCTTTGATCGCAGTGTATTCTTACACCGACTGGAAAAAAATACTGGTGCTGGTGACTGCTTTCACCATCGGGCATTCCATTACACTTGCCTTAAGTATACTTGATGTTTTCAGAGTTCCTTCAGCATGGGTGGAATTTTTAATCCCGCTGACGATCGTCCTTACTTCTCTGGATAATATTCTGATGAAAAATAAAAAGCAGACGCTTATGCGGGCCAATTATTATCTTGCTCTGATTTTCGGATTGGTCCACGGAATGGGTTTCGCCAATACGGCAAGGGTAATGATCGCCAAAAGTCAAAGTATAGCTATTCCATTATTTGGATTTAATATTGGGCTCGAACTTGGGCAGATCGTTATTGTATCGGGTATTCTTATCCTTTTGTTTATCCTTCTGAAAATCTTTAAGGTCAATAAGAAAGACTGGGTCTTGTTTGTCTCTTCCGGAGTATTTGCATTAGCGTTAAAAATGACTTTGGAAAGACTTCCGTTTTAACTTTGAAACATTTTCAATTTTTCAACTACTTATTATTATCTTTGGTAATTATTAAATCAATTCGGTAATGAAACTAAAAACAGTTCTACTTTCATTTTCTGTATTTGCTTATACAGGTTTCACCGCACAAAATATCCAGAATAATCCTGGAAGTAATCACGGAAACAGATTCGAGCAGCTGGGAACTATTCTCCCGACTCCCAATATTTACAGGACGGCTTCGGGATCTCCCGGACACGGCTATTGGCAAAATAAAGCTGACTATGATATTACCGCTTACCTTGATGAAGACAAAAGAAATCTGAAAGGTTCTGAAACCATTACCTATTATAACAATTCTCCGGATGATCTGGATTATATCTGGCTTCAGCTGGACGAAAATGAACAATCCACCGTTAAAAATGCTGGTTTTCAGTTTCCTTCTACCCTTCCCGCTTCTTCCAATGATCAACAACTGAAAGTTACTGAACTTCCGGAAAAAGATAACGGCTATGGCGTGAATCTGGAAAAGGTAACGGATGCTTCAGGAAATCCCCTGAAATATACGGTCAATAAAACGATGATGCGTATTGATCTGCCGAAGGTTTTAAAGAAAGGAGAAAAACTGGTTTTCAAAGTAGACTGGAACTATAATATCCCGAACAGAATAAAAATGGGCGGCCGCGGCGGTTATGAAAATTTCGCTGAAGACGGCAATGACCTGTACACGATGACGCAATGGTACCCGAGAATGTGTGTATACAGTGATTTTCACGGATGGCAGAACCACCAGTTCACAGGACGTGGCGAATTTGCATTGGTATTCGGAAATTTTAAAGTTTCCATGAATGTGCCCGCAGATCACATCATAGGCGGAACCGGCGAATGTAAAAACTATGAACAGGTTTTAACATCAGATCAAATGGCCAGATACCGAAAGGCTGAAAGTGCTACCGAGCCGGTTGAAATTGTAACATTAGATGAAGCTAAAAAAGCAGAGAAAAATCATTCAAAGGAGAGAAAAACATGGAATTTTGAAGCTAACGATGTAAGAGATTTCGCATGGACCTCATCCAGAAAATTTGTCTGGGATGGAATGCGCGTTACGATTCCTGAAAACAATAATAAAGTAATGGCGATGAGTTTCTATCCAAAAGAAGCTTACGGATTATACAGAAAATATTCAACAAAAGCAGTTGCTCATACGATCAAAACCTATTCTGAATTCACGATTCCTTATCCGTATCCTGTCGCACAATCTGTAGAAGCAGCGAATGGAATGGAATACCCGATGATCTGTTTCAACTTCGGAAGAACTGAAAAAGACGGAACCTATTCTGAAGGAACCAAAAACGGAATGATTGGCGTGGTAATTCACGAGGTTGGACATAATTTCTTCCCGATGATCATCAACTCTGATGAAAGACAATGGAGCTGGATGGATGAAGGCTTGAATACCTTCACGGAATATCTTACGGAAGAGAAATGGGATAATAAATTCCCTTCCAAAAGAGGTCCGGCATGGACGATCACCGATTATATGAAGCTTCCTAAAGATCAGCTGGAGCCTATTATGAGTAATTCTGAAAACATTATTCAGTTTGGACCAAATGCTTATTCAAAACCGGCTACCGGATTGAATATTCTTCGTGAGACAATCATGGGAAGAGAACTTTTTGACAAAGCTTTTAAAACTTACGCTAAAAGATGGGCCTTCAAACACCCTGAACCTGCAGATTTCTTCCGTACGATGGAAGATGCCAGCGGTGAGGATCTTGACTGGTTCTGGAGAGGATGGTTCTACGGAACGGATCCTGTAGATATTGCCATCGATAAAGTAACTGTGGCAGTTCCGGATCTCAATACGCCTCCAAGAGATGCCAAAGAAACAAAGTATAAAGTGGAAAAACCACTTCAGAATGCTTTTGAAGATATTTCTAAAATCAGAAATAAAGAAGATAAGAACATCACATTCTATGTAGATAAAGATAAAGAGTTACAGGATTTCTATTACCGATATGACAGAGGTCAGGAAAAATTTGACACCGAAAAGGAATACACCGTAAAAACGGAAGCGGGCCAACCTCTGGATGCTAAGGATAAAGAGAAATTCAAAAATCTTACAGGCTACCAGATTGATTTTGTGAACAAAGGCGGGCTTGTAATGCCGATCATCCTTGAATTCACTTTCGAAGACGGATCTAAGTTATATGACAAATCCTCGGCACAGATCTGGAGACAGAATGAACAGAAGGTTTCAAAGACTTATTATTTTGACAAAAAGATCAAGTCTATCCAACTGGACCCGATGAGAGAGACTGCTGACATTGATACTTCCAATAACTTATGGAGCCGCAATGGCACAGATACTCAGGTTTCAAAATTCCAATTGTTTAAACAGAAACAGGGAGGTGGCCCGGTAAGAGGTGGCGCCAACGGAAAAGTAAACCCAATGCAGGCCGGCGGAAAAAAATCATAAAAATCAAAAAGGTTGTTTCAAATTTGAGACAACCTTTTTTCTTTTAATGAATGCGACAGATTTATGATTGGGCTAAAGCCAATATTTAAAAATCTATGGAGTTGTGTAATCTGCGAGAGATTTTTACACGAAAAAAATTAATTCAAATAAGCCTTTAAAGAATTTTTATACGTTCTCCCCAACGGAAGTTTTTCTCCATCTTTGAGATACACATTCGCCGTATCATACGAACTGATATGGGAAGAGAGAACGATATAGGATTTGTGAATTCTGATAAACCCCAGGTTTTGAAATTTCTCTTCAAAATTGGACATCCGTTCAAGAATCATATACTTTTTCAAATGGGTCACCAGAATGATATATTCCCCGAAACCCTGTACCCAACGCACATCATCCAGAAGAACTTTGTGCATCACGTAATTGGATTTGAACATGATGAAATCTTCTTTCTTCTGCTGTTCTGTAGAATTTTTGAACTGCAGGAAATCTTTTGCTTTATTGATCGCCTTTCTGAATGTTTCAAAATCAACAGGTTTTACAAGATAATGGACAACATCCAATTCAAAAGCTTTGACTGCATACTGGGTTTCCAATGTGAGGAATATGCACAATGGTTTGTAAGGAAGCTGATGCAGGAGCTCAATTCCATTGATGTAGGGCATATTGATATCCAGAATCACCAAATCTACCGGGTTCTGTTTAAGATATTCCAATGCTTCTTCTGGGTCCTGAAAAACCTTCAGCAGATCTACATCTTCCATCTGCCCGCAGTACTTCTGGATCAGCTGGAGCGCCGGGTATTCATCATCTACACTTACAATCGTCAGATTAGCCATTACAGTTTAATTTTTAAAATAGTCTGATAGTTGTTATGGTCTGCGGGCTCGGATATAAAAGTATATTTTCCCGCATAGTTTTTTTCCAGAATATTGATGACCGCTTCATTTCCTAAGCCGCTGTCATTCATATTTCCGACAAGATTTTTTTTCTTTGATACAGAATTTTCAATCTCAAACAAAAGTTCCTGATCCTGTATTTTATAGCTGACATTGATATAAGTTTCCGCCTCTATTCCCACCGCAGAATGCTTCAACGCATTTTCAAATAAGGTAAGACAAACAGAAGGCGGAATATCAATTAATTCAAGAGTTTCTTCATCTTCAATACTAAAACGGATATTGAGCTCTTTATTGTACTTTAACTGATACAAGCCTGCCAGAGATTTAATGGATGAAAATTCCTGCGCCATAGAAATCTTTTCCTTGCTGGTGTCGTAAATCACATACTGAAGCAGTTTACTGAGCTGCAATATAGATTCTGACGTATTTTCAGAAGGCTGAAAACTTTTGGAGTAAATATTATTAAGCGTATTCAGCAGAAAATGGGGATTCATTTTAGATTTAAGCAAGTCTAGGTAGAGCTGGTCTTTTTCTTCTCCCAGATCTTTGAAATCCTGTTCGATAAGAAATTTATCCTTTGTAATGCCTAAGAATGAAGCCACCAATATGACAATTCCCTGCGCTGTATATACGTTGTAGAGGAATTTGGTATTGGAAAGGGTTTCATTAAAATTCATATGAAAAACTGCCGGCTGCAATAAAATCCGGAAAAGGCTCGAGACCAGAAAACTGATCAGCGCATAAAGAATGAACTCGGGATATTTATTGGAAAGATAGAATTCCGGGACCAGATAAAAATAGACCAGACTGTAAATTCCGACATTAAAAATAATGACCGACAAAACACTCCAGATAAGTTCCGGAACGTCTAAAAAGTAGTTTTCAGTAAAAAAAGTGATGACCACGAAGATCAAAAGGAAAAAAACATGCTGAAACTTCAACAAAAATCCCCAATGATATTCCATCAGCCTTTTCAAAACTTTTGCATTAAACAAAATCCTGAAAACCAATAATATAAATACAATATTTATAATTAAAAACATTTAAAAAATCCAAATTTCAATCTTTCAAATATACCATCTTTTTTACCCCATCGTGCAGTTCACTGATAAAAACTGTCATTGATTGAAAAATAAATCTGCGGCTGGTTCTTATAAATATATTTGAGACATCAGGATATTAACTCAATATTACATGAAAATTAAATTCAGATTAATCATCGTTTTGCTGCTGGGAATGATCCGGCTCGCCAACGCGCAAAGCCGCGACAACTACAATATGTGGTTCCAGTATCTGATGTCCGCAAGACTCACCGACAAAAGTACACTGACTGCCCTTTCACAGTACCGTTCTTTTGACCTCGCGTATGATACCAGACTTTTCCTCGTTTCTGCCTATGTAGATTATGAAGTGGCCAATGAAGTGAAACCCGCTGCCGGATTCATGTTTTTGGTTTTGGATTCCTATAAAACTGACAATTCAAAGAAACAGCGCTATGAAAAAAGACCTTTCCAGCAGGTGACATTGGGAGGCAATATCGGAAGAACTTCCGTCTCACATCGTTTCCGTGTGGAGGAGCGTTTCATCAGCAACCCGGATGAATTCATCGTCAGGCTCCGTTATCTGATTTCCCTGAGAATTCCTTTTAACAGAAAGGGAGAAAAAGAAAAACTGTACGGCATTCTGAAAAATGAATTGAGGATGAATGTGGTGAAGGAAGACCCATTTGACAGCAACCGTTTAACGGCCGGACTTGGAATTAAAGTCGGGAAAAACTCAGCCATTGAAGTTGCTTTCATCAATCAGCTGGAGACCGGATCTACGAGTAATTATGGCTACATCGGCTACAGAAACAGTTTCGACTGGAGAAAGAAAAACAAAAATAAATAACTATAAATCAAATCATCTATGCTTACATTCCTTGGATTCGTCATGATTCTGATCTTCATGGTTCTGATCATGAACAAAAAAATGACTCCGCTTACGGCATTGGTCATCGTCCCTGTAACCGTAGCTCTCTTTGCAGGGTTTGGTCCTGAACTGGGAGAAATGATGAAAAACGGGGTTAAAGAAATAGCCCTTACCGGCGTTATGCTGATCTTCGCCATCCTGTATTTCAGTTTAATGATTGATACGGGACTTTTTGAGCCTTTGGTCAATATCATTTTAAAAACAGTTGGGGACAATCCCGTTAAAACAACAATAGGAACAGCCGTTCTTACTGCCCTGGTTTCTCTGGACGGTGACGGTTCTTCCACTTATTTAATTGTCGTAGCTGCAATGCTTCCGCTTTATAAAAAACAGGGTATGAACCCGTTGATTCTTACCTGCATCATTATGCTGGCAGGACAAATCATGAATATTCTTCCTTGGGGTGGTCCCACAGCAAGAGTTATGAGTTCCCTGAAACTGGGACACACAGAAATTTTTGTTCCTATGATCCCGATTATGGCCATTGGCATTCTGTGGGTGATATTCGTTGCCTATATTTTAGGAAGAAGAGAAAAAATAAGAATTGCAAAACATGGAAAATTCACCAATTATAACACGAATGATATCATCGGTGAAGTAGATCTTAAACTTAGACGTCCTAAGTTGATCCTGATCAATCTGGCACTTACCATTACTCTTTTGGTGGTCATGATTCTGGACCTTGTTCCGCTGGGAATTGCTTTTATGATTGCTTTCTGTATCGCTTCCATTATTAATTATCCTAAATTAAAAGACCAGCAGAAAATTATTTCAAAGCATGCGGGCAATGCCTTATCTGTAGCGGGAATGATCTTCGGAGCAGGAATCTTTACCGGAATTCTGAATGGTTCCGGCATCATGCAGGCGATGGGAAACAGTATGATTGAAATCGTTCCGAAAAGCTGGGGCGGTTATCTGAACATTGTAACAGCGGCTTTCAGTATTCCGCTGACTTTTTTCCTTTCGAATGATGCTTATTATTTTGGAATACTCCCAATTATTGTCGCTACGGGGCATCAGCTGGGTATTTCTCCGGAAATTCTTGGAAGAGCGAGCCTTATCGGACAGGGTTCCCATCTTTTGAGCCCGCTGGTTCCGTCTACTTATTTATTGGTATCGCTGGCTGGTGTAGAATTTTCAGACCATTTGAAATATACACTGAAATGGGCATTGGGATCTTCAATTGTCATGTTGATCGCTGCATTGATTCTTGGAGTGATTTAATCTAAAGATTGGAAGCTGGAAGAGGGAGGATGGAAGTTGATATTGGACGCAGTTTTAAAATTAATGGGAGGCTTTAAAGATTAATAGAAACCGGCTGGAAGCTATTATTTTCTCTTCAAGAAACTCCATCTTCCCTCTTCCATCATCCTTACTCAATTATTATTTTTCAGATGTAAAAAAAACAACAGATCTTTGTACGGACAGTATATTTATTCAGATGAACCTTTTTGAAACCCAAAAAACATTCACAGGAAGATACTTAAAAAATCTCACCTTATATGTATTTGCCGCCATTCTCGGTGGAGTGCTTACGGGACATTATGCGCCTGAGGCAAGCATTCAGCTGGGTATTGTGAGCCGGTATTTCTTTATGGTTCTGGAAATGCTGATCCTACCGATTATCTTTATGGCGATCATGTATGGAATCTGCCAGCTGTCGGGAATCAGAAATGCGAGCAGCATCGTTTGGAAGACGATTCTCTATTTTCTGATTATCAGTTCGGTCGCTATAATCTTAGGATTCATATTTGGATTTGCTGTAAAACCGGGTGCTGATACGGGAATTGATACCGCAAAGATCAGCAGGTCTCTTCCTAAAACATTTGAGATCAACGACAGTACTTTATCCGGAAACCTGTATCTCAACAGGCACGGAATTTTTCTGATTGTTTCCATCGTAGCGGGAATTTTCATGAACCTTTCCGGAGCAAGAGAAAAATTCCTGAACATCCTGGACAAGGGTCTTAAGCTTTTTTATACCGTCATTAAATACCTCTACATTATCCTTCCTGTCATTATTTTCTGCAATATCGCCTATGGGGTTTCAGTATATGGCATCAATACTCTTTTGCCGCTCAGTAAAGTCGTGGCAACGGTTTATCTGGCTGATATCGTCTTTATCTTTGGAATTCTGGGAATTGTCGCGTACCTGTTCAAAATACAGTTGTGGAAATTTTTACTGAATTTAAAGGAAGAAATTATCCTCGTAATCACCACATCTTCCTCCAAAACGGCCTTCCCGCTGATCTTTGAAAAAATGGAGTCCGAAGGATACAGCAGAAAAATTTTAAGGTTTGTGATTCCTTTGGGTTATAATTTTAATCTTTCCGGGGCGTGTATTTACATTTCTGTGACATGTTGCTTTCTCATTCAGTTTTATAACATTTCATTAACCGTCAGTGATTATCTATGGCTTTTCGTTATTATCTCCGTGACTTCGAAAACGGCATCGGGAGTTCCCGGCTCAGGATTTTTAGCTTTAATTTTTACGTTGAACAGATTTGGAAAAATTCCATTAACAGATATTGCCCTTCTTTACAGCGTAGACCGTTTTATGAACGAAGCGAGATCTGTGACCAATTTTATCAGTATTGCGATTTCCGGGGCGGTGATTTCGAAGATTAACCAGAATCAAAAGAATAAAAACTCAGATTTCAGATTAGAATAAGGTTAAGGATAAGAAGTAAATTCCCGCATTACTCATTACTCATTACTTATAATCAGGGTTGTAACTTTTTGAAAATGAGAAACACTTATTACTAAAAAAAATCATGAGAACATTTCTTATCCTTTTATTAGTAAGCAGCGTTCATTTATTTTCACAGAAACTGCTCACTCCAGCCAACAGCAGTATTGATGTTAAACTGATCAAAGATGAAACCTCGGAAGCGGTCTGGTATGCCGACAATGCAGGCGCAAAAACAGAAATAGGAAGCATCATTACCGAGCTTAAAAAATTAAACAAAACGGATCTTCTCATCAGAACCACCGTAAAGTTGAAGCAGGCTCCTGATGCCAAGTGGACGGATTCTACCATTGTAAAAACAGCCAGTTTTGAACCCCTTTATCATTCTTCTTTCAATATGATGCGGGATATGGTTCTCAAATCAGGTAAGACAAAAGTAACCGGTTATTATCTCAACAAAAAATCTCAGGAAAAACACAGTATAGACATTCCGGCAGCGAATTATTTCGACAGCAGCAGTTATCCTATGATGATCCGGTTTTCTCCGCTTAAAGAAAATTATACCGCCGATCTTTCCATTTTCGATTATAATCCGGATGCTAAACAGGGACTTATAAAAGCCTATATCCTGGAAGTGAAGAAAACCGATTACGACGGGAAAAAAGTCTGGGCCGTAAAAACAACGGATGATATCAGAGATAAAACAACATTTGTCACCTATTATATTGATCCCGAAACCCGAAAAATACTGAAACAGGATATGGACCTCGGCGGAAGAAAAATGACACTGGAAACCATCAAATAAAAATCTTTAAAGTTTACTGTTATAGTAAACTTTTTCTTTTTTAAAGGGTAATCCTAATTACAAAATCTCCGCACTCCCCTACTACAAAGCAATCATTAAACAATTGATTATCATCACACAAACATCAATAATAAATCTACACACGGTGTATTATGTAATGATATTTTTTCTATCTTTGAGGTACACTTACCACACCAAATCGTCAAAAATCCTGATTGACATTAAATGTTCAGGAATGTAAAACAAATTAAATATTAATCTATGAAAAATGCTAAATCATTAAGCAGAGACGCGCAAAAATCCATTATGGGTGGTGCGGCGAGACTTGTTTGTTGCGAGCGCGACGATCAGGGAAAATGTACTTTATGGATCGGGCCTGGACAGCACTGCCCTTAATTCAACGAATTATTAGAGTTAAATACAAAAGCCGGAAGTTTCCGGCTTTACTTTTTCATTTTTCTGCCAAATTTTCACACTTGAAATTAAAACTCTGCCATTTCATCCACAGGGACCTCATGGCATACATTTAGAGAATTATAACGGAGAATTAATTAAAAAATAAAATATATTATGTCAGTAAACTTTAAACCATTAGCAGACAGAGTTCTTATCGAGCCTATCGCTGCAGAAACTAAAACAGCTTCAGGTATTATTATTCCGGACACTGCGAAGGAAAAGCCGCAGGAAGGTACTGTAGTAGCAGTAGGTCCAGGTAAAAAAGATGAGCCTACAACTGTTCAGGTAGGTGACAAAGTTCTTTATGGAAAATATTCAGGTTCTGAATTAAAATTAGACGGGAAAGATTTCTTAATCGTTAAGGAAGGAGATTTACTTGGAGTAATCGGGTAAGATTTGTAAAAAGTACAACGTATTTTAGCAACGTTTAATCAAATTATTTAAAAATAAAAAAGTACATTTTACATTGTACATCATACAATAATACAGCAAAAAATGGCAAAAGAAATAAAATTCGATATTGAATCAAGAGACGCTTTAAAGAGAGGGGTTGATGCATTGGCTAATGCAGTAAAAGTAACGTTAGGACCAAAAGGTAGAAACGTAGTGATTGAGAAATCTTTCGGAGCTCCTCACGTAACTAAGGACGGTGTTTCTGTAGCAAAAGAAATCGAACTTGAAGACAGAGTAGAAAATATGGGTGCGCAAATGGTAAAAGAAGTTGCGTCCAAAACCAATGATATCGCAGGAGACGGTACTACTACCGCTACTGTATTGGCACAGGCTATCGTAAGAGAAGGTCTTAAGAACGTAGCTGCAGGTGCTAACCCAATGGATTTAAAAAGAGGTATCGACAAAGCAGTAACAGCTGTTGTTGCAAGTCTTAAAGCTCAGTCTAAAGAAGTTGGAGATTCTAAAGAAATGGTAAAGCAGGTAGCTTCCGTTTCTGCAAACAACGACGAAACCATCGGATCTCTGATCGCTGAAGCTTTCGGTAAAGTAGGTAAAGAAGGGGTAATCACAGTAGAAGAAGCTAAAGGTATCGATACAACGGTAGACGTTGTAGAAGGTATGCAGTTCGACAGAGGATACCAGTCTCCTTACTTCGTGACTAACCCTGAGAAAATGGTAGCTGAAGTAGAGAATCCTTATATCCTTTTAGTAGAGAAAAAAATCTCTTCAATGAAAGAATTACTTCCTGTTCTTGAGCCTATCGCACAAAGCGGAAAATCTCTGTTAATTATCTCTGAAGAAGTGGAAGGTGAAGCTTTAGCTACTTTAGTGGTAAACAAATTAAGAGGTTCTCTTAAAATTGCTGCTGTAAAAGCTCCGGGATTCGGAGACAGAAGAAAAGCAATGTTGGAAGATATCGCGATCCTTACAGGTGGACAGGTTATTTCTGAAGAGCAAGGTTTCACTATGGAAAACATCTCTTTAGATATGCTTGGAACTGCTGAGAAAGTAACTATCGATAAAGATAACACGACGATCGTAAACGGTGGTGGTGATGAAGCTAAAATCAAAGGAAGAGTAGCTCAGATCAAAGCTCAGATGGAAACAACTACTTCTGACTACGACAGAGAAAAACTACAGGAGAGATTGGCTAAATTAGCTGGTGGTGTTGCCGTACTTTACGTAGGTGCAGCTTCTGAAGTTGAAATGAAGGAGAAAAAAGACAGAGTAGATGATGCCCTTCACGCTACAAGAGCAGCTGTTGAAGAAGGTATCGTTGCAGGAGGTGGTGTTGCTTTAGTAAGAGCAATCTCAGCTTTGGAAAACCTTACAGGAATCAATTCTGATGAAACTACGGGTATTAAAATCGTAAAAAGAGCGATCGAAGAGCCATTAAGACAAATCGTTGCCAACGCAGGTGGTGAAGGTTCTGTAATCGTAGCGAAAGTTGCGGAAGGTACAGGAGACTTCGGATACAATGCTAAAACTGACGAGTATGTAAACATGCTTGAAGCAGGTATCATTGACCCTACGAAAGTAACAAGAGTTGCCCTTGAAAATGCAGCTTCTGTTTCCGGAATGCTTCTTACAACAGAATGTGTAATCACTGAAGTGAAGAGCGCTGAACCTGCTATGCCAATGGGAGGTGGAATGCCGGGAATGATGTAATAGCGTAAGCTTACAACAATATATAAAAAACCGCTCTGCTTTTGCAGGGCGGTTTTTTTGTTTTATGGTTTTCCGTAAGGAAACAGTATATTTATATTTTAAATTTAATAATTAATAAATAGACAGCTAAAACCAAAACAACATTAGCGCAACTGTATATATGTATATTCACTTAATGCGTAAATGTGGATGTTATAAGCAACTATATGTGGACACTTCTAAAAATACCAGATGCTGCTATTGGAGCAATAATCGCTGCTATTATTGGAGCAGGCATTTCCATTTTGACAATTTTGACGAAAGACTTTTGGTTTCCAATCCTGACAGAAAAAAGGAGCTCTAAAGCCAAACGGAGACAAACTTTCAGAAAGTATGCTAATCCATTGATGATGTCTTCAGTGGCATTGCTTTACAGAATTAAAGAAATATTTTTTCGTGGCTACTTTTTGCTTGACGTTACACCTAAAAATTTTTATAACAATTATAAATATGTGAGCTCTGTTTACAGAATCCTCGCTCTGATTGGCTGGATACGGGCATCTAAAATTGAGCTATCTCACATTGAGGTTGACACAACCGACGACTATCAACAACTTGAAAAAGCTATAACCGGATTTGAAAAAAGTCTGGCTGATGGTGAACATATTGAGCAATCAATTTTAGAAAATTTAGCCAAACATTGGAATTTAAAAATTGATAAACTTCAATCAGAGCAAAGGAATAAATTAGGTGTAGACATTGAAAAAGCTATTGATGAGCTTTGCTTCAAAGAAAATGTTGAAATCGCCCTTAATTTATCAGATGAAGGAAAGAAATGCTTGGCGAAAGAAGTCTGTCATTTAATTTGCACAACAATCAACAGCCCAAAAATTGATATAGAAGTTATTAACGAAACTGTTAAAACTGTAATTAGAGAAATGTCGAGAGTTGAAGCATGGATTTTTAGAGATTGGCAGTCTGCATTGGGTGACATGATGATTAAGAAAGCTTCAAATGATACTGATAGAAAATTTGAAGTCATTGGCTTTAAAGAGTTTGAACAGATTTACTTTTCGGAGGAACCTGAAGATAAAAAGTGGATAGAACGTATTGACCGGCTATTTAAGAATCTTGACGTTTCTATAGATGACCGTTTTGACGCGAGGACACAGCAATTTAGAAATATTTACAATGCTACTTACAATCTGCTTGAAGCGTATTCCAAAGTCAAAACAAGTAACATTCACTTGACAGCAAATGCTTTGAAAGATTTGAAACAGCTTTAGTACAGAATAGCTGCTTGCAACATGATATTTGCAATAGTCCCGCTTAATGTTGAATGTGTAATCACTGAAGTGAAAAGCGTTGAGCCTGCTATGCCAATGGGAGGTGGAATGCCGGGAATGATGTAACAGCGTGTCGCTGAGACAATTTAATATACTAACCGTTCTATTTTATAGGGCGGTTTTTTTGTTGTGTATTTTGGTTAACTATTCTGCAATAAGTAATAAATAGTATATTGGCCAATTAAAACAATTTATAAATTTGCAAACCATATAAATTATTGAAGTCGTTTAGTAAAAACGAAATTCTATAAAAAAATATTAAACATGAATACAGGGAAATAAGCTGAACAGACACCCCACAACAGTAGTAAGCATTCAATGAAACTTAAAACTATGACCAGACAATTAAAGCTGGCAATTGTACTACTAGTAACAGTTGCAAGCATGGGTGTAAATGCCCAAAAGAAAACAACTGCAAAATCTACCAAAGCAGCCACTGAAAACAAAACCGCAAAACCCACCAAACAGGAAACCATGGATTGGATTGGTGGAAAAATGAAAGAAAATTTAGCCGGGACATTAGGCGATTTTAGACACTTTGTTTCTTACAGCAATGGCATTTTTGTTTATAAAAAGGAGGCTACAATGAACGAATGGTATTTTACAACAATCGATTTAAACACAGTTAAAGGAATGAATAATGAGTATTCAAAAGATTTTTATGTGACTGGGAAAAAATTAGTTAATACCGTATTGGAAGGAAAAGAGTATGGTACCGAAAAAGATTTCTTGTCGATTAGTGGACCTAACTATGATGACTATTCTGCTCCATTTAATTTTACAGCTGACCAAGCTTTAGTTGAAAGATTGAAAAAAGCCTTCGCTACATTAATTGAATACAATTCAACACAAAAAGGAGCCGACGAAAAGTTTTAATTTTAAAGAATATATTTCGAAAATGCAGCTTCTGTTTCCGGAATGCTTCTTACCACTGAATGTGTGATCATTGAAGTAAAGAGTGATGGAACTAGCTATGCCAATGGGAGGTGGAATGCCGGGAATGATGTAGTCATCAACGATGCTTTAAATATATAAACCGCTCTGCTTTTGTGGGGCGGTTTTTTTATACAGAAAGCCTAATTGACTTTTTACCTTAAATTTTATTCGTCGTTGTATATTGTATATGGATGTAATACGTAAATTTGAATGTTAGCGGTAATGCTAAAAACACGAAATTTTATGACAACAGCAGAAAAATTTAAAGTTTGGTTGGAGACAATCTACATTTCTCATAAGACCAAAAACCCTTTGACAACAGGAACACAATATGTCACAGGGCTAAATGCTCTTAACAAACAATTCAATCTGCCAGGAGAAGGAATTTATGATGTTAATACAAATCTAAATCATATTCGCAATCTAATTGATAAACCAGAAAATTTTAAAAAAGATTATTCAAGTCATTTTAATGCGTTTGTAAAATTTAGAAACTACTCTATTGAAAGAAACAACAAGAATACAAAACCTTTACAGCGTCAAGTTGACATTTTCAAAAAGCAACAAGTAGAAATTTCTGCAATTGAAACTACCATCAAATACTTTGAAGGATTAGACTACATAGTTATATCCAAAGAAAAAGATAACGTAGGTTGGGACTTAGAGGCAACCAATATTAATGAGACACTATTATTAGAAGTAAAAGGTTTATCAGGAAATATTTCATCAATAGAATTAACACCTAACGAATATAAAAACTCAAAAGAAAAAAAGACACATTATAAGTTGTGTATCGTTACTAATGCTTTGACTAATCCAAGACTTGAAGTTTTTAGTTTCAATTTCGACACAAATATTTGGACAAATGAACTAAATGAAACATTGCAAATAGAGGAAAGAATTGGAGCTAAAATGTGGAAACAATAAGCACTACCTCTAATATGGGTTTTGAGCTAGGCGGGCTAAAATGCAAGATTCACGTTTTGTGCTTCGGTAGAAAATTGTATTTTAATTAAAAGTTTCGATTACACCTCGCAGTGCAATGTCTCCTGGCTTGAGCCAATAGAATAAATCAATTTGAAGGAAAAACATTTTGAAAGACAACATACAATTCTAAAACGAACTGATATATTCAAATGCTTGAAGCAGGAATCATTGCCCCAGCTAAAGTAACA
Source organism: Chryseobacterium sp. JM1 (assembly GCF_000737715.1). GTDB lineage: Bacteria > Bacteroidota > Bacteroidia > Flavobacteriales > Weeksellaceae > Chryseobacterium. The sequence goes on along the minus strand of NZ_JPRN01000001.1, from coordinate 290,169 downwards.
AGAGTTGCTCTTGAAAATGCAGCTTCTGTTTCCGGAATGCTTCTTACCACTGAATGTGTGATCACTGAAGTGAAGAGCGCTGAACCTGCTATGACAATGGGAGGTGGAATGCCGGGAATGATGTAACGGTTAGTGAACGAAGCAAATAGATTTAAACCGTTCTGAAATTGTTAGAATTTTGTTAAAGAAAGTAATCTAGAAAAAATTACAAACTTTTGTCTAGATTTACTCTAATCGCTTAAAAATTTAATAAGACAATTCATTATACCACTAACAAAATTTTATATATTTATGGGAACAGTACGTAAAATTTAGATTTTAAATTACACATGAATAAAATAGAAATAAATTATAATATAGAATCTTTTAGTTCAAAAGAATATAATAATGGACACATTAAAATACAAATTGCAAAAAATGTATTTGAAAAAATTTCACTAGAGTCAAATGTAGAAAATATAGTGTTTGAAAATAGATTTGAATTAGTTTCGTTATTTGAAAAAATAAGAGGAACTGACACAAACTCACTTACTATAAAATTTTATGAAAAGAAATTTTTCAAATGGGCAAAAGCAAATTTTTATGAACAACAAGCATTCAAAAGTTTACTTCTTATTTATACTTGGCTAGAATTAAGTTTAATGAATCCTAATGACTTAGACATAAAGAAAGGATTTTTTAATGAATTCATAATTGATTGGAATTTTAAACCACAATCCCAACATTCAATTTACTTATTAAACGAATCGGTAATTATACCTAATAATTTTATCTATTTAGATAAACTTTTAGAATTGAATTTATTGAATAGAATTGAAATAACTTTAGAAGATAAAATTTTAAAAAACTACTTTATTCCTCTTTTAACTCCAGGTGTATCTCTTGAATATTTTATTTCTGATTTTGATAAAAATGGTCAAAAAACACAAAGACTTTGGAAGCAAATATTAAAAGATAGAGATTATAGAATTCAAACTTGGGTAAATAATAGATTTTAAATTATGAATATATCTAAAATTTTTAACGAGACAATTATTTATCAGGTTTTAAGTGCAGGATTTTCAATAATTTTAACAGTAACAATAATTTTTATAAAACGAGAAATCGAACGAAATAATCGTAGAAGTTTTTATAATGGAATGAATAATGAGGAAAATATTTTAGGTGATATCGAAATAAAACTAAACGAAGAACTACCTAGAGAAAATTATTTCAAACTTATTACATTATGGAGTATTCAACCTTTATTACTTCTCGTTTTAATTAACTTTAATGAAAGCTATAATAGTTATTTTAAAATTAGTTTAGTTTTTTCCTTATTTATTTTTACAATATTACATGAATTTTGGAGTGGGCTAAAATATTCGGAAAAGGTTCTATATCAGCTATTAATATTGACTTGTTGGATAATTTCTTTTTGTATTTTAAGTTATGATAAGAATATTTCGATAGAAAAATCTAAGAGTATAACAAAAATAGCAGAATACAAACAAAATATGGAAAACACCACTAATGCTGGCTCGAGCATCTTGTTCGCTACCAATTAAATCAAAGAAATCTTTCTGTTTATTAGTACTAAGTCCCTGCTCTACAAAATCTCTAAACCTTGTGAGTAAAATTAATCGATCCAAAGTCAAGAAAATTCACACATCAACCCAAATCCACCAGCTCCGGCAAAGAAACCTCCAAAGCATTCGCTATTTCAAGCAAAGTATAAAGCGTGGGATTCACTTTTCCGTTTTCCAGTTTTTCAATAGCCTGACGGTCTTTGTTGCACGCACGGGCAAGATCAGACTGGCTCCAGCCCTTCTGTTGACGAAGCATTATAATTTGCCTACCCAATTCTATCTTTAACTTCTCTCTGGTCATAAATCAAATGTCAGCTAATTTGTTGACAAAATTGTCATGTAATTATATGACAATGATTAATTCAAGAAGACTTAAAATCCATACAAGATATCAGACAGGCACTTACAAAATAACAACCGTTCCTGAAATCCGTCTCAAGGGAAAATGGCTTGATAAATTGGGATTCAAAGAAGGACAAATGGTGAACATAGAACAAAAGAAAAACAAGCTGACCATCACTCTTGATCAATCGTGAAATAAGAATTGTACCATCAACTTTAACTTATGATCATCTTGAATTGCAAACCCTATTGTATGAAACTAAACATAGTCGTATTTTGTTTCCTGCAAGTTCCGTAGGACTTCCTGAGAAAGGATTTTAACAAAAACAAGGTTGTTTGTAATCCGAGAAGAAAGTATTTGATGATAAACATCCCTGTTTTAAACCAAATACAAACTACGATAGTGAAAAATAGATTTGAACCGGAGTTTCGTAATTTTGCTCTTATATCATAATATATCCATCTTTGTAAAAAAACAAAAGAACCTATTGATTCATGATTAAATTATATACTTTAATAGCAACAGTACTCCTATTTTTCTTTAGTTGTACAAAAAACGATATGAAATACAGTGTAGGTCAGGAATGGAAATACAAAACCCGTCCTACGGAAGGAAAGTCTATCCTTAAAATTTTAAAGATTGAGGAATATCCTGCAACTGGAAAAGTAATTCATATTTCCGTTAGTGGTCTGAAGATGAAAAACCCTGGCAGTCCTACAGGCTTTTCAGAAAACCTGAGTCATATTCCTATATCGGAAGAAGCTTTAAATAAAAGTGTCACCAAGCTACAAAATCATACCCGCAAAATGCCCGATTCACTTGAAACAGACGGATATTCTTATTGGAAAAGAGAATTTGATAAAGGAGATGCAGGAGTATTTACAATTCCCGTTTCTGAAATTGTAGGCTCAATGGAAAACGCTATTGTTTCAGGAAACGTTAGTAAGTAGAAGGCATACTTTCTATTACCGACGCAAACGTCTCGCTCATGGTCAATTAAAAACAAAATTCTATTTAAACCCCTCAATCAACAATGAGAAAACTCACCATCCTTTTAATTTTCATTTTCACCACTTCTTTAGTATTTGCTCAAAATCAAAGATTTACCTATGAATATTCTTTTAAAATGGATTCTTTAAATAAAGAAAACGTTGAAAAAGAAATCATGAATCTTGATATTACTAAAGAGGGTTCCAACTTCTACAGTGCTTTGTTAATCAGCAGAGATTCTATTCTTAAAGCACAATATGAAAGAGGAAAAGCTTCACAGTCTTTTGTTTTTAGTATGAAAAATGTTAAACAATCAAAAGTTAATTTCCGGATTTCTAAAGATTATCCCAATCTGGAAACGGTTTATCATACGTCTATCAGTGCCAATAATATCGCTTTAAAAGAACAGAACAAAATAAACTGGACGATCTCTCCCGAAACAAAAACGATTGAGGGTTTTAAGGTTCAGAAAGCAACGACCATTTTTGGCGGAAGAAACTGGATGGCCTGGTTCACGAATGATATTCAAATACAGGACGGACCTTACAAATTCTGTGGCCTTCCCGGTTTGATTTTAAGTGTCGGAGATGATAAAGGAGATCATGTTTTCAATCTGGTTGGAAGTAAAAAACTCAATTATGAACCTTTAATGATCAGTTCAAGCATGAAAGAAATTTTTGTGACCAATGAAAAGTTTAATCAGCTCTGGAATGAATATAAAAAAGACCCTGCAAAAAATATAAAAATCATGCACAATTCTTCAGAAATGTCAGATACATTATTTTCTGGCCCCAATGGAAATCCGCTCACAAAACAAGATCTCATTAAAGGAAAAGAACAGCGGGCACAGGAAAGTTTTAAGAAAAATAATAACTTTATTGAAAGAGAATTGTACAAATAATAGAACTACCCTATGTTGACACGGAATTTATCGGATTCTTAGCAGAATTAAAACCAAATACTAAATCTTAACACCATTGAAAATAAAATTATTATTCCTTTCATTTTTTAGTGCATGGTTAGCTCACGCACAAACACTTCATTTTAAAAATCTCACCAATATGTCTGCAGGCAGAGGTGCCACAGCCAGTGTCATCGTGAATGATGATATCTATGTGAGCAATGGGTATCATGAAAAAGCAAGTGATGCAAAGTATGTTGAAAAATATAATATGACCAATAACAGCTGGAGTATTCTCAACTCTATGCTACTTCCCAAAAGATTTGCTAATTCAGAGACTTACGATAATAAAATTTATATTTTTAACGGTTGGGGAAACAGCCATCTTGAAATTGTAGACCTTGCCACCAATACAGTCACGAAGGGGGCTGTTAATCGTTCCTATACAGGAAATTCAGGTTCAGCGATCCATAATGGCAGAATATATGTATTTGGCGGCAGCGGATTAAATGGAGCTGCAACCACGGTATTTTCAAATAAATTCCAGTATTATGATATTGCTTCAAATACCTGGAATCCATTACCCAATATGCCCACAGCCAGAGAAGCAAAAGGTAAAATTGTTAATGATAAACTTTACGTCATTGGTGGTTTTAATGGGACCCCGTCCCGTCTGATCAATGTCTACGACCTCAAAACTAATCTTTGGATCGATAAGTACACAATGCCAGTTGGTATATCAGGACATGCATTAGCTGTATCCGGTCATAAGATTTTTATTGTAGGTGGTTTTAATAATCAATCTTTCCTTGCTTATTTTGATACTGTAACCCATAAATTACATCAGTTATCATCTAATATGATTCCCAGAAGACACGCTGCTGCTGAATTATACAACAATAAATTATACATCATCGGTGGAAGTACAACGTCTCTCACCAGCTCAGCGATTAAAAGCATACAGGTCGCAGATATTAGCGAAAGTGTACTTTCTGCAAGTGCAGCCAATAGAGATTAAATATAGATTTATAACCAGAAATATAAGACCGGGAACACTACATGAAGTATATCAATTCAAATGAACGGTACTACGAAATAAATTAAAAAATGAACGACACTTTTACAATTGATGATCTCCAGAATATCTGGCAAAAGGTCAGCATTCTGCATAACGGACAAACCTACGGAGGCCAGAATAAAAACGAAAAAATTGAATACATCAACCACATCGGCAGTGTTGTATTTGAAATAATGAATGCTGCTAAAAATACGCCTGACTTTAACTTGGAGCTTGCTGCGAAATGCGCCTTTTTACACGATACACTGGAAGATACCAACTTTAGCACGGAAGATCTGGAAAGAGAATATGGCCAACAAGTTCTGGAAGGTGTTTTGGCACTGACAAAAAACACAAAGCTTGAAAAGGAACATCAAATGGCAGACAGCTTAAACCGGATCAAAGCACAGCCAAAAGAAATCTGGGCGGTTAAAATGGCCGATAGAATTTGCAATTTATATGCACCACCCTATTATTGGAACACCTCCAAAAAAGAAAAATATCTTGAAGAAGCACAAATTATTTATCAGGATTTAAAAGAAGGTAATGACTATTTAGCGAAAAGATTATTAGAAAAAATTGAAATGTATCCCAATAAATAGACTGCGCATTTTCCCGGTACCCTTTTTCAGCGAACAGAACGAAACCCCCAAAGGTGGTTTCTGGAAAAAATACTTGGACAGTAAATAACAGCCGGCAAAACTCATTAATTTCAAATAATAAGTCATTCCGCTCTCTTTTTCAGAGCGGTTTCTTTATTTTTACAACTACAAAAAGTGAACAGGACATGAAGAAAATAGAAACAAAAATAGACGAAGCTTTTAAAAATACTTTTCTGCTGCCCAGAGAAAAAACAGTCACTCAATTTCTGATTGATGTTTTAGATTCAAAATATACATTTAGGGAAGATGATAAAAAAATTGAGGTGATCAGCCTGTATTATTATGCTTCAAGTCCGTTAAGTTTTTTATTTGCGTTGCCTCATTATGAATATTATTCCCCGGATAAAACCATTCAGATGGCGGAACTTCATTTGAGAGATCATTCATTCGAAGACTACTCTTATATAGATATTGAGGAATTATGCAAAAAAGTACTGGATGAAAATAATATTGATTATTCACCCTATCTTAATGCATATAATCAATTAGACTACGCTCATTACTGGGAAAACCAGTCTGGTTTGGAAAAAGATTTCTTAATGAACTGCTGGAGAAACGCCAAAGAACAAACGCAGTCTAAAATGATCGGATTTTTAGAGTCTTCAGATGGTGCAGGCGGAGTGTATGATATGGATAACGGATTTGATGTTCCTTTTGATGTGGATATGGATGAATATCTTCGGTCTCATGGTTTTGTGATTGAAAAGGATTAAATAACTTGAAAAACTCTCTTTATATTAGATAAAATTCACAAATGAAAAAAAAAATAATTTTGGGAATATTGTTCTCAATTTCAATATCTTTTAAAATTAGAGCTCAGGATTTTTTACAAAAACTTGATAAGGAATTTTGTATTTGTTTATCTAATAAAACAAATTACACTGATGAAACATTTAAAATCTGTTCTTCTGAAGTAATGACAAAGCTTCAAAAAGACTTTGAGAGCTATCATAAAAGTAATGGTTATGAAAATAAAGATGATTTTATGAAAGATTTTATGGTCAGGCTAATAAATAATTGTAATCCTTTTTTTATGCACATGATTGATTTAAAAAAAATGGGAATGGACAAATTTAGAAATGATTATAAAGAAATAACTATTGATTCTTTAAAAAATAAATTTAATGAAACAAAGCTTTTAGTTAATTATTTGGAGATAGCAAATTGGTATTTTGCCCATAATAAAACTGAAGAAGCTGAAGAGGTGTATAAGGAAATTCTCAGAAATGAACCCAATCAAATAGAAGCTACTTATATGTTAGGATTACTTAATGATGAACTAGGAAAATACCAGGAAGCAAAAATTTTGTACGACAAAGTATACAAAAACACAGAAAATATACAGTTTCGGTTATATTCAGAAATGAATTTGAAAAGAATAAAATAAAGTCCCACGCCGAAAGCCTCCAACACACTTACACGGGCGTCCCTCATGCTACCGCGAACGTCCCGCTCGTGTCTAAACTTAGAAAAGATAAAATATTAACCTTAGCCACCTACCCTATCATGAAAAAAACCTTTGAATTCCTTAAGCAACTTGAAAAGAACAACAACCGTGAATGGTTTACAAAGCATAAAGCGGAATTTGATTCGGTGATCAAAGACAACAAAGTGTTTTTCACAGAGATTTACAATGAGCTTCAGGAGCATGACAACTTAAAAGGTATTCATATTTTCAGGATTTACAGGGATGTCCGTTTTTCCAAGGATCCTACGCCATATAAAAACAATTTTGGAGTTGGTTATTCCCGTTCGAAACCGATGTTGAGAGGCGGATATTATATTCAACTTGAGCCTGGAAACAGTTTTGTGGGAGGTGGATTCTGGGGTCCGGATGCTAAAGATCTTCTCCGTATCCGTAAAGAATTTGAAATTAGTACCAGAGAAATTGACAAGATCACCTCTGATGAAACTTTCAAAAAATACTTCGGAGAAATTGAAGGGGATGCCGTAAAAACAGCCCCGAGAGGTTTTGATAAACATCATCCTGCCATTGATCTGATCAGAAAGAAACAATATGTCGTGATGAGGAAATTTACGGATAAGGAAGTTCTATCGGACAGTTTTCAAAAGGAAGTTCTTCTCACCTTATTGGCCATGCGTCCGTTTTTTGATTACATGAGTGAAGTCCTGACGACAGATTTAAACGGAGAACCGTTATTTTAAATCAAAACCATATACAAATATCAAAGCCGTTCTATTTTCCCGAGCGGTTTTTTGCTATATTTACTTTCCTAAAATGAATTCATGAAGGCAAGATTTGACACCATTATCCTATACGTTCAAAATGTTGAATTGCTTAAAAACTTCTATGTTGAAAACTTCAGTTTAAAAGTAATTGAAGAAGATTCCGGCTGGGTTCTTTTGAATGCTGGAGCTGTCAATATCGGACTTCATAAAATAGGAGATCAGTATCTAGAAGAAATAGATTCCGGTTATCAGTTTGATAATAATACGAAAATCGTTTTTGAAATTGATGTGGATATAGAATCTGCGAGAAATGAATTGATTTCCAAAAATACGGCAATGAGAGAAATCAAAACCTTTGAAAATTATAATTTCTGGCTGTGCGACGGAACGGATCCGGAAGGAAATGTATTTCAGTTGAAGGTAAAAAAATAAAATCCGGCACCGGCTGATATAAAACACTAATTATTCTTCACCATGCAGGAATTATTAAAACAAATTGAAATAAAGAATTCAGATCACGGGTTTAAAATCTTAAATCCCGCATCAGATAAGAAAATAGTAGAACTGGAACATAAAATAGGATTTAAACTTCCCGAAGATTTCATTCAGTTTTATAGTTTATGTAATGGATTTGAGTGTTTGGAAGATATATTCAATTTTTTGTCTGTAGATACCATATTAGCGAATAATGATTATGGTGATCATTGGTTTTTATTTGCTGAATATATGATCTTTTCAGACTCCTGGGGTTTAAGAAAAAACGAAGATGGAGACTTTGAATTTTTCAGTTCTACACATACGATTTCATCAAATTCACTTACCGATTTTCTGCAGGCGTTCTCTAAGGGAAATGTTTTTGGAAATGACGGAATATATGAATGGGAAAAGAAACACACTAAAGATAATCCGATCATCCAGCCATAAGTTGCTAACAATAATGTATAACCCAACAAGAAGAAACCGAAACATCGGAACTGAAAATCAAGGATATGGCCAGAATAACAAACTGACTATATCTTCGCCTTATGGAGACCTTAAATCTTTTTATGAAAAACTCAGCAATTACCGGAAAGAAATCAGACTAATCAATGATCATGAATTTATATTTGTGATCGAAGAACCCCGTGAGCACTCGCTTCATTCCTGTTCGATCAATGACATTGCGAAAATAATTGAACAAATTCCACCGGAAGATTATGGAGATTTAAAGTTTATTATTTTAAGGCAACCCAAAAGAAAAGAAGAAATTCTTTCTCCGGTCTGGGGAAGATTAATATACAGCTATGAATTTGAAAATGAATACTTTCCGGCCGTGATTCTGGATGCAGTTGATACCGAAAAGAAATTATTTTGGTTAAAGAAACAAACTGTCGAAGATCAAAAAGAATTTGAAAGATTAAAAACTGATGGACATATATTCAGTGAGACAAAGAGAGATTTTATTGCTGAATTAAAACCGGAATTCACAAGAAACACTCAACTTTACAGAACTTTACCGCACGAATTCGGGCATTACGTTCACTATTTGGAAGTGGTTGAAAGACCGGGAAATGACAATGAAGATTATGACGAAAAAGAAAAAAGAATGGACTTCTACTTTAGTATTCCGAAAAGTGAAAAAGAAAAATATGCTCATAAGTATGCTGAGACATTGAAAAACAGACTTACCGTTGAAAATAAAATTCCTTTCAAACTGATATAAAACAATCCTCAAAAAATGAAACTCAAAATATTTATTCTCCTCTTCACTTTTTCCATTGTTCAGATTTTTGCTACAGGCCAGGAACCTGACAAAATCATCATCAATAATAAAGAATATGACCTTTTGAATAATCCTTTGGAAAAATATTTTGAAGAACATCCTGACGATCATCCGATCTATGGAAACAAACTTTCTGAATTCAAACAATATAAAAACGGCGAACAGATGATTTATTTTTCCACATCCAATTCCCGGGATTATATCGCAACGTTTAAAATTGAAAATGCTGTTTTAAGTTTAGTAGATCTTACCATCCGGGATCTCAATTCAGAAAAAGAACACTTTGTTTCGGTGTACAAAAAACTGTTTGGAGATCAAAAAATAGTTCTTAACTATTCGGGAATCCTTGTTATCCCAACCGGAAAGCTCATTAAAGCAGCCGATTTCGGATATTCCTCTTTACATGAGCAATATAAATTAATAACCATCAACAATGATACAGTAGTCAGGGAAAAGGATCTCAATAAAGATGATTTTATCAAATTCAAATTTCGTCAATTTTATCAATATAAAAATACTGAAGAATATAAAATCAGACTGAAAAATTACATTAAAGACTGGGAAGAAAGTAAAAAATCAGAGTTGTCCAAAGAGAACACCAAAGGTATGTCAAAAAAGGAAATCACAGCATTAAAAAAAGAATATGAGCAGCCTCCTACCGAAGATTATATCAACGGGTATTTTTTCACGGTTGATAATCCGGATTTTGTAATTGTAGATTATTAATTCACCAAAAGACTTTTATTGGTTTCAACTATAGAACCGTTCTGAATACCGGAGCGGTTTATTTTTTCAGAAGCGAATGCCTATTTTAGTTAATTTTATATTCAATAACCCATTGATCACAAAATTATTATGCCTCATTTTATTATAGAATGCTCACAGGATCTTCTTCAGCAAAGAACGCCGGAAGAAATAATGGATTCCGTTTATAAATCGGCGGATTCAACAGGCCTATTTGCTCCCAATGATATAAAAGTCAGACTTCGGCCCTATGAATATTTTAAGCTTGGAGAGCAGAAGAATAACTTCCTCCATGTTTTTGGGTATATTATGGAAGGTCGCAATACGGAACAGAAGGCCGAACTGTCAAAGAAAATCTGCGCTCAGTTAACCGTTTTATTTCCGGATATTTCTTTCCTATCTGTTAATATCAGTGAATTTGAATCTGCTACGTATTGCAACAAAGCACTCATTAATCCTGAAAATACAGATCAGAATCGTCATTTTGGACTGTAGAAACCTGGTTGAGAATAGCTGAACATGTAATACCTGTATCTCTGAAGTTGTTTTTTAATAAAGCCCGTCATGAAAAATTTATACAGTCTATGCCTTTTTCTTTTGATGTTCACTTTCTGTACTGCGCAGAAAAAGCCGTCACAGGAACTGCTCAAAACTCAAAAAGAATTAACGGATAAACTCGCAGAAATCAGTAAAACGACAAGCTTCAACGGATTTGGAATAGCACTGGTTAATGACCAGGAAGTTTTATATCAGAACGGTTTCGGAATCGCACATATCAATCCTGTTCAAAAATACGATGAGCATACGGTTCAGAATATAGCATCGGTCTCCAAAACACTTATCGGCATTGCTATTCTTAAAGCACAGGAACTGGGAAAACTGAAACTGGATGACCCGATCAATACATATCTTCCGTTCAAAGTAATCAATCCTAGATTCCCCAATATTCCCATCACCATCAGACAACTGACCACACATACGTCTTCGATTAATGATAATAATGGATATATGACCCAAACGGTTGTATTAAAAGATACCGCTGATCTGGCGAAAAATTTGAAAATCGATATTTCCCCTACAAAATTCAATCCTCCTTCCTCTAAAATTTCCATTGAAGAATTTTTGAATCATGTTCTTAGCGAAAAAGGGAAATGGTATTCTAGTGATGTATTTTTGGATAAAAAACCCGGCGAACTGTTTAATTATTCCAATATCGGAGCTACTTTGGCTGCTTTGGTGGTGGAAAAAGCGACAGGCATTCCTTACGATACTTTTACGACCCAATATATTTTCAAGCCATTAAAAATGAATCATTCAGGCTGGAATTTTAAGACTGTAAATTTTTCAAAATATACCCGCACTTTTATTGATAAACAAACGCCTTATCCTTACTATTCACTCAATACTTATCCCGATGGAGGAATGCTGACCACTTCCGATGATATGAGTAAATACCTTCTTGAGTTGATGAAAGGGTATTTTGGAAACGGAAATATTCTGTCAAAAGAAAGCTATAAAGAATATTTTACACCCCAACTGAAAGCGGAAAACTTTCAGGACAGAAGCAACAGCGAGTACAGCGATGAATACAATATGGGCATCACCATGGGCTTCGGATCTACCGGAAATTTCGGACACACGGGCGGCGATCCGGGAATGAATTCCGTGATCTGGTTTTTTAAAGATAAAAAAATGGGCAGATATCTCATCGTGAATACCGACTGGGACAATAAAATGTCGGGGAAAGATCAAAAAGCCATTTATGATCTTCTTGATGAATATTTTATCAAGTTAAACGCGATCAGTAGGTCCGGAAAGTAATCTTTATTTTTAAATGATTTTCATTCAATTCAAACAAAAAAAGAAATAAATTTGTATAAATAATCGTCTGATAACCAGATCTGAATATGACCATTCATCAGCTATATCATTTTTTTAAAGACTGGCGGAAACTGTTTTTCTTTTTCGCCTGTAGTCTTACTGTGTTGATGATGGTGAATATTTATTTAGATTATTTATTGACGCAGCTGCAAAACAGCTCTTTTTACCTATCCGAATCACTTCTTTTCAGTTGTTTCTGGCTTCTGTTTGCTCCTTTGCTGTGTCTTCAGTTTTATCTGATTAAAAAAACAAAAAAACTTACACTGGGACTATTGATGATCAGTTTAGCGGTTGTAGTTCATTTGACCATCTACCCTATCTTCATATGGTTTCTTTCAAAAACATTGTCTGATCACACCTTTCCGTATGGGCAGACTTTTACCTTTGGAATAACCGCTTACCTGATTAAAACTGTACTTGTCTACAGTTCGTCTTTTATCATATTTACCATTTTAAAGAATAAAATACAGACTCGTCAGTCGGTTACAAAAGAAACCACAAAACAAAATACAATAACTTCCATAGTGGTTTCTGACGTGAATCATAAAAAAACAGTCATAGAGGTCCGTGATGTTTTTTATTTTTCTGCGAATTCTCCTTACATCAATATTCATCACCGGTCCAAAAAATACCTTCACAATGACACCTTAAAATCATTGGAAACACAATTAGACAGCAATCAGTTTGTCCGGATCCATAAATCTCATATGGTGAATATTCATCACATTATTTCTTACCAGTCCAGACAAAACGGGGATTATGATATTACGCTTTCAGACGATACCATCCTGAGAGTAAGCCGCAATTATGCAAAAGATTTCAGATCAAAACTGGAAAGCCTTCATCTTACCACAAAATAAACTCACCTTACTTCATTAAATTTGAAAATCAACGGCTTAAGTGATCAACTTTGCAGAAAAGTTTAACACTATGAAAACATTGATTGTGTACATCATCATGCTGATTTCTTGTTTAGGATTCATGAGCTGCAACGGACAGACCTCAGAAAAAAAAGGAAATACTAAAATCGTAGGCGGTGGCTGCGACGGCTGTGAAATCATGTATATCGGAATGCCCAAAGAAATTCATTCTGAAGATATAAGTCCCGGCTGGAATGAAAAAGGTCAGCAATTAATAATCTCAGGAACTGTATTTCAACGGAACGGAAAAACACCTGCAGCCAATGTCATTATCTATTACTGGCAAACGGACAATGACGGTTATTACTCGCCAAAAAAAGGTATGGATAAACGGACAGAACGTCACGGTCATATCCGGGGATGGGTAAAAACAGACGCGTTGGGAAGATATACCATTAAAACAATCCGCCCTGCTCCTTATCCCAGCCAAACGCTGCCGGCACATATTCATTTATCTGTAAAAGAGCCAGATGTTGCCAATGAATATTACACGGATGAAATTAATTTTGAAGATGACCAGCTTCTTGTTCCGTATTTCAAAAAGTATCCTCAGGAAAACCGTGGTGGAAGCGGCGTTGTAAAGCCTTTGATGAAAGGTACTATTCAGATGGCAAAGCACAATATTATTCTTGGCCTCAACATTCCAAACTATCCTAAAAAATAATTTTCATCCTATTTTTTGTGATAATCCGAAAATAATATACATTTGCATTCATAATTAAATGAATGTTCATTTAATTGTAATCAATTGATAATAAAACAAATATGCGCAACCGGGATCTTAACAAAGAAAACAGTATAAAAGAAAAGGCCATTGAAATCATTGTGAAAGATGGATTGGATGGTTTTACGATCAATAAGCTGGCGAAAGCATGCAATATCTCTGTAGGGACACCTTATGTATATTATAAAGATAAAGATGATCTCATTCTGAAACTGGTTATTGAGGAAGGAAACAAAATGGAAACCGAAATAAACGAGGGATTTGATCCGGATTCTGCTTTTGAAGAAGGAATGCGTGTACAGTGGACGAACAGATATCATTATGCCATCAAAAATCCTATGGTGCTTCCCTTTTTTGAACAAATCAATAACTCTCATTACAGTCGTCAGTTTATTGAGATGTTTAATGAAAAGCCGGGAACGTTTATGAGTGAATTCAAGAACAATCTTTTACAGTTCATATCCAATACGGTGCAGCGTGAAGAAATTGATGAATTGCCATTTGAAATTTTCTGGTCCATTGCTTTTGCTCCCCTACACAACTTATTACGCTTTCATCAGCAGGGAAGAAATATCAACGGATTACCTTTTGTTTTGACAGACGAAATGGTATTGATGACCTTCGACAAGGTTTGCAAAGCATTAAAAAAATAAAGAACAGAATAATCAATAAGTACAATGACACACTCATTTTTAATGATCGGCCAATCCAATATGGCAGGTCGGGGATTTCTGAATGAAGTCCCTCCTATTTATGATGAAAAGATTAAAATGCTGAGAAACGGCAGATGGCAAATGATGGCAGAACCGGTGAATTATGACCGCTCTACTTCCGGGATCAGTCTGGCTGCCAGTTTTGCTTCTTCATGGCGTTTATTGCATAATCAGGAAGATGATATTGCCCTGATTCCTTGTGCGGATGGTGGGACAAGTCTGGATGACTGGTCCGTGGAAGGCTCACTGTTTCAAAATGCAGTTCTCCAGGCAAAAGCGGCACAAAAAATAAGCACCTTGAGTGGAATTCTGTGGCATCAGGGAGAGAGTGACAGCAATGGGCAAAAACACCTACTTTATAGAGAAAAACTCGCTCTGATTATAAAAACGTTGAGAAAACAACTGAATGCTCCGGACCTTCCACTCATTATCGGAGGATTGGGAGATTTTTTACAGAACGGCATATATGGTCAGTATTTCAACGAACATCATCAAGTGAATGCAGCATTGATGCAGTTTGCAAAAGATCAGCAACACTGTTATTTTGTTTCTGCCAAAGGTTTAACGGCCAATCCGGACAACATTCACTTTAATGCAGTTTCCCAGAGAAAATTTGGGGTCAGATATTTTAAAGCTTTTCAGGAAAAGAACCACATCCTGGAAGCATTACCGGATGAGGATCAGATCATAGAAACAATCCACCAAAAGCCATTGACGAAGAATGAAAAACATGAATTACTTCAGTATCAATGGGCAATGGGGGTTATCACGGCGGAGGAATTTCAGGCTCAGATAGCGAAACTTGGTTGATATTGGTTCGGGATGCGAGGTACGGGTTTTAGAGTTGGAGTGTTTTAGGGTTGGAGAGTTTTGGGGTGCGGGTTTCGGGATATGGGTGCGGATTTAGATAATGAAGGGTTTGAGTTATAGGATGTTCAGATCATATTCTTAATCTGAGTCCGGACCTTTACCTTTACCTTTACCTTTACCTTTACCTTTACCTTTACCTTTACCTTTACCTTTACCTTTACCTCAGTCTGAAATATTCACTCTTATTCTGAAAAAACAAAATTCAATGAGTATTTTATTTATTTTTATATCACCTAAATCAAACTAAATATTAATCATCATGAATTTAAAAACCTTAATCAATCACAGTGTTCAGTACAATAATTGGGTGGTCAATAAGTACATTGACTGGCTTTCCACCAAGTCTGATGAACAGCTTAACCAGGAAGTTATTTCAAGTTTTCCGACGATCTTAACCACTTTACACCACATCTGGCAGACCCAACAATACTGGTGGAGTCATATCGCAGAAAATGGTGATTTCGATTTTCCTGAAATTTCTGCTGCCAACACTAAGGAAGAGATTTTCAATGGGATTAAAAACAATTCCCAAAAATTGGTAGATTACGTAGAAAGTTTATCCGAAGAAGATTTAACAAAAAATGTAAAAATTGAATCTCCGTGGTTTCAGTGTGACTTTTCCAAGTATGAATATATCCAGCATGTGATTGTTCATGGGGCTTACCACAGGGGACAAATCGTAACGATGGGCCGAAATGTAGGGATCACTGATGCACCTATGACGGATTATAATTTCTGGAATGTCTATAAAAGTTCGGAAACTGCTTCAGAAGCATAATTCATAATTTCATATCAAAAATATCAGAACAATGAATTCTAATCATTCTGAAGAAACTCCCATCTATTACCACGGCACCAAAGCGGATCTTAAAACCGGTGACCTCATCGAAATTGGTTTCAGTTCCAATTACGGCACTAAAAGAAAGGCGAAATATATTTATCTTTCGGCGACTCTGGAAGCGGCAACCTGGGGTGCAGAACTCGCTTTCGGAGATGGGAAAGAAAGAATTTATATTGTGGAACCAACGGGCCCCATTGAAGATGACCCCAATTTAACGGACAAAAAGTTCCCGGGAAATCCTACAAAGTCTTACCGTTCTCTGCATCCGTTTAAGGTGATCGGGGAAGTTACAGACTGGCAGGGACATTCACCGGAACAGCTGAAAACGATGAAAGATCATCTGGAAAAGCTGAAACAACAGGGCATTGAAGCTATTGAAGACTGATAATATATTACTAAAAAGATGACAGAATCTGAACTTTGGGAAAAAGAATTAAAAACAATTTGGGATCGCTTGGGAAGCATTTCCAATGATGAATTCATTCACCAAATCAAAAAACATACGGAGAAAATTTCTTCCGATAAATCCAATGCTATCGCAGATTTCGAAAGAGCCTGCGCCTACGACTCAACAGGTTTTGAACAAAATGCAGAACCGCTTTACAGATCTGCTTTAACTTCAGGACTTACCGGTTTGCGGAGAAGAAGAGCCCGGATTCAACTGGCAAGTACGCTGCGGAATAACGGAAAAATACACGAAAGTATTGAGATCCTCAGGGAAGAGAAGGAAAACTATTCTGATGAACTGGATGATGCTGTCCATGCTTTTCTGGCGCTGTCTCTTTCATCGCTTAATAATGATAAAGAAGCATTGTCATTGGTTTTGGAGTCGCTATCCAAACATTTGCCAAGGTATAACAGATCGGTGTATAATTATTCGAAGGAACTTATTAAATAAAAAACTATCGGATTCAATTCATAAAAAATAACCAATACATTTTTATACAGGAAGTATCAAATGTGAATATTGCAAAATAATATCGACTGTTTCTCCCAATTCTTAATGACAGCAACATGAATATATCTGTAAAAAATATTGCCCTAATTTTAACCGCTGTATTCCTCCTCTCCTGTGAAAGTGACAAAGAAAAACTTTCAAAAGCTGAAAAAGAATGTGCAGCACAGACTAAAATTGACGGTTTTCCAGTTTCTTTCTTCGGATATTTTCCAAAAGATGCAGACAGTATTTATGTTAAGATCAAAAGAGGAGATCAACTCATTAAAAATTACAGCGATAAAATACCCGATCTTATTTCTGATTCTTTAAGACATCAGAGAAATTATTTTATAAAGAATGAAATACTTTTAACGGATACGGTTTTTGTGAAAATTAAAAGCGAACCTGTTAAAAAGATTTATGGCTTTAAATATTTGGTCCGGAGCCATAATACCATGATGAATAAAGACTGGGGCTGTGATTTCTATGAACTCATTGTGGACGGCAAAGTCAGTCAGGGTGCAACGGTAGACTTTAGCGTTAAAAACTGGAAAATCATTGACAAAAAAGAATTCAGAAAATATTATCATCTCTGATTCTATGTACAAAGTACTTGTCTTGTCATCATTGCGCGCACATACATTTTACTTTTTACATGATACATTTTACATTTCACAACATTCTATTTCTTTTCGTAATTTAACACTCCGGAAAAAGTTCCATCACACCAAAATATCACATTATGAAAACTGCCGGCTATATCAAAGTGAAGCTGTCTATTCTGCTATGCTGTCTGTATTTTCTGTTCAATTCCTGTTCAGGACCGGAACCGGCATCAAAGATTACAGATATTTCTGATCTGAAAGCGGAAATCAGCATTTACCAAAAACTGACAGATGAAAATGACAACAGTATTTCTGTAGTCCTCCGTGATAAAAACGGTAAAATGTTTGGCAACGACTCTGTAAGTATATGGGTGAATGGCAAAAAGGCAGAGTACAAAATTGTACAGCAGCTCTATTACAACAAAAACCACCTGTACCATACTGAAAAAATAGCCCCGGAACATAGTCAATACGATCTTCAGATTCAATTGGCCAACGGTAAAAAGTTTTTCCTGGGCAGCGTTCCTTCCCTGAAATTAAGCAGTGCCAGAAATATTATTTATGAAGAAGAAAACTCTTTGAACAAGGATTTTTCTATTCACTGGTCCGGTCTTCAGGATGTCAATATGCTCTACTTATCTAAAAGTGTTAAAATAGAAACCAAAGAAAAAAATAATATCGAAACGTTTATGCAACAGCCGGGAGATACCATCAGGATTGGTCCGGCAGGAACTTACTCCCTAAAAAAGGAAAAATTCTCCAAACCGGGTGAAACGTTAGATATCCTTGGGTTTGAATTCACTGCTGAAAAAACAGGAACTGTTAATCCTAAGCTGTTAAAAGGAAGCAGCATTGTAATCAGTGGAAGTCATGACGAGCATGCGAACTTCAAATAAAAAAAAATATTTTTAAGACAAGATATTCCCGTACAGAATATCTCCAACTTTATTTAATCATCAATTATGCAAAACACTACAATCCAGGAAGAATGGTTCTCAAAAGGAGAACGATATGCAACAGAAATTAATGAAATGGTTGATTTCGGTGAAAAGAACGGCTGGGAAAACTGGAAAGGCGAAGAACCTGAAGACAAGAGATCAAATCTTGCTGAAAGCGTTTTTAATCTGCTTAAAAAAGCCAATCAGAACGGAGATGTTGAAAACTTCAGAGCGAATTTTCCGCCGGCTCATACGCCTATCATTCCTTTACTGGAAAACAGATCGCAGAGCATTGAGCAGCTTCATTTTATTTCCGGTGAAAAGATCGTCTTCATGACCGGAACTTCTTATGAAAAAAGACAGGCTTATCTGCTGGATCATGGTCAGGTGACTCAACTTGATGAAAATATACAGGCCATTGGAAAATCAAAACAGAATGATGTTTTTGCCATTGCAACTCCTGGTAAAATATCATTGTATAAAGGCTGGGAAGGAGCACTCATCAACGAATTTGAATTGAACCAAACGGCTGAACTGGGAATTACAGAGCTGATCCCGTTCAATGATGGAAGCAAGGTTCTTCTGGTCACTTCATTCGGAATTTATCTGATCTCGCAAAAAGAAGAAAAACTCATTCATCCGATCAATGAAGACGACGAGGAAGACTGGACGCCTGACATTGATATGGAAAATGCCACGCTTTCCAACGACAATTCTTACATTGTGGTGGGAGACCAAAGCTATGATCACCGGATTTTAGATCCGGAAGGCAATACTTTAGGCTCAATCGGAGCACAGTCCTCTTACCCGCATTTCTGTCTGTTTACTAAAGATGACAGCCAGCTGATCACGAATTCCTGCCATTTCTACAACGGGATCACCATAGGCATCAATTCCGGTCAGTATGAAGGCGCTGATATTGAGGCGTATACAGAAAGTGATGATTATACCATTATCGATGAGGAAATGAGGGTTTATGCAGGTACCGCAACAAAAGACTATTACATTTTGGGGGATGCTTACGGATACATCAAAGCATTTGATAAAGACGGAAAACAGTTGTGGAGACACTTCTTTGGTTCCTCAATCTCGGGAATGACTCTTTCGGATGATGAAAAAACACTTTGGGTGGCTGCCCATTCCGGGATTTTACACCAATTGAAACTGGACAAAGGCCGACGGGATACACACACCATCGGAAACGGAAATCATTATGAGGAATTCAGGCTGCTGATCTGGAAAGATGAGCCGCAGATCTGGAAATGGTAACATTTTATAACGCAAAAACGTTCTGACTTCAGAGCGTTTTTTTATTTTTACACTACCAAAACCTAATGAATAATAAACATGAAAAAAGTAGTTCTTGATCTCGCCGTTACTTTAGATGGATTTATTGAAGGCCCACATGGAGAAACCGATTGGTGCATTATGGATGACGACATGAATTTTGACGGTTTTCTGGACAGTATCGATACCATTTTTTATGGCAGGGTAAGTTATGACACGTGGGGAAACTATGAGCCGGAAGACACTGCTGATGCTGAAGAAAAGAAACTTTGGACATCTGTCCATTCAAAAAATAAATATGTCTTTTCAACACAGACCAAAGAGGATCCACAGGCCGTTTTTATCAGTTCAGACATTGCTGAAAAAGTGGCAGAGATCAAAAAACAAGCTGGAAAAGACATCTGGCTTTATGGTGGGGCCAGTCTTATCAAAACCTTTATTCAGCTTCATCTTATCGATGTATACAGAATCTCTGTTCACCCTGTTGCCTTAGGAAGCGGAAAACCATTATTTGAAAATATGAAAGAGAGACTGGAACTTAAACTGATGGCAACCCATAACTTCCGATCCGGAGTGGTACAGCTCATCTATGAGCCACAACGTTCATAAACAAATCTTCAAAAAAGCCCAATAATACAGGGATTTCACTATACTTTACAGATCTCTTTTTGTACATTAGCCTTTTAATCACAAACCGACTATACAAACACAACAATATATTAATCATGGAAAAATACGCACAATCGTCAGACGGACAGAAAATTCATTACAAAGAAAGCGGGCAGGGAAATCCTACCCTATTATTCGTACACGGATGGCTCGGCAATGCAGAATGGTGGAACAGCCAGGAGGCCTATTTCAGGAATACCTATCATATTGTACAAATGAGCCTTGCTGGACATGGATTATCTGATAAATCGCGGAAAGAATGGTCAAGTGAGCTGTATGCAGATGATATCAAGGCTGTAGCAGATCAGATGGGTTCATCAGAAATTATTCTTGTAGGACATTCCATGTCGGGAGCTTATGTGCTGGAAGCTTCTTTAAAGATCCCTCAGGTTAAGGCTCTTATTCTGATAGATACGATAAAAGACCTTGATGAAGCCTTTACAGACGAGCAGGCTGAGCAATATATGTTTGTACATTATCGCAACGATTTTAAAAATGCGGTGGAACATATTCTTCCCCAATACCTTTTTGTGGAAAACACACCTTCGGATGTAAGAGAAAGACTACAGAATGAGTTCCTTCAAAATACATCGGAAGCAGCCATTTATCTCCTCAGGCCTTTATATATAAAAGATTTCAGAGATATCGCTTCAAAAGTTCAGGTACCCGTGAGAGCTATCAATTCCGATAATTCTCCTACAAACATTGAGAATAACAGAAAGTATTTAAAAGATTACAACTCTATTGATATAGCCGGAACCGGTCATTATCCAATGCTGGAAAATCCGGAGAAATTTAACGAATTACTTGAACAGACGATTAAAGAACTTATCTGATTCTATTATACTAACCCTTTATCATACTCAATATGTCCATCAACGAAGAAGGCCTTTCACGAAAAGAAAGAACTGAGGAAATCCTCAAAAAAGAAGGGATTAAAATTAATTTCAACCTTCCCAATATAGAAACGGCAGAAGAAACCACCCTGAGAACTTCTGAAGAGATCGCGCGAAGGCTGACCGTTCTTGCTGTCACCAACCTTATCGCTTTTGATTCCATCGAGCCGGAAGAGGCCATTGATTATCTTAAAGAGCATGATCTTTGGGACTCTGTGACTCCGGACGAAAAGGATTTTTTAAACGATCCTACAGAACACAAAAAATCTCAGGAAAGCTGGAAATGTGAATGCATCTGGGTTTTATTTTGGGCCCTAAAAATCGTTGACACCCTACCTTTTCCCAATGAACTATGTGATCTGAATGATATTCCGGCGGAGCATTATCCTGTGGGTGGAGAACTCAATCCCAATGATTTCATCAATCGAAAGTATGAAGTCCGTTCAAAATCTGAAATCCTAGATGCCGCCGATTTATATTACAGATACGACTGGGCCTGCGTAGATGCCCGCATCAACAACATTGAAATGGAGACAATAGATTCGGGGATTGTGTATGAAAGACATTATGCCTTAAACTGGCTGATCACCTATATGGATCAGGATTGGGATGATGTTTCATGTGATACTTAATCTGTGTAAGGACGACTTCACAGGCATCATCGTGTTCTTAATAAATAATTCATTTCCTAAATTCAAAGAAATCTTCACGGATAAAAAAACTCGTACATGATTTTGTACGAGGTAAATTTCTAAAATAGATTATAATTTATAACATTTTTCTTTCCTTTCTTTATCCTTTATCCTTTATCTAATTCAAAATGAAATAATAAAGTTAATCGACAATAAATTATTTAACATTATTTTTAAATAATGTTATGCTTTATTTTTGTAATACCTTATCTCTCTTCTTGAAATAATCTAAGTTGTTCTACTTGCTCTTTGTATTGTATATCTATGTCTAATTTATTTTCGGATTTTATTTGCTCAGGAAATGTCATGGAAAATACATCTAAATCGTTTGTATGGATAGTAGATTCTGGAATAACTTCCTTAATTTTATCCAAAGCTTTCAAATAATAGTTTTCACTAATTTCACAAGCGGTTAAACATAAACCAGCGTTATAGCAGGCAATAGCAATAGTTCCACTTCCTAAATGAGTGTCCAAAATTTTATCTCCTTTTTTAGCATACATTTTCAAAAGCCACTCATAGAGTTCAACTGGCTTTTGAGTTGGATGAATCTTATTTCTATTCTTTCTGACACTAAATCTAAAAATCTTAGAAGGCTTGTCTAATGATGACCAAGCCATTTCTGCCATTGAGAAATTATTCAGGGTTTCAGGCTGATTCTTGTCCCAAACAATAAAACCTTTGTTATATTCACTTCTTAGCCAAAGTTGTCCGAAATAGTTCCCTCCCCAAATGATTTGATTTTTCGAAACTCGAAATAATTCATTAAAATACTCATCATTCGGTTTTACATCCCATTGACTATATTCATCCTTATTAAATTTATAATCTCCACCTCTTTTGGTTTTATTCAAAATCCCATAGGGTGGATCAACTATAGCAAGGTCGAAATAGTTGTCTGGATACCTTGCCATTAATTGCATATTATCCTCCCTCGTAATTGTAATCATAAGCAAATTTTATTGTTTTGTTGCAAACCTTGAAATCGTCAAATCAGAAATGTTTTTACTGATGTCTTTACCAAGATTATTGATAATAATGTCATCAAAATCTTCATAGTCAATTTCTCTTATATCATTGTTAATACAGTTGTACAAATATTCTGAAAAAGTGTTTGCACGAATAATGACTATTGGACTCGTTCGAATATCTTGAAGAACCGCTGGAACATATCTTGGTGTAACTACAATTGTGTAAGCACCCCCAATTTTTTCTCGATGACCTTCCAATCTTCCTGCGTTTACACTTGAAAGTTTGTTTTTTGTGGACTTTGCATCAACGGCAAACTTTTTCCTTTTAGGAATATATATACATTCTAAATCTGTGTTTCCCGCTCCTCCAACTTTTTCAGCTTCTACATTGTAAAACATATTGAAACCATCCGCTAAAGCATCTTCAAAAAGATATGCTTCTGCTCCTTCATTATTATTAGCATATTGTTCAATAAGTTTCGGCAGATTAAGCAATTCAAATTTGATATCGTCGGCAACTTCTCCAATTTCGATCAAAAGCATTTTCGGATAGAAACTGTACATTTCCTTAATAACGTCAATTTTCAGTTGTTCAGGATCATTAAGCAACAATGGTTTTTCTAAAAACGAATATTCGATTTCCAACTGTTGAACTAATTGTATTAAATTTTCAGGAATTGAAACTTCGTTTCGTGTTATTTTTCGGAAAGTATTTTTATTTCCGTGTTGCAATTTAGTGATAACTACTCCGTCTTTTTTATCCAATACACCTGCACTTTCAAACAAACTTGAAACATAATAATCCCATTCATATGAGGAGTTCACATAAACGTGTCTATCTTCTTGAAATTTTTGAGCAATTTCTTCGTCTGAAAAATTTCTTAATGTCAGTAACTCATTTACTAAAACATCATATGATGTTTTAGTTACTTCTTTTTGAAATACAACAGAATAAGCAACTTCAAACGCATAGAGTTTGTTTGAAAGTTTTGGTTCTGAAAGCAATTTGTAAATTAAACGAAATGGATAAAGTTGAAATTCTCTATCTGTTCCGCTATGTGGGTGTGGATATTGAACAGCCCAAAGCATTGTAAGAAATATTTTGGCTTTTTTTTCTTTATCTTCAACATATTTCAAAAACAAGTTGCCAAGTGGACTGAACAAAAAACGGTCCTCCATGTCAATTTTGGCTTGGTAGCCAAACATATAATATGAAAGCTGATTAATTTTATGATTTATTGCATCAAGCGGTAATTCCGGATTTCTTTCACTATATAATTCCAATTCACGCAACTTTAAATTTAATTGTGTTTTCTCATATGTTGAAATTCCTGTCTTAGAATATGACTTCAAAAATTCAGCAACAACACATAGTTTATCAAAATCCCTCGTGTGTCGATATAAAATCCACTTTTTACTTTCAATTCTTAAAGTCATACTATACTATCGGTTTATTTGAGCAACAATGTTTTTAATTAACAAAGGTGGAATACATTCTCCGATACATTTTCTAATAAGCAATTCAGGTGTATTGTCAGGAATATTCCAATCTTGTGGAAGAGAAGACAACAATATTAATTCCAAAGGAGTTAAAACTCTTGCATCAGAATAAGTTCCGTCCTTTAATTTTCTACCTGGATGCACATTCAGTTGTGAACTGATTGCATCGTTACGCATTGTAATTGTTGGTGCAGGTTCGTCCCACTTAATTCTCCTATATGTTGTATTGTAACTTTTGATTTTTTCGCCATTTGGTTTTACCGGAAAATACTTCTCATTTTCAAAAGCCGTTTTTCCTGTTGGCGTATGTTTCAACCACTTTACGTGATTATCCGAATGTTTTCTGGCAAAATGCCATTTTATTTTTGATTTTTCCCCTGCTTCAATACTTGGTAGAAAACCAATCTTTTCTTCTACGGTTATTTGTTTTTCATACTTTAAAGGTTGTCTCCATTTTTTACCTTTTAGGTATAATTTTATAATTGCTCTTGTTCGTCTTTGGGCAACACCATATTCAGAAGCATCATACACATTAGCCTCAATGTTATATTCTTTTCCAAATAACAGATTTAAAATTTCAATAACTTTTAAACGTTTGTTCTCATAAGGCAAAACCATTTTGAAAAATGTTGGTACATTTTCAATTAATATAAAATCAGGTGATTTTAACTTAATAAAATCAATAATTTTAAAAACAAGATAATTCCTTTCATCCTCGAGCATTTGCTCAATATTCCTGTTTTTTCCAGCCACGCTCATTCCCTGACAAGGTGGTGATGCAATTAGGAAATCTAATTTTTTGGGGGTGCTTTTTACAAGTGCTTTAAAAACATTTTCATTTAAAATATCTCCTGCAATCATTTTAGAACTAGGGTACAATGCCTGATATAAGTCAGCCCTTTCCTGAACTAATTCATTGGCTGCAACAATATTAATTCCTACTTCTTCAAGGTAAGTTTCAGCTATGCCTGCACTTGAAAATAATGATGCTCCTATCATACATTAAAACTCCTTTAGACTTATTGTTAGTTTTTTCATTCTTAGTATATTAACTTTTTTTAGCTGCTAAAAGTAACTCCCTCCTTTTCTTATAAATATACGTCATTTCTGTAATTCTTCAACTAAAACCTGTGTCTCAATTCTTTAAGGTTAGAAATAGTAAAGATTTACATCTTTTCACTTTATACATTTATTTTGTTTTTTTTCAATTGTGATAAGATATATTGATAAATGTATAATACTAAAACAAATTATCTATCTTAGTTACGGATATATTTCAAATATTTCTTTCATAAGCTTGTTTTTTCGACATCTTTGACAAATCTAACAATAATGGTGCTAATGCAAAAAGTAGTGAGCCAAATTATATAGGAAAGTCAACTTGATTAACAGGGAAAGCATACAAAAGAACGGCAAAAGTAATCAAAATAAAAGTTCAATTATTATTTTAAGAAGATTTTATTTTTAAACTCTTTTGCTTTATTTATCTTTTAATGTGGCAAATTTATAATGTAACAACGTCAAAACTTGTCGTATTATGTTATTTGTCAATTTGTCAAATTCAAGGTTAGCAATCTATTTGATCTGTCATAAATTAAACTCATTTTTTTAGCGGATACATTCATTCCTTTTTGAATTTGAAATCATGAGAAAATAAATTAATAGTAAAAAAAGTTCAAAATCAAACCAAACTCTCTGATTACGTCTCGTTTTCAGAGAACCCGGATTGGGATGATGTTTCATGTGATACTTAATCTGTATAAGAACGATTTCCCTGTCATCATCGTGTTCTTAATAAATAATTCATCCCCAGAATTCCCTTATTCAAAGGAATTTTTCCCTGGCTTATTAGTTTTGGCTTGAAGATAAATTAATATCTGAATAGTTTTGTCTTGTACAATATAACAACACTATGAATAAAGAATTGATTTTTCTAAGGGCTTTTGCTTTTGCAACAGTAATCGGAATGGTTTTCCTGACGACCTCAGCTTTTAAAACAAACGGAAATCAAAAATTCACGGAAATTGATGCCGAAAGAATTAATATCGTGGAAAAAGACGGCACGGTGAAAATGATCATTACCAATGTTGACCGGTTTCCCAACGGAAACGATAAAATCAATACCCGACCAACCAATGAAAGCCGGAAAAAACGTTCAGGAATGCTGTTTTTTAATGAAGATGGTATTGAGTGTGGTGGATTTATCTATGACGGGCAAAAAAAGGAAAACGGACATAGCTCAGGTTTATCATTAACCTATGATCAATACGACGGAGATCAGGTAATGCAACTTTTAACTCAGGATTATACAAAAGGGGGCAAACGGTTTGTGTCCAGCAGTCTTGCTTTTAATGACCGTCCTTCAGAAGAATCACAAATGAAAACTTCCGAAATTATGAAAGAGCTTGAAGACCTCCGGAAAAAAGATCCTAAAGCCATGCAGCAAAAGTATGACGACTATGTAAAAAAGAACCTGATAGGAGGCGCTCCGAGAATTATGCTTGGGAAATCCAGAGGTGAAAATAACGGCCTCTTTTTATTTGACGACAAAGGAATGCCCAAAGCAATGTTCTATATTGATAAAGAAAATAATGCAAAACTTGATTTCTATAATGACAAAGGAGAAGTCACCGCATCATTCCCGGATCATAAGACAAAATAATTTGAGTCATTAGCAGCCCTTTATTTTTATTATAGGGCTATTTTTGTATCATCTGACCAGAATATCTATGAAAAATATTTTGAACGAAATTCGGCAAAGCAAGTACTTTCTACTTTTTGTATTTCTTTTTGGCTATGCACAATCCATACAGATCAGGCTTCTGGTAA
Source organism: Chryseobacterium sp. JM1 (assembly GCF_000737715.1). Taxonomy (GTDB): domain Bacteria; phylum Bacteroidota; class Bacteroidia; order Flavobacteriales; family Weeksellaceae; genus Chryseobacterium. The sequence goes on along the minus strand of NZ_JPRN01000001.1, from coordinate 262,679 downwards.
GGAAAACACTTGACTGGTATATCTTCACTCCGGAAGCAGCAGTCCTGTCTTTTATAAGTGCTGGAATTCTGTTTTTTGTGATGCATTTCTTTATGAAACACTGGCAGAAATCAGATACTTTCAGTACGGGTGAGGCATTAAAAATATTCAGCACCTCAATGCTCGTCTATTTAGCTGTCATGAAGCTACTGGGACTTTGCATTTCACTGGCATTTGGCACTTTTGAAAGAAATTTCAATCAGGAGACCCTGATACTTTCGACCCTGTCTGAAATAATGGACACTTTCATCTATGGAAGTTTTTTTCTGGCATTTTACTATTATCAAAAAAACAAAAGAAAACAAAAACAGATCGATGACTATAATCAGGCATTCTCCGAAGCAAAGATCAGCCAGCTCAAATCACAGCTTAATCCTCATTTTCTGTTCAATAATCTGAATGTTTTAGACCAGTTAATCAACGAAGATCAATATAAAGCCTCTGATTTTCTGAATGAATTTGCTGACATATACCGTTATGTTCTTCAGGTTTCTGATAAAAGTTTAATCTCAATAGATGAAGAAATTTCTTTTGCAAAAAAATATTTCAATCTCATGCGGCACAAGTATGGCAATGCCTATCTGCTGGAAATCCAAAATCTAAACATCAGGGGCCACATCATACCGCTCACCCTGCAGCTGCTTTTGGAAAATGCCATTCAGCACAATCTCGGAACAGAAAAAAATCCTGTTTTGATTACCATCTCTGCAGACAGCAGTCTTGTTGTATCAAATAATACCATTATCAAAAGAAACACAAAATCCATTTCCGGAAGGGCACTGAATAATCTGAGGCAGCAATATGCCCTGTTAGCCGGTATACAGTTTGAAATCATCCGTACAGAAAATGAGTTTTCAGTAACTTTACCGATAATCCCATGACAAGAGAAATGATCAAAATTCTTATCATTGAAGATGAAATCCCGGCAAGAAAAAAACTCAGAAGATTTCTGGACGAAGTAAACGAATCCATTTCCGTAGAAGCAGAGGTAGATACGGTACAAGATGCTGTGAATTTTCTAAAAACCAATACCGCTATTGACCTTATTCTGTCGGACATTGAACTTTTGGATGGAAATGCATTTGATATTTACCGTGACGTACAGGTTTCCTGCCCCATCATCTTCACAACTGCCTATGACCGGTTTTGGATGGATGCTTTCGAAAGCAACGGCATCGAATATCTTTTAAAACCTTTTTCATTAGAAAGATTCCAAAAGGCCTGGGATAAATTTCTATTGCTCAGAAAAAGCTGCCCCACAGATCAATCCTTGCATTTAAAACTGGATCAGATCATTGGCAATGTGGCAGAAAAAAAATTCAAAGGACGATTTTCCGTCAATACCACTCAGGGGATTTATTTTTTTGAGACCAAAGACATTCTGTTTTTTGAGGCTGACGAAGGCGTTGTTTTTGCTTTTGATAATACAGGAAAAAAACATCTGCTGAATGTATCTACCTTAAAGGAAATCGAAATACAGCTTAATCCATTGGAGTTTTTCAGGATCAACCGCAGTGAACTTGTTAATAAAAAATTCATCGAAAGAATTGAACGTTATTCTAAAAATGCATTAGCTTTAAAGATAGAGGGATATGACAGGCATTTGATAACCAGCCAAAGCAATACCAGCCTCTTTCGGGAATGGATAGAAAAATAAATTTTGAACCGAGTAAACAGCCCATGATGCAACAGGAAATCATTGACCAATTCACCAGCCTTTCAGAAGGAAAACTCACCGCACAGGAGTGGCTGAGCTGGTTCAGCGATCATAAAGATGACGTAGAAAAAATATGTGGAAGAACTGCCTTTCTTAAAATAAAACCTAAGGAAAGTTTCAGCGGGGTCAGAAATCTGTACATCGGGCAGCTGGGCGCTTTTGACTGGTTGAAATCTGTGAAGATAAATGCTGAGTTTTCTGATCTTTATAAAAAAGGTTGGGAAAGAGAATTTGATGATTTCTGTAAAGCCGAAAAACTAAAAGAAAAGCAGCTACAGAAAGACGTTGAAAGTAAATTCGGGTATTTAAAAGACAGCTATCCGAAATTTTTAAGACAGCTGACCAAATCATACAGTAATTCTGACATCATCGAAGCAGGTGTACCACAGGAATTTATACCGGATATAGAAAAAGAACTTTCTATCAGGCTCCCCGATGATCTGATAACGTGGTATCGGAATGTATCCGTTTTAAAATTAGAGGGGCTGGAAATGGATTGTAATGAATTAACGCTCGAAACCATTCAGAAAAAGCAATATCTGATTCTGGGAGAATTCTGGCTGTATGGTGACGGAGATCAACTGCTGTACAGTCTGGAGAATCAAAATATGTACGTCCTTGCCCACGAAAATTCACCTCCGAGAGTGATAAAAATCGCGAATTCACTGTCTGATTTAATAGAAAAGAAAATAGTCTTTTATTTGAAGGAGTATGAATAAGGACAATCACATAGGAAGATCGGCAAATGTTTAACTAAGAAATACAATTTAGAATGTACCAATGGAATTATTTTTACGGAGCCATCATGCTGGATTCTGACTATAGCAGATTTTTAGATTTCGTTCAGAATAAAATGCAGGACAAAAATTACTATTATTTTCACCCGGCTATATTCTCACAGGCTATCCAGGAATTCCCTTACTACTATGATGACATTCTTATTTCTTTTGGAAGAACAGCCAAATGGTTTCTTGAAACTGAAAGGCAACTCAATGAATTTATACGGGAATTTGAAAATATTTTGCATCACATAGATTTCCAGCATGTTCAGATTAAAATAGGTGGAATTTATTCTGATTACTCTTTCTTTTGGCTAAATAAGAAAAAACTCATTAATGCAGCAGGAGGCAGCTTCAAAACCACGATGGAATATGTGATTGAAAATAAAATCCGTTTTTTTGAGAGTGAGCATTTCTATTTTGGATTGGGTGAAATCAATCTGTCTACCGGGTGGTGCGACAAAAGCTATGATGAAGATGATCTGAAATCTTTTGACATTCAATATCCCGGATTTAAATATCCGGTTTAACCGACATCCTGTATAATTCATTCTTCATCGATAAATACTATCAAAAATCTCTTCTCCAATTCAAAAAACTTCCCGAAATTTGCCATCTGTGCGTTAAATATAATCAATGAAATAAAATTTTAAATCAGAACATACAGTAAAACTTAGTATAAGTTTTCTTCGGGGCAGGGTGAAATTCCCTACCGGCGGTTACAGTCCGCGACTCCTTTCTTTTGAAGGGACTGATTTGGTGAAATTCCAAAACCGACAGTTAAAGTCTGGATGGGAGAAGAAAATGAAACGGTCAGTAAGATTCCTTACGGGCTTATTGTGCCGTATTTCATTTCCATGTACCGAAGACTATTTTAACTTTTAAAAGTAAAATAACATGGAAAAATTATTAGAACAATTTGGAGCAACCTCCACAGAACGTGTAGAAAATGCACTTCTAAAACTACAACAGGGAAAAGGAATTCTTTTAGTAGATGATGAAAACCGTGAAAACGAAGGCGATATCATCTTTCCCGCATCCACCATTACAGAACAGGATATGGCACTTCTGATCCGCGAATGCAGCGGTATCGTGTGTCTTTGCATTTCGGAAGAAAAAAGCAGGCACCTGAATCTGCGTCCGATGGTGGAAACCAACAACTCAAAAAACCAGACTGCATTCACTATTTCTATCGAAGCCAAAGAAGGCGTTGAATCCGGTGTTTCCGCAAAAGACCGTGTAACAACGATCAGAACAGCTGTGGCTGAAAATGCACAGGCCGCTAACATTGCAAGTCCGGGACACGTTTTCCCACTGATTGCCAAACAAGGCGGTGTTTTCGAAAGAAGAGGCCATACTGAAGGCAGTGTAGATCTTGTGAAAATGGCCAATCTCGGTGACGATGCCGTACTCTGCGAGCTGACTAACGAAGACGGCTCTATGGCAAGACTTCCGGAAATCGTGAAATTTGCATCCTTAAAAGAGATGAGCGTAGTCACTATTGAAGATATTTACGCGTACCGCAAAATCATGAGCAACTAGAAAAAAATATTTAACGCACAGAACAGCCATTCGATCATACCGGATGGCTTTTTTGTTTAAATTATTCATTAAAAACAAGTTAACATAAAAATTAATATCTGTTTTTATTTATCTTAGTAAAAATTTTGACCATGAAAACATCACTACTCTTTTTGCTGGGTATTTCCGGCGCACTTTCCGCACAAATCACGCTGACCAAAGCGGCTAACGATCCTTTATCAGGCGATACTGTGAATCATTACACGGTAACGGGAACCGTAAATAATACCGCTACAGGAGCCAATGCTACCTTTTCAAACGGCAGTCTCGTACAGGGAGCAGCTTCTCCAACGGTGTATTCGACACCTTCTGCGGCAGAGATCACCACATTTCCGGGTTCTACGATCAAAATGGCCAGCGGGGCAACGACTATTTTTTATAAAGCCTCCACTACCAAACTGGAAATCACCGGAGTAATCAATCCTGAAGCTACGCTGAACTTTTCTGTAGATAATGGTACATACATGAATTACCCTACCGTTTTCAATGTAAATCAAACCGATAATGCCAGAGGAAATTTCACCTCATCTGTGGCTAATGGACTTTTCAGCGGGACAATGGGTACATTAGCAGATGCCCACGGAACGCTAATCATCGGCAGCAGAACTTATACGAACGTACTGAGAGTAAAATTTACACAGAATTTTAATTTATACGCTCCATTTGATGTTGCCTTAACCAATCCGATCGGAACTTTTACCAATACGGCTTATTCTTATTATGATGGCAGTCACAGATATGCATTGCTGACATCTACCAACGGAAATATTTCAGTTCCTTTACTGGGAATCAATCAATCCACTTCAAGTGCTGTCGCTCTGGGCGAAACATTTTTAGCAACGGCTGACCATGTAAAAAAAGAAGATTTCACTGTTTATCCTAATCCGGCGCAGGATTTTATCGGATTCAAAGGAAATGCAGGGAATTATACGACTGCCAATATCTATAGCTTAGACGGTAAACTGATCAAAACATCAGATCTGAAATCCGGCAAAGTACAGATCTCTGAGCTTCCAACAGCCAATTATTTCATTCAGGTTTCCGGAAAAGACGCTAAAACAGAAACGGTGAAGTTTATCAAGAAATAAAACAAGATACATTACAAAAGCAAACAACCCCGTTCAGGATTCCTGAGCGGGGTTATTTTTTATGAACTATTTAATCTTAAAAAGTAGCAGCCGGAGCTGTCGAGTTATTTAATTTTCTCTGTAAATCCGTCTTTTTACCTTTTGAAAAATCATAGCTTAGCCCTAGAACAAACATGGACTTATTATTCATGATCTGCCCTACGCGGGAATAATTAACGAGACTTTCTTTTAAGCTTTTTGTTTTGTATTCGGAAGGCATTCCAATCCAGTACATTCCTGTGGAGAATGTCCATTCTTTATGTTTATAGTTGACAAATACGTGATTCTGGTTTTCATTGATCACCAAAAAGGCACCGCTTAGACTGTATACGGGAATATTAAGCTGATATTCAAGGCTGAATGATTTATATTCGGAAGACAGGACAAAATTATTTCCTATATAATTATTTTTGATCAATGCTCCGCTACTGGTTCTCACGGTTTCTGAAGTTGGTACTATGACTGCTTTCAACACCAATAATCTGTTTCCAAAAGGTTTATAAGAACCCGTTAACTGAGCTCCATACTGTTTTGAGTTCTGAGCATTTTCATACGTCAGTGCATAACCGCCTAACGCAGCATCCATCACATAAAACTGATTGATCGTTCGGTTGGTATAATTGTAAAACAGATTCGCATTAAAATCAAAATGTTTATTGTTAAATGAATACGTTAAATTATTTCCCCATGTCTGTTGCGAGGTAAGAAAAGGATTTCCCCGCTGTACAATATTGGGAGCCTGCTGAACGACATTACTACTCAAAGCAGCACTCACAGGGCTTTTGGGTTTATAGCTGCTTGAAAAACGGAGACTTTGGTTGCTTTTCAGCTGATAGCCCACAATAATCTTTGGAACAAAAGACCATTCATCAAAAGTATTTTCTGCACTTTTATTGTGAATATTAATCAGGCCGGCGCCTATCCGGTAATTAAATTTCTTTACTTTTCCGGCAAATTCAGAATAGAAATACTGTTCAAGATAATTGACACTATACTCCGAAAAGCCCGATAAGTTCGAGAGATCATTAGAAATAGACGTATTGGAAACACGGTATCCCGAAGAGAATTTCCCTGTTTCAAAATCATGAGTATAAGCCAGTTCTCCTACGAATCCGGTTTGTTTCGCTTTCAGATTCATATCATTATCAAAAACAGACTGTCCTGAAGAAATGATCCATTCTTTCGCAAATTCAGAAGTGTTGGTCGTAAAACGATTGGCTACAACATTTAAACTCAACTCATCTTTCTTACTGATATTCTTAGAAAAATATACATCCAGTGTAGGCGTTACATAATCTGATCCTCCATTTTTCAACATCTGATGTTCTTCAGAAAAAGCATCTTTAGTGAAAATGCTTTGCCCGTTTCCTTTGAAGAAGCTGCTGAGAATATCCGTATTCAGTTTCGCCTGAAAAGCATAATTGTCCGGAACCACACGGGTATAACGCAAAGCCAGATTCTGAAAGGTATATCCGAAATGATCTTTCCTCTCCTCATCCGAACGGTAATGTTCTCCTCCCAGCTGATAATTATAAATACTATGAACCCTTCTGTCATCATAATCTCTGAGATTGATAGAATATTCTAAACCGAAATCATTTTTTCCTTTTGTATAGTTGGCATAGGCCGATCCGTTTATAAATCCGGTGGTCAGTCCACTGCTCAGATCCGCACCGAAAACATATCCTGTTTCAGCAGAACGGGTTAACAGGTTGATCACAGTATCTGCTCTGGAAGCCCATCTTGCAGGCGGAATATCATAATACTCCACTTTGATCACTTCGCTTGGCTGAACACTTCGGATCTGCATATCTGTGGCTTCAATTCCATTGATCAGAAATAATGTAGTTCCTCCTTTGATACTTTTAAGCGTATTGGAAACAGGATCAAGCTGCAGTTCCGGTAAGGTCTTTAACAAATCTTTCGCATAGCGGGCTTTTTCCAGAGCTTCTTTATCAAAAGTATAAACTGCCTTATCCGCGAATTGTTTTTTACGCTGTGCTTTCAGAATCACTTCCTGGATTTCTTTGGTATCAGACTGGCTGACCGTATCTTTTTTTACATTCTCCTGCGAGAACACGAAGATTCCGGAAAGAAACAGTAAAGAACATATCACTTTTTTCATATCAGAAATAGAATTAGAATGTTAAAATAAGACAGCTGATATTCATGAACTATTACATCCCTGACGATGCTGTCAATTATTCTTATTATATTCCCACCGAATAACACAAACAGCAATCATATTATTATTTTTAAGTTAAAAACAAACCCATATTGAAGTTTAATTAATTTTTTGCCCGTTTTTTGCTGATACTTTTTTACACCACAAAATATAAGATTATGAAAAATCTCCTCATCTTAATTCCCTGTTTCCTGCTTTCCGAAGCAGACGCACAGGAAGTTCAGGCTGTTCCTTCGGAAAAAATGAATATCATCAAGACCAACGTAACAGCTTATGCCTTCAGAAATATCAACCTGTCTTATGAAAGAGTTATCAACCAATGGTTCTCCGTTAATGTAGGTTTCGGGACAATGACACAGGGGAAAGTACCCTTCATTAATGCTTTTTTGAAAGATGAAGATGAGAAGAGATTTCAAAATCTGAGGGTAAAGGCTACCAATTTTACCATCGAGCCACGATTTTACATCGGGAAGGGTTATGGAAAAGGATTCTATTTTGCTCCTTATTACCGGTATTCCGATGTTTCATCCAATAGTTTTGATTTCTATTATGATTATGATGCTGTTGACGGAAACACCTACCAGATCCCATTGAAAGGCCAGGGAAGCACGAGCGGTAACAGCGGCGGACTGATGGTTGGGGTGCAGTTTTTCTTAACCCGAAGCCAAAACCTGGTTCTTGATTTCTGGATCGCCGGAGCTCATTACGGAAGCGGAAAAGGAGACTTTACAATGACCAGCAATTATGTCCTGACTCCGGAAATGCAGGCTCAGCTTAAAAAGGAAATTGAAAACCTGGACATCCCGTTTGTAGATTACACCGTTGAAACAAATGCCAATGGCGCGAAAGTCAAAGTAGACGGGCCGTGGGCCGGTTTCAGAAGCGGGCTCTCGATTGGATACAGGTTTTAAAACCATAATTAAAAAATACCGTTCTTTATTTTCTGAACGGTTTTTTTATATCTTTAAACCGGATAACCGTTTATCCCGTTTAATACTTTCGCATGAAAATTCTCATCATAGAAGACCATAAAGATCTTGCGTCCAACATCACAGACTATCTTAAAAAAGAAGATTACGTCTGTGAAGTAGCTTCTGATGCGAAAGAAGCTATAGACAAAATAGAACTTTTTGAGTACGACTGCATTCTTCTGGACCTGATGCTTCCGGACGGAAATGGGCTGGATATTCTGAAACATATTAAAAACTATGCCCCCGGAGCAAGTGTTATCATTGTTTCTGCAAAAAATTCTTTAGACACCAAACTGACCGGGCTGGATGACGGTGCCGATGACTATATCACTAAACCATTTTCGCTACCCGAACTTCACTCCAGGATAAAAGCGGTGCTCAGAAGAAAAACCCCGGAAGCCAACCGCATTTTAAGCTTCAATGAAATTAAAATTGATCTGGAATCTAAAGAATGCAGAATCAATGACCAGCTGGTCAATCTTACCAAAAAGGAGCTCAACCTGCTAATCTATTTCATCAACAACCAGAACAGGATGCTTTCCAAACAGGCCATTGCCAGTCATCTTTGGGGTGATTATACGTATAGCATCGACAATGTAGATTTTGTGTATCAGCATTTAAAAAACTTACGGAAGAAAGTGATTGATGCCGGTGGAAAAGATTATCTACAGACTGTTTACGGATTGGGTTATAAATGGATTGATAAATGAATTTAAGTTTCCGTTTTGCCAGAGCATTCACCGTATTGGTATTTTTTGTACTGATCACCGGTTTTGCGATCCTTTATTTTGCTTTTGAAAGAGCAACGATGCGTTCTGCTATTCTCAAACTTGAGGACTTAAACAGTTATGTAGCCCGCAGACTGGAAAGCGACCCTTCTTATGATTATTTAAAATTCCATCACAGGCAGATCCAGGTGAAAATTCTCCCGGCAGATTCTAAAAATTTCAAGGAAAAAATCATTGAAGAGAAATACATCTGGAACAAAAGCATCCAGTCTCACATGAACAGAATTACGGTGACTACCTATCCTTTAATTAAGCAGAAAAGATACGCCATCACCAGTGTAAGATACATTACGATCATCGAGAATAATTTTCTGATGAGCATCATCATGGTTATTGCCTGGATTATGGTTTTTCTGATCATTCTTACCATTATTGTGAGTATTCTTGTATCTAAAAAAATCCTTGAACCTTTTTATCATGCGATAGACGAAATCAAGAAATTCAGTCTGAGAGACAACCGCTCTATGGACCTGATGAAAACGGAAACCGAAGAATTCCAATCGCTAAACAGGTTCCTGCTGAAAATGACAGAAAGCTCTAAAAAGGATTATCACCTGCTGGAAGAACTTTCGGAAAATACATCTCATGAACTGCAAACGCCATTAGCTTCCATCAAAGGAAAAATAGAACTGCTCATGGACAGTGAGCTTTCGGAAAACCAGCTGATCACGCTTTCGTCTATGAATGATGAACTGGACAGGCTTTCGTCTATTAATCAATCTCTTATTCTCCTTGCCAAGCTTGAACATTTTGAAAAAAATGATTCTCAACTTATCAATTTCTCAGAGCTGCTTCAGGAAAGGCTACTCTATTTTGAGGATATATTTGAAATACAGAATCTTACGGTGACGAAAGATATCCAGGAGGAAGTCTATCTTAATTTTGATCAGAATCTGGCTACCATCGTTATCAACAACCTCATCAATAATTCTAAAAGGCACAATATAGAAAACGGAAAAATATCGGTAACGCTTACAGAAAACTATTTACAGATCTCCAATACGGGAAATCCGCCCACTGTTCCTACAGAAGAATTATTCCAAAGATTCAGGCGTGGAAATCCCAATCAGAATTCTATCGGGATTGGTTTGGCCCTCGTGAAGAAAATTTTGGAGATTTATGACACTGAAATATTCTATCAATTTGAAAACAATCTGCATATTACAAGAATCAATTTCGTAAAATAAAATACTGAATTTCAAAAACATAGCATCAAATGATTCAATTTTGTGAAAACTTCAGAATTTCTTCAGAATGTATGTATTGTTTAGGTGCAAATAAAAGCGCCAATGAAAAAACTACTTATCATTTTCAGTTTTACTGTTATGCAGTGTATGTACGGTCAGGATACGGTGAGTATTAAAAAAAATACTGAAGAGGTTTCTTCTGAGAAAAATCCTTTAGATGTAGGAGAGCTTAAAATCAATCTTAATGCTAAAGGCGACAAATGGTTGAAATTCGGTATTTCCAGCCAGATCTGGCTCCGCAGTATAGATAACAACCCCGGAACACTGGTGAACGGAGTTCCTCAGGAACAAACCTACGATGCCAGTATCAGAAGAATGAGACTGATCATTCAAAGCCAGGTCACTCCGTTTTATTCTGTCTTTTTACAGATGGGAATCAATAACCAGAGTTTTATTTCAGGCGGCGGAACCGGTACCGGAAACAATGGAGCCGGAAAAAAAGCACCTTTCTTTTTTCATGATGCTTATAATGAATTCGCAATTATTCCAAGAAATGATTTCCAGACAGGAAAACCGAACAAAAATAATCTATACCTAGGCGCAGGACTCCACTCATGGAACGGGGTAAGCAGAATGACCAACGCCAGTACCACCAAAATGCTCGCGGGTGACATTCCTGTTTTCAATTTTCCAATGATAGAAATAGCCGATCAGTTTTCAAGACAGCTGGGAATTTTTGTCCATGGTGAACTGGATAGAATTAATTACCGTTTCAGTGTTAACAAACCTTTTGCGACCAGTTTGAAACCAACCATAGGAGGTGCAGCTGTAGACAATAACCAAAGTGGAAAACTGTCTTACGCCGGATATGCCTTCTATCAGTTTTTTAACAAAGAAACTACGGTGACTTCTTTCCTCCCGGGAAATAATTTAGCTACAAAAAAAGTATTGAATCTTGGAGCCGGTTTTTACACCAATAAAGAGGCAACTCAGTCTCAGCCTTCTGAAAATGTTTTCGAATCTCATGATGTGAATATTCTGGGCGCAGATGTTTATACAGAATTTCCCGTAGGAGATAAAAGCAAGGAAATGGGATTAACACTATATTCTGTTTTTTACAATTATAATTACGGTCCCAATTATTTAAGAGTAAGCGGTCTTTTGAATCCTGGAACTCCCAACGCAGATTTCATGGGACAAAAAGCACTGGAAGGTGCCGGAAACAACAGGGTTTTGATGGGAACGGGAAATATCTGGTTTTCGCAGATGGGTTTTGTGCTTCCGAAATTCAGTAAAATCCTGAAAGTTCAGCCATTCTTCAATTATGCCCTGAAAGACATGAAAGCGCTTAACCAGAGTGGAAGTTATTATGACATTGGAGCCAATTTCTATCTCTACGGTCAAAACGCAAGAATCGTTGCCCAATACAGCAGCAGACCACTTTATGATCTTACATCCAAAACAATTTTTGACAGAAAAGGTGAATTTTTACTGTCTTTTCAAATCGTACTTTAAAAAATTTAATATCTTACTCATATGAATACTACTCAAATTACAACTGCTCAAAGGATCAAAGCCATTGTGGGTGGTTCCGTAGGAAACCTGGTCGAATGGTACGACTGGTACGCTTACGCTGCTTTTGCGATTTATTTTTCCAACTCCTTTTTCCCGGATTCCGACCTGAATGCACAGCTGATGAATACAGCAGGAATCTTTGCTGTAGGCTTCCTGATGCGTCCTATCGGAGGCTGGATCTTCGGAAGTATTGCAGATAAGATCGGGAGAAAAAAAGCAATGACGCTTTCTGTTTTGCTGATGTCTTTCGGTTCGCTGCTTATTGCACTTACCCCAACTTACAAAACCATAGGAATTTTGGCTCCTGCCCTGTTATTAATTGCCAGACTATTACAGGGATTAAGTGTCGGTGGGGAATACGGTGTTTCTGCAACCTACCTCAGCGAAATGGCATCGGAAAACCGGAGAGGGTTTTATTCAAGCTTTCAGTATGTGACACTTATTGGCGGGCAGCTGATCGCATTGGGAATTCAGTTGATTCTGCAGAAACTGCTTTTAACGGAGACTCAGCTTGAAGAATGGGGCTGGAGAATTCCATTCGTCATCGGAGCTTTGCTTTCTGTTATTGCTTTGTATTTAAGAGCCAATCTTCACGAAACAGAAGCTTTTGAAAATAAAAAAGAGGTTAACGATAAGAAAAAAGGAACCGTTACAGAACTACTGAAACATCCTAAAGCCTTACTTACCGTAATTGGACTTACTTTAGGAGGAACTCTGGCCTTTTACACGTATACTACCTATATGCAGAAATTCTTGGTGAACACCGTTCATCTTACCAAGGAACAATCTACCCTGATCTCCTTTATTTCACTATTTATATTTGCCTGTCTGCAGCCTGTATTCGGAGCATTGTCAGATAGAATCGGGAGAAGACCACTGCTTTTAGGTTTTGGAATTTTGGGAACATTATTTACAGTTCCTCTTCTCACCGCTTTAAGCACAACTACTTCGATGTGGACGGCGTTTTTCCTGATTATGGCAGCGCTTATTATTGTCAGCGGCTATACTTCTATCAATGCTGTTGTCAAGGCGGAACTCTTTCCTTCTGAGATCAGAGCCCTGGGAGTAGGTCTTCCGTATGCCCTTACAGTGGCTATTTTCGGAGGAACGGCAGAGTATGTAGCCCTTTGGTTCAAGCAGGCGGGAACAGAACAGTATTTCTACTGGTATATCACCGGATGTATTTTATTTTCTCTGATTGTGTATGCCGGAATGAAGGATACAAAAGAAAACTCTTCACTGGATAAAGATTAACATCAACAGCTATAAAAACCGGGCGCCGCAGATTCTCTGCGGCGCCCATTTTATTTTTAGTGGTAAGCCTTTTTAAATTTCTCTACCATACTGTCCAGGTTATGACGCTGAACATACACGCTTTTTATATCCTGATATCTCGGCGATTTGTAAAAAACCTCATGGAAATCCATGCTTCCGTTTCCTACTTTCACTACTTTCTGTACATCGATATTCAGTTTTTTCAGCTCGTCTTTAAAGACTTTAAATTCATCTTGTATATTGCTCATTTATATTTTTTGGATTTTAGTTAAAAATTTCAACTTTACACTTCATACCCTTCGGCAAGCCGGGGCATCCTCTTAATTAGTAATAAAATTAGTGAATTTTCCAATATAATCATCAGGTAAATACTATTTTTTTATTGAAATTAATGATTTTATAGGGATTTTACATTTTCCCAGAATAATCAGATCATTTTAAATGGCAAAAATTCCATAGAAAACTTATAGGTAAGGCCTATTAATTCAGGAAAAAACAGTGAAAAAGCAGACATTCTTAAGATTGACATGAATCAGACATAACATGATATTTTTCAGCTCAATAATTTGAAAAATTGTTGTGAAATCTGTTGAAATAGAGTGAATAGACCCGTTTTTTAATACCTTATGGTTTAAATTGAAGGTTTTCAGGAAGGAGAAAGATGATTGATGAATGTTTTTACTGTTTGAAAATTAACCTGTTGGAGAAACGCAAAGACACAAGGATTAATTAAAATGTGGATATTTTAAGGCGCAAGAAAATCTAAGATTTTTAGCAAGGATGATGATGAGATTGCTTCGTCGCTGTGCTCCTCGCAATAACAGCAGTATCAATTTTATCGGAGATAAAATCATTGCGCCTTAAAACATATGAATAGAAAAAAATCTTTGCGCCGTTGCGTTTTACCAAAATTCAGAAAATAAAGAAATACTTGATGAGATTGCTTCATTCTTCGCAATGACATCCGATTAATAACTGTTTTAGAATAATAAAAAACTTTGTACCGCTGCGTTTTCACCAACATTCAGAAAATAATTTAAAACATTCTGTAACATTTTAAAAAAGTAGGTCTCTAAAAGGCATATTCACCTTAAAATTTTATAATCATGAAAAAATACAGAATCTTCTTTATCCTGATGTTAGTTTTTGCCGCAGCATGCAATATATTCGGGCAGACCAAAACCTATCCTTTTGAAGTCAAAAAAACAGGACACGGCAAACAGACCATTATTTTTATTCCTGGTTTTGCTTCTTCGGGAGACGTTTGGAATGAAACGGTATCCAAATTTGATAGAAAATTTTCCTGCTATGTTTTAACCATGAAAGGATTTGCAGGCGTACCACCATTGGCTGATGCCAGTTTTAAGGACTGGGAAAAAGAAATTGCAGCTTATATCAAGGATCAGAAAATTGACAAGCCCATCATCATTGGACACAGTATGGGAGGCGGCCTGGCGATGGCACTGGCGGCAGATTATCCGGAACTCATTGCAAAAATAGTGGTTGTAGATACGCTTCCATGTTTAGCGGCATTATCGGATCCGAATTTCACATCTAAAGAGAATAATGACTGTACCTCAACAATCAATTCATTGAAAGGTATGAGTGATGAACAATTTAAACAGATGCAAACCGCTACTATTCCACGCCTTGTCGCTGATCCAGCTATGCAGGAAACCGTGATTGGCTGGAGCATGAAATCCGACCGGACTACTTTTGCCAAAATGTACTGCGATTTCTCGAACACAGATTTGCGCGAAAAAATAAAAACGATTCAATGTCCTTCGCTTATCCTTCTGGAATCTTATTTTGTTAATTTTAAGCCGGCTATTGAAAATCAATATAAAAATTTAAAAAATGCAGATATGAGGTATGCTTCTAAAGGACTTCATTTTATCATGTATGACGACAAAGAATGGTACTTTGAACAGTTGAATAACTTTTTATCCTCCAAATAATGGTATTTGAAGATATATACGAACTGTACTGGCAGAAGATATTCCGTTTATGCATGGGATATGTAAACCATTCTGAACTGGCACAGGATCTCGCTCAGGAAACCTTCATTATTGTCTGGCGGCAGCTTCCGAAATTCAGGAATGAATCCAGCATTGGAACATGGATCTTCAGAATTGCTTCGAACAACTGTTTAAAACAGATTGAAAAGGAAAAAAGATTTACGAAAGCGGAACTTCCCATTCATCTCGAAGAAAAAAGACAGGAATCTATGGAACCGCAGATCCAGCTGCTGTATCAGTTTATTTCGGAGCTGCCTGAAACGGACAGGATTATTATTTCGCTGGAACTGGAAGAAGTGAAACAGGCAGAAATTGCGGGAATCGTGGGACTTTCGGAATCCAACATCCGGGTAAGGATTCACAGGATAAAAGAAAAATTAACAAAAAGATTCAAAGAAAATGGCTACTAATATAGATTTTAAAAACCTCTGGCAACTGCAGACTGCCGAGAAACCGAGTATAGAAGAACTGCTTGGAAGGCTTAAGAAATTCAAAAACGAAAACTTAAGAAGATTATTGGTTACCAATGTTTTGCTGATCCTCACCAGCCTATTCATAGGATTTATATGGTATTATTATCAGCCTCAGTTTCTCTCTACCAAAATCGGAATTGTGCTGGTTATTCTGGCCATGCTTATTTTTCTTTTTGCTTATAATAAGCTGTTCAGCCCTATTTATAAACTCGACAGCACTCAAACGAATGCTGAATATTTACAGAGTTTGTATTCACTGAAGAGTAAGCAGAAATTTATGCAGACCACGATGCTGAACTTATATTTCATCATGCTCTTCGCAGGAATCAGTCTGTATATGTATGAATACGTGTCAAGAATGGAAATGATGTATGCCGTTTTAACGTACGGGCTCACTTTTTTATGGATAGCTTTCAACTGGTTTTATTTAAGACCGAAAACCATCAGGAAACAGCAGGGAAAACTGAATGGATTAATTCATAAATTCGAAGAAATAAACCAACAGTTAAAAGAACAATAGATTTGCTCACAAAAACCAAATTCAAGTTTTTTTACTCACATTAAATACATTCAGATGAGCAATACCAACACAGATCACTGGGAAAACGTATATGAAACCAAAAATCCGGACCAGGTAAGCTGGACTCAGGAAAAACCACAGACTTCACTTGATTTCATTCATTCCTGTGGATTGGGCAAAGAGGCCAAAATCATTGATATCGGAGGTGGAGACAGTAATCTTGTTGATTTTTTACTGGATGAAGGCTATGAAAACATCACAGTTCTCGACATTTCATCAAAGGCTCTGGAAAAAGCAAAGGTAAGATTGGGAGATAAAGCTCAAAAGGTAAAATGGATTGTATCTGATATTACTGAATTTAATACGGATGAAACTTATGATATCTGGCATGACCGGGCAGCATTTCACTTTCTGACAACATCTGAACAGATTCTGAAGTATACATCCATCGCAAAGAAAAATATACAGGGATTCATGATTATAGGAACTTTTTCAAAAAATGGCCCGACCAAATGCAGCGGACTTGAGATTCAGCAGTATGATGAACAATCAATGGCTGCTGAATTTGAATCAGATTTTGAAAAAATAAAATGTCATACCGTAAACCATACAACACCTTTTGATACCGTACAAAATTTTGTGTTTTGCAGGTTTAAGAAAATATAATACGTTTTAAACTTTTATTTATTGAATTTTAATCGCAATTCATGCTAAATAACTGTTTTTCATTTATATATTAATTCATCGTTTTAATTAGATTTTAAAAGCTAATTTCACTATTTAACAATCAATAAGTTATAAAATACAACGATTTACTGATTATTTTATTTATTTTTAATACACCACAATTTAAATAATATATTCATGAAAAAACTACTATTAGTTATTGCTTCAGGTTTACTCTGCACCAATCTCTACTCGCAGAAGCTGGAACCTCAGGAATGCGGAACAGATGAACTGATGCGGAAACATTACGAAAGGTATCCGGAACAGAAGGCTCAGGATGACGCTTTTAATTTAGAAATATCCAAACTGATCAAAAGCGGAAAATTCGCTAAGACTATCAACAAAAAGCTGGTTTATGAAATTCCGGTGGTGGTCCATGTAGTAAGTGATGGAAGTGCTATAGGAACCGTAAATAACAAATCAGATGCTGATATTACTGCATGGGTAAATTATACGAACGGCGTTTTCTCAGGGAGTTCAACCAGCGGTATGGCCGGAACCAGTGCTGTATTGCCGGTGAAATTTGTTTTTGCTAAAGTGAATCCAAGCTGTGCCCCTACGAACGGAATTAACAGAATCAATGCCTCTCATCTTCCAAAATATGTAAGCGGAGGCGTCAATGATGACAATACCACCAATGCAGTAGCTGCTACCGAAATCACAGCCTTAGGGATGTGGGACACCAGCAAATATTACAATATCTATGTCGTGAAGAAACTAACCTCCAATGCAGGAGCACTGAATGGATATGCTTACTATCCGGGAGGCAGCAGGGACTATTCTTTTATGGCAACCAGCGCTTCTGCAGTGAACAAGCAGACCTTAGCCCATGAATTCGGGCATGCTCTGGGACTTCGCCATACTCATGAAGGCTATACTGAGTCTACAGGCGCGTGCCCAACCAATACCGATTGTACCTTGCAAGGGGATCTGGTTTGCGATACCGAACCTATGAAAAGTCTTTATCATTCGTCGGTTCCAAGCAGCTGCCAGACAGGACAGATTAATCCATGTACCAGTGCGACTTATGCAGGTGGTGAGAGAAATGTCATGGCCTATACTTATTGCTTCAGAGATCTATTTACTTCGGGGCAGGCAGACCGTGCAACAGCGCAACTTCTGCAGTACAGACAGTCTTTGATCAACTCTCCCGTTGCTTCCTCTACTACCCCTAATAACAGCACTGTTTTAACCACAGCCTGTGCCCCGACTTCCATCACGAATCCCGGAGGATCTAATATCGGAATCACTTCTGTGAAATTTGGGGATATCAATAATTATTCTTCCAACTACAAACAGGCTTCCAATAATTTCTACGAAAATTTTACCGGAAATTACTGCGCAGGCGTTTCCAAAACGACAATCCCCGGCGGTACAGCAACAACCCTTACTGTTACACCCGGAACCAACAATGCACATATTATCAAAGCGTATATCGATTACAACAACGACGGCCAGTTCAATGAAACGACTGAACTTGTGCTTAATCAAAGTGGAATCAGCAACGGTTCTGTAGCCACAGCATCAGTAACTCCTCCTGCAACGGCTGTAGCAAATACAGCTTTAAGAATGAGAGTTATTGGTGAGTTTAACGGGACTGCGGTTACGGCTTGCTATACTCCAAAATATGGACAGGTGGAAGATTATTCGGTCATTATTAACCGTCAGAGTCTGTTAGCTGTTGAAAATGTAGCCAAAGTAAATGCTACAGAAATCACTAAAGACGAGAATTCTGTATACATAAAAAGTGATCTGAAAATTTCCTCACTTCATATTTATGATGCTTCAGGAAGGCTTCTTACCGGCAGAACAGATATCCAATCTTCTGAATTCAGATTTTCTGTAAATGAAAAGAATACGATTTTAACGGTAACTGCGGTTCTGGAAAATGGAAAAGTGGTCACTAAGAAATTAAAATTCTAAAGGGAATATTCAAATAAAAGAGTCCGTCTCACAGCTAGTGAAAACGGACTTTTTTTATGTTTTTATTGACCATTTATTTTGAGAATGATTTTCGTATAAAGGATTCTCAGCTTAACATCGTCAAGTTGTATTTTTTTATTATTAGTCATTATGATTCTATAAAAAAGGAAAGACTTCTACAATAAAAAAATCACTAAAGCAATGATTATCTAAAGAAACAAATGAATAGTTAAAAAAAAATAACACTATGGCATCATGAATTTAAATAAACAACAATAAACACCAACAACACGTTAAAAAATAACACATAAGCCAAAAAAAACTTAATAATATTCACGAAAAATATTTTATTATTTTTTATAATTTCGCAAAAAGAACTCAAGTTGAAAAAATTAATTATCACTCTCACATTTATTTTTTCGTTTTTACTATGTCGTGCACAAGATTCAATAAAAACATCTTCTCAAATCATCACAAAAGACACTAAGATTGGGCTCGCTCTCAGCGGAGGGGGAGCAAAAGGTTTTGCCCATTTGGGAATTCTGCAAATAATAGATTCGTTGGGAATTAAGGTGGACTATATTACCGGAACAAGCATGGGAGGAATCATGGGAGGATTATATGCTATGGGATACAGTGGAAACCAATTAAAAAACATTGTTTATTCTACAGATTGGAAAAGAGTTTTAAGTAATAAAATTCCTTATAATAAAGTAAACATTAGTGAAAAAGATGAGTACAATAAATATATTTTAGAATTTCCCGTCATCAGGGGATTGCCCACATTGCCGAGTTCATATATAGAAGGGCAGTATATGTCTGAAATACTCAACACTCTTACTTTCCCGGCAAAGCACATTAATGATTTTAATAAACTTCGTATTCCTGTAGAGCTTACCTCTTCTGACATTATAAACGGAGGTCTTGTTATGCAGAAAAAAGGTTCTCTTGCATTGGCTATACGTTCCACATTGGCTATTCCGGCTGCCTTTGCACCTGTATATATTGATGGAAAACTATTAGTAGATGGAGGGTTAGACCGTAACTTCCCTGTAAAAGAGGTTAAAGATATGGGAGCCAACTATATCATTGGTGGCTATACGGGATTTAGACTTTTCACAAAAAAAGAGATTGAAAATCCTATGAAAATGATTTATCAAACGCATGCTTTCCATTCTGTCCAGGATTTCAATGAACAAAAGAAAATGTCAGATATTTTAGTAGACTTTGTTGCCCCTCTTAATGATTATACGACTAAAGATTTCAAAAATTACAAAGAAATTATTAAAATCGGAGAATTAGAAGCACATAAACATCTTCCGGAATTTATTGCATTAGCCAATGAACAACGCAAACAGGGAATTATTTTTGACCATACAATGATTGAGGAAATAAAGAAACCCACCGTAAAGTTTACCTATAGTGAAGATAACGGAACTCCGATAGAAAATCAAGAAGAAATTGGAAGTATACGACACTTAATGGGGCTTAAGGAAGGTTTTTATTATGATGCAAAAACAACAAATGAATCTATTGACCGGGTTTTTGGAATGAGACAGTATGATAAGGTGTATTATACGTATACTGATTCCGAAAAAGGACTCGTCATGAATATTTTTGTAAAACGTGTAAAAAAAAGTGCGTTTAAACTAGCCTTACATTATGATAACGAACAATCTGTAGGAATCATAGTCAATTATACGTACAGAAATATTGAAAAAAAGCTTCGTGCTTTGGCTACTTTAGATATTTCTGAACGCTTCAAAGGTCGTATTCAGTTTCAAAAATTTCTGGATAACAGCTTTCGCTGGTGGATCAGTGCCGAAGGGAGTGCATCTCATCTTAAAAGCAATGATTTTATTCTTCGATTAACGAATGACTATTCTGATGAAACAAGCAATATTAATCCATCAAATTATATTTACCGAAATATCAATACCAATACAGCTATTAACTATAAGATCACATCTAATTCAATGGCTTCATTTGGAATTGAATATAACACCGAAAAAATAAATCGATCTATAGACCGAATAGGTGAGTTTATAGCAGGTAATTATGATAAAAAAGTATATCAGCACAACAATTTAGGTGTATTTTTTAAAATAAATCAAAATAGTTTAAATGAAAGATATTATCCTACTTCAGGTAATAATCTGCAAATAATGACAAAATATTATTTTTCTAATCAATACAACTTATATGACCTAAACAATATACAGCCATCATTGTACAGTTATTTAGATCCAGCTAATTCTTATTATTTTACTCCAAAAAATATGATCAGCCTTGCAATTAACGAAAATTTCATCATTCCTGTCACTAAAAAGGTTTCCGTAAAAACTAATGCATTTTTAGGCGCTCATTTCTCATCAACACATAAGGAAAATGAAGATCAGTCGCCTTATCTTTTTTTAAATCAAAAATATAACCTTGGTGGAAGTGAGTATAATTTTAGCGGTGTTAATCCAGAATTTAATGGATTCAGACAAAAAGAAATTCCTATCAACTCTATAGCAAAACTTGGATTGGACGTTCAATATAACCTATACAAAAGGTTTTATCTTACACCATCTTTTCATTACGGTAAAGGAGGAAGCGAGCTTTCACCTTTTAAAGACAGTTCAGATATCTTTGGGTATGGTATGAATCTAGGGTATGAATCCATTTTAGGTCCCATCAATATTAATGTATCAAAGAATAATATTATTAACTTTTGGAGGGTATATTTCAGTATAGGTTTTAAGTTTTAATTAAAAATAAAATTTACAATAAGGCCATCAAATTATAGGACCTAATGATAAACAATATAAAAAATCTCCCGGATCAATATTTTTAATCAATAGCTATAAACTTGTAATGAGAACCTATCAACAATCAGTTGATCTATGAATTCTGTTCTTCTTCCAGTTCCACTTCATGTCTCAGCTGTGCTTTATACAAGGTAGCGTAGTATCCGTTCTGATCAAGAAGTTCCAAATGTTTTCCTTCTTCTACGATTTTTCCATGCTCCATGACAATGATTTTATCCGCCTTTTCAATGGTGGAAAGTCTGTGTGCAATGATAATTGAGGTTCTGTTTTTAGTAATTTTTTCTGTCGCTTTCTGGATCAGTTTTTCACTTTCATGATCTATTGAGGAAGTCGCTTCATCCAGAATCAGGATTTTAGGATCTGATAAATACGCTCTCAGGAAGGACAACAGCTGTCTCTGCCCTAAAGAAATAGAGGAACCTCTTTCGCTTACTACAAAATCATAGCCGCCCGGAAGCTGCTCGATGAATTCGTCCACTTCAATCTCCTTTGCTCCTGCTTTGATTTTTTCCAAAGTAATGGTGTCATCACCAAACGCAAGGTTTTCAAAAATACTTCCGTGGAAAAGAAACACATCCTGCAACACCACACCTATATGACTTCTCAGGTTATATAGTTCGTAATCCTTTAGATCAACATCATCAATAACGATTCTTCCGGAATTAATATCATAAAGCCTTGTGATCAAGCTGATAATCGTAGATTTCCCAGCACCTGTAGCTCCTACAATAGCAACTGTTTCTCCGGGATTTACTTTAAAATCAATTCCCTTAAGTACTTCCTGCTTCTCATCATAGGCAAAACGTACGTTCTCAAATTCAATTTTACCGTCAAAATGATCTTTTTTCACGGTTCCCGTATTCGGCATTGCGTAATCTTCATCCATCACACCCAATACTCTTTCTGCCCCTACAATTCCTCTCTGGATATTATTGAAACGGTCTGCAATCTGTCTTAACGGACGGATTAGCATAGAAATATATTGAATAAATGCAATAACAACACCTGCACTGATCGTGATATATCCGCCATAGAAAAGAATAAATCCGATGAATAATGAAGAAATCAATTCTACGACCGGAAAGAATAGTGAGAAGATAAAAACTGTTCTCAACAAGGCCGTTTTCAGCGTAATATTAATATCATCAAATCTTTTAAATTCAGCGCCCTGTCTGTTGAATACCTGAATAATAGACATTCCCGCTAATCTTTCCTGAACGAAAGAGTTCTGATTTGCAGTCCAGGTTCTCTCGTCTCCGAAAGCTTTTTTCAGCCTTTTCTGGAAAAATCTGGTGATCACTACCATTAAAGGAAGAATCGCCAATGTTATATAACTCAGGTGAACATTCGTACTGAACATCATTACAAGAACGAATACAATTCTCAAAATGTCTCCGAAAACCATCAGGAAACCGTCGGTATAAACGGTAGCAATAGTTTCCACATCCCCTACAGCACGGGTCACAAGCTGCCCGATAGGTGTTTTATCAAAGAATGAGGTTCTGAAATAGATCAGCTTCGCATACAGCCTCTCACGAATATCACGGATAACGTTCTGCGAAATATAGTTGGAAAAATAAACCAGGAAAAAGTTTAAAATAGTCTCAGCAAAAACCAAACCTACCAGAATATAGATATGCTTCATCATCAAAGCCTTGTCCTTCAGCTTGGTGATGTCATTATCCACCACTTCCATGGTAAGATAAGGCCTGTAGGTAGAAACTATGGACAGTATGACGGAAATTATTAAAGTAAGGATGAACCAGGAACGGAATTTCATTCCAATAAAGAACAGCCTCTTAACAATTCCCCAGGTATCTTGTTTTTTCATTGTACGGGTTGAAGAAAGAATTTAAAATTCTATGCAAAAATAAGACTTTATAATTTGACAGCCTTTACAACTTCATCAATTCGTTATAGAAAATTTCAGATAAGAGTTATTTACAGTATGAATATATCAAGCACAGTTTTTCAGCCTTTTTCACCATAGATTTAGTCGTTCCGGTTTATAATTTCTCCGGCTTATTCTAATGACTTCAGAAGTTGGCTGAGACACTCGAAGCCAACATATCCGGTGATTTCGAGTGCCTCAGTGACCTGACTTTAGATCATCAAAATTTTATAAATTCTCCTTCCCTATTTTTTCGATTTCCATAGAAGGTTTATTCATATGCTCCTTCACAAATTTTCTTTCAAGAAGGTGATAAACACCATACACGGCTGCAATGGAAATAATCCAGCTGACAATATTAACGATAGAAAAGCCTGTATAATTGACTCCCTCCAGAGCATCCGGATCGGTAATTCCCTGATAAATTCCATAGGAAAAACCAAAAAACAATTGCGTTCCCAGATACACTGCAATGGCCAAAAGCCCATAGTGCCATTTTGTTTTTCCGAACCTTTCGGCAAGCTGTGCGTAATATCGGTAGGCTCCGATAAGAATAAAAATTGATAACATAATTCGTGTTTTTATCATAGCAGAAATTCAGGCCTTTCCTGAATTCATCATACGTTCAGTACTTTTCTATTTCCACCAGAGAACACTTTATGCTAAAGAAAGGGGATGTAAAGAATCTTTTCATGGAAATAGTTATCCTGCTAAAATAACAAATTTTTCTGTATTGTGAACAAACAGAATACTATACAGAAACGTTGAAATGATTAGATGGATTCTCTAATGACTAAAATTCATAGCCCACATCTACAAGAAACAGTCCGTGTCCGGGAGCAGAAGTTCCGGCAGCATTACGGTGTTTATCTTCAATGATTTTACGCAAATCTTCAGGCTTAATCTTACCACTTCCTATTTCCACCATGGTTCCTACAATAGCACGCACCATATTTCTAAGGAAGCGGTTGGCTGAAACCGTAAACTTAAGTTCTGTTCCATCCTGCTCCCATTCGGCTTTGTACATTTTGCAGATATTGGTTTTGTTGTCCGTTTTTAATTTAGCGAAACTTGTAAAATCCTCATATTCAAACAGAATTTTGCAGGCTTCGTTCATTTTTTGAATATCCAGCGGTCTTTTCCAGTGCTGCCACGCTGATTCCTGAGTGAACGGATTTTTGGCAAGAGAAATATAATATTCATACGTTCTGTACGTCGCATCAAAACGCGCATGGAAATCATCTTTCACCTGAAACATCCTTTTTATGCTGATATCGGGAGGCAGAAAACTGTTCAGTTTATAAGGAAGGTTGATCACATCCACTTCTTTTTCGGTATCGAAATGGGCAAATATTTTTTTGGCGTGAACACCGGTATCCGTTCTTCCGGCACCTGTGGTTTTGATTTCTTCCCTTAATATCGTGGAAAGTGCTTTTTCCAGTTCTTCCTGTACAGAAATGGCATCCGGCTGTATCTGATAACCGAAATAATTTTTGCCATTGTAAGAAAATTCAATAAAGTATCTCAATGCATTAAAATAACTCCACAAAAATACTTTAATTTAATGAAATATTTGTTGAAAAGTCTTTGAGAATATTACACAAAATCCTTATGAAAATTCCTATTTTTGCAAACGTATGAAAAGATGGTACCTTTATCCTTTTTCCCTTGGTTATCATTTGGTAACGGGTATCCGAAACACAATGTATGATCTGGGAGTTTTTAAGACGACTAAGTTCAAGACCCCGATAATCAATGTCGGAAACCTTTCTGTGGGCGGAAGCGGAAAATCGCCTATGGTGATGTATCTTGCCCAATACCTGTCCAAACACTACAGAACAGGCGTACTTTCACGTGGGTACGGAAGACTGAGCAAAGGCTACGAAGTAACGAATTATGACAGCAATTATAAAGTCGTGGGCGATGAAGCCATGCAGCTTTTTGAGCGCTTCAAAAACCGTTTCGTTATTGCTGTTTCAGAAGAAAGAGTTCCCGGAGCTAAAAAAGTGATCGAAGATATGGACCTGGATGTCCTTGTTCTTGACGATGCTTTACAGCACAGAGCAATCAAAGCCGGATTCAATATTCTGATGACTGATTTTAATGATCCTTATTTCAAAGACCACCTTCTTCCGGGCGGAGATTTGAGAGAATCCCGAAACGGTGCCAGCAGAGCAGACATCATCATGGTCAGCAAATGTCCTGATGAACTTACCGAAGAAACCAAACGATATTATATCTCGAGGATAAGACCTTCTCACAACCAGAAAGTTTTCTTTTCCTCTATTGGCTACGATGAAAATGTATACGGAAGAGAAAAAATGCTTCCGGATAACAACCTGAATTATTACGACATCCTTCTGATCACTGGAATTGCCAATCCTAAACCTCTTCTTGAGCATCTGGCCAAATTCTCACAGCGGGTTAAGCATTTAAAATTCAGGGACCACCATAATTTTACGGATGATGACATCAAAAAAATCATCGCAGAATATAAAAAATTAGGAGAATACAAACTGATCCTGACGACGGAGAAAGATTATGTACGTCTGAAAACTTTTGATTATCTTAGAGAAATTATTTACTACTGGCCGATCAATGTCATCATTGATAAAAAGGAAGAATTCAACCAAATCATCTTAGATTATGTTAGAAAAAATTAAGCAGACTGCAGATTTCATTCACAATATTATCAAAGAAACTCCGGATTTTGCGATCGTTTTAGGATCCGGACTGGGAAAACTGCAGGACGAAGTGGAAGCCATTCACGTTCTGGAATATCCTGAAATCCCCAACTTCCCACAAACTACCGTTGTCGGACATGGCGGAAAATTAATTTACGGAATCCTCGAAGGCAAAAAAGTTTTAATGATGAGCGGACGCTTTCATTACTACGAAGGCCACTCCATGGAAACCGTGACTTTTCCGATACGAGTTTTTCATCTTTTGGGTATTAAAAACCTGATCCTTTCCAATGCCTGTGGCGGTGTCAATCCTGCTTACAGCGTGGCAGATATCGTTATTTTAAAAGATCATATCAATATGATGCCTGAACATCCGCTTCGTGGCAAAAATATTGAATCGTTCGGACCCCGTTTTGTGGATATGAGCGAGCCTTACAACAGAAAAATGATCGAAGTAGCTGAAAAAGCCGCTGCCGAACAGCATATTACAATTCATCAGGGCGTTTATGTAGCCTTACAGGGACCTACCTTTGAAACCCCTGCAGAATACGGAATGATCAAAGCCATCGGCGGCGATATGGTGGGAATGAGCACCGTTCCTGAAGTAATTGTCGCCAGACACATGTCAATGGATGTCTTCTGTATCTCCGTGATTACAGACCTGGGCGGACCTGATATTGCGCTTGCCGTTTCTCATGAAGAAGTTCTGAATGCAGCCAATAAAGCCATGCCGAATGTGATTGCTGTGGTGAAAGGCCTTATCAGAAACTATCCATAAGTCTTTATAGAAATTTTCAATTCATAAATTTTTCCTAATTCATCAGAAATCAATCCCAGATTGCATTTCATTGTTTAGATTTGTATAAATGAAATTGAAAGAATGAAAAAGTTAGCATTCATTTTTATGATCAGTATTTTCGGATTGAGCTATGCACAACAGCAGCCGAAAGTACTTAAAACCTCTTTCTCCAAGGAAGCTTTAGTACAGAAGCTGGAAGATGAGGAAGGGAAAAATATTACTATTCAGCAGATTCTTGATCAGCATAAAGGAAAAGTTTTAGTCATTGATTTCTGG
This sequence comes from Chryseobacterium sp. JM1, assembly GCF_000737715.1. Classification (GTDB taxonomy): domain Bacteria; phylum Bacteroidota; class Bacteroidia; order Flavobacteriales; family Weeksellaceae; genus Chryseobacterium. The sequence goes on along the minus strand of NZ_JPRN01000001.1, from coordinate 235,332 downwards.
GCCGGATGGTGCAGAGACTGTCTAAAAGCACTTCCGAAAGCGGAAGAACTTGAGAAAAACAATCCCAATGTAGATTTCGTATTCCTGTCCCTGGAAAGATCAAAAGAAGGTTTTGATAAAAGTCTGGACCGATTCAATATGAAAGATAAGGACAATTACTGGTTTGCTTCAGGATGGAAAAATGATTTCAACAATTACGTTGACCTGAACTGGATTCCAAGATATATGGTCGTGGATCAGAAGTCTTCTATTGCAAAATATTACGCGATTTCTCCCGAAGATCCGGAGATCCAGGAAACCATAAACCGTCTTTCAAAATAATGATTACAAGAGAAGCTACAGAACAGGATCTGAAGGTCCTTTTAGAATTTGAACAGGGAATTGTCCTTGCAGAAAGACCATTTAACAGCACGTTGCATGATGGAGAAATTCATTACTACGATCTGCTTCAACTGATCAAGTCTGAGGATTCCTTAGTATTGGTCACGGAAGAGAATAACGAGATCATCGCATCCGGTTATGCCAGAATTAAAGAACCAGGAAATGATTATTCTAACTTCGACCGATATGCTTATCTTGGTTTTATGTACGTAAAGCCTGAGCACAGAGGAAAAGGAGTGAACAAATTAATTCTTGACGAACTGATCAATTGGTCAAAATCCAAAGGTCTTTCTGAAATAAGACTCGATGTCTATTCCCAAAATGAATCTGCTGTAAAAGCTTACGAAAAGGCCGGATTTGATTCATTATTGGTCACCATGCGAATGAAAACATAATGAACAGCTATTCTTCCGGATAAGAACTTTCTGTTTTTTACAGTCAGGAAGTTTGAAGCTGGAAGATGGAAGTTATCGCAGCTCGCCAGAAAAACTGTAGGACAGTTTTATTTCTTTTTTCACCAAATATTCAAATTTAAGGTGAGTGTTTAAAAATTTTGTCCAAAAGTAACTTCCCGCCTCCCTCTTCCTGCTTCCAGCCTATCATGTTAAGTTTTTTATCTCAAACTCCAATTAATTATAATTTAATTCAAAATAAATGAATCCATATCTTTGCGGTATGGATTCTTCTTTTCCCACCCGTAAAATTATTCATGTCGATATGGACGCATTTTATGCTTCCGTGGAACAGCATGATGATCCTTCGCTTAAGGGGAAACCTATTGCGGTAGGAGGAGAACACCGTGGTGTAGTTTCGGCGGCGAGTTATGAAGCACGAAAATATGGTGTACGTTCTGCTATGCCCAGTAAAACCGCTAAAGAGAAATGTCCTCATATTATTTTTGTCCCACCTCGTTTTGCACGTTATAAGGAAATCTCCATACAGATCCGGGAAATTTTTCATGAATATACAGATCTTGTAGAACCTCTTTCTTTGGATGAGGCCTATCTGGATGTCACCGAAAATAAAAAAGATATAGAATCTGCCAATCAGATCGCTAAGGAAATCCGTCAGAAAATATTTGAACAGACCGGATTGACTGCTTCTGCAGGAATTTCCGTGAATAAATTTCTGGCGAAAGTGGCTTCCGATATTAATAAACCGAACGGACAAAAAACCATTCATCCTGATCGGATTGAAGGTTTCCTTGAAGAACTTTCTGTCGAAAAATTTTATGGCGTAGGAAAGGTTACAGCTAACAAAATGTTTAGTTTAGGCATTTATAAAGGAAAAGATTTAAAGAAAAAATCGCTTGAAGAATTGGTAAGGCTTTTCGGAAAATCGGGTGGCTATTATTACAATGTGGTCCGTGGTATTCATAATTCCGAAGTGAAACCTCATCGCATCCAGAAAAGCGTTGCCGTAGAAAGGACCTTTTTTGAAGATCTTTTTGATGACCAGGAAATTAATGACAAGCTGGAACATTTAAGCCAGGAACTCCATCAGCGTCTGCAAAAGAATAATATCCTCGGCAGAGCTTTGACTTTAAAAATTAAATACAAAGACTTTTCACTTTTTACAAGAAGCTTTACGAAGGAGGACTATTTCACTTCTCCTGAGCAGTATTTCAATACCGGAAAAAAACTTTGGGAACTCAGGCCTTTCGATAAGCCTGTAAGATTATTGGGTCTGTCCCTCTCCCATCTCAACACGGAAGAGAAAAAGCAGGTTTCTATTCAACTAAAAATCCCGTTCGAGGAATTTGAGAATCAATAGATAAAAATTTTTCACTATCTTGTAGGAAACCAACCCAAATCACAACCTATGAACGCGACAATGATTCAATTTTTCCACTGGTATTCTGAAGGAAACGGAAAATTATGGAAAGAAGCAGAAAAACAGGCAGCCCATCTGGCAGAATTGGGAATCACCTCGGTATGGTTTCCTCCTGCTTATAAAGGCACGAACGGAGGTTACTCGGTAGGTTATGACGCTTATGATCTGTATGACCTTGGAGAGTTTGATCAGAAAGGAAGTCTTCCTACCAAATACGGAACCAGAAATGATTATTTAAAAGCCATCAAAGCCTTAAAAAAACAGAATATCGGAGTCATTGTTGATATCGTTCTGGGCCACAAGGCTGGCGGTGATGAACTGGAGAAGTTTAAAGCGGTAAAAGTTGATGAAAACAACAGGGAAAAAATTATTTCAGACGTTATCGAAATAGAATCCTACACTCAATTCACTTTTCCCGGAAGAGGAAAAAAATATTCAGATTTTGAATGGAATTTCACATGTTTCAGCGGTGTGGATTTTGCCGAAGGTATGGATTCCCACATCTATAAAATACAGTCTGAATACGGTAACGACTGGGAAGAAATGATTGATGATGAGAAAGGAAACTACGACTATCTGATGTACAACGACATCGAGCACCGTAATCCGTTTGTTCGTGAAGAGCTCAATACCTGGGCTGAATGGTATTTTAACCTGACTGATTTCGACGGGGTAAGACTGGATGCCTTAAAACATATTTCTTTTGATTTTTATAAAGAATGGCTGACGATGCTTCGCTCCAATTCCGGAAAAAACATTTTCGCAGTCGGAGAATACTGGGCTCCCGGACAGCTGAATCTGCTTCAGAAATATATTGATGTCACGGAAGGATGCATGAGCCTTTTTGACAGCTCACTTCAGAATAATTTCCACACCGCTTCCAACGAAGGCGGATCCTATGATCTCCGAAGAATTTTTGATGAAACGCTTACCCAGGCGGATCCTATGCATTCTGTAAGTCTTGTGGATAATCATGACACGCAGCCTTTGCAGGACCTTGAAGCTCCGGTAGAATCATGGTTTAAACCATTGGCTTATGCTTTAATTCTGCTTAGGGAGAATGGTTACCCGTGTGTATTTTATCCTGATCTTTATGGTGCTCATTATATCGATAAAGGCGGAGATGGTAATGATCAGGAAATTTTCCTGGAAAAAGTAGACGGCATTGAAGAACTTCTCATCGCAAGGAAAGATCATGCTTACGGTGAACAGAGGGATTATTTCGAAGATGCTAACTGCCTTGGATGGACGCGCGAAGGAGATGACGAACATTCCGGATGTGCTGTGGTCCTAAGCAATAAAGAAGCTTACAGCAAACCTATGGAAATGGGAAAACGTTACGCTGGTAAAAAATTCTATGATCTACTTAAAAGAATAGAAGATGAAGTAATCATTGATGAGAACGGATGGGGAAATTTCCCGGTTCCTGCAGGGAATGTGAGTGTCTGGATTTCTGAATAACCTCATAAATAAAAAACATACATGACCGGATGATCATCTCTTGGGTCATGTATGTCTTAATTATACTGATACGATCGTTCTTAGCAGAATATGTATCGGCAATTCTCCATATTGATGGCCCATTCGCAACAGAAGCCATCTTCGTTGGAAGTACAGCATACCCTGTCACGGATAGGTCCTCCTCCTTTTAAGTTCTTAAGTTCCTCCCGATTTAATTTTCGTGCATTTGATTTCATAGTTAATATGTTTTAAGATTTGTTACTCAAATATAAATAAAATATCATCATAGCATTGAAAATTATTCACAAATACATGATTTAGCCTATCAATTTCATAAATAAAAAAGAATATAAACTATAAAAGTTCGGCAATACATATCAACAGATTTAAAACTAAATTTTTCGGATCCTTAAAATCTCAGGTCTTTCGGAAGTATCTGATATTGTTCCGGTTCTGGCAAATTCTGCCCAAATAGCTCTCAGCTTTTTACCATTCTCATGAATATACGCCCACGGAATATCTTTCAGCAGTTCTGCAGATTTCCAGGCTTCTTCATTCCCAAAGACCAAAGGAAGATCTATACAATGCGCAGCCCCAATATGATTGTGCTCCGATTCTGAATGAATTCTGAACAGATAAACGTTCCCTCCTGCTTTCGCATAATTTTCAGCAAATTCTTCCGCAGGTTTTCCATAGATGAATTCCGTCGTTTTTCTTACCGCCTTATCTAAAATGATCAGGCCAAATCCTTTTCCGAAATATTTATTCAAAGCATCAGATGTTTTGAGATAGAACGCCGTTTCATTGTCATTTAAACCAATCAGCACGTCATATTTTCCTGCATTGGATTTCCACTTTTCAACCGCTTCATTTTCCTGACATAAAGGAGGAAAACCATACTGGGTTCCGAAAGGCATGGCAGCCTTCAGTCCGTATTTTATCACAGCCGGTACATGTTTCCGGTATTCTTCTGCCATTTTTAAAACATCTGTTTCATCTTTAAGAAATTCTGTTCTTTTTAAAAATTCTGCAGACATTTTTTGCCTGTTGTGTCGCAGTCCCAAAGGCGCACTCTGGATAATCACCCGTTTAAACAAACCTTTAACACCATCGGAAATCATCAGATGAGCAATAGCATCACCGCCAGAAGATTGTCCCAAAAGCGTAATATTTTCAGGATCACCACCAAAATCTGAGCTATAGTTTTTGATCCATTTTAAAGCTTCGATGATATCAAACAGTCCCAAATTAGCAGGTCTCGATTCATCTCCTCCGAGAAAACCAAAAAGTCCAAGCCTGTAGGAAACAGTAACTACAATGATGTGCTGTTCTTTCACCCAGTCACTGGGATCAGAAGTGGGCAGATCGCCACAACCGATCTCATGAGAACCACCGTGAATCCATACCACCACGGGAAGCTTTTCATGGTCTGTAAAATTTTCAGGACGGAACACGGAAAGAAACTGCGTAGATTCATCTGCATCAAAATCTTCAATATGAGTAGGCCCAATCATCTTTTCCACCAACGGACTTATCACCTGCGGGCATACGGGTGTTTTGTGAGGAAAAATAATTTCTGAAGCTGATGGCTGTTCCGGAACGGGTCTTTTAAACCTTTCTGAATGGGCATAGCGGATACTTTTTGCTCTGATGATGCCATTTTCTTTCAGTGCCATAATTTTCCCAAAGGAGGTCTGAAAAATGTGAGTCTTGGTCGGCTGAACTGTCATTTTAAAAACTTTGAAAAATTTTGTCTATTAAAATTAATTCAGTTTTTTGAAATGAGAAAATTTAAACACTAATATCACTAATTTTTAACACTAATATTCACAAATGATGATGGATAGAAACGGTGCTATTTGTGAACATATTTGAGGTATTTGTATTTGATTTTTTAACACGAGTGACACTAATTTTTTACACTAATTTCACAAATCATTGTGGATAAAAATCGTGGTATTTGTGAAAAAATTCGTGTTGTTTGTGTTTAAAACAATCAGTTTAGCATTTTATATTCACTGGGAGAAATTCCCACTTTTGCTTTGAATAATCTGGTGAAATGCTGTGGATATTTAAACCCAAGATCATAGGAGATTTCACTGATGGATTTTGCGGGATTTAAGATCTGTTCCTTCGCCGCATCGATCAGTTTATTGTGAATGAATTCCTGGGCGGACACTCCTAATTCTTTTTTGATCAGATCTCCAAAGTAATTGGCTGACAGGTTGAGTTTTTCCGCAAAATAATTGACCATCGGGAAACCTATGTTTTTAGGATTGTCAGATTTGAAATAATCATCCACAAGGTTTTCAAATTTCCCGATCACCCCTTGATTGATATGATCTCTGGTAATGAACTGGCGGTCGTAGAAACGCATGCAGTAATTTAAAAACAGTTCAATATTATTGACGATCAGTGATTTGCTGTGCTTATCAATGGATTGCTCGAGTTCAAGCTTGATGTTTTTAAAACATTCCAAAACAATTTCTCTTTCTTTTTCTGAGAGATGCAGTGCTTCGTGAACGTCATAGGAAAAGAAACTGTAGTCTTTGATATTTTTACCGAGATTGGTTCCTTTGATCAGATCGGGATGAAACAGCAAGGCATATCCACCGGGCTGTATAGATTTTCCGTCATTGGTCACACCACTTACCTGTCCTGGAGCAATAAAAACCAGCGTTCCTTCCTGATAGTCATAGCTATGCTTACCATAATGCATATCGCCACAGATGACATCTTTCAGGAAAACGGTATAAAAGGTATACGTTCTCCTGTACTGGCATATGGGATCGGATTTTGAAAAATCCACCACACTTACCAGCGGATGAAGGGTTTCATTGTTTACCATTTTATTGTAATCTGAAACGCTCTTTATGTTATCAACTTCCTGATCTTGCATTGACTATCTTTTTAAACTTATTCAAAATTACCACTTTCCTGCGTACCTTGTACAGGGTCTGTAAAATTGGTAAGTATTTCGGTAATCTGTATAAGTCGTGTTTATATAAAAGTATCGACTTTTGTACCGTTATGGAAACATTCAATACAAACATTTTTCCAAAAGGAGAAAAAGCCCCAGCAGCTTATTTTTCCGGCGGAACAGCCTGGGTACAGATTTTAAAACCTAATGAAGATGATCTGAACTGCCAGATCGGAAACGTTTCTTTCGAACCTGGATGCAGAAATAACTGGCATACTCACGGCGGCGGCCAGATTTTAATCGTAACTTCAGGAACAGGATTTTATCAGGAAAAAGGGAAACCGGCACAGGTTTTACACCCGGGAGATGTGGTGAATATTCTTCCTGATGTCATCCACTGGCATGGTGCGGGCCCGGATGGTGAATTCACCCATATTGCCATCAATCCCAATACTCAAAACGGTATTGTAGAATGGCTGGAACCTGTAAGCGATGAGGAGTACAATAATTTATAACTGAACTTAATTAACTTAAATCAAATAAACCAAACCAATGAGCACATTAACTGTAAAAGCCTTCGGAGCTGAGTCTACGACGGCAGACCTTAAAGAAATGACTATTGAAAGAAGAGCAACCACTCCCAAAGATGTAGAAATTGAAATTCTATACTGCGGAGTATGCCACTCTGACCTCCATACGGCAAGGAATGACTGGGGCGGATCTTTGTATCCTGTGGTTCCGGGACATGAAATTGTCGGCAGAATTACCAGTGTAGGAAGTGATGTTTCTAAATTTAAAGTAGGAGATCTTGCCGCAGTAGGATGTATGGTAGATTCATGCGGACACTGCGACAGCTGCAAAGAAGATCTTGAGCAATATTGCTTAAACGGATTTACAGGAACATACAACGGAAAAGACAAACATTTGGGAGGTCATACTTTTGGTGGATATTCTCAGAAAGTAGTTGTAGACGAACATTTTGTATTAAGTGTCCCTGAAAACCTTGACCTTGCTGCAGTAGCACCGCTTTTATGCGCAGGAATTACAACCTGGTCTCCATTGAGACACTGGAATGTAGGACCTAACTCTAAAGTAGCTGTTGTAGGATTAGGCGGATTAGGACATATGGCGATCAAACTGGCAAAAGGATTAGGCGCTGATGTGACTTTATTCTCAAGAACTCCGGGAAAAACGGAAGATGCTAAGCAATTGGGAGCTGATCACGTGGTTATTTCCACTGATGATTCACAAATGGATACTGTCAAAGGAAAATTTGATCTGATCATTGATACGGTTCCTTACGAACATGATATCAATCCTTATATGCAGACGCTTACTCTGAACGGAACTTTGGTTCTTGTAGGATTTGTAGGTGAATTCAGCGAGACTGAAGTGAGCACAAGACCAATGATTTTCCAACGTCGTTCTGTAGCCGGTTCATTGATCGGTGGTATTGCTGAAACTCAGGAATTACTGGATTTCTGCGGAAAGCATAATATCGTTTCAGATATTGAGCTGATCAAAATGCAGGACATCAATCAGGCGTATGAAAGAATGATCAAAAGTGACGTGAAATACCGTTTTGTGATTGATATGCAATCTTTGTAATTACCCATATATTTTAACAGAAAGACTGCCTTTGGGTGGTCTTTTTTGTTTTTGAAATATTTTTTTGGCTAAAGCCAATTCCAATACGGGTTAGGTTTAAATGTTATCAGGTTAAAGTAAAATTGTAATATGGTCATCACAGACCTTTATCATAAATACATTTTACATTTTACATTTTACATTCTACAAAAAATCACTTATACTCCCCCTTCATATCAAGGAACGCCCAATCAGCTAAAGCTGCAATCACGGGAATCAGGCCGGTTCCTGCTTTGCTTAATTTGTAGGTAACATGCGGCGGAACTACCGGTTTTGCGGTTCTGATGACCAGTCCGTCCGCTTCCAGTTGTTTCAGATGCTGGATCAGTACTTTTTCTGTCACGGCAGGAATAGCACGTTTTAATTCGCTGTATCTTTTATCACCGTTGGAGAGTTGGTATAAAATAATCGGTTTCCAGTATCCTCCTATTTTTTCCATTACATAGGCAACGGGACACTTGTCCAATGCATATTTTTTGTTTTGCTGAATGGTAGAACTTTCTTTAATGGCTGTCATAATCTTACATACTTCAGGGTAAGTACTTGTATAAAAGTAAGTACAAATATACCTTTGTTATCAGAATAAAAAAATATTTATTATGAAAATTATCATCACAGGTTCAACAGGAAACGTAGCAAAACCATTAACACAGCAACTCGTTGCGGAAGGACACGATATTACGGTGATCAGCAGCAATGAATCTAAGATTGGTGAAATTGAATCCATAGGGGCTAAAGCCGCTATTGGTTCTATTGCTGATCTGGATTTTTTAGTGAAAGCATTTGAAGGAGCTGATGCTGTTTTTGTGATGACACCTCCTAATATGGGTGCTATCAATATTGTTGAAAACACGGTGAATGCAGGAAAAAATTACGCTGAAGCTGTTAGAAAGAACAATGTAAAAAGACTGGTTATGCTGAGCAGTATCGGAGCTGAATCTCCTGTGGAAAACGGTCCTATAAAGAGTCTTTATCACATTGAGAAATTTTATAATAACCTGGAAAACACATCAGTCACTTTGTTAAGAGCCGGATATTTTTATTTCAATTTCTTTAATGATATTCCTTTGATTAAAGGTGCCGGAATTATGGGTGGAAATTATTCCGGAGACATAAGCATTCCCTTGGTTCACCCGAATGATATTGCCGCAGCCGCAGCTGAGGAATTAGTAAAAAATACAGATGGTAAAAATATAAGATATATTGTAAGCGACGTTCGTAAAGCGGCTGATTTTGCCAACGTTTTTGGTGCTGCAATAGGAAAACCGGAATTACCATGGGTAGAGTTTTCCGATGAAGATTCTTTAAACGGAATGTTGCAGGCCGGTCTTCCACAGGAAATGGCTGAACTGTACACTGAAATGGGAAGAGGTGTGAGAATGGGTGTTGTACAGAAGGATTTTATTGAGCATAAAGCTTCTGTTGATGGCAAGATTAAACTGGAAGATTTCGCGAAAGAGTTTTCTGCAAAATTTAATTCTTAAGGTCTTTAAATTCTTTTGTCTTGAAACAAAAGAATCAAAAGTTCAAGACTGGAATCAAAAGCTAAAAATAAATCTTGTTCTCTAAAAATTCTAAACTCGCGCGAATTTAATCAGAGTTCTTCGATTCTAACTTTGTGTCGCGCTTCGAACAGAAGAATTTTCTTAACGTTCACAAAATTTATTTTTTAAACGCTTTTAATTCCTAGGTCGTTTATGACAGTTTTCAATTGAAATTTCTACAAAACAGTTTCGGCGCACCTGCGGTGCGCCGAAACTTTATCTTTAACTCAATCTTTTCAGTTAAGTTTTTAATCTTAAACTTAACCTCAGTCTATTTTATTTCTTCTCCTTTAAAACTTCCTTTAAAACCTTCAATTTTCCATCGATAGGCTGGTCATTTTTCAACCCTAAAATTTCAGTCACCAAAGGATAAACGTTGACATTCGCAAATTCATCAATAACCAGATTATTTTTAAATTCCGGACCCCAGGCAAAGAAAGTTGCTTTCATTTCAGGGACTATTTTGGGATCGTAGCCGTGTTTTCCTACGGATGTCTTTTTCCCTGCTTCCAGGAATATTTTCGGAGCTTTTGGAATCAGAAGGATTTGCCCGATTCTATCGTATGTATCGTCTCTCGTCGCGAAATGTAAATATTTTGGAAGTCTTTTATCAAGATACACTTCGTAATCTGATGTTTTGTTAGCTTTCAGTTCTTTGTATACTTTTTTAACTTCAGCAGGATTTTTAACATAAACTCTCAATAAAGTCTGGGAATTGTAAAAATCAAATCTGGATTTATCTAAAAGCATCGCCGGAATTTCCAATGGAGCGCCGCCATCTACTTTGATCATCCCATGATCGGAAACGAAAATAAAGTTGACATTTTTCAGTCCAAGATCGTTGACTTTCTGAACCAAGTCTCCAATGGCCTGATCAACCAAATGAACCGCAGTTTCTGTTTCTGGAGCATCTGGTCCGTAATGATGTCCGCTTCCATCTACTTCAGGAAAATACAGTGTGATAAAGTGAGGCCTCGTTTCTGCCGGTAGCTTCAACCAGTTAACTACTTTATCTACTTTTTCAGAAGGTTTAAACTTTTCATGATACGGATAATAATACGAAGGTCGCATTCCTCCTGCATCGCTTGCCGAACCTACCCACATTAAAGTCGCAGAAACCATTCCCTGTTTTTCTGCCAGTGCCCAAAGCGGAGTTCCGCCATACCAGCTTCCGTCTTCCGCATTTTTCTTACTGCTCATCGCATAGGGCTCATTCCGTTTGTAATCGTAGAAGAAATTGTCGATCAATCCGTGATGGGACGGATAAAGTCCGGTGATCAGACTCCAGTGATTGGGAAAAGTAATACTGGGATAACTAGGGATCATGGCTTTAGCCTGTACACCGTCGGATGAAAGTTTCAAAAGATTTTCTGCCTGGTATTTTTTAGCATAATCATAACGGAAACCGTCTGTAGAGATCATGATCACATAAGGCTTATCCTGCGCCTCAGCACTGTTGATACGGCCGGAAACGACTACCTGAGCCGTATCCATTTTTGCCTGCTGGGCATAGATGGCCAGAGAAAAAAACAGCAGAACAATTTGTATTCCTCGCTTCATTGTCAAAATTTTCGGCAAAGTTACGGCCAATGAAGCTCCTGAAAAAGTTTATCAGATTAAAAGTATATTAAAACGTTGAAGTTGGGAAGTCTGAAGATGGAAGATGGAAGTCACTGAAACCCGAAAGCATACCTGCAAAGTGTCTCTTTTAGACTAGCTCATCAAAATTGATTAATGACCATTAGCAGCTTCCTGTCCCTTATTTAAGTTCCTTCTTCATTTCAAACTGGGAGCCCCAATTTTTAAGCCCTACTGTATTTTCCAGAAAAGCAGCGGTGTTTACTGAACTATCATCTATGTTGTTAACAGATATAGCCTGTCCATCAGTCATCTCTCCTATTGCGCTGAAAAGCTGGGTTCCGATGCCCTGATTTCTTTTATTCTTATCAACAGCTATCTGATAGACTTTTCTCACGGCCGGGTTGTAAATGGCGTATCCAACAAGTTGCTCATCTTTATAGGCTCCAAGAATTCTACAATCCTGAAGAATTCTATCCAATACAGGTATCGAGCTCTGCCATGATGGTTCTATATCCCAGAAAGACCGTACTACTTCCCATTGAAAGGTTTCTATTTCTTTTATTACGATTTCAGATTTTTTTTCTTTAATATCAATAATTCCGTTAAAGCAAAGAAGTCTCCGAACTATTTTGAAGCCTAAATTTTGATAAGCTCTTATGGCAGGATCGTTTCCTTCGATCACTTCAAGGATCAGCACATCAGTTTTTCTTTCTTTGAATAAGGGAAGTCTGTAATCATACATTTTTCTTACGAGTCCCTGTCCTCTGAATTCCTGAATGACTCCTGTTCCTGCATTATATACAATACGTTTTCCGTCTTCTTCTTTTTCAGCAAAAAGAATAAAACCTGCCAGCTTTTCTGATTCGAAAGCCCCTACAGACAATTTTACATCTATTTTATCCGCCGTAATTTTTAATTCAAGCTGTTCTAATGACAGGTGAAAAGGAACGATATAATCTGAAAAAGAGGTATTGAATACAGCTAAAAGTTCTTCTGTAGTGGTATTTTCTAAGCTTCTGATTTCCATATATTAATTTTAAATCATTCAATATTAACCGAATGAGAAATTCGATCGAGATTCTGTCCAATAACAAAGATATAAAAACCTTTCAATCCCTCTACCCATCAGCATTGTTAAATATTGCAATAAAAAAATGCCTCCGGATATCAGAGGCATTTATATGAATGTTTTATACTTTGTGTATTTATTCTTTGATCAGTTTTTCATAAGACAGGCTTCCGTCTTTTAAGGTGATCTCGAAATAATAGATTCCAGGTTTCAGATCTCGGACATCTACCTTTTCTCCGTCCGGTTGTACGGTTCTGATCTTTCTTCCGGCAGTTTCATAAATATCGATAGACTTTATTTTATCTGCATTTTTAAAACTCACGGTTTCTTTGGCAGGATTTGGATAAAGACCGATTTTTTTGCTTTCTGCAACAGCCTCGCTTGTACCCAATACGCTTCTTGTAAGGGCAGCATATCCTCTGGTTGCGTTATGGTACCCCAATAACTGATTCCCTGCTCTTCGGGCATAGAATACATTGATAGTGGAAGTGTCATTGGTAAACACGTGATCTCCTGTTCCGCCGGTAAGACTTCTGGTTGCTACAAGGGTTCTTGTAGTTCCGGAAATATTGTCCGTTGTAACGGTCCAGTCCTGTGCAGGGTCTGCCTGAGGAGTCGTCATTCCAATAAAATTAAAATCTCTGCTGGCAGAATTTGAATTATAGATAAATCCGTCTGATCCGCTGGCCATTCCGCCAGTATCTACTCCGTTTCCTCCGAACCCTATTCCCAGCATCGAGTTGCTGTCACCGGTTAGCGTAAGGGTCACCTGAGTAGCGGTCGTTACAATCTTTACGGTCATGCCGGCAGCAGGAAGACTGACCGTTCCTGTGGAAAACTGTGCCCATACCAGATTGGCAAGAGCTAAACTGAATGTTAGTAAAACTTTTTTCATTTTAATTTTTTAGTAGGTTGATGATTTCTTTGTTGTTGGTCTGTAATGCATATTCAAAAGGGGTCATTCCCATTGAATCTTTCTTGGATTTATCTGCTTTATGTTTAAGCAGTAACTCGATCAGCTCTTTGTTCCCGAACTTTACGGCCCAGAACAAAGGAGTTGCTCCGGCAGAATCAGCGATGTTGGGATCAGCATTTTTACTTAACAGGTAAGTGGTCAGCTCTTTATTATATTTTACAGAAAGTCCTGCCAAAGCGGTTCCTTCCTGGCTTTTATAATTGACATCTTTTACATGGTCCATCAAAAATTTAGCCACTTCCGTATTTCCTCTGTAGCATGCGAGGATCAGAGGAGAAAAGCCATTTTCATTGGTTTTGTTGATGACATCCGGATCCTGTTTCATGAGATCTTTCACTTCGGCTAATGTTCCGGTTCTGGCAATATCAAATATAGATTTTGCTTTCTCCTGGGCAGATGCAACAGAAAAACTCAGGAAAATACTGATGATAAGGAGTACGTTTTTCATTGTTTTGCCATTACATAATTATACTCCACCTTCACATTTTCTGCGACTTTCTTGGTCACCATTTTTGGAATGGTCACGTTGTGGTCTACAGGTCTTGCCATAAAGCTTCCCTGCATATATATTTTCCCGTCTTTAGCATAAACCGTAGCTGCAGAAGTAACTGCTTTATCTACGCCATGAAAATTCAGGGTTCCCTGAACGGTGTATTTCTGTGGGGAAGCACTCAGTTTTGTTTTATCAAAATTCGCGATCTTTCCTTTGAAGGTTGCTTTTGGATATTTTGCGGTTTCCGCATAGCTTTCGTTGAAGTGTTCTTCCATTAATTTGGTTTTAAAATGGAAATTTTTCACCACTGAAACAGAAGCCATTTCTCCGTTATCTGCATTCAGGATCACTACATTATTATCATCCTTCGCGTACACATCTTCGAACAGCGGAACGGATGCCTCAAAGGTCACATTCCCTGTTTTGGTGCTGTATTTCTGGGCTGAAACCAATCCGGTAAAAAACAGCACGGCACTCATTAATACTAATCTTTTCATATCAAATATTTTTTAATTTTCAGCAAGCCCGTCGGCTTTCCATTTTATGAAGACATTGATTTGGGTCTGTGATAGGGATCCGCCCTGTGGCATTTTTCCGGCGTCTCCATTGGGTCTTTGTATCCTGTTGAGAATTCCGTCTATATTATTCTTTACATCGCTGTACGTAACCAGAGGTTTAAAACTTCCTGCACCGTGGCAGCTGATGCAGTTGTTGTCCACAATGGTTTTCACCTCCGTATTGTATTTTACAGTTACCGTAATGGGTGTATTATCCGAAATCTCTTCATAGGTCCTGCTGTCACAAGCAATGAATAAAGCCGCTGATGACAATATGTATAGTATCTTTTTCATCTTAAAAAACTCTATAAAGGTTAAACCCAAAGAATATCTGCCCTTTTCCCCACTTGCCTGCTGCATTGGAGAGATACCCGATATCTGAATTGATCTGGGAATTCGAGAATAAAAGCTGGAACACGTGTCCTCCGGTTTCTATATCCATCCCTAATGAAAGAGGATTTTTATAGTAACTGTGATTGTCGAAATTCACAAAATACTCTGCGTTGAGAGAAATTCTTTTGGAAATTTTATAACGGCCTCCCAACCCGGCAAGAAACTGATTCTTGTCCTCAAGGGCTGGATCGTAAAGGTTTTTATGAATGTATGAAGGGGTCAGCTGCAGAGAAAACTTTTCGTTGAATCTTCTTGAAATCAGCGCCTGGGTAAGATAAGCAAGCCTGTCTCCGAATTTGAGGTAAGGATAGTTGTCTTTGTCCAGATCTGTATTGACAGCCATTACGTTGTACCCTACTATGTCTACAGGACTTTTTTCACTCTGCTTTACCAGCTTATACTTTACAGCTCCTTCGAATGTTTTCATATTCGTTTCTCTGGAAAGACTGACTGAAATTCCGTCTGTAACCCCGTAGATCACCCCTAATTTGGTGGAGGCATCATCAAGGCCGAAAAAGTTTTTAAATCCTGTACTTATGTCTCCAAAACGGTGAGCCACCACAATGTACCATTCTTTTTTGGCGGAAAGTTTGGTGGATTGTCCGGTGACGATCTGTAAGGCTTTAAAGGCCGGCTGGGATACTTCTGCATTGGTTTTGAGTGTGTCAATATCTTTCAGCAAGTCTTCCTGCGCGGAGGCAAGACCTGATGCCAATACCGACAAAAATAAGAGAGTTTTTGTCATATACTATTTGAATTAAATTATGATATGACAAACTTATCGAGTTATAAAGTCAAAAGTATGTGATAAAAGTCACCAGAGAAATTGTTTTTATCAATGATAAAGATAAAATCATTAAAACATCATATATTAGATTGATCTAACATTTTCATTTACAGGAATTTTGATGCCTTCTTTGGTCTGAATAATTTCACCTTCATTTTCAATCTTTTTTAAAACTCTGCTCACCACTTCTCTGGAAGTCCCCAAATTACTGGCAATTTCACGGTGTGTAATCTTCAAAGGATTGTTTCCGGTAGCTGAAATCTGCTGACGGATGTAGTTCAGTACTCGTTTGTCCAGCCTGTGAAATACAGCATCATTTACCATATTCATGACATCGGAGAAACGTTTGTCGTATTCATGATAAAATACCCTGTTGATTTCCGGAAACCGGATGAGCCATTCGTGGACCACTGAAACGGGGATCAGGATCACTTCGGATTCTTCTTCGGCAACGGCATATATCCTGCTGGTGTAATCTGTAAAGATAGACGAAAACGTCATCAGACAGCTGTCGTTTGGCTTTATGTAGTAATAGATGAGTTCTCTGCCATCGTTGAGAGTAAAAACTTTTATAGACCCTTTAATCAGAAACGGAACATATTTGTTTTTCTGTCCTTCTCTGATAATTTCGGTTTTTGCTTTAATGTTCGTAACTATGGCATTTGCATGCAGTTCATTTAAAAAATTTTCACCTAGAAACCCGAATTTATTAAGAATAAATTGATTATTTATCATATCCGCTATATCATTTTCATAGCAAATATATAAAATTGGACTATTGAAATAGTAGAAAAATAACATTCTTTAATTATCTCTATCGAAAACTTAATAATCCATTAATTAATGAGTAAATTTTAAATTAAAATCAAATATTTAATTTAAAATCTAAATACAGAAAATTATTTCTTGTGATCTGCAATTTTAGATTATCTTAAATAGATTAAACATCTAAAAGTTCTTGCAAACGGTTTAATATCTTAGAAAATTCCTGCGAAACAATCTCTACTTGATTTTCAATATCTTTATAAAATGTCGCCTTACTTTTAGAATCTAGATTATGTATAAAATGCTTGTGAAGCATACTTTTAGCACTAACCTGAAACCAAGTATTCCACCATTTATTACTCGGTTGGGGATAGTTTTCCGGGAATTCTTCTATAATCTGATTTAAAATCAAATTAAATTTTTCATTGTCTAAAATTATTTTATTTTCACTATTAAATAATTGTATTCCTAAATAAAGTGGGTCATAATTATCCTCATCAATAATAATATTTATTTTCCCAAAAAGACACTCAAAACTTTCACTTTTCACTTTTACATATAGTTTATTGAAAAATTCATTTCTTATAAAAGTATTGATTTTACTGAATTCTTGAGAAATTTTTTCTGCTGCCTCAAAATTTTCAGGAGAATCTAATATTGTTAGGAATATATCGTTTGTCATCTTGTTATAAATTGATTGATTAGTAATTTTATGAACTATATTTAGGTATACCTTTAAAGAATTTTCTATGAACGAATTATTCTTTTCTTTTGCTATTTCTATACATTTTGTAATCCATCCTTTAATATGAGTATGATAAGATATTTTTGTATAGTTTGAAAAGCTAGTATTGTAATAATTACTTTCAAACGGTGTTAGATAAAAAATAGTTTGATCTGAATTACGATAAGAACTTTGATATCTCTCTAATTGATTTACCTGATCTTCTGCCCATATTTTATTTTCTATAAGAATTACGTTCCCGTTCTTTTTATCCTTTATTACAATATCGAGGAATGTTCTGCTACCTAATTGTAAGCCAACATATTCTTCAGTAATGACTTCAATCTGATCTATACAAAAATCACAGGAAACACAATTAAGAAATTCTTTAAGAAAAAGATTTCCAAAATTATGACTCCCATAAGGATTTAAAAGTTCACCAATAATTGCAGAATGGGTATATCTTTCATTATTTTCCATTCCTAAAATTGAAATCAGATTGAATCCTTCTCCTTCTTTTATTATTTCTTTTTCGTAGAGATTAATGATATTTCTAACTTCCTTCAATAAATACTCTGTCATGATCTCTGGTTTAAAATAAGAATAATAGTTGTGATAGTTTTATTAGGTGATAGATTTGTTATATACATGATTATAATTTGTAGTGAGTTTTCGAAATATATATATTTTTTTTTACTTATTTTAAATCTTATCTTCAGTTTATACTATAGAACTGAACATAAAAAATGCCCCGGTTTTTACCGGGGCATTCTTATGTATTGTAAGAAAAATCTTATGCTTGTACGTTGTTACCTCCTAATACGAAAGGCTCAACTTCTTTGATTTCTCCGAACTGCTGCTCGTAGTTAGCTATGTTCTGTTGAAGAGCAGATAATACTCTTTTAGCGTGAAGTGGAGCAAGAATGATTCTTGATCTTACTTTAGCCTGTTGAACACCCGGCATTAACTGGATGAAATCTACTACGAACTCAGATGGAGAGTGGTTTACCAATGCTAAGTTAGCATATACTCCAGCAGCTACCATTTCGTTCAATTCGATGTTGATGTTTCCGTCTTGTGGATTTTGATTGTTGTCCATTGTTATAAAATATGTTTTTAAAATTCGAAATTTGAGATTGTGAAAATATAAAAATAAATCCAAACCTCAAATTTCAAATCATTAATTTTAGTTAAGGTCTTCGAATTCTTTCTTAGAACCCACAATTACATTCTGATATTCTTTAAGACCTGTACCTGCAGGGATTCTGTGCCCTACAATTACATTTTCTTTAAGACCACTTAAGAAGTCAACTTTACCAGCTACTGCTGCTTCGTTAAGAACTTTCGTAGTTTCCTGGAATGATGCTGCAGACATGAATGACTTAGTCTGAAGAGCTGCTCTTGTAATACCTTGAAGTACAGGCGTTGCTGTAGCAGGTAAAGCTTCTCTTACTTCAACTAAAGCTTGGTCTTCACGCTTCAGTTTAGAGTTTTCGTCTCTTAATTCTCTGGCTGTAATCATCTGACCTGGCTTGAATTCTTTAGAATCACCAGCTTCTACTACAACCTTAAGACCGAATACTCTGTTGTTTTCTTCCAAGAAGTCAAACTTATGCTCAAGAGCTCCTTCCAGGAACTGAGTATCACCTCCATCTACGATAGATACTTTCGTCATCATCTGTCTTACGATGATCTCGAAGTGCTTATCGTCGATTTTTACCCCCTGAAGACGGTAAACTTCCTGGATCTCATTTACCAGATATTCCTGAACCGCCGTTGGACCTTTGATTCTTAAGATATCATCCGGTGTAATAGAACCGTCAGAAAGTGGTGCTCCTGCTCTTACGAAGTCATTCTCCTGAACAAGGATCTGGTTAGAAAGTTTTACCAAGTAAATTTTTCTTTCACCAGTTTTAGCTTCTACGATCAATTCTCGGTTACCTCTCTTAATTTTTCCGTAAGAAACTACCCCGTCGATTTCAGTAACAACCGCTGGGTTTGAAGGGTTTCTTGCTTCGAATAGTTCGGTAACTCTCGGAAGACCTCCGGTGATATCCCCTGCTTTTGCAGATTTTCTTGGGATCTTGATCAAGACTTTACCAGCCTTAATTTTTTCACCATCATTTACCATTAAGTGGGCTCCTACCGGTAAGTTGTATGCTTTCTGCTCAACTCCTTTAGAATCTACCACCTTCAGTGTAGGTACGGCTTTCTTATTTCTAGACTCAGAGATTACTTTCTCTTCGAATCCTGTTTGTTCATCAATTTCAAGCTGGAATGAGATACCCTGGATAATGTCTTCGTATTCAACCTTACCTGCAGTTTCTGCAATGATTACCGCGTTATACGGATCCCACTTACAGATTACATCTCCTTTCTTCACTTTATCACCTGGCTTCACTGCTAATTCAGAACCGTAAGGTACGTTAGCAATCATCAATGGTGTTCTGGTTTCGTTATCCGCTACCAATCTGAATTCCGTTGAACGTGAAACAACTACCTCAGCAGTTTTACCGTTTTCATCTTCAGAAGTAATCGTTCTTACTTCGTCCATTTCAACGATACCGTCTCTTCTTGCAACGATAGATGGGTTTTCTGAAACGTTACCTGCAGTACCCCCTTGGTGGAAGGTTCTCAACGTAAGCTGAGTACCTGGTTCCCCAATTGACTGTGCACCGATAACCCCTACAGCTTCACCCATGTGGATCATCTTACCAGTCGCAAGGTTTCTACCGTAACACTTCGCACAGATTCCTTTTTTAGTTTCACAAGTAAGTGGAGAACGAACTTCAACAGCTTCTAATCCTGCTGCTTCAATTCTCTTCGCCAATACTTCATTAATTACCTGATCTGCTTCAGCGATTAACTCGTCTGATTCCGGATCATAGATGTTATGAAGAGAAACTCTACCTAAGATTCTTTCAGAGATTTTTTCAACGATCTCGTCATTTTTCTTAAGTGCAGTAACTTCAGTACCTCTAAGCGTTCCACAGTCGTCCTCAGTAACGATAACGTCCTGAGCAACGTCTACCAATCTTCTTGTAAGGTAACCAGCATCGGCAGTCTTAAGTGCGGTATCCGCAAGACCCTTACGGGCACCGTGGGTAGAGATAAAGTACTCTAGAATCGAAAGACCTTCCTTAAAGTTTGCAAGGATCGGGTTTTCGATGATCTCCGCACCAGTAGAACCAGCTTTTTGCGGTTTCGCCATCAAACCTCTCATCCCTGATAACTGACGGATCTGTTCTTTAGAACCCCTCGCCCCGGAATCAAGCATCATATATACAGAGTTGAATCCACCTTGGTCAGATTTCATTCTGCTCATGATCATTTCAGTTAATCCTGCGTTGGTGTTTGTCCAAACGTCGATTACCTGGTTATAACGTTCTGTATCGGTGATAAGACCCATGTTATAGTTGGCTCTAATCTCGTCTACCGTTTCAATAGATGTAGCAATCATCTTTTTCTTCTCCACAGGAACTACAATATCCCCAAGTGAGAATGAAAGACCTCCTTTGAATGCATTAGAATACCCTAAGTCTTTCATTGCATCCAAGAACTTCACTGTTGTAGGGAAATCAGTATCAGCTAAAACTCTACCGATAATGTTTCTCAGTGATTTTTTCGTCAATAGTTCATTAACGTATCCTGATTGTTTTGGGACAATCTGGTTGAATAGAATTCTACCTAAAGAAGTTTCGATTAATTTTGTCGAAATCTCTCCGTTTTCTTTAACAGGTAGTCTACATCTTACTTTAGCATTTAATGAAACTCTTCCTTCTGCATAAGCGATTTCCGCTTCTTCAGGAGAATAGAATGCAAGACCTTCACCTTTCACTTTCATATCTTCTGTAGAGCTCAATTCTTTAGTCATGAAATAAAGACCGAGAACCATGTCCTGAGAAGGTACCGTAATAGGAGAACCGTTTGCAGGGTTCAAGATGTTCTGAGAACCTAACATCAATAACTGAGCTTCAAGGATCGCCTCTGGGCCTAACGGTAAGTGTACCGCCATCTGGTCACCATCGAAATCGGCGTTGAATGCTGTTGTTACCAACGGGTGAAGCTGAATTGCTTTACCTTCGATCATCTTAGGCTGGAATGCCTGAATACCCAGTCTGTGAAGGGTAGGTGCTCTGTTCAATAGAACCGGGTGACCTTTCATCACGTTTTCAAGGATATCATATACTACAGGCTCTTTTCTGTCGATGATTCTCTTTGCAGATTTCACAGTTTTTACAATTCCTCTCTCGATCAGTTTTCTGATGATGAACGGTTTGTAAAGTTCTGCTGCCATATCTTTAGGAATACCACATTCGTGAAGCTGTAAGTTTGGACCTACAACAATTACGGAACGCGCAGAGTAGTCAACCCTTTTCCCTAGTAAGTTCTGACGGAAACGACCTTGCTTACCTTTCAATGAATCAGAAAGTGATTTCAATGGTCTGTTTGATTCAGATTTTACAGCAGAAGATTTTCTTGTATTATCGAATAATGAATCTACTGATTCCTGAAGCATACGCTTCTCGTTTCTCAAGATTACTTCCGGAGCTTTGATCTCCAATAGTCTTTTCAGACGGTTGTTTCTGATAATAACTCTTCTGTAAAGGTCATTTAAGTCAGAAGTTGCGAAACGTCCTCCATCCAATGGAACCAATGGTCTTAGTTCTGGTGGTATTACAGGAAGCACACGCATAATCATCCACTCCGGTCTGTTGATCATTCTTGTATTAGCACCTCTTAGTGCTTCTACAACGTTCAATCTTTTAAGAGCTTCAGTTCTTCTTTGCTTAGAACCTTCGTTGTGAGCTTTGTGTCTTAAATCGAAAGACAATGCATCAAGATCGATTCTTTTTAAAAGATCTTCCACAGCTTCAGCACCCATTCTGGCGATGAATTTGTTTGGATCAGAATCATCAAGATACTGGTTTTCCACAGGAAGAGTTTCCATGATATCCAGGTACTCTTCTTCTGTAAGGAACTCCATGTTATCGAAGTCAGAACCGTCTAATTTTTTAGCAATACCCTGCTGAATCACTACATATCTTTCGTAGTAGATGATCATGTCTAATTTCTTAGAAGGAATTCCTAAAAGGTAACCGATTTTGTTTGGTAAAGAACGGAAATACCAGATGTGTGCGATAGGCACTACAAGATTGATGTGTCCGATTCTTTCTCTTCTTACTTTTTTCTCAGTAACTTCTACCCCACAACGGTCACAAACGATCCCTTTGTAACGAATTCTCTTGTATTTACCACAAGCACATTCGTAATCCTTTACCGGACCGAAGATTTTTTCACAGAACAACCCGTCTCTTTCAGGTTTGTGCGTTCTGTAGTTAATAGTTTCCGGTTTTAAAACTTCCCCTCTTGATTCCTGAAGAATCGATTCCGGTGAAGCTAAACCGATGGTTATTTTATTAAATCTACTTGATTTATTTTTATTTGACATTGTTTTGTTTTTAGATTAAAAGATTAAGAGATTTGAGATTTGAGACTTTTTAAGTCCCGTGTCTCGTGTCTTAAAGTCTCTCGTCAATTATTCTTCAAGTCTTACATCAAGTCCAAGACCTTGTAGCTCGTGAAGTAATACATTGAATGATTCCGGAATACCTGGTTCAGGCATAGATTCACCTTTTGCAATAGCTTCATAAGTTTTCGCTCTACCAATCACGTCATCAGACTTCACTGTCAGGATCTCTCTCAGGATGTTAGAAGCTCCGAATGCCTCAAGAGCCCAAACCTCCATCTCTCCGAATCTCTGACCTCCGAACTGAGCTTTACCTCCTAACGGCTGCTGAGTAATCAGTGAGTAAGGTCCGATAGAACGTGCGTGCATCTTATCATCTACCATGTGTCCAAGTTTCAGCATGTAGATTACCCCTACCGTAGCCGGCTGAGTAAATCTTTCCCCGGTACCACCATCATAAAGGTGAGTGTTACCAAATTTAGGAAGACCTGCTTTTTCTGTGTACTCAGTAATCTGATCAAGCGTTGCTCCATCAAAGATTGGCGTAGCGAACGTCATTCCCAGTTTCTGACCAGCCCATCCAAGAACTGTTTCATAGATCTGTCCGATGTTCATACGAGAAGGTACCCCTAGTGGATTCAATACGATATCTACCGGTGTTCCGTCTTCAAGGAATGGCATATCTTCTTCACGAACGATTCTTGAAACGATACCTTTGTTACCGTGACGTCCTGCCATTTTATCCCCTACGTTCAACTTACGTTTCTTAGCGATATATACTTTAGCCAATTTCATGATACCAGCCGGAAGCTCATCTCCGATAGAAATTGCGAATTTCTCACGGTTTTTAACCCCCTGGATGTCATTGAACTTGATTTTATAATTGTGAATCAATTGTTTGATCAATTCATTCTTATCGTTATCTACCGTCCAGTCTGCACCGCTTACGTTAACGTAATCTTCAACTGAAGTCAATAATTTGTGAGTGAATTTCACACCTTTACCGATGATTTCTTCATCAAGGTCATTGGTAACTCCCTGAGAAGTTTTACCGCTTACCAGTGTGTTTAATTTTTCAATTAAAGTATTTCTCAACTCATCAAACTTAGCCTTGTAAGTGTTTTCAATTTCTTCAAGTTTAAGTTTTTCTTCAGTTCTCTTCTTTTTATCTTTAATGTTTCTAGAGAACAATTTTTTGTTGATCACAACACCTCTTAGTGATGAATCTGCTTTCAATGAAGCATCTTTCACATCACCGGCTTTGTC
Source organism: Chryseobacterium sp. JM1 (assembly GCF_000737715.1). Lineage (GTDB taxonomy): Bacteria > Bacteroidota > Bacteroidia > Flavobacteriales > Weeksellaceae > Chryseobacterium. The sequence continues at coordinate 211,465 of NZ_JPRN01000001.1, read as the reverse complement.
ACCGAAAATCGCTCTAAGAAGTTTTTCTTCAGGAGTCGGGTCAGATTCACCTTTTGGAGTGATCTTACCGATCATAATATCTCCAGGCTTCACTTCAGCACCGATTCTGATCATACCGTTCTCGTCAAGATCTTTGGTTGCTTCTTCAGAAACGTTTGGAATATCTGCTGTAAGCTCTTCCATACCTAATTTGGTATCACGAACTTCAAGAGAATATTCATCTACGTGGATTGAAGTAAACCAGTCTTCACGTACAACTTTTTCGTTGATTACGATTGCATCCTCAAAGTTGTATCCTTTCCAAGGCATGAACGCTACTACTAAGTTTCTACCAAGAGCTAGCTCTCCGTTTTCAGTAGCATAACCGTCGCAAAGTACCTGACCTTTCTGTACCGTCTCACCTACTCTTACGTTTGGTCTTAGGGTAATGGTCGTACTCTGGTTGGTTTTTCTGAACTTAGTAAGGTTGTATGTTTTAGTAGCAGACTCGAATTGTACTAAATCTTCGTCGTCGCTTCTTTCATATTTAATAGTGATTCTATCAGCATCTACATATTCTACAAGACCTGTACCTTCAGCATTGATCAAGATTCTTGAATCTTTAGCAACCTGCTGTTCCAGACCAGTACCTACGATTGGAGCTTGTGGCTTCAACAATGGAACGGCCTGACGCATCATGTTGGATCCCATCAATGCACGGTTCGCATCATCATGCTCCAGGAATGGAATTAATGAAGCTGAAATACCAGAGATCTGGTTGGGTGCAACGTCGATAAGATTAACCTGAGCTGGCTCAACTACCGGGTAGTCACCATCAAGTCTTGCGATAATTCTGTCTGTTAAGAATTCACCGCTGTCAGTCAATTCTACGTTCGCCTGAGCAATTACTTTATCTTCTTCGTCTTCTGCATTCAGATAAATAGGGTCAGCAGAAAGATCGATCTTACTGTTTTCTACTTTTCTGTATGGAGTTTCGATGAAACCAAGGTTATTGATCTTAGCATAAATCCCCAGAGATGAAATCAAACCGATGTTTGGTCCTTCCGGAGTTTCAATCGGACAAATTCTTCCGTAGTGGGTATGGTGAACGTCACGAACCTCGAAACCTGCTCTTTCTCTTGATAAACCACCAGGCCCTAGTGCAGAAAGTCTACGCTTGTGCGTGATCTCTGATAGCGGGTTGGTCTGGTCCATGAACTGAGAAAGCTGGTTGGTACCGAAGAACGAGTTAATTACTGATGTTAATGTCTTAGCATTTACAAGGTCAAGTGGAGTAAATATTTCGTTATCTCTAACGTTCATTCTTTCCTTGATTGTTCTTGCAATTCTTGAAAGACCTACACCGAACTGTCCTGCTAACTGCTCTCCAACAGTCTTGATTCTTCTGTTTGATAAGTGGTCAATATCATCCACATCAGTTTTTGAGTTTACTAACTCAATTAAGTGTCTTACAATCGCAATGATATCTTCTTTTGTAAGAACTTCAGTTGTAGTTGGGATGTTTAGGCTTAACTTTTTGTTTAGTCTGTAACGTCCTACTTCACCTAATGAATATCTCTGTTCAGAGAAGAATAATTTTTCAATGATTCCTCTTGCTGTTTCCTCATCTGGTGGATCTGCATTTCTTAACTGACGGTAGATGTACTCTACTGCTTCTTTTTCAGAGTTCGTAGGGTCTTTCTGTAATGTATTCTGGATGATAGAGAATTCATTGCTGTTTTCTTTGTGAATCAGGATAGATTTCACACCAGCATCAAGAATAAGATCTAAATGTTCTTTTTCAAGAATAGTTTCTCTGTCTAAGATGATTTCGTTTCTTTCGATAGAAACCACTTCACCTGTATCTTCGTCTACGAAATCCTCGAACCAAGTGTTCAATACTCTCGCAGCCAATGTTCTTCCTTCCACTTTTTTAAGGGCAGCTTTAGAAACTTTCACTTCTTCAGCAAGGTCGAAGATCTGAAGGATATCCTTATCAGACTCATAACCGATCGCTCTTAACAGAGTAGTTAATGGTAACTTTTTCTTACGGTCGATATAAGCATACATTACGCTGTTGATATCTGTCGTAAATTCCATCCAAGATCCTTTGAAAGGGATAATTCTTGAATAGTACAGTTTAGTTCCGTTAGCGTGGTAAGTCTGTCCGAAGAATACACCAGGTGAACGGTGAAGCTGCGTAACGATAACTCTCTCAGCACCGTTGATGATGAAAGATCCACTAGGCGTCATATAAGGAACCGGGCCTAAATACACATCCTGAACCACCGTTTGGAAATCCTCGTGCTCAGGGTCTGTACAATACAATTTAAGTCTTGCTTTAAGAGGAACGGAATACGTCAATCCTCTTTCCACACACTCGTTAATTGAATAACGTGGAGAATCTACCAGATAATCAAGGAATTCCAATACAAACTGATTTCTAGAATCGGTAATTGGGAAGTTTTCCTGGAAGGTTCTGTATAAACCTTCGTCTGTTCTGTCTTCTGGAAGGGTATCAAGCTGGAAAAAATCTCTGAAAGACTCTAACTGGATGTCCAGGAAGTCAGGAGTGATAATTTTTCCTTTTGCTGATGAGAAGTTAATTCTCTGATTCCCCCTTGTTGTTGCTGTTGTTTTACTCATAAAACTTTTAAGAAAGGGTTAAAAAATATTTTGATTCATTCAAAAATATCAGAAGAAGACAAAAAGATAAAAGAGGAAAAAGAGAAGAATAAGTGGGAAAATTTTGGCGCAATTATCGGTCTTTATTCTTTGTTCTTTATTCTAGAAAGTCTTTGATCTAACTTCTAACTGCAACGCTGGTATATCTTTTCACAGCGTAATGCAAAATATTTTTATTACTTTTAAGGCGGAATGAGCCGCAGTATCTATATACGAGAAATCCCTTTCATTATTTTGATGAAAGAGCTGATTTCCAGTATTTTATAGATTTTCGTACAATGATTCGCGCCAAAAGAGGGACAAAGGTACAAAAACTTATCCACATAGACAAATAAAACCGCTTCATTTTGAGAACGTTAAACATATTTACATAAGAAAGGCCGTCCCTGAGGGACGGCCTTTCATGTATAGATTATGAGAAATTACTTCACAATGATCTTATAAGATTTCACGGTTGACTTAGTTTCTATTTTTACAACATAGATTCCAGCCGGAAGTGAAGCCGTATTGATTTCAGCATTACCTGAGAATTTATCTGATCTGATCAACTGCCCCTGAGCAGAGAATAAGGTATAAACACCGTTTTCTTCAGATCTTACATTAAGGTTTTCACCAGATTTTACAGGGTTTGGATATACTTTAATATCATTAGCCTTTTCTGTAATATCAGCATCGATTCCTTTTCCAGACTTCATCTGAGCGTTTTTCAACAGAGTAGCATAAGGTGAAAGTGGAGAATTTGGCGCTCCTCTATTCACAAGATCTGTATCTACAACTGCCTGAATACCGTCTTTGTCAAGATCTACAATTCTGGAAATAAATCCTGCTCCAAAATCATCAAGATCTCCTTTACCAATAGCGTACAGGTCAAAATCAATTCCGTTTGAATTCAAATCCACGAAATCCGGTTTATCATCACCGTCTGTATTTTTCAGAGGGTATTTCAAGATTCCTGAATCCGGAGAAGTTTCTAAGATATCTGCAATACCGTTAGCGCCTACTGCAACACCTTTATCAATAATACCGTTACGGTCTGTATCAATCTGGTTGATCACCGATGTTGGAATACCGGATTCAAATAAATCTAAGATTCCATCATTATCAGAATCAAGATCCAGATAAGCCGCAATTCCGTCTCCCAGTACCTGAACAGGTCCAAATACTCCTTCTGTATCATCATCTTCAAATTTACCATTTCTGTCAAGATCTTCTAACGCATCTGGAATTCCATCATTATCAGAATCAAGGTCACAAGCATCCTTAATACCGTCTCCATCTGTATCCAGTGTAGGCGATTTGTCATTGACAGCCGTACATCCTTCTGCACAGTCAGGAATACCGTTTCCGTTTAAGTCAATACTGTCATTACCGTTTGGACATTGGTCAAAACAGTTAGGAACACCATCATTATCATCATCTCTGCTCGCAAAAGCATTGTAGATATTATAGTTTTGAGGGATACGTACTCCTGTACCACTGTAGAAAGTCACCTTAATACGGTTGAATGGTTTTGTAGATTTTCCTCCCACATAGAATTTATTGGAATCTGTCGTGAAGAAATTTCCACTGATCAAACTTCCGGTACTTGTAAAACTATCCGTTTGTGTATTATTGTTGTAAAGCGTTACCGTAATATTTTCAAGCACACTTACCCCGATCAGGTTAGCCGCTTTTTCCAATGTAAATCCTGCATACGTATTGGCAGGAAGCAAAGTATTAGTACCTACCGTAGCATAAGCCGAGAATATGCTCAAAAATGAAGCTGCAGGAAGTGTTGCCGTTGCATAATTAGAAGTATTGGTATCTACAATAGCTGACGCATTTGTCATTTTCGCTAAAATAAGACCTAAAAATCCAGGTCCTGAAGTCCAGTTAGATCCGGTCACAATATTCCCCGGAATAGCAGAACCACTGGTCTGAATTTTATCATTACAGTCACAAGAAGCAGGCTCTTCAAATGCATAGTACACTTTCAGAGATCCTAAATTAACTCCTAAAGTCTGAGTAATTTTCAAACGTACTTCGTTAAAAGGTTTGGAAGAAGTCAATGTAACTTTCTGTTTTCCTGAACCGAATCCTAAAACTTTAATATTAATCAGTCCTCCTCCATCAAATAATGTTTTGGAATCCTGAAGCTGACCATATAAATACGTTTCTACTGTAATATTTTTAAGGAATTCTGCACTTAACAGCTTCCCTTCATCATCAGGAGAAATCACAAAACCGGTTTTGTTACCAGCCGGATAAACTTGGTTTTTGTCCAATACGCCTACTGAATAAGATCCAAGAAGACCCACAGGCAAGACAACAGATCCATAAGAGTTTTTGTCACCGTCTCCGATTCTTTCTTTATTCTGGATGAACGAAAGCGGAGCCAGGAAACTACTGCTTCCCGATACGTTCCCGTCTACACCACTTCCCGCAATGATATCATCACAGATACCATTTTGGTCAACAGGCACTTTGGCAGGATCGAATGCAAATGCATAATACACATTCATTGAACTGAATACAGACAATGCATTCGTTTGATATAATCTTACTTCATTAAATTCCTTTGTTGTTTTTAAATGAAGAAAAATTCTGTTCTTGCTTCCTCCGAATGCAGGAACAGATAATAAGGTACTGCTGCTGGTTGTTTCCTGAAGCACACCATTTTTATAGGTACTGATTCTTAGAGAGCTTAGCAAGTCTACTGTAATGAAACTTGTTCCAAGGTCAACGTTAAATCCGGTAATATATCCCGCTGGATACATTGCGTTTGTATTCTTTACAGAAATACCATTTCCACTTAAAAGAGAAGCAAAATTCCCCATGCTTACGCTGTTATCCAGGTTTGCATCCACTACCGGATTCATGCTTCCACTATAACACGCCAGACAGATTCCTGAATTGTTCACAGGTTTTGCCTCTACCCCCATCCCACGGATAGGTTCGTACCCTTTTTGAGCAGATAATGCTGCAGACATCATGAAGACCATGAGTATCGCCGCCAATCTATCGAATAATTTTTTTGCCATTGTTTTGTTTTTGTTTTATGTTAAAGTTTGTGTTTTCTTTTATAAATTCTGCCATCCGTAAGTGGTAGCGCTGGACTGTCTGCAGCCAACGAAATTACCAGAGGTTACACCCAGCACAGTCGTTACCTCATAAATGATGGATCCTGCATTACTGGCATCACAGGTAGGTCTCGTAGCAGTAGACTTGATTTGAACTGCCTTGCTTACTTCCAGATCTGCATAGTTTGTAGAATTCGGAATCATGTTGATTCCCACATCAGTAAGGGCTGTCCCTGCAGCGCCCTGTCCGGAAAACACCTGCGTGGTATTGGCATATGTAGACTGGCTACCCGTGGAGGTTCCGCCAATTCCAATGGCAATAGAACCTGTTCCACCTACTGTGTTATTACTACCAAAAGCGAAATTATTCAGAGTGACCGTATTATTGGCTCCAAAAGCAAAACCTCCCCCTGAAGCATCATTGGAATACCCCACGGCAACCGCTACAGAGTTTCCCGTTTTGTTAAATCCTCCGAAAGCGAAATTATTGGCAGATATTGCTGTATTTCCGGCACCAAAGGCTTTCCCTCCGCTGCTCACTACATTTGCTGATCCGATGGCAACTCCAGGGAAATTGGCTGCTGAGGCAGTCGCTGTATTCCCTCTTCCCAGCGCTATGTTATTTGAAGTAGTATTAATTACATTCGTACTACCCCATGAAAGGCCGGAAGCATTTTCACCTCCTCCTGACAAACCTCCTGCAGCATCCAGAACCGCATGCACTTTATTGGCCGTGATCATAACAAGATCAGCAGTTCCTTTAGTTCCCAGATAATTAGCGGAAGCCGGTGCAGCTCCCAAAACCTCTGCTGATGTAGAAATTTCACCGCTGGCATTTCCTTTCACCTGCCATTCTGTTCCTGTTTGTTTTTGCCACTGTGTTCCATCGAAATAATAATATCCCGGAGTGGTAATATTTACCGTCTGTCCAGCCGGAGCAATGTCTGCCAGTGTCACATAGACCAACGCTCCTGTCTGAGGCGCTCCATATGTTTTTTTATTCAGCTCTGTCTCAGTCAGTCTGGGAGCAATAATCCCATCCATTTTCGTTGTCACCGAAGGAGACCCAACCACATCCAGGGTGGCCTGGCCCAGGTTCGTATTAATTCCTACTTGTGCGTTTATCCCAATATAAAAGGATAAAGCCGCGAGCGTCAATAATCTGTTTTTCATTTTTAGTGATATTTGTCTTTTTTTGTGTGTGTTTCATTTGTTCAGAAGAGGCATACAGGTTCTTTTTACACTCTGTTCAGGAGCGGAAAATGTTTATTTTCGTTAAAGTGGACGGATGTAGTGTGCCTGCGGTAGGATTAAGATAATTTATCCGGAAATTCAATAATAGAATCAAAACCTCCCAGACTTTTAGAATCTCCGGCGGGATATCTGACTGTTTTCCCGTATAGCTCAGTTTCCATATCAGCATATAAAAGATCTAAAGACTGACTGGTACACAGCTTATCGGATGTCATAAAAGAAAGGATTTTCTTTAAGGAATCATGATGAACCAAAATAGGACGAATAGATTCTCCACTTGCGGTTTTCATATGATATGCGTTTTTGAAACTCATCTTATTCTTCTGCTGTTCTCTATCAGTATCCATTTCCGGAGAAACATTACTGACAGCAGAAATACATGGTTCAATAGTGGAACTTACACTTTTATCTTTTCCTAGACTCTCTGCAGAGGTTTCAAAACAGTCTGTTTTATGAGAATAGCACGAGGAGACAGTAGATTGCTGTACTGTTGAAGATATGGTGCTTAGACTTCCTATCTGCAGTGCGGCCAGCATACTAATACAATATGCTACAGCAGAGCCATAGAAGATAAAGTAACTTCTTTTCAAATGTCTGTGTGTTTTTTTTCGGTACAAATATAGTAATTTTTCAATCAAAACAATATTTTAATATTAAATTTTGAAACAAAATATACAATTCTATGAATAATAAATATTTAATTATGTTAAATTAAAGTAAATTAATAATCATATTTGAATATACAGCAACACACGGCAAAAATATTCAAATACTATTAGGAATTAGATACGGTTTCTGATGACAATGAAAACAAAAAAGCCCGGACATTACTGTCCGGGCTTCCTATTTTATAGTAAATTGAATTATTTCAATTCTACTTCAGCACCAGCTTCTTCTAATTGCTTCTTAAGAGCTTCAGCTTCGTCTTTAGAGATTCCTTGCTTGATAGCAGCAGGAGCTCCGTCTACGATATCTTTAGCTTCTTTAAGACCAGCACCAGTTAAATCTTTTACCAATTTAACGATAGCCAATTTAGAAGCACCTGCAGACTTAAGAATTACGTCGAATTCAGTCTTTTCTTCAGCAGCTTCACCTGCACCACCTGCAGCAACAACTACAGCAGCAGCAGCTGGCTCAATTCCGTACTCATCCTTAAGGATAGTAGCTAATTCGTTTACGTCTTTTACAGTTAGGTTTACTAGCGTTTCAGCTAAATTTTTTAAATCTGACATTGTTGTAATGTTTTTGTTGATTATTTATTTAATTTTTTGAGAGTATTATTCAGCAGCTGGCGTTTCGTCAGTGCTTTCTGCAGCAGGAGCTTCTGTAGCCTCAGCAGCAGGAGTTTCTTCTACAGCAGGTGCAGCAGCTTCTTCAGCTGTAGCTTCTACTGTTTCAGATTTGTTTTGAAGAGCAGAAACAACTCTTTGAATTGGAGACTGAAGTAATCCGATGATTTCACCGATCATTTCTTCTCTAGACTTAATGCTTACTAGAGCATCAAGGTTGTTGTCACCAACATAGAAAGTTTCCTGAACAAAAGCAGATTTTAAAGCCGGCTTCTCTTCTTTTTTTCTGAAGTCTTTGATTAATTTTGCAGGAGCGTTAGCTGTTTCAGCAATCATCAAAGCAGAGTTACCTTTGAAAGTTTCAAACATTTCAGAGAAATCTACTCCGTCAATTTGCTCCATTGCTTTTTGTAAAAGTGTATTTTTCACCACTTTTACTTTGATATTCTGCTTGAAAGCCTGTCTTCTGAAATCAGAAGATTTAGCAGCGTTCAAACCGTCTAGATCTGCTACATAAACTACTTTCGCATCCTGAAGCAAATCTTTGATCTCTTGTATTGCTACAACTTTTTGGTCTTTTGTCATTGTCTTAAGGATTATTATTAGTTAACAGATTTACTATCAATTGCAATACCCGGGCTCATTGTAGAAGAAAGATAAACGCTCTTCACATAAGTACCTTTAGCAGCAGTTGGTTTCATTTTGATCAATGTCGAAATTAATTCCTGAGCATTTTCTTTGATCTTAGCAGCATCGAAAGATACTTTACCAATACCAGCATGGATGATACCATACTTGTCTACTTTGAAATCAATTTTACCTGCTTTTACTTCAGCTACTGCTTTACCAATTTCCATGGTTACAGTTCCTGATTTAGGGTTAGGCATTAGACCTCTTGGACCTAATACTCTACCTAATGGACCTAATTTACCCATAACAGCTGGCATAGTAACGATAACGTCAACGTCTGTCCAACCTTCTTTTATTTTCTGTAAATATTCGTCAAGACCTACATAATCAGCTCCAGCTTCTTTAGCTTCAGCTTCTTTATCTGGTGTAACAAGAGCTAAAACTTTAACATCTTTACCAGTTCCGTGAGGAAGAGATACTACACCTCTTACCATTTGGTTTGCTTTTCTTGGATCTACACCCAATCTAACAGCGATATCTACAGAAGCATCAAACTTCGTAGTGTTTACTTCTTTTACAAGAGCAGAACCTTCTTCAAGGCTATAGATTCTTCCTTTTTCTACTTTGCTTAAAGCTTCCTTTTGCTTTTTAGTCAATTTTGCCATTTCTATTAGTTTTAAGCGTTAAAAGTTGGTTTAGTTCCTGTTACTCTTAATCCCATAGATCTAGCAGTACCTGCAACCATAGAAACTGCAGAATCGATTGTAAAGCAGTTAAGGTCAGTCATTTTATCCTCAGCGATTTTCTTCACCTGATCCCAAGATACAGAACCTACTTTGTTTCTGTTTGGTTCACCGGAACCTCCCTTGATCTTAGCTGCATCCATTAATTGGATCGCTGCAGGTGGAGTTTTAATAACGAATTCAAAAGATTTGTCTTCGTATACTGTAATTACTACAGGTAAAACTTGCCCTGGCTTATCTTGGGTTCTCCCGTTAAATTGCTTACAAAACTCCATGATGTTCACACCTGCAGAACCCAATGCTGGACCTACTGGTGGAGAAGGGTTAGCTGCGCCACCTTTCACCTGAAGCTTTACCATTTTAAAGACTTTCTTAGCCATTTTTAATTTTTTTAGTTTGAATAATTAATGAGTTTGGAAGCATTTATTATTCAGCAGATTACCGACTCACATACAGTAAATCTACTTTTCGGACTGCAAAATTATGAAATATTTTTGAATTAGCAAATGGAATGTGTTGATTTTTAGAAAGAATTACAAATATTTTTTTTTCTACATTTACAAAAAACGAAATCTATGAAACTGAAATATTTACTCCTGAGTATTTTTTTAATGTTTTGTTGGAGTATCAAAGCGCAAAATGAGTTTATCACCATATGGAAGCCAAGTAATACCGGTTTTATTCCTACACAGAGTACCTCTACCCAGATTTATTTTCCCGGAGTAGGAACAGATTATAAAATTTACTGGGAAGAAGTTGGCTATCCTGCCCACCATGCAACATTGACGAATGTAACAACTGTTCTGGGATTACCTCTCCTCATCGATTTCGGAACTCCTCTCAATCCTGTCGCGAATAATGCTACCTACACTTTAAAGGTAAGTTCAGACAATGGGAATTTTCACCGTATCTGCTTTTTCATACCCACTGTGACTATACGCCGCGGAGACATTCACAAAATTACCGAAGTCGTACAATGGGGAAACATTAAATGGTCCAGTATGGAGGGCGCGTTTAATTACTGTACTGAAATGGATGTCACCGCTACTGATATTCCGTTTTTAGACCTTGTCACTACTATGGCAGGGATGTTTGCCGGATGCTATAAGCTGGTTGGCAATTCTTCTTTCAGTGATTGGGATGTCTCCCATGTGACCAATTTGAGCTCCTGTTTTTACAATGCCACATTATTCAACCAGCCTATAAGCAGTTGGAACATCTCCAATGTTACAGATATTTCTTTACTGTTTTATGCCGCTACCCAATTTAATCAGCCTGTAGGAATCTGGAATACCTCGAATGTAACCAATATGCAGGGAACCTTTGGGTTTACCTATCAGTTTAATCAGCCTCTTGCCAACTGGGATACTTCAAAAGTTACCAATATGAGCATTATGTTTTCTGATGCTATGATCTTCAATCAGCCTATTGAAAACTGGGATATTTCAAAGGTGACCGATATTTCATATATGTTCAATTCCACGCAGATGTTCAACCAGCCTTTAGCCAACTGGAATACATCCAGTGTTACCCATATGAAATCTCTGTTTACGAATGCCTATACATTTAATCAACCCATCGGAAACTGGGACACCTCAATGGTTACCGACATGTCCGGGGTCTTCAGGGAAACCAGAGCCTTTGATCAGCCTGTTGCCGGCTGGGACACCTCAAATGTCACCAATATGCTTGATATGTTTGCAGAAGCAGAAAAATTCAATCAGCCTATTGGAAACTGGAATACTTCAATGGTTACCGACATGAGCTACATGTTTACCCGCGCCCTGCTTTTTAATCAGCCTATAGGAAACTGGAACACCTCAAATGTAACCAATATGTATGCTATGTTCAGCGACAATCCGATTTTCAACCAACCTATTGGCAGCTGGGATACTTCAGCCGTAAAGGATATGCGTATCATGTTTAAAAACGCCAGCGCATTCAATCAGGATCTGGGAACCTGGAATTTATATGCTGTTACGCAAATGAATGCCATGCTGGATTCCTCCGGTTTATCCTGCAATCATTATAATTCCACATTACAGGGTTGGGCTAACAGTATTTCCAGTCCCAACACCATGTCCTTAGGCGCATCCGGCCTGGTTTACTCTACCCCTCAGGCATTATCAGCTAGAAACAATCTGATTAATTTTAAAAACTGGACCATTACGAATGACACCTACAATCCGGAATGTAATGTACTTACCACTTCTGAGGTGAAAAAAAATAATTTAAGTATCTATCCAAATCCTGTAAAAAACACTCTATTTTTCACAGAAGACGTATCTGATATAGAAATCTACACTTTAGAAGGAAGACTGTTAAAAAATAATCTAACTGGAAAACAAGCCGATGTTTCAGCGCTGCCGAAAGGAGTTTATCTGCTGAAAGCAACAGATAAAGCTCAAAATACAGTACACAAAAAATTTATAAAGGATTAATTCAGACACAGCCTGCCCATTTTGAATATTCCACACAGTAAAGATCAGTCTCCTTACTTTTTGTCTCATCATTACAACAGATTTAAGGCACTAAAAAAGCCACATCATCAGATATGGCTTAGTATATTGTTCAAATATTGATATTCCGATTAAAATCCAGAAGGCTTATTTACTGTACGTGCCGAACCGTTTGTTCCTCCAAGATCGGTCGTGATGTCGGAGATATTCTGTTTGGTGATCAGTCTTTTGTAAGCCATCAGATAAAGATCTATGGTAAAATTATTGTATGTTCTTGCCGGATTGGCAGAGGTAAGAGCGATAAGCTTGCTGTCTGTAAACCTTGCTCTGATATGCCATGTCCCTTTGCTTTTGAACGCCGTCACATCTGGAGATCCCTGTCTGTTATCATTCGTTCCGTTGTCCCCATAGTCAAGAGCTACGTTGGTGGTTCCATCATTCATTTTGAATGAGTAATTGTGAACTACAACAAGGAACTTGTCCGCATCAATTTTGGTATCGTAATCTGTAATTCCAGCTCCCGAAATTCCGGTAAGAGAAAGTTTAAGATAATTAAACAGTCCGCTGCTCTCCAATGTAGGATCATACAGCTGAAGTGAATTTTCGGAAGTCGCAAGGAAGCTTCCTCCGGTCATTGTAGGTTCTCCCGGATTTCTAAGATACAACGTGTTTGTATAAGTTTGACCGTTCACATCCAGTGTTTCTTTCGGATCAGTGGTTTTGATCCCTACTCTTCCGGACTGGGCATTCATAAAAATTCCCAGAAACAATATCGTGATAATATAAATTCTTTTTTCCATGATCATCATTATTGAAGCCCTAAAGGCGTGTTAGTTGAAACTCCTGAATAAACCGGTGAAGCCGATGCAGAAACAGATCCGGTGAATGTTCCCCATTCTTTTACCAGAGATTTTTCGAAGACGTTTAATGTAAGCGTCCATGTTCCGTTCGTAGAAGATACCGTGCCTGCGCCTTTAAAGCTTAAATTGATCGCATGATAGGTTTTTCCTCCACTGGTCACCTGCGTTACTTCCGTTGAATAAGCCCCGAAAGACTTAGGACTTGTAGAAGTATTCACAGCCGAAACCGCATTGGAAAATACAGCGCCAGTGATGGCCACTACATATTTGCCGGTTTCCAAACCTGTGTTCAGATTAATAACTTCATCCTGGCTTACATTTTTCAGAATAACATTGTAGGTATTTACCGGTGCTACATTACGAAGCGAAATATCCAGCATCTTAATTTTCCCTACCGGAGAAGTATCTTTTGAACGGGTCAAAAGAAAATAGTTTCCCCTTGCCGGTGAGTTGACAGTGTCTACAAGATAAGATTCCACAAGAGTTTCTCCGGCTACATCTAAAGTTCCCTGAGGATTAGCAGTATTAATACCCACTTGTGCATGAAGCCCTAAAAAAGAACCTGCTAAAAGGAATAATGTGGTGATTTTTTTCATTATGTTGTGTTTTTATTGAATTAATGGAGCTGTAGCAGCACCGGTAGTAGAAGTTCCTAAATCCTGTGTTGTATTCAATTCTTTTGCGTACGCTTTGTCAAAAACCAGCAAATTCAGGGTCCATTCTCCTGTAGGGAAAGAATTATCCGGGGCAAAACCCTGGTAATCCGCTTTCAGTTTCCATGTTCCACCGGAAGGATAAGCAAAGATCTGTGGCACTGGGGTCAACCAGTCTGCAGAATAGGTTCTTACAGGCTGTGTAAATCCGAATGAAGAGATCACAACAAGAAACTTATTGGAATTGATCTTGGTATCAAACTGATTCACCCAGTCTTTATCTGAAGGGTCACAGGTGATTTTAAACTGAATAAGATTGATCGGTGCGGGAGAGTTCGGTACAAAAGTATCATTGTAAGCCGTAATTTTGTTTTCCGGAGCCGGAGACTTGATCACGAAAGTATAATTTTCATCAGCTCCCAGTTTTTCCAAAGGTTTTTTGAAGATCATTCCTGAGGTCTTCATCGTTCCGTTTACTGTCAGATCTTTTTCAGGTTTTGAAGTATTTATACCAACCTGAGCGCTCACGAATACAGTGCATGCAAAAAGCACCATCGAAATAATTTTAGTCATTGAACTTGTATTGTGTTTGTTTTATTAATCTTCCGTCATTCCATTTTCCTTTACCTTTTCAAAAAAAGCATACAGCTTTCCTATACTCTGCTATGCACAGTATACCATTTAAAAGGATAAAACTTTATGGATTAATTGGGTACTACTTTGCAAGAAGCATGCCACATGAAAATAAATCAAAAAATAAATCTTTATCTCGATAAAAATCTACTACTTCACTACAAATCAGTAAAAACTAATCAAAAAAAAAGACTCATTTGTACGAACTTTACAATAAACCCTAATTAAGATATAGTATTTTAATAAATTAGATCTGTAAAAGTTTAAGCACAAAAAAAGACCGCTGAAAAGCGGTCTTAATATATTTTAAAAGTATGCATTATACTTTTTCTACCTGCATATAGCTCAACTCCATTGGAGTTTTTCTACCGAAGATCAATACAGAAACTTCAATTTTCTTTTTGTCTTCAAGAATCTTCTCAACAGTTCCGTTGAATCCATTGAAAGGTCCGTCAATTACTTTAACGTTTTCACCTACAATGAATGGGATTTCCACATCGCTTGCAAATTCTGAAAGCTCATCCATTCTTCCCAACATTCTGTTTACTTCAGACTTTCTCATTGGAACAGGATCACCTCCTTTCGTTAAGCTAAGGAAAGATATTACTCCCGGAATGTTCTTAATCGCGTGAGGAATTTCACCCATCAGATCAGCTTCGATCATCAGGTATCCAGGATAGTAAGGCTTCTCTTTAGGAACTTTTTTTCCGTTTCTAATCTGTATAACCTTTTCCATAGGAATAACCACTTGAGTAACGTACTGCTCAAACCCTAGACGTTTGATTTCTGTCTCAATATAGTTTTTCACTTTATTTTCCTGTCCGCTGATCGCTTTCAGCACATACCATTTCAATTCGCTCATTATGGGAAAATACTTTTTTAGTTGAACACGTTAATTAGCATTCCAATTATGTTGCTGATTGCTTTTGAAAACAACTCATCAACTCCAAAGGTAAACAATGCCAAAATCACTGTAGCTATAGTTACTACAATAGTGGAAGACTGAAGATCAGACCACTTTGGCCATTCAACTTTATGTCTGAATTCGTTATAAGAACCTTTTAAAAAATCAACAAATGAACTCATAATTAATATTTGCACGGGCACAAGGATTCGAACCCTGATCAACGGTTTTGGAGACCGGTATCCTACCATTGGACGATGCCCGTAGATAAAAAGCTTCCGGAGAGTTTCCTTCCGGAAGCCTTATTTATTTTAAGATGATTAGTCTAAGATTTCAGTTACCTGACCTGAACCAACTGTTCTACCTCCTTCTCTGATCGCAAATCTAAGACCTACGTTAAGAGCGATTGGCTGTAACAATTCTACAGTGATCTCTAAGTTATCACCAGGCATTACCATTTCTACACCTTCTGGTAAGAAGATCTCACCTGTAACGTCAGTAGTTCTTACGTAGAACTGAGGACGGTACTTGTTGTGGAATGGAGTGTGACGTCCACCTTCTTCCTTAGAAAGGATATAAACAGATGCTTTGAATTTTTTGTGTGGCTTAACAGAATCTTTCTTAGCGATAACCATACCTCTCTTGATGTCAGTTTTTTCAATACCTCTCAACAATAGACCTACGTTATCTCCAGCTTCACCTCTGTCAAGGATTTTTCTGAACATCTCAACTCCTGTAATAGTAGAAGTTAATTTTTCTTCACCCATACCGATGATATCAACAGGATCACCTGTGTTGATAATACCAGCCTCGATTCTACCAGTTGCAACAGTACCTCTACCTGTAATAGAGAATACGTCTTCGATTGGCATCAAGAAAGGCTTATCAGTATCTCTTGGTGGTTGCTCGATCCAAGTATCAACAGCATCCATTAATTCTTCAACGCTCTTGAACCACTTGTCTTCAGTATCAGGAGTAGCTGCTGTAGCTGCTGTAAGAGCACCTAGTGCAGAACCTTGAATTACTGGAGAGTTATCACCGTCGAATTCGTAAGTAGACAACAAGTCTCTAAGTTCCATTTCAACAAGCTCTAATAACTCAGCATCATCTACCATGTCAACTTTGTTCATGAAAACAACAATTCTAGGTACGTTTACCTGACGACAAAGTAGGATATGTTCTCTAGTCTGAGGCATAGGACCGTCAGTTGCAGCACATACTACGATAGCTCCGTCCATTTGAGCAGCACCAGTTACCATGTTCTTTACATAATCCGCGTGACCTGGACAGTCAACGTGAGCATAGTGTCTTTTTTCAGTTTCGTATTCGATGTGAGCAGTATTGATAGTAATACCTCTTTCTTTTTCTTCTGGAGCAGAGTCAATTGCAGAGAAGTCTTTTTTCTCAGCAAGACCTTTGCTAGCTAATACAGCAGAAATTGCAGCTGTAAGAGTAGTTTTACCATGGTCAACGTGACCAATAGTACCAATGTTCAAGTGTGGTTTGTTACGATTAAACGTTTCCTTTGCCATGATTTAAAATTATTTATTTTATTATTTTTCAATTTTTCGGTGTGCAAATATAATGATTTTTTTAAATACCAAAACCTTTTTCATTAAAAAAGTTTCAATATTCAAATCAAAGAAGCACAAACCTTATATTTCAATGTATTGAGACTGCAAATTTACACAAATTTCCGGATTGAAAAAAATCATCTCTACCCTTTTTAGTCCAAATTATAAAGTATCTGATTCGTTCTGAATAGTATAGAAGCCTAAAATATTTTTTTTATCCATAAAATTCACCACAAAAAAACCGCTTTAATGGTTTTCTCGTACATACTATAAACCATTAAAAATAATATTATGAGAACATTATTACACTTCTTTCTGGTCCTGATGACCGTGACGACATTTTTTTCGTGCGACAATTCCGATGATCCGATGATGATGCCGGACAGCAATGTAACCGGGCCAGATCTTATGGCTTACGGACTTACAGGAATGAATGAACTTGTTTCTTTCAATGCCAATAATCCTAAAACATTTGCTGCTAAAACAGCCATTACAGGAATTACAGCCGGCGAAAAACTCATGAGTATAGATTTCAGACCGGCTACCGGAGAATTATACGCACTGTCGAATGCCAGCAAATTATACATCATCAATACAGCCAGTGCTTCTGCAAGAATGGTAAGCGCGACAGCTTTTACGCCTGCCGTTTCCGGAACGATAGCTTCCATTGATTTCAATCCAACAGTAGACAGAATCCGTTTGGTAAGTAATACAGGACAAAATTTAAGACTTCACCCTGAAACGGGAGCTGTGGCAGCAACGGATACCAATATCTCCGGTACCGGAACGCCAAGCATTAACGGAGTAGCTTACACAAACAGCAAAGCAGGGGCTTCATCCACTGTTTTATACGATATTGATCCCGTTTCCGGAAAATTATTCAAGCAGGATCCGCCGAATAACGGAACTTTGGTGGAAGTAGGAAGTCTTGGGGCTACCTTCTCAGGACAGGCCGCTTTTGACATTAAATTTGATAACAGCACTTCTTTACTGGCTTTAAACGAAAAATTACATGTGCTGGATCTGAATAGCGGTAAAGCCACTTTTATAGGATCGTTTCCACAAGCTGTTATAGATCTTGCGATTCCTACTGAAGCGGTAGCTTATGCCATCGATAATTCAAATAATCTTCAAATCTTCAATCCAAACAGCCCGATGCCGGTTTCCAAAACAGTGGCAGGACTTCAAACCGGAGAAAATATTTTAGGAATCGATTTCCGTCCTTTGAACGGGCAATTGTATGCTTTGGGAAGTTCAAGCAGAATTTATACGATCAATTTAGGAACCGGAGCTGCAACGGCTGTTGGAAGCTCTCCTTTCGCTACTTTACTGGCAGGAACGGATTTTGGATTTGACTTCAATCCAATGGTTGATAAAATACGTGTAGTAAGCAATACCGGGCAAAATCTTCGTTTAGATCCTGTTACCGGAGGCATTACCGCAGTAGACACGACTATCAGTCCGGTTACAGCGATGATTGGTGCTGCAGCTTATACCAATAATTTTGCAGGCGCTACATCCACTACTCTATTTGTGATCGATCATAATACAGATAAATTATACCAGCAAACGCCTCCCAATAACGGAACTCTGGTAGAAACCGGTTCTTTAGGCATCAATATTACGAATGCGAACGGTTTTGATATTGGAAGTGCAAGCCAGAAAGCGTATCTGATGGCTACTGTAGGAACCTCAACGAAATTATACACCGTTAATACGACATCGGGAGCTGCAACAGCCGTTTCTGATTACCCTAATACCGTAAAAGCTTTTGCCGTAGGATTAGGATTTTAAAAAGACTCATAATAATTATTTCGATACCAAGAAGCGCGGAAAACTATGTTTTCCGCGCTTCACTTAATATAGATAGAAGAAATTTTAAATCTGTTGGGACTTCTTTGTCCTGTTGAAGATCCAGAAAATAATCGGAAAGATCAACAATGTTAATACCGTCGCTGTAATCAATCCTCCAATAATTACGATAGCTAAAGGTTTTTGGGATTCCGAACCGATGCCAGTGGACAATGCAGCCGGCATCAATCCTATCGAAGCCATCAGGGCAGTCATAATAACAGGGCGGGTTCTGGATTTTACCCCGTTTAATATGGCATTATCTAAAGTCAATCCGTCCTTGACATTCTGATGAAACTCTGTGATCAGGATGACTCCGTTCTGGATACAGATTCCGAGCAAAGCAATCATTCCTACGCCTGCGGAAATTCCGAAATTCATTCTGGTCAGATGAAGGGCAATAATTCCTCCAATCAGTGCAAAAGGTACATTCGCCAATACCAGTAATGAGTCTTTCATATTTCCAAACAGGATAAACAGTAAGAAGAAAATTCCCAGAATACTGATCGGAACCACCTGCGCCAGCCTATGTGAAGCTCTCTGCTGGTTTTCAAACTGACCTGTCCAACCGATGGAATAGCCATCCGGAAGATCAATATTGGCTACTTTTTTCTGTGCATCGGCAATGGTGCTTCCTAAGTCACGGTCACGGATCGAGAATTTAACCCCGATGTATCGTTTAATATCATCTCGGTAAATAAATGCGGCTCCGTTATCTTTTACAATGGTACTGATCTCTTTCAGCGGAATTTTTGCGCCACCTTGCGTAGGCACCATTAATGAAGCGATATCATTCTCATCTTTTCTGTATTCCTGGGAGTAACGAAGACGGATAGGGAATTTTCTTTCGCCATCAAACATTTCTGAAGCAGTTTTTCCACCAAAAGCCATTTCCAGTACAGACTGTGCATCATCCGGCATTACACCGTAAGCCGCCATTTTATCTCTGTCCAAGACCACGCTTACTTCCGGCTGTCCGATATTTTTAATGATTCCCGGATCTTTTACTCCTTGTACATCTTTGATCTGTTTTAAGACCTGATC
The DNA here is from genome assembly GCF_000737715.1 of Chryseobacterium sp. JM1. Taxonomy (GTDB): domain Bacteria; phylum Bacteroidota; class Bacteroidia; order Flavobacteriales; family Weeksellaceae; genus Chryseobacterium. The sequence goes on along the minus strand of NZ_JPRN01000001.1, from coordinate 191,848 downwards.
AGCCAATTTATCTAAAGTTTCGAGATTGTCTCCATAAATTTTGATCCCGTTCTCCGCTTTGAAACCGGCTACGGCTTCTGCCACGTTATCTGAGATCGGTTGGGAATAATTAAAGGTAATTCCCTGATAGCTTCTGAGTTTTTTATCAATCTCTTCGATCAGTTCTTCATAGCTGATCTTGCGTTTCCACTCATCTTTAGGCTTAAGGTTGACAGCAAACTGTACAAATCCGAATCCGTTCGGGTCTGTTCCGTCATTACTACGTCCTGTCTGAGCCAGCACATCGGTCACTTCAGAGAAGCTCATAATATCTTTCTTTAAAAGATCTGCTGTTTTCAATGATTCCTTTAATGATGAACTCATCGGCATTTCTGCGGTGATCCAGAGTGAACCTTCATTCAGCTGCGGCAGGAATTCTGTTCCTAAGAATTTCCCGGAGAATAAGGTGACCACCATGAAAGATATGGCAACAATTAAACTCATCTTTTTATGTCTAAAGGTATAGTTGAATCCTTTCAGTACAATCCTGTCCCAGAAATTCACAAACGGGTTGTTTTTTTCTCTTACATTCTTGTTTAATAAGATGTGGGAAAGAACCGGAACCAGTGTCAATGTGAATATCAATGCTCCTATTAGTGCAAATCCTAATGTAAATGCCAGCGGCGAGAACATCTTTCCTTCCACTTTCTGGAAGGAGAAAATAGGAATCAGGGAGGTGATGATAATTAATTTTGAAAAGAAGATCGCCTTTCCTAAGCCTGTTCCCGTCTGCTTGATCCAGCCTCCTTTTGAGAGTTTATTAAATTTTTCTGTTCCGTATTTGAGGGCTTTGTGGTCGAGCATCACAAAGAGCCCTTCAACCATGACGACGGCCCCGTCTATAATGATCCCGAAGTCTACCGCTCCCAATGAAAGCAGGTTCGCACTCATTCCCGCCAGTTTTAAGCATAAAAATGCAAATAACAGGGAAAGCGGTATAATAATGGAAACGATAAATGTCGTTCTCCAGTCGGCCATAAAAATCAGGACGATCACAGTAACCAGAATGATTCCCTCGATCAGGTTGTGCATCACAGTGTGTGTTGTGAAGTCCATCAGGTTGTCACGGTCATAGAACGTTACCATTTTGACATCTTTCGGAAGGACCTTTTCATTCAGTTCTTTAATCTTCGCTTTTACACCAACCAGAACTTCTCTCGGGTTCTCTCCTTTTCTCATCACCACGATTCCTTCTACCGTATCTTCATGTTTATTAAGACCGGCCTGCCCTACTCTAGGCATAGAACTTTCGTGAACATCTGCTACGTATCTTACCAGTACTGGGTTTCCGCTGTCATTCTGAATGGTAATATTTCCAATGTCTGCCACAGATTTTACAAGACCGATTCCTCTTACCACATAGGCCTGTCCGTTTTTCTCGATCACATCACCTCCAACATTTAAATTGCTTTTGGTAACGGCATCATACACCTGAAGCGGCGTCAGATTGTATTTATCCAAAGCTCTCGGATCAATACTTAATTCGAAAACTTTATCCTGACCTCCGAAAACATTGATGTCTGCAACTCCCGGAACCCCTCTCAGTGCACGGTCGATCACCCAGTTCTGCAGGGTTAGCAGCTCTCTGGAATCTTTTGTTTTACTTTCCAGGGTATATCTGAAAATTTCCCCGGTAGGCCCGTAGGGTGGCTGAACTTCCGGATCCACCTCATCAGGAAGGCTTACGGTTCTTAATTGGTTATTCACCTGATTTCTGGCGAAAGTATCATCCACCCCATCGTCGAAAAGAATTTTAACGATAGAGAGTCCAAACATTGTAGTACTTCTCACACTCGTTTTCTTCTGGACCGGGCTCATGGCCAATTCGATGGGCGTAGTGACAAAACGTTCCACTTCTTCTGCGCTACGTCCATTCCATTGGGTTATAATGACAATCTGGGTATTGGTAACATCGGGGAAAGCTTCAATGGGCATATTTTTGAAACTTATAAAACCCGCAATGGCCAAAATAGCTACCCAGATAAAGGTAAATGCTTTGTTTTTTAACGAGAAAGCAATTATATTTTTAATGAATTTATTCATGATAGATTAAGTTGGTGACCTAAAAAAGCCGTTGAAAAAATTGTTGATTCTTCCTGTTTTTTCAATATGTTTTCTGAACCGTTAAGGAAATGAAGAAGTGAAGAATAGTTAAGCAATTCGCAAGCGAATTTGGTAAGGAGAATGCTTAAAAATATCTCCGATGTTTTTCTTAATTCAGCTTAACTTCTTACTTCAACGTTTCAATAATTCTTAATGTTTCAAATTACATTCAAAATAAAAATTTAACTGTTCAGAGAACGGTAGATCAGCAGTTGGTTATTGGTAATCACTTCTTCTCCTTCAGACAGGCCTCCGGCTACATAGGTAATATCTCCCACCTGTTTTAATATCTTTATTTCTTTCACTTTTATATCGGTTCTGGATTTGAAAACAACGACAAAACTTCTGTTGTCATCGAAAATAACGGCTTTTGAAGGGACTGTAAGTGCTGTGCTGTTCTCTGAGCTTGACACTTTAATGGTTGCCTTACTTTCCGGAATCAGCAGACCGTTGGCATTATCCAGTACGACTCTTGCCTGCATGGAGTTGGTTTCGGGATCGATAATTTTGAATATCTTATCAATTCTTCCGTCAAAAACTTTATCCGGATAGGAAAGTGTGGAAACCTGCGCTTTCATTCCCAGGCTTATTTTTTCAATATCAGCTTCATTCACGTTCATGATGGCCCATACATTGGTAGTATTGGCTACATCAAAAATATTTTCGCTTCTGTCACTTCTCAGCTGCATATCTTTATTGATGTTTTTCTGAACGATATATCCGCTGATAGGGGCCAGAACGCTGTAGATATTTCCCTTTTTCACATTATAAACCGTACTTACGGCTGTGGCTCTCTGCATCTGGTCCTGGGCTTTCTGTACAACACTTCTGGCTTCAAGAACTTCTCTTTCCGTATTCAGCTTTCCTTCGTACATTTCTTTGGCAACACGCAGATTATTCTGAGCCACCACAAGGTCTGTCTTCGCATCACTTACATCTTTCTGAACTTCGGCCAGCTCGGTACTTCTGATCGTAGCCAGCACCTGCCCTTTTCTCACATAATCTCCAAGCTCAGCATTTACGCTCAAAACATTTCCGCCTACCAAAGGATACACATCGATATAACTGTTTTTATCGGCAGAAATCTTTCCATAAAAACTGTATTGGTCTTCTATATTTTTCGTTTCCACTTTGGCCAGAGCGATAGAATTAAGCATGGTGTTGCTCAGTTCAAAACCTTTCTTTGCCTGTGGTGCTTTTTCTTCCTCTTTTTTGGTACATGATAATAATGAAAGGGCTATCAGTACAGGGATTATATATTTTTTCATAGCTTAATAGAAGATTTTCGTTTGTATTAGTTGATTAAGTTGTTCTGCCGACTGCATGATTTCATTCTTCATATCATAGATCTGGAGTGCCGTTTGTCTGTAGCTGTCCATGAAATCTGTAAATTCTATAAGGTTGACGTTTCCTTTTCTGAAATTTTTCAGCATTCCGTCATACACCAGTTCCATATTGCTAAGGTCTGTAGATTTGATCTCGGCAAGCTGGTCGTACTGGCTTTTCCAGGTTTTATAGGCAGACTGTACTTTGGTTTCAAGATTCAGTTTCTGATAATCAGCATTTTTCTGATTCTGCTGAATCGCGAAATTGGCCTTGACCAAATTTCCCTGATTGGATTTCCATAAGGGTAACGGAATTCCCACCATCAGATTCACCTCGTTTTTAAAGGTTCCACCATTCTGGTCCCATCCAGCTCCTACATTAAGATCCGGAACATTCAGAGATTTCTGCCATTGTGCGTATAATTTACTGTTGTCTATTAATTTTAAGAAATACTGGTAATCAGAATTATTTTCCAGGGCTTTTTTCTTCAATTCATTTTCGTCTCCGAAAGGCTGAGCCGCAAGAATTTCTTTGGCATCCACCTCAGAAAGCTGGGGTTCTATATCATCTGAGATTCCCGTAAGGACTTTTAAACTCTGCTCAAATTCAAGGATGTTTTTATTGATCCCCAGTTTATCATTATTAAGCTGGATCACGAGACTCTGCAGCCTTACTTCGTCTTTGAGGGACACGTTACCTTTGGCAGATTGCGCACGGTAAGCACTTAAAAGGTCATTCATGTATCCTAACTGCTTATTGGTATTATCCAGTTTCAGTTTTTCGTAATACAGATTGAAATACCCTGCATGAAGTTGAGTTCTGAGATCCACCAGAAGCTGCGAAAACTGAAGCTGGGCCAGTTCTTTGTTTGATTTTGCAAAAGCAATTTCGTTTTTCTTTTTTCCGCCCATATAGATCAGTTGGGTGATCTCTGCCCCTTTGGCGTGCCCTATATCAAAGGCTTTCTTACCTTCAGGATTGTAGGCATTGATCTGTCCGCTCAGTTGTGGAAGTTCCCATATCTTAGCCTGCAGGATATCTGCATCGGCCATGTTGATGTTGTACTGTTCTGCGAGAAGCTGAAGATTGTTTTTCTGAAAAGCCTCTTCACAGTCCAAAAGTGACATCTGTTGCTGCCCTGCCATGAATGAGGAAATGGCAATAAACAGCCCTGCAATTTTGTTCATTCTATCTTTATTTATGGTACAAAATTGCCGCTATACGATTAAAACGACCTTAAAGGAGCCTTAAAAAAAAATTAAATTTGGCTTATGAACATCGATAAATGCTGAATTTGTCGGAAAAATTACAGGATGGAAGATGGGAAGCTCACTTATTATAGAAGTACAAAGTGAGGACTTAATTATAAGTGCTTACTAAAGATTACGCTAAACGTATTGGTCTGTTCAGCAGGAGAAGAATATATAATCTCTGCACCGTGGTATTCAAGAATTCTCTTAACAATTCGGAGTCCAAGACCGGAGCCGGAAATGTTTTGGGAATTATTTCCGCGCATAAAGGCTTCAAATAATTTGCTCTGTTCTTCTTCAGGAATTGTATTTCCACGGGAGATGACATCTACGGTAAGCTGATCATTGGTTTCCGTGATAAGAACATCCACTTCCTCATCATCGGAATAAACCGCGGCATTTTTGAAGAGATTAATAAAGACAATCACCAACAAAGACTGGATCCCGCTTATGGTCAGAAGACCGTTTTCGGAAGTATCTTCAGAGATCAGGAAATCCATTTTCAGAGATGGGTAGCTTTTCTCTACCGCTTCGAAGGCTTCAAAAATAACTTCGTCAATTCTTACTTCTTCATAAATGCTCTGAATATTTTCTTTATCGAATTTGGTAAGGAGCAAAAGAGAGTTGGTAAGATCCGACAGCTGGTATACATCCTTCTGAATCTGTTTTAAGGAAGTCAAAGTCTCAGGGGAATGCTCCTCAAACTTGATCAGGTTTTCCAGCTGGAATGCCATTCTTGTAATAGGAGTCCTGATTTCATGGGAAGCACTTGCCGTAAAATCTTTCTGCGACTGAAAAACATCGTCCAGCCTTGCAATCATGGTATTAAATGATTTAGCCAGAACATTAATTTCATCATTCGACTCCTGAACAGGAATCTGTGTAGTCAGTTTATGAGCGGTGACTTCTGAAATTTCGGTATTCAGATCTTCTAAAGGACGGAGAAACTGTCCCATGAAGTAATAACTGAAAAAACCTATCAGCAGGGTACTCATTACATACGCCGTGATCAGTAGATATTTAAGATATTCCAGTTTTGATTTTCCGTTGGTATCAAACGCACTGGTGAGGATATAATAATTTTCACCATTAATGTTCCGGAGCGCCGCATAGATTTCGGGAACTGTTTTTTCCGTGTATATGATCTTCTTTTCATCCAGTTCTTTGAGAAGGGCGCTGTCCCAAGTGACATTACGGTCTTTGATGGTGCTGTAGATCAGCTCTTTTTCGCTGTTGAAAATCAAGATGGTTTCGTTGAGAAGGATGTTATCTGAGTTTTCATTAAAAAAAATCGGAGCTTCTTCTTCGAAATCTTTAGACTTTGAAATGAAGTGCGTGGTAAATTCAAGACGCTGCCTGAAGCGTTCTTTAAATTCATCTCTTCTGAAATCGTTAAAAGACAGATAGATAACCGCCATCACCATTGCAAAAAGCAGGGAAAAAGCGATACTGATCGTTAATGCTATCTTTCTTTTTAAAGACATCTACAATGGGCTTAGGTAATATCCGAAACCGGAACGGGTATGTATAAGTTTCAGTTTAAAATCTTTATCGATCTTCTTTCTCAGAAAATTGATGTAGACTTCAACGGTATTGGTATTCGTATTGAAGTTATGCTCCCATACGTGTTCAGTAATCTGTTGTTTGGAAACTGTCCTTCCCTGCGCTTCGGCAAGATACACCAGCAACTGGAATTCTTTCAGTGTAAGAGCTATTTCATTACCTGCTCTGTACACTTTCTGCTCTGTTTTATTGATGATAAGGTCATCTACTCTGATGATATCCTGATCTGCCGTGTCAGATGGTGTTTTTCTCCTCAACAGGGAGTTGATCCTTAGCAGCAGTTCTTCAAACTGAAAAGGTTTTACCAGATAATCGTCGGCCAGTCTTGTGAAGGCATCCTTTTTATCGGAAATATCTCCGTAAGCAGAAATAATGATGATGGGTGTATTTTTATCGAAAGAACGGATAGTCTGGCAGACATCCAGCCCGTTTATTTTAGGAACATTAATATCCAGCAGATACAGGTCGTAGGTATTGTTTTTAATCTGGCGGAGAAAGGTTTCACCGTCATAGATTTTGTCACAGGTAAAGCTGTTCGATTCCAAAAACCTGCAGAGTTCTGCCGAGAGAATAAGGTCATCTTCCAATAAAAGAATATTCATCAAAAATTTATTTGATACGAATTTAACGAAAATTTTATGATTTCTCCTTACCTGCTGTGACGATAAAAGAATTCAGACAACATTTTGAAAACCGTTTTTCATTTACATTTATAATTAAAGTCTGTTATTAGCTCTGATCATTCAGAACGAAAAACTCTCAGCTATTATTTTTTAAAAGCAACCAAATGTACAAGCTGGTGAGAAAATAGTATTTTTTTGACCACGTAAAGTTTGATTTTAATATGACCTACTATAAGGTTGCAAAGAAGGAATCAATTGCATTGAGTATGATGAAGGGAATGAATATATAATAATTTTAAAATTTCACGCGGATTATAGAGATTGAGCAGATTTACTTTTTGATAATTTGCTTTATCCGTATCATCTGTGAGAGCAATTAATTTTTGTTTAGTCCACAATCTTTGGATCTGATGTATGATCCTTCAGGAAATTTTAAATTGGGAAAATTTTGGGCAAAAAAAAATCCCGAAGGAAATTCGGGAAATTTGGAGAGCCAACTACGGGACTTGAACCCGTGACCTCTTCCTTACCAAGGAAGCACTCTACCGCTGAGCTAAGTCGGCACTAACTAAAAAAAATCACACTAATCAGCGTGATTTTCTTTGAGCGGAAGACGAGGGTCGAACTCGCGACATTCAGCTTGGAAGGCTGACGCTCTACCAACTGAGCTACTTCCGCAATTTTGTTTCCAAAACTATTGGTAAACGCTTTGCAAATCTAGGAAAATCCTTTTAAATTTGCAAGATTTTTTTTTAATATAAACTGTGGGAAGAGCAGGATTCGAACCTGCGAAGCCGAAGCAACTGAGTTACAGTCAGTCCCATTTAGCCACTCTGGAATCTTCCCGAATGTTTATATTAAAATTGAGCCTCCAGAGGGACTCGAACCCACGACCTGCTGATTACAAATCAGCTGCTCTAGCCAACTGAGCTATGGAGGCAATTTTAATGTTGTGACTGAAAGCCTTTGAGAAAATTCTACTCTAAGCTTTTCAGTAGTTAAAAAAATCATTCTTTTACAGTCTGATTTTTTGAGCGAAAGACGAGGGTCGAACTCGCGACATTCAGCTTGGAAGGCTGACGCTCTACCAACTGAGCTACTTTCGCAATTTTGTTTCCAAAACTATTGGTTTAACGGTTTGCAAATCTAAGAAACTTTCTTGAAACCTGCAAGACTTTTTTTTAAAATATAAACTGTGGGAAGAGCAGGATTCGAACCTGCGAAGCCGAAGCAACTGAGTTACAGTCAGTCCCATTTAGCCACTCTGGAATCTTCCCGAATGTTTATATTAAAAGAGCCTCCAGAGGGACTCGAACCCACGACCTGCTGATTACAAATCAGCTGCTCTAGCCAACTGAGCTATGGAGGCATAAATAAAGAGAATTCAAAAGAACGCTGTTCCCTTTTTGCGAGTGCAAATATAGAACGGTTTTTTTGAATTCTCAAACTTTTTTATGACTTTTTTTATCTTTTTTTTCTACGCCATCTCTTTTTTCTTGATTAGTAGCTTTTTAGCAGTATCAACGCAAAGGTCCAAACTTTCTTCAAAAGTTTCAGATGTCTTTTTTACGACGATATCGTCACCCGGAACGGCTAAGATAAGTTCGGTAGTTTTATTGTTTCTATCCGAAGCGTTTTCAACTTTTAGGAACACCTTACACTCATGAATTTTATCATAGAAGGTTTCCAACTTGCTTACTTTTTTGTCAATGTGTGATTCTAATGGTTCGTGTGGAGTTAAACCAATTGATTGAACTGTGATCTTCATAATTCTTCTTTTTTAGATGCTCTGGGATGAGCCTGATTAAACACTTTTTTCAATTGTTCAATATTGGCATTCGTATAGACCTGAGTACTTGCAAGACTGGAATGCCCTAATATTTTTTTTACTTTGGAGATCTCCGCCCCATTATCCAAAACATGCGTAGCAAAGCTATGCCGAAGGATGTGAGGACTTCTTTTTTCTTTCGTAGTTACAAGACTAAGGTACTTATTAACTACCACATAAACAAATTTTTCGGAGAGTTTTTTCCCCTTTTTATTGACGAAAAAATATGATTTATATGGGTCTTCGGGTTTCCTTATTTCGAGGTAACTTTCCAGCAGATGAGACAGATCTTCGGAGATGGGAATAAAGCGTTCTTTATTTCCCTTTCCTATCACCCTAAGCTCGTTTCCGCTTATGTTTACATACTCAAACATCAGGCCACAAAGCTCGGCTTTACGCATTCCCGTCTGATATAGTACTTCAATAATACACTGATCGAGGAGATCATGATGCTCCGGAAGGACACGATCGCTAAGGGTCTGCATTTCTTCCTGTGATATAGGAATCTGTTTTTCAGCGTAAAACTTAAGGGAGGAGATGCTCTCTGCGGGAGAAACTTTGATTTCGCCGATTTTTAAAAGAAAAAGATAAAAACTTCGTAAAGTGGATAATTTTCTATTGATACTTCTTTTTGAAATATTATTTTCACTTAATTCAACGATAAAATTCCTGATGACTTTTTTATCGGCTTTGGAAATATCTTCGGAACCTTCTGTTTTGAGGTAGAAATGGGAAAAATCGTCAAGGTCTTTTTTATAACTTGTAACGGTATGAGGAGAATACCTCTTTTCGAACTGTACATATTCTATATATTTATCCAACATCACTTAAGGTATAAAAACAAAAATTCACCTCTCAAATATACGAATATTTAAGAAGTGAATTATATGTGGTTAAGAAAAATCTTAAGCCTGTTCTTCCTTACTAAGGCCTCTTTGTTTGTAAGCGGCTTTTAGTCTAGATTGTCTTAAAGTTACAGAAGGCTTAATAAACGCTTGTCTAGATCTCAATTGACGAACTGTACCCGTTTTATCAAATTTTCTTTTATATTTTTTTAAAGCTCTGTCGATGGATTCCCCATCTTTTACTGGAATTATTAACATATTTTACATCTCATTTTGGATTGCAAAACTAGACTTTTTTTATTAAACTACAAAATTTATAAGACATTTCTCTTGTTTTATTTAATCAAAACCCTGAAGAAATTCTTATTGGGGCTGAAAATATAGCCTAAACCTCTTTATTTTATTTCATTTCATCTATAAAGAGGTTTGCAATTTTTATGAATGTGATGACATTATTTCTATTAAATGATTCTTCAATTATATTAGATAAAAAACGATTATCTGCCTTTATTTCTGCTTTGATAAATCATACCCTACCTTCAATAATCATATAATGAATTTATTGCAATATCGACATAAAAGATAAATAAATATTACAATATAGAATCTGATGTTGAACATTTCCTAAATGTACAATTATCTGATTTAAAATATACACAATGTATTAATTATCAATCAATTAAATTTTAAATTAAATATATTTACAAAAATAAATACACACAAAAATGAAGATAAAATTACTTTTATACTGTTCACTCTTATTTTTTGGAAACACCACCATTTTTTCGCAAAATCACAGTCCCACAGAAAAGTATGCAAAATCCTTACCTGCAGTCCTGTCAACTGACACAGATGGAGATGGAATTCCAGATAATATTGATTGGGATGATGACAATGACGGAATTCTTGATATTCATGAATGTTCAAATCCAGTGGTTAGCGTTGATTTTTCAACCAGTAATAATCAACCTTACACTTTTCTAGCGCCTAGTGCTGATCTGGGATTTGTATTTGACGTTTATAATCTGGACAATTCATTTAATTTAATCATTAATGGTAATAATTTATCTAATCAGGAGATAGAATTTTCTTGGGGTTCCACTGCGAATGTAAGATTCGCTGACGGATCAGTGTATGGCTCAGGAGCAATACCTGAAGTCTGGCAAATACAAGGGACTGCAACCCACCCTATGTTTCAAATTATAATCAGCCCAAATGGAGCGGTAACCATTTCAGGAAGTAAATTTTCTGGAGGGCCTCTGCTTCCTTTGGTGTTATTTAATGGTGCATCATTCAACAATATCATTTGGAACACCACTGCTAATAATATCATAAAAATAACTCAGACTATACAGGGTGCCACCTATATGTCAGGAAAAGGAACCGGATATAAATTAGGCTTCTGTGATATTGACGGGGACGGTATCTCCAATCAGTTAGATCTTGATTCTGACGGCGATGGATGTTTTGATGCTCTGGAAGGTGATGAAAATGTAATTCTAAATCATCTTAATACAAACGGTGCTATATCAGGTGTAGTCGATTCTCAAGGTGTTCCTGTTTTGGTAAATTCCGGAGGAGTAGCGGATATTGGCTCTGATCAGGGACAGGGAATAGGCTCCTCTCTAAATCCCAATATCAGCACCTGCCCCTGTGAACAACCACTCATTACAGCTTCATCTCATACCATATGCTATGGAGGAAATGTGACATTAACTTCCAGTCAGACCACAGGCAACACATGGTCAACCGGCCAAACAACACAGTCAATAACTGTAACCAATCCGGGAACATATACTATATCCTATACTAATGGAATATGCATACCCGTCTCAACTTCTGCCACTATTACCGCAGAAAGCAATCCGAATATACAAATTACAGGAAATCTTACGCTTTGTGAATCTACTGCCACGCAACTTACGGCCTCTTCAAACGGAACAGGAAATACCTACACATGGTCTACAGGAACAACAGGGAATACTATTTCAGTTACAACACCGGGAACCTACACCATTACGGTAAAAACACCCGCCAACTGTCAGTATACAAAATCTGTAACAGTAACTCAAGGGACCGTTCCGGTTGTCCAGAATTCAAGTTTAAGCCAATGCTCCAGTTCATCGACTGCTGTTTTTGATGTTACCTCAGCTCAACCCACCATCAGCACCACCGCTAATGTCAGCTTTGATTATTATACAAATCAGACAGATGCGCTTGCAGGAAACACCAATACCATTGCAACTCCGACAGCTTACAGTTCAGGAAATACTACGCTATATGTGCGGGTAAAATCCGGAACGTGTTTTAAAATAGCTCAATTACAATTAAACATTATTCCATCCGTCACCCCTACCATTACTGCATCCTCTCCAACGATCTGCTATGGAGGAAGTGTGACTTTAACATCAAGCTATTCAACAGGAAATACATGGTCTACAGGTGCCACAACACCATCTATTACAATCACCACTCCCGGAATCTATACTTTAACCGGATCAAATGGAACATGTGTCAGTACACCGGCATCCGTAACTATTTTATCAGAAACCAATCCTACGATCAACATCTCAGGAAATCTGACCTTTTGCCAGGGATCTTCAACGACACTCACTGCATCTGCGCAGGGAACCGGGAATACATTTACCTGGTCAAATGGCGTGAACGGAGCTGTAAATACTGTTGCTGCACCCGGAACTTATACGGTTACAATGACAACCGCTTCCGCCTGCCAATATCAAAAGTCCGTGACAGTAATTATGGATGCAGCCATTATTGTGAATATTACTCCTCCTTCACAGATTACCTGTACAACCTCACAAATTACGTTAAATGCAACGGCTTCAATTTACCAACCAGGCTCAATATTTTCATGGACCGCCAGCAACGGAGGCGTGATTGTTTCAGGAGCTAATACTTTAACCCCAACAGTCAGTAATAGCGGAATCTATACTCTTACCATCACCAGTTCGATACCCTTCGGATGCAGCAGTCAGGCTTCCGTAACCGTGATAAAAAACACAATGCCTCCCACAATAAGTATTTCCACACCTAAGCATACAATCTGTTTGGGAGAATCGACAGTATTAAATGCAACAGGAGCTGCTACTTATACATGGACAGGGCTTACCGGTAGCGGAAATACACAAACGGTGTCACCAGCCACAACGACAACCTATACGGTAACAGGAATCGGAGCCAATGGATGTACAGCACAAATACCAACTACCATAACCATTAAGGTTGTTCCTGAAATCGTTTCCACATTACATGATACTGAGATCTGTAAAGGCGGCAAATCTATACTGGATGCGGGAGGTGGACCTAACTACACGTATCTTTGGAGTACCGGTGCAACAACACGTACCATCAATGTAGACCTGGCAGGAACTTATTCTGTAATGATAAGTAACGGAATATGTTCAAAGACATTTACAGCGACGGTAAACTACATTCTTACTCCTGAAATTTTAAGTATTGTTTATAAAGACCCTACATTAACCATCACTGTAAAGAACAACGGAAACCTTCCTGTTGAATATTCCATCGACGGAGGAGTGATCTGGCAGTCTTCAAATATATTTACGAATGTTATGAGAAACACACAATATCCTGTTAAAGTAAGAAACAGAGAGACTTCGTGTGAAACAAGCGTTACCTATTATACTTTCTTTATGTCAAATGTCATCACACCCAACAGCGACGGTAAAAATGATGTCATCAATTTCAGCGAGATCAGCAAATATGGAAATTTCCAGGGAAGCATAATTGATAAGTACGGAAAAGTAATTTTTAAGATCAATACAAAAACTCCAATATGGAACGGAAGATACCTAGACAGCCCTCTTCCTTCCGACACCTATTGGTATAGATTATTCTGGGAAGACAGGATCAGTAAAAACCCCGTAGAGATATCGGGATGGATTCTGTTAAAAAACAGGGATTAATCAATCTTCACCTGCCGGCGGTATCACTGTCGGCAGATTTTATGTTTAATTTTCATGAAAATCCGGTCTTATTTAAAAAGCAGTATGTGATATTAACTGTATTTAAACAAAAATCTCTATCTTTGCATTCACTTTATTCATGGGGTTGACTGGTTTCGACAGCAAGATCAATGGGTAAGTAAGCATGCAGAGAACCGTAGCGCGATCTCTTAAATCCCTTGCTACACAACTTTAACTGGCAACGAAGAGTTCGCTCTTGCAGCTTAATCCGAATAAAGTAAGATTCAAGCGCTTTCCCGAAGATAGTAAGGAAGCAAGATATCTCACAAATGCTCCGTTCTACGGCGTTTGATCCTGAGATATAGGAATGTAGAAATAAGGTTTCAGATGCTTCGGCTGAGACTCGAAAACTTTAGAAGATAAGCTGGATGTTGGGTGTCTATCCTCTGCATTCAGTCGAAAATCAATGGTAGAATAAGCATGTAGAAATCTTATGTATTGCTTGTTTGGACGAGGGTTCGAATCCCTCCAACTCCACTGAGATGAAAGGTTATGATACCTTTTGACAACTAAAATAGGCTGTGTCAAAATTGAGACAGCCTATTTTACTTTATATGGATAACCTGCTCGGCGGAAGCCCATACTGTTTTTTAAAAGCAAATGAAAAATGGGAAAGGTCTTCAAAGCCCAGATCCAGATAAATATCCGTCGCTTTTTTTCCTTTTTCCAGAAGATAGCGGGCTTCCTGCAGTCTTTTTTCGAGCAGCCATTTTCTTGGCGCGGTTCCGAATATTTTTTCAAAATCCCGTTTAAAGCTCGCCAGACTTCTTCCCGTCAGATAAGCAAAACGGTCCAGCTTTACATTAAAATGATAATTCTTCTGCATAAAGCCTTCAAGATCTATTTTATACGGATCAGAAATATCATACAGAATATTTTTCAATGACGGATCATGCCCAAATAAAAGGAATAAAGCTTCTTTCTGCTTCAACAGAGCCAACTCGGGAAGTTTATTTTCCAACAAATCCTGATACTGCAGCAAGGATTCCATAAAATATTTCAGATGTTTTACTTCTGAAACATCAGTAAAAGCAGACGTTTTTGATCTTTCCGGGAGCACAAAATGTTCTTCCGAGCTCATCTCCTTCAGCATTTCATCGTCAAACCTGATAGACAATGATTTAAATTCAGCTTCTTCGCCTGGCTTTTTCAGAAATTTCAACAATTGATTTTTCCGGACAAGATAAACATCTCCGCTCCGGAACATTTTCCGGTGAACGCCGTCATTAAGTTCCATTTCTCCTGAAATCACCATCGACAAAGCATTATAGGAAACAAACTGCTCCCCTTCTCGAAAAACGGTGAAGTAGCAGGAATAATTGATGTAATCGATATTTTCGGACATTTCTTTTCGTAATTAAAGTCAAGCCGGAAAAGCTCTGGCTTGACTGTTCAATATAATATTTTTAGCCTGAGTTTGGAATAAAAAGTTAAGATTAGATGGTTGGAAGATGGAAGCTGGAGGATGGAAGTTACTATTGGGCAGTAAGTACTTAACAATTCCTTTTAAATGTATTGAAGTAGTCTTAAAAAGATTAATAAAAACACCTTACTTTTCTATCTTTAGACTTCAATAACTTCTCTCTTCGAGCTTCTGACTTCCTTACATCATGATGAAAACTGAAAAATGTTATCCCGAACCAATGTAGTTTAATAATGATTTACACCAAAATTGATTTTGGTTCCAAATATTCTTCCAGGCCAAATGCTCCGAATTCCCTACCAATTCCTGATTGTTTGAATCCTCCGAACGGTGCCAGCGGATCATGTTTGAAACCATTCACACAAACTCTTCCGGCTTCAATCTGAGAAGCTACCCTGATGGCGTGCCCCTCATCCGAAGAAGTCACATAAGCAGCCAATCCATAAGGCGTATCATTTGCGATCGCGATAGCTTCTTCTTCATTTTCATAAGCGATAATCGAAAGTACAGGTCCAAAAATTTCTTCCTGTGCAATGCGCATATCATTTCGGACATTGGTGAAAATAGTGGCTTTAACGAAGTTTCCATCTTCAAGACCTTCCGGTTTTCCGATACCACCCGCTAACAGATTTGCACCTTCCTCGAGACCTAACTGAATGTAGCTTTGTACGCGCTCATACTGTTTTTCAGAAACCATCGGACCTACATTTGTATTTTCATTGGCAGGGTTTCCCACGACAACCTGAAGCGCTGTTTCTTTCGCAATTCTATTGACTTCTTCCAGTCTTGACTGAGGAACCAGTAAACGGGTCGGAGCAATACAGGCCTGTCCGCTATTCATATAAGCTCCAAAGACCGCCTGAGGAATGGCCTGCGTAAAATCAGCATCATCTAAAATAACATTAGGTGATTTCCCGCCAAGTTCCAGAGTTACTCTTTTCATACTGTCTACAGCGCCTTTAGCAATCATTTTCCCTGTTTGGGTGGAACCGGTAAAAGAGATTTTAGCAATATCAGGATGGCTCACAATTTCATTGCCCACGACACCTCCCAATCCGTTCACAACATTAAAAATTCCTTTTGGCAGGCCAGCTTCGTGGAAACATTCTATAATGATTTGCGTCTGAAGTGCGCTCATTTCACTGGGCTTCACAACGACTGTACAACCTGCGGCAACCGCTGTAGCAAATTTACTGCATATAAAACCGTTGCTGGAATTCCATGGGGTAATAATGCCCACTACTCCAATGGGAGTCATCTGTACAAGGGTTTTGCCAGCTCTTCTTTCAAATTCGAAATCACTGAGGGTTTCTATCATGTGTTCAAAAGCACCTACCATATTCTCATAGCCTGCCGTGCAGAACTGTCGGGTTCCGCCATACTCCAGGATCATGGTTTCGATGAGTTCTTCTTCACGCTTTTCTACAGCCTTCTTTAAGTTGTTAAGAATTTCAATACGTTCTTCAATGGTCGTTTTTGAAAATGTTTTAAAAGCTTCTTTCGCTGCTGCAATAGCTTTTTGAGTATCTTTTTCATCTCCTAAAACCACTTCTCCTATTTTTTCATGGTCGGAGGGATTAATCAGATTGAATACTTCTGTTCCGTGTAATGCTGTCAATTCACCGTTGATGTAAGCTTGATCTATACGTTTCATATTGTTTATTTTAATTGTACAGGACAAAGTTCCCACAAATCTGAAGGAAGTGTTTTGTCATATGGCTCAATTCAACTTTGCTGAAAAGCTCAGAATATGGATAAGATTAGTCCAAAATTCTTTCAACTAAAATTGAAAATGATCTTTTATCACCCATCCGGCAAAAAATAAAACAGATAGTATTCCCGGTCATTTACTCCTGTTTCAGATTGAAATATACACCGTGGGGGCAGTGTCACAACCCTTTTACACACTGTCTCTATCTTAAATCGCAAGTTATTTTACTTATGATTTACATAGCAAACATAAATACCTGAAAACGAAAACACTAAAACTTCTGACTATAAAATAAGTATAGTCTACCCACAAAAAAGACTAAAAAAATGTTTTATCGTGAAGAATTTTATATATTTGCACCATCTAACAATTAAAAAAATAATTTACTATGTCAGACATTGCATCAAGAGTAAAAGCTATCATCGCTGATAAGCTTGACGTTGAAGAAACAGAAGTAACTCCTGAAGCTAGCTTCACTAACGATTTAGGAGCTGATTCATTGGATACAGTTGAGCTAATCATGGAATTTGAAAAAGAATTCAACATTCAAATCCCTGATGATCAGGCTGAAAAAATTACTACTGTAGGTCACGCTATCGCTTACATCGAAGAAGTAGTAAATAAATAATATTCTTCAACAAAAAAGAAAATTTTAAAAGTTTATGGAATTAAAAAGAGTAGTTGTAACCGGTTTTGGCGCAATAACACCGATTGGAAATAATGCAAAAGAATACTGGGAAAATCTTCTTAAAGGTGAGAGCGGTGCTGCTCCGATTACTCTTTTTGATGCCACAAACTTTAAAACTAAGTTCGCTTGTGAAGTGAAAGGTTTCGATCCGTTGCAGCATTTCGATAAGAAAGAAGCAAAGAAAATGGACCGAAATACTCAGCTTGGGCTTGTAGCCGCAAGAGAAGCAGTAGCACACTCCAGAATTATGGAAGACAATGTTGATAAAAACAGAGTCGGCGTAATTTGGGGTTCCGGTATCGGAGGTTTAGAGACTTTCGAAACTGAGGTTTTAGGATGGGCGAATACGGAAATTCCAAGATTCAACCCTTTCTTTATTCCTAAAATGATCGCGGATATCACTCCCGGACATATTTCAATTGAGTATGGCTTTCACGGGCCGAATTATACTACGGTATCTGCCTGTGCATCTTCAGCCAATGCTTTAATTGATGCCAAGATGATTATCCAGCTAGGAAAAGCTGATGTTATTGTATGCGGAGGCTCTGAAGCAGCCGTTACAGCAAGTGGTGTCGGTGGATTTAATGCGATGATGGCACTTTCTACAAGAAATGACAGCCCTACCACCGCTTCAAGACCTTTTGATAAAGACAGAGATGGCTTTGTGTTAGGTGAAGGTGCAGGAACAATCATTCTTGAAGAATATGAGCACGCGGTAAAACGTGGCGCTACAATTTATGCAGAATTGCTAGGTGGTGGTATGAGTGCAGATGCACATCATATGACTGCTCCGCATCCTGAAGGATTAGGCGCTTATCTGGTAATGAAAAACTGTCTGGAAGATGCAGGCTTAACTGCTGATGAAGTAGACCATATCAACATGCATGGTACCTCTACTCCATTAGGAGATATTGCAGAATCCAACGCAATTTCGAAATTATTAGGCGAGCACGCTTTTGATATTCAGATCAATTCTACAAAATCAATGACCGGTCACCTTTTGGGTGCAGCTGGAGTTATTGAGGCTATCGCTGCATTAGGAACTATTATTCATGGTATCGTTCCGCCTACCATCAACCATTTTACTGATGATGAAAACATTGACAGCAGACTGAATTTCACATTCAACGACGCTGTGAAGAAAGATGTAAAAGTAGCCATGAGCAATACTTTTGGATTTGGCGGGCACAACGCTTGCGTTCTATTTAAGAAAATCTAAATTCAATGAATGGAGTTACAGAAATACTTTTCTAAATTCCTTCTCAGACAAAGAAAAAGAAAATTAACGGAGAGAGACTATTTCCTCAGTACCGAGCTGAAAAAAATGCTGGGCGCCGAGGTTCAGAATGTGGCTCTTTACCGGGAAGCTTTTTCTTTAAAAAGTTCTTCTAAAAATCAAGACAGCAATTACGAACGACTTGAATTTTTGGGAGATTCTGTTTTGGGTACAATTATTTCCTGTCATCTGTTCCAGACTTATCCTCAGGCCAACGAAGGATATCTCACGCAGATGAAATCTAAAATTGTTAATAGGAAGAATCTTAATAAATTAGGTGAAGACCTGAAGCTTATCGATCTCTTGCAGAAGCAGGGATCCGCGGCATTGGGTGAAAATATCTCCGGAAATTTATTTGAGGCACTTATTGGTGCTGTTTATCTGGACTTCCAGTATGATGCCTGTAAAAGGATCATTCTGGAAAGATTACTGACGCCTTCTGAAATTAATAAGCTTGAAAATAAAATTGTAAGCTACAAAGGTCTTCTGCTCGAATGGAGCCAGAAGAAAAAAGTAAATATAAAATACGAGACCTGCGAAGAAATTCAGGCTAATAAAGCAATCGTGTTCAGGTGCCACGTCTGGCTGGGAGAAGAAAAAATCGCTAATGCGACGGAAACTTCCAAAAAGAAGGCAGAAGAGAAGGCAGCACAGAGAGCGTTTTATATTTTAAACAAAAAAGAAAACATACTTGGAAATCCAAAAACTTTATGATCTAGACGATATAGAATTTGAAGATATTGCCATAGGATTGGTAAGATTAGCAAAAGATGTACCTGCTCATGAGTTTTTCTACAAGATTAATCAAATCAATGGCCTCACTTTTTCCCGAAAAAAAGATGTGATCATTCACGGGGCTTATTACGACTACTATTTTCCAAGATTTGAAGCTTACCATAAATTTACGAAAACGTGTTTTACGTTCATTTCGAACCGGTCTTCGGAAAGTAAGCAAAAAAAACTGCAGACCGAGCTCTTCACAGAAGAAGAAAACATTAAATTTTTATTAAATAATCAGGTAGATGTGGAATATATTCTGCATACATCGGAACAAATTCCTGATTTTTCCGTAATTTTGCTCCCGGAAAATCTTGTATTTCCGATACAAGATTATACACTGAGTTCTGAAGAGGAACTTTATCAAATTATCCAGTATTATGAATAAGTATTTAAAGAAGACAAAAATTATTGCAACACTAGGGCCTGCTTCATCATCGAAGGAGGTAATGTTAGGACTAATGAAAGCGGGTGTTGATATTTTCAGAATAAATTTTTCACATGCAGACTACGACTTAGTTCGAAATAATATTGAAATTATCAGAGAGCTTAATCAGGAATATGGTTATTCTGTGGGAATCTTAGGAGACCTTCAGGGCCCGAAACTGAGAGTGGGCGTTGTAAAGGAAGGTTCTTACCTGAACCCTGGTGATGTTCTTACCTTTACAAATGAGAAAATAGAGGGAGATTCTACCAAGGTTTACATGACTTACCAGCAGTTTCCTCAGGATGTAAAAGTTGGGGAGAAAATCCTTATTGATGACGGAAAACTGATGTTGGAAGTTATTGAAACCAACGAAATAGATACGGTAAAAGCAAAAACCATCCAAGGAGGACCTTTAAGTTCCAAGAAAGGAGTGAACCTGCCGAATACCAATGTATCTCTGCCAGCTCTTACGGAAAAAGACGTTCAGGATGCCAATTTCATGCTTGACATGGAGGTTGATTGGATTGCCCTTTCTTTCGTACGTCATGCTCAGGATATCATTGACCTTAAAAAATTAATCGACAGCCATCCGAACGGAAAATTCAAAACGCCGATCATTGCTAAGATTGAAAAGCCGGAAGGCGTTAAAAATATTGACGAAATTCTATTGGAATGTGACGGACTGATGGTTGCCCGTGGTGACCTTGGTGTGGAAGTTCCGATGGAAGAAGTTCCTGCTATCCAGAAAACTTTGGTAGAGAAGGCAAGATTCTATTCAAAGCCGGTGATTATCGCTACGCAGATGATGGAAACCATGATCAACAGTCTTACGCCTACCAGAGCGGAAGTAAATGACGTTGCCAACTCTGTATTGGACGGTGCTGATGCCGTAATGCTTTCAGGAGAAACTTCTGTAGGAAGATATCCGATTCAGGTCGTTGAAAACATGACGAAGATTGTAAAGAATATCGAGACCACTCATTTTTACCAACATAAAAATGAGCCAATGGAAAAAGACTATAATTGCATCGACGAAAGATTCATCACGAACAGAGTATGTCTTGCAGCGGTAAGAATTGCTAAAACGACTAACGTTTCTGCAATCGTTACACTAACGCACTCAGGATATACGGCATTCCAGCTTGCCGCTCACAGACCGAATTCTCAAATCATTGTATACAGTGGAAACAGAAGAGTAATCACAATGCTGAACCTTCTTTGGGGCGTTCATGCTTACTACTATGACATGAAAAAGTCTACGGATGAGACTATCATTCAGGTGAATATGCTGACTCACAATCATGGGTATATCGAAAGCGGAGATTTTGTTATCAATATCAATGCTACTCCATCTTACGAAGGCGGAAAAACGAATACACTGAGACTGACGACAGTATAAGCAATAAGCAATAAGCAATAAGCAATAAGCAATAAGCAATAAGCAAAATTACTTTTTGACAAGCATACAAAAAATCCCGGAAATAGATATTTCCGGGATTTTTTATGTTGATAACCGTAAGCTTACATTATACTTTGTACATTGTACTTTTTACATTGTACACCATACAACTAGTTTCCCACAATCGTTCTTGCCGTTACAAACTCTTTTAAAGCCAATAAAGACAGCTCCGTCCCATATCCTGAAGCCTTGCTTCCACCGAATGGAAAACGCGGATCAGAACTCGTCATTCTGTTGATATTAACCGTTCCTGATTCCAGGTTTTCAATAAAAAATAACTGGCGGTCTGTTTTTTTCGTCCAAACGGAATTGGAAAGTCCAAAAGGGATATCATTCGCCATCTGTAAAGCTTCTTCGTCACTTTTAGCAATCATGATCATGCCAAGAGGTCCAAAAAGTTCTTCCTTTAAAATAGGATTTCCTTCCTGAACACGGATTAAACCGGGTTTAAATTCATTTTCAGAAATTCTTTCCAAAGGAATAATAATTTCAGCACCGTTTTCCAGTGCGCGGTTGAACTGAGCTTCCAACTCATCAGCGAGGTCCGGTCTTGCCATTCCCGCTAATTTAGTTTCCTTATTTAAAGGATCTCCAATTTCATACGTTTTATATTCCTCAATGAATTTCGGCAAAAATTCATCTTCAATTTTTTCGTCAATAATAAATCTTTTAGCAGCCGTACAGGTTTGTCCGCAATTCTGAAGTCTGGATTTTGCGCCTGCTTTTGCTGCTGCATCTAAATCTGCATCATCGAAAATAATGAAAGCATCACTTCCGCCTAATTCCAGTAAAGATTTTTTGATATTTAAACCAGCAATGGAAGCTACTTCTCCACCCGCTTTTCCGCTGCCGGTAAGACTTACTCCTTTTACAGCATCGTGCTCAAGAATTTCTTTTACAGCCTGATGTCCCACTTCCAGATTGAGGAAAACACCTTCCGGAAAACCTGCCTCCAGGAATACCTGTTCAATAGCGTTTCCACTTCCGAAACAGATGGAAGCATGTTTCAGAACTACTGTATTTCCAGCCAAAATCGCTGGTGTGGCGAATCTCAGTACCTGCCAGAAAGGAAAATTCCATGGCATTACTCCTAAAATCACACCTTTCGGAACATAATGAACTTCAGAATAAGAAAATTCAGATTCAATTTTTTCGGGTTTTAAAATATTTTCAGCATTTGCATAATAATTCATCATTAATGCACATTTCTCCACCTCAGCAATCGACTCTGAAATAGGTTTATTCATCTCTGTCGTGATGATCCTGCCAAATTTCTCCGAATTGTTCTTTAAAATTTCTGCCGCTTTTGCGATCAGCTTCTGCTTTTCTTCAAACGGTACTTTTCTCCATTCTGAAAATGTCTTATCTGCTTTAATAAGCTTATTTTCAATTAACTGTTCCATAATCTAATTTCTGTTTTAAATTCAAAAATGAATTTATTAATGCCTTTATTCTAAAAAGCACCGTGAAAGTAACAAATTTTGTTCCTTAAAGGCTAAATAAAGGAATGATTTTCTCTATCGAAATAATATAATTTCTACCTAGATCATAAACCATTCATTCACAAGACACGCAGCAAGCCTTGCCGTTCTTTCCTGAATATCAAGGGAAGGATTGACTTCTGCGGCATCCAGCGCTATGAGTTTTTTATTTTTTAAAATATGCCTGTACAAATGCATAAAAGGCGTATCTGCAAAGATACCATTATATGCGGAAGCGGAGACCCCCGGAGCGATGGATGCATTGAAAACATCCATACAGATCGTAAGATAAATAAAATCTACACTTTCCGTAAGTTCATCAATACGCTGATAAATCGAAGGAAGATTTTCAAAAAAAAGTTCGTCTGCAAGAATGTATTTCATTCCGTACTGATGGGCTGTATCAAAAAGTTTCAGGGTATTTGAATTTCTCTGAATTCCGATATGCAGTGAGTTGATCTGTCCTTCCTGTGCGATCTGCCAGAATCCGGTTCCTGAGCTTGGCCCCACTCCTTCTTCAGGCTGTCTGTTGTCAAAATGAGCATCGATATTAATGATCCCGATTTTCTGTTCCGGAAAAGCTGTTTTTACCCCTAAATAATGGGCATATGTTACTTCATGACCGCCACCTAAGACCAGTGATTTCCCACCTTTCAGCAATACTTTGGATACATTTTTAGCAAGGCTGTTCTGGGTACTTTCGAGGTCGCCGTCTTCACAGATCACATTTCCGAAATCCAGAAGGGAAAAATCCGGACGGATCACCGGGAAATTAGACATATTTTTTCGGATCACATCCGGAGCATCTTTTGCCCCCTGACGGCCTTTATTTCGTCTAACTCCTTCATCTACGGCAAAACCATGCAGGACAAAATCATCTGCAGCAATCTGGTCGTAATTATGTTCTTCTTTAACTCTCTGAAATATTCTGTGGAAAAGAAGTTCTTCTCCGTCTAATCTGCCTTTCCAAGTGTCCTGAAACATAGAATTTAAATTAAATTTTTAATGACATCGTTTTATATGGTAAATCTAAATAATATTGTTAACATATTAAAACGCTCCTGTATTCAATTTCAACAGCATTCCATGACATCCGTCATTCCCTAAAAATGTGCTTTTTCAGGTTATTCTTTTCCCTGATTGGCATTACTGCTGATGAACATTTCATTGCGCTCTTCTGAAACAATTTCCAGGAACCGCTCATAATGCTTGAGGACATCAGAAATCAATTCGTTCTTTGTAAAATACTGAACGTCATATCCTTCTCTCCCATCTCCAAAATAGGATCTTGGATAGTGGGTTTTCTTATCCTCCAGATCGGGAAGATTTTCTTCATTGATCATGTATTCAGAAACTGTTTTTACTCTGTTTTCAACACCATAGATAAAATTGTTGACGACTCCCTGGTGGATTTCTATTTCTGTTCTGACAGGACTTTCGTAATGGTTTATTTTCGCTTCAATTCCATTGGCGGCAAATTCCTGCTGGAGATCTGTAAAGGCTTCTTTTGTTTTAACCTGAATAAAATGATCTACTGAGGAATTATCTTTAAAGGAAACGATATTCTTTAAACGCTCTTTCCAAAATTCCCCGGACCAGGGAACGGTTGAAGCAGAAAAGTTGGTGTCATAATATTTCTGGTCAATAATCAATCCTTTCATCAGACTCACTATAAATAAGAGGACGATTATTGAAAAGGGTAATGCTGTAATTAAAGTCATGCTTTGGAGTGCTTTTAATCCTCCTGCATTTAACAGTAAAAGAGAAAGCACGGCGAGTAAAATACCCCAAAATACGATCTGCCATTTCGGAGATTTAGTAGAATTTTTAGTAGCGATGCTGTTCATGACAAATATTCCGGAATCGGCGGAGGTGACAAAGAAAATAATGATGATGGCAATAACGAAAAATCCAGTCAGGGTTGATAAAGGCATATATTCTAAAAACCGGAACATCAGTGCATCAGGATCAGATGCAAGCTGGCTTAATTTTCCGTTGGCTACATTTAAATCGAACCAGATGGCACTGTTTCCAAACACAGACATCCAGATAAAATTGAACAATGTAGGAAGGACCAAAACTGCCAGAATAAATTCCCTGATGGTACGTCCTTTAGAAATTCTTGCGATAAACAATCCTACATAAGGCGACCATGAAATCCACCACGCCCAGTATAAAATAGTCCAGTCATAAAACCATGGCAATGCATTTTTCTCGTAAACATGGGTATTGAAAGTAAGATTGAAAAAATTATTGATATAATTCCCCAATCCATCTGTAAAACTTCCAATCAGATAGACCGTCGGGCCTAATATCAGGACAAAAAGTAAGAGGACAATGACACTCATTACATTAATGTTACTTAAGATCTTTACACCTTTATCCACTCCGCTGATCGCTGAAAAAACAGAAAGCGCAATAAGGCTGATCACAATTATCACCTGATTGGTAAAACTGTTTTCCGCGGTGATGTGGAGGATATTTAATCCAGAACTGATCTGTACCACGCCAAATCCTAAAGTCGTGGTCAATCCGAAGAAAGTACAGCATAGTGCAAATACATCAATTGCATTTCCCCATTTGCCGTTAATTTTATCTTTCAGCAACGGATAAAAACAGCTTCGTAGGGAAAGCGGTAATCTGTAGCGATACGCAAAATACGATAAGGAAAGTCCTACCACTCCGTAAATCGCCCAGGCATGAACTCCCCAGTGAAAGAAAGTATATAATTGTGCCTGTTTGGCTCTGCTCACATAATGATTATCGGCAAAAACTTCAGAAGAATAGTGCTGCATAGGTTCTGCTACACTAAAATAAATCAGCCCGATTCCCATTCCTGCTGCAAACAGCATTGAAATCCAGGAAAAAAAGGAATATTCCGGTTTACTGTCGTTAGCGCCCAGCTTTATGTTTGCATATTTGCTGAAGAGCAGGTAAACCAGGAAGACCACAAATAAAGTGACCGCCCAGACATACACCCAATTGAGATTAACAAATATAAACTGCTTAATCCCGTTTAGAATATTTTCCGTCGGTTTGGGATAAAGAGCCGAAAGAAAACACGTTCCAATAATAAAAATGAGACTTGGAACAGTTACACCTTTATTGAAAGTAGACTTTAGATTTTTAAATTTCATCACCTTTATTTTTTCGTATTTTAATATTGACAGACACCTGGCATAGCCCTGGCTGAAGTACTCAAAGAATAATATGACTGCTTTATTTTCCTTATCAAGGAGTGTACTTAAGAACTATAGAAAGTTACTGTTTTCTTCGAAGACTGAACAGTAACGGGGGCACAATATAAGGAAACTTATATAAAAAAATAAAAATCAAGGCTGGAAATCGGTCTCATCCGTCTGTCCCAGCCCGTTAAAAATCTGCTTTAACTGACGTTAAAGTGTTCAAAACTTTGCCAGTATTTATCCTTGTAAATTTCAAGTGAAATTGTATACTGAGGATTTTCTTTGATGATCCGGTCAAAAACTTTTGAAGGTTGTCTGAAGTCTTTGCTGGCAAAATAAATACTTTTACAGCTGTCTGCCGTTTCTCTCCCGATGTAGAGATGTCCATTTTCAGGAGTCAGAACTTCTACTGCATAATCTTCGATGATGTTCATCGTATTGTAATCTTTTTCTTCCGGGAAACCATCATTCCTGTTTCCGTCGTAAGAAATCTTCAGCACCGAGATCCACGGATAGGAAGCTTTTGCATTGTATTTCAGCAAAGAAGCATTCACAGTGGCCATCAATGGCATTCCGTTTTCCAAAGTGGCTTCAAGAAGGGAAAACTGATCTTCCGTTTCCAGTTTCATATCTTTATACTTCTCTGTAAATTCCCTTTCTCTCCAGAGAAGAAATTCTTTTAACTTTTCTATCGGAATAAGTTCCTGTTCAGCTTCATTTTTACCCATCACACTGAAAGTATCAATCTGAGTGGCAAAATTCAGTTCACCCAGGAAATTATCCAGAAAAATACAGATTCCTGTTGTGGCTGCCCCTCTGTTTTCTTCGTTCAGATCACTATAGACAAAGGCCAGATCTATCTCATCCGGATATCCTTCTATTTCATTGGAGTAAAAGTAGATATTGTCTTTCGTGAACTCGCAGTCATTCATCCGGATTCCTACGTTTTCAATATCGGTTTCCGGTTTAAGAGCGGTTATTTTCCAGCGATCCATCTTTGGAGCAGCGGCAACGAGTTCCTCCGCAAAAATCATTTTTTTAATCTCGCCTTCTACCGTAATGATAAGCTCTGCCATATGATCATCAGACATCCCTGAGAGGAAGTAATACCCCTCATGTATTTTGGAAAGCTCCGGAGCCATCACATCAAAAAACTGTCCTTCAATATGTTCTCTGTTTTTAACCACTTCAAAAAATGTCTTCTCTTTGGTCAAAAACCAATCCCAAAACTCTTTATAGGTTCTGGTTTCCTTTTCCGGCTGTTTTTTACCCAGAATCTTATCAAAAATTCCCATACTCTAATGAATTTGAGTTCCGTCTATATACACATGTTCTGCATTCAGACTTCCCTGATTGTAAAGAACATTCTGGAAATTGTCGGTTTTAAAAGTGACAAAATCTGCCTTTTTACCGGGTTCCAGTTTCCCTATGTCTTCAAGACCTAATGCATAGGCAGCACGGAAAGTCATTCCGGCCAATACCTCAGCGGTCGTTAGTTTTTCAAATGTTGCTAAAATAGAAGCCTGGGTAATTAAATTTCCCATCGGTGCAGATCCCGGATTCCAGTCACTGGCAATCGCTACGATCGCTCCCGCATCCAGTAATTTTCTGGCTGGTGTAAATTTCTCCCCTAATCCTAAGCTTGCTCCCGGAAGTGCCGTAGCCACAGTATCTGATTGTGCCAAAAACTCAATATCTTCGTCAATGGTTGCTTCCAGATGGTCTGCAGATTTCGCTCCTACTTCCACAGCAATTCTTGAACTTCCCGGTGTAAACTGATCAGCATGAACGGTAATATCAAAACCTAAATCTTTAGTTTTAAGAAGGAAATCTTTACTTTCTTCCGGCTGGAACGCAGATTTTTCGATAAAGATATCTACACGCCTGGCCAATCCTTCTTCTTTTACTTTGGGTAAAATTTCAGTAAGGATATAATTCAAATATTCTGTATTACTTCCTTCAAAATCTCTTGGCTTTAGGTGTGCGGAAAGACACGTAGGAACTAATTTAGCTTTCGTCTGATCCTGTGCTTTTTTAATTATTCTAAGCATTTTCAGCTCGTTTTCCACGTCTAGTCCATAACCGCTTTTTATTTCAATCGTCGTAATTCCCAGTGATACCAGGAAACCTATTCTTTCCAGTAAAGTTCTAAGCAATTCTTCTTCTGAAGCATTTCTTGTATGCTGTACGGAACTCCAGATCCCACCGCCACTTTCTGCAATTTCAAGATAGGTTTTTCCCGCATTACGCATCGCGAAATCGTTAGCCCGGTTTCCTCCAAAACAAATATGCGTATGAGCATCCACAAACCCTGGAAGTACAATCTGCTCTCCTTCAATGGTTTCAGTCTCTATATTTTGATTTTCAGATTTCAGTGCTTCGAAATTTCCTATGCTTTGAATTTTACCGTCATTCACTACAATTCCTCCGTCCGTAATAACTTGTAATTGTTCATCAGATAATTTTCCTCTCAGTGGAAGGTCTGCTAATGTTACAATCTGTTTAAAGGGTCCTATTAATTTCATTGATAAGGTTTAGGTTTAGATTAAGGCTAAGGTTGAGTTTAGATTAAGTTAAGACTGACCGTTATTTTTGAGATAGTTCGTAATTTTATTTAAATCGAATATCACTTCATCAATCATTTTCTGTATTTCTAAACAATTATTTTCTGAAAAATATTTTACTCTGTTTCCGTATATCAGGTGACTTTTCGTTTCAAATGCTGACCCTCTGGAAATATCGTAGAATCTGCTTTTATCATTAGCACTTCTTCTTCCAAAACCTTCAGCAATATTGGCAGGAATACTTTGCGCAGACCTTCTCAGTTGCGAAGTGAGTGCATAATCTTCCTTTTTAGGTAAGTCAGCAGATATAAGGAAACACCGCTCGGCAATATCCATTGCTTTTTGCCAAACCGGCATTTCGGTAAAATCTTTTATCAAATCGTGATTTATAATTTTTCCACTCAAAAATACTTAAAATATATTAATCCTCTAAATCCAAGTTAGCCTTTATCTCAACCTGAGCCTCTATCTCAGCCTTTTTCTATCTCTGAAATTTCTAAGTCTAAACCTCAACCTTAGTCTAAATTTGTTATCTTTGAGGTAAATGAAATGAATTAATGCCAGATTTTTTACATCCAGATAAGGAAAACTACTCGCATGATGAGCTTATGCAGGAGGAGCAGATCCGTCCCCAGAGTTTTAAGGACTTTGCGGGGCAGAGAAAAACTTTGGAAAACCTTGAGGTTTTTGTAAGTGCTGCCAAAAGACGTGGTGGTGCCCTTGATCATGTTCTTCTTCATGGTCCGCCGGGTCTGGGTAAAACCACTTTAGCCAATATTATCGCGAATGAACTTGGAGTGAGTTGTAAGATCACTTCCGGCCCAGTCCTTGACAAGCCGGGCAGTTTAGCTGGTCTACTGACGAATCTGGAGGAAAATGACGTTCTTTTTATTGATGAAATCCACCGTCTGTCTCCTATCGTGGAAGAGTACCTGTATTCTGCCATGGAGGATTATAAGATAGATATTATGCTGGAAACCGGACCTAATGCGAGAAGCGTTCAAATCGGGCTGAATCCTTTTACTTTGGTAGGAGCTACAACAAGAAGCGGAATGCTGACGAAGCCAATGCTGGCGAGATTCGGGATTCAAAGCAGACTTGAATATTATTCGGTGGAGCTTTTATCGATGATTATTCAGAGAAGTGCAAGGGTTTTAGGATCTACCATTTATGAAGATGCAGCGATAGAAATTGCGAGAAGAAGCCGTGGGACTCCCAGAATTGCGAATGCTTTGCTAAGAAGGGTACGTGATTTCGCTGAGATCAAAGGGAATGGAGAAATAGAGATCAACATTACAAAATATGCATTGAATTCTCTTAATGTGGATGAATTCGGTTTAGATGAAATGGATAATAAAATCATGCGTGTCATGATTGAAAACTTCAAAGGAAAACCGGTAGGAATTTCCGCACTGGCAACTTCCATTGCTGAAAATCCTGAAACACTGGAAGAGGTTTACGAACCGTTTCTTATTCAGGAAGGATTCATTATCAGAACACCGAGAGGAAGAGAAGTGACCGACAAAGCTTATCAGCATTTAAACATAACCAGACCGAAAAGTCCTGGAGAATTATTTTAACGACCTATGTTTATTCCCAAATTATACAGAAGCGAAGATTACAATCTGATGAAAGAAATCATCAGGGAAAATGCATTTGCCTTACTTATCTCTTCAGTTGATAAAATAAGAGCGACTCACGCGATGATGATGCTTAATGAAGAGGATCCTGAGAATATCTATGTGGAAACTCATATTTCCAGAGCCAATCCTCAGGCAAAGACCATAAAGGACGGAGATGAAGTGCTCTGCGATTTCCTGGGAGCGCATGCCTATATTTCGAGCAGCTGGTATGATCACATCAATGTTTCGACATGGAATTATGAAGCGGTACAGATCCATGGAAAAGTACAGTTGATGAATAACGATGAGCTGTACAGTCATCTGGAAAAATTAACTTCGAAATACGAAAATTTCCAGAAATGTCCGATGATGGTCAAAGATATGGGACGTGAGTTTGTGGAAAAGGAAATGAAAGGTGCTTTCGGAATGAAAATATTTCCGACAGAAATATCCATCAAGCAGAAACTTTCTCAGAACAGGAAGGAGCATGATTATCAAAATATCATTTCGGAGCTGGAAAATTCAGATGATAACGGAAGAAAGATCGCTGAAAAGATGAAATTAATAAAGAAATAATAATCAAAATATATATGAAGCTATATCCAATACAATGTGGAAAATTTAAACTGGATGGCGGTGCCATGTTTGGAGTCGTCCCAAAGAGTTTGTGGGAAAAAACCAATCCTGCAGACGAAAAAAACCTGATCGAACTGGGAACAAGATCCCTGCTTATAGAAGACGGCAAGAAACTGATCCTTGTGGACTGTGGTCTCGGCAATAAACAAGATGATAAATTCTTCGGGCATTATTCGCTTTGGGGAGATGACAGTCTTGATAAAAATTTAAAGAAATTCGGTTTCGTAAGAGAAGATATTACGGATGTATTCTTTACACACCTTCACTTTGACCACTGTGGTGGCGCTATTGAATGGAATGACGACAGAACCGGATACAGACCGGCTTTTAAAAACGCACATTTCTGGACCAATGAAAACCACTGGAAATGGGCTACAGAACCCAATCCAAGAGAAAAAGCAAGTTTCCTGAAGGAGAATATCCTTCCGATCCAGGAAAGCGGGCAGCTTAACTACTTACCTCTTCCTACAACAGGAAATTACGGTTTTGCTCCTGATCTGAAAATGGATGTGATTTTTGTAGACGGACACACGGAAAAACAAATGCTTCCGGTGATCCAGTACCAGGAAAAAACGATTGTTTTCGCAGCAGACCTTATTCCTACTGCAGGACATATCAACCAGGTGTATGTGATGGGATATGATACCAGACCTCTTCTTACTATGGAAGAGAAAGGAAAGTTCCTAAAACAGTGCGTAGATAACGAGTATTTACTGTTCTTTGAGCACGATGCCCATAATGAACTGGCCAGTCTTAAAATGACTGAAAAAGGAGTGAGATTGGACGCGGTCCACAGTTTTAATGATGTTTTTGGATATTAATTTTTGATTATGGAAGAATTACATTCAGAGACCCAGAAAGCAGAACCGGAACCGTCACCCAAGATCATCGGGCTTACCGGTGGTATAGGTTCAGGAAAGACGACCGTAGCCCACTTCATTGAAGAGTTCGGATTCCCGGTTTATTATTCCGATGACAGGGCAAAAATGATCGTGAATGAGAGTGAAGACTTAAAGATCAGGATCAAAGAACTCCTTGGCGAGGAAGCGTATGATACCAATGGCCTTTACGACAGAAAGTTTGTCGCAGAAAAGGTTTTCAACAATAAGGAACAGCTGCACGAATTAAATGAAATCATACACCCCGCTGTAAAGATCGATTTTGAAGAATGGCTGAAAAAACAGACGAAATATTTAGTCTTTAAAGAAACAGCACTTCTGTTTGAATTAAAACTGAACAGACAATGCTACAAATCTCTTCTGGTGACTGCAGAAGATAATATCAGAGCCAAAAGAGTGATGGACAGGGACGGAAAGACCTACAGAGAAGTAGAAGCCGTCATGGAAAAACAGATGTCTGAAAAGGATAAAATCAAACTGGCAGACTGCATTATTCACAACAATACCAACCTGGAGGACCTTAAGGAACAGACCGAACGGATCATCTTCAGTATTGAATAAAAAAGAACCTCGTTAGAATAGCTCTAGCGAGGTTTTTTATTTTCAGTTTTCTTGTCCTTTTGTCTTGAAACAAAAGAACGAAAAGTTCAAGACTGAAACCTTCCGCTAAAAATTAATCTAAAATTTAACATTCCCTATCTTATTACTCATTACCTATTATTTATCACTTATTATTCTTTGCCTATTACTCATAAAAAAAGCCCTCATTTCTGAGGGCTTCCTTGTATTTAAAATTTACGTATTATTCTTTGATGAATTTCTTCTGTACGGATTTACCGTTGTCTTCGATATCTATTACATAAACTCCGTTGATCAGTTTGCTTACATTGATCTGGTTGTTTAATAAAATACCCTGGCCAATAATCTGCGCTGCTGCATTGTAGATCTTATACTTCGCTCTTTTGCTGATATTTTTCACATACAATACAGAGCTTACCGGGTTAGGATAAATCATGATATCCGTCTGGTTCACTGGATTGGCTGTGGCAGGTTTAGAGATTCTTACCGAGTAATCCTCTACTTCCCCATTGGCAAATCTCATACAGTTCACCGGAATACCGTCTCTCATCAATGCCACCCTCATCACAACATATTTATAAGTAGTCATGCTCACAAAGGCATCAGCAGGGATGCTGAATGTTCCTGTCACAGGACTTGTCGTGTTCGGAGGTGAGGTGAATACTCTTTCATCAATATCAAAGTATCCGTTTCTGTTGAAATCAATCCAGACAGCGATTCCTTCGTCATGATTGGTTCCATTCCATTTTTTCTCAATCGTGATTTGGTTTCCGGAAGATCCCTGAACCATTTCTATGAATGTATCTGGTACTCCTGTATAATCCGTATAATTGGACGGTCCCGAAGCGTTCTCCATTTTCGGCCTTCCGTTCGGTGTTACGGTCACTTTAGCGATATGCTCGTTCACAGAATTTTGAGAAGACATTTGACAATAGATCACAGTAGGTGTCGTGAAATAATACGGAGGCGTGTAAGTTCCCGGTGTTCCGTTACAGATATTCACTACCTGCATTTCGTATTTCGTATCTTCCAGTAATCCTGTTATTGTATGAGCATTAGTCGCTACCGGAATATTAGTCCAGCTTGGAATACCCACTTTTCTGTATCTAAGGATATAAGTTGCTCCAGTGAATCCTTCCCATGTAACCTCAGCTGATGTAGGTGTCAATTGCGTGATCATCAATCCCGGAGGAGGCAATTCACATGTTCTTAGGGTTGTAAATACCACAGGATTTGAATATGGATTCGGATTAGGTTCTCCCGTACACTGATTCGCTACCTGTACTTCATATTTTGTGTATGGATCCAGGTTAGTTAGAGGATACGTATTAGCAGGAGGAGCCGGCAAATTGACAAGAGTCCATGCTGCTGCACCTACTTTTCTCCATCTCATCACGTAGCTTGAACCTGTCACTAATGGGGTCCATGTAACCAATGCTGAGTTGGTTGTGATATTCGTTACTGAAACTCCCGGAGGTGTAGGATCACATTTTGTAGTAAATGCTCTGATCGCTGTAAAGCTACCTGTTGAAGTTCCACAGTTGGCCGCAATCTGTACCTCATAAGTCGTAAAAGGAATCAGGTTGGTTAAAGTGTGAGGAACCGTTGTAACATATACCGATGTCCATGCAGTAGTTCCCAGTACTCTGTATTGAAGCAGGTAACTAAGGTTATTGGTTGCTGCTGTCCAGTTAATGACAGCTGAATTATGAGTTACTGCTGTAAATGTAGGATTGGTAGGGGTATCTGTACTACATGGTCTTAGCTTAACCACATAATCCTCCACTTCTCCGTTTACAGCATTCTGACACATTACAGGAGCACTTGTACGTCTCAATACCACTCTCATGGTTGTGTTCAGTGGTCCGTTGTAAGCTCCTGCCGGAACTCCGAAATTAGCGGTAACAGGAGTATTTGTATTGGATGGTGAACTTAAGATCTGTTCTGATGTTTCAAAAACTCCATTTCTGTTGAAGTCGATCCAGGCACTCACAGCATCGCTGCTCGTTACTCCTGTCCATCCTTTGGCTACAGAAATTTTGTTTCCGGTAGATCCTATTTCCAGGGTAATAAGAGTAGCCGGTGTATTGTAACTTGTGTAGTTGTTCTGTACCGTCGTATTGTTCATTACTGCAAGCGCCGGGTTGATGGAAGTAACGGTTACATTTGAAATATGGTCGTTGGTTCCGGTACCTGTCATCGGGCAGTACGTAACAGGAGGCGTTGTGAATTGTGTGGAAGGAGAGAATGTTCCCTGAGTTCCATTACATTTTGTTGCAATCTGCACTTCGTATAGAGTCTGCTCAGTAAGTCCCGGAATGGTGTAGGTATTTCCAGGAGCAGGTACAGGATCCACAGTAGTCCAGGTGGCAGTTCCTACTTTTCTATATCTTAATACATACGTTGCCCCGGTTGATGCCGACCATGAAATGTCAGCAGTAGCTGGACTAAGGTTTGTTACAGTAATATTAGATGGCGCCGCGGTTGTACATGCCGGCTGGTCTATTAATTTCACTGCATAATCTTCTACTTCACCATTCGTAAAGTTACCACATGCGGCAGGATTGGCAGTATCTCTCAGAACAACACGCATACGGGTGGTAAGCGGTCCTGAGTAAGCCCCGGCAGGTACTGTAAATGCTGCAGTAACCGGAGTCGTTGTATTATTTGCGGCGTTTAGAACTCTTTCAATCGTTTCAAAAGTACCGTTCTTATTAAAATCGATCCATACACTTACCGCTTTGCTGGATACAGCTGCCGGCCATGATTTGGCGATCGTTACACTGTTGTTGTTTGATCCACGAACCAGCGTGATCAGTTTCGTAGCATCGGATGAATAATCGGTATAGTTAGCTGCTGCTGATGTATTACTCATCGTATATGAGTTGGTAGCAGCTACGGTTACATTGGAAATATATCCGTTATCTGTATTCGTAGAAGTTGCTGCACAGTATAGGGTTACAAAAGTTGAAACCGGTGAAAAAGCACCCTGTGTTCCGGTACATACATTAGCGATCTGGAATTCATAGTGAGTTCCTGCCGTAAGTGTGGAAAGCGTAACTGTATTGGTAGTCGGTGCAGGAGTAACTGTTGTCCATGCTGTAGTTCCTGCAAGACGGTACTGGAAAACATAGGTTGCATTAAATGATGCATTCCAGGTTATCGTTGCCTGCGTTTGGGTAATGGCCGAAACCACAATTCCTCCCGGTGCAGTAGTTGTACAGATAGGAAGCGTTTCTATGGAAGCCGTTCCGATTGCATAGAATACATTATTGATCGCACTTACACGAATTTTAGCAGTCCCTCCTACCGTTAAAGGAAAGGCAGTAAAATCTACAGCCTGGTTTCCGTCGTTCGGTGTTGAAGCAGCGACAACATTCCATGTTGTTCCGTTATCTGTGGTAAAATCTATTTTTACATTGGGCGCATTGTAAGGTGCCGCGTTCGTATTCACTACATCCCAGGTTACATTGGTAGGTCCGTTGTTATATATTACGGTTGGGTTTACTTTAAATGGTCCATTGTTTCCTACAATAATCGTCTGTGTTGCAGATTGGGTCTGCTGCTGATTGGCCACAGGATTGTTATCTCTGGCAGTAACGGTAAATCTGGTTGTTCTCGCTACTGTAGATACCGCTTCCCAAAGACTGTTGGCATTATTTAAAACACCTGCAAGCACTGAAGACAGTCTCGGGAAATAACGTGTCGGACTGGCCGTTGGTGCTACAGATCTGAAAGAAGGACCTGAAGTTGTATTTCCTAAGTTAGCATTATTAATTACTTCGTTCGCAATATCTACTTCTTCCCAGTTAAATGTCATGGGATCATTCTCAGCATCCGTAGCAGAAGCCGTAAGGACGAAAGCTGTTCCTTTTGGAATATTGTAAGTAGGAAGGGCCGCAATTACCGGAGGTGTATTGGTAATAACAGTTTCCACATCACATGTTTTATTGATCAGATTCGCCTGAATAGCTGTAATATTAGTCACATTAAAGTACGGATCTGAATGGGGCTGCACATCGGTAGTAGGGCCCGTAATCCCTGCGTAACCCATAATACTTGAGCCTGAACCTGGTTCTACACTGGTAGCAGATCCCAACTGTGGAGGGTCGTAAGAAAAACTGTGTACTCCTCCAAGCTGGTGGCCTATTTCGTGAGCCACATAATCAATATCAAAATTATCTCCCGTCGGCGGATTATTCCCCGGGGATGTCCATCCTGATCCTTTATCATTAGAAGTAGGAACGGTATTATCGCGGCATATACAGCCCACGCATCCGGCATTTCCACCGGCTCCCGGAGGAGAAAATAAATGTCCTATATCATAGTTGGCATTTCCTACTGCTGCCGTAATAACATTCTGCACCTGAGAGTTCCATCCGACAATCCCGTTGGCAGTTCCACCCTCTGTAGCTGAGTAAGGGTCTGTAGCAGCGTTGGTGTAAATTAAGCCCGGATAATTCTGTAGATTGAGATGGAGTGCAAAATCTTTTTCGTAGACTCCATTGATTCTTGTCAGGGTAGCATTCATGGCAGCAAGAGCTCCAGCTACGGTCCCTCCGTGGAATTGTGTATATTCTCCGCATACGGAAAGGGCAAGTCTTAAAGTTCTGTATTTTTTATCTGAGTTTTTAGCAAAGTCGGTGGGCTGATTAAAGAAAGCCTTTCCTTTTTCGCGAAGCTCATCTATATCATGTCTGGCGCCTTCGCTTTCCTCAGTGGAACACACGAATCCTTTTTTGTCTTTTCCTGTTTTAGGATGAACTCTGTAGATCGTCTTCGCTGCATTGGCAGGCTCTATAAATTCATAGCTCCCGTCCTGAATGATCATGGATTGAAAATCATTAGGTGCCAAACTGAATCTTAAGTATCTGGAGGGATTGTCTATCCCTACTCCAACAAAAGAGCCCAACTGATACTGATCTGCGAGCTCTTTGACTACAACCGGAAAGCTGTAGACTGCAAATTTTTCAATCTTCCCATTCATGGTCGGGAGAGATATGATTACTGGTTTTGCATTTTTACCAGTTTCCTCTGCTTTGGCCAGTTGCAATTTCAGCTGTGAAATGTCCAAAGAGTAATAGCTGTCTGATTTTGAGCCATCATTAGCTCCTTTTCCATTATATACTGCAGGTGACCATTGTGCATGGATCATTGCAAACAAACAAAGGAAAAAGAAAGAAATAGAAATTTTCTTCATAACTTTTTCAATATTTTGTAATAATTTCACAAATCTAGTCTATTTTCTATTAAAAAAAAACATATACTATTAATTTATTGAGGAATAAACAACAAAACACAGAAAAGATTAAAAAAAATAATTAACAATTCTATTTATATGTATAAAATTCAACATTTATTGAACTATTAGTTAAAAAAATTCATAATCACTTCAAAAAAACCTTGTATCATAAAAAAAGCCCTCATTTCTGAGGGCTTCTTTTATTTGAAATTTAAATATTATTCTTTGATAAATTTCTTTTGAACTGTTACACCGTTATCTTCGATATCTATTACATAAATTCCGTTGATCAGTTTGCTTACATTGATCTGGTTATTGAGTAAGATACCGTCTCCGATAATCTGTCCTGCAGAATTGTAGATTTTATATTTCGCTTTTTTGCTGATATTTTTCACATACAATACAGAGCTTACCGGGTTAGGGTAAATCAGGATTTCAGTTTGGTTTATAGAGTTTGGCACTCCCGGTTTAGCGATTCTTACTGAGTAATCTTCTACTTCACCGTTGGCAAAATTAGCACAGTTCACAGGAACTCCGTCTCTCATCATAGCCACTCTCATCACCACATACTTATAGTTTGTCATGCTTACATAAGCATCTACCGGTACACTGAATGTTCCTGTCACAGGACTAGTCGTGTTCGGAGGTGAGGTGAATACTCTTTCGTCAAGATCGAAATATCCGTTTCTGTTAAAGTCAATCCAAACAGCGATTCCTTCGTCATGATTGGTTCCGTTCCATTTTTTCTCAATCGTGATCTGGTTTCCTGTAGACCCCTGAACCATTTCTATAAATGTATCAGGTACTCCTGTATAATTGGTATAGCTTGACGGTCCTGAAGCGTTCTCCATTTTAGGTCTTCCGTTTGGCGTCACTGTTACTTTAGAGATATGCTCGTTCACAGAATTTTGAGATCCCATCTGGCAATAAATCACCGTTGGTGTTGTGAAATAGTATGGAGGTGTAGGTGTACCCGGCGTACCGTTACAAATATTCATCACCTGCATTTCATATTTCGTTTCTTCCAATAATCCTGTAATGGTGTATGTATTGGTAATCAGAGGAACATTTGTCCAGCTAGGAATACCTACTTTTCTATATCTCAGTACATAAGTTGCACCAGGGAAACCTTCCCATGTCACTTCTGCAGATGTAGGCGTAAGCTGTAAAATAGTTAATCCCGGAGGAGGAAGATCACAAGTTCTTTCCGTAGTAAATACTTTAGGATTTGAATACGGGTTAAGAGCAGTTTCACCAACACACTTGTTAGCAACTCTTACTTCATATTTAGTATATGGGTCTAAGTTTGTTAATGCATAAGTGTTTGTAGGAGGAGCAATGTTTGGTACCTGAGTCCATGTAGGAGCTCCTACTTTTCTCCACTCCAGTGTATACGTAGAGCTCGCAGCAAGCGGTGCCCATGTAATCAATGCAGAGTTGGTGGTGATATTACTTACTGTAACATTCGGAGGTGTAGGGTCACATCTTGTAACA
This sequence comes from Chryseobacterium sp. JM1, assembly GCF_000737715.1. Classification (GTDB taxonomy): domain Bacteria; phylum Bacteroidota; class Bacteroidia; order Flavobacteriales; family Weeksellaceae; genus Chryseobacterium. Next base: position 152,801 of record NZ_JPRN01000001.1, on the reverse strand, counting down.
AATGGCTTAATAGCTGTAAATGTACCTATAACATCTCCACATACTGCAGCCACCTGAACTTCATAATTGGTAGCAGGCGTTAAACCTGTAATCACCAATGGAATGTTGTTGAGCAATGCTGAAGCATATACTTCCGTCCAGGCTCCCGGAGGAGGTCCCTGAAGTCTGTATCTTACCAGGTAAGTAGTAGTGTTCGCAACACCAGAAAGGGTAAGCGTTGCAGAATTATGCGTAGCTGTAATCCCCGGCTGGTTTGGTGTACCGTTAGCACATGGTCTGATTCTTACTGCGTAATCTTCAACTTCTCCATTCACCGCATCCACACACAATACCGGAGCACTTGTACGTTTAAGCACAACTCTCATAGTCGTTGTGAGCGGGCCTGTATAAGCGGTTGCTGGAACTGCAAAGTTGGTATTTGTTACAGGAGTTGTTGTATTCGCTGCCGAACTCAGAATCTGTTCTGATGTTTCAAAAACTCCGTTTCTGTTATAGTCAATCCAAGCTGAAACCGCCACATTGGCTGTTGCGCCTGTCCATCCTTTTGATACTGAGATCTTATTGTTCGCAGAACCTGCATCAAGGGTAATCAGTGTCTGAGGTGTTATATAGCTTGTATAGTTAGTCTGTACACTTGTATTATTCATTACCGGTACGCCAGGGTTGGAAGAGGTAACGGTTACATTTGAAATGTGGTCGTTAGTTCCTGTACCTGTCATAGGACAGTATGAAAGTGGTGGTGTTGTAAACTGTACTGCTGTAGAGTATGCTCCTGTAGAACCTCCACATGTGGTGGAAATCTGTACATCATACTTCGTTTGCTCAGTAAGTCCCGGAATCGTATACGTATTGACACCAGGTGCTAAAACAACCGGAGGAATGGTATAAGTTCCTGCTGTTGCTAATTTCCATCTGATGGTATAAGTAGCATTGGCAGCACCGAACCAATATACTGTAGCCGTAGTTGCTGTAAGGTTGGTTACTGTAATGTTTGTAGGTGGCGCTGTAGTACAAGGCGGCTGATCAATAAGTTTTACCGCATAATCTTCTACTTCACCCCAAGTGAACGTTCCACAGGCAGCAGCAGCAGCACTTTCTCTCAATGCTACACGCATACGGGTTGTAAGATTTCCCATGTAAACACCGCCGGCAGCGTTCGGAACAGCAAAAGTAGCGGTGACCGGAGTCGTCGTATTACTAGGTGAACTTAATACCTGCTCACTGGCTTCAAAAACCCCGTTTCTGTTAAAGTCAATCCAAACTCCCGTTCCGAAAGACCATTGAGTTCCAGGCCATGTTTTATTAACAGTCACTGTATTACTTCCAAGACCTCTTACCAAAGTAACCAGTCTTGTAGGATCTGTGCTATAATCTGTATAGTTACTGAAACCGGAATCACTGTTCATTGGTATTGCAGAATTCGGAGTTACGGCAACCTTGCTGATAAATCCGTCAATCGTGGTACTTGTAGAGGCAGAAGTACAATAGGTAATAGCCGGAGTTGTAAAAGGAGTGGCTGTAGAGAATGGTCCCTGAGTTCCTCCACAAATCGTAGCTATCTGAAATTCATACTGAGTCTGCTCCGTAAGGTTTGTAATAGTATAAGTACTGGCAAGTGGCGTTGTAATATTTACCGGCGTCCATGCTCCTCCAGGTAACGATCTGTACTGAAGTACATACGTTGCTCCTGTTGAAGGCAACCAGTTGATCTGAGCCGTAGTAGGGGTAAGGTTTGACACGGTAATATTCCCCGGAGGCGCCGTAGTACAAGGCTGTAACGCGATAACATTTAATGTAAAGTCTACATAATTACCGGAAGTCGCCTGTCCACAAGCAGTAAGTGCTCCTGACCATGATGTTGCTGTTCTTACTCTATAGTTACCAGGTGCCTGTGCTGCGGGAATGTTAATTAATGCTGTTCCATTGGTAGCATAAGTAGTCGTTGCCAGAACAGTTTCACCCGGATCATTAAAGTTCATGTTATTATTCCAGTCAACCCAAACATAGTAGTAATAAGTACTTGTTCCGGTATTCAGGTTCATAGTTACCGTGTTACTAGGCAACGCTGAAATCACTGAAGCGGTACTGTTAACATATGCTGCATATGAAGTCGCTGTATAATTTAAATTCGTAATAGCTCCTGTCGTGTTAACCGTTTTCAGGAAGTATGTCGTTGAAGTACCTCCTGTAGGTGTACAGTATCCTGTAAGTACAGTCATAGGTCCTGTCCAGGTACTCTTATCTGTTGCCGTACATTTTGCTCTTACCCATACATAATACGTTGTATTGGCTACTAATGGAGAAAGTGTTGCAGTTGTTCCTGTAACCGTTTGTGATGGTACAGTTGCACCTGTTGGCGGTGTATTGGATGTACTGTAATATACTTCATATCCTTGTGCAGGTGGAATGGAAGGAGCTGTCCAGCTGATGTTGGCACTTGTAGGCACAACGGCTCCTACAGTTAATGCTGTCGGGGCCATACATGAAGGAGGTGTAGTTACCGTTAACTGTCCAATCCAAGTACTTTGGTCAGCAGCACTACATCTTGATCTTATCCATACATAGTATGTTGTACTAGGCACCAATGGAGAAAGGGTCACCCCTGTTCCTGTAGTAACCGTTTGTGAAGGCGTAGTGGCAGCCGTAGGTGCTGTAGCTGTTGTACTGTAATATACATCATATCCTCCTGCCGGTGCGGAAGAAGGTGCAGTCCAGCTGATTGCTGCTGTCGTTGCTGTCATTGCTCCCAGAGTTAATCCTATAGGTGGCAGACAAGTAGGTGGCGGGCCAAACGTTAACTGAACATTGGGTCTGTTGGCATCCACTGTCCCGTTACCCGCAGGTGGCGTAGTGTCAGCCTCAATATACATGTGTTTTGATGTATTACTGGAATAGGTAAAGGAATTTCCACCCAATGATCCGGTTCCACTTCCTCCGTAGTTGGTTTCAACCAATACTACCAGATTTTCCACCCCGTTATAATAATAAGGGTTTTGAAGCGTAACGGTATTCCATCCTGTAGGTATGCTGGCTATGTTTCCGTCATACACTAAGGTAGCACCGGTAGTAGCCGTAGCCCAGTTTTGTGCCGTGATGGTAGTGGTAGCAGCAGGAACGGTTTTTAAATAAATTTTAACCGGAGTAGCTATAGTTGTAGCTACTGTAGCATTCCATGCTACTGACAGGACACTTCCGCCTGCCGGAAGGTTTATTTCAGTTGCAGTATAAAGTGAAGCATCTCTCTGGTGCCCGTAATAGGGAGCCAAAGGATATCTCTGAGTACTGGTTCCTGTACCAATAGTGACTGTTTGTGCCTGTGAAAATAGCCCGAAGACCATACACAGCAATGTTATGAGCACCCTAAAGGGCCTGCTCATTTTACAGAGTAAAAATCCACTCATATTTTTTTAGTTTAGTAGTGATAACAATAGTAAGTAAGTATAGTGTTTCCTATTTTTTGGTGTTCAAATGTTTTTTTTGAAACATCCATTTTTTTACAGATATTCTGTATTGAAAAGAATAATTTTTTAATTCATACGCTAACAATTTTATAATTACACAAATCTAATAATTTTTTCATTATTAATACATCCATTCAAATATTTTTTTGTTAAAATTCTATAATAATTCCACATTTAATACATTAAAATATAAAATCCTCAGGAGAGCCTGAGGATTTTATATTATTTAAATGTTTTTTAATTCCTGAACAACTTTGGGTATAACAGGTGGTAGCCGGAATATTTTACAGTAAACAGTTTCTATATGAATCTCCAATCATTAATATATTGCAGGTTTATATTTTTTCGGAAACTCCGTTTGTCAGGCCGTATTAATTGTCTGTGAGATTTTTTTTTATGCTTACAGTTTTTTAAAATTTGTAGGCAATATTCCATGCGAAGCCCATATTGAATTTAGCTGAACTTCTGCCGAATCCAGGGACAATCATGGGTGTAATATCATCCTGTTTGGACGTATATACTAAATATTTCGGTTGAAGATTGATATCGATATAAAAGTTAGACTCAAACAACTGTACTCTTCCTCCCAGTGTGCCTTCCAGCCATGCAGAGGTCTGTGATGATGATGGAAAAGCTACGGAAGATGCACTACCCCCAAATCCGCGGACCGGGACTGCCATATACTCCTGATTGTAGAAAGCACCTCCTATTTTACCTCCGGCATAGAAACCGTTGAATTCATTTTCAGGGTCTTTGGCCAGCATATAGAATGCTCCCAGCTTTACGAATGGACCGCTTGCTTTTGCATCATAGCCATTCTTCTGGTATACATTTTTCTCGAAGCCGGCTTCGGCAACTGCATGGACATTTCCTCTTATCTTGGATGAAATGAATCCCTGATACAGTGCTCTGTCTGAGAAAAATGACACACCTGCATTCAGGACATCAAAGCCCACCATAAAGTTAGGCTTGTATTTCTCCTGAACTTTTTTGGTTTCTTTGGTTTCCTTTTTTTCCTGAGCCATTCCCAGCATTCCTAAAATGCTAAAAAAGAAGGTAAAGATTAATCTTGTCTTCATTCACTATTTGGTTTTGCCCTGCTTCTACTTTCTGTACAGGATTAGATTGTTGTAATTCCGAACTTAAATTTTCGTACGTTTTTTTGATCCCGCATCCCGGAGAAACATAGGCAGTCTTCGTGGTATAACCGATTCGTACGTGAGATTCAGAACCTTTATTTGCTAACCTGAAATAAACGTCTGTATACGGAGAGTCATCTACCCTTAACGGGATCAGCCTTGAATCTATCTTCTCAAGCTTACCCAGCTGCACCTTTCCGGAACCATAATCTACGGCTACATATAATGAGTCCAAAGGCATCGTTTTACCATCTGCTGCAGATTTGAACGCTACTTTCAGTCGGGGTGTCCCTTCTCCACTCTCACAGATATCATCGTCTCCGCCACAGGATGAGATCATGAAGATACCGCCTATCAATATTATAAGGTATGTAAGATATTTCATATTTTTTATTTTGGATCTAAGGCTTTTTCAATTCGGAAAGCAAGATCTTCATAATGGTATTTATTTACTGTATTGGTATCTGCTTTTGCCGAAATTTCTTTTTTTATTGTGATCAGATTTCCTCTTACAATAGCAGAAACATCAGATTTATCAGGATTTTTTGCATCAACAAGTTTAATCAGGTTATCCACATAACTTCTCTGAACATTTCTTCCGTATACATCCGGATTTGCTTTTTTAACAATGGAATTATTGAGGTCTGAAAACAGATCAACCAATGTGTAGGTATTTTGATCAATAGCTTCCATCTGGTACATATTCTGTAAAACAATCGGGCTTAAAATTCTTGAAAGAACGCCATTCTGAATGTCTTCAATGGTTTTCACCGGCGTTTTTCCTGTCTTCTCAAATACTTCTTTTTTGATCAGCCACTGTGGTGTGGTGAAAACGTTTTCTTCGAGAAATCTCATCGCTTCCTGCTGATCTTTTTTAGCGACAGCTTCGTACACAGGCCCTGACTGTTCAGCGGTCTTAGGGGTTTCCATCTGTCCGCCGATATATTTTGATACGTGACCGGCATATCTTCTGAACTGCCCGGTTACCTGATCATACATCATTCCCAGATTTTCGTAATCTTCATTCGGACTTGCCGTCCACTTTTCAAGATTGTCTACAATTCTCTTCAGGTTTTTTATTCCGTAGGTACTTGCGATCATGGCATTGTCTCCTACCTGCTCACTCTGAGATCTCGGATCAAGAGGATTGGATTCTGTCCCGAACCAAAGTCTTTCGTTTTTTAAATTTTTAATGACCCATTTATTCAGGTATTCTTTTTCTGCATCCGGGGTGTTGTACTGATAAAATCTTTTGTAACCCCACTCAATGGCCCAGTCATCATAATCTCCGATTCTCGGCATAATTCCTGAATCTCCGATGTTATCTTCCGGTTGTGCCACATAATTAAATCTTGCATAATCCATGATCGATGGGGTGTGGCCATTCTTTTCAAGCCATTTTTTATCTCTCAGTTTTTCAACAGGCACGGTAGAACTTGAACCGAAGTTATGTCTTAATCCCAAAGTATGTCCTACTTCATGAGAGGAAACAAAACGGATCAGCTCACCCATTAATTTATCATCAAACTTAATTTTTCGTGCTCTTTCATCATTGGGTGCAGCCTGCACAAAATACCAGTTTCTCAGAAGCATCATGACATTGTGATACCAGTTGATATGGCTTTCCAGAATTTCGCCTGTTCTAGGATCTGAGATCGAAGGTCCGGAAGCATTCGGTACATCTGAAGGTTTATAAACAATGGCAGAAAATCTTGCGTCTTCAAGGCTCCATTCCGTATCCACTTTTGAATCCGGTACTTTTGCATAAATGGCATTTTTGAAACCTGCTTTTTCAAAAGCTTTCTTCCAGTCATCCACTCCCTGAATCAGATAAGGAACCCATTTTTTTGGGGTTGCCGGATCAATATAGAATACAATTGGTTTTGCCGGTTCTACCAGTTCTCCTCTTTTGTACTTTTCAAGGTCCTGAGGTTTTGGCTCCAGTCTCCATCTTTTAACCAGCGAAATCTTTTTTACACCCTGAGGATCAAGGTCAAAATCTGTATACCCTACCGTGAAATAACCTACTCTCGGGTCAAAATATCTTGCCTGCATTTTATTTTCCGGAAGAAGAACAAATGAAGCGTTGATCTCTACTGTATAATTTCCGCTTATTTTCGGAGTGTTGGCAGGAGTAGCTCCCGGCAACGGTCTTCCCAAAGTACGGGCGAAAGTTTTGGTGGTATTGATCTCGATATTATTCGGGAACGATTTTACAAAGTTGACGAATGACATATCTTTCTGGAAAGCTCCGACTTTGAAGGCATCTTTATAATTGACAGAGAAAGAAACCGTTTCGTTATCAGAGTTCAGAAGATCCGTGACATCAATGACTGAAGATTTTTTATTGTCTCCGTACGTTTTTACATCAAAGGATTTAATGATAGGCTGTACATTGTTTCTGATGACAGAATTGTACATATCCGAGGTGGAATCTTTTGCATAATCTACAAAAGAAATAGCTCTCAGAAGGATTTTGTCTTTGGGACCTTTTTCAAAAGCCACTACCTGCTGGCCGATCTGATCTCCTGCATATCCGGTACTTCCGGAACGCATGCCGGCAGCAGCTTTTGTAAGTCTTGTTACTAAAAGAAATTCCTTTTTCAGCATTCTGTCAGGAATCTCGAAGTAATATTTATCATCCAATTTATGAACGGTGAAAACGCCCTGGTCTGAAACAGCTTTATCAGTAATCACCTCTTTATAGGATTTTATGACCGGCTTTTTCTTGGGATCGTCTTTTTTTACTTTTGCAGTATCTGTTTTTACCGCTGCAGAATCTTTTTCCTGCCCTTTCAGTTCGTTCTGACTCAACATCAAAACCAATACAATGAAAGCGGCACCCAGGTTTTTCACTCTTTTCATTTAAATTTTCAGATTAATATATTCAAATTTAAGTAATTATTTTTTGATTAGTAATGCTATATTCTCCACGTGGTGCGTTTGTGGGAACATATCTACCGGTAGTATTTTCACAAGGGTGTAATGTTCTTTCATCAAAGCCAGATCTCTTGCCTGCGTCGCTGAGTTACAGCTTACATACACTACTTTTTCCGGTGCCAGTTTCAGAATCTGCTCCACTACTTTCTGGTGCATTCCGTCTCTTGGTGGGTCGGTAATTAAAACATCTGCTTTCGGGTGGTTTTCTAGGAATTCATCGTTGAAGACATTTTTCATATCTCCACAATAGAAAGTCGTGTTGGTAAGACCATTTAATTCAGCATGTTCAATGGCAGCGTCTATGGCTTCCTGAACAGATTCTATCCCAATGACATGTTTTGCATTTCTGGCAACATACTGGGCAATAGTTCCTGTCCCTGTATATAGATCATATACTACTTCATCGCCTTTTAAATCAGCAAACTCAAGGGTTTTTCTGTAAAGCTCCAATGCCTGTTTGTAATTGGTCTGAAAGAATGATTTCGGTCCGATTTTAAACTTCAGTCCGTCCATTTCTTCCATCAGGAATCCTTCTCCGAAATAGATTTTAACATCTAAATCATAAATGGAATCATTCTGTTTTGGATTGATGGCATACACCAACGTTTTGATCTGCGGGAATTTTTCAAGTAAAAACTGGAAAAGCTTTTCTCTGTTTTCTTTTTCTTCTCTGTACAGCTGGAATAAAACCATCCACTCTCCTTTTGAGTTCTGTCTCATCATCAGCGTTCTCAGGAATCCTTCCTGATTTTTCACATCAAAGAAATCCAGGCCGTTGTCTACCCCGAATTTTTTCACAGCCAGACGAATCGCATTGGAAGGCTCTTCCTGAAGGAAACATTCTTTAAGATCCAGGATCTTGCTCCACATTCCCGGAATATGGAAACCAAGAGCGTCTTTGCTTCCAAAGTTCTCTTCAGAGCTTATTTCGTATTGGGTCAGCCATCTCGCGTTGGAGAAAGAAAACTCCATTTTATTTCTGTAGAAATACTGTTCTTCGGCACCTAAAATCGGAACGGTTTCAAAGTCTTCAATTCCGCCGATTCTTTTGATATTATTGTATACTTCTTCCTGTTTGAAATCAAGCTGTTTTTCATAGCTCATATTCTGCCATTTGCATCCTCCACAAGTTCCGAAATGAATACATTTGGCTTCCACTCTGTATGGAGAAGGCTCTACTACTTCCACGGTTTCCGCTTCGTAGTATTTGGACTTGGATTTCTTTACTCTGGCATTCACTACATCTCCGGGAACGGCTCCAGAGATCAGTACCGTTTTACCTTCTTCTGTTCTTCCTATCGCAACGCCTTTCGCCCCTGCCCCGAACAGCTTAATATTTTCAAGAATAATATCTTTCTTCTTTCTCATCCGTAAACTCAATTTCTTTAACTACGAACGAAACTCTCCAGTTTCATCCGCTGATTCTATTTCTATTTTTTCTAATATGTTCCGGAAAACCATCCGGTTTCAATTTGCAAAAATACAATAAAAAAAAACCTTATCCGAAGATAAGGTTTCCATCTATATTAAAGTTTATTATTTTGTAGGAGCGGGCTGTGGATTTACAGGTTGTCCTGAAGGATCCATCATCATTCCCGGCTGCATCTGCATAGGCTGTTGCTCTACTTTCGGTGCAGAAAGACCTGTAAGTTTGTCAAGGATAGTTACAACCTCCTGCTCACCTAAGTTTACAAAAGATCTGCTTGCGATCTTACCGTCTTTATCCACTACGATGAAGCAAGGTAATTTAAATCCGTACACGCCATATTTTTTAGCGATATCAGATTCCAAACCTTTTTCTCCGTATACATTAGTTCCAGGAATTCCTTTTAATAATGCGCTGCTTGTTTTTACAAACTGATCTTTCGTATCGTCTACGTTGACAAAAACAAAGTTCATTTTAGATTTGTAGAAATTCACTACTTCTTTTAATACCGGTACAGTCGCTTCGCTGATGTAAGGGTTCCAAGATGCATAGAAGAACAACATGTATGGTTTTCCTTTGTTTTCAGAAAGCTGGTAAGATTTACCGTCTGCTTTTACCAATGAACCTTCAGGAGCAACTTCTCCTACTTTAAGTCCGTTGATAGCGATCTGCATTTTACCTAAGTCAGCTTTGATACCAGCATCAGTAATATCTGTATCGATGATTTTTTTGATCTTATCGGTATTTTTTGCAGGAGCACCCGGATGAATATCCTGAGCTACTACGAATGCCAAAAGATAATCTTTAGCAGTCTTCGATACTTCTTTTCTGTCTTTCAGGAACTGAGCGAAAACTTCAGAAGTGATAACATCTGTTTTTCCTTTCGTTTTGGCTTCAGCAAATTTCTGGAAGTCCGGACTCATTTTCACAAGAAGATACTGTCTGTATAATGGGATAGTTTTTACCATTAAGTCTTTATTCTCTTCTAATTTAGTTTCATAATCCGTGAAAGCTTTTGACACTTTAAATGAAGGATTTCCTGACATCTGACGCTGAGCCATTTCATAGTTGGCCAAAAGGTTCAGAATAGTCACTTTCACGTCATTCTTTTTCCACTCAAGCATTCCTTTGCCCGGGTTGTTTTTCTTAGCAAGATCATCCACATTTTTGTTGATATCAGCTTCGATTTTCTGCGCTCCTTTCAAGAACGTTTTTTCGTCACCTGACATTAACTGCTGGATGTTGATTTTACTTCCGTACTCGCCTAAAAACTTTTGGCTCGCCTGAAGGAAATCATTATTTTTCTTAGCGTCTCCTGTAACTACGAATTCATTTGGAAAGGTCATTGAGTTTCCAGAAATGTTTAATTTCTGTCCGCCTTCTAGATAAATCAGATTTTGTCTTCCTGCATAGTTGATCACATACATTCCGTCTTTAGGAGCATCAAAGCTTCCTGTAAAGTTTCCATTTTTATCTAAACCTATATTAACAAGTGGAAGTGTTGCTACACCAGAAGCTTCAACGAATTCAATTCTTTCGAGCGGTGAACTTCCGGCAATCTTTCCTTTTACTTCAACTTTTTTTGAACAAGACATCACAAATACTGTGATGATAAACAATAAAAGATATTTTTTCATTTCAATTTTAATATTACACAAAAATACGTTTTTTACGGCTTGTTGATTAACACTATTTATTTTTTTTGAAAATTTTATGAAATCCTATGGAGAGGGCCTTTGAAGCCATTTTACCTGCTTAGATTTTTACTTCTCGACAAAAATCTATGAATGAGGATTGCTTCTCTTTTCGTAAATAGTGTTCACCAAATATAGACTTATTAAATAAAGAATGTCTTATGTACTCAACAACTTAACAAATTTTAACAACTAAAAGCATAGTATAAAAAAAATCGTCTCCATAATGAAGACGATTTTTATATATATTTCGAATAGATTCTATCCTTTGTCTACCATAGCAGCCATATATTCTCTGTTCATTCTGGCGATGTTTTCAAGAGAAATTCCTTTCGGACATTCTACTTCACAAGCACCTGTATTTGAACAGTTTCCGAATCCTTCTTCGTCCATAGCTTTTACCATGTTCAGAACTCTTCTGCTCGCTTCTACTCTACCCTGAGGTAAAAGAGCATACTGAGAAACTTTTGCTCCAACGAATAGCATTGCAGATCCGTTTTTACAAGTAGCGACACAAGCACCACATCCGATACATGCCGCAGCATCCATTGCTTTGTCTGCATCTTCTTTAGGAACCGGAATTGCATTAGCGTCCAAAGTATTTCCTGAAGTGTTCACCGAAATGAAACCACCTGCAGCCATTACTCTATCGAATGCGCTTCTGTCTACCATTAAATCTTTAATAACCGGGAAAGCAGCACTTCTCCAAGGCTCAATAACGATGGTTTCACCGTCTTTGAACATTCTCATGTGAAGCTGACAAGTCGTGATACCCGTATCCGGACCGTGCGCTCTACCATTGATGTAAAGAGAACACATCCCGCAGATTCCTTCACGACAGTCGTGATCGAAAGCGATAGGTTCTTTTCCCTCGTTAATAATATTTTCGTTCAAAATATCTAACATTTCCAAGAAAGAAGAATCTGTAGAAACATCTGATATTTTGTAGGTCTCAAACTGACCTTTAGTTTTGCTATTTTTTTGTCTCCAAATTTTTAGGGTAAGATGAAGGCCTTTTTTTGCACTCATAATTATTTATTTATAGGTTGGAGATTATTTGTAACTTCTTGCTTTAACTTCAATGTTTTCGTAGATCAGATCTTCTTTGTGCAGAACTTCAGTGGTGATATCATCTGTTTGATATTCCCAAGCTCCCACATATTTGAAGTTAACATCATCTCTTTCTGCTTCCCCTTCTGAAGTAGCATGATCTTCTCTGAAGTGTCCTCCACAAGATTCGTTTCTGTGTAGAGCATCAATAGCCATCAATTGTCCAAGCTCGATGAAATCTGCCACTCTGAAAGCTTTTTCAAGTTCAGTATTCATTCCATCGGCATCACCGGGAACTTTCACGTCTGCCCAGAATTCTTTTTTCACCTGAGCGATTTCAGCAATAGCTTCTTTCAAACCTTCAGGAGTTCTTCCCATTCCAACCTTATTCCACATGATGTGTCCTAATTTTTTGTGGAAATGATCTACTGAATGAGTTCCTTTATTATTTAAGAAGAAATCTACTTTATCTTTAATTCCTTTTTCAGCCTGATCAAAATCTGCAGAGTTTGTAGGAATTGTTCCTGTTCTGATGTCTGCAGAAAGATAATCTGCAATCGTGTAAGGAAGTACGAAATATCCGTCTGCCAAACCTTGCATCAAAGCAGAAGCTCCCAATCTGTTAGCTCCGTGGTCTGAGAAGTTAGCTTCACCGATTACGAAACATCCAGGGATTGTAGACTGTAAGTTATAATCAACCCAAACACCACCCATCGTGTAGTGAACTGCAGGATAGATCTTCATTGGAGTTTTATAAGGATCATCGGCTGTAATCTTTTCGTACATTACGAATAAGTTACCGTATTTCTCCTCAATCCAAGCTTTTCCTAAATCATAGATCTGCTGATCTGTAGGATTGTGAATATGTTTTTCGATAGCGGCTTCTTTACCTTTTTTGATAATCTCTGTAGAGAAATCTAAGTAAACACCTTCTTTAGTATCATTATTCTCGATTCCGAAACCAGCATCACATCTTTCTTTACCAGCTCTGGACGCAACGTCTCTAGGCACTAAGTTTCCGAATGCAGGATATCTTCTTTCCAAATAATAATCTCTATCTTCTTCTTTAATATTTTCAGGTCTTAATTTACCTTCTCTGATGGCTACAGAATCTTCAATTTTCTTAGGAACCCAAATTCTTCCTGAGTTTCTAAGAGATTCAGACATCAAAGTCAGTTTAGACTGCTGTGTTCCGTGAACCGGAATACAAGTCGGGTGAATCTGTACATAACAAGGGTTTGCGAAGTACGCTCCTTTTTTGTGAATCTTCCATGCTGCAGAAACGTTGGATCCCATCGCATTGGTAGAAAGGAAATATACGTTTCCGTAACCTCCGGAAGCAATAACTACTGCATGAGCAGAATGTCTTTCGATCTCACCTGTTACAAGGTTTCTTGCGATGATCCCTCTTGCTTTTCCGTCTACAATAACAAGATCAAGCATTTCATGACGGTTGTACATCTTGATTCTTCCTTTACCGATCTGACGGCTCATTGAAGAATAGGCACCTAGCAATAACTGCTGTCCTGTCTGTCCTTTTGCGTAGAATGTTCTTTTTACCTGAACCCCACCAAATGAACGGTTATCTAACTGACCGCCGTAATCTCTTCCGAAAGGTACTCCCTGAGAAACACACTGGTCGATGATATTAGCAGAAACTTCAGCCAGTCTGTAAACGTTAGCCTCTCTTGCTCTGTAGTCACCACCTTTGATGGTGTCATAGAATAATCTGTACGTAGAGTCACCGTCACCCTGATAGTTCTTAGCGGCGTTGATACCTCCCTGTGCAGCAATTGAGTGTGCTCTTCTTGGAGAATCCTGGTAGCAGAATGCTTTTACATTATATCCCTGCTCAGCCAGTGTAGCTGCAGCAGAACCTCCTGCCAAACCTGTACCTACAACAATAATATCAATCTTATCTCTGTTGTTTGGTGCAACAAGGTTCATATGGTCTTTATGATGCTTCCATTTATCCTTTAAAGGACCAGCCGGAATTTTTGAATCTAATTTACTCATATTGGTATATTGATATTATTGAGTTACGAAGTGAAAAATTGCAATAAAAATAAAACCTGCAGGAATAAGGATTGAATACCATTTTCCAAAAGCTTTAATTACCGGAGTATATTTCGGATGTCTGGCACCAATAGACTGGAACGAAGATTGGAAACCGTGAGCCAAATGCAGTCCAAGCAAAACGAAAGAGATCACGTATAGTGCTACTCTCCAAAGGTCTGCAAACTTCTCATGTAACTCCGGCCAGAAACGTTCCGCATCAGGAGCAATTCCTTCCACATACTTGTAGTTGATTTCATGTAGCCAGAAATCATATAAGTGAAGCGCAAGGAAAGCCAAAACAACGGCTCCTGAAATAATCATATTTCGGGACATCCATGAAGAGTTCACAGAAGGGTTGTTTGAAGCGTACTTTACCGGACGCGCTTTATTGTTCTTAATTTCGAGTACAAATCCCATGATGAAATGGAAAAGAACTGCAAAACCAAGAACAGGCTGCATTAAGAACTGCACAAAAGGATTATAGCCCATAAAATCTGATGCTGTATTGAATGCATCACGATTCAGGACTGATAACAAATTGGTCGTCAAATGCAGTATAAGAAAGATCAGCAAAAACATAGCTGATAATGCCATCGCATATTTTCTACCTATCGTAGAACTCGTTAAACCTGCCATATAAGTTTAAATTTGAATTTCCCACAAAATTAAGAAATGTTAACAATATCGGGAAGTGAGAAATCTCACAATTAGCCAGTTTGTAATCTTTCTAAATAAGAATCTAAGGCATTGTGTGAGGATAAAATGCAAAATACCAATTATTATTTTAAATCATATATTTTGCCATTAAAAACCACTTTTTGGGCTGCTTTTGGAAAAGTCTTAATTTCCACGTTGCGGATACGTCTTGAAGCACAATAAGGAGCTGCTATAAAACTCATTAACTGCTTTTCATCCGAATTTTCAATCGTCCAGAAACAGACTTTGTTTCCCTTCTTTACGGACAGTACTTTGGTTGTATTAAAATCATGAATAAGGAGCTCATTCTTCCTGTTTTCAAAAATAGTAAAGGTGATTCTGAGGATAAAAAAGAGGAGAACAATTTTTACAAGTTTCATTGAATTTTTAAAATTAATTTTTAAAAGCAATGGTCTCAGCCAATAAACCACAGCAAATAAAATCAAAACCTCAGCAATATTCATCGGAATATTGGAAAAAAAGAGCAAATCCGTTTCCGCAAACCAGTGGATCAGTTTTAGTAAAATCTGAATTGAACCATCGTAAATGGCATTGATTAAACTAAAATTTACCTGCAGACCAATAAGAATCGTCATCAAAAATGAAAAGACAATAATCAGCTCTGAAAACGGGACAATCAGGATATTCGCAGGAATAGAAACCAGTGAAAACTGATGAAAATAGTACAGAACCAACGGAAGTGTCGCGAGTTGTGCAGAAAGTGATATCGTTACCATATTAAAGAAGAGCTTTTTAAAGTAGCCATCCGGTTTGGGAAAGTATTTCAAAAGTGGCTGATTCAGCCAGTAGATTCCTAAAACGGCCAGAAAGCTAAGCTGAAAACCTACGTCAAAGATTTGCTGTGTATCTGCAACCAGAATAATCATTGCTGACAAAGACAGTGAGTGAAGTAAATCAGGTTTCCTCTGCAAAAGTACATACACAAAATAGATTGTCAGCATAATGCAGGAGCGCATCACAGAATTCCCGAATTCAATAAATGCAGCAAACACCCAGATGGATGAAATACTGGAAATGATTGCATATTTCCTGAACCTTACCGGACTGAATCTGGTTAAAAGAAAGTAAAATATTCCAAAAATGACCACGATATGTGTTCCTGAAATAGCAAGCAAGTGAACCATTCCGGACCTGTTAAAGTCCTGCACGGTTTCCGGATCTGTTTCCGTTCGGTCGGCCAGGATAATTCCTTTTAAAAACTCTCTGGTTTTGGGTGACATTTCCGTGTGGTCGATCTTCCGTAGTATTTTAAAACGATGCTGCTGAATCCTTTCATTAAAGGTCAGATCATTTCTTTTGACGGAGGAAATTCCTTTTGAGAGGTAGCATTGGTATTCAATCTTTTTTCTTTTTAAATACCCGGCATAATCAAACTGAAAATCATATTGTGGCGACCTCGGCTTTGAGAGATAGGCATCTGCTTTATAATAATGTTTAAAATCCAGTTCTTTATCTATTTTCGGGAGATACAGAACAGCATTAAAATTTTCTTTTCCTGTAGAAACAAGAGCTTCATATTTTTTATATTTCTCTGTAGAATTTAATTTCTTCGAGATCTTAAAAGTGATCATTCCGTTTTGAGGAACTGAAGAATGGTCAGATGAAAAAGTACTGAGAAAATGAAGAATAACTCCTGCTCCGAAAAACATCAGCCAAAGAAGAAAAGCTCTTGTTTTATGCAGAAAATAAGAATGAAAAAGAGATAAAACGAGGATCAATAAGCAGCCAGCAGAAATAATGTAAATCAAGATTTTATCCAATACCAATTCGTCCTGAAAAAAGATTCCGAGGATAAAACATAGGGTCAGAATAAGAAGTGGCTGTTTGTTCAACTGATATCATGCTTGATGATCAAAAAATATTAATTTATCTGATTCTTTACTAACACAGATTTTGCAGAATTCCAACACTATCTTCTTCAAAATGACTAACTGACGGCTTGATTATTTACTACGAAATTACATTTAAGCAAAAAAGAAAGCCGCTCTTATGAGACAGCTTTTATATTTGGAAAACATCTGCCAATGCAGACTTATTTTTAATTAAAATTTTAAAAGAAAAAATTTATCCGATAAAATAAATTTCACCTGATCTAAAAACCATGGATTTTTTCTACAGTCTTATCTATTTTTTAAACACTTAAAATCACTTCAGCAGCTTTCTCACTGGCTCCTTTTCCGCCGAGTTTCTCTCTTAAAAGACTGTAGTCTGCCAGAACCTTGTTTCTTTTTTCGCCTTCTATCATTGTATTCAGTTCTTCTACCAGATTTTTGGTATTCAGATCAGTCTGGATCAATTCCTTTACTACCTCTCTATCCATAATCAGATTAACCAGAGAAATATATTTGATGTTTTTCACCAGCCTTTTTGCGATGGCGTATGAAATTTTACTTCCACGGTAGCAGACTACTTCCGGGACATTCAGCAAGGCCGTTTCCAGCGTTGCTGTTCCTGAAGTGACAAGCGCAGCTTTTGAACATCGCAGCAGATCATAGGTTCTGTTGGAAACAAAATATACATTGTCATCCACATATTTCTGATAAAACTCCTTCGGAAGGCTGGGTGCGCCTGCAATCACAAACTGGTAGTTTTTAAAATGAGGTCTTACGGAAAGCATGATTTCAAGCATCTTTTCCACTTCCTGTTTTCTGGAACCGGGAAGAAGGGCTATGATTTCCTTTTCGTTCAGTCCGTTTTCTTTTTTAAATGCTTCCGGGCTGATTTCTTCCAGGCTGGAGATAGCATCTAACAACGGATGCCCCACAAAATGAGAATGAACCCCATGTTTTTTATAAAAATCTTCTTCGAAAGGAAGAATGACCATCATTTCATCCACATATTTTTTAATGATCTCTACGCGGCCTTCTTTCCACGCCCAAAGCTGTGGAGAGATGTAATACACCACTTTGATTCCCAGTTCTTTTGCAAAACGGGCAATTCTCAGATTAAATCCGGGATAATCGATCAGGATTAAAACGTCCGGTTTATTATTTCTGATGTCCTCTTTACAGAATTTGATATTGTTCAGAATGGTCCTCAGATTCATCGCCACTTCCAGGAATCCCATAAATGCAAGATCACGGTAATGTTTTACCAGTGTACCACCCTGTGCTGTCATAAGATCTCCGCCCCAGAATCTGATTTCCGCCTGCGGATCTTTCTGTAAAAGGGCTTTCATTAAATTGCTTCCATGCAGATCACCGGAGGCTTCTCCTGCAATAATGTAATATTTCATTTCTTCCGAAATCTTTTATTTGTTTTTATAACCATCACAAACCTTCCCTGATTTCGCTATACAAACTGATTTCGAATGATGGGAGGTTTCTATGGTAAGGATAGAGAACAAATTAAGGTTTACATGATCTTAATTTGTAAATTTGTCCAAAGATAATGATAAAAAATGTCAGAAGAATTTGAAATCCGAAATAAAGTTGCCGAAAGCGGCCTTGTGAATTTTGACTTATCCACTCTGATTCCTAAGGGGATAAGAAAGGGTATTGACCTTAAGGATTTTCTTTTCCAGGAAATGATCCTGAAGGAAAAAGACTTCAGGGAGAAAGTAGATGCTATAAATCCTGAAGAATACAAAGACACTTACATCTATATTTACAATTCTGTGGATACGATTGTTCCATTGTGGGCTTATTTTGTCCTGACAGCCAAGCTTACTGATGTGGCTAAAAAAATCATTTTCGGGAATCGTGAAGATCTGGAAGTGATCATTATGCATAACGTTATTCAGACTCATGATTTTGAAGATATGAGAGGAAAAAGAGTTCTGGTAAAGGGCTGTTCGGATAAAGAAATCCCTGAAAATGCTTATATAGAACTGGTTGAGCAACTAAAACCCATAGTAAAATCTCTAATGTTTGGTGAAGCGTGCTCCTTTGTTCCTATTGTAAAGAATTAATATGAAGCGATATTTATCCGCCTTATTTCTATTCTTCATTTGCCTGGCAGTGTACTACGCCGGAAGTTTTACAAAAATTCCTTTTGCAGACTGCGTTGGTTTTGTTTTGGATGCTGAAAAGGGTACATTCATCACAACAGCTACGGCAACTTCTCATTTTCTATATATTAATACTGTCATATTAATTAAAAATATATTTAGTCTTAATGGTATAGATGCCAGTCGTTTACTCATCGTTCTTTCAGGCGCAGCAACGGTTTCTGTGATCTATCTTACAGTTAAAAGTATTACCAGAACAGAATGGGTTTCTATCACAGCAGCTTTTGTGTTTGGATTCAGTTTCTCGTTCTGGAGAAATGCAGAAATAGTAGAAGTTTATACCTACAATACCTTATGGGTAAGCCTTTTTTTCTTTGCAGTGATCAAGACTTTTACAGAACATAAAAAACAGTATATCGTATGGGCCGGCATCTTTTTTGGCATCAGCCTTTGGGTTCATATCCAGAATATTTTACTGATTCCTGCGTTTTTGGTTTTCCTTTTTTATTTTAAAAGTGAAAAAAAATATGCCTATTCATCCTTATTGATTTTCGGACTGCTGTTCGCGTCATTATTCGTACTGAATATGTCTCAGGGGCTTCCTTTCAAATCACCATACAGCTCCGATCAGGGAAACTGGGTGGAAGAATCTTTCAGAAAGACTTTTACGCAGTATATAAAAGATTTCTTTCAGTCTTTTGTTTACCTTATTTACAATTTCAATATATTTACTTTTTTCGGAGTGATAGGGGCCGTATTTCTGTACAATTCCAATAGAAAAATGTTTTTTGTTTTTCTCGCCGGATCCCTTTGTGTATACGGATTTTCAACATTTTATGCCGTTTCGGACAATTATGTTTTCTTCCTTCCTTTCAATGTCATCTTTGCACTGTCTGTGGGATATGGATTGACTCATCCAAAATACGCTGTCCTCAAAAAACTTTCATGGGCATGCCTTTTTATTCCACTGGGGTATTTCATCATTTACAAAACCGTTTTGCAGACAGAAAAAGGAAAAACATTTCACAGTTTCAAAAAGTATAAAGGAGGGCTGAATTATTATATGCTTCCGTGGATGAACAATAACGAAGGCATCCTGGAGTTCACGATTGATAAAAAGACCGCACCGGAACCTATTAACTGGATGACCGTAAGTGCCGTAGAATACATAAAGCTGATGAAAAGCAAGGGATATACTGAGGAGGAGATTAAAAAACTTTAACAATAATTGTGAAGTGAAAAGATTTTGTGAGTCACATTTTTTGATAACTTTGATGTACTTAATACTTTAAAATAAACACAAACTATGAGTTTAATTGACCTACTTACAGGTAACACCAGCAACCAGGTTGCTGAACAGGCAGAAAACAAATTCGGGATCAGCAGAAACCAGATTATTGCCTTATTGGCTGTAGCAGCCCCTTTGGTAATTTCTTACCTAAGAAACAAATCTCAGGATTCCAACGAAGCAGAAGCCTTAAACAATGCCCTAGATAAAGACCACGACGGAAGTATTCTTGATGACGCATCACAGGCTGAAGCAAGACAGGCTGAAGGAGGATCCATCCTTGACCACGTTTTCGGAGGGCAGAAAAGCAATGTAGAAAATCAACTTTCTCAGAATACAGGAATCTCCATCGATAAAATCGGACCTATTTTAGCCATGCTGGCTCCGGTGATCATGGGATATATCGGTAAAGAGAAACAACAGAATAATGTAGGAGC
Source organism: Chryseobacterium sp. JM1 (assembly GCF_000737715.1). GTDB lineage: Bacteria > Bacteroidota > Bacteroidia > Flavobacteriales > Weeksellaceae > Chryseobacterium. Next base: position 132,642 of record NZ_JPRN01000001.1, on the reverse strand, counting down.
AGGAGGTTTAGGAGATCTTTTGGGAGGCATTCTTGGAAATGCATCCAGCCAGGCTCAGACGCAACAGTCAAGTCCATTGAATGATATCTTGGGAAGTGTTTTGGGAAGCGGCCAATCGCAGTCCGGAGGAAATCCGCTTAATGATATTTTAGGAAGTGTACTCGGCGGTGGCGGAGGACAGCAACAGCAGCAGGGAGGTGGATTAGGAAGCATCCTTGGTAATATTTTAGGAGGAAAATAATTTAATTTTGTATATCAAAAAAGGCTGAAGATTGATCTTCAGCCTTTTTTATTTTTAGCTTTTTGCTTTAGTTTCAGAGGAACCAACGGACTTAGAACCTTTTCTAGGTCTTCTTTTACCATAACTTCCAGAATTGATCTTGCCTCTTCTTGATTTTTTGTCTCCTTTTCCCATAATGATAAATGTTTTATTGATTAAATACTAAATTAGGGAATATGGCTTACAATCAAAAATTAAGGCTGTTAAAATTTTTATAAAATATAGACACAAGAAAGGAAGTTTGAGGCTGGAAGAGGGAAGTTATTGAGGTCGCAAACATGAGCTTCTCCCTCTTTCAATTTCTCACCCATTATACTTTCACAGTCTTCCATTTCCCTTTTTTAAACAGGATAAAAGCCACAATGGTAATCAAAGTTTCTGCAGCCGGAATGGAGATAAAAACTCCTTTAGGTCCCATTCCGAAATGTTTTGAAAGAAAATAAGCCAGCGGAATCTGAAACAGCCAGAACCCGAAAAAATTCACCCAGGTAGGTGTCCAGGTATCTCCTGCCCCGTTAAAAGCATTGATCAGCACCATCCCTATTCCATAGAAAATAAATCCTACACTCATAATTTGCAGTGCATTTTTAGCAAACTGCTTGATATGGACTTCTTGCGTAAAAAATCCTACCAGAAAATCTCCAAGCAGGAAAAATATTAAACTTACCGCCAGCATGAAGATCACATTATATTTTACGGTTTTCATCACCGACTGTTCTGCTCTCAGCATTTCATTAGCACCCATATTCTGCCCTACCAGCGTAGACGCGGCATTGCTCAATCCCCAGGCAGGAAGCATAAAGAACATCATTAGTCTCAAAGCCGTCTGATATCCTGCGGAAGCATTCTCTCCACCGGTAGTTGCTACCAGTTGGGCCAGAAAGATCCAGCTGCATGATGCGATCACGAATTGGAAAATCCCGGGTGTTGCTATTTTTACAATGGATTTAATCTGTTTGAAATCCGGAGTAAAATAATGTAGTGCAATACGAATCTGGGTATCCGCAACCAAAAGGTGATACAGCTGATAAACCACCCCGATACTTCTCCCTATGGTAGTTGCCAAAGCAGCTCCGGTAAGCCCCATAGCAGGAATAGGTCCAAAACCTTTAATCAGGACAGGGCAAAGAATAATATTCACAATATTGGCGATCCATAGAGATTTCATTGCAATGGCTGCATTTCCTGCTCCTCTGAAGATTCCGTTGATCAAAAATAAAAGCATAATAATAACACTGCTTCCCATCATGATCCTCGTGAAATCTTTTCCGTAAGCCGCAGCTTCAGGCTTTGAACCCATCAGAATCAAAATTTCTTCTGCATAGATGACTCCCAATAAACTCAGCAAAAAAGTAATGACAAATGAAACGAGCAAGACCTGTGCAGCACTTCTGGAAGCCTGCTCCGGGTTCTTCTCTCCAATCCGCCGGGCCACCAAAGCTGTTGCCGCCATACTCATCCCTATCGCAATAGAATACATCACAGAAAGCACCGATTCTGTCAAACCTACCGTCTGGATGGCATATCCGCTTTCCTTCAGATGCCCTACAAAATACAGGTCTACCAATGCAAAAACGGATTCCATAGCCATTTCCAGCATCATCGGGACGGCCAGAAGAAGTACAGCGCTTCTGATCGTTATTTTGGTATAATCCACCTCTTCACCGCTGAATGCTTTTTTCAAAAAATCTATATATCTAGTCATTTCCTAATCAATAATTATCTGATTATCAAAAATACAAATTCAATTCTTATAAAAATTTAGTTACTCATATCAAAAAAATAATTTAGATTTGTATATTCTTAAAATGAATCTTATGAAAAAAATAATCTCTACTGTTTTTATACTTACCATTTCGGCATCTGCCGGTATGCTTTCTGCTCAGTCACTTAGCTCAGCTCAGATGCAGGCTATTCAATCTGACAACGTTACTTCATTTAAAAAGAATTTTTCAAAAGCAGATTACAACAAATGCTTTGCTCTTAAAGATGAAATGTTCAGTGCATTGGGTTTCAGCTCTCTTTATGGCAGAAATAATATTATAAAATATCTTTTGGAAAATAAAGCAGATGTAAATAAAGAGTGTAATAGTAAAACTCCGCTTTCATGGGCTAAATTGGGAAATAAAGAAGAAACCGCACAGCTATTGATACAAAAAGGCGCTACCAATAATTAAAAAGCCCTTAAATAATATACAAGACTTCCGAAAGGAAGTTTTTTTTGTTTACAGAACCTGCAAAAATCTTATCTTTGCATCCGGAAATTAGGGTTGAGAATTTCACGATCAGAAAGCTTAACCTTATATCTTAAACATTGAACCTTAAACAAATAATTATGTTTCGATCACACACGAACGGAGAATTATCTCTGAAAAATCTTAATGAAGAAGTTACACTTTCCGGATGGGTACAGACTATCCGTGATAAAGGATTTATGATTTGGATAGATCTTCGAGATCGTTACGGAATTACCCAACTGGTTTTTGACCAGGACCGTTCTTCTGCACAATTGATGGAAGAAGCTAAAAAACTGGGACGCGAATTCGTGATTCAGGTAACAGGAAAAGTAATCGAAAGAGTAAGCAAAAATCCCAATATTCCTACGGGAGAAATTGAAATTTTAGTTGAAAAACTGGCCGTTCTTAATGAGTCTCAACTTCCTCCTTTCACTATTGAAGATGAAACAGATGGCGGTGAAGAATTAAGAATGAAATACCGTTACCTGGATATCAGAAGAGCACCAGTAAGAGATAAACTGATTTTCCGTCATAAAATGGCGCAGAAGGTGAGAAATTATCTTTCAGACGAAGGATTTATCGAAGTGGAAACTCCGGTTTTAATCAAATCTACACCGGAAGGGGCAAGAGACTTTGTGGTACCAAGCAGAATGAATCCGGGACAGTTTTATGCACTTCCACAATCGCCACAGACGTTCAAGCAGCTTCTGATGGTAGGTGGAATGGATAAATATTTCCAGATCGTAAAATGTTTCCGTGATGAAGATTTAAGAGCGGACAGACAGCCGGAATTTACACAAATTGACTGTGAGATGGCTTTCGTAGAGCAGGAAGACATTATGAATGTCTTTGAAGGCATGACGAAAACTCTGATCAAAGATATTACAGGACAGGAATTCGGTGCTTTCCCTAGAATGACTTTCGCAGATGCGATGAGAAAATACGGAAACGACAAACCGGATATCCGTTTCGGAATGGAGTTCGTGGAACTTAACGAGCTTGTCAAAGGAAAAGATTTCAAAATATTTGACGACGCTGAATTGGTGATCGGAATCAATGTAGCAGGATGTGCAGATTATACAAGAAAGCAGATCGATGAATTGGTAGAATGGGTAAAACGTCCTCAGATCGGAGCATCCGGCATGGTTTGGGCTAAATTCCAGAATGATGGTGTGAAAACCTCATCTGTCAACAAATTCTACAACGAGGAAGATCTGGCGAAGATCATTGAAAAATTCGGAGCTAAAGAAGGTGACTTAATGCTGATCTTATCCGGAAACGAACATAAAGTAAGAGCTCAGCTTTCCGCCTTAAGAATGGAACTTGGAAACCGTTTGGGACTGAGAAAAGGAGATGTATTTGCACCGCTTTGGGTAGTAGACTTCCCATTATTGGAATTCGATGAAGAAAGCGGACGTTACCACGCAATGCACCACCCTTTCACCTCTCCTAAGCCTGAAGATATCCACTTACTGGAAACAGATCCGGGCAAAGCAAGAGCCAATGCTTATGATATGGTTCTTAACGGAAACGAGATCGGTGGAGGTTCTATCAGAATTTTCGATAAAGATCTTCAGTCTAAAATGTTTGACCTTTTAGGATTTACAAAAGAAGAAGCGAAAGCTCAGTTCGGATTCCTGATGAATGCCTTTAAATACGGAGCACCGCCTCATGGTGGATTAGCTTTCGGATTTGACCGTTTGGTGGCTATTCTCGACGGAAACGAAGTGATCAGGGATTATATCGCATTCCCTAAGAATAATTCAGGGCGTGACGTGATGATCGATGCGCCGGCATCTATCGCCGATGCACAGCTGGATGAACTGGAAATACAACTGAACTTAAAAGCATAAACTGAAAGCGGAGATTTTTCTCCGCTTTTTTTAGGTCTAAAATTGTAATAATATTCTATTTAATTCTGTTTTTGTATAACATCGGATCATTTCGGTTATTATATCAAAAATATGTGAAATAACTAAAATCGCAGTTTAATGGTAAAAAATCACAAGAAATAAATTTATTAACGAAATAAATAAACAATTCAACAAAATAAATAGTAAAACAACTATTATATTATGTTATGTTTAAATACAGGTTTTATTAGTACATTTATAATTCTTATGCGAATATGATGACAACATCATTGTTCATATTTGAAAAAAAATACCAATACACCAATATTTAAATCATATGAAAAGCAAACTATTACTCTTATCGGGGTGCCTTGTCCTGGCACTGAATTCTTGTAGGTCGGATATTGAAAATGCCCAAGCCAATCCAATGGATCATACAACGGCTAAGCTGGATAATACGACGGTTCACAAATTATTAATCAACGGAACTTACACGTATGTCAATGAAGTCAATGGTGAATATTTTTATGCAGATGACATTACGATTTCATCTGAACAGTTTAACAAATTAAAGATGCAGGCCAATTCCGAACTGTCAACATCGGAGAAAAGTACCATTGTAAGCTCCTTTATCAAGACATGGCCAAGCGCAACAGTCTATTATACATTACCCAGCCAGGGAACACTGAGTACTCAGAACTACAATACGTTTCTTACCAACATCAACAAAGCGTTTGATATGATTTCTTCTCAAACCAGTGTTCAGTTTGTTCAACGTACCAACCAGACAGAATATATCACCTTTACCTACTCTACAGGTAACAGCTCTCCGCTTGGATGGCAACAAAACAGGGTGAATGGTATTAAAATCTATAATATTACCTATCCGGCCATTATTGCCCATGAAGTGATGCACTCTATGGGAATCATGCATGAACAGTGTCGTCCGGACAGAGATCAGTATATTATTGTAGATGTAAACAGGGCGGTAGAAGGAAGCCGTCATAACTTCAACCTTTACAATGATTATGCGGGACATGGTGCATTTGATTTCGGTTCAGTGATGATGTATCAGTCTACTGACTTTGCTATAAACTCAAGCCAGCCTGTAATGACTAAACTGGATGGTTCTACTTTTACCAAACAAAGAACAGGATTATCTGCAGGTGACTATGCGGGAATTAACCATTTGTACGGTCCTGTTAACGCGACTTCTGCAGTCAACGGAACTTATACTTTTACAACCTCTCTAGCGAATGATAAAAATTTAGATATTTCCGGAAGCTCCACTACAGATGGTACAACCGTGGTTCTGAATTCAGCCTCTACAGGAAATAACCAGAGATTTACTTTCACTAAATCAGATCATGGGTATTATATCATCAAATCTACTTTGGATCCTACAAAGGTTTTAACTGTAAAAAGTAGCGGAACAGCGAATGGAACAGCTGTAGAGATAAGATCTAATGCCAATACCGATGCTCAGAAATGGTTATTATTTAACCTGGGAAATAATGGTTTTGGCTTCGCACCTAAGAATGCACCATCGCTAAGATTAGAAGTGAAGGGTGGTCTAACCGCTAACCTTACTCCTATTGTAATCGGCAGTACGGATCAAACGGTTCAGCCGCCTACAAAGCAACGTTTTAAACTTACAAAAGTTAATTAATATATTTTTTTTATCCAGATAAAGAGGTTAGGGAATTTATTTTCCTTAACCTCTTTTGTTTTATAATTATTTACTGTTTAATTTCAATATCTCATCTCTTCCAGGTCCCGTAGAAAGATAAGTAATGGGAACACCCAGTTCATCATTCAGAAAAGAAAGAAAAGCTTTCAATTCTTCGGGTAGGTTGGAAGAACCCTGAATAGCGGTAATATCTCCTTCCCAGCCTTTCATCTGTTTTAAAACCGGACGGGCATTATCAGGAAGCGTTCCTGAAGTTCGGGCCATATTCCCATCTTCAAGCTCATAATGGGTACAGACGGCCACGGATTCCATTCCGCTTAAAACATCGGCTTTAGTCAGAATAACCTGAGTAACTCCAGTGATCATAATCGCATATCGTAAAGCCGGAAGATCCAGCCATCCGATTCTTCTGGGGCGCCCTGTATTGGAGCCGAATTCATTTCCCTTTTGTCTGATCTCTTCACTCAAACTGTCAAAAATTTCTGTAGGAAACATGCCATTCCCTACCCTTGTGCAATATGCTTTTGCAATCCCGAATATCTCACCGACTTTCTTAGGTGAGACACCCAGTCCAACACATGCTCCTGCCGCTGTGGTAGATGAGGAAGTTACATAAGGATATGTACCGTGATCTATATCCAGCATCGCTGCCTGTGATCCTTCTGCAAGAATTTTTTTCCCCTCTGATAAAGCTGTATTCAGCACCAGCTCTGTTTCGGTACGGGTGAATTTTTTCAGAAAATCTATCGCTTCAAAAAACTCACTGCTGATTTTCTCTAATGAAGGAAGCACCATATCTCCTCCGGCAAGAAGCCTGTAATCTCTTTCTAAAATTTGCTCTACTTTGTTGCTAAAATCCGGAGAATCTATATCGCCAACCCTCAGATTCTGTCTTAAGATCTTATTGGAATACGCCTGTGCAATCCCGTTTCTCGTTGTTCCAATGGTGGTATAATCAGGATTGTCTTCCATAAAGCAATCCAAAAGTCTATGAGTAGGAAGAACGAGGTGTGCCTTTTTAGAAATCATCAGACTGTTTTCAGGATCAATCGTTTCGTCAAACTGTTTAAGATGTAAAATTTCTTTTCTCAGGCTTACCGGATCCAGTACCGTTCCTGTTCCTATGACATTCTGAACGCCTTTCATAAAAATCCCGGAAGGAAGCGATTTTAAAGTGATTCTCTTACCGTTTCGTTCTATACTGTGTCCGGCATTAGCGCCGCCATTAAAACGGGCCGTCATGTGATAATCTTCGCTGATGAGATCAATAAATTTTCCTTTACCTTCATCGCCCCACTGCAGGCCTAATACAATGTCCATATATTTAAATTTTATGATGCAAAGCTATGATGGTTTGGAAATGAGGCCATTGTCATTTGGCAAAAAGGAATTCTTTTTTTTGTATAGTGTATTAATGTATAATGTAAAAAGTATTGATGACGATGAGAACCTGATCTTTAAACAGATGTACTTTCGGCTGAAGCTGGTGGAAATTTTGTTTATGCTAAAACCTGTCCCTATTGATTTTTTATACAATACTTCTCCTGATACGGCTTAAAGACGAAGGGGTAATTCCAAGATAAGAAGCGAGCATAGATTGTGGAACCCTGTTGGCAAGTCCCGGATAATGATCTAAAAAATGAATGTAGCGAGCTTTGGCATCCAGATTGAGCATTGTGCTTGCAACTTTAAGTTTGTTCTCTGCCACAAAAGCATGTACTTTGGCGAAGAGAAAGGGCCAGATGGTAATTTCTTTTTCCAGCTTTTTAAAATGATCAAGATCTATGGACAGCAAAACTCCGTCTGTGATAGCTTCAATGTATTCAAGTGAAGGCATCTGATCCGCAAAGCCGTGGAAATCTCCAATAAACCTTCCTTCATAGATGAAGTAGCGGGTAAAATCATCCCCCAGTTTATTGTAGTACAGAGACCGGAAAACCCCTTCTTTTACAAAAGCAATCTTTCGGCTTACCTTTCCGGCTTCTATGAAAGCTTCCCCTTTTTCTATGGTGATTTCCTGCAGGCCTTCGGCGATCAGCTGTTCTTCCTCGGCACTGAGTATTCCAAATTTGCGGATGTAGTTAAAAAGTTCTTCCATGTTTATTTTACCTGAATAGTCCGGAACTATAAAAGTATAAAAATACGCCGGAGAAGCCATTGTCATTTGACAACAAAGCATATAAAATATACCACATCACCGCCTCACGGCATGTTAATTGATTGATTTTTAAAAACGTAAGACAATGAAAGCAATCTGGAACGGCGCCATTGGCTTCGGTTTAGTCAATATCCCGGTTAAAATCTATTCTGCCACAGAAACCACGAAACTGGACCTCGATATGCTCGATAAATCTGATTTTTCCAATATTAAATTTAAAAGAGTTAACGAGAGTACAGGAAAAGAAGTGAAATGGGAAAACATTGTGAAAGGCTATCTCATGGATGATAAATATATCGTTCTTGACGAGGAAGATTATGAGGCAGCCAGCCCCGAGAAAACAAAAATACTATCCATCGATCAATTTGTAAAGGAAGCGGAAGTAGACAGTGTGTACTTCGAAAATCCTTATTATCTCGAACCTCAGAAGAACGGTGAAAACGCATACAGACTATTGCTAAAAGCTCTACAGGAAACAGAGATGGCAGGAATCGGCACCTTTGTTCTTCGGGACAGTGAAGCGATTGGGATGATCAGGCCTTACAAAGATATACTCGTTCTGAACCGTCTTAGATTTGATCAGGAGATAAGAGATTATAAAGATCTGAAAATTCCTACATCAAAAGCCCCCAAACCCGCAGAACTGAAAATGGCTGTAAGTCTTATCAAACAGCTTTCTCAGGACTTTGATCCGGCGATGTACAAAGACACTTATTCTGATGAACTGATGAAGATTATCAGAAAAAAAGCAAAAGGCAAAAGCATTAAAACGAAAAAAGCCGAACCTGCAAAAGAAGGTAAGGTGATAGATCTTATGGCTCAGCTGAAAGCCAGTTTACAAAGTTCCAAATCTAAATCTGCATCCTAATGGCTCTGAAAGATTACCAGAATAAAAGAAAGTTCGATGAAACTACCGAACCGGAAGGCAAAACGAAAAAAAGCAAAGACAAGCTGGTTTTCGTGATCCAGAGGCATGCCGCATCGCGTCTTCATTATGATTTTCGTCTGGAAATGGACGGAGTTCTGAAAAGCTGGGCAGTTCCGAAAGGCCCTTCATTAGATCCCAAAGATAAAAGACTGGCGATGATGGTGGAAGATCATCCGTATGATTACAAAGATTTTGAAGGAAATATTCCGGAAGGAAATTACGGAGCCGGCCAGGTGGAAGTCTGGGACAGTGGAACGTATGAACCTTTGGAAAAAGACAGCAAACTGTCGGATGAAAAGGAACTCCTGAAAGAACTTGGTGCCGGTTCATTAAAATTTATTCTGCACGGAAAAAAGCTGAAGGGAGAATTTGCTCTTGTTAAAATGAAAAACACGGAGGATAATGCCTGGCTGCTCATTAAACACAAAGACCAATTTGAAGAAAGCCCTTATAATGCTGAGGAAAACACTTCACCCAAATCTCTTGTGACGAAATTCTTAGAGGAAAAAAAAAGCCCAAAAATAAAGGAAAAAAAGAAGTCATAACCTCTGAAAAAAGGTTTAAAAATTTCAATTCATTAACGAACGAAAAAAAGCTAAGCTCATTCATCAAACCGATGCTGGCCAAACCTTTTGATCAGGCATTCGACGATGAGGACTGGGTTTTTGAAATCAAATGGGACGGCTACAGAGCTGTTGCCGATCTCAGCCATACTAATCCCCAGTTCTACTCCAGAAACGGGATTTCATTTTTATCTAAATTTGAAAAAGTTGCGAAAGACTTTGATCAGCAGAAACATAAAATGATTCTGGATGGCGAAATTGTGGCTTACGACGAGCATGGAAAACCTAATTTTCAGCTTCTGCAACAGATTGGAGATCATCCTGACATGGCTTTAACTTACCAGGTTTTTGATCTTCTCTGGCTGAATGGTCATTCTACAGAAGAACTCCCTCTCGTACAACGCAAGGAACTTTTAAAAGAAGCTTTAACGGAAACTGATGTGATCAAATATTGCGATCATATTCCTGAAAAAGGAACTGCTTTTTTTAACCAAATGAAAAAAATGAAGCTGGAAGGAATGATCGCCAAAAAAGCCGGCAGCTTATATATGGAAAACCACAGAACGAATGACTGGCTAAAAATAAAATTCACGAATACGGATGAAGCCATTATCTGTGGATTTACAGAACCGAAAGGCTCCCGAGAAAATTTCGGAGCTTTAATTCTGGGAAAATATATTTCAGGAAAGCTGATTTATTGCGGCCATACAGGAACAGGGTTTAATCATGAATCTTTAAAACAGCTTCATGACAGGCTCCAAAAACTTATCATAAAAACATCTCCATTTGAAACGGTTCCGAAGACGAATATGCCTGTAACATGGACAAAACCTGAACTGGTTTGTGAAATTAAGTATTCCGAAATCACCAAAGACGGAATTTATCGTCATCCTGTTTTTGTGGCGATCCGTGAAGATAAAGAACCTAAAGACACAGATACCCCAACCAACGAAAATCTTAGAGAAATGAAAGCGAAGACACCTTTAAAGAAAGCTGAGAATTCTGAAAAAGAAAAGGAAATTACTTTAGACAAACACAAGGTAAAACTGACCAACCAGGATAAGATCTATTTTCCAAAAGATGACATTACAAAAGGAGATGTGATAGCCTATTATCAGTCTGTTGCTTCATATATTCTTCCTTATCTGAAAAACCGTCCGCTGTCTCTCAACCGTTTCCCTAACGGCATTGAAGAACAGGGGTTTTATCAGAAGGATGCGGGTGACAGTATGCCGGACTGGATCAAAACAACAAAAGTCTACTCGGAATCCAATGATAAATACATTGATTATGTGTACTGTAATGACAAAGCAACTTTGGCGTATCTGAATAATTTAGGCTGCATCGATCTGAACCCCTGGAACAGTTCGCTTCCTGATCTGGAACATCCTGATTATCTGGTGCTGGATTTAGATCCTTCTAGGAAGAATACATTTGATGATGTGATTGAAACAGCGCTTCAGGTGAATGAAGTTTTAGATGCAATTAAAATTAAAGGTTACTGTAAGACTTCCGGAAGTACAGGAATCCATATCTATATTCCAATGGGTGGAATATATGATTTTGACCAGGTAAAAGATTTTGCACACATCCTGATGAAACAGGTGAATGAAAAGCTGCCGAAACTGACCACTCTTGAACGAAGTTTACAGAAAAGGGATGACAAAAAAATATATCTCGATTATCTGCAAAACCGGACGGGACAAACTTTAGCAAGTGTCTACAGTTTGAGACCCAAAGAAGGAGCTTCTGTTTCCATGCCTTTGGAGTGGGAGGAAGTAAAACCTGGTCTGAAACCAACTGATTTTACCATTCATAACGCTTTGGAGAGAATCAAGGAAAAGGGCGATTTGTTTAAACCCGTTTTGGGAAAGGGAATTGATATGATGAAAGTCTTGGAATTGTTGCAGAATGGGGAATAAAATTCTATTTTTGGCATGGTCAAAAACTGATTATAATTACTGATAGCTATGAATGAATCTATTACGATCGAAATTCCTTTTAATGAAACATTTGAAAGACAAAACCAAAATTTTCATTTTAAATATGTATGGAATAAAACGCTAAAAAACTGGTGGAAAATCGCAATTTTTACCTTAGTCTTTTTATTCTTAGGATTCTATCCAATAGAAAATTTTGATAAAAATTTGATTCATTATATATTTAAATATGGTGGAATATTTTTCTGCGGCTACTGTTTCATTTTAATTAATCACTATTTTGTTTCCAGGAAGAAATTAAAAAAAGAAGTTGATAAGATTATTACTGAGTTCAAACCCAAAAACCAACCTTCTTTCATTATTTTAAATGATCATAGCATTGAATTTAAGAATATATTCTACACCATATGTTGCGTCTGGGAAAAGGTTTCCTATATAAGATCAAATGACACTATTATCATCAGCCCAATCAATACTTTATCTTTTATCATTCAAAAAGCAGAATTTAAAAATGACGAATTTGACATTGTATTAAACTATCTTGCAAAATATTCAAAACAACAAAATTAAGGAAGCTTAGCCACCAAACCTTCCGGAAGAATTTTCAAAATCATATAAATCATCTTCCACTTAAAATTCGGGACGATAGTGAAAGAATTTCCGGCATTGACAATATGTTTTGCGACATAATCAGGCTCCATAATCAGAGATTCGTTGAGCTGTAGCCCTTCATTGATTTTTGTTCTGATATAACCGATCACCAAGGCATTGACTTTTATTTTTCTTGAAGCCAGTTCCTGTCTTAAACCGGCTAAATATTGCGTAAACGCTGCTTTGGTACTTCCATATACAAAATTGCTTTTCCTTCCTCTTACTCCCGACAGTGAAGACAAACCGATAATTCTTTCCAGATGGGTGTTTTTCTGATCCATAGCAATGATGTTCAGGATGGAAACGGCTCCCATATAATTGACCTGCATCATTTGTTGGGTGCCTTTAAAGTCCATCAATGCTTTTTCATTGTCAACAAGAAAACCTGCTGCATATACGGCAATATGTGGTTTTACCGGAAGAGCATCATAAAATTTCTGATGAGAATCAAAATCTACAGCGTCAAAATAAAGAATGGTCACCTTTGAAGCATCCAGTCTGTTGTCTGCTAAAAATTTTTCAAGTGAGGAAGTGTCTCTTGAAGCTGCAATGACAGAAAATCCTTTCTGAATGTACTGTATGATACACTGCTTGGCTACGTCTGAATTGGCGCCCAGAATGAGAACGGTTTTGTCTGTCATTTGATTCATGGTGCAAAGATATTTTATTTGATTTTAATTTTTAAACACAAATTTCACTAATAGGTTCACGGATAACACTAATTATTAAAAGTTATGAGTTTTAAATGATGAGTTATGAGTTATTTGATGTGGGTTTCTGAGCTGGAGGGTTTCACCATTCACTTGCGAAGCAAAATTCACCCTTGACCTTTCTCAATCTTAATCTTAACCTAAGAAAAGTCTTGTGTCTGAAATCTTGGCTCTTGATTCTTTTAGCTCTATAAAAACTCGGCGCGGTGAACTTCGTTCACCGCGCCGAGCGATATTTTCAAACTGAAAAATTATTTCTTTTCAGTATCAATTTCTTTTTTCTCTGCTGCTTTTTCAGCAGCTGCTTTCGCTTTTTCTCCAAAACGCGTTTCAGTAAATTCTCTTGAAACTGCCGCCTTTTCGAATTTCAGTTTTCCAGATAAGGTTTCGATCACGAATCCGTCATCCTGAACCTGAGCAATTCTACCGTGAAGACCTGAAGTAAGGACTACTCTGGTTCCTACTTTTAAAGTTTCCTGGAAGGTTTTCTCCTGCTTCTGCTTTCTCATCTGTGGTCTTATCATCAGAAAATAAAACCCCACAAACATTACCCCCATCATGATCAGCATCATAGATGAAGACCCCTGCTGTGCCTGTAAAAAGATTGTCAACATATAGTTATATTATGGTTGGATGTTCGCTGTGAACGTTAATTTGATAGGAGCCTTATCTACGTTAGCAAATACATCTGCATACTTCTGAACGTTTCCGTCGAAGCTTGAAGAGTCAAAATGCAAAGTGATTTTTCCTTTTTTTCCAGGAAGAATTGGCTCTTTTGTAAAATCAGGAGCGGTACATCCGCATCCAGGCTTTACTTCAGAAATTACTAAAGGATTTTTTCCTGTATTTGTAATCTCGTAAATGTGCTGTACTTTATCTCCTTTTTTGATTTTTCCAAAATCGAAGTTGTTTTCAGATAGAGCAACAGATGTCGATGGCTGGTTAGAAGCCGGAGCTGTAGTAGCAGCTTCAGCCGAAACCTGAGCAGCGGCAGTAGGAGCTAAATTGGTAGCACCCGCTGTAGAATCTGTAATATTAGCAACTTCTGCACCTGTAGCAGCTTGTTGATTTTCTTTTTTACAAGAAACCAAACCAAGGCCTATAATAGACAAAGCGATAATTGATAACGTCTTTTTCATGTTAAATTCTATTTTGATCTTTACAATATTTATCCAAAATTCCGTTAATGAAGATATTGGAACGGTCCGTTGCATATACTTTTGCAATTTCAATATATTCATTGATAATAACTCTTGAAGGCGTAAAAGGAAAATTATCCAGCTCAGAAAGTGCTGTAGACAAAATGACTTTATCCATTAAAGAAACTCTTTCAAGATCCCAGTTTTCCAACCTTTCACTTAGCTTTTTCTCATTAGCTTCCCAGTTGTTCAGGGTATCTCTCAGAAGTTTTCCTGCGAAATCTTTATCCTCTTCATCTTTAATCATCTTGATTAATGTTCTGCTTTCTTCATCCTCCTTCAGGAAACCGATTGTTTTCTGTACCATAGAGTTGGCGATGTGGATATCATCGTACCATGAAAGTTCTTTATCACTAAGATATTCCTGAAAATCATCATTCTCAGCGATGTATCTTAAAAACAGTTTCCCGATAAACTTCTGATCTTCTTCAAAAGAATATCCGTCTTCCTTCATGAAATCCTGGTAACGCTTTCCTGCAGTAATTCTCTGGAAAGTTTTCACCAATATATCATCATGCATATCCCACTTCACCTGCTTGTGCTGGCCTGTGAAAAACAATCTCTCAGGATTTTCTTCCAGCTTGATCAGTACCTGGTTATTGATGAATTTTTGGTTAGGATTTATTTCAGCATCGGTTTTAAGATATTTATTCTTCCCAATTTCGATCTGAGTCTCTGCCAATTCTTTCAGAGCTACCAAAAAATTAAGCTGATAGATATAGAGATTATAGATTTTCTCTATTCCAGAGAACATATTTTTTTCTAAAATATCAAACTTTACAGGATTCTGATAGTAAGAATACACTGTTTGTACTACTTTTTCACGGATTTGTCGTCTTCCTAACATTCAAAGAGCTTTTTATGGGTGCAAAGATACAAAAATTAAAATTGATGAAATTCGTAGTCTGCCTACATTTTTGTAAATTTGTAAAACTTTATGAAAGCGCTAAAAACCTTAAACCCTTACTTTTGGAAGCACAAAATATTATTGTTTTGGGGGTTGTTATTTATCATTGCCAGTAATTTCTTCAATATATATAAAGTTCAGTTTGTAGGAAAATCTGTGGACGAACTTACCAAAAGCGGCAACCTGGGCTTCAACAAGCAGGTTTTGGTGTATGTTGCCATTATTGTAGGCTGTTCACTTCTGACCGGATTTTTCACTTTTATGATGCGCCAGACGATCATCGTTGCATCCAGAAGAATTGAATATGAACTGAAAAACAAGATCTACAGACATTATCAGGAACTTTCGCTTACAGACTACAAGCAAACTACCATCGGTGACCTTATGAACAGGTTAAGTGAAGACGTGGTTGCAGTACGAATGTATCTTGGACCGGGGGTGATGTACGTTGTGAACTTGGTGATTCTGCTTGTGATCACCAGTATATATATGTTGAAAACGGACACGTCTATGACGGTATGGACGTTACTACCACTTCCTATTCTATCCTATATTATATTTAAGGTAAGTTCGATCATCAATCAGAAGTCGAAGATCATGCAGAAAAGTCAGTCTGCGATTTCTACTTTTGTACAGGACAGTTTTTCGGGAATCAGAGTGGTGAAGTTTTTTGCTAAAGAAAATTATATCAAGAAGAATTACGGCATCAAAGTTACTGATTATCAAAACAAAGCTTTGGATTTAGCGAAAACAGAAGCGTATTTCTTTACCATTATCTTATTTGTAATCGGACTACTGAACGTGGCTGTTATTCTTGTAGGCGGACAGAAATATATTGCCGGAGAACTGAGCGTGGGTAAAATTGCCGATTTCTTTATGTATATCAATATCCTGATCTGGCCATTCTCCATGGTGGGCTGGGTAACTTCCGTGAATCAGAGAGCGGAGGCTTCGATGCAGAGAATTAATGAATTTCTTGATAAAAAGTCGGAAGTTATTAACACCAACTTTGAAAACTACCCTATTAAAGGTGATATTGAATTCAGGAATGTTTCCTACGTTTATCCGAATACAGGCATCAAAGCATTAGATAATTTAAGCTTTACAATCAAAGCAGGTGAGTCTTTAGCGATCATGGGTAAAACGGGAAGCGGAAAATCTACGATTGCCCTTCTGCTGTGCAGACTGATTGATCCTACGGAAGGTGAAATCCTGATTGACGGGAAAAATCTGAAAGAGCATAATCTGACCAATTACAGAAATTTCATTGGGTATATTCCTCAGGAAAGCTACTTATTCTCAGATTCTATTGAAAATAATATTGGTTTTGCCATTGATCATCCTTCCCATGAAAAAGTGGTGGAATATGCTAAAATTGCAGACGTAGATAAGAATATTGTTGAATTTAAAGAGCAGTATAAAACACTTGTTGGTGAACGCGGGGTAATGCTTTCGGGAGGCCAGAAGCAAAGGATTTGTATCGCAAGAGCTTTAATAAAGGATCCGAATATCATCATTTTTGATGATTCCCTGTCTGCTCTGGATACGGAAACGGAACAGAATATCCTTGAAAATATCGACAGGAAAATCAACAATGCCACGTCCATAATTATCACACACAGAGAGTCTAGCGCTCAAAAAGCCGATAAAATCATCAACCTTACCGAAATTGCCAATTCTGTAACTGCTTAGCCGTTTCATTCTCAATTGTTAAATAAATCATAAAAAAAATTTTGTGATTAAAAGAATTCTTTTATATTTGTTCTTAACAAGATTAAAAAATATCTAACAATGAGTGAATACAAGGAACGCCATGAAAATGAAATTTTCACTAAGGTGTTAAAAGCAGGGAGAAGAACTTATTTCTTTGATGTGCGCGAGACGAAAGCAGGAGATTATTATCTTACGATTACCGAAAGTAAAAAGAACTTCGGGGAGAATGGGGAAGCTACATTCGAGAAGCACAAAATTTATCTTTACAAAGAAGATTTTAAAAGTTTTCAGGAGATGTTTAATGAATCCACAGATTTCATCATTAATGAAAAGGGTGAGGATGTAATATCAGAAAAACACGACAAAGACTTCAAAAGCAAATCATTCACTATTGATTCTGACGACGAAGTTTAACAAAAGAATATCTAAAAACACAAGCATCTGAAAAAGGTGCTTTTTTTATGCCCTTCATTGTCATTTCAGTATATAAACAGAACTCCTGATTCAAAAAGAGACATTTGAAACGAGAGAATTTCACACGAAATAAAATGAACAGCTATATATTGAAATAATGAAAAAATAAATTATATTCGCATTGAATTATTTCGATAAAAAACAAATTTATTAACAATGAAAACACGCATTATTTACATTCTACTAAATATTCTATCATTTTCATTTGTATTTTCACAAGAAGGAAAACACCACACTGACATGATTTCAAAAAAAGAAAAGAAGTCAGCGTTGAGTAAAAAGAACGTTCAGTTCAATCCAAATACGGTCAACTACGATGTTACTTATCATAAATTAGAATTAAAAGTTAATCCAAGTGTAAGAAACATATCCGGAAAAGTGACCACCACCTATACAGCTCTATCGAATATGAATACGATAACCTTTGACCTGGTCAGTCAGATGGTCGTAAGTTCTGTAAAGCAGAATAATGTAAACCTTTCATTCATACAAAATGCAAACAAAGAATTAGTAATTACCCTTCCCACAACACAACTGGCAGGTACAAGTGCATCTGTAGAAATCACCTATGCCGGTATACCACCCAGTACGGGACATGTCTTTTTTACGACCCACAACAGCTCCCCTATCTTCTTTACATTATCAGAATCATTCGGAGACAGAGAATGGTGGCCATGTAAGCAAGACATGAGAGATAAAATAGACAGTATTGATTTGTATATTACAGCACCATCCCAATATGTAGCGGTCGGAAACGGTGTGGAACCTGCCGCTCCAGTCATTTCCGGATCTGACAAAACTACCCATTTTCATCACAACTATCCCATTCCGGCTTATCTGGTTTCCGTCTCCGTGACCAATTACAGCACTTTCAATCAGACCGGGGGTACCGCTCCCAATACTTACCCGATTATTAATTATGTTTTTCCCGAACATTTGAGCCTGGCACAAAATAATTTAAGTCCGGTTCCTTCCTTTTTAACTTTTTTCGAATCCCTGTTAGGGGTCTATCCATATAGTAATGAAAAATATGGAAATGCAGAAGTGACCGAGAGCGGAATGGAGCATCCTACAGTCTCTTTTATCAGCAATTATAACAGATATATGATGGAACATGAAATGGCCCATCAATGGTTTGGAGACAAAATCACCTGTGCTACATGGAACGACATCTGGCTCAACGAGGGATTTGCCACTTTTATGGATGAACTGCTTATAGAACATTATGATGGTAATGCAGCAGGCATATCGAACAGAACCAGCCTGATCAACCATATCACTTCACAACCTAACGGCGCGGTATATCTTACGGATGCAGAAGCCCTTGATGAAGACCGTATTTTTGACGGCCGTCTTTCTTACAATAAGGGTGCGATGGTCCTCAATATGTTAAGGCTTAAGCTGGGTGAAACCCCATTCCTGCTTGGGCTTAAGAATTATATAAATGACCCTAATTTAATATATAAAACCGCAGGAACGCCAGATTTCAAAGCTCATATGGAAGCGGTTTATGGAAGCAGCCTGACCGATTTTTTCAATGACTGGATCTACAATCAGGGCTATCCTGTTTATACCATTAAAGCTCAAAATATGGGAGCTGGCCAGGTAAAAGTTCTTGTGAGCCAAACTCAGTCACACTCTTCCGTTAATTATTTTGAAATGCGTTTACCATTACAGTTCACAGGCGCGGGAGGCCAGGTGTATAATACGTATGTAAATAATACCGTAAACAACGAGTCGTTCACAGTGAATGTTCCTTTTACCATAACCGGAGTAAGATTTGATCCGGAAAAACATATTATCTCGAGGAACAATACAGCTACATTAGGACTTGGAAACGTCGATTTTGAAAAAGATCAAATCGAAATTTATCCCAATCCGGTAAGTCATATTTTAACCGTAGATTATGTCACTCCTATTGATAAAGTGACCATGACCAATATGGTAGGTCAGGAAGTACCCGTACATTTTATCAATAAAAACCAGATTGATTTTTCTAAGTTCAGTCCAGGGGTCTATTTATTACAGGTACATACTCAAAACAGCACAAAAACTTTAAAAATAATAAAGAAGTAAGGCCTATCATTTCCTGCTGAATTTATCCGGAAAATCTCCAATCGCTTTTTAAATTTACAATTCCCCTTCAGGTTACATTTAATCATCTACCAACCAGTAAATGATTAAATGTAACGTAGGGAATGATTAGCTATACTCTCGTTTTATCTGCGTAAGAATTGTTGGGTCCTGTATTTCATCGTCTTTGGCCAGCAGTAATACTTTAGACATCACTTCTGCAGATTTCGGATCATCATCTGCAAAAGGCAGGAACAGTCTTCCTCTGTGTTGTGAATGAACAGGAAGGATAGACAGGTATTTGCCCGGAACCTGATGGACAACCGCACTTCCCAAATGCACACTGTATTCTCCCATTTTCCCTTTCACCAATACATGAGAGCCTTCAATACTTACATTATCCAGCTTGAATAACCGGGCTGTTTCTTTCATCAGTACTGCACGCATTTCAATGGAAGAATGGCTGGCTTCCGGATCTACTCCCCCTACGTGAGCTACCGACACTACCAGATCTATATCCCGCATCACCTCTGAAAACAATCTTGGATTAATAGTTTCAAAAGGAATATTTTTATAATCTTTTAATGAATGGAATTCTATGGTTTCCAGGGTTGGACTTTCCACTTCAGCCGGGGAAAACCAATTGGCAGCGGCATACATTTTCACCTGAAAACCTTCCTTATGATATACTTTCTGAAGACCTTCTTCGTAATCTACTTTCCAGCCTCGTGTTTTAAGCAGTGCCAATGCCTGTTTCGGCTGAACCTGATGCCCTGCATAACGGCGTGACACTGATTTCTCCTTCAGTTCATCCGGTGTAGGCACATACAATTCTCTAAATATCTGTTTGAATGGCTGAATCAGTTTTTCCGTAAAACAATAGTGCTGATAATCGCTCCAGACCGCATGCTGATGAAGATCTACACAATGAACAATCCTCAGCGTATTGGTATCATTTAATTCCTGAATTTCTCCGTGAGCATTAACCAGATTCCCATCATGATAGAATCCTATTTTATCATCATTAGAAATGAATACGAGCTTTTCCAGATGTTTTACAATAACCGGATGTTCAAAAAGGTTTTTAATTTCTGTAAAAAAGAATTCATCACCTCTTATCATGGCTTCTTCCAGCCCTTTTCGGGAACGGGTCCACTGTTCACGCATGATCTTACGGTAGTTTCCCAGTTCTACAATCGCTTTATCTTTTTTAATTTTTGGCGGAATGGATTTCAGCTGTTTTTCATCTCTGAATACGACCATTTCGGCTTTTCCATCGTCTTCTATAATCAAACCTACCGTTACTCCATCAATGGTCACCTGCGTTTCTTTTGATAAAATCGTTTGAATCTGTTTGGTTTCCATCGCCCAGGTCAGTCGGATCGGATCTGGATAGCCTGCATTCCGGGCTAAGTTTTCCAATGCCACACGAATAGCCAGCGCTTCACTCGCCTGCTTCATGGAACCAAATTCTTTACTTTCCTTTTTAAACTGCTGAATGTATTCATAGCGGCTCAGGACATCTTTCTCAGGATTAGCTTTGCTCAATGGCACAAGTCCGTACACCCGGAGATAATCCTGATCGCGCTTATCTTTTACTTTAGCCGTTACTTCTTTTATTTTTAAATCACCGGTAAGCGTATCGGAATACAGTCTTGCCCGGCGGTGTCCGTTTCCATCGGAGATATATTTAGCAGATTCATACAGCATTTCCCAACGGGCTTTTCCCAGTTCTTTGTAAGCTTGTGTAAACCAGTCTTTATCCACTGCCCCGTCCTGGAATTCCTGAACATCTACGGATGAGTATTTAGCCACTTCACTTTCCAGTTCTGAATTCTGAGCCTGATAGGCGCTGGTTTTGGTATGCGCGTGCATCCACCAGATTGCTGAATCCAGCCCTTTCCAGCCTAAGTAATTACTGATAAGCTTCTGCCATTGTGGTGCATAGACAGCAGCCTGTATCAAACGGAGTTCTGAAATCTTTTCTTTCTTCATCATCTCATTGAATGATTCTTGGGTATCGCTTTCCAGAGGATGAGAATTTTTGATTAAATAAGAGAACAGTTTCTGCTTGGTCATACTTTCGTTGCCATAACTATAGATGTAGTTGGCGTACAATGTTGACTTTCCGAGCCCTTTCAACAGCTGCACAAGACGGTTGGTTCCGTAAATGGTCTGAAATTCCTGTACAAATTGAGAAACGGCAGTATTCGCATCACCGCGAATAAGTTCTACATCCAGAAATGTATTCTGAATCTCTTCAATGATTGCTTTCAGGAAAGGAAATGTATCTGTATATTTTTCCTGATGATGGTAAATCGTATGGGTCTTGGCTCTGGTAAGATCCCTTATAACGGAGTCTGCCGTGAAAATTCCTTCATAAAGTTCGTCTTTTGTAATAATGTTCAGCTCATACGCTTTGCAGAATAAATAGAAATTCGGAACTGAATGTTTTTTATTTTCTTCCAGACCATTATACTGCATCCAGCGGTAAAGATTCCACTGTTTGATATATTGTTCATCGGTAAGGTCTTTAAAAGGCACTGCCTGTAAAAACACACTGAAAAAAACCAGCTGCTGCCAACCGGTTCCTCCCCCATAATAATAGGTATTTTCTTTTGCTTTGTAGTTAATGATATCGTCCTGCAAATGGGCAAACAGAGTACTGCACGCATCGATCAGGAAATCTGTTTTCTCTTCAAATACAAATTTATACTGTAAAACTTCCAGAATTCTTTTAACAGGATTATCCCAATAGTAGTCGCTTTTCAAAGGATTAGGTATGATATCCTTGTGATAGAATACATAGTTTTCCAGGAAATCTCTGAACTTTTTGCGGTCGCAGTTTTCAGCGAATGTCAGCAGGAATAAATCCCTCGGCTGAAGTCCTGAATCTTTATACCACTGTGCCCATACTTCATGCAGCGGATAGTTTTCAGCGATCTGTTCAGAGGTAAAACCTTCCGTATTGTTTCTGATGTGTCTGTAAGTATTGCCCATCAATACAGTTATTTTTGAGCCATTCCAATCATCAACTTCGTATTCATGGTCTTTGTTTTTAAGGAATAAAGCATTGAGCTTTTCTAATTCCCCTTTGATATGGTTCATGGGTTGTGTAAAACCATACTTATATTTTTTCGTAGCCTGTGCGTATACCGAATTGGCATCAACCTTAGGCAGTTCAAATTTTGAGATTACAGAAGGATCATAAAACCCGAATCCATTGTCTGCGGAAAGTACTTTTTGGTCATCAGAAGGATTAAGCTGATCCAAAAGGCTCTGTTCCCTTTCTGATACTTTCGGCTTTTCTGAAAACTGTTGGGTCCAGCTTCCGATCTGGGCAGAGGCTCTTTTATCTTTTTGAAGCTGAAGCATGATATCCAGAGAAGCGGTTCTCTGCTCGATATCTCCTTTTACCATTAATTCTTCAACCAATGGACTCACTACTCCATCTTCCTGCTGTACGACCAATTCTATCAGTTTCTTCCGAAGTGTCCCGCCTTTTCTTTTGAACATATCAAAGAAAATCATCAGTTCCTCTTTGCTCAAAGGGTTTTGCTGAAGCACATTGATCCCCGAAGCCACTAAAGATTCTCCTCTGTCTTTTATAATTTTAAATGCAAATTCTTTCTGGAACTGCGTTACTGCCTGCTTTTTCTTTCCAAAATTATAAGAGTAGGAATAACAGTAGAAATCTTCTAAAATACCTCTTGACAGCTGTTCACGCAATGAAAGGTCAAACTGATCAAAATAAGAAAGAACCAAATCCAGCTTTTCTTTATCCTCACCTACCAAATAAAACATCGACGCATATAAATTGCTTTTACTGAACGTTGCATTCAGCCAGGAGAATATCTTGCCTTCAAATTTCTTTTCCTTTACGTCAATCTTTTGGGTAAGCTCGTGAAGTTTTTCAAAGAAATCAGGATAATCTGTATTGTTGATATAGAATTTTGAAGCTGCATTGGCATTTAATAACGTTGATAAAGGTTCGCCTGCAAAAGCCAAAACCTGCAGATCACCTTCCAGTACCGCTTTGTAATATAACGGCATCTGAATATACGGATCATGGGTTTCTCCCGCGAATTTTATGGCCAGGCATTTCTTTTCCAAACTGCCATGATCATATAACTGGTGCAGATATGGAACCGCTTTTTCCACATCCCATACAGACTGTACCCAAAGCGCCATATAGACTTCATTGTTGTTCTTACTTTTTATGGCATCCGGAATCATTTCAGGATTGTTGAAATAAGTGTGAGCCAGCGAAACAATATTCTTCACCACCGATTCTTTTTCTGCATCCCAACCCAGACCTGT
The DNA here is from genome assembly GCF_000737715.1 of Chryseobacterium sp. JM1. Taxonomy (GTDB): domain Bacteria; phylum Bacteroidota; class Bacteroidia; order Flavobacteriales; family Weeksellaceae; genus Chryseobacterium. The sequence continues at coordinate 108,946 of NZ_JPRN01000001.1, read as the reverse complement.
CCATGTATCTATGGAACGGACAACGGATGAGAAACGGGTGAGTTTATGTTCTACAATCACATTCGTCATATATTCCAGTGCGCCGATGCTTGTTTCATCCAGAGCTTCCAATACCGTTTGTCTTAGACCTTCCTGCCGCCGTGCCGCTAAAAGGAGTTTTTCCACGAGTTCCCAACAATGTTTCTGCTCGCTGTTGAGTAATGCTTTGATGATATTCCGCGATACTTTTCCTTCAGGATGTTTATTGAAAATAACATCTTCAATCAGTTGATAAATGGCTGTATTTCCTGTGTCAATCGCTGCGGACCAGATATAGAACTGGTTTAAACTGTTTGAAATCTGACTGTCGTAAATGATCTGCTCTTCCAGGGTAAGGTTATAATACTGCTCACCTCCCTGAGTGTAAGAATAGACACTTGGAAACTGCAAGAGGCCTCCTATTAAATTAACCTGATTGAGAAAGATATATTTTTCGTTACTAGGTGCACGGAAAGATCGTCTGTAATAACCTGTCTGATACATTTTCTGAGGCATTTTATTCCAGGCATGTTTTACCAGATCAGCATTATCGCCAAAGAAATAAACTAACAGCTTATAGTACTCTTTGTCTTCCCAGATATCAGGCTTGATGTATTTTTTAAGTTTTTCAGACTGCTCAGAACCCAAGGTCAATTCCTGGTAATAATTGAATTTACCCATGATCATCAGGCCTAATTCTGCTACTTCCTTTTTCAGTTTAGGTTTTGAAAAAAGTTGAGATAATATTCCCTTTTCCGTCTGCTCCTTTAAATCTTTCCGTAAATTTTTATAGTAATTTACAATCTTCTTCGATTCTAATTTTTCTGTGATTTCCATGTATTTTGAGATTCAGTGTTTTTAATTACCAATAACTTCCTGCAAGAAAGGTAAGCCTGATGAAAGTAAATGTATGCTCCAAGCTCAGGTCTATCGTTTCGGAAAGGTTTTCCAGCTGCCCGTCATTATAAAATACAGCAAACATTCCGTCTTCGAAAGCCTGTACGGCGTTTTCCTGCGCCTTCTGAAGATTGGCTTTCTTTTCGTTATAAATACTTCCGAAGCCTGCTTTACCTGTGTCTGTAAGAATATTCAGATAATTTTCCGAAGGCATTTTCGCATAATCCGTATCTTCCAGTTCAAATGATTGAGCATTAAATGCTTCTACCTGCTGCTGAACAATCAGTTTTAATAAATCTTCCAGGACTATTCTGGAAGCACCATACTTAATTTCAAGCTTCTGCTCCGAAAGAACAGGATGTTTCCTGCCTAATTGCTTTACCGTTACCTTTATTTCCATATGTGAAGTTGATATCAATAAATATAGGAAATTTTTTAACGGAGACTGTTTTAAAACCTTGCAGAACGGTTATGAATTAAATCACTAATCTGGAAAAATTACATTTTTTTTGACCTGAACGTAAGTGTTTTGGAACATAAGATGATTGAAAATCGAATTTCAGGAATAGTATAAAATAAAAAAGCACACTTTAAAAAGTGTACTTTTTTATGAATCATAGTCAAAAACCAGATCGTATGAATCAGCAATTCACTGATTTAATTTTTGATATCTTTTATTTTTTAATGACTTTCAATGTCTTAGTCTCATCATTTGAATTAACTTTAACCATATAAACTCCTGAGGCTAAGACGGAAAAATCTAATGTGCCTTCATTAGCATTTATCGTTTTGCTCAACACTTCCTGCCCTAACAAGTTATAAACCGATACCAAAGATATCTTCTGATCAAACGAAATAATAAGTTTGTCATTCACCGGGTTCGGATATGCCTTTAGAGAATTCTTTGACATGGTAAAGTCATCAACGCCTAAAGTTGGACAGGCAATAGCTGTCGGAACATTTTTATCAACAGTAGAACCATCACCTAACTGACCAAACTGGTTTAACCCCCATGTGCTGACAGTTCCATCGCTCTTTAATGCAAAAGTATGTGATATTCCACCAGCAATAGCTTTCCAGATCGTAAGACTGCCCAGTTGCGCAGGAACGTTGGTGTTGGTAGTTGATCCGTTTCCTAACTGGCCATATTGATTTCTTCCCCAAGTCCAAAGTGTTCCGTTGGATTTTATGGCAAGGGTATGATTGCCTCCTGAAGCAAGGGTCTGCCAGTTAGTGGCTGTTCCGATTTGTGTTGGTATATTTTTATGTGCCGTTGTTCCATCTCCCAATTGTCCATTAGCATTATATCCCCAGGTCCAAAGTGTTCCGTCTGTTTTCAGTGCAGCGACATGAAGCGTTCCAACACCAAGACTTTGCCAGTTGCTGGCGGTTCCAATTTGAGTAGGTACCAGCCTGTTGGTATTGGTAGCATCTCCGATAGTTCCATAAGTATTGCTACCCCAGGCCCAAAGTGTTCCGTCTGTTTTTAATGCAATGGTAAAATCCTGTCCACATTGAACAGCTAACCAATTGGCAGCAGTTCCTATCTGAACAGGCACTAAACTCGTAGTCGTGTTACCAGTACCTAACTGCCCATAAGGATTGAGTCCCCATGCCCATAGTGTTCCGTTATTTTTTATAGCAACCGTATGATACATTCCGGTATCAAAAGTTTTCCAGTCAGTAGCAGTTCCTACTTGTACCGGGGTTTGTTGCCCTGTATTTGTCCCATTACCCAATTGACCTGAATTAGCTCCCCAGCCCCAAAGCGTTCCATCTGTTTTTTGAGCAATGGTATGGCTGCTTCCACCAGCAATTTCTTTCCAGTTATTACCCGTTCCTACTTGTTTTGGGGTTGACCTGTTAGTGGTTGTACCATTTCCTAATTGTCCTGAATAATTATCCCCCCAGGCCCATAATGTTCCGTCTGTTTTTATAGCTATACTGTGCGAACTACCTGCATTGATTTTTTGAAAACAACCTGGCAGACCAGCGCTTGGCGACATTTTCACTAAACCAAGCTGTAATGTTCCCAACCAGATAGTCCCTGAAGATTGAGTACGGACTGCACTGAAATAGTCATCAGGCAAACCAAGATTTGTATTGTTTCTCGTGTAAGTGGTACAATCCGTAAAGTTTTGCAAACCTGATCCGTTAAATCCAATCCACACTTTGCTGTTACTGTCAACATCCACGGCGTTAGGATTGTATCCTGCAAGACAAGAAGTGCTTTGATAGATAAACGCAAGGTTAGTTCCGCTCGTCGTTACTGTAACTAAACTGTCAGAACCTTGCAAATAGATCATATTGTTGGCAATTCTTAATATTTTTTGAGTTCCCTGCGCTATAAAATTATAATCAGTTCCATTAAATTTATATAATACACCGCCATTGGTAACCCAAACTCCGTTATTAGTGTCTGTTGCTACAGAATTCAGACTCGTTACAGAAGTATAATTAGACCATGTTGTACCATTGAATTTTGTAAGACCTGAGTCTGTTGCAATCCAAAGGTTATTTTGTCCATCAACAGCTATATCATTGATTTCATTAGTGGGCAAACCTGAATTGGAAGTTGTATAATTAGTCCATGTGGTTCCGTTATACATAATGATTCCATTAAGTTGGGAGGCCATCCATTTTCTTCCCATGCCATCAATTTGAATCTTTATAATTGAATTGGATGCAATACCGGAATTGGTCGTATTGTAATTGGTAAAAGTTGTTCCGTTAAAAGTTGAAATTCCATTATAAGTGGCAAGCCATAACAGTCCATTGGCATCAGTTTTAATATCAGCAATATAATTGCTCCCTATTTCTGAATTCGACGTATTGTATGTTTTGTAAGTATACGTTTGTGCGAATGCAGAAATTGAAATGAGGATTAAGAATAAAAAGTAGAGTTTTTTCATGGTTTTTAATAAAATAATTCTCTTCATGTTTAGTTTCATAATGTTTCCCTACTCGTTTAGCTTTTCGGTTCCGCTTCGTTTGAATGGTTTCTGAACTCCATATGAAAGGACAACTTTTCAAAATCAAATTCACTGATGAAAAGGTTAGCTATGATTTTAAAAAGTAGTTGGTTGGTTCCATAATACAGTATCGTTACCAGTAAAAGGTTCAAAGTTTCTCCAGAATTAGTTGATTATATCCCGCTAAAGAAAATAATCTGATCAAGTATGTTAATTACACAACCTGTACTTATAAAGAAATTTTGAGGATTTACTTTGGTTCCAAGTTTCCGGAAACAATCAGTATTGATGAATTAACAGAATAAATTCAGGGTAATTTTTCTCATTCTCATAGTTTAATGTTTTTAAGTTAAGGTTCTAGTTTTTTCTCACAAAATGTATCATCATAATGACATTTTTATGTTGTGAACTGCAAAAATATACTTTTCTTACGGAGTATCAAACAGTAAATGAGAATTTACACACCAAATAGTGTTTATTAATTTAGCATTGGAAATGTATAGAAATAAAAAAAGTACACTATAAAAGTGTACTTTTCTAGGGTGAATGAGGGGTCTCGAACCCCCGACCTTCGGAACCACAATCCGACGCTCTAACCAACTGAGCTACAATCACCGTTTTGTGAGTGCAAATATAGGGAAGATTTTTTAATTACCAAACAATTCCGTCAAAATTTTTCATCGCAATGAGCTTCTCAGACGTAAATCCCTCAGCATAAGTCACTCCCGATAAACGTCCCAAATCCTGAGCACGATAGGTAAGGCTTTCAAAAAAGTCTTTTGTGGCAATTGGAGTAACCGGTTCATTGGATGACGGATCATAAAACTGTGTTTTGAAGGCCATGCAGGCAGCGATTTTCTTATCCAGATGCTCAGATATGTCTATCACAAACTCAGGTTTGATATCTTTCCACTGAATATAATGAAAAATGTGCTTTGGTCTCCACACTTCCTGATTTTCGCCATCCAATTGGGTTTCAATTTTTCTCAGTCCGGCAAGGAAGCACGCATCTGATACTAATTTCGCGCCTTTTGCATGATCCGGATGTCTGTCATCAATTGCATTGGCCAAGACGATTTCCGGGCGGTATTTACGGATCATTTTTACGATCTCCATCTGATATTCTTCAGAATTGACTAAGAAGCCATCTTTCATGCCTAAGTTTTCTCTTGCAGAAACGCCAAGGATCTTTGCAGATTCAGCAGCTTCCAGTCTTCTGGTTTCATCGCTTCCTCTTGTTCCGAGTTCTCCTCTGGTAAGATCTACAATGGCACATATTTTTCCTTCCGAAATCATTTTAGCGATTGTTCCGCCGCATCCCAGCTCTACATCATCAGGATGAGCTCCAAAAGCAAGTATATCTGTTTTCATATGTTCAAATATAAGACTTAAAATAAAAACTTCCCAAACATTGAGAATGGGAAGTTTTAATATCTATAATTTAAATTTTAAATTACTTATTGATTTCTGCATTTAATTTTACAGCATCCTGATAAGTAGGATCAAGCTGTAAAGATTTAGCTACATAATCTTTAGCTTTTGCTTTATCAGAATCTTTGTTCATATAAGCTACCGCGAAGTAAGCATATGCTAAAGTCTGTTTGTTAGCTTCTGCATCAGCAGGTTTTACGGTAGTGATGAATTTCTCGTATGCTAATTTCGCAGCATCATTGTTTCCTGCCTGCTGGTAAGAATATCCCTGACTGTAATAAGCTGGTGCCCAATCCGGAAGAAGTGCACTCATTTTCTGCCATGTAAGAATAGCTCCGTTCCAGTTTTTAGCATCCTGATAAGCTGTTGCCAATTTGAATAGAGAATCTGAATCTTCTTTATTAGCGGCTACTTTCTTCTTCAATGCTTCAATTTCCGGAGTAGTTGGCCCTTTCTCTGCTTCAGCCTGAGAAGCTCCACCACCTGCAATATTCGCAAGTTCGATATCCCACTTCATCGTTTCATCTTTAGCCGCTTTAGCAATAGCAATTTTCTGCTGAGCTTCTGTAGTTAAAGCTGTTTTTTTAGCTGCATCCGTTTCCGTTTTAGCCAATCCTGCCGCGATAAGTCCCTGAAGACCCTGATCAGCCGGCTGGATTCTTGTTTTCTCAGCCTGAGATACGAAAGTATCCATATTCTGTTTTGCCTCTGCATAGTTTCCGTCTGCATAAGACTGGTAAGCTCTTAATTTAAATTTGATAGGATCATCAATTTTATCAAAGATTTTATCTAATACCGTTTTAGAGTTTGCATAATCTTCGTTGGTGAAATATAGTTTAGCAATTTCTAACTGAGTATATGGATCCTCATCAGCATATTTTGTATAATTGATAAGGTCTTGTGTTGCTTTTGCATTCTGCTGGTATCTGATATCATAAGAAGCCAAAGCTTTGTATGCCGGTGCATAAGTTGCATCTACACCAATCGCTTTGTCAATGCTTTGTTTAGCTTGTTGCCATTGCTGTGCAGCCATCCATAAAGTAGCCATTCTTGTGTAAACAGATGCTTTATTTTTAGCTAAAGGCAATGCTTTGTCATAAGCAGACATCGCTTCACCCGGTGCTCTTTTAATTCTGTAGGCATCCCCAAGCGTATAATAGTAATGAGCAGGAACTCCTTTTTTCTCAGCTTTTTCAACAGCTTTTGTCAGGAATTGGATCGCTACATCAGGAGCGTTATTTTTTTCAAATAAAGTTAAAGCTTCAGCAGCTCTGAATAATACTTCGGCATCTTTTTCTCTGGAATCTGCAACAATTTTCTGAATATCAGCAATTGCGCTTTTATCCCCTTTCCCTAACTTCACAGTAGCCAAACCTATTTTGTTCAGGTAGCTTTTGTTATCAGCAGCTAAACCTTTATTAAAGCTTTCAACGGCTTTAGCATAATCCGGTTCACCCTGCTTAAGGTAAGTATTCCCTAAATAGAAGTAATTTTCTGCTGTAGGTGCTTTGGCAACCATTTCAGTGAAATTGGTTTTAGCCTGTGCGTATTTATCACTGTCTATACTGTTAATACCATCCTGCAACGTCTGTGCAGAGGCTAAACCGGCAAAAAATACCACGGCTGCTCCAAAAGCAATTTTCTTTACATTCATAATCATTATATCTTTCATTTTTATATTTTCTATATTTTGAGTTATATGCTCCACAATTTTCAGACCAAAACAAAGTTTTTACAAAAGTTAAAATGCTATTTTAATATTTTTTAACGCATCTGAACCTCTCTTTTGTATATATTATAGGGCTGTAGACCTTCTTTTTCTACAATCATCTGCCCTAGTTGTGTACATGAATACCTGATAAATCCATTAGCAATATTAAAGTTTCCTTCATTGGTTAAGAAATAAAGAACTCTGGTAAACGGATAGGTCATTTGACGAAGGCTTTCATTATCCACACTATATAATTTTCCGTTACTTTGTATAGGTAAAACTTTAACCATTTCTCTCAGTTTTTCAGAAGTTTTATCATAAGGACGACTGAACGTATTCAGGCCGATAACTCCGATTTTATCAGTATGTTTACCCAATTCTTCAATGATATTCTGACTTCCCGGAATAATGGAGAATTTAAGGTCTTTCGGTTGTTTCTTCAGTTTTTGGGCAACAAAGTTCAAATTACTTGAGTTAGTTCCGTCGAAGATAAAATTCTTGGCATCAGATTCAAGTCCGCTTTTAATTTCATCCATAGAAATACTCTGTTTCGGAGAATCTTTTGGGACAACAAAAACGACTGCATCTGCAGCGAATTTAGCGGGAAGAAATTTCAGATCTACCTGTTCTTCATATGCCTTTTTCTCTTCAGGGGTAAGATCTCTGGACATGACCGTTATTCTTGCCTTATCATGAAGCAAATCAAGAAAACCCAGGTCTTCTTTCTTTGTTTCTATTTTGATATGGGTTTCTGGATAATTGATCATGTACCCGTCTGCCAAAGCTTCGGTAACGCTTTTAAAAGACTCATCGGTAAGTATGGTAAGGTCTCCTTTATGATAGGATGGAGATTTATCTTCTTTTTTGCAGCTTACAGCAGCGATGCATATCACAGAAAGCAACGCAATTTTCAAACTATTTCTCATTTCCTGAATCTTTAATTCTTGAAACTGCTCTATAGATTCTAAATATTCCATAAAGAATAAGCACTGCACCCATCGCATAAGCAATAACAGGCTCTAAAATCGTGAAGAAAAATTTGTAGATAATAACTACTATTCCCAATACGATATAAAATAATCCGGTAACTAAGGATAACCAATTGAACATCATGTAACAAAAATACCAAAAAAAATAAAAAAGAGAAGCATATGCTTCTCTTTTTATTTATAATTCGAATAAATAAGTCTTATTCAAAGTTCATAGTAAACGGTACGCTATAGTAAGATCTAACGCTCTCCCCGTTTCTTTTCGCAGGAGTCCATTTTTTCAGTTTCTTAACTACACGAACAGCTTCACTGTTAAAGTCGCCATTTGGAGATTTCTCTTCAATAGTAACTGCAGAAACAGTTCCGTCTCTTTCTACAACGAACTTAAGTTTCGCCTTAAGGGTACCTTCACCTCCTTCCATTAGAGAAGTATCAAAATTTTCCCCAAGATACTTTCTTAATGCGGCCATACCTCCAGGATATTCTGCAGACTGGTCTACATCTTTGTAGATCTCATTAGGGTTATTTGTTTTTACTTCCGCTGTACTGGCTTTGTTACCAGTAGATGGCGGTGGTGGTGGTGGTGTATAAGCCGGAGCTTTTACCCCTTCCTGATTATTCAAACCGGTCGTCGTTTCTAACTGCTTAGAAATTGGCGGCGGTGGCGTTTCAATCTTTGGAGCTTTTACAGGCTCCGGAACTACGTTCTGAATCACCTCAATTTTTTCTTCTTCTTTTGGAGGAGGTGGTGGAGGTGGTTCTTCTTCTTTTGGTTGGTCAATGATCGGATCCTCTTCAATAATATTTACCAAATCTGCCTTCACTTCTTGCTTAGGCGGTTCAGTAAGTCTCTTAATTGTAAGATAAATAAAAGGAGACAAAGCCGCAACCAGGAATAATGCCGTTCCAACAATAAAAGATTTTGTCAGAAGTCTTGGATACTGATGTCTAAGATCATAGGCACCATATTCCTTATTTCTATTTTCAAATACAATCTCATCTAAAGTAAGATTCTGATTGTATACATTTTCATCTGCCATAGATTTACAGTTTTATGGTTAAATTACTTTGTAGCTGGTGCAGCCGCAGCTCCATTATTCCCAACTTTTCTGTCATAAATAGCTTGCTCCCAAGGTTTCACATCGGTTACCCCGTACTGCTCGCTTTTGGTAATAGCCATTTCGTCAAGAATATCTACAAAGTTCTTATATACAGCATCGTCAGTAGGTTTGATAATAACAGTAAATTTTGTTTTATCTGCTGCCCCTGCTTTTGCTTTCTCGATTACTTTTCTAATCCCTTCTCTATCATAAGTAGTTTCGTTAAGAGTCTGATCATTTAAGGATGAATTATCCTGCTGATGCCAAAAAATCTTATTGTCTTTCCCTAATAATAAAGAAATTGAGTTAGAAAGTTTAATCTCTGTTGGAGGTGGTTTTTGTTTCTCATCTTTCGGTTTTGCCGGAAGACCCAAATCCATTACATTCGGTTTGCTAAATGTGGTTGTGAACATAAAGAAGGTAATCAATAGAAAACCCAGGTCCACCATTGGAGTCATATCTACTCTGGTATTCTGCTTCTTGGAACGTACTTTGCCGCCCTTGCCGCCTTTTTCCTGTACTTGTACTTCTGCCATTTCTAAATGATATTATTATGGTTTACCTTCTTGTGATGTAATCAACCAGAATTTAAGAAAATCAATATCTCTTAAACCTTCAAATAGGCTTTTAACTTTAGGATACTCAGTGGTAACGTCACCCTTGATTGCTAATTTGTAATCAGGATTTACGCTTAAACTTTGTTGTACCCAGTCTACTAGCTGCTTATTTGTACTATCCATAGGAATCCCTTTAGGACTCTTAAAGTTCTTCTGCTCCTCATCTGACAAATCAAGATAGCCTTTCAATTGGTTCATAGGAACCCCAATTGCTTGTACTTTTTGAAAGGCAGCTTTTTCCTGGTTGGTAAAAGTCATATTATACTTTTGACCCATTTTTTCTAAAAGCTGTAATCTCTCTGATGCATTCTCTACCGGCTGGAAATAGAATTTTCCGTCCGGAGTCGCGTTGATGGTCATCAAACTTGCATCAGGAAGTAACTTCTCTGATATTGAAGATGGCGGTTTAATCTGCTCCACGTCAGGTTTTTTAAACTGAGTGGTCAATATAAAGAACGTAAGTAGTAGGAAGGCAACGTCACACATTGCCGTCATATCCGTCACTACTCCATGTCTTTTTGGTTTGACTCTCGCCATTGTTTTGAATTATTTTAAATTAAACTTCTTTTAATTGGAATGCAAATTCCTTGCTACAAATTCAATTCTTAGTTGAATTCAGCAAAAGACTGCTGGATGCTCATAGCGATCTCGTCGATCTTATAAGTTAATCCGTCAATTTTAGATGTAAAGAAGTTATAAAGGATAATCGCGATCGCTGAAGTACCAATACCTAATGCCGTGTTGATCAAGGCCTCAGAGATACCTGTAGAAAGTGCAGCAGCATCTGGAGTACCACCACCTGAACCTAATGCGAAGAATGCTTTAATCATCCCGATTACAGTTCCTAAAAGTGCGATTAATGTAGCTACAGTACCTAATGTAGAAAGAATCATCATGTTCTTTTCAAGCATTGGCATTTCAAGAGTAGTAGCCTCTTCGATAGCTTTGTTAAGAGCTACCATTTTTTGCTCTTTATTTAAAGTAGTATCGTGAGAAAGTGCTTTGTAAGTAGTAAGACCTTCTTTTACTACGTTACCTACAGATCCTTGTTGTCTGTCACACTCTTCTAAAGCTTCATCAATTTTGTTTTGATTCAATAAGCTTCTTACCTGTACTACGAAGTTGTCTAAGTTACCTTTTCCAGCAGCCTTACCTAGTACGAAATATCTTTCAAAAGAGAAAACGATTACAGTAATCATGAAAGTAATCAAGATTGGTACGATAACCCCTCCTTTGTAGATAATACCTAAAAACGATTCTGGGTGAATGTCTTTTCCTTCAACACTAGAGAAAGCTACAGATCCACCACCTAGTTTTTCTGCGTCTTTAAAGTTCCCTGGGTTCCCAAGAACAAATAAATAAATACAAACTCCTATAACGAATAAAATAGGAATAATAACAGCCGGGTTTAAACCTCCTGCTTTTCTAGCAACTACTTGCTCATCATTTTTTGAAACATTCATTTCCATATTTAACTAAATTATATTGTTTTAAAATTTTACAAGGTGTAAATTAAAGGCAAAATTAATTAAAATGCAAGAGTCTTAAATAAACATTTTGCATTTTTCTGATAAAGAAATTTTAATACGATTTCGATATAATAATTATTTTTAATTATTTTATTTATTTTCCTCAAATTTAACATTTGAGTTAGAAATTTAAAAAAATAAGACCCTCATTTTTTTTAATTTGCCAATGTTAACTTTTTTTTAAATTACGATATTCACAATACGGTGATGCACTACGATGATTTTTTTAGGTGTTTTACCTTCCAAAATAGGCTGCATTTTTTCATCAGAAATCACCAAATCTTCCACCTCCTTCGCTGATAACTGAGCTGAAAGAGAAATTTTGAACTTCATTTTACCGTTTACGCTCACCGGATACTCGATTTCGTCTTCTACCAGATAATCTTCGTTTAATACCGGGAATTTCTCAAATTCCACAGATTCCTTATTGCCCAGCAGACTCCAAAGCTCTTCACAGATGTGCGGTGCATACGGAGAGATGATAACGGCTAAGGGTTCCAAAATATTGCGTTTGTTGCATTTTATTTTTTGAAGCTCATTAACAGCGATCATAAATGAAGATACAGATGTATTGAATGAGAAGTTTTCAATGTCATACACGACCTTCTTTATTAAGGTATGCAAAACTTTGTATTCTGCTTTTGTAGGTTCTTCGTCAGAAACCTCAAAAGTATCTCCGTTGAAATACAGGTTCCAGAATTTCTTAAGGAAGCCGTATACTCCGCTTAGTCCTTGTGTGTTCCAAGGCTTGGACTGCTCCAATGGACCTAAGAACATTTCATATAATCTTAATCCGTCTGCTCCATATTCTTCACAAATATCGTCAGGATTTACAACGTTGTATTTAGACTTGGACATTTTTTCTACTTCACGGTGAACTATAAATTTCCCTTCTGAATTTTTAATGCTATTTTTTTCAAAATTAAATAATCTATAATCAGAATTTGTTTTTTCAAAATCAACTTCATTATTCGATCCAGATATAAAAGTAATAGGAATATATAATTCTAATGGTTGAAAAACAAACCTTAATTCATCATCATCAAAATTGTTTAGTCCCATTTCATTTTTTAAAGATTCTCCAAGATTGTAATCAAGTTCAGATATCTGGTACTCAAAATTAATTTGTTTAATTAAATCTTTTGAAACAAAAATATTCCTCCCATTAAATTCACCAGACTTATCAATATTTCTTTCCGTAAATGAGATTTTAGGAATTGCAATAATAGGCATCGCACTCATTCCCAAAATCATCCCCTGGTTGATCAGTTTTTGGAAAGGCTCATCATTATTAATATAACCTCTGTCTTTTAAGAACATATTCCAGAAACGGGAATACAATAAGTGACCGGTAGCGTGCTCGCTCCCTCCGATGTATAAATCTACCTGTCCCCAATAATCTGACATTTTTTTATCAGCAAAAAACTCATCATTGGAAGGATCCATATATCTAAGGAAATACCATGAGCTTCCTGCCCAACCCGGCATGGTAGATAATTCTAACGGGAATACCGTTTTATCATCAATCAGATCTACGGAAACTACTTTTTGATTGGCTTCATCCCACGCAAATACTTTTGCGTTTCCTAACGGCGGATCACCATCTTCAGTCGGTAAATATTTTTCCACTTCTGGAAGTTCCAGCGGTAAAGCGGAAACCGGAAGGGTGTAAGGCATTCCTTCCTTATAATATATAGGAACCGGCTCTCCCCAATAACGTTGTCTTGAGAAAATGGCATCACGCTGTCTGTAGTTGGTCGTTCCGTGGCCAATTCCTTTATTTTCGATTTCAGAAATGATTTTGGATTTGGCATCATTATAATTCAGCCCGTTTAAGAAATCAGAGTTTACACACACTGAATCTTTAGAATCGAAAGATTTTTCCTGAACATCTTCATCGGTATCGACTACCTTTTTAATATCAAGGTTAAATTTCCTCGCAAATCTATGATCACGTTCGTCATGGGCAGGAACAGCCATTACAGCACCTGTCCCATATCCCATCAATACATAATCTGAAATATAGATCGGCATTTTTTCACCGCTGAATGGATTAACCGCATAACTTCCCGTAAAAGCACCGCTCACGTTTTTCACGTCAGCCATTCTGTCTCTTTCCGTTTTCTTGGACGTTTCTTCAATATAAGAATCTACTTCTGCTTTCTGAGCTTCTGTAGTAATGGTATCCACTAAAGGATTTTCAGGAGCCAGCACCATAAATGTTGCCCCAAAAATAGTATCTGGTCTTGTGGTAAACACTTCAACGATTTCGTCATGACCTTCTACCTGGAACTGAACCTGTGCTCCCTGAGATTTTCCAATCCAGTATTCCTGCGCATCTTTAAGAGGCTGCGGCCAGTCCAGCGTATTCAATCCCTGTAATAATCTTTCAGAGTAGGCTGAGATTCTCATGCTCCACTGCATCATTTTCTTTTGGAATACAGGGAATCCTCCTCTTTCGGATTTTCCGTCTTTCACTTCATCATTCGCCAACACGGTTCCCAAAGCCGGACACCAGTTAACGGTAGTCTCCGCTCTGAACGCCAGACGGTAATTTAAAAGGATATCCTCTTTATCAAGGTCTGAAGAATCTTTCCATTCTTCTGCCGTAAAATTTAATTCGTCGTTTTGGTTGGCATTTAACCCTTCAGTTCCTTTTTCTTCAAAATGCTGAATCAAAGTCTGGATAGGTTCTGCCTTATCGGTACTTTTATTATACCATGAATGATACAGCTCGATAAAAATCCACTGCGTCCATTTATAATAGGATGCATCTGAAGTTCTCACTTCTCTGCTCCAGTCGAATGAAAAACCTATCTTTTTCAGCTGCTCTTCATATCTGTTGATATTCTCCTCAGTGGTGACCGCCGGATGCTGTCCTGTCTGGATGGCATACTGCTCAGCAGGAAGTCCGAAACTGTCATAACCTACCGGGTGGAGGACATTGAAACCCTGGTGTCTTTTATATCTCGCGTAAATATCTGATGCTATATATCCCAGCGGGTGCCCCACGTGAAGCCCTGCTCCGGATGGATACGGAAACATATCGAGAACATAAAATTTAGGTTTGTCCGTGTTATTGGAGGTTTTGTAGGTCTGGTTTTCTTCCCAGTACTTCTGCCACTTTTTTTCTATCTGCTGATGATCGTAAAACACTTTATTATAAATATTAGATGTTAGATATTAGATGTTACATTTTTCAACTCCCATTCTAATTTTCACAAAAATAATGATTTTAAAAGAAATAGGAATTTTAATTTTAATTAATTCGGGAATGCCTCTCAACAAAAAAATCTCATCCGGAGATGAGATCTATATAAGGTATGGAATGTATATTATTGAGGAATTCTCTTGAACGTATAGGTTCTTGTTTTATATACAGCCGGATCCTGAGTCTCTTCTCTTACCGAAAGGTTTAGGGTCACGTCATTGAGGGTAACCACTTTGGCATTGGAAGGTTCTACCGTCCCCTGATATTTGATCACTACTGTTTTTGCGCTTTTCTCATACGTGTACGTGAAATTTCTATCTGACTGAATAGCACACTGCGGTGTAGCTCCTATAAAGTCCCAGTCCGTTCTTTTTCCGGATGCTTCCGTATTGAATCTCCATCTGGATTCTTTCTGACAGTCGGTATAGGTAATAAGATCTGAAACCGGATCTGCTCCTGTTTTAACGGTGGTCACTACTTCTTTAAGCGGCTGCCAAACGCCTACAAGAGGATATTCCATCGTAGTATCGCCATCATCATTACATCCCGTAGCTAAAAATAATGATAAACCTGCAAATAGTAATGCTAATTTCTTCATATATAAAATTTTCAAGGGCTAAAATTATAATTTTTTTGATTTATTACACCATTTTTTGTGAAAAATTATTTCAATATTACATATTTCTAAAAATTTTAGAACATTAACCCTCATAATAGGCGTTATTTAACAAATATTGAATATCAGATACCCTCCGCTTTTTATTAAAAAAACTATTTTTGCAGAAAGAAAACAAAAATGCAAAGTATAACGAAAAATAATTTTGACTTCATCCGCGTTCTCCTCGCTTTCATTGTCTTTGTAGGGCATCTGGGAGCTTTAAGTGACTCCAGCCAGCTTACTTTTTTAACGCACAGTCCTGTAGAAGTTGCCGTTTTTTCGTTTTTCATTGTCAGTGGATTCCTTATTGCCAGGAGCTATGAAAGATCTTCCAGCCTGAAAAGCTATATCAAGAAAAGAATCAACAGGATTGTTCCTGCTTATTTACTGGTTGTATTTCTCTGCACTGTACTTCTGAGTTTGGTAAGTACCCTTTCTTTCTCCAACTATTTTGGAAATGTTCAGGTTTATAAATATTTCTTCTGGAATTCCATCTTCATGAACTTTATGGCTCCTTCCCTTCCCGGAGTATTTGGGAATGAAGCCGTCAATGGTGCGCTATGGACCCTTAAGATTGAAATGTGCTTTTATTTTGCGGTTCCACTGATCTTTTTATTATTCGGGAAAAATAACAAATACAGAAATATCAGCCTGATCGTTCTGTATTTTCTTTCTCTGGCGTTCCTTAATTATTTTGAAATGGCCGGGAAAATTTCTATTTCCAAACAGCTTCCCGGTTCGCTGTGCTATTTCATAGGTGGAATGCTTGGTTACTTTTATTTTGATCAGTTTATCAAATACAAAAACACGCTATTTATCATTGCTATCATTACCGTTTGGATCGATCTGATTCTTCATATCAAATTATTCTCGCCTATCATGATCAGTATTATTGTACTGTACATCGCCTATTCATTGAAGTTCCTGAATAATTTCGGAAAATACGGAGACTTCACATACGGTATTTATATCTTCCACTTCCCTATTATCAGGGTATTTGCTACGCTTGGACTATTCGCTAATTATAATCCTTTTTTCATGAGTTTTGTATGTATGCTGGTAGTGATTGGTGTCGGAATTGCGTCGTGGCATCTTTATGAGAAAAAATTTTTATAATTTTACCCCAGTAAATACGCAAATGAAAGACCTGGTCTCCATCATCACTCCCTGTTATAATTCTGCTGAATTCATCGAAGAAACGATACAGTCTGTTTTAAACCAAACCTATGAAAACTGGGAATGGCTGATCACAGATGATCTTTCCAAAGACAATACCGTAGATATTATAAAAAAATACAATGATCCACGGATAAAACTGCAGGTCCTTGAGAAAAACGGCGGCGCAGGGAATGCGAGAAACAACAGCCTGGAAAGAGCTACAGGACGATATATCGCCTTTCTGGATTCCGATGACTTCTGGTATCCCGAATACCTGGAAACCATGACTGATTATATGCAGGAAAACAATGCAGAATTGGTTTACTGTAACTATTCAAGATGCAATGAACAGCTGCAGCCTGTTTTAAAGGATTTCTTAGCTGACAAGGTCGTCACTTTTTCCAATCTTCTTAAAACCTGCAGACTGGCACCGGTTTCTACGATGTATGATACCAAAAGAGTCGGGAAATTTTTATTCCCGGTAAAAAGCAAAAGAGAAGATCACGTGATGTGGCTTAATCTTTTAAAAGTAATTCCGGAAGGAATGCCCATCAATAAAACACTGGCCAAGTACAGGATGCGTGAGAACAGTGTTTCCCGAAAGAAAAAAAACATCATCAAAGATCAGTATCTGGTCTATAAAGACTTTATGGGATTTTCTACTGTAAAATCTCTTTATTACACAGCCAATTGGGCGGTTAACGGATTTCTGAAATATTCTAAAATATTCAATTAATGGAGTACTCAAAAGAGTTTAAAGCAGCTTTGAGTGCTTTTTCAAACGTAGAAAAAGACCGTCTTATTTTCAGATTGCTGAAAAAGGATAAACTTTTGTCTAAAAAACTGTATTTCGAACTGATTGATCAAGAGACTACAGACGACAAGAGAAATGCCATGGAAGACAATGTTGCCGAAAAACTTCTTCTGGCGTCTAAATATGTAGGAAATGCCAAGTATTTCATGAGCACAGTCCGAACCGTGAGCGCAGACATTACTGAGCACGTGAAAATAACTACGGATAAATTCGGGGAAGTCTCCCTGAACATTTTACTGGTCAACAGAATTCTGGATTCAAACGAAGACCTCAGCAGACAAAGGTTTGACAACGTTTATAAACTCTATATTTACATCATCAATAAAGTATTCAAGGCATTGGTTTTAACGAAAAAACTGGATGAAGATTACTGGATGGAAATCGATGAACTCCTGAGAGACACTCACCAAAAAATTTCTGAAAATCATTATTTGCAGAAGCTCTGTATCAATAATGGTTTAGACCTCAACTGGCTTGAATCTGAAAATATTCCGGATGACATAGACCAAATCATGAAGGATACGAAAAGCCAAGGGTTTTTGAGATAAAAATTTCAGACACGAGACTTTTGTTGGGTTAAGAATGTCAATGGTCAATTTTGCTTCGCAAGTGAATGGTGAATCTTGAAATAGATATGAGATTTTAGACATCAGATTGCAGACGCTAGACTTTTTTTCGGTTTAGAATGTCAATGGTCAATTTTGCTTCGCAAGTGAATGGTGAAAGTCTCTTACCTAAAACCCAAAACCCTCAAACCTCCTACTCTCAAACCCGAACCCCGAAACTCTAAAACTCTCAAACACTCCTACCCTAAAACGCTCCTACTCTAAAACTTTTTGTAGAATGAGTTGAGTTGCATCAGGCTTGCCATCAACGAACTTTCGGGCATTGTCTGACATTCCCTGCAGTTCTTCCTCATTATTAAAGAGAAACAACACAAAATCTGCCGCCGCATATTCTTCGGTAAAA
The DNA here is from genome assembly GCF_000737715.1 of Chryseobacterium sp. JM1. Lineage (GTDB taxonomy): Bacteria > Bacteroidota > Bacteroidia > Flavobacteriales > Weeksellaceae > Chryseobacterium. The sequence continues at coordinate 90,872 of NZ_JPRN01000001.1, read as the reverse complement.
GACTTTCCGCCTTCTGCTTCAATCAGGCCGTCTGCTTCAGGATTTTTTCTGTAATGATTTCCAAAGATCACAGGTACACCGAATGTTGCTGCTTCCAGAATATTGTGTAATCCCGCATCATGAAAACCGCCTCCTACAACAGCCACATCGGCGTATGAATAAAGTTTTGACAACAGGCCGATGCTGTCGATAACTAAAACCTGATATTCAGAAACTGGAAGCTCAGCATTATTTATAGCGCTATACAGTAATGCATCTGGGAAAATATTTTTTAAATGATCTACTCTTTTCAGATCATGAGGAGCAATGATTAATTTTAAATCCGCATTCATTTTAGAAATGGTGGCTGCGATTTTTTCCTCCGCCTGCCATGAACTTCCGAAGACGATCGCCTGACGATTTCCCAGAAACTCTGAAATAAAATCTACATGATTGTCGCGTACTCTCAGCTGCTTTACCCTGTCGAATCTTGTATCTCCCGTTATTGAAGAATTACTGAGTCCGATACTTTTGGCCAATGCAAAAGAAAATTCCGTTTGGTGAAAAAACCAGTCTACATTTTTTTTGAGCTGCTTGACAAACCATTTCCCGTAGGAAGTAAAAAACGCCTGTCTTTCATAGAACAAAGCGGAGATCACATAGATCTTAGCACCGTGTTGTTTCAGCTCAGCCAATAGATGATACCAGTAATCATATTTAACAGTGAAAAACAATTCGGGATCAAACTGGGATATAAATTCTTTTATAGTGGTCTTTTTATCGAAAGGAAGATAACAGATCACATCGGCGATATGTTTCTTTTTTACTACATTTTCATAACCTGAAGGGGAAAAGAAGGTCACAAGAATCTTATGACTCGGGAATTTTTCTTTCAGTTTTTCCAAAACTGGAAGTCCCTGCTCGTATTCACCGAGGCTGGCTGCGTGCATCCAGATCACCTTATCTGATGGCGAAAATGTTGCTTTTACCTTATCTAAAGACTGTTTTCTTCCTTCAACTCCTTTTTTAGTTTTATCATTAAACAAAGAGAAAACTTTCATTCCGAAAATGAGAAGACTGACAAATATGTTGTATAGGAATGACATCTTAATTATTTTTCAATTTCTATTCGGTCGTTATGGGTAGACGGACTGGAGATGACAAGAAATTCCAGATCATCCTGAGATTCATTGGAAATACAGTGTTTTGACTGAGGCTGAATGGAAATACTTTCTCCCGCCTTGACAGAAAACTTTTCATCATTAATATCAAATACCGCTTGTCCTTTTAAAATATAAAAAACCTGTTCTGCCATTTCATGGAAATGCAGTTGTTCAGCAGTGCCGGTGGGCATCTTTTCCTGTTTTACGGAAAAATTGCGGGAATCATTCAGAACCCAGCTGTCACAGCCGTTTCCCCAAGTATAATGCGTTGAATTTTCTTTAGATTGTATCATTTGAATATAGCTACAAGAATGAATACCACGATAAGGCTTCCGATGACGGATAAAATAGCTGTAGATAACGGAACTCTAGGCTTCACGTTTTCATCAAAGGAGTACCGGAACATATAATCCTGGCCGTTCATAAAGATCAACATCACCAAGACAAACAGCCATCTCAGAAAAACTTCCATAATGAGGAACTGGGCATATTTATTCTTATCCGTAATATCGACGGGAAAATTGGCCGTTTCAGGATGTCTTAATGCGTAGGCAAAAAAACAAAATAAGGCGGTTCCCATAACCGGAGTGATAAAAGAATATATTTTGCTTCCGAAGTTATCTGCCTTTCCGTCAAAATCGAAATGGACAGGAATTCTTTTAGGAAGAGCTTTGTAATGTTTCAGGGTAAACCACCAGAAAAAAACCAGCAATCCGAAATTAAAAATATCAAAGGCTGTAAAAATAATATTCTCCATTCCGACCGTATTTAAGGCTAGAGCATGTTTTTAATCACTCTCAGCTTATGCGTATGTTTATTCATTTCTTTGTTAAAGATCCCTGTAGAATCAAGAATATCTATCCTTACTTTTCCTGAGGCATGAATGATCCTTTGGTTATCCAGCATAATTCCTACGTGAATAATTTTCCCCTCCGGATTCTCAAAGAAAGCTAAATCTCCAGGCTGGCTCTCTTCAACGAAAGTCAAAGGTACACCAACTTCTGCCTGCTGATAAGTATCTCTCGGCAATTTTATATCATGAATTTTATAAACGAGTTGTGTAAACCCGGAGCAGTCTACCGCAAAAAAACTTTTGCCACCCCATAGATAAGGCACATTAAGGAATTCCTTCGCTGCCAAAGCAATACTTTCGCGAAGATCATGACTTCTTCTTGAAGCCACTACCGGAAATTCTACCTCAGATCCCATTGAAAGAAGGGTTTTCCCATCTTTCATCAGTACTGATGAAAAATCCTCAGTCACTACGGTTACTTTTCTTTTGGCCAAATCCTCGTCTGTTACAGATCTCAGCTGTTTGGTATCCATCCATCCTTCATATCCGTCATAATGCATCTTTATTTTGGTCCAGTTTTTATTCACTTCCAAAATATCAGCGCTTTCTCCAAACAATATTTCCGTAACAATTTCCGCCTTGTCAGAACCTTCTGCGCGGACCGGTGCTACTGTAACGTTACAAATTCCTTTATTCATAATTTTTTAGATGATAGATTTCAGACAACAGATTTCAGATTTACTGAAGTTCGTCTGATATCTGTTGTCTTGTATCTTGTGTCTTACTTTCTTCTCAGAAAATTCACTCCATCACGCAAAGGTAAAATAAGATTTTCAAAATCGTCGTCTTTTGCGATCAAATCATTCAGTTCTTTGATGATCTGAGTGGATCTTTGTTTTGGATTTTCTTCCAGTACTTTGCCGTACCACAAAACATTATCAAACATCACCACGGAACCGGATTTTGTTCTGGGCTTAATCAATCTGAAATATTCTGCATAATTCTCCTTGTCGGCATCTATAAAGATAAGATCAAAAGTCTGATCAGTTTCTCTTAAAAATTCTTTAGCGTCCTGAAGTTTAAAATCAATCTGTCCCGCGAATTCACTTTCTTCAAAATATTTCTTGGGAAGATAAGCAAGATCTTCATTAACGTCCAGTGTAGTTATTTTCCCATCTTTAGCAAGGCCTGCTGTCAGACAAAGAGTCGCATATCCAGTAAAAGTTCCTATTTCAAGTACATTTTTAGGCTGAATCATTTGGGAAACAATCGTCAGAAGCCTGCCTTGCTGATATCCGGATATCATATGCGGCTGCGTAGTTTTCTGATAAGTCTCTCTTCTAAGTTTTCTCAGAATTTCAGGCTCTGAGGAAGCATGTGTTTCCAGATACCTGTCCATTTCAGGATTCTTTTCTTCAAAAAAGCTCATACAATTTTAATTTAAACAAATTTAATCATTTTAAAATTCGGATCACATGCAAAACTTGTGGAGCAGATCAAGTTTTTTTTTTATTGATTCTGATAAAGGTCACGAGTATATCTTGATTAAAAAAAATTCACGCTGATTAATCAGATCATGCAGATGTTTACGTTTATTTATCCCGTATAAAATCTTTGATTTTTGAGAACTTATGTGACCTTCCTATTTTCATAGTATTTAAACTTCAAATAACTTAAGTGTTTAAAAAGCTTTTGTGAATTTTGAGGTTGATATTTTTTAACCACAGATTTCACAGATATTTATGTTGAGCAGGTAGCTTGGGTTTTATAGAATGCCAGAGCATCAAAGAAAAAGGAGAGAAATTAATCCCTCCTTTCTCTAATATATGTGCTCTATTATAAGGCTATACAATACTCACCCGGTGAACCGCATACCCAACCCGGGCAACAGTCTCTCGTTACACGACAAATGATCTGGGGGTTACAATCTCTGATAGCTCCCTGTACTTCTTTCATTTGTCCTCTTGACATTTTTTTTAAATTTTTCATATTTTTTAGTTTAGTATTAATTTCCTACTCTTTAAGATTTTCGGATACCTCTCTATTTTATTTCTCTTTTCGGAGACTTAAATATAAGCATTCTTTTAAAATAAATAATAGAATTAATACAAACTGCTGATTACGTACTACATTAACCTGATTTGGAATATGAGTTTTTTTAATAACAGTTAGATAATCCCGCTCACCGTGTCAAGGTTCGGAACCTTGAAATGGTTAAATAATTAAAAATCAGAAATTTACACGCATTTCATCCTCGCAAAAGAAAGCACCATTTAAACCAAAATTCATGATTCCGGGAAAACCACGATGCAAAATACCGGGAAAATACGGATATGTTTGTGTTGAACATAGTTATACATTTGCAGAGAACAAGGGGTAAAAACACTAAGAAAAAAAGGAAATGAATGTAGGGGAAAAACTAACTAACACTGAGAATCAGAAGACCGCTGGGCCAATAGGCAGAGCGGATTCTTCGCGAAAAAAAACTAAGACACAAATATCCAATTCATTTTTTCAACGGATTATTTCATTATTGAAAAAAGAAGAATTAATTTGATTAAAAAAATAAATCCCGAATTGCTTCGGGATTTATTTTTATGGGTATGTTTGGTTTAAATTACTTCTTAGGAGTAATGTCCATCAATTTCATAAACTCATCCAGTTTAGGCATGATAATGATTTCCGTTCTTCTGTTTTCCGCTCTTCCGGAAACACTCATATTCGTTGCTTTAGGATTGTATTCAGAACGTCCACCTGCCGTGATTCTTGCAGGATCTACTCCGAACTGTGTCTGAAGAACCTTCGCAATTGCTGTACCTCTCAATGCAGAAAGATCCCAGTTATCTCTCGGTAAATTAGGAGAGCTTAAAGGTGCGTTATCTGTATTTCCTTCAATCAGGACAGAATATTTATCGTAATCATTGATCACTTTAGCTACTTTACCCAATACTTCCTGAGCGGTAGGCTGAATGTTGTAATCTCCTGTCTTGTAAAGCATTTTATCAGAAAGAGAGATCATTACCACTCCTTTCAATACTTTTATCTGTACGTCATCATCCGCTACATTATCAAGAGATCTTTTAAGCTTGTTAGACAATGCCAAGTTCAGACTGTCATTTTTAGCATTGTTTGAAATCAACTGTTTGATATAAGAGTTGGAAGCATTGATCTCTCCAACCAGTTTATCAATATTCGCTGAACTTTTACCCGTATTTGAAAGACAGGCATCCAAAGATGATTTCAAAGCATCATGCTGGCTTTTTAAAAGATTATTTTCCCCTGACAATGCAGAATTCTGAGACTTTAAATCCTGGATCTCTCTTTGTCTTTCGCCAATATTTTCAATACACTGCTTATAGTTTGAACTTAACGCATCGTACTGCTTTTTGGAGACACAAGAGGTCAATCCCAACGCCATTGCAGAAACTGCTAAAATTTTAAAAATCTTCATACGTAATCATTTTTAGACGAATCAAAGTTAGGAAAATTCAATTGAACTATATGCATTATCTTTGTACGAACGAAATTCTCAACAAACGTTTTGGAAAAAATCAGTTTTAAAAATCAGCTTGAAAACCTTGTTCAAGCCCCGGAAAATCACCGCTATCTTTTGGCCGTGAGCGGTGGTGCCGATTCTATGGTTCTGGCCTCTTTTTTTCAGGGTTTGGGGCTAGTTTATCAGATTGCCCATATCAATTATAAACTCCGTGGTGAAGATTCGGATCTTGATCAGAAGACGGTTCAGGATTTTTGTGAGAAAAATCATATTCCGTTTCACCTGTATGAGGTTTCGGAAAAAGATAAAAAACCGGAAAATTCTATTCAGCTTTGGGCCAGAGAACTTCGTTACCGTTTTTTCAGGGAAATTCAGAATCAGGAACAGCTGGAATTTCTGGTGACTGCCCATCATCTGAACGACCAGCTGGAAACTTTTATCATTAATCTTTCAAAAGCTTCAGGAATCGACGGACTGAGTGGAATTCCAGCTGACAGCAATCACACGCTCCGTCCCCTTCTTAGTTTTTCAAAAAAAGAAATCTATGAATATGCTGAAGAAAACGGGATTGATTTCCGGGAAGATCTTTCCAATAAAAAAAGTGATTATTTAAGGAATAAAATCAGAAACGAAATCGTTCCCAGGCTTTTAGAAACGAATGACCATTTTCTGGACAATTTCAAAAGAAGTTCTGATTACTTAAATCAAACCAAAAATTTTGTTCAAAAGCAGATTGAAGAGATAGAAAACAGCATTTCTACCTTTAACTTAAAAGAAAAAATTATATCAAAAGAAAAGCTGAATAATGAAAGTGATTTTGTAAAATTTGAAATTCTAAAAAAATACGGTTTTAAAAAAGAAGAAGAGATTAAAAAAATCTTCTCAGCTCAAAGTGGGAGCACTTTTTTTTCCAGCGATTATGTATTGATTATCAACAGAAATGAATTAATTTTAGCCGGGAAATCTGATTCAAAAGAAGAAAAAGAAGAAATTCTTCTGGCTGAAAACCTGAGTCTTTCTGAAAACGAAACTCACATCAGCCTTGATGACACCATTGAAAACATTGAAGGAATCAATAACTGTTTTGAATGGGATTTTGATGCTGAGAAACTGCAACTTCCACTGCGTTTAAGAAAACAACAGAATGGAGATGAATTTTATCCTGCGGGTTTTTCAGGGAAAAAGAAAGTTTCTAAATTTTTTAGGGACGAAAAATTATCTATTTTAGCGAGGCAAAAAATTTGGATCCTGTGTGATGGCAACAATTCCGTGCTCGGAATCATACCACTAAGACAGGACAGACGATACGCAAAGGATGAGAAAACGAAAAGTATTCTCAAAATTTTTAATGAAAAGAAAAAATGAAATTTAGAAACTGGTTTTTAGTAGTGCTGCTCTTTTTAGCGGCAGGAATTAATGCACAGATCAAGAATCCTGTAAAATTTAAGTTCACCATCAACGATTTGGGGAACAATCAATATGAAGCTGTTCTGAACGCTACGATGGAAAGCGGCTGGCATATTTATTCCAAAGACCTTCCGGAAGATACTGGAATCCCTACCGAATATAAAGTTTCAGGGAAGAATATTGAACTGATTGGAAAATTTACTGAAGTCGGTAAAAAGCATGAGGAATTTTCGGAAGCTTTTGGCGGAACGATTGTTTTTTATTCCAACTCGGCCGGTTTCAAGCAGAAATTCAAATTAAAAGACCCTACAAAACCGGGTGATGTGACTTCTGAAATTACATATCAGACATGTGACGACAGAGTGTGTCTTGCACCGAATACATTAGAATTCAACCAAAAAGTAACCCCGAAAGGAGCTGTTGAAGAAACGGCAGAAGAAAAAACTGAAGCTACAAAAGATTCAGCGAAAACGATAGAAACTGTTGCTGCCACTCCTGCTAAAGGAGAAGTAACCGTTACCCAAACTTCACAATTAGATCCCAAGCAGCTAAAAATAGCGACCATTGATTTCCAGAAGCCTTTAACGGATTGTGGAACTGCTTCTACGAAAGTTGACGAAAACTACTGGACATATTTATTCTTAGGATTTGCAGGAGGTTTAATTGCCTTATTGACGCCGTGCGTTTTCCCGATGATTCCGCTTACGGTTTCTTTCTTTACAAAAGGAAGCAGCAACAAAGCAAAAGGTAAAAGAGATGCACTGATCTATGGATTTTTCATTCTTTTGATCTTCGTATTATTAAGTGTTCCATTCCACCTGATTGACGGGATTGCAGGGAATATTTTCAATGAAATTTCTACCAGTGTCTGGCTGAATATCGCCTTCTTTATCATATTTATTTTCTTTGCAGGAAGTTTCTTCGGATACTATGACATTACGCTTCCAAGTTCTATTGCTAACAAGTCTTCAAAAGCTGAAGAGGCTGGCGGACTTGTAGGTATTTTCTTCATGGCATTAACGCTGGTTATTGTTTCTTTCTCATGTACCGGTCCTATTCTGGGCGGTTTATTAGGAAGTGCGGTTACAGGATCTTCCAATGTTCCGATGCTGCTTACCTTTGCATTAGCAGGGTTTGGACTGGCATGGGCTATCGTATTCGGTTTGCTGGCTTTATTCCCGCAAGCTTTAAAGAGTCTTCCAAAATCTGGAGGATGGATGAATACGGTGAAAGTGGTTCTTGGATTTGTAGAACTGGCTCTGGCTTTAAAATTCTTATCTAAAGCTGACCTGGTATCTAAAACATTCCTGTTGAAAAGAGAACTTTTCATTGCTATCTGGATCGTAATTGCATTGGGACTGGCTTTATACTTATTCGGAATTATAAGATTTCCGCACGATGATAAAAAACCTAAGATTTCTATTACGAGAAAGATACTGGGAGCATTGGGAATCGGTTTTGTGATTTATCTGATCCAGGGATTAATTCCTTCTGAGCGTCCAAAACTTCAGCTACTAAGTGGTATTTTGCCTCCGTTGAACGTCAGCTATTTCCATGATGAAAAAGACGGTATCCTCGGAATGCACCCTGAACATGATTTCTTTAAAGCCATTGAACTTGCTAAAAAGGAAAACAAACCGATCCTCATTGACTTTACCGGCTACGGCTGTGAAAACTGTAGGAAGATGGAGGAATTCGTCTGGAGCGAACCGGATATCTTACCAATCCTTCAGAATGATGTGGTACTGGCTTCTTTATATGTAGATGACAAGGAAGAGCTTCCGGAAGATCAGAAAACCAAAATCGATCTTGGTGACGGACAGATCAAAAAGGTAAAAACGATTGGTGACCGATGGAGCTTATTCCAGCAGGTGAATTTCAACAACAATTCCCAGCCGCACTACGTTCTGATCACACCGGACGGAAAAGTAATCAACACACCGGTTTCCGGATATATGCCGAAAGAGGATTTTAAAAAATTCTTAGAATGCGGAGTTAATTACTACAAAACAACGAAGTAAGATTACTTTAAATATCATAAAGTCTTATCAATTAATTTTGGTAAGGCTTTTTTTTGCATCCCAATATAGACAAATACAATATAAACCCTTAAACTATCATAAAACATTATGAATTTATACACCCATCAAAAGATTTAATGTTAAATTATAATTGATTTTAGATTTTTTATATCATTTAAGAAATTTAGGTACAGACTTTGCATCGGTTCTTCCGAATCACGATGAATTCTAGACGCTTCATCAAGTACCGTTTAACATTTAAAATTATGAATTATGGCTGAAGTAATTGCACAGGAAAAGCAGGGCGGCAAGCAAAAGAAAAAATTAATCCGCGTGGATATGACCCCAATGGTAGATCTGGGATTCCTACTGATCACCTTCTTTATGTTCACTACCAATTTTACAAAACCTAATGTAATGGATCTGGGACTACCAGCAAAAGGAACTCCACCAAGCGGACCGGTTGTTATGGATCAAAGAAACCAGGTTACCTTTATTTTAGGAAAAGACAACAGAGTGTTTTATCACCAGAGCAACGAGAAAGATCTTAATTCCGGAAACCTGAAAGAAACAGATTTCAGTGGGGTGAAAATATCAAAGATTATTTCTGAAGCGTACAAAAACGCTCCGAAACCTGAAAATTTCACAGTGATTGTAAAACCAACAGATGAAGCCAACTATAAGAACTTCGTAGATATTCTCGACAATATCGCGATCTCTAAAAAAGAAAGATACGGCATCACTGATATAAAGCCTTGGGAAAAGAAAGTGTATACCGAATTAACCCAATAAGACAGAAGAGCATTTTCAGAATGCTCTTTTTTTATTTACATTTGAAGATACAATTGATTTCAGACCGATATTGTCTGCTGAAATATTTTTAACTGTTATAAATTTAAGATCATGCTGAATTTCGAAAGAAAAGGAAACGGGAAAGAAACTTTGGTGCTGCTTCACGGCTTTATGGAAAACCTTTCTATCTGGAGCGATATGGAACCTCATCTTTCCGATCATTTTTCACTGTTGAAAATAGACCTTCCCGGTCATGGCCAGTCTGATATTCTGGCGGAAGTTCACACCATGGAACTGATGGCTGATGAAGTGAAAAAAGTTTTAGACCATGAAAAACTAAGTAAGGTACACTTGCTGGGGCATTCCATGGGCGGCTATACCTCACTGGCATTTGCAGAAAAATATCCTGAGACCCTTAAAAGCCTTACGCTATTCTTCTCAACCTATTTCGCCGATGATGAGGAGAAAAAACAGCAACGGATCAAAAGCTACAGAATCATTAAAGACGCTTTTACCCATTACGCCAAAGCCGGCATTCCCAATCTTTTCAATCCCAATGAAAGAGATATTCTGGAAGGGAAAATTGAAATTGCCCTTGCCACCGCCCTTTCTACAAACAATATGGGAGCTCTTGCCTGTGTAAAAGGTATGGTGGAACGAACGGACAAGAAACATATCATGGAAAATCTTGAGTCCAAAATTCTGATTTTAGCCGGGAAACATGACAATGCCGTAAAAACGGATATGATGATCAAGCATCTTCCGGACAGAACCAATATAAAATCCTATATCTTAGACTGCGGACACAATGGACATTGGGAGAAACCGTCTATCTGCGCAGAAATCATCAACACAGAGCTTCTGCATAATCTTCCCAAAAAGCTGGTTCTGTAGATAACCTGCAGCTAGAATCTTAGTCTCTGCATATCGAAATTTCTTGTATATTAGTAGGGATAATTATCTCAATGGGTTTATTCTCGTTCAAAAAAAAGACACTTCCGAAACCTCCGGTTATCGGACTTACGCTTTCCGGCGGAGGAATGCGTGGAATCGCCCATATCGCGGTACTGAAAGCACTGGAAGAATACAATCTGAAACCACAAATCATTTCAGGAACCAGCGCGGGTTCTATTGTCGGGGCTTTTTACTCTTTTGGAAAATCGCCGGACGAGATGATGGATATTGTAAGAAATACCACCTTCTTCTCAAGGTCTTATCTGAAGCTCTCTAAAAACGGTATTTTCAGCTCAAATTTCATTTTAAAACTTTTTAATGATCATTTTCCTGAGAATGACTTTAAGATTCTGAAAATCCCTGTTTACGTTACAGCCACCGAAATGACCCATGGAATTGTGGACTTCTTTTCTGAAGGAGAACTTTTTGGACCCCTGCTGGCTTCATCAAGTGTTCCCTTTGTTTTACCCCCTGTACGAATTGGTGAAAAAATATATGTGGATGGTGGCGTTCTTGACAACCTTCCCATTGAACCAATTATTGACAAATGCGATTTTTTAATTGCTTCCCATGTCAATTCCATAAGCTACGACGAACTGAAAAAGATGAGTCTGATGAAAGAGTTTGACCGGATTCTCCATTTAGCCATCGCCAAATCGGTTTATTCCAAAGTCAAGTCCTGTGATATTTTTTTAGATCCTCCCAAAATGACAAAGTTCAGCTTATTCAGCAAAAAAAATCTGGACATTATGTTTCAGGAAGTTTACGAATACACCTGTCAGGAACTGGAAGAGAAAGGATATAAAAAAGGCTCCCAACCTGAGAGCCTGTAATATGGTTTGATCCGTAATTACGAATTTTCAATAAAACGTTTAAAATCTTCAATGGTACTTTCAAGTGAGCCCAAAGATTTTCCACCTGCCGCATTGATGTGTCCGCCTCCGTTAAAGTACTTTCTGGAGAACTGGTTCACATCTACATCATCTTTACTTCTAAAAGAAATTTTGATAAAATCGTCGTAAAGATCTTCCATAAAGAAAGCAGCCATTTTCACGCCGGCAATACTCAGCCCATAGTTCACGAAACCTTCGGTATCTCCTTTCTGGAAACCATATTCCTTAAGCTCGTTTCTGGTTAGTGATAAAACAGCAACTTTACCATCATTTACCACTTCTATTCTTCCCAATACGAGAGCAAGAAGATGAAGACGGGAAACCGTATTCGTATCCCATGTATTTGAAGTGATTACGGAAGGATCAGCTCCTTTCTCAATTAAATTAGCAATAATTCTATGCGTAGTGGCACTCGTAGAACGGAAACGGAAACCACCGGTATCGGTCATAATCCCGGTATAAAGACATTCTGCCATATCCTGATTCACCAACGCTTCATCCCCCATAGCTTCAATAAAATGATAGATCATCTGGGAAGTTGCAGGAATTACAGTATCAGAATAAACAAAATCAAACTCCTCAGGCTGTTGGTGGTGATCGATAAGAATTTTCTTAGCTCTCGCCTTCGTCAGCCATTCTCCTAAAATACCGATTCTTGAAGGCGCATTGAAATCAAGACAGAAGATCACATCTGCCCCGCTGATCAGGTCAAATGCATATTTTCTTTTGTATTCCCCGATGATCACTTTTTTGGATTCCGGCATCCATTTCAGAAATTTCGGAAAATCGTTCGGTACAATTACTTCCGCAGGAATTCCTTTTGCTCTTAGGTAATGCTTCAGTCCCAAACTGGAACCTATAGCATCTCCGTCCGGATTGTAATGCGTAAGGATAACGATCTTGCTTTCAGGCGTAAATAATGTATTGATATCTAAAAGTTCTGTTGGTGTAAACATCGTGTGCTTATTTTTCTTTAAATTTGAGTTTCCAAAGATAGAGCTTTTAAATAAATCATCTCAATGTAATTTCTATACCCGGATTTCTTTTGTGTCTCGGGGTTTATGAATAAAGGGATCAAAAACATTTCAAATATTTTCCAAAAAAAGATAAGGAAAATTTGTAACTTTTAAAAATTTCTATATCTTTGCAACCTGAAAATTAATAGATTAATTACGATTTAAATATATAGTAATGAGTAAAAGAACATTCCAGCCATCAGAAAGAAAGAAAAGAAACAAACACGGTTTCAGAGAAAGAATGTCTACGCCAAACGGTAGAAGAGTTTTGGCAGCAAGAAGAGCTAAAGGCAGAAAGAGTTTAACTGTTAGTGCTGCGCGCGCTAAGAGATAATATCTCGGATATCATATACAAATCATGCTTGAAAAGAAGTTTTTCAGGCATTTTTTGTTGTTAAAATTTCCTAAAGTTTAGGTTTTTTAAGCTTCTTTTTTCTATTTTTAAGATCTGAAAAAATATTTTAGAAATAGCCCCATAAAATTGAATTATGCCGCATACAAATATCTCCGGAGATAATATTATAAGCTTACAGAACGCAAAGATTGCGCAAAAAAATTTCACTGTTCTTTCTGATGTTAATCTTAACATTAAAAAAGGCAGATTCTGCTACCTTATCGGAAAGACGGGTTCCGGAAAAAGCTCACTGTTAAAGACGCTTTACGGACACATTCCTTTAGCATCCGGACATGGCGCTGTGGTAGGTTTTGAGCTGGCTAAGCTGAGACCTTCAGACATTCCCAACTTAAGAAGAAAACTAGGGATTGTATTCCAGGATTTCCAGCTTCTTTCGGACAGAACGGTTGAGAAAAACTTAAAATTCGTTCTTGAAGCTACAGGATGGAACGATAAAGTAAAAATGGAAGACCGCATCAACGAAGTTTTGGGAAGCGTGAATATGAAGAGTAAAAAGCACAAAATGCCGCATGAACTTTCAGGTGGTGAGCAACAGCGTATAGCCATTGCCAGAGCTTTACTGAATCACCCTGACCTTATCCTTGCCGATGAGCCTACCGGAAACCTTGACCCTGAAACATCCAATGAGATCATGACCCTTCTGAAGCAGGTAGCCCTTGAAAACGGAGCTGCTGTAGTAATGGCAACTCATGATTACCATATGATCCAAAACTTCCCTGGTGAAGCCATCAGATGTGAAGACGGAAAAGTTTCTGTGCTGGATACGGCTGAGTTATTTGAATAAAATTAAAAAATTGAGAGATTGAGAAATTACGATATCCTGATCAGCTGAACAGTCACCAACTAATTTCTAACTTCTAATCTCTAACTTCTATTTACCAAAGACATGAAACTCCTTAGTGAGTTCAAGATATGGGTCCGAGTATTGTCTCGGACTTTTTTCTATCACGAAATCAGACTCCTGAACTTGCATTTCTGCCAGTAAAAATTCAAGAACTAATCTTTTCGTTTTAGAATATTCTATCCCTTTGATATTGATTCTACGCTTCAAAAACAATTGATTTTCTAAAGCTATTTTAATAAAGTCGTCTCCAGCTTCAGCAGGAATAATAACTGACAAAATACCCTGATCGTCTAAAAATTTTACTGAAGCTACAATAAGCTGTTGGAAATTCAACTCTACGGTTTGGCGGGCAATTTTATCTTTCTCAGACCCGGATTCTTCGAAATAGGGAGGATTTGAGACAATCAGATCAAACTTCTTTTTAGTCTCAAAAGTTTTAAGGTCCTGGTGAATATTTTTCAGCCTTGAATGAAAAGGAGAATGTTCAAAATTCATTCTGGTAAGTAAAACGGCATCTTCATTAATATCCAGGCCAAGAAAGCTGGCCTTTGTATTTCTTTGAGCAAGCATTAACGAAATCAGGCCGGTTCCTGTTCCTATTTCTAAAACTTCTGATGCATTTTCCACATCAGCTAAAACACCCAGCAATACTCCGTCTGTCCCTACACGGAAGACGTTTTTTGACTGTTGAATTTCGAAATGTTTAAAGGTAAAAGGCTTCACTATAAATTCGTAGGCAGTGTAATGGTAAATGTAGATCCCTTCCCTACTTCAGATTTCACCGCGATTTCTCCTTTATAATCCTCGATCATCTTTCTGACCATCGAGAGGCCAAGTCCCATTCCGCTGTTTTTAGAAGTAAAATTAGGTTCAAATATTCTTTCGTACATATTTTCAGGAATCCCTATTCCGTTGTCCTGTACGGAGATCATAACCCTTCTCTGATGCTGTTCCACATCTACATTGATGATCAGCTTACGTTCATCACTTTGGGCCTGCTTAGCATTGGTCACAAGGTTCGTAATGATCCTGGAAAGATAAATCCTGTCCATATTGATCATGATATTCCCTTTATTGGAATGCATAAAGATACTGTCATCATTGAAAACACGCAGAATATCTTCTACTTCGGTATTCAGATTAATGACTTCATTATTTTTTTCAGGAAGCTTTGCAAATTCTGAGAACGCTGAAGCCACAGTAGCAATCAGATCGATCTGATCTACCATTGTTTTGCTCATCTGCTTTACCCTTTCTCTGATATTCGGATCTTCCGGATCAAATTTTCTTTCAAAGTTCTGGATGGTAAGTTTCATGGGCGTAAGGGGATTCTTCACCTCATGAGCCACCTGTTTTGCCATCTCTCTCCAGGCTTCTTCGGATGCTTTGAAACGCAATCTTTCTTTCTGATCCTGAATCTGAAGAATCATCCTGTTATAAGCTCTTGCCAGCGCATTAAGCTCATCATTTTTATAGTATCTGATCGGACGCATTTCATTTTCAAACAATGTAATACGGGTGATCATATCAGAAAATTTAGTGATATTTTTTGCTAAACTGTTTGAGGTTACCCAGCTTATCCAGATACTGAAAAGGATCAGGAAGATATCTACCAGTAAAATGTATTTGATATACTGGTGAAGAACATCCAGATAGGCAGATTCATTATGATACAAAGGAATATAGACAATTCCTATAGGTTCCAGTTCATTGTTTTTTAGCAAAAGATATGACGAGGTGCGTCCCGCATCTTTTTTCTTATCATAGCCTTTGATATCCACTCGTGAGTCGGTAGACAGAATCTTATTCACGATATGGATAGGAATCGTTTTCTGATCAATAAGGCTTTCGTCTTTATTGGAAAGAAGATAATTCCCTTTCAGATCATAGATTACAATATCGTGCTGGTTGATGTCCGCTATCTCAAAAATCTTGTTCCCCAATACCATCGGGAGATCTTCCGTCTCCACGAGAGTACGGCTTACTGCATAGTCAAGGTATCTCATCACAGCATTCGTCTTCTCCTGCATATCAATATTGCTTTGCTGCAGAGAATTATTCCTTAAGACAAAATAGGGAACGAGCGATGTAGCGACAACACTTAAAAAACAAACGAGAAGGAATCCGAAAAACACCCGGTTCCTTAAACTGTATCCTTTGTATTTACTTATCGGCATCCTACTTTTTAATTAACCTAGCAATATACTTACCAATGATGTCAAATTCTAAATTAACCTGATCTCCGATTTTAAGATGCTGCATATTGGTAAACTCCCAGGTATACGGAATAATGGCTACAGAAAACTGAGTATCTTCACTTTTCGCCACCGTCAGACTGATTCCGTTTACCGTAATAGAACCCTGCGGAACCGTTACAAAACTGCCGTTATCTTCATATTTAATGGTAATAAAATAGCTTCCGTCTTTATTTTCAATTCCTGCTACTTCACCGGTTTTATCTACATGACCCTGTACAATATGTCCGTCCAGTCTTCCATCCATCTTCATGCATCGCTCAAGGTTTACGACTGTACCTACATCCCATTTTCCAAGATTGGTCTTTTCCAGTGTTTCATTGATGGCTGTTACTACATATTGATCATCTTTAATCTCAACAACTGTCAGGCAGCACCCATTATGAGCCAGACTCTGGTCTATTTTCAATTCGCTGGTAAAAGGACATGTTAGGGTGAAATCTATGTTGCTTCCTTTTTCTTCAATCTTTTCAATAACGCCAACTGCTTCAATAATTCCTGTGAACATATTATTTTTTGCTAAATTTGTAAATTATAATCTTCAAAGATAATCAAAATGAGCCCAAAAAACCATAAAGTACGAGTAGGAATTTCAATAGGTGATTTTAACGGCATCGGTCCGGAGATCATCATGAAGTCCCTGACAGACAAAACCATTACGGATTTTTTCACTCCGGTGATTTTTGGCTCGGGAAAGTTATTTACCTTCCAGAAAAATATTTTCAAGCTGAATCTGAACTTCAACTATGTGAATGAAGCTTCGCAGGCCCAGCCGGGAAAACTGAATATGGTGAACCTGACCAAGGATAATGTGAATGTAGAATTGGGTGTTCCGACGGAAGAATCTACCAAAATGGCCATTGAATCTCTGGAACTGGCGACTGAAGCCTTAATGAAAGGGGACATCGATGTACTGGTTACAGCACCTATCAACAAAGATGAAATGGTGAAAATGGGCTTTAAACATGCCGGACACACAGGCTATTTTGAAGAGAAATTCAGTAAAAAAGGACTGATGTTCTTAGTGACGGAAGATCTGAAAGTAGCGGTTTCCACCCACCATATTCCGATTGCCAGCGTAGCAGAAAATATTTCCAAAGAAAAAATAAAAAAACAGATCAGAGCCCTGAATCAGACCTTGATCGAAGATTTCTGTATACAGAAACCAAAGATCGCCGTATTGGGATTGAATCCTCATGCAGGAGACGGAGGCGTGATCGGAAAAGAAGAGATCGAAATTATAGAACCGGCTATCAAAGAACTTTCTGACAACGGAATACTGGCTTTCGGTCCTTATCCTGCAGACAGCTTTTTTCAGCCGAATAAGTACAGAAATTTCGATGCGGTTTTAGCCATGTACCACGATCAGGGACTGGCACCGTTCAAAACTTTAGCTTACGAGGAAGGCGTGAATTACACGGCCGGACTTCCTTTTATCAGGACCTCTCCGGACCATGGAGTGGCGTATGATATTGCAGGAAAAAACATCGCAGATGAGCAGAGTTTTACAGAAGCGATCTTCACTGCTATTAAAATATTTAAGAACAGAAGCGAATATAATGATCTGATGACCAACCGTATGCAGCCAAGGAAAATGGTTGTAGACAACGGAGTAGATGAAGATCTGCCTGATGAAAATGAAGGATAATTCGTTAAAACAAATTTTAAATTAATTTGTTATGGATTTTATTTGTTATTATAAAAAAATTGCATATTTTTGCACACTCATTTTATGGACAAGTTAAGAAACTATGACGTAAGCTTTTCCGGACTCAAAAACGGGAAGCACGTGTTCAAATTTGAGATAGATCAATCGTTCTTTCAATTATTTGACACTGAACAGGAATTTACAAATCCTAAAATAGTAGCCGATGTCTACCTTGAGAAGCACACTACGTTTTTAGAATTTGAGATCAAAGTAGACGGGACAGTAGAACTCATTTGTGATCTCACGAATGAAGAATTCGACTATCCTATTGAAAACGAGATTGGAATTTTGGTGCATTTTGGTGAAGAATATGACGACAGCAATGAAGATGTCATTACTATTCCAGCCTCAGATCATGCCTTTAACGTGGCACAGCTGATCTATGAAAATGTACAGCTTTCTATACCGATGAAAAAAGTTTCACCGAATGTAAGCGATGAAGATCTTGAAATCCTAAACAGGTTCAGTCCGAAAGATATTGAAGAGCCTGAAGAGGAAGAACATGAGAGCGACCCTAGATGGGAAGCGCTGAGAAAGTTAAAAGACAATAATTAAATAAAATAATTTAAATATGATGAGATGATGAATCTCATCGCTCATCAATTAAAAAAGTTATTCAAAATGGCACATCCTAAGAGAAGACAGTCGTCCACAAGAAGAGATAAGAGAAGAACTCATTATAAAGCAGTAGTTCCTCAATTAGCGAAAGATGCAACAACTGGTGAACTTCACCTTTACCACAGAGCTCACTGGCATGAAGGAAAACTTTACTACAGAGGTAAAGTAGTATTGGAAAAAGAAGTAGCAACTACAGAAGAAAACTAAGAGTCGCTTTTCACTGAAAAAGCCTCATTTTAATACAAAAACCGCCCGATTTTGATAAAATTGGGCGGTTTTTTGTTGTTTTTTATGTTTTTTTGGTATCTTTGACCCAAAATCAAATATCAAATTTATGGACATTAAAGACATACAAAATCTTATCAAGTTTGTATCTAAGGCTGAAGTTTCAGAAGTTAAATACAAAACTAAAGATTTCGAGATCACTATTAAAACTCCATTAGCTGGTAGCGATGCGGTTTATGCACAGCCAGCGGTATACCACACAGCTCCTCAGGCAGCGGCTCCAGTTCAGGCAGCAGCTCCAGCAGCAGCACCGGCTGAAAAAGCGGAAGCAGCATCTGATGACAGTAAATATGTAGTGATCAAATCTCCAATGATCGGTACTTTCTACAGAAAACCATCTCCGGATAAAGATGTATTCGTAAATGTAGGTGACGAAGTTTCCGTAGGAAAAGTAGTTTGTGTCATTGAAGCAATGAAGTTATTCAACCAGATCGATTCTGAAATCAGCGGAAAAATCGTGAAGATTTTAGTAGACGATGCTACTCCGGTAGAATACGATCAGCCTTTATTCTTAGTAGATCCATCTTAATTTAGAGGTTAGATGTTAGACATTAGATGTTAGACTCAATTCTGCATTCAAAATAACATTAATCTAATTTTCAAATTATCTAATTTTCAAATTGAAGAAGATGTTCAAAAAAATATTAATAGCCAATCGTGGCGAAATTGCAATGCGTATTCTACGTACTTGTAAAGAAATGGGGATCAAAACCGTTGCGGTATACTCTACAGCAGACAAAGACAGTCTTCACGTAAGATTTGCTGACGAAGCCGTATGTATCGGTCCTCCTATGAGCAAAGACTCATACCTTAAAATCCCTAATATTATCGCAGCAGCAGAGATTACCAATGCTGATGCTATCCACCCGGGTTACGGATTCCTTTCTGAAAATGCTAATTTCTCAGGAATCTGCCAGAAAAACAACATCAAGTTCATTGGTGCTTCTCCTGAGCAGATCGAAAAAATGGGTGATAAAGCCAATGCCAAAGCGACGATGAAAGCTGCTGGAGTACCTTGTGTACCTGGTTCAGACGGACTGATCGAATCTTATGAGCATGCTGTAAAAGTAGCTGAAGAAACAGGATATCCGGTAATGATCAAAGCTACCGCAGGTGGTGGTGGAAAAGGAATGAGAGCTGTGTGGAAAGCCGAAGACCTTAAAGATCACTGGGAATCTGCTATTCAGGAAGCTGTGGCTGCCTTCGGAAACGGAGGAATGTACATGGAAAAACTGATTGAAGAGCCTAGACACATTGAGATTCAGGTAGCTGGTGACCAATACGGAAAAGCATGTCACCTTTCTGAAAGAGACTGTTCTGTACAGAGAAGAAACCAGAAACTGACTGAAGAAACACCTTCTCCTTTCATGACTGACGAGCTTCGTGAGCAAATGGGTGCTGCCGCTGTAAAAGCTGCTGAATTCATTGGATATGAAGGTGTAGGTACTATCGAATTCCTTGTAGACAAGCACAGAAATTTCTATTTCATGGAAATGAATACAAGAATCCAGGTAGAACACCCTATCACTGAGCAGGTAATTGACTATGACCTGATCAGAGAGCAGATCCTTCTTGCTGCGGGAACTCCTATTTCAGGAATCAATTATTACCCGAAACTGCACTCAATCGAATGTAGAATTAATGCTGAGGATCCTTATGCAGACTTCAGACCATCTCCGGGGAAAATTACAGGACTAAACATTCCTGGCGGACACGGAATCAGAGTAGATACTCACGTTTATTCAGGATATACTATTCCTTCGAACTATGACTCAATGATCGCTAAGCTTATCACTACGGCTCAAACCCGTGAGGAAGCTATTGCTAAAATGAGACGTGCACTGGAAGAATTCTATATTGAGGGTGTGAAAACTACCATTCCTTTCCACAGACAGCTTATGGATAATGAAGATTATCTTGCTGGAAACTATACTACAAAATTCATGGAGGATTTTGTAATGGATAGAAAATATGATAATCACTAAGATTATTTTATATATAAATTGTAAACTGCCTCATTTCGGGGCAGTTTTTTTATTTATCAACATTCATAAATTTTAATCTCCAACAAATATTTACCCCATTTCATTTTCTTACCCCTCCAATCTCCCTCCCTATTGGAAGTTCATAAATACTTAACATTAAAACTTATAAACAATTGATTATCAGTAAACAATTTACCTAACAGTTGTTAGTCGAAGAATTACGACACTTTTTAAAATTTATTCAAAAACTTTTTTCTGATAATATAATTACTTCTATTTTTGGTGACATAACATAACAAACCACACAATATTAACAATTAAAATTTACTTATCATGGCAGAAAGAAATTCAAGAGGAATTTTAAAATTCAACGGCGGTGAAGGGCAAAAGTTATTAAAACTTAACTACAGTGTATCCCGTTCTACAGACGTATCAGGAAGAGTAGCATCAGATCCTTCCAATGCATTGATCAAAATCACAGTAGAAGCTACTGAAAAATCTGACATCCTGGAAAGTCTTCTTAACGGAAAGTACAAGCCTACAACCGGAGAAGTAACATTCAACAAATCTCACGAAGAAGGAACACTGACTACTTTGAAGTGGGAGAACGGATATGTGATCCAGCACGAAGTAGATTTCGATGCGGTAGATGACAACAGTATGTACATCAGCTTTGTGATCAGCGCAGAACAAATCGATCTTGGAACTTCTTCTTACAAAGGAGAATGGCCTTCATCTTAAGAATGTAATTTCCTACATCAAAAGAAACAACAGACAGAATGGTAGTCCCGGCAGAAGGGGTGCTGTTCTGTCTTTTTTGACTGTACTTATTCCTTTTACAGCTAAAAATGGATATGCTGATAAAACGAAACCAACTACACCCCTTCATTAAATCAGACTTGAAAAACACAATAATGATTTGATATCAAATGTTTCTCAGATAACTGGAGAAGAAGTTCACACCAATAAAAAAAGCATGGAAGAAAACCGGGTAAAACCTTTTCAGAAATATTCAGGGAGCCACATTTATCATGTGGAAAACTCACTTGAAGTACAGTTTGGAGAAAAAAAAGGCTTCCACTCTTCCTGTAAGCTCACTATACAGGAAACCGAGAATGAAGACCACACCAAAAACTGGCTGATAGAAAAAATAGAAGGCGCTCCCCTGCCGTTTGAAAACGACTTTTTGGAAATTCTCCATGAACTGGAACAGAGCTCTTATCCTGTTGAAGTGAAAGTGGATGAAAAAGGCGTGTTTCTCAGTGCTTCAGATCATCAGAAAGTTGTAGAAAACTGGAAGCAAAAAACTGCAGGAATTCAAGAAAAACACCAAAATGCAGAGGTATTCAGGAATCAATATCTGAATGCTTTGGAAAATGAATCTCTTTTTTATACCAATAAACGGAAAGAGCCCTTCTGGAATCTTCTCTTCTTTGCACCATCTTATGTAGACAATGGTGAAAAAACACACGAAACTTTTACGTGGAATATAAAAGGAATCGGAGATGTGGAATGCGCCGGAACCATCCTGGCCGAACAGAAAGATTATGGCTTTGATGCTTTTTTCATCTCAGAAATCAGCATTCCAACTGATATAAAAGAGGAAATCGATAAAAAATACCAACACAGAGCAGAACAGTATACGGCAACGCTTACCATTCAAATGGAATACAACTCTCCGAAGAGGCAGTATTCAAAAAAGAAAGCTGACTTTAGTCTTTCGGACGGAGAAAAAACAGTATACCGTGAAATAAGCAGTAGTATATAACCTGATGAGAATAACGAAAACAGCATATCCCAAAAATGGCTATGCTTTTTTTCTGAAATCTTCAAAGAAAAAAAATCACATATGATAAAGATATAAAACCTGCTTTGTCTTATTTGTAAAAGGAATATTTTCTAAAACAGCCTAATCCAACCCTAAAATACACTTTAATTACTGGCGTGTACCGTATTACGTTTTTGTTCATACATCTCATTAATAATGCTTAAATTTGTCGAAAACCAAAACATATGTCAACAGCAGCAACAGCAAAAAACTCACAGTATTTTATTGACCTTGAAGACAAACATGGAGCGCATAACTATCACCCTCTTCCAGTGGTTCTTGACCGCGGAGAAGGCGTTTTTGTATGGGATGTAGAAGGTAATAGATATTATGATTTTCTTTCAGCATACTCTGCTGTGAACCAAGGACATTCTCACCCGAAAATTGTAGCTGCTTTAGTAGAGCAGGCTCAAAAACTGGCCCTTACTTCAAGAGCATTCTACAATTCGAAATTAGGTGAATATGAGCAGAAAATCACTACCCTTTTCGGATTTGACAAGGTTCTTCCTATGAATTCCGGAGCTGAAGCCGTAGAAACTGCCGTAAAATTAGCCAGAAAATGGAGCTATGAAGTAAAAGGAATTTCGGAAAACGCAGCCAAGATCATTGTTTGTGAAAATAATTTCCACGGAAGAACAACCACGATTGTTTCGTTCTCCAATGATCCCGATGCCAACCAGAACTATGGTCCTTTTACACCCGGATTTATCAAAATTCCTTATAATGATACCGCAGCATTGGAAGAAGTATTAAACAGAGAAGCAGGAAATATCGCCGCATTTTTAGTGGAGCCTATTCAGGGTGAAGCAGGTGTGTATGTTCCGGACGAAGGTTTCCTGAAAAATGCTTCCGAGCTATGTAAAAAACATAATGTACTTTTCATCGCAGACGAAGTTCAGACCGGTATCGCAAGAACAGGGCAACTGATCGCTTGTCACCACGAAAATGTACAACCGGATATTCTGATCTTAGGAAAAGCCCTTTCCGGAGGAATGTACCCTGTATCTGCTGTATTGGCTAACGATTCTATCATGAATGTAATTAAGCCGGGACAACACGGTTCTACATTCGGAGGAAACCCGATTGCGTGTGCTGTAGCAGTAGCCGCATTAGATGTAGTAGCAGATGAACAGCTTTCAGAAAGAGCAGAGCAGCTGGGTCAGCTTTTCAGAGCAGAAATCGAAAAGATCATTGAAAAGAACAGTCTTATTACCAAAGTAAGAGGAAAAGGTCTTTTAAATGCTATTTTGATCAACGACACTCCGGACAGCTCTACAGCATGGAATCTATGCTTACAGTTAAAAGAAAACGGCCTTCTTGCAAAACCTACCCACGGAAATATCATCAGATTGGCACCACCTTTGGTGATTACCGAAGAGCAGCTTTTAGACTGTGTCAAAATCATTGAAAAAACTATTACAGAATTTCGTTAATGAAGTTATCAGTCTGTTATATTGTTTTAAATGGGGAAAGAGTCATTGAGCAAAGTATCAGTAGCATCCACGAGATAGCTGATGAGATCATTGTCGTTGATTCTTTTTCCACAGACAAAACTGAGGAGATCTGTAGCGGGTTTCCGAAGGTAAAATTTATCAGAAAAAAATTCCACGGCTTCGGCTGTCAGAAAAACTATACCCTGTCTGAAGCTTCGGGAGAATGGATCCTGTTCCTAGATTCCGACGAAGTTCCTGATGAAACGGCAGTTAATGCAATTAAAGAAATTTTAAAAAGTCCGAACCCTCCCTATAAAGTCTATGAGATCCACTTCAACAATATCCTGCTGAAGAAAACCATAAAATATGGCGGTTGGGGCAACGTGTGGAGAGAAAGATTCTTCAAAAAAGGTCACGGAAAATACACCGATGATCTGGTCCATGAATGTTTCATCACTCAGGATAAAAAAGGAAAACTACCGGGAAATATCAACCACTATACCTATAAAAGCATCGCCCATCATATTGAGAAAATCAATAATTATACTCAGCTGATGGCCGAGAAAAAGGTTTTGAACGGAAAATCGGTATCGCTTTTCAAAATTATCTTTTCTCCCTTTTATGATTTTACGAAAACCTATTTTTTAAAGTTTGGTTTTCTGGATGGGGTAGCCGGATTTTATATTTCTATCACCGGAGCGTTTTATACGTTTCTGAAATACATCAAGATCAACGAGATTTACAAATTCAAATAATATCTTTTGAATTAAAAATATAAACAGCCGGACTGCCTTACACTTATTGCAGCCGGCTGTTTTTTTTGATCATCCCTGATTCAGTTTCAAAATGCAATTGGTTGTAGATAGTCGAATACCCTCTGTTTATCTTTTAACCACCTTTATTCAGCCTTATTTTTTTTAGCTTTGTCATCATCCGGCTGTTCAGTTGTTTAAATCTTATTTTAATGTATTTTTAAGCTAGTGCATCTAATAATTAATTAAATTTGAAGATTGTAACAGATGTCTGTTTTTGTAGACTCATCTACTATTCAAGAAATAATTAGTCAGTAAATAAAACAATAGAATTATATGGATCGTAGGTAATTTTTATAGGTATAAATTCCATAAAACATGCGATTTTCAAAATTCATATAACCATGCTCAGATTTGCAAAAAGGACACTTGGATTTTCAAAAGAGGAGAGTGTCCGTATCCTCATGTATCATAAAATTCTTCCGGAGAAAGAAATTTCCGGCAAAGATTGTCTGACCGTTTCGGCTGAAAGTCTGGAAAAGCAGTTTCAATATATTAAAAGCCACTACAATACCTTATTTTTCAATGATCTGAATAAAGACCAAACATTGAAACATAAGCTTATTCTTACTTTCGATGACGGCTATCTCAACAATCTTCAGTATCTGGTTCCCTTATTGGAAAAATATCAGCTGAAAGCTACGATCTTCATCCCTACCGGGCTTATCTCGAATGATCAGTCAGACAAAAAACGCGAAATGATGACATTCGATGAGATCAAATCTCTTAATCCTGAACATGTAGAGATTGCGCTGCACAGCCACACCCACCGAAACTATTCACAAATCTCGCTGCAGGAAGCTGCTGAAGACATTCAGGAAAACATCCGCACCCTGGAGGAAAAGCAGATTCCCTTTACGAGGGTACTCGCCTACCCTTACGGTAAGTTTCCTAAGAAAGGTGAACAGAAAAAACAATTCTTTTCGATACTTGAAAAAGCAGGAATCACTTCTGCGGTACGTATTGGTAACAATATTGCCTATTATCCGTGGAAGAATAAATTTGAGATCAAAAGAATCGATATCAAAGGGGGCGACAGCTTTGATATTTTCAAATGGAAATTAAGGCTCGGGAAAATCAAGCTTTAATTCAGAAGCTCATGGTAGAGTTTTTCATACGCTCCTGCCATCTCCAGATATCCGAACTTCAGAGCTCTTTCCTTTAACTGAGAGGCATATTCGCCTGTTTTAGAGCCATACGTCTGCATTCCGGAAGCATAGACATGCTGCATGTGTTCTGCAGAGAAATCATCAAAATAAAAAGCCAAATCCCCTCCTATTTCAGGAAGACTCGTCAGCTTGCTTAAAAAGACCGGTTTTCCAAAATACATCGCTTCCACAGGTGGAATTCCAAAACCTTCCGCCAGTGACGGGTGACAGTATGATTCACAATGCTGCAAAAGGAAATATTTTTCATTGTTATCTACATTTTCCAGGATATGTACCCTGTCTTCCAATCCCAGCGTTTTTATTTTTTCCAGAAATTTTTCTTTATAGGCTGATTTTGCCGAAGAAGTAACCAGCACCAATTCTCTGTCATTTTTTGAAATAAGATCAAGAAGAACTTCCTGATTTTTTTTTGGGAAAAGCACCCCGATGTTTAAAATATATTTTTTTCCGATAAAACTGTATTTATTTTTAGAGCTGAAGTCTGTGGTTTCAGGAAAAATCAGTCCGTTGTAGATCACTTCTACTTTCACATTATTTTTTAGTGTAAAAAGTTTTCTGTTTTTAAGAAAGTCTTCTTTTACAAATTCTGAGATACAGACCACAGCATCCGCATTTCCGATGTTTTTCTGAACGAGCTTTGTCGTCTTTGCTATTTTTTGTTCAGAACTGTTGTCGTGAAGAAAATTAAGATCGTGGAGTGTAACTACCTTTTTTTGCCCGCTTTTAATGGTATGAAAATATTCAGAAAGCTGATGTGTCGTATGAATAAGTGAAAAAGATCCGGTGTTGACAGAAATTTTCTTTTGCCAAAACTTCCAGTCGATCATTTTAAAGTTTTTTTTCGTGTCCGGAATATTTTTTTTTGGACCATAAAAAGCATACTCAAAATCAGAGCCTTTTTCGTCCAGACCCTTTATTAATGAAACACATACGTTTGCAATTCCAGACTTCGGGTACTTCAATCTTTCAGCATCAATTAAAATTTTCTTTATCATTATGGCCAGGCTTTGCATCAAAAATATAAATTTAAATATGAAATTTTTATTTTTGCAGTATGAAAATTTGTTTAATCAGCTTCGATTTCTGGCATTATGATGAACACATAGTGGAAAAACTGAGTGATAGAGGCATTCAGGCGTGCCATATCAACATCGGAGCCTTTACCCATAAAAATACTGGTGAGCGTATAAAAAACACTTTCAGCAAAATTTTTCTGGGCAAAAACCCCAAATATTACAAAAGACAAAGTTTCATTCTTGAATCTCTGGAAAAAATCGGAAAGCAGGATCAGATTCTGGTCATCAATCCTGAAGCTATTGACGAAAGCATCCACCAAAAGATCAGAGAATATGCAGACCGTAATATTGCCTACCTTTACGACAGCATGGCAAGGAATCCTGCTACACACCTTCTGCACTATTTTGACACTATATTTTCTTTTGATGATAATGATGTAAAGAATTTCGGATTCGAAAAAATCACCAATTATAATTATCTCGATCATGTTCCGGCATCCAAACAGCGTCCGAAACTGGATCTGTTCTACATCACGTCATACGATCAGAAAAGGCTTTCTGCGCTCAATCTTCTGATCAACAGGCTTTGCCCGATGAAAGTTAAGTTTGAGGTGTATATCGCTGGAAAGAAAGGCTGGAAAAATAAGCTGAACCAGATCATTGACAAAAAAAATATTGAGATTTTAAAATTCGGAAGAAAAAAAATACCTCATCATGCTCTTCCGACTTATTATAAAAACACCAAAGTTATTCTTGATCTGATGCGTGCCGACCAAACAGGACTGAGTTTCAGGATATTTGAAGCTATGGCTTTGGAGAAAAAGGTGATCACCGATAATCCGACCATTAAAACTTATGATTTTTACAATCCTAATAATATTTTGGTGCTGGATAAGAATTTCCGCAATGTAAAAAAAGAATTTTTCAATACGCCATACGAAAAACTGCCTGAAGAAGTTTATTATAAGTATACACTCGACCATTGGGTAAACACAGTATTTAAACTGAATTCATGAAAGAAATAAAAAATGTACTTATTGTCACCCGGGAATACCAATCTTCCCGCACCCCTAAAGTAGGTGGTACAGGCGTTTTTTATAAAAATTTATGTGCAAAACTTGTGAAGAGAGGTATCTCCGTTCATGTTTTCCTGATCTCAAAATATACGTTTGATATAGAAGAAGATGGCGTGAAGATCCACTCTGTTAAAGATATCTTCAAAGCTAATCCCCTTCTTGAACTGCTAAGATCTTTTACGGGAAAAGTGAAAGCTTTTGAACAGATTCATTTTAAAACCTATTTATCAGAGAAAAAAATAATATCTGATACCATAAGTGCCTGGATCAAAAAAAACAATCTTCATTTCGATATTGCAGAAACCCATGACTTTGACGGTCTGTCACTTTCTATCCATAAAACCATTCCTTATGTGATCCGATGCCATGGCTCCTGGTCTGTCCTGGAGAAATATTTCGGCTATAAAAAAGTTCATAAAGGAAGGATCTTCTGTGAAAAAGCTGCTTTTAAAGAATCAAAAAATATTATTACGATCTCAAAATACAACGAGACCATCAATAAAGACTTATTTGATATCAAAAATCCAAAGCTGATCTACAACGGCATTGATGAAAAATTCTACAAACCTGAAGAAGATGCGGAAATTATTCCTAAATCCGTCTTTTATTTGGGCAACGTCTCTTTTGAAAAAGGAGCGGAAACTCTGATCAACTCTTTTATTCAGCTTAAAAAAAATCATCCCGAAGCATCGCTACATTTCATAGGAAATCCGAATCATTATCCCGCCTATATCACGGAGCATATTCCTGATCATGAAACACGGAATTCCATCCATTTTTATGGCAATAAACCGGGTCCTGAAATTGTAAAGCTTATCAGTAAAGCAGAGGTAGTATGCTTCCCCTCCAAAGGTGAAAATTTTAGCTTATCTTTGCTGGAAGTAATGGCCATGCAAAAACCGGTTGTATGTTCTTCTATAGATTCGTTTAAAGAGATCATACAGGAGCCTGTAAACGGCCTTATTGCTGAGGAAGGAAACTTCCATGAAAAGATAAGTCTCATTTTTGAAGACGATGATCTGAGAAACAGGATATCACTGAATGCCCGGAAATTAATTGAAACCAGATTTGGCATTGATAAAATGGTTGATGAAACCATCCGTTATTACCAGGAAATGATATAGAAAACAACATTCTACACCTCCGGAAATAACGACCGAACTTCTTAGGTCATCCTAAGTTTTAGAGTATGAATGCAACGGAACAAATTGAAAATTTAGAAAAACAGCTTAAAGCGCTTAGAAAAAAATATTATATCAAGTCTTTTTTCAGAAGGGCAAAAAGGCTTGTAACCGATTTTTTACCGCTGGATTCTATCCCCTCTGAGTACTGTACAGAAAAAATTTTGGTCAGCGAAAAGCAAGAAGCAGAACTATTTTTGCCTAAAACTTTTGATGCTCCCCAGATTTCTGTGAAAACGCCTAAAAATGCTATAGAAATTCTCGCACTTAAGGATGTACTCTGTATCCCTAATTCCACGTATTTTTTAAATCTGAAAAAAGATGCTATCTTCTACGAAAGATGGCATGACGACGACAGGATTACATATGTATACAATACCAACAATCTGTTGCAGCACTCTATGACACTTGCGAAAGTAAGAAATCATAAGAATGTGTATTATGACGAGGAAGCGATTTTCCTGGGTGGAACTTTCACCTTCAATTATTATCATTTTCTGGTAGATATTCTTTCTAAAGTTGAGTTTTTTAAATACATCCCTGATGCGAAGAATAAGCTGATCATTATAGATCAGGATGTACAGAAGGTTGAAAATCTGAAAGATCTTCTGATGTTTTTTCTGAAGGATTATAAAATTCTATTCCTGAGCCACGAAAAAAATTATTACCAGTTTAAAAAGCTGTGGCATATCACCAGTACCAATTATGCGGTCCCGAATATTATGCCGGGTGTAAAATATGAGGCTGGATTTGCCAAGCTGTCGAAATCTTCTCTGCAGTATCTCAGAAAAACGGCTTTCGATAATCTAGACCTAAGTAAAGTCCATATTGAGCCTGTTAAAAAAATATTTATTTCAAGGAGATCCCAGTATAGAAAATATAACGATGAGGAGATCTTTGAAACGGCAAAAAAATATGGATTTGAGGAAGTTTTCTTTGAAGATCTCAACATCCACGAACAGATCTATATGGTCAACAACGCTGATTATATCATAGGACCAAGCGGGGCGGCCTGGACGAACGTTCTGTTTGCAAAATCAGGAGCCAAAGGTCTCAGCTGGTTCAGTTCGGTGTGGGGAGATTTTGCTATTTTCTCTACATTGGCCAAAGAAGTGAATTTCGATCTTAATTTTTATATTTATCCACAGGATTACGAAGGCTTTCATGAAGATTACAGGTTAGATCCTGAGATTTTTGACAAATATCTGAAGCAGTTATTCAACCTTCCTTCTACAGAAATTCAAAATCATTCGTAGTCTGTTTCCTGAAACAATAACTCACCATTCGCGATTCTATTAAAACAGAAAGCAAAATTAAAGAAATTCAAACGTATTAGTTTATATCTCAATTGTTTGAAGTAAAAACAAATATATTTTTTTATTTGAATTAATCTTTATTTGTTTTCCTGTTGTATTCAAAAATAATGTAAATTTCCCGGGTCAAAAAGCGATTTTACTTAAGATCACTTTTTGACTTGTTTTTAATTATAAATCAATCTGTTATCTAGAAAAAAATACTCATGAAACTGATTTTTACAGGTCTTTTATTCTTCAGTTCGTTCTTTTACGGGCAGTTTTCTGATAATTTTAATAATCATGACCTTTCAAAAGCTCCTGAAGAATGGGCTGTTTTAAGAGGGACAAATGATGCGGGAGATGATTTTAATAACTGGCAGTTAGAGAGTCTGAATAAAGATGGATCTGACAAATGTTTCTTTGCAAGATATGAGAATTCGGGTGAATTAAATGAAGACTGGCTGATCAGTCCAAAAATAGATTTAATTGGTTATGAGGGTAATTTTCTCACATTTTTGCAACATAACTCATTTGTTGGCAATTCTACAAAATACGAGATCAAAATATCCACAGATTCACAGCTCGATCGTGATCAGTTTCAAACCGTTGCTTCTTATACTGATGCATCATTCGGCAAAAATTTCAGCCTGAAAAGAATCAATTTATCAAAATTTGACAAAAAACAAATCTATATTGCATTTGTAAAGAAAGATGATGATGGCAATAACTGGTTTATAGACAATGTTTCGGTTAAAGGAAAACCTGTATCTGAAAATGGCAAATCATTATTTTACCCTAATCCAACATCAGGAGAACTTAATATAGAAAAAACCGTTACATCTCTTCAGATATTCAGTATGGATAACAGGTTACTAAAAACCTACTCAGATATCAATTCCATTGATATTTCAGATCTGCCGGCAGGAATATATCTCCTTAAAGGAACCTACGAAAATAAAGAAGTTTTTGAACAGAAAATTGTAAAAGAGAATTAACGATGTCTAGAACTAAAGTGCAGATCTTTGCAGGCTTTATCACCCTGTTTTTGCTTCAGAATTTCATCTTTGGACAAAACTATCTGGTAGGATTTTCAAAGGAATCTATCAATCCAAACGCTACCATCCTGTCATCTCCTCTCGCCGGCTTCGGTGATCCAAAACAGGGAAGATTCAGTATCAGTTTACAGGAAACTGGCATCGCACAAAACGCTGTTGCTATGTGTTCTTCTGATACAAAATTCTACATGGCGACAAGTGACAATAGACTTTGGCAGGCTGAGATCAACGCCAGCGCACCCAACTGGATTTCTATTGGAACGGCATATTATGTAACGGCTCTGGCCTATGGAAACGGCAAACTGTACGGCACAGACAAATACAATAAACTGTGGACAAGAAACGCAGATGAAAATGATAGCCCGTGGACTAATATCGGATTGGCCTATGAAACGACCGGACTTACTTTTCTCAATAATAAACTGTACGGAACCAAGAAAAACAATACGCTTTGGGTAAGAGATACCAGCCCGTTTAATGTACCCTGGAAAAATATCGGAAAAGCCAATGCCGTACGATCATTAACCAATGATGGAACGAACTTAATTGCTTTGTCTAAATATGACAATGATTTGTGGACAAGAAATATTTCATCTTCTGACGAAAGCTGGTCAAAAATCGGAACGCCTAACCGTACCACTTACGGTACGTATTTATCAAATATTGCCTATACTAATAATAAATTATACGCAATCTCCAATAAGAATAAATTATATTACGCCCAGCATAACCAGACCCCGATCTATGCATATGCTTCCTATTTTGAAAAGAACTCAAAAAAAGCACTTATTATTACCCTGGATTTGTGTGGCATTAATTATTCTTTTTCACATAAAATAAAGACTGAGATAAAAAATGCATTTAATATCGATGAAAATGCAATTTTAATCAATTGCTCCCATACCCATTATGCCCCTCTGTCTCAGGGTTATTCCTGCCTTCAGGACTTTTACCGCAATCCTGACCCCAAATACCTAGATATCGTAAAAAATTCTGTTTTAACAGCTACCCAAAATGCAATTAACAATAAAACAGACAGTGATTTAAGTTTTGTAAAGGGCAAAACCAATATAGGGTACAACAGGGCAGACATTGCTAAAGATCTGGATAACAATATTACTATGGTAATGGCTAAGCAGAGCAATACAAATACCGTGAATGGTGTCATCATGAGTGCAAGTACCCATCCTGTCTGGCACGCCCAGCCCCGTGATTTCGTGACCATTTCATCGAATTATGTAGGCGCTACAAGAGATAAACTCGGTATCCTAAAGAACATTAACAATGTACAGCTTATGCAGGGATGTGCAGGTGATATTAATCCTTATAAAACAGACACTCCTGATCAAACGGCTAATAAACTGACTCAGGATTTCAGTAACTTATTTTCGGCATCGTCATCAGCTGTTACCGGGGAAATTTCTGTTAAATTTGACTCCATCGCTATCCCGCTTAATAATTTCACCTTCAATAAGGCGGTGAGTATTAAAAAAGCCAACACAGGCAAATACGACCAGACCTCTGAAAGAAATGTAAGATGGGCTAACAGAATTATTCATCAGTATACTTCCGGTACACTTGCTAAATCTGCAATGGTTTATATCCAAATTTTAAAGATCGGTGACTGGAATATTATCGCTTTGAGCCGGGAAGCCGTTTCTCAATATGCTATTGATCTATACAGCCATTTCAATCCAATGAAATTAACGGTATTGGGATATTCCAATGATGTATCCAGCTATCTTCCCGTAAAGTGGCATATCAAAAAAGCAGGCCCCAACTATGAAGGATATGAAAGTTTTTTTATTTACGGACAAAGCGGAATCCCTGCAGATAATGTGGAAGATCTTATATTAGCAAAAATATACACCATGATGCAATAAGCTTGAGAAAGAGAAATTCTGATTATACTGTTTCTATTTCAAAAGATTATCATACTTTCATTCCAGATTATGGCAAGAAAATCTAACGATTCAGTCTTCCAAAAATTATTAACTGATTAAACAATGAATACTCCTCCACTTGTAAGCCTTATCATCATCACTATGAACCACGAAAAGTTCATTGAGCAGGCCTGCATGTCCGCCATTTCGCAAACCTACCCCAATTATGAAATCATCCTGCTGGATAATGCTTCAAGGGATAAGACTTTTGAAAATGCAGAGCGCGTGCTTTCCCAATTTGGTCAGCATTATAAAATGATCAGGAATACGGAAAGTTTCGGGGTGGCTAAAAATATCAACATTGCTGTTTCTAAGGCTTCGGGAGAATATGTTTCCCTGCTTTCCGGAGATGACTGGTATACTGAAGACAGTCTTGCAGAGAAGGTAGCCTACATTCAGGAAAATCCGGTAGACTTTATCCTCTCGGACGGCTATAAATATTATCAGTCCGAAGATACCACAACAGATGCCTACACTCCGAAAGAGAAAAAGCAGGTCATAGACAGTCTCCCGAATTTTTTCCATGAAAATGTATCTGAAAACAGAACTTCCAATGTAGGAACATTTGTAAAAACAGAATTGCTCGTAAAATTTCCTTTTGATGAAAGCATCAATACGGAAGACTGGGACATGAATCTGAGACTTACATCCAAAGGGTACAAGATCGGATTTATAGACAAAAAACTCTTCTACTACAGAATTCTTTCCACCAGCCTTTCGAGAAACTGGAAGCTGATGAAAGATTCTTATGAAAAGGTGACCCATAAATACATCGATTATATAAAAGCTGATCCGGAGCTTTATAAGAAATACAGACTTAAGCTGATCCACTTCAGGTACGAAATTTTTTTATCAGAAACGGATTCAGAATCTGAAAAAGAAAAACTGCGAACAGAATGGAAAAAAGAAAAGTACAGGGTTAAATATAAAAACCCGGTCCTGTTCTTTAAACTGCTGATGCTTAAAAAATAGAGGAAGAGATGGCAATATGAAGCAGGAAGTTATTCAAGCCCAAATCAGATTTTTATTCATTCCTGAAACTCATATCATTAAAATTTAGGGTTATTGTTAAAAATTATCGTCCAATTATAGCTTCAAGCCTTCCGTTTCAAGCCTCCAGCCCTATTATCGTAATTTTCATAACCCGAACTCAGGTAATTTTAAGTAAATTTGCACCAAAATTTTAATTGAAATGGAGAAAGTAAGAGTTCGTTTTGCTCCAAGTCCTACCGGACCTTTGCATTTGGGAGGCGTAAGAACCGCATTATATGATTATCTTTTTGCTAAAAACCAGGGTGGTGAATTTGTCCTTCGAATTGAAGATACAGATACCGCCAGATATGTGGAAGGCGCTGAAGAATACATAGAAGAAGCTTTAGAATGGTGCGGCATCATTCCTGATGAAAGTCCTAAGAAAGGAGGAAAATTTGCACCTTACAGACAGTCTGAAAGAAGAGATATCTACGACAGATATACGGAGCAGATCCTGAAAACAGACTATGCCTACATCGCTTTTGATACGCCTGAAGAGCTTGATGCCGTCCGTGCAGAGTTCGAAGCGAAAGGAGATGTTTTCTCTTATGACAACAAAACCAGAAACCAACTGAGAAACAGTCTTGCCCTTTCTCAGGAGGAAGTTCAGAAATTATTGGATGAGAAAACCCCTTATGTGGTAAGATTCAAAATGCCAATTGACAGAACTTTAAATCTTGAAGATATTATCCGTGGACATTCTTCAGTAAATACCAATACTTTAGATGATAAAGTTTTAGTGAAAAATGATGGAATGCCAACCTATCATTTCGCCAACATCATTGATGACCACGAAATGGAAATTTCTCACGTGATCCGTGGTGAAGAATGGCTGCCGTCTTTAGGTCTACATACTTTACTGTACGAAGCAATGGGCTGGGAAGCTCCGCAGTTTGCGCACCTTTCACTGATTTTAAAACCTGACGTTTCAACGTTAATCAATAAAGATAATATTGACAGTATTACAAAATCTTTCACGGAAGAATTTATAGCCAAAAACAATGAATTTTCTTTTGAAGAATCTGCAGCACTTATTAAATCTTTCTTTTCTGAAGTAAAAAGTCCAAGATTCAAATCGATGTTGGGTGAAAATGAAAAAGATAATTCATTAACCGCTTCTGTAAAACAGTTTTTAAAGAAAGGACTTTCCGGAAAATTAAGCAAAAGAGACGGTGATAAATTCGGATTCCCTGTATTCCCGTTAAATTTTACAGATCCTAAAACAGGAAATGTATCTAAAGGGTACAGAGAAAGCGGTTATCTTCCTGAAGCATTCATCAATATGGTTTCTTTATTAGGCTGGTCTCCTGCCGACGATAAAGAAGTTTTATCCCTGGATGAAATGGCAAAAGAATTTGATTTAAATAAAGTTCATAAAGCCGGAGCAAGATTCAGCAAAGAAAAATCAGAATGGTTCAATCACCAGTATATCCAATTAAAATCTGACGAAGAATTGCTTCAGATTTTAAAAAGCTCAGATTTAAATTTAAATATTGAGGATGAAAAGCTGCTAAAAATTATCAGCTTGATGAAAGAAAGAGCTACCTTCCCGAAAGATATCTACGAAAACGGGAAATTTTTCTTCGAAGCGCCTGCTTCTTATGATGAGAAAGCATCCAAAAAAGCATGGAACGACGAGACTTCTGCCGTTTTAGGAGAATTTGCAGAAAACCTTGGTACCATTGAATATACTTCAGAAACTATCAAACAGGCTATCCACGATTTCGCGGAAAACAAAGGCCTGGGAATGGGAAAAGTGATGATGCCACTCCGTTTAGCCTTAGTTGGAGAACTGAAAGGCCCGGACGTTCCGGATATCATGGAACTTATTGGAAAAGAGGAAAGTATCTCCCGAATAAACAATGCTATCAATAATTTTAAATAGTTTTTCATAATTTTTCATAAATTTGAAAGATTTAATTTACTTCAAGAAATGGAATATTTAAGTTTCGAACTTCCTATAAAAGATCTAATGGATCAACTTCAGACCTGTTCTTTAGTAGGAGAAGAAAGTGGTGTTGATGTAAAATTAGCATGCAGCCAGATTGAGGATAAGATTTTGGAAAAGAAAAAAGAAATCTACCAAAACCTTACCCCTTGGCAGAGAGTACAACTATCCCGCCATCCGGATCGTCCTTATACAATCGACTATATCAACGGAATGGTAGACAAAGGAAGTTTTCTGGAACTTCACGGAGACAGAAATTTCGCAGATGACCCGGCCATGATCGGCGGTTTAGCTACATTGGACGGTCAGAGAGTAATGATCATCGGAACCCAGAAAGGGAGAACGACCAAAGAAAGACAGTACAGAAGATTCGGAATGCCGAATCCTGAAGGATACAGAAAAGCTTTGCGACTGATGAAGCTTGCTGAGAAATTCAACATTCCTGTAGTCACTTTAGTAGACACGCCAGGAGCTTATCCTGGTCTGGAAGCTGAAGAAAGAGGACAGGGTGAAGCTATCGCCAGAAACATTTTTGAAATGGTTCAGCTTAAAACGCCTATTTTCACCTATATCATTGGTGAAGGAGCAAGTGGTGGAGCTTTGGGAATAGGTGTAGGAAACAAAGTATACATGCTTGAAAATACATGGTATACGGTAATTGCTCCGGAAAGCTGTTCTTCTATTTTATGGAGAAACTGGGACCACAAGGAAGATGCAGCCAATGCATTGAACCTTACCCCAAAAGATGCTTTAAGAGAAAAATTCATCGATGGTATTATTGAAGAACCACTTGGAGGTGCTCAGTATGACCCGGAAACAGCTTATCTGAATCTGAAAAATTCAATTTTACAGAATATCAAAGCGTTTTCAAAATTCTCAGGACAGGAACTTGAAACCCAAAGGCAGGAGAAATTCATTGCAATGGGACAGTTTAAAGGATAAAAAATAAAACGGTTAAGAAATATTTCTTAACCGTTTTTGCTTATAGTTTCCTTCTTATTGGTATCATTCGGATACATTCAATGCAATCTCAATATCTTTATCGATCTTTTTCAGAGAAGAATATTTAGCGTCACACACCATGGTGGTGAGTACATATTCCCCTTTATCGATGAGGATAAAATTCTCTCCTCTGGCAGGAACCGTCAGATTATAATATTTTTTTCCGCTTATTTTTACAATCAGATTACAGCTTGATCTGTTCTTAATATTGATATATGCATCATTTTTACTGATGTCATTATTAAAAAGATGGGTAAGCATAGCAGCTGTTCTTTTGTTTTCCTCACTGGGTTCCGCTTTGCTGCTCGTTTTTCCGGTACTTTTCGCAGATCCTACAGAAGCATAACTGACCGTTCTCTCCGACTTTGCGGTTGTAGTTGCAGGCGCAGCTGTATTTGCAATTGTTTTTCCGCTGTTCAGTTCGTTATTCTTAACAATTTTTTCAATTTTCTCTTTACTGATTGGTTTAATGGTAGGTTTAGCTTCAGGAGAATTATCTGCCATGATCATATCGATCAGTTTTCTTTTAAAATAATCTGATTTGGCGTGTCCGGGGTTTTGTTTCAGGAAACCGGCGATCACTCTGGCCTCTTTTGAAGCCTCCGCATCCTGCTCTGTATAGATGATTACCGTTTCTTTTTCTACCACAGCCTTAGATTTCGATTTTTTCTTTTTTTGGGAAAAACCTAGTGTAAAAATGCAGAGAAATATGAGTAGAAAGATTTTTTTCATTAATCAAGTCTTTAAAATAGTATTAAATATATCAATAACGTGAAAAGTCATTTTTTAGTTTATCATTAAAATCATTATCTTTGCCCTGCTCTAAAATTAAGCTAAAAATTAATACTAATCTTAAATAAAAAATAATAGATATTATGTCTTATACACCAGTTGCTGCAGACGTAGCGAAATTAAGAAACCAAACAGGTGCAGGTATGATGGACTGCAAGAAAGCTCTAGTTGAAGCAGAAGGAGACTTCGAAAAAGCAGTAGATATCCTTAGAAAAAAAGGACAGAAAGTAGCTGCAAACAGAGCTGACAGAGAATCTTCTGAAGGTGCGGTAATCGCTAGAGTAAACGAGGACAACACTTTAGGTGTGGTAATCTCTCTAAACTGCGAAACTGACTTCGTTGCAAAAAATGAAGCTTTCATCGAACTAGCTTACGAATTAG
Source organism: Chryseobacterium sp. JM1 (assembly GCF_000737715.1). Taxonomy (GTDB): domain Bacteria; phylum Bacteroidota; class Bacteroidia; order Flavobacteriales; family Weeksellaceae; genus Chryseobacterium. Next base: position 52,285 of record NZ_JPRN01000001.1, on the reverse strand, counting down.
CTGAAATGGCTATCTTCGCTGCTACTAAAGAAGAGCTTTTAGCTACAGATTTCCACGGACTTACTGTTGCTGAAAAATTAATCGAGCAAACAGGAGTTATCGGTGAGAAAATCGAGATCGGAGCTTTCGAAAGAATCGAAGGTCCATTCCTTGGAGCTTACATCCACGCTGGAAACAAAATCGCAGCGATCACTTCACTTTCTGCTAAGGTAGATGGTGCTGACGAAGCTGCTAAGTCTGTTTCTATGCAGGTTGCTGCGATGAACCCTATCGCTTTAGACGAAACCAGAGTTTCTCAGGAAACGATCGACAAAGAATTAGAGATCGAAAGAGAACTTCTTGTAAAAGAAGGTAAGCCTGAAAACATTATCGACAACATCCTTAAAGGTAAAATGCAGAAATTCTACAAAGACAACACATTGGTACACCAGTCTTTCATTAAAGACGGAAGCATCTCTGTTGCTGACTATGTAAAATCTGTAAATTCAGACCTTAAAGTAACAGGATTTGTAAGAATTAGCTTAGCTTAATCTCTTTCAAAGAAAATACGGATCCCGGTGAATATTCACCGGGATTTTTTATGGAATCATGCGCCGCTGTTAACCTAATATGAAGTGAATCTTAAATATTCATCAACTTAACCGTAAGTGTCTATTTATGAAATATTTTAAGCTAGAAATAGATTATTAATGTTTAAATTTGCTGCCCCTTATAATAAAGCATGAAAAAATTTCTACTAGCTATTTGCACTTTTCTTTGTCTGATCCTTAATGCGCAGCTGGATACCGAGCACTGGTTTGCTCCCATGTCTGCCAGCTCTCTTCAGGGAACACCCCAATGTTATCTATACCTGTCGACTAACGAAACGGTCCCTTTTTCTGTACAGGTTTCCAATAATAATGTTGTCTTTTCTACCGTACAGGTAAGTAAAGGAAACCCAGTACAATTGACGGTTCCGAACAATTATATGATTGCTTCCACGCCCGGCAGCCTCTTTACACAGAATTCCATGGGACTGCATGCAAAAGGAAATAAAAAGTTCTTTGCCAACTTCAGATTTTCGGTTCCCAGTCAGGCAGAAATTATTACTTCGAAAGGATTGGCCGGGATCGGAAAAACTTTTTTCATAGGAACAGCACCCACGACCTATCCAAAAGATTATGTAAACTCTACTTTGGGAGTGACAGCTACGGAGGATAATACGACCGTAACTTTATCAGGTTATAATTCCGACGTTGTATTCTCCAACGGCAGCGTAATGCCAAACAGAACATTTACCATTAACAAAGGAAAATCTTATATCATAGATGTCATAAGCGATATGGGAGGTGCCAGTAACAGAAAAGGATTATTGGGTGCAAAGCTTGTTGCCAATAAACCCGTATCTGTAACCAACGGAAACTTCAATGGTCTTTATACTACTCAAAATAACAGCAATGTAGATATTCTGATGGATCAGGCGGTTCCTATAGACAGATTGGGGAAAGATTTTGTGATGGTAAAAGGAAACGGTCCCGCGAGTGTAGGGATGGAAAAAGCCATGATCATTGCTACAGAAAACAATACCACGCTTATGGTCAACGGAAACCCTGTACCAGGTGTTAACCTTAATGCGGGAGGCTATTATATGATTGAAGGCACCAGCTATCTCAACCAGGGTAACGGACATTACAATATGAATATTTCCGCGAGCAAAAACGTTTACGTGTATCAGCTTCTGGCCGGGGCTTCCGGAAGTACGGTTTATCAGACTGGAGGTATGAATTTCATCCCGCCATTAAGCTGTTTCTTGCCTAAAGAGATCAATGAAATTGGCTTTATTAACAGGATCGGAGGTACTTATTATGATACTAAACTTAATATTATTACGCAGACAGGTGCGGCCGTAACACTGAACGGTAATCCTGTGGCTGCGGCTACAGGTCCTTATCCTGTCACCGGAAATCCGGGATGGGTTACTTATTCCGTGATGAATGTTTCCGGAAATGTCACCATCAATTCGACAAAACCTGTCACAGCAGGAATTGCAGCAGGAAGCGGTGCTGTAGGGTATGGAGGATATTTCGCCGGATTCTCTTCAGTTCCTGCGATTACAAAAACAGGTGATTGTTATGCTGGAATCCGTCTTGAAGTGGACAACAGTTATGATGCGTACCAATGGTATTTCAACGGTGTTTTAATTCCCGGAGCTACTTCTTATTTTATCAATCCTGAATTGTATGGAGCGGGAACTTATACCTGCTTTATCACCAAAAACAACTGTGAATCGAGGCTTACTTCTGAATATGAATATACATTATGCCCACCGATATCCACAACAACCTATAACATCGGATCATGTAATACAAAAGTGATCACGCCGGTTTTCACCGCTTCTGCGCAGGCTATCGTTCCTTCCCATACGAGCATTATTGCACAGCCAACCAATGGTACAGCTACGGTAAATACTACAACAGGACAAATCACTTATACACCCAATGCAGGTCTTACGGCAGATGCTACAGATTCTTTTATTTATTTTATTGACGGAAACGGAACCCCCGCAGATTTTGAATATTTCAAAGTGGTGGTGAATATTGATGTTCTTCAGACTCAGAATGCTGCCCTGTCTTCCTGCGCCAGCAACAATGGAAACGGAACATTTGATCTGACAACTGCTGTTTTAAGTCCGGATACCGGAACAACAGCCACTTATTATACGAATGCTAATTTAACGGGACAGATTGCCAGCCCTGCTACCTATTCGGGGCCTGCGGGAACCATTTATGCCAATGTGACTTCTTCATTCGGATGTTCTAAACCAGCACAGATCACATTAACTCTGAATCCTTCACCGAATGTGAATACCAGCAATTTTAATGCGAATTTCTGTGATAATGATTTTGACGGAATCATTAGTGTCAATTTCGCTACAGTAACCCCACAGATCGTAACCAATTCTGCCAATTTTACTGTAAAATACTATCTTGTTCAGGCAGATGCTACAGCAGGAAACAACAATAATCTTCCAACTAACTGGACTTACACGGCGAATACAACGGTTTACGTAAGGGTCTCACCCAATACCGGTGACTGTGCTGCCGCATTTGGACAGATTAACTTTAAGATCGGAGCTAAAATTACCCTGATCACGAATTCAGTTGCAGCAGATGTCTGTGATAATGACCTGGGCGGTTCTGAATCTGCGAATCTTAATGATTATAAGAATTTATTTACTACGGACCCAACGGTAATTCTTTCATTTCATTCTTCTCTGGCTGATGCTCAGGCGGGAATCAATGCTATTTCTCCGACACAGAATATAACTTCAGTTCATACCTATTATGTAAGATTCCAAAGCAGCTCAGGATGTCCCAATACCGGAACTCTGAAACTGACTTTAAAAACACCTAAAAAATCAACCACCCTTCGCAACCAGGTAGTCTGTTCTGTTGAAAAAGTGATTCTGGATGCAGGACCTGGATTCTCTTCCTATCTATGGAGCAACGGCGCTACATCGCAGAGTATAACAGTAGGGGTAGGAAATTATTATGTAGATTTAGGATTCAACGGATGTGTATACCGTCAAACGGTAAGCGTAACAACAGCTCAGGGGCCTACCATTACAAAAATAGAGGTCTCATCATCCAGTGCTACAGTGTATGTAACAGGCGGAACCCCTCCTTATCAATATTCCCTTGACGGAATGAATTATCAGACTTCCAATGTTTTCACGGGCCTTTCAAGAGGAATTCACAAAGTATATGTTTTAGGATCAGACGGATGTCTTCCTGTGACTAAAGAATTTCTGGTACTGAATCTTGTAAATGCCATCACACCGAATGGGGACGGGCTTAACGATGTTCTTAATTACTCAGATTTAAGGATCAAACAGAATGTGATCATAGAGGTTGCCGACCGTTATGGTATGTCTGTTTACAGGTCATCTGACAAAAATTACATATGGGACGGAAAGGTAAACGGAAGAAATCTTCCTACGGGAACGTATTGGTATGTAATCACCTGGACGGAGCCTGATACAAAATTACCAGTTTCGTATTCCGGATGGCTTTTAATTAAAAATCGTGATTAATTTTTAACTTTTGTTATATTTATTTAATACTATTTCAAATATTATTTTAAATTTGTAGAAATCCTAATTCCTTACCCACATGAAAAGATATCTACTCAGTTTCGTGTTGTTGTTTTTTACAATTCACTCGCTCTTTGCCCAAAGAGACACAGAGCACTGGATTGCGCCATACTACAATACCGTATCAACAGCTTACACGAATACACTGTATATTTCTACAGATTCTGTAACTCCGTTTGATGTAAAGATATACAACAATAATGCACTGCTTACTACCGTTACAGTAAGTAAAGGTAATCCTGTTACCTATACTCCAACGGCCAGTTTCGTCTTTGCCTCAGCTACAACAGAAGCATTTAAAGTAATCACCAAGGGACTATACCTGAAAGGAGATAAACCGTTTTACTGCAGTTTGAGACTTGCACAGTTTTCCCATGGTGAAATTATCACCAGTAAAGGAAAGGCAGGTATCGGTAAAGAATTTTATGTTGCTACCAGCCCCAATACACCTGCTTCGAGCATTTATACAAGTAATTACAACTTTACAGCAGGGATATTGGCTACAGAAGATAATACCAACGTAACCGTATCATGGAATACCAACGGATTGGTATTTTATGGAGGAACACCTACAGGAAATTCACAGTCATTTACCCTAAATAAAGGAGAATCGTTTATTTTAGCAGGTCCCGGAACTACAGATGCCAACCTATCCGGATTTATGGGAGCCAAGGTGGTAGCAGATAAACCGGTAACCCTTACCAACGGAAGCAGCAACGGTAACTTTGGAGTAGATTCACCCGGTGGATCAGATGCAGTACTCGATCAGTCTGTTCCTACAGAAAGACTTGGAAATACTTTCGCTATCGTAAAAACCAAGTCTACCAAGCCCGCAGCCAATATGGAAGGGGGAATTATCATCGCTACAGAAAACAATACTGAAGTTTATTTAAACGGTTCCACGACTCCCGCTGCTACTCTGAGTGCAGGTGGATGGTACAGGATTGATGAAGTGAACTACATCACACAACCCGGAACAGGAACTCATGCCAACATGTACATTTCGACCAATAAAAATGTCTATCTGTACCAGTTTGTTGCCATCAATGCTGATAATGCAACATGTGGATTCAACTACATTCCACCATTAAACTGTTTCCTTCCCCGAAAGATTGATGAAATCGGTAAAATTAATGAGATGCCGGGTATTACTACCTCAACCATTAATTTGAAGCTTAATATTCTTACGGAAGCTGGAGCTACGGTTATGGTAAACGGATTCCCTCCTACCGCTGATCAGGGACCTTACCCTCTTACCGGGAATACCCAGTGGGTAACTTATGCTGTACCGGGTATCTCAGGAAACGTCACCATCACATCCAACAAAGCAGTAACTGCGGGAATTAACGGTGGATACAGCACTGCAGGATACGGTGGATACTTCGCGGGTTTCTCTTCCATTCCTGTAATTGCTAAAAAAACAGGTGAATGTGCCCCTGGAATCATTCTTGAAGTGGATGACGGGTATGAAACCTACCAATGGCTCTTAAACGGAACAGCTATTCCGGGAGCCAATGCCAATACATTTTCACCTGCAACATCAGGAAACTATACGGTAAAAGTAACGATGGGCACATGTCCGCCGGTTACTACACCAGTGTATAAAGTATTCAGCTGTCTGAAACTTACAACTCAGACCCTTAATGCATGTTCTACAAAAGTAATCACAGCTGCATTCACATCGTCAACGCAGGCGGTTGTACCAGGTACACTTGTTCTCATTACGCCGGCAGCACACGGAGTAGCAGTGGTTAATCCAAACGGAACGATCACCTATACGCCGAATGCCAACTACTATGGTCCTGATCAGATTGTATATAAATTCTGTGGCAATGCTACTGAGTTTATCGACTGTGAGCAGATTACATTAAATCTTACAGTAGTTCCTTTCACCGTGAGAGATGCTACGATCAAGGCATGTCAGTATGATGTAGATCCGTATGCTTATTTCGATCTTACGAAAGCCAGCGTTACAGACTACGCTTTGGTAGTAAAAAAATACTATCCTACAATGGCTGACCTTACAGCAGGAACGAATGAAATTCTGACTCCAGACAATTATCCGTCTGCCGGAGGATTTGTATATGTAAAAGTAACGACAAGCGAAGGATGTACAGCCAATGCAAAAATTGAACTGATCGCTCTTCCAATCAAAAAATCTCCGATTCTTGTAGATCAGTTTATCTGTGTAGACAGTAAAACGAATCTGAATGCAGGACCGGGATATGATTCTTACTTATGGAGTACAGGAGCTACTACAGCTTCCATTCAAAATGTAGGTATCGGAGAATATTCTGTAATCCTGGGTAAAAACGGATGTTTACTAAAACAAGTCGTAAGAGTAAGAAAAGCGGAAGATCCGGTAATCACTAAGATTGAAATTTCAAATACTACAGCTACCATTGTTGTAAACGGAGGAAAAGCGCCTTACAAATATGCTGTGGATACTCCTACAAACTGGCAGGATTCGAATGTGTTTACAGGACTTACAAGAGGCCAGCACACATTCTACGTAAAAGACACTTACAATTGTGATCCTACAACAGTGGAAGTAACAGTTCCTAACCTGATTAATGCCATCACTCCTAACGGCGATAATAAAAATGACTATATCGACTACAGCGAGCTAGCCTATAAAGAAAACCTTTCTTTTGTCATTTATGACCGATATGGAAATATGATCTTCACCGGAAACAAATTCAATGATTACAAGTGGGACGGAAAGCATTACGACAAAAAGCTTTTAACAGGAACTTACTGGTATCATATCAACTGGAATGAATCCAACAAGGACAAAACTCCAATTAAATACACAGGATGGATTTTAGTTAAAAACCTTGAATAAGCCTTCCTTCTTAATAATATATATAACCGCGATCCCTGATCGCGGTTTTTTTTTAACCCAAAATCAACATTTTTTACATATTTTGTAATTCCACATTAAATATTCTCCTATTTTTGCGGCAATCCTAATTCCCAAATAAATGAAAATATTTTTACTCATTTTTCTTTTGCTGTTTACAGCAATTAATCCGCTTTTTGGACAGAGAGATACTGAGCATTGGTTTGCCCCTATGGCAGCCCGAAGCACCCAGATTTCTTCTCCGCAACAGGCGTTATATTTTTCAACAGATTCCACCACCCCTTTTCCGGTGGAAATCTACAGTAACAATACCCTGCTTGGGACAGTAACTGTCGCCAAAGGAGCACCCCAGACATTCCAGATTCCTCTGGGATCTATCATCACCAGTAACCCGTCTGAAATGTTTGCTCCGGTCAACAAGGGACTTTATACCAAAGGAACGAAACCTTATTTCGCTACCTTCAGGTTTTCCGTAGCCAGCCATGGTGAAATTCTGACCTCTAAGGGTAAAGCCGGAATCGGTAAAAAGTTTTATGCTGTCGTTTCGCCATTAGAAAACCCTCTTGTTTCTCTGAACTTTACAGCGGGTATCATGGCTACGGAAGATAATACGGTGGTGACTGTTTCTAACTATTCTCCCAATGTAATATTTACCAACGGCTGGACAGCTGTTACCAATCCTACACTCACCTTCACGCTTAATAAAGGCCAGTCTTATATTATTGAGGGAACAGGTGATATGGCAGGAAATAAAGAAGGCTTTATTGGAGCCAAAATAGAAGCTGATAAACCGATTTCCGTAACCAACGGAAATTTCAACGGCCAGTTTGCCATTATACCTCCGGGTAGTATCTTCGATGGGTCTGATATTGTCATGGACCAGTCTGTACCTACGGACCGTCTGGGAAATGAATTCGTTCTTGTAAAAGGAAACGGAGACATCAGCGAGAGAATGGAAGATGCCCTGATTGTAGCTACCGAAGGTGGTACACAGGTGTATATCAACAACGGGACAGCTCCGGCAGTCACCCTGAATGAAGGTGAAAGCTACAGAGTCAACAAACTGAATAACAACAATTACATCAACCAGGGGAACAACCATTACAATATGTACATCAAAACAACCAAAAATGTTTATGTATATCAGCTATTGGCGGGTGTAGCGACAAGTAACGCTACCATCGGGTTTAATTATATTCCCCCATTGAACTGTTATCTTCCAAGAAAAATTGACGAGATAGGAAACATTAATATCCTCCCTCCTACAACTAATAATGTAAAATTAAATATCCTTACAGAAACAGGAGCCGGAGTTACGGTCAACGGAGCAACTCCTCCTGCAGCTCAGGGACCTTATCCTGTATCAGGAACTACATCCTGGGTATCCTATTCTGTTCCGAATGTAACAGGAAACGTTACCATCACATCAACAAAGGCTGTAACTGCTGGGATTTCCGGAGGAAGCGGTGTAGTAGGCTACGGTGGATATTTCGCCGGGTTCTCCTCGATTCCTGTCATAGCAAAACAGACGGGTGACTGTATCCCGGGAATTGTACTGGAACTGGATGACAGTTTTGATTCTTATCAGTGGTTCAGAGATGGAACTCCTATTCCGGCAGCTACAACGAATTCCTTTACGCCTACACAATCCGGTGAATATACCGTAAGGATCACTGTGGGCTCATGTCCTCCAATCATTACACCTGTTTACAAAGTTTTCACATGTCTTGCGGAAACTACATCCAACCAAACCGTATGTGATGGGGTAAAGCTCATTGTTCCGACATTTACAAATTCGACCCAGGCTGTAGTTCCGGGTTCTGTGACCATCATCACTCCTCCTACAAACGGTAATGCAGTGATCGATCCTGCTACAGGTGTGATCAGCTATGCGCCTGCCTTTAATTATGTAGGCCCTGATTCTTTTGTGTATAAATTCTGTGGAAACAACCCGAACTTTACAGATTGTGAGCAGGTAACGCTAAATTTAACTGTTTCAGAAAGTCCAACCGTTAACAATGCTGCTTTAAGGGCCTGTTTTCTGGAAGATAATCCTTCAACAGGGCTATTTAACCTTACCAATGCTCCTGTCACCGTACAGCCGGGAGTTACTAAAAAATACTACCCTTCTCCAACGGATGCTGACAACAGTACCAACGAGATCCTGAATCCTGCCAACTACATTGCTCCTACGGGAGTTGCTTATGTAAAAGTAATCAACGCGAATGGCTGCTACAGAGTGGCTCAGGTAACACTGACCGTTCTTCCTCCTGTAAAATCTACAGTCTTGGTTGACAAGATCATTTGTGTTGAGGATAAAACAACACTGGATGCAGGTCCCGGTTTCTCAGGGTATGCGTGGAGCACAGGTGCTACTACACAGGCTATACAAAATGCAGGTGTGGGAACGTATTGGGTAAAATTGAAAACAGGAGACTGTGTAACCCTTCAGACCGTAAAAGTGTATGCTTCAGAACAGCCGGTGGTTTCCAATATTGAAATTTCCAATACTACTGTTACCGTATATGCGATAGGTGGAAATCCGCCTTATCAGTATTCGATCGACAATATCCAGTGGCAGGATTCCAATATATTTACGGATGTGGCAAGAGGAATATCCACGGTGTATGTGAAGGACAGCTACAACTGTGATCCTATTAAAGTTGAAATCACAATTCCAAACCTGATCAATGCTATTACACCAAACGGTGACGGCGTGAATGATGTTCTGGATTATTCATTGCTGTCGGCTAAGAAGAACCTTGAGTTCAGTATTTTCGACCGCTATGGAAGCAAAATATTCCAGGGTGATAAAACCAACGGCTATAAATGGGACGGAACCATTGGAGGCAAGAGGGTTTCTACCGGAAACTACTGGTTTGAGATTCACTGGAATGAACCTGCTGGCAAGCAAACTCCTGTAAAATATACAGGCTGGATTCTTGTAAAAGGCAGAGAATAATCACTGAAAAATATAAGTTTTAAAACCGCGATTTTAACATCGCGGTTTTTTTATTACTTTTTCAAGCTATGAATACATTTTATTATTAAATTTGTGTTAAACTCCCGCACTGAATGAAGAAAACTTTATCTTTTCTATTTATATTTTGTATTTTCACCTTTACCTTTGCCCAATTGGACAGAGAACATTGGTTTGCTCCTATGATGGACAGGAGCGGAAGTCCGAATCCGTATCAGAAATTATACTTATCTACCAACAGGACTACTTCTTTTCCGGTAAATATTTATAACAACAATGTGCTTATCGGCACAGTAAATATCAGCAAAAACAATCCCCAGAAATTTGACGTACTTAGAAATTATATCATTACCACCAGTCAGACGGATCTATTTACCCCTACTTCGAAAGGATTATATTTAAAGGCAGAATTCCCCTTTTATGCCAATCTGAGATTCTCGGTATTTAACCACGCCGAAATTATTACATCAAAAGGGATACCTTCCACAGGAAAAAACTTTTACGCAGCCAATGCTCCCATTACGGTTAATAATCCCATCTTAAATTTTATGGCCAGCGTTCTCGCTACGGAAGACAATACAACAGTGACCATAAGCGGATATAAACCTACTGCAGTATTTTCAAACGGAACTACAGGAGCTACAAACCCTACCATGACCTTTACCCTCAATAAAGGTCAGTCTTATATTATAGACGGTATAGGTTCGGCCCCCGGAAATACAGATCCGTTTATCGGCGCTAAGATCACAGCCAATAAACCGGTCAATTTGACCAACGGGAATTTTAACGGGCAGTATGCGGGAAACAATCCTACCAGTTCTGATATCTTAATGGATCAGGCCGTTCCGGTGGAAAGGCTGGGAACTGAATTTGCTCTTGTCAAAGGAAACGGCAGCATAGGCTCCAATATGGAAGGAGCCATCGTTATTGCTACAGAAGACAATACCCAAATTTTTGTCAATGATGAAATCCCACCTCTTACGACGATCAATGCAGGGCAGTATTTCGTTATTCCCGATTCAAAATATATGAATCAGGGAGGAGGTCATTATAATCTTTATTTAAGAACCTCTAAAAATGCATACGTCTATCAGGTTCTTGCAGGAGACTCAGCTTCCGGAAGTGAGGTAGCCACCGGCGGATTTAATTTTATTCCGGCTCTGAACTGCTATCTTCCGAAACAGATCAATGAATTGGGTTTTATTAACGAAAATTTTGTTCACTCCAATGCTAACCCATCCGGAATCCTTACTATTCCTACAAAACTGAATCTTATTACCCAACGTGGGGCCAATGTTCAGGTCAACGGAGCGACTCCTCTGGCTTCAACAGGTCCGTTTAATATGACGGGAACCACCAACTGGGTGACCTATGGGATTCCCAATGTAACGGGAACCATCACCGTAGTTTCAGATAAGGCGATCACTGCAGGAATCAATGCAGGAAGTGATGCTGTGGGATATGGAGGTTTTTTTGCCGGATTTCCTACCCAGCCTGTTATTTTAAGATCGGGAGGAACCTGTGTTCCGGGCATGGTTCTTACTGTAGATCCTATTATTTATGACACGTATCAATGGTATGTAAACGGATCTATTATTCCGGGGGCTAACGCAGCATCCATCACCCCAACACAATCCGGATATTATACCTGTTCCGTAACGATGGGTAGCTGTGCACCGCTGGTCACAGACCAATTCAAGGTACTGAACTGTATAAAATTAAGTACATCAACCTATAATGTATGTACTACACAGACCATAACTCCAGCATTCACAACCTCCACGCAAACACCGGTACCTTCTACAGTGGCTATTGTGACTCCTCCTACTTTAGGTACAGCGGTTATAAATCCTGTAACCGGTGTCATCACGTACAATGTGACTACACCCGGGACTACAGGAACGGATACTTTCACCTATACATTTTGTGGAAATGATCCTGTTTTCACGGATTGTGAAACGGTAACCGTTACGATTAATATTTTATCTCTTCAGGTGATGAATGTGACTTTAAAAGCGTGTAATATCAATGGGCAGGGAACCTTTAATCTTACCTCTGCGAATGTCACCAACAATTCACCGGTAGCGATCACCTACTACCCTACACTTGTAGATGCCCAGACAGAAAACTTAGCAGCTCTTATCACTGCACCCAATTCTTATACAGCTGCGGACGGTACTATCGTCTATGCTGTCGTAAAAAACAGCATGGGCTGTAAAAGTATTGCCCAGATCACTCTTACCCTATACAATCTGGCCATCGTTCTGAATAATTACAACGGCATTTTCTGTGATGACAATATGGACGGAACAGTCACCGTTATACTCCCGAATATCACAGGCATTGTCCTGAATAATCCGGGCTATTTCACCATTGTAAAATACTACGCTACACTCGCTGATGCCAATGCCGGAAACGCCAATACCCTTCCTAACAGCTGGAGTTATACGGCTACAACAACCATTTATATCAGAGTGGAATCTCCGGATGGCTGTGCCGTAGTGGTAAAACCTTTACAATTCAGCATTGGAGCCAGAATTCCTTTAATAACAACATCTGTGGCTACCAATGTCTGTGATGATGATCTGGACGGAACAAAAGCGGTTAATCTCGCCCAGTTTATCCCGTCATTTACCATAGATCCGAACGTTACTTATACGTTCTTTGCTACTTTAGCCAATGCCCAGAATAATACCAGCCCAATAGCAGCAACTGTAAATATCACAGGTACTCAAACGTATTATATCAGATTCGAGAAAAACGGAGTTTGTCCTGAGGTGGGTTCCATCAGAATTACGATTAAGACCCCAAAGGCGTCTGACATTTTAAAAGACAAGGTGATTTGCCCTAAAGCGACGACAACATTAGATGCCGGTCCGGGGTTTGAAAAATATCTATGGAGTACGGGAGCCACTTCACCATCCATTTCCAATGTCACTGTGGGAACCTATTGGGTAGAGCTTACCTTTAACGGTTGTGTGTACAGACAGACGGTTACCGTGACTGAATCACCCACCCCAATGATTACTTCTATTGAGATCAACGGAACTACAGTAACGGTAGGCGCAAGCGGAGGAACACCTCCTTATGAATACTCTCTTGATGGAGTAAGCTGGCAGAGTTCAAATATTTTCAACAATGTGCCAAGAGGAGCTCATAAAGTTTTTGTAAGAGATTCCAAATTATGTGAAGAAGTGACAAGGCCATTTGCCATCATCAACCTGATCAATACCATCACTCCAAACGGCGACGGACATAATGAACAGATCGATTATTCTGCTCTGATGAGTAACACCAATCTTGAATTCAGAATATTCGACCGTTACGGAGCGGAGATTTTCAGAGGAAGTCCAGACAACAGATACACGTGGGACGGAAGAATGGGTGGAAGGCCTGTGCCTACAGCGACTTACTGGTATTTTATCAGCTGGAGCGAGTTTGGAACTGCTACTACAGTAAAATATTCGAGCTGGCTGCTGGTGAAGCATAAATAGGAGGCTGAGCCTAAGGCTAAGGTTGAGACTAAGACTAAGACTAAGACTAAGACTAAAGGATGGAAGATGGAAGTTATTACTCGTTTCCATCTTCAAATTTCCCGGCTGATTGGGAAAACGAAGACTTTTTATTCTGAATTTAAAGTAAATCATTTTCGTGATATTAGTTGAAATTTCACCCTATCGTTTTAATTTATATAAGTTTATAACATTCATTAACAGTTTAGTGTTAAAGTTTAATATAACTTTAACCTGAGATCACTATCTAAATAGGTATAAATTGCTGTATTTCTACGTAATTTTGCCCTAATTATATGAAGAAGCTAATTACCCTTTTGATGCTGGTTTTTCTAGCAAAAGTCAGTGCACAGATCTACTCCGGAGAGGTATTCTTAAGAGATAATTCGATCTTATATCTTAACCAGGTTTATGTCACCAATCTGAATACTCAGAAAACCGTACTTACCGATTATAACGGCACCTATAACATACCGGCAGTTCCGGGGGATGTGATCCGTTTTACCTCCATCGTTACCGAAAGGAAAGACGTAAAACTGACTCCCCAGATGATACAGCAGAAAAATTTAATAGAATTAAAAATAGCGTATTACGAGATTCAGGAAATTGTATTAAACCGCTTTAAACCTACCGGAAATCTAAGGTATGACGTCAATTCTATCCGTAAAGTAGATAAAGGACTGGCCCTTAAAAAAGTGATCGGCCTGCCTGAGCCAAAAGGTGACGGCACTTCTCCTGAGCTTCCTGTAGCCGGATTAAGGGACGGAGGGCTTACTTTCAGTCTGGAAAGCATCTACGACATCCTTTCGGGAGACAGAAAGAAAAAGCAGCGTTATATGGCCTATGAAAGGATGAATAATTCTGTGTCTCAGATCAAAAATTATCTGGGGAAAGATTATTTTGCCAAATTTAAGATTCCGGAAAACCTGATTGATAACTTCCTTCAGTTTGTCTATACCTCAGAAAATATAGAGGCATATGTATTAGCCGGCAATTTTGAGGCGATAAAAGTCCCGATTGAAAAGTATCTTCCGATCTATCAGAAAAGGCTGAAAACCTCGAATCTTCAGGAAGTAATTAAATAATTTTTCGAAATAAATACTAGTAAAGAAATGTATACTATTTAAAATTTATAGTATACATTTCTTTTTTGTTTAAAATTATGCTTAATTTCATATCACAATTAAGTGTTTAAAATAAAAACAACAGAACACCGTTATTATTGAGAAACTAATTGACCAAACACAAATTAAGAGAGAACACCAAACTTTTACTTAATATTAGTCAATGAAAAAATTACTTTTACTTATTGTTTCCGTTCTTTGTTTTAGTGTGTCTGCCCAGAAAAAGGGAAAAGACTACAGCAATATTATAAAAAGTAAGAACATCTATGAGATCAATGCTTTTCTCAGAGATGCCCATCCTGATGATCCGCGAAGGTCTGTTCTGAAACCCCGCGTCATGGAATTGATGACCGCCTACATTAAAGACGCCCATCCCGCAGATCAGAAAGTAAAAGATATGCAGGAAATGCTTGCCCTTTTGAAAAGAAGACCGTCTACAAAGATCAGTTTCGATGAAATGAATGCCATTATCAAACAGAAACAGATCGCAAAATATAAAGCAGAACTTGCCGCCAAACAGTCTACCGTAGTGTATACCCCAAGTACTGCCCAGAACACATTTGTCGTTAATGCCGCTGCCAATACAGCCATTCCCAATGCCGAAGCCGAAGAATTCAATATGCTGATGGCCGTAAATCCCATGGAACATCAAAACAAAACGGTAAAAATATTAAACTCGCTATTCGATAACGACCCCAACAGCAAGGAAAGTATTGTACTCATCCAGAATAAGTCCGACTGCAATATCATTGTAAGAATGGAAGGTGTAGGAACCACCAAATACAGACTCGCTATTCCTGCCCATGATGAGAGCTCGATTGTTATAGATAAAGGCCAGTATCTCTTTACCAGCCTTGTCTGCGGTGCGCAGTACGCTTCACAGAAGACAATCCAGAAAGCAATCATGGTAGCGCTGGGAACTTCAACTGCTCCATAAACCCTTCATAAATATACTCAGTACATGTCTTTTATAGGTAAAAGGCACGATAATCTATGTAAAATTTGCTATTTTTGCGGGATTTTATAAATGACTCGATGGGCAAAAATAAACTAGCAAGATTCGCAGAAAACAAGATTTTACCGAACGTAATTCAACCAACCAGAGAAGATGCGCTAAAAGGTTCTCCCCTTAAAGGAACGTGGAGAAAGGAATTCTTCAAGAACGACAATCCAATCGTATTGGAACTGGGCTGCGGAAAAGGAGAATATTCTGTAGGACTTGCGAAAACATTTCCTGAAAAAAACTTCATCGGGATCGATATCAAAGGGGCAAGATTCTGGTTCGGAGCTAAAGAAGCAGTGGAAAACGACATGAATAATGTGGCTTTCCTGAGAACACAGATCGAGCTGGTAGATCATTTTTTTGCTGAAAATGAAGTGGACGAAATCTGGATTACATTCCCTGATCCACAGATCAAATACAGACGTACCAAGCACAGGCTGACCCATCCTGACTTTTTAGAAAGGTACAAAAGATTCCTGAAACCGGGTGGAATCGTTCATCTAAAAACGGATTCAGAGTTTCTGCATGGTTATACTTTAGGGTATTTACAAGGTGCAGGCCATGAAATCATCAGTGCGCACCACGATATCTATGGGGCTCCTGAATATGATCCGGGTACAGAACACTTAAGAGATATAAAAACATATTATGAAGAGCTTTTTTCAGCAAAAGGAAAGACGATAACGTATATAAAATTCCGTATAAGCTGATGAAGTAATAACACAAACTGATGAAAAAAACTTTAACGATCCTCCTCATTTTCCTGATTTCGGGTTCTGCTTCTGCGCAGAAAAAAAACAAAGAAATTCTTAAAAGCACAAATATCCACGAAATTGAAGAGTACCTGAAAAATGCCCATCCCGAAGATCCCAAACGGAGTGTGCTTAAACCCAAACTTATTGCTCTTAAGAACTCCGAATGGACAAAAGGTGCAACGCAGGCTAAACCTATGGAAGCAAGACCTGTCATAACCGAAATCCCCAACAGGATCATGCGAAACTCCGGTTCCGGTGAAGCAGAAGAATTTAAAAGACTGATTGCAGAAAACTCCTGCCAGCACAAAGAAAAAACGGCAGAACTTCTTACTGCAATGTTTAATGAAGACATTAACAGAAAGGAGGCTGTACTTCTGTTCAGAAACAATTCGGACTGCAATATCATTCTGAGAATTGAGGGAAAAGATTTCTACAATCTTGCTGTTCCGGCGCACAATGAGAACTTCATTGTCCTTAATAAAGGCAATTATACATTAAACAGCAACGTTTGTGATGTCAAGTACACTTCTGCAAAAGACGTAAAAAAAAGTATATTTGTAGTGATTGAAAATCCCGGAACACTGAAATCTGAGTCCGCTAAAAACCTAGCAGAAGATCAAAAGAAGATGAAACCGGAAAAATCTGTAAAAAAGAAAAGATCTTAAAAATAACTGTATGAAAAAGCTGTTTGTGTTCTCCGGCCTCTCCCTTACTCTTATCAGCTGTAATGCAAATTACGGCAGCTACCCTACAAGAACTACTTATCCTACCGGTTCAGCAAACAGCACTGCCAGTACGGAAAGGGAATACGCTGAGCTTAGTAAAACCTACAAACCTGAAACGGCAGATGTTTTAAATGACCTTTTGAATGCAGATTCTCCCAGCAATCCCAGAACATCGATTTCTGTAGAAAATCAGTCACGGTGCAATATGGTTCTTACGGTAAGCGGAAACGGGTTCTTTAAAAAAATCCCGATTGCTTCAGGTAAAATTGGCTACACCATGGTTCCTAAAAACCAGAATTACAGACTGTCCGGCATGCTCTGCAATGCTTCTTACCAGACTACCAAATTTATTTCAACATCCTATTCTATAAAAATTCGCAATTAAAATAAAAACCTGCTGTATAAGCGGGTTTTCTTATATTAGAGGGGTATTACTGACTTATGAAAAAGATCATTATTCCTCTGCTTATCCTTGTGTACGCCCAACAATACGCCCAGAAAAGATGTTCTGACACATTGAGCAGAGATCAAATCAAAGTGCAAAAGGATCTGTTTGTTTCTTACCTGCAGAAAAACAGCACATTTTTAAAGAATAATTTTGATAAAAGATATACGGTCATTGGCGATTTCCTTCCTACCGACGGGAAAAACACCCGTACATTAGCGAAGATATCCATAGACGACTGCTGGGGATATATTGATGAAAAAGGGAACGAAATTATTCCTCCTTTTTACCGCTTTATATCAGACTTTAATAACGGCGTTGCTATACTGCAATATACGCAGGATGATGATCTGATGACCAGATGTACAAGGCCAGTTAACGATAAGGGAGCATTTCTACTTCCTGAATGCGCTGAACACAGCGATGGCTACATTACGCCACAGAAAAAAAACAGCATTTTCACACAGATCCCAAATACCCCTTACATAAAGTATGGTCCACAAACAGGATATGGAATTATCAACAGAGACGGTAAAACAGTGGTTCCCACCCAATACAAATGGATAACTTTTGAAGGGCAGCATTTCATCTGCCAGTCGCAGGATGAGAAGACGGTGGATATTTATAGTGAAGACGGAAAACTGGTCTATGCAACTCCCGGGCGTTCTGCCTATCACATTAAAGATCAGTATTACTCTGTAGGAAAAACTGAAACTTCGAGGTTTGATCTTGTAGATATTGTCAGTAAAAGAAAAATACTGCGGAATTTCACAGGTTATAATAATCCCGGAAGTTCAAAAAAAATTTCATTCATGATTATGGATTATCGCAAGCCTAATAACTATTATGAAGGTGAGAATGTTTATATGGCAGATCAGAACTTTAAAATTATCAATTTGGCCCACCCGAATGCAACAAATTTTGAAGACCAATATCTTATTCAGAAAGCTACAGAAAATGATCGTTTAGTTTATATTATCCTTGATTTCGAGGGTAAAGTAATCACAAAATACAATGAATATGACTACTATCTTTACAATTATTTCGCACCTTTTAAGCTAAACGATCCTGTGTTTGTAGAACAAAATGCTGCCAGATTTTCAGGGTATAAAGAGATCAACAGACTGGATTATAATGATCCACAGTATATTGGCTACTTCTACAGTTTTCATCCTTATAATGAAAGCCTGCGCGAACCACGGATATGGAAAGGCCTTCATTTTCTCAACAAGAAAACTTCAGACATATTCCTGACACTTTCTCCTGAGAAATATAAAGACCCAAGGGTATTTGATACCGGGCAGGTTTCCGTTTATAATATTCCGCTGGAACGTACAGAGATTTATAATTTTAAGGGTACGATGCTATACTCCTTGCCTTTTGATGCTATTAACAACACTAAGGAGAAATATTTCAGGATTATAAAAGGTGATTCTTTAAATCTGGCTGATAAAAAGACGCATCAGGTTCTTTTCAGTAATTTCTACAGTGACATTAAAATCATGGGAGAAACAGGCTTATTTGCGGTTAAAAAAGGAAAGTATTACGGGATTACAGATCATAAAGACAGGATTGTAAGGCCTTTTAACTATGCACACATCCGTTTCAACGAAAAAAAACCAGGCTATATCCATCTGTATAAAGATCATACGCTGGAATACTTAAACACCGGATCAGAAAAAACCGACATGATCTTATGCCACGATCCTAAAACCAGAACCACAGGAAATGATTTTTACGGTATTGTGTATTATGATGAAAGAGCTGCAGTAGATCACTACGGCAATGTTTTTTACAATATCGAAGATGACAGGATATTCCGTCCTTTTATATCCAAATAAAAAACGCTGGACCTGGGTCCAGCGTTTTTCCTATATTAAAGAAAATCTTTAATTATTCAGCATCGAAATCAGCATCTGTTTCAGCAGATACCTTTTCTCCTTCTTCTTTAGATTTTTCTTTATCAGCTTTTCTTTGAGACTGACCTTCTTTGATAGAATCAGAAACAATGTTTAAGATCATATCAATAGACTTAGAAGCATCATCGTTTCCTGGGATAACGAAATCTACTTTTCTTGGGTCAGAGTTTGTATCAACAATACCGAAAACTGGAATACCTAATTTCTTAGCTTCAGTTACAGCGATGTGTTCTCTCATGATATCTACAACGAAGATTGCAGAAGGAAGACGAACCATGTCAGAGATAGAACCTAAGTTTTTCTCAAGGTTAGCTCTTTGTCTGTCTACCTGTAATCTTTCTTTTTTAGATAAAGTTTCGAACGTACCGTCTTTTTTCATTTTGTCGATATGGTTCATTTTCTTTACCGCCTTTCTGATTGTAACGAAGTTCGTTAACATACCTCCAGGCCATCTTTCTGTAATATAAGGCATATTAAGTTCAGCAGCATGCTTTGCAACTACTTCTTTCGCTTGCTTCTTAGTAGCTACGAAAAGAACTTTTTTACCTGCAGAAGTTAATTTTTCTAAAGCACTACAAGCTTCATCCAATTTAACTGCTGTTTTATGTAAGTCTACAATGTGAATACCGTTTTTCTCCATAAAAATGTATGGAGCCATATTTGGATTCCACTTTCTGGTCATGTGACCGAAGTGTACGCCAGCCTCTAAAAGGTCTTTTACATTTGCTTTTGCCATGTTTTCTGTTTTTGTTAGTTTACTTTCCGTTTCTTAAACAATCAACAACTTCTTTAGATGGGAGAAGTGTTTGGATGCTAAACGTAACGGGCAATTGGCGGTTTGCTGTTTGCTTGTGGCAATTGGCTTTGCGCCGAGATTAAGTTTAAAAAAAATTTAATACATTTCTGTAGCCAACAGCCATAAGCCATTCGCCCACAAGAAATCTTAACGTTTTGAGAATTGGAATCTCTTTCTTGCTTTTTTCTGACCTGGCTTCTTTCTTTCCACCATTCTTGCGTCTCTTGTAAGTAAACCAGCAGGCTTCAATGCTAATCTGAACTCAGC
Source organism: Chryseobacterium sp. JM1 (assembly GCF_000737715.1). Classification (GTDB taxonomy): domain Bacteria; phylum Bacteroidota; class Bacteroidia; order Flavobacteriales; family Weeksellaceae; genus Chryseobacterium. The sequence continues at coordinate 31,764 of NZ_JPRN01000001.1, read as the reverse complement.
GTTGATCTCGCATAAAGCTCTTGAAATACCTAATCTGATAGCCTCTGCCTGACCTGTATTACCACCACCGAAAACATTTACGGTAACGTCATACTGACCAACAGTCTCAGAAAGGATGAACGGTTGGTTTAATTTATAAACCATCACGTCTGTAGAGAAATAAGTTGCAGCATCTTTACCGTTTACTGTAATCACACCAGAACCTGGCTTTACATAAACTCTAGCTACAGAAGTTTTTCTTCTTCCGATTTTGTGAACTATAGACATAATTAATTATTTAAATTCGTTAACATTAATTGTTTTAGGCTGTTGAGCTTCATGTTTGTGCTCAGTTCCTTCATATAGATAAAGGTTCTTCAATAAAGCAGATCCTAATCTGTTTTTAGGTAACATACCTTTTACAGACTTCTCCAATACTTTTAAAGAATCTTTCTTCTGAAGTTCAGCCGCAGTCATAGACTTCTGTCCACCAGGGTAACCTGTATGCCAGATGTAAGTCTTATCAGCCCACTTATTTCCGGAAAGCGTAATTTTCCCAGCATTCAAAACGATAACGTTATCACCACAATCTACGTGAGGTGTAAAGTTCGTTTTGTGCTTACCTCTCAAAATCTTTGCAACCGTAGAAGCTAGTCTTCCTAACGGCTGTCCTTCAGCGTCTACCACAACCCATTCTTTATTAGCAGTAGCTTTGTTCGCTGAAACAGTTTTGTAACTTAATGTATTCACACGTTTTAGTTAAAGATTAAACATAATTTTCCCCTAAAAGGGTGTGCAAAGGTACAAATAATTTTCGTAACCCGAAAACATATTTTATTTAATCTATATCACCGCAGGATTTTCACGTTGATTTATGAATTTCAAGGTGAGTTTGGGTACGGGTTTCGAGGTACAGGCTTCGCAGTAAGAAATTTTGGGGTTGAAAGCCATGTGGAGAAAAGAAAGTCCCTGGCTTAAACCACGAAACCCGCATCCCATTACCCGAAACCCGAAACACTATAGATGAATTCTAAAACAAATGTCCTATCCCAAGCTTACTCAGATTTTAACAGCTGTTTTCTCTTTGGCACAGAACTTGTAAAATGAATGACCGTTGAAAAAAAAATATTTCGAAGATTCTAAAAACACACCTGATAAAGTAAAGAGTTTTGTCCCTCGGCTCTTTCTTTTATTAATCTCATTCTTAAAATTCACGTAAAATTTAACGAACCAGTTAAATTTTAAAAAAATTAAGACAGCAGGGCACTGATGTTTCCTTTCTAATATCTTTCTTAGATCATCAAAAAATTTTGGTTTCCAAAAACTTTAATAAAAAGACAAAAACAAGGGCAATGGCAAGTATGATCCAGGAAAATTCTTTTTTGTCACTTTTAAACAGTTCGTTAATAATTTTTTTCAGTCTGGCAGAATCGAACCACAGGATAATAAGAATTAGAAACTGATAATAAACGGCAGAGCCTAATGCGGATATTTCATAAATGTAATCCTGAAGTATAATATTGATCAGAATGGTTGATAATAAAAAGCATCCCAAAATTCTTGTCCTGTTAAATAAAATCAAAACAGCACCAACCACTTCAAAAACGCCGATAATGATGGGAAGCGCCATTGAATATCCATAAAAAGTCCACATGACATCATGCCCGGACATATGATTTAAGTCCGCAGTTTTATAGCCTGAAAACTGCAGTGGCTTCCCTAACCCATACACCATCATGGATGCGGAAACACTGAGAATGATGATCCAATATATTAAATTAAGGATTCTTGCTTTGGGTGTATTCATGTGTGCATTATATTTATAGTATTGTAAATCAAAGGCTTTATAAAAACAAGCGGCTAATCAACCTAAAACCTTCGTTTAAGAACCAAGTTCCAGCTGATTTTTCACAAGTCTGTAATATTCTCCTTTTCTGGCTACCAATTCCGCGTGGCTTCCTTCTTCCACCACCATCCCTTTATCCAGAACAATGATTTTATCAGCCCTTTTTACGGTAGACAGTCTGTGAGCGATAACAACAGCTGTCTTCCCCTTGAAAAACTTTTCAAGATTTTCCATAATGACTTTCTCATTATTGGCATCCAAAGCAGACGTAGCTTCGTCAAAGAAAATGTATTCGGGAGATTTGTAGACGGCCCGTGCGATGAAAAGTCTTTGCTTCTGCCCGCCGCTAACGCCAATTCCTTCATTTCCTACTTTGGTATTGTAGCTTAAAGGAAGTTCTTCTATAAACCCTTTTATATTGGCCACATCTACCGCCTGTCTCATTTTGGCTTTATCTATATAATCTTCTCCTACCGCAATGTTATTGGCAATAGTATCGTTGAAAACATATCCTTCCTGCATGACAACGCCACACTGATCTCTCCAGAATCTTGGTGAAATATTTTTCATCGGAGTATTTCCAATTTTTATTTCTCCTTCATTAGGCTCATAGAATTTCAATAACAATTTCAGCAATGTGGTTTTCCCGCTTCCGCTGGCTCCTACAATAGCCGTAGTTTTCTGATATGGAATCGTTAAATTTAAATCCTTAAGAACTAAATTCGCGGACCCGATATACCGGAAAGATACGTTCCTGATCTCAATATCTTTTTCAGGGACTTCCGAAGAATATAATTCATCTGCGTTTTCTTCATTGTCTTTATTATGGATTTCTCCGAGACGTTCAATGGAGATTTTAGCATCCTGAGCCTGTTTCACAAAATCAATGAGCTGAACGAGCGGGCTGCTGAGCTGTCCCACTATATACTGCACGGAAAGCATCATCCCTAAGGTTAAATTACCACTTAAAACCAGTTTTGCAGATAAGAAGGTAATGGTGATATCTTTGAGCTGATTGATGAAATTTCCTCCTACAGACTGCCACTGTTCCAGTGACAGGGATTTGATCCGGATATCAAAAAGTTTGATCTGTATGGCTTCCCAGCCCCATCTTTTTTTTCTTTCTGCATTGAACATCTTAATTTCCTGCATTCCATTGATCAGTTCAATCACTTTGCTCTGTTCATCGGAAATCTGGGAAAACTTTTTATGGTCTAATTCTTTTCTTTTTTTCAGGAAAACAACAATCCACAGGGCATACAGAGCAGAGCCGCCCAAATAGACCAAGAATAATCTATAATCGTAATAAAATAAAACGGCGCTGAAAACAACAATATTGATTAAAGAGAACACAGTATTGATAGAGGAGCTCGTTAATAGCTGTTCAATCCTGTGGTGATCATTGATACGCTGCATCAAGTCTCCGGTCATTCTGGTATCAAAATAATTGATGGGCAGTTTCATCAGTTTAATGAAGAAATCTGAAATGATAGAAATATTGACTCTGGTAGATAAATGCAGAAGAATCCAGCTTCTGATAATTTCTATACCGGTTTTTCCTATAAAGAGCATAATCTGCGCAATAAGGATCAGGTAAACGAAATTAAGGTCCTGATTCTGTATTCCGATATCTACAATACTTTGCGTGAGGAAAGGCAGCATCAGCGAAAGTATACTGCTGACGACCAGACCTACGAAAATCTGAAAAAGGAGTGATTTGTACCTTAGAAAATATTTTGACAGGAATGAAAAATTCAGGACTTTATCGTCTTTTTCAGAAGGATCTTCAAAGAACGCCGGTGTGGGATCAAGCATGAGAACAATGCCTTCTGTATTTTCATCGGAGCCTTCTCCAATCCAGAATTTGATGAATTCTTTCTTGGGATAGGTAATGAGCCCATAGGCCGGATCTGACAAATAGACCAGTTCATTCTTGTCTATTTTATACACAACCACAAAATGCTGATTATTCCAATGAATAATGCATGGGAAGGGAGCTTCTTTCAAAGCATTGAAATCTACCAGTACGCCTAAAGTTCTAAACCCAAGACTTTCAGCAGCATTACTTATTCCCAGTAAACTACTGCCCTCGCGGTTGGTTTCAGATAAATCCCTAATCATTTGAATAGGGATATTTCTTTTATAATATTTACTTATTATTTTCAGACAACTTGGTCCGCAGTCTTTTTCATCAAGCTGTTTATACGTAGGAAAGTCTTTCAAAATATTTGAATTGTTTAAAAAAAATCACCGCGATGATTTTTGTATTTTACCAATAATAGCCTATACCATTAAATCCCTGTTCATTCATTACATTCAAAGGTCAAAATTGAATTTTTAATATTTTGATTGAAGTATAGTAACTGATATGCACATCCTGAAACGCCGTTAAAAAGACCGGGAGATAATAAGCCTTTGTTATTTTCAATTAAGTATAGCTGATCTATACTGTTTAAGTTGTTTTCAATCCCGTAAAGAATTTCATTGTTTTTAACATGTCTTGCAAATCTGAATAATAGTTCTGCATTGCCATAATTTCCAAAAATGACGTTGTCCATTCCGGTAAGACCAAAGTTTAATGTTGACTTCACACAATTGATCAGGTCTTTATACACCACATCATGGAAAGAATCTCCTTCAAAAATACCGGATTGTATCAATGATAACCTCGTAAGGCCGATACCGGGGCTTCCGTGTGACCATCCAAAGGTAAGGAAGGCATTTTCTTCATCGGCTACAAAATCTCTGTTGTCTTTCCAGTTGTTATGATGGCTGTTATAATAAGTGTTTTCGTACAGAACGGCATTTTTTATCAGATCTCTGCATGCTTCGCTATTCTCAAAAATGAGATAATACCTTAGCAGGGATAAAATAATTCCTGAGGATCCGTGGGCCATTCCGCACAGTGGGGAACGCTGAAATTCTGATTTCCAGTATATACCTTCATCGCAGATCACCTTTGAAGTGTTCAAATGATGGTAAAGTGACTGTATCAATGGTTTTACCAGCTGGGTTTCTATTCCTTTTTTATAGATTTCAAGGAGCGCGATGAGCAATCCTGCCCTACCGTTCGTTACTCCGTTATTCGCAGAACTTATAATCAAATGGTTAAGATCAAGATACTGTATATATTTCCTGATCTGCCCCGCATATTTTTCTTCTTTATTAATGCTGTATAATCTGATAAGGGAATACAGCATACCTCCAATACCCGACATTCCTAAAGGATAATTACCGGTATACATAGTTTCGCTATTTTTCTCATACAAAACGTCTATGAGCCTGGTAATATCAGTATTGCCGTAAATTTTGTTGGCTTCAGCCAGGCACAGCAGATCTCCGAATCCTCCATTAAAAAAGTCCGGACCGCTAAGCTCTAACAGATATTCATGAGACTTATCAAAAGATTTTTTTAAACTAAAATAAGAGGAATCATTTCCTACCAGCGATTGAAAAAAGCTGTAATACGACTGCATGTTGTCCTGTACATAGCGGTCTGTAAAAACATTGGAATAATCCCGGGTGGTATTTTGAGCAAAACTGTATTTTATCAGCAGCAGCTGCTTATTCAAATCGGCAGCAGAGCTGTTGTTTATTTTAGCCAGAGAAGCTTCCATAGGGCTTTGATCAAAGTAGCCTTTCTTAAGAAGAGAAGAATTATCCTCTACTCCATCTGATTTGAAACCGCAATAGAAATAGGGAATATCATTATTCATCAGTGCATTGATTTCTGATGAAAAAGTGATTCTGTGATGGGGATGATGCTCAAAAGAAAGATTCAGCTGTTCTAAAAATACTTTTCTTTCTTCTTCATTGGTAAGCAACTCAGGGTTAAGGGATTCATATAAAATATGAGAATAAACCATAGTATGTCTTACCAGGTATCTTACAGGTATATCTTCCGGTAAACTGCCCAAGAAGTCAATAATCTGAGGCTTTTTTTCCATGAAGAATTTGTAGGAATGCTCGAAACCGGATAGAATATCATCCAAATAATTTTTTAAATTATAATCTGCTTCGTCATTTGCTGTTTTTATGTCTTTTCCAAAAGTGATATTTGTATCTACACTTGTGATACTGCCATCTACTATGGATATATCCTGTCTTGTTATGGAAGAAGTCTGGATATCCATATTCCTTACCAGATTGATTCCTCCCATATTGATTTCCTCACCGCCAAGATCTACTCTGTTGGGTAATAAACCGATGGATAAAACAGAATGTATGTCGTGCGTTTTGTTTCTGGTGGGCGTAAAAATAGTTTCACAATCTATGAGCGCCACTCTTCCGTGAGAAAAAATGATGTTTTCGTAGTGAAAGTCTGTCCCGTTGATCATATAAAGAATGGCTAAAACATGACCAATATCTTTATAGGGCTTGCTGCTGAATTGATTTTCAGTATTTTCAATAAACTCCACCCATCCATAGTCTTTTCCTAAGACCATTTTGGGAATATAGATATGGGTGCCGCATTCTTTGTTATAGAATTCAATAAAGTTTGACAGGTAACCCTCAATCTGTAACTTTCTGGGTTTATAGATTAAATTGCAATCACTCAGCCTGATTAAAGCGACCGTTTTATTGCCGTTATGCTTATCTCCTAATCCCAGTCGGATAAAATGTATGGGAGATATTCTGATGTTCAGGACCGATACCAATTGATCCTGATCCAGCAAAAAATGACTTACGATCTCATTGATATTATGAATAAATAAAACAATGGTTTCATGGGCCAGTTTGAAAAGATGGGGATATTCGTCATACAGATATTTTCTGTACTCACTGTTTAAAAGCATCTGAGCATACTCATCTATGGATGAAGCTTCATTTTCTTCTAAAAACACATTGTATTCTATGAAAAGAACTCTTTCAGACAGGGAGATAAGAGTATCCTGCAATTCATTTAATGATATCTGAACGGCTTCCTGCTCAAATATTCCCGGAACCAGTTTAATTTCTTTTTTCGCAAAAGAAATCCAGTCGGTAAAAATATTTAAAAAAAGAGTTTTATCAAATTCTTCGTCAAAAAGAGACTCTCGCTGTTTATCTAAAAATAGGGTATCAAACATAACTAAAAAAATAGCATTCTATATATTGGAAATATACAGAATGCATTGTATTATTAAAATTTATAATCTAAAAAGGTAAAATGTTACTGAATAAAACGGTCCGGCAGCTTTTTTCTAAAACAGCATAGTTACCACTTACAGATTGATGCTGCTCCTGTCCCGGCTTTCCTCCTTTCACATTTTCCAAAATAGCGTTATTTTATTTTGTCTGGCCTTCATGCAAATTTTATATTAAAACCTAACCGCGAGTGATTCAAGTATATCTTCTACCTCTTACCAACAACTTCTTCCTGAACCATCACAATCCCCTTTGATCGTTTTTCTGTAATCCGGTCCAGGTTTAAAAGCCCTTTGTTAAGCGTGGTTTTTTACTGAATTTTTCGGGTTTATTTTTTACTTTGCATGATGTTTTTGCATTAAAAAAATACTAGAATCCTAGTAAGTCCTTTAATTGATAATTTGATTTTGTATGAATAAAAGTTTAGAATCCTAAAAGATCTTTTAAAGCTTTCCAGCAGCTTCTTCCTGATGAATTACACTCACCGCTTACTGTATTAATATAGCCTGAACCTGCAGCACCTCCTTTCACGTGAGTTAGAATCTCTTTGTTAAGACCTGCTTTCTTATTGAATTTTTCGAATTTGTTTTGATTAATTTTCATGATAATTTGATTTTGTATGAATAAAAGTTTAGAATCCTAAAAGATCTTTTAAAGCTTTCCAGCAGCTTCTTCCTGATGAATTACACTCACCGCTTACTGTATTAATATAGCCTGAATCTTTTAAAGCTTTCCAGCAGCTTCTTCCTGATGAATTACACTCACCGCTTACTGTATTAATATAACCTGATCCTGCAGCACCTCCTTTCACGTGAGTTAGAATCTCTTTGTTAAGACCTGCTTTTTTGTTGAATTTTTCGAATTTGTCTAGTTTGTTTTTCATGATATTTAGATTTTGTATTAAAAGTTTATAAACCTATTAAGTCTTTTAAAATTTTCCAGCAGCTTTTTCCTGATGAATTACACTCTCCGCTCACTGTAAAAATATAACCTGGACCTGGACCTGCAGAACCTCCTTTTACATGAGTTAAAATCTCTTTGTTAAGACCTGCCTTTTTGTTGAACTTTTCGAATTTGTCTAGTTTGTTTTTCATGATATTTATATTTAAAATTAGTTTTATTAATTAAATCCTTAAAAATGATTTTTCCAAAAGTAAAAATTTTATTCCACACTTGGAGAAAAATTTTATTATGTTAAACTCGTTTAAACAACGGTTTAATTGAACTCATAAAAATAATAAACAAAATAAATTAAATTTAAAATCGAGTTTATGGTTAATTTTTTCTAAGCGCTTTTTAAGTCTCCTGACATTTTTTCATGGCCTTAAATTAACACCCAAACAGGCATCTTAATTCTTTTCAGCAGGCATTATTACGGAAATTGACACCTATCAATATCCCGATCTAAGCACCCCAATTCCGGAACCCGGAATAAGATTTTTGCTATCTTTAAAGAGATTGGAAAATTTGCCATCAGAAAAGTGGAATTATTCAAAACGGAAGCAAAAATGAGGTATAAAATTTATTACTTTTTTACTCTTTTTTAATTAAAATTTTAAATCAATTTCATGAAAATAAGTACTCAATAATAACTTTGAGCCTGCTTTTTCTTTTTATGATCATAGCTTCAAGCAAACTGAGTTTGGGATAAAATGTTTGTTTTAGATTTCACTTTATATTGTTTCGGGATTCCGGTTGCGGAGTACGAGGTTTGGGATTAGGGGTACGAGATACGGGTTTCGGAAATGCATTTTTGTGGTCTGAACCAGCAACTATCTTATATCCATATGCTTTCAACTTATTTCAGGGAAGTACACACTGTAGCGGCCTTTTTCAAAGAGAGAAACAATTTCACGCTTAAAATCTTCAGAATAAACCCTGTTCTTTTTAATAAGTCTGATGTTAATTTTTATAATAAATTGATCTTTTTTTGGTCAACTTATTTCAGGGACGTACGTACAGAACTCGTAACCCGAATCTCCTATCTCGAAACTCATAACTTGTAACTCATCACTCATCACTCATCACTCATCACTCAATATCACATTATTAATATTTTCAGATGTATCCCTATAAGTTTTTCAATAATCCATTGATGAAATAATTATATTTGCCATAAATCCTTAAAAACGATGAGCCACGGAAAAATCAGAGAAGATAAAACATGCCTGAACTGCGGGCATCAGGTGGAAGAAAGATTCTGTCCCCACTGCGGACAGGAGAATATCGAAAGCCGCCACCCCTTTTATTATCTGTTCACCCACTTTTTTGAGGACTTTACCCATTATGACGGGCAGTTTTGGGGAACCATGAAAAACCTGCTTTTCAACCCGGGAAAACTTACCAAAATTTATCTGGAAGGCAAAAGAGCACAATTTGTTCCTCCTGTAAAACTTTATATCTTTATAAGTTTTGTCACATTCCTGTTTATTTCGTTTCAGGTGGCGAATATGGATTTTGGAAAACAAGGTGCGGAAAAAGAGAAAATCACCAAAGAAGAAATTCAAAAGAAAGTGATAGCAAATGAATCCGTTCAAAAAATCCTTAAAGAATCTCCGGAAGTGGCTCAAGCAGACTCTCTTACAGGCGGAGCTTTAACAAAGGCGTTAGACACCACTAACCTCTCTAAGAATCCTAAAAACGACATTGATGTAGGAAATATACTTCAAAGTAAAAGTATTACAAAATCTATAGGACTACAGTCTATGGAAGATTTTGACAGACGGGAAGAAAAGAACGGCCATAAATATGAAACCTTCCGCCCGTTTATCGCCAAGATTTTTGAAATGGAGGAAAAAGGTCTTTCTCCAAGAGAGATCACGAATCTGTTTATAAAAAGTTCGATTCACAATTTACCCAAAGCTCTTTTCCTTTATCTTCCTTTGTTTGCTTTTCTGCTATGGATCTTTCACAGCAAAAGAAAATGGTGGTATTTTGACCACGGTGTTTTTACACTCCACTACTTTTCCTTTTTACTCCTTCTTACCCTGTTGCTTTTTGTCACTCAGAAAGTATTGAACTATTTTGATGAAAGTAGTTTTGCTATGGCAATGAACGGACTTTTTATCTCAGCTGCTATTATTTATGCAGGATGTTACTTTTTTATCGCCCACTACAGAACTTACAGAACGCATCCTGTTCTTACCATTATAGTAGGCGCTGTATTATTTGCGATCAACACTATACTGTTTACCTTCTTATTGATGGGACTGGGAATCATCAGCTTTTTGCTCATGCACTAGCGGCGCAGCGATTTGTTTGCCCTGAAACTTGCAATTAAATAATATGCTACAAAAACTGTAGAAAATTTCAGAATGGACGGAACCGCAAGTTGAACATTAAAAATCAGCGTGCCTATCAGAACAAGTACTCCCATGGCAGCAAATGACAGTCCCAGCTTTCCAGGCAGGGAAAAATTCGGGGTATCAAGATAATAAGCCAGCCCCCACGCCAATCCAAAAGCGATGGCATAGTAAAGGTCCAACCCTACATTTTCTGAACTTATAAAGAAATAATTGATCAGGAAACTCACTGCCGTTCCCAACGCAAAATACATCAAAGCCTTTTTCATACTTAATAGATAATGATGCAAAAATAGAGATTTTACTGATCATTTTTAAACGAATGATTGATAAGCAGGTAAAAAACCAATCTATTATCTACAATCAACCCTCTTGAAATCAAATCATTAAACAAAACCAAAAGGTTCTTATTTTATTATTATATTTGAAAATTCAGAAATTTTCTAGTTTTTATATGGAAACCCAAAAATATACTCCAACCAACAAAGTGAGAATCGTAACCGCGGCGTCATTATTTGACGGACACGATGCTGCGATCAATATCATGCGACGCGTGATCCAGGGAACAGGATGTGAAGTGATCCACCTTGGCCACGACAAATCAGCAGAGGAAGTTGTAAACACAGCGATCCAGGAAGATGCCAACGCTATTGCCCTAACCTCATATCAGGGAGGTCACAACGAATATTTTAAATATATCTACGACCTTTTAAGAGAGAAAAATTCCCCACAGATCAAGATCTTTGGTGGCGGTGGCGGTGTAATTCTGCCTGAGGAAATTGAAGATATCATGTCTTATGGAATCGACAGAATTTATTCTCCGGATGATGGCCGTGAACTTGGCTTACAGGGAATGATCGATGATCTGGTTAAAAGATCGGATTTTGCCACTGGAAAAGATATCACAGCCGCTGATTTGGATTTAATTGATTTTGAAAATTCCACAAGCATTGCTAAAATTATTTCAGCTGTAGAAAACTTTTCAGACGAAAAACCTGAACTGGTAAAAGCTATCGACGAAAAATCAAAAGACTTAAATATTCCGATTATCGGGATCACAGGTACAGGTGGAGCCGGAAAATCTTCTCTTACCGACGAATTGGTAAGACGTTTTATCCGTTCCAATCCTGATAAAAAAATTGCCATCATTTCTATCGACCCTTCCAAAAAGAAAACGGGAGGTGCCCTTTTAGGAGACAGAATCCGTATGAACGCGATCAATGATCCAAGAGTTTATATGCGTTCTATGGCAACAAGAGAAAATAACGTTTCCGTTTCGCCTTTTATCCATTCTGCTTTGAATGTATTGAAGCTGGCCGCTCCTGACGTTATTATTCTTGAAACATCCGGTATCGGGCAGTCCGGTTCTGAAGTTTCAGATTTTGCTGATGTTTCCATGTATGTGATGACCCCTGAATATGGTGCTTCTACACAGCTTGAAAAGATCGACATGCTGGATTATGCAGATCTTGTAGCATTGAATAAATCTGATAAACGTGGTGCTCTTGATGCACTTCAGGCTGTAAGAAAGCAGTTTCAGAGAAACCATTTATTATGGGAAAGTCCGTTGGACGACATGCCGGTTTATGCAACAAAAGCATCACAGTTTAATGATCACGGAACCACTGAACTTTACAACAGACTTGTTGAAAAAGTAAATGATAAGTTTTCAGGATTAAACTTACAGGGCTTTGTTGAGCAGGAAATCACGGATGAAGTAACCATCATTCCTCCAAAAAGAGTACGTTATCTGTCTGAAATTGTTGAAAACAACAGAATTTATGATGCCAACGTTGAAAAGCAGGCTGAGCTTGCCAGAAAAATGTATCATATCGAAGGCGTAAAAAGTTTCTTATCCAATGAAACATTAGACGCTGAATATCAAAAAGCAGAAAAAGACCTTCAACAGGAAAACATCGACTTCCTGAGAACTTGGGATGACACGAAAAAAGCCTTCCACGAAGAGTTCTATTCTTATTTTGTACGTGGAAAAGAAATCAAGGTGGAAACCTCTACCGAATCTTTATCCCACTTAAGAATTCCAAAAATTTCATTACCGAAATATACAGATTGGGGTGACCTGATCAAGTGGAAAGGTCAGGAAAACCTTCCTGGAGGATTCCCGTACACCGCCGGAATTTATCCATTCAAAAGAACCGGTGAAGATCCGACAAGGATGTTTGCAGGAGAAGGAGGTCCGGAAAGAACCAACAGAAGATTCCATTATGTTTCTGCAGAAATGGATGCAAAACGTTTGTCAACAGCATTTGACTCTGTAACATTATATGGTCAGGATCCGGCTTTACCACCGGATATTTACGGTAAGATTGGAAATGCGGGCGTTTCTATTGCAACGCTTGATGATGCTAAAAAACTGTATTCAGGATTTGATCTGGTTAATGCGATGACTTCAGTTTCCATGACCATCAACGGTCCTGCTCCGATGTTGCTGGCTTTCTTTATGAATGCTGCGATTGATCAGAATGTTGAAAAATATATCGCTGAACACAAGCTTGAAGCTAAAGTTGAAGCTGTTTTAAAAGCAAAATTTGATGACAGAGGCTTAGAAAGACCAAAATATAACGGTGAACTTCCTCCTTCCAATAACGGTTTAGGTTTAAAACTATTGGGAATTACAGGAGATGAAGTAATCCCGGCTGAGGCTTATGCTGAAATCAAGGCTAAAACCATTGCAACGGTTCGTGGTACGGTTCAGGCCGATATTTTAAAAGAAGATCAGGCTCAGAATACCTGTATTTTCTCTACTGAATTTGCACTAAGATTAATGGGTGACGTGCAGGAGTTCTTCATTACTGAAAAAGTAAGAAACTTCTATTCCGTTTCCATTTCAGGATATCACATCGCTGAAGCGGGAGCGAATCCTGTTTCTCAGCTGGCATTTACACTGGCTAATGGTTTCACGTATGTGGAATACTACTTAAGCCGTGGAATGGACATCAATGATTTTGCGCCGAACTTATCTTTCTTCTTCTCCAACGGTATCGACCCTGAGTATTCAGTTATCGGGCGTGTAGCCAGAAGAATCTGGGCTAAAGCCATGAAAATAAAGTACGGAGCAGACGAAAGAAGCCAGATGCTGAAATACCACATCCAGACTTCAGGACGTTCTCTTCACGCACAGGAAATTGATTTCAACGATATCAGAACAACGCTACAGGCGCTTTATGCTATTTATGATAACTGTAACTCTCTTCACACCAACGCGTATGACGAGGCGATTACAACGCCAACTGAACAATCTGTAAGAAGAGCAATGGCTATTCAGCTGATTATCAATAAAGAATTAGGTTTAGCTAAAAACGAAAATCCATTACAGGGTTCATTCATTATTGAAGAATTAACGGATCTTGTAGAGGAAGCAGTGTATACAGAATTCGACAGAATTACCGAAAGAGGCGGTGTTCTTGGCGCTATGGAAACCATGTACCAGCGTTCTAAGATCCAGGAAGAATCGATGCATTACGAATGGCTGAAACATACGGGAGAATATCCGATCATCGGGGTAAATACTTTCCTTGGAAAAGATGGTTCACCAACGGTTCGTCCGGGAGAAGTTATCCGTTCTACTGAAGAGGAAAAGCAGGTTCAGATCGAAACGCTTCATAATTTCCAGAAATCGAATGAAGATAAATCTCAGGAAGCCCTAAGAAAACTTCAGTATGCCGCCATCAACCAGCAGAACTTATTTGCCGTGATGATGGATGCCGTGAAATACTGTTCTCTTGGACAAATCACCAATGCTTTGTTTGAAGTAGGTGGTAAATACAGAAGAAATATGTAATCCAACCTGGATCGACTTATATAAATTAAACCTCAGAGAATTTTCTTTGAGGTTTTTTTGTATTTTTAATCTAAAGTTGACCATGATGAAAAAAGAATTTCAAATTTCAAGTCCGTGCAGTGAAAACTGGGACAACATGCAACAGGCTCCCGGAGGAAAGTTTTGCGACCTGTGTTCTAAAAAAGTGTATGATCTTACTGGTAAAACGGATGAAGAGATACAGATATTACTAAGTGAAAATCGGTCTGTATGCGGAAAAATACAGAAGAGCAGATTATATACTGAAGAAGAACAAACAGCAAAAATAAATCACCACCTTTTCCAACTTCCGTTTCGTAAAATTGCCAGCGGAATATTTATTGCCGCCATGTTCACCTCCGCCCTGAATGCCCAATCCAAAAAAGCAGACACGCTTAGAACCCTAGAAATCGGCATGATTCTTTATGCCCCATCATCTGATACACAGGACACACCGGATAAAGACAGAGAGTTTTACAGATCTAAAACAAAAACATTGAAATTTAACATTTCAGGAAATAAAGAAACAGTACAGCAATATAATAAAACAAGCATTCTTACCCTTTCCAAAAAATACTCTACCTATTCTTTTTTTTCCGGGGAAATCGGTATTTCTGAAGAAGACATCAGCTTCAAAAACATCTATGTTTTCGAAAATGAATCCAATACAAACAAGCTGTTTTTATCTGCCAACAGCAGACGCTCAAAAGAAGACATTCCATTGAACTTAAATATTGACAAGGCCCAAAAGATAAATTTTAACCCTGACAGGAGATATACACTGTACTTCTTAGATGGTGAAGAGATTTCTTATGAGGAATATGATAAAAATAAAAACGATTCCGATATAGAATCTTATTTTCTACCGGAAACTTATGCCGAAGAACTTCTTGGAAAAGATTACAATCTTCAGTATGGAATAGTCTTATCATACCGCAGAAGACATTAAGATCTGGAGTAGCAATCAGATAACAGAGCTGTAATCACATTGATCATTTCCGAAAGGTTTTTATCTTCAATATTTACTATGTTTGCGATATGAAACCCAAAGCCGTATTCAACTGGAGCAGCGGAAAAGATTCTGCTCTTGCCCTTTATAAAACCTTACAGGAAAACCGTTCCGAAGTCATTACCCTGCTGACAAGCGTTAACAAAGAATTTCAGCGAATTTCCATGCATGGTGTTCACGTTTCGCTATTGGAAAAGCAGGCTGAAAGTCTGGGATTCCCATTGATTAAGATGGAACTTCCCAAAGAACCGTCTATGGAAGAATACCGGGAGCTCATGAATAAGACGATGTCTGAAATTCAGGCGATGGGAATCACACAGTCTGTCTTTGGAGATATTTTCCTGGAAGACCTCCGGAAATACCGTGAAGACCAGTTAAAATCAATAGGTATGGAAGGTATTTTCCCACTTTGGAAACAGAACACAACAGACCTTATCCATGAATTTCTGGATCTTGGATTTAAAACCATTGTCACCTGCGTGAATGAAACCTATCTCGATAAAAGTTTCGCAGGGAGAATCATTGACCGGGATTTTATCCGTGACCTTCCAAAAAACGTTGATCCCTGTGGAGAAAATGGGGAGTTCCATACGTTTACTTTTGACGGACCGATCTTCAGAGAACCCATCCAGTTTGAAATAGGGGAAACAGTAAAGAAGACTTATCCAAAACCAAAAGCCAATCCTGACGATGAGGATGGAGCCTATGTTTTCTGGTTCTGCGATCTGATCCTGATATAAAGGCTGCTGTCGTATGGCAGTCCTATTAACCATCTCAAGGTTTTGAACCTTGACATGTTTAAATTAGTATAGAACTTTGCGTTAAAAAAAACTTATTTCATCCCTAAGTTTTACAGGCGATCCCATATTGAAACTCATAACTCATTCAAACAAATACTCTTTCACGATAGTCTTTGATCATCTATTCAAAAATAAAAATACTTATAAACACAATTCCTTGTTTTAGCATAAATTTTGCATCTATTATGAAAATTTTAAGAATTTTATTACATTTAAATAGGTATTATTCTTAGTATCAATACGTTCAATTTTAATCCTAAAAACACACCTGTGATCAAAAAAATTACATTCCTGTTCCTTTTTTACTTTTTATGTTCATGTACAACCGAAATTCCCAAAATAAAACCGGTTGACAAAAACGCCATCATTGATTCTACGATAACAGCGTTCCAGAAAACCCTTTTGGAGCAGCAGATCGATTCTGTATTTAAAAAATATAATTTCAACGGAAGCATTGCCGTCTTCAAAGATTCGCTGCAGCTGTACCGGAAGGAAAACGGTTATTCCAATTTTAAAACGAAAACAAAGATCGACAGCAGTACCGTTTTTGCCATTGGCTCTGTAAGCAAGCAGTTCACCGCAGCTATGGTTCTTCTTCAGATGGAACAGGGAAAACTGAATGTTACCGATAAGGCATCCAAATATCTTAAGGAATTTCAGACTAAAGAATATGAAAATATCATCATTCATCAGCTTTTGAATCATACTTCAGGGCTTAATACTTTCGGAGGAAAACTGATGTTTAAAAGCGGTTCGGATTTCTTTTATTCCAATGACGGTTTTAATGCTTTGGGTAAAATCGTAGAAACAGTTTCCGGTAAATCTTATGATGAAAATGCGCAGGAACTGTTCAGAAAAGCAGGAATGAAAAATTCTTCTACCGGAAATACTTTTGAAGGAAATAACTTTGCAAGTGCTTATCTCGGTAATGAAAAAAATGCACAGGAAGTTCCCAATATGCCCAAGCGACTTGGAAGTAAAGACATTGGCACTCCTGCAGGCGGTATTCTTTCTACCATAGATGATCTTCACTTATGGAATAATGCTCTGTATAGTGGAAAAATTCTCAAACCGGAAACTTTAAAGCAGTTCACTTCCAAAAGTGCGGAAAGACACCATGCTATTCTGGGAAAAATGGGTTATGGATACGGGATTATGATGAATATTGGCAAGCCGGAAAGTTATTTTCACAGCGGTTATGTAAAAGGGTCACCTTCTCTGAACATTTATTATCCTCAAACCAAAACATCCGTCCTGATTTTATCAAATATTGCTGATGAAGAAAAGGGCAAGAGTTCTACTTTCAGGCCTCATGTTGAAGTTAAAAAAATGACGGATAACCTTGAGAATACGCTGTTACATCTTAGATCAAAACATTAATTTTCTTTGCGTTCCAGTATAGAAGCTGGGTCTGAATCGCTGCAGCAAACAGAAAGAAAGGTTTAATCATGACAGAAAGGGCCGTATGAACGTCTTTAAAAAAGAAACATGAAATTGCAATCAATGCAGCTCCTGCAAAAAAGTTTTTCAAAAGAAGAGGATGAAAGCTCATCTGAAAATAGCCGTTGAGATTCATCGTTTTCCGCATAAAATTATAAACAGAAAGCCCCAATATTGTTAACAAAAATAAGATCTGTACATCATTAAATAGATTGGGTTTTATATAGAGTAAGCCTGAAAAAATTAGTGAAAAGGCCAGTGCATAAACACTCATTTTTTTGAAGCGGGTCTGAAGAATATCTTTCTCAATTCTGGTTATTTTTCTTGCCGATAAAAAATCAGCTTTTACCATTTCAAGTTCGCTTTTCCAGTTCATTTTGGTCTGGAGAAAAGCTTCCTGAAAACCTTCATTCTGTTCCTCCATCAGGTTGGATATCTGAAGTATAAAATGATCTTTGATTTCCAACAATAGTTTCTGATTCAGTTTTTTTGAAATAAGATACTGTATGATCTCGATTTCCTGTGCCGTATTTATCATGTTTAATAAATGTTAAATGGTATTTTTCAGTTGATTGTTCAGTCTATCACGCTGCAGTCTGTAGAAAATTCTGAAGTTTTTTAAGAGACTTTTTATGTTCAAAGAAATTGAATAGCCCAAAAATCATAAATGTCTGCAGTGTAAAAATAAAGGCGAGAGAAATCACAACGCTGATCAAATCATCATGATTCTGGGTTTTAAAAAACTGGTAGAGCGAATTTCCGTCTTTGGTAATGACCTGCGCCATCGACATCAGGCATATCACCAGTAAACCCATATTCTGCTGATACATGGTATAAAACAATTTCCCTTTATACTTAAAATCTGTTCTGATAAATTTTCGGATTTTGTAGTGGAATGCCCAGACTAAAACCGGGGCCAGAAAAAACAGAGAATTCTGTATCCTAAAGAACAGAGCATATTGTTCCTTGCTGGTGGAACTGTAAATCAGCAAAAGGTTAATGACAAAAGAAATGAGGGCTAATAACAATGACTTTTTAAGAATTTTATTATTGTTCCCTTTGATGATTTTCTTAACAATCACAGGAATCAGCTCTGAGTAAAAAATAGAATAACTCGTCATTTTAAACTCATTTTCCCACAATCTTTTGGTCTTTAAGAAAGCGTCTTCAAAATTTAAATGGTCTTTACGCTCGATATCTGAAATCTGCGAAATCATATGGTCTTTTACTTCCAACAAAATATCCAATGGAAGCCTTTGAAAGATAAGATAGTCCGTCACCTCATTTTCCTGTACCTCGGTCATCATATGTTAAAAATGGTATTTAGGTTTAACAAATAACTTTTCATTTCATTCTCCTGAACAGTCTGATGCTTTTTCCCTTTCTCTGTCAAAAGATAATATTTTCGGTCTCTTCCGTTGATTTTCTGAATTTCTGAAGTGATCATTCCATCATTTTCCAGTTTGTGCAGCAAAGGATACAGCGCACCTTCGGTCATTTCAAGCTCTCCTTCTGTAAGCTCTTTTGCCCGTTGCGTGATCTGATATCCATACATTTTCACTTCTTTTGAAAGCAGCTTCAAAATAATGTTCTGGAGTGTTCCTTTGTAAAGACTGTTCTTTTTCAAATGATCTTTTTTATACCTTTCAAATCTATGCATAATTTTCTTATGTATGAAATTTTTCTCAAAAAAATGTATTTTGCCGTATGAAAAAAATGTATTTCATCGCGATCTATCCTCCACAGGAAGTTATTGACGAGGTGAAGATTTTTAAAGAAGATCTCGCTTTGAACTATGATAATTCAAAAGCATTGAAAAATGATGCCCACATCACTTTATTTCCACCCTTCTCCAGAGAGTTGGAGCTTGAGAGTGACATTCATACAGCTTTTCAAAAGATAGATACCGATTTGCCTCCCTTTGAAATCATACTGAACGGTTTTGGAAGTTTTCCAAATCCTAAAAACCCTGTCCTCTTTGTACAGCCTGAACCGAATAACAATTTAAACATCCTTCATCAAAACGTAAAACAGCATTTTAATTTTATCAAATATTCTTTCCATTCCCATATGACTGTTGGTTACAGAGACCTCAGCTATGACAACTACCTGAAAGCATGGGAAGTTTACGAAGAAAAAGAATACAAAACTAAATTTATCGTTGATAAAATATTACTTCTCCGTCATGATCAGAATTGGATTCCGATCGCAGAAAAGAAACTCACAGGAAATCATTAATGAACAATAAATGCCGGCTTTTACAACCGGCATTATTTGGATAAGGAAGCTTGAGTATCGAAGATTAGGTATTAGATGGCTGCAAGAAATTAAAGGTCTAACAGTAACTTCCATCTAACCTTTCCTTCCTCTCCTACTCTTTCACAATTTTCTGAGAAATAATCATTCCTTCATTTTCATAAACATTTACAAGATAGGTTCCGGCAGGAAGATTTTTAATATCAACTAACAATGTTGAACGGTCTTTTAGATCTGATTTAATACGGATCAGCTTTCCGGATGTATCATACAGCTCGATTCTGGTATTTCCTGCAAATTCCTGTTTTCCTTTGATAAAAAATTCACCGTCTGAAGGATTGGGATATATGCTGTATCTTCTTTCTTCGGCTTTTACTTCTGTCATTTTTTTGGCAGCAGATTTATTCAGTGTCCAGGTCACATTGGTAAAATGCAGGGTACTGTGGTTATTCACTTTAAGCAGTGTATTGTTATCATTCACCGAAAAGATCAGGGTATTATTCCCAACATTCAATTGGGATGGAGAAATGGTGAGTGAATTAGCCGTTGATGCAAGCAAGGTTCCGTTCAGCTTCCATGAATTAACCAATGTATTAGGAATCGGGAGAATTTCATTCACGGTAAAGGTCACATTGGAGTTGGCATTCACCGCTGATGTATTTGCAGGGGTATAAGAATCTACCGGAGACACCAATGAATGAATTTTTTCAATAATGGCTTCTTTACAGACTGAGCAAAACTGCTGATTCAGATACCTCATCTCACAACTTTGGTGCGGACGGTACCATGAAGGGCTTTCTGAATAAGAATATACACCTACTCCGTTAAGCCCTACCCAGTTTTTCCATTTTACTGTTGTAGGATTTGAAGTCTGGGTTTTATTGGGAGATTCTCCGGAACCGGAAAACCAGTATTCATCAGCCAGTTTTCCAAATGAATGTCCTAATTCATGAACAACAATTTCATTGGAAGATCCGTTGAGAGATGCGAATGCATACGAACCGCCACATCCTCCGTACTCTGTGGAATTGCCCAGCACATAAGTAATATCATAGTCCGGAACATTGGCAGCCAGAACCTGACCTACCTTATTGGTCGTATTGCTGTAAATACACCGGTGAACCCCAAAATCAAAGGAAGATCCAAGATAATTATTCGGATTGGACACCGGAATGACAGGTTCAGTGACATCAGTCGCAGTTCCAGGATGTTTTACGCCTGAAGCAGTAGAAACGACCTTTACGGCATAGGCGTTAAAATAATTTTTATATTCTGTATATGGGCTTTTTGTAAAAAGGTAATTAACGGTAGCCTGCGCCGATGAGACGAAGGAATTCTGCTGGGCCGTGGTAAAACCGTCACCCAATACCGCAATAATAATCCGTTTATCATTCGTTCCGTTCTGAAGAAGGGGAACGGTCTGAAAGGTTTGTGCAGCACAGCAGCTGCCAACGAAAAGGGATAATAAAATTTTTCTCATGGCTATAGTTTTTGGGTGAATAAAAGCTGATTTTCGGATTCGGTCACTTTTTCGATTCTTACGGTTTGAATCTGTTCAGAATAGGAATACCTTACACTGAATTCAGCATTTTCAAGAGGAATTTTCTTTCTGCTGACACCTTCTTTTTCATAAACTTCCATTTCAGGATGCAGTGGATTTTTCACCAGCTGTTTCATGATTTCCTTTCCACCTGAATCAGACAGGATCACAATAAGATCTCCGGCTTCAACTTCACTTCTGTCAAAAGAAGGGCTAAATTTCAGCTTTCCTTCAGCCACTTTCTTTTCCTGAAGGATAATTCTTTCTTTCCCGGAAGCTTCTTTATCAGTTCTAAAAAACAGATAAACAATCTTACCTTCTTTCCGGATCTCAGCACCGGATGTTTTATTCCCCAAATAACCTAACGCACTGTTTTTCTGAAAACTGAATAACAGAAGTACGGGAACAATACATAAATTAAGTAAATTTTTCATGGCACATTTTATTTTAAAGTTATACATATTTCCCGATACATTGAATATTTTTTTGTTGAAATTTGGGATTTTTGATCAGGGAAGGAAGCCGGAAGCTAGAGGAGGGAAGTTATTGAAGTCTGCAATATTAGCTGTATCCTACTTTTTATTGTTTTCTTAAAAAGCTTCTTCATTAAATTTTAAGAAAACTACTAGAAATCTAAAACCCAATAGTATCTTCAAGCCTCCCGCTTCCAGCTTCCAAATCTTTTAACTTATTTTTTCAGCCCAAACACCCGTTATTTTAAATCCTCTTTTTGTCTGATAAAAAAGTTTAGAATATCCTATCTTTGAGCCATGATTTCAGAGAAGATAATTTTAGGCATTGATCCCGGAACGGCCATTATGGGTTTTGGTATTATTTCCGTAAAAAAAGGCAAAATGGAGATGGTTTCTATTCACGAATTAATCCTAAAAAAATATCCGAATCACGAAACGAAGCTGAAATATATTTTCGACAAAACATTAGCCCTGATTGATGAATATCACCCTGACGAAGTAGCTCTGGAAGCTCCGTTTTTTGGAAAAAATGTGCAGAGTATGCTTAAACTGGGCCGCGCTCAGGGAGTAGCAATGGCTGCCAGTCTTTACAGAAACATTCCCATCACGGAATACTCTCCGAAAAAAATTAAAATGGCCATCACCGGAAACGGAAATGCCAGCAAGGAACAGGTAGCCGGAATGCTTCAGAATCTTTTAAATCTGAAAGAATTTCCCACCAAATATCTGGATGCCTCAGATGGTCTTGCGGTTGCCGTATGCCACCATTTCAATTCCGGTACGATAGCGGACACCAAATCATTCAGTGGCTGGGAAAGCTTCCTTAAACAAAATCCGGACAGGTTGAAATAATGATATAAAAAAAGCCCCTTAATCGGGGCTTTACTATTTGAATAATTCAGAATTAATTATTTAAAAACTTCTTAGATCCGTTTTTGTTCTTATCGGAGTAATTGATAATAAATGCTCCTTTTGGAAGCGCTCTTTCAATCTGGATCTCGTTGGTTTTTGTATTTCCTTTTTGGATAAGCTTACCGCTTAGGTCATAGATCTGATAATCTCCAAAAATTCCATTACCAGTCAGTTTCAATTTATTTTCAGATTTCAGATAAACAATTTTTGCTTCTGCTGTATTGTTTTTTACATCTGAAGTTCCTAAAACTCCGGTTATCCTTACTGCATAATCTTCTACCTGTCCGTACTGAAGCTGTGAACATGAAGTCCCATCAGCAAGCACTGCTCCATTAAAGGTGGCTGCATCTACAGAAACTCTCATTCTTAAATAAGTATTCGTTAAAGCTGTAGCAGGAGGCGTAACGCTTACAGTAACAACTTTTCTTGCTCCCGAAGCCATAGAAGCAGACAGATCATTGGCTACTATCTCAGATTCTTCAAATACTCCATTGTTGTTATAATCAATCCACACCTTAGTTTTAAACTTATCTGCCTGGCTAAAGCCGTTATCATAGGTAACTTTCAATTCCGTACTTGCGTTGGACGGAATATCTGTATAATAAGCAGGCCTGATGCACGTTGCTGCAGAATAATCTTCATAGTATTTCGGAGCAGGTTCGTCAGAATCATATCCATTCGTTGTGCTGCTAATAGTTCCAAACTGTACTCTTGAAGCTCCGATTCCGAAGTTATTATTGGCTGGATTTACAATTCCTGAAGGATTACACTGTGCTGCCACTACTGTTACAGGAGATGGGATCACCGCTGCCGGATCCTGCCCTGCTGTTGAAGTGATCAGGTTTTTTCTGTATTCCATCATCAGCATGATCGCTCTGTCTCTCTGCCCTTCTGTGAATTTACGGTTAGAGTTGGTATAATTCATTACGTTATACTGTGTTCCGTCATGGTTCTGATTGGTACACGGATCTATAGTCGTATTATTCGGAACAGCTACACCGTACATACTTCTTGAAGGTGACGTATCACAAACTCTGTCCCCGTCCGTTGCACAGTTATTATTGACAGGACATGTTGTCTGGCTTGTATAATTAACTCCCTGAAACGTATGATAAAGACCAAATGCATGACCCAGCTCATGAGTAAGTGTGGTATCATTCAGATTTTTAAGGGTAGCTACCTTCATAAAGCTTTCATAGAAATAGTCATAAGATTCCGGGAATCTTGCATATCCCATTAGCCCACCCGCATTTTGCTGCTGACCATCAAATCCAATAACTACATAGATGTTGAAATAAGAAGTTTCAGGCCAGTGCGGTGCCATAGTTTTGATCTGGCTGTCACTTGCCCCGTTGCCTGTAGAAGCAGACTTTACACCTCTGGTATCATATAAAGGGATTGTACTTCCGTTATATCTTACAATTCCATTGGTTGGAGCACATGTTGGTGATCTTTTAGCCAGTACCAGTTTAAAAGGAATGACATTTCCTCCTGTTGCCCCTGCCCCTTCTGCATAGAACCCGTTTCCGTAAGTGGTGGCATACATTTTATTGGCTCTGTCGATCCAGTTGATCACATCCTGATCTGATAAAGCTAAATTTGAGTTAGCGGTTGCACTGGATTCAATAACGTGTACTACAATTGGGATTTCAAAGGTTTGTCCTGTGTACAGACCATTCCAGGAAGTTGTTCCGCCTACTTTATTAAGAAAAGACTGCTTGTCCATTTTACTTAATCTGGCTTCTACTTCTTCTCTGCTTTTCTTTAATTCAGGAAATCTTATGTCCATTTTTCTCATTTCTTCGTCAAAACCACAAAAATGTTCAACATTTTGAGAAAAAGCATTAAAAAACAACAAAAACATTGAAAGAATACTTATTTTCTTCATTTTTCACTAATTTTTTGATTAATTCGGCGTAAATATAAGTTTTTTTTACCAAAACAATAAAACAAACAACTTATAATCACCAATTAAAATAACAAAACCATTATAATAACAGTATTTTATCCTTTTCAACTGACAATTTTTTTTGATTAATTACCTATTTTGCTTTATAAGAAAAGGAATATTCTAAAACGTCTCGTCTTTGTTCTGTTGTGAACCGTCAAAAGGTATAAACCCCATTGAAAAGGAATGTCCGGAAACTCTTTTTGACTTAAAATATAACCACAGAGGCCTGCCCGAGACACGAAAAGGGTGACGAAAGACTATTTTAGATTCAAAATGCA
Organism: Chryseobacterium sp. JM1; assembly: GCF_000737715.1. Taxonomy (GTDB): domain Bacteria; phylum Bacteroidota; class Bacteroidia; order Flavobacteriales; family Weeksellaceae; genus Chryseobacterium. The sequence continues at coordinate 7,031 of NZ_JPRN01000001.1, read as the reverse complement.
TTCTCAAAGAATCACCGAAGATATAAAAAGAGTAACGGAAGACTCTTTTAGGTTCAAAAAATAAACTAAAAAGATCAAATTATGATCCTAATTACGTTTTTTTTAATTTATGTTGGTTATGAAATAGTATCACTTATACATAGAACATTTTCTTTCACATTCCGATTCTGCAATACACCATTTACTGATGATAAATATAACAGTTAAATGAAATAATAAAAACCACTGCAATTTTACAGTGGTTTTGTTTTGTTGGGGACACGAGCGAGACGCTCGCGCCAACAGGGGAGATGCTAGCGACAGCCGAGGAGGATACGAACAAAAACGACAAAATTAGAGGTTGCCCAAACTTTTAGGACAACCTCTTCTATTTTTTCCTATCAAAAAACAATTATTTCTTTTGAAAATTTATAATTTCTAAATCCTTTTTCGTCTGCAATTATATCATATTCACTTGTCTTTTTTGGTAATGCCTTAAAGGTTTCTTCTTTCATTTTACTAAAATATAGATATAAATATTTTTTATTCATTGTATTTGATATAGGGATATCCTTTAGTGTAATCTTAGTTTTACCTTTAGGTATTATAAAAAGAGTAAATGACTCATTAGTATTTTGTATAGAAGGATCACTAATAGAATCTTGAATATGATTTTTAAGGAAAAAATTATAGTCAATAATAGTTTCTTTTGCACTTTCAATCACTTCCGGATAAGTTTCTTTTCCTTCAAATCCATGATATTTAAATAGCATTACATATTTATCATTATTATAATTATCTACAAGAATTGAAATATTAGATAATCCTTTTTTCTTCTCAATTGATAAAACTTCAACTGAAAGTTTATCATTTCTATCTCTTTCTTGAATTACTTTATTTTCCTTACATGAAAATAAAATCATAAACAATATTATTATGCTTTTACCTAGTTCGACCTCTAAAACTTTCATATGATGCTCTTAATTTTAGTCCATGTTCTTTTCTTATTTTATTTTCTGAAAACCCATCTTTACCTATAAATCCAGGAAAGCCAGATGCTCTAAATTCAGCCTTGGAATGTGTTTCAATTAATCTTATTCCTTTCAAATCTAAATAACTATGCTCACCATCCGTTTTATTAAGTGTACCACTAACATGATCTTTAGCGTGTATTAATTCATGTCCTAGTATAATAAAGTTTGGGGATGTTTCGTACATCGTTTTCCCATCCTCACCAGAAACTCTTACATCTTGTTTTCCTGTAGGATTAAATGTTATATCTGAATCTGTTCCAACGCCATTTGATGCTGTTTCCTTGTTATCAGCTTTAGCAAAATTACTTTCACCAATTCTTATGTTAACATTTTTTTCATCAGTTATTAAATCTCTTATTAATTGGGTCCCATTTTCATACTTTCCATTTTTTTCAAACTTCTCTATAAAAACATGTGTTTTTCCATTAATACCTTTAACAGTTGTTAATTTATCTCTTGTCAACTTTTGAAGATTTGCCATTATAGCATCAATGCCTTTTTGATCAGTTCCGCTTGGAATAGTAATATCTTTATTTTGCATTCCATCAGGGTCAATAAATCTAATTGGGTTATTGTAGGCATAGGTATAAGTACTCCAACGACGTGAAGTTTCCGCCAGCGGATCCACCACTCTCCATCTCCCAATATCCGCCATATAAAATCTCGCCCCATAATCATACATCCCATTCTCCTGCAGTTCCTTCCCGTTATACTTATAATTTTTATACGTATTCTGCCCAAAGAAAGCATTTCCGGTCTTCAGGTGATTCATCCCAAAGGGATAATAATCATTGGCATCTGTGATTTCAAGAGCACCTGTGCTGTTTCTGCCGAAACTTATTCTCACATTTCCTAAATGATCTTTGTACTGATAAATATAACAGTTTGGAGGAAATAATAAAAACCACTGCTTTTTTACAGTGGTTTTGTCGTTTTGTTTGGGGCACGAGCGAGACGCTCGCACCAGCAGGGGTAAAATAGTATCGTTTTATTTTCCTCTTCTTTGTTCAATTAACTCAACGTACTCTATGTTTTTTAATGCTCCTATATAATTATCTCCCATTTGTATATCTTTATTTTTTGGAATGTAAAAAGTTCCCATTATTGAAACATATTTTCGGCTCATTTTAGTGATATTAAGTTTATTCATATCATCTATTGATAAAAATAAATAAATTGCGTTATTTGTATTGAAATTAATAAAATCATCTTTTGATAAGTAAATAGCCATATCATCTTTTTGAATATTTAAAAATCCTTTTAAAATAACTTTTTTTTCTATATAATTTTCGGCATTTGCTATTAAAGATATCATTGATTGCTTTGTTAGCAAGTTTGTATTTAAAGTATTCTGCCCAAAGCAAATTATATTTTGTGCAAAAATTAAACATAATATTATTTTTTTCATTGTCGTTTTTTTTCTTCTTTGAACTTATAATTTAGCTGCGCAGACTCTCCATTACTATCAATAACCACAGGAGGAACTACAGGCTGAACCTCAGGTGATATTTTGTTTTTTCTTGTTGGACTTAAAGGATCACTAGGTATTGGTTTACTAGTTTTCAACACATTCCCTTTCCTATTTGAAGGAGCATTAAGGTTAGGATCATATACTAATAATAAACCATTTGGAGTTACTACATACTGAGTCGATCTTTTAGACCAATCTCCATTTCCTCTAGCTACATTTTTATCAAAATCATTAAAAACATTGTCATTTTCCGTATAATTTTTAACTCTGTTTATTAAATCAGCTCCATGTGTATGAGCGTCACCTTCTTTTTTTGTCCCCTCAGGGATATCTATAGAAGCATTTACACTAGTCCCAGGTTTAGGGTTTCCTTTTTCATCTAATTCTAGAAAGCCAACTGGAGTGACGTAAGAATAAAAATTTTTTCCTTCTTTTTGTTGAGAATAAAGAGTTGTTTTTAATTCAATTGAATTAACAATAGAAACTCCGTTATATTGCTGGGCAAAATTCTCAGCAGCTTCATCTGAAGAGCCATAAAGTAAGTAAGGTTCTAAACCTTCTAATTCTCTAGCATCAATTACTCTATTACCACTGAAGACATATGGTCCCCATGTAGGATACTTTTCCGCAAGCGGATCTATGTTAAAAAACCTTCCCACATCCGGCATGTAATTTCTCCATTTAAAACTATAAAATCCAGTCTCTTGAAGTTCCTGTTCCTGAAACTTATAATTTTTATACGTATTCTGTCCAAAGAAAGCATTTCCTGTTTTCAGGTGATTCATCCCAAAAGGATAGTAATCATTGGCATCTGTGATTTCAAGAGCACCTGCACTGTTTCTGCCGAAACTTATTCTCACATTTCCTAAATGATCTTTGTACTGATAAACATAACGATTTTCTGTGAATGAAATGATAAAAGAGGCTGCACCAAAAGGTAAACCAACGCTCTGAGAATTCCTTAAATGACAAAAGTTGTCACTCAGGAGTCCGAGAGAGAAGGTGCTTTTGAGACAGCCTCTTTTGGTTTATCTTTGTACAGAATTATATTGTTCTTGTGTAATTACTTTTTTTTCTAACATTTTCTTTAACCAGTCTTCTGCTTGTTTTTTTGAAAAAGATTCCATTTTTGATAAATTAATTGTTGAGTAATTACTGTAATCAACATGGACATTATATTTTTCACACAACGCTACGAAATAATCTAAGTATGCCTTTTTATTATGATATTTTTCAGCCATTATTTTGGAATATATCATCAAACTATCTGTCCTCTCGGCTTCATTAGAGTCCATGAAACTAAAAAACATTTCATCATAGGCATCTATGTCACCTTTACACTTAACTCTTTTAATAAGAGTATCATAATTTGTAGTGATTTGATTCATGGTAACTATAGTATCCGTATCCTTTGGTTTATCAAATGTTTCCTTTTTATGACAAGAAATAAATAAAACGGTTAATATTAAAGTTGCAATAATTTTCATAAGTTGGCTAATTAAATAATCTTTCTAAAAAACTTCGTTGATCTTGTCCACTTGGTTTTGTATTTCCTGGTTGCTGATCTGTCCTTTGTCCATTTTGAAAACTGTTCCAATTTCCAAATTGACCAGTCTGTCTTCCTTGTTCACTTTTAGGAGTTCCTGGTAAATATTCACCATTCTTATCTGTGCTGTTTGTTGATTGTGGACCAATTTCTTTTCCGTTATTGGTGAAACCATCTCTTTCGTCAGGAGCAATAACAGTAACACCTTTCATTTCTTTAGATCCTGAAATTGTTTCAGCAACAGATTCTTTAACATTTCCGTTTTTATCAATCGTTGTTCTTCCAGTTCTGCAAGCGTGTAAAACAACTGTAAAACCATCTTTACTTTCAGAACTACTCCATAATTTACTTCCTTGATTCAAAACATTATTCAAATCCTTACCATCATTGATTGTTGTTTCTCCTTTCATTGTCTCATTGTAAAAAGCTGATGGATTACCATGGGCGAAAACGTGAATCGTTTTTGTATTAGCATTATCGGCATATTGTCCATTATTAGCAGTTTTGATAATAGGTTTATTATGTTCAGTATCTTTAACTAAAACAACTTCCAAACCTTCCAGTTCTCTACCGTCAATTACACGGTTTTCAGAAAAATTATAAGTTCCGTTATAAGGATATTTTTCAGCCAAAGGATCTATATTGAAAAATCTTCCCAAGTCTGGCATATAATTTCTCCACTTAAAACTGTAAAATCCAGTCTCTTGAAGTTCCTGTTCCTGAAACTTATAATTTTTATACGTATTCTGCCCAAAGAAAGCATTTCCGGTCTTCAGGTGATTCATCCCAAAGGGATAATAATCATTGGCATCTGTGATTTCAAGAGCACCTGTGCTGTTTCTGCCGAAACTTATTCTCACATTTCCTAAATGATCTTTGTACTGATAAATATACTGATCTTTCGCGTAATCATAAAATCCTTCTGCAGTAGGAAAAAAACTGAGATCTTTTGTTTTGGTTGGAGGGACCGTTTTCTTTTCTTCTACAGAAAAAGCCTGAATTTCCATTGCTCTTGAAGTTTCCTGTGCAAATGAACGGGATAACTCCGTATCTCCGCCCCCACCATTATTAATCGTAGCAGAGCTCATATACTGAAAACCATCCAGATAATCTGATATGTTGGAAACTCCATAACAGTTCATAATTCCGCATTCAGACCGCAGGGCTATTTTCTGAACCTTGGTTCCGTCTGCACGGTATATATATTGATAAGAACCCATTATTCCCATATCACCATAATCTATTTGGGTAGGAAGGTTCAGATGGTTGTACTGGATTTTGCTGATGTTTTTATCAGCCATTTTCCACATGTTTCCATTGAGATCGTATTTAATCTCTCCGCCACCTCCTTCATAGCCTGCAGAATTTCCATTGTCGGTAATTTTAGAAACCTGGTTTCCTGCGGTGTAAGTATAGTCAAGATCATCAATAACAGCTGTGACCGTATTCTCCATGCCGGCCGTTCTGTAAAGCTTGCTTATGTTTCCGTTCAGGTCATAGGTCAAAGACTCCGTATGTTCTTTGCTGTAAGGATTCTGTGGATTCTGATAATATCCCGCAGTAAGTCTGTTTAATGCATCATAAGCATAGCCATATCTTTTAGGCGTAAGCGAGGGATTGGCTCCTAATGATTCTACCGATCTCCAGTCTACTTCGGCAATATTTCCGTTGTATTTTGCTTTTACTTCTTTTCCAGTGAACATACTGCCACCCGGTTGGGTAATTCCTTCTTTCTGGTTGTATTTGATTTTATATGAAAACAGTTTTCCTCCAAGATCAGGAACAGACATCTGATCTTTATTGATATCAGTCATCCAGCCTCTGATGTTATAGGCATAATCAATACTCTGCAGGTTGTTCCCTACTTTTTTATTTTTAAGCTGGGACAGTTCATTATACGTATTTTCAGCAAGAAGCTGTTCCGGTTTGTCATCTACCTGATGGTAATGTTCTTTCAATCTGTTCTGATGGTCATAGACAAAACGTTCTTTAACCGTTATGCCTGATTCTCCGGGTCTTCTTACATGGTAGGTATTGGTCATCTGGGGAACTCCCGCAAAATCCAGCTTGGATTCTGTTTTGGTATACCCGCCCAAATGATTGATGGAATAGCTGCCCACAGGGCGGCCTTTGGTATCGTAGTAGGTGTAATTTGTGGTCCAGCTGTCATCTTCAATATTCTTGACCATACCCATTACGGGTAATCCTTTTGTGCTTCTTCCGTCAGAGGAAGGCGTTTCTGTTAAAACAGGCTCGCCCTGAATAGCGGATGGAAAAGGTGGATTGAAACCATATCCCTGAGGATACGAATCATAATAATTAACGGACAAAAGCGTATCTGCATTTAAATAGACACTGGTATAATAAACGGTAATTCCATTCCTTACAAAACCTGTCGGATGTCGCGCATCGTAAATAACCAGATCTGCCATCTGACTCTGCAAGGTATTTCTGCTGCTGCTGTTATTGTTCACGATTCCCGTGTAAGCCACTCTTCCAAACATATCATATTTGGTCATCAGCCATTTGTTTTGGGAGGCCATCATTGCATCCTGGGTAAGAAGCAGTCGGTCTGCTTTATCGTAGACCATGTATTCCCAGCCTTTCCCCGGAAGTTTCTTTTCCACCAGTCTGCCTTTTCCGTCATAGCGGTACTGATAGCATAAATCATTCAATAAGGTATCGGTGATGGCTTGATTGACAGCTTTTGGAGGAATAACAAATGCCAGTTGGTTATATTCATTATACACATAATAGGTATCTGCATATTCTGAACCGGATATCATTTTTCTTAACAAAATGGTCTGCCCTTTTCCATTTTTATATTCATAGGTTTTATTTCCATCTTCATCTATAATTGCATTTCTGTATAATGTATTGGCGGCATAGGCAGATGGCAGACTTACATTGGATTTTGTAGCATTATTTTCCCAAATAGTGGTGGTCACGAATTGAAAGACATCGTTTCCTATATTAACACCATATTCAAATTTAACAGGTT